>NZ_JBYMDW010000001.1:7500-4807500 GCF_057766385.1 Mesorhizobium sp. P160927
GATGTGAAGATCGTGCCGGAAAATGTCTCCGTATCGCCACGCGCCAACGCGGACGACCAGGCACCGGCTTTCGCCGAGGAAATCATCCCCTTTACCAAGGACACCGACCTCACGGAGGCTTTCGCCGATTCGGGCTACACGGGCGATGATGCCACCGGCATGGCCGAAGCGATCGCCAAGTTGCTCAACGCGCCGGCGCTCAAGGCCGGAACGGTGCTGCGTGTTGGCCTCGAGGTCCACGGCGACGCCGCCAAGGTCGTGCGGACAAGCGTCTATGACAAGACCACGCATATCGTCACCATCGCGCTCGACGATCGCGGCCAGTACGTGCCGGCCCAGGAGCCCGAGCCCAATCCCGAATTGCTGACCGCGTTCGACGATTCGTCGGCACCCGTGGTTGTGCGCGGCAACCTGCCCAACGTCTATGACGGCATCTACCGCGCCGCCTATTCCTACGGCATGTCCAAGGCGATGACCCAGCGGCTGATCAAGCTCCTGGCATCTGATGTCGATTTCCAGTCCCGCCTCAATCCCTCCGACCGCCTTGAAGTGCTGTTCTCACAGCCTGATGGCGACGACCAGACCTCGGACAATTCCGAGCTTCTCTATGTCTCGGCGACCTTCGGCGGCACGACGCGCAATTTCTACCGCTTCCAGATGCAGGACGGCAGCACGGACTATTTCGACGAAGACGGCTCGAGCGCCCAGCAGTTCCTGCTGCGCAATCCGCTGCCCGCCGGAAAATTCCGCTCCGGCTTCGGCGCCCGCAAGCATCCGATCCTCGGCTATGTCCGCATGCACACAGGCGTCGACTGGGCAGCCCCGATCGGCACGCCGATCATCGCCGCCGGCAATGGCGTCATCGAGAAGGTCGGCTGGGCCGGCGGCTATGGCAAGCAGATCATCATTCGCCATGCCAATGGCTACGAGACCTCGTACAATCACCAGAGCGCCTTTGCCAAAGGTATGGAGCCGGGCATGCACGTGCGCCAGGGCCAGACCATTGGCTATCTCGGCCAGACCGGCCTCGCCACGGGCCCGCACCTGCACTACGAGTTGATCGTCAATGGCACCAAAGTCGATCCGATGCGCGTCCGTCTACCGGTCGGCAAGGTGCTGAAGGGCGACGATCTCGTCGCCTTCAAGCGCGAACGCGAGCGCATCGACGATCTGCTGAAACAGGAAGATGGCAATTCGCTGAAGGTCGCCAGCGCCAAGATCGAAGGCTGAGACTCAGCCTTCGTCCTGCCGAGGTTCGGCGCGCCGCGACCACGGTAGCGCTTCGCCCGAAATCGTCGTCCAAGCAATGACAGCGGAAAGCAGGCATAGCAGCGCCGTCACCAACGAGACGGCGGAAAAGGCTACGTCGCTGGCGGCGATCCTCGCCGTATCGAGTGCCGGCGAAAGTCCTGCTGGTGGCGGTTCGCCGAAGCCAGGCAGGCCAGGGGTGGCATTTACCTCCAGGGCATTGGCGTAGATCCAGGCAGCCAGGGACCCCATCGCCGCCACCGCGATCAAGCCGCCGATGCGTGAGACAGCGTTGTTGATGCCGGAAGCGGCGCCGGTGTCCTTGTCTTCCACCGCCGTCATGATCGCGGTGGACAATGGCGATACGACCAACGCCATGCCGAGCCCCATCAGCGCCATCAAGGGGAAGATGCCGGTCCAGAAATGGTGAAAGCCGGCATAGGCGAGGAAGGCCAGCCCGGCGAAGGCAACCGCCACGATCAGGCTGCCGCAGGCAATGGGAAAACGCGGCCCGATCCGGTCCGACAGCTTGCCGACGGGTCCCGACAGAAGCGCGATCGCCGCCGACAACGGCAGGAAGATGAAGCCTACCTCGGCGGTGCTCAGTCCCCAGCCTGCGATCAGCAGCATCGGCAGATAAAAAAGATTGGCTGACAGTGCGAAATAGAGAAAGAACGTCGCGACGTTGGCGCCGGCGAAAGCACCGATGCGAAACAGGCTGAGATCTATCATCGGCTCGCGCTGCCGCCGCTCAAACAGGATGAACACGACAAGCAGCACGGCGCCCGCGGCAATGCTTGGACCGGCCATGTGGCTCTCGCCGCTGGCGCTCATTGAAGTCAGCCCATAGGCGAGCCCCCCGAAGGCCACCGTCGCAAGCGCCCCGCCGGCAAGGTCAAGGCTGCGTTTCTCCGTCGGCGCATCGGCCGGAATCTTGGCGAGCAGCAGATAGATCGAGATCAGGCCGAGCGGCAGATTGACGGCAAAGATCGCCCGCCAGATGCCGCCGCCGAAAGCCGAGAGCACCAGGCCACCGAGCACGGGGCCGAGAGCGGTGGTCAGCGCCGACGCCGCCGCCCAGATGCCGATCGCCCTGCCGCGTTCCTTCTTGGGATAGGCCTTGGCGATAATGGCGAGACTGCCCGGCACCATGATCGCGGCGCCGATGCCCTGGAGCGCGCGAAATGCGATCAGCACGACAGCGTTCGGCGCCAGCGCACAGGCAAGCGAGGTCACGACGAACAGCGCAATGCCGGCCACGAAAGCATGGCGCAGCCCGAACCGATCGCCTGCGGCACCGCCGGCAAGGATCAGCGCCGAGAGTGTCAGCGCATAGGCATTGGAAATCCACTGCGCCTCGGCAAGGCTGGCGCCGAGGTCGACGCGGATCGCCGGCATGGCGATCGCCAGGATCGATCCGTCGATGAAGCCGAGCGCCGAGGCCAGGATCGCCGCGATCAAGACATAACGCCGCTGCGATTGCGGGCAGAACGTGCCATTCGCGACCGGAGCGGTCAGCGGAACGGCGGCGGCTCGATTGGGCGCATGCATGTCAGCCTCATTAGACCGTCGGCGCGGCGGCAACAACCGGCCAGCGGCTTGTTGTCCTTGAAACCAGCCATATTGCCAGGGATCGCATCTGCCCCGATGCAAACCGCGGCAGTCATGCTAATTCATGTCGCGCGGAAGTGACCTCGGTTTTGCGACAACGACATGCATCAGGCAAGATTTAAAAGCGCGTCGCACGGATCCGTTTCGACGAGACGCGCTTTAGGTTTTTCAGGACCCGCGGGCAGGAGAAATCGATGAAGCGTCCGCTCGAAGCATCGGTTGAGGGGCGCGGCCGTATTGTCGGTATCACCGATGGCATGTTCGCCATCGCGCTCACCCTGATCGTGCTCGAGATCAGGGTGCCGGCGCATGAGGTGGTCCACTCCGAACATGATCTGCTCGCCGCCATCGCGGCGCTCGCGCCACGCTTCCTCACCTATGCCTTGAGCTTTCTGACCCTGACCATCTTCTGGTTCGGCCAGCAGGCCCAGCATGGTCTGGTCGCCAAATCCGACAGACGGCTGGCCACGCTGAACCTCTGCTTTCTCGCCTTCATTGCGCTCTTGCCGTTCTCGACCGACCTTCTCGCCGATTTTCTGGAATTCAGGACCGCGGTGCTGGTTTACTGGCTCAACCTCTTGATGCTTGGCATCACGCTGTTCGTCAGCTGGTGGTATGCGGAGAGGAGCGGCCTTGTCGCGGAGGACGTCGACCCGGAAACGAAACGCACGGTCTACCTGCGCATCGTCAAGGCGCAGATCCTGTGGGCCGTCGGCGCCGCACTTTGCCTGATCACCCCGTTGGCGAGCGTCGGCTTCATTCTTGTGGTGCAGTTGATCTACGCGGCAACGCCGAATGTGAAGTGGGTGCGCAGGATCATTGGTTGAGAATCACGTCAGGCCGGCATCGCCCAAATATCGACATACCCTATTCGACGAACTCCACCGGGACACCCGGCGAGACCAGCTTGGCCAGTTCACGCGCGTCCCAATTGGTCAAGCGCACGCAGCCATGGCTCTCGGTCTTGCCTATCTTCGAGGGCTCCGGCGTCCCGTGAATGCCGTAAGTCGGCTTGTCCAGCGCGATCCACACCGATCCGACCGGGCCATTCGGCCCAGGCGGAATGGTCAGGATCTTGTTGTTCTCGCCCTGCTTGAAGTTGATGTTGGGATTATAGGTGTAGTTCGGATCGAGCGCGACACGCGACACGGCATGAATGCCGGTCGGGGATGGCGTGTCCGACGAGCCGATTGTGGCGGGGTAGGCCGCGACCAGCTTGCCCGACCCGTCATAGGCAAAGACTTCCTTCTTGCCTTTGTCGGCGACGATGCGGGTCACGGGGGTAGAAACCAGTTTGCCGAAATTCGCGACCTTGATGATCGTGCCGGGACGATTGAAATTGGCGTCCGGATTGAGCGCCTTGAGATAGTTCTCGTCCATGTGGAAGCGCTCGGCCAGCGCCTCGGTCACGGAGGTGAAGCCCATGCGGTCGAGTTGCGCCTTCTGGCTATAATCTTCCGGGATCGACGCGACATAGGGGCCGGCCGCATCCTCCGCGGTGATGGTGTAGTTGGCGAACGGGTCGCCACCGGATTGCGACAGTGCGGCCTGGATGCCGACCGAATCGGTCGATTTGAGGCTGCTGCCGTTGATCTGATTGTAGGCCGCCAGCGCCTTGTCGACATTCGAACCGAAGCGCCCGTCGATGACGCCAGGCGAAGCCCCGCCCCGGTCGAGCAGCACCTGCAGGGCCGCGACATCCTGGCGTGCCCCCAGCGAAAGCGCCGGATCGACTGACGTCTTGTCGCCGGCCTTCGGCGGCAATGCCGCCTGGTCGGAGGGCGCTGCTTGGTCCGTCGGGTCTGCCGGCCGGACGGGGTCTATCGACGCCTCGTTCAGCGGTTGGCGCTTTATTGTACCCGGCTTTGCCGGCTGCGGCGCATCGGGATAATTGTTGTCGTAACTGCCGTCGTCCTGCGGTGCCGGCGGATAGGCGTCGACTGAACCACTTCCGTCGGGATCGTATTCGTCGGCGGGCGGTGGAATGACCCGGCCTTCCTCTTCCAACTGTCTGCGGCGGAAGCGGGCCATGTCCTGGGGATCGTCGAGATAGTAACGATCATCGTCGGCGGGTGCGCGGCCAAGTTCACGCATCCGGCTCTCGCGGCGCAGCGCCCGCCGGTCGAGCCGTGTCTGTGGCGGCTGGATGGCGATCACCTTGCCGGTGTCCGAATCGACGATGACGCGATTGCCCCTGGCATCATAATAAATGTCGAGATTGCCGTCCTGGGCGAGCAGAATGCCGCCGCTCCCGGACGCACGGACAGGCTGGGCGGCACCGTCATGCGTCGGCGCGGCGAACGCATTGGAAAACACCAGTCCCGCGGCAAGCGCCGAAAGGGTGAAGATAGTGCGCAGCATCGTGCGAAACTCTCCGGTCCGTATGTGCCGCCGCTCGGCATTGTTCAGGTCGGCGAACCCTTCGCCAGCAAACCAGTTACCCACCATATGGTTCCAACATGAACCGGGCATGAAGATGGCGGTTTTCCGGCGCCTCGGGGAATATTGGCTAGCTTGCGCCAAGCCCCAATTCCTTGCGCGCCTGCTTCGTCAGCTTAAGGGCAACAAGGCGGTGGCTCTCGCGCAGATAGTCCTTCAGCGCACCATCATCCATGCTCTGGCTTGTCTGACGCTGGATCCACTTCATGCCGCGGGAGGCAAGATAGGGAGCGGGGCGCAGGCCGGGCTGCTCCTTGAGCACGTCATAGGCGATGTCGGAGCATTTGAAGGTGACGAAGAGCTGCTGACCCTGATCCCAGCCACCGATCGCAAACACCTTGGTCCCGACCTTCCAGACATGGGCGCCGCCCCATTGCACAACGTGGTTCGTTGCGGGCAGCGAGGCGCAGAAGCCGTTGTAATCGTCCAGCGTCATCAATCCCCGCCAATTGCATGAAAAAGCCGCGCGTCCGGTGGACGCGCGGCTTCTGAATCAGGCCGCAACCTCGGCCGCGACGATCGCCGGCTTGGAGCGGAAATTCAGCCGGTCGGACCCGGCCGTGACCTTGACCGTCGAGCCGTCCAGGATCTCGCCGAGCAGGATCTTTTCCGCCAGCGGATCCTGCAGCTCCTTCTGCATCACCCGCTTCAGCGGCCGGGCACCATAAGCGGGGTCGTAGCCCTTGGCCGCCAGCCACTCGATCGCCTCAGGATCCAGCGACAGCGTGATCTTGCGATCGGTCAGCAGGCTCTCGAGCCGCTTGAGCTGGATCTCGACGATACGGTCCATGTCCTTGCGGCGCAGCCGGTGGAACAGGATCACCTCGTCGACGCGATTGAGGAACTCCGGCCGGAACGATGCCCTGACCACGCCCATCACTTCGTCTCGTACGGCATCGACATCCTGGTCCTCGCCGAGAGCGACGAGATATTCGGCGCCCAGATTAGACGTCATGATGATCAGTGTGTTGCGGAAGTCGACGGTGCGGCCCTGCCCGTCGGTGAGCCGCCCGTCATCGAGCACCTGCAACAGCACGTTGAAGACATCCGGATGCGCCTTCTCGATCTCATCGAACAGCACGACCTGATAGGGCCGGCGCCGCACCGCTTCGGTCAGCGCACCGCCTTCCTCATAGCCGACATAGCCGGGAGGCGCGCCGATCAGCCGGGCGACGGAGTGCTTCTCCATGTATTCGGACATGTCGATGCGCGCCAGCGCCGTCTCATCGTCGAACAGGAAATTGGCCAAAGCCTTGGTCAGCTCCGTCTTGCCGACGCCGGTAGGCCCAAGGAACATGAACGAGCCGATCGGCCGGTTCGGATCCTGCAAGCCCGCACGGGCACGCCGCACTGCCTTGGAAACGGCCTGCACCGCTTCGCCCTGGCCGACGACACGCTTGCCGATCTCGTCTTCCATGCGCAACAGCTTATCACGCTCGCCCTGCAGCATCTTGTCGACCGGAATGCCGGTCCACCGCGACACGATATGGGCGACGTGGTCGGGCGTGACCACTTCCTCGACCATGCCGGCCTTGCCGTCCTGGGCTTCGGCCTCCTTCAGCTTCTTTTCCAGGTCCGGGATCTTGCCATAGGCAAGCTCGCCGGCGCGCTGGAACTCACCCTTGCGCTGGGCAATGGCAAGGTCGTTGCGCGCCTCGTCGAGCTGCTTCTTCAAGTCGGCCGCTAGCCCGAGCTTCTGCTTCTCGGCCTGCCACTTCGCGGTGATCTCTGTCGATTCCTCTTCCAGGCCGACGAGTTCCTTTTCCAGGCGGGCAAGCCGGTCCTTCGAGGCATCGTCCGTCTCTACCTTCAACGCTTCGCGTTCAATCTTGAGCTGCATGATGCGGCGGTCGATCTCGTCCAGCGCTTCGGGCTTGGAATCGACCTGCATCCTGAGCCGCGAGGCGGCTTCGTCGACGAGATCGATCGCCTTGTCCGGCAGGAAGCGGTCGGCGATGTAGCGGTTGGACAATGTCGCCGCCGCCACCAGTGCCGAATCGGAGATACGCACCTTGTGGTGCTGCTCGTACTTCTCCTTCAGGCCGCGCAGGATCGAGACCGTGTCCTCCACTGTCGGCTCGTCGACGAAGACGGGCTGGAAACGGCGGGCAAGGGCCGGATCCTTCTCGACATGCTTCCTGTATTCATCGAGCGTGGTGGCGCCGACGCAGTGCAGTTCGCCGCGCGCCAGCGCCGGCTTCAGAAGGTTCGAGGCATCCATGGCGCCATCGGCCTTGCCGGCGCCGACCAGCGTGTGCATCTCATCGATGAACAGGATGATGTTGCCACTGGCCGAAGTGACTTCCGAAAGCACGGCCTTCAGCCGCTCCTCGAATTCGCCGCGATATTTGGCACCCGCAATCAGCGCGCCCATGTCGAGCGCCATCAACTGCTTCTCCTTCAGCGATTCCGGCACGTCGCCATTGACGATGCGCAGCGCCAGGCCTTCGGCGATCGCCGTCTTGCCGACGCCCGGCTCGCCGATCAGCACCGGGTTGTTCTTGGTGCGGCGCGACAGCACCTGGATGGTGCGTCGAATCTCGTCGTCGCGGCCAATCACGGGATCGAGCTTGCCCGCGCGGGCGTCTGCGGTGAGGTCGCGGGCGTATTTCTTCAGTGCGTCATAGCCCTGTTCGGCACTCGCCGAATCGGCGGTGCGGCCCTTGCGGACGTCGTTGATGACCTGGTTCAGCGCCTGCGCGGTGACGCCGGCCTTGGCCAGGATTTCGGCGGTCTTGGCCGATTTCTCCATGGCAAGCGCCTGCAGCAGCCGCTCGACGGTGACAAAGCTGTCGCCGGCCTTCTTGGCCAGTTCTTCGGCGGTCGAGAACACCTTGGCCAGCGGCTGCGCCAGATAGAGCTGGCCATTGCCGCCCTCCACCTTGGGCATCGCCTCGAGCGCCGTCTCGACGCCGAGCTTGACATCGCGGACATTGCCGCCGGCGCGCTCGATCAACGACGCGGCCAAGCCTTCGTCATCGTCGACGAGGACTTTCAGAATGTGTTCGGGGGTGAATTGCTGGTGGTTGCGCGAGAGGGCCATGGTCTGCGCGGACTGGATAAAGCCGCGCACGCGTTCTGAGTATTTCTCAAGGTTCATATTTGTCTCCTTCCATCACCGGCCCGCTTTGCGGCACCGGATCAGATTGCGGTGACGGACCCGCTCATTCGAGCCGGATCCTGTTCAAGCCAGATATGGTGCATGGGCCCTTGCCCCTCAAGATGTCGCAATATGGCAGGTGCATAATATTCCACGTCAGCCCAAACAAAAACGGCGGAGATTTCTCTCCGCCGCTCAAGGCCTTGAATGCCGTTCGCTCAGTTGTCGATGTCGGAAACCACGGGTTCGGCACCGCCGCTGTCGGCCGGAGCCGCCGCTGTCTCGGCCGCATCCTCATTTTCGCTGCCGCTCTCGACCTGATCGGCATTGGTGCGCGGACGGCGCGGACGCCGTGGACGCCGGGCAGCACCGCTTTCGGCGGCCGCCTCATTGAGTTCGGCCTGGGCGGCCAGACCTGCCGGTGAAAAATTCTCGAACCGCGGAGCCGGCTCGACCGCCGTGACGGTCTCGGGCGGTGAAGCGGCCTCTGCCTGGACTTCCGTCTGCCCCGGGGCCTCGTTGCGCTGTTGCTGGCCGCCCTGTTCGGGTGAAGCGTAGTCGCGCTGGCCGTAGCCGCCATTGGGGCGGCGATCTCGGTGGCGTCCGCCACTGTTGTCGCGGCCGCCATTGTTGCGCCCGCTATTGTCGCGCCCGCTATTGTCGCGCCCGCTATTTTCGCGATTGTCGCGACCGTTTTCCCGGTTGAGCGCAACCTCCGCCGGCATGCCCTCGATCACCGGCTGCGGACCTGCGCCATGGTTGATTACGGGAAGTTGTGGATCGGAACCGGCATTGCCGCTGCTATTGCCCGCCCCACTGTTGCCCGCCCCACTGTTGCCGGCCCCACTGTTGCCGGCCCCACTGTTGCCGGCCCCACTGTTGGCGGCCCCACTGTTGGCGGCATTGTCGAACTCGTCGCGATCGTCATCGCCGTCCTCGTCGAACTCGTCGCGTGCCTGCTGGACGTTCTGGATCGGCATCTGCGCCTGCGCGGCGGCAATGATGCGATTGTAGTGTTCAGCGTGCTGGAGGTAGTTCTCCGCCATAACCCGGTCGCCGGAGCTGTGCGAGTCACGGGCGAGCGTGGCATATTTTTCGGCAATCTGCTGAGCCGATCCACGGATTTTCACGTCCGGGCCGTTGCTCTCGTAATTGCGCGTAAGCGGATTCGGCCCCTTGCGGTTGTTGTTATTGTTGTTGTTATTGTTATTGCCACCGCCGCCGCCATTGTTGTTGCGACCGCGCATGCGCCTGTTCTGCTGTTGTGGCCTCATTCGACTCTCTTCATCTCTGAAATTTTGAAAAACTCTTCACGAACGGAGGCGCTCATGCAGCCAGCCGTTTCTTCACCGGCGTTCGCCCGCATCGATTGCGTTGGCGCCACGTGTCATCCTGTTTCCGGTTACATCACTTGCCGGACGATTCCCGCACGAAGCTTGGGCGTCGTTTGCGCAAGAAGGCAGCTATTTCCAAGGAAAAACCGAATCGCTAAGAGCACTGCCTGCTTCGTCTCATCCGGTTAGGCGACCCTAGCCGCATTCCCCGGTATTGCCAAGCGCTTTTTTTGCACTGCGTCAAGACGTTGCCCGTTGAAAAACAAGAACCCTGTCGTTTCCGCCGAGATCGCCAAACAGCTCGCCAGCCGCGTAACCGGCTGCGCGAAATATATCGTTGACGTCGTTGCTTTGTGTGTGGCCGATCTCGACCGCAATCCTGCCTTCGGCTTCCAGAAATCTTGCCGCCTCGGCGGCGATGATTCTGTAGGGGTTCAGCCCATCCACACCGCCATCAAGGGCAAGGCGCGGGTCGAAATCGCGGACTTCGTCCTGCAGATTCCCAATCTCGTGAGTCGGTATATAGGGAGGGTTTGCGGCAATTACATGGTACCGGCCGGAAACTTTTTCGAACCAATCCGACTGAACCGCGGTGAACCGGCCGCCGAGCCCGAATTGCCCGGCATTGCGGGCCGCCGTAGCCAGAGCGCCGGCGGAGATATCGACACCGGTGGCGGTCGCGGCCGGCACGGCGCTCAGCAACGCCAGGGCGATCGCGCCCGTGCCGGTGCCGAGATCGAGGATGCGGCATGTGCCCTCCCGCGCGGCTATTGCCTTGACGAAGGGCAGCACCGCCTCGACCAGCGTTTCGGTGTCAGGTCGCGGCTCCAGCGTGTCAGGCGACAGCCGCAAGCGCAAACCGTAAAATTCGCGATACCCGAGGATGCGATGCACCGGCTCGCCGCTGGCTCGCCGTCTCAGGGCGCCATCGATCGCGGCCATGACGTCCCCGTCGATCCTGCACTCGGGGTCGGCTATCGCATGGGTGCGCGTCGTGCCGGAATAGTGCTCGACGATCAGCCGCGCATCGAGCGCGGGATCATCGATACCGGCTGCGGCAAGCCGGGTCCGCGCTTCCCGCAGCAGCGGCCCCAGCGTCGCGGGCGGATGGTCAGCCATCGATACCGATATCGGCCAGCAGCTTCGACTGATGATCGGCGATCAGCGCGTCGACGATTTCGTCGAGTTCACCCATCATCACCCGGTCGAGTTTGTAGAGCGTCAGGTTGATGCGATGGTCGGTGACCCGGCCCTGCGGAAAATTGTAGGTGCGGATGCGCTCGGAGCGGTCGCCGGAACCGACCTGCGACTTGCGCGACTCGGAACGCTCCTCATCCGCCTTGCTGCGCTCCATGTCATAGAGCCGGGCGCGCAGGATCTGCATGGCCTTGGCCCGGTTCTGGTGCTGCGACTTCTCCGCCTGCACCACCATGATGCCGGTCGGCAGATGGGTGATGCGGACTGCGGAATCGGTGGTGTTGACGTGCTGGCCGCCGGAGCCGGAGGCACGCATCGTGTCGATGCGGATGTCCTCGGCCCTGATATCGATGTCGACCTCTTCGGCTTCCGGCAGCACCGCGACGGTGGCGGCTGACGTGTGGATGCGGCCGCTGGCCTCGGTGGCCGGCACGCGCTGGACGCGATGCACCCCGGATTCGAATTTCAGATGGGCGAACACACCTTTACCGGAGATCGTGGCGATGATTTCCTTGAAGCCGCCGGCATCGCCGTCGCTGGCCGATACCGTTTCGAACCGCCAGCCGCGTTCGGCGGCGTAGCGCTCGTACATGCGAAACAGGTCGCCGGCGAAGAGTGCCGCCTCATCGCCACCGGTGCCGGCGCGGATTTCAAGAATGGCGTTCTTGTCGTCGGCGGCATCCCTAGGCAGGAGCAGGATCTGGATGTCCTTCTGCAGCACCTCGATGCGCTCCTCGACGCCGGGCAGATCGGCCTCGGCAAGCGCCCGCATCTCGGCGTCGGTGCCCTTGTCGGCGAGCATTGCTTCGAGGTCGGCCTGCTCGTGCTCGGCCGAGCGCAATTCCCTGACCTTGGCCACCATCTCCTGCAACTCGGCATATTCCGATGCCATCCTCACATAGGCATCCGGCGCCGGCCCGGCCGACATCTGCGCTTCGAGCATCTCGAAACGCTTGACGACTTGATCCATACGATCGCGGGGCAAATTGACCATGATGAGGCTGCTACAACGGGATCGAGCGGTCGTCGGCGAAGGCCTGCAGCAACGCCCGCATCGGCAGCCCTTGCGCCGGCGCCATGAGATTGTCGTCGAAGAAAGCCTTCAGCTCCTCCAGCGGCAGCTCCGTCAGCATTGCCTTGACCGGACCGATCGAGGCCGGCGACATCGAGATCGAGCGGAACCCGAGGCCGATCAGCGCCATCGCCGAGATCGGCTTGCCGGCGAGTTCACCGCACAGGGTGACCGGCGTATGATTGCGGGCGCCGGCGTCGGCGATCTGCTTGAGCACGCGCAGGAACGGCGCCGACAACGTATCGAAGCGGTTCGCCAACTGCGTGTTGCCGCGGTCGACCGCCATGACGAACTGGAACAGGTCGTTCGATCCGACCGAGACGAAGTCGACCGCCTTCATCAGTTCGTCGAGTTGGAACAGCAGCGATGGCACTTCCAGCATGGCGCCCAGCTTGAGACTGGTCGGCAGATGATGGGCGAAGCGTGAGAGATGCCGCACCTCGCGGTCGATGATTTCGCGCGCCTGGGCGATTTCGCCGAGCTCGGTCACCATCGGCAGCATCAGCTTGAGCTCGCGCCCGCCGCTGGCCTTGAGCAAGGCGCGGATCTGGGTGCGCAGCAAGCCCGGCCGATCTAGCGTCAGGCGGATTGCCCGCCAGCCGAGCGCCGGATTCTCTTCCTGGATCGCACCCTTGAAATAGGGCAGCACCTTGTCGCCACCAATGTCGATGGTGCGGAAGGTGACCGGCTTGCCGCGCGCGGCCTCGAGCACGTCGCGGTAGAGTTTTTCCTGGGCTTCGGCGCGTGGAAAGGTCGAGGCGACCATGAACTGCAGTTCCGTGCGGAAAAGGCCGATGCCGGCAGCGCCCGCCTCCGCCAACTGCGGCAGGTCGACGGCAAGCCCGGCATTCATCAGCAGGTCGACCTGGACCCCGTCCCGGGTTGTCGACGGCTTCTTGCGCAGTTCGCGGTAGACCTCCTGCCGGCGCGCCCGGAACCGCACCTTCTCGGCATAGGCGGCTTCGAGATCGGATTGCGGCCGCAGATGGATCGCGCCTTCCTCGCCGTCGACGATGATGGCATCGCCGTTTTCCGCCATGGAAACGGCGCCCTTCATCTGGCCGGCGACGGGAATGCCCATGGCGCGCGCGACGATGACGACATGGCTGGTCGCCGCGCCATCCTCCAGCACCAGCCCGCGCAGCTTGTCGCGAGGATAGTCGAGCAGTTCGGCAGCGCCCATCGAGCGGGCGACGATGATGGCGTCCTTGGGCAGCGAGGCCGCGACATCCTCGGGCCCACGTCCCATCAGCTGGCGCAACAGCCGGTTGGCGAGATCGTCGAAATCGCTCATCCGCTCGCGCAGATAAGGATCGGTCATATGCAGCATGCGGGCGCGCATGTCGCTCTGAACTTTTTCGACCGCTGCCTCGGCCGTTAGGCCGTTACGGATCGCCTCTTCCAGGCGCCGTACCCAGCCCCGGTCGTTGGCGAACATGCGGTAGGCTTCCAGCACCTGGCGATGCTCGCCCTCGAAGGCGACATCGCGGCGCTCCAGCATGTCGTCGATGGAAAGCCGCAGAGAACCAAGCGAGGCCTCGAGCCGCCGTACCTCTTCCTCGCTGTCCTCGTTGAACAAATTGGTGACGACGATACGCGGCTCGTGCAGCACGACGTGACCGAGCCCGACGCCGTCGTTGAAGGACAGGCCGGTGAAGCTGACAGGCCGGCGCAGGTCGAGTTCGAGGCCTGGCCGGGTCAGCCGCGCCAGATCGCCGGTGGCGATCATCTCGGCGATGACCATGGCCGTGGTTTCCAGCGCCTCGACCTCGTCGTCGCGGTAGTGGCGCATTGTCTTGTTCTGGACGACCAGGACGCCCAGCGTGCGCCCTGCCCTGAGCACCGGCACGCCGAGGAAGGAATTGTAGATCTCCTCCCCGGTCTCCGGGAGGTAGGCGAAGGCCGGGTGTTCTTGCGCGTTGGACAGGTTGAGCGGCCTGGCACTCGCGGCAATGGTGCCGACCAGGCCTTGCCCAAGCCGCAGCTGCGCCAGGTGGACGGCGTTCGGGTTCAGACCCTCGGTGGCGTAGAGCTCCAGCACCGAATCGGCGCGCAGCACGTAGAGCGAGCAGACTTCTGCCACCATGTTGGAGGCGATGTCGCGCACAATCCGGTCGAGCCGCTCCTGCGGCTCCAGCGGCTCCTGCATGAGCTCGCGGAGCCGTTTCAGCAAAACGCGCGGGCCAACGGCCGTGTCACGCATCGCGGCTTCTTCTCCAATAGACTTCTTGCCGAGGCAGTTTCCGCCGCGCCCGGCAAGTGCGCAACAGCTGATTCAGTCCTGCTACTGCTTATCCAGACCGTAGACGGAATGCAAAGTGCGAACCGCAAGTTCCGTATAAGGACCGTCGATCAGTATCGAAATCTTGATCTCGGATGTGGTGATGGCACGGATGTTGATCGCCTTGTCGGCCAGCGCCTTGAAGGCGGTGGCGGCGACACCCGCATGGCTCCTCATGCCGATTCCGATGACGGAAACCTTCGACATGCCGGCTTCCGACTGCACGACATCGTAGCCGATCTCGGCTTTCAGCCGGTCGAGCACGGCCAGCGCCTTGTCGACATCGCCCGACGGCACGGTGAAGGTCATGTCGGTCAGCTTGCCGTCCTCGGAAATGTTCTGGACGATCATGTCGACATTGATATTGGCCTCGGCCAACGGCCCAAAAATGCCGGCGGCGACGCCCGGCCGGTCGCCGACGCGGCGCAGCGAAATCTGGGCCTCGTCCTTGGCGTAGGCAATTCCGGTGACGACCTGCTGTTCCACGATCTCTTCCTCGTCGCAAATGAGCGTTCCCGGAGGATTGAGCAAATCCCCCATTCCGGGCGCATCGGGATCGTCGAAGGACGACCGCACGAAGGTACGCACCCTGTGCACCATGGCAAGTTCGACCGAACGCACCTGCAGAACCTTGGCGCCGAGCGAGGCCATTTCAAGCATTTCCTCGAACGATATCTTGGCCAGCCGCCGCGCTTTGGGCTCGATGCGCGGGTCGGTGGTGTAGACCCCGTCGACGTCGGTGTAGATGTCGCAGCGGTCGGCCTTGATCGCGGCGGCGATCGCCACGGCGCTTGTATCGGAGCCGCCACGTCCGAGCGTGGCGATGCGGTTGTCCGGCCCGATGCCTTGGAAACCGGCGATGACAGCCACCTGGCCTTCGCCGAAGCGCTTGACCAGGAAGGCGCCGTCGATGTCGAGGATGCGCGCCGCGCCATGCGCGTTGTCGGTCTTGATCGGAATCTGCCATCCCTGCCAGGAGCGCGCATGCACGCCCATGTTCTGCAAGGTGATGGCGAGAAGGCCAGCGGTGACCTGTTCGCCGGAAGCGACGACCGCGTCATATTCGCGCGCATCGTGCATCGGTGAGGCCTCGCGGGTCCAGCCGACCAGCTCGTTGGTCTTGCCGGCCATCGCCGAAACCACCACAGCCACCTCGTGACCGGCGTCGACCTCGCGTTTGACGTGACGTGCCACGTTGCGGATGCGAGCGATGTCGGCGACGGAGGTCCCGCCGAATTTCATCACGATACGCGCCATGGAAGCGAAATGCCTTTGACTGGAGCCGGCCCGCGGCCGAAAATGGAAGAAAGCGCCCGGCTGCCGCCGGCCACTGAATGCGCGGCCTCCATAGCCAAATGAGGAAGGTTTCGCAAGGCTGACGGCGGATTGCGTAGCAGCACGACATATTGCCTTCCGGCCCGGCGCCGCTTACCAAATGCTGCCTGCGGGAAATTGCTTTTGGTTCGGCATAACAGATGATTGCTCGGCTTCGGCGCGCCATGCGATTGCAATCGCTCCCGCTTGTCGCGGGCTTTGCGGTGCTGGCACTGATCGTTGGCACCCGTGCGGTGCTCGTTGAGAGCCAAAGGGCCAATCGTGCCGCCGCACGCGAGACAATCGAATACCAGGAACAGCTTTCCGGGCTGCTTTCATTGGCGCAGGAGGCCCAGAGTGGTCAGCGCGGCTACTTGCTGACCGGGGAAAAATCCTATCTGGAGCCTTACCGGAAGGCCGTCGAGGCAATTCCGGGACAATTGGCGCGGGTCGACAGCGCGACCGCTCCCGACGACCAGATCGCCCAGCAGATCGGCCACATCAAGGACGCGCTTTCGCAACAGCAGGCCGACCTGGCGGAAACCATAGCTCTCTACGAGCGAGGCGATGCGGCACAGGCCCTGCAACTGGTTCGCAGCGGCCATGGCAAGGCCGCCATGGACGAGATGCGGGGCAGCATGGACACAATCAGGCGTATCGGCGCAGCCGCGGTGGCCGCGCGCGACGAGCATACCGACCGGGTCGAGGCCTGGTTGCGCATCGGCTCACTGGCGGCGTTGCTGGCGATTTTCCTGCTTGCCGCCTACACCATCCGTCAATCCCGTCGCCGCTTCCACGAGGTGGTCGTCGCCCAGCAAGAGCTGATGCGCAAGAACATCGAACTCGGCAACGAGATCCAGACGCGCGAAAAGGCCGAATCCCAGATGCGCCAGATGCAGAAGATGGAGGCTGTCGGACAGCTGACAGGCGGCATCGCCCACGACTTCAACAACATGCTGGCGGTGATCCTCAGCGCCATGAACCTTGCCCAGCGCAAGCTGAAGCGGGGCGAGCATGACATCGAAAAGCTCGTCGAGGCCGCGACCGACGCGGCCAGCCGTGCCGCCGACCTGACCTCCCGCCTGCTTGCCTTCTCCCGCCTGCAGCCTCTGGCGCCGCAGGTTGTCGACATCAACGGGCTGTTGACCGGCATGTCCGATCTTCTGCGCCGCACCTTGGGTGAAGGCATCCGCATCGAGACAGTGTTAGCGGGCGGCCTATGGAAAACCCGGGCCGATCCCAGCCAGATCGAGAACGCGATCCTCAATCTGGCCGTCAATTCCCGTGACGCCATGGACAATGAGGGCAAGCTGACCATCGAGACTGTCAACAGCCACCTCGACGACGGCTATGCATCGACGCACGCCGAAGTCACGCCTGGCCAATATGTGATGATCGCGGTAACCGACACCGGCGCGGGCATGTCGCCTGAGACCATCGCCAGGGCTTTCGAACCCTTCTTCACGACCAAGCCGGTCAACAAGGGCACGGGACTTGGGCTGAGCCAGGTGTTCGGCTTCGTCAAACAATCGGGCGGCCACGTCAAGATCTACTCCGAGCCCGGCGAAGGCACGACGATCAAGGTCTACCTGCCCCGGTTTTTCGGAGCCGAGGAGCCGGCAACGCCCGTCGGGCGGGACAAGAGCACGGCCAAGGTCACCGAGACGATCCTGGTCGTCGAGGATGACGCCCGCGTGCGGGCTTCCACGACGGATATCATGCGCGAACTCGGCTACATCGTCATCCATGCGGGGAGCGGACCGGAGGCCCTTCAGAAGCTCGCCGCGACACCAGGCATCGCTTTGCTTTTCACCGACATCGTCATGCCGGTGATGAACGGCCGCAAGCTCGCCGAGGAAGCGCTCGCGCGCCAGCCCGGGCTGAAAGTGGTCTTTACCACCGGCTTCACCAGGAACGCCGTGGTCCACAACGGCGTGCTCGATCATGACGTCCACTTCCTGGCCAAGCCGTTCACCATCGAGCAGCTGGCGGCCAAGCTGCGCGACGTGCTGGACACGAAATAAGCCGGCCTTTGATCGCCCAGCCACTTTGTCAGCAGAGGAAAATGTCGCCTTGACATTCGATGCCTCACGCCCGACTTCCTAGCGCATGACCCCGAAATCGACTTCGATTTCGGAAAGGGATCATGCGCAGAATCAAAGTGCTACAGCGTCCTTTGCGCGTCCGAAGGACGCGCGGCGCAGTGTCGAGGAGACCAACCGATGCCTGAGCCCCGACGATCGACGATCGATGCCGGAGAGGTGGAACGCTTTTCCGCCCTCGCCGCCGAATGGTGGAACCCAAACGGCAAGTTTCGTCCGCTGCACAAATTCAATCCGGTCCGGCTTTCGTATATCCGCGACCAGATCGCGACGCGCTTCGGCCGCGACCCGCGGGCGGCGCGGCCGTTCGAGGGCCTGCGCATCCTCGACATCGGC
The DNA here is from genome assembly GCF_057766385.1 of Mesorhizobium sp. P160927. Lineage (NCBI taxonomy): Bacteria > Pseudomonadati > Pseudomonadota > Alphaproteobacteria > Hyphomicrobiales > Phyllobacteriaceae > Mesorhizobium > Mesorhizobium sp. P160927. Next base: position 25,535 of record NZ_JBYMDW010000001.1, read on the forward strand.
TGTGGCGGTGGCCTTTTGTGCGAGCCGATGGCGCGGCTCGGTGCCGAGGTGGTCGGAGCGGACGCCTCCGAAACCAACATCGAAGTGGCGAAACTGCATGCCGCCGAGGGCAATGTCAGCGTCGACTATCGTGCCACGACGGCGGAAGATCTCGCCGAGGCCGGCGAAAAATTCGATGTCGTCCTGAATATGGAAGTGGTCGAACATGTCGCCGATATCGACCTGTTCGTCGCCAAATGCGGCGAGGTGGTCAAACCGGGCGGCATCATGTTCGTGGCCACCATCAACCGCACGCTCAAGGCGCTCGGCCTCGCCATCATCGGCGCCGAATATGTGTTGCGCTGGCTACCGCGCGGCACCCACCAATTCGGCAAGCTGGTGCGCCCGGAAGAGCTGGAAAAGGCGCTACGCGGCGCCGGTCTGACCGTCATCGACCGCACCGGCGTCACCTACAATCCGCTTGCCGACCGCTGGGCGCGGTCGAAGGACATGGACGTCAATTACATGGTGCTGGCGGAAAAGGAATCGGTCTGACAGCCAATCCTCAGCCAGCCGAGGCCGGAGCCCGGCGGTGACGCTGACGGCAGTGCGACGTGAGCCTCGAAGCCGTCAGGCTTTCTGGCTCTGCGCCTTGGTGGTGATGAACACGCCCGCGGTGATGATGACGGCGCCGACCCAGGTCAGCAGTTGATAGTGTTCACCAAGGAAGATCGTGCCGGCAAACAGCCCGACCGCTGCCGCGACATAGCCGATCTGGCTGAGATAGACCGGACCGCCAACCGCCTGCAGCCGGAAGAAGAAAGCAAACATCGCCGATGCCGAGGCCATCTGCGCCACGACGATGAGCGGCACGGCGCCAAGCTGGACGAAGGCCTTGCCTCCGAGCAAGATCAGGATGCCGACGAGCAGCATCGCCGCGGACGCCAGATGGCTGCCGACCGCGAGTTCGATCGGACCAGTTCCTTCCGGCCAGTCGATGGTGCGGTAGATGTTGCCGGCGGCAAGGCTGACCGGGATCAGCAGCCCCATCACCACCCAGAACAGATCGGCCGGCTGGCCAGCCTCGCCGCGCGTCACCGCCACCATGACGGCGCCGACGAAACCAACTGCAATGCCTGATATGCCCAGCATGTTGGGGCGCCGGACGCCGAGCAGGATCGAAAACACCAGTGTGATCACCGGCGACAGCGTGAACATGATGCCGGTGTAGCCGGCGCCCAGATGCGGAATGGCCGAAAACATCAGGAGATTGGGGACGGCATAGGACACTGCCGCGGTGACGAAGAAATAGCGCAGTTTGTGCGGGGTGAGCCGGATGCGCTGACCACGCGCCAAGAGCACGCCCAAAAGCACTCCGCCGGCGCCGAGCGAGATGACAAAGGCCCAGACCGTGGCTGGCACGCCGGCCGCAGTGGCGAGCTTGCCGAAAGGCAGCGTCAGGCCCAGCAGGCCGCCGGTGACAACCAGCAAGCCGAGCGCCGAATCCCAGAGATATTTCATGATGAACCCTATGGGTGCACAGCCTCTTGGCCGGCGTTGAATATTGAGATAAGATAATGGAAAGATTCTTAACGTCAAGATACTATGGTGAGATAGATGGACCGCGCTGGGAAAGCCATCGAGCAATGGCAGCGGGAACGGCCGGACCTGGATGTGTCGCCGATGGCCGTGATTGGGCGCTTGAATGAGGTCTCCTCGCTGATAGCACGTGATCGCCTCGCCCCGCTGTTTGCCCGTTTTGGACTGCAGGCGGGAGAGTTCGATGTGCTGGCGACGCTGCGCCGCTCCGGCTCACCGTACGCACTGACCCCGACAGCGCTCTACGAGGCCACCATGGTGACCTCCGGCGCCATGACCAACCGGCTCGACCGGTTGGAAAAGGCCGGATTGATCCTGCGTGCACCGCACCCCAACGATCGGCGCGGCATCGTCGTGCGGCTGACCGAACAGGGGCTCGCTTTGATCGACGAGGCCGTTGCGGCACATGTGGCGAACGAGCATCAGATCCTGTCCGGCCTTACACTGGCCGAACGGGAAACGCTTTCGCAACTGCTGGAAAAGTTGATCGGCAGCGTCAGCTGATCGCTCAGTTCCGGTCGTCCGGAAACACCGGGATCGGCATGAACTCGACGCCGTCCTCGGCCAGGCCCTTGGCCTCTTCAAGCGTCGCCTCGCCATAGATGCCGCGCGCATCGGTTTCGCCGAAATGGATCTTGCGCGCTTCCTCGGCGAACTTGTCGCCGACATAGTCGGCGTTTTCGCGCACCTTCTCGGCCATCGCCTTCAGCTGCGCCAGCGCCTGCTTCTGCGCCTCGCCCATGGCAAGCGCTATGGTTTCCTGCTTGCGGGCCGTGGAAACGGCCGGGGCCATCAGCGCCTTCTCGACCTTGTGCGAGCCGCAGCTGGGGCAATCGACAAAACCGCGCTTCTTCTGCGTGTCGAAATCGTCATTGCTGCGAAACCAACCCTCGAACTCATGCTCGTTTTCGCAGATCAGGGAAAAGCGGATCAAGATGCGGCGCCCCTGAGACGCGACGCCTCGCCGGCATTGATGGTGAAATCCCGCGCATTCCTGAGATTGGGGATTTTCTTGCGCGCGGCAATCGACTGCGCCGGGTCGATCTCGGCGACAATCACCGCTGGCTCGTCATGCGCGGCCTCGGCGATGATGCGACCCCACGGATCGACGATCAGCGAATGCCCATAGGTCTCGCGGCCGTCCTCGTGCAGGCCGCCTTGAGCGGCGGCGACGACATAGGCGCCGTTCTCAATGGCGCGTGCCCTGAGCAGCACATGCCAATGCGCTTCGCCGGTCTGGCGGGTGAAGGCCGCGGGCACGGTCAGCACCTCGGCGCCGGACATCGCTTCGGCACGGAACAATTGCGGAAAACGCAGGTCGTAGCAGACGGCAAAGCCTAGTTTCGCATCGTTGATCGGAATAACGACGGCTTCGGTCCCCGGCTCATAGGCGGCGGATTCGCGCCAGCTTTCGCCGTTATCGAGGTCGACGTCGAACATGTGGATCTTGTCGTAGGTGGCGAGCGTCGCGCCATCGGGTCCGAACAGGAGCGCGCGGTTGGCGAGTTTGCCGTCGGCGCGCAGTATGGCGGTCGAGCCAACGTGCAGGAAGATGCCAAGCTCACTGGCGAGCTTCCGCGCGGTTGCGACAACGATGTCCTTGTCCTGCGAGGTGAAGGAGGCGGCACGCGCTTCCTTGTCGCGGATCAGCGCGCCGGTCATCTCCGGCGTCTGGATGTAGATGGCGCCCTGGTCCGCGGCCTCGCGCACCAGCCGCTCCATATCGGCCGCATTGCGCTCGGGACTCTCGCCTGAACGCATCTGCACTGCCGCCGCCCTGAAAACACTCATTGTCATCCCCTCAGTTCGACGAGCCGTTGGCGAGCAGTTTGTCCAGTCGGCCTTCTGCCTCCAGATCATGGAGGTCGTCGCAGCCGCCGACATGCGTGTCGCCTATGAAAATCTGCGGAAAGGTCGTGCGCCCGTGAGCCCGCGACATCATCTCCTGGCGCAGTTCCGGAGAGAAGGAAGCGTCGTGCTCGGTATAGGGGACGCCTTTGCGCTCCAGCAACCGCTTGGCCGCCGTGCAGTAGCCGCACATCATGCGCGTATAGATCGTGACATCGACCATGACGAATTCCGCTCCTGTTGACGACTTATATAGTCACGGACTCGTCCGCCCGGAAGTCCCCCGGCAACACACGGGCAAAGGTCAGCACGTCGACGGCGGCCGCACCTCCCCTTTTCAGCGCCTTGGTGGCGGCACGCACGGTGGCGCCGGTGGTGTAGACATCGTCGATCAGAAGCACCCTTCGGCCGGCAATCTCGATCTCGGCCTCTGCCGGCACGCGAAAGGCGGCGCGCACGTTCTCCTCGCGCTCCTGCCGCTCCAGTCCGACCTGCTGGCGGGTGAGTTTTACACGCCGCATGGCGGAGGGCGCGAAAGGCAGCCCGCTAAGTTCGCAAACCGCGCGCGCCAGTTCCGCCGACTGGTTGAACCGCCGCCTGAAAAAACGGCGCCAATGCAGCGGCACCGGCACCACCACATGCGCGTCGGCGATCAGGTCGGCGCCCACACGGACCATCCAGCGCGCCATCCAGGGTGCGAGATCCGTACGGTCCTGGTATTTCAGCCCTTGCACCATCTGGCGGGCAACGCCGGAGTAGACGACCGCGGCCCGTGCCCGTTCGAAGGGCGGCGGATCCGCGATCGCTTCCGCCGACAGAAAACCATCGCCCATGTGATGGGTGAACGGCGTGCCCATCACCGGACACCAGGGCCGCTCCAGCAGCCGCAGCTTCGGCCAGCAGGCGCCGCACAACACACCAGGCTGCGAGACCTGCCGGCGGCAACCGGCGCAGACCGGCGGAAACAGGATGCGCGCCGGCCAGCCCAGAGCCGACCGGGCAGCAGACCCGGCCAGCTTGCTGATCTCGACGGACTTGATCTTGGGCATCGGATCGGCCACGTGATTGGTTCCTCGGCGCCACCATACCAATCACATCAAGGGGCCGACATACAAGGATCAATCCCTTGCAGCCGATAATGGACACCTCTCTGTGGCTGGCGCACAAGCGGCGCGCGCTCATCCATCCGGTTGACGGCGCCGACTTCCTCATGCGCCGTGCCGCCGACGATCTCGCCGACCGGCTGGGCGCCGTCGAGCGAAAGTTCGCCAAGGCGGCGGTGCTGTTTTGCCAGACATCGGCCGCGGCCGGCGTCCTTGCGCGGAGCGGCAAGGTGGAGGATATCGCCCGTGTCGAGACGGCCGCGGCTTTCCTGAATGGTGCCGCCGGCCTGATTGCACCGCCGGAGACCGTCCCGTTCGAGCCGCAAAGTCTTGATCTGGTGGTATCGCTTTTGTCGCTGCAGGCGATGAACGACATCCCGGGCATGTTGATCCAGATCCGCCGCGCGCTGCGGCCGGACGGACTTTTCCTCGGCGCGTTCGCAGGAGCCGGCACGCTTGCGGAACTGCGCGAAAGCCTGCTTGCCGCGGAGACAGAGCTCTACGGCGGCGTCAGCCCTCGCGTCATCCCCTTCACCGACGTACGTGATGCCGGTGCGTTGCTGCAGCGCGCCGGTTTCGCGCTGCCGGTCGCCGACGTCGAGACGGTGACGGTGCGCTATGCCAACCTGTTTGCCCTGATGGCGGATCTGCGTGCCATGGGCGAAACCAGCGCGCTGGCCGACCGCAGCCGGCGGCCGGGCACGCGCCAGCTGTTTGCCCGCGCCGCGGAAATCTACGCCGAACGTTTTTCCGACCCCGACGGTCGTATCAGGGCAAGCTTCTCGACGGTCTGGATGTCCGGCTGGGCGCCCGATGCATCGCAGCAAAAGCCGCTGAAACCCGGTTCAGCCAAGGTTTCGCTGAAGACTATACTGGAGGGGCCTGATGGGCATTGACCTTTTCGCAGGCAACCAGCCTCATTGCGCAAAGGCGTTGGCAAGCCTGCTGGAGTTGTCGCTGAACAACCAGGTCAGCGTGTTGAAGACCTGGCTGATACCCCCGATGATCGTCAGCGACAGTACGCAGATGATCAGGGCGTATTCGACGACCGTGGTGCCGTTTTCGTCCTCCAGAAAACGCAGCAGCACTGTTTTCATGGCCTCGATCCCCGTTGCGGAAACTTTACCGCGGACGTGTTAAGAAAGGTTAACGGCAAAGGCTTAACAGGCGGTGAAGCCGCCGACCGTCGGAAAGGTCCTGGCCTTGTCAGCAGTCGCCACTGCTTTTGCCATCGGAACGGATAATGCAGACGCCACCCGGATCGGCCTGCAGCACGCTGCGGCGTACCGTATAGGTGCTGCGATGGCTGATCGAACCGGTAGCCGTCATGTCCAGGCCAGGGAAACCGTCGCGGGCCGTTTGCGAACGCGTCTGGCCGTCCAGGAAAGGCGTCGCGATCAACGCCAGCGCCACGGCGGCCGATCCGAACAGCAGCGTGAGGCGCAGGACGCCCATGCCCGCTTCGGCGGCACGAAAGCCGCGCTCGGGCCGGATCGAATCCCAATCCCTGTCCAGGCTCATTCTATCGCTCCCCAGCGAAATGACGGCTGCCGCACGAAAACGGCCATGCGTCAACTTTTTCATGATGAGATAAATCTTCCATTAACGCTGGCTGATATGGACGGTGGTCCAATCGGATCCTCAAAGGAGATCGATCAGGAAGGGGATCAATGGCGTATCGGCCGGCGGCATCGGATAATCGCGCATCTGTTTGGGCCGCACCCATTTCAGCGCCTGCCCTTCCCTCGGCTGGGCGATGCCGCGGAAGCGGCGGCAGACAAAAAGCGGCATCAGCAAGTGGAAGTCGTCATAGGAATGGCTGGCGAAGGTCAGCGGCGCCAGGCATGGGATATCGGTCTCGATACCGATCTCCTCCTGCAGTTCACGGACAAGGCATTGTTCCGGCGTCTCGCCGGCCTCGACCTTGCCGCCGGGAAACTCCCACAGGCCGGCGAGTTGCTTGCCTTGCGGCCGCTGCGCCAGCAGCACGCGGCCATCGGCATCGACCAGCGCGCAAGCGGCGACCAGAAGCAGGCGCTTGCCGGCGATCGTCACATCATTCATGCCCGATTTCACCCATGACCAGGCGGCCGGCGGTAGTGATAGCGATAGACTTCCTCGAAGCCGAGCGCGCGGTAGAGCGCCAGCGCCGGCGCGTTGCCGGCCTCGACCTGCAGCCAGGCTTCCCGTGCGCCGCGCAGCCTCGCCCATTTCAGTGCTGACAGGATCAGGTTGCGGCCGTGGCCCTTGTTGCGCGCCGCCTTGTCGGTAGCGACCTCGAACAGGCCGGCGAGATCGCCGTCATGCACACAGATCAGCGTCGCCAGCGGCTCCGTCCCATCCTCGAGCGCGAACAGCCCGGCTTCAGGCTGGATGGCTCCGATGATCTCCGACAGGCCCGGCCGCAGCGACACGTCCGAGCCGCTGACCTTGAGCAATGCGCCGATGAAGCGGCTGATGTCCTTGAGCGGGATCTGGTCCATGGCGGCGTCGAGTTGCGCATCGGCCAGCGGCAGCCGCATGACCAGCGATTCGTCGAACCGGCTCCAGCCCTCCTTGTCGAGATGGCTGGCAAGATCGGGACCCGACAATGGCGACATGCGGAACGTCAGCGGCCGGCCGTACGCGTCGAAACGGCGGCTCGCGCGGCCGATGCGGTCGGCGATGTGCTGGATGTCGCCGGGATCGAGCGGATTGACCGAGTTCAGCCGCTTGGCCGGATGACCGGCGGTCAGGCGCACCACCCAGGTGCCGTCATAGTGGACGGCGGCCGCGGGCCAGGCCCGAAAGCCGGCCGCCTCGTAGCGACGCACGGTCGCGAGCATGCTTGCGGGATGACGCGAAACCAAGGCGATCAGCTCCGGTAGTCGCCATTGATGGCGACATATTCCTTGGTGAGATCGCAGGTCCACACCGTCGCCTTGCCGCGGCCGATGCCGATATCGGCGCGGATGCGGATGTCGTCGCGCTTCATATAGGCCGAGGTCTTTTCTTCCGAATAGCTGGGGTCGCGCTCACCCTCATGCGCCAGCCTGTTGTCGCCGAACCAGATCGACAGCCGATCGCGATCCGCGGGCTCGCCGGCCTTGCCGACGGCCATGACGACGCGGCCCCAATTGGCGTCCTCGCCGGCGACCGCCGTCTTGACCAGCGGCGAATTGGCGATCGACAGCGCGATGCGTTTGGCCGAGCGGGCCGACTTGGCCCCGGTGACGGTGACCTCGACCTGCTTGCGGGCGCCCTCGCCGTCGCGAACCACCTGCAACGCCAGCGACTTCAGCACCTTGCCGAGCGCCCGGCGGAACTGACCAAGGCGGGCATCCCTGGGATCGGTGATCTCGGGCGCGCCGCGCTTTGCCGCCTTGCCGGTGGCAAACAACAGCAGCGTGTCGCTGGTCGAGGTATCGCTGTCGACGGTTACAGCATTGAACGTCTTGGCCGTGCCGCGCGATAACAGGTCCTGCAGGACAGGAGCCGCGATCGGCGCGTCGGTGGCGATGAAGGACAGCATCGTCGCCATGTCGGGCGCGATCATGCCGGCGCCCTTGGAAATGCCATTGATGGTCACATCGGCGTCGCCGAGCTTGACCGTCGCCGTCGCCACTTTCGGATATGTATCCGTGGTCATGATGGCCTTCGCCGCCTCTGTCCACAGGTCCGGTTTGCCGTCGCTGACCAGCCCGGCGAGCAGATGGCTGAACTTGGTCGTGTCGAGCGGTTCGCCGATGACGCCAGTCGATGCCAGGAAAACCTCGCCTGCCGTGCAGCCCGCGGCCTTCGCCGCCGCTTCGCCCGTCAGCGCGGTGGACTCGCGGCCCTTCTGCCCGGTGAAGGCGTTGGCGTTGCCGGAATTGACGACCAGCACCCGCGCCTTGCCGGAGCCAAGGTTCTGGCGGCAGAAATCAACCGGCGCCGAGGGACATTTCGACTTGGTGAACACGCCGGCGACCGCGGTGCCGGCATCGAACACCATGGCCAGCAGGTCGGTGCGGCCCTTGTACTTTATCCCCGCTTCGGCGGTGGCGATGCGGACCCCTTCGATGGCGGGCATTTTTGGATATTTCTTCGGCGCAAGCGGGGAAATCGTCGTGGACATGCAGACCTCGGGCGGGAAAATCGCAAGGGGAAGGCCGGTTTGCCCGATACGGCGCGCCGGTGCAAGCGCGTTTTCATCGCTCCCGCGGAGGGCAAACCCGTTGAGGATTAAGCTTGCATTTCAAATCTGTTGGCGTCGCCGGGGTGCGTGGCGCTATGATCTTCCTCATGGGCAGGCTTGCAATCCTCGCTTGGGCGTTTCTGGGACTTTTGCTGCTGGGCGCCGATGCCGGGCCGGGGCGGCGCGTGGCGCTCGTCATCGGCAACGGTACTTATGCCGAGGCCGGCACGCTGGCCAATCCGGTCAACGACGCCCTCGACATCGCCGACAATCTGCGTACCATCGGCTTCGAAGTCATTGAAGGCAACGATCTTGGCAAGCGCGAGGTTGAACGCAGCATCGGCGAGTTCTCCGATGCGCTCGAAGGCGCCGGCGTCGGGCTTTTCTACTATGCCGGCCATGGCCTGCAGGTCGAAGGCCGCAACTATATCGTGCCGGTCGACGCCAGGCTGGACGTGCCGGTAAGCTGCAGCTCGAAGCGGTGCCGATCGACGAAGTCCTCGACATCATGGAACAGCAGGCCAAGGTCAGCCTGGTGTTCCTCGACGCCTGCCGCAACAACCCGTTTGCCCGCAGCTTGAGCCGCACCGCCACCACCCGCTCGGCAACGGCGCTGGCGGGACCGGCGCAGTTCGATTCGACACGCGGCTCCTTCATTGCCTTCGCGACGGCGCCGGGCGCGGTCGCCATGGACGGATCGGGGCGCAACTCACCCTTCGCCCAGGCCCCTGCTGCGCCACATCCCGAGCCCGGACAAAGCATGAACGACATGATGATAGCGGTGCGCCGCGACGTGGTCTCCCAAACCCGCGAGGCCCAGCGCCCATGGGAGCAGGGATCGCTGCTCGAACGCTTCGAGTTCGTACCGGGCGCGGGACCGGTAACGGCACCGGAACCGGCGGCCGCGCCGGCGCTTTCGACGCAGGTGGCGACGCTCGAGCGTTCGGTCGGCGACGACAAAAGCGCGATCGAGAAATTCCTGCGCGACGATTACCTGTCGCCGGACGTCAAGGACATGCGCGCCGCCGTCAAACGGCTTTATGGCCCATCGGCCACCGTCTTCGGCACGCCCTACGATGCCGAGACGCTTGTGAGAGTGAAGAGCGACTGGTTCGTGCAATGGGCCTCTTGGTCGCTTGGCCTGGAACCCGGCAGCCTGGAGGTTACCCCGCACGGCGAGAGCAGCGCTCAAGCGGTCTTTGCCATGAGCTACGACTACACGCCAAAGGACAAGTCGGCGGCGCGCGTAGCCGGCAAGGCGCGGCTGACGCTGGAATTGGTCAAGACCGAGAAGGGATCACGCATCGTGTCGGAGATGTCGCGGGCGATGTGACGACCACCGTCGGATGACGGCGCCGGCACCTCGCCAAAAAACGGGTCGTTTCGTTTCATCGCGGGATCGCTTATCATTGCCGCGAATTGAAACGGGGACGACAGGCATGGCCGAGGAGGCGGATACGGCGCGCAGATCGATCGGTGCGCGGCGCAATCCCGACAGTGCGGACGCCATTCTGGAGGCTGCCGAGGCAGTGCTGGTCGAAGGCGGCTATGCCGGCTTCTCGATCGAGGCCGTGGCGCGCCGCGCGCGCGCCGGCAAGCCGACCATCTATCGCTGGTGGCCAAGCAAGGCGGCATTGCTGCTCGAAGTCTATCAGCGCCAGAAGCGCGTCGACATTCCAGACAGCGGAAGCTTGGAAGAAGACCTCGTCGGCTTCCTGAAAAACCTGTTCGCGCATTGGCGCGACACGCCTTCGGGCAGCGTGTACAGGTCGCTGATTGCCGAGGCGCAATCGGATGAGACCGCCGGCGCGGCGCTCGCCGGCTATGCCACCGGGCGCCGGACTCACAACAGCCAGATCGTGGACCGCGCCAAGGCAAGGGGTGAGATTGCCGACGATATCGATTCAGAGGTGGTGGCCGATCTGATCGGGTCCTTCGCCTGGAAACATCTTTTGACCAACCGCCTCGATGTGGACGAAACCACGATACGAACCGCTGTTGGCTATGTCACGCGAGGCATCGTCACGCCCAAGCCCTAAAGAACGGCAAAAAAATAGGCGCGGCGAGCAATCACTCGCCGCGCCTTCGCGATTGCGTGTCCTACTTGGCGCTTTCCAGCGTGTCGACGGCCTTCTTCAGATTGGCGTCGGGGATCTCGACCTTGGCGCCGCCGCGCAGCGACTTGACCAGCGCGAAATACTTGTCGCGGATGACGGCCTGCTTGGCCTGATCCTTGACGTCGTCGAAGGCCGGCGGCTGCTTGGCGCGCTTGTCCTCGAGCTTGATGACATGCCAGCCGAACTGCGTCTGCACCGGCTCCTTGGTGTATTTGCCGACCTCGAGCGCGGAGGCCGCCTTGTCGAACTCCGGCACCATCTGGCCAGGTCCGAACCAGCCGAGATCGCCGCCATTGGACTTGCCCGAGGGATCGCTGGTGTGCTCGTTGGCGAGCTTCTGGAAATCGCCGCCGCTGTCGAGCTGCTTGATGATCGCCTCGGCCTCTTCCTTCGTCTTCACGAGGATGTGACGGGCATGCACCTCGTTGACCGGCGGCGTATTGGCGATTTCCTGGTCGTAGCGGGCGCGAACCTCGGCGTCGGTGACCTTGTCGACCACACCCTTCTCGACCATCTCGCCATGCAGCGCGCGCTGCTGCAGGAAAGCCATGCGGCGCTGGAAGTCAGGATCCTTATCGAGACCGTCGGTGACCGCCTTGGCTGCCATGACGCGGATTTCGATGGCCGCCGAAAGTGCCGCGGCGCGGCGCTGCTCGGGCGGCAACTGCGCGAACTGCTGCGATAGCTCGCCTTCGGCAAGCACCAGATCGGCCTCGGTCAAAGGCTGGCCGTTGACGGTGGCGATCACGGTATTCGGGTCGACGGGCGCCGCGGCCGGGGCGGCCGCGTCCGCCGGGGCGGCCGGAGCGGGAGCGGTCTCCTGCGCGGTGACAGGCGACAGGCAAAGAGCCGACAGGCCGAGGGCCAGGCCAAGGCTGGCAAACGACGCACGGCTGAACAACAAGGACATAAGGATGACTCCGGTGAGGGATTGTAGGGAGGGTGGCTTCCAGATCAGCCAGATTGTGGCGGAATTTGGCGCGACCGGCAGGGCCAGCGCGGCGTTGACATCAGTTGAGCCCCCTCTTATCTGTCCATCGACTTGGCGTCCAGAACCGTTTTCCGGGCGCTTTTTGTGTTTGCCCGTATTCAGGCGGTGCGTTCACGTGGATGTGATGGGGCCGGCCGGCGCCTGTCTCAAGTTTGAGAATTCTATCGAAAGGACCATTGGATGGTCAGTCTCGGCGGTCTCGCCCGTAAGGTTTTCGGTTCCTCCAACGACCGTCGGGTCAAATCGACCCGCCCCCGTGTCGAGGCGATCAACGCCATGGAAAACGAGATGCGGGCGCTCTCCGATGCCGAGCTTGCCGGCCGCACGGAAAAATTTCGCCAGGATATCGCCAACGGCGCCAGCCTCGACGATCTGCTGGTCCCGGCCTTCGCAACCGCCCGCGAGGCCGCGCGCCGCGTGCTTGGCATGCGCCCCTTCGACGTCCAGCTGATCGGCGGCATGGTGCTGCACAATGGCGGCATCGCCGAGATGCGCACCGGCGAGGGCAAGACCCTGGTCGCGACGCTGCCGGTCTATCTCAACGCGCTCGCCGGCAACGGCGTCCATGTCGTGACCGTCAACGACTATCTCGCCACCCGCGACTCCGAATGGATGGGCCGCGTCTATAAATTCCTCGGCCTCTCGGTCGGCGTTATCGTCCACGGCCTATCGGACGAGGAGCGTCGCGTCGCCTACGCCTCCGACGTCACCTACGCCACCAACAACGAACTCGGCTTCGATTATCTGCGTGACAACATGAAGTACGAGCGCGTCCAGATGGTGCAGCGCGGTCACAATTACGCGATCGTCGACGAGGTCGATTCCATTCTGGTCGACGAAGCGCGCACGCCGCTGATCATTTCCGGTCCGCTCGAGGACCGTTCGGAAATGTACAACACCATCGACACCTTCATCATCCAGCTGCAGCCGCAGGATTATGAGATCGACGAGAAGCAGAAGACCTCGATCTTTACCGAGGAAGGCACCGAGAAGCTGGAGAACATGCTGCGCGATGCCGACCTGCTCAAGGGCGAGTCGCTCTACGACGTCGAGAACGTCGCCATCGTCCACCACGTCAACAACGCGCTGAAGGCGCACCGGCTGTTCCAGCGCGACAAGGACTACATCGTGCGCAACGGCGAGATCGTCATCATCGACGAGTTCACCGGCCGCATGATGCCCGGCCGCCGCTATTCGGAAGGCCTGCACCAGGCGCTGGAAGCCAAGGAGCACGTGGCGATCCAGCCGGAGAACCAGACGCTCGCTTCCGTCACCTTCCAGAACTACTTCCGCCTCTACAAGAAGCTTTCCGGCATGACCGGCACGGCGCTGACCGAAGCCGAGGAATTCGGCAACATCTACGGTCTCGAAGTCACCGAGATCCCGACCAACCTGCCGGTCATCCGCAAGGACGAGGACGACGAGGTCTACCGGACGGTCGAGGAGAAGTACAAGGCGATCGTCAGGGAGATCCGCGAAGCCAGCGCCAAGGGTCAACCGACACTGGTCGGCACGACCTCGATCGAAAAGTCCGAGCAGTTGGCCGAGCGCCTGCGCAAGGAAGGCTTCACGGATTTCGAGGTTCTGAACGCCCGCCATCACGAGCGGGAAGCGGCAATCGTGGCCCAGGCAGGCAAGCCCGGCGCCATCACCATCGCCACCAACATGGCCGGCCGCGGTACCGACATCAAGCTCGGCGGCAATGCCGAGATGCGCATCGCCGACGAACTGGGCGACATGCCCGAAGGCCCCGAACGCGAGGCGCGCGAAAAGGAAATCAATGCCGACATCGAGCGCCTGAAGGAAAAGGCGCTGGCCGCCGGCGGCCTATACGTGCTTGCCACCGAGCGCCATGAATCGCGCCGCATCGACAATCAGCTCAGAGGCCGCTCTGGCCGCCAGGGCGACCCCGGCCGCTCGAAATTCTTCCTGTCGCTGCAGGACGATCTGATGCGCATCTTCGGCTCCGAGCGCATGGACGGCATGCTGCAGAAGCTCGGCCTCAAGGAAGACGAGGCCATCATCCATCCATGGATCAACAAGGCGCTGGAAAAGGCGCAGAAGAAGGTCGAGGCGCGCAACTTCGACATCCGCAAGAACCTGTTGAAATATGACGACGTCTCCAACGACCAGCGCAAGGTGGTGTTCGAGCAGCGCATCGAGCTGATGGACGGCGAGGGCCTTTCGGAGACCATCGGCGAGATGCGCGCGGGCGTCATCGACGAGATCGTCGCCAAGGCCATTCCCGAAAACGCCTACGCCGAACAGTGGGATGTCGCCGGCCTGAAGGCCGAGGTCGCCGAATTCCTCAATCTCGACCTGCCGATCGAGGACTGGGTGAAGGAAGAAGGCATCGCCGAGGACGACATCCGCGAGCGCATCTCTCAAGCCGCCGACGCCGCCGCACAAGAACGCGCCGACCGTTTCGGTCCCGAGGTGATGAACTATGTCGAGCGCTCCGTGGTGCTGCAGACGCTCGACCATCTGTGGCGCGAGCATATCGTCAATCTCGACCATCTGCGTTCGGTCGTCGGCTTCCGCGGCTACGCCCAGCGCGATCCGCTGCAGGAATACAAGAGCGAGGCGTTCGAGCTGTTCCAGGCGATGCTCGGCAATCTGCGCCAGGCCGTCACCGCGCAGCTGATGCGCGTCGAACTGGTCCGCCAGGCCGCCGAAGCGCCGCCGCCGGAAGCGCCCGACATGTTCGGCACGCATATTGACGGCACCACCGGCGAGAATGATTTCGAAGGTGGCGAAACGGCCCTTCTGGTACGCCAGGAAAGCACCGCCATCGTCGCTCCCGAGGATCGCGACCCAAACAACCCCGAGACCTGGGGCAAGGTCGGCCGCAACGAAGCCTGCCCCTGCGGCTCCGGCAAGAAATACAAGCACTGCCACGGGACCTTCGCGTAAAGACCGCGAGATCGGTGTTCCCGGACTTCTGATCCGGGGAGGCTTCCATATTGTCAGATCAGCCCGGAATCTCGCGCGGCGGCGGTCGCCTCGCCGCGCGAAACGGCGTCCAGCTTGCCCAGCACCGCTGAGACATGATGATCGACGGTCTTCGGTGAGATGGTTAGGTGCTCGGCGATTCTCTTGTTGGAGAAACCGCGCTCGATCAGGTGCAGAACCTCCATTTGGCGGAGCGTCAGGCCAGCGTGATTGGCGCGTGTGCTCTGCCGCGGTCCCCTGGCGATGTTATGGACGCCATTCTGCCGCATGACGGCGCGGACGTGCTGCGCCACCGGCCGGGCACCGAGCCCCTCGAATATGTCCAGGGCCAGGCGCAGCGCCGGCTCGTCGCCGTACAACAGGGCGAGCGCCCGTTCGAACGGAGCGCCCAGCCGGGCCCACAGCATCGCGGCACCACGCCAGTCGCCGGTGAGCAGCAGGCGGTAGGGCTCCGCCATGCCGGTCGTATCGCCAGGATTGCTGTCAGGTGACAAGAGCAGCCGCCAGACGGCCAACTCGGCGAACATCGCCCTCGTCGGCGACAGGCTTTCGGCCAGATCGATCAGGCGAAGTGCCTCTTCGGAGTCGCCTTGCCCTAGCCATGCCAGTTCGGCCATCGATGCCGTGTAGGGCACCAGCCGCTGCAGCTCCATTCCCTTGTCTAGGAACCGCTTCATTTCGTCCAGCACGGGCGCGGCCGGATCGCCTCGTCTTATGCGCAATTTCGCCAGCGCGACCAAGGATGGGTAACGCACCAGGGCCGTGGTCGCACTATCGTCGATGATGTCGTGAGCCATCGCGGCCGCATCGTCCCAAAGGCCGCGTCGCAAAAGCAATTGCGCCTGCACGCCCCGCATATAGTCCCGCCAGGTCGCGAGGTCATTCTCGACGCAATAGGCAATGCCCCGGTCGAGAAAGGATTGCGCCCGGACAAGGTCGAGCTGGTTCATTTCGGCGCAGGCACAATTGGTGAAGCCGCGTGCGGCGTGCTCCTGGAAGTTCTGCCCGAGCGCGATGTCAAGACTGCGGGCGAGGTGCAGCCGGCCCTTGGCCAGGTCTAGCCACTGTTCGGCGGAGCCAAGATTGTTCAGCGCATGACAGACTATCTCCGGCTTGTTCAACCGTTCGGCCAAACCGACTGCCTTGCAGCCGAGCAGCAGGGTCTCGTCGAGCTTCTCGGCCAGCATCGCCAGCTGCGAGAGATTGGAATAGGCCATGGCAAGCTCCGGACTGGCCGGCGCCTGTTCCAGCAATTCCACCGCCTGTGCCCCGAACAGGTCCGCCTGTTCTCGGTCACCCACCAGATAGGCGAAGCGCGACAGGCATCTGAGGCTGTCGCCCTCCCTGAGCGTGTCCCCCAACGCCTGCTGCAACCGCCGCGCCTGGCCCTGCGCCTCGATGGCCGTATCGATGCGGCCGATCAGATGGCATTCAAAGGCATAGCCCTCATAAAGCCTCGCCCTGTCGCCCATGGGCAGGCTGTCGGCGTGCCGTAGGGCGACTTCGTAATAGCCGGCCGCATCGCGATGCGCGCCGACCCGGGAAGCCTCGCCCGCCGCGAGCGGGGCAAGCTCGCGTACGGCTTCCAAATTCTGGGCCTCCACCGCATGGTGCACAAGTCTTGCGGTAGCCACCTCGACGTTTTCCTGCAGTGCGGAAAGCGCGCGCTGGTTGAATTCGCGCCGATGGCTCGGCGTCAGCGCCATCTCGACGGCGCGACGGGCGATCTCGTGGCGGAAGGCATAGCCATCGCCGAGATCGTCGAGCAGGCCGTTCGATACACATTCCGCCAGCTGGCCCGCGCTGGCGACACCACAGAGGCCGCGCAGCGCCCAGACATCGGCGCGGCGCGGAAACACCGACACCGCGTCGAGCATCGAGCGCCCGCCCCGCGACAGGCGCTCGGCACGCGCCAGCACAGCGTCGCGGACGCTGGCCGGCGGGATCATCTCGCTTTCGGCAGCCAGCAACTCGGTGACGAAGAAGGCGTTGCCCGCGGTGGCGCGGTAGATTGCGCTGCCGTCGCGGTTGGCTGCTTCGGCAAGCGACAACACCGCCGCTTCGGTGAGCAGCGGCACTTCGATACGCTGGACGTTGGCGGCCGGAATTTCACCGAGCACCCGACGCGCGCGCATCTGCCCTTCGCTACGGTCGGTGCGTGCCGTGAACAGCACCAGCATATGGGTGTTGGCGATGCGTCGGCCCAGGAAACGGACGAAATCCAGGGTCGCGTCGTCGGCCCAGTGCATATCCTCGATGACCAGCAGGCCCGGACGAGACTTCGCCTCGAAAACCTCGAGAGCGTCAGAAAACAAGGGCAGCCGCTGGCCTTGCCGGTCATCGATCGCCCGGGGCAGTGCCCACTGCGCGTCCCGGGCCAGATCATAGAGGGGTCCCAGCGGATCGGGAATCGACAGATCCTCGCAGGCGCTGCGGAATATGGAAACGTGCTGCCCAACACCGCTTACGAACGCCTCCACGAGTGCCGTCTTGCCGGCGCCGGCCTCACCCAGCAATGCCGCCACGCGGCCGCGACCGAGCGCCGCCGCCGCGAGCAGTTCCTCCAAATGTTCAAGTTGCGCCTGCCGCTCCAGAAGCATCGTTACTGGCCCATGAGTATCGTCGTCAAACCCATCCCCCAAGATACCCACGCTTCGGTATCCGCAGTGTGGCTCCAAGATCAAACGTCGAAAACATAGGGAATCGTCCCGCGAAATATGGGGAAAGGCTCCGATGCGCGCTTTCGAAGGCCATGGTTCTTCTCCGACCGCGCTCACTTCGAGCGTGAATCAATCGTAAAAGGAAGCCATTCCATGCCTCGCTATCTGATCGAACGGACATTCCCCGACGGACTCAACCTTCCGATGAACGACATCGGCGCAACGGCGCTTGGCGGTATCATCATGCGCAATGCCGAGAAGGGGGTCACCTGGGTGCAGTCCTTCGTCTCGCCCGACAAGAGCAAGAGTTTCTGCATCTACGACGCCCCCTCGCCTGAAGCCATCCGCAGCACGGCGCAGAAGAATTCTCTGCCGGTGGACAAGATCACCGAGGTGAGGGTCCTGGACCCCTACTTTTATCGCTGATCCGATGGACCAAGGTTGGAGCCATGAGCGTGAAATTGTCCTGGGCAATGATAGCAGTCGGTTTTCCCTGTCGTTCCTTCCCGAAACGGCGGCCGCCGTCGTGGCGTTCGACCCCGCACCCCACCGGCGCGGTCTCGCATCGCGGATTGTCTCCGCGCTGCTATCGCCATTGCGAGGCCGGCGCAGGTGCCTGCCTCCGCAAGACGATTATTTGAGACGGGACATCGGTCAGCCGGAGCACGAGATGCGGCGGGACTACTGGGAATACTGGTGGTGGCACCAATGAGACCGCGGTCCGGTTAAACGGGATGGACGAGATCGAACCCCTCCCGCACTGCCAGTCCCATGCCGCGGGCTTCTGCAACCAGGCCTGGCCTTGATGGCCGGCCTGGGCGCCTGCCGGATCATCAACAATCAATGGAGAACAAAATGAACGTCAATTTCTGGCGCCTTGCCGCACTGTTCATCACGTCGATCGCCTCCACCGCCGCATCGGCGGGGAAGAGCAATCCGCTTGCCGACGAGGTGCGGGCGGCCAACAGCCGCTTCGCCAACGTCGCGGCGGCCACCGCCGAGGGCTATGCGCCGATACCTTGCGCCAGTGGCATCACTGGCGGCGCCATGGGCATTCATTACGTCAATGGCGCCTATCTGAAGGACGATGCGATCGACGTCGCCAAGCCGGAGGCCGTGATGTACGAGCCGATGTCCGATGGCACGCTGAAGCTGGTGGCTGTCGAATACATCACCGCGAAGGGTCCGGCCTCGCTTGAAGGCCAGTTGTTCAACTTCAACAGCGCTCCCAACCGCTATGGCCTCGGCCCTTTCTACGAACTTCATGTCTGGGCCTGGAAGCAAAACCCGACCGGCGCCTTCGCCGACATGAACCCGAACGTCTCGTGTGACGCCATGAAAAAGGCCGACTGACGGCACCCGGCCTGCCGGTCCAGGTCCCGGCAGGCCTTTCGCGCGCACCGCGAGGAGAGATCATGCCCGAAATCGATGTCGTCCTGGCGAGGCCGCGCACCCAAACTTCGCGCCTGATGGCCGTTGCCGCTTGGCTTGTGCACGGGCGGCACCTACGGCATGGCCGGCGTCGCCTTGAGACCATGCCCGATTTCATGCTGAAGGACATCGGTATCAGCCGTTGCGCGATCGACCATGTCGCAACGCGCGGAGAGACGGGCCGCCGGTAGACTCGACTGATTAAAAAACGGCGCCGCGCCTGTCTCGCGGCACCTTCACCCGTTCGTCATCGCTCGACTTTCGGCCATTACGCACGCCTCCCCACCCACGCTTTCTTAAGGTGTTTTCGCTACACCAAAGCCTGAAAAGAGGCGGAAAACGGAGAGAAATCGGGGTGCGCTTTTCCGCGGCCACGACTGCCGGGCGGTTCTTGCCGCAGCGTTTGGCGCTGCGCATGGAGCCTTTGCTTGGCCGCCTCGACGCCGTGCTGTTCACCGCCGACGAGCGCGGCGAAGCCGGCCGTATGTCGGTCATCGCCTTCTCCATCCGCATCGTCAGTGCCGTCATCGCCTTTATCAGCCAGGTGCTGATGGCGCGCTGGATGGGTTCGTTCGAATACGGCATCTTCGTGCTGGTCTGGGTGACAATGGTCATTGTCGGCAACCTCGCCTGCCTCGGCTTCCACACATCGGTCATCCGCTTCATCCCCGAATACCGCGAGCGCGGCCTGATGGACGAATTGCGCGGCATCGTCGTTGCGAGCCGCCTGTTCGTGCTGATCGCCTCGACGGTCATCGCCGGGCTCGGCGCCCTCGGCGTCTGGCTGGCCGCGCCCTGGATCGAAAACTACTACGTGATACCGTTCATCCTCGGTGTCATCTGCCTGCCGATGATCGCGCTGTCGGATTTGCTGCAAGGGCTGGCGCGCGCCAATTCATGGGCGTTGTTCGCGCTGTCTCCGACCTACCTGATCCGGCCGGTGCTGATCCTGCTGTTCATGGCGCTGATGCTTTGGGCGGGCTACGCCCCCGACGCGCGGACGGCGATCTTCGCCTCGATCGCCGCTACCTACGCCACCACGCTGACCCAGCTCATCGGGGTCACCCAGCGCATGGAAAGGCAAATTCCGGCCGGCCCGATGAAAGTGCATTTCGCGCAATGGTTCGTCGTCTCGCTGCCGATCTTCCTGGTTGAGAGCTTCTTCTTCCTGCTCACCAACGCCGATGTGCTGATGGTCGGCGCCTATATGTATCCCAATGATGTCGCCGTCTATTTCGCCACGGTCAAGACGCTGGCGCTGGTGCATTTCGTCTATTTCGCGGTCAAGGCCGGCGTTGCCCAACGTTACGCGCAGTTCACCCATGGCGAGCCGCAAAAGCTTGCCGCCTTCGCCCGCGAGACGGTATCGTGGACCTTCTGGCCCTCGCTGCTGATGGCGTTCCTGGTGCTGGCGCTGGGCGAACCGATGCTGGTGCTGTTCGGCCCCGAATTCACGTCGGGCTATCCGCTTCTGTTCCTGCTCGTGTTCGGGGTTGTGGCGCGCGCCGCCGTCGGCCCCTGCGAAAGCCTGCTCACCATGAGCGGCAACCAGAATGTCTGCGCCGCCGTCTATGCCATGACATTGGCCTTCAATATCGGACTCAACGTGGTGCTGATCCCGCATTTCGGCCTGTGGGGCGCGGCCATGGCCACCGCCTTTGCCATGATCTTCGAGGCCGGCGCGCTGTCCTTCACGGTCTGGCGCAAGCTCGGCATCGTCATGGCGATCTTCGTGTCAGCCAAAGGAGCCGCCTGATGGCCGCCATCCCTCTGCTCGAGGAAACCAGCGGCGGTCCCGCCGGCGCCATGGTGTCCGGCCTTGCCGGGCTGGCGCGCGACGCCGATCCCGCCCATATCGAGATCCTCGCCAACAACCGGCCCGAGCGCAAACTCGCCATCTACCCGGCGTCGGCCGGCTTCGACCTTGTCGAGGAACTGGACTATCTCTGCGCCCGCACGATCGAGCCGAACGTCTTCTTCAACCCGCGTTTCCTGGCGCCGGCCATGCCCCGGCTGGAAGACCGCGAAGTGCGCCTTGCCGTGATCCGGGACGGCGATGAATACCGCAACCGACTGCGGCTGCTGGTGCCGATCTCGGTGGAACGGCCGGTGGTGCCGCTCGGCGTACCGGTCATGCGCACCTGGTCGAGCCCGTTCGGCCCGCTCGGCACGCCGCTGATCGACCGCGACGACCCGGTCGGCGTGGTCGAGGATTTCCTCTCGATGCTGTCGCGCCCGCATTTGAAAATGCCGAAAGTCCTGATCCTGCCCGACATCAGGCTCGACGGTCCGGTGGCGAGCCTGATCGCCACCGTGGCCGAAACCCGTGGCCTGACACTGGTCACCACGGGCCAGACTTCACGCCCCGTGCTAGAGAGCGAACTCGACGGCGACGACTATCTCAAGGCTTCGCTGCGCGCGCACCATTATCGCGAATTCCGCCGCCTGAAGCGGCGCCTTGGCGATCTCGGCAAGCTCGAACACGCCGTGGCACGCGGCCCCGAGGAAATCCGCCACGCCATCGAGCACTTCCTGACGCTGGAGGCGTCCGGCTGGAAAGGCCGCGAGCGCACCGCCATGGCGATCGACCGCTTCCGCGCCGCCTTCGCCCGCGAGGCGGTGCACCGGCTCGCCGAACAGGACATGTGCCGCATCCATTCGCTGACGCTCGACGGCCGTACCGTCGCTTGCCTGATCGTCTTCGTCGAGGCCGGCGTCGCCTACACTTGGAAAACGGCCTATGACGAGACGCTGGCTGCCTATTCGCCCGGCACGCTGCTGATGATCGAGGTCACAAGACACCATCTCGACGATCCCAACATCATGATGACCGACTCCTGCGCCGTGCCCGACCACCCGGTGATGAGCCGGCTGTGGAGCGAGCGCAAACCGGTCGGCACGCTGGTCATCGGGTTGACCAGGGATGCCGACCGCCTCGCCCGCCAGGCCGCCTCTCAGTTGCATCTCTATCGCGAGACCCGAAATATGGCGCGCCTGCTGCGCAACCGGATGAAGAGTTTGCTCAAGAGGCGGTAAGAAGGCCCCGCTCCTTTTGAAGGGCTCCTTCCGTGCCCGGGTGCCAGCCGGCGCCCGCCGGCATGAACGCCTCTCCGGGAGCCCCGGATAGGCCGCCTCACCGGGCGATACCCTCCTCACCCGAAACACCGGCGGCGAGCCCCTGGGATCCATGCCGGTTCCATGGAAGCCGTTGTCAGCGTGCACTTGATTGGTCAATCCTTGTTAGAGGATTTTTGTCACGAGATTGTCCAGCCGGGAGTTCTCACGATAGATCAGTCGCGCCACAACGGCGCCCAGGGCGCCAGTGATCGCGCCGCCGATGACATCGGTCAGGTAATGGGTCCCAATGTAGATCCTCGACCAGCAAATCAGGAATGCCACCACCAAGAGCCCAATCGTCCGGCGCGGCAGCCTCCGCATCGCAAAAGCGGCAACGATGGCAATGGTGGCTGCTGCATGGTCGGAAGGGAAGGACCAGTCGGCGCTTGGCGCAATCAGGAGATGCGTCACGCCGGCATCGTAGGGCCGCATCCGATGCACGAACAGAAGGATGAACTGGTTGATTGCGAGGCCGAGCAGGAACGACAGACCTGCAGCAAGGGCCGCGTGACGAACATGGTAGCGGTCAGTTTTGGCCCACCACTGCAGCACTATGGCCAGCACCATCAGCGGAACGCCGAATTGTGAGACGCCGATCATTGCTCTATCAAGGATAGGGCTGAGGCCGGCCTCGGCATTTACCCAATGGGTGAGGGCTGCATCCATTTGTCGTCCGTTTCGTCAGTTGGATGAGGTGGGACTTTGAAGGCCGTCGATGAGAGTCGCATTCACCAGGTCTTCGAGATCGGCGTCTGGCTCAAGGGAGCGCATGCCTTCATTGAGTGCGTTGGTGGGGTGTTGCTCTATCTCGTCACCACCGCCACCATTGCGTCTTGGGTCAATGCCCTTACCCAGGACGAGTTGACCGAAGATCCGAAGGATTTCATAGCTGGCTATCTGTCGCAGGTGGCAAGCCATTTCTCGGTCGCCAGCAAGGAGTTCTATGCCTTCTATCTCCTCAGTCACGGCCTGATAAAGCTCTTCCTGGTTATCGGACTTCTCAGGGGCAAACTATGGTCGTACCCGGCGTCTCTCCTGGCCTTGGGAGCATTCATGATCTACCAGGTCTACCGTTACTCCTACACCCATTCGGCCGGGCTGCTCGTGCTGACCGTCTTCGATGCGGTCGTCATGGTGCTGATCTGGCACGAATGGAAGATCATACGGCAGCACGGACCCGTGTGAGGCGATCATCGCCCACGCCGCTGTTTCAATCCAGTGGAGCGCCAGCGACTGAATTGTTCAACCCAGTGGAGTCAGCGATTTGTCGACTTCCCACCTGTGTTGTGGTGCCCCTAGCCGGGATCGAACCAGCACTCCTTGCGGAACTCGATTTTGAGTCGAGCGCGTCTACCAATTCCGCCATAGGGGCTCAGGCCGGGCGGCCTGGATGGGCGCGGACTATACGGTCGGAGGCCTGTTCGTCAACAGGCCAATTTGCAAACCAGCCTCTGCCGCGACCAGACGGCACCTTTCCAATTTGTAAGACCGCGGCCATTGTGCAGCGCGAAAAACCTTTCTAGACAGACGGGCCGTTCCATAGGAGAGCCGATGCTTCGCGGACTGTATGACTGGACCCTGTCGCTGGCGGCTCGCAAATCCGCCGAATGGTGGCTGGCCTTCATCGCTTTCGTCGAGAGCTCGGTCTTTCTGGTGCCGGCCGACGTGCTCTATCTGCCGATGGCGTTGTCACGGCCGGATCGCGCCTATCGCTATGCCTTGATCGCCACCGTCGCCTCGGTGCTGGGCGGCATTGCCGGCTGGTTCATCGGCCACTATGCGTATGACGCGGTGGCGCGGCCCATCCTCGAATTCTACGGCAAATATGACGACTTCGAGCAGTTGCGGTCCTCGGCGGGCGTCAGCATCGAGTTCATCGCCCTGATGCTGGTCACCTCGGGTGCCGCGCATCTGCCGCCTATCAAGGTGGTGACGATCCTGTCCGGTGCCCTGGGCGTCAACCTGGCGCTGTTCATCGTGCTGGCCATTATCGCGCGCGGCGGCCGCTTTCTGCTGTTGGCGTGGCTTTTGCGCCGCTATGGCGAGCCAATCCGCGAATTCATCGAAAAGCGCCTGGGCCTGATCGTCGGCGCTGCCGCGGTCGCCCTGATTTTGCTCTATATCCTGATCAAATACGCTCTCTAAGGTTTGATGCTTAAAACCGGGCAACGGTTTCGGCAGCGCGGCGAGCAGACTTCGCAGACGGCGAACGCAACGGACGAAAGACGCCATGACAGCGACCATGAATTCCGATACCGGCCGCCAGCGGACGCGCGCGGCACTGTTTCTCGCCGTCGCGATGGCCGCGACCGTTGGCTCGGCGCTCGGCTTCCAGCACATTGGCGGCTACATCCCCTGCCACCTCTGCCTGGAACAGCGCACACCCTACTACATTGGCGTGCCCTTGATGGTGCTGGCGGCGATCGCATCGATGCTGCGGGCACCGGCATGGCTGACGCGCGGCCTGTTGGCCGTTGGCGGCCTCTTGATGCTATACGGGCTCTATCTCGGCGTCTATCACTCCGGCGTCGAGTGGCAGTGGTGGGCTGGCCCGACCGACTGCACGGCGGGCGCCGGCCCTGTCGACACCGGTGGCAAGGGCGTGCTCGACGCGCTCGACAAATTCGTGCCGCCCTCCTGCGACAAGGCCGCCTTGCGCATTCTCGGCCTGTCGCTGGCCGGTTGGAACGCCATCGCCAGCCTTATCCTGGCCGCCGTCGCCTTCCGTGGCGCGCTGGCTCGCGATTAATGTAGCGAACGCGCCGACTCGAGATCCTTCAAAGAATTCGGCAGGCTGAGTCAAATGAAGTGATTTTCGAGAACCGGAGGGGAGCGCCCATGAAGTCCGTGAGCCCCGGAGGCGCAGAAAATCGCTTCGGGCGGCCAGCCTCCTGAATTCTCGAACGAACTCAGGGCTCCAGTTCGACATCCCAGTAGAGATAATCCATCCAGCTTTCATGCAGATGGTTGGGCGGGAACAGGCGGCCGTTATTGTGCAGATCATGCACCGTCGGCTGAAACGGCTTCTGCAGCGGCCACATCTTGGCGTGAGCCGGCATCATGCCGCCCTTCCTCAGATTGCAGGGCGAACAGGCGGCGACGACATTCTCCCATGTCGTGGCGCCGCCACGGTGACGCGGGATGACATGGTCGAAGGTCAGGTCCTCGGGGGTACCGCAATACTGGCACTGGAAACGGTCGCGCAGGAAGACGTTGAAGCGGGTGAAGGCTGGATGCCTGGATGGCTTCACATAGGCCTTCAGGCTGACCACGCTCGGCAGCTTCATCGAGAAGGTCGGCGAGGATACGGCGTGCTCGTATTCGGCCACGATGTTCACCCTGTCGAGGAACACCGCCTTGATCGCGTCCTGCCAGGACCAGAGCGACAAGGGGTAATAGCTGAGCGGACGGTAATCCGCATTCAGCACCAGCGCTGGAAGCCCATCCGGAGATACGGCAACCGTCACCTTGTTGACCTCCTAGTTCTAGAACCGTTCGGCGTGGATACTGTAAGCCTGACATGACAGGGATGTGAAGCGGATTGTCGCTGGCGCGAAGCGCCAAAAACGCATGATTTTTATGCTTTCTTGCGGATTCAGGCCGGCGGTGCGGCGTCCCGGCCCTTGGTTTCGCGATAATAGGACCAAAAAAGCCGCGATGCGACACCTCGCCACGGGCTCCATGATTCGGCCAGAGCGATCAGTGTTTTCTCCGCTGGACGCGGGTCGATGCCGAGCGCATGGCCAACGGCGCTCTGCAGGGCGACGTCGCGCGCCGGGAAAATGTCGGGGTGTCCGGCGGCAAACAACAGATACACTTCCGCCGTCCAGGGACCGATACCAGGCACCGCCGTCATCCTGGCGATCGCCTCCACGGCATCGAGCGAACAGAGGTGATGCAGGTCGAGCCCATCGGCCACGGCCTGGGCAACCGCGATCAGGCCGCGCTGCTTGGGCCGCGACAGGCCGGCCTCGCGAAACATGTCCTCGCCCGCGGCAAGGATCGCCTGGGGCGTCAGCGGATCGACGAGTTTCGTCAGCCGGCCGAAGATCGCATCGGCGCTCGCCCGCGAAACCTGCTGCGAGACGATGATCGAGGCCAGGCTCCTGAAGCCCGGCTCCGAAAGCCTGAGCGGCACCTCGCCGGCCGTGCCGCGCACTTTGTCCAGGCGCGGGTCGATGAGGCAAAGCGCGTCCAGCCCCCGCTCAACGTCGTCCATTGTCGCAATGCGCTGCATGGTATCCTTGTCCGAAGATGTGCAGCAAGGTAGCAACCGCCAAAACCACAGCACAACCCGATTGCCGCCTGAGACATGACGCTCCTGACATTCCGCTTCGCGCCCAGCCCCAACGGCGAACTGCATCTGGGCCACGCCTATTCGGCGCTGCTCAACCAGAAGCTCGCAAGTACCAGTGGCGGCCGCCTGCTGCTGCGCATCGAGGATATCGACACGACGCGCTGCACGCCGGAATTCGAGGCGGGCATGATCGCCGATCTGAAATGGCTGGGCCTCGACTGGAAGGAGCCGGTGCGCCGGCAATCGGAGCATTTCGCCGAATACGAGACGGTGCTCAAGCGCCTGATCCGCCAAGAACTCGTCTATCCCGCCTTCATGAGCCGCGGCGAGATACGCGCCTTCATCGCCGACAGCGAAAAGCGCGGGCGCGACTGGCCGCGCGATCCCGACGGGGTGCCGCTCTATCCCCCGGCCGACAAGGCGCTTTCGATGAAGGAACGCAACCGGCGGATTGCCGAGAATGCGCCCTTCGCCTGGCGGCTCGACGTCGGCGCCGCCATGGCGCGTGCCGGCAAGAACCTGGCATGGGCCGAATTCAGCGATGAGACGCTATCCACGACGCGCTTCGTCGAGGCACGTCCGCAGGATTGGGGCGACGTTATCGTGGCACGCCGCGACATCCCGACCAGCTACCACCTCGCCGTCGTCATCGACGATGCCCTGCAAGGCGTCAGCCACGTCGTGCGCGGACAGGACCTGTTTTCCGCGACCGGGGTGCAGCGCCTGCTGCAGGAGATTCTGGGATTGCAGCCACCCGCCTATTTCCATCATAGACTGATCCTCGGGCCGGATGGGCGAAAACTGTCGAAGAGCCTCAGGGATACGGGCCTTACCGCCTTGCGCGACGCAGGCGCTTCGCCGGAAGAAATCCGAAGGACGGTAGGGCTTTGACCAGCATTATGTCAGGAGAACGCTCTCCGGGCGCGCCACCCGTTCATCCCCCTTGACGCATGGATCAATCGTTTCGTTTTGCGCGCGGGGTTGAACAGGACTAGAGCATCGTCACGGTTAATTCTCACCAGCGCGGCGATCCCCGGAAAATGTCCAGCATCAAGCGGTTCATCCCCGCCACCTTCGTTGTCCTGTGGGCGACCGGCTTCATCGGCGCGCGTTACGCCATGCCATGGGCGGAGCCGTTCACCTTCCTCGCCGCGCGTTTCGTGCTCGCCGCCATCCTGCTGGCCGTGCTGATGCTGGTGCTGGGCTCGAAACGAGCCACCCGCGAGGAGGCGCTGCATGCCACCGGCGCCGGCGTGCTGATGCATGGCATTTATCTCGGCGCCGTCTTCTGGGCCATCCATCGAGGCATGCCGGCCGGGTTTTCGGCCCTGATCGTCGGCCTGCAGCCGCTGATCACCGCGGTGCTTGCCGGCAAGTTTCTGGGCGAGGCCATCCTGCCGCGCCACTGGCTTGGCCTCGCTATCGGGCTGGTCGGCATCGTCATCGTGCTGTGGCCGAAACTCGGGGCGCTCGGTGGCGGCGTGACGGCGGCGACGCTGGCTGCCTCGCTGGTCTCGGTGCTCGGCATGAGCGCCGGCACGATCTGGCAAAAGCGTTTTGCGTCCGGCGGCGACCTCGTCGCGGCCACCATGTGGCAATATGTCGGCGGCGCTTCGCTGATGATCCTGGCTTCGCTTGCCTTCGAAACGCAAGCCGTCATCATCAATGGCGAATTGGTCTTCGCCATGGCCTGGCTGCTGCTGGTGCTGTCGCTCGGCGCCATCTTTCTTCTGATGGTGATGATCCGTGACGGCGAGATGTCGAAAGTGGCCTCGTTGTTCTATCTGGTGCCGGCGGTCACGGCTGTCATCGCCTGGGCCTTGTTCAACGAGCAGCTCAATGCGCTGCAGATCGTCGGCATGGCCATCACCACTTTCGGCGTCGGCCTGGCAACCGCCCGAACAGGCAAACTTCAGCCGACCCGGGCACGCGCCTCTAGATAACGGCTGATCGCGGCGTTGAGCTCGCCGCCGAGGATGAAGATCGCCGAGACGATGTAGAGGAAGACCACCGCGATCATGATCGAGGCGAGTCCGGCATAGGTCGTCACATAGGACGAGAAATGGTCGAGATAGGTGGCGAACATGGTCGAGCCGATAAGCCATGCGGCTAGTGTGAAGATGATGCCGGGTATCAGCGAGACGAACCGGCGCTTGCCGGCCGGCAGCCAGTAATGGACGGCAAACAGTCCGCCGATGATGACGGTTGAGGCGATGACGTACCGCCATAGCGTGATCGTGCCCGTATAGGGTTTGATCCATTCGAAATGGGCTTCCGCCAGCCGCGCCAGCAACGGCGCGAACACCAGCAGCACGCTTATCGCCAGGAACCCGGCGGTAGCGATCAGCACGAAGAAGATGCTTTGCACCCGGCGATAGATGATGCCGCGCGTTTCCGTGACCCGATAGGCGCGGTTGAGCGAGGTGCGCAGCGCCTCGATGCCGTTGGAGGCAAAGTAAGCGGCAAGCAGCACGCCATAAGTCAACAGATCGCTGCGCCTGACGGTCAGCACGTTCAGCACCTCGTGCGCGATCGGCTTGGCGATCTGGTCCGGCCAGGTGTCGAAAACCAGGTGCACGGCTGTGTCGGCAAAGGCCTGGGCGCCAAGGAAGCTGCCCAGCGTCGTGGCGAAGATCAGGAATGGAAACAGCGCCATCAGCGAGGTGATCGCCAGATGGCTGGCCATCGCCCAACCGTCATCGGTGTTGAAGTGGCCGAGCGCGTCGT
This sequence comes from Mesorhizobium sp. P160927, assembly GCF_057766385.1. Taxonomy (NCBI): domain Bacteria; kingdom Pseudomonadati; phylum Pseudomonadota; class Alphaproteobacteria; order Hyphomicrobiales; family Phyllobacteriaceae; genus Mesorhizobium; species Mesorhizobium sp. P160927. The sequence continues at coordinate 54,512 of NZ_JBYMDW010000001.1, forward strand.
AGAGCACGCGGCGCAGGGCGACAATATTCCGCAGCAAGGACGCGCGCTCCCCTCGATTGTCTCGACGCCGCGAATATGGGAAATGAATGCGGCAAATGGCAACCCTTCGTCAAACCCCGAATTCTCCTGCGGCAGAGTTGCGCACCATCATCGTCACCGGCGCGTCTTCCGGCATAGGCGCCTATTGCACCCGTGCATTGAAGGCTGAGGGCTGGCGGGTGTTCGCGACGGCGCGCAAGCCGGAGGACATCGCTGCCCTCGAAGCCGACGGCATCGAGGCTTTTTACCTCGACTATAGCGAACCGGACTCCATAGCCGCCGTGGTGACGGCGGTGCTCGATCGCACCGGCGGCAGGCTCGACGCGCTGTTCAACAACGGCGCCTATGCGCAGGCAGGCGCCGTCGAGGATTTGCCCGTTGCGGCGCTCAGGGAGCAGTTCGAGGCCAATTTCTTCGGCTGGCACGACCTGACCCGCCGCCTGGTTCCGGTGATGCGACGCCAGGGCCACGGTCGCCTCGTCCACTGCTCGTCGATCCTGGGTCTCGTGCCTGTGCGCTTCCGCGGCGCCTATTCGGCCTCCAAGCATGCCTTGGAGGCCTTGATGCTCTGCCAGCGCCAGGAACTGGCCGGCAGCGGCATCCATGTCTCGCTGATCGAGCCGGGACCGGTGAAATCGAAGATCGCCAGCAATGGCCTGCCGTGGTTCCTCAGGAACATCGACCATGAGAATTCCACGCATCGCGCCGATTATGCCGCGCAGTTGGAGCGCATGCGCGCCGGCGGCAGCCAAGCGGCGCGGAAGCCCGGGCCTGAAGTGGTCCACAAGGCGCTTCGCCATGCACTTCTGTCGCGGCGCCCACGCCCGCACTATGTGGTAACAATGTCGGCCAGGATCGGTGCCGTGCTCAAACGCATCCTGCCGGCCTCGATGCTCCACCGCCTGCTCGCCAAGCGCGCCTGAACAAGCAAAGAACTGGAAACGCAAAAATGGCCACTGCCTTCAATATCCTTGCCATTCTGGTCATGGCCGCCGTCGTGGTCGTGCTGATCAGGGGCCTCATCAACATGATGCGCGGCGGCTCCGGTGTGACCTCCAACAAGCTGATGCAGGCCCGTGTTCTGCTGCAGGCCGTGGCGCTGGCACTGATCCTGCTGGCCGTGTATTTCACCCGCAAGTGAGGCTTTTCGGGAGGCGATGTGGTCAAGCTCAACAAGATCTACACCCGCACCGGCGATGATGGCACCACGGGCCTTGGCACTGGTGAGCGGCGGCTGAAATCCGATCTCAGGGTGGACGCCTACGGCACGGTCGACGAAGCCAATGCCGGCATCGGCATGGCTCGAGTGCATACCGCCCAGAGCTACCAGGCGATCGACGCCATGCTCTCGCGCATCCAGAACGATCTCTTCGACCTCGGCGCCGATCTCGCGGTGCCTGATGACGGCAAGCCGCTTGGCTACGAGCCGTTGCGCATCGTTGCCACGCAGACCGACCGTGTCGAGCACGACATCGACGTCCTCAACAAGAAGCTCCAGCCGCTGAAATCCTTCGTGCTGAACGGCGGCACGCCGGCAGCGGCGGCGCTTCATCTCGCCCGCACGGTGGCGCGGCGCGCCGAGCGGCTGATGGTCGCCCTGGCTCAGGATCCGGCCGAACACGTCAACCGCGAAGGGCTGAAATATATCAACCGCGTCTCGGATTTCCTGTTTGTCGCCGCCCGGGCGGTCAATGACAACGGAAATGCCGACGTGCTATGGGTTCCCGGCAAGAACCGCTGAACGGACCAGAGGCGGGAGGGGGCCGGCGACCGATGTTCATCCCGCTTTACGACACCAACAGGCTGCGCCACATCAGGCTGCAATATGTGACGATCGGGCTGATTGTCGCAAACGCCGTGGTCTATTGCGCCACGGCGCTCGGCGGCGAGAACTTCACCAATGCCGCCGTGCTTGGCCTCGGCTTCATCCCCTCCGTCGTTCACGACACGGCCGAACTTGACCCCCGCTTTGTCATCATCCCCGAGAGCCTGAGCTATCTCACCTATTCCTTCCTGCATGCCGATATTTTCCATCTCGGCGGCAACATGCTGTTCCTTTGGGTGTTCGGCGACAATGTCGAGGACGCGCTCGGTCACATCCGCTACCTGATCTTCTATCTGCTGTGCGCCATCGCCGGTGCCGCCTTCCAGGGGCTGGTCGCCTGGGATTCGCAGGCGCCGCTGATCGGCGCGTCGGGCGCTATCGCCGGCGTGGTCGTCGCCTACCTGATCCTCTATCCCAGGGTGAAGGTGTGGGTGCTTGCCTTCGCCCGCATTCCTTTGCGCATTCCAGCCTTTATCCCGCTCATCCTGTGGGTGCTGTTCCAGATCGTCATGTTCGCGGCCGGCGGCGAGGATCAGATATCCTGGGCCTGCCACATCGGCGGCATCATTGCCGGCGCGGTTCTGGTGCTGGTCCTGCGCAGCCGCGGCGTGCCGCTGTTTGCCCCTGCCGACGAGGATGCCGTGCTACCGACGGCTGAACAGCCGCCGGCGGTCGGCGAACCAGCGGCGCCCCAAACGGCCGCCACCACGGCGCGCTGGGGACCTGGAAACCCATCTGGCCCAAACTGAACCGATTTGAGCGGCTTTCAGCGTATTGACGGCAGGGGTTGCCACAATTACGGAAACGTCTCCACTGCGGCCCAAGGCGTTCAGGAGCAGCCCAGGGCGGGCAAAGACCAGAATTTCCATCCGGCCAGAATTCCGTCTGGCCGGAATTCAGTCAGGAATGTCGGCTTTCGACAACTCAGAAGGGGCGCAGGCTGCTATAGCGCGCCCAACTAGCGTGAAGAGGTGACAGGCAAATGAAGATCCTTGTGCCCGTGAAGCGGGTTGTGGACGCGAACGTCAAGGTGCGCGTGAAGGCTGATGGCTCGGCGGTGGAACTGGCCAACGTCAAGATGGCGATGAACCCGTTCGACGAGATCGCGGTCGAGGAAGCGATCCGGATCAAGGAAGCCGGCAAGGCCGAAGAGATCATCGTCGTTTCGATCGGCCCGCAGCAGGCGCAGGAAACCTTGCGCACCGCGCTCGCCATGGGCGCCGACCGTGCCATCCTGGTCAAGACCGACGAGCAGACCGAGCCGCTCGGCGTCGCCAAGGTGCTGAAGGGCGTGGTCGAGGCGGAACAGCCCGGCCTTGTCATTCTCGGCAAGCAGGCGATCGACGACGATTCCAACCAGACCGGCCAGATGCTGGCTGCCCTGCTTGGCTGGGCGCAGGGCACTTTCGCCTCCAAGCTCGTGCTCGAGGGCGATCATGCCAGGGTGACGCGCGAAGTCGACGGCGGCCTGCAGACGGTGGAGTTGAAGATGCCGGTGATCGTCACCGCCGACCTTCGCCTCAACCAGCCGCGTTATGCCTCATTGCCCAACATCATGAAGGCCAAGAAGAAGCAGCTCGACGAGAAGAGCCCGGCCGATTACGGCGCCGACGTCAAGCCACGCCTCAAGGTCATCAAGACCGAGGAGCCGAGCGGCCGCAAGGCGGGTGTCAAGGTCAAGAGCGTCGCCGAACTCGTCGACAAGCTCAAGAACGAAGCCGGCGTGCTCTGAGATCGGAAGGAACAGACAAAATGGCAATTCTCCTCATCGCTGAACACGACAACGCCACCCTTTCCGACCAGACCGCCAAGGCGCTTTCGGCCGCCCTGCAGATCGGCTCGGACGTTCATGTTCTGGTGGCCGGCAAAGGCGCCAAGGCTGCCGCCGACGCAGCCGCGAAACTGAAGGGTGTGAGCAAGGTGCTGCTCGCCGAAGCCGACGAACTCGCCGAGCGTCTGGCTGAGCCGACGGCGGCGCTTGTCGTCTCGCTGGCTGGCGCCTACGACACGGTCATCGCGCCCGCGACGTCGGCCGGCAAGAACATCGCGCCGCGCGTGGCGGCCCTGCTCGATGTCGCGCAGGTCTCCGAGATCATCGAAGTGGTCTCGCCCGATACCTTCAAGCGGCCGATCTATGCCGGCAACGCCATCCAGACGGTGCAGTCGAGCGACGCCAAGAAGGTGATCACCGTTCGCACCGCGTCCTTCCAGGCCGCGCCCGAGGGCGGCGCGGCTTCGGTCGAGACGGTCAATGCGGCGGCCAATCCCGGCCTGTCCACCTTCGTCGAGAACAAGCTGTCGGAGACTGACCGTCCGGAGTTGACCTCGGCCAAGATCATCATCTCGGGCGGCCGCGCGCTCGGTTCCTCGGAGAAATTCCAGGAAGTCATCCTGCCGGTCGCCGACAAGCTCGGTGCCGCCGTCGGCGCCTCCCGCGCCGCCGTCGATGCCGGCTACGCGCCGAACGACTGGCAGGTCGGGCAGACCGGCAAAGTCGTCGCCCCCGATCTCTACATCGCGGTCGGCATATCGGGCGCCATCCAACACCTTGCCGGCATGAAGGATTCCAAGGTCATCGTCGCCATCAACAAAGACGAGGAAGCGCCGATCTTCCAGGTTGCCGACTACGGCCTCGTCGGCGACCTCTTCGTCATCCTGCCGGAGTTGCAGAAGGCGCTTTGACGCTTCCGCGCAACCGTACTAAATTGCGAGGGGTGGGGTAGACGAAGTCGCCCCACCCTTTTAGTTTGCACCGCACAATAAGCACGCCACAAAGGCTGAGAGCAATTCCAGCAGCAGTGCGCAGGGTTTTGCGCCGGGAATTGCGGGAACAAAGAGATGGGGCGGTTCGCTATTCCAGCGAAAAACGCTCCGGACGGGATCGGGTAATGAGCAAGATCGAGACGATCGGCATCATTGGTGCGGGCCAGATGGGCGGCGGCATCGCCCACGTCTCCGCGCTTTCGGGCTATAAGGTGCTGATCTACGATATATCGCCCGACCGCATCGAGAAGGGCATTGCCACCATCAGCGGCAACATGGCCCGTCAGGTGGGGTCCGGCAAGCTCGACGAGAAGCTGCGCAATCAGGCCATGGCACGCATCGCGTCGGCACCGACGATGGCCGATCTCGCCGGCGCCGATCTGGTGATCGAAGCGGCGACCGAGGACGAGACCGTCAAGCGCAAGATTTATGCGCAGCTCTGTCCGCAGCTCAATCCCGAAGCGATCCTGGCGACCAACACCTCGTCGATTTCGATCACACGGCTGGCTGCGCAGACCGACCGGCCGGAGCGGTTCATCGGCATACATTTCATGAACCCGGTACCGCTGATGAAGCTGGTCGAACTGGTGCGCGGCATCGCCACCGAGGACCAGACCTTCGAGGCGGCCAAGACCTATGTGAAGCAGCTCGACAAGACGATCACCGTCTCGGAGGATTTTCCGGCCTTCATCGTCAACCGCATCCTTTTGCCGATGATCAACGAGGCGATCTACACGCTCTATGAGGGCGTCGGCTCGGTCGATGCTATCGACACCGCCATGCGGCTCGGCGCCAACCATCCCATGGGACCGCTGCAGCTTGCCGATTTCATCGGCCTGGATACCTGCCTGTCGATCATGCAGGTGCTGCATGACGGCCTCTCGGACTCGAAGTACCGGCCTTGTCCGCTGCTGGTCAAATATGTCGAGGCCGGCTGGCTCGGTCGCAAGACCGGGCGCGGCTTCTACGATTATCGCGGCGAGCATCCCGTTCCGACGCGCTGACGTGATTGCCACTCACGAGGCCGCGGCGAGTGGCGTGGGCGGTTCTGACCTGTCGTCGTCGCTGACCTTGCCGTCCGGCGCCACCGAAACGCATCCGCGGCCGGCGGCCTTGGCCGCATAGCAAGCGGTGTCGGCCCTTGCGATGATCTCGTCGACTTCGCCGCAATTGGCGCGGATCGCGGTCAACCCGATGCTGGCGCCGATCCCGTGCGGCCGGCCATCCCATGTGAAGTTCAGGCCGGTTATCGCATCGATGATGGAACGCGCCGCGATCCTCGCGCCGGTTGTGGAAGCCGATTTCAGGATCACGGCGAATTCGTCGCCACCCAGGCGCGCGACGATGTCTTCAGGACCAAGCACGCCGCGCACGGCGTCAGCGACACGCTTCAACAGGGCGTCTCCGGCAGCGTGACCTCCCGTGTCGTTGACCAGCTTGAAATGGTCGAGGTCGATGAACATGAACTGATGGCGGCCCCCAGCCGCGGTGCCGTCCTTGCGCGCCTGATCGACCATCCCCTCCATGGCACGGATGAAACTCGAGCGGTTGGCAAGGCCGGTCAGCGCATCATGCGCGGCGGCATGGGCAAGCTGTCGCTGCAGGGCACGCGCATCGGTGAAGTCCTGGAAGACGATCACCAGACCGCAGAATTCGGTGCGTTCGTTGAGGATCGGCGACACGACCTGACGGATGCTGCAGCGTGTGTCGTCGCGGCGGATGAGGACCGCGCGGCTGTTCTGGTCGGAGCGCGTCTCTTCGCCTGTGACCGGCCGCGTCATGCCGATCCTGTGGCCCGTCTCCTCGTCAACCGCCCAGTAGACATGGCTCAGCGTCTTGCCCAGCGCGTCGTCACTGGAAACGCCGGTCAATTTTTCGGCCACCGGGTTCATGAAGGTGACACGGTTCGCGGCGTCGGTGCAGATGACGGCATCGCCGATGGATTGCAGCGTCACCCTCAGCCGCTCCTTCTCGTCGGCCAGCATCGCCGCCGAGACGATGAGCCGTTCTTCGGCCTGCTTTCGCCGGGTGATGTCCATCAAGCTGCCGATCGCTCTGACCAGTTGTCCGTCCGCATCGCGCTCGATGGCCTTGCCACGGTCGAGGATCCAGATCCAGTGGCCGTCCTTGTGGCGCATGCGGAACTCGGCTTCGAAAAACTCCGTCTCGCCGGCGAGATGGGCGCGATCGGCCTCCGCGACCGTGGCGCGATCGTCCGGATGGATCATCGTCAGCCAGCGATCGGGGTCGCCATCGAGCTCGCCATCCCCGTAGCCCAGCATCTTGACCCAGGCGGAAGAATAGGTGGTGCCCCCCTTGCGCATGTCGAAATCCCAGACACCTTGACCGGCGCCGGCCAGCGCGAAGTTCCAGCGCGTTTCCGCCTCTGTGATGCGCGCCTCGGCCTGTTTGCGCGCGTCGATGTCCTCGATCTGCGAGACGAGATAGAGCGGCCGGCCGCTTTTCTCGTCGCGAATGACCGAGCCGGCAAGATGAGCCCAGACGGGTGTGCCGTCCTTCTTGAGATAACGCTTCTCGAAGTGGAAGGCATCGACGGTACCCGCCTTCAGGCCGGCCATCGTTTCGCTTCCGATCTGCACATCGTCGGGATGCGTGAGCTGGAAGAAGGTCAGCGCCTCGATCTCCTCGCGGCTGTAGCCAAGCATGGCGGCAAAGGCCGGATTGGTCTGGAGAATACGCCCGTCGAGACCGACGATAGCGATGCCGATCGCCGAGTCCTCCATGGCCCGGCGGAACCGCTGCTCGCTGTCCGTGATCTGTCGTCGATCCTCCGAGATTCGACCGATGAACAGATAGGCCGCGAAAAGCGCGCAGACCGTCACCGCGACCGATATTTGGAGGCAAAGTCTGAGTGCTTGCGCGCCAAGGTCCAGCCCGGACAGCACAAGCGCGGCGGCCACTACGGCCAGACCGGCCACAAGCAGCGCCAGAGCTGCATGCTTGTGCGGTCCCGGCCCGATGATACCTCGCAATGTCACGATCCGTGCCACCCCCGTGGGCAATCGCTTTTTCCCGTTAAAACCCTGAAGGATCGATTTTAAGGAAAGGTTGCGCCTGGGGCGTTGGCGACATGGAAACCCGGCAAACAATTGCCGGCATGATTAAGGATCGGTATTCACGGTGCAGGCGTGGGTATCGTGCTACCAGCGCACGAAAAACCGCCCGCCGAGCGCGCCAAGCAAAGCGAGAGCCGCGATGGCGATCGTGTACCAGGTGGCAACGAAAAGCGGCGAATCGTCGAAGCAGTGAGCCGCGTAGAAAGTCGCCGCCAGGCCGCCGGCAAGCAGCCCCGCGACCGCGCCGGCAAGCACCGGCCGTGTCGGCGCGCCATAGCGCAGCATCCACAGGAAGATGGCCAGCGGGCCGATGCCGATCAGTGGGATGAAGCCCATGCAGATCATCATGTTCGAGCCGATCAAGCGCGTGCTCCACAGGGCCTGCGGCACCATGAAGAGCTCCAGCACCACGGCCACCGCGACCAGCAGCGGCGCGGCGATCATCGCCGCCATTGCCCGGCCTGTCGCCGCACCCGGCGTCGACAGGGCACGGATCAGGGCAAAGGCGCTGATGGCGAGCACGATGGTGAAAACGAATTTGGACAGGAAACGCATCGTGTGCGCGGCCACCATGAAGTCGGGGCGCGGCCCGATCGTCATCATGAAAACAGCGGCCGCGAGGACGGCGGCCGCAACAGCCGCCAGCCACCAGGCCGATCGCAGCGGCATCGCCTTGCTGCGGGCATCGGCGTCGAGCGCCTTGATGAGATCGTCGGTCTTCATGTCATTCCCGCCCGAACCGCCCCTGCCCGAATCGCCTGGCTATGGCGGTAAGTCCCCGGTGCAGCGACACCCGCACCGCAGTCTCGCTGATGCCGAACTTCGCCGCCGTCTCGCCGATCGAGCGGCCCTCCACGGATACGGCTGAAACCACGGAACGCTGTGCCGGCGGCAGCCCGTCGAGCGCCCGGTTGATGTCGCGCTCGCTGACGGTTTCCGTTTCGGGCTCCGCGAACGTCTCGGCGATGTCGTCGACATCGATCTCTATGCGCCGTCCGCGCCGCCGGAACGCATCGATCAGCTTGAAACGGGCAATCGCATAGACCCAGGGCAGCACCGGCGCGTCCTGGCGCCAGGTGTGCCGTTTCACATGAATGGCCAGCAAGGTTTCCTGCACGACATCCTCGGGATCGACCCCGCCCTGCACGATCTTGCGCCTGACGAAACCGCGAACCAGCGCGGCAATCCGGTGCAGAAAGTCGGCATAGGCCTTTTCATCCCCCGCGATCGCGGCCCGCATCAGCCGGGAAAGCTCGGCCTCGTCCTTGCCGCTCACAAGAGTTCACTCCCCGATCTTCGCGCCTCGGCACTGATTTGTTACGTGGCCGGTGAAATAATGTCCAAGCCAAACTACGGGCAAATCACGAAACTTTGCGGGATGGCCCGCTAATTTCCCTGACGGGTTCCCTGGTTTCCAGCCCCATGCGTGAGGAGCGGCGTGGGACCAACCTTGGATTGACGTAAGGTAAACCCTTCTGTAGCGTCAAAGGATCGGAGGGCGGCCGAAATGGATTTCATTGAACGCATTTTTGGATTTTCTCCCGACAATGGCTCGGGAACTGTCGAGAGCAGCCTTGTCATTGCTGCCATAGTCCTTGTCGCCGCCGTCTACTTCTACAGAAGACAGGGATCACTGAAGAAATAGCCTCTGGACAACCGGCGGAGACAGGTCCGCCAGGAAAACATTACCGTTGCGTCCTCTCAGCGTGGGGAACACGACATGGCAGGATCTCTGGTCAACCACATCAGAACCGCGGCCTTGCTGTTGTTTGCCGCCGAATTCTGGAAGCGTCTGGCCGCCGGGCTGAAGGTGCTGTTTGCCACGATATGCAGGCTGCTGTGCCGGCTGGCCAAGGGCCAGCGGCTGCCCAGCCCGGCGCAGAACGATTGCTGCATCCAGCTACCACCCGACATCTACAAGCGCGCCGATCCTCTTCTCTATGCCCAGTACTATCTGATGGGGCAGGGCCTCGCGGTCACCTGGGACAATCCCGATATCGACATTTTCGACGGCACCTTGCCGGTCACCGGCGCGCTTCAGCCAGCACATACATATCGCGTTCGCGTGCGTGTCTGGAACGGCTCCTATGACGCCCCAGCGGTGGGCGTCGGGGTGGCACTGTCCTACCTGTCATTCGGCGCCCAGACCATTTCCCGTCCGATCGCCAACGTCGCCATCAATCTCGGAGCCAAGGGCACGATCGATTGCCCTGCCTATGCCGAGTTCAGTTGGACCACGCCCGCCACCGGCGGCCACTACTGCCTGCAGGCACAGCTTTCCTGGGGCGATGACGCCAACCCCAGCAACAACCTTGGCCAGAAGAACGTCAACATTGCCGAGATGCGCTCACCGGCGAAGTTCGTCTTCAGCGTGCGCAACGAAGCCTCGGTCGTCCGGCGTTTCCAGATCGAGGCGGACTGCTACGCTCTACCGAAGCTGCGGCCATGTGTCCCGCCACGCGGCCAAGGTCGAGACGAGCGGACGGACACCCCACAGCCGCGGCTCGCCGAGAGCAAGGCGCGCTGGGCCAAGGCCCTCGAGGAACAGGCGTATGGCCGGTTTCCCGTGCCGGACGACTGGTTGGTCAGGATCGTCCCAAGAACGCTTTTACTGCAGCCGCGCCAGCTGACCGAGATCGCCGTCGAGATCGAACCGAAGGACTCCGCCTTCCGCGGCTCAAAGACCTTCAACGTCCACGTCTTCACGGTCGGCGAGAGCGGATCGCGCACCATGACCGGCGGCGTGACGCTCACCGCCACGAAAGGCTGAGGCTGCTCCGATGGCCTACAAGCACTATACGAGCTGCTTTCTCTATCCGGCCGGTGGCAAGCCCTACAACGAGGACGATCGGCTGGCTTTCCTCGCCGGCCAGGCGCTGCAGATCATCGTGATCACCGGGCTGGCGGCTGCCTTCGGCCTGCTGCTGGGGCCGGTCGGTGCGGCACTTGCCGCGGTCATCGCATTTCTGGCGTCCGCCACTGCCACGATCGACAAGGCGGCGGGGGAATGGCTCAACCATCGCCTGGTCTGCCTCGACAAGGACAATCCGAAATGCGCCGTCGGCATCGTGTCTTACAATCCGTTCCGCAGCGATCTCGGCGCCTTCGACAACGACCAGTATTTCGACGTCATACTGATGCCGCATCCGACGACCGAAATCCTCAATGCGGAAACAAATGAGGCGGCCTTGGCGGCGGCCAATCGCTACAATGCCGACGGCACCGTCGTGGCGGAATTCGCCGCCAGCGTCGCGGCCCATCCGGCCAACGATATTCTCAATGACGGCTTTCAGGGTCATGAGCTGCTGTTGCCGCGCGATGACCTGAAGACGGATCTGGGCTACGCACCCGCCGACGATCATGCCCGCTGGGGCCTGCACTGCGAGGCCGAGGGCGACTTCTGGATCAAGATGCGCCAATGGGCACCGGCCATCGTCATCCTGCTGACGGCGGCCCTGGTCGTCACGGCGGCCGCGGCGGCGGCCGGCGCCAGTATCGGCGCGGCTGTCGGCTGCGCCATAGGATCGTTCTTCCTGGGTGCGCTGGGCTGTGCCATCGGCTCGTTCCTGGGAGGATTGCTCGGAGCGGCCATTGGCGGCGCCATCGGCGGAGCGGCGTCCTATTTCGGCGGGGTCAAGCCGGTCCTTCAGGGGTTGTTCAACTGGAGCCCCGGCAATGTCGAGGACGCCAATGTCGGCGACAAGGCGCTCGGCCCCATCAGAATGGGCGACCATGTCGCCGTTCTCGGCGAACATGTCTATGACGGCTATCACAAGGGCTGGCACGAGTTTCATCCGCTGATGGCGGTGGTCAAATTCGATGCGGCCGACGGTGCCGACGCGAAACATTATCTACAGTGGGATCCGAACTTTGCCGACACGGGCACCGTTCCGCCCAAACCGCCGGGCGAGACCACCGACCTCACTGCGCAGGATATGCGTGACGGGCTTGGCAGCGCGGCGTTCCGGTCGCGCTGCGACAGCCTGCGCAGAACCTGGTGCGCCATGCTGAACGAAGCGTTCGATCCCGAGACCAAACGAACACAGCAGGGGCTGGACCAGCGCTGGACCATTCATCCGATGGTCGATGGCTGCATCCCGCAGGAGCAGCCACCAGCCCCGCATATCGGGTGATGCCATCGGCCTCCGACACGCGAAACCGTGATGATGCCAATCGTCTTTCAATCTTGACTAGTTCATTCATGAATTGTACTCGGACGCACCCCAGTGCGGGCAACCCGAGGAGTACTCTATGAAATCCCCCCTTCTTGCCCTTGCCAGCGTGGCCGCGCTCGCAATCAGCCTCGCCGCTGGTCCGGCGACGGCCGAAGATGCCGGCATCGTCGTCTATAACGCCCAGCATGAAAGCCTGGCGAAGGAATGGGCGGAAGGATTCACCAAGGAAACGGGGATAAAGGTCACCTTGCGCAACGGCGGTGACAGCGACTTCTCCAACCAGATCGTCGCCGAGGGCGCCGCCTCGCCCGCCGACGTGTTCCTGACGGAAAATTCGCCGGCCATGGTGCTGGTCGAGAATGCCGGCCTTTTCGCGCCGGTCGCCACCGATACGCTGGCTCAAGTCCCGCAAGACTATCAGGCCACCAGCGGCAAATGGGTGGGCGTGGCCGCGCGCAGCACCGTGTTTGTCTACAACACCACCAAGCTCAAGGCAGACCAGCTGCCCAAGTCGATGCTCGATCTCGCCGACCCGAGCTGGAAGGGCCGCTGGGCGGCTTCGCCTTCCGGCGCCGATTTCCAGGCCATTGTTAGCGCTTTGCTGCAGCTCAAGGGCGAGCCCGCCACGGCCGGCTGGCTGAAGGCGATGAAGGAGAACTTCACCGCCTACAAGGGCAACAGCACCGTGATGAAGGCGGTCAATGCCGGTGAGATCGAAGCCGGCGTGATCTACCACTACTACTACTTTGGCGATCAGGCCAAGACCGGCGAAAATTCCAAGAATGTCGCGCTGCACTATTTCAAGAACCAGGATCCGGGCGCTTTCGTCTCGGTTTCCGGCGGCGGCGTGCTGGCCTCGAGCAAGCATCCCAAGGAAGCCCAGGCCTTCCTGAAATGGGTGACCGGCAGGGGTGGCCAGGACGTGCTGAAGAACGGAAGCTCCTTCGAATACGCGGTCGGCAAGGGCGCGCAGTCCAATCCGAAGCTGGTGCCACTGGCCGACCTGCAGGCGCCGAAGGTCGATGCCACGACGCTGAACTCCAAGAAGGTCACCGATCTGATGACGGCAGCCGGCTTGCTTTAGTTGCCGTTCTTCCTAATAAGGACGTCAGATCGTGCTCCCGCGGGAATTCACCTTTCGCGGGAGCGTTTTGTTTCGAGATGCATTCGTCCATGACGACACGCTTCGTTCCTGACCGCTACCGTGGTCCCATGATTGCCGCTGCCGCGTCGCAACGGTATGGCGCCTGAACGGATGCAGCCCGCGGTCGATCTCGCGCGTCTCGGCCTGCCGCCCAAGATGCCTGGACGGGCGCAGCGGCGGGCGGCGCCCTGGCTTGTCGCCGCCGCCATATTTGTCTCCCTGCTGGCGCTGCTGCCGCTCGCTTTCATCTTCTGGATCGCGGTGCAGACCGGCTGGGAGACGGTCTCGGCACTGGTCTTTCGGCCGCGTGTCGGCGAACTGCTGGTCAACACCGGCCTGCTGGTGCTGCTGGCGGTGCCGATCGCCATCACCTTGTCGGTGACGCTGGCCTGGCTGACGGAACGCAGCAACCTGCCCGGTGCCCGGCTCTGGTCCTGGCTCTGCGTGGCGCCGCTCGCCATCCCCGCTTTCGTGCACTCCTATGCCTGGATCTCCCTGGTGCCCGGGCTGCACGGCCTGTGGGCTGGCGTGCTGGTTTCCGTCATCGCCTATTTCCCTTTCCTCTATTTGCCGGTGTCGGCGGCCCTGCGCCGTCTCGATCCCGCTCTCGAGGACGCGGCCGCGGCACTTGGCCATGGACCCTGGCGCGTGTTCTGGCGCGTCGTGCTGCCGCAGCTCAGGCTCGCAATATGCGGCGGCTCGCTGCTGGTCGGGCTGCATCTGCTGGCCGAATATGGCCTCTATGTCTTCATCCGCTTCGACACCTTCACGACCGCGATTGTCGATCAGTTCCAGTCGACCTTCAACGGCCCGGCCGCCAGCATGCTGGCCGGCGTGCTGGTGACCTGCTGCTTCGTGCTGCTCGGCCTCGAAGTGCTGGTCCGCGGCGAGGAGCGTTATGCCCGTGTCGGCTCGGGTGCCGCGCGATACCAGCAACGAATGAGCCTAGGCCGCGCCACTCTGCCCAGCTTACTGCTGCTCGCCGTCACCACATTGCTGGCGCTTGGCGTTCCGTTCGTGACCATCGGGCGCTGGCTCGCCGCCGGCGGCGCCGAGGTTTGGCGCTTCGACGAGATCGGCCTTGCACTCGGTCAGACGCTGTTCCTGTCGTTCGCCGGGGCGCTGCTTGCCACTGTGGCGGCCATGCCGATGGCCTGGATTTCTATCCGCGCGCCAGGTCCGTTGCAGCGCCTGCTCGAGGGATGCAATTATATCGTCGGTTCGCTGCCGGGCGTCGTCATCGCGCTTGCACTAGTCACCATCACCGTGCGCATCGCACTGCCGCTCTACCAGACCCTGTTCACCATCCTGGTCGCCTATGCACTGATGTTCCTGCCGCGCTCGCTGGTCAGCCTGCGTGCATCGATTGCGCAAGCGCCGGTCGAGCTCGAACGGGCTGCGTCCAGCCTCGGCCGTCGGCCGCTCAATGCGCTGTGGTCGACGACAATCCGCCTGTCGGCGCCCGGTGCGGCGGCCGGCATGGCGCTGGTGGCGCTCGGCATCATGAACGAACTGACCGCGACCCAGATGCTGGCGCCGAACGGCACCCGCACACTGGCCATGGCGTTCTGGTCCTACAGCAGCGAGATCGATTACGCCTCGGCGGCTCCTTACGCCTTCATCATGGTGGCGATGTCGCTGCCCCTGACCTGGCTGCTCTACGTGCAGTCGAAGCGGATGGCCGGACGATGAGCTTTCTCGAACTCGGCAATCTGCACAAGCACTACGGCGCGGTCGCCGCACTGGCCGGTGTCAACCTGAACGTCGCCAGCGGCAGTCGCACGGCGATCGTGGGACCTTCCGGCTGCGGCAAGACGACCTTGCTGCGGCTGATCGCCGGCTTCGAGGCGCCTGATCAGGGCAGCATCGTGCTCGACGGGCAGGTGCTGGCCAATGGCGGCGCCGCTGTCCCGGCGCATCGCCGCGGTATTGGCGTGGTGGCGCAGGACGGCGCCCTGTTCCCGCACCTGACCATCTCTGACAATATCGGCTTCGGCATGGCACGGGACGACGACAGGCGCGCCGAACGCATCGTCGAACTTGCCTATATCGTGGGACTCGACAAGGCCATCCTCAAACGCCGCCCGCACGAGCTCTCCGGCGGCCAGCAGCAGCGCGTGGCGCTGGCCCGCGCCATGGCTATGAAGCCGCGGCTGATGCTGCTCGACGAGCCGTTCTCGGCACTCGACACCGGCCTGCGCGCCTCGATGCGCAAGGCGGTGGCCGAACTTCTGGAGGCGGCCGGCATCACCACCATCCTGGTGACGCACGATCAGGCCGAGGCACTCTCCTTCGCCAGCCAGGTGGCGGTAATGCGCGATGGGAAATTTTCCCAGATCGGCACGCCGCGCGAGCTCTATCTCAAGCCGAAGGACAGGATGATCGCCGAGTTCCTCGGCGATGCCATCATCCTTCCGGCGAGCATTTCAGGCGGCTTCGCCAGTTCGCCGCTGGGTCGCATCGCCGTCGACGCGCCGGACAGCCGCGATGTCGCCCGCATCATGCTGCGGCCGGAGCAGATCGGCCTGAAACGCACCTCGCGCGAGGGCATGTCGGGCACGTCGGACATGCCGTTCGGCGAGGTGACGGAATTGGAATTCGCCGGCTCGACATGCACGATCGCCGTGCGGCTCCTGAACAATTCCGATCCGCCCGACGCTGCGGCCATCGGCGGCACGCCGCTGATCCTGCGCAAATCCGGCATGGACGCGCCGGCGGTCGGCGAGATCGTGCGGCTGACCGTATCGGGCAAGGCGCACGTCTTCGCTTGAGCCCGACGCGCCGGTCATGGTTACCCGGCGGCAGCCTCTACGGCACCGATAGCGTGGTCAGGGCAGCGCGCGGATCGGCATGGCTCTGTGGCGCACCGGTCTCTGTCAGGTCGCCGGTAAAAGACGCAAAGCGCAGCGTCGGCGTGATGTGCATTGATGTGCGCAATGCAATGATCCCGCCGCTGGTGCAGGTCGGCCCCAAAGCGGCGCTCACCTTGCCGACCGAGATGCACGTCGGTGACCTGGATGACTTTCATGTACGTCTCTATGGCTGTGCGCGTGCTGGAAATCAAAGCGCTGGCTCTGGCACCGAAGCCTTGAAGACATCGAGACGGGTGCCTGTCTCCGACGAGAAGAAGTGCATGTCGTCCGGCGAGATCTTCAGGCCGACAGTGCTGCCGGGCTCGGGGTGAACGGCCTCCGAGGTCATCACCGAGAACGGCGCGCCGTCGAGGTCGACATAGATCACCCGCCCCGCGCCCAATTCCTCCACCAGGTCGACCGTGGCATCGAGCGCGCCGGCCGTGCCTGGTGCCACCAGCCGGACCGCTTCCGGCCGGATGCCCATCGCCACTTTCGTGCCGACCGGCAGGCCAGCGCGAGCCATCGCCAGGCGCCGGCTGCCGCCGAGCAGCGACAATCCGTCGAGTTCGACGGTGCCTCCGAGGATGTTCATGGCCGGCGCGCCGACGAAGGTGGCGACGAAGCGGCTGGCTGGGCGGGTGTAGATTTCACCTGGCGTGCCGACCTGTTCGACCCGTCCCCCATTCATCACCACCAGTCGGTCGGCCAAGGTCATGGCCTCGACCTGGTCGTGGGTGACGAAGACGGAGGTGACATTCAGCCGGCGATGCAGCTTGCGGATCTCCGAGCGCATCTGCACGCGCAGCTTGGCGTCGAGATTGGACAGCGGCTCGTCGAACAGGAACACCTTCGGCTCGCGGATCATGGCGCGGCCCATGGCGACGCGTTGCCTCTGGCCACCCGAAAGCGCCATCGGCTTGCGGTCGAGCAGTTGCTCGAGTTCGAGCGTGCGGGCCACCGCCCGGATGCGCTGGTTGCGTTCGGCCGAGGGAACGCCGGCGACTTTCAGCGAATAGCCGATGTTCTGGGCCACGCTCATATGCGGATAAAGCGCGTAATTCTGGAACACCATGGCGCAGCCGCGCTCGCGCGGCTCGAGCTTGTTGACCACCATGCCGTCGATGGCGATCGTGCCGTCGGAAATCTCTTCCAGCCCCGCGATCATCCTGAGCAGCGTGGACTTGCCGCAGCCGGACGGCCCGAGGATGACGACGAATTCGCCCGAGGCGAAGTCGAGATCGACGCCGTGCACGACCTGCGTCTTGGCATAGTTCTTCTTGACGCCGCGTATTGCGATGGAGGCCATCTTTTGTCTCCTTGTTACTTCTCGGTGGCGATCAGGCCGCGCACGAACCAGCGCTGCATGAGCACCACCACGATCAGCGGCGGCAGCATGACGATAAGCGTTCCGGCCATGGCGATGTTCCATTCCGGAATGCCGCCGACATTGGGGATAAGTTGCTTGAGCTCGGTGACGGCGGTCGCGTGCGACTGGTCGGTGGTGATGAGCAGCGGCCACAGATACTGGTTCCACGCCCACAGGAACATGATGGTGCCGAGCGCGGCCATGTTGTTGCGCGACAACGGCAGCAAGATATCGATGAAGAAGCGCAGCGCGCCGGCACCGTCCATGCGCGCCGCCTCGGTCAGTTCGTCCGGCACGGTCAGGAAGAACTGCCGGTAGAGGAAGGTGCCGGTGGCAGTGGCGATCAGCGGCAGGATCAGCCCGGTATAGGAATTGAGCAGGCCTAGGCTGAGCGAAACCTGCACGCCCGAGATCTTCTCGATCAGCCAGCTCAGCCCGGTAATGTCGAGGATGGTCTGGTAGGGCGACAGCACATTGGCGACCACCGCATAGGTCGGCACGATGCGCACTTCCAGCGGCAGCATCAACGTGACGAAGATCAGCCAAAAGATGAAGGTGCGGCCGGGATAGCGGAAATAGACGATCGAGAAGGCGGTCAGCGCCGAGATGATTACTTTGCCGGCCGCGACGCCGGCAGCCATGATGAAACTGTTGAGCAGCTTGGGACCAAGGTCGGCCGTCGTCCACGCCGTCTTGATGTTAGTCCAGAAATCGCTGCCCGGCAGCAGCGACATCGGCACGTCGTTGACATCCTTGAGGTTGTGCGACGCGGCCACGGCCACAACCACGAACGGCGCGATGCAAAGCACAAAGCCGGCAAACAGAATCACATGGGTGAAGAAGTTGAGGAACGGGGTGCGCTCGACCATATCAGTCTCACCTGTAGTGGACGCGCCGCTCGATGAAGCGGAACTGGAAAATGGTCAGCACGATGATCAGCAACATCAGGATGATGCTCTGCGCGGCGGCACCGGAGTAATCGAGGCCTTTGAAGCCGTCGGAATAGATCTTGTAGACCATCAGATTGGTGGCATTCGCCGGCCCACCGGACGTCATGATATCGACGATGCCGAAGGAATCCTGGAAGCTTTCCGTGATGTTGATGACAAGCAGGAAGAAGATGGTCGGCGTGATCAGCGGAAACTGGATATCCCAGAAGCGCCTCATGACACCAGAGCCGTCCATCGCGGCGGCTTCGATCAGGGAACGCGGGATGGCCTGGAACGCGGCAAGGAAGAAAATGAAGTTATAGCCGACATATTTCCAGGAGAAGGCGACGATAATCGAAGCCATGGCGTCTGCGCCGTCGAGGCCGGGATCCCAGAAGCCGGGCCAGACCTGGTTGACGACGGCCATGAAGCCGGCTTCGGGGGCCAGGATGAAGCGGAACGCCATCGCCAGCGCGGGTGCGGCGATACCGTAGGGCCAGATCAGCACCACGCGATAGAGACGCGAGCCGGCTAGCTGGCGGTCGGTGAGCGCGGCGAGCACGAGCGCGACGAACATCGCAAGCCCGGTGCTGATGCCAGCAAAGACAAGACTGGCAGTGATCGAGTTCCAGTAATCGGCGTTGGCTAGGATCGAGCGGAAATTGTCGAGACCGACCCAGATGTTGCCGCCGCCCCAGGGCTGCTGCAGCGTCAGCGACCAGTATACGGCCTGGCCGGCAGGCCAGTAGAAGAAGGTGAAGATCAGGACAAGTTGCGGCACCGCGAAAAGAATGCCGACTGTCCAACTGCCGAAAGTGACGCGTTTTTCCATCGGTCCGCCGTTGCCGCAGGGTGGTCAGCTTAAAGCAAGCGAAAGATTAATAACGAAATAGCCGCCCGTCGACCCAAGCATGATCCCGAAAGTGGAGACGGTTTTCGGGATCATGCTCAAACGGGTCGGCCGGCGGCCCGGAATTTCCCTGGATCAGGGCAGGGTTTTTCCCGGATAGGTCTGCTGGAAGCGGTCGAGGATGGCGTCGCCGTTCTTGACCAGCGTGTCGAGGCCTTCCTGCACGCTGACCTTGTTGGCGAAGATCGCCTGCATCTGGGTGCCGAACTCGGCGCGGATCTGGGTGAAATTGCCCAGGCGGATGCCGCGGGTGATTTCGGTCGGCTCGGAGGCGGTCAGGCTGGCGATCGCGACTTCGCGCCCCTTGTAAGGCGCCTTGTCGTAAAAGCCCTGGCCCTTCATGTAGTCGAAGCCCGACTTGGTCACCGGGATGTAACCGGTGTTGGTCGACCAGAACAGGGCGGTCTTCGGATCGTGGATGAAGTTGAGGAACGCGGCCGCGCCCTTGTATTCAGCATCCGACTTGCCGGAGAGAACCCACAGCGATGCGCCGCCGACGAGCGAGTTCTTGCGCTCCGTGCCGGCATAGACGGGCAGTTCGGCAACGTCCCAGTTCATGCCTTCCTTCTGCGTACGGCCAACCGTACCGTGATCGCCGACCGAGGTCAGGATGACCTGGCAGGTACCGGTGGCAAAGGCCTGGACCATATCCTGGCCGAGATCCTTCGACTTGATCTTGATCAGGCCGGCGTCATACAATTTCTTGAGGTCGGTGACGTACTGCACGAATTTGGTCTTGTTGACTTCGAGACGGGCGTCGAGGCCGTCATAGCCATTGTTCTTCGTGGCGATCGGTTGGTTGTGCAGCGCCGAGAACTGCTCCATGAGCTGCCAGCTTTCATTGGCCGAGATGTTGATCGCCATCGGGCATTCATAGCCGGCGTCCTTCAACGCCTTGAGGTCGGCGCCGACGTCTTCCCAGGTCTTCGGCGCCTCGCTCTTGCCGATCTTGGCGAAGGCGTCCTTGTTCCAGTACATCAGCGGGGTCGACGAATTGAACGGGAAGGACAGCATCTCGCCTTTCGACGTGGCGTAATAGCGGGCGATGCCGGGGAAATAATCGGCGTAGTCGATCTTGTAGCCGTTTTCTTCCATGAGCTTGTCGGCGGGCTTGTAGGCACCCGACAGCATCATGGTGGCGGTGCCGACGTCATAGACCTGAACGACGGCGGGCTGCTTGCCGGCGCGGAAGGCGGCAATGGTGTTCTGCAAGGTGGCGTCGTAGTTGCCCTGGCTGGTGCAGACGACTTCATAGTCCTTCTGCGAGGCGTTGAAATTCTTGCACAGCGTGTCCACGACACGTGCGAGATCGCCCGAAAGGCCGAACCAGAAATCGAATTTTGCCGGTTCCGCGAAGGCAGGCATCGCCAGCGCGGTGCTCAGCACGCCTGCGGCAAGGGCAGCAAAGCCCCGCTCGATGATCGTCATGATTTCTTCCCTCTTGAATGACTGTTGACAAGGGTCTTGCGCAAGTCCTTGCCCGCTCTCTTAGAGAAGGTATGTGACAGTCTGTTGTGGCCCTTGCGGGCCTGAACACAGCTGGTCTTTTCTCCCCTTCGGCGGCGACAGCGGCATGAAAACGTCACACCGGCGCCCTAGGTAGCTAGGGCGCCTGCCAAAGACGTAAAGACCGTCATTGTTATCCGGCAAAGGGATGATGAAATGCTGGTGAAGCGTTCGTGCAATGGCATCGACATGACGAAGCCGCTCGACGTTCCAGGCCACCACCTTCAATGCCTCGCCGACGCCGCCTGAAATAGCCGTTGCCTTCAATCGATGCGGCTGACCTGGTCTGTGCTCTTGCGGTCAGCTTGCGCCGCAAAGGCACGCTGTGGTTGCAGGCGGCTTTATCGATCCTTCAACAGCCAAGCATTAATCAGTCATGTTTCTTTCTTTATTTCCTGCGGGCTAGGGGGAATAAGATGCTGACGATCTATAATTGCATCGTGAACCAGCACGATCTGAGGCTGGTTGCTCTGGCAGCGCTGATTTGTGGAATTTCCTGTTTTTCAGCCGTCAATCTTCTTCATCACATAGGCCGCTCGACGGATCGAAATCGGCTTGCCTGGCTGACGATCGCCTCCACCTCGACCGGCTTCGGCATTTGGGCCACGCACTTCATCGCCATGCTTGCCTTCACGCCGGGAATACCCAACGCCTATGATCCCGGACTTTCAGTACTCTCGCTCGCTGGTGCGGTGGCGGTGACGGCGGTTGGCATGTGGGTCGCCACCTTGCGCGACGAGCTTGATTATCATCTGGTCGGCGGTGCCGTTCTGGGCGGCGGTATCGCGGCCATGCACTACATCGGCATGGCGGCATTCGAGGTCGAGGGCCGGATCGAATGGAACCTGCTCCTCGTCGCCGTCTCCTTGCTGGTCGGCGTGACGCTCGCGGCGCTGGCTTTGCGCGTCGTCCTGCGTGGCTCGTCGATGCCTGCGACACTTGCCGGTGCGGTCTTGCTGACGCTGGCAATCTGCGGCCTGCACTTCATAGCCATGGCTGCCGTCTCGATCTTCCCGGATTCCTCGATAGCCATATCCGAACACACCGTCGCACCGACCTCGCAGGCCTTCGCCGCCGCTGCGGCCACTCTGGTGATCCTGGTGCTTTCGGCCTCCGCGCTGTGGATCGACCTGCGCTTCCGCCGCCAAAAGCTTGAGGTCGACCGCATGCACGGCTTGGCCAACGCCGCGGTGGAAGGCCTGATCGTTTGCGACGGCAATCGCATCGTCAGTGTCAACGACAGCATGGCCAGGCTGACCGGCATGGTCGCAACGACACTGAACGGAAGGGAACTTGGCGACCTCTTTGATGAGCGCACCGCATCCGACCTGATCAACTTCCAGGGACAGCCGTGGGAGGCGGAACTGAGCAATCGCGACGGGATGAGAATCCCTGTCGAACTGATCGCCAGAAGCATCGACTATTGCGGCAAGCCCCACAATGTCGTGGCCGTCCGCGACATTCGCGAACGCAAGAAGGCGGAGCAGGAAATCCTTCGCCTCGCTCATTTCGATCCGCTGACGGGGCTCGCCAACCGCCGTAGCTTTTCCAGCCGGCTTGATACCGAAATCGCGACCACGAGCCGAGACGCAAAACCCGGCAAGGGCGCGAGGGGCGGACATCTTGCGCTTCTGCTGCTCGACCTCGATCGCTTCAAGGAAGTGAACGATCTTTATGGGCATGGCGCCGGCGACGCGATGCTTCAGAAGGTGGCGAATTGCGTCTCCGGCGTTCTTCGCCACGGACAGATGCTGGCGCGCCTTGGAGGCGACGAATTCGCCATCATCGCCCCCAACCTGCCCGACCCGCAGGCGGCGAGCCGGATAGCCGACGCGGTGCTCGCCGCGATGCGCGAGGAGAACCGGCTCTCGGCGGGTGGCGGGCTGGTATCGGGGAGCATCGGCATCGCGCTCTATCCGCTGGACGCGGAAGACCAAGCCAGCCTCATCAGTCATGCGGATACCGCGCTCTATCGCGCCAAGACCGAAGGCAGGGACACCTATCGCTATTTCGAGGCGTCGATGGGCGCCGAGGCTCGCGACAAGCGCGTCATGGAGCACGAACTGCGCCAGGCAGTCGCGCGCGACGAATTCTATCTCGTCTACCAGCCGCAGAAAGAGATCAGCAGCGGCAGGATGGTCGGCTTCGAAGCCTTGATCCGTTGGCGGCATCCCGAACGCGGCGATGTTCCCCCGTCCATATTCATTCCCCTGGCGGAGGACAGCGGCGCCATCGGCCAGATCGGAGATTGGGTGCTGACGGCAGCGTGCCAGGAGGCCGCCCGTTGGGAAAATCCCCTGACGGTGGCCGTCAACGTCTCCGCGGTGCAGTTGCACAATCCGAACTTCAGTCGAAAGGTGCACGAGACCTTGCTCAAGTCCGGTCTCGCGGCGGCCAGGCTGGAACTCGAAATCACCGAGACGGCGCTGGTGAAGGACATGCCGCGCGCGCTGGCGAGTTTGCGACAGGTCAAGGCGCTTGGCGTGCGCGTGGCCATGGATGATTTCGGAACCGGCTATTCCTCCCTCTCCAACCTTCGCGCCTTCCCTTTCGACAAGATCAAGATCGACGGTTCCTTCATCAAGTCCGTCGACACCAACGGCCAGGTTGCGGCGATCGTGCGCGCCGTGCTCGGGCTGGGGCGCGGCCTGGGCCTGCCGGTGCTGGCGGAGGGCGTCGAGACGCTCGGCGAGTTGAAGTTCCTCGACGCCGAGGCCTGTGAGATCGGCCAGGGCTATTATCTCGGCAAGCCGGCGCCGATCGAGGCGTTCGGGGACCTGACCGGCCACGGCAAGCGTGTTCGGGCGCGAGGCGCCGACCGCCAGGATGGCAGCCTCGTATTGCTCAAACCGAGCGTACGCTCGGCCTAGAGCTCCTTGTTTTTACGCAATTCCGGACGGAAAACCGTTACACACTTTTCCTGGAGTTGCTCCGGCTCACGACCCGAGCGCCGTCTCGACCAGCCGCTTTGCATCGGGCCCGGCCCATTCGGCCGGACCGTTCATGTGGGCGATCAGGCAGCCTTCGCCGTCGATCAGCATGGTGACGGGCAGGCCGAGCGCCAGACCGCGCGTCTTGAGGTCGTTGAACAGCGTCATCGTCGAATCGCGGTAGTAGCCGAGCGTGTGCACACCGGTATCGGCGAGAAACTTCTTCGGTTTCACGTCGTCGCCGGCATCGACGTTGACGGCGACGACCTGAAAGGCGGCGCTGCCTTTCTCCTTTTGCAGCGCATCGAGCGCCGGCATTTCGGCACGGCAGGGCGCGCACCACGTGGCCCAGAGATTGAGCAGCACCGTCTTGCCGGCATGATCGGCGATCGTCATCGGCTTGCCGTCCGGACCGTTGAAGGCGAGGCTCCTCATCGACTGCGGCGGATCGGCCGGCAAAAGTGCCGCGACCTCGCCGGTGGCCGCGGCCGCGACCTTCTTGGCGCGATCGCTCTTGGCGGCGCAGGCGACATCGTCCTTGCTGTCGCCTGCGGCTGCTTGGGGCGCGGCGTTGTTGCCAGACCGGCTCCCGCTGACATATACCCCGACCGCGCCGGCCAGCGCTCCCGCCACCAGGGCGGCGAGGATCAGGCGCGGGGCCGGGAAAAATCTGTTTCCGTCTGCCATTTTCTCAAAACTGCTCCGAAGCACGGGTTATAGCCATGAGCGACAAGAAGACCAGCAACCAGATGTGGGGCGGACGATTTGCCTCGGGTCCGGCCGCGATCATGGAAGCGATCAACGCGTCGATCTCGTTCGACCGCAAACTCTACGCGCAGGACATAAGAGGCTCGATCGCCCATAGCGAGATGCTGGCGCAAACGGGCATTATTTCGGCGGCCGATCAAGAAAAAATCGCTCACGGTCTGAACACGATCCTGAAAGAGATCGAAGCCGGCAGCTTCGAGTTTTCGGCGCGGCTGGAAGACATCCACATGAATGTCGAGGCCCGCCTTGCCGATCTGATCGGTCCGGCGGCCGGCCGCCTGCACACCGCCCGTTCGCGCAACGACCAGGTGGCCGTCGATCTGAGGCTCTGGGTCAAGGACGAATGCTTTCGTGTCGCCGAGGCGTTGAAAGGCTTGATCATGGCCCTCCTGGCGCGAGCCGAGGAACATGCGGCGACCGTCATGCCGGGTTTCACCCACATGCAGGCGGCGCAGCCGGTCACTTTCGGCCATCATTGCATGGCCTATGTCGAGATGTTTTCGCGCGACCTGTCGCGCGTGCGCGACGCGATCGAACGGATGGACGAGAGCCCGCTCGGTGCCGCCGCCCTTGCCGGCACCAGCTTCCCGATCGACCGCCACCAGACCGCGAGCGCGCTCGGTTTCCGCGAGCCGATGCGCAATTCGCTAGACAGCGTCTCGGACCGCGATTTCGCGCTGGAGTTCCTTGCCATGGCGGCGATCTGCGCCACCCATCTGTCGCGGCTGGCCGAGGAGATCATCATCTGGTCGACGCCGCAATTCGGCTTCATCAGGCTGTCGGATAGTTTTTCCACCGGCTCCTCGATCATGCCGCAGAAGAAGAACCCCGACGCCGCCGAACTGGTTCGCGGCAAGACAGGCCGCGTCAACGGCCATCTGGTCGGCCTGCTAACGGTGATGAAGGGCATGCCTTTGACCTACGGCAAGGACATGCAGGAAGACAAGGAATCGGTGTTCGACGCGGCCGAGACGCTCGACCTGATGCTGGCCGCGATGACCGGCATGGTTGCGGACATGACGGTCAATGCCGCCGCGATGAAGAAGGCCGCCGGCTCCGGCCATGCCACCGCCACCGATCTCGCCGACTGGCTGGTGCGCACTTTGGGCCTACCGTTCCGCGAGGCCCATCATGTCACCGGCCGCGCGGTGGCGCTGGCCGAAGACAAGAAGGTCAGCCTGGAAAAACTTTCGCTGGAGGATCTGCGATCGATCAACCCGGGCATCACTTCCGACATATTTTCGGTGCTGGCGGTGCAGAGCTCGGTCAAGAGCCGCACCAGCTTCGGCGGCACCGCACCGTCGGAAGTGAGAAAGCAGATCCGCTATTGGAAAAGGCGTCTCGCCAAAGCGTAACCCCGATTTCGCGATCAGCAATATCCGGGGTGCAATGCAACCAGAACTCGGCTAAAAGCAGCGGCGGACAGAGAGTTTCGGACGGATGGATCGATGACCGGAAGCAGGATTTTGGTGACGCTGACGCTGCTTGCGGCGCTTGCCTTCGTGACCGCCTGCGGCCGCAAGGCGGGCCTCGACACGCCCTACGAGGCGGCTGTCCAGGCACGCAAGGATGCCGAGAAGGCCCACCAGCCCGTGCCGCCGGAACCGGAAAAACCGGTCGTGGACAAGAAGTTCATTCTCGACCCGCTGATCTAGCTTCGATGAAGGCGGGATTGGTCTTTCCAAACCCGATCGCATCGTGCCTCAACTTCCGGAACCACTCTCGTGAACCATTTCGACTACCGCGACGGCGTGCTGCATGCCGAGGACGTGGCGATCCCTGATATTGCCGCACAGGTCGGCACGCCGTTCTACTGCTATTCGACGGCGACCCTGACCAGGCACTACCGTGTCTTCGTCCAGGCCTTTGCCGGGCTCGATACGCTGGTCTGCTACGCCATGAAGGCCAATTCCAACCAGGCGGTGCTGCGGACCTTGGCCAAGCTGGGCGCCGGTGCCGACGTGGTCTCGGAAGGCGAATTGCGCCGGGCTCTGGCCGCCGGCGTACCGGCCGGCAAGATCCTGTTCTCCGGCGTCGGCAAGACCGCGCGCGAAATGGACTTTGCGCTCGAAGCCGGCATTCTCTGCTTCAACGTCGAATCCGAGCCGGAACTCGAGCTGTTGTCGGCACGTGCCGTGGCGCTCGGCAAGGTGGCGCCGATCTCGCTGCGAATCAATCCCGATGTCGACGCCAAGACCCACAAGAAAATCTCAACCGGCAAGGCCGAGAACAAGTTCGGCATTCCCTGCCAGCGGGCGCGCCAGGTCTACGCCCGCGCGGCAACGCTTCCGGGCATCCGGATCACCGGCATCGATACCCATATCGGCAGCCAGATCACCGAGTTGCAGCCCTTCGACGACGCCTTCGCCCTGCTGGTCGACCTGGTCGGTGCGCTGCGCGGCGACGGCCACGCCATCGAGCATGTCGACCTCGGCGGCGGCCTCGGGATTCCCTACCGCATCGACAACAATCCGCCTCCCTTGCCCGACGCCTATGCCCAGATCGTCCGCAAGCACGTCACCAAATTGGGTCTGAAGGTCATGTTCGAGCCGGGTCGGCTGATCGTTGGCAATGCCGGCATCCTGGTGTCGGAAGTGATTTTCGTGAAGGAAGGCGACGCCAAGAATTTCCTCGTAGTCGACGCGGCCATGAATGACTTGATCCGGCCGACGCTCTACGATGCCTTCCATGAGATCAAGCCGGTCGTGCAGCCGCCGGCCGACGCGCCGCGCATGATGGTCGATGTGGTCGGCCAAGTCTGCGAGACCGGCGATTATCTCGGCCTCGACCGCGACCTGCCCCGGATGATGGCGGGCGACCTCGTCGCCGTTTCCACCGCCGGCGCCTATGGCGCGGTCCAGGCCGGCACCTACAACACCCGCCTGCTGGTGCCGGAGGTGCTGGTCGACGGCGACCGTTTCCATGTCGTGCGTCCGCGCCTGACCTATGACGAGCTGATCGGGCTGGATTCGGTGCCGGACTGGCTTGCGTAAGCCGCCCTGCCGCGACGCTATAACCGGTTCTGGATGAGTGCCCTTGCGTCGGCGATCCTGTCCTCGTCACGGCGGTAGAAGGTCCATTGCTTGATGCGCTTGGTTCTGAGCAGGCCGGCCTGGATGAGCACGCGCATATGCTCGGAAAGCGTCGCCTGAGTGATGCCGAGCTTCTCGGCGATCAGCAGAGCGCAGACGCCGTCCTCGACCAGATCGCCATCCGCCTGTGCCCGGAAATGCGCACGTGGATCCTTGAGCCAGTCGAGAACCTGCAGTCTGCGCTCGTTGGCGATCGCCTTGAAGATATCAACCTCTTGCATTTAGTCATTTTGCCAAGTTACTAATTGCTGTCAATCCCAAGGAGATTTTGATGTCGCAGGGCAACGTCGTCACACGCGCACGCATCGCCGCGATGGAACCGCGCATCCGCCCCTATATCAGGCATACACCGGTTCTGCGCGTCGACATGGCCGACTTCGACCTGCCGCCTTTGGCGGTCGACCTCAAGCTCGAATGCCTGCAGCATTCCGGCTCGTTCAAAGCCCGCGGCGCTTTCACCAACCTGTTGGAGCGGCCGGTTCCCGAGGCCGGGGTCGTCGCCGCATCGGGCGGCAATCATGGCGCCGCCGTCGCCTACGCCGCCATGCGGCTTGGCCACGGAGCGACCATCTTCGTTCCCGAAGTGAGCCCGCAGGCCAAGCTGGACCGCATCCGGGGCTATGGCGCCGACCTCGTTGTCGGCGGCGCCCGCTATGCCGAGGCGCTGGCTGCCAGCGAACGATTCGCGGGGGAAACCGGCGCCTTGCGGATCCACGCCTTCAACCAGGAGGAGACGCTGATCGGCCAGGGCACGCTCGGGCTCGAAATCGAAAGCGATCTGCCTGAGATCGACACGCTGCTGGTCGCCGTCGGCGGTGGCGGCCTGATCGGGGGGATCGCCGCCTGGTATGCCGGCCGCATCCGCATCGTCGCCGTAGAGCCCGAGGGCGCGCCGACCCTCCATCGCGCCTTCGAGGCCGGCCATCCGGTTGACGCGCCCGCGGAAGGCATCGCCGCCGATTCGCTGGCGCCGAAGCGCGTCGGCGAGATGATGTTCCCGATCGCCGAAGCCTTCGTCGAACGCTCCATCCTGGTCAGCGACGACGACATCATCGCCGCCCAGAAGGCGCTCTGGAACCGCGTGCGCATCATCTCGGAGCCGGGTGGTGCCGCCGCCTTCGCCGCGATCCTGTCGGGCCGTTACGCGCCGACACCGGGCGAACGGGTCGCCGTGCTGGTCTGTGGCGCCAACGCAGACCCCGCCAATTTCTGATTGCAACCATTTCGGCAGGCTTCACGTTCTTTCAAACTGCCTCGCCTTTGCCGTGTTTGCTGGTATTCTTCGAGTCGTGAGGCTTGGGCTATCCCGCCCGCCTCGCCGCATGATCGCGAAAAGTGGAATCCGAGTTTCGGAACAGATCATGCCCAAAGAGGTTGAGCCCATTGCGGTCCTTCTGGACGGAACAGGGCTCTAGGAAGGGGCCGATGACCGAACGACCCATCTTCAGCAGCGATCGCGGCCTGGCCGGACGCCTGGCCTTGAGCCGGCTGGCGACGCGGATCTCGATGGCGATCGAGCGTGGCTGGCCGCTGCTGCTTCCGCTCATTATCGTCGTCGGCCTGTTCCTGAGCGTCTCCTGGTTCGGTATTTTCCCCCGGCTGCCCGACGTGGTGCGGATCGGCCTTACCGCCATGTTCTGCCTGGCAGGTCTGGCGGCGCTTTATCCGCTGCGCTTTTTCCGCATCCCTGGCGCGGCCGAGATCGATCGCCGCATCGAAGCCGCCAACAGACTGCTGCACAGCCCCGTACAGGTGCAGAGCGACCGGCCCAGCGGCCAGGAAAGCAGTTTCTCGCAAGCGCTCTGGCGCGAGCACCAGAAGCGAATGGCTGGAAAGCTCGACAATCTCAGCGCCGATCTGCCGCGCACGCGCGTGCCGGAGCGCGACCCGTGGGGGTTGCGCGCCGTGGCGGCGCTCCTGCTGGTCACTGCCTTTGCCTTCTCCTTTGGGCCGACCGGCGGCCGGCTGGGCGATGGGTTCAGCGCACATGGGACGCTCGACACCGTACCGCCGCGCATCGACGCATGGGTGACGCCGCCGGCCTATACCGGCAAGCCTCCGATCTTCCTGACGGCCGACGCCAACCAGGCGACGCCGACCTTTCATGTCCCCGAGGGCAGCGACGTCTCCTTGCGCGTTACCGGAGGCTCGGGCGAGGAAACGCTCGCCTATGCCGACAAGGACGGCAATGCGCGCGCCATCGACCCCGCAAGCCCGCAAGCCGCCGCCAAACCGGCAGCAAGCCCGGCGGTGCCGTCCGCCTCGAAGGTGCGCCAGTTCGCCAGCAAGCTGACCGGCGACGGGACGATGACGCTGAAATCGGGGGAGGATCAGCTTGGCCGCTGGGCTTTCGCCGTGATCGCGGACAAGCCGCCGCAGATCCGCTTCGTCGGCGAGCCCAAGCGCGCCGCCAACGGCGCCTTCGAGCTCAACTATCAGATCGACGACGACTACGGCGCCGCCACCGCCAAGGCGGCCTTCGCGCTGGCCGACCCGCAGGCGCCGGGTGCGCATCCGCTCTACGGTCCGCCCGAAATGCCGCTGACACTGCCGCGCCGCGGCGGCAAGTCGAATGCCGCCAAGACCACGAAGGACCTGACCGAGCATGTCTGGGCCGGCAGCAGCATCAAGCTGACGCTGGTCGCCACCGACGACGCCGGCCACACCGCCTCAAGCGAAACCAAGACGCTCGTGATGCCCGAACGGCCCTTCGCCAACCCGCTGGCACGCGCGCTGATCGAACAGCGCCGCCTGCTTGCGCTCGACGCCAATGCCAAGCCGCGCGTGCTCGACCTGATGGAGGCCATCACGCTGCGGCCCGAAGACACGTTCGATACCATGTCCCACTACCTCGCCATCATGAGCGCGATGAGCCGGCTGAAGCTGGCGGTGAACGACGATCAATTGCGCAGCGAGGTTGCCTACCTCTGGGAGATCGCGCTTGGTATCGAGGAGGGCAACCTCTCGGCCGCCGAAAAGCGGCTGCGCCAGGCCCAGCAGGCCCTGCAGGATGCCATCAAGAATGGCGCCAGCGATGCCGAGATCGAGAAGGCGATGAAGGAACTTCGCGAGGCGATGAACCAGTTCCTGCAGGAATTCGCCGAACGCGCCAAGCAGAACCCGAACGCGCCGCAGATGCAGCAGAACGGCCAGGAGCTGCGCCAGAGCGACATCGACCGCATGATGGACCAGATCGAAAATCTGGCGAAGTCGGGCGCTCGCGACAAGGCCCAGCAATTGCTGTCTCAGTTGCAAGACATGATGAACAACCTCCAGGCCGGTCGCCAGCAGCAGGGGGGCGAGCAGGACAGCCAGATGCGTCAGCAGATGGATAAGCTTGGCGAGATCCTGCGGCGCCAGCAGGAGATGATGAACGACACCTTCCGCATGGATCAGATGCAGCGCGGCGAGCGCCAGCGCGGCCGCAACCGCGACGAGCAGCTTGGCCAGAACGATGAGCAAGGTCAATCGGGCGAAAACGGCAAGCCCGGCGAGAATGGCGAGCCAAAGCCGATGACGCCGCAGGAATTCGCCGATGCGCTGAAGCAGCTGCAGGAAGGCCAGGGCCAGCTGAAGAGCGATCTCGAGCAGCTGAAGAAAGGCCTGGAGGGCATGGGCATGGAGCCCAATGAAGGATTTGGCGAGGCCGGCAAGTCCATGGGCAGCGCCGAGCAGGCGCTTGGCGAGGGCCAGGGCGACGAGGCCGTCGGCCACCAGGGCCGGGCGCTCGAGGCGCTGCGCAAGGGCGCCAAGGACATGATGAAACAGATGCAGGCCATGCAGGGCGACCAGGGCGGCAGCCAGGAAGGCGGCCGCCAGCAGGATGCCGACCGTGACCCGCTCGGCCGGCCGCGCGCCAGCCAGGGTCCCGATTTCGGCGATTCGGTGAAAGTGCCCGACGAGATCGACGTGCAGCGCGCGCGCCAGATCCTGGAAGCGATCCGCAAGCGGCTCGGCAATGCGCTCAGCCCCGACATCGAGCGCAGCTATCTGGAACGGCTGCTGGAGCTGAAATAGGAAGCGGCGAGAGCGGCCAGCTTCATTTCCATGAAGCCGATCTACCTGTTGACGAACGCCTCGCGGATTGCCTCCTGCATGCCGTCGATTGCTTCGCCTGACGCATTCGGGTTGCGATGCATCACCACATTGGAGGAATCGATGTCGCCGAACCCGTCCGCGGACGTCAGCTCTCGGCAGTCCGCCGGAATGTTGCTGCGTGAGATCGGCGCGATCGCCAACCCTGAGGTGACGGCAAGCTTCAGGCCGCCATTGGTATCGCTTGTATAGGCGACGCGATAGGCAAGGCCGCGCTGCTCCAGCGATTTGATGGCGAAGTCCTTGCACCAGCCGGCGCGGTTGTAGAGCGCGATCGGCACCGGGCGCTCCTCATGCATGTGATGCAGGTTCGACGTCACCCAGACCGTCGGATCGTGCATCAGCACTTCGCCGCCGGATGGGTCCTGCCATTCGAACACCACGCATAGATCCAGCTCGCCGGCGGCGAGCGCCGCGATCTGCGCCTCCGAATGCGCGTAGCGCACGGTGACCTCGACCTTGGTGTGGCGCTTCGAAAATGCGCCGAGCGCGCGAGACAGGATGGCATGGCCATATTCCTCCGGAATGCCGATGCGCACCGGCCCACCGAGCGGCGCCGCCGCCATCGACGCCGCCGTTTCGTCGAGCAGCGAAACGATACGGCGGGCATTGACGATGAGTTCGCCGCCCCGCCGCGTCAGTGCGACGCCGCGTGAACCTCGCTCGAAAAGGCTGTCGCCGACCAGCTCTTCGAGCTTCTTCATCTGCATCGACACGGCCGATTGCGTGCGGCCGGCCTGCTCGGCGGCCCTCGTGAAATTGCCAGCCTCGGCGATGGCGACAAAGGTACGCAGGAGATCACTGTCGAGGGTTGGCCGCATGGCATCCATCATAAGCGGATTTGATCGCTGGCATCATTCCAATTCGTTTGCAACATGTCAAACGCCGAACGATAATCGCATCACCCATTGGAAATGCAGTCGCGAAATCGGCCGCGGACCAATCAAGAGTCCTCACTCGTGCCCGCTACCCGAAAACGGTGGCGGGTTCTTTTTGATCTGGTGAGGGTCGCCGGATCGGATGCGCGGGAGCCTGAACGGATGCAGAATAGGATGGTGGGCGGCATCCTGAGCCTGTGCCTGGGCGTGCTGGTCTTCTCGCTGCAGGATCCGCTCGTCAAAGCCGTGTCGAGCGGCTACCCGGTGACCGAGGTGATGGCGATCCGCTCGATCATAGCCTTGCCGATCCTGATCGTTCTGGTTCACGTCGATGTCGGGCTGCGGGCAATCCTGTCGAAACGGTTCGGCCTGCTGACGATACGCGCCTTCATCCAGTTCACCTCCTACACGGTCTATTACCTGGCCATCGCCGCCCTGCCGCTGGCCGACGCCGTGGCGCTTTATTTCATGGCGCCGCTCTGCATCATGGCGATGGCCGGCCCCTATCTCGGCGAGCGCGTTTCCTGGCAGACCCTGTCAACCGTGCTGATCGGCATGTTTGGCGTCCTGGTGATGCTGCGGCCCGGCGCAGGGCTGTTCGACTGGGCGGCCTTGCTGTCGCTGGGCTCGGCCGTGCTCTACGCCTTCTCGCAGCTGATGGCTCGCAAGATCGGCGATACCGAATCGTCCACTGTCATGGCCTTCTACCAGAACGGCGCCTATCTCGTCGGCGCGGCCGTCGTCGCCGGCACGTTTCACATTGCGGGCATAACCCACGCTGTCCACCCGAGCCTCGAATTCCTGGTGCGACCATGGATCTGGCCGACGCTGCCGGATTTCCTCAAGATGGCCGCCTGCGGTTTCGTCGCCGCAGCCGGCATGATCCTGCTCTCGCAAGGCTACCGGCTGGCGCCGGCCAACCGCGTCGCCACCTTCGAATACACCGGCATCCTGTGGTCGCCGCTGTGGGGTTTCCTGTTCTTCGCCGAGGTGCCCAGGTCAGCAACGGTGATCGGCGCGGCGCTTATCATCGGCGCCGGCCTGCTGGCGCTCAACACCGAGCGCCGCGCCAGCCCGGCACCGGCGCTTGTCGCCAGGGATCCAGCCTGATCAGGCGAAGCAGATCAGCGCGCGTTCGACGCGAGAACGGATCTCGGCCAGCGTGAAGGGCTTTTGCACGACATCGAGGATGATGCCGTTCAATTCCTCGGCGCGCTCGCGCTGGTCGGCATAGCCGGTCATCAGCATGATCTTCATCGCGGGAAAAAGCGCGGCTGCCGCAACCGCCATCTCGATGCCGTCCATCTCGGGCATGCGTATGTCGGAGACGACGAGATCGTAACCGCCTTTTGCGGCGCGGATCAGCGAAAGCCCCTGCGCGCCATCGGCGGCGATATCGATTGAGTGGCCGGCGCGTTCGAGCGCGCGGGCTGCGAGGGTGCGGACGGACTCATCGTCCTCGACGATCAAAAGCTTTGCCATGGCCGGCATATTTGGTGGCGAAACGTTGACTTTTCCTGAAAACCCCGGCGTTCGTCCACACTAATTTTCCTGCCACCGTTAAGGCCTTTTTCAGGATTCACCGGTGCGAGGCACTCGCCTTACACGTCGCCTTTCACCACACCCACGAACGGCAATTCACGGAAGGCATGCGCCACATCCATGCCATAGCCGACGACGAAATAATCGGGGCAGTCGAAGCCGACGTAATCGGCGTTGAGCGCGGTCTGGCGGCGCATGCGCTTGTCGAGCAGCACGGTGATGGAACAGCTTTTCGCGCCACGCGACAGCATCAGGTCGCGCGTGAAGCTTAGCGTCTTGCCCGATTCCAGAATGTCGTCGATCAACAGCACGTCGCGGCCGGCGACCTCGTTGTCGATGTCGCGCAGCACCCTCACCTCGCCGCTGGTTGTGCCGGCGCCATAACTGGAGATGAAGATGAACTCGACTTCCGGCGACAGGCCGACATCATGCATGGCGCGGATCAGGTCGGCGGCGAAGATGAACGAGCCTTTCAGCACCGAAATCACCAAGAGATCGTGATAATCGTGCCCGGCGATCTCCTTGGCGAGTTCGAGATTGCGCCGCGCGATCGCCGATGCCGAAAACAGGACTTCGATGTCCTTGCCGCGCACGTTTGGCATTTCTCGCCCTCTCCAGTTTTTTCCCAACGCCTTCACACCGAGCGTGTGATGGGATTCAGGTCAGGCCGAGCCGAAAGCGGTGGTTTCCGAGAACCGGAGCGGAGCGTACTTAAGTACGTGAGCACCGGAAGCGCGGGGAACCACCGTTTGCAGACCGGCTTCACCTGAATATCGACACACGCTATTCGGCGAAGGTGACCAAAACGGTCCTTACGCCGTTCTTAGGCACGTCGAGCCGGCTGGCAAAGCCGAATCTTTCGCCCGATGCCAGCGAATGGCCAGATGTCCCCAGCGTATAGCGGGTTGTTCGCCCGTCATTGCCCGTCACCCGGATTTCGAGTGGCGGCATTGTCGCCGGCCTCGTCCCATCATTGGCGGCCTCGCCGTCGACGAACAGCACCGGATTGGCGCCGGAGGCGTCGACGCGTGACGTCACGCCTGAAATGGTCAGCGCCGACGCTTGCGCGCCGGGCAGGAGCGGTGCCTGGCGCACCAGCGCATGACCGCCCGAGACCCAGAAGGCAGCAAGGGCGGCACCGATGCCGGCGATCCAGAAGATCGGACCGCCGCGCGAGGCCGGCGGCCGTTCCGCCGGCGTTTCCGGCTTGCGCAGCATGTCCATGCCTTCGATAGGCGGGGTGACAATCGCACGCGGCAGCGGCGAAACATTTTCGACTGGTGAGGCCGGCTGCGGCAACACCATATAATCCGCATCGATGATATCATCCGCCGGAGCGCGCAAGATCCGGTCAACCGCGGCAACTGCCGCGGGATCGGTCATGATTTCGCCGGAAACCGGGCGCGCGGTTCGTTCGTCAGCCATCACGGCCCCAGTATTGCGCATGTTCGCTTTTCGTTTCTTTTGCGTAAACACAAATGGTTAACGCTTCCCCACCGGAGCCCTCTTGAAGAGCCTAAACGAGCCAGGAATTAACCGCCGGTTAACCATGCCGGCCGATGGTCTTTTCACAAAACAGGCCGGTTCGCCGCGGCCAGGAAATTCAGGTCGTCGAAATTGATTCGCTTTGAAAATGTCGGCCTCCGCTATGGCATGGGTCCGGAAATCCTCCGCGACATCTCCCTGCACATACCGGAGCGCTCCTTCCAGTTCCTGAGCGGTCCTTCGGGTGCCGGCAAGACGACATTGCTGCGCCTTTTGTTCATGTCGCTGAAACCGACGCGTGGACTGATCACCATCTTCGGCAAGGACCGCTCGCGCATCTCACGCACCGAACTGCCGCATCTGCGCCGCCGCATCGGCGTGGTCTTCCAGGACTTTCGCCTGCTCGACCACATGACCACCTATGAGAATGTCGCGCTGCCGCTGCGCGTGCGCGGGCGCGAGGAAGCGAGCTACCGCACCGATGTCACCGAGTTGTTGAAATGGGTGGGGCTCGGCGAGCGCATGCATGTGCTGCCGCCGGTCCTGTCCGGCGGCGAGAAGCAGCGTGCCGCGATCGCGCGCGCCCTGATCGAGCAGCCGGAGATCCTGCTCGCCGACGAGCCGACCGGCAATGTCGATCCGCCGCTGGCGCGGCGGCTGCTGCGGCTGTTCATCGAGCTCAACCGGCTTGGTACCGCCGTTGTGATCGCCACGCACGACCTGGGCCTGATGGAGCAGGTCGACGCGCGCCGCATGATCTTGGCCGGCGGAAGGCTTGATATCTATGACTGAGCAGTCGGCCGACCATTTCGAGGAGCAGGATGGCGAGGCGGTGGAGGCGAGGCCGCGCGCACAACGCAAGATGGCGCCGATCGTGCCGGCTCAGAACATTGCCGGCCGCGCGCTGGTGCTGGTCATCGCCATCATGACTTTCCTGTCCTGCCTGACCTTCGGCGCGGTGACACTGGTGCGCGACACAGCCTCGGTTTGGGAAAACCAGATCTCGCGCGAGGCGACGATCCAGATCAAGCCGGCCGACGGCCTCGACATGGAAGCGGCGCTTACCCAGGCTTCGCGGATCGCTGGCGAGTTCCCTGGCGTGAAGGCCACCCGGATCATCGACCGCGAAGCGACCGCGAGACTGCTGGAGCCCTGGCTGGGTTCGGGCCTCAACATCGACGACCTGCCGGTGCCGCGCCTCATCATCGTCACCATCGATGAGAGCAGCCCGCCGGACTTCGCCGCCATGCGCGCCGCGATCACGCCGAAACTGCCGAGTGCATCGCTCGACGACCACCGCACCTGGGTCGACCGGCTGGTGGCCATGGCCCGTACCACGGTGACCATAGGCGTCGCCGTTCTGGCCCTGATGCTGTCGGCGACGGTGCTGACCGTGGTGTTCGCGACCCGTGGGGCCATGGACGGCAACGGCCACATCATCGAGGTGCTGCATTTCGTCGGCGCCGAGGCGCGCTTCATCGCACGCGAATTCCGCCGGCATTTCCTGGTCACCGGCATGAAGGGCGCGGCCGCCGGCGGGGCGGCGGCGGTGCTCGTCTTCATCGTCTTCTCCTGGTGGTCGTCACGCAACATGGCAACCCCGCAGGCCGATCAGGCAACCGCCTTGTTCGGTAACTTCGCCATCGGTTCGGCTGGTTACGCAGGTGTCGTCCTGATGGTGCTGGTGATCGGCGCGCTGACGGCGGCAACCTCGCACGTCACCGTCGTTGCCTATCTCAGCGACATCGACGTTCGCCAGCCCGATGCATGAAAGGACCTCGTCCTGGCTTGGATGGAAACAGGGCGATCACGGATAGAGAATTCGCGTAACGCAAAGTGCGTCTTTTACCTATCAAGGGCCGCATTTGAGGATTAACTACATGATCATGGATGTGCGGGACTCGACCGGGACGGCTGGACAGCTGCCAGTGGTGGTTGACCGTTGGCGCGGCCTTGGCAGGGTTAGCCATCTAAGGACCGCCCTTCGCTTCTCCGCTCTCTCCCTGCTTGTGCTTGCAACAGTGTTCGCTGGCGGCTTTGGCTGGTTCGCCAGCAAGGTCAGTCATCTGACCACGCCCGCCAACCCGGCCAAGGCCGACGCCATCATCGTGCTGACCGGCGGCCAGTCGCGCCTCGACGCCGCGATGGAGCTGCTCGCATCCGGCAAGGGCGAGCGGCTCTTGATCAGCGGCGTGCACCCCTCGGCCAGCCGGCGCCAGCTTCAGGCGGCGACCGGCGGCGACAAGAAACTGTTTTCCTGCTGCGTCGACATCGATCGCGCCGCGCTCGACACGATCGGCAATGCCGAGGAAAGCGCCAAATGGGTGGAAAACCATGCCTATGGCACGGTGATCCTGGTCACCAACAATTATCACATGCCGCGCAGCCTTTTGGAGATGGGCCGGCTGCTGCATGGCGCCAAGCTCGAACCCTACCCGGTGGTCAATTCCAACCTGGATAATGGCAGTTGGCTGACCAAGCCGCGGGCCGTGCGCGTGCTGTTCACCGAATACACCAAGTATCTGCTGGCGCTGGCTCGCGGGTTTATCCCGGTGAAACCGACGCCCGAGGGAATCGCGCTGGCCGAGACCGCCGCCGGCGGCTGAGCCGCGTCACTGCTTGGCGACAGCCCCTGAAACGCCCTTGAGGCGCGCGATCTCTCGTTCAAGGTCTTGGATGCGCCGGTCGCGCTCGCCAAGCGCGGCTGCCACATCAGCCGCCTCGAAGCGCTGCGGTATATGTTGCGGGCAATTGGCATCCCATGCCGAGACGGTGAACAGGATGATCTGCTCGGGACGCGCCTTGTAGTCCGGCGGCATCAGCCTCGCCGTCAACTCGGCATCGTTCTCGACAACGCGCGCCGTACCCCAGATCTTGATGCGCTGGCGCATCATGTAGTCGATCAGGAAC
Source organism: Mesorhizobium sp. P160927 (assembly GCF_057766385.1). Taxonomy (NCBI): domain Bacteria; kingdom Pseudomonadati; phylum Pseudomonadota; class Alphaproteobacteria; order Hyphomicrobiales; family Phyllobacteriaceae; genus Mesorhizobium; species Mesorhizobium sp. P160927. The sequence goes on from NZ_JBYMDW010000001.1 coordinate 92,801, forward strand.
AGGAAGGCCCTCGGATTGTCGGCCAGATTGCCCTGCGTGATGAATTGCTTGTTGCCGGAGAAATCCGCGAAGCCGATCGTCTTTTCGTCGAGTACCTTGAGAAAGCCAGCAGGCCCGCCGCGGTGCTGGATGTAGGGCTGGCCATCGCCATTGGCCGTCGACAGGAAGATGCTGGTCTGCATTTCGATGAACGCGGCAAGGTCCGGTGTGATCGCCGACTGCCAGCCGCCGCGCTCCTCGACGCGGGCGTAGGACTGGCGCGAGCCCTTGCGCGCCTGGATCGCCTTCACCGTCGGCGTGAAGGCGACATCGCTGGTAAAAGCGTGTGCGTTCATCGAAACCTCCTTGCAGGAATGCTTCTAAAGACCGAGCTCCGACAAGGTCGGATGGTCGTCCGGCCGCCGGCCGAGCGGCCAGTGATATTTGCGCTCGGCTTCGGCGATCGGCAGGTCGTTGATGCTGGCGATGCGTAGCCGCATCAGCCCGTGCTCGTCGAACTCCCAGTTCTCGTTGCCGTAGCTGCGGAACCATGAGCCGCTGTCGTCGCGCCATTCATAGGCGAAGCGCACGGCGATGCGGTTGCCGTGGAAGGCCCAGACCTCCTTGATGAGCCGGTAGTCGAGCTCGCGGCTCCATTTGCGCGTCAGGAACGCCTGGATGGCATCGCGGCCCTGCAGGAACTCGGCGCGGTTGCGCCAGCGGCTGTCCGCCGTATAGGCGAGAGCCACCCGCGCCGGATCGCGCGAGTTCCAGGCATCCTCGGCCATGCGCGCTTTCTGGGCTGACGTCTCGGCGGTGAAAGGTGGAAGCGGCGGGCGGCTCTCAGACATGGGATTCCTCTGCGGCATGAAGGTGGGGACCGGCGGGCACCGCCGCTCCTATCCGGATTCAGGCAACATCGCGGGCGGAAACAACCGGAAAATCGATCTCGGTCTGGGCAACCTCATTGATATAGTTGGTCCAGACGTTCAGGGCGACATGCTGGACAATCTCGATGATCTCTCCGTCGTCATAGCCCGCGAGCCTGACAGCGGCGATATCGTCCTGGGCGACATGTCCGCGGCTTTGCGCAATCCGGGCGGCAAAACGCACCGCCGCGGCTGCCTTGGGATCCAGGGAGCCGCCATGGCGATTGGCCATCATCTCGGCATCATCGAGGCTTGCTAGCGTCTTGCCGAGATAGGTGTGCGCGCACAGACAGTAGTTGCACCCATTGATTTCGGCGATCGCCAGCGCGATGCGCTCTCGCGTCGGCGCCGGAAGCCGGCCCTTGGCAAGCGCTCCCATCATGCCGAGATAGCCATCCAACGCCGCCGGACTGTTGGCGACCATCCGAAACAGGTTCGGCACGACACCAAGCTGTCTTTCCACCGCTTGCAGCATGGGCTGCGCGGCGGCGGGAGCGGCAGCGATAGACGAAGGCGTAGCGATGCGGGGCATGGAGATTTCCTGGTTGAGGTGTGCCCCCACTATATGCAGCCTTCCATCTTGCGGATGTAGATGCCATATCTGCAATCAACCCTTCCATTTTCTGGAACAAATGATGGATCGCCTCGAAGCCATGTCTCTTTTCGTCGCGGCGGCGGAAGGCGGCAGCCTTTCCGCCGCCGCGCGCCGTTCGGACGTTCCCCTGGCAACAGTCAGCCGCAAGGTCTCCGACCTGGAGCGGCACCTGAAGACACGCCTGTTGAACCGCTCGACGCGGCGGCTGACACTGACCGACGCTGGCCATGCCTATCTCGCTGCCTGCCGCCGCATCCTCGACGAGGTCGGCGACGCCGAACGCGCCGCCGGCGGCGAATACAGCGCCCCGACAGGGGAATTGATCATCACCGCGCCAATCGTCTTCGGCCGTCTTCACGTGCTACCGGTCGTCACCGACTTCCTCGCCGCCTATCCCCTGGTGGATATCCGCCTGACGCTCGGCGACAGGATAAGCCAGTTGGCCGAGGATCATATCGACCTCGCCGTCCGTATCGGCAGGCTGCCGGATTCGCGCATGGTCGCCATCAGGGTCGGTTCGATCGGTCACGTTGTCTGCGCAAGCCCTGCCTATCTGGCCGGACGCGGCATTCCAGAAACTCCCGGAGATCTCGAAACGCACAGCTGCATTACCTTCGAGGGCCTTGGCTCGCTCGCCACCTGGACCTTCACCGTGGACAAGGCTGATTGTGTCGTGCCGGTCCGATCAAGGCTCCGGGTCAACACCGCCGAGGCGGCGATTGATGCGGCGATCGCCGGTGTCGGACTGACGCGGGTGCTTTCCTACCAGATCGTCGCCGCCGCACGCTCGGGAACACTGCGCCCCGTGCTCGGGGATTTCGAACCCGAGCCTTGGCCGGTAAACCTGGTGCATGCGGGCCAGGGCCGGCTGCCGGTGAAACTGCGCGCCTTCCTCGACTTCGCCGCCCCGCGCCTGAGGGAACGCCTGGCGCAGGCGACCTGGTAGGACGGGGCAGTATCGCACCGTTTCCTTTTTCTCCGCGCTTGGTGTAACCAACGCACACTTCCTCACCGGACCCTCCCCATGCTCTATGTCCGATCGCTGGCCTTCAATTTCGTCTTCTACGTCAATCTGATCGTCCAGATGATCCTCTGGACCCCGTACTATTTCCTGTCGCCCCGCCACCGCGCCTGGTTCGTGCCGAAATTCTGGTCGCGCACCTCGATGTGGCTCTATGACAAGATCGCCGGCACCAAAAACGACATCACCGGGCAGGAAAACCTGCCCGAGGGTTCCTTCATCCTGGCGCCCAAGCACCAGTCGTTCTGGGACGCCATCGCCTTCTTTCCTTTCCTCCAGGACCCGCTCTACATCCTCAAGCGCGAGCTGACCTGGATCCCCTTCTTCGGCTGGTACATCTTGAAGATGCGGATGATCCCGGTGCATCGTGGCAGCCGCTCCAAGGCCTTGAAGGCCGTGGTCGCGGCGACCAAGGAAGAAATGGCGCGCAACCCGCGCCAGCTAATCATCTATCCGGAGGGCACGCGCCGGGCGCCGGGCGACGAGCCGGCCTACAAATACGGCATCGTCGAAATCTATTCGCAGCTTGGCGTTCCGGTCGTGCCGGTCGCCCATGTCGCTGGCCTCTATTGGCCGCGCCGCAAGTTCCTGCGCTATCCCGGCACCGTCAAGGCGCGCTTCCTGCGGCCTATACCGCCTGGCCTGGGCAAGGACGAGTTCATGGCGCGGCTGATCGGTGAGACCGAGGCTGCCTGCGACCAGCTTCTCCTCGAGGCATCCCGCGCATCCAACCCGCCGGTCCTGCCGCCAACGGCGGTGAAGCGGCTTCGGGAGCTCGGCGCGGAGGCCTGAAGCCTTCTGACCACGGGCCGTGAGCTGTACACCGCCAGCACCGTGGTAACGCTTATCGTCGCCGGTTCCGGGCTGCCCATGACGACAGTGGCGGCCAACAACAGCGTGAGCAATTGCCGCCAAAGCTCCGGCTGCGAGACAAACGGTCCGGCCATCTGATCCTCCGCCCTGAGCCCCATTGCCAAGGACGGTATGGCAGCAGATGAGGACCGTCTTGGACGTTCCTGCGTGCGGCGCCGGCGGTAGCCTCAGGCGCTGGCTTTGTCGAGTTCGGCCATGTCGTCCGCGGACAGCTTCAGCGACGCCGCGCGGATCAGGCTGTCCATCTGCTCAGGCTTGGTCGCACTGGCGATTGGCGCGGTGACGCCGGGCCGCGCGATAACCCACGCAAGCGCCACTTCCGCCTGTTTGGCCGAATGCCTCGCCGACACCGCGTCCAGCGCCGCCAGGATGCGCATGCCACGCGCATTGAGGTAGTCTTTTACCCCGCCGCCGCGCTCGCTTTGGCCGAGATCGGCCTCGCTGCGATACTTGCCGCTGAGAAATCCCTTGGCCAGGCTGAAATAGGTGATGACGCCGATATCCTCCGCCACGCAGAGATCGCGCAGCGGGCCATCGAAGGAGGAGCGGTCATAGAGATTGTATTCCGGCTGCAGCACCTCATAGCGCGGCAGGCCGCGCAGGCTTGCCACGTCAAGTGCCGCGCGCAACTGGCCGGCGTCGAGGTTGGAACAGCCGGCATAGCGGATCTTGCCCTTGGCGAGCAGTTTCTCATAGGCGCCGAGGGTTTCCTCATAGGGCGTGGTCGGATCCGGCCAGTGCGACAGGTAAAGGTCGATGAACTCGGTCTGCAACCGCTTCAGCGATACATCGACGGCCTTTTCGATATAGGCGGCCGACAGGTCCTTGTGGCCCTGCCCCATGTCCGAGCCGACCTTGGTGATCACCACGACCTTGTCGCGATTGCCACGATCCTTCATCCATTTGCCGATGATGGTTTCCGATTCACCGCCCTTGTTGCCGGGAACCCAGCGCGAATAGGCGTCGGCCGTGTCGATGGCATTGAGGCCAGCCCCTACAAAGCGATCGAGCAGATCGAAAGAAGTCTTCTCATCGGCGGTCCAGCCGAAAACATTGCCACCCAGAACCAGCGGCGCGATGGAAAGGTCGGTGCGACCGAGACGGCGTTTCTGCAAGACGGATCTCCGTGATGATTGGGACCGGGCGGATGCCGCCCGCTGGCTGGGTTCGGAGCCTAACCTAGGTCTTGCCGCATCGAGGTCAAAGGCCTGGCCACCTTTTCCGCGGAGCCAGGCTTCACAAAGTCGCTATCCGCTGCGCCACGTCCTCCAGCCAGTGGTCGCGAATCTCAAGCGCCTCGTTGTCGCCGGATCGGCCGACCGCGCCGCGCACCACGGCCGCCGCATCCGCCGCGTCCAGCGCGCCCGCATATTGCTCGTTCTTGCGGTCGACGATGTAGGCCACGGCTTCCACCGCGCCACCGCCGTCGAGGCGAACCTTGAGCGTCCGCTCGAGATAGACGCTGGTGACGAGTTCGCGCTCGCGCAGATAGGCAATGACCTCGTCGCGCAATTCGCCAGGCACGCGGTACGCGAGGCCGACGCAGGAGCCGCCATGGTCGAGGCCAAGCACCAGTCCGGGCCGCTGGCGTGTGCCGCGATGGACGAAGGAATAGACGCAGAGCGAGCGGCGATAGCCGTTCAGACGGGCGCGTCGTGTCTCGACATGAGCGAAACCCGGCCGCCAGATCAGCGAACCGTAGCCGAACACCCAAAAATCGCCCATATCACCGCGCCTGATTGTTAAAGAATGGCAGCACCGCACCGGTAACCGGTGTTTTTTCCATCCATCTCTGTCTACCTAGTGTTCGGAACCTGAGAATCCGTCCACACCATCCATGCGTTAATGAGAGCCAAAGCATGACGTCAAGTGACGAACGCCAACCGGGTAACCGTCGCCGGCTGTGGTGGCTTGCCACGTTCATCCTCGTGCTGTTCGCCGTTTACAGCGCCGGCTGGTTCTATCTTGCCAACAGGGTCCGGTCCGAGGCCGGCAAGGTGGCTGCCACGCTCAACAAGAGCGGGATCGAGGCCGGTTGCGCCAATCTCCAGGTCGGTGGCTATCCCCTGAGCTTCACGCTCTCCTGCGACAGTCTGGCGTATGAAGACGATGCCAAAAACATTGCCGCCTCGGCCGGCGCCTTCAACGCCGTCGCTCAGATTGTCCAGCCTTTGTCGCCTGTTGCCAATCTACGCGGTCCGCTCCGGACCTCAGTCCCCGGCATGATGCCACTCTGGATCGACTGGGACAATCTGCAGGCCAACGTCAAATTGTGGTACCCGCTGCCGCGGCGTGTAGCGCTGCAGGCCGAGGGCCTGTCGGGCCAGACCGACCCGGCCGACGACACCGATCCGGTGGAACTGTTCAGTGCCGGCAAAGCGTCAGGCCAGTTGCAGCCCAACAACGGCGATCTCGACTATGTCGGCAGCTTTGGCGATCTCGAGATCGATGCCGACGCGATCGGCGGGCGGGTGTTGCCGGCGCTCGATGCCAGCGGCGACGTGACACTGAAGAACGGCGTGGCGCTGATCGGCACGCAGGTGAAAAGCCTGCGCGGCCAGCGGATCGAAATCCGAAACCTCGATCTGTCGTCCGGCACGGCGCGCGTGACCGTTTCCGGGCCGCTGTCGGTCGATGCCGAAGGCTTGGTCGACGCCGACCTGATGATTAGGATCAAGGATCCCAAGGCAGTGGCATCTATTCTTGCTGGCGCCATACCCGAGCAGAAGAATGCGATCGAGCAGGGTTTTGGCGCCCTGGCACTGCTTGGCAGCGAACCGTCGATGCCGCTGAAAGTGATCAAGGGCAAGGCTTCCCTTGGCTTCATTCCGCTGGGCAAGATCAAACCGGTCAACTAACGGATGGAGAGGCCGGCAAAGCTCCTGAGCGTCGGCGCACTGACGCTTGACACTATTCTTCGTGTCGAATCGCTGCCCACGCATCAAGGAAAGTTCATCGCCTCGGACGGCGTCCAGATCGCCTCGGGCATGGCCACGAGCGCGGCCTGCGCCGCGCATCGCCTGGGTGCCGAGGTGTCGCTATGGGCGAGCGCCGGCGACGATCCGGTCGGCGATCTGCTGATTGCCGGGATAGAGGCCGAAGGCGTCGATTGCAGCCATGTACGCCGCGTCAGCGGCGCCCGCTCGGCACTGGCCTCGATCCTGGTCGATGCGCATGGCGAGCGGATCATCGTGCCTTTCTACGACGCGCGCGCTCAGGCTGATCCCGAGGTTTTGCCGTTCACCGACATAACGGCATTCGACACGGTACTGGCCGACGTGCGCTGGCCGGGCGCCGCGGCACTTGCCCTGAAGGCGGCGCGCGCCGCCGGCCGCCCAGCTATACTCGATGCCGATACCGCGCCCCTGGCGGTACTGGAGCGATTATTGCCGCTGGCCTCGCACATCGTCGCCTCCGAGCCGGCGGTCCGCATCATATGCGGCCACGCGCTGGATCTGGAGACCGCCTGCATCGATCTGGCGTCCCGCACCGATGCGTTCGTCGCGGTCACCGGCGGCGCGGCGGGTACCTGGTGGTTCGAGCGAAGCACCGGATCATCCCGCCATGTCGAGGCACCGAGGATCAAGGCGGTCGATACGCTGGCCGCCGGCGATGTCTTTCATGGCGCCTTTGCCGTCGGGCTGGCGGAAGCCATGGCGGTCGAGCACGCACTGCGCTTTGCCAGCGCGGCCGCCGCGCTCAAGTGCCTGCGCTTCGGCGGCCGGCTGGGCGCGCCCGATCGGGCGGAGACGCTCGCCATGATGGCAACGGCCTGGCCGGTTAAAATCACCTAGCTCTTTGCCGGATGCTCGACCGCCTGGCGGCCAAAATCGGGCGCGTCGATATCTTGGCCCGCCTCGATGATCGAGCGGCGCACGGCGCGTGTTCGGGTGAACAGGTCGAAGAGTTTGTCGCCGTCCCCCCAGCGGATGGCGCGCTGCAGGAACGCCAGGTCTTCCGAGAACCGCGCCAACATCTCCAGGATGGCATCCTTGTTGTGCAGGCACACGTCTCGCCACATGGTCGGATCGGAGGCAGCCAGACGCGTGAAATCGCGAAAACCGGAGGCGGAATATTTGATCACTTCCGTCTTGGTCACCGATTCCAGATCGTCGGCGGTGCCGACGATGTTGTAGGCGATGATGTGCGGCAGATGCGAGACGATGGCCAGCGTCATGTCGTGATGCTGCGGGTCCATCGTGTCGATGTTGGCGCCGCAGCGGCGCCAGAATTCCGACAGCCGTTCCAGCGCATCCGGATCGGTGCCCGGCACCGGCGTGAAGATGCACCAGCGATTGTCGAACAAGTCGGCAAATCCGGCATCCGGGCCGGATTTTTCGGTGCCCGCCAGCGGATGGCCGGGAATGAAATGGACGCCTTCGGGCACATGCGGCTGCATCTGCGCGATAACCGAGGCCTTGGTCGAGCCGACATCGGTGAGGATCGCCCCCTTTTTCAGCGCCGGCGCGATTTCCTCCGCTACAGCGCCGGATGAGCCGACCGGCACCGAGACAACGACCAGATCGGCATCACGCACCGCGTCCTCGGCATCGATGGTGTAGGAATCGCCAAGGCCCAGTTCCTCGGCTCGCTTAAGCGTTGCCGGGCTGCGCGTCGAGACGGCGACATGGCGAGCCAAACCCTCGCGTCGGATGACGCGGGCCAGAGACGAGCCGATCAGGCCAATGCCGACCAGCGCGATCTTTTCGAACATCGGTGATGCCATGGTGTTCCAGCTTTTCAGACGTTCTAGCTTTTCAGGAATGTCGTGAGCTCGGCGACAACGCCGCGATTGGCCTCTTCGGTACCGACCGTCATGCGAAGCGCGTTGGGAAAGCCGTAGCCTGAAACGCGCCGCAATATATAGCCGCGCGCGCTCAGATAATCGTCAGCCGCCGCCGCGGAATGCTTCTGATCGTCGGGAAAATGAATGAGCAGGAAATTGCCGACGCTCGGCGTCACGCGCAGCCCCAGCCCGGCCATTTCGCCGCTCAGCCAGGTGAGCCAGGTCTCGTTATGCGCCACGCTTCGCTCGACATGGGCACGGTCGCGGATCGCGGCGATGCCGGCCTCGATCGCTGTAGCATTGACGTTGAAGGGGCCGCGCACACGATTGATGGCGTCGACTATATGCAGGGGACCATACATCCAGCCGATGCGCGCGCCACCCAGCCCGATCTTGGAGAAGGTGCGGGTCATCACCACGTTCTCGGCGCTGCCGGCCAGCTCAATGCCGGCTTCGTAATCGTTGCGGCGAACATATTCGGCGTAGGCCGCGTCGAGCACCAGAAGCACGTTTCCCGGCAGTCCGGCGTGAAGGCGGCGCACCTCCTGGAACGGCACATAGGTGCCGGTCGGGTTGTTGGGGTTGGCCAGGAACACGATTTTCGTGCGCGGCGTGACGGCCGCCAGCATCGCATCGATGTCGGCGCGCTCGTTGGTCTCCTTGACCACGACCGGGGTAGCGCCTGCCGACTGGATGTAGATCTTGTAGACCATGAAGGCGTGCTCGGTGAACATAGCCTCGTCGCCGGGCGCGAGATAGGTCTGCGCCAACAGGCCGAGGATTTCGTCCGACCCATTGGAGCAGATGATGTTTTGCGCGTTGAGGCGATGCACCTCGGCGATTGCCTCGCGCAACCGCCTGGCGGTACCGTCGGGATAGATGTCGAGCTTGCCGGCGACTTCGCGCGCGGCCTCGATCGCCTTCGGCGAAGGCCCAAGCGGATTCTCGTTCGACGACAGCTTGTAAACCTTGGCGACACCGGCGGGTGCCGAGCTTTTGCCGGGCACATAGGCTTCTATGTCCATGATGCCCGCGCGCGGAGTTGGACGTGCCTGATCCGGTGTCTGGTTCATATCTTGCAAATTCCGTCGAAAACGCCTCCATCCGGAGGCCGCTGCGGAAATACAAGCCATGGCTCGCAATGTCGAGAGGTGGCAGTGGTGCCAGCCGCCGCCATTGACGGCGAGGCAGGCGGGTTCTAGAAAGACCATGACAGTTCCGTGGTGATTTGGCCGGTCGGCTTGCAGCCACGTTAAACAATTCGCTAAAGGGCCGTTTGCGTGACGTAACCGGCTTTGCGAAGGCAATGCCGGTTTTTTGTTGTCCGCGACCGGACGGACGGACGCATCGGCGGCGGAGATCGGCAGCGATTTCCACGAGCGCACGGTGCAGCAAGAGGGACGTGATGGCCGCTCTGCGTGCAGGAAAGACCAACAACGAGGCCGACCAACCGTCGAGCCCGGTGTTGCGGTTCGGGCCCGACAAGCCGCTCAAGCTCGACGCCGGCACGCTGCTGTCGCCGTTCCAGATCGCCTACCAGACCTATGGCACGCTGAACGATGCCCGTTCCAATGCCATCCTCGTCTGTCATGCGCTGACCGGTGACCAGCATGTCGCCAGCACCAATCCGGTAACCGGCAAGCCCGGTTGGTGGGAAGTGCTGATCGGACCGGGCAAGATCATCGATACCAGCCGTTTCTTCGTCATCTGCTCCAATGTCATCGGCGGCTGCCTGGGTTCCACCGGTCCGGCCTCTACCAATCCGGCCACGGGTAAACCCTATGGCCTCGACCTGCCGGTCATCACCATCCGTGACATGGTGCGCGCGCAGCAGATGCTGATCGACCATTTCGGCATCGAGAAACTTTTCTGCGTGCTCGGTGGCTCGATGGGCGGCATGCAGGTTCTGGAATGGGCGTCGAGCTATCCCGAGCGCGTGTTCTCGGCGCTGCCGATCGCCACCGGGGCGCGCCATTCGTCACAGAACATCGCCTTCCACGAAGTCGGGCGGCAGGCTGTGATGGCCGATCCGGACTGGCATGGCGGCAAATATTTCGAGCATGGCAAGCGTCCGGAGAAAGGGCTGGCGGTGGCGCGTATGGCCGCCCACATCACCTATCTGTCGGAAGCCGCCCTGCACCGCAAATTCGGCCGCAATTTGCAGGACCGCGAAGCGCTGACCTTCGGCTTCGATGCCGACTTCCAGATCGAGAGCTATCTGCGCCACCAGGGCATGACCTTCGTCGACCGCTTCGATGCAAACTCCTATCTCTACATGACGCGGTCGATGGATTATTTCGACCTCGCCGCCGACCATGGCGGCCGGCTGGCCGACGCCTTCGCCGGCACGAAAACCCGCTTTTGCCTGGTGTCCTTCACATCGGACTGGCTGTTCCCGACCGAAGAGAGCCGCTCCATCGTCCACGCACTCAACGCCGCCGGCGCCTCGGTATCCTTCGTCGAGATCGAGACCGATCGCGGCCACGACGCCTTCCTGCTCGACGAGCCGGAACTGTTTGCCGCCATCAACGGCTTCATCGGCTCGGCCGCGCGCGCCAGGGGGCTCAGCGCATGACCCTGAAAAGTTGCGGACTTTTCGGACCAAGGTCATGCGCCAAACAGAAAGGCGAAGCCATGACCCTGAAAAGTTGCGGACTTTTCGGACCAAGGTCATGCGCCGTTCCGGAGGCGAAGCCATGAGCGTCAACGGCAGCCAGCGCGTCGACCTTGAGGTCGTCGCCAACCTCATCCCGCCGCAATCGCGTGTGCTCGACGTCGGCTCGGGCGACGGCTCGTTGCTCGAATTGCTGCAAGACACCAAGCAGGTCGACGGTCGTGGTCTCGAGCTGTCGCAGCGTGGCGTCAACGAATGCGTGGCGCGCGGTCTCAGTGTCATCCAGGGCGATGCCGACACCGATCTCGAATTCTATCCCGACAAGGGCTTTGACTTCGTCGTTCTGTCGCAGACCCTGCAGGCCACCCGCAACCCGAAGCTGGTGCTCGACGAGCTGCTCAGGATCGGCAACCGGGCGATCGTGTCCTTCCCCAATTTCGGTCACTGGCGGGTGCGCCTGTCGCTGTTCGTCAAGGGCCGCATGCCTGTGACCAGCGACCTGCCCTATTCTTGGTACGACACGCCCAACATCCACTTCTGCACGATCCGCGACTTCGTCAACTTGTGCGAAGAGCTTGGCGCGACAGTGGAGAAGGCGACCGCGCTCGACGCCAACGGCCAGAAGATCGGCCTGTCGATGCCATGGTGGTTCTGGAATTTCTTTGGCCAGCAGGCAGTGTTCCTGCTGAAGCGCTAATGAAATGGACACCGCAGGCGAGACTGCCAATCCTTTGAGGCGGCCGCGCTACTTCCTGCGGCGCGAAAGTGTTGCAGTTGAAGCGCCAGGAGCCGGAATTCATCATGCCTGGTCGGTCGAACGACGGCACGACGGGGTGACATGGCAGGTTGTTTTTTGTAGCGTCGCACCGAATCCGAGGAGGCCCATCCAGGGGGAAGTCCGATCCATTTAGCCATCCCCATGATCAAAGGACCTGGCGCGAAGGGTGTTTACGCGATGAAGGCGGCCGGCGCGATATGATCGGGAAGACCGAACAGGCGCCCCTCATCACGGTGATCACGCCGACTCACAACCGGCGCGAAACGGTGCTCCGCGCCGTCGAAAGCGTGCTCTCCCAGAGCATGCCGCGATTTGAACATATCGTCGTCGACGATGGTTCGACGGACGGGACCGAGGCGGCGCTCGCCCGCATCCATGATACCCGGCTGATCTATGTCGGCGCGAAGTGGCGCGGCGCCAATGCCGCCAGGAATGCCGGCATCGAGCTAGCCCGGGCGCCCGTGGTGACTTTTCTCGATTCGGACGATCTCTTCCTGCCGCACCGGCTCGCACGGACGCTGACATGGTTCGACGACAATCCGGCGCTCGAGGTCCTGCTCTCCTCATATGTCTCGGTGAAGGGTGGCCGTGGCACCGCCTGCGTCAACCGTGGCGCTTTCCTGAACCCGCCAATGCTGGAGCGGGCCGTGGTTGCACAGACGGCCTTCATAGCCGGATCGGCGATAACGGCCAGGCGCGAGGCTTTGCTGGCCATCGGTGGCTATGACAGCGACATTCCCCGGATGCAGGACCGCGAGCTTCTGCTGCGCTTCGCACAGCGCTTCGGCGCGCAATTGTCGGAAGATATCGACTGGACGAAGCACAATTCGCAGAATTCGATTTCAGGCCGCAGGGACGGCTATGTCGAAGCCTACGCGATCCTGATGAGCAAGCATCCGCACATCGCTCGCTCTTACCCCCATATCCCTCCCTTTATGATCGCGCGGCAGATCATCGCCGATATTCTCCGGGGGCGAATACCACAGGCATTTGCGGGATACATGGCCAACCGCTCGTCTGACGCGCTTGGTTATTCATTGCCGGAACTGATCAATGGTTATCTCCACGGCCGCCGCTGGCGGCGCGACCTCTACGACGAAGTTCGCGGTAAGTTTGGGATTCCACCGGCCTGACCGGCGACAGCTCAGCGATCGAGCGCGGCGCGTCGCAGGGCGCATTCCTTCTCGTCCGGCAGCGAGATGTCGACCGCCAGGGCCTTTGGCGGCCAGGCAACGGGCCGCAACGGGGGAAAACTGCTACTTCCTGTGGTGGAGGCTTGCCGCGGCTGGCGGCGGCTCGATGGCACCCGCCCTGACGTGGGCAGGTTTCAGCGAGGGCGCGCCGGAATCCTTAACGATCGTCAGGGAACGCGGGAAGAACTGATTGTTGTGCTGTCCGCGCCCGATGTTGAGGATCGCGGCCCCGGGCAGTCGCTTCTCCAGCAGCGACAGCACGCGCCGCAGCGAGGGTCCGTCGAACGCATCCATGGCTTCGTCGATGATCACCCATTTCGGCTGTCGCAAGGCGAGCCTGGCCACGCCCAGCAATCGCTGTTCGTCATCGCCCAACTCATGGTCCCAGCGTCCGACGCGGTCGAGCGACGACGACAGGCGTCCAAGACCGACCTCGGCAAGCACCGCTGAAATGTCGGCGTCGTTCGCCGGCGCATGCCCGTTCGGGTGATTGAGGACTTCGCGCAGCGTGCCGGCCGGCAAATAGGGGACGCGCGGCACGAAGATAATGGTTTCACCCGCGGGCAGGCCGATGCGTCCACTGCCCCACGGCCACAGCCCGGCAATGGCGCGGAAGAACAGCGTCTTTCCGGCGCCCGGCTCGCCGGTGATCATGACGCGCTCGCCGGCAAGGATTTCGACATGCTGGTCGGCGAGCTTGGTGCATCCGTCAGGCGATGCCACCTGAAGCTTCTCGAACGTGAGGCTGCCATTGGCGTTGTCGGCGAATTCGATGCGCTTCTCCTTATCGTGCAGCACATCGGTTTCATCGAGCGCGATGCGGAAGTCGGCGACACGCATCAGCGTGGCGCGCCAGTCGGCAATGCTGCCGATGTTGTTGATGAACCAACGCAGGGAGGAGTGGACCTGGTTGAAGGCCCCGACCGCCATCATCAGCCCGCCAAAGCTGATATCCCCCGAGAAATAGACCGGCGAGGCGACCAGGATCGGCGGCCAGCCGTTGACGTGGAAGACGAAGCCCGAAGACAGTTCCCACAGCACACCGACGAAGGACACGAGCAGGATGAACGACTGCAGCAGGCCGACACCAAGATCGGTCGACAGGTCCGAGAGATGCGCGGCATCCTGCTGCATGCGCTGGTCGGGATTGACGCCGATGGCGCCGGCATTGGCCAGCCGGAAGGCGCGCGCCGGCCGCATCCACTGGTCGATCAGGTCCAGCGTCAGCGCCTCGCGCAACTTCAGCCGGATCATCTGGTTGAGCCAGGTCTGGCCGATATTGAGCACCAGCAGTCCGCCGGCGATCATGGCAAAGACCATGAGCTGATGCAGGAAGGCCGCCATGTCGCGGCGCGCGAGCGCGTCGTAGAAGGGCTGGTTCCAGCGGTTGAGCAAGACCTGGCCGATCGACGTCGCGATAATGACGCCCATGATGCCGAGCGACGTCCACAGCAACCACTTGCGAACCGGCGATCCGATCAGCGCCCGCTTGATCGTCGCCACCTGATCGCGCAGGCTGCTGGCCACGGCGACCGGCTGAACGGTGGCCTGATTGTCCAATTGATCAGCCATGGCCGAGGTCCTTGCGTTCAGTAGCGAAGCTGAAACCGGATGAAGGGAGCCGACGGCGGCAGCCCCTCAACCACTCTGCGAGCCCAGCACGACAGATAGGTCGGAAAGACGCGGCGCGATGCAAGTTTCCATCGCGATCACGAAGGTGTCACTTGCCGGGGCGATGCCACACCCCTTGCCTCGGCCCGCCGGCCGAGCCGTGTCGCGCCATGCGGCGACAGCACCGGCACGAAGACGCGGCGGGACGCACGCTGGGCCACCGGCACGCCTTGATAGAGCCGTTTCTGCGCTTCGACGACAATGACGCCGGAAAAGATCGGCCACAGCTTCCGGCCGGCGCGCTCCAGCACATTGTGGAAGCGCATCATGAAACGCCGCCGCGATGGCGGGAAAAACAGCGCATCCGACCAGGCGGCGGGCGTGAAATTCGCCTCACGCAGCAATTCGGTGAGCTGCCCGCGTGAGAAGGGCCGGCCATTGCCGAACGGCGTATGTTCGAAGCGCGCCCAGACCCCGCGCCGGTTTGGCACGACGATGACGACGCGCCCCGCCGGGGACAGCACCCGCCAGATCTCGTTCAGCGTTTCGCGCGGGTTTTCGACGTGTTCGAGCGAATGGACGAGCAGCATGCGGTCGATGCAGGAATCGACCAGCGGCAGTTCCTCGTCGAACACCAGGGCCGTCGCCGTTGGCCCGGTCGCCGGCCAGACCACGGCGCCCTGAGTCGCCGGCATGAAGGCGAAGACCCGCTCGGCGTCGGTGCCGAAGCGTTCCAGCCAGGGCAAGGTATAGCCCAGGCCGACCAGCCGCTCATTGGGCACCGCGGCCCATATCGACGACAGCGCCATGGTGATCGAGCGCTCGGCGAACCGGCCGAGCGTTGTCGAATAGAAGGAACGAAGGTCGACGATGTCGGAATGCATGTCAGGGATGTAGCCGTGATATCGGCCGGATTCAACAAAAGGCCGAAGCGGCCGGCACTACGTATGTCAATTTGACATCCCAGGATAACATTCGCTTTGCTTGCCATCCGGGATGACATTCGCTTTCTCATCCGGGATGACATTCACGCAGCGGCGCCCTATGTCTGCGGCGGTAAATGGAGAGATGCGATGCCGGTCGAAATCGAACAGTTCATGTGCCGCACCGACAATTTCGGCGTGCTGGTGCATGACCGCGAAAGCGGCCAGACCGCGATCATCGACGCGCCTGAGGAAGCGCCGATCCTGGCCGCGCTCAAGCGCACCGGCTGGACGCCGACGATGATCCTGACCACACATCATCATATGGATCACGTCGACGCGAATCTGGCGCTCAAGGAGCGCTTCAAGCTGCGCATCGTCGGCCCGGAGGCGGAAAAGGCCAAGATCCCCGGCATCGATGAAACCGTCGAAGAAGGCTCCGTCCTGCATCTCGGCAACGAGCGCATCGAAGTGATCGCCACGCCTGGGCATACCGCTGGCCATGTCTCCTACCATCTGCCGTTGTCGAAAGTGGCGTTCACCGCCGACACGCTGTTTGCGCTGGGTTGTGGGCGGCTGTTCGAATGCAAGCCGCCGGTGATGTACGGCTCGCTGAAGAAGCTCGCGGCCCTTCCCGCCGAGACGACAATCTATTGCGGCCACGAATACACGCTCGCCAATGCCCGTTTCGCGCTGAGCGTCGACCCCACCAATTCGGCGTTGAAGGAGCGCGCCGCGCGGATCGAGGCGCTGCGGGTCGACAACAAGCCGACGCTGCCGACGACGATCGGCGAGGAACTCGCGACCAATCCCTTCCTGCGCTGGCACGATCCGGCAATCCGCAAGCATCTCGGCATGGAAAAGGCCGGGGATGCCGAGGTCTTCGCCGAGATCCGCAAGCGCAAGGACAATTTCTGACCACCATGCCAACTTTCTGCCGATGACCAGTTCCGCGGAAATCATAGCAACGCTCGCCCTGAAGCCGCATCCGGAAGGCGGCTGGTACGCGGAAACCTTTCGCGACGAAGCCGGCGGTGCGCGCGGCCATTCGACAGCCATCTACTTCCTGCTGGAACAGCATCAGGTTTCGGCCTGGCATCGGGTCAGGGACGCCGCCGAGGTTTGGCACTTTTATACCGGCGCGCCATTGGCATTGTCGATGTGGGAAGAAGGCGGCGCCATTATCGAGCAGGTTCTCGGCATCGAGCTCGCGGCGGGTGAACGGCCGCAGATCGTCGTGCCAGCGGGCTGGTGGCAATCGGCGCGCACACTTGGCGAATGGACGCTGGTCGGCTGCACGGTGGCGCCGGGTTTTGATTTCGCCGCCTTCGAACTGGCCGAGCCGGGCTGGCAGCCGAAGCCGATTTAACCCAGCAGGAATCCCAGCGTGATCGCCAGTTGGGCGGCATAGTACAAAACCCACACGGTCAAACCCATCCAGGCGCGATGCGGCGAGACGGCCGCCACTAAAAATTTCTCCATGGCGAGCAGCCCGTCCGATGCCATGAACAGCACGGCGCCACCAATCACCCAGACATTGCTTGTCGTTAGCGCCGACATGCCCATAGCCAGGATCGCCATGACATAGACGGCAACCGGTATACGCAAGCCGGGACCAACGCGGCGCCAAAGCGCCGCCAGCATGACGATCGCGAACACCGCCATGGCCAGCGCGATCGCCCCGCGCCAGGGCTCGGCGCCTAGCAACTCCAATCCGGCACCGCTGCGCAGCAACAACGCGACATAGACGATGTGGGCGACGAGAAAACTGGCCAGTCCACCCAGAAAGGCTTTTTCGCCGTCGCGCGACAAGAAGGCATCGCCCATGGCGCTCAGCGCAAGGGCGGCGACCAGCAGCAGCGGCCCGCCTTGTATTGCGGCGAGTACGGCGAGCATCGCGACGGCAAGTGTCTTTGCCGCCGAGCGGGCCAGCGTCGGCGGCGTGCCAAGCGTGAAGGCATAGATCACCGCCGCCACCAGCGAAAAGATCAGCGTCGCATTGGCGTTGGCGTCGATGCCTCCGGCAAACGGCATCGTCATGCCCTGGCTCCGCCTTCGGCTGCCCGGGCTCCGCCTTCGGATGCCCTGGCTCCCTCTTCGGATGCCCCGGCTCCGCTCTCCGTAGCCGGCTTGCGCAGGAACAGCGATTTTGCCGCTAGCGCCGCGCCGCCCGTGATGAGCACACAGGCGGCCAGAATGCGCAGCGACGGTTCGGCGGCGCCGGCCGCGATCAGCACCAGCGTCGACAGCAGCGGCGCCGCGTAGCCCGCGGCACCCAGCACCTGGATGTTGCCGCGCTTGACACCGATGTCCCAGGCATAGAAGGCCGCGCCCACCGGCATCAGGCCGAGCCCGAGCACGGCCAGCCACTGGCCGGCGCCGTCAGGCAGAACCGTTTGTTCCAGCGCCAAGTGGCAGACGAGCGACAGCACGGCGGTTGCCGCGCAGAACCAGGTGACGATGCTGGTCGGCACCGACGGGAAACGTCGAGACAGCAAGGAATAGGACGACCATAGCAGGGCGCAGATGGCGGCCATGGCGTAACCGAAGGCGTAGCGCGCATCTAAGGCCAGGCCGCCGCCCTTGGTGACGATAAGCACGGTGCCGGCAAGGCCGAGCAGCGCGCCGACGACATGGTTCCAGGCCAGCTTCTCGCCCGGCATCAGCGCCGAGCCCAGCACGATCAGCAGCGGCCAGAGATAAGCAATCAGGCTCGCCTCGATCGCCGGCGCGTTGCGCAGCGCGGTGAAGTAGAAGAAGTGGTAGCCGAACAGGCCGGCAATGCCGATCGCCCAGACCTGAGGAGGAATCTTTTGGCTCCTGTCGGTGGCCGGCATGAACAGTCGCGTGACAAACCCAACGCCGGTGCCGATCGAGAAAGTGATCGCCGACAACAGGAATGGCGGCACTTTGCCGGACGCATCCGTTAGCGACGCCAGCAATGCCCACATGGCGACCGCCGAAAAGCCGATCAGTGTTGCGCGCCCCATTTTGTCTCCAGTGGCGCGCCCGTTCTGTCCCGGTGGCGTGCCTTATTGTACCGCTTCGAACCGTCTGGCGCTGATGGTCAAGGTGCCGATCTGCGTTCCGACCGTGGCGTGGATCGGCGCATATACGCCGGTTTGGCCGAGCGGTGCAAAGGTCACCATCATGCGGCTTTTGTTCTTGAGATAATTGAGCGCCTTGCGGCCCTTGCGATAGCCCGCCACCGGCTCGAAACCCATCTGGCAGGTGACGGTGTCGCCCTTGTAGCCCGGCACCGAGATCGTTCCTTTCGAGGCGTAGGTCAGCGTCAGGTCGGCGCGCATCTCGCCATCGTAGAACTTGACCTTGCGGCCACAGACCTGGTCGAGGCTGTCGGCATGGATGACGGTCGCCGCCATCGGATCGAGCACCGATGCAAGGTCGCCGGCGCCGAGCGGCACCCAGGCCTTGGGATCGCGCTTGCCCGGAGCAGGGATGACCTGAGTCGAGGTCACGTTGCCATTGCTAAAGCGAATGTCGATCGAAGACGCTTTCTTGCCGGAGGTGTAGTCGGCTCGAAACGCCTGCGGCACCATTTTCTGGCCCGAAATGGTGCCTTTTGACGAGATCGTGCCCCGCGTGTCGTCGAACAGCTTGGCGAGACCCGCCGCCGAGACACTGCCTTCGATCGCGTAGGCACCGTTCTCATAATGGCTGGAAAAGGTCGATCTGGCGATCGAGAGACCAAGGAACGACACCGTGTATTCGCCCTTGAACGACTGCGGCGAGGCAGCGGACGTAGCGGTCGGCAGGGCGATGACTAGCGCGGCAACAAGCGCGTGAGACGAACGAGGCATGGCGGGATCGGATCCTTGGTTTTCGGCCGGAGGCGGGCGACTCCGGTCTGGCGTGTCCCTACGAGACCGCTTATACGGTGAAATCCGGCCTTAATATGAAAAGCCGGGCGCTTCCGTGCGGAAGCCGGAGCTTGACGCCCCGGTGAAATGCAACTATGGAACGCCAACTTTTCCATAAGGCCGCCTGACCAGAACCGCGCGCCACCCGGCGCGGGTACGAAGGTTTGGCAGGCCCCGAGAGAACTGAAGGTTAGAACCATGTCCCGCACCTGCGAACTCACTGCCAAGGCAGTCCAGACCGGCAACAATGTGAGCCACGCCAACAACAAGACCAAGCGTCGCTTCCTGCCGAACCTCGTCAATGTGACGCTCATTTCGGAAGCGCTGAACCAGAATGTACGCCTGCGCATCTCGGCCAACGCGCTGCGTTCGGTCGAACATCGCGGCGGCCTCGATGCCTTCCTGGCCAAGGCCGACGTCAAGGAACTGTCGCAGCGCGCGCGTCTCTTGAAGAAGCAGATCGCCAAGAAGCTTGCCGAGCAGGTCGCTGCGTAAGATCCAGATAAAGGCGGGGGACGACCGCCTGGCCAGCCTCTTTGCTGGCCGCTGAGCATCGGATAGATCCGCAAGGTTCGACACTCCGATGCTCAATTTCGAAGCGAGCGCTGCCTCGGCATGATGCTCCGCTGGTTCCATTACCCAGGATAAAAAAATGTCTTCTTTTTCGCGGTACCTGCCTTTCGTGGCCGCCATGGCACTTGTCGTCGTGGCATCGAACATCCTCGTGCAGTTTCCCATGCAGGGCCACCTCGGCGGCCTGTCGCTCGCCGACGTTTTGACCTGGGGCGCTTTCACCTATCCCTTCTCTTTCCTGGTCACAGACCTCGCCAACCGCCGTTACGGGCCCGCCGCGGCGCGCCGGATCGTCTTTGTCGGCTTCATGACGGCGGTGGTCTGCTCGATCCTCGTCCCGCCCTTTCTGTTCCGCCATGGCCTGATCGAATTCGAGACATCAGCCGACCGGCTGGTGCGCATCGCGGCGGCTTCCGGAGCGGCATTCCTGTCCGCGCAATTGCTCGATGTGACCGTGTTCAACCGTTTGCGCCGGCAGAGCTGGTGGCGGGCGCCGATCGTCGGCACGCTGGTTGGATCGGTGTTCGACACCCTCGTGTTCTTCGGCGTCGCCTTTTCAGCCGCCTTTGCCTTCGTCGGCCCAAGCGACGGGTTTGCGCTGGAGAGCGCCCCATTGATGGGGGTGTTTCATGTCGACGCCATGCGCTGGGTGTCCTGGGCGCTCGGCGATCTTAGTGTGAAACTGATCATCGCTGTTCGTGGCTCTGATCCCTTACCGGCTGCTCGCCGCCCGCTGGAGCCAGCCGGCCGTTGCCGCGGCCTAGCAGTGATTCCCTGGATCCAGCTGGACTCCGCGAAAACGCCTGATGGCCGGCAGGAACTGCGGCTGAAACAGCGCGGTTCTGAATTCTCGATCATGCTTGGTACCAACGAGCTGATGAACAGCCGACTGAGCGGCTCCGAAGAAGCGCTGGCAAAACTGTCCTGCCAGGGGATTGCGGGTCATCGTCGGCCGAGAATCCTGATCGGCGGGCTCGGCATGGGTTTTACGCTGCGCGCTGCCCTCGCCGAATTGGGCGACAACACCGCGATCGTCGTCGCGGAACTGGTGCCGGCCGTCGTCGCCTGGGCACGCGGCCCGATGGCCGAGATTTTTGCCGGCTCGCTCGATGATCCCCGCGTCACCATCCGCGAAACCGATGTCGGCCAGCTCATACGGTCCGCACCCATTGCCTGGGACGCGATCCTGCTCGACGTCGACAATGGCCCCGAAGGCATCGTCCACAAGGGCAACGACGCGCTCTACAGCGTGGCTGGCCTCGCCGCCGCACGCACCGCCCTAAGACCGGGCGGAGTCCTGGCCGTATGGTCGCAAGGGCCGGATGCCGGCTTCACGAGGCGGTTGAAACAGGCGGGTTTCGCTGTCGAGGAAGTCAACACGCGCGCCAACGGCAAGCGCGGCGCGCGCCATGTCATCTGGATCGCCACCAACAGCTCATGATCCTAGGTCGAGGCCGTAGGCAGCCGGGGCTACTTCGGCCGCTGAAGTTCGGTGGCAAGGGCCTCCAGCAGCCCGCGGGTCCCTCTTCCCGCCCCTTGGCGGAATCGACACCGTCGAAGAAGGCGCCCTGCTCGGTGTAGGTCAGCCTTGTGCCGTCGCCCGAAGGCGTCAGCTCCACGGTGGTCAGCGATGCCGACATGGGCTGCGGCCCGACCGCCATCCTGTAGGAAAACACGATGCGCTGGTCGGCAACGATATACTGGAATTGCGCGTCGAGCCTGATCTCAGGGCCGTCGCCATAGCTGAAGCGAGACACCTCGCCGCCACCGACACGAAAGTCGAAGCTGAACTCGGCAACGCTAAAACCATCGCCTTCAATGCGCCAGCGCCGCACCGTCTCCTTGTCGCCGAAGGCATGGAAGACACATGACGGCGATTGCGGATAGGTTCGCTCGACGGTGAAAGTGGAATGGATGACGGAATGCTCGTCTTTCGCGGGGGCGATCTGGTTCATTGCGGTTCGTCCT
Source organism: Mesorhizobium sp. P160927 (assembly GCF_057766385.1). Taxonomy (NCBI): domain Bacteria; kingdom Pseudomonadati; phylum Pseudomonadota; class Alphaproteobacteria; order Hyphomicrobiales; family Phyllobacteriaceae; genus Mesorhizobium; species Mesorhizobium sp. P160927. The sequence continues at coordinate 114,525 of NZ_JBYMDW010000001.1, forward strand.
TTTCCTGATTTTTCTTGGGGAATTGGTCTGTCTCGGCCAGAATCTGGCCAAGACGGTCGAGGTGGCGTTCCGCCGGTAAGCGGCGCTCGGCAATCCAGTCGGCGAGCGGAGCGAGCCCGCCCGGTTCGATCCGGCAGGTGCGCACTCGCCCGATCTTTTCGCTGCGGATCAGCCCACAGGCCTCCAACGCCTGCAGATGCTGCAGCACGGCGGCAAACGTCATGCCGAACGGCTCCGCCAGCTGGCTGACGGTGGCCGGTCCGCTGCTCAACCTTTCCAGGATCTGTCGGCGGGTGGGCTCGACAAGCGCGCGAAGTATAACGTCGATCCCTGAATTGTTAAGCATGGACTTGAGTATTGTCGGCGCCACTTTAATTGTCAAGCCCAGACTAAAGTGTTTTTGCCTGGCGGTCGTCGCGACACTGGCCCGGATTCAGTGGCTTGTCGGGGCAAAGACTGTGGGATGGCCGGCGCATGGACAAAATCGCCGCAAGATCGCTGGTGGGGCGTCGCGAAGGGCTGCCCCTCAATCCTGAAGCAGAATGAATTCCAGATAGAGATTGCGCTGCAGGATCGAATGGTTGTCGTCGGAGATCAGCGACACCATCAGCGCGCCGTCATCCCGGCTCCAGACGTCGAGCCCTTCAATATTGTCGATTTGGTAGCCCATGTCGGCTTGCAGCAGCACCGGCCCGTCGGCGACGGCGCCCTTCTCGACGCTCTCCCCATAAATGCGCCGCAGCCGCATCTTGAGGCCGCCCGCCATGGTGAAGCTGCGCTCCAGCAGCAAGAGGTCGCCATCCGGCAGGAAGGCGCCGTCGGTGATGTCGAAATCGTCGTTGCGCTTGATGGTGAAGACGCCCCTATGCGGGCCTTCGATAATGGCGGCGTAGATGTTGCCTGATTTGTCGAGGCTCTTCTCCGACACCACGACCAGGCCGCCTTGATGCTGGCCATTGGCATTTGAATGGGTAACTGTCTCGAAGCCGCGGTTCTGCCGCAGCTCCCGCGGCGGCACCAGGAAATCCAGCTGCCTGAATGGCGCCTTCATGGTGTCCGGTTCGATCCTGAATTGGGAGACGCGGTGGTTGCGCTCGAAACCGACGGTGGCAATGCCGTCCTTGACCGCGAGGCCTTCGGCGTCGACTTCCCATTTTTCGTCGATCGGCTGCCCGCTCTGGTCGGCCATCTGCTGCATGCGAAAATTCTGGATGCCGAGGGGTCGCCTGTCGGCGTCGCGGGCCACCGAGCCGAAGAACCAGTAACCGGTGTCGGCAACACCGATGAAATCACTGCCCGCTTTCAGGAACCGAAAGGCCGACAACGCGCCGAAATCGCGTGATGGCGACGTCATTTCCAGCCCACCGACGAATTCGAGCGGACCGAATTGCTTGTCGGCGCGGCCAATGTGGAATTCGGTGATCGGGCGTGCCGAGACGGCGACAGGTTCAACTGGAGCCGAGCCGGCCGAACCTGCCGGAACACCGGCGAGCAGGACGATGGCGGCGAAAAGCGTTTGCCTAAACCCGCCTCGCGAAAAGATCATCCGGCGCGCCGCACGCCGCCGCGACGCGTATCCTTCGCGCTCTCCTCGGCGAACAGCGACGCCAGCTGCTCGGTCATCGCGCCGGCCAGTTCCTCGGCATCGACGATGGTGACAGCGCGCCTGTAGTAGCGCGTGACGTCATGGCCTATGCCGATGGCCAGCAGCTCGACCGGTGAGCGCGTCTCGATCAATTCGATGACAGCGCGCAGATGCCGCTCGAGATAATTGCCCGGATTGACCGACAGCGTGGAATCGTCGACCGGCGCGCCGTCCGAGATCATCATCAGGATCTTGCGCTGTTCAGGCCGGGCAATCAGCCGATTGTGCGCCCACAGCAGCGCCTCGCCGTCGATATTTTCCTTGAGCAGGCCTTCGCGCATCATCAGGCCAAGGTTGCGGCGTGCCCGCCGCCATGGATGATCGGCGGATTTGTAGATGATATGACGCAGATCGTTGAGGCGGCCGGGGTTCGGCGGCTTGCCGTCCTTCAGCCACTTCTCGCGCGCCTGTCCGCCCTTCCAGGCCCGCGTGGTAAAGCCGAGGATCTCGACCGAGACGCCGCAGCGCTCCAGCGTGCGCGCCAGAATATCGGCGCAGGTGGCGGCGACCGTGATCGGCCGGCCACGCATCGAGCCGGAATTGTCGAGCACCAGCGTCACCACCGTGTCGCGGAACTTGGTGTCGCGCTCCTGCTTAAACGACAGCGGCTGCATCGGATCGATGACGACGCGCACCAGTCGCGCCGGGTCGAGATAGCCCTCTTCCAGGTCGAAATCCCAGGACCGGTTCTGCTGCGCCATCAGCCGGCGCTGCAGCCGGTTGGCGAGCCGTCCGACCACGCCCGACAGATTGGCGAGTTGCTTGTCGAGGAAGGCGCGCAGCCGGTCGAGTTCTTCCTCTTCGCAGAGCTCCTCCGCGCCGACCGTCTCGTCGAAAGCTGACGTGTAAACCTTGTAGTCGATTTCCTTCGGCAGATTGGTGAAGGGATTGTCGTTGCGCCTAGCCTCGCCGGGCGTCTCGGCATCGGCATCGTCGTCGTCGGACAAATCGTCAGCGGTGGCGTCGGAGGCTTCCGTCTCCGCCGATTGCTCGTCGTCGGCCGATGCCTCGGCGTCCTCGGACTGGGACTGCTCGGAGCCTGAATCGTCCTCGCCGCCTTCCTCGCTCTGTTCCTCGCCTTGCGGCTGGTTGTCGTCATTGTCCTCGGAGTCTTCGGTCTCCTGGTCGTCGCCGAGTTCCTCGGCCATTTCCATGGAGGCAAGCATCTCGCGCACGACCCGGGCGAAGGCCTGCTGGTCCTCGAGCTTTTCCGACAGGCCGTCGAGGTCGGCCTTGGCCTTCTCCTCGACCCAGGGCCGCCAGAGTTCGACCAGCCGCTCGCCGCTCTTCGGCACCGGCCGGCCGGTCAGCTTTTCGCGCACCATCAGCGCCAGCGCCTCCTCAATGGGCGCGTCCGCCTTATCCTTGACGTCGACGAGGTTGGCCTTGGTGTATTTGTCCTCCAGCATCGAGCCGATATTGTCGGCGACGCCCTGCATGGCGCGGCTGCCGATCGCCTCGACGCGGGCCTGTTCGACCGCGTCGTAGATGGCGCGGGCGGCCTTGCCTTCCGGCGCCAGCTTGCTGTGGATGCGCACATCATGGCAGGCGCGCTTCAACGCCATGGAATCGCCGAGCCCGCGGGTAATCGCGATGTCGGACTTCGATGCCTTCTTGGGCAGTTCGGGCAGCCGCGCACGGCTGCCCGCCAGCGCCGGCCTGTCCTTGGCGAAGCCGACTTCCATTTCCTTGTCGCCGGCAATGGCGCGCATGCAGACGGTGACGGCGCGCTTGAAGCTGTCGGCTTCAGACCCCGTCTTGGACTTGTTGCGCGTATTGTCGCCCGGACCCGCCATAGAGGCTCTGCTTAGCCCAGCACCACATTGACCGCGCTCTCGGGCAGATCCTGGCCGAAGGCGCGCTGGTAGAACTCGGCAACCACCGAACGCTCCAGCTCGTCGCACTTGTTGAGGAAGGTCAGCCGGAACGCCATGCCGACATCGCCGAAGATCTCGGCATTCTCGGCCCAGGTGATGACGGTACGCGGGCTCATCACCGTCGACAGGTCGCCATTGATGAAGGCCGAGCGCGTCATGTCGGCGACGCGCACCATCTTGTTGACGATGTCCTTGCCCTTGGTGTCGCGATAATGCTTGGCCTTGGCCAGCACGATGTTCACTTCATTGTCGTGCGGCAGATAATTCAGCGTGGTAACAATCGACCAGCGGTCCATCTGCGCCTGGTTGATCTGCTGGGTGCCGTGATAAAGGCCAGTGGTGTCGCCTAGACCAACCGTATTTGCGGTCGAAAACAGCCGGAACGCCGGATGCGGGCGGATAACCCGGCTCTGGTCGAGCAGCGTGAGTCGGCCGGACGATTCCAGCACGCGCTGGATGACGAACATCACGTCCGGACGGCCGGCGTCATACTCGTCGAAGCAGAGCGCCACATTGTGCTGGTAGGCCCAGGGCAGGATGCCGTCGCGGAATTCAGTGATCTGCAGGCCGTCCTTGACCACGATCGCGTCCTTGCCGACGAGATCGATACGGCTGACATGGCTGTCGAGATTGACACGCACGCAGGGCCAGTTGAGGCGGGCGGCGACCTGTTCGATATGGGTCGACTTGCCGGTGCCGTGATAGCCCGACACCATGACGCGGCGGTTGTAGGCAAACCCGGCGAGGATCGCCAAGGTCGTCGCCTTGTCGAACAGATAGTCGGGATCGACATCAGGCACATGCTCGCTGGTGACCGAGTACGCTGGCACCACCATCTTGGACTCGAAACCGAATTTCTCCTTCACCGACACCGTCGTGTCGGGGAGGTTGGCGATGTCGCGATCGACCTTGTTCATATCTCTCAACGTCTCCACGGGCGAAACGTCGCGTTTCGCCGGCAATCCATTTTGTTCGGGGGCGGTCTTAGAGCCTTTTCCAACCTTATGAAAGTTGGAAAACGACACGAACCATAGGGTCGCTCAGCACAGGCCCGCCTGTTTGAGCACGCGATAGGCCTGAAGCACATCGCGGAACCGGTCTTCCGAACCTCTGTCGCCGCCATTCGCATCCGGATGGTGACGCTTCACCAGTTCCTTATAGCGCGCCTTGATGTCCTTGCCAGTCGCCTTTGTATCAAGGCCAAGCGTTTCCAGCGCCTTGGCCTCAAGCGGCTTGGCCTTGCGCTCGCGCGCCTCGCGCGGATCCTTCGGTCCCTTGAACAGGTCGAACGGGTCGCGCATGCGGTTGTAATAGCCCGCGCGGCCGGAGCGCATCTGCGCCATGTCGGGCGAAGAACGCGTCGAGGCGCCGTTGACGCCCATCTTCCAAGTCGGCCGGTGGCCGGTCATCGCTTCCTTCTGGAAGCGCGCCACCTCGGTGTCCGGCACGCCGGAGAAGTAGTTGAAGCCCTTGTTGTACTCACGCACATGGTCGAAGCAGAAGCGGAAATACTCGCCCTCCTTCATGCGGCCGACCGGCGCGCGATGCGTGCCCGCCTCCTTGCAGCCATCCCACTGGCAGATCGGCGCGTGCGCCTTCACCTCCGCGTCCTTGTCGGGGCGGACGCGAATCTTCTCGAAATATTTGGGATACGGCTTCATCTAACCCATTTATGGGGCGTTCGCAGATGCGAAACAAGAATTGACATTTTCGCGATGATCGCCCTAACCGCTGAATCGCGGCTTAAAGCAGGCGAATGACCGATTTTGTTGCGCGCCGGCGGCCCGGCGAATCCTGTTTCCGGTTTACACGCCGGCGCGCCGACCATATGTGGTGAAGGGAGAAGACGATGTCCATACAGGCGACCATGGAAGACAAGCTCAACAGGGCATTGTCGCCCGAGCGGCTGGTCATCCTCAACGAAAGCCATCTCCACGCCGGCCATCATCACGTGGAATCCGGTCACCACGCTGAGTTCGATGGCACCGGCGAGACACATTTCCGTGTCCGTATCGTCTCGGCGAATTTTGTTGGCATGAGCCGCGTCGAGCGCCACCGCGCCGTCAACGAACTGCTGGCCGACGAGTTGAAGGCCGGCGTTCACGCACTGGCTATCGAGCCCACGGCGCCCGGCGAACAGACGCGCTGGTAGGCCAAGTCCCCGAGCTGAGCTGTAGCGCGCGTCTCGCGCTGTTCAGATTATCGCTTCGATCAGGAATGGCCCGCGCCGCGACAAGGCGGCATCGAGCAGCGCGTTAAACCGCTCGCAGGTGTCGGCACGCGCCGCCTCCACGCCCATGCCTTTGGCCAGCGAAACCCAGTCCAGCGCCGGATGGTCGAGGTCGAGCATGCGCCTGGCATTTTCGCCGATCGCGTTCACCCCGACATTGCGCATTTCGCCATGCAGGATCGCATAGGTGCGGTTGGAAAAGACGATCGTCACCACGTCGAGATTTTCCCGCGCCTGCGTCCACAGGCCCTGCACCGTGTACATGCCGCTGCCGTCGGCCTCCAGATTGATTACCTTGCGGCCGGGACAGGCGATCGCCGCGCCTGTCGCCAGCGGAATGCCGCCGCCGATCGACCCGCCCGTGCCCATCATATAGTCGTGCGGCGCGGCAAAGGCCGACAGCGCGAAGAAGCGTCGCGCCGAAGTGACCGCCTCGTCGCAAACGATCGCGTCGCCCGGCAGCTTTTTGGCGACGGAGAGTGCAATTGCATCTTCCGTCAATCTGCCGGTTGGTGTTGCCTCCTCGGGAAAGGCGCTTGCAACCAACGCCGGTTGCGATTGCTTGACGCGTAGTTCGTCGCGAAGCGCCTCCAGCGCCGCATGCAGATCCTGACCATGGGCGGCGAGCGTCAGCACCTGGCAATCGTCACGGACAAGCCTTCCCGGTTTTCCCGGATAGGCGAAGAAGGCGACCGGCTCCTTTCCGCCGATCAGCACAAGGACATCGATATCCCTGAGCGCTGCCGTCGCCGCGTCGACGGGATAGGGAATGCGCGTCGGCGCGACACGCCCGCGCCCGCGCTGCATACGCGCGATCAACACCTCGCTGAACAGCCTGACATCGCAGGCCGCTGAAATCTGGCCGGCGATCTCGAGGGCATCGGCTCGCGCCGCCCGTCCCCGAACGATCATGCCGACGCGCCCGGGAGCGGCACGGATCGCGGTAGCCACCGCTCGCACGGCGTCGATGTCGACGGCTCGCGGCGATGCGAGTTCCACTTTGACGGGCGAAACCGCGTCGGCGTCGCCCCAGGCCGCGTCCGCCGGCAGGATCAGCGTTGCGACACCCGGCGGCGTCAGCGAGGCGCGAAGGGCCGCCTCCGTGGCCGGTTGGACATCCGTGGGCCCTTCGATGCGGCGCACCCACTTCGACATCGGCGCCGCCAGCCCCTCTATGTCGCTGGTGAGCGGCGCGTCGAGCGGCAGATGGTAGGAGGCATGGTCCCCGACGATGTTGATCATCGGGCTGAAGGCGCGCCTTGCATTGTGCATGTTGGCCAGCCCATTGGCGAGGCCCGGGCCGGTGTGCAGCAGCGTCGCGGCGGGTCGATCGGTCATGCGCGCATAGCCGTCGGCCGCACCCGTCACCACCCCCTCGAACAGGCCGAGCACGCAGCGCATCGCCGGCTTGCGGTCGAGGGCCGCGACGAAATGCATTTCGGATGTGCCGGGATTGGCGAAGCAGACATTCACGTCATTAGCCAACAGCACGTCGCACAGAACATCGGCGCCATTCATGCAAATTTTCTCCCATTCACGAAGAGCAATTGCACCCGCGGATATCGGCACGGCAATATCCCGCCGCCGCTTTTGGCATGATCCAGCCACGGAATGGGCGAGCGACGGTCGGCAGGATCAGGCGAGCGTCGATTTCAGGAACGCTGGCGCCGCGGCGTTCGGCGCACTGCCGTCATCTCCGCCGAAATCGCGGTTGATGGGCGGCCATTCGGGCGGGAGCGTTGTTTGGATTTCAGTACCAGATGCATGCGCGCCGACGGAACAAACAATGCCTTCCCGCAGTTGAATATGCGAGCCCCATCAAAATGGCTCCGAAGGCAACGAACATGCGTGAGAACCAATCCGACGTCTTCCATCTCTTCTCGGAAATTTATGCGAACGCCGCCCAGGAAGAGATAAGTCTCCAGCAATATCTGCTCGCCTGCCGCGAGGACAAATCGATGTATGCCTCGGCGCCGGAACGAATGGTCGAGGCGATCGGCGAGCCAAACCTGGTCGACACCAGCAAGGACGAGCGGCTAGGCCGTATCTTCTCGAACCGGACCGTCAAGATATATCCCTCCTTCTCCGACTTTTACGGGATGGAAGATACGATCGAGCGCATCGCCGGATATTTCCGCTATGCCTCCCAGGGCCTCGAGGAGCGCAAGCAGATCCTCTACCTCTTGGGTCCGGTCGGTGGCGGCAAATCCTCCTTGGCCGAACGGTTGAAGAAATTGATGGAAGAGCGCCCGATCTACACGCTGAAGGTCGGCAACCAGATCAGTCCGGTTTTCGAATCGCCGCTTGGCCTGTTCCATCCCGATCGCATGAGCGATCTCCTGGAGGACAAATACGGGATAGCCCGGCGCCGCCTGAACGGACTTATCTCGCCATGGGCGGCCAAGCGCCTCGACGAACTGTCCGGCGACATTTCCAAATTCAGCGTCGTCAAACTGATGCCGTCGCGGCTGCGCCAGATCGGCATCGCCAAGACCGAGCCTGGCGACGAGAACAATCAGGACGTCTCGGCCCTGGTTGGCAAGGTCGACATCAGGCAATTGGAAAATTTCAGCCAGTCCGACCCTGACGCTTATTCCTACAGCGGCGGGCTGAACCGAACGACGCAAGGGCTGCTCGAATTCGTCGAGATGTTCAAGGCGCCCATCAAGGTGCTGCATCCATTGCTGACGGCGACCCAGGAAGGCAGTTACAACGGCACCGAGAATTTCGGTGCCTTTCCGTACCAGGGCATCATCGTTGCCCATTCCAACGAATCCGAGTGGCAACAGTTCAAAAACAACAAGAACAATGAGGCGTTTCTCGATCGCATCCTCGTGGTCAAGGTGCCGTATTGCCTGCGCATCACCGAAGAGAGGCAGATCTACGAGAAGCTGCTGCGCGAGAGTGAATTGGCCGCCAGCCCCTGCGCGCCCGAGGTGTTGGACATCCTCAGCCGGTTCAGCGTCTCGACACGCCTTGCCGAGCACGACAATTCGCCGCTGCACACCAAAATGCGCGCCTATGATGGCGAGAACCTCAAGGAAGTCGACCCGAGGGCGAAGTCAGTCCAGGAATATCGCGACGCCGCCGGCGTCGACGAAGGCATGACCGGCGTCAGCACGCGCTTCGCCTTCAAGATCCTGTCGCAGACGTTCAACTACGACACCAACGAGGTCGCGGCGGACCCCGTGCATCTTATGTACATCCTGGAAGAGGCGATCAAACGGGAGCAGTTTCCGAAGGAGACGGAAGCCGCCTATCTCGAATTCATCAAGTCGGAGCTGGCCGCCCGTTACGCCGAGTTCATCGGCCATGAAATCCAGAAGGCCTATCTGGAGTCCTATAGCGAATATGGCCAGAACCTGTTCGACCGCTACATCGCCTATGCCGATGCCTGGATCGAGGACCAGGACTACAAGGACCCCGACACCGGCCAAATCCTCAATCGCGAGGTGTTGGACAACGAACTGTCGCAGGTCGAAAAACCGGCAGGCATCGCCAATCCGAAGGACTTCCGCAACGAGGTGGTGAAGTTCACGCTGCGTGCCCGGGCGCGCAACCATGGCCGCAACCCGTCATGGACGAGCTACGAGAAGCTGCGCGAGGTTATCGAAAAGCGCATGTTCGGCCAGGTCGAGGACCTCCTGCCCGTGATCAGCTTCGGCTCCAAGCAGGATAGCGTCACCGAAAAGCGGCATAATGAATTCGTCCAGCGGATGGTGGAGCGCGGCTATACGGAACGGCAGGTGCGCCGGCTGGTCGATTGGTACATGCGGGTGAACAAGGCGGGCTGAGAGCAGTCCGGATGGTTGCATGCCGATCTTTATCGACCGCCGCCTGAATCCGAAGGACAAAAGCCTTGGCAACCGCCAGCGCTTTCTCAGGCGTGCCCGCGAGGAGCTAAAGCGCAGCATTCGCGACCAGATCCGCGCTGGGCGGATCGCCGACGTGGACGCGGAGCATGTCGTGCCGATGCCCGAAAGAGGCACTGGCGAGCCGACCTTCAACGACGCCAGGGACACCGGCCGGCGCCGGCACATCCTGCCGGGCAACAGGCAATTCTCCCAAGGCGACCTGATCGCCAAGCCCGGTCAGGGCGGAGGCATGGGCGGTTCGTCACCGGGAAAAACCGCGTCCGAGGACGACTTTCGTTTCGTGCTTTCGCGCGAGGAGGTGCTCGATCTCTTCTTCGAGGATCTCGAACTGCCCGACCTGGTCAAGCTCAATCTCAAGGAGATCCTTGCCTTCAAGCCGCGCCGGGCGGGTTTCGCCGCCACCGGTTCGCCAACCAACATCAATGTCGGCCGCACGATGCGCAACAGCCACGGCCGCCGCATTGCGCTCAGGCGCCCCAAGCAAGCGGCGGTCGATGCGATCACGCAGGAACTCGCCTTGCTGGAGGCCGCACCGCCTGATGCTCAAGCGCGCGAGCGCGTCGTGGCGCTCAAAGAAGAGATCGAGCGGCTGGAGCGCCGGCGCCGGCGGATCGCCTTCGTCGACCCGGTCGACATCCGGTTCAACCGCTTCGACCAGCGCCCGGTGCCGAATGCGAAAGCGGTCATGTTCTGCCTGATGGATGTGTCAGGCTCGATGGGCGAGCGCGAGAAGGACTTGGCCAAGCGCTTCTTCGTGCTGCTGCACCTGTTCCTGAAGCGACGTTATGAACGCACCGAAATCGTCTTCATCCGCCACACGCACGAGGCGCAGGAGGTGGATGAGGAAACCTTCTTCTACTGCTCGCAAAGCGGTGGCACCGTCGTTTCCACCGCGCTCGAGGAGATGCATCGCGTCATCGAGCAGCGTTACCCCGCGAGCGAGTGGAACATCTACGCCGCCCAGGCCTCGGATGGCGACAATTTCGCCACCGATTCCGAGCGCTGCATCGCCCTGCTGAACGGCAAGCTCATGCGCCTGTGCCAGTATTTCGCCTATGTCGAGATCATCGACGAACGCGAGAGCCACATCTTCGGCGCGACTGAAAACGGGACGTCGCTCTGGCGAGCCTACAGCGCCATCGAATCGAACTGGCCGAACTTCCAGATGAGCCGCATAGCCACGGCCGCCGATATCTATCCTGTCTTTCGTCAGCTCTTCGCCAAACAGCCCGCGCTCCGGAAGAGCGCCTGAGGGGAACCATGGCCAGGACAGCCAGCAAACCGGGTTTGCTCTTTTCCGGATCCGACTGGGATTTCCCGAAATTGTCGCACGCCTACGAGGCGATCGCGGCAATCGCCATCGAGGACCTCAAGCTGGACACCTATCCGGTGCAGATGGAAATCATTTCCTCGCAACAGATGCTCGACGCCTATTCATCGGTCGGCATGCCGCTGATGTACCGTCATTGGTCGTTCGGCAAGCATTTCCTGTACCAGGATTTTCTCTACCGCAAGGGTGGACGGGGCCTGGCTTACGAACTGGTCATCAACTCCAATCCCTGCATCGTCTACCTGATGGAGGAAAACACCATGGCCTTGCAGGCCCTGGTGACGGCGCATGCGGCGCTCGGACACAATCATTTCTTCAAGAACAATCACCTGTTCCGGCAGTGGACCGACGCCGGGGGGATTCTGAGCTACCTGGAGTTCGCCAAGGGCTACATCGCCCGATGCGAGGAGCGGCACGGACTGTCGGCCGTGGAAAGCATTCTCGACTGCGCCCACGCGCTGATGGAACAAGGCGTGTTCCGATACCACAGGCCGCCAAAGCTGTCGTCGGAGCGGCAGCGTGAAGGGCTGCGCGAGCGCCTGGAGTATGAAGAACGCTCCTACAACGACTTGTGGCGCACGCTGCCACCCTCGCAGGAGAGCAGCAAGACGGAGAAGAAGGACGAAGGCTTGGCGGAGCGGAAGAAATCGCTCAACCTGCCCGAGGAAAATCTGCTCTATTTCCTCGAGAAGAACAGTCTTATCCTGGAGCCCTGGCAGCGCGAGATCATCCGCATCGTGCGCATCGTCGCGCAGTATTTCTATCCGCAGCGGCAAACGCAGGTGATGAATGAAGGCTGCGCCACCTTCGTGCATTACACCCTCATGAACGCATTGTTCGACCGCGGCCAGATCAGCGAGGGCGCCATGCTCGAGGTCCTGCGCAACCATTCCAATGTGATCTTCCAGCCGGCCTTCGACGACCCCCGGTTCTCCGGTATCAACCCATACGCGCTCGGCCTCGACATGATGCAGGACATCCAGCGCATTTCGACCGCGCCTACGGCGGAAGACCGCGACTGGTTTCCCGACATCGCGGGCCGGGGTGACTGGCGCGATGTGCTCCTGGACGCCTGGGCCAACCACCGCGACGAATCCTTCATCCGCCAGCACCTCAGCCCAGCCCTGATACGGAAATGGCGGATGTTTGTCCTGGCCGATCAGGCCGACAACGCGCATTACGAGGTCGCCTCGATCCACAACGAGCGCGGCTACCAAAAGATACGTGCCGCGCTGGCCCAGAGCTACGACATCGGGGCGAGCCGGCCGGATATCCAGGTGGTGGATGTCGACCTGCTCGGTAACCGGCATTTGCGGCTGCAGCACAAGGTGAAGGAGGGCGTACTGCTCGACAGCGGCAGCCGCGACGCGACCCTGCGCCATGTCCGAAGCCTCTGGGGTTATGAGGTCAGCCTCGCTTCGGTCGACGCCGAAACCGGTGCGACGCTCAGCGAGCGCTCAAGCAACGACTGTTGAATTTCCGCCCGGCCGCATCGGCGGGTGCCCGGCACAACGAGTGGAACACAGCCGGTGCGCTCAACCGACCCTCGTTCAGGAACGCCAGCGCGGCTGCTTGGCCTGACCGTAGGCCACAGTTTCCGGGGATGGCGTATCTCGCGCCGCTCTCGTGCGGGTTGGCAACAAGGCAGCCATCGAGGCCAGGAGCAAGGTTCGCCGATCGATCGTCATCGGCGAAGAATGCATCGTGGCGGGGGGGGTTTCCGCGAAGGATTGGTAAGGCGACGGCTCGATAGCAATTCCAGGAAAAAGTGCGTAGCGGCTTTCCGCCCGGAATCTCGTAAAACAAAGAGTTAGAGCGGCTCGGCGATCCTATCAAACACTGACCCGATCTAACTGTCGCCGGCCGGCCGGATCCTGACCCTGGCAATCCGGTTCTTGTCGCGTTTCATGACGACGAAGCGCTTGCCGTGAAAGGTAAAAGCCTGCTTCTCCTCGGGGATCGATTGCGCCTCGTGGATGACGAGGCCGGCGATCGTCGTCGCCTCTTCGTCCGGCAGGTTCCAGTCGAGCGCCCGGTTGAGGTCGCGGATCGGCACCGTGCCCTCGACGACGACGGAGCCGTCCGCCTCCTGCTTGACGCCCTGGATGTCGACATCGTGCTCGTCCGCGATCTCGCCGACGATCTCCTCGATAATGTCCTCCAGCGTCACCAGCCCTTCGACCTCGCCATATTCATCGACGACGACGGCAAAATGCGCCTTGCGGCGCAGGAAGGCGTTGAGCTGTTCCTGCAAGGTCGTGGTGTCGGGCACGAACCACGGTTTTGACGCGATCTTCATCACGTCGATCCGCGAGAAATCATTGCCGGCTTCGTTCAGCGCGCGCAGCAGATCCTTGGCGTGCAGCACGCCGACGATGTTGTCGAGTGAACCTTTCCAGAGCGGCATGCGGGTGTGCGGGCTCTGCAGGATCTCGCGCACCACCGCTTCCGGCGCATTGTCGGCATTGACCGAGCGCATATTCGTGCGGTGGACCATGACGTCGGAAACTTCGAGCTCTTCGAGGTCGAACAGGCCGCCGATGCGGTCGCGATCCTCACGCACCACCTGGCCGTCGCGGCGAAAATCGTCGACCGCGCCGCGCAACTCGTCCTGACTCGACCGCTGCGGCTCGATGCGCGAGAGTTCATAGCCGAACATGGCAAGCAGGCGGGTTCGCACGGCAACGACCAGGATGACGAGGATGGCAAGAACGGCGAAGACGACCCAGCCAGTGTCCATCTCAGCCGGCTTTCCCGTTGCCTGGATGGTTTTCCCTGAGGAACGCCAGCACTTCCGAGGCCGGCACATCCTTGGCGATGAAAGCCTCGCCGATCCCGCGCGTCAGAATAAAGGTCAGCGCACCGCGCGACACTTTCTTGTCCTGCGTGATGAATGAAAGCAGCGCATCGGCATCGGGCAAGTCGCCCGGAATGTCGGCCATCCGCCACGGCAGCCCGACGGCACGCAGATGCGCCTCGACGCGGGCCGCGTCGTCGGGGCTGGCGAGATTGAGCCGAGAGGAGAACCGGTACGCCAGCGCCATGCCGATGGCGACCCCCTCGCCGTGGACGAGGCGCGTCCCGTCATACAGCGTGGCGGCTTCGAGCGCGTGCCCGAACGTATGGCCGAGGTTGAGCAGAGCGCGGTCGCCGGTCTCGAACTCGTCGCGGGCAACGACATCGGCCTTGGCGCGGCAGGCTTCGGCAATGGCCTCGACCCGCTCCGGTCCGCCGGCGAACACCTTTTCCCAATTCGCTTCCAGCCAGGCGAAGAAATCCGGCCGGTCGATCAGCCCGTATTTGGCAAGCTCGGCATAGCCGGCGCGAAATTCGCGGATCGGCAGCGTGTCGAGCACTTCGGTATCGGCCAGCACCAGCCTGGGCTGGAGGAAGACGCCGACGAGGTTCTTGCCGCGCGGGCTGTTGATGCCGGTCTTGCCGCCGACCGAAGAATCGACCTGCGCCAGAAGCGAGGTCGGAACCTGCACGAAATTCATGCCACGCCGCACGATCCCGGCGGCAAAACCGGTGAGATCGCCGATGACGCCGCCGCCAAGCGCGATGACGACGTCGCCGCGCTCCAGCCTAGCGGCCAGGACGCCGTCGACCACCGCCTCGAGATGGGCAAAGCTCTTGGTCTTCTCGCCGGGCGGCATCGTGATGATCGCGGGCTGGATGCCACTCTTCTCGAGCCCGGCCCTCAGCGTATCGAGATGCGCGGCGGCGACGTTCTCGTCGGTCACCACAGCGGCGCGCGTGCCCGGCAGCCGGCGCGAAATCTCAACGCCGGCGCGCGACAGCAGGCCGGAGCCGATCAATATGTCGTAGGCACGGTCGCCCAGACCGACTTCGACTGTGACTGGCTGATCCGCGCTCATGATTCGACCTCGCCCGTCGCGGCTATCGCATCGATGCCGAAATGCCGGCACAGCGCCTCGATCACCTCGGCCGCGATGATCTCCTTGCGATCGTCGCGGGTCGGCACGGTGACGTCAGAGGTCGCATAGACCGGATAGCGTTCCGCCATCAGCCGCTCCAGCACGGCACGGGGATCGGCGCTTTTCAAGAGCGGCCGGTTCTGCTTCTTGGAAACGCGGTCCATCAGAAGGTCGAGTTCGGCCTTCAGCCACACCGAGACGCCATGGGCGGCGATGGCTTCGCGCGTCTGCGCGTTCATGAAGGCACCGCCGCCGGTCGACAGAACCTGCGGACCGTTTTCCAGCACGCGCAGGATGACACGCTGTTCCAAGGCCCTGAACTCGGGTTCGCCATAGCGCTCGAACAGCTCCGGCACGCTCATCCGCGACACGCTTTCGATCTCCTGGTCGCTGTCGATGAAGGGCAGCGAAAGCATGGTCGCCACCTTGCGGCCGATCGCCGTCTTGCCGGCGCCCATTAGCCCGACAAAGACGATGGACCGGCTGCCCAGCCGGCCAAGCAGCGTGCCATGGGTCTCGCCTGGGGGATTTGCCTGTAGCGCGTTCATCGGCTGCTTCTTCGGCCCTCTTTGCCGGCGTATCGACATGAAAAGCCGGTTTGCGTCAAGCGTGCCGAGTGCCTTGGGCCGATATGGACAGAGCGACGCTTGCGTCAGGAGTTGCTAACAGGGTCCGCTTCTTCCTTGAATTGGCCGGATTGGCGTCCCATAAGGGCACAGGGTTTGGAAACGCAGAACAAGAAGACGGGCGAGAACTGAATGCCGACACTGTTTCGCTTTGTCGTGACCCTCGCGATTCTGGCCGGCATTGCCTATGGTACGATGTTCGCGCTGGTGATGTTCGTCGAGCCGAAAAAAGCCGAGATGAGCGTGCGTATTCCGCCGGAAAAGCTCAATCCGAAGAAAAACTGAACCCCAAGAAGACCGACTCGGAACCGCCTCAAGGACATGAACAGCGCCGCTCGCATCGAGGCCTTCCTGGAAATGATGAGCGCCGAGCGCGGAGCGGCGGAGAACACGCTTTCCTCCTATCGCGGCGATCTCGAGGATGCTTCCGAGGGGATCGATGGCGGACTTGCCCGCGCCGGCGCCGCCGACATCAGGGCCTATCTCGACGATATCGCCGCGCGTGGCTTCGCGCCGACCTCGCAGGCGCGCAAACTGTCGGCGATCCGGCAGTTCTTCAAGTTCCTCTACGCCGAGGGCCTGCGCGCGGATGACCCCACCGGCACGCTGGACAGCCCGAAAAAAGGCCGCCCGCTGCCTAAGACGATGAGCGAGGCCGAAACCGGCCGGCTGATCGACCGCGCCGCGCAGGAAGCCGGCGATGATGGGCTCGGCCACGCCGACAGGCTGGCGGCCTTGCGCCTGCATGCGCTGGTCGAAGTGCTCTACGCCACCGGACTGCGCGTTTCCGAGCTGGTCGGCCTGCCGGTGACGGTGGCACAGCGCGACGACCGTTTCTTCATGGTACGCGGCAAGGGCGACAAGGAACGCATGGTGCCGCTGTCGGCCAAGGCGCGCGCGGCGATGCGGAACTGGCTTGAAGCCCGGGCCAAGCTGCCCGCCTTCGCCAACAGCCCGTTCCTGTTTCCGGCGGCATCCGACAGCGGCTATCTCTCGCGCCAGGTCTTTGCCCGTGACCTGAAAGGATTGGCGGCGCGCGCCGGCATCGCCTCGGCCAAAATCTCGCCGCACGTGCTGCGCCATGCTTTCGCCAGCCATCTCCTCCAGAACGGCGCCGACATGAGAGCCGTTCAGCAACTGCTTGGCCATGCCGACATATCGACGACACAGATTTACACCCATGTGCTGGAAGAGCGGCTGGTGCGGCTGGTCAACGAGCATCATCCGCTTGCCGACTAGGCCTCATATCGCTATGTGAGGACGACATTTCACCGCCCGGAGCCTTGGTTTCAACGGTTCCGCTGTCATTGCCTTCCGACGTATCGGTCCGCCCAAGCATGTACAATTACCTCGATTTCGAAAAGCCGGTCCAGGATCTTGAGCTCAAGATCCTCGAACTCAAGAAGCTTGCCGAGAACGGCGAGGCGGTCGATGTCGCCGATGAGATCACCAGGCTCGAGAAGCGCTCGCGCGACGCGCTGCGCGAACTCTACAAGGCGCTGACGCCGTGGCAGAAAGT
Organism: Mesorhizobium sp. P160927; assembly: GCF_057766385.1. Taxonomy (NCBI): domain Bacteria; kingdom Pseudomonadati; phylum Pseudomonadota; class Alphaproteobacteria; order Hyphomicrobiales; family Phyllobacteriaceae; genus Mesorhizobium; species Mesorhizobium sp. P160927. Next base: position 131,565 of record NZ_JBYMDW010000001.1, read on the forward strand.
GCAGGTGGCGCGCCACTCCGACCGGCCGCACTGCATCGACTACATCAAGGGCCTGTTCAGCGACTTCACGCCACTCGCCGGCGACCGCAATTTCGGCGAGGACCAGGCGATCGTCGGCGGCTTTGCCCGTTTCCGCGGCGAGCCCATCGCGATTCTCGGCCAGGAAAAGGGTTCGGACACGGCGAGCCGCCTGAAGCACAATTTCGGTTCGGTACGCCCCGAAGGCTATCGCAAGGCGGTGCGGCTGATGGAACTGGCCGACCGTTTCAAGATCCCGCTTTTGACGCTGGTCGACACGGCCGGCGCCTATCCCGGCGTTGGCGCCGAGGAGCGCGGCCAGGCCGAAGCCATTGCCCGATCGACCTCGGCCTGCCTTGGCCTGAAAGTACCGTCGATCTCGGTGGTTATCGGCGAAGGCGGTTCGGGCGGCGCTATCGCGATCGCCACCGCCAACCGCGTCTACATGCTCGAACACGCCATCTATTCGGTGATTTCGCCGGAAGGTGCCGCCTCCATCCTGTGGCGTGACACGACGCGCTCCAAGGACGCGGCAACCAACATGAAGATCACCGCGCAGGATCTCCTGGAACTGAAGGTCATCGACGCCATCATCCCCGAGCCGATGGGTGGCGCCCAGCGCGCGCCCGAAACGGTGATTGCCGCGACCGGCGATCTCATAGCCAAGACAATGAACGAATTCGCCGGCGCCAACACCGATTTCCGCGAACAGCGCCGCGAGAAGTATCTGGCGATAGGCCGCAGCCTCTGACGCCTTTTGGGCGGCGGAACAAGGCAGACGGAAGCTGCCTGTCCACGCCAATGTGGCGGCGATGAGCAATTTCGCCACAAAAATGCCGCCCCATTCGGTTCAATGAAATCACCGCGGGAGAACGGCCGAGCCTTGCGGTAAGGAATTTTCAAGGTTAACGGGCTTACGGTCCGTCAGTGTTCAGCATGCGGGTGTGGCCGTTTCGAAGCCATTGGCCCGAAAGAAAAGACATAGCCTTATCCATGTTTGCCAAGCTTGCCCGCACTGGAGTTCTTGCCGCCTCGATTGCCGTCGCGGGCTGTAATGATTCGTCGATGAAGGACTTTGCCCCGGAAGCCAACAAGCCGCTGCCCGACAAGGTCCTTGCCGATATGAGAGCCAAGGGCATGGTCCGCACCTCTTCGGTGATGGCGCGCATCTTCAAGGAAGAAGGCAAGCTTGAGATCTGGAAGGCCAAGACCAATGGCCGCTACGACATGGTGGCGAGCTACGACATCTGCAAATGGTCGGGCAAGCTCGGCCCGAAATACACCGAAGGCGACCGCCAGGCGCCGGAAGGTTTTTACACGGTTCGCCCGTCGCAGATGAATCCGCGCTCGAATTACCATCTGTCGTTCAACATCGGCTTTCCCAACGCCTATGATCGTGCCAATGGCCGCACCGGCCAGAACCTGATGGTGCATGGCGCCTGCTCGTCATCGGGCTGCTATTCGATGACCGACGCCCAGATCGAGCAGATCTACGCCTTCGGCCGCGACGCCTTCCAGGGTGGCCAGACCGAGTTCCAGATCCAGGCTTTTCCGTTCCGCATGACGGCCGCCAACATGGCGCGCTACCGCAACGACCCGAATTACGAATTCTGGAAGATGCTGAAAGTCGGCTACGACAATTTCGAGGTCACCAAGGTGCCACCGAAAGTCGACGTCTGCGAGAAGCGCTACGTCTTCAACCAGGTCGCCCCCGATGGGCAGACCTTCAATCCGACCGGCCCCTGCCCGGCGACCACGCAGCCGGATTCGCTTAGGAGCGCCTATAACGCCTATCAAAGCACCTATGACTCGGCCTTCAACAGCGCGCTCAAGGCCAGTGTGCCGCCACCCAAGCCGACGATTGCCGGCATCAAGGAAGCGAGCATCGTCTCCGACTGGTCCAAGCGCCGGGCGCGTGGCGAGCGCGTGCCGATCGATCCGCCGTCGCTCAACACCGACGGTTCGGTGACCGAGACGTCGCGCATGGGCCGCATCGATTCGCCCGCCGGCCGCAAGATGGCCGCGCTCGAAGCCGAAAAGGCCGCCAAGGAGAAGGCCGAGCGAGAGCGGGTGGCGGCGATAGAAGCGGCAAAAGCGGCGAAGGAAGCCGCCAAGGCGCAAGCGTTGGCCGAAAAGGAAGCTGCCAAGGCGCAAGCCGTGGCTGCGAAGGAAGCGGCTAAGGCCGCCAAGGAAGCTCCGGTTGCCCCCGCGACCATCGCGGCCCCGGCGGAGGCCGCGCCGGCAGCCGAGACGCAGGCGGCGAGCGCCGATGAAAGCCGGGTTACGAAGCTGAAGAACAAGTTGCTCGGCATGTTCGGCGGCTGAGGTTTTCACCTTGGCCGAACTGATAGCTATCTACGACCTCAAGGGGCTGAACTGCCCTTTGCCGGTCCTCAAGGCGAAAAAGCGCCTGGCCGGGATGCAGCCCGGCAGCAGGCTCTGGCTCGAAACCACCGACCCTCTGGCTGTCATCGATATTCCTGCCTTCTGCGCCGACAGCGGACATCAGTTGATCGAGACGGCGGCGATGTCCGGTGGCCATCGCTTTCTGGTTGAACGCGGCCAACAGCGCCCGTAAAGCTCAACGCCCGGCGATCGCCAGGGGATTGTTTTCCAGCGCCGCGCGGTCGGGCGTGTCGACCGAAGGCCGGTTGGTGAAGGCGGCGAACAGCCGGCGCACATAGTCTTCCGGCATGTCGAGCGTAATCAGCACCAGCCGCGTGCCGCGCTGGCTGTCCGGCCAGGACGGCAACCGCACCGGCGGATGCAGGATCTTTTGGACGCCATGCACGACCAAGGGCCGCGACGGATCCTCCTGCAATTCGATGACGCCCTTCATCCGCAGCAGGTGCTCGCCATGTGTGGAACGCAGGAGATCGAGGAACATCTCGATGGCTGAAAACGGCACCGGCCCGTCATGCACCAGCGAGTGGGTTTTTACGCGCTGATCGTGGCGATGGGCATGGTTATGCCCTTCATGGTCATGGTCACGTTGGTGGTGATCATGCGCGGCTTCTTCGCCGAGCCAGCGCCGCACGTCGGCGGATTTGGCCGCAGGATTGTAGAGACCGCAGTCGAACAATGCCGCCACCCCGGTTTTCGTCTCCCCGGCATCGAGCACTCGAGCCCCGGGATTGATCTGCCGCAAGCGCGCCCGCAGCGTGGCGAGGTCGCCGTGACCGGTGGCCAGATCGGCCTTGGAGAGCACGATGCGGTCGGCCACGGCGACCTGCTTGACCGCCTCGATATGCGCATCGAGCGTAGCATTGCCGTTGACCGCATCCACCAGGGTGATGACGCCGTCGAGTCGAAAGGCCTGGACCAGCGCCGGATGGGCCATGATCGACTGCAGCACCGGCGCCGGGTCGGCCAATCCCGTGGTTTCGACGATGACGCGGCCAAGCCGGACGATGCGGCCGGTCTGCAGCCGGTCGACCAGCTCGGCCAGCGTGTCGACAAGTTCGCCGCGCACCGTGCAGCACAGGCAGCCGTCGGAAAGCTGGATGATGCCGTCGGAGGCCTGCTCGACCAGCAGATGGTCGATCGCCACCTCACCAAACTCGTTGATGATGACCGCGGTGTCGACGAGCGCCGGATCCTTCAGGAGCCGATTGAGCAATGTCGTCTTGCCGGCGCCGAGAAAGCCGGTCAGCACCGAGACTGGGATCGGGAAACCGCTCATCTGGTTCTGTCTTCTAGTTTGACCATGATCTCTCGCGAAAGCCGGATCATGCTCTAATTCGCGACCTTGGCCGGCTGGTCGCCTTGCGCGGCGGCACCCACGACTTTCGGGCCGGTGCCGGCGGGCACCGGCTTGTCGGGCCGCCAGGTCGGGATTGGTACGTCGGCATATTCCTGCGCGCCCTCGTCGAGGATCGCCTTAGGCGCCGGCCCCGTCGCGCCGCCAAGGCCGACGGCAACCAGTGTCGGTACATGATCGAGCTTCTCCCGATAGGGCGATTTAGACTGGTCCTTGGCGGCGGCCGGCGGCGGCGCCTCGGACTGCTCCGCCTTCGTCTTCTTCTTGCAGACTTCGTCATGCATGTCGTTGGGCGAGATCAGATCACCGTAGGGCGCGAGTGTGGTGACGGTGGTGGACCCCGCGGCAGGCGCGTCAAAGCCCTGATCGAGCAATTTGGCCGCGGTTTCGGCACGGCTGACCGCCGACTTCTCGCCAAGCACGACCGCCACCAGCGTACGTCCGTTGCGGGTCGCCGACCCGATCATGTTGAAGCCCGACGGGCAGACAAAGCCGGTCTTCATGCCGTCGGCGCCGGGATACCGGCCGATCAGGAGATTGTAGTTCGGAATGGCCTTCTTGCCGACCGCGAGCCCCTCGATCGAGAACCACGGCGCATATTGCGGGAACTCGCGGCGGATCGCCATCACCAGGATCGAAAGATCGCGCGCCGTCGTGTACTGGTCGGGCGAGTAAAGGCCGTTCGGGTTCACGAAATGGGTGCCGTTCATGCCGAGCCTGGCCGCCTCGGCATTCATCCTTTCAGCGAAGGCTGCCTGCGAGCCGCCGACATTCTCGCCGACCGCCATGGCGATGTCATTGGCCGACTTGACCAGCATCATCTTCAGCGCATTGTCGAGCCGCATCACCGAGCCGGGCTTGAAACCCATCTTGCTTGGCGGTTCGCCAGCGGAATGTTTGGTCACCTTGATCGGCGAATCGAGCTGGACTTCTCCGGCCGCGATCGCCCGGAAGGTCACATAGGCGGTCATCAGCTTGCTGAGCGAGGCCGGATACCAGCGCTTGAACGCATCCTGGTGCTGCAGGATCTGGCCGCTCTTCAGGTCGAAGACCACCACCGGATTGGCCAGCGCTGGCCCAGCCAGGACGGACAGCATGATTGCGCCAGCCGGGAATGTTTTGAGGAAATGCCTGTACCGCATGATCGAATCCGAAATCGCCTCTTGCCCTGATTGCCCCTGGCTCCGTAAGATTTCATTACGTGACCGCCAGCATAAGGATCCGACCCTCAAAAACCGGACCGCATTATTGCGGTGCTATTTACCCTATGTGACGCCAACATGGCAAAGCGCCTGACAATCATAATTGCAAGGCACCCCGGGCCCAATTGCAAACCACCAGGCTGAAGCCGGCTGCACCAACAACGAAATGGAACCATCATGCCAATCCTCAACCGCGCCGCCGAAATGCAGGACGAAGTCGCCGGCTGGCGACGACATTTGCACCAGACGCCAGAACTGAACTTCGATGTCTTCAAGACGGCGGCTTTCGTCACGGAAAAGCTGAAAGAGTTCGGCTGCGACGATGTGGTGACCGGCCTCGGCAAGACGGGCGTCGTCGGCATCATTCGCGGCCGTCAGGGGGAAGGCCCCACAATCGGATTGCGCGCCGACATGGATGCACTGCCGCTCAAGGAGATCACCGGCAAGCCCTACGCGTCGACCGTTCCGGGCAAGATGCATGCTTGCGGCCATGACGGCCACACCGCGATGCTGCTCGGTGCGGCGAAATATCTCGCCGAGACGCGCAACTTCACGGGCTCCGTGGCGGTGATTTTCCAACCGGCGGAAGAAGGCGGCGGCGGCGGCAACGAGATGGTCAAGGACGGCATGATGGAGCGTTTCGACATCGCTAAAGTGTTCGGCATGCACAACATGCCCGGCCTGCCGGTCGGCCAGTTCGCCATCCGTCCGGGCCCGATCATGGCGGCGACGGCCGAATTCACCATCACCGTGAAAGGCCGCGGCGGCCATGCGGCGATGCCGCACGGCACGATCGATCCGATCGTCATCACCAGCCAGTTGGTCGGCGCCTTGCAGACGATCGCCTCGCGCAGCACCGATCCGGTCGAGGCGGTGGTGGTGTCGGTGACCAAGTTCCACGCCGGCGACGCATACAACATCATCCCGGAATCGGCCGAGATCGCCGGCACCGTGCGCACGCTGAAGAAGGAGGTGGCCAGGAAATCGGAAGAGCGGATCCGCGCCATCTGCGCGGGACTTGCCACTGCCTATGGCGCGACGATCGAAGTCGACTACGACGCGAACTACCCGGTGACGTTCAATCACGCCGATGAGACCGTCTTCGCCAGCGATGTGGCCGCCGACGTGGCGGGCGATGCCCAGGTGCACCGCGAGATCCAGCCGGTGATGGGCGGCGAGGATTTCTCCTACATGCTGGAAGCCCGGCCTGGTGCCTTCATCTTCATCGGCAATGGCGAGACCGCCGGTCTCCACAACCCGGCCTACGACTTCAACGACGAAGCCATCCCGCACGGCATGAGCTATTGGGTGAAACTGGCGGAGACGGCGCTAGCCGCCTGAGGCCATAAAAATCGCCGGCCGAATTGCGTTCGACCGGCCCTCTTGGCGAAACGATCCGAAGGGGCTATGTGTCGGGCCGCGTGGTCCCGTAGCTCAGTAGGATAGAGCGGCAGATTCCTAATCTGTAGGTCACAGGTTCGATTCCTGTCGGGATCACCAAAATCGCTGAAAATACAAGGCGCTAGGCTGGTGATAGAGATGCTCATTGCCCGGAGCATATCTGTGTCCGCGTGATGTCCGCAACTTGCGCGTTGCTCCGCGAGCCGCGAGTGACCAGGCTGTGTCGCGCCCAATGTGGCGATGTCCCCACGGGTCTGTCTCAGATCGACCGCCGAACAAGCCCTGCGGTCGCGCGGACCGACTCCGCAGGAGCCTCGATTTCGGCTATACATCGGTCTGTGAGTCGAGATGACGCCAGTGGTAAAGCTGCCGCGAAATCATACTTCCCCTAGATCATTCGCGCCCCCAGCTCGATGCATCTATTGCGGTCGTGAGGGCGGAGAGCGCGGTCTTCGAGACGAGCATATCATTCCCGATGGAATTGGCGGACGGTTGGTTTACTCCAAGGCGAGCTGCCATGATTGCGAAAAAATCACATCCGCGTTTGAGGGGCGCGTCATAAGCCAAGCCTACGGAGATACGCGTGCAATACTTGGCCTAAAGCGTGGGAATGGCCGAAAATGGCCTAATGAATTCAATCTCACTGTCACGCGCGACGCTGAGGAGACCACTATTCCAGTAAAGGAGGATGGCCTGCCGGTCGCGATCTGGCTGACCTGCTTGAATCATCGCCCATTGATCCTGGACAACAAGCCGGTCAGCGGCAACACGAAGGTGGATCTCGCACTCTGGTCTCCACTTAAAGATTATCAAGACCGCCTAGCAAATTTGGGACCTGGAAGCGTGCCGGCTGCCAAGAGCTATCAGTTTGACCAGTTCTTCCGATTCATCAATCGGATCGCGTTCGCCTATGCACATGCTCTGCTAAAGGGAAAATTCTCCCCGCTGACTTCCGAATACGTGCTTAGAGACAGAGGCAAGTGGATCAGGAGATACATCGGTGCGGACATCATCGGACGGCCCGACGATGCCGCTTACGATATCCACGAACTCTACGTCGCTCAGGTTGAGGCCGGCGGGCTAATTTATATTGCCGTTCGGGTTCATCTTTTTGCCCTGAACAATTTCCCGGCGTACGTTGTCATCGTCGGCACAGCCAACGCCGAGACCGAGCAACCTACTAGTCCCGTTTACGATCAAAAGACGCCCGGAAAGTGGCTCGAGGAGAATTCTGTCTTGATGCGATCTCACCCTAGGGTTCGCTTTCGCTTTCGCAAGGATCGATAATCGCATGAAATAAGACTCCGACGCCCGCTGAACGATCGTGGCCGCGATCGCGCCGCAGATGTTCTTGACTTCGAATGGCATGGTGTCGACGCGCACATCGCCTCGCGCGCCGTCCGGTGATGTTGCGACGCGCCGCGCTGTTGCTCCGACGGCGGGTTCAGCCGACGCACTGATTGACGCGTTGACCAGCCTAGCGGCAGAGCTGCGCGCCCAAGTGGAACGATAGTCGGTGATTGGCTTGTCGCCAACGCTTGTTTGCCGGCGCCGCAAATGTTGGACGAGGAAGACAAGATCGAAGGACGGCTAACTTACTGACAGCTTTTAAGGGCAACGCCCTGCTTGTCTTTGTACGATTTGAGAGGCCCCTTCGCAGAGACCTTAACCGTTACGCCATCTTGTGCGCATATTAGACAAACGTTGGTCTCGCAAATGCGCAGGATTAGCGCTCGCGACGACGCGGCTGTCGTGCTGGAAACCCAAAAGTCGGAAACGTCAGACGAGTTTGTGACGGCTGGAGAATTCGGGTCATCCTTCATCGAGGCGACTAACGCTGAGAGTTTGCCTTCGAACGACACCAAATTCTGTACAGTGGAATAGGTCGTCCAACCAGTTAGAATAAGTAGCACGACCACGCTGAATACAAGCCAAGTCGTCAACCTGGCTCTCCGCTCCTTAAGCGTCTGAATAGCGAGATTGTATTTTTGAATTTGAGACATCCCATCGGTATTGATGTGGAATGACTCGTTCAGGGCGTTTACTAGCTCACGTTGCTGGTCAGGAGCCGCTTTAGAGATTGTTGAGGCTCGATGCCGAAGGAATAATGCGTAGGCGGAAAAGGAAGCAGCGGCAAGAAAGGCCACGAGCGTGAACGTCGATTGAACCTTAGGTACCGCATCCCAAATGTCTGCAAGCATAGCTTCACTCTTTTATTGAGGTATGCAGCCTGTTGGAGAAGCTGAAGACCAATCCGTTTTCAAGAATGCCTGCCACCCCGGACTAACCACGGCCACACACCCGTGCTGCACAAAAAGGCGGCTATCGCTAATGCCGTTTATCAGCTTGGGAGAATTGACATCAAAATTTGCGAACGTGGTAGCGATGTCCTGGGAATTGCTCTGCAGTAGGTCGAGTGAAAGCTTCAACGCCGAGGGATCGGCCTGCGCGATTGCGGGCGAAAGCGCTAAGAAGAGAGTATTTGCGAACGCTGCGGGATCGCTGACTGCTGGTCCGACAACATCCTTCGGGTCGTTCAGGAATCGTAGTCCCTGGGTAATTGGGTCGCCGTCACCGCTTTTGAGAAACTGCAGACCGTTGAGAAAGCCCTGCTTTTCAATCTCTTGCAGAGCAGCGGCCTTCGCATTCCCAGCTTCGAATGTGATGGTGCATTTACTGGACAGGTCGGCTACCGAGCATGTCCCTTCTCCGCTAGCCGACGCTTTCTGATTTTTTTTGCACTCACAAGTATTTTCCGCCGCGAAGGCGGAAACACTGCTTGCGACCAAAAAGAATGCAACCAATGCGTAGCGCGCGTTCTCACGGGTCCACATCATCGCCCCCTCAAATATTCTATAACGCTAATTTGTACAGATTTGGAAGTGAACTGGCGAGTCGGATTGAAGAAGGCTGCTGGTTTAGCCACTGCGGTGCTCTGCCTGCGGCTCGTTAAAATCCTGGAGCGACGTATGCCGAAGGTCTCACAGCGTCGCCGGCTACTCATGCCCTTCGGCGCGGCCCGGCTGGATCCTGGACCCCCTGAGCCGTTGGCGCATCTCGCGATTGAGGGTAATGAAGGCCGATCCGACATAGCGGCTGCGCCAGGTGATTTGGCATGAGTAGCCCGGTCATAAGCAGCTGGAGATGTCCAGTTGAATCAGTATTTCGAGCGACGGGGCGACGACGGCGCACCTGGTCGCGCGGCGAGCGGCGGCGGATTGCCACCTGAAGTTGGCAGGGTTGGAGGGCTCGGCGGTTTTGGCGGCGTCATAGATGACGACTTGCCGATCGAGAAGTGTGCTTCGTCATCAGGCGGGCTATCCGGGGCTCGTCTCATCAAGTGCAGCCATTCCCCAATACGCTCGTCTATGACGGTGCGCGCTGGCACCACGAGAGAGAGCAATTCCTTTATTTCACTTTGGCTGTGGCGCAGTCGCGCCTGTTCAGAGAGCAGCTGAGCAAGTGCGGCAGAAATGTTGGCGATCGCATCTGGCTTTGCCTGTCGCTCCTCCTCGTCATGATCGGCGGGGATAGCAGCATAGATTTGTTCCAGGTCGGGCCACCATTTGTCGAATGTCGCCGCGAGGCGATTCTCCTCTATGGGGGATGCCGAAGCCTTGTTGATATCTTTGGTCAGCTTCAAGATGCCTGGTCCGTCGAATCTATTGAATTGGAACTGACCAAGTGGGCTGCGAGCAAGGGCTAGCTCAGGCAAGTCACAGAGGAGAGGTGTCACACGTCCGGGTAGGGTGTTTGACAAAGCACCTGCTTCGAACAGAACCCAAGGTGCATTCTGGTTCGACTTAGTCACAATGACTATGCCAAAACCTCTCTCAGCAAGGGATTCGGCGATGGTATTCAGACCTCGATCGCCAGACACGATATCCTGGGAAGACACAAAAACGTCCACGGCCTGCAGCACATTTGGAAGCCAGTCCCTCAAGGCTTGAGCTATTGCATGGCTTTGCTTGCCGGACCAGCTGGCGAATATTTTCATGGGGTTCCCCTCCCTTATATAGCGAATATTAGCGTACTAGCGGTGTAGGCGAAACAGCCTGATCTCAGCCGGCACGTTTGGAATGAGGCTCATGGCTCAGTCGAAACCTCACGCGCAGGTGACAGCTGTCAGGTCTCACGCAGCACGAGGTGGCGGATGGGCGTCGACCGCGCCTATGTAAGCGGATTGGAGATGGGTAGGAGGAACCCCACGGTCATTACGCTTTGGCAGATAGCCGAAGCGATTGGGGTCAGGCCATAGGATCGATCTATTGTCCGAGGAAGAATAGCAAGATATCCGAACTCAACAGAAATTCGTCGGCGCCGGGAAGGTGATCTCTTGCCGATCCAACTTTGCGGAAGGGTAACCATGCAGACTTTGGCTGCGCTCCTCACGCCAACGATCGGTAAGCAGCCGGCCCGCACGTTCGTACAGCGCTCGCCCTTCCTAGGTCAGCTTGAGCATGCGTGCGCCGCGTTCGAACAGGCGCAGGCCAAGGCTGGCCTCAAACTCCGCTACCCGACGTGACAGCGTCGCCTTGGGGCGAGCGGCAGCGCGGGCGGCACGCCCGAAGCCGCCATGGCGCGCCACGATGACGAAATCAGCGAGAGCAAGCAGATCCATGTGTTCCACCAGTGATACGCTGCGTTCAAATATCACAGCTATCGGCCCATGTGCGAACCACTCATATTCGGGTTGTCAAGCAACCCAACTCGGAGAAACAATCATGACTATCCTCGTTACCGGCGCCACTGGCCGTGTCGGCCGCCAAGTCGTCCAGCAGCTCGTCAAGCGCGGCGCCGATGTGCGCGTCCTCGTTCGGGACATCTCGAAGGCTGACTTTCCGGCCGTCGTAGAGGTCGTTCAAGGCGAACTGCTCGATATCGACTCGCTGCGCAAAGCGTTTGCCGGCATCAACACACTGTTCCTGCTCAACGCCGTGTCGGGGGATGAATTCACCCAGGCGCTCATCACCCTGAACATTGCCCGCGAGTCAGGCCTCGAGCGAGTTGTCTACCTGTCGGTGATCCACAGTGATCGCTTCGTCAATGTGCCGCATTTCGCCGTGAAGTCCGGCGCGGAGCGGATGATCGAACAGATGGGCTTCAGCGCCACTATCCTGCGCCCGGCCTACTTCATCGACAATGAACTCATGATCAAGGATGTGATCTTCAACCATGGGGTCTATCCGATGCCGATCGGAGCCAAGGGCATCGCCATGGTCGACGCCCGCGACATTGCCGAGGTCGCAGCCGTCGAGCTGATCCGTCGTGACCAGGCCCCGGGCAAGCTGCCGATCGAAATCATCAATCTGGTCGGCCCCGATACGCTGACTGGTTCGGATGTAGCGGCGATCTGGTCGGATGTCCTGGGCCGCCCGATTGCCTATGGGGGCGATGATCCTACCGGGTTCGAGCAGAATCTGGCGAACATCATGCCCAAGTGGATGGCCTATGAGATGCGCCTGATGGCCGAGCGCTATGTCGCCGACGGCATGCTTCCGGAGGCCGGCGACGTCGAGCGTTTGACACGGATCCTGGGCCGCCCCCTGCACTCCTATCGCAACTTCGCGAATGAGCTTTTGAGGCCAACCGCATTCGCACTCAGCTTCAACGAGTGGCAGCTGTATGGCCCGAATCTTACTGGGGCTTGTCGCTCGGCGTCCATTTGAAGTGGTCGCCGTCTTTCTCGATCTGCCCAATACCTGGGAACGGAAAGTGTGGCGCGAAGATCATCTCGTGGTCCTTGGCCAGTGTGGCCAAGGTCTTGGCCCTGTTCTGCTCACCTTCCGGCTTGTCGCCGTCGAAGGCCACGGCCCAGTCCGGCTTGGCGAGCGAGATGATTGAGCTGTGCACCGTGTCGCCAATATCGAACAGCCGTTCTTTTCCGGATTTGATCTGATAGCCGACATGGCCAGGTGTGTGCCCCTTGAGCGCTACCGAGGTGATACCAGGCGCAATCTGGGCGCCGGCCTTGAAGGGTTTCACATGGCCGGCGATGACCTTGACGATATCGGCCGCATCCTTGTTGGACTTGGCGAAATCCCACTCCACGTCAGACATCCTTATCGTGGCATTGGGAAAAGCCAGTTTGCCGTCCTTGACCAGCCCTCCTATGTGATCGGGATGAGAATGGGTGATCAATATCTCGTCGACGTCAGCGGGTTTGATGCCGGCCTTGGCCAGGCTGTCCTGCAGCGCACCGCCGACACCCGTATCGATCAACACGACGCTGGTCTTCGATTTGACCAGCAGGGCGTCAACACTCAGCGTGATGGTATCGGTCGGCGCCCCCGCCGCCTTGAGCAGCTCGCCGACTTCCGCGGGGCTGTGATCGAGGCCGAAGGTCTTGCCATCGTTGGGCTTGACGAACTGGGCGTCGTGCAGGGCGACGATGTCGAGTGTGCCAAGCTTGAATGACTTGGCATCCGGCTGCTGCGCCGGCATTTGCGCCATTGCCAACCCCTGATGGAGCAGCATCAAAGTCGTTGTGGCCAACAGCCTGATGGAATTGGACCTTATCATGCGGGTATCCTCTGGCTGCTGAGGCGCGACCGTATCGGAAGACAGCTGGTGCGGCGGGCAATTCCGGGGTCGGGCCGATCACAAATTCGCTAGGGATATAGGCCTCGGGCACGGTCCGGCAATGGCGACCCCTTACCGATAGCCGCTTCCGGGACGACTCGGTAGGCTGGGCGTGTTCTCAAAGGCCTCGGCGAGCCCCGAAGAATAGTCCGCGCTTCAGCGTCGGCGCACTTCGCCTGGGTCATCGGCGACACCCACGCGATGACGGTAGACCATTTCCCAACCTTTCCAGCCCGTGAACAGAAGAATGAGAACCACGATCAGCGAGAGGACCAGGCCGGTGGGCATCACCGCCGTCTCGCCATGGGTATAGCGCGAGTACCAGTTGTAGAGTTCGATCAGGACGACGAGCACATTGCCGCCGGCGTGGAGCCAAGCGTCACTCAGATTTCGGATTTGAACATCGCCCAGGACATCGGTCAGCCCGGCAAGGGCTGCCAAAGCGGCCATTATCAGGCCCGCCCCAAGCAGCCAGAGACTAGCGGTCACCCATCCCGGATTGCCTGTTCGCCAGAAGATCAGGTCGCACACGAAGGTAGCGACGAAGAAAGCGATCGGGAAAGGAATCAGCATGGGATGGATCGGATGGCCGGCAATGCTTGCCGTGCTTTGCGGGTTGCGGGCCATGGTAATGCCTCCAAAGGCAGTCGCGCGCGACTGCGGTACATCTCTGAAAGACAGTGTGGAGTAAAACGCCGGCTGCAGGTGAAGGTTCCACACCCCAAAGCGGTAGAGCTCCGAAGCGGAAGGCGCGCGGGCACGGTTCGATGGCGGAGCTGGTTGAGTGGAGTCGTGGGGCGGATAGCTATGCCGCAGTAGGCGCAAAGTTATCCGTGCTTACCCGCCTTGGCGAACCACGGCGGGCCTGCTTCGGCTGCGATCGGGCGGGCTCAGCCGACCCTGACGACAAAATGCTTGGTCACCGGCTCGATGATCTTCCAGGTGCCCTTGAAATCGGCTTCCACCACGAAGGCGTCGCCGGGGCCGACCTCGACCGGCGTGCCGCCGTCGGGCGTGATGATGATGCGGCCGGCGATCATGTGCACGAACTCATAATCGGTGTAGGTCGCATGATAGGTGCCGGGCGACGCCCGCCAGGTTCCCGATATCACCTTGCCATCCGGAGTCGTGTGCTGGACGGCTGTCTGCATGGTTGGCTGGCCCTCGACCGCGATCCAGCCAGGCAGATCGCCGGCTTCCGCGTGCTCGACCGCGCCGAATTTCAGGATGGTCTTGTTCGTCATGCCGGGCTCCGTTTGCTTCATGTGTCCTGCGGTTCGGATAGCCGATGCACATGACGGGAGCAATGCCGTGCCATGCGAAACAGGCACGGCGGCGCATTCGGGCTGACCGGCGCGGACCTGGAGGATTATGGCTTGTGCCGTGCCGAGACCAGCTCTGCCTTGCGTTGCGCCGTCTCCAGCCCGAGACCGATGAAGGCGCGCGCGTGCTTGGCGAGCGCCATGTTGTCGGTCCACAGATTGCGCCAGATCGCCGTCTTCTTCGACAGGTTCTCGTCGACAATCTCCGAGGAGAAGGATTCGAAGCTGAGATCGTCGGCATAGCCGATTGCGGTCAGCGCGTCGAAAATCCCTGCGAAATCGATGTTGCCGGTGCCGAGGAAGCCGCGATGGCTTTCGCCGATATGGACATAGCCGATCTTGGCCGCGGCGTGGCGGATGGCCAGCCCGACATCGGCTTCCTCGATGTTCATGTGGAATGTGTCGAGATGCAGGAAGATGTTGTCCGACCCGGTGTCCTCGATAAAGGCCAACCCTTGCGCGGCGGTGTTGAGCAGGTTGCTTTCGAAGCGGTTGACGATTTCGAGGTTGAGCGTGACGCCGGCTGCCTTCGCCGTCTCGGCGACCTTTGCCAGCGTTGCCGCGCTACGGTTCCATTGATCGCGTGTCGGTGCCTCGATCTGCAGGCCATGGCTGGTCGAAAGAATGCCGGCGACCTTGCTGCCGCCAAGGTCGCGCGTCAGCGCGACGGTGTCGCTGAGGATCTCGACACCGCGGGCGGCGACCGCCTTGTCGGCGCTCGAAATATCGCCGTCACCAGGCAATCCGATGCTGATCGCGACGCCGAGACCAAGATCGAGGATGCGTTTGGCAAGCCCGCCAATATCGACATTGGCAGGGTCGAGATAAGAGAATTCAATCAGGTCGAAACCGGCCTCCCTGGTATTGGCCAGCGTGCGTTCGAGTTCGCTCTGCGCCGAGCTTGCCGACCAGACGAAGGAATGGATTCCGATGCGTGACATGATCGTCTCCGGTTAAAGCAATTCCGGGAAAAGCATGCAGCGGTTTTCCGTCCGGAATTGCGTAAAACAAAGAGTTAAGCGGCGAGGAGAATGGTGCGGCCGGATCGCTCCGGCCGCACCGGCCTTGGGAGGCTTATCGGGCCGCGGTCCAGCCCTTGTAGTCCTTCAGGTTCTCGGCCGTGATCAGCTTCGGGTCGAGCAGTACGGTGGCCTCCGCCGGCTTCTTGCCGGCGAGCAGGTCGGCCGCCATGGTCAGCGACTGGCCGGCCATCACATAGGGATCCTGCGAGGCCGAGGCCTTGATCATCGATTTGCCGGAAGAAAGTTCCTTTTCGATATCCGGCGCGCCGTCGACCGCGGTGAAGATGAACTCCGAACGGTTGAGCTGCTTGGCGGCGAGTTCCGCGCCGATCGCCGTCGGATCGTTGATGGCGAACACCGCGTCGATCTTGTCGAAACGGGTGAGCAGCGACTGGAACACTTTCAAGCCGCCATCGCGGGAGCCTTCGGCGTTCTGGTCATCGGACAGGATCTTGATGTCGGGATGCTGGGCAAGCACGTTCTTGCAGCCTTTCACCCGTTCCAGGATCGACGACGACGCCGGCCCGTTGAGGATGACATAGTCGCCCTTGCCGCCGGTGTGGTCGACCAGGTATTGGCAGGCTTCCTCGCCGGCCTTGACGTTGTTGGTCATCACCGTGACGTCGGCACCGGGCGCCGAAACGTCGAAGGCCGCGACGATGATGCCGGCGGCCTGCGCCTTCTTCACCGCCGGAGCGATCGCCTTGGCATCGACCGCGTTCAGCATGATCACATCGACGCCGGCGGCGATGAAGGAATCGACCTGCGAGACTTGCTTGTTGAGGTCGTAGTCGGCCGACACCGACGTCACCTCGACTTTCGGATTGATCTTCCTGGCCGCGTCCTCGATGCCCTTGATGGTGGCGACGAAGAAGGGGTTGCCGAGCAGGCCGACCGAGATGCCGACCTTGTTGAGGTCCTTGGCCGATGCCGGCGCGATGGCGACGGCCGCGAGGGCGGCGCCGCAGAGCAGTTTGGCGATGGTCTTCATTACGCTTACTTCCTCCTGATGCCCCGCGCCTCTCACGGTGCGTTACACAAGCCGGTCGTTGATGCCGGCGACTAGGTCACTCACGTTCTTGCCCCTGACTGGAGCCGGTAGCGGTCGAGGGCGACCGCCACGATGATGACCAATCCCTTGATGATGTACTGCCAGATGTCAGAGACACCGGCCAAGATGAGGCCGTTGGAGAGCACCGCGATGATCAGGCCGCCGATCAGCGTGCCCCAGATCGAGCCGACGCCGCCGACGAAACTGGTGCCGCCGAGAATGACGGCGGCGATGGCGTCGAGTTCGTAGCTTTGCCCGAGCTGCAGGCCGTTGGCGGCGTAAAGCCTTGCCGCCGACATGGCGCCGCCAAGGCCGGCAAGCAGGCCGGAAACGCCATAGACGAAGAGCAGCACCAGCGGCACCTTGATGCCGGTCAGCCGAGCTGCCTCGGCATTGCCGCCGACGGCATAAATCCAGGTGCCGAGCACCGTGCGCTTCAGCACCAGCCAGGACAGCACCACCACCGACAGGGCGATGACGACGAGCCAGGGAATGCCGAGCACCGAACCGTTTCCGATGAAGTCGAACGGCAGGTCGGAGTTGAACACCGTCGTGTCCTGCCCGAGCAGGCGGGCAATGCCGCGCACGGCTGTCAGCGAGCCCAGCGTGACGATGAACGGCGGCAGCCTGATATAGGCGATGAGCAGCCCGTTGATGAGCCCAAAGCCGAGCCCCGCCAGGATGGCCGCAGGCACGCCGAGCAGGCCCCAGTCGGGCACCAGCGACACCAGCACCGCCACCATCGCGGCGGCTGCGAGGATAGAGCCGACCGACAGGTCGATGCCGCCGGTCAGGATGACGAATGTCATGCCGGCGGCAAGCACGATGTTGATCGACGATTGCTGCGTGACGATGAGCAGGTTGGTGCCGGTGAGGAAGCGCGGGTTGATGAACTGGAAGCCGGCCGCCAGCAGCACCAGCACCGGCAGCATGCCAAGCGCCGCAAGCGCGGTGCGCAGCCGCCGGCTCCTGACCGCCGCCTGATCCACGCTCTTCGTCGCGGTCGTTCTGTCTGTCATCGCTGAGACGCTCCCGTCGCAAGTTCCATGATCGCCTCCTGACGAAGCGGCTCGCCTTCGGATGCCGTCACCTCGCCTGATATGGCGCCGTCGCGCATCACCAGCACGCGATCGGCGACGCCGATCACCTCGGGCAACTCGCTTGATATCATCAGGATGGCGATGCCCCGGTTGGCGAGATTGTCGATCAGCCGGTAGATTTCCGATTTGGCGCCGACATCGACGCCGCGGGTCGGCTCGTCGAGGATGACCACCTTCGGCTCGGTCTCCAGAAGGCGCGCGAGCAACACCTTCTGCTGGTTGCCTCCCGACAGCGAGCCGGCATTGGCCTGCGCCGAGTTGGTGCGGATCGACAGGTCGGCAATGGCCTTTGCCGCACGCCTGTCGGCGGCCGTGAAATCGCGAAGGCCGCCGGCTCGCGCGTCCCTGACAAGTACGCCCATGCTGATGTTGTCGGAAATGGACATATCGAGGAACAGGCCGAGTTCCTTGCGGTCCTCGGTGAGGTAGGCGATGCCGGCATCGAGCGCCTCGCGCGGCGAGTCGATGGTTATGGGCTTACCGTCGAGCTCCATCGTGCCGGCGCTACGTTTGTCGGCACCGAAGATCAGCCGGGCAAGCTCCGTGCGGCCCGAGCCGACGAGGCCCGCCAAGGCCAGCACCTCGCCGTGATGGAGATCGAACGAACAGTTCTTCAGCAGACGAGCGTCGGACATGCCGCGCACCGAGAGCGCGACGGCGCGTTCTCCGTCTGGAGGGCGATGATCCTTCTTGTAGAAGGCGGAGAGATCGCGGCCGACCATCATCGACACCAGGCGCGAAGCGTTGAGATCGGCGCGATCGAGCGTACCGACATAGCCGCTGTCGCGCAGCACGCTGACGCGGTCGGCAAGTTGGTAGACTTCCTCCATGCGGTGGCTGATGTAGATGATGGCGATGCCTTGCGCCTTCAGCGTCGCGATCACCTCGAACAGGCGGTCGGTCTCGCGAGAGGTCAGCGATGTAGTCGGCTCGTCCATGACGATGATGCGCGCATTGGTCGACAGCGCCCGTGCGATCTCGACCAGTTGGCGCTCGCCGAGCGACAGGCCGGAGACCAGCGCACGCGCCGAGAACGAGACACCCAGCCGACCGACGATCTCTGCTGCGCGCCGGTTGCACTGGTCGCGGTCGACGATGCCGAAGCGGCGCGGCTCGTTGCCGAGGAAAATGTTCTGCGCCACCGTCAGGTTCGGCGCCAGCGACAGCTCCTGGTAGATGACCGCGATGCCGGCGGCGCGCGCCTTGATCGGATCGCCGGTCGCGGCGGGCGCGCCATCGATCAGGATCTCGCCGCCGGGATCCGGCCGATAGGCGCCGGACAGCACCTTCATCAGCGTCGATTTGCCGGCGCCGTTCTCGCCCATCAGCGCGTGCAGCTCGCCGGCGTGGACGCTGAGCGAGACGTCCTGCAGGGCACGGATCGCGCCGAAGGTCTTGGAGATGTGGCGCATCTCCAGCACCGGCTGGCGCGCCGCCTGCGTCTGCACCGCGCTCATCGCGTACCACCCGCCGCCGTGGCGGCGGCACCATGCCCGGCAACGAGATCGCGCCAGGCGTCGCGATAGCCGGCAAGCCCGCTGAATTGTGTCCCCTGCACCGGCTCTGGCGGCTCGGCTGCGAAGTCGCGCCCCACGCTCTCGAAGGCGAGCGCCGCGGCACCCGTGGCGCTGCCTTCGAGCGAAGCACCTTGCAGGAAGGCCTGACCGGGACGCAGCTGCGCCAGCAGCCCGGCAAGCAGGCCGCCAGTGTTCAGCCCGCCATCGATGATGACGGTGTCGTCGGAATGGATGAGATCGAGGCAGAGATCGATCATCAGCGCCACATAGAGCAGAGCCACGGCCGCGCGTTCCTTGGCATCGGGCGTGCGCCCGACCAGCCGGCCGGAACGGTCCGGCATCGGCCCGCCCGCAGCGAAGCTCGGCAGCGCCATGAGGCCGGCATCGATCGCCTGGTGGATCGAGCCACGCGGGATCGCGCCTTGCCAGTCGCCGCTGATGACGGCGAATTCGCGCCCGCCCATGAAGCGGATGGTCGGTACTGGACTACCGTCGACATCGACATTGACCAGCATGTCGCGCTCACGGTCGAGCGCTTCGAGCGGACAGTCGGGGTTGAGCACGACCACCCAGGTGCCGGTCGACACGACAGTCAGCGGGCCAAGCTCCTGGCGGCGATAGGCATGCAGTGCCGCATTGGAGTCGTGGACGCCGTTGTGGATGGCGACCGGGCGCCCGGCACCATCGAAGCGCTGCTCGCCGATGACGGCGCCGGCGCGTTCGAAAGCCGGCATCTGGCCACGCCAGCCCTCGGCGTCGACCAGCGAGGAGAAATCACGTTTGCGCGGTGCCCACAAATGCGAATGGCAGCCGAGATAGGAGACTTCGCAGACCGGCCGGCCGCCAAGGCGCCAGCTCCAGTACTGGGGATAGCCGAGGATCCATTTCGCCGCCGCGAACGCGTCGGGATCGACTTCCTGCAGCCATAGCATATGACGGCCATAGTTGAAGCCGAGCGGCAGGCGGGGGGAGAATGTCTCGCCGAAATCCGGGATGCGGCGGTCGATCCGCGCCACGATTTCGGCCGGTGGCTCCTGTTCGTAGTCGAGGATCGGATGGGTCAGCGCCTTGTCGTCGACAAGAGCGAAGGTACAACCATGGCCCGACACCATCACCCCTTCGACACCATGGTTTTCGACCGCGTCGGCCACGGCACCGAACGCCCAGCCATGGAGGGCGGCCTCGTCGAGCACGCTGAAGCCGCCGTGGCGCGCCCATTTCGGTTGCGTCCGGCGCTCGTCGAGAATACGTCCGTCCTGGCCGAAGACGAACAGCTTCGAATTGGTCTTGCCGAAGTCGAGCACCGCCACGTTCACGCGAGGGCTCCCGAGGTTGAAGCGATCCGCACCATGACGCCGGCATCCTCCAGCATGCGCGCATCGCCATCGGAGAGCCCGTCATCGGTGACCAGCGTGCCGATGCGCGACAGCGGCAGCGCGACATTGCGCGCGTGGATCGACAGCTTGCGGCTGTCGGCCAGCACCACGATCTGGTCGGCGCAGAGGCTGAGCTCGACGATGGAGCGGACCAGCAGCGGATGCGATTCCAGCAGCCCTTCCTGGTTGAGCCCTTGTGAGCCGAGAAAGAATTTCGAGGCATAGAAGGGCGTCGCCTGGGTCGGCGAATGGATGATGCCGGGTTCGCGGTGCAGATCGCCGCCGGCAACCGTCAGGCTGCAATGGCCATGGTCGCTGAGATAGGCCGCGAGCGGCATCGAATTGGTGTAGAGCCGGATGTTACGGTCGGCGAGCTTGACGCCGAGATGGAAGCAGGTCGAGCCGCCATGGACGATCACGGCGTCGCCATCGCGCACCATGGTCGCGGCGACGGCCGCGATCTGCCGCTTGGCCTCGACGGCAAGGTCACGGTTCTCGTCATAGGGCCGGGCATAGGCGACGCCCGCATGCGAGGCGCCATCGAGCGCCGAAATGCCGCCATAGACCTTGCGCGCCTCACCGGCCTCGTCGATACGGTCGATATCGCGCCTGACGGTCGCCGCCGAAACGCCGAGCCGCTCCTGCAATTCGCGCACGGAGGCAAACGGGCGATCCCGCAGCAATTCGACGATCTGACGCTGGCGGCCGAGGTCGCTCAACCTTTCCTCCCTGACGCCATTTCTATGGCAATTGGTGCAACTTACTCAACATTAGTTGGATTGCAAGCTGCTTTTGACGATAGTAGATCACTATTGACGCAGATCACTCACATCTGCGATACCAGCGCCAACACCCGTCCCGACGACGGGATTTCGTGCAAGCGTTGGAGAAAAGGGCCATGGCGACCCAAGCTGATGCACAGGAACTGGCCGCCTTGCGGGCGCTTTCGGCCAGCATCGGGCTGAACCCCCATATGACGCAGGCGGCGGGCGGGAACACCTCGCTCAAGGCCGGCGACACGCTGTGGATCAAGGCCTCGGGCACCTGGCTGAAGGACGCGCTCAGCGACGACATCATGGTGCCGGTGGCGATGGCGCCGCTGCTCGAGGCCGTCGACCGTCGCGACCCGGCCGCCGACAAGCCACAGGCCTTCGCCATCGAAGACCTCAATCGGCGCGGCCTGCGTCCGTCGATCGAGACCACGGTTCATGCCTTGATGCCGCAACGCGTGGTTCTGCACGTCCACTGCGTCGACACGATTTCGCTGGCCGTGCAAGCCGATGGCGAGGCCGAGGTCGCCACACGGCTGGGCGGCATCGAATGGGCCTGGGTGCCCTATTTCCGGCCGGGCCTGCCGCTCGCCCGTGGCATTGCCGAGAGATTGCGCCCCGGGGTCAACGTACTGATCCTTGGCAATCACGGGCTGGTGGTCGCCGCGGAAACCGTCGCCGAGGCGCAGGCCTTGCTGCACCGCGTCCGGTCGCTGCTGGCGCGCCCGGCGCGCGCGACCGCCGCACCCGACATCGCCGCCCTGACGACGCTGGCCGGCGACTACCGATTGCCGGCGGACATCGAAGCGCATGCTGTCGCGCTCGATCCGGAAAGCCTGGATATGGCCGAGGCCGGCAGCCTCTATCCGGACCATGTCATCTTCCTTGGCCAGGGCTCGGTCGTGGCGAGGTCGGGCGAGGACGTAGCCGGCGTCGTCGCGCGGCTCGGCGCGGCGCCCCCGGCGATCCTGTTTCCCGGCGCCGGCGTGCTGATGCGCGGCGACGCCAGCGCCGGTGCCGACGCGATGCAGCGTTGCCTGGCCGACGTGACCACGCGCGTCGATGGCAAGGCGCGGCTGAACTATCTCACTGCCGCCGAGAATGACGAACTGGTCAACTGGGACGCCGAGCAGTATCGCCAGAAGCTCAACGCCGCCGGCACGGCCTGACAAGGAACGGGACGACATGACGCCACTTGTCGTCGGCATCGACATCGGCACCTCCGGCGCCCGCGCGGTCGCCATGCGCCAGGATTTTTCCATTGCCGCCCAATCAGCCGTGCCTCTCGACAAGTTCGGCCCGAACCCCCGCGATCCCCCGACCTGGTGGCAGGCGGTCCAGGCGGCGCTGGCCGGGCTGCTCTCAAGCATAGACCGTGCCACGGTCCGCGCCATCGCCGTCGACGGCACATCGGGCACGCTGCTGCCGGTCGACACTGATGGGCGGCCCCTGGCCGAGCCGCTGATGTACAACGACAAGGTCGATGACGTAGACATCGTGACCATCGTCGCGCGCGAGGCGCCGGAAGCGAGCGCCGCCCACGGGCCGACTTCAGGCCTCGCCAAGGCGCTCCGATTCCAGCGCTTGCCCGGCATGGCGGGCGTGCTGCACCAGGCCGACTGGATCGCCGGCAACCTGTCCGGACGCTTCGACGTCAGCGACGAGAACAATGCGCTCAAGACCGGCTATGACGTCGAGGCCCGCCGCTGGCCTCATTGGATCGCGGCCACCGGCATGCGCATGAATTTACTGCCTGATGTCGTCGAGCCGGGCGAGGTCACCGGCACGCTCACCACGGCCGCCGCCACGCTTTTCGGCCTGCCGCGCGATGTGGTTGTGGTTGCAGGCACCACGGACGGCTGCGCCTCATTCCTGGCGACGGGCGCTACGGCAGCCGGCGACGGCGTCACCGCATTGGGTTCCTCGCTGACCATCAAGATCCTGTCCGACCGGCCGATCTCGGCGCCGCGCTTCGGTATCTACAGCCATCGTCTTGGCGACACCTGGCTAGCCGGCGGCGCATCGAATTCCGGTGGCAAGGTGCTGGCGCGGCATTTTCCGCTCGCGCGGATCATCGAGCTCAGCGCGATGATCGACCCGGCGACCGAGACCGGCCTCGACTACTATCCGCTTGGGACGGCTGGCGAACGGTTCCCCATCGCCGATCCGGGCTTGCCCCCACGGCTCACCCCTCGGCCTGCTGACGATGCCGATTACCTCAAGGCGATGTTCGAGGGCATGGCGGCCATCGAAGCGCTTGGCTACGGCAGGCTGGCCGAACTCGGCGCGCCGGCCCTAACCTCGATCCGCAGCGTCGGCGGCGGCGCCGCCAATCCGGCGTGGAGCGCGATCCGGCAGCGCAAGCTCGGCGTCGCGTTCCTGCCGGCCCTGTCGGACGAGGCAGCCGCGGGTACCGCACGGCTGGCGCTGAAGGGCGCAAGCGAGACAGGGCTTCTATGAACGTCGAACACCTCGATAGCATCGCACCGCTGGCGGAACGCTACCAAATCTTCCTGCTCGACCAGTTCGGCGTGCTGCATGATGGCCAGGCTCCCTATCCTGGCTCGGTGGATGCATTGTCCACGCTGAAGCGCGCCGGCAAAACCGTGGTGCTGGTTTCAAATTCCGGCAAGCGCGCCCGGCCCAACGAGGATCGCCTGCTGAAGCTTGGCTTCGCGGCCGGCAGCTGGGACCATTTGGTGTCTTCGGGCGAGGTGGCGTGGCGACGCTTTCACGACATGACGGCGTCCGGAGCGTTGCGGTCCGGCACGAAATGCCTGCTGATCAGCCGCGACGGCGACCGTAGCGCGATCGAAGGCCTGCCCTTCGCGCTATGCGAAGCCGGTGAAGAGGCTGAACTGGTGCTGATCGCGGCCAGCGAGGGAGACCGCTACGGCCTCGACCACTATCGCAGGCTGCTGGCCCCGGCTGCAACGCGACAAGTGCCGTGCTTCTGCACCAATCCAGACAAGATCATGCTGACGGCTATCGGACCCCGCTTCGGCGCAGGCGAGATCGCCGATCTCTACGAAAGCCTGGGCGGTAGCGTCACGCGCATCGGCAAACCCTATCCGGGGATCTTCGAAGCGGCGCTCGCGTTGGCCGGCGAACCGGAGCGCGGCAGCGTGGTCTGCGTCGGCGACAGCGTCGAACACGATATTGCTGGCGGCAACGGAGTCGGCATCGCGACGGCACTGGTGATGGGTGGGATATTGGCCGACGCGCCTGACCTCGCCGCTGTCTTCGATGAGCATAAGGCTTGGCCGGACTATAAGGTGTGGTCCTTCAGCTTTCGCTGACCGCCGCCAGGATCCGCCTTGCACTCTCCTCGTCGGTGATCAGGATTGTGGGCGCGATCAGGTTCATTGCGCCGAGCAGGGCGTCGGTCTTCTCCGCGCCGCCGGAGGTCAGAACGCGGATTGGCGCCTTGCGCAGCCGGTCGACATCCACCGACATCACATGGTTGTTGACGGGATGGTCGACCAGATCGCCGTTGCGGTCGTAGAAGTGGAACAGGAGGTCCCCGACGGCGCCGCGCGCCAGCAGCGCCTCCCGGTCCGCTTCCCTTAGGAAGCCGCCGCGCGAGAAGGTGGTGGCCGAAGCGATCCCGCCGACACTCAGCAGAACGGCATCGAGCGCGTCGGCCATTTCAAAAACCTCCTGCAGGCCGCAGCGTTCGATCAGCGCGATCTTGGTCTCGACGCTGTCGACGACGGCTGGCGTCGGCATCAGATAGCCGTCGCCCTGAAAAATCTGGGCGAAGCGCCAGGCGAACTCGGCCGGGTTGACCCGGCGCGCGACGCCGACGCCGCCAAGCAGCGAAATCACCTTGAAATCGGTCAGCGACTTGGCGCTGATGAACGGCAAGGTGTGGAACAGCGTATTGCCCCAGCCGACACCGACCTGCATGCCGGATTTCATCGCGTCGGACAGGAACATGCCGGTCTTGGCGGCTATTGCCGGGATCGGATCGGCACTGGCCGCCGTCAGCGGCGCCACCAGGGCCTGCTGCAGGCCGAAGGTTTTTTCCAGCGCGCGCTCCAGCCGCACGATCTCCAGAAGCTCGCTCTCGATGGTAATCTTGACCTCGTTGCGCGACCGCGCCTCCGCCAGCATGCGCACGATGGTGACGCGGCCGACGCCGAGCACATCGGCGATCTCGTTCTGCGTCATCTGCTCGACGAAATACATCCAGGCGGCGCGGATCCTGAGGCGGTCCGTGCGGCTCTCGCTGACGACCTGCTCGGTCGCTTCGGCTCCTGCCCGCCTTTCCTCGGCCCGCCTTTCCTCGGCCCGCCTTTCCTCGGCCCGCCTTTCCACGATTTGTCGTCCCCTGGCCAATCATCCCTCCCCCGCGACGGACGAGCGCGCCGTCGCCGATTCTGCATGCTGGTCTAGTATCGCCTATTGATCTACCAATCGATAGGAACAATGTAGAGTGGGTGGCGCCCGTCACAGGTGGCGCCGCACGGCACATTCGAGGCTAACCGCGATGCTCCGACAAATCTCCGAAGATGTCCGCGTCAACCTCAAGGACCGGCTGCGGGAAGTCCGCGACATCATCCGCCAGAGCCGCCACGACGGCGCCAGCGATGCCAGCCTGCTGCGCGAAGCAACCAGCCATCTGCCGCCATTTCCGGGCAAAGGCATCGAAGGCCTGCTCAGTCATGCCGCGAGTGCCGTCGACGAAGCGCTGTCGATCGCCGAATCCTTCGTCCCGCACGAGCGCCCGATAAGGGTGGACGGAACGACTGTAAAAGGGCTCGCCACCTATTTCCCGGCCGGTGACGAAGACCAGCAATTGAGCGCCGAGCGCTTGTTCCGGCGCGACATGTACTATCTGACCAAGGCGGTGCTTGCCGGGCTGAAGATCGACCACGCCCGTATCCATGAAGCCGGGTTCGCCGCCGTCCACGCGGCCATGCGCAAGCGCCATGGCGAATTGTTGGCTGCGCTGGCCGCGCCGCGTGCCGGACTGCAGGCCATCGCGGCCATCTGCGCGGCACTGCTGGTCGAGTTGCTCAACCAGCGTCCGGTCCGCTTTGGCGAAGCCGCGCCGGAAACGAACGCCGCTGGCGGCCAGGCGCTCGACATAAGCTGCCTGGCGCCGGTCGTCCTGGCCTGCGGCCTGGCGACCACCGGTCGCGACGGCGCGCCGGAGCCCGACATGCTGGAAATCGCAATTCTGGCGGCCGACATACGTCATGAGCGCATTGCCCAAGCGTGCGCCAAGGCGAGCCCGGTCGATGAATTGACACCTGTGTTCGCCACCTTGCTTGCGCATCTGCCGTAAGCTCCAGCGGCGATTGCGGAACTACTCCCCGGCTGCCATCGCCGTGATCGTCTTCTTGGCGCGCTGGATCGAGGCCGGGCTCATCGACAGCTCGGTCAAACCCATCTCCAGGAAGGCCGGAATGAGATCCGGCCGGCCCGCCGCCTCGCCGCACATGCCGACCATGATGCCGGCGGCGACGCCGGCCTTGGCCGTCAGCTCGATCGCCGACATGACCGCCGGATTGGTGACGTCGTTGAGCTTCGCAACGGTCGGGTTGAGCCGGTCGGCGGCCATGATGTACTGGGTCAGGTCGTTGGTGCCGATCGAGAAGAAAGCCACTTCCTTGGCCAGTGCCGGGGCGATCAGCACGGCGGCCGGGGTTTCGATCATCACGCCGAGATCGAACGTCGCATGCGGCACGCCTTCGGCCTTGAGTTCGGCGGCGCATTCGTCGACAAGAACGCGCGTCTGCCGCACCTCGCCGAGATCGGAGACCATCGGCAGCATCACCTTGATGTTGCCATGCACGGCGGCCCTCAGCAGCGCCCTTAGCTGGCGCTTGAAGATATCGGGCCGGTCGAGGCACATGCGGATGCCCCGCCAACCGAGGAAGGGGTTCTCCTCGTCGGGGAACTCGATGCCGGCAATCGGCTTGTCGCCGCCAATGTCGAGCGTGCGCACGATGACCGGATAGGGTGCGAAGGCCTTGGCCAGCGCCGCATAGGTCTCGGCCTGCATGTCCTCCGACGGAAGGTGCATATGGCGCATGAACAGGAGCTCGGTGCGGAACAGGCCGACACCCATGGCGCCGGCCTCTTGCGCCGCCTCGATCTCTTCCAGCGAGCCGATATTGGCCGCGACCTCGATGACCCTGCCGTCCGCCAGTTTCGGCGTCACCGTCTTGAAGGCGGCCAGGCCGGCACGCTCCTTCGCCGCCGCTTCGACACGACCGGCGAAATCGGCGCGCGTCGCCGCATCGGGGTCGATGATCACCTGGCCGCTGTTGCCGTCGAGCGCCACCTCTTGCGCCTTGCGCAAGAGGTGGATCCGGTCGCCAAGGCCGAGCACCGCCGGAATGCCATGCGAGCGGGCGATGATGGCGATGTGCGAGGTGGCGCCGCCATGGCCGCACACCACCCCGCCGATGCGTTTCAGCGGCGCCCGCGCCAGATCCCAGGCGCCGATATCATCGGCGATCAGGATCGCGCCTTGCGGGATGTTTTCGAGGCTGGCGTCGTCCTGGCCAAGCAGCACCAGGCTGATCTGCCGTCCGACCGCATGGACATCGTCCGCCCGCGCATTGAGATAATGATCGTCGACGGCGCTGAAGTCGGCGGCGATGGTGGAGGCTGCGGTGATCGTGGCCGAGACAGCGTCATTGCCGCCCCTGATTGCCTTCTCGGCCTCGCCGGTCAGGCTGTCGTCGGCGGCGATATCCCTCAGCGCCGCGACGATGCCCCGGTCACCGGCCGACAGGCTATCCTGCGCCAAGGCCCGGTCCATGCGTGCCTGAACGGCGGCGACGGCGGCGTGAAACCTGTCGATCTCGCCGGCGATCTCATGGGCCTGCAGCATGCGGCCCTGCCCGGCGATGTCAGGCGGGAGATGTACGAAAGCCGGCCCGATGGCGACGCCCTCGCTTGCGGCGACGCCGCGCAAACCACTGCTTGCTTCGTCTGATACGGCGGGCGCGGATCGGGGCGCTGGCGCGGGTGCCGCTTCCTTGCCGTGGTCATTGGCTGGAGCGTGGGTTTCTTCGTCGTCGAGACCCGCCTTGGGGTTTTCGAGATAGCCGATCAGCGCCTCGATCGCCTCGATGGCGTCGGCGCCGTTCGCCCGCACGGTGACTTCCTGGTTTTCCTTGACCGCCAGCAGCATCAGCTTGACCGAGCTCTTGGCACTGACCGCCTTGCCGTCCTTGACCAGTTCGACGTCGGATTCGAAAGCCTTGGCGAGCTTGACGAAGCGCGTGGCGGGACGGGCGTGCAAACCTTCATGCACTCTGACGATGGTCGAGCGTTCCATGGCGAATACTCTGCTTTGTTGGGCGCCAAAGCCAGACTGGCTGGGCGCGAATGCTTTCAAGCGGCGATGGTGATGATCGCGTCTGTCTTCAGGGCAGCCACGAGGGCTTGCGTATCGACCTGGGACGCGCAGATCTCGCCCGGCCTTTCGGCCTCGGTGGCGCCGTTGAACGAGATGACGACGTGGCCCATCTCGAGCACCTTGCTCCAGGCGCTGGAGCCGACGGCGGTTATGACAGCCGAAACCGGGCCAAGAGTGATCGACGCGCCCTGTTCAGGCGCGCCGTCGCTGGGTCCGATCTCCGTCTTGTGGAGCACCGAGACCTCGGCAAGCTCCGGTGGCGAGCCATCCGCGAACAGAATGACCACGCCGCCCTCGGCGAGGTCCGCCACTTCGGGTCCTATCGCCGTGACCCGTGTCTTGAGAAGAACCGACATATGGCGAACCTCGTTATTTCTGGTGTTTAAAACACGATCAGGGAGACGACCCAGGCGATCAGCACCGAGACCGGACCCATGATCTGGCGGCTGATGAGCACCGCCGGCACGCCGATTTCGATGGTTTTCGGCTTGGCTTCACCCAGTGCAAGGCCGACGGGAACGAAGTCGCAGCCCACCTGGGTGTTGTAGGCAAACAGGGCCGGCAGCGCCATCGCCGGAGAGATCGTGCCGTTGGCAATCTGCGGGCCGATGATGGCAACGCCGATAACCTGCGCGATAACAGCGCCTGGCCCCAGGATGGGCGACAGGAACGGCAGGCCGCAAATGGCCGAGATGATCAGTAGGCCGACGATATTGTTGGCCAGCGGACCCATCGGCTGCGCCAGCACGTCACCGACGCCGGTATACAGGATCAGGCCGATGAGCATTGTCACGAAAGCCATGAACGGCAGCACGTTGCGGATGACCTGGTCGATGGTGCGGCGGCCGGCATTGAAGAAGATGCCGACGACACGACCCATGACGCGGCCGATCGTGCTGATGAAACCGATCAGGCCACCCTCGCTGGGCAGCGCCGTCGGCGTCGCTGTGTTGTTGGTCGAACTCATCGATGCTGCTCCCCCTGCAGTCGTGACCGCCTCGGACCCGTCCGCCATTGTGACGTCGGCCGGCTTGACGCCCGAAACGTAGATATCCTCGGTGATGAACTGGGCGAGCGGCCCGGACTGTCCGACCGGCGTCAGGTTGACGGTCGGGATACGCTTGCGCGGATAGACGCCGCATCGCGCGGTGCCGCCGCAGTCGACGACGACAACCGCCATTTCGCTTTCGATCGGCGGCGCCCTGAAGCCGTCGACGGCTTCAGCGCCGGTCATATCGGCGATGAGCTGCGCCACCGGATGAATGCCACCACCGGTGACTGAAACAACCTTGCTGCGCTGTTCGGTCGGCTCGATCACAAGCGGACCGCCCCACCCTGTTTTGCCCCGGGTGATCCGTACGGCTTTGTATGTCTTGGCCATGATGTCCTCCCCGCCCTTACAGCTCGACGCCCTGGCGGCGTGCCATGATGGCGGTGATGCGCTCGGTCAGCATGCCCTTGAGCAGGATGACGACGAGGCCGACGATGGCGTACCAGATGGCAACCTTGACATGGTAGCCGGCGGCAATGACGCCCCGCTTCTCGAGATCGAGCAAGGCCACGAGCATGCCTCCCCAGACGAAATATTCGCCAGGGTTGATGTGCGGAAAGAGGCCGAGCGGCGGATGCACGTAGGACACGGCCGCGTCATAGAAGGCCGGCTTGTGCTTTTCTTCCAGGAACGAGCCGAAGGTGTAAGCCATCGGGTTGGTGAGGAAGAACACCGCCAGCAGCGGCAGCACGGTGTAGCGAGTCAGCGCGATACGGCCAGCGCCACGCGCCAGACCGTGAACCCGCTCTTCGCCGACCAGTTCGGTGACGGCGTAAAATGCGGTCATCAGCACCACAAGCGTCGGGATGATGCCGGTGACAAAGCCGGCGAAAACCTCGCCGCCCTTCTGGAAAATGCCGATGAAGTACTTGCCGATGGCAGTGAGCCAGCCAAGCTGCTCTTCCTGCTGCAGGTTTTTCAGCTGCTCCTTCAGCTGATCGGCGGTGACCGGCCCGCTGTCGGTCTGCGCCTGCGCCAGGACCACGAGATGATCGGAAGCATGCTCGACGGCGAGCTTGCCATGCAATGCAGCATCCGAGACCATGGCACCCGCGACATGCAAATTGTGCACGGCCATGTCGGCATGCTGCGCCAACAACGAAAATACAGACATTTCTCCTCCTTATGCCGGCCCGCCGGTAGATCCCAGTCGGCGCACGGCCTCCTCTAAGCCCTTGCTACATTCAAGCCGGCCAAACCCGGCTTCTTCCCCGGCTCCGACCGTGCTTTGTCGATCTGTTCGATCGCCCGCTTCACGGCCTCGGCCACACCGGGTTCCCCCTCCCCCATGATCGCAGGGTTGGACCGGAGTCGATCGAGGGGAACGCCCTCGAATTCTTCATGTCGCTTGAATTTGGTGAACACGGAACGGCCACTCATCACCATCATGCGGCGCACGATCAAGTCGGGCGTAACCACGACCAGCGCGATCGTTCCCTTGGCAAATCGGCCGCGAAAATTGCCGGCTCCGACGAAGCCGTCCTTGAACTGGTCGGTGACGCCGCGGAAGACATCCGAATAGTGCCGCATCTGCAGCCAGACGCCGAGCGACTGCAACGCCCACACAATAACCAGCAGAAGCAGTCCCCACTGCCAAATCGCCATTCGGTTCTCCTCCCGAAGCCTCGGTCGAGGCGCACCTTGGACCGGCGCGCGACAACAGCAAAGTGAGAACATTTGTTTCCGCCAATGTCAATATGTATGATATTGGCCTCTACCACGGTCATCCACAAGGCCGCTGCGCGATTACCGCGACGGCACGACTGTGATAACCTGTTGGGAAACGGGATACAGAAAATGGAACTGCCCTTCAGGGACGAACTGGCCCTCATGCCCGACCTGCGCCACCGGCTGCGGCAGTTGCGCTGGTTCCGCGCCACCTTCCGCGGCAGCGCCAAGGTGGTTTCGGACACATTCGGCGTACGCTTCGACATCGACGAGGCGAAGCTGACCCGGGCTTTTCTCGATTGGGTCGAGGTCATGGAAGCGCAGAAACGTTTTGCCGCGATCGACCGCGCCGATTTCATCGTCTTTGCCGCCGGCCTCGTGCTGCGCGAACTGATAAAACAGGCGCCGGCTCGGGAAATCTCCGGCCTCACCCAGCTCATCGAAACGGATCAGAATGCCGGCACGCTGGACATCATCCGTTTCTGGCCGGAAGGCTTTCTCTACACCAACTACTGTGTCTCGGTGATTTCGGCGATCTACGAGCAGGAGTTTGGCTCGGCGCCCAGTATCGACAAATGCGCCGACGACCTGCGCACCTGGTGGTCCTATCGCGAGAACGTCACCGAAATTCCGGCGTATGCCGTGGCTTTCCTCGACCGCTTCCTGGGGGCGGAACCGAACTGGATCACGCCCGATCGCGCACAGTCGCGGCAGGCCATGCAGCGGGCGCTAGGGTCCTCCCGCGCCAGCGACGTCTTGCGCCAGCTTTGAATCGGCCTCTATTACCCCCTATCCACGAGGCCGAGCGTGCCCGCTATTGAACATTTGACTTTTTGCCGATAGCGATGTGCGAAATCGGACAGAGGCCGGGAGAAACGCGTGGCGCCGTCAAGACTGATCATTTTCGATTGCGACGGCGTTCTCGTCGACAGCGAGCCGCTGGCCGCCAAGGCCTATGAACGTGTCTACGATAAGCATGGCATGCCGGGCGTTCACGGCGGCATCATCGCCCAGTGCGTCGGCATGAAACAGGCCGACATCATCGTCAGGATCAAGGAGTTGACCGGCCATCAGTTTCCCGCGTCGGCCGACGGCGATATCTGGGCCGAGACCAAGGTGCTTTTCACCGAAGAGTTGAAGCCAACGCCTGGAATAGGCTCGTTTCTGGAAACGCTTGCCGGCGACCGCTGCGTTGCCTCTTCATCCTCCATCGAGCGTATAAACCACAGCCTGGCGGTGACCGGACTGGCACGCTTCTTCGGCGATGCGATCTACAGTTCCTCGATGGTCAAGAACGGCAAGCCGGCGCCGGACATCTTCCTTTTCGCGGCTGCCGGGATGGGCGCCAAACCAGCCGACTGCATCGTCATCGAGGACTCGCCTTTCGGCATCCAGGGCGCGGTTGCCGCCGGCATGACGGCGATCGGCTACACCGGCGGCGGCCATACCTATGCCGAGCATGCCGCACGGCTGACGGCGGCCGGCGCCGATCTCGTCTGCGCCGACTGGCATGAAGTTAGCCGGCAATTGGCTGGACTTGGTGTGCCAGCCTAAGTGGCAGAGGCTAAAGAGGATGGTTTGGCGGCCATTCGCTGCGTGGAATCTCGGAGCCGACACGGAAGCCGAACGACAGGACCCTGGTCGCCTCGGCATCCACCTCGCATCGGAAGCTCAGTTGGTACCATGTGGTTGTCGTGCTGAAGGCCGCTTCGGGGCGGTCGAGAACATTGCCGGTTTTCAGCGGGATCGTCGGCAGCCATTTGGGAGAATAGTCGGCACCCTGCAGCTCCTGGTCCAGCACGTTGGCGCAAAGGGTCGCAACGCGCTGACTTCGAGGTACGCCGCTCATGGAACTCGTGGCCAACGCGTCGCCGGTAGCACCCTGCGAGTAGAGTCTCCGAACCCCCGGAAGACCGGAATACATCGGTGATCCAGCACCTGCGTCGTTCGTGGGATTTGAGGCGGTGGCTTTTCCGGCCCGGGACTTCAGGGCCTTTTCTGACTTGAACTTCATCGTCTTGACGACTTTGGCCTTGGGCTTTTCGGTCGCGGGCCCGGTCTTGGCGTCGCTCTCGGCTGGCGACGGCTTCGGCTCTACGGCTGCTTGCTGATCGGCGGCTTTTGGCGCAGCCAGCCGTTTATCAGCGTCCGCCGTGACCTGCTTATCCTCGCTCGGCGTGGGCTTGGCGACGGTCGGCTCGGTTGGCGGATTCTCATCGGCCTTGCTCGCATCCGGCCGCGGCTCCGCGTTTGCCGTGGCGGGGGGGTTGTCCTCGGCGGACTTGGGCTCAACCGGAGGCTTCGAAGCGTCATCCTTTGCAGGCGACGGCGCATTGTCCTTGGCCGCCGCCCCATCCGGGGATTTCTTCGGTCCTGCATCTTTGTCGCCATACTGGAAAACGCGCTTCAAAGCGGTGTCATCAGGTTGTTTGCGCGGCTGTTCGGGTGGTTTTTCAACCTTCTGCTCGGGGGGCTTCTCAGCCTTCGGTTCCGGCGGTTTCTCGGCCTTGAGCGGCTGCGGTTTTGGCTTGTCGGGCGGAGGCACGAGCGCGACGCTTATCGGTTGCTCCTGCTGCGGCTCTTGTGAGGCTTTTGACAGGCCGTGGATGAAGAACGATGCGACAAGCGCATGCAGCACCAGCGATGCGGTCAAGGCCCACAGCAGATTCCGGCGCCATTCGCGTGTCTCGTCCTTCATCTCTTCCGATGTGGAATGAAATAGCGGCGGCTTCAAGCATAAGGACCGGATTGGCGCCATTTAGCCGCTGACAGCTTGGTGATCTGAATGATGCCGCGCAGCGAGATCGGCTAGCTTTGCCACCAGCGTGGGATTCCGTCCAGAAATCCTTCGTCCAGCCGCGTTTCGCCAAACCAGTTCAGCCGGTTGATGCTGACGAAGCCGGCATCGATCGCCGCGTTTTCGTCGCCCGGCCCACTGGCATGCACGCGCCCACGCGGCACGGTGATGACCGTGCGATCGCCGTCGCTTTCCATCACCTCGGCCGTGCGGCCGATCTTGTCGCGGCCGATGCGCGGCTGTCGGATTTCGGCCGGCAGCGCGGTCGGCAGGTTGACGCTCAGCCAATGTCCCTCTGTCGCCCAATCGGCGCGCGATTGCCAGAGCGAGGCGATCAGCCTGCCCAGCCATTCGTCGTCGCCATCGGCGAATTCAGGATTCTTCACGCGCGAAAAGCCGATCGCCGGTACGCCCCAGAAAGTCGCTTCGCGGGCAATACCCAGCGTGCCGGAATAGGCGATATCCTCGGCGACGTTGCGGCCGTCATTGATGCCCGACAATACGAGGTCAGGTTTCGGTTCATCAGCGAACAGCCACGTCATGGCGCTCACCACGCAATCGGCTGGCGTGCCGGAGCACGAATACCAGTTCGGCTTGACGCGCCGCATCATCAGCTGCCTGGCGATGGTCAGCGACGAGCCGGCGGCGGTGCGCTTGCCGTCCGGCGCAACCACCCAGACATCGTCGCTCAACCCGCGAACGGCATTCACGAGACGGGCAAGACCCTGCGCTTCGATGCCGTCATCGTTGCAGATCAGGATTCTCATGATGCGCTTCCTTGCCGCACCGTGATGCGTTGGCCCGTACGGCATTGCGTGAGCAACGACGGGATATGGCCTTTCAACTCGCCAAGAAGATCGGGGGCGCAGGAATGCCCCAGTGCCCTGGGGCGTCCCGCCTTCTCCCAGATGCCGACATTGCCCGATAGTGTCGGGTGAGTGGGCATGCGGATCCAGTCCGCCCGGCCGGCCTTGTGCATGAGATCGCCCGGAGAGCCCAAGGGCAGATGTCCCGTGAGCAGCACCGGAAACCCGGCATCGTCGGCGCGAGGCAACAGTAGCGACGACGGGCCGGCCTCGCCCATGCCGTCATCGGCCAGCAGGGGCAGCGAAGGCAGCGGGTCGGCGTCGGTCCAGTCCACGGCACTCCGCAGCCGCAAGCGCAGCATCTCGGATGCGCCCGGCAGCAGCGCTGAAGTGGCGGCGACCTGCGCTTCGAGCGACGAACGCATGCCGGCGTGGATGGCGAACGACCCGGGCAAGGCCGCGATCAGTTCCAGCGATCGGCCAGACAGCGGCGTCGGCAAGAGGCATCCCTGCGGATGCCGCGCCACCCATTCGGAAATTTCTTGCGCCCGGGCAGCCCCCGGCACGGGATCCGCGCCGTAGGAGGCATCGAAGACCAGGAGATCGCAGTGCCGGATCGTGTCCATGACGAACACATTGCTGTCAGGCACCACATCGGCGGAATAGGCGACGCGGCTTGTCCCGTCATCGACGGCGAACCAGACCCCGCCAGCGACATGACCTGAACGTCCCGTGCTGACGACGAGATTGCCGCTAGCGAGCGTGTCGCCGGGCTCGAAGAGCTCGATGCGGTTTTCGGGCAAGGGAAATCGCCTGAAATCCTCCGGCTCGGCATAGGCGGCGAGCGTGGCCGGCGCCTCGGCGCGGGTCTCCGCCGTCATGAAGATCGGACCGCTATAGCCGCGTGACAACAGCCAGCTCAGCGCGCCGACATGATCCTCATGGGCATGCGAAACGAAAACGGCGGCGATATTGTCGATCTGTCCGTTGAGCGCTGGATAGTATTCCGCCCCCGAAGCGCCGACCTTGATGCCGACATCGAGCAGGATGCGATGGTCGCCGCTGTTGACGGCGAGGCTGGTGCGGCCCTTTTCTCCGAAGCCGCCGGCAAGGTCCACCATCATCACGGGGCCGTCCCCGCCGCCGGGACCAGCCAGCCGGATTTTATGCGCAGGCGCGCTTGCGCCCCGTTCACCAGCACAACCGGGTCGGGCTGCTCGAAATGCAAGGTGAGGTCGGGACCAGCGGCCGGTGCGAATTCAATCCGCGCCGCGCCGCCCTGGTAGATTGCCCGCTTGACGAGACCGTCGACGCCCGAGGCATCGGCCGAAAGCTCGATATCGGCGGAGCGGCAGCAGATCTTGGCGCCGGCGCGCGGCCGCTCGCCAAGCCGGCAACGGACCACCAGCTCGGTTCCGAGAACCCGGACCTTGCAATGGCCGTTTTCCTCGCTGGCCAACACGTCCGCCGGAAGCAGAATGCCTTGTGAAATGAAGGAGGCTACCATTTCATTTGCCGGCTTATGATAGAGTTCGCGCGGGGTCGCGAGCTGCGCCAGGCGTCCATGGTCCATCACCGCGATGCGGTCGGCCAGCGCCATCGCCTCGGCCTGGTCGTGGGTGATGTAGACGATGGTCGTGCCCGTGCGCTTGTGGAAGGCGGCGAACTCGTCCTCCATCGATGCTCTGAGATGGACGTCGAGGTTGGCGAGCGGCTCGTCGAATAGCACCAGCGAGGGTGTCGCCACCAGGCAACGCGCCAAGGCCACGCGCTGGCGCTGGCCGCCGGAAAGATTGGCGGGCCGGCGCTCGCCCAGCCCCTGCAGATTGACCAAGGCGAGCGCGTCTTCCACTTTTTGGCGCGCAACCGCCTTGTCGAGCTTAGCCACCTTCAGCGAATACCCAATATTCTCGGCGACGCTCATATGCGGCCACAGCGCGTAATTCTGGAAGACGATGCCGACGCGCCGCTTTTCCGGCGCGACGCTGCCGCCGCTGTTCGACACGACATCGCTGCCGATGCGGATTTCGCCCGAGGTCACCTTTTCGAAACCGGCGACCAGTCGCAGCAATGTCGTCTTGCCACAGCCGGAGGGGCCGAGCACCGCCAGAAACTCGCCGTCAGCGACATCTATCGAGACATCCTCCACGGCGTCGAAATCGGCGAAGCTTTTGGTCACATGGTCCAGGGTTAGTCGCGCCATGGCAGAACTCCGCTCGGAAGATGAGGGGCAAGCAGGTTGGTCACCAGCATCAGCACGAAGGTGACCGCGACCGTGATGACCGACATCGCCGCTGCATAATTGGAATCGCCGCCCTGCTCGAAGGAAAACATGACAACGCCAATAGTCTCCGAGTCCGACGACCACAGCAGCGCCGAGACGGTGAGTTCGCTGAGCGCCGTCATGAAGATCAGCAGGCCGCCGGCGATCGCCGCCGGCGCGACCAGCGGAAAGACGATGGTGCGCATGCGCGTGAACAGGCCGGCGCCCGCCACCTGTGCGGCTTCTTCAAGTGCCCGATCGATCTGGTGGTAGCCGCTGATGGTCGGCCGCAGCGCCAGCACCAGGAAGCGGGCGAGATAGGCGTAGAGGATGATCCAGACGGTGTTGTAGAGCTGGACGCCGGTTAGCGGAATCGGCCGCAGGAACAAGAGCAGCGAGGCGATCGCCAGCACCACGCCGGGCAAGGCGTACGGCAGTTCGACCGACAAATTGAGCAGTCGCACCCAGCGCTGCTTGCCCCAAGCGATGAGGTAGCCGACCGGCACGGCAACGACGACCGCGAAGAAGGCGGCGGCGATCGACAGCCAGAAACTGTTGAAGAAGGCGCGGTTGGCGGCATCGTGTTCGAACAGCACGAAGCGGTAATTGTCGAGCGTCGCCGTCTTGGCGGTGAGTGCGATGCCGTAGCCCGGCACCAGCGAGGTCAGTACGAGCCCGAACAGCGGCAGGACCAGCACCAGCACGATGAGCAGCCACAGGCCGGCCTCGGCGACCGGCCGCCAGCGGCGCAGTTCATAGGGTTCGGCAGGCAGCGATGTCGAGGAGATGCGGTAGTCCCGACGGCGGCTCACCACCTCCTGGGCAAGGATGCCGGCCATGGCGATGATGCCGATCAGCACCGACAGGCACGCGGTCTCGCCGAGTACCGCCGGCCCCCCGCCGGCCAGCTTCTGATAGATGAGCGTCGGCAGCACCAGATAGTTGGCGGGAATGCCGAGGAAGGCTGGAATGCCGAAATTGCCGACGCAGGAGACGAAGGCCAGCGCCGCGGCCGCCATGATCGACGGCGTCATCAAAGGCAACACGATGGTGATCAGTACGGTGAACCAGCCGGCGCCGCCGGCCCGCGCGGCCTCGACCAGCTCGCGCGGCAGCTTGCGCAGGCCGGCCCGCACCAGCAGGAACACGAGCGGGCCGTATTGGACGCCGAGCAAAAGGACGATGCCCGAGGTCGAGTAGAGCGGGTTCTTCGTGCCGAGCGGCGGCGCTGCACCGAAAAGCTTGAGGAATGGGCTGGCAGGGCCGAACAGTTGCAGCCAGGCCAGCGCCGTCACCTGCGGCGCGATCATCAGCGGCATGACGTAGCAGAGCACGAGGGCGCTTCGGCCACGTATGTCGGTCAGCGAGACGAGCACCGCCACCAGCGTTCCCGACAGCACCGCCAGAAGAGTGCCGCCGATGCCGACGACCAGCGTATGCCATGTCGCGATCCAGGTTGCGGGGCTGGCAAGTCCGGCCTCCACGGCCACCGTCGACAAGACACCGCCGGGTGCCACGATCTCCTTGACGAGGCGCAGCATGGGCAGCAGCGAAAGCAGGACGATAACGACGGCCACCGCCGCCGTCAGGACCATTTCCTGGCCCCGGCTCTCCCTGATGCGTGTCGGCATGATTGCGTTTCCTGGGATCGGTGCGGGCGGCATGCCGTCGAAACGGCATCCCGCCGCGTTGCCGGCTCAGCCGCCGAACAGGTCCTGGAACTTCGCCTTGTCGGCGTCGGTCTTGGCGACGATCGCCTTGGTGTCGAACGGCATCACGTTGACCTTCACGCCTTCCGGCAGCCATTCGGGACGACCGACCGAGGCGCGTGCCGGCAGGTAACCCATCGACAGTGCCAGCTTCTGGCCTTCATCGGACAGAATGAAGTCGACGAACTTTTTCGCGCCGTCGACGTTCTTGGCTGTCTTCATGATGGCCACTGGTTCTGTCACGGCCGGCACGCCTTCAGAGGGGAACACGAATTCGACGGGCGAACCCTTCTTCTTGGCGTTCATCGCCATGAAGTCGACGAGGATGCCATAGGGCTTCTCGCCCGATGCCACCGACTTCAGCACCGCGCCATTGCCGCGCACGCTGACGGTATTGTTGGTCTTCAGCTTCTGGAAGAAATCCCAGCCATAATTGCTGTCGCCGGCGAAGCCCGAAAGCAGGTAGGCGGCCGCACCGGAATAGAGCGGGCTCGGCATGACCAGGCTGTCGGCATAGGCCGGCTTGGCGAGGTCCGCCCAATGCTGCGGCTTTTCGGCGGCAGCGGTATTGTAGACGATGCCGGTGGTGATCAGCTTGCTGCCGAAATAAGTCTTGTCGGCGTCATAGGCATCCGCCTCGATGCCGTCGAGCTTGGCCTCGGGATAGGCCAGCAGCCGGTCGTCCTTCTTCAGCAGTTCCATCGACACCGCGTCGGCGATCAGCAGCACGTCGGGCTGCGGGCTGCCTGCGGCGAACTCGGCCGCCAGCTTGGTCAGGATGTCGCTGGTTCCGGAGCGATAGATGGTGACGTCGATGTCGGGCTGTGCCTTCTTGAAGGCATCCACGGTCTTGGCTGCATCTGCCTCGGGCTGGGATGTGTAGAGCGTCAGTGTTTCAGCATTTGCCACGCCGGCAAACAAAATTGCCGCGAGCGCCAGCTGGCTAGCCAGCTGCTTGATGAAGTGCGTCTTCATGAGACCTCCTGTCGTGTCTGTGCATGACCGGTCCGGCCGCTGGCCAGCACCCCGTCTCTTCCTCCCTGCACGGCGCATATGACTGGTGGATGACACAGCGCGTGAAACCAACAAAATATGTTCATATGTACGATGTCAATTACAAATGATCACAATTATGCGATAATCGGCCTGCCGCGAACCCGACATCCGATTGACATAAGAGCGGCCTTTCCCGGATGAGGACAACGCCGGCCGCCATGACGCATGAGGGACGACAATCCATGCCCACGCAAAAGCCCGCACCGGCTCGCCTGCCGATGGTCTCGTCGGACCTCAGCGTCAAGACGGCATGGCTCTATTACGTCGAGGGCTTCACGCAGGAGCAGATCGCCGAAAAGCTCGGTGTCTCCAGGGTGAAGGTCATGCGTACGCTGGCCGCCTGTACCGCTGAAGGCATCGTCGTTACCACGATCAACGCGCCGACAGCCGAACAGGTGGCGCTTGAGCGGAAACTGGAAAAACGCTGGGCCCTCAACGCCGCGGTCGTCATCCCGACACCCTCGGTTCACGACCATCTGGAGAAGGCCATCGGCCACGCCGTGGCGGCCTATCTCGGCGAGCAGATGCAGGATGGCATGACGCTGGCGATCGGCGGTGGCGCCACGCTGCATGCCAGCGTGAGCTTCCTCGCCCGCCGGCACTTGAAGCGCGCCTCCGTGGTGGCGCTTGTCGGCAGCCTGCCGCATTCGCAATGGATCAATCCGTCGATCGTGGCCGCCAAGGTCGCCGATGTGTTCGAGGTCGACAGCTATCAGATCACGGCGCCGGTAATGGTGGAGGACC
Organism: Mesorhizobium sp. P160927; assembly: GCF_057766385.1. Lineage (NCBI taxonomy): Bacteria > Pseudomonadati > Pseudomonadota > Alphaproteobacteria > Hyphomicrobiales > Phyllobacteriaceae > Mesorhizobium > Mesorhizobium sp. P160927. The sequence goes on from NZ_JBYMDW010000001.1 coordinate 172,161, forward strand.
CTTCACTGCGCGATCTCCTGTGGGCCCAGCCGACGCTGCAGGACGTGCGCCGGCGCGCCGCGGCGGCCGATATCGCATTGCTCACCGTCGGCGACATGTCGCCCGATGCAACCATCTTCCGGCATGGCATCGTGCCGTCATCGCTGATTACACCCTTGAAGGCAAAAGGCGCGGTCGCCAACATGCTGTGCTATTTCGTCGATGCCACCGGCAGGCTCGTCGACCACGAAGTCAACCGGCGCGTGATGGCGATCGATCTCGATGTCGTCGCCCATGTGCCGAATGTCGTGCTGGCCGCCGGCGGAAAGCGCAAGGTGGCGGCAATCCTCGCCGCGCTCAAGGCTGTCAGCACCAATGTGCTGATCACCGACAGCGACACCGCTGTGGAGTTGCTGGCCAAGGCCGGCTAAGACGCCTGCAGGGCTTAAATCAATCCGCGCTCGCGCAAAAAATCCTCGACGCCGACATGGGTCATGGATTCGAATTCGGCGATCGCTTCGGCCACGCGTCTACGCTGCCCCGCCAGCAGCGTGAACACCTGCTTCATCTCGCCCGAAACGCCAAAACGGTTCCAGCGCTCGGCGATATGAGCGGGCAGGCCGATATCATTGCAGAACGCATCGAGGCTGTCGTAGCCGAGGCCGACGACAAGCCGCCTTGTCTCTTCCGCCGACATGCGTGGCTCGAAAGCATGATCGTGCAGGCGCTGCGCCACCAGCTTGATGTCGGAAGGCGATGCACCCATGACCTTGCCGAACAAGGTTTTGACGTCAGACGGGTCGAATGCAGGCATGTTGGCCTCCCTTGGTCGCGATCACCAGAGAACATGGGTCAAGGGTCGGTGCCTGACAAGTCGTTTCATCATGAGCCGGCGCACCATTGGCGCCGGCTTACGGCAGGAGACTAGACCAGCATGCCCATCGGATTCTCGATCAGCTTCTTGAAGGCGACCAGCAATTCGGCCCCCAGCGCGCCATCAACCGCACGATGGTCGGTCGACAGCGTCACCGACATCACTGTCGCGATCTTGATCTCGCCATTCCTGACCACCGCCCGCTGCTCGCCCGCGCCGACCGCCAGGATCGTCGCATGCGGCGGGTTGATGACGGCGGCAAAGTCCTTGATGCCGAACATGCCGAGATTGGAGACGGCGGTCGTGCCGCCTTGATACTCTTCCGGCTTCAGCTTGCGGCTGCGGGCGCGGCTGGCCAGGTCCTTCATCTCGTTGGAAATGACCGACAGCGTCTTGTCGTCCGCATGCCGGATGATCGGCGTGATCAGGCCACCGGGGATCGACACGGCCACCCCGACATCGGCATGCTTGTGTTTGACCATGGCGCTCTCGGTCCATGAGGCATTGGCATCCGGCACCGCCTTCAGCGCCATCGCCATCGCCTTGATGACCATGTCATTGACCGACAACTTGTAGACGGGCGCCTCACCCTTTTCGGTCTTTTTCACCGGCGCAGCGGCATTGAGCTGAGTGCGTAAAGCCAGCAGCGCGTCGAGTTCGCAGTCGAGCGTCAGATAGAAATGCGGGATGGTGGTTTTTGCTTCGACCAGGCGCCGCGCGATGGTCTTGCGCATGTTGTCGTGAGGGACGAGTTCGTAGGAGCCTTGCTCGAACAGTTTCAGCACCTGCTCGTCCGACATCGCCTTCACCGGCGGGGCGGAGGCAGGGACCGGAGCTTCGGTAGCGACCGCCGGAGCTTGCTTGGCGCCGCCCTTGGCAATCGCCGCGTCGATATCCGCCTTGACCACACGGCCGTGTGGGCCGGTGCCGGATATGGCTGAAAGAGTGAGGCCCGCCTCGCGCGCCAGACGGCGAGCCAGCGGTGTCGCGCGGCCGCCCGACGCAGATTGGCCAATCTCCCCCCTCGTGGGGGAGATGCCCGGCAGGGCAGAGGGGAGTGTGAGGGGACGGGACGCTAGTGGGACAGCGCCCCCCCTTGTCGGCTTCGCCGACATCTCCCCCACGAGAGGCGAGATTGGCGTCCCATTCTGCTTCGCGCCAGCTCCATAGGTCTCATCCTCGGCATAGATCCAGGCAACCGCCGATCCGACCGCAATATCGACTCCTTCCTTGCCGGTCACGTCGCGCAACACACCGCTTGCCGGAGCGTCGATCTCCATCGCCGCCTTGTCGGTTTCGATCTCGAACAGCAAATCGCCCTTCTTCACGGTGGCGCCTTCCTCGGCGAACCAGCGCGAAATCTGTCCGGTCGCCATATCCATGTCGACCTTGGGAAGAATGACTTCGGTCGGCATGGATCAGCGGACCCCTTTGACGAGGTCGCGCGCGGCGGTGACGATGTCCGGAACCTGCGGCACCGTGGCTTTTTCCAGTTCCGGATTGTAGGGGATCGGCGTTTCCGCACCGCCCAGCCGCACGATCGGCGCATCGAGATAATCGAACGCCTCGCTCTCGGCGATCATGGCGCTGACCTCGGCGCCGATGCCCAGCGTCTTGACCGCCTCATAGACGCACATCAGCCGCGACGTCTTCTTGACGCTGTCGATGACCGTCTGCTTGTCCATCGGCCGGATGGTCCGGAGGTCGACGACTTCGACGTCGATGCCCTCGGCTTCCAGCGCGGCAGCGGCGTCGAGCGCCTTCTGCACCATGATCGAGGTGGCGACGATGGTGAGATCGCGGCCCTCGCGGCGGATATCTGCCTTGCCGATCGGAACGGTGTAATAGCCTTCAGGCACCGGGCCCTTCATCTTGTAGAGCAGCTTGTGCTCGAAGATCATCACTGGATCGGGATCGGCGACAGCAGCCAGAAGCATGCCCTTGGCATCATGTGGTGTCGCCGGCTGGATAACCTTGAGACCCGGCACGTGGCCAAGCCAGGCTTCCAGGCTCTGGCTGTGCTGCGCGGCGGCGCCTGTTCCGGAGCCGGCGGGAAAGCGCATCACGACGGGCACCGAAACCTCGCCGCCCAGCATGAACCGCATCTTGGCAGCCTGGTTGACGATCTGCTCCATGGCCAGCGTGGCGAAATCGGAGAACTGGAATTCGAAGATCGGCCGCATGCCGGTCAGCGCGGCGCCGACAGCGACGCCCGCGCCGCCGAGTTCCGAGATCGGCGTGTCCAGCACCCGGTCCGCGCCGTAACGATCGACGAGGTCGCCGGTCACCTGGAAGGCGCCGCCATAGACGCCGATGTCCTCGCCCATCAGGAAGACGCGCTCGTCCATGTCCATGGCGATTGCCATGGCTTCCTGGATCGCCTGGGCGTAGCTCAGTTCACGCACCATCGCGTCCATCACGCCTGCTCCGTATACACGTAATTGCCGGTCTCGCTGACGTCAGGCGACGGGCTCGCCTTGGCGAACTCGATGCTGTCGACGATCTCCCGCGCCACCCCCTCGCGGATGGCTTCGATGCCCTTGTCGTCGATGAATCCGAATTCCCGCAACTCGTTTTCGAACAGCGTGATCGGATCGCGGTTCGACATCCAGTCCTCGATCTCTTCCTTGGTCCGGTAGCGATTGCGGTCGCTCTTGGAATGGCCGCGATGGCGATAGGTCTTGGATTCGATCAGCGTCGGCCCCTCGCCCGCACGTGCCCGCTCGACCGCCTTGTAAGAAGCCTCGGCGACCTCGGAAAAGATGTTGCCGTTGACGATGACGCCCGGCATCGAATAGGCGGCGGCCCGATCAGCGATATTCTTCACCGCGGTGGACCGGGCCGTCGATGTCGACATGCCGTAGCCATTGTTCTCGCAAACGAAAATGACAGGCAGCTTCCAGACCGCGGCCATGTTGAGCGCCTCGTGGAAGGCGCCTTCATTGTTGGCGCCGTCGCCGAAGAAGGAGACCACGACCTTGCCGGTCTTCATCATCTTGGCGGACAGCGCGGCGCCGACGGCAATCGGAATGCCGCCGCCGACAATGCCATTGGCGCCGAGATTGCCCTTGGCGACATCGGCAATGTGCATCGAACCGCCGCGGCCCTTGCAGTAGCCGGTGGTCTTGCCGAAGAATTCCGCGAACATGCGCTTGACCTCGGCGCCCTTGGCGATGCAGTGGCCATGCCCCCGATGGGTCGAGGTGATCTGGTCGTCCTCGCCAAGCGGCATGCATATGCCCATGGCGCTGGCCTCCTGGCCGATCGACAGATGCATGGTGCCGTGGATGAGGCCGCGCGTGTAGCTTTCCTCCGCGCCCTCTTCGAAGCGGCGGATGAGGTACATCTTGTAGAGCACCTGCTTCAGCTGCTCGGCGCTGTACTGGCGATAGACGAAGGGCAGGTTGGCGCGGCTGTCCGCGACGGCTTTGCTGGCTCCGGCCATGATTACGCCTCCACGGTGCCGTAGACGAGCTTGTCCTGGCGCGCGCGCAGTTCGGCGATCTTGGAGCCCGCTGCCGGGGCGGCATTGGCGTAGGTGATAAGCTCACCCTTCTTGATCGGCGCCGTCACCGACCCGCCCTGCAGCAGGCCGCAGGGAATGGCCCTTGCGGCATGCGCTTCCGGTGCAGTCATGATCCAGGCGCGGTAGCAATATTCGCCGATCGCATCGAGCTTCTCGCCGGGCTGCATGTCCTTCTTGGCCACGGCGGCCACTTCGGCTACCGGCTTGGCCAGCGGCACCATGTCGGCCTTGCCGTAGAGCACGACGCGGGCGCAGGTCAGCGGCACTTCAAGCGAGGTCAGGTGATAGGGACGGTGGAAAGTGAAATAAGGGCCCTTGCCCATCTTCAAATCTTCCATGCGCTCCGAGATGCGCGGATGCGACATGTCGGCGACGACGAAGACGCCGGGGGCAACGCCCTTGCCGATCGAATAGTCGACGACGCCGACCCTGGACAGCACACCGCCATCCTTTTGCGGCACCAGGACCTTGGAGAGTTCACCAAGCGTCGCGGCCGGGCCATGCATGCCGGCCTTGTCGGGCACCAGACCTGTGGCGTTGGCGATCGCCGCCATCTCGACCATGGTTTTCGAGCCGTCGACGAACTCGACCAGCATGCGCACATTCATGTGCCGGCGCCTGGCCTCTTCCTCATAGGCGGGCGGCGTGGCGTCGATGTTGAGCGGATTGTTCTTGCCCTTGCCGGCGGCAACGATTGGGTGGCCCATCGCCGAGACGAATTCGATCAGCTCCATGCAGGAGGACGGCTCGTCGCCGGCGCCCAGCGAATAGGTGACGCCGAGCCGGTCGGCTTCGCTCTTGAGATAGGCGCCGATGGTGACGTCGGCCTCGACATTCATCATCACCAGATGCTTGCCATGCTCCATCGCGCGCAAGCCGATTTCGGCGCCGACGGCGGGAACGCCGGTGGCATCGATGACGACGTCTATAAGATCGTTGTTGATGACCAGGCCGGCGTCGTTGGTCACCGCCACCTTGCCGGCCTCCATGGCGGCCGTCATCGCCGAGGCGTTCGACACCTCGCGCGCATGCCCGGTTTCCTGGAAGGCGATGTCCACCGCCTTGCTGGCGGCCGGCAGGTTCAGCTCGGAGATCGCCCCGATCTCTATGCCCGACATATGGGCGACGCGGGTGACGATGTCGGTTCCCATCTCGCCCGAGCCGATCAGCCCGATGCGGATCGGCTTGCCCGATTTGCCGCGTTCCTCGAGATCGCGGGCAAGGCCCGTCAACGAAACATTGGACGCCATACCGCTCATTCCTCCCATAATGCAGGCTCGTTCAATTGCCTGACGGGTATTGAACATCTGTATTTCTGTCAAGACTAATGTCCAAATCCGCGTGCTTTTGCAGCACTTTCACAAGGCATTCAGCAGGACGAAAAACCTGTTGAAGAGCCGGCAAATCGCGGGATTCGGCATTGCCGTCACTGGACTGCACGCAACGGCTGTTCGCGAGCGTCTCATCGCGCGGCGCACAGGACACTTGTTAGGAGCTCTCACCCTGCGTAAAAGCATTAGCAGTGAACACCCATCGGTTAGGGGTTTTCCGATGAACGTCCTACAACGGGCAAGACCTATGCCGCCGCCGGGCGATGGACCGGCCCATGCGATTGCCGGCATCTTCGCCGCGGAATTGAAGGTGCCGGCCGTCGGCTTCGACGACAATTTCTTCGATCTCGGCGGCGATTCGCTGATGGCGGAGACTCTGGTGCTCGCCGTGCAAAAGCGGTTCGGCGTGAAATTGCAGACTTCCGTCCTGCTCGAAGCGCAGACACCCCGCGAATTCGGCCGGTTGATCGCATCGCTGGTGCCGGAGCATCCGGCCCGTGAGCTGATCGTGCCCGTGTCCGGCAGCGTCGGCCAGGAGCCGATCGCGATGATCCACGGCATCACCGGCTCGGCCTTGTTCGCCAATCGCTTCAGCAGGCGTCTGAAAGAGAAATACGCGATCATGGCGGTGCGCGGCATGGGCACGGAAACCGGCGAGACGCCCTATTCCACCATGGCCGAAATTGGCACCAACTATTTTGAAGCCTTCACCTCGGTAACAGGCAGGCACCCTGAAGTCATCGGCGGCATATGCGTGGGTGGCCTGCTCGCGATCGAGGTCGGACGGCTGAGCCATGAGGCGACGGGCAAGCGGCCGGCAATCGTGCTCATCGATCCGCCGTCGCCAGGTTCGGCCTGGCTGAAGCCGATGCCCGACGATCGCCTCACCGAGAGGAGGCGGCGCGATATCGTGCGCAAGGTGGTCTACTGGCGCCTGTTGCGAGACACGCTGACGACGGTCGGCTTCGGACAGACCCGCCTGGGCCGCCATCTGCGCAAGAAAGCATACAAGAGCGCGCTGCTGCAGGCCGCGGCCGGTTTCGTGCCCTCGTCCTATCCCTGCGACATCCTCATTCTCGCCAGTTCGGAATGGGGAGCCACTACAGTGAAGGACTACAAGGGCTGGGCATCTGACAAGGCCAGCGTGAAAACGGTCGTCATGCCGGGTACGCATAACAAATTCCGCAAGGCCAACATGGACGCGATCGACGCGGAGATCTTGACCTTCCTTTCCGCCCGGAGCGAAGCCGCGCGCGAAAACCCGCATCGTCAATGAGTTTTGGTCGGCAGATATTAGAGGCCTTCGCCGCGCATGGCGACAAGGTCGCGATGGTCAGCGGCCGGTCTGATATCACCTACTCCCAGGCCCTGACGCAGAGCGGGCATCTTGCAGCCAATTTCAGCGCATCGGACATCCGGCCGGGCGACCGCGTCGGCCTCGCCATGGTCGACAACATCGACGTGATCCTTTCCATCCTCGCCTGCTGGAAGATCGGCGCGACCCCTGTTGTCGTTGACTTTCGAACTCCCAGGAGTCAGCGAGCCAGGCAGGCCCGCGACTTCGATCTTAGAATGGTTTTCGAAAGCCGCGCCATGCCGGGCGATGAGGTCTATCCGAACGCCCTTTTCGACGCTGGCTGGAAATCGGCCCCGGCGCCGGGATCCGACGTCGGCCCCCCGCCGAACGATGCCGACCCGGCCTTTTTGATCTTTTCATCCGGCACGACGGGCGATCCAAAGGCCTACACCCAGTCGCATGAGGCGCTCGCCAGGCGCATCGCGGCGCGCCGGAGCGTCGTGGAGGGAACCGCCAAGCGATTCCTGACCCCGATGGCCCTGTCATACTCGGCAATGCGCCACCAGGTTCTTGGCTATCTGCTTTATGGCGGCGTCGTCCGGTTCTTCCCGCCCCTGTTCACTCCCTCGGAACTCATCGAGGCGCTGTTATCGTTCCACGCAAGCGGCACGGCGCTGGCACCATCGGTGATTGCACGGATGGTCAAGGAAGCAGGCGAACGCGCGAGCCACCTCCTTCCCGAGCTTTCTGTTCTTTACAGCATAGGCGGACCGGCCAGAGGCGAAGACAAGATCGCTGCCTACCGTTATCTCTCCTCCGGATACCGGATCAGCTACTCATCGAGCCTTACCGGCATCATATCCTCGCTATGGGGCGGGGATATTCTGGCAAAGCCGGAAAGCGCCGGCCGTCCGGTCGCCGGCGTACAGGTCGAAATCCTCGGCGCCGATGGCCGCGTATTGCCGCAAGGTGAGCGCGGGCTGATCAAGGCGTGGACCCCGACCATGGCATCCGCGGTCCTGATGCCCGGCAACCGCCTGTTCGTCGATCCGCAGATCATGAGCTCCGACTGGGGCATCCCTGGCGATATAGGATTTCTGGACGCCGACGGATTTATCACAATCGTCGATCGGGAGGCCGATATGATTGTTCGCGGCGGTGTCAGCGTGGCGCCGCAGGAGCTTGAAAAGCTGATCCGCACCCATGCCAAGGTGCAGGACGTCGCCGTGGCCGGCTTTCCAGATGAGACCATGGGGCAGGAAATCGCTGCCTTCATCGTCTCCGACCGGGGAACAGTCGAGGAATTCCAGGCTTTCATGCGCGCCAACATCGCGCCCGACCGGCGCCCGCGCGAGATACGGCTCGTTGCAACGCTGCCTTACAGCGGCAACGGCAAGCTGCTGCGCCGCCAGATGGTCGAAGCACTGCTGCCCCATAAGGGTTCTTAGAAAATCCCACCGATGCCTGCGAGCCACGGCGTCGGCCAGGGCTGGGATGCCAGCATGTCGAAGACCGAATAGACAAAGGCCGTCGCGGCGGCAGCGATCACCAGGGGTGGCCGCCTCGACTTTGTTCCAAGCACCACTATGCTGCAGGCAACGAAAATAAAGGTCGCTGCCAGGTGCCCGACCAACAGGATGAGAAAGGCGAGGGCTAGGCAAAGGCCGATGATCGCGAGATTGCCTTTCATGGTGGGTTCCGAAACCGGAGACCATTCGCCTGGTATCGCGGCAGGCGCGGATCGGACAGGCGTGGCCCGCCTGCGCCATCGCAGCGACGTCTGCACTGTGGTCACCAGCGAAAACGCCATCAGCAATCCGGCCGTGATGATCGGGAAGATGGCGGCCTCGAAGGGAAAGCCGGTCACGGCCGTCACCAACGCCGCGAACGCAAGCAATGTCATGGTGGCGCCTGCGACAATGTCTGGCAGCGCGGGTGGCAGCGGTCCGCCGGAATTTCTGGCCCTGAACCACGACAGCGTCTGCCTGACGACCCCGAACACGGCCAGTCCAAGCAGGATGAGCACCAGCGGCTGGGCAAGCCACGACCAGCCGGAAATCTGATAGGCGAGAAAGAAATAGTTCTCGAGGCTGGGGCCGAGCACGAAGCCCAGGGAAAAGGCCGAGCGTGGCCAGTTGAGTTCCTTCATCGCCATGCCGACGGCGCCGACGCCGATGACCAGCGCGAAATCGAAGGCGCTCATATTGGTCTGGTATGCGCCAACCACGATGAAAGTGACCACCAGTGGCACCAGTATGGCGGCCGGAACCTGCGCCACGCGCGCCAGCGGCCGGGTCAGCACAAGGCAGGTCACCGCGCCCACGATATTCGCCACGGCGATGCTGAACACCATCGACATGGTGAGCGCGGCATTCTTGCCCAGCATGTCAGGGCCGGGAACGAGCCCATGGACGACAAACGCGCCGAGCAGGATGCTCATCGAGGCTGAACCCGGCACGCCGAAGGCGATGGTCGGGATGAGCGAGCCGCCCTCCTTGGCATTGTTGGCGCTCTCGGGCGCGATGACACCCCTGACATTGCCTTGGCCGAATTTCGGTCCCGAGCCAGGCCGCCGTGACGCATGGCCATAGGCGATCCAGTCCAGCACCGCGATGCCGACACCGGGAACCGCGCCAAGCAGCGAACCGATGCTGCTGCATCGCAGCACCAGCGGCCACTCCCGCAACGTGTCCCTGATGCCTTGCCACATGCCCGCATAGGTCGGTCGCTCCGCATTGCCCTGGATGGAGCCACGCAACAGGAGCGAAGCCAGCTCCGGTAGGCCGAACAGGCCGAGAAACACCAGGGCCACCGGCAGACCGTCCCAAAGATAGATTTCACCGAAGGTCCACCGGTCGATGCCGGCGATCTTATCGATGCCGACAAACGAGGCGAGCATGCCGAACATGGCCGCAGCCAGCCCCTTCAGCGGCTGGCTCCCGGCCAGCATCGCGACGATAGAGAGGCCGAAGGCACAGATGGCGAAGAAGTCCGGCGTCTTTAGATAGAGGACAAGCGGTCGCATGATGGGAATAGCTGCGGCAAGCACCAGGGCGCCGAACACGCCGCCAATCATCGACGCGGAATAGGAGGCGCCGAAGGCGCGCGCGGCTTCGCCCTTTTTGGCCATGGCATGGCCGTCGAGCACCGTCGCCGCCGCGCCGACCGAGCCCGGAACCCCGAACAGGATGGCCGGGATCGTATCGGAGGTCGTATTGACCGATCCCATACCGAGCAGGAGCGCGAAGGCGGCATAGGCGTCCATGTTGTAGGTCATGGGGATGAGCAAGGCCATCGCGAACAGCCCGCCAATGCCCGGGACAACGCCGACGACGAGGCCGACGAAAACGCCGGTCACCAGCATCAGCATGCGAAACGGCTGGGCCATCTCGACGACGGCGGTGAGGATCAGATCCACCGTTGAGCCTCGGCGGGAATCTACTTCACCAGATTTCTGGCGGTCTCGAACACATTCGGATCCACCTTCAACTGCTTCGAGACAAGCCGGCTTATATCTTCGCCGCTGGTGGCGTTGACGGTCATCTCACTGAGCTTGCCGACGTCAGCCAGGAATGCCGGATCCCTGACCATCTCCATATATCCCTTGCGCAGCGCTTCGACCGTCTCCTTGGGCGTGCCCGGTGGGACAACCAACGGGTGATGGAACTGCAAGGTCGTCTCGATGAGCGCGGCCGCCTCCCGGACCTTGGTATCCTCGATCTTGTCACTGAACCGAATAAGCTTCTCCTTGCCTGCGACGGTGCCTGAACCGAACGTCCCGATGAGGTTGAGCGTATCGCGGTTTCCGGAGATGTTGTAACTGGAAACTCCGCACATTCCGGCGATTTCGCCCCGCTGCATCGCCAGTTCGATGTCGGCTGTGCCTTCAAAGCCCGTCACGATCTTGAACTTCGCCTTCAGTCCATTCTTGACCAGCGCCGCGAAAATATAGGTCACACTGCTCTTGCCCGTCGCCCCTATCAGGAAATCAGACCGCAGGAACTTGTCCATCGTGTCGACGCCGGAGCTTTTGGCCGTCAGGCAATAGGCCGGCTCGTTGACGAGCGAGCCGATCCACTGCAGGGCAAGCGGATCGAAATTGGCGTTCTGGGGATCGAGCACTGGCGCATATGACATGGCTTCGCTGACGGAAGCGATGACGCTGCCGTCGGACGGCTCGCTGCCCAGCACCATCTTGGTGAGTTTCAGGCTGCCGCCCCCGGGCACATTTTGGACCACTATATCCGGATTGCCTGGAAGGAACCGGCCGAAGTGGCGAGCGATCAGCCGCGATGTCTGGTCATAGCCCCCGCCGGGGCCATAGCCGACCTTGATCGTGATTGTCTTGAATTCGACCGCTTGCGCCTGGGCGCCCATGGCGAAGACAATACTCGCGGCAAGGAAGGGAACGGCGCGCAATGCGCGCAAGAAGATCACGACTAACATATCAACCCCCGTGCAGAACCCCCATGGCATTTTAGCGCTACGATGTCGCGATTGATAGCGCCCGCGGCCAGATCAGGCTGAAATACAGCACGCGTGTACGACAAGCCGGTGGTCGCAAAAATTCTCGCGATTCGAGACCGGGGTTGTGGGAGGATGAGCTTCGTCTTATGGAGCGAGCATCCGATTTGGAGCCGTGGCGAAGTTTGTAATGAGCTGGAAACCGGCCAAGGGCCTTGTTGATCTGCTGAATCACAATTGGCCTGTCAGAAAGGCCAAGGCTTTTCGCAACGCCTTGGTTGAGCGTGATTTTCGCGGGCGCGGCGTTGCCGAAGGCCTGAAATTCGCCGAGGAGCTGCGGCAAACCGGCTCCCGGCGCTTCTGCTTTGTCATTGCCTTCAACACGCCCTGGGTCATCGATGCGCTCACCCGAGCCTGGCAATTATATTCCTCGGGAATGACGCTGGTGGTCATCGACAATTCATCCGATCGAACGGCCAGGGTGCGCATCGCGGACATCTGCCGGGCGCGAAAAATCGCTTATTTCGGTTTGCCTCGGAACCGGGAAAGCCATCCCAACCGGTCGCACGGGATATCCATGAACTGGATCTTCCACAACATCGTTCGGCCATTGCGGCCGGAGCTTTTCGGATTTCTGGATCACGACTGCTTTCCGACCGTCCCGGTGGATATCGCCGCGGCGATGGAGGGTAAAATCGTCCATGGCTCAAAGCGCCCAGCGCAAGCGGACCCCGAAGCCTGGTTCTTGTGGGCTGGGTTCTGCTTCTTCCGCTTCAGCGCCGTGCAAGGACTGAACCTGGACTTCACACCGCGCTTTGCCAGCGGAATGGACACCGGCGGCGGAAACTGGAGCCTGCTGTATCGCGGGCTTGGCGAGAACGATGTTTCCGATGCGCAAAAGACGGCAGCCGATCTCGACTTTGATGGGATGGAAGCGAACCATCGCATGCTGGGCGGCGCCTTTTTCCACGTCGGCGGCGCCTCGCACAGAAAATTGGTCATGACCCCGCGATACCGGCGGCTGATCTCCGATCATGTGTGGGAGACCCATCTTGGCGGCGGCGAAAGCCGCCTCGTCAAGGACCCTTGACCGGCTCGGGCCGGCCCGCCTCAAAATCGTGAAAATGGACGACCACTCCATCCGCATCGATGAAGATGACGGCATAGGCTGGCGGCTCGTGGCCGAGCCGCCAGCTGTCCGAAAAATCGAGGGCGCTCTGATGGTTGGTGCTGCGTAGCGTGCTCACCGGTATGCCGCGCCAGCTGCCGGCGATCAGCCGGTGGACATGGCCGGCAAAGATGTGGCCGACATTGCCATGGCGCCGGAGAATGTCATGGAAGGCATCAGCGTCGGCGAGCCTGACCTTGTCGAGCACAGGCATGTGGATGCGGAACGGCGGGTGGTGCATGAAGAGGAAGACCGGCCTGTCGCGCGCCTCGTGCAGCTTCTCGTCCAGCCAGTCGAGACGGGCAGCGCACAGCCTGCCCTCGACATGTCCGCTGTCCAGCGTATCGAGCAGGATCAGGCGGCCATCGCCGCCATCGAAAACGCTCTGGACGAAGTCGCGCTCGGCCGGCATTCCCGGGAACATTTCCAGGAAAAGCGCCCTGTCGTCGTGGTTGCCGAGCATCAGCCGGCAAGGCGGCTCGAACCGCGCCAGCGCCTCTCGCAACGCCGCATAGGCCGCGCGCTCGCCGTCATTGGTCAGGTCGCCTGAGATCACCACCAGGTCGGCATCGGCATGGTTCCTGCCGATATCCGCCAGGCAGGCTTCCAGCCGCGCGAGCGGATCGGAACCGTAGAGAAGGCCACCCGGCGCCATCAGATGCGGATCGGAGAGCTGGATGATTTTCATGGCCGCATACTGCCTTCCTGCCGGCGCCCTGGCGTTGGCCTGAAGGCGGCGTGTTTCGACCAATTTTACTGTGCCGTCCAGCCGCCATCCATCGGCAACGTCGTGCCGGTGATCTGCCTGGCCGCATCCGAGCACAGGAACAATGCCAGTCCCGCCAGCTCTTCGACGGTGACGAATTCCTTGGTCGGCTGCGCGGCCAGAAGCACGTCGTGCTTGACCTGTTCCTCGGTCATGCCCCGCGCCTTCATCGTGTCGGGGATCTGCTTTTCGACTAGCGGCGTCCAGACATAGCCAGGGGCGATCGCGTTCACGGTGATGCCGTCCTGCGCGACTTCCAGCGCCACCGTCTTGGTCAGGCCTGATATGCCGTGCTTGGCCGAGACATAGGCCGACTTGAACGGCGAGGCGACCAGCGCGTGCGCGGAAGCCGTGTTGATGATGCGGCCCCATTTGCGTGCCTTCATGCCGGGCACCACCGCCTTGATGGCGTAGAAGGCGGCCAAAAGGTTGATGCGGATGATGGCTTCCCATTTGTCGTCGGGAAACTCCTCGATCGGCGCCACATGCTGGATGCCGGCATTGTTGACCAGTATGTCGAGGCTGCCGAGCGCCTCTTCCGCGTCATGGATCATGGCGGTGACCGCGGCGCCATCCATCATGTTGGCATCGGAATAGCGGCACTTGACGCCGAAATCCTTCTCGATGCCGGCGCGCTCCCCCTCGATGACGGCAGCATCCCCAAGCCCGTTGATGGTCACGTTGGCGCCCTCGGCGGCAAAGGCGCGGGCGATTGCCAGGCCGATACCGCTGGTCGAGCCGGTGACGAGGGCATTCTTCGAAGACAGGGAACCCATGGGAGATCTCGCGCGAGGTGGGAGGGAACATGACGATATAATTGTGCGTCGCAGCATGACAATGGCAGAGCCATATGTCGATGCGATTACAAGCCAGGAGACAGCGCCTGCCTGTCCTCGCCGGTTCGGAAACCATGGTCGTTAGGCGCTGACACGGCACTGTCATGGTGCCGTGCAACACAATCGTTGCGCATTCGCGCGGTCCTTCCTGAACGAATTCGTCCGACAGAACCTTGGGGCAACAGCATGGAAATCGCCGATGTCGTTAAGCGCGCCTATGCAATGCCGCTCACCAATCCCTCATTCCCGCCGGGCCCCTATCGCTTTTTCGACCGCGAATACATCATCATCACCTATCGCACGACACGCGAAGCGCTCGAGGCCGTCGTGCCGGCGCCGCTGGAAATCGACGAACCGCTGGTCAAGTACGAATTCATCCGCATGCCGGACTCCACCGGCTTCGGCGACTACACCGAGACCGGCCAGGTCATCCCGGTGCGCTACAAGGGCCAGCATGGCGGCTACGTCCATTCGATGTATCTCGACGATGACGCGCCGATTGCCGGCGGTCGCGAGCTGTGGGGGTTTCCAAAGAAGCTCGCCAATCCCAAGATCGTCCATGAAGGCGAGGTGATCGTCGGCACGCTGCACTATGGCAGCGTTCTGTGCGCCACCGGCACGATGGGCTACAAGCATCGGGAAGCCGACCACGATTCCGTGCTCGCCTCGCTCGCCTCCCCCAATTTCCTTATCAAGATCATCCCCCATGTCGACGGCACGCCGCGCATCTGCGAGCTGGTCCGCTACTACCTCACCGATATCACGCTGAAGGAAGCCTGGACGGCGCCCGCCGCGCTCGATCTGCGGCCCCATGTCATGGCCGACGTGGCGAAGCTGCCCGTGCTCGACATCGTGTCGGCGGTTCACTTCAAGGCCGATCTGACGCTCGGCCTGGGCGAAGTCGTGCATGATTACCTCGCTGACCACAGCCGATCCGCTGCCAGCGCAACCCAGCTGGAGAAAGTCAGTGCTTGATCGTAACCGCAACAAGGCAGCCGCCGCCACCATTGAGGAAATCACGGCGCAGTATGACCGTATCGCGCTGGTCTTTCAGGGCGGCGGCGCGCTCGGCGCCTATCAGGCCGGGGTCTATCAGGCGCTTGCCGATGCCGGCTGCGAGCCGACCTGGCTATCCGGAGTTTCGATCGGCGCCATCAATGCCGCGATCATCCCAGGCAACGAGCCGAGCCGCCGGCTGCAGCGGCTGGAACAGTTCTGGCAGACGATTTCCGGCCGCAAGATCTGGTCCTACACGCCCGAAGGCGACATCTACCGCGACATCCGCAACCAGACCTCATCGTTGATGACGATGACGATGGGCCAGCCCGGTTTCTTCAAGCCGCGCAATCCCAATCCTTGGTTCCAGCTGTCGGGCGCCGAAGGCGCCACCAGCTTCTACGACACCGCCGAACTGAAGGGCACGCTGGAGAGCCTGATCGACTTCGACGTGCTCAACGACGGCAAGAAGCGGCTGAGCGTCGGCGCGGTCAATGTCAGGACCGGTAACTTCGTCTATTTCGACACCGACAAGGTGCGTATCGAGCCGGAGCACATCATGGCCAGCGGCGCGCTGCCGCCGGCCTTTCCTTCGATCCGGATCGAGGGCGAGTACTATTGGGATGGTGGCATCGTCTCTAACACGCCGCTGCAATACCTGCTCGACCAGGAAGAGGACCGTTCCTCGCTAGTCTTCCAGGTCGATCTGTTCAGCGCCCGCGGCGTGCTGCCGCGCGGCATGGCCGACGTGCTGTCGCGCCACAAGGACATCATGTATTCGAGCCGCACGCGGCAGAACACCGATAATTTCGAGCGCATCCATGCGCTGAAGATGATGCTGCTCGATGCGCTGAAGCGTGTGCCGTCGGAGCAGCTTAGGGAAGGCGAGCAGGAGTTGATCGTCGACTATTCCAACGCCGGCGTCGTCAACATCGTCCACCTGATCTATCAGCACAAGGGCTATGAGGGCCACGCCAAGGACTATGAGTTTTCGGGCACCTCGATGCGCGAGCATTGGGAGATGGGCCTCGAGGACACCGAGCGCACGCTGCGTCACAAGAAGTGGCTGATGCTGCCGACCAATGCCGACGGCGTCACCATCCACGACCTGCATCGCGAAGATCCGACCTGAAGGTCAGGCCTGAAACGCCTTGGCCCGGAATGCCGGGCCGGGCTCAGAACCTAAGATTGGCGCAAGATCTCGTGCGCCCTTGCCGACAGCTTCCAGTCCGAGCGGTCCTCGTCCTGGAAAAGTGCCGCTAGCGCCGAGATCGGGCGGTGCAGGGAGACCGCCAGACGGCGAACATCTTTCAGCCGCCTTTTCGTCGGCAAGCCGTTCGGTCACCAGATGATCTTCCACCTCGTCGAGCCTCTTGGTCGTCACGGCAAGCAGGGCCGGATGCGATGCGTCGTTCATGACTGACGCCCGAAATCGTCGCGAACCTGTCGCTGGAAAACGAGACGGCGCCAATGTGGCGCCGTCGGTAGTGTTGTCAGTGTTGCCGCTTCGCCCGCTCAGAATACCTGGCGGAAGATGATGAACAGCACGAAGGCCAGTGTGATCGAGCAGGGCAGGGTCAGCACCCAGGCGAGCAGCAGATTGCGAACCGTCGACCATTGCAGGCCCGAGCCGTTGGCAGCCATGGTTCCGGCAACGCCGGACGACAGCACATGGGTCGTCGACACCGGCAGACCCAGGCGGTCGGCCATGCCGATGGTGACCATCGCCACGAGTTCGGCGGCAGCGCCCTGGCCATAGGTCAGGTGGCTCTTGCCGATCTTCTCGCCGACCGTGACGACGATGCGTTTCCAGCCGACCATGGTGCCCAGGCCAAGCGCCAGGGCCACCGCGACCTTCACCCAGATCGGGATGAACTTCGTCGCGTTGTCGACGGCCTTGTGATAGTCGGTCACCGCCTTGAGATCGGCGGCCTCCATCGGCAGCAACTGTTTCTTGTCGATCAGTTTCAGCGCCTCGCCGATCAGGTAGATGTCGTTGCGGGCGTTGCTGACCAGATCGGTCGGCACGGTGTCGACGGAAGCGTAAGGCTGCAGCTCGGCCGTCGTGTCGTGGATGTAGCTCTGCAGAGCGACGGTCGTCTTGTCGGTCCAGCTCCGGGTGCGCACGGCATCCTGCACGGCTGCCTTGGCATCCTTCGCATCGGCGATGGTGACACCGGGCTTCACATATTTGCCCAGCGCGGTCTCCACGCTGACCGAAGCGGACTTGTAGGCTTCGAGATAGTTGATGTCGGGCGTGCGGTTGAGCGCATAGGCCGTCGGCACCACGCCGATCAGGATCAGCATGATCAGGCCCATGCCCTTCTGGCCGTCATTGGAGCCATGCGCGAAGCTGACGCCGGTGCAGGTGAAGATCAACAGCGCGCGGATCCACCAGGGCGGCGGGGCATTGCCTTTCGGCGCCTCGTAGAGCGCCGGATTGCGGACGAGAAGCTTCATCGCATAGAGCAGGATCGCCGCGGCAAAGAAGCCGATGATCGGCGACACCAGCAGGGTTATGCCGACGTTGGTCGCCTGCGACCAGTCGACACCGCTGGTGGCGCTGCCGGCAGGCGCCATGAACTGGTTGGCGAGGCCGACGCCGATGATCGAACCGACCATCGTGTGTGAGCTCGACGCCGGCAGGCCGAGAAACCAGGTGCCGAGGTTCCACAGGATGGCGGCCACCAGCAGTGCGAACACCATGGCAAAGCCGGAGGAAGAACCCACCTGCAGGATCAGCTCGACCGGCAGTAGCGACAGGATGCCGAAGGCGACCGCGCCGCTGGAAGTGAGAACCCCGAGGAAATTGAAGGCGCCCGACCACATGACGGCGAATTCCGCCGGCAGCGAGCGTGTGTAGATGACGGTCGCCACCGCATTGGCGGTGTCATGGAAACCGTTGACGAATTCGAAGCCGAGCGCGATCAGCAAGGCGATGCCGAGCAGGATCCACGGCACCGTCTTGGCGACCGCCAGATCCTGGCTCAGTGCGTAGCCGACATACACCACCCCGACCAGCACCAGCACACCGAAGACCGGCAGGAACCACTTCGCGCCACCCGAACTATCCAGCGGATGATCCGGCCTTGGAATGCCCGCCTCGCTAGAAACTATGTCCACCATGTCCCACTCCTATTGCATTGCAGCAAAGAACTGGAAAAGACGCTATGTCCGGACAATGAACCCTGTGTGACGCCGGGAGAGGCTTGGCCTTGCGCGTGGTCTCCTTCAGGCGGGACCGGAACGTGTCTTCAGGATCGCCGAGAACAGCGGATCGAAGGCGCGGCTGATCGGCGCCGCCGCGGCTCCCAACGCGATCGACCAGGGATCGGTGGTGCCGAGCTGCAGGCGCGGCAAGGTCCGGCCTGGCCGGTCGGCGATCGACGAATGCAGCGGATGCATGGCCTCGACGAGCCGGCGCGCCAGCGCTTCCGGCGCGCCGCTGGTCAGGATGACTGTCTGCGGATCGAAGATGGTTTCGATGAGATGCACGCTCCAGCGCAGATCATGGGCCGCGCCCTCGATCCAGCGCATGATCTTCACATCACCCGCCGCGGCCAGCGCGCCGATCTTTTCGTAGAGGTCATCGTCGGTGGGATCGAGGCCAAGATGCTGATAGAGCGAGGCGAGCGAGGCGCGATGTTCCAGCGGTGTCGAGCCCGGACCGGCCGGCGACAGCAAGGCCATGCCGATTTCTCCGGCATTGCCATGGCCGCCGCTGTACAGTTCGCCGTTGAGGATCAGCCCGGCGCCAATGCCATAGCCGACATAAAGACACACTGCGTGGTCGACGCCGTGCGCGGCGCCGACGATTCGCTCGGCGGTCGCGCAGGCGGCGGCATCGTTCTGCAGGCCGACATTCAGTCCCGTGCCCTTGGCCAGCATGTCCAGCAGCGGAAACTTCTGCCAGGCCGGCATCATCCATTTGTCATCCGAGTTCTTCAGGCCGAACGGGCCGGGCATGGCGACGCCCAGGCCGACGAGGCGTTTTTCCGACTGTGAGGAGATACCGGCCAGTTCGCGCCGAACGTCATCGATCAGGCCGAGGATCACCTCGACCCCCCTGGACGGCTCATCGAAAGGCAGGTTCGCCTCGTCCCGCGCCAGCACGCTGCCCATCAGATCGACCGCGACCGCCCGCGTCAGGTGACGGTCGATCTGAAGGCCGATGGCGAAAGCGCCTTCAGGCACCAGCCTGTAGGGGGTCGACGGTTGCCCCCTGCCCTTGCGCACCGCATCGAGCGCAACGACCAGGCCGTCGCGTTCCAGGTCCTCGATGATGTTGGAAACCGCCTGCTTGGTGAGCTGCGTCGCCCGCGCCAGATCGGCCCGCGACAGCGCGCCATTGAGACGCAGCGCCTCGACCATGACACGGCGGTTATGCGCGCTCGTGCCTTCCTGGTTGGTGCCGCTCTTGGCACGAATCGGACTGATGACGTCCACCGGCGTTTCCCCTCTTGACACTATTAGAATATTGATCGACTAATTAAGTCAAGCGAGTTGACTTAATGTGAGCCGAGCACCGCAAAACAAGATGGCCAAGGCTTCTGCCTGCCGCCACTGGTCCGCCGGCACCTCAGGTCACGCGACATGGATCCGGGAAGACGATGCCGAACGTCTGGCACCGCCGGCCCGTCAACGCTGCAATGGGAGAAGAAAATGCTTAGGACGATCACCAAGACACTGGTCGGCGCGGTTTTTGCCGGAGGACTGTTCGTCCCCCACGCTTTCGCCGAGACGACGCTCAACGCGCTTTTCATGGCGCAGGCCGCCTACAGCGAGGCCGACGTGCGTGCCATGACGGATGCCTTCATCAAGGCCAATCCCGACGTCAAGGTCAATCTCGAATTCGTCCCCTATGAGGGCCTGCACGACAAGACCGTGCTCGCCCAAGGCTCGGGCGGAGGCTATGACGTCGTCCTGTTCGACGTCATCTGGCCGGCCGAATACGCTACCAACAAGGTGCTGGTCGATGTGTCTTCCAAGATCACCGACGACATGAAGAAGGGCGTGTTGCCCGGCGCCTGGACCACGGTGCAGTATGACGGCAAGTCTTATGGCATGCCGTGGATCCTCGACACCAAATATCTGTTTTACAACAAGGATATCCTGGAAAAGGCCGGCATCAAGACCCCGCCGAAAACGTGGGAAGAACTCGGCGCACAGGCCAAGATCATCCAGGACAAAGGCCTGCTGAAGACGCCGATCGCGTGGAGCTGGTCGCAGGCGGAAGCGGCCATCTGCGACTACACCACGCTGGTCAGCGCCTATGGCGGCGAATTCCTCAAGGACGGCAAGCCGGACTTCCAGAATGGCGGCGGCCTGCTGGCTCTGAAATACATGGTCGACAGCTACAAGTCGGGTCTCACCAATCCCAATTCCAAGGAATTCCTCGAAGAGGACGTGCGCAAGGTTTTCGAAAACGGCGATGCCGCCTTCGCGCTGAACTGGACCTACATGTACAACATGGCCAACGACCCGAAGGACTCGAAGGTGGCCGGCAAGGTCGGCGTCGTGCCGGCGCCGGGCGTTGCCGGCACCAGCGAGGTGTCGGCCGTCAACGGCTCGATGGGTCTCGGCGTCACCGCGGTCTCCAAGCATCCGGACGAAGCCTGGAAGTACATCACCTTCATGACCTCGCAGGCGACGCAGAACCAGTACGCCAAGCTCTCTTTGCCGATCTGGGCCTCCTCCTATGACGACCCCGCCGTCACCAAGGGCCAGGAAGAACTGATCGCCGCCGCCAAGCTCGGTCTGGCCGCCATGTATCCGCGCCCGACCACGCCTAAATACCAGGAGTTGTCGACCGCGCTGCAGCAGGCAATCCAGGAATCGCTGCTCGGGACATCTTCGCCGGAAGACGCCCTGAAGACCGCCGCGCAGAACAGCGGCCTCTGAGACAAGCCAGTCGTTTGATACGGGCGGCACTACAGCGTTGCGTCCCTTATGACGCGCAAAAGACGCTGTAGCACTTTCTATCTTGCGCGTGATCCTTCCGGAAATCGGCCTCCGATTTCCGGGGTCATGCGCGAGTGCCGCCCGTGCTATGTCCAGATCACAGATGAGAGAAGAGAGGCTGCTCTGATGTCGAGCACCTGGATGACGACCCGCGCATGGCTTTTGATGCTGCCTTTGCTGGTGGTCATGGTCGCCGTCATCGGCTGGCCGCTGGCCGATACGGTCGGGCTCTCCTTCACCGATGCCAAGCTGGTCGGCACGGCTGGCAATTTTGTCGGCTTCGACAATTACTCCAACATGCTGTCGAGCACCAACTTCTCGCGCACACTGATCACCACGACCGTGTTCGCGAGTGTTTCGGTTGCCGCCGAAATGGTGATCGGCGTCCTCGCCGCCCTGCTGCTCAACCAGGAGTTTCGCGGCCGCGCAATCTTGCGCGCCCTGATGATCCTGCCCTGGGCATTGCCGACGGTGGTCAACGCCACGCTGTGGCGGCTGATCTACAATCCTGAATATGGCGCGCTGAATGCCGCCTTGACGCAGTTGCATCTCATCGACGCCTATCGGTCTTGGCTCGGCGAGCCAGGAACGGCGCTGGCTGCCCTCATCGTTGCGGACTGCTGGAAGAACTTTCCGCTGGTGGCGCTGATCGCGCTCGCCGCCCTCCAAGCGGTACCGCGTGACATCACCGCCGCCTCGCTGGTCGACGGCGCGGGACCGTTCAACCGTTTCCGCTTCGTCATCCTGCCCTATCTCGCCGGCCCGCTGATGGTGGCGCTGGTGCTGCGCACCATCGAGGCCTTCAAGGTCTTCGACATCATCTGGGTCATGACACGCGGCGGTCCGGCAAACACCACGCGAACACTCTCGATCCTTGTCTACCAGGAAGCGTTCTCCTTCCAGCGCGCCGGCTCGGGCGCGTCGCTGGCGCTGATCGTCACCTTGCTCGTCACGCTGCTCGCCGTCGCCTATGCCGCCCTGGTGCGAAAGACCGCCGGGAGCGCCGCCTGATGGAACGCAAGAGCCCCGGCTTCACCGTCTTCATTTATGCCTGCGCGCTGCTGCTTGCCGCGATCATCCTGGCGCCTATCGCCTGGCTGTTCATCATGAGCATTTCGCCGGCCGCCGATCTTGCAGCCAAGCCGCTGCGCTGGTGGCCGCAGGCAGCCGACTTCTCCCGCTACCAGCAATTGCTGTCGACAGCCGAAAACAGCGCCGGCGCCGCCTTCACCTCGTCGCTGCGCAACAGTCTTGAGATCGCCGGCATGGCGACGCTGGCCGCACTCGCCTTGGCAATTCCCGCCGGCTGGGCGGTTTCGCGCACACCCGCGATCGGCTGGTCGCTGTCGATGGTCATCGCCACCTACATGCTGCCGCCGGTGGCGCTCGCCGTGCCGCTCTATATGGGCCTGTCGCATCTTGGCTTGCTCAACAATGTCTTCGGCCTGGCGCTGGTGTATCTCACCATACTGGCGCCCTTCACCACATGGCTGATGAAATCCGGCTTCGATTCCATCCCGCGCGAGATCGAGGCGGCGGCGATGATCGACGGCGCCGGCCTGTTCCAGACATTGCGCATCATCACATTGCCGCTGGCCGCGCCCGTGATGGCGACATCGGCGTTATTCGCCGTGCTACTGGCCTGGGACGAATTCTTCTACGCGCTGCTGTTTACCTCCGACCAGCGCGCCAAGACGCTTACCGTCGCCATCGCCGATTTGGCCGGCGGCCGTGTTTCCGACTACGGATTGATCGCCACGGCCGGCGTGCTGGCCGCCTTGCCGCCGGTGCTGATCGGCCTCGTCATGCAGCGGGCGCTGATCTCGGGCCTGACCAGCGGCGGTGTGAAAGGATGAACATGATTGCAGATAAAGAACGGCCGGCCGGACTGACCGCCATCGACCGCGAAATGGCGCGCCAGCACGCCGATGCGCGTGCTTCGTTCGAGAACAACGCTGCCATGGCGGCAGACGTCGCCGCTTCGATTGGGAAGACCGGCCGCCTGCTTCTGCTTGGCATGGGCGGCTCGCATGCGGTCGGCCGTGCCGTCGAGCCGCTCTATCGCGCACTCGGCATCGATGCGCTGGCGCTGCCGCTGTCCGAGCAGCTCGGCCAGCCATTGCCGCTGGCCGACCGAACGGTGCTTGTGACTTCGCAATCCGGCGAGAGCGCCGAAGTCGTCAGATGGTTTGCGCAGGCCGGCGGTAGCTCGGACGTTTTCGGCCTGACGCTCGAAGGCGGTTCTTTTCTTGCCCGCAACGCGCCTTGCCTGGTCGGCGCCGGCGGCACCGAACTGGCTTTCGCCGCGACCCGCAGCCTGACCGTGACCCTGGCCTTGCACCTGGCCCTCCTCGCTGCTCTGGGCGAGGATCCGGCTCCTGCCCTTGCCATGCTCGAGGCTCCCCAGGATTGCGATATCGCCCAAGCACTCGCCGCGCTCGGCAAGGTGGCTACGATCGTCACCTCCGGCCGCCGCCTGCAGGGCGTGGCCGAAGCCCTGGCGCTTGGCCTGACCGAACTGTCGCGGCTGCCCTGCTTTTCGCTCGAGGGCGGCCAGTTGCGGCACGGGCCGATGGAGATGCTCGGCCCTCAGATCGGTGTTGTCTTGTTTCGCGGCGCCGACCCGACATCGGAGCTGGTGACCGCGATGGCACTTTCGGTGGTCGAAACCGGCGCGCCGCTGGTCATCTTCGACGCGTCCGGACAAGCGCCGGTCGCCGGGGCCGTCACGCTCACGTTCAAACCAGCCGCGGGGGTGGCCGCTATCCTCGCAATGCTGCCGGTGGCACAGCGCCTGATGATCGCCTTCGCGGACGGTCGCGTCGACAATGCAGGCACGCCGGTGCGCACCACCAAGATCACAAGGAGCGAGTGATGCGCCCGCTGGCGGTGATCGGCAACGTCAATGTCGACCTGATCGTCGGCCCGGTCGCGCCATGGCCGAAGGCGGGCACCGAGACCGTTGTCGACCATGACGAATTGCGCGTCGGCGGCCAGGCCGGCAACACCGGGCTCGCCTGGCAAGCGCTGGGCGTCGACTTTGCGATTGCCGCCAATGTCGGTGACGACCAGTTCGGCCGCTGGCTTGGTGAGGCTTTTGGCGTCCGCGCCGAGAAATGGGCTATCCGTCCCGAAGGCACGACATTGTCGGTCGGGATGACCCATCCCGATGGGGAACGGACCTTCTTCACCACTCGCGGGCACTTGCCGCGCTTCGGCCTCGCCGATGTCTTGTCGGTTCTCGACGGCCCCGCGCTCTCCGGTGGCTACGCCCTGCTCTGCGGCTCGTTCCTGACCGAAGACCTCACGCGCGACTACAATGCTTTTTTCGACTGGGCCGACAGCCACGGCATTGCCGTGGCACTCGATACAGGCTGGCCGATCGATGGCTGGACCAACGCCAATTGCGCCGCGACAAGGACATGGCTGTCGCGGTGCGCGCTGGCGCTGTTCAACGAGGTTGAGACGGTGACCCTGGCGGGGTTGCCAAGTCCGGAGGAAGCGGCGCGTGAAATCCGATCCAGCATGAGGCAAGGCGCGACCTTCGTCGTTAAGCGCGGGCCACGTGGCGCCATCGCCATCGGCCCGGACGGCGCTCTCGTCGAAGCCGCCGCGCCCGAGGTCAGGGTGGTCGACACGATCGGTGCCGGCGACGTCTTCAATGCCGCCTTCCTGGCCGCATTGGCACAGGAACGGCCGCTGTCCGCCTGCCTCCGCGCCGCTACGCACGTCGCCTCGCGCGCCATTTCCACCTTGCCCCGCGACTATGGCGGGCCAATGCAGTTCGAGGGCCCCATGCATGAGCACGCTTGAAATTCGCGGCATCCGCAAGAGCTACGGCAGCGTCGAGACGCTGAAAGGCATCGACATCGCGCTGCAGAGCGGTGAATTTCTTGTGCTGCTCGGCTCGTCGGGATGCGGAAAATCGACGCTTCTCAACATCATCGCCGGTCTTGCCGAGGCGACCAGCGGCGACGTCCTGATCGGTGGCCGCTCGATCCTCGGCGTCCACCCCAAGAACCGCGATATCGCCATGGTCTTCCAGTCCTACGCGCTCTATCCCAACCTGACCGTGCGCCGCAACATCGGCTTCGGACTGGAGATGCGCGGCGTCGCGGCCGACGAGCGCGACGGTACGGTGAACGAAGCGGCAAGACTGCTGCAGATCGAGGCTCTGCTCGACCGCAAGCCGAGTCAGCTTTCCGGCGGCCAGCGCCAGCGCGTCGCCATCGGCAGGGCCCTGGTGCGCAAGCCGCGGGTCTTCCTGTTCGACGAGCCGCTGTCCAACCTCGACGCCAAACTGCGCCTGGAAATGCGCACCGAATTGAAGCGCCTGCACCAGATGCTGCGGACGACCGTCGTCTACGTCACCCATGACCAGATCGAGGCGATGACGCTGGCCAGCCGCATCGCCGTCATGCGCGACGGCAGGATCGAGCAGCTCGGCACCCCCGAGGAGATCTACAACGATCCGGCGACACTGTACGTCGCCGGCTTTGTCGGCGCGCCATCGATGAACATGCTGCAGGCCACCGTCACCGACGGCAAGCTGGCCATCGCCGGATCCGATGTACGGATCCCCATGCCGGCACGCTATGCTAATGCGGCGCCTGAGGGCGCACAAATGGTCGTCGGCATCAGGCCGGAAGCGCTGCGCGCGGCGACCGGAGCCGCCGCGGAGCCGTCACTGCCCGTGGAGATCGAGGTCGTCGAACTGACCGGCCCCGAGCTGGTCACCACGGCGCGGATCGGCACCCAACGGCTGACGGCGAGCCTGCCGCCGCGGGCCCAGTTCGCCAAGGGCGAACAGCGCAGCCTCGCCTTCGACGAAGCCGCGCTTCGCTTGTTCGATCCATCGACGGGCAAGGCCCTGTGAGCGCCGTCGATTGAACCATCGTGGCAGCGTCGCCCTGCTCCCGCGCGGACAAGCCTATTTGGCGATATCGAGAAGTGACGACACCAGCAGGTCCCGTTCGTCCTTTGACAGCACGTCGGAATCGAACAGGTTCATGCTGCGCAGCCCTTCGATGGCGAGATAGCAGACCAGCAGCGATTTGAGATCCGGCGCCTCGCCCTTCAGGCGCTCGAAAAGCTGCCGCTTGAATGTCTTGATCGGCATCATGAAATCGGGATCCTCGGCGATCGCCGAGAATATCCAGGATGCGGATGGCTGCTTTTCCTCGCAATCCTCGGCTGACAGCCTGATATAGACGGCGAGGGGATTTTTGCCCTTGTCGTTGCTGTTCGCGGATTCCAGCGCTTGCTCGAAATCGCGCAGATAGCCTTCGACCAGGCCTTGCATCAATTTCGCCTTGGTGGGGAAATTGTAGAGCAGCCCGCCCTTCGACACGCCGGCGCGGCTGGCGACGGCATCGAGCGACAGGCTGCCGGGCCCGGATTCCCGGGCAACATCAGCCGCCGCGGCGAGAATCTTCTCGCGCGAGTTCGGTCGTTGGGCTCTCATGGCGCCTCCCATCGCAAGCTTAGGCCCAATTGACAAGACCGTCCAGACGGTACAGTAAGACCGCCACTATTTGAAATCGGGACCCGCAGTCGATATGTGTCCCGATGTCCGCGCTTCGCGCCGGATTTTCGACTGAGGGGACTTCCTTGTTCAAGCGCATACTCCGTGTCTTTATCGTTATTGTGGTCCTTGCCGTGCTCGTCATCGTGGTCGGCGGGATCGTCGGTTTCAACTTCCTGCGCGATAACGGTATTAAACAGTATTTCGCCACCATGAAGCCGCCGGCGGCGACCGTGTCGACAACCGTCGCCAAGCCGTCGAACTGGACACCGGGCGTCGAGGCGATCGGTACGGTGCGGGCCGTGCGCGGTGTCGACCTGACGGTCGAGACCGCCGGCATCGTCAAGGAAATCCCCTTCCATGCCAACCAGAAGGTGGCGGCCAACGCAGTGCTGCTGCAACTCGACGACGCCGTCGAGCGCGCCGATCTCGATGCGCAGAAGGCGCAGGCGGCACTCGATCAGACCACGCTGACCCGCGCCGTCGAACTGACAAAGCGTGGTGTTGGCTCCGACTCGACGCTGGACACAGCGCGTGCGGCGGCGTCCGCTTCGGCGTCCCAGGTCACCAGGCTGCAGGCCGTGCTCGACCAGAAGCAGCTTACCGCACCTTTCGCCGGCACGGTCGGCATTCCGAGAATCGATCTCGGCCAGTATCTGGCACCCGGCACCGCGGTGGTGACGCTGCAGGACCTCGACACGATGCGGGTCGACTTCTCGGTTCCCGAACAGCAGCTGCCGCTGCTCAAGATTGGCCAGACGGTTCGCCTGGGCCTTGGCGGCAGCGACGACATGCCCTTTGCCGGCGCCATTCGCGGCATCGACCCCAAGATCGACCCATCCAGCCGGCTGGTGAACATCCGAGCAGAAGTTGCCAATCCCGAAGGCAAATTGACCCCAGGTCAGTTCGTGCAGGTGCGTGTCGAACTGCCCGAGGAGCAGAACGTGCTGTCACTGCCGCAGACGGCACTGACCACCAGTCTCTATGGCGACTACATATTCGTGGTGGAGCCGGCGAAGCCCGCCGGGGCAGCCCCGGCGCAGCCAGCCAAGCCGGACGAAAAGCCGGCGGCGGCCACCGACAAGCCTGCGGATCCCAAGCCTGCGGATGCCAAGCCTACGGATGCCAAGACGGCAGACGCCAAGCCGGCAGACGCCATGAAACCCGCCGTCGATGCCATGAAGCCGGCCGCTGACGCAGCCAAGCCAGCGGACAAGGCCACTGCCGATGCCGCCAAGCCAGCAGCGGCCGATCCGGCCAAGCCGGCGGCGGAAGGCGACAAACCGGCGCTTGTTCTGTCACAGGTCTTCGTCAAGCCCGGCCGCCGCAATCAAGGCATGGTCGAGATCATCGAAGGGCTGAAGGCCGGCGACGAGGTCGTCACCGCGGGCCAGAACCGCCTCTTCAACGGCATGACCGTCAACGTCGACAACACCATCGACCCGACCAAATCGGCGAACAAGCAGGCCGACCAGCAATGAGCTTTTCCGATCTCTTCATCCGCCGGCCCGTCCTTTCGACCGTTCTTGCCTGCATGATCCTGCTGCTCGGTTTCCAGGGCATCTTCAACCTGTCGATCCGGCAGTATCCGAAGGTCGACGAGACCGCGATCACAATCACGACAGCCTATCCGGGCGCCAGCGCCGACCTGATCCAGGGCTTCATTTCCGCCCCGATCGCGCGCGCCGTCGCCTCGACCGAGAACATCGACTACGTCACCTCGTCCAGCCGTCCGTCCTCCAGCACCGTGACGGTGCAGATGAAGCTCGGTTCCAACCCAGACGTCGCGTTGACCGAAGTGCTGTCGAAGGTCCAAGGCGTGCGCGGCACCTTGCCGGACGCCTCCAAGGACCCGGTCATCGTCAAGGGCACGGGTCAGCAGTTCGCGATGATGTACATCTCGATGCAGAATCCGAACATGACCAAGGAGCAGCTGACCGAGTATATCGAACGCGTCATCAGGCCCCGCATGTCGACGGTCGAAGGCGTCGCCGACGTGCAGATCTTCGGCGCCCAGGAATACTCGATGCGCGTCTGGATCGACCCGGTCAGGCTTGCCGCGCGCGGCGTGACGGCGGCCGAAGTGCTGACGGCGATCAACAATTCCAATTTCCTGTCGGCGCCCGGCAACACCCAGAACGAATATGTCGTCTCGTCGATCACCGTGCGCTCGACGCTGCAGACACCGGAAGCCTTCGCCGCGCTGCCATTGCGCTCGACCGACGGCAATGTCGTGCGCCTGCGCGACGTGGCCCGCGTCGAATTGGCCGCCGCGAACACCGACACCAGGGTTTCCTTCAATGGCAAGCCCGGCACCTTCCTCGCCATCTTCCCGACCCCGGCAGCCAATCCGCTGACCACGGCGGCGGCACTCACCAAGCTCGTGCCGCAGATTCAGGATACACTGCCGAAGGGCATGACGATCGAAGTCGTCTACGACGCGACCGGACAGATCAGCGCCTCGATCGACGAGGTGTTCAAGACCATCGGCGAGGCGGTCGCCATCGTCGTTGTCGTCATCCTCCTGTTCCTCGGTTCGTTCCGCTCGGTGCTGATGCCGATCATCACCATCCCGCTGTCGCTGATCGGCGTCTGCTTCCTTTTGTTCGCGGTAGGCTATTCGATCAACCTTCTGTCGCTGTTGGCCATGGTGCTGGCGATCGGCCTTGTCGTCGACGACGCCATCGTGGTGGTGGAAAATATCCACCGCCACATGGAAGAGGATCACATGCCGCCCATGCAGGCGGCCTTCAGCGGCATGCGCGAGATCGCGTCGGCCATCGTCGCCATGACCATGACGCTGGCCGCCGTGTTCGCGCCGCTGGCCTTCACCGGCGGCCTGACCGGCGCCCTGTTTCGCGAATTCGCGGTGACGCTCGCCGGATCGGTGGTGCTGTCGGGCGTCATTGCCATCACCATCACGCCGATGATGTCGGCGCGCCTTCTGAAGCCCGGCAATGCCGGCCGTTTCCAGCGCATCGTCGACGGCACTTTCGCGCGCGTCGAGCATGTCTATGAGCGCGCCGTCACCGGATCTCTGAACTATCGCCCGCTGACGCTGCTCATCGTGCTGGCACTTGTAGGCGTGACTGGCTTCATGTTCACCAAGACCTCGACGGAACTGGCGCCGGAAGAGGATCAGGGCTTCCTGCTCTCGCTGGTGACGGGGCCGCGCTATGCGACCTCCGATTATACCGAGACTTACGTCAATCAGATCCTGGGCCTGGTGAAGGACATTCCCGAAACCCGGGCGCAGTTCTCGGCCGTCGCCTTCGGTGGTACGACCAACAGCGCCTTCGTCGGTTTTGCCTTCAAGGATTGGGCGGAGCGGAAGCGCGGTTCGAAGGAGCTGCAGGCCGACATTACGGCTCGTATCGCCAAGGTGGCGGGTGTCCAGGCCTTCGTCTTCGCGCCGCCGACTCTGCCAGGCTCCGGCGGCGGCTTGCCGATTTCCATGGTGGTGCGCTCGACCGGCGATTCCGCTCAGGTCTACGAGGAAGCCGAGAAAATCAAGAACAAGGCGCAAGCCTCGGGCCGCTTCATCGTCGTGCAGAATTCGATGGCCTATGACGCACCTCAGGTGACGGTGACCATCGATCGCGACCGCGCCGCCGCGCTCAACCTGCCCATCGCCGATATCGGCCGGACGCTGACGCTGCTGGTCGGCGGTGCCGAAGTGGCGCAATTCGACCGCGACTCCAACAGCTATGACATCATCCCGCAGGTGCCGCAGGAATTCCGCGACAACCCCGAAAAGCTCGGCCAGTACTTCGTGCGCAGCGTGACGGGCGAGATGGTGCCGCTGTCGGCCGTGGTGACGATTTCGAACAATGCCTCGCCGGCGGCGATCGAGCAGTTCAACCAGCTGAATTCGTCGACGATCTCGGCGCTGCCGCTGCCCGGCGTCACCACGGGCGACGGTTTGAAAGTGCTCGAGGACATTGCCACGGAGAGCCTGCCCGACACTTTCTTCATCGACTATTCCGGCCAGTCCCGGCAGGAGAAGGAACAGGGCAACACGATCCTGATCGCTTTCGGCGCGGCCGTCATCGTCATCTACCTGGTGCTGGCGGCGCAATTCGAAAGCTTCCGCGATCCGCTGATCATCATGATGGCGGTGCCACTGTCGATCTTCGGCGCGATCGTGCCGCTCAATCTGGGCCTAGGCACCCTCAACATCTATACCCAGGTCGGACTGATCACCCTGATCGGCCTGATCACCAAGCACGGCATCCTGCTGGTCGAATTTGCCAACCAGCAGCGAGAACTGCATGGCATGCGGCGGCGTGACGCCATCATCGCCTCGGCCAAGGTGCGCCTGCGGCCGATCCTTATGACGACGGCGGCGATGGCGCTGGGCGTGGTGCCGCTGATCGTTTCCAGCGGCGCCGGTGCCGCGGCCCGCTATTCGATGGGCCTTGTCATCTTCACCGGCATCCTGGTCGGCACCATGTTCACACTGTTCGTCGTGCCAATGTTCTATACTTTCATCGCCAGCAAGGACCTGCCGCATCTGGCGGAAAAGCCGGATCCCAAGCTGATGCCGGCGCTGCCGAACTGAGGCACAGGGCGCAAGACACAAAAAGAAGCCGGGATTTCTCCGGCCTCTTTTTTGGCGATCGCTCCAGCAACTCCGGTACATAGCCGAATGCGGCAACCTGCCTGCTACTTGACGATGACGATGCTGGTGTTGGCCGGGCCGAAGGTCTCGACGAGCTGGTAGAAATCGGCGGCGTTGTCCGGGTGCAGCCGTACGCAGCCATGCGAGGCGGGCTGGCCGAGGCGCTTGATGGCATAGGTGGCATGGACCGCGTAGCCGCCGCTGAAAAACACCGAATGTGGCATCGGCGCGTTGTCGTATTTCTTCGAATACCACATCTGATGCATGCGCGTCGGCTTGAACGAGCCGGTCGGCGTCACGTGCGCCCTGTCGCCAGTGGAAACCTTCCAGGCGAAAGTCGGCCGGCCGTCGACCGAGACTTCCATGACCTGCTGCGACAGCGAAACGCGGGCAACGATGCTGTTGGCGGCATGGGCGGCCTTGGCGCCGAACAGAAGTGCACTGCCCATGAGCGCGGCGGCGGTGATGTTGATGAACTTTGCGGAAATGGTGGTGTGCATGATGTCCCCTCTCTCTGCCGGTCCGGCCGGCTCCAATTCGATGAGGCGGCTTATCCCAGCGGCATGTTTCGGAAAGATTTCGCGAAATGCTCGTTTGTGTTTCGAATCTGTTTCCACTGGTTAACAGGGCAATTACCCTGTTCGATGGCGCTCCATTCCGAACAGTTGGGACTGAGGATGAAGCACACAGGCATTCACCATGAAACGAAAGTTCGAGTTGCCTCCTAGATGAAAGAGTTTGTCTCCATTCGAAACCAATCTGCAACAAAGTGCGGTTTTGGACGGCATGATCCGGATACCGACCGGATGCAAAAGTTGACGCAACGAAAGCAGACGGCAACGACCAAGGGAACGAAAACGAACATACGCTCCTGGCTCTTCAGGATCAGCATCACGGCGGCGGCTGTCGGCGGCGTCGTCACCATTGCCGGCGGCCCCGTGCGGGGCTGGCGGCGATGAGTTCGAGTGAGATTTCGACCCTGCACGTCGCCCTGTTTGCGCCACGGTCTGGATCGTTTCCAGCCTGCGCATCGCCCGGTTGAAGGCCCTCTGGCGGGTTGGCCTTCGGCAACTGGCATTGCGCGGCCCCTCCGGCAACTTGCTGCCGAGAGGACCGAAGGCCCGCGCCGCGACGGGGGGCTCCGTGGGCGGCGCGGGCACTTCGGGAGTTTCGGGAAGCGATCCGCGACACAGTCATTTTTTGGGGAATTCAGATCATGAAAACAAAGTTCGCGGCTTCCGTGCTTTCCGCACTGCTTTATGCGCAGGGCCTACTCGGCTTTGCCGCACTCGCCACCGTGCTGCTCAAGGAACGCGCTCACGCAAGCGGGTTCGCCGTCAGCGGCGAAATGGCCTCGGGCCCGTCCTTGCTGGTGGTGCGCTGAACCTCGCGGGCATCGGCGCGGGAAACGGAAGCCCGATGTTCATCCGGCGAACCAGCGGGAAAACACAGCCGTCAGTCGGCGAACTGCCGTGGCGGATCGAACCTGTAGCCGGCGCCGCGTATGGTGGTGATGGTGTCGGTGTCGAGCTTGCGGCGCAGCCGCACGATGCGCGAGTCTATCGACCGATCGAAGGCGTCGGCATTCTCGGCCGGCGCCGCGGCGATAATGTCGTCACGGGTCAGCACCTTGCGCGGGCTCGCCAGGAACAGCCTGAGCAGCGCCACCTGGCCGGCCGAGAGCTGCTCCTGCGTACCGGAGCGGTGCATGACCATCGCCGACCTCAGGTCGACGGTCGCGTTCTCCAGCACGATCAGTTCCTGGGTGCCCCTGCCGCGCCGCGAAAGCAGGCCGCCGACTCGCGCGGCGAGTTCCCTGACATTGAGCGGACTTTCGACGACGTCGGCGGCGCCAAGCTCGAGCGCCAGCACCTTGTCGAGGAGATCGGCGGGCCGGCATATCAGGATGAAATCCGGTCCATGCTCGCTACCCCCAGCTTGGCCGCCAAAACGCCTGAGCAGATCCCGCCCTTCCGCCTGGCTGAGGCTGTCCCCGACGACGACAACGTCGATGCCGCCGCTCGCCAGCAGCGATTCCGCCTCCCAGGGCTGCCGCGCCCGGCGCACGTCATGGCCGCGCCGCTCCAGATGGTCGGCAAGCTCGGTCGCGACGACCTCGGCGACGGAAACAAGCGCGATGACGGCTCGTGCGGCCATGTTTTCCAACCGTTCCCTTGCAACCGGATATGAGTGCTGGACATCATGTTTATACCCAATCTACTTTCCACTGAAAGTGGGAGCGAGAGCATCGTGCGGGCAAGAATTGTCATCGTCGAGGATGAGCCCGACCTGAGGGACGCGGTCGCCGAATATCTCGGCGCCGCCGGCTACGATGTTTCGACCGCTGAAACCGCGGCCGCCGCGCGCGGCCTGATCGAGACGCAGTCCTTCCATCTGGCTATCCTCGACATCGCCATGCCGGGCGAGGATGGCTTGTCGCTTGGCCGCTGGCTGCGCTCGAAAATGCCGATCGGGATCATCTATGCGACCGCGGCCGGCACCGCGCTCGACCGCATCGTCGGACTGGAACTCGGCGCCGACGATTATATAGTCAAGCCGTATGAACTGCGCGAGGTGCTGGCCAGGGTGCGCAGCGTGCTGCGCCGTGTTCCCCAGCCGACGGAGCCGCAGGACAGGAAAGCCAGGACGGATCGGCGCTCCGTCGCTTTCGGCCCCTTTCAGGCCGATCTCGACGGCAGGATGGTCACCGGCGCCAACGGCACGGTGATCGACATGGCCAAGAGCGAATTTGACGTGCTGGAGGTTTTCCTGACCCGCGCCAACCGGCTGCTGACCAGGGCCGCGATCTCCGAGGCTATCGGCTTCACCGAGGATCCGGAATCGTCGCGCGCCGTCGATATCCGCATCATGCGCCTGCGCAAGAAGATCGAGGCGGACCCGGCCAACCCGAAATTCCTGCGCACGGTGCGTGGCGAAGGCTATATCTTCTCGCTGCCGGCCGGCGACGGCAACTGAGCGTCAGACCCACGGGGGTTCCGCTCCGCAGCCGTTGCCAGCCGATCGAATTGGCGTGACTCTGGACTAATGGCTGACAATGACGGGCGACACGGCAAACACGGACATGCAAGGTTTCAGGCAGGGCGCGGCGATGGCCGCCGTACGTGTCGTGCGCCGGCTGCGCGAGGCCGGCGACTGGCAGCGCGAAATGGACGGCATACTGGAAACGCTGTGCCACGCCATGGATTGCCAGCGCGGCATCCTGTTCCGCCTGCGCGAATTGCCCGGCCAGGGTTTCGCCCAGTCGGTCGCTGCCTACTGGATCGATCCCGACTTCGGCGGAGAACTGGCCTCACCGACCGTCATCATGCAGTCGATCGTCAATTCGGATCCGCTGCTTGAGCGGCTGGCCGAGGATGAGCGGCAGGGCAAGATTTTCACCGGCCATACGCGCGATCTCGAAGGATTCCTGAGGGCCGATTTCGAGAAGCAGAACATCAAGTCGTTTCTGTCGGTGTCGGTATTCGCGCACGGCCATTTGTGGGGCACGCTGGCCGTCAATGACTGCGTCGAAGAGCGGGAATGGACCGACGAGGAGGAGGCGACGCTGCACATCATCGCTCTCGCCATCGGCGACGCCATCGAACACTCCCCTTCCGACGCCCATGCCAGCGAAGTGATCCGCCGCACCATGCTGCAGGCGTCGCTCGACGCCATTATCGTCATCGACGAGGCCGGATCGATCATCGAATTCAATCCGGCCGCCGAGAAGATGTTCGGCTTCCTGCGCAGCGATATCCTCGGCAAGGACCTGCTCGACACCGTCGTTCCTGAATATTACCGCAAGGGCTATGCCTCGGGCGCCGACTACATGTCCGGCCGTGGCGCCCCGATGGTCGGACAGCGGCTCGAGACCGTGACACAGAATGCAGCCGGCGAGGTGTTTCCGATCGAACTGACGGCGACCGAGATGCGGGTCGCCGACCGCCGCCTCATCTTTGGCTCGATCCGCGACCTGCGCGACAGGCTGCGCGCCGAGGAAGAGATCAACCGGCAGCGCGAGAAGCTGCACCAGAACGAGAAGATGGCGGCGATGGGCTCGCTGCTTGCCGGCGTCTCGCACGAACTCAACAATCCACTGGCGGTCGTCGTGGCCCAGTCGACGCTGCTGCATGAATTCGCCTCGGATCCGCAGACCAAGGTCCGGGCCGAGAAGGTGCGTGCCGCCGCCGAGCGCTGCGGGCGCATCGTCAAAAGCTTCCTGTCGATGGTTCGCCTCCATCCGTCGGCACAGGCCGAGACCGATCTCAACCAGGTGATCCGCGCCGCTCTCGAAGTGACCGCCTACGGCGCGCGCTCGAGCGGCATCGTCATCGATACCGATTTCGCGCCAGGTCCGCTGCTCGCCATGGCCGATGCCGACCACGTGACACAGGTGGCGGCCAATTTCCTCATCAACAGCCAGCATGCCCTGGCCGGCGTCGCCGGCGACCGCCTGATCAAGGTGCGGAGCTTCCGCGGCGATCGTGGCAATCCCGGCTTCTCGGTCGAGGACAACGGGCCCGGCATTCCCGAAGCCATCCGTTCGCGCATTTTCGAATCCTATTTCACCACCAAGCCGGTCGGCGTAGGCACCGGCATTGGCCTGTCGATCTCGAAATCGATCATCGAACGGCACAATGGCAATGTCTGGTTCGAGGAGGTGTTGCCGAGAGGCGCGCGTTTCGTCGTCCAGTTGCCGGCGATCTCCGCGGGAATCGCGGCCGCCGGCGAAAGCCAGCCACGATCGAGCGGCCTGCGCCATGCGCTGATCATCGATGACGAGCCTGACGTCGCCGGCTCCTTGTCCGATATTCTCGAACTGATGGGCATCAAGTCGAGGATCGCGCCGCTCTGGGAATCGGGCGCCGCCACCTTGGACGGCCACATGCCCCCCGATATCGTCTTTTCGGATCTGCGCATGCCCGGTATATCAGGCATTTCGATCTACCGCGAACTGCTCGCCGAGCGGCCCGACCTGGCGCGGCGTTTCGTGCTCGTCACCGGCGACCTGATCGGCGCGAAGGCGGAAGTCGAAGCTTTGCCGGCGCAGCAGCGGCCACAGATCCTCGAAAAACCGTTCAGCACGCTGGATGTACGCAGCGTGCTTTCGACCATCGCCGAGCAGGCCGCGTCGAAGGCATAAAAAGGCTCCCGGCCGATATCGCGGCGGGAGCCGAAGAGAGCGCTGAGAAGCGCTCGGGGAGGTAGGCCATGATCCCCAAACGGGAACCGGTTTCGGGATCATGCCCCGACAGAAACGCAGAGGCAGAAATCAGAAGATGTTGGGCGCGCTGGTCAGCGGCGCGGCGTTGGCGATCATGCGGATCGCGCGGGTCTTGTGTGTTCCGGACTGCTCGGCAATGGCGCGCAGGCAATCCACGCTCTCGGCGCCCCAGGCCTGCCCCCTGCAGGCGAAATCGATTGCCGGCATGGGCAGGCGGGCGGTCGTGGTTGTGGTCGGCGCGCCTTCGATGAGGTTGGCGGGCGGATTCAACGAAGCGAAGGCTGGGCCGACCGTCGGCGTGACGCCATGCCGGCGAAGGCGCAAGCAGCCAGCGCCATGAACATTCCCATCGGGTGGTCGGTGGCGCGCTGGCGAAGGGCCAGCTTCGGGCGACGGTCAGCGCGCTCTGGAGCTTCAAGGCGGTTGCCGCTGGTGATCTGGACTTTCGCATGCATCGTCATCCCCTTCGTTGATTTTCTTTTTGCGATGAAACGAATTTAATCGCGCCTTGTAACGGCGCAAAGGTGACGAGAGCCCGGCAATGTAACCGGATTGAAACATCATACGGGCAAAAACGGGCAGGGTCGGTCATTGGACTATGTTTTGGACCAAGGAGCGAGTTGCAAGGCGTGCACTACCGGGGGCCACGTACGTCGAGGCATTGCCGGCGGAAGACCTTTGTCGGAAGGGCACGATTGGCGGCGCGAGCCGACGATACATAGCGTTACGGAACCCTGGCTAAGTTCCCGACTTTCCGGGGTTTTCGAAGCCCGCAACGGCGCGGGATTCCCATGGAGGAGCGCCGACATTTTCGCTGCGGAATCATAGTATTTCCACAAGCCATTGCATTTCAATGTAAAATATGATTATATTGAATGCTTATTCAATAAAAAGAAGAGACGTTTTATGAACCCGCACCTCCGTGACGTGGCAATCCCGAACGATTGGGACCGGCGGGGACTGCCGGGCTGGAGCTACCATTCCGACGCCCTTCTCGAACTCGAGAAGGAGCATGTGTTCCGCAATCATTGGCAGATCGTCGGCCATGTCTGCGACATCCCTGACGCCGGCGACTACCTCACCATGGATGTCGTTGGCGAGCGCGCCCTGATCGTGCGCGGCAAGGACGGCGTCGTGCGCGGTTTCAACAACATGTGCCGCCACCGCGGCAGCCGCGTCGTCGCCGACAGCCAGGGCAATTGCAAGAACGCGCTGGTCTGTCCTTTCCATGGCTGGGTCTACAATCTCGACGGCACGCTGCGCGGCGCCGCCCGCCCGCGCTCCTTCCCCGACCTCGACAAGACCGAGTTCGGCCTGATGCCGCTCGATCTCGAAATCTGGATGGGCTTCATCTTCATCCGCTTCCGCAATGGCGGGCCACAGCCCTCCGTTGCCGAACTGCTGAGGCCGATCGAACCCGAATTCGCGCATTACAAGGCCGCCGATATGGTGCCTTCCTGGGGTATTTGGACCCAGAAAACGCCGGTCAACTGGAAGTCGGTGCGCGACGTCGACAATGAAGGCTATCACGTCGCCATGGCGCATCCCGCCTTGCAGGATCTCTATGGCGCCACCTATTTCGACGAGCCCTTCGTCAACGGCGTCTCGCGCTCCTTCGCCACCTACAACCCGTATGCCGGCCGCCGCTGGAGCGTGAAGAACTACGTCAAGATCGCGCCGGAGCCGACGCATCTGCCGGACCATCTCAGGAAGGCCTGGGTCTATTACGGCATTTTCCCCAACGCCGTTCTGTCGGTGATGCCGGAATCGGTGCAGTTCTATCAGGAGTTCCCGCTATCGACGGGTGAGACGCTGCTGCGCGGCGCCATCTATCGCTACCGCGACGAGAGCCGAGAGCAGGCCGCCGCCCGCTACCTCTCCTTCCGCATCGATCGCGACACCATGTCGGAAGATGTGCAGCTCTCGGTCTGGTCGAACGAATCCATGCTGTCCGAGGCTTTCGAGGGCTTTTATCTCTCCGACCTCGAATATGGCGTGCGCACCCACCACGACCACCTGCGCAAGCAGGTTCCGGTGCTCGGCCTGAAAACAGCGCCGGAAGAAAAGGACATGTGGAATTTGAACGACGCGCTGCGGAGCCGGGCGTAACAACCCTGGTGATTGGCCAAAGCCGCGATGAGAGCGCCCCTCTTCCCGTCAGCGCTGCCCTTCATCCGCCGTTCGGGCTCCTTCTCCGCGGGAATGGGGAGAAGGAGGAAACTCACCCCTGCCACACACCCTCTTTCCTGAGATCTTCCATCGTGCGTGAAATGCCTTCGCGCAGGATGCCGACCATGTCGTCGATCTGCTCGCGCGTGATGACGAGCGGCGGCGACATAACGCACATGTTGATAAGCGGCCGCACCAGCAGGCCAAGCTCGTGGCAGTGAGCGTCGATGCGTTTGCCGACATCCTTGTCGAGCTGCAGCGGATCCTTGCTTTCGCGATCGGCGACGCATTCGACACAACCCATCAGCCCGACGCCACGCACTTCGCCGACCAGGGGCAGCTCTTCCAGCGTTTTGAGCTGCGCCTGGAAGTAGGGCGCGACCTCGAGCGTATGCGCAAGCACGCTTTCTTCCAGCAGGTCGAGATTCTTCAAGGCCACGGCACAGCCGACCGGATGGCTGGTGTAGGTCAGGCCATGGCCGAACATCGCGTCGGGATGATTGGAACGCCGCAACTCTTCCAGCAGCCGCTCCGAGATGATGACGCCGCCAAGCGGGAAATAACCCGAGGTGACGCCCTTCGCGAAAGTGATCATGTCGGGGTCGATGCCAAACACGTCGCCCGAGGCAAAGACATGGCCCAGACGTCCGAAGCCCGTCACCACCTCGTCGGAGATATAGAGAATATCCTTGTCGCGGCAGATCTCGCGGATGCGCCTGAGGTAGCCGTCCGGCGGAATGATGACGCCGCCGGACGCCTGTATGGGTTCGCCGACGAAGGCGCCTAGTCTGTCCGCGCCGACACGCGCGACCGTATCGCGGAACTGATCGACAAGGAAATCGGTGAAGGCAGCGATGCTCATGCCTTTCGGCCGGCGGAACGGGTCGGGGGAAGCGAGCTTGACCACCAGCTCGTCGGCGCCATCCATCCAGTCGCGGTCGCGTGGGCGGCCATTGAGCGAAGCCGAGAGATAGGTTGAGCCATGATAGGCGCCGCCACGGCTCAGGATCAGCTTCTTTTCCGGCCGGCCGCGCACATTGTTGTAGAACTGCATGAAGCGCAGCGCCGTCTCGACCGCCGAGGAACCGCCCGTGGTGTAGAAGATATGGCTGAGATCTCCTGGGGCATGGCCGGCGATGCGCTTGGCGAGCTCCGCCGACGGCGCGTTCATGGTGTACCAGGGCGTGTTGTAGGACAGCGCCATCGCCTGGTCGTACATCACCCTGGCGAGTTCCTCGCGGCGATGCCCGACATTGACGCACCACATGCCGGCCGGGCCGTCGATCAGCCGCTTGCCGGTACTGTCGGTGATGTAGATGCCATCGCCCTCGCCGATCAGCGCGCGCGCCTCCGAACCGACGGAACCGGCGTAGGGCCAGGGCTGGATGAGATGACGCTTGGCCAGCTCGACCGCATCGTCGCCGCCAAGGCCAGCCGTTTCGCGTGCCTTCAGATCCCTCACAGCCGCCATCATCGCCTCCACATCATCCCCGAATTTTCCGGTCATCAATCCGGTTCGCCATGGCCGAAATCGGCACCCTGCTCACGTGATTTTGAATGTCCGTTCAATCAATATTGCAGAATTACCGCTTGATTTCAATCCGCGGATGCGCGCATGATGAAAGAAAGCCGGCAAGGGGAACAATAGCCGGCGCCAGCCCAAAGGGATGCCGTATGGCGGGACGATCCAGGCCAGCAATCGAGATCACACCCGGAGCCCGTCCCCCCAGGGTCTGGCAATGACGGCGGCTGCGGAAGGGTCGCCCTCGTTCGGCATGACGCTGGCCAGAAGAAATGCCTTTCTGCAATCCGAGCCTGTACAAGGCTTCGCCTTGATCAGCCCGACCTTTCTCTATGCTCTCATCCTTTTGGTCCTGCCGATCCTGGTGGTCATCGCCCATTCCTTCTGGACGCAGCACTACCTGACCATCGACCGAACCTTCACGCTGGAAAACTATCGCGTCGCACTGACCGAGCCGATC
Organism: Mesorhizobium sp. P160927; assembly: GCF_057766385.1. Taxonomy (NCBI): domain Bacteria; kingdom Pseudomonadati; phylum Pseudomonadota; class Alphaproteobacteria; order Hyphomicrobiales; family Phyllobacteriaceae; genus Mesorhizobium; species Mesorhizobium sp. P160927. The sequence continues at coordinate 212,879 of NZ_JBYMDW010000001.1, forward strand.
TACCGCGATCTGTTGTGGCGCTCGCTCTACATCTCGCTGACTGTCAGCCTGTCCACTGTCGTCCTCGCCTACCCGATCGCCTATTTCATTTCCTTCCATGGCGGCCGTCACAAGAGCCTGTGGCTCTTCCTCATCACCATCCCGTTCTGGACCAGCTATCTCTTGCGCGTGATGTCGTGGAAGGTCATCCTGGGCTACAACGGCGTTTTGAATTCCGGCCTGATGGGTCTGGGCATCATCGACGAACCGTCGACCGCCCTGCTCTACAATTCGAGCGCTGTCATCATCACGCTCACCCATGCTTGGACCGCTTTCGCCATCCTGCCGATTTTCGTGTCCCTCGAGAAGGTCGACCGCACGCTAGTCGAAGCGGCCACCGACCTCGGCGATAGCCCCTTCCGATCGTTCCTGCGCGTGACTTTGCCGCTGTCGGCGCCAGGCATCATCTCCGCGGCGCTGATCGTCATGATCCCGACGGTCGGCGACTATGTCACGCCAAAGCTCGTCGGCGGCAAGGACGGGGTCATGATCGCCAATGCCATCCAAGCGCAGTTCGGCAAGGCCGCCAACTGGCCGCTCGGTGCCGCGCTTTCCGTCACCACCATGCTGATCGTCTCCCTGATGGCCGGCGCCACGGTGTTGATCATCCGCGGCTTGCAAAGGATGGCGCGATGAAGGCGCGGCGCTTGCTGCCGGGCGGCTGGCTATCGGCCTACGCGTTCCTCTATATCGTCTTCCTCTATCTGCCCGTCATCTTCCTGCCGATCTTCTCGGTCAACACGGCGGCGACGCCGAAATTCCCGCTGACGGGCTTCACCCTGCAGTGGTACGAAGACCTGCCGCGCACGCCGGCGCTGCTCGATGCTGCCTGGAACAGCCTGATCGTCGGCGTCTCGGCGGCCATCCTCTCCACCGTACTCGGCATCCTCGCCGCTCGCTCGATCACCCGCTACCGCTATCCCGGCCGCCGCGCCATCAACGGTCTGATCATGGCGCCGCTTGTGCTGCCTGAAGTGATCGTTGCCATCTCGATGCTGCTGGTGTTGCTGCAGTTGGGCCTCGGTCTTTCGCTGTTCACCGTCGTGCTGGGCCACGTCCTGGTCTGCATTCCCTATTCGATGACGGTACTGACTTCCGGCTTCGAAGGTTTCGACCGCAGCCTAGAGGAAGCCTCCGCCGATCTCGGCGAAAGCGCCGTCGGCACTTTCCGGCGCGTGACGTTGCCGATGGTGGCGCCGGCGATCATTTCCAGCCTGCTGGTCTGCTTCACCATCTCGCTGGACGAATTCATCATCGCCTTCTTCCTTACCGGCACCGAGGCGACGCTGCCGATCTACATCTGGGGTCAGTTGCGTTTCGCCTCGAAACTGCCCGGCGTCCTGGCGCTGGGCACGCTGCTTTTGGTTGCCTCTTTCCTGTTGATGACAATTGCTGAAATCCTGCGTCGCCGCGCGGCCAGACGCACGCAGAACGAGGGAGGCCTCTATGCCTGAGCAGCCGCGGATCGAGCTATCTCACGCGGACAGGATCCATTCCGAAAGATCGATGATCGAGATCCGCAATGTCACCCGCAGCTATGGGGCGTTCAAGGCGCTGGACGACGCCTCCCTGACCATCAGGGGAGGCGAGTTCTTCTCGCTGCTCGGCCCGTCGGGCTGCGGCAAGACCACGCTTTTGCGCATGATCGCCGGCTTCGATAATCCGACCAGCGGTTCGATCGCGGTTGGCGGCCAGCCCATGGAAGGCGTACCGGCCAACCGCCGGCCGACCAACATGGTGTTCCAGAGCTACGCGATCTTCCCGCACCTCAATGTCGAGCAGAACGTCGCCTACGGGCTGAAGCGGTTGAAGCTGCGGGGTGGCGAAGAGAAGCGCCGGGTCGAGGAAGCGCTGGCGCAGGTCTCGCTCACCGGCCTCGGCAAGCGGCTTGGCACGGAGCTTTCCGGCGGCCAGCGGCAGCGCGTGGCGCTCGCCCGCGCCCTGGTGATGCGACCTAAGGTGCTTCTGCTCGACGAGCCGCTGTCGGCGCTCGACAAGAAGCTGCGCGAGCAGATGCAGGTCGAACTGCGCCGCCTCCAGCAGGCCGTCGGCATCACCTTCGTCCTGGTCACCCACGATCAGTATGAAGCGCTCGCAATGTCCGACCGCATCGCCGTGATGTTCGGCGGCAGGATCGCGCAGGTCGCCTCTCGAAGGAAATCTACCAGCGCCCGGTAAACCGTCAGGTCGCCGACTTCCTTGGCGGCATGAATTTCGTCAAGGCCGACATCGTCGAGGAGAACGGCACCTCGCTGGTTCTCGATACGCTCGGATTCGGCCGCGTCAAGACCGACAAGCCGAAGGCTTTCGTGCGCAATGGCGGCGGCGCGACGCTCGGCATCCGACCGGAGCGCCTGCGCGTGCTATGGGACAACGCGACAGCCAAGTTCGAGGTCGCCGGCAAGGTGGTGGAACGCCACTATTTCGGCGAGATCACCCATCTGATCGTCGAGATCCCTGGCCTGGAGAAGCCGCTCTCGGTGACCGAGACCAACGATTTCGGCGCCGATGACATTCCAGTCGGCACCTCGATCCGCCTTGCCTATGATCCGGAAGCGCTGGTCGCGATGGCCGACTGAACTCCGGCGATGATCCTGCGCGCCGCGATACGCCCGGCCACGATCGCGCCCTCGACATAGCCCGGGAATGAGGGCGACAATTCCGACGACGCGAAATGCACCGGCGGTGCGCCGGCAAGAATGGTGCGCTCGGCACCCCTCGCCGACACATCGACGATCACGTCGCTATAGGCGCCCCCGCTCCAGCGGTCGTGCGTCCAGTCGCGGCGGCTGAAATCGAGAACATCCGCCGCCTCTGCACCCAGCGCCTCCACAAGCTTCCTCGTCACCTGTCTCCGCAGATCCAACTCGCCGAGTTCGTGCCAGCGCAGCGCCAGCGGTCCGCCAACGAAGACGACAAGCGCCGCATGATCGGGATCCCTGCTCGCGTCGCAGGCAAACAGCCCCGGCAGATCGCGCCACATCACCATCCCGCTCAAATCCCGCTCGCGCCAGAATGGCTTGGGATAGCGGACCAGGACCTTGATCACCGCGCCGCTTTCCCAGGCGCCGAGCGCCGTTTCCAGGGCTGCCGGCAAGGCGGGCGTAAAATCGAGCTTCGCGGCTGTCGCCGGCGGCACGGCGACCAGAACTTCTCGCGCTTCGATCACGCTATTGCTGGAGACGACACGAACCCCTGCCGGACCGTATTCGATGCCGATGACAGGTTCGCCGAGCCTCACCCGGTCGCCGAGGTCCTCCGCCAGATCATCGGCCAACGACTGCATGGTCTCGCGCAGGGAATATTGCAGCTCCGGCACCTCGTTGGTGATACGGCGGTCATTGTCGATCAGATACCAGAGCGGCACCTTCTCCAACGCCAGGCACCACAGGCCCTCGATCATCGACCGGAAGGCCGCCTTGGCCTCGCCCACGTCATCCTGCCTCTCCAGCCACTCGGCAACGGTCGATCCGGCAATGGCGGGATCGTTGGGCTCGATGCTGTTCATGCGTTCGCGGATCGCCATCGAGGCTTGATAGGTCCGCTCGGCCCGGCCGACCGACATTGACGGGTAAGTGATGAAATCGCCCTCGACGTAGGTCTCGACGAAGGTCCTGCCGCGAGCCTGGGCCAGTTCCATCAGCTGCGGCATGTCCTCGCAAAGGAACTGGCCGCCGCTGTCGATGCGCTCGCCAAGCCCGTTCCACAGGGCCTCGACCCGCCCACCGACGCGGTCGCGTGCCTCGAGCAGCAGGAAGCCGACGCCGGCCCTCTTCAGCTCAAGCGCCGCCGACAGGCCGGTGAAGCCGGCGCCGACGATGACGACGTCGGTTCTTTCTGTCTGGTCGTTCAATAGCCAGCCTTGATCTTCTCGAACTCGTCGATCATGCGCTTCTTCAACTCGGGCGCGACAGGCTGCTGGAACAGGGTCTTGTCGAGGAATTTTTCGAGATTGTCGAAGCCGCGGTCGGCCAGCACCTTATGGTCGATATCAGCCATTCCGGCGCCGTTGCCGTGGCCGTAGCCGAAGGTCTTGACCATATAGTCGGACACGCCGGGCGCATTGACGGCGCTGAGGAAATCATAGGCCTGGTCGAGCTTGCCTGGCGCATCCTTCATCAGCACATAGCCGCACACCCAGGTCGAAATCCCTTCCTTGGTCTCGCGGTTCATGGCGATCGGCAAGCCTTGTCCCTTCAGTGTCACGAAGGTTTCGTTCCAACCCCAGACGAGATCGACCTCGTTGCCGATAAAGGCCTGGTTAAGGTCGGTGTCGTCTGTCCAGTAGAAACGGATGTTCTTGTGCACGTCGCGCAGGAAAGCGGACGCCTGCTTGAACTGTCGTCGGTCATCTTGGTCCAGTCCTTGAGACCAATGACCAGGCTCGCCAAGGCATGGGCGTCGTCGACATTCTCACCGATGGTGACGCGGCCCTTGAAACGCGGATCGGCGAAAATCTTGAGCGACTGTGCCTGATCGGCCGTCACCTTGTCGGTGCGATAGAGCAGCGAGGTGTTGCCCCAGTCGAATGGCATGAACCATGCCTTGCCGTCGGCGGTGACGGCGAGATCCTTCATCGCCATGATATCGGGGTTGAGATCCTTCCAGCCGGCGATCCTGGACGTGTCGAGCGGCTGCAGCATGCCGGCCTCGCGCCACTTGACCACGCTCTGCGAGCAGGGTTGCGCTATATCGGCCTTGAAACCTGCCCGCATCTTCTCGAACGCCTCGTCCTCGTCGCCGAAGAAAGCAAAGGTCGGCTCGGCGCCATACTTGGCAGCGTAAGCCGGGTGCAGCAGGGGATCCTCGTAGCCCGACCAGTCGAACACGACGAGGTCGCCGCCGCCTTCGGCGAGCCCGTAAACCGCGCCGGCACCGAGCGTACAGGCAGCGGCGATGACAACGCGGCGAAGCACGGAATTCATGGCGCGAAAAACTCCCCCATCGCGAAAGATGTCGAGAGCGAAGTTAGGCAAATTCAAGCGCTTTGGCGAGCCCATCCGCCGATGCTGCCGACAGACGGATGGGCACGATAGACAACGGCTCAATAGCCGGCTTTGATCTTCTCGAACTCGGCGATCATCTTGAGCTTGAGATCGGACGGCAGCGGCTGCTGGAACAGTGTCTTGTCGACGAATTTCTGCACGTCGTCATAGCCCTTTTCCTTCAGGATGGCCTGATCGACGCCGGCCATGCCCTTGGCGTTGGCCTGGCCGTAGCCCCAGTCCTTGACCAGCACCTTGGCGGTCTCCGGATCGTTGACCGCGTTGAGATAGTCATAGGCCTTGTCGGTATTGCCGGGCGCATCCTTGAACAGCACGTAGCCGCACACCCACGTCGAGATGCCTTCCGCCGGGTCCTTCTTCGACTTGATCGGCACGCCGGCAGCAACCGACTGCACGGTCGCATCGTTCCAGGCCCAGGCGAGATCGACCTCGCCGCCGCTCAGAAGCTGGACGACGTCGGTGGTATCGGTCCAGTAGGAGCGCACGTTCTTGTGCACCTGGCGCAGGAAGTCGGAGGCCTGCTTGAACTGGTCGTCGGTCATCTTGGTCCAGTCCTTCAGGCCGATGGCAAGGCTCGCCAGCGCATAGGCATCGTCGACATTGTCGCCGATCGAAACCCGGCCCTTGAACTTCGGGTCGGCGAACGCCTTCAGCGACTGCACGTCCTTTTCGTCGATCTTGGAGGTGTTGTAGGTAAGCTGCGTGTTGCCCCAGTCCCAGGGCATGAACCAGGCTTTCCCGTCCTCCGTCGCGGCGAGATTTTTCATCGCCATGATGCCGGGATTGAGGTCCTTCCAGCCCGTGATCTTCGAGGTATCGAGCGGTTGCAGCAGGCCCGCCTCGCGCCACTTCGTCACGCTCTGCGAGCAGGGATGGCCAAGGTCGGCCTTGAAGCCGGAACGGACCTTTTCGAACGCCTCGTCCTCGTCGCCGAAGAAGGCAAAGGTCGGCGAATCGCCGTTTTTCTCGACATATTTCGGGTGGAAGCTCGGATCCTCATAGCCTGACCAGTCGAACACGATCAGATCCTTGTCGGCCGCGATCGCCAGCGCCGCGGCCGAAGCCGCCAGTGTTCCCGTTAGCGCGAGCGTCAGCGTCAGGCGGCTTGTCAGTGTCTTCATTGCTGTTCCATCCTCTGCCGTTTCTTATGGTTTCGTCTTTCTTATGATCTCGTAGGGCTGGCGGCCTTCAGCGGGTAGTGTTTCGGAAAAGCCGCCGACAGAAATTCATTGGCCGCCTGCAAGGAGGTCTCCCGCGTGGTGTCCTCGGTTCCCATCATCAACCGCAGCCACAAGCCTTCCAGCATGGCGCTGAGCGCCAGCGCCATGACCTGCGGCTCATAGGCGTAGCCGCCGCTCTGTTTCAGAGCCGCGCACAGGTCGATGAAAATATTCTGGTAAACGGCATCCCGCGCGCTGCTCAGCGCCTGGTAGGTCGGCCGCGACTTGGCCTCTCCCCAGAAGGCGCACCATGCGGCAAGCTTGCGCTTGTTGCAGATGGAGCGGTCGAAATCGGCCGCGACGAGGACCTGGAGTTGCCGCGCGGGGTCGTCTCCTGCCTTTTGCAAGGCATTGCGCCAGTGCGCGGAATACTCGTCGTACATATATTGTAGCGTCGCGACGAGCAGCTTCTCCTTGCTCTCGAAATGGAAATTGACAATGCCGCGCGACAGGCCGGCGCCGTCGGCGACATCGGCCATCGTCGTTTCCGAATAGCCGCGCTTGGCGAGCGAATCGATCGTCGCCTCGATGAGCTGAAGCTGCCTGACCTCCTTCGAGGCCTTGCGCCCGCGCTTCTCGGATTCGGCTTTCCGCGCCGGTTCAAGAAGCGCGTCCCTGGCGTCTGCCGTTTTCATGCGTGTGAAGGTCTCCAGCATCGCCGGCTATCCCTTTGCATCCGGCTTCCACCAGCGAAGATGAGTGGGACGGTGCTCGCGCTGTCAAGCACCTTCTGCATGGCCTCCCAGCTTATGATGGCGGCCTCGTCATACTGCGAAGTGACGTCTGCCATTTCAATCATCAGCCTCGGTTCTCACGGACGGATTACTGGGTTCGAATGTCGGCAAAGCGTAACTCACGCCCGGAAAAACGCAACATTATTTGTTGAACATTCATTCAGTAAGGCTGGACACAATGGCTGGTACCGTGCCAAATTCCGCGCATTCGACAATAAATCACGCAGAAGTGAAAGCGGGACGCAGATGAGCACTGGGCCACAATGAAAGCTTGGGATGCGATCATCATCGGCGGCGGACACAATGGCCTTGTCAACGCCTGTTACCTGCAGCGCGCCGGTCTCGACGTGCTGGTTGTGGAGAAGAACGACTGGGTCGGAGGCGCGGCCACCAGCCGCGAGCTGACGCCGGGCTTCCTCTACTCGAACTGCTCCTACGTCTGCTCGCTGTTCCGGCCCGAGATCATGCGCGATCTGGAGCTCCCCCGCTTCGGCCTGCAAGTCATCTCCTATGAGGGCGGCGCGGTGTTCACCCGGGATGGCGACTACCTCGCCAACTACCGCGACCACGACGCGCACCGGCGGGAATTCGCTCGTTTCTCCAAAAGGGATGCCGAGGCCTATGACCACTACGCCCGCGACGTGACGCGGCAGTGCCGCTTCATCCAGCCGCTTTTGATGCGCACCGCGCCGGACCCAACCAGCCTGCGCCCGCGCGACCTCGGTGAACTGCTCTATCTCGGCAAGAAATTCGCGGGTCTCTCCGCCGAGGAAATGGCGTTGACGCTGCGCTTCTGGACCATGTCTATCTCTGAGTTCCTCGACGAATATTTCGAGACCGACGTCATCAAGGCGAACTTCGCGCTGTCTGGCATCATCGGCACGGCACTCGGGCCGATGTCGCCCGGCACCGCTTACGTGCTGCTGCATCACTATATGGGCGAGGTCGACGGATCGGTCGGCGCCTGGGGCTATGCGCGCGGCGGCATGGGCGCCGTCACCAAGGCGCTGGCCGCCTCGTTCAAGGCCTCGGGTGGGACCATCCGCACCGGCGCCGAGGTCGACCATGTGCTGGTGAGCCGTGGCAAGGCCAGGGGCGTCGTGCTGGCCGGCGGCGAGGAGGTTTACGGCAAGCTGGTCGTCTCCAATGCCGACGTGAAGCGCACCTTCCTGAAGCTGGTCGAGGAGAAGGAACTGCCCGACATCTTCCTGCGCCGGGTGAAGAACTTCAAGATTCGCGGATCTTCCGGAAAGGTCAACATAGCCCTCGATTCGCTGCCGGAATTCCCGGCGCTGCCGAAGGATTCGTCGGTCTATCGCGGCGACATGCATTTCACCGATTCGATGGAGCGCATGGAGCGCGCCTATGACGACTGGAAGGCCGGCCGCTGGTCCGCCGATCCGTTCCTCGACATGGTCATCCCGACGACGCTCGACCCGACCATGGCGCCGCCCGGGAAACATTTCATGAGTTGCTTCGTGCAGTACGCTCCGCCCAAGATCGCTGGTCGCGAGTGGACGGACGCCGATCGTGACGGTTTTGCTGAAAGCGTGATCGCGCAGATATCGGACTATTCACCCGGGTTCCGCGACCGCATCGTCCATATGGAGGTGCGGACGCCACGCGAGATCGAGGCCGAGGTCGGCCTCACCGAAGGCAACATCTTTCAGGGCGAACTGACCTTCGACCAGTTGCTGTTCAACCGTCCGGTGCCCGGGTACGCGCAGTATCGGTCGCCGGTCGGCAGCCTCTATATGTGCGGCTCCTCGACCCACCCCGGCGGCGGCGTCATGGGTGCACCCGGACGCAACGCAGCCTCCGAAATCCTGCGCGATCTCGCAAAATCCACTTCGCATATGAGCCCGGCCCATGACGTCATTTGATGCCATCGTTATCGGCGGCGGCCACAACGGGCTTGTCGCAGCCGCCACGCTGGCGAAGTCAGGCCGTAAGGTGCTGGTGCTGGAAGCAGGAGCCGAACTCGGGGGCGCCGCGCGGACCGAGGAATTTGCGCCGGGTTTTCGCGCTTCATCCATCGCGCATGTGTTGAACCGGCTGCATCCCGACGTGGTGAAAACGCTGGAGCTGGAAAAGCACGGGCTGCGGATCGCTCGCTCCGACTTCCTGCCGTCGGTCGCATTGTCGAAAGATGGACCGCCGCTTGTCCTGCATGGCGCTTATGGCGAGGTGCTGACTGGCGCCAGTTCGTCGGAACAGTCCGCCTGGAAGGAATTGCGCGCACAATTGCTGCGCTATGCCGGCATCCTGAAACCCTTCCTGTCGCGCCGGCCGCCCGATCTCGGCGGCATGTCGCTGCAGGAGGCCGCTTCGCTCGCCCATACCGCGGTGGCGCTGAAGAAACTTGGCATGGAAGACATGCGCGACTTCCTGCGCGTGCTTTTGATGAACGTTGCCGACCTGCTTGACGAACAGCTCGCCGATATCAGGCTGAAAGGGCTGCTCGCCTTCGACGCAACGCTCGGCAGCCATCTCGGCCCGCGCTCGCCGACCTCGCTGCTCGGCCTCTATTATCGTCTGACCGGAGCGAGCGGCGGTGCGGCCGGAGCGCAATTGCTGCCAAAGGGCGGCATGGGCGCGGTGGTCGCCGCCATCCGCACTGCTGCCGAAAAGGCTGGCGTCACGATCCGCGCATCGGTGCCCGTCGCCAGGATCATTGTCGACAAAGGCCGCGCCGTCGGCGTCGCCCTCGAGAATGGCGAAGAACTTCGCGCCCGAACGATCGTCTCGGCGATCAATCCGACGACCACCTTCCTCGACCTCGTCGGACCGCGCGAGATCGACACCGGCTTCGTGCGCAAGGTGAAAAACATCCGGATGAGGGGCGATGCCGCCAAGCTCCATCTGGCGCTCGACCGGCCGCCACGGTTTGCCGGTGTCGACGACGCCGGCCATAAGGGCCGACTGGTGATCGCGCCCTCCCCCGATCATGTCGAGCGTGCCTTCAATTCATCAAAATATGGCGAGTTCTCACCCGAACCGGTGATGGAGATCACGCTACCCAGCCTCGCCGACCCCTCGCTCGCGCCCGACGGCGCCTGCGTGCTGTCGGCCGTGGTGCAATACGCGCCCTATCGGTTGAAAGAGGGCTGGGATGCCGGCAAGCCGAAATTCCTAAAAGCGATCATGGCGCAGTTCGAGGCTTACGCACCCGGTATCGGCAAGAGCGTTGTCCATGCCGAGCTGCTGACGCCTGCCGATATAGAGATGCGCTACCGCATGCCGGGTGGCCATTGGCACCATGGTGAATTACAGGCCGATCAGATGCTGATCTCGCGTCCCATCTCCGGCTGGTCGGGTTACGACACGCCGCTCGACGGGCTGTTCCTGGCCGGCGCGGGTTCGCATCCTGGTGGCGGTGTTTCGGGTGCGCCAGGATTGAACGCCGCGCGGCGCATCATTGCGATGAAGGGGTAGGTCATGGTCCAGCTAACCAGGAAGAAGCCCGTCTTGAAGACAGCCGATCCAGCCGTTTCCGATCGCATCGAAGCCCAATCCCACTTCCGCACGCTGCGCCTCGGCACGCCATTCCAGCCGCGCATCGACGCACTGGCCAAGACCCAGGACTGGTACAATTGGGCCGGCTACCGCGCGCCGCATTCGCTGTGGGACGAGGAGCTCGAATATTTCGCGATCCGCAGTCAGGCGGCGCTGTTCGACATTTCGCCCATGACCAAATACCGGATCGAGGGGCCGCACGCCGAAGCCTTCCTCGATCGGCTCACGCTGCGCGATGTGACAAAGCTGAAACCCGGCCGGGTGCATTACACCGCGTGGTGCGACGATGAGGGCTTCGTCCTCGATGATGGCACACTGTTTCGGCTCTCGCCGGACCGCTTCCGGCTCTGTTCGCAAGAGCGGCATCTGCCGTGGCTGCTGGACAGCGCCCTTGGTTTCGACGTCATCGTCGAGGAAGAGACCGAGGCCGTCGCCGGGCTCGCCTTGCAGGGCCCCACATGCTTCGCCGTGCTGCGCGATGCCGGTTTCGCCGGTGTCGAGAGGCTGAAAATATTCGACCTTGCCGAATTCCCGCATGACGGCGGCACAGCCATCATTTCACGGACCGGCTTTACCGGCGATCTCGGTTACGAACTGTTCGTTCCGGCCGAAAAGGCGCTGAGCCTATGGGACCGGCTGATGACAGCTGGGGAACTGCGCGGCATCAGGGCGATCGGCTACACCGCCCTCAACCGTGCCCGTCTCGAGGCTGGGCTGATCGTCGCCAATGCCGATTTCACCACCGCCGAACATGCCATCCGCGCCGACCGCTTGCGCATGCCCGACGAGATCGGGCTCGGCTTCATGGTTGATCTGGAGAAGGGCCATTTCAATGGCCGCCGCGCCATCCTCGAGGCCCGCGCCAAACGCAAGCTTCGGCATGTCCTCGTCGGACTGGAGATCGAAGGCAACATCCCGGCCGAACACGCGATCGTCTATCACAGGAAAACCCAGGAGGTCGGCCTGATCAGCGCCGCCATGTGGTCGCCGATGGCCAAGCGCAACATCGCCATCGCCTCGCTGGCGCGGCCCTATGGTGATACTGTCGTGGAAGACCTCTGGGTCGAGATCTATGCCATGCGCGAGCTGCAGTTCCAGAAGCTGATGAAACGGGCCAAGGTGGTGGCGCGACCCTTCATCAAGCTCGACCGCCGTACCGCCAATCCGCCGGCGGATTTCTGACCATGACCGAGGAAGCGGGCAAGCACCAGGAAGAAGGTGAAGCCGCCGAACAGTGGGAGCTGGTCAACACGCCGCTCGGCGAGAAATGGTCTGGCCGCGCGCGGTATGCCGCCGCCATGTTCTTCTACAAGCGTGGCGAGATGAGCGCCGAGACGCTGGAGGTCTATCGCATTTGCGCTCGGCTCGATGCGGAAAACCCGCTGCCGATCATTCGCGATCGCGGCGTCGGCAAGGAATGGCTGAATCGCATGGGCTTCGAATAAGGCGACCTAACCTATCGTTCTTTCCAGCATGCTTAGCCAGTTGCGGTAGGCAATCTTTTCGATCAGAGCCCGGCCAAAACCGCGCGCCGCCAGCGCATCGATGAGTTTCGGCAGGCCGGCGACGTCGCCGATGACGGCCGGGATCATGGCGCCGTCGAAATCCGAACCGAGACCGACGCCATCCTCGCCCAAAGCCTGCAGCAGGGAATCGATATGGCGCACCATGATGTCGAGGCTGGTGTCGGCATTCATGCGGCCGTCCTCGCGCAGGAAGCCGGTGGCGAAGTTCAACCCGACCATGCCGCCGGAGTCGCGGATCGCGCCGAGCTGCCAGTCGGTGAGATTGCGCGAATGGCCGCAGATCGCGTGCACGTTGGAGTGGGTGGCGACCAGCGGTGCATCGCTAAGCGCTGCGACGTCGCGAAAACCCTTCTCGTTAAGATGCGAGAGATCGATCATGATCCTCAGTTCATTGCAGGTCTTGACCAGCGCTTTGCCGGCATCGGTCAGCCCGGGACCGGTATCCGGCGAGGACGGAAAGCGAAACGGCACGCCGTGACCGAACGCATTCGGCCGGCTCCAGACGATGCCGAGCGAGCGCAGGCCCGCGGCATGCAGCACGTCGAGCATGGTGAGTTCGGGATCGATCGCCTCGACGCCCTCGATGTGGAACACCGCGGCAATCGTGCCTTGCGCCATGGCATTGCGCACATCGCCGGCACTGCGGCAGATCGCCAACGCTCCGGCGCGCTCCAGCCGGAACAGGATGGATGCCATCGCGATCGTCGAGTTGAGCGCATCGGTGCGAGGCACCTCGGGCGGCAGCGGCTCGCTGTCGCTTGGCGCCGAAGGGACGGCGCTGCGCCGCGCTTTCTCGACCGGCGGCGGGAAGATGGCGAACATGCCACCGGCGAATCCGCCGGCCCTGGCGCGCGGCAAGTCGACATGGCCGCCCGATTTCCCTTCGATGAACAGCTTTTCGACGTCCGCGTCTTTCGCCTGGTGCAAACGCAGCAGCGTGTCGTTGTGGCCGTCAAAGACGGGGACGAGGTCTGTTTCGGTCATCTGGGGGATCATTCGGTCTGTTTGTCGGCAGGGCGATGTATCATATCTAGGCAAGATGTGCCGCCGGGGCAAACTACAAAGCCAACGGGAAGGCAATGGCCGCCCGTTTTGCTCTGTTCTACAAATCCACTTTGTGCTTGCGGGACCTACCGCTTCAGCACATCCGCCCATTCCGGGTGACGGCGGAACTGGGCGTTGGCGAACGGGCAGAGCGGGATGATCTTCTTGCCTGCTGCTCGCGCGTCCTCGACGGCACGGGTGACGAGCCGAAGCCCGGCGCCCTGGCCGCGAAAGGCGTCCGGCACTTCGGTGTGATCGATGATCAATTGGTGCTCGCCGATCTTGGTGAAGGTCATCTCCGCCTCGGCACCGCCGGCGCCGCGCAGGACGTAGCGACCCTTGGAGCCCCGATCCTCAAGTTCGATCTCTGGCAATTGATCGGGCATCTCTACACTCCTTGGGCGATAGTGGCGAAAAGCCGCCGCGCCGCTTCGATTTCGTTTGGCCGCACCTCGTGCCCGCCTTCGTGCCACTCAACTGTGACATCGGCACCGTCGGCACGCAAATAGGCTTCGAGCCGCGAGGTCAGGTTGGGCGGGCAGATCGGATCGCGCTTGCCGGCGGTCACCAGGATGTGACGACCGGCGAGGCTGCCCTTGACCTGCGGCTCGAACGGGATCAGCGGATGCATCAGCACCGTGGCGTCGAACAGGTCAGGTGCTTCGAACACCAGCGAAGCCAGAACGTTGGCGCCATTGGAGTAGCCGAGGCCCAGCACGGCCGACGGCTTCGCCGCCTCGACATGGGCTTGGACGAAGCCCGCCATCTTGTCCGTGGCCCGCTTCAGATCGTCCATGTCATAGACGCCCTCGCCGGTGCGGCGGAAAAAGCGCGCGGCACCTTGCTCCGACACATCGCCGCGTGGCGAGACGATGGTGGCCTGTGGCGCGAGATCGCGCCCCAGCGAGACAAGCTGGCTCTCGTCGCCGCCAGTGCCGTGGAAGACCAAAAGCAGCGGACCACCCGGCGAACCAGGCAGCACCTTGTGGGCGTAAGCGCCTTTGCTCATCGTCTCAGCCCTCCAACTTCTGCAGATGCTGTTCGAGATATGGCCGCAGATGCTGATGCTGGGTCGGCAGCTTCAGCGCCTCGCCGAGATGGGCGGTGTCCTCGTCCTTGTCGAAACCCGGCTCATTGGTGGCGACTTCGAACAGCACGCCTCCCGGCGTGCGGAAATAGATCGCCCAGAAATAGTCGCGGTCGATCACCGGCGTCACGCCATAACCCGTATCCATCAGCGCTTTGCGCACTTCAAGCTGCTTGACGCGGTTCTCGACAGCAAAGGCCACATGATGGACGGAGCCGGCGCCGAGATCGGCGAAGGGTGCGGTCGGCAGCGCTTCGATATCGACGAAATCGGCGCCGTTGCCGTTCTTGACGGCGAGCCGCCTGATATTGCCTGACTTGTCGACCTCCTCGTAACCCATGAACTTCAACAACTCCTCGGTGGCGCCGCCATCCTTCAGCCTCAGCGAAACCGAGTGAAAGCCGCGGATCGCCTCGTCCGCGGCAATACCGCCCTTAACCCAGGGCGCTCTGCCGTCGGCCTTGTCCTCGATGAGGGCAAACCCGTCGCCGTCCGGGCCGGCAAATGCGAGCCGGTTCTCGCCAAAGCTTTCCTCGCGGGAGACATTGGTTACGCCTTCGTCGGTAAAGCGTTTTTCCCAATAGGCGAGCGTGCCTTCCGGCACGGAATAGACCGTGGTGCCGACTTCGCCGACGCCAGGGCGGCCCTTCCCGATGTTGGGAAACGGGAAATAGGTCATTACCGAGCCGGGTGTGCCAGCCCCGTCGCCATAATAGAGATGGTAGACGTCGGGCGCATCGAAATTGACCGTCTTCTTGACCCGGCGCAGGCCGAGCTTGTGGGTGAAGAAATCATTGTTCTGCCTTGCGTCCCTGGCCATCGAGGTGACGTGATGCAAGCCCTTGATCTGGTCGAGCATGGTCTCTGCTCCTTCCCTTGGTGTTTGTGCGGCCCTCGCCGCTGTCCTCGCAAATATGAGAATACGAGCGAGTATGGCAAAGGCGGCAAACACAGGATGGACTGTGCCTAAAAAGAGAACAATCAAAAGACTCTTGTTCACCGTTTAGCAAACAACGCTGGTCTTGCGCGGTCGATGGAATCGGTTCCATGTGCGCATTCGAACGTACTGGAGAGGGGTAGCGCAAGTGACTGGAAAAGGCAGGCGGCCAAATGTCCTCCTTATTACCTGCGACCAGTGGCGCGGCGATTGCCTGTCGGCTGCCGGTCATCCCCAGTTGAAAACGCCGAATGTCGATGCGCTGGCCGCCGACGGTGTGCTGTTCAAGCGCCATTACGGCGGCGCGGCGCCTTGCTCACCCGCCCGTGCCTGCCTCTACACAGGCCTCTATCAGATGAACAATCGTGTCTGCCGCAACGGCACGCCGCTCGACGCCCGCCACGGCAATATTGCGCTCGCCGCGCGCAGCGTCGGCTATGATCCGACCTTGTTCGGCTATACCGATGTGTCGCTCGATCCGCGCCAGCTTGCACCAGCCGATCCACGGTTGCACAGCTATGAGGGTGTGCTGCCCGGCTTCACGGTGCGCCAATTCCTGCCCGAACATCAGAAGCAGTGGCTGTCCTGGCTAAAGCAGCAGGGCATCGATGCCGGCGCTGGAAGTCCTGACATCCACCGCCCCGTGGGCGAGGTCGACGGTGCGGTGACCGAGGCGCCACCCGTCTACTCCAGAGACCAGACGCCGACGGCCTTCCTTGCCGGCGAGTTCATCCGCTGGCTGGGCGAGCAGGACGAGGCCACGCCGTGGTTTGCGCATCTTTCCTTTATCAGCCCGCATCCGCCCTTCATCGTACCGGAACCGTACAACACTCAATACGATCCCGCGGACGGCCCCTCTTTTCACCGCGCGGAAAGTTGGCGTGCCGAATCTCAGGGCCACCCCTACGTCGCCTATGACCTCGACCGCCAAAAACGAGCAAAGTTCCGCCCCGGCGCCACGGGCAAGGTGCACGACTGGAGCGAGGATGATTTCCGCCGCATCCGGGCGATCTATTACGGCATGATCTCGGAGGTGGACGCGCAGCTCGGTCGCCTGTGGCAAGCGCTGAAGACCGAAGCCGCGTGGGACAACACGATCATCGTGCTCACCTCCGACCATGCCGAAATGATGGGCGACCACTTCATGCTGGGCAAGGGCGGCTATTTCGACGGCAGCTACCATATCCCGCTGATCATCCGCGATCCACGCCACCGCAAGGTTGCCGGCAGTGCTGTCGATCGCTTCACCGAAGCGGTGGACATTTTGCCTACGCTCATCGACCTGCTGGGAGTGTCTCCCGAACCGCACCTTGACGGATGCTCGCTGAAACCCTTCCTGAGCGGTGGAACGCCCGCCATTTGGCGCGACGCCGCGCACTGGGAGTTCGACTTTCGCTCGATCGCGGACGGTGAAGCCGAACGACACTTCGGCATCACCTCGCGCCAGTGCAACCTCGCTGTCATCCGCACGAAGAAATTCAAATACGTGCATTTTGGCGGCGGCCTGCCGCCGCTGCTTTTCGATATGGAGGACGACCCTGGCGAATCGAAGAACCTCGCCGGCAGCCCGGCACATCGTTCCACCCGACTGGAATTCGCCGAAAGGCTGCTCGCCTGGCGCGCCGAACATCTCGACCAATCGCTTGCCCTCTTGGAACTGACGGAAAACGGAGTGGCTGGATATTCCAAGTCGCAATAAGGGCGGTAGGGGATTCCCCTACCGCCCTTATCCTTGCCTATCGAATATCCTTGCCTATCGAAGTATCCTGACCTGTCGACGTATCCTACCGGACGATCAGACGCTGCTCGTCGCGCTTCTGAGCGTAGGAGCCTTTGTCGTAAGCCGCTTGCTTTTCGAGCTGCTCCTTGGTGAAGGTCGTATAAAGGTACTTCTTGCCGTCCTTGTCGGTCATGAACTTCAAATTGTCCATGCCGACCGCGACCTCCTTCTCGCCAATGCCAAGGAAGCCGCCGACATCGACGATCACGGCGTCGGTCTTCTTGTCTGGGGTCAGCACCACATCGCCGATCTCACCGACCTTGGCGTCGTTGGCGCCATAGACCGTCGTGCCCTTCAGATCGTCGCCCCTGATCTCTCCAACCGGCATCTCGGTAAGCTTGGACTTGTCGATGGCCGCGGTCTGTGTCTGGTCAGGAGCCGTGGCGTCAGCCGGCGCCGCCGCGGTCTTGTTCGCCGGAGCGGCGGCGGGAGCTGTCGTGGCGGACGGCGCGGTTGCCGCGGGTTCATTGGATGCCGTCGTTGCGGGCGCCGGATCATAGGCCTTGCGGTCGAAATCCGGCTGCGCCTGCAGCTCTTCCTTGGTGGTCTGCGCCACCAACCAGCGGTCGCCGTTCTTCTGTGCCCACTTCGCCTTGGCGAAATCATAGGCCACATTCTTCTCGCCCATGCCCAGGAATCCGCCGACGCCAATAATCAGCGACTGCGCCTTGCCTTCCTTGGTCAGCACGATGTCGTTCACATCGCCGATCTTCTGGGCGTCATCGCCGGTGCCGTTGTAGACATTTTCACCGATGATGTTTGTGGCCAGGTTGCCATCAGCCGGTTTGACCGGCTCGGCGTTAGTGGACTGCTGTGCGGTGTCGGTCGACGTGGCCGGCGCCTGTGCGGTCGTCGACGTGGCCGGGGCCTGGGCGTTCGTCGCTGCGGCCGGGGCTGAGGCGTAAGCCTTGCTGTCGAACTCCGGATGCGCCTTCAGTTCGTCCTTCGTCGTCTGCGCTACCAGCCAGCGATCGCCGTTCTTCTCGGCCCATTGCAGCTTGTCGTAGTCGAAGGCGACATTCTTGGTTCCCACGCCAAGGAAACCGCCGACGCCTATGACGACGGATTTCGCCATGCCGTCCTTGTCGAAGACCACGTCGGTGACCTTGCCGATATTTTCGGCATTGTCGCCAGTGCCATTGTAGACGGTTTCGCCGATGATGTTGGTGACGATGCTGCCTTCAGCGCGCGGTACCGGCGCCGTCGCGGCCGGCTCCTGGGCGGCGGGCGGGTTCGCGGGGGCTGGGGTTGCAGCGCTCTGCGCGAAGGCGCCGGTTGCAACCATTGTCGCAAGGGCGGTCGTCGCTAAAAGGGTGCGGATCATGATACTCTCTCCTCGTGCCTGATTTCGTACATGCCGCGCCCGGTTGAGCCCCGCACTGGGGATCGGACGCGACATCTCTGCAGGTTCACAACGTCGTGACCATGCTGTTGTTCCGACAAATCCGCTGTGGCCGAGCCAAATCCCAAGAAGCGGATCTGACCGCCCGTTGCCGAAAACCTGGGGCTGGCCAGAGATTCCGGCCTGCCGGAACCATTCCGGATTTGGCGCGTTTCAGCCGTTGGCTGGGGTACTCCGGCCGGTTAGAACTGAGCAGCGGAGCGGGGCATGAAGTTCGCAGCGGTGCTGAACCGGGACGGCGGCACCTTGCGTACCACCGATCTCGCCGCCTTTTCGGACCGGATGCGTCAGACGCTGGAATCGGCGGGCCACTCTCTCAGCATCGACATTGTTGGCGGCAAGGACGTTGTGGACACCCTCGACAGCGCGGCGTCGCGCCACGCTGTCGACGTCGTGCTCGCCGGAGGCGGTGACGGCACCATCTCGGCCGCGGCCGCCAGGCTGATGGGCAGGAAAAAGGCGCTCGCCATATTGCCGGCCGGCACCATGAACCTGTTTGCGCGGGGCCTTGGTATTCCGCAGTCGCTCGATGCGGCGCTGAAATCCTTCGCCGACGGCGAAATCATCGCGGTCGACATGGCTACGGCCAATGGCCAGCCTTTCGTTCATCAGTTCTCGATCGGCATGCATGCCAAGATGGTGCAACTGCGCCAGGGCATGGAATTCGGCTCACGCCTGGGCAAGATCGGCGCTTCCGCGAAGGCAGCCTGGGCAACGATCAAGAACCCGCCGGCAATGAACGTCACGCTCGGCATCGGTGAAGCGGAGATGACTGCCCGCATATCCGGCCTCGGCGTGACCAACAATCTCTTCGGTGAAGGTCACCTGCCCTATGCCGACAATCCGGCCGGTGGCGTGCTCGGCATTTACGTCACCGTAGCTCAGCAACGCGCCGAACTGGTCAAGTTCTTGTTCAACGTGGCGCGTGGCAAGTGGCGTGACAACGAACATGTCGAAATCCACCAGGCCGACAGGGCGACCCTCAAAATCCATTCCGGCGGCAGGAAGTTCCGTGCCGTCATGGACGGCGAACTGGTCAGGCTCGATCGCGAGACGACGATCGAAATCAAACCTGGAGCGCTCAATGTGCTGGTACCGGCCAGCGTCGCCCAGGTGAAGGCCGCCTGATGCGGTGTGAAGCCATCAAGGTGCTGACTTCAGCCGGAGGGCGCCGGACTGGTGCTCGGCGGCGTGGGGACATGTTGCTCGTCGCTGTTCGGCGCCTTGATCAACACGCCGTATATCTCGGCGACGCCCCAGGCGACGAGCACCAGGAGCAGTCCGGCGATCAGGATTCGGAACCCATGCCAACCCCACCGCCCCTGACGCGCTTTGTTTTCGGGAATGTTCCTGGCCATGGCGGGTCCTCGTCTGGTTTCGCGTCGGCTGACGCGATCGGCAAATCACGCTCGGGTAACGGTCCCTCGCAAGGATGGTTCCGGGTGCCGGGCTGTCTCGGGTCCGCGACGGCAAGGACATCATGGCAAGCCACGGGAACTTGGTTTGAATAGCAGGGTGGAAACAGCAGCCGGTCTGCCGGCCGAGGTTGCGCGCGCCGTGCAGGACGAGCACCGGCTGGCAGTGCTGCACTGGCTTGAGATGCTGGATACGGCGCCCGACTCGGATTTCGACCGCATCGGCGGCTTTGCCGCCGCTGTGATGCGCGCGCCGATCGCGCTGGTCACGCTTGTCGATCTCGATCGGCAATGGTTCAAATCCTGTTCTGGCATGCAAGAAACACAGATTGCGACAGCCATCTCCTTCTGTGCGCACGCCATCGCCGCTGGCGATGAGCCGATGGTGGTGACGGACGCAGGGGCCGACCAGCGTTTTGACGCCAATCCCTTGGTGACCGGCAAGCATCATGTGCGCTTCTATGCGGGCGTCCCGATCATTGTCGCGGGAGCGCGAATCGGAACCCTGTGCGTCATGCACCGCAAGCCGTGTGCCCACCCGTCCCGGTCCAGGCTCGACCAGTTGAAAACGCTTGCCGGCCTCGCCGGCAGCCTGTTCACCCTGAAGCACGCGACCCGCACTGGCGCTGTCGCCGAAGCCGCGCTCGCGCGTGAGGAAAAGCGGCGCGCCATCGCCCTTGATGCGGCTTCGCTGGCAAGTTGGGCCTGGGACGTCCGCACCGACGTAATCGACTGCGACGTCCGATTGCCGGAATTGTTCAACCTGCCGCGCTCGACACGGTTGCGGGCCCGCGACGTTCTGACGGCCATCGATCCACGCGACGTCTACCAGACCGAAACCAGCTTTCGTGATGCCTTGACCGGCAGTGACGATTATTTTGGCGAATACCGGGTGAAAGGCTTCCATCCACCGCGATGGGTGGCCACGCGCGGCCGTGTCATCGAACGCGATGGCGAGGGCAAGCCGACGCTGATTTTCGGCGTCAACTACGACATTTCGGAACGCAAGCTCGGTGACGAACGGCAACGGCTCCTGCTGCGTGAACTCAACCACCGCGTCAAGAACACGCTGGCGACGGTCCAGGCGCTGGCGACCCAGACCGTGCGCCATGCCCGCCAGCCGAGCGAATTCCTCGAAGCCTTCAGCGCGCGGCTTCAGGCCCTGGGTATCGCCCATGGTCTGCTGTCCGACCGCGAGTGGCGCGGCATTGGCATCCGCGAACTCGTCCAGGTCGAAATCAGACCTTTCGACAGCGCCGCCCAGCCGCGGCTGGCAATCTCGGGCGCCGATCTGTTGCTCTCGCCCGACCAGGCCGTCGGCCTCGGGCTGATTTTGCACGAGCTGGCCAGCAACGCGCTGCAATATGGGTCCCTGTCGGTTGCGTCAGGCAAGGTTGATCTCGACTGGAAAGCGCAAGGCAAGAATGGCGACAGGCGCCTGGTGCTCACCTGGCGCGAAAGCGGCGGTCCTGACGTTGCGCCGCCCGAGCGGCAAGGCTTCGGCTCGATCCTCATCCGGCGCAGTCTGGCCAAGGTGATTTCGAGCGAAGTAACCCACGAATTCCGGCGCGATGGGGTCTTCGCCGAAATATCGATGCCGCTGGAAGATCTGTCGAGGTGACGTGAGCACGGCCGCTGGCGCGACTACCCCTCGCCGGCATCCGGGTGGTGGTTGGTGTCGGACTTCACATTCTCGCGGTAGATGGCATAGGCCGCGAGCGCCACGGCCGGACCCACAATAATCCCGAGCCCACCTTTTCCCTTGAGCCCACCTTTGAGCAACGTCGGCAGCACAGCGAGCGCGGCCGTAATGCCGATCGCTTTCATGTCGGTCTTGCGCCGCCTAGCCTCGCGGCGGATCCGCGTGCCCGACATCAGCCGATGGATCAAAAGAACGAGGCCCGCGATGACCAGAAAGCCGACACCGAAACCAAGCGCCGCAGCCAGCGATCCGTAGCGGGCCGATGTCCAGATATAGGCCGCGCCAATCAGGAAGCCGATGCCACAGAACGCCGCCAGCGCGGCAAGCGTATAGACGATGGCCGCAGTCCGTGCTCGACGTAAGGCGGCCACGGTTTCGCCCGAGGCGAAACCCGAGAGCAACGATGCCAGCAGTCCCATCTCGGCGGAACTAGCGACGCGTGAGCAGCGCGAACAGGAAGCCGACGCCCGCGGCGATAGCCAGCGACGTCACCGGCTTTTCGCGCACGCTTGCCACCATCTGCGCCTCGATATCCCTGGCGTTACCGCGCAAGCTGTCGAAGGCGGCCTCCCCCTGGGCGCGCAACTGGTCGACGCCTTCGGCCGCCGCGCGCCGCGCTGTGCCATAGCCGTGTTCGCCGGTCTTGGCCAATTGTTTGGTGAGCTTGTCGATATCGGCCTTCAACTGCCTGATGTCGGCTTCCAGATCCGGATTCGTCCGCGCTTCGTTGGCTGTCTTCCCTGCGACGGTGGCCATTGCTTAACTCCTTGTGATTGCTCGATTTCAAACGCGCCTTGCGTCTCAAGGTTCCGATGTCGGGACAAACTACCCGAAAACCCGGTCACGCGCACCCGATCCGCCCCCGGCAAGGTGCAGGTCAGATCAGCGGCCGACGGCCCTCGGCCAGCCCCTCCCAGCCGGCGAGCTGTTTGAGGCCTTCAATATCGACGACCCCGCAACCGCCGTCGCGCCAGACGATCAGCTGGCGGTCCATCAGCTTGCGGATCGTCTTGTTGGTGTGAACCAACGACAGGCCAAGCGTGTCGGCGATGTGCTGCTGCGTGATCGGTATCTGGATGGACTGCGTGCCGTTCAGGCCCACGACCTTGGCACGGCTGGCGATGAAGGCGACAAGATAGGCGGCGCGTTCGATCGCGCTGCGGCGGCCGACACTGAGCAGGTTCTCGTCCAGCATTCGCTCCTCCCGCGAAGCGATCCAGGTGATGTCGTAGGCGAGGCCCGGATGGTTGCGGTAGATCTCGAGCAGATTGTCGCGTTCGAACACGCAAAGCAGCATTGGCGACAGCGCCTCGACGGAATGCTGCATTTCCCCCATGACGCTACCTTGCAGACCGATGAGATCGCCGGGCATGAGGTAATTGAGGATCTGCCGCCGGCCGTCCTGCAGCAGCTTGTAGCGGAACGCCCAGCCGGACAGCACCGTGTAGAGATGCGCGCTGTGGCTTCCTTCCACGAGGACCGTGGCACCCTTGTCGACCGCGAGTTCTCCCTTCTTGAGCTTGCTGATGAAGGCCAGCTCCGGCTTCTCGAACTCCCGGAACACCGGCAGGGACCTTAACGGGCATCGCTCGCACGGGTATTGACGGCTTGAGGAAGAGCGCCCGGTCTGGCTTGGCATTTCGACCCTCTTGCGAATGCCTGCCGTGAGCAGGTCTGTTTTTGCGCGTTGCCGAGATCGGCCTGTCGGCGGATGTCTTTTTTAAATGACAACACACCAAATTACGATCATGACTCCCGGCGTTTCAAGGAGCAATTGCCTGTGCCCCAATTACTTGATGGATTGCGCATTCTTGTCCTGGAGGATGAATTCCTCATCGCCATGGATGTCGAGCAACTCTGCCGTGACCACGGTGCAGGCGAGGTGGTGGTTGCCCGCGATTTGGCCGAGGTCGACGGCCGGAAGGTCGCGAAGGATTTCGACGCGGCCATTGTCGACCTGATGCTGGGTGGCGCCTCGACGCTTGAATTTGCCGCGGGCCTTCGTGAGACCGGCGTCCCGTTCGTGTTTGCGTCCGGTTACTCCGATGCGGATGAGATCAAGGCGTCCTTCCCGGGGGTGAGGCTGGTCACCAAGCCCTATTCGGGCGAAGACCTCGTCGAAGCCTTGGCCCTGGCCTATGGTCGCGGCTCCCCTGGCTGAGACTGACGCGACACGTCCGAAGCGCCGTTATTCGGCCCTCATTTCAATGCGCGGCCGTCCCGGTGACCTGAGCCGAGATCGCGTCGGGGCCATACTCGTCCTCACCTGAGATTTTCAGGATTTCCTGCAGGCGCGTGCGAGCCCTGCTGACGCGGCTTTTGATCGTTCCGACCGCGCAACCGCAGATTTCGGCGGCCTCCTCGTAGGAGAAGCCCGATGCGCCGATGAGGATGATGGCTTCGCGCTGGTCCTCCGGCAATTGCTCGAGCGCACCGCGAAAATCCTTGAGGTCGAGTTGGCCGTGCTGGGCCGGGTGCACTGCAAGCCGGGCCGTCATGATGCCGTCGCTGTCCTGCACCTCGCGGCCGCGCTTGCGCATTTGCGAATAGAACTCATTGCGCAGGATCGTGAAAAGCCATGCCTTGAGGTTGGTGCCGGGCTGGAAGCTTTCATGCTTGTCCCAGGCCTTGACCAACGTTTCCTGAACGAGGTCGTCGGCCTTGTCGGCATTCTGCGTCAGCGACACGGCAAAGGCCCGCAAGCTCGGGATTGCCCCAAGCAGATCGGTCTTGAAGCCTTGGGACACCGCTGCCATGTCCTAGTCCTTCTTCTGTGCGGGTTCGGCCTGTTCCAGTTGGCTGAGCAACTGGGCGAAGCGATCCGGCACATTGTCAGAGACCAGCTCGTCGTAATATTGTTTGAGTTTGCGTCCGATTTCGGAGTTCGGCCCCAACGGGTCGCCGGCACCGTTCCGGCGCCTGCCCGTGACGCCAGCCAGAATATCTTTGGTCATATCCTTCATTTCGCCCTTATATTCCCAGAACTCAAGCCGCTCACAACACAACACAAGGCAAGCGGCACCCTCGTCTGGTTGCCCATCCCGACGTTGAAACGCCATTGCCGCTGATTCGTTCCATACCGGCGGAACTTTTTCAGAAAAGCGGCGTTGTCTTCCACGGGGCTTGCAATCGGCATAGCCCGAATCCGTCCAATGCGTCATCTGAGGGAGACGTCTATTATGAGCTTGTCCGCCACCATCGCTCCGCATCTGCCATTCCTGCGGCGCTTTTCGCGTGCCGTATCCGGATCGCAAGAGAGCGGCGACGCGCTGGTCGCCGCGATGCTGGAGGCTATCATTGCCGATGTCGACATCTTCCCGGAGGCGTCGAGTGACCGGATCGCTCTATACAAGGTTTTCGCCAAGCTCTTCACATCGGTTGCCATCCGCGTTCCGCAAGAGCAGACGCAGGCGGGCTGGGAACAGCGCGCGGCCGCCAATCTCAATGCGATCGCGCCGCTTCCCCGCCAGGCCTTCCTGCTGGTTGCCGTCGAAGGTTTCAGCGAGGACGAGGCGGCCGAGATCCTCGATGTCGGCGACCAGCAATTCTCCGAGCTGCTTGCCCAGGCAAGCAACGAGATTTCCCGTCAGGTGGCGACCGACGTGCTGATCATCGAGGATGAGCCGCTCATTGCCATGGATATAGAGGAGATGGTCGAGAGCCTCGGCCATCGGGTCGTGGGCACGGCGCGTACCCATGCCGAAGCGGTGACGATGTTCGGCAAGACCCGTCCGAAGATGGTGCTCGCCGATATCCAGCTCGCCGACGGCAGCTCGGGCATCGAGGCGGTGAACGAAATCCTGTCGTCGACATCGGTGCCGGTAATCTTCATCACCGCTTTTCCCGAGCGTCTGCTGACCGGAGAGCGTCCCGAACCTGCCTTCCTCGTGACCAAGCCGTTCAATCCCGACATGGTGAAGGCGCTGATCAGCCAGGCGCTGTTCTTCGACCGGCAGGCCAAGGCCGCTGCATAAGTCGCGGCCTCGAGAGCCGGACAAGGACATAACAGGCCACTGGGTGCGATGCATTCGGTGGCCTTCTTGACAAGCCGGATCGGCCGCCGGCGAATTTCCAGCCCACGCTAGCGGAACGGTTTGCAAGCATCGCCTTTTTCGGCGAATGGTGGAACAAACCGCATTTACCCACGTTTTTACCGTATCATAGGAAGGAGATGAACCATGCTTTACTGGGCGCTCGTATTTCTCGTCGTGGCGATTATTGCCGGCGCGCTTGGTTTCGGCGGCATCGCCGGCACATCCGCCGGTATCGCGCAAATTCTGTTCTTCATCTTCCTCGCATTCCTGGTCATTTCGCTTTTGGCTGGCCTTTTCAGACGGGCGTGAGCCTGCTGAATAGAGGAACACTGGAAGCCGCACCCCTCAAACGGTTTCCAGCCACCGCCGGGCGGTGTCCTTTAATGGACACCGTCCGGCGGACCGCTTTAGGAGGGGTGGTTATCCAGATTCATTTGGAACCGATGTGGCAGGTGAGCGGTTCAGTCTGAGTTGGGTGGACAGGTTGACCGATGCGCTCGAGGACTTCAAATAGAGAGGAAGGCGCACGGGGCGATGAAGCGATCGCCATGCATCCCGCCGAGAGCGGCATGCAGCTTGGCCGGGCTCTTCTCCACGCGCTCCACAATGCCGGCATTTCCGTCCTCTATCAGGATCGCGAGATGAAGACCGTATGGGCCCGCAACATGCGCGCCCCTTGGGCCTCCGACGATGTCGATGGCAACTGCATTTTGCCGACGGCGCAGACCGACCGCATCGGCGCCGCCAAGCGCGATGTGATCGCGACCGGCAATCCCCAGCGCCTTGAAATCAGTGTCCCGGTCGAGAATGGGGTTCGCTGGTTTCAGATTTGGGTCGACGCGGACCGAGGCGACGATGGCGATGTCCAGGGCGTCGTCACCACCATGGTCGAGACGACCGAGCAAAAGCGGCGCGAACAGACGCTGACGACGCTGCTGCGGGAAGTCAGTCATCGCTCGAAGAACCTCCTGGCGATCATCCAGAGCATCGCGACCCAGACCGGTCGCTATTCCGACGGCATCGGCGACTTCCTGACGCGCTTCCGCGGCCGGCTGCAATCGCTGGCCTCCTCCCAGGATCTGGTGACATCCTCCAATTGGCGAGGGGCAGCCCTTCGTGAACTGGTGGCGGGCCAGGTCGGCCGCTATGGCGCGAACCCGTCGCAAAGTCTCCGTTTTCGCGGCGCCAATCCTTACCTCAATCCCAACGCCGCGCTGCATATCGGGCTGGCGATGCATGAGCTCGCCGTCAACTCGGTGAGTTACGGCGCCCTGTCCCGGCCGGGTGGCTTCGTCGAGGTCACCGCCCAACTCGACGCTGCTGCCACGGGGGAGGTTGCCCTGTCGCTGACATGGGCCGAAACCATAGAAGCCAATCGCGGTGGCGGCGGTCAACGGCGATTCGGCAGCGTCGCGTTGGAGCGGGTGGTGCCGGCATCCCTGAACGGAACCGCGAACCTGGATATCGGCGAGGGTCACCTCGAATATCGCCTTGTCGTGCCGCACAGCAATTTCGAGACGCAGTGAGAGCGTGGCAAACAACGATCCTTAACCGGCTGTTCACCATAAATGGGACTCTGTTTTTGCCAGATGCCGTCGGAACCTGCCCTGCCTTCGGAGATTGTTGGCAGGCTTGAAGCACGGTACGGAAGGAATGTCTTGACGGTTGCCGATATCAACAGATTGGAACAAGCCGCCCGCATTTCGATGGGTGAATTTCTTGATTCCGAACCCTCCGTGGAGGCACTCCCTGCAGGTAGGGGATTGATGAAAGGGATCGTTCTTGCCGCGGCCGCGATCATGGTGCTGGCCCTTTTCTGGCACTTGACCTGATAAAATCAGCCCTCCTCACTGTTCGCGCCAGTCGAAGTCGCCGGGCGGGTCAAAAAGCGCGGCACCTCCAACCGTGAGGAGCCGCGGCTTTCTGCTAACTATTCGCGTAACGCTGTTGGAATGACAGGAACTTTTTGACGATGCCGGCCGTTAATGCGGCCAGAGGAACATTCGTCATGGAACACATAGCCGCGTTGTTACTGGTGATCGGTTGCTCGAACACGATGGCCGAATGTCGGGAATTGCAGGTCCCTGTCAGTGTTTTTGCGACTGCTGACGAATGCACCGCTGAGCGCCCTTTCGCACTGGGCGACGTGCAGGGGCAGGCGCAGCATGTCGTCGCCAAATGCCTCGCGGTCGATCCCGCCTTGGAGGATGACTACGATCAGATTGTCTGGAAGGTGCGGCCAGATGGTAGTCTTGACGCTTCGTTGGCCATATCCAACTTCGTCATGGCATCGAACACGATCCGCCCAGAAAAGGACTACCTTAGCCAACAATAAATGCAGCAGCAAAGGCCGTCATTTCGTGCTAAATGGCTGTTGGAGCTTACCAAAGTGTGGACACAAGTGAGGAGTGACTCTATGCGGAAAATACTTATTGCCATGGTTGCGGTGGTCGCCGTCAGCGGCTGTACCTCGACCGAGCAGGACGTCGTCGGCGGCGGCTTGATCGGCGCGGGTGTGGGTGGGTTGGTCGGCGGCGGCAAGGGTGCCCTGATCGGCGCGGCCGTCGGTGCCGGCTCCGGCCTGCTGGTTCGCAACCTGCGCAACGGCTACTGCCAGTATCGCGACCATCGCGGCCGGATCTACACGGCACGCTGTAACTAATTCAGCGATAACAAGACAAAATCCGGAGGCTCAACGGCCTCCGGATTTTCGTGGCTGGGAGTCTGCCGCTAGGCCCGCTGACGGGTGGGTTTCAGCCGGTCAGTGGAATTTTGATTTCCACCTTGAGGCCATCGGCCCGAAAATCGCGTCTAATCGTGCCGCGCAACTCGCGCGTGACATTGAGATCGATCAGCTTGGTGCCGAATCCCGTCCGCGACGGCGCCTCTACCCTCTTCTTCCCCGCCTCCCGCCAGTTCAGCGCCAACGTCCGCTCGCGCCCGCGCCCTTCCAGCGACCAGTTCACCTTGAGAGCGCCAACGAAATTGCCGGCTTCGCCATATTTCAGCGCATTGGTGGCGAGTTCATGAAAGGTCAGGCCAAGCGCCTGCGTCGTGGTTTCATCGAGCAGCACCTCCGGGCCTGACAGGAGCCCGTCCGGCAGTTCCTTGCCGAACACCTGGCCAAGCTCGATGCGCAGCAGATCGGCAAGGTCGGCTTTCTGCCAGCGCGAGCGCGTCAACATGTCCTGCGAGGCGGCCATCGCCTGCAGTCTGGCCGAGAAGGAAGCGGAAAACTCATTGACGTCGGTTGCCCGCGAAGCCGTCTGCCGCGCGATCGCCAGCACCCTGGTGATGGAGTTCTTGATGCGATGCTTCATCTCCTGCAGCATCAGGTCCTTTTCGAGCAGGCTTTTTTCCATCGTCTCGTGCAAGGCCGACACTGCGTCATAGGCTCGCTCCTGATAGCGCGCCACCAGCGCGATGGCGCCTGCCAGGAGCAGGCCGAACAGCCCCAGCATTACGGGGATGGCGCGCGAAGAGGGCTGCGAGAAGGCGCTGGTTGGCCTGAACAACACGGTCCAAGGGCGTCCCGCCACGGTCATCTTGCGGGTGACCAGCAGCCGGTCTCCCAAGGACGAAGCCGGTGGCGTCTCCGAGCGGAACAACAGATTGTCGCCGTTCACCGCTCCATCATAGATCTCGGTGTTGACTGGCAGCAGCGGCGTACGGCTAAGCGCGATCTGGAACAGGTCCCGGGCCCGAAAGGCCGCATAGAGAAAGCCGGCGGTCGAGGACCGCGATGCGTTGATGACCTCCGGTGCCGTCTCGACGTTGAGCCGCACATAAACCAGGAAGCCCGTGAACGTCTGCGCCACGCCCGTGCCCTGGCCGAGTTGCACCAGCCCGCTCGCATGCTGCTGGTCGTCGGCCATGGCTTTTTCGATCGCCGCACGCCGCACCGGCTCGCTGAACATGTCGTACCCGATGATGGTCTGGTTGGACGGATCGAGCGGCTCGAAAAGCGCGATCGGCGCGCGCCAGGCCTGCGTCGTTTCCGGATAGACCGGATGACTGGCGCCGAAATCGTGGAGGATGTCGCGTTCCACCGCAGCCTCGTCGCCCGTCCTGACCAGCCGCAGGAAGCCGATGCCTCGCAGGCCGGCGAAATTGTTGTCGACATCCAGCGCCTTGAAGAATGCCTTGAACTCGTTTTGGGAAATATCCCCATTGCGCGCGTCGAACAGGGCCTGGGTCGAGCGCAGCAGCGACAGGTGCAGGTCGATACGGCTCTCGATCCGGTTGAGGGCGTCATCGGCCGCCCCTTCGAACTTGATGCGGGCGGCTTCCTGGGTCGCGAAATAAGCGAACCCCGCCATGGTCATGCTGATCAGTGCAACGGCAATGAAGGCGACGATTGGAAAAAGCTTCTTCAACGGATGATGCGGTCCATGAGCAAAACAGACCTTTTATGGGGAAGTCGCCGGGCCAACACAATGGTCAGGCCAAACCATCGTCATCACTGGCATATCACGTGAGCGGCAACGGCGTTGCCCGAGACGGCCTGGCCGGCCTCAGGCGGCGATCCTCAGCGCACCCGGCCCCGGAATAGCACCTGGAGGGCATTTGCCCAGGATGATCATCCCAAGCACCTCGTCCTGCGTGACGTCAGTCGTGCGGGCGGTGCCGACCACCTGGCCGTTCTTCATCACGCAGACACGGTCGGCCAGCTCGAACACGTCGTGGATGTCGTGGCTGATCAGGAAGATGCCGATACCGTCGGATTTGAGCTGCCTGACCAATTCGCCGACCTGTGCCGTTTCCTGGGGGCCGAGTGCCGCCGTCGGCTCGTCCATGATCAGGATACGGGCGTTGAACAGGATCGCGCGTGCGATCGCCACCGACTGCCGCTGACCGCCCGACAGCTTGATCACCGGCTCCTTGAAACGCTGGAAGCGGGGATTGAGCCGCCCCATCACCTTGCGCGCCTCGGCCTCCATGGCGACGTCGTCGAGCGTGCCCCAGGCGGTCATCAGCTCGCGGCCGAGGAACAGGTTGGCGGCGGCATCGACGTTGTCGGCCAGCGCCAGCGTCTGGTAGATTGTCTCGATGCCGTATTTCTTCGCGTCGCGCGGGTTGGAGATCGCTGCCTCCTCGCCATTGACGAAGATCTGCCCCGCATCGCGCTTGTAAGCGCCGGACAGGATCTTGATCAGCGTCGACTTGCCGGCGCCGTTATGGCCGAGCAGCGCCACGACCTCCCCGGGGAAAAGATCGATCGAGGCGTCGTCGACGGCACGGATGCCGCCGAAGGCGATCGAGATGTTGCGCATGTCGACCAGCGGCGTGCCAACGGGCGCGGTTGTGAGGGCCGTTACGGGAGCGGTTTTGTCAGCCATGGTCGTACCCCTAAACCCGCTTGCGATAGACGGTGTCGAGCCAGACGGCGATGACCAGCACGGCGCCGACGACGATGCTCTGCAACGGCGAGTCGACGCCGAGCAGCACCATGCCCGACTGCAGCGACTGCATCAGCAATGCACCGAGCATGGCACCGATGATGGTTCCCGATCCGCCGGCAAGCGAGGTGCCACCGATGACGGCCGCGGCAATGACGAGCAGCTCATCCAATGTTCCCAGCACATTGGTCGACGAGTTCTGCCGGGCCGACGAAATGGCGGCGGCGATCGTGGCCAGCACGCCCATGATCATGAACACCTTCATGGTGATCCAGCGCGTGTTGATGCCGGCGAGATTGGCCGCTTCCGGATTGCCGCCAATGGCAAAGACATAGCGGCCGAAACGGGTGCGGTTGGTGATGAAGGTCATGACCAGACCGACGGCGACCGCCATCAGCACCGGTATGGCGATGCCGTGGGCGATGAACAGCCCACCCTCCGGCACGGAGATGTTGTTGGCGGCCGCGTACCGGTTCACGATCCCGATCGGCCATGGATAGGAGTTGGCCAGCCAGACCGCGCCCATGATGACGGCGCAGGTGACGACGCCGTGCAGCGTCTCGGCCCAGATCGGCCGCAGGGGGAAGCGGAAGCGCTTGCGCTGAACCCGCCCGTTGAACAGCGCGAACACGACGGCCAGGCAGGCGACGATGCCCACGACCCAGCTCCAGGTGGCACCGATCGATCCGGTCGGTCCGCCGCCCATCAACTGGAAAGTGGCGTCGAGCGGTGCCACCGTCTGGCCTGACGTGACCCACCAGGCTGCCCCGCGCCAGACCAGCAGGCCACCCAGTGTGACGATGAAGGCCGGCACTTCCAGATAGGCGATGACGAAGCCCTGGAACGCGCCGATCAAAAGCCCGAGCGCCAGACCGATGACCAGTGCCAGGACCCAGATCCATGGGTTGCCGAGTTCAAGTCCCACGAAGCGAACCAGGAAATGCACCTGGGCAAAGCCCATGACCATGCCGATCAGGCCCTCGGCGGAACCGACGGACAGATCGATGTTGCGCATGACGATGACCAGGACCATGCCGCAGGCCATGATGGCGACCGCGGACGTCTGCACCGACAGGTTCCACAGATTGCGTGGCGTGAGAAACGTGCGGCTGTCGAAATCGAGCGGATCGACGCCAAGACGCAGGCTCGAAATCACATGCAGCGCGACCCAGATCAACAGCAGCGCGCCGATCATGCCAAGCATACGGGTATCGATCTCGGTCGCCTTGAGGAACCGGGCGACCGCGCCGAGTTCCGACGCACGCGCCGTATCGGCCCGCGAGGTTGAGGTCGTGTCGGTCATGATGTCCTCCCAGCGGCTTGCCGTCTGACGCGGAGCCGGACCAGAGCCCAGAAGTTAGCGAAACACAAATCTCGTTGAGAAAACGCCGCGACTCATGAGCCGCGGCGCTTCCGACTTTTCAGGCGATCAAGCTTAGTTGCAGGCCGCGACGCTGCCGGCGGCGACACCCGTGCAGACTTCGTCCTTCTTGATCCAGCCGGCGTCGAAAACGAGGTTGAGATTGTCCTTGGTGATGGCCACCGGGGTCAGGAACAGCGACTTGACGGTGTTGCCGCCAGGCGTCGTGAAGTCCTTCACGCCGGCGATGTCGGTCATCTTCTTGCCGTCGGCGAGTTGCGAGGCGATCTCGGCGGCGTTCTTGCCGAGTTCGCGCGCGTCCTTCCACACCGACACGGTCTGGGTGCCGAGCGCGATGCGGTTGAGCGCGGCGTGGTCGCCGTCCTGGCCAGAGACCGGCACGGTGCCGGCGAGCCCCTGCGCCGTCAGCGCCGCGACCACGCCGCCGGCGGTGCCGTCATTGGCGGCGACCACAGCGTCGACCTTGTTGTCGTTGGCGGTGAGGAACTGTTCCATGTTCTTCTGGGCGTTGGCGGGTAGCCAGCCGTCCGTATAGGCTTCGCCGACATTCTTGATCTTGCCGCTGTCCATGGCTGCCTTCAGCACTTCCATCGAGCCCGAGAACAGGAAGTCGGCATTCGGATCGGCGCCCGAGCCCTTGATGAAGACGTAATTGCCCTCAGGCTTCGCCTTGAACACTTCGCGGGCCTGCATGCGGCCGACTTCCTTGTTGTCGAAGGTCAGGTAGAAGACGTCCTTGTTCTCGATCAGGCGGTCATAGCCGACGACCGGAATGCCCTCGTCGAGCGCTTTCTGTACCGCCGGGCCGATGGCCGACGCGTCCTGCGCCAGGATGATCAGCGAACTGGCGCCCTGCGAAATCAGGCTCTCGACATCGGTCAGCTGTTTGCCGGGATTGGACTGCGCATCGGCGGAAATGTACTTGTCGCCCGCGGCCTCGATGGCCTTCTTCATGGCCGCCTCGTCGGTCTTCCAGCGCTCTTCCTGGAAGTTCGACCACGACACGCCGATCACTTTGTCCTTCGCCTGAGCGACCGACGCGAGCGTAAGCGACATGGCGACACCCGCCAGAATGGCGACTGTGAATCTCTTCATGATATCCTCCCTGCGCCCGCGTGTGGCGCGACCAAACTGGCCCCAAAGGCCGGCACGAAGGCCCTATTTTTTCGAGCCTCGAAAAAACACTGGTCCATCGCCGGAACCCTGTCAACATCGATTATGACGGATTTTGAGGTGCCGGAAGCCTTTTTTCGAGCCTCGCAATAAATAAATGACAGCCCCAGCCGCTTCTGCCAGTATTCGACCTGTTGCCGAGGGTGTTCGAGGAGGCGTCAAGAACCGCGGCGACGGGGAGGGAAATCATGTCGGTCGGAATCCGCCACGACGATCTGCGCCGGCGCAATCGCGCAATGGTGATTGGGGCCGTGCGCCGGGGTGGCCAGCCCTCGCGCACCGAGATCGCCGCCACCACCGCCCTCAGCCACTCGACTATATCGGCCATATCAGCCGACCTGATCGGCGAAGGTATCCTGAGCGAAGGCAAGCCGAACGAGGCCGGCTCACTGAAACGCGGCCGGCCGCAGGTTGGCCTTGGCCTCAACCCCGAGGCCGCGGCGGTCATGACCGTGGTGCTGTCGCTGAATTTCCTCTCCGTCGCCGTCATCGACTACGCCGGCCAGGTGATATCGGAGGAGCAGCGCCGGCTGGACACGCTGACCATGTCGCGCGAGGCGCTGATCGGCGAATGCGTGGCCATCGTCCGGCGCCGCCTCGAGGATCCCGACCTCGACGTCGCCAGCATCGCCCGCATCGCGCTGGCGATCCAGGGCATCACCGACACCGAGGCGCGCGCCATGCTGTGGTCGCCGATCACGCCCCAGACGGACATTGCCTTCGCCGATATACTCGAAGCCGAATTCGGCATCCCCGCCACCATGGAGAACGACTGCAACATGATGGCGGTGGCGCTGCGCTGGCGCGACCCCGAGCGCTACCGCGACGACTTCATCGCCATCCTGCTCTCGCACGGCATCGGCATGGGCCTGGTGCTGAAGGGCGAGCTGTTCACAGGCACCCATTCCTCGGGCGGCGAGTTCGGCCACATGATCCATCGCCCGGGCGGCGCGCTCTGCCGCTGCGGGCGGCGCGGCTGCGTCGAGGCCTATGCCGGCAACTATGCCATCTGGCGCAATGCAGGACAGATGGGTGAGGACGCCAAACCGGTCGACGTCAGCGACGCCGACATGCGTGCATTGGCGGCCACGGCGCGCGAAAGAGACGGACCGGAACGCGAGGCCTATCGCAAGGCCGGGGAGGCGCTGGGCTATGGGCTTGGCAGCCTGTTCGCGCTGATCGATCCGGCGCCCGTTGCGATGGTCGGCGTCAGCGCCGCCGCCTTCGATCTGATCGAGCCGGCCTTGCGCGAGGCCATCGCCCAGACCGCCGGCGGCCAGCATTCGACGTCGATTTCCTTCGATACAGAGCCGAACGAATTGCCGCTGATCCGCGAGGGCTGCGCCATGCGCGCGCTCACCTTCGTCGACCAGGAGATCTTCGCGCCGGGCATGCAGGTGAGATCCGGCAAGAACGTGGCCTGATCTCAATCCTCGCGGATCGCGTAGCCTGCGCCACGGATGGTGCGTATCACATCGGGCATGCGGCCATTGTTTACCGCCTTGCGCAGGCGGCCGACATGCACATCCACGGTGCGCTCGTCGATGTAGATCGTCTCGCCCCAGACATTGTCGAGCAACTGGCTGCGCGAGAATACGCGGCCGGGATGGCGCATCATGAACTCGAGCAGGCGGAACTCGGTCGGTCCGAGCCGGATCTCGCTCTTCTTGCGATAGACCCGGTGCGATTCGCGGTCGAGCACGATGTCGCCGACCTTGAGCACGCTGGACAACACTTCCGGCTTGGCGCGGCGCAGCAGCGCCTTGACCCGGGCCATGAATTCCGGCGTCGAGAACGGTTTGACCAGATAGTCGTCGGCGCCGGTCGAGAGGCCGCGCACGCGGTCGCTCTCCTCGCCGCGCGCCGTCAGCATGATGATCGGCAACCGCTCCGTCTCGGGCCGCATACGCAGGCGCCGACAGAGTTCGATGCCGGAAACCGCCGGCACCATCCAGTCGAGCACCAGGAGGTCGGGCACGTTTTCCTGGAGGCGGATCTCGGCTTCGTCGCCGCGTGTCACCACCTCGACCTGGTAACCCTCGGACTCCAGATTGTAGCGGAGGAGCACGCCCAGCGGCTCCTCGTCCTCCACCACCATGATGCGTGGCGCGATCATCGATTGATCATCCCTGCCGTCAAGCCGCCGGCACCGACATCGCCGTCTCGTCCTGCTTCGGACGGTTGGCGGGCAGTTGCGTGCCGGTCAGCACATAATACGCATTCTCGGCAATGTTGGTCACATGGTCGCCGATGCGTTCGAGATTCTTGGCGCAGAACAAAAGATGCGTGCAAGCAGTGATGTTGCGGGGATCCTCCATCATGTAGGTCAGGAGTTCGCGGAAGACCGAAGTGTATTTGACATCGATGCGTTCGTCGTCATTCCTGAGCTTGGCGAGGGCGGCGGCATCGCCGGCCGCATATTCCTCGACCACGCCCTGCACCTGGATCAGCACCAGCTGCGCCATGGAGTCTATGGAATGCGACAGGTCGCGCGGCGTGGCGGTGAGGCCGACGGAGCCGACGCGCTTGGCGATGTTCTTGGCAAGGTCGCCGATGCGTTCGAGATCGCCCGCCATGCGGATCGAGCCGACCACATGACGCAGATCGTCGGCCATCGGCTGGCGCTTGGCGATCAGGGTGATGGCGCGATCATCGAGTTCGCGCTGGCGCGCGTCCATGATGGCGTCGTCGGAGACGACGCGCTGTGCCAGCGCGTTGTCGGAATTCAGCAGCGCCTTGGTGGCGCCGCCGACCATAATGCCGGCGAGATCGCCCATGTCGCTGATCAGCCTGCTGATCTGTCCGAGATCCTCGTCGAAGGCTGCGACTGTGTGTTCGGCCATGATCCTGGTCCTCGTATGCGTGAGATCAGCCGAAGCGGCCGGTGATATAATCCTGCGTGCGCTTCTCGCGAGGCGACGTGAAGATCTTCTCGGTCTTGTCGAATTCGACCAGCTCGCCCAGATACATGAAAGCCGTCTGCTTCGAGACGCGCGCGGCCTGCTGCATGTTGTGGGTGACGATGACGATTGTGTAGTCGGCTTGCAACTCGTCGATCAATTCCTCGATCTTCGCGGTCGACAATGGGTCGAGCGCCGACGCCGGCTCATCGAGCAGGATGACCTCCGGCTTCACCGCCACCGTGCGGGCGATGCAAAGCCGCTGCTGCTGGCCGCCGGACAGGCTGAGGCCGCTGGCATTGAGCTTGTCCTTGACCTCGTTCCAGAGCGCGGCGCGTTTCAACGCCTGCTCGACACGGCCGTCCATCTCGGCCTTGCCGATCTTCTCATAGAGCCGGACGCCGAAGGCGATGTTCTCATAGATCGACATCGGGAACGGCGTCGGCTTCTGGAACACCATGCCGATCTTGGTGCGCAACAGGTTGAGGTCCTGCGAGCGGTCGAGAACGTTCTGGCCGTCGAGCAGCACCTGACCCTCGGCGGTCTGCTTGGGGTAGAGCTCGTAGATGCGGTTGAAGACGCGCAGCAGCGTCGACTTTCCGCAACCCGACGGTCCGATGAAGGCAGTCACGCTGCGCTCGGGCAGCGACAAGGTGATGTCCTTCAGCGCCTTCGACTGGCCGTAGTAGAAATTGAGGTTCTTGACCTCGATCTTCGCCTTGGCGGCTGCCTCGGCGGCAATCGTCATGTCTGGAGACAACATCTGGCTCATTTGTCCTCTCTGCGTCCGGTCAGGCTGCGCGCGAAGATGCTGAGCGCGAGAACCGTCAATGTGATTATGAGTGCGCCGGTCCAGGCCAGTTGCTGCCATTCCTCGTAGGGGCTGAGAGCGAACTGGAAAATGGTGACCGGCAGGCTGGCCATCGGCGCGTTGAGGTTGCTCGACCAGAACTGGTTGTTCAGCGCCGTGAAAAGAAGTGGCGCGGTCTCGCCGGAGATGCGGGCGATCGACAGCAATATGCCGGTGACGATGCCGGACAGTGCCGCGCGGTAAGCGACCGACTTGATGACCACCCAGCGCGGCGCGCCGATCGCGGTGCCGGCTTCGCGCAAGGCGTTCGGCACCAGGTTGAGCATGTCCTCGGTGGTGCGCACGACCACGGGGATGACCAGGATGGCCAGCGCGACGGCGCCGGCGATGGCCGAGAAATGCCCCATCGGCCGCACCATCAATTCGTAGACGAAAAGGCCGATGATGATCGACGGCGCTGACAGCAGGATGTCGTTGATGAACCGCACCACGGTGGTGAGCTTGGAGAAACGGCCATATTCGGCCATGTAGGTGCCGGCGAGGACACCGATCGGCGTGCCGACGATGACGGCGATGACGGTCATCACCACGCTGCCATAGATGGCGTTGAGCAGGCCGCCCGCATCGCCGGGGGGCGGCGTCATCCGCG
Source organism: Mesorhizobium sp. P160927 (assembly GCF_057766385.1). Taxonomy (NCBI): domain Bacteria; kingdom Pseudomonadati; phylum Pseudomonadota; class Alphaproteobacteria; order Hyphomicrobiales; family Phyllobacteriaceae; genus Mesorhizobium; species Mesorhizobium sp. P160927. Next base: position 250,634 of record NZ_JBYMDW010000001.1, read on the forward strand.
TGAAGACGTCAAGGGACAGCCCGGCGGCGCCTTTGTAGACCAGCGCGCCGAGGATCAGTGCCAGCCAGGCAAGCCCGATGCCCGCGGCGACGACGCACAGCGTCATCATCACCGAGTTTCTGGTCTTGCGGCGGCTGTGAAGCGACGAGGCTGTCGACATCGGTCAGGCTCCGGTGCGGGCGTCGATGCGCATCAGCATGTAGCGTGCGATGGCAAGGATGAGGAAGGTGATGACGAACAGGATCAGGCCGAGCGCCACCAGCGAGGACGTGTAGAGATCGCCGACGGCTTCGGTGAATTCATTGGCGATGGTCGCGGAGATTGTCGTTGCCGGCGCGAACAGCGAGGTAGAGATGCGATGCGCGTTTCCGATGACGAAGGTTACCGCCATGGTTTCGCCAAGCGCGCGGCCGAGGCCGAGCATGACGCCGCCCATGATGCCGATGCGGGTGTAGGGGATGACGACGCGGCGCGTCACTTCCCAGGTCGTGCAGCCAATGCCGTAGGCGGACTCCTTCAGCACCGGCGGCACCGTGTCGAACACGTCCTTGGTGATCGAGGTGATGAAGGGCAGCACCATGATGGCGAGGATCAGCGACGAGGTCAGCAGGCCGATGCCGTAGGGCGGGCCGGCAAACAGACTGCTAAGGCCGGGAATGCCATGGAACACGCTGATGATGAATGGTTGCACTGTCGTCTGCAGGAACGGTGCCAACACGAACAGGCCCCAGATGCCGTAGATGATCGAAGGGATGCCGGCGAGCAGTTCCACCGCCATGCCGATCGGGCGCCGGAGCGGACGCGGGCAAAGCTCGGTGAGAAAAATGGCGATGCCGATGCCGAGCGGCACGGCGATCAGGATGGCGATGGCCGAGGTTACGATGGTGCCATAAATGGGCGCCAGGGCGCCGAATTTCTCGGTGACGGGGTTCCAGCTCTCGGTGGTCAGAAAGGAGAAGCCGAAGGTCGACAGGGCCTGCCAGGAACCGGCGAACAATGAGATGGCGACGCCGCCGAGCAGCACCAACACGAGAATGGCGGCGGCGCGGGTCAGCCCATGGAAGATCGAATCGGTCAACGCGAACCGTCTGACGGTGGCGTCACGTGAACCTCGAACGGCTGGCAAGGCTTCCTGGGCAGCGCTCATGTCAAGCTCGGCTCTTTGTGTTGATTGAAAAGGAGCGCCGCGGGGCGGCGCTCCTCCAGAGAGATGTTACTCGCCGGCGTAGACGGGCTTGCCGTCGGCCTGGATGTCGGCCTTCCACGAAGCCTTGATCAGGTCGACGACGCTGTCGGGGATCGACACGTAGTCGAGCGCCTTGGCGGTTTCCTTGCCGTCCTTGTAGGCCCAGGCGAAGAACTTGAGCGCTTCGCCGGTGGCCGCGGCATCGTCCGGGGCCTTGTGGATCAGCACCCAGGTCGAGGCAGCGATCGGCCAGCTGGCGTCGCCGGGCTCGTTGGTGATGATGACGTTGAAGTTCTTGGCGCCCTTGAAGTCGGCGTTCGAAGCAGCCGCGCCGAAGGATTCGAGCGACGGCTCGACGACCTTGCCGGCGGCGTTCAGCATCTTGGAGTAGGAGAGATTGTTCTGCTTGGCATAGGCATATTCGACGTAGCCGATGCCGCCGTCGGTCTGCTTGACGGTGTTGGCAACGCCTTCGCTGCCCTTGGCGCCGACGCCGGTCGGCCATTCGACGGCCGTGTCCGAACCAACCTTGTCCTTCCAGTCGGGTGACAGTTTCACCAGGTAGTTGGTGAAGTTGAACGTCGTGCCCGAGCCGTCCGAACGATGCACGACGGCGATAGCGGTCGACGGCAGGGTGAGCGAGGGGTTCAGCGCCTTGATCGCGGCGTCATCCCAGGTGGTGATGGCGCCGAGATAGATTTGGGCAATCGTCTTCCCGTCGAGGACGAGTTCGCCCGGCTTGATGCCCGTGAGGTTGACGATCGGCACGATACCGCCCATCACCATCGGGAACTGCACGAGGCCGTTCTTTTGCAGATCAGCGTCGGACATCGGCTTGTCGGTGGCGCCGAAGGTCACGGTCTTGGCGATGACCTGCTTGATACCGCCGCCCGAGCCGATCGACTGATAGTTGAGGCCGATGCCGGTATCCTTCTTGTAGGTGTCGGCCCATTTGGCGAACACCGGATAGATGAAGGTCGAGCCGGCGCCGGAAAGGTCAGCTGCCATTGCTGCGGAAAGGGTGAGGGTGGACGCCGCAGCCATTGCAATCGCAACGGCCGCCGAGCGGATGAAATGTCTCATGTGGCCTGCTCCTGTTCGGAAGATGGTCTCTCGGCGCCACTTCTAGCCGGCGCCCGCTGAGGCCAATAGCCTTCGATTATAACAGTCGCATGACAGTTTCATGTCAGCCCGGTAACGCGTTGCCGGCAACGCGAAAGACGCTGATCTCGGGCGCTCGCGGCGCGGTCCGAGTTTACCGCCGGAATCAGGGGCTTGAGCCGACCGACGGCTGGAATCACCCCGTACTCGACCAGGCTTTTCCCAAATGAAGAAAATCCGGACGGGAGCGCGTTGCTCGCAGCCAGAGCGTGTCATGGCCGGGCCATCGCCAAAAACAGGTCCGTTGGGGTAGAGTGACACTGTTTCTTGCAGGCGGTCGCTGCTCCCGCCCGTAACTGAGAAGAGCGGAATTCGATTTCGCTATTGTTCCGGCTGGACACGGCCTTTGATATGGCGCGATCGCACCATAGCCATTGCACGCAGCGAATCTCCCGCTGATTCCTTGATTGCCTCGCCTGATCCTGCAATCGAGGCGACGCGGGCTCTATCCCGCGTTGCGGTGGACCTGACGGCCGGCGCCGACCCAGCGCTCGACCTTCTCGAGCAGGGCCCTGGGGCTGATCGGCTTGGGCAGATAGTCGTCCATGCCCGCCTCCAGGCAGCGCTCGCGGTCGCCTTTCAGCGCATGCGCTGTGACGCCGACGATCGGCACATGCGTGCCGGTCTCCTGCTCCAGCCGGCGGATCGCGGCCGTCGCTTCGAGACCGCTCATCTCCGGCATCGAGACATCCATCAGGATCATGCACGGATTGAGCGTGCCGAAGGCGTCGAGCGCCTTGCGGCCATTGCCGACGATCTCGAAACCATAGCCGGTCTCGCCGAGGATTTGCGTGAACACCATCTGGTTCACCTCATTGTCCTCGGCCACCAGTATATCCAGCCTGTGCCCGCCGGCCGTCGCAGGCAGCCTGGGGCGAACCTGTGGCGGCTGCAATTGCGCGCGCTGCTCCGATGGCGCCAGGGGCGGCGGCCAGGAAGCCTCGGGCGCCTCGTCCGCGAGCGTTTGAACGGCGTGGCCGCTGGTGGTGTGGCGATGGCGCTGGATGGTCGCGACCAGCGTTTCCAGGAGCACCGAGGAACGCGCCGGCTTGATCAGCTGGGCATCGATGCCGAGATCGCGGTAGCTGGTGTTGGCAAGCGATTGGTCGACCGATGTCAGCATGATGATCGGCGTGTCGGCGAGGCCTTCGGTGTTGCGCACGATGCGCGCCATTTCGGCGCCGCTCATCTCGGGCATCTGGTAATCGAGCACGACGCAATCGACAGGCACGCCATAGGCGGCGGCCGCGATCAGCACCTTGAGACCTTCGGCGCCGCTTTCGGCCGCGCAGGAATCGAACGTCCACGAGATCATCTGCTCGGTCAGGATGGCGCGGTTGACGGCGTTGTCGTCGACGATCAGCACGCGTGCGCCCGTCACGTCCACCGGCGTGATGCGCTGCCCGCTCTGCTGCCCGGCCACCGGCAACGTTACGGTGAACCAGAAGGTCGACCCCTTGCCTTCGGCGCTCTCGACGCCAATGTCGCCGCCCATCAGGTCGACCAGCCGCGAGGTGATGGCAAGGCCAAGGCCGGTGCCCTCGTGGCGCCTTGTCGAGGACGTATCGACCTGGCTGAATTTCTCGAACACCAGTTTCAGTTTTTCCTCGGGGATGCCTATGCCGGTGTCGGTGACCGAGATCGTCAGCCTGGTTCCCGTCGGAACCCGTTCGCCGGTCACGTCGACCAGCACGTGGCCTTCATCGGTGAACTTCACCGCATTGCCGAGCAGGTTGGTGACGATTTGCCGGATGCGGCCGACATCGCCGATGAATAGGCTTTCGAGCCGTGGTTCGATGCGCACGATGAGCTCGAGATCCTTTTCCTTGGCCCGTGTCGAAACCAGCGTCGCCACGTCCTCGATCGCCTCGGCCAGATTGAAAGGCGCCGGGTCGAGCACCAGCTGGCCGGCATCGATCTTGGAGAAATCCAGGATGTCGTTGATGATGGTCAAGAGCGCGTTGCCCGATTTGACGATGATGTCGGTGAATGTCTTCTGCTTCGGATCGAGATTGGATTTGGCCAGGAGTTCAGCCATGCCCAGTACGCCGTTCATCGGCGTGCGGATCTCGTGGCTCATATTGGCGAGGAACTCCGACTTGGCGCGGTCGGCGAGCACGGCGCGCTGGCGCGCCTCGCTGAGCTCCGCCTCGCGCTGCTTGAGTTCCGTGATATCGGTGGTCGAACCGATCAGGTAGAGCGAACCGTCGGAGGCGATCATTGCGCCCTTGCGCGCGAACTGATGCCTGACGCTGCCGTCTGAAAGGCGCACCGTCTCCTCGATCTCCTGGGTCTCGCCCGTACGCAGTACAGCGAGATCGCTGGCCACGAAGGCCTCGCCATCCGGCCCGAAGATCTCGACGTCGGTCTTGCCGATCGCCTCCTGCTTGCTGAAGCCGGTGAGATCGCACCAGCCCTTGTTGACATAGAATTGCCTGAGATCGGAGCGCTTGGCGTAGATCGACACCGGCACGTTGTCGATCAGGCTGCGGAACACCTCGTTCTCGCGCATGCTCTCTTCCAGAGCTTGCTCGCGCGCCTTGACGTCGGTGATGTCGGTGCTGGATCCGACCAGATGCACCGATCCGTCCGTGGCCACCAGGCGGCTCTTGCGCGTCATCAACTGCCGCACCGTTCCGTCACGATGAGTGACGGGCTCCTCGACCTCGCGCACATTCCCGTTCGTCACGACATCGGTGTCGTCCTGGCTGAAGCCTTCCGCTTCCTCGCCGCTGAACAGCTGACGGTCGGTCCGGCCGATGACATCGTCCTTGGCGAGACCGGTCAGCGCGCACCAGGCCTTGTTGACGAATTCGATGCTCAGGTCCTGCGCCTTGATGAAGGCGGCCACCGGCAACTCGTCCATGACATGACGGAAGAGATCGATCTGGCGCATCGAGTCATGAAGCGCCGCCTCGCGGCTCTTGAGGTCGGTGATGTCGACGCGCACGCCGATGAACGTGCCGTCGCCTGTGCGCATATCGTAGACCTGGTACCAGCGGCCATCCGCGTTGAGGCGCTCATAGGAGGAATTCGGCAGACGGTAACGCGCCAGGATGCCGTCAAGCCAGCGTTCGGAATCGGCTTCGTACAGGCTGTCGATCTCAGGATCGCCACTCGAACGGAAATAACCCACCGAATGGCCGAACTCCAGCGCTTCGCGGAAGGTGCGGCCGGGCTGCCAGAAGGGCTTCAGCGCCGGCAACGTATCCTGCAGTCTGTGGTTGGCGAAGACGAACTTGTCGTCGCGGTCGTAGATGATGACGCCCGCCGGCAGCGATTCCAGCACGCTGGCGAGATGCTTGCGCGCGTCTTCGGCTTCGGTCTCGCGCCGCTTCATGTCGGAGATGTCGAAGAGAAAGCCGGCGACATAGTCGCGGCCGCTTGCCATGCGGACGCGATTCTTCCTGACGATACGCGAACGGGTGCCGCCGCCGGCCTCGAAGCTTTCTTCCACTTCGTATTGCTGTCCCCCGGCCAGCACCTCGCGTTCGCTGCTTTCGAACAGCGCGACCTCGTCCGGCCCGAGGAAATCGCTTCCCGGCCTGCCAAGCATGGCTTGCGGCGCCTGCTTGAACAGCGCCGCGAAGGCCCTGTTGACGAACACGAAGCGCAGATTGTCGTCCTTGACGAAGATCGGATCCTTGACCCCGTTGATTACTGCTTCCGCCAGCCGCGCCTTTTCCAGCGCTTCGGCAAGTTCGGCCTCGCGATCCTTCATGTCGGTGACATCGACATAGGAAATGAACCGCTTGCCGCCGGCCAGCGGCGCCATCGACGAGATCAGCGTCCTGCCGTCATTGCGCGGGAACTGCCTCGCTCCAGCTGTGCCGGCCCTGATTTCAGCCTCGCGTTCGGCGACATGCCGCTGCCATGTCGCGTTGTCCGAACCATACGGGTCGATGTCGCGGCTGGCTTCCATCAGATCGCGGAAGCTGCAGCCGGTCTCGGCGCGCCGGGCGTCGATCTGCCAGAAATCGTAAAAGGCGCGGTTGATGACCTCGGCGCGCATGTCGGCATCGAGGACGAGAACACCGATCGGCATCTGATCGACCATGGTGCGGAGATTGGCGAAAGTCTCGGCTATCTTTGCGTTGGCGTTCTCGATCTCGGCGTCGCGCCGCTTGACCTCGGTGACCTCGTAGTAGGTCAGCAGGCGTTTGCCTCCCGACAGAGCCGTGACGGAGAACATCATGGTGCGCCCGTCGGTGTGGACAAACTCCCGAGGCGCGACGGTACCGTTCTTGATCTCTTCGATACGCGTGGCGAGGTAGCGCTGCCATTGCTCTTCGTCGATGTCGCCATAGATGCCGTTGCGGCGATTGAGTTCCATCAGCAGGCTGAACGGCGCGCCTACCGTCACGGCCCCATCCGCAATCCTGGAGAGATCGCGATAGGCCTTATTGACGATGAGCGTATCGAGCCTGGCGTCTAGAAGCACGACGCCCATATGCATGGCATCCATCGTCCGCTCGAGATCGGCGAGATGCTGGACGGTGTCGCCGCCAGCCGCCGGCTGCATGGCCTCGAAGGCGCTGGCCACCAGCGCGGTGACGTTGCGGCCAAGGCCGCGATAGCCGACGAATTTTCCTTCGCTGTCGAAACGCGGGACGCCTGACGTCAGCACCCAGCGGCAGTCGGGGCGGCCTCCCTTCAGTTCGTAGACGAAGTCGCGGAACGGCCGGTGCGCCTGCAAATCCTCCAGATGCGCCGCCGCACCGCGGTTGCCCTGCAGGACCTGGTTGAGAAAGTCGAAGCGGAACCGGCCTAGCACGATTGCCGGATCGATACCGGTTGCCGCCTGATAATCTTGGGAAAGCCAGGAAAAGCGCAGTTCCGCGTCGGTTTCCCAAATCCAGTCCGAGCCCGCTTCGACGAGTTGGCGCAGCGCGTCGACGCAATCCATGTCGACGCCGGATGACCCATCGCCGCCATGCGCGGCTGCCTTGCCGGGCTTGCGCTTGCCCCGCGCGCCGATTGCTTCGTCCGTTTCCGCCATGCTGTCCCCACCCCGAAAATCAAGGCCGAACCCTCCCTCCGCGGTTCGTCGGCGGAATGTGCCGCAGAAGCATTAACGATCCGCTAACCTTAACGGCGCAACCGGCCTGTTCCTGCTGCGTTATTCCGTCCGGTTGTGGCGCGGAGCAAGGCCGCGCTATAAGCATGCGCAGGGGTGTTGCTAATGTACGGACGGATAGGGCCTTTCTTGCTGAGCGTGGCGCTGCTTTTCGGCGGCGGCTGCTCTCGCAGCTATGACGGCACGGTGGTTATCCCGCGGCCGCTCGACGCCAGGCGGATCTGGGACCGGCCGCCGCCCAATGTCGACTACCAGCCGCAGGTCGACAACGGCGCCTTCCCGGGTCCACCCCAGCCTCCCGGGCGGTTTTACGAGCGCAGGGTGGTTAAGCCTGCGCCCCACAGACGGTCTCAGGCCAGGGTGTCACCGCCCTCTCCTCCGTCATCGGGCCCCGAAAAACAATTGGCATGCAGGAACGTAAGCGCTCCCGGTCAAAGAGTTCGCATGGTTTGCGATTAATGCATAAAACAAAGGCCTGAATCCGCTTCGACGCGACGTGCTTTAGAACGGTCTATAGCGATGCCGCGCCCTTCCTCGGTTCCTTGGCGCCGAGCTTGTCGAGCGCAAGCCGAACCTGGCGCAGATCGTCCTGCCAGCCGTCATCGTCGCCCATCGGGCTCTCCGACGCCGCCCGTTGCAGTCCGCGCGCCTCGGATTCGATCTTGCGCAATTCGGCGATCTTCTGGTCGGTAGTCAGTGAGGCGTCTTCGACGATCTCCAGTACCCGCATTTCCCTGAACGTGGCCATGGCGTTCTCCCTGCCTGATATCGACCACAACGCCGGGAGGCGGACCCCGTTCCGAAGACGAACGTTCCCGCGAAAACACTCGTGGGTCATTCAGCCGGGAAAAAGGCGGGGCCGACCACACGCACCGTCGAGCCTGCGATCAATCAGGCATTACGGTGTCTGGTGCTGAAACCTTTGCCCGTGCTGCTGCGTTGAAGCGCAAAGGAGAACGCGGGATGTCGATGCATTTCACCGTATCGGAGCTAACAAGAAATCTTTTTCACTCTCTCGGGCTGGATCACGGGCGTGCCCCACGGCCGCTCAGTCCCGAGGAAAGCCTGTTGCTGGAGTGCTATCTGGCCGGGCAAATCCCGGAATCCGCCTGGAGCGACTACGTCTTCGAGACTCCGGATTTGGCACGGCATGCCGAAGCACGGCGCCTGAGCCATTGATCCGCGGCGCGGGAAAGACGCCCGACAAGGTTCTCCGGTCCGACGAACCACCCGTGCCGATGCCCACTCCATGGCAGGCGTTTTTTGGGCATACCGCTAGTGCTTGGGCGAAACGAATTGCTGCGTAAACACGTTGCCGGCAATTCCTTGCGATAGCTGCGGCGATAGACTCAGCGGCGTGCAATTCTTCACCGCCGCTATTGCCGCATCGATGAACGCCTTACGCGCCTTGTCGTCGCCAGCCACCTTGGCGGCGGTTGGTCGCGGCGGCCCTATCAGAGTACCGTCGCGCTTGAAACTGAAACTCAGGGTTACAGTCGAATCTCCGGCACCGGCAGGCGGTGTCCAGCAGGACTGGATCGCGGTCCCGACATCGTCCATGGTGTTGAGCGTTGCGGCCGATGCGCATGCGACACCTGCCGACATCAAACCCGCGATCGCCAGTTTTGCAACATGTTTCATCGCAAGCCCTCATCGTCACGACAGTCCGGCAACCCGCGCCGGACTGCTGGGATCGATGGTAGAGCCGACACGGGCAATGACAATATCCCTGCCAAAAAGTTGTTCGAAGAGAGCCGACTCCGGAGCCGCCCTGGCGCCTGGCCGATGCGAGCCATGTACCCGAAAACAAAAAGGCCGGCACAGAGCCGACCTTTCCTTTCCGCCTCGACAGCTGCGCCAGTACATCCGTGGTCGCAGGCCCAAAGCGAATTGTCCCCAGTAGACAGGCTATTGGTGAACCAAACCTTAACCTGCCCGCCGCCCCTGCCCACAAGGCCAGGAATAGATTGCCGCGAAGCGCAAATTGTCGCGATAGGACGGCCTACGCGACGGCCTGAACTCGGTTTCTGGTATCGTTCCAGGCCCGGCACACTGCCCGCATATCATGGTCTTTCTCGGGCAACCGCTTTGATGTGTCCCCTGCGGGCAGCAATACCCTTTTGAAGCACGCCATCTCGAGCAATCGAAAATCTTTCTACCGCCATGGCAGTGCGTGCATGTCGTCCTAACAGAGGCCATTCCAAACTCTACCCGACCCAAGACCCGGGTTGCCGCGAAAGCTATCCCCGCGCCCAAGTATCAGAGAACGCACTACTTTCAAGCGTCGCGGCTTGACTTAAATTGGCTTGGATTCGGGGTATGGGAAGCCCCCGCTATCGCAGGCTTTGCGTGCTCTTTCGAGGTATGCGGAGCCCATGCGGAAAGGGTCCGAAACTGCAGGATTGTCTGGAGGTCAACGACAGGACCGTTGCCTGGTACGCCCAAGGGGAATCGGTTGTGTGCGTGAAGTTATGCAAAAATGGGGCGGCCATGAAGCTGGTCATGCAGCTTGGCGCAGAGCGAGCTTCTTGTGCTCGCGCAGGTCGTCCATGTTGATGTATCGGTTGGCCTCCATCCAGTTTTCGTTGGTTCTCGACGGCCAGCGCTCTGACCAGGCGCAGGCAGCTCTCGGCGTTGGGGAAGATGCGCACGACATAGGTGCGCCGGCGGATTTCCTCGTTGAGGCGTTCGAGCATGTTGGTGGACTTCAGGTGCTTGTGGTGCTGGCGCGGCAGACAAAAGAAGGTCAGCGTGCGCTCGATGGTCTCCTCCACCCACGTCGTCAGCCTTGGATAGCGGCCCGACCATTTGGACAGCCATGCGGCGAGATCAGCCTTGGCCTCGGCGAGATCGCGGCGGTCGTAGAGCCATCTGAGTTCCTGTAGGCAGTCGTCGCCGTGCTTGCTCGGCAGGTGATCGAGCGCGTTCCTGAGGAAGTGCACGTAGCAGCGCTGCCATGCGGCTTCGGGGATCACCTCGCCGATCGCCGCGACCAGGCCGGCATGGTCGTCGGACGACCAACTCGACGCCCTTGAGGCCGCGCCGCTTCAGCGCCACCAGGAACACCTTCCAGGCCGAGCGGCTCTCGCGATTGGCCATCTCCACGGCCAGGATCTGGCGCCGGCCGTCCCAATCGATGCCGACCGCGATCAGAAATCTCTTTTAGGCGCTGCAATGCGCTCGACTTTGGCTCGTTGGAATAGAGGTTCCGCCAGTTTCGATCAGCCACCCGGGATCATCCCAAAAACAGTCACATTATGCAGTCGTCTTGTAGCGGTTTCTGATTGCGAATGCAGACATGGTCGAGCTATCGGAGGGCTTGGGCTGAGGTGGATCGGTGGAAAACGGATTGGAAGTCGGAATAGCAAAGTGCCGGCGCGGCGACATTGGCGACATCGTTGAAGACAGGGTCGAATTTGTCCTGCTTGCCGAGGCGGGCATTCTCGAAGCGCAAGCCGTTTTGCTGTGCGAGAGCATACGGTGTTTCGCCGGCGCCTATTCGCGATGCCCGATAACGGTCGTGTCGCCAAGAAGCAGCCGTCGCCCATCCTTATCTACACGCCACCAACTTAAGCGACTGGACGTAGAATATTTACCGATCGAGATAGAAAGCTGCTGTCCGCAGTATGGCCCGTCCTATCGTGTTCATGCGCTCGCCCACGTCGAACGTCGGCCTGGGCCGCCAATAATTATCCAGCTCGATAGCGATACAATATTCATCGCTGAGCCGGATTTTTCATTGGGCACAAAATCGGCCGCCGCACGCCCGGTAGATGTTAAAGGGATGTGCACGACGGGTCCTGGTGACCCATTCGATAGTTACTGGAGGAAGGCATGCGCACTTGTCGGCGTCGACTATGACCATCTCCCCATCGTGCAAACAACTGTCCATGGTCAGGCAGTGCGAGCGAGCTATAATGCTGGGCTTTTTGTAGCAAAACGGTCACACGGGCTATTTCAGCGTGCTGAAGACATTTTCGAACGATTAGTGGCTGAGGATTTGAAGTCATGGCCCGAGGGCCCAATTATCAACACAGGGACCGGGGTCCTGGACGGAGAGGCCACCGCGTTTTGGGGCACAAGCCAAGCCGCTCTTTCACTGGCTGCAGTCGCCGCAAACCACCCCGTGCGGACGTTGCCAGCCACGCACAACTTTCCTCTCAACATGTTGGCCGCTCTAGCGGCGCCTGACACAGCGCGGCTGGTCCACCTCCACTATCACGGCCTGTTCAGCGCCGGGTCGGGGGGTGCAAATCCGGTGTTGGACGGAACGCTGGAGCTTCCGGCAGGAATTTCGGAATGGCTTTCGGCACGGCTGCCGCTGCCGGAACGCCCGCAACAGGCGGTCCCGACGCGCGACCTCCGAAGGTCTCCCCGGAGAAAGGCAATCCTCATCCTTGGCATGCACCGCAGCGGCACCTCAGCGCTCGGCGGCGTGATTAACGCACTGGGAGCGGCCAGTCCGAAGAAACTGCTGCCCGCTGACTCCTACAACCCCACGGGTTATTGGGAGAGCTCCCGCCTGCTTCTCGCCAATGACGACTTACTCGCATCGGCAAACTCCTCTTGGCATGACTGGCGAGCGCTCGACCCGCAATGGATGCAATCGCGAGCCGCGGAGCGGCATCGACATAAGATCAGAGCAGTCCTGGACACTGAATTCGGCGACGAGCAGCTGTTTTTTGTCAAGGATCCGCGGATTTGCCGATTTGCTCTGTTTATATCGTCGATCCTGGCCGAGATGGAGGTCGATACGGTCGCATTTCTGCCGATCCGCAATCCTCTTGAGGTAGCGCTGTCTTTGAAGCGGCGAGACGGCTTTCCGGTGGCGAAGTCACTTCTGCTTTGGCTGAGGCATGTGCTTGAAGCGGAGCACCAGTCACGAGACATGCCACGTTGTTTGTGGCGTCACGAAGATTTCCGCACTGACTGGCGGCGGCTTTTTAGCGATGCGACAGACGAAATCGGGATCATCTGGCCGGCTCCTGCCAGCCAGTCGGATATTGAGATTGAGAAGTTCCTGACAGAGGAGCTGCATCACGAAAGAGTCTCGATCGAAGATCTGCGAAACCATCCGGACGTCACACCTCTGATCCGGACCGCGTATGAGATTTTGCGTTCCATGGCGGTCGACGGCGAAAGCCGTGAACTGCGCGCTCAGCTGGATCTGGTGCGAACGAAATTCAACGACAGCTGTGATCTTCTGGCGATAGCGATGGAGGAGGCGGAACATCTCCATAGGGAGCTTCGAGCGCGGATTTTGGAGCGCGAGGCGGTCGTGCGCGAGCGTGACGCGGTGGTCCGCAATCGGGACACTTTCCTCGCAGAACGCAACGCGCTTCTGGCGTCGCGTAGCTGGCGCTGGACCGCACCGTTGCGATGGGTACACGGTTGTGCCGCAAAACGCATCGGTAGACGGTAACACTGATATCCGGCGAAGACGCGGTTGCACGCGGTTTGCCTGGCGTTGGCCAAAAGTGCGAAGCAAGAATTCAGCAACGAAAATCGTCGAGACAGCCTGGAGTGCTTGGAAAGCCTGGTACGCCCAAGGGGAATCGAACCCCTGTTCCCGCCGTGAGAGGGCGGTGTCCTGACCGCTAGACGATGGGCGCGCTCAAGAAGGGGCGATATAGGCTGACGGCCGGGAAAAAGCAACTGGGGTTCGGCGGCTTTGCCGCATCGAATGAAAAGCCGCCCCCGCGTTAGCGTTTCGGCTGGATCAGGTCCCACAGATTGCCATGCAGATCGGCGAAAACCGCCACCGTGCCATAGGCTTCGTGACGCGGCGCCTCGCGGAATTCGACGCCCTTGTCCAGCATCGCTGCATGGTCGCCGGCAAAATCGAGGGTTTCGAGGAAGAGAAAAACCCGGCCGCCGGTCTGGTTGCCGATGCTTTTCCTCTGCGTCTCGTCGGACGCCTCGGCCAGCAGCAGCCTGGCGCCCTGCCCGTCGGCCGGCGCGACCGTGACCCAGCGTTTGCCGCCGCCGAGATCGACGTCCTCGGTCAGCGTAAAGCCCAGCCGCTCTACATACCAGGCGATCGCCTCGTCATAGCTGGCGACGACCAGCGCCACGGTCGCGACACGACGGTGTTCGGCGAAGCCGGTCATGTCCGTGGCAAATCTGTTTGCCGCATTGGCGCCTGCCTATTTGTTGCGGATCGCGAAACGGCCGATCAGGCGGCGCTCGGCGATATCATAGATGAAGATCGCACGGCTGCCGTCGGCAAGCTCGGCGTCGATCGAAAGGCGGTTGCCCGACAGTGACTGACCGACCACCCTGGCGCCAACCGGCAGAACGATGTCCCCGGTGAGCGGTTCGCTGGCGGGTACCTGGACGTCGCCAGCCAGCGGCGGGCTCACCGGCGTTGCTTTGCGTGATTTGTAGACAATCGCCGCGATCACCACCATAAGAGCCAGAAAGAGCAGGCCGAGATTGACGGCCATGAAGCGGATGAGCTTGCCGCGCAGCTTGTCGACTTCGGGGTCGAGCGGCTTTTCCTGCTCTTCATCGGCATCGGGCCGGGCCATGGCAAACATTCCGGAATGGTTTTTCGATGAGCGCTCATAGCGAAGAGGCCCCCGAATTGATAGAGGACCTGTTGATAGAAGCCGCGCCCACCTTGCTGGTCGCCGGCGCGGACGCGGCCGGCCAACGCCTTGATCAGTGGCTGGCGGCAGCCCTTGGCCCGGATATGTCACGCAGTCGCGTGCAGATGCTGATCAGGCAAGGCGCCGTCGTCATCGACGGCAAGCCGGTCGACGAAACCAAGCGAAAGATGCGCGCGGGCGAAAATGTGTCGGTAGCCATGCCGGAACCGGAGCCGGCTCAGCCGCAAGGCGAGACCATTGCGCTCGACGTGCTCCACGAAGACGACGAGTTGATCGTCATCAACAAGCCGGCGGGGCTTGTCGTGCACCCCGGCGCCGGCAACTGGACCGGCACGCTGGTCAATGCGCTGATTCATCATTGCGGCGACAGCCTGTCTGGCATTGGCGGGGTGCGCCGCCCGGGCATCGTCCATCGCCTCGACAAGGAGACCAGCGGCGTCATGGTGGTCGCCAAGACCGACCGTGCCCACAAGGCCCTGTCGGAGGCGTTCGCCGACCACGGCCTGACGGGTGATCTCGAGCGCGCCTACCTGGCGCTGGTCTGGGGCATACCGCAGAGGCCGACCGGAACGATCGATGCGCCGCTTGGCCGCGCCTCCGACCGGGTTCGCCGCGCCGTAGTGCCGGAAGGCCGTGACGACGCACGGCACGCCGTCACTCGTTTTGCCGTGCAGGAGCGTTTCGGCGAGGGCCAGCGGGAATTCGCTGCCGCTAGCCTCGTCGAATGCCGGCTGGAAACCGGCCGCACCCACCAGATCCGCGTCCACATGGCCCATATCGGCCATCCCGTGATTGGCGACCCGGACTACGGCCTCGCCTTCCGTACCAAGGCCAATCGGCTGCCCGAACCGCTGAAAAGCCAGGTCCAGGCATTTTCCCGGCAAGCCTTGCATGCACGGCTCCTTGCATTTCGGCACCCGATTACCCATCTAACGATGAGGTTCGAGGCGCCGTTACCGGGGGACATGGAGGAACTCGTCGGCGGCTTCCGCAAGCTCTGAACCTGCCGTCAAAAACCTGAGTGGCATTGTTCACTTCAACGTGACACACTGTTTCGTGTTGAACAAATGCCTGTCTTTTCTGGTTTTGTTCCTGTATAAGATCTGTTGTCGCGAGCGAGCCTTTTGGTGTTCGCGTCACATGCCCGCCGCGTTTCGGGGGCATCACTCCAATAGAGAGGGGGCGCTACCATGGCCCAGTCATTACCCAGTATCGTTTCCGGTGAAGGCGGCCTCAGCCGCTATCTGGAAGAAATCCGCCGCTTTCCCATGCTTCAGCCGCAGGAAGAGTATATGCTCGCCAAGCGTTACGCCGAGCATGAAGACACTACGGCCGCGCACAAGCTCGTCACCAGCCATTTGAGGCTCGTCGCCAAGATCGCCATGGGCTATCGCGGCTATGGCCTGCCGATCGGCGAAGTGATCTCGGAAGGCAATGTCGGCCTCATGCAGGCCGTCAAGAAATTCGAACCCGAGCGTGGTTTCCGCCTCGCCACCTACGCCATGTGGTGGATCAAGGCCTCGATCCAGGAATACATCCTGCGCTCGTGGAGCCTGGTCAAGATGGGCACGACCGCCAACCAGAAGCGTCTGTTCTTCAATCTCCGCAAGGTGAAGGGCAAGATCCAGGCGCTGGACGATGGCGACCTCAAGCCCGACCAGATCGCCGAAATCGCGACGCGGCTGAACGTTTCCGAGGCCGAAGTGGTGTCGATGAACCGCCGCCTGTCCGGCGACGCGTCACTCAACGCGCCGATCCGGGCGACGGAAGGCGAGTCCGGCGAATGGCAGGACTGGCTGGTCGACGACCACGAAAGCCAGGAAGAGATGCTGATCGAGCAGGACGAGCTGGAAAACCGGCGCGGCATGCTGTCGGGCGCTCTCGCCGTGCTCAACGATCGCGAGCGGCGCATCTTCGAGGCGCGCCGCCTCGCCGAGGAGCCGCTGACGCTCGAGGAACTGTCGGCCGAGTTCGACATCAGCCGCGAGCGCGTGCGGCAGATCGAGGTGCGCGCCTTCGAGAAGGTGCAGGATGCGGTCAAGGCCGCCGCCAAGCGCCAGATGCAGGCGCTGCGCACCATCGAGGCACAGCCGGCGGCTTAAAGCCGGCTTCGGGCAGGAAATTGCAGGGCGGCGTCAGGAAACTGGCGCCGCCTTTTTGTTGGCGAAGCCGCCGAAGCAGCGCCTTTCTCCCCGCCACTACACGGGGAGAAATGTCCGGCAGGACAATGAGGGGCGGCGCTGAGGTTGCCAGGTTCTTGCCGGAGCAACAGCACATGCCGGACATCATCATCAATGCTGGCGCCGCCCCTCATCCGGCTGCCGCCACCTTCTCCCCTTATAGTGGCGGGGAGAAGGGACTAAACCTCACAGCCCGTCCAGCGGGAATTTCAGGTAGCGCCGGCCATTGGCTTCCGGCTCCGGCAGCCGCCCGCCATTGATGTTGATCTGCAGTGCATGCAGGATCAGCCGCGGCATCGGCAATGTGCGATCGCGCGCCTCGCGTAGCGCGACGAACTCGGCCTCTGTACGCGCGGCGACCAGGTGGATGTTGGTCGCCTTCTGTGCCGCGACCGTGCTTTCCCACATCGGTTCTCGACCGCCAGCCTGGTAATCATGGCCGACGAACAGCCGGGTTTCCTCCGGCAAGGCCAGGATGCCTTGGACGGAGCGCCACAACCGCGCGGCGCTTCCACCGGGAAAATCCGTCCTTGCCGTGCCGCTGTCGGGCATGAACAGCGTGTCGTGGATGAAGCCGGCGTCGCCGATCACATACGTAATCGATGCCAATGTATGTCCAGGCGAGAACAGCACCCTGACCGGAAGGGTTCCGATCCGGAAGGTCTCACCCTCGGCGAACAGCCTGTCCCACTGTGAGCCGTCAGCCGGAAAGTCCGGCCAGTTATAGATCACTTTCCACAGTGCCTGGACGTCGACGACCTTGTCGCCGATCGCCATCGGCGCTCCAGTCTCCTGTTTCAGGTAATGCGCCGCCGAGAAATGGTCGGCGTGGGGATGGGTATCGAGGATCCACTCGAGTTCCAGCCCGTTTTCCCCAATGAAGTCGAGCAAGCTATCCGCGCTCATCGTACTGGTCGCGCCGGATTTTTCATCGAAGTCGAGGATCGGATCGATAATGGCGCATCGCTTCGTCGCCGGGTCTGCGACGACATACTGGATGGCCCCGGTCGGCTTGTCATAAAAGCCGCTGACCTGCGGCTTCGCCAAAGCTATCTGCACGTCCGGCTTCCCCAAACCTAGCCGGCAGAAACGATTTTCTCCGCCGGAACCCACCGTGAGCATCGTTGTCCGCCCCGACGAACCAGTCAAGCGTGACTTGGTTCGCAGGAGCGGAAAGCCGGAAACTATTCCGACGTACCGGCTTAGGCGGAGGGCTGCTTGGTTTTCCTGAGATAGGGCAGGATCGTCTCGTAGGCGCCGAAACGCTTGATCGCATCCTCGTTGGAAACGGCGGCGGTGATGATGACGTCCTCACCCTGTTTCCAGTTCGCCGGCGTCGCCACCTGATGCTTGGCGGTAAGCTGCATGGAATCGACCGCCCGCAGGATCTCGTCGAAGTTGCGCCCCGTGGTCATCGGGTAGGTCAGCACCAGCTTTATCTTCTTGTCCGGCCCGATGACGTAGACCGAGCGTACGGTGGCGTTGTCGGCGGGTGTGCGGCCTTCCGAGGTTTCGCCGGCGCCGCCTGGCAGCATGTCATAAAGCTTGGCGACCTTGAGGTCCTTGTCGCCGATGAGCGGGTAATGCACCGAATGGCCGGTCGCCGTCTTGATGTCGTCCTGCCATTTGCCATGGCTTTCGACCGGGTCGACCGAAATGCCGACGATCTTGACGTTGCGCTTCTTGAACTCGCCCTCGAGCCCCGCCATCGTGCCAAGCTCGGTCGTGCAGACCGGCGTGAAATTCTTCGGATGGCTGAACAGGATCGCCCAGCCGTCGCCGATCCAGTCATGGAATTTGATGGCTCCCTGCGTGGTCTCGGCGGTGAAGTCCGGCGCGATATCGTTGATACGAAGACTCATGACCTATCCCTACCCCTTGTGAATGTGGCCGGTATCTTCGCCGCCCGGCGCCCCGGCACCTAATCGTAGCACCGCAGCGCGACTGATTAAACGCTGGAGATGACGGTCATTCACTCGATGCGCAAAAATTTTCCCACACACGCGGGATCAGGGCCAAAAATTACGACGTGATTGATATCGGGCATGAGGACAAGCGGCAGGAATCGGCAAAGACGCCTCAGGCCTTGTTGATTGCCAGCGTCGCCGTCAAATCTTCCATGCGCTGCGCCAGGGCGCCGAGCGCGCCGGTCAGCACGCTGTCGCTCTTGTCGGCCTTGGTCAGCGCCTCGTCGCGCGTCTTGCGCAAGGTCAGCACTTCGCTTTCCATGCCCTTGACGCGCTTCTGCAGCTCGGAAAGCTCGTCCATCACCATGATGCCGGCCATGACGGTCAGCCGCTGGTCACCGATCTCGCCGAAAGAATCCTTCAGATGCGAGACATAGCGGTCGAAGCGCTCGGCGAGATCGATCAGATGCTCTTCCTGGCCCTCGTCGCAGGCCATGCGGTACTGCTTGCCGTCGATTGAAACCGTGACCTGTGCCATCGGGGCCAGCTCCTATCTGTCCAACACGGCGCGGATGGTTTCCATCGCGGTCACCAGTCTTCGCGACACTTCCTTGTTGGCGTCTTCCAGCCGTTCGGCGCGCGCTTCGGAATTGTCGAGTTCCTGCGCCAACCGCGAGCGGTCGGCATTCATCCGCTGCACTTCGGCCTCGGCTTCCGAATAGTCGCGTTCATGCTCGAGCTTGGCCGCGACGGCGTTTTCCAGCCCTTCGATGGCCTTGCTCAGCCTGGCGATTACTTCCTTGAGCGTGGTTTCCCCGGTCATGGCTTCGTCCTGTGCCCTGCCCATCACCGAATCGTTCGCGTTCAGAACGCGTTATCCCGGAAACATTAGGCACCGGGTGAAGGCAACGTCAATAAAGCTCTCGCGACTGTCCCCCGCTAACGCTAAAGTAGGTCCACCGCCGACATCACAAGACCGGCAAATCTGCACCCGATTTGTTGACTAAAAGCCCGCGCCTGCTATGTGTCGCGCACCCTTTTCAAGGGCTCTCCCAAGCCCCCAAACCCCCACCCTGGAGGTACCATGACGTCGCGTGAACAACATGACCGGATGGCCAATGCGATCCGTTTTCTCTCCATGGATGCCGTCGAGAAGGCGAATTCTGGCCATCCCGGCCTGCCCATGGGCTGCGCCGACATTGCCACGGTGCTGTTCACCCGCTTCCTGAAATACGACCCCAAAGCCCCGCATTGGGCCGACCGTGACCGCTTCATCCTGTCGGCGGGCCATGGTTCGATGCTGCTCTATTCGTTGCTGCACCTGACCGGCTACGAAGACATGACCATCGACCAGATCAAACACTTCCGCCAGTTGGGCTCGAAAACCGCCGGCCATCCCGAATATGGCCACGCCACCGGCATCGAGACCACGACCGGCCCGCTTGGCCAGGGCCTCGCCAATTCGGTCGGCTTCGCGCTCGGCGAGCGCATCATGAACGCCGCCTTCGGCAACGACCTTGTCGACCACTACACCTATGTGTTGGCCGGCGACGGCTGCCTGATGGAAGGTGTTTCCCAAGAAGCCATCGCCCTTGCCGGTCACCTCAAGCTCAACAAGCTGATTGTTTTCTGGGACAACAACAACATCTCGATCGACGGTCCGGTCTCGCTTGCCGACAACACCGACCAGGTCGCGCGCTTCCAGGCCTCCGGTTGGAACGCCAGCCACATCGACGGCACCGATCCGGAAGCGATCGCCTATGCCATCGAGGCCGCCCGCCATTCCGACAAGCCGACGATGATCGCCTGCAAGACGACCATCGGCTTCGGTGCCCCGACCAAGGCCGGCACCAACAAGGCGCATGGCTCGCCGCTCGGCCCAGATGAGATCGCTGGCGCGCGCAAGTTCTTCAACTGGGACTCGCCGCCCTTCGAGATCCCGGCTGACATTCTCGACGCCTGGCGCACCGCCGGCAAGGCCGGCGTCAAGGCGCGCACGGACTGGGAAGGCCGCCTGGCCAAGGCCGATCCGAAGCTGAAGGCCGAGTTCGAGCGCCGTACCAGTGGCAAGCTGCCGGCGAATTTCGACTCCGTCATCGCCGACTACAAGAAGAAGCTTTCAGCCGACAAGCCGAAGGTCGCGACCCGCAAATCGTCGGAAATGGCGCTGGAAGTCATCAATGGCGCGGTGCCGGAAACCATCGGCGGCTCGGCCGACCTGACCGGCTCCAACAACACCAAGACCAGCCAGACCAAGAACATCACGCCGGACGATTACGGCCAGCGCTATGTCCATTACGGCATCCGGGAACACGGCATGGCTGCCGCGATCAACGGCCTGACGCTGCATGGCGGCCTCATTGCCTATGGCGGTACCTTCATGTGCTTCTCCGACTATGCCCGCCCCTCGATGCGGCTTGCCTCGCTGATGGGCATCCGCTCGATCTTCGTCATGACCCATGATTCCATCGGTCTGGGCGAAGACGGGCCGACCCACCAGCCGGTCGAGCACATGGCCGCCCTGCGCGCCATTCCCAACCACAATGTGTTCCGTCCGGCCGACGCGGTGGAAACCGCCGAATGCTGGCAGATCGCGCTCGAATCCGAAAAGACGCCGTCGACCCTGGCGCTGACCCGCCAGAACCTGCCGACGGTGCGCACCGAGTTCACCGAAAAGAACCTGAGCAGCCAGGGGGCCTATGAACTCGCCGCCGCCAGCGGCGAGGCCGCTGTGACGATCTTCGCCACCGGTTCCGAGGTCGAGATCGCGCTTGGCGCCCGCGACCTTCTGGAAAAGCATGGTCACCCGACCCGTGTCGTCTCGGTGCCCTGCTTCGAACTGTTCGATAAGCAGAGCGACGCCTATCGCAAGAAGACGATCGGCGACGCACCGATCAAGATGGCGATCGAGGCCGGCATCCGCCAGGGCTGGGATCATCTCATCGGCTCGGACGGCATCTTCATCGGCATGACCGGCTTCGGTGCGAGCGGTACGATCGAACAGCTTTATCCGCATTTCGGCATCACAGCCGAGGCGGCTGCCAAGGCGGCGGAAGCCCGCCTGCAAGGCAGATGAGGCCTGGCATGTCGCCCAAAAGTGTATCGCGATTTGGGACAACGACATGCACGAAACAAAATACCCGACGAGATCGCGTGAAAAGCGGTTTCGCCGGGCTGGCTCAACCTAATCGATTTAAATCCAGTCCGCCGCGGCTGGATTCTTTGCCCATCCGCCGCTATGAAGCTGCGGACCAATCGTCTGCCCTCCAGCTCCCCGGGAGAGAAAAATGACTGTCAGAGTTGCCATCAACGGATTTGGCCGCATCGGCCGCAACATCCTGCGCGCCATCCATGAGTCCGGCCGCAAGGACATCGATGTCGTCGCCGTCAACGATCTCGGCCCGGTCGAGACCAACGCCCACCTGCTGCGCTTTGACAGCGTGCACGGCCGCTTTCCGCATGAAGTGTCGGTCGACGGCGACCAGATCACCGTCGGCAAGGAAAAGTTCAAGGTCACCGCGATCAAGGATCCGACGCAGTTGCCGTGGAAGGAACTCGGCATCGACATCGCGCTCGAATGCACCGGCATCTTCACCGCCCGCGACAAGGCAGCCGCGCACCTGACCGCCGGCGCCAAGCGCGTGCTGGTCTCGGCGCCCGCCGACGGCGCTGACTTGACCGTCGTCTACGGCATCAACCACGACAAGCTGACCAAGGACCACATCGTCATCTCGAATGCGTCCTGCACCACCAACTGCCTGGCGCCGCTGGCGGCCGTCCTGCATGAGACGGTCGGCATCGAAAAGGGCATGATGACGACGATCCATTCCTACACGGGCGACCAGCCGACGCTGGACACCATGCACAAGGATCTCTACCGCGCCCGCGCCGCCGCCCTGTCGCAGATCCCGACCTCGACCGGCGCCGCCAAGGCGATCGGCCTCGTCCTGCCCGACCTCAAGGGCAAGCTCGACGGCATCTCGATCCGCGTGCCGACGCCGAACGTCTCGGTCGTCGACTTCAAGTTCATCGCCAAGCGCTCGACCACGGTGCAGGAAATCAACGAGGCGGTCATCGCCGCCTCCAACGGCAAGCTGAAGGGCATCCTCGGCGTCACCCATCACCCGAACGTGTCGATCGACTTCAATCACGATCCGCGTTCCTCGATCATGGCGCTCGACCAGACCAAGGTGATGGACGGCAACTTCGTTTCGGTGCTGTCCTGGTACGACAATGAATGGGGCTTTTCCAACCGCATGGGCGACACCGCCGTCGCTTTCGGCAAGACCATCGCCTGATCGAAGATCGATCTTCCCGACACTCGAAACGCCCGGCTTCGTCCGGGCGTTTTCATCTGCCGGAGCAGCAGCGCGAAAATCGGCGGCGCCGGGCAAAAAACCACCCTCCCGCCTTGCACTGGTCACGCCTTCGCCCCACTCTGCCGCGAAGCCAGGAGGCAGAGGAATTCGAGGGGCAAATCACGGATGGAGCATGCGATCTATCTCGTTACGCTGGTCGGCACGGCGCTTGTTGTCGCCGCGGCGTTTTCGAGCCTGATCGCCTTCCGCTTTGGCGCCCCGCTCCTGCTCCTGTTTCTGTGCATCGGGCTCGCCACTGGAACCGACGGCCTCGGCATCCAGTTCGACAATGCCCGCATCGCTTATTTTGCTGGCTCACTGGCGCTCGCCGTCATCCTGTTCGATTCCG
This sequence comes from Mesorhizobium sp. P160927, assembly GCF_057766385.1. NCBI lineage: Bacteria > Pseudomonadati > Pseudomonadota > Alphaproteobacteria > Hyphomicrobiales > Phyllobacteriaceae > Mesorhizobium > Mesorhizobium sp. P160927. Next base: position 273,463 of record NZ_JBYMDW010000001.1, read on the forward strand.
GTTTCGGCACGCCGCTCAACGCCCTGCGGCAGGCGGCAGGACCAGCCCTGTCGCTGGCGACCTTCGGCGTCCTTCTCACCACCGGTCTGTTCGGCGCCGCCGCCTACTACCTGCTCGACCTCAGCTGGCTGGAATCCTTCCTGCTCGGCGCAGCCGTCGCTTCGACCGACGCGGCGGCGGTGTTCTTCCTGCTGCGCGCCGGCGAGATCAATCTGCGCGAGCGCGTGCGCTCCACGCTCGAGGTTGAATCGGGCACCAATGATCCGATCGCCATCTTCCTGACCATCACGCTGGTCGAGATCATCGCCGCCCACGCCAACCCCGAAGCCAATGTCCTGGTCACCAATCTGATCCTCGGCTTCCTCATAAACATGGGGCTTGGCGCGATCGTCGGCGTGCTTGGCGGCCTAGCCATCGTGCGCCTGGTCGATCGGCTCAACCTCGACCATGGCCTGCTGCCGATCTTCGTGCTGACCTTGTCCTTGATGGTCTTTGCCGCCGCCGGTGCCATCGGCGGCTCCGGCTTCCTGGCGGTCTATATCGCCGGGCTCATCGCCGGCAATTCCGACATCCGCGCTGTCACCATCCTGAAACGCTTCCAGGACGGCATGTCGTGGCTGGCGCAGATCATTATGTTCCTCATCCTCGGCCTGTTCGCGACGCCCTCGCAATTTCCGGCGATCATGGTGCCTGCGATAGCGCTTGGCCTGTTCCTGATGTTCGTCGCCCGTCCTGTCGCGGTCTGGCTCTGCCTTGTCCCCTTCCGCCTGCCGCGTCCCGAAGTCGCCTTTGTCTCCTGGGTCGGCCTGCGCGGCGCCGTATCCATCCTGCTCGCCATCACACCGCTGCTCGGCGGGCTGGAAAACGGCCGCACCATCTTCAACGCCGCCTTCATCATCGTTCTGGTGTCCCTGGTCATCCAGGGCTGGACCGTCGGCCCGCTGGCGCGACGCCTCGGCCTGATCGTGCCGGCCCGGCTCGGACCGCTGGACAAGGTCGAACTGGAACTGCCCGGCTCCGCGCATCACGAACTCCTTGCCTATCGTGTGGCGCCGGGCAGTCCGGTGGCGCGCGGCGAACGCATCCCGCGCTGGGCGCGGCCCTCGCTGGTGCTGCGTGACGGCCGCTCGATGCGTTTCCAGGACATGGGCCGGCTCGCCGCCGGCGATCAGGTCTACATCTTCGTGCCCGATCGCTATCCCCGCCTGCTCGACAAGCTGTTCGCCAGCCGGGCCGTCGTCGATCCGGAGGATGCCGATTTCTTCGGCGCCTTCGCCGTCGATCCGGCGCGTTCCGCCGCCGAACTGGAAGCCGCCTATGCGCCCGGTCTCAGCGAGGCCGAGCAGAAACAGACCGTCGGTGCGCTGGTCACCGCGCGGCTCGGCGGCCATGCCGAATATGCCGACCGCGTGCTGCTTGGTCCGATCGAGCTGATTGTGCGCGACGTCGACGACAAGGGCAAAATCACCGGGCTCGGCCTATCCTTCGAGCCGACCGCGCCGGTGGCGCGCGTGCCTGTGTTCCTGAGCGCCGGCGAGATCGGCGACCGTCTCACCGCCTTTATCCGCAACTGGCGCAAGCCGGCTGGGGCGCGGGGGGCAACACAGGCGGATGACGCCCCTGAGCCCCCGGTCGAGAAAGCGTCGGCCGAAAGCTGACGCGAGCGACCGTTCGCCCCGCCCGACATAGGCCGGGCGGTCTTCACGGACTATGTCCCCGTCCGCCTCAAAATTTCGCACCTGGCCCCAGCCAAGCCTTGCATCGTCATTGATGCCAGGTATGGTCCCGGCGATTTCAGACGAAAAGGAACCGGCATGGCTGTCTTCAAGACACTGGACGATATCGGCAACATCAGCGGCAAGCGCGTGCTGGTGCGCGTCGACCTCAACGTTCCCGTCACTGAGGGCAAGGTCTCCGACGCCACCCGCATCGAACGCATCGCGCCAACTATCGCCGAATTGTCCGGCAAGGGCGCCAAGGTCATCCTGCTCGCCCATTTCGGTCGGCCCAAGGATGGTCCCTCGCCCGAATTCTCGCTGGAGCCGATCGCCAGGGCGACGGCCGAGGTGCTCGGCCGTCCCGTTGCATTCGCCTCCGACTGCATCGGCGACACGGCAGGCAGCGCTGTCGCCGCCATGGACAAGGGCGACGTGCTGCTCCTGGAAAACACCCGCTTCTACAAGGCCGAAGAGAAGAACGATCCCGGTTTTACCGAACGGCTCGCCGCCAATGGCGACATCTTCGTCAACGATGCCTTTTCCGCCGCCCACCGTGCCCATTCGTCAACTGAAGGGCTGGCGCACCTCTTGCCGTCCTTCGCCGGCCGCACCATGCAGGCCGAACTCGAGGCCCTGGAAAAGGGCCTGGGTAACCCGGTCCGTCCGGTCGTTGCCATCGTCGGCGGCGCGAAGGTCTCGACGAAGATCGACCTGTTGATGAACCTGGTGAAGAAGGTCGATGCGCTGGTCATCGGCGGCGGCATGGCCAACACCTTTCTCGCCGCGCGCGGCACCGATGTCGGCAAGTCGCTGTGCGAGCACGACTTGGCTCCGCCCGCCAAGCAGATCATGATCGAAGCGGCAGAGGCCGGCTGCGCCATAATCCTGCCGGTCGACGGCGTCGTCGCCAAGGAATTCAAGGCGGGTGCGGCCTGCGAGACCGTCGCCATCTCGGACGTGCCGGCCGATGGCATGATCCTCGATGTCGGCGCCAGGACCGTGACGACGATCGGCGAGTGGATCGACCGCGCCGCGACGCTGGTCTGGAACGGGCCGCTCGGCGCCTTCGAGATCGAGCCGTTCGATCACGCCACGGTGGCGGCGGCCAGGCATGCGGCAGCGCGCACAAAGGCAGGCAAGCTGGTTTCGGTCGCCGGCGGCGGCGATACCGTGGCTGCGTTGAACCACGCCGATGTCGCTGACGACTTCACCTATGTCTCGACCGCCGGCGGCGCCTTCCTGGAATGGATGGAAGGCAAGCCATTGCCCGGCGTGGACGTGCTGAAGCGCTGAGGGCGCCACGGCTCACCGGCAATTCGATCAACTCGAAGGGAACTGGCGGCAGCGCCGGCCACTTTCGCTCGATTCGAGCTTTCCGGCGTCATTCCTTTGGCGGTAGTGTCGTGCTGGCCGATACCAACCGGTTAGGAGAAGCATGATGAGCGAACGTCTCGAAGACATTGCCGCGGCGATTGTGGCCGACGGCAAGGGCCTGCTGGCCGCCGATGAAAGCTCCGGCACGATCAAGAAGCGCTTCGACGTCATCGGCGTCGAGTCTACCCCCGACAGCCGCCGCGATTACCGCGAGATGATGTTCCGCGCCAAGGACGCGATGGCCAAATACATTTCCGGCGTTATCCTCTATGACGAAACCATTCGCCAGAAGGCCGCCGACGGCACGCCGCTGGTCGATATCATCAAGGCGGCAGGCGCCATTCCAGGCATCAAGGTCGATGCCGGCGCCAAGCCGCTGGCCGGCTTTCCCGGCGACACCATTACCGAGGGCCTCGACGGCCTGCGCGAGCGGCTTGCCGACTATTACAAGCTCGGGGCCCGCTTCGCCAAATGGCGCGCGGTGATCGACATCGATACCGGCAAGGGCGTGCCTTCGGTCACTTCGATCAACTCGAACACCCATGCGCTTGCCCGCTATGCGGCACTTTGCCAGGAGGCCGGCATCGTGCCGATCGTCGAGCCCGAAGTGCTGATGGACGGCGCTCACGACATCGACACTTGTTTTGAGGTCTCCAAGGCGACGCTGATAAAACTCTATGACGAGCTCCACGCTGCCGGTGTCGTCCTCGAAGGCACGATCCTGAAGCCCAACATGGTGCTTTCTGGCAAGAAGTCCGGCACGGTGGACAGTCCTGAGCAAGTCGCGGAGAAGACGATAAAACTGTTCCGCGAGGCGGTGCCGGCCGCGGTGCCGGGCATTGCCTTCCTCTCGGGCGGCCAGGAGGACGAGGAGGCAACCGCCAACCTCAATGCCATCAACGCCATCGGCCAGCATCCGTGGAAGCTGACTTTCTCCTATGGCCGCGCGCTGCAGGCCGCCCCGCAGAAGGCATGGAGCGGCAAGCCCTCGAACATCGCCGCCGGCCAGGCCGCCTTCACCCACCGCGCCCACATGAACCACCTGGCGGCACTTGGGAAATGGAAGGCGAGCCTGGAACAGGCTGCCTGAAGCTACTGCTATCCTTCCCTTCAAACCCGGGCCGACATGCCCGGGTTTTGTTTTGGCGCACCGGCCTTGGGTCAAGGCATCCGAATTCTTATTTTCTCCGGGCATTCCTGACAGCGGCGATGTCGGGGCGAGCCCATCCCGTACGTCCTTGGGGTGCAGACAGGGAGAAGTTCATGCATCGCAACAAGGTCGTTTCGCGCGAAGAATGGTTCGAGGCTCATAAGGCACATCTGGCCCGCGAGAAGGAACTGACGCGGCTTCGCGAGCGCGTCGCGGCCGAGCGGCGCGAACTGCCCTGGTTGAAAATCCGCAAGGACTACGTCTTCGAGACCGAACGGGGGCCGAAGAAACTTGCCGATCTGTTTGGCGCCAACAGCCAGCTGATCGTCTACCATTTCATGTTCGGGCCGGGCTGCGTCAATCATTGCGAAGGCTGCTCCTTTCTTGCCGATCATATCGACGGTGCCAACCAGCACCTCATGCACCACGACGTATCGCTGGTCGTGATCTCGCGCGCGCCGCTGGAAGAGCTTCTAGCCTACAAGCAGCGCATGGGCTGGAAGTTCGACTGGGTGTCGTCCTATGCGTCTGATTTCAACTTCGATATGCAGGTTTCCTTCACCGACAGGCAGATCGCGGCTGGCGACACCACCTACAATTTCGAAACCCGACCCCGGACATCGAAGGAGCTTCCGGGCGCCAGCGTTTTCTATAGGGACGAGAACGGCGACATTTTCCTGACCTTCGTTTCGCGTGCCCGCGGCGGCGAACAACTGATCGGCGCCTACCACTATCTGGACCTGACGCCGAAGGGCCGCGATGAGACCGGCCTCTACCGCAATCTGATGGATTGGGTGCGGCTGCATGACGAATATGCAGGCGAGCCGCAAGCGGAGCGCGATTGCCACGATGGCTGACCAGCAAAAGTGCGGAGCGCCTCCGGAATTGCGTAAGACAAGGGGGTAGAGCGTTCGAGGCGATCCTGTTTTCGCCGGAAATGCTCGTTCACCTCTCTCGCGACATGCGTTAAATGCTGGTCGAAAACCAGTTGGACCAGATGCGACGCTTTCCGACCTTCCTCACCTGGCTCGCCTTCCCGATCTATGTCTGGCAGGGATTGGGTGTCCGCCGCCGCACCTCGCGCATGCTGCCGGCGCGGGGACCGGTCATGCACGAGATCTCGGGCCAGCCTCCGGCAATCTCGCTGTTGGTGCTGGGCGATTCCTCCGCCGCCTCGGTCGGCATCGGCAATTCCGAAAACGGACTTGCCGCGCAGCTTGCGGTCATGATTGCGCAGCGCACCGGCAGCGCTGTGCGCTGGCGTGCCGCCGGCTTCAATTCGGCGACATCCGGTCAGATCCGCGACCATGTCCTGCCCAATCTGTCGGCTGATCCGTGGACGCATATCGTGCTCGCCATCGGCACCAACGACACCAAGAACTTTCATTCCGTGCCGCGCTTCAAGAAGGAGTTCGGCGGCCTGCTTTACGCGCTGCGCGCCAAATGGCCGGAGTCGCGCGTGGTATGGTCGCCGGTGCTGGAGTTCACGCGTGCGCCTGCCATGCCGTCGCCGCTCGGCAAGATCCTCGAGATCCGCGCCACCGCGGTGAACCGGATGGGCGAACGGCTCTGCCTGGAGCGCGGCGCGGTGCCGGCGCCGCGCCTGCCGATCACCAACCCCGAGGCCGGTTTTGCTTCCGACGGGTTTCATGCCTCGGAGGCCGGCTACCGGGCCTGGGCGGAACATCTCGTCGGCCCAGTGCTTGCCGACTGAAGAGCGACCGCGCTGTCACCAGGCCCTATGTCAAGTGCCCGAGAACGGCCGCCAGCGAGATCGCCGCCATGGCGAGCAATGCCAATTTCCAGAAGTCGCCGCGGCGCCTGAGCCCCGGCCAGCCGAGCGGCTTGATGAGCTGGATGACCATGAACCCGACGATGACAAGGGCGAGGAGTTTCGTCATGCTGCCTTTGACCAGCAACGCTTGCGCCTGTCAAAGCGGTTCGTTCGGTCTCCGGGAAAGAAAAGGCGCCGCGAACCCGAACTGGAACGCGACGCACGCCTTGACCGCGCAGCAATCTACTTCAGCGGCTTGAGGCCAGCCTCGATCGATGCGCGTTTTGCCTCCAGGAACGGTGGCAGGGCAAGGCTTTCGCCCAACGTCTCCAGCGGCTCGTCGGCGGTGAACCCTGGCCCGTCGGTGGCAATCTCGAACAGGATGCCGTTCGGCTCACGGAAATAGAGCGAGCGGAAGTAATAGCGCTCGACCTCGCCGCTTGACGGCAGCCGAAATTCGGCCAGGCGCCCTGTCCACTGATGCAACGTCTCCTCGTCTGGCGCCCTGAAGGCGACATGGTGAACCGCACCGGCGCCCTGCCTTGCGGGTGCCAGCCCAGGTTGCACGGCCACATGAAGCTCCGCCGCCGGCCCGCCCGCGCCCATTTCGAAGACGTGGACCTGGCCCTCGCCGTCGGGCGAAGCATAGTCGCGGACCTTGCGCATGTTCATCACCCCGGTCAGCACCGCCTCGGTGTTGGTGATGTCGGGAACACTGATAACGATCGGCCCAAGTCCGCGGATCTGATGCTCGGCCGGTACCGGGCTTTTCGCCCAGGGATGGCTGCCGCCCTTGCCGCCATCGCTGACGAGCCTCAGGCGCTGGCCTTCGGGGTCCTCGAAATCCAGCGACTTGTAGCCGCCGACATCGGCAGTCTCTCCTGTCACGATGCCTTCGCTGGCAAGGTACTGCTTCCACCAGCCAAGGCTCTCCTGGCTGCCGACCCTGAGGCTGGTCCTTGCGATGCTGTGGGTGCCGCGCCGTTCGCGGCCGATCGGCCAGTCGAAGAAGGTGAGGTCGGTACCCGGCGTTGCCTCGCCGTCGGCGTAAAAGAGATGGTAGGCCGAGGTATCGTCTTGGTTCACTGTCTTCTTGACCAGCCGCAGCCCCAGCACCTTCGTGTAGAAGTGAAGATTACCGGGCGCATTGGCGGTGATGGCGGTCAGGTGGTGAATTCCTCTCAGTTGCAAGCTCATGGTGGTCTCCCTGTTTTTGGGGAAGAATTTTCCACTTTCATATCAGAACTCCGGTCACTTCGCTGAAGGCCACCTATCCCGACAGTCCGTCACCAAATTATGAACAATACCGCCCCGATTAGCTCTATTTTAATGAACAATCCGCGCTCGCGTGACCCGTCACGACAAGAACGGAACAGTCGCCGCACGACCTGCCATCCTCCTGACAGACTGCTGTCAGGAGGGGTGTGCGATAGTGTCTCCGGTTAGAGAGAGGAGATTGGTCATGAACGGTTTTACCATTCTGCGCGGCATGCAGCATTATGTCGGCAAGATCCGCACGATGCGAAACGAGATCCGGACCCAGCGGTTCATGAACGCGCTTCCCGCCGACATTCGCAAGGATATCGGCTGGCCAGACATGTATGCCGAGCGTCGACATCACGGCAATTGAGACGAAATTTTCAACGCAGCATCTGGATGCTCACGCGTCAGCACCCAGATATCAAGTCCGGCGCGCGAGGGATGGAGCGAGCTCATGCCCGATCAGAAGACAATCGGCTTTCTGTTTATCGAAGGTTTTGCCGACTGGGAGTATGGGCTGCTGGCGGCCTCGGCGGTCGATTGGTTCGGCGCTCGCGCCGTATCGCTGACGCCCGACGGCAAGCCGGTGACCGGAATCAGCGGTTTTAAGCTGACGCCAGACCGCTCGGCCAGCATCGATGAGAATACCGATGTCGATGCCGTGGCCGTTATCGGTTCCGACCACTGGGCGAGCAAGGCACCGCCGGATGCTGCCGAACTGCTGATGGCTGTCGCATCGCGCGGCGGTGTCGTTGGTGGCATCTGTGCGGGAACGCTGGCGCTGGCCCGAGCCGGCATGTTCGAGAACGCCAGGCATACCAGCAATGGCCGTGACTGGATCAGCGGTCACGAGCCCGGCTATGCCGGCCACGGCAATTATCAGGATGTGCCACATGCCGTCGCCGACGGCAAAATCGTGTCCGCGCCAGGTTCGGCGCCCGGCACTTTCGCCCTTGCCTTCCTGCAGACGCTCTATCCGGAAAAAGGCAGCGAACTCGCGCAGATGCGGACCATGTTCGCCAAGGAGTATACTGAAGCCTCCTGACAGTATGCTGTCAGGAGGTGCGTGCGATGGTGGGATAATGCGCATGGCCGGCCGAGAGGACGATCGATGAAAAACTGGACCGACAGGCTGAACGCGCCTGGTAGCAACGGTGTGAAGCCAACGCCGCGCACCGTAGGGGACATTATCCAAGGCCAGCCCATGCTGGTGCCGACCGCGCGCCAGGTCGACGATTTCATCCGCTCCATCCCCGAAGGCGTCGAGATGGACGTTCGCGCGCTGCGCACGGCCCTTGCCATCGAGCATGGCGCCGAAGTGACATGCCCGGTCACCATGGGCTATCATCTGCGTACGGTCGCCGAGGCTGCCAAGGAGGATCTCGAGCGCGGCATGATGCTCAGCGACGTCGCTCCCTTCTGGCGCGTGCTCGATGCGAAGACGCCGACAACGAGGAAACTGTCCTTCGGCGCGGAATTCGTCGCCGCGCAGCGCAAGCGCGAAGGGCTGAAACCGTAATGCATGTCATGTGGAAGTGGATCCGGTCAGGGAGCCACGGCATGCATGGGAAAAACACTGGGGAAGCAAACGATGCGCCGCGCCGACAGGCTCTTTCAGATTGTGCAGCATCTGCGTGGTGGCCGTCTGGTCACCGCTCAGAAGCTCGGCACATGGCTCGAGGTTTCCGAGCGAACCATCTACCGCGACATAGCCGACCTGCAGTCGACCGGGGTGCCGATCGACGGCGAGGCTGGCGTTGGCTACATGATGAGGGAGGGTTTCGACCTTCCGCCGCTGATGTTCACGCGTGACGAGATCGTGGCGCTGGTGGCCGGCGCACGCATGGTGCGCGCCTTTGGCGGCGCCGCCATGGCGCGGGCCGCCGACGAGGCACTGGTCAAGATCGGTGCCGTGCTGCCCGATGCCGAGAAGGACCGCATTGCCCGCACCGAGATCCACACGCCGATGTGGGTGGTCAGCGATGCCGCCCGCGAGGCGATCGACCTGATCGAGCGCGCGGTCGAAAAGCGCCAGGTGCTGACCATCGACTATTCGGACGAAGCCGGCCGCGGCACCGCGCGCGATATCAGGCCGCTCGGCCTGTGGTTCTGGGGCAAGGTGTGGACGCTGGTCGCCTGGTGCGAGATGCGCGATGATTTCCGCGCCTTCCGCATCGACCGCATTGCCTCCGTGGTCATCGCCGGCCGAATCTTCAAGCCGGAGCGCGGCAAGCAGCTTGCCGATTTCTACCGGGCGGTGGAGCGCAGCGAGGACTACGGCATGGCGCCCGACCGCGCGGCGCGAAGCTGAGACTTGCCGGACCGCACAAAAAAGCCCGCTCGAAGCGGGCTATTTTGTTGCGTTGGCGAAAAGCCTATTCCTCGTCGGTATCGGTGTCCTTCGACTTCAGCGCCGACAGCTTGGCGAAGACGGCGTTTGCGTCGAGCTCCGCATCCTCGTCCTTCGGCTTCTCCGGTGCAGGCACCAACCGCTCGGTCAATGCCGCCGGCAGCAGCGTGTCGCCGACCGGCTGCGCCTGCTCGCGGCCGCGCGAGGCGCGGTTGACTTCCATGTCGAGGTCGATCTGCGAGGCGAGACCCAGCGTCACCGGGTCCATCGGCTGCAGATTGGCCGAATTCCAGTGTTTGCGTTCGCGGATCTGCTCGATTGTCGACTTGGTGGTGCCCACGAGGCGCGAAATCTGCGCGTCCTTCAGTTCGGGATGATTGCGCACCAGCCACAGAATGGCGTTCGGCCGGTCCTGGCGCTTCGACAGCGGCGTATAGCGCGGGCCCTTGCGCTTGGATTCAGGCACCCGCACCTTGGGATCGGAAAGCTTCAGGCGCTGGTTCGGATCCTTCTCGGCGCGCGCGATCTCGTCGCGGGTCAGCTGGCCGGTCATGATCGGATCCATGCCCTTGATGCCTTGCGCTGATTCACCGTCGGCGATCGCCTTTACCTCAAGCGGATGCAGCCCGCAGAACTGCGCGATCTGCTCGAAGGAAAGCGCGGTGTTGTCGACCAGCCAGACGGCGGTCGCCTTGGGCATCAGCAGCGTATTGGCCATGTGCAAAATCCTTCTCGTTCGCCCGCGTTCCCGCGCGGGCGGTGGTTTTAGAGCCACCAAAATGGGAAATTCGCGGCCTGTATAACCGTTCCAGACTGCTTTCGCAACGTTTTTGGAAGAGCTGGAAACGACCTAACCAGCCAACGCAGCGGTAGCGCTAACGTTTGCCACGGCGGTCCAAACCCTGCCATGGCACTTGCTGCGGAGCGCCATGGCAAATCACGCCGGAGCCGAGATGAATCCAAAGCTCCAAAAGACAAAACCCGCCGGACAGGGTCCGGCGGGTTTGGAACCGGCGACGACAAGCGTCTGCGGCGGCTCTGCATTGCGACCCTGCCATTCGGCGGGTCGCGCTTGCAATCAGATCGCCTGACGGGCGATCCGCTCGATGTCGCCGCGGTTGATGCCCAGGTCGCTGAGCTGACGTGCGTTGAGGCGGTTCAGTTCGCGAACGGTCTCGTTGTACATGCGCCAGTTACGGAAAGCACGGATCGGGTTCATGGTGGTCCTCCTGAATTGGGTTCGTTTCGATGATGCTCAAATAGTGATCATCGAGCGGGACTTGAACAGCCGATTTTGCATAGCAATGATGCAAATGCTGCATTGCACCATTAAGTTTCTGTTCATCTTGTAAGCAGGGGCGAAGGACGTTGGCCGGACCGTGTCGATATCCGGTCAGGCCGAGCCGAAAATGCTGGCGTGTTAGCCGACGTCGAGCACGATCTTGCCGATATGTTCGCCCTCCTCCATCCGCTCATGCGCGCGCCAGGCGTCGGTGAGCGGGTAGATCATGTCCATCACCGGTGCCACCTTGCGCGTGCCCAGCAGAGGCCACACCTGTGCCTCCAGCGTCGCCGCGATCGCCGCCTTGAATTCGACGGTGCGCGGCCTGAGCGTGGAGCCCGTATGGGTCAGTCGCTTGACCATGATCTTGGAAAAATCGGCACTGGCGACAGCACCTGCCTGAACCGCGATCTGCACGATCCGGCCCTCGACAGCGGCGGCCTCGTAGTTTCGCTGGACATAATCGCCACCGACCATATCGAGGATGACGTTGGCGCCTCGGCCTTCGGTCGCCTCCCTGACCGCGGTGACGAAATCCTGCTCGCGGTAATTGATCGCACGGTCGGCGCCGATCTTCAGGCAGGCGTCGCATTTCTCCTGGGATCCGGCGGTGGTGATCACATAAGCGCCGAAGGCCGAGGCGAGCTGGATCGCGGTGGTGCCGATGCCGGACGAGCCGCCATGGACGAGCAGTGTCTCACCCTTCTTCAGACCGCCCCGTTCGAACACATTGTGCCAGACGGTGAAATAGTTTTCCGGCACCGCCGCCGCTTCCGTGTGGGTGAAGCCCGCCGGCAGTGGCAGAACGCTGCCTGCATGAACCCTGACATATTCGGCATAGCCGCCGCCGGGCGTGAGCGCGCAGACCCTGTCCCCGATGCGCCAGCGCGATATCTGGTCACCAAGGGCCGCCACTTCTCCCGACACCTCGAGGCCCGGCAGGTCCGATGCACCGGGCGGAGGCGGGTAGGCCCCCTTGCGCTGTTGCACGTCCGGCCGGTTGACGCCGGCGGCATGCACCTTGATCAGGATTTCGCCGGGGCCGGGCTGCGGTACGTCGCGCGTTTCCGGTTTCAGCACCCGTGGGCCACCCGGCTCCGAGATAGCGATCGCCGTCATCCGTGCCGGAATTTTCTGTCCGCTCGCCATGAAGTTTTCCGTCTTTCCTCGCCGCACTCTTACCGGCTGTTTGCATCGACGTCCTTGCCCTATGTATGCTCATTGCCAAATCAGGCAAATGGCCAATCTGGTCTGGCGGAGGAGGAGCAACCATGGCGATCTTCGACGACGAACCCAAGAAGAAGGCACGTCCGCACGAGATCGGGCAAGACCTGTCGCTGCTTTCCGTCGGTGAACTGTCCGAGCGCATCGGCATCCTGCGTGACGAGATCTCCCGGCTGGAGGCCGAACTCAAGACCAAGGACACCACCAAATCGGCTGCCGAGGCGCTGTTCCGCCGCGGATAAAAAATCCCTAGGTCGCCGCCGAAAAGCCCGAATGCGACTGTCTTCAAATCGCGTCCCGCCCAGTCCCCAGCCGGATCAAAAAATGCTCGCAGCCTACAGACCGATCCTTTCCCTGCTTCGCGGCACTGCCTTTCTTCTGGCTGCATCGGGACTGCACGGGCTGCTGTTGCCCTTGCGCGGCCAGGTGGAAGGGTTCTCGACCGCTTCGCTCGGCCTGATGGGCACGGCCTGGGCCGGCGGCTTCGTCACCGGCTGTTTCTTTGCGCCGCGCATAGTGCGCCGCGCCGGACATGTGCGCGCCTTCGGCGCCTTTGCCGCGTCCGGCGCCATCGTGGCACTGCTGACGGGCCTGGTCATCGACGAATATATCTGGATCCTGCTGCGTGCCTTCACCGGTTTTACCATGGCCGGCGCCTTCATGGTCATCGAGAGCTGGCTGAACGAAAAGGCCACCAACGAGAACCGCGGCACCGTCTTCGGCCTTTACATGATGGTCACCTATGCCTCGATCATGGGCGGCCAGATGATCGTCGCCGGCGGCGACGTGAAATCGGCGTCGTTGTTCATGATCACCGGCATCCTGTTTTGCCTGTCACTGATCCCGACCGCGGTGTCGACCGCCTCGCATCCCAAGCCGCTGCAGGACGTCAAGCTCGACGTCAAGGGACTCTACGCCAACTCGCCGGTGTCGGCGATCGCTTGCCTTTTGATCGGCATCGCCAATGGCGCCTGGGGCACGCTCGGCGCCGTCTACGGCGCGCGCATCGGTATCTCCACGGCCGAAATCGCCTTGATGATGAGCCTGGTGGTCGTCGCCGGTGCTGCCATGCAACTTCCGGCCGGGCGCCTCTCCGACAAGACCGACCGCCGTTTCGTGCTGGCCGGTGCCGCCTTCGGCGCGGCGCTGTTTGCGCTTCTCATCTTCCTGTTCGAGCCGCGCTCGGCGGTCTTCGTCCTCGTCTTCACCGCCGCCTATGGCGCTTTCGCCTACACGCTCTATTCGATCGCCGTGGCGCATGCCAACGACCACGCCCGGTCGGAAGATTTCGTCAAGGTATCGGGCGGGCTGCTGCTGCTTTACGGCTTCGGCACCATGATCGGGCCATTGCTGGCCGCCGCCCTGATGGGCTGGATGCGCCCGGAGGGCCTGTTCCTGGCGACAGCCTTCGCGCATCTGTCGCTGGCCGGCTACACGCTGCTGCGCATCAGCCGCCGCGCGCCGGTGCCGATCGGAGATCGCGATGCCTTCAAGACGCAGCCGGCCGACCGTTCGGTGACCCCCGAAGCATTGCGGCTCGATCCGAGAAGAAAAGCAGAAGCAAACAGTTGAGATTTGAAAAACTTTGCCTCACAAATGAGGCATGATGTTTTCCGACGCCTTCATGGCGATCGCCGACCCCAATCGGCGCCATCTTCTGGAAGAACTTCGACGCGGTCCGAAGACCGTCAACGAATTGGCGGCCGGGCTGCCAGTCTCCCGCCCGGCGGTATCACAGCATCTGAAAGTGTTGCTCGACGCCGGACTGGTCAATGCCAAGGCTGAAGGCACGCGCCGTGTCTATACGGTGAGCAATGCCGGCTTCCTCAGACTCAACATCTGGCTCGATCAATTCTGGGAAGCCTGATCCTCTTCGATCGGCAGCCACAGTACTTAGGGTTCCATCCGCAAAAACTTGCCGAGCAGATCGAGCAACACCCTGGTCCCATGCTCGCGTGTGTCGGACGTGTCATGGCCATCGAGGAAAGCGCCCTGCTCGGTCAGCACCAGGCGCGTGCCCTTGTCCTCGGCAAAAAGTTCGATCGTGGCCAGCGACACCGAAATTCTGACATCGCCGAACAGCATGTCGTAGCTGTAGACGATGCGCTGATCCTGCACGATGTCCTGATAGGTGGCGGTGTAGACATGGATCGGCCCATCCTTTGGTCCACCAGCGTTGATCTCCTTGCCGCCGACGCGAAAGTCCATCTCGAAGCGGCCAGGCATGGGATTGTCTGGATCGGTGAACCATTGTCGCTTGGCGTCAGGGTTGCTAAGCGCGAAGAAGACTTTCGCCGGCGCGGCCGGATAGAAGCGCTCGATGCCAAAAGTGGAATGAACGACGGAACGTTCGGTCACGGTTGGGTCCTCGTTGGTCAGCTTGATGGATTCTGCGGAATGAAGGTGCCACCGCGATAGCTGGCGCCGAAATAGACCTCGACGCTGCGCAACTCGTCGCCCCGAAACGAATGCAGTTCGGTGTTGCGAAAGGTCTTTCCTTCAAGCGTCTCGCAGCTGTATCGAACGAATACGTCATTGCCGTCTTCGCAGATCCGCTCGATCGTCATCGACCGGAACAGCTTGCCGTTCGGCCAGCAGCGCGCGAAATAGGCCTTGCGATCGATGGCGTCGTCATAGGGGCTGGTGAAGGTGAAATCGTCGGCCAGGGCCGCCTCCATGACGGCGCGGTCGCCGGCCTGAAAGGCCGCGAAATAGCCGCGGACCAGATCGGATTTTCTCTTTGACATGGCATGCTCCTCTTCATTTCTCCGCAAGAAAGTCGCCGAGCCTATCCAGCCGGCGTTCCCATGAGAGACGCCGCTCGTTGATCCAGTGCTCGGCCGCGCGCAGTGCCTTCGGCTCGATCTGGCAGGTGCGCACCCGTCCCACCTTTTGCGTGCGCACGAGGCCGCTCGCCTCCAGGAGATTGAGGTGCTGGATCACCGCCGACAGCGACATCGCCAGCGGCTCGGCCAACTGGCTCACCGACGCCGGGCCGCGTGATAGCCGGTCGACCATCTGCCGCCGCGCCGGATCGGCGAGCGCCTGGAACATCAGGTCGAGTTGGGCGGGATCGTGCAACATTGCGATCAGCCGTTGTTGTAGGGAAAGAACTTGAAGTAAGGCTGCGCCTCCTCGATCACCCTGGCGAAGGCGGCGCGCCGCAGCAGGCGGTCGTGATAGCGCTTCACGGCGGGATACCTATCGCCGAACGGTTCGACCTTGTTGGCATAGAAGAGCGCCGGAGACGCCGCGCAATCGGCCATGGTGAAGGCATCGCCCACAGCCCATTCGCTCGACTGCATCTCCCGTTCGATGATGGCGTAGGAATTGCGCAACTGGCTCCGCGCCTGTTCGACACCGAATGGATCGGTGTTGTCGAGGGGCCGCAACCTGTCGCCGACGATCTTCTGCATCGGCTCCTGCACATAGAAATCATAGAAGCGGTCGGCCTGGCGGACAGCCAGCGCCAGGTCGACGTCGGCTGGAATGAGTTCGGCCGGTCCCGGATAGTGCGCGGCCAGATATTCCACGACGATGGTCGATTCCAGCACCGTCCGGTCACGCGCGTCGTCGCGCAGCGCCGGCATCTTGCCGGTCGGCGAAACCTTCAGAAAGGCCGCGCGCGATTGCTCATCGCCTAGATCGACGACGACAGACGCAAATGGCGTGGCGTTCTCATAGAGCGCGATCAGCGGCTTCCAGCAGAAGGAGGCCAGCGGATGGAAATGCAGCGTCAGGGACATTCTTGTGCTCATCTGTTCTGCGGAAACACTGAAGCATCTACTTAACTATTGCGGCAGGCCTCGCTCGTCAAGGCCCGCCCGCGAGGTCTCAGCTGGATCGAACATGCTCGATGATGGCAGCTTCAAAATCAGGCCAGTCATCCGGATGCAGTTCGTGACCGCCGCCTTCGACATGAATGAATTTCGCGCCGGCAACAGCTTGGGCCAAGGCCTCGCCATGCTCGACCGGAAAGATCGGATCCGACGTGCCGTGGATGACAAGAAGCGGCGCCGCCAGTTCGTGCAGACGACCCTTCCATCGGTCATTGCCGTTGAGCATGAAATGATTGGTGGCGCTGAGCAAGCCGCCGGACCTGGTATAATCCCGCTCGATGAATGCCCTCATCCCGGTCTCGTCGAACAGATGCGCGGTGCTGGCGATCGCGCGTGCATCGCTGACCATGAAGTCGATGACTTGGCGGCGGTCCGCCCAGTCGACTTTGGCCCCATAGGCCGAATGCTCCATATAGGCGTCTGTCGTTTGCGGCAGATGCGAAGTGTCGGTGCCCACGGGCGAACTGCTGATCACGGTCAGCGAAGCGACGCGCGAGGGGTGCCGGAGCGCGACAAGCTGCGCGATCATGCCGCCCATCGACATGCCCGCGACATGCGCATTGCCGATGCCATGGCTGTCGAGAACGGCTATCGCGTCGTCGGCCATGTCGTCGAAAGTGTAGGGCGGCTGTCCCACCGGATATTTGGTCGACCGGCCGGTATCGCGATTGTCGTAGCGGATCACGTAAAGGCCGGCATCCGCGAGCTTCCGGCAAAACGCCTCCGGCCACCACAGCATCGAGGCCATCGCGCCCATGATCAGCAGCAGGGCGGGATCGGCCCGATCGCCAAAGGCTTCGGATACGATCTCGGGACGATCATTGCTCGTCATTTCATGGCCTCCTAAACTGATTGCATTTTGCAATCGGTTGCACGATATTAAAACCGATACGATAATGCAACCGGTTTTGTGGAGAAAATCGGATGACCCTCGATCGCCGGTCCGGCTGCCCGATCAACCTTTCGCTCGAGGTGTTCGGCGACCGCTGGAGCCTGATCATCCTGCGCGACATGATTTTTGGCGGCAGACGCCATTTTCGCGAGCTGCTCAACGGCTCGATGGAAGGCATTGCCTCCAACATCCTCGCCGACCGTTTGAAGCGGCTGATGGAGCTCGGCATGCTGACCAAGGCGGACGACCCCAGCCACAAGCAGAAGGCGATCTACAGCCTGACCGAGATGGCCATCACGCTGGTGCCCATCCTCGCCCATCTCGGCGCCTGGGGCCGCGTCTGGCTGCCGACCAGCGAGGCACTCTCGATCCGTGCCGAACTCCTGGAAAAGGGCGGACCTCCAATGTGGGAGAAATTCATGGACGAACTGCGCCATGAGCATCTCGGCACACCTCTCGATACTGCGCCCGGCTCCTCTGTCCGCGCGACGCTGCAGGCCGCCTATGAAGCGGTGGTTACCGAAAAGGCCCGCAACACCAGCCCGGCTGCCTGACCAACTATTTTCCCCGTTGAAAGGCCGGCTCTGCTACAAAGGATGGAAATCACACTTCACGGGATAGGATAGACTCTTGGTTGAGAACTCTAGGGACACTGCCCGCGCGCGTGCCGATCTGCGCTTCAAGAAGCAGGAAGAGGCGGCGACGGTCCGGCAGAAAGCCATGGCCGAATACGTCGCCGAGAGCGATGCCCGCAAGGCCAAGACCGACAAGCTGCGGGCGCTGCGGCTGGCGAAGGAAGCCGAAGATCTAGCCAACGCGCCTGCTGCACCTGCCAAGAAGCCGGCTCGCGCCAAGAAAAAATAACCCCGTCTCTCTGCCAATGCCTCGTCCTGGATCGAGCGGTCGTGACGCATCCGACAGGCGCGCCTTTAATCCCGCTGCTTCGCAGGAAGCAATTTCAACCGAAAGCGGGATTGCCTGGTCCGGCTGGCAGGCGATGATTGGGCTGTTCAACAGGAGATTGCCATGACCGCGCTGTCGCTCGAAAAAGCCGTCGAGATCATAAATGCCGCCTTAGCCAGGGGCGCCGATCTCAACCTCAAGCCGCTCGGCGTCTCGGTGCTCGACGCTGGCGGGCACCTGGTCGCCTTCCAGCGCCAGGACGGAGCCTCGTTCCTGCGCCCGCAAATGTCGGCCGGCAAGGCTTATGGCGCGCTGGCGATCGGCATGGGCTCGCGCAAGGTCGAGGCCTTCGCCAAGGAGCGCCCGCATCTGGTTGCCGGCATTTCCGACGTTTCGGGGGGACGCGTGCTGCCGGTCGTCGGCGGCGTGCTGATCCGCGACAAGGCAGGGAGTGTCGTCGGCGCTGTAGGCATTTCCGGCGACACGTCGGACAATGACGAGGCGGCCGCGATTGCCGGCATCGAAGCCGCCGGCTTCACCGCCGATCCGGGCTGAGGCTCCGGTCTAATTCAAATTGATGTCGCGGCTGGCCGACCGCATCGACACCGCGAACCCGGCCAGCACGTCGAACAGCGCGATGATCATCAGCGTGAAGAAGATGGAGTGCGCGGCAGCCTTCACCAGCAGGAACTCGACCAGGAAAGCAACGAAGACAAGCGTCGACAACAGATGATCCATGATCGAGGCGGTGGTTGTGCGCGCCGACTTCACCATTTCAAGGAACAGAAAAATCAGCCCGATCAGCACGATCAGGTCGCCGAGCGTCATCGAGAACACCCCGCCCGACATCATGCGGAACGAGAACATCTCGCTCGCCCACGGATCGTCGCCGCCGCCGAATATACCGAGCAGGCCGAGATTGTAGAGCACGAAAGGCACGATCAAAAGCGGGACGGCACCGAACATCTGGCGTCTCCATATGGGGGCACCTTCTGTAGAATGCCCCACAGGCACGGCGTCAAGATTTTTCGTGCACGGCCGCAAACACGGTCGAATACCGGATGCAACAACCATGTCAGCCGGTTGCCCGGCCGACATGAAAAACGAGAGACGAAAACTCAGCGCTTGAAGTAGCCGGCGCGCACGGCGAGGCCAAACGCAAAAAGACCGGCCAAACGCCGGTCTTTTGTAGCTATAGTCTAGCCTTGGGAAAAGCTGGTCTCAGCTTTCCTTGGGCGTCAGCACCTGGCGACCGCGATACATGCCGGTCTTCAGGTCGATGTGGTGCGGGCGGCGCATTTCGCCGGAGTTCTTGTCCTCGACATAGGTCGGGGCCTTGAGGGCGTCGGCCGAGCGGCGCATGCCGCGCTTGGACGGAGAGGTTTTGCGTTTCGGAACGGCCATGGATGTGCTCCACTACATGGTCAAAAGCCCCGCCCGCCCTCGTGAAAGGGCCATGTCGGGGCCTAAATCTGAGAAAGTCGGGTGCCTATACACGCCTGACACCGTTTTGGCCAGCACCGCGGTGAATCTTTTTTATACCGGCTAGTCTAGGCAGCCGACATAGGCGCCGGAGCGGCCGGCGCGCCGCTCGATCAGATTGGCGAGCCTTCTCAAACCCGGCCCTGGTTTTGCGGGATTGCGGGCGATCGGATTGGGCAGCGTGACGGCGAGAAGGGCCGCCTGCCGTCTGGACAGCTGCTTTGCCGAAATGCCGAAATGGTGCTGCGCCGCCGCCTCGATGCCGTAGATGCCGGGTCCCCACTCGGCCATGTTGAGGTAGATCTCCATAATGCGCCGCTTCGACATCACCGCGTCGAAATAGACGGCC
Source organism: Mesorhizobium sp. P160927 (assembly GCF_057766385.1). NCBI lineage: Bacteria > Pseudomonadati > Pseudomonadota > Alphaproteobacteria > Hyphomicrobiales > Phyllobacteriaceae > Mesorhizobium > Mesorhizobium sp. P160927. Next base: position 293,060 of record NZ_JBYMDW010000001.1, read on the forward strand.
AGCGGCAGTTCGATGACCTTGCGCACAGAGCCCAGCGGCCGCGACCACAGGAAGAGGTTCTTCACCGTCTGCATGGTGATGGTCGAGGCACCACGCGTCGCCTCGCCGGCCAGCGCATCGTCGACGACCCCCCTGAGTTCGCCGAGGTCGACGCCGCGGTGAAAGCAGAACTGCCCGTCCTCCGACATGATGACGGAATGGGCGAGCACAGGCGCGACGTCATCGATCGACACCCAGCGCCGGTCGTAGCCGGAGAATGTCGCAAGGTCCTTCAGCATCAGCGTCGACACAGGATGCACGAAGAACGGTAGGTAGAGAAAGGTCAGCACCACCGGGATAAGCGCCAGCACGGCGGCCACGACGATGCCGCGCCGGACCCAGCGCCTGAGACTGCGGCGGCTCACGCCTCGCGATCTCGTCGCCATGTCCAGCTTTTCGGTCTCATGATCGACGATCGGTTCCGCCAAGCCGCCCAACCCATGCCAGAGAACTCGTTTTGAAACTGGCTCCTGTCAGTCATGTGACGGTGTTTTCGAGAACCGGAGCGGAGCGTACATTCGAGTACGTGAACACCGCAAGCGCGGAAAACACCTTCAGATGACCGCAGGAGATGAGTTTCCAAACGGGCTCTTACTGCCCCGGCATAATGGCGCTTGCCTTCTTGCGCAACGTCTGAGTGTCGGCTACCGGTCCCGGCCATGACGAATGACGACGAAATGGCGTTCGAAATGGCGCTCATTAGGCGCGCGGCCGCCGTCGAGGTGATGCTGCGCCGCTTGCTCGACGACCGACCGCTTTCGGGCGAGATCGCGCGGCCCGATCGTCTGATGGCGGCGATGCGCCATGGCGTGTTGAACGGCGGCAAGCGCCTGCGCCCCTTCCTGGTCATGGAAAGTGCCGCCCTGTTTTCCGCCGATGGCGAAGCGGCGTTGCGTGTCGCGGCGGCGCTCGAATGCGTGCATTGCTATTCGCTTATCCACGATGACCTGCCGGCCATGGACGACGATGACCTGCGCCGCGGCCAGCCGACCGTGCACAAGGCCTTTGACGAAGCCACTGCCATCCTGGCCGGCGACGCCTTATTGACTCTGGCCTTCGACATCATCGCCGGCGAAGCGACGACGCTGCCGGCGGGGCGCCGCGCGGCCCTGGTGCTGGCGCTCGCCCGCGCCGCCGGGGCCGGTGGCATGGTCGGCGGCCAGAAACTGGACCTCGAAGCCGAGCAGGTGCGACCGGACGAGGCCGGCATCATAACGTTGCAGGCGATGAAGACCGGCGCACTGATCCGCTTCGCCTGCGAGGCGGGTGCGATCCTGGCCGGCGCACAGCCGGATGACCTGGAAAGGCTTGCCGAGTTCGGTTCGGCGATCGGCCTAGCCTTCCAACTGGCCGACGACTTGCTGGATCTGACGGCCGACGCCAAGCAGATGGGCAAGGCGACCGGCAAGGATGCCGCCGCGGGCAAGGGTACGCTGGTGGCCTTGCACGGCGCGGATTGGGCACGCAAGCAGCTCGACGGCCTCGTCGGCCAGGCGCACGCGCTGCTCGAACCCTATGGCGAAAAGGCGGCCCTGCTAAAGGCCGCGGCGATCTTCGTCGCAACCCGTAACAGCTGACGTTGCGCGGTGCACCTGCGGTTGTGCCAACGAAATCTTAATGTAAATGAAGCGTAATCCCGATCCTTAGAATGATGCGTATGTGTTGGGGTTGCGCATGCCGGAATATTCTTCCTTCATCCGGTCCGTCCGGATACGTTATCTTTCAGGATTGTTGGTTTTCGCGCTGGCTTCAGCCGCCATCATGGTTTCGCTCAATCGCGTCAATTCCTTGCGCCATGAAATCGATGCGCTGAGCAGCAATCTCGTCATTTTTACCCGCGATCTGCGCAACGCCACCAGCTTCGCCGAGACAACCAGTTCCGCCTGGCGGATCGAGACGCGCGATGCGCTGACGGCTTCGGCGCGCGACCATTCCGAGCGGCTGACCGGCGAGATCGAGACGTTGACCGCCCAGCTCGCCGCGATCCGCCCGCGCCTGTCGGCCAAGACCGTCAGCGAGCTCGCAGCCGCTTCGGTCAATGGCGACCTGTTCTGGTCGCCGCGAGACATGGTCCGCAACTTCAACCTGATGTCGGTGGCGCAAAAGACCGATGAATGGAGCCCTCGCGAGATCCGCAACCAGAACGACCTGTTCGTTCAGCCCATGCTGGTGCGTGTCCGCACCGCGATGGACGACGAACGCCATCAGGCGGATGCCTCTAGCGACCGGCTGCTTTTGTGGGCCAGCGGCCTGTTGTTTGCCGTCCTGGGCATCGTCGCTTTCTGGATCTTCCGGCCGATGGAACAGGCAATCCGTCGCGCCTTCGCCCAGTCTGCCGAATCCTTGTTCAAGGCAGAGGCCGCCGATCGTGCCAAGTCGGAATTCCTGGCCAATATGAGCCACGAGATCCGCACACCGATGAACGGCGTGCTCGGCATGGCCGAATTGCTGGCCAAGACCGAGCTCAACCCGCGCCAGAAGACGTTCACCGACGTTATCGTCAAGTCGGGCAACGCGCTGCTCACCATCATCAACGACATCCTCGACTTCTCGAAGATCAATGCCGGGCAGTTGACGCTCGACCCAGCCCCCTTCCGCCTCTCGGAAGCGGTGGAGGATGTGGCGACGCTTGTCTCGGCGCGTGTCGCCGAGAAGAACCTGGAACTTATCGTGCGCGTCGACCCCAGGCTGCCGGCCTATGTGGTCGGCGACGCCGGCCGCTTCCGGCAGATCGTCACCAACCTCGTCGGCAATGCGGTGAAATTCACCGAGAAGGGCCATGTGCTGATCGATGTCGGCGGCGAAACCGTCAACGACGTCGTCCAGCTCAAGCTGCGCGTCGAGGACACCGGCATCGGCATCCCGGCCGAGAAATTGCAGAACGTGTTCGAGAAGTTCGCCCAGGTCGATGGCTCGTCGACCCGCCGTCACGAAGGCACCGGCCTTGGGCTCGCCATCGCCGCCCGTCTCGTCGACCTGATGGCCGGCAAGATCGGCGTCGAGAGCGAGATCGGCCGCGGCTCCGTCTTCTGGTTCGCCGTGCCGCTGCCGGTCCACCGCGCCGAGGCGCGCGACGCCATCGTGCCGGTCGACGTCACCGGTGCGCGTGTGCTGGTCATCGATGACAATCCGGTCAACCGCGAGATCCTGCTCGAACAGCTCAGAAGCTGGAGCTTCGACTGCGCCGCCGCCGAAAGCGGCGCGGTTGGCCTCGCCTTCCTCGATCGAGCCTGCCAGCTCGGCGCCAGCGTCGACTGCATCATCCTCGATTATCAGATGCCCGGCATGAACGGCGCCGATGTCGCCCGGGCCATCGCCGCCGACAGCCGGCTGTCCACCATCCCGGTCGTTATCCTGACCTCGGTGGACCAGGTCGATTTCGGCAAGATGATCATCGACTTCGGCATATCGGCGCATCTGACCAAGCCGGCGCGCTCGGCGGTCCTGCTCGGCACCGTCATCTCGGTCATCCAGAAGGCGCGTTCGCAGGTCGGCAAGGCGCACTTCATTCGCGAACCGATCCAACCGATGCCTCAGCCGGCGCCGCCGGCCTTCACGGTTATCCGCGGCCCCGCCATGCCGATCGCGGCAGTGCCGGAATCGAATGCCGCGCCGAACATCCCGATCGACATCCTCATCGCCGAGGACAATGACGTGAACCAGATGGTGTTCGGCCAGATCCTCAATGGGCTGGGCTTGAGCTACCGCATCGCCGGCAATGGCCGCACGGCGGTCGAGATGTACCGGTCGCTGCATCCGAGGCTGGTTCTGATGGACGTCTCGATGCCGGAAATGAACGGCTACGAGGCGACACGCGCCATCCGGGCGATCGAGGCATCGTCGGGTGGCCACATCCCCATCATCGGCGTCACCGCCCATGCGCTGAAGGGCGACCGCGACAAGTGCATCGAGGCCGGCATGGACGACTATCTGCCCAAGCCCGTTTCGCCCGATCGACTCGGCGCCAAGATCGGCACCTGGCTCAGCGAGACGGTGGTGGCCAAGACGGCCTGAACTCCGTCCGGCGTCAGACGGTTGCGTCCAGATGGTAGCGGCGCATCCAGTCGAGGCTTGTCGCGTCGGCGAGCTTCGCGACAGCCGGTTTCACATCGCCGGCGTTCGGCGGCTGTAGGCCCAAGGCCTGACAGATGGAAATCAGCGTTGCCGCCGGGCTGCTTGAAAGCCACTCGTAGCCAATCCGCAGCGGCGTTATGTCTTGCTCGGCGAACCATGTGTTCCACGCTGCGTCATTGGCTTCGAGCTTGGCGACTTCATCCCTGATACGCTGGAAGTCGTACCGTGGTTCTCCTGGCGATCCGACCCTTTCGATCTCCGTTCCATCGGAAGCGACGTGCCAAAGGCCGGTCTGCTCCGCCTTGACCAGGGAGACAGCCTGCGCAAGCTTGTTCTCACGCGACAGATGCACATAGAGAACGCGACCGAAAGCCCTTTCGAAACGCGCCTTGTCCGACGCAAGCCCCGGAAAGGTCCGGTCGAGGATCGCTGAAAGCTCGTCCAGGTTTTCTCGCATCAGGCGCAGACCGAAGATTTCCGTACCACCCTTGCCGGCATCGATCGCCGCATTGAGATACGCAAGCTGGAATTCAGGCTCGCCCATCAGGTCGCGAGGGGGGCAGGTTCCATTCTTCGGCCCACTCCGACACATCCTGCCGCCGATAGAATGAGTGTGGATCGCCGGTCGTTCTGGTGGCCGCCAGCAGTTTGCACAGCAAGGTACTGCCGGTTCTAGGCGTGCCGCAGATAATGTACGCGTCGAACATCGCTGTCCCTGTAGCTGTCGAAGGCGGGCCAGCCCACCGGCCCGGCGCCGCTATAGCTGAAATCGTTGCTGGATACGATGGCGCATTCAAGCGGCGTGAGCCCGTGCAGCCCAACCCTCCTAGGCTACCGGTTGCGCACCACCACGCAGGCGCCACCGATGCTTTGCAGTTTCTGGCAGATGACATTGGCGGCGGCGCGGTCGTCGATGCCGATGCGGACCGCGTAGATGCCGCGCCGGCCGATCGGCGTACGCACTCGGCTGACCACCGGATCATGCCCGGCAAGCAGAGCCGGAAAACGGCCTCGCACCCTGAGCCATTGGCTGATCGCGGCGCTGCGGCGGAAATTGCCCGCCACCTGGATGCCCCATGGCTTGATATTGATCGAGGCCATCGCCACGGTTCTGGACATGATCACCGGCAGCTTGCGGCAGGCGACCGCGAAATCCAGCTTGGCATCGAGTGGCTCGACTTTGCCGGCATAGGCCCGGTCGGTGAACTTGTCGACCGGCTCGCCCATCACGTCGAAGACATAGCTTTCCGTCTCCATCGGCAGGAAGCCACCAGAATTCAGCCAGCGCGACACCCGGCTCTCGCCGGCATTGTAGGCAGCGGCCGCCAGACCGAGATTGCCATAGCCGGCCTTCATTTCCGCGAGATATCTAGCCGACGCCGGAATCGCCTGGTTGATGTCGAAGGAATTTTCCAGCCCCCGCATCTTGGCGGTGCCCGGCATGAACTGGGCGATGCCTTCGGCGCCGACAGGGCTCACCGCGTTGGGATCGAACCGGCTTTCCTTCCAGATCAGGCGGGCGAAGAAATCCCGGGGCAGGCCGTTCTGGTCGGCATGCGCCTGGATCAGGTTACAGACCTTGTCGATCAGCCGCTGCTTGGCCGATTGCGGTGGATCCGCCTGGGCAAGTGTCGACCAGGCCATACCACACAGGACAATCAGCGCCACCCAGGGGAAACGCCGCATCTGGCCTACTCTGCCGCGGCCTTGCCGCGACCAAACCGTTGCTCGATATAGTCAGCGACCATTTTCTCGAAATCCGCCGCGATCGACGGCCCGCGCAGCGTCGCCGCCTTCTTGCCGTCGACGAAGACCGGCGCGGTCGGCGTTTCTCCGGTGCCGGGCAGTGAAATGCCGATATCGGCATGCTTGGATTCACCGGGACCGTTGACGATGCAGCCCATCACCGCGACCTTGAGGTTCTCGACGCCCGGGTATTTCTCCCGCCAGACCGGCATGTTCTTGCGCAGGTCCGCCTGGATGTTCTGCGCCAGTTCCTGGAACACGGTGGAGGTGGTGCGGCCGCAGCCGGGGCAGGCCGCGACGATCGGCACGAACTGCCGGAATCCCATGGTCTGCAGCAGTTCCTGCGACACCTGCACCTCGCGGGTGCGATCGCCATTCGGCTCCGGCGTAAGCGAGATGCGGATGGTGTCGCCGATGCCTTGTTGCAAGAGGATGCCCATGGCCGCGGAGGACGCGACGATGCCTTTGGAGCCCATGCCGGCCTCGGTGAGGCCGAGATGCAGCGCATGGTTGGAGCGCGTTGCAAGTTCGGTGTAGACGGCGATCAGGTCCTGCACGCCGCTGACCTTGGCCGACAGGATGATCTTTTCGCGGCCAAGGCCGATCTCTTCGGCCATCTCGGCCGACAGGATCGCCGACTGCACGATTGCCTCGCGCGTCACTTCCTGCGCCGTCAGCGGAAAGCCCTTGTCCTGGTTGTCGTCCATCAGCCGGGTGAGAAGCTCCTGGTCGAGCGAACCCCAGTTGACGCCGATGCGCACCGGCTTGTCGTGTTTGATCGCCATTTCGACGATATCAGTGAACTGCCGGTCCTTCTTGTCCTTGAAGCCGACATTGCCCGGATTGATGCGGTATTTGGCCAGCGCCTCGGCGCAGGCCGGATGATCGGCGAGCAACTTGTGGCCGATATAGTGGAAGTCGCCGACCAGCGGCACGTTGATGCCAAGCCGCAGCAAGCGCTCGTGAATGCGCGGCACGGCGGCCGCGCTCTCGTCGCGGTCGACGGTGATGCGCACGATCTCGGAGCCGGCGCGGTGCAGCGCCGCGACCTGCGCGACTGTCTGGTCGATATCGGCAGTGTCGGTGTTGGTCATCGACTGAACGACCACCGGCGCGCCGCCGCCGACGACCACGCCGCCGACATCGACGCCGACCGATGGGCGGCGGGGGAAGGGAGAAGAAAAATATCCGGTCATGCCGGCAGCCTTTGTCTCTGAGCGCTATGCGTCTCTCTTGAAGCGCATGCGTCCACCTGGACGCACAAGCCGGGCCGATGCGCTGAAGTCCGGCATGAGGTGGAGGAGCAAGGATGGCTTGTCAATGGCGACAGGTCGCCACTGGCAGCAATTGGTCACGGCCGGGACCTGAACAGCACACGACCTGGCGGCGGCCAGGTGGGCAAAATAGGTCCGAAGGATATTAGTTTCCGCTTATGGTGCAGCGCTGAAAATCGCAATCACTGCACCGGCGGCTGGCGCCGCCGGTAAGGAAGACCGCCAGTGGTGAGCGGCTATGTCAGGTGAGGATCAATGCGTGGTTGGTTGCGCCCTCAGTTTCTCAATCGCATCCTTGAGTGCCAGCTTGCGTCGCTTGAGATTTCCGATTTCGAGGTCGTCAACCGACGGGTGGTTCATCGCGTCATCGATTTCGCGTTCGATGTCGCCGTGTTTCCGCTGCAACTCATCAAGATGGGATGCAAGAGACATGATTGGTTCTCCCTTTCATGGTTTCCTCGATTGCAGCCGCCTAGGCACGTCCACCGCAGGTCGTATCTGTGACGGCACAATGACAGTGTGCCACCATCGAGCGGCGATGTCGAATGCTGCGTGGTAGCATTCCACGACAACGTGAAATGTGATATGGGCTGCGCGCCGGTGGCAGAAATTGCCGCCCCCGCCCAACCAGGCCCAGTTTTGGGCGCCGCAGACGTGCAGACGGTAGAGAATGTCCGATCAGGAACAGGCCGATACTCGCCTCGAATTTTCCCGGCTGAAGCAGGAACACGCCGATTTCGATGCCGCGATCAACGCGATGATTGCCACGAATTGCGACCCGCTGCAGATCCAGCGCATGAAAAAGAAGAAGCTGTTCCTCAAGGACCGGCTGATGAAGCTGGAAGACAGGATCATTCCAGACATCATCGCCTGAGACGCGAGCGCCCGCGCCGCCGGCGCTTTCCGCCTATGCGCCCATCGAGAGCCCAGCGGCGCGGCCGCGCAGCAGGCCGATGAGATCGGCGGTGCGCTCCTCCGACGTATCGATCGGAACCACCAGGCACATCGTCGCCTCGACCTTGCCTGGCGCTGAAAAGACCGGCACGGCGAGGCATTTCGTGTAGGCGTCGACCAGGCCCGAGGTGACGCAGTAGCCGGTCACCCCCGCCTTTGCGATGTCGGCGATGAAATCGTCGAGCCGCAGCTTGCGCCCGTCAGGCAGCACGAGATCGTCATCAGACACCATGGCTTCGACCGCGGCTCTATCCTGCCCCGCAAGCAATAGCCGGCCAGACGCGGTCCAGGGCAGCGGTATCTGCAAGCCAGTGGCCGAACTGATGCGGAACGGCCTGCTACCTGGGCTGGAATGGACGATCGTGTAGCGGCCGCTCTGCAGCATGCACAATTCCGAGGTCTCGCCCGTCTCGCGCGACAGATGATCGACCTCCTGGCGCCCGCGCCGCAACAAGTCGTTGCCGCGCACATAGTCCATTCCGTAGAGGTAGAGCTTCTTGCCGAAATAGACGCGATTGCCATCACCGGCCATTTCCAGGAGGCCGGCATCGACCAGCGACCGCACCAGCGTGTAGGTGGTCGAACGCGGCGCATTGACGCCCTTGGCGAGATCACCAATCCCGATCGCACGCTGCGTAGTGTGAAGGAACTCCAGGATCTCCAGGACCCGGTTGAGGCCCTTTTCACGAGAGCCCGGTACCTTCTCGTCGGCCGAAGCAGCCAAAACACTCCCATCTTGCATTGTCGATTCCCGGTGCTAGTATCTGTCTTGTACAGGATACATGTGTCTCTTGTAATAGACCACCTGTGATAATCATTGCCGCGTGTATGGCCTGTGCATAGGGGAACACAACACGAAAGGAGGTCGCCGTGAACGACACATCCGGAAGACGTGATTTTCTGAAATTGGGAATGGCGGGACTTGCCACGGCCGGCGTCCTGACAGCCGTCGATGCGCGGAAGGCCGCCGCACAGGCCGCATCCGACAGCCTGTTGCGCACCGTGCTCGACAGAGGCAAGCTGATTGTCGGGACCGGCAGCACCAACGCACCCTGGCATTTCGAGAACGATGCCGGCGAACTGGTCGGCATGGACATCACCATGGGCCGCATTCTCGCCAAGGGCCTCTTCGACGACCCGACCAAGGTCGAGTTCGTCATGCAGGATCCGGCCCAGCGCATTCCCAACGTGACCACCAACAAGGTCGACATTACTATTCAGTTCATGACCATGACGGCGCAGCGCTCGCAGTTGATCAATTTCTCCCGGCCTTACTATGTCGAAGGCGTTGCCTTGCTGACCCTGCCGACCGCCGAGAACAAGACCTTCGACAAGCTGCTGGCCGGTGGTTCGGCGACACGCATTTCCATCCTGCAGAATGTCGACGCCGAAAGCTCGGTCCACTACGCTCTGCCGCAGGCCCAGGTGTTGCAGATCGACACCCAAGCGAACGTGCTGCAGGCGCTGGAATCCAAGCGCGCCGACGCCGCCGCGGTCGACTTGTCCACCGTGCGCTGGCTCGCCTCGCGCAATCCCGACAAGTATTTCGATGCCGGCAAGAGCTGGTATTCGATGCTTTACGGCGCCGCACTGCGGCAAGGCGATTTGGACTGGCTGACCTTCGTCAACCAGACTTTCACCATCGCCATGTTCGGCCATGAATCGGCGCTCTATGACGCCGCCTTCAAGGACTATTTCGGCCAGGAGCCGCCGGCGCGTCACCCGGGCTTCCCGGTCATCTGATCCCGGATTGCGGAAGGGTGGCGTTGTCGCCCTTCCGCAATCGACTCGAGGTCCTTCACACCGAGGCGGATGCATGGGCTATGCCCTTAACTTCAACCTGATCTGGCGGCACTTCGACAAGCTCTGGGGCGGCCTGCTGCTCAGCCTCGAGCTTGCCGTGATCTCGATCGCCATCGGCGTCGTCGTCGGGCTGGTGCTGGCGGTCTGGTACGTCTCGGCCGGACGCGTGGTGCGGGCGGTGATCGCCGCTTATGTCGAATTCATCCGCAATGTGCCGCTGATCCTGCTGGTCTATCTCGTCTTCTACGGCCTGCCGACCGTGGTCGACCTAGCCTACAGCGCACCAACCTCGTTTGTATTGACCCTGTCGGTCTATAGCGGCGCCTATCTGGTCGAGGTGTTTCGCTCCGGGCTCGAGGCTGTCCCGCGCGGCCAGCTCGACGCCGGCAAGGCGATCGGCCTGACGCCGTGGCAAAGGCTGTTGCACGTGCGTCTGCCGACCATGCTGCGCATCACGCTGCCGGCGCTCTCCAACACTTTCATCTCGCTGTTCAAGGACACCTCGATCGCCTCGGTCATCTCGGTGCCCGAACTCACCTTCGGCGCCCAGTGGATCAACTTCAACACATTCCGCATCGTCGAGGTCTACCTGGTCACGACCGCGATGTATCTGGTAACCGGCTATGCGCTGCTTTTCGGGCTGCGGCTCGTCGAGCGCCGATTCAGGGCGGCGCGCTGACATGCTGAGCCAGATCCTCTACGCACTGCCCTTCCTTGCCGAAGGCTTCGCCGTGACCTTGTGGGTGTCGCTGCTGGTCGTGGTGCTGTCCCTCATCGCCGGCGTCCTGCTGGGCGTCGGCCTGGTCTATGGTCCCGCTCCTTTGCGGTGGGCGGTGCGCATCTTCTCGGACACCATTCGCGGTATTCCGATCCTGGTGCTGATGTTCTTCGTCTATTACGGCCTGCCCGCGATCGGGCTGCATCTGCCGTCGTTCTGGGCCGCGGTGTCCGCGCTCACCCTGTTCAAGACGGCGCAGGTCATCGAATACCTCAGGGGCGCGGTCGGCTCGATCCCGAAGGGACAGTCCGAAGCCGCGATGGCGATCGGGTTGACCTTTCGCCAGAGGCTCACCTACGTCATCTTTTCGCAGGCGTTCAGGCGCTTCCTGCCGCCCTGGATCAATGGCGTCACCGACGCGGTCAAGGGCAGCGCGCTGGTGTCGCTGCTCGGCATCACCGATTTGATGCAGGCCATCAACCAGGTCATCGGCCGCACCTACGAAGCGATGCCGCTCTATATACTGGGCGCGCTCCTCTATTTCGCGGTCAACTACGCACTCTCGCTCGCCAGCCGGCGGCTTGAGCGGCGTTTCTCCTTCATCCGGGAATAGCAACGATGTCCGAAGCCCCAAACGCCAGTCCCGCGCTGCTCGACGTGCGCGATGTCTCCAAGGCCTTCGGCGCCGTCGAGGTGTTGCGCTCCGTCAGCCTTCAGGTGAAGCGCGGCGAGGTGGTGACCGTCATCGGCCCTTCCGGCAGCGGCAAGACCACGCTGCTGCGCTGCGTCAACTTCCTGGAGAGCTACGACAGCGGCTCGATCCGCATCGACGGCAAGGAGGTCGGTTTTCGCGAGGCCGGAACGCGCCAGCGCCGCAGCGAGCGCGATCTTGCCGCCATGCGCGCCGAGACCGGCATGGTGTTCCAGAGCTTCAACCTCTTCCCTCACCTGACGGCGGCCGGCAACATCATGCTGGGTCTGACCAAGGTGCGCGGAAAAAGGGATGCCGAGGCGCGATCGATCGCCGAGCACTGGCTCGGGCGCGTCGGCCTTGGCCACAAGGCTGACAGCCTGCCGGCCGAACTCTCCGGCGGCCAGCAGCAGCGCGTCGGCATAGCCCGCGCCGTGGCCGTGGAGCCGAAGATCCTGCTGCTCGACGAGATCACCTCCGCGCTCGATCCCGAACTCGTCGGCGAGGTGCTGGCAGTGGTGCGGAGCCTCGCCGAGGACGGCATGACCATGCTGATGGTGACCCACGAAATGGCCTTTGCCCGCGACGCTTCGAGCCGCATCGTCTTCATGGCCGATGGCGGCGTCAGCGCCGTCGGGCCGCCGAAGGAGATCCTCGCGGCGGAGACCAGCAACGAGCGCCTCCGCACTTTCCTGGCGCGCTTCCGCGCCTCGCATTTCTAAACTCAGGCGGCCAAAGCCGCCCAAGGAGCCTTCATCCATGACGCCTTATATCAGGCTCGCCGAACTCGGCCTGACGCTGCCCGAGCCGCCGACGCCCATCGCCAACTTCGTCACCCATGCCGAGAGCGGGCGGCTGATCTTCCTCTCCGGCCAGGGGCCGCTGCGCGCCGACGGCACGCTCTGCACCGGCAAGGTGGGCGAGGACGTGACGGTCGAGCAGGCCTATCAGCATGCACGGCTGACCGGGCTCAACCTGCTTGCCGTCATGCATGCCGCCGCCGGCGATCTCGGCCGTATCGTGCGCGTCGTCAAGCTGCTCGGCTTCGTCAACGCGACGCCGACCTTCAGCGACCACCCGAAAGTGGTCAATGGCTGCTCGGACCTATTCGCCGATGTCTTCGACAAGATCGGCGGCCATGCCCGCTCGGCGATCGGCGCCGGCTCTCTGCCTGGAAACATCACCGTCGAAATCGAAGCGGTCGTCGAGATCGCCGCCTGACCTGCCACCCACGGGATTAGCTCACATGAAAACCTCTTCCGATACCGGCTCCAACACCACCATCCGCGAGCGGCTGGGCTTGCGGCCGATCATCAACGTCTCCGGCACCATGACCGCGCTCGGCGCCTCCATTATCGTCCCGGAAGCGATCTCCGCCATGGCCGAAATGGCCTCGCAATGGGTGGAAATGGACGATCTGCAGCGCGCCGCGAGCACGGTCGTCGCACGCCTCACCGGCGGCGAGGCCGGCTTCATCACCGCCTGCTGCGCCAGCGGCATCACCATGGCGATCGCCGGTGCGATGACCGGAACCAACCTGCTCGCCATCGAGCGCCTGCCCGACGACACCGGCGATCTCAAATCGGAGGTCGTCATCCAGCTCGGCCACATCGTCAATTACGGCGCCCCGATCGACCAGTCGGTCCGCGTCGCCGGCGCCAGGGTGGTGCCAGCCGGCACGGTCAGCGTGACCCAGGACTATCATGTACGCGAGGCGATCAACGAGCGTACGGCCGCAGGCCTCTATGTCGTCGCCCACCACACCGTGCAATACGGCATGCTGTCGCTGGAGGAATTCTGCGAGATTTGCCATGCCAAGGGCGTGCCTGTGATCGTCGACGCCGCGTCCGAGTATGACCTGCGCGGTTTTCTGGCGCGCGGCGCCGATGTCGTCATCTACAGCGGCCATAAATTCCTGAGCGGGCCGACCAGCGGCATCGTCACCGGCCGCAAGGATCTGGTGCGGGCCGCCTATCTGCAGAACCGCGGCGTCGCGCGCGCCATGAAGGTCGGCAAGGAAAGCATCGCCGGCACCATGGCGGCACTCGAAGCCTGGGAGAAGCGCGATCATGCCGGCATCCGCCGGCGCGAGGAGGCAGCACTCAATCTGTGGAAGGACGCGCTGCAGGGATTGCCCGGCATCGCCGCCATCATCATTCCCGACCCCACCGCCAATCCGCTCGACCGCCTGCAAATCTTCATATCGCCCGAAAGCCGCTTCACCGCCGCCGGTCTTGCCTCTGTCCTTGCCGCCGGCTCGCCGCCGATCATCGTGCGCAACCACGAGGTCGAGCGCGGCCATTTCTTCCTAGACCCCTGCAACCTTCACCCCGGCGAGGCGGAGATCGTCGCCGAACGGCTGCGCGCCGTGCTGACCGCACAGGAGCGCCCGGCCGACGCGACGAAGGTCGCTCGCAAGGATTCGTCAGGCGTCTTGCGCTGGCCGGATTGATCGTTGAACCGGCCATGCCGAAGGCACCCGGCTGATCACACGACTGTGAACAACCGGATTTGCCGACGCGGGAATAAATCGTCTCTTCAACAAGTCTCCTCGACATACGCCACGGCTGGCGTCGAGGAGACTGGCATGCCCCATCATCGCGAGCACAGCGGACACGGCTGCGACATCAGCTGCCGTCATGCGCTGCCGAGCATGATCGTCATCAGTCCCTCGTCTATGGCGCCCTTCTTTTTCATTGCGCTTGACACTGGTGACGCGGATGAATTCACTTTCAGCAAGGCAGACGACTTTGCGCGTTTCCGGGGGCTTTGCTCCTGCAAGCCAGGCGAAATCGCTGTCGCATCTTGAGGCGGCACGGTCTGTCCGCTCCGGAGGGGATCATGGTGCTGCTTTGAGCGACAGGGCCCTGGCGGAGCGTTTCAGCGACGTAGTGCTGCCGCATCTCGGCGATGCGCTGGCGCTTGCCCGCTGGCTGACCGGCAATGCCGCCGACGCCGAGGATGTCGTTCAGGACGCCTGCATCAAGGCTCATGCCGGCATATCAGGCTACGCTGGCGGCAATGCCCGCGCCTGGCTGCTGACCATCGTGCGCAACACCTCCTACACCTGGATGGCGCGCAATCGGCCGCGCGCCATGATGGCCGTCGGCGACCTCGGCGATCTCGACGACATGGCGGCGGCCCATGGCACCAGCCTACCGGACGAGGACGGTCCGGAAGCGAGCCTGATCGCCAGGGCCGACACGGCGGCACTGGAGGCCGCGATCGCCGCCCTGCCGCAGCCGTTTCGCGAAACGCTGGTGCTGCGCGACATTAACGGCCTCAGCTATCGCGAGATAGCGGCCATGCTCGACGTGCCGATGGGTACGGTGATGTCCAGGCTGGCCCGCGCCCGCGGCCTGCTGGCATCCGAACTGGGGAGAGCGCCATGACCAGCCATGACGACGGACTGCCCAATGATCCCGAAGGTATCAGACTGATGATCCACGCCCTTGTTGATGGCGAGCTTGATGCGGCGGCGGCCCTTGCCGTGGAGCGTCGCATCGCCGTCGATCCCCGGCTTGCCGCCGAGCATGCCCGCATCCTTGCCTTGCGAGGCGCGGTCAGCCGCTTGCCGCGCCCCGACGTGAGCGACGCCTTTCGGGCCCGCATCGCGGCGATCGGCGTGGCGGATACCGAACGGCAGGATCACGCAGAGGTGGCGCAGCCGCAGCGCGGCACGCCGCCGGCGCTGCCGGGCTTGATTGCGGGCGCTGGCGCAGGCCAGCGGCGTGAAGCCGGGACGCGTCCTTCGCTGGCGCGGAGATCGCCGAGGGCAAGCCGCTTCGGCTCGTTCGACTGGCGCGCCATGGCGGCGTCGATCATGATCAGCGCGGTGCTGGCCAGCGGCGCGACGCAATGGGTGATGTTCAACGGCGCCGAAGACGGCTTGGCGGCGGCCGTCGCCAGCGGCCATCGTCGCAGCCTGCTCGCCGCGAGCCCGATCGACATCGTTTCCTCCGACCGCCATACGGTCAAACCGTGGCTCGACGCCCGCATCGGCGTCTCGCCGCCGGCGCCGGACCTTGCCCAGGACGGTTTCGCCCTCATCGGCGGCCGGGTCGAGGTGATGTCGGGCCGGCCGGTGCCGGCACTGGTCTACCGCCACCGCGAGCACCTGATCACGCTGGTCGCCGAGCCGCAGCAGGGCGGCAAGACCACCCAGCCGGACGATCTTTCCTCCGGCGGCTTTTCGATGGTGCACTGGAGCGACGGCGCCTTCTCCTACTGGGCGATCTCCGACATGGAGCGCCCCGAACTCGACGACTTCGTCGCTCGCTTCCGCAAGGCGGCGGTATGAGTCGGAACGTGGCCGTCGGCATCTCGTCGATGGCCTGAAATCCTTGCGGCCCCGCGCGAATTCCGCTAAGGCGCGCCTTTGTCGCCGGGGAGCAGAAGCTTGGACGATCAACGCGCCGACGTCGCCATCATCATGGGCAGCCAATCCGACTGGGCGACGATGCGTCAGGCAGCGGAGACGCTGGAGGCGCTTGGTGTGCCCCACAAACGGCTGATCATTTCGGCGCACCGCACGCCCGACCGGCTCTATGAGTTCGCCAAGGGCGCCAAGGCCGCCGGCTACAAGGTCATCATCGCCGGCGCCGGCGGTGCCGCGCATCTGCCCGGCATGACGGCGGCGATGACGCCACTGCCGGTGTTCGGCGTGCCGGTGGAATCGAAGGCGCTGTCGGGCCAGGATTCGCTGCTGTCGATCGTCCAGATGCCAGCCGGCATTCCTGTGGGAACGCTGGCCATCGGCAAGGCTGGTGCGGCCAACGCGGCCCTGCTGGCCGCCGCCGTGCTGGCGCTCAACGACGACAAGCTTGCCCAGCGCCTGGATGCCTGGCGCGCCTCGCAGACCGCCAAGGTCGCGGCCGAACCGACGGATACGCCGTGAGCCTGCCCGCCGGATCGACCATCGGCATGATTGGCGGCGGCCAGCTTGGCCGCATGCTGGCAATGGCCGCCGCCCGGCTAGGCTACCGCACCATCGTGCTGGAGCCTCAACCGGATTGCCCGGCGGCACAGGTCGCCAACCGGCAGATCACGGCCGCCTATGACGACCCGTCCGCGCTTGCCCAACTGGCGGCGGCAAGCGCCGTCGTCACCTATGAGTTCGAGAACGTGCCGGTCGCCGCCGCAACCGCGCTTGCCGCCAAAGTGCCGGTCTATCCGCCGCCGCGCGCGCTTGACGTGGCGCAAGACCGGGTGAGCGAAAAGACATTCCTCAACGGCATCGGCATCGCCACCGCCGCGTTCCATCAAGTCGACACCGACGAGGAGTTGGCGGCGGCGCTGAAGGCATTCGGCGGCAGCGGCATCCTGAAGACGCGGCGAATGGGCTACGATGGCAAGGGCCAGCGCGTCTTCCGCAACATGGAAGCCGGCGGTTTCGCCGGCATCTGCGAGGCGATGGGCAATGTGCCGCTGATCCTGGAAAGCTTCGTGCGGTTCGAGCGCGAGATTTCCGTCATCGCCGCGCGAGGGCTGGACGGCACTGTCGCCGCCTACGATCCAGCCTGGAATGTGCACCGCGACGGCATTCTGCACACATCGACCTTGCCGGCCGGCGTTGCGCCGGCAACCGGGCGGGACGCGAAAGACGCGGCGACGAAAATCCTGTCGGCGCTCGACTATGTCGGCGTCCTCGGTGTCGAGTTCTTCGTACTGGCCGACGGCTCGCTGCTGGCCAACGAGATCGCCCCCCGCGTCCACAATTCCGGCCATTGGACCGAAGCCGCCTGCATCGTTTCGCAGTTCGAGCAGCATATCCGCGCCATTGCTGGCCTGCCATTGGGAAGCTCGAACCGTCATTCCGATTGCGTGATGCAGAACCTGATCGGCGACGACGTGCTGCGCGTTCCCGCCTTGCTCGCCGAGCCCGACCTGATGCTGCATCTCTACGGCAAGGCCGAGGCCCGGCCCGGTCGCAAGATGGGTCATTTCACCCGCATCAGCCGCCGGGGCTGATACCGGACACGCCTATTGCACCTCGTCGCTGTCCGCGTCGGGGCTGGCGCAACTTACATCGCCTTCCTCGCAATTGGCGGAGGCGGCGAGCTGCTTGATGCGATCATCGGTCAGCCTGGTCAGGCATTGCGAGACCTCCATCGCATGGATGGACCCGCCCTGGCTGGCGGCGGTGTTATGCGCGCATTCCGCATCCCGGAAGCTGATCCAGGCGCGTTGTGCCACCTGAAGCAATCTCTTGCCGTCGGCATCATCGGAGCCGATCAGCGCCTGATAGGTCGCATTGAGCCTGGCGTCGGCCGCCTGATATTCCTCGCCGGCACAGATATTCATCATCTGCTGGCTGTCGTCGGAGCGGTCGCATTCCTGCGCTCGGACAGCCGAGCTCGCCGCCAGGATGACGAGGCAGGCGGAGAGGGATATTCGGCGCATGGTCGTCCCCAAATCACTTGAGATAAACTGCATCATCCCAGCCGGCTCATGGCCGCGCAATGCCACGGGGCGGACATGGCGGATATTTGATGATATCAGGACATGGAGCACGCTTGCGGTTGACTTACGGTTGACATGGGCAAGTCTCCTCGTTTATGAGCCACCCACCGTTCAAAAGGCGCGTCTTCTGGCGCGCCTTAAAAATTCGACCCGGACCGGGTCCAGACCGACAGGCAAGACCATGAAGATCAAGAATTCGCTCAAGGCGTTGAAGGCGCGTCACCGCGACAACCAGCTGGTTCGCCGCAAGGGCCGCGTTTACATCATCAACAAGACCGCCCCGCGCTACAAGGCGCGCCAGGGTTGAGTTTTCGGCCGGAGGCTTTTTTCGCCTCCGCCCATGATGCTTGTCGGCCAGCCGGCCTTCCCATGCTAAAATCACTTTGATGTTCCGCCGCCCGGGATTAAACTCGGGCGATGCGGATTATTTTTGTATTCTTGACGACTTTGCTGGTTTCCGGCGTCATCTCCCTGCCGACCCAAGCCGGTGATCGGCCGATCGCGCTGGCGGCCGCGGATGGTCAGCCGGCGCCCGCCGATGCCCAGCCAGCGGCTCCGGACACTCCGGCCACGCCGATGACGAAACAGGCCCGGCTCGACAAACTGTTCTCCGAACTGAAGCGCGAGCGCAACGAAAAGGCCGCCGAGCGCATTGCCAGCAACATCTGGAACGAATGGTTCCAGTCCGGCAGCGCCTCGATCGATCTGATGATGCAGTGGTCGCAAAAGGCGATGAACGAGCAGAAGTTCGACGTCGCGCTCGATTTCCTGGACCAGGTGGTGACGTTGCAGCCAAGCTACGCCGAAGGCTGGAACCGTCGCGCCACCGTTCATTTCATGATGAAGAACTACGGCAAGTCGATGGCCGACATCGACCGCACGCTGCAGCTCGAGCCACGCCATTTCGGCGCGCTGTCGGGCCTGGCCCAGATCATGGCCGAAACCGGCCACAAGCAATCGGCGCTCGAGGCCTGGCAGAAGGTGCTGGCCATCTACCCGATGATGCGCAGCGCCCAGAACCAGGTCGCGACCCTGTCGGAAGAGCTTGCCGGCGAAGGCATTTGATAGATTAGGCGCCGGCGCTGGAGCCAGCGCTACTGCCTCACAACTTATCCCCCTGCATTCCCGTATATCCCGCATGAACCTGATCTATGCCACGCTCGCCTTCCTGATGGCGCTTGTCCTTGCCCTTGTCGGCGTCACCCGAGCCGGCTCGTGGCTGATCGAGCGCCGCGGTCCGTCGGTCGGCGCGTTCGCCGACATCAACGGTGCCCGCATCCACTATGTCCACATCCCCGCCCCAGCCAATGCGGATCTGCCGCCGATCGTCTTCATCCATGGCGCCAGCGCCAATTTGAAGGACCAGATGCTGCCACTCAGGCCGCTGCTTGAAGGCCGCGCCGAAATGCTGTTCTTCGACCGGCCTGGTTTTGGCTGGTCCGGCCGCGGTCCAGGCAACAATGAGGACCCATCGGCGCAAGCCGCAACCATCGCCGCCCTGATGGACCGTCTCGGCATCACGAAGGCAATCATCGTCGGCCATTCCTTCGGCGGCGTGGTGACGGCGGCTTTCGGCCGCGAGCATGCGGACAAGACGCTCGGCCTGGTCTTCCTGGCGCCGGCGACCCATCCCTGGCCGGGCGGCGCGACCTCCTGGTACTACGACCTGACGACCATTCCGGTGATCGGCCGGCTGTTCTCCGAGACGCTGACCTATCCGGCCGGATCGCTGCGGATGGCGGACGCCACGACCTGCGTCTTCTCACCCAACAAGGTGCCGGACAATTATCTTGCCGCAACCTCGATCCCGCTGGTGCTGCGGCCGTCGGCTTTTCGCGCCAACGCCACAGACGTTGCCGGCCTCTATCGCTATGCGCTCGACGCCGCACCGCACTACAAAGAGATCACGGCCCCGACCGTGGTCATCTCCGGCGACCGCGACAAGGTCGTCTATGCCCGGATTCACTCCCTCGGCCTCGTGCGCGACATCCCCGGCGCCGAGCTCGTCTGGGTGCATAATCTCGGTCATAAGCCGGACTGGATCGCATCCGACCTCGTCGTCGGCGCCATCGAGAAAGTCGGCGGCAAGGATATCGATCTGCAAGCAATCGCCAGGACGGTGGAGCTACGGATTGCCGGCGACACGTACGGCGCGGGCAAATGCTCCAACATCAAAGAACCTGAAGCGGAACTCGCGCCGACCTGATGCGTGCCGTCCGCAAACGGCCATCGCAGGCCGCCATTGGATTAGAGCGGAATGTACGTCCTGAAACACGGCATAAAGAAAATCCGCAAAAGCGATGGGCGCTGCCGGATCGCATCTTCTTCGGTCACGGCGCATGCGCCATTCTCGCCGGCACCTTCCTCAGGCATCCGCCATTGGAGGGATTTTACGGCGAACGGATCATTCCTGACGAAGGTTTTCAGGAAACCATATCTATGTGACGAACGGCCTGATCGCTTTCGACTATCACGGCTATTGCGCCCGAGAGCGGTTGCTCGAACACCATGAAAGAAGCTGGGCTTCGCGCAACGCCGGATGGCATTGCACGATTGCGAAAGTGGATTTCGATCTGCTCGATAAGACCGAACTCAACCGGCGAAAGATGCTCGGCCCGGATCAGTATCCGCATGACCCCATTCCTCGCGCGCGACAGTTTCTCCAGCGAAGAAACCACGCGGAAGCCGCGGCAAGAGCGCTCAGGGCTGCAACGAGGTTGGCAGCCGACTACCGGCCGGCTGTTTCCGATCCGACATAGGCGATGCGCAGCATGTTGGTCGATCCCGGAGTCCGCAGCGGCACACCGGCGGTGATGATGACCCGGTCGCCCGGCTTGCCGAAGTCTTCTTCCAGCGCAATGCGGCAGGCGCGGTCGACCATGTCGTCGAGATCGGTGGCATCGGGCGAGACGACGCAATGCGTGCCCCACAAAAGCGACAGCCGTCGCGCCGTGTTGAGGATCGGCGACAGCGCGATGATCGGCACCTGCGGACGTTCACGCGCGGCGCGCAGGCCGGTTGTGCCCGATGCCGTGTAGGTGATGATCGCAGAAAGTTTCAGCGTTTCGGCGATTTCGCGTGCGGCCAGCGAAATGGCATCGGCGCCCGTCGCTTCCGGCTCGGAGCGTTGCGCGTTGATGATGCCGGCATAGGTTGGATCGGTTTCGACCTTGGCGGCGATGCGGTTCATCATCGCCACCGCTTCGACCGGATAGGCGCCCGCCGCCGATTCCGCCGACAGCATGATCGCGTCGGCGCCTTCGAAGACGGCGATCGAAACGTCGGACACTTCGGCGCGGGTCGGCACAGGGGCCGTTATCATCGATTCCAGCATCTGCGTGGCGACCACCACCGGCTTGCCGGCGCGGCGCGCGGCGCGCGTGATCTGCTTCTGGATGCCGGGCACCGCCTCCAACGGCATTTCGACGCCGAGATCGCCGCGGGCGACCATCAGCGCGTCGGACAGTTCGATGATCTCGGCCAGCCGGGCCACGGCCTGCGGCTTTTCGATCTTGGCCATGATCAGCGCCCGGCCGCGGGCGATCTTGCGCGCTTCGGCCAGATCTTCCGGCCGCTGCACGAAGGATAGCGCGACCCAGTCGACGCCCGTGGCGAGCACCGCGTCGAGATCCTTGCGATCCTTCTCGGTCAGCGCGCCGACCGGCAGGTCGGTATCGGGCAGGCTGACGCCCTTCTTGTCGGAAATAGTAGTGCCGGCAATGACAGTGCAGACGATCGACTTGCCGTCGCTCTTTACCGCCTTCAGTTCGAGCTTGCCGTCGTCGATCAGGAGGCGATGGCCAGCCTCGACCGAGCTCAGGATTTCGGGATGCGGCAGGTAGACCCTTGTCGAGGTGCCGGGCTCGGGATTGTCGTCGAGCGTGAATGTCTGGCCCAGCGTCAAGACTTCCTTGCCATTGGCGAACTTGCCGACGCGCAGCTTCGGGCCTTGCAGGTCGGCAAGGATGCCGATCGGCCTGCCGACTTTTTCCTCGACGGCGCGGATGCGGGCGACCAGCGTGCGCATCAACTCATGATCGGTATGGCTCATATTGATGCGGAACACATCGGCGCCGGCTTCGAACAGCTTCTTCAGCATCTCCTCGGAGGAAGATGCCGGACCGATTGTGGCTAGGATCTTGACCTTGCGGCTACGTCTCATTGACTGTTCGTTCCCGGGGCGGCTGGAGCGCCTCCCGTTGCGGGCTCGTCGGTGAGCTGGACCATCCAGCTTGCCTGCTCGCCCGTGTCATATTCCTGGAATCCGGCGCGCTGGAAGCCCCGGGCGACGCAGTCGCTTACGCCGGCAATCCTGAACTCTTTTTCAGCCACGCACATGTTGATCGGGCCGTCCCAGCGTCCACCGCGCTCGGCGTCTTCTGCATAAAGATAGTAAAACCTTGATGACAGCGGCCCTTCGATCAACGTCTTGCAGCTCGATCCCTCGATGTGCCACCAGCCCTCGGTGATCCAGCCGGCCTTGGCCCGGTAGCCGATTCCGACGCCGACCAGGTTCTGCGTGGCGTTGCAGACGCGGAAGTCGGCGCGCGCCGGCGAAGCTGTGACCATCGCGGACAATCCCACGGCGAGCGTCAGGAGCGGCATGGCTAAGGCAAGGCGCGCGCGCTGCCCGCCGGCGGAAGCCATCCTAAAACCCCTCAAGAACCACATCAGCATCTCTCTGCGCCCCTTTTCGGAAAAGTCCGGGCGCATGTCAACGCGCCGTTTTGACCAATTCCAATCGATTTAGGAAGGCTCCCGGCGCGCGACCGTCGCCCGGTGCCAGATTTTCCGGGAAACCTTGGCTAAACAACGGCATTGCGCAGAGGTCGTCTTCATGGAATGACGATAGCATCCTCCCCGAAGGCCAGCGAACGACCATTTTCCGCCAATGACCCGATCCACAGTTTTCGCGCCCTTCGACATTGTCGAGGGCGACCGCAAGCGAGGCATCGTGCTTCTGGCCGATCATGCCCGCCGCGACCTGCCGGAAGAGTATGGCAGCCTGGGGCTGCCCGCGGCCGAATTCGACCGCCATATCGCCTATGACATTGGCGTCGAAGCGGTGACGCGTGAACTAGCCGCCCTGCTCGGTGCGCCGGCGGTGCTCGCCAATTTCTCGCGGCTGCTGATCGATCCCAACCGAGGCGAGGACGATCCAACACTCATTCGCCAGCTTTACGACGGCACCATCATTCCGGGAAATTATCCCCTGGCGCAGGAGGAACGCGAAAGGCGGCTCGATCGCTTCTACCGCCCTTATCACGACGCGGTCGGCGCCGTGATTGCGTCGGTCGCGCAAGCTTCCGGGCAAGCACCTTTCATCTTCTCGGTGCATTCCTTCACCCCTGCCATGCAGGGCAAGCAACGTCCGTGGCATGTCGGTATCCTTTGGGACAAGGACGATCGGGTGGCGCGACCGCTGATCGATATGCTGGCTGAGGACAAGGAACTCGTCGTCGGCGACAATGAGCCCTATGACGGCGCTTTGCGCGGCGACACCATGTTCAGGCACGCCATTGTCAATGGCTATGCCCACGCGCTGATCGAAATCCGCCAGGATCTGATAGCGGACCAGAAGGGCATTCTCGCCTGGGCCGGGCGGCTCTCACCGATCGTTGACGCGATCGACCACCGTCCCGATATACATGCGGTGAAGATGTTCGGCTCGCGCACCGGGCCGCTATGACGGAGGTTTCGGATGACCGAACTCAGCGACGAACAGAAGCGCGACTTCGAGGCCGCCGCCTTTCGGCGACTGGTCGAGCACTTGCGTGAACGGGGCGACGTGCAGAACATCGATCTGATGAACCTCGCCGGCTTCTGCCGCAACTGCCTCTCGAACTGGTACCGCGAAGCAGCCAATGCCGAAGGCGTCGAGCTCGGCAAGGACCAATCGCGCGAGATCGTCTACGGGATGCCCTATGCGCAGTGGCAGGCGCTCAACCAGACAGAGGCTTCGGATGCCAAGAAGGCGGAATTCGAAGCGCGGCGCCCCAAGGATCACTGAGTCCGTTTGGCCCAAATGCTTTCCCATTAACAGCGCTTGACTGAAAATTGAATCGATCTAATTTGCCGCGCATAGCCATTTTCTGACCGGATTCGTCCCATGAACGCTTCGAACCCCATGCAAACTGCCATTCGCGGGCGATGGGCCGTGGCGGCCATTTTCCTCGCCAATGGCTTCCTGACCGGCAGCTGGGCGCCGCAGATTCCTGTCTTCCTGACCCGGTTGGACATCTCGAAATTCACGCTCGGCCTGCTGATCCTATTGTTCGGCGCCGGCGCGGTCACCGCCATGACATGGTGCGGCCACCTGATCTCCAAACACGGCTCGCGCACCGTGCTGCGCTGGTTCGGCCTCTGCGGCAGCCTCGGCCTGCTGGTCGTGGCGCTGGCCCCCAACGTGCCGCTGGCAGCCATCGCCATGTTCATCTTCGGCGGCTCCATCGGCGGCATGGATGTCGCCATGAATGCCAATGCGGTGGTGGTGGAACGGCGGCTAGGGCGCGCCATCATGTCATCGTCGCACGGCTTCTGGAGCCTCGGCGGTTTCGCCGGCGGCGCCCTTGGCGGCTACGCCATCCAGACTTATGGCCACCTCGCCCATGCCGCGGTGGTGACCGCGCTTGCCTTCGCGGCAATCGCGGCGGCGGTGCCCCACATCGCGGCCGAAAACAAACCGCAGGCGACCGAGCATCATAAATTCGCTCTGCCGGCAAATCCATTGGTCTACCTGATCGGCCTGATGGCCCTGCTGACGATGATTTCAGAGGGCGCGGTGCTCGATTGGGCGGCGCTGTACCTGCGGCAGGAACTCGGCGCCGACCTCGCCGTCGCCGGTCTTGCCTACGCCGCCTTTTCCGGGGTCATGGCGATCATGCGCTTTTTCGGGGATGGCGTCCGCAACCGCTTCGGCGCGGTGATGACACTGCGCGGCTCGGCCATCGTCGCGGCCGCCGGCATGCTGATCGCCGGCCTGTCGCCCTCGCCTTGGCTCGCCATCGCAGCCTTTGCGCTTTGCGGCTTCGGCATCGCCAACATGGTGCCGATCATCTTTTCCGCCGGCGGCAACCAGGAGGGCATGTCGTCGGGCGCCGGCATGAGCGTCGTCACCACCATGGGCTATTCCGGCATTCTGGTGGCGCCGTCGGCGATCGGCTTCGTCGCCGAACATTCCAGCTTCGGGCCGATCTTCATCGCCATGTCGGTGCTGCTGATCGTCGTCTTGCTGATGGCGGGTCTCGCTCACCGCGCCGAATTCGCTCCCGACGTCGCACCAGCCGAATAACGTTTCAATTCCTCATGGAGAAAGTCGGCCACGCGGCGGATGCGCACGCTGCTGCGCACGTCGCGATGCATCGCCAGCCATACCGGCAGCTCGGGCAGCGGCAGGCCGGGCAGCACCTTCTCCACCAGCGGATCGCGATCGGCCAGCGGCTCCTGGCCAAGACCAATGCCGTTTCCCGTCCGCACCGCCTCCCACAGGACCATTTGGCTGTCGGCCCTGAAGCGGAAGCTGCTTCGGCTGACCGGAATGCCTAATTGCGTAAAGCCCCGGATCATCTCGTCGCTGCGATCGAAGCCGATCAAGGGATGATCGACGAGATCGGCCGGCCCGAGCGGACGGCCCCGCCGGTCGAGATAGGCAATGGCCGCGCAGGCGCAGAGTGCGATATCGCAGACCTTGCGCGCCACCAGTTCGTTCTGCGCCGGCTTGACCATGCGGATGGCAATGTCGGCATCCCGGCGCAGCAGGTTTTCGACCTGGTTCGAGGCAACGATCTCGACCTCGATGCCGGGTTCCTCGATGCCGAGCCGCGCCATCATTTCGGGCAGCACATAGGCAGCCACCACTTCGCTGGCGGCGATGCGCACGGTGCCTTCGATGGCCTCGACCGAACCCAGCGCCAGCCGTGAAAAGGCACTGGCCTGTTCGCTGACCGTTTTTCCGCGCTCGAACAACGTGGCCCCTGCTTCCGTCAGCGCATAACCGCTTCGCCCACGCCGGAACAGGGTAACGCCGAGCGCATGTTCCAGTTCGGTGATGTGACGGCCAAGCGTCGGCTGGCTGGCCGACAGCTTTCGCGCGGCGGCCGACAAGCTGCCGGTTTCCGCGACCGTGACGAAGCTCTTGATCAGGTTCCAATCGATGTCAGTCATTCAATAATGAATATCAAGACTGCATCCATAGTCAATTTCAATTCATGCGTGAGGCACGCATATTCACCCTGCAACAGCAATACGAATTGCACCACTAACCAGGAGATCTCAGAAATGACCAGGATCGCAATTCTCGGCGCCAATGGCCGGCTCGGCCGCGCGGTCGCCAAGGCTTTCATCGATGCCGGCTTCGATGTCCGCGCCGTTACCCGCGCCGGCAACGTACCGGCCGAACTCAAGGGCGCCACGGCGGTTGCCGGCGATGCGCTGGACCGTCAATCGCTGATCCAGGCCACCGAAGGGGTGGATATCATCTTCAACGGCCTGAACCCGATCTACACCGATTGGGGCAAATGCCTGCCGATGGCTGAAAATGTCATGGCCGCCTGCCACGCCAACAACGCGCTGCATCTCTTCCCCGGCACGGTCTATAATTACGGCTCGCCCATGCCGGCGGTGATATCGGAAGACACGCCGTTCCATCCGACGACCGAGAAGGGTCGCATTCGCTGTGCCATGGAGGATCTGTTCCGCCGTGAGGCCGAGGCCGGTCGGGTGCGCACCATTGTTCTGCGGGCCGGCGACTTCTTCGGCGGCACTGGCAGTGGCTCCTGGTTCGACCTTGTCGTCGCCGCCAAGATCAACAAGGGCATCTACACCGCGCCCGGCCCGGCCGACCTCGTGCATGAATGGGCCTATCTGCCCGATTTCGCCGTAGGTTTCGTGGCGCTCGCCAGGACCCTGGACAAACTCGGCTCCTATGAAGCGCTGAACTTTCCCGGCCACGCGGTCACC
Organism: Mesorhizobium sp. P160927; assembly: GCF_057766385.1. Taxonomy (NCBI): domain Bacteria; kingdom Pseudomonadati; phylum Pseudomonadota; class Alphaproteobacteria; order Hyphomicrobiales; family Phyllobacteriaceae; genus Mesorhizobium; species Mesorhizobium sp. P160927. The sequence goes on from NZ_JBYMDW010000001.1 coordinate 319,779, forward strand.
GACCTGCAGATCAAGGCGGCCGCCGAGAAGGCGGTTGGCTATCAGCTCAAGATGACTTCGATGCCCTGGTGGGTGCTGCGTGCCGGCAGCCCGTTCGTGGCGATGTAGCGGGAGATCGTCTCGATGTCCTACCTGCGCTTCGAACCGCACCAGCTGGCTTCGACGCGGCTGGAAGGCATCATCGGCGAAATCCCGCATACGCCGCTCGATCAGGCCGTGAACAAAGCCTTGCAGGATATCGGCATCGCCGTCGCGCCCGCCCGTCGCCAGGCCGCCTGATCGAGCTTGCTGGCCAGATGAGAACGGCTGGGCTCAGTAAGGGTCCGGCGGTGATAGTTGTCGTCAGATCCTTCCCAGCACAAGCAGGATCAGCACCACGACCAGGATGACGCCGACAATGCCCGATGGTCCGTAGCCCCAGGAGCGGGAATGCGGCCATGCCGGCACCGCGCCGATCAGGATCAGGATCAGGATGATAACGAGAAGTGTGCTGATGGCCATTTTGAGCCCTCGCCGTCTGGTTGCATTCCAGGGAACAATGCGAAAGGCCGTCCGGTTGTTCCCGGACGGCCTTTGTTGCTCGGGCTTGCGAAACGCTCTATTCTGCGGCCTTCGGGAAGCTGACCGCCGGCTCGGCGCCGACATCTGCCAAAGGTCCTTGGGACGAGATCTCGCCCTTGCCGCGCCGGAAGAGACGGCTGATTAAGCCGCGCCGCGCGCCGGGCTTGACCTTGGCGCGGGTGAAAACCATCAGCATCGACGGCGTCACCACCAGCGTCAGAATGGTGGCGAAGGACAGGCCGAAGACGATCGCCGAGGACAGCGAAATCCACCATTGCGTCGACGGCGCATTGATCGTCGTCTCGTGATGGAAGATTTCGAGCCCAAGGCCGAAGGCGATCGGCAGCACGCCGAGAATCGCCGACACCGCCGTCAGCACAACCGGTCGCGCACGCTCGCGGCAGGTCTGCAGCACCGCGTCCATCTTGTCCCAGCCCTCCTCGCGCAGCCGGTCGTAGGTGTCGATTAACACGATGTTGTTGTTCACCACCACGCCGGCCAGCGCGATGACGCCAATGCCGGACATGACAATGCCGAACGTCTCGCCTGTGATAAGCAGTCCGAGGAACACGCCGATTGTCGCCATGACCACGCAGGACAGCACCAGCCATACGCTGGTGAATTTGTTGAACTGCGCGAGCAGCACCAGGAAGATCAGGAAGATCGCCGCGCCGAAGGCCTTGCTGAGGAAGGCGCTGGCTTCCGCGCTGTCCTCATTCGATCCGGCGAGCTTCCAGCGTATTCCGCTGCCCAGATTCATATCGGTGACGGCCTGGGTGACCTCCTGCTGCACGACAGCGACTTGGCTGCCGGCCGTGACGTTGGCCTGCACCACCACGGTGCGGGCGCCGTCGATGCGGTTGAGGATGCCGACCGTCGGCTCGGGTTTGCGCACGACGAAGTTCGAGATCGGCACCGACCCTTGCGAGGTCTGCACCCTGAGCTCGTCCAGCGTCGACAGCGTGCGCCGGTCTTCCGGAAGACGCAGGCGGATGTCGACGGCGTCGTCGGCGCCAGCGGGCCGGTATTCGGAAAGCTTCAGTCCGTTCGTCACCAGCTGCACCACGGTGCCGACGGAAGTCGGACTGATGCCGTATTGCGCGGCCTTGGCGCGGTCGACCTCGAGAGCCCAGTCGACGCCAGGCGGCGGCAGGCCATCGGAAATATCGATGACGCCCGGCACCTTGGCGATACGCGCAGCCACGGCGCGCGCCTTGTCGTCGAGGCCGGCTGGATCGACGGCCGAGAGCCTGATCTGGATTGGCTTGCCGGTTGGCGGACCGGCTTCCGGCACGCGCACCTCGACGTCGACCCCGGGAATGCCGGCCATCACGCCGCGCAGATCGCTTAGTATCTGGTCCGCGGACTTGCGTTCGCGCCAGTCGATGAATTCGTACTGGATGACGCCGACGACGTCCTCGGGCACATCCTGGCCGCCGCCCTGCGTCTTGCCGACGCGGGTGTAGACCGACTTCACGCCGGGCCAGCCGAGCAATCGGTTTTCGGCGATCTTGGTCGCCGTATCCATTTCGGCCAGCGAAAGGTTGCCGCGGGCATGCACGTAAAGCAGGCCATAGTCGGGTTCGACGCTAGGGAAGAATTCGACGCCGGCACCGTACTTTGAATAGCCAACGAAAATACCCGTCAGCAAGACGACGGTGAGCACGATCACGGTGATGGGAAAGCGCACCGCTTGCTTGACGACAGCCATGTACCAGCCGTCGCGATTGCCATCCTCGTGATGCTGCGGCGCCTTGGCGAATATGGCGCCCAGCGTCGGCGCGAAAACCAGCGCATAGAGCATCGAGGCCGACAGCGTGACGATTAGCGTGATCGGCATGTACTTCATGAAATCGCCGATGATCCCGGGCCAGAACAGGAGCGGCGAGAAGGCGGCGATACGCGTCATCGTCGCTGCGATGACCGGGCCGGCCATGCGCTTGGCGGCGAGCGCGAAGGCTTCCTGCTTCGGCATGCCCTCGCTCATCCGTCGTTCGGCGAACTCGGTGACGATGATGGCGTCGTCGACCAGCATGCCGACCGCCAGAATAAGGCTGAACAACACGATCATGTTGATCGTGTAGCCCATCATGGCAAGCAGCAGGATACCGATCAGGAAGGACGACGGAATGGCAAGGCCAATCAGCAGCGAGGCCCGGCCGGACAGCGCGTAGAGGATGACGATGAACACCAGGATGACGGCGATCATCACGTGGTTCTGCAAGTCGCCCAACAGCTGGTTGACGAAGACGGACTTGTCCTGCGTGTAGGTGACGTGCATGCCCTCGGGCATCGTCTTGACGAAAGCGTCGGACACCTCCCTGACCTTGGTTAGCGTATCGATCAGATTGGCGCCGATGCGCTTCTTGACTTCGATGGCGATGGCCGGCTTGCCGTTGAGGCGCGTGATTGTCGTCGCGTCGGCGAAGGTCGAGCGTATCGTCGCGATGTCCTTGGCCTGCACCACGGCATTGGGCCCGGCGACCACGGGCAGTGCCGCCACATCCTCCGGTGTCTCGATCAGCGACGGCACCTTGACGGCATATTTGCCTTCCGAGCCCTCGATATTGCCGGCGGCGACCAGGCTGTTGGAAGCACCGACAGCGCCGATCAGCTGGTCGAGCTGCAGGCCATAGGACGACAGCTTCATCGGATCGATGACGACTTCGACCAGATCGTCGCGCGAGCCCTGCAACGAGCCTTCGAGCACGCCGGGCACTTCCTCGATGCGATCACGCAGTTCACGGGCCGCAGCCGTCAAAACGCGCTCCGGCAATTCGCCGGAAAGCGTGACGACGAGCACCGGGAATTCCGAGATGTTGACCTCGGTGACGACAGGCTCCTCGGCCGCCTGCGGCAGGTCGGCCTTGCCGTCCTGCACCTTGGAGCGCGTATCCTGCAGCGCCGTCGCAAGGTTCGTCTGCGGCTGGAACTCGACCAGAACGTAGCCGCCGCCCTGGAAGGCGGCCGAACGCATCTCCTTGAGGCCCTTCAGGCTTTTCAACTTGCTTTCCATCGGCCGCAGCAGAAGACGCTCGGAATCCTCCGGTGAAATGCCTTGATAGATCAGACTGACATACATCATCGGAATCGGAACGTCGGGTTCCGCTTCCTTCGGTGTCGACTGATAGGCGACCCAGCCTGCAATCAGCAGGAAGACCAGGACCGAGATGGTCAGGCGGGCATTGTTGATTGCGAGTCTGACGATATCCATGACTTATGCCTGCTGTTGCTTTCGGGAGTGGCGAACGGACATGCTGTCGCCGGACAGGGTCCGGCGCCGGCGCCCACGCGCTACTGCGTCCCGGCGGTGGCTTCGCCGATCAGCTTTTTGATGGTCGCCTGATCGGCCTCGACCGGATGGACCTCGTCGCCTTCCTTCACCAGTTCCTGGCCGGCAACGATGATGCGCGCATCGGCCGGGATGCCGCCAAGCACGAGACCGGTCGGCGTATCGTCGACCAGATCGATCGGAAAGAACGCCACCTTGTTGTCCTTGCCGACGGCGCGGATGCCGAGATCGCCCTTGTCGCCCAGCGTCACCACCGAGCGCGGCAAAAGCACCGCGTCGGTCGGCAACGCGCTGAGCTGGATTTCGGCCGTCATGCCGGCCGGCACCGAGCCATCGGCATTGGGGATGGCAATCTCGACACGGAAGGTGCGGGTCGCCGACGAGGCGTCTCGGCTGATATAGCGCACGGTGCCTTCGACGGTCTGGCCGCTGACCAGCCGAACGCTGGCCTTGTCGCCGATCTTGAGATAGCCGAGGTCGCGCTCGCTGATTTCGCCGCGCGCGATCACCGGGTCGAGCTTGAGGATCGTCGCCACCTCGCCGCCCTGCATGACGGAGCTGCCGAGTTCCACCGGCACCCGGTCGATGACGCCGTCGAACGGCGCCTTCACTTCGTTGCGGTCGAGCTCGGCCTGCGCGGTATCCAACTGGGACTGCGCCTGGGTCAGGTTGGAACGGGCGGTGTCGAGCTGCAGCTTCGGCAAATTGCCTGTCTTGGCCAGCCGCTCGGCGGCATCGAGTTCGGCGTTGCGCTGCGCGACAAGCTGCTTGGCATTGTCGACCATCGAGATCTTTTCCTCGGCGGCGAGCATCAGCACCAGGTCGCCGGTCTTGACGTGGTCGCCCTGCTTGACCGGCAGCTTGTCGATGACGCCGGCGACGCGGGTTGCCAGCACCGCGCGCTTGTCGGCTTCGGTCAGCCCGGAAATGCGGATGGCGCGGGCATAGGTCTTGCGCGGCGGCGTCACCACGGCGACGGTACGCAGCGGGGCCTTCGGTTCGGCTTCCGCCGTCTTCGGCTTGCTCGCGTCCGGCGTCTTGCCCTGCTCGACTTCGGCTGCCTTGGCCTTGTTCGCCGCTACGCTGCCGACCGACGAGAACTCGCCCGTCGCCATCCACGCCGCGAAACCGATGAGCACAACAATGGCTGCAAGCTTGTGAAACCTGATTTTAGGCATCGTCATTTTTCCACTACGGGTCGGCCAGCACCGCGTCTGATGACGCGGGCGCGTCGCCGATATGGGTGCGCGCTTGACCGTGTTCAAATTGCCGTGATCGGCGAGCGCGCTTCTACATCAAAGTTGCATTGCAATATAGTCCCAAAGTTGCAGCAGCATTGCGTAGCCGAACAAGGTTGGGCCGTCATGAAACGGTTCTGTGTGACTTGCCAGGCTACTTGGTGAAGCCGGCCGCCGGTTCACGATCCGGCTCTGAAACGTCGACCGCTGGGGACCCGCCCGGCTCGCCATAGGCCCGTCCGGCCGTCTCCGAAATACAGCCGCGATCCGCATTCAGGCACGAACCCGCGATCCGCGTCAGCGCGATCGGCGACGGGGCAATGGCCGAGACACCACCAACACGGGCCAAAGGCCTGGAATTGCTCGGAAAAGAGGCACGTCAATCGTTCAGATCAGGCTTGCCGCCGCCAATGCACCGACGTCGAACCAGATGCTGAAAACGCCAATGCGCCCGCATTATTACGTCCTGGACCATCGCGTCCCGATACGCGCGACATAGGGCCCGGCGCGAGACAGGTGCGGGAACACCGGGTGTATTTCGTCCCAATCGCAATTCTGTATCGAGCATCGCACCCGACCCCTTCGAACGTCTCCCGGCCGGCGCCATCTGACCGTTAGTGGCAGCAGGCGTCAGCATGATGACGGCTCTTCCGCACGCCAAGGTTGCTGTCACGCCAGCAGCGCTGGACACGCGCTGCTCCGGAGACCCGCCATGCTGCCGGCGACACTGCCGTGGAGCCAGCCGGCGGGCTCAGGCCCGACGGCGCTCCGCCTCCGGGTTCTTGCGCGCTGCAAGAAACTCCTTGACCCGGCGGCCCGGTGCTGGACCGCGGACCGGCTTGAAACCGTCGTCGAGTTCGCCCGAGAGATCGAGCGTGGCATGCTTGCCGACGGCGTCGTAGTTCTCCTCCAACCAGTCGCTGGCGGCGGTGCGGCCGAGATCTCTGAGATAGGTCAGGAACGCCCATTCGGCATTGACCTTGGACGAAGCCGACAGATCCTTGAACGCCTCGTCGGCATCGATGCGGTGCATGCGGATGTCCCGGTATTCGCCATGCGGCAGACGCCGGGCGGCGATCAGTTCCTTGACGAAGGCGATCGAGCGGAATTCGCGCAGCAGCCCGGCATTGAAGGTGATCTCGTCGATGCGGTTCTGAATCTCGTTGGCGCTTTTTGGTGTTCCCTCGCGCACCACCGGGTTGATCTGCACCAGAAGCACGTCCTCGGTCGCCGCCGTCTTGAAGAACGGATAGAGCGCCGGGTTGCCGCCATAGCCGCCATCCCAATAGGGCACGCCCTTGATCTCGACAGCACGGAACAGTTGCGGCAGGCAGGCCGAGGCCATTACTGCGTCGAGATCGATCTCGCCATCGGAAAACACTCGCAACTGCCCTGTCTCGACATTGGTGGCGGAGATGAACAGTTCCATCGACTTGCAGGCATGGACATTCCCGAAATCGATCTCCCGCGCGACCACGTCGCGCAGCGGATTGAGGCCGAGCGGGTTGGCGACATAGGGCGAGAATACCCGCGACATGGTGTCGAAGAAGACATAGCCCGGCGTGTTCTCGATAGACCAATTGCCCCAGGCGACATCCCAGGGCATGCGTTGCACGGGGCTGAACCGTCCCTTCGCGGCCACCGCGTGCCAGAAATCGTCCAGCTTCCTGCGCGCGCCCTCGACCCCGCCCCTGACAAAACCGTCAGCCAGCGCCACCGCGTTCATCGCGCCGGCACTGGTACCGGACACCGCCGATATCTCCAGCCTGTCATCCTCCAGCAACCGGTCGAGCACGCCCCAGGAAAAGGCGCCATGCGAGCCGCCACCCTGGAGAGCGATGTTGATCTTCTTCTTTTCCTCCGCCTTGCCGTTCTTCGTCATGGCGTTTCTGTCATCCTGATACGCCGGCCCGCCCCTACGTCATTCGAAGGAAGCAGCTATCGCCAGCTTATGTTGCAGTGCAGCATATAAGAATGGATCAAGGCAAGAACACGAACACGGTCGCGTGATCACATGAAATTTCGGTCATGCGAAAGGCCAATCCGCTGCATGGGAGAAACCGCAGCTTTCGAAACGGGCATGAAGCCCGGTAAATGGGAGCTAGGCGACGAGGTCCGGCACAGGCCCGATATAGCGTGACTGCGGACGGATCAGCCTTCCGGTGGTCTGCTGCTCGCGCGCATGCGCGACCCATCCGGCAACACGCCCGGCTGCGAAGACATTGCTGAACGCCTCGGGCGGAAACCCTGCCGCTTCCAGCACCAGAGCGGTGTAAAATTCGACATTGGTCTGCAACGAACGCTGCGGCTTAGCAGTCCGAAGCACGTCGAGCGCGGCTTGCTCGACCGTCTCGGCGAAAGCCAGCCGCCTGCCGGTGTCACCCTCACCGCCAAGCGTGCGCACCACCGCTTTCAGGACATCGGCACGCGGATCGCGCACGCGGTAGATGCGGTGACCGAAGCCCATGATGCGTTCGCCATGCGCGATCTCGTCGCGCAGCCAGCCGGCCGCATCGCCATGCGCGGCGATGGCGTCGAGCATGTCGATGACCGGGCCGGGCGCGCCGCCATGCAGCGGCCCCTTGAGCGCGCCAAGCCCGGCCAGCACCGACGATGTCAGGCCGGCCAGGGTCGAAGCGACGACGCGGGTGGCGAAGGTCGAGGCATTGAGGCCATGATCGCAAACGGTCACCAGATAGGTGTCGAGCGCCTTTGCCGATGCCGGCGACGGGACCGTTCCCCTGAGCATCCTCAACATGTCGGTGGCATGGTTCGCCTTGCCGTCGGGTGCGATCGGCTGCTCGCCGCGCCGCGGGCGCAGCAGGGCCGGCGTCAGCACCGCGGGCGCAGCGATCAGCCGCAAGGCGTCGGCCAGCGTTTCGCCATCCGGCAGCAAAGCCATGCCGGCGCGCATGGCGCTGTAGAGTTCGAGCGGCGCCAGCAGGGGCAGCGAAGGCGCGAGCCGTTCGAAAACCTCGACGCGTGCCTCGCCCAACCGTGCCGCCAGTTCGGCGTCACCGGGCAGATCGTCGAAGAAGCCGCCCAGCAGCAGGCGGACGACCCGGGCGTAACTCCATCGTCCAGCCAAGTCCCCAAGCGAATGGCCTCGGATCGTCAGGCGGCCGCCCAGGCCATCCACGTCGGACAGCACGGTTTCGGCCGCCACCACATCATCGAGCCCATTCGCCATGGCCTTGTCTCCTTGAAGCTTTTCCCGGTGGGAGATAAGGATGGACGCCATAAGCATCAATCTTGATCAATAGAATCAATATCCGAGCTCGATATGTCCGAATGGTTGTCGCGGGAAGAGGCGCTGGAAAGGCTCGGGGTGAGGCCGCAGACGCTCTATGCCTATGTCAGCCGCGGGCGCATCGGCATGCGCCCGGATCGGGCAGATCCGCGCCGCAGCCAGTACCGCGCCGACGACATCGCGGCGCTGGCAACCCGAAGGGCGCGCGGACGCAGCCCCTCGGCCATCGCCGAAAGCGCGATCGCCTGGGGCGAGCCGTCGCTCGTCACCGCGATTTCGACCGTCTGGCACGGCAGCCTCATCTATCGGGGCCGGGATGCCGTTGCGCTGTCCGACCATGCCACGCTGGAAGAAACCGCTGGACTGCTCTGGGCTCTGTCCGGCCCGGTCCATTTCGAAGCATCGCCACCAGATGCGCCGCGCCCGACCGGCCGCGCCCAGGCGTTTGTGCAACTCGCTTCGCTTGCCGGCCAGGCGCGGCCTTCGCTTGGACGAAATGCTGCCTCGCTGTGCACCGATGCCGCGCACGCGATCGGCGTGCTGGCCAGCGCCCTCGGTGCCGAGGCGGGGCCGGAACCAGTGCACCAGCGATTGGCGCGGGGCTGGTCGGTGGACGACGATGGCGCGGATGCGATCCGGCGTGCGCTTGTGCTGCTTGCCGATCACGAACTCAACGCGTCGACCTTCGCGGCCCGCGTCGCGGCCTCGACCGGAGCCTCGCCCGCCGCTTGTCTGCTGGCCGGCCTGACGACACTGTCCGGTCCCCGCCACGGCGGCGCCGGCGAAGCGGTGATGCAACTCGCCGAAGACGCGATGCGGCATGGTGCCGATGCCGCGGTCCGGCGCTGGCTTGGCCACGACCGGCCACTGCCGGGATTCGGCCACCAGCTCTATCCCGAGGGCGATCCCCGGGCCACGGCGCTTCTGGCGGACTTCGACAACACCAACGAAACATTGCGGTCGCTGGAAACCGCCGCCATGGCGGCGACCGGCGCCCAACCGAATATCGATTTTGCCCTGGCCGTGCTGGCGCACGGCCTTGGCTTGAAGCGCGATGCACCGTTCCACCTCTTCGCGCTTGGACGCAGCGTCGGCTGGGTGGCACATCTGGTCGAACAGATCGTGAGCGGCAGCATCATCCGGCCGCGCGGCCGCTATGAGGGATTGCTGCCATAAATCGCGTGAGCGCTATGCGCTCACGACATCGTGTCGAGCTTGCGCTGCATGGCCGCGATCTGGTCCTTCAACTGCTGCAGATCGTCGGACTTCTCAGCCGCTTCCTTCCTGGCCGGCTCGGCGGGGGCCGCTGCCGGAGCCGAGCCCGCCGGCGGAAAAGGCGTGAACAGCCGCATCGCGTTCTGGAACATTTCCATGTTTCGGCGCGTCTGTTCTTCCAGTGCCTTGATCGGCGTCGCCATCTTCATCACGTCCAGTGGCGACTTGCCGATGGCGCCCTTCATCTGCTCGCGGAACCGCTCTTGTTCCTTGGAGAAGGCGATCATCGATTGCTCGAGGAAGCTCGGCACGATCATCTGCATCTGATCGCCGTAGAAAGCGATCAACTGGCGCAGGAACGGGATCGGCAGCATGTTCTGCCCATCCTTGTTCTCCAGCTCGAAAATGATCTGGGTCAGTACCGGATGGGTAATGTCGTCACCGGTCTTGGCGTCCTGAACGGTGAACTCCTCGCCCTTCTTGACCATTTCGGCCAGATCCTCGAGCGTCACATACGTACTCGTCCCCGTATTATAGAGGCGGCGATTGGCGTATTTCTTGATAATGATAGGGTCGTCTTTTGCGGCCATCTGCATCCTCCCCGGACACCGGCACGCCTCAGTAAGCAGCCGGTAACGATTGCGCCCTTTTTGAGGATATGCGCAAAAGCCTCATAATTCCAAGCAGTTTGTGCACTGCGGCATCATATAATGCTGCATGGCAGGCAAAATATGCTGCGCGGCAGCGACCGGACCGCCGGCACCGCGATGCGCGGCCCATTTGCGGCGCATCGGCGCCATGCCGATTTCCGGTTTGACTTGGGGTTGGGAAAGGGCAAGAAAAGTCCTCAACGGCACAACCACACCCTTGAAGTCTGGAGAAGAAAATGTCCGCTTCCATCGTCATTGCCAGCGCCGCGCGCACGGCTGTAGGCTCCTTCAACGGCGCCTTCGCCGCGACGCCCGCGCATGAGCTCGGCGCCGTCGTCGTCCAGGAACTTTTGGCGCGTGCCGGGGTCGAACCGGCCGAGATTGACGAGGTTATCCTTGGCCAGGTGCTGACCGCGGCGCAAGGCCAGAACCCGGCCCGCCAGGCCTCGATCCTTGCCGGGCTGCCCAAGGAGACCACCGCCTGGGGCCTCAACCAGGTTTGCGGTTCGGGCCTGCGCGCCATCGCGCTCGGCATGCAGCAGATCGCCACCGGCGACGCCAAGGTGATCATTGCCGGCGGCCAGGAATCGATGTCGCTGTCGCCGCACGCCGAGCACCTTCGCGCCGGCGTCAAAATGGGCGACTACAAGATGATCGACACCATGATCAAGGACGGGTTGTGGGACGCCTTCAATGGCTACCACATGGGCAACACCGCCGAGAACGTCGCCCGCCAGTTCCAGATCACCCGCGACGACCAGGACCAGTTCGCATTGGCCTCGCAGAACAAGGCCGAGGCCGCGCAGAAGGCGGGCAAGTTCAAGGACGAGATCGTCGCCTTCACCATCAAGGGCAAGAAGGGCGACACGGTTGTCGATCAGGACGAATACATCCGCCACGGCGCCACGATCGACGCCATGACAAAGCTGAAGCCGGCCTTCGACAAGGATGGCACGGTGACGGCCGCCAATGCCTCCGGCATCAATGACGGTGCCGCCGGCGCGCTGCTGATGAGCGAAACGGAAGCCGCCAGGCGCGGCATCACCCCGCTGGCGCGCATCGCCTCCTGGGCGACCGCCGGCGTCGATCCGGCGATCATGGGCACCGGACCCATTCCCGCTTCACGCAAGGCCTTGGAACGAGCCGGTTGGTCGGCAGGGGATCTCGACCTCGTCGAGGCCAATGAGGCGTTCGCCGCACAGGCCTGCGCCGTCAACAAGGACATGGGCTGGGATCCCGCGATCGTCAACGTCAATGGCGGCGCCATCGCCATCGGCCACCCGATCGGCGCCTCGGGCGCCCGCATCTTCAACACGCTGGTCTTCGAAATGCGCCGACGCGGCGCCAAGAAGGGGCTGGCCACCCTATGCATCGGCGGCGGCATGGGCGTCGCCATGTGCGTGGAGGCTTTCTGATAGACTTCGGACGGGCGGCGCAAGCCGCCCGTTTCACATGTGGTGCCTATGGTAAGTCCAGTGCCTGCCAAGCCCGACAACAGGGCGATTCAAGAAGGGGAAATGCATGACCAAGGTTGCAATCGTCACGGGTGGATCGCGCGGCATCGGCGCGGCGATCTCGATCGCTTTGAAGAACGCCGGCTATTCGGTTGCCGCGAACTACGCCGGCAACGACGAGGCGGCGGCGAAGTTCAAGGCGCAGACCGGCATTCCGGTCTACAAATGGTCGGTCGCCGACTATGACGCTTGCGCGGCCGGTATCAAACAAGTCGAAGCCGACCTCGGCCCTGTCTCGGTGCTGGTCAACAATGCCGGCATCACCCGCGACGCCATGTTCCACAAGATCACCCGCGAGCAGTGGAAAGAGGTGATCGATACCAATCTGTCCGGTGTCTTCAACATGACCCATCCGCTGTGGGGCGGCATGCGCGACCGCAAGTTCGGCCGCGTCATCACCATCTCCTCGATCAACGGCCAGAAGGGCCAGGCCGGTCAGGTCAATTACTCCGCCGCCAAGGCCGGCGACATCGGCTTCTCGAAGGCGCTCGCCCAGGAAGGCGCCCGCGCGGGCATCACCGTCAACGTCATCTGCCCTGGCTACATCGCCACCGAGATGGTCAAGGCGATCGACGAAAAGGTGCTCAACGAGCGCATCATCCCGCAAATCCCGGTCGGCCGTCTTGGCGAGCCGGAAGAGATCGCGCGCTGCGTGGTCTTCCTCGCTTCGCAAGATGCCGGCTTCATCACCGGCTCGACCCTCACCGCCAATGGCGGCCAGTACTTCGTCTGAGACGTCTGCTCGCGCGGTCCAAGGCTGCGGATCCATAAGTACCTGCGGTAAGCGGACCGGAAATCGGTCCGTTCCAAATGGCGCCTGACTCCTGGAAGACGTGCTGTTACGCAATGGCCCAATTCGGCACGCAAAGGTTAATGCCGGTAGGCGCGTCTGTGCGAACCCTGTGGTTAAGCCTGTGGATTCTCGGTGGATAAGCTGTTCACAACACAAGATATTGAGAGAACAAAAGCAGAAAATACGGCCGGCGCTGCTTTGTCGCCGATTCGTTCCGGCTTTGAGCCCAATGTTAAGATTAATGGCCGCGATAAGCTGCTATTCTTTAACGTCGAGTTTAGAAAGATTAACAGTTTCATAAGCTTATCCGAGCGCGCACCGCCTCCCCTCATTGTTCCCGGCGGAAGTTAACGGCAGGACCCGCCCAGCATAAAACGGGCCAGTTCGGCGATTCAGCATGTGGTGAGACTCGTGGTCCCAAAATCCATATCTAGCCGTGAACAAAAGCTGAATCTGGCGGAGTCGCCGATTCGTCGCTGATTCGTTCCAGACTCGTTCCAACTGTTAAGCAGGGCTGATTTGCGGAGTGAGGCGGGCGTCTGCGGAACCCTGCCGGAACATTCTGCTTTCGCTTCGCGCTCGAAAACCCTATGTGTCGGCTGTCATACGCGCCACCCTGGCACGCTCCCGACCACGAGAGGCCAGAAAGCCTTATTTCCGAGCCGATGAACATCCAGCCGAAACATACCGAGCCGCTGATCCTGTCGGGCCGCGACGTGACCGCCGTGCTTGGGCCAACCAATACCGGCAAGACCCATCTCGCCATCGAGCGCATGGTGGCGCACGAAACCGGTGTCATCGGCCTGCCGCTGAGGCTGCTGGCCCGCGAGGTCTACACGCGCGTCTGCGAAAAGGTCGGTGCCAACAAAGTGGCGCTGATCACCGGCGAGGAGAAGATCCAGCCGCCGGGCGCCAAATATTCGGTCTGCACCGTCGAAGCCATGCCGCGTGAAACCGACGCCGCCTTTGTTGCCATCGACGAGGTGCAACTGGCCGGCGACCTCGAGCGCGGCCATATCTTCACCGACCGCATCCTGCATCTGCGCGGCCGCCAGGAGACGCTGCTGCTTGGCGCGGCCACCATGCACGGCATTCTCCAGCGGCTGCTGAAAGGCATCTCCGTAGTGACGCGGCCGCGGCTGTCACATCTGGCCTATGCCGGCTCCAAGAAACTGACCCGCTTGCCCAGGCGTACCGCGATCGTCGCCTTCTCCGCCGACGAGGTCTATGCCATCGCCGAACTCATCCGCCGCCAGCAGGGTGGTGCGGCCGTCGTTCTCGGGGCCCTGTCGCCCCGCACTCGCAATGCCCAGGTGGCGCTGTTCCAGTCGGGCGATGTCGACTATCTCATTGCCACCGACGCGATCGGCATGGGCCTCAACCTTGACCTCGACCATGTGGCCTTCGCCCAGAACCGCAAGTTCGACGGCTACCAGTACCGCAATCTTACGGCAGCCGAGCTCGGCCAGATCGCCGGCCGCGCCGGCCGGCATCTGCGCGACGGCACGTTCGGCGTCACCGGCCAGGTCGATCCGCTGGACGAGGATCTCGTCCAGAAGATCGAGGGCCATGACTTCGACCCGGTGAAGGTGCTGCAGTGGCGCACCGCCCAATTCGATTTCGCCAGCCTTGATGCGCTGAAGCGCTCGATCGAAACCAACGCGCCGGTCGAGGGCCTGACACGCGCGCTGCCGGCCGTCGATGCGCAAGCGCTCGAACATCTCTCCCGCGACGAAGACATCCGCGCGCTCGCCACCAATGCCAAGCGCGTGGCGTTGCTGTGGGAAGCCTGCGCCCTGCCCGACTATCGCAAGATCGCGCCTGCCCAGCATGCCGACCTCATCGCCTCGATCTACATGGACCTCGCCCGGCAGGGCCATGTCGACGAGAACTACATGGCCGAACAGGTGCGCCGCGCCGACACCACCGAGGGCGACATCGACACGCTGTCGCACCGCATCGCCCAGATCCGCACCTGGACATTCGTGTCGAACCGGCCCGGCTGGCTGGCCGATCAGGCACACTGGCAGGAAAAGACGCGCGAAATCGAAGACAGATTGTCGGATGCGCTGCATGAGCGGTTGACGAAACGCTTTGTAGACCGCAGGACTTCCGTCCTCATGCGGCGCCTTAGAGAAAATACCATGCCTGAAGCCGAAATCAGTCCTACCGGAACCGTCCTTGTCGAAGGCCATCATGTCGGCGAGTTGCAAGGGTTCCGCTTCACCGCCGACCAGACCGCCGGCGGCGAAGACGCCAAGGCCGTGCGCACTGCCGCGCAAAAGGCGCTTGCCGCCGAGTTCGAGGCACGCGCGGAGCGCTTCGGCGCCTGCGCCAATGGCGATCTCGCGCTCGGTTCGGACGGCACGCTGCGCTGGATCGGCGCGCCGATAGGCACGCTGGTCTCGGGCGAAGACGCGCTGAAGCCGCGCCTGGTGTTGCTGGCTGACGAACAGCTGACGGGCCCGGCGCGCGACAAGGTCGCGGCGCGCGCCGAACGCTTCGTCAATTTCCAGATCGAGTCGTTGTTGAAGCCGCTGGTCGATCTGAAAAACGCCGAGCAGATTTCCGGCATCGGCCGTGGCATCGCTTTCCAGCTGGTCGAGAATTTCGGCCTCATCAACCGTCGTGACATCGCCGAAGAGATGAAATCCTTGGACCAGGAAGGCCGCGCGGCGCTGCGCCGGCTTGGCGTCCGCTTCGGCGCATACCACGTGTTCGTGCCGGCGCTGATCAAGCCGGCACCCGCTGGGCTGGTGACGCTGCTTTGGGCGCTGAAGAACGACGGCAAGGACAAGCCAGGCTTCGGCGACGTCGTCCACTCGCTGGCCTCGGGCCGCACCTCTGTTGTCATCGACCCGGCCTTCGACAAAGCCTTCTACAAGCTCGCTGGGTACCGCAATCTCGGCCGCCGCGCCGTGCGCATCGACATTCTGGAGCGGCTGGCCGACCTGATCCGCCCGGCGACCAACTGGAAGCCCGGCCTTGGCCAGCGTCCGGACGGCGCCTATGACGGCCAGTCATTCATGGTGACGCCGCCGATGATGTCGATCCTTGGCGCAACCGCCGACGACATGGAAGAGATCCTCAAGGGTCTCGGCTATCGCGCCGAGCCGAAGCCGGCCGCGGAAGTCAAGGCACGGCTGGAAGCGCAGGACAATGCCGCGCGGGAAGCCGCCGCGGCCAAGCAGGCAGCCGAAGAAGCAGCCCGCGCGGAACAAGCCAAGGCGGCGGAAGCGGCGGCTTCGCCGGCCGCCGAGGGAGCCGAACTGGTGTCGGATGCGGCAACCGCCGTGGAGACACAGGTTCCAGCCGAAGTCGCAGCCGACGCGACGGTGGAAACCGTCGCGCAAGAGCAGGCGGAAGCCACCGCTGAAGTTGCGGAGGAGCCTGTAGCCGCTGTCGAAGTCGCCGAGCCGGCGCCGGTTGAGCCGTGGGCCGAACCTGAAACCGCCGAGGCTGACGCGGCACCCACCGAGGAAACAGCAGCGGCGGAGCCCGCCGTCGAAGCCTCCGCGTCGACGGAAGCTGCCGTGGCGGGAGCCGCCGGTGAACCCGTGCCGGAAGCCGAAGCGCCAAAGCCGATCCTGCTGTGGCGCCAAGGTCGCTTCGACCAGCGTCCGCGTCATCGCGACGGCCGCAACAACCGGCCGCAAAACGGACAGGCGCGCGGCCGAAGCAACGCGCCGGCCGGCGGCGAACAGGCAACAGACGCGCCGGCGGACCGTCCCGCACACGAAGGACGCCGCGACGCCGCCGGAAAGCCGCGCTTCGACCGCTCGAAGTACAAGCCCAAGCCGCAAGCTGAGGGCGCTGAGCGCCACGACGGCCGCCCGCAGGGCGAGCGTCCCGAGCGCCGCGAAGGCCGGCCAGACTGGAAGGGCGGCAGGCCGGAAGGCAAGGGTGCCGATCGCGGCGGAAAGCCCGCCTTCCAGCCCAAGCCGCGCGAGGAGCGCCAGGTACGTTTCGATCCGGACTCGCCCTTCGCCAAGCTCGCCGCCTTGCGCGACCAATTGAAGAAGTAAATTCGCTGCGATGGTTGCTGAAGGCCGTCAGCGCATCGACAAATGGCTGTTCTTCTCGCGCGCGGTGAAATCGCGCTCGCTGGCGGCCAAATTGGTGGTCGCCGGCCGTGTTCGCATCAATCGCGACAAAGCAGCGCAGGCCTCCGATCTGGTCAAGCCAGGCGACGTGCTGACCATCACGCTCGACCGGCGTATCTTCGTCTGGAAGGTGCTCGGCGCAGGCGCGCGGCGCGGCCCGTCCGAGGAAGCTCGCACTCTTTATCAAGACATGTCGCCCCCGCCCGCACCGAAAGGCGACACCCCGCCCGATGCTATCCCGGCGATGCGCGAGGCAGGCAGCGGCCGCCCGACCAAAAAAGAGCGTCGCCAGACCGACCGATTGCGCGACGAAGATTGAGCCTGTCGATCGACGCGGATGTGCTCTCCCGCGGCAACGGCAACCAAAACAGATTTGGACCGGCAAACGAACGTCGGTGAGGGGTGTGCGACCGTCCGGCACCGCCGATCTGAAATTCAATTCCCAAACTCTGGCGCCACTGGGAATGGCTACTCTTGCAAGCAGCCGATAAAGGCGTTACCTCACGGAAAAAGCCAGCAAAAACGGGACATCCCGGAGCCGACCGATGACCTATGTCGTGACCGACAACTGCATCAAATGCAAATATATGGACTGCATCGAGGTCTGTCCGGTCGACTGTTTCTACGAAGGCGAGAACATGCTCGTCATCCATCCCGACGAGTGCATCGACTGCGGCGTCTGCGAGCCGGAATGCCCGGCCGACGCGATCAAGCCCGACACCGAGTCCGGCCTCGACAAATGGCTGCAGATCAACACCGAATATGCCGATAAATGGCCCAACATCACCGCCAAGAAGGAGCCGCCCGCCGACGCCAAGAGCTTCGACGGCGAGGTCGGCAAATTCGAGAAATACTTCTCCGCCGAGCCCGGCGAAGGCGATTGACAACGCCGCTGTAAAGGCTTGTATGACGCAGCGTAACAGGCACGCCGGATTAACCGCCTTGACAGGCGGCGATTGGTTGTGGCCTCCGCTTACGCAGCAAAACCTTGATTCTTCCGACTTTTTGTGTTACATCAGCGAAACATGCCGGTGACACAACGTCGATTTATGGCGCAGACGCCCCAAATCACTGAAAGGTGAAAATCCCATTTCGGACCAGAGCGATCTGGGCCAGGCGGTCGCAATTCTTGCGGTTTGCCGGTCCCGGCTTTTCCGGTGGGTTCATCTGTTGTGCGGCTAATGATCGGTGACCCCGGTCACGCGAGTTCAGCCGGCACCGCCGCCGGCCCACAACAAGGAGTTCAGGGCGTAATGGCAACGATCACCCCGCAGAAGAAGTCCACAGCTGCACGTCACGGTTTCAAGACCGGCGAGTTCATCGTCTATCCGGCGCATGGCGTCGGCCAGATCGTCTCGATCGACGAGCAGGAAGTGGCCGGCCACAAGCTGGAACTGTTCGTCATCGACTTCCAGAAGGACAAGATGCGCCTGAAGGTGCCGGTCGCCAAGGCGACCTCGATCGGCATGCGCAAGCTGTCGGAGGAGGATTATGTCGAGCGCGCGCTGAAGGTCGTGCAGGGCCGCGCCCGCGTCAAGCGCACCATGTGGTCGCGCCGTGCCCAGGAATATGATGCCAAGATCAATTCGGGCGACCTGATCTCGATTTCGGAGGTCGTGCGCGACCTCTATCGCGCCGATAACCAGCCGGAGCAGTCCTATTCCGAACGCCAGCTCTACGAGGCGGCACTCGACCGCATGGCCCGCGAGATCGCGGCCGTCAACCGCATGTCGGAAACCGAAGCCGTACGCCTGATCGAGGTCAACCTCAACAAAGGCCCTAAGCGTGGCGCCAAGGCCGACAATGAGGAAGCCGAGCAGGAAGAAGCTGCCTGAGCTTTTTCGCATTCAAGTTAACGAAAACCCGGCCTCGCGCCGGGTTTTTTGTATTTGGGGAAGGCCGCGATTGTCGCGCCTATGCGCCTCCGTCCTTCTCCGCCGCCTCCTGCTTCAGCGTGGCGATAAACCGCTTGGTGCGTTCGCGCTCCGGATTGCCGAACAGCTTGGCGGATGGCCCCTGCTCGACGATGACGCCGGCGTCGAGGAACACCGCCTCCTGGGCGATCTTGGAGGCCAGGCGCAAATCATGCGTCGCCATCACCATGGTCGTTCCCTCGCTGGCGAGCTGACCCAGCACATCGACCACCTCCTGCGCCAGCTCCGGGTCGAGCGCCGAAGTCGGTTCGTCGCACAGCAGCACCTTCGGCGACGGCGCCAGCGCACGGGCGATCGCCACGCGCTGCTGCTGGCCGCCCGACAGCGTCGCCGGCCAGGCATCCGCCTTATGCACCATGCCGACCTTCTCCAGCAGCGCGAGTGCCCGTTCATGCGCCTTCTGCGGCGACCATTTGAGCACCGTAACCAAGCCTTCCATGACATTTTCGATGGCGGTGCGATGCGGAAACAACTGGAAATTCTGGAACACCATGCCGGTCTGCAGGCGCAGACGCCTTATGTCCGCCGCCGGGACCTTCCCGCCCGGGCGGAACTCAAGCGTCTCGTCGCCGATCCGCACCCTGCCCGAAGTTGGGATCTCCAGCAGGTTGATGCAGCGCAGCAGCGTGCTTTTCCCCCCGCCGGAAGGGCCGACAAGCGCGGTGACGCTGCCTTCGGCGATGGCGACAGTCACCCCCTTCAGCACGAGATTGTCGCCGAAACGCTTTTCGATGTTGGTGAGGCTGATCATGAGCGTGCCTCCAGGAAGCCGCCATAGCGGTTGAGCCGCTCCTCCAGCCGCGTCTGCAAGGCCGACAGCACCGAACTCATCGCCAGATAGAGGATCGCCGCCTCGACATAGAGGATGAGCGGCTCGTAGGTGGTGGCGACGATGCGTTGCGCCGCCTGGAACATCTCCGGAACGGTGATGGCGGCGGCCAGCGACGTGTCCTTGACCAGCGAGATGAAGGTGTTGGAGAGCGGCGGCACCGCCACCCGTCCGGCTTGCGGCAGAATGGTGCGCCGCATCGCTTGGCCCCAGGTCATCCCGATGGAATAGGCGGCCTCCCACTGGCCCTTGGGCACCGAGCCGATGGCTGCCCGGATGATTTCCGACGTGTAGGCGCCGATGTTTAGCGTGAAGCCGATCAGCGCCGCGGTGAAGGCGTCAAGCAGGATGCCGACCGACGGCAGGCCGTAGAAGATCAGGAAGAGCTGCACCAGGAGTGGCGTGCCGCGGAAGATCCAGACATAGAAGCGCGCGAGCGCCACCAGCGGCTTCGGGCCGAACAGCCGGCCTAGCGCCGCGCCCAGCCCCACCGTCAGGCCGAGCACGAAGGACAGCAGCGTCAGCGGCACCGTAAAGATCAACGCTGCCCACAGCAGCGAAGGCAGCGAGTCCAGCATCAGTTGCAGCCAGTGCGGCACGAAATATCCTCCGGAATGGAAGGGCGTCATCGAAGCGCGAATGCGTCAGCCATATCACGACAAAAGCGGCGAGCCGTCAAAGACGGCTCGCCGCTGGATGCGTGGCAGGGCGACAGCCGGCCCTTCTTGGTGAACTACTTCGAGACGTCCTGGCCGAAATAGGTGTCTGCGATCTTCTGGTAGGTGCCGTCGGCCTTGATGTCGGCCAGCGCCTTGTTGATGGCAGCGACCAGCTCCGGATCGCCCTTGCGAACGATGACGCCGGAGTAATCGGCATTCTCTTCCTGGGCGGCGATCTTCACGTTGGCGTCCGGCTTGTGCTTCTTGAAGTCGAGGAACGACAGGCTGTCATTGATCGTAGCGTCCGCACGGCCGGTCAAAAGCAGCTGGATCGACTGGTCGAAGCCGTCGGTGCCGACCAGTTCGGCGCCATTGGTTTCGGCCAGCTTGCCGAAATTGGATGTCAGCGACTGCGCCGCCTTCTTGCCCTTGAGGTCGGCGAAGGTCTTGATGTCGGTGTTGTCGCCGCGCACGATCAGCACTGCCTTGGAAGCGATATAGGGATCGGAAAAGTCGTACTTGGCCTTGCGGGCGTCGGTGATGCCGACTTCGTTGATGACGGCATCATAACGGTTGACGTCGAGGCCGGCGATCAGCCCGTCCCACTTGCCTTCGAGGAACTCAGCCTTGACGCCGAGCTTATCGGCGATCGCCTTGGCGATTTCGACATCGAAGCCAACCAGCGCACCGGAAGCGTCATGGTAGGTGAACGGAGCGTAGGTGCCCTCCGTGCCGACCTTGATGACTCCGGCCTGCTTGATCTGGTCGAGATTGGCGCCGGCGTGGGCCGATGCGATGGCCAGGGCCTGCAACGTTCCGGCGATGATGAGTGATTTGAGCCATTTCATTTTTCTGTGATCCCGTCCTTGGCCGGTAACCCGGCATGCTGTGAGGGCTGGAAAATGGCAGATGCCGATCGAAAAAATAAGGAATGAAATTTCAAAGAGAGCGTCTCTCAGAAATCAAATTCTCCGGAAGGAATTTACTCGCAAGCTCGGAAGTTCCAGACAACTGCGCGGACGCTAGCGCTCGCCCTGCCCGCACCGGCGGAACCTTTCCCGCGCATGACAGTTTTGGCTGTTGTAGGGCACGCCGCCGTCATTTCAAGCCGGTGTCTGCCAAGTTGCCTCGCCGAGCCACGGAGCGCCTTATGATGGAAGACACGGCAGGACGGATCATGGTCCGCGCGGCAATGAAGGCGCCCTATCTCGAGCGCGAGGAGGAGCATCGGCTGGCATTGCTCTGGAAAGTAAACAACGACCAGAACGCGCTGCACAGCATCACGGTTGCCCACATGCGGCTGGTTATTTCCATGGCCTCGAAATTCCGCCACTACGGGCTGCCGCTCGGCGATCTGGTTCAGGAAGGCCATGTCGGACTGCTGGAGGCCGCCGCACGTTTTGAACCAGAGCGCGAGGTGCGGTTCTCGACCTACGCGACGTGGTGGATCCGCGCCTCGATGCAGGACTACATCCTGCGCAACTGGTCGATTGTGCGCGGCGGCACCAGTTCGGCGCAAAAAGCCCTGTTCTTCAATCTCAGACGCTTGCGTGCGCGTCTGGCGAACGGCGCCGAGCCGCTGTCCAATACAAATCTCTACCGCGAGGTGTCGGTTGCGCTTGGTGTCTCCGAGGCTGATGTGGCGATGATGGATTCACGGCTGTCGGCTCCGGATTCTTCGCTGAACGTACCGCTGGCCGACGATGCGGGCGGCACCGAGCGGATGGATTTTCTGGTCTCGGACGATCCCTTGCCCGACGAAATTGTCGGCGACAAAATCGATGTCGCGCGCCGCTCGCTCTGGCTCAAGGAAGCGCTTCACGCGCTCAACGCGCGTGAACTCAGGATCATCGAGGAACGCCGGCTGAATGATGAGGGGGCCACGCTAGAGGCGCTCGGCGAGACGCTCGGCATCTCCAAGGAACGTGTCCGCCAGATCGAGGCGCGCGCCATGGAAAAGCTCAAGGTCGCCCTGGTGAAGCAGAATCCGGAATTCATGGCGACGGCCGCCTGATCTCCCGCTCGAGCTTTTATTTGTCGGTGACGATCTTGACCTTGTCGCCGGCCGAAACCGCGGCCCCCGGCGACAGCGCATTGAGCACGCGGAACAGGTCGAGCTTGCGGTCGACGCCAACCATCTGCGCGGCAAGCGACCCCATCGTCTGTCCCGGCTGCACGGTGAGCACGCGAATATGCAGTGGTTTCAGTGCCGCCTTCTCGGCGGGGCTGAGGATGCGGAAGGAGCCGCTGACCGAGCGCGCCACCGTTTCAAGCGAGGTGCTGGCCGAAGGGGCGGCCGTCAGCAATCGGTAGACCTGACCGCCGGCGCGGATCACGGCGATATCGAACTGCCAGCCTTCGGCGCCTGCATGCGCGGTCGCCGCCTCATTGCCGTTGATGGTTTCCTGCTTGACGGTGCTGTCGTCGAGGCCGGCCACCCAGCCGCTTCTGATATAGTCGGTCAGGGCGCGATTCTTGTCTATCGAAACACCGTCGAAGCGGATCGCTATATCGCCGGGGCCGGTCGCCGTCACCGCCGCCGCCGAATTGTCGATGATGAAACCGTCCGGCACCGTGAACGACACGCCCAAGCCTGGATGCAGGAAGGTTTCACCGCGCACATAGCCCTCTTCCGGCGTGTCGCCGTAAAGCAGGCCGTCTATGCCGGCGAGGAAGGAATCGCGGTCGCGTGTACCGAAGCCGGGCGCACCGAACTGTCGGGCGTGACGCTGTGCCAAATCGATGCGTTGCGGCGTGTTGGGGTGCGTCGCCAGGAAGTCGAGGCTGGCGTCGGTGGCGCCGCTGATCGAGCGGAAATCGGTATAGGCCGACATCGACTGCAGGAAGCGGCCGGCGGCATAGGGATCGTAGCCGGCTTCGCCGATCGACTTGATACCGATGGCGTCAGCCTCAAGCTCCTGGTTGCGCGAGAACTGCGCCAGCCTGAGCTTGCCGCGGATAAGTGCAGCCTTGGCGGTCGGGCTGTCGCCAAGCACATCGGAAACGACCTTGGTCGCCAGACCTTCCTCGGCCTCCAGCTGCTGGCGCTGCAGCCCATGATTGGCGGTGACGTGGCCCATCTCATGCGCGATGACGGCGGCGAGCTCGGACGAGTCATTGGCCAGCGCCAAGAGGCCGCGCGTTATGTAGAGATAGCCGCCCGGCAGCGCGAAGGCGTTGACGTTGGGCGAATTGAGGATGGTGATGCGGTAGGTCTGGGTCGGGTTCGCCGACACCACGGTCAAATTGCCGACCACCTTGGCCACCATGCGTTCGAGCTTGGGATCTGAATATTCGCCGCCATAGGTCGCCAGGATGCGCGGATGCTGCGCCTTGGCGAGTTCCGCGAGCTTGTTGTTGGCGGCGACATTGTCGACCGTGATCGGCTTGTCGGATGGCTGGAAGCCTGATTCCTGCACTTCCGGAGGCGTGAACATCTGGCAGCTTGCCAGCGCCACGGCAAAGCCGGCCAGCGCCATAAAGCGCGCCAGCGGGTTCATTCGTAGCCTGTCAACGCCGATCGCCAGAACGGCTTCCTTTCAGGTCCCTGCGCATGACCACATGCGCAAAACAAAACTGCTACAGTATCCGTCACGCGCCCCTCGAAGCATGCGGCGGAAGCTGTAGGCAAATCACGGCCTGTGCCGGACCGGTATCGGGCGGACCTAGCCACACTACTCCAGTCATGGCAAGCAAGCGCCACATCGCGTCGGGCCGGTTTGAGCGTAAATTATGTCCGCTTCCGGGCAATATCTCGTGATAAAGCACCCCCGCCACCCGCTCCGATATAGCGCCGGAATGCCTCCGGACCAGCCCCGGCAAAGAAATCATCTGCCGTGCCGATAGAGGCGACGGCGCCGTTCTCGAGAAACACCAGCCTCTGAGCGATGCGGCGGGCATCTTGCGGCTGATGCGTGACGAACAGTACCGTCATGCCACGCTCGGCATGCAGGCCGGCAACGAGGTCGAGCATATCGTCTCGCAAGGCGGGCCCAAGCGAAGCGAAAGGCTCGTCGAGCAGCAACACCGGGCGGTCACGCACCAGCACGCGAGCCAGGGCGACGCGCTGGCGCTCACCGCCGGAAAGTTCGCGCGGCAGCCGCTTCTCCTTGCCGGCAAGGCCGGTGCGCGCAAGCGCATCGGTGATCGCAGCGCGGTCGGCTTCGGCTAGCCGCAACGATGGCGAACGGCCGAGCCCGACATTCTGCTCGACGGAAAGATGCGCGAAAAGGTTGTTTTCCTGAAAAACCATCGACACCGGCCGCGTCGCCGGTGGCGCGGTGCTGACATCGGCCCCGCCGATCAGCACGCGGCCGGATCGCGGCGGCTCGAACCCGGCCACCAGATTGAGCAACGTCGACTTTCCGGAGCCGCTCGGTCCCATGATGGCGGTGATTTGCCCCGCCGTGAACTCGGCATCGAAGGCGAACAACGCCTCGCCATAGCTGAACGAAACCTTGTCCAGCCGCACCGAAACCCCTTTGCCGCCACCCGCCTCGTCAGACATTGCTGGCCGTCTCCTTTCCCAGCCGGTCCGCCGCCAGCACCAATCCCAGGCAGACAAGGCCGAGCAGCAGCGCCAAGCCGGCGGCGTCCTCGGTTCGGTAGCTGCCCATGCGCGCCAGGAGAAGGTAGGGCAAGGTCTGCACGGAATCACTGCCGAACAGGGCGATGACGCCGAGATCGCCGAGCGACAGTGCCATGGCGAAGGCAAAAGCGGTGGCCACCGGGCGCCGCAACGTCGGCCGGTCGACCAACCACAGTCTTGACCAGCCGGAAATTCCGAGCTGCGCACAGAGCCGCTCGTGCCGCTCGCTTGCCGCATCATAGGCGGGACGGATGGCGCGCAGCGCAAAAGGCATCGCCATGACAGCGTTGACGGTGACGACCATGAGCGGGGCGATGGCAAAGACATCGCCGACATGGCGCAGCAACAGGAACCAGCCGGCGCCGACGACGATCGGCGGCACGACCAGGACGAACCCAGCGCCGGTATCGGTGGCCTCTTCGAGCAGTGTCCTTGCCCCGAAGCGGCGGTTCGACGCCAGCGCCCTGCGCGCCATGGTCAATGCCAGCGAAAGCATCACCGAAAGCAATGCCGATAGGAAAGCGAGTACAGCACTGGTCAGCGTCGCCTGACGGACACTGGCCTCGCCGGCAAGCCGGCCGAGGTCGGCGCCAAGTCCGGCCGCCACGGTCGCCACCATCGGCCCGGCGACGAAGAGCAAGGCCAACACGATGAGCGTCGCGTTCAGCCAGGCTTCAGTCCTGTTGACGGAGAGGTAGCGGCGCGGCGCGACCGGCAGGTTGGCGTCGCCGACGACGTCGGCTCCGAGCCGGGTCAACGTCAGCACCACGATGAAGGTCAAGGCGATCTGCAGCAGTGTCAGCGCAACAGCCCTCGCGGGATCGAAATCGAAGCGCAATGCCTGATAGATGCCGACTTCGAGCGTCGTCGCGCCGGGCCCGCCGCCGAGCGTCAGCACGATGGTGAAGGATGTGATGCACAGCATGAAGACAAGTCCGGCGACACCGGGCAGCGCAGCACGCAGCGTCGGCCACTCGATCAGCCGGAATGCCGGCCGCGCCCCCATGCCGAGCTGGCTCGCCAGCCGCCATTGGTCGGAGGGAATGGTCTGCAGCGCCTCGAGGAGCAGACGTGTGGCCAGCGGCAGATTGAAGAAGACATGCGCGACGAGAATGCCGGACAGGCCATAGATGCCCGGCCAACCCTGGCCGCCAGCCCAGTTGAACAGGCCCGCCAAATAGCCGGCGCGGCCATAAAGCGCCAGGATGCCGAGCGCCGCGACTATCGCCGGCAGCGCCAGCGGCACGGCGAAGAGCTGCAAGATGAAGGCACGGCCGAAAAACCGTGGATGCCGCGACAGCGCCCGCGCCACGAACAGGGCCGGCCCGACCGAGAGCAGCGTCGACAGGGCCGCTTGCAAGAGCGTGAACCGCACGACCCGGAACAGGTAGGGATCGAACGCGGCCCAAGCGCCGGAAAAATCGCGAGCACCTTCCACAAGCAGCCCCGCAAACGCGCCGCCGATCAAAATGGCGATGGCGGCGAGCCCTATGATGCCGGCTGTGACGCGGGTATCAGAGCGGGTTTGCACGCCGCACCATCAACGATTGGGTGAAGCTTAGGGAGCGTCGCCGTAGAGCGTTCATGTCACGAGATTAGCCCACAAAAGCTACTTGCTCATCACCGCCAGCCATTCATCGACCCAGGCCTTGCGGTTGGCCGCCACCTCCTCCGGGCTGAACAGCAAGGTTTTGGTCGGCTTGACCAGTTTGTCGAAGGCGGGGTTGAGCGGCTTGTCGGTCTTGCCGGCCGGGAACATCCAGTTGGTCTCGGGAATGGCGTCCTGGAATTTCGGTCCGGTCATGAAGGCCATGAACTTTTCCGCCAGCGGATTCTTGGCGCCGGTCGTGGTGATGCCCGCGACCTCGATCTGCAGATATTCGCCTTCCTCGAACGACGCCGCCTGATAGCGCTCGGTGTTCTCGGCGACCATGTGGTAGGCTGGCGAGGTGGTGTAGGACAGCACCATCGGCGCCTCGCCCTTGGTGAACAGGCCATAGGCCTCGCTCCAGCCCGGCGTCACGGTCAGCACCTTGGTCTTGAGCTTGGCCCAGGCCTCGGGCGCCTTGTCGCCATAGACCGCCTTCACCCACAACAGCAGTCCGAGACCGGGCGTCGATGTGCGCGGGTCCTGGATGACGATCTTGTCGTCGGCGCTACCCTCCACCAAATCCTTCAGGCTTTTCGGCGGGGACTTCAGCTTCTGGGTATCGTAGACGACGGCGAAGTAGCCATAGTCGAAGGGAACAAAAGTATCGTCGCTCCAGCCACCCGGCACGTTGACGTCCGTCACTGCGCCATGTGGCGCGAACAGGCCCGAGGCCTTGGCATCGGCGGTGAGATTGGTGTCGAGACCGAGCACGATGTCGGCCTTGGTCGAAGCGCCTTCCAGCTTGACGCGGTTGAGCAGCGCCACGCCATCGGCGACCGAGACGAACTCGAGATCGCAGCCGCATTCTGCCTCGAATTCCTTCTTCACCACGGGACCGGGACCCCAGTCGGCGGTGAAGCTCTCATAGGTGTAGACGGTGAGCTTGTCCTTGGCCAAGGCCGGCCCGGACAGGGTCACTGCCGTGGCGGCGATCAGAGAATATAAAAGCGTGCGCATCGGCGCCTCCTTCGTTTGCGTTGAAAGGAATTGAGGCGTCGGAGTGTCCGAAACGTCTAATCCCTCCGCCGGTACAAACCGGATCAGGTTCAGCGGGTTGGCGAGACTGCCTCTCAGCCGGCCCGCGAAATTCGCGTCCGGCACCCCGTTAGAGCGTTTCGACACATAGGCCGGGCCGATGACCCGCGCAAGTGGGACTTTGCCGCCTTCCGTTTCCGGTGCCGGGCTGGTAAGGCGACGGGATATGAGCATATTCACCATCCTGCTTGGCGGCGATCTCATCCGCACGCCTCGGCTCGACCGCCAGGTCGAAGGCTCGCGCGTCATCGCCGCCGACGCCGGCATTGGCCATGCGCGGATGCTGGGCCTCGTGCCGGAACTGTGGGTGGGTGATTTCGACTCGGTTCCGGCTGATCTGCCCGCCGACCTCGCCGCCGTGCCGCGGCAAACCTTCCCGGCGGAAAAGGACAAGACCGACGGAGAACTGGCGATCGCGGCCGCACTGGAGCGCGGGGCGACCCGCCTTGTGCTGGCGGGCGCATTCGGCGGCAAGCGCGCCGACCACGCCTTCCTGCATCTGGCGCTTGGCCTGCGGCTGGCCGAGGCCGGAATGGATGTGTGTCTGACCAGCGGCGCCCAGGAAGGTGTTCCCTTGCTGCCCGGTAGGGCCGGCTTCGATTATGCCGACGGCACGCTGCTCTCGATTCTCGGCTTCTCCGAACTCTCCGGCCTGACCGTCACGGGCGCCAAATGGCCGCTCGACAAGGTTGAGGTGGCATTCGGTTCGTCACTGACCATTTCCAACGAGGTCAAGTTCGGCAAGACCGGGGGCCGCCTCGACATCGCGCTCGGCCATGGCCGCGCGCTGCTGCTCGCCCATCCCTATCCATTGCCCGAAAGCTGACATGGCCCCGCCTCTTCTCAATCTCGACGGGATAAGACTGACCTTTGGCGGCGCGCCACTGCTCGACGGCGCCGCCTTGACCGCTTCGGCCGGCGACAAGATTGCGCTGGTCGGCCGTAACGGATCCGGCAAGTCGACGCTGCTCAAGATCGCCGCCGGCCTGATCGAGCCACAGGACGGCGAGGTGTTCCGCCAGCCTTCGGCGACGGTGCGTTATCTGCCGCAAATGCCCGACATGGACGGCTTTGCCACCGTGCGCGCCTATGTCGAGGCCGGGCTCGGGCCCGCCGACGATCCCTACCGCGCCAGCTATCTGATGGAGCATCTCGGCCTGTCGGGCGAAGAACGGCCTGGCGACCTGTCCGGCGGAGAGGCCAGGCGCGCCGCGCTTGCCCGCGTCATGGCGCCTGAGCCCGACATCCTGCTTCTTGATGAGCCGACTAACCATCTTGATTTATCTGTCATTGAATGGCTGGAGGAAGAGCTCATCCGGACTTCCTCCGCGCTCATCGTCATCTCCCATGATCGCCGCTTCCTCGAGCGCGTGTCGCGCGCCACAGTCTGGCTCGATCGCGGCCAGACGCGCAGGCTGGACAAGGGCTTTGGTCATTTCGAGGAATGGCGCGACCTAGTACTGGAAGAGGAAGAGCGCGAGCAGCACAAGCTCGGCCGCCAGATCGTGCGCGAGGAACACTGGCTGCGCTACGGCGTGACGGCGCGGCGCAAGCGCAACATGCGGCGCCTCGGCGAGTTGCAGACCATGCGCCAGCGTTTTCGCGGCCATCGCGGCGCCGAAGGCACCGCGACAATGGTGGCAAGCGACGCCGCCGAATCCGGCAAGCTGGTGATCGAGGCCAAGAACATCGAGAAGAGCTTTGGCGACCTTACCGTCGTCAAGGGCTTCTCGACCCGCATCCAGCGCGGCGACCGCGTCGGCCTTGTCGGGCCGAACGGCGCCGGCAAAACGACACTTCTGAAGATGCTGACCGGCGAATTGGCGCCGGACGCTGGCTCGGTCCGGCTCGGCACCAATCTGGAGATCGCCACGCTCGACCAGAAGCGCGAGGCGGTCGACCCGCAAGAGACGCTGGCGCAATATCTCACCGACGGGCGCGGCGAGAACCTCGTCATCAATGGCGAGCAGCGCCACGTCGTGTCTTATATGAAGGATTTCCTGTTCAAGCCGGAACAGGCCCGCACACCAGTGCGCGAGCTGTCCGGCGGCGAACGGGCGCGGCTGATCCTGGCACGCGTGCTGGCACGGCCTGCAAATCTTCTGGTTCTCGATGAGCCGACCAACGATCTCGACATGGAGACGCTGGAACTGCTGCAGGAACTGGTCGCCGGCTTTGCCGGCACCGTCATACTGGTCAGCCACGACCGCGATTTCCTCGACCGCACCGTGACCAGCGTGATCGCGCCGGATGGCGGCGGCCGCTGGGTCGAATATGCCGGCGGCTATTCCGACATGCTGGCGCAGCGAGGCGGCACCAGGCTTGACGACCGCAAGGCGCGCGCCAAGGCGGAAGCCGGCGATGCGCCGACACCGGGCAAAAGCGATCCGGCGGCGCCAAAAGGGCCGGCGAAGAAATTGTCGTTCAAGCAGAAGTTCGCGCTGGAGTCCCTACCAAAGAAGATCGAGGCAGTGACCGCGTCGATCTCGCGGCTGGAGAATAACATCGCCGACCCGGCCTATTACGAACGCGACCCGGCCTCGTTCCAGAAGACGATCGCCGCCCTCGACAAGGAGCGTGCGACGTTGGCCGTGCTCGAGGAAGAATGGCTGGAACTCGAGATGCTGCGCGAGGAGATGGAAGGGTGAAGATTGCATGTTCCTTCATGCGCACATATTATGCGCATAAGGGGAGCAATTTCTATGCTGCACTCGACCCAGAAATCTCAACGAAAGTCCGTCAACACGTCCATAGACTCCCAGCTGCTCAAAGACGCCAAGGCGCTGGGCATCAACATCTCCCGTGCTGCCGAGGCAGGTATCGCCCAGGCAATTGCAGCGGAAAAAACGCGCCGTTGGCAAGAAGAGAACACGGAAGCGATTGAAAGCTCCAACGCCTACGTGGAGCGCAACGGACTGCCATTGGCCAAATATCGACTGTTTTGATGGCACGTTACGATCTTTATCGGAATATCGACCGCAACGGTTATCTTCTCGATGTTCAGTCCGACCTTCTTGACAGGCTGACCACGAGAGTCGTCATTCCGTTGATGCCGCCCAATATGGCTCCGGTTCCGGGCCGCCGACTAAACCCGACCTTCGCCATCGACGGCAAAGACCATGTGATGGTCACACAGTTCATCTCAGCCTTGACGGCCTCCGAATTGCCGGACGTCGAAGGAAATCTTTCCCGGCATCATGACGAGATCGTTGTTGCACTCGACATGCTGTTCCAAGGCTTCTGAACAGAGACGGACCTGGCCTCAGCCCGCCGTCTTGGCCTGCCAGGCCTTGATAGCCTCGTCGAACACCTTCTCGCCGGGAATGCCCTTTTCCATGGTCAGCAGTGCCCGCCGTCCGGTCTTGTAGACGACCGGCACGTCGATCCAGTCCTGGCCGCGCAACAGGGTCATGTTGGCGTCCTCGTCGGCCTTGGTGTCGTTGAGCGCGACGAGGAAGAAGCCGTCGGCGATCTTGGCCGGGATGCCGATCAGCGGGCTGCCGGCGTCCTGTTCCGAACTCTTCATGGCAACGCGCAATATGTTGTCGACGCCGCCGCCTTCGAACCCATCGGGGGTCAGGAAGATCATCTCGATGATATGGCTGGCCGGCAGGGTCTGGTCGGTGTTGCGACGGATGGTCATGCGCAACTGGATGTCCTTGCCGGGAATAGTCGCCTCGGCACGGATCGCCGGCTCGGGCGGCAGGTCGCCGCCTGGCGATTCCTGCACCAGCGACCAGACGATGCTGCCGGGTTCGGCTGAACCCTGCGCGGTGCTGGTGCGCTCCTCATAGAAGATCGCCTTCTGGCCCACCGGAACCGAGGTTGGCGCCACGGCCGCAGCCGGTGCCGTCGGCGGCGTTGCGGCTGCCGGTGCCGACGGCGGCGTGGCGGCTGCCGGTGCGGGCGGCGGCGTGGCGGCGGCATCGGCCGGGGCCGCGGGCGCGGTTCCGTTGGTGGGTGGTGTCGCGGGCGGGGTGCCCGCCGCGGGCGTGGTCGCGGTTGGCGCGCCTGCCGCGGGCGTACCGGCAGCAGGCGTATTGGCAGCCGGCGCGGGAACCGCCGGCGCTGCCGTGGCCGGCGCATTCGTTGCCGTCGGCGGTGTCGTCAGCGCGGCGACGGATTCGCCCTCGCCTATGCCGCTTTGCCCACCGGCTGGGCCTGGGTCGGTTTCGCCGCCTTCCGGCGTCAGCCGCTGCGTGAATTTCGTGCCTTCCGCGCCGGTCGCCGGCGCCGGTGGCGTGGCCGTGGTATCGGTCGCCGGCTTGGCCGGTGTCGTCTTCACCGGTTCGGTCTTGGCAACAACCTTGTTGCCGTCCAGGCCCAACATCTTGCCGAAGGCATCCTTGTTCAGCCAGATGCCGTAGCCGCCGCCGGCAACGACCAGCAGTGCGACGACGGCGGCGATCAGCCCGCCATAGCTGCGCTTGCGTTCGGCCGGGCGCAAACGCTCGAAAGTGTCGGTGGCCACCGGCGCTTCGTCATCGGCAAAGACGTCGTCCTGGTCGTCGTCCCGATCCGCGTCCATCCCCGGCAAGGTCTCTTCGGAAAAGTCCGGAGCGGGCTGCACCAGCGTCGACCTTTGCCAGCCTGGCTCGACCTTGGCGGCTGGAGCAGCCCGGTAGGGCTCGACATTGGCAACGGGCTGCGCCGGTTTGTATGGCTCCGGGCTGGCCGCGGCAGGGGCGGGCCGATACGGGGACGGAGTGGGAGCCGGTTCGGCCTTGACCGGCTGCTTGACGTGGTTCGACTGGTTCTTGTTGCGGTCGATGGAGGAAAAGATGTTTTCCAGTTCCGCGAGCGGATCGGTCTCCGGCACGCTTTTGATGTACTCACGCTCAAGGCTCGATATGGCATCTTCCAGCCCGCGCTTCTGCCTTTCGGCATCCGACGGCGAAAGGGGCGGATCGCGCTCGGCAATCTTCTTTGCAATCGTCGAGCGCGCTTTGTCGTAGACTTTGGCCCGCAGCTCAGGCGTGGGATCGCCAAAATTGTTTATCGTGTCCCTCAGAGCAGAAACGAAATCTTTCGCCATGCGTCAGTCGACCTGTATTTTGCTTCCGGACCGGCCTCCGCAAATCAGCCGCAACGCCCGGGAAGGCTTGAGAAACTAGTCTTGAAACGGATCGGTCACAAGTATCGTGTCGTCCCGTTCAGGGCTGGTGGAGAGGAGCGCGACCGGCGCGCCGATCAACTCCTCTATGTATCGGACATATTTGACGGCCTGGGCCGGAAGATCGTTCCAGCTACGTGCGCCGGCGGTGGTGCCCTTCCAGCCTTCCAACGTCTCGTAGATGGGTTCCACGCGAGCCTGGGCGCCCTGGCTTGCCGGCAGATAGTCGATCGTCTCGCCGTCCAGCCTGTAGCCGGTGCAGACCTTGATCTCATCCAACCCGTCGAGCACGTCGAGCTTGGTCAGCGCGATGCCTTTGATGCCGTTGACGGCAACCGCCTGGCGCACCAGCACCGCGTCGAACCAGCCGCAGCGGCGCTTGCGCCCAGTGACGACACCGAATTCATGGCCGCGCGTGCCGAGGAATTCGCCGATCTCGTTCTTCTGCTCGGTCGGGAACGGACCTTCGCCAACACGCGTCGTGTAGGCCTTTGTGATGCCGAGAACATAGCCGATGGCGCCCGGGCCGACGCCGGAGCCGGCGGCGGCCTGGCCGGCGACCGTGTTGGACGAGGTGACGAACGGATAGGTGCCGTGGTCGATGTCGAGCAGCGTGCCTTGCGCGCCCTCGAACAGGATGCGCTCGCCGGCGCGGCGCTTGTCGTCGAGCACCTTCCAGACGCGGTCCATGTAGGGCAGGATGTCGTTCGCGACCGAGGTCAATTCCTGCATGATCGCATCATGCGTGACTTCGTCATGGCCGAGCCCACGACGCAGCGCATTGTGGTGCGTCAGCAGCCTGTCGACCTTCACGGGCAAAGTTTCCAAATCCGCCAGATCCATCACCCGCACGGCACGCCGGCCCACCTTGTCCTCGTAGGCGGGGCCGATCCCACGTCGGGTCGTGCCAATCTTTGTTCCGGAATTCGAAGCGGCATCCTCGCGAAACCCGTCCAACTCCCGGTGTACGGACAGGATAAGCGCCGTGTTTTCGGCTATTTTCAGGCGATCCGGCGTCACGTCCACGCCCTGGCCTTTCAGTTTCTGCACCTCGGCGACGAAAGCATGCGGATCGAAGACCACGCCATTGCCGATGATGGACAGCTTGCCTTCCCGCACGACGCCCGAAGGCAGCAGCGACAGCTTGTAGACCTTGCCGTCGACGACCAGCGTGTGGCCGGCATTGTGGCCGCCCTGGAAGCGCACCACGACATCGGCGCGCTCCGACAGCCAGTCGACGATCTTGCCCTTGCCTTCGTCGCCCCACTGCGAGCCGACGACCACCACATTGGCCATGTTTCTTTTCCCTTGAGACGCCGCCGCGCGGCTTGGATATGGTTCGAAACGACAGGCCTCTATAGCGTCAAGACCTCGCGAGTGCGACCTTTCTTTGCCGCCGAAAATGCCCTGAGGCACAACAATTTTCGGCTTTGACATCATTTACTTGGGCTGGCCGGGGCAATAGGCCGGCAAACACCGCGGCCCATCCCGCGGCCGGAAGCCCGCGATGC
Organism: Mesorhizobium sp. P160927; assembly: GCF_057766385.1. Taxonomy (NCBI): domain Bacteria; kingdom Pseudomonadati; phylum Pseudomonadota; class Alphaproteobacteria; order Hyphomicrobiales; family Phyllobacteriaceae; genus Mesorhizobium; species Mesorhizobium sp. P160927. Next base: position 353,715 of record NZ_JBYMDW010000001.1, read on the forward strand.
ATCGAAACGCCTACATGTTCCTGCTGCTCACCACCTTGCTGTGGGGCGGCAATTCGGTGGCCGGCAAGCTGGCGGTCGGCCACGTCTCGCCTATGACGCTGGTCTTCCTGCGCTGGATGCTGGCCGTCGCGATCCTGCTGCCGATCGGCTGGCGCACGATCCAGGAGGATTGGCCCGTCGTGCGCCGGCACTGGCTCGTGCTGGCAGCGCTTGGCGCCAGCGGCTTCACCCTGTTCAACACCATCTTCTACACCGCCCTCAACTACACCACGGCGATCAATGTCTCGATCGAACAGGCGGCGATGCCGATCCTGATCATGACAGCCAATTTCGTTTTCTCCCGCCTGCGCGTGAACTGGGCGCAGATAGCCGGCGTGGTGCTGACCGTCTTCGGCGTCATCCTGACCGCCTGCCATGGCGATCCGCGCCGGCTGCTGACGCTGGAGCTCAATTTCGGCGACGCCATCATGCTGGTCGCGGTCGTTCTCTACAGCAGCTATTCGGTCGGGTTGCGGCTGAAGCCGGCGATGCGCTGGCAAAGCCTGATGCTGGCCATGTCGTTCGCCGCGCTCATCACCTCACTGCCCTTCTTCCTGTGGGAAGCCGCCGCCGGCAAGGTGATCGTGCCCGACGCCCGCGGCTGGGCGGTCATCGTCTATACGGCGATCGGCGCATCGGTTATCTCGCAGATAACCTATATCAGGGGCAACGAACTGATCGGCGCCAACCGGGCCGGCTTGTTCATCAATCTGGTGCCGATCTTCGGCACGCTGCTTTCGGTGCTGATCGTCGGCGAGACGTTCCAGCTCTATCAGGCGCTGGCGCTGGTCCTCGTTCTGGGCGGCATCGGGCTCGCCGAGTACAGCGGGCGCAAGATGGCGTGGCTTCTGACGTCGCGCCGGGATTATTACCGCACCAGTTCCTTGCGCACCGCCGCGATATCGTCCGACGAGACCGCCGGAGCGGAATTGCCCCAGCTGCCGCGCACAAGGGTCAGCACGTCGGCGATTCCTGGTCCTTCACCCGCCATGCCAGCGAGGGCATCGAAGGCGTCGTCGGCGCACCGGCCGTGTGCACCGCCTGGCTTCCGGCGAGAACGACGCGAGCCAGGGTCTCGGGATTGCCCTGCGCGACGATCGAGTTGCCGACAAGCGCTGGGAAAAGCGCTCCGGCCCCGGCGCCATCGCCGCCATGGCAGGCCGAGCAATTGTCATGATAGATCGCCGCGCCCGCCACCATCCGCGCCTCGTCGGGCTTGGGCGCCTGCGCATTGCCGGTGTCCGGCCCAGGCTCTTGAGATAGACGGCCACGGCCTTGAGGTCGGGATCCGCATCTTGGAGGTCGAGATCTCGATCGCCTCGGCCATCGAACCGGATGCGATCGAATGCGCGTTGACGCCGGTCTTGAGGTAGGCGACCACATCCTCTTGCGACCATTTGCCTAGGCCAGACTGAGCATTGTTGGTGATGTCGGGGCGAACCAGCCTTGCAGCGAGGCGCCTTGCAGGAAGCCGCTGTCTTGGTCCGCTCCAAGGAACGATTTGGGCGAGTGGCAGGTGCCGCAGTGCCCGGCGCCCTGGACGATATAGGCGCCGCGGTTCCATTCCGCCGATTTGGAGGGGTCGGCCTGGAAGCTTGCCTCGCTGAAGTTGAGTAGGTTCCAGCCCCACATTGCCAGCCGGATGTTCAGCGGGAACGGCAGCTGGTTGGCTTCGACCTTGTTCGAGACCGGGTCGATCGTGGTCATGTAGGCCCACAGGTCGGAAATATCCTGCTCGTTCATCCCTGGTATAGGCGGGGTAAGGCATGGCGGGATAGAGCCGCACGCCATTGTGGCCGACGCCGGTCTTCATCATGTTGCGGAAATCGGCCTCGGACCAATTGCCGACGCCCGTCTCGTGGTCGGGCGTCATGTTGGGCGGCACCAGCGCCGAAAGGCGGGAGCGGCAGGCCACCGGCCAGCGGCTTGCCGCCCGGCCTGGTATGACAGCCCGCGCAATCGCCGACAGAAAAAGGCACCGGCTCGGTCGGACAGTACTGCGATGATCCATCGAAGGTACCACGACAGCAACAGAGGCGCGCCGGATGTTGCGCGCAAAATCATGACCAGTTAAGTTAGATCATATCCATCAATTGACTGCAGCGTGCGGAAAGCGTTGGCGCGACTCCTGCGGCGGCGCCCGCGACGACGCAAACCGTCGGACGGCTCCAGCGGTCGTGGAACGCCCCGCATGCATGCCGGCAAACGGGGCGTCTGATGTATGGCTTGTCCCCTCAGAGGGTGTGGGGAGCTAGATCCCGCCCACGTCGAACCGCAGCCGCTTTGCAGAATCGATCGACTTATGGTCGCGCACCTGCTCGAGCACCTTCTCCGGAAACGGCGCGTCGAGATAGAGCAGTGCGATAGCGTCGCCGCCCGGCCGGTTGCGGCCGAGCTGGAAGTTGGCGATGTTGACGCCGTTCTCGCCGCAGACAGTACCGAGCAGGCCGATAATGCCGGGCGCATCGGCATTGGTCGTATACAGCATGTGCTGGCCGACCTCGGCGTCGAGATTGATGCCCTTGATCTGGATGAAGCGCGGCTTGCCGTCCGAAAAGCAGGTACCGGCGATCGAGCGAGTCATATGTTCGGTCTTGACCGTGAGCTTGATATAGCCGTCGAAGACGCCCGATTTATCGCGTTTGACCTCGGCGACGATGATGCCGCGTTCCTTCACCATGATCGGCGCCGACACCATGTTGACGTCGGCGACCTGCGGCCGGATCAATCCGGCCAGGGCGGCACTGATCAAAGCGCGCGTGTTCATCGTCGCGGTCGAGCCGTCGAACAGGATCTCCACCTCGCTGATCGGATCCTCGGTGACCTGGCCGACAAAGGCGCCCAGCACTTCGGCGAGCTTGACGAACGGCTTCAGCCGCGGCGCCTCTTCCGCCGTGATCGAGGGCATGTTGATGGCGTTGGAGACCGCGCCCTTGATCAGGTAGTCGGCCATCTGCTCGGCGACCTGAAGCGCGACATTCTCCTGCGCTTCCGCCGTCGAGGCGCCAAGGTGTGGTGTCGCCACCACGTTCTCCATGCCGAACAGCACATTCTGCTCCGCCGGTTCGACCTCGAACACGTCGATGCCGGCGCCTGCCACCTTGCCGCTCTTCAGCGCCGCGACCAGGTCGGCTTCGACCACCAGTCCGCCACGCGCACAATTGATGATGCGCACGCCGTTCTTCATCTTGGCGATCGCAGCCGCATCGATGATGTTGCGGGTCTTGTCGGTCAATGGCGTGTGCAGCGTGATGAAGTCGGCGCGGGCGAAGAGTTCGTCCAGCTCCACCTTGTCGACGCCGAGCTCCTCGGCGCGCTTGTCCGACAGGAATGGGTCGAAGGCGACGACGTGCATCTTCAGCCCGACGCCGCGTGTGGCGACGATCGAACCGATATTGCCGCAGCCGATGACGCCCAACGTCTTGCCGGTGATCTCGACGCCCATGAAGCGGTTCTTCTCCCATTTGCCGGCATGGGTCGAAGCGTTGGCTTCCGGGATCTGGCGGGCGAGCGCGAAGATCATCGCCACGGCGTGTTCGGCCGTCGTGATCGAATTACCGAAGGGCGTGTTCATCACGATGATACCCTTGCGGCTTGCCGCCGGAATATCGACATTGTCGACGCCGATGCCGGCGCGACCGACGACCTTGAGATTGGTGGCCGCATTGATCAGCTTCTCGGTGACCTTGGTCGCCGAACGGATGGCGAGGCCGTCATACTTGCCGATCACTTCGAGCAGCTTTTCCTTGTCCTTGCCGAGGTCGGGCAGATAGTCGACCTCGACGCCGCGATCCTTGAAGATCTGCACGGCGGTTGGAGAGAGTTTGTCAGAGACGAGAACGCGGGGCGCCATGGCGGCCTCCTTGAAAATGGATTGATCCGGGAAGGGACGGCCCTCGGGCCGCAACGGAAACTCTCAGGCGGCCGCTTTGAGCGACGCCTTCTGGCTGGCAAAGGCCCAGTCGAGCCAAGGCAGCAGCGCTTCGAGATCGGAGGTCTCGACGGTTGCGCCGCACCAGATGCGTAATCCCGGCGGGGCATCGCGATAAGAACCGATGTCGTAGGCGACGCCTTCCTTGTCGAGCGTCGAGACGAGGCCCTTGGCAAAGGCCGCCTGTCCATCAGCGTCGAGCGCCGCGATATCCGGGTCGGTGAAGGACAAACAGACCGACGTGTTCGAGCGTGTCGCCGGCGTCACCGCAAGATGGCCGAGCCAGGACGATCTTTCCACGAACCGGTCGAGCACGGCGGCATTGGCGTCCGCCCTGGCAATCAGCGCTTCGAGGCCGCCGACCGACTTCGCCCAGTTCAACGCGTCGAGGTAGTCCTCGACGCAAAGCATCGACGGCGTGTTGATGGTTTCGCCCTTGAAAATGCCCTCGATCAGCTTGCCGCCCGAGGTCAGGCGGAAGATTTTCGGCAGCGGCCATGAAGGCTTGTAGCTCTCCAGCCGCGCTACGGCACGCGGCGACAGGATCAGCATGCCATGCGCACCCTCGCCGCCCAGCACCTTCTGCCAGGAGAAGGTGACGACATCGAGCTTTTCGAAATCGAGCTTTTGCGCGAAGGCCGCGGAAGTAGCGTCGCAAATGGTCAGGCCCTTGCGATCGGCGGGGATGAAGTCACCGTCCGGCACGCGCACGCCCGACGTCGTGCCGTTCCAGGTGAAGACCACGTCGCGGTCGAAATCGATCTTGGTCAGGTCAGGCAGCGCGCCATAACCGGCCTCGATCTTTCTGACATCGGCGAGTTTCAGCTGCTTGACCACGTCGGTGACCCAGCCGGAGCCGAAGCTCTCCCAGGCGACCATGTCGACGCCGCGCTCGCCGAGCAGCGACCACAGCGCCATCTCGACGGCACCGGTGTCGGAGGCCGGCACGATGCCGATCCGGTAGTCGGTCGGGACCTTGAGTATCTCGCGCGTCAACGCGATCGCCTGCTCGAGCTTGGTCTTGCCGATCTTGGCGCGGTGGGAACGGCCGAGTGCGGCAGCTTTCAGCGCCTCGACCGACCAGCCGGGACGTTTCGCGCAGGGACCAGAGGAGAAATTGGGATTTGCCGGACGGAGTCCGGGCTTCGTAAGCGTCGTCATCGTGGTCTATCCTTCCAGATAGTGGCCCCTCGTTGGGGAGGGGTGGCCCACGGACGGCGATATGCGTTCAGGCATCGGGCGTCAAGAGGAAAGTTTTTGTCGCTGGCGGGATACCGATGCATGGCGCCCTAAAAGTACGCGGCGGTTTTGGGGCTACGGCAGGCATCAAACAGGAATGCGCCGCGATCAGGATCGCGTGACTTCAAATGCAAACGGCGGACCCCGAGAGATCCGCCGTCAAAGTCCCGATCTGCCCAAGTCTACCAGAGATCGTAGCGCAGCCCGAGCTTGATCTGGTGATTGCTGATCCCTTTCTTGACCGGAAAGGAAGTCAGGCTCGCGGCGGTCGCGTATTCGACGCTAGGCGCGGAAAAATACTGATAGCCGAGATCGACGGAAACATTCTTGGACACTTGATACGCAAGACCGGCATTCAACGTATAGGCGAGGGAATACTGCGTCTTGCTGTCATCAAGCGTGAAATCGTTGGCGGGGGTGGCCTCTTCGGCATAGCTGGCGGAGAGGCTGCGTTTGCTCACGACGACGCCGACACCCGCACCGACATACGGTGTGATTCCAACATAGGTGCCAAGGTCAACATAGCCATTGAGTATGCCTGAGAACGCATAGTTCTTCAGGTTTCCCGATCCCATGATCGACGTTCCAGCCGGTGCGGTAGCAGTATCGTCATAGCCGAAGCTTGCCTTGTTACCCGGCAAATAGCCGAAGTTGAAATCGGCGCGGAGGTAATCGTTGAAATGATATCCGAAGCCGACGCTCGCAAAAATTGCATCTTCGCTCTCGCTAAAGTTTTCGTTGTTGATCGCCGACGGGAAGGTGAAATCCCCATTCTTGAAACTCTTCTGCACCAGATAGGAGACGTCACCGCGCAGATACCATCCGGAGCCGACCTCGACCGGCACATAATCCGGCGCCTGGTCGACATAGATCGGCGGATCGTAGTCGGCGGCGATTGCAGACGTCAGCGGCAACAGCAGTGCGGCAATCGCCAGCGCCATACGCGATATTGATATCATGGTCCCCGGCTCCCGAATTCAGCGCCGTCCAACAAGCAACGGCGGCCAACGTTTCATGAGCCATTGTTAACCATAGTGGTTAAGTGCCGGTTAAGGCTAACAGAGGGTTATTGAATTGATTTCGAACGGGCCGGCCTCGGGTCACCTCAAACGAAAACCGCCCGGCTGATGCCGGGCGGTCGACGAATTCCTGGAAACTTCGAAGCGATTACTTGGTGTAGATCGGCTCGGGCTCCGGCTGATAGGCCACCACCGGCGCGGCGCAACCGTTGTTGCCGCCGAACTGGTAACGCAGACCGCCGCGCACCTCATGGGTGTTGAAGCCGTGATCGAAGCCCGGCCCGGCGCCCGGCGTGGCGCCGGCTGGACCATACTCGAACATGCGACCGCCCTGAATATGGGAGAAACGGTAGCCAGCATCGAGGATGACTTTGTCGGTCAAGCAGTAGGAGGCGCCGGCCATTACCGCGTACGCGAAGCGCCAGCTGGATGTTCCGGGGTTGGACTCGGTTGCGCCCGGGGTCGGGTCGTAGACAGTATCCCACTTGACGCGCGCTCCGCCGATACCGGCGCCGACATAGGGCGTGATACCGTGCCAGGTTCCGATATCGACATAGGCATTTGCCAGAAGCAGCAAGGCGCTCATCTTCGACGACTCGACCGAGACCGTAGTGAGGTCCGAGGTGCCACCATTGAAGTTCGACTTGAACCAGTAGTCGGCGGTCAGGTCGGTGCGGAAGTGTTCGTTGATCTTGTAGCCGACGCCGGCGCCTAGCGAGAAACCGCCCTTGAGCTTGCCATAGTCGAAGGACTTGCTGCCGGCGACCCCGACTGGAGGCCCGCACGGGCAAGGCGCGGCGCCATAGGTGATGTAGTCGATGTCACCCACCTTCGACTTGTGATAGTCGATATCGCCACGGATATACCAGCCGCCGACATCGACCGGTTGCTCATAGACCGGCGGCGGCGCTTCTTCGACCTGCGGCTCGGGCAGGTCAGCTGCGAGCACCGGCCAGGCCAAGCCCGCGAACAGCAGCGCGAACAGGGCCTTTCTTGCTGTATTGAACATGCTTGTCACCCCTAGAAACCTCGGAACGGCGATCGTGTCCGAATAAGATTGGCTTTCAGGCGTGGATAATGAATTGCAAAAGTTAAAAGGCGTTTAACCCTGTCGATTAACCACGAATCTCTAAAATCCCAGAGATCCGGCGAAGATTTCGACAGAGGGAGACCGACCCTCCACCAACAAAACCCCGCCGGAGGGAGGCTTGGATGCAATGAAGGCGGCGGCGTGACGCCTTCCGGGCGGGCGGGGATCAGGCAGCGCTGCTGCGGGTTTCCGAGATGACTCCGACGATGTCGTTGACGACGGCCTCGACCAGTTGCGGATCGTCGCCCTCGGCCATCACACGGATCAGCGGCTCGGTGCCGGATGGACGGATGACCAGCCGCCCGGCCTTGCCGAGACGATGGCGGGCGTCCTCGATCGCGGCCTTGACCGGGGCTTCCTCCAACGGTTTTCCGCCGGCGATGCGAACGTTCTTCAGCAGTTGCGGGACCGGCTCGAACTTCTTCGACAGTTCGCTGACAGGGCGGCCTTGCCGCTTGATGCAGGCCAGCACCTGCAATGCCGAGACCAACCCGTCGCCCGTGGTCGAGAAGTCGGACAGCACGATGTGGCCCGACTGCTCACCGCCGACATTGAGCCCATGCGCGCGCATATGCTCCACGACATAGCGGTCGCCGACCTTGGTGCGGTGCAATTGCAGCTTCATGTCGCCGAGAAAGCGCTCGAGGCCGAGATTGGACATGACCGTCGAAACGACGCCACCGCCAGCCAGCCGCCCGCTCTGGTGCCAGGACTCGGCAATCAGCGCCATGATCTGGTCGCCGTCTACGATGGCGCCGTTCTCGTCGACGATGACGACCCGGTCTGCATCACCATCAAGCGCTATGCCGATGTCGGCGCGCACTTCGTGCACCTTTTTCTGCAGATCGGCTGGATGGGTCGAGCCGCATTCCTTGTTGATGTTGAAGCCATTGGGCTCGACATTGATGGCCACGACTTCGGCGCCCAGTTCCCACAGCGCCTCGGGCGCCACCTTGTAGGCCGCGCCATTGGCACAGTCGACGACGATCCGTAGACCCGAAAGCGACATCGAGCGCGGCAAGGTGCGCTTGGCGAATTCAATGTAACGGTCATGCACGCCGTCGACGCGCTTGGCGCGGCCAAGCCCGTCGGAATCGGCGAGCGCCAGTTCGATATCCTTGTCGAGCATGCTCTCGATGCGCTCTTCGATCTCGTCGGACAGCTTGTAGCCGTCTGGGCCGAAAAGCTTGATGCCGTTGTCGTAGTAGGGATTGTGGGAGGCCGAGATCATGACGCCAATGTCGGCGCGCAGCGAGCGCACCAGCATGGCAACCGCCGGGGTCGGGATCGGGCCGAGCAGAAACACGTCCATGCCGGCGGCGCAAAGGCCGGCCACCATCGCGTTTTCAATCATATAGCCGGACAGCCTGGTGTCCTTGCCGAGCACGACACGATGGCGATGGCTGCCGCGCTGGAACGAAAGGCCGGCGGCCATGCCGACCCGCATGGCGATTTCCGCGGTCATCGGAAACTTGTTGGCGCGCCCGCGAATGCCGTCCGTGCCGAAGTAATTCCCTGCCATGCCAGTCAGTTTCCTTGGTTGTCCTTAGCCGGCACGTCATGCCACAATTGGCCGTCGTGCCCCGATCACATTGTGTGATTATATGTTACCAATCCTTAGAAAATCATTGTTGTGCGGTGCACACAACATGGCCGCAGCCTAGCACGGAGACGCTGTAGCGTCACATATACCAGTTTTGCGAGCCATTCGGCGCGGATGCACCCCGAGAATTCTTGCCTCGGCGGCAGTCAGGCCGAATGATTTCATCACCTTGTCGTCAGAAAGCGATTTTCGGCGATATATAAGCCGCCTGGCATCTGGCGCAACCGACCGTTGAGCGGTATTGATTCGCTGGGACGTATAATGGGCTGCAGCCACGGAGAAACGCTATGCTCATCCACCGAATTGCTACTCTGACCGGCCTTGCGGTCGCGACGATGTTCCTGGCCGCGCCAGCCAACGCGCTGACGATGGCCGAGTGCAGCACGAAGTATAATGCCGCCAAGGACGCGGGGACACTCGCCGGCGCGACCTGGAACCAGTTCCGCAAGGCACAGTGCGGCACTGACGCCGCTGCCACCACCGACACCAAGGCGGCCACGACCAAGGCGGCCGAAACCAAGGCTGCCGAAACCAAGCCGGCCGAAACCAAGCCGGCCAAGACCACCAAGGCCGCCGCCGCGGCCACCGACAGCACGGCCAAGGGCCTGACCGCCAAGGAATGCAGCACCAAGTACCAGGCGGCCAAGGCCGCCGGCACATTGAACGGCATGAAGTGGAACGACTTCCGCAAGGCCGAATGCGCCGCTGGCGCATCCGCCGACACCACCAAACCGGCGACCACCAAGGCTGCGACCACGACCGCGCCTGCCGCGGCTTCTGGCAAGGGCCTGAGCATGGCCGAATGCAGCACCAAGTATCAGGCTGCCAAGACGGCGAACACGCTGAAGGGCATGAAGTGGAACGACTTCCGCAAGAGCGAGTGCGGCGCTAGTGCCTCGGATGACGACAGCGTGCCCGCTCCAAGCGAGGCGAGCTACACCAAGGAACCCGCAAAGCCGACGACGGTTGCCCCCAAGGGTGTCACCTTCCCGTCCGCGATCTCGGCGAAATATGCCAGCGAGACCCCCGGAAAAGGCCGCATGCATACCTGCCTTGACCAGTACTATGTCCTTAAGGACGCCAACGCGCTCGGCGGCCTGAAGTGGATCCAGAAGGGCGGCGGCTTTTACAGCCTCTGCAATGCCAAGCTGAAGGGCTGAGCCACGTGGCATTCCCCGGATCCATGGAGCATGACGGTTGAGATCGAATTGAATTAGACGGAAAATCTGGCAAGACAGGCAAGGCCCGCGATGCATCTGCTCGCGGGCCTTTTGCGAAGACGCCCGGGTCTTGCTCGCGTCCGCATATCGCGGGAGCTGTGCATCATCAATTCGCTCCCACTGCCCTCCGCAAGGCTGTCGGTAACTCACAAAGATTCTGATTGAACATAACGGGAACAAACAGTATACAAAAGCATCTACCTTGTCATCAACCAGGAGAATCTTATGCCCAGTTTGAAATTGGCGGTATTGGCTGTGACGGCATCGGTTACTTGGGGCGTCGCCCCTGCAAGCGCACTGACGATGAAGGAATGTGGCGAGACGTATCGCACAGCCAAGGAGAGCGGCACTCTGAATGGCATGGACTGGGCCGCTTTCCGCAAGGAGAAATGCGCGACGACCACTGCGGAGAGTGTCAGCGCGGATACGGTCGAAACCGCGCCACAGCCGAACAAGGAAACCAGCGCGGCACTTGTCCCCACTGTAGCGCCCGCGGGCGTAACGTTCCCGACCACCCTCGCCGCCGAGTTCGAGACCGAAAAGCCCGCGAAGGCACGGATGAAGACATGCCTGCAGGGTTACCATGGCAACAAGGAGGCAGGTACGTTGAACGGCCTTCGCTGGATCCAGAAGGGCGGCGGTTATTACAGCCTCTGCAATGCCAAGCTGAAGGGCTGATCGTCTGCATCTGAAAACAAAGCCCGCGAGCCGCAAGGTTCGCGGGCTTTTTGCTGGGCAATGGCCAGCTCAAGTGTCTTGTTTGGAGAGGAGCCCGACCAAGCTTGAAAGATCGGCATTGGCCATGCCAGCCGCCACACCGCGTCGCATAAGGTTTTGCATCGGCAAGACGAGTTCGATGCTGACATCAGCCGCCCGGCTGGCATCGACCAGATTGACATAGGCATCTGCCTGCATGCCCAGGTTGGAAACGACGTTGCTGGTGTGGTCGCCCCTGTCGACCTGTTGCGCCCATATCGGCAACGCGCCTTGCATCGCCTTAAGCCACGATGTCAGCAGCGGCATGAATTCGCCGGCAGGAATCCCAGCCTTGCCCGTCAAAGCCAATGCCTGCAGGACACCGGCGAACAACCCGTACATGCCGGCCAGGAGCGAGATGTCGTAGAGCGGCGCGAGACCGGCATCCTCGCCAAGATACTTGCTGGTGCCGAGCGCATCGAGCCGTCCTGCATGGGCGTCGAATGCTTGCCTGGACCCGCTATAGAGTATCAAGGCATGCTGCCCGCCGATCATCGGCGGTACCGCCATGATGCCGCCGTCGACATAGTCCGCACCGCATCGGGCGGCCCAGGCGGACATCGCCCGCGCCTGTTCGGGTGTACCGTTGGTGAGATTGACCAATGTGCGGCCCGAGAGCGCGTTCCCCGCGGGACCGAGCACCTCATGGACAGTGTCATAGACAAGAAGGCATACCACGACCAGCGGGCTCGACCTGACGGCCTCCTCGACATTCCTGGCCACGATGGCGCCCTTGGCCGCGACGACCTGCGACTTTGCCGCTGAACGGTTCCACACCGTCACCCCGTGTCCCTTGTCCAGTAAGGCTTCGGCGAGCGCCGTGCCCATGGCGCCGAGCCCGATTGCAGCAATATCACTCATTCTGCTTCTCCTTTGTTCGCTTTGCCGGTCACGCCGGCATCAGGCTCAGATCCTGCCCAAGGCCGCCATCGACGGTCAGCCGCGCACCCGTGGTGAAGGTCGCGTCGAAAGCCAGGAACAGCACCGCCCGCGCCACCTCCTCAACCGTGCCGTGACGCTTCATCGGCGTGACCGCATCGCCTATCCTCATGAAGGCTGCGCGTTCTTCCTCGGACGCACCGGCCACACCCATGGTCGGCGTGTCGATGAAGCCGGGGCTGACCACATTCACGCGGATGCGGCGCGGCAGAAGCTCGGCGGCCAGCACCTTGGCGAAAGCACGGAGGGCTGCCTTCGATCCGGAATAGACGCTCATGCCACTGGTGCCGGATTCGTCGGCGACCGACGAGGTGAAGACGATGGCGCCGCCATCCCTGATCAGGGGCAAAAGCCGCTGGACGGTGAAGAAGGCGCCTTTAATATTGATGTTGAAGATGCGGTCGTAGCTGTCCTCGGTCACCTGCGGCACCGGCTCCAGATTGGCGACCCCAGCATTGATGTGCAGGAAATCGATATGCCCGAGCTTCTGCCCGACCTCGGCGCCGAGTGTAACGATAGCGGCCATGTCGCCGATGTCGGAGCGCACCACATGGGCGTGCGAAAACAGCCTGGCCCGTGCGGCATCGATGTTGCGTTCGTCACGGCCGGTGACCAGCACCTCGGCGCCGCCCTCGACCAGCGCTTCGGCGACAGCGAGCCCGATGCCGTGCGTCCCGCCGACGACCACGGCTTTCCTGTTTGCGTATCGCGTCATGATGCATCCTTTTGACAAAATCCTGCCATCAACGGCCTTTGCAGGCCGAAGCGGGGTACCGATATGGTGTTGTGGTGCTCGCCGGTGTTGGCGATCTGATCCGAAGCTATGGACCGACTTGGTTTTTCTCAAGTACCGACAAAAATGTAAGCCACCCACCGATTGCTCAGAATTGGATGAAATATGGGAAAGAAACAGCCAGATAGTTGCGGACTGGGGCCGGCATTGGAGGTGATCGGCGGCAAATGGAAAGCGTTGCTGCTCTGGCAGATCCACAAGGCACCGGCGCGATTCGGGGAACTGAAACGGCTGGTGCCCGACATCAGCGAAAAAATGCTGATCCAGCAGCTGCGCGAAATGGAGGCGGACGGCATCGTCCATCGCCAGGTCTTCCCCGAAGCGCCGCCCAGGGTCGAATATTCGATCACCGACTTTGGTATCGAACTGGACAATGCGCTGATCCCACTTGCCATATGGGGCATGCAACACGCCGGGCGAACGGACCGGCAGCGGCCCGGCAAGGCCGACGCGCCGGCGCCCCACGCGTTGTAATCAGCGCCGAATAGCAAAACGCCGCGGGTTGCAGCCGCGGCGTTTTCTTGAACCCGGTGATCTCAGCTCAGCTTGACGGCTGTGGCTCCATGCCGCCTTCGGGCTCGGGACCCTTCTTGCGGCGGCCGCCGGACTTCGGCACGGCCGAGCCACGGCTCGGCGGCGTGTCGTCGCCGAGGTCGCGCGAGGGCTTGTTGCCCGCGATCAGCTGCTTGATCTCCTCGCCGGACAGCGTCTCGTATTCGAGCAGGCCCTGCGCCAGCGCGATCCATTCCTTCTTCTTCTTGGTCAGCACGGACTTCGCCGTCGAATAGGCCTCGTCGATCAGGCGGCGCACTTCGCCGTCGATTATCTGCGCGGTCTCTTCCGAGATGTTCTGCGTGCGCGCCACCGAATGGCCGAGGAACACTTCCTCCTGGTTGTCGCCATAGGCGACATGGCCGAGTTTGTCGGAGAAGCCCCAGCGCGTGACCATGGCGCGCGCCAGCTTGGTCGCCTGCTCGATGTCGGAGGAAGCACCGGACGTGATGTTCTCCTTGCCGAACTTGAACTCCTCGGCGACGCGGCCGCCCATCATGATGGCGAGGCGCGAGACCATGTATTTGTAACTCATGGAGTAGCGGTCGCCTTCCGGCAACTGCATGACCATGCCGAGTGCGCGGCCGCGCGGGATGATGGTCGCCTTGTGCAGCGGATCGGCCGACGGCACGTTGAGCGCCAGGATGGCGTGTCCGGCCTCGTGATAGGCGGTCAGTTCCTTCTCGGCCTGGGTCATGGCCGACGAGCGGCGCTCGGCGCCCATCATGATCTTGTCCTTGGCGTCCTCGAACTCGGCCATGGTGACGAGGCGCTTGTTGCGCCGCGCCGCCATCAGCGCGGATTCGTTGACTAGGTTCATCAGGTCTGCGCCGGAGAATCCGGGCGTACCACGAGCGACGACCTTGAGGTCGACATTGGGCGCCAGCGGCACGTTGCGCACATGTACCTTGAGGATCTTCTCGCGGCCGACGATGTCTGGGTTCGGCACCACCACCTGGCGGTCGAAACGGCCTGGACGCAGCAACGCCGGATCGAGCACGTCGGGCCGGTTGGTGGCGGCGATCAGGATGATGCTTTCGTTGGACTCGAAGCCGTCCATCTCGACCAGCAACTGGTTCAGCGTCTGCTCGCGCTCGTCATTGCCGCCGCCGAGGCCGGCACCGCGATGGCGGCCGACGGCGTCGATTTCGTCGATGAAGATGATGCAGGGCGCGTTCTTCTTGGCCTGGTCGAACATGTCGCGGACACGGGATGCGCCGACGCCGACGAACATCTCGACGAAATCCGAGCCCGAAATGGTGAAGAACGGCACGTTGGCTTCGCCGGCGACCGAGCGGGCAAGCAGCGTCTTGCCGGTGCCGGGAGGGCCGACCAGCAGCACGCCGCGCGGAATCTTGCCGCCGAGGCGCTGGAACTTCTGCGGATCGCGCAGGAATTCGACGATCTCCTCGAGGTCTTCCTTGGCTTCGTCGACACCGGCGACGTCCTGGAAGGTGACGCGGCCATGCGCCTCGGTAAGCAGCTTGGCCTTCGACTTGCCGAAGCCCATGGCGCGCCCGGAGCCGGACTGCATCTGGCGCATGAAGAAAATCCACACGCCGAGGATGAGGATCATCGGCAGCCACGAGATTAGATAGCCGAACAGCGAATTGGAGCCGTCGGTCTCGGGCCGCGCATTGATGGTGACGTTCTTGTCCTGCAGCCGCGAGACCAGTTGGGGATCGCCGGGCGAATAGGTCTGGAAGCCGCTGGAATTGTCGGTGTAGGTGCCGGTGATGCGGGCGCCCGCGATGGTCACCGTCTTGACCCGGCCGGCCGCGACATCCTGCAGGAACTGCGAATAAGGCACATCGCTCGAAGCCCCGCGCGTCTGCGGCGTCTGGAACAGATTGAAGAGGGCGATGAGCAGGACCGCTATGATCGCCCAGAGCGCGAGGTTGCGATAGTTCGGATTCATCAATTGTCCCGTTGGCGTCCGCGAGCGGACAGCATCATGAGAGGAAACTTGGGCCTAACATAGGGAGAGCGTACCCCCTTGCCAAGCAGAACAGCATGTCTGGGTTAAGCTTTCGGCTAGCATCAACCGGCACTGTGACCACGCAATGGCAAGGCGGGAAGCGGCGCCGTGCCGATCAACCCGGCGACGGCGCGCGCCGGGGCTAGGTCGAAGGACGGCAGGAAACGGGCAAAGGGAGCAACGACCGCCGAGGCCGCGAACCCTTGCGATGTCGGCCTATCAGGCTCCGGACCCACCTTCTCGACGGGTTGCGGCCATCCTGGTTCCGCCGCCAAGGCCGCACGCAGCAGGCTTGGCGGGGTTTCGCCCCCGCCTACAGCCAGCCGCTTCGCCGCCATTGCCCCGAATGGCGCGATCAACAATGCGCCGCCGGCGTCGTTCAATGTGATTTGGCGGCGCCCATCCCAGATGGCGCCGTCGAGCGTTACCGCCGCTGCCGGCAAGCCGCGCATCTCCCGACGCAGGAAGATGCCGGCGCGCCGGAAGTCGACCACTGTCCGCGACAATGTGGCGCAAAGAAATCCGGCTTTCAGCCGGGCGAACAACGCTTCGCCGCGGGCCTGGTCCGGAAGGAAGGCAATCCCACCTGACGTCGCCAGGAGAACGCGCAGTGCGTATACGGCCGCCCGATCGGCGCCGGCGCCGAGCAGGGCCGGATCGAGCCGGATGAGGCCCGCCGCCGGCTGGCTGGCAAAGCGGTCAATCAGACGGGCTGCCTCACCGCCAAGCCGCGTCCGGTCGCCGGCCTGCCGCGCGGCCAACGCCAGCGCGTCGTTCATGCGTTGTGCGCCAGCCTCCCCGGCAAGGGCTGCGCGCATGCGGGGCCGCTCGAAGACTTTATCGGCATTGGTCGGGTCCTCGGCCCAGCCGACTTGTTGGCGCCGCAGGAAGTCGCGTAGCGCATGGCGCCGCACGCCAAGAAGCGGTCGCACGATCCAGTCGCGCCAGTCATGCAGGGTGGCGGGCGCCATGCCGGCCAGGCCCCGTCCCTCGCCGCGGGTCGCATCGTTGCGATCGCGCCGCATCAGCACCGTCTCGGCCTGGTCGTCCGCGGTATGCCCGGTCACGATCAGGCCGATGCCTTCCGCCCGGGCGGCGCTGGCCAGCAGCCGGTAGCGCGCCTCGCGCGCCGCCGCCGGCAGGCCGGTCGACGGCTTGGCGCCGGGCCAGGCCAGGATGTGGTGGGCGATGCCGCGATCCGCGCAAAGCTTCGCCACGGTCCGCGCCTCATCGGCCGAACCTTGCCGCAAGCCGTGGTCGATCGTGGCCGCGAGCAGCTTCGCGGACGGTGCGGTTTTGTCGAGATGCTGTTTGAGAAGGAGAAGGAGCGCAGTCGAATCGCTGCCCCCGGATACGGCCGCGACGGCGCCGTTGGAAAAATCGATATGCGAAAAGAGTCCGGTCGAAAGATCAGGCCCGGTATCGAGCATCAATCCATGTCGCCAAAAAGCGGTCCCGGCTTTGGGACTGCGACATCCCTGCGAACGATCAGCACGCAGCCAAGGCCTTCTCCTGCTTGACCCGTTCCTTGAGTGTGCTGGAAATGTCGGGATAGCGCTTGCCGACCTCGCTGAAGGTGGCGCAGGCAACATCGTGCTGCTTGAGGCCGACCAGCGACACGCCCAGCTTCAACAGCATGTCGGGCGCCTTCTTGGCTTTGGGATAGTCCTTGCTGGCGGCGAGGAACACTTCCGCTGCATCGCGGTATTTCTGCTGGCCAAGCAGCGATTCCCCCAGCCAGTAATGCGCGTCCGCCGCCTTGGCGTCCTTGGGGAAGCGCGAGATATGATCCCGGAAACCCTGTTCGGCGGTGCCGTAGTCACCCGACAGGATGAACTGGTAGGAGTTGCGATAAAGCTCTTCGGGATTGTTGGTCGCGGGCAGCGCCGCGACCACCGTGCCGCCGGACTTGCCGGCCTTGGCCGGCGCGCTGGCGGCTGGTGCCGTGTCCTGTGCCGGCGCGGTCGCCTGCGTGCTGCCGCCGGCATCGATCACATTGCCGTTCTTGTCGACAGTGATGGATCCAAAGGTCTTTTCGGGCGCTCCCTTGCCGGGAATCACCTTGCCGGGGTCACCGTCGGGCGATTCGACGATGACGTCCTCGACCGTCTTGCCGCCTGTGGATTGATCGCCGCCCGGCGCGGCGCCGGCATCGGCCGGCGCCTGGGTTGCCGGGGCCGAGGCCACATCGGTGTTGGTCCCGGTGGTGGCGTCTGATTTCTTCTGCGCCGGCGGTTGACCACCTTGCGAGCCGCCTTCTAGCTGCTGGAAGCGGAACTCGTTGTCTTCCTGCTGTTTGCGGATCTGCTCCTGCATCTGCAGGATCTGGAAATTGAGTTCCTCGACCTTGCCGGTCAGCTGCCGCAATTGGTCCTCGAGCCCGGTCACGCCGGCGCCGCTCGACTGGGCGAGCTGGACCTGGTCCTGCTTTTTCTTCTCGCCGAAAAGGCTGGGCAACTCGAGTGTCGGCAGATGGAAGGAAAAGCCGGGCTCGGCTGATTGCCCTGTACCGCTCGCCGAAGCGGTTAGGCCTGATAGGAGCAGCAGCGCAAGCGTGCCGCTCAGAACCGATCTCAAATGCATGTGTCTCTCGCCGTCCAATCGTTAGCTTGTTCGCGCCTTCCAATCGATGTGAGACCAGCCAAGCGCCCTCGGCTCATAGCAGGACGCGAGACTTCGGCCAAATTTTGTTTCGGGTGTCAGGATATGAAAAAGGCGGCCTGAGAGCCGCCTTTCGCAAAGAGGTGTTGTATTTTTGCCATCTGTGCCGCGCGCGCCTTTCGGCGCGCGACGCCTCAGGAGCCAGCGCCGCTGAGCGTGGTGACGGCGCGGCGGTTCTGCGACCAGCAGGAGATGTCGTCGCATACGGCGACCGGACGTTCCTTGCCGTACGAAATCGTCTTGAGACGGCTCGCCGAAACGCCCTTGGAAACCAGGAAGTCCCGCGTGGCGGCGGCACGGCGGGCACCGAGCGCCAGATTGTATTCGCGCGTGCCGCGTTCGTCGGCATGGCCTTCGACGACGATGGCATACTGCTTGTACTGGTTCAGCCACTGTGCCTGGCGCGACAGCGTCGTCTGTGCGTCGGCACGGATCGAGGTCGAGTCCGTATCGAAGAAGATGCGGTCGCCGATGTTGACGGTGAAGTCCTGTGCCGAGCCGGGTGTTGCGGCACCCGCGCCATTGAGGCCAAGGTCAGCAGCGCTGTTCGGGGTCTTCTTCGAAGCGCAACCGGTGATGGCGAGCATCGCCACCAGCGCGATCATGGCCGGGTTTCTGGTCAGTGCTGCGATACGGCCCATGCCGCCTCTCCTTCGTATTCGAGTGATCATGTTTCGAGTGATTTCGTTGATCACCCAGTAACCACGTTTGGGTTAACTGGCATTCAAGAAACACGGTTAAAATTTGGTTTAGGCTGCCCGTCCGCAGCTGTTTTGTCATAGGCCACAGTTGGCGCGGACCCTAGGCGGAAATGCGGCTAAAACGCGACGAAGGCATGGAAAAGGGGGGCGAAATGGCCCCTTTCGACGTGTGCGGCAATTCAGCCGACCCTATTCCAGCAGCGGCGACCAGGCCGGATCCGAAGCGAAATTCGTCGTCGGGATCGGCTGCTCGTTGCGGCCGGTGAGATCAACGGAAACCAGTTTCGGGCCGCCGTTGGCGTCGCGGAAGAACATCAGCACGCGGCCATTCGGCGCCCAGGTCGGGCCTTCCTGCTGGAACCCGGACGACAGGATGCGCTCGCCCGAGCCGTCGGTCTTCATGACGCCGATCTGGAATTCGCCGCCGCTCTGCTTGGTGAAAGCGATGAGGTCGCCGCGCGGCGACCACACCGGCGTCGAATAGACGCCGTCGCCGAACGAGATGCGGGTCTGGCCCGATCCGTCGGCGCCCATGACGTAGATCTGCGCGCGACCGCCACGGTCGGAGGTGAACACCACCTTGCTGCCGTCGGGCGAATAGGAGGGCGAGGTGTCGATGGCGGTCGAGTTGGTCAGTCGCGTCGTCGAACGGCTGCGCAGGTCCATGGCGAAGATGTTGGAATTGCCGTCGTCGCGCAGCAGGCTCATGATCACCTTCTGGCCGTCGGGCGAGAAGCGCGGTGCAAACGTCATGCCTGGAAAATTGCCGACCAGTTCGCGCTGCCCCGTCTCGATCTGCAGGAGATAGACCCTGGGCTGACCGCTCTCATAGGACATGTAAGTGATTTCCTGCCGGTTCGGCGAGAAGCGCGGCGTCAGCACGATCGACCTGCCGTCCGAAAGATAGCGGACGTTGGCGCCGTCCTGGTCCATGATGGCGAGGCGCTTCTTGCGCGCGTTCTTGGCGCCGGACTCGTCGATGAACACGACGCGCGTGTCGAAATAGCCCTTCTCGCCGGTCAGCCGCTCATAGATGGCGTCGGCGATGATGTGGGCGACGCGGCGCTGATTGGCGTCGTTGGCGAAGAACTGCTCACCGGCCATCTGCTGGCCCGCGAATGTGTCCCACAGCCGGTACTGGGCGCGGATGCGGCCGTCTGCTTCCTTGCTGACGCTGCCGGTGACCAGAGCCTGCGCATTGATCACCTTCCAGTCGTCGAAGCGGGGGGTTGCGTCGGGATTGGCGATCTTCTCGATGAAGGCGCTCTTGTCGATCGGCGCGAACAGGCCGGAGCGCTTCAAATCGGCGGTGACGATCTGGGAAATCTGGGCGCCAAGTGCGTCGCCGCCCTGAAAATCGGTGATGGCGATCGGCAGCGGCTCGACATTGCCCTTGTTGACGTTGAGCTCGACGAGCGCCAGCGCCGGCAGCGTGCCGGCAGCGGTCATGCCCATCGCCATGGCTGCGATCATCAGGAGCGGCTTGAGGATTGATTTCATGTCTTCTCGCTTCTCGTACTGATTTTTGGATGACAGGGCCTTAGAGGCCGAGCATCTCCCTTGGATCGAAGGTGACCCGGATGTCATTCCAGATGTCCTGCTTGCCGGCGGGAACCTGCAGGCCGGCCATGTCGCATTTCTGAACCGCGCGCACCGCGCTCTCGTCGAACTGCCTGTTGCCGCTTGATGTTTCAACGGACGGACGGCCGTCGAGCTTGCCGGAGTTGTTCAGGTTGAAACGGACGACGACGACGAAATTCTCCGAACCCTCAAGCCCGGCCGGCAAGGTCCAGCAACCGCCGAGCTGGCTTTCCAGGGCACCCTGCTCCGACTTCGACAGCTTTTGGCCCTGATCCTTGTCGCCGCCGAGCGACGCTTGCTGCGTCGAGCGCTTGGCGCCGCCGCCGGACGGCTTCTGCTTGTCGAGCAGCGCCGAAATCTCATTGGCGTTGAACTGCTTGTCGTCCGACTTTGGCTTGGACGAGGCTTCCTTGACTGGCTTGTCGGCATCCTTGCGTTCCGGCGCCTTGGCGCTTTCGGCCTGTGCCGGCTGTGGCTTCGGCCGGGCCTCGGGCGCGGGCGCCGAATTCGGCAACTGCGTCTCCTCGGTGGGCGGGTCCTTGGCTATGGCCTCGGCGACGGCGTCCGGCTTGACCTCGGGCGTCGGATCGATGGCGGCGGTCTTGTCCTGCGGCGGCGGTGTCGGCGCGGGCTTTGCCGGAGTCGGCTTGGGCTCGGTCTGCTTGACCGGCTCAGGCTTGACCTCTTCCTTGGGCGTCGGCGCTGGCGCCACTTCCGTCGCCGGAATGGGCTTGGGCTTTTCCTGCGGCTTCGGCACGTCCTCGGTCTTCGGGATCTCCTTCGGGGTGGGCGCTGGCGCCGGAGCCGAGGTCGTGTCGACGGGTTTCGGCTTGGCTTCAGGCGTTATCGGCTTGTCGGTATCGACGCTGTTTTCGCCGACCTTCTGTGCATTCGGGACGATATCGGGACGCTGCGTCGGCAACGGCGCCGGCTTTTCATGCATGACGGCCTTCTTGTCGCCCTGCAGGGTCTGCGCAATGGCTTCCATCGGCACGATGTCGACCGCGACCGACTCGACATCGGCGGACGGAAGCGCGGCCGGCGCCGACAGCGTGAACAGGCCGAAGGCCAGCACCGCCGTGTGCAAGATCACCGATGTGGTGAGGCCGGTCCTCATCGTGCGTCTATTGATCCTGTTCCTGCAGTGAAACCAGGCCGATGTTCTTGTAGCCAGCGGCCGAAATGCGGGCCATCACCTTCATCGCCGTGCCGTAGTCGGTCGACTTGTCGCCGCGGATGAAGATGCGCTCTTCATAGCCGGTCTTCGAGATCGCCTGCAGCTTGGCCACCAGCTCCTCGATCGGAATCTCGGTTTCCTGCAGGAAGATCTTGCCGGTCGCATCGATCGAGACGGTGATCGGCTGGGTGTCGGCATTCATCGCCTTGGCCTGCGTGTCGGGCAGGTCGATCGGCACGCCGACCGTCAGCATCGGTGCCGCGACCATGAAGATGATCAGGAGCACCAGCATGACGTCGACCATCGGCGTCACGTTGATCTCCGACATCAGTGCATGGTGGCGCCCACGCCGTCTATGACCTCGGCCGCCACGTCCACCACCTGCGCCTACAGACATTCCCATGATCGTCCCTCAAGCCTTCGGCGCGACTTTTTCATCGATTTGGCGCGAGAGTATGGCGGAGAACTCGTCGGAGAACCCTTCCATGCGCACGGCAATCTTGCTCGCATCCGATGACAGCTTGTTATAGGCGATGACCGCCGGGATAGCGGCGAGCAGGCCGATGGCTGTCGCCAGCAGCGCCTCGGCGATACCGGGCGCAACCACCGCGAGGCTGGTGTTCTTGGAGCCGGCAATGGCCTGGAAGGAGGTCATGATACCGATGACCGTGCCGAACAGGCCGATGAAGGGGGCGGCCGAACCGGTGGTGGCGAGGAAGCCGAGGCGCCCCTCCAGCTTCTCCATCTCGCGGGTCAGCGCCAGGTCCATGGCCTTGTCGATGCGGGTCTGCAGCCCGAGCGGCGTCTTGGCGCCCTTCTCGAAGCTCTTCTTCCACTCGCGCATGGCGGCGACGAAGATGGCGCCCATGCCTGTCGTCTTGCGGTCGGCAAGGGTGCGGTAGAGTTCCTCCAGCGACTGCCCGGACCAGAAAACCTGCTCGAAGCGGTTCAGCGCCAGGCGCATGCGGCCATAGGCAACCAGCTTGTCGACGATGATCGCCCATGTCCACACCGAGGCGCAGAGCAGCCCGATCATGACCAGCTTGACCACCCAGCTGGCCTGCATGAACAAGGCCCAAATCGACAATTGCGCGCCCGGTTCGGCGAGTGCGATATTTTCCATCGTTACGTCCTTAAGATTTCCGGGCGAAGCTGGCGGCTGGCCCATGGCATCCCTTGTGGTCGGTTCGCACGAAGCTACCGGACACCCCAAACCGTGCCGTTAGCGGCCTTTTCGGGGCAAATATTGGTGAAAGGAAGGCGCTGGATAACGCCAATCTTCACCAATCTCTTCATGAACCGTTATGGTTAAGGATGGGTTAGTCCATAAGGCGCGGCGCATTGCCGCGCCCCAGCGGCGCCGCCGGCGAAGTCAGCACGCGATCCGTCCAATCAGTCTTGGGGAAAGACCTTGGGCATGAACGCCGCCACCCATTCCCTGGGAAAACGCCTCGGCCGGCCGTTCTCGCCGATGATCGCCGCCTCGACCTTGGCCTCGACCAGCACCTCGTCGCCGCGCTTGAGCTGCTGTGCCATGAAGAGACGCGCGCCGGAAATGGTCTCGGTGCGGGTATCGACGGTCAGGATGTCATCGATACGGGCGGGGATGCGGAAGTCGATCTCCATGCGGCGCACCACCCACACGATCTTCTCGCCGTGCTTGCCGTCGGCGAGTTCGGTGTGATGCACGCCGGTGAGCCTGAGATAGTCGGAGCGGCCGCGCTCGAGGAATTCGAGATAGCGCGCGTGATAGACGATGCCCGAGAAATCGGTATCGGCATAATAGACCCGCGCCATCAGCCGGTGGCCGAACTCGGTCAGCGCACCGGAAAGCCCGGCCAGCAATGCCGCGGATTCACCATGATCGCCCATTGCGCTTCCCTTTTGGATGCCGACGCGGCAGGTATTTTCTTGGCGCATGAACCCGATGGCACTGTTGACGACGATGATCAAGAGCTTGATGGCGGTCGTGCTGGCGCTGGCCGCTTCTACACTTTCGGGTGAGGCGGCGACCTTCTCCATGAAGCGTGGTCTCAATCTCGACCAGTGGGTCACCTGGCCCGGTGAGGATCAGTGGGATGATGCCAAGGCCATCCTGCCCTACCCGGAATGGCGCCAATTCCTCAACGAGGACGACCTCAAGGCGCTGAAGGATGCCGGCTTCGATTTCCTGCGCATGCCGGTCGATCCGTCGCCTTTCCTCTCGGACAAGACAACGGACCTTCGTGACCAACTCTATGCCAGCGTGCTGGACTCGGCGCGCATGATCAATCGCGCCGGGCTGAAGGTCATCGTCGACATGCACCTGATTCCGGCCGGCGGCGGCCGCAAGATCGGCATGGGCGAGGTGATGGACGGCCCCGCGACCTTCGACCGCTATGTCGAGGTGGTTCGCGGCATGGCGCGCAAGCTGGCCGCCGAAGATCCCGAAAAGGTCGCTTTCGAGCCGATGAACGAGCCGATCGTCGATTGCGACAGCGACGGCACCAGCCTGTGGCCCGACCGCCAGCGCAAGCTGTTCGCGGCGGCGCGCGCCTCGGCGACGAAACTGACGCTGGTCCTGACCGGAGCTTGCTATTCCGCTGCTTCGTCTCTGGAAAAGATCGACCCGAAGACGATCCCCGACGACAACGTCATCTGGACCTTCCACTCCTACGACCCGTTCCTGCTCACCCATCAGGGCGCGACCTGGGCCGGCGACTTCATTCCCTATGTGACCGGCCTTCCCTATCCTTTGACCGCTGTGCCGAAGGCGCAGCTTGATGTGACGCTGGACACCATCCGCGCCCGGATCAAGGCCGAGGCGCCGTGGACACGTCAGAATGGCCTGCTTGCCTATCTCGACGAGCAGGTCGCCAGCATGGACAGCGCCGACAAGCTGCTTGGCTTGATGGATGCGCCGTTCAAGGCTGTCGAAGCTTGGGCGAAGGCCAACGGCATCAAGCCGGAAGACATCACGCTGGGCGAGTTCGGCATGATCCGCCAGGAGTATGGCAATGCCTATGTGATGCCGGCCGAATATCGGGCCGCCTATGTCAGGGACATGATCGCTCGGGCCGAAGCGCATGGCTTCTCATGGTCGGTGTGGAGCTATGGCGGGGCTTTCGGCGTCGTCGGCGCGTTCAATGGCGACAAGGCCGAGCCTGACGTGCTGGACGCAATCCGAAGCCTGCCCTGACGCGCTGGTCAGCCGAGGTCGATCTGCAGGATTTCCGGACGCATTCCGAAACGGATCGGCAAATTGCTGAAGCCAAGCCCGCCCGAGACGATCAGGTTGCGGTCGTTCTCGACGACATGGCCATAGGCGTAGCGGTTGCCGAACTGGGACGGCACGATCGGCGAATAGCCGAACAGGCGCACCTGCCCGCCATGGGTGTGTCCCGATAGCGTCAGCGACACACGCCACGGCACTTTTGGAAAAATGTCCGGTTCGTGCGCCAGCAGGATGACGGGCGCGGCGTCGCTGATTTTGGCCAGCGTGCCGTCGAGATCATCCAATCCCCTGGGAGGCTCGTGCTTCTTTTTCGGCAACAGCGCCAACTGATCGGCGAGGCCGGCGATCCAGACGCCATGTCCGTCCTTTTCCAGACGCACGGCGTCGTTCTCCAGCACCGTGATGCCGGCTTTCTCCAGTGCCTTACGCGCGATCGTCGGGCCGACTTCGGCACGCTGCGCGAAGCCGTCGGCCCACCAGTCGTGATTGCCAAGGATCGACAGCACGCCGAGCGGCGCCTTGAGGCCCGACAGGGCGCCAGCCCATTCCGGCGGCGTCACCCTTTGCGACACCAGGCGCATGCCGGCTATGTAGTCGCCGAGTAGCACGATCAGGTCCGGCTTAAGGGCATTCGCCTCTTCGGCAAGCGAAGCGATCCGCTCCGGCGTCATCCACGGCCGGCAGGCATGGATGTCGGCCAGCGCGACGACCCGCAGCTTCAATCCGGCCGGCCAATGCGGTGGCGTCAGCGCATAGCGCTTCACATGCGTCAGCAGCATCGGCTCGATGCCGACGGCGTAGGCGCTGAAGGAGGCGACCGACAGGAACGACCCGCCGATAAAGCGCAGGAACCCGCGTCTGGTTATCATCAAGTGGCTCCGGCACCTCACTTCGGCATGCGCTGCTACATGTCACCCAAAAGCGATCTCGGTCGGGAGGAGGACATGCAGGGATGCAGCGCACCCGATACAATCCAGCAATACGCCGGTAAACCGGCGAAGATGAGGAGAATTTGCGCAGGCCCGTTCACTGATGCTTGATCGCTGGTCCGGGAAACCCGCGCCCGATCGCTTGCGTGGCTATTCTTCCTGGAACAGATTGATCTGCTGCTGCGCCAGATCTTTCGGCGCATCGAGGCCGAGATGGCGCCAGGCATTGGCGGTCAGCACGCGCCCGCGCGGCGTACGCTGGATAAATCCCTGCTGGATCAGATAGGGCTCGATGATGTCCTCGATGGCATCGCGCGGCTCGGACAGGCCGGCGGCGATGGTCTCGATGCCGACCGGACCGCCGCCGAAATTCCGGGCGATCATGCTGAGATAGCGGCGGTCGAGGGCGTCGAGGCCGAGCGCGTCGACTTCGAGCCGGGTCAAGGCCTCGTCGGCGATCAGGCGGTCGACATGGCCGTCGCCGGCGACCGAGGCGAAATCGCGCACGCGCCGCAGCAACCGGCCGGCAATGCGCGGCGTGCCGCGCGCGCGCCGTGCGATTTCCAGCGCACCGTCGTCGCCGAGTGGCATCTGCAGGATGCGCGCGCCGCGCCGGACGATCTGCTCCAACTCCTCGACGGTGTAGAAATTGAGCCGCACCGGGATGCCGAAGCGGTCGCGCAACGGATTGGTAAGCAGGCCGAGCCGCGTGGTGGCGGCGACCAGCGTGAAGCGCGCCAGGTCGATCTTCACCGAACGCGCCGCCGGTCCCTCGCCGATGATCAGGTCGAGCTGGAAATCCTCCATCGCCGGATAGAGGATTTCCTCCACGGCCGGGTTGAGCCTGTGGATTTCGTCGATGAACAGCACGTCGCCTTCTTCGAGATTGGTAAGCAATGCCGCGAGATCGCCGGCCTTGGCGATGACCGGACCCGAGGTCGAGCGGAAATTGACACCGAGTTCGCGCGCCATGATCTGCGCCAGCGTCGTCTTGCCCAGCCCCGGCGGTCCGACGAACAGCACATGGTCGAGCGCTTCCTTGCGGCCCTTGGCTGCCTCTATGAAGACTTTGAGATTGGCCCGCACCGCCGCCTGGCCGACGAAATCGTCAAGTGTTTGCGGCCGCAAGGTCTGCTCGGCATCCTCGCCGCGCTTTTCCGGTGCAATGAGGCGGGGGGAAAGGCTCATGGGACCTTCCTTGCACAGGGCAGCGCCCCGAACAAGCGATGGCTCACCGTGCCAGTTCCTTCAGCCCAAAACGGATCAGTTTGGACGCGTCGGCGCCCTCGCCCGCCGTCTTCAGCGCTGCCGACACCGCGTTGGCGGCGGTGTCGCGGGAATAGCCGAGATTGACCAGTGCCGAGACTGCGTCGGTGATCGGCGCGGGCGCTACGCCTTCGCCGAGTTCCTGCTTGAGCCCAATGGTGCCGGTGGCGGCGCCCGCATAGGCAGGCGCCTTGTTCTTCAACTCGGTGACGATGCGCTCGGCCACCTTCTTGCCGACGCCGGGCGCGCGGGAAACCATGGCGATGTCGCGCAGTGCAATGGCATTTGCAAGATCAGCCGGCGCCAGCGTCGACAAGATGGCCAGCGCCACCTTGGCGCCGACTCCCGGCACATTGTTCATCAGCAACCGGAACCATTCGCGCTCGAGCCGCGACTGAAAGCCGTAGAGCCGCAGCATATCCTCGCGCACATAGGTCTCGATGAACAGCACCACCGCTTCGCCGGGCGAAGGCAGTGCGGCCAGCGTGCGTGCCGAGCAATAGGCGACGTAGCCGACGCCGTGGATATCGACGAGACAATGGTCTTCGTCGACCTCGTCGAGCGTACCCTTGAGCTTGCCGATCATTCGCCGCGGCCCCTCATGACGCCAATGCCGCCATGCGATACGCCACGCTTTGCCGGTGATGCGCGTGACAAATGGCGACGGCCAGCGCGTCGGCGGCATGTTCGGTGTCGAAGATCGCTTTAGGCAGCAGCACCTTCACCATCATGTGGATCTGCTTCTTGTCGCCATGACCGACGCCGATCACCGCTTTCTTCACCGCGTTCGGCGCATATTCGGCGACGACGAGGCCGGCGCGCGCCGGCACCAGCATGGCGATGCCGCGCGCCTGGCCGAGCTTCAGCGTCGCCACGGCATCCTTGTTGACGAAGGTCTGTTCGACCGCGGCCTCATGCGGCATGGCCCGATGCAGGATTTCGGCGAGCCCGTCATGCAGCTGGCAGAGCCGCGTCGCCAGCGCCGCCTTGTCCTCCGAGCGCACGGTCCCCGCAGCAACAAAGCGCAAGGAATTGCCGAGACTCTCGACGATGCCCCAACCGGTGCGCCTGAGCCCCGGATCGATACCGATGATGCGAATCGCGTCCCCCATGCCGTGAGTGTACCTCCGGCGGACAGCGATGCCAGCGAAAAGTGAACAAACCGGAAACGCTTGCCCAGCCCGACCGAGAAGGCCTCGACGTTTCTCAGTTGCGGGCGAACGCCGTGTTGAGGAGGCTGATCTGGTCCGAGACCGGATTGGGCCGGCGAGCCACGCGCTGCATGTCGACCACGGCACCCGCGCCATAGATCTCTTCGTCCATGCGGCGCACCAATGCCTGCAGTCGCAACGATCGGTTGACGAGATCGAGGAAATCGGTCGGCAGTTCGGCCCAGCCGGCCGCCTCGTCATGGGCGGAAGCGGTGTCGAGACGCACCTTGGATTTTTCCGAAGCGACTTGATCGCGGGTCATCTCGCCGGAATTCGCCGCACGCTGCAAAAGCAGCCACGAGGCAACCTGCATCAGCCTGGTGGTTAGCCGCATCGATTCGGCCGCGTAGAGCGTGGCCGCCAGCCGCGACAGTTTCTTGGCTTCTGCCCGGCCCTTGCCGTCGAGATACTCCGCCGCCTGTTCGACCAGGCCCATGCCTTCTTGGTAAAGCGGTTTGAAGGAGTGCGAAAACACCCGGCGTTCCGCCAGTTTGACGGTTTTCGCAATGCCCTTCGAAGGCTCGTTCATTGATAACGCCCCTGCACTTGCAACCGGCCGATTCGGCTCTCTGCCGATACACCCGTGACCCTACAAAACTGAAGCTTGAAAATGCGCTTCGTCCGAGGTGAAGGCAAGCACATGTTTAACAGAAGGTTAACGGCTATCGGCCGTGCGGAATGCCGCCTGAACGTGGACAAAAAAAGAGCCGCGGATAAGGCGGCTCTCAGGAGTTTAACAGGGAGGCGTCAAACAAAGTGGCTCCAACCACTCGGTAAGAATCCAGATCACTGGATGGACATAGTAAACGCCTGTAAAGCTTAATGAACCCTTAACGGCCGTGATGTTTTTTTACCCAACATCGTGCTCCTGTGCCGTGACAACACAGCCGTACCGGCCGAGTTCAACCTCCACTCAGACTTTTTTCCACACCACCGGCAAGGCAATGAAGGCGAACAGCAGCATGCCCGCGTAGAAGCCGATCGAAGATATCCCCAGCAACGGCTCGATCCCCGGATTTCCGGCGAGAAGTATATAAAGGCCGATCATCAGCCCGATGCCGCTGATTGCCGTCAGCCAGAAATGGACGGGGGCCAACGTCTTTTGCCCGGCAGCCGGAAACAGGTGGTAAAAGAACGCGAAGACCGCCGACATCAGCCAACCGGCCACCATCGTGTGGGCGTGGGTCGGCATCTGGCCGTGGTCTTCGCTGATCGCCATGTGGATGCCGAGTGCCATGCCGCACAGCGCGTAGATGATCGCCAACGTGAAGAAATTCCGTGCTACCCCTTGCATGTTAGTCCCCCGAATTGCCTTTTCCCAAGCTGGGAATGGTTGATCGTCAGGCGAGCGCTGTCGCCGCCGCATTTCTGGCGTCGGCACTAGCATCGACAGTGTTTCCGGACGATGTCGCCCCCCGACGCTGCCGACGATAGCAGAAAACCGGGCGGCGGTTCATCATATTGGTTTCTGCTTTCATTAGCCGGCGCTCTGAAACACAGCTGGCTTTTCCTCGACATCGTTCCGAAACAGCCGCGGCGCTAAACGCTGAGGCATCGAAGCGGCGGGCGGGCAATGGCGCGGCCTCGCCAGTAATCATTGGGCATCGGGGACAAAGCCATGGATTGGTATTCCATCGTCAAATTGCTGCACATCCTTTCGGCGATGCTTTGGGTCGGGGGCGGCTTCACGCTGATGGTGCAGGCGACGTTGGCGGATCGTGCCGGCAACATACAGGGAACGCTGCAGGCGATGCGTGCCACCGGCGAGCTGGGCAACCGCTTCTTCGCGCCGATGTCGATGCTGACATTGGTCTTCGGATTGGTCATGTGCTGGTTCTGGATCGGCTTCTCCGATCTCTGGGTCCTGATCGGGCTTGCCGGCTACGCCACGACCTTCTGCATCGGCATGTTCGTCTTCAAGCCGACCGCCGACCGCATGGCCGCGATGATCGCCAGGGATGGCGTGACGCCGGCCGCACTTGGCTATGGACAGCGCATCCTGCGGGCAGCCCGTTTCGACTATGCGGTCATGCTCGTCATCATCACAGACATGGTTCTGAAGCCTACCCTGCACGACGTCGTGATTCTCGCCGGCATGGTGGTGGTCCTTGCCGCCGGTGCGACAATGGCGCTCAGCCGGCCAAGACGCATGGTGCCCAGCGCCGCCTGACGCGGGCTGGAGCGCTACATGATGCCGGCGATCCCGTCCCACAGAAGCTTCACTGCCACGACCGCCACGGTCGCATAGGTGAAGGGATAAAAAATCTCTGGCCGCATCCGCCGCACCAGCCAAGCACCGGCGATGGTCGACAGTGGCGCCAGCGGCATCAGCACGGCGGACGCCGTCAGATTGGCGGTGTCGAACTGGCCGAGTGCGAAATAGGGGATGAGTTTCAGCGCATTGGTGGCGGCAAAGAAGATTGCTGCCGTGCCCGACAGCACCTTGGGGTCGAGCCGGATCGGCAAGGCATAGACCTGGAAAGGCGGGCCACCGACATGGGCGACGAAGCTGGTGAAGCCTGCGACCGTGCCCCACATGGCCGCGGCCACGCGATTAGGTGCGGCCGCATGGTCGGAACCATGACGAACTTGCAGGTAAAGCCAGCGCAGCACGAAGAGGATGGCAACGGCGCCGACGATGAGCCGCACCGCTTCCTCGGTGACCAGTGCCGCCGTCAGCCAGCCAAGCCCGATGCCGAGAACAGCGCCCGGCATCATGTCGACCAGCATCTTGCGATCGTACACGCCCCACCATGTCCACACCGAGACGATGTCCATCAGGCACAGGATCGGCAGCAGGATGGCGGCCGCTTGAACTGGCGGCATGGTGAGCGCCATCAGCGGCACGCCGACGAAACCGACCGCGCCGCCGAAGCCGCCCTTGGACAGGCCGACCAGGATGACCGCCGGAATGGCGGCCGCGTAGAACCACGGATCGAGAAGCAGGCCTGACATGAGGAGGAACTGATCTGGAGGGAAGGCGCGTCAACGCTTGAATAGCCTAGAATCTTGAGCCGAGCGACAGCAAAAGCAAGCCGCCCGCCTAGCCATGACACCTTGACCAGCGGCGCGCCGACACCAGCAGGAACATCGGCCGCTCGAGTTCGTCAGCCAGGTCCGGTTTGGCCGCGTGTATGACAATATCGGCCCGAAGTTCGCGGCGCACGGCACCATCAACCATGGTCGTGAGGAATACGTTCGCGACGTCGTGCACACCAACACCTTGGAAGGCTACTATTCGGTCTTTAAGCGCGGCATGAAAGGTGTTTACCAGCATTGTGCCGAACACCCCCGAGCATCGTGGAGCTGTGTAACTGAGTCAACGCGGACCCGGAGCGTTACCGCATGAATCTGTTCGGTCTTCGTTCTTCCGGGCGATAACGGCTGGCCTAATGTTTGATGCCGTGCCCAAGCGCTGTCGCTGCCTCCCGGTTGAAGAGTAAAGCCTCTTCTTCGGTGTTGAAGGGGTGGGCAGTAGCTGTGCCGTCTGGTTTTAGGATCACGGCCAGAAAGGGGAACCCCTTGGCAGGCGGGCGATAGACGATGAAGGCCGGGTTTTTGCTCATGCCCGATTGTAGCACCCTTATCCCAAGTTAACGAAACGCCGCCTGTCAGGACCTTTCCTACGGCACGATAGCGCCTAAATTGGCGGCAAGCCGGTCTAGGAGCTTGCGGGATTCCTCGATTATACGGCGCGTCTCTTCGATATCTGAGCGCAAGTTCTCAACATGTGCCACCGCCCGTTGCTGATAGAGGCGCGCGCTCACATTGAAGTAATCGTCAGGCTCCCAAGGCTCCATCGTTCTCAGGCCTGTTTCGAACTAGCTCGAACGTAACCTTCACCACAAGGATTGGTTTGCTCGAACCGTCATGCACATGCAAGGCGACCTCTTCTCGGAAGGTGCCGGCCGAAATCTTGTCTTTGGCTATCTCCAGGAGTGCCTTTGCCGCCCCGTTTTCAGCCGATTCCAGGCTCGGAAGATCGGTTCCTTCCGTGTCCGGGTATGCGGTTCCGTTGTCGGTGAGGTCGAGATAGTAGAGCACCATCACGGCGAACGTGAAGGGTCAACGTTTGTTCCGCTTCGGCTTTACGCGTACGGTTTAATACGAAGGAAGCCTCGATTGGCGTGGTCTGTCAAATATATAATCGCCCTCTCCTCGGACGGTCATCCGGCGGAAGACTGACACTGGTGGCCGCCTCCTTCCACCACGGCACACGGTGCTAGGCCTATTAGGCCGCCGGCAATCCCAGGGGCGGCGGTCGCCGCCGGATCGGCTGTGACTTGATGATGGCGGTGCTGGTCTCGGCCTTGTCGGCGATGCGATCGAGAATGCCGTCGAGGTCGCCGATCGAGCGCACGAACAGCCTGGCGACGAAGCAGTCGTCGCCGGTTACCTTGTCGCATTCTCCAAACGCCTCAATCTCCTCGATCAATTTCTGAACGATGTGCAGCTTGCCCGGCAGAGGCTTGATCCGCACGATCGCCTGCAGCGTATAGCCGAGCGCCAGCGGATCGATCTCGACGGTGAACGCCCGGATGACGCCGCGCTCCTCGAGGCGCCGCAGCCGCTCCGAAACGCTCGGCGACGATAGCCCAACCTGGGCCGCCAGATCCTTCAGCGAGGTTCGCGCATCCCTGACCAGGATTTCCAGCAGATTTCGGTCCAAATCATCCAGCATTTTCTATTTCTCGCGGATTTTCGAGCGGATGCCTATTTTAATTAGGTAATATCATCATAACGCCTTTTCTAGGAGGTGGATAGCCCAGGGCTCACATGAGATTATGCCGCCTCAACGAATTCAGGGGCTATTATGAACGATACGGTGCGAGGCACGGTCGAAATGTCGGCCGCAATGGCGATCCTGGGAACGATCGGCTGGTTCGTCGTCATGTCCGGTCAGCCGATCATGGACGTCGTGTTCTGGCGCTGCGCGTTCGGCGCGCTGATGCTGCTCTTCATCTGCGCTTCGCTTGGATTGCTGCGAAACAGGCTTTCGTTGCGCGTCATCGGCCTTGCGGCGCTTGGGGGTGCGGCGATCGTCATCAATTGGCTGCTCTTGTTCAGCGCCTTCTCGCGCGCGTCGATCTCGATCGCCACCGCCGTCTACAACACGCAACCTTTCATGCTGGTCGGCTTCGGCGCGCTCTTGTTCGCCGAGCGGCTGACATTGACCAAGCTGACATGGCTGGCAATCGCCTTCGCCGGCATGCTGCTGATCGTCGCCGCTGCTCCCGATGCCGCTGATGTCGGCACGAACTATTTCGCCGGCATCCTGATGGCCTCGGCCGCCGCCTTTTTCTGGGCCGTCGCGGCAATCGTCACCAAGAAGCTCAAGGGCACGCCGCCGCATCTGATCGCGCTGATTCAGGTCTGCGTCGGCGTCGTCATGCTGGCGCCCTTCGCCAATCTGGCGCATCTTCCCGGCGATCCATGGAGCTGGGCCATGCTGGCAACGCTCGGGATCGTACACACCGGCCTGATGTACATCCTCATGTACGGCGCCATCCAGAAGCTGCCGACGCATCTGCAGGGGTCGCTGTCCTTCATCTATCCGGTCGTTGCCATCCTGGTCGATGTCACCGCCTTCGGCCATCGGCTGCACCTCAGCCAGGTCGTCGGCGCCGCCGCCATCCTGATCGCGGCCGCCGGCATGAACCTCGGCTGGACGTTGTGGAAACCGAGACCGGCCGCCGCGAGCCCCGAGCCGATCAAGTAAGGCGACGCGCCGGCTGTCCGGCGGATCAAAAATCGCGATCCCGGCTGCCCGCCTGTTCAAAGCGGGCAGTTTGCTCTATGCCGCAATCCAACCATCTTCGCCCGGCATAGGCGAAACCCGGGATCGAAGAACCATGAATGACGCAACGCCCCCCAACCGCTGCCGCATCGTGCTGATCGCGCCGTCCGGCGTACCGGTGGATAGGATCACGGCCGCGTTCGACGGCGGCGATGTCGCCTCGCTGATCCTGCCCGAAAATGGCATGGACGAGGCCTCCTTCCAGGCCTTCGCCGAGCGTATCGTGCCGGCAGCGCAGGCCGCCGGAGTGGCCGTCATTATCGCTGGCGACACCCGCATCGCGGGCCGCGTCCAGGCCGACGGCATCCATGTCGAGGTCTCCAAGGCCGAACTCGCCGAGACGATTGAACATTTCCAGGCGAAAATGACGGTCGGCGCCGGCGGCGCCAAGACGCGTGACGACGCGCTCGAACTCGGCGAAGCCCGGCCCGACTACATTTTCTTCGGCCGGTTCGGCTACGACAACAAGCCCGAGCCGCATCCGCGCAACCTGTCATTGGGGCAATGGTGGGCGCAGATGATCCAGATTCCCTGCATCGTCGAGGCCGGTTCCGATCTTGCCTCTGTCGAAACCGTGGCCGCCACCGGCGCCGAATTCGTCGCGCTGTCGAGCGCCGTTTTCGCCGACGGCGTCGATCCGAAGGTGGCGATCGCGCGGGCCAATGCGCTGCTCGACGAAACAGCGCCGCGCCTCGAGGATTGACGTGTTCCTGGCAAGGCTTTCCCTTCAGGCTCTGCTTGCGGCGGCAATGATCCTGGCCGCCGCCGCCGAAACCATACCCTTGCCGCAGCCCAAGCCCGAAACCGGCGTGCACACCGACAAGCCGATCGAAAAGCAGCTGCCGCAGCCCGCCACTACATCGGAACCCGCGCCGTTGCCGTCGGCCGATAGCGTCAATCCCAACCGCTTTGGCGCCAAGCCGGCGGACGCTGCCTATGGTGCCTTCCAGCGTGGTCTTTACAAAACCGCCTATAATCTGGCGCTGGTCCGTGCGCAGAATGGCGACCCGGCAGCGCAGACGCTGGTGGCCGAGATCCTGTCGCGTGGGTTGGGCGTGCCGTTGAACGCGGCCGAGGCCGCGAAATGGTACGCACTTGCCGCCGAGCAGGGTGTGCCGGAATCGCAGTTCCAATATGCGCTGATGCTGCTCGACGGCCGCTACGTCAAGAAGGACGCGAAGGAAGCCTATGCCCTGATGCAGGCTGCCGCCGAAGCCGGCAACCAGCTGGCGCAGTTCAATTTCGCGCAGATACTGGTCCAGCAGGATCCAGGCGATGCCGGCCTGGCCAAGGCGGTTTCCTACTATGAGCGCGCTGCCGCGACCGGTCTCGCCGACGCGCAGTACGCCATGTCGCAGATTTATGCCAATGGCGTCGGCGGCAAGCCGCACGACGATGCACAGGCACGGCGGCTTCTGGCGCAAGCCGCCCGTCAGAACTACGACACCGCGCAGATCGATCTCGCCGCCTGGATGATCGAGGGCCGGGGCGGCGCGCGCGACCTGAAATCGGCCTTCGGCTGGACGAAGCAGGCCGCCGAAGGCGGCAATGTCGCGGCCCAGAACCGGCTGGCAAAACTCTATATGCAAGGCATCGGCACCGATCCCGACCTCGTGCTCGCCGGCGCCTGGTACATCGCCGCCCGCCGCGCCGGCCTCATCGATCAGCAGATGGACGATTTCCTGCAAGGGCTGAGCGACGACCAGACCAAGCAGGCCCTGCAGAAGGCCAACCGCCTGCCCTGATGGCGGTAGGCGAAACCGGCCGGTGCCCGCCCCCGTTGCTCAGCCGCAACCCGCCCTCCCTTGCCTCTCCGGGCGATTTGTGGTCTTGGAGCCTTAAATCGCCTGTCACGGCGAACATCCCATACCAATGGCCCGGCCGTTGGCAGCATCCCGGATCCCATCATCATGGCCAAGATCAATGGCAACGAAATCCGCCCCGGCTACGTCATCGAACACGATGGCGGCCTCTGGGTGGCGGTCAGGACCAACACCGTCAAACCCGGCAAGGGCGGCGCATATAACCAGGTTGAGCTGAAGAACCTCATCAACGGCACCAAGCTCAACGAGCGCTTCCGCTCGGCCGAGACGGTCGAGCAGATCCGGCTAGACCTGAAGGACTTTTCCTTCCTCTATGAGCAGGACGACGCGCTGGTGTTCATGGACACCCAAAGCTACGAGCAGCTCGAACTGAACAAGGATTTCGTCGGCGACCGCGCCGCGTTCCTGCAGGACGGCATGATGGTGACGGTTCAGCTCTACGAGGAGCGGCCGATCGGCATTTCGCTGCCCGATTACGTGACTCTGACCATCACCGAGGCGGATCCCGTGGTGAGGGGCCAGACGGCGGCATCCTCCTACAAGCCGGCGGTGCTGGAAAATGGCATTCGCGTGCTGGTGCCACCCTTCATCGGCGCCGGCGAACGCATCATCGTCGACACCAACGAAATCACTTACGTGCGCCGCGCCGACTGATGCATGCATGTCGCTCGGAAGTGGCCGCGGTTTGGGTCACCGGCATGCATCGAGACAGAATTTAAAGCGCCGCACCAGGAAGAAGCACTATGGCACGCTCAGCCCTCCTCAACGTCATGGTCCAGGCCGCAATGAAGGCCGGCCGCTCGCTGTCGCGCGACTTCGGCGAAGTCCAGAACCTGCAGGTCTCGATGAAAGGCCCCGGCGATTATGTCAGCCAGGCCGACCGCAAGGCCGAGGACATCGTTTTCGCCGAACTGTCGAAGGCACGTCCCGGCTACGGCTTCCTGATGGAAGAGCGCGGCGCCGTCGCCGGCGAAGACAGCCAGCACCGCTGGATCGTCGACCCGCTGGACGGCACCACCAATTTCCTGCACGGCATTCCGCTGTTCGCCGTCTCGATCGCACTGGAGCGCCAGGGCCAGATCGTTGCCGGCGTCGTCTACAATCCTGCCATGGACGAGCTCTACACCACCGAGCGCGGCGGCGGCGCCTTCATGAATGATCGCCGCCTGCGCGTTGCCGGCCGCACCAAGCTTGTCGACACGGTGATCGGCTGCGGCGTGCCGCATCTCGGCCGCGGCCATCACGGCAATTTCCTGGTCGAACTGCGCAACGTCATGGCCGAGGTCTCGGGCGTTCGCCGCATGGGTTCCGCCTCGCTCGATCTTGCCTATGTCGCCGCCGGGCGCATGGACGGCTTCTGGGAAGTGGGCCTGTCGGCCTGGGACATGGCCGCCGGCCTGCTCTTGATCCGCGAAGCGGGTGGCTTCGCCTCCGACATGGATGGCGGACAGGACATGCTGGACACCGGCACGGTCGTCGCCGGCAACGAGATCATCCAGCGCGCCTTGCTGAAGACGGTGAAAAAGCCGCTCCCGCCGCGCTGAAGCAATTCCAGGAAAAGTGTTCGCGGTTCCGTCCGGAATTGCGTCAAGGCAAGCGCGCAGTCGTAAAACCGCAAACAAAGCTTGAAATACTGTCCGTCGGCTGCCCAGATATGGGGTGATGCAGGACGATAGATGACCAACACCCCGCCACAGATCGAGATTCCGTTCATCGGACGCTGGCACTATTCGCGCGCCGAGACGATCGCCGACGGGATTGTCCATGGTGTCGGGATCGTGCTGGCGATCGCGGCCGGTTCGGCGCTGCTGGCGCTAGCCGCCTTCCGGGTCGGGCCGGGCGAATATATCGCCGCCGCCTTCTATGTCGTGTCGCTGCTCACCGTGCTCTCGGTATCGCTGACCTACAATCTGTGGCCGGTGACCTCGCCGGCGAAATGGATCCTGCGCCGCTTCGATCATGCCGCGATCTACCTCTTGATCGCCGCCACCTACACACCCTTTCTCGCCCAGTTGGGAAACTCGCCGCTGGCGCGCTGGATGATCGTTCTGGTCTGGACCGCGGCCGCAACGGGCATTGCCATCAAGGTGGTTTTCCCAGGCCGCTTCGACAGGCTGGCAATCGTCTTCTATCTTGCCATCGGCTGGAGCGGCATCGTTCTCGTCAAGCCGCTCGTCGAGACGCTGCCGACCACGTCGATCGTGCTCATCGTCGCCGGCGGCATCGTCTATTCCTGCGGCGTGATTTTCTTCGCCTGGAAGGCGCTACGCTTCCACAACGCACTGTGGCACGGCTTCGTCGTGACCGGTGCCGGCCTGCATTTGGCGGCCATGGTGGACTGCCTGGTCATCAACCGCCTCTGATGCGCCGGCTCCAAAGTCCGCCTGTGGCAATATTGCCAAGCACCATTCAATTCGGTCACAATTCCGTTTAGAGTCGCCAACTACGTGATCGGCGGCAGCGGCATCGGAAACGGGGCACGGATGGCTTTTCTCAGATCCTTCGGCATGGGCAGGCGCTCCGACGTGCTGATCTACGACCCCCATAAGCTGTCCAGTCCGCAGGTCTTCCTGCTGACCATGGTCATCTTCCTTGCCATCGTCGCTTTCATCGCCGCCATCCTGACCCGCCAGGTCACCACCGCTTTCGTCACCAACCCGGGCCTCAACGGCCTGATCGTCGGCGTGCTCGTCGTCGGTATCCTGCTGGCCTTCACGCAGGTCGGGCGGCTGTTTCGCGAGGTCCGCTGGGTCAACTCTTTCCGAGCCGGCTCCGAGACCACCGAACCGGTGCTGCTGGCGCCGATGAAGGCGATGATCGGCCGTTCCTCGTCCATGGCCTTTTCGACCTCATCGATGCGCACAATGCTCGATTCCATCGCCACGCGC
Source organism: Mesorhizobium sp. P160927 (assembly GCF_057766385.1). Taxonomy (NCBI): domain Bacteria; kingdom Pseudomonadati; phylum Pseudomonadota; class Alphaproteobacteria; order Hyphomicrobiales; family Phyllobacteriaceae; genus Mesorhizobium; species Mesorhizobium sp. P160927. The sequence goes on from NZ_JBYMDW010000001.1 coordinate 392,122, forward strand.
CTCGACGAAAGCCGCGACACCTCGCGCTACCTTGTGGGCCTTTTGGTGTTCCTCGGCCTGCTTGGCACTTTCTGGGGCCTGTTGAATACGATCGGCTCGATTCGCGAGACCATCGAATCGCTCGATCCCGGCACGGGTGATGCAGCCGCGGTTCTCGATTCGCTGAAACAGGGCCTGTCGGCGCCGCTGGCCGGCATGGGCACCGCCTTCTCATCCTCGCTGTTCGGCCTGTCCGGCTCGCTCGTGCTCGGCTTCCTCGACTTGCAGGCCGGCCGCGCCCAGACGCGCTTCTACACCGAGCTCGAGAACTGGCTGTCCTCGGTCACGGATCTGTCGTCCGATATCGTCGTTTCCGACCCGGCCAAGGCCGAGTCTTCCGACGAGATCCGCGTCCTGTCGGAGCGGCTGCGCAGCTTGCAGGAGAATGGCGGCGGCTCCAACCCGCGCGTCGCCACCGCCATGGCCAATCTCGCCGACGGCATTTCGGGCTTGGTCAAGAACATGCGCTCCGAACAGCAGATCATGCGTGACTGGGTCGAAGCCCAGTCAGACGAACAAAAGGCGATGCGCAACACGCTGGAAAAGATCGCCGACGCGCTGAAGAAGCCCGGGGTGCACTAGGATGGCGCTTGCCAGGGGCCGGCGTACCGATCGCCGCATCGACTATTGGCCGGGTTTCGTCGACGCGCTGTCGACTCTGCTGCTCGCCATCATGTTCCTGCTTACCGTCTTCGTGTTGGCGCAGTTCCTGCTCGGGCGCGAAATCTCCGGCAAGGATACGGCGCTGTCGCGCCTCAATTCGCAGATCAACGAACTGACGCAGCTTCTGGCGCTGGAGCGCTCGACGGCACAGGACAAGGAGGATTCGCTGGCCAATCTGCAGGCGTCGCTGTCGGCGGCGGAGGCGGAGAAGAGCCGGCTCGAACAGTTGCTGGCACAAGGTGCGGGTGCCGGCGACGCCGCCAACCAGCGAGCCGCGGCGCTGGGCGGCGAACTCGACAACCAGCGCCAGATCAGCCAGCAGGCGCTGAGCCAGGTCGAGATCCTGAATCAGCAGATCGCGGCATTGCGCAAGCAGATCGGCGCGCTCGAGGATGCCCTCAACGTCTCCGAAACGCGCGATCGCGATTCCAACACCAAGATCGCCGATCTCGGCCGTCGCCTGAACGTGGCGCTGGCGCAGCGTGTGCAGGAACTGAACCGCTACCGCTCCGATTTCTTCGGACGTCTGCGCGAAATCCTGGCCGATCGCGAGAACATCCGCATCGTCGGCGACCGCTTCGTGTTCCAGTCGGAAGTTCTGTTCCCGACCGGATCCGAAGTGATCAACGATGCCGGCAAGGTCGAGATGAAGAAGCTCGCCGACGCCATTATCGAACTGCAGAAAGAGATCCCGCCGGAGATCAACTGGGTGCTGCGCGTGGACGGCCACACCGACAACAAGCCGCTGTCCGGCACCGGCCGTTATCGCGACAATTGGGAACTGTCGACGGCGCGCTCCACCTCGGTGGTCAAGTTCCTGATCGAGAATGGCGTACCGGCCAACCGGCTCGTCGCCGCCGGCTTCGGGGAATTCCAGCCGCTCGATCCCGCCGACACGGAAGAGGCGCGCAACAAGAACCGCCGCATTGAACTTAAGCTCACCGAACGTTGATCCATCATCACGCGAACTCACGCGGAATTGTTCGCCGGCTCAACTCTAGGGCGCAGACATCGGCCGGCAAGGCCTGAAAAGATTATCTTTTTTTAATTACACTTCCCGCCGGAGCGCTCCTAGCTTGCCGCGCAGGGCCGAGAACCGCCGGCGATGCCTCCCATCGCGACGCGACGGGACTGGACGACCCAAAATGGTCGGAAGGCGAGGCGGCGCGGCCGCTCTCCCTTCCCAGCAGGAGGAAGCGCACCATGCGCTCATCAGCATCTCTCAAGACTGCAACACTTGCCGCAATTCTCATTGCCGTCCCGCTCGCCGGCGCCTATGCCGCGGGCCACCACAAGGGTGCTCTCGATGCAACCGCCCCCACCGACATGGCAGGCCCCCGTGTCAAGGCGCTCGTTGAGCAGGTCCGGGGTGTTCATCAGGGCATCGTCGACGCCAGGCAAGCCAACCACATCACCCCGGCAGTCGCGGAGCGCCTGGAAATGCGCACCGCCCGCATCAGTCAGGTCGCCGAGAGGATAGCCGCGTCGGATCACGGCAGGATCCCGGCCGCGCAGTACCATGACCTGCTGCGCCGGCTCGACAATGTGGATCAGCGTCTGATGGTCGACACCGGCAGCGGTTTCCTGATGGGTGATGGTGCCGACGGCGGAAACTATCCGAACGGCTGAGGCTATTCCGGCCTGGAAACGTCCTGGAGGAAGGGACCCATTGACGCCTTCGGGACCCCAATCCCGCTGGCGTCCTTTTTCTTTCCTTACCAGCCCATCTTGCCTACCAACCGAGCCAGACCGCGAGCAGGGCGACCACCGCCGGCACGGTCTGGATGTACAGGATCTTGCGGCCGACCGTCGCCGCGCCATAGAGACCGGCAATGGCCACGCACAACAGGAAGAAGACCTTGACCTGGAAACCGCCGGCGCCGAGGTAAAGCCCCCAGATCAGGCCGGCGGCGAGAAAGCCGTTATAGAGACCCTGATTGGCGGCGAGCACTTTGGAGGCGCCGGCGAATTCTGGCGTCAGGCGGAATGTCTTGTGCCCGCGCGGCGTGTCCCAAAGCACCATCTCGAGATAGACGATGTAGACATGGATCAAGGCCACCAGCCCAACCAGGATGTTGCCGATCATTCTGCTCCCCTTCATCCGTCGCCGACAGCATTTCATGCCGAACCTCGCTTGCGCAAGCTGCATCTGCCGGATGGTATCCGAGGGTTGCCAATGCTTTTGCGTTGGTGTCTTTTCGCCCGTCCTCAACCACGGAAGCCGCCATGTCCTTTCACAAACTCGACGATCTCGGCCACAAGCTCGAAGCGCTTGAGCATGCGCTGGCCATCCTCGGCGCCGATGAGGCGACCCACATGGCCGTCGGTGGTGGCGAGAAGCGCGCCGAGGCGATGGCAGCCCTTGCCGGCATGTATCACACCAGGGCGACCGCGCCGGAAATATCGGACTGGATCGCCGCGGCCGAAGGCGAGGCATTGGACGATGAGCAGCGGGCGGCTCTCGCCGAGTTGCGGCGGCAATACACCAACCTGACCTGCCTGCCGGTCCAATTCGTCGAGCGCCAGACGACGGCGCGCATGCGCTGCGAGCAATTGTGGCGCACCCTGCGCGCCAAGAACGATTGGGCTGGCTTCCAGCCGGCTCTCGAAGGCGTGGTGGCGCTGGTGCGCGAAGAGGCGGCCCTGCGCTCCGATGTCCTCGGCCTAGCTCCCTATGACGCGCTGATGGAGCAATACGATCCCGGCAATCGCACCGCCGACATCACCCCCGTCTTCGCCGACCTGAAGGCCTTCCTCAAGGGATTCGTGCCCGAGGCGGTGGCGATCCAGGAGGCGCGGCTGCGCAAGCATCCGCTGAAGCCGCTTTCGGGCACCTACGCGATCGACAAGCAGCGTGAACTCGGCCTTGCCATGATGGCTGCGGTCGGTTTCGACCTGACGCATGGCTCGCTGTCGGTATCGCACCATCCCTTCTGCGGCGGCGTGCCGAGCGACGTGCGCATCACCACACGTTACAAGACATCGGATTTCCTGTCGGCGCTGATGGGCGTGCTGCACGAGACCGGCCATGCGCTCTACGAACAAAACCTGCCCAAGACGTGGTCGCACTGGCCGCTGGGCAAGGCCCGCGGCATGGCCGTGCACGAAAGCCAGAGCCTGTTCGTCGAAAAGCAGATCGGCCGCAATCCTGCCTTCTGGCGTTGGGCGCTGCCGGTGGTGGAGAAGCATCTCGGCGAAGCCTGGTCGCTCGACGATATCCTGCCGCATGTGCATCGTGTCGAACGTGGCCTGATCCGCGTCGACGCCGACGAGGTGACCTATCCCTTGCATGTCATCCTGCGCTACGAACTGGAGCAGGAGCTTGTTTCGGGCAGCCTCGAAGTGGCTGATCTGCCCGAAGCCTGGGATGCCAAGATGCGCGACTATCTTGGTATCTCGACCATCGACAACCCCGCCGACGGGCCGATGCAGGACGTCCATTGGCCGGGTGCCGCCTTCGGCTACTTCCCGTCCTATACGCTGGGCGCGATGATGGCGGCGCAGCAATGGGCCGCGCTGACGCGCGAGCATCCTTCAGCCGACGAAGACCTTGCAAAGGGGAATTTCGAGGCGATCAACGGTTGGCGCCGCGAGAAGATCTGGTCGCAGGGATCGCGCTGGTCGACGCCGGACCTGCTTGAGCGCGCCACCGGCGAGAAGCTCAACGCAGTGTATTTCGTCAATCATCTGAAGCAGCGCTACGGCGGATGAGATGCCGCCTGGATGACAGTTTTCGTTTCGCCGAGACGAACTGAACCTGCTACTCCGCCGCGCCCCTGAAGGCGCTGGCGCCGGTCTCGAACTGCAGCTTGGCGAGCCTGGCATAAATGCCACCCTTGGCGACCAGGCTCTGATGCGTGCCTTCCTCGACGATGCGGCCGCCATCCATGACCAGGATCCTGTCGGCCTTCAGCACAGTCGCCAGCCGGTGGGCGATGACGATGGTGGTGCGCCCCTGCATCAGCCGCTCGAGCGCGGTCTGCACCAATGTCTCGCTTTCGGCGTCGAGGGCCGAGGTCGCCTCGTCGAGCAGCAGGATCGGCGCGTCGCGCAGGATGGCACGTGCGATCGCCACACGCTGGCGCTGGCCGCCGGACAGCGTCACGCCGCGCTCGCCGACCTGGCTGTCATAGCCGTTCTCGAGCCTGAGGATAAACTCGTCCGCCAATGCGTCCTTGGCCGCCGCCTCGATCTCGGCCTTGCTGGCACCTGGCCGGCCAAAACCGATATTGTCGCGCGCGCTCGCGGCGAAGATGGTGACGTCCTGCGGCACGATGGCGATGCGCTGCCGGACCGCGACGGGATCGGCCTCGCGCACGTCGACGCCGTCAATCAGGATCTTGCCTGTCTCGGGATCGTAGAAGCGCAGGATCAGCGAGAACACCGTGCTCTTGCCGGCACCCGAGGGGCCGACGATGGCCACCGTCTCGCCGGGCATGACTTGAAAACTCAGGCCGTGGACGGCGGCGCGATCGGGCCGCGCCGGATAGGAGAAGGAAACATTCTCGAAGACGATCGCGCCCTTGGCAACCGCCGGTAGCGGCTTCGGATCGGCCGGCGCCTGGATCGCCGGCGTCTCGGCCAGGATTTCGGTCAGCCGTTCGGCGGCACCGGCGGCCTGCGCGAGTTCGCCCCAGACTTCCGACAGCGCGCCGAGCGCTCCGGCGGCGAACACCGAATAGAGGAGGAATTGGCCAAGCGTGCCAGGCGATATCGTGCCGGCGAGCACGTCGCGCGAGCCGAACCACAACACCGCCACGACCGAGGAGAAAATGGTGAAGATGGCGAAGAACGTGAGGAGGGAGCGCGCGAAGATCGAGGCGCGCGCTGCCTCGAAGGCGGCTTCCACCGCGCCCGAGAATCGTCCGGTGACCAGTCTCTCATTGGTGAAGGCTTGCAGCGTGCGCACCGCGCCGATCTGCTCGCTCGCATAGGCCGTCGCGTCGGCAAGCGTGTCCTGGGCCTGCCTTGACTTGCGCCGCACCGAGCGGCCGAAGGCGACCAGCGGCAGCACGATCACGGGGATCGCCGCAATGACTAGGCCGGAGAGTTTCGGGCTGGTGATGACCATCATGCCCACCGCGCCGAGGCCGAGGATGACGTTGCGCAGCGCCACGGATGCGGTAGCGCCTACCGCCGACTTGACCTGCGTGGTGTCGGCGGCGAGCCGTGACACGATTTCCCCCGACTGGGCGGTGTCGAAGAAGGCCGGCGACAGCGTCGTCACATGGGCAAAGACATCGCGCCTGATGTCGGCGACAACGCGCTCGCCGAGCGTGATGACGAAATAGTAGCGGCCGGCCGACGCCGCAGCCAGCACGGCGGCCATCGCCACGAGGGCGCCGAAATATTCGGCGATGAAGGTAGTGCTGGCCGACGAGAAACCGTGGTCGATCATGCGCCGGACGGCCAGCGGCAGTGCCAATGTCGTTGCCGCCGCGATGGCCAGTGAGATAAGGGCGCCGATGACCAGCGTGCGATATCCGGCGATATACGGAAACAGGCGTCTGAGCGGCTTGAGCGAGCGTCGGCGCTCGTCTGCGCTGCTTGATTGCGCCATCTCGGTGTTTCCTCTAGCCACTTCAGCTCATGCGCTTCAATATGCGCTTGCCGCGGCCTTGTGATTCAATTCCGGCTGATGTATAGGCACGCCGACCGTTTTAGAAGCCGTGGCTCCTCAATAGCTGCGGCTTCGAGTTTTAAAAAGAGGCGCATCGACGCAGGCTTATGCCCGTCCGCCGCGCCGGCAAGCCAGGAACAGAGCCATGAAGAGCGCAATCCATCCCGACTACCACACCATCAAGGTCGTCATGACCGACGGCACCGAATACACGACCCGTTCGACCTGGGGCAAGGAAGGCGATACGATGAACCTCGATATCGACCCGACCACCCACCCGGCCTGGACCGGCGGCCAGCAGACCCTGCTCGACCGCGGCGGCCGCTTGTCGAAATTCAAGAAGCGCTTCGAAGGTTTCGGCCTCTAAGGCGAAGAGTTTTTTCGCGGATCAAGAGCCCGCCCTTGTGGCGGGTTTTTTGTTGCTTGGCCGAAGGCTGGGTTTTCGGCCCCTTATTCGGCCAGCAATTCCCTGAGTGCCATGCGCTTGTAGGCCGCGACCAGCCTGTCGCCCTCCTGCCGCTCGACCGAGATCGCCAGCCGCATGGCCGCCTCGCCCATCTGCCAGACCAAGAATGCCGTCGTGTCGAGCGCCACCGGATCGGCGTCGGGCCGCAGGCGCTTGAGCACCGCCATCAGAAATTCCGCGTTCGCGCGGCTGTCGGCGAGTTCTAGCTGGCGCAGCGCCTTGTCGGCCTGTGTGCCCGACCAGATATCGCGCATCACCGGCTCGGCCAGGAACAGGCCGTAATAGATATCGACTAGCTCGGAAAAGGCCCGCTTCAGGCCTTCGGCGTCGCTGATATCCTTCAGTGCCGCCGAAATGCACGCCTGGCTCTCGGCCGTGTAGCGTTCGGCCAGCGCCCAGACGATCGCCCGCTTGTCCGGAAAGAACTGGTAGAGCGAGCCTATCGACACCCCAGCCCGCTCCGCCACTTCCCCCATGCGCATGGCATCGCTGCCTTGTTCGGCAATTAGCGCCGAGGCGGCCGCAAGCATGCGCTCGACTCGCTCGCGGCTGCGCTGCTGGCTCGGCGCCCGGCGCGGCGAAGCGATCTGCTCGTTGGCCGGCGTTGCCCCCATGACTGTCTCCAACAAACGCGTCCGGTAAAATCACCGGGAATGACTTGACTTATAAAATACGAGGGTTTATCACATTCTGCAAATGTGAGACATACTCACATTTGCGGAGAGCAAACCGCCGCAACCAGCGTCTGGAGCAACTGAAATGACGAAGCTTCTTCCAACCCTCACCTTCGTCGCCGCGATCGGCTCGGGCGTCGTTGGCGGCGTGTTCTTCGCCTTTTCCACGTTCGTCATGGCAGCCCTTGTCCGGCTGCCCGTTCCAACCGGCATCGCAGCGATGAATTCGATCAACATCACGGTGATCACCCCGACCTTCATGACCGCGCTTTTCGGCACCGGCCTCATCTGCCTCGTCCTCATTGCCGCCGCTCTCTTGGGCTGGAGCCATTCGCGCACCTACTGGTTGTTTGCCGGCGCGGTGCTCTATCTGGTCGGCAACCCTATCGTGACCATGGCCTTCAACGTGCCGCTCAACGATGCGCTCGCCGCCGTCGATCCGGCCAGCAGCAACGGCGCGGCCGTGTGGGCGAACCACCTGAGCCAATGGGTGATGTGGAACCACGTCCGTACCATCACGGCCATCGTGGCGATGGCCTGCTTTATCTTCGCATTGCTCTAAAGAGGCTCTGCGAAACGCAAGAGGCCTTGCTCACGCCGGATCTTCTTGCGTGTCGCCCTTCGACCTATGGCCTTTGCGGTCGGCGTGACCGAGATCCCGATCCGGATCGATCACGTCGCGGACCAGCTGCTTGAGTTTCGCCGCGTCCGGAAAGCCGCCGTCGCGCTTGCGATCCCAGACCAGCACTTCATTGCAGGAGATGGTGAAGATGCCGCCGGTGCCCGGCACCAGCGTCACCTCGCCGAGATCGGTGCCGAAGGTGGAGAGCAGCTCCTGCCCCATCCAGCCGGCACGCAACAGCCACTGGCATTGCGTGCAGTAGGTGATGCGGATGGCCGGCAACTGAGCTTTACTCATGTCGGACGACCTTCGCTCACGCCGCGCTGAGCTTGGCCATCGTCTCGTCGTCGACTTCGAAGTTGGCGTACACGCTTTGCACGTCGTCATCGTCCTCGAGCGTCGCAACCAGCTTCATCAGCGACTGCGCCCGCTCTTCGTCGACCGGGACATTGTTCTGCGGCTTCCAGATCGCCTTGACCGATTCGGCCTCGCCGAGCGAGGTTTCAAGCGCCTTGGACACCTCGCCGAGAGTCTCGAAGGCGCAATAGATCGTGTGGCCTTCTTCGTCCGATTCGACATCGTCGGCGCCGGCTTCGATGGCCGCATCCATGATCTTGTCGGCGCTGCCAGCCGAGGCCGGATAGTAGATTTCGCCGGCACGGTCCCACATGAACGACACCGATCCTGTTTCACCGAGCGCGCCGCCGGCCTTGGTGAAGGCGGCGCGGACATTGGACGCCGAACGGTTGCGGTTGTCGGTCAGCGCCTCGACGATCACGGCCACGCCACCCGGCCCATACCCTTCGTAGCGCACGGCTTCGTAGTTTTCGGCGTCGCCCATCGAGGCCTTGTTGATGGCGCGCTGGATGTTGTCCTTGGGCATCGACACCGCCTTGGCGTTCTGGATCGCCAGCCGCAAACGCGGGTTCATCGATGGATCCGGCGTTCCGCTCTTGGCGGCGACGGTGATTTCGCGCGCCAGCTTGGCAAATATTTTCGACCGCACCGCGTCCTGACGACCCTTGCGGTGCATGATGTTCTTGAACTGTGAATGGCCAGCCATGGCACCCCTGTCGTGTTCGGCTAGAGCGTCTTGCCGCGAGATGCGTCATCTCGCCTTTGCAAAAGGCTCGAATTCAATTTCAGAGCGTCCCGATGCGTCCGGATGAACGTACGGCGCTCTGTGTCGGAATGGCCGGCTTATAGATAAATCGGCTCAATTCGTCCAGCCGCGCCGCGTTGCCGGGCACTCGGCATGCGGCGGCCCGGCAAGCAGGTTTCGCCCGGCCTTTGTCCTACCCTTCGAGATCGGAGGCCTACCCTTCCAGATCGGACATCAGCCGGTCGATGATACTGAGCGCATGGCCGTCATACTGGCTGATCAAGCGGTCGTGAATCTGCTTGATCGGCAACGCATTGAGATGTTTCCAGCGCTCGCGTCCGTCGCGGCGCGCGACGTTCAGGTCCGCCTCCTCCGGGGGCATTAGCCTCGCCCCGCGCCGATCGGTCTCAGTGCCGGTCGCCGGTTTTCGCTTTCTTGCGCCGCCGCGCCAGCATGTTGAGCCCCTCGACCAGCGCCGAAAAACCCATCGCCGCGTAGATGTAGCCCTTGGGCACATGATAGCCCATGCCGTCGGCGATCAGCGTCATGCCGATCATCAGCAGGAAGCCCAGCGCCAGCATGACGATGCTCGGATTCTTGGCGATGAAGTCCGCCAGCGGTCCGGCCGCCAGCATCATCACGGTCACGGCCGCGATGACCGCGATATACATGATGGCGATCTCGTCGGTCATGCCGACGGCGGTGATGATGGAATCGATGGAGAAGACGAGGTCGAGCAGCAGGATCTGGAAGATCGCGCCGGCAAGCGAGATCTTAAGCGTTTCGCCCAGCATCGTGTCCTGATGATCGTCGGGATCGACCGTGTGGTGGATCTCCTTGGTCGCCTTCCACACCAGGAACAGACCGCCGGCGATCAGGATCAGGTCGCGCCAGGAGAAGCCGTGGCCGAACGCCGTGAAGACCGGCGTCGTCAGTTGGACGATGATGGAAATGGTGGCGAGCAGCACCAGGCGCATGACCAGCGCCGCCGAGATGCCAAGACGCCGCGCGCGTGCCCTCTGCTCCACGGGCAGCTTGTTGGTCAGGATCGAGATGAAGATCAGATTGTCGATGCCGAGCACGATCTCGAGCACCACCAGCGTCAGCAGCGCGACCCAGGCGGTCGGGTCGGAAACGAATTGAAAATGCGGCGCCAGGAATTCGATAAGCTGCATGGAGGTCGTCCCCTACGATCTAGAGCAGTGTCGCCGGCAATTAGGTACTGCGAACCCCTATATCAATGTCACGCCCAGAAGGACGGAGCCGTTTCTTCAAGCCTTGGCCCGCGACGAAACGGCGCGATCTTCTCGGTGAGCCCCGTGCGGTCGGAAATATCGACGCCGACGCCGCACAATGTCGCCGGTCCCGTCGCTGCCTCGAAACGCCCTTTCGGCACTTTCGACAGGAACCGGTTGAGCGGTTCTTCCTTGTCCATGCCGAGCGATAAATCATAGTCACCGCACATGCCGGCATCCGACAGGTAGCCGGTACCGCCATTGAGGATCTGATGGTCGGCGGTGGGCTGGTGCGTGTGGGTGCCGACGACGAGACTGGCGCGTCCATCGACGAAATGCGCGAAGCACATTTTTTCCGAGGTTGCCTCGGCATGGAAGTCGATCACCACCGCATCCGCCTGCTCGCCGAGCGGACAGGCGGCAAGCTCGCGTTCGCCGGCCTGAAACGGGTCGTCGAGTTCCGGGTGCATGAACACCCGGCCCATAATGTTGGCGACTAGCACGCGCGCGCCGTTTTTGGCGATGTAGACACCGGAGCCGCGCCCCGGAGTGCCTCTGGGGAAATTGGAAGGCCGCAGGAACCGCTGCTCGCGCGGCGCGAAGGCCAGCGCGTCGCGCTGGTCCCAGACATGGTTGCCGGTGGTCACGACATCGCAGCCCGCCGAGATCGTCTCACGCAAGATCTCTTCGGTGATGCCGAAGCCGCCAGCTGCGTTCTCGCCGTTGACGATGACGAAATCGAGTTTGAAGTCGGAGATCAGGCCAGGCAGTTGTTCCCACACCGCGGTGCGGCCTGTCTTGCCGACCATGTCCCCGAGGAAAAGAAGTCGCATCTATGCGTGATCCCGAAAAGTTGCATGACTTTTCGGCAAAGATCATGCGTTTCAAAGAACTATCTACAATTTTGGCGCAAAGCGGCGCAACCCGCTCTCGGTGAGTATTTCCGGGATGACCACATCATGGGGTTCGTCTGGAACTTGCGAAACTTCTTGGCAGTCGAAGGCGATGCCGATGAGCCGGGGCGCGAACCCCTTGTCGACGAGCTTGCCGATCGCCCGATCGTAATAGCCGGCGCCATAGCCGATGCGGTGACCGCGCGCGTCGAAGGCGGCGAGCGGCACCAGCATGACTGCGGGATCGAGTACCTCGGCCTCCGCGTGGGGCCCGACCGTGCCAAAGCCCGTATCCACCATCGGCGCGCCGCGAACCAGTTCGCGAAAGACGATGGTGGTCTTGTCGAGAATGGCCGGCAGGCAGAGCCGTGCGCCCTTCTCTCGCAAGGCGAACATCAGCGGCCTGACGTCGACCTCCGAGCGCATCGGCCAGAAGCCGGAGACGATCTGACCGGGCCCGATCTCCAGATGGTCGCGCGCCGTCTCCGCCATTTCGAGCGCAGCCTCCACTCGCCAGAATGCATCGAGGCCGTCGCGGCGGGCGAGTGCCTCGAGACGCAGCTTTTTTTTCAGGTCTTTGGGAGAGGTCATGCGGCCAAGGTAGAAAAGGTCAAAGCTGTGCGGAGCCTCAAGTGCGACGTTTCCCACCGCATCATCCACCAAGATGCGTGGGACGCCTTGCGATAAGTGACGATCCACACAACCGGTGGAGAGAGCGATCCCGGGAACCTACAAAGTAGGTGGGCGCCGTGTGAGAAAACCCACGGGTCTTCCCAGGGACAGCTCCCTAAGGATCGTTAAGGCCCCGGGGAAAATGTTCTCCTGCCGGGAAGCACAGACCGTCCCCCCCAATATAGGCCGCTGGTGGCTCAAGCGCCAGAGAGTTGGCCCGTCCCGCTGGCTTTATTCACGACGTGCCTCTGCCACCAGACCAGCGCCGGCACCGCCATCAGTTCGACGAAGAGACCGGCGACGTGCCCCAGCGATGGCGCGCCGACCAACAGCAGCGAGACAAGCCGTGCCAAGCCACCGGCAAACGTGCAGGCGGCAAGCAGCCGGAACCGTTCCGCCTTGGTCTCGATGCTGGGAATGCAACTGTACCAGGCCAAGCCAATGGCCAGGAAAAACCCGGACAGGAAGCGGAAATGACTGTCGAGATCGACAGGCCATGGTGCGGCGACATGCAGGAATTCCGGGCCGGACACGATACCTTCCACGCCCACCAGAACCGGCGTTGCCGCCAACAGGCCAACCACGACCTGGAGCGCCGTCTTGCCTGACATCTTTTCGTTCATGCTCCCCGCCCCTCGGCCTGCCGAGCGGCCGTGCGCAGCAACGGGAATTTTTCGTCTCGGGTTTCAAGCCATTCGTCGCATCCGGCGCAACCCTTGCACAGCCGCGGCGGCGTCCTTACGGTCGCGTCAACCAACCAAGGAGCAAAAATGCGTTTCGAAGGCACGGCGGCCTATGTCGCCGACAAGGATCTGATGGTGGCGGTCAACGCGGCGATCGCACTGGAGCGGCCCTTGCTGGTCAAGGGCGAGCCCGGCACCGGCAAGACGGAACTCGCCCGCCAAGTGGCGGCGGCACTCGGCCTCGACCTGATCGAGTGGCACGTCAAATCGACGACGCGAGCGCAGCAAGGCCTCTACGAATATGATGCGGTGTCGCGGCTGCGCGACAGCCAGCTCGGCGATGTCAGGTTCAACGACATCAAGAACTACATCAAGCGCGGCAAGCTTTGGGAGGCATTCGCGGCCGGCAAGAAGGTCGTGCTCCTGATCGACGAGATCGACAAGGCCGACATCGAATTCCCCAACGACCTGCTGCAGGAACTCGATCGGATGGAGTTCTTCGTCTACGAGACCGGCGAGACCATTCACGCCTCCGTTCGCCCGATCGTCATCATCACCTCAAACAACGAGAAGGAGTTGCCGGACGCTTTCCTGCGCCGCTGCTTCTTCCACTACATCCGCTTTCCCGACGTCGACACGCTGCACAGAACCGTCGACGTGCACTATCCCGGCATCAAGCAGAACCTTGTGCGCGCGGCCCTCACCCAGTTCTATGAAATCCGCGACGTGCCAGGCTTGAAGAAGAAGCCATCGACCTCCGAGGCGCTCGACTGGATCCGCCTGCTGGTCGCCGACGACATCGCGCCGGAGGATTTGCGCGCCGACCCGAAGAACGCATTGCCCAAACTGCATGGCGCCCTGTTGAAGAACGAGCAGGACGTGCATCTATTCGAGCGGCTGGCCTTCATGGCGAGAAGACAATAGGCAGAAGCAGCGCTTTCCCCGGCCGTGGACCGTTGCCGCGGGCCGAAGAGAAGGTCAGTTTCGGCCAGAACCCTTCGGAGGAGATAAAATGTCTGAGATCGTTGTCCGCCCCCTCGCGCAATCCGACCACGCCGACTGGCACCGCCTGTGGACCGATTATCTAACCTTTTACGAAACCAAGCTGCCGGAAGAGGTCTATGCCATCACCTGGAAACGATTGTTCACCGAAGGCGAGTTCGAGCCCAAGGGTTTTATCGCCACCTCGGGCGGCAAGGCCGTCGGCCTCACCCATTATCTCTACCACCGCTCCGGCTGGTCGGAGAAAAACAACTGCTACCTGCAGGATCTGTTCGCCGATCCGGATGTGCGCGGCAAAGGCATCGGCGCTGCCCTTATCGAGGCGGTGAAACAGGAGGCCGCCAAGATCGGCGTGAAGAACGTCTACTGGATGACGCACGAAACCAATGCCACCGCCCGCAAGCTCTACGACCACGTCGCGCGCAGGACGGGCTTTATCGAGTATGATTTGCTGTAACCGGCCATGTTCATCCCCTTCTTCCTCGAGCTGAAAGCTGCCCGTGTTCCCGTTTCGCTCAGGGAATATCTGTCGCTGCTGGAGGGGCTGGACGCCGGGCTGGTCGATTACGACGTCGAGGGTTTTTACTATCTTGCCCGCGCCGCACTGGTTAAGGACGAGCGCCATATCGACCGCTTCGACCAGGTCTTTGCGCATGTCTTCAAGGGCGTCGAGGCGCTGGGCGGACCGGATGCGGTCGACGTCGCCAATATTCCCGAGGAATGGCTGCGCCGGCTGGCCGAAAAGCACCTGACCGAGGAAGAGAAAAAACTGGTCGTGGCGCTGGGCGGTTTCGACAGGCTGATGGAGACGCTGAAGCAGCGGCTCGAGGAACAGAAGGGCCGCCACCAGGGCGGTTCGAAATGGATCGGCACCGGCGGCACCTCCCCCTTCGGCGCCTATGGCTACAACCCCGAAGGCGTGCGCATCGGCCAGCACGAAAGCCGCAACCGTCGCGCCGTGAAAGTCTGGGACAAGCGCGAGTTCCGGAATTTCGACGATGCCGTCGAACTCGGCACCCGCAACATCAAAGTCGCGCTGAAGCGCTTGCGCCGCTGGGTGCGTGAGGGCGCGGAGGAAGAATTCGACCTGCCCGGCACCATCCACGCCACCGCCGAGCACGGCTATCTCGACGTCAAGACCAGGCCCGAGCGCCGCAATGCGGTGAAGCTCCTGATGTTCTTCGATGTCGGCGGCTCGATGGACGACCATATCAAAAGCGTCGAGGAGCTGTTTTCGGCCGCTCGCGCCGAATTCCGCCAGCTCGAATATTTCTACTTTCACAACTGCCTCTACGAAGGCGTGTGGAAGGACAATCGTCGCCGCCATGCCGAGACGATTTCGACCTTCGACCTCATCCACAAATATGGCCCCGACTATAAGGTCATCGTCGTCGGCGATGCCTCGATGAGCCCATACGAGATCGCCCAGCCCGGCGGCTCGGTGGAACACTGGAACCCCGAGGCCGGAGCCGTCTGGCTCGGCCGGCTGCTGCGGCAATGGCCGAACGCGGTGTGGCTTAACCCCGAGAGCGAAAAGAACTGGGGCTTTACCCATTCGATCGCGATGATCCGTGACATCTTCGGCGGCCGCATGTTCCCACTGACACTGACCGGATTGGAAGGCGCCACCAGGCAATTGTCGCGCAAACATTGAGAGTCCGAAGCGCTCGGGACTGGGCAGGTCTGTAACAAACCCCTATCTTGTCGCGAATATCCGGTTGCAACCAAGAACGAGCCGCCAAGGCTGAGGAGATGAAATGGACACCCATACCTACCCCGTCACCCGCACCGACGCCGAATGGCGCGCCAGGCTGACGCCGGAGCAATACGCCGTCATGCGCAACCATGGCACCGAGCGGCCGGGAAGCTGCGCCCTGCTGTACGAGAAGCGCGCCGGTACTTTTTCCTGCGTCGGCTGCGACCAGCCTTTGTTCCAATCCACGCTGAAATTCGAGAGCGGCACCGGCTGGCCGAGCTTCAACGATCCCGTGCCGGGCTCCGTCGAGAACACCGTCGACCGCAGCTACGGCATGGTCCGCACCGAATGCCATTGTGCCCGTTGCGGCAGCCATCTCGGCCATGTCTTCGAGGACGGCCCGCCGCCGACCGGTCTGCGTTACTGCATCAATGGCGTGGCGCTGAAATTCGAGCCGGCCGTCTGAACAAGGCGTCATGAATGCTTGCCAAGGGCGGCTCTGGCCGCCCTTTTTTCGTAAGGGCGGCTTCGTCAGACGACGATCGTGGCGATCAGCCAGAGCGCTGATCCCAGCATGAAAAGCGAAGCCTTGGCGCCACCTGCCTTGTCAGCCGTGCGCCAGACCGCCAAAGCCAGGAAGATGCTGTAGCCCACCGGTGCGAAATGCACCGCAAGGACAAGGCCGAGCGGCATCTTCAGTCCAAGCAGGATCAGCGCCGCGGCAGACGACGCAATATTGATCGCGGTTCCGACAAGCATCAGGTCGCGCCAGAACAGCCGGTCGATCGGCACCTCGCCAAGCCAACGCGAGCGGAAGAAATCCGAGATCACTTACCCCTGCCTCAGCACTTCGGTCACGGCGCACTCGACCCGCGAGCATTCCGTCACCAGCCAGTCGGTCATGGCAGGCCAGTTGTCCTCGGCAAAGCAGTTGACGCGCCACATCGAATTGATGCCAAGGCCTTCGCAGCTTTGTTCCGGCCGAAGCTTCAGCCTGTCTTCGATCGCCGGCCGGAACGGCTCCAGCCGCGACCAGCTTTGCGTGGCGCCGAACTTCTCGTTGCGGCCGAAGAAGACGCCGACATGGTTCTGCGCCGGCGCGACATACATGGAAAGCACCAGTGCGAAGTCGGGGAGCCCGCGCTGCCAGAACCAGGGCCCGCGCCGCGCTAGCCGGGCTCTTTCTTCCGGATGCCGTTCGGCAAACAGCGACCAGAAGCCGCGATGGCGGAATTCCAAGGCGCGGCGGCCGCCGAAGTCGAATTCGCTCATGGTTCGAACCGTTGTCTCCGGCAACCGCGTCGGGCACCGGCCGGTTAGTCTTACACCATGCCGAGGGCGGCCATGTACAGATCGAGGATGGCGTCCTCCTCCTGGCGCTCGGCCTGGTCCTTCTTGCGCAGACGGATGATGGTGCGGATTGCCTTGGTGTCGAAGCCGGTACCCTTGGCTTCGGCGAAGACTTCCTTGATGTCGTCGGAAATCGTCTTCTTTTCTTCCTCGAGCCGCTCAATGCGCTCGATCAAGGCACGCAGCTGGCCGGCGGCAACAGTCTGGCTGGTCTCGGTGATATCGTCGGCCATGTTTTTCTCCAAATCGGTTCCGCGCCGCGACTCGGGGAACGTGCCGCAGCGAATTTCAGCGGTTCGATGCCCGACCGGGGCCGGCGGGTCAAGCCGTTATCGAACAGCTCGCCAAGGCCTGCCGCCAAGCCGACGCCTGCCCGTTCGTTGCGAGCTCTCAGTTGAACGCGATCAGGAGATCCTTCGCATCGATCTGGTCGCCGGCCTTCACCAGCACCTCGGCGACCGTCCCGTCGCGCTCGGCGTGCAACGCCGTCTCCATCTTCATCGCTTCGATGGAGAGCAGCACGTCGCCAGCCTTGACGGCCTGGCCGGCGGCGACCGAAAGTGCGGAGACCACACCCGGCATCGGCGCCCCGACATGCGCCTCGTTGCCGGGCTCCGCCTTGCGGCGCGCCTTGGCCGCTGACGCACCATGCGCGCGGTCGGGCACCTTCACGCGCCGGGGCTGGCCGTTGAGCTCGAAGAACACCGTGACCATGCCCTTGTCGTCGACATCGCCGAACGCCTGGCAGCGCACGACCAAGGTCTTGCCCCTTTCGATATCGACGAAGATCTCGTCTTCCGATCTCATGCCGTAGAAATAGGTCGGCGTCGGCAGAACGCTGACCGGGCCGTATGTTTCCTGCGCGGCGACGAAGTCGGAAAACACCTTCGGATACATCAGCCACGAGGCGAACTCGTATTCCGACAGCTTGCGCTCGAGCTTGTCCTCGATCTCCTTGCGGCTCTTCTCAAGGTCAGCCGGCTTGAGCAATGAGCCGGGGCGCGCCGTGATCGGCTTGTCGCCCTTGAGCGCCTTCTTCTGCAGCGCCTGCGGCCAGCCGCCCGGGGACTGGCCAAGATCGCCGCGCAGCATCGAAACGACGGAGTCCGGGAAGGCGATGTCGCGGCCCGGGTTCTCGACGTCGGCGACTGTCAGGTCCTGGCTCACCATCATCAGCGCCATGTCGCCCACGACCTTGGAGGACGGCGTCACCTTGACGATGTCACCGAACATCAGGTTGACGTCGTGATAGGTCTGCGCCACTTCGTGCCAGCGTGTCTCGAGCCCCAGCGAACGCGCCTGTTCCTTCAAATTGGTGAACTGCCCGCCCGGCATTTCGTGCAGGTAGACCTCGGAAGCCGGGCCTTTCAGGTCGCTCTCGAAAGCAGCGTACTGATTGCGAACGGCTTCCCAGTAGAATGAGATCTTGCGGATCCATTGCGGGTCGAGGCCCGGATCGCGCTCGGTGCCCTTCAGCGCTTCGACAATCGAGCCTAGGCAAGGCTGCGACGTATTGCCGGAGAAGGCGTCCATCGCCGCGTCGATCGCGTCGACGCCGCTCTCCACCGCCGCCAGCACGGTTGCCGCCGACAGGCCCGACGTGTCGTGGGTATGAAAATGGATCGGCAGGTCGGTCGCCTCGCGCAGCGCCTTGAACAGCACACGGGCAGCACTCGGCTTCAACAGGCCGGCCATGTCCTTGACCGCGATGATATGGGCGCCGGCGGCCTGCAATTCCCTGGCGAGCCCCACATAATATTTCAGGTCGTACTTAGCCCTCGCCGGATCGAGAATGTCACCGGTATAGCACATCGCCGCTTCGATCAGCTTGCCCTCGGCGCCGACCGCGTCCATGGCGACGCGCATGTTCTCGACCCAGTTCAGGCAGTCGAAGACGCGGAACAAGTCGACGCCGCCCGACGCCGCCTGCTTGACGAAATGCTGTACGACATTGTCGGGATAATTGGTGTAGCCGACGCCGTTGGCGCCGCGCAGCAACATCTGCAGCAACAGGTTGGGGGCAGCCTCCCGCACCAGCGACAACCGCTCCCATGGATCCTCGGTGAGGAAGCGCATGGCGACGTCGAAAGTGGCGCCGCCCCAGCATTCGAGCGACAGCAACTGCGGCAAGGCGCGCGCATAGGTGCCGGCGATGCCGGCAATGTCGTGCGTGCGCACGCGAGTGGCCAGCAGCGACTGGTGGCCGTCGCGCATCGTCGTGTCGGTGACCAGCACTTCCTTCTGCTCGCGCATCCAGGCGGCGAACTTTTCCGGCCCGAGCACGTCGAGCTTCTGCTTGCTGCCGCTTGGGACATTGCCGTTGAGGTAGGGCACCACGGGCGCCGCCGCGTCGGCCTTTGGCGTCGGCCGGCCGCGCGTTTCGGGATGGCCGTTGACGCTGACATCGGCTAGGTAGTTGAGCAGCTTGGTGGCGCGGTCCTGGCGCTTGACCTGCTGGAACAGCTCCGGCGTCGTGTCGATGAACCTCGTTGTATAGGAATTGTCGGCGAAGTTCGGGTGATTGATGATCGCTTCGAGGAAGGTGAGGTTGGTGGCGACGCCGCGGATGCGGAACTCGCGCAGAGCGCGGTTCATGCGGGCGATCGTCTCGGCCGGCGTCGGCGCCCAGGCCGTGACCTTCTCCAGCAGCGGATCGTAGAAGCGGGTGATGACCGCGCCGGAATAGGCGGTGCCGCCATCGAGGCGGATGCCGAAGCCGGTGGCGCCGCGATAGGCGGTGATGCGGCCGTAGTCCGGAATGAAATTGTGTTCGGGATCTTCCGTGGTGATGCGGCACTGCAAGGCATGGCCGTTCAGCCGGATATCCCTCTGCGCCGGCACACCCGATTCCGGCGTGCCGATGACGAAACCGTCGAGGATGTGGATCTGCGCCTTCACGATGTCGATGCCGGTCACCATTTCGGTGACGGTGTGCTCGACCTGGATGCGCGGATTAACCTCGATGAAGTAGAACTTGCCGGTATCGGCGTCCTGCAGGAATTCGACCGTGCCGGCGCCGATATAGCTGGTCTCGCGCGCGATCTTCAGCGCGTAGCCGCAAAGCTCCTGGCGCAGGTTCTCGCTGAGATAGGGCGCCGGCGCGCGCTCGACGACCTTCTGGTTGCGGCGCTGGATCGAGCAGTCGCGCTCGAACAGGTGGACTGCATTGCCGTGCGTGTCGCCAAGCACCTGCACCTCGACATGGCGGGCGCGCTCGATCAGCTTTTCGAGATAGACCTCGTCCTTGCCGAAGGCGGCCTTCGCCTCGCGCTTGCCTTCCATGACCTCGCGGGCGAGGTCGGCCTCGGAGCGGATGGCGCGCATGCCGCGGCCACCGCCACCCCACGAGGCTTTCAGCATGACCGGATAACCGACCGTCTTGGCGAGTTCCTTGACCGCCTCCATGTCGTCCGGCAACGGATCGGTCGCCGGCACCACGGGCACGCCGACCTCGATGGCGAGATTGCGCGCGGCGACCTTGTTGCCCAGCCGGCGCATCGTGTCGGGCTTCGGGCCGATGAAGGTGATGCCCGCTTGCGCGCAGGCTTCGGCGAATTCGGGACTTTCCGACAGCAGCCCGTAGCCGGGGTGGATGGCATCGGCGCCCGAAAGTCTGGCGACGCGGATCACCTCCTCGATCGACAGATAGCTCTCTATCGGCCCCATGTCCTTGCCGAGATGCGGGCCGCGCCCGACCTGATAGCTCTCATCGGCCTTGAAGCGGTGCAGCGAGTATTTGTCTTCCTCGGCCCAGATCGCCACGGTTTTGAGGCCCAACTCGTTGGCCGCGCGAAAGACGCGGATGGCGATTTCGGACCGGTTGGCGACGAGTATCTTCGTGATGGCCAAGGACTGGGCTCCAGCAGCGGAAGGAACAGGAAATCGGGGCAATGATTAGCGGGAAAATGCTGCAGTGCAAACAAAATCGACGCTCATTTAAACCGATTTAGATCGATTATCCGGCCAACACTCGCACGCATCAGTTCGTACGGACGGAACAATGGCGACAATTTCGATCCTGGATGCGATCTTCCTGGCTAAGGAAGGCTCACCCACGACGCAACCTGGCTGCCGGCGCGCATCAAAGAAAATGCCCGGCGCGAGGCGCCGGGCATCGTTGGTTTCGTATCCGAATGAATTACGACTTCGGGAACCAGGAATACTTCCCGTCGTCCTTCTTCTTCCATTCGTACATGATGTAGCCTGGCAGCTTCGGATCGCCCTTGGCGTCATAGGCGAGATCGCCCAGAACGGTCGGGAACGGTCCGCTTTCATGCATCGCCTTGGCGACTGCCTGCGGATCGTTCGTCTTGGCGGCAGCGGCCGCCTCGGCGACCACCTGCACGGCGGCATAGGCGTAGAGCGTGTAGGCTTCCGGCTCGAAACCCTGCGCGCGGAACTTCTCGACGAGTTCCTTATTGGCCGGGATCAGACGCGGGTCGGGGCCGAACGTGTTGAGGGTGCCGGCGACGGCGTCGCCCGCAATGGCGGCGAGTTCGTCCGTCACGATGCCGTCACCCGACATCATCGGGGCCTTGAGGCCCTGGTCCGCCGATTGACGGATGATCAGGCCGGCTTCGGTGTGCAGACCTCCCCAGTAGATCAACGTGACGCCGGCTTCCTTCATCTTGGCGATCAGCGCCGAGAAGTCCTTGTCGCCGACATTGACGCCTTCATACATCACTTCCTTGACGCCCGCGGCGTTCATCGCCTTCTTGGTTTCGTCCGCGAGGCCCTGGCCATAAGGGGTCTTGTCATGGATCACGGCAACCTTGGCATCCTTGAAGTTAGCCGCGATATAGGCGCCGGCGATGCTGCCTTGCTGGTCGTCGCGTCCGCAGGTACGGAACACATTCCACAGGCCGCGCTCTGTGAACTTCGGGTTGGTTGCGGCCGGGGTGATTTCGACGATATTGTTTTCCGCGTAGACCTCGGAGGCCGGGATCGACACGCCGGAGTTGAAGTGGCCGATCACGAACTTGACGCCGTCGCCGACGAACTTGTTGGCGACCGAGATGCCCTGCTTCGGATCAGAGACGTCGTCGCCGACTTCGAGCTTGATCTGCTCGCCATTGATGCCGCCCTTGGCATTGATATCGGCGACGGCCGCTTCGGCGCCCTTCTGCAGCTGTGCGCCGAAGGCAGCGTTCGGGCCGGTGATCGGGCCGGCAACGCCGAACATTACATCAGCCCACGCGTTGCCGCCGAACGCGACTAGCGCGGTCAGGGCCACGGCGGACAAGAGTGACTTTTTCATTTAAACGCTCCCATTAACGGAGTGGGCGTGGATGAAGCTTTCATGCGATGCCCACCCTTATCGCAGAAAGCATAGTTTGCCGATTTTCAGGCACTTGTCACGCCGATTCATCCCTGACGCGGCGTTAATGATGAACGTCAACCTTTCGATTTCCAGCTCAAGATTGAAGCTCTTTCGTAGAGCCAATTATACTGTGTGACCATCTGGTTGGTTCGTGTGTATTGATAGCCGACGAAGCCTAGTATCATCAGCACGACGGTGTCGACGATATAGTAATGCAGCGAGAACATCGTGCCGTCGAACAGCGCGTGATGGATGAAGCGGATGCCGATGCCGAGCCCGAGCAGATAGGCAAACAGCTGGATGAAGCTGCGCCATGTCTGGGCACTGGCCTTGCCGGTCATCCATGCCGCCCATCCGCCGAGCAGGCAAGTGACGAAGAAGAACTGCCAGATCGACGGTTCCTCGTAGAGAATGCCTTGCATGGGAAGTCTCCTGAACTCAGTGATGTCCGCCTTCGAGATAGGCGGCGCGCACTTCCGGATTGGCGAGCAGCTCCTTGCCGGTGCCGCTCATCGTCACATTGCCGTTGACCATGACATAGCCGCGCGTGGCGAGCTTGAGCGCGCCGAACGCGTTCTGCTCGACCAGGAACACGGTCAGCCCTTGGGTGCGGTTCAACTCGCGGATGGCATCGAAGATCTGCTTGACGATCAGCGGCGCCAGACCCAGCGACGGCTCGTCGAGCAGAAGCAGTTTCGGCCGCGCCATCAGTGCGCGTCCGATCGACAGCATCTGCTGTTCGCCGCCCGACAGCGTACCACCACGCTGGGCGATGCGCTCCTTCAGCCTGGGGAACAGCGTGAACACCTTCTCGACGTCCTCGCCATAATATTTGAGGTTGTCGAGGCTGGCGCCCATCTGCAGGTTTTCCATCACCGTCATGCGCGGAAAGATGCGCCGGCCCTCGGGTGACTGGGCAATGCGCATGCGCGCGATTTCGTGTGTCGGCAACTGGGTGATATCGGTCCCGTTGAAAGTGATGGTGCCCGTGCGGGCGCGTGGAGCCCCGAAGATGGTCATCATCAGCGTCGACTTGCCGGCGCCGTTGGCGCCGATCAGCGCCACGATCTCACCTTGCTTGACGCTGACATTGACGCCGTTCAGCGCACGGATGTTGCCGTAATAGGTCTCCACGCCCTTGATATCGAGCAGCGTTGTCGTGGCCATCACTTGCCCCCTCCACGCTTGCCCTGAACGGGCTTGGCTGTGCTCGCCTTGGCTTTGCCGGAAACATGACTGGTCGCCACCTTGCCTGCATCGACGCGGCGTGAGAATTCCGTATCCTTGCCTTGGCCGAGCAGCTTAGCCTGCTTGACCCACTCCTCGCGCGCTATGCGTCCGTCAAAGGCGAGATAGGCCTCGACCGCTTCGACGTCCGCCTTCTTCCAGGCGCCGATCTGGTCGAAGTGGAAGATGCCGTGTTCGTTGAGCTTCTTCTCGTTGACCGTGCCGATGCCCTTGATGCGGGTCAGATTGTCGGCCTTGCCGCCACGGGGGGCAGCGAGCCGGTTCGAAAGGCCTTCGGCCTTCGCGGCGGGCGCCTTGGCGGCCGTCTTCCTTGGCGCCGCTTTCTTCGCGGCGGGCTTGGCCTGTGCCGGTGTCGGGGCGACAGGCCTGCTTGCCACGCTGGCGGCGCGGGCATCGACCTGCGCTGCCTTCGAGGCGCCTTTCGACACGGTTACGCGTTCGCCTTGGCTATGGCCGACGGTGTCGCTCACCGGCCCGGCCAGATACGAGGATGATGTCCCCGGGCCATGCGCGGAGTCGGGACCGATGTCGAGCTGTTCGATGACGTCCTCGTCGCCGACTTCGGTAAGTACGGTCTCGACTTCCTCGTCGTCGACGCCAAGATAGGCAGCGATGACACGCGGGTCGGTGCGCACCGACTGCGGATTGCCGTCGGAGATCTTGCGGCCATATTCCAGCACCACGACATGGTCGGAGATCTGCATGACCACCGACATGTCGTGCTCGATCAGGAGGATCGAGGTGCCAGTCGTGTGCTTGATCCCCATCAGCAGTTCGTTGAGAGCCGCCGATTCCTTCGGGTTGAGACCGGCCGCGGGTTCGTCGAGGCACAGAAGCTCGGGACCGGTGCACATGGCGCGCGCGATCTCGAGCCGCCGCTGTGCGCCGTAGGGCAGGTCGCCGGCCGGATCGTCGGCTCGATCGACGAGATCGGCCTTTTCCAGCCAGTGCTTGGCAAGCTCCACCGATTCGGCCGAGGCCTTGCGGTAGCCGCTGAAGCCGAACAGGCCCAGGATCGTATACCCGGATGCCTTCATCAGCTTGTTGTGCTGGGCGACGAGCAGGTTCTCCAGCAGCGTCATGCCCGAGAACAGGCGGATGTTCTGGAAGGTGCGCGCCACCTTGGCGCGCGCCGGGATCTCATGGTTGGGCAGCCGTTCCAGCAGGTAGCTGGAGCCATCGGCCCGGTTGAGCGTGATCATGCCTTCCGACGGCTTGTAGAAGCCGGTGATGCAATTGAACACGGTGGTCTTGCCGGCGCCGTTGGGGCCGATCAGCGCGGTGATTTCGCCGCGCCTGGCGGTGAAGGACAGGTCGCCGATGGCGACCAGGCCGCCGAACTTCATCGACAGATGATCGACCTGCAGGATGGAGTCGTTCATTTGTGCGTTCGCATTCATCAGCCGTGACCCTCCTTGGTGAAGGAGCTTGAGACAGCCCTGCGCTCCTTGAGGAAGGCTGTCGGTTCACGACTGCCGACAAAGCCGCGCGGCTTCCACAGCATGACGATGACCATGGCCATGCCAAACAGGAGCATGCGGTAGAGTTCGGGGGTGAAATCTTGCCCGAAGACCTGCTTGAGGAAGTCGAGCTCGCGCAGCGCCTCGGTGCCGCCGATCATCACCATGGCGGCGACGGCGATGCCGACCAGCGACCCCATGCCGCCAAGGACGACGATGGCCAGGATGATGGCCGATTCCAGGAAGACGAAGGATTCCGGGCTGACGAAACCCTGCCGCGCGGCGAAGAACGCCCCGGCAAAACCGCCGAACATGGCACCCGTGGCAAACGCCGTCAGCTTGGTCGTGGTGGTGTTGATGCCGAGCGAGCGGCAGGCGATCTCGTCCTCGCGCAGCGCTTCCCAGGCGCGCCCCACGGGCATGCGCCTCAGCCTGATGGTGACGAAGGCGGTGAGCATGCAAAGCGCCAGGATCAGGTAATAGAGGAATATCTTGTAGTAGGCGCTCGAGGTCGCGAGGTGCAGGACCTTGGCGATGTAGTTGGGGTCCGAGACGTTGAAGGTCATCAGGCCGAAAAAGGTGACCTTCGGAATGCCGGAGATACCGGCCGAACCGT
This sequence comes from Mesorhizobium sp. P160927, assembly GCF_057766385.1. Taxonomy (NCBI): domain Bacteria; kingdom Pseudomonadati; phylum Pseudomonadota; class Alphaproteobacteria; order Hyphomicrobiales; family Phyllobacteriaceae; genus Mesorhizobium; species Mesorhizobium sp. P160927. The sequence goes on from NZ_JBYMDW010000001.1 coordinate 417,483, forward strand.
TGGTCACATCGCGCCAGTTGATCAGCACCAGCCGGATGATCTCACCGAAGGCAAGGGTAACGATCGCCAGGTAATCGCCGCGCAGGCGCAGCACCGGAAAGCCGAGCAGCACGCCCCAGAAGGCGGCCATGGCGCCAGCCGCCGGAAGCAGTATCCAGAACGACAGGCCGTAGGTTGTGCCAAGCAGCGCATAGGCATAGGCGCCGACGGCGTAGAAGGCGACGTAGCCGAGATCAAGCAGGCCGGCGAGGCCTACGACGATGTTCAGCCCCCAGGCCAGCATCACGTAGATCAGGATCTGGATGCCGAAATTGTCGACCCATTTCAGCGAGCCCTGCAGTCCGGTGGCGACCGACCACGACATCAGCGACAGCACGACGACGACAAGGATCGGATAGAGCACCAGCGCGGCAATGCCGAGCTTGGTGAAGTTGGCGTGGATGAAGCCGCGGAAATAGTAGATCACACAGGCCAGCGCATAGATGATTGCGAGCGCGCGCAGGAACTGCAGGTAGCCGGCCGCCTCTGCTCCGACCCATCCGGCAAGCGAGCCGTTGAACACGAACAGCAGCACCACCGCGATGATCGCCACGACAAACGCCGGCAACAGGAAGAAGCGCGACGCCGCGCTGGCCGGCAACAGGCCGGTGGCGACATCGGCGATCTTCTGGTTGGCCATGAAGGGCTGACCATAGGCGACATAAAGGAAACGCCCGACAGCCGTGGCGATCACCACGGCGGCCAAGAGGCCCCAGCGCTTCACCAAGACCAGTTCGTTGGAGATGTTCTGGTCGGTCTTGAGGCCGATGAACAGCACGAACAGGCCAAGCGAGATGGCGCCGGCATAGAAGCCCTCGCGCAGCGCGCGCTGCATGGGGCTGGCGACAGTGTCGCGCTCTGGAGATACGGTCACGGCCATGGTCTCAGACCTTTTCGACTTCTGGCCGGCCCAATATGCCGGAAGGCAGGAAGATCAGCACGATTGCCAGGATCGAGAACGCGGCGACGTCCTTGTAGTCGATCGAGAAATAGGCCGACCACATGCTCTCGATGAAGCCGATCAGGAGGCCGCCCAGCACCGCACCTGGCAATGAACCGATGCCGCCGAGAACCGCCGCCGTGAATGCCTTGACCCCGGGGGTAAAGCCGTCCGAGAAGGCGATGACGCCGTAGTACATCAAGAACAGCGTGCCGGCGACGGCGGCAAGAGCGGCGCCCATGATGAAAGTGATCGAGATGGTGCGGTCGACGTCGATGCCCAGCAGTGCGGCCATCTTGCGGTCCTGCTCGCAGGCGCGTTGCGCCCGGCCAAGCGAGGTCTTGTTGACCAAGTACCAGAACAGCGCCAACAGCAAAGCGGTGACGATGACGATGATGATCTGCTTAAGCGACACGCTGACGCCGTTGATGTTGTAGACTTGGCTGACCATCGGCGGGATCGGCTTGTTGCGCGGGCCTTGCGTCACCTGGACGAAGTTCGACAGCGCGATCGACATGCCGATGGCGGTGATCAGCGGCGCCAGCCGGAACGAACCGCGCAGCGGCCGGTAGGCCACTTTCTCGATCGTCCAGTTGTAGAGGCTGGTGAGCAGCATCGCCACGATCATCATGACCAGCAGCGCGATGACCACGGGTACCGAATAAAACAGCGCGCCGAGGATGAGGAAGACGATCAGCGCCGAGAAAGCGCCCACCATGAAGATGTCGCCATGGGCGAAATTGATCATGCCGATAATGCCGTAGACCATCGTGTAGCCGATCGCGATCAGCCCATATATCGATCCCAGCGTCAGCCCGTTGATAAGCTGCTGGACAAAGTACTGCATGTGTACATGGCTCCCCTGGAATGTCGCCCATGCAGACGCATTCCTTTTCGTATTTCCCCTAGTCGTAAAGTTTCGAGCCCGGATTGCAACGTGATTTTTTTGACCGCCCCGCGTGTTCGCAAGTCACGTCTTCCCGATCGCCCGTTTTCGCACCCAGCCCCTGGACTATCGCGGACCCTATCATTGGCATAACGCAATGTCTTTGACGATTGAGCCGCATCGTGCGCTCGCTTTCGAAGAAATCACCGTCAAGATTAGGTGATGAGAGGAATCGTTGCGTTCCTGACACGTTTCGTTTTTCGTCACGCTCCTTTCCGCAGCGTCAGGATTCTCCTACTTGACCACGAAACCATGCGCGAACGGATCGCGGTCGTCGATGAAGATCGTGTTCAGTCCAGTCATGCGGGCCCAGCCGCCGATCGAAGGGATGATCGCCGGCTTACCGGCGACCGTGACGTCCTTTTCAACCTTGCCCTTGAACAGCGAGCCGATGATCAATTCATGGACAAACGCATCCCCCGCCTTGAGCTTGCCCTTGGCATGGAGCTGCGCCATGCGCGCCGAGGTGCCGGTGCCGCATGGAGAGCGGTCGATCGCCTTGTCGCCGTAGAAGACGGCATTGCGGGCATCGGCTCCCTCAACCGTCGGCTTGCCGGTCCACAGCATGTGCGATAACCCGGTGATCCCGGGATTCTCCGGATGCACGAAGGAATACTTCTCGTTGAGCCGCTGCCGCACCACCGGGCTCCAGGCGATGAAGTCGCCGGCGGAATAGTCGGCCATATCGCGATAGTTCGCCTGCGGCTCCACGATGGCGTAGAAATTGCCGCCATAGGCGACATCGACGGTGATCTCGCCGAGACTTGGACATTCGACCGTCAACCCTTCGGCGTGCAGGAAGGAGGGCACGTTGGTGATGCGTACTTCCTCGACATATTCGCCGACCTGCTTGTACTCGGCGATGACCAGCCCGGCCGGCGTGTCTAGCCTGAGCACACCCGGCGTCTTCGGCTTGATCAGCCCGTGCTCGATCGCCATCGTCACCGTGCCGATGGTGCCGTGGCCGCACATCGGCAGGCAGCCGGACGTCTCGATGAACAGGATGGCGATGTCGCAATCCTCGCGCGTCGGCGGGTAGAGGATCGAGCCTGACATCACGTCATGGCCGCGCGGTTCGAACATCAGGCCAGTGCGGATCCAGTCGTATTCGGCCAAGAAATGCGCCCGTCGCTCCATCATGGTCGAGCCCTGCAGCAAAGGGCCGCCGCCGGCGACCAGCCGCACCGGATTGCCGCAGGTGTGGCCGTCGATGCAGAAGAAGGATTTCTTGGCCATGTCGCTCCTTGAGATCAAAACCGTTGTGGACTGAAGGGGGCCAGATCAACGGACGAAGTCTGCCCCAGAACGAATTCCCTGATCAACCGCCCGGTTGCCGCGGCCTGCGTCAGGCCGAGGTGGCCGTGGCCGAAGGCGTAGATCACCGACCGGCTTCGCGCCGCCTTGCCGACGACGGGCACCGAATCCGGCAGCGAGGGCCGGAACCCCATCCATTCGCGCCCGCCCGAGGGATCGAGCCCCGGCAGGAATTCCCGCGCCTTCCGCAAGAGCGCTTTCGACCTGTTGAAATTGGGCGGCCGCTCGATGCCGCCGAGTTCCACGGCACCGCCGACACGCAGGCCGGTTTCGAGCGGGGTGATGACGAAGCCATGGCCGGAAAAGATCAACTGTCGCCTCACGTCGAAGGCGCTCGTCGGCAGCGTCGTGTTGTAGCCGCGTTCGGTCTCCAGCGGAATGCGATCGCCGAGCTGCCGCGCCAGCAGGTGCGACCAGGCGCCCGCGGCAATGATTATGTGTCCGGCTTGCCTGCTCGTGCCGTCGGCCAGTGTCAGTGTCGGGCCATCCTGATCCGCCGCGATGCGGTCGATGCGGGCCATCTCGAAGCGGGCCCCCTTGGACTGCGCGTACGCCCACACCGCCTTGCCGAGCAGTTTTGGATCGGCGACCGTCTTCCATCCAGGGACGAAAGTGCCTTTGACGAAGCGCGGTGACAGCCCCGGCTGCAGGTCCGCCAGGTCCTCGCCCTCGACATGGCGGAAGCCGATGCCGAAGCGCTCGCGCGCCGCCCAGCCCGACAGCGAGGCGCGGAACTCGGCCTTGCCTTCGTAAAGTTCGAGCGAACCGTCCTCGCGCAGCATCGGCCGGGTGCCTGAGCGATCGAGCAGATCCATCCATTCGGCCTCGGCAAGCTTCATCATGCCGGCCTGCGCCGTCAGGCTCGCTTCGTATTTCCCAGGCGCGCCGGCGCGCCAGAATCGGATCAGCCAGGGCAGCAGCTTCGGCAGGTAGGCGGGCGGAATGCTGAGCGGGCCGAGTGGATCGGCGAGCCATTTTGGCAGCTGCCGGATCATTCCCTTGTGCGCCAGCGGCAGCACGTCGGAGAAGGCAAAGGCGGCGGCGTTGCCGGAGCTCGTCTCCTCGCAGATGCCCGTGCGGTCGAAGACCGTGACGTCCAGTCCTGCCTCGGCAAGGAAGGCAGCAGCGCAAATGCCGATGATGCCGCCGCCGATGATGGCGATGTCTCTCCCTTCTCCTCGTTCACGGGGAGAAGGTGCCCGAAGGGCGGATGAGGAGCGCCGCCCCTCGTCTGTCGATTTGGACTTTCCTTGCACCTGGGCGCTGCCTCTCATCTGGCTGCCGCCATCTTCTCCCCGTGAACGGAGAAGAGAACCCTCTTTAGAACCGCGGCAGTGTCGGCCGCGCCGCCAGCGCATCCTTGATGATCTTCTCGACCGCTTTGCGGCGTTCGCCCGACAGCGGCATGCGCGGCATGCGCACGCGGTCATTGGTGTTGATTGCGAACACTTCGGCAAGCTTGATGTTCTGCACCAGATAGGTCGAGACATCGAGGTCGAGCAGCGGCCGGAACCAGCGGTAGATGGCGAGCGCCTCTTCGCGACGTCCCTGCTTCATCAGCTGGTAGATGGCGACGGTCTCGCGCGGGAAGGCGGTGACCAGACCGGCCACCCAGCCGATGGCACCCACGGACAGCGCCTCGAAGGCCAGATTGTCCACGCCGGTGAACAGGTCATAGCGGCTGCCCAGGCGGTTGATGATCTCTGTCGAGCGGCGGATGTCGTCGGAGGATTCCTTGATGGCGACGAAGCGCTTGTCCGATGCCAGCTCCTCCATCTGGTCGACGCTTACATCTACGCGGTAGGCGAGCCGGTTGGAATAGATCATGACCGGCACGTCGCCGGCTTCCGCCACCGCGCGCAGCGCCGCCACCGTCTCTTCCGCGTTGGTGTGGTAGATCGGGCTCGGCACCACCATCAGGCCATTGGCGCCTTCCTTGGCGGCGCGCTTGGCGATGCTGGCCGCCTCGCGAGTGCCAGCCTCGTTGACCGTCAGCAGCACCGGCTTCTTGCCAGCGATCTTCTGCGCGGTCTTCAGCACCTCGATCTTCTCGTCAGGTGACAGCATCGGTCCCTCGCCGAGCGAGCCGCAGACAATGATGCCATCGCAGCCGGCATCCATTTGCAGGCCGAAGCAGCGCTCCATCTCGGCGTGGTCGAGCCGATCGTCGGCGGTGAATTTGGTCGTGACGGCGGGGAAAACTCCGGTCCACATGGCTATCTCTCCATCTGATATATCAGCCGTATATCTGTTAGGAAAGCTGCTGTCAATACGGAATTTGTTATGATATATTCTAGATATATCAGGAGAGCACCTTTGATATCCATGGAAGCAAGCACCGTGTCCGAACCCGCGGCGACCAGGGCCTATCGCGTCCTCGAACACATGATCGTCACGCTCGAACTGGCCCCGGCGAGTTTTGTCACCGAGGGTTCCCTGATCGAGCGGCTGGCGCTCGGCCGCACGCCGGTGCGCGAGGCGATCCAGCGGCTGGCCTGGGAGGGATTGCTCGATGTCAGGCCCCGCGCCGGCATCGCGATCGCGCCACTGCACCCCGGCGACTGGCTGCGTGTGCTCGACGCAAGGCGCGGCGTCGAGGTGGTGCTCGCCCGTTCGGCCGCACGCTTCGTCACCCGCGAGGCCGCCGACATGTTCCACGAGGCGGCGCTCGCCATGCAGAAAGCAGTGATATCAGGCAATGTGCTCGCCTTCATCCAGGCCGACAAGGCGCTCGACGAGGCGCTGGCGCTGGCCGCCGACAACCCGTTCGCCGCCCGGTTGGCCGCCCCGCTGCAGACCCACAGTCGCCGCTTCTGGTTCCGCTACAAGGCCGACACCGGGCTGGCGGAATCCGCCGAGCACCATGTTGCATTGATCCGCTCGATCCTGGACGGCGACGAGGAAGGCGCCGCCAAGGACGCCAAGAAACTGATGACACTGCTGCGGGGCCATGCCGAGGTCGCCGCCACGCGCTAGTTGCAAGAGCGCAAAGGCAAATCGCTCAGGCGCCCGGCAAGGCCGCCTTGAGTGTCGGGCTGTCCCAGCCTTCGCCGACCGACAGGATACAACTCTGGCCTTTCGTGTCGGACGCCAAGACCGTCCAGCTGCCTTGTTCCGAAACGAAGACCTCGAGGACCACATTGGGGTTGATCAGGCCGCGCCCGGCTTCGCTTTCGTGGAAGTTCTCGCCGAGCGCTTTCACGATATCGGCGCGTGCCGCGCATTGCCCAGCTGCATTTGCCTGGGCAGCACCCAAGCACATCGCCATCGCCGCAACGAACATTGTCGCCGTAAGACGTCGTGTCATTTGACACCTCCTTGCGCCGGACGATGCAATGCCACCGGCCCGCCGTCGGCGCCCTGGTTGTCTGCCGCGCCTCCTCCACGGCAGGATTGCAGCCCTAAGTCGCGCAATCCCCACCGGTTCCATCACATTAGCGTTTGCAAAAACAAAAGGCCTAAGTCCGGAGACTTAGGCCTCAGGTTCAATCGATCTTCTCATCCGCCTTGCAGGGAGGAAGACCAGATAAAAAAGCGTCCGGTCAATTCATCGTGGGGATAACGAACTCGGCGCCGTCCTTGATGCCGGACGGCCAGCGCGACGTCACCGTCTTGGTCTTGGTGTAGAAGCGGAACGCGTCCGGGCCATGCTGGTTGAGATCGCCGAAGGAAGATGCCTTCCAGCCGCCGAAAGTGTAATAGGCGATCGGCACCGGGATCGGTACGTTGACGCCGACCATGCCGACCTGGACACGGCTGGCGAAGTCGCGCGCGGCGTCGCCATCGCGGGTGAAGATGGCGACGCCATTGCCCATCTCATGGTCGTTGGCGAGCTTGATGGCGTTCTCATAGGTCGGCGCGCGCACCACCGAGAGCACCGGCCCAAAGATCTCTTCTTTGTAGATGCGCATATCGGCCGTGACATTGTCGAACAGGCAACCGCCCATATAGTAGCCGTCCTCATAGCCCTGCATCTTGAAGCCGCGACCGTCGACGACAAGCTTGGCGCCTTCCTTGACACCGGTGTCAACGTAACCCTTGACGCGCTCCAGCGCCTGGGCGGTAACCAGCGGGCCGAAATCCGCTGCCGAATCCGTCGAGGGACCGACCTTCAGGCTTTCGACGCGCGGGATCAGCTTTTCCATCAGCCGGTTGGCGGTGTCGTTGCCGACCGGAACTGCCACCGAGATAGCCATGCACCGCTCGCCGGCCGAGCCGTAGCCGGCGCCGATCAGCGCGTCGACGGTCTGGTCCATATCGGCGTCGGGCATGATGATCATGTGGTTCTTGGCGCCGCCGAAGCACTGCACGCGCTTGCCGGCCGCCGTGCCGCGCGAATAGATGTAATGCGCGATCGGCGTCGAGCCGACAAAGCCGATGGCCTTGATGTCGGGATCGTCGAGGATGGCGTCGACGACATCCTTGTCGCCGTTGACGACATTGAGGATGCCGGCCGGCAGACCGGCCTCGATGAACAGTTCGGCAATGCGCATCGGCACGCCCGGATCACGCTCCGAAGGCTTCAGGATGAAGGCGTTGCCGCAGGCGATCGCCGGCGCGATCTTCCACAACGGGATCATCGCCGGGAAATTGAACGGCGTGATGCCGGCGACGACGCCGAGCGGCTGGCGCATCGAATAGACATCGATGCCGGGGCCGGCGCCGTCGGTGAACTCGCCCTTCATCATGTGCGGAGCGCCGATGCAGACCTCGACCACTTCCAGGCCGCGCTGGATGTCGCCCTTGGCGTCGGCGATGGTCTTGCCATGTTCGCGCGCGAGGATCTCGGCCAGTTCGTCATAGTCGCGGGCGACCAGTTCGAGAAACTTCATCAGCACGCGCACGCGGCGCTGCGGATTGGTCGCGGCCCATTGGGGCTGTGCGGCCTTGGCGTTCTCGACCGCCGCGCGCAATTCCGCCTGCGAGGCCAGCGCCACCGTGCCGCGCACCGTGCCGTCCATCGGCTGCATGACGTCCTGCTTGCGGCCGCTGGTGCCGGCGACACGCTTGCCGCCGATGAAATGACCGTAGTCGATCATGATTTCTCTCCCTGGTTTGTGATGTCGCATTGTCCGCCTTTGGCTGGCCGATGGCAACGCGAGGGAGAACGCAACCGTTGTGCGTAAAATAGATATCGTTTGACGCGTGAGCATCAATTCTCGCAAATACTCGCCTGGGATCGCTATCAGGGGAAGGCCATGAACTGGGATGACGCCCGCATCTTCCTCGCCGTGGCGCGGGCCGGCCAGATCCTTGGCGCCGCCAGGCGGCTTGAGCTGAACCACGCCACCGTCTCGCGCCGCATCGCGGCCCTTGAAGGCGCGTTACGCACGAAACTCTTCCGCCGGCTGACCACCGGCAGCGAACTGACCCCGGCCGGCGAGCGCTTCCTCGACATCGCCGAGCGCATGGAAGGCGACATGATCGCCGCCCGCTCGACCATATCGGGCGAAGGCGACGATGTTTCCGGAACCGTGCGCATCGGCGCACCCGACGGCTTCGGCGTCGCCTTCCTGGCCAAGCGGCTGGGCGAACTCACCGCCCAGCACCGCGAACTCACCATCCAACTCGTCCCGGTGCCGCGCTCCTTCTCCCTGTCGCGGCGCGAGGCCGACATTGCCATAACCGTCGAGCGGCCGACCGAAGGCCGGCTGGTGGCGGGGAAACTGGTCGACTACTCGCTCGGCCTGTTTGCCTCCCGCGGCTATGTCGACGCGCATGGCCTGCCCAAAACCGCCGCCGAACTTGGCCAGCACACCCTTATCGGCTATGTGCCTGACCTGATCGTCAGCCCGTCGCTCGACTACGCCGCCGAATTCAGCGCCGATTGGCGGACCAGCTTTGCCATCTCCTCCGCACTTGGCCAGGCCGAAGCCGTGCGCTCGGGCGCCGGCATCGGCATCCTGCACACCTTCGTCGCCCGCTCGATGCCGGAGTTGGTGGCCGTCGATGTGGTCGCGCCCATCCGCCGCGCCTACTGGCTGGTCTATCACGAATCGGTGAGGCCGCTGCGCCGCGTCCAGATCGTCGCCGGCTTCATCACCAAGGCGGTGGAACGGGAGCGGGGGTTGTTTACCTGATTTCCCTCAAATGCCTGCGGGTTTCGCGCCCTTCAGGCAGGGTGCCGACATCACAATAACGCGGGCCTGGATCACGCACGCCGCCTTTTCCTTGCCACAAAACCGACCAGTGTGGCATCAGGCGTGCGGTCGCCGGCCATGGGACAGGTCGTGGTGGGGCATCTTTCAGAAAGCTGGCGCGGATAGACATGCGAGCCGTTCTTGCCATCCTGCCGCTGCTGTTCGTTTCCGCATGCGCCAACCCGTGGACAAAAGTCCCGGAAGCCGAATTGCCGAAACCGATCCGCTTCGCCATGGCGCGTCCCTCGCCTTTCGTCATCGGCAATTATTGCGGTCCCGGCACCCGCACCGGCGATCTGTCGGCCCGACCTGTCGATCGCCTCGACGCCGTTTGCCGAACTCATGACGCCTGCTACATCGCCCGCCGCAACCATTGCGACTGCGACGGCGCCCTTGTCGCCTCCGCGAGGGCGATCCGCGATGACATGACGGCGCCGCGCAAGATGCGCAGCGAGGCGGAACTGCTGATCGCCACCTTCGCCATCCCTGTCTGCAAGGTTTTCCCGCAAGGTTTCATGCCGCCCCGCGACCCGGCGCAGTTGAGCGTCATGAAGACCGAGGCGGCGGGGTGAACATCAGCACGGCCATCCTCGCCCTGTTCGGGTTGGCCGCCCTTGCCGGCTGCGGTGCGGGCCGCAATGCCTGCGAGCTCCCGGCTGGGCAGGAGGCTTGCGCGCGGCCCTCGCTGTCGGCTGGCACGCCCGGGTCGCGGATCGCGGCTGAGCAGTTCTTCGGCAATGACGGCGGCAGCGACTATGAAAGACGGTTCCTGGCACTGCTCGCCCGCAACCAGCTCGGCGCCATGGACCGTGCCAACGGCACCGGCCCCTTCGGGCGCAACCGCCTCGATGTCCAGAACCGCGATTTCCAGGCGACCTATTCGACGCTCCAGCACCTGGCCGGACCGGTCGCCAACGCTCATCTGCCGCCGGCCGGTGGAGGCAGCGGCGACGGTTATTTCGAGGGCCGCTGGCGGGTGTCGCGGCAGACGCTCTATATCGATGCGGCGGCGCGGCCCTCGGCCCCAAGGATTTTCGATTTCTCCGGCTTGCAGACACACAGCACCGAGATCGTCGTGCGCCAGGCGGGCAAACAGCCGGCCGACATCGAAGGCAGTTGCGACGGCGCATTGGCGCTCCGCGCTGGCGCGGCCACACGCACCATCGCCGCCGGCGCGGCATTCGGCTTTCACCTCTCCGGCGAGGACGACTCGGTCAGCCTGTTCCCGGGCGACGGCCTGAACCGGTGCACGGCGAGGATCCGCTCCAGCCTTGCGCCCGCCAGTACACCGCTCACCATCCGGCGCGAAGAAACCGCGGATCCGGCGCTTGCCAGCTTGGACAGCCGCTACCAGCGCTGCCCAGTCCCCGGCGATGCCGGCCTCGATGCGCTCGAGCGCGCCTTCTATGCCAGCCGCTGGCTGTCGCAGACCTGCGCCATGCCGATCGGCGAGCCCAGGCTGCTGCGCAAGTCGCGCGACGGCTTCAACGCCAAGGTCGAGGCGTTAATGGGCGCCCCGCTGTCAGATGCGGCAATAGACAGAGGCGATCCGGAACTGCCGCTCGATTTCTCGAAGGCGCCGAGGCTGAAGCTGATCTATCTGTCCTCGCTGGAATTCAAGGCCGACTTTTCCGGCCGCGTCATCGAACGGCTGATCCGCCATCATGCAGCGCTTGGCACCAAGGTGCGCATCACGGTCACCGACGTGCTGGAGCGCGACAAGGACGACGCCATGCTGCACCGGCTGGCCGCCGAATTCCCCAATGTGGAGCTGCAGGAATATCGCTGGCGGGCGGACCACGGCGCGCCGATCGACGAGCAGATTTCACAACTGCACAAGGTGCATCATGTCAAGATGCTGGCGACGCTGGCGCAGGACCCCGCGCGCTCGCGCGTCATCATCGGCGGCCGCAACATCCATGACGGTTTCCTGTTCCACCAGCCGATCGATCTGACGCGCTATCCGGATCTCGAGCAATACGGCAAGACCGACGGGTTTTCGCTGAACTACTATTCGAACTGGAGCGACTTCGACATCGAGTTCGCCGACCGGGCGACGGTCGAGACGCTCGCCGCGCAGCTGTCGACGATATGGCTGCGCGACGCAGACACCAACCTGGCGCGCCCCTTCTCCATCCCGGTCCGCGGAGATGGCCCTCGGGGCAATGCCCGGCATTTCATCTCGGTGCCCTATGAGGATGACCATGCGCTGGAGGCCTATTTCGTCGAGCTGGTCGATGCCGCCCGGCACCATATCCAGATCGTCAACCCCTACCTCAATCCGACGCCGAGCCTCGCCAAGGCTTTTGACCGGGCACTCGCCCGCGGCGTCAGGATCGACATTGTCGGCCGCATCGACCTCAAGGGCGATATCGGCGGCAAGTTCCTCACCGCGCTCAACAAGCTGTTCGTCGAGAAATATGGCGACCGTATCAATATCCGCGAGTTCAAGGCGCCTGACGTGGTCCTGCATTCCAAGATCATGATGATCGATGAAAGGCTGGTCGCCATATCCTCGGTCAACCTCAACAACCGCAGCTTCTTCCACGATTCGGAGAACGGCATGATGGTGCTCGACCCCGCCTTCTACGCCAGGATGAAGCCGGTCTATGACGACTACCTCGCCCACTCGAACCCGGTCGCCACCAATGTGACGATCCCGTGGGCGTACCGGCTGCTGTTCGACGAGGCGTGGGTCAGCCAGGCGTTCTGATATCGCCCCGGTTCCGGGGCAACGATACAAGCACGAAAGGCGCGGCTGCTATTTCAGGTAACGCTCCTGCGCCAAGGCACGCACGTCGATGTCAGGCACCCGGTTCGAGATGATGTCGGAAAGCACCTTGGCCGAGCCGCAGGCCATGGTCCAGCCGAGCGTTCCGTGGCCGGTGTTGAGATAGAGGTTGGACAGCTCCGTGCGGCCGATCAGCGGCGGTCCGTCCGGCGTCATCGGCCGCAGCCCGCACCAGAACGTTGCCTCCCGCATCGCGCCGGCGCCCGGAAAAAGGTCGCCGACCGAGTGTTCGAGCGTGCGCCGGCGCAATTCATGCAGCCTGAGGTCGAATCCGGAAATCTCGGCCGTGCCGCCGACGCGGATGCGATCGCCGAGCCGGGTGATCGCGACCTTGTAGGTTTCGTCCATCACGGTCGACACGGGTGCGGCGGCGGCGTCCTTGATCGGCACCGTGATCGAGTAGCCCTTGACCGGATAGACCGGGATCGGTCGCTTCATCCGGCGCATGAAGTCCGCCGAATAGCTGCCCAGCGCCATCACATAGGCGTCGGCGGTCAGCCAGCCCTTGCTGGTGCTCATACTGTTGACGCGGTTGCGGCTGCGGATGACGCGCCATATCGTCGTGTCGTATTCGAACTTGACGCCGCGCGCCACGCAGAGCTCGGCCAGCCTGTCGGTGAACATCTTGCAGTCGCCGGTCTCGTCATGCGGCAGCCTCAGGCCTCCGACGAATTTCTCGCGCACCCCGGCCAGCGCCGGTTCCGCCGCGATGCAGCCGTCGGGATCAAGGACCTCATAGGGCACGCCATATTTCTTCAGCACCTCGACATCGCCTGATGTGCCGTCGAGCTGCTTTTGCGTGCGAAACAGTTGCAGCGTGCCCTGCGTCCGCTCGTCATAGGCGATGCCGGTCGCCTCGCGCAGCGCCTTAAGCGTGTCACGGCTGTATTCGGCCAGCGGCACCATGCGCGATTTGTTGATCGCGTAGCGCTCGGCGGTGCAGTTGCGCAGCATCTTGACCAGCCAGGTCCACATGTGCGGGTCGAACGCCGGCCGCACCACCAGCGGGCCATGCTTCATCAAGAGCCACTTGATCGCCTTGAGCGGAATGCCCGGGCCGGCCCAGGGCGAGGCATAGCCGGGCGAAATCTCACCGGCATTGGCGAAGCTGGTTTCCAGCCCCGGCCCTTTCTGGCGGTCGATCACAGTCACCTCATGGCCGGCCTCGGCAAGATAATAGGCCGTGGTCACCCCAATGACGCCACCGCCCAGCACCATGATCTTCATCGCATCACGCTCCACGCCGCCACGGACACCGGGCATGCCATCCACTGTCTGCCGGATTTTGCCGCACCCGCCAAGGGGTTAGTCCCAAGGGTTACCCGCCGATATAGCGCCGGTGAAACCGCGTTCCGAGGCTGGCCAGGATTTCGTAGCCGATCGTGCCGGCATGGCCGGCGGCGTCGTCGACGCTTTGCGAAGGGCCGAGTAGTTCGACGAGATCCCCTTCGCGAAGCTTGCCGGGCGGCAGGGCCGAGATGTCGAGAATGATCGAATCCATCGACACGCGTCCGAGGAAGGGCAGGCGCGTGCCCTCGAACCAGGCGGCCGACGCGGACCGGCGCAGCCAGCCATCCGCGTAGCCGAACGAGATCGTCGCCAGGCTGAGCGGCCCTTCCGCATGGTAGGTGTGGCCATAGCCGATGCCGGCGCCCTTTTCGACGCCGCGCGTCTGCGCCACCTTGGCCTGCAGCCGCACCACGGGCAGCATCGGGTTGGGTTCGGCAGGCGTCGGATTGATGCCGTAGAGCGCGGCGCCAGGGCGAGCGAGATCATAATAATAGGATGGTCCCAGAAAGATGCCGGAGGAATTGGCGAGCGAGGCGGGTGCCCCGGGCAGCATGGCCCGCAACCGCTCGAAGGCCCGCCGCTGCTGTTCGTTGGCGGGATGGTGCGGCTCGTCGGCGCAAGCCAAGTGGCTCATCAGATATCTGACGCCGATGCCATCGAACGCGGCGGTGTCGCCGGCCATCGCCTCGACGTCGGGCGGCGCCATGCCAAGTCGCGACATGCCGCTGTCGACCTGGATCGCGGCCGGAAGTCTTTGGCCAACGCGGTGTCCCGCCGCGCGCCAGGCTCTCAACTGTGCGCCACTGTTGATGACCGCGCGGAGACCAGACGCGACCGCTTCCCCCTCGGAGCCTGGCGGCAGACCGTTCAGCACATAGATCTCGGGTCCCGTCCCGATCGCCTTGCGGAGCGCAATTCCTTCGGCCAGCAGAGCGACGAAGAAGATGTCGCAGCCTTCTTTCATCAGCGCCCATGCCACTTGGCCCGCACCTAGACCATAGCCGTCGGCCTTGACCACGCCGGCACAGCGTACGCCACCCAGCCTTGCATTCAGCCGCCGGTAGTTTTCGCGGATCGCACCGAGATCGATGGTCAGGATCGCCCCGGCTGCCGCTTCGCTGATTGGCCCACCGGTGGCGGTTTTCGAAGCATCCCCGTTGACGGCGTCGTTCATGGCGAGCCTCGTTGCATCGACGACCAATACGACCACCGCACCGGCGCGGCAACCTCGGCCAGGGCCGCGCGGCTATCGCGCCAGATGTCTGAACGCCGCCACCACATCTTCATAGACCTTGCGCTTGAACGGCACGATCAGGTCGGGCAGGTCTTGCATCGGCCGCCATAACCATTTGTCGAATTCGGCTGTGTGGCCGCCCGGCGGCGGATTGATCTGGATCTCGCTGGCATCGCCATGGAAGCGGAAGGCGTACCATTTCTGCGTCTGGCCGCGATACCGCCCCTTGAAGGCGATACCGACCAGGTGGTCCGGCAGGTCATAGTTGATCCAGTCCGGCGCTTCCGCCAACAGCGAGACGCTGCGCATGCCGGTCTCCTCATAGAGCTCGCGCTCGGCGGCCTGCAACGGCTCCTCGCCCTTGTCGATGCCACCTTGCGGCATCTGCCAGAGCTGCGTTGTGCCGGCGAACTCGCTGTCGGGTTCGGCAATGCGATGCCCGACCCAGACCAGCCCTTCGCCATTGAGGATCATCAGCCCGACACAGGGTCGGTAGGGCAGCGTTTCGCGGTCGACTTTTTTCGTCTGCGGCATCACTCAGTCTCTCCAGTCGCCTTTCCGAAGGCCTTGGCTAACCCTTTTGCGGATCGACGGCCACCGCTGAAATCGGCACGATCTCAATGCCGCGCTTCTTGGCCTCGGCCACCCATGACGACACCGTGTCGACCGTCAGGTCGAAAGCCGAGCCGATGCCGACGGCCGTGCCTTTGGCACGCGCGGTCGCTTCGAGACTGTCGAGCTTCTTCAGGATGGCGCCGCGATCCTGCACCGCGTCGATCGCCGTGTCGCCGGCGACGAAAGGCACACCATTCCTCAGCGCCATGTCCGGAGCCAGGCTGCGCGCCGACGAGCCGTCGTCGATATAGGCGAGGCCCCTTTTGCCAAGTTCGGCCATGAACGGCTCCATGGCCGCGGAGTCGGCGGAAAACCGCGCGCCCATATAGTTCATGACACCGGTATAGTTCGTCGTCCGCGACAGCGCCCAGTGCAGGTTTTTCAGGTTTTCTTCCGCGCTCGCCGCCACCGTCAGCGTGTTGCGGCCGGGGTTGACCTTGGGATAGTCGAACGGCTCAAGCGGCACCTGCATGACGACCTCGTGGCCGCTCTGCCTTGCGGCCTGCATCCAACGGCCGATGCTATTACCCTGTGGCGCGAAGGCCAGCGTCACTTCCGCCGGCAGCTTGGCGATCGCCGCCTGGGTGCCGGTCTGTGAAACCGCGAGCCCGCCGATGATGATCGCCACACGTGCGCCACGCGTGCCGGACCATGGCCGCGCATAGACGTCGAAGGGTCGCCTTCCGTCGGCGGAGCGCATCGGCAAGGGCCCGGTTTCACTGGTTTCTATCATCGCCCTGTCGGGAATATGCGCGATCTTGAGGTTCTGGCCGACGGTCGATGGATCGCGAATGACAATTGCCGCCTTTGGCGAGCCATCGCCTTCTTCGGTCTGCACATGAATGATTTGCGGACCGCCCGTCTTGGCCGGCATCTCCACTTTTGGCGTCGCCGCCGGGGCCAATGCGGGAGGCGACGCGGCGGGCTCGGCCGCCGCGGTCACTTTCGGCGTCGAGACGGCGACTTCCTGCGGCTTTCGAAAGGGCTTTTCCCTGAACGCGATCGCGGCCGAGACGCCGACCACGGCAAGCACGATCGCGCTCATCGCGATCACACCGACGCTGATCTTGCCGGCGGCGCGAGGCGCCTGGACGGCCTGTCCAAGCGGGCGTTCGATGTCCTTGCCGATATCAGCCAAGCCCTGTCCCCGATGCACGGTTCCGAAGGCGACCTCCTTCCGCAACACATGCACGAATTCATCAATCCTGGCGCCCCTTGGCGCCGTATCTGGAGGCTTGGTCCTGCCCCCCGAATCAAACTGCCGGAACCTTTCGGTCCCGGCAGCATCGCATTGCTTCGTTCAACCGGCCAGACCGGTTGCCTTACTGGTTGAGCACGGCCTTTTCCGGATTGGGCGGGAAGGCCGGATCGGTCTTCTGGCCGCGCAGCAACTGCTCGGCATAGATGAGCTGCAGGTCGTCCTTCGGATCCGGCGGCACATAGGCTGCGGAACCCGAGCCGGTCTTGCTCTCGTCGGCGCCCTTGATATGGCCCTTGAGATCGGATTCGCCGCGCGTCAGATCCCTGCCCTGCAGTTCGGGCGGCAGCGGCTGGTCGACCTTGATGTCGGGCGTGATGCCCTTGCCCTGGATCGATTTGCCCGACGGCGTGTAATAGAGCGCCGTCGTCAGCCTGAGCGCGCCATTCTCGCCGAGCGGGATGATGGTCTGCACCGAGCCCTTGCCGAAGGACTGCGTGCCGACCACCGTGACGCGGCGCAGGTCCTGCAGCGCGCCGGCGACGATTTCCGAAGCGCTGGCCGAGCCGCCATTGACGAGCACGATCATCGGCTTGCCGTTGATGTCGTCGGTCTGCTTCGGCTTGGCGTCGAAGCGGGTGACGTCCTTTGGATCGCGTCCGCGCGTCGAGACGATCTCGCCGCGCTTGAGGAAGGCATCCGACACGCTCACCGCCTGGTCGAGCAGGCCGCCCGGATTGAGGCGCAGGTCGAGCACATAGCCCTTCAGCTTGTCGTCCGGCACCTGCTTCTTGATGGTCTCGATGGCGTTCTCGAGGTCGTCATAGGTCTTTTCGGTAAAGGAGGTGATCTTCATGTAGCCGATATCGTTCTCGACCCGGAACTTGACCGCCTTGACCTTGATGATGTCGCGCACCACCGTCAGCTCGATCGGCTTGTCGGCGCCCTGGCGCAGGATGGTCAGCTTGATCGGCGTGTTGACTAGGCCGCGCATCTTGTCGACCGCGTCGTTGAGCGTCAGGCCGCGAACCTCCTCGCCGTCTATCTTGGCGATATAGTCGCCGGCCAGCACACCAGCCTTGGCGGCCGGCGTGTCGTCGATCGGCGTGATCACCTTGACCAGGTCATTCTCCATGGTGACCTCGATGCCGAGGCCGCCGAACTCGCCCTTGGTCTGCACGCGCATGTCCTGCGCCTGTTCGGCGTTCATGTAGGAGGAGTGCGGGTCGAGCGAGGAAAGCATGCCGTTAATGGCGTTCTCGACCAGCGACTTGTCGTCGGGCGGGGTCACATACTGCGCCCGCACCCGCTCGAAGATGTCGCCGAAGATCGCCAGTTGCTTGTAGGTCTCCGACCCCGCAGCGTTCGCCGCCGAGCCGGGTGCGCCATAGACAAGGCTCATGGCGGACGCGCCCATCAGCGCACCGGCAAACAGAAGCGACAGTTTCCGCATCATTTCACGTCCTTCCAGAAAAACGGTCCGCCCACCATGGGGCCGGATCGACGGGTTTTCCATCCTTGCGGAACTCGACATAGAGCTCCGGCGTGGCATTTCCATTCTTCGAAACCGAGGTGCTTGCCACCCGGGCTTCTCCCATCGCGCCGACCGGCTCTCCTGCAAGCACCGACTGGCCAGTCGCGACGCTGATTCTGCTCATCCCAGCCAAGACGACATGATAACCGTCGCCGGCATTGAGGATCAAGAGTTGACCGTAGGAGCGAAACGGCCCCGCATAAAGCACATTCCCATCCGCCGGCGCGGTGACGATGGCTCCCGATTGTGTCGCAACCATGTCCCCAAGCATCAAGGCGCCGTTACCGTCGTCGGCGCCAAACCTGCGTTTGATGCGACCGGTGACCGGCAGGGCGACCTGTCCTTGCAGCGCCGAGAAAGGCGCCGCGGCGGTCAACCTGTTGCCTTCGGGAACCGGCAGCGATGCCGTCTGGTCGCCGCCGGGCTCGGTGCCGCCGGCCTGGCCAGCGGCGGCTGTCTTCGCGGCGTCCGCGGCCCTGCGGTTCTTGTCCGCCTGCGCTTCGAGCGAGGCGATCAGATCCTTCAGGCTACTGGCTTTGGCCGCCAATTGCTCGGAACGCTGCTGTTCGGCCGCCATCTGCGCCTTCGTGTCGGTCTCGAGCTTCTGCTTGGCTTCGAGCAGCATGCCGAGCCGCTTCTTTTCCGCCGTCTGATCGCCGACCGCCGCCGTCAGCCGCGCCCGTTCGGCCTCGATCGAAGCCGTCACCCGGGTCTGCTCCTTGAGATCGGCCAGCAGGCTGTCGGTCTGCTGGCGCAGCTCCGGCACCACGGCGCCTAGCAGGATGGCGCTGCGCACCGACGACAGCGCGTCTTCCGGCTTGACCAGGATCGCCGGCGGCGGGTTGAGCCCCATGCGCTGCAGCGCACCCAGCACTTCGGCCAGCACGTCGCGTCGCGCCGCCAGTGAAGCGCGAATCTTCTGCTGCTGGCCCTTCAGCCCTTCCAGCTTGGCGCCGATGTCCTCGATGTCCTGGCCGAGCTTCTGCTCGGTCATCGCCGACTGGATGAGTGCCGCCGTGATCGAGGCGTGGTCCTTCTTGACCGTTGCGATATCGGCGGCGAGCTTGGCCAGCCGTTCGGACGACAGCGTTATTTCCTTCGAAACCTGCTCGTATTCGGCACGGCTCTGGTCCGGATCGGGCGCCATATCGAGCGTATTTTCGGCCCGCACCGCATGCAGCGACAGAAGCGCCGCCGCGGCGGCGATACCGCAGCGCACGCGCCAGGAGCCCCCCGTCGATGAGCCCGTCGTCGATTTCCAGCCTTCAGACATTCGCGATCGATTCTATCCGCGCCTTCGTTAACGAATCATCAACCATGTTAGCGCCTTCGCCCAAAGGGTTCGCAATAACGCAATGCAACGGAAAAACAGGCCCACGTCGAATCTTGCGCGGCATTTGGGGCCAAATTCGGTGCGATCCGGTGGCTTTCAGGATCGGTGATAGGGATGACCCGACAGGATCGTCGCTACCCTGTAGAGTTGTTCACCCAGCATCACCCGCACCAGCTGATGCGGCCAGGTGAGCGCCCCGAACGACATCACCAGCTCGGCCTGGCCGCGCAGCGACGGATCGTGGCCGTCGGCGCCACCAATGGCGAGGACCAGCGCCTTGCGTCCGCCGTCGCGCAACTGTCCGAGACGGCCGGCGAAATCCTGTGAAGACAGGCTCTTGCCTCGCTCATCGAGCAGGATGAGGGCCGTGCCTGGCTGCAGCTGTGCCTGCAGCCGCGAACCTTCGTCGCGCTGGCGCTCGGTGGCGCTCTGCGCGCGGCCCTCGGCGATCTCGGTGATCCCGGCGAATTCGAGCCCCACGCCGGGGCCGCTCTTGGCGAAGCGCTCGAAATAGCGGTCGGCCAACTCCCGCTCGGGGCCGGCTTTCATTCGGCCCACGGCATGAACTGAAATCTTCATCCTCGCCTCTATAGCCGCTAATGCATGTCACCCGACAGAGGGAACCGGTTTACGGCAACGACATGCATCGAACACAATCGGCTTAGTGGAGGGTCTCTTCCTCGAGATCCGGCGCCTGCCACATCTTTTCGAGATTGTAGAATTCGCGGACTTCGGGACGGAAGACATGGACGATGATATCGCCAGAATCGATCAGGACCCAGTCGGCGCCTGACAGTCCCTCGACGCGCGCGGTGCCGAGACCGGCATCCTTGAGCGCCTTGAGGAGATGATCGGCGACAGCCGCGACATGACGGTGCGATCGGCCCGACGCAACGACCATGTAGTCGCCGAGGCTCGATTTCCCCTGAATGTCGATTGAGACAATGTTTTCGGCCTTGGAGTCTTCCAGACTGGCAAGGACTGTCTTGATGGCACGGGACACGGCGTCGTCTACGCTGATCCTGGCCGGCGAAGGCACGATGTCGGCCTTCTTCCGCAGTGCTGTTCTCAGTGTATTTCCTTTCGCAGCAAGAACAACCAAATCACCCCTTAAAGCAGGTGACACCACTTAGATAGGCAGAGTTCCGTTGCAGTTTCAAGACGGAGCCCCGATCGACGCGAACTCGCCGACTGGAATGTTGTTCCACGCGAGACGCAAAAACATCGGAACCCAGCCCTTCCGCAGCGATTACCGGCTGACCGACCAACCGGAATCCCGCCATGCCGATCGACCCGCAAAACACCTTTCTCACCGTCCAGACCGGCCTCGCGCAGCTGAGTACGCTGATCGTCTCCTATTCCTTTTCCGCCCTCGGCGCCGTCATCCTCCTGGTGGTCGGCTACAGCGTTGCCAACCTTGCCGAGCGCTCGATCTCGGCTGGCCTCGGCCATATCCATGGTTTCGACGCGACTCTGCGGCATTTCTTTTCGAAGATCGCGCGCTACGCCATTCTGATCCTCGTCGTCATCATGGTGCTAGGCCAGTTCGGCGTGCAGACGGCATCGATCATCGCCGCGATCGGCGCCATCGGCCTCGCCATCGGTCTGGCCCTGCAAGGCACGCTGCAGAACATCGCCGCCGGCATCATGCTGCTTGCTCTGCGGCCATTCCGCATTGGCGAATCCGTTGAGGTCGGTTCCATTGCCGGTTCGGTCGAGGAAATCGGCCTATTCGCCACCAAGCTCAGAACCGCCGACGGCATCTACATATTGGCGCCCAATTCGACGCTGTGGAATCAGCCGGTGCGCAATTTCACCCGCAACGGCGTGCGCCGCACTGACATCACACTCAGCATCGGCTCCTGGAACGACATGGACGGCGCCCAGAAGACATTGCTTGCCATTGCCGGTGCCGAGAAGCGCATCCGCCGCGAACCGGCGCCGATCGCCTTCGTGGCCGGGCTCGGCGATACGACCGTTTCGCTCACCTTGCGCTACTGGACCGCGGCGGCGGACCATTTCGCCACCGACATGACGAAACGCGCCAAGCAGGCCTTCGACAGCGAGGGCATCTCGATCCCGCAGCCGCCTCCGGAGGCACCGCCACCCGAGGCCCGCAAGCAGTAATCAGTCGCCCCTGTGGCGGACCGCTTCGTCCGGCGCGAAGGCGAGTTCGACCGGCAAGGGCGCATGCGCCGACATCGGCGCGAAACTGCCCGTGGCGGCCGCCGGAACGCGGCCAGCCGCGATCACCCGCCACAGCACGAAAAGGCAGAATACCGAGGCGATGACGATGCCGACATAGATGAAGGTTGCCGTGCCGAAGACGGCGGAAAGCGCCGTGACGATGCCTGGCACGATGAAGCCGGCGAGCGACCAGGCAAACAGCATCGAGCTCGACAGCGCCAGCAGTTCATCCTTCCTGGCGCGGTCGGCGGCATGTGCGCTGGAGAGCGCATAGATCGATTCCGCCGCCCCGTCCCAGATCAGGTAGATCACCACCAGAGCCATCAGAGCACCGCCGTCGAAGGCGATGGCGAGCACGCTGGCGACGACCGCCAGCGCCGCGGCGCCGGCAAGCACGTAGCGCCGATCAGTACGGTCGGAGAGCCAGCCGAGCGGTATCTGCAGGATCAGCGTGCCGACCGGCATTGCCGACAGCAGCAGCGCGACATCGGCTTGGCTGTAGCCCTTGGCCGTGGCGTGGATGGGCGCGAAGCCGGAAATGATCATCGACAGGCCGCCGACCGCCAGCATGCCGGCGACGCCGACCGGCGAAATCCGCCAGGCTTGGCGCAACGCCACCGAAGCAGCCTGCGGCGCCGGCGGCTGGGCAAGGCGTGTCATGCCGACAGGCAGGATCGACAGAGCGGTAAAGGCGATGCCGATCAGCGACGCGGCGGCCGTGTGAATGTCAATCACGGCAAGCGTCGCATAACCAACGCCAAGACCGGCAATGTAGGCGACATAGAACACAGCCATCACCCGGCCCCGGACGGCGTTCGGCAGTGCATCGTTGAGCCAGCTCTGCGCGACGATGAACAGGCCGCATATCGCAAAGCCGTAAAGCGCGCGCGCCACGATCCACAGCAGCGGGTGCGGTCCGGCGCCGATGGCGGCATTGGACAGCGCGATCAGCGCCGACAACACCATGAAGGCACGTGCGTGGCCGACCCTGCGCACCAGCGGGCCGGTCAGGATACAGCCGGCGAGGCCGCCGGCCGACAGGCCGGTGACGATCAGCCCTGCCCAGACTGGATCGAATCCCTCGATGCCGAGCCGGACGGGGATATAGGCGAACATCAGCCCGTTGCCGATGGCAATCAGCGCCATCGACACGATGACACTGGCAATCGCGATCAGCGGCGCAGGCGTGTTGCCCTGGTCGGGGCCGATCGTGGGATGGGTTTGCTTCTGAATCGCCATGGCTGATCAGCATCGCCCATGGGTCAGGCGGACGCCGCTGTAAAAACGACATGGCCGGATGGACGAGACGCTCAACCCTTCGTCATTTGCCGAATGGCGCTCGACGACAGCGAGGAACGCGGCCCGTGAATGAAGGTCCAGGCCGGCGCCTTCATCCGCGCCAGCCTTGGCGCGTCGCCTTCGTCGATGCGGGCGTAATCGAAGGTCTTGGCGACAACCGACGACAGAAAGGACAGCGTGGCGCCCGGTCGGTCGATGACCGCGATCGGAAAGGTCATGACGATCTCGCGCCAGCGCTGCCAGCGATGGAAGTCCCGCAGGGAATCGGCGCCCATGATCCAGACGAAGTCGACGCCGGGATTGCGCGCCTTGACCAGCGCCAGCGTGTCGGCGGTGTAGCGCACATTGTGTGCCGCCTCGAAGGCTGTGACCTTGATCTTCGGGTTCTTGGCGATCTTCTCGGAAAACGCGATGCGCTCGCCCAGCGGCGCCAGCTCGCGTGTGCTCTTCAGCGGATTGCCTGGGGTCACCATCCACCAAAGCTGGTCCAGCCCCAGACGCCGCAAAGCGATTTCGGCGACCAATGCGTGGCCGGCATGAGGCGGGTTGAACGAACCGCCGAACAGGCCGACGGCAAGGCCCTTCTCGGCATGCGGCATTTTCAGATAAGCGGAGGATATTGCCGGTTCAGAAGACGCCAGCATCGCCTCAGGCTCTAGCAACGAAAGACGTCAAGGCCTCACCTGTCCCGACCCGCGCACGCGGTATTTGAACGAGGTCAATTGCTCGACGCCGACGGGCCCGCGCGCGTGCATCTTGCCGGTGGCGATGCCGATTTCGGCACCCATGCCGAACTCGCCGCCATCGGCGAACTGCGTCGAGGCATTGTGCAGCAGGATCGCCGAATCGATCTCGTTGAAGAAGCGTTCGACGGTGTTGGCATCCTCGGCGACGATCGCCTCGGTATGATGCGAGGAGAAGGTTTCGATATGCTCGATCGCGCCACCGATGCCGTCGACCAGCTTCACCGCGATGATGGCGTCGAGATATTCGGTCACCCAGTCGGCATCGGTCGCCGGCTTGGCGTCGAAAAACACCTTCAGTACCTCGGCATCGGCATGGATCTCGCAGCCGGCGGCGCGAAGCGCGTCGAGGATCGGCATCAGATGGGTGGCGGCGACCGCACGGTCGACCAGCAGCGTTTCGGCGGCACCGCAGACGCCGGTGCGCCGCATCTTGGCGTTGACGGCGACCCGCACCGCCATGTCGAGCTCGGCGGAGCGGTCGATATAGAGATGGCAGATGCCTTCGAGATGGGCGAAGACCGGCACCCTTGCCTCGCCCTGCACCCGCCCAACCAGGCTTTTGCCGCCGCGCGGGATGATCACGTCGAGCGTGCCGCCAAGGCCCTTGAGCATCTCGCCGACCGCGGCGCGATCGGTGGTCGGCACCAGCTGGATGGCATCCTCAGGCAGACCGGCCGCCTTCAGTCCTTCGACAAGGCACGCATGGATCGCCGAGGAGGAATTGAGCGAATCCGAGCCGCCGCGCAGGATCACCGGATTGCCAGCCTTGAGGCAGAGCGCGCCGGCATCCGCCGTCACGTTCGGCCGGCTTTCATAGATCACGCCGACGACACCGAGCGGCGTGCGCACGCGCTCTATGTGCAGACCGTTCGGCCGCTCCCACGCGGCGATGACATCACCGACTGGATCGGGCAGGGCAGCGATTTCGCGAATGCCGTCCGCCATCGCGCGGATGCGTGCCGGATCGAGCTTCAGCCGATCCATGAAGGAGCCGGAAAGTCCGGATTCGTGGCCATCCGAGACATCGATGGCGTTGGCGTCGAGAATGTCCCGCTCGCGGGAAATGATCGCGTCGGCCATAGCGACAAGCGCGGCGTTCTTGTCGGCGGCGGTGGCGATGGCCAGCGGTCGGGCGGCAGCGCGAGCGCGGCGGCCGATATCGGCCATCAGCGCCACGGTGTCGTCCCCGGATTTTTCATGCAGCTTCAGCATGGCTCATCCTCCGCCTGTGTCGTCGCCGGCGTGACTTACGACGAGATCGTCGCGGTGGATCATCGCCGAACGCGCCTCGTAACCGAGCACGGTCTCGATCTCGCCCGTCTTCAGGCCTGCGATCCTTACGGCATCGGTGGCATCGTAGGCAACCAGCCCGCGCGCGATCTCGCGGCCCTCGGGCGACAGGATCGCCACCGTGTCGCCGCGGGAGAAATTGCCGCTGACCAGCTTGACCCCGGCCGGCAGCAGCGACTTGCCCGAAATAAGCGCCCCGATGGCGCCGGCATCGACGGTCAGCCGCCCGGCCGGTTCGAGCTGGCCGGCAATCCAGGTCTTGTAGCCCTTCACCGGATTGGCGCTGGGCTTGAAGAATGTCGCGCGCTCGCCGCGCTCGATCGCCATCAGCGGCGACAGCCTTGTGCCGGAGGTGATGATCATCGCCGTGCCCGCCGCGGTGGCGATCTTGCCCGCATCGAGCTTGGTACGCATGCCGCCGCGCGACAGCTCGGACGCGGCGGCTCCGGCCATCGCTTCGATGTCTGATGTGATGCGCTCGACCACCGGAATGAACTTCGCACCGGGGTCCAATGCTGGCGGCGCGGTGTAGAGCCCGTCAATGTCGGAGAGCAGCACCAAAAGGTCCGCGCCCATCATGGTGGCGACACGGGCCGCCAGCCGGTCATTGTCGCCATAGCGGATTTCGGAGGTCGCCACCGTGTCGTTCTCGTTGATGACCGGCACCGCCTTCATCTTGAGCAACGTCGATATGGTGGCCCGCGCGTTGAGATAACGCCGGCGCTCCTCGGTATCGCCAAGCGTCAAAAGGATCTGGCCCGATTTCAAGGCACCCTTGCCGAGCGCGTCCGACCATGCGCCGGCGAGCGCGATCTGGCCGACGGCGGCGGCGGCCTGGCTCTCCTCGAGCTTCAGGGCGCGCTTGCCAAGGCCAAGGATGGTGCGGCCGAGCGCGATGGCGCCCGACGACACGACGAGGATTTCGGCTCCTCCCTGGGCAAGCACCGCGATGTCGTCGGCGAGCGAGGCCAGCCAGTCGCGCTTCAGGCCGCTCGCGCGGTCGACGAGCAACGCCGAGCCGATCTTGACGGTGATGCGCCGGTATTTCCTGAGCGGCTGCATGACCTTACTTTTCCCAGCGCGTCTCGACCACGGGTGTGGTCTGCGCGCGCGCCTCCGCGATGACAGCCATCAACGCCCGCTGCACCGCCTCGACGCCTTCGCCGGTGACCGCCGACAGCAGCATCGGCGCGCGGCCGGCGGCACGCTTCAGCGAGGCGACTTTCTTCTTGCGCGCGTCTGCGTCGAGCGTGTCCACCTGGCTCAGCGCCAGGATCTCGGCCTTATCGGTCAAGCCATGGCCGTAGGCGTCGAGCTCGGCCCGCACGGTCTTGTAGGCCTTGCCCGGATTCTCCTCCTGCGCCGAAACCAGGTGCAAAAGCACGCGCGTGCGCTCGACATGGCCGAGGAAGCGGTCGCCGATGCCGACGCCCTCATGCGCGCCTTCGATCAGACCTGGAATGTCGGCGATGACGAATTCGCGCGCATCGATGCGGGCGACACCGAGGCCCGGATGCAGGGTCGTGAACGGATAGTCCGCGATCTTCGGCTTGGCCGCGGTGACCGCGGCCAGGAATGTCGACTTGCCGGCATTCGGCAGCCCGACCAGCCCGGCATCGGCGATCAGCTTCAGCCTGAGCCAGATATTGAGTTCTTCGCCGGGAAGGCCGGGATTGGCGCGTCGCGGCGCCTGGTTGGTCGAGGTCTTGAAATGCTGGTTGCCGAAGCCGCCATTGCCGCCCTTGGCCAGGAGAAAGCGCTGGCCGACGACGGTGAGGTCGCAGATCAGCGTCTCATTGTCCTCTTCGAAGACCTGCGTTCCGGCCGGCACTTTCAGCGTGACATCGGCGCCCTTGGCGCCGGTCATGTTGCGGCCCATGCCGTGGACTCCGGTCTTGGCCTTGAAATGCTGCTGGTAGCGATAGTCGATCAGCGTGTTCAGCCCGTCGACCGCTTCCAGCCAGACATCGCCGCCGCGGCCGCCATCGCCGCCATCCGGCCCACCGAACTCGATGAACTTCTCGCGCCGGAACGACACCGAACCGGCGCCCCCGTCACCGGAGCGGACATAGACCTTGGCTTGATCGAGAAATTTCATGGGACTGCGGTTTCTTTTATTGGCCTTGCGGCATTGCTCTAAACCTTGGGCCTTGCTCTAAACCAAGGCGCGGCGAAGGGCGAGGCCGTTTTGTGACGATGGCCGCGCGGGGTTGGCCGGAGAGACGTCGGAATGAAGCTTGTAACCTACAACATCCAGTACGGCATCGGTCTCGATGGACGCTACGATGTCGGGCGCATCGCCGACGCGGTGCGCGGCGCCGACGTCATCGCGCTGCAGGAGGTCACCCGCAACAATCCCCGGAACGGCAGCCGCGACATGGTGGCCGAGATCGGCGAGGCGCTGCCCGATTATTTCGCCGTCTATGGCAGCAATTTCGAGGCCAATATCGGCTCGCGCATCGAGGACGGCCGCGCCATCACCACGACCTTCCAGCTCGGCAACATGGTCTTGTCGAAAACGCCCATTCATCTGTCGCGCAACCTGTTGTTGCCGCGCAGCCGCAGCTTCGAGATGATGAACTTCCAGCGCGGCGCGCTGGAAGCCCTGATCGAGACGCCGCTTGGGTTCATCCGCTTCTATTCCATCCATCTCGATCACCGCAGCCCGATCGAACGCGCCAGCCAGATCCAGTTCCTGCGCCGGCGTCTGTTGAACTACGCGCTCGAAGGCGGCGCGCTGTCCGGCGTTGCCGAGATCGGCCTGCCGGAACTGCCGCATCCGGAAGCCTTTGTCGGCATGGGCGATTTCAACATGCTGGCCGGCTCGCCCGAATATGTCGAACTTGCCGGCCGGCCAGACCATGAATTCGGCATGCCGCTGACCGCCGATTTCGCCGTCGATGCCGCCCTGCGCCTCGATGTCGCTGGCGACGATCTCGTCTCTTGGGTCGATCCCAAGGACCCCACCAACGCCAGCCGCCACAAGCGCATCGACTACGTCTTCACCAGCGCATCGCTTGCTCGGTCGCTGAAGCGCCTGTGGGTCGACAGGCAGTCAGTCGGTTCCGACCACCGGCCGGTCTGGGTCGAACTGGGCTAAGCCCAAGTCTGCTCCCCAGCTGATTTTGTCCTGTTCCGCCCCATGTGCCAAGAGTGCCGAGATTCAGGTCAGGCCGGCCTCACCTGAATATCGACGCACCTAGAAGTGGATCCAATTGCGCAGGCTCGTCCAGGTTTTCCTGTCGAGCCGATAACGCTCGACGGGCACCTGGCCGGCAACGATCGAATTCAGCATGCCCTGGCCGGCATATTGGAAACCGCATTTGTGGATGACGCGGCGTGAAGCCGGATTGATGACCCTCGTCGAGGCCTGCAGCACCTGGATCGACGTCTTCTGGAAGGCGAGGTCGACCAGTGCGTGCGCTGCCTCCGTCGCGTAGCCCCTCTTCCAGTGGGGCTCGCCGATCCAGTAGCCGAGCTCAAGGCCGCGATCGGTGGTGTTCAGCCCGGCGCAGCCGACGAAAGTGTCGGTGCCTGCCAGCGTCAGCGCATAGGCGATGCCGGCGCGCCGCGCCTTGGTCATGGCGAGGAAAG
The DNA here is from genome assembly GCF_057766385.1 of Mesorhizobium sp. P160927. Taxonomy (NCBI): domain Bacteria; kingdom Pseudomonadati; phylum Pseudomonadota; class Alphaproteobacteria; order Hyphomicrobiales; family Phyllobacteriaceae; genus Mesorhizobium; species Mesorhizobium sp. P160927. Next base: position 445,973 of record NZ_JBYMDW010000001.1, read on the forward strand.
CACGTCCCTCGGCCTCCCCATAGGGGTGCGGCATGCGCGCCAGCATCTCGGCAACGTGGCGGTTGTCGGCAAGCTCGACCAGTTGCGCGATATCCCGCTCATCGGGAGCGCGCATCACCAGCCGCTCGGTGACCAGCACCGGGCAATCTATCGCGTAACTTTCGTCTTCTGAGTCTTCCGCTTCGGCAACCATTTGAAGTCCTCCAGGCACAAGAAAAAGGGGAGATGGAAACCCATCTCCCCTGATCCTTTTCCTGGTTTTGCCAGACACCGGTCCCGAGATGGGCGCCGGTGTTTCTAGTGCGGAACCGGCTACTCCGCGGCTTTGGTAATCGGGTTGACCGATACGTAGGTTCGGCCGTTGGCTTTTTTGTTGAACGTCACGGCGCCGGTTTCGAGCGCGAAAAGGGTGTGGTCCGTGCCCATGCCGACATTGACACCGGGATGCCAGGTGGTGCCGCGTTGACGAATGATGATGTTGCCCGGGATGACGGCTTCGCCGCCGAACTTTTTCACGCCCAGACGCTTGGAATGCGAGTCGCGACCGTTGCGCGACGAGCCGCCAGCTTTCTTGTGTGCCATCTAACTAACTCCGATGCGCCCATGGGCGCTTGAATGGTCTTATGAACGCGTTCGCGTTCCGTTTCAAGTCCGATCCGGCGACGTTTCGCGCCGGTTCGCCTTACTTCTTAGCCAGTTCCTTGGCCTGCTCGCGCCAGTCCTTGATCTGGTCGGTGCTGAACGGCATGTTCTCGTCGATCTTGGCAACGTCCTTCTCGGTCAGCTTGGCGAGCTGCGCGAAGGTGATGATGCCCTGCTCGGCGAGATCCTTGGCGGCGACCGGGCCGATGCCCTTGATCACGGTCAGGTCGTCCGGTTCCCCCTTCGGCGCCTTGAACAGCGGCGCGGCGACGGCCTCGGCCTTCGCGTCTTCCTTGGGGGCGGCGTCCTTCTTGGCTTTGGCTTCCTTCGGCGCCGCCTCGGGAGCGACCGCAGCCTTGGCTTCCGCCTTGACGGCCGCCTTCTTGGCGGGCTTGGCGCCACCCAGCAGGATCTCGGAGATCCGCACGGTGGTCAAAAGCTGGCGATGGCCGATCTTGCGGCGCGAATTCTGGCGGCGACGCTTCTTGAAAGCGATGACCGTGCGGTTCTTGCCCTGCTCCACGACTTCGGCGGTCACCACGGCGCCATCGACGAACGGCGCGCCGAACGTGACATTCTCGCCCTCGCCATGGGCGAGCACGTGGCCGATCTCGACGATGTCGCCGACATTGGCTTCGACTTTTTCGATCTTCAGGAGATCGTTGGCGGCAACGCGATACTGCTTACCGCCCGTTTTAATGACTGCGAACATTTTTTGCCTTTCGCTGTTCGGTCGGCCTTGATGAACCGCCTCTAGCGGTTCGGCCGTCTTTTTGTCAGTCTGCGGGTTCAAAAAACAAGCGGCGTGGAAGAACCCTCCACGCCGATTGCGCGCTGTCCCTAACCGAAGGTTGCGTGGGAGTCAAGGCAGACAGCCGCGGAACTGTTATTGGCGGCCAAGCACGGGCCGGGTCGAGAAGACCGCACGACGCTCCCGTCCCCTGCAGCGCGAGGATGCGGGACGGCGGGAAATCCGCACCGGCCCCGCCGCAAGCACCGCTGTGAATCCGTGGCTTTTCCGGAAAGCCAAATAACTCACGGATTTGGCCTTGTAACCTGCCCGTTCAGCCGTTATCTAGTGCGCCGCGCCGGCAACGGCCGACCATGACCGCGGAGAGGTGGCAGAGTGGTCGAATGCACCGCACTCGAAATGCGGCATGGGTGCAAGCCCATCGGGGGTTCGAATCCCTCCCTCTCCGCCATTCCCCCAAGTTAAAAATGCCGCCGGCATCGGCTCACGCCAATTCGCTGGCTTGTCCCTGATTGGAGACAGGCGCTGGCATGCGTGCGGCAGGACGCGACCGGCTGTCGCGGATCGGAAAATAAGAAGCGATGCCGAGGAACCAAAGCATGTCCCTCAAGTTCGATATCCGTTTCCACGGAGATCGAGTTCAGCATGCAAGGTCGAGGGCCAATCAAGGCAGCACTTCGAGCACAGGCCGATGAGGTTCGCCTCCACATCGGCATTCTGCAGCAGGAGCTGACCACCAACCGCAAAAGCGTGGGAGGCACATTGCGGTTGGGGTACGAGATAAAGTCCAGGAAAGTTCTGCTCGCGCGTCTGGAAAGGGTATTGGCGCAGTACTCGCCGGGCTGCCTTGAGAACGTCCCGACGCTGGGGCGCTCCGAGAAAGGCCCGCGATCGCAAGGCTCCCATTGCAACCTCTGACGCTTCAGCCATTCGAGACAATGCCCAACCAATACGGATGGTCAGGGCCTGATGGCTCCCGCCAGACAACCGTGCTGCACGGCAGCCTTCGCCGACGCGCTCGCGGGAACCTGCGTTACCGTGGAAAGTTCCTGCTGATGGCAAATCACCCCATTACCGGCGCCCTCACCTCGATCGGCACGTGGACCTCCCGTCCGGCAGCATTCCTGGTTCTGCTGGCCTATGCGATCTTCTGGATCGTTTTCGATCGGCAAAGCTTGAACTGGCATGGCGCGGCCACACTCCTCACCTGGGCCATGACGCTCTTCATTCAGCGGGCTGAACATCGCGATACCCAGGCCATTCATGCCAAGTTGGACGAAATGCTGAGATCAAACAATTCTGCTTCGACCATCACCCGCATCGACGATGAAGAGCCCGAGGACATCGAAAAACATCGCGATCGCAAGCAGCAGGGCGACTGACATGCGCGCTACCGGTTTCGTGGCGTTGCTGAGAGGCGCGAAGCCAACGCGGTTGGGCCGAAAGTTCAGCCCGCTGCTCAAGACACTAAGCTATGTGGCCGTTGCGGTTGTCGCCGGTCTGGTCACGTTGGCGGCCATAAACCTGACCCCTGAACCGCGCGTTTTGCGGACGATCGTCGCGCATCGTTTCGACGCATCGGACCCCCAGTTCGCCAGGTCGATGAGCAGCTACTCGCTGGGACAGATGTCAAACGCGAACGCGGTGCAGACCCTTGTGAACGGCGACGAGATTTTTCCTTCGATGCTCCAGGCGATCGGCGCGGCCCGGTCCACCATCGATTTTGAGACCTATATATATTGGTCTGGGGACGTCGGAAATGAATTCGCACAAGCCTTGGCGGCCAAGGCGCGGCAAGGTGTCGAGGTCCGGGTGCTTGTCGACTGGGTCGGCAGTCTGCCTTTCGATGAAGATCTCATCCACATCATGACAGGAGCCGGCGTGAGGTTCCAACGCTACCGGCCGATCCATTGGTATACGTTGGACCGTGTGAACAACCGGACCCATCGCAAACTGCTCATCGTCGACGGACGGGTGGCTTTTACGGGTGGCGTCGGCATCGCCGACAATTGGCGCGGAGACGCCCGCAATCCGGATGAATGGCGCGATACGCACTATCGGATCGAAGGGACCGCCGTGCCTGCTTTCCAGGCGGCTTTTGCCGAAAATTGGTTGGAGACGACCGGTGAGGCATTGCAAGGTCAAAAGTTCTACCCTCCGCCCGAACCCGCGGGGTCGCTCGGCGCCCAGCTGATACTTTCTTCGCAGCCAAATGGCTCGGAGAACATGGAATTGATGATGCTGGCCGCGATAGCCGCCGCCAAGGATCACCTGCGGATCGGAATGGCCTATTTCGTCCCCGACGACATCGCCCTCCAGCAGATTCTGGACGCCAGGAAGCGAGACGTGTCTGTCGATGTGATCGTTCCGAACGCGCTGACGGACGTGCCATTGGTTCGGAAGGGCTCGCGCTATTTCTGGGGCGACTTGCTTAGGGCCGGTGTGCATATCTACGAGTTTCAGCCCACCATGTATCATCCCAAGCTGCTGATCGTTGACGACGTCTGGACGAGCTTTGGTTCCACCAATCTGGACGAACGCTCCTTGCGGCTGAACGATGAAGCCAGTCTGAACGTCTACGGCAGGGATTTCGCAAACACGCAGATCGACCTGTTCAACCAGGACCTTGGGAGATCCCGGCGGATCACCCTGGCTGAATGGGAAGCGCGTCCCCTGCGGGAAAAAATTTCGGACTGGCTGGCCAGCAGGCTGCGCTCCCAACTTTGATAACCTAGCCTATACTGCTCGTTGGATCAGCCAGATCAGCCCTCGCCGTCAAGCTTTCAACCAGCCTGTTGCGCCGCGATCGCGGCCAGAAAAATCGCGCCAAACTCCTTGAGCTTCGCCCCTCCCACGCCATTCACTTCGGCAAACGCATCGAGGTCGCGCGGGCGGCGGGCGGCCATGTCGATGAGCGTGCGGTCGGAAAACACCACATAGGCCGGCACCTGGCGCTCCTTGGCGAGCCGCAGCCGCAGCGACTTGAGCGCCGCCAGCAGCGAAGCATCGACGCCCTCGGCTTCCGCGGCGGCGCCTTCCCCGGGACGCTTCCTGCCCCGCACGAAAGGATCCCGCGTCTCGACGCGATACTGGAATGCAATCTCGCCACGGCCGAGCGCGCGGCCGCTTTCGGAGATGGCGAGACCGCCATGGCCCTCGGGATCCGGCATGAGGAACCCGCCGGCTACCAGTTGCCGGATCAGCGACAGCCACACTGTCTTCCTGTGCGCGGCGCCGGCGCCAAAACTGCTGAGTGTTTGATGAGCTCTCGCCAGCACCTTCTCGGTCTCGTGGCCAAGCAGGATATCGATGACATGGGCCGCGCCGAAGCGCTCACCGCTCTCTGCAATTGCCGCGAGGATCTTCCGTGCTTCGGTACTGCCATCGGCGCGCGGCGTCTGATCGAGGCAGTTGTCGCAATTGCCGCAGGCTTGAGCCTCTTCGCCGAAATAACCGAGCAGCACCTGGCGGCGGCATTGCGCGGTCTCGCAATAGCCGATCAGCGTGTCCAACCGGCGGTGCGACCGCCTCTTGTGCTCTGACGAGGCATCCTCGTCGTCGATGAACAGCCGGCGCATGCGGATGTCGCCAAGGCCGTAAAGCATATGCGCCTCGGCCTCGCGTCCGTCGCGGCCGGCTCGGCCGATTTCCTGATAGTAGGCTTCCAAGCTGCCCGGCATATCGGTGTGGAAGACATAGGCGACGTCAGGCTTGTCGATGCCCATGCCGAACGCGATGGTCGCCACCATGACGACGCCGGACAAGGTCATGAAGGCGTTTTGATTGGCTTCACGCGCCTCCTTGTTCATGCCGGCGTGATAGGCGAGCGCGGTGACGCCGTTGCGCTTCAGAAAGGCCGCCATCTCTTCGGTTTTCTTGCGCGACAAGCAATAGATGATGCCGCTCTTGCCCGCATGGCGCTCGATGAAGCCGAGCAGCTGGCGCTTGCTGTCCTGCTTGGGCGCGATGGCCAGCTTGATGTTGGGCCGGTCGAAACCCAGCACCAGCGTTTCGACCTGCTCGGCGAACAGGCGGGCGGCGATGTCGGTGCGCGTACTCTCATCGGCCGTCGCCGTCACCGCGACGATCGGCACATTGGCAAAGATACCGCGCAACCGGGAGAGATCCTCATACTCGGGCCGGAACGCCGGACCCCATTGCGAGATGCAATGCGCCTCGTCGATGGCGATCAAGCTGACGTGGAGCCTGGAGAGGGCGTCCAGCATGCGCTCGGTCATCAGCCGCTCCGGCGCCAGATAGAGCAGCCGCGTCTGGCCAGATGCCACACGGCGCCAGGCGGCGACGTTGGCCTCGCGGTCGAGCGAGGAATTGATCGTATCGGCCGCCACGCCGGCAAGCCGCAGCGCCGCGACCTGGTCCTGCATCAGAGCCACCAGCGGCGAGACGACGAGAGTGAGCCCGCCCAGAACCAGCGCCGGAACCTGGTAGCAGAGCGATTTGCCCGCGCCCGTCGGCATGACGGCCAGCACATGCCGCCCGGCCAGCAGCGCATCCATCACGTCGGCCTGGCCGGGACGAAAATCGTCGAAGCCGAACACGTCCTTCAGGACGCGCCGCTTGGAATCGCCGGCCAGCATGCTCGCCGCCTGTGCCGGCATCAGGCGGCCACCTGGCGGCAAGCGATATTTCGCGTACGGGAGAGATCGGGGAAGATGGTCAAGGGCGACTCCTTGTGAGGCATTGGAGTAGCCCACCGCTCATCCCACCACAACCGCCCGTCAATGCCCTCGGCAACACTGCCGGCGCCGCCTTCCCCAACGGCACACGCACCTCTGGTGGATTCCGCCACGTTGCGATGTAAGCTTGCCTTTGCCGACACGCCAGGGAGGGCGCGATGCTGCAGGTGAGACAGGATTTGCTGGGCGAACGGTTCCGGCTGCAGCGCGTCGCCTTCAAGGCACAACCATTTCCCGACCTTGGCGTCCGCAAGGATCGGCTGAAGCGCCTGCTGGCGCTGACCGAGCGGCACGAGACTGAAATCTGCGCGGCGATCGACGCCGACTTCGGCGGCCGCTCGGCGCATGAAACCCGCCTGGCCGAACTGTTCGTCGTGCGCGCAGGCATTCGCCATGCGCTCGCCCATGTCGGCGGCTGGATGCGGGAGCGCCGGATTGCCACCACCTTGCCGTTCCTGCCAGGCAGGAACCGCCTCGTGCCGCAGCCGCTCGGGGTCGTCGGCATCGTGTCGCCCTGGAACTATCCCTTCCAGCTCGCCGTCGCGCCGGTTACGGCAGCGCTTGCCGCCGGCAACCGCGTGCTGGTCAAGCCGTCCGAACTGACGCCGGCCTTCTCTGGGTTGCTGGCCAAGCTGGCCGGCGAACATTTCGCCCCGGACGAACTCAGCGTCATTTCCGGTGATGCCGATACGGGGAAGGCCTTCGTCTCGATGCCGTTCGATCATCTGCTGTTCACCGGTTCGACCGCGGTCGGCCGCCAGGTCGCGATCGCCGCCGCCGCCAACCTGACCCCCGTCACACTCGAACTCGGCGGCAAGTCGCCGGCGATCCTCGATCCCTCCTGCGATCTCGACACTGCGGTCGCCAGCGTCGCCTATGGCAAGTTGTTGAATGCCGGGCAGACCTGCATCGCGCCGGACTATTTGCTGGTGCCGAAGGGACAAGCCGGTACGGTCGCCGCGAAGCTCGCCATCGCCATGGCGCGGCTCTACCCCTCGCTGCGCGACAACCCCGACTATACCGCCATCATCAGCGACCGGCATTACCAGCGCCTGCGCGCCATGGTCGCGGAAGCCCGCGAGGCCGGCGCCGACGTCACCGAAATAAATCCGGCCGGCGAAGCGTTCGGCGCCACGAGCCGGAAGCTCCTGCCGACCCTGGTCAGCAACGCCGGCCCCGATCTGCGGCTGATGCGCGAGGAGATTTTCGGCCCGGTGCTGCCGATCGTCGAATACGCCACGGTCGACGATGCGATCGGCCATGTGAACCGGGCCGACCGGCCGCTGGCGCTCTACTGGTTCGGCAACGACAGCGGCAACCGCCAGCGCATCCTGCGTGAGACGGTCGCCGGTGGCGTCACCATCAACGACTGCATGCTGCATCTGGTGCAGGAGAACCAGCCCTTTGGCGGCGTCGGCGCCAGCGGCATGGGCGCCTATCACGGCGAATGGGGTTTCCGCACCTTCAGCAAGGAGAAACCGGTGTTCCTGCAGTCGCGCTTGAGCGCGGGGAGCCTTCTGCGGCCGCCCTATGGCAAGACGTTCGAACGGCTTTTCGGCCTGCTCAGGCGCATCACCTGACGTTCATTAAGTCTATCTTCACCATGATGCGGTAGCTTTCGCACCTGCGGTGATGTTTGGAGTACCGCGGGCTCCGTTGGCGCCCAGGCAACAAACCCGCGCTTCCTTGGAGGCGCGGGTTTTTTCGTTGGCCGAGAAATCGTCGGCGACGCGGTCAGGCGAGGAAATCGGCGCGGTGCGGCGTAAAACTGTCGACCAGCCGCCCCGCCTCGAGCGCCTTGACGCCGTGCACCAGGCCGGACGGCACGATGAAGCTGCCGCCGGTCTCGACGATTTCGGTCCGGCCGTCGATGGTCACCTCAAAGCGGCCTTCGGCGACATAGCTCGCCTGCACATGCGGATGCGAATGCAGGGCGCCGACACCACCCTTATCGAAACCGAATTCGACCATCATCAGTTCGTCGGTGGAGAGGAGAACCCGCCGGCGATTGCCGTCCGGGGTCGGGGTCCAGGCACCCTGGCCGGCATGCGCGAACATCTTCGGCTCGGTCATCGTCTTCTCCTCATCGCGCAAGCCATCCCCCGTCCACCGGCACCACCGCGCCATGCATATAGTTCGAGGCCGGCGCCAGCAGGAAGACGGCGGCATCGCCAATGTCTCCGGGCTCGCCCCAGCGGCCGGCGGGAATGCGCCCAAGGATGGCCGCGCTGCGGTCGGGATCGGCGCGCAGCGCCTGTGTGTTGTTGGTGTCGATATAGCCCGGCGCTATGCCGTTGACGTTGATGCCCTTCGCCCCCCACTCGCAGGCGAGCAGCCTAGTGAGGCCGAGCACGCCATGCTTGGAGGCCGTGTAGGACGCGACGCGGATGCCGCCCTGGAAACTCAGCACCGAGGCGATGTTGACGATCTTGCCCTGGCGTCCACCGGCAAGGACGCGCCGCGCAAAGGACTGACACAGCAGGAAGACGGACTTCAAATTGACGTCGATCACGTCGTCCCAGTCGGCTTCGCCGAGATCGACGGCATCGGCTCGCCGGATGATGCCGGCATTGTTGACCAGCCCGTCGATCGGACCGTTTTGGTCCCAGACGCGGTCCAGCATCGGTCCGACTGCTGCCGTGTCGGCAAGATCGATGCTCATCGCCTCGAATTGGCCGCCCACCGCGCCGACCTTGCTCACGGTGTCGTCCATCGACGAGCGGCCGACGCCGATCACGGCGCCACCGGCGCGCGCGATCGAGACCGCGATGCCTTGGCCGATGCCGGTGTTGGCGCCGGTCACCAGGATGCGCTTGCCGGCCAGGCTGAAGGCTGTGAGGTCGCTCACCGCAGCATGTCCATCGCCACCGGATCGACATCGGTGTAGTCGACATTGTCGCCGGCCATCGCCCAGATAAAGGCATAGTTGGAGGTGCCGGCGCCAGAGTGGATCGACCAGCCCGGCGCCAGCACCGCCTCCTCGTTGCGCATGACGATGTGGCGTGTCTCGTCCGGCTCGCCCATGAAGTGGAAGACGCGCGCCGCCTCGTGCAGGTCGAAATAGAGGTAGGCCTCCATGCGCCGGTCATGCACATGGCACGGCATGGTGTTCCAGATGGAGCCCGGCGCCAGCTGGGTCATGCCGACGACGAGCTGGCAGGTCTTTGTTCCCCCGGCATGGATGAACTGGAAGATCGAGCGCTCGTTGCAGGCCTCCTTGCTGCCGAGATCGAGGCGCTTGGCGTCATCGAGGCGGATCAGCCGGCTCGGATGAGCCTGATGCGCCGGCGCGCTGAGCAGATAGAACTTGGCGGGGTCGTTCTTATCGGCGGAAGCGAAGGAAACCGTGTCAGCGCCCATGCCGAGATAGAGCATGTCGCGCGCCCGCAGGCCGAAGGACTGGCCGCCGGCTTCGATCGTGCCGGCGCCGCCGATGTTGACGGCGATCAATTCGCGCCGGTCGAGAAACCCGTTGGTGCCGGTCGGCTTGATCGCTTCCAATGGCAATGCCGTTCCCACGGGCATGGCGCCGCCGACGATCATGCGGTCGTAGTGCGTGTAGGTCAGGCTGATGCGGCCGGGCTGGAAGAGGTCCTCGATATGGAAATTATGGCGCAGCTCATCCGTTCCCATGGCGGCGGCGGCCGCCGGGTCGATGGCGAAGCGCGATGTATAGTCGGTGTGGTTCTGGCTCATCTCTGTCCTGGCTTTCGGTGGATCATTCGCCCGCGGCCGCCTTGACCGAACTGGCGTAATAGGCCTGTCGCGCCTGCAGGCGCGCGCGATAACGCTGCTGGCTGGCGCCGAGATGGGCGCGCATCGCCTCGCGCGCGGCTTCGGCATCGCCGGCCGTGATCGCGTTAAGGATTACCAGATGCTCGCGCTGCAGCCCGCGCTGGTAGCTGTCGGACTGCGCCAGTTCGGTCGACCAGGGCGAGGTCACGTCGCATGGAATGGCGCGCCGGCCGAGCACATCGAGCATCTCGACATAGAACGGGTTGTTGGTGGCGCTGGCGATGGCGCGATGGAAGGCCAGGTCGGCCGGGCCGGTCGGCTGGCTGCCGAGCAGCAGCCGCTCGAACTCGAAGAAGGCTTCCTGGATCGCCGCCTCCTGCGCGGCGTTGCGGCGGATGGCGGCGAGCCCAGCCGATTCGATCTCGATCGCCAGCCGCACCTCGAGCACGTTGAGCGCGACCGAATCCTTGGCTCCCATGTCGGCGGCCAGCGCCCCGAACATGGTCGAAATATGCTCGGTGACGAACACCCCGGCGCCCTGCCGCGGCTCGACCAGACCGTCGGCGGCAAGCTTGGCCAGCGCCTCGCGGATGACTGTGCGGCTGACGCCGAAGGTTTCGGTCAGCTGACCCTCGGTCGGCAGCTTGTGGCCGGGCAGGATCTCGCCCACCTGCAGCTGCTTGCGGATCGCCCCCATGACGGTTTCCGACAGCTTGGGTTTTCTCTCGACCCTGAGGTCGTTTGCGGTATCGGACACCTCGGTGACCTCCTAAAGCAATTGCAGGACAAGCGCGTAGCGGTTTTTTCGTCGTGAATTGCGTAAAAACAAAGAGTTACGGTTCAGCGATTCTAACGATCGCTGAACCGCTCTAATGGAACAGGCCCGGCAGCCACAATGAGATTTCCGGGACGTAGGTGACAAGCATCAGCACGGCGAAGGCGGCGCCGTAGAATGGCCAGATCGAGCGCATCGCGGTCCAGATCGGAATGCGGCCGATCGCGCAGCTGACGAACAGAACCGCGCCGACCGGTGGCGTGCAAAGCCCGATGCCGAGATTGAGGATGAGGATGACGCCGAAATGCACGGGATCGACGCCATAGGCCATGACCACCGGCAGGAAGATCGGTGTCGTGATGATGATCAGCGGCGACATGTCCATGAAGGTGCCGAGGATAAGCAGGACGACGTTGATCAGCAGCAGGATCACCAGCTTGTTGTCGGACACCGACTGCAGAAAGGCGACCAGCGCCGCCGGCACCCTGAGATAGGCGAGCAGCCAGCCGAAGGCCGCCGCGCAGCCGATGATCATCAGCACCATGGCCGTGGTGCGCACCGAGGCCGTCGTCGCCGCGACGAAATCGCCCCAGCTCATCGAGCGGTAGATGATCAGCGTCACCAGGAACGCGTAGACGATGGCAATGCAGGAGCTCTCGGTCGCGGTGAAGACACCGGACCTGACGCCGCCGAAGATGATGGCGATCAGGATGAGCCCGGGAATGGCGGCGACAAGCAGCTGCAAGGCCCGGCCGAAGCCGGCGAAGGGCTCCGTCGGATATCCCCGGCGGCTGGCGACCCAATAGGCCGTTATCATCAGCGACAGCGCCAGCAGCAGACCCGGTAGCACGCCAGCCGTGAACAGGTCGGCGATCGAGATACGGCCGCCGGCGGAGATCGAATAGATGATCATGTTGTGGGACGGTGGAATGAGAAGGGCGATGATGGCCCCGACAGAGGTGATGTTGACGGCATAGTCGATGCCGTAGCCGCGCGCCTTCATCTGCGGAATCATCAGCCCGCCGACCGCCGACGCATCCGCCACGGCCGAGCCGGAGATGCCACCGAACATGGTCGATGCGGCGATGTTGACCTGCCCCAGACCGCCGCGCAAATGACCGACCAGGGAGCCTGCCAGCGCGACTAGCCGAGCGGCGATACCACCGCGCACCATCAGGTCGCCGGCGAAGATGAAGAACGGGATGGCCATCAGCGAAAACACGGCGACGCCGGAATTGAGCCGCTGGAACACGACGACCGGCGGCAGGCCAAGCGTGAGGATCGTGGCGAAGCTGGCGACGCCGAGACAGAAGGCGATCGGCGTGCCGATGACCAGCAGGAACACGAAGGTGCCGAACAGGACGATCAGGGCCATGGTTCAGGGCTCCTCGCCGGTTGCATGAATGTCGGCGTCGACGGGCAGGCCGGCAAAGCGCCCGGCCAGCCGTTCCAGCGAAAACAGGCAGACCAGCGCCCCACCCAGGATGACCGGCAGGAAGCTGGCGCCGCCCGGCAGGGCAAGTGACGGCATGACCGTGTTCCAGGTCAGCCTGGCCAATTGCACGCCATAGACGATCATGCCGGCGCCGAAGGCCAGCACGACAAGGTCGGAAATGCTGCGCAGCACCGCCTTGGCCGAAACAGGCAGGACATAGAGCAGCACGTCGAAGCCGAGATGGGTGCGTTCGCGCACGCCGACGGCGGCGCCGAGAAAAATGAACCAGCCCATCAGCAGTACCGAGAAGGGTTCCGTCCAGCTTGGCGAACGGTTCAGCACATAACGCGAGAAGACCTGCCAGAAGATGATGATCGTCATCAGCGTCAAGCCGGCGCCGCTGATCCAAAGCGCCAGCCTGGCAAGTCCCGACAGGACCCGCTCCGCACCCAGCCAGAATCCTCGCATGGCCGACGCGTCCGAAGGCAGCGCGGAGGTCTCCGCGCCGCTCGATCCATTGCCCCTGCCGTTCATTTCTCGGCCTGTATGCGGGCGGCCAGGTCCTTCAATTCAGGCGTCGACAAGTACTTGTCGTAGACGGGCTTCATCGCGTCGATCAGCGGCTGCTTGTCGATCTGGCTGACCTTGACGCCCGCGGCCTCGACGATGCCGCGCGACTTCTTCTCCTGCGCGTCCCACAGTTCGCGCATCTTGACGACGCTGTCCTTGGCTGCCTGGCGCACGATCGCCTGGTCTTCGGGCGAGAGCTTGTCCCAGCTTGCCTTCGACATGACCAGCACTTCCGGCACGATCTGGTGTTCGTCCATCGTGTAATGCTTGGCCACTTCGTAGTGCTTGGCGGATTCGAAGCTCGGCCAGTTGTTTTCGGCGCCGTCGATGACGCCGGTCTGCAGCGCCGAATAGACTTCGCCATAGGCCATCGGCGTGGCGTTGGCACCTAGCGCGTTGACCATGTCGACGAACACATCGGACTGGATGACGCGGAACTTCATGCCTTTCATGTCCGCCATCGAGGTAATGTCCTTCTTGGTGTTGTAGAAGGACCGAGCACCGAAATCGTAGAAGGCGAGGCCGACGAGATCATGCGCCTCGAAGGCCTTCAGGATCTGGTCGCCGACACCGCCGTCCATGACGTGGCGCATGTGCTCGACGGAGCGGAACATGTAGGGCAGCGACGGCACGGCGGTCTCCGGCACGATGCCGTTGAACGGTCCCATCGAGACACGGTCGAGGTCGATGACGCCGGCCTGGGTCTGCTCGATCGTGTCCTTTTCCTCGCCGAGTTGCGCCGAGTGATAGACCTCGATCGAATAGCGGCCGGCGGTGCGCTGCTTGATCAGGTCGCCCATGTACTTGACCGCCTCGACGGTCGGGTAGCCGTCTGGATGGGTATCCGAGGATCGCAGCACGGTTTCGGCGTTGGCAGCGCCGATCAGCAGCGAACCGATGGCGAATGTCGCGGCCGTCAATTTCGAAAAATGCAACATGACTTCCTCCCATTGAAAATCGAAACGCCCGGCTCAGAGCCGGTACGCATTCTTGGCAAGCGTGTAGGCAAGCTCCTTCGCGAGTTCATGCGCCTCCTCCTCACGCAGCCTGTGCTCGGCGACGAGACGCGCCAGGAACGCACAGTCGACCCGCCGCGCCACGTCATGGCGGGCCGGGATCGACGGAAAGGCGCGGGTGTCGTCGTTGAAGCCGACCGTGTTGTAGAAGCCGGCGGTCTCGGTGGTCATCTCGCGGAACCGGCGCATGCCTTCCGGGCTGTCGTGGAACCACCAGGCCGGCCCGAGCTTCAGCGCCGGATAGACGCCGGCCAACGGCGCCAGTTCGCGCGCATAGCTGGTCTCATCCAGCGTGAACAGGATGACGGTCAGGTCACGCTCCAGCCCGACGCAGTCCAGCAATGGCTTCAATGCCGTTGCATAGTCGGTCCGGGCCGGGATATCGAAACCCTTGTCCCTGCCGAATTTCTGGAAAGCAGAAGCCGAATGATTGCGCATGGAACCGGGATGGATCTGCATGACCAGCCCGTCGTCCCGGCTCATCTTGGCCATCTCGGTCAACATCTGCGCGCGAAACAATTTTCGCTCGCGCTCATCCTGCGAGCCGGCGCGGACCCGGTTGAACAGCTCCTGCGCCGCCGCGTCGGAAAGATTGGCGGTCTCCGCCGTCGGATGACCGTGATCCGACGACGTCGCGCCGAAGCTCTTGAAGAAGGCGCGCCGCTGGCGATGTGCGTCGAGATAACCGGCCCAGGTCCCGGTGTCGCAGCCGGTGATCTCGCCGAGCCGATCGAGATCGGCCGAAAAGCCTTCGAAATCCGGATCGACGACGGCGTCCGGCCGATAGGCGGTGACAACACGGCCCTCCCAGCCGCTGTCGCGGATCATCTGGTGCCATTTGAGATCGTCGAGCGCGCCTTCGGTCGTCGCGATGACCTCGATGTTGAAGCGCTCGAACAGCGCCCGAGGGCGGAAGTTCTCCCACTGCAGCAGCGTTGCGATCGTATCGTAATGACGGTCGGCGGTCGCGGCGCTCAAAGGCTCTTCGATGTCGAACAGATGCGCAAGGACATGGTCGAACCACAACCGGGTCGGCGTGCCACGGAAGAGGTAATAGTGTTCGGCGAACAGCCGCCAGATCGCCCTGCCGTCGGTCTCGACGGGCGCACCATCGAGGGTCGGCACGCCGAGAGCCTCCAGCCGCACGCCCTGACTGAACAGCATGCGAAAAATATAGTGGTCCGGCACGATGAGCAGTTGCGCGGGATCGGGGAACGGCTCGTTCAGCGCATACCAGCGCGGGTCGGTATGGCCGTGCGGACTGATGATGGGCAGGTCCTTGATGCCGGCGTAGAGAGCGCGGGCGACCGACAGCGGGCGCGCCTCGGCTGAAAACAGCAAATCCGCATTGGTCAGTGCCACGGCCATCCTCCGGCTCCATGGGTAGGATCGGTCAGAAATAATGTCAACATACAAAAATCTGGTTGTTGTATGATGACTCCTAAGCGAAGCTAAGCATTGTCGGCGGACGCCGTCAGTGTTACCCCGCAAACCGTTCCATGAGATGAGTGCCGAATTGATGACAGACCGCCGCCTTTCCAACCGCACGGCGCAGGCATTGCCGGTCAAGGTCGCCGCGCCTCGATATGATCGTGGCGCGATCACGCCGGGCATCGTTCATCTGGGCGTCGGCGCCTTTCACCGCGCCCACCAGGCCGCTTATATCGATGAATGCCTGGCGGCCGGCGAAACGGACTGGGGCATATCAGGCGTGTCGCTGCGCAGCGCCGATACGCGCGACGCGCTGGCGCCGCAGGACGGGCTATACACCTTGGCGGTGCGCGGCAGCGGCGGCGAGAAGCTGCATGTCATCGGCTCGATCGGCTCGCTGCTGGTGGCGCCGGAAGACCCGGAAGCGGTTCTGGCGGTGCTGGCCGATCCGCGGACCCGCATCGTGACGCTGACGATCACCGAGAAAGCCTATTTGCGGGCGGCCGGAGGCGGATTGGACGCGGCGCATGCCGACATCGTCCACGACCTTGACAACCCGCGAACACCGAAGACGGCGCATGGTTTTCTGACCGAAGCGCTCGCCCGGAGGCTGGCTGCTGGCACACCGCCCTTTACCGTGCTTTGTTGCGACAACCTGCCGGCCAACGGCGCCACCTTGCACCGGCTGCTGATCGAATTCGCCACGCGGCGCGATGCCGGTGCCGGTTCGGCGGCCGATGCCGGAATGGCCGACCACATCGCCGGTCACGTCGCATTTCCGTCAAGCATGGTCGACCGCATCGTGCCAGCCACGACCGATGCCGACAGGGCGCGGATAGCGGGCGAACTTGGTGTCGACGACGCCTGGCCGGTGATGACGGAACCCTTCCGCCAGTGGGTGATCGAGGACGATTTCCCGACGGGCCGGCCGGCCTGGGAAAAATTCGGCGTCACCATGGTTGGGGATGTCGCTCCCTTCGAGGACATGAAGCTGAGGCTGCTCAACGGCGCGCATTCGGGCATCGCCTATCTCGGCCTGCTCAGCGGCCACGCGACGGTCGACAGCGCCTTCGCCGATCCGGCGATCCGGCGGTTCGTCGACGCGCTATGGCAAGAGGCCATAACAACGTTGCCGGACGATGCCGGCCTCGACCCATCAGCGTATACGGCTGAGCTTGCGGAGCGTTTTTCAAACACGGCACTTGCCCACCGCACGGCGCAGATCGCCAATGACGGCAGCCAGAAACTGCCGCAGCGCATTATCGCCTCGGCTGTCGAGTGCCTCGAAGCCGGCACCGAGCTGGTCCATCTCACGCTGGTGGTGGCTGCCTGGATCGCCGCCTGCGCGGCGCGCGGAAAGGCGTTGCCGGAAGGCCATTTCACCGATCCGCTCGATGCGCCGATGACCGCGCTTTTGGACCAGCAGCTGCCGGCGAACGAAACCGTGACGGCGGTGTTTGACATGGCCGGCTTCGCCCGGGATCACGCCGAGCGCCAGACGCTGATGGAACTCGTGGCCGTCCATCTCGTCCACCTGCGACGAGACGGCCCGACTTTGACCTTCGCCGCGCTCGGCATAGAAGCTGAAGGACAGCAAGGCGCGAGCGGTACAGAACCTTGATTCGTCGTGCACCTCCAGCACCGCCGCCACACCAACTCTCACGCCACAATAGCCCGACAAACAAAAAAAGCGGGGCAAGGCCCCGCTCCAATCCGTCACCTTGAGACGAGTTTCAGGCCGGCAGGATCGCGCCTTCCAGCGTGGTGAGCTGGCTAAGGAATTGTTCGGCCTTGCTGCGCGACTGATCGTCCTTGGCGTCCGCGGCATCTTCCCTGGCTTCCTGGATGCGGCGGGTGAGATCGGCGCGGTCGACGTCCTTCACCGCGACAGCCGATTCCGCCAGCAGCGTGCAGCCGGCCGGGACGATGTCGGCGAAGCCGCCGAACACGACATAGCGTTCCTCGCTCCCCGAGGCGCTCTTCACCGTGACGACACCCGGCTTGATCGTGGTCATGACCGGCGCGTGATGAGCCATGACGGTCATCTCGCCTTCGGCGCCTGGAATAACGACGGATTCGACCTCGGCGGAAACCAGCAGGCGTTCCGGCGAAACCAGTTCGAACTTGAAAGCTTCAGCCATGTCAATTTAGCGGGTAGGGAATAGTGAGTAGTCGATAGTGATGGGAGCACGAAACGCCCAGGTCACGCCGCTATTCTCTTCTCGCTGCCCACTACTCCCTATTCGCTTGATTTACGCCGCTTCTGCCGCGAGGCGCTGTGCCTTCTCGACCGCTTCCTCGATGCCGCCGACCATGTAGAAGGCGGCTTCCGGCAGGTGGTCGTAGTCGCCGTTGCAGAGGCCCTTGAAGCCCTTGATGGTGTCGGCGAGGTCGACGAGCTTGCCAGGCGCGCCGGTGAACACTTCGGCGACGAAGAAGGGCTGTGACAGGAAGCGCTCGATCTTGCGGGCGCGGGCCACCGTCTGCTTGTCCTCTTCCGAGAGCTCATCCATGCCCAGGATGGCGATGATGTCCTGCAGCGACTTGTAGCGTTGGAGGATCGACTGCACCTGGCGGGCGACGCCATAATGCTCGTCGCCGACGACCAGCGGGTCGAGCATGCGCGAAGTCGAGTCCAGCGGATCGACGGCCGGATAGATGCCCTTCTCGGCGATCGAACGGTTGAGCGTCGTCGTCGCGTCAAGGTGAGCGAACGAGGTCGCCGGTGCCGGATCGGTCAAGTCGTCGGCCGGCACGTAGATCGCCTGCACCGAGGTGATCGAGCCCTTGGTGGTGGTGGTGATGCGTTCCTGAAGCGCGCCCATGTCGGTGGCGAGCGTCGGCTGGTAGCCCACGGCCGACGGGATGCGGCCGAGCAGCGCCGACACTTCGGAACCCGCCTGCGTGAAGCGGAAGATGTTGTCGACGAAGAACAGCACGTCCTGGCCCTGGTCGCGGAAATATTCGGCGACCGTCAAGCCGGTCAGGCCGACACGGGCGCGCGCGCCCGGCGGCTCGTTCATCTGGCCGTACACCAGCGCTGCCTTGGAGCCTTCGCCGCCGCCCTTCTTGTTGACGCCGGATTCGATGAACTCGTGATAGAGATCGTTGCCTTCGCGGGTGCGCTCGCCGACGCCGGCGAACACCGAGTAGCCGCCATGCGCCTTGGCGATGTTGTTGATCAGTTCCTGGATCAGCACGGTCTTGCCGACGCCGGCGCCGCCGAACAGGCCGATCTTGCCGCCCTTGGCATAGGGCGCCAAGAGGTCGAGCACCTTGATGCCGGTGATCAGGATCTGGGCTTCCGTCGACTGCTCGACATAGGTCGGCGCCGGCTGATGGATCGAGCGCATTTCGATTGCGTCGACCGGGCCTTCTTCGTCGACCGGTTCGCCGATGACGTTGATGATGCGGCCGAGCATGCCCGGGCCGACCGGCACGGTGATCGGAGCGCCGGTGTCGCGCACTTCCTGGCCGCGCACCAGACCTTCGGTGGAGTCCATCGCGATGCAGCGCACGGTGTTTTCACCCAGATGCTGGGCAACTTCGAGCACCAGGCGGTTGCCGACATTGGTCGTCTCGAGCGCGTTCAGGATCGCCGGCAGGTGATCGCCGAATTGCACGTCGACAACGGCGCCGATGACCTGCCGAACCCTGCCGACAACGCCGGTGGCTTTCGTGACCACGGCCTGCGTCTTGGCAACCACGGCCTTGGCCGGCGCTGCTGCTGCCTTGGCCGGAGCAGCTTTTGCCGCCGCCGCCGGAGCCCTGGCCGCCTTCACGGGGGCTGCTGCCTTGGGGGCTGCCGTCTTCGGAGTTGCCTTCTGGGGGGTCGCTGCTTTCGCCATCGTCTTTACCCTTTTCGTCCTTTGTTTCTCACGCGGTCCGGTTCGCGGGAAAGTCTCCCGCGGACCGCGCCTAGAGCGCCTCGGCGCCCGAAATAATTTCGATCAGTTCCTTGGTGATCTGCGCCTGCCGCTGGCGGTTGTAGGTGATCGACAGCTTGTTGATCATCTCGCCGGCGTTGCGCGTCGCATTGTCCATGGCGCTCATCTTGGCGCCCATTTCGCCGGCGGCGTTTTCGAGCAGCGCCCGGAAAACCTGCACGGAGATGTTGCGCGGGATGAGGTCGGAGAGGATTTCGCCCGGCTCCGGCTCATATTCATAGACGGCGCTGCCGCCATCCACCGCCGCGGCCGGAGCCGAAGCGACGCCGGCCGGGATGATCTGCTGCGCGGTCGGGATCTGGCTGATCACCGACTTGAACTGCGAATAGAACAGCGTGCAGATGTCGAAGGCGCCCTCGTTGAACAGATGAATGACCTTCTTGGCGATCGCGTCGGCATTGACGAAGCCGAGCGTCTTGACCTCGCGCAGATCGACGCGGTCGATGATCATCGATGCATAGTCGCGGCGCAGGATGTCGAAACCCTTCTTGCCGACGCAGATGATCTTGACCTGCTTGCCATCGGCCAGAAGCCGGCGGATGTGATCGCGGGCAAGACGTGCGATCTGCGAATTGAAACCGCCGCACAGGCCGCGCTCGGCGGTGCAGACCACGAGCAGATGCACGGCGTCCTTGCCGGTGCCCGTCATCAGCGCCGGGGCATCGCCGCCACCGCCGATCGCTTGGGTGATGTTGGCCAGCACGGAACCCATGCGCTCCGAATAGGGGCGCGCCGCTTCCGCCGCCTCTTGCGCACGGCGCAGCTTCGCCGCGGCGACCATCTGCATCGCCTTGGTGATCTTCTGCGTCGCCTTGACCGAGGCGATACGGTTACGAAGGTCTTTTAATGAAGGCATGCTTCAAACCTGATCCCGTCTTGTCTCATCCGGACTGGCGCTTCGCTCAGGCGAAGGTCTTGGCGAAGGCGTCGATCTCGGCCCTGAGCTTGGCGCGCAGATCGTCCGAAAGCGCCTTTTCCTTGCGGATGGCGTCGAGAACGTCCTTGCCCGCCGCACGCATGTGGCTGAGCAGGCCGTGCTCGAACTTGCCGACCTGGTTGACCGGCAGCTTGTCGAGATAGCCGTTGACGCCGGCGAAGATCACCGCGACCTGCTCTTCCGTCTTCAGCGGCGAGAACTGCGGCTGCTTCAGGAGTTCGGTCAGGCGCGATCCGCGGTTGAGCAGGCGCTGCGTGGCGGCATCGAGATCCGAGCCGAACTGCGCGAAGGCCGCCATTTCGCGGTACTGCGCGAGCTCGCCCTTGATCGAACCGGCAACCTGCTTCATCGCCTTGATCTGCGCGGCCGAGCCGACGCGGCTGACCGAGAGGCCGACGTTGACGGCCGGACGGATGCCCTGGAAGAACAGGTTGGTTTCGAGGAAGATCTGGCCGTCGGTGATCGAGATCACATTGGTCGGGATATAGGCCGACACGTCGTTGGCCTGCGTCTCGATGATCGGCAGGGCGGTCAGCGATCCGCCGCCCAGATCGTCGTTGAGCTTCGCGGCGCGCTCGAGCAAGCGCGAGTGCAGGTAGAAGACGTCGCCGGGATAGGCTTCGCGGCCTGGCGGGCGGCGCAGCAACAACGACATCTGGCGATAAGCGACGGCCTGCTTCGACAGATCGTCATAGCTGATCAGCGCATGCATGCCGTTGTCGCGGAAATATTCGCCCATGGTGCAGCCGGCGAACGGCGCCAGGAACTGCATCGGCGCCGGGTCGGAAGCGGTGGCGGCGATGATGATCGAGTATTCGAGCGCGCCGCGCTCTTCCAGAACCTTGACGAACTGCGCGACGGTCGAACGCTTCTGGCCGACGGCGACGTAGACGCAGTAGAGCTTTTCCTTTTCCGGGCCGTTATCGTGCACCGACTTCTGGTTGAGCATCGTGTCGAGGATGATGGCGGTCTTGCCGGTCTGGCGGTCACCGATGACCAGCTCGCGCTGGCCGCGGCCGACCGGGATCAGGGCGTCGATGGCCTTGAGGCCGGTTGACATCGGCTCGTTGACCGATTTGCGCGGAATGATGCCTGGTGCCTTGACGTCGACGCGCTTGCGTTCGGTCGCCTTGATCGGGCCCTTGCCGTCGATCGGGTTGCCAAGCGCGTCGACGACGCGGCCGAGCAGGCCGGGGCCGACAGGAACGTCGACGATGGCGCCGGTGCGCTTGACGATGTCGCCTTCCTTGATGTCGCGGTCGGCGCCGAAGATGACGACGCCGACATTGTCGGCTTCGAGGTTGAGCGCCATGCCGCGGATGCCGCCTGGGAATTCGACCATTTCGCCGGCCTGGACATTGTCGAGGCCATAGACGCGGGCGATACCGTCACCGACGGACAGCACCTGTCCGACTTCGGAGACCTCGGCCTCCTTGCCGAAATTCTTGATCTGATCTTTCAGAATTGCGGAAATTTCCGCGGCGCGGATGTCCATCAGCCGACCTCTTTCAGTGCAAGCTTGAGCGAATTGAGTTTGGTTTTGAGCGACGTATCGATCTGGCGCGAGCCCATCTTGACCACCAACCCGCCGAGCAGCGATGGATCGACGGTGACGGAAATGGCCACGTCCTTGCCGGCAACGCCCTTCAGCGCGGCCTTGAGTTCGGTCTGCTGGGCCGCGGTCAGCTCATGAGCCGACGTCACCTCGGCGGCAGCCTCGCCACGGTGCTCAGCGGCGATCTGGCGGAATGCCTTGATCATGCCGGGCACCGCGAACAGGCGGCGGTTCTTGGCGACGACGCGCAGGAAATTGCCGGTCAGACCGATGATGCCGGCCCTGTCGGCGATCGCCCCGATGGCCTTGGCCTGGTCCTCGCTGGAGAATACCGGGCTGTTGATCAGCCGGGTGAGGTCGCCACTGCCCGCGAGCATGGCCTCGAAACTGGTGAGATCGGCCTCGACCTTGGCGACGGAATTTGCCTGCGATGCCAGTTCGAACAGCGAACCGGCATAGCGTTCTGCGACACCTGAGATTGGCGATGACGATTGAGCCACGGACCGTCTTTTCTCTTGTCTGACAGGCCGCAGATTGTTGGCGCGAGCGAAAACTCTGGCTAAATCTTTGACCTTACTGCATTTTTTTAAGCACGGAGGCGCGGCTTCCGCTATCCCCGGCCGAAAGTCGATTGCCGTCTAGCACAGGCATTTTAAGACCGCAATGCGTCGTTCCGCATGGTTTTCAGGCACTATTGTCGCATCCGGCGAAAGATCAGCGTCCCGCGCGCCTGAATACCCCAGGATTCAGGGCACAAAGCCGAAGGCAAAGGCGAGCGGCAAGGCCGCGAGCGCCAATTCCACCACAATGGAAATCCAATTGAAAGGTGTATTGGCGCCATCCGACATCATCGACAGCAGCCGGCCGAAGGCGGTGAACAGCCATGAAAATCCGAGCGCCATGTAGACCAGCGGCTGCGCGAGCAGGATGCAGCACAGGCCGACTCCGAGATAAAAGCCCGACATGCGGCCGCGCCCCTCGGCGATCGCCGCCGCCTTCTCGGGTTTCGCCTGCAGGCGCAGGATACGGAACGCCAGCCCCGGCGCCAGGAAAAACAGAAGGCCGAGCAGCACGGTGAAGACCGCGCTCGACCAGGCCAGCCATTCGCCCTGGCTCGTCGGCCATGGAAGCGCAAAATCCATCGTGTCCCCTCGAAATGCCTGTTTTGAAAATCGCCGACATTCTAGCGAAGGAAAGACCCTGCGCCAGATGGCTTCAGCCACTTTAGGAAACGCGCATCAACCCAGTGCGAATTCCACCGCCGCCTCGGCATGGATGCGCGTCGTGTCGAAAACCGGAATGTCGAAATCCTCCTGGCCGATGAGCATGGTGATCTCAGTGCAGCCCATGATCAGGCTGTCGGCGGCTTCGTCGCGGCGCAAGCGGTTTGCCTCGGCGACATAGGCCGCCTTCGAGGCTTCTGTGACGATGCCCTGACAGAGTTCTTCGTAGATGACGCGATGCACCATGTCGCGCCCGGCCGAATCTGGCACCACTGGCGACAGGCCATATTTGTCGGCAAGCCGGCCCTTGTAGAAGTCCTGCTCCATGGTGAACCGCGTTGCCAGCAGCGCTGGCCGCCGCAGGCCGGCCTGCCTGACCGTGGCCGCGGTTGCGTCGGCGATATGGATGAGCGGGATCGACACAGCCGCCTGCACCTGGTCGGCCAGTCTGTGCATGGTGTTGGTGCACAGAAGCAGGCCCTCCGCACCGCCGGCCTCAAGTTTGTGCGCGGCATCGATCAGCAGCGCGCCGGCACCGTCCCAGTCGCCATCATGCTGCCGTTCGGCAATCTCGGCGAAATCGAACGACCAGAGCAGCAGCCTCGCCGAATGCAGGCCGCCCAGCCGCTCGCGCACGATCTCGTTGAGCAGGCGGTAGTAGATGGCACTCGATTCCCAACTCATGCCGCCGAGCAGGCCAAGGGTTTTCATGTGATCTTCCGATTCTCTCGTCGAGACAGCTGGAGTTGAATTCGCGTTCCTACAAAAAGCTTTGCGGATCGATGTCGACCTGCACCCGAACCGAGCCGCGCTGTTTCGGCCCGTTGGCCAGCATGGTGCGGATGAACCCCTGCATGTCGGCGCGCCGTTCGCCCTGGATCAGCAGGCGGAAGCGGTGGCGACCGCCGAGCAACGATAATGGCGCTTCCGCCGGCCCTAGCACGAACAGATCCGACGCCTCCGGTGCGGAGCGGCGCAGGCCGCGTGCATGGCCTTCCGCCTCCGCCCGCGTCACCGCGCTGACGATGACGCCGGCCAGCCGGCCGAAGGGCGGCAAGGCAGCGCGTTCGCGCTCTGAAATCTCGCGCTGGTAGAAAGACTCGGCATCGCCGGAGACGATCGCCCGCATCACCGGATGGTCGGGCTGGAAGGTCTGCAGCAGGCCAAGGCTCTTCTTGCCGGTGCGGCCCGCACGGCCGGTCACCTGGCTGAGCAGCTGGAAAGTGCGCTCGGCGGCGCGCGGATCGCCATTGGCAAGGCCTAGGTCGGCATCGACGACGCCGACCAGCGTCATGTTCGGGAAATTGTGACCCTTGGCGACCAGTTGCGTGCCGATGACGATATCGGCCTCGCCATTGGCGATAGCCTCCAGTTCCAGCCGCAACCGCCGTACACCCCCCATGATATCCGACGACAGCACGATGGTGCGCGCGTCCGGGAAATGCGTGACGACCTCTTCGGCGATGCGCTCCACCCCCGGCCCGCAAGCGACCAGATGGTCGAGCGTGCCGCATTCGGGGCAGGCTTCCGGCCGGCGCTCATTGTGACCGCAGTGATGACACACCAACTGGCCGCGAAAGCGGTGTTCGACCAGCCAGGCCGAGCACACCGGGCAGCCGAAACGGTGGCCGCAGACCCGGCATAGCGTCAGCGGCGCATAGCCCCGCCGGTTGAGGAACAGCAGCGATTGCTCCTTCTTCTCCAGCGTCTTGCGCATATGGTCGATCAGCACCGGCGACAGGAAGCCGCCACGCGCCGGCGGCGCGCGGCGCATGTCGATCGACTTGAGATCGGGAAGTGCCGCCTCGGCGAAGCGGGCGGAAAGCACAGCCCTGGCATAGCGGCCCTGGCTGGCGTTGACCCGGCTCTCGACCGAAGGCGTTGCCGACGCCAGCACGACGGGAAAGCCGCCAATATGGCCGCGCACGACAGCCATGTCGCGCGCATTGTAGAAAACGCGGTCTTCCTGCTTGTAGGCCGGGTCGTGCTCCTCGTCGACGACGATCAGGCCGAGCTGCTTGAACGGCAGGAAGAGCGCCGAGCGCGCGCCGGCGACGACACGCACGCCCCCTTCCGCCACTTGCCGCCAGACTTTTTCGCGCATCCTGGGCGGCAGGTCGGAATGCCACTCGGCCGGCTTGGCGCCAAAGCGCCCCTGGAACCGTTCGAGGAAAGCATGCGTCAGCGCGATTTCCGGCAGCAGGATCAGCACCTGTTTGCCCTGATCGAGCGCGGCGGCCACCGCCTCGAAATAGACCTCGGTCTTGCCCGAACCGGTAACACCATCGAGCAGCGAGACATTGAACGCGCCGGCCGCGACATTGGCGCGCAGCATCGACGCGGCGTCGTTCTGGTCCGGCATCAGGTCCGGCAGGGCATAGCTTGGGTCGGGTGCGGCCACCACAGGGCGCGGCGGGATCATCACCGTTTCGAACACGCCTTGCGCTTTCAGCCCCTCGATTACGGTCGACGACACGCCGGCGGCGTGCGCCAGCCCCGAGCGCGTCCAGGCAAGCCCTCCTTCGGCTGTCTCCAGCACCCGCGTCCTCGCATCGGTCATCCGATCCGGCATGACGAGTGTCCGCTGCAGCCCTTCGATCCAGGGTTCGGGATCGAAAGCTTCCGGCGCACGCAACAGCATGCGCGCCACCATGCCCGGCGCCGACAGCGTGTATTGCGCCACCCAGTCGACGAAGCGGCGCATGGCGCGGTCGATCGGCGGACAGTCGAAAACCTGTTCGATCGGGCGCAATTTCCTGGCATCGACCTGCTCGACCACGCCGTCCCAGACGATGCCGGCGACCTGGCGCGGCCCAAGCGGCACGCGCACGATCGAGCCCGGCACCACCCGCATGCCGGCCGGCACGGCATAAGTGTAGGGGCGTTCGGCCGGCATCGGCACCAGCACCGGTGCGGCTGCGACAAAGGGCGAATCTTCGATCATGAGGCGTGACCTTGCCCCGACTTTGGTCTAGATCAAAGAGCAAGGCTGAACGTGCCTTCCCAAGCACGACGAAATCGTCAGGAGACCCGCCATGAAATTTTTTGTCGACACCGCCGACGTCAAGGATATCCGTGAGCTGAACGATCTGGGGCTGCTCGATGGCGTCACCACCAATCCGTCGCTGATCCTGAAATCCGGCGGCAAGATCGCCGAGGTCACCAAGCAGATCTGCGACATCGTCAAAGGTCCGGTCTCGGCGGAAGTCGTGGCGAGCGAGTACAAGCAGATGATGGCCGAGGCCGAGGTGCTGTCCAAGATCGCGCCCAATGTGTGCATCAAGGTGCCGCTGACGCTGGACGGCTTGAGAGCCTGCAAGACGATCCGCACCGAGATGAACCGAATGGTCAATGTCACGCTGTGCTTCTCGGCCAATCAGGCGCTGCTCGCGGCCAAGGCCGGCGCATCCTTCATCTCGCCTTTCGTCGGCCGCGTCGACGATACCGGCGCGGACGGCATGGAACTGATCCAGGAGATCCGCCAGATCTACGACAATTACGATTTCCAGACCGAGATCCTTGTCGCCTCGGTGCGCACGGTGAACCATATCAAGCAGGCGGCGCTCATCGGCGCCGACGTCGTGACCGCACCGCCGGCGACACTGAAGGCATTGGTGAAGCACCCGCTTACGGACAAGGGTCTGGAGCAGTTCACCGCCGACTGGGCCAAGACCGGCCAGAAAATCGGCTGAGACTATTCAGCTCCAATGAAAAAGGCCGGGCAACCGGCCTTTTTGTTGGCGTCATGACAGCCTCCGCTCAATCCGCGTCGTCAGTGTCAGGCACGGCCGCCGGCTGGCGTTTGCCTGCCATGATCTCGCGCTTGCCGACATGGTTCGGTGCGCCGACCAGACCTTCCTTCTCCATCCGCTCGACCAGTGAAGCGGCGCGGTTGTAGCCTATGCCGAGGCGGCGCTGGATGTAGGACGTCGAACATTTCTTGTCGCGCAACACCACCTTGACCGCCTCGTCATAGCTGGAATCGCCATCCTCCGCGGCAACGGCTCCCTTGTCGAAGACCGCTCCCTGGTCGTCTTCCTCTTCCTCTTCATCCTCGTCGGCCGTAACGGTCTCCAGATATTCCGGGCGGCCCTGCGCCTTCAGATGCGCCACGACATGCTCGACCTCTGCGTCGGACACGAAGGGGCCGTGCACGCGGGCGATGCGCCCGCCGCCCATCATGTGCAGCATGTCGCCCTGGCCGAGCAGCTGCTCGGCACCCTGCTCGCCCAAAATGGTGCGGCTGTCGATCTTGGAGGTGACCTGGAATGAGATTCGGGTCGGGAAGTTGGCCTTGATAGTGCCGGTGATGACGTCGACGGAAGGCCGCTGCGTGGCCATGATCAGGTGGATGCCGGCGGCGCGCGCCATCTGCGCCAGGCGTTGGATGGCGCCTTCGATCTCCTTGCCGGCGACCATCATCAGGTCGGCCATCTCGTCGACGATGACGACGATATAGGGCATCGGCGCGAGGTCGATCTCCTGCTGTTCGAACAACGGCTCGCCGGTGCCCTTCTCGAAGCCGGCCTGCACGGTCATGACGACCGTCTCGCCCTTGTCGCGGGCGGTGGCGGCGCGCTCGTTGTAGCCGTCGATGTTGCGCACGCCGAGCCGCGCCATTTTGCGATAGCGGTCCTCCATTTCGCGCACCGCCCATTTGAGCGCGGTGACCGCCTTCTTGGGATCGGTGACGACGGGGGTCAGAAGGTGCGGGATACCGTCATAGACCGACAGTTCGAGCATCTTCGGGTCGACCATGATCAGCCGGCATTCTTCCGGTTTCAGCCGGTAGAGCAGCGACAGGATCATGGTGTTGATGGCGACCGACTTGCCGGATCCCGTGGTGCCGGCGACAAGCAGATGCGGCATCTTCGCCAGCTCGGCGATGACAGGTTCGCCGCCGATCGTCTTGCCAAGGCAAAGCGCGAGCTTGCAGCTGGTCTTGCGGAAGCCCTGCGATTCGATCAGTTCACGGAAATAGACGGTCTCGCGGGTCTCGTTCGGCAGCTCGATGCCGATGACGTTGCGGCCGGGCACCACGGCGACGCGCGCCGAGACCGCCGACATGGAGCGCGCGATATCGTCGGCGAGACCAATGACACGGGAGGATTTGACGCCGGGCGCCGGCTCGAACTCATAGAGGGTAACGACCGGACCAGGGCGAACATGGATGATCTCGCCTCGCACGCCGAAATCCTCCAGCACGCTTTCCAGAAGATCTGCATTCTGCTCGAGCCGCTCCTGCGACATGTAGAAGCCCTGCCCTTCCGGCGGTTGCTGTAGCAGCTCCTCCGAGGGAAGCTCGTAGCCTTCGCCCGTCACCCGCTGCACAACCTTGCCAGCCATGGGCAGCGACGGACGCGCTGCGAGATTGGTTTCCTCCACACGTTGCGCAAATGGCGCCCGGGCGGCGCTGGCTGCGGCAGGCGCCGTCGCGGCCGTTGTCCGAGCCAGCCGGGCGGTCCTGCCTGCCGGGACGCACGGCTCGACCACCACTTTGTTGGAGTTGGCCGGAAAGACGTCCGGCAGGGCGGGTGGAACCTGGCCAGGAAGGCATTCGATGACGCGGAACAAGGCGGTGACATCGGCCACCACCGGTCCGGAGTCACCGGCCCGCACGGCGGCAACCGGCGGAGCCGGGACCGGTGCACGTGGGACCGGGCTGACTTGGCGGGCCGGGGCCACGTCGACCAGAAGCGGCGCCAAGCCCTCGAAGAAAGCATGATCCGAAAGATAGGGCCGCCGGGCTTTTTCAGCGGGGGCTGCTTTGACCGGCGCGCCATTCCCGACAACGGGCGCCGGGCGCGTGGCCGCTCGTGCCGTTGCTGGCGCCTTTAGAGCCGCCGGCGCAACGCCTTGCGCCGTCTCCCCGCTACGCGCCGGCTGAGCGGGCCCGGCCGATGCCGGTCCGCGATGCATGACGCCAGGACCGACCTGCTGCGTCGGGAGCGCCTGCGGGTCGTCCTGCCCGGCAACTTCGTCCTGCGGTTGGCGGTGCTTTGGCTCATAGTCCGGCGTGCGTGTAAAACGCACATTGGGTGCAAGGAAAAAATACTCTTGCCAGGCAGGGCTTTCGGTGTCGCCACCCTGCGGGAAAGAAGCACCGGACTGGCGGACGTCGACCTTGCCGCGCGGGCCGCCGGAACGCTCTCCTTGGGGGTCATCGGGCGCAGCTGTGTGCAACGAATTGATCCGAGAAAAACGCCTGGCTTCCATGCTCAAGACTCACTGTGAAACGACTGCCGAGCAATAGGGAGCGAGTGGTTAACAGTTGCTTCCTGTCAGCGTCGCTGGAGCGATCGAGGCACATCTTTCGCGGCGAAGCGCTTGGCTGAAAAGCGGGCTAACCCTGGCCACGTGAAAACCCGCGGTCAGGCTTCGCATGGCCCCAAAGCCCGGCTGCCGGCGCGTTTCCATCGCCCTGACACAGGATAGGGATACCGAGAGAATGAGAGAGGGCGTTCGGCCCTCTTTTGAGACGGCGACCGTGCTAGCTGGCCGCCTTGCCGTGCCGGGCCAGATCCTGGGCGATCGACAGCTGCAGGGCTTCAGCCAGCTCGCGCGCGGCGCGGTTCTCGGCGTCGATCTGCGCCCGGTAGGAGGCAAACTCCTGACGCGGCCTGTCGAAGGACGAGGTGATCGCCCGCTTGCCGACGGCGATCACCGCGCCGGTTTTCGCATCGGTCAGTGTGTAGCCCGCGGTCAGTGTCACCGACCCAGCCGTCGGCTCGTCTTGATCGGTTCCATTCTGTACCAGCGCCGAGGATTCAACGCCTTCGGTCACGCCGAGGTCGAGCGAATAAAGCGGCGAGGCGGGCTCGCCGGCGCCGCGCCCGAACCCGAAGATCAGATTGTTACGCACCTGCTGGGCATAGCGCGTCCGGACCGGCTTGATGGCGATCGATGCCATCTCGGCATTGGCGGTCGAGCCCGTCGACAACGGCGCGCTCGAATAGAGCGGCCGCACCTGGCAGGCCGAAATGAACGCCAGCGAGCCGACGAGGCCGGCAAGCGCGATGCGGCGCAGCAGACGGCCCAGCTCTGTCTTTTCCCGGTCAGGCAACGACATTGACGATCCTCTGCGGCACGATGATCACCTTGCGCGGAGCCTTGCCTTCAAGTGCTTTCTGCACGAAGTCGAGAGCCAAGACCGCTTTTTCGACCGCACCTTGGTCCGCGTCGCGGGCAATTGTCAAATCCCCCCGCTTCTTGCCGTTGACCTGCACCGGATAGGTGACTTCGTTGTCCACGACCAGCGCCGGATCGAAGACCGGCCAGGGCCGTTCGGCCACCAGATCGACGCCGCCCAGCGTCTCCCAGCACTCTTCAGCCAGGTGCGGCATCACGGGCGCGATCAGATGCACCATGATCTCCACGGCCTCGCGGCAGGCGCTTTTCAGCGCCGGAACGGCCTTGCCTTCCGCCACTTCGTTAAGCGGGGCTGTCAGCGCGTTGGCCAGTTCATAGATGCGAGCAATGGCGCGGTTGAAGGCGAGCTTCTCGATGTCTTCGCCAACCGCCTTCAGGATCTTGTGCGCGGCCTTGGAAACCGCCCCGGCCTCGCCATCATTGGCCGCCTTGGGCGTGACCCCTACCAGCGTCTCGGCCGCCGTCGACACCAACCGCCAGATGCGCTGCATGAAACGATGCGCGCCGGCGGCACCGTCGTCGGTCCACTCGACATCGCGCTCGGGCGGCGAATCCGACAGCATGAACCAGCGCGCCGTGTCGGCGCCGTAGCCATCGGTGATGTCTTCCGGGCTCACCGTGTTCTTCTTCGACTTCGACATCTTCTCGAGCGGGCCGATGGTGACCGCCTCGCCGGTGGCGACGTCGATGGCGCGGCGCTTGCCGTCGACGTCTTCCAGACGCACCTCGGTCGGCGCCAGCCAGCGCCCATTCGACGCCGAGCCGACACGGTAGGTTTCGTGGACCACCATGCCTTGCGTGAACAGGCCCTTGAACGGCTCGGCCAAGGCAACATGGCCGGTCTCGCGCATGGCGCGGGTGAAGAAGCGCGAATAGAGCAGATGCAGGATCGCATGCTCGATGCCGCCAATATATTGGTCGACCGCCAGCCACTCGTTCGCTGCCTTGGGATCGGTCGGCTCATGCGCCCAGGGCGCGGTGAAGCGGGCGAAATACCAGGACGAATCCACGAACGTATCCATCGTGTCGGTTTCGCGCCGCGCGTCCTTGCCGCATTGCGGGCACTTCACATGCCGCCAGGTCGGGTGACGGTCGAGCGGATTGCCTGGCCGGTCGAAATCGACATCGTCGGGCAGCTTGACCGGCAGATCGGCCTTCGGCACCGGCACCACACCGCAATCCTCGCAATGGATCATCGGGATCGGGCAGCCCCAGTAGCGCTGGCGCGAAATGCCCCAGTCGCGCAGGCGGAAATTCACCTTGCGCTCGGCCATCGGCCGGTTGCCGATGGTCTTTTGCTCCAGCAGCCTGGCGACTTCATCGAAAGCTCTGTCCGGCGTCATGCCGTCGAGGAAGCGCGAATTGATCATCGCGCCATCGTCGACATAGGCCTCGTCGACGATCTGGAACGTCTTGGGATCGGCTCCGTCAGGCATCACCACTGGCACCACCGGCAGGCCGTATTTGTTGGCGAAATCGAGGTCGCGCTGGTCATGCGCCGGGCAACCGAAGATGGCGCCGGTGCCGTATTCCATCAGCACGAAATTGGCGACGTAGACAGGCAGCATCCAACTATCGTCGAAAGGATGGACGACGCGGATGCCGGTGTCGAAGCCTTTCTTCTCGGCCGTCTCGAGCGCCGCCACCGAAGTGCCCATATGGCGTACTTCGTCGATGAACTTCGCCAAGGCTGGATTGGTCTCCGCGGCCTTCTTGGCCAGCGGATGATCGGCGGCGATTGCCATGAACGAGGCACCGAAAATGGTGTCGGGCCTTGTCGTGTAGACTTCCAGCTCATGCTCGCCGGCGATTTCCGAGGCCAGCGGCCAGCGGATCAGCAGGCCTTCCGAACGGCCGATCCAGTTCTGCTGCATCAGCTTCACTTTTTCGGGCCACTCGTCGAGACCGTCCAACGAATCCAGCAAGTCTTGGGCAAAGTCGGTGATCTTGAAGAACCATTGCGTCAGCTCGCGCTGTTCCACCAGCGCGCCGGAGCGCCAGCCGCGCCCGTCGATGACCTGCTCGTTGGCGAGCACCGTCATGTCCTCCGGATCCCAGTTGACCTTGGAGGATTTGCGCGTCACCAGCCCCTTCTCGACGAAGTCGAGGAACAGCATCTGCTGGCGGTGGTAGTAGTCGACGTCGCAGGTGGCGAATTCGCGCGCCCAGTCCAGCGACAGGCCCATCACCTTGAGCTGCTCGCGCATGGCGGCGATGTTCTGGTAGGTCCATTCCTTGGGATGCACCTTGTTCTGCATCGCGGCGTTCTCAGCCGGCATGCCGAAGGCGTCCCAGCCCATCGGGTGCAGCACGTTGAAACCCTTGGCGCGCTTATAGCGGGCCACCACGTCGCCCATCGTGTAGTTGCGGGTATGGCCGATATGGATGCGCCCCGACGGATAGGGGAACATTTCCAGCACGTAGTATTTCGGGCGCGGATCGTCATTGTGCGCTTCGAAAAGCTTCTTCTCGGCCCAGGCCTTCTGCCATTTGGGTTCTGACGCGCGCGGGTTGTATCGTTCGGTTGCCATGGGACGTTTTTCACTTAAAAGCATGCGGACTGCGGGCAAGAGCCCGGCAGTTCATGAAATGTGGTCCGGGTGTTCACCATGGTTTGGCAAACCCGTCAACCATATGGACATCGCGGCTGACAAAAACGCGGATCAAAACAGCGGGATTTGCACATGGGCGACACCGTTCAGCAGTTTTTCACGGTCAAGGCGAAGATCGCCGCCGCCGAGCGGGAGGCGGGCCGTGAAGCCGGCGCGGTGACGCTGGTGGCGGTCTCCAAGACCTTCGACGCCGCCGACATAGGCCCGGTCATCGAGGCCGGCCAGCGCGTCTTCGGCGAAAACCGCGTGCAGGAAGCGCAAGGCAAATGGCCTGAACTAAAGGAAGCTTTCCCCGACATCGAACTGCACCTGATCGGCCCGCTGCAGTCGAACAAGGCGAAGGAAGCGGTGGCGCTGTTCGAGGTCATCGAGACGGTTGACCGCGACAAGATCGCCGTGGAGCTCGCCAAGGAAATTATCCGGCAAGGCCGTGCGCCAAAACTCTATGTCCAGGTGAACACCGGTTCCGAACCGCAGAAAGCCGGCATCGAACCGCGCGAGGCGGTCGCCTTCGTCAGACGCTGCCGGGAAGTGCACGGCCTCGGCATCGAAGGCCTGATGTGCATCCCGCCGGCGGACGAGAACCCCGGCCCCCACTTCGCCTTGTTGGGGAAACTCGGCGATGAAGCCGGTGTCGCCAAGCTGTCGATGGGCATGTCCGGCGACTACGAGACCGCGATCGCCTTTGGCGCCACTAGCGTCAGGGTGGGTTCGGCGATTTTTGGAAGCCGGTAGGCCGAATTTCAAGCTTGCCGCGTCGTGCGTCAATACTATATCTAGCCAGGCTAGCTAGGAGCATTCCATGAACTGGCACCTTCAGGACGCAAAAAACAATTTCTCCAAGCTGGTCCAACGCGCGCGCAGCGAGGGACCGCAGACGGTAACGCTGCGCGGCGAGCGTGCCGCGGTGGTACTCTCCGCCGAGGATTACGACCGCCTGGCTGGAAAGAAGAAATCCTTGGCCGAATATCTTTTGACAGGTCCGGTTTGGGACGATGATTTCGCCGAGGAGGTCAACCGGCGTCCGGAAACGATGATCCGGAACGTCGATCTCTGATGTATCTGCTCGACACGAACATCATTTCCGATCTGCGGAGGCAGCAACCCAGGCCGACTGAATGGCTGGCTTCGGTGGATCCAACATCAGTGAACCTCAGCGTCATTACCCTTGGTGAGATCGAGCGTGGGATCGTCAAGCTGGGCAAGGTCGACCCCGGAAAGGCGGCACGCCTCGATCTCTGGCTACGGGAGCTTCGGCATGACAACGCCGACCGTATTCTTGCTGTCACGGAAGATGTGGCACTCACTTGGGGCCGCATCACCGCCGGCCGAACACGAGGCAGCGCTAACACGCTCATCGCGGCAACCGCACTTGTCCATGATCTCATTCTGGTGACTCGCAATGTCGCCGACTTTGAAGACATTGGCTTGACGGTGCTCAACCCCTGGGCCGTCTAAGCGTCCCTATCTGCCCGGAGCGCGCCATTTTCGCCATGGCATATCGCTGGGCCTGATCCACAAGCGCCATTATACCAGCGCTATACCAGCGCTTGAAACGAAACGTACCGTTCCTATTTGCTTTGATGTCACCACACATCCTCCTGGAGTCTCACGATGCGTTACAATCAGCTTGGAAACACGGGGTTATTCGTCTCCGAACTTTGCCTCGGCACCATGACCTTCGGCGCCGCCGGCCAAAATGCCCAATGGGGCCTGATCGCCAGCCTCGACCAGAAGGGCGTCAACGAGATCGTCGGCCGCTCGATCGCCGTCGGCGTCAACTTCTTCGACACGGCCGACGTCTATTCCGTCGGTGAGTCCGAACGCCTGCTTGGTCAGTCGCTTAGGGACCTCGGTGTTGGCCGGTCAAACGTGGTCATCGCCACCAAGGTCCACGGCGCCATGGGTGAGGGACCAAACCAGCGCGGCTCCTCGCGCGGCCATATCATGGATTCGGTCGACGCCAGCTTGGAGCGGCTGCAGCTCGACCATATCGATCTCTATCAGTTGCACGGCACCGACGCGGTGACGCCGATCGACGAGACACTGCGGGCACTTGATGATCTCGTCTCCAGCGGCAAGGTCCGCTATGTCGGTGTCTCCAACTGGCAGGCCTGGCGCATCGCCAAGGCGCTCGGCATCGCTGACCGCAAGGGCTTTGCCCGCTTCGAAACCATCCAGTCCTATTATTCGATCGCCGGCCGCGACCTCGAACGCGAGATCGTGCCGCTGATCAACGAGGAGAAGCTCGGCCTGATGGTGTGGTCGCCGATGGCCGGCGGGCTGCTTTCCGGCAAATACGGGCCCGGCGCGCCGGGCAATGGCGAGGGCCGCCGCGCGTCCTTCAACTTCCCGCCGGTCAACGAGGAGCGTGCCTGGGCGGCGGTCGCCGTCATGCGCGAGGTCGCCGAGAAGCATGATGTCGGCGTCGCGACCGTGGCGCTCGGCTATGTCCTGGCCAAGCCTTTCGTGATGAGCGTGATCATCGGCGCCAGCCGCATGGACCAGCTCGAGCAGAACCTTGCCGCCACCAGCCTCAAGCTCGATGCCGACGATCTCGCCAAGCTTGACGAAGTGAGCGCACTACCCGCCGAATATCCCGGCTGGATGGTCGAACGCCAGGGCGCCGGCCGTCATCCGGCGCCTTTCGTGCCGAAGGCATAGCTCGTACCGCTGGCAAGCCAGTCCTTTGCAACGCCGCGCGTCGCATCGACGCGCGGCTTCGACTACAGCCGAACGGTCTCGGCAAGAAAGTCGAGAAAAGCCCGCACACGTGCCGGCAGGTGTTTGCCCTGGCCGACATAGACTGCATGCGTCGGCTCTTCGTCGCCGGGGTTGAAATCTTCCAGCAGCGGCACCAGCCGGCCGGCGGCAATGTCGGGCTCGACATGCCAGCGCGCCAGTCGGGCAATGCCGGCCCCGGCGACGGTCGTTTGGCGCATCGCCTCGCCATCGGTCAATGTCAGGTTTCCGACAACCGGGGTGATCACCGGCGCGCCTGCCGTATCGATAAAGGGCCAGCCGTCGATATGCCGCGCGAAACCGAAAGCGAGCATGTTGTGACGCCCGAGATCGGACAGCGTGCGCGGCGTGCCGTGTGCTTCGAGATAGGAAGGTGCCGCGACCACCACCATTCGGCTTTGACCGAGCTTGCGCGCCACCAGCCTCGATTCGCGCAGCGGCCCGGCGCGGATCGCGACGTCGGCCCGCTCTTCCAGCAGGTCGATCACGCTGTCGGTCAGCACAGCCTCGACGAAAATTTCGGGATAGCGCTCCAGAAAGCGCGGCAGCAGGTCCATCAGCCGGTGTTGGCCGAACGGCACGTAGCTGTTAACCCTCAGCCTGCCGCGCGGCGCGGCTCCTGCCGCGGCTTCTCGCTCGGCCTTATCCATGTCGGCGAGCACGCGCACGCCGCTGTCGTAGAACGCTGTCCCTTCCGGCGTGAGCTGGAGTTTGCGCGTCGAGCGGCTGACAAGCCGCGCCCCAAGCCGGGTTTCGAGCCGCGCTATCAGCTTGCTCACCGCCGATGGCGTCATCCGCAACCGCCGCGCCGCGGCCGAAAAACTGCCCGCCTCGACGACGCGCACGAAGACTTCGATCTCGCCGGAACGGTTGATTTCGGGCCTGGCCATCTGTGAATCTATTTCACAAGAAGTATGCCTTGGGCAAGTCTGGTTCACAACATGGCGGATCACGATCTTCCGGGCCAGGGCGCGGACTGAGCGTTCCTTTGCCGACAGATGGGACCATCGCCATGCCTCTTGCTCTTTATGCCCTCGCCGCCGGTGCTTTTGGCATCGGTGTTACCGAATTCGTCATCATGGGCCTGCTCATCGATGTCAGCAAAGACCTCGGCGTGTCGATCTCCGCCGCCGGCCAATTGATCTCGGCTTATGCGCTCGGTGTCGTCATCGGTGCCCCCTTGTTGACCATCGCCACAGGCAACTGGCCGCGCAAAACCGTGCTGCTTGCGCTGATCGCGATCTTCACGATTGGCAACCTCGCCTGTGCGCTGGCGCCCGACTACTGGACACTGATGGGTGCCCGCATCATCACCGCCTTCGCCCATGGCACCTTCTTCGGCGTCGGCTCGGTCGTCGCCACTGGTCTGGTCGCGCCCAACAGGAAGGCTTCGGCGATCGCGCTGATGTTCACCGGCCTGACCATAGCCAACATCTTGGGCGTGCCCTTTGGCACCTGGCTCGGCCAGGCCTTTGGCTGGCGTGCCACCTTCTGGGCGGTGACCGCCGTCGGCCTCGCGGCCTTCGCCGTCATCCTGGCCCTGGTGCCGCGCGGCCAGGCAGCGCCGGAGAAGAGCGATCTGCGCACCGATCTCGCCGTGCTTCGCCGCACGCCCGTCCTGCTCGGCCTCGCCACCACGGTGCTCGGCTATGCCGGCGTGTTTGCCGTCTTCACCTATATCGCCCCGTTGCTCACCGAGATCAGTGGCTTCAGCGAAGCCGCCGTATCGCCGATCCTGCTCGTCTTTGGCGGCGGCCTCATCGCCGGCAATCTCGCCGGCGGCAAGGTCGCCGATCGCTGGCTGGTGCCGGCGGTGCTCGGCAGCCTCGTGGTGCTGGCGCTGGTGCTTGCCACGATGAGCTTCGCCATCCACAGCCAGGTCATGGCCGTGATCTATGTCGGTCTGCTCGGTGCCGCCGCCTTCGCCACAGTGGCGCCGCTGCAGATGTGGGTGCTGGAAAAGGCGCAAGGCGCCGGCCAGAGCCTGGCCTCATCGTTCAACATCGCCGCCTTCAATCTCGGCAATGCGGCCGGCGCCTGGCTTGGCGGCGCGGTCATCGCCCATGGCCTTGGATTGGGTTCGCTCACCTGGGTCGCCGCCCTGTTGCCGCTCGCGGCACTCGCCGTGGCCGGACTGGCGCTGCGCCTTGATGGTGGCACCACATCAGGTGCGCCTGTCTCCGTCCGGTCGTGACGCCAGCCGACATCCGTATCGTCCGACCTCTTCACAAACCACCAGGAGCAAGAAAATGGACTATCGACGTCTCGGCGCATCGGGCCTGAAAGTCCCGGTGCTTTCATTCGGCGCGGGCACCTTCGGTGGCTCCGGCCCGCTGTTCAGCGCCTGGGGCAACAGCGACGCGCAGGAAGCGCGGCGGCTGATCGACATCTGTCTCGAGGCCGGCGTCAACCTGTTCGACACCGCCGACGTCTATTCGAACGGTGCCTCGGAGGAGGTGCTCGGCGAAGCGATCAAGGGCCGTCGCGACGCGGTGCTGATCTCGACCAAGACGGCGCTGCCGATGGGCGACGGGCCGGGCGACCACGGCTCCTCGCGCTCGCGGCTGATCAAGTCGGTCGACGCCGCGCTGAAGCGCCTCGGTACCGACTATATCGACCTGCTGCAACTGCACGCCTTCGATGCCGGCACGCCGATCGAGGAGGTGCTGTCGACGCTGGATGACCTTGTTCGCTCCGGCAAGCTGCGCTACGTCGGCGCCTCCAACTTCTCCGGCTGGCAAGTGATGAAGTCGCTCGGCCTGGCGGAGAAGCACGGCTATCCGCGCTATGCCGCGCATCAGGTCTACTATTCGCTGCTCGGCCGCGACTACGAATGGGAGCTGATGCCGCTCGGCCTCGACCAGGGCGTCGGCGCGCTGGTGTGGAGCCCGCTTGGCTGGGGCCGCCTGACCGGCAAGATCCGCCGTGGCCAGCCTCTGCCGGAAAAGAGCAGGTTGCATGAGACGGCTGATTTCGGGCCGCCGGTCGGGGACGAGCATCTCTACCGGGTCATGGATGAGCTCGACGCGGTGGCGCAGGAAACCGGCAAGACGGTTCCGCAGATCGCCATCAACTGGCTGCTGCGGCGCCCGACCGTTTCCTCCGTCATCATCGGCGCTCGCAACGAGGAGCAACTGCGCCAGAACCTCGGCGCCGTCGGCTGGACGCTGACGCCGGAGCAGGTGAAGAAACTCGATGAGGCAAGCGAAGTCACCGCGCCCTATCCGTACTTCCCCTATCGACGTCAGGAAGGCTTCGCCCGGCTGAACCCGCCGGCGGTTTGATGATGCGGCCGCTAACAGGCTAAGTCGCTGGACGGCGCCTGCCTAAACAGCCATCGCCGTCTTGCCATCTCAATGCAGCACGAACTCGCCATCCACCTTGCGCCATTCATTCGGCGCGATCAGCTTCTGGTGCGTGTAGACCACCGAATGCAGTGGCCCGTCGAGTTTGGCTTTCCAGAATTCGATGAACCGGATCAACACCGGAAACTTCGGAGCGATGTCGTAGTCCTGCCAGACGAAGCTCTGCAGGAGATGCGGGTGGTCGGGAAAATGATAAAGAATCTTGGCCGTGGTCAGGCCGTAGCCTTTGAGGATCAGGTCCATTTCAAGATGGTCGCGCATTATGGTCCCCTTGGGCGGTCCCCTGGTTGATTCTCCTTTCCTCCCAGCTGCCAATTGTGCGCGCCGTTACTTAACTGTCTATTGATTTTTCTTGATCTCAAAGGGAACTTTACCCGCGAAAACATGCGGTTAGCAGCGAACATCGTCGAGTGCTGACAGTTTCGAAAAGCGCCCCTGCGGCATCCCGCCGCGCGAATCCAACGTCTAATGTTGCCGTCGCGACGGAACTGGTAATAATGCCGCCGAATTCGCGGCTGCGTAGCTGCGATCCCGCAGGCGTTTCAAGCCGGCGGACTGGTTCGGGAGGAAAGCCAAGAATGTCCGAGGTTCATGTCCATCGCGTCCAGCCGGCGTGGAAGAAGAACGCCCTGATCGACAATGACACCTACCTCAAATGGTATGCCGACAGCATGAAGAACCCGGACAAGTTCTGGAGCAAGCACGGCAAGCGCATCGACTGGTTCAAGCCCTTCTCCAAGGTCAAGAACACCTCCTTCGACGGCAAGGTCTCGATCAAGTGGTTCGAGGATGGCCAGACCAATGTCTCGTACAATTGCATCGACCGCCACCTGAAGAAGCGCGGCGACCAGACCGCCATCATCTGGGAAGGCGACAACCCCTACGACGACAAGAAAATCACCTACGCCGAACTCTACGGGCACGTCTGCCGGCTCGCCAATGTGATGAAGAAGCACGGCGTCAAGAAAGGCGACCGCGTCACCATCTACATGCCGATGATCCCGGAAGCGGCTTATGCGATGCTGGCCTGCACGCGTATCGGCGCTATCCATTCGGTCGTCTTCGGCGGCTTTTCACCGGATGCCTTGGCCGGCCGCATCGTCGATTGCGAATCGACCTTCGTCATCACCGCCGATGAGGGCCTGCGCGGCGGCAAGCCCATCCCGCTCAAGGAAAACACCGACAAGGCGATCGACATCGCCGCCAAGCACCATGTCAAGGTCAAGACCGTCGTGGTCGTGCGCCGCACCGGCGGCAAGATCGGCTGGGCGCCGGGACGCGATGTCTGGTATCACGACGAAGTCGCGACGGTTAAGTCTGATTGCAAGCCGGAGAAGATGAAGGCGGAGGATCCGCTCTTCATCCTCTACACGTCGGGCTCGACCGGCAAGCCGAAAGGCGTGCTGCATACCACCGCCGGCTACCTCGTCTATGTCTCCATGACGCACCAATATGTCTTCGACTATCATGACGGCGACGTCTATTGGTGCACCGCCGATGTCGGCTGGGTGACCGGCCACAGCTACATCGTCTACGGGCCGCTCGCCAACGGCGCCACCACGCTGATGTTCGAAGGTGTGCCGAACTACCCCTCTCAGTCGCGCTTCTGGGAAGTCATCGACAAGCACAAGGTCAACATCTTCTACACCGCGCCCACGGCGCTGCGCGCGCTAATGGGTGCCGGCGACGCGCATGTGAAGAAGACCTCTCGCAAGTCGCTGCGCGTGCTGGGCTCGGTCGGCGAGCCGATCAACCCGGAAGCCTGGGAGTGGTATTTCAACGTCGTCGGCGACGGCAGGGTCCCGATTGTCGATACGTGGTGGCAGACCGAGACCGGCGGCATCCTGATCACGCCGCTGCCGGGCGCCACCGACCTCAAGGCAGGCTCGGCGACACGGCCCTTCTTCGGCATCAAGCCGCAGTTGGTCGATAGCGAGGGCAAGGTGGTGGAAGGTGCGGCTGACGGCAACCTCTGCATCACCGATTCCTGGCCCGGCCAGATGCGCACCGTCTATGGCGACCACGACCGTTTCGTGCAGACCTATTTCTCCGCTTACAAAGGAAAATACTTCACCGGGGACGGCTGCCGCCGCGACGCCGATGGCTACTACTGGATCACCGGCCGCGTCGATGACGTCATCAACGTCTCCGGCCACCGCATGGGCACGGCCGAGGTCGAATCGGCCCTGGTCAGCCATGACAAGGTTTCCGAGGCCGCCGTCGTCGGCTATCCCCATGATATCAAGGGTCAAGGCATCTATTGCTACGTCACCCTGATGGCCGGCGAGCAGCCGAGCGAAGATCTGCGCAAGGAGCTTTTCGCCCATGTCCGCAAGGAGATCGGCGCCATCGCCACGCCTGACAAGATCCAGTTCGCGCCCGGCCTGCCCAAGACGCGTTCGGGCAAGATCATGCGCCGCATCCTGCGCAAGATCGCCGAGGATGATTTTTCCGCGCTCGGCGACACCTCGACGCTTGCCGATCCGGCCGTGGTCGACGACCTCGTTGCCAACAGGCAGAACAAGAGGGGCTGATGCGGGAAGACGCGGCATTGGGCACCGTCACCCAGTTGTGGCGCTATCCGGCAAGTTCGCTCGCCGGCGAGCGCCGGGACACCATCCTGGTTGGACCGGTTGGCATCGAGGGCGATCGCCTGTTCGGTCTCGTCGATGTCTCGGACAATGAGATCGCCCGGCCCGATCGTGACGCCAAGTGGCACAAGGTGCCTCGCATCCGCACCCGGCTGGGCCGCGACAGCGAACTGGAAATAGCCGTTCCCGATGGCGACTGGCTTGCCGCACCCGGCGCCGAATGCGACCGCGCCGTGTCGGCCTATCTCGGCTTCGGCGCGTCGATCCGACCGTTCCGGGGGGAGAGCGCGGCCGGCTACGCCGGGCCGCTGACCGCGGAGCGCTACCGCAAGGCGCCGATCCATCTCCTGACCACGGCCTCGCTGGCACGGCTGAAGGCGCTCCATCCGGAGGGGGCCGCCGATCCGCGCCGTTTCCGTCCCAACATCGTCGTCGACATGGCCTCGGTCGACGGCTCGTTTCCCGAAACCGAATGGATCGGCAAGAAGCTCGCCATCGGCGACCTCGTCCTGACCATCTCCGAGCCGTGCCGCCGCTGCGGCTTCACCATCATCGCCCAGGATGGTTTCGACGATGATCCGGGCATCCTGCGCAATCTGGTCCGCCACAACGCCCACAATCTCGGCGTCTACTGCACCGTCGACCGGCCCGGCGGGGTCGGGATCGGCGCGCCGATGCGGTTCGTCTGACCTTCCGGCCCAAGCCTATCGATAAAGATCCGCCCGCGTCGGTGGCAGGCCGCTCGGGCCTCGCGCGCGTTTGGTGGCGACAGTCTGGAATATCTGCGCCGAGGCGCGTTCAAAGGTGATGGAGCAGCCGCTCAGGTAAAGCAGCCACAGCCGCGCCTTGGCTTCGCCGACCTCGGCGATCGCCTCGTCGAACCGCGCCTGCAGACGCTCGGCCCACAGCCTGCAGGTGCGGGCATAGTGCTCGCGCAAATTCTCGACATCGTAGACGAGGAAACCGTGTGCTTCGAGATTGCCCAATGTCATGCCGATCGTGTCGAGTTCGCCGCCCGGGAAGATGTATTTGATCAGCGCCTTGTATTCAGGCCCCTTGCGCAGGGTTTTCTTGATGTCGCCCTTGCTGCGCCTTGTGATGGCGTGATGCAGATAGATGCCGCCCGGTTTCAGCAGCCGGTGGACGGCGGAGAAATAAGTGTCATGGTTTGCCAGG
The DNA here is from genome assembly GCF_057766385.1 of Mesorhizobium sp. P160927. Classification (NCBI taxonomy): domain Bacteria; kingdom Pseudomonadati; phylum Pseudomonadota; class Alphaproteobacteria; order Hyphomicrobiales; family Phyllobacteriaceae; genus Mesorhizobium; species Mesorhizobium sp. P160927. Next base: position 488,322 of record NZ_JBYMDW010000001.1, read on the forward strand.
CCCAGATGCTCGAACATGCCGATGGACGATATCTTGTCGAAGGTGCCGGTGAGTTCCGCGTAGGACTTTATCTCAATGGTTATCTTGTCCTCCAGACCCTCGGCGCGAATGCGCTCGCGGGCGAGTGAGGTCTGGGCTTGCGACAGCGAGACGCCGTGTCCGACGACACCATGGTTTTTCGCGGCGTGGATCAGCATCGCGCCCCAACCGCAGCCGATGTCGAGCAATCTTTCACCGGGTTTCAGCCGAAGCTTGCGGCAGATATGGTCGAGCTTGTCGACCTGCGCCTCGTCGATGCTGTTTGCGAAATCCTGGAAATACCCGCAGCTATAGACCATGCGCTCGTCGAGAAAGAGCCCGTAGAAGGCATTCGAGATATCATAGTGATGCTGGATCGCCTCCTTGCTGGAGCCGCTGACGAACGGGTTGCGACCGGCGAGATCAACCCGCGACGCCATCTGCTTTCTCGAAAACAGCACCGCCGGCAAGTCACGCAGAAGCGCCCGTTTGGGCAACGCCTTCAGCTTCGATCGCAGCTTGCCCGTCGAAGGCAGGGCATAGAAATCGAACAGCGATCCGTCCTCGATGTCGACTGCCTTGGATATCCACATCTCGATAAGGGTCGACAGGGACGGTCGGCGAACGATCTGCCAGACAATGTCATGGTCGTTGATGATCAGCACGGGGCCGGTGGCGGGGCCGATCCGCTCACCGGTCCACAGCCTGACCGCGAAGCCGGGCTTGACCGCCTCGACTACCGTTCGAACGATGCGCGCAGCTCTTTCGGTGGCATCCATGCCCTTCCCCACGGTCGATGACGCGATGTTGTCCTTTTGGGCCGCGGATCGCAAGCACGTCACGCTTTTTCCATCCGGCATCTTGTCATTTGCTGCAATGCACCCCATCATGAGTGTGTGTTCAACAAATCGAAAGGAGGTGATCCGATGTCGAGTGATTTCGTTTTCCAGAACGTGGGCTCAGCGGATTGCACTTTCGGGAAGCAGTCTTCCCGTTAAGGCGCGAGATGCGCGGTCGGTGACCTAAGCGTCACTACCATTGAGCCGCGCCATGGACGGAAACACGGAAGGCCGCCGGCTTGGAAAGAAGCGGCGGCCTTTTCCTTTTCACGGATTATTGGGTCAGTACGACCTTTTCGGTGTTGCGGATGATTTCCTGAAAGGCATCATCCAATTCCAGGCCGGTGGACACCTCGAAATAATGCCTCTCGGCGGCGGAGGCGTCTTTCGAAGAACAATCCTTCAGCACCGCCTTTGCCTGGTCCCTCTCGGTTGCCGACATATCCTTATCGTTCAGGTCGAAGCCGATGGTGAAAATCTCGATGCCGTCATTTTTCATGTTGCCGCACACCGTTTCAGCATTGCCGCGCGCAAGGTTGCCTTGGCTGTTGTATCTCCCAGCAACACCCGCGAAGGCGGTATTGAACTGGCCGTCGGTCATCAGGATCGCAACCTTGGCGACCTTCTTCGCATCGGCGTTCGAAGCGCCGTTGCCGAGACCGGCGTTCTTGATCGCAGCGCGCCATTGCGGCGACAGCATGTAATAGGTCCACTGAATGGCGATCGCGCCAGCCGTATAACCATCGGCCTGGAAGTCGTCGATCGAATCAAGCAATGCCTCCGAATCCGCGGTCAGCGGGATCACTTGCGCGTCAGGACATTTGTTCATTCCCTCGTCGCTGAGATGATCATCCCGATTTACCAGGGCATAATATTTCTTACCGTTCCTGTCTGTGCGAACCGTGTCTGGACCATCCGCGCTCAAGTCGGCATCGCCGTTCTTGCTTTTGCGCTCTGTAGCGCAGTTGTCCGGGTGTGGCATGGCCGCCCCAACAATGGAGATGTAGTCGCTGAAGGACGGCAGCAGATTTTTGCCCGTCTTGGCAACAAGAAGCGAACTGCCGGCGACGGGTGGCAGTTCAGAACTCCCTTGCTTCTCGGCATAGACGTTTTCGGCCAGTTTTCCGGCGTTCACGCCAGATGCATAGGGCACAATCGCGACCCGGACGCGGGGGTTCTTCGGGTCTTGGTTCTCGAGCATCGTCTTGACGGCATTCGTCGCAGCGACTTTCAGGTCGCCGATCTTATTGACGTTGCCCCGCTTGGCCATCGATCCCGTTATGTCGAGCATCATGGCCACCTCTATCTGCTTGTCGGAATAGAGCGCTGTGGTGGAAGCGCCGACGCGCTGCATGTCACCGGTGCTGAACAACGGGAAGTAGAGGCCGACATCGACATGGGCATCGGCCTGGACCGTGTTGGCGGTCCTGTCGACGATCAGCCTGTCGAGCACGATCTGGCCAGCGTGCAGAATGCCCGCCGCGCCGTTGGCGTCGAGAAAGGCCTGCACGGATTTGGTTGCGTCGGCCTCGTTGATGGCGCCGGTGGTCAGGTCACGTGCCGTCGATGTCACCGCCGCGTCGATGACGCCCTGCAGGCTCGATCTGGCGTTGTAGAGCTGCGTAATATTGACCGAGAAGCCCGCGGCCAGCGCCAAGACCGAGGCAGCAAAGCCGAACAGAACCGCGAAATTTCCACTGCGGTCTCCGGCGAAGCCGCCGACCGCGTGAACAAGACCCCCGTAATTCCGCATCCAACAGCCTCCACTTGCCTCGGCCTCGTCGCCGCATCGGGGGGAATGCAGGATTCCAGCCGGAACGAGAGGCGACCCGATCCGCGATCGGGAATTAACCAGCAGAACATTGTTTTTATTGGATTTTCACGGGGTAAGAAGGTGAACGGCTGGTAAACGTCAGCGAATATTACCGCGCACCTTTACCGGACGCTTACCATGCCCAGATCGATGTGCTGGTCCGGTGTCGGCGATGTCTTGTTGCGGCACAGCATCTTTGTCCCGAAGCGGGCCAACTGTCCCAGGATTGCGAAGCACGCCGGGGCACAAACTCGGACACGTGTGTTGAGATCCAGGTCAGGCCAGCCATTTGCCAGGCCGGCCTCCCCTGGATATCAACGTAGCTAGGCCAGCATCCGCGCGCTGACCGTCCTGTCAATGCCGTGATAGGGTGGATTGGACAGCCTGCCTTCCTGTTCGTAGGTCCATACCTTGAACAAGCTGAGTCGGTGCGGGCCGAAACTGTGCAGCAAGGGAACGTCGGTGGCGTCGCGGCCGCGCGCAATGACGACGCGACCGGTCCTTGGCCGGTTGTGGCGCGGGTCGAACGTATACCACTTGCCGTCGAGGAAGGCCTCCATCCAGGCCGAGAAATCCATCGGTGCGGGATCCGCCGGCACGCCGATATCGCCGAGATAGCCGTTCACGTAGCGCGCCGGAATGTTCATGCAGCGGCAGAGCGTGATCGCCAGATGGGCAAAGTCGCGGCATACCCCGACACGTTCCTCGTGCGCCTGCGCGGCGGTGCGGGTCGAACGCGCATAGCCGTAGCCGAAGGACAGGCGGTTATGGACATAGTCGACGATCGCCTGCACCCGCGCCCAGCCGGAAGGAAGATGGCCGAAAAGCTGCCAGGCGAGGTTGCTCAGATGGTCTGTCTCGCAATAGCGGCTGCCCAGGAGGTAGAAAAGCACCTCGTCGGGCAGCTCGGCGACCGGCATTTCCCGGGCCAGCGTGTTGACCTCATCCGTCTCACCGCTGTCCTCCACGACGGCGTCATAAAGGATGCGAAAGCCGCCGGCCGGCGCCGTAAAGCGGCGGCAGGCATTGCCGTGCAGATCGTGGTAGAGCCTGGTCGGCACCGAAGGCGAGGTCAGGACCCGCGTCTGCCGCTTGATGTCGGCCTGCCTGTCCTTGTGAATTTCGAGCAGCGAAATGACCGGAGTGGCCTCGGCGCATTCGATGGCAATCTCATAGCCGAGGCGTATCAGCATGGGTATCGTCCCTTGGTTCGCGTGGTGGGAATTGTACGTTTGAAACGTTGCAAGGTGACGGTGGTTCCCTGCATCGCCCCCCAAATGCGCTCGCGCGCCTTTTCATGTCGGCGGCTTGGCGCTACGGTTGCGTCCTCCCTCGACCCCTCCCCCGCACTTCAAGGAAAATCATGTTTGCTGGCAGAAAATTCGCCGCCTTCCTCTTCGATATGGACGGCACGCTCATCAATTCCATCGCCTCGGCTGAGCGGGTCTGGGGCGATTGGGCGCGGCGTCACGGCCTCGACGTTGCGGCCTTCCTGCCGACGATCCACGGCGTACGGGCCATCGAGACAATCACCGCCCTGGCGCTTCCGGGCGTCGACCCGAGACACGAAGCGGATCAGCTGCTGAAGGCCGAGGCCGACGATCTCGAGGGTATTGTCCAGATCCCCGGCGCCGTGGCATTCCTCAATTCGCTGCCGCCGGAGCGCTGGGCAATCGTAACCTCGGCGCCACGCTCCCTGGCGCTTGCCCGCATGAAGGTCGCCGGCATTCCTGTCCCCGCGGTCCTCGTCGCGGCGGAGGACGTTTCCCGCGGCAAGCCGGCGCCCGATTGCTTCCAGCTCGGCGCAAGACGGCTTGGCTTCGACGCGCGCGACTGCCTGGTGTTCGAGGATGCCCCGGCCGGCATCGCGGCGGCGGAGGCGGCGGGTGCTTCGGTCATGGTGATCAACGCCACGCACCAGCATCCCCTGGCAACACAGCATGCCGCGATGTCAGGTTATGACGCAATCGGCATCACCGTCGACGAGCGAGGCTGCGTTGCGCTCGAGCAGCAGCGCAACGCAGCTTGAGATCAGTCGCTAGAAATCACTGGCCAGGCCTTTGACCTCCCAGTCACCATAGCGGCCGGGCTCCTTGCCGCCACGGCCGCCGATCTCCCGCGGAAGTGCTGCTTCCTTGCGGCGGTAGTCATGCCGCCTTGCTTCGGCTTCCTGCAGCGCGCGGCGGGCGGCGGGCGTCAGCTCCTGTGGCGGCGTGCCATCGTCCGTGCCGGGCGGCGTTTTACTGGTTTCGTCGTTCATGCGATATTTCCAGTGGATTGAAACGGGAACGGGCGTTTCCCATCATATAGCGATGACCTCGCGAGGATCGACCCTTTTTCACCACCATCCGGACAGGAGCAGACGATGAACACCATTCGCACCGCCATGCTTCTCGCCGCAATGACGGCGCTGTTCATGGGCGTCGGCTTTTTGATCGGCGGTTCGGGCGGCATGATGATCGCCTTGCTGGTCGCTGCCGGCACCAATTTGTTCAGCTACTGGAATGCCGACAAGATGGTGCTGTCGATGAACCACGCCGTCGAGGTCGACGAGAACAATGCGCCGGAATATTACGCCATCGTCCAGGCGTTGGCCAAGCAGGCCGGCTTGCCGATGCCCAGAACCTATCTGATCGACAATCCGCAACCGAATGCCTTTGCCACCGGCCGCAATCCGCGGAACGCGGCGGTCGCCGCCTCCACCGGCCTGCTGCAGCGACTGACCCATGAGGAGGTCTCCGCCGTGATGGCGCATGAGCTTGCCCACGTCGAGCACCGCGACACGCTGACCATGACCATCGTCGCCACCTTTGCCGGCGCCATCTCGATGCTCGGCAATTTCGCCTTTTTCCTCGGCGGCAGCCGCGAAAACAACAATCCGTTCGGCTTTGTCGGCGTGCTGGCGGCGATGATCGTGGCGCCCTTCGCCGCCATGATCGTGCAGATGGCGGTCAGCCGTACTCGCGAGTACGAGGCCGACCGGCGCGGCGCCGAAATCTGTGGACACCCGCTGTGGCTGGCCTCCGCGCTTGACAAGATCGCCCGCGGGGCCGAACGCATTCCCAATCCCGATGCCGAGCGCAATCCGGCTATGGCGCACCTCTTCATCATCAACCCCCTGCATGGCGAGCGCATGGACAGTCTGTTCTCCACCCATCCGAGCACCGACAATCGTATCGCCGCGCTGCAGGCGATGGCACAGCGGATGGGCGAAGGCGCTCCCCGAGCCACGCAGCGCCAGGCGCCGATGTCAACGCAGGCTGACGAGCCGGAGATGACCGGACCGTGGGGCAAGCCAACCGCGCCAGAACCGGCGACCGAGCCGGCCAGGCCAAAATCCAATCCGTGGGGTCGCAATCCGACCGGGCCCAAGGGCCGGTGGTCGTGAGCGTCGCGGGCAGGGCGGCACCTCGACGCACGGTTTCAGGCGATCAGGATCACAATGCCGGCGGCGAATTCTTTGCCGGCCTCGCCGCGCGCAAGGCGGCGGCACGGCTGCTGGCCGCCGTCATCGACGCTCGCACGCCGCTCGACGGTCTGACCGATCACGAGAACGGCCATCCGCAATATAAGGCGCTCGACCTGCGCGACCGTGGCCTGGTACGCGCCATACTGGTCACCGCGCTGCGCTACCGCATGACCATAGCGGGGCTCCTGGCGCGGCGCCTGGAAAAGCCGCTGCCGCCCAACGCGACCGCCTTGTCGCATATTCTGCATGTAGCGGCGGCGCAGATCCTGTTCCTCGATATTCCCGACAGCGCGGCCGTCGACCTCGCGGTGACGCACGCCAAGTCCGATCCGCGTACGCAGCGCTTTTCCGGCCTGGTCAACGGTGTGCTGCGCACGCTCGCGCGGGCCAAGGAATCCGAGCTTCCGGCCGCGCTTGCCGCCGCCGACGAAGCGCCGAAATGGTTTTCCGACCGGTTGAAGGCCGCCTACGGCGCCGAGAAGGCCCGGCAGATCCTGGCTGCCCACCGCCACGAGGCGCCGGTTGATTTCTCGGTCAAGGCCGATCCCGAACTCTGGGCCGAAAAGCTTGGCGGCATTGTCCTGCCGACGGGCACGGTTCGGGTGGAGAAGCTTGCCGGCGCCGTCACCGAATTGCCGGGCTTCGCGGAGGGTGCATGGTGGGTCCAGGACGCGGCGGCCAGCTTGCCGGCAAGACTGTTCGGCGATGTCAGCGGATTGCGCGTCGCCGATCTCTGCGCCGCGCCCGGTGGCAAGACCGCGCAGCTCATTCTCGCCGGTGCCAAGGTCACCGCCCTCGACACTTCGAAGAACCGGCTGGCGCGGTTGACGCGGAACCTTGCGCGCCTCGGCCTCTCCGCCGAAATCGTCCAGGCCGACCTGCTCAAATACGAGCCGGCGGAGTTGTTCGACGGCGTGCTTCTCGACGCGCCATGTTCCTCGACCGGCACCGTGCGGCGACATCCCGACGTGCCGTGGACCAAGACGGCGGCGGACGTCGAAAAACTCGCCGACCTGCAACGCAGGCTGCTAGCCCGCGCCGTTATGCTGGTCAGGCCCGGCGGCCGGATCGTCTTTTCCAATTGTTCGCTCGATCCGCGGGAAGGCGAGGAACTCTGCCGCGCCTTCCTGGTCGACAATCCGGGGGTGACCACCGATCCGATCCGGCCGGGTGAATTTGCCTGTCTCGACCAGTTCCTCACATCTGATGGAGCGCTGCGCACCACGCCCGCCGACATGGTGCTGGGCGCACCCGCGATTTCCGGCCTCGACGGCTTCTACGCAGCCCGCATGCGACGCGTCGGCTAAAGCAATCCCAGGAAAAGTGTGTGACGGTTTTCCGTCCGGAATTGTGCGATAACAAAGAGTTAGAGCAGGCGGCGATCCCATCGAACGCTGAACGCTCTAGACTAAAGCATGTCATCAAGGCTCCAATGATTGCCCCAGCGGGCATCGATTTCGTCGTCGACATTCTGGTAGCGGATATCCGTCGACAGCCGGATCAGCCCATCGAGGCTTTGGTTGGTCGTGGAGGCATGGATCATGTAGGGCGAGTGAAGGACGATGTCGCCCGCTTCGAAATCCGCCATCAGCCAGCGCGTGTCGAACCGCTCCGCCATATCGGGCAGGTCCTTCGACACCCAGCCGCCCTCACTCATGTTGCGATTATAGGCACTGATGCGCTCCTGCGAACTGAGAGCGGAATTGTCCTTGTTGAACTGTCTCTCCAGGGCGGCGCCGACGGCATGTGATCCCTCCAGGTAGACCAGACCGCCCATGTCGACGGTCGTGTCGCCGATCGGTATCCAGGTCGTGACCACCCGGTTGGTGCCTCCGCGTAGATAGACGAGATCGTAATGCGCGGGCGTCGCTATGGCCGTTCCGGGCAAGGTGAAGCGCATGATCTTGCGTTTGTGCAGATAGGATAGGCCGCCCACGAAAGCGTCCATCAAGCGCGCTAGGCGCGGCTGCGCGCAAAAGCCCTCATAACCGGTTGACCGAACCACCGACATCAGCCGGCGCTCGGCGTGCTGACGGTCGACGGCACGACCCGAAGCGATGCCCAGCGAGGGATCCGTACCGGGTTCCAAAAGTCCGCTCTCGGCAAGATGGGAAAGCACCCAGCCACGAAAATCAATCACTTCCCTGCGGGGCAAAAGGCCCTTCAGCCAGACATAGCCTTGGGTCGTATAAAGATGCCGGATGGCTTCAATGCCGACGGACGGGTCGGTCGCGGAAAGGTATCCGAGCCTGTTCGGCATTGTCGACAGCCGCTTGCCGTCGGCTGTGAGGGCAACCGGCGGGATGTCCGGAAATGCCTGCTCATCCGTTGATACCGACATCTCATCACCTCGATCGTTTCGACCTTGGCCGGAGAATACCTTATCATTCGGACCGCTCCCATGGATAGGAAACCGACCTCTGTTTGTTCACGCCTTTCAGCCCTGCATCCTGTTCGCCGGGCAATTGCTGGCGGTATCGATTCGATCGAAACGGTTGCGACGAGGGTCGGGATCGGCGATGCCTTCCGCGTCCCGCGGCTCTTTCGGGAGCGCGAAAACGGCTGGCCCAGCGCGTTTGGCCGCCTCGCCAAGAAGACATAAGTTGCAGGGCAACCGGCTGTATGGCCCGGAAAAGACGTGACTTTTTTAGGGGCGACCCGGCCGCGGCCCCGTTAGGCGCCTTACCGAGGCGAAATCCGCCTTCGCATAAGTTCTTGAATCATATAAGCTTGTGCTTGGGATAGAGGACGACCAGGAGGGGTTTTGGCACTTGCTGCCGGCAACACGACGCGTCTGTGGACGCTGGTCGCGAAGGAGTTCTGGCGCAAGACGCGCCGGCGCCTGCGCGCCGGGCCGGTCTATCGCTGGCGCTATTCGGGCCGCACGCCCGAACGTGTCCTGATCGCACCGCCGGACCTGCGCCTCGCCGATCCGCAGATCGCGCTCGAGATCTACTACGGCCGTTATCCTCTGTCCGGCCACCTGGTCGAGACCGGCGGCAAGTCCCCTTTCCAGATCAATGTTCCCAACCACGGTTGGCAAAAAACGCTGCATGGCTTCCGCTGGTTGCGCCATATGCGCGCCGCCGGAACCGAGCTTGCCGCCGCCAATGCCCGTGCCCTGGTTTCGGACTGGATCGCCATGCATGGCAATCATATTTCGGGCGTTGCCTGGGAGCCAGGCACGACGGCCAAACGCATCATTGCCTGGCTGCAGCACTCCTCCATTGTGCTGCAGGGTGCCGAGTTCCCCTTCTACCGCGCTTTCCTGAAATCGCTGGCCATGCAGATCCGCTATCTCAGGTCGATGGCGCGCGAAATGCCCGACGGCAAGGACCGGCTGCGCGCCCGCATCGCGCTGGCCTTCGCGGCGCTGTCCCTGCCGGCGCCGGCCTCGGCGCTGCGCGGCGCCACCCGCAACCTCGCCGGGGAACTCAATCGCCAGATCCTTGCCGACGGCGGCCACATCTCGCGCAACCCGATGGCGGTGCTGGAAATCCTCGCCGACCTCCTGCCGCTGCGCCAGACCTATGCCAACCAGGCCGAAGCGCCGCCGCAGGCGCTGATCGGCGCCATCGACCGCATGCTGCCGGCACTGCGCTTCTTCCGCCACCAGGACGGCAGCCTTGCCCGCTTCAATGGCATGGGCGCCACAATCCATGACCGCATCGCCACCATCCTGCGCCATGACGACACCGCCGGCGCGCCGCTGCTGCATGCGCCGCATTCGGGCTATGAGCGGCTGGCGATGGGCGGCACCACCGTCATCGCCGATACCGGCCTGCCGCCACCGGTCGACGTGTCCAATGCAGCGCATGCCGGCTGCCTCGCCTTCGAACTGTCGTCGGGCCGCCAGCACTACATCGTCAATGCCGGCATCGACACCTACGGCGCCGCCGAGTTCCGGCCGCTGGCCCGCGCCACCGCCGCGCATTCGACAGCTACCATCAACGACACGTCTTCGGCGCGTTTCACCCACGCGCTGCGGGTAAACGACCAGTTGGGTTCACCGTTGATCGGCGGCCCGCAGCAAGTGCAGTGCAAGCGCATCGACCAGAAGGGCGTCCACGGCTTCATCGCCCGTCATGACGGCTATCTCCAGCGTTTCGGCTTCCTGCATGAGCGCGAGCTGAAACTCTCCTCGGACGGCAATGTGCTGGCGGGCCGGGACCGGTTCCAGCGGCCCGGCAGCACTGCGATCCGCAACAATGGCCGCGATTTCATCACCGTGCGCTTCCACGTCCACCCCGACATCAATCTGCTGCAGGACGAGCAGGAGCGGCTGGTCCTGACCGGCGATCAGGCCGATACGTGGGTGTTCACCTCTAGCGAAGTGGCGCCCGAAGTTGAGGAATTGATCTATTTCGCCGGTCTTGGCGGTCCGCGCCGCAGCCGCCAGATCGTGCTCGCCTTCAAGGCGTCCGAAGTTGCCGAAGTCCACTGGCAGCTGACCCGGACAAAGATCGCCGGTTATCCCGAGAACAATTGAGCTTGCGGCGGCAATGGCACGCCGCAAAATAAGCCAACGCTTGATTTCCGAGCCTCATGTGCTACGGCGCGGGCACGCTCCTCCAGACATGAAAGGCCGCCAGCCATGGCCGTTCCTGCCAAGAACATTCCCGCCCCCGACCTCGTTCCGGTCCGCCGTGCGCTGCTCTCCGTCTTTGACAAGACGGGCTTGATCGACTTTGCCAGGGCACTGGCCGCGGCCGGCGTCGAGCTGGTCTCCACCGGTGGCACGGCAAAAGCGATCGCCGAGGCCGGCATGGCGGTGCGCGACGTCTCCGAGCTCACCGGCTTCCCCGAGATCATGGATGGCCGCGTCAAGACGCTGCACCCGTCCGTGCATGGCGCGCTGCTTGGCGTGCGAGACGACCCCGAGCACGCATTGGCGATGCGCAAATACGGCATCGAGCCGATCGATCTCGTCGTCTCCAATCTTTACCCGTTCGAGGAAGTCCGCCGCTCCGGCGCCGACTACGCGTCGATCGTCGAGAACATCGACATTGGCGGCCCGGCGATGATCCGCGCCTCGGCCAAGAACCACGCCTATGTCGCCATCGTCACCGATCCCGGCGACTACGCCGCGGTGCTCAACGCGCTGGAGATGAACATTGGCTCTCTGTCGCTGGATTTCCGCAAGAAGCTGGCGGCCAAGGCCTTCGCCCGCACCGCCACCTACGATGCGGCGATCTCGGGCTGGTTCGCCGAGGCGCTGGAGATCGAGCATCCAACATGGCGCGCTTTCGGCGGCAGGCTGGCCGAGGTGATGCGCTACGGCGAGAACCCGCACCAGGGCGCCGGCTTCTACGTCAATGGCGACAAACGGCCAGGCGTCGCCACGGCGCGGCAGCTGCAGGGCAAGCAGCTATCCTACAACAACATCAACGACACCGACGCCGCCTTCGAACTGGCCGGCGAATTCGATCCGAACCGCTCGGCCGCCGTCGCCATCATCAAGCACGCCAACCCGTGCGGCGTGGCCGAAGGCACATCGCTGAAAGCGGCCTACGCCAAGGCGGTCGCCTGCGATCCGGTCTCGGCGTTCGGCGGCATCGTCGCCTTGAACCGCACCCTTGACGCCGAGGCAGCCGAGGAAATCGTGAAAACCTTCACCGAGGTGATCATCGCGCCCGACGCCACCGACGAGGCTGCGGCAATCATAGCTGCCAAGAAGAATTTGCGCCTGCTCGTCACCGGCGGCCTGCCGGACCCGCGAACGGCCGGCACGACGGTCAAGTCGGTTTCGGGCGGCCTGCTCGTCCAGGGCCGCGACAATGCCGTGGTCGACGACCTCAACCTGAAAGTGGTGACGAAGCGCGCGCCGACGCCGGCTGAAATGGCCGATCTCAAATTCGCCTTCCGCGTCGCCAAGCACGTCAAGTCGAACGCCATCGTCTACGCCAAGGACGGCGCCACGGTCGGCATCGGCGCCGGCCAGATGAGTCGGGTCGATTCCTCGCGCATCGCCGCGCGCAAGGCGATCGACGCGGCGGAGACCGCAGGCATGGCGGAGCCGTTGACTAAGGGCTCGGTGGTCGCTTCGGACGCCTTCTTCCCCTTCGCCGATGGCCTGCTGTCGGCCATCGAAGCCGGTGCCACCGCCGTGATCCAGCCGGGCGGTTCGATGCGCGACGACGACGTCATCGCCGCCGCCGACGAACACGGCATCGCCATGGTGTTCACAGGCGTGCGGCATTTCCGGCACTAACCTGCCGCTCGGCGTTGAGATGCTTCACGAATTCGCTCCGCTGAGTCGACTGGTGCGGTTTTCGAGAACCGAGCGGAGCGGACATTGGTATCCGTGAGCGCGGAAAATCGCGGCAGGGCGGCCAGTATGGTGAATTATCGAAGGGTCTACTCCGGCCGATCCGCCGGATACGGTGTGCGAACCAGGATCGCCATGCCGATGGCCAGGAACAAAATAATCGCCGCCATGCCAAGCCGGGCCGAGCCGCTGGTTGCGGTAATCGTCGCCACCATGAACGGAGCCAGGAAACTGGTTGCCCGACCGGCCAGCGCGTAGATGCCGAAATAGCGGCCGGATTCGGCTGCGGTCACGCTGCGCGCCATGTAGGAGCGCGACGAGGCCTGCACCGGCCCGAAGGCCAGGCCAATCAGCAGGCCGTACATGATATAGGCCTTTTCGGCCGCCGTACCGAACAGGCCGCCTGAGTCGGCGGTCGAAAGCTGGATCAGGCCGAGCAGCGTGAATCCAGGCCCGGTCGAGACCACGCCGATGGTGGCGATGGACAGCATGACCAGCGAAATCATCACCACCGCCTTGGAGCCCAGCGCGGTGTCCAGACGGGCGGCGACCCAGCAGCCGAAGATGGCGACGACATTGAGGATGATGCCGAACATCCCGATCTCGGTGATCGACCAGTGGAACATGCCCGCCGCGAAGGTGCCGCCCAGCGCCAGCAAGGCATTGACGCCATCCTGGTAGATCATGCGGGCGACGAGAAAGCGGAAGATGCCGCCCCGCTTGCGCACCTCGGCCAGCGTCGATTTCAGCTCCGACAGGCCTTCGCGCACCGCCGGCCCGATCGGGATGCCCTTGATGGCATCGGGCGTAAAGAAAAACATCGGCAGGATAAACAGGAAATACCAGCCGGCCGACAGCGGCCCGGTGGCGCGGGCATCCTCGCCCAGCTGCGGATCGAGCCCGAACAGCGGGGTGATGCCGATTATCGTCTTGCCGGTCTCCGGCGAGCCGGCCAGGCACGTGACGACGAAGATCAGTGCGATCATGCCGCCAAGATAACCGAGGCCCCAGGCCACGTTGGAGACGCGGCCTATCTCGCTCTTCGGCACCAGCCGCGGCATCATGGAATCGTTAAAGACAGTGGAGAACTCCGCTGCCACCGACGCCAGCGAGAACAGCGCCACGACCAGGAACAGGTTGGAACCCGGCGCGGCGAACCAGAGCAAGCTAAGACTGGTGACCTTGATCGCCGCGAAAAACGCGATCCATGGCTTGCGCGGCCCTGTCTGGTCGGCGATCGAACCGAGGATCGGCGACAGCACCGCGATGACCAGCCCAGCCGCGGCGATGCCATAACCCCAGACGGCTTGGCCCGTGGTCGGATCGTCCGCCATGCGCGAAACGAAATAGGGGCCGAAGATGAAGGTGGTGACGACCGTGAAGAACGGCTGCGCCGCCCAGTCGAAGAACATCCACCCCCAGATGCCGCGCCCGGATGCCCGCTGCACTGTCTCTACCGCCATAGTGATTCCCTCGGCGTCCGCTCCGCCCATTTCGGGCGCCATGTCTGCATGTTTCGAATGATCATGCAAACGGACAACCGCTGGCTCACATCCCCGTCAGATCGCTCATTAGCCCCGACGCAACCGACAGTCGCGACACGGTGATGTCGCCGCCCTCCGTCAACGCCTGCAGCCGTTCGCGGATGCGCGCCACCCGCTCGCCACCCGCTTCCAGCCAGGCCGCCACCGGATCGGCCGCCTTACTATGGCCGGTAAGCGCGGCGATAGCGATGCCGCGCCGCGCCGCGCCGATCGTGTCGGTGGCGCGGGACAGAGCGAGCTGGTCATAATAGTCCGATGGCGTGATCGAGCGCGCCGCATCCTCGACGCGCGGGATGCGGAAGGCATCGCTGACGGCGAAGAACGCCTTGGCCGCCGCGACAATATCGGCACCGGCGGTGCGGGCCGTCAGCGCGACGTCGGGGATGAGCTCCGCCGCCTCGCTCATCGCCAACTGCTCGGCCAGCTTTTCCGGGGCGCCCGCCTTGAACAGCCCGTGCCGCTTCTCCTCGATCCGCTCGCGCGAAAAAGCCGGCAGCAGCGAAACAAGCTTGGGCTCCAGCGCCGTGCGCGCATCCTGCAGTTCGGCTATGCGCTGGCCGAGCGGTGCCGTCCCGGCATCGTTCTTCAGATACCAGCCGCTGCTCATATAGATAAGCCGGCTCAGCATCTGATAGAGATCGAGTTGCACCTGGCCGTCGACTTGGTTGTCGAGCGCGTCGATCTCGCGATAGAGCGCGGGCAGCGCAAAGCCATCGCGCACCACGGCGAAGGTGCGCACCACATCGGCTGCGGTGCGCCCCGTCGCTTCCTGCAGCCGGTTGACGAAGGACGGCCCGCCGCGATTGACCAGGTCGTTGGCGACGACGCGGGCGATGATCTCGCGGCGCAGCCGATGGCCGTGGATCTCGGAAGCGTATTTCTTCGCCATCCGGTCAGGGAAATAACCCATCAGGTCGCGGTCGAAATGCGCATCGTCAGGCACGTCGCTGGCGACGATGTCGGAAAACAGCACGATCTTGGCATAGGCGAGCAGCACGCCGAGCTCGGCCCGGGTCAACGGCTCACCGCGCGCCTCGCGCTCGGCAAGGGCTGCCGGCGACGGCAGTGTTTCCACGACACGATCGAGCAGGCCGCGCGCCTCCAGCGCCGTCATGAAGCGGCTCTGATGCGCGATGTCGGCGAGGCCGCGTTTGCGGGCGATCGAAAGCGCCAGCGTCTGCTGGTAGTTGTTGGACAGCACCAGGGAGCCGACCTCTTCGGTCATCTCGGCTAGCAGCTTGTTGCGCGCCGGCCGCGTCAGCGATCCCTTGCGCATCGCCGACGCCAGCGCGATCTTGATGTTGACCTCGACGTCGGAGCAGTTGACGCCACCCGAATTGTCGATCGCGTCGGAATTGCAGCGGCCGCCATTCATGCCGAACTCGATGCGCGCCCGCTGCGTCACGCCCAGATTGGCGCCCTCGCCGATCACCTTGGCGCGCACATCCAGCGCCGTGATGCGGAT
Source organism: Mesorhizobium sp. P160927 (assembly GCF_057766385.1). NCBI lineage: Bacteria > Pseudomonadati > Pseudomonadota > Alphaproteobacteria > Hyphomicrobiales > Phyllobacteriaceae > Mesorhizobium > Mesorhizobium sp. P160927. Next base: position 503,738 of record NZ_JBYMDW010000001.1, read on the forward strand.
GGCATCGTTGGCGCGGTCGCCGACCTCGGCATTGGTCTCGGTCGATGCCCTAAGATACGTGCCGATGCCGCCGAACCACAAGAGGTCGACCGGCGCCTTGAGGATGGCGGTCATGATCTCGACGGGTGTAGCGGTCGTCTTGGCGAGGCCTATCGCCGCCGCCGCGGCAGCCGGCAAGGTGATCGATTTCTGGCTACGCGAAACGATCACGCCGCCGTCCGACAGCTTGGTCTTGTCATAGTCCTGCCAGCTCGAACGCGGCAACGCGAACATGCGCTCGCGCTCTCCCATCGAGGCCGCCATATCGGGATCGGGATCGATGAAGATGTCGCGATGGTCGAAAGCGGCGATCAGCCGCGTTTTCGGCGACAACAGCATGCCGTTGCCGAACACGTCACCCGACATGTCGCCGACGCCCACGACAGAGAAGGGCGAGGTCTGGATGTCGCGGTTGATCTCGCGGAAATGCCGCTTGACCGCTTCCCAGGCTCCCTTGGCGGTGATCCCCATCTTCTTATGGTCGTAGCCGGCCGAACCGCCGCTTGCGAAGGCGTCGTCGAGCCAGAAGCCGTGCTTTTCGGAGATGGCGTTGGCGGTGTCGGAGAAGGTTGCCGTGCCCTTGTCGGCGGCGACGACGAAATAAGGATCGTCCTGGTCGCGGCGCACGACACCCGCCGGCGGAATGACGCCGTCGAGGCCGATATTGTCCGTGATCGACAGCAGGCTGGAAACGAAGTTCTTGTAAGCCGATGTGCCGGCCTCGAAGATCGCGTCACGTCCGGCGCTCATCGGCAGTTTCTTGGGATAGAAGCCGCCCTTGGCGCCGACCGGTACGATGACGGCGTTCTTGACCTGTTGTGCCTTGACCAGGCCGAGCACCTCGGTGCGATAGTCCTGGGCGCGGTCGGACCAGCGCAAGCCGCCACGCGCCACCGGGCCGAAGCGCAGGTGCAGGCCTTCGACCTCCGAGCCGTAGACGAAAATTTCCCGCCATGGCCGCGGCGCTGGCAATCCCTCGACCGCCTGCGACTCGAGCTTGATCGCCAGCGATTGGCCTTTTTCTTTCGTATCGGCAACGAAATGATTGGTGCGCAGCGAGGCTTCGATCAAGTTGAGGTAGCGGCGGATGATGGTGTCGTCGTCAATGTTGGGCACATCCTCCAGCGCATCCCTGATCTTTGCCTTGAGGTGCTTTGCCGCCACCACGCCTTCGGTTTCGGCCGTGGGACCGAGCCGGGCGATGAACAGCGCGTGCAGGCCGCGCGCGATCTCGGGATAGCGGTTGAGTGCGGCGGCGATGAAATCCTGGCTCTGCGGGATGCCGACCTGCTGCAGGTAACGGCCATAGGCACGCAGGATGGTGATCTCGCCCGACCACAGGCCGGCGGTCTGGGCAAGGCCGTTATAGCCGTCATTGTCGACGTCGCCGCGCCACACCGACAGGAAAGCGTCCTCGAACAGCGCGCCGCCGTCGGCGAGGTCGATCGGCTTGCCGTAGCTGTTCTCCAGTTCCATGTCGTGGATGAAGACCAGGCCCGACTGGTCGTCGCCGACTTCGAAAGTCCGCTCGCTGATGACGCGGAAGCCTATGTTCTCCAGCACAGGAACGCGCCGCGACAGTGCCACGGGGCTGCCATGGTGATAGATCTTCAGCGCCGCCTGGTGGGGCTTCTGCTCGGCATGCCGGTAGTAATCGATGGCGATCGGATTGCCGGCGCTGATCTTGGCGATGCGTCCGGCATCGGCCAGCGCAACGCCAGCGCTGAACGTATCCCGGTAGCTCTCTGGCAGCCGCGCGGCGATGGCTTTCAACGCCGGGTCGCTGCCGCTGGCTTCGGCCGCATCGGCAAGCGCATCTTCCCAGGTGCGCACGATGTCGCGGATCGCCGCCTCTATCGTCGCCTGCTCGACCTTCGGCGTCTTGCCGCCGGAGCGGCCGATGATGAAGTGCACGCGCGCCAGCCCGCCTTCCGGGAAAGCCGGGTAATAGGCCGACAGCCGGCCCTCGAACGCGGTTTTCAGATAGGCGCCGATCTTCTCGCGCACGACGCTGTCGTAGCGGTCGCGAGGCACGAAGACCAGGATCGAGACGAAGCGGTCGAACTGGTCGGCGCGCACCAGCGCCCGCACGCGCGGCCGCTCGACCAGGCCGAGAATGGCAGCGGCATGCTTGCGCAGGATCGGCACCGGCACCTGGAACAGCTCGTCGCGCGGATAGCTTTCCAGCACGTTGATCAGCGCCTTGCCGGAGTGGTCGTGGCGGTCGAACCCCGACTTGGCGATGATGGTTTCGGCCTTGGACCTGAGATACGGGATCTTCATCACCGAGCGTGTGTATGCGGTCGAGGTGAACAGTCCGACGATGCGCAGTTCGCCCGCCAACGCACCCTTGGCGCTGTAGGTCTTGACGCCAATATAATCGAGATAGATGCGCCGGTGCACCAGCGACTTGGCATTGGCCTTGGTGACGATCAGCGGCTCCGGTCCGTGCAGGAAGGCGCGGATTTCAGGCGTCGTCGTCACGGCCTCGGTGCCGCGCCTCAGCACCAGCACGTCCGGGTCGGTCAGAATGCCGAGGCCCGGTTTTTCGGCGCGCTCCAGATTGCCGCTTTCCTCGCCGCCGGTGTACTTGAATTCACGCATGCCGAGGAAGGTGAAATTATCGTCGCGCAGCCACTCCAGGAAAGCGATAGCCTCGGCGACGCTCTTCTTGTCGAGCGGCACCGCCGAATAGCGGAATTCGGAGATGGCCTGATCGAGGCGGGCCAGCATCGGTCGCCAGTCGTTGACGGCGGCATGCACCTGGCCGAGCATCTTGCGCAGCCGCTCGGTCAAGCCATTTGCTTGTTCGGGCGTCAGCCGGGGAATATGCACATGGATCACGCTCAGCCGGTCGTGGCTGCCGTCATCCCTGGCGAAATTGCCATCCCCGAGGATTTCGTCGACGCCCGTCTTGCCGTGGCGAACCGTGACCACCGGATGGGTGACCAAGGTCGGTTCACCGGCGGTTTCTGTAACCTCGCCGAGAATGGAATCGAACAGGAAGGGCATGTTGTCGTTGACGACCGTGATGACGGTCACCGGGCGGCCTTCGCGAACCACGCCCGAATCGGCTTCGACGGCGACGACGCACTCACCCTTATTGTGGGCGGCGACCGCCTGACCGGCCAGATCGGCGGCACGCTCGAGGTCGGCCACGTCATAGGCGGCGATATCCTCCGCCGGCGCGCGGGCGAGCAGGTAATCGGCGAGCCTGGCCGGCCTGTCGTCGGCCTTAGCCGCAGGTGCCTTCTTCTTCGACTTAGCTGCGGACTTCACGCTGGCCATGACGCTTCTTCCCTCCCGTCGCATGCTTTTGCGACTATGGTAGCAGATGACCGCTGTTTGGCGACAAAGGTTTGACGGCTTGCCAAGAATTCTCGGAATTCGGCGGCAAGGCTTCGCATGACGAGGAGAAATGACACGATGACCGGCAAAATCACCGCGCTAGACCTGGCCGCCGGAGAGCTGATCGAGCCGACAAAAGCCTATTTCGCCAAATGCGAGGAAAAGCTCGGCCTCGTCCCCAACGTGCTCAAGGCCTATGCCTTCGACGACAAGAAGCTGCGGGCCTTCACCGACATGTACAATGACTTGATGCTGGGCGAGTCCGGCCTGTCGAAACTGGAACGCGAGATGATCGCGGTCGCCGTCTCCTCGGTCAACCATTGCTACTATTGCCTCACCGCGCATGGCGCGGCGGTGCGCCAGCTCTCGGGCGATCCCCTGCTTGGTGAGATGATGGTGATGAATTTCCGCGCCGCCGATCTTTCGCCGAAGCAAACGGCAATGCTCGAATTCGCCGTCAAGCTTACCGAGGAGCCGGCCAGGATCGTCGAGGCCGACCGCGCTGCCCTGCGCCAAGCCGGCTTCAGCGATCGCGACATCTGGGATATCGCCTCGACCGCGGCCTTCTTCAACATGTCGAACCGTGTCGCGTCCGCGATCGATATGCGGCCGAACGACGAATACCACGCCATGGCGCGATAGGGCCACGCGCGTTCCACCATCGGTCCTACTTCGCATCAAGCGTTGACAGGCGAATGCCGCCAGCTAGTTTTCCGGAAACAATATTTCCAAGGGGTGAAACTTGATGCCCGAGGCCAACGCTTCGTGAATGGGATCCCCTATGCTTGATGCAATTGCCAAACCCGGGATTTTTCTCCGCGCCCTGAGCATGACGCTGGCGCTCGCCGCTCCACCCGCTCACGCCTTCGAGGCGTCATCCGTCTACCAGCCCATTTTCGAGACAGCGGCGGCCAAGACAGTAACCTTGACCGGCCACGACCTGACCGTCGAACAGGTCATCGACATCGCCCGCAATGGCGCCAAGGTCGAGCTCAGCCCCGAGGCGCTGCAACGTTCGACGGACGCTTATGGCCTGCTGCTCGAAGGTGCCGCCGAGGGTATCACCATCTACTGGTTCAACCGTGGCGCCGGCGACCAGCGCGAGACGGTGATCTTCTCGGGCGATCCGACGACGCCCGAAAACAGCAAACTGCTCAAGGATCAGCAGCTCGCCCGCTTCAAGGGTGGCGTCAACAGAGGCTACGGGCCGGAGCTGCAGGAAGAAGCGCTGGTGCGCGCCATCATGGCGATCCGCGCCAACACCATGTCCTACGAGGCTGCCAGCCCGCAGCTGACGCACCTGCTGGTCGACATGCTGAACAAGCGGGTGACGCCGGTCGTGCAATCGCGCGGCACGTTAGGCGAAGGCGACCTCGCGACGCTGGGCAATATCGGTGCGACCATGGTCGGCGAAGGCGAAGCCTATCTCGATGGCGTCCGCATGCCGGCCACACAGGCCCTTTCCCAGGCCGGTCTGAAGCCTCTCGAACCTTTCGCCGCCGACCAGGCCGCGCTGATCAGCACCAATGCCTACGCACAGGCACAGGCGGTGCTTTTGCTGGAGGACGCGCGAAAACTGCTGGAGTGGACCGACCTCAGCTACGCCATGGGGCTGAACGGCATGAATTCCAGCGTGACGCCGATTTCCGCACCCGTGCAATCCATGCGGCCTTACCCATGGCTGACATGGGATGCCGCGCGGGTCATGGACATGATCAAGGGCAGCTATCTCTTCGATGAGGACCAGACCCGCATCATCCAGGATCCGGAAAGCATGCGTGCCTCCAGTCAGCGCCAGGGCTCCGCCTGGCAGGCCTGGGCGGATCTGCGTCAATCCGTGCTGCTCTCCATCAATTCGTCGGATCACAATCCGGCCGTGCTGCCGGGCCTGACGCCGCAGAGCTCGCCTGAGCTGAGCACGCCGCAATTCATGAAATATTATATCAAGGGCGGGCCGCTGAGTGGCGGCAAGTCCGGCTATATCTTCTCCAACGCCAACTGGGATCCTTATCCCATGGCCAATCAGGTCGAGGCTTTCACCATCTCGCTCACCAATCTCGGTGTCGCGGTGGCGCAGCGCATCGAGCGCTTCCGCAACCCCTTCTTCACCGTGGTCAAGCCGGCCGATGTGCTGAAGCCCGACGAGCGCAAGGACATCCCGACCTTCGATGGCTATCTGCCGACCGATCTCTGGCAGGAACTGGCCGACCTGGGCACGCCGGTGACGCCGAATGGCCAGGCGATCGTCGCCACCGTCGAGGACCTGGAAGGGCAGACCCGCATCAAGACGCAACGCGCCCGCGAGGCGGTCGACATATCCTTCCATCTCTTGGCGCAGGACCTGTTGACGGCGAGCTATTGGATGGAAATCCGCAAAGCGCAGAATCCGCAGCGGAAATTCGGTGAGGCGCCAACCGCGGCGCTCGAGGCGCTGCGCCAGGTGATCCCCTGGCATCAGGAGGCATCGGAACGGCAAAAGCGGCCGCTCGGCATGGTCGCCTACGATTTCATGCAGGAGAACCCGGCCTCGAAATTCTATTCCGGCGGACCGCCGGCACCGACGGCCGCCGCCATGCCCGCGGCCGGCGTCTTGCCCAGATAGCCTTACCGCGCCGCGATGGCCGCCGCCGCACCGGCCATCGTCGTGGCGCTGACGCGGTTGGCGATCTTCATGGCGCGCTTGCTCCTGAGGAGCTTGCGCGCCTGCGAGGCGGCGAGCACCCAGGCGAGATCGATGGCGATCAGCACCACCGCCATGGTCGCCGTCAGTTCGACCCAGCCGACGAGACTAACCGAAGCGAGGTCGATGATGGTCGGCAACAGCGCCAGGTAAAACATCATGATCTTGGGATTGCCGAGCGTGACGGCCATGCCGGCGAAGAAAAGCTTGCCGGCCGAATCCTCACGCGGCATCTCGCCGTCCTTGGCGTCGACCGGCGCCGTCCACATCTTCCAGGCAAGATAGGCCAGGTAGAGAACGCCGACCCATTTTACGACGACGAAAGCGAGATGGAAGGTCTGTGCCACCACGGCCAGCCCAAACACCGCCAGCGACAGCCAGATGCCTTCGCCGATCCACATGGCAAGCAGGAACGGAAACACATCGCGAAACCCCTTCGAGATAACGCGCGCGACAAGCGCCGCGATCGATGGGCCAGGCGAACCGGCGGCCACGAACAAGGCGGCGGCGAAGATCAGCAGCGAGGCGAGGTGCATGGCGAGGGTCTCTGCGTCAGGGCTCCATCAATCACAATAACCCGACAGCTGGGTCTCTGGCAAAGGCAAGACAATATGGACCATGGCCGCTGTCTCTACAGCGTGGCTTGGGGAGCCCCTTGCAGCCCCAGCGTCACGCCGCTAGAAGGGCCGCCGCGAAACAATTTCGAGCTTCACTTTGCCCCAGTAACCACCGGTCTCGTCAACTCCCCCGACACACCTGCATGGCGCCGGATCAGCGGTGCCCGTTTGCAATTTTCATGTGTTCCTCTGGGCGGCGGTTCGAGACCGGTTTGGCATTGCTGAACCGCTGTCGCTCGGCTTTCCGCTAGCGACACCTGACATCACAATCTCCGCAGCCACCCGCCACGCCGCGCCCACATGGGCATCTCGATAGCGCCGACCGGATGAACTTCCCAACGGGAAGGACTTACCGGCATGTCTTCGGCCCTGCGCATCCACTGGACGATCGCGCCTGAAATCGCACCACGCCCCCTGATCAACTGCAATCGCTGCGGCTTCGTGAAAGCCTATCGCTGCAGCGAGAAATTCCGCGTCAACGCCAACGGCAAGCGCATCGACGTGTGGCTGATCTATCGCTGCGTCGACTGCGACAATTCCTGGAATTTCGGCATTCTCGAGCGCTGCAACCGGCGCGATATCGCGCCGGCACTGCTGGCGGCGCTCGAAAGCAATGATCCCTCACTGGTCCGGAGCCATGCCTTCGACATCGTCGCCCTGCGCAACCAGGTGGGACGCGTCGAAGAGTTTCCTGACGCCGTCGTGCGCAAGCGGGTGATCGGCGGGATTAAGCGAGGCGCGATGGCGCTGGAACTTCGGCTCGGTCTGGAAGTACCGGTATCGTTGAGGCTCGACCGGCTGCTTGCCAACGAACTCGGCATCTCGCGGTCGCGGCTTCAGGCGTTGGACGAGCGGAGGCTGCTGACCATCGAGCCGGATGGAGCAAAGGCCCTGCGCAAACCGGTCCGAGAGGGAGTGACAATCCGCATCGATCTCGCCAGCGAGCCCGACCGGCGGACCATCATCTCGGCCGCTGGTGGATGAACGAAAGAAGGCGGAGCACAAGTGCTCCACCCTCTCAAACTCGGAAAAGCAAACCTTACGCCGCGCCGACCGCCTTCGACGACTTCTCGAAACGCTTGCGCTCGTTCGGGTCGAGATAGAGTTTGCGCAGGCGAATGGTCTTCGGCGTCACTTCGACCAGTTCGTCGTCCTGAATCCAGGCCAGCGCGCGCTCCAGCGTCATGCGGATCGGCGGGGTGAGCTTGACCGCCTCGTCCTTGCCGGCGGCGCGGATGTTGGTCAGCTTCTTGCCCTTCAGCACGTTCACTTCGAGATCGTTGTCCCGGCTGTGGATGCCGATGATCATGCCCTGATAGACCTTGACGCCGGGATCGATGACCATCGGGCCGCGGTCTTCGAGGTTCCACATGGCGTAAGCCACCGACTCGCCCTGTTCGTTGGAGATCAGCACGCCGTTCGTGCGACCAGGCAACTCGCCCTTATAGGGCTCGTAGGCATGGAACAGCCGGTTCATCACGGCGGTGCCGCGCGTATCGGTCAACAGTTCCGACTGGTAGCCGATCAGGCCGCGCGTCGGCGCGTGGAACACGATGCGCTGGCGATTGCCGCCCGAGGGACGCAACTCGACCATTTCGGCCTTGCGCTCCGACATCTTCTGCACGACGACGCCGGCATGCTCCTCGTCGACGTCGATGACGACTTCCTCGACCGGCTCCAGCAATTCGCCGTTCTCGCCCTTCTGCATGACGACGCGCGGACGCGAGACGGCGATCTCGAAACCTTCGCGGCGCATGGTCTCGATCAGGACGGCGAGCTGCAATTCGCCGCGGCCGGAAACGAAGAACGAATCCTTGTCGGGCGATTCTTCGATTTTCAGCGCGACATTGCCTTCGGCCTCGCGCAGCAGACGGTCACGGATGACGCGGCTGGTGACCTTGTCGCCTTCGGTGCCGGCCAACGGGCTGTCGTTGACGAGGAAGGACATGGTCACGGTCGGCGGATCGATCGGCTGTGCATGCAGCGCCTCGGTCACCGCCAGGTCGCAGAACGTGTCGGCGACGGTTCCTTTCGACAGGCCGGCAATGGCGACGATGTCACCCGCCTGCGCTTCTTCGATCGGCTGGCGCTCGAGGCCACGGAAGGCAAGTATCTTGGAGATGCGGCCTGTCTCGATCTGGGTGCCGTCATTGTGCAGCACCTTGACCGCCTGGTTGGACTTCAGCGTGCCGCTCTCGATGCGGCCGGTGATGATGCGGCCGAGGAACGGGTTTGCTTCCAGGATGGTGCCGATCATGCGGAACGGGCCGGGATGAACGGTCGGCGCCGGCACATGCTTGATGACGAGGTCGAACAGCGGCGCAAGCTGCTGGTCCTTCGGGCCTTCCGGATTTTCCGACACCCAGCCATCGCGGCCCGAACCATAGAGGATCGGGAAGTCGAGCTGCTCGTCGGTGGCGTCGAGCGCGGCGAACAGGTCGAACACCTCGTTGACCACCTCGACATGGCGCGCGTCCGGCCGGTCGATCTTGTTGATGACGACGATCGGCCTCAAGCCCACCTTCAGCGCCTTGCCGACGACGAACTTGGTCTGCGGCATCGGGCCTTCGGCGGCATCGACCAGCACGATTGCCGAATCCACCATCGACAGGATGCGCTCGACCTCACCGCCGAAATCGGCGTGACCGGGCGTGTCGACGATATTGATGCGCGTGTCCTTCCAGTCGACCGAGGTCGCCTTGGCCAGGATGGTGATGCCGCGCTCCTTTTCGAGATCGTTGGAATCCATGGCACGCTCGGCGACGCGCTGGTTGTCGCGGAAGGAGCCGGACTGTCTCAAAAGCTGGTCGACCAGGGTGGTCTTTCCATGGTCGACGTGCGCGATGATCGCGATATTACGGAGGTTCATGATCTGGTCTCGGAAGCGTTGCAGGCAGCAGGCCAAAGGCGCTGCCTCTTTCGGTTGCGCGGCTCATACAGGGTTTTTCGCAGTTGCGAAAGGGGACGCGCGACACCAAATACTCATCAAATCTTAAGCATCTGCGTGTGAAATGATTTTGTTAACCAAGGCGGGAACCTTTTCAGGGCCCGGACAGTTCGAACGTCATGACCGATAGACTCAACCGATTTTGGCCGCTTATCGCTTCCGCCGCCTTTGCGATGCTGCTGGCGGCCAACGCCGCGCAGTCGGCCGCGACGCTGAAGGAAACGCGGCACGTCTTGCCGGATAACTCGCCTTCCGCGCAGCAGGCCTTTGCCGACGCGCCTGACGGCGTCGACCCGGTGGTGACCGGCCCGGTCAGTGCCGCCTTCAAGCAGAGACAGGCCAGCGCAAACTGCGATAGCGCGGTTTGGCCCAACATTCCAATGGTCTGCTACCCCGATTGATCGTTCGCGCCTGTCCTTAGACGCTGAGATGTGTTGAGGTTCAGGTCAGGCCGAGCCGAAAATGGTGGATTAGAGAACCGGAGCGGAGCGTACATTTTGTACGTGAGCACAGTTCTACTGCAACGCAGTAGAACTGGAAGCGCAGGAAGCCGCCGTTTGCAGGCCGGCCTTACCTGAACATGGACGCGCCTCAAGCCGGCTGCGGTTCCGGATCGAAGGCCGGCCGGCTGGTGTTGATCAGGAGCGAAATACAGGCCGCCGCGATCGCCGTCATGCCGGCGATCAGGAACGCCAGTTCGTAATTGCCTTGCAGTTCACGCATCGTGCCGCCGAAGGCGGCGGCGGTGGCGGCACCCACCTGATGGCCTGCCACGATCCAGCCGAACACGATCGGCCCGCTGCGGTCGCCGAAGGCTTCGTTGGCGAGCCTTAAAGTCGGCGGCACGGTGGCGATCCAGTCGAGACCATAGAGCACGGCGAAGATGATCAGGCTGGTTGCCGAGAAGCCGGAATAGGGCAAATAGATCAGCGACAGGCCACGGATGGCATAGTAGACGCCGAGCAGTTTGCGCGGATCGTAACGATCGGTGAGCCAGCCGGACAGCGTCGTGCCGATCAGGTCGAAAATACCCATCATCGACAACAGGCCGGCCGCCTGCACCTCGCCGATGCCCATGTCGCCGCAGAAGGCGATCAGATGCGTGCCGACCAGCCCGTTGGTGGTGAAGCCGCAGACGAAGAAGGTGGCGAACAGGTACCAGAAAACCCGCGTCCCGGCGGCGCGGCGCAGCGTGTTGAGCGTATGCGCCAAGAAATTGCCCTGTGACGCGGGCGAAGTCGGCGGCACATCATCCGCCTCGGCGCCATAACGCACCATGCCGATCGAGGACGGGCGCTCTGGCACCAGCAACCAGACCAGAGGGATCAATGCCGCGGTGGCGATCGCGACAGCGATGACGACAGGCCGCCAGCCGCCTGTCTGGGCAAGCGAGGCGATCAGCGGCAGGAAAATCAGCATGCCGGTGGCGCTGGAGGCCGACATCAACCCCATGACAAGACCGCGATTGGTCTTGAACCAGCGGTTGACGATGGTGGCACCAAGGACGCTGGCGACAGCGCCGGATCCGATGCCGGAAAAAACGCCCCAGGTGATGAACAGATGCCATGGCTTGGTCATCAGCAGGCTGAGCGTGGTCGAGGCCGACATCACCACCAGTGACGCCAGCAGCGTGCGGCGCAGGCCAATGCGTTCCATGAGCGCCGCGGCGAACGGACCGGTCAGCCCATAGAGCAGGATGCCGACGCCCGCGGCGAGCGAAATGACGTCGCGCCGCCAGCCGAAACTGTTTTCGAGCGGCAGCATCATGACCGAAGGCGCCGAGCGCAGGCCGGCCGCGATCAGCAAGCAGAGGAAGATGACGCCCACCACGACGAAGGCGTAGCGCTGGCCAAAGGGACGGGATTGAGCTATCATGTTACTGACCGGTACGTTGCAAGGTGGGAGCATGTATACGTACCGACCGGTAACATTGTCAATCGGGTCCCATCATGCCAAGCGACAAAAATATTGAACCGACCATCAGCGACGGTCATGCGTCGGCGCCACCCAAGGCCGCTAAGAAGATCCTCGACGTGGCCTATGACCTGTTCTACCGGCGCGGTATCCGGGCGATCGGCGTCGACGAAATCGTCAAACGTGCCGGCGTCACCAAGCCCAGCCTCTATCGCAGCTTTCCCTCCAAGGACGAGCTGGCTGCCTCCTACCTCAGGCAATACGATCTTGAATATTGGGAGCGTTTCGACGAGGCCGTCGCCGCCAATCCCGGTGACCCGCGCGCTCAGATCAAGGCTTTTCTGACCCGCATCGGCAAGCGAACGCAAGTGGCGGACTATCGCGGCTGCGGAATGACCAATGCGGCGGTCGAATATCCCGACCACAGTCATCCGGCTCGCGTCGTCAGCGAGGCCAACAAGCAGGAATTGCGCCGCCGCCTGCGCGCCATGGCGGCTGCGATGGGCGCGCAAGACCCTGACACGCTGGGCGACGGGTTGCTGCTGCTTATCGAAGGCGCCTATATCAGCGGCCAGCTGTTCGGCCTCGGCGGACCCGCGCAGTCGGTTGCCCGCAACGCCGACTTGCTGATCGAAGCCAGCTTGAAGAAATAGCGATTGGCGATACGCTGGGGCGACCTCCAAGAGAGATCTCCGCCATGCGCAGCCTGTTGATCCCGCTCACCTTCGCCGGCCTTTGCCAGGCGGCACAGGCCGGCGACATATCCAGCACCTACACCGACCTCGACTGGAAGAAGGACTGCGTGACCTATGCGCGGGCCGAGCAGGGCGACGGCGACTGGGCCGACCTCGCCTGCTCCGGCTATCGAGGCTATCCCGTACTGGTCGGATATGACGACGCCCGCGAATCGCTGTTCTATGGTTTTCCGCCCGGCGGCGACATGACGTCCGCCTGGGAAAGTTTTTCCGCCTTCAATTCGTCCGGAGCCAAGGTCGAGTGGCGCGTCGAAACCAATGGCGACAAAGCCGTGCCGTTCGCGGCCATCCACCGTCGCTCGATCAGCAATGGCGAGGACGAGACCAAGAAGACCGAGGTGCTGCTCGTCGCCAAGGTCGCCCAGATGGACGCCCGCGAAGGCTGCACCGTCGGCCTGGTGCTGGCCACCGGTAACCCCGCCGCCAATGACCAAGCGCGCAAGATCGCCGACGAGAAGGCAAAAGGCTTCGCCTGCGGCAAGGACAAACGCGTGGTTATTGGCGACGTGCCGGCTTTCGGCCGGGTCGATAACTGACCGCTCGAGCTACTTGCTCGTCTTCGCCCGGTCGATCGCGTCCATGATCATCTTCTTGGCGTATTTGGAATCATGCCAGCCTTCGATCTTGACCCATTTGCCAGGTTCCAGATCCTTGTAGTGCTCGAAGAAGTGCTGCACCTGCTGGCGCGTGATGTCGGGCAGTTGCGTGTATTCGGTGACGTTCTCGTAGCGCAGTGTCAGCTTCGGCGACGGCACCGCGATGATTTTTTCATCCTGGCCGGCATTGTCTTCCATGATCAGCACACCGATCGGCCGCACGTTGATCACGCAGCCCGGCACAAGGGCGCGTGTGTTGCAGACCAGCACGTCGATCGGGTCGCCGTCGCCCGACAGCGTGTGCGGCACGAAACCGTAATTGCCGGGATAGCGCATCGAGGTGTGCAGGAAGCGGTCGACGAACAGCGTGCCGGCCTCCTTGTCCATCTCGTACTTGATCGGCTCGCCGCCGATCGGCACTTCGATGATGACATTAACGTCCTCAGGCGGATTCTTTCCGGTGGCTATGGCTTCGATGCGCATGTCTTTTGTCCCTCTCTCGATTGGCAGGAGATAGCGGGCGGCGCAAAATGGTGCAATGCGGCGAATGGTGCTTACATGCGTCCGGCGAGACGCGATGGCGTTCGACGAGTTCAATCATCGGCACAAGATGTTTCAGCGTCGTGATGTGCGTGAGCCCGCGACCACGCCTTCCGCGATCATCCCCCAGGCGGTCAGTCCCAGACGAAGGCGACCTTCTTCAGCGCCTTCTGCTCGAAAATCTCGACCCCTTCGGCGATGTCGCGGCCGCCGGCCCCGGCATAGAAGGCAAGTGCGTTCTGGTTGTCTTCCAGCGCCCACACCACCATGCCTTTCAGTCCATGGTCGGCGAGACGAGCCCTGGCCGCCGAAAACAGCCGCCTGCCGAGCCCTATGCCCTGATATTCAGGGCGAAGGTACAATTCGTAGATCTCGCCCTGCTGCTTGAGCTCCTTGGCGCGGTTCTTGCCGATCGTCGCATAGCCGGCGATCGTGCCGCCGATCTCGACGACGAGGACGGTGGCGGCGCGGCGGATGGCGTTGGCCCACCAGTCGCTTCCGCGACGGTTGATCATCGATGTCAGCGTGCGGTGCGGAATGATTCCGCTATACGCGCCGCGCCAAGCCTCGAGGTGCACTTCGGCGATGGCGCCGGCATCGCGCGGGTCTGCCTTCCGAATGTCGATCGTCAGCGTATTCATGATTAGTTAACCATAAACCCGCATCGCCCGATTGCAAGAGTCCGGGCGGCCCATGGTCCGCTTTCGCACAGACGATCATGACACTGCCGACATTGGCCAAAGCCTGCCTGAAAACGCGCTCAGCCGAGGCGGATGGCGTGGCTTTCGAGTACCCGGAGCGCAGCGGACTTTTAGGGTTTGTGGCATCGGAAGCCCAGAAAGCCGCGTCGGGCGTTCGGCTGAGTAGCATTTGCTAGGTAGGCTTTCAGATTTCGACCAGATGGTCGTCGAGCTCGTTGGTATCGCCCGAAGTAACCGGAAAGTGCTCGGCCAGCACTGCCCCGACCCGCTCGATCGCCTTGACGAAACCGTCGGCAAGCCGATCGTCGCCGGCATGCGCGGTCAGATCGCGCACCACGCCGTCCCAGACATGCTGGCCGACCTTGGCGTCGATGCCCGAATCGGCGACCACTTCGGCGTAGCGCTCGGCGATCGATACGAAGATCAGGACGCCGGTGCGCGCCGTGGTGCGATGGACGTTGCGGGCGAGGAACTGCTTGACCGCATTGGCGTGCGCAGCCTGATAGCGCAGCCGACGCGGCACCATATGGATGCGCAGGCCGGGGAGCGCCCACAACAGGGCCAGCACGCAGGCCAAGGCCAGCAACTCAGCGATGACGAAATGCGGCAGGCGGATGGTGAGCCACCAGGCCTCCAGCCCATAGGCGACCGCCAGGCTGACGGCCAGCATGCCGAGTGTCGCCATCAAGGCCGCGGGAGCTAAGTAGCCCTCGCTGGCATGCGCCACGACGCAGTAGATCTCGCCGTCGGTTTGCGCTTCGGCCGCGCGGATCGCAGCGGCGATGCGCTCATGATCCTGCGGGCTGATCGGTCGTGTTGCCATGATCTTGTCTCACCAGCTTCCTGAAGAACCGCCACCGCCGGACGAGCCACCGCCACCGGAAAACCCGCCGCCACTGCTTGACCCCGACGACCAGCCACTGCCGGAACCGCCCGAGGACCAGCCGCCGCCCGACCACCTCGTCCAACCGCTGGTTCCGGATGATCCACTCGCACCCTGGCCATAACGAAACGTCATGCCCAGCCATCGATACACGCCTGGCGACAGCTTTGTGCCGAACATCGGCGGCAGGAAGGCCATTGCCAGGCCACCCAAGAACATCGTCGCCCACAGGATCAGGAACACCGCGACGACCGGATCCATGGGAGTGCTGCTGCCGGAGGGATTGCGCTGGCCGCGCGCCTCCAACTCCTCCGGATTGCCGTTCAGCACCATGATCATGTCGTCGACGGCCTTGGAGATGCCGCCCGGGAAATCGCCGGCGCGGAAAGCCGGCACCATGTCGTTTTCGATGATCAGCTTGGTGTGCAGGTCGGTCAGCGTGCCTTCCAGCCCGTACCCGACCTCGATGCGCATCTTGCGGTCGTTTGGCGCAACCAGGAGCAGGACACCGTTATTCTCCTTGGCCTGGCCGAGCTTCCAGAATCGGAACAGCCGGTTGGCGTAGGGCTCGATCTCCTCGCCGCCGAGGCTGGGGATGGTGGCGACGACGATCTGGTCCGAGCCCTTGGTTTCGAGGTCGGCGAGTTTTTGGGTGAGCGTGGCACGTGTGCCGGCATCGATGATGCCGGCATTGTCGACGACGCGACCTGTCAGAGCCGGATGGTCGGCAGCGAAGGCGGCGATCGAGGCAAGCAGCACAGACGCCAGGATGATTAAGGCCAGGCGCAGCCGCGAAGCGCATTGGCACATTGAAGAGACGGCAGCTCTGACCATGGCGTTACCAGCTTCCCGAGGAGCCGCCGCCGCCGGACGAACCGCCGCCGCCCGAAAAACCGCCACCGGAGGACCCTCCGCCGGAGGACCAACCGCCTCCACCGGACGACCAGCCGCCGGACGATGATCGCCGGTGCGGCTCGAAGGTCATGCCAAGCCAGCGATAGCGCCCGGGCCCTAGTTTCTGGCCGAAGATCGGCGGCAGCACCGAGGCCGCGATGCTGCCGAAGAAAATGATCGCCCAGATGCCGATGAAAATGGCGAAGAACAGGTCGTCGGAATTGAACGGTGCTTGCTCGTTCCGTTTGCCGCGCGCTTCCAGTTCTTCCGGATTGCCGTTCAGCACCATGATCATGTCGTCGACGGCCTTGGAGATGCCGCCCGGGAAATCGCCGGCGCGGAAAGCCGGCACCATGTCGTTTTCGATGATCAGCTTGGTGTGCAGGTCGGTCAGCGTGCCTTCCAGCCCGTACCCGACCTCGATGCGCATCTTGCGGTCGTTTGGCGCAACCAGGAGCAGGACACCGTTATTCTCCTTGGCCTGGCCGAGCTTCCAGAATCGGAACAGCCGGTTGGCGTAGGGCTCGATCTCCTCGCCGCCGAGGCTGGGGATGGTGGCGACGACGATCTGGTCCGAGCCCTTGGTTTCGAGCTCGGCGAGTTTTTGGGTGAGCGCGGCACGTGTGCCGGCATCGATGATGCCGGCATTGTCGACGACGCGACCTGTCAGAGCCGGAAGGTCGGCAGCGAAGGCGGCGAACGGGAGGAAGAGGATGCCGGCAAGAAGGCCAAGGAAGGAAAGGTAGGCGTTCCGCAGCGCCCCGCGTGAGGGGGAGATGTGCAGCAGGACAGAGGGGGGTGTTTGCACGCCGGCGGTCCGTCTTTTAGCGGAATTTGTTCCGGTGACGGTCGCCGTTCACCCGCCCTGCTTCGTGCCGAAATCGACCTTCGGCGGCTGCATCTTGTCCTCGTCGACAGTGAAGTTGGCGAAGGGCTCGTTGCCGCGGAACCAGAATGTCGCCCACAGCACCGACGGGAAGGTCTTCAGTGTCAAATTGTAGTCCCTGACGGCCTGGATGTAGTCGCGGCGGGCAACGGCGATGCGGTTCTCCGTCCCTTCGAGCTGCGCCTGCAGCGCCAGGAAATTCTGGTTGGCCTTAAGGTCGGGATAGGCTTCCGACACTGCGATCAGCCGCGACAGCGCGCTAGTCAGCCCGGCCTGGGCATCCTGAAACTTTTTGAGGGCTTCCGGGTCCTTCAGCGTTTCCGGCGTCACCGTGATCTGCGTTGCCTTGGCGCGCGCTTGGACAACGGCGTCGAGCGTGTCCTTTTCATGCGAGGCATAGCCCTTGACCGTCTCGACCAGATTGGGAATGAGGTCGGCGCGTCGCTGATACTGGTTCAACACCTCGCTCCATGCCGCCCTGGCGTTTTCTTCCGCCGTCGGGATCGTGTTGTAGCCGCAGCCGGCAAGCAGCGGCAGCACGATTGCCATCATCAGGAAGGCGGGCAGCGTGCGAAATGTCGATGGTCGAGCAAGGCGCTGGGCAAGCATGAAGGGATCCCTCGATAGAAAGTTGCATCCGAAGCATTACCACAATCGGCGCGCAAGAAAACGGACTCGGTCTCTGAAGCAGACTCGGCATGAATTGTGCCCCGCCCCAAGGCCCTGTGATTGGCCCGGTGAACACGATAAGGTTCGATCAGAACGGGATATCACCATGGCGAAACGCCAGGACAGCGACAGTGAATCGCGCCGTATCCTCCAGCGCGTCGCGCAGGAGACCGATCCGGCCGGCAATTCTTTCGTGGCACGGACGACGAAAGGCGTGCGCGACCACGTCTCGGCGGCCGATGCCGACCGCACGGATCCGATTGAAGTCTGGGGCACGCGCGTTGGCAGGATACTCGGCCTGCTTCTGGCGCTGGGCCTGATGGTCTGGCTCGTGCTTTTCCTCACCCGGGGCAGCTAGGAATCAAGAAACAATGAGCGCCGAAAAAACCGACGCGCCGCGCGCGGTCATCGTCATATCCAGCCATGTCGCCCGCGGCTCCGTCGGCAACCGCGCGGCCGTCTTCGCGCTGGAGACACTGGGCTTTCCGGTCTGGGCCGTACCTACGGTCACCCTGCCCTGGCATCCCGGCCATGGCCGCGCGACTCGCATCGTGCCGCCGCTCGACCAGTTCAAGGCGCTCATGGCCGATCTGGAGCGCGCGCCGTGGCTGGGCGAGGTCGGGGCCGTGCTGTCGGGTTATCTCGGCGAGGCCGGCCAGGCCGAGGCGGTCGCCTCGCTGGTGGCCGCGGTCAAGGCGAGGACGCCCGATGCCGTTTATATCTGCGATCCGGTGATGGGTGATTCCGGCGGCCTCTACGTGCCCGAGCCCACCGCCGCCGCCATGCGCGACTGGCTGATGCCGATCGCCGACATCGCTACCCCCAACCGCTACGAGCTGGAATGGATGGCCGGCGCGCCGCTGGCCGATCTGAAATCGGTGATCTCGGCCGCACTCCATGCCGGACCGTCGACCATGCTGGTCACCTCGGCACCGTCGATGATGTCAGGCGGCACCGGCAATCTGCTGCTCGACGGCACCCAGGCGCTGCTGGCCGAACATCGCCTGATCGACAAGCCGCCGAACGGCCTTGGCGACCTGACCGCGGCGGTCTACCTGGCGCGCATCCTGTCCGGCCAGCCGGCGATCAAGGCCCTGCAGTCCACGACGGCGGCGGTCTACGAGATCCTGGCGCGCACGGCAAAACGCGGCGGCGACGAGTTGCAGCTCGAAACCGACGCGCAGAGTTTGTCGCACCCGATGGCCATGGTCCAGCTTCGTCACCTCACGCATCCGGGGCGGGACCGCCGGGCGTGACCCCGGCCAAGGTCGTGCTCGTCGGCGCCGATGGCTGCAAGGCCGGCTGGATCGCCGTGCGGAGCGAACCCGGGCCGACACTTCGTAACCCGGACGCCGCGCCTTCGGTCGATGTCTTCCCTTCGTTCGCCGCCCTGCTGGCGGCGATCCCCGATGACGCGATCGTCGCCGTCGACATGCCGATCGGTCTACCGGAATTTTCGCAAAAGGGCGGGCGCGGGCCGGAAGCGCTGGTGCGGCCGCTGCTTGGGGCTCGCCAGTCCAGCGTCTTTTCGATCCCGTCCCGGGCCGCGCTCTATACCGACACCAGCGGCTTCACCACGATCAAAGCCTGGTACGCGGCGCATATCAGGGCAAGCGAAGTGGCCAAGGCCACATCCAACCCGCCGCGCGGCGTTTCCATCCAGGCCTTCGGCATCTTTTCGAAAATCCGCGAGATCGACACATTGCTGATCGTCCGGCCCGAACTGCGCGGTCGCATCTTCGAATCGCATCCGGAAGTCGCGTTCTGCCGCCTGAACGACGATCAGGCCATGCGGTTGCCGAAGAAGATCAAGGGCAGCGTCAATCCGGCCGGCATGGCGGAGCGCAAGGCGCTGCTTTGCCGGCATGGCTATGACATGGATTTCCTCGACCGGCCGCCGCCAGGTGGTGCGGCCGCTGACGATTTCCTCGATGCGGCCGCCATGATGCTGATTGCCGGCCGCATCGCCAGCGGCGACGCGAAGCCGTTTCCCGACCCGCCTAGCGCTGACGGTTTTGGCATACCGGTCGCTATCTGGGCGTGACAATGTCAGCGCGCGTCCCGCTTTGGCGCATGGCATTTATGGCTAGCTCCTACAATTCCGCATTGCTCGTAGCGGGCTTTTGCCGTTAGAGGCTTTCCTCGACCGCAACGAGCTGCCGCCTCCAACCCGGAAAGGCCTTAGCCGCCCATGCCTCATCTTCCCGAACACCTCCTCGCCGGCTACCGCAATTTCATGAACGGCCGCTACCTCACCGAGAGCGGCCGCTATCGCGAGCTCGCCCGCGAAGGCCAGGCGCCCGAGACCATGATCGTCGCCTGTTGCGACTCGCGATCCGCGCCCGAGGCGATCTTCGACGCCGGCCCCGGCGAACTCTTCGTCTTGCGCAATGTCGGCAATCTGGTGCCGCCTTACGAGCCGGACGGCGAGTTCCATTCGACCTCGGCCGCGCTCGAATTCGCCGTGCAGAGCCTCAAGGTCAAGAATATCGTGGTCATGGGCCACGGCCGCTGCGGCGGCATCCGGGCCGCGCTCGACCCCAACTCCGCGCCGCTGTCTCCCGGCGACTTCATCGGTAAATGGATGAGTCTGATCGCGCCGGCCGCCGAGACGGTGTCGGCCAGCACCTTCATGACGGCGACGGAACGCCAGACCGCCCTGGAGCGCATTTCGATCCGCTACTCCCTCGCCAATCTCAGGACCTTTCCCTGCGTCTCGATCCTCGAGGGCAAGGGGCGGCTGTCGCTGCATGGAGCCTGGTTCGATATTTCGACCGGCGAGCTCTGGGTGATGAACAAGGAGACCGGCGATTTCGAGCGGCCGGTGCTGGAATGAACGGTACGGCGCGCCAGGCAATGAACGTCCGGCCGGTCGTTTTCACGGCGGCCGCGCTGATGATAGCGATCGTTGCTGCTCGCGCCGATGACCGCGCCATTATAAGCCGCTGGTATTCGGCGCTGCTGGTCGCCGATCGCACCGAGCTGGCGGACCTGCTCGCCGACGACGTCCGCATCAAGCTTGACGACCTCGGCGTTGTCCAGAGCAAGCAGGAATTCATCGCCTCGCTCGACGAATGGAAAGGTGCGGTTGCGGGAGCCGCGATCCGCCATCGCATCGAGAGGACCGAAAGCGGGGTCACCACCGTGATCGCCTGCTACGACTTCCCCAACAACGACATGCTGGTGCAGGAAACCTTCGCGGTGAGCGACAACCGAATCACCGCCAATTCTCAGGCGGCAATCGCTGAAAACTGCGAGGGCTACTGAGGCGCAGCGGCCACTGGCATATTGCGGGCTCGCGAAGCGCGCCCTACATCGGTGACACCCTCCTTCCTGACGCCAGCGAAAGACCCTCCATGCCCTCTACGAATGCCGTCGATCTCGCCGCTCATCCGCTGACCGCGTGGCGAGGGCCGCTCGGCCTGCCCGATTTTGCCCATATTGGCGACTGTGATTTCTCCGCCGTCTTCGACGCCGCGCTGAAGGCGCATGAGGCCGAGATCGACGCGATATCAAGCAACAAGGCTACGCCGAGCATCGAGAACACGCTTGCCGCGCTTGAGCTCGGGGGCGAGGCGCTGGATCATGTCTCGTCGATCTTCTGGTGCCGCGCCGGCGCCTACACCAACGAGACCATCCAGGCGCTGGAGCGTGACATTTCGCCGAAGATGTCGCGGCACTTCTCGGCCATCTCGATGAACGAGAAGCTGTTTGCCCGCATCGACGATCTCTACCAGCGCCGCGAGAGCCTAAACCTCGATCCAGAGACGCTGCGCGTCCTGGAGAAGACCTGGAAAGGCTTCGTCCGTTCCGGCGCCAAGCTCGACGCCGACGGCAAGACGCGGCTGGCCAAAATCAACGAGGAGCTGTCGTCGCTCGGCACGACTTTCGGTCAGAACGTGCTGGCCGATGAGCGCGACTGGGCGCTGTTCCTCGACGAGGCCGATCTCGCCGGCCTGCCGGATTTCGTGAAGAGCTCGATGGCCGAGGCCGCCGAGATGCGCGGCCGGAAGGGCCGCTACGCCGTAACCCTGTCGCGCTCGATCTATGAGCCGTTCACGACCTTCTCCGACCGCCGCGACCTGCGCGAGATCGCCTATCGTGCCTTCACCATGCGCGGCCAGAACGGCGGTGCGTCAGACAACACGTCCGTGGTGCGCGACATGCTGAAGCTGCGCGCCGAAAAGGCGAAGCTGCTCGGCTACGCCTCCTTCGCCGCGCTCAAGCTCGACGACACCATGGCCAAGACACCGAAGGCGGTGCATGCGCTGCTCGACCCGGTCTGGGAAAGGGCACTGGAAAAGGCCGCCGCCGACCAGAAAGAGCTGGAGCGTCTGGCCGCCGAGGCCGGCAGCAACGAAAAATTCGCCGCCTGGGACTGGCGCTTCTACCAGGAGAAGCTGCGCGCCGAGAAGTTCGCTTTCGATGAGGCGGAGCTGAAACCCTATCTGCAGCTCGACCGCGTCATCGACGCCTGCTTCGACGTCGCGACACGGTTGTTCGGTATCACGTTCGAGGAGAAGAAGGGCATCGCCGCCTGGCATCCGGACGCGCGCGTCTTCGTGGTCAAAAATGCCGACGGCAGTGAGCGCGGCCTGTTCCTCGCCGACTATTTCGCGCGGCCGTCAAAACGCTCCGGCGCCTGGATGAGCGCGCTGAAGTCCGGTTATAAGCTTGGCCATGGCTCGAAGCCGGTGATCTACAACATCATGAACTTCGCCAAGCCGCCAGCGGGCGAACCGGCCCTGCTGTCCGTCGACGAGGCGAAGACCTTGTTCCACGAATTCGGCCATGCGCTGCATGGCATGCTGACCGACGTCACCTGGCCATCGGTGTCGGGCACCTCGGTCAGCCGCGACTTCGTCGAACTGCCCTCGCAGCTCTACGAGCACTGGCTGACGGTGCCGGCGGTTCTGGAAAAGCACGCGCTGCATGTCAAGACCGGCAAGCCGATGCCGAAAGCGCTGCTCGACAAGATGCTGGCCACGCGCACCTTCGGCGCCGGCTTCGCCACCGTCGAGTTCACCGCCTCTGCCTTGATGGACATGGCCTACCATGCACGGCCCGACGCGCCGGAAGAGCCGCTTCGTTTCGAGGCCGAAACGCTTGCGACCCTGCATATGCCGGATACCATCGCCATGCGCCATCGCACCCAGCATTTTGGCCATGTCTTCGCCGGCGAGGGCTATTCGGCCGGCTACTATTCCTACATGTGGTCGGAGGTGCTGGACGCCGATGCTTTCGCCGCCTTCGAGGAAACCGGAGACCCCTTCAACCCGGCGCTGGCCGAGCGGCTGAGGAAGAACATCTACGCCGCCGGCGGCTCGAAGGATCCGGAAGAGCTCTACACCGCGTTTCGCGGCAAAATGCCGTCGCCGGCAGCGATGATGGTCAAGCGCGGATTGGTGTGACTAGCAATCATGCCGTTCGTGGGGGAGATTGGCAGCGTCGCCCGCGGCACCCTTCCAGGGATCGGCCACCCTTGGCCACACTAGCCGCGCCAGCTTCGTGTAATTCGTCGCCGCCGGATTGCTGGGATAGGAACTCGGCGCCGCGACATAGATGATCTCGGCGGCGATCGGCTCGAAGCCGGCGTAGAAATGGTTTGTCGACTTGATCAGCAAAATGTCTTTCGACAGCGGATCGATGCCGATGTTGGAGAAGACATCTGGCTCGAAGGTCTGGGTGCGATTGGTATTCAGGATCACATCGACTTCGGTGCCCTCGATGCGCACCACCGCTGATGGCCCCAATGTCACTCGGCTCGGGCCGAAACTCTGCCAACCCTCGGCAACCGCTTTCAGCACCTTGACGCGTGCGTCGATCGGTTCGCCCGCCTGGGCGCCAGCTTTGCCGCCGAAGCGCAGGTCGATGACCGCGCCCTCGCCGGCAGCCTGACAGAAAGTCACCGCGATCGGATCCCAGATCGTCGCCACGCCGAACTTGTCCAGGCCCCGCGCCAGCATCTGGCGCAGCACGACGGTGCCGTCGCCGGGAACGCCGCCGCCGGGATTGTCCCAGATATCGGCAATGACCACCGGCTTGCCCGGCTTTTCCTTGCGCACGGCCAGAGCCCGATCGATGCCGTCGGCCGTACTCAGCATCGTCATCGCGGTCGTTTCGCGCATGGCATAGAGCTCGCGTCCAAGCCGCTCCGCCAGCGCATCGCCCTTGGCCTTGTCATTGTCGGTGACGACAAGGAGACGCGTGCCCATTTCGGGCACGTCGGCGGCCATGAAGCCGTGGATGACCGAGACCGACAGCACGCCGTCCTTGCCGTGCAGCGCCTTGATGCGGTCGACGAAGGAGCGCATCGGTTCGCGGCTGGTCGGCAGCACCTGGATCATGCGGCAGTCGAAAGTTGAGATGACCGGCTTGATTTCGCCGCGCGCCGCAGCCAGGCCAAGCTCGACGACATGCTCGCCGCGCTCGTAGAAATCAGTGTGCGGGAATTCGAGGAAATAGGCCATGATGTCTGACGCCGCCACGCGCTTCGGCGTCAGATGGCTGTGCGGATCGAACTCGCAGGCAATCACCACCTCAGGCCCGACAATGCCCCGCACGCGCTCCAGCAGGTCGCCCTCGCAGTCGTCATAGCCTTGCGCCACCATGGCCCCGTGCAGGCCCAGAATAACGGCATCGACCGGCAATGCAGCCTTCAGTTGATCGAGGATCTCATCGCGCAGCGCCTCATAGCTCTGCCGCTGCACGAGGCCGCCAGGCTCGGCCCAGGTGGCGGTGCCCTCGATCACGGTCAGGCCTTCGGCGGCCGCGCGGCGGCGCAGCGCCACGATCGGCGAGGAGCACAGGGTCGGCGTTTCCGGATGCTTGCCCGGCCCGGCATAGAACGCCATCTCGAAAGAGGCCCGGTCGGTTGGCACAGGCGAGAAGGTGTTGGTTTCCGTCGCCAGCGAGGCGGTGAAGATACGCATGAAAACTCCGTGGACTTCTTGTTGTTTCGCAATTCCGGACGGAAAACCGCTGGGCACTTTTCCTAGAGGTGCTGGGATTGCTATTTGACAGCCCCGAGCGCCAGCCCCCGGACGAGATAGCGCTGCAGCCAGATGAACAGGATCGCCACCGGCAGCGTCGCCAGCAGCGTCGCCGCCATGACGTGGTGCCATTCGATCGTGTAGCGCCCGGCAACCAGCGAGAACACCTGGATCGGCAGCGTATAGCTCTCCTGGCTACGCAGCATGGTGAGCGCCACGACGAATTCGTTCCAGGCATTGATGAAGGTGAAGATCGCCGTCACCGCGATCGCCGGCAGGCAGAGCGGTAGAAACACTTTTCGTAGCGTCAGCCAGCGGCCGGCGCCTTCCATCCAGGCCGCCTCCTCAAGGTCGCGCGGAATGGTGTCGAAATAGCTCTGCAGCATCCAAACGGTGAAGGCGACGTTGAAGGCCATGTAGATGAAGCCGAGCGCGGTGGTCAATTCGACCAGTCCCCAGGCAGCCATCAGCCGGAACAGGCCGAGCACCAGCACGATCGGCGAGATCATCTGGGAGATCAGCAGGAACTGGCGGAACGCTCCATAGCCGGCAAAGCGGAAGCGCGACATTGCATAGGCCGCCGGGACGGATATGAGGATGGCGCCGACGGTGGCGATGACAGACACATAGAGCGAATTGGCCAGCGCCCGGCCGAAGCCGGTCGCCACCCACATGTCGGCAAAATTCGACCACCGGAACTCGCTCGGCCACCAGGTCGGCGTCAGCACTTCGGTACGCGGCTTGACCGCTGTCAGGAACATCACCGCGAAGGGAAAGATCGTCACCACGATCAAGGGAGCCAGCAGCAGCCAGGCGATGACGGTGCGCTTCAGCTTGGCCTTCATGCGCGTTGCTCCCGCATGGCAAGGCGCACATAGATCATGGTGAAGATCAGCAATATGGCGAACATCACCAGCGAGACCGCCGAAGCCTCGCCGAGCTTGCCGATACGGAATGCCAGCTTGTAGAGGTGGGTGACCAGGATGTCGGTCGAGTTGGCCGGCCCGCCCTGCGTCATCACCCAGATGATCGGGAACGAGTTGAAGACGTAGATGGTGTTGAGCACGATGGCGATGTTGATGAAGGGTTTCAGAAGCGGAAAGGTGATCTCGCGGAACTGCTGCAGCGGCGTTGCCCCTTCGAGCGCCGCCGCCTCATAGAGATCGTCCGGGATCGAGGACAGGCCGCCGAGAAAGATCGTCGTGGTGAACGGCACCGTCACCAATATGCCGATCAGCACCTGCATTGGAAACGCCGTCTCGGCGCTCGCAAGCCACTGGATGTTGTGGTCGATCAGGCCAAGTCCGATCAGCGCCGAATTCAGCATGCCGCTTTCACCGCTCAGCGCCCAGCGCCAGACCACGGCCGTCATGGTCAGCGACACTGCCCATGGCAGCATGATGATGACGCGGGCAAGGCCACGGCCATAGAAATCGGTATTGAGGATCATCGCCACCGGGACCGAGAGCAGCAACGCGCCGCAGACCACCAGCACCGTCCATAGCCCTGTGCGCCAGAGGGCGGCGACGAAGTCGGGATCGGCTGTCAGCGCGGCGAAATTGGCAAGACCGCTGAACTCGCGCAGCTGACCAAAGCGATTGACGTCATGCGTGGCGATCTGGATCAGGTCCCAGACCGGCCAGAAGATGACCACCGCCGCCAGGAACAGACTGGGCAAGGTCAGGAGATAGGGCAGGAGGCGATTTTGCATCGGCTGATTTTGGGACCATGTTGCGAGGTATTGGTGGCGCTGGCTCGCCCAGTTGGCCCTAGGCGCTCGGTTTCGAACTCTTTCCGACGTCAGTGCCGCCCCTCACCTGCCTGCCGGCATCCTCTCCCCGTATAGTGACGGGAGAGGGGCGCCGTCGCCACCGCTTTCGCCAATCTCCGGCCTCGCAGGAATGGCGCCGAGGCTGCCGCCAGGCCTTTCTCCCAGTCACTATACGCGGAGAAATGCCCGGCAGTGCAATGAGGGGCGGCGCCGACATCGCCGATTTTGTCCTTTGCCTGAGGGATTGCCCTATCGACCTTCGTCGCTTGCACGCGGCGAGCCGTTGCATGTTAGAAGAGTGGCGCGCCCCGCCTGAATTTGGCGCGCGCCACGGACGCAGGGAGATACGCCCTACTTCTTCAGCACTGCGTTGGCCTTGGCCGCCGCTTCCTTCAAGCCTGCCTCGGGATCGCCGCCAAGATAGATCTTCTGCATGGCATCCGACGTGATCTGGGCAACTTCTTCCCAGCCCGGGATGACCGGCGCGAAGCGGGCATCAGGCAAGAGCGCGGTGAAGGCGGCCAGATCCGCGTTGTTGATGTAATAGTCCATCTTGGCCTCTTCCTTGTTCACCGGCAGGAATCCTTCGCCCTGCGTGAACTTGGCGCGCTGTTCCGTGGTGAACAGGAAGTCCATCAGCTTCCAGGCCTCATCCTTGTTCTTGGAGTTCTTGAACATGATCATGGAGTCGGTGACGCCGTAGGTGCCGCGCGCACCGGTAGGACCGGCCGGGATGGCGGCAACGCCATATTTGAGGCTCGGCGCCTCGTCCTTGATCTGGTTGGACAGGAAGGGCGCCGTGATCATCATGCCGACCTTGCCCTGCTTGAACAGGTTCTGCACGTCCTCGCGATTGTTGGAGGTGACGCCGGGCTCCGTCAGCCCCTCGTCGATCATCGACTTGTAGAGCTTCGCCGCTTCGAGCGCGCCCGGCGTGCTCAGGCCCGACGTGCCGTCCTTGTTGAGGATCTCGGTGCCCTGCGACCACATCGCGTAGTAGTAATAAACGTCGGTCTCGATCTCCTTGCCCTGAAGGCCGAAACCGAAAGCACCCTGCGCCTTGATCTTGCGAGCATCCTCCTGCAATTCGGTCCAGGTTGCCGGTGGCTTGGCTATGCCGGCCTTCTCGAACAACTCCTTGTTGTAATACATGGCGCGCGCCGAGGCGGCGATCGGCAGGCCGTAGGTCTTGCCGCCCATGATCGAGGGCGACAGGAAGGTGTCGATGAAGCGACCCTTGAAGTCAGGCGTGATGTAGCTGTCGAGCGGCTCGGCGACGTCCTGCTGGACGAAGTCGATCAGCCAGCGCGTGCCGATAATGGACAGATCGGCGTTGGTGCCGGCGGTGAGGTCGGTGGTTAGCTTCTGCAAGAGCACATCCCATGGCACCACCTCGAACTTGACCGTGATGCCAGGGTTCTTCGCCTCGAACTCCTTCTTGACCTGCTCGAAATACGGACCGGTCTTGGCGCTATATTCGGCGACGGTGACCCGCACTTCGCCGGCCTCTGCCTGCGCCGCGAAGGCCAGAATGCCCATTCCGGCCATCAGGCCGGCAGTCCATTTCGCAAGGTTCATCCGATCTCTCCCATTGTTTCGCGCATTCGCCGCCGGCACAAGATTTATGTGACTTTCCTACATTATCGATGAATTCGCCGCGCGCAAGCGGATTAATATGTTGCTAAATTACATCCTGGTCTTTAGCCTCTCCGGCATCTACGTGACTTGAGGAGGAGCAAGCGCCGTGGTTTCGAGAGCCGAATTCGAAGGCAGGACCGCCGTCGTCACCGGCGCCGGTGGCGGCCTTGGCTCTGCGATTGTCGCAGTGCTGGCCGGCAGGGGCGCGCGGGTGGTCGGCTGCGACCAATCCGGGGAGGCGCTGGCGAGCCCGCACCTTGCCTCGCGGCATGTTTTCGACCTTCTCGACCGGGCTTCCATCGAGGCGGGGATCGCCGCTGTTCTCGACCGGGACGGCGTGCCCGATATCCTGATCAACAATGCCGGCTGGACGCGCGCCGAAACGCTCGATGCGCTGACGGCGGACACGATCGAACATGAGCTCGACCTCAACCTGACCGGTGTGATGACTTTCGCCGACCCGCTGGTTAAGGCGATGGCTGCACGCGGTTCGGGCAGCGTCGTCTTCATTTCTTCCGTCAACGCCATCGCGCATTTCGGCAATCCGGCCTACGCCGCCGCCAAGGCCGGCATCAACGCCTATGCCAAGTCGATCGCCGTCGAACTCGGCCGTAGCGGCGTGCGCGCCAATGTCGTCTGCCCCGGATCGATCCGCACCGCCGCCTGGGACCATCGCCTTGCCAAGAACCCTGACATCATCGGCAAGCTGCAGCGGCTCTATCCGCTCGGCCGCATCGTCAACGCCTCGGAAGTCGCCGAAGCGGTGGCTTTCCTTGCCTCGGACCGCGCCTCGGGCGTAACAGGCGTGGTGATGCCCGTCGATGCGGGATTGACCGCCGGCTGCCTGCCGTTCATCGACGACATATTGGGAGCGTGACCATGACCGACGTCCTGTTTCGCAACCTCTCGAAATCCTTCGGCCAGCACAAGATCCTCGAGGAGATCAGCCTCGACATCAAGAGCGGCGAGTTCGTCGTGCTCGTCGGCCCGTCCGGCTGCGGCAAGTCGACCTTGCTGCGCATGCTGGCGGGCCTGGAGACCATCAGTTCCGGTGACCTCCTGATCGGCGGCACGCGCGCCAACGACCTGCCGCCGCAGCAGCGCAACATCGCCATGGTGTTCCAGTCCTACGCGCTGTTCCCGCATCTGAAGGCTTCCGACAATATCGGCTTCGGTCCGAAAATCCGGGGCGAGAGCCGCACCGCCATCGACCAGAAGGTCAAGAAGGCGTCCGGCGTCCTCAACCTGTTCTCCTATCTCGACCGGTATCCCCGCCAGCTCTCGGGCGGCCAGCGCCAGCGTGTCGCCATGGGCCGCGCCATCGTGCGCGAACCCTCGGTGTTCCTGTTCGACGAGCCGCTCAGCAATCTGGACGCGCAGTTGCGCGTGCAGATGCGCACCGAGATCAAGGCGCTGCACCAGCGGCTGAAATCCACCATAGTCTACGTCACCCACGACCAGATCGAGGCCATGACCATGGCCGATCGCATCGTCGTGATGGACCGCGGCAGGATCCAGCAGGTCGGGCCGCCGCTGGAGCTCTATGACAGGCCGGCCAACAAGTTCGTCGCCGGCTTCCTCGGCTCGCCGTCGATGAGTTTTGTGTCCGGGGCACTGAAGACGACGCCCGGGACGACCTGGTTCGAGTCGGTCGGCGGCGGCCGGCTTGCGCTTGCCGGGGACCCGGTGCCGGCAGGCAGTGCCGTTGAGGCGGGCATCCGGCCGGAGCATTTCATCGTCGGTGAAGCCACTGATACCATGACGCTCAAGGTTGACGTGGTCGAGCCGACCGGTTCCGAAACCCATGTCTACGGCGCCATTGGCACTGATCCGGTGCGCGCCGTGTTCCGCGACCGGGTGCCGGTGCGGCCGGGCGACCTGCTGCCGGTCTCGGTCGACCCAGGCAACATCCATCTGTTCGACACGGCGACGGGCCTGCCGCTGAGATGACGACGGAAACTCGGACATGAAGACGCCGGCCGACATCATCACGCGGCTGCAGCTGATGTCGCAGGACGGCACCAAGTCGGATCGCCGCCTGGCAAACCTCGTCCTGTCCGACCTCGACTTCGCCTCCAAGGCCGCGATCTCCGACATCGCCGCGCGGGTCAGCGTCAGCGAACCGACGGTCACCCGCTTCTGCCGCAATCTCGGCTGCGAGGGGTTGCGCGACTTCAAGTTCTATCTGGCCCAAGCCATCGCCATCGGCGGCCAGGATCTGTCGCCGGAGCCATTGAGCCGCGACGCCCGCGAACAGCGCATTGCGTCGGCCATCACCGAAGCGGCTGTTTCAGCCATCCAGCGCGCCAGCGAGAACCTCGACATGACGACGCTGGTCGACGTCGCCGCGCGCCTTGCGGCATCAGGCAATGTGCTGTGCATAGGTTCGGGTGGCATTTCCTCGATGATGGCGACCGAAATGCAGAACCGGCTGTTCAGGCTCGGCCTGTCGGTTCTGGCACAGATCGACGGACAGCTGCAGCGCATGTATGCCGCCGTTGCCACGCCAGACACCACCGTGGTCGCCTTCTCGGTCTCCGGCTATGCGCGCTCGGTCATTGAGGCGGTGCAGGTCGCGCAACAATATGGGGCCGCCACGGTGGCGGTCACCGCGCCCGACTCCGCACTGGCCAAGGTCGCCGACACTGTCATCCAGCTACAGCCGTTCGAGGACGGCAACATCTACAAGCCGACATCGTCACGTTACGCGTTGCTGGCGATCGTCGACATGATCGTGACCTCGGTCGCCGAGACACGCGGCCCGAAGGTGCTGGAGAACCTGCGCCGCATCAAGCAGAGCGTGAACACGCTGAAGGTCGACGACCCGCGTTTGCCGCTGGGCGACTGACGAGCCGGCGCCGAAAAAATCTGCCAATTCGCCCCAAGCGGGTGAGGACTGGTCCGCGCAGTGGACGGAAAGCCAATTGGCTTGCTTTCCGAACGACGAACGCCCGGAGCGACAGCGCAGGACCGCGTCCGGCAGGACGGAGGGGGCGCTGTCCCGCCTGCATCTCAATTTTGGAAAAGCGCTCCGACAGCTGTCACCAGCGCCTCCGGATCGCCCAATATCCGCAACGTCTTGAGGCGGGCCGTACCGCCGGCAACGACCGAAACGGCCGATGCCGGAACACCCAGCGCCCTGGCGACCAGCTTCTCCAGCGCTTGATTGGCGGCGCCATTTTCCGGCACGGCGCGGACCCGCGCCTTCACGTGACTGCGTCCGTCCGCCAATGTTTCGACGAGGTCGAGCCGGTCCATGGAAGACTTAGGCGTCAGCCGCACGAACAGATCGACGCCGTTCTCGCGCATGCGGAACGGCGCGCTCATGCGATCGTCAGGCCAGCAGCAGCGGCGCGATCGTGGTGAGAATGAACTGCCTGAGGAAGAACAGGATCAGCAACAAGATGATCGGTGAGATGTCGATACCGCCAAGGTCGGGCATGAAGCGGCGGATCGGCCGCAGCGCCGGCTCGGTCAGGCGGTAGAGCATGTTCCCGATGCTGCCGACGAACTGGTTGCGCGAGTTGACGACGTTGAAGGCATAGAGCCAGGAAAAGATCGCCGAGGCGATGATGACCCACCAATAGAGGTCGAGCGCCATGACGATGGTTTGAATGAGGGCGAGCATGCCGGACTCCAATTGTTGCCGACATGTAGCCATTACGCGCCAAACCGGCAAGGGCAGGGTTCCGCCACGCGACCGGCAGCCGGTTTTTCAGTGAAGCGCCGCCTTGACAGGAAACCGCGGCGCCCGATAAATGCGCCATCCGCTGGACGGGGCTGTAGCTCAGCTGGGAGAGCGCGTCGTTCGCAATGACGAGGTCAGGAGTTCGATCCTCCTCAGCTCCACCAGCGGAATTTAGAAGGCATATCTCACAGTAAAATCAGTAAGATAGCCGAAAGGGCCTCTTTCGTTTGGCCCACGTTTCAGGCCATCCCGGCTCCATCGTCGCCGGTGTGTGCCCTTCGCCTTTGTTCCAACCACTCCGAAATCCTATCAGGCATTCAACAATTTCTCTGTCTATGATCACCGGCATATCGGATCAATCGCGAGGCAAGTCATGGCAAATTGGGATTTGCGGCGTCAGGTCAGGATGTGGCTGCTGATCGGTGTGCCTCTCGTCGTGGGCGGCACTCTTATTCGACACTACAGTTTTCACACCTTCGAGCTTGTCATGTTCGGGTTCTCGTTCGCCATGACCCTTTTCTCAATCTGGCTTGTCTACCGTAGTTGGCCCAGCAGAGAGCAACAACTTGAAAGCAAGACCAGCGCTGCCTATGGAGGCGTGATCATGGCCTCATTCCTTCTTATTGTGTCCCTCTACGGCAACTACATCGTACTACCCGTGGTAACCGGCTAAAGCGCGACCTCTACGGGCAGGAGACGATTATCTCAACTCGCTAAGCCTCTCCCACCTCAACGAACCTGACCGGCAACCCTGCGGCGATCTCCTCAGCCATCCCCGGCAAATGCCGTTCAAGGCCCTGACGGGTCCGACAGTAGGACTGAGGTCGCCATGAGGGGTGACCGCCGCGCGTTCCTGACTTGTACTGAATGATCCATTGGATTTGGTTGCGACACTCGATGATTCGGGTCGCCTTGGCCTCGCTGAAGTCCCATCTCAGGACCACGCGGGAATAGTTGTCTGCTTCCTCGCAAGTCGGGTTAAGAGCGCGCGGGGTTCTGCTTCTGCTCACTGTCTGAATTACCTTCCTGTTGAATTGATGTTTCCCGGCCCACCGAGGCTGCGCTGAACGTGGTGAAGCAATCTGGGCGCACGATGTGCCTCCAGACCAAAGCGCCGCTGCGCGCAGGGTACTTGCCTGTTAGGGGAGAGCCCGAAGGGGGCTGTGAGCTTGGGGCAAATGGTTCACCGGAGATGGCGACCTAACCCCCCTTCGGGATGGTGGTGCTGCTATATGCCGAGGTCGAGACGCATCTTCGCAGCAGCCTGAGCATGTCGGGTGAGCAACGCCCAGTCCCCACGCACAACGGCCCGCCTGAACTCTGGCAACTCGGCCTCGTCGATGTGCTCAGACCAGCTTTCGAGGGTCAGCCCGAGTGGCGCAAGGACTCTCCTAACGAGCCGTGAACGCAGCCTCGACCACCTGGGCCTCAAGCTGGTCCACGCCTGCCGCTTCAAAGTCGATGACCCCTGTTTCCGCGAAGGTGTCGACCACGGCCTGTTGAACTTCAACCGGCTGCGCTTCCGCCCATCGGTTCAAGGCCCTGTCAGCGCCATCAGAAAGCTCTTGATGGGTCTTCTCCGCCTTCTGCTCTGGCGTCAGGTCGTCGCCCGCGTCGTCATCAGCATCATGCTCAACCGCCACCTCGGGATTGTCACCCCGAGGCTGTTCTTGGACGGTCGAGCTTATCGGAAAGACCCATAGCCATAAGGCGCAACGGCCCGCGCGACCGCCTCGCCGTAGTCCTCCATGCTGATCTCGCCATCTTCAGCCATCTGCCGGGCCTGCTTGGTCCAAGCTGAATGCCGCCGATGGTCACCCGAAGGCTGTCGACAAAGGCGCGCGGCGGGACGGCAAAGGCGCTGCTATTGGAGGGAGGAGCCTTGGCATTAAGCTGCTCCACAGTGGTCTGGCCGTTGGTGACGGAGACGCGCTGGCTGAGTTGGCCCCGCTGCTGTGCCTGATACCAATGGTTGCCGGCTAAAGAGACCTCGGTCGCTGCTGCAATCTGGGCCTTCATGCGGGCCTCTTTCTCTAGGTGGGTCGCTCGGGCCGCGTCATAGCGCATCCGGTCAATAAGCTCCTCTCGCTGGGTCGTGGACATCGCCATCAAGGCTCGTTCCTGCTCGGTCGGTTCGCTGTAGGTGTGGCGTGCGCTGCCGCTCATCTGTTCTTCGCTGTATCTGGACATAGGTTGTTCCTTCAAAGTTGGTGGTCCCCGCGACATGATTGTTGCGAGGTTCTGGTAAGTCATGGTGGTGGTGTTGGAGCCGTCAGCGGCGAGG
Organism: Mesorhizobium sp. P160927; assembly: GCF_057766385.1. Classification (NCBI taxonomy): domain Bacteria; kingdom Pseudomonadati; phylum Pseudomonadota; class Alphaproteobacteria; order Hyphomicrobiales; family Phyllobacteriaceae; genus Mesorhizobium; species Mesorhizobium sp. P160927. The sequence continues at coordinate 537,580 of NZ_JBYMDW010000001.1, forward strand.
CTGGAGACCATAGCCATGAGCGGGTGGTGCTGGAGTGTGATCGGCCTCTGGAGGCGCTGGGGGAAGCAAAAAGTGTCCATTCGCGAGAACCTCGCTGCAAATCTCAGGCGGCTCTGCAAGGGCCAAGCTGATCTGCGACTACCTGCACGTCGAAGAAGCCGAACTGTACCGGGACCCCGGCATCCCCGAGCCGGCGGCTCTCGGCCTGCCGCCGATTTTCGAAAGCCTGTCACCCAGATGATCCGCCCACCCGCCCCGTCGATCGCCGGCGGCATCTATCTCACCTATTTTTCAATTCCGACCCGCTCCGATCTGCTGATGCGGTCGGTGACCTTCGTGCGGCGTGAGGCCGAGCTGGGCACGTTCCGCAGGGTCACCGGATGGTCGGAGCATCGTGGCTCGGCATGGGCGCGGGGACGCGGCAATCATTGTGGGGTGGCGATCTCGCGCCTTAACTGGATCTATTTCAGCGGCGTCAACCGCCGCCAGACAGGCGAGCCGTCGCTGATCTCGGTGCAATGGGCGCCTATCGCCGAACCGGTGCTGACGGGCAAGGCCATGCTTCTGACCGAAGCCGGGCCGGCATTCGTGTCCGTCATCATGCGGCAGGATAGGTCCAATATCAGGCCCAGGCATGCGATCCGCATGGCGCATGCCGTCAGGCTCGACGATCCCAGCCTCGACCAGCTCGTCGTCGGCCTCGCTCGGGACGGGCTGGCCTAGCCGCTTGCTTACGCTGGATAAGAACAAGAATATCCCGAAAAAGCGTATGCTAGCGATTGCCTACTCCATGGCCGAGTAAAATCGATTTTTTTAGACTTTCCCACAAGAAAGATATTTTAGCTGATATTGGATTTACTACAATTTTAACAGATCATTAACTCTCCCGACCTTACCTTTCTTCTCGCGGATCCCTTTCCGGGATCTTTCGACAAATCCCTTGGGGTCGGGAAATGTGGGAAAATGACCAAGAAGTGAACAACGCGCCATGCCCGTGCCTGATCCTGCGTTATGCCAGGCTCGACCGCACGATGTGGAAACATGGTGACGCCAACGCCCACCGCGTCGTGCTGATCGAGGCGGGCCACATTGGCCAGAACATGATGCTGGCGGCGACCAGGCACGGCTTGTCGGCCTGTCCGACGGCGGCGCTGAGCCATTCGGCGGTCAAGCGCCTTCTGAGCCTCGACCGCCTCACCGACCCGCCCATTCAGTTGACCCTCTCAACCCCGGAACTTGACACCGCATTCGGCCGGTCGACTAGCCGACCTAATATGTCCAGTTCAGCCAGTACGCATTCCTAGAGTTCCATCCGATGACAGGAGCAGAACATGTCAAATCAGGCCTTACGTCAGTCAGAGCTCGATAGTCTTCAATATATCGCGACGATGACCAATGAGCTGGTGCAGATGGCCGAAGCAAGCCGCTTCCCCATGATCTCCTATCTGCTCGGCATGGCCTATGCCGAGGCCTTCGACGTCTTGCGCGGCGCACGGCCAGCACGACATGCGCAACTCAGCGGCAACCCGATGCACCCCAAGGCACACGCGAAAGACAACCACGCTCAGCCAAGAACAGCGTAGCGAGACGCAATTGTCGGCCTTGCGGCACGGCTGGCTCGCGGCCGAGCCGTTGGGAGACGCTCGATACGCTGCAAAGCTTGCTGCCGCTGCTGAGAAACGCGGCCGCCGACCCACATGCATTAGTCCCGCAAACTGAACACGAATGGCGCTGTACGGCTGACGCGCGGGCCGAGTTCCGCCGGCGGCGCCGGCACGGTCGCGCCCTGCAGCACCGCCAACGCGGCTCGGTCGAGCTCGGCATCGCCGGACGAACGGGCGACCCGGGCCGACAGGACCCGGCCGGATGGGGCCATTGTGAAAGTCACGTTCACATTCCCCTGCGCGCGCCGGGATTTCGCGGCGCTTGGGTAGCGCTTGTGGCGATTGATCCACGCCGTCAGCCGCGATTCCCATTTGGCCGGACTGACACCCGAGAACCCGGCCGCCGATCTCGGCGCCGCCGCCTTGGCCGCAGGCTTGGCCTCGGCGCTCGCGGCACTTGCCGTCTTCGGTGGCTCGGCCTTTTTCTTCTTCGGCCTTGGCCTTGGCTTGTCGACCGGCTTTTTGACCTTGGCTTCGGCCGGTTTCTTTTGCTTGCGCCGCTCCGTCGGCTTTGCCCGCGGCAGCGGAACGACAGCCTCCGGCGCGACGGTCTCGACAATATCGGGGACGACCTCTTCCAGCGGCGGCTGTTCGACCGGTTCGGCCTTCGTCATCTCCGTGGGCTCATTGGGCGGGACCATCTCGGCCTCGGCAACAGGCTCCGCTTGCTCGGCCACCTTGTCAGGCTCGGCCTCGGCTGCCTTCTCGGTCTCTTCGACCGGCTCGGTCCGGTCGGGAATGGCCGCGTCGGGGATCGCGGCCTGTTCGGGCACCACCGGCGTTACCATCATCGGCGCCATTTCGATCACCAGGGCCGGTGGCGCTCCGCCATCCGACAGGTCGACCGGACTGAAATTCCGCACGGCATAAGCGACCGCGAAATGAGCCCCAAGCACAAGCACCGCCGCGGATGCCCATAGGCCAAGGTCGCGCCAGTCGAAGCGCGACAGCACCACCGTGGGCGAGGCGGCCGATTGCGTCATGGAGCGGCCGTTTTGCCTGGCGCCGGCGCGGCGATATCACCGGTCGGCGCGGCCTCCAGACCGACCAGCGCGATCTTCAGATAGCCGGCTGCCCGCAGCAGGTTCATCGCCTCCATCAGGTCGCCATAGGCGACCGCCTTGTCGGCGCGCAGGAATATCCGCGTCCGCTTGTCGCCCTTGGTACGGCTGCCGAGCGTGGCGGCAAAAGCCGGGCGCGGCACCGTGTCGTTGCCGATCGTTAGGCTGAGATCGTCCTTCAGCGTCAGGAACAGCGGCGTCTCCGGTCGCGGCGCCGGCGTCGCGGTCGAGCCGGGCAGGTCGACATTGACATCCACCGTCGCCAGCGGTGCGGCGACCATGAAGATGATCAGGAGCACAAGGATGACATCGATGAAGGGCGTGACGTTGATCTCGTGGCTTTCCTCGAGGTCGTCGTCCAGCGTCTGTCGAATTCTGCTCCTCATGGCGTCGCTCCCGCTACTCCGCCGCCAAGGCTGTCGCCGGCGCTATCGCGCGGAAGTCGAGGTCGCGGCTGACCAGCCGTTCGACGCCGGCCGAGGCGTCGGCGAGGATCTGCCGGTAGCCGGCTATCGAGCGGGCGAAGACGTTGTAGATCACCACAGCTGGGATGGCCGCGACGAGACCCATCGCGGTGGCCAGCAGCGCTTCGGCGATGCCCGGCGCGACCACGGCGAGATTGGTGGTCTGGGCCCGCGAGATGCTGATGAAGGCGTTCATGATGCCCCAGACGGTGCCGAACAGGCCGACGAAAGGCGCGGTGGAACCAATCGTCGCCAGAAGGCCAGTGCCGCGCGACATGCGCCGCGACGCAGCCGCCTCGATGCGCGACAGGCGCGAGCTGACCCGTTCCTTCAGTCCGTCACCGCCGACATGGTCGAGCGCATCGGCCGAAAGCGCGGCCTCTTCTTCCGCTGCCCGCACCAGGAGCGCGCCGGGGCCGCCACCGCGGTCGAGCGCGCGGCTCGCCTGCTTCAGCGTCGCGGCATCGCCGATCGCCAGGACGGCACGGCGGAGGCGCAGCTTGCCGTCGAAAATCTCCAGCGATTTGGCCAGCCATGTCGTCCAGGTGACGAGCGACGCGAAGGCCAGTCCAGTCATCACCGCCTTCACGATGATGTCGGCCGCCTTGAACATGCCCCATGGCGACAGGTCATGCGGCAGGTTCAGGTCCATCGCTCCGGCAGGCGCGGCCTCGGCCGGCGCTGTCGCGCTCGGCTGGCCGGCTGGCTGCGCGGGCGCCATGGCAGCTGGTGCTGCTTGTACCGGCGCGGCAGGGGCCTCAACCGCTGGAGAAGAGCCGGCCGGTTGCTCCTGGGCCATCGCCCCGGTTGTCCCCAGGATAAGCGATGCGACCACCGCCGCCAACAAACCATGTCTCGACATGAGCTTCTTCCTTGTTCTCACGGCGGCCAGCCGCTTGCTTGGTTCCTGCAATCGCTGGCGACGACTTCACCGCACATGGCCGACGGGTTGGCCGGTGACGGGATGCGCGAACACACCTATCTCGACGCAGAAAATGTCCTTGAGCACATCGCTCCGCATGATTTCGTCCGGTGTGCCGCGCGTCAGCAGCTTGCCGTCCTTCAGCGCGATCAGCTCATCGCGGTAGCGCGCCGCCATGTTGGGGTCGTGCAGCACCACGACGACGCACAGGTCGCGCTTGCGGCTGAGCTCCCTGACCAGGCCCAGCACCGCGACCTGATGTGCGAGGTCGAGCGCCGAGATCGGCTCGTCGAGCAGCATGACGCCGAAACGCCCAAGCGCGCCGTGCCATGGATAGCGTCCAAGCGTTGCCAGCTCGCGCACGGTCAAGCCCGTCGCCGCCGGCGTCGTCCGCGGCAGATAGGCAAGAGCCCGCGCCAGCTCGCGCGCGCCCCATTGGGATAGCGGCCGCGCGGCGAAAGTGATGGCGCCGGAGCTTGCCGGCTGCTGGCGCGCCAAAAGCTTGATCAGCGTCGATTTGCCCGAACCATTATGGCCGATCAGCCCGTAGACGCGCGTGCGCCGCAATTCGAGCGAGACCGGACCGAGCAGCGTCCGCCCGTTGACGGCGAAACACACTGCATCGATATCGAATGCTGTCTGGCTATCGGCTTCGCCCATGGTCACGGCATTTCTCCAGCCCGGCCGCCGCATTCCGATCCTGGCTGCGGAGGCAGGTGCCCGGTTGACTATGAAACATGAACTTGATAGTCAAGATTTAAGGTGACCGCAACACTCGGCAATTTGGGAATGCGCCGCAAAACTGAAACGCTCCAGGGCGGGCGTCATTGTTGCCGCGTACGGACCGTCGTTCGCGCAGCCGGCCGATCCGCGCCGGCGATCTCCGGCCCGGGCCGCATGTCGGCACCAGGTGTCGCCGCATCGATGCGGACGCGCTAGGGTGAGCCGGCGGCAAGGAGCTCCGGATGATCAACGCGACACCCTTCGACTACCCTTATGACGGCCGGCTGGTTGCCGAAAACACCGCGCTGGTCGTCATCGACCTGCAACAGGATTTCCTGTCGACATCGGGCTATTTCGCCAGGAAGGGGTATGACCCCTCGCCGCTGCGGGCGATCCTGCCCGTCGTGAACCGCCTGATCGCCGCCGCGCGCAAAGCCGGCGTCAGGGTCATCCACACCAGACAGGGTTACCGCGCCGACATGGCCGACATGATGCCCTACGAGAAATGGCGCCGCAAGCGTTCCGGCCTCGACGGCACCGACGTCCTGCTGCGCTCAGGCGCTGGGTTCCAGATCGTTCCGGAGATCGACGTCGCGCCGCACGACATCATCGTCGACAAGACCTGCAACAGCGCCTTCACCTATACGGATTTCGAGCTTGTGCTGCGTGCGCAAGGCATCACACATCTGATGTTTTCCGGATGCACGACGGATGTCTGCGTCCACACCACGCTGCGCGAGGCCTGTGACCGCAATTTCCAGTGCCTGACGATTTCGGACGCCTGCGCCAGCGGCGACAGACAAGCGCATGAAGCGGCGTTGCACATGGTGACGGTCGAGGACGGCGTCTTCGGCGTGCTGGCCGATTCGGACGCTGTCATTAAGGGCCTGTCGCGGCTTGGCGACAGGCCTGAAGCAACAGACGATTGATGGGCTTCACCCCGCTGCTCGCGTCTCCAATCCTGGGCGAGGCGCATAAGCTCCAGGCTGGAACTCGCTGGCCTCCCGGCGCGCCAGCGAGTTGCGCAGCAGCGCCAATGTTTCCCGGCCGGCCGTCGCGATCTCGCGCGGCGTGTCGACGCCGACGATCATGAACTCATCGATTCCGAGCCCGGCATAGGCGAGCAGCGACAGCGCGACCTGGGCCGGCGGGCCGGATAGGTCCACGGCCTTGTGGCCGGCGGCGGAAACACCCTGGTGGATCCTGACCGGAAGCGCGAAGCGCAGTTTGCCGGCACGGCCATGTTCGGCCGCGGCGCCACGTGCCCGCTCCATTAATTGCCTGATATCGTCGATCGGCCCCGGCGCCAGTTCGAAGACATCGGCATGCCGGCCGGCCACCTTCAGCGCCGTTCCGGATTGCCCGCCCATGCGCACCAAGAGGTCGGCGCCATGTGGGCCCTTGCGCGGCACATAACCGTTTTTGATGCTGTAGAACGCGCCTTCGTGATCGAAGGGCCGGTCGTTCGACCACAGCCGCTTCAACAGCACCAGATATTCGTCGATGCGCTGCCAGACGACGCCATGTCCGACCGGCCGCGTCTCGGCATCGTCGTCGTTCAAGGGCTCGCTGATCATCCTGAGCGCCAGCCGTCCGCCGCTCTGCCTGTCGATGGAGGCCAGCTGGCGGGCAGCCACCGTCGGTTCGATCACGCCGGCCCAGTGGGTGAGCACCACTTCCAGCGAAGCGGTGCGGTTGAGCACCTGCGACGCAAGATCCATGTTGGTCAGCAGCCCGGCCGAATCGTCGACGACGATCTTCTGGAAACCGCCGTCCTCGATCAGCCCGAGCTTGGTCGAGGTCTCGGCGAAGTCATAGAAAAAGGGAACCGCCGCGTCGGCGGTCTTGCCGGGTATATGCGTGAATTCGATCGGCATTGTCATCTCCTCCATCACTGGAATCACTGATGCTGTGAAATGCAAATCCTCAGGCGCGCGAAAACGCTCCGGGATCCGGCTCATTCAACTCCGATTGCCTGCAACTCCGATTGCCTGAAAGCTGTGGGGCAGCAGCCCCTGTCGATCCCGTGCCTTAGGGAATAAGGCCCAGCACGACTGCCCCGGTGAACACGAACGCAAGGGCAAAGACGAGATAGGCGAAAGCGCCGGCAAAGGCCGGGCGAAAGCCCTGGGCATTGGCCACTCGCTGGCCGTTGCTGTCGGTCTGGGCGTTCTGCAAATAGGACATGTCGACCTCCGTCTTGCCGATTAATCTATAAAATTTGTAGACTTTGTCGATTGCTATTTTCGCGCAACTGGCAGAATTATTTTCTCATAGAGAGCCAAAAATTGGTGTGAAGTTGCTGTTGGCATGGGTCCCGGCAACCGATCGGAAGAGCACGGCGGCATCGCTCCATGCGCATGGAGGGACCTATGTGCTTGTCATTGCTGCGCCTATTCGTGCATTGGCCAGTCGGTTCAGGAGGGGATAGCATCGCTGCCAGTCAACCTGATTATCCAAACGAGTGGGAGCAGAAAAATGGGCACAAGACTGGCCGGCAAGGTCGCCATCATTTCGGGCGGCGCGACGGGAATGGGGGGCGCGGCCTCGGAACTGTTCGCCGCCGAAGGCGCCAAGGTGGCGATCATCGACCGCAACGGTGCGGCCGCCGCGGCAACCGCGGCCGCGATACGCGCGCGGGGACACGTAGCCGAACACTGGGTGGCCGACGTGTCTGATGAGGCCCAGGTCGCGGCTGCGGTTACAGGGGCGACCGAAAAGCTCGGACCTGTCACCGTGCTGTTCAACCATGCCGGCACCATCGTGATTAAGCCGTTCCTGGAGACGACGGTTCAGGAATGGGACTGGCTGCACGCCGTCAATGTGCGCTCGATGTTCCTCATGACGCGTGCCGTGCTGCCCGGGATGATCGCGGCGGCCGGGGGCTCGATCGTCTGCACCTCGTCGATCTCGGCGGTGGCGGCAACGCCGAACGAAGTGCTCTACGACACCACCAAGGGCGCCTGCCACATGTTCGCCCGCGCCATCGCGGTGGAATTCCGCGACCGCAACATCCGTTGCAACGCGGTTTGCCCCGGTTTCATCCGCACGCCGCACGGTCTGCGGGAAGTTGCCGATCTCGGTAAGCTCGGCGTCGATGTATCCGATGCCGCACTTGCGGCGCAGCAGGGCCGCATCGGCGAGCCTGAAGAGGTGGCGAAGGCAGCGCTTTACCTGGCCAGCGACGAGTCCAGTTTCGTCAACGGCACGCATCTGTTTGTCGATAATGGGTTTACAGCGATGTGAGGCGTCCCAAGGTCCAGTCTTCATCCCGGGACAGCTTGACGCCCTTCCTCTCCCCCTCCGGAGGGATAGGAAGGACACCCAATCCTGAGTCTATCGCTCTTCCCTTCGAAACGGCTTGAGCAGCGCTGACGGCGCCATCGCGTTGCGCGACATGACGGCCATGGCGACGATGGTGAAGATGAACGGCAGCATCAGGAACGCCTCGTAAGGGATGTGGCCGAGGCCGCTCGCCTGCATGCGCAATTGCAAGGCATCGACGAAGGCGAACAGCAGCGCGGCCCCTGCCGAGCGCCAGGGATCCCAACGGCCGAAGACGACCAGCGCGATCGCCACCCAGCCGCGCCCGGAAACGACGCCGAAGGTGAAGGCGTTGAACTGCGCCATCGAAAGGAAAGCACCAGCGAACCCCATCAGGGCGCCGCCGAGAATGACGGCCTGGAAGCGCGTGGCAATCACGCTGACGCCGGCAGAGTCGGCCGCGCGCGGGTTCTCGCCGACCATGCGCACCGACAGCCCCCACGGGGTGCGGTAGAGGATGAAGGCGGCCAGAGGAACGGCCAGGATGGCCATGTAGACCAACACAAACTGATTGAACACCGCGGGTCCCAGCACTGGAATGTCCGAGAGAACCGGGATCGGCAGCGTCTGAAAACCCTTGATGCTCGGCGGCACCGGTTGCTGGCCGAAGATCAGCCGGTAGAGGAAATAGGCCAGCCCCGACGAGAACAGCGTGACGCCGATGCCGCAGACATGCTGGCTGAGGCCGAGCACCACCGTGAACAGCGCATGCAGCGCGCCCATCAGCATGCCGGTCAGCACCGCCACCAGCACACCGAGCCACAGGCTTCCACTGAGGCTGGTGGCGGTGAAGCCGGTCATGGCGCAGAGCAGCATGATGCCTTCGATGCCGAGATTGAGCACGCCGGCCCGTTCGGAGAACATTTCGCCGAGCGTCGCAAAGGCTAGCGGCGTGGCGATGCGGATGATGGCGGCGAGAAAGCCGACCTGAAAAATCTGTTCGAACACCGCGCTCATCCGACGGCTCCGACGCGACGGATGCGATAGGCCGTGAACAGCAGCGCCACCAGCATGGCAAGCAGCGCCGTGCCCTGGATGACGTCGCTGAGGAAGGCCGGCACGCCGGTGGCGCGCGACATCGCCTCGGCGCCGGTCATCACGGCTGCGAGGAAGATCGCCGCCGGCACGACGCCGAGCGGGTTGAGCCGCGCCAGCATGGCGACGACAATGCCGGAATAGCCGTAGCCCGGCGAGATATCGCTCATCACCTGGAAATGCACGCCGCCGACCTCGCCGACGCCGGCCAGCCCCGCCAACGCGCCCGACAGCAGCGCCGTCGACAGCAGCACGCGCTCGACATGGATGCCGCCATAGCGTGCCGCTTCCGGGTTTTCGCCGGTGACCCTGATCCGGAAGCCCAGCGTCGTGCGCACGATCAGGAACCAGACCAACGGGGCCGCGATAAGCGCCGCGACGACACCGAGATGCAGCCGCGTGCCTTCGACCAGCACCGGAAAGTTCGCCGAATCCTCGATCGGCGGCGAGATCGGATAGCCGCTGAAGCTGTCCTTCCACGGTCCCTCGATCAGCGCCATCAGGGCATAATAGATGACCGAATTGAGCAGCAAGGAGCTCACGACATCGTCGACCTTGAACTTTACGCGCAGCGTCGCAGGCACCAGCGCGACCGCCGCGCCCGCGGCCGCGCCCGCCAGAGCCATGAAAAGCATGGCAAGCGGTCCTGGCATCGGGATCGCACCGACGAAACAGCTCGCCACCGCGCCGGCCAGCAATTGCCCTTCCGCGCCGATGTTCCAGAACTTTGCGCGGAAGGCGACCGCCACCGCCAGCCCGGTAAAGATCATCGGGGCGGCACGGACCAGCGTTTCGGTGATGGCGTAGCTGTCGCCAAGCGAGGCCGTGAACATCACGCCGTAGGACTCGAACACCCCCGCCCCGGCCAGCGCGATCAGGCCGCTGCACAGGATGAGCGTAGCGACAATCGCCAGCAGCGGCAGCGCGAGGTTGAACCAGGCGGGCGTGGACGTGCGGACTTCGAGGCGGAACATCAGTGGCCCTCCGCGCCCGTCATCAGCAGGCCGAGCCGGGCGACGGTCGCGTCGGCACTGTCCAGCGTGCCGACGATGCGGCCCTCATACATCACCGCGATGCGGTCGCACAGCACCAGCAGTTCCTCCAGATCCTCGCCGATGACGATGATGCCGCAGCCCTTGGCGCGCATGTCGAGGAATTTTTCATGGATGAAGCGCGCCGCACCGATGTCGAGGCCACGTGTCGGCTGTGAGACGATCAGCACCTTCGGATCGAAAGCAAGCTCGCGCGCCAGAAGCGCCTTCTGCAGATTGCCACCGGACAGCGCGCCGGCGCGCGTCATCGGCCCGGGACATCTGATGTCATAGGCCTTGATCTGTTCTTCGGCGAAAGCGCGGATCGCATCCGGCTTGAGCAGGCCCTTGGCGGAAAAGGCTGAAGTACCGATGCGCGGCAGCACCATCGAATCGGCGAGCGGCAAATTGGTGACCAGCCCCGTCGTCATGCGATCTTCCGGGATGCGGCCAAGGCCGAGTGCCTGCACTTCGCGCGGCGAGAAGCGCACGACCTGTTTGCCGGCTATTGTCATTTGACCGCTGTCGGGCGCACGCGTGCCCGAGATAGTCTCCGCGAGCGCCCGCTGACCATTGCCGGAGACGCCGGCGATGCCGAGGATTTCGCCGGCACGAACCGCGAGTGAGACATCGCGCAACGCCGTGCCGGAATGCTTCGAGGTTGAAATGCCTTCGAGCGTCAGCACATCGGCGCCGGGCGTCGACGATCCTCTTGCCGGCGGCACGATCTCATGGCCGCACATCAGTTCAGCCATTGCAGCCGACGTCGTGTTGGCTGGGTCGTCGACACGGCCCGCGACGCGGCCATGCCGCAGCACGGTGCAGCGATGGGTCAGCGCCCGCACCTCGTTGAGCTTGTGCGAGATGAAGATGATGCCCAGGCCTTGCGCCGCCATCGAGCGTAGGGCCGAAAACAGTCCGTCGACCTCGCTCGGCGCCAGCACCGCCGTCGGCTCGTCAAGGATCAAGAGCTTGGCGCCGCGAAACAGCGCCTTGACTATTTCGAGCCGCTGTTGCTCGCCGACCGACAGCGCCGAGACCGGCTGATTGGGATCGAGAGTCAGCCCGTGCTGGCTGCTGATTTCAGCAAGCCGCGCCAGCCCGGCGCTGCGGTCGATTCGTCCCGATTTGCCAGGAATACCGATGAGCAGATTTTCCAGCACGGTGAGCCGTGGCGCCAGATGAAAATGCTGATGCACCATGCCGATGCCCGCGGCCAGCGCATCGGCCGAGCTGGGGATCCTGACTGGCTGGCCCTGGATCAGGATCTCACCGGCATCCGGCGCGTAGGCACCGAACAGCACGTTCATCAATGTCGTCTTGCCGGCGCCGTTCTCGCCGAGCAGCCCGAGGATTTCGCCCGGCGCCACGCTGAGATCCACAGCCTCGTTCGCCTTGACGGCGCCGAAGGTCTTGGTGATGCCGCGCATTTCGATGAGTAGGGCGGACGTCGGCAAGGGGTCTCCTGACTTTGCGATCCAGCTTAGCCCCCCGGAGAGCGGCGCTGCACCCCCTCTGGCCTGCCGGCCATCTCCCCCTCAAGCGGGGAGATCAGATGTCACTTCGGCTCTCGGCACCACCAGCGTTTGGAGAGACAAGCACTGCCGGCGAGCTGCAATCTCCCGCCTTGAGGGGGAGATGGCCGGCAGGACAGAGGGTGGCGCCACGCGCCAGCCCCTCAACCATTAGCGTCAATCCGAAACCGGCGTGTTCTCGTCGACGTCGACGCGGAAATTGCCTTCCAGGATCTCGGCCTTCTTCTTCTCGACCAGATCCTTGACCTCGGCGGGCAAGGTCTTGTCGAACTTGTGGAAGGGCGAAAGATACGAACCGCCCTTGGCCATGCGCGAGAAATCGCCATAATCCTGCGCCGTGTAGACACCGGCCTTGACCAGCTTGATCGCCTGCTCGACCGTCGGGTACATGTCCCAGACCGGACCGGTGATGACGGTGTCGGGGCCGAGACTCGACTGGTCGGACATGTTGGAGATGGCGAAGATCTTCTTTTCCACCGCCGCCTCGATGACGCCGAAGCGCTCGGCATAGATGACATCGACCCCGGCATCGATCTGCGCCACCGCGGCTTCCTTGGCCTTGGGCGGATCGAAGAAGGAGCCTATGAAGGCGACCTTCTTCTTGACGTTCGGGTTGACCTCCTTGGCGCCGGCGAAGAAGGCGTTGACCAGCCGGTTCACTTCCGGAATGCCCATCGCCGCCACCGCGCCGACCGTGCCTGACTTCGACATCTTGCCGGCGATCATGCCGGAGAGATAGGCGGGCTCGTGGATCCAGTTGTCGAACACGCCGAAATTCGGCTCGGCCGGCCCGGCGCCAGAGCCGAACAGCCAGGCTGTCTTGGGAAACTGCTTTGCCGTGCGGCGCGATTCACGCTCGGCGGCGAAGGCATCGCCCAGCACCAGCTGGTACCCGCCCTGCGCACATTCGCGCATGACGCGGCTGAAGTCGGCGGTCTGGACCTTTTCCGACCATTTGTATTCGATGCCCAATTCCTTCTCGGCCTTCTGCAAGGCGACGTGGATCTGGTTGTCCCAGGGTTCCTCGATCGGCGTGGCGAAGATCGCCGCAACCTTCAGTTTTTTGCCCGCCGCGAAGGCCGCACCCGGCAGCATCGTCGCGGCCAGGCCAAGCGCGCCGAGCTCCAGCACGTTGCGCCGCGACAGCCCTTCGCGCATCGAATGAGATCTGTTCTTCCGGTCTTCCATTGAAGTGCCCCTCTGTTTGACAGCCGTGTCGAGCCGGCCGTTCCTGAAATCAGACAGGGAACTATGGAACGGGTCCGGACTTTTGTCCACATGGTCAAATTTGGCAGGCTCGAGCATATCCACTCTCCTGGCCCAGCCAGGAAGGGCGATTGTTCAGGCCCGTTCGAGCGCGATGGCAATGCCCTGGCCGACGCCGATGCACATGGTGGCCAGCGCGTAGCGGCCGCCGCGCTCACGGAGCTCCAGCGCCGCCGTGCCGGATATGCGCGCGCCCGACATGCCCAGGGGATGGCCAAGTGCGATGGCGCCGCCATTCGGGTTCACGTGCGGCGCATCGTCGGCAATACCGAGCTGGCGCAGCACGGCGATGCCTTGCGAGGCAAAGGCTTCGTTGAGTTCGATGACATCGAATTGTTGCGGCGTCAGGCCAAGCCGCGCGCAGAGCTTCTGCGTCGCTGGCGCCGGACCGATGCCCATGATGCGCGGCGCGACCCCGGCGGCGACCCCGCCAAGAATACGGGCGATCGGCGTCAGCCCGTATGTCTTCACCGCCGCTTCCGAGGCAACGATCAGTGCCGCCGCGCCGTCATTGACGCCCGACGCATTGCCGGCCGTCACCGTGCCACCTTGCCGGAACGGCGTCGGCAATTTGGCCAGCGCCTCGACGGTTGTGCCGGCGCGAGGATGTTCATCCTTCGACACGATGACCGCATCGCCCTTGCGCTGCGGGATGGTCACCGGGGTGATCTCCTTCGCCAGCCGGCCATTGGCTTGTGCGGCGACAGCCTTGTCCTGGCTGTGCACGGCAAAGGTATCCTGGTCCGAGCGGGAAACCGCGAAGTCTTCCGCCACATTCTCGCCGGTCTCCGGCATGGAATCGACGCCATACTGCCTCTTCATCAGCTGGTTGACGAAGCGCCAGCCAATGGTGGTGTCGTAAATCTCGGCATTGCGCGAGAAGGCAGCGTCGGCCTTGGGCATGACGAACGGCGCGCGGCTCATCGATTCGACACCACCCGCGATCATCAGTTCCGCCTCGCCGGCCTTGATGGCACGCGCCGCGATGGTCAGCGCATCCATGCCCGAGCCGCACAGGCGATTGACCGTCGAGCCCGGTATCTCCTTCGGAAGTCCAGCCAGCAGCAAGGCCATGCGTGCCACGTTGCGGTTGTCCTCGCCGGCCTGGTTGGCGCAACCATAGACGACGTCGTCGATCCGCTGCCAGTCGATGCCGGGATTGCGTTCGGCCAGCGCCTTCAAGGGGATGGCAGCAAGGTCGTCGGCACGAACCGAAGACAGCGAACCGCCGAAGCGACCGATCGGCGTGCGGATGTAGTCGCAGATATAGGCCTGGGCCATTTTATGCAGCCTTTGTTTTTCCGGTTCCCTCATGCGCCGCCTTGGTGCGGGCCTGCAGGTCGCGCAATGTCGCGAGTTCGAGTTCGCTTGGCGCCGGTGTTTCGTCAAGCGCCTCGGCGAACTTAACAACCCAGCCACAGCTCTCCTGCACCTGCTGACGGGTGACCCCGGGATGCAGAGAGACAACGGTGAATTCCTTGGTCACCGGATCCGGCTTCCAGATGGCGAGATCGGTAATCAGCAATGTCGGGCCGGATGTATGGATGCCCAACCGCTGTCGGTGGTCGCCGCCCTCGCCATGGCCGAAGGAGGTGAAAAAATCGATCTTCTCGACCATGCCGCGCTCGGTTTGCGCCATGGTGATGTAGATCTCCTTCGACGACGTCGCGATCTCCGGTGCGCCACCGCCGCCGGGCAGTCGGGTCTTGGGATGGAAATAGTCGCCGATGACCGTGGTGTTGATGTTGCCGAACTTGTCGAGTTGCGCCGCGCCCAAAAAGCCGATCGAAATGCGGCCGCCCTGCAGCCAGTAGCGGAACATCTCCGGCACGGCTACGGTGGTGACGGCGGTTTCGCACAATTCGCCATCGCCGATCGACAGCGGCAGCACGTCGGGCGCCGTCCCGATCGTGCCGCTCTCATAGATCAAGGTCATGTCGGGCGCATGCGTCAGCCGCGCGACGTTGCAGGCCGCGGACGGCGCGCCGATGCCGACGAAGCAGACGTCGTCATTCCTCAGCGCCCGGCTTGCGGCGATGGTCATCATCTCATTGGGGGTGAAGCCGAGATGATTGTCGCTCATGCCGCTTTCCTCAAATGATCCACCCGGGCCGCGAAATCGTCGGCGCTCTTCTCGATCACGTTGGCCTGCATCCAGGCCCGGAATTTTTCGCGGTCGGCGGCAATCTCGTCCCATTCGAGATAGGCCGCGTTGTCGCGCGCGTAATAGCCATGGGCATAGGAGGGGTGCGAACCGCCCGGCACGACCGAGATCGCCGCGATCGCCCAACGCGGCAGCACGGTCAGATTGGGATGGAGATCGTCAAAATTGTCGACCACCTCCTCGACCGTCACCACGGCGCGTTTGGCCGCCAGGACCGCTTCCTTCTGGATGCCGATGATGCCCTCTACCAGCACATTGCCTTTCCGGTCGGCTTTCTGCGCATGGATGAAAGTGGTATCGGGCCGGATGGAAGGCACGGCCGCCAGCACCTCGCCGCTGAACGGACAAGTCACCGATTTGATGTTCGGATTGACATCAGTCAGCCCGGTGCCGCGGTAGCCGCGGAACACCGCGCAGGGCAGGCCGGCCGCGCCCGCCTCATAGGCATTGGCCATGCCGGCATGGCTGTGTTCCTCGACCTCGATCGACCGGGGAAACCCGTTCTCGATCGCATCGCGGGCGCGCCGCAGCAGGCCGACACCGGGATTGCCGAGATAAGAGAAGACGATCTTCTTGGCCATGCCCATGCCGATCATCTGGTCGTAGATCAGGTCCGGCGTCATGCGGATCAGGGTTAGGTCGCGAAACCCCTGGCGGATCGCCTCATGCGCTGCGGCTGTCGGGATCAGATGGGTGAAGCCTTCGAAGGCGACCACGTCGCCATCGTTGAGGTTCTCCGCAACGGCCTGCTTGAGCGGCAGGAATTTGACCATTGATCGGGCTCCGATTCAAAAAGGCCGTCCCGCCAGGGTCTGAAAGTGGCGAAACTACACACCCCTCAATGCTTGATCCTATCCCGCATCGCGTACCAAAGCATGCCCAGCACATAGAGCGGCCCGCGCAGCGCCGTGCCTCCCGGGAACGGCATTGGTGTCAACGTCGAGAACAGGTCGAGCCGTGAGGCGTCGCCGGTGATCGCCTCGGCCAAAAGCTTGCCCGAGAGCGTCGACAGGATGACGCCCTTGCCGGAATAGCCGTGCGCGAAATAGACTTCGCCATAATGCCCGACATGCGGCAGCCGCGAGGTCGTTACCGACACCAGCCCGCCCCAGGCATGATCGATGCGGCAGCCCTTGAGTTGCGGAAAGGTGCTCTCCATGTGCGGCCGCACGAAACCGGCAATGTCGGCCGGCGGTGACGGCGTGTAGCGCTCGCCGCCGCCGAACAGCAGGCGTCCATCCGCGGACATCCGGTAATAGTTGACGACGAAGCGTGTATCGGACACCGCGACATTGGCCGGGATGACGTTTCGCGCGCCCTCCAGCGGCTCGGTAGCGACAATGTAGTTACCGACCGGCATGATGCGGCTGTTGACGCGCGGCTCCAGCCCGTTGAGCAGCGCGTCGCCCGCCAGCACGACATGTCGGGCCCGCACCGATCCCTTTGCCGTCGAGACCCGGATCGAGGGTTCGCGCTCCAGCTTCACGGCCACCGAATTTTCGTGGATGAACACGCCGGCCGCCACAGCCGCGCGGGCAAGCCCAAGCGTGTAGTTGAGCGGGTGCATGTGGCCGCCGAGCGGCTCATACATGGCGCCATGATAAGGCGTGTCGACCTTGGCCCGAGCCGCCGCCGCCGAGAGTATCTCGACCTCGCGGAATTTCATCGCGCTCTCGAGGCACTTGGCCTCTTCTTCCAGATCCCTGAGATCGGATCCGTTGACCGCGCCGACCAGATGGCCGGTCAGCCTTAGATCGCACTCGATGGCATTGCGCTCGATGAGCTCGAGCACCAGGCCGCGCGCTTCGAAAGCGAGATCGAACAGCATCTTGGCCCGCTCGGCTCCGTAGATCTTGACCAGACCCTTGGCGCCTTTGCGCAGGCCGGGGATCATCTGGCCGCCATTTCGGCCCGATGCGCCCCAGCCGATCTTGCCGCCTTCGAGCAGCACCACCTTCAGCCCGCGTTCGGCGGCGTGAAGGGCGGCCGACAGCCCGGTGCAGCCGCCGCCGACGACGACCAGGTCGGTTTCGACATCGCCGACGAGCGCCGGATGGTCCGGCGCCGGATTGGCGGTGGCGACGTAGTAGGATTTGCCGATATCGAGACCGGAATTGAACCCCGTTAAAGATTCCATCATCACACCTTCAGCAAGAGGTGATCGCGTTCCCAGCTCGTCACCACGCTTTGGAATAGGTCGAGTTCGACGCTCTTGACGCGCAGATAGGTCTGGAAGAAGTCCTCGCCGAGCAATTCGCGTACCGGGCCGCAGGCGGCGAAGCGGTCGAGTGCCTCCTCCATGGTCTTCGGCAGCGTGCTCCTGATCTTGTAGGCGTTGCCCGACGCCTCGGCCGAGCGCGCCAGTTTCTGCTCGACGCCCAGATAGCCGGCAAGCAGAGACCCGGCGATCGCCAGATAGGGATTGCAATCCGCCCCAGGCAGCCGGTTCTCCACCCGCCGCGCGGCGCGTCCTCCCGCCGGCACGCGCAGGCCGCAGGAGCGGTTGTCGTGCGACCACTCGATATTGGCGGGTGCGCTGTGGTTGGGCCTTATGCGGCGGAAAGAGTTCACGTTTGGCGCGAACAGCGGCATGATTTCCGGAACATATTTCTGCAAGCCGCCGATGAAGTGTCCAAACATCCCGGTATCGGCATCGTCGCCGCTGGCGAAAAGCGGGTTGCCGGCCTCGTCGACGACCGACATGTGCAGATGCATCGAGCTGCCGGCTTGCGCCGTGATCGGCTTGGCCATGAAAGTCGCATGCATGCCGCATTGCTGCGCGGCCTGCCGCGTAAACCGCTTGAACAAAAGCACCTGGTCGGCCAGCGGCAGGGCGTCGCCATGCAGCAGGTTGATTTCCAGCTGCGCCGTGCCCGATTCATGGATCAGCGTATCCAGCGGCAGACCGGCCGCCGCTGAATAGTCGTAGATGCGCCGGATCACCGGCTCGAATTCTTCCAGCGCTGCCATGTCATAGGGATGCTGCACACCCTCGGCGCGACCATTGGCGCCGACCGGGGCGGTCAGCGGTTTGTCCGGATCGGGGTTCGGCGCGATCAGATAGAATTCGAGTTCCGGCGCCACCACCGCGCGCCAGCCGCGCTGGCGATAGAGATCGAGCACGGCGCGCAGCACGTGGCGTGGCGAGGCCATCCATGGCCTGCCGTCCATGTGGAACGCGTCGGCGAAGACATAGGCCTTGCCCGCCCCCGCACCCGGCGCCAGGCACAGCGTCGAGACATCGGGCACCATGCGCATGTCGGGGTCCGAATAAGCAAAACCCTCGTCGATAGAGCCGGAATAGCGACCGTCGATGCTGACCAGGAAGGCGCTGCTCGGCAGATAGAGCGCGCGGTCTTCCAGCGCCTTGAGGAGTTTGGCGGTCGGCAGCGCCTTGCCGCGCAACACGCCGTTCATGTCGGGCACCAGGCATTCGACCTCGGTGATGCCGTGCTGCGTGAGCCAGGCCTTGGGGTCGTTGGTCGCGGTGTTAGTGTTTTTGTCGGGCATTTCGTTCAAGTCCGTATCAGAGAGAGAGTATGGCTTGCGCGGCCATTTCCGTTCCGGGTTGCAGCGCCATCCGGGCTGCATTGTCCCTGAGGCGGGCGCGCATGGCGTCATCGGCCAGCAGGCCGAGAATGGCTCTCTTCAATCCCCCTTCGGTCCAGCCGTCGCGGCCGATATGATCGCCGACGCCGGTTTCTCCGGCGCGTGGCGCATTGTCGTGCCCGTCCCAGCAATAGGGCATGATCAGCGACGGCACGCCGAAGCGCAGCGCCTCGCAAAAGCTGTTATTGCCGACGTGGATGAACAGGTCAGACTTCGGCGCCACCGAGGGCTGCGGAACCCAGGCGTCGACGTAGACATTATCGGGCACCGCGCAATGGTGGATGAAGGCTGGACGCCCCGGGCGCGCAAGGCCTGTGCGATGCCAATGCAGTTCAGCGCGGCGCCAGGGCCCGCCTTGGAAAACAGCGCGACGGTCGGGCTGGCTTTACGCGTCAATTCATCCTCTTCAATCCGGCCGGCTGATCACGCCGAACAGTGCGGCTCCGTGCCTGGCCGCCTGCGGTCGCCGGCTGCGGGAGAGGCGCAGGTGGATGCGAAACAGATCGGCACCCAGTTCATATCGCCGGTTGTCGAGATGGTCGAGTGTATTGAGGTGCTCGCGCAACGATTGCTTCAGCCGGAAGACGTTGATGCATGAGTCGGAGCGGCTGGGTGTGTGTAAAACCGGCGGCGCGGCAGAGCCGCGCCGTTCGACGTCGCTCCGGCTCGATCCGGTCGAGTCTCGTCGCCGTATCGCCGATCGAACGCAGATAGGTCGTCAGTCGCGGCAGTGCGCCAAGGACGCCGGCAGCAGATTGGCCGCGCCATGCAATTGCAGGAAAAATGTCTAGCGATTTTCGCCGGCAATCGGGCCGAAGCGAGGAGCGGTTCTGCGTTGTCGTTGAACGGCAGCGGCTCCAGGAGGACAACAATGCCGCCGGGCCAAGCCCAGCGGCATCTCCTTTGGTGACTACTGCCTTTTCAGCGACGAACCGCTACGGCGTCGTTCCCGCCTGAAGCTTGGCCGCCGTCTGGTCGATCTTGCCGGCAAGAACACCTTGGGCCCAGGCCGTGACCCCGGCGTCGACCGGTTTGTTGGCCATGTCCGTCAGCGCCGCGTCGAGCGATGCATCATCGGTGCCTACCGCTGCAGCGGCAGCCGCGGCCACGGCCTCATCGGCCGCCGTATTGTCGGCGTCGACCACCGCCTGCTGGGCGGTGATGTCAGCCTGCAGCGCCGATATCTGGCCGGGCAGGGCCGCCTGCTGTTCAGGTGTCATGGCGTCGATTTCGGCCTGAGACAGCGACGTCAGTGCGCTCAACTGCGAATTCAGCGTATCCAGTTGAGCCTGGGCCGCAGCAGCCGTAGCAGCGGCCGCCGCAGCCGCGGCCTGCGCATTCTTGGCTTTCGCGGACTGCGTCACGAATGCCTGAATGGCGGCGAACTTCTTGCTCTTGGAGTGCGTATAGGCGTTGACGTTGCGCTGCAGCGAGTTCAGCCGGCCGAGCTTGGCGTGGATGTTCTTGTCCTTGGGTACGGATGAGACCTTTGTGTCCGTGTCAACCGTGGTGTCGGCCGTTGTGTCCGTTTCCGTCTTGCCTGCCCGGCCCGGTGCCGACGACGACTTGCCGTGCGAAGCACCGCTGTTGCCGTTGCCATTCCCATGGGTGCCGCCATTGCCATTGCCATTGCCGCCGCCATTGCCTCCAGCATTGCCGCCGCCATTGCCATGCCCATTGCCGGCGAGCGCCGGAGACGCCAGAAGCGCCAATGCGGCAACGGCCGCGAACAGTGTTTTCCGGTTTGTCATGGTAATCTCCTCGGGAATCGCCGCACTCGCCCACCGCTGAACCACCTGCGTATGAGAAATCGCTAATGATACCCGGTAAACTTTAGACAAATGCGGTCTCAATCCGAGAGCGCGCGCTGTGCCGTACGCATAACAAGTTGAAAAGAAACAGAAAAACACCCTGTGACCTAGCATGGCACTGAAGTCCCATGCCCGCTAGACCTTGGTCTTGTGCCGTCCGGCATCCAGCGAAACGACAGAAAAAGCGGCTTAAATGGAAAGGTCGATCGATGAAAGCAGCGTCAGCCGATGCTCTCGCCGCCATCTATCACCAGCGCCTGCCCGGTCATGAAGGATGAACGGTCCGAGACGAGGAACAGGATCGCCTCGGCGATCTCTTCGGCCACCGCCCAGCGCCCCATCGGGATCTTGGTGCGGACATAGGTTTCGATCGCCTCGCGTCCGCCCATCTGGGCGATGAACGGCTCGTTGAATGGGGTGTCGACCCAGCCCGGGCAGAGCGCGTTGACGCGCACATTGTGCCGGGCATAGTCGAGCGACATCTGCCTGGTCATCGCCACCACCGCGTGCTTCGACGTCGCGTAGGCGATCATCTCGCGGTCGTAGAACACACCCGAATTCGAAGCCGTGTTGAGGATGACGCCGCCGCCTTGCGCGATCATCGACGGCATGACGATCCTCGCCGCGAGGAATTGCGCCCGCACATTGACCCGCCAGGAGGCGTCCATGCCGGCGGTCTCGACCTCGGTCAGCGTGCCGCCGACCTGGATGCCGGCATGATTGTGCAGGATGTCGATGCGTTGATATCTGTCGAGCGTACCGACGATGAGCTGGTCGACCGCATTGTCGTTCGAGACGTCGGTCGCGATCGCCTCGGCCCGGCCGCCTGCCGCCCGGATATCCGCGGCCGTTGCCTCGCCGGCGGCCTCATCCCTGTCGGCGATAATGACCACCGCGCCTTCCCTGCCCATGATCATGGCGCCGGCACGTCCGATGCCGGAGCCGGCGCCTGTCACCACGGCGATGCGGTCTTTGAGGATCATGGAGCGGCTTTCAGTTTGACGGCTTGCGCTGGCGCAGCTGCCATTGGGCAAGCACCACGAGCAGGACGGAGGCGACGAGCACGATCGTCGCGATGGCGTTGATCTCCGGCGTTACGCCGCGCCGGATAGAGGCAAAGACATATATCGGCAGCGTCGTCTGCGCGCCGGCGACGAAGAAGGCGACGATGAAGTCGTCGAAGGAGAAGGTGAAGGCGAGCAGGAAACCGGCGACCACCGCCGGCATGATCTGCGGCAGGACGATCGAGCGGAAGGTCGTCAACGGCGTGGCGTATAGATCGCTGGAGGCCTCGACCAGATTGCGATCGAGGCTGCCGAGCCGCGTGCCGACGATCATCGTCACCAGCGCCATCGAGAACAGGCCATGCGCGGCGATGATCGAGCCGTAGCCGAGCGACAGGCGCGGCGGCTGGTCGCCCGGCCAGACCGAGGCGAGGAACGGATTGACGACCGCGAACAGCTGAACGAGTGCAACCAGCGTCGAGATCCCGATGACGACGCCCGGAACGACGATCGCCGCGCCAAGCAGCCCGTCGAAGACCGCGCGGGTTCTGGCGCCGACACGCGCCAGGCCAAGCGCCGCCGCGGTGCCGAACACCGCCGCCAGCAGGGCGCTGGTGGTGGCGATGAACAGGCTGTTCTTCAGCGCCTCGACCAGGAACGGGTTGGACAGGGCCTTGCCGTACCACTGCACCGAGAAACCGGTGAACTCGCTGGCATGGTGGCCGGCGTTGAAGGAAAACAGCACGACCAGCACGATCGGCAGGTAGAGGAACGCAAAGACGGCAATGACGAAGGCGCGCATCAGATGAGGTCCACCCGGCGAGCGCCCGCAACGCGGTTCGAAATGCGGTTGGCGACAATCAGCACCACCACCGAGACCAGCACCAGCGTGATCGCGATGGCCGACCCGAACGGCCAGTTGCGCGACTGCAGGAAGAGGTCGACCAGCGCGTTGCCGATGAAGAACACCTTGCCGCCGCCGAGCAGCGTCGGGATCAGGTATTCGCCGAGCAGCAGGATCATGACCAGCGAGAAGCCGGTCATCACGCCCGGCAGCGACAGCTTCAGGGTCACGCCGACAAAGGTCGACAACGGCGTCGCGCCGAGATCGGCGGAGGCCTCCAGCAGCCTTCGGTCGAGCCGTTCGAGGCTGACATAGATCGGCAGGATCATCAGCGGCAGATAGCCGTAGACGATGCCGAGCAGGACTGCGCCCGGCGTGTTGATCAACCTGACATCCTCGATGCCGGCAAAGGCGAGCAGCGCCGGGATGCCGCGTCCACCCAGAATGTACATCCACGCATATGTCCGCATCAAAAGGCTGGTCCAGAACGGAATGACGACCAGCGCGAGCAGGATCAGCCGCCAGCGCTGCGGCGCCTGCAAGGCGAGGTAATAGGCGACCGGATAGGCGACAAGCAGGCAGGCGAGCGCGCCAACTGGCGCCAGCACCATCGTGTTCCAGAACGCGGTCGCCCGTGCCGGGAGATTGGCATATTGCGCCAGCGTGAAGGCTGCCTGGTAGCCGCCCTCCGGCGCCCGCTCGCCGACGCTGAACACGGCGATGGCGATGAATGGCAGCACCAGGAACACCACCAGCCATGCCGTCGCCGGCGCGAGCAGCAAGGCGGTCAGAAAATTACGCCGAAATCTGTTGCCGTGCATCGAAACCGCCCCGGTGCCGGCGGGCATGGGCCCGCCGGTCGATTGTCTTTATCCAGGCCACTCTCAAGCCGATTTGAAGCGCGCCATCAGTTCGGCACGGCCCGGGTCGGTCAGCGTTGCCGCCGCGCCGAATTCGAGCGGCGTCAACAGCTCCACCGCCGGATAGAGAATCGGATTGTCGAGCACTTCCTTGGGCAGCAGCTTGTTGACGCGCGCATCCGTCGAAGGCGCGCCGTTGGCGAGGTGCTCCTTCACCGCGACCTGCGGGTTCATCAGATAGTTGAGCAGCGCATAACCGGCGGGCTTGTTGGGCGCGTCCTTCGGGATCGCATAGAAATCGGTCCAGATCTCGCCGCCCTCCTTGCCCAGCACATAGGCGATCTCGGGAATGTCGCGATGCAGCTGCGCGCCGTCATTGGTCCAGCACATCGTCATCCACGCGTCGCCCGCACGCATACCGGGCTGGTAGTCGGACGAGACGGCGAACAGATGCGGCTTGACCTTCAGCAGCAGTTCCTCTGCCTTGGCGAGCTCGTCCTGCTTCAGAGAATTGAACGAATAGCCGTAATATTTCAGCGCGTTGCCGATGGTGGTGAGCTGGTAGTCGTGCACCATGGTGCGGCCATCGCCCTCGGCCATGGCGGTATCCCAGAACTCCTTCCAGCTCGTCATCGGCTTGGTCAGCTTCTTGGTGTTCACTGCAAAGCCTGTGGTGCCCCAGTTCTTCGGCACGGCGTAGATCACCTTGTCGATCGTGCCCTCGGAGGTGAAGCGCGGATCTTCCTGGGTGCCGTCGAAATTCGGCAGCTTCGCCATCTCCAGCGGCTCGATGATGCCGAGCTTCTTGTAGGTCGAGATCGTATAATTGGTCGGCACGAACAGGCTCCAGCCCGAGGCGCCGGCCTGCAGCTTGGCCAGCATCTCCTCATTGGAGCCGAACACGTTGACCTCGACGGCGACGCCGGTGTCCTTCTTGAAGTTCTCGAAGGTCTGCGGGTCATGGTAATTCGGCCAGGTGGCGATCGACATGCGGTCGCCAAGGCTTTCGGCGGCGAAGGCAGGCGTCGGCATGATGCCGATCTCGCGCGCCATCACCGCCGTTGCGATGCCAAGGCCGGTGAGGCCAAGGAAGTCGCGGCGGCCGATCGAGCCGCGCTTCAGGCGCATCAGCTGGTCGACGAAATTCTCCGGGCTTATCGGCAGTCCGTCACGATATGATTTCGACATGTTTGTTTACCCTCTGGTTGGTCCCGTTGTTCTTGGTTTCCGGAAACGCCAGCGGCGTTCCCGTGGCATAGCCGATGGCGACGGGTTCACCCGGCTTGAAGAGATTGCCTTGGCCGATCAGGTGATCAGCCTTGGCGAGCAAAGTGCCGATGCCCTGCACTTCGATCGCGTATTCCGCGGTCGAGCCGAGGAATATCCGGTTGCGGACGATGCCCTTGAGCGGACCGCTTTCGGGAGCGCCAAGGCTGAGCAATTCAGGGCGCAGACTGACCGAGACGGTCTCGCCTTGTAGAAGCGCGGTTCGCTTGCGCGCCGCGACCACAGTGCCGTCCGCCAGCGCCACGTCCACCAGGTCGCCCGTGTGCCCGGCGACGGTGCCGCTCAACAGATTGGTCTTGCCGACGAAATCGGCGACGAACAGGTCGGCCGGCTCATCATAGATCTCGCTCGGCTGGCCGAGCTGGACGATGCGCCCGCCATTCATGACGCAGACGAAATCGCTCATCGACAGCGCTTCCTCCTGGTCGTGGGTCACCAGCACGAAGGTGATGCCGATCTCGCGCTGCAGGTTCTGCAGCTCGATCTGCATGTCGGTGCGCAGCTTCTTGTCGAGCGCCGCAAGCGGCTCGTCGAGCAGCAGCACCGCCGGCTTGTTGACCAGCGCGCGCGCCAGCGCGACACGCTGCTGCTGGCCGCCGGACAGTTCGTGGATCTTGCGGCCGCCATAGCCGGCGAGCCGCACCATTTCGAGCGCTTCGCCGGCCCGCCGGCCGATATCGCGCGACGACAGCCGTGGCCTTGCCTGGCGCAGCCCATAGGAAACGTTGGCTTCGACATCGAGATGCGGAAACAGCGCGTATTGCTGGAACACCATGTTGACCGGCCGTCGGTAGGGCGGCGTGCCGGCCATGTCCTGGCCACGGATGAACACCTGGCCTTCGCTCGGCTGTTCGAACCCGCCGATCATGCGCAGGCAGGTGGTCTTGCCGCAGCCGGACGGTCCAAGCAGCGCAACGAAGGCGGAGGGCGGCACGGCAAGGTCGATGCCGCTGACCGCGGTCACCGCGCCATAGCGCTTGGCGACGCCGCGAAATTCGATGTCGGGCACTGCGGTCAAGGCTGCGGGCTCCAGGACGATGCGATTTCAAGACGCTACCAGAGCCAATGGCATCTAGTATATACCTCGTAGGTGGTATATCTGATCTATTTTCCCGTTTAAGGGGGTATTGGATTGAGCGTTTCCCGCAGCGACGAATACAGCCGGCTCGCCACCCTTGTCGCGGCGACGCGGGAGACGAGCGGGGATCTCTTCGGTCAAGCGATGGTCGATTGGCTGCGGCAGCATGTCGGCTTCGACCATTGCGTGGTCTTCGGCTATCGGGGTGCGGCGCGCCCGCCACTGCTGTTCGAGACCTTCACGCCGACCGAAAGCCACGTCTTCGTCGCGCTCTACCAGGAAGGCCCCTACCTGCTCGACCCCTTCCATCACGCGGCGGTCGAGCGCAAGGAAGGCTTCTGGCGCATGCGCGAACTGGCTCCTGATCGCTTCTACGCCAGCGAATATTTTCGCTCCTATTACAGCCAGACCAGACTGGCCGAGGAAGTCGGCTTCTTCGTGCCGCTGCCGGGCAAGGACGCGCTGGTGCTGTCGCTGATGCGGCTAAGCGCTTCCGGTCCGTTCGGCACCGCCGATGCCAGGCTGCTGCGCGACATGGCGCCGGCGGTGATCAGCTTCACCAGGCTGCGCTGGCCAACCCTTCCCACCGAGGAACCGGCCGAGACGAAGCAGGACGAGGAAATCACCGAGGTCAACGAGTTCGACCGCGCCCATATCTGGAAAAGCCTGTCGCTGACGCCACGCGAAAAACACGTCGTCGACCTAGTGCTGCAGGGCCATTCGACAGAATCGATCGCCAGGGCCATGCGCATCGTGCCGGGAACCGTGAAGGTCCATCGCCGCAACATCTACCGCAAGCTCAAGATCAAGTCGCAGGCCGGCCTTTTCGCCCGCTTTGTCGAGATCATCGATGCGCGGATACGGTGATTCCCGCAGGCCGCTGACTACCTCGGATCAGACTTGCCATGAGCCGGTTTCGGCCATCCGCTCGAGCAAAGGAGCCGGTTTGAAAACATCCTTGCCTGTCCGCTCATGCCAATACCTGAGTCGCCCGACGATCCTGGCCGCGCCTTCGAGGCCGGCCCAGAACATCGGGCCGCCCTTGCCGACGGGAAAGCCATAGCCATTGACCCAGACGACATCGATGTCGGACGCACGGGCAGCGATTCCCTCCTCCAGAATCTTCGCCCCCTCGTTGATCAGGGGATAGAGTGTGCGCTCGATGATTTCGTCGGCGCCTATCGTGCGCGGCACGATGCCCTTTTCCGCCGCCTTGCCGCGAATTAGCGCCTCGACCTCGGGATCGGGCACCGGCATTCGCGAACCGTTCTCGTAGAGATAGAAGCCACGGCCGGTTTTCTGGCCGAAACGCCCCTGTTCGCACAGTGTGTCGGCGATGACGGCCGTCAGGCCCCGCGCCTTGCGGTTGCGCCAGCCGATGTCGAGACCGGCAAGGTCGCCCATCTGGAACGGACCCATTGGCCAGCCGAAATCGGTGAACGCCTTATCGATCTGGCTGGGGGTAGCGCCTTCGAGCAGCAGCGCCTCGGATTCCGAGCCGCGCGCGGCCAGCATGCGGTTGCCGACGAAGCCGTGGCAGACGCCGACGACGACAGCCACCTTGCCGATCCGGCGTGCAAGGTCGACCACGGTCGCCAGCGCATCGGGTGCCGTTTTTTCGGCGCGTACGATCTCCAGCAGTTTCATGACGTTGGCCGGCGAGAAGAAATGCAGGCCGAGGACATCCTGCGGCCGCGAGGTCGAGGCGGCGATTTCGTCGATGTCGAGATAAGAGGTGTTGGTGGCGAGGATGGCGCCCGGCCTCGCCACCGCGTCAAGCTTCCCGAAGATTTCTTTCTTGACCGCCATGTCCTCGAACGCTGCCTCGACGATCAGGTCGCAATCGGCGAGATCGGCATGGTCGACCGTGCCTTTGAACTGGGCGAGCCGCTGCCGCTTGGCATCCTCGCTCAAGGAGCCGCGTGCAACCGAGACGGTGTAATTCTTCTCGATCGTCGCCAGCCCGCGCCGCAGCGCCTCCTGGCTGGTTTCCAGCAAGGTGACGGGAAAGCCGCCATTGGCGAATGCCATGGCAATGCCGCCGCCCATTGTGCCGGCGCCGATGACACCGACGCGGGCGATCCTGCGCTTGACGACATCCTTGCCGGGAAGCTTGGCCGCCTCGCGTTCGGCGAAAAACAGATGCCGCTGGGCGCGCGACTGGTCGCTGGCGACGAGCTTGACGAACAGCGCCCGCTCCTCCGCCAGCGCCTCGTCGAAGGGCAGCGTGACGGCATTGCGCACCGCCTGCGCACAGGCAACAGGCGCTTCGAGGCCACGCGCTTTGCGGGCAAGATCCGCGACCTCGGCATCGAAGGCGGCAAGGTCGGTTTCCTTGAGGACGTCGTCGCGGTCGCGTACCGGCGTGAACGGACCACCCTTGCGGGCCATCTCGCGGACGAAATTGACGACGTGGGTGGTCAGATCGCCTTCGAAAACGGCATCCACCAGGCCGGCGCCGTATGCCTCATCGGCACCGATCGGTGTACCGGAAACGATCATCTTCAATGCCTTGGCGGCGCCAACTAGGCGCGGCAGCCGCACCGTGCCGCCGCCACCGGGCAGGATGCCGAGCTTCACCTCGGGCAGGCCGAGCCTTGCGCCTTGATCGGCAACGCGGAAATGGCAGCCGAGCGCCAATTCCAGCCCGCCGCCGAGCGCGGTACCCTGGATGGCGGCGACGGTCGGCTTGGCAATGGCTTCCAGCACCGCCACGATGGCGCGCAATTCCGGGTGCTGCATCGGCTTGCCGAATTCGGTGATGTCGGCACCGGCAACGAAGGTCCGGCCGGCGCAAGCAATGACGATTGCCGCGACCGATGCGTCATCGCGCAAAGCGGCCAGAGCCTGCATCAGCGGTTCGCGGACGTGGAAACTCAGCGCGTTTACCGGCGGATTGTCGATGGTGACGATGGCGACGCCACCCTCGTTCGCGACGCTGACAGAACTGGACAAGTGGGGGCCTCCCAAGACCGACTGAGATCGGGGACCGGTTTACAAGGCCACGCCGCGAATGGGAACCGGCTGGTCCAATCGTTGGCAAGACAGGCTGCGGTCGCGCCGGAGACGTTGCGGTCAGCGCACCGCCTTCTCGCCGCCCGCAGCCGTGATCACCCCTACGATGATAAGCCCGGTCAGCAAGAGCCGCACCCCGGCGCTGACGCCGAATGTGTTGAGCATGGTGAGCAGCAGCACCAGGAACAGCGCCGCCCCCCAGACGCCGGGCACATTGGCCTTGCCGCCCGCCACCGACGTGCCGCCGATGACGACCACGGCGATCGAAGCGAGCAGGTATTCGTTGCCGATGTCGACGTTGGCGCCGCGGAAATAACCGGCGAGCAGCGCGCCGTCGATGCCGCCGAGCGCGCCCGACAGCGTATAGGTGAGGAAGCGGATGCGCCCGACATTGACACCGGCGAGCCAGGCGGCGCGGATATTCTGGCCGATCGCCAGCACCGAGCGGCCATAGATCATGCGCTGCAAGGCGATGGCCGCTGCGATGGTGAACAGCACGGTGAGGATCGCCAGCACGGGTACGCCCAGCACCTGCCAGTTGGTGAAATCGGCGAAGCCAGGCGGCGGCTTGATCTGCAGTCCGCGCCCATAGCTGATGTCGACCGACTGGATGATGAAGCTCGCTGACAGCGTGGCGATGATCGGCGGGATGCGCAGCGCCCAGATCAGTAGATAGTTGATGGCCCCGATCGCGGCGCCACAGGCGAGCGCCGCCAGCAATCCGACCAGGATCATGGCATCGCTGCCGCCCATCACCTTCATGGCGACCGCGCTGGCGAGGCCGATATTGGCCGGCAGCGACAGGTCGACATTGCCGGGTCCAAGCGTGATGACGAACATCTGGCCGACACCGACGATGACGGTGAACACGGCAAGCGACAATGCCGCCGTGACCATGCCGCCGCCGCCATAGCCCCCGGTGAAGGCAATCGTCGCCAGCCACACCAGCAGCGCACCGACAAACGACCAGATCCAGGGTTTTGTGAGCAGGGTCTTCAGCGAAGCCATCGCTTACCTTTCCCTGCGGCTGATCAGCACCCGCGCCGCAAGCACGATGATCAGGATGGCGCCGTTGGCGGCCACCTGCCAGTCGGGCGGAATGTGCATGAAGGTGAGCA
Source organism: Mesorhizobium sp. P160927 (assembly GCF_057766385.1). Lineage (NCBI taxonomy): Bacteria > Pseudomonadati > Pseudomonadota > Alphaproteobacteria > Hyphomicrobiales > Phyllobacteriaceae > Mesorhizobium > Mesorhizobium sp. P160927. The sequence continues at coordinate 567,395 of NZ_JBYMDW010000001.1, forward strand.
GCGGCGAGGCGGCCAGCGCCAGCGTCAGCGCGCCGATGACGGCGCCGATTGGCGAGACCCTGCCGCCGACGAACTCGCCGCCGCCGAGGATGACCCCGGCGATGGCCAGCAGCGTGTAACCATTGCCGATATTGGCATCGGCGGAGGTGGTGATGCCGATCAGCGCCATGCCCGACAGAACGCCGAACAGGCCGGCCAGCGCAAACAGCACGATCTTGGTCCTGAGCAGCGACCAGCCGGCGCGCTTGAGCGCCGCCGGATTGCCGCCCGAGCCGCGCAGGATCACCCCATAGGAGGTACGCATCAGGCCGAAATGCACGACGGCCGCGATCAGCAGCGCGGCGATGATCGGAAACGGAATGAAAGGCGGCTTGAACGACATGATCGCCAAAAGCCAGTCCGGCGCCTTGCCGCCCGGTTTTGGCAGGACGAGAATGGCGAGGCCCTGCCAGACGAAGCTCATGCCGAGCGTCACCACGATGGAGGGCAGGTTGCGCAGATGGATCAGCGCGCCGAGCAGCGCATAGATGCCGATCGATCCGGCGAGAATAAGGACTCCAATGAGTGGCGCATCCTTCAGCCAGGTCGCGGTGACGCAACCGACAAAACCGACAAAGGTGCCGATCGAGAGATCAAGCTCGTTGCCGGCGATGACGAACATCTGCGCAATCGTCGCCAGCGCGATCGGAATCGCCAGGTTCAACATCAGGCTGAAGCCGAAATAGCTGATGGCGCGCGGATTGAGCCAGGCGATCGCGAGCAACACCAGCGCCAGGGATAGCGCGGGCAGCAGGCCGCGCAACAGCCGCGCCCGCGCCGCCGCATTGCGTGCCGCCGATCCCTTGAAGCCATTGTCGATTGGCGTCGCCGTCATCTCAGGCCGCATCGCCGAAGGAGGACTGGATGATCTTCTCTTCGGTCAGCTCGTCGCGCGTCAGATTGGCGACGATGCGGCCGTTCTTGAAGACATAGATGTGGTCGCAATTGTCGAGCTCTTCGGTTTCGGTCGTGTACCAGAGGAAGGAGCGTCCGCGGCCCGCCTCCTCGCGCACGAGATCGTAGACCTCCAGCTTGGTACCGATGTCGACGCCGCGCATCGGGTCGTCCATCAGCACGATCTGGGCATCGGAGCCGAGCGCCCTGGCGAACAGCGCTTTCTGCTGGTTGCCGCCCGAGAGCGAGAAGATGTTGTTGTTCATGTCAGGCGTGCGGATGCCGATCTTCTTCTGCCAGAACGCGGCCAATTCGGCCTCACGCTGGGGTGAAATCAACAGCCCGTTGCGCAAGCGCGCCAGCGAGCGGATGCCGATGTTTTCGGCAACCGACCATTGCGGGAAAATGCCATCGGACTGGCGGTCGCCCGCCACCAGCGCGACCGGCGCCGTCACCTCGATGCCGGGCTTGGCGCGTGCGGCGGCGTCGAAGATACGCAGCAGCAAGTCGGTCTGTCCGTGACCGGCCAGCCCGGCAAGGCCGATGATCTCGCCCGCGCGCGCGACGAGATCCTTGCCATCCGCCTGTCCGGCGGGCCGCGCCCGGACGCGAAGCGGATTGGCGCCTGTCTTGGCGGCAGCGGCCTGCGCGGCGGTCTTCGCGCGCGCCTCGGCTCCGCCCATCACGGTCACCAGCCGGTCGCGATCGAACGCACCAGCCGCTTCCGACGCCACCACCTTGCCGTCACGCATCACCACGATCCGGTCGGCGTTCCGCAGCACCTCGCCCAGCACGTGCGAGATCAGGATGCAGCTTTTGCCGCCGGCGACGAAGCGGCGCACGAAGGCCAGCAACTGGCCCGATGTGTGCGCGTCGAGCGACGAGGTCGGTTCGTCGAGGATGACCAGGTCGAGCCGGTCCTGAGTCACGGTGAAGGCACGCGCCACCTCGACCATCTGGCGCCGGCCGATCGACAGATCGCTGACAACGTCCCAGGCCGAGATGCCATGGTCCGGAAAAATTTCGTCCAGCTTGGCGGCGATCAGCTCCGCCGCCTTGCGCCGCCAGCCGAAGCCGGTGAGCGAAGCATGATTGATGCGCGTGTTTTCGGCGACGCTGAGATTGGGGCACAGCGACAGTTCCTGGAACACGCAGCGTATGCCAAGCTGCTGCGCCCGCGACACCAAGTAGTTGTCCTCGATGCCGCCATGCACGGTGATCGTGCCGCCGTCGGGCGTCGAGGTCCCGGCCACCATGTGCATCAGCGTCGACTTGCCGGCGCCATTATGGCCGACGAGGCCGACGCACTCGCCGGGCCCGACATGGAAATCCACCCCGCCTAGCGCCCTGACGGCGCCGAAATGCTTTTCGGCACCGTCAAGTCTTACGATGTCAACGCTGACGGCGCCGAATTGGTTTTCGGCGCCGCCCTGTCTGATGATGTCCGCGTCGCCTGCAGCCATGCTCAACGATATCCGCTCGATGATGCCCGCGGCAACGCGTCTGCGACTTTCACTTGATATTGGCTTTGATCGCCGCGATGGCATCTTCCTGCGTGTATTCGTGGGTGGCGACACCGCCCTCCTTGATCTTGGGCAAGGCCGCCTCGAAATCGTCCTGGGTGAAGGCCAGATACGGCACCAGCAGATCGTGCGGAATGTCCTTGCGGCCATCGAGCACCTGCTGCGCCACCCAGAAGGCGAGCGTCGATACGCCCGGCGCGATCGAAGCCGACCAGGTCTGATAGCCGTCCTTGTCCTTCTGCTCCTTCCACCACTTCAATTCGTCCTGCCGGTTGCCCATGATGATGGTCGGGCGCGGCTTGCCGGCGGCGGCGAAGGCTTGCGCGGCGCCATAGCCGTCACCGCCCTGGTCGACGATGCCGACGACGTCGGGCAGCGACGGCAGGATGGTCGCCACCGCCTTCTGAGCCGTGGTCTGGTCCCAGTCGCCGGTGACAGAACCGACGATCTTGAATTCGGGATGCGCGGCCACGCCTTCGAGGATGCCTGCATGGATGGCATCGTCGATCGAGGTGCCGGCAAGCCCCCGGATTTCAAGCAGATTGCCGCCCTTGGGCTGGAACTTGGCCATGTGCTCGACTTCCTGCTTGCCCATGTCCTTGAAGTCGACGACGACGCGATAGGCGCAAGGCTCGGTGACGGTGCCGTCGAAGGAGACGACGGTGATGCCGGCATCGCAGGCCTGCTTGATGGCGCCGTTGAGCGCATCCGGCGAGGCGGCGTTGATGACGATGGCGTCATAGCCCTGCAGGATCAGGTTCTGCACCTGGGCGGCCTGGGTCGGCACTTCCTTGTCGGCGGTGGTGAAGACATCGGCCGCGCCGACGACCTTGTCGTCGACGGCCTTCTTGGTGACGATGCCATAGCTGTCGAGCATCGCCTGCCGCCACGAATTGCCGGCATAATTGTTGGAGAACGCGATCTTCTTGCCGCTGGTGTCCGCAAAAGCCGTACCGGCCGCGAGCACCGCTGCAAGCGTGCTGAGAACCAATAGTTTCTTCATGTGATACTCCTCCCGAGAGTTGCTGATCAGTTTGATTGTCGACGAATTTCGCGATTGCGATCCTGTTTTTTATCTATTGTCAGACAAAAGTGCAGAAGGCCGGCGGGCTGTCAACTGCAATCCGATGTGCGCCGGCGATCAACTTGCGGTGCGCTGATTGAAATGGCGTCGTTTGATGGCTAGGCATGCGGGCCAGGAGAGCGAACAAGCATGGCAGTGACGCCGACTGTGCCGCCGGGCGCACCGGGAATTCCCGCGCGCTGGACCTCAAGCGCCAAGAGCGGAGTCGGCTCGGCGCTTTCGCCGTCCAGCCGCGTCTGGTTCTCCATCAGCCACGGGATCCTGAACGAGGTGTATTACCCGCGCGTCGACAGCGCCTGCACGCGCGACCTCGGCCTCATCGTCACCGGCAGGGATGGCTATTTCTCCGAGGAGAAGCGCGATGCCTCGCACGGCATCGGGCCGTTCGAGGACGGCGTGCCCGCCTACAGGCTGGCCAATACAGCCGATGACGGCGCCTACCGGATCGAGAAGCGTATTCTGGCCGATCCGGCGCGTCCGACCTTGGTGCAGGAAATCACCTTCAGCCCGATCAAGGGCTCCGCGGCCGACTACCGCGTCTACGCGCTTCTGGCGCCGCATCTGGTCAATGCCGGCATGGGCAACACCGCCTGGGTCGGCGAGTACCAGGGAAAGCCTGTCCTGTTTGCCTCGGGGCGCGGCACCTGCCTGGCGCTGGTCTCGTCCCTGCCCTGGCGGGATTGCTCGGCCGGCTATGTCGGCTTCTCCGACGGCTGGCAGCAACTCAACAATACCGGCAAGCTCGACACAGCTTGCCGGCGTGCCGAGGACGGCAATGTCGCGCTGACCGGCGAGATCGGCTTCACCGCCGCCAACACAAAAACCGTGCTGGCGCTGGGTTTCGGGACGACACCGGACGAAGCCGCCGAAAACGCCTTCGCCAGCCTGAAGCAGGGTTTTGAACCGGCGGCGAAATTGTACGTCGAACAATGGCGCAAATGGCAGGCGGGGCTGCTGCCACTGGACCGCCACGCGGTCCCCGGAGTGAACAGCTACCGCGTCTCCACCGCAGTGCTGGCAACCCACCGGTCGTCGGCAATGCCCGGGGCGGCGGTGGCCAGCCTGTCGATCCCATGGGGATTCAACAAAGGCGACGATAATCTCGGCGGCGACCATCTTGTCTGGCCACGCGACCTGGTCGAAACGGCGGGCGGCTTTCTCGCCGCCGGCGATGCCGCTTCGGCGCTGCGGATCCTGGAATATCTCCGCTTCATCCAGCAGCCGGACGGCCATTGGCCGCAGAACGCATGGCTCGATGGCTCCGCTTATTGGCCTGGCATCCAGATGGACGAATGCGCCTTTCCCTTGCTGCTGGCGGATGCCCTGCATCGCGCTGGCCACTTGCCGCGTGCCAGGCTGAAGGCCTTCCTGCCGATGATCGAGCGCGCCGCCTCCTATGTCGTGCGCAATGGTCCGGTCACCGGCGAGGACCGCTGGGAAGAAGACGCCGGCTATAGCCCGTTCACGCTGGCCGTCGAGATCGCGGCACTGCTTGCCGGCGCCGACCTGCTCGACGCCTGCGGCAAAGCGGCGGAGGCGGCCTACCTGCGCGAAACAGCTGACTGTTGGAACGACCAGGTCGAACGCTGGACCTATGTCAGCGGCACCGCCATCTGCAAGACCGTCGGCGTCGGCGGCTATTATGTCCGCATTGCGCCGCCCGACGACCCCGACGCCGGCTCGCCGAAGGACGGCTATGTGCCGATCAAGAACCGCCCACCCGGCGACACGGACCGGCCGGCCGAGGAAATCGTCAGCCCGGATGCGCTGGCGCTGGTGCGCTTTGGCCTGAGAGCCGCCGACGATCCGCGCATCGTGGACACCGTCAAGGTCATCGACACGCAGCTGCGCTGCGAACTGCCGCAAGGGCCGCTCTGGTACCGCTATAACAGCGACGGCTATGGCGAGCATGAGGATGGCGCGCCCTTCGACGGCACCGGCCAGGGCCGGCCCTGGCCCCTGCTGGCCGGCGAAAGGGCGCATTACGAGCTGGCCGCCGGGAGCAAGGACAAGGCGGCCAGCTTGCTCGATGCGCTGGAACGGTCGGCCGGGCCTGGCGGCCTGCTGCCCGAACAGGTGTGGGACGGCGCCGATATTCCCGAACGCGAGTTGCTGCATGGCAAGCCATCGGGCAGCGCCATGCCACTGGTCTGGGCGCATTCCGAACACATCAAGCTGCTGCGCTCGCTCCGCGATGGCGCCGTCTTCGATATGCCGCCGCAAGGCGTGAAGCGCTACATCCAGGACAAGACCGTATCGTCGTTCAGGGCGTGGCGCTTCAACAACAAGATTCGCGCACTGCCCGAGGGCAAGACATTGCGCGTCGAGCTGCTGACGGCGGCCACCGTCCACTGGAGCACGGACAATTGGGCAACCGCCCACGACAGCCGGACAGCGGAAAACGCTTTCGGCCTTCACCTTGTCGATCTACCCACGGCCAGCCTCCTCAACGGAAGCACACTGCTCTTCACTTTTTTCTGGCCCGGAACCGGCGATTGGGAGAATGTCGACTTCTCCGTCATGTCAGGCGCGCAGGACAGCCAGTAGATCCTTCCTCGACAACCCCAGAAAATCTCTAGGAAACAGGGACGAAACCATGCAGATCGGAATGATGGGACTGGGCCGGATGGGCGCCAACATGGTGCGGCGGCTGATGCGCGACGGCCACGAATGCGTCGTCTATGACATCAACCCGGCCAGCGTCGCGGCGCTTGTGAGCGACGGCGCCTTGGGGGCGGCATCCCTGGAAGAATTCGTCGGCAAGCTGGCCAAGCCGCGCTGTGTCTGGCTGATGCTGCCGGCGGCGATCACCGGCAGGATCATCGATCAGGTCGCGGCGCTGATGGAGCCCGGCGACATCGTCATCGACGGCGGCAATTCCTACTATCACGACGCCGTCGACCAGGCCGCGAAACTGGCCACCAAGGGCATGCATCTTGTCGATGTCGGCACCAGTGGCGGTGTTTGGGGGCTGGAGCGCGGCTACTGCCTGATGATCGGCGGTCCCGACGTGGCGGTGCAGCACCTCGATTCGGTCTTTGCCACACTGGCGCCTGGCGCTGATGCCGGCGCGCCCACCCCGGACAAGACCGCCGGCACCGCGCCCTATGGCTACCTGCATTGCGGACCGAGCGGCGCCGGCCATTTCGTCAAGATGGTGCACAACGGCATCGAATACGGCGTCATGGCCGCCTATGCCGAAGGCATGAACATCCTGAAGTCGGCCAATGCCGGCAAACGGCAGCGGACGGCCGACGCCGAGACAAGCCCGCTGGAAAACCCGCAATACTACCAGTTCGACATCGACCTTCCGCAGGTGGCCGAGGTGTGGCGGCATGGCAGCGTCATCGGCTCCTGGCTGCTCGATCTCACCGCCGGCGCGCTGAAGAGCGATCCGGGTCTGGCGCAATTCGGCGGCCGGGTCTCGGATTCCGGCGAGGGCCGCTGGACGCTGAAGGCGGCGATTGACACCGGCGTGCCGGCACCGGTGCTGTCGTCGGCCCTGTTCGACCGCTTCTCCTCGCAAGGCGAATCCGAATTCGCCGACAAGCTGTTGTCCGCCATGCGCTATGCCTTTGGCGGGCACATCGAAAAGCCGAAGGGCGGCAAGTGACGGCGACAGGGGAGACGCTCGCATGAGCCAGGAACGGTCCGATACGCTGGTGCTCTTCGGAGCGACCGGCGACCTCGCCCACAAGAAGATATTTCCAGCGCTTTACCAGATGGTCGCCAAGGGCACGCTCACCGAACCGGTGATCGGCGTCGCCTTCGATGCATGGGACTTGAAGCAGTTGCAGGACCGCGCCCGCGACGGCATCGTCCATGCCCTCGGCGCCGTCGATGAGACGGTCTTCGCCAAGTTCGCGTCGCTGCTGCGCTATGTCAGCGGCGACTATCGCGATCCCACAACCTTCGAGAAGCTGAAGACGGCACTCGGCAGCGCCCAGCGGCCGCTGCATTACATGGCGGTGCCGCCGTCCATGTTCGAGACCGTCGTGCAAGGGCTGGAGCAATCCGGCACCGCGCATGGCGCGCGGCTGATGGTCGAAAAGCCGTTCGGCCACGATCTGCAGTCGGCGCGCTGGCTGAACCGGGTGCTGCACCTGGTGTTCGACGAACAGTCGATCTTCCGCATCGACCACTATCTCGGCAAGGAGGCGATCCAGAACTTGCTCTATTTCCGCTTCGCCAACTCCCTGCTGGAGCCGATCTGGAACCGCAATTACGTCGAGAGCGTGCAGATCACGATGGCCGAGGATTTCGGCGTCGAGGGGCGCGGGCGGTTCTATGACGATGTCGGCGCCATCCGCGACGTCATCGAGAACCATCTGCTCAACATACTCCTGCTCCTGGCCATGGAGCCGCCGGTCGGCCGCTCCGCCGACGACCTGATCGACGAGAAGGTGCAGGTGTTGCGCGCCATCCGGACATTGACGAAAGACGATGTCGTGCGCGGCCAGTTCACCGGCTATCTCGCCGAGCCCGGCGTGGCGCCGAACTCGCCGGTCGAGACCTTCGCGGCGGTACGCTTTTTCGTCGACACCTGGCGCTGGCAGGACGTGCCGTTCTTCATCCGCGCCGGCAAGAACATGCCGGTGCATGTCACCGAGGTGGTGGTGCGGCTGAAACGGCCGCCGCTCGATGTCTTCGACCCGATCAAGCCCGCCGACCAGAATTACGTCCGCTTCCGCATCGACCCGCAGGTGATGATTGCCATCGGCGCCCAGCGCAAGGCGCCCGGCGACGACATGATCGGCGAGCAGGTGGAACTCACCGCGCTCGACGATTCGAAGGGGGACATGCCGCCTTATGAACGGCTGATCGGCGACGCCATGAACGGCAACGGCCAGCTCTTCACCCGCCAGGACGCTGCCGAACTCGCCTGGCGCATCGTCGGTCCGGTGCTCGGCGACACCACACCGCCGCATCTTTACGAGCCGAGGACGTGGGGGCCAGCGGACGCCATGGCCGGCTTCGGGCCGCCCAATGGCTGGATCGACCCGGTCGCATGAGTGGAGGGGACGAGATGGCCAAGGTGGTTAAGAAGGCTGCGTCGGACACCGGGCAGGTCGTGCTGGCGATCGACATTGGCGGGTCGCACGTCAAGATCCTGACCAGCGACGGTGGCACCGAGCGCCGGACGGATTCCGGGCCTGACCTGACGCCAAGGCAGATGATCGACAAGGTGAAGAAGCTCGCTGACGGCCTGACCTACGACGTTATCTCGATGGGCTATCCGGGCCCCGTGCGTCAAAACAAGCCGGTGCTCGATCCCATGAATCTCGGCAAGGACTGGGCCGGCTTCGATTTCACCGCTGAGTTCGGCAAGCCGGTCAAGGTGGTCAACGACGCGCTGATGCAGGCCCTCGGCAGCTATGAGGGCGGGCGCATGCTGTTCCTCGGCCTCGGAACCGGCCTCGGTGCGGCGATGGTCCTCGACAATGTCGGCCAGCCGATGGAACTCGCCCACCTTCCCTACAGAAAAGGCCAGAGTTTCGAGGACTATGTCGGTGAACGCGGCCTCATAAAGCGCGGCAAGAAGAAGTGGCGCGGTCATGTCTTCGACGTCGTCAACCGGCTACGCGCCGCCCTTCAGCCAGACTATGTCGTCATCGGCGGCGGCAATGTCGACAAGCTCGACGAATTGCCCCCTGACTCCAGGCGCGGTGACAACACACGCGCCTTTGAAGGCGGATTTCGTCTGTGGCGCGACAAGGCGCTGATCGTCTGATATTATTACAGTTTAGTATAGTTGTTCAAAATGCCGTGTGATGTCGCGCCGATAGATTGCATTGTGCAGATTTGCCGACTAGGAAGTCAGCCCGACTACATCGCGTCGCGCGCGACGCTCGAGACGACTCACTTTAATTTTGCGCATCATCCTTTTTGAAAACGGCCCCATTTTCGAGGTTATGCGCCATGGATGGAGGAAATAGATTGACCGACGAAAACAGCCACGCCAGCAAGACCCTCGACCTTCTCGAACTGACGGCCCATATCGTATCCGCCTATGTAGAGAAGAATCGCCTGCCTGCGTCCGGCCTTCCCGAGCTGATCGCCAGCGTTAGCGCCTCGATCAGCGGGCTCGGCCAGCCGGTCGCCCCCGTGGCGGCACCGCTGGTCCCGGCCGCCAACCCGAAGAAGTCGGTGACGCCGGATTTCATTATCTGCCTCGAGGACGGCAAGAAATTCAAATCGCTGAAGCGTCATCTCGGTGTGCATTTCGGCCTGACGCCGGACGCCTATCGCGCCAAATGGGGCCTGCCTTCGGACTATCCGATGGTTGCCCCCAACTACGCGGCTTCGCGCTCCGAACTGGCGAAGTCGATCGGCCTCGGCCGCAAGGCCGCCGTGGTCGCCCCCGTCAAAGGCAAAGGCCGGAAGGCCAAAGTCCTGGCCTGAGGCGATTTGGAAGATGAGCCAATCGTTAGGACGACTGGAACAGAAGCCTGCCGGCGAATTCGCCTTGGCAGGCTTCGTGCTTTTGTGGCTTGGATAACCTGGGACAAGACGATCTGGGGGAGCCATGAACTACACTAGAATGGTGATCGAGAAAGAAGCGCCGGAGGAGTACGGTTACGACCGTATCCGTTACAACCTCTCCGAAAGTTCGATCGCCGATCAGAAACTTCCCGACATCGGCCTCTCGCTGCCTGATCTGACCCTTTTCTATGGCGAGCATCGCGGCGACAGGGAATTGCGCGGGCTGATCGCCGCGCAGGATGCTGGCATCGCGCCCGACGATGTGCTGGTCACGGCGGGTGCGGCCGGCGCGTTGTTCATCATCGCCACCTCGCTGCTCTCGGCCGGCGATCACCTTGTCGTCATCCGGCCCAACTACGCCACCAACATCGAAACGCCGCGGGCGATCGGCTGCGCCATCAGCTTTGTCGACCTAGCCTTCGACGAAGGCTTCGCCATCGACGTCGAGCGCGTCAAGGCCGCGATGCGGCCGAACACGAAGCTGATCAGCGTTACTTGCCCGCACAATCCAACCGGCACCATGATGAGCCGTACCGAATTGGACGCGCTGGTCGCGCTCGCCGAGGCCAGCGGCTGCCGTCTGCTGGTCGACGAAACCTATCGCGATCTCTCCTATGGCAGGCGGCTGCCTTCGGCGGCCTCGCTGAGCAAAAAGGCCATCAGCGTCTCGTCGCTGTCGAAAGCCTTCGGCATTCCCGGCATCCGCATCGGCTGGCTGATCACCAGGGATGCGGCCCTTCAGGAGACATTTCTGGCCGCCAAGGAGCAGATCGGCATCTGCGGCAGCGTCGTCGACGAAGGCATCGCGCGCGGCGTGCTGGAGGGCCGCGACGCTTTCCTGGCGAAGCTGCTGCCCGAAATGGCAGCCGCCGGGACATCGTCCAGGCCTGGATCGACCGCGAGCCGCTGGTCGACTGGGTGCGGCCCGACGGCGGTGTCGTCGGCTTCCCGCGCCTCAATGTCGAACCCGGCTTCGACTTCGACGGCTTCTATGTCAGGCTGCTGGAAGATCACCGCACCTATGTCGGGCCCGGCCACTGGTTCGAAATGGAAAAGCGCTTTTTCCGCGTCGGCTTCGGCTGGCCGACGGAGGCCGACTTGAAAGGCGGGCTGGAAGCGATTTCAGCTGCGCTGCGGCAGTAACTTCCGCGTGCTATCGGTGGTGCGGATCGAAAGTCGCTTGATCCGGGTTTGATTTTAAAGCATATCCGCCCCGAACTTTACCAAGTTCCATTGGTCGAACAGCGCCCATTCGGGAAGTGCCCCGCGCGCCGATGCCCACAGCAACGGGGCCTCACTGCATGATACCAGAACAAACCTTGCCCGAGCAGCGTTACGCGGCTTTCCGGCACAGAGCCTTCCTCAGCTACTGGACGGCGCGCTTTCTCACCACTTTCGCGACCATGATCGTTTCAGTGGCCGTAGGCTGGCAGGTCTATGATCTGACGCGCGACCCGTTCGATCTCGGCATTGTCGGCATCGTCCAGTTCCTGCCGTCTCTGCTTCTGGTGCTGGTTACAGGTGTCGTCGCCGACCGTTTCGGCCGCCGGCTGATCATGACGCTGGCGACCTTGGTCGAAGGCGCCTGCGCGCTGGCTCTGCTGTTTCTGACCCTGCGCGGCCTTACGACCCCGCTGCCGATCTTCGCCGTGCTGGTCATGTTCGGCATTGCCCGCGCCTTCTACGGGCCGGCTTCGTCCTCCCTGTTCGCCAATCTCGTGCCGCAGCGCGATTTCGCCAATGCCATCGCCTGGAACTCCTCCGCCTGGCAGACCGCGACGATTGTCGGCCCGGTCGCCGGCGGCTTGCTCTATGGCGTGTCGGCGGAAATGGCCTATGCGACCGCCGCGGTCCTGATGCTCGCCGCCGCGTTGCTGATCTTCACCATCCCCAAGCCCGCGCAACAGACCGCCACCGACAAGCCGACAATGGAGACGCTGTTTGCCGGATTCCGCTACATTTGGAGCGAGAAGATCGTGCTCGGCGCCATCTCGCTCGACCTCTTCGCCGTGCTTCTGTCCGGCGCCTCGGCGCTGCTGCCGGTCTATGCCCGCGATATTCTGCAGCTTGGCCCCTGGGGCCTCGGCCTGCTGCGCTCGGCACCGGGGATCGGCGCGATCTGCGTCGCCGTCTGGCTTGCGGGCCATCCTATCCGCGACCGCGCCGGCAAGATCATGCTGAGCTTCGTGGCGGCGTTCGGCGCCTGCACCGTGCTGTTCGGCCTGTCGACCCTCACTTGGCTCTCGATTGTGGCACTTGCCCTGCTCGGCGCCACCGACATGTTCAGCGTCTATATCAGGGAAACGCTGATCCAGCTGTGGACGCCCGACGAGGTGCGCGGCCGCGTCAACGCCGTCAACCAAGTCTTCGTCGGCGCCTCCAACGAGGTCGGCGAATTTCGCGCCGGCACCATGGCGGCGCTGATCGGCACGGTTCCGGCGGTTGTGATCGGCGGCGTCGGCGCCGTCGCGGTTGCCGGCCTGTGGGCCTATCTGTTCCCGGCGCTGCGCAAGGTGAGGCACCTCAAAGGACGAAACTGACGGGGCAGCGAATTTATGCTAAGCCCCCGCCGAACCAACCAAAGGACGACACAAGTGAGCGAACCGACCGTGGCCGAAGCGACCGAAAATATCTACGCGTCGCTCCGGGCGGACAATGCCGACATCGATGTCCATATCGCGACGCTCAAGGCAGCGCTGGGGCGAGAAGGGATAAAACAGGCGGTGTTCGATCCTGCCAAATTGGCGCAGAGCAACCGCTCGGGCCGCAAGTTGATGCAGGCTTATTTTCGGCAGCGCGGCGTGAGCGTAACGTTTTCGGACTAGTTTTTAGGCTCGAAGGCCCGCTGTCATAAGTCGGCGGTCAAAGCGCCGGCCCAGGCACTACCGCGCCACAGGTTCGCCAAAAATCGTGCGCAAAAACTCGTCGAGCCAGCGCTTCAAATGCATGTCCCATATCAGCCGGCCGCCGAGGTGGTCGCGGCCGGGCTGAGCGCCCGGCAGTTCGAAACGATGGGCGCCGCGCACTACCCAGCGCTGCATCATCACTCGGGTCAGTTCGCCGTGGAACTGGATGCCCCAGGCATTATCGCCATAGCGGAAGGCCTGATTGGGATAGGTCTCGTTCGTGGCCAGCAGCGTCGCGTCGCACGGCAGCGAAAAGCCTTCGCGATGGAACTGGTAGACCATCTCCGGCCAGTGCATCAGTTTCTTGCCAGCCTCGGTCGCTTTCAGCGGATACCAGCCGATCTCGACCAGCCCTTCGCCATGGCCCTCGACCTTGCCGCCGAGATGATTGGCCAGCATCTGCGCCCCAAGACAGATGCCGAGCAGTGGCCGGTTCTCCCTGAGTGGAATCTGCAGCCAGTTGGTCTCGCGACGGACGAACTCGTCCTCGTCATTGGCGCTCATCGGACCGCCGAAGACGACCGTGCCGGCGTGGCCATCCAGTGTCCCCGGCAAGGCGTCGCCGAGCGGCGGGCGGCGGATGTCGAGATCGAAGCCCTCTTCGAGCAGCATGTGGCCGACGCGTCCGGGGCTCGAATTCTCCTGATGCAGCACGATCAGGATTTTTGGTTTCGACCTCGTCTGGCGCGGCATGGGACGGCGAAAATCCTATTCGTCCGAGGATGTTCCGGTGGCGCCCGGCGCGTGCGCCGCCGCCTTGCGCCGCGCCTCGACGCGGTCGTGGCGTTCGACACCGATCAACTCGGCGACACGCCACACCGTGTTGTCCTCCAGCTCATGCAGTTCGCCATCGGCATAAACGATCTCCCACATCAGGCCGATGAACGCCTTGCGCCCCTCCGCGTCAAGGTGGCGCTTGAGCACGCTGGTAAAGGCGTAGAGGTCGATCGCCTCGTTGTCAGCCCGCTCGCCGGCGGCGGCGAGTGCTTCGAGTTCGGCGCCGCTGATCGAATAGCTTTGCGCCAGCACCGCCTTGAACCGCTCCCATTCGACATCCTGGCGCACGCCGTCGGCATTCATCACATGGTAGAGCAGCGCCGAGGCCGCGACGCGCGGATCGTCCGTGCTGGCATGGCTGCCGGAGCCGGCCGGCAAATCCCTGAGAAACGACAGAACGCGCTCGAACATCAATTCATTCCCAAACGGCCCAACGGCCTGCCCAAAATCAAAACAGCCGGAACCGGCGGGGCGACTTTTCCGCCTCGTCGTCCGGATCGACGCCTGGATCGTCCGGCAGCCGCGCCAGTTCTTCCGCCGGCTCGACGGCCTCGGCGTCGGCGGGCACCGCGGCAAAGGCGGCGGCCGTGACCGGTGTGACATGATCCTCGCGGCTTTCGGCGTCCTTGCCCGTCGCCTCGTCGCCCGGTGCGGCGTGATCGATCACCTCGACCGGCCTTTCCGGCCTGCCCGGCGCCTCGATGGCCACTGCCGGGGCGTCCGGCTCATCGCGGCTGTCGATCAGCTGGCCAAGCCGCTCCATCGGCGCGCGCCATTCGAACGCGTCAAGCCGGCCGGTGACCGGCGAGACCGGCGCCCAGCGCTCGGAGATAACGCCGTCGGCGACCCAGGCGGGATCGCGCGGGGCTCGCACCGCCTTGGACAGCAGCTGCCGCACCTTGCCCTGATCGCCGGTCTCGGCCTCCTCGATGTCGGCGAGCAGCAGATAGGCGCCCTCGCGTCGGTCCATCCGGATCGCGGCCTCTGCCTCACGGCGGGCGGTTGAAAAATCCTGCGCGTCGAGCGCGGCACGCGCCACCGTCATCGACGATTCGGCGTGGTTCTTCTTCATTTCCTGCAGCTTCTTTGCCCGGTTCAGCCGATCGAGCACGGCGTCACCCGGCCTCGCATGGGTGTAGAGCTCGGCAATTTCGGGATGCGGGTCGGCCTTCCACGCCGCTTCGAGGATCTTCGAGCCCTTGCGCACGTCATTCTGTTTGAACAGCGCCGCGGCGGCGGCAACGGCGGCGGGGGCGAAATCCGGTTGCAATCTGTTGGCTTCGATCGCCGCTGTCCTGGCAGCCGCGGGATCGCTGTCGGCGAGCGACTGCGCCTTGGCGGTCAACAGCACGGCGCGGCGGCGGTTGGCGGCGTCACGCTCGATCTGCCGCGTCGACTTCTGCGCGTCGACCAGTTTCAGTGCACCATCCCAGTCGCCGCGCGCGGTCAGTTCCTCCAGCGTCGATTCGGCCGCCCAGGCCAGTTGCGGCGCCACTGCGGCGGCACGGCCGGCGTAGTGCCGGGCGGCGTTGCGGTCGCCCAGGCGTTCGGCTTCCAGGTAAAGCCCACGCAGGCCGAGCAGCCGCATTTCGGGATCGTCGAGCATGCTCTCGAATTTTTGGCGCGCGCCTTCATGGTCGCCTTCGAGCAGCGATGCCTGTGCTTCGAGCAGATGGATCAGCGGCTCCTGGTCGGAGCGGATCAGCTTGGCTGCTTCCTTGGTCTTCTTGCGGGCAAGCGCCCCGTCGCCGGCGCCGGCGGCGATCATGCCGGTCGACAGCGCCTGATAGCCACGGTCGCGGCGGCGCACGCGGAAATAGCGCGAGATGGTGTAGGGGCTGTTCCACAGCGACTTGATGAGCCACCAGACAATCATCACCGCGGCGACGACAGCGACGACGGCAACCGCCGCCACCATGAGGCTCACCTGGTACTGATAGCCGTTGAAGGTGACGACCATGTCGCCCGGCCGATCGGCCAGCCAGGCAAAGCCCAGCCCGAGCGCGAAGACGACGATGAGGAAGGCGAGCAGGCGGATCATCGTGTTGCCCTCATGCCTTCATCGCGCCGGAGATCAGCGCGTCGACCTGGGTTTCGACCTCGATGCGCGCCTTCAGTTTGCCGGCAAAGTCGGCGCCCGCGGCCTTCGCGGCTTCAGGCAGCGTGTCATATTCGCTGAGTGCCTTGGCATAGTCGCCCTCGGTGACCGCAACCTCCATGCGCGCCACGATTTCCGGTGCGCCGGCGCCTTCGACAGCACCGATCGGCCGGACCTTGACCAGCGATTCAGCGCTCGACATCAGGTTCTGAAGGAAGCCGGCATTCTGATCGACCGGCGTGGCGGCGGCGACCATGGCATTGGCGGCGGCATCCATCTTCGAGGCGATCTCGGTACGGGTCGGCACGCCCTTTTCGGCATAGGGCCGCAAGGTCGCGAGTTCGGGCGCATCAGGCGAAATCGTGGCCAGCGTATCGAGTTCGGCCGAAAACGGCGCGCCGCGGTCGAGCGCCGCCTTCAGCGCCGAGGCCGCGATGGCGAGTGCGATCTTTGGCTGCGACGCTTGCGCATCGACCTTGCCGGAAAGCTGCGACACCGACTGCTCCAGCGCGGAGAGACGGCCTTCCTGTGCCTTCGCCGACTCGCCCGTCGACTTCACCAGCGCATCGAGACCCGCCAGCTTTTCGTTGAGCGGGTCGAGATCGACAGGCGCCGCGCTGCCGGCCTTGCCGAGGGCTGCCACCGTGGTTTCGATCTGCTTGACTTTGTCGCCCAGCGCGGCAAGCCCGGCATTGTCGCCCGCACCACCCTGTTCGACCGCTGATTTCAGCGCCGCGACATCACTCTTGACCTGATCCAGCGCCGACGACAGGCCGTCGACCTTGGCCGATCCACCGCCGCTGCCGCCGGCTTCCCTCATGTCCGCGATTTCGCTCTTCAACGAGGCGATCTCGCCATTGACGCCGTCTAGCGAGGCACCGGGAGCGGCACCCGGCGCACCGAGCACGCCGGCAAATTGCAGGCCACCGGCCCCGACCAGGGCGATGACACCACCGATGATGCCGGCGGCGATGCCGTTGAGGCCGCCCCGCTTCGGCTGCGTGGCCATCGGTTCGCTCCTTGAATTGGTTTTACCGAAAGCCGCCTTGGTCTCGGCGGTTTTGGCGTTTGCATCCTCGAAATTGTAGTCGGAAGCCTTGGCGCGGTTGGGGGATGTATCCGTACCGGGATAAGGCATTTCCGGCTCAGTGGCTTTGGCCTCGGCTTGCGGTGGCACTTCGGTGCCAGGCTGCCCGGCGGCGGCATCGCCATGCTCCCAAGGTTCGAGATCGGTCTGGTCGTCATGTACCGGCTCTTCCGGGGGCTCTGGCCGCGAGGCGTTCGCCGCCTCCTCGGCCTTCGCCTCGTCGGTCTGAGCGGTATTCTTGGCGGCATCCTCGTCGACGATGCGTGAGACGGCGCCCGGATCGAGATCGATGGTCACCGGCTCGCGGCGGCCTTTCGAGTGTCGCATCTTCGGCGTCTTGACCATGCAGGGGCTCCGCAATTTCGCTTCGTCTCAACGCCTGGCGGCGCGTGATGGTTCAGAAAGGGTCTAGCACATCACCAAGCGGTGAAAAGGGGCGGTGTGATGACGCGGGTCAGGGCCGTGCCCGCAAAAGTGCCAGCAGCGCCTCCTCGTCGGGCCGCGCGGCAACGTGCATTGCTTTGCCGGTGCTGTCGCCGAAAGCGACGGCAATCCGCGCGGAAAGGGCGAAAAAGTGCGTCTTTTCAAAGGTCTGATGCAGGGCCGGTCGCCTGGCCAGAATCTGCATTTCGGCAGCCGCCTTGGCCGAATAGAGAAGCACCGCATCCACGGATTGGCCGGATATCAGCTGAAGGACCGCTTCCTCCGAATGGGTTACCGCAAGCGTGCCATAAGTCGCGACCGCATGGACCTGGACATGAGCAGCTTTCAGTCTCTGCTCGAAGGCATGAAAGCGCACACGCCCGCAGAGATAGACGATCGTTTTGCCGGAAAACGCGATTGCCATGCCGTCGGCCAGCGCCTCGGCATCGCCGGGCCCCTCATTGACCGAGAGAAAGCCGGCTTTGCGCGCGGCCTCCGCGGTCCTCCTGCCGACCGCATAACAGGGCAGGTTGGACAGGACCGCAATGATATCCCTGGGGGCATGGCGCACCGCATTAGCGCTGGTGATGGCGACGGCGGCCACGTCGTCCGGAACCCCCTTGGCATCGACCGGCAACGCCATCGTCTCCGTCAAGGGCAGGAGAAGAGGCTCAAAACCCGTCTCCTCCAGCTTTCGCGCGGTGCGAGACGCACCCGGCTCCGGTCTGGTGACCAGGACGCGGAGCATCTTCAGAGCCAGCCGTCGAAAAACTTTTCGCCGGCCTCGGCACGCACCGTCCGCGCTGCCTCATCACCGATGCGGGCGGCGTCCTGTGCCGGCCCTTGTAGCTCGACCGTGTGCGACTGCGTACCGTCGGGCGATATGATCAGCCCGGCGAAAGAGAGCTTTCCGGCCTCGAACGCGGCGTAGCCGGCGATAGGCGTGCGGCAGGAGCCATCGAGCGCCGCCAGGAAGGCGCGCTCGCAGGCGAGTGCCTGCCCGGTCGCCACATCGTGGATCGCCACCAGCATCTTCTCGACCTCGCGGTCGCCGATACGGGTCTCGATGCCGATCGCACCCTGGCCTGGCGCCGGCGGGAAGCTGTCTAGCGGCATCAAGTCGGTGGCAACATCTTCCAGGCCCAGCCGCTTCAGGCCGGCATAGGCAAGGATGGTGCCGCTCGCGACCCCTTCGTCCAGCTTGCGCAACCGCGTCTGCACATTGCCGCGGAACATCACCACCTCGAGGTCCGGCCGCATGCGGCGGATCAACGCCTGCCGCCGCAGCGACGAGGAGCCGACTTTCGCCCCTTCCGGCAGTTCGGCGATCGTCTTCGCCGCCTTGCCGACAAAGGCATCGCGCGCATCCTCGCGCGGCAGGAAGGCGGAGAGTTCCAGGCCGGGCGGCAATTGCGTCGGCATATCCTTCGACGAATGCACGGCGATGTCGATCGCTCCGGCGAGCAGGGCTTCCTCGATTTCCTTGGTGAATAGGCCTTTGCCGCCAGCCTCCGACAGGGGCCGATCCTGGATGCGGTCGCCGCTGGTCGAGATGACGACGACCTCGAACGCCTCCGCCGGCATGCCGTGCGCGGCCATCAGCCGCGCCTGTGTTTCATGCGCCTGCGCCAATGCCAGCGGGCTGCCGCGTGTTCCGATTTTCAAGATTGTTTGCATGGCGCGCGGTCCGTGATAACCCCCGGCTGGCTTTGCGTTTCCGGGCACTCTCCTAACGAGGAACGCCCTGACATACAATCTCTGGAGACAGCGACGAATTGATCCGCGTTCTAGGCATTGAGACGAGTTGCGATGAGACCGCCGCCAGCGTCGTGGCGCTGGAGGGCGATGCCGCGCCGAAAATCCTGTCCAACATCGTGCTCTCCCAGATCGAGGAACATGCCGCCTTCGGCGGCGTCGTGCCGGAGATCGCCGCGCGCGCCCACGTCGAGGCGCTGGACGGCATTGTCGAGGCCGCACTCGCCGATGCGGGCGTGGCGCTGGCCGATCTCGATGCGATCGCCGCCACCGCCGGGCCAGGCCTCGTCGGCGGGCTGATCGTCGGCCTGATGACGGCCAAGGCGATCGCCGCGGCGGCCGGCAAGCCGCTCATCGCCGTCAATCACCTCGAAGGCCACGCCTTGACCGCGCGGCTGACCGACGGGCTCGAATTCCCCTATCTATTGCTGCTGGTCTCCGGCGGCCATACGCAGATTCTGGCCGTGCGCGGCGTTGGCGACTACCAGCGCTGGGCCACCACCATCGATGACGCGCTCGGAGAAGCCTTCGATAAGACCGCCAAGATGCTCGGCCTGCCCTATCCCGGCGGTCCCAATGTCGAGAAGGCAGCGCTGTCGGGCAATGCCTCGCGCTTTGCCTTCCCACGGCCGATGAAAGGCTCCGTACAGCCCGATTTCTCCTTCTCCGGCCTGAAGACCGCCGTGCGCCAAGCGGCGACCGCCATCGAGCCGCTAAGCGACCAGGATGTCGCCGACATCTGCGCCTCGTTCCAGGCGGCCGTCGCCGATGCGCTCGCCGAACGTGTTTCTCGCGCGCTGGAACGCTTTCGCGAAACATTCCCTGGCAGGGGAAATCCGGCGCTGGTCGTCGCCGGCGGCGTCGCCGCCAACCGCACGGTCAAGGCAACGCTGGAGCGGCTTTGCACTGATGCCGGTTTCAGCTTCGTCGCGCCACCACTGAAGCTTTGCACCGACAACGCGGCGATGATCGCCTGGGCCGGTATCGAACGCCTGCGAGAAGGCGTGGCGCAGGAGAACGGCTTCGATTTCGTGCCGCGCTCGCGCTGGCCCCTGGACAGCGTCTCGGCGCCAATGGTCGGCTCCGGCCGTCGCGGAGCCAAGGCATGACCGATCGAGCCATGAAGAGCGGGGGTCTGGGCAAAAGCGATTGGCATGTCGCCGTGCTCGGCGGCGGCGCCTGGGGCACGGCGCTGGCGCTGGCCATGCTGCGCGCCGGCCATACGGTGCGGTTGTTCGCGCGTGATCCTGAAACCGTCGCCGCGATCGGCCGGGGCGAGAACCCACGCTATCTCCCGGGCATCGCCATCGCGCCCGGCATCGAGGCGACGAGCGACATGGAGGCAGCCCTCACTGGGGCCGATTGCGTGCTGACGGTGACGCCGGCTCAGGCGTTGCGGGCCACGCTGGCCGCCGCGAGGGATCATATGCCGGCCGGCATTCCGCTCGTGCTCTGCGCCAAGGGCATCGAGCGCGACACCGGCGCCTTGCTGTCGGCAATCGCTGCGGAAATCGTGCCGCCAAACCCGGTTGCCGCCCTGTCGGGGCCGAGCTTTGCCAGCGATGTCGCCCGCGGCCTGCCGACGGCCGTGGTGGTGGCCGCTGGCGACGAGGCGCTTGCCGCAAACCTTGCCGCCCGTTTTTCGGCTGAAAACCTGCGCTGCTATTCGAGCGACGACTTGATCGGCGTCGAGATCGGCGGCGCCTTGAAGAACGTCTTCGCCATCGCCGCCGGCGCTGTCACCGGGGCCGGACTCGGGGCCAGCGCACAGGCGGCCATGGTGACGCGCGGCTTCGTCGAACTGCGCCGCATCGGTGCCGCCTTCGGCGCCAGGCCCGAGACCCTGATGGGGCTTTCCGGCCTTGGCGACCTGCTGCTTACCTGCTCGTCGGCGCAGTCGCGCAATTTCGCCTATGGGCTGGCGCTCGGACAGGGCAAGGCTCTTTCCGGATTGCCGCTGGCCGAGGGGGTGCCGACCGCGGCGATCGCCGCCCGCATCGCCACCGAGCGCGAAATCGATGCGCCGATCATAGCCGCGGTCGCTGCCATACTGGACGGCACCATCACCATCGGGCAGGCCGTGACGGCGCTGATGACCCGGCCGCTGAAGACCGAAACCAACGATTGATGCCCACACTCTGATCCAATCACCCAGGAGAAAGACCATGCTGTTTGCTCTGATTTGCAAGGACAAGCCAGGAAGCCTGCACGTGCGCCTCGACACGCGGCCCGAGCATGTCGCCTTTCTCGAAGGGCTGAACGGCGACAAGAAATTGGCCTTTGCCGGTCCGTTCCTCGACGCCGACGGCAAGCCCAATGGCAGCCTCGTGGTGGTCGAGACGCCCGATCTGGCCAGCGCGCGGGCTCTGTCGGCCGCCGACCCCTACGCAAAGGCCGGCTTGTTCGAAAGCATCGAAATCCGCCAGTGGAACTGGACGTTCAACAAGCCGGCGGCTAGTTAATTCGCGGCGCCCGCGACTGAGCCGCAAGGAGGAGAGAAAATGAACTACTGGCTGTTCAAATCCGAACCCTCGGTTTTCTCCTTCGAGGCGTTGAAGGCCAAGGGCAAGGCCGGCACGCAATGGGACGGCGTACGCAACTACGCCGCCCGCAACAACATGAAGGCCATGCAGGTCGGCGATCTCGGCTTCTTCTACCATTCCAACGAGGGGCTGAACGTGGTCGGCATCGCCGAGGTCTGCGCGCTGGCCCATCCCGACACCACGTCGGATGATCCGCGCTGGGAATGTGTCGACATCCGCGCCGTCAGTGACATGCCGAACCCGCCGACGCTGGAAGAAGTCAAAGCCAATCCAAAACTGGCCGAGATGGCGCTGGTACGGCTCGGACGGCTTTCCGTGCAGCCGGTGACCCCGGCCGAATGGAAGGAAGTCTGCCGTATGGGCGGCCTGACGCCTGCGCCGTGACGGCACTTACACCCGATAGCGCCAAGCAATTCGTTCTCGACAACACGGCGCTGATGGCGCCGCCGCATGTGCCTGAGATTCGTCTCCACCTCGCCGACGAAGCGCATGATCTCTGGCAGCGGACAGAGGATGAACTGGTCGAGATCGGCCTGCCGCCGCCCTTCTGGGCGTTTGCCTGGGCGGGCGGCCAGGGCCTCGCCCGCTATGTCCTCGACAATCCCGATTTGGTGCGAGGCAAGCGCGTGCTCGACTTCGCTTCGGGCTCCGGCCTCGTCGCCATCGCCGCCGCCAAGGCGGGCGCTGCCGAGGTAACCGCCGCCGACATCGACCCGTTCTGCGCCACCGCGATCCGCCTCAACAGCGAGGCCAACGGCGTCGGCGTCGGGTTCCTCGGCACGGACTGTGTGGGCACGGACGCGGGCTGCGACGTGGTCCTGGCAGGCGACGTCTTCTATGACAAACCCTTTGCCGACCGGCTGATGCCGTGGTTTTCGACGCTCAAACGGCGTGGCGCCGACATTCTGGTTGGCGATCCCGGCCGGTCCTATCTGCCGCGATCGGGGCTGGAGCCGCTTGGCGTCTATCAGGTGCCGGTGACAAGGGCGCTCGAGGATGCCGAAGTCAAACGCACCACGGTATGGCGACTCCTTGACGCTATCGCCGAACAGGCGTTTCCATAAAAACCAAACAGGAGGGGGAACTCATGGATTTTTCAGCAGTGAATTGGCTGGCGGTGATCGCCGCCGCCGTCGTGGCCTGGCTGTTCGGTGCCGCCTGGTACATGGCGTTGAGCAAGCCCTGGCTGAAGGCCGCCAAGCTCGATCCGGCGACGATGAAGAAATCGCCGCTGCCCTTCGTCATCTCCTTCATCGCCGAACTGCTGATGGCCTACATCATGGCCCTGGTCGTCGGCGCGATGACGGGTGGTGAGCCGACCTGGCTGGCCGGGCTGATCTTCGGCTTCGTGCTTTGGCTGGGTTTCGTCGCCACGACGCTGTCGGTCAACCATCGCTACGAGAATTTCGGCTGGGACCTGACCCTCATCGATGGCGGTCACTGGCTTGGCGTGCTGTTGATCATCGGCGCGGTGATCGGCTGGTTTGGCGCCGCAGCAAGCTGACGGTGCGTTGACGATGGCGGACGAGTCCGGATTTCCCCGCGACCTGGTGTTCACCAGGATCTGCCACGTCAAGCAGGGCTACGACGACCGGCGCCGGCACATCGTGCGCGAGTTCGACCGGCGCGGCGTGCCGGTCACCTTCTACACCGACTGGGACAGGGCGGAAATCACCCCGGAGATTCGTGCTGACTTGGTCGCTCCCGATTTTGTCCACCCGGCGCAGGTCTCGCTGGCGCTGAAGCATGTCGGCATCTGGCGCGACTTCCTCGAAACCGACCTGCCCTATTGCCTGGTCTTCGAGGATGACGTCTTCCTCGCGCGCGACTTCGTCGCCAAATTCCGGCAAGGGCTGGCCGAACTCGGCAGCCCGATGCGCAAGGCCGTCATCTATCTCGGCAACGGCAGCAACTACTACACGCCGAGCTGGAAATTGCGCAGGGGCCAGAGGCTCTACCCGGCGCTGCATGCCAGGTGCGCGGATTCCTATCTCATCACCCGTCCGGTCGCCGAAGCCCGCTGTGCCTGGATCGATCAACACAAGATCTACACCGTGATCGACCACCAGATCGAGCAGATGGACGAGAAACTGGGGGTTGAGATGCTGTGGTTCGAGCGGCCAATCGTCGAGCAAGGCAGCGAAAACGGCGCTTTCCAGACTTCCGTCGCCGGCAAGATGCAGCCGCTGCTCTACAAGAAGCTGAAATGGAACGTGAAGAAGTACCGACGCATGATCTTCGGCCACAACGCCCGGTCCTGACGGTCTAAAGTTTGTCCGCCGTTCGCGTCCTGGAAACTTCCTCTAGGATCCATTCGCGGAAGGCGACAATGCGGGGATCGTCGGCCATGGCCTGGGGATAAACCAGGAAATAGGCGTATTCCGGCGCAACCCTGATGCTGAGTTCGAAGGGCCGCACCAGCCGGCCCTCGGACAGGTCATTGGCCACCATGGCGAAATCGGCGAGCGCGACGGCATTGCCGTCGAGCGCTGCCTGGACCGCATCCGTCGATGTGCCGAAAACGACTGTGCGGCTGTCGTCGAAATCGTTGATGCCGGCCGCCGCCATCCACATGCGCCAGTTCGGCCATGTCACGCCCTGGCGGGCCCATTCGATATGAGCAAGCGTGTGGTTGAACAAGTCGCGCGGCTCGCGCAGGGGCGGCCCGGACGTCAGCAGGCCCGGACTGCACACCGGAATAATGATGTTGTCGAACAGGCGGTGCGCGCTGAGCCCCGGATATTTGCCGGCGCCGAAGCGGATGCCGACATCGACGTCGTCGAGATCGAAATCGCGCAGGCCATAGGCGATGTCGAACCTGAGTTCGATGCCTGGCCGCTGCTGGCGGAAATTCTCGACGCGCCGCATCAGCCATTTCGCCGCGAACTGCGCGTCCAGCGTCACCTTCAGAAATTCGGTGCCGCGCGCCATCTTGCGCGCCCGCATCACGGCACGGCCAAGCAGGTCGAGCGTGTCGGTCGCCGCCTCGTAAAGCACCGCGCCCGCCTCCGTCAGCCGGATGGTGCGGCTGGTGCGGGTGAACAGCACGATGCCGAGCTGATCCTCGATTTCCTTGATCTGGTGGCTGACGGCGGCGGGCGTCAGGCCGAGCTCATCGGCGGCGCGGGTGAAGTTGAGGTGCCGCGCCGCCGCCTCCAGCGTCCTGAGCGCCCGCGTTCCCGGCAAGAGCGCTGCCATCAGCGTGCGACCTGATCGAAGCGGCTCATGGAGCCTCAATCCTCAAATAAAACTTGACGATGAGAAAAGAACTACTCGTTTCCCGTTTGTTTTTCAATACGGCATGATTGCGGCATCAAAGACACCATCAAACCGGATTTGATGTCCGGAGAATACGGATCACCTCATGTCTCACATCGCTCTTCGCCCTGCATACATCGCCCGGCCAGACTGGATGTCGGCTGCCCGTACCTGGCTGCGGCAGGCCAGGGTCGCGATCAACCTTCCCTACGAGATCAACCTTCCCCACCAGAACGTCGAGGACCTCTCCGATCGCCAGTTGCGCGATGTCGGGGCCGCCCGCAGGGACATCGCCCGGGCCATGGACCGCGAGACAGGCCGGTTGGGCCTTCTCGACATCGGCTGGCAGCGGAATAGGAAGGGATAAGCGAGCATGGGAGTAGGATGATGCGACTTTAGCGTGTCTGCTGCCGCCAAGACTTCCCTATTCCCCCTATCTCACCACCCTTACCACTGTCCGGTCCGACAGGAGCGGCAAGAGCCGCGCCATCGTGCGCGCGGTTACCGCCACGCAGCCTTCCGTCGGCGTGAAGCCGGGACGCGCCAGGTGGAAGAAGATGGCGCTGCCGCGCCCGCGCCGGCGCGGCGCGATGTTCCAGTCGAGCACCAGGCAGGCGTCATAGAGCCGGTCGTCGCGCCGCATGCGTTCGTGGCTGGCGCCGTAGGGAATCTTGACCGGCCTGTTATAGTTGCGATCGTCCGGCACTTCGCACCAGCCGAGGTGCGGCCCGATCGGCGCCATCGCCAGGCGCGTTCTGCGGCCGGCGGCAAACTGATCCTCCCGGAAATAGCCCGCTAGGATGCGCATCGAGGCGAGCGGCGTGGCGCCGTCGCCTTCGCGCTTGCCGGCCGAGATGCCGCCGCGCCCCAGCGCGCACGCAAACACCGTTTTGCCGGCCTGCAGCAGGCCTTGGCTTGGATGGCCGGGCCTAGCCCGCACGGTCAGCACGCGCAGCCGTTTTGCCAAAATTGCGCCGGCTGCATTGCGATCGCGTTTTTTCTTGTATGATCGTGCCACGGAACAAATCACTGTGATCGGCTATTGTGCCGGCCAGCTTCCGCATAAATACGCAGCGGTCAACTGAATTCACTTTTCAAAACAACGGATTGATCCATGACCTCACGTACCATCCTGATCGTCGATGACGATGACGACCTGCGCGGCACGCTGGTCGAGCAACTGTCCCTCTACGAGGAATTCGATGTGCTGCAGGAAGCGACTGCGGCAAAAGGCGTCACCGCTGCGCGCGGCGGGCTCATCGACCTGCTCATCATGGATGTGGGCCTGCCCGACATGGACGGCAGAGAAGCGGTGAAAATCCTGCGCAAGGGCGGCTACAAGGCGCCCATTATCATGCTGACCGGCCACGACACCGATTCGGACACGATTTTGGGTCTCGAGGCCGGCGCCAACGACTATGTGACCAAGCCGTTCCGGTTCGCGGTGCTGCTTGCCCGCATCCGGGCACAGCTGCGCCAGCATGAGCAGAGCGAGGACGCGACCTTCTCGGTCGGCCCCTACACCTTCAAGCCCAGCCAGAAACTGCTCATCGATCAGCGCGGCGGCAAGGTGCGGCTGACGGAAAAGGAGGCCTCGATCATCAAGTATCTCTATCGCGCCGACCAGAAGGTGGTGACGCGCGACGTGCTGCTGGAGGAAGTGTGGGGATACAATTCCGGCGTCACCACGCACACGCTGGAAACCCATGTCTACCGTCTGCGCCAGAAGATCGAGCGCGATCCTTCCAATGCTGAAATTCTTGTGACAGAAAGCGGCGGCTACAAGCTGGTTCCTTAAACATTTCACCATTCAAATGAGCGGTTCGGGCGGGGCCGCTTTCGGGTACGATCCTGTCGAAGGGGGATTCTGGGACCGTACCGCAGAGGAGGGATTGGACTGACCGTTCGGGGACACAGCTAGATGGCGCTGGATGAGGACATCCGCATCCTGTCCGCCGTGAGGCTTTTCGAAGGCTTCACGCAGGAACAGTTGCGCCTGCTCGCCTTCGGTGCCGAGGCCACTTTGGTGCAGGCCGGCCACAAGCTTTATCGCGAGGACGATGTGGCCGACTCGGCCTATGTCGTGGTCAGCGGGCGTATCGTGCTCTATCGCGAGCAGGATGGCGAGCGCATCCCGATCGGCAAGGTCGGCCCCGGCACGATGCTCAGCGAGCTGGCGCTGATCGCCGATACCAACCGGCTGACCAGCGCCTCGGCCGAAATCGACTCGGAAGTAATAAGGCTGAGCCGCAAGATGTTCCGGCGCATCCTGGAGGAGTATCCGGAATTAGCGGTGAAACTGCATCAGCGCATCTCCGAGGAATTTCACGACATGATCCGACGCATCGAGGAATTGGCCCCACGCTTTTCGGGTTGACCTGGCATTTGGCGTCGTAGGGGTCGCGATTCAGGTCAAGCCGGGGCGAAGACGGTGGATTCCGAGAACCGGAGAGGAGCGTCCTTGAAGTACGTGAACACCGGAAGCTCAGGAAGCCGCCGTTTGCAGGCCGGCTTCACCCGAATATCGATACACCCTAACCCAGATCGAACCGGGCAATAATTGGCACATGGTCCGACGGCCGGTCCCAACCACGGGCGGCTCTAAGGATCTCGTAGCCGGCAAAACTGGGCACCAGGTTTGCCGACGACCAGACATGGTCGAGCCGCCGGCCGCGGTTGGACGCCTCCCAATCCTGCGCCCGATAACTCCACCAGGTATAGAGCTTCTGCTCCGATGGCACGTTGTGCCGCATCAGGTCGACCCAGCCGCCGGCGCGCCGCATCGCCTCGAAGCTTTCGGTCTCTACCGGCGTGTGGCTGACCACGTTGAGCAATTGCTTGTGCGACCAGACATCATGCTCCAGCGGCGCGATGTTGAGGTCCCCGACCAGCACCGACGCCGACACCTCGCCGTGTTCGGCCCGGATGGCGTTCATCTCGGCGACGAAATCGAGCTTGTGCCTGAACTTCCTGTTGATCTCGGGATCCGGCTCGTCGCCACCCGCGGGCACGTAGA
The DNA here is from genome assembly GCF_057766385.1 of Mesorhizobium sp. P160927. NCBI lineage: Bacteria > Pseudomonadati > Pseudomonadota > Alphaproteobacteria > Hyphomicrobiales > Phyllobacteriaceae > Mesorhizobium > Mesorhizobium sp. P160927. The sequence continues at coordinate 595,281 of NZ_JBYMDW010000001.1, forward strand.
AATTGTGCACCAGGATGGTCTTGCCTCCGGCCTGTACCGTCACCGACAAGTGGCGACTGTCCTCGATGTCGCAGAAGCGGCGCTTTTCGACCACCTCGATCGGCCGCCGCGCCACCGTCGCCACGCCGTGATAGCCCTTCTGGCCATGGAATGCGATGTAGGGATAGCCGACCTTGCGAAAGGCTTTTTCGGGAAACAGCTCGTCCGGGACCTTGGTTTCCTGCAGGCAGAGCACATCGGGCGCGTACTCATCGAGCAGGCGTTCGACAATCGGCATGCGCAGGCGCACGGAGTTGATATTCCAGGTGGCGATCGAAAAGGGCATGCGGAGGGGGTCCGGCAAGAGATCGCCATTCTACTGCCAGTCGCGCGCCGCAAAAACAAGCCAGCCCGCTCCGCTACAGGCCTGGCTATATCGGCGGGCCTACCGCGTCTTGGTGTTCAGCTCGCGATTGGCCGTATAGTCGATGGCAAAGGTATCGGGCGCGAAGCTGACGCCTTCCTTGGTGTTGAAGATCATCACCGTCGTGTCCTTGCCCTGCGCGTCGGTGATCGTCCACTGCCGCAGATCATAGGTTTTCGGGTCGAACATCATGGTGATCCGCGCGTTGCCGAAAACCGACTTGTCGGAAAGCTGGATGGTTGTGAGGTCGTCTTCTTCCTTGACGCTCTTGACGCGGTTGCCGGAGAGGTCGATGTGGTCGTCGAGCAGCAGCTTCAGCGGCGTCTTCGACAGCGGATAAAGGTCCGACGTGTTCAGTTTCTTGTTGAGTATGGCAACCGATCTGCCGTCGGAAATCACCCGGAAATTCGAAGACCCGTCGTAGTTGAAGCGGATCTTGCCCGGCCGTTCCAGGAAGAATTTTCCGCCGGTCTGCTCGCCCTTGGGACCGAACTGCACGAATTCGCCGCTCATCGACTTGACCGCCGAGAAATGGTCGGCGATCTTCTGTGCCGCCGCCGGTACGGCCGCTTGTGCCGAGGCGAGCAACTCGAATCCGGGCACCACGTTGAGGGCGGCGGCACCCGCGAACACCAGGCCGAGGCCGAGCAATTGGCGGCGTGTCGGGGCAAAATCGCTGAGCGCTGAAAGATCGTTTTTCATATCGGTCACTCTCGTCCGGTTCCTGATTTGGTCGCTGTCGTGAACCCCCAGTTGGGCTGAAGTTTGGCGAGGCGATCGCTGCTCAGTCGGTGAACGCGCCAAAAGGTTCAAAGTTGCCGCGAACTCTCCACTGTCAGAACTTGTCGTCTTCGGTCGGCACCAGGATTTCGCGTTTTCCGGCATGGTTGGCCGGGCCGACAATGCCTTCCTTTTCCATCTTCTCGATGATCGAGGCAGCTCTGTTATAGCCGATGCCCAGACGCCGCTGGATGTAGCTGGTCGAGGCCTTGCCGTCCCGCAGCACCACCGAAACCGCCTGATCATAAGGGTCGTCGGAATCCTCGAAATTGCCGCCCCCCCCGCCGCCCGAACCGCCCTTGCCGGACGGCTCGTCGTCGTCCTCGCCGTCGTCCTCGGTGATGGCGTCGAGATATTCCGGCACGCCCTGCAGCTTCAGGTGCCCGACGATCTTCTCGACCTCGTCGTCAGAGACGAACGGCCCGTGCACGCGCTGGATGCGGCCGCCGCCCGCCATGTAGAGCATGTCGCCCATGCCGAGCAGCTGCTCGGCGCCCTGCTCGCCCAAAATGGTGCGGCTGTCGATCTTGGACGTCACCTGGAAGGAGATGCGGGTCGGGAAATTGGCCTTGATGGTACCGGTGATGACGTCGACCGACGGACGTTGCGTCGCCATGATGACGTGGATGCCGGCCGCACGCGCCATCTGCGCCAGCCGCTGCACCGCGCCTTCGATGTCCTTGCCGGCGACCATCATCAGGTCGGCCATTTCGTCGATGATGACGACGATATAGGGCATTGGCTCGAGATTAAGGTCCTCGGTCTCGTAGATCGCCTCGCCGGTCTGGCGGTCGAAGCCGGTCTGCACGGTGCGCGAGATCTTTTCGCCCTTCTTCTCGGCCTGCTGCACGCGGGCGTTGAAGCCGTCGATGTTGCGCACGCCGACCTTGGACATCTTGCGGTAGCGGTCCTCCATCTCGCGCACGGTCCATTTCAGCGCCACCACCGCCTTCTTCGGGTCGGTCACGACGGGCGTCAGAAGATGCGGGATGCCGTCATAGACGGAGAGTTCGAGCATTTTCGGATCGATCATGATCAGCCGGCACTCCTGCGGGGTGAGCCGGTAGAGCAGCGACAGGATCATGGTATTGATGGCGACCGACTTGCCCGAACCGGTGGTGCCGGCGACCAGCACGTGCGGCATCTTGGCGATGTCGACGATGACGGCCTCGCCATTGATCGTCTTGCCCAGCGCCAGCGCCAGCTTGGCCTTGGTCGTCTCGAAGTCGCGGCTGGCCATGATCTCGCGGAGGTAAACCGTTTCGCGCTTGGCGTTGGGCAGTTCGATGCCGATGGCGTTGCGTCCCGGCACCACGGCGACGCGGCAAGCGATCGCGCTCATCGAACGGGCGATGTCGTCGGAAAGGCCGATAACCCGCGACGACTTGATGCCCGGCGCGGGCTCGAGTTCGTAAAGGGTGACGACCGGACCCGGGCGAACGGCAATGATCTCGCCCTTGACGCCGAAATCCTCCAGCACGCCTTCGAGCAGGCGTGCATTCTGTTCCAGCGCGTCCTTGGAAAGACTTGGGTCGCGCGCGACATTCTTCGGTTCGGACAGGAAATGCAGCGACGGCATTTCGAACCTGTCGGAGCCGATCAGCGAGGTTTGCGCCTCGCGTTGGACGCGCGCGCCCGGCACGGGCCTCGCCGCCGGCGCCTCCACCCGGGTGGCGGCATCGGAACGGAACTGCTGGACCTTGGTCTGAGCGCGCCGCTGGGCGACGGGCTCGTCATCGAAATCCATATCCACGTCGTCGCGGCCGAACACATCGTCGTCGTCCGGGTCGACGGAGACGCTGCGGTCGTTGACCATGGCGGCGAAGAATTCCGGTTCGACACGGGCGCGGCCGTCATGGCTCATGCGCTGCTCGGCGAACTCGGCCGACTCGACGCGTTCGGCGGCGCGGCGCCAGGCGCTGGCGCGCGGCTCCATCTCCGGTTCGAACTCGTCGTGCTCCTGCCTGCGGCGCACCGCGCGACGATGCATCCACGCGCGGAATGAAAGCCACCAATGGGTGATGGCGCCCAGCGCCAGTATGCCCTCGTCGCCCTCGTCCTCGTCATTGTCGAACAGAAGCTCGTCCTCGCGCGGGTCCGCGGCGGCCGGTTCTTCCATCACGGCGAAGCCGTTCTTGCGCCCGAGCAGCGCGGCGCCATAGGCGAACAGCCAGAGCGCGGGCGCAGCCAGCACTATGGCGAGCACGCTGGCCACCAGCCCGCTCGGATAGCCGCCGATGAGGACACCGGGGATCTTGAGCACCATGTCGCCGAAGACGCCGCCGAGGCCGGTGGGCAGCGGCCAGGTCTTGGGCGGAACGATGCAGCCGGCGATGGCGGCGGCCAGCAGCGCGAAACCGAACCAGAACAGCCCGCGCCTGGGCAGCCGGTCGACACCGCGCGCCGAAAACAGGAGGTATCCCCAGATCACCGCCGGAACCAGCGCGGCGACCGCGGCAAGGCCGAAGAACTGCATGGCGAGGTCCGAGAACACCGCGCCGGCATAGCCCATGGCGTTGGTGACGGTGTTGGCGGTGGCGTGCGAGAAGCTGGGATCGGCGACGTTCCAGGTCGCGAGGCTGGCGACGGCGAAGGCCGTGAACGCGAACAGGCCAGTGCCGATCAGCCGGCCGACCTGGCGCCGCGCGAATGCCTGGATGCCGTGCCCCGTATCGGTCAGCGCGAGCGGTGCTGAAGCCCCTGAACGCATGCTCTTCCTCGTCAGTGATTGCCTGGCAGGAGCGCATGACGCACTCCGGCAGATTCGGATGCCAGACTAGGCGTGGGAAGGTTAAGGGCGCATTAACTATAAGACCGGGGGCGACCGCCCTTTTTGGCACCGACATCTACCAGTGGCCGGACCATATGAAAAATGGCGGGCGCCCTTGCCCGCCATCCATTCGTTGGGTCGGGCAGCGTGCTACTTGCTGCCGCCGAGCATTTTCACATTGGCGCAGAACTCGGCGTGCGGCTTGCTCATCGCCGCGTCCTGGCATTCCTTCATCATGGCGTCCTGCTTCTCCTTCGGCATGGCCATGAAAGCTGCCTTGAATTCCTCCATCGGCTTCATGGTTTTCATGCTGGAATCGGTGAAGAACGGCGCCATGTTGTCCGGCTCGTCCAGCGCGCCGGCAAATGCAAAGCCGCTGACCATGGAAAGTGCGAGTGCCCCGAGGCAGACATTCTTGAGGTTCATGAGAAAAATTCCTTCCCTGTTTCAAAAACAAGAGCGTCAAAACGACGATCGCCTCCTGAGTTCGGCGACAGAGCGGTCGATGTTTCCTCGAAAAGCTTCTTCACGCGAACGTGATTGCGCGGACTCGGACGAAGCGAGAACGAATTTGCAAAAAAAGAGGCCCGGAGCGATCCGGGCCTCAAGGCGTGAACTCCTTGCGGGAGCGTCACGACGGGATGCTTTCAAAGCAATTCCAGAAAAAAGGGATTCGCGGTCCCTCCGGAACTGCGCGGCAAACATGGGGCCGGCGGGAGGAGGGTTCCGCCGGCCCCGTTGGCAAGGATGCCTTACGGCACCACTTCGCCATGCTGAGAGATGTCGAGGCCTTCGACCTCTTCCTGGGTCGTCGGACGCAGGCCGACCAGCGCCTTGACGACGTAGAGGATGACGAAGGTGGCAACCGCCGTCCAAATAATGGTGACGGCGACACCGTAGATCTGCTTGCCGAGCGAAGCGCCCGACGAGAGGCTGTTGATCGCAGGGTCGGCAAGCACGCCGGTCAGCAGAGCGCCGACCACGCCGCCGACGCCATGCACGCCGAAGGCATCGAGCGAGTCGTCATAGCCGAACATGTGCTTCACCTTGACCGCCGAGAGGTAGCAGACGACGCCAGCGACGATGCCGACGATGAAGGCGCCGGTCGGGTTGACGAAACCGGAAGCCGGTGTCACCGCGACGAGGCCTGCGACGGCGCCCGAGATGATGCCGAGCACGGAAGGCTTCTTGGCGATGATCCATTCGGCGAACATCCAGGCCAGTGCCGCAGCGGCGGTGGCAACCTGGGTGTTGAGCATGGCGGCACCGGCAAGGCCGTCGGCCGCCAGTTCCGAACCGGCGTTGAAGCCGAACCAGCCGACCCACAGCAGCGATGCGCCAATGACCGAATAGACAAGGTTATGCGGCGCCATGTTGGTGGTGCCATAGCCTTCGCGCTTGCCGAGAACCAGAGCGCAGACGAGGCCCGCGACACCGGCATTGATGTGAACGACCGTGCCGCCGGCGAAGTCGAGCACGCCAGCCGTACCGAGGAAGCCGCCACCCCAGACCCAATGCGCGATCGGCACGTAGACGATCAGCAGCCACAGCGCCATGAAGATCAGCAGTGCCGAGAACTTGAAGCGTTCGGCGAAGGCGCCGGCAATCAGCGCCGGCGTGATGATGGCGAAGGTCATCTGAAACATCGAGAAGACGAATTCAGGGATGTTGGCCACACCCGGCAGCCACAGGCTGGCGGTGGTGATGCCGTGGTGGAAGAATTTCGAGGTGCCGCCGAGATAGGCATTCATGCCGCCGCCGTCGGAAAAGGCCAGCGAATAGCCGAACATGAACCATAGCACCGTCACCAGGCAGGTGATGGCGAAGCTCTGCATGACGGTGGCGAGCACGTTCTTCTTGCGCACCATGCCGCCGTAGAACAGCGCTAGGCCCGGGATGGTCATCATCAGCACCAGCGCCGTGGAGGTCAGCATCCAGGCGGTGTTGCCGGTATCGAGAACCGGGGTGGGCGCGGCAGCAGGTGCCGCTGCAGCGGCAGCGGGTGCGGCTTCCTGCGCGAAGGCGGCGACGCTGCCCAGCGCTGCGAGAGCGAGCGTGCCCAGAAGGGCCGCCCGTCCCGTCGTCTTCAAGGTGGAAGGAATATTCATTGAACTCTCCATTGGAATACGTGTTCGCCGCTCAGAGCGCGTCGCTGTCTGTTTCGCCGGTGCGGATGCGCACCGCCTGGTCGATGCCGAAAACGAAGATCTTGCCGTCGCCGATCTGGCCGGTCTTGGCAGCGGCTGTGATCGCTTCGACGGCCTTGTCGACCATGTCGGCCGCGACCGCGACTTCGATCTTGATCTTCGGCAGGAAGCTGACCGCGTATTCCGCCCCCCGATAGATTTCCGTATGCCCCTTCTGACGCCCGTAGCCTTTGACTTCGGTGACGGTCAGGCCCTGGATGCCGACGGCGGTAAGCGCTTCGCGTACCTCGTCCAGCTTGAACGGCTTGATGATTGCCATCACGATTTTCATAAGGTTCACCCTTTGCTGTTGCGGTGCCCCGCGTTTGCACGACTTCACCGATCCCAAAGAGCCGGAGAGTGCCCCCAAGGATTCAAGCTCCGTGCCAAGTGCCGAAGCAGGGTGTTAAGCTGTTGTAAACAATAGGAATGGAGCGACAGTCATTAATAGCTGTGTGCGTATGCGGCGCGCCACGTGCTCAAAATTTAAGCATTTTTGCGAAATTGCCTAATTTGCCGGCTTTGAGCATGATCAGGAAAATGGAATCGGCTTTCTCAAAGAATCTTGCTCAAAGAAAACAACGAATGCTCAACGCTTGAGCCGGATCAACCCTTCCTGTGCCATCGAGGCGATCAGCGTGCCATCACGGGCATAGAGCGTGCCGCGGCTGAAACCGCGCGATCCCGAGCTCGACGGACTGTCCTGCGCATAAAGAAGCCAGCCGTCGAGCGAATGCGGCCGATGGAACCACATCGAATGGTCGAGGCTGGCTGCCTGGATGTCGGGATCGAACAGACCGCGCCCATGGGCGAAGGTCGAGGTGTCGAGCAGCGTCATGTCGGAGAGGTAGGCGAGCAGCACCGACTGCAGCGCGCGGTCGTCGGGAACCGGCCCGGCAAGTCGGATCCAAACATTCTGCCGGGGGGGGCAGTTTGTCGCGGCTTTCATAGTGCTGGAGGTTGACTGGCCGCAGTTCCAGCGGTCGCTCGCGCGCCCAGAAACGGCGAACCGCCTCCGGCACCCGGTCGGCCGTTTCGAGCAGTTGGCGCTGCGTCTTCAGCCCTTCCGGCGGCGGCACGTCGTCAGGTAGCGCGAACTGGTGCTCGAGCCCCTTCTCGTCGACCTGGAACGAAGCTTCCAGCGAAAAGATCGCCTGTCCGTGCTGGATTGCCAGCACCCTCCGCGTGGTGAAGGAACCGCCGTCGCGGATGCGATCGACCTCGTAGATGATCGGCACCTTGATGTCGCCGGGGCGCATGAAATAGCCATGCAGCGAATGCACGAAACGGTCCGGCTCCACCGTTCGCTGCGCCGCCACCAGCGCCTGCGCGATGGTCTGGCCGCCGAACACGCGCTGCCACTCCACCTGGGGGCTGCGACCACGATACAGATTGTGTTCCAGCCTCTCGAGGTCGAGAATGCGCAGAAGCTCGTCGATCGCCGCCGTCATGTTTTGTGACCTCGCCGCAAAATTGCTATGGCGGTTTCCGACAGGAAGAACGAGCCGTCAAGGCCGCAAGCAAGGGCGCAGGCCCGTCGGCACGCAAGGAGCCAAGACAATGGAACGCAAGGCGGACGCCAAGGCCAGATCCGGGCTCGATGTCCTCGTCGCCGGTGCCGGCTATGTCGGCCTAGCCGCCGCGGTCTCGCTGAAACAGGCCCGCCCGGGCCTCGCCGTGGCGCTGGTCGACGCGGCGCCCGCCGGTTCCTGGGAAAGGGATGGCCGCGCTTCCGCCATCGCCGCGGCGGCGTGCCGCATGCTCGACCAGCTCGGTATCTGGGCCGAGATCGCGCCGCAGGCGCAGGCGATCACCGAGATGATCATCACCGATTCACGCAGCGCCGATCCGGTGCGCCCGGTCTTCCTGACCTTCGGCGGCGAGGTGGCGCCGGGTGAACCCTTCGCGCGTATGGTCGCCAACAGGGCGTTGAACGGCGCCTTGCGGGCCAAAGCCGAAAAGCTCGGCATCGACATCATCGAAGGCGTGGCGGTGCAAGGTTTTGAGACCGATGGGGCCGGCATGTCGGTGCATCTGGCCGACGGCGCCACGTTGGCGACGCGGTTGCTGGTTGCCGCCGATGGCGTCAATTCCAAACTGCGCGATATGGCCGGCATCAAGACAGTCAAGTGGGAATATGGTCAGTCCGGCATCGTCTGCACCGTGGCACATGAACGCCCGCATAACGGCCGCGCCGAAGAGCATTTTCTGCCCGCCGGCCCGTTCGCCACGCTGCCCCTTACACCCGGCGAGGACGGCACCAACCGCTCGTCGATCGTCTGGGTCGAACGGGCGGAAGATGCGAAAACGCTCGTCGAAGGCGACGATCTCGTCTTCGAACACGAACTTGAACAGCGTTTTGGGCTGAAGCTTGGAGAGATCCGCGTCGCCGACAAGCCGCGCGCCTGGCCGCTGGGTCTCACCATCGCGCGCGCCTTCGTGGCACCGCGCATAGCGCTTGCCGGCGATGCCGCTCACGGCATCCATCCGATCGCCGGCCAGGGCCTCAATCTCGGCTTCAAGGATGTGGCCGCTCTTGCCGAGGTGATCGTCGAGGCCGACCGGCTAGGTCAGGACATCGGCGCGCTCGACGTGCTGGAACGCTACCAGCAATGGCGGCGTTTCGACACCGTGCAGATGGGCATCACGACCGATGTGCTGAACCGGCTGTTTTCCAACGACATCACCCCGCTGCGCACCGTCCGCGACATCGGTCTCGGTCTCGTCGAGCGTATGCCACGGCTGAAGGAGTTCTTCATCCGCCAGGCATCGGGACTGTCGTCCGGCACGCCGAGGTTGCTAAAGGGCGAGGCGATCTGATCGTCTCGCTGACTTAACGTCGCGGGCTGTGGCCTGCGCCGCGTCGCTCCGCTCCTTGCTCCGCCATGGGATGACTATGCGGCGGGAGTTTCGCGCCAATCGCCGAGGCGATCTCAGTTCACTTCAAAACCAAGCTTCTGGCGCAGTCGCAGCATGCGCTGGTCGGGTATCTTCAGGCTCTGCTCTCCGCCCTGAGCCACCCGGTTCAGCATTTGCAGCAGATCGTCCCGTTCGTTCGGGTCGAGGCGTTCGCGCAGGAAGGGCGCCAGCTTGTCGATGACGATGGTGGTGTCGTCTATCTGCGACGCGGCCCACTTGGCGTAGACGACCGCCTCGTCGGTCTTCTTCGGCCCGGCCGCGATCTGCGAAATCACCTCGCGAATGACGGCCTCGCGCCGCGGCAGAACAGGGCCATCTTCCGAAACGATCGCGGTGATCAGCGTCGCGGCCGCCACGACCGGATCATCGATCGCCGTCAGCGGCGAGAGTGCGGCCTGCTTGCGCAGCTTCTTGCGCCTGATGTTGCCTTGAACGCGCCCGACGACTTCGGCGACCTCCCGCGCGGCGTCGTTCATCGCCTTCATCCGGTACCACCACAATGCCGCCGCTCCGAGCACGCCAAGGACAGCAATCAGGAAAGGCATGTCCAAATCCCCTAAAGTCTTGGGGCGACGATAGGAGAACTCGTGGCTTGCTTCAACACGCAAGAAATTGAGCCCCGGCAAGACGGGACGTTCGCTCAACAGAACGTACTGGTTTCCAAGTGAGCGCATGACAGGGAATTATGACCCCGGCACATTGTAGATCGCGCGCACCTCGATCGTGCCGATTTCGGCCAGGGGAATCTCACTGGCGATGTCCAGCGCCTCGTCGAGATCCTGCGCTTCGATCATGACGAAACCGAGCAACTGCTCCTTCGTTTCTGCGAACGGCCCGTCGGTGATCAGCTGCTTGCCCTTGCGCCGCCGTACGGTCTTCGACGTCTTCACCGATTGCAGTGCCTGCGCGATGATCAGCTTGCCTTGTTGATCCAATGACCTGTCATAGGCCAGCGAGTCGGCATCGAGCTTGGCGGCACCCTCGGCGGTCAGCGCATGCAGGTCTTTTTCCTCACCGTAGACCAGGCAGACATATTTCATCTCGAGCTTCCTTCTTGTGACAAACCATAGGCTGCGGCGACAACCATGTCAGCCTTGCCCGCGACCGTTGCCGCATGGTCGAGAAGGCATTCCGCGACCGTGATGATGGCAAGGGCCGCCAGCAGCCTGCCGAGGCCGGACGCCGGCGGGTCCAGCCAGAAGTCCTCCTGTCGCTCAGGCCCGCGGCCTGGCCTCTTCCATAGCGCGAAAAACAGATTGTCCATGTGAACCTCCATCCGGCCACAAATCCCGTGGCCGCCCGCAGGACGAGCGGCCCGGATGGAAGCCGACATTTTTGCATGGGTATTTTTTCGGCGGAAAAGGCCGTCATCGTGCCGTGGTCCAAACAGCGCAGTGGTCTTCGCCCACGTCCGCGCTATAGTTGGCCGGACGCTGGCTCACCCAGGACAAGTTCACGACAACCCAGGAGGACTTCATGGACCGCACCGCAAACGCCGTCTGGAAAGGCAATTTGAAAGAGGGCAAGGGCACGCTCGACACGCAGAGCGGAACCCTGAAGGGTACGCCCTATTCGTTCAAGGCGCGCTTCGAGGACGAAAGCGGCAAATCCGGCACCAATCCGGAAGAACTGATCGCGGCCGCCCATGCCGGCTGCTACGCCATGCAGCTCTCGCATTTCCTCGCCGAAAACGGCACGCCGGCGCAAGAACTCGACGCCAAGGCCGTGGTCACGCTGGTTCCCGGCACCGGCATCACCGGCAGCGCCATCACCCTGGTCGGCAAGGTGCCCGGCATCGATGCGGCGAAGTTCAAGGAATTGGCCGAGAAGGCCAAGGCCGAATGCCCGGTCTCTCAAGCGCTCGGCGCGATCAAGGTTTCGCTCGACGCCAGGCTTGGCTGAAGGGTTTGGCCTGAAGTGACAAACGCCGGCTCCAGGGCCGGCGTTCCTGCATCGGAGATTGGCGGGGCGGTTGCAGCATCCAATCTGGCCCATCGTGAGGGAGATGCCCGGCAGGACAGAGGGCGCCGTCCCGTCGACGTCTCGGATTGGCGGCCTCAACCGCCCAGCGCGTCAAGCCGGGCGCGAAGGGCCGCGACTTCCTGCTCCAGCGCCTCCAACCTCGCTTCCAGATTGGAGGCAGGCGCGGCCGGCGCACTGCGCTGAGCCGAGAGGACGGCAACATCCACCGGACCGGCGAGGAGATGCACGTAGCGGTCCTCGCGTTGGCCTGGCCCGCGCGGGATTTCCTGGACCGATGGCGGCCGGCGGCCGATCAGCATGTCGAGTTCGCCGCGCAGGTCTTCGATCGATGAAAACCGCGCCATGCGCTCAGCGCGCGCCAGGAGCTCATGTGCCGTCTGAGGTCCGCGCAGCAAGAGCAGACCGAGCAACGCGGTCTGCGGCGTGGTCAGCGAGAAACGCTGCGCCATCTGATGCTCGTAGCGCTCCACGCGCGAACCGAACATCTGCCGTACAAGTCCCTTCTGCTCAAGCAGTTTCAGCGCCCTATGCACCTCCGTCTGTTCCAGCGCCATGACCGGCTCACGCGCCGTCTTCTGGTTGGCGGCGGCAAGTGCGGCATTGAGCGTCAGCGGATAGACGTCCGGCGTCAGCTCTTTCTTCTCGATTAGGCAGCCGAGCACGCGGGCTTCGGCAGGAGAGAGGGTGGGAAGGTCTTCGCTCATGAGATTGGCTATGCTTTCGAGTTTGGCGGGACAGCGTCCTCCGTGCTGCCGGACTAAACCCTTCTCTCCACCATCATCTTCTTGATCTCGGCGATCGCCTTCGCGGGATTGAGCCCCTTCGGGCAGGTCTGCGCGCAGTTCATGATGGTGTGGCAGCGATAGAGCCGGAACGGGTCTTCGAGATTGTCGAGCCGTTCCCCCTTGGCCTCGTCGCGGCTGTCAATCAGCCAGCGATAGGCCTGCAGCAGCGTCGCCGGGCCGAGATAGCGGTCGCCGTTCCACCAGTAACTCGGGCACGAGGTCGAGCAGCAGGCGCACAATATACACTCGTAGAGCCCGTCGAGCTTTTCGCGGTCCTCGTGGCTCTGCAACCATTCCTTGGCCGGCGTTGGCGACACCGTCTTCAGCCATGGCTCGATGGAGGCGTGCTGGGCATAGAAATTGGTAAGATCGGGCACCAGGTCCTTGATAACGGGCATATGCGGCAGCGGGTAGATCTTGACCGCGCCCGATATGTCGTCGCAGCCCTTGGTGCAGGCGAGCGTGTTCGAACCGTCGATGTTCATGGCGCAGGAACCGCAAATGCCTTCGCGGCAGGAGCGGCGCAAGGTCAGCGTCGGGTCGATCTTGTTTTTGATCCACAGCAGCGCGTCGAGCACCATCGGCCCGCAATCGTCCATGTCGACGAAATAGGTGTCCATGCGCGGGTTCTCGTCGTCGTCCGGCGACCAGCGATAGATGCGGTATTCTCTGAAATTGGTGGCGCCCTCCGGCTTCGGCCAGGTCTTGCCCTGCTGGACCTTCGAGTTCTTTGGGAGTGTGAGTTCGACCATTACCTCAGGTCCTTTCGGATGACGAGCTTCAGCCCGGACCAGATTTCGTTCACGGCGGCGACCTTGACGTCGACAAGATCGAGCTTGAGCGCTTCAGCGCGGACAACGCCCTCGGTGACGTCGGCGGCCACTTTCGAGGCCTTCTTTGGCCAGGAGACCCAGACCATGCCGTCGCGCTTGATCGCCGTCTCGAGTGCGCCGAGGCGCTCCTCGATCTCGGCGCGCTGTCTCGTGAAGGCGTGGACGGCGTCGTATTTCAGCACCGCGCCCGAAATGTCGGACCAATCGGCCAGCCGGTCGACGTAGGCAAAATCGACGGCCTCGGCGAGGTGCGCGAGTTCGGGCGGCAGTGCGATGAAGGCGGCAATCATCCCATCCTTCAGGCCGAGCTTGGCCGCAAGGGGCGTACCGGAATATCCCGCCGCCGTCGCCATCCTCAGTACACCCTGGCCTTCGGCGCAATCTTGGCCAGACTGATGCCACCGTCCTTTTCGGCCAGCAGCGGTTCGGTGTGCACCGGCCGATAGGTCAGCGTCACCGTGCCGTCCTCGCTGAGATGGGCGAGCGTATGCTTGCGCCAGTTGGCGTCGTCGCGTGCGGAAAAATCTTCCCGAGCATGCGCGCCACGGCTCTCCTTGCGCGCCTCGGCGCCATAGACGGTGGTGATGGCGTTGGCCATCAGGTTTTCCAGTTCCAGAGTCTCCACCAGGTCCGAGTTCCAGATCATCGAGCGGTCGAAGACTTTGAGATCCTTGAGCTCGGTCCAGATTTCCGAAATACGCTTGCAGCCGCTTTCGAGAGATTCCTGCGTGCGGAACACCGCGGCATCTTCCTGCATCGCCTTTTGCATCTTTTCACGAAGGACAGCCGTCGGCGTCGAGCCGTTGGCGTGGCGGAGCCGGTCGAAGCGATCCATGATCTTGTCGACCGAAGCCTGGTTGGGCGACGGGATCGCCGCCTTGCGGTCAATGACCTGGCCGGCGCGGATCGCCGCGGCGCGGCCGAACACCACGAGGTCGATCAGCGAGTTCGAGCCAAGCCGGTTGGCGCCGTGCACGGAAGCGCAACCGGCCTCGCCGACCGCCATCAGGCCGGGCGAGACCCGGTCGGGGTTGTCCGCGGTTGGATTGAGCACCTCGCCCCAATAATTGGTCGGCACGCCGCCCATATTGTAGTGCACCGTCGGCAGCACCGGGATCGGCTCCTTGGTCAGGTCGACGCCGGCGAAGATTTTCGCCGACTCCGAAATGCCTGGAAGCCTTTCGTGCAAGACCGCCGGATCGAGATGATCGAGGTGCAGGAAGATGTGGTCCTTGGCCTTGCCGACGCCGCGGCCCTCGCGAATTTCCAGCGTCATGCAGCGCGAGACGACATCACGCGAGGCGAGGTCCTTGGCCGACGGTGCGTAGCGCTCCATGAAGCGTTCGCCCTCGGAGTTGACGAGATAGCCGCCCTCGCCGCGCGCGCCCTCGGTAATCAGGCAGCCGGCGCCATAGATTCCGGTCGGGTGAAACTGCACGAACTCCATGTCCTGCAACGGGAACCCCGCCCGCGCCGCCATGCCGCCACCGTCGCCGGTGCAGGTGTGCGCCGAGGTCGCCGAAAAATAGGCGCGCCCATAGCCGCCGGTCGCCAGCACCACCATCTTGGCCGAGAAGCGGTGGATGGTGCCGTCGTCCAAATTCCACGCTACGACGCCTGTGCAGGTGCCGTCCGGTTCCATGATCAGATCGAGCGCGAAATACTCGATGAAGAACTGCGCGTTGTTCTTCAGCGACTGGCCGTAGAGCGTGTGCAGGATGGCATGGCCGGTGCGGTCGGCGGCCGCACAAGTGCGCTGCACCGGCGGCCCGTCGCCATAGTTCATCATGTGGCCGCCGAACGGCCGCTGGTAGATCTTGCCCTCTTCGGTGCGCGAGAACGGCACGCCGTAATGTTCGAGTTCGTAAACGGCGGCCGGGGCTTCACGCACCAGATATTCCATTGCATCGACATCGCCCAGCCAGTCCGAGCCCTTGACGGTGTCGTACATGTGCCACTGCCAGGAATCCGGGCCCATGTTGGACAGCGACGCGGCGATGCCGCCTTGCGCGGCAACCGTGTGCGAGCGGGTCGGGAACACCTTGGTGATGCAGGCGGTGCGCAGGCCCTGTTCGGCCATGCCAAGCGTGGCGCGAAGCCCGGCGCCGCCGGCGCCGACGACGACCACGTCGAACTTGTGATCGACAAAGGTGTAGCCTGATGTGTTGGCTGATTTCGTGTCCTGGGCCAAGACTTCAGCCTCCGAATGCCAGTTTCAGCAGGGCGAAGAGCGAAGCGACGCCGACCGCTATGGTGAAGAATGTGTTGAGGGCGATCAGCGCCAGCTTCATGCCTTCGCCATGCACATAGTCCTCGATGATCACCTGCATGCCGATCCGCATATGGTAGAGCGGCGAGATGAGCACCAGGGCCATGACCAATGCCACGAACGGGTTGGCGAGCGCTGTCCGCACCTGCGCATAACCGGCACCGTTGAGCGCGATCAGGAACCCGGTGAAAAACAGGATCAGCGGGATGTTGGCGATCGCCGTCAGCCGCTGGCGCCAGAAATGCCCGGTGCCTTCGCGGGCCGAGCCCAGGCCGCGCACCCTGGCCAGCGGGGTGCGCATGTCGGTGTTCTTCGCACTCATCACAAAGCTCCCCGCGCCATGGTGCCGGCGACCCAGATCAGCAGCGTGAGCAGAATCGAGCCGGCAAGCGTCGCCCAGGCGATCCTCGAGGCGGCGTGCTTTTCAAGCCCGGCGCCGGTGTCCCAGATCAGATGGCGGACACCGCCGAGCATGTGATGCATCAGCGCCCAGCTATAGCCGAACAGGATCAGCCGCCCGAGCCATGTGCCGAAGGCCCAGTTCACCCAATCGAAAGCCGGCTGCGAGGATGCCGCCGCCATCAGCCAGACGGCAACCAGCAGCGTGCCGAAGTAAAGCGCGCCCCCGGTGATGCGGTGGATGATCGACATCGTCATGGTGATCGGCGGCCGGTACACGCTCAGGTGCGGCGACAGCGGCCTTTCGCGTCTGGCTTGGGTGGCTGGTGATTTGCTCATGGCTGCCCCAGTTCGGCGTCTGCCGCTCAGGTGGAAATGCGGCATTGCCGCTTCCGGTTGCGACTTCGGACAGCCGGTTTCTAATGCTCTTTTTGCACCGCGTCAAAGCCAGAAAACCGTTTCGAAAACGTAATTTAGTCTGACTAAAAGGTCGGATACGGCTTCAATCGATTAGCGGGTGGAGCGGCCGAAGCCGGCTCGATATCGCTGCAGTGCAGCATATCTGGATAGGGGCGCGGCCGTGTCGAGATTTGTGTCTCACCGGGTGCAGGTCCGCGGTGTGGACCCCCTCTTCATCACCAGCGCCTCGCGTCCGTCGATCACGATTGCGTCATGCGTGACCGCTTGGTACCGGCTGCTCTGGTTTGCCGGTGACGCCGCGAACTCCTCGGTGACGCCCTCCTGGCCGACCACGCGCAGCGACGTGCCGAGGTTTTGAATGGTGATCATGCCGCCATTGCCGCATCTGTAGGTGGCAGTGCCCGTGGTGAAGCGCGGGGCGGTGAGATCGGTGGTGATCTTGGTCGCCGGTCGCGCGGACTGTTGCTGGACGGGAGCGGCAGGCGCCACCAGGGGTGTCGCTGTGTTGGCGGCCTTGGGCGCGCCGTCCTCCGGCACACAGGCTCCAGCCGCGAGAAGCAGCGGAATAGCGAACGACACCCGAAGCGTTCGGTCAAACATCATGTGCTGCCCCCTCATGGCCGGCACGCTAGCCACGCGGCGCGCCAAGATCAAGTTTACCCCGGATTAGACCGGCCATGTCGACCCATTGGGGACATCGGCGGCGCCCGTGAAATTAACCATGTTCATTAAGAAACGGTCGTCGGGCCGCTCCTCCCCTTAACAAAGGTTAAGAAAAGGTTAATTTCCGATTCGGATCAGATCGGGGCGCGATCTCTCTCGCGCCGACACAGGGAGAGCGACATGCGGTCGAAATCAGAGCGGGCCAAATCAGTGCGGACCAAATCAGTGCGGACAAGCCTCGCGGCCCTCACGCTGGCAGCGCTTGCCGTCACCGTGGCCGCGCCGGCCGAGGCCGGCTTGCGCCATCATGACCGCGTCTACGCCGATTCGTTCGGCAATCTCGTCATCGACAGCGCAGCCGGCTACAAGCGCATCATCGTCGGCGAAGGCAAGCTGGCCAGGCAATTGTCCGACTACACCAGCGCCGGCCAGCCCAAGGTGATCTACCAAGACGAATCCGACGACATATCGGGCGAAGGGGACTGCTATCGCCCACCAGTGTTCGTCAAGGGCCGCTCCTATATGTACGGCCTGTCCGACGGCGAAATGCCGGAGCTCAGCCCCTGCCGTTGATGCGGGCTTGGCCGATTTTGACCACCGCCAGCCCATCGGCTGGCCCGGTGGAGACACGTACGCAGTCGCGCCCGGCGTTCTTTGCCAGGTAGAGCGCTTCATCCGCGCGCCGCATCAGGTCGGAAAAGCCTTCGCTCACGTGGAGCTCGGCAACGCCGAAGCTCGACGTGCAGCGGTTGTCGGCCGGCAACCCGCTGATAGGCAATGCGCCGAAGGCGTGGCGGGTGCCTTCCGCGAACAGCCGGGCGGCTGCAAGGTTGGCGCCTGTCAGGATAACGGCGAACTCCTCGCCACCGATGCGGCCAAGCACGTGATGGCCCTCGGCCGCTTCTCGCAGCAGGCCGGCAAAGGCCTCGATCACCCGGTCGCCGGACGCATGGCCGAAGCTGTCGTTGACGGACTTGAAATGATCGAGATCGGCGATGACCATCGCCACCGGCACCCCCAGGCGCCTGGCGTCGTGTACGGCCAGCTCCGCATGACGCGTGAAGCCGCCACGGTTGAGCAGGCCCGACAGCGTGTCCACCTCCGACTTCGACGTCACTTCGGCAAGCACATCGCGAACGAGAATGCCCAGCGTCAGCAGCGCCAGCGCCAAGGCAAAGACAGTGCCCAGCGACTGCGACACCAGCGCGTAGCTGCTTTGCAGATAGGCCTGCGGATTGGCGCCCCAGCCGCCGAGCGCATGCGCGATGAACGGCTTTGAGGCAAACTGCAGGCCGCTGGCCGCCAGCACCGCCATCAAGATCAGATCGAGCCGACCGCGGCTTTGCCTGGACGTCCAGACGATGCCAAGGCCAACGAACTGCATGGCGGCGTAGGGCAGCTGGTAGGCCATGATGCGGGTGAGCGACTGGCGCGGCAGATCCTGCACGAAATAGACCGCGATGGTGGTTGCGGCCAGGAAGAACAGCATCGGCGTCCATGGCGGCGCCACGCCATATTTGCGGGCAAGTCCGCCGTTGAAGGCAATGGTGGCGCCGAGGAAGACGGCAAAGGCCGTAACCACGGCAAGCCGCGCATCGTTGAAGGCCGGAATGCTGAATTCGATCGCTGAATAGACCACGCCGAGGACATAGGCTGACGCCAGCCAGCGCGCCGGCGCGCGGCCGGCATCGTGGAACGAGACAGCCATGAAGGATGCCGCCAGCAGCCCGGCAACCGCCAGATTGATCAACAGGATGAAGTTGGCGCCGCTCATCTATCCTCAGACCCCCGCCGACAGCTAAACATCGACGGGCGAAAAAGACGTTAACGCGAAGCGCGGACGCGGCGGTCAGCTGGCCTTGAGCGGCTCCGGCACGAACACCGTCTCCGGTCGCTCATAGGAGAGGCGCACGCTGTCGCGACCGTTTTTCTTGGCCTTGTAAAGCGCCTCGTCGGCCCGTCGCATCAACGGTTCCAGCGTCTCCTCGCCGCTGCGGGCCGCCACGCCGAAGCTGGCGGTGACCTTGGTGCCGGCGGGAAGCCCGTCGACGCCGCCAGCCGAATAGAGTGTGCGCACCGCCTCGGCGAACAGCCGCGCCGCGGCGAGATCGGTCAGCGGCAAAAGCACGGCGAATTCCTCGCCGCCGATGCGCCCCGCGGCACCTCGTGCTCCCGTGGCCGAGCGCAGCTTCCCGGCAAAATCCGCGATCACGCGGTCGCCGGCGGCATGCCCGTGCATATCGTTGAGCGCCTTGAAATGGTCGAGGTCGGCCAGCACCAGCGCCACCGGGAATTTGGCCGCGGCGCAACGCTGCAGCAGCATGGCGGCGCGCTCCTCGAAACCCCGGCGGTTGAGCAGCCCCGAAAGCGGATCGGTATGGGTCTCGGTCTTCAGCGCCTTCATCACGTCGAGCGCGGCGGCGGTGAAGAGGCAAAGCGCGATCAGCAGCGACAGCAGCGCGTGCGACAGCAGCGCCGTCGTCCAGTAGGACGAGCCGTAGAAACCGTCATAGCTGGCGAAGGGCCCGTGCGCGATGACGACCGCCAGGGTGCGCACGAAGAAATTGACGCCGGACAGCAGCGACAGCACAAACAGGATCTTTTCTGTCGGACCATTGTTGCGCACCGGACGCAGTTCGGCGGCGACGAGCAGGCTGACGCCGCCGAAACCGAAATTCATCGCCAGGATCCGCCAGGTGAGATCCGGGGTGACGAACAGGAACCACGCGAATGCCGCAAGGCCGCCGCCCGCCAGCACGGCGATCCCCGCGCCGGGCACCTTCCTGCCGTAGCGGGCGATGATGGCGCCGGACAGGCAACAGGCGGCAATGGTGAAGCAGAGGTTCGAGACCAGCTTGGTCAGCGTCACACCGATGGGCAAGGTGAAATATTGGAACAGGAAGCCGGGCGCCGAGACGCAGTAACTGAGCGCCAGCACGGCCAGATAGGGGCGATGACGCTGGTGGAACCACAGCATGAGGAAGGCCGCGCCGAGCGCCAGCGCGATCGTCGGATTGAGCAACGCTATGAACAGGCCGGTGTCCAAAGGGCCGTGACTTCCCCTCTGCTGACGTCGCGGAAGACCTTATCGGGCAAGCCCAAACAAGCCGTTAAGCCTGGGCTGTCGGCGCCGTATGTTTGCGGGAACCCGGTGCTGTCGGAAGCGTTCCTGAATCCACAATCCAGGAGCAGGCCATGGCCGACACGATCACATTGACCGACCACGATGCAATCCGTTCATGGGCTGCCGGGCGTGCCGGCTTTCCCGCAATCGTCGACATATCGCCAGAGGCTGGGACGCAGCCCATGCTTAGGCTGGTCTTCGGCCAGCACGCCTATCAGGACCAGGACCAGCCGGAACGGCCCGTCAACGCCGGCGGCTATGAGCTTGTCGAATGGGACGAGTGGTTCAAGCTCTTCGACGAAGAGCAGTTGGCGCTCGTGGTCGCGGCGGACGAACCTGGTCGCCGCGAGGAATTCCACGAACTCATCCGGCGCGACAGGAAGACTTGACCCGAGCCGCAAGGTTCGGGTCAAGTCCAGCCTGGCTTATTTCCAGTCGCGAATGTCGACGAAGTGGCCGGCAATCGCCGCCGCCGCCGCCATGGCCGGCGACACCAGGTGGGTGCGGCCCTTGAAGCCCTGGCGGCCCTCGAAATTGCGGTTCGAGGTCGAGGCGCAGCGCTCATGCGGCTTCAGCCGGTCGTCGTTCATGGCCAGGCACATCGAACAGCCCGGCTCGCGCCAGTCGAACCCGGCGGCGCGGAAGATCTTGTCCAGCCCCTCGGCTTCGGCCTGCTCCTTGACCAGGCCGGAGCCCGGCACGATCATGGCATCGACATGCGGGCTGACCGTCTTGCCCTCGACCACCTTGGCGACGGCGCGCAGATCCTCGATACGACCGTTGGTGCAGGAGCCGATGAAGACGCGGTCGAGCGTGATGTCGGTGATCTTCGTCCCCGGCGTCAGGCCCATATAGTCGAGCGCGCGCAGCTTGGAGGTGCGCTTGTTCTCGTCGGTGATGTCTTCCGGGTTCGGCACGATGCCCTGCACGGAGACGACATCCTCGGGCGAGGAGCCCCAGGAGACGATCGGCGGCAGCTTGGCCGCGTCGAGCACGATCACCTTGTCGAAATGCGCGCCTTCGTCGGTCTGCAGCGTCTTCCAGTATTCGAGCGCCGCGTCCCAGGCAGCGCCCTTCGGCGCGCGCGGCTTGTCCTTGACATAGGCGAAGGTGGTCTCGTCGGCCGCGATCAGGCCGGCGCGCGCGCCGCCCTCGATCGACATGTTGCAGATCGTCATGCGGCCTTCCATCGACAGCGCACGGATCGCCTCGCCGGCATATTCGATGACATAGCCGGTGCCGCCGGCGGTGCCGATCTCGCCGATGATGGCAAGGATGATGTCCTTGGCGGTGACGCCTTCCGGCAGCACGCCATCGACGCGCACCAGCATGTTCTTGGCCTTGCGCTGGATCAGCGTTTGCGTTGCCAGTACATGCTCGACTTCCGACGTGCCTATACCATGCGCCAGCGCGCCGAAAGCGCCATGCGTGGAGGTGTGGCTGTCGCCGCAGACGATGGTCATGCCGGGCAAGGTAAAGCCCTGCTCGGGGCCGATGATGTGGACGATGCCCTGGCGGATATCGTTCTCCGAATAATATTCGACGCCGAAATCCCTGGCGTTCTTGGCCAGCGCTTCGACCTGGATGCGGCTTTCCTCGTTCTTGATGCCGAACTTGCGCTCGGGCGAGGTCGAGACGTTGTGGTCGACGACAGCCAGCGTCTTTTCCGGGTGACGGACTTTCCGGCCGCTCATGCGCAGGCCTTCGAAGGCCTGCGGGCTGGTCACCTCATGGACGAGGTGGCGGTCGATGTAGAGCAGGCAGGTGCCGTCGTCCTGGCGGTCGACGACATGGTCGTCGAAAATCTTGTCGTAGAGGGTGCGCGGTGCGCTCATGTGCGTAAATCCGTCGATATGAGAATGGGAAAGAGCTGATGCCGCAAGCCCGCGGCCGGCCGTCAGGGATCAGCGAAGTCGGCTGGTCAGGGCGCCGGACACGCGCGCGGAAAAGCGCGACGGCAGGCGTTTTCTGTCCTGCAGCACGAAACCCTTGTAGGCCGGATCGCTGAAAAGCTTTTCCATGGCGGGCTAGATAGCAATGTTTTGGCTTTTCGGCAATTGCGGCGTGTCGCCAGCACTTCTCCCTCGGCTTACATCACCTCGAACACAAAAGTCTTCACCAGCGCATCCGGCTCGGCGATCGCATAGCAGCGGAACCACGGACTTTGCTCGACCGGCCGCCATTTTCTCGCCTGCTCCAATTCGTCGAACACGGCCTGAAATCCGCCGCTCTCAAACACCTGGTCGCGCACGGTGAAGATGGCGTGGCCGCCCTTTCGCGTGATGCGGACAAGCTCGCGCAGGCCGGTGGCCGCCGCATGGCTGATGGTGAACACACCGGTGGAGAAGAAGGCGCGAAAGTGCCCGTCCGGCCAGGGCAGCGGACCGCCGAGCATCGCCTTTTTCAAATCCCTGTAGGCATTGCGGCTGCCGGCGATCTTGAGCATGTCGTCGGAGAGGTCGAGCCCGGCGATCTCGCCGTAGCCCAGCGCCTTCAGCGACGGCGCCGACAGGCCGGTGCCGCAGCCGGCATCGAGCAGCGGGCCTTCGCCCGCCGGCACATGTCGCGCCACCCAGGCGGTGATCAGGAACGGCAGCAGATACCCGAGCGAAGCGGTCTCGCTGTCATAGGTCGCTGCCCAGTCGGCATAAGCCTTGGCCAGCCCTTCCGGTGTGTCGGCCGAATAGACCGAATCCAGTGCCGCGTTGGCCTTGTCGACATTCATCGCCTGCATCCTCCCGAGCGTCTCATGGCGATCGTAGCCCGGCCCGCGCCGGACTTCTATCGCTCGTGCTGGCGGCGCAAACGCCGCTCCAGCGCCCTGAGCGCCAGCGACAGGCCAACGGTGAGGATGAGATAGATGTAGGCTGTTATCGAATAGGTCTCGAAGAAGCGGAACGAGCCGGCGGCGTAGATTTTGCCCATCTGCGTGATGTCGGCGACGCCGAGCACCGAGACCAGGGAGGAATCCTTGACCATGGCGACGAAGTCGTTGCCGAGCGGCGGCAAAATGGTGCGGATGGCCTGCGGAAACACGATCAGTCGGAAACGCTGCGTGCGCGAAAGCCCGAGTGCCTTGGCCGCCTCGATCTGACCTTTCTCGACCGACTGGATGCCGGCGCGAAAAACCTCGGAGATGAAAGCGGAATAGCCGATGGTCAGCGCCATGATGGCGCGCCACAGTAACGACACGTCACGCACCAGCAATTCGCCGAGGACGCCGGCATTCTGCAAAGGCGCGGTCAGCCCGTTCCAGGCCGCGACGAAGGCCGGCGCGCCGGCAAAGGCTATCCAGAACAGCAGCACCAGGATCGGCACGCCCCGAATGATCTCGACATAGAAGCGCGCGATCTGCCGCAGCCAGGCCGAACCCGACAGTCCCATCAAAGCGATGCCGAGGCCGATCACCGACGCCAGGACGAAGGCGATCACGGTGACGAAGACGGTGATGCCGATGCCCTTGGCGACAGTGGCGAAGACCTGCGCATAGAGATCGCTGGCGGCGATGGCGAGGGCAGCGGCCAGCGCAAGGATACCGGCAACAGCGAGCCACCAGGGGAAGTCGGGTTTGGAGATGGTGGGGGCTGCCATTAGGCGGCGTAAAGAGTATCGAAGGATGGCGCCCAGGCGTCCCCCAGACGCAAACTCGGCGCGAGTTCCCTCACGCGCTCCGCCCGCGTCAAGACGGCTCACTGCCCCATCTTGTAATCAAGGAACCACTTCTTGTTCAGCGCATCCAGCGTGCCATCCGCCTTCAGCGCCGCGATCGCCGCGTTGACCGGCTTCACGAGGTCGGATCCCTTGGGAAAGATGAAGCCGAAATCCTCGGTGCCGAGCGGGCCGCCGATCAGCTTCAGCTTACCCTCCGAAGCATCGACATAACCCTTGCCGGCGGTGCCGTCTGTCAGCACGACATCGACGTCGCCGGATTTCAGTGCCTGCACGGTGGCGCCAAACGTCTCGAACAGTTTGATACGCGGGTTCTGCTCATTGCCGTCGAGCACACTGTAGACGGCGGTGTAGAACGGCGTGGTGCCGGCCTGCGCGCCGATCAGCCCGTCCTTGAAGGCGCCGAAGGTCTTGGCGTCGGTGAAACGGCTTTCATCGCCGCGCACCAGCATGAATTGTTCCGAGCGCATATAGGGATCGGAGAAATCGACCTTCTGCTTGCGGTCGTCCTTGATGGTGATGCCGGTCATGCCGATGTTGTACTGGTTGTCGGAGACCGCCTGGATCATCGCATCCCAGGAGGTGTTCTGGTACTCGACCTTGAAATTGAGCCGCTTGGCGATCTCGTTCATAGCGTCATATTCCCAGCCGATCTGTTTTCCCGTCTTGGCATCGATGAACTGCAGCGGCGGATAGGCGTTTTCGGTCACCACCACCACCTTCTTGCCGCCGAGATCGGGCAGCGCTTGCGCGAAGGCGGCAACGGGCGCCAGGACCAGAGCCAACAGGCCGGCCAGCAGCATTTTCGATTTGGTCATGACACACTCCCCGAAATGATTGGCCGCGCGCTGCTTGCGCGGCAGAGAAATCGGCGCCGACTTTAGCTTTCCGCGAGCGCCTTGCAAGACGGCTCCACTGCGACCTTGCGCGTTGACGTGGATTCCAGTGCTTCCGGGGGGCGGTTTTTGAGGACAGTCCTTGCCGCGATCAATCTTGCTCGGTCGCGGCTTCGCGCAATCCCGCGACAAGGCGGGTGAGCGTGCCGTGAAGGGTTTTGAGCTCAGCCCGCTCCAGCGGCATGCCGCAATCGAGCGCCGCCTGCACATCCTTCATGTTCGCGCGCAGCGCCTGGCCCTTGGCCGTCGGCTCGACCAGCACCCGGCGCTCGTCGACGGCATCGCGCCGGCGGGTGACGAGGCCGCCCGCTTCCATTCGCTTGAGCAGCGGCGTCAGCGTCGCTGAATCCAGGCCGAGCGCTTCGCCAAGGTCGCCCACGGTGCTCGGCGCGCGTTCCCACAGCGCCAGCATCACCAGATATTGCGGATAGGTCAGGCCGAGCGGATCGAGCAACGGCCGGTAGAGCTTGGTCATTAGTCCGCTCGCCGAATAGAGCGCGAAACAGAGCTGTTGATCGAGCCGTGGCACTGGGTGCGCCCCGGCGGCCTCCGCCGGGGCTTCTCTGGCTTTCGTTTCGACCTTTGTCGTCATGCCGCCTTTACCGAAAGCGCCACCTCGATATTGCCCCTGATGGCATTCGAATAGGGGCAAACCTGATGCGCTGCCGATACAAGCGCTTCCGCCGTCGCCTGATCAAGCCCTTTCGTCTCCGCTGCCAACGCGACGCCGAGCTTGAAGCCCTCGCCATTGGGAAGCAGGCTGACGGTGGCCGCTACCGCGGCATCTTCGAGCGGCAGCTTCTGCTTGCGCGCGACAAAGCGGATCGCGCTTTCGAAGCAGGCGGCATAGCCGATAGCGAAGAGCTGTTCGGGATTGGTCGCGCCACCCGGTCCGCCGAGTTCCTTGGGCATCGCCAGATCGACCTTGAGCAGGCCGTCGCTGGTTTCGCCATGGCCGGCGCGACCGCCCGTCACCTGGGCCTGTGTGGTGTAGAGTGCCATCTTCCATACTCCAATTAAATTGTGTACAATTATTTAGTACACAATATGATTCGGCGTCAATTGCCGCCGCCATCTCCGATGGCTGAACCCGTTCACAATTCGGTGAAACGAAAAAAGGCGGCCGAAGCCGCCTTTTTCAAATTCTTCGTCGAACCCTTATTCGGCCGGGGTCGCTTCGGCGGCAGCCTTGGCGGCTGCTTCAGCCTCGGCGGCCGCCTTCTTCTCGGCGGCTTCCTTGGCTGCCGTCTCGGCGGCCAGCGCCTGGGCGGCTGCGACCTTCTCGGCCTCGATGCGCGCCTTCTCGGCGTTCAGCGCGTCGCGCTCCTCATCATTGAGCTTGCGGGCGCGCACGCCGGTGTTTTCCGAGATACGGGCCGACTTGCCGCGACGATCGCGCAGGTAATAGAGCTTGGCGCGACGCACCTTGCCGCGGCGCACGATCTCGACGCCTTCGACCATCGGCGAGTAGACGGGGAACACGCGCTCGACGCCTTCGCCGTAGGAGATCTTGCGGACGGTGAAATTTTCCTGGAAGCCGGAACCGGCGCGGGCGATGACGACGCCCTCATAAGCCTGGACGCGGGTGCGGGTGCCTTCGGTCACGCGGACCTGGACGCGCACGGTGTCGCCGGGCTGGAATTCGGGAAGCTTGCGCTTGGCTTCGATCTTGGCGGCCTGTTCGGCCTCGAGCTGACGGATGAGATCCATCTAAAAATCCACTTCTTGTTCTTCCGACAGTCAGAGCGCCCTACGCTCGCCTTGCAGTTCCATTGACCGCTCGGCTATGTCCTTTGTCTCCAAGACATTTGTCTCCCAGGCATCGGACAGGGGCGACTACACCGTCATTGTTGACGGGTCCGGCAGATTTGTTCTTGCCGGTACGGGCGGGCACATACAGCTATTTCGGCGCTTTGTCACGCCTTGCCCGTGCATTTTTTGCCGGCATGGCTCCCAGCATGGCACCATCTTAATCCTGCCGTGCCGGGTTGCGTCTGTCCACCAAGCTTCCTAAGCCAGAATAGCACACTTCTTCACGGCGGCCATCATGTCTGTCTTCGACGCCATCCTGCTCTTCCTGGCGGGCTTTCTGTCAGGCGCCGCCAATGCGGTCGCCGGCGGCGGCACCTTCATCACCTTCGGCGCCATGACACTGGTCGGCGTCCCCCCGATCGTGGCCAACGCCACCTCCTCGGTGACCCAGTTCCCCGGCTATATCACCTCGACCCTCGCCTACTGGGCCGACATCAGGCACTTCTGGCGTGGCGCGCTGCTGCTCTGCCTGATCTCGGCCGTCGGCGCGCTAGCCGGCGCCCTGATCCTGCTGGCGCTCGACAATCCGTCCTTTCGCGTCTTGGTGCCGTGGCTGCTTTTGGGCGCGACGGCACTGTTTGCCGCCGGGCCTTGGCTGAAGCCGGCGCCGAAACCCGGACACGAAGCGGCTGTCGGCTCGCTCGCCGGCTCGCTGGCGCAATTCGTCACCGCCATCTATGGCGGCTTCTTCGGCGCCGGCATGGGCGTGATGATGCTGGCCACCCTCGGCCTGACCCAGGCCGGCGACTACCATCGGCTGAACGCGCTGAAGAACATGCTGGCCGTGGTCATCGCGGCGGTCGCCATCATCGTCTTCGTCTCCGGCGGCGTCGTCGCCTGGCCGGAGGCGATCGTCATGATCCCGGGCGGCGCGCTGGGCGGCTATGCCGGCGTCTGGATCGCCAAGCGCGTACCGCAGAACGTGGTGCGCGGCTTCGTCATCGCCGTCGGCCTGTTTCTGGCTTTTTACTACTTCAGCAAAGGCTGATCGCCGAACAGATCGGGTCGCCGCTCTTTCGTCAGCGTCTCCGACTGCGCTCGGCGCCACGCGGCGATCTTCTTGTGATTGCCGGAGATCAGCACTTCGGGAATCTCCCGGCCCTCGAATTCCTGCGGTCGCGTGTAGTGCGGATGTTCGAGCAGGCCGTTTTCGAAACTCTCTTCGTCCCCGGAGACCGCATTGCCCATCACCCCGGGCAACAGCCGCACCACGGCGTCGAGCAGCACCAGCGCCGCCGGCTCGCCACCGGACAGGATGAAATCGCCGATCGAGACTTCCTCCAGTCCCCGCGCATCGATCACTCGCTGATCGACGCCTTCGAAGCGGCCGCACAGGATGACGGCACCGGGCCCGGCGGCGAGTTCGCGCACGCGAGCCTGCGTCAGTGGTTTGCCGCGAGGGCTCATCAGCAGGCGCGGACGCAAATCGCCCTCCGGCGAGGCATGGTCGATCGCCTTCGCCAGGACATCGGCGCGCATCACCATGCCGGCGCCGCCGCCGGCCGGCGTGTCATCGACGGTGCGGTGCTTGTCGGCGGCGAAGTCGCGGATCTGTATAGCATCCAGCGACCATGTGCCCGCCTCCAGCGCCCGCCCGGCCAGCGACAGGCCAAGCGCGCCCGGAAACATTTCGGGATAGAGCGTCAGCACCGACGCGGCAAAACTCACCGGTTGCCCCCGGCGTCGCGCGGTCCGCGCGGCCGGCCCTTGGGGTCGAAATCCTCCTCGCGCGACGCCTCGCCGTCCTCGTCCTCGACCAGTCCAGCCGCCACCGGGTCGACGCGGACAAAGCCCTCGGCGACCGACACGGCAGGCACGGCGGCTTGCGTGAACGGGATCAGCACACCTTTGCGCCCGGCGAGCGTCACATCGAGAATGTCGCCGCCGCCGAAATTGTGCACCGCGACAACCTTGCCGATGGCGGCGCCGGTATCATCCCGGATCTCCAGCCCGATCAGGTCGGCATGGTAGAATTCGTCCTCCTCGCCATCGTCGGGCAGCATCGAGCGATCAACGAACAGCTCCGTGCCGGCGAGCGCCTCGGCCGCATTGCGGTCGCTGACACCCTTGAACCGCACCACGACAACGGTGTTGGCAGGCCTTATGTCGGTTATCTGAAAGGCTCGTCCATCCCTGGCGTAGAGCGGCCCATAATCCGCCAGCGCCATTGGCTCGCCGGTGAACGTTTTCACCCTGAGTTCGCCCTTGATGCCGTGCGCGGCGCCGATTACGGCCATCTGGACGGGGTTCTGCGGCTTGCTCATGGGCGAAAATCCTTTGTCCTGCTCTAGCGCCGCCTCGCGGTCATTTCAATAACGGGCTCTTCACCGCTTCCTAACCCGGCTGCCGGAAAATGGTGGCGAACCGGAACAGGCCCCATGCAGGAATTCCTCATACCGGCAAAAGCCGATCTCCAGGCCGCGCGCGAAAGCTGGCTGAAGATGCTGGCGCGCGAACGCCGGCTCTCGCCGGCAACCGTCGAGGCGTATGAGCGCGATTCACGCCAGTTCCTGCACTTCCTCACCGGCCATATCGGCGGACCGCCTGGCATTTCAGATATCGCCGACCTGCGCCCGGCCGACCTGCGCGGCTTCCTCGCCGCCCGCCGCCATGCCGGCGCCGGCGCCCGCACGCTTGGCCGTGGCCTGGCCGGCATTCGTTCACTGCTGCGGTTCCTTGAGCGGCGCGGCCTCGCCAATGCGGCTGGTGCCGCGGCCTTGCGAGCGCCACGCCAGCCCAAATCGCTGCCCAAGCCCCTGACGGCGAGCGATGCCAGGCACGTGGTCTCCGTCGAGGGGCAACTGGCGGAAGAACCCTGGATCGCCGCCCGCAACGCCGCCGTGCTGACGCTGCTTTACGGCTCGGGCCTGCGCATTTCGGAAGCGCTTGGCCTCGCCGCCGCCGACCTGGCGTCGGAAGCCGACACCGTCCTGCGCGTCACCGGCAAGGGCGGCAAGACACGGCTGGTGCCGGTACTGCCGGTGGCGCGCAGGGCGATCGGCGAATACCGCCGGCTCTGCCCCTATCATCTCGATCCGAAGGGCCTGCTGTTTCGCGGCGCGCGCGGCGGCCCGCTCAACCCGGCCATCATCCAGCGTGACATGGCGAAGCTGCGTTCGGCGCTCAACCTGCCGGAGACGGCGACGCCGCATGCCTTGCGCCATTCCTTCGCCACCCATCTGCTCGGCCGAGGCGGCGATCTGCGCACCATCCAGGAACTCCTGGGCCACGCCAGCCTGTCAACGACGCAGATCTATACCGGCGTCGACACCGCAAGGCTGCTCGAAATTTACGAATCGGCCCATCCCAGGGCATGAACCCTTCAATTTTGCCCTCCCGATTAACGGTTTTGCCGCTTTTCAGTCCTAGGAATGGGACCATGAAACGTGTCATTGCCATCGCCGACCGTGCGGCTTCCGTCTCGCTGAAACTGCTTGTGGCGCTCAACGTGCTGTTTTTCCTGTCCTTCCTTGCTGTCCTGCTGTTCGCCGTCGGCAGGGCGCACGCGGAAATTCCGACCTGTACCGGCGCCGACATGCTGTCCGCCTTGCAGAAGAACAACCCTGCCACCTACGGCAAAATCGAGGCCGAGGCGGCTGCCACGCTGAACGGCAAGGGGCTGCTCTGGAAGCTGGAAAAGTCAGGCGAACAGCCATCCTACCTGTTCGGCACCATGCACATGACCGATCCGCGCGTCACCACGCTGCCGGCCTATGCGCAGAAGGCCTTCGATGCAGCCGGCACCCTCATCATCGAGACCACCGACGTGCTCGACAAGCAGAAGATGATGACGGCGATGCTGAAGGAGCCGGACCTGATGATGTTCACCGACTCCACGACGCTTTCGTCACTGCTGTCGCCGGACGAAGCGGCGGCCATGAACGCCGCGCTCGACGCGCGCGGCATCCCCCCGGCGACAGTCGCCAAGATGAAGCCGTGGATGCTGTCGGCCATGATGGCGCTTCCGGCTTGCGAGCTCGCCCGCCAGTCCAGCGGCGCGCCGGTGCTCGACGTGAAGCTGGCGGAGAGCGCCAAGGCGGCCGGCAAGCCGGTGGAAGGATTGGAAACGGCCGAGAGCCAGCTGCGCGCCATGGCTTCGCTGCCGCTCGCCTTTCACATGAAGGGTCTGGTCGACACGCTGAAGCTGGGCGACAAGGTCAACGACATCAACGAGACCATGATCGTGCTTTACCAGCGTGGCGACACCGGCATGTTCTGGCCGCTGTTCCGCGCCGCCATGCCCGAGGAGCAGGACGACCCCGCGGGCTACGCCGCCTTCGAGGAAACCATGATCACCAGCCGCAACAAGGTGATGGTCGATCATGCCGAGCCGATCCTGGCCAAGGGCAACGCCTTCATGGCGGTCGGCGCGCTGCATCTGCCCGGTCCAGAGGGACTGGTCGAGGATTTCCGCAAAGCCGGCTATACTGTCACCGCCGTCAATTGAGTCGGACGGCAGCGGAGGCCCGCAAACGCCGCGTTTCCGGCGTTTTCCTCCGCTAGAGTGAAACCCATTCAACGGTTGCGCGTTGATGGATGTTGATTGACCTTTTTCATTTTCCCGGAGGACACATTTATGGCGAACACACCAAATCCAAACGATCCGTACAATTCTACCACCAATGCCCCTCGGCCGAGCGGCGGTGGCGGCAGCCCCTGGCTGATTGCACTGGTCGTCGTCATCCTGGCGATTGTCGCGTATTATGTTTTCGGAAGAAGTGGCGAGCACCCGGCACCCGCCGAACCGCCAGCGGCCAGCACACCGGCTCCGGCGCCCGCGCCGGCTGAACCGATGAAGCCCGCCGAACCGGCCAAGCCAGCTCCCGCGCCCGCCCCGGCTCCTGCACCAGCGCCCGCCCCGGCTCCTGCACCAGCGCCGGCTCCCGCACCAGCGCCTGCGCCGGCCAACTGATCGGCTCGAATCAAAAGCGAACGGCCCGCTGAAAGGCGGGCCGTTTTGTTTTGGGTGATGACCGTTGGGGGGTCTTTGGCGCCAAGCCACCCCCGCGCGTTCGTCATCCTCGGGCTTGACCCGAGGATGCATGCCGCGACCTCGGCCGAGGAATGCAGCGGACCAGAATTCCGCACCGCAGGAGCGCTCTGAAGTCACGGCATGGAGCCTATGGTCTACGCCGCGTCGCTTCGCTCCTTGTTCCGCCATAGTATGACCAAGCGTTGGGCACCCTTAGATGTGGATCGGCTTGAAGAAGGTGGCCAGCGCCGCTTCCTTCACCGCTTCCGACATCGTTGGATGGGCGTGGCAGGTGCGGGCCAGATCTTCCGACGAGCCGCCGAACTCCATCAGCACCGCCGCCTCATGGATCATCTCACCGGCGCCGAAGCCGACGATATGGACGCCGAGCACGCGGTCGCTTGTCTTGTCGGCCAGGATCTTCACGAAACCGTCGGTATGCAGCATGGCGCGCGCGCGGCCGTTGGCGGTGAAGGGGAATTTGCCGACCTTGTAGTCGATGCCGGCCTTCTTCAGCTCTTCCTCGGTCTTGCCGACCGACGCGATCTCCGGACTGGTGTAGACGACGCTCGGAATGACGTCATAGTTCACATGGCCGGCCTGGCCGGCGATGGTCTCGGCCACGGCCACGCCCTCGTCCTCGGCCTTGTGCGCCAGCATCGGCCCGGCGATGACGTCGCCGATGGCGTAGATTCCGGGAACACTGGTCCTGAGATGCCCGTCGGTCTTGACCCGGCCGCGCTCGTCGACCTCGACGCCGGCTTCCTTCAGCCCGAGGCTGTCCGAAAAGGCGCGGCGTCCCGTCGAGATCAGCACGGCATCGGCCTCGATGGTCTCGACCGCGCCACCCTTGACGGGCTCGAAGGTAACGGTCGCGCCCTTCTTGGCCTTGGCGACGCCGGTCACCTTGGCGCCGAGCTTGAACTCGAAGCCCTGCTTGGAGAGCAGCCGCTGGAACTGTTTCGACACCTCGCCGTCCATGCCGCCCAAAATGGTGTCGAGGAACTCGACCACAGTGACCTTGGCGCCGAGCCGTGCCCAGACCGAGCCGAGCTCGAGGCCGATGACACCGCCGCCGACTACCACCAGATGGCCCGGCACCTTCTCCAAAGACAGAGCGCCCGTCGACGAAACTATGACCGTCTCGTCGAAGTCGACCTTGACGCCGGGAATGCCGGCGACATCGGACCCGGTGGCGATGACGATGTTCTTGGTCTCGATCTCCTCGACCTTGCCGTCCTCGCCGGTCACCGAGACCTTGCCTGCGGCGACCACCTTGCCGGTGCCGCGGAAGGCATCGATCTTGTTTTTCTTGAACAGGAAGGCGACGCCATTGACGTTGGACGACACCGTCGCATCCTTGTGCGCCATCATTTTCTTCAGGTTCAGCTTGGGTGCCGGAATTTCGACGCCGAGCGTGTCGAAGGAATGGCCGGCCTCGGCGAACATTTCCGATGCATAAAGCAGCGCCTTGGACGGGATGCAGCCGATGTTGAGGCAGGTGCCGCCGAAGGTCGCGTTCTTTTCGACCACCGCGACCTTCAGCCCAAGCTGTGACGCCTTGATGGCGCAGACATAGCCGCCCGGTCCGGAGCCGATGATAACCACGTCATAAGCCATGTTTGTTTCCCTTTGCTTGGGGTTCAGCGGCCGCCGCTGACATTCAGGATCGCGCCCGTCGTATAGGACGCGGCATCGGATAAAAGATAGAGGACCGCACCGGCGACTTCATCCGCCGTGCCCGCCCTTTTCATCGGCAGCAGATCGCGGAACCGCTCTATCCGGTCCGGCTGGCCTCCGGAGGCGTGGATGTCGGTGTCGATGATGCCCGGCCGCACCGCATTGACGCGAATGCCTTCCAGCGCCACTTCGCGGGCAAGCCCGATGGTGAAGGTGTCGATGGCGCCCTTGGAGGCGGCATAGTCGACATATTCGCCCGGCGAGCCTAGCGTCGCCGCCGCCGACGAGATGTTGACGATCGCACCGCCCGACCCGCCATGCCGCGTCGACATGCGCTTGACCGCCTCGCGGGCGCACAGGAACGAGCCGATGACATTGATGCGCATCATGCGTTCCAGCCGCGAAACATCCATCTCGTCGACGCGCGCCTTGACGTCGACGATGCCGGCATTGTTGACGAAGGCGTCGAAGCGGCCAAAGGCGCGGTCGACGGCGCCGAACATGGCCACGATATCGGTTTCCTTGCCGACATCGCCCCTGACGGCAACGGCTTCGCCGCCGCCGTTCCTGATCTCGGCGACCAGCGCATCGGCGGCGGCCTTGTTGGAGGCATAATTGACCGCGACGCGATAGCCCGCCTCCGATCCCAGTCGGCAGATGGCGGCGCCGATGCCGCGGCCGCCGCCGGTGACCAGCAGCACTTTTTGCGTCGCGCTCATTCCTGGCATCCCTTCATCGCGAACACATCGGATGGCACTTTCGAAAATCCGCCGCCGCCATACGCCCGGGATTGCCTAAGCACCGGCCCGAGATCGGGCAGGATCAGCGTCTTCGGCGCCTCGACACCCTCGGCCGGCAAAAGCCCGACAGTGCCCTTGTCGTCGGACGTGTAGATGACGCCGTTCCACAGCGTGCAGGCGGCAAGCTCCTCGCCGGTCACGTCGCCTTCCGGGCACTTGTACATCAGCGCGCCGTTCGGCCGCGCAACATCCGCGGTCCACATGACGATGCCGTTCAGCACCACATTGTTGTCGAGGATCAGCCGGAACGTGTTGGTGACAACAGCCGATGTGCCGGTCGGAGTAAAATCGATCTCGCCGCCACTCTGGACGTCGCCATAGACGGCAAGCTCGATTGGACAGGCGGCCTGGGCGGCTGCGGTAGCCATCACGATACCGGCCATCAACACAACCGGTTTGGTGGCTCCAAGCAAACGGGCCATCATTGGCCGCTCTTTGCCGCAAGCCGCCATCCGACCGCCTCAGAGATCGAGCACCAGCCGTTCCGGATCCTCCAGGCTTTCCTTGACCCGCACCAGGAAGGTCACGGCTTCCTTGCCGTCGACGATGCGGTGATCGTAGCTGAGCGCCAGATACATCATCGGCCGGATCACGATCTGGCCGCCGACCACGACCGGCCGGTCCTGGATCTTGTGCATGCCGAGAATGCCCGACTGCGGCGCATTGAGGATGGGCGTCGACATCAGCGACCCGTAGACGCCACCATTGGAGATGGTGAAGGTGCCGCCCTGCATGTCGGCGACCGACAGCTTGCCGTCGCGCGCGGCGATGCCCAGCCGGCCGATATCCTTCTCGATCTCGGCGATCGACATCTGGTCGGCATCGCGCACGACCGGAACCACGAGACCCTTTTCGGTGCCGACCGCGACACCGATATGGGCATAGTTCTTGAAGATGATATCGGTGCCGTCGATCTCGGCATTGACCGAGGGGATTTCCTTCAGCGCGTGGGTGACGGCCTTGGTGAAGAAGCCCATGAAACCGAGCTTCACGCCGTGCTTCTTCTCGAAAACGTCCTTGTACTTGGTCCTGAGCGCCATCACCGCCGACATGTCGACTTCGTTGAAGGTGGTCAGCATGGCGGCGGTAGACTGCGCCTCCTTCAGGCGGCGCGCGATGGTCTGGCGCAGCTTGGTCATGCGCACGCGCTCCTCGCGCGATGCATCGTCGCCCGACGACGGCGCCCGAACCGCGATCGGTGCCGGCGCTGCCTTTGGCGTCTCGGCCGGCTGCGACGGCGCACCCTTGGAGATGGCATCCAGCACGTCGCCCTTCAGCACCTGGCCCCGCTTGCCCGAGCCGGAGAGCTGGTCGACCGACAGATTGTTCTCGGCGATCAATTTTGCCGCCGCCGGCGCCGGCGGCATGGTGCGCGGCTCGACCGGTCCGGCATCGCCGGCAACCTTGGCGGTCTCGGCCGCGGCCTGCTTGGTGGTGGATGCCGCGTCAGGGCTGGACGCCTGCGCGACCGCTTGCGGCTTGGTCGCGGGACCAGCCGCGCCACCGGCCGAAATCGACCCGAGCAGGGCGCCGACGCCGACCGTCTCGCCTTCCCCAACTGTAATCTCACCGAGCGTCCCGGCGGCGGCGGCGGGCACCTCTATCGTCACCTTGTCGGTCTCGAGCTCGACCAGCGGCTCGTCCGCGGCAATGGCATCGCCGACCTTCTTGAACCATTTGCCGACGGTCGCTTCGGTGACGGATTCGCCGAGTGTGGGAACGCGGATTTCGGTAGCCATTGTGCCTGTCCGTTCTTTCGGTTCTGTTCTGCTTATTCGCCGAGCGCGTCTTCGAGCAAGGCGGCGAGCTGGGCGAGGTGCTTCGACATCAGCCCGGTAGCCGGCGACGCGGCCGCCGGACGGCCGGTGTAGCGCACCCGCTGATGCTTGGCGTCGATATGCGCCAGCACCCATTCCAGATACGGATCGATGAACGACCAGGCACCCATGTTCTTGGGCTCCTCCTGGCACCACACCATCTCGGCGTTGCGGAAGCGTGACAGCTCGGTGATCAGCGCCTTGGCCGGGAACGGATAGAGCTGTTCGACGCGCAGCAAATAGATGTCGTTGATGCCGCGCTTCTCGCGCTCCTCATAGAGGTCGTAATAGACCTTGCCCGAGCACAGCACGACACGGCGGATCTTGGAATCCTTGGTCAGCTTGATCGCCTGGTTGGGCAACAGCTGGGCATCGTCCCACAGCAGCCGGTGGAACGAGCTTTCGCCCGAGATTTCCGGCAGCGTCGACACCGCCCGCTTGTGGCGCAGCAGCGACTTCGGCGTCATCAGGATCAGCGGCTTGCGGAAGTCGCGCTTCAGCTGCCGGCGCAAGATGTGGAAGTAGTTGGCCGGCGTCGTGCAGTTGGCGACTTGCATATTGTCTTCGGCGCAGAGCTGCAGGAAGCGCTCCAGCCGGGCGGAAGAATGTTCCGGGCCCTGGCCTTCATAGCCATGCGGCAGCAGGCAGACGAGGCCAGACATTCTGAGCCACTTGCGTTCGCCCGACGAGATGAACTGGTCGAACACCACCTGGGCTCCGTTGGCGAAGTCGCCGAACTGCGCCTCCCACAGCGTCAGCGCCTTCGGCTCGGCCAGGCTGTAGCCATATTCGAAGCCCAGCACCGCTTCTTCCGACAGCATCGAGTTGATGACTTCGTAACCGGCCTGCGCCGCCGACAGATTGTTGAGCGGGATGTAGCGGGTCTCGTCGCGCTGGTCGTAAAGCACGGAATGGCGCTGCGAGAAGGTGCCGCGCTCGGAATCCTGGCCAGAAAGCCGGATCGGATTGCCATCGAGCAGGATCGCGCCGAAAGCCAGCGCCTCGGCCGTCGACCAGTCGATGCCTTCACCGGACTCGATCGCCTGGCGCCGGTTTTCGAGGAAGCGGATGATCGTCTTGTGCGCTTCGAAACCCTTCGGCACCTCGGTCAGCTTCTTGCCGATTTCCTTCAGTGTCTTGACCGGTACCGCGGTCTTGCCGCGCCTTGTCTCGTCCTGGTTGTCGGCCGTGCGCAGGCCTGACCAGGCGCCGTCGAGCCAGTCGGCCTTGTTTGGCTTGTAGTGCTGGCCGACTTCCCATTCGGCTTCCAGATGCGCGCGCCAGTCGGCCTTCATCTGATCGAGCTCGGCCTGGGTGATGTGCCCTTCGGTGATCAGGCGATCGCCATAGATCTGCACTGTCGTCTTGTGGGTGCGGATGTTGCTGTACATCAGCGGCTGGGTGAAGGCCGGCTCGTCGCCCTCATTGTGGCCGAAGCGGCGGTAGCAGAACATGTCCACGACCACCGGCTTGTGGAATTTCATGCGGAACTCGATCGCCACCTTGGTGGCGTGCACCACAGCCTCCGGATCGTCACCATTGACGTGAAAGATCGGCGCCTCGATCATCTTGGCGACATCGGACGGATAGGGCGATGAGCGCGAGAAGCGCGGATTGGTGGTGAAGCCGATCTGGTTGTTGATGATGAAGTGCAGCGTGCCCGCGACGCGGTGGCCACGCAGGCCCGACAGGCCGAGGATCTCGGCGATCACGCCCTGGCCGGCGAAGGCGGCGTCGCCATGCAGCAAGAGCGGCAGCACCTTGGCCCGCTCTTCCAGCGGCACGATCTCCTCGCGGCCGCGGCCGAACAGGGAATCCTGCTTGGCGCGCGCCTTGCCCATCACCACGGGATCGACGATCTCCAGGTGCGAAGGGTTCGCCGTCAGCGACAAGTGAACCTTGTTGCCGTCGAACTCGCGGTCCGACGAGGCACCGAGATGGTACTTCACGTCGCCCGAGCCCTCGACCTCGTCGGGAGCCGCCGAGCCGCCCTTGAATTCGTGGAAGATGGCTCGGTGCGGCTTGGCCATAACCTGAGAAAGCACATTGAGGCGGCCGCGATGTGCCATGCCGAGCACGATCTCCTTCATGCCGAGCTGGCCGCCGCGCTTGACGATCTGCTCCAGCGCCGGGATCAGCGATTCACCGCCGTCGAGACCGAAGCGCTTGGTGCCCTTGTACTTGACGTCGATGAACTGCTCGAAGCCTTCCGCCTCGACCAGCTTCTGCAGGATCGCCTTCTTGCCGGTGGCGGTGAACGAGATCTCCTTGTCGGCGCCCTCGATACGCGCCTGGATCCAGGCCTTTTCCTCGGGATCGGAAATATGCATGAACTCGACGCCGAGCGTCGAACAATAGGTGCGGGTGAGAATCTCCAGCATCTGCCGGATGCTGCCGAATTCGAGCCCTAGCACATTGTCGAGGAAGATCGGCCGGTCGTAGTCGGCTTCGGTGAAGCCGTAATTCTCCGGCGACAGTTCGTTGTAATCCTCGAGCGTGTTGATGCCGAGCGGATCGAGATTGGCGTGCAGATGGCCGCGCATGCGGAAGGCGCGGATCATCATGATGGCGCGCACGGAATCGCGTGTCGCCTGGTGCACATCGGCGTCGGACAGCACGACACCGTTGGTGACGGCCTTGTCCTTGACCTTCTTTTCCAGGTGCTTCTCGACGATGCCCCAATTGCCGTCCAGCGCCGACACCAGCTCGCCATTGGCCTGCAGCGGCCAGGAAGGTTTCGCCCACGAAGCGCCCTTGGCGTTCCTGCGCACATCGCCGGCATCGTCCTTCAGCCCGGCGAAGAACTCCTGCCACTCGGGATTGACCGAGGCGGGATCGTCCTCATACGCCGCGTAGAGCGCGTCGATGTAATCGGCATTGCCGCCATAGAGGAAAGAGGTAAGCGAAAATTGGTCGTTGGCCTGATCTTGTCTTGCCATGTCGTTTCAGCGGAGCCTGGCTCCGTCTCCTTTCGAGGGAATAGTGAGTAGCCGGTAGTGAGTGGAAAATGGAATTTTCGGCTCAGCTGCTACTCACCCGTTCTTCCCTTCTTCACTACTGACTACCTGCTACTCACTACTGCCTTAACCCTTGATCGCCTCGACCAGCGTCGTGCCCAGCCGTGCCGGCGACGGCGAGACTTTTATCCCGGCCGATTCCATCGCCGCGATCTTGTCTTCCGCGCCGCCCTTGCCGCCGGAGATGACCGCGCCGGCATGGCCCATGGTGCGGCCCGCCGGCGCGGTGCGCCCGGCGATGAAGCCGGCCATCGGCTTCTTGCGACCACGCTTGGCTTCGTCCTTGAGAAACTGCGCGGCGTCTTCCTCGGCCGAACCGCCGATCTCGCCGATCATGATGATCGACTTGGTCTCATCATCGGCCAGGAACATCTCGAGCATGTCGATGAACTCGGTGCCCTTGACGGGGTCTCCGCCGATGCCGACGGCAGTGGTCTGGCCGAGGCCGACATTGGTGGTTTGGAACACAGCCTCATAGGTAAGTGTTCCCGAGCGCGAAACAACGCCGACCGAGCCCTTGCGGAAGATGTTCCCGGGCATGATGCCGATCTTGCATTCGTCAGGGGTAAGCACGCCCGGGCAGTTCGGTCCGATCAGTCGCGAGGCCGAGCGATCGAGCCGCGCCTTGACCTTGATCATGTCCATCACCGGAATGCCTTCGGTGATGCAGACGATCAGCGGGATCTCCGCCTCGATCGCCTCGATGATGGCTTCCGCGGCGCCCGCCGGCGGCACGTAGATGACGGAGGCGTTGGCGCCTGTCTTTTCCTTGCCTTCGGCGACGGTGGCGAAGATCGGCAGGCTCTCGCCCTTCGAGCCGGTCCAGGTCTCGCCACCTTTCTTGGGATGGATGCCGCCGACCATCTTTGTTCCGTGATAGGCCAGCGCCTGCTCGGTATGGAACGTACCGGTCTTGCCGGTCAGGCCTTGCACCAGCACCTTGGTGTTCTTGTCGACGAGAATGGACATGGGTGATTACGCCTCTGAATTCAGCGATTACAAGAAAGGATTGACGGCTCGGACCGAGCCATAAACCTGGTTGTGGTTGAGGTTTTCGGTATAGAAAATCGGCGCGCCGAGATACCCGGCCGCTGCGAGAAGCGCGGCGTCGTAGTAGTGAATTCCGTAACGTCGCGCGAGGTCCAGTCCCGCGCGAACATAGCTTTCATCGACAGGTACCAACGGGCAGGTGCCGAGGAGGACCAGCCACTGATCGAGCAGATCATCGCCAAGTAGGGATTTCCCGCGCGCCACTGCGGTGAATTCGGCCAAAGTCTGGCCCGACACGCCAAAGACAGTGCTCGATACCAGCTCTTCAGCGATTGGCGCGCGGCGCGGATCACGATTCTTCTCCGAAGCCGCGTAGATCAGGACGTTCGTGTCGAGAAAGCAATCGATCTTCCCGGTCGGCATAGGCGTCCCTTCGATCCCACTTGTAAGGGGTGTCGGCGCTATCGCTCCGTTTCGCGGCCTCGTCCATGAGCCGCCTCATTCCCGCCTTGGCCCAGGCAATCCGGTCTTCCTGCTCGACCTCGTGCGCGAGCAGGGAACGAACGAGGGCGTTGAGCGTCGTCTTGCGGCGCTCGGCAAGGCCTCGCGCCTTTTCGAGCAGAGCCTCGTCCATGGCCAGGGTGACGTTCTTCATCGCGCGTCTCCACATAAATACACAGCCATAATATGTGTGATTATGTGTAATTCTTCAACGGCCTTGCGCACCATCTCCATCGATCAGCCTTCCCTCAACTCGGAAGGCAAAACGCGCCGGTAGAGGCCGCTCACCATGTCTTGCCAGGCATCGCTGCCGATCGGCTGAAACTCCAACCGCATGCGATAGCTGTCACCGCCATCGAAATCGTAAGTCACGCGTGCGGCTCCGCGCGACGATGAGCGCAGCAGCGTCAGTGTGTTGCCGTCCCAGGTGCCTGTCGCCGGCGACACCGGCACAAAGCCCATCGAATCGAACTGATGCATGGTGACGAGGCCGTTCTGCTGGTCGAAGCCGAACACGCAGTGCGACCCGAACGAGATCGTACCGTCGCGGCGCTGGCGATAGCGCTGCACCACGAACTGGCCGCCGAACTCAGCCTGCGCCAGCACTTCGGACGTCGCTGGGCCGCCATCGGCCCATTGCGTGTCGGAGACCTCTTCCTCGCCGCGCCACGCGCC
This sequence comes from Mesorhizobium sp. P160927, assembly GCF_057766385.1. Lineage (NCBI taxonomy): Bacteria > Pseudomonadati > Pseudomonadota > Alphaproteobacteria > Hyphomicrobiales > Phyllobacteriaceae > Mesorhizobium > Mesorhizobium sp. P160927. The sequence goes on from NZ_JBYMDW010000001.1 coordinate 635,644, forward strand.
GACCAGCGCCTGCAAGCGCTGGTGACCGTCAGAGAGCGAGGAGAAGGAGGCCGCGTTCATCGGTCAGAGCCGCTTCAGATCGGTGACCGTCAGGCCGCTCTTGGCATTGCCGGTGTTGAGTGTCGTCGCCGGTTCGAACATCAGAACCACCGGCTCCGATGTCAGCGAACGCGGGCGATGCTCGACGCCCCGCGGCACGACGATGAAGTCGCCCTCGCCGAGCTCGATCGGCCCGTCGCGGAAATCGATGGCGATCCTGCCGCGCAGCACGAGAAAAGCTTCGTCCTCATTGTCATGCGCGTGCCAGTCGAAGACCTCGCCGAACTTGGCGACCTTGGCCTGGCTGTCATTGATGTCGCCGGCGATATGCGGATCGAAGACCGCGGTGATCTTCTGATCCGCCGCCTCAACCAGGTTTATCTTGCGTGGAGGCACCGGATCAGCCCTTCACCGCCGCCACGATCTTCTTGGCCGCATCGTCAAGATCGTCGGCCGAAACCACGTTCAGGCCGCTGTCGTTGATGATCTTCTTGCCGAGCTCGGCATTGGTGCCTTCCAGGCGCACGACCAGCGGCACCTTGAGCCCAACTTCCTTGACCGCGGCGATCACGCCCTCGGCGATGATGTCGCACTTCATGATGCCGCCGAAAATGTTGATCAAGATGCCCTTGACCGCCGGATCCCTGGTGATGATCTTGAACGCCGCCGTCACCTTCTCCTTGGACGCGCCGCCGCCGACATCGAGGAAGTTGGCGGGCTCGGCGCCATAGAGCTTGATGATGTCCATCGTCGCCATGGCAAGGCCGGCGCCGTTGACCATGCAGCCGATATTGCCGTCGAGCGCGACATAGGCGAGGTCGTATTTCGACGCCTCGATCTCCTTCTCGTCTTCCTCGGTGGTATCGCGCAGTTCGAGCACATCGGGGTGGCGAAACAGCGCGTTGTTGTCGAACGACACTTTCGCGTCGAGCACGCGCAGGCGGCCGTTCTTCATCACGATCAACGGGTTGACCTCGAGCAGGCTCATGTCCTTTTCGACAAAGGCCTTGTAGAGGATCGGGAACAGTGTGCCACCATCCTTGGCCGCTTCGCCTTCGAGCTTCAGCGCGTCGTTGAGCGCCTTGACGTCCTCAGCCGTAACGCCCTTTTCCGGATCGATGGCGACGGTGATGATCTTTTCCGGCGTGTCGTGCGCGACGCCCTCGATGTCCATGCCGCCCTCGGTCGAGACGACAAAGGCGATCCGGCCGACCGAGCGGTCGACCAGAATGGAGAGATAGAGTTCGCGCTCGATGTCGGCGCCGTCCTCGATATAGAGGCGGTTGACCTGCTTGCCGGCCGGGCCGGTCTGCTTGGTCACCAGCGTGTGGCCGAGCATCTCGTTGGCGTTGGCAACGACCTCGGCCACCGACTTCGCCAGCCGCACGCCGCCCTTGGCATCGGGGCCGAGCTCCTTGAATTTGCCTTTGCCGCGGCCGCCGGCATGGATCTGGCTCTTGACCACATAGAGCGGGCCGGGCAGCGCTTGTGCCGCGGCTTCCGCCTCGCTTGCCTTGAAAACCGGCACGCCTTCGGCCACCGGCGCGCCAAAGCTCTTCAGCAGCGCCTTGCCTTGATATTCATGGATGTTCATCGGGAACTATCTCCAGGGTCGTTTTGCCGGGGTGACGTTTGGGCGGGGTTACTTCGAGGCGAGCTGCGGCGCGATCTTGACGCAGGCCTCGGTCAGGCCCTGCACGGTCGCCACCGATGCCTCGAACATCTTCTGCTCGGCCTTGTTGAGGTCGATCTCGATGACGCGCTCGACACCGCCGGCGCCGATCACCACGGGCACGCCGACATAGGTACCCTTGACGCCATACTGACCGGAGAGGTGTGCTGCGCAAGGCAGCACGCGCTTCTTGTCCTTGAGGTAGGATTCGGCCATCTGGATAGCCGAGGCCGCCGGCGCGTAATAGGCCGAGCCGGTCTTCAGAAGACCGACGATCTCGGCGCCGCCGTCGCGGGTGCGCTGCACGATCTGGTCGAGCTTTTCCTTCGAGGTCCAGCCCATCTTGATCAGGTCGGGAAGCGGAATGCCCGACACCGTGGAATAGCGGATCATCGGCACCATGGAATCCCCGTGGCCGCCGAGCACGAAGGCGGTGACGTCCTCGACCGAAACCTTGAATTCCTCGGCCAGGAAGTAGCGGAAGCGCGCGCTGTCGAGCACGCCGGCCATGCCGACGACATGGGTCTTGGGCAAGCCCGAAAACTTCTGCAGCGCCCACACCATGGCGTCGAGGGGATTGGTAATGCAGATGACGAAGGCCTTCGGCGCGTACTTCTTCAGCCCTGCGCCAACCTGCTCCATGACCTTCAGGTTGATGCCCAGCAGGTCGTCGCGGCTCATGCCCGGCTTGCGCGGGACGCCGGCGGTGACGATGCAGACATCGGCGCCCTCGATGCCGGCATAGTCGTTGACGCCAGTCAGCCGGGAATCGAAACCATCTACCGGCGACGACTGCGCGATATCGAGGCCCTTGCCTTGCGGGATACCCTCGGCGATATCGAACAGGATCACGTCGCCGAGATCCTTGAGACCGATCATGTGGGCGAGTGTGCCGCCGATCATGCCCGAGCCGATCAGCGCTATCTTGTTGCGTGCCATGTGAGGATGATTTCCCTTTGTCTGTGACGCGCCAACACGGCGTCGAGGAAGAGGCCGGACCGCTGCGGGGAACCGCGAATTTCCCGCACCCAATAGCTCTGGTGCGGAATAAATTCAAACGATTATTTCGACCCCTGCATTTTCAATCGGTTAGTGTGTTCGGGATTTACGTAAACGTCAAAGTTTGTAAGCCTACTTGGGAGAATTTACACAATGGCGGTTGAGATCAGAAGGCTATATCCGGGAGATGACGCCCTTGTGATGCGGATTGCCGACGACGTGTTCGACGAGCCGGTGCGGCCCGATCGCCTTGCCAGCTATCTCGCGCAATCGGGCCATTTCATGATCGTGGCCCTGGCCGAGGACGTTGTCGTCGGCCAATGCGCGGCGATCATGCACCGCCATCCGGACAAGGCGCCCGAACTCTATGTCGACGAGGTCGGCGTCTCGCCAGCTTTCCAGCGCCAGGGAATCGCGCGCGGAATGCTCGACGCCATGTTCGCGCTCGGCCGTGAGCAAGGCTGCGAAGAGGCATGGGTCGGCACCGAGCCGGACAATCTGCCTGCCCGCGCACTTTACGGGGGGCGCAAGGAGGCGCATGACGAGGCGGAGACCTTTGTGATGTACGTTTATCGGCTGTAGCGATTGGCCGACGCCTCCGGTCCTTCCAGGACGACGACACGACGGCGTCCGCTCAGATTTGGCACGAGTCCGCTCAAATTTGACGCGAGCGGATGAACGCCGCGAAGGCTGACAGGCCATCGCGAATTGCCCGCACGTTTGCCGGCTCTCCCAGAATGCTTTTAACCTCCGCCGGCTTCTTGCCGAGGAGCGAAACCTCGAGCATGGCCTCGTCGCAAAGCGCGAACGACATGGTCCGCATGATCTCCGCCAGCGCCGCGCGGGCGTAGAGCGAGCGTGGCGAGGCGTGCGCCAGCATCGCGGGCTTCCCGACGGCGGCGTCACGCGAAACCAGCCAGTCGAGCGCATTCTTCAGCCCGCCAGGAACGCCATGGGCATATTCGGGACAGGAGACGATGACACCGTCCGCGCGGGTGATGGCCTCGATCAGATCGGAGACGTCGCGCGGCGTCCGCTCGCCCTCGTCGTCGGGATTGAAGATCGGCAGCCGGCCAAGCCCGTCATAGACGGTGACGCGACAGCCCGCTGGCGTGTTCAGCGCCAGTGCCGCGACGAGGGCCGAATTGGTGGAGGCCGCCCGCAGGCTGCCGGATATCGCAATGAGGTTGAGCAAGGCGGACCAGTCCAGACGAATCGGGGGCCGAGAACCCTACCACATCGTCTGTTTGTACTCGCCGTCCAGCCAGCGGTCGGTCGCCTCGGCCGAATCGGCCAGTGCCAGCTGGTCGCGCAGGATCTGGCCGAGCGTCGGCAGCGTGGCGCGATCATGCCAGCTGTCGGGCTTCCACAAATCGGAGCGCATGAAAGCCTTGGCGCAATGCATATAGGCGGCCTTGACCACGACCACGATGACGCTTTGCGGCTCCCTGCCGTCGACCGCAAGGCGCTCGCGCAAGGTGGCATCGACGGTGATGCGGGCATCGCCATTGACGCGCAGCGTCTCGTTCATGCCTGGGATGAGGAAGAGCAGCCCGACCGAGGGATTGCGGATGATGTTTTCAAGAGTATCCAGCCGATTGTTGCCGGGCCGGTCAGGGATGGCGATGGTGTTCTCGTCGAGAATGGCGGCGAAGCCGGGCTTGTCGCCTTTCGGGGTGACGTCGGCATTGCCTTCGCCGTCGGACGAGCCGATCAGCACGAATGGGCTCTTGCCGATGAAGGAGCGGCAATGGGCGTCGAGCGCCTTCAATTCCTTGCGGATCGAGCCATCGGTCGGGCGCGGCGTCTTGTAGATCGTCCGCAGCTCCTCCTGGGTGGTGACGAATTCCATGGCTCTCCCCTTTGCAACCTTATTTGCCGACTTTCTCTTCGCCGCCGGCCTTGTCGTCCAGCGAGTGGCGCAGGATCAGCGGCATCTGGCTGAAGGTGAACAGAAGCGTGATCGGCATGATGCCCCAGACCTTGAACGTAACCCAGGCGTCGGTGGAAAAATTCCGCCAGACGACTTCGTTGACGAGGGCCAGGAACAGGAAGAACAGGCCCCAACGGAAGGTGAGCTTGCGCCAGCCTTCGGCATCGAGCTTGAATGCGGACTCGAAGACATAGCCGAGCAGCGAGCGGCCGAAGTACAGGCCGCCGAGCAACACGCCGCCGAACAGCGTGTTGACGATGGTCGGCTTCATCTTGATGAAAACGTCGTCCTGCAGATAAAGCGTCAGCGCGCCGAAGATGAAGACGACGACCCCCGACACCATCGGCATGATCGGCAAGGTGCGGGTGAGCAGCCATGAGGCGATCAGCGCGATCGCGGTCGCGGCCATGAACAGGCCTGTGGCGACGAAGATAGGGCCGCCGAATTCAGCCAGCACGGGCAATTTCTGCGTCAGCCACTCGCCGCGCGCATTGGCGAAGAAGAAGACGAGCAGCGGCCCAAGCTCCAGCGCCAGCTTGAGCACGGGATTGATGCCTTCCTTCTTCTCTTTCTGCGGGTCGGACGGATCGCGTTCGACAATGGGTGGGTTCATGGTTTCCTTCTAACGCACGCTCATCCGGAAGCCTCACTTCCGGCAACATGCCTGTTCAAGCCACTCCAGCGATCGCCCTGGCGAACTCGCTTGCGGAAAACGGTTCGAGGTCGTCGACCTGTTCGCCGACGCCGATGAAATAGACCGGCAATTTATGCTTTGCCGCGATCGCCACCAGAATACCGCCCCGCGCCGTGCCGTCCAGCTTGGTCATCACCAGGCCGTTGACGCCGGCGATATTGCGGAAGATCTCGACCTGGTTGAGTGCGTTCTGGCCGGTCGTGGCGTCGACCGTCTGCAGCACGGTGTGCGGCGCTTCGGGATCGAGCTTGCCCAGCACGCGGACGATCTTTTCCAGCTCCGCCATCAGTTCGGTCTTGTTCTGCAGCCGGCCGGCGGTGTCGATGATCAGCACGTCGGAGCCGGCTTCTTTTGCCCGTTCGAAGGCATCGTAGGCGAGACCGGCGGCGTCGGCGCCGAGCTTGGAGGCAATGACGGGCGACTTCGTGCGTTCGCCCCAGATCTTCAGCTGTTCGATCGCGGCGGCGCGGAACGTGTCGCCGGCGGCCAGCATCACCGACAGGCCGCCATCGGTCAGCTTGGCGGCGAGCTTGCCGATGGTCGTGGTCTTGCCGGTGCCGTTGACGCCGACCACCAGGATAACATGCGGCTTGTGCGAGAGGTCGAGCTCGAGTGGCTTCGCGACCGGGGCGAGCACCTTCTCCACCTCGGCCGCCATGACGGCGCGCACTTCGGTATCGGAAACATCCTTGCCGTAGCGGCTGGCGGCCAGTGAATCGGTCACGCGCAGCGCCGTTTCGACGCCGAGATCGGCGCGGATCAGCACGTCCTCCAGGTCCTGCAGCGTCTCCTCGTCCAGCTTGCGCTTGGTGAAGACGCCGGCAATGTTGCCGGTCAGTTCGCGCGAGGACCGGGCTAGCCCGTCCCGCATGCGCTGGAACCAGGATTGCCTCGGCGCCGGTTCCGGCGCCTTCTGCGGCTCGGCCTTCTGCTCGACCTTCCTGGCGACCGTCACCCTGCCGGGAACGGGTTTTGGCTCCCGGGCGGGCTGCGGGACCGGTTGAGGCTCGGGCGCGACCTCGGCAACGACCGGCTGCGTCTCGACCGGTGCAGGCTGGCGAATAGGCGGGGCGATTTCAGCTGGTGGCGCTTCGAGCGTCGCTTTGACGACAAGTCCGCGCTGTCCTTCATGCTCTCCCCGCAAACCGGGCGAGGACGGCGCTGAAGCCCCTTCCTTCGCCCCGTCCCTATACGGGGAGAAGGTGCCGGCAGGCGGATGAGGGGCAGCGACGGCCTTTGAAGGCTGCTCGACGGCGGCCGCCGACGGCGGCACTTCAACCGGCGCCGCCGGCGGCACCTCGATCGGGGCGGGCACCTCGGCCGGCACTTCGACTGGCAGCGTCGGCGCTTCGACGGGCGCGGGTTCCGGTCGCCTCTCGGGACGCGAAGGAACGATCTCCGGCTCCGACGGCGCCGGCGGGATCTCCGGCGGCCGCGGCTCGGGCGTGGGCTCCGGAACGACGGCCGGCGGGACCTCGTCCGGCGCAGGCGACTCGGCAGGCGTCTCGGGCGCGGGTTCTTCCTGCGGCTGGGGTTCCGGCAAAGGTTCCGGCTCAGCTGGAACGGTCGGCTCCGGCGTAGGCGGAATGGTCGGGGCAGGCTCTGGCGTCGGCTCCTCGGCGGGCGCTGGCCTTACCTCCTCACGGGGAGGGTGGGGCACGGTCGCCGGCGCGGCTTCCGCCGCAGGCTGCTCGCGCTTCAAAAACTCCGGCACGGCCTGCTCGGCCGCCGGTTTCAGCGCGTCGAGCTGGTCCCATTTGATCGGGGGCAGCGGAGCGGTCTCGTCGATGCGCTCCTCGACGACCTCCTTCTTGCCGAACGAAAATATCTTCTTGAAAAAACCAGCCATGCTTTTGTGTTCTCAGGCGGCGCGGGCGGGAAGGGGGGCGGCTAACAGCCTGATCCCGTCGTGGCCGGTTATATCAGCCTCGACAATCTCTCCGGGCGCGCCGGTGCCGAGTGCGGCAAGCGTGAACCCTTCGGTGCGGCCAAGGCCGTCGCGCTCGATCAGGACCGACTGACGGCTGCCAGCGAGCGAGGATAGGTGGCGCTGGTAGGCCGCTTCGCCGGCGGCGCGCAGCCGGGCGGCGCGCTGCTTGACCAGCTCTCGACGCAGCTGCGGCATGCGCGCGGCGGGGGTGCCTTCGCGCGGCGAAAACGGGAAGACGTGGAGATGGGTCAGGCCGCACTCCTCGACGATTTTTTCCGAGTTCTCGAACATGGCGTCGGTCTCGGTCGGGAAACCCGCGATAATGTCGGCGCCGAAAACAATGCCGGGCCGCAGTTTGCGCACATCCTCGCAAAAGCGGATCGACTGATCGCGCAGATGCCGGCGCTTCATGCGCTTTAGGATCATGTCGTCGCCCGACTGCAGCGACAGATGCAGATGCGGCATCAGCCTGGGTTCTGTGGCCAGCGCATCGAGCAAGTCGTCGTCGGCCTCGATCGAATCGATGGAGGACAGCCTGAGCCGCTGTACGTCGGGCACCTGACGCAGGATGGTCTTCACCAGCTTGCCGAGCTTCGGCGCGCCTGGGAGGTCGGCGCCGAAAGACGTCATGTCGACGCCGGTCAGCACGATCTCGGCGTAGCCATTGCCCGCCAGTCGCTTGACCTGCTCGACCGCGGCGCCCATCGGCACCGAACGAGAATTGCCGCGGCCATAGGGGATGATGCAGAAGGTGCAGCGGTGGTCGCAGCCATTCTGCACCTGCACGAACGCACGGGCCCGGCCCTCGATGGCGTCGACCATGTGGCCGGCGGTCTCACGCACCGAAAAGATGTCGTTGACGCGCGCCTTCTCGGTGTCGTTGACGCCGAAATCCGGCAGCGCGCGATAGGAATTGGCCTTCAGCTTCTCCTCATTGCCAAGCACGAGATCGACCTCGTCCATGGCGGCGAATTTTTCGGGCTCGGTCTGCGCGGCACAGCCGGTGACGATGATGCGCGCGGCCGGGTTGTCGCGGCGCGCCTTGCGGATTGCCTGCCTGGCCTGGCGCACCGCTTCGCCGGTGACGGCGCAGGTGTTGAAGATGACGGCGCCGCCGAGGCCCGCATTTTCGGCCTCGCGCCGCATCACTTCGGACTCGTAGGTGTTGAGACGGCAGCCGAAAGTCACCACGTCGATGCGGCCGGGCTGCTTCGCCACGTCGACGTCCTTGGCCAGAGCTGACATCACGCCGCGCTTTCGGTGTCGCGGGCCCATTGTCCGGTCGACGGATCGAAGCTGCCGGAGAATTCCCACTCGGCCGCGCCGGTCAGGATGACGTGGTCGTCCTCGCGCCACTCGACATGCAGCGTGCCGCCGCCGGGGGTCAAAAGGTTGACGCTGCGGCCCGTGCGCCTGGTGCGCGCGGCGGCAACGACAGCCGCGCAGGAGGCGGAGCCGCAGGCCTTGGTCAGGCCGGCGCCACGCTCCCAGGTGCGGATGATCATGCTGTCGGGCGAGGTCACCTGCGCGATGGTTATGTTGGCGCGCTCGGGAAAGATCGGATGGTTTTCGAGCAGCGGGCCGAAACGGTCGAGTTCATAGGTCCAGACATCGGCGTCGACCCAGAAGATGGCGTGTGGGTTGCCCATCGAGACGGCCGAAGGCGAATGCAGCACCGGAGCGTCGATCGGGCCGACCTGCAATTCGATCATGCGGGTGTCGCGGAACTCCTCGGCCAGCGGAATGTCGCGCCAGCCGAAGCGCGGCGTGCCCATGTCGACCGAAATCGAGCCGTCCGCGTGTTCGCGGGCATTCAAGATCCCGGCCACGGTTTCGAAGGTGAAGGTCTTCTCGCCGGTCTCGGCGGCCAGCGCCTGGACGACACAGCGCATGCCGTTGCCGCAGGCCTGCGCACCCGAGCCGTCGGAATTCAGGATGTCGACGAAATAGGCGGTGCCCGGCGTCCTGGCGTCGTGGATCGCCATGATCTGGTCGAACCGCGTCGAGGCATCGGCATTGAGCGCGACGGCAGCCGCGGCCGTCACCCGATCCGCACGGCCACGCATGTCGGCAACGATGATCTCGTTGCCGATGCCGTTCATCTTGGCGAAAGGGGCCGTGCCTGCCATTGCTCCGAAATTTCCATGTCCGTTCGGCGCTATATGGCGGAAACGGGCAGGAATTACCAGTGCGCAGCCGCTTTCACGACGAAGGCGACGGACTTACGTCACTGCAAAGACCCCAAGCAAGATCAACAGGAAGATGATGAGTACGATGCCGATGAGAATGCGCGCGCCAGTGGCGGCCGCGCCCGCCAGCGCCGGCATGCCGAGCAGGCTCGCCGCGGCGGCGATGATCAGGAGAATGATGATCCATTTGAGCATGGGAACGCCTCGCAAGCCGGACACATTGAAACCGGTTGAAAAACGCGGCTGTCGTGCTTTGGGTTCCCGGGGCCGGGAGATAGCGCTTGCAGTGTGTGGTTTCAGTCGGCGCCAGTCGAACGGATGACCCGCGCCGGAGCCGTCTCCATTGGACATCGTGGTTTTCCCGGCATCGCCTCAGCCGGCGATCTCGATATCCGTGTTGAAGGGAGCCGTCTTGCTCGAATTCTCGTCATGCATGACGAAGTCGCACCGGTATTTGCCGGCCGGCAGGCCGTCGAGGGAGAGGTCGAGTTTGAAGAACAGTTCGCGATTGTGCGAGCGAGAGGCGATCTGAACACGGCCGACCTTCTCCATTGTGCCGAGCTTTTCGCCGGCTGCCGACACGACGGTGATGTCGACAGAAAGCGCGATAATGCTGTTGCCGAGGCCGTCCTTGCCGTAGCCGTAGCCGACCGGCTCCATGTACAGCACGATTTTCTCCCCGGGCTTGTATATGTGGTTTGCGCGCTCGCTGTAGATACCGAAGCCACAGGCGGTGTCGACCTGCTTGACGTTCAGGACGCCAAGCGGCATCGCTTGCCAGAGCGCTTCCTGGGCGCTGCTGAATTTCTCCAGCGCACCGGCGCCATCACCCGACTGGAGCAGCTTCTCGGCCTCGGCCGCCCGATCGCTGATCTCGCCCGCGAAAGCCGCCGGCACCGAGACCACCAGCGCCAAAAGACCTGCCATGATTGACTTCATCTGATTCCCCTATCCTGTCCGGGGATGACCATCAGCGAAAACCATGGCAGCGTAAACGGTCATTCCAGCCATCGAGGCGATCATATCCGGGGCACTTCCCAGATCTCGCCGGGCCGCAAGGCGCGAAAGCGCTCCTGTGGGATGCCTCGGCCGTCCAGCGCCTCGGCCAGCTTCCGGGCAGGCTCGTCGAACGGCTCGTCGGTGAGCTGGAACGTGCCCCAATGGCAGCCGGCGGCGAAGGCCGCGTTGCACAACGCCATGCCCTGGACCGCTTCCTCGGGGTTCTGGTGCTGCGGCGCCATGAACCAGCGCGGCTCGTAGGCGCCGATCGGCAGTATGGCGAAGCGGAAGCCGCCATGCCTGTCCGCCATCAGCCGGTAGTTGATGCCGCCGTGGAAGCCTGTATCGCCGGCGAAATAGATTTTTCCACCCGGCGTCTCGATGACGAAGCCTGCCCACAGCGCCATGCGCCGGTCGCGAGCCCCGCGCGCCGACCAGTGATGCGCTGGTTCGACGTGGATCGCGGTGCCGTTGGAGACATCGACCCTGTCGCCCCAGTCATGCGCGGAAAGCCGCGTGCCGGGCACCGCGGCGGCGATGATGGCATCATTGCCGAGCGGCGTCACCACCAGCGGATCGTGCTTCTCCTGCAACTGCCTCAGCGTGGCAAGGTCGAGATGGTCATAGTGGTTGTGGCTGACCAGCACGAGGTCGATCGCCGGCAGATCGCCAAGGGCGATACCCGGCGGATTGACGCGCCTGGGTCCGGCAAAGGAGAACGGCGACGTGCGCTCCGACCAAACCGGATCGGTAAGGATGTTCAGCCCGGCGGTCTGGATCAGCAAGGTCGAATGGCCGACCATGGTCACGCTCAGATCGGCGCCTTCGACAGTCGCGGCCGGCTTTGCCTGCGCAAAGGGGCTCGGGCTGGCAGCAGGCCATTTCGAGCGTTGGCCGCTGAACTGCCATTTCAGCAGATCCTTGAAGGGGCCGGGCATCCGGCCGCCGGGATTGAAGAACAGGCTGCCGTCGAAATGGTCGCTGGGCGGGCCACTGTAGTAGCGGTTGGCGGCTTTCTTTCTGGCGGCCAAGGTCTGCGCTCCGGGGGGTTTCGGTGAATTCTTTGTTTTCACGCAATTCCCAGGGGGAAAGGGCTGCGCGTTTTTCCCGGGAAAGCGCCACACACCTTTCCGGGAATTGGCCATAGACATAAGCCCTGACGCGGCTGGCGCAAGCGTTTGCCGGCCGAAGGCCAAGGGCGGCAAGGCGGTCTCGGCTAGGATCGCGGCATCAGGAGGAAGACGCCATGGCGATGAAGCGGACGAAGACACCCTGGATGAAGGCCGAGGATTTCGGTCGCTCGCTGCCGCGCGGCATCGGCGTCAATCTGCTGGTATCGGACATGGCGGCGATGGTAGCCTTCTGCGGTGACGTGCTTGGCGCCCGCATCGTCTATGCCGACGAGGATTTCGCCGCGATCGAGCTTCTGGGATCTGTGTTCATGCTGCATGCGGACCATTCTTATCTCGACAATCCCATGACGGGCTCCATCGCGGGTGCGGAGACGCGCGGTGCCGGCATCGAACTGCGTCTCCATGGCGCGGAGCCCGACGCGATCGAGGCGGCGGCGCTGGAGCATGGCCACATCGTCCTGGCCGGCGCGATCGACAAGCCGCATGGTCTGCGCGAGTGCTATATCGTCGGACCGGACGGATATGTGTTCGTGCCGAGTGCGCCGCTCGCCGGGTGAGTGCGACAAATTTGCAACGATTCATACCGCAAACCCTATTTTAACCATATCGGGTTGAAATTTCGCCACCTTCTCCATCTTGGTGGAGGTGAGATTGCGCGGACGGCTTCCCCCCAGCCGGATCCGACGGAGGTTGTAATGAATTTTTCGAAAGGCGGCCTGGTGGCCGTATCCCTGGCGGCAATCGTTGCGAGCGGCTGCTCAACCTCACGCTTCTCGTCGATGGACGACCAGCAACCGGCGCCGCTGCAGCCAGCCCCCGCTGGCCAGGTGAGTTCCAACCAGCTGCCGCCGCCGGCCTCGCCCGGCACCACCGACCCGTCGCAGTTCCCGACCGCGCCGGCCAACACGCAGGTTGCTTCGCTGCCGCCGGACGGCGCGGCGCCAGCGGGTGCCGCCGATCTCAGCGCGGCGGCCGTCGCCGGTGTCTGGAATGTCAGCGTCTCCGGCCAGAGCTGCAAGGTGGCGACGCCGCAGACCAAGTTCGGCGCCGGTTTCCGCGCCGGGCCGCTGCATTGCCCGGCGCCGATCGACGGCATCAAGTCGTGGAACGTCGCCGGCAAGCAGCTGACGCTTTATGACGAGAATGGCGGTTCGCTGGCGCGGCTTTATTCGTCGGGCGGCTCGAAATTCGACGGCCAGACTTCCAACGGGCAACCGATCTCGCTTACGAGGTAGGACATGCCGATATCCAGGTGATGCCGGCGGCGTGACCTCAATCTCGGCACCCCCTTCCCTGGGTATCCTGCTCTGAATAGTGACGTGATCGATGCATCTGCGTGACGGCCTCCAGACCCATCCGACCGTCCGGCAGCGCTACGACCATCTGGTGGTATCAGGCGCGATCGAGCGCGATGCCGCGCAGGAAGAGATCGCCGCCGCGCTCGACCGGCTGACCGTCGAGATCTCGGCCAAGCGGCTGGCGCACAAGTCCAGTGCACTGGGCTGGCTGTTTGCCCGCAAGCGCGAGACGCACGAAGCGGTCAAGGGCCTCTACATCCACGGCGGCGTCGGCCGCGGCAAGACCATGCTGATGGACATGTTCTTCGAGCTCCTGCCGGTCAGGCGCAAGCGCCGTGTGCATTTCAACGACTTCATGGCCGACGTGCAGGACCGTATCCAGAAACACCGGCAGGCGCGCAAGGAAGGCACGGTCAGGGAAGACGATCCGATCCCGCCGGTGGCCAAGGCGCTCGCCGAGCAGGCCTGGGTGCTGTGTTTCGACGAGTTCTCGGTCACCGACATAGCCGACGCCATGATCCTGTCCAGGCTGTTCTCGGCACTGTTTGCGAATGGGGTCGTACTGGTCGCCACCTCGAACGTGGCGCCGCAAGATCTTTACCGTGACGGGTTGAACCGCCAACTTTTCCTATCGTTCATCGCCATATTGGAACGCCACGCACAGGTGCTGTCGCTGGACGGGGACAAGGATTACCGGCTGGAAAAGCTCGCCCGTACGCCGGTCTATGTCACGCCGGCCGATGCGGCGGCCGACCAGGCGCTCGACGAGGCCTGGCAGGCGATGACGCGCGGGGCGCCGACGGCCGAGACCTCGCTGACGCTGAAGGGACGCAAGGTGGTGGTGCCGGCCGCCGCTGGTGACGCGGCGCGTTTCACCTTCGCCGACCTCTGCGAAAAGCCGCTCGGCGCGCGCGATTACCTGGCGATCGCCGGGCGGTTTTCAACTGTTTTCATCGACCGTGTGCCGGTGCTGGGCGAAGGCAAGCGCAACGAGGCCAAACGCTTCATCCTGTTGATCGACACGCTCTACGACCATCATACGCGGCTGGTGGTGAGCGCCGACGCGCTACCGCACGCGCTTTATGTGGCCAAGCGCGGCGTCGAGGTGTTCGAATTCGAGCGAACCGCATCGCGGCTGATCGAGATGCAAAGCCGCGACTGGCTGGAGAGCTGGGCGAAGCGCCGGACGGGTGAAAGTAGGGTCGGCGGAGGCACGGCCGCACCTTCACCTTCCTGAGCAGAGCCCAGGATTTGCAGCGCTCATCGCGCCTTGGATTACTTCTTGGCTCTCAACGTCTCGACGTCGGTCTTGCCGACATACCAGTCGCGGGCGTTGACCTCCTCGAAGACGACCCAAACGTCGTCATTGCCCAGCCCGGTGGCGTCCATGATGGCCGCCGTGACTTTCCTGGCGATGTCAGCCTTCTTGCCTGCCGGATCGGCGGCGATCACTTCCTTGACGATGCGGATGTTGACGAATGGCATGACGCCCTCCTCTTGAATTGTGTCTGATACCGCCGAGAGCCGGCTTCGAACTCCGCTCCGGCGAACCGCAGGATGGTTGCTCCGGAAGCCCCGGCGAAGCGGGCGCAGCGGCTATCCGCAAAACGGCCACTAAGGGCCGCCAGAGAAGCGTTTCCAGCAGGCTCAATAGGTCTTGGCCCCGTTCACCATCAGCCGCACCGAATAAAGCGAGGTGGTGCCGGCGATGTAGAGACAGTTCAGCTTGGCGCCGCCGAAAACGCAATTGGCGGTCACCTCCGGTACCTTGACCTTGCCGATCAGCGTGCCGTCGGGATCGTAGCAATGGATGCCGTCGGCGGCACTCGTCCAGATACGTCCATCGGCGTCGAGCCGGAAGCCGTCGAACAGTCCGGCCGTGCAGTCGGCGAACACCTTGCCTCCGGAAACCTTCTTGCCGTGCTTGCCGACGTTGAACACCCGCATATGTGCCGGGTTCTCGGCGCCATGCGTGCGGCCGGTGTCGACCACATAGAGCAGGCTTTCGTCTAGCGAGAAGGCAAGGCCGTTCGGCCTGACCATGTCGGTGATGACAGCCTCGATATCGCCCGTATCGGGATCGACCCGGTAGACATGGCAGGCGCCGATTTCACTCTCGGCCTTATCGCCCTCATAGTCGGTGTCGATGCCGTAGGTCGGATCGGTGAACCAGATCGAGCCGTCGGACTTCACCACGGCGTCGTTGGGCGAGTTCAGCGGCTTGCCCTTCCATTTGGCGGCGATGGTGGTGATCGAGCCGTCATGCTCCGTGCGGCTGACGCGGCGGCCCGAATGCTCGCAGGTGACCAGCCGGCCTTGCCGGTCGACGGTGTTGCCGTTGGAATTGCCGGACGGCTGACGGAAGACACTGACGCTGCCGTCCGTCTCATCGTAACGCAGCATGCGGTTGTTCGGAATGTCCGACCAGACGACATAGCGGCCAGCGGCGAACCAGGCCGGCCCTTCCGCCCACCGGCAGCCGGTGAACAGCTTCTCCACCTGCGCGTTGCCGTTGAACAGGCGCCCGAAACGTGGATCGAGAACCTCATAATAGTCTGCGGCCGCCATGCATTTCCTCCCAGTCATCGGTGACACCGGATCAAGCCAGCCCGCAATCGATCTGGCAAGACAGGGTAACGCTAATTTGTAAGACAAAACGGAAGGCGGCTCGCCGGCCGGCCAGGCCGCGTCGTCCCAGACCTTAGGGAGCCATTAACCGGCTATGCGCTGGCTGCAATGGTGCATTGCAACATCTTCTTTTTGCAACGCACCATTCCTATGTCATGATCCGTACCGATCAAGGGAGGAATAAACGGCCGCGCCGAATGCGGCACAGAAGGAACCTTGCTATGATCTTCAACGACCTCATGACCCGCGCTCGCAGCAGCATCGCCAAGCGCAAGCACTACAATCGTCTCGTCGCCGAAATCGACAGCTTCTCCAGCCGCGATCTGGCCGATATGCGCGCCGACCGCTCGGAAATGCTCTACCAGATCCACAAGCAGATCTACGGCTGAGCAACCCATAGCGTTTGTCGTCTCGGGTCGCACCCACGGAGCTTCGCTCCTGCTCTGCCCGTGGGTGACGAAGGTGGGTCGGGCCTACTGAAAATTACGCCCTTTGGGCATGACCCTCTCCGCCTCTTCCGACAGCATTGCGAGATCCTGTCCGTCTTTCAGCATCGCGGGCCGTATTTCGGGTTGGCCGGAGCGGTCCGAAGGATCGGCGGCCGGCAGTGCGGTCGCACCGACCTTTTCCAGCAGCACGGTCAGCCAGGGCGTCAGGTCCTCGATCTTTTCGGCGACGATATGGACGACACCTGATTCCGACTGCAGTTTCCCGGTGACCTTCACAAACCGGGCACCCATGACGATGGGCCGGAAACGGATGAAGGTCCTTTCCCAGAAGATGACATTGGCGACGGCCTTGTCGTCTTCGAGCGTGAGAAAGATCGCGTTGCCCTTGCCGGGGCGCTGGCGCACCAGCACCAGTCCGGCAACGCAGACCCGCCTGCCGTCGCGCACGGAAGGCAGGCTCGCATTGGGAGTGATGCCGGCGCGGTCGAGCCGCTCGCGCAGGAAGGCGACCGGATGCGCCTTCAGCGACAGGCCGAGCGAGCGGTAGTCATGGATGACATGCTCGCCGAGCGGCATTTTCGGCAGCCTCGTTTCAGGCTCCAACTCGCGCAGGCTGAGCGCCGGCTGGTCGAACAGCGGCAGCTTCTCGGCGGCACTCTTGCCGTCGAGCGCGCGGACCTCCCAAAGTGCCGCGCGGCGGTCGAGGCCGATGGAGCGGAAGGCGTCGGCCTGCGCCAATTTCTCGATCTCGTCGACATTGAGGCCGGAGCGCAGCCAGACATCCCGGACCGTCGAGTAGCCGGCGCCGCGCCGCTCGACGAAAATCTCCATGCGTTCCCTGGAAAGTCCCTTGATCTGCCGGAAGCCGAGCCGCACCGCATGCCTCGTCTCGATGACACCGCGCATTTCGGCATGGCGCGGCAGGAGGCGGGCCGGGTCGAAAAGCGCCTTTTCCAAAGTGCAGTCCCAGACGGAGAAATTGACGTCGACCTCGCGGATGTCGACGCCATGGTCGCGGGCGTCGCGCACCAGTTGCGCCGGCTGATAGAAGCCCATTGGCTGCGAATTCAGGATCGCGGCGCAGAACACGTCCGGATAGAAGGTCTTGAACCAGCAGGAGGCGTAGACGAGCAGGGCGAAGGAAGCGGCGTGGCTTTCGGGAAAGCCATACTCGCCAAAGCCCTCGATCTGCTTGAAACAGCGCTCGGCGAAGTCCTTTTCGTAGCCTCGACCTGTCATGCCGTCGATCATCTGCTGGCGATAATTGCCGATCGTGCCGGTGCGCTTGAAGGTGGCCATGGCACGGCGCAGTTCATCGGCCTTGCCCGGCTTGAAGCCGCCGGCGACGATGGCGATCTTCATCGCCTGCTCCTGAAACAGCGGCACGCCCAGCGTCTTGCCGAGAATCTCTTTCAGCTCCGCCTTGGGATATTCGGGCTTTTCCTTGCCCTGCCGCCGGCGCAGATAGGGGTGCACCATGTCGCCCTGGATCGGGCCCGGCCGTACGATCGCCACCTCAATGACGAGGTCGTAGAATTCGCGCGGCTTGAGACGCGGTAGCATCGACATCTGAGCACGCGATTCGATCTGGAAGACGCCGAGCGTATCGGCACGGCAGATCATGTCGTAGACACGGGAATCCTCCTTGGCGATCGTATCCAGGGTCAATGGCCTGCCATAATCGTCTCTCACGCCGTAATGGGTCTCGAGCAAGGTGAAAGCGCGCTGGAGGCAGGTCAGCATGCCGAGCGCCAGAATATCCACCTTGAGGATTTTCACCGAATCGAGATCGTCCTTGTCCCATTCGACCATCTTGCGCTCGTCCATCGCCGTCTTGACGATGGGGACGATCTCGTCGAGCCGGTCCTTGGTGATGACGAAGCCGCCGACATGCTGGGAGAGGTGGCGGGGAAAGCCCATGATCTCGTTGGCGCGTTCCATCACATGCCGTGATACCGGATCCCTGCTGTCGAGGCCGCCGGCCCTGGCTTCCTTCTCGCCGAGTTCCGAGGTCGACCAGCCCCAGATCGAGCCGGAGAGAGACGCCCTGACATCCTCCGAAAGGCCCATCGCTTTCGACACTTCGCGCAGCGCCGAGCGGCCGCGATAGCTGATGACGGCGGCGGCGAGCGCCGTGCGCTTGGAGCTGTATTTTGTATAGATGTACTGCATCACCTCTTCGCGCCGTTCATGCTCGAAGTCGACGTCGATATCCGGCGGCTCGTTGCGTTCCTCGGAAATGAAACGCTCGAACAGCGTGTCGATCTTGTCCGGCCCGACCTCGGTAATGCCAATGCAGAAGCAGATGATCGAATTGGCCGCGGAGCCGCGGCCCTGGCAGAGAATGCCTTCGCCTCGGGCGAATTTGATGATGTCATGGACGGTCAGGAAATAACGGGCGTAATTCAGCCGCTCGATCAGGACGAGCTCTTCCTGGATTCGTTTTATCACGCTGGCGGGGATACCGCCGGGAAAGCGCCCGGCTGCACCTTCCCGAGCCAGTCGCTCCAGCTCCGCCTGCGGCCCGAGACCCGATTCCGTCGGCTCGTCGGGATAATTGTACTGAAGATCGCCGAGCGAGAAGGTCAGCTCTTCGCCGAAACGCAGCGTCTCCACCAGCGCTTGCGGATACCGGCGGAACAGGCGCGCCATTTCCTGCGGCGGCTTCAGATGGCGTTCGGCATTGGCGGACAGCTCCAGCCCCACCTCGGCGACCGGAACATTGAGGCGGATCGCGGTCAGCACATCCTGCAGCGGGCGCCGTTCGGCCGTGTGGTAGAGCACATCGTTGGTCGCCATCAGCGGGATGCCGCTGCTCTCGGCGAACGCCGCCGCCTGCTCGATCCGGAAGCGATCATGGCCGGCATAACAGGGTGAGACGCCGAGCCGCGGGGCCCTGCCGAAGCGATCCTTGAATTCACGGAGCAAAGCCAGACTGTCTTGCGCGCCGGCCGCCAGATCGGGCAGGACCGCCAGCGACATCCGGTCCCCCCATTCGAGCAGGTCGTCGCGCCGGAGCAGGGTGGCGCCCTTTTCGGTCTCGTCACGCAGATTGGCCTGGGTGAGCATGCGGCACAGATGGCCCCAGCCCGCGCGGTCCCTGGGATAGGCGAGAATGTCCGGCGTGCCGTCGCCAAAAACCAGCCGGCAGCCGGGATGGTAGGCAAGCTTTTCGACCTTGGCCTGCTGCCAGGCGCGCACCACGCCGGCGACGCTATTGCGGTCGGCGAGCCCGATCGCGGAGAAGCCCATGAGCTTGGCCGCGACCACCAGCTCCTCGGGCTTGGAGGCGCCCCGCAGGAAGGAGAAATTCGACTGGATGCCGAACTCGGCATAGGGGATGACGGTCAGCGCGTTCATGCGAAGACCCCATGCATGAACCAGCGCGGCGGGATCTGCGAGACGCCGCCGTAAAGGCCTTGCCGGTACAGCCAGTAGCGGCGGCCACCGGCATCCTCGATGCGGAAATAGTCGCGTGTCGATGCCGCCGCATCGCCCGGCGCCTCGCGCCACCATTCGGCGGCGATGCGCTCCGGACCTTCGGCGCGCGTCACACGATAAAGCGCGCGGCGCCAGCGGAAATGCAGCGGCGGTCCCTCCGGCATTTCGGTGGCCGGCACCTCGATGGGCTCGGGCGAACGGAACAGCCGGATCGGTCGTTCCGGCGGGAAGATGGTCATCGGCGCCTGCATCCTGTCCGGCTTCTTGGGTGGCGTGGTCCGGCGCGGGGCTTCGGTGAAGGGAATGATGGCAACGGCGCGTTCCGGCAGATGGCTTTCCACGGGAACCGGCTGCAGAACCGCGCCCTCACCGAGGCGGGCGCGGATACGGTCGGCGAACAAGGCGATGTCGGCGCCGTCATCGGCCGCTTCGCCGGTCAGATCGGCCTGCTGCATGTCGAAAGCGGCGACGGCCAGCACCGAGAGGCGCACCAGGTCGAAGCCATATCCGGCATCGATATGCTGCTCGAGTGCCGCCAGCCTTTCATGGAACAATTTCCGGACCAGCAAGGGTTCGCGCATCGGCCGCGAGGTGCCGAGCGCGATGCGGCTGACGGCGCCGTCGACGCGAAAAAGCAGCAGTGCCAGGCTCCTTGCGCCTTCGCCGCGGCGTTCGAGGTCGGTCTTCAAGGTCGTCGCCAGCATGCCCACCAGCCGTTCTATTTCCTCCGTCAGCGTGACGGGCTCGGCGAGATGACGTTCGACCGAAAGCGGCGCGACGGGAAGACGCGGTGAGATCGCCTCGTCGAGACGGCCAAGCGCCTGGTCGAGGCGCTGGAGCAGCAGGGCGCCGAACCGGCGGGCGAGCGGCGCGCGCGGCGCCGCCATGACGGCGCCCGCCGTGCGCAGCCCCACACTTTCCAGGCTAGTACGGGTTTCCGGCGCTATGCGAACGGCGGCCAGCGGCAAGGGGGCAAGCAAGGCTTCCTCCTCGCCTGATGGAACGATGCGGTCGCCGCAAAACCGGGCCGCCGCCCAGGCCGCTCCGGGCGTGCCGGCAAGCCCGCCGCGGACGTCGAAACCCTGCTGGAAGAAGCGCGACAGGATTTCGTCCAGCATGGCGCGTTCGCCGCCGAACAGATGGGTGCAGCCGGTGACGTCGAGGAACAGGCCGTCGATGCCGTCCAGCGCCACCAGCGGCGTGTAGCGGTCGCACCAGTCGGCGAGGCCCTCGAGCAGGCGCCGGTCGGCCTCCGGATCGGCTTCGACGATGTCGATCGACGGATGCATGGCGCGCGCATCGGCAATCCCCATGTCGCGCTTCAGGTGCAGCGCCTCAGCCCGCGCGTCGAGGGCCGAGATGCGCTGCGCGTTGCCCTGGCGATGGCTGATCACGAGCGGTGGGTGAGATAGCTGCGGATGATCCGACGGCCGGGAACGCCAGGATTTCCCCAGACGCTGCCGCAGGATCCTTTCTGTCGCGAGATAGGGAAACCATAGGGACAGGATTCTCTGCCCATTCGTTGCTCGCCCTGCGCCTTTCCTCGCCCCTTCTTTCATCGAATTTGCGTTCATCGGGGTTCCACTCCAGTGTGAATTGTCCAGGCAGGGCCGTGCGGCTCTTGCCGATGCTGATGGTGAAGGCCGGGTGGCCGATCGAGCCGGCGAGCGGCCCGGCGACTGTTTCGCGCGGCACGGCCGGCGCCGACGCGACAATCAGACGAACAGGCGCCGCCGTCGGTTCGGGCTCGGCCGCTTGCCGCAGCAGGAACACCGGCCGGCCGGCACCTTGCGCCCGCGCATGCAGGCGGCGTGTCGCGGTCAGGTCCAGCCGCTGCGGATTGCCGCGGATCTCTAGGATGACGGCGGCAAGCGCGGTCATCCGGGCCGCCTCCTCGGCGATCCACAGCGCATCGACAAGCCGGGGCGCCTCGGAAAACAGCAATTGCCCGGGCTCGATGCCGAACGAGGCATGCAGCCCCCTGGCATAGGGAAAGCCGGCCTCGTGGAAAATTTCCGATGTCCCGATCCACAGGATGGGCAGCCCCTGCGCCTGGTTGAGGATCAGGCTGACGATCGACAGGGCGAAACCGGCGACGGCTCCTGCATCGCGGGTTTCCAGGCCATGGATTTCGGTCAGGGCGGCTTTCGGCAGGCCGCCGCTGAGCGCGGCATCGAGCCGCTCGATGCCAATGGGCAGGAAAGCATCCGGCAAGGCCGCGGCAAGGCCGCGCCGGACGATCGTCAGATCGCTGCCGGCGTCAGCATCAAGGGGCGCGCCAGCCGGTGCCTGCAGGCGCTCGGGCAGTGTTCCCTCGATCTTCGCGATCTGGCGGCGCAGGGCAAAAACAGTCTCCCGCGCCACGGCGGTCATCGCCATGACGGTCAGCTTCACTCACAATTGTTCCTGTTATGTTCCTATAGATTCCAGAGGGGATCGGAAGAGTCAAGCAGAGTCATCAAGGAATTTATTCCTCTTCCTGCGCGACACCGGCGTACAGGCGTCATTTGCCTCGACCAGCGCGAACGCCTATATCCGGGATCAAAGGACAAAGCATGGCCCGCATCTACAAGACCCGCACCTGGCATGGTGAACTTGCGCCCTCGATGGAGGAATTGGAGTTCCTGGCCCTGGAGGCCTATGCCCACCTGCCGGAGGATTTTCGCAAGCTGACCGGCGAGATCGTCATCCAGATCGCTGAGTTCCCGACCGACGAGATCATGGACGACCTGTCGCTGGAAACGCCGTTCGACCTGCTCGGCCTGTTCGAGGGGCGCGGCATCGCCGAACGCTGGAACCCACAAACAGGCGAAGGCCCGAACCGCATCACGCTCTACCGCCGCGCCATGCTCGACTACTGGGCCGAAAACGAGGAAACGCTGGGCGACATCGTCACCCACGTGCTGATCCACGAGATCGGCCACCATTTCGGCCTGTCGGACGATGATATGGAGAAGATCGAAGAGGCGGCGGAGTAGCTCTCGGCGTTTTCCCCTACCAGTCGCTGAGCTTCGTATCCGGTCCGTATTCCTGGCCATCGACATCCTTCACCACGGCCTGGCCGCAGCGCATGGTCTTGGTCTTCTTGTCGTAGGCGTAGGTCGGCGAGCCGAACAGGTGCCAGCCCTTGTTCAGCGCCGCCGTCACCTTATGGCAGAAGCTGGCGTCGTCCGGGGCGGTGAGAAAGCGGTAGAGTTTCATCGTCCAATTCCTGTCGTGTATCCCAAATCGGCGAATATCATGCGCCGATGGCGGCCGCTTTCGCCAGAAGTTTTTCGGCCTGTGCCAAGTGCAACCGCTCGACCATCCTGCCATTCAGCGCGATGACGCCCTTGCCGCTGTTTTGAGCAAGCGCGAAGGCATCCTTCACCGCGCGCGCCTCGGCTAGCGCCTGCGCCGACGGGGCGAAGGCACGGTTGGCGGCCTCGATCTGCGATGGATGGATCAGCGTCTTGCCGTCAAACCCCATGGCGGCGGCCTGCGTGCACTCACGCGCGAACGCGTCCGGGTCGCGAAAATCGTTGAACACGCCATCGAGCATGTCGATCCCGCCGGCGCGTGCCGCCAGCAGCATCTGCATCAGCCATGGCAGAAGATAGGCGCGATCCGGCGTCGCCAGCACGCCGGTATCCTTGATCAGGTCATTTGTTCCGGCGATGAAACAATCCAGGCGCGAGGCGGGGTCGCGGCCGAGTTCGGCAATGGCGCCGATGTTGAGCATGGCCTTGGGTGTCTCGATCATCGCCCATAGTTTCACGCTGTCCGGGGCAAAATTATCGTCCAGCACATCGCCAACTTCGAGCACGTCACGCGGCGTGTCGACCTTTGGCAGCAGGATGCCGTCCGGCTCCGCCTTGGCCACGGCCGCAAGATCGTCAGTGCCCCATTCGCTGGACAGCGCATTGACGCGCACCACCATCTCGCAGCGCCGGCCATTGGCATCAGGGCGGTTGGCGAAAATGCCGGTCAGTTTTTCGCGCGCGGCGATCTTGTCGGCGGGGGCGACGGCGTCCTCGAGGTCGATGATGACCGCGTCGCAGGCAAGCTGCGCGATCTTGGCCAGCGCCTTGTCGTTGGAGGCCGGGACATAGAGCACGGAGCGGCGCGGGCGGTAGGTTTCGGTCATGCCAGATCTATGCCGTGTGTGGTCGGGCGAGGCAAGCCGATAGCCCTGCACGAAAACTGCACGCGCCTGCGGAAAACCTCCTCCGATCCGCCGCATCGCTTTCCTGCATGCCTGCGAGACAGTCGGCATGCACAAGCGAGCAAAACCCCGTCTACCTTACCGGCTGCGCAGCGAAGGCTGGTGGCTGGTCGACCCGCAACGCGCCAACCCCGCTGCAATTCCCCCGTTTGTCCGCAAGAGTCCGCCGCCATGGCGATGGGACGCCATCAGGAAAATCAGGCCGTGACCTCCTTCTTCCGCGCCGCGCCAAGCTATTGCAGCCGCTTGGGCGTCGCCGTGCTGCTGGTCGCGCTCGCCGATTTCCTGTTCTACGGCCAGCCCGCCGGGATCACGGTTCTGCTGTTCGCCATCCTGATTGCCGCCGCTGTGGTTGCCGTGCATCCCGCCGCCTTCAGCGACGGCAAGGTATGGCTCAAGTCGGCCGCCTTGCTTGTCGCGCTGTTGCCGCTCGCCGAGACTGTCAGTCCCTTGTCCGTCTCGATCGCCCTTGCCGCGCTGGTGGCGTTCGCGCTTTCGCTGAGCGGCCGGCTGCGACACCGCACGGCGCGCGTTGCAGGCCAGATCGTGCTGTTCGCACTGGCGGCGCCGGTCCGGTTCCTCAGCGATTTTCTCAAGTGGCGAAGAGTGGCGCGGCGGTTCGGCGGGCATCGCATAAGGCTGGCGGCGATCGCGGTCTGGGTGATGCCGCTGACGCTGGGCGCGGTCTTCGTCGCCCTTTTCGGCGCCGCCAATCCGGTCATCGAATACTGGCTGTCGCTGATCGACCTGATGAAGCTGCTCGACCTCATCCAGTTGACGCGGATTGCCTTCTGGCTATTCGTGCTTGCCGGCGTCTGGGCCTTTCTACGGCCGCGCCTGCCGCGCTTTCAGCGCCGCATCGCCAGGCCAAATCACCCTCCTGCCGATGCCCAGCCAGCGGCGGACAGGCACGCCGTCGAGGACATCGTCTTCGGCAAGGCCGCCATCCTGCGCGCGTTGATCGTCTTCAACGTTTTGTTTTCGCTGCAGAGCGGGCTCGACGCCACCTATCTGTGGGGCGGGGTCGCGCTTCCCGATGGTTTGAGCTACGCCGCCTACGCGCATCGCGGCGCCTATCCCTTGATCGTCACCGCGCTGCTAGCCGCCGGTTTTGTCCTTGCGGCGTTGAGGCCCGGCAGCGAGACATCGGCCGACCCGCTCATCCGCCGGCTGGTCTATGCCTGGGTGGCGCAGAACATCATGCTGGTCGTCTCATCGATCCTGCGGCTCGATCTCTATGTCGGCATCTATGCGCTGACCTACTGGCGCGTCGCGGCTTTCGTCTGGATGGGACTGGTGGCGGCCGGCCTTGCGCTGATCATCGCCCGTATCGCGCTCGGAAAATCCAGTGAATGGCTGCTCTCCGCCAATCTTCTGACGTTATCCCTGGCGCTTTATGTCTGCTGTTTCATCAACTTCGCAGCAACGATCGCCGATTACAATGTCGACCACTCTCTTGAAATGACCGGCCAGGGCATTCCCCTCGACGCCTGGTATCTCCGCTCGCTCGGGCCGGACGCGTTTCCAGCGCTCGATCGCTTCCTCGACCGTCGGCGCGGGACGGCCAATGCCGGTGCCGTCGGCGAACTGGCAAGGTTGCGCGGTGTCGATGAAGGCTGGTATCGCAGCCTGCAGGAAAACTGGCGAAGCTGGAGCTTTCGCGACTGGCGCCTGCTTCGCTATCTCGACAAAAGGCGGCCTATTGTTCCCAGCGTCGCAGAACCCGTGCCGGATCGCTAATCCATGCCGCATCACATCCTCGTCGCCGACGATGACCCGCATATCCGCGAAGTGATCTGCTTCGCGCTGGAAAAGGCCGGCATGAAAACGGCCGCCGTGTCCGATGGCGCCGCCGCTCTGCAGGCAATCGAACGGCGCACGCCCGACCTTGTCGTGCTCGACATCGGCATGCCAGAGATGGACGGGCTGGAGGTCTGCCGGCGGCTGCGTCACACATCAGACGTGCCGGTGTTGTTCCTGTCCGCGCGCGACGAGGAGATAGACCGCATCCTCGGGCTCGAAATGGGTGGGGACGACTATGTCACCAAACCGTTCAGCCCGCGCGAACTCGTCGCCCGCGTCAACGTCATCCTGCGCCGCGCCCGTCCGGCGGCGCTCGAACCGGCCGACGACAGGCAGTTCGCGCAGGGAAAACTCACCCTGGCGCCGGCCAGCCACGCGGCCGCCTTCGACGGCAAGCCGCTCGCCCTGACGGCGATCGAGTTCTCGATCCTGAAAGGGTTTCTGGCGCGGCCCACCCATGTGCTCGATCGCGACGCGGTGATGGCCAATGCCTATGCCGGCAAGATCCATGTAGCCGACCGCACCGTCGACAGCCATATCCGCAACATCCGCGCCAAGTTGGCGGCGATGGGTTGCCCGGAGGTCATCGAAACCGTGCACGGCGTCGGCTTCCGGCTCGGCCGATGCGGCTGACGACATCAAGCAAGTCGATTGGCAGCAAGTGGATCGGCCGCAAATGGCGGCCGCGCCTTGCCACGGTCGTCGTCGCCATCCTGATCCTGGTGATGTCCCTGCCGCTGGTCGGCCTGTTCTTCTTCCGCCTCTATGAGAACCAGCTGATCCGTCAGACCGAAGCGGAACTGATCGCACAGGGCGCCGCCATCGCCGCTATCTATGCCCAGGAGGTGCGCGACGCCGGCATTTCACCGGAAAAGCTTGGCGTGGCGATGCCGCTGGCGAATGGCACCACGAGCCGAGGCGCCAATCTCGATTCGCCCTATCGGCCGATCGAGCCGCAGCTCGATCTCGCCTCGGATTACGTGCTTCAGACCAGGCCGGTAGGGATCCCTGCCACGGTCGATCCAGCTTTCGCCGCGATCGGCGCGCGGCTGGCTGGGATTCTCGATGCGACGCAGAAGACCACGCTGGCCGGCTTCCGGCTGCTCGATCCCAGGGGCGTCGTGATTGCCGGGCGCGACGAGATCGGGCAGTCGCTCGCCGAGGTCGAGGAGGTGCGTGAGGCACTCGCCGGGCGCTATGCCAGCGCGCTCAGGCTGCGCATCCCCAACCAGCCGCCGCCGCTCTATTCGGTCAGCCGCGGCACCAGGGTGCGCGTGTTCGTCGCCCTGCCGGTGGCCGTCGACGGCAAGGTCGCCGGCGTGGTCTTTGTCTCGCGGACGCCTAACAACATCATAAAACATCTCTATGGCGAGCGCGGCAAGGTGACGGCGGCAGCGATCGCCATTCTCGGCGGCACGCTGCTCATCGGCCTCGTTTTCCTGCGCACCGTCAGCCGGCCGATCTACGCGCTCATCGACCGCACCCAGCGCATCGCCGCCGGTGAGCGCAGCGCGATCCGGCCTCTCGACCACCATGGCACGCGCGAAATGGCGGAGCTTTCCGCCGCCTTTCTCGATATGGCCGAAAGACTACAGGCGCGCTCGGACGCCATCCAGACCTTCGCCACCCATGTCTCGCATGAACTCAAATCGCCGCTGACGGCGATCCAGGGTGCGGCCGAATTGCTGCGCGATTCAGGCAGCGGGATGGCCGATGAAGAGCGGCGGCGCTTCTCCGACAATATCGTCACAGATGCAGGGCGGCTCAACCTTTTGGTCCGGCGGCTTCTCGACCTGACGCGGGCCGAAAACCTCGCGCCCAGCGGCGAAAGCACCTCGGTCGGCGCCGCGCTGGCGCTGCTCCCCGTCGACGCGAGGCTGGCGGTTGAGGTCGAGGCCGGCGGCGACCTGGCCTTGCGCATCTCGTCCGAGAACGCTGCCATAGTGCTTGCCAATCTCATCGACAATTCGGCCAGGCACGGCGCGACCCTAATTTCCATCACCGCCGCAAGCGCGAGCGGCAGGGTTTCCGTTCTGGTCAGCGACGACGGCGCCGGCATTTCGCCGAGCAACCAAGGGCGGATCTTTGAGCCGTTCTTCACCACGCGGCGCTCTACCGGCGGCACCGGCATGGGTCTGGGCATCGTGCTGGCCCTCCTGAAAGCGCATGATGGTACGATCCGGCTGGTTGACTCCGAGCGCGGCACGCGCTTCGAGATCACTTTGCCGGTCGCGTAGATTGCGGACGGGGGATCGGAGAAAAAAGTGCGTTACGACATCGTCATCATCGGCGGGGCCATCGTCGGATCCTCGGTCGCCTACTATCTGCGCGAGGAAGGGTTTTCCGGCTCGATCGCGCTGATCGAGCGCGACCCGCAATTCGCCCATTCGGCGACGACGCTGTCCATGGCCTCGATCCGCCAGCAATTCTCCATTCCGCAAAACATCCGCCTGTCGCAGTTCACGCTAAAACTGTTTCGGCGGCTGAAGGAAGAATTCGGCACCGACGCCGATATCGGTTTTCGCGAGGGCGGCTATCTCATCCTTGCCGGCGAGGCCGGGCTGCCGATCCTGAAAGCCAACCACGAAGCGCAGGTCGCCGAGGGCGCTGACATCCTGCTTGAGGACGCCGAACAGCTGACGCGCCGCTTCCCCTGGCTGTCGGCCGAAGGCATCACCGCCGGCGCCTATGGCCGGACCGGCGAGGGCTGGTTCGACGCGCATGCGATGCTGATGCTGTTTCGCAAGGCGCTGCGGCGGAAGAAGATCGACTTTATCAGCGCGTCGGTCACCGGCGTCGAGCGGCAGGGTGACCGCGTCACCGGCGTCAGCCTCGACAATGGCGAT
Source organism: Mesorhizobium sp. P160927 (assembly GCF_057766385.1). Lineage (NCBI taxonomy): Bacteria > Pseudomonadati > Pseudomonadota > Alphaproteobacteria > Hyphomicrobiales > Phyllobacteriaceae > Mesorhizobium > Mesorhizobium sp. P160927. The sequence continues at coordinate 663,901 of NZ_JBYMDW010000001.1, forward strand.
CGGCTCGAGGCCGATACCGTCATCAATGCCGCCGGGCCGAATGCCGGCAAGGTCGCTGCCCTTGCCCAGCTTTCGCTGCCGGTCGAGCCACGCAAGCGCAACGTCTTCGTCTTCGAGGCGCGCGAGAAATATGTCGACATGCCGCTGCTGGTCGATCCCTCCGGCATCTATGTCAGGCCGGAAGGCTCGGTCTACCTCACCGGCGGCGCCGAGCCGGAGGAGGGCGACGGCCCGGCCGATCCCGGGGATTTCGAGGTCGACTGGCCGCTGTTCGAAGAGGTGATCTGGCCGGTGCTGGCAACCCGCATCCCGGCCTTCGAAGCGATCAAGCCGACGCGCGCCTGGGCCGGGCATTACGACTACAACACGCTCGACCAGAACGCCGTCATCGGCCCTCACCCCGAGGTGACGAATTTCCTGTTCGCCAACGGATTCTCCGGCCATGGGCTGCAACAGGCGCCGGCGGTCGGCAAGGCGCTGGCCGAACTGATCGTGCATGGCGGCTACCGGACGATCGACTGCTCGGCATTTGGCTACGCGCGTGTCGCCGAAGGGCGGGCCTTCCGGGAATTGAATGTGATTTGAGCCGGCAAGAACGATCGACGTTAGCTGCCCCTCCAGGGTCTATGCCATCATCGCGTCAATCTTGAGCGCGTTGCCCAGCGCATTGCCTCCGGCCGTGTTGTCGAAAATTCCCCAGACCTCGGCACCCGAAGCGGCCGCTGCCTCGACTTGCCGGCTGAAGCGGTCGAGACTTTCGGCATCGTAGTCGGAATAATAGACGCGCGGCGCGCCATGCCAACGGAAATAGGCGAGGCCGGGCCAGCCGCCCGGCACCGCGGCAGGCGGCGCCGGAGCCGGATCGGCGGCAACGCGCGCGATCCGGCGAGCCGCCAGAAGTGCTTCAGCCTCTGCATCGAACCAGCTGGGATGGCGCGGCTCGCAGACCAGCCTGGCTTGCGTTCGCTCGCCCAGCATGTCGAAGAAATCGCTCGCGACATCTGGCTCGAACGACAGGCTCGGCGGCAACTGCACCAGAAGCACGCTCAGCTTTCCACCGAGACCTTCGACCTCTTGGAGAAAGCTTTGCAAAAGATCGTTGCAGTCCACGAGACGGCGCTCATGGGTGATCGCCTTCGGCATCTTGGCGGCGAAGCGGAAGTGCTGCGGCACGGCGCGTGCCCAGCGGTAAAAGGTCTCGCGGCGGTGCGGCTTGTAGAAGGACGTGTCGATCTCGACGATCGGAAAGTGCCTGGAATAGCGTTCGAGATGCGATCCGGGTTGCGGGAAATTGTCCTTGTATCGTGTCGGAATGCCCCAGCCAGCCGTGCCTATGAAACATGCCTGTTTTCCCATGCATGGGGATGTGGACCAGAACAGACGTGGGTCAAGGCGTGCGGAGGGCGCGTGACGACGCTCCGCACGCCGATCAGGCCGCGGCCAGCCTTCCAGCCTCGACATGCGCCCTCAGCCAGGCCAGCACTCGTGCCCAGCCCTCGGCATGTTCAGCCGCCGCCTCTCGCAGCCCGCCAAAGCCGCCATGGCAGATGGTGACGCGCGTGCCGTCGGCGATAGGCTCCAGCAGCCATGCGACCCTGGTTTGGCGCCGGCCAAGCGTGGGATGGTCCCAGCCATATGCCCACGTCTGCACGATCCGGCGCGGTGTTTCGATTTCGAGGAATTCGCCGCTGGCCGGCAGGTCCCTACCGCCGGCCGTGCGCACGACCACGGTCCAGCGGCCGCCGACGCGAAGGTCGGCCCACCAGCCGACCATCCTGTAGGTATCGGCTGACCCCCACCATTGCTCGACTTCCTTGCCGACCAGCGCCCCGAAGACGCGTTCGGGAGGCGCGCCAATCTCGGCCGATGCCATGATCGTCTCGCCATTGGTCATGCTCCGCACCCTGAGAGCTTGCATGATCTATGCCTCCATGGAATTTGTTCCGCCAGCGAAACGAGCTCAAGCTTTCGACGGCGGACGCTCGAATCCCTTGCCCGTCTCGAGCAGGCTCTTCAGGCTGGCCAGCACCAGCGGCCAGCCCTTGGCGACATTGCCAATCAGCCTGTGCGGGCCGTCAGCCTCATGGGTGACGGTAAGTTTCATCAGCTCGCCGTCGGGCTCGATGGTGAAGGTGCAGCGCGTGTAGCCGTCCTCCCTGATCTCGGGCATCCATTCATTGCGCCATTTGATGACCAGGCGGCGTGGCGGGTCGATCTCAAGAATCTCGCCACTGTCGGCGACACTGCCGTCCGGGAAGATCAGCTTCCAGCTGGAGCCCACCTTCCACTCGCTCTCCTGATAGGAGCAGAGGAAGAACTGCCGGTTGAACTCCGGGTCGGTCAACGCCTCCCAGAGTTTCTCCGGCGTGGTGCGGATGTAGGTTACATAAACGAAGCTGTTGCTCATCAGTCTTCCCTTTCGAGGCGTTTCTTCAGGTCACTCAACGCATCAAGCCGATGGCGCTCGAACTTGCCGATCCAGCGCTCGGCGATCTCGTTGATTGGAACCGGGTTGAGGTAGTGCTCCTTCTCTCGGCCCCGGCGGATGGTGGTAACGAGGTTCGCTTCTTCCAGGATCGCCAGGTGCTTGGTCACCGCCTGGCGGGTCATGGCCATCTCTGCGCACAGCGCATTCAGCGTCTGTCCGTTCCTGGCATGGAGGCTGTCCAGCAATTGCCGGCGTGTCGGGTCGGCCAGGGCGCGAAAAACGGCATCCATGCTCATGGCTTAATATGCAACCATTTGGTTGCATGTCAAGCGGCAAGATCGCGCACCATTGACGATGGATAGATCACAGAAGAAAAGTCAGCGCTTGCGGGAGATCCAGAAGGCGTCGGGTATGCGCTTCATGCCGATGCGTTCATAGAATCCGACAGCGTCGGGCATCGAAATCAGGCTGATGGCGACCGACGGTCCGAGCTGCCGGGCCACCTCGTCCATCAGCCCCTTGCCGATGCCGAGCCCTTGCGCCTTGGCCGAGACGGCAAGATCGCTGATGTAGCAGACCCAGGAAAAGTCGGTCAGGCAGCGGGCCACGCCAATCAGCGGCGTGGCTTCCTTGTCGAGATGCGCCATGTCGAGACGGGCGGTCACGATCAGGTTGGCGCCCTCCAGCATCGCCTTCAGCCTTGCCTCGTCATCGACAGGCCGGACTTCGCCGAGACCGGACTCCACCAGTACGCGGCGGAATTCGGAAATACCGAGCGCCGGTTCACGCGCATAGAGGACGTGGGAGTTTTCCGCCATGGGACCAGACTGCACCATCGGGCGGTGAATTCGAAGCTGTTTTGCGCAGCGCCCTTATGCCGGCCCGCACGAACAGTGCCTTTTATTTGCCCCCGGCTTTGTGTAAACCGGGCCCCAGCAAATCCCCCCAACGAAAACACGGGCCAAAGCCATGGAAAAATTCACCAAGCTCACCGGCGTCGCCGCTCCCATGCCGATCGTCAATGTCGACACCGACATGATCATCCCGAAGGATTATCTCAAGACGATCAAGCGCACCGGGCTTGGCACCGGCCTGTTCGCCGAGATGCGCTACAAGGACGACGGCTCCGAAAATCCGGATTTCGTGCTCAACAAGCCCGCCTACCGCAAGGCGCAGATCCTCGTCGCCGGCGACAATTTCGGCTGCGGCTCGAGCAGGGAACACGCGCCATGGGCGCTGCTCGATTTCGGCATACGCTGCGTCATCTCGACTTCGTTCGCCGACATCTTCTACAACAACTGCTTCAAGAACGGCGTGCTGCCGATCACCGTCAGCCCCGAGGACCTGGAGAAGCTGATGGATGACGCATCGCGCGGCTCCAACGCCACCCTGTCGGTCGATCTCGAAGCCAAGGAAATCCGTGGTCCGGACGGCGGCGTGGTCACCTTCGACCTCGACGACTTCAAGCGGCACTGCCTGCTCAATGGGCTCGACGACATCGGCCTGACCATGGAAAAGGCAGGCGCCATCGCCTCGTTCGAGAAGAAGAACGCCGAACTGCGCCCCTGGGCCTGAGCGGCCGCCAGGACCGGCCCCTTTCCGGGCTGGGTCGAGGGAGGGACAGTCATGAGACATCAGCTTCTTGCCGGCGTTTGCGGGCTGGCCTTGTTGCTGGGGCCCGCCGCGAGCGTGCTCGCGCAGACCCAGACGCCCGCCGCGCAACAGCCGCCGGCGGTGGAAAAGCCGGCCACCGATCAGGATGCGGGAACCAACGCCGCCGACGCCGCTGACGACGACAAACAGGCGCCGGTGCCGTTCGAAGGCGGCCACCTCACCATCACGCAGCCGGAGCAGGACGGCGAGAAGGTGCTTGCTTATGACGGTAAGCAGCTGGCCAGCAATTACGATGTCTTCTTCGACAAAATTGTGGAAGTTGGCGGCGTCAAGGTGGCCCTGTTCGATGTTGGCGATGGCGGCAATCAATGCGGCCCGGCGACGGTGATCGTCTGGAAGCCGGAAGGCGGCGCCATCCAGAGCACCAAGGTCGAGCAGGACGATTGCGGAGCGCCGCCCGCGGGAGTGTCCGACAGCGCCATCTATTTCGTGCCCTATCTCCTGCCGGGGGACCAGAAGCCGGCCCTGCAGTGGTCGCCGACGGATGGGCTGACGATTTCGGGCAATCTCACCTACATGCCGGAACCCGGCACCGACTGGAAAGACATCGATCCGGAAAAGTACCAGAACATCATCGACGCCTTCCACAATGAGGCTGTGTACAAGGAAGCCGAAAAGCTGCTCGGCAAGGACATGCCCGACATGGCGATCAGCCTGCTGGTCGGCGGCGGCACGGAAAAGATCGCGTCCGGCGCCTTCTTCGCCAGCGGCTGCGTGCCGCACGATTGTGGCGGCAATGACGGCTTCATGGCCGTCGACCCGGCCAAGCACCAGCTCTATTTCGCCCGCCGCGGCGACAATGGCCAACCGAACGCCTGGCCGGCGCTGGCGACATGGCCGGCCGATGTGAAGGAAGCGCTGGACAAGGCGCTGGGGTCGGCGAACTAGCCAGGGCATTTCCGGCGAAAGGGCCGCGCTTCCAGGGCTCTGCCCCTTTTTCACGCAGGACCGCGTCAACGGCGATATTCGCCGGGACAATGGAACCAGATCGGCCGCGCGGCGTCATAGAAGCAGTTTCGCTCGGCAGTGCCTGGAGTAACATCGATGGTCAGGCTCGTTCTTCTGGCGCTTGTTCTGTTCGCCCTCTCAACTGGCGCCACAGAGGCGGCAAAGCTGGACGCAGCCGCCGTCAACAACGCCCAATTCACCGACGCCGCAACGAAGGGCGTCGACGCGACCGTGTTGAAGGCACAGGTCCTTTTGGATCGGGCGCGCTTCTCGCCTGGCCTGATTGACGGCCGCCAGGCGGAGAACTTCACCAAGGCGGTCCGGGCATTCCAGGCGGCCAACGCTCTGCCCGCCGATGGCAGGCTCAACCGGGAGACCTGGGACAAGCTGGTCGCAACCTCACCAGACGAGGTTCTTGTGAATTACGAGTTGACGCGCAAGGACGTGCGTGGACCGTTTGCCAAGCGCATTCCGGCCAGTATGGAAAGAATGGCTCGCCTGCGCAGGCTCGGCTACCGCGGTTCGCTGGAACGGATCGCGGAGCACTTCCACATCAGCGAACAATTGCTGCGAAGGCTCAATCCGGGCATCAGCTTCAGGAAGGCGGGCGCAAAGGTGCTGGTGCCGGCTATCGACCGAGGCGATCCGCCCCCAGCCGCTGTCAGCGTCGAGGTCGACAAGGCCGCGCGCCAGGTGCGCGTTCTCGACGATTCCGGCAAAGTGGTTTCGGTCTACCCCGCCTCGATTGGAAGCGAAGAGAAGCCGGCGCCGAGCGGCGAGGCACAAGTCACACGCGTGGTCCACAATCCCACCTATCACTACGATCCCCGCTTCGCCTTCAAGGGGGTGAAAACCAAACGGCCCTTCACCATCGCTGCCGGACCCAACAATCCTGTCGGATCGATCTGGATCGATCTGTCCATTGAAAGTTACGGAATTCACGGCACGCCCGAACCAGGCAAGATCGGGAAGACCTTTTCGCATGGTTGCATCAGACTGACCAATTGGGATGCCGAAGACCTCGCCCTTGAGGTGCACAAAGGCACAAAGGTTGTCTTCACCGGAGAAACGGCTGAATCAGCCGCGGGCCAACCCGGCTGACGCATCGCGGGAAAGAGAGCCGGCCCGTCGAGGCCACGGATTCTGCAGCGCCGATCCATCCGTATTGGCCCATGGCAGGATCGGTTTTTCCCCGCAAAGTAGCTGCGACAATGCGAGGCTCCCCCATGCGCAAGCTCATCTCAACCGGCTCGCCGTTCGAAAAGACCGCCGGCTATTCACGTGCCGTGGTGCAGGGCGACTGGTGCTTCGTGTCCGGGACGACCGGCTACGATTACGCCACCATGACGATGCCGGACAGTGTCGAGGCGCAGACGCGCAATTGCCTGGCGACGATCGGCAAGGCGTTGCAGGACGGCGGCTTCGAGATGTCCGACGTGGTGCGCGCGCACTACTACATCACCGACCAGGCCTTCGTGGATGTCGTCTTCCCGATCCTTGGCGAGACATTCGGCGACATCAGGCCCGCGGCGACGATGATCGTCTGCGAGCTCAACAAGCCGGAAATGAAGATCGAGATCGAGGTGACGGCGCTGCGGCGTACGGTGTGAGGAGACTTCCGCCATGAAGGTCCGGCGTATCGTGGCCAATATCGAAACGCCGGACGCGGCGGCGGCGAACCGTTTCTACCACGACGTGCTTGGCCTCGACATCCTGATGGATCAGGGCTGGATCGTAACCTACGGTTCCGAGGACACGATGCAGCTGCAGGTCAGCTTCATGGCGCAAGGCGGATCCGGTACGCCGGTGCCGGATCTGTCGATCGAGGTCGACGATGTCGATGCGGCATTCAAAGCCATGAAGGACGCCGGCTTCGCCGTCGAATACGGGCCCGCCGACGAACCGTGGGGCGTGCGGCGCTTCTATGTGCGCGATCCGCTGGGCCGGCTGGTCAACATTCTCTCGCACCGGTGAGCGCATCTTCCGCGGGCCAGGTAACTTGGACATGCCGGCGGCACAGCGCTCCCCCTCTGCCCCGCCGAGCAGAGGCAGGCGTGAAGGAATCGCGGCGATAGGTTCTTCGTCCTCCCCTTGCGCTCCAACCGCTTGGCGTTTAGCAAGGCCGCGTCGCACAGCGCCGCGCGCCTCTTTGGCGCGCAAAGGACGCTGTGCAAACCGAACGCATTCTTTCTGGGACAACTCACCATGGCAACGAAGCATCTTTTCCTGCTCCCCGGCGACGGCATCGGCCCCGAGGCGATGGCCGAGGTCAAGAAGCTGATCGCGGCCATGAACGCAAAGCTCGGCAGTGGCTTCGTCACCGACGAGGGCCTGGTCGGCGGCTGCGCCTACGATGCGCACGGTGCGGCGATTTCCGATGCGGACATGGAAAAGGCTATGACGGCGGACGCGGTGCTGTTCGGCGCCGTCGGCGGGCCGAAATGGGATGCCGTGCCTTACGAGGTGCGCCCCGAGGCCGGCCTGCTGCGCCTGCGCAAGGACATGGAGCTGTTCGCCAATCTCAGGCCCGCCATCTGCTATCCGGCGCTGGCCGCATCGTCCTCGCTGAAGCAGGAAGTCGTCGAAGGCCTCGACATCCTCATCGTGCGTGAGCTGACCGGCGGCGTCTATTTCGGCGAGCCCAAGCAGATCATCGATCTCGGCAACGGCCAGAAGCGCGGCATCGACACGCAGGTCTACGACACGTTCGAGATCGAGCGCATTTCAGGTGTCGCTTTCGAGCTCGCGCGGACGCGCAAGAACCATGTGACGTCTATGGAAAAGCGCAACGTCATGAAGTCGGGCGTGCTGTGGAACGAGGTCGTCACCCAGACCCACAAGGCACGCTATTCCGACGTCAAGCTCGACCATATGCTGGCCGACGCCGGCGGCATGCAGCTGGTGCGCTGGCCAAAACAATTCGACGTCATCGTCACCGACAATCTGTTCGGCGACATGCTGTCCGACATCGCCGCCATGCTGACCGGCTCGATCGGCATGCTGCCGTCGGCCTCGCTCGGCGCGCCTGATGCCAAGACCAAGAAGCGCAAGGCGCTGTACGAGCCGGTGCACGGCTCGGCACCCGACATTGCCGGCAAGGGCATCGCCAACCCGATCGCCATGATCGCTTCCTTCGCCATGTGCCTGCGCTATTCCTTCGGCATGGTCGATGAAGCCGACAAGCTCGAAGCCTCAATCGCCGCCGTGCTCGACCAGGGCCTGCGCACCAAGGATATTTTCTCCCCCGGCATGACCGAGGTTGGTACGGTCGAAATGGGCGACGCGATCATCGCCAAGTTCCTGGGATAATCAGCGGATCTCGCCGGCAAGCTGCTGCAGCAGACCGACGAGCTGCGTCTCGTCCACCGGCTCGAAAAACGCTGAGTCGGCGGCCTCGACGGCGACCATCGCTTGCTGGGCGGCGGCCGCCCCGGCGGCTGTGACGCGGATCACCTTGGCCCGGGAGTCCCGGGGATCCGCTTCGCGTACGATCAGGCCCTTGGCCTCCAGCCGGGCGACGACGTCCGAGGTCATCTTCACCTCGGTGCCGGCCTGGGCGGCGAGTTGCACCTGGTTGGGCGGTTCGCCATTGCGGCCAAGCCACATCGCCGAGGCGAGCAGCACGAACTGGACATGCGTCAGGTCGAGCGGCGCCAGCGCCGCTGTCATGACGCGCTGCCAGCGCATGGTGGTTCGCCAGAGCAGCAAGCCGGGGCTCTCCGATGCCCCGCCCTTGAAGCGCGTGTGGAGTTCAGCCATGGTTCGCCAACGCCTCCGCCTGCTCGAACAACTTGGCCATCGACACGTCGAAATCGCCACTGATCTGGGGCCCGAGTTCCGGGCCGACCTCTTCGGCCGAAGGGCCTGAGATATCGAGCCGGTGCGTCACCTGCGTGCCGCCTTCGACAGGCACCAGAGTGTGCCGGAACAGCAGCTTGGTGTCGCCGAACGAAGTTTCATCGGCATAGGTCACGTTTTCGACGAGATCGACGATCGTCGATTCGAACGTGTCCTGACCGACCGGCGTCACCGAGACGCGGGTGCCCTTGGCGAATGGCCCATGCAGCACGAAGGTATCGGAGCCTTCATAAGTCAGGCGGCCTTCATGCAAGGCCTTGAGCGCGTTCCAGATGGCTTGCGCAGGAAGGGGGGAAGTCGCGGTGTATTCATTGGTCCACATCGTTTTGCTCCATTCAACGATTTAATCTGCGCATAGATTATCCGCGCGCGGATTAAATTGCAAGCGGAATCTTCATCTGCCACGAAGATCGGCTGAACCGTCGTTTTTTGGAGTGACTTTTCTCGGGACCTGGCTCCTAAACTCTGACTCCCGCCGGCACCGGTCCCCACTGGTTTTCACGCGCCTGGGTCGGGATCAGCGCGAAGACCAGGATGATCAGGCTGCCGATGCTGGGGACCAGGATCACCAGATAGAGCCAGCCCGACAAGCCGATATCGTGCAGCCGGCGCACGGTCATGCCGAGGCTGGGCAGGAGCGTCGCCAGGAGGAAAGTGCCGCAGAGGCCGACCGTCACCGCCGCCGAGACATCTGTGTCGAAATTGCCCATTTCGATATCGGTGAAGATGCCGATGCCGCCGACGATCAGCAGGCAGACCACCCAGAAAAGGCAATAGCCCCAATATTCCTTGCGGCGGGCGCGGCCGGCGAAGTTGAAGTAGTTCTGCGTCAGTCCACGCCAGAAATAGCCCCAGAGATCACTGGGTTCGGCGGTTGCGCTCTCGCTGGATCGGCCGAAATGCCGCGCCTGCCCGCGCGCCGTGGATGCGGTGCCGGCTTGGGCCGGTGCCGCACTTATGCCGGCGCCAACCGTCGAGTTCACGGCCGGGCTCGGGTTGGGTTGGCCAGCGATCGAAAAGACGTCGCGCGCCTGGCCGCCGCCCGGCTGGAACTCGACCGTCGTCCCGTTAGGCATGGCGGTTTGCCGGCGCAGGTTCTCGCGGGTGAAAGTGTAGCTGTTGCCGTCGGCTCCGGTGATGAAGCCGAAGCCCTGGTCTTCGTCATAGTGAAGCACTTCGCCGCGCATCCGCCCGCCCCTTATAGCCCGTTCCCGGCCAAGATGTGGCACAGGCCCAAGCCCATGGGCAAGCCGCCCATAGCTACCGTCTTCGCGGCGAATGAAGCATAAGACACCGAGTGCAACCGTTTTGGCCAAAGCAGACCATGACAGTGGAATATTCCAATGCCAGCGTGTTGACCGAGGATGGCGAGGTGACGGTGCCGCCCGGGCGGGTCACCTTGGCCATCTGCCACCGGGCTGATGCTCTGGCCGCCCGGCAAGGGCCTGGCTGGCATTCCACGGGTAGGGAGCTTTCTCGTGAACGCGGCTCTGGCGGATCCGGTTGGATGCGAAACCCGAGGCGCCGGGCCAGAGCACCGGGGCGGAGCCAGGCCTCGTGCTGATCAGCCATCACATCCTGACCCAACAACACCGATCCGCGGTATCGGCTACCACCAGCAAGCTTGCCTTTCTTTGGCACGATCTCATCCCGACACTGCGTCCGGACCTGGTCGGTGCGGGCATCGGCGAGACTCGATACGGCTCTTATCTCGAACACTTCGTGCGCATCGGCGTTCTGCGCTTCCGCCGAGGTTGGCGCGACGTTGAGCGATCACATGCGCAAGGCCGGCGTCGCCGCGCCCGTGGTGTACCGGTTTCCGATGCCCTCCATCCTCCACGAGACCGCTTCGCGCATGGGCGCGACCTCCCGCATAGAGACCGGCGAACCGTTTGTACTCTATTGTTCCACCATCCAAGTACGCAAGAACCACATCCTCTTGGGCGCACTGGCGGCAGGCGCTGGACGAAGGCGTCAAGCTGTCGAAGCTTGTCTGCGCTGGGCGCTGGGGCTGGATGATCGAGCCGCTGCGCGCCTATCTCAAGGCTTATCCGAAGCTATCCGAATCGGTCACGTTCACCGGCCTGGTCAGCGACGAGGAGCTAATCCAGTATTATCGAAGCGCCTCTTTCGGCGTCTTTCCCTCGCATATTGAGGGGTGGGGCTACGGCGCCTCGGAATGTCTCGATTTCGGCATTCCGGTAATCGTCTCGACCGCGCCGTCGCTGATCGAGGCGAGCGGCGGCATGATGCCGGCGATCGACCCCAATGACCAGGCCGGCTGGTACGCAGCGATCCGCAAAATGGCGGAAGACCACGCCTGGCGATCCTCGCTGGCGGATCGCATCGCCCAAAACCACCGCCCGACGCCGGCATCGGCAAGCTGGGCCGCGATCAAGGCCGGCCTGAAGGAGAGCGCGGCCGGCCGTCTCTAGACTTTACGAAGGCCGCTTCTTCGTCTTCTTGTTTTTTGGCGGACCGGCGTTGTCGAATTTCGGCTTGCCCGGCTTCTTCGCCCACGGCTTTGCCTCATGCGTGGTGGCCGGACGCTGGTCGGCTGAAGCCGGTGCACGCTTCTCGAATTTGCGCTTCGGCGCGTTCGGGTCGAATGGCGCCTTGCCGCGATGCGGTTTCTTGTCCGGGCTCGGCGGCTGATAGCCGGCCCGCGACAGGTCCGGCGTGCCGTCCAGCCGCTTGACCACGATGTTCCCCTGCAATTTGCGGTCAGGCCCGATCGCGGCGAGAAAGCGCTCCGCCCAGTCGGCGGCGATCTGCACGAACGTCTCTTCCGGCTGCATCTTAATGGCGCCGATCTCGCGCTTGCTGATGCTGCCGGCGCGGCACAGCATCGGGATCAGCCAGCGCGGCTCGGCATTCTGGCGGCGACCAACCGACAACGAGAACCAGACGCTGGCGCCGAAATCGTCGCGGCGGCTGGGCGCCTCGTCGCGATGGGCGAATTTTTCGCCCGCCGCTCTTTCACGCGATGGTGTGAAAGGCGCGACGTCCATGAGATCCTCGGGCGCCGAGCGGCTGGCGCGGCACTGGCGCACGAAAGCGGCCGCCACCTGTTCGGCGCCATGACGGCTAAGAAGCGCATCGATGAACTCGCGCTCGTCATCCTTCAGCGGTTCGTCGAAAGCCGGGTCGGCAAGAATGCGCTCGTCGTCGCGCCGTATCACGTCGTCGGCCGAGGGCGGGCTCGCCCATGTCGCCGTCAGCTTGGCGCTTTGCAGCAGCCGCTCGGTACGCCTGCGGGCGCTGTTGGGCACGATCAGCGCGCTGACGCCCTTGCGCCCGGCACGTCCCGTGCGGCCGCTGCGGTGCAGCAGCGTTTCGGGATTGGTCGGCAGGTCGGCGTGGATCACCAGCTCGAGATTGGGCAAGTCGATGCCCCGCGCCGCGACGTCGGTGGCGATGCAGACTTTCGCACGGCCGTCGCGCATCGCCTGCAGCGCATGGCTGCGTTCGTTCTGGCTGAGTTCGCCCGAAAGCGCGACGACGGAAAAATTGCGGTTGTTGAAGCGTGCCGTCAGATGATTGACGGCGGCGCGCGTGTTGCAGAACACCAGCGCGTTCTTGGCCTCATAGAAGCGAAGCACGTTGATGATGGCGTTCTCGCGGTCGGCGTGGGCGACATTCAGCGCCCGATATTCGATGTCGAGATGCTGCTTTTCCTCGCCGGCGGCCGAGATGCGTACGGCATCGCGCTGATAGCCCTGGGCGAGCGTGGCGATGGAGCGCGGCACGGTGGCCGAGAACATCAGCGTCCGGCGCTCGGCCGGTGCGGCATCGAGGATGAATTCGAGGTCCTCGCGAAAGCCGAGATCGAGCATCTCGTCGGCCTCGTCGAGAACCACGGCCTTGAGCGTCGACATGTCGAGCGAATGGCGCGTGATGTGGTCGCGTAGCCGGCCTGGCGTGCCGACGACGATGTGGGCGCCGCGCTCCAGCGCGCGCCGCTCGGTGCGCATGTCCATGCCGCCGACGCAGGACGCCACCGTGGCGCCGGTCGGCTCATAGAGCCATTCGAGTTCGCGCGTCACCTGCAGCGCCAGTTCGCGCGTCGGCGCCACCGCCAATGCCAGCGGCGCCGCTGCCGGGCCGAAACGTTCCGCGCCGTCGAGCAGCGTCGGCGCCATGGCAAGGCCGAAGGCGACGGTCTTCCCCGAGCCGGTCTGCGCAGACACCAGCGCATCGGCCTGGCCGAGCTCCAGCACCGCCTTCTGCACCGGTGTCAGGTCGGAATAACCACGTTTTTCCAGCGCCTGTGCCAGCGCGGGAACAATACCATCGAAGTTGGACATCTCGTTCTTTCGGAATTCAGGGGTTCTGCGCTCATCATGGAGCACATGCCGGGGGGCTGGCGGCGCCAGCCAGACAATCTTGGCCGTTCGTACTTCCTGCCGCCCTTCTTGTACAGGGTGCCATGAAGGCTATGCGTGGTGTCGCCAATTGACTCCTGCCGCAAACCGCGTAAAAGCCCGCTTCGAACGGGATCGTTTTTCGATGCGCGGCCTTTTGATGGCTCTTCTTGCATTCGATGCCCCCAGCCTCAATGCGAACCATTGGGCCGGGCGCGTCGCCGCGTCGTCTCGTTCCGGCAAAACCCCATTCTTGGCCAAGAAAACCACCAAAACCACCACCAAAACGGTGTGATTCCCTTGGCCTAACCACCCTCTCCCGGGTCCGGCCTGGGGGACGGAACCCGCACTTGGCCGGCGGGTTTTCTCCAAAAACCAAGCGGAGAGGGACAGGAGATCTCAGATGAGTTTCAAGGTTGCGATAGTCGGCGCCACGGGCAATGTGGGCCGGGAAATGCTCAACATTTTGGAAGAGCGCGGCTTTCCAGTGAGCGAAGTCGTGGCGCTCGCCTCGCGGCGCAGCATGGGCACGGAAGTGTCGTTCGGCGACCGCACGCTGAAGGTCAGGCCGCTCGATCAGTATGATTTTTCCGACACGGACATCTGCATCATGTCGGCCGGCGGCAATGTCTCCAAGGAATGGTCGCCGAAGATCGGCAAACAGGGCTGCGTCGTCATCGATAATTCGTCGGCCTTCCGCTACGACCAGGACGTGCCGCTGATCGTGCCCGAGGTTAACCCGGACGCGATCTCGCTGTTCACACGCAAGAACATCATCGCCAACCCGAATTGCTCGACGGCGCAGCTCGTCGTGGCGCTGAAGCCGCTGCATGATTTCGCCACCATCAAGCGCGTCGTCGTCGCCACCTACCAATCGGTGTCGGGCGCCGGCAAGGAAGGCATGGACGAGCTGTTCACACAGACCCGTGCGGTGTTCGTCGCCGACAGCGTCGACGTCAAGAAATTCACCAAGCGCATCGCCTTCAACGTCATCCCGCATATCGACGTCTTCCTCGATGACGGTTTTACCAAGGAAGAATGGAAGATGGTCGCCGAGACCAAGAAGATGCTCGATCCCAAGATCAAGCTGACGGCGACCTGCGTGCGCGTGCCGGTGTTCATCGGCCATTCGGAAGCGGTCAACATCGAGTTCGAGAAGCCGATCACCGCCGATGAGGCGCGCGACATCCTGCGCGATGCCCCCGGCTGCCAGGTCTTGGATAAGCGCGAGGATGGCGGCTACATCACGCCGCTGGAATCGGCCGGCGAGGACGCCACCTTCATCTCGCGTATCCGCGAGGATTCGACCATCGACAACGGCCTGTCGATGTGGATCGTCTCCGACAATCTGCGCAAGGGCGCGGCGCTGAACGCCGTGCAGATCGCCGAGCTCCTGGTCGAGCGCGGCCTTATCCAGCCGAAGAAGAAGGCGGCCTGACGTAGGTTTGTTTTAGCTCACGGGCCGTATCGCCGCTGCCGCGGCGGGCCCTCCGCGAGGGCGGCGGCCTGACGTAGGTTTGTTTTAGCTCACGGGCCGTATCGCCGCTGCCGCGGCGGGCCCTCCGCGAGGGCGCCGGACGACCGGCGGCCCGCGGTCGCCGGGCTCGGCCTTCGGCCGTCATCTCTCTTCTCCCCGTCACTATACGGGGAGAAGGTGCCGGCAGGCGGATGAGGGGCAGCGCCGACCTATGAGCGATCGCACCAAAATCACTCTGCGCCCGGCCATCGATTCGGATGCCGCCGCCATCGCGACCATGATGCGTGCGTCGCTCAACGCTTTCGACTGGATGCCAGTGCTGCACACGCCGGAGGAAGACCTTTTCTTCATCCGCGACGTCATGCTGCCATGGCAGCAGGTGACAGTCGCCGAGGCTGGCGAAGAGATTATCGGCTTCATCGCCGTGAACGGCGATTGGGTGGAACAGCTCTATCTCGATCCGACCTGGACAGGACAAGGCGTCGGCAGCCGGCTGCTGACGGACGCCACTGCCGCCCTGCCGGTCGTGAACCTCCATTGCTTCCAATCCAACACCGGCGCCCGGCGTTTTTACGAGCGCCATGGGTTCCGTGCGGAAGCATCCGGCGACGGCACGGCTAACGAGGAAGGCCCGCCTGATATTTTGTATGTCCGCCGGCGTTGATTTCAGCCACCGCTGTCCGTAGCCAGCTGGCGCAGCAACCCCATCGCCTCCTCCGCCCGCCCAGCCGGCACAAACAGATGGTCGTGGTAAAAACCCGAGACCGGATTGACGCCCATGCCGGCGGCGGCCAGTCGCGCGGTGATGGCGGCGAGAAAGCCGACGGCTTCCAGCGATGAGTGGATGTCCAGCGTGATCATCCGGCAGCGGAACGAAACGGTGAGTCCGGCTTTCCTTGCCGCCGCCTCGGTCACGATCAGTGTCGTGCCCTCGCGCTCGCCAAACACCATGACCGGCTCCAGGCCTTCCGGATGGGGAGCCCCAGGCGCCAGCGTGGCGAAGACATGAATGCCGTCGAGCAAGTCCGGCGTCATCGATGCCAGCAATGTCTTCAGGTCGGTCTCGCCGGTCATTCTTCGTCTCTCTTGTTGCAACGGATCGCCCGCTCCTCAATAGCCGCCATGGGCGAATGCCGATAGCCGGGCCCGCGTCGCGGGGCGCACCGGCGCCAAAATAAATCCGGCCCGTGTAGGATTGCCGGCCCATGCCGCGTCCTTGGCTTGACCCCTGCAAAGGGCTCAAACCAACCGGAGGGAACACCAATGAGCATTTCCGAAACCGCGCCCGTTTCGTCCGGCGCCCTGTGGACCGGCCGCGTGTTGAGCGGCGTCATCATCCTGTTCATGATGTTCGACGGCGCCATCAAGCTGCCGCCGCTCGATATCGTCACCCAGGCGATGGTGCCGCTGGGCTGGCCGGCAGATCCGAATGTCGCGCGCATGCTCGGCGTCATCGGCCTGGTCTCGACCGCGCTCTACGCGCTGCCGAGCACCTCCGTGCTCGGCGCCATCCTGCTCACCGCCTATATGGGCGGCGCCATCGCCACCAATGCGCGCATCGGCAATCCGCTGTTCTCGCACACGCTGTTCGGCGTCTATCTCGGCATCATCCTGTGGGGCGGCCTCTATCTGCGCGACCCCAGGGTGCGCGCGCTGATCCCGTTCAGCCGATAGCCAAGAACAACGTCGCTTCATCTTCACGCCAGCGGGTGGCAACTCCGATGATGCGATTTGTCTGAGCGAGCGGCGTCGCGATCTTCGTTTTCCTCGGGATCAAATTAGCCGTCTGAGAGTTAAGCACTTGGCGGCGAGACGGCGATCCGCGTGAGAGGAACGACAAATGAAGAAAATCCTGGCCATTCTGGTGCTGACGACGGCACTGGGTGCATGTTCGCAAACGGAAAAAGGGGCTGCCGTGGGCGGCCTAGGTGGTGCTGCGGTTGGCGCGGCCGTGGCCGGAGATCCGGTGCAGGGCGCTGTTGTCGGCGGTGCGGTGGGCGCCGTGGCTGGCGCGCTGATCGGCCATGCCAGCGAAAGCGGCCAATGCCGGTACCGCGATCGCCATGGTCGGGTCTATGTCGATCGCTGCCCAAGCGGTTATTGATCGGCCGCATTTCAGACATGAACAGCAAAACGGCGGGCTTGACCCGCCGTTTTCGATCGATGAATTGGCTGCGCTCGCTTGAGACAGCCGCGGGCAGCGCTACAGCAGCTCCCGGATCTATCGCCAGGCGACCGCCCCAGATCCGCATCAGCGCGGTCATTGCCGCCATGCGCATGCGAGCTTGAGCGCGGTGTGGTTTCGCCAGGCAGGAGAATGCGATGGCCGGCGCCTGGGCCCGAAACCAGGCGCGTGGCCTTTCCGGCATCTTGCCGACGTCGGACAATCGAGCGGGCAAATCCCAGGGATGGCCACAGCGCATCGTCGCCGCCCGCGACCAGCATGACCGTCGCCGAAATGTCCTCGACCGGAATGGCGGCCTTGCCGGCCTCCTCCTTGAAAGCGGTCAGGCAGTGTTCGAAAAGCCCGCGGTAGGACACAAGGCCGTCGACGCAGCTTGCTTTCCAATTTGGGTCGGTTGGAACAAACGGGAACGGCAGTCCCTTGAGCGTCCACGACGACCGCTCGGGCCAGCTGACGCCGTCGGCGCCCGGCCCGATATTTCCCCAGACCACCGATGTCGGGCTGATCGCGACAACGGCGTCGATGCGCGGGTCATGCGCCGCAACGAGCAAGGCCGCCTCGGCGCCTTTGGACGTGCCGACATAGACGATACGCCGGCATCCCAAACCGACAAGACGGTCGGTCGCGGCGAAAAAAATCTCCAAGGGATTTCGCAAATGCCTGGGATCTGGCGTTGGCCGCCAAACCACCGGAGGGCAAGGGCAGAGACGCCCACATCGGCAAACAGCCTGGCGCGCCCGACGTCGACGCGGCCGCTCGATCCGCTCAGCACCACGACACCTGCCGTGGCCTCGGGGCATCGCAACAGGGTTCCGGCGACGACGCCGGACAGGCTCTCCTCCGCGACTGCCCGTTGGTCCATCCGATCCTCAGCCGGAAATCAGAAGCTTTCCAATGAAACAGCAAAGGGCAGGTGAGTGGCAAATGCAAACAGCAAAACGGCGGGCACAGGCCCGCCGTTCTGTTCCCGCAAGGAATAGGAAGCGATTACTCGGCGGTAGCGGCTTCCGCTTCGGCCGGTGCGGCAGCGGCCGAGGCGACGGCGGCAGCGGCGTCTTCCTGGGCCTTCTTCAGCAGGGCGGCGCGTTCCTGCGCCTTCTTGCCGGGCTCGGCCTTCTTCGGGTTGGAGCGGGCCTCGCGCTTGGCAAGGCCGGCCTCATCGAGGAAGCGCAGCACGCGGTCGGTCGGCTGGGCGCCGTGCGACAGCCAATGCTTGACGCGGTCGGCATCGACCTTGATGCGCTCGCCGTCCTTCGGCAGCAGCGGGTTCCACGAGCCGAGCGACTCGATGAACCGGCCGTCGCGAGGCGAACGGGCATCGGCGACGACGACGTGGTAGTAAGGACGCTTCTTCGAGCCCGCACGGGCCAGTCTGATCTTCAGTGCCATTTCTTTTCTCCTAAAAGCTCTGATTTCGTTTGATAAGTCAGGGTTTCTTCAACCCGTTTTCGTCACGCCGTTGGCAGCGGCGATCTGTTCGTGGTGCCGGATCACTTCGCGGACGACGAAGTTGAGGAATTTCTCCGCGAAATCCGGGTCGAGATGCGCGTCATGCGCCAGCTGGCGCAGGCGGGCGATCTGCTGCTGCTCGCGCGCCGGGTCGGCCGGCGGCAGGCCATGCTCGGCCTTGAGCACGCCAACCGCCTTGGTGCAGCGGAAGCGCTCGGCCAGCATGTGGATGAGGGCCGCGTCGATGTTGTCGATCGAGGCGCGGTAGCCGGCCAGGATGGTGCGGGCGTCGGCCATGTCCTTTTCTTCGTTCATAGCGTCCTCACTTCTTCTTGCCGAGACCGGGCAGGCCGCCACCGCCGCCAAGGCCGGGAAGCTTCATGCCGCCGGGCAAGCCGCCGCCGGGTAGGCCGGGCAAGCCGCCGCCGGGAAGACCGCCGGGCAAGCCCTTCATGCCGCCGAGGCCGGCGGCCTGCGCCTGCTTCTGCAAGGCTTCGAGCTGCTTGGGGTCCATCTTCGACAGATCGGGCATGCCGCCGCCCATCATGCCGCCCATGCCACCACCGGGCATCATGCCGCCGAGGCCCATCTTGGAGGCAAGGCCTCCCATCATGCCGCGCATCAGGCCGCCGCCTTTGCCCTTGCCGCCCATCGCCTTCATCATGTCGGCCATGCCGCGATGCATCTTCAAGAGCTTGTTGATTTCGGCGGCATCGGTGCCGGAGCCGGCGGCGATGCGCTTCTTGCGCGAGTGCTTGAGGATATCCGGATTGGCGCGCTCGGCCTTGGTCATCGAGGAGATAATGGCGAGCTGGCGGCCGAACATCTTGTCGTCCAGGCCGGCGGCGGCCATCTGGTCCTTCATCTTGCCCATGCCGGGCATCATGCCCATGATGCCGCCCATGCCGCCCATCTTCGACATCTGCTGAAGCTGCTGGGCGAGGTCGTTCAGGTCGAACTTGCCCGACTGCATCTTCTTGGCCATCGCCGCCGCCTGCTCGGCGTCGATGTTTTCGGCGGCTTTTTCGACCAGGCTGACGATGTCGCCCATGCCCAGGATGCGGTCGGCGATGCGCTTGGGGTGGAATTCCTCCAGCCCGTCCATCTTTTCGGCGGTGCCGATCAGCTTGATCGGCTTGCCGGTGACGGCGCGCATCGACAGCGCGGCACCGCCACGGCCGTCGCCGTCCATGCGGGTCAGCACAAGGCCGGTGATGCCGACTCGCTCGTCGAAGCTTTTCGCCAGGTTGACGGCGTCCTGACCGGTCAGCGAATCGGCGACCAGCAGGATTTCGTGCGGGCCCGACACCTTCTTGATGTCGGCCATCTCGACCATCAGCGGCTCGTCGATGTGGGTGCGGCCGGCTGTATCGAGGATGACGACGTCATGTCCGCCGAGCTTGGCCGCCTGCACGGCGCGCTTGGCGATATCGACCGGGTTCTGGCCTGCGATAACAGGCAGCGTCGCCACCTTGACCTGCTCGCCGAGCTGGCGCAGCTGCTCCTGCGCTGCCGGACGCCGCGTGTCGAGCGAGGCCATCAGGACCTTTTTGTTCTGACGCTCGGTCAGCCGCTTGGCGATCTTGGCCGAAGTGGTGGTCTTGCCGGAGCCCTGCAGGCCGACCATCATGATGACGACCGGGGCAGGCGCGTTGAGGTCGATGGCGACACCCTCGGCGCCGAGCATGTCGACCAGCTGGTCATGGACGATTTTGACGACCATCTGTCCCGGCTTGATCGACTTCAGCACCGCGGCGCCGACGGCCTTCTCGCGCACCTTGTCGGTGAAGGACCGCACCACTTCCAACGCCACGTCGGCCTCGAGCAGCGCACGGCGCACCTCGCGCAGCGCTGCCGAGACATCCGCCTCCGACAACGCGCCGCGACCGGTCAGGCCGTTCAGGATGGAGCCAAGACGCTCCTGCAGCGATTCAAACATTCGTTTTCCTTTTCCCAGGCACCCGGATGGTGCCCGAGAGGTAATGAGTTCGCGCCCAGTCTCCTAGCAAAAGCCAGTCTCCTAGCAAAAGCCACTCCAAGCAAAAGCCCAAAACCAAAAAGCACCCGGGGGCGCACAGCGCTGCCGGGTGTTGGCCTCCAGGATCTGTTTACAGCACTCGGCCTCAAAGAGGTTTCGGCGTCCTGGTCGGCTTGCTCGGAGGAATACTCGTCGCGGAATTCGTGGGCTGTAGACAGGAAATCGGCGAGAGAGTCAAGGCAAAGCCGGTGTCGCGCTGTTTCCAGGGCCGCGATCAGGCCGCATCCACGGCGTTTGGAACCTCAGCCGTGACCTTGAGTGGCGACCGCGGATGCAGCAGCAAGACAATCGTCAGCAGGCTGCAGGCAATGCCGATGAGGGCAATGAGGATGGCATCCGATATCATCCAGCCCGGTCCTTCGAGCGGCTTTGCAGTGAACAAGGCGAAGGAATTGTAGCTCTGCTGATGCGAGATCAGCAGGAAGCCGGTCAAATTGTTGCCGAGATGGGCGCCAAGTGCGGCGCCGAGATTGCCGGTGGCGTAGACCACGAGGGTCAGAAGCAGCGCGAAGGCAGCGATCGAGACCAGCACGCTGGCGTTCATGGCGGCCGTCGAACCGCCGCTCCAGTGCAGCGAGGTGAACAGCAGGCCGGGCAGCAGCGCCCAGACGAACGGGCTTCTGAACCGATTGGCCAAGCCGCGCGGCAAGTAGCCGCGGAACAGCACCTCCTCCGACGAGGTCTGCAGCAGGGTGAGTGCGGCGATCGGGATCGCGAACAGCAGCCAGGATGGCAGGCTGATCATGTTGCGCGCGATGCCGGACTGCAGCAGATAGAGCAGGATTTCGGACAAGGACGAGGTGATCAGCACCGCGATCAGCCCCTTGAGGAAGTCCAGTCGCGCTACGCGGCGGCCGGCGCCAAGCAGCGCCGACAGCGGCTCGCCATGCACCCAGCGCATGACGATCCACAGGCCGATCCAGATCCCGGCGAAAGAGGCGAGCGCACAGAGGATGCCGACGGGCGAGGCGAGAAAACCCTCCATGTCGTGTGGCGAAGCCGCCGCCCCACGCCAGGCGAAGTAAACACGGGTGCCACCGAACAGCACGGCCGCGGTGGTGGCGCCCCAGAACAGGACGACCATCAGCGTTCCCAGCAACAGGCGCGGCAAAGTCGTCCTGGCGTTCGGCGTGTTGCGATAGCGCTCGAAGGCAGTGTCGTCTATCGTCACGCTTGTCCTCGATCCCAATCCACCGCTGCTTGATCTGGCTGATGGTTTCGGGAACCGGGCGCGATGTCAGCAGAATACGCAAACCCGGATTGGCACGGAACACAGCGTCGGCCAGCCTACCGCGGTCGCCTATCAGGTTTCGCCGGCGGCCGCTTCGGCGACCGCCGGCATCGCATCAACGCACGACGTACATGATGCGCCGTGTCTGCGGATCGATCAGCGCCCGCTGGCCGTTCACATAGACATAGCGGTAGTTGTAATCAGGAATTTCGCGCAGCTCGACCGTATCGGGCAGGGTCGCGCCGGTGACCACCTCGCCGTCGAGATAGACGGGGTCGAGGCGGTGGGTGTCGACGTAGGTCCGTACCGCGGCCGGCGGCGCTGGAAAGTCGCCAACCACCGGATCGCTGGAAATGATCGCACCGGTATAGTCGGTCGAATAGTTGCCGATGTCGGCCGGCGGCGTGACCACGGCAACGGCGGAGCGGCGCTGCGTCAGCACGACGCGGCTGCCGCCGAAATCGGCCGTGACGTAGTCGGAATAGACCCAGCCCTGGCCACCCGCTTCGGCGATGGTGCACCATTTGCTATTTTCGATGCAGCCGTTGAGCGTCGCCGACTGGCCTGCGGCGAGCACGCCGATCACTGGATACTGCGGACCAGGGCCGGCGCGCACGTTGAGATCGGTGACTGCCGAGACTGCGGTATCGGCCAGCGCCGCGCCGGACATTGCGGTCAGCATCCCCGCTATTGCGGGAAACAATAAGGATTTCATGGGTTCTCTCCGTTTCAAAGTCCCTCGGCGGTGACAACGGGGCAGCAGCGCATGCGTTCCGGCTAAAATGCGCGAGCCAACTCACGATTTGTTCCGCCGTCCACCGGCAAGCCGGTCAGAAGATCGTGTACGAACGCCAGTTTCCGCGCCGTCGCGTCCGAAATGACGAAGGGGTAGAGGTCGGGGAGGCCCATGCAGCGGTTGATCGAATTGGAAGCTTCCGACAGCACCAGCCAGCGGGCAAGGATCTTGTCGAAGGGCTCGGGCGTGTTGGCGGGCTCCGAGGGTGCTGCCCGCGGCTCGCCCCCGGTATCGCCCCGCGGCAGTTCGTTCGCCTCCACCGTCTCCAGCCGGCCGAGCGGAAAGTTCAGCGCATGCACCATTTCCAGCGTGTCGGTGATGTGCAGGTGGTGGGCCCAGGTCTCGGCCCAGTCCTCCCACGGATGCGAGGTGGCGTAGGCCGAGATGTGGTCTTGCTGCCAATCGGGCGCCGCGCCATTGGCGTAATAAGCTTTCAGCGCCTGTTCGTAGTCGGCACGCTCGTCGCCGAACAAGGCGCGGAACGCTTCCAGCCTTCGCGGATCGTCGCGGATCAGGCGGTCCCAGTAATAGTGGCCTAGCTCGTGGCGGAAATGGCCGAGCAGCGTGCGATAATTCTCACCCATCTGGACGCGACGTTTTTCGCGCTCGGCTGAATCGGCTTCGGCGACATTCAGCGTGATCAGGCCGTTGTCGTGACCAGTGAGAATCCGTTCGCCGCCCGGGCCGCCGCCAATCGGATCGGCGAGGAAGTCGAAGGCCAGCCCGATCTCGTCCGTCGGGCTCTGCTTGGGCGCCACCGGCAGGCCGAAGGCGAGCAGCGAATAGATGGCGCGCTTCTTCGCCGCCTCGACGCGAATCCAGCGGCGGCGATTGCCGTCGACCGAGAGATCCGGGATCAGCTGGTTCAGCACGCAGGCACGGCAGAAGACCTGTTCCGGCTCGGCCATCCAGTTGCAGGCGCATTCGTCGGCATTGGTGCACTGGATCGCGCCGTCGACGCCTGACAAGACAAAGCGCGCGTCCTCGGGATCATAGAGCACGAGACTGCTGCAGTTCAGGCACTGGGCATTCTCGAAATAGAGACGGTGGCCGCAATGCGGGCAGTCGAAAAGTTTCATTTCGATCTCAATTCATCAGAAGGGATGCATGGCGGCCCGTGCCCAAACGCGAACCACCGGCCGGTGTTCCGCGCTCCATCGCGACTATTTTGCTTCCCCGGTCCAGGCGCGCCTGCCCGGTCCATGGGCGGCATCAGCGTCTTCATGCCTGACACTCGCCATAATAATCACTTGATCGTAGGCAAATTCCCCGCCATTCGCCAGCATCGCGCCACAGACGGTGACAAATGCGCGTTTCGCTGGCAAATTCGCAAACGGGACGTGAATCAGGCAACCAGGAGAACAACATGGCATTTCTTGCCAAGGGTAGGATTTTAGCGGCGGCGGTGGTGGCGGCGCTGGGGCTGGCAACCGGTGCGCAAGCGGCGGCCAGCTGCGGCAAGACCGGCGCCGGCTTCGACGCCTGGAAGCAGGACTTCGCCGCTGAGGCCAAGTCCGAAGGTGTCGAGTCGAGGGGTCTGGCCGCTCTGGCCGGCGCCACCTACGCAACAAGGACGATCTCCGCCGACCGCGCCATCCACAAGGCTTTCAGCGGATCGGTGGACGATTTCATGAAACGCCGCGGCGGGTCGGCGATCATCTCCAAGGGCCGTTCGCTGAAGAAGTCGAACGCGGCGCTGTTCAACCAGATCGAAGCCAACTACGGCGTGTCGCCGGGCGTGCTGCTCGCCATCTGGGGCATGGAAACCGGCTTCGGTGCTTCCATGGGCAACCAGAACACAGTCTCCGCCATTGTGACGCTTGCCTATGATTGCCGCCGTCCCGAATATTTTCACCCGCACGCCATCGCGGCTCTGAAGCTGGTTGATCGCGGAGCGTTGACCGCCTCGTCGGTCGGCGCCATGCATGGCGAGATCGGCCACACGCAGTTCCTGCCCGGAAATGTCTTGAAGTATGCGGTCGGTAGCGGAAACCTGCGCGACAAGGCCACCGCTTTGGCCTCCACCGCCAACTTCCTCAAGGGTCACGGCTGGCGGGCTGGCGCCAGCGCCCAGTCGAACATGGGCGCGATCGCCGGCTGGAATTCCGCAAGCGTCTATCAGCAGGCCATCGCCCGCATCGCCACCGCGATCGACGCCGATTGATCGAACCGCACGGCATTGAACGAAAAACCCGGCCTCCGCGCCGGGTTTTTCATTTCACGTCGAGCGCATAGGAGCAGCCGGCCAGCGTCCTGCCCCCGTGGGACTCGACGGTCGAGACGTTGAGCGTGATGCGCGTGGCAAGGCTCACACCGCTGGCGTCCTCGCTGCTTTCGGCCACGACCTTCTCGCCGAGGAACTTGTCCGGCGTCGAAACCGTCGCCGGAACGTCGAGCTGGCGAGCGAGGTCCGGCGCGGCGATCCCGTCGAGCACCGCCATCGGCCCGGTCGCGGTAAGACGATTGTCCCCGTATCGCGTCCGAAGACATGGATCGGAGCGGGCAGCTCATACTGCCGCAGGAAGGGATTGCCGGAAGCGGCCTCCTTCCAGCCGAGGGTCTGCCCCACATCCGGCTCGCCGGCCAGCCAGAGGGCAAGACCATTATACGCTGGCACATTGGCCCTGCATTCGATGAGGGCGGCGAGGTCCAGGGAGGCGAGGTCGAAATCCCCAGCGGCGACCGGCGTCGCGAAAAGCACCAGCGGCACCAGCCATTCCCGTGAAATGGCCGGCTTCGATCCCGTCACGTCGCTCTCAATGATTTGCCCAGCCGCTCAACGGGCATTTCTGGGAAATGGGAACCTGGAAGGCGCCGTCAACACCGCTGCAGTTGCGAAATTTGAGCGACAGCGGCGCCGGGGCTTGCGTGACCTTAGCAGGCTTCGGCTTGCCCTTGATGACCATCCAGATTTCTGTCGGTTGGTCGAGTTGCAGCCTGTTGATGTCGGAATAGCTGACCCGGCCGCTGCGTACGCCATCGGCGAGGCGCTGGCAGAACAAAGTCGGCATGCGCGCCTGCGATGTGCCCATGAAAGAAGCCATATCGTGCTTGAATGAAATGTTCCATACGCGGACGGCGCCAAGGCACCCTTCCAACCCCGCGTCAGGGGCGCGTTTCGCGGCCGCTTGTGATGACTGGCACCCGATGAGAGCGACGGCTGCCGCAAGCAGAAGAACATTGTTTTTCATGTCAAAGCCCCTTGATCCCGTGCAAGAACCTAAATGAAGCCGCTCAGAGATCAAGGACCAACTTGTCTGGAGCGTTTTTGACTTCCAGTATATTAGACAGATAAAATAAAACCCGACGTCTCCGTCGGGTTTCGTAAGCGTGAGTTGGCGAAAGCCAGGCCGCTGCCCGGTTCAGCCTCGGCGGTTGCGTGCGGCCAATGTCCGCAGCCTCAGCGCATTGAGGCGGATGAAGCCGGCGGCGTCCTTCTGGTCATAGGCGCCACGGTCGTCCTCGAAGGTGACCAGCGCGTCGGAATAGAGCGTCTTCCCAGACTTGCGGCCGGTGACCATGACATTGCCCTTGTAGAGCTTCAGCCGCACCGTGCCTTCGACGTCTTCCTGGCTCTTGTCGATCATCGCCTGCAGCATCAGGCGCTCGGGCGAGAACCAGAAGCCGTTGTAGATGAGCTCCGCGTAGCGCGGCATGAACTCGTCCTTGAGGTGCGCGGCGCCGCGGTCGAGCGTGATCGATTCAATGGCGCGATGGGCCACGATCAGGATGGCGCCTCCCGGCGTTTCATACACGCCTCGCGATTTCATGCCGACGAAACGGTTCTCGACCAGGTCGAGCCGGCCGATGCCATTGTCGCGGCCGAGATCGTTGAGCGCGGCCAGCATGGTGGCCGGCGACAGCTTCTTGCCGTTGAGCGCGACCGGGTCGCCCTTCAGGAATTCGATCTCGATCTCGGTGACGGCATCCGGCGCGTCCATCGGCGACACGGTGCGCTGATGCACGAATTCCGGCGGCTCGCTCCACGGGTCTTCCAGCACCTTGCCCTCGGAGGACGAGTGCAGCAGATTTGCGTCGACGGAGAACGGTGCGTCGCCCCTCTTGTCCTTGGGCACCGGGATCTGGTGCTGTTCGGCGAAGTTCATCAGGTCTGTGCGCGATTTGAACGACCAGTCGCGCCACGGCGCGATGACCTTGATGTCGGGGTTCAGCGCGTAGGCCGAAAGCTCGAAACGGACCTGGTCGTTGCCCTTGCCGGTGGCGCCATGCGCGATGGCGTCGGCGCCGGTTTCCCTGGCGATCTCGACCAGGTGCTTGGAGATCAGCGGCCGCGCGATCGAGGTTCCCAGGAGATAGGTGCCTTCGTAGACGGTATTGGCGCGGAACATCGGGAACACGAAGTCGGCGACGAATTCCTCGCGTACGTCGACGACACGAATGTCCTTGATACCCATCATCTCGGCCTTGCGGCGCGCCGGCTCCAGCTCGCCGCCCTGGCCGAGATCGGCGGTGAAGGTGACGACCTCGGCGCCGAGTTCGGTTTGCAGCCATTTCAGAATGATGGATGTGTCGAGGCCGCCGGAATAGGCGAGCACGACCTTCTTCACGTCTTTGGTCTTGGACATTTCTGCTCCGTCGAAAAGCGGACGCTTGAGGCAAGGCGTCAGGGATTGTCGGAGCGCCTTTTAGCAGGAACGGCAAAGCGAGCAAGCGCACGCGGCGCCAGCCTTCTGATCCAGCGCGGCAGTGCGACGCCCGGCTTGATCGGGAGCAACGATCTCGGGGCCATGCCGCCGGCCACTAGGCGCTCAAGAGCGCCGCCTTGAAGCGCGGCGAAAACTGGCCGAACCGCTCCAGCTCCACCGGAGGATGCGCCGGCCCCGTCTGGCGTCGGCGCGATACATCCTGTATACGCCCCGAATCTTCCCGGGGCCTTGCCATGTCCTTCATTCCCGACACCACCACGCTGATCCAGTTCGCCATCGCCACCGTTATCCTGGCGATCACGCCAGGCCCCGACATGACGCTGTTCGTGTCGCGCACACTGAGCCAGGGCCGCGCCACCGGCTTCGCCTCGATGGCCGGCGCGCTGTGCGGCACGCTGATCCACACCACGCTGGTGGTGGTCGGCGTCTCGGCGCTGATCGTCGCCTCGCCGATGGCTTTCTTCGTGCTGAAGATCTTCGGCGCCGGCTATCTCGTCTTCCTCGCTTGGCAGGCGATCACCAAGGGTTCGGCTTTCTCGCCGGAAAAGAAGACCGGCCCGCAAATCTCGCTGTTGCGCAGCTGGGCGGCGGGGCTCGGCGTCAATTTGCTCAACCCGAAAATCATCCTGTTCTTCATGACCTTCCTGCCGCAATTCGTCTCCGCGCACGATCCGAACGCGCCGGGCAAGCTGTTCTTCCTCGGCTCCATGTTCATCGTGCTGTCGATCCCGGTGACGGTACCGATGGTGCTGGCGGCTGAAAAATTCGCGGCGGCAATGAAAGCCAGCCCCCGTGTGACGCGGGTGGTCGACTATCTTTTCGCCGGCGTGTTCTCGGCGTTCGCGCTCAAGATTCTGACGGCCCAGGCGAAGTAGAGACCTTCCACCAGCTTCCTGCCCAGCGCCCGGCGGCAAGCCAATAGAAGATGCCGCCGACCATGCCGCCACCGAGCACCGCCATGATGGCGCTGGCTTCGGTGACCGCGAAAGCGGAATCGCGGACATTGTCGACGAGGCCGAGGAAAGCCCCCGCCACCACCGCGCCGGCGAGGGCGTAGAACAACCAGTCGCGCCGACCGAGGATTTCGGCAATCAGGATGACGATCGCCGCCGGCATGAAGCCGAAATAGGCGACGAACAGGGCGACGAAAGGAATTGAAAAATAGAGCGACGCCGTCGCCGCCGGATGCGCTTGCGCCGGCCCGTAGCCGAGCGAGGCCAGGAACAGGATGTTGAGGAAGGCGCTCGCCGCCAGCGAGGCTACGGCATAGCCGAACAGGATGATGGCGAAGCGCACGATGTACGCGACGAGACGGTTCATTGGGGATCACGGCCCCTGAGACGACCGGAGCCGCGTCCAGCCAGAAGCCAGTAGACCCAGCCTGCGGCAATGCCGGCGGCGGCCAGAAAACCCAGGAAGCCCGGATTGAAAACGAAGCCTCCGGCCGAGCCCGGCACAAAAACACCGAAGGCGATCGACGTGACCGCGCCCGTGACCGCGAAGTAGAACCATCCTCGCAGCGCCAGCCGTTCGGCGACGAAGATCGCCGGGCCGACGATCAGCAGCGCGCAGATGGCCACGGTCAGCACGGCGAGCGGGAAGGAGGCCAGCCAGTCGAACGTGAAAATGATTGACCAGTTGCCGTCCTCGATCCCGGCCAGCAGAACGATCAGCAGCACAGGCACCAGGATCGAGGTCAGCACGGCGGCGAGGTAGCCGACTGCTATCACCGCGAAACGTGTGAGGCCGGCGACGAGACGGCTCACACCTCGCCGTGCCCCGCGATCATCATGGCTTCCAGCGCCAGCCGGTCGACCTTGCGCATGCGTTCCGATTCCGACTTCAGCTGACCGCAGGCGGCCAGGATGTCGCGGCCGCGCGGCGTGCGGATCGGCGAGGCATAGCCGGCATTGTTGATGTAGTCGGCGAACTTCTCGATCGTCTCCCAGTCCGAGCATTGGTAGTTGGTGCCCGGCCACGGGTTGAACGGGATCAGGTTTATCTTGGCCGGAATCCCCTTGAGCAGCTTGATCAGCCCCTTGGCGTCCTCGATGGAATCGTTGACGTCCTTCAGCATCACATATTCGAAGGTGATGCGCTTGGCGTTGGAGAGGCCGGGATAGGCGCGGCAGGCGGCGATCAGTTCCTTCAGCGGATATTTCTTGTTGATCGGCACCAGAAGGTCGCGCAGATCGTCGTTGGTCGCGTGCAGCGAGATCGCCAGCATGACGCCGATCTCCTCGCCGGTGCGGAAAATCTCGGGCACGACGCCCGAGGTCGACAGCGTGATGCGACGCTTGGACAGGGACAGGCCGTCGCCGTCGGAGGCGATCAGCAGCGCCTTCTTCACCGCCTCGAAATTATAGAGCGGCTCGCCCATGCCCATCATGACGATGTTGGACACTTTCCGGCCCTCGGCCGGCACGATGGCGCCATCCGGCGTGTCGCGGTCGGGGAAGTCGCCGAGCCGGTCGCGCGCGGTGAGCAACTGCGCCAGGATTTCTTCGGCGGTCAGGTTGCGCACCAGCTTCTGCGTGCCGGTGTGGCAGAACGAACAGGTCAGCGTGCAACCGACCTGCGAGGAGATGCAGAGCGTGCCGCGGCCTTCCTCGGGGATATAGACCGTCTCGATCTCCACCGGCCGGCCGGCGCCGCGCGGCGGAAAGCGGAATAGCCACTTTCGCGTGCCGTCGGCGGAAATCTGCTCCTCGACGATCTCGGGCCGGGCAACGGTGAAATGCTTGTCGAGTTCGGCGCGCAGATCCTTGGAGATGTTGAACATGCCGGCGAAGTCGGAAACGCCGCGCACATACATCCAGTGCCAGAGTTGCTGGGCGCGCATCTTTGCCTGACGCTCCGGCACGGTGCCGGATTCGACAAGAGCGGCGGCGAGTTCCGTCCGCGTGAGGCCGATCAGCGATGGCTTTTCGGTCCGCGCGGCACGGCCGCGCAAGGCGTCACGGGCGCCGTCGGCGGTAAGATCGAGTGAAAGGGTCATGGTTGCACAGATATAAGCGGTTTGCGGCCGATTTCATCCATCGGCCCGATATGAAGGGCGGCGCATAGCACAGGTTGAGCGCGAAGTCATGCGGTGCACGACAAACCGGGTCTGCCGTCGGTGTCCCGATCGCGACCGTCCCCGTGAAGGACGGTCGAGGCCGGCCGAGGGAATGTCGTTGGCGGCGATCACTTAGTCGTGTTGGCGTAACGATCCCCCTCGCGCCTTCGAACCCTGAACGGGGCAACTGTGCCCCTACAGAATGGGAGAATGCAGGATGAAATCGATCAAGCTCGCCGTCATTGCCGGCCTCGCCGCGCTTTGCGCCTCGCAGGCGTTTGCCGAGGACACGATGGGCACCATGAGCATGATGAAAGGCGGACAAGTGACGGCGATCATGCCCGACGGGCATATGGGCACCATGACGCCGGACGCGAAGATGGGCGCCGACATGATGAAGATGGCCAAGCCGATCAAGCACTGCATGATGATGATGACCGACGCCAAGGGCAAAGCCTACATGATCGACACCTCGACCAAGAAGGCCCAGGCCGAATGTGAAAAAATGGCCATGTGACCATCTCGCAAGGACTTGCCCGCCGGCTTTGAGGCCGGCGGGACGGGCAGCTTTCATATTGTCCGCGCCTCCATCCCCGCGCCTACCGGTCGATGGACAGCGTATCGATCCCGGTGCTCTGGTCGGTTTCCGGCGGTGGCGGCGCGGCCTCGCGGGCTCGGTAGGACAGCAGGTCGGGAGCGCCGGCCGCTGCGGGATTGGCTTCGAGCCGCGCGATCAGACGCTTCATTTGCGTGATCTCGGGCACCTGTGCGTCGATGATGCCGTCCGCCAGCTTTCGCACCTCCGGATCGTGGATATGGGCGCGTTCGCTGGTCATGATCGCGATCGAGTGGTGCGGGATCATGGCCTTCATGTAAGAGACGTCGCTCACGGTTTCCTGGCTTCTGACCAGCCACAAGGCACCAGCGAATACGAGCATGCCACCGATGACGATGCCGACATTCGCGGCCACGCTCTCGTACATCCCCCACATGAAGCCGATCATGACGATGGCCATGGCGGCGCCCATCACGATGGCCATCCACACCCGGGTCTGGCTGAAGAAAACATGATCCAGCGCATAGGTGTTCAGGTACATGAGCCCCTACATGAGGACCGTGGAAACCAGGATCATCGCGGCGAATCTAACATAGCGCATGACCGCGGGCTCCTTGCTCAAAGGCACCGCGACTGTGGCCTTTTGATCCCGTCCGACCGGCAGACTCGCGCTTGATCGGCGTCATGCCTGTGTTAGGGCTGGGTTTTCCCCCGAGGACAGACATGGCCGGCCAATCGCGAAAACACCCCATGCTGCGGCGTTCGCGCGCCATGTGGGCCTCGCGCCGCGTCTGGCAGCCGCGTCTGGTGTTCTGGGCGGGAGCCATCTCCATCGGCCTGATCAGTGTGCTGTTCGCCGTGCTGGCCGACAAGGCGCAGGCTCTGTTTCATGTCGTGATCGGCAATGACGGCGGCTGGCGCTTCTATCTGCCGCTGGCGATCACGCCGCTCGGCTTTGTGCTGTGCGCCTGGCTGGCGCACGCCGTCTTCCCGGGCTCGCAAGGCAGCGGCATTCCGCAGGCGATCGCCGCCCGCCACCTTCGCGACGACGACGACCGCAGCCATATCCTGTCGCTCAGGCTGGTGGTGGGCAAGATCGCGCTCACCCTTGTCGGCCTGTTCTGCGGCGCTTCGATCGGCCGCGAGGGACCGACCGTGCAGGTCGGCGCATCGCTGATGCTGCAGGCGGCGCGCTGGGGCGGCATGGCGCAGGCGCGCGGCCTGATCCTGGCGGGGTCGGCCGCCGGCATCGCCGCTGCCTTCAACACGCCGCTCGCCGGCATCGTCTTCGGCATCGAGGAGATGGGCCGCACCTATGAGGCGCGCACCAACGGGCTGGTGCTGACGGCGGTCATCCTGGCCGGCCTCGCCTCGCTCGGCGTGCTCGGCAACTACACCTATTTCGGCGTGTCCAAGGAGACGATCTCGTTTGCCGTCGACTGGCCGCTTGTAATCGCCTGCGGCGTCATCGGTGGCGGCTTTGGCGCCTTGTTCTCGTTGCTGGCCCTCAAGGCGACGCGGCGTATCCGACGCTGGAACGCGCTGCAGCCGCTGTGGCGCGCGCTGCTGGTGGCCGCGATCTGCGGACTGGGGGTCGCGGTGATCGGCATCGCCTCGGGCGGGCTGACCTTCGGCACCGGCTACGCGCAGGCGCGCAGCGCGGTCGAAGGCACGCCGCTGCCCTGGTTCTTCTTTGCCGAGAAATTCGGGGCCGGCCTGCTGTCGATGATCTCAGGCATTCCCGGCGGCATCTTCGCGCCCTCGCTGGCGGTCGGCGCCGGCATCGGCAGCTCGCTCGGCCTGATGTTCGGGAGCAGCGCCGGCGTCGCGGCCCTGCTCGGCATGGCAGGCTATTTCGCCGGCGTCGTGCAGGCGCCGATGACGGCTTTCGTCATCATCCTGGAAATGACCGGCAATCACGACAATGTCATCGGCCTGATGCTGGCTTCGATGCTGGGCTACGGCACCGCGCGGCTGATCTCGCACGAGCCGCTTTATCACGCCCTGTCGCGGGTGTTCATCGCCGAGGCGATCCGGCGGCGGCGGGCGGAGGCAGCACCGGAATCAGGGCTGGGCTGAAAAAGCAAAGGCCGGGCGTTACGGCCCGGCCTTCGGTTCAAAAACGAAGATAGCTATTTGCACTTGGCGATCGAGGACAACGCCGCCGAAATGCCCTTAAGCGAGAAGACATAGTTCGTGGGATTGCCGCGGCCCGACTTCGCCGACACCTTCATGTCGGTTCCGGTCTTCATCGCCGCGATCAGCACTGGCTCTTCCGCCGCGTTCTCGACCCAGGCCGATTTGCCGCGCGTGAACATCGAGAAGCTCTTCTTGTCGATGGTGACGGTGGCCTTGGAACCTTCCTGGAAATTGTAGCCGGCGATGAACTGCGGTTCATAGGACACCTGCTGGCCGGGTCGCTGGCTGACGAAGAAGAACATGTCGCCATGGTCGAGCGTCGGCGGCTGCTTGTCGGTCGGCACTGTCAGCACGTAGCAGACCTTGCCGCCCGAAGCCTGGTAGCTGTAGGTTCCCCAGGCATTGTGCTGGCCGATCTTGGTCGCCTGCTGCGCCAGCGCCGGCGCCGCCGAGGCCGCCAGGACCAGGCTCGAAACTAGTGCAATCAATCCGCGCATCGTTTTTCCCGTATTCCAAATGGTGCGGAGGCGGGCCGCGTGGCGTCCTGCCGTCGCTTCATTTTGATTTAATCTGGGTTACCAAACGGTGAATTCCCCAAGAGAAAAGGACTCTTCACCCCAGGAAACCGCCGCCATTTCCGCGCCGCCGCCTTGTCAGCGGCCGGCTCGGTGTCCCTTTGGCGACTTGGAGGCCACGAAAACGGCAAGAGTTTGACTTTTAACCCGCCGCTGAACGCCCCTGTCCAGAGGTCGAGCCGTCGCGGCGGAATTCGGCCGGCGGGACTTCAGCCCTTGTCGGCGATGGCGTCCTTGGCGGCTTGCCGGTGCGCGGGCGTGATATGGGCGCTGACGGCGGTGATCGCGGCGGTCAGCACGGCGATGTCGTCGGTGAAGCCGAGACCGAGGATGAAGTCGGGGATGAGGTCGACCGGCAGGACGAAATAGCCGAGCGCTGCCACCAATATGCCCTTGGCGCGCAGCGGCGTCTTCTTGTCCATGGCGCAGTAATAGGCGGCGACGACATCTTCCATGAACGGAATCTGCCGAGCGGCCTTCCTGGCCGTGCGCCAGAACTTTTCGCGCACTTCGCCCTCGCCGGCCAGCTTGTCGCCAAAGCCGAAAAAATCAAAACCGGATTCTCGCGCCATCTATCTCTCTCCTTGCGGATCCCATGCGCATACCGGCGCATGCCGCCGATCAAAATGTGGTGAAAGCCGAACCGGGCTGCAAGATGCCGGCGCCGATTTGCGGGCCCGCGCCCGGCCTGGACGCTGGACAGCCCGCGTTCAGCCGCCGAAATAGCGGTTCATCTTCTTGGCGAGGTCTATGTCGAGCGCCGTCACGCCGCCGGCGTCATGCGTGTTCAAGGTCACATTGACTGTCTTGTAGACATTCGACCAATCGGGATGGTGGTCCATCTTCTCGGCGGCCAGCGCCACCCTGGTCATGAAGGCGAAGGCTTCGGAGAAATTGACGAAGGTGAAGGTGCGGCCGATCGAGGCGCCATCCTGTGCCAGTGTCCAGCCCTCAAGCCCTGTGAGCGCCGCTTCGGCGGCCTCCCTGCCCAGTTTCTCTCTCGTCATGTCCGCTTCCCGTGCTAATGCGCTGAAGTCGTCACCATAGCGCCGGATCCATGATCGCGAAGCCCATAAATTCCATTCTTTTCGTCTGCCTCGGCAACATCTGCCGGTCGCCGCTGGCCGAAGGCGTCCTTCGCGCCGTGCTGGCGGAGCGCGGATATGGCGGCGATATCGTGCTCGATTCGGCCGCGACCGGCGGCTGGGAGGTCGGCTCCGCTCCCGACCCACGCTCGATCGCCATCGCGTCTCACCACGGCATCGACATCTCGCGGCAGCGGGCGCGCAAGATCATGGCGGAGGATTTTCACCGCTTCGACCTGATCTTCGGCATGGACCGGTCCAACGTCGCCGACCTGAAGGCGCTGGCGCCGGCGGCGGTGCGCGACCGTATCCACCTGTTCCTGGAATTCGCCGAGGGAAGGCCGCGCGATGTACCGGATCCCTACTATGAGGACCAGCAAGCGTTTGCCGAGGTCTATCGCATGATCCGGGAGGCGTCGGAGGTGTTGGCGACACGGCTGGCGGCACGCGTATCGACGCCGGACAGCGGCCATGCCTCCTCGACGATATAGGGGCCGCCACCGACCGAATCGCGCGAGGACATCAGCACGAAACGGCCGATACGGAACGGCAGCGTCGAGAAATTGCCGCGCGCCGACAGATATTGGGCGACGTCGAGCGGGCTCGAATTGCGCAGCCGCGCCAGCGTCACGTGCGGCATGAACCTGCGCGGATCGGCGGGGATGCCGAGCCGTTGGCAGATGCGCTCGATTTCGGCCTGGAGAGCCGCCAGATCGGGCGAGGGCGAAGCGCCGGCCCACACCGCATGCGGCTTCTTCTGGCCGAACGCGCCGACACCCGACAGCGTCAGCGAAAAGGACGGGCGATGCACCCGGTCGAGCGCGTTGGCGATCTCGTCGGCGACATGGCCCTGGACGTCGCCGATGAAGCGTAGCGTCAGATGGTAGTTTTCGACGTCGATCCAGCGGGCCCCGGGCAGGCCGCCCCGGAGCAGGGACAGCGAAAGGGCGGCATCACGCGGAATTTCGAGGGCGGTGAAAAGACGCGGCATGAAGAGCCTCCCTTCCTCGAATCGAAACTGTCATCCCTAGCGAATCATCGATAATCAAATGGAGCAAGTGGTTTGTTGGTCGCGGATGCAATCTAAAGCTTCCGCAACGGAACCGGTTCCATCCGACGTCACGATCCGCCTGGCATGGCCTTCTCGACGGTGGGCAGGATGCGTTCGACCATCAGGTCGACGCCGCGAGCACTCGGATGCAGGCCGTCCTCGAGTTGCAGGCCGGGCTGGCCGGCGACGCCGTCGAGGAAGAACGGATAGAGCGGAACATCGTATTTGCCGGCCAGGTCAGCAAAAATTGCGTCGAAGGCGCTCTGGTAGTCGGCGCCGAGATTGGGCGCCGCCCGCATGCCGGCTAGCAGCACGGCAATCTTTCGCTCTTTGAGCTTGCCCAGCATCTCGTCCAGATTCCTTTTCGTGATGTCGGGCGCGACACCCCGCAGCATGTCGTTGGCGCCGAGTTCGAGGATCACCAGCTGCGTGCCGTCAGGCACCGACCAGTCGAGCCGCGCTAGGCCGCCGCTGGAGGTGTCGCCGGAGACGCCGGCATTGGCGACGATGACGTCATGGCCCTTCGCACGAAGTGCTGCCTGCAATTTATCGGTAAAGCCCTCGCCCGGGCCAAGGCCGTACCCCGCCATCAGGCTGTCACCGAAGCCGACGATCTTGAAAGGCTCGGCGCGCACCGACGAGATGCCGCCGCAGATGGCGAGGAAAACGATCAGGCCTGCGGCAAAGCGGCGTTTGAAAGACATGCGGCAGGTCCCATATGACAGAGAATTCTTCCGGCGATGGCTTCCGACAGGCAGAGCCTCCCTTCATATAGGACGCTTTCATTTTGACAGAAGCCGTCATCGCGCTGAAAGACGTATCCCTGACACTCGGCGAAGGCGCTTCGTCGGTTCATGTATTGAAGGGTGTCAGCCTCGACGTCGCGCGCGGCGAGGCGACTGGCATCGTCGGCCCGTCGGGGTCCGGCAAGTCGACATTACTGATGGTGCTGGCAGGGCTGGAGCGGGTCGATTCCGGTACGGTGCGCATTGCCGGCGAAATCCTCAACGGCAAAAGCGAGGACCAGATCGCTTCGTTTCGCGGCCGAAACATTGGCATCGTGTTCCAGTCCTTCCACCTCATCCCCAATATGACGGCGCTTGAAAATGTCGCGGTGCCGCTCGAACTGGCTGGCCATGCCGATCCGTTCTCGGTGGCGGCGCGCGAACTGGCGGCGGTGGGCCTGAGCGACCGCGTCACCCATTATCCCGGCGAGCTCTCCGGCGGCGAGCAGCAGCGCGTGGCGATCGCCCGGGCGCTGGCACCATCGCCGCGCATCCTGATCGCCGACGAGCCGACCGGCAACCTCGATCAGGCGACGGGGCGGCAGGTCGCCGATCTGCTGTTCGCCAAGGCCGCCGAACGCGGCATGACGCTGGTGCTGGTGACCCATGATCCGGCGCTCGCGGCGCGCTGCTCGCGCCAGGTTTCGATGCGCTCCGGCCGGATCGAGGCGCCGCCGCCGGTCAGGGTCAGCGCCTGATGCCGCTGGCGCGGACCTTGAAGCTTGCCATCCGCTTCTCGCTGCGCGAGATGCGCGGCGGCCTGTCCGGCTTCCTCATCTTCCTCGCCTGCATCGCGCTCGGCGTGGCGGCTATCGGCGGCGTCAATTCGGTGGCCCGCTCCATCACCGCCGGTGTCGCCGATCAGGGCCAGACGCTGCTCGGCGGCGATCTTCGCTTCCAGATCAACCAGCGCGACGCCAGCCAGGCAGAACTCGGCTTTCTCGACGGGCTGGGCGTGGTTTCGCATACCGCCGGCATGCGCTCGATGGCGCGCCTGGCTGACGGGTCC
The DNA here is from genome assembly GCF_057766385.1 of Mesorhizobium sp. P160927. NCBI lineage: Bacteria > Pseudomonadati > Pseudomonadota > Alphaproteobacteria > Hyphomicrobiales > Phyllobacteriaceae > Mesorhizobium > Mesorhizobium sp. P160927. The sequence continues at coordinate 701,274 of NZ_JBYMDW010000001.1, forward strand.
GACCAGGCGCTGGTCGAGGCCAAGGCTGTCGACGAGGCCTATCCGCTCTATGGCGCGCTGGAAACCGAACCGGTGCTGACGAAGCAGGAACTGTTCGGCGGGCAGTTCGGCGTTTTAGGCGCCGCGGCACCCGATCTCTTGTTCGAACGGCTGCATCTCAAGATCGGCGACCGGCTTAAGCTCGGCACCGCCACGTTCGAACTGCGCGCCAGGCTGGTGGCCGAGCCCGACGCGGTCTCCGACGGGTTCGGCTTCGCGCCAAGGCTGATGATCTCGACCGAGGGCCTGGCCGCCACCGGGCTGATCCAACCGGGCAGCCTAGTCGAGAACGCCTACAAGGTCCGGCTGCCCGCCGGTGCCGACGAGGCTCGGCTCAAGGCCATCCAGGACCAGGCGGCCAAGGATTTTCCGGAGGCCGGCTGGTCGATCCGCACGCGCAGCAACGCCGCACCGGCGCTTTCCTCCAACATCGAACGCTTCTCGCAGTTCCTAACGCTGGTCGGGCTCACCGCGCTGGTGGTCGGCGGCGTCGGCGTCGCCAACGCGGTGCGCGCCTATCTCGACGGCAAGCGCGGCGTCATCGCCACCTTCAAGAGCCTGGGGGCATCCGGCGGCTTCGTCTTTGCCGTCTACCTCGTGCAGATCCTGATCATCGCCGCGCTTGGCATCGTGCTCGGCCTCGTGCTCGCGGCGCTGATGCCGTTCGCGGCGAGTGCCGCGCTTCGGTCGGTCATTCCCGTGCCGGCGCAAGGCGGCTTCTATCCCGGCGCGCTCGCCATGGCGGCCCTGTTCGGCCTGCTGGTGACGCTGGCCTTCGCGCTGCTGCCGCTCGGCCGCGCCCGTGACGTCCCGGCAACCGCGCTGTTTCGGGAGATGGGGCTGGAAGGCCGGGGTCTCCCGCGCCCCGTCTATGTCGTTAGCGCGCTCGGCATCGCGCTTTTCCTGGCAGCGCTGGCGATCCTGTTTTCGGGCGACCAGCGCATCGCCTCGATCTTCGTCGGCGCCACCGTTTTTGCTTTCCTGGTGCTGCGTCTCGTCGGCGGTCTGGTGCAATGGGCAGCCAGGAAAAGCCCGCGCGTGCGCTTTGTCGCGCTGAGACTTGCCATCGGCAACATCCACCGGCCCGGGGCGCTGACGCCCTCGGTGGTGCTGTCGCTGGGGCTTGGGCTGACGCTCTTGGTGACACTGGCGCTGATCGACGGGAATCTCAGGCGCCAGATCTCCGGCAGCCTGCCGGAGCGGGCGCCGAACTTCTTCTTCGTCGACATCCAGGGCAGCGAAGTCGATGCGTTCTCCTCGCTGATCGCGGACGAGGCGCCGCGGGGAACGCTGGCCAAGGTGCCGATGCTGCGCGGCCGGGTCATGGCGCTCAACGGCGTCGCCGTCGACAAGGTCAAGGTGCCGGCCGAGGGCGCCTGGGTGCTGAAGGGAGATCGCGGCCTGACTTACGACACCAAGCAGCCGGAAAACGCGACGCTGACCGAAGGCAAATGGTGGCCCGACACCTATGCCGGCGAGCCGCTGGTTTCGTTTTCGGACAAGGAAGGCAAGGAAATCGGGCTGAAGCTCGGGGACACGATCACCGTCAATGTGCTCGGCCGCAATGTCACCGCCCGCATCGCCAATTTCCGCCAGGTCGAATGGGAAACGATGGGCATCAATTTCGTCATGGTGTTCTCGCCCAACACATTCGCCGGCGCCCCGCATGGCTGGATAGCCACGCTCACCGAAAAGAACGCCTCGACGGCCGACGACGCGCGCGTCCTCAACGCCGTCACCCGCGCCTTCCCCGCCGTGACGACGGTGCGGGTCAAGGACGCACTCGACATCGTCAACCGGCTGGTCGGCCAGCTCGGCACGGCGATCCGGGCGGCGGCCGGCGTGGCGCTGATCGCCTCGGTTCTGGTGCTTGCCGGCGCGCTTGCCGCCGGCAACCGGGCGCGCATCCATGACGCGGTGGTGCTGAAGACGCTGGGCGCCACCAGGCGAACGCTGATCACGGCATTCTCTTTGGAATACATGCTGATCGGACTGGCCACCGCGATTTTCGCGCTCGCCGCCGGCAGCGCCGCCGCCTGGTTCGTGGTCGCACGCATCATGACACTGCCATCGCATTTCATGCCCGAGGTGGCGGTGGCGACGATTGCCTTTTCGCTGGTGATCACGGTCGGCATCGGCCTTGCCGGCACCTGGCGGGTGCTCGGCCACAAGGCCGCACCCGTGCTGCGAAACCTCTGATTCGCCGGCCGGCGCCCGCCTGCCCGGGTTAAATCTTGGTAAGAATGCCGTCCGAAACGGCCGGCGAAGGCGCATTTTGACCCGTCACGAACCGTTACACCCGGTTACGGTCTTGTTCTCGACGCGAATAACCATCATATTCCGCGCAGGCATGCTGGAGCCCCCCAGCGGCGCCTGGGTCCGCAAGAGGCCCGACACCGGACGGGGCAGAAGCAACGAGGATTCCAATGGCTGATCCCATTCGCAACTATCAGACGTCGGCGGTGCCCGGCGTCCGCGCCGACATCGACCAGGGTCTGCGCGCCTACATGATCAAGGTCTACAATCTGATGGGGCTTGGGCTGCTCATCACAGGCCTTGCCGCCATCGGCACGATCATGCTGGCCACCACCACCGATCCGGCTTCGGCCGTCGCGACGCTGCCGAGTGGCGAGATGCTGACCTCCTTCGGCTACGCGATCTTCGGTTCGCCGCTGCGCTGGGTTGTCATGCTGGCGCCGCTGGCCGCCGTGTTCTTCCTGTCGTTCAGGATCCAGTCGATGAGCGTCGCCGCCGCGCAGACCACCTTCTGGGTCTATGCCGGTCTGGTCGGCCTGTCGCTGTCGTCGATCTTCCTGGTCTACACCACGGCCAGCATCTCGCAGACCTTCTTCGCCACCGCCGCGGCCTTCGGCGCGCTGTCGCTGTTCGGCTACACCACCAAGCGTGACCTGTCGGCGATGGGCTCGTTCCTGATCATGGGCGTGTTCGGCATCATCATCGCGTCGGTGATCAACATCTTCCTGCAGTCGTCGGCACTGACCTTCGCCGTCTCGGCGATAGGCGTGTTGGTCTTCGCCGGCCTCACCGCCTATGACACGCAGAAGATCAAGGAGATGTATTTCGAGGGCGACACTTCCGATGTCGCGGGCCGCAAGGCCATCATGGGCGCGCTGTCGCTCTACCTCGATTTCATCAACCTGTTCATGTTCCTGCTCCAGTTCATGGGGGACCGCCGCTAAGCGGCATTGGACCATCGACTCCTGAAAGGGCGGCCCAACGGCCGCCCTTTTCTTTTACACGGGTCTCTGCTGTTATTGAAAGCACAGGAGAGGCTTGCATAAAGAATGAGCAATATCGTGATCAGGCCTGCGATCCCCGCCGACCTCGACGCCATAACCGAAATCTACGCCGACGCGGTTGCCAACGGCACGGCGAGCTATGAACTGGAGCCCCCCAGCCGCACCGAGATGGGGACGCGATTCGCCGCACTCGCGGCCGGCGGCTTTCCCTATCTGGTGGCTCAAAAGGCAGGCGCCGTGCTTGGCTATGCCTATGCCGGCGCGTTCCGGCCGCGCCCGGCCTATCGCTTCATCGTCGAGGATTCGGTCTATGTCGCGCCTGACGCGAAGGGCCAGGGTGTCGGCCTTACACTAATGCAAAGCCTGGTCGCGGCGGTCGAGGCGGCAGGCTTCCGCCAGATCGTCGCGGTGATCGGCGATGGCCGCGCCGACAGCGCCTCGGTGAGGCTGCACGAAAAGCTCGGCTTCCGTCATTCCGGCCGCCTCGAGGGCTCCGGTTACAAGCACGGGCGCTGGTTGGACACGGTATTCATGCAGCTATCGCTCAACGGCGGGGCATCGCTGCCACCTGATTCGGATTCGCTGCCGGAGCGGAAGTTCCGGAAGGGAGAACTGAAGAATTGAGGAATAAGACACTCGGCGCCTGACGTAAGCGGCTCTTTTCCTTCGCTCCTCAATTCTTCAATTCGCCATTCACCCCTATACCAGCTTCAGCTTGCTGTCGAAGACGCCGAGCACGCGGCCAAGCTCCTGGCCGCGTTTGAGGATGCGCCCGCCCGCCGCGATGACGGCGAAGGCGCCTTGCTTGCGCGCCAGTTTCGGGTCCTTGACGATCTGGAACAGCGGCACTTCGCTGGCACGGCGGAAGACGGAAAAGACAGCGCGGTCGGTGAGGTGATCGATGGCGTAGTCGCGCCATTCATTGGCCGCGACCATGCGTCCGTAAAGCCTGAGGATCTGGTCCAGTTCGCGCCGGTCGAAGCGGACCGGCTGGTCGAGGCGTGCGCTGCGCGCCTCGTGTAGCGGGATCAATATCGCGGATGCGTCTCCATCCCCCATCCCGCCGCCGTCATCGGTCATGCCTGCCTCGATCCTCAAAAATGAATCTTTGCCAACCAAAGTTGGCCCCTTCGCATCGCAATTGCAAGAGCCGGAGAAGCGAAGCAGCGGCGCGCCGTTTCCGCCGCGTCCAGTCACGTTTGTGAAACGCGTGTTGGAATTGGTGATGGTTCGCCACATTTCTGCCTTTTTTTATCCGCGCTCATGCCCCAATGTCCGACGAATTTACCGGCGTTGCCTGAGACGGTTCGGTCCGGCACCGGCTCGTAAACCCCAAGCCCCCCGCCCACGGGTCTGCGTCGGATCGAACCAACCTCGGCCTTTTCCTCGGAAAAGCCGGGTGCGACGATCCCAAAACCTAAATGACCGACGTCAGAAGCAAGCTGACGTCGGTTTTTTCGTTTTTGAGCCTTGCACCTGGGACTGCGCGGGCCGAGCATCGGCGTAGGGCCGAGGTCGCCAGCCCACGTCGCTATTCAATTCTGCCGACCATGCTTGCCATTTTCCGTATCACTTAATAGGGTGTTAAGTGGAACGGAGACGACAATGCCACACGCATCGGACTCCCCACTGAAACAGTTGAATGGCCGGGCGGCCGTGTCGGAGGCCGGCGGCGTCGGCCCTCGTATCAAGGCATTGCGCACGGCCCGGCGCGTCTCGCTACGCCAGCTTGCCGACATGACGGGCACCACGGCGAGCTTCATCAGCCAGCTCGAGCGCAATCTGTGCGGCGCCAATACGGGCACGCTGCTCAAGATCGCCGCCGCTCTCGATCTCGGCATCAACGATCTGTTCGAGGACAATGCCCGTCCCCTGCACAAGGTTTTGAGGCGCGAGGAGCGGCCGGTCGTTCCGGTCGGCCTCCAAGGCCGCAAGATGCTCCTGTCGCGGCGGCCGATCCATCAATTCGAAGTCTATGCCGGCCATTTCGAGGTTGGCGGCTCGACCGGCGACGAGACCTATGTGCATGGCGGCGAGCACGAAATGTTCATGGTGCTCAGGGGCACCGTCGAGCTGACGCTTGCCGACGAGCGCCATCTGATGCGCGAAGGCGACAGCGTCGAATACGCAACCTCGGTGCCGCACCGGACCGTCAATGTCGGCGACACGCCGGCCGAGGTCCTCTGGATCATCGCGCCGCCGACCGCCGGCGCGCTCGAACTCGATCGATACAGGCCCGGAAACCGCTCGCATCCGGGTGAATGAAAACAATGCGAGTTCTGCAAATGGGAGAGATGATCATGAAACTGAGATTTGGACATGCGGCGGCCGTCGCCGTGCTTCTGGCGGCCACCGCCGCGCTCGCGCAATCCAAGCCGGTGGCGGGAGAGGTCGCTGATGGCTCGCTGAAGGGCAAGACGCTGACCCTGGTTTCCTATGGCGGCATCTACCAGGACGGCCAGGCGGCCGCACTCAAGGAGTTCGTCGACAAGTCCGGCGTCAAGCTCCTCAATGACGGCCCGACGGAGATCGCCAAACTGCAGGCGCAGGTCGAGTCCGGCAATGTGACCTGGGACGTCGTCGATACCGACGACCTGCCGCCCTATGTCTATTGCGGCAAGCTGTTCCAGAAGCTCGATCTGACGAAGCTCGACGTCTCGAAAATCCCGGAAGGCCAGGTCGGCGAATGCTCGGTGCCGGCGATGAACTACGGTGTCGTGCTGATGTACAACAAGGAAAAGTACGGGGATAATCCGCCCAAGAGCTGGGCCGACTTCTTCGATACCCAAAAATTCCCCGGCGTGCGTGGCATCGACGGCTCCGGCAGCCCGACCGGTGGCCTGCTGGAACAGGCTTTCAAGGTTGCCGGCGGCGACCCGAAGGCGATGACGGTGGCCGATATCGACAAGGCGATAGATGTGGTCCGCAAGCTCGGCCCCGACACGATCTTCTGGAAGACGGGTGCAGAATCGCAGCAGCTCGCCGAATCCGGCGAGGCCGACATGCTGATGATGTGGACGGGCCGCGCCATGACGGCGGTCAAGAACGGCGCCAAGTACGCGCCCGCCTGGCAGGACTGGCTGGTGGTGATGGACCAGATGACAATACCCGTCGGCGTCAAGGATACGGATGCATCCTATGCGTTGCTCAATGCCTATCTCGGCAAGCATGCCCAGGAGATATTGGCGGAGAAGACCTCCTACACGCCGATCAACAACGACGCGCAGCCCAAGGTCGACGCTTCCGTCGCCGCCTACCTGACCAATACGCCTGAACGCCAGAAGCAGGGCTACAAGCAGAACTTCAAGTTCTGGGTTCCGAACTTCGCGGTGGCGCAGGAGAAGTGGGCGGCGCTGATGGCCGGGAACTGACCGGCTGACGGGAAGCAAGGCCGTGAGCGCGTCCGAGCCAACCATTCCGGCCGCCGAAAGGCGCTGGGCATGGCGGCCGTTCGCGCTCGCGTTGCCGGCCCTGGTCCTGCTTTTCGGGGTGATCGGCTATCCGCTACTGACCATCGTGCTGCGCAGCCTGTCGGAACCGGAGTGGGGAGCGCAGAACTATGTCTGGTTCTTCAGTGCGCCGATCAACCTTGTCGTGCTCCAGCGGACCTTCGTCATTTCGGCTTGGGTCACGCTGGTGTGCGTGGTTTGCGCTTATCCCTACGCCTATCTGATGACCGCGGTCGGTCCTCGCGTCCGGCTGGTGCTGCTCTTGTGTGTGCTGATCCCGTTTTGGGTGAGCGGCGTGGTTCGCACCTTGTCCTGGGTGATCCTGCTCCAGGATTCAGGCGTCATCAACTCGATCCTCAGGTCGCTCGGGCTCGGTGGTATCAGGCTGATCCGCACCCAGACGGGCGTGGTCATCGGCATGGCGCAGGTGCTTTTGCCGTTCATGATCCTGCCGCTCTATTCGGTCATGAAAGGTATCGATCTCAGGCTGATGCGCGCGGCGCAAAGCCTTGGCGCGCGGCCGTCCCGCGCCTTCTTCACCATCTACCTGCCGCTGTCGCTGCCGGGCGTCTATGCCGGGGCGATCATCGTCTTCATCCTGGCGCTCGGCTTCTACATCACGCCGGCTTTGCTCGGCGGTCCGCGTTCGACCATGCTGTCCACCCTGGTGCAGACACAGGTGCTCAGCCTGCTGCAATGGGGCCGTGGCGGCGCCATGGGCGTGGTGCTGCTGGTCACGACCTTCGTGTTGCTGGCGCTCGCCGCGCCCGTGATGCGATCCCGGTACCGGGAAGCGGAGCGGCGCTGATGGAGATGAAGCCGCTCACCCGCGTCATCCTCGGCCTTGTCTGCCTGTTGGTGGCCATATGGCTGGTGGCCCCCACGCTGGTCGTGGTGCCGATGTCGTTCAACGAGAACAAGTCGCTGGCGTTTCCGCCGCAGGGCTTTTCCTGGCAATGGTACCAGAATTTCGCCACGAACCCGGACTGGTCGAACAGCTTCCTCAATTCGCTGAAGGTCGCCTCGATCGTTGCCGTGCTGGCAACGGTGCTCGGCACGCTTGCCGCCTTCGGCCTCGACCGCATGAAGGCACGGCCGGCAAACCTGCTGCGCATGCTGATGTTGACGCCTATGGTGGTGCCGGGCGTGGTGCTGGCCATCGGCATCTACGCGGTCTATCTCGATACACGGCTTGTCGGCACGCTGCTCGGCTTCGTGCTCGCGCACACCATCCTTGCGCTGCCCTTTGTGCTGATTGCCGTCTCGGCCAATCTCGAAGTGTTCGACAGGCGGCTCGAGACAGCCGCGGCGAGCCTCGGCGCCAGCGCGCTCACCGCCTTCCGCACGGTGACGCTGCCGCTGATTGCACCCGGCATGCTGTCGGGCCTGCTGTTCGCCTTCGCCACCTCCTTCGATGAGATCGTCGTGTCGCTGTTCATCACCAATCCCTACCTCAAGACATTGCCGGTGCAGATCTTCGCTTCCATCACGCGCGACGCCGACCCGACGGTCGCGGCCGTCGGCACGATCCTGTTGTTTGCCACCACGATCCTGATCGGCGGCGGCATGCTTCTTCTTGGCCGCGAGCGGAAAGGACGCCAATGACCTTGGGGCAAGAGAGCAGGGGCGCGGCGATCGATCTCAGGACGATCAGCAAGGCCTATGGCAGCTTCAAGGCGCTGGACGGCGTGTCGCTGCACATCGAGGCCGGCGAGTTCATGACGCTGCTGGGACCAAGCGGCTCCGGCAAGACGACGACACTCAACGTCGTCGCCGGCTTCACCGAGGCCAGTGCCGGCGCGCTGGAAGTGGGGGGCAAGAGCGTCGTCGGCGTGCCGGCGCACAAGCGCAACATCGGCGTGGTCTTCCAGCATTACGCGCTGTTTCCCCATATGACGGTGAGCCGCAACGTCGCCTATCCGCTCGCCTTGCGCGGCGTGGCGGGAGCCGAGCGCGAACGACGGGTGCGCCAAGCGCTCGACATGGTCAAGATGGCGGATTTCGGCCATCGCTTCCCCAGCGAGCTTTCGGGCGGCCAGCAGCAGCGCGTGGCGCTGGCCCGCGCCATCGTCTTCGACCCGCCGCTGCTGTTGATGGACGAGCCGCTCGGCGCGCTCGACAAGAAGCTGCGCGAATGGCTGCAGCTCGAGATCAAGCGCATTCACCGCGAACTCGGCACCACCTTCGTCTATGTGACGCACGACCAGGAAGAGGCGCTGGTGCTGTCGGATCGCATCGCCGTGTTCAACCGGGGCCGGATCGAACAGATCGGTACCGGGCGCGAGCTGTATGACGAGCCGGCGACACTGTTCGTCGGCAAGTTCATCGGCGATTCCACCGTCTTGCGCGGGGCCGCCGCCACCTCGGGCCAGGAGACGGCGATCGAGATATCAGGCCAGACGGTGACGACCGCCAAGCGTCTCCCCAATGGCGGCAGGCCGGTCATGCTGCTGCGTCCCGAAAAGCTGGCGCTCGCCCGCCCTGGCGCAGGCGGCGATGGCCGCAACCGGCTCACGGGGCGCATCGGCGAAGCCATCTATCTCGGCTCCGGCTCAAAATACGAAGTCGATCTGGCCGACGGCTCGAAAGCCATCGTGCGCTCGACGCTGGAAGCAGACAGTTTCGTCATCGGGGACGAGGTCGAGGTGCTGTTCGCCGGCGCCGACGTGAAGCTGCTCCCCGACGACGACAAGGCTGACCTGACGCTCACCTGATTTCGGAACGGATTTCAAGAAAATGCAAGCCAAGCACAATGGCGACGTGTCGTTCTGGTATGCCGATATCGGCGGGGTGCCGGCCTATCGGCCGGCCTTGCCCGGCGACATCGAGGCCGATGTCTGCATCGTCGGCGCCGGTTACACCGGCCTGTGGACAGCCTATTATTTGAAGAAGGCGCGGCCTGCGCTGCGCATCGCCATCGTCGAGAAGGAGTTCGCCGGCTACGGCGCGTCGGGCCGCAATGGTGGCTGGCTGTCGGGCGGCTTCAGCTGGTCGCGTGAGAAATACGCAAAGACCTCCTCGCGCGGCGCGGTGATCGACATGCAGCGCGCCATGTCCGGAACGGTCGATGAGGTGATCGCGGTGACGGAAGCCGAAGGCATCGACGCAGATATCCGCCGTGTCGACAACATCACCGTCGCCACCAACACAGCACAATTGCAGCGCGCCAAGGCCGAATACGAGGAGCTGCTGGGCTGGGAGATGCCGCCGGAGCGGCTGGCCTTCCTCGATGCGCGGGAGGCGCGCCAGCGCATCGCCATCGACAAGGTGCTGGGCGCCTTCGTCGTGCGCAACGTCGCGCGTGTCCAGCCGGCCAAGCTGGTGCAAGGCCTGGCGGCGGCTGTCGCGCGGCTTGGCGTGCCGATTTACGAGCAGACGCAGGTGCTGGCGATCGAGAAGGGCAAGGTCACCACCAGCAGAGGCATCGTGCGGGCAGGGAAGATCGTCCGCGCCACCGAAGGCTTCACGGCTGGCATCCCCGGCTACGAGCGTCTCTGGCTGCCGCTGAACAGCGCCATCGTGGTTACCGAGAAGCTGCCGCAAGAACTGTGGGATCAGATCGGCTGGAACGGTTACGAGGTGCTGGGCGATGCCGCCCACACTTATTGCTACGCGCAGCGCACGCGCGAAGGCCGCATAGCCATGGGCGGCCGTGGCGTGCCCTACCGCTTCGGTTCGCGCACCGATGTGCGCGGCCGGACCCAGCAAGCGACCATCGACCAGTTGCACGAGGTGCTGACCAGGTTGCTGCCGCGGACCAAGGGCGTGCGCCTCGACCATGCCTGGTGTGGGACGCTTGGCGTACCGCGCGACTGGTGCACCACTTCAGGCTTCGACCGGGAAAGCGGCATTGGCTGGGCCGGCGGCTATGTCGGGCTCGGGGTTTCCAGTTCCAACCTGTCAGGCCGCACCCTGCGCGACCTCGTGCTCGGCCACGACACCGAGCTGACCCGGCTGCCCTGGGTCAACCGCACGGTCAAGAAATGGGAACCGGAACCACTGCGCTGGCTCGGCGTGCATACAATGTACCAGCTCTATCGCATCGCCGACCGGCGTGAAGCAAACGGCTTGGACCGGACCTCACGCCTTGCGGCTTTCGCCGATCGCCTGACCGGACACTGAGCATCCGGGCGAACTGCGTCACAGGTGCCCGGCATTGCGCCGAACCGCGTGACGTTACAGCTTACGATCGAGGGAGGTCTCGGATCCGGGTTTGTGGATGAAAGCCGCACCCAGGATGGGGCCTGGCAGGCCATCCTTGCCGACCGACTGCAAAAGCACGGCGCAGCCGCCTTTCTTGGTGATCTCGCTCAGCGGCAATTCGTATCGCTGCGCCATGCCATGCCACATGCCGGCGGTCTGGATCCCGGTGACCGCGTTCCAATAGGTCATCTTACGGCCGGAGTTCTCGCCCTGGCCGATCTTGACAGTCTGCGGCGCGTCGAAATAGACGATGACGACATGGGCGTCGTTCGGGCCGGCGCCGGCGTCACCTGCGTCGATGATCACCCGGTCGCCGGTGCGGCTGACCTTGATGGGCACACGCATGCCTTCGCCGGCACGGGCCATGCGGGCAAGCGCGCCGTCGACCTCACCGCGATTGGCGCCGTTGACATGCATGCGGCCGTTCAGGACGGCCTGCGGCGTATAGACCGAACGGCTGCTGAAATAGCGCATATAGTCATATTGCCGCTCGGTGTTTTCCTTGTGGCTCAGCGTGTCCTTCCAGCCGAGATAGTCCCAGTAATCGACGTGATAGGCGAGCGCGACAAGGTCTTGCCTCGTGGCGAGTTCGGCGAAGAACGCGTCCGCCGGGGGGCAGGAACTGCAGCCCTGGCTGGTGAACAGTTCGACCACGCCGAGCGGCCTGTCGGGTTTCTCGGCCTGGGCCGTTTCGGGCTCGCTGGCACGGCCAGCGCCGGCATAAACCGAGAAGGCCAGCGCAAAGGCTGCCAGCCACAATGATCGTCGCGAGGCCATGACCATTCCAATTCCCACCGGTGATGCCGGCTTTGTTCTGCTTTGCCGAAATATGTGGCAGAACGGGAAGTCAACGGGAAGTCACGTTGCGGTGAAATTTACCGCTGCAATCGTGAGGTAAGGCCGCAATAGGAGCAGCCGCTGCATTTCAAGGCGTGGTTCGATTGAGCGGCGGCATCATCGCCATGCGGCAAGTTCTCCTCACCGCCATCTATCTCTATTGCCAACGCACCGGCCCTGGACTTTGGTCCTGGCCGGTCAATGCTTTGACGACCTTGCCTTCATCCCGGCAGGACTGTGCGGCATGCTGGTCCGCGGCCGCGGCAGGGGTATATCGAGTAGTGAGTAGTGAGTAGTGAGTAGGAGCGTCCCTGCGTCCTACTCACCACTCACTGTTTTCTAGGCCGCCAGATCGCGCAGCACGTACTGCAGGATGCCGCCGTTCTTGAAGTAGTCGAGCTCATCCAGCGTATCGATGCGGCAGATGATCGGCACGTTCTTCACCGTGCCGTCGCCATAGGTGATCTTGGCGGTCATCGTCTGGCGCGGCTTGATGGCGCTCAATCCGTCGATCTCGACCAGCTCGTCGCCCTTGAGGTTGAGGGAAGCCCATGAGGTGCCTTCCTCGAAGACGAAGGGGATGACGCCCATGCCGACCAGGTTCGAACGATGGATGCGCTCGAAAGACTGGGCGATGACGGCGCGGACACCAAGCAGGTTGGTGCCCTTTGCCGCCCAGTCGCGCGACGAGCCGTTGCCGTATTCGACGCCGGCGAAGATGACCAGCGGCACCCCTTCCTTCTTGTATTCCATCGCCGCGTCGTAGATCGATTCCTCTTCCTTGCTGGGATAGTGGATGGTGTAGCCGCCCTCACGGCCGTTCTCGCCCAGCATGTGGTTGCGGATGCGGATGTTGGCGAAGGTGCCGCGCATCATCACCTCATGGTTGCCGCGCCGCGTGCCGTACTGATTGAAATCGGCAACGCCGACGCCATGGTCGGTCAGGTATTTGCCGGCCGGCGAGGCGGCCTTGATCGAACCCGCCGGCGAGATGTGGTCGGTGGTGATCTTGTCGCCGAACAGGCCGAGCACGCGGGCGCCCTTGATGTCGCCGATCTTGCCGAAACCGGTGGTCATGCCGGCGAAGTAGGGCGGGTTCTGCACATAGGTCGAATTGTTGTCCCAGGCATAGGTCTGACCTTCCGGCGCCTTGACGTTCTGCCAGTACTCGTCGCCCTTGAAGACGTCGGCATATTTGCGGGCGAACAGCTCGCGGGTGACGTTCTTCTCGATGAACTCCTGGATCTCCGCCGAGCTCGGCCAGATATCCTTGAGATAGACCGGATTGCCGTTCCTGTCGTCGCCGAGCGGCTCCGTGGTCAGGTCCCTGGTGACTGTTCCAGCCAAGGCGTGGGCGACGACCAGCGGCGGCGACGCCAGGTAGTTCGCCTGCACGTCGGGCGAGACGCGGCCTTCGAAGTTGCGGTTGCCGGAGAGCACCGCGGCAGCGATCAGACCCTTGTCGTTGATGGTTTTGGAGATCGGCGCCGGCAGCGGGCCGGAATTGCCGATGCAGGTGGTGCAGCCGAAGCCGACCAGGTTGAAGCCGATCTGGTCGAGCTCCTTCTGCAGGCCCGACTTTTCCAGATATTCCGCCACCACCTGGCTGCCGGGGGCCAGCGAGGTTTTTACCCACGGCTTCTGCTTCAAACCGAGGCGGTTGGCGTTGCGGGCAAGCAAACCCGCACCGATCAGCACTGATGGGTTCGAGGTGTTGGTGCACGAGGTGATGGCGGCGATGACGACGTCGCCATGGCCAAGGTCATGGTCGGTGCCTTCGACGGCGTAGCGCTTGGAGATTTCCGCCGCCTTCTTGTATTCGGTGTCCATCGCCTTGGCGAAACCGGCCGGAATGCCTTCCAGCGCGACACGGCCCTCGGGGCGCTTGGGACCGGCCATCGACGGCACGACGCTGTCCAGTTCCAGTTCGAGCAGGTCGGTGAAGACCGGATCGGCGGAGCCGGACTCGCGCCACATGCCTTGCGCCTTGGAATAGGCCTCGACCAAGGCGATGCGGTCCTCGCTGCGGCCCGACATTGTGAGATAGCGGATGGTTTCCTGGTCGACCGGGAAGAAACCGCAGGTGGCGCCATATTCGGGCGCCATGTTGCCGATGGTGGCGCGGTCGGCCAGCGTCATGTTGGACAGGCCAGGCCCGAAGAACTCGACGAACTTGCCGACGACGCCCTTCTTGCGCAGCATCTGGGTGACGGTGAGCACGAGGTCGGTGGCGGTGACGCCCTCCTTGAGCTTGCCGGTGAGGCGGAAGCCGATGACTTCCGGCAGCAGCATGGAAACCGGCTGGCCGAGCATGGCCGCCTCGGCCTCGATGCCGCCGACGCCCCAGCCGAGCACGCCAAGGCCGTTGATCATGGTGGTGTGCGAATCGGTGCCGACGCAGGTGTCGGGATAGGCGGTGGTTTCGCCGTCCTCGGTGTTGGTCCACACCACCTGGCCGAGATATTCTAGATTGACCTGGTGGCAGATGCCGGTGCCGGGCGGCACGACGCGGAAGTTGCGGAATGCCTGCTGGCCCCATTTCAGGAACTTGTAGCGCTCTTCGTTGCGCTCATATTCGAGCTCGACATTGCGGGCGAAGGCCATCGGCGTGCCGAACTCGTCGACGATGACGGAATGGTCGATGACGAGGTCGACCGGCACCAGCGGGTTGATCTTCTGCGGATCGCCGCCAAGCGAAGCCATGGCGTCGCGCATGGCGGCGAGATCGACCACGGCCGGGACGCCGGTGAAATCCTGCATCAGCACGCGGGCCGGGCGGTAGGCGATCTCGACGCCGGCGGTGCCCTTGTCGGTCAGCCAGCCGGCCACCGCCTGGATGCTCTCCTTGGTGACGGACCGGCCGTCCTCGTTGCGCAGCAGGTTTTCCAGCAGCACCTTCATCGAATAGGGCAACTGGGCAATGCCGGTGAGGCCGTTCTTCTCGGCTTCGACGAGGTCGAAATAGACATACTCGGCGTCGCCCGCTTTCAGCGTGCGGCGGCAATTGAAACTGTCGAGGGATTTTGACACGTGCGATCCGTCCTGTCTGTTCAGCCTGAAAGGGAACGGACGCCGATGGCATGCAATCACGCGCAAAGGTGCGGGTACGGCCATTTCCGCTGTCCGTTCCCAAGCAACCCGAGCCGTTCAAGGCGGCGCGTGCGCTGGTTCGGCGCTAATTCTGTTCCCGCGCCGACCGCTGGCACGGATGCCCCGCATATAGAGAATTTTCTGGAATAGTTCTAGACAGTTGCAGAGCAAATTTGTGCGATGCGGCAGCGTTCGCGAAACATTGATTTCAGGGCAGGCGAGGGATGCGGCTTATCGCCGAAAATCTGGGCGGCGAACGCGGCGGCGAGCCGGTTTTCTCCGGCATCGGCATTGTGCTCGATCAGGGCCAAGCCCTGGTCGTCACCGGGCCGAACGGCTCGGGCAAATCGACCTTGCTCATGGTGGTCGCCGGCCTGCTGCCGAAAACCGAAGGCCGTCTGCTGCTCGAGGGCGGCGGCGACGAGTTCCCCTCGATCGGCTCGGCCTGCCACTATCTCGGCCACCAGAACGCGATGAAGGCGGCGCTGAGCGTGACCGAGAATTTGCGCTTCTGGCGGGAGTTCCATGGCGAAGGCCGGCTCGATGTGGAGGAGGCTCTGGCAACGGTCGGGCTCAGCGGCATCGGCCATTTGCCGTTCGGCTATCTTTCGACCGGGCAAAGACGCCGCGCGGCGATCGCGAAACTCTTGGTCAGCCATCGGCCGCTGTGGCTGCTCGACGAGCCGACGGCAGGGCTGGACAAGGCTTCGGAGGCGCGATTTGCAAGGCTGATGCGCGAGCATTGCGAGGAAGGCGGGATGCTCGTGGCGGCGACGCATCTGCCGCTGGGATTGGCGGCGGCGAAAGAGTTGGTGATGGGGGAGGCCTTTTGATGACTGCCCCCTACGGCGCCCCCCTTCTTCAACAAGGGACCACATCGTAATGTGGTCGCTCTTCCTACGCGACATCCGCCTCTCGATCCGTGCCGGCGGCGGCGCGCTGACCGGCGTAATTTTCTTCCTCGCCGTCATCGCCACCATCCCTTTCGGCGTTGGGCCGGATCTCAAGCTTTTGGCCCGCATCGGTCCGGCGATCCTGTGGATCGGCGCGCTGCTTGCCTGCCTGCTCGGCCTCGACCGGCTGTTCCAGGCCGACCGCGAGGACGGTTCGCTCGATCTCCTGGTGCTCGGCAACGACCGGCACATGCTGGCGCTGACGGTGCTGGTGAAGTGCGTCGCGCATTGGGCGGGCAGCGTCCTGCCGCTGGTGGTCGCGGCCCCACTGCTCGGCCTGTTCATGAACATGGAACCGTTGGCCATAGGCGCCACGGCGCTGACGCTGCTGGTCGGCACGCCGGCCATCACCTTCATCGGTGCCGTGGGCGCCGCGGTGGCGGTGGCGCTGCCGCGTGGCGGCCTCTTGATCTCGGTGCTGGTGCTGCCGCTGACCATACCGGTGCTGATCTTCGGCGTTTCGGCGAGCTATGGCGCGACGGCCAATCCCGATCCGTTCCTGCAGCCCTTCCTCATTCTTGCCGCGCTGACGCTGTTTCTTGGCGTCCTGGGGCCGACCGCCGCGGCGCTGGCGCTGCGCCACGGCACGGATTGAGGCGCAAGAGCTCTGAAGGCTGCGGCGTGGCGGCCGATTGCGGAGCCGCCGGCGCGCGGCTAAGGGAAGACATGATCGAACGAGGCGGAAAGACCCGGCTGGAACTGGCGATGGAGCGGCGCGCATGAGCGCGCATGCGCTCTACGTCGCGGCGGCCTACGCGATCACCGCCGTGGCACTGGCCGGGCTGATCGGCTGGATACTCATCGACCAGCGGGCGCGCAAGCGCGAACTCGCCGAACTCGAGGCGGCCGGCGTGCGCCGCCGTTCCGACAAGGCAGCCAAGCCATGAGCACAGGGACGGAAACGCCGACGCCGCCCCGTCGCCGCCTTTTCGTATATTTGCCGCTGCTGGTCTTCCTCGGACTGGCCGGACTGTTCCTGTCGCAGCTTTTGTCGGGACGCGATGCCTCGGAAGTGCCGTCGGCGCTCATCGGCCTGCCGGCGCCGCGGACCAACCTGCCGCCCCTGGAGGGCAGCAATTTGCCCGGGCTCGATTCGAAAGCCTTCGCCGGCAAGGTCACGCTGGTCAACGTCTTTGCGTCCTGGTGCGCGCCGTGCCGGGAAGAGCACCCGGTGCTTCTCGCGCTGGCGCAGGACAAAAGGTTCGCGATGGCGGCGCTAAACTACAAGGACCGGCCGGAAAACGCCCGCCGCTTCCTCGGCGACCTCGGCAATCCGTTCCAGGCGATCGGCGTCGACGAAGCCGGCCGCACGGCGATCGACTGGGGTGTCTATGGCGTGCCGGAAACCTTCGTCATCGGCAAGGATGGCAAGATAGCCTACAAGCATGTCGGCCCGCTGACGCCAGAGTCCACCAGGGAGCTTCTCCTGCCGCAGATCGACAAGGCGCTGGCCATGCCGAACTGAGGCGATGGCGCGAAAACCCCAGGATATCCCTTGGTTTGTATACGTTTATGGTTGAAGCGGAGCGGACCGCTCCGCGCCACCTCAATTCGGCCCACCTGATCGTGGCGGCGACAGCACATCCTCGGCCGAGAGCACCCTCGCTTCCGAGGGCAGCATGATCGGGATGCCGTCGCGCACCGGATAAGCGAGCTTGGCGACCCGCGAGACCAGCTCGCCGCGCTCGGGATCCCAGGCCAGCGGCCCCTTGGTCAGCGGGCAGGCCAGGAGTTCCAGCAGCTTGGGGTCAACATTGGTCTTCTTTCCGTCGCGCCCATCCACCATTGGGTCCCCTTCCGGTTTCACGCCCAGCATGTCAGGAAATCAATCAGGCCGTCATTTGCAGGGCGGCTGGATATCGACGCATCCCTACTGCAGGCTCGAGCCAAAATCCTCATTCTCGCGCGCCAGCGTCATCTCGGTGATGGCGATCAGCGTTTCGGCCCTGGTTTTCAGGTCCGCGGCCTCGAGCAATGCCTGCTTCTCGGCCGGTCCGTAGGGCGCCATCATCGACAGCGCGTTGACCAGCATGGCGTTTTCGGCGCGGCTGACGCTTTCCCAGTCGGCTTCCAGATCATTCGCCTGCAGATAGGCGCGAAAGGCTCTGAGCAGCGCCGGCCGGTCGATTTCATTAGCCGCCTGCTCTTCGTCGAGATCGGCGAGGAAGGGTGCCGGCTTCGCCTGGCGGAAGGGCGTCTTGACCGTCAGCTCGTGGGCGACGCGGAACCGGCACACGCCTTGCAACGAGATCAGGTAGCGACCGTCGCCGGTCTCGGAAAAGGCGATGATGCGACCGATGCAGCCGACGCTGCAAAGCTCCGGCTCGCCATCCTCGCGCAATGCGCCATTGAGGCCGGGCTGGATAACGCCGACGAGCCGCGAGCCGCCGACCGCCTCGTCCACCATCTGCAGGTAGCGCGGCTCGAAGATGTTGAGCGGCATGCGGCCGCCCGGCAGCAGCAGCGCGCCTTCGAGCGGAAAGAGCGGGATCGTCGACGGCAGATCCTTGGCGAGCCGGTAATGCGCGTTTCCCGCTTGCACCTCGTTCCTCCGATCGCTTCCCTCGCGAAGCGTCAATCCTGCCCTGTCCTATCTGGGGCTCAGGCCTTGCGCCGCAAGCCCTTGCGACAAAACAACCATGAGCGGCTCAGGAAAACAGCAATGCCGACAATTTGCGGCGCGCCGCAAGCGTCGCCTCGTCGGTCATGCCCCAGGCCTCGAACAGCTGCAGCAACTGCGTCCTGGCGCCATCCTCGTTCCAGCTCCGGTCGGCCTTGATGATAGCCAGCAGATTGTCGGCGGCTGCCGTGCGATCGCCCATGGCGTTCTGGATCATGGCCAGGTCGAAACGGGCCTGATGGTCCTTGGGGTTTTCCGCAAGCCGCCGCTCGAACTCGGCCGGATTGCCCAGCGCCGCCGCCTGCGCGGCCAGCGCGATCTTGGCACGCAGGGCGGCCAGCGGCGGTGCATCCTTCTTGGCCTCCGGCGCCGTTGCCAGGAGCGCCTCGGCACCCTCGGTGTCGCCGGCCTCGAACAACAGGTCGCCCAGCCCGCCAATCGCCTCGACCGTTTCCGGCGCCTGCGCCAGGATGGTATCGTAAATGTCGGCCGCGGTCTGCATGTCGCCGGCGTCGCGCGCCTCCGCCGCCGCGGCCAGCGCCTCGGCCACCGGCGGCGCGCCATTGCCCTTGCCGCCGACCTTGGTGATGAATTCGTTGATCTGGCTCTCGGGAATGGCGCCCATGAAGCCGTCGACCGGCTGGCCGTCCTTGAAGGCGATGACCGCCGGAATCGACTGAATGCCGAGCTGGCCGGCGATCGAGGGATGGTCGTCGATGTTCATCTTGACCAGCTTGACCCTGCCGCCGGCGGCCTTGACCGCCTTTTCCAGCTGCGGGGTGAGCTGCTTGCAAGGTCCGCACCACGGCGCCCAGAAATCGACCAGTACGGGCTGGCGGCGCGATTCCTGGATGACGTCGACGGCAAAGGCCGCGGTCGTCGTGTCCTTGATGACGTCGCCGGCGACGGGGCCGGCGTTGGGGGCGGCTGCTGGCGGCGCGGACGCCTGGCCGAGTCCGGCTTTGGACTCGGTTCCGCCATACTGCACCGTGGTGGCATACTGGCCGCCCTTGTTTCCGAATGATCCGCCAAACGGATTGTTGTCGCTCATCTCGTCACCCTTTCGGTCGCGCCGCCGGCCCGTGGCCCGGCGCCCTGTCTCAATTGGAAATCGGCTTTGCCACCCATGTGGCGATCATGCCGAGACTTTCAAGATAGCAGCATCATGCCCGGTTGCCTCGACGAATCTGATGAGATCGGCGGCCGCGATCGATGTCGTCGCCTCGTTGGTCAGTGGATGCGCGTTGATGACGGAATGGTCCATTAGATCCTTGTCGAGCACCAGCCTGACGCGGTTTTCCCTGTCGTTGATGATGCCGAAGACCGTGACCGCCCCCGGCGTGACGCCGAGCAGCTCGATCAGCATTTCCGGTTTGCCGAACGAAACCCGGCTGGCGGCGCCGATCAGCTGGTGTATCTGCTTGAGATCGACGACCGCGTCCTCGCCGACGGTGACCAGGAAGAAATTGTCCTTCTTGTCCTTCAGGAACAGGTTCTTGGTGTGTCCGCCGGCGATCTCCCCGCGCAGCGCCTGCGAATCGGCAACCGTATAGAGCGGCGGGTGGCGTATCGTCGAAACCGCGATGCCGAGTTCGGCAAGAAAGGCCATCAGGTCAGCTTCGGTCTTCGGCATGGGTCTCTTCTTCGTCGGTTTCTTGGCCTTGCCGTTTACGGCCAATGAGGCGACCGACACAAGACCGTCGCGCAAGCGGCGATCAAATCGGCGCGTCGCGGGCGGTTTGCCGGCATCGATCGGAAGGTTGCAAAAGCCTGCTATTTCCCTGTTGCAATCGCCGCGCTCTTCAGCCATATAGGCCCGGCTTGCGGCCAAGACGCCGTGTGAGCGGGTGTAGCTCAGGGGTAGAGCACAACCTTGCCAAGGTTGGGGTCGAGCGTTCGAATCGCTTCACCCGCTCCAGTTTCCTCAAGGAAATCAAGCACCGAAAAGCCGCGGTTCGCCGCGGCTTTTTCGTTTTTGACGGATTGAACCTCGACCGCCCAAGAGCCGGACGTCACTTATGGGACTGCTGGAAGCCGGCAACGTCGTACTGAGATACGCTCTTCGGGTTCTTGGAGTTCTGCGGCTGGGTACCTGCGTAATGTGTTCCCGCATTTCCGTCCGGGTTGAAGGCTGAACCCGGCGCGGTGCTGGCATTGCCCGGCGTAACACTTCCTGTCTGAGCGGTGCCGATCGTTTGATCGGGTTGGCCTTTCGTCCCCGTTACCGAGTGGACGTTGGCAGCCGAAGCCAGGCCGGCGGAGGTCATCAGCAAGCCCAGTACCATGGGGAAGAGGTGATGTTTCATCATTGTTCTCCCAAAATCGGTTTGATTTCAGGGCGCTCGCGGTCTCGGGAGCACCCGGCGAACAAGACTGAAACGCTTTTCGGGACGCCGTTCATCCCGAGCATCACGGATCTGTGATGTCGGGCGCCGCCGGCCTGTCGCACAGGCTAACCCACGCCTTCCGTTGGGTGCACGGGAAATTCCTGCGCCGCTCGACTGGGCTACTGACCCGTCCCGAATTTGTATGTGACGCGGGCCATGACGGCATCCACTTTGGCGTCGGTCCGATACGTCTCTGGGTTCACTCCGATTGTGCCATCATCAAATACGTTATTGCCGCTGCTGGTCTTGGACCCAAGATCGATGTGGGTGTAATCGACGCCAAGAGATAGGTTGTCGGTAATGGCATAGTCGATCCCGGCGCCGAGGGCATAGCCGCTTTGCCAGTCGTTCTTCTCGTATGTGACCTAGGCATCATTGTCCCGGGCCGTGAACTTGACCTTGCCGCCGGCATACCCGGCCGTTGCATAGATCAACACACGATCGAAGGCATAACCAATGCGTCCAACGGCTGTAACGTAGTTGGAGATTTTACCGGTTTCAGTGTCGCTGTCTGGGAAATAGGGGCTGACGATGGTCTTTTTGATGCCCGTGGCAGTCCACGTCACCTCGCCACCCAGGACGATCTGGTTCCACTGATACTGTGCGCCTATGTGAGCGTCGGTTGCCGTGATGTCGCCGTTTGCCGCGCCCTGCCGACGCACCGCTTGCGTAAATGGCTCTCCTGGCGACCGGCACGTCACCAGCCGCAACCCCGGTGATCTCGTTCCGCGACAAAGCGGGGCCTCAGTATTTGGTACCCGAACTGTCGCCAGCAGCATCCGCGCCTGGTTGCTTTCGTCCGCCGGTCAGCCGACCGGACTCGAACTCCTCGACCGCCTTGTCCCAGCAGGCCTTCTCAAGGTCGGGCATCAAGCCTTCCCGCTCCCAGAGTTCGCGGACCCGCTTGCTGATATGCGCGACACGTTCTTCGTGGCTGATCACCATGGCCGTCTTCCTATGGATATCCAGAGGAAGCAACCGGACAGCGCCTGAAATGTTCCAATTGGACGCGTAGAGTCCCCGCCGGTTTGTTCTTCTCCACATGGATTGATGGGCCGGCTAACCATGCCTCGTCGATCTGATCGCGCAGCAGCGCCATGCCATAACCCTTGCGGCGATGGATGGACAGAAAAGCGATGTCGCCTGTTCCTGCCGTCCGGCGCCAGCTACCAGATCGACCAGGGACAGAAGACGCTGCCGCCGGACCTCGTCAAGGCGATGAAGCCGGGAACCAATCTGAACATCGGCATGGAATCCGTCACCCGCAAGCCGGTCACCATGCCGGTGTCGCTGGCCGGCTTCAGCGCCGCGTTGACCAAGCTGGAATCGATCAAGTAGACCTTCGGTCGCTTGATTGTCGGCGCCCGCGATGCTCCGTTGCCGGTTCCATGCATACGGAGAAGCCTCATGACGGGTTTTGTCGACCGGCAGCGCGCCACGCAGTTGATGCAACGCGCCGGCATCGCGGCGCTGGTGCTCTCAGCGCCCGAGGCCTTCCATTATGCGACCGGCGCTTCGATCGGCCCGGCCGGCCTGTTCCGGCGCGCCGGCGCCGGCTTCGTCGTCGTCCCGGCCAGACAGGACCTGCCGATCGGCGTTGTGGTCGCGGACTTCAATGCCAGGCAACTGCGGACCGCCGCGCCCGAGATGGTCGTGCGCTCGCACCCGATCTGGATCGAAGCCGCGCCGGTCGAGACAGGACCTGCAGGGCTGCCCTTGGCGGAGCGTATCGAGGCTGGCCAGGCTTCGCTCGGCCGCGCGCCGGATTTCGCGCGTCCCGCAACCTTCGACCTCGCCGGCTCGGTTCGCCAGCTTCAGGCAATCCTCACCCATTTCGGGCTGCAGCGTGCCACGCTCGGGCTCGACCTCGACTTCATTCCCGCCGCCGATTTGGCCGCCATCCAGGCGCTGCTGCCGGATTGCCCTGCTGTGGACGGCTCGCCCGTGCTGGACCGGCTGCGCGCGGTCAAGTCGGAGCGCGAGATCAACCTGCTGCGGCAAGGCATCATCCTGTCGGAAGCCGGCCTGGAGCGGCTGCAGGTGGATGCCATGGCCGGCATGCGCCAGAGCGATCTCGTCGCGCTCTACCGGCAGGGCGTCGCCACGGCGGCTGCCGGCTTGTCCCATCCGGTCATCACGGCCGAATATGTGACGCTGGGCGCCCGGGCCAAGGGCGCCGACGCCAGGGCCGTGGCGGGCGATCCGCTGAAATGCGACATGGTCTGTACGGTCGGTGGCTACGCCTCCGACATGTCGCGCAACTTCACCTTCGGCCCGCCTTCGGCCGATCAAGCTGAACTGCACGCCATTGCCGAGCGCGCCTTCGACGACGGGCTGGCCGAGCTTGTTCCCGGGAACACGCTTGCCCATGTCCACCGCGTCGCCACCGACAGCCTGGCGCGCCAAGGCCTGCGCTCCTACCGCCGCGGCCACTTCGGCCACGGCGTCGGACAGTCGGTCTTTTCCGAGCAATGGCCGTTCATATCGGCTGGCAGCGAGGTCGTCATCGAGGCCGGCATGGTGCTGGCCTTCGAGATCCCGCTCTACATCGACGGCCTCGCCAGCTTCAACCTCGAGGACCAGTTCCTGATCACGCCGGAAGGCCCCGTGGCGATGAACCGGCTGCCGCGGCGGCTGGAAGTGATTGGGTAGGCCAGCACCATGCGGCGGTGGTCACCTGGGCGCGTGAAGAACTAAGCGCTCACGGCCGGCCGCCTGTCCTTCCATGGCATTTCCTGTTCCAGCCGCGCCGACGCCGCCAGTACCGTCGCCTCGTCGCCGTAGCGGCCGACAAGCTGCACGCCGACCGGCGCGCCGCCCTGCGACCAGCCGAGCGGCAGCGAGATCGCCGGCTGGCCGGAGATGTTGAAGGGGAAGGCAAAGACTGCATCCGCCCATTTGGCGTTGTAGTGGTCGATATCCGTCTCCGACATGTCGTAATAGCCGAACGGGCGCGGCAGTTGCGTCAAGGTGGGCGTGACGAAGAGATCATAGGCCTTGAGGTCGCCGACAATATCGCGGCCGACTTGCCGGAGCTGCTCGACATCGGAGATGTGCCTGACCCCGCTGGTGGCGCGGCCGCGCTCGATGATTGCCCAGGTCACCGCCTCGACATCGCCTGACGTCACCGGCCGGCCGATCACCGTTTCGAGGTAGTCGAAGGTCGCCGCCGTCTGCACGCAGGTCATGTTGGTGTAGGTCGCCCATACGCCGTTGGCATCGAGCGGCATGTCGTGCTCCTCGACATGATGCCCCAACCGCTCCAGTGCGGCCACGGTCGCCAGCACCGCCGCCTTCACCTCCGGATCGATGGCGGTGCCGTTGGGCGGCGTGACTGTGAAGCCGATGCGCAGGTTTTTCGGCGCACTCCCCGACAGGCTAATCCAGGAGGCATCCGGCACCGGCGGCGTATAGGGCTCGCCGGGCAGGGCGCCGGCCACCGCATCGAGATAGGCCGCCGTGTCGCGCACCGTGCGCGAGCAGCAGAGGAAGTAGGCACCGCCGTACCAATAGTCGCCAAACGGCGCCAGGCTGACGCGGCCGCGTGACGGTTTCAGGCCCACGATCCCGCAGCAGGAGGCGGGGATGCGGATCGAGCCGGCGCCGTCGCTGGCCTCCGCGATCGGCACCATGCGCGAGGCGACAGCCGAGGCCGCACCGCCGCTCGATCCGCCTGGCGTGATGCCCTCCTTCCACGGGTTTTTCGTCGTGCCGTAGAGTTTTGGTTCCGTCGTGATCGACCATCCATTTTCGGGCGCGTTCGACTTGCCGACCAGCACCAGTCCCGCCGCCTTCATGCGGCGGACGACTTCGGTGTCGAAATCGGCGACGACATCTCTGAGGTAGAAACAGGAATTGGTGTTGGGCGCACCTGTCCAGGACGAGGCCAGTTCCTTGAGCAGGAATGGTACGCCGGCAAAGGGTGCCGATCTGTCGACCGTCGCGGCCTGCGCGCGCGCCATGTCATAGAGGCGATGAATGACCGCATTGAGCGACGGGTTCAACCGCTCGACTAGCGTGATCGCCGCCTCGACCAGTTCCGCCGGCGAAACCTGGCCGCCGCGGACCAGCGCGGCGAGGCCAAGCGCGTCGGACTCGGCATAGGTTTTCAAAAGACTGTCGGTGACCATCTCTCTCTCCCTATTCTCCTGTCCTCGACACTCGTCGAGGCGACCGAGCCATCGCTTCGGTCATTTGCCAATGTTGGCACCGCCCCTCATCCGCCTGCCGGCACCTTCTCCCCGTATAGTGACGGGGAGAAGGGAGGACGGCCGCAACCCCGGCGCCACTCCTGTGGCCTTAAAGGTTGGCGAAGTCGTCGGTGACGGCGTCTTTCTCCCCGTCACTATACGGGGAGAAATGCCCGGCAGGGCAATGAGGGGCAGGGCAAACTTGAGATGGTTGTCCTGCAGGGGCTCCAATCCCGCCAATGTTCTCACTGCCGACGTTCACTGCCGGCGCCCTCCAGCGCCGGCAACCGGATGACGTCAGGCCAGTTCCACCGTCCGTCCCAGCTCGATGCTCTGTTCGGCCGCGAGCACGATGCGCAGGCTGTTGACCGCGGCATCCATCTGCTCGGTCAGATCGAGGTCCTCGCTTATGGCGCGCAGGAAGAACGCCTGCTCGCGGTCGCACAGTTCCTGGTGGCCGGGCTCGTCCTCCATGCTGACGATCTCGTCGGGCTTTTTGAAATTCTTGTCGCCGTCGACGGCGGCATAATGGATCTTCAGCGCGTCGGTCTTGGTGTGGCGGTCGATGTCGGCGGAGTTCGACACTTCGGCCAACTCGGCCGCGCTGCTCGCCTGCTGGCCGGCGACGATCGAGACCGCGCCTTTCGGGCCGACGACATCCTTCACGAAATAGGCCGTCTCGCTCATCATCGGGCCCCAGCCGGCCTCGTACCAGCCGACCGAACCGTCATCGAAGGTGACATGCAGATGGCCGTAATTCTGCTTGTCGGCTTCGGCCCACAGTTTGGCGCCGATGCCATGCACGCGTACCGGCTTGGCGCCGGTCAGCTGGCACATGACGTCGACATAATGCACGCCGCAATCGACGATCGGGATCAGCGAATCGATCAGGTTCTTGTGCCAGTGCCAGGCGCTGCCGCTGCTTTGCTGGTTGAGGTTGAGCCGCATGACCAACGGCTTGCCCAGCGTCTTGCCGACCTCTATGAACTTGATCCACGAGGGGTGGACGCGCAGGATGTAGCCGAGCACCAGCTTGCGGTTTTTCGCCCGCGCGGCCGCCACCACCTTTTCGGCGTCCTCGATGTTGGTGGCCAAAGGCTTTTCCATGAACACGTGGCAGTTCGCCGCGATCGCCTTCAGCGCGTATTGGGCATGCGTGTTTGGCCAGCTGTTGATCGAGACCGCGTCGGGCTTGGTCTCCTTCAGCGCCAGATCGAAATCCTCGTAGAGCGGATAACCGGCGAGTTCGGCCGGGATTTTCGTGTTGCTCTTGATCGAGCGGCTCATGATGCCGACGATCTCAAACCCCTCCGAGCGGTGATAGGCGCTGGCGTGCGACGCACCCATATTGCCGAGACCCACCACCAGTACTTTTACCTTGTCGGCCATGTCAGCCTCCCGAATTCTTGATTGGATCGTGTGGGCGGCGCGCTGCCGCCCTTGTTGGTCATCCCGCGTTTGCGCTGCCCCTCATCCGCCTGCCGGCACCTTCTCCCCGTATAGAGGCGGGGAGAAGGGAGCTTGCCGCAACCTCCGCGCCCTTCTGGAAACCTTGGAGATGGGCGAAACCATTGACGACAGCATCTTTCTCCCCGTCGCTATACGGGGAGAAATGCCCGGCAGGGCAATGAGGGGCGCAGCCGCCATCGACAGATCTCGGATGCGATTTGCGCAGCCCTACTTCACCGCCGAATCGAACAGGTGCGCCTTGATCTTGTCGACATCGAGCGCGGCAAAGCCTTCCGACAGTTTGACGCCGTCGGCGTCGGCCTTGACCTTGGCCTTGTCGAAGTCGTTGGCGGCCGGGATCAGGTCGTTGCTGCAGACATCCTCGGCCTTCACCGGGTTGGTGATCTGGCCGATCTTGTGGATCTCGTCGAAGAAGCCCTGCCAGCTCGCCATGTCGTGAGAGCCCCAGCCGCCGCGCTTGTCCATGTCGCCGCGGAAGACGTTGATCTGCTGCAGGATCGAGGTGGTGCCGAGCTCCGGTCCGAGGTTCTTGGCCAGCGTCGGGAACTGCTCGAATACCGCTTCAACCGCCGCGCGTGGATTTTGATATCCAAACTCAAGGCCCATCGCCCAGCCGCGCAGATACTTTTCCAGGAACGCCTTCTTGTCGGGGTCCTCGAGGTCGGCGGCGCGCACGACGAAGGTGTTGGCCGGCAGCTTCGAGTTCTTCACGCCGAGCCAGTATTCGAAGTCGAGACCCTTGGCGATCCATTCGGCGCGCAGCCCTTCCCATGACAGCGCCGCGTCGCCCTGGCCGCCCGCAAGCGCGGTGCCCCAAGTCGGCCAGCCGGCCTCTACATATTTGACCTTCTTGATATCGACGCCTTGCGCGGCAAGCAGCGGATCGGTGATCGACTGCCAGGCGGCGGAGCCGAGCAGGATGGTCTTGCCTTCGAGCTTCTTCAGATCGTTCGAGCCCTCGCCCTTGCGGAAGGCAATGCTGAACGTGTCGCGCGCGCCCATGTGGAACACCGACTTCAGCTTCATGCCGTTCTGAATGGCGAAGGAAAACACGCCGGGCGAAGGAAAGCCCATATCGGCCTGGCCGACATCGACGAACTTCACCGTCGCCGTGCCGTCGGACGGTCCCGGCTGCATGTCGGTGTCCAGCCCGTCGAAATAGCCGGCCTTCTTGGCCGCCCAGTAGGGATAGTCGTCGAGCACTTCGAGCGTGCCGCGCGGCGAGATCCAGGTGAACTTTCCATAGGCCTCGGCCCTCGCCATGAGTCCGGTGGCGCCGAGCGCGGTCGCCGTCACCAGCCCGGCGCCGGTCACCTGCAGGAAGGTGCGGCGGGTCATTCCCGCCTGTTGGATGAGATTGTCCTTGGTCATGGCACTCCCCTTTTGTTGATTGTTGGTCTGCCGCCCGCCTCCGGGCGTGCTCATTGCCTTCGCTTCAAGCCTCCCAGCTCGCCCATTTCTTGCCGATGAGGAAGAACAGCACGTAGATCAGAATGCCGAGCATCGACAGGATCAGCACCACGGCGAAGAATTGCGGCATCTGGATCATCGACGAATAGGTGGTGAGCCGGTTGCCGAGGCCGAAGCCACCGCCGACCATCTCGGCGCCGACGGCGGTGAGCAGGCCGAAGATGGCGCCGATCATCAGCCCGACCAGGATCATCGGCAGCGCCATCGGCGCGCGGATTTTCCAGAATATCTGTAAGGTGCTGGCGCCATAGGACCGCGCCAGCGCGATCTTGGCGCTGTCGACGCGACGAAAGCCGGTGGCGGCATTGATCATCACCATCGGCCCGGCGGCCAGCGCCACCGCGATGATGCGCGGCGTGTAGCCGAAACCGAAACGCAGGATGAGCAACGGCACCAGCGCCAGCATGGGCGTGGTGACCAACAGCAATATATACGGCGCGACGATCTTTTCCGCGAACGGGAACTGGGTGATGACGGCGGCCAGCATAAGACCGACGGCGGCGCCGACGGCAAAGCCGGACACCAGCTCGACCAGCGTATAGCCGAGATGCGGCGCGATCAGCGGAAACTCGTCGAACAGGGCATACGCGATCGAGCTCGGCGGCGGCATGATGTAGAGCGGCACATGGAACAGCCGCAGCGCCAGTTCGATGCCGCCGATGATGATGACGGCGACGGCGAGGATGGCCGCCACCTCCTTGCCCGACTTGATGCCCGGGCCGCTGGCGAAGGCCGAGAGGTTGGTCAGGCTGACGTCTTGCCCATCACCTGATTTCGCCTTCGAAAATTCGGGAATGGCGTCGCTCATGGCCTGATCCTCACGATCTCGGCGCTCGGTCGCTCCAGCGCCTTCGGTCTGGTGCGCTCTCCGACAATGTCCATCTTGATCCGGTTGGTGAGGTCGAACACCTCCTTCGTCGCCATGATTTCCAGGGAGCGCGGCCGCGGGAACGGCACGCGGTATTCCTTGGCGACGCGGCCCGGCCGCGCGCTCAGCACCACGACGCGGTCGGAGAGGAAAATCGCTTCCTCGATTGAGTGGGTGATGAAGACGATGGTGGTCTTGGTGTCGAGCCAGATCTCCTCGACCAGCCGGTTCATCTCCTCGCGGGTAAAACTGTCGAGCGCGCCGAACGGCTCGTCCATCAAAAGCACCGACGGTTTCAGCGCCAGCGCCCGCACGATCGCCGCACGCTGCTGCATGCCGCCCGAAAGCTCGCGCGGGAACTTGCCGCCGAAACCGTCGAGGCCGACGCGGTTCAGGAGATGCGCGATCCAGGCGCGGTCCGGTTTTTCGCCCTTGATCTCGAAGGGGAAGCGGATGTTGGCGTCGAGATTGCGCCAGGGCAGGAGGTTGGCTTCCTGGAAAACGATGCCGATATCGGGATGCGGCCCGGAAATCTCTTTGCCGTCGAGCTTGATCGCGCCGCTTGTCAGGCCGTGCAGCCCCGACATCGACCACAACAGCGTGGTCTTGCCGCAACCGGACGGGCCGACGATTGAGACGATTTCATTGGCTCTGACGTCGAGGCTGCAGCGGTCCAGCGCCAAGAGGTCGCCGGACGCCGTGTGATAGATCTTGGTCGCTGCCTGCACGCCAAGCTTCGGCGTTGTTATCTCGCCCGCGTTCATCCGCCCCTCGGAGATTGCGTGATGATCCAATGGTCATCAGACTGCCAGAAATCAGTGTGTAACTATCCTACTTTGCTGTCAAGCGTCGACGATGGCAAGCGTGGTACGAGAATCGCTGGCCTGGTATAACTATCTGTTTTGATGTGGTATTCTTTGCCTTGAAATCCGTGTTGCTTTCCTACATGATTTGTCAGACGCACACGCAGCTGCCCTGGCGGCACGCATCGGTTGCAGCGGTGCCGTGCGCATGGAACGACAGCGTGCGAACATGATAAGAGGTCAGGTCGAAAACGGGGTAGGGAACACCGCCTTCATGACCGAAGCTGCCAGCCATACGATCGCGGACGAAGAGGGAGCCGGGGGCGAACCCGTCCGGCGCATTCCCGACATCATCTCACTGGTCAAGGATTCCTACGGCGAATTGCGCCCGGCCGAACGCCGCGTCGCCGATGTCGTGCTCGAAAATGTCAAATATGCCGTCGACGCTTCCAACGCGGCGCTGGCCCAGCGAGCCGGGGTCAGCGAACCGACGGTGACCCGGTTCTGCCGGGCCATAGGCTGCGAGGGCGTGCGCGATTTCAAGCTGAAGCTGGCGCAGAGCCTCGTCGTCGGCGCACTCTACCTGGACACGTCGCCGGCCAGGGAGGGAGACGCCGCCATGCCGTTCTGGAACGCGGTGTTCGGCGAAGCGCGCCGGGCGCTGCAGGAAGCCGAGCGGCAGCTCGATCCGGGTGAGCTGGAAAAAGCCGCCGAGCTGATCGCCCGGGCCCGCCAGGTCACCGTATTCGGGCTCGGCGGCAGCTCTTCGGCGCTGGCGCAGGAAACTCAGTACCGGCTGTTTCGCTATGGCATCTCGATCAGCGCCCAGTGCGACCCCTATTTGATGCGCATGACCGCCTCGACGCTGAAGCCCGGCGACCTGGTGGTCGCCATCTCGGCGACCGGGCGCACGCGCGAGGTGATCGAGGCGGTCGAACTCGCCAAGCACTATCGCGCCAACGCGATCGCCGTGACGGCACCCGATACCGAGCTCGCCCGCGCCTGCGACGTCAAGCTGACGGTTGCCGTGCCCGAATATCCCGACACGCTGAAGCCGACGGCCTCGCGCTTCGCCTTCCTGGCGATGATCGACCTCCTGGCGGTGGCCTCGGCCTACAAGCTCGACGGCCCGGCCCGCGAGACCGTGCGCCGCATCAAATACAACGCCCAGATCCACCGCACGGGCAAGGAAATGGAGCCGCTCGGGGATTAGGCAGGCGGATGAGGGGCAGCGCCGGGTTCAACAATTACCGTCCCAACTCAGGTTGGGCGGATGCAGCAAGAGGGAAGAAATGCTCGAAATGGCACCGACGAAACAGGCAGCCGCATGGCTCGCATCCCTGGCGCAAGCGCTCGAAGCCGGCGATGTTCCCGCCGCAAGCAACCTGTTCGTCGACGATTGCTATTGGCGCGACCTGCTGACCTTCACCTGGAACGTCACGACGATGGAAGGCCGCGAGGCCATCGCCGACATGCTGAAAGCGACGCTGGCGACGACCAAGCCTGCCGCGTGGCGGCTCACCGGCGAGGCGACCTCGGATGAAGGCACCATCGAGGCCTGGTTCACATTCGAAACGACGGCGGCCACGGGCGAAGGCATCATGCGGCTGCGCGACGGCCGCTGCCGTACCCTGTTCACGGCGATGACCGACTTGAAAGGGTTCGAGGAGCGCAAGGGCGCGGCGCGGCCGCTGGGCGTGCGCCACAAGGCGGACCCGGAACGCGAGACCTGGTCGGAAGCGCGGGCGCGCGAGGCGCGCGAACTCGGCGTAACGGCGCAGCCCTATTGCCTGGTCATCGGCGGCGGCCAGGGCGGCATCATGCTCGGAGCACGGCTGCGGCAGCTCGGCGTGCCCACCATCGTCATCGAGAAGAACGCACGGCCGGGCGATTCTTGGCGCAACCGCTACCGCACGCTCGTGCTGCACGATCCGGTCTGGTACGACCATCTGCCCTACATTCCATTCCCCGACAATTGGCCCGTCTTTACGCCCAAGGACAAGATGGGCGACTGGCTGGAAATGTACACGCGCGTCATGGAGCTGAATTACTGGGTCGCCACCAGATGCCTTAGCGCCAGCTTCGACGAGGCGGAGAAGGAATGGACCGTTGTGGTCGACCGCGTCGGGCAGCGCATCACGCTGAAGCCGAAGCACATCGTCTTCGCCACCGGCGCCTACGGTCCGCCGCGCAAGATCGACCTGCCGGGTATCGACCAGTTCAAAGGCGAGCTGCTGCACTCCAGCCAGTATGCCAGCGGCGAGAAATTCCGCGGCAAGAAAGTCGCCGTCATCGGCGCGGCCAGTTCCGGCCACGACGTCTGCGTCGACCTCTGGGAGAGCGGCGCCGACGTCACGATGATCCAGCGTTCGCCGACCACCGTGGTCAAGTCGGACACGCTGATGCAGGTCGGTTTCGAGATATTCTCCGAAGACGCGCTGACGCGCGGCATCACCACCGAGAAGGCCGACATGATCGTTGCCTCGACGCCCTTCGCGCTGGTGCCCAAGGGCCAGCGCGCGCTCTACGACGTCATCCGCGCGCGCGACGCCGAATTCTACGAGCGTCTCGCCGCCTCCGGCTTCGCGCTCGATTTCGGCGACGACGAAACCGGCCTGCTGATGAAGGCCTACCGCACCGGCTCCGGCTACTACATCGACGTCGGCGCCTCGGACCTGATCATCGACGGCAAGGTCGGTATCCGCGGCGGCGTCGCGATAAAATCGCTGACGGCGAAAGGCATCCTGTTCGAGGACGGCAGCGAGCTCGAGGCCGACGCCATCATCGCCTGCACCGGCTACCAGTCGATGAACGAAAATGTGGCGGCGCTCGTCTCGCGCGAGGTCGCCGACAAGGTCGGACCCTGCTGGGGCCTCGGCTCCGGTGTCAAGGGCGACCCCGGCCCCTGGCAAGGCGAATTGCGCAACATGTGGAAGCCGACGGCGCAGGAAGCACTGTGGTTCCACGGCGGCAACCTGGCGCTGTCGCGTTTTTACTCGAAATACGTGGCGCTGCAGATCAAGGCGCGGATGGAGGGTGTCGGGACGCCAGTCTACGGGAAGCCGAGCAATTCCTGACCGGGTAACGCAAGTAGCGGTGGGCACGCACTCGAAATTGCTTGCGAACTTTTCAGATAGGGTGAGTAGTCGCCCCTGTATGCCTGGCAATTCTGGGGGGAAGCCGGTGGGACTGTTGAGAGGGCTTCGCATAAAGCTGGGACTGAAGAAGGACCCGTTGCCGCCACTGCCAGGCGTCGAGATCGGTCGTCATACTTACGGCCTCAACAAGGAATCGTTCTTCAGTCCGCACAAGAACGTGCCGGTTCGCATAGGTTCGTTCTGCTCGGTTGGCCCGGGTGTTCTGTTCATCTGCGCGGCGAAGCATCGCCTCGACGCCGTGACCACCTATCCGATCCAGTTTGCGAACGGAAAAATCCGGAATGCGCCCGGCGACGAGGGCAACGGACCCATCACGGTCGGCCACGATGTCTGGATTGGCGCTCGCAGCATCATCCTTGGGGGTGTCACGGTCGGCAATGGCGCTGTGCTGGGCGCCGGCAGCATCGTCACCAGGGACGTCCCGCCCTATGCCATCGCGGTCGGCAATCCCGCTCGTATCATCCGGTACAGATTCGCGCCTGAAATTATTGAGCGTTTGCAGTCGTCGCAATGGTGGAACTGGAGTGACGATCTTATCCGCGAGCGCGTCGAGCTTTTGACGACAGTAGGCGCCGAGATTTTCGTCAACGCAGTGGATGCGGCGTACCCGTCCGATAGTCCTTCGACCGCTCACTGACTAACCGGCCTGGCTCAATCGTGGCTGTGGCCAAAGTGCCGGGCTGCGATATCGACATGGGTGTGCCGGGCATGCGCCTCGAAACCTTCGGTCTCGCCGACATCGTTTGCCGCCTCGTTCGGCCACCATGTGCCGCCGATGACGATGCCTTCCGACACCAGCCGCTGGTCCGTGACCAGCAATGCGCCGATCGCATCGACGAAGGTGAAGCGGCCCGACCGCTGGCGAAGCACGGCGACATCGCCGACGGTGCCGACCGCCAGCGTGCCGAGATCAGGCCTTGCGATCGCCCGCGCCGGCCCTTGCGTCGCCGCCCGCAGAACATCGACCAGCGGCATGCCGAGGGCCATCAGCTTCGACATGCAGACCAGTATGTCGAAGGCCGGCCCGTCGACGCAGTAGAGATGCACGTCGCTCGAGATGACGTCGGGCGCCAACCCTTCGGCCAGCATGGCGCGGGCGACCTCGAAGTCGAACGAACCCATGCCATGGCCGAGATCGAAGATAACGCCGCGCTCGCGCGCCAGCCGCATGTCGGGCCGCACCATGCCGGAGGCGAACACCGGCGCATTGGGGAAGGGCCGAAAACAATGTGTGAGGATGTCGCCCCGGCGCAGGCGCGGCAGCACTTCGGAGCGGCCGGGCGGCGGCTCGTCTATATGCGCCATCAGCGGCAGGCCGGCCTTGTCGGCGGCCTCCAGCGCCAGATCGACCGGCGCGATGCCGCTTGTGCCGCCGGCATGCTTGCCGGACCGCACCTTGACGCCGACGACGACGTCGGCGTGCTCGCGCACCGCCGCCACCACCTCGCGCGGCTCGCAGAGACGGAGATCGCTGCATTCGCCGACCGACACCGTCTGCGAGAAGCCGAAGATGCCGGCAAAGGAAATGTTGACATAGGCCAGGATGCGCACCTTCGAACGCTCCATGACATGGCGGCGGAAGCCGAGGAAATTGCCCGCGCCCGCGCTGCCGGCGTCGATGAAAGTGGTGGTGCCGCTCTTGGCGGCGAGCCTGTCGGCGTCGACACCGAGCGAAGTGCCGCCCCAGTAGACGTGGCTGTGCAGGTCGACCAGACCGGGCGCCACGATGCAACCCGTGGCGTCGATCACCTGGGCGGCGCTGGTCGCTGGAATGTCGGCGTCGATCGCGGCGACCCGGCCATTGGCGATGGCGACATCGCGCGGCACATCGACGCCGGCCGCCGGGTCGATCAGCCGTCCGCCCTTCACCAGGAGGTCGAATTGCATTTGTTGGAACCTCCGATTGGCCCAATTATCGTTTCAAGCCGGTCTGTAGGCGACGGCCTCGACTTCGATCTTGATGTCGATCATCAGCCGCGATTCGACCGTGGTGCGTGCCGGCGGATTTTTCGGGAAATGCCTGGCATAGACCGCGTTGAAAGCGCCGAAGTCGCGCGCGTCCTCGAGCCAGACGGTGGTCTTGACCACGTCGTCCAGGGTGCAGCCGGCGAGCGCCAATGCGGCCTTCACATTGGCGAGCACCTGCTCGGTCTGCTCCGTGATGCCGCCCTTGACCACGATGCCGTCGCCGCCAACCGGAACCTGGCCCGAGACAAAGACAAAATCGCCGGCCCGCACGGCGGGCGACAGCGGCACATGGGACGTTCCGAAAGTCTGCTTGGGCAAGGGACGGCCTCCTCCGATGACATGGCCGGACACCGAGGTGGCGGCTTTGGGACGAGATTTACCGCGATCGCGGCGTTCCCGATAGAGGCCCTTGTTGGAAAGCAACATTGTTCGAAATCCGTGTTGCTTTATTACAGAAGCGCTTGCATCGTGCGCGTTTGCCGGACGGGCTCGACGCCACGACGGATAGACGCCCTTGCGAAACCGGAGACCCTCGACAATGACCTTCGACAAGAACCCGTTCCCTTCCGGCGACGCCGACCGTCACGCGCTGTGGGAGATGCTGGTGCGGCGCGACATCGATGCCTTCATCGGCCAGGACTGGGCCATGGTCGAAAACGATTTCATCGCCGAAAGCTTCTTCGGCATGCATGCGCATTTCCTGGCCAATGCCGATGCCTGGCGGCTGCAATTCCCGCGGCTGGAGATTTACCGCGACGAGTGGCTGCGCCAGGCAAAGGAAACGGCGGCGACCAAATTCGCCGAGCCGCTGCGCGAGGCGCTGTTTCGCGTCACCAATCTGCGCGACATCGATGTCGACGGCGACCGCGCCGTGCTGCACAAGAAGTTCGACGGCAGCGTCGCCAAGGCGGATGGCAGCGTCGATCGGCTGAAGTGGCAGACATTGTACTTCTGCCGAAAGGTTGGCGCGAGCTGGAAGATAGCCGGCTTCGTCGGCTACATGCCTTATCCGCTGGGAAGCTAGTTTCGATTCCCATGAACGACGATCGACATTCGTGATGGCCGATCAGCCGCGCAAATTCCCGTGGCGAACTGCTCAGTACAGCGTGATGAAGGCCGGGAACAGCACGCCTGTCTCCCTGAAATACTCGATCAGCTCGATGGCCGGGAAGATGGCGAGGAAATAGAGCCCGTCGAAAAAGGTGCGCCTCAGTGCCCGGGTCGAGAACTGCAGCTCGTCATTGTCGTGGTAGAGTAGCGGGTTTGGCCAGAACCGGGGCGTCGCCTTGATGTAAGCGCCATAGACCGGGCCGAACTTGCCCAGGAGATATTCCGCCTCCTTGCGCGCCGTGACACGGAAGATCAGGAAGCTGGCGGCGCCGAGCGCGGCGGCGGCCACCAGCGAGCCGTAGAGCAGGCCGATGCCGACCGCGCCGACCGTCGAGAAGAAGTAGAGCGGGTTCTGGCTCATCGAGAATGGTCCCGTCGAGACCAGCTCTTCATTTTTCTTACCGCCGACATACAGGATGCTCCACAGCCGGCCGGCGACGCAGGCGAGCACTAGGCAGAAGCCGAAGAATTCGAGCGTTTCGTGGCCGTTGGAGCCTTCGCTGAGCGCCGGTTTGGTCAGGAACAGCAGCAGCACCGCCAGCGCCGCCGCGACCCGGATGAATATCAGCCGCTTGCGCTGATCGAAAGCCTGTGAAACCGGCTTGAGGGAAGCGTAGGTCATTTTCGTGTTTTCCTGGGCACTGGTGCAGGCCCGGCCATTGGGGCACGCCATTGATGGCGGATACAAGGCGCTTATCCTCTATCAGCGCATCGCGAGGCATTCGTAAAGGCCTTTTGCGTCGGCCACCGCATCCTTACGAATTTGTATGGCGCCGGACAGGCTGGTGAGAAGTCACTTCCCTATGGTTGGAATACCGGCCCGCCACCTCGGCGGCCGGCTTCGACCAGGTCAGGGAAAGGATGCTTTCATGAGAAAATTTGCACTTGCCGTCGCAGTGGGGACCTCGCCGTCTCGGCGTCGATTTCCTCCGTTTTCGCGGCCACCGCGCCTTGCGAGGAGACGTTGAAGACCCTTCGCGCCGCCGAGGCGCCAGCCAAGCTGAGCGCCGGCGACAAGGCCAAAGTTTCGGAACTGGAGACCAAGGGCATCGAGCGCTGCAATGCCGACGACGACAAGCGCGCCGACGACTTCTTCGCCCAGGCCATGAAGGTCATGGGCAAGTAACCTGACGCGGCCATCGAGGACATCAGCCATGCTCGCACCCCACACACACCCGAGCCGAAACAGGGTGCCGGACGTCACCCTCGACTTCTGGCTGGTCAAGCTGATGGCGGTGACCATGGGCGAGACGGCGGCCGACTATCTCGTCGTCAACCTCGGCCTCGGCCTGACCGTCACCTCGCTGATCATGACCGGCGTGCTGATCGTCGCCCTCGCCCTGCAATTCGCGCAAAAACGTTACGTGCCCTGGGCCTACTGGCTGGCGGTGGTGCTGATCAGCGTCGTCGGCACGCTGGTCACCGATAATCTCGTCGACAATTTCGGCGTGCGCCTGCAGACCACCACGATTGCCTTCTCGGTGATGCTGGCGGCGACATTCGCGGTCTGGTACGCGAGCGAACGGACGCTCTCGATCCACACCATCTTCACCACCAGGCGCGAAATCTTCTACTGGCTGGCGATCCTGTTCACCTTCTCGCTCGGCACCGCCGCCGGCGACCTCGTCGCCGAGACCTTCAACCTGGGCTATCTGACCACGGGGCTGCTGTTCGGCGGCGTCATCGCGCTCATCGCGCTCGCCTGGTATCTCTTCCATCTGGACGCCGTCCTGGCGTTCTGGCTCGCCTATATACTGACGCGTCCGCTTGGCGCCTCTTTCGGCGATTGGCTGTCACAGCCGGCCGAATATGGTGGCCTCGGTTTCGGCACCATTTTCACCAGCCTGATCTTCCTCGGCTGCATCATCGCGCTCGTTCTCTACATGACGCTGAAGACCACCCCCGACGATGCCGACGAGATTCTGCTGGAATCGGACTGAGCCGCCGGCGCGACCATCCTAGGAACGAACCCGAGCCGGTGATAGCCTGTCGCCGATACCGGCAGCCAGGGAACAGCGATGCGGCTACTTCTCGTCGAGGACGACCACAGGACGGCGGACTATATCGTGCGCGGCCTGACCGAGGCCGGCCATGTCTGCGACCTCCTGCGCAATGGCCATGACGGGCTTTTCGCCGCGACCAGCGGCGGCTACGACGTGATCGTCGCCGACCGGATGATCCCGGGCCTCGACGGTCTTTCGATGGTCAAGGCTGTCCGCGCCGCCGGCGTGCGCACGCCGGCGATCTTCCTCACTTCGGTCGGCGGCATAGACGACCGCGTCGAGGGGCTCGAGGCCGGCGGCGACGACTATCTGGTCAAGCCCTTCGCCTTTTCCGAGCTGCTTGCCCGCATCAACGCGCTCGGCCGACGGCCGGCCGCGCAGGAACAGAAGACCGTTCTGCGGGTCGCCGACCTCGAAATGGACCTCATCATGCGGCGCGTCGTCAGGCAGGGCCACCCAATTGACCTGCAGCCGAGGGAGTTCAGCCTGCTCGAGGTGCTGATGCGCGGCGAGGGCCGCGTCATCACCCGCACCATGCTGCTGGAACGCGTCTGGGATTTCCATTTCGATCCCAAGACCAGTGTCGTCGAAACCCATATCAGCCGATTGCGGACCAAGGTCGACAAGCCGTTCGGCACCCAGCTCATCCACACCATCCGCAACACCGGCTACAGCCTGCACGCGCCGCTCTCCCAGTGATCGCGACCCGATGACCGCGACCCGGACCCGCCTCCTGCGCAGCACGCCATTCCGGCTTGCCCTGACGTTCGCCTTCCTGTTCATGCTGGCCTTCGTGCTGTCCGGCGCCATCGTCTACCAGATGATGAGCGCCGACCTTGCCGAGCAGCTCGACGACACCATCAGCGAGACCTTTGCCGTCATCGCCGCGACCTATGCCGACAAGGATCTCAGGGAGTTGGTGGAGACGGTCGAAAACCACTCCGCGCGCAGCCCCAGGAAGGAGCAGCTCTTTTCGCTGACCGACGCGGCCGGCAGCCGTATTGCCGGGAACTTCACCGCGGCCGGGCTTCCCGATGGTTTCTCGATGTTCGGCGCCGAAATGCCGGGCCTGCCGCCGGACACCGAGTATCGCGCCTATTCCGGCTCGGTCGGCGCCAACACGCTGACCATCGCCTTCAGCCTCTCCGAGACCGAGGAACTGGAAACGATCATGCTGATGAGCTTCGGTTGGGCGACGCTGATCATCACCGGCCTGGCTGTCGCCGGCGGCGCCCTGCTCGCCTCGCGCGTCCAGCGCCGTCTCGACGGCATTGCCGCCACGATGGTCGACGTTTCGCATGGCCGCCTCGACACCCGCATCCCACTGACCGGCAAGGACGACGACATCGACATCGTCTCCGGCCAGATCAACGCGGCGCTCGACCGCCTGTCGGCGCTGGTCGAGGGCATGAAGCAGGTCAGCGCCGACATCGCGCATGATTTGAAGACGCCGCTGAACCGCCTGCAGATGATCCTGGAGAGCGCCGCCGACAAGGCCGCGCGGCGCCAGGACGTCTCCAACGATCTGGCTGACGCGCGCGGCGAGGGCCATCAGATCAATGAGACCTTCGACGCGCTGCTGCGCATCGCGCAGATCGAGGCCGGCGCGCGCAAGGCGCGCTTCACCGATGTCGCTCTCGGCGAGATCCTCGAGACCATCGCCGAAATCTACGCCGGTGTGGCCGAGGATGACGGCAAGGTGCTGTCATCGGTCGAGCTGCGTCAGACCGCCGACCGCATCCATGGCGATCCGGAACTGCTGACGCAGATGTTCGCCAACCTGGTCGAGAATGCGCTGCGCCATTGCCCGCCCGGCACATCCATCCAACTCTCGGTGACGCGCCGGGACGACCGCGTGCTTGCTGGCGTCGCCGACAATGGCCCCGGCATTCCCGCCGACGAGCGCGAAAAAGTGTTTCAGCGTCTCTACCGGCTGGACCACAGCCGATCGACGCCAGGCAGCGGCCTCGGCCTCAGCCTAGTCAGGGCCATTGCCGACCTGCACGGCGCGACCATCGCGCTGGAGGACTGCCGGCCCGGGCTGGGCGTGGCGGTGAGTTTTCCCTTGGTGATGGATTAGCCGACAAAATTACCGGTGCTGGCCAAACCAGCTTGAAAGTCCATTCAGCGGTCGATGCGCGTCGACAGGATGATCGACGACGATGTCCGCTCCACGCCCTCCATGGCGCCGATCTGGTCGAGCAGCGTGTCGAGGTCGCGGATCGACGGCGCGTCGACGATGACGATCATGTCGAAATTGCCGCTGACGGAGTGCAGCGTTCTGACCGGCGGCAGCGCCTGCAGGCTGCGCACCACCTTGTCAGCCAGCTTGGGCGTTACGGTGAGCAGCACATGCGCCCTGACCAGCCCCTGCTCATAGTCCGGCGCCAGCCGTGCGCCATAGCCGGTGATGATGCCGCGCTGCTCCAGCCGCTCGATTCGGCTTTGCACCGTCGTGCGCGACACGCCGAGCCGCCGCGCCAGTTCGGCCGTCGAGGCGCGCGCGTTGGCGCGCAGCAGCGAGAGCAGGGCCTGTTCGGCATCACTGAGCATTTCGACGAAATCCCTCGGCGGATCGGCAAAGGATTGGGTTCAGTTTGCAGAATTCCATGCTTCCTTTCGACAGGCAAGTTGCGATGATTTCCGCGAACACGGATCGCAGGGGAATTTGATCATGAACAAGATCGTTATCGTCGGGGCCGGCAAGATCGGCTCGACCATCGCCGAAATGCTTGCCGCGACGGGAGACTATCAGGTCACCCTCCTCGACCGCTCGGCGGCGCAGCTCGCCGCGGCGGAAGTCCCAGCCGGCGTGGAGACGCTGGAACTCGAAATCGCGGCGCCCGGTGCGCTTGAAGCAGCGCTCAACGGCAAGTTCGCGGTGCTGAGCGCCGCCCCCTTCCATCTCACCACGCGCATCGCCGAGGCGGCGGCCAGCGCCGGCGTGCATTATCTTGATCTCACCGAGGACGTCGTCTCGACCAGGCGGGTCAAGGAGCTGGCCCGTACCGCCAAGAGCGCCTTCATCCCGCAATGCGGGTTGGCGCCTGGCTTCATCTCGATCGTCGCCAATGATCTCGCCAGCCGCTTCGACACGCTGGAAAGCGTGCGCATGCGCGTCGGCGCGCTGCCGCAATACCCGTCCAACGCGCTGAACTACAATCTGACCTGGAGCACCGACGGCGTCATCAACGAATATTGCGAGCCTTGCGAGGCGATCGTCGAGGGTGAGCTGGTCGAAGTGCCGCCGCTGGAGGAGCGCGAGGAGTTTTCGCTCGACGGTGTCACCTATGAGGCGTTCAACACCTCCGGCGGCCTCGGCACGCTGGCCGAGACGCTGAAGGGCAAGGTACGCACGCTGAACTACCGCACCATCCGCTATCCCGGCCACGCAGCGATCATGAAGGCGCTGCTCAACGACCTTGGCCTGCGTCATCGCCGCGACGTGCTGAAGGATATTTTCGAAAGCGCCCTGCCGGCGACGCTGCAGGACGTGGTCATCGTCTTCGTCACCGTCTCCGGCCGCAGGAACGGCCGTCTGCTGCAGGAGACCTACGCCAACAAGATCTATTCCCGGCGCATCGGTCAAGAGGTGCGCAGCGCCATCCAGATCACCACCGCGTCCGGCATCTGCGCCGTGCTCGACATGCTGGCGGACGGATCGCTGCCGGCGACCGGCTTCGTCAAGCAGGAGGACATCGCACTCGATGCATTTCTGGCCAACCG
The DNA here is from genome assembly GCF_057766385.1 of Mesorhizobium sp. P160927. Lineage (NCBI taxonomy): Bacteria > Pseudomonadati > Pseudomonadota > Alphaproteobacteria > Hyphomicrobiales > Phyllobacteriaceae > Mesorhizobium > Mesorhizobium sp. P160927. The sequence continues at coordinate 742,878 of NZ_JBYMDW010000001.1, forward strand.
TTTCGGCCGCGCCTACGCGCAGCATGACATGGTGAGCCGGCTTGCGGGGTGAGCGGCGTAGGGGCGCCGCCGTATCCTTCCAAGGGGTAGGCCCCACCGCCCGCTCAAATATGCAGGGCGTGCCCGAGCGCCTTGAGCGCAGCTTCCTGGAATCCTTCGCCTTGCGTAGGATGGGCATGGATGGTGCCAGCGACATCTTCCAGTCGTGCCCCCATCTCCAGTGCTAGGCCGAAAGCCGCCGACAGTTCCGACACGCCCTGCCCGACCGCCTGGATGCCGAGCACCAGGTGATTGTCGGCGCGCGCCACGACGCGGACGAAGCCGTCTTCGCCGAGCTTCGTCATGGCGCGGCCATTGGCGGCGAAGGGAAACAGGCCGATCTTGATCTCGCCGCCCTGCGCCTTGGCCTCTTCGGGCGACAGACCCGCCGTCACCAGCTCGGGATCGGTAAAGCAGACGGCCGGGATCGAGCGCTTGTCCCAGCTGCGCTTGTGGCCGGCGACGATCTCCGCGACCATTTCGCCTTGCGCCATCGCCCGGTGCGCCAGCATCGGCTCGCCGGTGACGTCGCCGATGGCGAAGACGCCGCGCATCGAGGTCCGGCACTGGTCGTCGATACGGATGAACTTTCCGGCCCTGTCGAGATCGATCTGGTCGAGCCCCCAGCCTTCCGTCACCGGCTTGCGGCCGACCGTCACCAGCACCTTGTCCGCGGCGACCTTGGTGCTCTTGCCGTCCGATGTCTCGACCAGCAGGGCATCGCCGTCTGTCGATAGCCCTTTGGCCTTGGCGCCCAGCATCACCTCGACGCCGAGCGCGGCAAGCCGCTTGACGACAGGCCGGGTCAGCTCCGCATCATATTGCGCCAGCACGCGCGGCAAGGCTTCAACCACGGTGACCCTGGAGCCCATCTTGGCGAAGGCCATGCCGAGTTCGAGCCCGATATAGCCGCCACCGACGACAGCGAGTTTCTTGGGAACCTCACTCAGGGCCAGCGCCTCCGTGGACGAGATCACAGGCCCGCCAAAGGGAAGAAAAGACAATTCGACCGGCGCCGAGCCGGTGGCGATCACGATCGTCTCGGCCCGGATCACCTGGCTTCCGGTCTCGGTCTCGACCTCGACGGTCTTGCCGTCGCGAAACCTCGCCCAGCCATGCACGGTCTTCACCCCGGCCTTCTTCAGCAGGCCGGCGACACCGCTGTTGAGCCGGCTGACGATGCCGTCCTTCCAGGCGATGGTCCTGGCCAGATCGAGCACCGGTGCGGTGACCGAAATACCGAGCGGGCTGTTGCCGCCGGCCATGTGCGACACCTTCTCGAATTCCTCCGCCGCGTGGATCAGCGCCTTGGACGGGATGCAGCCGACATTGAGGCAGGTGCCGCCGGGCTTCGCAGCCTCGACGATGACCGTATCGACGCCGAGCTGTCCCGCACGAATGGCGCAGACATAGCCGCCCGGACCGGCGCCGATGACGAGCAGCTTGCAGGAGATTTCCTTCATGTTGGCAGCGTCCTTCTGGTGAAAACTGCCGGTGACGCCCTCCCATCCGGCCTAGCGCTGCCCCTCTTCCGCCTACCGGCACCTTCTCCCCGTATAGTGACGGGGAGAAGCGAGCTGGCCGCAACGCCGGCCTTCTCTTTGCAACGCTGGTGATTGGCGAAACCCTCGATGACAACGTCTTTCTCCCCGTCACTATACGGGCAGAAATGCCCGGCAGGGCAATGAGGGGCAGCGCGGCGCTCAATGTAAAGCGACTGGGAAACACGCTGAGAACGCATTAAATAATCCTCAATCCACGAATATCAGCGCCGGCGTCTCCAGCAGCGCCTTGATCCGCTGGATGAACACCGCCGCGTCCCAGCCGTCGATGACGCGGTGGTCGAAGCTCGACGACAGGTTCATCATCTTGCGCGGAATGAACCCCGTGCCGTCCCAAACCGGCCGCACCATCATCTTGTTGACGCCGACGATCGCCACTTCGGGGTGGTTGATCACGGGCGTCGTCGCCATACCCCCCATGGCGCCGAGCGAGGTGATGGTGATGGTCGAGCCGGACAGCTCGTCACGTGTCGCCGTTCCCGACTTCGCAGCCTCGGCCAGCCTGGCGACCTCGGCGGCACAGTCCCAGACGTCGCGCGCCTCGGCATGCTTGACGACAGGCACCACCAGTCCCGACGGAGTCTGCGCGGCAATGCCGATATGGATGCCGCCATGCTGGTGGATGATGCCGGCCTCGTCGTCGAACAGGGAATTGAGCTGGGGCTGGTCCGCGATCGCCTTGACCATGGCCCGCATCAGGAATGGCAGCAAGGTCAGCTTCGGCCTCTCCGCGCCTCCCTTGGCACGCTTTTCATTGTTGAGCGCGGCGCGCAGTTCCTCGAGCGCCGTGACGTCGATCTCCTCGACATAGGTGATGTGCGGGATACGCGACTTCGACAGCGTCATCTTCTCGGCGATCTTGCGCCGCAAGCCGACCAGCTTGATGTCCTCGACCGCATCGTTGCGGGCGGGGCCGGGTGCCCTGGCCGCTTGCGGGCCGCGCGCCAGGAAGGCCTCGATGTCTTCATGGCCGATGCGACCGGCCGGGCCGCTGCCTGAAACTTGCCTGAGGTCGATGCCCGTCTCTTTCGCCCGCAGGCGAACGGCGGGCGAGGCCAGCGGCTTTTCGCCTTCCGGACGCGGCGCGCCCGAAGCCGAGGAGCGTGTCACGGTTTTCGGCGCCGACGACGACGATGCCGATTTCGCCGGTGTCTCGGCGGGCTTTGCCGGCTTGGGTGGCGAGGCGGCTTCGGGCTTCGGGCTCGGCAGCCTGGCGGGCGGCTCCACCCCGGTCGCCGGTTCAGCCACTTTGCCGGCTTTCATATTGCCCTCGCCCGCTACTTTCAGCCGCACGATGGGCGAACCGATCGCCACCGTGTCGCCGATCTCGGCGCCCAGCCACAGGATCTCGCCATCGACGGGCGACGGGATTTCGACCGTCGCCTTGTCGGTCATCACGGCGGCGAGCACCGTGTCCTCGCGCACGATGTCGCCGATCTTCACATGCCATTCGACGAGCTCGGCCTCGGCGACACCCTCGCCGACATCGGGCAGCTTGATGATGTGCTCGCCCATGTCAGGCCTCCATGGTTTCAAGCAAGGCGCGGCCGACACGCGCGGGACCGGGAAAATACTCCCACTCCTGCGCATGCGGATAAGGCGTGTCCCAGCCGGCGACGCGGGCCACAGGCGCCTCCAGGTGGTAAAAGCAGTTTTCCTGCACCAGCGCCGAAAGCTCGGCGCCGAAACCCGAGGTCAGCGTCGCCTCGTGCACGACGACGCAGCGGCCGGTCTTCTTGACCGAAGCCACGATCGTGTCGAGATCGAGCGGCAGCAGCGTCCTGAGATCGATGATTTCGGCGTCGATGCCGGTCTCCTCGGCCGCCGCCTGGGCGACATAAACCATGGTGCCGTAGGCGAGCACCGTGACTGCCCCGCCCGCCCTGCGGATGGCGGCCTTGCCGAGCGGCACGGTGTAATGGCCGTCGGCGACTTCGCCGAGCTCATGCTTCGACCACGGCGTCACCGGCCGGTCATGATGGCCGTCGAACGGGCCGTTGTAGAGCCGCTTCGGCTCCAGGAAAATCACCGGGTCGGGATCCTCGATCGCCGCGATCAGCAGCCCCTTGGCGTCATGCGGATTGGACGGAACCACCGTCTTCAGGCCCGACACATGGGTGAACAAGGCTTCCGGGCTCTGGCTGTGCGTCTGGCCCCCGAAAATGCCGCCGCCGGTCGGCATGCGGACCACGATCGGGCAGGTGAAATCGCCGTTCGAGCGGTAGCGCAGCCTCGCCGCTTCCTGCGTCAGCTGGTCGTAGGCCGGATACATGTAGTCGGCAAACTGAATTTCCACACAGGGCTTCAAACCGTAGGCGGCCATGCCGATGGCCGAGCCGACAATGCCGGATTCGTTGATCGGCGCGTCGAAGCAACGGCTCTTGCCGTATTTGGCCTGCAGCCCGTGCGTGAGGCGAAAAACGCCGCCGAAGAAGCCGACATCCTCGCCGAACACGACGACTTTGTCGTCGCGCTCCATCGACACGTCCATGGCGTCGCGAATGGCCTCGATCATGGTCCGTCTTGGCATGGCTCAGACTCCCGCCTGCTGGCGCTGGCGCCTGAGATGCGGCGGCATCTCGGCAAACACACCTTCGAACATCTCGCGTGTCGACGGCTTGCCGCCGGCATGCAGCGTGCCGTGGCTTTCCGCTTCCTTCTGCGCCGCGATCACCGTGTCGAGGATTTCGGCCTCGGCCTGCGCATGCCGTTCGTTCGACCAGACACCGAGCTTGATGAGATGGTTCTTCAGCCGCACGACCGGGTCACCCAGCGGCCAAGCGTCGGACTCGGTCTTCGGCCGGTAGGCGGAGGGATCGTCCGAGCTCGAATGCGCGCCGGCGCGGTAGGTGACGTATTCGACCAACGTCGGCCCAAGATTCTCCCGCGCCCTTGTCGCCGCCCATTTGGCCACCGCGTGTACCGCCAGATAGTCATTGCCGTCGACGCGCAGAGACGGGATGCCGAAGCCGAGCCCCCGGGCCGCGAAGGTGCCGGAACCGCCGCGCGCGATGCCTTGAAAAGTCGAGATCGCCCACTGGTTGTTGACGACGTTGAGCACCACCGGCGCCTTGTAGGTGGAGGCGAACACCAGCGCCGAATGGAAATCGGATTCCGCCGTCGAGCCGTCGCCGATCCAGGCCGCGGCGATCCTGGAATCGTTGGAGATCGCCGACGCCATCGCCCAGCCGACCGCCTGGATGTACTGCGTCGCCAGATTGCCCGAGATCGAGAAGAAGCCGTGCTCCTTCGACGAATACATGATCGGCAGCTGCCGGCCCTTCAGCGGATCGGCCTCGTTGGAATAGATCTGGTTCATCATCGTGACCATCGGATAGCCGTCGGCGATGAGCAGGCCGGCCTGGCGATAGGTCGGGAAATTCATGTCGCCGGGGCTGAGCGCCTTGCGGAAGGCGCAGCTCACCGCTTCCTCGCCCAGATGCTGCATGTAGAAGGAGGTCTTGCCCTGGCGCTGCGCCATCTGCATGCGCGCATCGAACGTCCGCAGCGTCATCATGTTGCGCAGGCCTTCCAGCAATTCCTCGCTGGAAAGCAGCCCGGCCCATGGCCCGACGGCCTCGCCATTGCGGTTCAGCACCCGGATGATCGAAAACGCCATGTCGCGGATGATGCGCGGATCGACATCGATGTCGGGGCGTGGCACGGAGCCGGCCTCGGCGATGGTCACATTGGAGAAATCAGGCGTCCCGCCCGGTCGCACTTCCGGCTCCGGAACGTGAAACCGCAACATCCCAGCATCGGCCATGACCTCGAGTCCTCCAATGTTGCCTGGGTGGGATATTTGCATATCCGCGCCGCCAGTGCGAATGCCTCGGGGAGGCGGTTCCAGCCGCGCCGGCCGATCCGGCTTCCCGCGTTCAAGATGAAGATATGTCCGCGAAATTTCTTGTCGATGTTGGGCGGCCGCGCGCAATTTGGCGTATGGTTCCGCGCTGGTTGCCGCAAGAGAAGGTGATTGGTGCTGGACTTTGCGGTTCGCCGACGTTGGCGATCCGAGCAGGAAGACGTTCACTCCCTCCCAGCATCATGCTAACCACCCTCCATGGCACAGAAGAAGGCATATGAGGTCGACGGTTGGCTGGCGCGGCCTGATCCGCGCATCTCGATCGTCCTGCTTTATGGCCCGGATCGCGGCCTTGTCTCCGAGCGGGCCAAGGCCTTTGCCGGAAAGACCGGCCTTCCGCTCGACGACCCATTCTCGGTGGTCAGGCTCGAGGGTTCCGAGGTCGATCGCGACGAGGGCCGCCTGCTCGACGAGGCCCGCACCGTGCCAATGTTTTCCGACCGGCGGCTGCTCTGGGTGCGCAATGCCAGCGGCCAGAAGGCACTGGCCGACGACGTCAAGGCGCTGACGGCGGAGCCGGTGCGGGACGCCATCATTCTCATTGAAGCCGGTGATTTGAAGAAAGGCGTCGGGCTGCGCGCCGTGGTCGAGGGCGCCGACAATGCCATGGCGCTGCCTTGCTACGCCGACGAGGCGAGGGACATCGACACCGTCATCGACGACGAACTGCGCAAGGCCGGCATGTCGATGACGCTGGAGGCGCGGCAGGCGCTGCGCCGCAATCTCGGTGGCGACCGGCTGGCCTCGCGCGGCGAGATCGAAAAACTCGTCCTCTACGCCCACGGCCAGAAGGAGATCGGGCTGGAAGAGGTGAGAGCCATGTCCGGCGACGTGTCCGGCGCCTCTTACGACGACGCTGTCTGCGCGCTGCTCGAAGGCAAGGTCGGCGATTTCGACACCGCTTTCACGCGCCACTGCCAGGGCGGCGGGCAGCCCTTCCAGGTGCTGTCCTCGGCCATGCGGCAGTTACAGCAGATCCAGGTCATGCGCGGCCAAATGGAGACCGGCGGCCGCAACGCCGCTTCCGTCGTTGCCGCCGCGCGCCCGCCGGTCTTTTTCTCCAGGCGCAAGCTGGTGGAGAAGACCCTGGAGCGCTGGAACAGCGAAGCGCTCGGCCGCGCGCTGGCCCGGTTGCATCAGGCCGTGCTGCAGACGCGGCGACGCCCGGACCTGTCCGTCGCGCTGGCAAGGCAGGCGCTGCTGGGAATCGCGGTGGAGAGCGCTAGGCTGGGACAGCGGTAGAAAGCGGCCAGTCTCCCCCTTGTGGGGGTTCGGAGTGATCCGCGTCGCGGACGGGAAGCCAATTGCTTGGCTTTCCGAAACGACGAACGCCCGGAGCGACCAGCGAAGGGCCGGGTCCAGCAAGGCAGAGGGGCGCTGTCCCGCCGGCCTATCTCAATTGGGCCCACGCCCCGCGCCAAGCTGATTTCCGCCGGCGCTGACCTCACCTGCCTGCCGGCATCCTCTCCCCGTAAACGGCGAGGGATGCTCTTCTCGCTGCTTTCGCCAAATCGCCAGCGCCACAGAAGGCGCCGGCGCCGCAGCCAGCCTCTTCTCCCCGTCTCTATACGCGGAGAAGGTCCCAGCAGGGGGATGAGGGCTGCACCGATCGCGGGGAATAAAGCCGCATAATTTGCCGGCTAAACGTTTTAATCCTGCTTCAGCCGCCTGCACAGCTCGTCCAGCTGTTCCAGGCTCCGATAGGCGACCCGCAGCACCCCGCCCTTGCCCTTGTGGTCGATCGACACAATCATGCCGGTCGTGTCGGTGAGCAGCTTTTCCAGCGCCAGCGTGTCGGCGTCCTTTTCGGCTGGCGCGGCTGGCTTGGTGCCGTTGGAACTGGCGACGGCCGGCATCTGCGCCAGCGCTTCGGCCTGGCGCACCGAAAGTCCCTCCTCGACGATGCGCTTGGCGAGGCCGGCCGGATCCTCCGCCGTCACCAGCGTGCGGGCGTGGCCCGCCGACAGCGCGCCGTCGACCAGCATGTCGCGGATCACGTCGGGCAGCTTCAACAGTCTCAATGTATTGGCGACATGGCTGCGGCTCTTACCGATGACCTGGCCGAGATCGGCCTGGGTGTAGCCATGGTCGTCGATGAGTTGCTGGTAACCCTGCGCTTCTTCGACCGCGTTGAGGTCGGCGCGCTGGACGTTCTCGATGATCGCCAGCTCGAGCGCGGTGCGGTCGTTGACGTCGCGGATGATGACCGGAATCTCGGTCAGCCCGGCGCGCTGCGCGGCCCGCCAGCGCCTCTCGCCGGCAATGATCTCGTAGTGGCCGGCCTGCGTCGGCGAGGGCCGTGCCACGACCGGCTGCACCACGCCATGTTCGCGGATCGATTGGGCAAGATCGGTCAGTTCGGCATCGCCGAAATGCCGGCGCGGATTTTTCGGGTTGGCGCTGATGAACTCGATCGGCACCTTGCCGTCCGCGCTCATGCCGGGCTTTTCCGGGGCAGCCGGCCGATCGATCTCGCCGATCAGTGCTGCCAGTCCGCGACCCAGTCTTTTCCTCGAGAGATCTTCGCTCATCTTTATTCCACGTCTATTTCAGATCGTTTCGGTATCGAATCGGCTCTTAGTATGCACTGGATCTGGTCAAGCGGCGCGCAATTTGCGCTCGCGGCGGATCACTTCGGAGGCCAATTGCAGATAGGCCTGGCTGCCCGAGCATTTCAGGTCATAGAGAATTGCCGGCTTGCCATAGGAGGGGGCTTCCGACACCCGCACATTGCGCGGAATGATCGTCTCATAGACTTTGTCGCCCATATGCTCGCGCACGTCCTGCACCACCTGGTTGGCGAGATTGTTGCGACCATCATACATGGTCAGCACAATGCCCTGGATAGTAAGATCGGGATTGATCGAGCGGCGAACCTGCTCGACGGTTTCGAGCAACTGGCTGAGACCCTCCAGCGCGAAGAACTCGCATTGCAGCGGCACGAGAACAGAGTCGGCTGCCGCCATTGAATTCAAAGTCAAAAGATTGAGCGAGGGCGGACAATCGATCAGCACATAGCCGAAGGGCGCCCCGCGCTCGGTCGCGGCACGCAGCGCATTGCGCAGCTTGAGCACCCGGTCCGGCGCCGAGGCGATCTCCATCTCGATGCCGAGCAGGTCCAGCGTCGAAGGCACGATGGAAAGGCCGGGCACCGCGGTCGGAATGGCGGCGGCCTCCAGGTCCAGTTCGCCCGTCAGCACGTCATAGGACGAAACCGTCCGGTCCTTGCGGTCGATGCCGAGGCCGGTGCTGGCATTGCCTTGCGGGTCGAGGTCTACGATCAGCACTTTCTCACCGATCGCCGCCAGCGCAGTGGCCAGGTTGATGGCGGTGGTGGTCTTGCCGACACCGCCTTTCTGGTTGGCTACGGTGATGATTCGAGGGCCGTTCTTCATCATGGATCTATGCCAGAAATTCATCTTTGGGTCGCCAAACAATCGGACCGGTCTCGGTTCAGACAGGCCGTACATTGGACAATTCGAGAATGACGCCGCTGGCGTCGGTCACGCTTGGATGTTCTACCAGATCGAAGGTCCACCGGTTAACGCTTTCTTGCACTTCGGCGCGGTAATCCCGGCCTTTGTGGAACAACGCCCGCGCGCCCGAGGTCAGCCATGGCGCCGACAGGTCCAGCAGCACCGAAAGCGGTGCCAGCGCCCGTGCCGTGACGATTTCCGGCTTCGAAACAAGCACATGGCTATCCTCGACTCGTCGCGCCACGACCCGTGCCGGCAAGCCGAACTGGCCGACGACCGTCTGCAGGAACGAAGCTTTCTTGCGGTTGCTTTCGACCAGATCGATGCTGGCGCCCGGGCGGTCGCCGAGCAAAAAGGCCATGACAAGCCCGGGAAATCCGCCACCAGAACCGATGTCAGCCCAGTGCGTGGCTTCGGCCTCTATCCCAGCAAGTTGCGCGCTGTCCAGGATGTGGCGCTGCCAGACATCGCCCGAGGTCGACTGCGCCACGAGATTGATGCTGCGGTTCCATTTCTGGAACATCGCTTCAAACGCCACCAGGCGATCGAATGTTTCACGTGAAACCGGGCCGGCGGCCTCCTGCAGGCTCTCACGGGAGAAAGAACTCACGCAACATCCCTCTGCTCGGCATTCTCCACCGATTCCCAATGCCGAACATGCGCGATGATGATTGCCAACGCCGCCGGTGTCATGCCGTCCATGCGCTGCGCCTCCGCGACGGAGCGCGGCCGCCGCGCCTGCATCTTCTGCTTCAGCTCATTGGACAGACCAGGCACTCCGGCAAAGTCGACGGTGTCCGGGATCAGCCGGGCCTCTTCACGTCGGATCTGCGCGACATCCGTGCTCTGGCGATCGAGATAAACCGAATATTTCGCTTCCGTTTCAAGACGTTCCGCAGTCTTGGCATCGACGTCGTGAAATTTCGGGTCGACCCCAGCGAGCCAAGCCACATCGACACCGGGATATGCCAGCAATTCAAAGCCGGACCGGCGCACGCCATCGTGATTGATCTCCAAACCGTGCCGTGCCGCCTCGTTCGGCGTCATGGTCAGCGAAAGCGCCATCCGGCGCGCTTCATCCAGCCGCTGCATGACATCGTCATAGCGCTGCATCCGCCGCGCCGAGGCGATTCCCAGCGTCTGCGCCAGCGGCGTCAGCCGCTCATCGGCGTTGTCGGCGCGCAGCGAGAGTCGAAACTCGGCCCGCGAAGTGAACATCCGATAGGGTTCGCTGATGCCGCGACTGGTCAAATCGTCGACCATCACGCCGATATAGGCCTCGGTACGGCTGAGCACGATCGGGGCGCCGCCCGCCGCCCGCCGCGCTGCATTGAGGCCGGCGAGCAGGCCCTGCCCGGCGGCCTCTTCGTAGCCCGTCGTGCCGTTGATCTGCCCGGCGAGAAAAAGTCCGGCAACGCGCAGGGTCTCAAGTGTGGGATTCAGTTCGCGCGGATCGACATGATCATATTCGATGGCATAGCCAGGCTGCAGCATGACCGCATGCTCCAAACCAGGAATGGTCTTCAGTATGTCCAGCTGAACGTCTTCCGGCAGCGAGGTCGAAATACCGTTGGGATAGACGGTGTGGTCGTCGAGCCCTTCCGGCTCCAAAAAGATCTGATGTCCGTCCCGGTCGCCGAACTTGACGATCTTATCCTCGATCGACGGGCAATAACGCGGCCCAACCCCTTCGATCGAGCCCGAATACATGGCCGACCGGCCAAGATTGGCGCGGATCAAATCATGCGTGGCTGGCGTGGTGCGGGTGATGCCGCAATCGATCTGCGGCGTCACGATACGGTCGGTCATCAGTGAGAACGGCACGGGATTCTCGTCCGCCGCCTGGCTTCCCAGCGACACCCAGTCGATGGTTCGTCCGTCCAGTCGCGGCGGCGTGCCGGTCTTCAGTCGCCCGAGCTTGAAGCCGGCGCGGTGCATTGTATCCGACAGGCCCATGCTGGCCTTCTCGTTCATGCGGCCAGCGACAATCTTCTTTTCACCGATATGAATGAGTCCTCGCAGGAAGGTTCCCGTCGTCAGCACCACGGCGCCGCAGACAAGCCGCCGCCCGTTGGCCAGGAGAACCGCGGCGATCTTTCCATCGGAGATCTCGAAATCGAGAACCTCGCCCTCCACAACCTCCAGATCGTTCTGCTGCCGAATCGCTTCGTGCATGGCAAGGCGATAAAGTTTTCTGTCGGCCTGCGTGCGAGGGCCGCGCACCGCCGGGCCTTTGCGGCGGTTGAGCAGGCGGAACTGGATGCCGGCGGCGTCCGCCACGCGGCCCATCAGCCCGTCCATGGCGTCAATCTCGCGCACAAGATGCCCCTTGCCGAGCCCGCCGATGGCAGGGTTGCACGACATCACGCCGATCGTCTCGAAACGCAGCGTCACCAGCGCGGTCCTGGCGCCAGCGCGCGCGGCGGCGCTGGCCGCCTCGCAACCCGCATGGCCGCCGCCCACCACAACCACATCATAGTGATCGGTCATTCTATATTGGTCCCGAACTCAAAGAAGATGAGCGACACATGTCCCCGCGACGCGGGACTGTCAAGAAAACTCCGCGCGGCGTTTCACGTGAAACAGCGAAACCCGCCTCTCTATCTGCGTTTCACGTGAATCGCCGCCTAATTGTTTCACGTGAATCAGCAGAAGCATCATGTTTCACCTGAGTCATTTGCCGATGCAGAACTGGGAAAAGATCACGTCGAGCAAGTCTTCTACGTCCACCGCGCCCATGATGCGTCCCAGGCGTTCCGCTGCCAGGCGCAGCTCTTCGGCGCGCAATTCCTGGGCCATGCGCTCATCGGCGGCGCGGTGCAGATGCCGGTTCGCCGCGTCGAGCAACTCGACATGGCGCAGCCGCGACGGCAGGATATCGCCGGAGTCGCCGGTCGCCTCGGCAGCGCGACGACCGATCTCCAGCAGCAATCGCTCCACGCCCGTCCCGTCGACCACGGATATGCCGAACTCGTACCGCCGAGCTAAATCGTGGGGCGCTCTCTTATCGAGCAAGTCGAGCTTGGTGCCGACGCGTAATGCTGGTGCAGACATCGATAGCGGACCGGTATCCTTGGGGTTCGCGGCATCCTCGAGCAGCAGCAGCAGATCGGCGCGATTCGCCTTCGCTCTTGCCTTCTCGATGCCGATCGTCTCGATCTTGCCGGGCGCTTCTCGCAGGCCGGCGGTGTCGGTAAGTCGGACACGCAGGCCCCGGAGATCCAGAACCACCTCCAGCAAATCTCGGGTCGTGCCGGGTTCATCCGTTACAATAGCGGCATCGCGCCGCGCCAAGGCATTGAACAGGCTGGATTTGCCGGCATTGGGCGCACCGAGAATGACGACTTCGAAGCCGTCCCGGATGATCTCGGCGGCATGGAAGCCGGCAATGTGGCGGTCGATCTCCGATATCATCGACCTTGCGTCAGACCAAACCGTGTCCGAAACGGAACCCGGTACATCGTCTTCATCGGCGAAGTCGATCTCGGCCTCGATCATGGCCCGCGCATGGATCAGCCGCCGCCGCCAGCCGAGATAGAGTGCGCTCTGCGCGCCCCCGGCGTTATGGATGGCGAAACGCCGCTGCGCTTCGGTCTCCGCATTGACGAGGTCGGCCAGCGCCTCCGTCTCGACCAGATCGACCTTGCCGTTGAAGAAGGCGCGGCGCGTGAATTCTCCGGGCTCGGCATGCCTGACGCCGTCGAATCCAGCGATCGTTTCCAGCATCTTGGCCACCACGGCGCGCCCGCCATGAACATGGAACTCGGCGACATCCTCGCCGGTGAAGCTCGCCGGACCGGGAAAGAACAGAACCAAGCCGTTATCGAGCACGGTTCCATCTGGAGCCCTGAACCTGCGCAGGACCGCGGACCGCGCCTTAACCATGCCGCCGGCAATTGTTTCGACTACGAATCGAGTCTTCGGGCCGGATATGCGCAACACCGCAACGCCGGCCGGAAGCCTGCCGCTCGACAGCGCCACGATCGAATCGCCTGAAATCATTTGCCCGCTCTACCGAACCGCCCTAGCTTTCGCCTCGTCACCGCCCCGTATCGCTCCTGAAAGTTGGCCATTGTGACATTGCCCGCGCAAAACCTGCTTGCCGAAGAGGCCAGCCCCTATCTGCAGCAGCACAGCGGCAACCCCGTGCATTGGCGCGGATGGTCACCGGCGTCGCTCGGGGAGGCAAAAGCGCTGGACAGGCCTATCCTGCTCTCCATCGGCTATGCCGCCTGCCACTGGTGCCATGTCATGGCCCATGAAAGCTTCGAGAATGACGACGTAGCCGCCGTCATGAACCGTCTGTTCGTCAATATCAAGGTCGACCGCGAGGAGCGACCCGACATCGACCAAATCTATATGGCGGCCCTCTCCTCGATGGGCGAGCAAGGTGGCTGGCCGCTGACCATGTTCCTGACCCCCGAGGGCAAGCCGTTCTGGGGCGGCACCTATTTCCCCCGCGAGCCGCGCTATGGCCGTCCCGGGTTCATCCAGGTGATGGAAGCGGTCGACAAGGCCTGGCGCGAAAAAAGGGCAAGCCTGCACCAGAGCGCCGACGGCCTGACCTCGCATGTCGAGGCGCGGCTCTCGGCCACGCATTCCAAGGCGGTTCTCGATCGCGATACGCTGTCCGACCTCGCCGGCCGCGTCGGTGGCATGATCGACCGCGATCGCGGCGGCCTCGCCGGCGCGCCGAAATTCCCGAACGCGCCGTTCATGCAGACGCTGTGGCTGTCCTGGCTGCGCGACGGCAATACCGCACATCGCGACGATGTCCTCGTCAGCCTCGAACATATGCTCAGCGGCGGCATCCACGATCACATTGGCGGCGGGCTCAGCCGCTACTCGACGGACGCCGAATGGCTGGTGCCGCATTTCGAGAAAATGCTCTACGACAACGCGCAGCTCATCCGCTTCTGCAACTGGGCTCTCGCGGCGACCGGCAACGATTTGTTCCGATTCCGAATCGAGGATACGGTCGGCTGGCTGCTGCGCGAAATGCGCGTCGAAGGCGGCGCCTTTGCCGCCAGTCTCGATGCCGACAGCGATGGTGAGGAAGGTCTGTTCTACACCTGGAGCAGGGAGGAGATCGAATCCGTTCTGGGGGACGAATCAGTCTTGTTTTTCAAGTACTTCACTCTCTCCAGCCCGCCCGGTTGGGAAGGTAAGCCGGTGATCCATCAGACCCTCTCCCAGCAGGCGCTTGGTGTTGCCGACCGGGAACGGCTTGTCCCGCTCAAGGCAAGGCTTCTCGCTGTCCGCGAACAACGCGTCAGGCCGGGCCTGGACGCAAAGACCCTTACCGACTGGAACGGCCTGATGATCTCCGCCATCGCCGAGGCGGGTCGTTCGCTGGCGCGGCCGGATTGGATCGAGGCCGCGGCCAAGGCCTTTGCCCATATCGGCAAAGCCGGCCGCGACGGTCGCTTGCCGCACTCCATGCTTGGCGTCCGGAAGCTGTTTCCCGCACTGTCGAGCGACTATGCCGCCATGACCAACGCGGCGATCTCGCTGTTCGAAGCCACTGATGACTGGAGCTATGTCGACCAGGCCGGCCGGTTCCTTGAACAGCTCGACCGTTGGCACGCCGACACGGAAGGCAAAGGCTACTATCTGACCGCCTCGGACACCACCGATGTGCCGATCCGCATCAGGGGCGATGTCGACGAGGCCATCCCCTCAGCCACCAGCCAGATCATCGAGGCCCAGGTCCGGCTCGCTTCTATTATTGGCAGTCTCGCCTTGCAGGAGAAGGCGTGGAAAACCGCCGAGCATGCCGCCGGCCGCGCCGCGCAGCAGGCCTATGGCCAGGCGGGTATCGTCAATGCCTGTGCGCTTGCCCTCGAGCCGTTGAAACTCGTCATCGTGGACGAGCTGGAGGATCTGGAGCTCATTCCGGTGGCGAATCGAAACCCGGATCCGCGCCGTGTCGATATCGCCGTGCCAATCGGTACGGGGGCGAATCGACCGTTGCTGCCCGGCGGAATCCTGCCGCCGACCAACCGGCGCGGCGCTTGGCTGTGCACCGGCCAGGTCTGCCTGCCGATGGTTACGGATGCCGATGAATTGGAAGGATTGTTGCGGCGAAAGTGATCCTGTCATCCCCGGCTTGACCCGAGGATGACGAGGAGAAGGCCCTGCCGCGCCTCGATTACGTGTTCATCGAATCGAAGAAATCGCCGTTGGTCTTGGTCTGCTTCAGCTTGTCGATCAGGAACTCGATCGCGTCGGTGGTTCCCATCGGCGCCAGAATGCGGCGCAGCACGAAGATCTTCTGCAGGTCCTGGCGCGACACCAGCAGGTCTTCCTTGCGGGTGCCGGACTTGAGGATGTCTATGGCCGGATAGATACGCTTGTCCGCCACCTTGCGGTCGAGCTGGATTTCACAGTTGCCGGTGCCCTTGAACTCTTCGAAGATGACTTCATCCATGCGGCTGCCTGTGTCGATCAGCGCGGTGGCGATGATGGTCAGCGAGCCGCCTTCCTCGATGTTGCGCGCGGCGCCGAAGAAACGCTTCGGGCGCTGCAGCGCGTTGGCGTCGACACCACCGGTCAGCACCTTGCCGGAGGACGGCACGACGGTGTTGTAGGCGCGGCCCAGCCGAGTGATCGAATCAAGAAGGATCACTACATCGCGGCCGTGCTCGACCAGCCGCTTGGCCTTCTCGATGACCATTTCGGCGACCTGGACGTGGCGCACCGCAGGCTCGTCGAAGGTCGAGGAGATGACTTCGCCTTTGACCGAACGCTGCATGTCGGTGACTTCCTCGGGACGCTCGTCGATCAGCAGCACGATCAGGTAGCATTCCGGATGATTGGCGGTAATCGAGTGCGCGATGTTCTGCAACAGCACCGTCTTGCCGGTACGCGGCTGTGCGTTGATCAGCGCGCGCTGGCCCTTGCCGATCGGCGCCACAAGGTCGATCACGCGAGGCGATATGTCCTTGCCGGGCGGATTGTCGACCTCCATCTTCAGCCGCGAGGTCGGATAGAGCGGCGTCAGATTGTCGAAGTGTATCTTGTGGCGGATCTTTTCGGGATCGTCGAAATTGATCGTGTTGACCTTGAGCAGCGCGAAATAGCGCTCGCCCTCCTTCGGGCTGCGGATCGGTCCTTCGACCGTATCGCCGGTCTTCAGCGAAAAGCGCCGGATCTGCGACGGCGAAATGTAGATGTCGTCGGGCCCTGGCAGATAGTTGGCATTGGCGGAGCGCAGGAAGCCGAAACCGTCCTGCAGCACCTCGACCACGCCGTCACCGATGATCTCGATGTCCTGGGCGGCGAGCTTCTTCAGGATAGCGAACATCAGTTCCTGCTTGCGCATGACGCTGGCGTTCTCGACCTCGAGCGATTCGGCATAAGCGATCAGCTCTGGCGGCTTCTTGTTCTTGAACTCGGTGAGTTTCATTTCTTGCATTAGACGGACTCTGGGTAGGCTTTGGGGGAAAGATCGGCGGGATGCGACAAATGCCGGGCGCGGCCGAAAGCAATGACGGGCGGCGCATGACGGGAAGGAAGACCCGTCTTGTATCGTCGGTCGGCTGAAAGAGCAAGCCGCCTTTTGAGCGGGTCCGATGAAGCCTCAGAAGGGCTTCACGACGACCAGGATCACGATTGCGATCATCAGCAATGTGGGGATCTCGTTGACGATCCGCCAGTGTCTTGCTGGTTTTTCGTTGCGGTCCTCGGCGAATTTACGCACCGCGGCCGCCAGATAACCATGAACACCGGACAAAATCAGCACAAGGCCGATCTTGGCATGCAGCCAGCCGCCCTGGAACGCAAAGATCTTCCAGGCCAGCCACAGCCCGAAGACCCAGGTGAGGATCATCGCCGGATTGATGATGCCGCGCAGCAGACGCCGCTCCATCACCTTGAAAGTCTCCGACTGCACGGATCCTTTCGGCGCATCGACGTGATAGACAAACAGCCGCGGCAGATAAAGCATCCCAGCCATCCAGGAGATGACGGCGAGGATATGGATCGCCTTTGCCCAGGGGTAGAAGCTTTCCGGCGCGAAGAAAAACAAAAGCGCGGTGAGAACGATCAGGACAGCAATGCCAACGACCATGCGCTTCATCGCCTGGCCGGCGCTGTTGGTGTTATCTCTGTCAGCCATCAGCGTGCCGCGCTCCGAACCTGTTTTACCATCGCCTCGACATGCGCCACCGGCGTCTCCGGCGTGATGCCGTGGCCGAGATTGAAGATCAGCGGCCCATTCCCCAGCACCTGGAGGATCGCTTCGACGCCATCCGCCAACGCTTGCCCGCCGGCGACCAGCCGCAACGGATCGAGATTGCCCTGGACGGCGCCTTGCCGCTGCAACGCCTTCGCGGCCTCCAGCGGCACCGTCCAGTCGATGCCCAGCCCCGTCGCGCCGGTCTTCTCGCGATAGCTCTGATAGCGGGCGCCGGCGCCCTTGGGAAAACCGATGATCGGCACGTCGGGATGGACCGCCCGAACCTGCCTGACGATCTCGGCCACCGGCTCGACGCAGAAGCGTTCGAAGGACGCATCGTCGAGCACGCCCGACCAGGAATCGAAAATCTGCACAACGTCCGCGCCGGCCTCGATCTGCCGGATCAGGTAGGACGCCGAATGGTCGGCGAGCACTTTCAGCAACTGCCTAAACGCCGCCGGCTCGCGGTAGGCGAACAGCCTCGCCGGCGCCTGGTCGGGGGTGCCGTGGCCGGCGATCATATAGGTCGCGACCGTCCACGGGGCGCCGCAGAAGCCGATCAGCGTCGTCTCGTCGGGCAATTTCACCCGCAGCCGGCGAAGCGTCTCGTAGACCGGTTCGAGATTCACGTGAAACATGTCGCTTCCCAGCGCCGGAATCTCGGCCGCCGAAATCGGCGTCAGCAACGGCCCACGCCCTTCCTCGAAGCGCACATCGCGACCAAGCGCATGGGGAACGACAAGGATGTCCGAAAACACGATCGAAGCGTCGAAGCCAAAGCGCTCGATCGGCTGCAGCGTCACTTCCACGGCAAGGTCGGGGTCGTAGCAGAGATCAAGGAACGAGCCGGCCCGTCTTCGCGTCTCACGATATTCCGGCAGATAGCGCCCGGCCTGTCGCATCATCCAGAGCGGAGGAGGAAACACCGCCTCGCCTTTCAGCACATCCAGCATGATCCGTCTTGCACGCATCGAGCGCTCGCCTCTCCCGGCTTCCTCTTAATCAAATATCTTATTTTAAAAGAGTCTTCTGATTCTAAGAGTCTGTTGGTTGTGGTGGTTGTCACCTGTCCCGCTTTGGCCGCCAAAACGCCAGCAAGCATATTGTCGCGCATTCCCTACCGCGACTGGCAGGGTTCTGGGGACAATCGGGAATCCGCCACTGGAGTCAACGCGCTAGGTCAGATGCCCTCGAGGCCTGCCCTGTGGACAGTCAAACGGCAAAACTCCTCGTCCACGGACTTGTCCCCAGCCGCCCGGAGAAGCTGACAGCGCATCGAATTGTGGACAAACCGGCATCTGATACAGTCGCCTCCGGCCGGCATGCCTGCCGGTCCGATCTTATCCACATCCGCCCACAGCCCCAGGTGATCCCTGTGAACAAACCCCAGAGCTTCTTCCACCTGCATCTGATTTCCGATGCCACGGGCGAAACCCTGCTCGCTGCGGGCCGCGCGGCGTCAGCGCAATACAAGGATGCACGCGCCATCGAACACATCTACCCGCTCATCCGCACCGAAAAGCAGATAGCCAAGGTCTTCGAGGACATAGAGGAGGAGCCGGGTATCATCCTCTACACGGTGGTCGACCAGAAGCTGGCGCATGGCATCGACGAACGCTGCGCGGCCATGGGCCTGCCCTGCGTGTCCGTGCTGGAGCCCGTGCTGACTGTCTTCCAGTCCTATCTCGGAACGCCGGCCGGCCGCCGCGTCGGCGCCCAGCATGTTCTCGACGCCGAATATTTCCGGCGCATCGATGCGCTCAACTTCACCATGGACCATGATGATGGCCAGCTGCCGGCAAACATGGATGACGCCGATGTGGTGCTGATCGGCATTTCACGCACCTCGAAAACGCCGACCAGCATCTATCTCGCCAATCGCGGCATCAAGACCGCCAACATCCCGATCGTGCTCGGCGTGCCGGTGCCCGAAAGCCTTGTCAACGCCAGGGCGCCGCTGGTCGTCGGGCTGATCGCCACCGCCGAGCGCATCTCGCATGTGCGCCAGAACCGCATCCTCGGCAATTCGAGCACCTATGTGCCGACCGAATATGTCGACCGCGCCGCCATCAACGAGGAACTCGCCTATGCCCGCCAGATCTGCACCCGACACGGCTGGCCGATGATCGACGTCAGCCGCCGCTCGATCGAGGAAACGGCGGCGGCGATCGTTGCCCTGCGGGGAAAGACGCGATAGATCAGCCAAGAGGTTTTCCGAGGCTTGCCGCGGAGGGTCGGCGTCGCCCCTCACCTGCCTGCCGGCGCCGTATAGAGACGGGGAGAGGGGCCATGTCGTCGATGGTTTCGCCAATCATCAGCGTGGCCGAAAAGAGAGCCCACGTTGAAGCTGCCCCTTTCTCCCCGTCTCTATGCGGGGAGAAATGTCCGGCAGGACAATGAGGGGCGGCGCTAACTTTAACGAGTAAAGCAGCTCACACTCCAACCGCGCCTATGTCTGTGCCCGAGTGCAAAAATGACGGAAAAAATCATCCTCGCTTCAGGCAGCCCGTTCCGCAAGGCGATGCTGGTCCATGCCGGCGTCGACATCGAGGCGGTTCCCGCGACGCTGGACGAGCGGGCGCTGGAAGCACCCTTGCAGGACAGCGGCGCCTCGCCCGAGGACGTCGCCCTGGTGCTCGCCGAAGCAAAGGCCACCGACGTCAGCGAGCGGAGGCCCGGGGCACTGGTGCTTGGCTGCGACCAGACCTTGTCGCTCGGTGACGAGGTGTTCCACAAGCCGGCCGACATGGAGGGCGCGCGCCGCCATCTCCTGGCGTTGTCGGGCAAGACCCATCAGCTCAACAGCGCCGCCGTGCTGGTGCGCGACGGCAAGGTGCTGTGGCGCCATGTCGGCATCGCCTCGATGACCATGCGCAAGCTCGACCCCGCCTTCGTCGGCCGGCATCTGGCCCGTGTCGGCGTCAAGGCGTTGTCGAGTGTCGGCGCCTATCAGGTCGAGGGAGAAGGCATCCAGCTGTTCGAAAAAATCGAAGGCGACCATTTTACCATTGTCGGCCTACCGCTGCTGCCGTTGCTGGCGGAGCTGCGCGCACTGGGAGCCATCGATGGCTGAAACCTCGAAAAAGGCCTTCGTCACCGGCCACCCCATAAAACATTCGCGCTCGCCGATGATCCACGGTCACTGGCTGGTCAAGCATGGCATTGAAGGCAATTATCGGGCGATCGATGTCGCGCCCGAATACTTCGCCGAATTCCTGGCGACCCTGCAGGCGAACGGTTATCGCGGCGGCAACGTCACCATCCCGCACAAGGAGGCGGCTTTTGCCAGGGTCGCGCGCCGCGACCATGCGGCCGACGAGATCGGCGCCGTCAACACGCTGTGGTTCGAGGACGGCACTTTGTGGGGCGGCAACACCGACGGCCATGGCTTTGCCGCCAATCTCGACGACCACGCTCCGGGCTGGGCGTCCAACGGCCCGGCCGTGGTGCTGGGTGCCGGCGGCGCCTCCCGTGCCGTCATCCATGCGCTGAAGGAGCGCGGCGTCGGCGACATCCGCATCGTCAATCGCACGCTCGCCCGGGCAATGGAGTTGCGCGACCGCTTTGGCGGCGGGGTGTCGGCGCATCCCCTGGCCGCGACCGGCGAATTGCTGCGCGACGCCGGCCTGCTGGTCAACACAACTGCGTTGGGCATGCAGGGCAATGAGGGTCTGCCCGCCGATCCCAGGGGTCTGCCCGCCGACCCCAGGGGTCAGCCCGCCGACCCCAGACTGCTGCCCGACCACGCGGTGGTCAACGACATCGTCTATGTGCCGCTCGAGACCCCCCTGCTCGCCGCCGCACGGGCACGAGGGCTGAAGACGGTCGACGGGCTCGGCATGCTGCTCAACCAGGCGGTGCCCGGCTTCGAACGCTGGTTCGGCGTCAGGCCGAAGGTGACGGCTGAACTGCGCTCACTCATCGTTGCCGATCTGGTGCCCAAATCTCCGGCGCCGAAACCATGATCGTGCTCGGCCTCACCGGATCGATCGGCATGGGCAAGTCGACCACGGCCGGGATGTTCGCCGAAGCAGGCGTGCCGGTGCATGATTCCGACGAGACGGTGCACCGCCTCTATGCCGGCAAGGCGGCCCCCCTGGTCGAGGCCGCCTTTCCAGGCACCACGGTTCACGGAAGCGTCGACCGCGCGAAGCTCGGCGCCCGTGTGCTCGGCGATGCGGCATCCATGAAAAAACTCGAGGCCATTGTCCACCCGCTGGTCCGTGCCGATGCCGATGCCTTCCTGGCCAGGCATCTCGACGCAGGCGAATCGCTCGTGGTCCTCGACATCCCGCTGCTGTTCGAAACGGGCGGCCGTGGCCGCGTCGACAAGGTCGTCGTGGTGACGGCGCCGGCCGAAGTCCAGCGCCGGCGCGTGCTGGCGCGGCCTGGCATGAGCGAGGAAAAACTGGCGTCGATTCTGGCCAAGCAGGTGCCGGATGCCGAAAAGCGCCGGCTGGCCGATTTCGTCATCGACACCGGCGAGGGGCTGGACGCCGCGCGTGCGGCGGTTGCTTCGGTCATTGCCGAAATCAAGGGATAAGTCGGCTCCTGACGCAGGCCGTCAGCATTGCCCATTGCCATTTTGTTCCGGCCTGACGATTCTGCTCCCAGGAGCAACCTGATTCGATGCGCGAGATTATTTTCGATACGGAAACCACCGGCCTCGATTCGCGCGACGACCGCGTCATCGAGCTTGGCGGCGTCGAGCTGGTCAATCGCTTTCCGACCGGCAGGACCTTCCATCATTATATTAACCCGCAAGGCCGCGCGATCCATGCCGAGGCGCAGTCCGTGCACGGCATCAGCGCGGCCGATCTCGCGGGCATGCCGAGCTTCGCCGAAATCGCCGAGGAATGGCTGAAATTCACGGAAGGCGCCAAGCTGGTCGCCCACAACGCCACCTTCGATATCGGCTTCCTCAATGTCGAATTTGGCCGGCTCGGTCATCCGCCTGTCGATAACGGGCTTGTCGTCGATACGCTGGCTCTGGCGCGCCGCAAGCACCCGATGGGACCCAATTCGCTCGACGCGCTGTGCCGGCGCTACGGCATCGACAATACCAAGCGGACCAAGCACGGCGCCCTGCTCGATTCCGAATTGCTGGCAGAGGTCTATATCGAGCTGATCGGCGGCAAGCAGGCCGCACTGATCCTCGACAGCGCCACCGCGCCGGCCCAGGGCGGCAACAATGTCAGGCATATCGAGATCATCGTTGCCGAGCGCCCGGCGCCGCTTGTGCCGCGCCTGACCGAAGCGGAGCGCACGGCGCACGCCGCCATGGTCGCGACGCTCGGCGAAAAGGCGCTGTGGCTGAAAGCCTCCCCCCAGCAAGCAGCCCAGGCGCTGTCCTCGTAAAACCATCCGAGGAGCGGCCTCAGTAGGGCCACTCCCTCCGGCCCAGCGCGGCAACCGCCGCAATTATGCGCGCAAAAGCCTCCGCCGCGGCCGGCACGGTCGTGCGGGCGCGCAGGAAACTGTGCACGAGGCGGGGCTCCTCATGCCACCAGGCCTTG
Source organism: Mesorhizobium sp. P160927 (assembly GCF_057766385.1). Taxonomy (NCBI): domain Bacteria; kingdom Pseudomonadati; phylum Pseudomonadota; class Alphaproteobacteria; order Hyphomicrobiales; family Phyllobacteriaceae; genus Mesorhizobium; species Mesorhizobium sp. P160927. The sequence goes on from NZ_JBYMDW010000001.1 coordinate 765,515, forward strand.
CCGCCGGCCTCCAGGACAAGGTCGCGATAGACTTCACCGTCCGACGACAGCGGATCGCATTCGGCCGCGATGACCACCGTTGGCGGCAGGCCGGAAAAGTCGCGGTCGCGCAGCGGCGAGAAGGTCGGACCGTCGGGCGATTGCTTCCTGGCTGAGCGCAGGTCCCGGTAGAAGGCGGCGTCGCTCGTCGACAGCAACGGCGCATCGGCGTGTTCGACGTAGGAGCCGATCGCCTCGTTGCCGCCGAGATCGGGATAGATCAGCACCTGGCCGATCGCGGCGCGCGGATGGTGACGCGTGGCCTGTGCCACCGCCGCCGCCAGATTGCCGCCCGCGCTTTCACCGCAGAGCAAGAGCGGCAACTCGCTGGTCGCTGCCGCCCATTCGAAAGCCACCAGCGCATCGTCGAAGGCGGCCGGGTGGAGATGCTCGGGTGCCAGCCGGTAATCGACCGACAGCACGTCGAAGCCGGTGCCGGCGCAGATTTCGGCGCAGATGTCGTCATGGCTTTCGAGCCCGCCGAGGATGAAACCGCCGCCGTGGAAATAGAGCACTGTCGCGCGCGGTGTGGCGCCGGCGTGCCGGTAGCGGCGAACCGGGATATCATGGCTCGAAGCGGCGACTAGGCTGTCCGTGGCCATGACTCCGGGCGGGCGGCCTTGGTGGAAGGCCCGGCACATCCTGGCATAGACCGCGCGCTGCTTGTCGATCGGCAGGCCGACGATCTCGGGCGGGTACCAGGCGTTGACGCTTTCGATATAGGCCCAGAGCGCCGGGTCGAGCCATGGTCCGTATTTGCCGCGGCTGGTCATTTCAGTCCGAGGGGCACGTCAAAGCTCGGCATAGAGATGGGCGGCGTTTTCAAAAGTGAAGCGCAGGGGTACCGAGCCTTCGACCTGCCAGACGGTTACCGTCTCGCCGGCCAGCAGCCGGCAGGCGCCGCCGGTGTCGGTAACCGCGCCGCCATAGAGCCGGTTGGCTAGGTTGAGGATGCCGGTCTGGTGCATGGCCATGCTGCCGCTGCCGCAGGCATCCTTGACCAAAAGCACGCGAAAGCCCCTTGCCACGGCATCCCTGACCGACGCGTCGATACAGGCCTCGGTCCACACGCCAGCTATGACAAGCCATTCGATGCCGGAAGCCTTGAGCCGGTCGCCAGCCGGACCGGAGCGGAAGGCGCTGGCCTCGGCCTTGATCAGCACCGCCTCGCCATTGCCGGGCGCCACCTCGTGGCAGATCTCGGTCAGCGGGTCGCTCTTGTCGGAAAAGGCCGACTTGCCGTCTTCGCCGACCGGATGAAAGGGCCGGTCCTGGCTGTCGAGATCGACGATATAGGCCCAGTGATGAAGCGGCACATGGTTTTGCCGCGCCGCCGCCTGCAGGCGCTGCACGTTGGCGAGGATTCTTTCGTAGCCCTCGACAAGGTAGCGCTTGTCCTGCCGGTGCTCTTCCTGCAGGTCGATGAACACGGCGGCCACCGTGCCGCGCTTGAGGGAGATAGGGCTTTTCATGCGAGTGGTCTCATGCGACCGCGCCTGGTTCGAAAGCCAACGCCAGTCCGTCCCGTGGGCTGTCGGAACTCTTGCAGGCCGGCCGAAGCCTCCCCGACTTCGTCATCCACGGGCGGAGCGGGAGCGAAGCGGACGCGCAGACCCGAGGATCCATGCGGTGACCTCGACCGTCGCGTGCAGCGGAGCAGATCCGCACCGTTGCCGGCGCGCTGAAGTCGCGGCATGGATCCTAGGGTCCGCGCCGCGTCGCAACGCTCCTTGCTTCGCCCTGGGATGACGAAGCGAGGGGTGTTTCGCCCGTTTACGGTGAGGTGGCCAACCCACATCAAACCTGCGTCTCCAGAAACTCATCCTCATAGGGAAAGCGCGACAGGAGCTCGGTGCCGGTCTCGGTGATCAGGATTTCGTCCTCCAGCTTGACGCCTTCGCGGCCGCCCTTCTCGCCAATATAGCTTTCCACGCTCACCACCATGCCTGGCACGATATGGCCGTCGCGGCCATAGGTCTCGTAATCCATGGCATGCGCGATGAACGGCGTCTCGCCATGCATGCCGACGCCGTGCATGACCGAGGTGTAGCGCTGGTCGACGAAGCGGTCCGGAATTTTCCACGCCTTCTCCGCGATCTCGCGGAACGCCATGCCGGGCTTCACGATGGAAATATTATGCTGAACCTGATCGTGCGCCATGCGGTAGAGCGACTTCTGATAAGGCGTCGGCTTGCCCGGCCCGCAGCGGAAGGTGCGGGAAAAATCCGAATAATAGCCGTAACAGCCGATCGTGTCGGTATCGAGCGCCAGCAATTCGCCGGGCCTGATCTTGCGGCCGCTGGCCTCGTTGAACCACGGATTGGTGCGCTGGCCCGAGGTCAGCAGCCGGGTCTCGATGAATTCGCCACCCTGGCGGATGACCTCGCCATACATGATGGCGAACAGATCGTTTTCGGAGACGCCGGGCTTGATCGCCTCGCGCACCGCATAGACGGCGGCCTCGGCGCCGGCCATCGACACCTGCAGGCATTTCACCTCCTCCGGCGTCTTCACGGCGCGCACGGCCAGGATTTCGCCCTGGCAATCGCGAACCTCGCAGCCGCGCTTTTCAAGCGCCAAGGCCTGCAAATGGCTGCAGCGGTCGAGCCCGAGTTTCATCGAGCCGCCGCCGTGCCTTCTCAGCAGTTCGGCGATCTCGTCGGCGAAGGGCCCGGCGGTCTCGTCGTCGCGGCCGGAGACCGAAGACCAGACCAGCTTGGAAGGACGCGCCTCGTCGATCGTGTCGAGCACCATCGAGACATGGTAGCTCTGCGGATATTCGAACAACACGATCGGCCCGTCGGTCGGAATGAAGAAATAGCGGGTCGAGTTGCGCAGGAAATAACCGAACATGTTGCGCGAGCCGGTGGCATAGCGCTGGTTGTAGGGATCGAACAGCACGACGCCGCCATAGCCAGCGTCACGCATCCAGCCGCGCAGTTTGTTGAGCCGGCCTTTGCGCAAGGCGTCGGCATCGATGAAGGACGGCTCGGTGTCTGACAGCCACATGCCGCCGGCCGGATCGGCCGCGGCCGGGTGGCGCATGCGATCCTTGAAGTCGACGTCCTCGGTGCTGTCTGGGTCGAATACGACGATGCTCATGGGGTGCCTGGCCTTGGCTGGATTGCAAGGCGAGACCATGGCGCAGAAGGTGAGAAAACATTGTGCGAAAAACCGCGTTTGTTATGCGGTATGCCGCTGAGCTAATGCCGCCGCGCCAGCTTCGGCGGATGGCCGTGCTCCTCGCGAAAGGCACGGGCAAAGCTCGACATAGAGGCAAAACCGCAGGCCAGCGCCACGTCGCGCACAGCCAGCGTCGAGTGCGCCAAGAGGTCGGCGGCGCGTTTCAGCCTGAGCCGCCGATAATAGCCATTGGGCGAGATGGCGAGTTCGGAGCGGAAGGAGCGCTCGAGCTTGTCGGAGGAAACGCCGAGCCTTGCCGTCAGCTCGGCCATGCCGAGCCGCTCCTCCACCGCGTCCTCCATGATGGCGATGGCCGACAGCACCAGCTCGTTTTGCACGCCGGTGCGCAGGCGCAAGGGCATCAGCTTGCGGTCGACGCTGGAGCGCAACTGGCTGTGCACGAACCACTCGGCGACGCCCGCGGCAAGTTCGGCGCCGTAATCCCGGGTGATGATCTCCAGCATCATGTCGAGGCTGCCGACGCCGCCGGCCGAGGTGAAACGCTTGCGGTCGATCACATAGAGATCGCGCCGCAGCTCGATGTTGGGAAAGGCCTCGGTGAAGGCGGCCTGGCTGGTCCAGTGCAAGGTGCAGGCATGGCCGTCGAGCAGGCCCGCACGGGCCAGGAAGAACGCCGCATCCGCGACCGCGCCGATATGAGCGCCGGCGCGCAGGCTGCGGCGGATCCAGCTCGCGGCGTCCTCGGCGACGAGATGATCGGCGTCGCCGCCAGAGCAGACCACGATGCGGTCGACCTTGGGCGCTGCCTCGGCGTAAAAGCCTCGCTGGATGACGACGCCGTTCGAGGCCTCGACCGGACCCTGGGTCGCCCCGACGATGATCCAGCGGTAGCATTGCCGCTTCGCCAGTAGGTTGGCGGCGCGCAGTGGCTCGATGACCGAGCTGAACGCCATCATCGGAAAGCCGGGGAACACCAGCACCGCGAAGGTGAGCGGGGCGTCCGAGGGTTTGGGTGGTTCGCGCGTGGCCATGGCGTCCGGAGCCGGGAGGATCGGGGACTACAATTCGGGCAGATGGGCTTCGGGGTCAACGGGATTCGGCCGAAGGCAAAGGGGCGAACGCAGGCGCTCAGTCCAGATACCGCGACACGCGCGCCTTCAGAAGCGCGATCAGCTCCGGGTCCATGAATTCATAGTCGTCGGGGATATCGAGGCAGATCACCTTGGCCGCCTTCAGGCCAGCCCTGAATTGCTTCCGCAGTTTCGTCCGGTGGGTTTTCTCCATGACAAAGATGATGTCCGCCCAGCCGACGAGTTCGTGCGTCAGCGGCGTGTCGGCATCATGATTGGTGCCGGCCGAGGCGACTTCGATGTCGCGCCGCGTGGAAAACACCTGCTCGGCGGTCGGGCTGCGCAAGCGGTTCTGGCTGCAGACGAAAAGGACGTTTTTCAACGTTACTGTCTCTTGGTGAGCATGATCTCGTCCGAAAACCGGTTCCTTTTTTTCGGGATCATGCTCTACCGCGCCAGATCGGCCACAACGGCGTCGAGCACGATCATACCGGCCGGCGTGGCGCGCAGGCGGGAATTGCCGATCGGCGCCACCAGGCCTTCGCCCTGCAGCACCGACAGCCGCGCGCTCGACAGGCCGCGCCCGGAGAAGGCCTCGTAGCGGGAGAGGTCGATGCCTTCGGCGAGCCTGAGCCCCATCAAAAGAAACTCGTCCGCCTCTTCGGAGCGCGTCAGGAGCTCGCCGCCAGTGATGCCATGGCCCTTGGCCTCGACCAGATTGGCCCAGGTTTCCGGCATCCGTTCGGCGATGGTCACCACACGATGGCCGTTCTCGACGAAGCGGCCATGCGCGCCGGGGCCGACGCCGACATATTCGCCGTAGCGCCAGTAGGTCAGATTGTGCCGGCTTTCGGCCCCCGGCCTGGCGTGGTTGGAGATCTCGTAGGCCGGGAGGCCGTGCGCCGACGTGATCTCCTGCGTCAGTGCATAGAGATCGGCGGCGTGGTCGTTATCGGGAACGACGAATTTCTTCGCCGCGTGCAGCGCATGGAAGGGCGTGCCTTCCTCGATGGTCAGCTGGTACAGCGATAGGTGGTCGGCGGCATGGCCGATCGCCTGTTCGAGTTCCGCCTGCCAATCCTCTGGCGTCTGCCCGGGACGCGCATAGATCAGGTCGAAGGACAGACGCGGAAAGATGTCGCGCGCGAGCCCGATGGCGTGCAAGGCTTCCCTGACGTTGTGCAGCCGGCCGAGAAAACGCAAATCCTTGTCGTTCAGCGCCTGCACGCCGAGCGAGACGCGGTTGACGCCCGCCGCCCGGTATCCGCGAAACCGCTCCGCCTCGACCGAGGACGGGTTGGCCTCGAGCGTTACCTCGATGCCGTCAGGCACCGTCCAGTTCCTGGCCACGGCGTCCAGGACCCTGGCCACGGTTTCCGGCTTCATCAGCGACGGCGTGCCGCCGCCGAGGAAGATGCTGGTCACTTCGCGTGGCCCGGTGCGCTGGCGCATCGTTGCCAACTCCGCCTCGAAGGCGGCGGCGAAGCGCTCCTGGTCGACCGGCTGGTGGCGGACATGGCTGTTGAAGTCGCAATAGGGGCACTTGGCCGCGCAGAACGGCCAATGCACGTAGACGCCGAAGCCGGGACCGCTGTCGAGCGCCATGGTGGTGCCGGATCCGATCATGCCGAGCCAAGCCTCACCGAGCCAAGCCGGGCTTGGGCGAATTTCTGGAAGGCGCGGGCGCGGTGCGACAGCGCCGTCGCCTGGCCGGGTTTCCAGCCGTGCTTTTCCTCCGCGCTCATCTCGCCGAAGGTCTTGTCGAAGCCATTGGGCAAAAACACCGGATCGTAGCCGAAGCCGAGCTCGCCGCGCGGCGGCCAGACCAGCGTGCCCTCGGCCTCGCCGCGATAATATTCGGCCTCGCCGTCGGGAAAGGCGAGGCAGATGACGGCGACAAAGCGGCCCGTGCGCCGTTCGGGCGTGGCCGCGCCAACTTCCTGCATCGCCACTTCGGTGCGCTGCATGGCCATGGCGAAATCGCGCGATCCGTCCGGAGTCTCGGCCCAGTTCGCGGTATAGACGCCGGGCGCGCCGTCGAGCGCGTCGACACACAGGCCAGAATCGTCCGACAGTGCCGGCAGCCCGGTCGCCTTTGCGGCGGCAAAGGCCTTGATGTAGGCGTTTTCCTCGAAGGTGGTGCCGGTTTCGTCCGGCTCGGGCAGGCCATACGCCTTGGCCGATTTCGCCTCGAAGCCGAACGGCCCCATCAGCTCGGCGAATTCGCGCAGCTTGCCTTCATTGTGGCTGGCGACGACGATCTTCTTGCCATCAAGCGTATGGAGGTTTGGCGAATGCATCAAAGGTCCCAGATTCTCGGCTCGGCGAACTCGATCGAATTGCCCGAAGGGTCGCGTATATAGATCGAACGGCCACCTTGCGGCCATTCGAATTCGCTTTCGATGGCGATTTTCTTCGCCATGAGATGGGCTTTCCAAAGCTCAATTTCATCGGCGGTCGCGGCAAAGCACAGATGGCCCTCGCCGACCGCGCCGTGCGGTGGCACTTTCAGCCTTGCATCGGGTGCGGGCGGAATTTTGGTCGCCTCGGCGTTGAAGACGAGCAGCACGCCCACGCCACAGCGGAAGAACAGGTGGCGGCCGTCGACCTTGCCGAGGGGAGTGAGGCCGAGAATGTCGGTGTAGAAGACTTCTGCTTCAGCGAGGTCGGTGACGTAGAGGGCCGATTCCAGGATTGCGGAGGGTGTCACGAGGCGCCCCCCTCTGCCCTGCCGGGCATCTCCCCCTCAAGTGGGGAGATTGGCGGTTTCAGCTCCGCCGCACATCCTGCGCCGTTGATAGATGTCGAAAGCCGATCGAACATCCGATCTCCCCCCTTGAGGGGGAGATAGCCGGCAGGCCAGAGGGGGGCGCCCAGGCTCGGCATCGAAAACTCAGGCCACCGCAATCTGCTGCAGGCTGACCAACCGGGAAATGCCCTTCTTGGCCAGGCCCATCAAGGCCGCGAATTGCTCTTCGGAGAAAGGCTCGCCTTCGGCGGTGCCCTGGATCTCGACGATGCCGCCCTTGCCGGTCATGACGAAATTGGCGTCGGTGCCGGCCGAGGAATCCTCGATATAATCGAGATCGATGACCGGCTGGCCGTCATGGATGCCGCAGGAAATCGCCGCGACATGATCCTTCAGCACTTTCGAAACGCTGGCCATCTGCCGCGCTTCCATCCAGCGCAGGCAGTCATACAGCGCCACCCAGCCGCCGGTGATCGAAGCGGTGCGAGTGCCGCCATCGGCCTGGATGACGTCGCAGTCGACGGTGATCTGCTGTTCGCCCAGCGCCTGCAGGTCGACCACGGCGCGCAGCGAACGGCCGATCAGCCGCTGGATTTCCAGCGTGCGGCCGCCCTGCTTGCCGGCTGAGGCCTCGCGGCGCATGCGCTCGCCGGTCGAGCGTGGCAGCATGCCATATTCGGCCGTCACCCAGCCCTTGCCGGAATTGCGCATCCAGCCAGGCACCTTTTCCTCCAGGCTGGCGGTGCACAGGACATGCGTGTCGCCGAACTTCACCAGGCACGAGCCTTCGGCATGCTTGGAGACGCCGCGCTCGAAGGATATGGCGCGCATTTCGTCGAATTGGCGTTTGGAGGGGCGCATTCGGCCTGCTTTCTTGTCATTTTTTGAATCGTGGCCGGCTTGTAGCCCCACCAAGCCCATGGCGCAAAGGAAAATGGCCGAGCGATCCGGCACAGACACCGGGTTGCGCGCGGCGCACCGAAGTCTATATCCTTGAACCAGAGGTTTTTGGCCGAATGACCAAGGCAGTCGATCCCGTTTCGCAGTCGTTGGCTCTTCAGTCACTCGACATGCGCTCGCGCGACATCTTCCGGCGCATCGTCGATTCCTACCTGCGGGACGGCGAACCCGTGGGCTCGCGCAGCCTGTCGCGCATCCTGCCGTCCTCGCTGTCGCCCGCCACCATCCGCAACGTGATGAGCGACCTCGAGCATCTCGGGCTGATTTATGCGCCGCACATCTCGGCCGGGCGCCTGCCGACCCAGGCTGGCCTGCGTTTCTTCGTCGACGCCTTCATGGAGCTTGGCGACCTCTCCGACGAGGAGCGCCGCACCATCGAGGCACAGGTGCGGGCCTCCGGCTCGGGCGCGACGCTGGAGCATATGCTGACCGAGGCCAGCCAGATGCTGTCGGGCATGTCGCGCGGCGCCGGCCTGGTGCTGGCGGCCAAGAACGAGGTGGCGCTCAAGCATATCGAATTCATCCAGCTGGAGCCGACCAAGGCGCTTGCCGTGCTGGTCTCGCAGAATGGCGATGTCGAGAACCGCGTCGTCGAGTTGCCCGCCGGCATCACCGTCTCGCAACTGCACGAGGCCTCGAACTTCCTCAACGCGCATATTCGCGGCCGCACGCTGGCCGAGGCGCGCACCGAGATCGCCCGCATCAAGGAAGAGACGAGAGCCGCCCTCGACACGCTGTCGCAGGACCTCGTCGAGAAGGGACTTGCGGTGTGGGCCGGCGCCGAAAGCGGCCTGCCGGCGCGGCTCATCGTGCGCGGCCGCGCAAATCTGCTGGAAAACGTCACCGCCCAGGCCGACATCGAACTCTTGCGCCACCTGTTCGAGGACATGGAGACGCAGGACGGGCTGATCCAGCTGCTCGACCTCGCCGAGCAGGGATCGGGCGTGCGCATCTTCATCGGCTCGGAGAACAAGCTGTTCTCGCTGTCGGGCTCGTCGCTGGTGGTGGCGCCCTATCGCGACAAGGACGCCCGCGTCGTCGGTGCGCTCGGCGTCATCGGCCCGACCCGGCTCAACTATGCCCGCATCGTGCCGATGGTGGATTATACGGCGCAGCTGATTTCCCGCATGCTGAGGTAAGAGAGCCGAGGAATTATCGCTTTGGTTTCCATGCCGGAATTCGACCGCGAGTGACTTCGAGAGTCGCCATCCCCGGGCTTGTCCCGAGGACGATGACTTTCCTGGCGGGGCCCAATCCAAACAGGCTGCAAAGGAGAAAAAGAATGGCGCTCGAATCGTTCAAGGCCCAGATCAGTCTGCTGCTCGAAGAGATGGTCAACCAGCCGGAGGACCAGCACGAAATTCAGGAACAGCTGCGCGAAAAACTACGGGAAATGCGCGCCATGGGCCTGCCGTTGCCGGCCGATCTCGTTGAATTGGAAAAACGCCTGGACGACGATTTTTACGCTGCCGGGACCTGATTCCAGGAGGTTGCTTCAAGTCATTGTGCGTCACGGAACCCACGGGCAAACCGATCGTTGATTTCCCTCACGACTGATTGGAGGAAGTGATGCGACTGGCTGGACTGGCGATGTCCGCACTGTTTATCACGACCGCGGCGCTCGCCCAGCAAGCGGACCAGCCTCTGCTCAAAGGTACGGCCGCCTTCGGCGACTGGCGGGCGGACAGGCCCGGCATACGCCGGCTGATCAAGCCGGAAGACCTGCCGAAGCCCTATGTAACCGAATCCGCCTCCAACAGCGCCGGCGTAATCGACATGCCGGCGGATGCAAGGCCGCATCTGCCGCCGGGGTTTTCGGCCGAGTTGATCGCCTCGGGGATCGACAATCCGCGCGTCGTGCGCATCGCACCCAATGGCGACCTGTTCGTTGCCGACAGCAAGGCCAACCAGGTCCGCGTCTATCGCCTGGCGAAGGGCAGCGCGAAAGCCGCTGAGAAAAGTATCTTTGCCGGCGGTCTCAACCGGCCCTATGGCATTGCCTTCTATCCCCCGGGCAAGGACCCGCAATGGGTCTACGTCGCCAATAGCGACAGCATCGTGCGTTTTGCCTATGGCAATGGCGACCTGAAGGCCTCGGGCGAGCCGCAAACCATCGTCGGTGACATCCCCTCGACCCACCACTGGACCCGCGACATCGCCTTCTCGCCCGACGGCAAGACACTTTACCTCTCCGTCGGCTCCGGCTCGAATGTCGCCGAGGACATGGGCAAGAGGCCCAGGGGCGGGCTCGACGCCTGGGCCAAGGCTGAGCCGCTCGGCGCCAGTTGGGGTTCCGAGGCGGGCCGGGCCGAGGTCCGGGCCTTCGATCCCGACGGCAAGAATGGCCGCACAGTCGCCACCGGCTTGCGCAACTGTTCGGGCATGACCGTCCAGCCGGCGACCGGCGCGCTATGGTGTGTCGTCAACGAGCGTGACGGGCTCGGCGACAATGTGCCCGCCGAATACGCGACATCGGTCAGGGAAGGCGCCTTCTATGGCTGGCCCTGGTATTATATCGGCGACAATGAGGACCCGCGCCACAAGGGCGAGCGGTCCGATCTCGCCGGCAAGGCTGACAATCCCGACGTGCTGATGCAGGCGCATTCGGCCCCGCTCAACATCGCCTTCTACGATGGCAAGGATTTGCCCGCCGAAGCCGGCTTTCCCCAGGCGTATCGAGGCGACGCCTTCGTTGCCCTGCACGGCTCTTGGAACCGCGGCAGCAGGACCGGCTACAAGGTGGTCCGGCTCAAGTTCAAGGACGGCAAGCCGACCGGCGAATACGAGGATTTCATGACCGGCTTCGTCGTTTCCAATGGCGAAGTGTGGGGCCGCCCGGTCGGCGTTGCGGTGGCCAGCGACGGATCCTTGATCGTCTCCGAGGACGGCAACGGCACGATCTGGCGCGTGACTTACAATGGCGACCGCTCCTGATCTTCTTGCGAACCGGTCCAATGCCGTCTGGTGCAAGCGAATCCCGCGCTCAGGGCGTTCTCCTGGAGGCCGTCCCGTGCGACAAGGCCGCGACCGCCCTTGGACGCCACGCCATGACCCTCACCGGATTCCTCGCCTACAGTGCCGCTCTCGGTATCGCCGCCGCCATTCCTGGCCCCGGCGTCACCGCGCTGGTCGCGCGTGCGCTGGGCTCGGGCTTTCGCTCGTCGCTGGCCATGTCCTTTGGCCTCATGCTTGGCGATCTCACCTACCTGACCGCCGTGGTGCTGGGTCTCGCTTTCGTCGCGCAGGAGTTCGGCATGGTATTCCTGGCCATCAAATGGGCCGGCGTCGCCTACCTGGCTTTTCTCGGCTGGCGCTTCTGGACCGCCGGCATCAGACCCGAAACCGTCGAAGCCCGGAAGGGCAAGGGCGGATTGCTGTCGAGCTTCGTCGCCGGCCTCACCGTGACGCTCGGCAATCCGAAGACGATGATCTTCTACCTCGCCATCACGCCGACCATCGTCGACCTGAAGACGATCACGCTCGCCGATTACGGCATTCTCGTCGCGCTGACGGTCATCGTCCTGTTCGTCGTGCTGCTGCCTTACCTGGTGCTGGCGGCCAAGGCGCGCTGGTTCCTGAAGTCGCCGCGCGCGCTGAGGGTGCTGAACCGCACCGCCGGCGCCTTCATGGTTGGCGCGGCGGCGGCGATCGCCGCCCGCCAGTAGGTCGTTTCAGCCAAACCATTCCCCGGCCTGGGCTGTTTCGAGAAATGCGTTTCCGAGGGCCAGGCGTTTTCAGCACGCGCCCCCACTCGGATATTTTCCAGCCGCGGCCTATCTTGCGCGGTTGAAAGCCCTATTCTGTCGGCGACTGCCAATTGCCTGAAATCCAGGGAGCGAAACCAATGAACAAGCCCGTCACTTCAGCCCGTGTGCCCGGCCGCGGCCGCATCTACAATTCCATCACCGACACGATCGGCGACACGCCCCTGGTACGGCTCGACAAGTTCGCCAAGGAGAAGGGCATCGTCGCCAATCTGGTCGCCAAGCTCGAATTCTTCAATCCGATCGCCTCGGTCAAGGACCGTATCGGCGTGGCGATGATCGAGGCGCTGGAAGCGGCGGGCAAGATTGCCCCAGGCAAGACCACGCTGATCGAGCCGACATCCGGCAACACCGGCATCGCGCTCGCCTTCGCCGCCGCCGCCAAGGGCTACAAGCTGATCCTGACCATGCCGGAGACGATGTCGGTAGAGCGCCGCAAGATGCTGGCGCTGCTCGGCGCCGAACTGGTGCTGACCGAAGGTCCGAAAGGCATGAAGGGCGCCATCGCCAAGGCTGACGAACTGGCCGCGACGATCCCCAACGCCATCATTCCGCAGCAGTTCGAAAACCCCGCCAATCCGGAAATCCATCGCACGACGACGGCCGAGGAAATCTGGAACGACACGCAGGGCGAAGTCGACATCTTCGTCGCCGGCATCGGCACCGGCGGCACCATCACCGGCGTCGGCCAGGTGCTGAAGAAGCGCAAGCCCTCGGTCCAGATCGTCGCGGTCGAACCGGAGGCCTCGCCGGTGTTGTCGGGCGGCCAGCCCGGCCCGCACAAGATCCAGGGCATCGGCGCGGGCTTCGCGCCAAAGATCCTCGACACAACGATTTATGACGAGATCGTCAAGGTCTCGAACGAGGATTCGGTCGCCAATGCGCGCCTCATCGCCCGCCTCGAAGGCGTGCCGGTCGGCATCTCGTCGGGTGCCGCCCTGCAGGCAGCAATCGTCGTTGGCTCGCGGCCCGAGAACAAGGGCAAGACCCTGGTGGTGATCATCCCGTCCTTCGCCGAGCGGTATCTGTCGACGATCCTGTTCGAGGGGCTGGGGGCTTAGGGCTTCGATACCCAGGAACAGCAGCGCTGGCCCGCTAGCGTGGTTTGTATTGCGCGTGAGCCTGGCCCGCAGAAAAACTCCCCTTGGCGCCGCCGCGCCGCTTGAGCCGACCACTGCTTCCGGTTCATATCACCCCCGGCTCGCGAGAAGACGGGCCGGGGAGGATTTCATGTACAAGCTCTACACGCGTCCGGGCAGCGGCGGCTTTGTCGTCGAGGCAGCGCTGGCGCTGATCGATGCGCCTTTCCAGCAGATCGACGTGCCGAAAAGCGAGGCGCCCGATCCTGCCTTCCTCGCCATCAGCCCGTTGAACCAGGTGCCGGTGCTGACCTTGCCGGACGGACGCTCGATCACCGAATCGGCGGCGATCTGCATCCTGCTCGCCGAGCGCCACCCGCAAGCCCGCCTGGCGCCGACCGCCGACGAACCGGCGCGCGCGGAGTTCCTGCGCTGGATGGCGTTCATGTCCTCGGTGCTCTACCCGGCGGTGCTGCGGCTCTACTACGCCCATCGCTACACGACGGATGCCGAAGGGTCGAAGGCGGTGAAACAGGCGGCGGTCGCCGAGATGGACCGCGGTTTTGCCGTCGTCGACGCAGCCTTGCGCGACCGCGACTGGCTCGCCGGCGATCAGATGTCGCTGGCCGACATCTATCTCGTCATGCTGGTGGCCTGGCATCCCGACATCGAGATGGCGCGGGCGGTCTGGCCCGGTATCGAACGCCTGTGGGCGCGGTTGCGCGAGCATCCGCTGATGAAGACGCTCAACACGTCGCACGAGATGTGGCCGGCCTGAGCGGAAACCTCACTGTCCGAGCGCGGCGCGTTTGGCCTGCAGGAACCGGCGCACCGCCGGATCGCGCTCGAGGCCGATAGCCCGATCATAGGCTTCGACCGCCTGCGCTCCCTGGCCGAGCCTGGCCAGCAGGCCGGCACGCGCGGCCCAGTAGGGCTGGTAGTCATTGAGCCGCTTGTCGTCGCCCAGCACGTAAAGAGCCGCCAAACCCGCCACCGCGCCCTCGGTCTCGGCGATCGCCACCGCGCGGTTGATCGCCACGACCGGCGACCCGGCGATCGAAAACAGCGCTTCGTAGAGCCCGCGGATCGCCGCCCAGTCGGTGCGGCCACGAAGCCGTCGCGCGGCATGCGCCGACTGTACCGCCGCCTCGAGCTGATAACGGCCGATCGTGCCCATGGTGGCGGCGCGGCCGAGCAGGGCTTCCGCCTCGTCGACCAGGGCATGATCCCACAATGCATGGTCCTGCTCGGCGAGCGGCACATACTCTCCGGCCGGGTCGCGCCGCGCCGCACGGCGCGCCTCGGCGAACAGCATCAGAGCCAGCAGGCCCAGCGCTTCCGGCTCGTCGGGCAGCAGCGAGGCCACCAGCCGGCCGAGCCAGATACCTTCGGTGGCGAGGTTCCGGCGCCGCGTCTCGGTACCGGCCGGATCGGACCAGCCCTCGGCGAAGGCGGCGTAGATCGCCTCCAGCACCGCGCCCAGCCTTTCGCCGAGTTCGGCCCGCTCCGGCACGCGGAACGGAATGCCGGTCTCGCGGATGCGGCTCTTGGCGCGCACCAGGCGCTGGCCCATCGTTGACGGCGAGAGCAGGAAAGCGGAAGCGATCGTCGCGGCATCGAAGCCGAGGATGGTCTGCAGGATCAGCGGTGCCCGCACGCCCGGTTCGATCGCCGGATGGGCGCAGGCAAACATCAGCCGCAATCGTTCGTCGGGCAGGTCGTCATCGATCATGCGCGCCTCCGCCTCCTCGGCAATCAACTTGAGATGCTCGCGGCCGGCTTCGCTGGTCAGCCGCCGCCGCACCGCATCGACACGCCGCCGCCTTGCCACCGCGAGCAACCAGGCTTCCGGCTTTTCCGGCACGCCGGTTCGCGGCCAGCGTTCAAGCGCCGCCGCAAAGGCGTCGGCCAGCGCATCCTCCGCCGCGGCCACGTCGCGCGTGCGCGCCGCCAGCCAGGCGACCAGCTTGCCATAGCTCTGCCGGGCGGCTGTCTCGGCCGCCGCCCGGGCAATTTCGGGTCGAGTGTCCATCACGCCGTCACTTCTTGGGCAGATAGTCGGCCATTTCCCAGATCGGTCGCACCTCGACGGTCCCGGTGCTGGCCGCCGGACAGCGCGCCGCCCAGGCGATCGCGGCGTCGGCGTCCTCGGCTTCGATCATGTAGAAGCCGGCAAGCTGCTCCTTGGTGTCGGCATAGGGGCCGTCGAGCACGCTGGTCTTGCCGTCAGTCATCCGGACCAGGGTGGTCGCCTGGCTCGGGCGCAGCCTGTCCCCGGCCAGCCAGGTGCCGGACTTCTTCAGCGCTTCCGTGTAGGCGTCGTAGGCGGCGCTCATCTGATAGGTCGCCTCGGTCGGCACGTTCGCCATCGCGGCTTCGTCGGCGTAGATCATAAGCATGTATCGCATGGGTCTCTCCCGTGGTTTGGAAGGCCGCTTCGTTGCGGGCCGAACGTATGTCGCGCGGCGGCGACCGATTTCGACAGGTCACGGAAAAACTTTCGGCTTCGTCGCGAAGTTTCGCAAGAACCGTATCTCACCTTCGGTGCCGGGCGACATCCACTGCCGCACTGGCGGCGATACCTGGCGGCCCTATCCTTGTCGCAGACAAGCAGACGAGGCGGAGCGACAGGAGTAAGACAATGGAACTCGTCACCCACAAGAAGTTCAAGAACGGCCGCTTGATGCCATGGGGGAAGGGCACGGTCGTCAGCGGCGCGAAGGGAACTGTCTATCTCTGTGGAAACACGGCGACATCGGACGATTACGATCCGGCCGGCAAAGCGGGCGGCGGCTTCGCCGGCGATGTGGCGGCGCAGTGGCGCGCGGTTCTCGGCTCCATCAAATCGGACCTGGAAGAGCTCGGCAGCGGGCTGGACCATCTCATCAGGCTGACCTTCTTCGTCAGAGGGCCCTTTCCCGACGGCGGTGTTCTCAGCTCTCCCAATTTTCGCCTCGACGTGCTGGACGCTTTCTTTGCCGAGCACTGCCCCAAGCACTGCAGTTACAACAATCCGCCGCCCTCGGAAGTAATTGGCGTCGCGGCGCTTGCCCAGGCAGACATCATGATTGAGATCGTCGCGGTCGCGGCGCTGCCGGATTGAAAGGCAATGCGGCCGCGACGTGCCGTGCCGCGGTTTTGCACCTTAACCGTCGGTCTAATGCGCCCGGGGTGGGTGCTCAGCGTCGTGTCCTGCTCGCCGCGACCGGCGCGACCGGCGATGGCTGGACGCTGTGCACGGTTCAGGGCTGCCTGGAACTCGGCCAGGCGGCGGGCGGCGTTATCGTGCTCGAACCCCTGTGTGCCGGACAGCGCGAGCGAGGCGCGGTAGATCAGCGGCTGCACCGAAGGATTCAGAGGGACGGCCTGCGTTGGGAGGACTCGTCGCGGACGGGCGGTCACACTGGCCTCGGCTGCTTATGTCCTATGACACTAAGGCAGCCGATGGCGGCGTCAAAGACGCGGCGTTGCCGCACGGCGGCGGTCGGCCAGGGCAGGGCGTTCGGCGCGATAGGCGGTGGCGCGGCTGTCGGCGCCCGGCCTGCAGATGCGGCTGTCGTGGCGGCTTTCGAAGCTCATGGTCAGTGCGCGCCCAGCGACGTGCCGCGACGGGCGCAGGCCGGACCCGGTCCGCGCATGTAATAGCGCTCGGGCCGGTAGGTCGGCGCGACGAATTCGCGGATGGCGGCGGCATAGCCGATGAGTTGCGTGAGGAAGTTCATTTTATCTGGTCCCTGTCCCGATTTTCGGACGTCCCTTCCGAAGTGCGGGAACGATAGCATCGAGGCGTGAATACTCAGTGAACGTGATGTTAATTTTTGGTCGAAAACCCGCCGCTTCATGGCCGGATTGCGGCTGATTCGGGGTGTTTCGACGCCTTTTGTCACCATTTCGGTCGGTGTGACTTTTGCATCACATATGTTTCGTTTGAATGTCGCCTTGGCGCGCTTGTGTTTCAACTTTCTTGCCGCCCGGGAATTTCCTTGCCGCGCGGCCGCGAGCGTTCGGAACCCGCCCCACCAATGGACGTTGAGACGCAGGACCGGCATTGCCGGCTCACAGGCACTGCCCAGGCAGGCCGGAACCTCCCGAGCAAGCAAGAGCAATGGAAAGGCTGAAATCATGGGCTTCTTTTCGAAGGACATCAAAACGCTGGACGACCTCTTCGTACACACGTTGCGCGACATCTATTACGCCGAAAAGCAGATCGAGAAGGCGTTGCCGAAGATGGTCGACAAGGCAACCGATCCGCAATTGAAGGCCGGCTTCGAAAAACACCTCGAGCAGACCAAGGGCCATATCGAACGCGTCGAGCAGGTGTTCGAGCTGCATGGCGTCAAGGCCAAGCAGGTGAACTGCCCGGCCATCGACGGCATTCTCGAGGAGGCCGACGACGTCAGCGGCGATGTCGACGACAAGGACGTTCTGGATGCCGCGCTGATCGCCTCCGCGCAGGCCGTCGAGCACTACGAAATGACCCGCTACGGCACCTTGATCGCCTGGGCCAAGCAGCTCGGCCGCAGCGACTGCGCCAATGTGCTGGCCAAGAATCTCAAGGAAGAGCAGGCAACGGATCGTAAGCTGACCGAAATCGCGGAAAGCAAGATCAACCTGCAGGCCGCCGAATAGGGGCTGAAAGCCGGGGCCGGCGGCAACCGCGCCGGCCCCGGCGGACCGGGTTGGAACCGAGCGGGGTGGTCGCCCGTTCCAGCTGATCTTTCTCACGGGGAAATCATCATGGCGCCGCGCCCGGCCTGGAAAGGCTATCTGAAGCTCTCGCTGGTCACCTGCGCCATCGAACTGACCAACGTGGTCACCCATGCCGACAAGGTCTCGTTCCATATCCTGAACCGCAAGACCGGCAATACGGTGAAGCGGATCTATGTCGACGCCGAGACCGGCAACCCGGTCGAGGACGGCGACGAGATCAAGGGATACGAGATCGAAAAGGGCGACTTCGTCCACATAGAGGAGGATGAGATCGAGGCGGTGCAGATCGAAACCTCGCACACGATGAGCCTCGACGGCTTCGTCGACAAATCCTCGATCCGGCAGATCTATCTCGACACACCCTACTATGTCGCGCCGGCCGACAAGGTTTCGGAAGAGGCCTTCGCCGTCATCCGGGATGCGATGGCGGGCAAGAAGATGGCCGGGCTGGCGCGCATCGTCCTTTATCGACGCGAGCGTCCCGTGGTCATCGAGCCGCTCGGCAAGGGCATGGTGCTGACCACGCTGCGCTACGACAACACGGTGCGCCAGCCGGAGACTGTCTTCGGCGACATCGAGGCGGTGAAGACCGACCAGGAGATGACCGATCTGGCCGAGCTCATCATCGACAAGAAGAAGACGAAGTTCGATCCCTCGAAATTCGACGACAAATATGAGGACGCCCTGCTCGAACTGATCCGCGCCAAGAAGGCGGGGCACAAGGCGCCCAAGGCCAAGGAGGCGCCCAAACCCTCCAATGTCGTCAACCTGTTCGACGCGCTGAAGAAGAGCCTGTCGTCGGATTCGGCGCCAACCAAGTCATCCCCGGCGAAAGCCAAGCCGGCGGCCAAACGTGCCAAGGCGAAAAGCGTTGCGCCGAAGCGCAAATCGGCCTGAGGATACGAGATGGCCAGCAGCCTCGAACAGTACCATTCGAAGCGTGACTTCAAGAAGACCGCCGAGCCGGCGGGCAAGGTTGCGCGCGGCAAGCAGGACGGCGGCATCTTCGTCGTCCAGAAGCATGCCGCCACACGGCTGCATTACGATTTTCGACTTGAGTATGACGGCGTGCTGTGGAGCTGGGCGGTGACGCGCGGTCCGAGCCTCGACCCGCACGAAAAGCGGCTGGCCGTGCATGTCGAGGATCACCCCATCGACTATGCCGGCTTCGAAGGTACCATCCCCAAGGGCGAATATGGCGGCGGCTCGGTCCTCGTCTGGGACGAGGGCACCTGGATGCCCGAGGGCGATCCGGCCAAGATGATGGCGAAGGGCCACATCAACTTCGAGCTCGAGGGGCACAAGCTGCATGGCAAATGGCATCTGGTGCGGCTGCGGCCGCGCCCTGGCGAAAAACGCGACAACTGGCTGCTGATCAAGTCGGACGATGCCGCCGCACGCCCCGGCGAGGATATTCTGCAAGACGAGCCGAAATCGGTGAAATCGGGCCTGACGATCGAGGAGGTCGGTGAAGGCAAGGCGGCCAAGGGCGAGAAGCCGAAGGTCTGGCATTCGAACAAGCCGGCCGCCGGCAAGGCCAGGACCGGCGGCAAGAAGCTCGATTTCATCGAGCCGCAGCTCGCCACGCTGGAGCGCGACGCACCCTCGGGCCAGGACTGGCTGCATGAGGTGAAGTTCGACGGCTACCGCATGCAGGCGCAGATCGCCGGCACCGACGTTCGGCTCCTGACCCGCACCGGCCTCGACTGGACGGAAAAATTCGGCGGCGAGATCGCGGCCGAACTCGCCGCGCTGAAATGCAGCGACGCCATCCTCGACGGCGAGATCGTCGTTCTGGCCGACAGCGGCGTGTCGTCCTTTGCGCTGCTGCAGCAGGATCTGTCGGCGAAGCGGACGAATCGCTTCATCTATTACGTCTTCGACCTGATGCGGCTAGACGGCAAGGATTTGCGCCGGGAGCCGCTTGTCGAGCGCAAGCAGGCCTTGCAGGCCCTGCTCGGCGAACCTTCCGACGCCGCGGCGGTGCGTTTTTCCGACCATTTTGCGGAACCCGGCAAGATCATGCTGGAACATGCCTGCCGCATGGGGCTGGAAGGCGTCGTCTCAAAGCGCGCCGATGCGCCCTACCGCGGCGGGCGCGGTCCGACATGGGTCAAATCGAAATGCACGGCACGGCAGGAATTCGTGATTGGCGGCTATCTGCCGTCGGACAAGACCGGACGCGGCCTGCGCTCGCTGCTGGTCGGCTATTTCGAAGACGGCGGCCTGCACTATGCCGGCCGTGTCGGCACCGGCTTCTCCACCAAGAGCGCCAACGACCTGAAGAAGAAGCTCGATGCGCTGAAGGCGGACGCCTCGCCCTTCGATGCGGCCGTGCCGAAGGGTAAGGGCCTGGTCTGGGTCAAGCCGGAACTGGTCGGCGAAGTGGAGTTTCGCAGCTGGACGTCGGACCGTATAATACGCCATGCTTCGTTCCAGGGGTTGCGCGAGGACAAGCCGGCGGAGGAAGTCGTGCAGGAAAAGCCCAAGGCAACGGGAACAGGGGCCACGGGAACCAAGGCAGCGACAGGCAAGAGCCCCGCCAAGGCCAAGCCGGCGGCAGGCAACGCCAACACGGCAGCAACCGCGGCGAAAACCACCGTGAAGCTGTCCCACCCGGACAAGCTTCTGTGGCCCGACGAAAAGATCTCGAAGCAGGCCCTGCTCGATCATTACGCGCTGGTATGGCCGCGCATGAAGCAATTCGTGGTCGACCGCCCGCTCAGCCTGGTCAGGGCGCCCGATGGCGTCGGCGGCCAGCGCTTCTTCCAGAAGCATGCCTCGCCCGGCATGCATGCGAAAATCGAGAAGACCAAGGATCCCACGGATGGCGAGGAAATCCTGTTCATCCGCGATTTCGATGGCATCGCGGCGCTGGTCCAGCTCGGCGTGGTCGAGATCCACATCTGGGGCTGCACCATCGACAAGCTTGAACAGCCCGACCAGATCGTCTTCGACCTCGACCCCGACGAGGGCGTCGATGTGAAGGCGGTGCGCGAGGCGGCGCTCGACATCAGGGGCAAGCTCGACGAGCTGTCGCTGCCCAACTTCGTCAAGACATCGGGCGGCAAGGGCTTTCACGTCGTCGTTCCGCTGAAGCCGTCGGCGGATTGGGCCGAGGTCAAAGGCTTCGCCCATGATTTTGCCAGGGCGCTGGAGCAAGGCGCGCCGGACCGCTACACCGCGACGCTGTCGAAGAAGGCGCGCACGGGAAAGATCTTCGTCGACTATTTGCGCAACGGCAGCGGCGCGACCACCGTCGCGCCCTACTCCTCGCGCGCCAAGAAGGGCGCGACGGTGTCGATGCCGGTGACCTGGGCCGAGATCGAGGCCGGCCTGCCGCCGAACGCCTTCCCGATCGGCGACAAGACGACGCTGAAACGGCTTTCCGAAGCCGATCCCTGGGTGGATTTCTTCAAGAAGGGCAAGGTGCTGAAGCGGGGGTAGCTCGACTTCAACGCTGCGGGACTCTCACCCCAAAAACACCCTCTCGAACGCCTGCTTGCCCGGCGGCGAGAAAATCACCGCGCGGCTCTCTTTCTCGCGGCGCGCCCATTTCTCGGCAAGAATCTTGTCGAGGATGGCGGCGCCCAGCGTCCCGGCGAGGTGCGAACGCCGCACGCTCCAGTCGAGGCAGGCGCGGCACACCGGCCGCCGCGGCTTGGTGTAGACATCGATGCCGATCGCCACGAAATGCGATGCGGCGGACGGCCCGAGCCTGATCTCCTTGTCGTCGCGGACCAGTATGTTTTTCTCGACAAAGCGGTCCAGCATCGCAACCGCCTGCTCTCCGGCGAGGTGATCGTAGCAGACGCGCGCGACGCGCATCGCGCTGTCGCGCGGGCCCGGCCGGACGCGCCTGGGGCCAACGGCTTCCGCCACGCCGGTGATAGCCTCGATCATGCCGGCCACCTGCGGGCCGGCCAGACCGTAATAGCGATGCCGGCCCTGGCTGGCCAAGGTCAGCAGCCCGCCGTCCATCAGCTTGGACAGATGCGAGGAGGCGGTCGGCAGCGACACGCCGGCCTCCAGCGCCAGTTCGCTCGCGGTCAATGCCGTGCCGCCCATCAGGGCGTTCAGCATGTTGGCGCGGGCCGGATCGCCGACCAGGCTGGCTATGCGGGCAATGTCGGGTCCTTCACGCATGGTTTGATCCTCATCGAAGCATTCTTGTCAGGTAAGCATTATTCTCCGATGAGATCAAGGAGACGAGGATGGCCGCACGAACCGCTTTCACCCCCGAACCGGTGCCCCGCCGCCAATCGTTCCCGTTCGTCACCTGGGTCCGCTCACGGCTGCTGGCCCGCTGGTATGACCGCCATTCGCAGCGCCGCGACCTCTCGGAGATCGACGACCACCTGCTGCGTGACCTCGGCCTGACACGGGAGGAGGTGCGCCGCGAATGCGCGAAATCCTTCTGGCAGGCGTGATCGCCAAGTCATCTGCCTAGCAGATCGGGTGGCACGACGTTTCGAGGCCGCTCGAACTATCGGCGCGAAAGCCATCAAGGAGAAAACGACCATGACCATCACCTGCTTCATCCGTTATGAGATCGACCCGTTCGGCAAGGCCGCCTTCGAGGAGTATGCCCGCAACTGGGGTCAGGCCATTCCACGCTGCGGCGCCGATCTGATCGGCTATTTCGCGCCGCATGAGGGCTCGGCCACGACGGCCTATGCCGCCTACAACATCGAAAGCCTTGCCGCCTACGAAGCCTACCGCGCCCGGCTTGCCGCGGACCCCGCCGGCAAGGCAAACTATGAGTTCGCCAGGCGCCAACGCTTTATCCTCAGGGAGGACCGCATGTTCCTGAAACTGGCTTCCGGCCCGCATGCGCCGCTGGTGAAGGCATGATCGCCGTCATCTTCGAGGTGCAGCCGGCGCAGGGCAAGCGCGATGCCTATCTCGGCATCGCCGCGAACTTGCGCCCGCTGCTCGACCGCATTGACGGGTTCATCTCCGTCGAGCGCTTCCAGAGCCTTGCCGACCCGAACCGGGTGCTGTCGCTGTCGTTCTGGCGCGACGAGGAGGCGGTGAAGGCCTGGCGCAACACCGAAGAGCACCGGCAGGCGCAGCAGGCCGGGCGCGGCGGTATCTTTGCCGGCTATCGGTTGCGGATCGCGCACGTGGTGCGCGACTACGGACTGACCGAGAGGGACGAGGCGCCGGCGGACAGCCGCGCGACGAATGGATAGCGCCGTTCCTTCCCGCTGCTACGCATTCCCGATCAGCACGCCCGCCGCGAACACCAGGGCGCCGCCCAGCACCACCTGGAAGGCGGCGCGCAGGAACGGGGTCTGCATGTAGCGGTTCTGGACGAAGGCGATGGCCCACAGTTCGAAAAAAACCACCACGGCGGCTACCGCCGTCGCGGTCCAGAAATGCGGGATAAGATAGGGCAGCGCGTGGCCGAGGCCGCCCAGCGTCGTCATGATGCCGACGGTCAGGCCGCGCTTGATCGGCGAACCTCTGCCCGACAGCTTGCCGTCGTCGGAAGCGACCTCGGTGAAGCCCATCGAGATGCCGGCGCCGATCGAGGCGGCGAGACCGACGAGAAGCGTCTGCCAAGTGTCATGGGTGGCAAAAGCGGCGGCGAAGATCGGCGCCAGCGTCGACACCGACCCGTCCATCAGCCCGGCCAGGCCCGGTTGCACATAGGTGAGGATGAACTGGCGCTGCTCGGCGGTCGCCTCCTCGACCTTGACTTCGCCCGGCACATGTTTCTGCTCCAACGCATGCGCCGAGCTTTCATGGCCTTGTTCGGCCGCGGCCAGATCGTCGAGCAGTTTGCGGGTCGAGGCGTCAGTGGTGCGCTTGGCCGCCTCGACATAGAACAGGTAGGCCTGCCGCTCCATCGCCTCGGCCTGGCGGCGCACAGCCTCGATGCCGAGCGGCCGCACCAGCCAGTCGGGCTTGCGCTCGAAATAGCCCCTCACATGCTCACGGCGGACCAGCGGAATGCGCTCGCCGAAACGCTTGCGGAAGAGTTCGATCAGCGAGTCGCGATGGCCGTCTTCCTCCTCGGCCATGGCCTCGAAGAGTTTGGCCGATTGCGGAAAAGTCTCGGACAATCCGTCCGCATAGGCCCGGTAGATACGCCCGTCATCCTCCTCCGATGAAATGGCCAGCGCCAGGATCTCCTGTTCGGAGAGCGATTCGAAGGAGCGGCGGCCGAAGCCGAAAACACGGGAAAGCATGAGGAAATCACCCTAGTTTAGAATTGTTCTAAACTATGATTTGCAACGTCCATGGTCAATCGTGCGCTTAGCCACAGTCAAGAATAGTTGAAGCCGGGCACTGGGCGTCACTCTTCATATCAGCGAATGTTCACCTATATATGGGGGCCAAGCAAAAAAGGAACGAGCTGATGACGGACAAGAAGCCTCCGCACGCCTACGACCCGAGACCGGTCCTCGATCTCATCGCCAGCATCGAGGCCGACCTGCAGCGCCTGAAGGGACTGGTCAAGCAGCAGGTCGAGAAATTCGACCCCGCCAACCCGCACAACAAGGCACCCGACGGCAAGCTGACCGAGGAAGGCGTCGAGTGCTGCTACCGCATGTTCGACGAAGGCAAGTCGCGCTATTCGGTGGCCCAGCAGATGAAGATCTCGTTTGCCGCCGCCACGCATCGGTTCAACAACTGGCGCAAGCTGGGCGGCAGCAAGCGGCAGCGGACATTGCTGGGGTGAATTGCGACATGCGGGCGTGACGGCCGCA
This sequence comes from Mesorhizobium sp. P160927, assembly GCF_057766385.1. Taxonomy (NCBI): domain Bacteria; kingdom Pseudomonadati; phylum Pseudomonadota; class Alphaproteobacteria; order Hyphomicrobiales; family Phyllobacteriaceae; genus Mesorhizobium; species Mesorhizobium sp. P160927. The sequence continues at coordinate 789,749 of NZ_JBYMDW010000001.1, forward strand.
ACGCTGGATACATTTGTATCTTTGATCACAATCGCGAACTTTGTCCCGGTCACATCTTTTCGTTGGCATCGCGCGAGCCTTTGCGTGCACCATGGCCGGATTGCATCGCCACAGGACCCGCCATGACCACCCCTCCCGGCATCGCCGACATCCACGCCGCCGCCGCACGGCTCTCGGGCCTGATCGTCGAGACCCCCTTGATCGAATCGCAGGAGCTGAACAGGCGCTTCGGCGGCCGCATCCTGTTCAAGCCGGAGACGCTGCAGCGGACCGGCTCGTTCAAGTTCCGCGGTGCCTACAACAAGCTGTCGACGCTGAGCGAGGCGGAGCGTTCTCGTGGCGTCGTCGCTTTCTCCTCGGGCAATCACGCGCAAGGAGTGGCGGCTTCCGCCGCCATGTTCGGCGTCAAGGCGGTCATCGCCATGCCGGCGGACGCGCCTGACATGAAGATCGCCAATGTCCGCAAGATGGGCGCCGAAGTGGTGCCCTTCGACCGTTTCAAGGACGACCGCATGGCGGTCGTGCGCCCCTATCTCGACAGGGGCATGGCGTTGGTGCCGCCTTTCGACGATCCGGCCATCATTGCCGGCCAAGGCACGATCGGACTGGAGCTGGTGAGGCAGGCGCGGGCGCTGGGTGTCTCGCTCGACGCGGTCGTCATCCCCTGTGGCGGCGGCGGCCTGACCAGCGGCATCTCGGTTGCCGTGAAGGATACCTCGTCCGGCACCGCGATCTGGGCGGTCGAACCCGAGCATTTCGACGACACGCGCCGCTCGCTGGCGGCGGGCGCCAGGGTGTCGAACGAGCCGGGCCATAGTTCGATCTGCGACGCCATCCTCACCGCCGAGCCGGGTGCGATCACCTTCGAGATCAACCGCCGCAATCTCGCCGGCGCCGTCGCCGTCTCCGAGGATGCCGTCAGGCAGGCGATGCGCGACGCCATGGCCTTTCTGAAGCTGGTGGTCGAGCCCGGCGGCTGCGTCGCGCTGGCGGCGCTGTCATCGGGCGAGATCGAGCTGTCGGGCAAATGCGTTGCCGTGGTGCTGTCCGGCGGCAATGTCGATTTCGGCACCTATGCCGGGATCATGGCGGCGTAGGGCGGCACGGTTCAGCTCTCGTCAGTCCAGCGTGCGCCTGAACCGCACCAGCGCAACGCCGGCGAACAGCGCGACAAAGACCACCAGCCAGCCGATCTCGGTCGCCACCGCCGGCAGTTCCGCGCCCTTCAGCATCACCGCGCGGGTGATGCGCAGGAAATGCGTCAGCGGGAAGATCTCGCCGAAGGTCTGCGCCCAGTCCGGCATGCCGCGATAGGGGAACATGAAGCCCGACAGCATGATCGAGGGCAGGAAGAAGAAGAAGGTGAGCTGAAGCGCCTGCATCTGCGTGCGTGCGATCGTCGAGATCGTGTAGCCGAGCAGCACCAGCGACAGCACGAACACCAGCACCGCCGACAGAAGCAGCGTCATCGAGCCGGTGAACGGGATGGCGAACAGAAGCTTCGACGCCGCCAGCACCACCCCCACTTGCACCGCTCCGACCGCCAGGTAGGGCAGCACCTTGCCCATCATGATCTCCAGCGGGCTCGACGGCATCGCCAGGAGATTCTCCATCGTGCCGCGCTCGGTCTCACGCGTCAGCGCGATCGAGGTCATCATCACCATCGTCATCTGCAGGATGACCCCGAGCAGGCCGGGCACGATGTTGTATTGCGAGATGCCTTCGGGATTGTAGCGGCGATGGACGACGACATCGAGCTGGCCCCTGGCGGCTTCCGCCGCGGCTTCCTGCGTGCCCTGCGCTCTCAGCAGCGCCTGGCCGGCGATGGTGCCGAGCGTCGAGATGGCGCCGCTGGCGACCGCCGGATCGGTGGCATCGGCCTCGATCAGGATTTGCGGCTTGTCGCCGCGCTCGACGCGCCGGGCGAAATCGGCCGGGATGGTGACGACGAAAGCGACGTCGCCACGCGCCATCAGGAACTCGGCCTCGTCCGCGCTTTGCGCGACATGGTCGAAGCGGTAATAACCGGTGGTCTGCAGCGCCGCGACCATGGCGCGGGTATAGGGATCGCTGCTGGTCGCCACCAGGGCCGCCGGCAGGCTTTTCGGGTCGTTGTTGATGGCGTAGCCGAACAGCACGAGCTGGATCAGCGGCACGCCCAGCATCATGGCGAAGGTAATGCGGTCGCGCCGCATCTGGATGAACTCCTTGATCAGCAGGGCGCCGAGCCTGGCGAAGGAAAAGACGCTGTTCATGCCATGTTGTCCTTCGATCCCGACATGAACTGGATGAAGACATCCTCCAGGCTGGTTTCGCCCGGCGTCACCGTCACGCCCTTGTGCTCTCTCTCGACATCGGTAAGCGCGCCCTCGAGCTTCTCGCGGTCGGAACCGACGACGTGCAGCGTCGCGCCGAACGGCGCCACCTGGTCGACGCCGGGGCGGTCTTGCAGCGCTTGCGCCACCTCGTCGAGCTTTGGACCCTGCAGTACGAAGGTGGTCAGGCCCGCATTCTTCACCACGTCGGCGACGGTGCCGGTGGCCAGCATCTTGCCATAGGAGATGTAGCTGATGCGGTGGCAGCGCTCGGCCTCGTCCATGTAATGTGTGGACACCAGCACGGTCAGCCCGCCGCTCGCCAGGCGATGGATCTCGTCCCAGAACTCGCGCCGCGCCTTCGGGTCGACGCCGGCCGTCGGCTCATCCAGCAGCAGCAGTTTCGGCTTGTGCATGATGCAGGCGGCCAGCGCCAGGCGCTGCTTCCAGCCACCGGACAAGGTGCCGGCCAGCTGATTGCGGCGCGTCGTCAGCCCGAGCTCCTCCAGTGTGCGCGAGACATAGTCCTCGACCGGCCGCAGCCGGTAGAGCCGCGCCACGAATTCGAGGTTCTCGCCGATCGTCAGATCCTCGTAGAACGAGAATTTCTGCGTCATGTAGCCGACTTCGCGCTTGATCCTGAGGCTGTCGGTGCGGATGTTGAAGCCCAGCACCGTGCCTTCGCCCTCGTCCGGCGTCAGCAGGCCGCACATGATGCGGATGGTGGTGGTCTTGCCCGAGCCGTTGGGGCCGAGGAAGCCGACGATCTCGCCCTCGGCGACCGACATCGTCACATGGTCGACGACGGTCTTGTCGCCGAAGCGCTTGACCAGGCCGTGAACGTCGATGGCGTTCATTTTCCCATATCCGCGAGATCGACATCGACGATCTGGCCGGGCTGCAGCGGCCCCGCATCGCCCTCCGGCCGCGCCTCGACGAGGTAGACCAGCTTCTGCCGGTTTTCGAGGGAGTAGATCACCGGTGGGGTGAATTCGGGATCGGGCGAGACGTAGCTGACGCGCGCCTTCACCCCCGGGCCGCAGCCGTCGCAATGGACGCGGAGCAGGCTGCCGACCTTGACCGAGGAGAAGGCGCTTTCCGGAATATAGACGCTGAGCTTCACCGCGCCGTCGGGAAGCACCGAGATGACCGGCGCGGTCGGGCCCGCCGTGTCGCCGGGATTGCGGATGACGTCGTTGACGCGGCCTGGCGAAGGTGCCGCCAACACCCGTTTGGAGAGCCGCCATTGCGCCTGATCCAGTGCCGCCTGCGCCTGTTTGACCTGATTGTCGGCGGCCTTGATCGTTTCGGCGCGCGCCGGCAGGCCGCCGACCGACAGGTTGGCCTCCGCCTGGCCGACCTGCGCATTGGCCGTCTCCAGCGTCGCGGAAGCCGTGTCGAAATCTGCCTGCGTGCCGGCGCCGCGTTTGAACAGGTCGCTGGCGCGGTCGAATTTTCGCTTTGCGTCGGCGGCCTGTGCCTTGGTCATGTCGACCTCGGCCTTCAGCACGGCGATCTCTTCCGGCCGCTTGCCGACCTGGAGATCGGCATACTGCGCCTGCGCCTGGGCCAGCGCCGCCTGCGCTTGCGCCACCGCGATCTTGGCGTCGGCATTTTCGAGTGTCACCACGGTGGCTCCCGGCATGACGCGGTCGCCTCGCTTCACCGCCACCGTATCGACCTGCGCCACCTCGATCGGCGCCAGGAGCACATAATCGCCCTCGACATAACCGACGGCGAGCGGCGCCACCGGCGCGCAGGCGCCGAACAATTGCGCGGCGAGCGGCAGCGAGCACAGAAAGCTCATTGTTTTGATCCCTTCATTCCTGGTCCCTTCCGGGCGGCCAGTATGGCGCCGAGATTGTCCGTGGTGACCGCCACCACCTTGGCGGCCTCGGCGGCGCCGATGTCGCGCCAGCCCATGCGGCGCATGACAGCCTCGCGGCCGATGCGGAAATAGATGACCTGCCCGATCAACGTGAACACAGTGAGCCGGGTGCGTTCGCTCTCGGCCGGCTCTCCGGTGGCCTGCTCCCAGATCTGGCACAGCCGGCGGTGCGTCGGCTCAAAGACGCCGTCATAGATGCGGTCGAGCGCCGCCGTCGGATAAGACAGCTCGCGCAGCACGAATTGCACGATCTCTCCGGCCTGCGGCTGAGCCACGATGAAGCCGACCATCCGCTCGAGCGCCGTGAAGAGCTGCGCGCCTGCCGCTTCCGGATCGCTTGCCGCCGCCTGTCCATGGCCGAGCCTCTCGCCTGCGCCCAGTGCCTGCCCGGCGACGGCCTGGATGGTCGCGACGATGAAGTCGGCGGCAGCGGCGCGAAGACCTTCCTTGCCGCCGAAATGATAGGCGATCGAGCCTATATTGGCGCCCGCCTCGGCGGCAATCTGGCGCGTCGAGGTGCCGTCGAAGCCCTGCCGCCCAAACAGTTTCAACGCCGCCTGGACCAGCGCGGCGCGCGTCGGCTCTGCCGGGGAGGTCTCGCGGCGGGGCCGCCTGGCATCTGGCAATTTGATCATGCAAAAGACTTTAATCAATCGATTGATTAAAGTCAACTTGCATGCGGCGCTGTCTTGCCATCGCGCGCGGCAACCGCTTTAGTGCGCGGCCATGGGCAAGGAAGTCGAGCGTAAATTCCTGGTCTCCAGCACCGCATGGCGGGATCTGGCGGAAGCCGATATCCGCATTCTTCAGTTCTATCTCGCCACGGCACCCGGGCGAACCGTCCGCATCCGCATCAGTGATGGCGCCTCCGCCAAGCTGACGCTCAAATTCGGCAGCAGCGCGCGCGAGCGCGACGAATTCGAATATTCGATCCCGCTGGAGGAGGCGGTGGAGATGCTGGACTTCGCCATCGGACGTGTCATCGAGAAGACACGTCACCATGTTAGGCATCGCGGCTATCTCTATGAAGTCGATGTCTTTGGCGGTGCACTGGCGGGACTTGTGGTGGCCGAGCTCGAGACGCCAGAAGAGGTTCCGGACGAAATGCTGCCTGACTGGCTCGGCCGGGAAGTGACCGGCGAGCAGAAATTCTACAACGCGTCGCTCGCCCTCGGGGGGATACCGGAGATCGCCGCATGAGCTTTCGTATCGATCCGCGCCTGCCGCTGACCGGGGAGGTCAGGCGTATCCTTGCCGAGGAGATCGGCAAGGCCCTGCTGCATCTGGAGATGGCGCACACCCGGCCGGAACAGGGGCTGCACAAGTGCCGCAAGCGGCTCAAGAGCGCGCGTGCCTTGTTGCGCCTGGTTCGTTCCGGTGACGAAACTTTCTGCGCCACGGAAAACCAGTGCTATCGCAATGTCGCGGCGCTGCTTGCCGGTCCGCGTGAAGCCACGGCCCTGATCGAAACCATCGATCGGCTGGCGGCGGACTTTGGCAGGGAAAGCACCGGTAGCGGGCTTGATGCCGTGCGCGACAGGTTGATCGTACGCCAGCATGATCTGCACGAAGGCGCCGGGCTGAAGGCGGCGATCGGGGCGGCCACCGCCGCCTGCGAAGACGGCCTGAAGCGCATTGGAACCCTTGCTTTGCCCGATCAGCCGGAACAGGCCGCCGACGTGCTTGCCGAAGGCGCCCGCGTCGCCTTGCGGCGTGCAAGGAAGGCGCTCGACAAGGCCGGCGCGCGCGGTGAAGCCGACGATTTCCATGACCTGCGCAAGGCTGCCAAGACGCATGGCATGCACCTGTCGCTGCTGGGCAGGCTGTGGCCGACCCCGATCAAGGCGCGGCGCAAGGCCGTGGATGAACTGGGCGAGCGGCTCGGTGAACTGCACGACGTGTTCGTCATGCGCGCGCTGCTCGAGGCGGACAGCGAGCCGCTGGGGCCGCCCGAGGACACAAAACTCCTCGGCAAGTTGCTTAAGCGCTCGGAAAAGAGCCTCAGGAAAGCCTGTCTCGCCGAGGCCGCCGAACTGTTCGGCGACAGCCCCAAGCGCGCGACGAAAAAGCTCGCCCGCAAGGCACGCGACGATCTTGCCGGCGCTGCCTCGCTGGAAGACACGAACGCCACCGCCAATTGACAGCGGCTGGCGCTCAGCCGCCCGTCCGTGGTAATCGCCGTATGGAATGACCAAGCCCGGCGACACGCTCCTGGATCGACTTGGCCGCTGGCTTGCCGGCCGGTTGCAGGACGAATCCTCCGGCTATGAACCCTATACGCCATCGGACCCAGAAACGCTGCGCCGCACGTTGGAGCCGGGCGACATCCTGCTGATCGAGGGCAACCAGAAGATTTCGGCGGCGATCAAGTACCTCACACAGTCAACCTGGTCGCACGCGGCTTTCTATGTCGGCGACGCGCTGGCCGAACCGGAGGACGGTACGGAACGGCGGCGGCTGATCGAGGTCACGCTCGGCGAAGGCAGCGTCGCCGTACCGCTGTCGCGCTACCGGACCTACAACACCCGCATTTGCCGCGCGAGCGGACTGGCGCCGGAGGATCGCGACAAGGTGGTCGCCTTCATGATCGGCAAGCTCGGTTTGAAATACGACCTCAAGAATATCTTCGACATGCTGCGCTATTTCCTGCCGACGCCGCCAGTGCCGGTGCGTTGGCGCCGCCGCATGCTGGCGTTTGGTTCCGGCGACCCGACACGCGCCTTCTGCTCGACGCTGATTGCCGAGGCTTATGGCCAGATCCGCTACCCGATCCTGCCCGAGATCACCCGCGCGCCCGGCCGTGCCTCGGCGCAGTCGAACTATTCGCGCAGGGAAATCCTGCACATCCGCCACCACTCGCTCTATACGCCACGCGATTTCGACCTGTCGCCGTTTTTCCGCATCGTCAAACCGACGCTGGAATACGGTTTCGACTACCGGCAGATGGTCTGGGACGACAAGGCAAGCACAGACGCCGAAGCCGCAAAGGCCGGAACAATCGCCTCAGACACGTGATGGCTTCGGCCTGGGTCAGGACATGCCCTGTGGCGCGGCCTGTCCGACGAGGTGCATGCGTTTCACATGGCGGCCTACATCATGCCGAAACCGCTACAGGGCCCTGGTTTTCGGCTCTGTGTTCGACCCAGACATGGACCGGTTCGTCCCGGCCGCGGATGCTCACCGGTCCATGATCGCGCGCATTCAACTGTGTCGCGGGCGATTCCGCCTTCGCGGCCTCGATCAGTCGTGATCCAAAACAGATATTCGCCTGAACCTCACGGCACAGCGACTGCAAACGGCTGGCGACGTTGACAGTGTCGCCCACCACCGCGAAGGACAGATTGCGCTCGCTGCCGACAGCGCCGATGACGACTGCGCCGTATTGTGCACCGATCCGAACGTCCAACGGCGGATATCCCCTGGACACACGCTGCACATTCCAGTCTTCGAGTGCGGCGATCATCGCTTCAGCGCACTGAATGGCGCGAGTCGCGTCGTCATGGCTGGCTTGCGGAACCCCGAATGTCGCCATGATGCAATCGCCGATATAGTTATCGACGGTGCCGTGGTGGTCGAAAATAACCTGCTCCATGCGACGGTGGAACTGACGCAGAAGTTCAAACACTGCTTCGGCCGGATGATCCTCGGAATAATGTGTGAAGCCGACGATGTCGGCGAACAGCACCGCGATATTCTGCCGGCGGACCGGGCCGAAGGGCTCGTCATCCGTGGCGAGCTGGTCGACGACGTTGGGCGAAAAATGCCGGGCAAGATTGGCGCGGGCACGCTCTGCCTTGACATAGTCCTCCGACAGACGTCGGGAACGAGAGACGACCAGCGCCATGATCGCGCCGATAATCAGCACAACCAACACATTGGTCGCCTGCGCGAACGTATCGACGAAATTGGGGTTGAGATAGAGCCTTAACCGCTCTGTCATCGGCAGCGAATAGAGGTTCGTCGCCGGAATGACGGTTCCCGGATGAAAAATCACCCATCCCACCCCGATCGCCCACGTCAAGGCCGCGAGCGCGCCGAGATAGAGCGCCAATCGTGTCGAAAGGGTCAGCGCGCCAAGGCATACGAAAATCAGCAGGAATTTGAAGCTGCCCTCGCGCAGTTGCATTGCGGCCGGCACCACCTCCGCGGAAAACGGGTTGGGCGTTACCAGCAGAATGGTCAACAGAATGATGTCAAGCGTACCGACGAGGTAACCGATCCACCATGGCCCCGTGCGACGGCGCACAAGAAGAAACTGGATCAGGCCGACGAGCTGGAACAGCACGAGGCCCGCCAGCACGAAGAGCAGTGAGGCATCCCAGCGGCTGATCAATGAAAAGAAGCAGGAGATCACAGCGAGCGATGCCGTACGCGCCCAGAACTGCAATGCAGCACCCTGGCGTTCTGCGCGCTCCCGCAAATTCTTCAGGCGCGAATAGCGGCGAAGTTCAAGTGTCGGTGAGGTCGGCATAGCATCACTTCGATTTCACGGGGACGAGTCACGCATTCGGCAAACTCGCCTACTACAGTCTGGCCCGCCTACTACAGTCTGGCAAATCAGTGTGCGAATTCTATCATGAATGTTGGTGCCGGATCTGTTCTATCCCAACGCGCCCTACCGGCGCGGTCGGTATCGCGGGCCGCGTGGCTGGTCCGGGCGGCCAGCCGGTGGCGAATGGTGGCAGTCGGCGCCGCGGGAGCGGTGCGCGACAAGCTCAGCCGCCAGGTGCAGCCAGGCTCGGGATGATTGGTCAGGCCGGCAGGGGGTGGCGTTTTGCAGGAGCGGCGGGCTGGGCGCCGGCATCGCGCGGATGCGGGCCGATCGGCATGATCGCGGGAAACGGCGTCGCCCCGAAGGCAAACGTCCATTTGTAGCCGGTGAGCCCGTCCTCGGGCGTCGTATGCTGGTCGTGATGGGCGAGCAGTTTGGCGCGCTCGGCCAGCTCCTCCGCCTCGCGCCGCACCATCTCCGCCGTCTCCGGACGCATCCGCCTGGAGAAGCTGACGAAGGTCGCCCCCTTCTCGATATGGCTGATGGCCCAGCCGATGAAATTCTTGTTGGTCATCTCGAACAGCGGCCTGAGTGGCCCCTCGAAATTCCACTGGATCGGCGTTTCGACCAGCAATTTCGCCGACAGGCCACGGCCAAGCGCGATCAGGCCGAGCTGCTCGAGGTCGCGCAGATAGAGGAACATCGAGGCTTCGCTCAGGCCTTGCGAACGCATGATGCCTTCAGGCGTGAATTTCTCCGAGAGCATGACGAAGATGAACAGCAACGCCGGCCGGCCGGCGAGCCGGCGCTCGATCTCGGGCGCGATGTGGTTGACCGGCCCCGGCCCGCGGTTCATCGAGCCGAGCACGTTGTCCAGCTCGACGCCGGCGGCGGCACAGATATCCACCAGCCGGTCGAGCTTGCAGTTCTTCTCGTGGAAGATGCGCTTCACCGTCGGCTCGGAAACGCCCATGCGCTCGGCAAGCTCACGATAGGTGACACCTTTCGCCTTCAGCGTCCGCTTCAGCGCCTCGAAGATCAGAGCGTTCATGGGATGCACCTCTTGCCGGCATTTTAGTATCGATATTCGATACTAGCGGTAATCGAGCTTCCGGAAAAGTATCAAAAACCCTAGCTACCCGCCTGTCATCACAGGAGAACAGCCATGAACCGTTTCATCCTCCCAGCCTTTGCCGCCATCATCGGCATCGCCACCGCACCCGCCGTCCGGGCCGGCGAACTCTGGCGCGCCACGGGCCTCGAACAACCGGAATCGGCGCTGTTCGATGCCGCCAACAATCGCATCATCGTCTCCAACATATCAGGCAATCCGGGCGAGGCTGACGGCAACGGCTATCTCAGCCTGCTGTCGCTGGACGGCAAGACGGTCACCCAGCATTGGACCGACGGCATGGACGCGCCCAAGGGCATGGCGATAGCGGGCGGCAGGCTCTATGTCGCCGACATCACCAAGATCCGCGTCGTGGATCTGGCCAGCGGCAGGCTCATCGCCACCATCGCGGTGCCGAATGCGGTCTTCCTCAACGACATGACCTCGGACCAGACGGGCAAGGTCTATGTCAGCGACATGCTGGCCGAGACGATCTATCGCATCGACGGCGACAAACCGGAGCTGTTCGCCAGGGATGCGTTGCTGGCTTCACCCAACGGCGTCTTCGCCGATGGCGACAGGCTGATCGTCGCCTCCTGGGGCAAGGGCATCAAGGCGGATTTCAGCACGGCGGAGCCCGGCGGGCTGCTGGCCGTCGACCTCGCCACGAGGAAAATCACGCCTTTGCCCGGCGCGCAGAACTTTGCCGACCTCGACGGCGTCGTCGCCATTGGCGACGCCATCTATGCCACCGCCTACATGACCGGCACGCTCTACCGGTACAAGGCCGGCGGAACCCCGGAAGCGGTGGCGCATTTCAAGCCCGGCAGCGCCGACATCGGCACCGACGGCAAGTCGATCCTCTATGTGCCGCTGATGAGCGAGGGCGAAGTGGCGGCATTGAAGCTCGACTGAGCACCGGCGCTTCGGGGTCGATCCATGCGACCCATGCTAACAGCCGTGGAATGGACCGTGCTACGACGGTCGATCCCACGGTAATGGTCAAGGAGGATTGCCATGGACGACCGGGAAATCAGGGCGGCCCTGGATCGCCACTGGGCCGCCTCCGATGCCGGTGACTTCGAGGCCGAACACGAGATCTACCGGGAGGATGCGGTGCTCGACTATCCGCAATCGGGCGAGCGCATCCGCGGCCGGCGCGACATCCAGTCGTCGCGCGCCGCGCAGCCGGACCGCAAGCGCTTCAGCGTGCGGCGGATCACCGGCGCCGGTAACCTCTTGGTCACCGAATATGTGCTGACCTATGACGGGCGGCCCTCCTATACGGTCAGCATCATGGAGTTCCTTGACGGCAAGGTCGCCCGCGAGACGCAGTATTTCGGCGATCCGTTCGAGCCGGGAGCTTCGCGGGCGCAATGGGTCGAGCGGATGCCGTGAGTCACGGGGAGGATCATCAGCCGCTCGCCCGCTCCGAGCTGCCGGACGATACGGCCGCCCTCGCCCGGTTTCTCGTCGGCAAGCTGGTGGTGCGCGACTTGCCCGAAGGCAGGGTCAGCGGCCGCATCGTCGAGACGGAAGCCTATGTCGTCGGTGACGCGGCCGGGCACGGCTTTCGAGGGATGACGCAGCGCAACCGGTCGCTGTTTCTCGAAGCCGGGCACGCCTATGTCTACCTCGCCTATGGCACCTCCTTCATGCTGAATGTCTCGAGCGAGACGCCAGGGGTGGGGACCGGTGTGCTGATCCGGGCGCTGGAACCGCTGGAAGGCGTCGCGATCATGCGGCTGAACCGAGGCGTCGAGCGCCTGCGCGACTTGGCGCGGGGGCCCGGAAGGCTGGCCGCGGCGTTGCGGATAGATCGTTCGCTCGACGGGATCGACCTGTGCCGGGAAGGCCCGCTGTGGCTCGCCCACGATGAATGTGAGCCCTGTGCGATCGGACAGGGCATCAGGATCGGCATTTCGAAGGACGCCGACCGCCTGCTGCGGTTCTACGTCAGGGAAAGTCCGTTCGTCAGCGGCCCGGCATCGCTCAATCGTTGAGAGACAGCTGCTCCGCCCCTTGTTTCCCCGCCAATTGGCCCCGCGCGTCGCGGATCGACGCGGCATAGGTCACCAGCGGCGGCTTGACGCCGTGGTTGATCAGCATGCGCCGGATCTGCGGCGAGGCGCCCGAGATGATGAAGCGCACGCCGGCGCGCCCCGCCTTGTGGGCCGCGCTTTCGATGACATTGGCCGCCGTCGAATCGAAAAGCGGCACGGCCGAACAGTCGAGCACGAAGTTGCGGCGCTGGTCGGCGATGCGGTCGAGCACGCTGCCGACGGTGGACGCGGCACCGAAGAAGAAGGCGCCCGAGATGCGGTAGACGACGGTGTCGGCGTCGCTTGCCTCCGCGGAATCATAGGCGCGGGCGCCGCCGACGCTGTCGGCGACGTCGTCCTGCGCCAGGTCCGCCTCGACCGCGACGGACTTGGCCATGCGGTCGATGAACAGGATCGAGCCGAGCGCGAAGCCGACGACGATGCCTTCGGTGAGATCGCGGAAGACGACGATGAGGAAGGTCGCCATCAGCACCAGCGCATCGCCGCGCGATGCCATGAGCAGCGTGGCGAAGGCTTGTTTCTCGACCATGTTCCAGCAGACCACCGCCAGGACGCCGGCAAGGGCCGCGAGCGGGATGTAGCTGGCAAGCGGCGCCGCCACCAGCATCAGCACCAGCAGGATTCCCGAATGGACCATGCCCGAGACCGGGCCGTGCGCGCCGGCCCGCACATTGGTGGCGGTGCGGGCGATGGTGCCGGTGGCGCAGATGCCGCCGAACAAAGCCGACGCGACGTTGGCGAAGCCCTGCGCCACCAACTCGCAATTCGAGCGGTGCCGCCGGCCCGTCATGCCGTCGGCGACGACGGCCGACAGCAGCGATTCGATGGCGCCGAGCAGCGCGAACGCGATGGCGTCCGGCAAGACGTCGAGCATCCTGCCGAAGCTGACGGGTGGCATGCCAGGCCATTCCAGGCTGCGCGGAATGCCGCCATAGCGCGTGCCGATCGTCTCGGCCGGCAACGCCAACAGCGCCACGACCAGCGAGGCGAGCCCGATGGCGATCAACATGGCCGGCCATTTCGGCCGCCAGCGCTTCAGGAAGACGATGGTCGCGATGGTCAGCGCCGCCACGGCGGTCGCCGCGAGGTTGATCGTGCCGGCTGCTTCGCCAAGCTCGATCAGCTTGGGCACGAACGGTCCGGGCTCCCGGCCCGGCAAGGTCAGCCCGAACAGTTCGACGATCTGGCCGGAGAAGATGATGACGGCGATGCCGGCGGTGAAGCCGACAGTGACCGGATAGGGAATGAACTTGATGTAAGTGCCGAGTCGGAGATAGCCGATGGCAAGCAGGAACACACCGGCCATCATCGTCGCCAGCAGCAGGCCGTCAACGCCGACGCGCGCCACCGTCGCCGCCACCAGCACGATGAAGGCGCCGGCCGGCCCGCCGATCTGGAAGCGGCTGCCGCCCAAGGCCGAGATGATGAAGCCGCCGACGATGGAAGTGTAGAGGCCTCGCTCCGGCGTCACGCCAGAAGCGATCGCGATCGCCATCGACAGCGGCAGCGCGACGATGGCGACAGTCAGCCCGGCGATGACGTCGGCCTTGAAATGCGGCAGGCGGTAGCCCTCCCGCCAGACGGTCACCAACTTCGGCGTGAACAGCTCGGAGAATGTCGGCTTCACCGCCTGATGCACTGCCTGACGCGCTTGATCCATGAACTGCCCCTGCAAAAGGCGGCGGGATCGTCGGCAGGACTGTCGGCGGTCGCCGTCGCGATTTATTCCGGCTCAGCCTTGGGTTCCGGCGGCATGGCGGGCTTGAGGCGCACGCCCCTGCCGCCGCGCTCGCTGGCCTGGTTCTCGCCGATCAGTTCCACCCCGGCTTCGTCGAGAGCCTGGATGACCTTCATCAGCGTATCGACCACGCCCCTGACCACGCCGCCGCTCGCCTCCATGCGCTGGATGGTGGGAAGCGAGACGCCGGCGCGCTCGGCGAGCGTCCTCTGGTCGATGCCGGCCAGCGCCCTTGCGGCGCGCATCTGCGCGGCAGTGATCATCGGCCGGAATCCCCGTCTGAGCCTGCTGACATAACGTATAATACCATTATTATCATGTTTCAAGCTTCATTAATGAAGTTTTAGACGTAACCACTGCCGGCTAATATCCATTTTCTTCGATACTCACCAAGGATTTCGGGTAGGGTGGTGCAACAGAGGCGGGGGGTACGCGGGTGAACGTTTTCAAGACCTTGGTGATATCGGCAGGCTTGCTGTCGACGGTTTTGTCGCTGACAGGCTGCGGAGGCCACCTCATCAACAGGTTGATCTGACTCAGTCAGGCTCCTCGCTCACCGCCCTACGCCGTTGCAGAAGCCTCGCCACCAACCAGCATAGCATCGCCCAGGCGAAGCCGGCACACCAGCCCGCCAGCACATCCGACGGCCAGTGGACGCCGAGATAGATGCGGCTGACGCCGACCAGCACTGTCGTCAGCACCGCCAGGAACAGCACGTAGACCTTGGTCGTCCGGCCCGGCAGGAAGCGCGCCGCCAGCGAACCGAGCGTGAGGTAGGTCACCGCCGACAGCATGGCATGGCCGCTCGGGAAGGAAAGCGACATCTCGTCGACGAGATGCGAAACCAGTTCCGGGCGTGGCCGGTCGACGCCGACTTTCAGCAGGCTCGACAGCACCTGGCCGCCCGCCACGGCAACGAACATGAGAAGCGCCGTCGCCGGGCGGCGAATCAACAGCAGATAGATGATCGTCGCCGCCGTGATCAGCACCAGAACACTGGAGCTGCCGAGACTGGTGATATCGCGCATCGCGCCTTCCAGCCATGGCGGACCGATCGGGATCGCCGGTTGACCGGCCCGGCGGAATGCAAGGAGGATTTCGGTATCGAAGGCGTGCGGCGTGGTGGCCCGTGCCACCTCCATCAATTCCTCGAACCCCCACAGCCCACCGGCGATGACCAGGCCGGCCAGCAGCACCGGGAATTCCACCCGGTTGAGCAGAGCCTTCGCGACGTTCTTCATCGGCACCGTTACATCCGCCCTTGCAGATACGGTCCAAGCGTGATCAGCGCGACTGCGGCGATCGCCAGCGCGATGCCGGCCGCCTGCAGCGCGTTGACGCGCTCGCCGAAGAACACCAGCGCAACGACGTTGACCGAAACCAGCTGGATCACCGCCGAAAGGCTGAACGATACCGACATGCCGAATTCGCGGATCAGCCGCAGCATGATCAGATTGCCCAGCGAATAGAGCGCCAGCGTCAGCAGGATCTTGCCCAGGCTGGGCGCCAGTCCCCATTGCTTGGCGGCGGTAGCCGCCAGGAGGAAGATCACCGTCGAAAAGCCGAGCTGCAGAAGTCCCGAAAAACTCAACGTCCCGTCCCCCTTCGAAGCGGCTTTCGCCTGATAGCGCCGACCTTGTTTCCGAAGCGTGCCGGTACGTCAAGCGACGTCGTTCAAACGAGGGTCTTGGCAACCGCGAGGCTGAAGCTCAATGTGCCGCAATCGCCCAGCCTGTCGATAGAAGGGCGGCAAGGGGTTCATGATTCGTATTTTTCAGAACTTGGCGCGGCGCTGGAGCGAGCTTTCCCTTGCTCTGCAATTCGTCGTTGCCGGCGGTTTTGGGCTCCTGGTCGTCATGGTGATCGTCGGGACCTGGGTGACGACGCAGATCCGGGACGGCGTCATTCGCAATTCGGCCGCCACGACGGCGCTCTATGTAGACAGCGTGATCGCGCCGCTGCTGCCCGACCTGCGCAAGAGCGAGGAGCTCAGCGCATCCGTCAAGCAGGCCCTCGACGAGACGCTCGGCCAGGGCGCGCTCGGCAAACGCCTGGCGTCCTTCAGGCTCTGGCGCCGCGACGGCACGATCCTCTATTCGAAGGACCCGGTTTTGACCGGCCGCCGCTTCGACCTGAACGACAATCTGCGTTCTGCCTTCCAGGGCAGCGTCGTTGCCCAGTTCGATACGTTCGACGAGAACGAAGACAAGGAGCGGGCCGCGGGTGTGCCGTTGCTCGAGATCTACAATCCAGTGCGCGAGCCCTGGTCCGGCGAAGTGGTCGCCGTCACCGAATTCTACGAGGTCGCTAGCGATTTCAAGGCGACCCTTGCTTCCGCCCTGCTGTCGAGCTGGCTGGTCGTGGCAGGCACCACCTTGACGGCATTCCTGCTTCTGTCGGGAATTGTCCTGCGCGGCAGCCGCATTATCGACGACCAGCGCGGGGCGCTGCGCCGCCAGGTGGCGGAGCTGCAGGGCCTGGTGACGCAGAACAGCGCCTTGCGGCATCGTGTGCAGCGGGCGTCCCGCCGCGCCACGGCGCTCAACGAAAGATATCTGCGCCGGATCGGCGCCGATCTGCATGACGGCCCTGCCCAGCTCGTGGCGCTGGCCGCGCTGCGCATGGACAGTCCGGTGTTTACCGGCGACGGCCATGGCAGCGAAGGCCGCTCGACCGAGGTCGCCATGATCCGCAAGACGCTGGAGGATGCGATGCGCGAAATACGCGGCATCTGCACCGGTCTGGTCCTGCCGCAGATAGAAACGGCGGCGGCGGCGGACGTTCTGCGGCTGGCCGTCGAGGAGCATGAGCGCCGGACGGGCACATCGGTGACGCTTACGATGCCGAAACATTTGCCGGAGCCTGGCGCTTCTGAGAAGATCAGCATTTATCGCTTCGTGCAGGAGGGGCTGAACAATGCCTACCGCCACGGACGGGGCAAGGATCAGGCGGTGCGTGCAGGCATGAAAAATGGTCGGTTTTTCGTTGAAGTATCGGACGGCGGACCGGGCTTCGATCTGGCGCGGGCAGAGGGGTTGGGCCTTGCCGGTCTCAGGGAGCGGGTTGAAAGCATTGGCGGCCAATTCGAAACACTGACAGGGCCGAAAGGCACGAAGCTGGTGATCCGTCTTTCGGTCGAGGAGCAAGCATGATCGGCGCCATCCGCATTGCCATTGTCGACGATCATCCGCTGTTCCGCGAAGGCGTGACGCGCAGCCTGTCGGAGATCGGCGGCTTCGAGATGGTCGGCGAAGGTGCGACCGCGCAGGACGCGGAGCGCATCGCCTCGACCATGCAGCCCGACATATTGCTCATCGACATTTCCATGCCGGGCGGCGGCCTGGCCGCGGTTGCCAGCATCCTTGCCGACCATCCCGCCCAAAAGATCGTCATGCTGACCGTTTCGGAGGCGAATGCCGATGTGACCAAGGCCTTGAACGCCGGGGTGCTCGGCTATGTCCTCAAAGGTGTCGGATCGCGCGCGCTTGCCGATATCCTGCGCAACGTGGCAACCGGCGAAAGCTATCTTTCGCCGATGCTGTCAGCCCGGCTGCTTTCCGATGTGCAGTCCCTGCAGCCCGCCAACGGGGTCGCGGACCGGCTGCGGCAGCTCACCGGCCGGCAGACCGAAATACTGCGGCTGGTGGCGGAGGGACTGAGCAACAAGGAAATCGCCTTGCGCCTGGAGCTGCAGGAGAAGACCGTCAAGCATCACATGACGGGGGTGCTGTCGAAACTCAACGTGCGAAACCGTACTGAAGCGGCCCTCATCATGCGCGAGTTTCGCGACCGCGACAGGGACCGTTCGTAGCCATCGCGGAACGCCGCGAAACGAGGTCACCTCCGCCGGGGGCGGCGGAGGTGACGTGTGAAACTGGTCGTTGCCTGTCGACCAACTTCACAAGGCCGAAATTCATGGGGCCGCAATTCATGGGGCCGAAATTCAAAGCGCCTTGAGCCGGCTGGCATCGGCCGGTGTGGCACGGCGATCGATGATCGTGCGGCCGAGCTTATCCATCATGCTGAAACGGCCGTTCTCGATCTTTTCCGTCAAGCCGTCGGGGTGCTGAACTGTAATCTTGTTGCCGTCCACGTCGACCGTGTCGCCGGTCATGGCGTTGACATGGCTTGTGCTCTGGTCGCCCTGGCCCTGGCTCTTACCCTTTCCGCTATTCCCGCCGCCGCTGTTTCCGCCATTGCCACTGTTGCCGTTGTTGCCGCCACCGTTGCCGTTGTTACCCCCACCACCGTTGCCGCCATTGCCACCGCCATTGCCGCCGCCACCGCCGTTGCCGCCCTTGTCGGCATGTGCGGTCGCGGCATCGAGTCCAGGCACGAAGCCATGGAAGACTATTTCATAGGGAGCGATGGTTAGCGCCAGGACGGCCGCCGATCCGATAGCCAGACGGCAACAACGGGCCGTGATCGATCCACGCATACTGATCTCCGTCGATTGAGCCGGCGTGCCCACCCCAACGTCGCAGTGCAACAACATCGCCGAAAGACGTGGTGGCCGGAAGCGACCCCCGACCGTTGCGTTTGTCCCCCAGGACCTTTGCAGGCGCAAGATCGGACCAAAGTCCCAGGGCGACGCGTGGAGAATCGCCCTCGCGAGTGAGCAGCAGCGGAGATACCATGTCACGAAAATGTGATCAGCCTGCCGTAAGCGGTCGAACAGGCAACAAGCTCCAGCCAAAACCAAGCCAGAGGTTCCCATGACCGAACATCGATCCCCCGACGCCCGATTCCGCACCAGCCTGCTCGAGGAAAACGAGGGCCCCGCCAACAATCCTAGCCAAAACCGCACCATGGGCGAGATCATCGCCGCGCGATTCTCGCGCCGCGGCTTCCTCAAGGGTTCGCTTGCTGTTTCGGCGATCGCCGCCACCGTCAGCCCGCTGGCCATGATCGCCGCCGACGATGCCCGTGCCGCGGAAGGTTCGGCCTTCAAATTCGACGAGCTGGAGGCCGGTATCGACGACAAGCACCACGTCGCGCCCGGCTACGACGCCGACGTTTTGCTGCGCTGGGGCGATCCGCTGTTTGTCGATTCGCCGGAATTCGACCCCACGAAGCAGTCGGCGCAAGCCCAGGCCAGGCAGTTCGGCTACAACAACGACTATGTCGGTTACATTCCGCTCGACGGCTCGGCCGAACATGGCCTGCTGGTGGTCAACCACGAATACACCAACCCGCATCTGATGTTCCCGGGCATCGTCAAGATCGTCGAGAAGGACGGCAAGAAGTCGGCCGAGGTGGCGCCGCTCTCGAAGGAGCAGGTCGATGTCGAGATGGCCGCCCATGGCGGCACCATCGTCGAGATCCGCAAGGAGGGCGGCAAATGGCGGGTGATTCGCGACGGCAAGCTCAACCGCCGCATCACCGCCAACACCGAAATGGCGTTGTCGGGCCCGGTCGCCGGCCATGACCGCGTGAAGACCAATGCCGACCCGTCCGGCGTCAAGGTGTTCGGCACCATCAACAATTGCGCCGGCGGGGTCACGCCCTGGGGCACCTATGTGATGTCCGAGGAGAACATCCATGGCTACTTCTCCGGCGAGCTGCCGGAGGGCCACAAGGAGGCCGCCAACTACAAGCGCCTCGGCATTCCGGAAGGCGCCTATGAATGGGGCGCGCACTATGACCGCTTCAACCTGGCCAAGGAGCCGAACGAGCCCAACCGCTTCGGCTGGATCGTCGAGGTCGATGTCAACGACCCGGCCTCGGTGCCGCGCAAGCGCACCGCCATGGGCCGCTTCAAGCATGAGGGCGCCGAATCGATCGTCGCCAAGGATGGTCGCGTGGTCTTCTATCTCGGCGACGACGAGCGCTTCGACTATGTCTACAAGTTCGTCACCAAGGGCATGTTCAACGCCGGCGACCGCGCGGCCAACAAGGATATGCTCGACGACGGCACACTGCATGTCGCAAAATTCGCGGAGGACGGCTCGGTCGAATGGATGCCGATCGTGTTCGGCCACGGCCCGCTGACGGCGGAAAACGGTTTTGCCGGCCAGGCCGACGTGCTGATCGAGACACGCCGCGCCGCCGACCTGCTTGGCGCCACCAAGATGGACAGGCCCGAAGACATCCAGCCCAATGCCGGCAACGGCAAGGTCTATGTCATGCTGACCAACAATTCCAAGCGCAAGGCCGATCAGGTCGACGCCGCCAACCCGCGCGCGGAAAACGCCTTCGGCCACATCATCGAAATCGTCGAGGACGATGGCGATTTCGCCGCCACCAAGGGCAAGTGGGAAGTGCTGCTGAAATGCGGCGACCCGTCGGTGGCGGCCGTCGGCGCCACCTTCTCCACCGCGACGAGCGCCAATGGCTGGTTCGGCATGCCCGACAATTGCGCGGTCGATTCGGCCGGGCGCCTGTGGGTCGCCACCGACGGCCAGGGCCCGAAGGCCACCGGCCGCACCGACGGCCTGTGGGCGGTGGACACGGAAGGATCGGCGCGGGCGACCTCGAGACTGTTCTTCCGGGTGCCGATCGGCGCCGAGATGTGCGGCCCGCAGTTTGCGCCCGACGATCAGACCGCCTTCGTCGCCGTCCAGCATCCGGGTGACGGCGGCGAGGATTGGGAAGCGTTCGGCCGGCCCTCCTATTATGAGGACCTGTCAACCCGCTGGCCCGATTTCAAGCCCGACATGCCGGTGCGGCCGGCGGTGGTCGCCATCACCAAACAGGGTGGCGGCAAGATCGCCATCTGAGGTCACGCGAGACAAAAAATGAGAGGGGCTCCGGCGATCCGGGGCCCCTCCTTTGTGCGACATCGTATTCAAGCCTCGGGAAAGATTGGAAATTTACACGTGGCGCCCTAGATCGTGATCAGGAGATCATCGCCATGCCCAAGTCGATCTACGACCGTGGCCTGCTCAAACCTGACGAAGTGGCCACCTTGCAACGTGTCTTCGACGAGGCCTGCCGCCGACGGCAAGCGCATCCCGAATCCGCCGAGGCGCGTGAATTGGCGCTCACCTTGCTGGCCCTCTACAATGCCGGCATGGTCGACGAGGAGATGCTGACCGAAGCTGTCGGTTTCCGGCGGCTGGAGCCGAAATCGGCGTGAGGCCGACGGAAAATGTTGTCCTATGCGGTCGCTCAGCGTGATGCGCCGGAGGGGCGGGATGAGCCGGCGATCCGAGCAGCTATCGCCTTGGCCAATATGCCGGCATTGGCAAAGCAGCCGCGGATGCTCGGCCGCATGCCGGTGAACCACAGGCCGGGCAGTTTCGGATCGGCCTGGCCGCCGTTGAAGAGCGGAACGCCCTTGTCGTCGAGCACGCCGAGATTGCCGACCATCCGCTCCAGCCCGGTGCGGTAGCCCGTCGCGGCAATGACGATGTCGGGAGCGATCAAGCTGCCATTGGCCAGGGTGACGCCGTCGCGGGTGAACTCCCGAACCCCGGGCACCACCACGATCCTGCCCGATTTGATGGCATCGACGGCGCCATCGTCGGCGGCGATCGCGGTGTAGTCCGAGCTCAGGCGACTGGCGCCGCCGGCGGGCGCGGGTGGCATGCCGAATTTGGTGAGATCGCCGAATACCAGGCGCTGCGTCACCGCCATCACCGCATCGGCGACGCGCAGAGGCAGGCGCGCCATGAGCGGCGAGAGGCGGTGCACGGCGATCTTGCCGACGCGCTTGGGCAAAAGGGCGGGGCCGTTGCGGGCCGACAGCCAGACAGCGGCGGTATCGACACCCGCCAGATGATTGAGTGCGTCGAAGCCCGAATTGCCGGCGCCGACAACCAGAACCTTCTTGCCCGCATAGGCATGGGCATCGCCAAAATCCGCCGAATGGATGATCCGGCCCGCGAACGCCTGCATCCCCTTCCACTGCGGCGTGAAGGGTTCCCGGTCGCGGCCGGTGGCGACAACGACATGACGTGCCAGGCGCGAGCCGGCGCCGGTGCGCACGAGCCAGTGATCGCCCCTGAACGTGATGGCCTCGACGGAAACGCCAAACTCCACCGGCAGACGATTCGCCTCATGGAAATCGCTCATATGACGGATGACGACGTCCCGGTGCGGAAAAGCGGGGGTGCCCTTGGGATAGGCAAGGCCGGGCAGCGCCGAGAGATCGCGGTGGGTGTTGAGGTGCAGCTGCTCGTGGCGCCGGCGCCAGGGCTCGGCCAGCCGGCTTTCCTTCTCCAGGATCGCCGTCGCCACGCCGGCCTTCATCAAGGCCCTCGCGACGGCCAGCCCGGCGGCGCCGGCGCCAATGACGATCGCCGGCTCGACCGTCTCCGCCTGCTCCACCATCGATCTGCTTGTCGTATCAGCCATTCACTCTCGAATCCCATTCGCCCTCGCGGCAGCCCCTGAAGGCTCGCAGGCCGCTGTAACAGTTTGATCGCGCGCAAGAACCCGAACGGCAACTCGATGCCGATTTTCGATGGTCCCGCGCCGAGGCGGCTTCGCTTCCGGAGCGTTCCACCGCCCGGCGCAAACAGCCGGTCGCGGCACCGCGTCAAAACCACGACATGGAGCGGATTACCCGCTTCTGTCCGAATACATACAACCCTATATGGCATATCGGCGACATCGGCGATAATCAGGTCGCGGCAAAGTGATTGATTCGAGGTCCGGGGGCAGGCGGATCTCGTCACGGACGCGGGCATTCGAAACCGGCAACCCGATTTCGGCTTCCCTGCGGAAAATCAAGACGCCGTGGCGCGTCTTGCGTGTCGTCGGACACGTCGCGCCACGGACGGCACGCGGAATCTCGACCATGCCCTCCTTGCGGATCTATTTCGACAACATCCTCGAGGGGGCCTCGCCCAAGGTCGAGCGCCGGGCGCTGACGCATGTCGAACGGCTGGCGCTGGTGCGCCGCCATGGCGGCTTCTCGCTCGCCTATTCCACCGCCGTGCAAAGCAAGCTTTCCTATTTTGGCGATGCCGACGGTTACATCGCCTTCGGCACCAAGATGAAGCATCATTTCGCGCTCGGCGATCCCGTGGCGGCGCCGGATCGGTGGCCCGATTACATCAGACGCTTCGTCGAGAGCGCCGGCGGCCCGTGGTTCGTGCAGATCGGCGAACAGACCGCCCAGGTCCTTGCCGGCCTTGGCTACAAGATCAACCGGCTGGGCATCGACACGCGCCTTGTTCT
Organism: Mesorhizobium sp. P160927; assembly: GCF_057766385.1. Lineage (NCBI taxonomy): Bacteria > Pseudomonadati > Pseudomonadota > Alphaproteobacteria > Hyphomicrobiales > Phyllobacteriaceae > Mesorhizobium > Mesorhizobium sp. P160927. The sequence goes on from NZ_JBYMDW010000001.1 coordinate 812,482, forward strand.
GCCCGACCATGACTTTTCCGGCAAGCGGAACGAAACGGTGCGTTATTCCGAGCGCTGGCTGCTGAAAAAGGGCTTTTCATTCGAGGAGGACAAACGCACGATCCATCTCGACGAGATCTCCCGGCTGTCTCAAAACTGGCGCGGCGACCGCATCGTCAAGCGATGGGAGATGGGTTTCCTCAACCGACCGTTCTACGATCAGCTCGGCACCGATATGCGCCGTTTCGTGCTGCACGGTCCCGATGGCGATCTGGTCGCCCTGCTCGATTTCGATCCGATGTTCGCCGACGGCAAGGTGATCGGCTACACCACCGCCTTCAAGCGCAAGCATATCGATGCCTCGCCGCATGCCGAGATCGGCCTGACCAAATTCGCCGTCGACCGCTTTCGCGACGAGGGCATTTCGGTGGTGACGCTCGGCCTGTCGCCGCTGGTCGATGTCGGCCCGAGCGGATTTGCCGAAAGCGAGTTCTGGCGCAACACCTTCCAGCGCGCCTACGATTCGCCCTGGGTCAACCGCCGCAGGTTCAACCTGCAGGGACAGGCGGCATTCAAGCGCCGCTTCCACGGCGCCGAGGAGCCGGTCTATATCGCCTTTCGCGAGGGGACCTACATCGAGATGCTGGGATTGCTGCGGCTGGTCAAGGCCATTTGAGGCCTCTCTCACGACTTTAGGGCCGCGTCAGTTCCTCAGCCGGTAGCCGGTCCGGAAGATCCAGGCGACGATCGCGATGCAGACGGCCAGGAACACCAGCGTCATGCCGAGGCTGACGACGACCGAGACATCGGCCTTGCCGTAGAAACTCCAGCGGAAGCCGCTGATCAGGTAGACCACCGGGTTGAACAGCGTGATCGTCTTCCAGATGCCAGGCAGCATGTGGATCGAATAGAAGCTGCCGCCGAGGAAGGTCAGCGGGGTGATGATCAGCAGCGGCACCAGCTGCAGCTGCTCGAAGCTTTTCGCCCAGATGCCGATGATGAAGCCGAACAGGCTGAAGGTCACCGCCGTCAGGATCAGAAAGGCGAGCATCCAGAACGGATGTTCGATGTGCAGCGGCACGAATAGCGAGGCCGTGGCCAGGATGATCAGGCCGAGGATGATCGACTTGGTCGCGGCGCCGCCGACATAGGCGATGACGATCTCCAGGTAGGAGACCGGCGCCGACAAAAGCTCGTAGATCGAACCGACGAATTTCGGGAAATAGATGGCGAATGAGGCGTTGGAGATCGACTGCGTCAACAGCGACAGCATGATCAGTCCCGGCACGATGAAGGCGCCATAGGCGATGCCGTCGATTTCGGTGATGCGCGAGCCGATGGCGGAGCCGAAGACGACGAAATAGAGCGACGTCGAGATGACCGGCGAGATGATGCTCTGCAGCACGGTGCGGAACGCACGCGCCATCTCGACCCGGTAGATCGCCCATACCGCACGCAGGTTCATGGCTCTTGCCTCAGGAGATTGACGAAGATCTCTTCGAGCGAGCTGTTCTTGGTGTCGAGATCGCGGAACTCGATGCCGGCGGCCTCGAGATCCCGGATCAGCGAGGCGACGCCCGGCCGGTCGCTCTGGTTGTCATAGGTATAGATGAGTTGTGTGCCGTCCGGCGACAGTTCGAGCGCGTAGCGCGAGAGCCCGTCGGGCACGTTGCCTAGCGGCGCGCGCAGCTCCAGCCTCATCTCCTTGCGGCCGAGCTTGCGCATCAGTTCGGCCTTGCCCTCGACCAGGATGATCTCGCCGCGGTTGATGACGCCGACGCGGTCGGCCATGGCCTCGGCTTCCTCGATATAGTGCGTGGTGAGGATGATGGTGACGCCGTCCTCGCGCAGCCGGCGCACCATCGCCCACATGTCCTGGCGCAGCTCGACGTCGACGCCGGCGGTCGGCTCGTCGAGGAACAGGATGCGCGGCTCGTGCGACAGCGCCTTGGCGATCATCAGCCGCCGCTTCATGCCGCCCGACAGCGTGATCGCCTTGGCGTCCTTCTTGTCCCACAGCGAAAGGTCGCGCAGCACCTTCTCGACGAAGGCCGGATTGGCCGGCTTGCCGAACAGGCCGCGGCTGTAATTGACGGTCGCCCAGACGCTCTCGAAGGCGTCGATGGTGAGTTCCTGCGGCACCAGCCCGATCATGCCGCGCGCGGCCCGATAGTCCTTGTTGATGTCATGGCCATCGACGGTGACGGTGCCCGACGAGCGGTTGACGATGCCGCAGACGATCGAGATCAGCGTCGTCTTGCCGGCGCCGTTGGGGCCGAGCAGCGCGAAGATCTCGCCGCGTTCTATGTCGAGGCTGACTTCCTTGAGCGCGGTGAAGCCGGTGGCGTAGGTCTTGGAGACCCCGGAAATGGACAATATGGAGGGCATGGTTGAAAACGGCTGCCTGAAAGAGGTGACTTGATATAGGCCTGTTGTCGCCCGGTGCAACCGCAAGTCCATGCCCTGCTGCCAGTTCTGGACATCGAAGCTCGAGGCTGGCTGGGAATGCGCCGCGTCTATCCGGAAAATTGTCCTGCGGCGTTCAGCCTCGCGGCAGGACGCCGCTTTGACCTGACCCTGCTTCGGGCCTATCCTTCGCCGGTATTGGAAGCAATCCCAGGAAAATGTGAACGGTTTTCCGTCCGGAATGCGTCGAAAAAAATAATAGCAGCCGGAGCCCGCCATGGACCCGCTCATACTGTCGCGCATGCAGTTCGGCGCGAATATTTCGTTTCATATCCTGTTTCCGACAATCACCATTGCCCTTGGCTGGGTGCTGCTGTTCTTCAAGCTGCGCTACAACGCGACCAGTGATTCCGCCTGGATGCGCGCCTATTTCACCTGGGTGAAGGTGTTCGCGCTGTCGTTTGCCATGGGCGTGGTTTCGGGCGTTACCATGAGCTTCCAGTTCGGCACCAACTGGCCGGGCTACATGCAGCATGTCGGCAACATCGCCGGGCCGCTGCTCGCCTACGAGATCCTCACCGCCTTCTTCCTCGAAGCGGCCTTTCTCGGCATCATGCTGTTCGGCTTCCGCCGCGTCTCCAACCGCATCCACACGCTGGCGACGGTGCTGGTCGCCGGCGGCACGACGCTGTCGGCGTTCTGGATCATCGCGCTCAATTCGTGGATGCAGACGCCGGCCGGCTTCGAGATGCGCGACGGCGTCGCGCACGCCGTCGACTGGTGGGCCATCGTCTTCAACCCGTCCATGCCCTACCGGCTGGTGCACATGCTGCTCGCTTCGGGGCTGACGGTGTCGTTCCTGATCGCCGGCCTGTCGGCGCTGCGCTACCTCAACGGCGACCGTTCGGAATCGATGTGGAAGGCGCTGCGCACCGGCGTCTTCACCGCGGCGATCCTGATCCCGGTCCAGATCCTGGCCGGCGACCAGCACGGGCTCAACACGCTGGAACACCAGCCGCAGAAGATCGCCGCCATGGAGGCCAACTGGAACACCGGTCCCAACGTGCCGCTGGTTTTGTTCGCGCTGCCCGACGAGGCGGCCAGGGAAAACAAGTTCGAGGTCGCGATTCCGGACGGGGCCAGCCTTATCCTGCGGCACTCGACCGCCGGCGTCGTGCCAGGGCTGAACGACTATCCTGGCAACCATCCGCCGGTCTTTCCGCTCTTCTGGAGCTTCCGCATCATGGTCGGCACCGGGCTTTTGATGCTCGCCGTCTCCTGGTCGGCCGCCTTCTTCCTCAAGCGCCGGCACGCGCTGCCAAGACCGCTCGCCATCCTGATGGTGCCGATGGCGTTGTCGGGATGGCTGGCGACGCTGGCCGGCTGGTACACCACCGAGATCGGCCGCCAGCCCTGGCTGGTGACCGGCGTGCTGAAAACCGCCGACGCCGTCGGCCCGGTGGCCGGCAACCATGTCGCGCTGACGCTTGCCATTTATCTCCTCCTCTACGTGCTTTTGCTGATCGCCTATCTCGGCGTGCTGGTGCACCTGGCGCTGAAGGCGGCCAAGGATGGCGACACCTCGCCGCTGCCGGGGGTGATGAAGACGGCCATGTCGCAACCGGCGGCGGGAGAGTGAGCATGTCTTCATCGCAGGTCCGCGCCGCCCCTCACCTGCCTGCCGGCATCCTCTCCCCGTATAGTGACGGGGAGAGGGGCGCTGTCGTCGCCGGTTTCGCCAATCATCATCGTGGTAGCAGGAAGGGCGCCGGCGCTGCGGCCAGCCTCCTACTCCCCGTCACTATACGGGAAGAAGTGCCCGGCAGGGCGATGAGGGTCAGCGCCAACCCCGACAATCGATTTAAAACGATTGCTTCAAGCGGTAGGGCAGTGCACCCGGCCCATCGCGGCTGGGAGATATACCGATGACCTTCGACTGGCCAACCGCCCTCCCGCTGATCTTTGCCGGCCTGATGGGCCTTGCAATCCTGATCTACGTCATCCTCGACGGCTTCGACCTCGGCATCGGCATCCTGTTCGCCGCCGCCGAAGACACTGAGCAGGACACCATGATCGCCGCGATCGGCCCGTTCTGGGATGCCAACGAAACCTGGCTGGTGCTGGCTGTCGGCCTGCTGCTGGTCGCCTTTCCGCTGGCGCATGGCGTCATCCTGACGGCTCTCTACATTCCGGTCTTCGTCCTGCTGGTCGGCTTGATCCTGCGCGGCGTCGCCTTCGATTTCCGCGCCAAGGTGCCGGCAGGGAAGAAACATCGCTGGAACCGTATTTTCTTCCTGGGCTCGCTCATCGCCTCGCTGGCGCAAGGCTATATGCTGGGCGTCTACGTGCTCGGCCTCGATGTCGGACCAGGCGGCATGGCGTTTGGCGTGCTGGTGGCGTTCTGCCTGGCGGCGGCCTACGCGGCGATGGGCTCCGCCTGGGTGATCTACAAGACCGAAGGCGCGCTGCAGAAGAAGGCGGTGCTCTGGCTGCGCACCGCCCTGGTGCTGACCGCGCTCGGCATGGCCGCCGTATCGCTGGCGACGCCGTTCGCCAGCCCGCGCATCTTCGCCAAATGGTTCGTCTGGCCTGAGATGCTCTATCTGTCGCCGCTGCCGATCGTGTCGGCGCTGCTGTTTGCCTGGCTGTGGCGGCAGACCTTCCATCTACCGAGACCTGACGATCGCCATTCGCTGACGCCGTTCCTGACGCTGGCCGCCATCTTCGCGCTCGGCTTTGCCGGCCTGGCCTGGTCGTTCTATCCCTATGTGGTGCCCGATCGCCTGACCATCTGGCAGGCGGCGTCGGCGCCCGAAAGCCTGGCGATCATCCTGGCCGGCACCGTGGTGGTGCTGCCGGTCATCATCTTCTATTCGTTCTATGCCTACCGCGTGTTCGGCGGCAAGGCGACGGATCTGACGTATGATTGAGGCTTGGTAGAGCGGCAGGCAGGCCGGAGGGGAGGCTGTCCCGCCGGCCTGTCGTCCCTTGTGCACCCTGGCGAGCAACTAATTGCTCGCCGACAGCACCAGCACCGGCTTTTCGCTATAAAGCGCCGGGAAAAGCGTCTTCAAATTCGCCACCTTGGGCAGGTCGTTGTAGACGATGTAGGGATAGGTCGGGTTCAGCGTCAAAAAGTCCTGGTGGTAGTTCTCGGCCGGGTAGAAGGTCTTGCCTGTCTCCAGCGTGGTGACGATCGGCTCGCCGAACACTTTGGCCTTGTCGAGCTGGGCGATGTAGCTCTGCGCGATTTTCTTCTGGGCGTCGTTCTCGGCGAAGATCGTCGAGCGGTACTGGGTGCCCGAGTCCGGACCCTGGTAGTTGAGCTGGGTCGGGTTGTGGGCGACCGAGAAATAGACCTGTAGCAGCTGGCCGTAGGTCACCTTGGACGGATCATAGGTGATCTCGACGGACTCTGCATGGCCGGTGCGGCCGGTGCCGACCGTCTCGTAGACGGCGTCGTCCTTGGCGCCGCCGGTATAGCCCGAGACCGCCTTGCTGACGCCCTTGACGTGCTGGAACACACCCTGCACGCCCCAGAAGCAGCCGCCGGCGAAGATCGCCTTCTCGGTGCCGATGGCCGCCTTTTCGTCGATCGCCGGCGGCGGGACCTTCACGGCATCCTCGGCGGAAATGGCCGGCGTCAGCCAGAAGGCGGCGCCCGCGACGGCAAGGGCGAGTGCGGCGAGCGCGCCGCGGACAAAGCCTGTCGAACGGTTGTTGATAGTGGTCATGGTTGCACTCCTCATGGCTTCCATTTGGGATCAGTCTATTGGATCAGCTACGGTGGCGCGATGCGTGAGTTGCGGCGGAGGCTCACATTCGCGTGCGCCTCCCGACTGTCCCCGGCTGGACAGGGAGCCGCCAGGGACAGAAGGCCAATCTCAATTGGCGGTGGCATCCGTCGCCGGTTTCATCGCGTCCGTCGCCGGTTTCATCGCATCCGTGGCGGGTTTCATGGCATTCGCGGCTGGCTTCATGGAGTTGGTGGCCATCGGGTCGGCCGGCTTCATCGCTTCGGTTGCCGGCTTCATCGCATCGGTTCCCGGCTTCATGGCGTCCGCGGCCGGCGCCATGGCGTTGGCGGCGGGCTTCATCGCATTGGTGGCATCGTCGGCGCGCGCGATGCCGCCGGCAAACAGCGCCGTGGAGCACAAAGCGAGGGCGAGCGCCGGCAGCGTCAGGCGGGAGAAAGTGGTCATGGTCGGTTCCTTGGGTTTACGGGTTGATGGCACGCCTTTTGGCGGCCGGGCTCTTGCACCGCTGCTCTTGCGGCGGCGCAAATCTCTGTTTGAACAATTCCGCTCGAACGCGATCTAATTGGCGGCTGCGGCCAGGATCGGTCCGCCGCCGGGCGACTGCACCAGCACGGCGGTGCTGAGGCCGCCCGAGGCCGCCGGCAAATCGAGCGTCTTGGCGACGCCGCTCCAGCTGCCGAGTTTTGTCAGCGCATGCACGACATTGGCATGCGGCAAGGTGCGGCCGGTGTTTTCGCCGCGCGCCACCGGCACCTCGACGACACCCTTGGTGTAGCGCACCAGCCAGACATCGGCGTGGCCGCCCGGAGCGGCTCCGGCGCCGATCGCGACCTTGCCGCCCTCGAGCAACAGCGACGGGCCTCCGGCCTTGGCCGTAGCCGCGATCAGATGTTCGATCTCGCCGGGCGCGGCGCCGACGACGTCGGCATGGCCGTTGACCACCACTTGCGGCGTGAACGGCCCGTCATGGCCGAGCGGCGGCTCGTAGGACACCTGGCGCTGGGTGAATTCCTGCTTGCCGAACGTGTCCTTCCAGCCGAGGTAGTCCCAGTAGGTGACGTTGAACGACAGCGCCAGCACGCCGGGTCGGTCCTTGACCCTGATGAGGTTGGCGTTGGCCGGCGGGCAGGACGAGCAGCCCTGGCTGGTGAACAGCTCGACCACGGTGAGCGGCTGGGCGACGGCGCCGGCGAGCGATCCGGCGAGCGCCAGCGCGGCGAGGCCGGACAGTGCGAAAAACCTGCTTGATAGGACTGGCGACATCGGCTTGCTCCGTGGGGACGACGCCACGATGCGCCGCTCATATCCCCACTTCGCCGCGACCGACCGTTTCGTTACGGCGCTCACCGGTTTGTGATTGAAGGCGCCTCTTCCCTGCGGGCGTCATTGGCGAACTCGGTCGCCGCATACGATCTCCCCACCAAGAGGGGGAGATCGTCTACGTCACTGCGTCAGTGCCGTCTCCGAGGGCCGCTTGTTGTAGTCGCATTTGCCCGTGACGTTGTAGAAGAAGTCGGCGTTGCTGACAGGCGCCGGAACCGAGTTACCGCCGTCTTCCCAGGCCTGATAGGCTGTCGCGCCGCAAGGCACGACGCTGAAGATATCGACGATCTGGCCGGTCGCGGTCTCATTGTAGGTGACCTGGTTGGTCTGCGGATCCTTGACCCCGCTGTAGAGTCGGTTCGAGGTGGTCGGATCATTTGTCTGGAGGTATTGCGGGTTCCCTGATGGCACATACATCTGCAGAGAGAGGCCACCCATCTGGCTGACGTCGATCGATGCGCCGGGGCCATTGGCGGGGTACATCGTGTCGACACAGTAATAGGACGTGCCACTCGCATCTTTCAGGAGCGTCACGCCGTTTGGCGGGTTTTTGCCGACGGTGCAGACCTGCTTCTGCACCAGCGTGGTGACGGTCTTGCCGGTTGAATCGGTGGTGAGGACGTTGACATTGGTGGTGCCGTAGCCCTTCGGGTCCCCGGTGTTCCCATACGTGTAGTCGATCGTCATCAGCGGCTTGGCCGTCGTCCCGCCGAATTGCGTGCCGTAGAGCGTCATCTTCTTGTTCCAGTAACCCGACACCCCGGAGACCTTGAAGGTGGCATTCACCAGTGCCGGCGGCTTGCTTACCGCCGCGCCGACGGCGATCGGTACGGTGTTGATCCTGGCAATCGACATGAAAACGGTCGGCATGGCGAAGCTTGCCGTGGCCTGCGCCGTGGTGGCGGTGGTGGCGGTGCCGGCCACGAAGTTTGTCAGCGTCGCGGTGCCCTGCCCGCCATTGGCGGCGAAGGAATCCTGCAACAGCGTCTGGCGTTGCGCCAGCGTCGACGTGGTGTCCATGGTGGTGATCGTCAGGATCGCGGCATCCAGCGCCTGCTGCTGGTTGGATTTGGTCTGGACCGCGCCGGTATAGTCGACCGAGAAGCCGATGACCGCGATCAGCGGCATCAGCATCACCAGGAAGAGCGGCATCATCGACCCGCTGCGGGAGCGGGCAAAGCCGCGCAAAACGCTGAACATTTCAAACCCCCGACAGACATTAGCGAGCGTGCAATTACCACGCAGCCGCCAAACCAAGCTCTAATGTGATCGATCAAAGTTTATGCATTCCTTCCACGAGGGCCGGTTTTTTCGATTCTTTTGCCGATCTCACCGCTTTGTGAGTGGTAAGGCAGCCCTTGGGCGCCAAGCCTTGCCGCCGCTTGCCGCCCCTGCTAAAGCGCGCGGCATGAGCACGCCCCTCGACCACATCCGCAATTTTTCCATCGTCGCCCATATCGACCATGGCAAATCCACGCTTGCCGACCGCCTGATCCAGTCGACCGGCGGGCTGGAGCTGCGCGACATGAAGGAGCAGGTGCTGGACTCGATGGACATCGAGCGCGAGCGCGGCATCACCATCAAGGCGCAGACGGTGCGGCTGAAGTACCGCGCCAACAATGGCGAGGACTATATCCTCAACCTCATCGACACGCCCGGCCATGTTGACTTCGCCTATGAAGTGTCGCGGTCGCTCGCCGCCTGCGAGGGTTCGCTGCTGGTGGTCGACGCTTCGCAAGGCGTCGAGGCGCAGACGCTCGCCAATGTCTACCAGGCCATCGACAACAACCACGAGATCGTCGTGGTGCTGAACAAGGTCGACCTGCCGGCCGCCGAGCCCGAACGCATCCGCGAGCAAGTCGAGGAGGTGATCGGCATCGACGCCTCCAATGCCGTGCTGATCTCGGCCAAGACCGGCCTCGGCATTCCCGATGTGCTGGAAGCCATCGTCCACCAATTGCCGCCGCCGCGCGAGGGCGATGCATCAGCACCCTTGAAGGCGATGCTGGTCGACAGCTGGTACGACGCCTATCTCGGCGTCATCGTGCTGGTGCGCATCATCGACGGCGTGCTGAAGAAGGGCCAGACCATCCGCATGATGGGCACCGGCGCCAAGTACCTGGTCGAGCGCACCGGCGTGTTCACGCCCGCCCGCATCAATGTCGACGAGCTCGGCCCCGGCGAGTTCGGGTTCTTCACCGGCTCGATTAAGGAAGTGGCCGACACCCGCGTCGGCGACACCATAACCGAGGACAAGCGCCAGACCGCGCACGCGCTGCCCGGCTTCAAGCCGGCGCAGCCGGTGGTGTTCTGCGGCCTGTTCCCGGTCGACGCCGCCGATTTCGAGGACCTGCGCGCCGCCGTCGGCAAGCTGCGCCTCAACGACGCGTCCTTCTCCTATGAAATGGAAACCTCCGCCGCGCTTGGCTTCGGCTATCGCTGCGGCTTCTTGGGTCTCTTGCATCTCGAAATCATCCAGGAACGGCTGGAGCGCGAGTTCAACCTCGACCTCATCGCCACCGCGCCCTCGGTCGTCTACCGGCTGCTGCTCAATGACGGCTCGATGAAGGAACTGCACAACCCGGCCGACATGCCCGACGTGGTGAAAATCTCGGCGATCGAGGAGCCGTGGATCCGCGCCACCATATTGACGCCCGACGACTACCTCGGCGGCATCCTGAAACTCTGCCAGGACCGGCGCGGCATCCAGGCCGACCTCTCCTATGTCGGCAAACGCGCCATGCTGACTTACGACCTGCCGCTCAACGAAGTCGTCTTCGACTTCTACGACCGGCTGAAGTCGATCTCGAAAGGCTACGCCTCGTTCGACTATCACCTGACCGACTATCGCGAGGGCGACCTGGTGAAGATGTCGATCCTGGTCAACGAGGAGCCGGTCGACGCGCTTTCCATGCTGGTGCACCGCACGGCGGCCGAAAAGCGCGGCCGCCAGATGTGCGAGAAGCTGAAGGAGCTGATCCCGCACCATCTCTTCAAGATCCCGATCCAAGCCGCCATCGGCGGCAAGGTCATCGCCCGCGAAACCATCTCCGCCCTGCGCAAGGACGTGACCGCCAAATGCTACGGCGGCGACGTGTCCCGCAAACGCAAGCTGCTGGACAAGCAGAAAGAGGGCAAGAAGCGGATGCGGCAGTTCGGCAAGGTGGATATCCCGCAGGAGGCGTTTATCCAGGCGCTGAAGATGGGGGATTGAGAAGCCGATTGGCGCGCGGAGCGCGCCAAGTCATCGATCCGGTGGATCGATGACGGCTTCGAAAGCGGGGGAGTTGCCGGAGGCAGCCGGCCCCCCGCCAGCGCGGCGCTGACACTGCGCGGTGGAGAGTAGCCACAACGTCCCGTCACCCTTGCATCTCTACCCCACCGTATCGTTGCCCCGTTTCGGGGACATCGCCTTTTGATGCGCAATAAGCAGAAGGCACGAAGCTCCCTGGAAAGCGCCGAAAGCCTAAATTTTATTCCAATGCCGACTTCAGAGCGGCGGAGGTCGACTTCGGCATCAACTCGCTAGCGCTGTACATCCATCAGCATTTTAGGCATGGTCCAAGAGTCTTGGTTGGATCGTGTCCCTCCAGCCACATGGCACGCCTATACACAACGGTCTTAACCCGCGTTTTCATCTCACGGCCCCTCCCATCACGGGAGGGAACACACTTACGGCTTCTTTGGTAGAACTTTGCCGAGGCTACAAGTGCCTTCTGTTTGTTATGTCTTCCGAGGTTAGAGGCCCTTGGCGCGGCGCCAGCATTGCTTGATGGTGTCGTGAGAAGCGCGTTTCGTCCGAATCCTTGGAAGGTTCCACCGGTACGGTCTTTACCCCCACAAAGCCGCACTTAAGACTGTCTTAGCGGCTGTCATGCCTAAAAGTCATTATCGAAATCGATCGTGCCTGGTCGCGGATGTAGCTAGGAATTATATCCTAATTATATACGTGACAAAGTACTGGCGATTCGATAGCGTCGCCATTGCGTGACAGGCCGGGATTCAGCATAGAATACAGTCATGAGGGTGACTGGGGTAATTAGGCACAGAAAGGCAAACGTCGCGTTCTCTTTGTGGAGCGACGAGAAGCTGAAAACAAAGGACTTCCCTCTCAGTAAGAAGAGGGGGAAAGGCTATCCCCTTACCCGTCGTTGGCGGTGGCAGATCATAACCTTTACCGCCCAAGGGCGGAATTATAGGGTTTTGGTTGCTTACCATGCGCTCGTTCCAGAGTTTATTGTCACGCTGGGCGAGGAAGTCGGCGGTGATTGTCGTGTACTGGCGAGATGGGAGTTTCATGCCAACCACGGCGGTTGGCATGTTCATACGGTCTGCGGCGATACCGACAGCTTGTCAGTAGGCATCGTCAAGCCGGCAGGGACGAGGCGAATTCCAGAGTCGAGGTCCTACCATCGCCACATGAAAATGCTTAAGGATGGGCATGCTATGAGTGAGGAGGTTGCTACGGCGATTGCGTGCAGCCTTGTCGGCATGGAACACCAACACGATATCTTTGCAAAAGACGCGATGCCATGGGCTTGAAGGACCAACTATGCAGGGCGTTCTGTGAGAACGTCCAAGTCACCGCCTTTAGCGGTGGCATGGCTATTGGCACGCCCTATCAAAACTTCATTTCCGGAGACCCAATCGGCATATACGCGCTTGGCCCTAAGGCTGGCGTGTATCGCCTTGTCGATAACGCCCTCACGATAGCCTTCCTCGAAGCTGAAGGCGCCACAATGGACGTTGCCAGCCGCAGGGAGGCATTATCCCAGATCCTGGAGCAGCATGGAGCGGCCTATGACGAGGAGATGGGAGAAATTTTTAGAGAAGGCATCGCTGAAGCCGATCTGCCAACGGCCATCCTCGAATTTTCAGCCCTGCTGCTTCGCCTGAACGATCTGATTCTTTTGACAGTCGAACGTGTAAGGAATGCTTTCGAGGATGACGTGAGGGCCGCAATCAGGGAAGAGATGGACAAGCGTGAAATCAGGTATGTTGAAGGGAAGCCTGTTTCAGAGGAACTGAAGGACATAACGCCCGATATGGTTTTCTATCCGGTGAACCGAGACCCTGTCGCGCTCTTCATCGCCACCAACGAAGCCAAGATTTGGCAGGCAATGCTATTGCGTGTGATAGCGGAAAGCGTAGTGCACCAACCTCTATCGGTGGTGGCGGTGCTAGAGACAGAGAATTCAATCAGCCAGAAAGTACGCCTTCAAGCTGATAACCGACTTGATGCGCTGCCCAGATACAAAAGTGGTCCTCATGATACGATCCAACGAATCGCCCGCGTCGTCGTCGGCAACGAAGCAGCAAGCGTCCACTGACACAAAGCGCTTTAACAAAACGCTTCAGCGGATGCTTAAGACGCCGCCGAAGCCCCATGAACCGCAGAAGGTGAAGCCCGCTAAGGCTTCGCCTTCCTCTTCCTCAAAGCAATAAGCCTTCGCGCCTTCTGCTTAGGCGATACCGCTTTCACCGATCCGCCGATAGGAAAGGCGCTTGCCTTCGATCTTGGCAAGCAACTGGTCGTGGCGTTCGGTATCGGTGATCTTAAGCGCGGTGCGGCGATTGTAGCGGAAATCAAACTCGGCAAGGTAGCGGTGCAAGTGAGCTTCGCCGCAATGCTGGTAGACGCCAACCATGCCGCGCCTGGAGACCGAGAACACGTTCTCAATCGTCTTCGAATGGATCGACACGCCGTCCTCATAGCGGACGTATTCGCCAGCCGAATGGTTGGTCGTCTTGTGTGAGGTGTATTCCTCGCCGGTCGTGGTGTAGAGCTTGGACTCGTCGGTGTAGAGCGTCGAGTTGCGGCCGGCATTGCGCACCAGAATATCGCGCACAACAGCCTTCGTGGCGTGCTGGACGTGAACCATGCCGGCTCTGCCGCCGCGCTCGACAAGGCCGATAACGGTGCGCTTCGGCTTCATCTTGCGCTTCAAGCGCGGCTGGCCTTTGCGCGTTAAGTCGGCTGGACCGCTTGGCGGAGAAGGCAAGACCGTTGAAGCCGACGAAACCTACATCGGACGCGTCGACCGCGATTACATTTCGCCGCAGCGCGGTGCAGCTGGTGCGCGGACATGCCCTTCTTGGACGAAGCCATGAGGAACGTCGCCAGAAGCCACTTGTTCAAGGCGATCTTGGAGCGCTCGAACACGGTGCCGACAGTGACGGTGAACTGCTCACGGCATTACATGCAGTTGTAGAGGCCGGGGCGGTGAGCCTTGCCAACCATCTTGGTGATACGCGTCTTCCGCCTTCGCTTCACGGATGCGGTGCGCCATGAACCAAGCGTTCTTGTAAGTGATGCCAAGCATACGCCGCACGCATCCATTTGGAAGCGCAGCGGTCGGGATTGGCATTGCCGCAATGCGGGCAATTAGGCCCATGCGGCCAAGGTCGGCGTGTTGAAGAAGTCAAATCGGCAATGGCAACTTCCTTTCGCGCCACCCCACCCTTTAAGAACGCTCCGCCCTGACGTATTCTCTCCCCGGCTTGGGGAAGACATCGCATGCGTTCCACTCCAGACCTCATCGCCGCCACCGGCCTCGCCATCGGCGGCATCTTCGGCCTTGCCGGCACCTTCGTTGCCAGCGCTCCGCTGCGTGAATCCCTCTGGGCGATCGACGGCGTGGCGCTCGTCGTCGCCACCGCGCTGCTCACCATGAAATACCAGCGTCTCGGCAATGATTGCGTCGCCGCCGGGTTCCTGACATTCCTGGCCGGCGAAAGCTTGCTTCTATCCGGCAATGCGGCGGGGCTGGAAGCGAGCGTGCCTTCCTATGTCGGCGGCATCTCGCTGTGGGCGGCGGCGCTGATGCTGATCAGCGTGCCCAATACCTTCGCGCTGTGGATGCGGTTCACCGCCTTCGTCGCGGCCGCGCTGTTCCTGGCCTCGGTCGGCATGGTGCTGTGGGGTTCGCCCTTGCTGCCGACCTCGGCGCCGCTGCCGGCGGCAGGCTATCCCTTCCTGGTGGCGACCTTCGCCGGTTGGATCTGGACGTTGGTGAAGCCGGCGCGGTGAGCGGGACCGCCTTGTCTCCATGCGTCGGCGCCGCCCCTCACCTGCCTGCCGGCATCCTCTCCCCGTAAACGGGGCGAGGGACGCTGTCGTGGCGGCTTTCGCCAATCGCCACCGCTTGCACAAAAGGCGCCGGCGTTGCTGCCAGCCCTCTCGCCCGTTTACGGGGAGAGATGTCCGGCAGGACAGTGAGGGGCGGCGCCGACCTTGGCGATAGGAACAGTCCGCCTGAACCATGGCCGGCCCGTATTGACATCAGGTCCACGCATTGGACGCGGGCCGATTGGGGGATTATCCGTGAAAAAGATCTATGCAAAACCGACGCTGAGCAAGCGCGAGACGCTTTCGGCCGTGACGGCTGTCGCGTGTCCAGTGTCGGTCTGCCTGCGCTAAAGACGTTTTCCGGGAACGGGCAGGCCTGCTGCCGCCGCTGGCTCTCCCGCGACAAATCCCAGCAGGGTTGGTACGAATTCATACCAACCATCCGGCTCGGTTGATCGCGCGGCGCGGGGCCGGTACACAAATCTGGCGGCGGACCTTCATCAGGTCGCTAGTGGCCGGCGCGGGGCTCAGGCAATTGTCTCACAGGCATCGCGCCGGCCATCTTTCCCGAACGATATGAGTGTGGACCAAAGGCGCTCCACATCGCCCGGAGGTCCCGGTTTGACCTTCGCCAGTTTGATCTGAACGCTGCTGGGGACCGGGCTGGTACGTCGAGATCATCCCCCGTCCGCGACAGGAAGAACAGCGTCGGCGCGACGTCCAAGATTGGCGCCGCGCCCGCGTCAGCTTTCAATCCAGACCTTCTCGAAATGCTGCTCCAGCGCCTGGTGCTGTTCGCAGCCTTCGATGCCCTTGCGGTAGGTCCGGTAGACGGAGCGCCAGTAGGGCTGGATGATGATGCCTGAGTCGCGCAAATTCTGCTCGATCTTGGCCATGATCTCCTTGCGCGCCTTGGGGTCGGGCATGGCGAGCGCCTTGTCGAGCAGCTCGTCGAACTCCTTCGAGGCATAGGCGCTTTCGTTCCAGGCGGCGCCCGACTTGTAAGCCAGCGCCAGCACCTGGACGCCGAGCGGGCGGCCGAGCCATTCGGTGCACGAGAAGGGATATTTGCTCCAGTCGTTCCAGAAGGTGGCGGCGGGCAACACGGTGCGCTTGATCTTGAGGCCCGCCTCGCGCATCTGCGCCGATATGGCGTCGCCGGTGCTCTTCTGCCATTCGACGTCGACCGAGATGAGGTCGTACTCATGGTCGGCCTTGCCGCTCTCGGCCAGCAGCTTCTTCGCCGCCTCCATATCGCGCTTGGCCGGGCCGATATCGGCATATTCGGGGTGCATGGGGCCGACATGGTGGTTGTCGGCGGGCTTGCCGCGGCCGTCGAGGCCGAGCTTCAGCACGGCGGAATTGTCGACGGCGAGCTGCGCGGCGCGGCGCACCTTGATGTCGTCATAGGGCGGATTGGCGACATTGAAGCGGGCGACGATGGTCGAGCCGGTGGCGATCTCGGAATTCTTCAGCCCCATCTTGTCGGTCTGCGAGACGGCGTCGGAAGCGGTTTCGTGGTCGGTGTCGATCTCGCCGGATTCGAACGCCGACAGCATGGCGTTGGGGTCGGAGCCGTAGTCGATCCACTGGATGCCATCCAGATAGAACTCGCCCTTCCACCAGGGCTTGTCCCTGCGCTTGACCTCCGCACCCGTCTCGGCGTCCCATTTCACCAGTTCGCACGGGCCGGTGGTGATCGCCAGCGCCTTCATCGGATCGCCGTCGCCATCATAGGAGCGGTGCATGATCAGCGCCGGATAGTCGGCCATGCCGGCGATCAGCGAAATGTCCGGCTTCGGCAGATTGAGCTTGATCGTGTAGTCGTCGAGCTTCTCGATGCCGCCATCGACCACCTTCTTGGTGTCGGCATTGACCAGCGCGCCCATCCGCGCGGCGACCGAGTTGCCGGCAACGCCAGCCTCGCACCAGCGGGTGAGGTTGTGGATCACGTCGTCGGCGTTGAAGGCGTCGCCGTTCGACCAGGTGATGCCCTTGCGCACATGCAGCGTCAGCGTTTTGGCGTCATCGCTCATCTCCCATTTTTCGAGCAGCCAGGGCTCGAAGGAGAAGTCGGTGTTCCAGCGCACCAGATATTCGTTGCAGTGGCGCGCGACGTTGGACATTTCGACGCCGTCGAAGGTGCGCGGGTCCTTGAATCCCTTGACGTTCATGGCGACGCGCAGCACGCCGCCCTTCTTCGGCTCGGCGGCGCGGGCGGGCGTCGGGGCAATGCCGCCCAGCGCAAAAGCGCCGGCGGCGCTGACGCCGAGGCCGGCCATCAGCGCCACATATTCGCGACGGCTGATGCCGCCCGCCTTGAAATCGGCGGCGACAGGTTTGGCGCGCGGGTGAAGTTTGCGGTCGGTCAGCATGAATTTCATCGTCGTTCCCTTTGTCGTTGGTGCATGCCCAAAAGTGCCCAGCAGCTTTAGGACGAGGCATGCACGGAAACAGGCTGCGCCCCGGCGGACAAGCCGACGCGGCGCGGCTGCGACCGCCGGGGCGCCATTGCCTGAGAGGGAATGATAGGGCTGGGTGACGTTGCGGAATGTTCTGGAATCCGCAGGAGTTGTGCGGAGCTCCGCAGGGGCCTTTACCTTCGTCATCCTCGGGTCTGCGCCGCGTCGCCGCGCTCCTTGCTCCGCCCGTCACGACGAAGCGATGGCGGCGCCCAACAAAAAAACCCGGCGCGAGGCCGGGTTTTTCAAGCGATGCATGTCAGCCGCGGATCAGCTCACCTGGACCTTCGACGCGGCCTGGTCCTCGGCCAGCTTCTGCTGGAACATCTGCGCGAAGTCGATCGGGTCGAGCATCAGCGGCGGGAAGCCGCCATTGCGCGTCGCCTCGGCGATGATCTGGCGGGCGAAGGGGAACAAAAGGCGCGGGCATTCGATGAACAGGATCGGCAGCATGTGCTCCTGCGGGAAGCCCGAAATGGCAAAGACGCCGCCATAAACCAGCTCGACGTTGAACAGCACTTCCTGGTCGAAGGAAGCCTTGGCGTTCAGCGTCAGATTGACGTCGAACTGCTTGTCGGAAAGCGGGTTGGCGTTGACGTTGACATTGATGGCGATGCCGGGGGCCTTGTCGCGGCCGCGCAGCGAGTTCGGCGCGCCGGGGCTTTCGAAGGACAGGTCCTTCACATACTGGGCCAGCACGTTGAGCGATGGTTGCGCCGCGTTGCCGTTGCCGTTGGCGCCGACCGGCGCGTCATCATTGCTGGCCATGAGCCTTATCCTTTTCCCCTGGGCAGTCTCGCTCACCGAATTGAATCGGGGCTGACCGAATTGAAATCGGGCGTTCGCTACCATGGCCGGCATGACAAGACAAGGTTTGCCGCCCGGTGGTTCCGAGGCAATCGACGCGGACGCTTTGTGACGGGAAGATCATCGCCGAGGGCAGTGCCGCCCCTCACCTGCCTGCCGGCATCCTCTCCCCTTATAGTGACGGGGAGAGGGGTGCTGTCATCGGCGCTTTCGCCAATCGCCAACGTTGCAGGATTGAGCGCCAGCGCCGCCCCAATCAGCCCTTTCTCCCCGTCACTATACGGGGAGAAATGTCCGGCGGGACAATGCGGCGCCGGCCTCGACAAAACAGACCGGAACGCCGCGGCCGCGAGCTAGTCGTCCTTCAGCCGCCGCCACGGCGAATTGTGGTCCGGGCCGCGCTTCAGGTCGTCCTCGCGCGAATAGTCGCCGTAGTCGAGGTCGATGACCTTGTCGCGCTGCCGGCGGAAGCCGCCGGTGGAGAAATTGCTGGCCACGACGATGCGGCCCTTCAGCTTGCTCCAGGCAAGATCGCGCACCGGCGGCAGGAACAGGAGCAGGCCGACAATGTCCGTGATGAAACCGGGAATGATCAGCAGGATCGCCGCCACCACGATCATGGCGCCATGGGCGAGCTGGCCGCGGGGGTCGCGGCCGGCGGCCATCTCGGTGCGGATACGGGTCATGACGCCGAAACCCTGGTGGCGCAGCAAAAGCACGCCGGCGAAGCTCGAGGCCAGCACCAGGCCGACCGTCGCCAGCGCGCCGACCTCACGGCCGACGACGACGAAACCGGCGATTTCCAGCAGCGGAAGCGCCAGGAGAAAGAGGGGAAGCAGCGAAATGCGCAAGTCTTTACCGATCATTCGATTGTTTTGTCCCCCTGGCGGCCAATCGCCGCTGGCACGGAGGCTGTTAGATAGGTATGCCTGCCTTTGATTTGAATGATTGCGCCTTGCGTTCTATATGCTTTGAATGGTGAACGCTATGCGACCGCGGCCTTCGGCTGGACGGTCCGGCCTAGAGGCAGGGATTGATTGGCGGAAAATATGGGCTTCTTCGACTTCGGCACGATTTTCTTCCTGATCGCGGCGGTGGTGATCTTCTTCCAACTGCGCAACGTGCTGGGCCGCCGGACCGGTAGCGAGCGGCCGCCTTTCGACCCCTACACGGCGGCGCGCACCGACAAGGACGCCACGCAGAAGCCCGAGAACGTCGTTTCGCTGCCGCGCAAGCGGGCGCCTGGCGAGCCGGCGGCGGCCGACACCTATACGGCCATCGACGCCTTCGCCAAGCCCGGCACCGATCTCAACAAGGGCTTGCGCGCGATCAAGGACAACGACTCCTCCTTCGACCCCAAGGGGTTCGTCGACGGCGCCAAGATGGCCTATGAGATGATCGTCATGGCCTATGCCGACGGCGACCGCAAAACGCTGAAGAACCTTCTGTCCCGCGAGGTCTATGACGGCTTCGTCGCCGCGATCGGCGAGCGCGAGGCCAAGTCGGAGAAGATCCAGTCCTCCTTCGTCGGCATCGACAAGGCCGACATCGTCTCGGCCGAGATGAAGGGCGGCGAGGCGCATGTGACGCTGCGCATCATCAGCGAGCTGATCTCGGCGACGCGCGACCAGGCCGGTACGGTCATCGACGGCGATCCCGAGACGGTGGCCGAGGTCAAGGATGTCTGGACCTTCGCCCGCGACACACGCTCGCGCGATCCGAACTGGAAGCTCGTCGCCACCGAAGAAGAAGACTGAGTCCGAAAAAGGCAGGCTCCGGTGTCGCTGTCGCCTCTCCTTGTAGAAAGGTCCTTCGGCGGCCTGCCCGGCTGGGGCGACGACGACCACCTGCCGGCCTTCGCTGCTTTTGCCCGGTCCGCCTTCCATGTGCCGGTAAAACCCTATCGCAGCGGTGCGCTCGGCGTCGATTTCGGCGCCTTCGCAGGGGCCTATGCGCAAGCACGCGAAGCCCCTGCCGCCAGTTCGTCCGAAGCGCGTGCCTTCTTCGAGCGCCATTTCGTGCCCATGCTGGTGCGGCCGGACACCGGCGCCGGTCTCGTCACCGGTTTCTACGAGCCGCAAGTCGAGGCATCGCCGGTACGGACGGAGCGTTTCTGCGTGCCGCTGCTGTCGCGTCCGGCCAATCTCATTGACGTGGACGACGCCAACCGGCCCGCCGGGATGGATCCTTACCTCGCCTTCGCGCGCCGGACCGCCGATGGGCTGGCCGAATATCCCGACCGTGGCGCGATCGAGCGCGGCGCGCTCGCCGGCCAGGGGCTGGAGATCGCCTGGCTGGCCGACAAGGTCGATGCCTTCTTCATCCATGTCCAAGGCGCGGCGCGGCTTGTCATGACGGACGGGCGGCTTAGCCGCGTCACCTACGCCGCCAAGTCAGGCCAGCGCTTTACTGGCCCCGGCAAAATCCTGAGCGGGCTCGGTGAAATCCCGCTGGCGCAGGTGACGATGCAGTCGATCCGCGCCTGGTTCAAGGCGCATCCGGAGCGGGTCGACGAGATCCTGTGGCAGAACCGCTCCTACATCTTCTTCCGCGAGGCTGCAGTGGAAGATGCCGCGCTCGGTCCGATCGCCGCCGCCAAGGTGCCGCTGACGCCGGGCCGCTCGATGGCCGTCGACCGGCTGCTGCACACATTCGGCACGCCCTTTTACATCGACGCGCCGACGCTCACCGCCTTCGACGAAAGGCCGTTCCGGCGGCTGATGATCGCGCAGGACACCGGCTCGGCCATAACAGGGCCGGCGCGGGGCGACCTGTTCGCCGGCTCGGGCGATGCCGCCGGCGAGATCGCCGGCGTGGTGCGCAACGCCGCCGATTTTTATGCGCTGGTGCCGCGCGCGCTGGCCGGGGGCGCGAGATGAGCAAGCGCGGGGATAAGCTCAGCGACGACGATCGGGTGCTGTGGAACCTGGTGGCGCGCACCGCCAAGCCGCTCAAAGGCCGCGCCGCCGTCGACATTCCGGACATGGCCGTCGATGCCAGGCCGACGCCGGCGCAGCCGGTCCAGCCTTCCGCCAACGCGCCGGGCACGGTAAAGCCGAAGATCCAGCATGTCACGCACCGCCTCGACGAGCCGACGCTGGACAAGCTGCAAAAAGGCCGGCTGCCGATCGAGGGCCGCGTCGACCTGCATGGCATGACGCAGGACGAGGCCTATTCGCTGCTGTTCTCATTCCTGCACCGGGCGCATGCCGGCGGCGTCCGCTATGTGCTGGTCATCACCGGCAAGGGGTCTTCCTCGGGCGGCGATGGCATCTTGCGGCGCGCCGTGCCGGCCTGGCTGTCGACACCGGCGTTCCGGCCGCTGGTTTCCAGTCACGACCATGCCGCCCGCAACCATGGCGGCTCGGGCGCGCTTTATATCAGGTTGCGGCGGGCGCGCTCATGACGCCGTTCGGCGAGCGGCTGCGGGCGCTGCGCGCCGCGCGCGGCGTCAGCCAGAAGGACATGGCGGCGGCGATCGGCGTCAGCGCCGCCTATCTCTCGGCACTGGAGCACGGCAGGCGCGGCGCGCCGACCTGGACGCTGATCCAGAAGATCATCGGTTATTTCAACGTCATATGGGACGATGCGGAGGAGCTGGCGCGGCTGGCCGAAACCTCGCATCCGCGGGTGAAACTCGATACGTCGGGTCTTTCCCCCGCCGCCACCGAACTTGCCAATCTTCTGGCCGAGACCATCGAGAAACTCGATGAGGCCGAGCTTCTGCGCATTACCGCTTCGATCCGCGCGGCGCTGGGCCGGCGGTCTTAGCTTGACGGCGCCCGTCGGCGAGCAGCAGGCGGGCGCCGTGCTGAGATCAATTCTTGCCGGCTGTGCTGCCGCCATTGCCGCCACGACCATGGTCGCCATGACCCTGGCCCCCATTTCCACCTCCCAGGCAGTCCGAAGCGCCGGCCTCGCCGCAACAGCGGCCGGCCCACAAATCGTTGAGGTTGGTGTTGGCGCAGCTTGGAATGGTCTGCCCGGCCAGAGCGGATCCGGTCAGCGCCGCAACGGCAGCCGCGGCGAGGAGAGTGTTGCGCAGAAAAGCAGTCATTTGAAGTCTCCATGATTTGGGTTTTTATCGTTCACGGCTATGTGTCGCCGGGCGAACGGAAATGGTTCACGGAGGGATGAAAGATTTACTGGAGAGCGACGCAAGACGCGCGATCGGCAATGTTAGCGCCGCCCCTCATCTAACCGGCATCTTCTCCCCGTAGAACGGGAGAAGGGGCAACCTCGCCACCCTTCTTGCACCACTAACAATTGGCGAAACCGTTGATGACGGCACATTTCTCCCCGTCACGGGGAGAAATGCCCGGCAGGGTAATGACGGGCGGCGCCGGCCATCGCAAGGAAAAAGCGGGAAGACACTTTCGGCACGAGAGCTGCGCGGTTCGAACCCGCGGCGCTCTTTGCTACTGCACCGAGCCGACCAGGACCTGCTGGCCGCCGCGGATCGAGACCCAGCGGCCGGTGTTGTCGATCGCCTGCCGCTTGAGGAAGCGGTAGCCGGTCTGGTCCCAGGACTTGACCTTGTCGGTCAGATTGTCGAGCACATAGTCGCCGCCGTCGGTGCGCACCGTCAGCACGGCGTGGCCTTCACCGTCGGGCTTGCGGACCACGGTTATCAGGAGGTCGGCGAGCGACATGCCCATGCGGGACAGCTGGCGCCGCTTCTCCAGCACGTAGTCCTCGCAGTCGCCGGCGCCCTTATCCGGATAGGCCCAGACCTCGTCCTTGCCGTAAATGTCCATGTCGCTCATCGGCTTTACGGCGGCATTGACCCTGGCGGTAACGTTGACCAGCTTGCGCATCAACCCCTCGGTCAGGACCGCCGGCGCGAGATTGGCCGGGCGGATCGAGCATTCGCCTGGACGCTGCTTGCAGAAATCGTAGTGGCCGATCGGCTGCGAGGTGAGGCCCCCGGTCGCCATGGCGCCCGAAGCCCAGGCCGGTGCCATCCAGCCCCCCGTTAACGCCAGCCCTGCTGCCGCGCATACGCGCAGCCTTCGCATGGTTGAGGAATTCATTGTCCCCGCTCGCCCTGTTGTTAACGAAACGTTAAGGGCGATTTACACTCCGTGTCAATTACGACGTCGGCCTCATTTGCGGCATGGTTACCAGCAGGGAGGCGCAGCGGCCCTTGTGCAACAGAATCGGACCCGCGGCCGGTTCCGTCTGCAAAACCGCCTACCTCTTGGCGGTGCGGACCAGCTTCGGCTTCACCGGGACGCGGTTCTGGCGGCCATAGCTGGTGATGAAGTCGACGATGCGCGGCACGATTTCGGAGCGGAAGCGCGAGCCGTTGAAGACGCCGTAATGGCCGACTGCCGGCTGCATGTAGTGCGCCTTCTTGTCGCCGGGAATGTTGACGCACAAATCCTGCGCCGCCTTGGTCTGGCCAAGACCCGAAATGTCGTCGTTCTCGCCCTCGACCGTGAACAGGGCAACGTTGCGTATGACGGACGGATCGATCCTGGTGCCGCGATGCGTCATCTCGCCCTTGGGCAGCGCATGGCGCACGAAGACCGTGTCGACCGTCTGCAGATAGAACTCCGCCGTCAGGTCCATCACCGCCAGATATTCGTCATAGAAGTCGCGGTGCTTTTCGGCGTTGTCGCCATCGTGCTTCACGAGGTTCATGAAGAATTCCTTGTGGGCGATGATGTGGCGGTCGAGGTTCATGCTCATGAAGCCGGAAAGCTGCAGGAAACCGGGATAGACCTCGCGGCCGAAGCCCGGCACTGGCCAGGGCGCGCGCATGACGACATTGTCGCGGAACCAGTCGATGCCCTTTTCCTTGGCCAGCAGGTTGACGGCGGTCGGGTTGCGGCGGGTGTCGATCGGTCCGCCCATCAGGGTCATCGTCGAAGGCACGAACGGGTCGCCCTTCGCTTCCATCAGCGCCACGGCCGCAAGCACCGGCACGGAAGGCTGGCACACGGCCATCACATGCGTGTCGGGACCCAGCGTGTGCAGCATGTCGATGACGTAGTCGATATAATCGTCGAGATCGAAGCTGCCATCGGCCAGCGGCACCATGCGGGCGTCGACCCAGTCGGTGATATGGACGTCGGCATAGGGCAGCATCGCCTCGACCGTGCCGCGCAGCAGCGTGGCATAGTGGCCCGACATCGGCGCCACGATCAAAAGCTTCGGGTCGGCCTTGCGCCCGGCAGGAACGGCGCGCTCGAACCGGACGAGATTGCAGAACGGCTTCGACCAGACTGTCTTTTCGGTGACCGCGACGCTCGTCCAGTCGACCACCGTCTTGGCTAGGCCGAATTGCGGCTTGCCGTAGCGGCGCGTGGTGCGCTCGAACAGCTCGGCGCCCGCGGCGATCGAACGGCCCCAGGGCATATGCGAAACCGGGTTGAGCGGGTTGGAGTAGAACAACCGGACCGCGTCGGCATAGAGCCGCGCCGGCTGCAGGGCGGCGTGGTTCATTTCGTAGAGCTGGTAGAACATACGTTACCCCGCGACCGAAGGGACGACGATCAGCGCCGTGCCCAGATGTCTCGCGGGAACGTTAACAACTAATTGCTGCGATGCAATACGTCACGTGGCGTGACCAATGCTTCTTTCGTTGAAAGCCTTTAAAACCTGGCACGGCCGGCCCAGCCGGCTCAATGTGCAGTGCCGAAATGTGTACGATATGTGTCGCCTGCACCCGACCATGATCCCGAAAGTTCCCGGTTGCTCCGCTGATCCGCGGTCGGCAAGAGATCATGGTCAGGAGACGATCAAATCAGACGCGCGCCATGCAGACGGAAGTCTGTCCGGAGCCGACGAAGCCGAGCTGGCCGGCGGCGCCTTTCGACAGGTCGAGCACCCGGCCCTTGATGAAGGGCCCGCGATCGTTGATGCGCACGACGACGCTGCGGCCGTTGTTCTTGTTGGTGACCCGCAATTTGGTGCCGAAAGGCAGGGTGCGGTGGGCGGCGGTCATCGCCGAGGGGTTCATGCGCTCGCCCGATGCGGTCCTCGAGTGCAGCGCGTACCAGGAAGCGCGGCCACACTGACCGGCGGCGGCGGTTGCCGAAGTGGCGGAAGCGCCTACCATCAGGCCAGCAGCGATCGTTACCGCGACAAGCGCGGTCTGTTTCGTGGTCTTCATATTTGGGGGATGGCTCCGTTTTTGACAGACCCAAGCCGTTAGGTGGGAAATAAGGCAGGAAATGCGGCAGTGATCTGGCGGTTCCATGGCAAGATCACACGTTTGGAGTCGGCGGGTAACAGTTTGTCAGGGATTTTCGGACCGGACTTCATCAGTTATCGATGATGTTCGTGCCGATATCCGAGATCCGTTTGACAAGATCCGATTAATCTCCAAGTAGAAACCGCTGGGATCGAGCCACTTCCTCTGGCTCTTTCATCGCGGCTATGGCGCCGCTGTCGATCGACTGGGAAAGCGAGATCCGACAATGAAACTGACCAAGAATCTGCTGGCGTTGATTGTACTCGCGATCGGTGCGTTGTGGTCGCTGCAAGGCATCGGCGTGGTCGGCGGCAGCTTCATGACCGGCCAATCGCAATGGCTCTATATCGGCCTCGCCGCCATGCTGGCCGGCCTGGCGGGACTGGTATGGGCGAACCGTAGGCAGGGTTGAGGTTCGAGCAAACGCGCCCGGTGCTGAGCGCGCCGGCCGTGACCGCGTTCACTGCGACCAGTACTGCCAGGCCCAGTAAAAACTCTCGTCGCGCGGTGGCAGGCGATCGCGCCCGGCGCGAAGATGGATCGGCGCCGGCGAGTGCGGGCTGTCCTCACTTTCCGCGTTCTCATCGGAAGCAAGGCCGAGCAGCCAGGCGCCGACATGGGCAAACAACACGGCGGTGGAATGGGTCATCGTCATTCTCCTTTTCCGATCATTCCCGCCCCGCCCATGGGACCAGCACGCGCTCGATGCGGCGGATGGTGAATTCGAGCACGAAGGCGATGGCCGCGATCACCAAGATGCCCATGATCACCACGTCGGTGACGAGAAACTGGGCCGCCGACTGGATCATGAAGCCAAGCCCGCGCGTCGCCGCCACCAGCTCGGCCGCGACCAGTGTCGACCAACCGGCGCCGAGCGCGATGCGCAGGCCGGTCAGGATCGAGGGCAGGGCGCTGGGCAGGATCACGTGGCGGACCACTTGGCGCCGAGTCGCACCAAGCGAACGCGCGGCGTTGATGCGCTCCCGCGAGACGCCGCGGACGCCCGAGGCGGTCGACAGGGCGACCGGCGCCAGCATGGCGATGGCGATCACCAGGATTTTCGAAGGCTCGCCGATGCCGAACCAAATGATGACCAGCGGCAGGTAGGCCAGCGGTGGGATCGGCCGCAGGAATTCGAGCAGCGGATCGAAGATGCCGCGCCCCACCGTGCTGATGCCGATGGCGAGCCCCACCGGCACCCCGACCAGGATGGCGGCGACCAGCGCGGCAAAGACGCGGCCCAGACTGGCGACGACATGCTGCGACAGCGTCGCGTCGACGCTGCCGTCGTTCATAACCACGATGAACTTGTTCCACACGGCAAGCGGCGAGGGCAGGAACACCGGCGACACCAGTTGCAGGCGGGCCGAGAGTGTCCAGAGCGCCAGCACCGCCAGGATGGTGGTGGCGCTGACCATGCGCGCCGAAACGCCCGTCCGTTTCGCCCGTGGCCTGGACCAGGGCACCGACAGGCCGTCGGTTTCGTCTGTCCTTGAACCGGGCCGTTCCGTGTAGGAGGAAATGGTCATGCCGCCTCTCCCTCGAAGATCGCGTCGGTCAGTTCGCCGCGCGCAGCCCCGAAGGCCGGATCGGCCTTGATGGCGCGAATGGGCTCGCCTGCCGCGTAACGCCTGGAGAAGCACGGCTCGAAGGTTCGCACCACGCGGCCCGGGCCGGGCGCCAGCACGACGATGCGGGTGGCGAGCACCAGCGCCTCCTCGATGCCGTGCGTGACCATCAGCACGCCGGCATGGCTTGCCGTCCAAAGGTCGAGCAGCGTCGTCTGCATGCGCTCGCGCGTCAGCGCGTCAAGCGCGCCGAGCGGCTCGTCGAGCAGCAGGAATACGGGTTCGGCGGCGAGCGCCCGGGCAAGGCCGACACGCTGGCGCATGCCGCCGGAGAGCTCCCAGATACGTTTGTCGCCGGCTTCAGCGAGTTTGACCAGCGCCAGCAGTTCATCGGCGCGGCGCGCCCGTTCGGCTGGCCTCACACCGCGCAACCTGAGCGCGAAGGCGACGTTCTCGCGCGCCGTGAGCCACGGAAACAGAGCATCGTTCTGGAACACCACCGCCCGATCAGAACCGGGCCCGGTGATCGGCTTGCCATTGACCGTGGCACTGCCGCGCGCGGGCGTGACCAGGCCTGCCGCGACGTTGAGCAGCGAGGTCTTGCCACAGCCGGAGCGGCCGACAAGGACGACGAAATCGTCCTTGGCAACGCCGATCGACACGTGCTCGACGGCGGGTGCCGGCTGGCCGTCATAGTGGATGAAGATCTTGTCGAGCACGAGATGCTGCATGGGCCTCGCCGATTTGAAGGATATCCGCCTGCCCCGAAACCGCGCCTCGTCTGCGACTTCGGGACAGGCAACGCGCGGCGTCAGGGAAGGAGAGCCGCGTGTGCGACGCGTCAGTTCGAGGCCAGCGCCTCGGTGACGTATTTCGAAGTGACATATTTCGAATAGTCCGGCAGCACCGCGTCGACCTTGCCTTGCTCCTTGAGGAAGGCGGATGCCGCCGCGATCGCAGTGACCGTGCCGCCGCCGAGGAACTTCCCGGATGCCTGCTCTTCAAGGGTGGGGAAGACGTAGCCCTTGAGCAACTCCGGCACCTCTTCCAGCTTGGCGCCCGTGAGCTTGGCGATCGCCGCGGCCTGCGGCGACGACACCGACCAGGCGTCGGGCTTGGCGAGATAGTCCCCATAGGCGGTGCCCGTCACCTTGACGAAGTCGCGCACGGCTTCCGGGTTCTTCTCGGCGAAGTCGGTGCGCACTATCCAGGCGTCGAAGGTTGGCGCGCCCCAGGCGGCGACCTGCGAGGAATCCAGCACCACCTTGCCGGATGTCTTGATCTGGCCCAGCGCCGGATCCCAGACATAGGCGGCGTCGATATCGCCGCGCGCGAAAGCGGCGGCGATTTCCGGCGGCCTTAGGTTGAGGATCTGGACCGATTTCGGATCGACATTCTCGTGCTTGAGCGCGGCAAGCAGGCTGTAATGCGTCGTCGACACGAACGGCACGGCGACCTTCTTGCCGGCGAGGTCCGCGACCTTCCCGATGCCGGCGCCGTTGCGGGCGACCAGCGCCTCGGATTGCCCGATCAGGCCGACGACGAAAATGGTCTGGATCGGCAGTTCTCGGCTTGCGGCGGCCGCCAGCGGGCTCGAGCCGACATAGCCGATATCGACCGAGCCGGAGGCGACGGCGGCGATGACATCGGCGCCGGAATCGAACTTGCGCCAATCGATGCTGGCCTTGGTGGCCTTCTCATAGGCGCCGTCGGCCTGCGGCACTTTCGAGGGCTCGACCACCGTCTGGTAGCCGATGGTGATCTTCAAGTCGTTGGCCATGGCCGGGCCGAGGAAGGCGGCGCCGGCAAGGGCAGCGGAAGACAGGAGGAGGATGCGTCGCGAAATGCTGGACATGAAAGGCTCCTTGAAAGGAAAAACCGGATTGCATGTCCATAGTTCGCTAATTCCATGGTTCTTGTAGAGTTAAATCCTTCCAAGGAAGAAGAGCTTATTGGAAAAAAGCCACCGCCGGCGGGTCGCCACGGCGGAAGTGACGGTTGCCGGCGTCCAAGAGCGGCGGCCCACCAACTTTGACCCGAGGGCGCGACCTCGACGGTTGCAGATACAGACAGGTTCAAACGAGATTCCGATTTTTCCCTACTTCCTGCAAACTTGTGCTTCAAACTGCAGAGAATTTAAAACCGGGTTCCGCGTACCGGCATTTAAGTATAGTAACCTTATGGACATAGGAGTGAGGTGCCGATGCCAGGCCATACCAAGCGTATTATGGCGACTGCTGGGGGTACTGGGTTCCGGCTGCAGGCCTTCGTGCAAGTCAGCCATGTTTTCCGTGTCATCGGTGTCACAAGCCGGGGGTAAAATCGCCACAACGGCTTGAAAACCAAGCAAGATCAACCGCAATTGGCTTGAATATCATGTCGCTGGAATTTATGTGTCATGGTGGCTTCGGCGCGGCGGGGAGGCACCCGAGGCGTTTCGCAACGGATGGCTTAGGGCCATCGCAGGACAGAGAAACGTTCGGTTCATGCTCACCAAAAAAGGCAAGTACGGCCTCAAGGCGCTCGTACATCTCGCGCACATGCCCGCCGGACGGCTCGCCTTCGTCGGCGATATCGCAACCGGCAACAACATCCCGAAGAAATTCCTCGACGCCATACTGGGCGAGCTGCGCAATGCCGGCTTCGTCCAGAGCCGCAAGGGCAAGGAGGGCGGCTATCGCCTGGCCCGGCCCGCCGACGAGATCAAGGTCGGCCACGTCGTGCGCGTCCTCGACGGGCCGTTGGCCCCGATCCCCTGCGCCAGCCGCACACAATATCAGCGCTGTGAAGATTGCAACGAGGCGACATGCCAAGTCCGACATCTGATGCTGGAAGTCCGGCAGGCGATCGCCGAGGTGCTCGACCAGCGCAGCCTCGCCGAGATGCGCGACATTGCCGACGACCTCCCGGTCGCGAGGGACGACCTGCCGGTGGTGCGGAACGGCCTGTCGGTCGCGGTGAAGGCCCAGGCCTGAAATCGGTACTTCGCAGGGGGCTCGCTCGCGCATGACCGGGCGAACCAACCCGACCCGTTCCATCATCATCGTTGGCGGCGGCGCTAGCGGCGTCGTGCTGGCCGCGCATCTGCTCAAATCGCCCAATCCGGACCTGCGCGTCACACTGATCGAAAAACGCCCGCATTTCGGCCAGGGCATCGCCTATTCGACGCTGCTGTCGGCGCATGTGCTGAATGTCAGCGCCGCCGGCATGAGCGCCTACGCCGACGATCCCGGCAATTTCTGGCGCTGGCTGCTGGAGCGGGGGTTTGCGACACCGGAGCAGGCTCCGGTCTATGCGCCGCGCAGCCTCTATGCGCTTTATCTCAAGGAATTGCTCGACGACCTGGAAGCGCGCGAGCGCGAGGCCGGCCGGCTGCGCCTGATCCGCGAGGAGAGCCTGTCGATCACGCCGACTGCGTCCGGGGTCGAGGTGGCGCTCGCCAACGGCACCAGCGTGGTCGCCCATCTTGCCGTGCTCGCCACCGGCCATGACGAACAGCCCGCGCAGGGCCATGCGATCCGGATGGGCTCGGAAGCCGACACCGCGCTTGATCCCGATAGCCGTATCCTGGTGCTGGGCACGGGCTTGAGCATGGTCGATGCATTCCTTTCCCTGGAGCAGCGCGGCCATCGCGGCGACATCATCGCGGTGTCGCGGCGCGGCCTGCTGCCCTCGCCGCATCGCAAGGGCAATCCGATCAAACTCGACGTCGCCGATATCCCGCTCGGCACCCAGCTCTCCTATTTCGTCGGCTGGTTCCGCGACCTCATTCGTGAGAACCAGAAGGCCGGCGTCGACTGGCGCGACGTGGTGGACGGCCTGCGCCCCTTCAACCAGAAGATCTGGCAGAACTGGCCGGCCTCGGCCAAGCGCCGCTTCGTCGAACACACCAAGGCCTGGTGGGACATCCATCGCCACCGCATAGCACCCGAGGTCTACGCCAGGGTGACGGAAGCCGTGCAATCGGGCCACGTCCGGCCGCTCGCCGGGCGCGTCGTCGGCGTCACGCCGGGCGACGGCTTCGCGGTGGAGGTCCAGTCGCGCCATACCCAGCGTCTCGAAACATTCGACGTCGCCCGCATCTACGATTGCTCGGGTATCGTGCGCGACATCTCGACCTCGCCGAACAGCGTGGTGCGCTCGCTGGTCGGCCGCGGTCTGGCGCGGCCGGATCCGCTTCGCATCGGCCTCGACGTCTCGGCCAATTGCGAGATCATCGCCGCCGACGGCACCGTTTCGCGAAAAATCCTCGCCGTCGGCCCGCTGACGCGCGGCACCTTCTTCGAGATCGACGCCATTCCCGATATCCGCGTCCAGTGCGCCAGGCTGAGCAAGCGGTTGCTAGGCTAAGCAATCTCGGCGGGTGATCGCCTTCCGCGATCGCACCATATCCGGCTGAGTGCAGTCTGGTATCTATTCGGCCGGAACAACTTCTGTCTTTAACTATAAGACGGCAGGACTAAAGTCTTGCGCGCTGGTAGGCCTTGGTCCGAGAGGCCTTCAAACGTTCTGTTCTTGTCCATTGGACGTTCCGTACTTTAGTCAATTGATATATATACGAGACGTGACGCAGTCCCGTTGCCAAGGCGTTCTCATCCTCGACCGTGCGGAAGTGCATTTCAGCCGGCGCGAAGAGCCATTCTGGTTCGGCGCATCGATCACCGCTCTCCTAGTGGCGACATCGCGCGCCCAGCTTACGAGTTCAAGCTGGCCGCGGGCTATCCAGCGGACAAAGAATGGCCGGTGCGGGGATGCTTGGGTTGGAAGCAGGTCGCACCGGCCATCGCGGGTTAGGCTTCGATTGGGATCGTCCCCCGCATGGCCAAGCTACACATATATTAGCGATTGCTCAACTAAGACTGAAGTCCCTCCAGCTACCGGCCGGAGGGATGGCGTTCAGCCGCCCAATGCCTCACACACAGCGCGCGCGGTCTCGGCGCCGGAAAAATTCTGCTGGCCGGTGATCAGGTTGCCGTCGCGCACCGCAAAGGCGCGCCACAGGCCGGCCTGGACATAGTTGGCGCCGATCGCCTTCAGCTCATCCTCGATCCGCCACGGCATCAGATGTTTGCCGCGCTCCAGCGCACCCATCCCCCAGGTCGCTTTGTCGGCGAAATCCTCCTCGATATTCGCGAACCCGGTCACCGTCTTGTCGGCGACGAGCAGCGAACCGTCGGCGCGCCTGGCATAGCGCAGCAGCGCTGTGCCATGGCAGAGCGCCGCGGCCACCTTGCCCGCTTCGTGGAAGGCGACGAAGATCCGTTGCAGCGCTTCCGCCCGGGCGTAGTTGAACATCGGCGCCTGGCCGCCGGCGACGACGATCGCGTCGAAGCCGTCGAGCGCGATCTCCGCGACAGGCCTTGTGTTGTCGACCAGGCTCGCCAGTTTCGGGCTCGAGATGAAGCCGAGCGAGATGAGGTCGGTTTCCGAATAGCCCGAGGGATCACGCGGATCGCTCAGCGCGTCCGCCTCGCATCTGCCGCCATCGGGCGAGAAGATCTCGACGTCGTAACCCCGCTCGGTGAAAACGAACCACGGATGCGTCAGCTCGCTCCACCAGAAGCCGACCGGCCAGCCGGTCGTGGTCGAGACGGCCGGATTAGCGATGACGATCGCCACCCGTTTCGGCCTGCGCGCATTGACCGGATTGGTATCCCGTACACTCATCCTGGCTCTCCTTCATGAAGCTGTCGCCGATAAAGCCGAATGCTGCAATCTGGCCGTATGGGCGGGCAAAATCCGCTTTCGCCGCCGCCGGGCGTTGCCTACGGTGGCGGCATGGCACCACGCGGCAGACTTTACGGTTGTCCAGTCGAGTTCGCGCTCGACGCACTGGGCGGCAAATGGAAGACGGTAATCCTGGCCCGGATCAAGCAAGGTCCGCTGCGCTATTCCGAGTTGCGCCGATCGATCCCTTCGCTTTCCGACAAGATGCTGACGCAGCGCCTGGCCAACCTGGTCGAGATCGGCTTTGTCGCGCTGGAGGCGTCGCCCGACGGCAAGGGACGCTATGTCTTGACCGAGCGTGGTCGCGATCTGGCCACCACGCTGCAAGCGCTCTACGACTGGGGCGATGTGCACGGGCGCGCGGACGGCGTCCGCTTCCGCACCGACACCGAGACCCGGCAAGGCGCCTAGATCTTTTATTTTACGCAATTCCCTAGGGAAAGCGCGACGCGCTTTTCCCTGGAAAACCGATCGCACTTTTCCTGGAATTGCTTTAGCTCCCGCCGGCAAGCGCGCCGCAAAAACCCGCGACATCGGTGATGGCAGCCTCGCCGAGGAAGCCAAGCGTGGCTATCGAGCGGTCGCGGGCCTCACGGTTGCCGAAGCCGCAGGCGTCCTCGATCACCACGGCGACAAAACCATTGTCGGTCGCCTGGCGAACGGTCGGCTCGATGCCGATCTCCATCGCCACGCCGGCGAGCGCGACGGCGCGCACACCGCAATCGCGCAAGGCAAAGCTCAGCGCCGTGGAATCGAAGGCCGACATGGTCAGCTTGTCGAACACCGCCTCGTCGGCGCGTGGCGCGAGTTCGGGAACGATCTTCGTCGCCTCGGCATCGCGCGGGAACCAGGGCTCGACCGTGTCTGGACTGTCACGCCGCTGCCAGGCCATGGCGGTGCGCAGCTGGGTGGCGCCCATCCACCTGCGTGGCAAGGAGAGATGGCGTGTGAACGCCACCCGCATGCCGGCCGAGCGGGCTGCTTCGAGGACGCTGCCGGTGCGCTCGACGATGTCGGCCGCGCCAGCGATCTGGCGGCAGATGCCGACCTGCATGTCGTAGATCACCAGCGCCATGCGGCGGGGATCGCACCATTCAGCCAGGCTGGCGGGGATCTCGATGTCTTCGCTGGATCGGATCATGCTGCCGTCCGGTCCCATGGCTTGGCGATGTCGACAGTCGGGTCGAACAGATATTCGAGCGGCAAGGGGGCGGGGTCGAAGGCAAGAAAATGCCATTCCAGCAGCCCGGCCTTCGACAGCGGGAAGTCGTCGGTGTAGTTTCTTGCTTCTTCGACGCTGTCGAGCTCGAAAACGACGATGACGCCGCCGACATCGGCGCGCGCATGGTTTTCGCGCACGATGCCTGCCTTCCAAAGCCGCCAGACATTCGAGACTTCATCGCGCAAATAGGGTTTCAAATCGTCGAGGGTGACGCCGGGCTTGAAGTTGTCATAGGCGAGGATCTTCATCGGCCGTCTCCTTGAATTGATATGGCGAATGTTCGGCTAGCACGGCGAAATCGGCGGCGGCAACGAACGAGGTGGTTCGTTAGACGCCTCGCCTGGGACGGGCCCATGGAATTTCATTCCCCGTCTGGCCACCGGATTGGCACGATCTATCTTCTTTCCAACTGCGATCGGCTGGAAAAGACGCTAGGTTGACCCATGGAGGCTCCGACATGAGCGAGCATAGAAAAACCACGGCCGACAGTGGCTCCTCGGACAGCGCACTCTCGCGCCTGCGCCCGCCCTATGCGTCGTTGCTCGATCTGATAGGGCAGACGCCCATCGTCGAGCTGACCAAATTCGACACCGGAAAATGCCGGCTGTTCATCAAGCTCGAGAGCCAGAACCCTGGCGGCTCGATCAAGGACCGTATCGCGCTGTCGATGATCGCGGCGGCCGAGAAACAGGGCAAGCTGAAGCCCGGCGGCACCATCGTCGAGGCGACAGCCGGCAATACTGGCCTTGGCCTTGCCCAAGTCGGCATTCCCAAGGGGTACCGCATCATCCTGGTGGTGCCCGACAAGATGTCGCGTGAAAAAATCCAGCATCTGCGCGCGCTGGGCGCGGAAGTGCGCATGACGCGTTCCGATGTCGGCAAGGGCCATGCCGAATATTACCAGGACATGGCGGAGAAAATCGCCGCCGAACTGCCCGGTGCCTTCTACGCCAACCAGTTCGCCAATCCGGCCAACCCGCTTGCGCATCAGACGACCACCGGCCCGGAGATTTTCTCGCAGCTTGACGGTGATGTCGACGCGGTGGTGGTCGGCGTCGGCTCGGGCGGCACGCTGACCGGGCTTGGCCGCTACTTCGCCGAGGTGTCGCCGAAGACGGAGATGGTGTTGGCCGATCCGGTCGGCTCGGTGCTGGCGCCGCTGATCAAGACCGGCAAGATGGAAGAGGCGGGAAGCTGGACGGTGGAAGGTATCGGCGAGGATTTCGTGCCGCCCAATGCCGATCTGTCTCTGGTCAAGAAGGCCTATTCCATCACGGACAAGCAGAGCATGCTGGCGGTGAGGGATCTGTTGTCCCGGGAAGGCATCCTGGCCGGTTCGTCTTCGGGCACTTTGTTGTCGGCGGCGCTGCGCTATTGCCGCGAGCAGACGGTGCACAAGCGCGTCGTCACCTTCGTCTGCGACAGCGGCAACAAGTACCTGTCAAAAGTGTTCGACGATTTCTGGCTGGCCGAGCAGGGCTTGGCCGAACACGAACAGCATGGCGACCTGCGCGACCTCGTGATGCGCACTCACCGCACTGGCGATACCGTCTATGTCGGGCCGGACGAGAGCCTGCTCAACGCCTATGGACGCATGCGCCGCTCCGATGTCTCGCAACTGCCGGTGCTCGACAATGGCAAACTCGTCGGCATCGTCGACGAGAGCGACATCCTTGCCCATGTCGACGGCCCCTATGACGGGCGCTGGGAGCGCTTCAACGGCCCGGTGCGCACGGCCATGACCTCGAACCTGCACACGCTGCAGGCCAGCCAGACGCTGGACGCGCTGCTGCCGGTGTTCGACCGCAACGAGGTCGCCATCATCTTCGACGGCGACGAGTTCGTCGGCCTGATTACCCGCATCGACCTGATCAACCATTTGAGGCGCGCACGATGACAACATCCGGAAAGAACCGCCTGGCGTTCTCGACGCGCACCATCCATGGCGGCCAGAGCCACGACCCGCTGACCGGTGCGGTGATGGTGCCGATCTACGCCACCTCGACCTATGGCCAGCAGTCGCCCGGCGTGCACAAGGGTTTCGAATATGCCCGCAGCCAGAACCCGACGCGCTTCGCCTTCGAGCGCGCCGTGGCCGATCTCGAAAGCGGCTCGGCGGCTTTCGCGTTCGCCTCCGGCCTGGCGTCGATCGCCACGGTCCTCGAATTGCTCGATTCGGGCGCGCATATCGTCGCCACCGACGACATTTATGGCGGCTCGTTCCGGCTGATGGAGCGGGTGCGAAAGCGCTCGGCCAATCTGCAGATTTCCTTCGTCGATTTCACCAATCTGGCCGCGGTTGAAGCCGCGATCCGGCCGGAAACAAAAATGCTTTGGGTCGAGACGCCGACCAATCCATTGCTGCGTATCGTCGATCTCGAAGGCGTAGCGGCGTTGGCGAAGCGCAAGGGGATCTTGTCCGTCGCCGACAACACCTTCTGCAGCCCCTATATCCAGCGGCCGCTGGAGCTCGGCATCGACATCGTGGTCCATTCGACAACGAAATATTTGAACGGCCATTCCGACATGGTCGGCGGCGTTGCCGTGGTCGGCGACAACAAGGATCTGGCCGACCGGCTGAAATTCCTGCAGAACGCCATCGGCGCCATATCAGGTCCGTTCGACAGTTTTCTGGCGTTGCGCGGTTTGAAGACCCTGGCGCTCAGGATGGAGCGCCATTCCGCCAACGGCCTGAAGATCGCGCAGTGGCTGGAAGCGCGAAAAGATGTGCGCCGCGTCATCTATCCCGGGCTTGCCAGCCATCCCCAGCACGCCATCGCGGTGCAGCAGATGCATGCCTTCGGCGGCATGATCACCGCTGTGCTCGATCGCGACCTTGCCGGCACCAAACGCTTTCTCGAACGCACGCAGCTGTTCACGCTGGCCGAAAGTCTTGGCGGGGTGGAGAGCCTGATCGAGCACCCGGCGCTGATGACGCATGGTTCCATTCCCGCCGAGAAACGGGCTGAGATCGGCATATCGGATTCGCTGGTGCGGCTGTCGGCGGGGATCGAGGATGGCGACGATCTGATCGCCGATCTGAATCAGGCGCTGGGGGGCTGAGTGCCTTCGGCATGACCAAGGAGCCCGCGTTGCTCGCTGCATGCTCCGAGGCGCGCCTTGCTCCGCCCCACGGACTGATGGCCGTCTCGCCGATCTGAGCCAGATCAAGCGTCGTGTTTGTGGCGGTGCTTTCCGCGATCCTTCTCGGCGTGCGACTCTCCGGAGCGCACCGGCTTGGAGTTGTCCTTATCGCGGCGCCCTCGGTGCTGGTCGCCTATCGGAGATAGCGGCACGCCGTGGCGCGCGGTTTTCGTTTCGAGACGGGTGATGAAGATATCGAAGCGATTGGGCATCGTCCGGTCAGTGCTCCGTCGTACTGTCGGGTTTGTTGTCGGAAAGCCTGACGTCTGTCGGCAAGGCACTCGCGGCCTGCTTGGTCAGGCTGGTGTCGTTCCGGGCTGGCAGCCGCTTGTCCTGGCGTGCGGCAATCCGGTCGCGACCGGCATAGTAGGGTTCGAAAGCATCCTGTATCGTCAGGCTGTCCATCCTGTCCTCCCTTGGGAATCAGGGGCTAAATCTGCCAAAACCGGTTTCGTTCCCTACTGTGGCGAAGGAATGGCGATTGGCTTAAATCAGTGTGAGTTTTGCAAGCCGGCGCCAGCCATGCCAAATGGGTTTGGCGGGCCAAACAGGGGCTGCACGGAGACGGCATCGGTGACTGGCGAGACGGGCAAGCGAAGCTATGTGGTCGGACAGACCGAAATCGCGGCCCGTCCGCTCGATCCGGCGCTCTACCTTGTGGCGACGCCGATCGGCAACCTCGCCGATATCACGCTGCGCGCGCTGGAGACGCTGGCCTCCGCCGACATCGTCGCCTGCGAGGACACGCGCGTGTCGCGCGTGCTGCTCGACCGCTACGGCATTCGCCGCCGCACCACGGCCTATCACGAGCACAATGCCGGCGAGGCCGGGCCGAAATTGATCGCGGCGCTCGAAGCCGGCCAGAGCGTGGCGCTGATCTCGGATGCCGGGACGCCGCTGGTCTCCGATCCCGGCTACCGGCTGGTCGGCGAGGCACTCGACCACGGCCTCCGCGTCGTGCCGATCCCCGGCCCGTCGGCGCCGCTTGCCGCGCTGACGGCGTCGGGCCTGCCGTCGGACGCCTTTCTGTTCGCAGGCTTCCTGCCGGTTAAATCGGGACAACGCCTGGCCCGGCTGGAGGCGCTGAAAGCCGTGCCGGCAACGCTGATCTTCTTCGAATCGCCGCGCCGGCTGGCCGAGTCGCTCGGCGCCATGGTCGAGGCGCTCGGCGGCGAGCGCAAAGCCGCCATCGGCCGGGAATTGACCAAGACGTTCGAGGAGATGCGCACCGGCACGCTGCGGGCGCTCGCCGACCACTACGCGGCGGCCGATACCCCCAAGGGCGAGATCGTCGTCTGCGTCGGCGCCGCCGAGGCCAAGACCGACGAACCTGAAGACATCGATCGCCTGCTTTTGTCGCTCGCCGCTGAAATGC
The DNA here is from genome assembly GCF_057766385.1 of Mesorhizobium sp. P160927. Lineage (NCBI taxonomy): Bacteria > Pseudomonadati > Pseudomonadota > Alphaproteobacteria > Hyphomicrobiales > Phyllobacteriaceae > Mesorhizobium > Mesorhizobium sp. P160927. Next base: position 850,523 of record NZ_JBYMDW010000001.1, read on the forward strand.
CCGCTTCCAAGGCGGCGGCGGAAGCGGCGAAAATGACCGGCGGCCAGAAACAGACGCTGTATCGGCGGCTGCTCGAGCTCAAGGACAGACCATGATCCCGAACCGAAGGTCAGCGAGTGCAAAAAGCGGAAACCGGTTTTCAGAAAAGGTCATGGTCAAGCAAAGAGAGAGAAGCGGTGGCTGAGCGCCCGAGCGCCAGCCGCCAAAAGGCCTACCGGCGCGGCCATCGCGGCGAATGGCTGGCAGCGGCCGCGCTGATGTTGAAGGGCTACCGGATTCTCGCGCGCCGCCACCGCACCCGCTTCGGCGAGATCGACCTGATCGCGCGGCGTGGCGACCTCGTGCTGTTCGTCGAGGTCAAGGCGCGCCACACGCTGATCGAGGCCATGGAGGCGATCGGCCACGAATCGGAGCGCCGCATCGAGGGTGCGGCCGATATCTGGCTGTCGCGACAGCCCGACTATGGCAGGCTGTCGATGCGCTTCGACATGGTCGCCGTGCTGCCCTGGCGCTGGCCGGTGCATGTCCCGAATGCGTTTTATGGAAGGAATTAGGCTCGTTGCCGGAGGCAATCCATTCGTCGAGGTTAGCGCTGCCCTCATCGCCCTGCTAGGCACTTCTCCCCGTATAGTGACGGGGAGAAGGAGGCTGCCGCACCCTTGGCGCCTAACCTGGAACGCGTTGGTGGTTGGCGAAACCGGCGGTGACAGCGCCCCTCTTCCCGTCACTATACGGGGAGAGGATGCCAGCAGGCAGGTGAGGGGCGGCGCTGACGTTCGGGGATAGGTGACTGCAATCGAACCGGTCGCTGCGCTCACCCCCAGATCATCAGGGCCACCAGCCCGGCGATCCCCACCACCAGGCGCCACCAGCCGAACAGCGAGTAGCCGTTGCGCGAGACGTAGTCGAGCAGGTATCGCACCACGACCAAGGCCGTGACGAACGCGGCAACGAAGCCGATGGCGATGATCGGCAAGTCGGCCGAGGTCAGCACGTTGCGGTTCTTGAACAGGTCGAAGGCAAAGGCGCCGACCATGGTCGGGATGGCGAGGAAGAAGGAAAATTCCGCCGCCGCCCGCTTGTCGACACCCAGGAGCAGCGCGCCGACGATGGTCGAACCCGAGCGCGACGTGCCGGGGATCAGCGACAGGCACTGGAACAGGCCGATCTGCAGGTAGAGTCTAGTCGGGAAGCGCTCGACGTCGCGATAGACCGGTTTGAGGTTCATGCGGTCGACGACCAGCAGCACGCCGCCGCCGATGATCAGCATGATGCAGATCAGTCGGGGTGATTCGAACAGCACCGTCTTGATGAAGTCATGCGCCAGCGCGCCGATGATCGCCGCCGGCAGGAAGGCGATAAGGATGCCGATGACGAAATGCCGCGTCAGCCGGTCATGCGGCAGGTCGAGGAGCATCTGCCACAGGCGCCGGAAATAGACGCTGAGGATCGCCAGGATGGCGCCGAGCTGGATCAGGATCTCGAAGGCTTTGCCGGTCGACTGGAACCCGAGGAAATGGCCAGCGAGCAGGATGTGGCCGGTCGAGGACACCGGGATGAATTCGGTCAACCCCTCGAGCAGGCCAAGCAGCAGGGCTTCGACGATGGTCTGGCTTTCCATTTCTACCTCGGCATTGGCGTGACGGCTAACAGAATGGCTTGCTTGTCATGGCGCCGAAGTCCCCCTATAGGTCGCAACACCCCTGACGGCCCGCTAGCCGGGCGGCCAAGACTTACCGGTGCGTCCTGCGATTCGCCAGTGTGGCAATCCGGAATTCGCCACACCTGGGACGAGCGCGATGCGCGAATTCCGGATTCTGAACCATCCCAGTGCGCTTTATCATCGCGGAACCATGCTGACGCTTTTCCACCATCCCATGTTCGCCACCTGCCGCTTCGTCCGCCTCGCCTTTGGCGAGTATGGCGAGGAGTTGGCGCTGATCGAGGAAAAGCCGTGGACGCGGCGCAAGGAGTTCCTGGCGCTGAATCCGGCCGGGACACTGCCGATCCTGCTGGCCGAAGGCGACGTGCCGATCATCGGCGCGACGGTGATTTCCGAATATCTCGACGAGACGCGGGGCGTGCTCAAGCGCGACAAGCGGCTGTTCGCCGAGGACCCGATGCAGCGCGCCGAAATCCGCCGGCTGATCGACTGGTATCTCAACAAGGCCGAAAGCGAAGTGACGCGCCATCTGGTGCGCGAACGCGTGCTGAAGCCGGTGATGCCGGAAACGGCGGGCGGCGGTTCGCCCGATTCAGGCGCCATCCGCGCCGCGCGCGCCAATATCCGCCAGCACATGAAATACACCAACTGGCTGGCCGGCACCCGTCACTGGCTGGCCGGCGGCAGGGTCACCTATGCCGATCTGGCGGCCGCCGCGACGCTGTCGGTGCTCGACTATCTCGGCGAGATCGACTGGCGCGAACACCCCGCCGCGCGCGAATGGTACACGCGGGTGAAGTCGCGGCCCTCCTTCCGGCCGCTCCTGACCGACCGCGTGCGCGGCCTGTCGCCGGTATCGCACTATGCGGATCTCGACTTCTGACGCGCCAAAACTGCGCGCGCTGATCGACGCGGAGGCGCGGCGCGCCGGCTTCGACGCGGTCGCCGTCACCGCCCCAGATGCCATCCCGCTGGCGCCGGCCCGCCTGGCCGAATTCATCGCCGACGGCTTTCACGGCTCAATGGACTGGATCGCGGAGACGATTGCGCGCCGCGCCGAGCCATCCACGCTGTGGCCCGCCGTGCGCTCGATCGTCGTGCTGGCGATGAATTACGGGCCGGGCCATGATCCGCGCGACGTGCTGGCCAAGCGCGATCGCGGCGCGATCTCGGTCTACGCGAAAAACCGCGACTATCACGAGATCATGAAGGGCCGGCTGAAGCAGATCGCCGGCAAGATCGTCGCGCGCGCCGGCGGCGACGTGAAGGTCTTCGTCGACACGGCGCCCGTGATGGAAAAGCCGCTGGCTGAAGCAGCGGGCCTGGGCTGGCAAGGCAAGCACACCAATCTGGTCAGCCGTGAGCACGGCTCCTGGCTGTTCCTCGGCACCATCTTCACCACGGCCGAACTGGAACCGGACAAGCCCGACATCGACCATTGCGGCTCCTGCCGTGCCTGCCTCGACGCCTGCCCGACCGACGCGTTCCCCGCGCCCTACAGGCTCGATGCCCGGCGCTGCATCTCCTACCTCACTATCGAGAACAAGGGGCCGATCCCGCATGAATTTCGGGAAAAGATCGGCAACCGCATCTATGGCTGCGACGACTGCCTCGCCGCTTGTCCTTGGAACAAATTCGCCCGCGCCGCGTCCGAGGCCAAGCTCGCCGCGCGCGACGATCTGCGCGAGCCGCCGCTCGCCGATCTTTTGGCCCTCGACGACGCTGGCTTCCGCGCCTTCTTCTCCGGCTCGCCGATCAAACGCATCGGCCGCGACCGTTTCGTCCGCAACGTGCTGATCGCCGCCGGAAATTCCGGCGATGGCGCACTTGCCGGCGTCGTCCGGGATCTGCTCGGCGATGCCTCGCCGCTGGTGCGGGGCGCGGCAATATGGGCGCTGGCGCGGCTGGTGCCGGAAACCGAATATGCCGAACGGGCCGCGAACGGCTTGAACAGCGAGGACGACGCGGCGGTGCGCGAGGAATGGCGCCTGGCGCGGCCAAACAGGGCACATGCATGAGCGAAAAACAGGTCTTCATTTTCGGCGCCGGTTATTCGGGCAAGGCCTTTGCCCGTGCCAATAGGGGAGCCGCCACGATCGCCGGCACGACACGCTCCGAGGAAAAATTCGAAGCGCTGCGCCAGGCCGGCATCGTCCCGCTGCTGTTCGACGGCAAGTTGACGAACGAAATCGGCGATGCGCTGGAGAAAACCACGCATCTGGTGGTTTCGGTCGGTCCGGAAGAAGCCGGCGATCCGGTGTTGAATGCCACCCGCCAGGCAATCGCAGGGATGCCGGAGCTGGAATGGATCGGCTATCTCTCGACCGTTGGCGTCTATGGCGATCATGGCGGCGCCTGGGTCGACGAGACGGCCGCCTGCCGGCCGGTGTCGAAGCGCTCGGTCACGCGGGTCGAGGCCGAGCAGGCCTGGGAGAAGCTCGGCCGGGAAATCGATTGGCCGGTGGCGATCCTGCGCCTCTCCGGCATCTACGGTCCGGGCCGCAACGCGCTGGTCAATCTGGAAAACGGTACTGCCAGGCGGCTGGTCAAGCCGGACCAGTTGTTCAATCGCATCCATTGCGACGACATATCAGGCGCGCTGTGGCATCTGATCAGCGGCAATAGAGGCGGCATTTTCAACGTCACCGACGATGAACCGGCGCCGCCGCAGGATGTCGTCGCCTACGCCGCACATCTGATGAGCGTTGAGCCGCCGCCCGAAATCCCCTTCGACACCGCCCAACTTTCGCCCATGGCGCGGTCCTTCTATGGCGAGAACAAGCGTGTCGCCAATGCGGCGATCAAGGCGGCGGGCTATCGGTTTCGCTTTCCGGACTATCGCGCCGCTTTCGACCATATGTGGGCAAGCGGCGACTGGCGTGACGGTGCGCCGCGCAGCCCGATGAGGGGCGCGGAGGGCTAGGATGATCGAAGCGTGGCGCTTGGCGTGGTATGATTCGGCGATTGCAGCCACGGGGGTGCGGTTCATGAAATCATCGATGCGGCCGCTTGGCGCCAGAAATGCGTTATTGGCGGCAGCGCTGGCTCTGGCAGGCCTCGCCGCGCAGCCGGCAGCAGCCGAGGAACGGGCGAAAGACCTGTTCGGCGCCGAGAAGCTGCCGACGGCCACCGCCCCGCAATCCTTCGGCTTCTATTCCAAGGGCTGTTTTGCCGGCGGTGTCGCCATCCCCATGGACGGCCCGACCTGGCAGGTGATGCGGCCATCGCGCAACCGCCGCTGGGGCCATCCGGCCATGATCGCCTTGATCGAAAAGTTGTCGCGCGACGCCGTCGCCGACGGTTGGCCGGGCCTGTTGATCGGCGACATCGCGCAGCCACGCGGCGGCCCGATGCTATCAGGCCATGCCTCGCACCAGATCGGGCTCGATGCCGACATCTGGCTGACGCCGATGCCCGACCGCACCATGACCAGGGCGCAGCGCGAGACCATGAGCGCCACCTTGATGGTCGACGACAAGACGCATCTGGTGAAGGACGCGCTGTGGACGGCGGCGCACACGCGGCTTTTGAAGCGCGCGGCGAGCTATCCGGAGGTCGAGCGCATCCTGGTCAATCCAGGCATCAAGAAAAAGCTCTGCGACACGGTCAAGGGCGACCGCTCCTGGCTGCGCAAGATCCGACCGTTCTGGGGCCACGACTATCATTTCCACATGCGCATAGGCTGCCAGCCGGGCTCGCCCAATTGCAAGGCGCAGGAAACGACGCCCGATGATGACGGTTGCGGCAAGCCGCTGGCCTGGTGGTTCACGGAAGAGCCGTGGCGCCCCAACAAGAACCCGGATGCGCCGAAGGCGCGCGACCTGATGACGATGGCGAACCTACCCAAGGAATGCCGCGCCGTGCTCGACGCACCCGGACCGGCCTCCGCCGAGGCGGCGACCTATCACAGTGGCGCCGTGCCGGTCGCGGTGGCAGGGCCCGAACCGGAAACGCCGTCGCAGCCTGCCACCACGGCCAGTGGCGGCGGCGATCTGCCAGGCGCGGCAAATGCTTTCGCGGCGACGCCCAGAATGGGCGCGCCCGTTCCCCGGCCACGGCCGCCGGTTCCCGGGTCACAGCCGCCGGTGAACTGACTGCCAGCAGGTCATTTCCTGCGGCCAAAGATTGCCGCAGACGAGCCGATCGCCGAAGCCGGCGTTGCCCCTCATTGTCCTGCCGGACATTTCTCCCCGTATAGTGACGGGGGAGAAAGGAGCTGATCGTACCGATGACGCCCTTCTTTTAACGTTGGCGATTGGCGAAATCATCGACGTGAGCGCCCCTCTCCCCGTCTCTATCCGGGGAGAGGATGCCGGCAGGCAGGTGAGGGGCGGCGCCTGCGCTTGAAAACCGGCACTGAAGCGGCTTTCCCTTTGTGGGGTCATGCGCTAGTCAACGACCGGGCGGTGAGAGGCTGCCGAAAAGAGGCGGACGAAGAGCATGGCAGGCGAAGACGACACCTCGTTGCGGTTTCCGATCCTGATCGGTGACATTGGCGGCACCAATGCGCGCTTTTCGATCGTGCTCGACGCCAATTCCGAGGGCGGCGAGCCGATCATCGTCCAGACCGCCAATTACAACACCATCGATGAGGCGATCCAGGCGGCGGTGCTCGACCGCTCCTCGGTCCGGCCCAATTCGGCGGTGCTGGCCGTGGCCGGCCCCGTCGACGGCGACGAGATCGAGCTCACCAACTGCCCCTGGGTCGTCAAGCCGAGGCAGATGTTCGCCAATCTGGGGCTGAGCGACATCGTCGTGCTCAACGATTTCGAGGCCCAGGCGCTGGCCGTCGTGGCGCTGGGCGAAGAGCATATGGAAAAGATTGGCGGCGGCACGCCGGAGCCCAATGCCGGCCGCGTCGTGCTGGGTCCGGGAACCGGGCTCGGCGTCGCCGGGCTGGTCCACGCGCTGCATCACTGGATCCCGGTGCCCGGCGAAGGCGGCCATATGGACATCGGGCCGCGGACGCCGCGCGATTTCAAGGTCTTCCCGCATATCGAGAAGCTCGAGGGCCGCATTTCGGGCGAACAGATCCTGTGCGGACGCGGTCTCGTCAACGTCTACCGGGCGGTGGCCAAGGCGGATGGCAAGCCGTCGCCCTTCACCACGCCGGCCGAAGTCACCGCTGCGGCGCTGGCCAAGACCGATCCGGTGGCGCAGGAAGCGCTCGAGACCTTCGTCACCTGCCTCGGCCGCACCGCCGGCGATCTGGCGCTGGTGTTCATGAGCCGGGGCGGCGTGTTCCTCACCGGCGGCATCGCGCAAAAGATCGTGCCGGCGCTGAAACATGGCAATTTCCGCGCCGCCTTCGAGGACAAGGCGCCGCACAGCGCGCTGATGCGCACCATGCCGGTCTATGTCATCACCCATCCGCTGGCCGCCCTTCTCGGCCTTGCCGCCTATGCCAGGAACCCCTCGCTGTTCGGTGTCCAGACATCGGGCCGGCGCTGGCGCGACGAAGTTAGTCACCCCAAGGCATAGGCAAGCCGGCTGCTTGGCGTTAATAGGGGGGCCGAATTGCCCGGCCACGGGACGCGGAAACCGACAAAGCCCTCTGATTTGACACTTCAAACTCCAAACAAGCTGAAAGCCAGGCCCGGCGAGGTCACAGCGGTGCTGCGCCGCATTCTCGCTGAGAACAGCCGTGACTATCGCTGGACCTATGTGATGGTCATCACCTGCTCGCTGATCGTTTCGGGCACGACCGCCTTCACGGCCTGGATCATGGCCCCGATGGTCAACCAGATCTTCTACGAACGGCGTGGCGACGCGATCGTGTGGATCTGCGCCGGCTTCATGGCGGCCTTCCTGCTGCGCGGCTTTGCCGGCTATGGCCAGGCGGTGGCGCTGGCCAAGATCGGCAACAATCTGGTGGCGCGCTACCAGAAGCGCATCTTCGATCACCTGATGAAGCTCGGCGTCGGCTTCTTCAACGACACGCGTTCGGGCCGGCTGGCGGCGCAGGTCAACGAAAACGTCGGCGGCATTCGCGACCTCCTGTCGTTGACGCTGACCTCGATCACCCGCGACGCGGTGACGCTGATCGGCCTGCTCGGCGTCATGGTCTACCAGGATCCGGTCCTGTCGCTCAGTTCGCTGCTGATCGGCCCGCCGCTAATCTGGGCCGTCGTCTACCTCACCCGTCGCGTGCGGCGCATAACCCGCGAATCCGTGCTGATCAATTCGCGCCTGATCGGCGCCGTTCAGGAGGCCACGCAAGGCATCGCCATCGTCAAGGCCTTCACCATGGAGGACGAACTGTCCGGCCGCATCGGCAAGCTCGCCAGCGACGCCGAACAGCGCTCGAACAAGATTGCCCGCGTATCCGAACGGCTGTCGCCGATTTCCGACATGCTGGCCGGCTTCGCCGTCACTTCCGTCATCGCCTATTCCGGTTACCGGGCTCTGGTTCTCGGGCAGCCGCCGGGCGCGGTCTTCTCGTTCATCACCGCGCTGATCCTGGCCTATGATCCGGCGCGCCGCCTGGCACGCATGCAGGTCGGCATGGAACGGGCGCTGGTCAATGCACGCATGATCTACGAGCTGCTCGACCTCGAGCCGAAGCAGGGTGACGCGCCTGGCGCCACCAAGGCAAACTTCACCACGGGCGAAGTGCGCTTCAACAACGTGTCCTTCCGCTATGTCGAGGAGGCGCCTGTCCTTCAGGACCTCAGCTTTGTCGCCGCGGCCGGCAAGATGACCGCCGTCATCGGCGCATCCGGTGCCGGCAAGACCACGCTGGTAGCGCTGCTGCAGCGCTTCTACGACGTCGAGAGCGGCGCGATCGAGATCGATGGCCAGGACATTTCCAAGGTCACCAAACAGTCGCTGCGCGGCTCGATAGCCTATGTTTCGCAGGCGCCCTACCTGTTCGAAGGCACCATCCGCGACAACATCCGCTATGGCCGCCCCTCGGCCACCGATGCCGAGATCGAGCAAGCCGCGCGACTGGCCGCGGCCGACGAGTTCATCCGCCAGCAGCCGCAAGGTTATGACACGCCGGTGGGCGAGAACGGCGCCACGCTTTCCGGCGGCCAGCGCCAGCGCGTGTCGATCGCCCGCGCCATCGTGCGCCAGGCACCGATCCTGCTGCTCGACGAGGCGACATCGGCGCTCGACAACGAGGCGGAAGCGCGCGTCCAGCAGGCGCTCACCAAGGTCATGGAAGGGCGCACAACCATCGTCATCGCGCACCGCCTGTCCACCGTGGTCAATGCCGACCACATCATCGTGCTGGAACAGGGCCATCTGGTCGAAGAGGGCACGCACGCCTCGCTGATGGCCGATCCGCACAGCGTCTATGCCCGTTTCCATCGGATACAGGGCGTCAAGGGCCTGGGGCTTGTCGACGACAGCGCCCCGGTCGAGACGTCGGTTCAGGAACTAGAGACCCAGAACATCGCCGGGAGCACGGCATGAGCGAGACAACATCAGGCGAGCCGGCCAGCGATATGGGCCTTGTGGTGGTCGGCGCCGCCGGCCGCATGGGCCAGACGCTGATCCGCGCCATCCACGCCATTCCGGGCGCCCGCGTCATCGGCGCGGTCGAGCGCCCGGATTCGCCTCACCTGGGCAAGGATGCAGGCGAACTCGCCGGCGTCGGCCGCATCGACGTGGCGATCGGCAGCGATCCGTTGCCGGTCTTCGCGAGGGCCGACGGCGTGCTCGATTTCACCACTCCGGCCTCGACGGTCGAGTTCGCCGGCTACGCGGCGCAGGCGCGCATCGTCCATGTCATCGGCACGACAGGCTGTTCGGCCGACGACAACGCGAAAATCGCTGCCGCGGCCCGCCACGCGACGATCGTCAAGTCGGGCAATATGAGCCTCGGCGTCAATCTGCTGGCGGTGCTGGTCGAACAGGCGGCACGCGCGCTCGATGCCGATGATTTCGACATCGAGATCCTCGAAATGCACCACAGGCACAAGGTCGACGCGCCTTCGGGCACGGCGCTATTGCTCGGCGAAGCGGCCGCCGCCGGGCGCGGCATTGCGCTGGCCGGCAATGATGTGCGTTCACGCGACGGCCATACGGGCGTGCGACAAACCGGCTCGATCGGTTTTGCCACGCTGCGCGGCGGCTCGGTGGTCGGCGACCACAGCGTGATCATGGCCGGCACCGGCGAGCGCATCACGCTGTCGCACCACGCCGAGGACCGCGCCATCTTTGCCCGCAGTGCCGTCAAGGCCGCACTTTGGGCGCATGGCCAGAAGCCGGGACTGTATTCAATGCGGGACGTGCTTGGGCTTGCCTGAAACGACCCTGAACCATCTTCGTTCTTACGCAGGACGGAAAACCGTTACACACTTTTCCTGGAATGCTCAGACCCCAGAGGAGCAAAAATGTCGAGAACCCTCGTGCTCGTGCGCCACGGCCAGAGCGAATGGAACCTGAAGAACCTGTTCACCGGCTGGCGCGACGTCGACCTGACGGAGCAGGGCCATGCCGAGGCCAAGGCCGCCGGCCAAAAACTCAAGGCGCGCGGCCTGAAGTTCGACATCGCCTTCACCTCGGCGCTGATCCGGGCGCAAAAAACCTGCCAGCACATACTCGACGCCGTCGGCCAGAGCGACTTGCGGACCATTCGCGACCAGGCGCTGAACGAGCGCGACTATGGCGACCTCTCCGGCCTCAACAAGGACGACGCGCGCCAGAAATGGGGCGAGGAGCAGGTGCATGTCTGGCGCCGCTCCTATGATGTGCCGCCGCCCGCCGGCGAAAGCCTGAAGGACACCGGCGCCCGCGTCTGGCCCTATTACCTGCACGATCTGCAACCGCATGTGCTGCGCGGCGGCACGGTGCTGGTCGCCGCGCACGGCAATTCGCTGCGCGCGCTGATCATGGCGCTGGACGGCAAGTCGGGCGAGGAGATCGTCAAGCTGGAACTCGGCACCGGCGTGCCGGTGATCTACCAGCTCAATGCCGATTCGACCGTGGCTTCGAAGGAAGTGCTGGAAGGCTAAGCCGGCAAGCGAGCAGCGGGTTTAAAAAAGCGCGTTGACAGCAATCGCTTGCCCGCTTATTGAGCCCGCACCAGCCCAGATGGCGGAATTGGTAGACGCGCACGGTTCAGGTCCGTGTTCCGCAAGGAGTGGAGGTTCGAGTCCTCTTCTGGGCACCAAATTCCAGTTTCGAACCATTCGACCGGTTCAGAAACCCTGAGAAAAAGCCCGGTTCGTCCGGGCTTTTTTCTTGCGCGATGACCTGCCCTCCTGGCCAGTCCCCGAACAAACCGCTTCAAACCGCGCGCCCCCTTCGCTACGCTCGCAACCATGTCTCAATCCAGCACCGCGATCTTCGGCGCCCGCCGCGACCAGGCCTTTCCCGTCCTCGCCGAGGCGGACATCGAGCGCATGCGCCGGTTCGGTGAGGCCAGCACCTATGCCGCCGGCGAGCACATTTTCGAGGCCGGCGATGTGTCCCCGGGGCTGATCGTCGTCCTGGCGGGCAAGCTAGATATCACCCAGGACGGCAAATTTGGCCGGCGCGAGACGATCGTCACGCATGGGCCCGGCAACTTCGCCGGCGAGCTGGCGCAGCTTTCGGCCCGTCCCTCGCTGGTCAATGCGCAGGCGGCCGAGCCGGTCGAGGCGTTCGTCATCTCGTCGCGGCGGCTGCGCGACCTGATGGTTCAGGAGGCCAATCTCGGCGAGCGCATCATGCGGGCGCTGATCCTGCGCCGCGTCGGGCTGCTCGAGAGCGGCACGATTGGTCCCATCATCGTCGGACCTGCCGATAATGGCGACGTCCTTCGCCTGCAAGGCTTTCTCGCCCGCAGCGGCCAGCCCCACCGCGTGCTCGATTCCAAAACCGATCCTTGCGCGAAAACCCTGTTCGAGCACTTCCATGTCGATCCCCACCATCTGCCGGTCGTGCTGTGCCCGAACGGCAGGCTGCTGCTCAATCCGGCGGAGAAAGACCTCGCCCGCTGCATCGGCCTGCTAAGGCCGGTCGACGCCAGCAAGGTCTATGACGTCGCTATCGTTGGCGCCGGGCCGGCCGGTCTGGCGGCGGCGGTCTACGCGGCCTCGGAAGGGCTGTCGACCATCGTGCTCGACTGCCGTGCCTTCGGCGGCCAGGCCGGCGCTTCGGCGCGCATCGAGAATTATCTCGGCTTCCCCACGGGCATTACCGGCATGGCGTTGATGGCGCGCGCCTACAACCAGGCGCAGAAATTCGGCGTCGAGATGGTCATCCCCGACGAGGTGAAGCTGCTCGGTGCCGCCACCGACGGTGCGCATTACCAGCTTGCGGTCGGCGACGGCGAGACGGTGCGCACCCGCTCGGTGGTGATTGCCAGCGGCGCGCGCTATCGCCGCCTCGATGTCGCCAATCTCGCCGAGTTCGAGGGCACCTGCGTGCATTATTGGGCCTCGCCCATCGAAGCACGGCTTTGCGGCGGCCAGGAAGTGGCGCTGGTCGGCGCCGGCAATTCGGCCGGCCAGGCGGCCGTCTATCTGGCCAGCCAGGTCAGGAAAGTGGTGCTGCTGGCCCGTGGCGGCAGCCTCGAGGCCTCGATGTCGCGTTACCTCGTCGAGCGCATCAGGGCGCAGCCGAACATCGAGGTGCTGACCGGCGCCGAAATCGAGGCGCTGGACGGCGAGGACGCCAATCTTGCCACGGTACGCTGGCGCGACCGCTCGAGCGGCGCCTCGACGACGCGGCCGATCCGCCATCTCTTCCTGTTCATCGGCGCTGACCCGAACACCGACTGGCTCGCCCAATCCGACGTGGCGCTGGATGCCAGGGGTTTCATCCGCACCGGATCGGACATAGCATCGGCGCATGGCGTGATGGAGACCAGCCGCAGCGGCGTGTTCGCCATCGGCGACGTGCGCTCCGGCTCGGTCAAACGCGTCGCGGCGGCTGTCGGCGAGGGCGCCCAGGTGGTGGCGGCGTTGCATGCATTTCTTGCGCGGGACGGCAGCCAGGCCGACGCGCCTCACGTATGATCCCGCAAAGTAGGAACCGGTTTTCGGAAAAGATCATGCTTCAAATGAGAGATAGGTCGGGAGAGTGTGATGGCGGATGAATGCAAACACGCCGCTGGGATCAAGGACGTGACGCCGAGCGCGCTCGGCTGCGAGGAGTGCCTGAAGAGCGGTTCGTGGTGGGTGCATCTGCGGCTCTGCCGCACCTGCGGTCACGTCGGCTGCTGCGACGACTCCCCAAACCGCCACGCCACCAAGCATTTTCATGCCACCAGCCATCCCGTCATAGAGGGCTACGACCCGCCGGAAGGCTGGGGCTGGTGCTATGTCGACGAGGTCTTTCTCGACCTCGGCGACCGCACGACCCCGCAGAACGGCCCGATCCCGCGCTTCTATTGACTGTTTCCCAGAGCCGGGGAAAAGCCGGTTCGGCCTGCTTTATCGCACCGAGCCCGTGACGGTCCGGTCGACATCCGGAACGGATTTGCGATCGTTGCCGGCAAGGGCTGCAATAAGCAGCAGGCTGGCCACGACCGGAACGAACAGCACGGCGATGCGGGCCTGTACATGAAGGATGGCGCGCCATTCGCTGCGCTTGTCGGGGCTGTCGCTCATCATACTCACTTTGCCATGGATCCCCCCGCGAGGTCACATAGGCCCGAACGGTTAAGCAAGTCCTTCCGACTTCGTTAACGCAGCTATTCAAGGACGGGTTCAGCCGAGCCCGATCCGCCTGGCGCCTTGCCGAAACAACGCCTCGGCATCCGGCTCGAAGCGGAACGTGGCGATGAAATCGTCGGCGCGGTAGTCCGGCAACGTCTTGCGAATGCCGGCGGCAAAGGCGCGCGCCTCGTCGAGGCGCCCCGCCAGCGCCAGGCAATGTGCCGCGATCGCCAGGATGATGGCGTGCGCGTTGGGCCGGGCCGCTGCCTTCAGCGCCCATCCAGCCGCCTCCTCGAACTGGCCAAGCCGGACATGCGCCATGGCCCGCGCCCCCAGCATGCCGAACAGCAGCGGATCGAAAGGGCTGAGATGGCGCGAATGATCGGAAGAGCCGATCGCCGCCTGCGGGTCGCCCGACTGCGAATGGACGAAGGACAGCGCGTAATGGCCGAGCGCGAAATTGGGGCTGAGTTTGACCGCCTGTTCCAGTTCGCTGAGTGAGCCGTCCTGTTCGCCGCGCAGCCACAGCGCGCGGCCCATGGCCCAGTGCGCGGCCGGATTGTGATCATCGACCAGCAGGCTCTGGCCGGCGCTCTCGAAGGCGAGCGCGCTTTCCCGGTCGCGGTCGCCCCAGCGCTGGAAGGCGTTCTGCCAATGAGTAAAGGACAGGCCGGCATAGGCGCGGGCAAAGGTCGGATCGAGTTGCAGAGCCCTGGCGAAGAAGTGCCGCGCCGTTTCGTTCTCGGCCTGTGTGAAACGGTACATGTGCCAGAGGCCGCGATGATAGGCCTCCCAGGCGTTGAGCGAGTTGGGCGCCTTGAGCAGGGCGCGGTTGCGCTCGACGGTTTCGATCTCGGCCGAGATCGACGACACGATGCTGTCCCCAATGTCGTCGAGCACGGCGAAGATGTCGTCCGGACGGCGCTCGAAAGTCTCGGCCCAGACGATCCTGGCAGTACGCACCTCGACCAGTTCGACGCTGACGATCAGGCGGCCGGTCGGGTTGCGCACCGCGCCGGTGGCCACATAGTCGACATTCAGCCGGCGGCCCGCCTCCTCGGGCGCGATGGCTTCCTCGGCCAGCGCAAACACCGATCCGCGCGCGATGACGAAGAAATCCCGCAGCTTGGCGAGACGGGTGATGATATCGTGCGTGAAACCGTCGGCCGGTCCGCCGCGCGTCTCTCCGGCAAACGGCATCACCGCCAGCGAAGCGTGGCTCGGCTTGGTGGTCTCGGCGACGGTCGGCCCGGCCACCGGCTGCGATACCATGGACAAGGCGGCCGGCCGCCGCTCGCGGATCGCATGCCAGGCCGCGCGCAGAGGCGCGAAATCCAGGTCTTCCGACCCGAACAGCTGCTCGGCCGCCGCCAGATGTTGCTCGGCCGCGCCGACGGCGCCACGCCGCGCCAGACTGGCCAGCAGCGCCCGGTGCGCGCGCTCCTCGAACGGCGACAGTTCCAGCCATCTGTCGAGATGAGCGACGGCTTCGTCGCAATCCGCCGGCAAGGTTTCGACGAGCCTTTCCAGCACGGCCACGTGCCAGGCACCGAAGCGACGGCGTTGTGCCGTCAGCCAGCTGTTGAAAAGCGGGCTTCGCGATAGCTCCAGGCCGTCAAGGAACTCGCCGGCGAACAATTTCGCCAGCGCCTGCAGGCGCTCGACACCAAGCGTTGCGATGCCTTCGAAGCCGGCGCGGCTGACCTCCAACGCATCGACAAGGCAGGCGCCGAGATCGAGCGCGACCGTATCGTCCTGCGTGCGGACACGGCGCCGGTCCGGCGTGTCGAGAGCGCGGCGCAACTTGCTCAGGCACCAGCGCAGTTCGCCTCGCGGATCGTTGGGCACGTCCCACAGAAGTTCGCACAGGCGGCTGCGCCCCACCGGATGTGGCGCCAGCACGAGGTAGGCAAGCAGCGCTCGCAGCTTGCGCGAGGCCGGCAACGCCGTTGGCACGCCGTTACGGGTGATCGCCAGCGGCCCGAGCAGCCGCACCGACAGGCACGGCATGCCGCTGTCCTGCCTCGACGCTGCGGATTCCACGTCCGTTTCCACGCCTGCTCCCACGCTGGCCTGCCGGCCCTTGCTCTAGCACCAAACATGACACGGCGCATCCGGCGGCGAATCTCGTGCCGGCAGCGGTCCTTGCCGCATCGCTGGAACGTCAGTGTTAGCGCGGCAAGGTCTCGAAACCTCGCCGCCTAGGCCGCCGGTTTGTAACCGGCCCGTGAAGATCAACACGATCGAGGAGATCAACGATGTTGAACACACAAAGCATCAGGAGCACCGCAGGGCGCGGCCGCCTGTTCGATAGCATTCTGGACACCGTCGGCGACACGCCGGTGGTGCGCATCAACAATCTCGCGCCGGCGCATGCGACCATCTTCGTCAAGGCCGAGTTCTTCAACCCTGGCGCCTCGGTGAAGGATCGGCTGGCGCTCAACATCATCGAAGAGGGCGAGCGCAGCGGCGCGCTGAAGCCGGGCCAGACCGTGGTCGAGGCAACCAGCGGCAACACCGGCATTGGCCTCGCCATGGTCTGTGCGCAGAAAGGCTATCCGCTCGTCGTCACCATGGCCGACAGCTTTTCGGTCGAGCGCCGCAAACTCATGCGCATGCTGGGCGCCAAGGTGGTGCTGACGCCACGCGCCGAAAAAGGTTTTGGCATGTACAAGAAAGCGATCGAACTGGCCGAGGCCAATGGCTGGTTCCTTGCCCGCCAGTTCGAGACCGCCGCCAATGCCGCCATCCATGAAGCAACGACCGCGCGCGAAATCCTAAACGATTTCGCAAGCTCCCGGCTCGACTGCTTCGTCACCGGCTATGGCACTGGCGGCACCGTCGTCGGCGTGGCGCGCGTCTTGCGCCGGGAACGGCCCGATGTCCGCATCGTGCTCTCCGAGCCGGCCAATGCGCAACTGATCGGCAGCGGCAAGGCGCAGGAGCGCGGGGCCGGCGGCGCCCCCGCCGCCAGCCATCCGGCCTTCGAGCCGCATCCGATCCAGGGCTGGACGCCGGACTTCGTCCCCAACGTGCTGCAGGAGGCGATCGACGCCAGCCTCTATGACGAGGTGATGCCGATCGCCGGGCCAGAAGGCATCAAATGGGCTCGGGCGCTGGCCCAGAAGGAAGGAATCTTCACCGGCATTTCCGGCGGCGCCACCTTCGCCGTGGCGCGTCAGGTCGCGGAGAAGGCGCCACCCGGATCGGTGATCCTATGCATGCTGCCTGACACAGGCGAGCGCTACATGTCGACACCGCTGTTTGACGGCATCGAGGCCGAGATGGACGCCGACGAAATGGCCCTGTCGCGCTCGACGCCCGGCTGCCAGTTTCCGGCGGCTTGACGGGAGGCTGTCATGGACATCGCGCAGGAAAGCCTTGGCGTGTCGGCCGAGGAAACGCTTGACCCCGCCGACTGGGCCGGTTTGCAGGCCTTCTCGCATCAAATCATCGACGATGCGGTGGACTACCTGCGTGAGGTGCGCGAGCGCCCGGTTTGGCGGGAAATGCCCGGCGAGGTGCGGGATCTTTTCACCGCACCCCTGCCGCGCTCGCCGGCACCGCTTGCCGTCGTGTACGGAGAGGTCTCCCGCACCGTTATGTCCTATCCCATGGGCAACATCCATCCGCGCTTCTGGTCGTGGTACATGGGGTCCAGCAACTTCACCGGCGCGCTCGGCGATTTCCTCGCGGCGATCCAGGGCTCCAACCTGGGCGGCGGCAACCATGCCGCCGGGCTGATGGACGGCCAGGTGGTGAACTGGTGCAAGCAGATGCTGGGCTTTCCGGCCTCGGCCTCCGGCACGCTGGTCAGCGGCGGCTCGATGGCCAACATCATCGGGCTGACGGTGGCGCGCAACGTCAAGGCCGGCATCGACGTGCGCGAGCACGGCGTCGCCGCGATCGAGAAGCCGCTGCGCTTTTATGGCTCGGACCAGATCCATTCCTGCCACCGCAAGGCGATGGAAGCGCTGGGCCTCGGCAATCGGGCGCTGCGCCGCATCCCGACGGATGCCGGACTACGGATCGACATATCGGCCTTGCGCACGGCGATCGTCGAGGACCGGGCAGCCGGGTTCAAGCCGGCCTGCGTCATCGGCAATGCCGGCACGGTCAACACTGGGGCGATCGACGACCTGCGGGCGCTTGCCAAACTCGCTCACGAGGAAGGCCTTTGGTTCCATGTCGATGGCTGCATCGGCGCGCTGATCGCCATCGCCCCGCAAAATGCCCACCGCGTCACCGGCATCGAATGGGCCAATTCGGTCGCGCTCGATCCCCACAAATGGCTGCATTCGCCCTTCGAGGTGGGCTGTGCCCTGGTCAGGGACGCCGCCGCGCACCGCCGGACATTCGCGGTGACGTCGGAATATCTGGAATCGACGCCGCGCGGCCTCGCTTCCGGCGAATGGCTACACGATTATGGTCTGCAGACGTCGCGCGGCTTTCGCGCCTTGAAAGTGTGGATGGCGCTGAAGGAACATGGTGTCGAAAAGTTCGGCCGCCTGATCGACCAGAACATCGCGCAGGTCTCCTATCTGGCCGGGCTGATCGAGGCCGAGCCTTCGCTGGAACTGGCGGCAGCTCCGACCATCAACATCGTGTGCTTCCGCTACCAGCCCGGTTTGGCGGGCGAAGCGCTGAAGGCGCTCAACACCGAGATCATGCTGCGGTTGCAGGAGCAAGGCATCGCGGCGCTCTCCGACACCACCGTGCATGGCGGGCATTGGCTGCGTGTGGCGATCACCAACCATCGCACCCGACGCGACGATCTCGATCTGCTGGTGCGTGAACTGGTGAGGCTCGGGCATGAGATCACGGCACAGGGCCACGTGTCTTCCTAGTTCCCGGCCGCCGTGCGAACCTGCCCGCGATGATTCGAGGGAGGTCGGCGGTGACGCTGTTTCGCATGCTTGCGCTGGCGGCACTGGTCCTGGCCAACTCGGCCGAGGCCGCCGACATGGCCTTTTTCGTCAAGAACCTGCGCAAGGAGGGGGTCGCGGTCGAGCTGTTCAGCCGCGATCGCGAAACCGTCTGGCCGGGCAACGACAAGGTGTTCCTCGTCGATCCCGGCTCGCGGAAATCAGTGCCGATCTCCTGCAACCAGGGCGAACGCATCTGCTATGGCGCCTGGGTCGATGGCAATGACAAGATTTCCGCCGGCGTCGGGCCAGACAACGACCAGCCTTGCGATACCTGCTGCTTCATCTGCGTGGAGCACACGACCGAAACCATCGACCTTGTGCCGTAGCGGCGCTTCGGTGCAGGAGCCAACCCGGTGCGTCAGTCCGGAAGGCCGGCCTTGCGAAAGCCATCGACGAAGTGCTCGCGCGTCGCGTCGTCGCGGAAGGGCTCCGTCCAGACCCAATGCCGGGTCGTGAAATGCGGGTTGCCGACGAGGAACAGTTCTACCTCCGTGCGCGCCTCCTCGAGCCGACCAAGTTGCGCAAGGCTTGCCGCAAGGAAGCGGCGTGAGCTCGTGCGGTAAGTCTCGTCCCGGCGCAGCGTCTCGACGGCGGCTGCGTAGTCGCGCGCCGCGTATTGCGCCTGGCCGAGCGTCAGATAGTACCAGCTCGGTGGAAACGGGTTCAGCCGGAACGCCTTGCGGATTTGCTCCAGGGCCTCCTCGACCCGCCCGGCCAGGGTCGTTATATCGGACAATGTCGCCCAGGCATCGGCCTCGTTCGGGTCGAGTTCGAACGCCCTGGCGAATTCGGCATCCGACTCCGCGAACTTATGCTCATAGGCAAGCAAATTGCCGAGCACCCAGTGGCATCCTGCATCGTTGGGATCGATCGCGACCGCCTTGCGCGCCAGCTCCAGGGCAATGCGGCGGTTAGGGTCAATCGGCTCGCCCCAATGCACCCATCCCATCCAGTGGTTCATGGCAAGCCAGCGATAGGCCTCGGCGTAGTGGGGATCGAGCGCAACCGCGCGCGTCAACATCAGATGCGCTTCCCGTGCGGTCTGCGGCGAATCATCGATCAGCTTGCGCGCCCGCACGCACAAGTCGTAGGCGTCGAGATTGGTGGGCCGGTTGCGTGGCGGCGGCGCGCGCAGCCGGCCAAGCAATGCCTCCACGATCTTGGCGGTCACCTCGTCCTGGACGGCAAAGATATCGTCCAGGCCGCGGTCGAAACGTTCCGCCCATAGATGGTCGCCGCTCGCCGCGTCGACCAGCTGCGCGTTGATGCGTACCCGCCCCGCAGCGCGCCGCGCGCTGCCCTCCAGCAGATAACGAACGCCGAGTTCCCTGGCGATCTCGCGCACGTCCATTGCCTTTCCCTTGTAGGCGAAAGTCGAATTGCGCGCGATGACAAACAGGCCGGAGATCCTCGACAGGTCGGTGATCAGGTCTTCGGTCAAGCCGTCGCAGAAAGAGTCCTGCCCGGCATCGTTGCTAAAATTGACGAAGGGCAGCACCGCTATGGAAGGCTTGTCCGGCAGCGGCAAGGGTTTTGGCTTGGCGCCGGCGAGCTGTTCGACGGCCCCCGTGAAGCGATAGCCGACGCGCGGAACGGTCGTGATCCATTCCCCGCCTCCTTCACCCACAATGCCTGGCG
Organism: Mesorhizobium sp. P160927; assembly: GCF_057766385.1. Lineage (NCBI taxonomy): Bacteria > Pseudomonadati > Pseudomonadota > Alphaproteobacteria > Hyphomicrobiales > Phyllobacteriaceae > Mesorhizobium > Mesorhizobium sp. P160927. Next base: position 870,346 of record NZ_JBYMDW010000001.1, read on the forward strand.
GGCCGAGCAGCTTGCGCAACTGCGCGATCTGGACGGTGAGGTTGCCTTCCTCGACGGCCGTGCCGGGCCACGCCGCGTCCATCAGTTCGGCTTTTCCCAGGATTTCGCCGGGTTTTGCGACGAGCGCCGCAAGCAACTTCAGCCCCCGATAGCCGACGGCCACGGGATCGTCGTTCCTAAGCAGCGTTCCCGCGCCCGGATCAAGCACGAACGGACCAAAGGCGAAGCGCTCTCCCTGCATGGGCGCATCTATAGAGCAATTCCGGGAAAAGTGCGAAGCGGTTTTGCCGGGAAACGCGTGGCTAGCTCTCCCCGAGAGTGGCGTCAAAACAAAGAGTTATCGCAAGTTTGGAACTTTTGAGAACTATTTGGGAGGGCTTAATTACGGCGCCGCTCATATCCTGCAGAATTCAATCTCTTTCCGGGTGAGGTCCACGGTTCCCGACGGTGTCGGACCCCCAAACCCAATGGAGGTTGCCCCAATGGAGGTTGCCATGAACAGTACAATCACATCGATCCAGCATCGGGCAGTGCGGCCGGGTGTGCCCGTCCAACGATCGTCGCATCCGCGCTCCCTGCGAAGCATGGTGGCAAGCTGGCGCGAGCGGACACGCTTTCGCTGGGACCTCAAGCGACTATCGGAGGTCAGCCCGCATCTGATCGATGACATCGGCATGACGACACGACAGGTCGAAGCAGAGATCGCCAAACTGCCATTCTGGCAGCGCTAAGGCGAAAATGCCGCGACGATTTGGAGGGGATTGCCGAGCATCGTGCCTTTAGCATCCGCCCGCGTCATGTCATGATCCTGCATCGGCCGTGGGGGCCGATTCTACATCGGGGGTTTCCATGTCCTTCACATCCGCGCGCCGGCTCGCCGCCGCGTTTTCGCTTGCCGTCCTGTTTGTACCAGCCGCCCATGCCGGCGACGTCACCTTCGCTGTCAAGAACAGCCATCCCAACGCGATGCGCCTCGAACTCTATAGCCAGGACCGCGACTATGTCTGGCCGGGCGATGGCAAGGATTTCTATCTCGACGACGGCGAGACCAAGTCGTTGCCGATATCCTGCAACGAAGGCGAATCGATCTGCTACGGGGCCTGGGTCGATGGCGATGAGGGTACCTATTGGGGCGTCGGTCCCGGCAACAAGGAAAAATGCGAGGATTGCTGCTACACCTGCAGCGGCGGCGAGACCGAGGAGATCGATCTGGTCCCCTGACCGGTTTGCCAGCTTGACGGTTTTCCTGTTCGAGCCATAGCTTGGCCATGCATGCCGCCCAAAACCGGTTCGCGGCTTTGGCGCAACGACATGCATGGAAACAAGACCATACCAAGGGCACGCCGCGCCTGTGCATTCAGACGCGGCGTACTCCAGGCAACAGGAGCATCGCGATGGCCGGCACGGTCGAGGGTGAAAAAATCGACGTCGGGTTTTCCGGCAAGCGCTGCATCCACTCGCGCAATTGCGTGCTCGGCGACCCGCATGTCTTTGTGCCCAATGCGCCGGGCCAATGGATCCATCCCGATGCGGCCAGCGTCGAGAAGATCGTCGCGCTGGCCGAGAACTGCCCCTCGGGCGCCATCACCTATGCGCGCAAGGATGGCGGCCCGCGGGAAAAGCCGCCCGTGGTCAACACCGTGCGGCTGCGCGAAAACGGCCCGCTGGCGGTGCATGCCGAGATCGTGCTTGGTGCCGAGACGTTTTTCCGCGCCACGCTTTGCCGCTGCGGCGCCTCGCAGAACAAGCCGTTCTGCGACAACAGCCATATCAAGGCGGGCTTTGCCGCCACCGGAGAACCGGCGCTGAAGGACACGCCGGCGCTGGAGGTCCGCGACGGCCCGCTGCGGGCGACGCCGACCACGAACGGCCCGCTCAAGCTCGAAGGCAATGTCGAGATCGTTACCGGCACCGGCCACACGGTCGACCGCACCACGAAGGTCTTCCTGTGCCGCTGCGGCCACTCGGCCAACAAGCCGTTCTGCGACGGCAGCCATAAGAAGGTTGGGTTCGTGGGATAGGTGGGTAGCCAATCTCCCTCTCGGGGGGAGATGTCCCGCGGGACAGAGGGGGCGCCTCTTGCCAACCTTTCAATATGTTCTCCACCGCGCCAGTGCCGCGTCCCTTGGCCCATCTCTCCCGGCTTTATCCGCAAGCCGGTATCGGCTAAGGGCAGGCAACCAAACAATCTGCCCGGACTTTCGCCCAAAATGACCGCCAAGACCAAGCCCGCCCCTCTCTTCCTCGGCATCGACACCGGTGGCACCTACACCGATGCCGTGTTGTGGTCCGAGACCGAAGGTCCGCGGGAGGGGCCGAACAAGGGCAAGGTGCTGGCCAAGGCCAAGGCGCTGACCACGCGGCATGATCTGGCCGTCGGCATTTCGGGCGCCGTCGATGCGGTGCTGGAAAAGGCGGGCACCAATCCGGCCGACATCAAACTGGTCTCGATGTCGACGACGCTCGCCACCAATGCGCTGGTCGAGGGCCAGGGCGGCCGCGTGGCGCTGGTCATGATCGGCTTTTCCGAGGCCGATCTTGCCCGCGATGGTTTGAAGACGGCACTCGGCACCGACCCGGTGGTGTTTTGTGCGGGCGGCCATGATGTGCATGGCAGCGCCGCCAAGCTCGACCTGTCCGGATTGGAGGCGATGCTGCCGGAACTCGGCGTGTCGGTGTCCGGCTTTGCCGTATGTGCCTATTTCGCCACCCGCAACCCGGCGCACGAGATCGCCGCCCGCGAGCTGATCCGCGACAGGACCGGCCTGCCGGTCACGGCGAGCCATGAGCTATCGGCCAAGCTCGGCGGTCCGCGCCGGGCGCTCACGACGCTGCTCAATGCCAGGCTGATCTCGATGATCGACCGGCTGGTGGCGGCGACCGAGGGGTTCCTTCAAGCCCGCAACATCGCCGCTCCTTTGATGGTGGTGCGCGGCGATGGCGCGCTGGTTTCGGCGGCGTTTGCCCGCCAGCGGCCGATCGAGACGATCCTCTCCGGTCCCGCCGCCAGCCTGGTCGGCGCCCGCCACATGACCGGGTTCGACAACGCGGTGGTCTCCGACATTGGCGGCACCACCACCGACGTGGCGGTCCTCGATGGCGGCCGGCCGCGGCTCGATCCGGAAGGCGCCACCGTCGGTGGTTTCCGCACCATGGTCGAGGCGGTCGCGATGCGCACTTTCGGCCTCGGCGGCGATTCCGAAGTGATGCTGGAGGATGGCGCGCTCAATCCGAAAATTCTGCTCGGGCCGCGCCGCCTGGTGCCGCTGGCGCTGTCCGGCATGGCGCATGGCGAGGCGGTGACCGCGGAACTCGAACGCCAGTTGCGCGCGCCCAACACAGGCCGCATGGACGGCCGCTTCGCGGTCCGCACCGGCGTGCCGGACAGGCTCGCCGCGGGGCTGACCGCCCCGGAGGCAAAGCTCTACGAAGCAATCGGCGCGACGCCGCTTGCCCTCGACAGGCTGCTGACCTCGAATGCCCAGAATGCCACGCTGAACCGCCTGGTCTCGCGCGGGCTGGTGCATATCTCGGGCTTCACCCCGTCGGACGCCGCGCACGTGCTTTGCAAACAGGCGAACTGGGATGCCGCCGCCGCCCGGCTTGGCGCCGAACTGTTCGCCCGCAGGCGCGATGGCCGGGGCCAGGCGATCGCGGCCTCCCCGCAAGCGATCTCGGAACGGGTGCTCTTGACCCTGACGCGCTGGTCGGCCGAATACATCCTGGAGACCGCTTTTGCCGAGGACGGGCTCGACGGCGCGGCGACGGTGGCGCATGCGCTGGTGCAGCGCGCCGTCGATGCCCACCCCGGCATCGCCCGCCTCAGCGTCGCGCTCGACCGGCCGGTCATTGGGCTCGGCGCTTCGGCGCCGCTGCACTATGCCGGCCTGGCGCCCTTGGTCGGCAATGACTGCGTCGTGCCCCGGGATACCGACGTCGCCAACGCGCTTGGCGCCGTCGTCGGCCAGGTCAGGGTTTCGGCGGAGGCCCGCGTCAGCCAGCCCACGGAAGGCCTGTTCCGGCTTGCCTCGGGTGAGACGGTGCGCGATTTCCTCGACGAGACGGCGGCGATCGCGGCCGCCGAGGCCGATGTGCGGGCGATTGTCGCCCAGCGGGCTCTTGATGCCGGCACCGACAGTGCCGAGATCGACGTGGCGACGGAGTTCCGGGTCTCGACTGTCGAAGCGCAGCGCATGTTCATCGAAGCGCATATCGTGGCGGTGGCCTCGGGCAGGCCGAGGATAGCGGTGTGAGGAGAAGAGCCATCTCCCCCTCGTCGGGAAGATTGGCTAACCGCCCAAAATGCCCCACCTTCACCCTAAGCTGAATTGACCCTGCACCCCCTGACATGCCAAACGCCCCGCAACGCCTTTCATCTGGAGTAGCCTGATGACCGATCGCATCGAGATCGCCGGATTGCGCATTGCCCGCGAGCTGCATGACTTCGTCGTCGACCAGGCTTTGCCCGGCCTCGGCATCGAAGCGGCGCGTTTCTGGGACGGGTTCTCGGTCATCATCCATGATCTGGCACCCAAGAACCGGGCGCTGCTGGCAAAACGCGATGCCATGCAGGAAAAGCTCGATGGTTGGTATCGCGACAATGGCGCGCCCATCGACATGGACGCCTACAAGGCGTTCCTGAAGGTGATCGGTTATCTCGTGCCAGAAGGGCCGGCCTTCAGCGTCTCGACCGACAATGTCGACCCGGAAATCGCGGTCGTGGCCGGACCGCAGCTGGTGGTGCCGGTGATGAACGCGCGCTATGCGCTCAACGCCGCCAATGCACGCTGGGGCTCGCTCTATGACGCGCTCTATGGCACGGACGCCATCCCCGAAACGGATGGCGCCGAGAAGCGCAAGGGCTTCAACCCGGCGCGCGGCGCCAAGGTCATCGCCTGGGCCAAGGATTTTCTCGACCAGTCCGTGCCGCTCACCTCCGCAAAATGGGCAGGGGTCAACGGCCTGTCGGTCGCCAACGGCGCCCTGAAGCTCAGCGCCGGCGCCGGCTCGACGACGCTGGCCGATCCCAGGCAATTCGTCGGCTATCGCGGCGACGCCGCCAATCCGCAAGCCGTGCTCCTGGTGAAAAACGGGCTGCATGTCGAGATCGTCATCGACCGCGACAACCAGATCGGCCGCACCGATCCGGCTGGCATTGCCGACGTCATCCTGGAATCGGCGCTGACCACCATCCAGGACTGCGAGGATTCGGTCGCGGCCGTGGATGCCGAGGACAAGGTCGTCGTCTACCGCAATTGGCTCGGCCTGATGAAGGGCGATCTCGCCGAAGAAATCAGCAAGGGCGGCAAGAGTTTCGTCCGCAAGCTCAACCCCGACCGCGCCTACATCGCCCCAGCCGGCGGCCCGGTGACCGTGCCTGGCCGCTCGTTGATGCTGGTGCGCAATGTCGGCCACCTGATGACCAATCCAGCGATCCTGGACCGCGACGGCAACGAGGTGCCGGAAGGCATCATGGACGCGGCGATGACGGCCCTGATCGCGCTGCACGATGTCGGGCCGAAAGGACGGCGGATGAACTCCCGCGCCGGCTCGATGTATGTCGTGAAACCCAAGATGCATGGCCCGGAGGAGGTCGCCTTCGCCGTCGAGATGTTCGACCGTGTCGAAGCCCTGCTCGGCATGGCCCAGAACACCATCAAGATGGGCATCATGGACGAGGAGCGGCGCACCACAATCAACCTCAAGGAAGCGATCCGCGCCGCGAAGGAGCGCGTGGTGTTCATCAACACCGGCTTCCTCGATCGCACCGGCGACGAGATCCACACCTCGATGGAAGCCGGCCCGATGATCCGCAAGGGGGACATGAAACAGGCCGCCTGGATTTCCGCCTATGAGGCCTGGAACGTCGACACGGGCTTGGAATGCGGGCTCGCCGGCCATGCCCAGATCGGCAAGGGCATGTGGGCGATGCCCGATTTGATGGCCGCGATGCTGGCCGAGAAGATCGCCCACCCCAGGGCCGGCGCCAACACCGCCTGGGTACCGTCGCCAACGGCGGCGACGCTGCACGCCACGCACTATCACAAGGTCGATGTCCATGCGGTTCAGGCCGCGCTGAGGACCCGCCCGAAGGCGAAGCTCGACGACGTATTGTCGGTGCCGGTGGCCGTGCGGCCCAACTGGACGCCCGACGAGATCCAGCGCGAACTCGACAACAACGCGCAAGGCATTCTGGGCTATGTCGTGCGCTGGATCGACCAGGGCGTCGGCTGCTCCAAGGTTCCCGACATCAACGATGTCGGGCTGATGGAAGACCGCGCCACGCTGCGCATCTCCTCGCAGCACATCGCCAACTGGCTGCGCCATAAGGTCTGCTCGGAAATCCAGGTGATGGATTCCTTGCGGCGCATGGCGGCAATCGTCGATCTGCAGAACGTCGGCGACCCGCTCTACCGGCCGATGGCCGCCGACTTCGAAAAGTCGATCGCCTTCCAGGCCGCCTGCGACCTGGTGTTCAAGGGAACAAGCCAGCCCAACGGTTACACCGAGCCGGTGCTGCACAAGCGCAGGCTGGAGCTGAAGGCCCATCAAGGGTAGGACGATGTCGCGTTGAAAGAGTTTGGAGCGCCGACTGGATGTCGCCGGTCCGCGTCGGCGAAGACGGCGGCGTCAGCCCAGCGGCAATGTCGTGCCGAAGGCGGCAGGCTCTTATGGCTGGATACGGTTCCTTTGCTTTTTTCAGCTAGTGCTGGCTGGAAGGCTACGGAGCATTGGCATGGCCAACACGATGGCGATCGAAAAGAAACTGTTGAATTCCGTCCATGACCGGGCGGTTTTCCAGCGCCGCGTGCGCATCCTGTCTCAGCGGCTGGCCGACGAACTGGGCCCGGCCGGCACCGTTCTCGATCTTGGCTGCGGCGACGGCTCCATCGCCAAGGCGATCATGGAAAAAAAGCCGGGGCTGACGTTTCGCGGCATTGACGTGCTGATCAGGCCGCAAACCCATATCCCGGTCGAACTGTTCGATGGCGGCACCATTCCCGCCGCGAATGGCTCCTATGACTGGGTGACGATCGTCGATGTACTGCATCATGCCGACCACCCGGGCCATCTCGTGCGCGAGGCGGCCCGCGTGGCGCGCAAGGGCGTTGTCATCAAGGATCACCTGCGCGAAGGCTTCGCGGCCTACCAGACGCTTCGTTTCATGGATTGGGTGGGCAACAAGGGGCACAATGTCCGCCTGCCTTACAACTATCTCTCCAAGGCGGAGTGGGACGCCGTTTTTGCCGCCGCGGGTATCACACCCCGCACCTGGCGTGAGAAGCTGTCGCTCTATCCGTTCCCGGCCAGCGTGTTTTTCGACCGTCGCCTGCATTTCATCTCGACCTTGCGATAGGCAAGGCGGACCGGCTGTTGACAGCTTCATTGACGGGCGCCGTGAAGGTGGGGTGCATGCGTGTGCTGCCGCGGGCAGGCCCTACGCCGCCTGCGCCACGCGCTCCGAACTCATGCGATAGGAAATTGCTTCGGCCAGATGGATGCGGCCGACAGCTTCGCTGGCGTCGAGATCGGCGAGCGTGCGCGCCACTTTGAGCACCCGGTGGTAGGCCCGCGCCGAAAAGGCGAGTTTTTCGCTGGCATCCTTGAGCAGCGACAGGCCGGCGGCGTCCGGCATGGCGATCGTTTCGATGACGGCTGGAGAACAATGCGCGTTGGTGGTGGCGCTGTTGACGCCGAGCCGCTCGAAACGCTCACGCTGAATGGTGCGGGCACGCGCCACCCGCAGCGCCACGTCGGCGCTCTTTTCCGCCCGGTCGGGCCGGATCAGGTCGCTGGCCGAGACCGCCGGCACTTCGATCCTGAGATCGATGCGGTCGAGCAGCGGACCTGAAATACGCGCCTGGTAATCGGTGCGGCAACGGTCGCCGCGCAGGCAGCGATAACCCGGTTCGCCGGCCATGCCGCAGCGGCACGGGTTCATTGCCGCCACTAGCTGGATGCGGGCCGGATAGGTGACGCGATGGTTGGCCCGTGCGATCATGCAGTCGCCGGTTTCAAGCGGCTGGCGCAGCGCATCGAGCGTCTGCGGCGTGAATTCGGGAAACTCGTCGAGGAACAGCACGCCGTGATGGGCAAGCGACACCTCGCCCGGCCGCGCGCGCAGGCCGCCGCCCACCATCGCCGCCATCGAGGCCGAATGGTGCGGGGCGCGGAACGGCCGCCGGTCGGTCAGCTTGCCTTCGCCGAGTTCGCCGGCCACCGAGGCGATCATCGAGACTTCGAGCAGTTCCTTCGGCGCCAGCGGCGGCAGGATCGACGGCAGGCGCTGCGCCAGCATCGATTTGCCCGAGCCTGGCGGACCGATCATGAGCAGATTGTGCCCGCCGGCGGCCGCCACTTCCAGAGCCCGCTTCGCTGTCTCCTGGCCCTTGATGTCGGCAAGGTCGGGCAGGTCGCGTGCCGCCGCGCGGATGCCGGCCTCCGGGCGCGACAGCACCTGCGTGCCGCGGAAATGATTGGCGATCGCAATCAGGCTGCGCGGCGCGAGAATGTCGAATTCCCGCCCTGCCCAGGCTGCTTCCGGCCCGCAAGCGAAGGGGCAGATCAGCCCTTTGCCTTCGCCATTGGCGCCGATTGCCGCCGGCAAGGCACCGGCAACGGCGGTGATCGTACCGTCGAGCGATAGTTCGCCCAGCACGACATAGCCAGCCAGCATGTCGCCCGGAATGGCGCCAAGGGCCGCCATCAAGCCGAGAGCGATCGGCAGATCGTAGTGGCTGCCTTCCTTCGGCAGATCGGCGGGCGCCAGGTTGACGGTCACCTTCTTCGACGGCATCGACAGGCCCGACGCATGCAATGCCGCCTGCACCCGCTCGCGGCTTTCCGCCACCGCCTTGTCTGGCAGGCCGACGATATGCATGTTGACCTTGCCGGGCGCGATCATCACCTGCACATCGACCGGCACCGCCTCGATGCCCTGGAAAGCGACCGTACGAACCCGCGCCACCATTGTCTGCCCCCGATGCCGGCTCGCCCTTGCCCTTGTGAACGGGCCGCGAGTGACGTCAACGCAAGACAACCACGGATTTCAGCCCAAGGCAAGAACATTACAGGAACAAAGTAGAGTAAACGCATGGCTCGCGCCCGATCATGACGGCCTCATCGCCAAGAAGGTGTTCCAGCCCTGCTCATTTCTACCGATGCGGAAGCTGTGGCTGAGAAGCTCCATGCCGGCGGCCTCGATGCGCGCCGCGAAGGCGTCCCTACGCCAGTCGACGCTATGGTACTTGCCACCCGTTTCGCCGTCACCATCTCGCATCGAGACGACGAAGGCACCGCCTTGGCGCAACGAACGCGCAATCTTCTCCAGAACTTGGTCGATCTGGTCGCGAGGCACATGGATCAGCACGGCGAGCGCCACCACCGCGTCGTAGGGACCGCCAAGCTCGTCGGTGATCACGTCGAGGAGTTCGCCTGCCTTGCCGCGCGCGGCCTGCAGTTCGAGAAAGCGTCGTGTGGCGTCGGTCCGCCGGACCTCGACCCCAAGGGCCTCCAGGAAGTCCGCGTCGCGGCCCGGGCCGGATCCGATTTCCAGGATGCGGCCGCCCGCTCCGGCGATCGCCGCGGCGCGCTCGAGCGCGGCCCTGGTCTCGTCATAATGGACCGCATAGTCCTCATCCGACTCTATCGTCCGACGGCTTTGGGCCAGAACCTCTGCCGGTATCTTCATCGTGTTCTCCCATCGGTGTGTGTCTGACGGATTTGGTCAAATCGAGAACATCACGCGAACTGGCAGTTTGCGCCGGTTGCAGCCGGGTGGCGTCCGGTTGCAAAAGCGGAACATGGTTAATACAAAATGAAAACGGAAAACAGGGCCGCGAAGCATGATCGCGGAATGGCGGTTGTGCCGCCATTCATCGTCGGGCTCGGTATCTAGCTCTTCGTTTCGTTAGACCGGTGTCACGGCGAGGGATGTGCGGTGACGTTTGGCGTCGCCGCTTTTTTTGGATATTGGCGCAGCCATCAGCACGGTTGTCAGCCTGATAGCGTTGGCCGTTGCCATACTCAACCGGCTGCCTGATTAGGATCTGTGAAAGAGGCTTGCGCCTACTGCCGCTTTTCCTCCACGCAATCCCAGAACAGGCTGGCGATGTCGGCGCCGCCGAAGCGCTTGACCTCGCGCACGCCGGTCGGCGAGGTGACGTTGATCTCGGTCATGTAGTCGCCGATGACGTCGATGCCGACCAGGATGAAGCCGCGCTCTTTCAGCGACGGCCCGATGCGGGCACAGATCTCTCGCTCGCGTGTCGTCAACTCGGTCTTTTCGGCGCGGCCGCCGACATGCATGTTGGAGCGGGAATCGTGCTCGGCCGGCACCCTGTTGATGGCGCCGACCGGCTCGCCGTCGATCAGAATGATGCGTTTGTCGCCCTTGCGCACGTCCTTCAGGTAACGCTGCACGATATAGGGCTCGCGAAACATCTGGCCGAACATTTCGAGCAGCGAGGCGAGATTGCGGTCGGCTTCCAGCATATGGAAGATCCCGGCGCCGCCATTCCCGTAGAGCGGCTTGACGATGATGTCGCCGAACTCCTTGCGGAAGGCGGCGACTTCGAGCGGATCCTTGGTGATCAGCGTATCTGGCATCAGGTCCGGGAACTCGGTGACGAAAATCTTTTCCGGGCTGTTACGCACCCAGGCCGGGTCGTTGACGACCAGCGTCTTTGGATGGATGCGCTCGAGGATGTGGGTCGTGGTGATGTAGTTCATGTCGAAGGGTGGGTCCTGGCGCAGCAGGACGACGTCCATTTCGGACAAGTCGGTGCGCACCTTTTCGCCCAGCGAATAGTGGCTGCCCTTTTCGTCGCGCACCGTCATCTCCTCGACGCGGGCAAACACCTTGCCGTCGCGCATCGACAGCCGGTCGGGCGTGTAGTGGAACAGCTGATGGCCGCGCCGCTGCGCCTCCAGCGACAGGGCGAACGAGGTGTCGCCGGCGATCGACACGGTGGAGACATGGTCCATCTGGACGGCGATTTTCAACTTCATGGCAGGTCCCCAGCGTAGTCGACGCAAGCGATATAAGCGTCGCGGCGCGTTCTGCCAATCGCGACGTTTTGAACATTGGGATCAGCAAGGCGCGTCTGCCGGTTGCAGACAAGACGAGGACTGACGTCATCGCTTTCTTAAGCCTTGCCGTGCGACGGTAAGCTCCGAATGCAGCGGCCGACCTGACGCAGCGCCGGGCACCCGATGGAACGACGATCATGAACGCGCTCACTGCCGTCCGCGCAGCCTCGACCCAGCAGCTCGAACTCACCATCCTGATGCCATGCCTTAACGAGGCCGAGACGCTCGCCGTCTGCATCGGCAAGGCCAGGGCGTTTCTGGACCGATCCGGCATAGCGGGTGAGGTATTGATATCAGACAATGGCAGCACCGACGGCTCGCGGGAGATCGCCGCGCAGGGCGGTGCTCGTGTCGTCCCGGTGGCGCAGAAGGGCTATGGCGCGGCGCTTCTGGGCGGCATCGCCGCCGCCAGGGGTCGCTTCATCATCATGGGCGACGCCGATGACAGCTATGATTTCGGTGCACTGGAGGCATTCGTGGCGCGGCTGCGCGGCGGCGCCGATCTGGTCATGGGCAACCGCTTCCGGGGTGGCATAGAGGCTGGCGCCATGCCGCCCCTGCACCGCTATCTCGGCAATCCGGTGCTAAGTTTCGTCGGCCGCCTGTTCTTCCGCATCAAGACCGGGGATTTCCACTGCGGTCTGCGCGGCTTCAACGCGGACAGCATCAGGAAGCTCGATCTGCAGACCACCGGGATGGAATTCGCAAGCGAAATGGTGGTGCGCAGCGCGCTTGCCGGCCTGCGTATCGAGGAAGTGCCGACCACGCTCAAGCCCGACGGCCGCGGCCGGCCGCCGCATCTCAGGACCTGGCGCGACGGCTGGCGGCACCTCAAATTCCTGCTGGTCTACAATCCGCGCTGGATGTTCTTCATTCCAGGCGCGGTGCTTTCAGGCCTCGGCACGCTGTTCGCGGCGCTGCTGGTGTTCGGCCCCTTGCGGGTGGTCGACAATCTTTCGCTCGATCTCAACACCTTCGTCGCCGCCTGTTTCATGATCGTCACCGGCATCCAGCTCATCACCTTCGGTGCCATTTCGCGATACTATGCCGAAATTACCGGCATCCTGCCGCGAAGCCGCGGGTCGGACTGGCTGACCAGGACCATCAGCACCGACCGTCTCGCCGCCAATGCCGGCATTTGCTTTGCCGCCGGCTTCCTGTTCTGCCTCTATGCCGTCATGCGCTGGGCCCATCTCAATTTCGGCCCGCTGGACGATTCCGAAATTCCGCGCATCGTCGTGCTCGGGTTGAGCCTGATCGTCATTTCCTTCCAGGCCTTCTTTTCGGCATTCCTGCTCGGTGTCCTGGAAATCCCGGTCAAGCGACTGAAAGCTGGCCTTTCCCAGGAAGCGCCGGCCAGCGAACAGCAATGACCGACGTGCTGCCGGCGCTTGTCCAGGCGCGCCCGTTCCGCTTCATGGTGGTGGGCATCGGTGCGGCGGGATTGTTTTTCGCGCTCTCGTGGCTGCTGGTTTCGCTGGGCGTTTCGCCGTTCGCCGGCAGTGCCATCGCTTATGCAACGGCGTTCGTCATCGCTTATCGGGCGCAACGGGGCTGGACGTTCGGTGCGGAACACGATCACAAGGTCGCGTTCCCGCGCTATCTTACGCTGCAAGCCGGATGCGCCGCTTTTGCCGGCCTTGTCTCGCAGCTGGCGGTGACGCATTTCGGCCTGTCGCCCGTCGCCATGTCGGCGCTGGCGACGGGCGTGACAAGCACCATCAGCTATGTGGTCTCGAGACTGTGGGTGTTTCCGGCGCGCGGCCACGGCAAACTCGGGAAAACCGTGTAGCGGTTGTCCGTCCGGTCGAGCCAAGACCAGGAGTGGTCCAGCGCCTCCGCGACGCACCGTGCTTTACGCTTTGTGAAGCGAGAGGCACTAGCCTGTAGTCCCGACCATCGGCCGAAAGTCGCTCCATGACCGCTGCCCATGCCGCGATGCCTTCAAAGCACACCGCCCGTCCCTCCTGGCGGGCGGACATGCTGGCGGCGCTCCTCGCGGCCCTGGTGCCGCTCCTGGTCTATGCCATCGCCGGATTTCCACAACTGGCCAACCCGGCGGGCGACAATGACAGCCTGCTGCAGCTGGTCGAAGTCCGCGATCTTCTGGCCGGCCAGGGCTGGTTCGACCTGCACCAGTACAGGATGGGACTGGACGGCGGCTTCGTCATGCATTGGTCGCGGCTGCTCGACGCGCCGCTGGCCCTTGGCGTCCTTGTCATGTCGGCCCTGACAGGCAATGTCGCCCTGGCTGAACAGGTCGTGCAAGTCGCCTGGCCTGCCCTGCTGTTCTGGCTGGCGGTCTTCTTCCTCATCCGCGCCGCTCGCGCTTTCGCCGGCGGCCACGCTGTCCTGCCCGCCGCCGTGGTCGGTGGCGCCGCGCTCTACTACCTCGGCATTTTCTCCCCAGGTTCGCTGGATCATCACAATGTGCAGCTGACGCTGATCCTGGCGAGCCTTGCCTTGCTGCTCGAGGCTCCCTTGCTCCGGCCGGCCGCCTTGCTTTCGGGCATCTGCGCCACGCTGAGCGTGGCCATCGGCATGGAAAGCGCTCCCTACGCCGGCACCCTTGGCGCCGCTGTCGCGCTGCTGTTTCTTGGCGATAGTGCTCGGGAAAGGCTGACCGCGAGGGATTTTGGCCTCGGCGTCGCCGCTGTTTCGGCTCTCGTCTTCGTCGCCACCGTCCCGGCATCCGCATGGACCCAGGCACAGTGCGATACATTTTCGATTGTTCAGTTCGCCTTCGCCGGACTTGCCGGCGCGGGGCTGGCGATCATCGCCTCGTGGAAGGCCGCCAGTGCGACCGTCGCCGGCCGCCTGGCCTCGCTCGGCCTGCTTGGGCTAGCCCTTGCCGCTGTCGTCGTATTCCTGTTCCCGCAATGCCTGGCCTCGCCCTATGCCAACCTCAATCCGCGCCTCAAGGAGATATGGCTCAGCCATATCGACGAGGCGCAGCCGATTTTCCAGATCGTCACCCATGATCCGGCCAGGGCGGTGGCCCGGTTTGCCACCCCGCTGGTGGCCATCATCCTGATGGCGCTCCGTATCGGCCATGGCTGGCGTCGGCAGGACAGCCTTGTCGGCTCGCTGCTGGTGGTGGCGTTCCTGGTCAGTGCCTGGGAAGTTCGCGGCTCGACCTTCTCCATCGCCTTCGCGGTGATCCCGCTTGCGGCATGGATCGCCCGCTGGCGCCAGCGTGCGCAAACCAGTCCGTCCAACGGCGCCGCACTCAGGATGGCCGCGGCCTGGCTGATCTCTGTAAATGCAATCTGGGCAGGCGCTGCCGGGGCGGCGTCTAGTGCTTTCCAAACCGACGCGGCGGCCACCAGTGCCAAGGCCGACGATGCGGCTTGCCTTGGCAAGGCCTCGTTCGCGGCGCTCGGCCGGATGCAGGCCACGACAGTCCTTTCGCTGTCCAACCTCGGCTCACCGATTCTGGCCTTTACCAGTCATCGCGTGCTGGCCGGGCTGTACCACCGCAATGTCACCGGAAATCTGGTTGCACTGGATGCCTGGCTGGGCTCGGAGGCGGACGCCAAAACCGTCATCGAAAGCCGCCATGTCGGCCTTGTCGCGCTCTGCCGTGGCAATGCGGAAAGCCACCTGCTCCTGGCCAGGGCACCGGAGGGGTTCCTCGCCAGGTTGATGAGCGGCGATGTGCCGAACTGGCTGGAGCCGGTGGCACAAACCCGAGGTGCCCCGCTGGAGCTTTATCGCGTCAAACCAAAGGGCTGAAAATCCAAGTGTTTGACGCATCTTTTAGCCGGCTTCGCGACGGTGTCGCGGCGAAAGCCGGACCCCATTTTTCGGGATCGTGCTCCGGCCACGAAAATCGGTCAGTGGGATACGTTTCCTAAAGGGTTTGCTGCCAGTCTGGAAATAAATTCCGACGACAAAAGCAGGGACGAACAGGGACACCGATGCAAACTCCGTTTGGCACCGGTCAGGCAAACAGGGAAAGCACGGATCTGGCGTTCACCGATCCGTTGACCGGGCTTGGCAATCATCGCCGCTTCTTCGACAAGGTCGATCGCCTGATCAGCGACCGTTCCGACGATCCCGCGCCCTTCACGGTCGGCATTCTCGACCTCGACGGCTTCAAGCCGATCAACGACCTGTTCGGCCACAAGGCCGGCGACGACATCCTGATCCAGGTGGCGATGCGGCTGCGCGCCTCGATGGACGGCCATTCGACGGTCTGCCGCATCGGCGCCGACGAATTCGCCTTCCTCTACCCGCTGGTGTTCTCGGAGGAGGCGGCGGCGGAAAAATCCCGTATGCTGATCGAGATCCTGTCGGCGCCCTACGATGTCGGCGAGCGCACCGCCAGGCTCTCGGCCTCGGTCGGATGCTCATTGTTCTATTCCGGCGACGAGACTACCGAGATCCTCATCAACAAGGCCGAAACGGCGCTTTACCATGCCAAGCGCTCCGGCCGCGGCCGCGTCGTCGTCTATACCCGCGAGATGGAGGAAGCCGCCAAGCGCGTCACCCGCATCGAGCAGGCGCTGCGCCGCGCCGTCTCGGCCGGCGAGGTGGAGCCGCATTTCCAGCCGATCGTCGATCTCACCACGCGCCGCACGATCGGCTTCGAGACGCTGGCGCGCTGGACAGACCGCGACCTCGGCGCGGTGCCGCCGACCGTCTTCATCCCCATCGCCGAGGAGCGCGGCATCATCGGCCCGCTGTCGCAGCTCGTGCTGCGCAAGGCCACCGAGGCCGCCAGGAGCTGGCCGAAAGACCTGTTCCTGTCCTTCAACCTGTCGCCTTCGCAGCTCGTCGACCAGAACACCGGCCTGCACATATTGGCGATCCTCGACCGCACCGGCTTCGATCCGCGCCGGCTGGAGATCGAGATCACCGAGACCGGCCTGATGAACGACCCGGCCTCGGCCGCGCAGATCGTCGAGGATCTGCGCCGCGTCGGCATACGTGTCTCGCTCGACGATTTCGGCACCGGCCAGTCCTCGCTCGGCCGCCTGCGCGAGTTCCATTTCGACAAGCTCAAGATCGACCGCGCCTTCGTCTCCTCCATTCTCGATGACCGGCCGTCCGAACACATCATCCGCGCCATTCTCGCCATGTGCGAAGGGCTTGGCATGGACGTCGTCGCAGAAGGCATCGAAGAGGAAGCGCAGGCCGACCGGCTGGTCCAGTTTGGTTGCGCCGGCGGGCAGGGCTATCTGTTCGGCAAGCCGGCCGATGCCGACGCCACATTGGGCTATCTCCGGGATTCCTTCCGTGGCGCCTTGCGCGCCAAGGCGATCTGAGCGGCAGGTTTCGGCGCTGCCCGCCATGCGGCGATGCCTCCTGGCGGGTCAAGCGCGGGCGCGATCGCCTTTTTGTCAGACATAAGCCCGGAAATCAGTCTTTTCGCCCTTGCCCGCCGGACGTGTCTGGCTAGGATGCGCGCCGGTTGACCCGGAGACGAAAAATCATGATGCCATCGGCGTATTTTGCCGACCTCGAAGGCGCTTCGGTGCTGATCACCGGCGGCGGCTCCGGCATCGGTGCGGCGCTGACCGAAGGGTTCATGCGCCAGGGCGCCAAGGTCGCCTTCATCGACATCGCCGATGCGCCCAGCACGGCGCTTGCCGATCGCATCGAGAAGGAGGTCGGCCATCGTCCGCTCTATCTCAAGACCGATCTGCGCGACGTCGAGGCTTTGCGGGCGTCGGCCGTGAAGGCAGCCGAGGCGCATGGCGACCCCACGGTGCTGGTCAACAACGCCGCCTGGGACGAACGTCATGCCGTCGAGGATGTCACCGTCGAGTTCTGGGACAACAACCTTGCCATCAACCTGCGGCCGCATTTCTTCACCGCGCAGGCCGTGGCACCAGGCATGAAGCGTGCCGGCGGCGGCTCGATCATCAATTTTACCTCGACCTCCTATCTGATCAACCATCCCGACATGCCGGCCTATACCGCCGCCAAGGCGGGCATACTCGGCCTCACCAAGGGTCTGGCCGGCAAGCTTGGCCCCGACCGCATCCGCGTCAACGCCGTCGCGCCCGGCTGGGTGATCACCGAGCGGCAGCAACAGCGCTGGGTCACCGAACAGGCGCTTGCCGCCCATGTCGCCAAGCAGTGCATCAGGGACGTCATGCGGCCGGACGATATGATCGGCACGGTCCTGTTCCTGGCCTCGGATGCCTCGCGCATGCTGACCGCGCAGATGCTGGTCGTCGATGGAGGTTTCCTGTGAGCCCGGAGTTTGCCAGCAGCGTGCCGGCAGTCGCGGCGCTCGATTGGGGCACGACCCGCCTTCGGGCCTGGCTGATCGACGGCGTCGGCAAGGTGCTTGCGGAGCGTCGCGGCGACGATGGCCTGATCACCGCGCGCGAAAAGGGCTTCGCCAACGTTCTGGAGGGCCATCTGGCAGCGATGGGCGCGCCGGAGGAATTGCCCGTCATCATCTGCGGCATGGCCGGCTCCCGCCAGGGTTGGCTGGAGGCACCCTATGTCGGCGTGCCGTCGCCGCTCGGCGCCATTCTCGGCGGCGCCGCTAGGGTGCCCGGGCAGAAGCGCGACATCCGCATCATTCCCGGCCTCGCCCAGCGTCTGGCCGACGCGCCCGATGTCATGCGCGGCGAGGAGACGCAGCTTGCAGGCGCCGGCCTGCCGGCCAAGGGCCGCGAATTGGTCTGCATGCCCGGCACGCATTCGAAATGGGTTCTGGTGGAGGACGGCGCCGTCGCCGGCTTCGGCACCTGGCCGACGGGCGAGCTGTTTTCCGTGCTTGCCGCGCACTCGATCCTGCGCCACTCGCTGGGTGAACATCCGGGCCCGGTTGCTCCAGACAATCCGTTCTTCCGCCGCTGGTGCGAAACAGCGCTAGGCGATGGCGGCGACGTCACCTCTCGGCTGTTTGCCATCCGCGCCGCTGGCCTGCTCCAGGACCTCGAGGCCGATGATGCGGCCGCCTGCCTGTCCGGCTTGCTGATCGGCGGCGAGATCGCTTCTGCCCGGCGCCGGCATGGCGCCGGCGCGACATCGGTCGTGCTGATTGCCTCGGGCGCGCTGGCCGGGCTCTACCAGGCCGCCCTCGGCCTTGCCGGGCTTGGTGTGCGGACAGTCGACGCGGACGAGGCTGTACGCGCCGGTCTCATCGAGGCCGCGCGGGAGAATGGCATGATTACCAGAAGCGGAGCCGCCATATGACCGAGACCGCACCCTTTCCAAAACTCAAGCGCGGCCTGGTCGCTATCTTGCGCGGCCTCAAGGCAAGCGAGGCGATCGCCATCGGCCAGGCATTGTTCGATGCCGGCATCGAGGCCATCGAGGTGCCGCTCAATTCGCCCCAGCCGTTTTCGTCGATCGCCAGGCTTGTTCAAGTGCTGCCGAAGACAGCTTTGGTCGGCGCCGGCACGGTGCTGACGGCGGCCGACGTCGACAGTCTTCACGCGGCCGGCGGACGACTGCTGGTCAGCCCCAACATCGATGCCGAGGTGATGGGCCGCGCCGCGCGTTACGGCATGGTCACCATGCCTGGCGTGTTCACCCCGACCGAAGCCTTCCAGGCGATCCGGCTCGGCGCCTCGGCGCTGAAATTCTTTCCGGCCAGCGTGCTCGGCGCATCGGGCATTTCCGCGATCCGGGCGGTGCTGCCGGCGCAGACGCTGGTCGGCGCGGTCGGTGGTGTTTCGGAAAAGGACTTTGCCGGGTACAAGGCGGTTGGCGTGACGGTCTTCGGGCTTGGCTCCAGCCTGTTCAAGCCAGGCATGAGCGTCGATGATGTGGCGGCGCGCGCCTACGCAGCCGTCACTGCCTGGGATGAGGTATTCGGAGAAGCATGATGAGTGAACCGATCGTTGCCGTCTTTTCCGATCATGTCTGTCAGCTCGGCGAAGGGCCAAGTTACGATCCCGGCACGGATGCGCTGTTCTGGTTCGACATTGTCAACAGCCGGCTCATGGAAAAGCCCTTGGCGGGCGGTGCGCTGAAAATCCACGAGCTTGGCCAGATGGCAAGCGCGATCGCCATCATCGATGACAAGCGACAGCTGATCGCCACCGAAACCGGGCTTTTTGTCCGCGACGTCGCCACCGGCGCAATGACGCTGCACACCGCCATCGAGGCCGACAACCCGGTCACCCGTTCCAACGATTCCCGCGTCCATCCCTGCGGTGCCTTGTGGGTCGGTACCATGGGCAAGGGCGAGGAGAAGGGCGCGGGCTCGATTTACTGGTTTTTCAAAGGCGAACTGCGCCGCCTGTTTTCGGATATTACCGTGTCCAACTCGATCTGCTTTTCATCCGACGGCGCGCTTGCCCACTACACCGACACCTCGACCGGATTGCTGATGCGCGTTGCCTGCGATCCGGCGACCGGCTTGCCCGTCGGCGAGCCGAAGATCTTCGTCGATCACCGCTCGGCCAAGGGCTATATCGACGGTTCGGTGCTCGACCGCGACGGCATCCTGTGGAACGCCGTCTGGGGTGGCAGCGTCCTCGAGGCCTATGGGCCGGACGGCAAGCTCGTCCGCACGGTCGCCATGCCGGTGACGCAGCCATCCTGTCCGGCCTTCGTCGGCAGGAATGCCGATCGGCTGGCCGTGACCTCGGCCTGGTCGGGCAAGAATGAAAAGCAGCGTCTGCTCGACCTGCAGGGCGGCATGACCTTCCTGATCGATATTCCTGTCAATGGCCGCCTGGAACCGCGCGTCCTGATCGCCTGACTTTGCCGGGCCACGGGGCCACGGTTCTCAATCCCGGCGCTGTCACGCAGGCGTCCGGCGCGCGTCGATTTCGCGAAAGCCGATTGCGCGGGCCGTGCGATGGTAGGCCATCGCACTGTCGAGAACCTGCCACATCATGCCAATGCACAAGCCGAAACTCATCCTTGTCCACGAACCCGAAAAGGTGTGTTTCGACCGCTTGCTCGCCGACGGTCATGCATCGCAGCGTGCCGCCGAAATCTCGTCCTATCTGGCCCAGTCGACCGATCTCGCTCTCGAATTCGATGCGCTGGCCGCCGCCTGCGAGGCGCGCGGCCTGTCCTTTGCGCCGGTGGTGCTCGACGATGCCGCCAAGGTGCTCGACGGTGAGGATCCGCGAAGCGCGCTGGTCTGGACGCTGACCGACGGCGTCGCCTATTTCCGTGGCGGCGCGGCCCCCGCTTTGGCAAGACTGGGCGGGTTCAACACCATCGGCGCCGACGATTCGCTGTTCGCGCTCTGCCAGGACAAGTTCCGCTCCGGCGCCGTGCTTGGCGCGCTCGGCCTGCCGGTGCCGCGGGCCGGTCTTGCCCGGGATGGCAAATGGCTGGTCGAGGCGCCCGCTTCCGCCGCCGGCTGGTTCGTCAAGCCCAACCGGCTCGGCGCCAAGATCGGCATCTGGCCGGATTCGCGCGTAACCGATCTCGATCACGCCCTGGAGCTTAGCCGGCGTGTTTTCGCCGCCTATCACGACGATGTCGTCGTCCAGCCCTATGTCGCCGGCCGCAACGTCCGCGCCAGCTTCCTTGGGCTGATGCGGGATACCGGCGTCGAAGCGCTCGGCGTCGCTTTTGTCGAGTCGGGAGGTGATTTCCAGACCATGGAAGACAGTTTGGCGCTCTATGGCGGGACCGGCGAAGCGGCAAGGGCGGCGGGCCAATATGCCGAGCCGGTACTGCTCCCGGTTGGCGAAAGTCAGCCGGGCGCTGATGCCGCAATCCGCCGCATCGCGCAAAGGCTGATCACCGGGCTCGGCCTGCGCGACGTGTTTTCCGTCGACCTGCGCGTCGAGGCCGACGACACGGTTCATCTGATCGAGTTCGAGGTCTGTCCCGGCCTGCCATGCTTCGATTTTCGCGCTTATTGCGCCTCGCAATGGGGGCTGAGCCTGGCCGACGCGATGGCTGAAACCGCGGCGAACAGGCTTTCGCGCTAGATACCCTCGACCAAGACGATCTCGCCGTCGGCGACCTTCTGGCGGATGGCGACGGCGCGTCGGTATTCCGGCGAGTGGTAGCAGTCATGCGCGGCGGCCAGCGATTCGAACTCGATAAGCACATTGCGCGCCCGCCCCGGGCCCTCGGCTTTCTCATGCTCGCCGCCACGGGCCAGGAATTTCGCGCCGAAGCGCTCGAAAGCTGGTTTTGCCGCCGCGACGTAGTCCTTGTAGCCTTCCGCGTCACGCACATCGACGCGGGCGATCCAGTATCCCTTGGGCATTCTTTTTCTCCTTCCGTGCCGGCTCGTCAGGCCGATCGCATTTCTTCGAGTATCGCCTCCGCCGCGGCGCGCCGGTTGCTGGCCGCGACGATCGGGCGGGCGACGACAAGATGGCTGGCGCCGTTGCGAATGGCTTGCGCCGGGGTCACCACCCGCTTCTGGTCGCCATGGTCGCTCCCCGCCGGCCGGATGCCGGGCGTCACCACCGCCATGTCCGGGCCGACGATGCGGCGCACCGCTTCGGCTTCCGCGGCCGAGCAGACGATGCCGCCCATACCGGCATGCAGCGCCTGTTCGGACCGCCTCAGCACCAGCGTGTGTGGGTCATATTCATAGCCGACATCGATCATGTCCTGCTCGTCCATCGAGGTCAGCACGCTGACGGCGAGCAGGCAAAGCTCGCTGCCGCGCGCGGCCTCCACCGCCGCCTGCATCGCCTTGGGATAGGCGTGGATGGTCAGCATGGTCATGCCCATCTTGACAATGTTCTCGACGCCCTTGGCCACCGTGTGGTCGATGTCGAGCAGCTTCATGTCGAGGAAGATTTTCGTCCCACCGCTGGCCAGCTCCCTGGCAAAGTCGAGGCCGCCGGCAAAAGCCAGCTGATAGCCGATCTTGTAGAAGGAGACGACGCCGTCGAGCTCGCGCACCGCCTGCTCGGCCTCCTTCACGGTCGGCACGTCGAGGCCGACGATCAATCGCTCCTGCATGGAATGAGGCTGCATGGTTGCGGCGGTCACGCCTCGACCCGGATCGACAGCATGCGCGAGGTTTCGATCAGCGTGCGGCATAGGTGCTCCATCGATTTGTGCAGTCTTTCGTCACGGAAATGGCCGTCCCCGTCGAAGGCGTCGCCACCCTCCGGCACCGAGCATTCCGGTGTCACCACTTCCATCTGGCAGCGCACCAGCACGGCACGCAAATGGTTGATGCAGCGGATGCCGGCGAAGTGCCCGTTGGAGGACGAGCAGAGGCCGGCGATCTTGCCGGCAAGCGGCCTGACCGACCGGCCGCCATCCCGTCGCACCCGGCTCACCCAGTCGATCGTGTTCTTGAGCAGCGGCGGAATCGAACCGTTATATTCGGGCGTCGCGATCAGCAGCCCGTCATGGGCGGCAATCAGCCGCGCCAGCCTCTGGGCGTTTTCAGGAACGCCGTTTTCCTGTTCCAAGTCCTCGTCGAGGATCGGCAAGGGGTAATCGGCAAGCGAAATACGGGTCACCTCGGCACCTTGCACCGCAAGTTCCTTCTGCGCCACGTCGGCGGTCCTGCCGCTATAGGCGCCGCTGCGCACCGAGCCGGCGAAGACGAGGATTTTCGGGATCACTGCCATGGGCCACCCTTGTTCCCGGACAGGTACAGCCGGAGGCCGCGCAAATCAACGCGCCAGCGCGAAAATCGAAAACGACCTGGCGTAAACGCCTGATGGGTGCGTCGAAATTCAGGTCAGGGCGAGTCGAAAATGGCTGATGCCGAGAACCGGAGCGGAGCGTACTTTCGTACGTGAGCACCGGAAGCGCAGGTGTCAGCCATTTGCAGGCCGGCCTCACCTGAATCTCGGCGTATCCTAATGTGCCTCGCGCCGGTAGATCCACAGCTGCGTCGGCGGGATGTTGCGGAAGATGAAGTCGAAATGCTTCACCGTGTAGTTGCCGCGGCCGGCCGGGATCGGCGACATCGGACCATAGGTCAGTTGCACGATCGGCCGTCCGACCGGAATGCGGTCGAGCAGGCTCTCGATATAGGCGATGCGCTGGGCGACCGGGAAATTGAGCAGCGGCACGCCGGAAACAACGCTGTCGAACATCATCCCGCTCCTCTCGCCAAGCGTGGCGTCGAGGTTGAAGGCATCGCCCTCGATGACGTTGACGCCGGGGTAGATCTGGCGCAGGTGGCGCACGAAATCGGTGGAATATTCGACCGCGTAGAGGTTTTCGGGCCGCACGCCCTGGGCGAGGATGGCGCGGGTGATGACACCGGTGCCGGGGCCGACCTCGAGCACCGGCAGGCCGGACTTGGGATTGACGATCGAGGCCATCTTGCGCGCGGTGATCGAACTGGTCGGAACGATCGAGCCGACCGTCTTCGGCTTGTCGATCCAGCCCTTGAAGAATTTGAGTTCGTCGTCGAACTTCTCGGCAAACGCCTTCCGCAGTCCGTGACCACGTGCCATGCAAGCTCTCCTCAGCGCGCCCCTTGAAGCTACTTAACACCTGGATGACGCAAGGCAAGGCGCGGCCTTGCCTATGGCGTGGATAAGATAGTTTTCGTCGCGTCTCAACGCTCGCCGAAAGACTCGAAAAAGTCCTTCATGCGGGCGAAAAAGCCGCTCGATTGGGGGGAATTGTCCTGCGAGGAGAGCTGTTCGAACTCTTCCAGCAATTCGCGCTGGCGACGCGACAGGTTCTGCGGCGTCTCGACCGCGGTCTGGATGTAGAGGTCGCCGACATTGGGCTGGCGCAGCACCGGCATGCCCTTGCCCTTGAGCCTGAACTGGCGTCCGTTCTGCGTACCTTCGGTCACCTTCACCTTGGTCTGCGTGCCGTCGAGCGTCGTCACCTCGAAGGAGCCGCCAAGGGCAGCGGTGGTCATCGAGATCGGCACCTTGCAATAAAGATCGGCGCCGTCGCGCTGGAAGAATTCGTGCGGCTTGACCGCCAGAAAGATATAGAGGTCGCCCGATGGCCCGCCGCGCAGTCCGGCCTCACCCTCGTTGGCCAAGCGGATACGGGTACCGTCCTCGATGCCGGCCGGGATGTTGACCGACAGCGAACGCTCCTCGGTGACACGGCCCTGGCCGGCGCATTTCGGGCAGGGATCCTTGATTGTCTGGCCACGGCCCTGGCATTGCGGGCAGGTCCGCTCGATCGAGAAAAACCCTTGCGTGGCGCGCACCTTGCCGTGGCCGTTGCACATCGAGCAGGTGACCGGCTGGGTGCCCGGCTTGGCGCCGCTGCCGGAGCATTCCGTGCAGGAGATCGAAGCCGGCACGCGGATTTGCGCGGTCTTCCCCGCGAAGGCTTCCTCCAGCGAGATTTCCATGTTGTAGCGCAGGTCGGCGCCGCGCTCGCGGCCACCGGAAGAGCGGCGCTGGCGGCCGCCCATCATGTCGCCGAAAATGTCCTCGAAGATGTCGGCGAAGCCGCCGGCGCCAAAGCCCTGCGCGCCATTCATCCCACCCTGCTCGAAGGCGGCATGGCCGAAACGGTCATAGGCCGCGCGCTTCTGCGGGTCCTTCAGCGTCTCGTAGGCTTCGTTGATTTCCTTGAACTTGTGCTCGCAGGAATGATCGCCGGGGTTGCGGTCGGGATGGAACTGCATGGCGAGCTTGCGAAAAGCGCTCTTGAGCTCCTTCTCGTCGGCGCCCTTTTGCACGCCCAGCGTTTCGTAGAAATCAGCTTTCATTTTTTCCCGCAGTCCGGATGTTCAACGTCTTGATGCAATGTTGCGTCGTTTGCCGGCACGTTGTTTCGATTTAGGAGCGGTGCTGCCCGTATGCTAGGGCCGGCGCGAACTTGTCCGTCGTTTTGAGTGATTTTTTCTGAAGTGCGCGCCACTATTTCAGCAAGGGTTGCAAAAAAGCCCGGCCTTGCGCCGGGCTCTTCGCATTATCCTGCCGTCAGGCTGCTCAGGCCGACTTCTTCTTGTCGTCGTCTTCGTTGATTTCCTCGAAATCGGCGTCGACGACGTCAGAGTCCTTGGCGGCATCCGCCTTGGCGTCGGCTTCCGCCGCTTCCTTCTGCGAGGCCTCGTACATGGCCTGGCCAAGTTTCATGGAAGCTTCGGCAAGCACCTGGCTCTTGGCCTCGATGTCGGCCGGATCGTCGCCCTCGGCAGCGGTCTTCAGCGCTGCGATCGCGTCCGAAATCGCCGTGCGCTCGGCCTCCGAGACCTTGTCGCCATATTCCTTCAGCGACTTCTCGGACGAATGCACCAGGGCTTCGGCCTGATTGCGGGCCTCGACCACGGCGCGACGCTTCTTGTCGGTATCGGCGTTGGCCTCGGCATCCTTGACCATCTTCTCGATGTCGGCGTCGGAAAGTCCACCCGACGCCTGGATGCGGATCTGATGCTCCTTGCCGGTACCCTTGTCCTTGGCCGAGACGTTGACGATGCCGTTGGCGTCGATGTCGAACGTGACCTCGATCTGCGGCACGCCGCGCGGCGCCGGCGGAATGCCGACCAGGTCGAACTGGCCGAGCGCCTTGTTGTCGGCGGCCATTTCACGCTCGCCCTGGAAGACACGGATGGTCACGGCGGACTGACTGTCTTCGGCCGTCGAGAACACCTGGCTCTTCTTGGTCGGGATCGTCGTGTTGCGCTCGATCAGCCGGGTGAACACGCCGCCCAGCGTTTCGATGCCGAGCGACAGCGGCGTCACGTCGAGCAACAGCACGTCCTTGACGTCGCCCTGCAGCACGCCGGCCTGGATGGCGGCACCGAGTGCCACGACCTCATCCGGGTTGACGCCCTTGTGCGGCTCCTTGCCGAAGAACTGCTTCACGATCTCCTGGATCTTGGGCATGCGGGTCATGCCGCCGACCAGGACCACTTCGTCGATCTCGCCAGCCTTCAGGCCGGCATCCTTGAGCGCCGCCTTGCACGGCTCGATGGTGCGCTGGACGAGGTCTTCGACCAGGCTTTCGAACTTGGCGCGCGTCAGCTTCAGCGTCAGGTGCTTCGGTCCGGTCGCGTCGGCGGTGATGAAGGGCAAGTTGATTTCGGTCTGTGTCGTCGACGACAGCTCGATCTTGGCCTTTTCAGCCGCCTCCTTGAGGCGCTGCAGGGCGAGCTTGTCATTCTTCAGGTCGATGCCCTGTTCCTTCTTGAACTCGGCCGCCAGATACTCGACCAGGCGCATGTCGAAGTCCTCGCCGCCGAGGAACGTGTCGCCATTGGTCGACTTCACCTCGAACACGCCGTCGCCGATTTCGAGTACCGAAATGTCGAAGGTGCCGCCGCCAAGGTCATAGACGGCAATGGTTTTGCCTTCCTTCTTGTCGAGGCCATAGGCAAGCGCTGCCGCGGTCGGCTCGTTGATGATGCGCAGCACTTCCAGGCCGGCGATCTTGCCGGCGTCCTTGGTGGCCTGGCGCTGGGCGTCGTTGAAATAGGCCGGAACGGTGATGACCGCCTTCTCGACCTTCTCGCCCAGATAGGCTTCCGCCGTTTCCTTCATCTTCTGCAGGATCATGGCCGAGATCTGCGAGGGCGACTGCTTCTTGCCGCCGGCCTCGACCCAGGCATCGCCATTGTCGCCCTTGACGATCTTGTAGGGGACAAGCTTCTTGTCCTTCTCCGTCACCGGATCGTCATAGCGGCGGCCGATCAGGCGCTTGACCGCGAAGATGGTGTTTTCAGGATTGGTGACCGCCTGGCGCTTGGCCGGCTGGCCGACGAGGCGTTCGCCGTCGCCCGAGATGGCGACGATGGAAGGCGTCGTGCGCGCGCCTTCCGCATTCTCGATTACCTTCGGCTCCTTGCCATCCATGATGGCGATGCACGAGTTGGTGGTGCCGAGATCGATACCGATTACTTTTGCCATTTTTCTAGTCTCTCCGCTAAGCAGGCTCT
Source organism: Mesorhizobium sp. P160927 (assembly GCF_057766385.1). Classification (NCBI taxonomy): domain Bacteria; kingdom Pseudomonadati; phylum Pseudomonadota; class Alphaproteobacteria; order Hyphomicrobiales; family Phyllobacteriaceae; genus Mesorhizobium; species Mesorhizobium sp. P160927. The sequence goes on from NZ_JBYMDW010000001.1 coordinate 897,167, forward strand.
CAGGACCCGGGTAAGGCGTTCCGACGAAAGCCCCTGTTCACAAGAAATACCGTCCACCCACCGGTTCTCCGGCGCCGCACGGCTTGGCGCGTATATAAGAACAGGCGGCATCGCGCGCAAGCATTCTGCGCAACGCTTCCATGAACCTTTCCGCGCCGGCCCGCGACTGATGTCCAGGTGCCGCATGGCGCGGCCCCGGAAAGGAAGCCCCCCATGACTAGCAACCCAGAGACTCCATGGTCTCCGGGACCAACAGGAGCTCGGCGCGACCACCGCCTTCGGGACGGGGTCGATGCGCTGGGCTTCCCGCTGATTCCGTTGACCCTGCGCAGGAGCAGGCGTATCGTCACTGCGAGGAAAGCAGACAATTCGATCAGGGAAGAACGAGCCGGACCACCGCGCCTTGCCCTGATTTGCGCGGCAAGTCCGGACGTCTCTCCCCTGGACTACGGGGGTAGTGTCATGTCTCGCATCCGCGGCGCGTTCGTGCTTTTTTTTGAGTTCGACAACCGCTTGCGCGGTGCCTTGCAGGCCGGTGGCCTGCTGGCTCTGGCGCTTGCCGCCAACCTGTGGCTGAGCGCCGCCGCCCAAGCGCAGGAAACCCAGATCATCTATCCCGGCTCGATGGCGGTCACCGGCTTTCCCGGCACCATCATCCCCAATTTCGACGAGGGGCTGCCGCCCGGCGTCGATCCGGTCGACGAAACCTTCATCGACATCTCGCGCGCCACCTTGCGCGTCTTCGACGTTTCACACCTGGGTGGTCCGGCTTCGGGCCAGCTCGTCTTCACGCCGCCGCCCTTCGAGGTGACAGCAGGCCAGATCGGTGAGGTGTTCGGCCTCACCTATGATGACGCCGTGCGCGACGGTGTGCCGTCTGGCGTTCCCAACCTCTATGCGGCCGCTACCTCGCTGCATGGCATTGAGATCGTCACGCCGGACGCAGACAAGGACGGCAGGCCGGAGCGGCAGCGCCGCGGCACGGCGGGCGCCACCTTCATGGAGGGCCAGTTCGGCACCGAAAACGGCGGCGGACCGGGCACCATATGGAAGATCGACGGCATCACCGGCCAGGTCGCCAAATTCGCCGACCTCGACACCAACAGCGGACCCGGCATCGGCAATATCACCTTCGATCCCGCCCACCGCCAGTTCTTTGCCTCCGATCTCGACACCGGCCTGATCCATCGCATCGACGCCGACGGCAGACTGGTCGACACGTTCGACCATGGCGTCGCCGGCCGGCCGGCGCATGGGCTGGCCCCGGTCGCCGACGACGGCGCGGTGATGGACCTACAGGGCGCGGCCTTCGACTCCGAGGACCCCGACAGCTGGGGCTACACCCAGGACGAGCGCCGGGTCTGGGCCGTCTCCTATCATGGCGGCCGGCTCTATTATTCGGTCGGCGAAAAGTCGGAAATCTGGTCGGTGGGCATTGCTCGCGACGGCACCTTCGCCGGCGATCCCCGCTGGGAACTGACTGTGAAGGCCGACAAGGACTACGCCGTCACCGACATCGCTTTCGACAACAGCGGCTTCCTGTATCTCGCCCAGCGCGGCCCGATCGAAAACCGCTATGATTACAGCCGCTTCGCCGATTCCGGCAAAGGCGAGGTCATCCGCTACTTCAGGGAAAATCCCGACGATCCCTCGACGGAATCGGTCTGGGTGGAAGCGCCGCAGGAATATGCGGTCGGCTTCCCGCAAGGCAACAGGCAGTCGGCCGGCGGCCTCGATCTGCAATATGGCTACGATGCCGACGGCAATCTCGACACCTCGGTCTGCACCCAGACCTTGGTCAACACAGGCGACAAATTGCGCGACAACCCCGAGTTCGCCGAAAAGCTCGCCGTGGGCGGGCCGCTTGCCGTGCATGGCGTGCAGATCACGCCCAAGGAGCTGGTCAAGCCGGACAACGTGCCGCCCTTCGGCTCCTGGTTCGTCGATTTCGACGGCTATTTCGAGGATCCCGAAGTGGAAGGCCATGTCGGCGACGTCGCCGTCTGGCATCCCTGCGAGGGCCGGGCCGGCTATTATGAGGAAATACCGGGCGGTTATGAGCCCCCCTTCTACCCGCCGGATTTCCCACCGCCCGGCAATCTGCCTCCGTGTCTCGATGTGGAGGACGTGCAGTATTACTGCACGCCGCGCGGTCTCGAGGCCGATCTCTATCTCCATGACCATGCCGGCTTCGGCGGCGATTCGATCAAGGCCCAATCCAGGACGCCAGGCGTCGCGGTGACCTCACCTATGTCGCATGCACCGGGCAAGCCCTACACGATCGACATCACCGGCCACTATCCGGGCGACAGAGTGGATGTTGGACTTTGCTTCTACAGGAAGTCCGACAAGGACAAGGGTGGCTACTACCCTTGCTGCAAGATGACCTTGCCGCTCCGGACCCCAGCCGTCAGTTGCGAACGTTGAGGAGGCAAAGATGAACAGTCTTGCCCCATTCCCGCTCGCGGCCAAATCTCCCAAAACCGTCATGGAGACGATCATGAAACCCCTGTCACTCGCCAGGCGCGGCGCGCGCTGGCTGATGGCGGCCGGGATCGCGGTCGCCCTTGCGCCCGCACTGCCGGCATCCGCCGCCCAGACCGTCCAGGCTCTCACCAGCCAGGATGTGCAGCCGCTGCAGTTTGACAATCCGCGCATCATCAACCCGGAACCCGGACGTGTCGTGCCGTTCTTCACCAAGACCGGGGGCCAGCGCAGTTGCGACTATGTCTTCTATACCTTGACCTTCGGACTGCGCGGCAATCCGCAAGGCTTTGCCAATCCGGCCCTCGAGGCCGCGCTGAAGAAAGCCCGGCTCGACTTCAAGGACCAGCTTCCGCACGGTCTTTCGATCGTCAATGTGACCGTCTCCGGCGACGGCACCGATGCATCGGGTGGGGCCTTGCCGGGCGCTGTCGTAAGCGCTTCGGCCGGCCCCAACGACACGGCAACGGTTTCCGATTTCCGGATTTCCGCCAGCGATCTCGATGGTTCGGGCGCACTGAACGAACGCGTCATCACGTTCCGCATCACCGCCAAGATCGACCACGGCGCGTTTCCAGCGCCGGTCAACGTCGACAACCAGGGCATGATCAAGGTCACCGGCGGCACCGGCACGGGCACCATTATCCTGTCGCAGGATCCGGGCAAGCCGGACGACGGCAACATCGCGACCGGGGAAAAGACCTCGATCCGGATCGACCTCACCAAATGCGACAAGCAACCCCCGCCTCCAACCGACCACGGGTGTTTCAAGGTCGAACGCGGCACGGTTGACTGCGTGCCCGGCGGTGGTGCCTTCATCTATCACATGCCTGTCGGCCCCGAAATGAGCGGCAAATGGGTGCAGGTGTCGACGACCTCATCAGGCATCAGCATCGTCCCCGACACTCAGAAGGTGCCGGCGGGCGGCGGCGTGCTCAACTGGAAGATCGTCGGCGCGTCACCCGGCGACGTCATCCACCTCATCGTCACCGGCATCGAGACCTATGCCGGACCGAAGGAGGGCTGGGGCCTGTGCTGCACGCAAACCATCGACATCGTCATCCCGCGTGACCAGAGGTGCCCGCCCAGGGATAAGGAACCGGACCTCAAGGTTGAAAAGCATGCCGACGTCACACGCTGCACGATGGGCGGCGGCTGCGACTTCACCATCCGCGTCACCAATGTCGGCACAGCGCCTTACAACGGTAAGATCGTGCTCGACGAGGTGACGCTGCCGGCCGGCTCGACGCTGAGTTCAGGGCCCAATCCGCCCTGGGTCTGCGCGCCGGGAACCACCCCGATGACGTGCACCTACCCGGTGACCACGCTCGCTCCGGGAGCCTTTGTAGACCTCAAGCTCGGCTTCAAGCCGGCCGGAGGCTGGCAAGGCAGCGTGCTGCGCAACTGCGCAACCTATAATTACGGCGCCAGCGGCAAGCCGCTGTTCGGCAGCCAGGCCAATGACCGGGGCTGCGCCTCGATCCCGATCTGCCGCCGCGGCGACCGCAATCCGGATTGCCAGCCGCCGGTCGAGAAGAAGGTCGACCTGATCCTCAAGAAGCGTGCCCGCACCGAAGTCTGCACCGCCGATGGCGTCTGCACCTTCATCATCGACATCATCAACAACGGCACATCGACCTATAACGGGCCGCTGACGGTGATCGACAACTACCCCGGCGGCGCGCCGGCATCCTCGACCTCCGGGCCGAGCCCCCCCTGGACATGCGGCCCTAACGGCCCCGGCCAGTTCCGCTGCGACAATGCCGGCATCTCGCTGCCCGCGGGCGCTTCGACGCCGATCTTCGTCAAGGCGGTCATGGCGGCCGGCTACCGGTCCGACACGGTCGAGAACTGCGCCGAGGTGAAGGCCATCCCCGGTGAGGTCGATCTCACCAACAACAAGGCCTGCGCCAAGGAACGCATCCGCCATCCCAATAGCGGCCAGCCGACCTTGCGCATCACCAAGGCGTGCAACGGTTCGCTGGCCGGCGCGGCGCTGGTGTCCTGCCGCATCACCGTCGCCAATGTCGGCACGGCTGCCCCCACCGGTCCGGTGCGGGTCGACGATGCCGCCACGCTGGTTTCGGGCGGCGCGCCTGTGCAGATCCAGACCGTGACCCCTGACGGCGCGGAATGGGCATGCGGACCGGTTCCGGCCAATGCGTTGTCGTGCCAGATACCAGGCGCCGTCATGACGCCTGGGACCTCAAGGCATTTCGACGTGACGGTTTGGGCCAATGGCGAATTCGAGAACTGCGCGCGCGGCTCCTATGGGCCGGCGCAGGGCGACGACGTCGTCTACCCCATCGGCCAAGCCTGCGCCAAGGGCGGCGGCTCCTCGACCATCCGTGTCGAGAAGACCGGCGACCGCGAATGCAGGCTGAGCCAGCCCTGCTCGTTCGACATCACCATCACCAATGACGGGACGAGCCCCTTCTCGGGCCCGGTCCGCATCGGCGATGCGATCGGCGTCGATGGGCTTGGCCGGCTGGAAGGCGTCGCGATCACTTCGATCGAGCCGCCCTTCGGCTGTTCGCCGGAACCGACGACCTTGCCGGCCTCCTGCATCGCCAACCTGACGCTCGGCGCCGGCGAAAGCCGCTCGTACCGTGTGACAGTGGTCATCCCCGACGATGGGCGTCTTGCCAACCTGCAGGGTAATGTTAACGGCCGGAACTGCGTTGGCGTGCTCTCTCCCGAGACACGGGTGCAGAACGGCGGCGACGTGCTGTCCAACGACGCGACCAACGTGCAGGGCGATCGCGGCAAGGCCTATGCCTGCCATCCCTTCATCATCACGCATGAGGTGAAGAACCAGTGCTCGCGGGGCTTTGTCATGAACGACGCCGGCAGATGCGTCTGCCCGGAAGGCACCACCTTCCGCAATGGCCAGTGCACCGGCGGCGGCACCAATGTTCTGCCGACACCTCCGCCGCCGCGCTGCGTGCTGCTCGAAGGCCAGATCCGCACCGAGGACGGACGTTGCGTCTGCCCGCGCGGCACGGAGCTGGAGAACGGAAAATGCGTCGGGACCGACAAGCCCGAGCAGTGCACCATCCGTGGTCAGGTCCACAATGCGGACGGGGACTGTGTCTGCCCGCAAGGCACCGAGGTGCGAGACCGGGCCTGCCGCCAGATCCGGCCAAAGCCTCAGCAGTGCCGCATCCCTGGCCAGTTCCGCAATGCCGATGGCGATTGCGTCTGCCCGCAAGGCACCGAGCTGCGCAATGGCGCCTGCCGTCCTGTCGGGCCGAAGCCCGAGCAGTGCACCATCCGTGGCCAGGTCCACAATGCGGACGGGGACTGCGTCTGCCCGCAAGGCACCGAGGTGCGAGACCGGGCCTGCCGGCCGATCAGGCCGAAGCCTGACCGGTGCACCATCCGAGGCCAGGTCCATGACTCAGATGGCAATTGCGTTTGCCCGAAGGGTAGCGAGGTGCAAGGCAATGCCTGTCGGCGCAAGCAGCCGCAGTTGGAGCAGTGCGACATACGCGGCCAGGTCCGCAACAAGCGCGGCGAATGCCTCTGCCCGCGCGGGACCGAGGTGATCGACGGCGCGTGCCGCAAGCCCAGGCAAGAGAGCGAATGCGCGCCGGGTTCGCAGATGGTCAACGGCCAGTGCCAGCCGATCTTCAGGCGGCACTGTCCGGAAGGCATGGTCGGGCGCTATCCGAACTGCCGGCCGATGCGCGGGCAGCCATCGCTGGAAATCGATCCGGGGCAGTTGCTGCAATTGCTGCCGCGGCGCAGGCAGTCGATCGACCAGCAGCAAGACCCGGTGCCAAACAGGGTGCTGAAGCTCCAGCAGCAGTAAGCACCCGCGCGACACCAAACGAAAACCCGCTGGAGCAATCCGGCGGGTTTTTCTTCATGATCCAGGCAGGCGAAGGTTGGCGGCGACAGGATCGGGAACGCCGCGACGTTACCCTGCCTGTGGAACCGCTGTACTGGCGCCCTCGACAAGTCCCCGGGAGCGCTTTAGGCAGTCGGTACGCAGCGATCGTAGCAAAAGGGCGCCCGGAAAGGCCGCGAGATGAGCAAAAAAACCTTGATCGCACCGTCGGTGCTGGCATCGGATTTCTCGAAGCTCGGTGACGAGGTCGAGGCGGTGGCGGCGGCCGGTGCCGACTGGATCCATCTCGACGTGATGGATGGGCATTTCGTGCCAAACATCACCTTCGGCCCGCCTGTCATCAAGGCGATCCGCAATCGCACCAAGGCCTTTTTCGACTGCCACCTGATGATCGCGCCAGCCGATCCCTACCTCGCCGCCTTCGCCGAAGCCGGTTGCGACGGCATGACGGTGCATGCCGAGGCCGGGCCGCATCTCGACCGCTCGCTGCAGACAATCAGGAATCTCGGCAAGAAGGCGGGCGTCTCGCTCAATCCGGCGACGCCGGAAACGGCGATCGAATATGTGCTCGACCGGCTCGACCTGATCCTGATCATGACCGTCAATCCGGGTTTCGGCGGGCAGGCCTTCATCCCGGCAATGGTCGACAAGGTGAGAAGGATCAAGGCGCTGATCGGTGACCGGCCGATCCGCATCGAGATCGACGGAGGCGTCTCGCCGGAAACCGCCCCCTTGGTCACCGCTGCCGGCGCCGACGTGCTGGTGGCCGGTGCTGCCATCTTCAGGGGTGGCAGTGTCGAGGCTTACCGCGCCAATATCGAAGCGATCAGGGCGGCGGCCGACAAGGCCGCCGGCTAACACAGCGCGGTCATTCCGGGGCCAATTGCTGCGGACCGGCGTCGTTGGAAGGGCGTGGTCTGCCGCATATCCGAATCAGGCTGCGCGGCGATCTGATTCGGGCAGTCGCCTGCTGTCTTTGCGCGCGACAGAAAAGATGCTCGCATGGGAGCACAAGAAACAGATGATCCTGCGTGCATACAAACCACGTTAAACTTCTGCTGGTTGTAGAAATATTCGAATTCTCGCGATCGGCTCCGCGCATTTGCGTATATTTCATTGTCCTAAAGTACAATAGCGCGATCTTCTGCTTGAGTGCCGGAAGCGTAGCGCTGTATGGTACACGTACGGAGAGAGAATTTCGGACTCGAATTGCCCAAGACGACAGTAAGGGGACAAGGAGTCGCTTTTGACGTACGGAGCTGCCAATCTGAGCGACGACGGGACCGGAGCCAAGAGCACACTTGCCAGCACGGTCTATCATCAATTGCGTGATGATCTTCTCGGCGGCGCTCTTGAAACCGAAAGCAAGCTGCGCGTCGAGTGGGTCGTTTCCAAGTATGGCGCCGGTGCCTCTCCGGTTCGTGAAGCCCTCAATCGCCTTGCCTCCGAAGGTCTCCTTGGCCGCCATGACCAGCGTGGCTTTTTCATCATGCCGGTCAGCGCGACGGAACTCGAGGAACTGACGCGCACCCGCTGCTGGCTCGAGGAGCGGGCCTTGCGCGAATCCATTGCCCACCGGACCGCCGAATGGGAAGAACAATTGGTGCTGGCGCTGCATCGGCTGGGGCGGGCCTCACGGCTTTCGTCGCAAAGTAGCTCGTCGCTCAATCCGGAGTGGGAGAAAGTGCATCGCACTTTCCATCGGGTGCTGATCTCGGCGTGCCGGTCGCACTGGCTGGTTGGCTTCTGCGACCAGCTTTCCGATCACGCCTACCGCTACAGGCAAATGGCCAATGACGGGGAGAGCATCCAGCGCGACGATTTCGCCGAACATCGGTTGATTGCTGAAAATGCGCTGGACGGAAATGCGGATGGTGCCGTCCAGGCCCTGATCGATCACTACCAGCTGACCGCCGCCATGTGCATGGAACGCTTCAGGCAAGGCGAGGCACCCGCCGGTCCGGGTCAGCGCGCCCAGCGTTGACGGCTGTTTGGTCGGCGCCCTCTGCCGTCCCATCCCTCGAATCTTTTCGGTGGACGCAGGGCAGCCTGTCGCGGCCTTGACGGCAGGGCTGGGAAACGCGAACTCTTCGTCGCGTGCCGCCGAGACCGCGGCCGGCATCACCCTGGGAAGATGTCATGAGCAATCATCTGTTCGATGCGTTCCGGTCCCGGATGCCGGCGCCTGGGCATATGTTGATGGAAACCGATGATGGACGCTCGCTCACCTATGGCGACATGCTGGCACGCTCGGCGCAGCTTGCGCATGCGCTCCTGCAAATGGATGTCGCGCCCGGAGACCGGGTTGCCGTGCAGGTCGAGAAGAGCCCGGAGATGGTTTTGCTCTATCTCGCCTGCGTGCGCGCCGGCGCCGTCTTCCTGCCGCTCAACACCGCCTATACGCTGGCCGAGCTCGGCTATTTCTTTGGGGATGCGGCACCTCGGGTGATCGTCTGCGATCCGGAACGGTCGGCGGACATCCGTGGGATGGTCGAGCCGTCCGGTGCCGTCGTGGTCACGCTCGACCGCGGTGGCCAGGGATCCCTGGCGGACCAGGCATCGCGTCAGTCTTCCGAGTTCCACGATGTGGAGCGCGGCGCGGACGACCTTGCGGCGATCCTCTACACGTCGGGAACGACCGGCCGTTCGAAAGGCGCCATGCTCAGCCATGAGAATCTCGCCTCGAACGCGCGGGTGCTGGTCGAGCAATGGCGGTTCACCAGGGATGACGTGCTGATCCACGCTCTGCCGATTTTCCACACGCACGGCCTGTTCGTCGCCACCAACGTCACCCTGATGGCCGGCGCCTCGATGCTGTTCGAGCAGAAATTCGACGCGGGCCGCATCGTCTCGCTGCTGCCGCGCGCCACCGCCCTGATGGGCGTGCCGACCTTCTATACCAGGCTGCTGAAGCAGGACGGGCTGGATCGCGAGGCGGCGAAAAACATCCGGCTGTTCGTGTCTGGTTCCGCGCCGCTGCTGGCCGAAACGCACAAGGCCTGGCGAGACCGTACCGGCCACGCCATCCTCGAGCGCTACGGCATGACCGAGACCAACATGAACACCTCCAATCCTTATGAGGGCGAGCGGCGCGCCGGAACGGTCGGCTTCCCCTTGCCCGGCGTGTCGCTGCGCATCGCCGATCCCGATTCCGGCAAGCCGCTTGCCCAGGGCGAGGTGGGCATGATCGAGGTCAAGGGCCCGAACGTGTTCCGCGGCTACTGGCGCATGCCGGAAAAGACCAAGGCGGAATTCCGCGCCGACGGCTTCTTCATCACTGGCGACCTCGGCATGATCGACGCCGACGGCTATGTCCACATTGTCGGTCGCGGCAAGGACCTGATCATCTCAGGCGGCTACAACGTCTATCCGAAGGAGCTCGAAAGCGAGATAGACGCGCTCGACGGCGTCCTGGAAAGCGCCGTCATCGGCCTTGCCCATCCGGACTTCGGCGAAGGCGTCACCGCTGTGGTCGTGCGCTCGCCCGCGTCGCGGATCAGCGCGGCCGAGATTCTCGACGCTATCACCGGCCGCATGGCGAAGTACAAGCATCCCAAACGGGTGATCTTCGTCGACGACCTGCCGCGCAACACGATGGGCAAGGTGCAGAAGAACCTTTTGCGCGACAGCTACAAGGATCTCTACATCCCAAGCAAAGCCGGCTAAGCAGATATCGCGCTCCGGCCCGCGAACGCTGGCTCAGGTCGGGTACAACAGTTCGGCGACATGGTCTGCGATGGCCAGGCTCGCCGTCAGGCCTGGGCTCTCGATGCCGAACAGATTGACGATCCGGCCCACGCCATGATCGGCCGGTCCCTGAATCACGAAGTCCGCCGCGGGCTGCCCGGGTCCCGAGAGCTTCGGCCGGATGCCGGCATAGGCCGGCTGCAGCGCGCCATCCGCGAGATCGGGCCAATAGCGGCGGATCGCCTCGTAGAAGACGGCGCTTCGGCTGGGGTCGACCGTGTAATCCACGCCGTCGATCCATTCGACGTCTGGGCCAAAGCGCGCATTGCCGGCCAGATCGAGCGTCAGATGGACGCCAAGACCCCCTTCGACCGGACCCGGATAGATCAGCCGCGAAAAGGGTGACCGCCCTGGAAGCGCGAAATAATTGCCGCGCGCCAGCCACTGCCGGGGGATGACATCCCATGGGAAACCCTCGATCCGACTGGCCACGGCCTGCGCATCGAGGCCGGCTGCATTGACGAAAGTGCCGGCCTCCACGGCGAAGGTCTCGCCATTGGCGTCTCGCGTGTCGAGCCGGATCCGATCGGCTTCGATCGTCGCCCCGGCAACGGAGGTGAGGAAAGCGAAGGACGCGCCTGCTGCTTCCGCGTCACCGCGTAGCGACAGCATCAGCGCGTGGCTGTCTATGATGCCCGTCGATGGCGACAGCAGCGCGCCGGCGCATCTCAGCGCCGGCTCCAGGCTTTCGGCCTCGGCGCGTGTCAAAAGCTCGAGATCGTCCACCCCACAGCGCTTCGCATTGGCCTCGATCGCCCGCAGCCCGTCCGTCTGGCCGGGTTCGCTGGCGACGATCAGCTTGCCGGCGCGGCGACGGCCGATAGTGTGTTCGGCGCAGTATGCATAGAGCTGCCGGCGCCCTTCGACGCACAGCCGGGCCTTCAGGCTGCCGGGCGCATAATAGAGCCCGGCATGGATGACTTCGGAATTGCGTGAACTGGTGACGGTGCCGATCGCGTCGGCCTTTTCGATCACCACCACCTCGCGGCCCGACAAGGCCAGCGCCCTGGCGACGGCAAGCCCGACGACACCTGCTCCGGCGACGACACAATCGATTGTCTGCATGGCCTCGCTCTCAGCGCGGAGCGACAGCCTCGAACACCTTGTCGCCGCCGATCCAGACCCTTCCTATGTCAAGATCGTCCGACAGCGCAACGATGTCCGCTGCCGTCCCATTCGCGAAGCGGCCAAGCCGGTGCGACTGGCCGATCGCCTGGGCCGGGTAGAGCGAGGCCATGCGCAAGACTTCGGAAAGCTCGAGCCCGACAGTGCGGTGCATGAACCGGATGGCCGAGATCATGTCGAGGTCGGCACCGGCCAGCGTCCCGTCGGCAAGCCTGAGGCTGCCATCCCTGCGGTAGATGGTGCGGCCATTGAGCGTGAACGAACTCATCTCGGTGCCGATCGTCGCCATCGCGTCGGTGACCAGCACGATCCTGCCCGGTCCCTGCTTGGCGTCGAGCGCGATCCTGATCGTGGCGGGATGGACATGGATGCCGTCGGCGATCAGCCCCGCCGACAAGGCGCCGATGTCGATGGCGGCGCCCGCCAGCCCGGGCTCGCGGTTGCCGATCTGGCTCATCGCGTTGAACAGATGCGTGACGACGCTGGCGCCGGCCTCGGCGAAGGCTTTTGCCGTGGCATGGCCCGTGTCGGAATGGCCGAGGCTGACGATGATCCCGGCCTCGGCCAAGGCCTTGACGCGGGTAGGGTCGACGGATTCCGGCGCGATCGTGGTGAGCAGCACCGGCAGCTTCTGGCGCGCCGCGATCAGCATGGCCTGGTCGGCGTCCGTCATCGGCCGGATCAGCGCCGGATCATGCGCCCCCTTGCGGGCAATCGACAGATGCGGACCTTCCAGGTGCAGGCCGAGAAAACCCGGCACTTTTTGCAGCACTGCCGCTTCGCCGGCGGCGATCGCGGCGGCCGTGATTGCGGGCGTGTCGGTGATCAGCGTCGGCAGCAGCGCCGTCGTGCCGAACGGCGCGTGCGCGCGGCAGATGGTTTCGATCGAGGCGACATCGGGATGATCGTTCAGCATCACGCCGCCGCCGCCATTGACCTGGATGTCGACGAAGCCTGGCACCAGCATGCCGCCGCCGGTGTCGATGGCGCGGATATCCCCGGGCAGCGCGCCTTGCGGCAGCATGGCTTCGACGAGGCCGCCGCGCACGACAAGGACCGCGCCTTCATGCCAGTCGTCGCCGTCGAAGATGCGGGCGCCCGTCAGGGCAAAACGGTCGCTCATACGGTCTCCGTCACCTTGCGAAGGTTGCGCGGCGCGTCCGGATCGAGGCCGCGATGGCGGGCAAAGGCCTCGACGAACATGTAGAAGGAGACGATCAGCGTTAGCGGATCGGTCAGCGGGTGACCGGTGGCGACATGCGGCAGGCGCGTGGCGCGATTGGCGAGCGCCGAGGTGACGAAAACCGGCGCGCCTTTTGCCGCCAGGCTGTCGGCGGCGTCGGCGACCGAGGGCTCGGACGCGTCGCGAGCGGCCAGCGCCAGCACCGGAAAGTCGGGACCGATCAGCGCCAGCGGGCCATGCATCACTTCGGCCGCGCTATAGGCCTCGGCATGCATGCCGCAGGTCTCCTTGAACTTCAGCGCCGCTTCGTTTGCCATCGCCGCCGACGGACCGCGGCCGAGAATGAACAGCGATCTTTGCTTCTCGATCGTCTCGGCCAGCACGCTCATCCAGTCGCAGCCGATCGCCTTGCCGAAATGGTCGGGCAGGCGGGCCAGAGCCGCGAGAAGCGCTTCGTCGCCGGTCGAATGCGCCATTAAAGCGAGACCGGCAACGGCGGAATTGATGAAGGTCTTGGTTGCCGCGACGCTGCGCTCCGGCCCGGCGAGGATGTCTATCGCATAGTCCGAGGCGCGCGCGAGCGGCGAATCTGCGGTGTTGGTGACGGCAATGGTCAGCGCGCCGCCGGCCCGTGCGGTTTCGGCCATCGCGACGATGTCGGGGCTCTTGCCCGACTGCGAGATCGCCAGGCAGGCCGAGCCGTCAAGCCGGAGCTTGCGGCCGTAGATCGAGGCGATCGACGGCCCGACCGAGGCGACGGCAAGGCCCGCGGTCAATTCGACGGCATATTTCATGAAGGTGGCGGCATGATCGGAGGAGCCTCGCGCCACGGTGACGACGAAATGCGGGTCGCGCTCCTTGATGCCGCGCCCGGCTTCGGCCAGCACGGCACCGGAGCCGTCGAGCAGGCGGGCGACGGCTTGCGGGATTTCCTCGATCTCGCGCTGCATATGAGTGGCGTTGGCAATCATGGTCGGCCCTCTTCGCTCGGCCCTGTCAGCCGCAGTTCGGCGACGAAATCATAGGCGTCGCCCCGGTAGATGGAGCGGGTGAACTCGATCACCTTGCCGCTCGCCAGGTAGGAAATACGTTCGATATGCAGGCCGGCAATGCCCGGCGGCACTTCGAGCAGGCGCGCATCGCCTTCGCCGAGATTGGCGGCGGAGATGCGCTGCACCGCGCGCACCGGCCGGTTGCCGGTCAGTTCCAGTGCCGCGTAAAGCGACGAACCGATGCCAGCCGGATCCGGCAGCACGCTGGCCGACAGCGAAGCGCGTTCGATCGCCAGCGGCGTGTCGTTGGCGATGCGCAGGCGGGCCACGCGTGCCACCAGTTCGCTCGACGAGAGGCCAAGCACCATCATCTCGTCGGGCGAGGGCGCGTAGAGGCCGCGGTCGAGCCAGGCCGAACGCACCGCCATGCCGCGCCGCGCCATGTCCTCGGTGAAGGAGGTCAGCCGCGACAGCGACTGCTCGACGCGCTCCATGCGCGGCGCCACGAAGGTGCCCGAACCGTGGCGCTGCACCAATACGCCGCCCTTGACCAGGTCCTGCACCGCCTTGCGCACGGTGACGCGCGAAATGTCGGCCTTGGTGGCGATGTCGCGCTCGGATGGCAGCGCGTCGCCTGGGCCGATCAGGCCGCGGTTGACGGCGTCCTCGATGCTTTTCCTGAGCTGCAGGTAAAGCGGCGCGCCGCTTTGCGAGGATTGTTTGAGCGTGGCGAAGATCTGGTCGGCGGCATCGCTCATCGCGCAGCCTCCACACGTCCAGCGAAAAGGCGTGCCGCCATCTGCACAGCACCGCCTAGCGCATCGTCGAGCGGTTCCTTCAGCAGGGCGCGGTAGCGCTCCGACAGGCGCGGCGCATAGAGCGGCGCCAGCCCGCCGAGCAGGCAGAGCGGTGCTCCGGCGGCGAGGTCGAGCGCGCCAAGCGAGGCCTCGACATCGGCGACCGCCTTGTCGAGTATCCAGTTGGCGACGATGTCGCCTTTTTGCGCATGTTCGAATACTTTCGGCGCGAAGCCGCCGAAATCGCCGGGCTTGGCGTTGGTCGTGAATTCGACCACGTCCTCGGGATTATTGCGGAAAACGGCCATCATGCTGTCGGTCAGCGGCGAGGCTAGGCGCACGCCATCATGCGCGAGCAGTGTCTGCTCCAGCAGGTCGCGGCCGATGCGGGCGCCGCTGCCCTGGTCGCCGACCTGAAATCCCCAGCCGCCGATGGCGCGGGACTTGCCATCCTTGCGCGCCATATAGGCGGTACCGGTGCCCAGGATCGCCATCGCACCGTCACCGGAACCGACCGCGCCTTCGAGTGCGATCTCCGCATCGGTCTCCACGCGGCTGGTGCTGAACGGCAGGATCGCCTCGAGCTGCTGCCGGTACGTGCCGACATTGGCGCCGGCAAGGCCGAGGATGGCGGGTGTTTGCGGGATCAGGTCCGGATCTTGCCCGGCGGCGATGAAAGCCTGCCGCGCCGCATCGACGATGTTCGAGCGGGCGCCGGTGAGGTCGGTGCGGATGTTGGCGGCGCCGCTTTTGGCGCGGCCGACGACAGCGCCGTCCGCCGTTGCCAGCGCGGCCCTGCAGCTGGTGCCGCCGCCATCGATACCGAGCACGAATTTCACACGATTTCTCCTCCGGCAGGATAATACCAATAAAATACCAATAGCCAAGGGTTAATTTCCGTTTCAAAAAGATTAAGCCGTATTTTATTGAAAAGGTTCCGCAATTCGTCGGCTCACCGATTTCCCGTCCGCGAATTCGTTAATGCATGTGGACAAGTGGTATTTTTTTGGTATTGTTTTGTCGATTGGAGGAACTGGGATGGCCGAAACGCGCACCGAAGCGTTGCATGGGAATGCCGAGGGGCTGGATATCCGGGCTCCCGAAGTCATCCTTGCTTCGCTGGCCGATGCGCAGGTCGAGGCCGCGAAAGCGGTCCGAAACGCCATTCCCTCCATCGCCAGGGCAGCCGAGATCATTGCCGGCTGCCTGAGCGGCGGCGGCAAGCTCGCCTATGCCGCGGCCGGCAGCTCCGGCCTGATGGCGCTGGCCGATGCGCTGGAATTGCCGGGCACGTTCGGCATCCAGCGCGACCGCATCGCCATCCTGATCGCCGGCGGCGACAACGCCTTGAGGACACTGGCGGGTGGGCCCGAGGACGACACCGAGGAGGCCACGACGGCGGTTGCCAATGCCGGTATCGGCGTGGGCGATTGCCTGATCGCCCTTTCCGCCAGCGGCACGACGCCCTATGCGGTGGGCGCCATCGAGGAGGGGCGGCGCCGGGGTGCCGCCACCATCGGCATCGCCAACAACAGGGGTTCGGCTCTGCTCCAGCAGGCCGACACCGCCATCCTGCTCGAGACGCCGCCGGAAGTGATCGCCGGTTCGACCCGCATGGGCGCCGGAACGGCGCAGAAGATCGCGCTCAACATGCTGTCGACACTGACCGCCGTTCATCTTGGCCATGTCCATGACGGCTATATGGTCAACCTCCTGGCCGACAATATGAAGCTGCGCGACCGGGCGGCGCGCATCGTCGCCGCCGTCAGCGGCCGCGGCCAGGAAGAGGCCGCCAGCCTGCTCGAAAAGAGCGGCGGCGCGGTTAAGACAGCCATTCTGCTCGCCGCCGGCGCCGACAGCGCCGATGCGGCGCGGAAGATACTGGAACGGACAGGCCAGAAGCTGCGGCCAGCCCTTTCCGCGCTGGGGCATGATCCCGAAAAGTGGAAACCGCTTTTCGGAAAAGATCACGCTCCAACAAAGAAATAGGCCAGTTTCATCCCGATTCCCATCGGGGTGAAACGGGCTTGCGAGGGGAACAAGGGCTCCAAAGCCTGGGTTCTCATCAAAACCGAACCTGAAAAAGGTCAACAGGGAGACTGAGCATGACAACGAAACTACTGACGGCACTGCTTCTGGGCACCAGCATTCTCGGCTCGGCCGGATTGGCTCACGCCGAGGACGTAACGCTCAACATCGAAAGCTGGCGCGGCGACGACCTTGCCATCTGGAAGGACAAGCTGATCCCGGCCTTCGAAGCCAAGAACCCCGGCATCAAGGTGGTGTTCGCCCCATCGGCTCCGACCGAGTATGACGCCGCCCTCGGCGCCAAGCTCGCCGCCGGCTCGGCGGGCGACCTGATCACCTGCCGTCCCTTCGACAAGTCGCTCGAACTGTTCAAGAAGGGCAACCTTGCCGACCTCTCGGCGCTGCCCGGCATGGAAAACTTCTCGCCGGTCGCCAAGTCCGCCTGGCAGACCGATGACGGCAAGGCGAGCTTCTGCGTGCCGATGGCATCCGTCATCCACGGCTTCATCTACAACAAGGACGCCTTCGACAAGCTCGGCATCAAGGTGCCTCAGACCCGTGACGAGTTCTTCGCCGCGCTCGACAAGATCAAGGCCGACGGCACCTACATCCCGATGGCGATGGGCACCAAGGATCTCTGGGAGGCCGCGACCATGGGCTACCAGAACATCGGCCCCAACTACTGGAAGGGCGAGGACGGCCGCAAGGCGCTGATCAAGGGCGATCAGAAGCTGACCGACAAGGACTGGGTCGCGCCGTATGAGGAACTGGCCAAGTGGAAGCCTTATCTGGGCGACGGCTTCGAGGCCCAGACCTATCCCGACAGCCAGAACCTGTTCACGCTCGGCCGGGCCGCCATCTATCCGGCCGGCTCATGGGAAATCGGCCTGTTCAACACCCAGGCCCAGTTCAAGATGGGGGCCTTCCCGCCGCCGGTCGAGAAGGCCGGCGACACCTGCTACATCTCCGACCATACCGATATCGGCATGGGCCTGAACGCAGCCTCCAAGCACGCGGACGCGGCCAAGACCTTCCTGTCCTGGGTGGCCTCGCCTGATTTCGCCACCATCTACGCCAACGCGCTGCCGGGCTTCTTCAGCCTGAACTCCGCGCCGGTGAAGATGGAAGACCCGCTGGCGCAGGAATTCGTCTCCTGGCGCGGCAAGTGCAAGTCGACGATCCGCTCGACCTACCAGATCCTGTCGCGCGGCACGCCGAACCTCGAAAACGAGACCTGGGTTGAATCGGCCAACGTCATCAACGGCACCGATACGCCCGAAGCCGCGGCCAAGAAGCTGCAGACCGGTCTCGACAGCTGGTATAAGCCGGCCAAGTAAGAGCTCAGGCAGCGGAGCCGGCTGGGCGCATGCCCGGCCGGTTCCGGATTATCCTGTTTTCATATTGCGATTGTCGGCTCTGCCTCACGGCCTTACCCTTGCTGTTGGGGAAGGCTGGCTGACCAGTCGCAGGCTTTTGTCTTGCCGCGCCGGGCAAGGTTTGGGCCACGCATCGGGGCATCATCTAGCATCACATCATCTGGAACCGAGAGACGGCGGGGACCGAACTCATGGCCGCACAAACACGACCCAAAAGACCATTCCGCTGGCATATCGCCGTCTTCCTGGCGCCGGCGGTGCTCGTCTACACGGCGATCATGATCCTGCCGCTCGCCGGCACGCTGCAGCTCTCGCTGTTCCGCAATGTCGACCAGTCCCAGATATTCGTCGGCCTGGACAATTTCCGCACCTTGTTCGGCGACCCCAACTGGTCGGTCAATTTCTGGAATGCGCTGCGTAACAATGTCTGGTTCTTCATCATCCACATGCTGGTGCAGAACCCCGTCGGCGTGCTGTTGGCGGCAATTCTCTCCAGCCCGAGGCTGAGGTTCGCCGCCTTTTACCGCACCGCGATCTTCGTGCCGACCATCCTGTCCTTCGTCATCGTCGGCTTTGCCTGGAAGCTGATCCTGTCGCCGCTATGGGGCGTGGCGCCGCATCTGCTCGACTTCGTCGGGCTGAAGAGCCTGTTCACGCCCTGGCTCGGCAAGGAGCAATACGCGCTGACCGCGCTCAGTCTGATCTCGGTGTGGCAATTCATCGGCATTCCGATGATGCTGATCTATGCCGCGCTGCTGTCGATCCCGGAAGAGGTGCTCGAGGCGGCCGAATGCGATGGCATCACCGGCCTGTCGCAGTTTTGGAAGATCAAGCTGCCGCTGATCCTGCCGTCGATCGGCATCATCTCGATCCTCACCTTCGTCGGCAATTTCAACGCCTTCGACCTGATCTACACCGCGCAGGGCGCGCTCGCGGGTCCCAATTATTCGACCGATATTCTCGGCACCTTCCTCTACCGCGCCTTCTTCGGCTTCCAGTTGCAGGTCGGCGACCCCAACATGGGCGCGACCATCGCCACGATCATGTTCCTGATCATCCTGGGCGGTGTCTGTGTCTACCTCTTCCTCATCCAGACGCGCCTGCGTCGCTACCAGTTCTGAGGGGACGGAGATGAGCATCGCCACCCGTTCACTGCCCCGCGCCATCGGCGCCCACGCGATCCTGCTGACCTACACGGCGATCGCGCTGTTTCCGGTGATCCTGGTCATCATGAATTCGTTCAAGTCCCGCGCCGGCATCTTCGGCGCGCCGCTGACGCCGCCGACGCCAAAGACGTTCGACCTGATCGGCTACACCACGGTGATCGGCCAGGGCGACTTCATCCATTATTTCCAGAACAGCCTCGTCGTCACCGTCGGCTCGCTGTTCTTCGTGCTTCTGTTCGGCGCAATGGCTGCGTTCGCGCTGTCGGAATATCGCTTTCGCGGCAACACGATGATGGGGCTTTATTTAGCGCTCGGGATCATGATCCCGATCCGGCTCGCCACCGTCGCCATCCTCCAATTGATGGTGGCGAGCGGGCTGGTCAACACGCTGACCGCGCTGATCCTGGTCTACACCGCGCAGGGGCTGCCGCTCGCCGTCTTCATCCTGTCCGAATTCATGAAGCAGGTGTCCGACGATCTGAAGAACGCCGGCCGCATCGATGGCCTGTCGGAATACACCATCTTCTTCCGGCTGGTCGTGCCGCTGGTGCGGCCGTCGATGGCAACCGTCGCCGTCTTCACCATGATCCCGATCTGGAACGATCTGTGGTTTCCGCTGATCCTGGCGCCGTCGGAAGAGACCAAGACGGTGACCCTCGGCGCCCAGCTTTTCCTCGGCCAGTTCGTCACCAACTGGAACGCCATCCTGGCAGCACTGTCGCTGGCGATCCTGCCGGTGCTGGTCCTCTATGTCATCTTCTCGCGGCAGCTGATCCGCGGCATCACGTCGGGGGCCGTCAAGTGAGCGACGGTCAGGAGATTGTCGGACAGGCCCTTGTCGAGACGGCGAGCCGGCATGGATTTCGCGGTGTGCGCGCCAAGAATTTCTACCGGGAATGGCCGGAGACGATCTGCGTGCTGAACCTTCAGAAGTCTTCCTGGGGGCCGCGGTTCTATATCAACGCTGCTGTCTGGTTTACGCGGCTCGGGCCGGAGCGCCGGCCGAAGGAATACAATTGTCACATTCGTTGGCGCGTTAATTCCTTGATGGGAGACGAGCAGTCAAAGGCATTCGAGCAGGCCCTCAATCTGGAGCAGCTCTTGTCTGACGATCAGAGGCTTTCATTGGTCAAGGACGGAGTCGATGCCTACGGCTTCAGGCTTCTGTCTCGCTGCGACAGCGAACAAACTGCCTTGCAGGTCGCGGACGAATGCGAGCCTCATGTCATGGTTGCTCTCAAGGCTCGCACGCAAGAAAAGGTGAATTGATACATGACTGAACCCCTTCGCGTCGTCGTCGCCGGCCTCGGCAATATGGGCCGCAGCCATGCGCTGGCCTATCACACCAATCCGGGTTTTCAGATCGCCGCGCTGGTCAACCGCTCCGACGTGCCTTTGCCTGGGGGGCTTTCCTTCTATGGCATCAGGCGTTCGTTCGATGACGCCCTGCGCGACGAAAAGCCCGACGTCGCCTGCGTCGCCACCTATTCCGACAGCCATGCCGATTATGCGGTGAAGGCGTTCGAGGCCGGATGCCATGTCTTCGTCGAAAAGCCGCTGGCAACGACGGTGGCCGATGCCAGGCGTGTCGTCGCGGCAGCCAAGGCCAACGGACGAAAGCTGGTGATCGGCTATATCCTGCGCCACCACCCGTCCTGGATCCGGTTGATCGCCGAAGCGCGCAAGCTCGGCGGTCCCTACGTGTTCCGCATGAACCTCAACCAGCAATCCTCGGGCCATACCTGGGAGACGCACAAGCAGCTGATGCAGACGACATCGCCGATCGTCGATTGCGGCGTGCATTATCTCGACGTCATGCTGCAGATCACCGATGCCAAGCCGGTCGAGGTGCGCGGCATGGGCGTGCGGCTGACCGAGGAAGTCGCGCCTTCCATGTACAATTACGGCCATCTGCAGGTGCTGTTCGATGACGGCTCGGTCGGCTGGTACGAGGCCGGCTGGGGTCCGATGATTTCGGAAACCGCCTTCTTCGTGAAGGACGTGATTTCGCCCAAGGGCTGCGTGTCGATCGTCATGAAGGAGGGCGTGAAGTCCGACGACATCGACACCCACACCAAGACCTCGACCATCCGCCTGCACAGCGCCGCGACCGGCCCGGACGGCAAGTTCGTAAAGGCGGACGAGATGCTGTCCATGGAAGGCGAACCCGGCCATCAGGATCTCTGCGATCTCGAACAGGCTTTCGTCCTCAAGGCGATCCGCGAGGATATCGATCTCACCAGACATATGGACGACGCGGTGCGGTCGCTCGCCGTCTGCCTTGCCGCCGACGAGAGCGTGCGCGGCGGAAAGGCGGTGCGGCTATGATTAGGCTGTCGTCTTCCGCGCCCTACGGCGCCCGCTTGGCGCCCACTCATCAATTTGGAGGACTGCCGTGGGCTCGCTAAAAATCGAGAACGTGAAAAAGGCATTTGGGCCGGTCGAGGTGCTCAAGGGCATCGACCTTGAAGTGACGGATGGCGAGTTCGTCGTCTTTGTCGGCCCTTCGGGTTGCGGCAAGTCGACATTGCTCCGGGTCATCGCCGGTCTGGAGGATTCGACCTCGGGCCGGGTGCTGATCGATGACGAGGATGTCTCGGTCACCCCGCCGGCGAAACGCGGCATCGCCATGGTGTTCCAGACCTATGCGCTCTATCCGCATCTGACGGTGAAGAACAATATGGGCCTCGGCCTCAAGCAGGCGAACACGCCGGCGGCGGAAATCGACCGCCGCATCGGCATCGCCTCGTCCATGCTGTCGCTGGAGCCCTATCTCGAAAGACGACCTGCGGAACTTTCCGGCGGCCAGCGCCAGCGCGTCGCCATCGGCCGCGCCGTGGTGCGCGAGCCGAAACTTTTCCTGTTCGACGAACCGCTGTCGAACCTCGATGCGGCGCTGCGCGTCAACACGCGGCTGGAGATCGCGCAACTGCATCGCCGGCTGAAGGCGACGATGATCTACGTAACCCACGACCAGGTCGAGGCGATGACGCTAGCCGACAAGATCGTGGTGCTCAATGCCGGCAAGATCGAGCAGATCGGCGGCCCGATGGAACTCTACAATTCGCCGGCAAACGAGTTCGTCGCCGGCTTCATAGGCTCGCCGAAGATGAATTTCGTCGACGGCGCCCGGCTCGGCGAGACAGCCAAGACCATCGGTGTGCGGCCGGAGCACCTGACGGTCGATCCGAAATCCGGCGCCTGGAAGGGCACGGTGGTGCATGCCGAACATCTCGGCGCCGACACCAATCTCTATCTCGACTGCGAGAAAGCCGGCCTGATCACCGTGCGCATTTTCGGTGTTTATGACGCCGAGCCCGGCGCGACGCTTTATGCGACGCCGGAGCCAGGGAAGACGTATCGATTTGGCGCGGATGGGAAAGTGCTGAAGTAGTATCGCAACATAGGTTTGCGCCGCCCCTCATCCGCCTGCCGGCACCTTCTCCCCGTATAGTGACGGGGAGAAGGAAGGTAGCTCCAGCGCCGGCGATTGGCAAAAGCAGTAACGACAGCGCCCTTCTCCCCGTTCTACGGGGAGAAGATGGCGGCAGCCAGATGAGGGGCAGCGCCAGCGCCTAAAATGTCACGCCTAGAGCAATTCCAGGGAAAGTGTGAAACGGTTTTCCGTCCGGAACTGCTCTAAACGTCTGCCCTGAACGTCTGCTTCTGCTGACCCAATCCCTCGATCCCCAGCTCGACAACATCACCAGGCTTCAAGAACACCGGCGGCTTCATGCCGAGCCCGACGCCGGGCGGGGTGCCGGTCGAGATAATGTCGCCGGGGTGCAGCGACATGAACTGGCTGAGGTAGGAGACGAGATAGGCCACTCCGTAGACCATGGTCTTGGTCGAGCCGTTCTGCATGGTCTTGCCGTTGACCGTCAGCCACATCTTCAGGTTCTGCGGGTCTGATACTTCGTCCTTGGTTACCAGCCACGGGCCGGTCGGGCCGAACGTGTCGCAGCTCTTGCCCTTGGTCCATTGGCCCTGGCGCTCGGCCTGGAAGGCGCGTTCGGACACGTCATGGGAGACGCAATAGCCGGCGACATGGTCGAGCGCGTCGGCTTCGCTGACATATTTGGCGGTTTTGCCGATGACCACGCCGAGCTCGACTTCCCAGTCGGTCTTCTCGGAGCCGCGCGGGATCAGCACGTCGTCGTCCGGGCCGACGATGGCCGAACTTGCCTTCATGAAGATGATCGGTTCCGGCGGCACGGTGGCCCCGGTCTCGGCGGCATGGTCGGAATAGTTGAGGCCGATGCAGATGAACTTGCCGGTGCCGGCAACGCAGGCGCCAAGGCGCGGCTTGCCGGAAACCGCCGGCAGCGACTTCGCGTCGAGCTTCGAAAGCATGTCCAGCGAGGCCGGATGAAGTGTCGTGCCGGCAATATCGGCGACATGGGCGGAGAGATCGCGGATCGTTCCATCCGCATCGAGCAGGCCGGGACGTTCGCTTCCCACCTCGCCATAGCGCAGCAGTTTCATGCATCTTCTCCTGATTGCGGCCTCGTGGCCGTCCTACAAACTCTCCGCCGGGGCGGCCGTCCTCTGGAACCCGCCGGAGCCTAGCCATGGGCCTGCTCAGCGACAAGCGCGAACAGCCTCTATTGGCGGCCGGCGGGCGGGATTTTCAGACTTCCCGATCCTGCACCAAACCCGATGTCCGGTTGTCCCCAGGCAGCGCTCAGATCGACCAGCCGCCGTCGATATTATAGGCCTGTCCGGACGTGTAGGTGGCGCCGGCCAGGTAGACGGCGAGATCGGCGATCTCCTCCGGCGTGCCGAGCCGGCCCATTGGCTGGCGGGCGATGAAAGCGGCGCGGGCGGCGTCATAATCGCCCTGGGCGTGCATGCGGTCCTGCAGCGACGGGCTTTCGACCGTGCCGGGGCAGATGGCGTTGCAGCGTATGCCCTTGCCAACATAGTCGGCCGCGACCGCCTTGGTCAGCCCGATGACGGCGGCCTTGGTGACGCCATAGGCGAAGCGGTTTGGCACGCCCTTGGTCGAACTGGCGAGCGAAGCCATGTTGATGATCGACCCGTCGCCACGCTCCAGCATGCCGGGCAGCACCGCCCGGATGGTTCGGATCATGGCGCGCACGTTGAGATTGAAAGCGAAATCGAGATCGGCGTCCTTCATCTCCAGGATCGAACCCGAATGGACGAAACCGGCGCAATTGAACAGCACGTCGACGGCGCCGATCTCGGCAAAGGCGGCATTGACCGCCTCGTCGTTGAGCACGTCGACCTTACGGGTCTTGATCCCTGATGTCTTGGCGAGTTCCGCCAGCAGCGTCTCGTTGATGTCGGTGGCATGGACGGTGGCGCCAGCCTTGGCGAAGGCCAGCGCGCTCGCCTTGCCGATGCCTTGCGCCGCTGCCGTGATGACAACGACCTTGCCCGCCAGTTCCGCCATGCTTTGTTCCTCGCCTGCTTGGGTCAATTGCCTTTATCGGCTGCCGGCGAAAGCGTCATGTGCCAGTCAGGCGCGATTGTGCAGCCGGTGCCCAGTTCACTGATAAGATGTTTTTTCTCGTTAAAGAACATATGGCCAGGCGTCAAGCCCGATCGCGATCACTGTGGGCCTTAGTCGCCGTAAGGCACCCAGACATTCTTCACCTCGATGGCACGGCGCAGAAAAACGTCGCCGGCGGCATCTTCCGAGGCCCAGTCGAGACTGCGGCCGTTGCCGCTCCAGACGCGTTTGAGGTTGCCGATGGACTCGGCTTCCGCCTTGGCGCAGGTATCCGCGTCGGTGAACAGCCACAGTCCGTCGACGTCGTCGTGCTTGGCCAGCACGACGGCAAGCTCCGCGGTGCGTCCGGTGACGATGTTGACGGCGCCGGCCGGCACATCGGAATATTCGATGACCTGATAGAGATCGGTGGCCAGCAGCGGATACCGTTCCGACGGCACGGCGACCACCGTGTTGCCCATGGCCAGCGCCGGCGCGACCAGCGAGATGAAGCCGAGCAGGGGCTGATCGTCCGGCGCCACGATGCCGACGACGCCAACAGGCTCATGCAGCGCCAGCGTCACGGCACGCGCTGGCGGCTGGTGCACGCGTCCCTCGAACTTGTCGGCCAGGCCGGCATAGAGGAACAGCCGCTCGATCGAGAGCTCCACCTCGTCCCGCGCGGCCTTGGCATTGGCTCCGGTCAGTTCGGTGAGCCGGGCGGCAAATTCTTCCGCGCGGCCGGAAAGGTTCTCGGCCAGGTAATAAAGCACCTGCGACCTGTTATAGGCGGTCGCCTCAGGCCAGCTTTTGCAGGCGCGGGCAGCCGAAACCGCATCGCGGATATCCTTGCGGCTGCCGAGCCCGACTTCGCCGGCGAGCTTGCCCTTGGCGGTGGCGACGGCAAGCGAGTAATTGCCGTCCGGCCGCACCTGCTTGCCGCCGATGAACAGCTTCGCCGTGCGGTCGATAGCGACGCCGTCCGCCTGTTCCACGGGCTGCGCCGAAGACGTCGCTGGCTTGATCACCGGGCCGAGCGGCAGTTTTGCCGAGAGATATTCGAACATGCCCTCGCGCCCGCCCTCGCGGCCGAAGCCGCTCTCGCGATAGCCGCCAAAGCCGCAGGCGGCGTCGAACATGTTGGTGCCGTTGACCCAGACCACGCCGGCCTTCAATTGCGGCGCGACATGGAGCGTCAGGTTGACGTTCTCGCTCCACACCGAGGCCGCGAGGCCATAGCGCGTGTTGTTGGCGAGTTCGATCGCTTCCTCGGTGTTGCGGAAGGTCATGGTGGCGAGCACCGGCCCGAACACCTCTTCTTGCGCCAGGATATTAGCCGGCGAAACACCGGTGGCGAGCGTCGGCAGGTGATAATAGCCGGAAGACGGCAGCGTTGCATCCGGCTGCCAGCAGACGGCGCCCTGCCGGGCACCTTCGGCGATCAGTCCCTTGACCCGGTCGAGCTGGGTCAGATCGACCAGCGGGCCGATATCGGTGTTCTTGTCGAGCGGGCTGCCGACACGCAGCCGGCTCATCCGCGTCTTGACTTTGGCGATCAAGGCGTCGGCGATGCCTTCCTGTACCAGCAGCCGCGAACCGGCGCAGCAGACCTGGCCCTGGTTGAACCAGATGCCGTCGACCAGACCCTCGACGGCGCTGTCGAGATCGGCGTCCTCGAAGACGATGAAGGCCGACTTGCCGCCAAGTTCCAGCGACAGTTTTTTCCCTGACCCGGCGGTGGCCTTGCGGATGATCTTGCCGACTTCCGAGGAGCCGGTGAAGGCGATTTTCTGGATGCCAGGGTGGTTGACGATCGCCGCACCCGCTTCCGGACCGCCCTGCACGATGTTGACGACGCCTTTCGGAACGCCGGCGCGTTCGCAGATCTCGGCGAACAGGATTGATGTCAGCGGCGTGAACTCGGCCGGCTTCAGCACCACGGTGCAGCCCGCCGCAAGCGCCGGTGCGATCTTCCAGGCCAGCATCAGCAGCGGAAAATTCCACGGGATGATCTGGCCGACGACGCCGACACCCTTTTGGCCGGGAAAATCCCTGTCCAGCGCCTGAGCCCAGCCGGCATGGTGAATGAAATGGCGGATTGCCAGCGGCACGTCGATGTCGCGGCTTTCGCGGATCGGCTTGCCGTTATCGATCGTCTCAAGCACCGCGAACAGCCGCTGGTGACGCTGCATGGCGCGGCCGATGGCGTAGAGCACTTTCGCGCGCTGGTATCCGGAACTGGCGCTCCATTTCGGCAACGCCTTTGCGGCGGCAGCAACCGCCGCGTCGATGTCGGCGGCATTGGCATCGGACACCTTGGCCAACAGCTTGCCGGAAGACGGCTCGCTGGTGTCGAAGGTCTTGCCGCCGCCGGCCGCTTTCCAGTCGCCACCGATGAACAAGGCCTTGGAGAAATCGCGCCCGGCCAGCCAGGCATCGGCCTCGTTGCGAGCCTCCGGCGCCGGGCCGTATTCCATGGCGTGATAGCGTTCAAGGATATTCATCAGGTTCCTCCTTCACCCTCCCACTTGTGGGGAGACCCCGATCGGCAAAGCCGATCGGGGTGGGGTGCTCAAGCCATCGCGTGGCGGTGATTGGCCGAATAATGCCCGGTCAGATGATGCTCGAGCTGACGTTCGATATCGGTCAGCAGGCTAGAGGCGCCAAAGCGGAACAGCTCGGGCTCCAGCCATGGACGGCCGAGTTCCTCCTTCATCAGCACCAGCCAGTCGAGCGACACTTTCGCGGTGGAAATGCCGCCCGCCGGCTTGAAGCCGATGAGATAGCCTGTTTCCTCGAAATAGGCCCTGATGGCGCGCACCATGGCGAGGCCGACGGGCAGCGTGGCGTTGACGCTTTCCTTGCCGGTCGAGGTCTTGATGAAGTCCGCACCCGCCATCATCGCCACCATCGAGGCCAGCATGACATTGCGCAGCGTGGCGAGGTCGCCGGTCCCCAAAATGACCTTGAGATGCGCGTCACCGCAGGCGGCACGCATCGAGACGATCTCATTGTAAAGCTCGCGCCACTTGGCGCCGAACACCAGGCCGCGCGGGATGACGACATCGATCTCGTCGGCGCCGTCCTTCACCGAGGCCTCGATCTCCTGCAACCGGGTCGACAGCGGCGCCAAGCCATGCGGGAAGGCGGTGGAGACCGCGGCGACATGGATGCCGGTGCCGCGCACCGCGTCCACGGCCGTGGCGACGAAGGGATGGTAGACGCAGACGGCGGCCGGCCGGATGGTCTCGCCCGCAATGCCGAGACCTTCGATGATGTCGCGGCGCAACGGGTTGATCGCCTTGGCGCAGAGCCGGCGCACGCGCTCCTCGGTGTCGTTGGAGTTGAGCGTCGTCAGATCCATGCAGGCGATCGCCCGCAGCAGCCATGCCGCCTGGTTGTCGGCCTTGATCGAGCGCCGCTTGGTCAGGCTGGCGACGCGGCGTTCCAGCGCGGAGCGGTTGACGCTGCGTACCGATTCGAGAAAACCGAGGTCGAGTTTCAGGCCGGGATTGCGCGTGATGTGATGGTCCAGCGGCACCGGCGTGTTCGCGGCGGCGCGTGCCGGCAGCGGCGTCACCTTGGTGCCAAGATCGGCTTCGCGGATGGTGCTGCTCATCTCCTGCCCTTTCATTCAAGTGCCGTGCGCTTGATATCTCGTCGCGCATCTTTACCCCAAAGCGGTTGACAGTTTTGGGCGACACGCACGAAGATAGCCCGCGAAGTCGCGCTTCACGAGTCCTCAAGCGAGGGATAGCTGAAAAAGGCCGCGAAAGCAGCTGATTTTTGACCGGAAGGTCAAAACCAGCTTTCTGGGAGACGCGCTGGCCTCAGCCGACGAAGGCGCGTTCGACGACGAAGCTCGAGGGATGGCTGAGCGAACCTTCCTGGAAGCCGAGGCTTTCGGCCAGCTCCTTGACGTCTTTCAGCATGTGCATCGAGCCGCAGATCATGACGCGGTCGGTTTCGGGATTGAGCTTTTCGATGCCGAGGTCGCTGTAGAATTTGCCGGAGCCGATAAGCGCGGTGATGCGGCCCATGCGCGCCGACTCTTCGCGGGTCGTCGAATTGTAGAGCGTGACGCGCCCAGTGGTCAGCTCGCCGATCAGCGGGTCGCTTTCGAGCGCCGCCACCAGTTCCTGGCCGTAGATCAGCTCGGCATTGTCGCGGCAGGTGTGGGTCAGGATCAGCTGGTCGAACTTCTCGTAAGTGTCGGGATCGCGCAGCAGGCTGGCAAAGGGCGCGATGCCGGTGCCGGTCGAGATCATGAACAGGCGCTTGGCGGGGGTCAGCGCGTCGACGACCAGCGTGCCGGTCGATTTTTGGCGCATGATGACGGTGTCGCCGACCTGGATCTTCTGCAGTTCCGAGGTCAGCGGGCCATCCGGCACCTTGATCGAGAAGAATTCCAGCTCTTCGTCCCAGGCCGGGCTGGCGACGGAGTAGGCGCGATACACCGGCTTCTCGGCATTGGGCAGGCCGATCATGACGAATTCGCCCGAGCGGAAGCGCAGCGATTGCGGCCGGGTGATGCGGAACGAGAACAACCGGTCGGTATAGTGTTTCACCGAGACGACGGTTTCGGCATAGACATTGGCCGGAATCGGAAACTGCAGCGGGCGGGCTTCAGCGGTGTTGAACGAGGGCGTGGTGTTCATCAATTCCAACCTTCTCGCCCAATGACAGACGCGGGCGCCAAACTTTCCCGTGCGCGCCCGAACCATTCAGGTTCCGGCATGCCAATGCACGCTACCGAAGCGGTAAGCTCTTGTGTCCGGAATTTATTAGTATACAAACGATATTTGCGTCAAGACGCCGCCGTAAAACACCTTTCCAAACTGCGGCATATCCGTAGTCCCAGCATTTCGGGTTTCGACAATGAAAGAGAATTTTTCGGTGCAGCCGCCGGATTCCCTGGGCAGCGTCGTCGCCGGCATCGATGTCGGCGGAACCTTCACCGACCTGCTCCTGATCGACGGCAAGGACGGTGGAAGAGTGTATCTGGCCAAGACCCCGACCACTGTCGACAACCAGGCCTTTGGCGTGGTTTCGGCGCTTGGCGCCACCGGCTTTCCGATCGACGGTATCGACCTCATCGTGCATGGAACGACCACCACCACCAATGCGGTGCTGGAGCGCCGGCTGGCCAGGACCGGCATGATCACCACGCGCGGTTTTCGCGACGTGATCGAACTCGGTCGGCGGACACGGCCGCAACCCTATGGCATGACGGGAACGTTCGTCCCGATCATTCCGCGCAACCTGCGCCTCGAAGTGTCGGAGCGCGTCGAGGCATCAGGTGCGGTGCGCACGCCGCTTGATGAAGCCGAGATGCGCGAGGCGGTACAGGCGCTCATCGCGGCCGGCTGCGAATCCCTCGTCATCCATTTCCTCCACTCCTACGCCAACCCCACGCATGAGCGGCGCGCCGCCGAAATAGCCGCCGAGCTCTGGCCGAACGGCTACATCACCACGGGCCATGCGCTATTGTCGGAAGCGCGCGAATTCGAGCGCGGGGTGACGGCATCGGTCAACGCTTCGGTGCAGCCGATCCTGGAGCGCTATGTCGAGCGCCTGCGCACGGAATTGGCCGACAAGGGCTATGCCCGCGACTTCCTGATCATGAACGGCAATGGCGGCATGATATCGGCCCGCTTCGTCACACGTGAATCGGCCAAGACGGTCATGTCGGGCCCCGCCTCCGGCGTCATCGCCGCCGCCTACACGGGCAAGCGCGCAGGCTTCGAAAACCTCGTTACCTACGACATGGGCGGCACCTCGACCGACGTGGCGCTGATCCGCAACGCCGAGCCGGCTGTCTCGAACGAGATCGAGATCGAATATGCCATGCCCATCCATGTGCCGATGGTGGCGGTGCATACGGTGGGCGCCGGCGGCGGCTCGATCGCCCGCGTCGATGCGGCCGGCCTGATTCAGATCGGGCCGGAAAGTGCCGGCGCCAATCCCGGCCCGATCTGCTACGGGCGCGGCGGGACCGAGCCGACGATCACCGACGCCAACCTCGTGCTTGGCCGGCTAGCGCCGAAGAAGCTGCTGGCCGTCGAAAACCCAGTCACATCGGAGCGCGTCACCGGCATTTTCGAGGACAGGATCGGCAAGGCAACCGGCCTGTCGGGTGTCGAGGCCGCGGGCGCGGTGCTCAGGCTGGGCAACATGAAGATGGCCGGCGCCATCCGCATGGTGTCGGTGTCGCGCGGCCACGACCCGCGCGATTTCGCGCTGTTCGCCTTCGGCGGCGCCGGGCCGCTGCATGCGACGGCGCTCGCCCGCGAACTCGGCTTGCCCAAAGTGCTGGTGCCGGCGCGGCCCGGCATCACCAACGCGCTCGGCTGCGTCGTCGCCGATTTGCGCCACGACTTCGTCAACACCATCAACCAGCCCGTGGCCGTGCTGGACGGAAGCCAGCTCCACCAAGTACTGGAACGGCTCCGGAACGAAGGCGAGGAGCTGATCGCCAAGGAAGCGGTGAAGCCGGAATCGATCCGCGTCTCCCACTCCGCCGACATGCAGTTCGTCGGCCAGACCCACATCATCAACGTGCCGCTACCGTCCTCGTCGGTGACCCGGAGCCAATTGCAGGCGTTGTTCGAGAAAGCCTATTTCGCCCGCTTCAAGGTGGAGTTGCCGGAAATCCGCGCCAACCTCGTGAACCTCAACACCTCCGTCACCGGCGTGCGTCCGGCGATCGACCTGTCACGGCTGATCGACCCGGCCGGGCGGGCAGAAACGCTCGACGCGGCGCGTCGCGAAATCCGACCGGTCTGGTACGCCGGGCGCTGGCACGACACGCCGGTCTATAGCAGGGAAAAGCTGCCGCTCGATGCGGTCATCGAAGGGCCGGCGATCCTCGAACAGATGGACGCGACCACCGTGCTCGAACCGGGCGACCGCGCGCGCTCCGACGCCGACGGCAACATCATCATCGACATTGGCGAGGCCTGACATGTCAGTTGATAACGCAAAGCTCGACGCAATCACGCTTTCGGTGCTCCAGGCCGCTTTGCAGCAGGTCTGCGACGAGATGGACCTGACCTTTTCCCGCGCCGCCTTTTCGCCCGTGATCGCCGAGGCCAATGACCGCTCGGACGGCATCTATTCCGCCGTCGACGGCTCGTTGATCGCGCAGGGCAGTCAGGGTCTGCCTGTGTTTGTCGGCGTCATGCAATATTCGACCAGGACGGTGATCGAGATGATCGCCGACGGCCGCTGCCTGGCCCCGGAGCCGGGCGACATCTACATCGTCAACGATCCCTATCTCGGCGGCACGCATCTGATGGATGTGCGCTTCGCCATGCCGGTCTATCGCGGTGAAAAGATCTTCTGCTGGTTGTCGAACACCGGCCATTGGCCCGACATTGGCGGCTCCGTGCCCGGCGGCTTCTCGGCTTCGGCGACGGCGGTCGAGCAGGAAGGCCTGCGGCTGCCGCCGGTAAAGCTGTTCAAGAAGGGCGTGCTCGACGCGGAAATCTACGCCATCATCTGCTCCAACATCAGGGTTGCCGACCAGCGCATCGGCGACATCCGGGCCCAGGCCGCCGCGCTGCTGATCGGCCAGGACAGGCTTAATGGAATCCTGGATCGTTACGGGGACGAAATCGTTGTCGAAGCGATCGCCGAATTGCGCCACCGTGCCGCCGAGCAGATGCGCGCCAACATAGCGGCCATTCCCGACGGCACCTACCGCTCCAAGGCTTTTGTCGATTCCGACGGGGTGGTCAACGAACCGCTGACCATCGCGCTCGCCGTCGAGAAACAGGGCGACACTCTGACCTTCGATTTTTCAGGCTCGTCAAAGCCTTGTGCGGGACCGATGAACAGCGTGCTGGCGACGACATTGTCCTCGGTCTATCTCGCCATGCGCCATATCTTCCCGGACGTGCCGATCAGCGCTGGTGCCTTCGAGCCGCTCGAGGTCAAGCGGCCGGAAGGCACTTTCCTCGACGCCAAATATCCGCGTCCCGTGTCTGGCTGTGCGGCCGAAGTATCGCAGCGCATCGCCGAGGCGGTGTTCGCGGCGATGGTGCAGGCGCTGCCCGACAAGGTGACGGCGGCCCCGGCCGGCTCCAGCGGCAATTTCGCGCTCGGCGGCAATGATCCGGCGCGCGGCCGCGACTACGTCATGTACCAGATCTCCGGTGGCGGCTATGGCGGCAATTCGGGGCATGACGGGCTGACCAATGGCTGCTCGACCATCGGCATTTCGAAGTCGCCGCCGGTCGAGATCATGGAGCAGGCCTTTCCGGTGCTCTATCGCCACTATGCCTTGCGCGAAGGCTCGGGCGGCGCCGGCAAGCATCGTGGTGGTTTTGGCCTCGCCTATGAGGTCGAGATCCTGCGCGGCGAGGCGCGAGCCTCCTTTGTAATGGACCATGGCCGTTTCGGTCCGCAGGGCGCCCTTGGCGGTCGGGACGGCGAGCCCAACAGCGTGACCGTGTTCCGCAACGGCGAGGAGCATGTGCCGCCGCACCTATCCAAGGAGCAGGACATCCCACTGAAGGCCGGCGACCGCGTGCGCGTCGGCACGCCGGGTGGCGGCGGCTATGGCGATCCGCGTGAGCGCGATCCGGAACTGGTCGCACGGGACGTCCAGCTTGGTTATTATACGACGAAGCAAGCAAGGGATCTGTTCGGAGCCGAGGCACAAGGAACCTGATCGGACGCGGAGGAACTGCACCGCGCCGTGATCGCCGCGGCACATGTCGTTTTCGTCTCCGCCGGGAGCATGAAAGCCCGTAGATTTACCCGGTCAACGGAGATCTGGACCATGCGTCTTTTCGGTCGTTTCGTGCTTGCCGCTTCCGTGGCTTTTGCGCTTGCCACCGGTGCTGCTTCCGCCCAGGAGAAAAAACTGAGGCTCGGTACCGAGGGTGCCTATCCGCCCTTCAACCATGCCAATGCCGATGGCACGCTCGGCGGTTTCGACATCGATCTCGGCAACGCGCTGTGCGCGCAGATGAAGGTCGAATGCGAGTTCACCGTGCAGGATTTCGACGGCTCTATTCCCGCGCTCCAGGCCGGCAAGTTCGACGCCATCATCAACATCACCATCACGCCCGAGCGGGCCGAAAAGGTGGAGTTCACCCACAAATACTACCAGACGCCGCCGGCCATCGCGGTGCCGAAGGACTCAACCATCGCGGGCACCTCGCCGGACGATCTGAAGGGCAAGGTGCTGGGTGTGCAGAGCGCCACCATCCACCAGAATTTCGCCGAGCAGAAATATTCGGGCTCGACCGTCAAGGCCTACCCGACCGGCGACGACGCCCGCGCCGACATGGCTAATGGCCGCCTCGATGCGATTATGGATGGCTCGATCATCCTGACCGAATGGCTGAAGAAGCCCGACGGCGCCTGCTGCAAGCTGCTCGGCACGCTGACGGCAGATCCCGCCATTCACGGCCCGGGGGTCGGCATTGCGCTGCAGAAGGGCAACAGGGAACTGGCCGACAAGTTCAACGCGGCAATCGACGCGCTGCGCGCCAACGGAAAGTACAAGGAAATCAACGACAAGTATTTTTCATTCGACGTCTATGGGAGTTGATCCCGGTACCAATCGAGCTCGGCGGCGCAACCCGGCGCTGCCGATTTGAATGATGGAGATTTTATTGGCTGAGCGTCGCTCCCCCTTCTACAGCAGCATCGTTGGGCTGGGCGCGACCATGGGTCGGGTCGGCGGCGATTTCATCTCGGCCAAACATTATTCCGGCATCGCCGACGAACATTTGAATACGCGTAAAAATGTTGGCGTGCAGGACCTCAGCACCATGGGCAAGATGGACATTAAGGGTGCCGACGCCGAGGCGCTGGTCAACCATGTCATTGTCAATGACGCCGCGGCGATGGGGCCGGGCCAAGTACGCTATTCCACCGTCTGTCGTGAGGACGGCGGCATCATGGACGACCTCACCGTGTTCCGGCTGGGCGCGGAGCATTTCATGCTGGTGACCGGTTCGGTGAACCGCCTCAAGATGCTGCCCTGGCTCCAGCATCATGCGCAAGGGCGCAGGGCCTATGTCACCGACATCACTGCCGCCGTCGCCTTCCCGACCATCCAGGGCCCGCGCTCACGCGATCTCCTGAAGGCGATGATCTCGGACGCCGATCTCGACGAATTGAAGCGCTGGGCGTTTACGTCAGGCCATATCAACGGAACGCGGGTCTTGATCTCACGTACAGGCGTGACCGGCGAACTCGGCTTCGAACTGTTCGTGCCGGCCGACGAGGCGACCTCGGTTTGGGACGCGCTGATGCGCACTGGCCAAGCTTTCGGCTTGAAACCCTATGGCGTGCTGGCCATGTTCACGCTCGGCCTGGAAAAGGCCTATCCGGCGCACGGGCTCGACATGGACGAGACGCGCACGCCGTTCCATGTCGGCCTCGACCGCTGCTCAAGTTCGATAAAGGCGATTTCATCGGCCGGGACGCGCTGCTCAAGGTGCGCGACAAGGGCCTCGACGAGCGCTGGACCGGGCTTTTCCTCGACGGCGACAAGCCGGCGGCGACGGATGCACGGGTGATGGCCGATGGTGAGAACGCCGGTGTGGTCACCTACAGCGACCACGGCTATTCCCTGGGCAAGGTGCTGGCGACAGCGCATTTGCGATTGCCGTTCACGGCTGTTGGAACAGAGCTCAGCATCGCCATCGATGGCAAGCCAGTACGCGCGGTGGTGGCGCCGATGCCGTTCTTTGACCCGGAAGGGGCGAGGCTGAGGGGCTAGCGCGGAATGATTTTGGTTTCCGCTTGGCGTCCATGATATGGTTCGCGGATGAAGTCTCCTAGTTCAAGAATCGGCCGTTCAGTAAGGCAGGTCATTTCGAGCTGACGAGCGCGCGTGGCGAGAAAATCAGCGCTGTCGAAGGCATGAAGCTGTCGCCCCCCATGGCCAAGGTACTCAACCATGGTGCGCGGCAGGGATTGTCGGGTGATGAGCGGCGCTCACTCGTCAAGGAAGAAGTCCGTAGGAACAGCCCTACAGTGTCACGGCAATTACTGATAATGGCGAGCGATCGGCGCTGCCCCTCACCTGCCTGCCGGCATCCTCTCCCCGTATATAGTGACGGGGAGGGGGTCGCTCACATCGACGATTTCGCCAATCATCGGCGTTGCTTGCAGAATGCCGGCGTCCAGGGCTAGCCCCTGTCTCCCCGTTCCACGGGGAGAGATGTCCGGCAGGACAGTGAGGGGCAGCGCTGACGTTGATGAGAAGGTCACGGCCACCCGGATGTTCAGCCGGCTCATCACCCCCGCCGATCCAGCCTCGCCACCAGCCGGTCACCCACCCACTGGATGCCGCAGACCAGGATGATCAGCACGATCACCACGGCGATCATCACCGATGTCTCGAAGCGCTGGTAGCCGTAGCGGATGGCAAGGTCGCCGAGGCCACCGGCACCGATGGCGCCTGCCATCGCCGAGGCGCCGACCAGCGTCACCAGCGTCACGGTGAAGCCGGCCACGATGCCGGGTAGCGCCTCCGGCACCAGCACCTCGCGGATGATCGTCCAGCGGTTGCCGCCCATGGCGCGCGCCGCCTCGATCAGTCCGTGGTCGACCTCGCGCAATGACACTTCGGCGATTCGCGCATAGTAGGGTGTGGCGGCGATCGACAGCGGCACGATGGCCGCCCATGTGCCGATCGAGGTGCCGACGATCAGCCGCGTCACCGGGATCAGCGCCACCAGAAGGATGATGAACGGGACCGAGCGGAAGCCGTTGATGACGGCGCCGAGCACGCGGTTCACCCATGGGCTTTCGGCGATGCCGCCGCGTTCGGTGGCAATCAGGGCCAGCCCGAGTGGCAGGCCGAACACCAGCGAGATCAGGCCGGAGGCGGCCGTCATCAGCACCGTCTCCCAGATCGATCGCAACAGAAGCTCAAACAGGATCGGTGACATGGCCAAGCACCTCCACCCGCGCCTGGCGGGATTTCAGGAATGTGACGATTTCCGCGAGGTGGCTCGCATCGCTGCCGGCGACGGAAAGGAACAGCGTTCCGACCGGCTGCCGCTGGATGTGGTCGATGCCGCCATGGACGAGGCGGAAGGGACCGGGCACCGCGGCCGCAAGGTCGAACAGCAGCGGCTCGCGCGCCGCCTCGCCCGCCACGTCGACGCGCAGAACCGTTTCGGTGCCGGCCCCCGGCACCAGCCGCGCCGCCAGTTCGGCCGGAAGTTGCGGCCGGATGGTCCCGAGCAGGCGTCTTGTGACGTCCGATTGCGGATCGGCGAACACCGACCAGACCGGCCCTTCCTCGACGATGCGCCCGGCGTCGATCACCGCCACGCGGTCAGCGATCGAGCGGATCACTTCCATTTCATGGGTGATCAAAAGGATGGTCAGGCCAAGCTGGCGGTTGATGTCCTTCAGCAGGGCGAGAATGGAGCGCGTCGTCTCCGGGTCGAGCGCCGATGTCGCTTCGTCCGACAGAAGCAGCGCCGGCCGCGCGGCAAGCGCTCGGGCAATGCCGACGCGCTGTTTCTGGCCGCCGGACAGCGACGCCGGATATGTCTTTGCCTTCTCCGACAGGCCCACGAGACCGAGCAGTTCCGCGGCCCGCTTCAGGCGCTCCGCCTTCGGCCGGCCCTCGATCTTGAGCGGCAGCGCCACATTGTCCTCGACTGTCTTGGCCGACAGCAGGTTGAAATGCTGGAATATCATGCCGATGCGCCGCCGCAACGGCTGCAACTCGCGCTCGCCAAGTCGGCTGATCTCGCGGCCTTCGATGAACACCTCGCCGGTGTCAGGGCGCTCCAGTCCGTTCAGGCAGCGGATCAGGGTGGATTTACCGGCGCCGCTGCGGCCGATGATGCCGAGAACCTCGCCCTTGCGCACCGTCAAGGAAATGCCGTCGAGCGCCGCCGTCTGGCCGAAGCGGCGCTTCAGGTCGACAAGGCGCACCACGTCCTGCGTGGCGGCCTGATCAGCGGCTTCGGTGGTTGCGATAAAATGCTGGTTCATAGGCAGGTCCCGAAATGCGATCGCGGCCCGCGCATCGCGCGGACCGTGTAAGCTGTCAACGGCATATCGGTGCCCGCATAACTCAATAGGCGCTGAGACCGGTGCCCTTATAGACCTTGTCGAACTCGGCCTTTACAGCCTCGTTCTGATAGGACGCGACCAGCGTCCTTACCCAGGCCTCGTTCTCATGGCCGACCTTGACCGCGATGAAGTTGCGATACGGATTGTCTGCGATCGGCTCCTGAGCGATGCGGTTCTCCGGTGTGAGGCCGCTTTTCAGTGCCCAGTCGGTATTGACCACGGCGGCGTCGAGATCCTCGACCGAGCGGCCGACGATGCCGGCATCCAACTCCTTGATCTCGACCTTTTTCGCATTCTCGGCGATGTCGGCGGTGGTGGCGAGAATGCCGGTGCCATCCCTGAGCTTGATCACGCCCTCATTCTGCAGCACGCGCAACGCCCGGCCTTCGTTGGACGGGTCGTTCGGCACGCCGATCACCGCGCCCTCCGGCAGATCGGCAACCTTGGTGTACTTCTTGGAGTAGAGGCCGATCGGCCACACGCCGGTATAGCCGACACGCACGATGTGGTAGCCCTGCGTCTTGATCTGGTTGTCGAGATAGGGCTGGTGCTGGAAGGCGTTGGCGTCGATCTCGCCGCGCTCCAGCGCCTCGTTGGGCTGGGTGTAGTCGTTGAACACCACCGTCTCGATGCTGAGGCCCTTTTCGGCTGCTTGCGCGACGACGACACGCCAGACATCCTCGTCCTCGCCGCTGATGATGCCAACCTTGATCGCCTTCTTGTCCTCGGCCAAGGACGCATGCGGCGCCATCAGGCCGCCGATCGCGACAGCCGACGCGAACAGCAGAGCCAGGCCGCTGCGGCGGTTCAGGGGTGCCCATGGGGAAGATGGCAAAGTGTTGTTGGGATCGGACATGATTGATCTCTGCGGTTGTGAAGTCATGGCAGCAAGGCGGATTGCCCAAGCTTGTTCACATCGTCAGAAATTCTACTGATTTTATCAAAGAACGTGTTTCGCCGTTCTCGGCAAAGCCGGGAATATTCTCTCAAAAAATTCAGGCATGTGAGCACAGGACGCCGCCGGATCGACCATGGCGGCGCCGCGCTGCCATCCGGGATGTCGGGGAAGGCAGTCAAGTTTTCAACGAGCCCGCCTCGACCGACCGGCTGCGCAGATATTTCATCCGGTTCGACGCGAGCTTCGAGACATCGCCCGGAAACGATGGACGGCCTTCATTGGCTGCCGGCGGGTCCATTTATGGCGAAGTCAAAAGCTCTTCGGCTTGCTCAGCCACTTTTTCGTGAAGCTGTGCGGGTTGATCCGACCGTCGGCCTGCCTAGGTAGAGAGGGCGGCCGGGCGCCACGCGATCTCAATAATCGGTATGACATTTTCCTGCATTCGAAAGCTTGCCCTTTTAGCCCTCCTCGTCGTCATCCAGTCTTCCTGCGTCGTTCCCGACGACACGTCGCGCATCGCCAAGGTCGATCCCACGGCGGCTGCGGCACGCAAGGAGATGGTCGGCCTCAGCGAAGCCGACGTTCGAATGTGCGCGGGATTTCCGACCGCCACCGCCGATGTCGGCCAGTCCGGGCAGATCTGGACCTATAAGCGCATCGTCCAGCGCGGCAATCTCAGCGTCGTCGTTCCCGCCTTGGCCGTGGGGGCGATCCCGACGGTCGGCGGTTCCGTCAATGTCGCTCCCGGCGGTTACTGCGACACGCAGGTTCGCATGGTCGGCGGCCGTGTCGCCGAAGTTGCCTACGCCGGCGACAACAACCTGCCGAACAAGCGCGACGCGCTTTGTGTCAGCACCGTGGATGCCTGCGTGGCCTATGCCCGCCAACACAGGCCGGCGGCCAAATAGCGGCAGCGGATTTCGCGGGAACCAGCGGTGGCCGGACACTCGGTGTTTGACGCGGATGGCGTTGAGGGCTTGACTGACCCGCCGGACCGAATACGCTAGGGCAAAATACCGGCTCTGATCGCCGGGCGGCAAACATGCCTCGTATGCCTCGCCTTTCCGGCGCTGGCTGCGGGGCATTGTCATTTTGGGGATCGGTTTGAAACGGCGCATCGAGATCGGCATCCTTTATTCCCGCTCGGGAAGCTATCAGCTCGTCTCCGACGCGTGCCGGATGGGTGCTATGCGCGCCATCGCCGACATCAACGCCGACAGGAGCTCAGGCATCGAACTGGCGCCGGTAGAGCGCGACCCGCAAAGCAATGCCGACCGTTACGCGACGCTGTGCGAAGACATCTTCAGGACCAGCAGTGCACGCCATGTCGTCGGCTGCGTCACTTCCTGGAGCCGCAAGGAGACAATCCCTGTGCTGGAGAAGGCGGGCGGCATGCTCTGGTATGCCTGCCCCTATGAGGGCTTCGAGGCCAACGAGCATGTCGTCTACATGCATGCTTGTCCCAACCAGCATCTGGTGCCGCTGCTGGCCCATGTCGTGCCGCGCTTCGGCGCCAACGGTTTCCTGCTCGGGTCGAACTACATCTGGGGCTGGGAGATGAACCGTGTTGCGCGCGACCTCATCGCCGATGCCGGCGGCAAGGTGCTGGGCGAGCGCTATCTGCGCATCGGCGAGACCGACGTGTCGCGGCTGATCGCCGAGATCCGGGCGACGCGGCCAAGCTTCATCCTCAACAACCTGATCGGCACCTCGTCCTATGCCTTCCTTGCGGCCTATCGCGATCTGGCGGGCGAGGATGCGGCTTTCAGTCCTGAATCTTGCCCAGTGATCTCGTGCAACCTGACCGAAGGCGAACTGCCGGCGATCGGCGAAACGGGCAAGGGTCACCTGTCGGTCGGACCGTATTTCGCGCCACGGCCGGCCGCGTTCGCGTCGTCCTTCGAAGCCTCCGCCTATGCCTCGGTGCAGGTACTGGCCGACGTGCTGTCGCGCGATCCCGACGCCGGCCCGGCGGAATTTTCCAAGGCCTTCGCCGAGCGGCGCTTCTCCACCCGGCTCGGCCCGATCGCCATCGACGCCCATTCCCAGCACGCCACGCTGCCTGTCATCATCGGCCGGATCGCGGACGGCTACTTCGAAGTCGTCAGCCGGCAGCACGAGGTCGCGCCGGACCCGTATCTGTCGCGCTACGACCCCGCAAAGACATTCGGCCGGCCACGCTTGCGGGTGGTGTCGTGACCAGAACCCCGCGCATCCCCAACCTCGGCGGCGCCAGGGCCTTTGTCCTGCATCGCCCGCACCCGACGGTGCAGGCGATCACCAGGCAATTGTCGGCCATCGGCCTTGTCACCGTGGATTGCTGGCCGGAACTGGCGCCGGAGGCGCTGGCCGCCGACTTCGTCTTCTTCGACGCCGATCTCGGCTTCGACGAGCAATTCCCCTGGAAGCCGGGCGAGGCGCCGATGCCGCTGGTGGCGCTGATCGGTTCCGAGGCGCCGGGCCGCATTGAGTGGGCGCTGTCGCACAAGGCCGACGCCCAGCTCCTGAAGCCGGTCGGCAATGCAGGGGTCTACAGCGCGCTGCTGATCGCAAGGCAGAGCTTCGAGGCGCGAAAACATTTAGCCGGCGAAATTGCCGCGCTGCGCCAGCGGGTCGCCGAACGCCAGACCATCGTGCGGGCTGTCTCGGCTTTGTC
This sequence comes from Mesorhizobium sp. P160927, assembly GCF_057766385.1. Taxonomy (NCBI): domain Bacteria; kingdom Pseudomonadati; phylum Pseudomonadota; class Alphaproteobacteria; order Hyphomicrobiales; family Phyllobacteriaceae; genus Mesorhizobium; species Mesorhizobium sp. P160927. Next base: position 937,989 of record NZ_JBYMDW010000001.1, read on the forward strand.
GAAGGGCGGCGACGACGACCGCGCCTATGCGCGGCTGCGCTCGCTGGCGATGAGTTGGCAGGTCAGCGTCGAGGACGCCGCGCGGCGTATCGTGGCGATGACGGAGGAAGCCAAGATCGGGGAAAACAGGACCGGGGAAACCAGGACCGGGGAAACCAAGACCGGGGAAGCCCCGATCGAAGATGAGAGCGGCGATGACCAGCCCTATCGCGCCTGATCTCACGGCAGGGCGCATGCCGGCCAAGGCGCGCGCCGGTGTCTGGCGCCGGCTGGTCAAGCGCCGCCTTGCGCTGCTCGGCCTGGTCATCGTCGCCATTGTCGTCGCCGGCGCAATCCTGGCGCCATGGCTGACCGGCTATGACCCCAACGACCAGATGTTCGATGGTCTGACCATCGAGGGCTCGCCTCTGCCGCCAAGCGCGAAATTCTGGCTTGGCACCGACCTGCTCGGACGTGACCTGTTGACCCGCATCCTCCATGGCGCGCGCACCTCGCTGATCATCGGCATTGTCGCCAACGGCGTGGCGCTCTTCATCGGCACGCTGGTCGGCGTCACCGCCGGCTATTTCCGCGGGTGGATCGGCGGCGCACTGATGCGCTTCACTGATTTGATGATGGCGTTCCCGGCCCTGCTGCTCGCCATCTGCCTGGCGGCGGTGTTCCAGCCGAGCCTGTGGATCGTCGCCATGGTCATCGCGCTGGTCAACTGGGTGCAGACCGCTCGCGTCATCTACACCGAGACGTCATCGCTCGCCGAGCGCGAGTTCATCGACGCCGAACGCACCATAGGGGCGAGCGCGCCGCGCATCCTGTTTCGCCACATCCTGCCGCATCTCCTGCCGACCATCATCGTCTGGGGCACGCTCGGCATCTCGACCACGGTGCTGCTGGAAGCGACGCTCTCCTTCCTCGGCATCGGCGTGCAGCCGCCGACGGCATCCTGGGGCAATATCATCTTCGAGAACCAGACCTATTTCCAGGCAGCACCCTGGCTGGTGTTCTTTCCCGGCGCCGCGATCCTGGCGCTGGCGCTGGCCTTCAACCTGATCGGCGACGCGCTGCGCGACATTCTCGATCCGACGCAGCGAGGGCGGGAATAATGGGTGGCCGGACATGATCGCCTACCTCGGCCGCCGGCTGATCCAGTCGCTGCTCATCCTGCTCGGCGTCTCGCTGATCACCTTCGCGCTGCTCTATCTCCTCCCGGCCGACCCGGTGCGCCAGATCGCCGGCCGCAGCGCCACGCCGCAGACGGTCGAGAACATCCGCCAGCAGCTCGGCCTCGACCAGCCCTTTACCGTCCAGTACTGGCACTACCTGACCAGGCTCGTCAGCGGCAATCTCGGCCGCTCTTACATCCAGCGCTCGGAGGTGACCGAACTCATCGTCTCGCGGCTGCCGGCGAGCCTGCTTCTGATGGTCGGCGCCATACTGTGCGAGCTGCTGATCGGCCTCTCGATGGGCCTGATCGCCGCCGTCAAGCGCGGCACCGCGACCGACCAGGCCCTGATGGTCGCCTCCTTCATCGGCGTCTCGGCGCCGCAATTCGTCGTCGGCCTGCTGCTGCTCTATGTCTTCGCCGTCAGACTGAGCTGGTTCCCGATCGGCGGCTATGGCACATGGCGCCATCTCGTGCTGCCGTCGCTCACCATGGGCATCCTCGGCGCCGGCTGGTACGCGCGCATGATGCGCTCGTCGATGATCGACGTGCTGCGCCAGGATTATGTCCGCACCGCGCGCGCCAAGGGCCTGGCTCGCGGCGCCATCATTTTCCGCCATGCGCTGCCCAACGCCATCCTGCCGGTCGTCGCCATGATCGGCATCGACATCGGCATCTTCATGGGCGGCATCGTCGTGGTCGAAAGCGTGTTCGGCTGGCCCGGCATCGGCCAGCTCGCCTGGCAAGCCATCCAGCGTGTCGACATCCCGATCATCATGGGCGTCACGCTGGTCTCGGCCTTCGCCATCGTGCTCGGCAATCTCTTGGCCGACATCATCGCGCCCTTCATCGACCCCCGTATCAAACTGAGATGAGTATCAAACCGAGATGAGCATCAACTCAGATGAAACCAGAAAACAAACAGAGAAAGGGAACATGACAATGAAGAAGTTTCTCGCATCGACCGTCGCGGCATCGGCGCTGGCGCTGATGCTCGGCATGACAAGCGCCCGCGCCGAGGACGCCGTCGACCCGAACGCCAAGCAGGGCGGCGCCATCACCATAACCTACAAGGATGACGTCGCGACTCTGGACCCGGCGATCGGCTATGACTGGCAGAACTGGTCGATGATCAAGAGCCTGTTCGACGGCTTGATGGACTATGAGCCGGGCACCACCAACCTCAAGCCCGACCTCGCCGAAAGCTATGAGATTTCGCCCGACGGCAAGACCTTCACCTTCAAGCTGCGCCATGGCGTGAAGTTCCACAATGGCCGCGAGATGACCGCCGACGACGTGAAATATTCGCTCGACCGCGTCACCAATCCGAAGACGCAGAGCCCCGGCGCCGGCTTCTTCGGCTCGATCAAGGGCTATGACGATGTCGCTGGCGGCAAGGCCGAGACGCTGTCCGGCGTCACCGTCGTCGATCCCTACACGGTCAAGTTCGAGCTGACCCGCCCGGACGCCACCTTCCTGCATGTCATGGCCATCAACTTCTCGCATGTCGTGCCGAAGGAAGAGGTCGAGAAATACGGCGCCGATTTCGGCAAACATCCGGTCGGCACCGGCGCCTTCAAACTGGCGGAATGGACACTTGGCCAGCGCATCGTCTTCGAGCGCAACGCGGACTATTGGCACAAGGGCCTGCCGCACCTCGACAAGATCACCTTCGAGATCGGCCAGGAGCCGATCGTGGCGCTGCTGCGCCTGCAGAAGGGCGAGATCGACGTGCCCGGCGACGGCATTCCGCCGGCCAAATTCCAGGAAGTGATGGCCGATCCCGAGCAGAAGGCGCGTGTCGTCGAAGGTGGCCAGCTGCACACCGGCTATGTCACCATGAACACAACCATGGCGCCGTTCGACAATGTGAAGGTGCGCCAGGCCGTCAACATGGCGCTCAACAAAGCGCGCATCATCCAGATCATCAACGGCCGCGCCGTGCCGGCCAACCAGCCGCTGCCGCCGTCGATGCCCGGCTACGACAAGGCGTATGAGGGCTATCCCTATGACGTTGCCAAGGCCAAGGCGCTGCTTGCCGAGGCCGGCCATCCCGATGGGTTCGAGACGCAGCTGTTCGCCATGAACACCGACCCCAACCCGCGCATCGCCCAGGCGATCCAGCAGGATCTGGCGGCGATCGGTATCAAGGCCAGCATCCAGTCGCTTGCCCAGGCCAATGTCATTGCCGCCGGCGGCGACAAGGCCGGCGCGCCGATGATCTGGTCGGGCGGCATGGCCTGGATCGCGGACTTCCCCGATCCGTCCAACTTCTACGGCCCGATTCTCGGCTGCGCCGGTGCGGTACCAGGCGGCTGGAACTGGTCGTGGTATTGCAACAAGGATCTCGATGCCAAGGCGGCCGAGGCCGATTCGGTGGTCGACCCGGCCAAGGCCGCCGAGCGCGACAAGATGTGGAGCGCCATCTACGACAAGGTGATGGAGGACGCCCCTTGGGCGCCGGTCTTCAACGAACAGCGCTTCACCATGAAGTCCGCCCGCATGGGCGGCGCCGACAATCTCTATGTCGACCCGGTCCATATCCCGATCAACTATGACAATGTGTACGTAAAAGATGTGCAATAACTGCGATTACACCATCCACGGGCGCCATCACCATTTCGGCTGGGACAATTCGTTTGTCCCGGCTGAGCGGGTGGCGCCTGGCTCCACCATCGAGTTCCAGTGCCTGGATTCCTCGGGCGGCCAATTGCAGCCCGACAGCACCGTGGCCGACATCGCCAAGCTCGATTTCGACCGGATCAATCCTGTGACCGGGCCGATCTTCGTCGAAGGCGCCGAGCCGGGTGACGCGCTGAAGGTGACGATCGAGATGTTCAAACCGTCCGGCTTCGGCTGGACGGCGAACATTCCCGGTTTCGGCCTGCTCGCCGACGATTTCCAGGAGCCGGCGCTCAACATCTGGAAATACGATGCCACCTCGCTGGAGCCGGCATTGTTTGGCAAAAACGCCCGCGTGCCGCTAAAGCCATTCGCCGGCACCATCGGCAATGCGCCGGCCGAAATGGGTCACCACTCGGTGGTGCCGCCGCGCCGCGTCGGCGGCAATCTCGACATCCGCGACCTTGCCGCCGGCACCACGCTCTACCTGCCGGTGGAGGTGGCGGGCGCGCTGTTCTCGGTCGGCGACACGCACGCCGCGCAAGGCGACGGCGAGGTCTGCGGCACGGCGATCGAAAGCCCGATGAACGTCGTGCTGAAGCTCGACCTGGTGAAAGATGCTCGGCTGAAAACGCCGCGCTTCACCACGCCGGGTCCGGTGACACGGCATCTCGACGCCAAGGGCTATGAGGTGACGACGGGGATCGGGCCGGATTTGATGAGTGGCGCAAAAGAGGCCGTGGCGCAGATGGTCGACCTGCTCGCCGGCCGCTACCAGGTCGACCCGGTCGAAGCCTACATGCTGGCCTCGGTCTGCGGCGACCTGCGCATCAGCGAGATCGTCGACATGCCCAACTGGGTGGTGTCGTTCTACTTCCCGCGGTGCGTGTTTGAATGAGGCTGGGTTTGCGTCAAGACACGCCCGTTGTCCTGCCGGACCCGGCAGGACAGAGGGGTGCGTGCCGGAAAAGACCTCTCGGAACTCTCCATCTGCAATGACCTCAACTCCCGAACCAATCCTCACCATCGCCAACCTCCGCGTCTCGGTACGCGGCGAAGAGGGCGCCCGCGAGGTTGTCTCCGACCTGTCGCTGACGCTCAAGCGTGGCGAGACGCTCTGCATCGCGGGCGAATCCGGCTCCGGCAAATCCATGACCGCGCTGGCCATTATGCAGCTCCTGCCGCAGCCCGCCGCGCGTATCTCCGCCGGCAAAATCCACCTTGGCGCCACCGAGCTGACCGCCCTCGACGATCGCCGGATGCGGCGGATTCGCGGCGACCGCATCGCCATGATCTTCCAGGAACCGATGACCTCGCTCAACCCGGTGCTGTCGATCGGTCGCCAGCTCACGGAAGCCATCGAGGCGCATACCAGCCTGTCGCGCGACGAAGCCCGCCAGCGTGCCATCGAGGCGTTGAAGGCGGTGCGCATTTCGGAGGCCGAAAGCCGGCTAAGGCAATTTCCCCACGAGCTCTCCGGCGGCATGCGCCAGCGGGTGATGATCGCCATGGCTCTGGCGCTCGAACCCGACGTGCTGATCGCCGACGAGCCGACGACGGCGCTCGACGTCACCGTGCAGGGCGAGGTGCTGGAGCTGCTGCGCGACTTGCAGCAGAAGCACGGCACCAGCGTCATCCTGATTACCCACGACATGGGCGTTGTCGCCGAAATGGCCGATCGCGTCATCATCATGCGGCATGGACGCATGGTCGAGGAAGGCAAGACGTCGGACATTTTCGCCCGCCCGCAAGCCCATTACACGCGCGAGCTGCTCGCCGCCGTGCCGCGCATAGGCAGCGGCGCCGGCCGCCAGGAATCCAGGGATGCTGAGCCGCCGAGGCCGGCCAAGGTCGCCGAGGTCACCGATCTGCACGTCCGCTTCGACCTGCGCGGCGGCGTCTTCGGCCGGGTCACCCGCCGCGTTCATGCCGTCGAGGGCGTCAGCTTTTCGATCGCGCCCAACGAAACGCTGGCGCTGGTCGGTGAATCCGGCTGCGGCAAGTCGATCACCGCCAAGGCGCTGGCGGGGCTGGTGCCGTATAGCGGCGACATCGTCGTTGGCGGCCGCAATTTGTCCGGCCTCGGCCGCGACGAGCGCAAGGCGGTGCGCCGCGACGTGCAGATGATCTTCCAGGACCCCTACGCCTCGCTCGACCCGCGCATGCGCGTCGGCGACCTCGTCGCCGAGCCGCTGCTCATCCACGGCATCTCCTCGAAGGTAGAGCGCCGCGAGCGCGTCGCCGCGCTGTTCGACCGCGTCGGCCTGTCATCGGACCAGATGGAGCTCTATCCGCACGAATTCTCCGGCGGCCAGCGCCAGCGGGTCTGCATCGCGCGTGCGCTGGCGCTCAGGCCAAAACTGATCATCGCCGACGAAAGCGTCTCCGCGCTGGACGTCTCGGTGCAGGCGCGCGTGCTCGACCTCCTCAAGGAATTGCAGCGCGAATTCGGCGTCGCCTATCTCTTCATCTCGCACGACATGGCCGTGGTCGAGAATATCTCCGACCGTGTCGCCGTCATGTATCTCGGTCAGATCGTCGAGATGGGCACACGCGACCAGGTTTTTTCCAACCCCCGCCATCCCTACACCAGGCGCCTGATCGAAGCCGTGCCGGTGCCGGATCCGGCGCGGCGCCGAAGCCGTTTCGCCCGCCTCGACCAGGAAATCCCCAGCGCCACGCGCCGGCTCGGCGAGGCGCCGCTGAAACTGGCACTCAGCGATGTCGGCAACGGCCATCTCGTCGCCGCCGAGGTCTGAAGCCGTCCGGGCTCAAACAAACCCGGCGTGCGGCAGGTCGAGCTTCACATAGTCGTGTCGCACGCCATGGGTCGGTCTCGGCGTCATGAAATCCGTGGCCGCCCCTTGCCGTTCCACGTCATTTTCCTAATCTTCCATAGTGCTTGCGGATGACGATCGTAGGGGGCGGGCGGATTCATCCACATTGGGAGGAAGTAAACTCATGAAGCTTCGCCATGTCGTTTCCGCCGCGCTTCTCGCGGCCACCACTATCCCGGCCTCGGCCGCCGAGATTTCCGACGGCAAGGTCAAGATCGGGATCCTCAACGACCAATCCGGCGTCTATGCTGATTTCGGCGGCAAGTGGTCGGTCGAGGCGGCCAAGATGGCGGTCGAGGATTTCGGCGGCAAGGTTCAGGGAGCGCCGGTCGAGATCATCAGCGCCGACCATCAGAACAAGCCCGATATTGCCTCCAACATCGCACGCCAGTGGTATGACACCGAACAGGTCGATGCCATCATGGAGCTGACGACCTCTTCTGTCGCGCTCGCCGTGCAGGGGATCTCCAAGGAAAAGAAGAAGATCGACATCGTCACCGGTGCGGCGACCACCGACCTCACCGGCAAGCAATGCTCGCCCTACGGCTTCCACTGGGCCTACGACACCCATTCGCAGGCGGTGGGAACCGGCGGCTCGCTGGTGCAGCAGGGCGGCGACAGCTGGTTCTTCGTGACCGTCGACTATGCGTTCGGCTATTCGCTGAAGGAGCAGACCGCCAAGTTCGTCGAGAGCCATGGCGGCAAGGTGTTGGGCGAAGTGCGTTATCCCCTCGGCGCAACCGACTATTCGTCCTTCCTGCTGCAGGCGCAATCGTCGGGCGCCAAGGTCATCGGCTTGGCCAATGCCGGCCTCGATACCTCCAATTCCATCAAGCAGGCAGCCGAATTCGGCATCGTGCAAGGCGGCCAGCGCCTGGCCGCGCTCCTGTTCACGCTGGCCGAGGTGCATGGGCTCGGCCTGCAGGCGGCGCAGGGCGTCGTGCTGACCGAGGGCTATTACTGGGACCGCGACGACAAGAGCCGCGAATTCGGGCAGCGCTTTTTCAAGCGCACCAACCGCATGCCGAACATGATCCAGGCCGCGACCTATTCGGCGGTGACGCAGTATTTGAAGGCGATCGACAAGGCCGGCACCGACGAGACCGAAGCCGTCGCCAAGCAACTCCATTCGCTGCCGGTGGACGACGCCGTCATCACCGGCGGCAAGGTCCAGGCCGACGGCAACATGGTCCACGACATGTATCTCTACCAGGTCAAGACGCCCAGCGAGAGCAGCAAGGATTGGGACTATTACAAATACCTCGCCACTATTCCCGGCAAGGAGGCGTTCCTGAGCGAGAAGGACAGCGGCTGCGCGACGGCCGCCCAGTGACGGGCGCGGCCACGGTGCCGCCCGACCTGACCGACCAGGAGCCGCGGGTGGTGCTTTCCGCCCGCGGCCTGCGGCGTGACTTTGCCGGCTTCGTCGCCGTCAAGAATGTCGACCTCGATGTCCGCCACGGCAACATCCATGCGCTGATCGGACCCAACGGCGCCGGCAAGACGACCGTTTTCAACCTGCTGACAAAATTCCTGGCGCCGACCAGCGGCAGGATCGAGCTGCTCGGCCACGACATCACCCGCGCCTCGCCGGCCAAAGTGGCGCGGATGGGGCTGGTGCGCTCGTTCCAGATATCGGCGATCTTTCCGCATCTCAGCGTGCTCGACAATGTGCGGGTCGCGCTGCAGCGGCCGGCCGGGCTCGGCATCCAGTTCTGGCGCTCGCTGGCGGCCCTCGACCGGTTGACGCCGCGTGCCATGGAACTGCTGCGGTCCGTCGGCCTCGACGATGCGACGAACAGGCTGGCCGGCGATCTTTCCTATGGCAGGAAACGCGTGCTCGAGATCGCCACGACGCTGGCGCTGGGTCCCAAGGTGCTGCTGCTCGACGAGCCGATGGCGGGCATGGGCCATGAGGACGTGGCCACGGTTTCCGCCCTCATCCGCTCGGTGGCGAGTGACCGCGCGGTTCTGATGGTCGAGCACAATCTGACCGTGGTCGCCGATCTCTGCGACTGGATAACGGTGATGCAGCGTGGCGAGGTGCTCGCGGCCGGCGACTACGCCACCGTCAGCCGCGACGAGCGCGTCAAGGTGGCCTATATGGGTACCGCCGATGACTAGGGCTTCCCCCCTGCTCGCGGTCCGCGGCCTCAATGCCTGGTACGGCGAGGGCCATGCGCTGCACGGCGTCGATCTCGAAGTGTTTGCCGGCGAGACGGTCACATTGCTCGGCCGCAACGGCGTCGGCAAGACGACGACGCTGCGCGCCATCATGGGCCTGATCCGCCGGCGCACCGGCAAGATCGTTTTCGACGGCGCCGACCTGATGCGGCTGCCGCTGCACCGCACCGCGCACCAGGGCATCGGCTTCGTACCGGAAGAACGCGGCATCTTCTCGACGCTGACCGTCGACGAGAACTTGGTGCTGCCGCCGGTCGTCGCCTCGGGCGGCATGAGCGTCGAGGAAATCTTCGATCTGTTCCCCAATCTGAAGGAGCGGCGCAACAGCCCCGGCACAAGGCTGTCGGGTGGCGAACAGCAGATGCTGGCGATCGCGCGCATGCTGCGGACCGGGGTCAAGATGCTGCTCTTGGACGAACCGACCGAGGGCCTCGCTCCCGTCATCGTCCAGCGCATCGGCGAGCTGCTGGCGACGCTGAAGCAGCGCGGCATGACCATCCTGCTGGTCGAACAGAATTTCCGCTTCGCCAGCCGTGTCGCCGACCGCTTCTACCTAATGGAGCACGGCAAGGTCGTGGCCGGGTTTCCCACCGGCGAACTGGCGGACCGCATGACGCTGCTCCACGAAATTCTGGGTGTATGATGGCGCCATGACGATGATCTTCGGCATCCCCGTCCAGGCATTGCTCGGCCAATTGCTGGTCGGGCTGATCAACGGCTCCTTCTACGCCATGCTGAGCCTTGGCCTGGCCGTGATTTTCGGCCTGCTGCGCGTCATCAATTTCGCCCATGGGGCCCAATATATGCTGGGCGCCTTCATTGGCTATCTCCTGCTCACCCATCTCGGCATCGGCTATTGGCCGGCGCTGGTCTTGGCGCCGCTGATCGTCGGCATCTTCGGCGTCGTGGTCGAGCGCCTGGCGTTGTCGCGGCTCTACGACACCGATCCGCTCTACGGCTTGCTCTTCACTTTCGGCCTCGCGCTCGTGCTCGAGGGCATCTTCCGCTACTATTACGGCGTGTCGGGAAACCCCTACGCCGTGCCGCCGCTGCTGGCCGGCGGCACCAATCTCGGCTTCATGTTCCTGCCCATTTATCGCGGCTGGGTCGTGGTCGCCTCGCTCATCGTCTGCTTTGGCACCTGGGCGTTGATCGAGAAGACCAGGCTCGGTTCCTATCTGCGCGCGGCAACCGAAAATCCTCGCCTCGTCCAGGCCTTCGGCGTCAACGTGCCGTTGCTCTTGACCCTCACCTACGGGCTCGGCTCGGCCCTTGCCGGGCTCGCCGGGATAATGGCCGCACCGATCTACCAGGTCAGCCCGCTGATGGGATCGGATCTCATCATCGTCGTCTTCGCCGTCGTGGTGGTCGGCGGCATGGGCTCGATCCTCGGCGCCATCGTCACAGGCTACATGCTTGGCCTCGCAGAAGGCCTGACCAAGGTTTTTTACCCGGAGGCCTCCAACCTGGTGGTCTTCGTCATCATGGCGATCGTGCTTTTGGTCCGGCCGGCCGGCCTGTTCGGAAAGGACGCCTGAGATGACGGAAGAGACATCCGACATGGCCGGGCTTTCGCTGCGCGAGGCATCGGCCAACCCCTCGCCAAGGCTCGAATGGGTGCTGGTCGGGCTCGGCATGGCGGCACTGCTGGCGGCGCCGTTCTTCGTCTATCCGATCTTCCTGATGAAGATGCTGTGCTTCGCGCTGTTTGCCTGCGCCTTCAATCTCCTGCTCGGCTATACCGGGCTCTTGTCCTTCGGCCACGCCACCTTCTTCGGCGGAGCCGCCTATTTCACCGCGCACGCCGTCAAGGTCTGGGGCTGGCCGCCGGAAGCCGGCATCCTGCTCGGCATGGGGGGCGCCGCACTGCTCGGCCTCGTCATGGGCTTCTTCGCCATTCGCCGGCAAGGCATCTATTTCGCCATGATCACGCTGGCGCTGTCGCAGATGTTCTTCTTCTTTTGCGTGCAGGCGCCGTTCACGCAAGGCGAGGACGGCATCCAGGGCGTGCCGCGCGGCGTCCTGTTCGGTGTCCTCGATCTCAACGCCCCGATGAACATCTATTATGTCGTGCTCGTCGTGGTCCTGCTCGGCATCTTCGCCATCTGGCGCATCGTCAACTCGCCCTTCGGCATGATCCTGCGCACGATCCGCGAAAACGAGAACCGCGCCATTTCGCTCGGCTATTCCGTAGCCGGCTACAAGCTCGCCGCCTTCGTCATGTCGGCGGCGCTGGCCGGGCTCGCCGGCTCGCTGAAGGCGATCGTCTTCCAGTTCGCCACGCTCACCGACGTCACCTGGCAGATGTCGGGCGAGGTCATCCTGATGACGCTGCTCGGCGGCATCGGCACCATGGTCGGCCCCATCATCGGCGCCAGCCTCGTCGTCGGCCTGGAAAACATGCTGGCTACATCAGGTTTCCCCGTGACCATTGCCACCGGCCTGATATTCATGGTGTGCGTGCTGGTCTTCCGGCGTGGGATTGTCGGCGAGGTTTACGCGCGGGTGCTGGGGCGGGCGGGAAAGGGGTGAGGGGCGGCCGCCGCAGCGCGGAAACATGTCACTGCTTAAAGCAGTGCTCACGGTGCCATTGTAGGAAATGAGGATGAGGGCGCTCAAGCGGTCGACGGGGTGGAAGCGCACGGCCTGACTTGTTGACGAATGCCCTTACGCTCTCAGGATCATTGACCAGCCCCGAAATCAGGATTTCCAGACCATCGTTTAGGCCGATCAATCCGCGATTGAGCTTGGAATATCTTACTCCCGTGCTGCCGGCCCATAAGCACCAAAGCTCAGTCCACCTCACCCATAACACCCGCGCTCCACCGCCAGCCGCCGCACCAGCGCCAGCACCCCATCGATCGCCGGCGTCGGCTTGCCCACCAGTCGCCCAAGCTCCTGCACCGCGCCGACCAGCGCGTCGATTTCCATCGGGCGGCCGCGTTCCAGGTCCTGGAGCATCGAGGTCTTGTGGTCGCCGACGTCGCCGGCGCCCTTCATGCGGCGGTCGACGTCTATGGGGAAGCGCACGCCGAGGCTTTCGCCGATCGCTTGCGCTTCCAGCATCATGGCGCGGGCGAGCGTGCGGGTGCCTTCGTCGGCGACGATCGCGGCCAGCGTCGAGCCGGTCAGCGCAGAGATCGGGTTGAAGGAGAGATTGCCCCACAGTTTTATCCAGATTTCTGCGCGTATGTCGTCGCGCACCGGCGCCTGCAGGCCGGCCTTGACCATCTCCCCGGCCAGGAGCGTCGCCCTTTCGCTCTTTTCGCCCGAGGGTTCGCCGAGCGAGAAGCGCCGGCCCTCGACATGGCGGATCAAGCCGGGCGCATCGACCTCGACGGCGGGGTAAACCACCGAACCGATGACGCGCCGCGGGCCGAGCCGGTCCCAGATCGTGCCGCCGGGATCGACCTGATGTAGCCTCGTGCCTTCGAGCGCGCCGCTGGTTTTATAGAAATACCACCAGGGAACGCCGTTCTGCATGGTGACGACCGATGTGTGGTCCCCAAGCAGCGGGGCGATCTGGTCGAGCGCGGGCGCGACGGAATGCGCCTTCAGCGCCAATACGACATAGTCCTGTTCGCCAAGGTCTTCGGCCTTGGCGGCGGCCCTGACCGGGGCGGTCGTTTCCTGTCCGTCCTCGATCAGGCGCAGGCCAGTGGCCTTGATCGCTTCGAGATGCGCGCCGCGGGCCACGATCGACAGCTCGGTGCGGCCGGCGATGGCCAGCTTGGCCGCGAGATAGCCGCCGATGGCGCCCGCGCCGAAGATGGTGATCTTCATGATCGGAGCCCGAGCTTGGCGGCGAGCCCGATGCGCTGCAGCTTTCCGGTCGCCCCCTTGGGAATCTCCTCCAGGATCAGCACCTTGCGCGGCACCTTGAAGTCGGCGAGCCGCATCGCGGCGTGGGCGCGGATATCGCCCTCGCTGGCGCTCATGCCTTCGCGCAGCACGACCGCCGCCGCCACCTCCTCGCCGAGCTTGTCATGCGGCATCGCGAAGGTGACGACCTGCGCCACCGCCGGATGGTCCATCAGCACCTCGTCGACCTCGAGCGGCGAGATCTTCTCGCCGCCGCGATTGATGATCTCCTTCAGCCGGCCGGTGATCCTGAGATAGCCGTCATCGTCGAGCACGCCCTGGTCGCCGGTGTGGAACCAGCCATGCGCGAAGGCCGTGGCGTTGGCGTCCAAGTTCTTCTCGTAGCCTGAGGTGACGTTGGGGCCGCGAATGACGATCTCGCCCGTCTCGCCGGCCCGCATCAGCCGCCCGTCCGGCGCCATGACCGCAACCTCGGGTCCGCCGGCCGCACCCACGCTGCCCGGCTTGCGCAGGCCCGGCGGCAGCCGGTTCGACGCCATCTGGTGCGCGGCCTCGGTCATCCCATAGGATTCGATCACCGGGCAGCCGAAGGTCGCCTCGAGCTCGGCCATCACCTGCGTCGGCAGCGACGCCGAGGACGAGCGGATGAAGCGCAGGCGTGCCGCCGACAGCGCTTCGGCATTGCGCGCCGCGCGCGCCAGGATCGCCTGGTGCATGGTCGGCACCGCCGTGTACCAGCTCGGCCTGGCGTCACTCAGCCACAGGAAGAAGCGCAGCGCGTTGAAGCCTGGCGTGCAATAGATGCTGCCGCCGGATGCCAGTGACGACAGCACCGCCGCGATCAGCCCATGGATGTGGAACAGCGGCATGATGTTGAGGCAGCGGTCACCGGCCGTCAGGCCGAGCGTCGCGCCGATATGACGGGCGGAGGCCGCGACATTGGCATGGCTGAGTGGCACCAGCTTGGGCCGCGACGTGGTGCCGGAGGTGTGCAGCAGAAGCGCGATGTCATCGTCCCCGGCCATGGCGGGCGCCGCCTGCGGTCCGACCGCCGCGCCGTCGATGGTGAAGCCGCCGGCCGTCGCATCCGGCGGCACGATGAGCCGCAGCACGCCGATGCCGAGGCGCTCGGCCACAGTCACGGCAGGGCCGGTCTCGTTCTCGGCGACCAGGATCGCCTTCGGGCCGATGTCGGTGAGATAAAAGTCGAGCTCGTCCGCCCGGTAGGCGGGGTTGAGCGGCGCCGTCGGGGCTGTGGCGGCGACAGCGATGAAGGCCGTCGCCATCTCCGGCCCGTTTGGCAGCACGATCGCCACCCGGTCGCCTCGGCCGATGCCGAGAGTGTGGAGCTGTTTGGCCGTGGCGGCGATCAGCGCGCGCAGTCCGCCATGGGTCAGCATGGGCCTATCGGGCGCCAGGATCGCTGGCGCGTCGTCCACGCCGGCGACGAGGCGGCGGGAAAGGTCTGTGTGGGTTTGGATCATGGTCACCAGCTATGTTTCAAGACTATGGCTTGCGAAAGTCCATCGGACGTCCGCGCCGCCCCTCATTGCCCTGCCGGGCATTTCTCCCCGTATAGTGACGGGGAAAAAGTAGCAGTTTCGGCCTCGGTGCTTGTTCAGCGTAGGCGATTGGCGAAACCGTCGATGACATCACCTCTCTCCCCGTCATTATACGGGGAAAGGACGCCGGCAGGCGGGTGAGGGGCAGCGCCAACGCCCGGTAGTTGCCTTGCCAATCACCTCAATACCCCAGCGCCATCCCGTCCTTGCGCGGATCGGATGCCCCCGTCAGCGTTCCCTTTTCCCAGTCGATCAGCACCGCCTGGCCGCCGCCGAGCGGATGGTGCGGCTCGGTGATCGCGTGGCCGCGCCGCCGCAGGCCTTCGATCGCCTCGGTGGGCACGTTGCGCTCGGCTTCCACTAGGCCGTCATTGTAGAACACGCGCGGCGCATCGAGCGCTTGCTGCGGGTCCATGCCGAAATCGATCATGTTGGTCAGAAGATGGACATGACCGAAGGGCTGGTAGCCGCCGCCCATGACGCCGAACGGCATCACCACGCGGCCGCTTTTGGTCGCCATGCCCGGCATGATCGTGTGCATCGGCCGCTTGCCGGGCGCGATGGCATTGGGATGACCTGCGTCAAGGCGGAAGCTCGAGCCGCGGTTCTGCAGCATCACGCCGGTCTTCGGGCCAACCACGCCGCTGCCGAAGGAATAATAGGTCGAGTTGATGAAGGAGACCGCGTTGCGGTCGCGGTCGACGATCGAGACATAGACCGTGTCGCTGCCCGGCAGGTCCACGTCGGGCAAATGGGTCATGGCGCGCTCGCGGTCGATCTCGGCGCGCAGCCGGTCGGCATAGGCGGCCGATAGAAGCGCCCTCACTGGCACCGGGACATGGTCCTGGTCGCCAACGAAACGGTCGCGGTCGCGATAGGCCAGCCGCCCGGCCTCGATTTCCAGGTGCAGGCGCTCGGCGCCGTTGGGGTCGAGCCCGCCGAGCTTGAAGCCCGACAGCACGTTCAGCATCAAGAGCGCCGTCAGCCCTTGGTTGTTCGGCGGCATCTGGTGGATCTCGTGGCCGCCATAGCTGACGCTCACCGGCGCCACATAGTCGCCCCTTGTCGCGGCGAAATCTTCCGCCGTGTGCAGCCCGCCCAGCTCCTTGAGCCGGCGCACCATGTCGACGGCGACCGCGCCTTCGTAGAACCCGGCGCGGCCCTGTTTGGCGATCACCCGCAAGGTCGCGGCCAGTTCCGGCTGCTTGTGCACGTCGCCGGCCTTTGGTGCCACGCCACCCGGCAGGAAGATGCGCGCGGCATGCTCGTCGGCGGAAAGATCGGTTTCGGGTTCGGCCCAGTCGAAGGCGACGCGGTCGTGCACGACATAGCCGTTCTCGGCATAGTGGATCGCCGGTGCCAGCACCTCGGCCAGGGTCTTGCTGCCATGGTCCTCCAGCAGCCGGCACCAGGCGTCGATGGCGCCCGGCACGGTCACCGCATGCGGTCCCTGCTTCGGTAGCTCGTTAAACCCCTTGTCGCGATACCAGTCGACGGTCGCGGCCGCCGGCGCCCGCCCCGAGCCGTTGAAAGCCAGCACTTGGCTTTGTCCCTTGGGGCAGTAGAGGACAAAGCAATCGCCTCCGATCCCCGTCGATTGCGGCTCGACCACGCCCTGCACGGCGGCGGCGCAGATGGCGCCGTCCATGGCATTGCCGCCGGCGCGCAGCATCTCGACGGCCGCAAGCGTCGAGAGCGGATGCGATGTCGCGGCAATCGCTTCCGTGGCACGAACCGGCGAGCGGCCGGGAAACTGGAAATCACGCATCTGTTCTGGATATCCTAGGGCACTTGAAAGAATGGGTCACTTGAAGCGATGAGTCCGATGAAATCAATGCCGTCGGCCGAAGATCTGCGCCAGCGACAACAGCAGGACAGACAGCACGATCAGGCAGGTCGAGATGGCGGCGATGGTCGGGTCGATCTGGTCGCGCAGCGCGTTGAACATGCGGCGCGTCAGCGTCGTGGTCTCCCCGCCCGAGATGAACAGCGAGACGACAACTTCGTCGAAGGAGGTGATGAAGGCAAACAGCGCGCCCGAGACGATCGAGAAGCGGATCTGCGGCATCGTCACCTGCCAGAAGGCAGCGACGCGTCCGGCACCCAAGCTGCGCGCCACCCGCTCCTGGTTCATGTCGTAGGAGCGCAGGCCCGACAGCACCGTCAGCACCACCAGCGGCAGCGCCTGCACCGTATGCGCGATGACCAGGCCGGTCAGCGTGTTGTTGAGGCCGATGCGCGCATAGAGGAAGAAGGTGCCGATGCCGACCAGGATCACGGGGATGATCAGCGACGCGGTGAGCAGCGCGTTGATGGTGCCGTTGAAGCGCAGCGTGCCCCGGTTGACCGCATAGGCGGCGGCAGTGCCGAGCGGTGTCGCCACCAGCGCGGTCATGACAGCGACCTTCACCGACACGATGGTGGCGTCGCGCCATTCCAGCGACTGGAAATAGCTTTCATACCAGCGCAGCGACCATTGCCGCGGCGGGAACTGCAGCAGCGTCGAATCCGAGAACGACATGATGAGGATGATGACCGACGGCGCGATCAGGAACAGCAGCACGAGGCCGCCGAAGGCGTAGAGCCACAGCCGTTGCCGGTGCGAGATCGGCAGTCCGACGCTGTCACTCATCGCGAACTCCATACGCCGGTGGCGTGCGCGCCGAGCAGCCACTGGAACAGGCCGAGAAGCGCCAGCGTGACCGTCAGCAGCACCACGCCGAGTGCCGCACCGGCGCCCCAGTTGGAATAGAGGCTGGTGGTCTGTTCCATGCGCATCGCCCACATCACCACCTTGCCGCCACCCATCAGCGCCGGCGTCACGAAGAAACCGAGGCACAGCACGAAGACGATGACCACGCCGGAGGCGAGGCCGGGCACCGACAGCGGAAAGAAGATTTGCCGAAAGGTCGCGGCCGGGCCGGCGCCGAGGTTCATGCCGGCGCGCAGGCAGTCGGTGTCGATCGTCTTCATCGAGGCATAGAGCGGCAAAACCAGAAACGGCAGCAATATATGCGTCATGCCGATGACGACGCCCGAAAAATTGTTGGCCAGCGACAGCGGCTGGCTGATCACGCCGAGATCGATCAGCCAGCTGTTGATCAGGCCCTTGCGCTGCAGGATCACCAGCCAGGCATAGGTGCGCACGAGCACCGATGTCCAGAACGGCAGGATGACGAAGATCAGGCAGATCGACGCGGCCCGGCGCGGCAGCTGCGACAGCATGTAGGCCAGGGGATAGCCGAGCAGCACGCAGGCGCCGGTGACGATGAAGGCGACCTCGAAGGTGGTGATGAAGGTCCTGATGTAGGAGGCCTGCTCGAAGAAGCGCGCATAGTTGGCGGCGCTCAAGGCGCCGGTCTCGTCGAACAGCGACAGCCAGAACAGCCAGCCGATCGGCACGATGATGATGGCGCAGACGAGGAACAGGCTCGGCGCCAGCAGCGCCAGCAGCCGCAATGACTCGCGCCGCGCATCGGCGCGCAGGGCCTGCGTGTTCAGGTCCTGCCCCGCCGGCCTGGCGGTCTCCGTCACGATGGCGAACTGCGCGCTCATCCCTCGGCCGCCACCAGGATCGTGTCCTTGGCATCGAGGCCGAGCGTGATCGGCTGGCCGGGCGCCGGCAGCCTTGCCAGCACGTGGCTGCGGCAATAGTCGCGCAGCGTCAGCTGGCGGCCGTCGCGCAGGCTGGCATAGCAGACGAAACTGTCGCCCTGGTAGATGATGTCGCTGACCGTCGCATCGAGCACATTGACGCCCGTCGACGGGTCGGATGCCCTGACCAGCCGCAGCTTCTCGGGTCGCACCACCATCAGATGCGGACCGGCCGGCGGCGTCGGTGCGCCGGTCTGGATCAGCCTGTCCTCATACCAGACCGAGCCATCGCGGCTTTCGACCGGGATAAAGTTCGATTCGCCGATGAAGCCGGCTACGAATTTTGTCTTCGGCGCGGAATAAAGCGTTTCGGGCCTGTCGAGCTGTTCGATGCGGCCGCCGTTCATCACCGCGATACGGTCCGACATGGTGATGGCTTCGCGCTGGTCGTGCGTGACATAAACCGTGGTCATGCCGAGGCGGCGATGAAGCGCACGCAATTCGATCTGCATATGCTCGCGCAAACCCTTGTCGAGCGCCGACAAGGGTTCATCCATCAAGACGATGCGCGGCTCGAAGACGATGGCGCGCGCCAGGGCCACGCGCTGGCGCTGGCCGCCGGAAAGCTGGTCCACCCGGCGCTCGCCCAGGCCCTGCAGCTTCACCAGCTCCAGCGCGTTCTCCACCCGCTGCGCCGTCTCTGTCGCACCAACGCCGCGCTGCTTCAGCGGAAAGGCGATGTTGTGGAAGACGTTCATATGCGGAAACAGCGCATAGTTCTGGAACACCATGCCGATATTGCGCCTGTGCGGCGGCGTGGTGATGATCTCGTCGCCGCCGACCTTGATCGATCCGCCATTGGCGCGCACGAAACCGGCCAGGATCATCAGCAGCGTCGTCTTCCCCGAGCCCGAAGGCCCAAGCAGCGTCAGGAACTCGCCCGCCTCGACATCGAGGTTCAGGTCACGCAGCACCGGCACGCTGCCAAATCGTTTCTCGATCGCCCGCATGCCGATCGGCAGCGCGGATGGTGCAATGGACAAGGTCGTTATCTCCGAGGCAGAGACTGAAGGAGCGGGGCGGCGCTGGTGCCGTCCCGCAAGGTCAGGTTCCAGCCTATTGCTGGATCAGATTGTTGAACTTTTCCGTCGCCTCGACGAGGTTGTCGCGCCAGAACTCGGCATCCTGCAACACCTGCTTCTTGACGTTTTCGGGCGCCGAGTTGATGTCCTTGATCCGCTCCGGCGGGATCTTGCCGGTCTCGAAGGCCTTCTCGTTCACCGGTCCATTATCGACATAGAGCGGCAGATTGGCCTGCAGTTGCGGGCTGACGAACATGGCCAGCGCCTTCATCGCCGCGTCCTTGTTCTTGGCGCCCTTGGGGATGACCATGCAATCGGCGGTGAGCACGCCCTGGTCGAAGGAGAAGCTGACCGGCGCGCCTTCCTTCTTCAAAGTCCCGGCGCGGCCGTTCCAGATGCTCGCCATGTCGACTTCGCCATCCTTCACCAGTTGCATGGCCTGGGCGCCGGAGGTCCACCAGGCATCGACATGGCCACGGATCTTGTCGACCGATTTCAGCGCGCCGTCGATGTCGACGGGATAAACTTTGTCGATCGGCAGGCCGGAGGCGAGCGCTGCGACGCTCAGCGTCTCCGTCGCCTGGCTGCTGCTCAGTGCGCGCCGTCCCGGAAACTTTTCCACGTTCCAGAAGTCGGCCCATGTCTTCGGGCCCTTGTCCCCGAAGACGTCGGTCCGGTAGATCAGCACGACGGAAGTGTAGGAGATGCCGACCCAGTCGTCATGCACCAGCTTCGGGTTGATGCCGCTCTTGTCGATGATGCCGTAATCCAGCTTTTCGAACAGCCCTTCCTTCGAGCCGCGCGCGCATTCGTCGGCGCCGAGTTCGGTGATGTCCCATTTCACCGCATTGCCGGTCACCTGCAGCCGCACGTCATCGAGGCCGTTGGTCGTGTCTTCCTTGATGGTGATGCCGAGCGCATCCGCGGTCGGCTTGAAGAAGGCCTTGGTCTGCGCCTCCTGATAGGTGCCGCCCCATGAGGCGACGGTGATCGTGTCGGCGGCGACGGCCGGCACTGCCACGGAGGCAATGAGCCCGGCTATCGCTAAAGTTCTAAAGCTGGTGGTCCTGTTCATTTCAGTTCTCCGACCGGTGTTCCCATTTGTTTTTGATTTGGCATGCGATTTTGTATACAATTTAGAATGTAGCCGAGAGATCGGTGTTGTCAACCGCGACGGGCGCGATCGGCTGGACGGTGGGGACGGCGCCGCGGGCCGTGGCAAATTACGCCGACTGCGACTACAAACGAGGCGATGTCCGGCTGAAGCGGCCGGGGAACTGGAAACGGAACTTGGCCAAGGAACCAAAAAACACGCTGCGCGACTCGGTCTATTCCGCGCTCAAGGCGATGATCGTGACCGGCCAGATTCCGCCGGGCTCACGCGTCACTGAAAGCGACATCGCGGCAAAACTCAATGTCAGCCGCACCCCCGTGCGCGAAGCCTTCAACCGCCTGGAGCGCGACGGGCTGGTCACCGGCCGGCCGCGCCAGGGCTATGCCGTCACCGAGTTCGACATCAACATGTTCCGCGAGGCCTTCGCCATCCGCGAACTGCTCGACGGCCATGCGACGGAATTGGCGGCGGCCGCCGCGACCGAGAAGGACAAGGCGCGGCTGCGCGCCATGCTGGCAGAGTGCGAGCGGCTGGCCGCCATTCCCGATCGCACGACGCGCGAAAAATTCCAGGAACTGGAGGTCGGCATCGATCTCCACCGCGTCATTGCCGAAATCAGCGGCAATGTCATGCTGCATGGCATGCTGTGCGGCATCCTCGACAAGTGCCAGCATTATGTCTGGACCGAACTCTTGTGGCTCGATGAATGGAAGATCGCCCGCGACGAACACGCAGAGATCGTCGAGGCGATCTGCGCAAATGATATCATCCGCGCCGGCGCCCTGGCCCGCGCGCATGTGCGCGGTTCGCGCGAGAACGTGCTGCGCCTGCTGCAGGCGAAATCGGATTATCAGAGCTTCCTGGCCAAGGCGTCCTGAGCGGACCAGCCATTCTTCCTACCTGGTTCAGCCGCCCTTTCCGAGCGTGGCCACCGCGTCGACGATCCGGGTGAAGCTCGCGCGGGCGCGGCCAACGGTATGCCGAGCCCTGAGATAGCCGTGCACGAGGCCGGGTTCCTCGAACCAGGTGGCGCGCCCGCCTGCCGCGACGATGCGGTCGCGATAAACCTCGCCATCGGATGACAGCGGGTCGCACTGGGCGGTAATCAGCACGGTCGGCGGCAAATTGGCGAAATCGGCATCGGCCAGCGGATACAGCGTGATGTCACCGGTCTGGTCCACACCGCCGGTACGGACGTGTTTGTAGAATTCAAGGTCGCGCACCGTCAGCATGGGCGCCTCGGCATGCGTCACGTAGGAGCCGAGCGCGCGATCGCCGCCGAGACCGGGATAGATCAGCACCTGGCCGACCGGCTTTTTCGAATGGCCACGGGTCGCGTGCGCAACGGCGGCGCAAAGATTGCCGCCGGCGCTGTCACCGCACAGCAAGACGGGGCGGTCGTAGGTCCCGGCGGCCCATTCGAAGGCGCTCATCGCATCGTCGAAAGCGGCCGGATGCAGATGCTCCGGCGCCAGCCGGTGGTCGACCGAGACCACCTCATAACCGGTGCGGCCGCAAAGTTCGGCACAGACGTCGTCATGGCTGTCCAGCCCGCCAAGGATGAAGCCCCCGCCATGGAGGTAGAGCACCATGGCGGCGTGGTCCGGCTTTGCGTCGCGGTAGATGCGGACCGGTATGTTGTTGACAGGTGTGGTAATGGCGGTCGTCTCCGCCGTCACGCCTTGCGGGTAGCCGGCAAAGAACTCACGGCACATGCGATCGTAGATCTCGCGCTGCTGCGCGATCCTGTGATCGATCGTGTCGGGCGGATAATAGGAATTCGTCCGCTCGATGAAGGCCCAGGTCTCGGCGTCGATCAGTTTGACGTAGTCGGTCATGAAGGGAGACCAGCTTTAGGTGATGGCGCCATCATCTCCGCAGCGTCACTTCCCCTTCCACACCGGTTCGCGCTTTTCGGCGAAGGCGCGGAAACCCTCCATGCCGTCCTCCGACCCGTAGAGCGCATCGACCGTCGGCAGCTGCCGGCGCGTCACCTTGTTCATCGCCTCCTGGAAGGTCAACGATTCCGCCACCCGCGCGGTCTCCTTGATCGCTGCGAACACCAGTGGCGGGCCGCTGGCGAGCAGCCGGGCGATCTCCCAGACGCGGTCCTCGAGCTTTTCCTTGGGCAAAACCTCGTTGACCAGGCCCCAGCGATGCGCCTCGGCGACATCCATCCAGCGGCCGGTGAGCAAAAGGTCCATGGCGACGTGATAGGGCATGCGCTTAGGCAGCTTGATCGTCGCCGCGTCGGCCAGCGTGCCGGCGCGGATTTCAGGCAGCGCGAAGGAAGAATGGTCGGAGGCATAGATGAGGTCGCAGGACAGCGCCAGCTCGAAGCCGCCGCCCACCGCCATGCCGTTGACGCAGGCGATGACCGGCTTGTTCAGGTCGCGCAATTCCTGCAGGCCGGCAAAGCCGCCGACGCCGTAATCGCCGTCGACCGCGTCGCCGCTCGCGGCGGCCTTCAGGTCCCAGCCGGCGCAGAAGAACTTGTCGCCGGCGGTCTTGACGATGGCGACGCGGAGGTCGGGATCGTCGCGGAACGCCTTGAAGGTTTCGCCCATCAGCCGCGAGGTTTTCAGGTCGATGGCATTGGCCTTGGGGCGGTCGAGCGTGACCTCGAGGATCGAGCCTTCGCGGCGGGTCGAAATGACGTCAGACATTCTTGTTTTCTCCCAGCACCAGCAGCGCATCGGCGATCCAGGCGCCCTTGCCCTCGGAGCAGACGATCAGCGGATTGATGTCGAGTTCCTCGATCTCGCCGGCATTCTCCTGCACGAAGCTGGCAATGCCCGCGATGGCGTCGATGGCGGCCGCGAGATCGGCCTTCGGCCGGCCGCGATAGCCTTCGAGCAGCGGGAACAGTTTCAGGCCGCGCAGTGCGGCCTCGATGTCGTCGCGCGTTGCCGGCAGCATCAGCGTGACGCTGTCGCGCAGCAATTCGACCAGCACGCCGCCAGTGCCCAGCGTCATCACGGCACCGAACATCGGGTCGCGGGTGAAGCCGACGATCAGTTCGGCGACGCCGTCGCGCACCATGCGCTCGACATATAGCCCGGTGCCGAGCGGCAACAGATCATGCGCCGCGGTGCTGACCGATTCGGCGTCCTTGAGATTCAGGCTGACGGCGCCGACCTCGGACTTGTGGGTGACGCCAAGGGCCTTCAGGGCGACGGGGAAGCCGAGCGCCATGGACGAGATCACCGCTTCGACCGCATTGCCGGCGCGTTCGCCTTTCGGCACCGGAAGCCCGGCCTTGATCAGCCGCGCCTTGGCTTGCGCCTCGTCGGGCGTGGAATGGTTACCGCCGGCAGCACCGGAGGCGGAGGTATCCACCGGCTGCGCCTGCGGTTCGCGCCAGGCCCAGCCGATGAAGGCCGCGGCCTGGGCCGCATCCATCGCCTCGGAAATGCCGAACAGCGGCACCATGCCGCGCGCCATCAGCTCGGCGGTGTATTCCTCCGGCAGGTTCTCCGGCAGCGACGAGACGATGGCGCCGTGCGCCTTGTTGGTCTTCAGCGCCGATTCGAAAGCGCGCAGCGTCGCCCACCAGTCGGTCACCGAGCAGCGATCGGGACGCGGGAAGTCGAGCACCAGCATGTTGAGGTCGAAGCCGCCCGACACCATGGCGGTGAAGGTAGCGGTCATCGCCGGCTCGTTGTTCCAGATGAAGGTGTGATAGTCCAGGGGATTGGCCACCGCGACCAGCGGCCCGAGCGTCGATTTGACATGGGCGCGATGGGTGTCGTTCAGGACCGGGAAGTTGACCCACCGGCCTTCGGCGCTGTCGGCCATGACCGATGCCTCGCCGCCCGAACAGCTCATCGACGAGAGCTTGTAGCCGGGCAATGGGCCGGTGATGTGAAGCAGCTTCAGCGCCTCGATGAAGGAGGGGATGGAATCGACGCGAGCGATGCCAAGGCGCCTCAGGAAGGCGCCCGAGGCCGCATCGGACCCGGCAAGCGAAGCGGTGTGCGAGACGGTCGCCTGCCGCGCCTGTTCGGAGCGGCCCACCTTCATGGCAATGATCGGTTTTTTCAGCTCACGCGCCCTGGCGGCCAACCGCTCGAAGCCGGCTACCGAATCGAAGGCCTCGATGTGCAGGCCAAGCGCGGTGACCCGCTCGTCCTCGATCAGGCCAAGCGCCATTTCGGACAGGCCGGTCTGCGCCTGGTTGCCGGCGGTCATCAGGAAGGCGATCGGCAGGCCGCGCTTCTGCATCGTCATGTTGATGGCGATGTTGGACGACTGGGTGATGATGGCGACGCCCTTGCCGCCCTCCTCCAGCCTGATGCCGCCATGCTGGTCTGGCCACAAAAGCGCGCCATCGGCATAGTTGATCAGGCCGTAGCAGTTCGGTCCGATGATCGGCATCTGGCCGGCGGCGGCCACCAGCTCGGCCTGCAGCCTTTCGCCATCTTCGTCATAGGCCTCGGTTTCGAGGAATCCGGCGGCAAAGCAGACGGCGCCGCCGGCCCCGCGCTCAGCCAGTGCCTTGATCACCTCGATTGTCAGGTGCCGGTTGACGCCGACAAAGGCCGCGTCCGGCGCGCCGGGCAGATCGGCGACCGAGCGGTAGGCCTTGCGTCCGGCAACCTCGTCCTTGGTCGGGTGCACCGGCCAGATCTCGCCGGCAAAACCCATCTTGATCGATTGCGCGACGACCGCGGCGGCCTGCACGCCGCCGAACACGGCGATCGATTTGGGGCGCAGGAGGCGTTCAAGTTTATGCATGGTCATCTTTTCGTTTGAGCATGATCTCAGGACAAACGATCTCGTTTGCCCGACAAAACCGGACTCCGGCTTTCGCGGATCATGCTTTAAGCTCCGAAAGGACGCAGCAGCGCCCGCGAAATAATATGTCGCTGAATCTCCGACGTGCCCTCCCATATGCGCTCGACGCGGGCGTCGCGCCAGATGCGCTCCAGCGGCAGGTCATCCATCAGCCCCATGCCGCCATGGATTTGGATGGCCTCGTCGGCAACGAAGGCGAGCATTTCGGTGGCCTTCAGCTTGGCCATGGCCATGTCCTGGTCGGTGACGGTGCCCTGATCGTACTTCCACCCGGCTTCGAACACCATCAGGTCGGCGGCCTTGAGTTCCGTCGCCATGTCGGCGAGCTTGAACGACACGCCCTGGAACTTGCCGATCTGCTGGCCGAACTGTTGGCGCTGCGCGGCATATTCGACCGCATGGCCAAGCGCCCGCTCGGCACGGCCTAGGCAGGTGGCGCCGACCTGCAGGCGCGTGGCGCCGAGCCAGGAATTTGCGACGTCGAACCCCTTGTGCACCTCGCCCAGAACCTGGGATGCCGGCAACCGGCAGTCGTCGAATTCGAGAATGGCGTTGGTGTAGCCGCGATGCGAGACATTGCGATAGCCGTCGCGCACCGTGAATCCCTTGGTGCCCTTGTCGACGAAGAAGGCGGTGATCTTCTTGCGTTTTCCGCGCGGTGAATCCTCTTCGCCCGAGGCCATGAAGACGATGGCGAAATCGGCGAGATCGGCGTGGGAGATAAAATGCTTGGTGCCGTTCAGCACCCAGTCGTCGCCGTCCTGCACGGCGGTCGCCTTCATGCCGCGCAGGTCGGAGCCGGCGCCCGGCTCGGTCATCGCCAGGCAGTCCCATTTCTCGCCGCGGATGCAGGGGAAAAGATACTTTTCGCGCTGCTCCGGCGTGCCGGCGAGCAGGATGTTGGAAGGGCGCGCCACGCAGGTCCAGTGCAGCGCGTAATTGGCGCGGCCGAGTTCCTTTTCGTAGAGCAGCCAGGTCACGGTATCGAGCCCCGCGCCGCCGACATCGGCAGGCATGTTGGCGGCGTAGAGGCCGGCCTCGATCGCCTTGGCCTTGATCTCCTCGATCAGTTCGCGGCGCAGCACGCCGGTGCGCTCGACCTCGCGTTCATGCGGATAAAGCTCATTCTCGACGAAGGCGCGCGTCGTCTCGACAATGAGTTTCTGCTCTTCCGAAAGACCGAAATCCATGGTCTCAGCCCTTCTTCTTTTTCTTCGGCTTTTCGGCTTTCTTGACCGGCTTGGCGGTCCTGGCCCTTTCCGCTGCCTTTGAGGCCACTGGCTTCTTCGCCGCCAACTTGGCCAGTTGCCTCGTATAATCCTTGTGCAGCGCGCCGGCGCCCCAGCCCTTGCCCTTGTTTTGCTTCGACAGCGCATCCATGATCGCGACCAGATTGTCGTCGCGGATTTTTTCCAGTTCGCGGATCGAAAGGCCGTGCGCCTGGTCGTCCGACTGGGTGGCGATCAGGTCGACCAGTTCGTCGCTGAACTCGGGCACGTCCATCAGCTTGGTCCACGGCCATTTCAGGCACGGTCCGAACTGCGCCATGAAGTGGCGCATGCCGGCCTCGCCGCCGGCAACACGATAGACCTGGAACATGCCCATCTGCGCCCAGCGCAGGCCGAAGCCGTAGCGCATGATGTCGTCGAGTTCCTCGACCGTGCAGATGCCGTCCTTGATCAGCCACAGCGCCTCGCGCCAGGCCGCTTCGAGCAGGCGGTCGCCGACGAAAGCCTCGATCTCCTTGCGGATGACGACCGGCTTCATGCCGATAGAGGCATAAATCTCCTTGGCGACTTCGATGGCTTCGGGGAAGGTCTGGTCGCCGCCGACGATCTCGACCAGCGGCAGCAGATAGACCGGATTGAACGGATGGCCGACGACCAGCCGTTCCGGGTGCTTCTTCATCGCCACCTGCATGTCGGTCGGCTTGATCCCCGAGGTCGACGAACCGACGATGGCGTTTGCCGGCGCGTGGGTGTCGATCTCGGCCAGCACCTTATGCTTGAGGTCGAGCCGTTCCGGTACGCTTTCCTGGATGAAGTCGGCATCCGCCACCGCTTCGGCGATCGTCTTGGCGAAGATCAGCTTGCCCTCTTTCGGCAGGCCGCCCGGCACCATCTGCTTGTAGGCGCGGCGCGCGCCCTTCATCACTTCCGAGACCTTGCGCGAAGCTTCGGGATCAGGATCGAAGATCGACACGTCAATGCCGTTAAGCAACAGCCGCGCCACCCAGCCGGCGCCGATGACCCCGCCGCCAATGGCGGCCGCCTTGTTGATGATGCTCATTGAGAGGCTCCGGTTCTTGTCCTGGCGGTTTCGGGATCGGTGAGAGGCACGCGCTCGCCGGCGCGGATGACCGATGGGTCGTAGGCTTTGCGGGCGAAGACTTCGAGCACGAACGGCCGGAAGAAGTCGATCGGCAGCGTCTCATAGTCAGGGTCGAAGCTCGACTGGTCCCAGCGTTCGCAGAATTGGTCGCACTCGTCGAAATAGGCATGGCCGGCGAAGCGGTCGCGCGCATGGCGATTGCCGCCGAGATGGTGGGCGTAATAGAGGCGCTGGAAGTCGCCATGCTTCTCCACCACCCAGGTGCATTGCTCGCGCACGAAAGGTTTCAGGATCGAAGCGGCATATTCGTCATGATTGTAGGGCGCGTAGATGTCGCCGATATCGTGCAGCACGGCGCAGGCGATCCAGTCGATGTCGGCGCCGTCACGCCAGGCCCGCGTCGCCGCCTGCAGCGAATGGCCGAGCCGGGTGATCTTGTAGCCCGACAGGCCTTCGTCGAGCTGCACCAGCGCGTCGAGCAGCCGCTCGCCGGTCCTGGCCGCGTAGTCGATCTCGTGGGCGGTCAGGAACTCGTAGTCTTGCCTGTCGCCATCCTTCATGGCGGTGAATTTTACGGTAGCCATATCGACCCTCCTGCGAATTAGTCTTCTTGTTGTTTGAGCATGATATTATCCGAAAACCGGTTCCCACTTTTCGGGATCATGCTCACGCCGCGATCGGCGCTCGCTTGGTCAGATTGAGCTTCTTGCGCACTTCTTCCGGCCCCAGGATCCGGGCGCCGAGATTGGTGACGATCGAGGCGGCACGCTCGACCAATTGCGCATTGGTCGCCAGCACCCCCTTGTCGAGCCACAGATTGTCCTCGAGGCCGACGCGGACATTGCCGCCGGCGAGCACGGCGGCGGCAGCGTAGGCCATCTGGTTGCGGCCGATGGCGAAAGCCGACCAATTCCAGGTCGACGGCACGTTGTTGACCATCGCCATGAAGGTGTTGAGATCATCCGGCGCCCCCCACGGCACGCCCATGCAGAGCTGTACCAGCGCGTCCGGATCGAGCACCTTTTCCTCGACCAGTTGCTTGGCGAACCAGAGATGTCCGGTGTCGAAGGCCTCGATCTCGGGCTTGACGCCGAGCGCCGTCATCATGCCGCCCATGGCGCGCAGCATGCCGGGCGTGTTGGTCATGACATAGTCGGCCTCGGCGAAATTCATGGTGCCGCAGTCGAGCGTGCAGATTTCGGGCAGGCATTGGCGCACATGTTCCATGCGGTTGGTGGCGCCGCCCATGTCGGTCCCTTTTTCGTTGAGCGGCAGCGGCGCCTCGGGCGAGCCGAACACCATGTCGCCGCCCATGCCGGCGGTGAGGTTCAGGATGACGTCCACGTCCGCCGCGCGGATGCGCTCGGTCACTTCGCGGTAAAGATGCACGTCGCGCCTGGGCTTGCCGGTTTCGGGGTCGCGCACATGGCAGTGGACGATGGCAGCGCCGGCCTTGGCCGCGTCGATGGCCGAATCGGCGATCTGCTTGGGCGAGCGCGGTACGTGCGGTGAGCGATCCTGCGAGCCACCGGACCCGGTCACGGCACAGGTAATGAAGACCTCACGGTTCATCGCGAGCGGCATCGAAACTCTCCTCCCATTCGAAACAGCCCCTACCATCGCTCGACTTGATCAAGGCTGCTTTGCGTTTTACGAAGGTGACATGATCAAAAGCGAAAAGTCCGTCTTTCAGGCCGAACGTGAGACCCTCAAGGTAACGTTCCTGGTGTTTTCCGGCTCCTCGATCATGTGCGTCGCCTCCGCCGTCGACCCGCTGCGCGCCGCCAATCGCATTTCCGGCGAGACCCTGTTCGATTTCAAGCTGGTCTCGGTGACAGGCGAGGCGCCGGTCACCACCTGCGGCCTGCCGGTGGCCGTCAGCGGCCGTTTCGACGCCAATGAGACAACCGACGTTCTCGTCGTCGTCGCCGGTTTCGGTACCCAGAATTACGCGACGTCGGCTCTGCTTTCAGGTTTGCGTAGGGCAGCGCGTGCGGCCCGCGCGTGCGGCGGTGTCGAGGCCGGCACCTGGCTGGTAGCGCGCGCCGGCCTGCTGGAGGGCCGCAGCGCAACCACCCATTGGGAAGACATGGAGGATTTTTCGTCCGCTTTTCCCGGCGTTGATGTCCGGCCGGACCGCTATGTCATCGATGGGCCGGTGTTCACCTCGGGCGGCGCCTCGCCGACCTTCGACCTGATGCTGCACTTGATTCGCACGCGGCTCGGCATGGCGGTGGCGCTCGATGTCGCCAGCGTCTTCATCTACGACCAGGCGCGTGCCGCAACCGATGCCCAGCCGCTGGTCTCGCTCGGCCGGCTCGACGGCTACGATCCGCGCCTGGCCCACGCGATCCGCTTGATGGAAGCGCATGTCGACCAGCCACTGACCATCGACGCTGTGGCCAGGCGCGCCGGAGTGACGGCGCGGACCCTGGAAAGCATCTTTCGCAAGTCGATCGGCGAGACGCCGGGCGCCTACTATCTCAGGTTGCGCCTGGGTGCCGCGCGCCGGCTCGTGGTCGACACGCGGATCGCCATGGCGGATATCGCCGGGCGGACGGGGTTCTCGTCTGCGGCAGCCTTTTCGAGAGCCTTTTCGAGAGCTTTTGGCGAAGCCCCTGTCAGGCTTCGCCGAGGTTGAATCCAGCTGGCTCAGGCGGCGTTTTGCCGGTCGCTCCCGCCATCGATCTGTGAGCGCATCTGTCTGGCCAGATGAGTCTCGAAACGGCTGGCGACAGCACGATCCCATTCGTTGGACCGGCGCGCGCCATCCCTGGGATGCGGCATTGCCATCAGCCGGTCGATGATCGATCCGGCCTTGCCAGGTGAGAGCAGGGCGTCGATTTCACGTTCGTTCTGCATATCGGTTCGCCTCCTTCTTCCTCTCCCGCTACGAGCCATACCTATACGAGATTCGTGACGGCAGTTTGAAGGCAAGAGCGAGGTCATTGAGAGGCGGCAAGGGGCAAAACCTTGTCGTCGATTTCAGCTTGGCGCGAAAAAAGGTTTCCGAGCGCCAAGCTTTCGAAATCGCATAGGGCGCCGGCTTGAATTGCCGACGGTCAGGCAGCGTCAGACGTAGCGGTTGACGATGTTTTCGAGCAGTTCCTGGCGGCCGGAGCGCGGCTGCGGCTCGATCTTCTTCTTCACCACGCGCTCGGCGATCTCTTCCAGCGTCCGCTTGCCCGACAGCATCGCCTTGGCCTCGGCGCTGTTCCAGCCGGCATAGCGCTCGGCGAGCGGACCCGACAGCGCCTTGTCCTCCATCATCTTCGCTGCCGCCTTGAGGCCGCGCGCGCAGGAATCCATGCCGCCGATGTGGCCGATCAGCAGGTCCTGCGGGTCGAGCGACTGGCGGCGCAGCTTGGCGTCGAAATTGGTGCCGCCGGTCTTGAAACCGCCGGCCTGGAGCACCTGGTAATACGCCAGCGCCATTTCCGGCACGTTGTTGGGGAACTGGTCGGTGTCCCAGCCCGACTGATAATCGTTGCGGTTCATGTCGATCGAGCCGAAGACGCCGAGCGCGTTGGCCAGCGCCAGCTCGTGCTCGAAGGAGTGGCCGGCCAGGATGGCGTGGCCCTGCTCGATGTTGAGTTTGACCTCCTTCTCCAGGCCGAAACGCTTGAGGAAGCCGTAGACGGTCGCGACGTCGTAGTCATACTGGTGTTTTGTCGGCTCCTGCGGCTTCGGCTCGATCAGGATCGTGCCCTTGAAGCCGATCTTGTGCTTGTAGTCGATGACGAGATTCAGGAAACGGCCGGCCTGTTCCTGCTCGCGGGCAAGGTCGGTGTTGAGCAGCGTCTCATAGCCCTCGCGCCCGCCCCACAACACGTAGTTCTCGCCCTTCAGCCGCTTGGTGACGTCGATGCAGCTCTTCACCGTCGCCGCCGCGTAGGCGAACACATCCGGATCGGGATTGGTCGCCGCGCCCGACATGAAGCGGCGGTTTGAGAACAGGTTCGCCGTGCCCCACAAAAGCTTGACGCCGGTCTGCTTCATCTTGCCGGCGAAATAATCGGCGATCTCATCCAGGCGGGCCGCACTTTCGGAGAAATCCTTGCCCTCTGGCCGCACATCGGCGTCGTGGAAGCAGAAATAGGGAGCGCCGAGTAGCGAGAACATTTCGAAGGCGACATCCGCCTTCAGCTTCGCCAATTCCATCGTGTCGACGCCGCCGGCCTTGGGAAACCAGGGACGGTCGAAGGTCTGGCCGCCGAACGGGTCGCCGCCCGGCCAGGCGAAGGAATGCCAGTAGGCGACGGCAAAGCGCAGATGGTCCTCCAGCCGCTTGCCGGCCACCACTTCGTCGGGATTGTAGAAACGGTAGGCCAGCGGATTGGTCGAATCCGGTCCTTCATATTTGATTGTCTGGATGTCGCCGAAAAAGCCGCTGCTCATGGTTCTCTTCCTCTCCAAGATAAGTTTGCCCGATTACCTCAGGCGTAATTGGTTTCACGCCGGCGCTGGTCGAAAACGGTCCTGTCAAAACCGTCAAACCAAGGAGACAGACCATGACCGACCTCAACACGATCGCCCTGAACTACATCACCGCCTGGAACGAAAGCGATGCCGGCCGCCGGGCGGCCTTGCTCAAGGCTGCTTTCACCGAGGACGTCAGCTATCGCGATCCGCTCATGCAGGGCGACGGCCATGAAGGCGTCGCGGCGCTGATCGACGGTGTCCAGCAGCGCTTTGCCGGCTTTCGCTTCTCGCTGAAGGGCACGCCGGACGGCTTTGCCGACAGGATCCGCTTTTCGTGGAATCTTGGCCCGGAAGGTGTCCCTTCCGTCATCGAAGGCACGGATATCGGCGTTATCGAGAACGGTCGCCTGAAGAGCGTCACCGGGTTTTTGGACAAGGTTCCGGCGCAGTGACGTTTTGCCGGCAAGTTGAGTGGCTCCGACTCTTACGGCAGTTGCTTGCCTAATCTGTAGAGGGGACCAATTGGCGAAGTCGGCGCCGCCCCTCATCGCCCTGCCGGGCACTTCTCCCCGTGTACTGACGGGGAGAAGTGGGCCGGCGGCAATCTCGACGCCTTTCCTGCGACGTTGGTGATTGCCGAAACCAGCAATGACAGCGCCCCTGTCCCCGTCTCTACACCGGGAGAGGATGCCGGCAGGCAGGTGAGGGGCAGCGCCAACGCCCGCACGAAAGTAATGGGACAAGCGCCAACTCACGCGGTTACGGCCTTGATCGCCGGATAGAGCGCGCGGTAGCGGTGATAGGCATCGGCGAAGGCGCCGCCAAGAGCTGCATCCGGCTCGATCGTGGCATCTGTCCTCGGCGCGGAGCACACGGCCAGCGGATCGGCGCCGGTCGCCGCGATCAGGCCCAGCCTGGCGGCACCGAAGGCAGCGCCGAAATCGCCGTCGGCGGGGATATCGACGGGCAATTGCAGCGCGGTTGCGATCGCCTTCAGCCAATAGCGCGAGCGCGAGCCGCCGCCGATCGCGGTCACGCGCGTCAAGGTCGTGCCGGCGGTTTTCAATGCTTCCAGGCTGTCGCGGAAGGCAAAGGCGACGCCTTCGAGCACGGCCTGTGTCAGCACGGCGCGGCCCGATTCATGCGCCAGGCCGGTGAACGAACCGCGAATGGCGGAATCATTGTGTGGCGTCCGCTCGCCCGAGAGATAGGGCAGGAAGGATACGCCGGTCGGCGCCTTCAGCGTCTCGCCGAGTTCGGATGTCAGTTCGCCCGCGCCCTTGCCCGTGATCTCCGACAGCCAGTTGAGGGAATCGGTTGCCGACAGGATGACGCCCATCTGATGCCAAGTGTTGGGCAGCGCATGGCAGAAGGTGTGCACCGCGCTGGCCGGGTTGGGCAGATAGGCGGCGTTGGCGGCAAACAGCACGCCCGATGTGCCGAGCGAGACAAAAGCGTGGCCGGCCCCCACCGTGCCCATGCCGCAGGCGGACGCCGCATTGTCGCCGGCGCCGCCAGCCACCGGGGTGCCGGCCGCGATGCCCCACCGCGACGCGAGTTCGGCGCGCAGGGCACCAGCCTTCGCGGTGCCTTCGACCAGCGCTGGCATATGGTTCTCGTGAAGCGATGTCGCGGCGAGCAGCTCCGCCGACCAGCGGCGCTTGCCGACATCGAGCCAGGATGTGCCGGCCGAATCCGACATTTCCGAAATGTGCTCGCCGGTCAACCAGAGCCGCAGGAAATCCTTGGGCAAAAGCACCTTTGCCACTTTGGCGAAGACAGCGGGCTCGTTGTTCTTCACCCAAGCGAGCTTGGGCGCGGTGAAGCCGGGAAAGACGATGTTGCCGGTGAGCGCGCGGAAGCGTGGATCGGCGTCCAGTGCCGCCGCCTCGACATGGCTGCGCGTATCGTTCCACAGAATGCAGGGGCGCAACACCTGATCGGCCGCATCGAGCAAGGTCGCGCCATGCATCTGGCCTGACAGGCCGATGCCCTTGATTGCCGCGAACTGCCCGGGATGTGCCGCCTTCAGTTCGGCGATCGCGTCTTCGCAGGCGCGTATCCAGTGCATGGGATCCTGTTCGGACCAGCCGGGATGAGGGCGAGAAACATCAAGCGTGCCATGGCCGGAGCCGATGACGCCCTGTCCGGCATCGATCAGCAGCGCCTTGACGCCCGAT
Organism: Mesorhizobium sp. P160927; assembly: GCF_057766385.1. Lineage (NCBI taxonomy): Bacteria > Pseudomonadati > Pseudomonadota > Alphaproteobacteria > Hyphomicrobiales > Phyllobacteriaceae > Mesorhizobium > Mesorhizobium sp. P160927. The sequence goes on from NZ_JBYMDW010000001.1 coordinate 971,695, forward strand.
GTGCCCAGGTCGAGGCCGAGATACATGGTTTCCTCCCACGTTCTTATTTTTTTCGGAACCCGAAAAATATGTTGAGCCAGTTTTTAAGGCAAGATCCGCTCCGGGTCAATTCTCTGACAAATCGGCGGCGCGTCGCAAAAACAGCGCCGACAGCGGGCTGTCCGGGCGTGCAGTCGAACGCTCCGTCGTCAGCGCCCTGGCCAGCGCACCGTCGCCGACGCGCAGGGCGGCCTCTATCAGCGTCAGATCGATGACGTCGCGCTGCGCGTGGCTGCCGCCAAAGCGATGGGCGATGGCCCGGATCGGCCGGATCAGTCGGATGGTTTCGGCGTAGTTGCCCTCACCGAACGACTTGATCGCAAGCGTCAGGGGATGACCGACATCCCGCGTGAAAGCGGCATTGTCGTCACCGCCCAGCATCGCCTCGCGCTGTGCTTCGAGCAATGTCCGGGCCGGAGCATCGAGCCCGGCGCCGACAAAGGCCATCATCGCATGGGCGTCGTTGAAGGCATAGTTGGAGCCACTGGCCTTGGGCACCCAATTGGCGGCCAGCGCCGTCCAGCGGTCGCCGACATCGACGCCGCCGAGATGAAGCCGCCACAGGATCGCCGATGCATCGACCATGTTGAGCGCCAGCGTCGATCTGGCGCCGTAGATCGGCCCGTCATAGAGCGCCAGCACCTCGCCGGTCTCGCCGAGATCGTAGTGGAACAGCGCCAGATGCCACCAATTGTGTACCTGAAGGAAGCTTTCCTTGGTCCAGGCTTCGGGGTCGGTGCGCATCCAGGCGATGCCGTCCCTTTGCCGGCTTTGCATCTCCATCACATGCGCGACCGCATGTTGCGCCCACCCATCGCGCGGTTCGATTTCGACCGCCGTACGGCCGAGCCTTTCGGCCTGCGCATACTCAGCCATCTCTTCGAGCCCGAAGGCCTGCATGCCGAGGATCGCGTGGTAACCCGGCATGTCCGCCTGCCACGACGGCAGGGCGCGGGCGATGCGGTCGCGCAGCATGCGGGCGTTGCCGGTGAAGAAATCGACCTGATGTCCGACCTGGAGCGCCACGGCGTCGAGCGGGAAATCGATCGCTATGTCCCGCAGAATGCCGGAGGCCTGATGCCAGTGTCCGTTGGCGAGGTTGCCGAGGGCAGAGACATGCGCCCGCTCGCGCGTTGTCGCTGCAAGCGGCAGCGCTGCCTCGTGGCAGGTCCTGGCCACGGCCGTCGCCTCCGGTTCGGTGGCAAGCCCGAAGAGGTAGCCCTTGAAGACATGCGCCATGACAAACCCGGGGTCCTGCGCGATGGCGCGATCGACGGATTTCACGGGATCGCCAATGAAGCACTGCAATTCGCGCACGGCCTGGCCGTAGGGCGCGAATCCCGCTTCCGTCGCGCCCGAAAATGCCAGGCCAAATGCGTCCCTGATGGCCATGCGAGAGTTCCCTGGTCGAGGCCCGATGGGCATGATGCCCTCGGTCCAGCGTCATCTTAAAGCATAGGCCAAAGCTACGCCATTTCACGAGTCGCGCCGCGGCTCCAGGTCGAGCTCGTTCGAGTTCGGCGGCGCTATCGTCGCCAAGGTGACGGACAAGGTCAGCATCTTCGCCACCGGCGACTACACCACCAATCTCGGCGGCGACGAACGCCGCATCCTCGCGGGCAATCTGGGCTTCAGCGTTAAACGATGAGGCCCTCCGGCCTCACCTGCGTCAGGACATCAATTGCCGGAACGCATCGCCACCGTGGCGATGCCGGCGCCGACCAGGAGCGTGCCGCCGGTGCGGTTGAAGATGCGGATCGCCTTGGGATTGCGCACCACGTCGCGGGCGCGTGCCGCGATCAGCGCGTAACCGAAGGCGTTGGCGAAAGCGAGCGCCAGGAAAGTCGTCTCAAAAATCAACATCTGCGTCCAGAAATCGGCATGCCGGTCGAGAAATTGCGGCAGGAAGGCGACGAAGAAGGTGATGCTCTTCGGGTTGAGCGCCGTGACCAGCCAGGCATGCGCCATCATCTTGGCCGACGACACCGCGTCGGTGCGTGGTTCGGCCTTCAGCGTGCCGCCGGCGCGGAACAGTTTCACGCCGAGATAAATCAGATAGCCGGCGCCGATCAGTTTCAGGATGGTGAAAACACCAGCCGAAGCCGCAAGCAGCGCGCCGATGCCCAGCATCGACAAGGTCATGGCGGTGAAGTCGCCGAGCGCCACGCCGACGGCCATCGGCAAAGCGGTGCGCCAGCCCTGGCCCAGCGCATAGGAGACGACCAGAAGGATTGTCGGGCCCGGGATGATGAGGAGGATGGTGGACGCGGCAGCGAAGGCGGCCCAGTTTTCGAAGGACATGCTCGTCTCCTTTGCGCTCAAGGAAGAGGATAAATCCTTGGCTCCCGAAGAATGTAAAGGGTCGAATCCTTGTTTTCGCGTATTGTGGCCGGACAACCCGCACGACCCTTACGGGACTGCGACGTCAATTGCGCCAGTGGCAGCTAGGCATCAGTTCGCGCCGCCCAGCATGCTCACGATATCGGCCAGGCTGACATTGGCCCGAGAGCCGTGGCGGCCGCGATAATGGCGGCGCCAAAAAGCTTGATGGCGGTTTTCAACGTCCTGCACATGTTTAATGGCGGCCGCGCGGGAGGGCGGAGCGGCGCCTCGGCAAGGCGCAAACGCAAGCAGCGCAAGGCATTCACGCTTTATCAACCATGAATGATGAAAATGCCCGCTATCCGGCCGGACCGTGCTTCCCGCCGACAGCCTAGGGTTTGGGTATATGCGTGAGTTGCCACAAGGTCCGACGCCGCAAAGAAACGGCGACGCAGTCGAAGCCGATCTTCTTCTCTCCCGCCGCGCCGTCCTGTCCGGGGCGGGCGCTTTGGCATTGCTCGGCGTTGCCGGCTGCTCGACCTCGGGTGGTGGCGATCTGCCGGCGCTCCAGCTCGACGATACGGTCACCGGTTCGGTGCGGCCGATCCGGCCCTCGATCAGCGTCGACAAGAACATCACCAGCCCCGATGTCATGTATGCCTCCTTGACGGATAACGGCTTCAACGTGCCCGAGGTGCCCTATCTCAAGGTCAAGCCGGAGTTTCGCCGCCAGATCGTCGTCGATACGACCGGCGAGGCGCCCGGCACCATCGTCGTGCATCTCAAGGAACGCATGCTCTATCTTGTCCAGCCGGGTGGCGACGCCATCCGCTACGGCGTCGGCATCGGCAAGGATGGGTTCCGCTGGTCCGGCCGCGCCAACATCCAGTACGGCAGGGAGTGGCCGACCTGGACGCCGCCGCCCGAAATGATCCAGCGCAAGCCGGAACTGGTGAAGTGGCAGGGCGGCCAGCCCGGCGGCCTGACCAATCCGCTCGGGGCGCGTGCGCTCTACATCTACCAGGACGGCAAGGATACCGGCTACCGCATCCATGGCTCTCCGGAATGGTGGAGCATCGGCCAGGCGATGTCGTCGGGCTGCGTGCGCCTGATCAGCCAGGACATCATCGACCTCTACAGCAGGGTCTCGAAGAAAAACCCGGTCGTCGTCATGTGATCGTCCAGCCCTCCGTTTCTCCCGTTGCGCGACGCGGCAAGACAGGCCAAGGTGACCTGAAAACCATCGCCTAGAGCCGGATGGTTTCAGGTCCGTTCGACCTGAAATCCGAATCCGTCTCTTTCGGCGTCATGCTCTAGGGAGACATCAAGCATGGCCGGAACTTTCGTCATCGCGCAGGGCGGCGGCCCGACCGCCGTCATCAACCAGACGGTCGTGGGCGCCGCGCTGGAGATCCGCGGGCGCCATCCCGGCGCCAAGGTGCTGGGCTCCCTGCACGGCGTGCGCGGCATCCGTGACGGGAACTATGTCGACCTCTCCGCCATCCCGGAGGACCGGCTGCGGCTGATCGCCGGAACGCCGAGCGCCGCCCTCGGGTCGACGCGCGACAAGCCGGATGCCGCCTATTGCGAGGTCATCCTGAAGGGCCTGCGGAAGGCTGGCGCCGACGCCTTCATCTATATCGGCGGCAACGACACCTCGGGCACGCAGCAGATCCTGACCGATGCCGCCGGCGGCAAGATCGCTTTCGTCCATGCGCCGAAGACCATTGACAATGATCTCGAGGAAAACGACCATACGCCCGGCTTCATGTCCGCGGCCGAATTCGTCGCTGGCGCCTTCCTGTCCGTCGATCTCGATTTCCGCGCGCTTCCCGGCATCTATGTCGGCATCGTCATGGGCCGCCATGCCGGCTTCCTGACCGCGGCGTCGGCGGCCTGGCAGCTCGATTCCGACAGCGGCCCGCATCTGGTCTACGTCCCGGAGCGGCCGTTCTCCGCCGCCGGTTTCATCGACGACGTGCGCGCCACGCTCGACCGCCACAAGCGCTGCATCGTCGCCGTGTCGGAAGGCGTCAGCACCGCCGACGGCAAGGCGCTGGTCGAAAGCCTGGTGCCGGCGGACAAGCTCGAGCGCGATCAGCACGGCAACGTCAAACTCTCGGGCAGCGACCTGCCGGCGGCGCTCGAACGGGCATTGGCCGAGGGGCTGCCGGGCAAGCGTGCCCGCGTCGATGCACTTGGCTACATGCCGCGCGGCTACGTCGGCTCCATCAGCGCGGTCGATGCGCAGGAGGCCTTCGATGCCGGCGCCTTCGCCGTCACTGTGGCCGAACAGGGTGGCGGCTCGGTGGCGCTGCAATATGATGGCAGCAAGATAGTGCTGAAGAAGGTGCCGCTGAAGAACGTCGCCGGCAAGACCCGCCACATGCCCGACGATTTCATGAAGCCCGACGCCAACCAACTGTCCGAGGCCGGCATGGCCTATCTCAAGCGGCTGGTGCCGGAAAAATACAAGGTCGGAAAGCCGTTCGTCTGATGCCGGGTTCGCTGATGCCCGGCTCACACTTGATGCCCGGCTCACACCTGATGCCCGGCTCACAGCTGATGGATAACTGGTTCTCCAGGCGCATCGTCGACGCCAGGACGACGATGCTGACCGAACCGTTCGTGCACGACTATGTGCGCGCCAATATCTGGCATTTCACCGGCCGCGACGCCGACCTTCTGGTCGACACCGGGATGGGCATCTGTCCGCTTGCGCCGGAGATAAGGACGCCTGAAGGCAAGCCGCTTCTGGTCGTCGCCACCCATATCCACCTCGACCATGTCGGCTCGCTGCACGAATTTCCGCTGCGGGCTGGGCCAAGGATGAGCGCGGCGCAATTCGAGAGCATGGATGAGGCCGCGACTTACGCTTACATGTTCCACGATCTAGAGGGCGCCGTTTCGAAATTGCCGGCGCCTGGCTGGAAGTCGGCCGACTATGCGATAGCGCCGGCGCCGTTGACGCGCATGCTCGACGAAGGCGACGTGGTCGATCTCGGCGACCGGCAATTTCGGGTGCTGCATCTCCCCGGACATTCGCCGGATTCGATCGCGCTGTTCGATGAGGCCGACGGTCTGTTGTTCAGCGGCGACGCTATATATGACGACACGCTGATCGACGACTTGCCGGATTCCGACCGGGAGGCCTATCGCAACACCATGCGCCGGCTGCTCGACCTGCCGATCCGCATCGGCCTTGGCGGCCACGGCCCGAGTTTCGACGGCGCACGCATGCGCGAAATCGCGTCGGCCTATCTGCGGTCCGTAAGCGCACTCTGAATTAAATCTTCGTAAGGTTGGGCTAAAACCCTAAATCGCGCAGATCGGCGCCCTAGATAGTTGTGGTCGATCCGGCCGGCCGCCATGCGTGGCGAGGCAGGCAACCCAGGCCGTCGACACGCTGATGGGCACTTCTCCCAGAAGACCCGCGGCGCGGATCAACCCCTCGCCCGGACAGAACGACCATGTCAAACCTGAGCATTCTTGGTAGGCATCGCGTCGCCGCCCTGCTGGGCGCCGCGCTGCTGGTTTCTCCCTTTGTCGTCTCATTCGCCGACAGCGCGAACGGCGTCGGCACGGGCAACACGGTTGCAACGACGCAGACCCCCGTTGCCGGGACCACGGCCCCGAGCGGTTCGTTGGCGCCGATCGTGGCCACAACCAAGCCGGCCGTCGTGACCGTGACCACGGTCATGAAGGGACAGCCCGAGGTAATGAACGAAGCGTCGCCCTTCGATGGCACCTCGCCCTTCGATGACTACTTCCGCCAATACTTCGGCGATCAGGGCATGCCCGCTCCCAAGACGCCTCCGCAACAGCGGTCGCCGCGGGCCGAAGCGCTTGGTTCGGGCTTCATCGTCGGTGCCGACGGCACCATCGTCACCAACAACCATGTCGTCGACGGCGCTTCCTCGATAAAGGTCACGCTCGACGACGGCACGGAGCTCCCGGCCAAGCTGGTCGGTCACGATGCCAAGAACGACCTCGCCGTGCTGAAGATCAACGCCGGCAAGTCGTTGCCAACCGTGAAATGGGGCGACTCCGACAAGCTCATGACAGGTGATCAGGTGCTGGCGATCGGCAATCCGTTCGGCATCGGCACCACGGTAACGGCCGGTATCGTCTCGGCGCGGGGCCGCGACCTGCATAGCGGGCCGTTCGACGATTTCATCCAGATCGACGCGCCGATCAATCACGGCAATTCCGGCGGCCCGCTGGTGGACGTCAATGGGAGCGTCGTCGGCATCAACACGGCGATCTATTCGCCCAATGGCGGCAGCGTCGGTGTCGGTTTCGCCATTCCGTCGGACCAGGCTGAGAGGGTGGTCGCCAAGCTGATGAAGGGCGGCAACATCGAATACGGCTATCTCGGCGTCGAGATCCAGCCCGTCACCCCGGATGTGGCAGGCGCCATCGGACTGGATCATCCCGGCGGAGCCTTGGTCTCGCAGGTCAATGACGGCTCGCCCGCGGCCAAGGCCGGCGTCGAGACCGGTGACGTCATCACCGGCTTCGCCGGACAGGACGTCAAGGATCCCAAGGACCTGTCACGAGCCGTCGCCGACGTTGCGCCGGGTGCCAAGGAGAGACTGGATGTCTGGCGCAAGGGCAAGGCCATGCAGATCTCGGTGGAGGTCGGGCGCAACGGCGACGACGCGAAAACGGCCTCGACGGATGACTCCAGCGCGCCGGGCACCGAGCAGGGTTCCCGCGTGCCGGCCGTTGGCCTAGGCTTGATGGATATCACGCCGGACATCCGCCAGCAGATGAACCTCCCCGAGAACGAGCACGGTGCGGTGGTTGCGAGCGTCAATCCCGACAAGCCGGCGGCGACTGCTGGCATCCAACCGGGCGATGTCATCGTCGCCGTCAACCAGGCTCCTGTGAAGAGTGCGAAGCAGGTGACCCAAGCGATTGCCCAAGCCGGCAAATCCGGACGCAAATCGGTGCTGCTTCTGGTGGAGCGTGGCGACACCCAGATCTATGTCGCCGTGCCGTTCGCCAATGGCTGACACATGAACAGCGGCGTGGCGGGCTTGTGGACGAGCCCGCCAAGCTGGGTTCTATCTGTTACAACTTGCGCAGCGCCACTTCCTCGATCAGATGGTCGGCGCCCTTGCGCAGGATCAAGTCGGCGCGGGCGCGCGTCGGCAAGATGTTTTCGCGCAGGTTCTTCAGGTTGATGTTGGTCCACAGGCCCTCGGCGATCGCCTTGGCCGCATCCTCCGACAGCTGCGAATAGCGGTGGAAGAAGGAGTCCGGATCGCGGAAGGCGGTCTCGCGCAGCCGCATGAAGCGGGAAATATACCAATTGTGGATCAGCTTCTCGTCGGCGTCGATGTAGATGGCGAAGTCGAAAAAATCCGACAGGAAGGGCACGATCTTGCCGTCCTGTGGCAGCTTGCCCGGCTGCAGCACGTTAATGCCTTCGAAGATCAGGATGTCGGGCCTGTCGATGGTGACGAACTCGCCGGGGATGACGTCGTAGGTAAGGTGTGAATAGACCGGCGCGCGGACATCGGGCAACGCCGACTTGATGCCCGAGAGGAAACGCAGCAGCGCGCCGACATCGTAGCTGTCGGGGAAACCCTTGCGCTCCATCAGGTTTTCGCGGCGCAGCACCTCGTTGGACAGCAGAAAGCCGTCCGTGGTGATGAGGTCGACCTTGGGGCTCGACGGCCATCGCGCCAGAAGTTCCTTCAGCACGCGCGCCGTGGTCGATTTGCCGACCGCGACAGAACCGGCAATGCCGATGATGAACGGCGTCTTGGCCACGTCGACGGCGTTGAAGAAGGCCTGGCGCTGCCGGAACAGAAGCTGGCTCGCCTCGACATGCGCCGACAAAAGCCGCGACAAGGACAGATAGATGCGCTTGACCTCTTCGAGGTCGACCGGGTCGTTGAGCGAACGCAGGCGGCGGAACTCGTCCTCACTCAGCGTCAGCGGTGTATCGGCGCGGAACCGCGACCATTGCTCGGCCGAGAAGAAGCGAAACGGAGAATATTTCTCGGTTGGCGCGAGCTGATCCATCGAGATACCTGCCCTTCCTCCCGATCAGCCCTTGGGCCGCGACGCCTTCTCGGCGATGCCCGAACGCCCGGTACGGGCTTCGAGCTCCTTGAGCACGTCGTTCAACGGAACACCCGAGATGCCGAGAACGACAAGCCAATGATATATAAGATCGGCACTTTCGGAAACGAGACCCTGTTTGTCGCCCTTCACGGCGGCGATCACGGTCTCGACCGCCTCCTCGCCGAGCTTCTGCGCCGCCTTGTCGATGCCCTGGGCGTAAAGCTTGGCCGTCCATGAATCCGGATCGCCGGAATGGGCGCGGTGGCTGACGATTTTTTCCAGGTCGGAGAGCGAAAACTCGGCCATGTCGGTCTATCTTCTTGTTTAAGCCGGATTTTTCCCGAAGTCGGCTTCGGGAGCATGCTCTAGGACCTGTTGCCCAGCGAGTCCAGCCGCATCGGCAGGCCGGCCCCGGCCATATGCGCCTTGGCTTCGGCGATGGTGTAGGTGCCGAAATGGAAGATGGAGGCCGCCAGCACAGCCCCCGCATGGCCGTCGCGAATGCCTTCGACCATGTGGTCGAGCGTGCCGACGCCACCCGATGCGATGACCGGCGCGCGCACCGCGTCCGACACCGCGCGGGTCAGCGCGATGTCGTAGCCGGCCTTGGTACCGTCGCGGTCCATCGAGGTCAACAGGATCTCGCCGGCACCGCGATGGACCATTTTCCGCGCGAATTCCACGGCGTCGATGCCGGTCTTCTCCCGCCCGCCATGGGTGAAGATCTCCCAGCGGTCGGCCTCGCCGGGACCGGAGACTTTCTTGGCGTCGATGGCGACCACGATGCATTGGTTGCCGAACTTGTCGGCGGCTTCGGCGACGAAATCCGGGTTCTTCACCGCCGCCGTGTTGATCGACACCTTGTCGGCCCCGGCCAACAGCAATTTTCGGATGTCGGCCACCTGGCGCACACCGCCGCCGACGGTCAGCGGCATGAAGCATTGTTCCGCGGTGCGGGCGATGACGTCGAAGATGGTCTCGCGATTGTCCGACGAAGCGGTGATGTCAAGAAAGCAAAGCTCGTCGGCGCCGGCGGCATCATAGGCCTTGGCTGCCTCCACCGGATCGCCGGCGTCGATGAGGTCGACGAAATTGACGCCCTTGACGATACGGCCGTCCTTGACGTCGAGGCAAGGGATGACGCGGGCTTTCAGCATCAGCGGCCCTCTATCGTGGCAAGCAGATCGTTGAGCAGCTGCCCGACCAGCGGCGGCACATCGGCCTGGGCATCGAAGGCTGGATCGTAAGCGGAAACGGTAATGCCGACGACCGGCACCGCAAGCGCCATGGCGCAGGCCGCGTCGCGCAGCTGCTCCGGGTTCGGCCCCCCTGATGTGACGTAGCGATTGGCCTGCAGCGCCTTGGGATCATGCACGTCGAGATCGAGATGCATGTGCACGCTGTTGGCGCCGGCGGCCTTCAGTTTTTCCGTCGCTTGCGCCACGCCGGGACATTCCATCCGGATGACGGGCAATGTTTTGAGTAGTTTTTCCTCCGCCGGATCGAGATCACGGGCGTTGAGGAGCACGCAGCGCGCGGGATCGATCGGCCTGAAGCCGGGAATGGCCGCCGCCATCGGACGCCAGCACAGGCCGAGCACCGTCGACAGCGCCATGCCGTCGAGAAAGCCGTAGACGGACGTCTCGGGCGTGTTGAGGTCACCGTGCTGGTCGGCCCAGATGATGGCGTCGGCGCCTTCGCCGGCGACGGCGCCGGCCGACGTCAGGCAGTTTCCGGCCAGCACGATGGGAAACCGCCCCCTGTCGAGGGCCATGCGGACCTCGCCCGAGACGGCGTTGCAGACGGCAAAACCCGTGGCGATCTCACGCTCCTGGCCGTCGCCGACCCTGCCGATATCCTCGACCATGACGTCATGGCCGGCAAGGGTCAGGGCATCGACGAGCCCGCCCGATATCAGCGCGTCGGGCCCCTGGCCCATGCCGCCATGATAGTGGCCGCTGTCATAGGAGGCCAGGATGAGCGAAACTTTCATGACCGCGGCTCCATCGCCGGCCGGCCGCGCAGGATCGCCAGCGCCTCCGCGGGATCGATGCGGCCGTCATAGAGGGCGCGGCCCGAGATCGCGCCTTCGAGTTTTTGCGCGTCGGGCATGGTCATGCGCACGATGTCGGCGATCGAAGCCAGCCCGCCCGAGGCGATGACCGGGATCGACACCGCGTCGGCGAGGTCGATGGTGGCGTCCCAGTTGATGCCGGTCAGCACGCCGTCGCGGTCGATGTCGGTGTAGATGATGGCAGCGACGCCGGCGCCTTCGAATTTCCTCGCCAGTTCGATAACGCCGAGGCTCGAGGCTTCCGCCCAGCCTTCGACCGCTACCTTGCCGCCCTTGGCGTCGATGCCGACCGCGACCTTGCCCGGAAACGCTTTGCAAGCCTGCCTGACCAGATCGGGATCGCGCACCGCCACCGTGCCGAGGATGACGCGGGCCAGTCCACGGTCGAGCCAGTCCTCGATCTGCTCCAGCGTGCGAATGCCGCCGCCGAGCTGCACCGGGCTCTTGGTCGCCTTCAGGATGGCTCCGACCGCGGCGCTGTTGACGCTCTGGCCCCGGAAGGCGCCGTTCAAGTCGACGACATGCAGCCACTCGAAGCCCTGCTCTTCAAAGGCTTTTGCCTGCGCGGCGGGGTCATCATTGTAGATCGTCGCGGTCGCCATATCGCCGTGCTTCAGCCGCACGCATTGGCCGTCCTTGAGGTCGATGGCTGGAAACAGGATCACTCAGGCACCCTCGACGATCGCGAAATGTCCGCTCGAAGCCGCCAGCCTGTTCTGCAACGCTGTCTGGTAGGCTGGGGATCGATAGCAGCTGAGCGCGGTTTCATAAGAGTCGAACTCGACCACCACCTGCCTGTCAAATTCCGACCTTCGGGATTGGTCACTTGTCCGCCCCGCACGAGATAGCGGCCTCCGAAAGACGAAACCGCGTCGCCGATGGCGTCGCGGTAGCGCTGATACCCTTCCGGGTCTGTCACCGTCAGCATCACCAGCCAGTAGCCCTTCTTGCTCATGGTTCAGGGCCTCCAGCGCAGGAAATTGGTGATCAGCGCCAGGCCCAGCGCCTGGCTCTTCTCAGGATGGAACTGCGTGCCGGCGAGATTGTCACGGGCGACCGTGGCCGTCACCGGACCCCCATAGTCGGCGACCGCAAGGACCTCGTCCGGCTTTCTTGCGTCGAGATGGTAGGAGTGGACGAAATAGGCATGCAGTCCCGTCTCGCCGGTCGGAATGCCGGAGAACAATGGGTGCTTATGCCTCAATTCGATCGTGTTCCAGCCGATCTGCGGGATCTTCAGCGCCGGATCGGAAGGCGTGATCTCCTTGACGTCGCCCGATATCCAGCCGAACCCGTTGCTGACGGTCTTTTCGAGGCCGCGGTCGGACATCAGCTGCATGCCGACGCAAATTCCCAGGAAAGGCCGGCCCTTGGCGATGGCGACCTCCTCGACCGCCTCCCACATGCCTTCCACGGCACGCAGGCCGGCCGCGCAATCGGCGTAAGCGCCGACGCCGGGCAGGACGATGCGGTCCGCGGTGCGCACCCGGTCGGCATCGGCAGTCAGGTCGATCTCGGCCGCGATGCCGGCCTCGCGCGCGGCGCGCTCGAAGGCCTTGGTGGCCGAGCGCAGATTGCCCGAGCCGTAATCGATGATCGCAACCCGCATCTCAGCGCCGCCCCGGAATGTGGGTCAGCCCCAGCGCCATGCCCGGCTGCGCAGGGCGCGCCAAAGCGGCATCTGGAACGATGCGCGGCGCGGGTGCTGCTTCGTCCGAAAGCCCTTCGACCTCAAGGGCATAGCGCATGTCGGCGTCGCTGAGCCAGCCGGCCTCGACGACGCCCCACTCATGCCAGCCGAGGCGGCGCAGCGCCGCGATGCGCAAGCCCTGGCCTTCCAGCCCGACGTAGAGCGAGACGAGCAGCGACAAAAGCGAGCCGCCAACACCAAGGCCAAGTCTCTGGCCAAGCATCGAGAGCACGCCCATGACGACAAAGGCGAGCGCCGCTTCGACCCACAGCCGGTGACAGGCAAGCCACAGCGGCGGCACCAGCAGGCCGAGCCAGGTGAAGCCGTCGCGGACGAAGGTCGTCGTGTCGACTTTCTCGCTGCGGCCAGGTGGCTCCATCACGACATAGGCGGTCATGAGGCTATCCCTTCAAAGAACCCTTGGTGGAGGGAACCGCGTCAGGCTGGCGCGGATCGCGCTCCAGCGCGGCGCGCAACGCGCGAGCCACCGCCTTGAAGCAGGTCTCGGCGATATGATGGTTGTTTGCGCCGTAATGGTTGGTGACATGCAGCGTGATGCCGGCGTTCTGCGCCAGCGCCTGGAAGAATTCGCGCACCAGTTCGGTGTCGAAGGTGCCGATCTTGGGCGACGAGAACGAGACGTTCCAGACCAGGAAGGGGCGGCCCGACACGTCGATCGCCGCGCGCGTCAGCGTCTCGTCCATGGCAAGGTCGATCGAGGCGTAGCGCATGATGCCGCGCCGCTCGCCCAGGGCCTTGGTCAGGGCCTGGCCGAGCGCGATGCCGGTGTCCTCGACCGTGTGGTGGTCGTCTATATGCAGGTCGCCCGTCGCCCTGACGGTCATGTCGATCAGGGAATGGCGGGAAAGCTGGTCCAGCATATGGTCGAAGAAGCCGACGCCGGTGGCGATGTCCGATTTGCCGGAGCCGTCGACATGGATCGACACGGAGATGTCGGTTTCCCCGGTCTTGCGGCTTGCATCGGCGGAACGAGGCGCCATCACTCTATCCTTGTGCCAGTGGGTCAGATCGTGACCGGTTCACGGGTCTCAAGCGCTCGCTGGCTTGAAAACGAGAGCCTTCTAGCAGCATGATCCGGCGATTGCCAGTTGCGATCCCGGCCGCTATCGAGCCGTTTGCAATCATTGGCCCCATGCATACATATGGCCGATCAAAGTCACTCGTACCGCGCCAAATCGCCTTTTGAAGGGATGGTGCGAATCGGAGCCAAGAAATGTCCAATGATTTGACCATGCACGCCACGACCATCGTGACCGTGCGCAAGGGCAACAAGGTGGTGATCGCCGGCGACGGCCAGGTCAGCCTGGGCCAGACCATCATGAAGGGCAATGCCCGCAAAGTGCGCCGCATCGGCAAGGGCGGCAATGTGATTGCCGGTTTCGCGGGCGCCACCGCCGACGCCTTCACGCTGCTGGAACGCCTCGAAGCCAAGCTCGAACAATATCCCGACCAACTGACGCGCGCCTGCGTCGAGCTCGCCAAGGACTGGCGCACCGACCGCTATCTGCGCCGGCTGGAGGCGATGATGCTGGTCGCCGACAAGTCGGTCTCGCTGGCGCTGACCGGCAATGGCGATGTGCTGGAACCCGAACATGGCGTCATGGCCATCGGTTCGGGCGGCAATTACGCGCTGGCCGCGGCGCGCGCGCTGATGGACACCGACAAGGATGCCGAGGAGATCGCCCGCAAGGCGATGCAGATCGCGTCCGACATCTGCGTCTACACCAACAACAATTTTGTCGTCGAAACGCTCGATGCCGCCTGAACCAGACCATGACCCCGCAAAGTGGGAACCGGTTTTCGGAAAAGATCATGGTCAAACAAGAAAGTAGCTACGATTTTCGGCCGGTGACCAAAAAGGACCTGCCGATGATCGCCGGCTGGCTCGCTCAGCCGCATGTCGCGGAGTGGTGGGACGATCCCGAGACGGAAATCGCCGAGATTGCCGATCACATAGACTCGATCTCCGTCGAGCCGCTGATCGTCGAGCTCGACGGAAAGCCGATCGCCTATCTGCAGAGCTATGACCCGCATATGGAAGACGGCCATCCCTATGCCGATCAGCCGTTCGGCACGCTGGGCATCGATGTCTCGATCGGCCGGCCGGAACTGATCGGCATCGGCCATGGCTCGGCCATCGTGCGTCAGTTCGTCGAAGACCTGTTCGAGGAAGGCGTGCCGCGTGTCGTCATCGATCCCGACCCCGCCAATCTCAGGGCCATCCGCGCCTATGAAAAGGCGGGTTTCCGGGCCATTGATCGCAGGCAGTCGATCTATGGCGACGTCGTGCTGATGGCGATCGATGCCGAAGACGCGCAAGAGGGGTAATCCAGGGCATGGTCACATCCAACGAGGACAAGGGCCTTTCGGCCTACGAGGACAGCTGGCGGATGGGGCTGCTGATCGTCGCCGGCCTGCTCGTCGGCCAGGCTCTCACCCTCTACCTGATGGGCCATCCGCCGATCTGCACCTGCGGCTATGTCAAGCTGTGGCATGGCGTGGTCAACAGTTCGGAGAATTCCCAGCACATTTCCGACTGGTACACCTTCTCGCACATCATCCACGGCTTCCTGTTCTACGCGCTGGCCCGGTTCCTGTTCCCGCGCTCGCCGATCGGCTTGCGGCTGGCATTCGCCGTCCTCGTAGAGGGTGGCTGGGAGATCCTCGAAAACAGCCCGTTCATCATCGAGCGCTACCGCGCCGGCACCATTTCGCTCGATTATTACGGCGACTCGATCATCAATTCGGTGTCCGACACACTGGCCATGGTGCTGGGATTTGTGATGGCGCGAAGGCTACCTATATGGGTGATCATCAGCCTCGCCATCCTCTTCGAACTGGGTACCGGCTACCTCATTCGGGACAATCTTACACTCAACGTGATCATGCTGCTGCATCCGTTCGAGGCCATCAAGCAGTGGCAAAGTGGAATTTAGTGATATGAGCACATTTTCTCCCCGCGAAATCGTTTCGGAACTCGACCGCTTCATCATCGGCCAGAAGGACGCCAAGCGCGCCGTGGCCATCGCCTTGCGCAACCGCTGGCGCCGCCAGCAGTTGGAGGGCCAGATGCGCGAAGAGGTGATGCCGAAGAACATCCTGATGATCGGCCCGACCGGCGTCGGCAAGACCGAGATCTCGCGCCGCCTGGCGCGGCTGGCCGGCGCGCCGTTCGTCAAGGTCGAGGCGACCAAGTTCACCGAGGTCGGCTATGTCGGCCGCGACGTCGAACAGATCATCCGCGACCTGGTCGAGATCGCCATCGGGCTGGTGCGCGAAAAGATGCGCGAGGACGTGAAGGCACGCGCCCATGTCAACGCCGAGGAGCGCGTTTTGGAAGCGCTGGTCGGCAAGACGGCGAGCCCGGCGACGCGCGATAGTTTCCGCAAGAAGCTGCGCGACGGCGAACTCGACGACAAGGAAATTGAAATCGAGGTGGCCGACACCGGCAATGGCGGCATGCCCGGCTTCGAAATTCCCGGCATGCCGGGCGCCAATATCGGCGTGCTCAACATCAACGACATGCTGTCGAAGGCAATGGGCGGCAAGAAGACCAAGCTGCGCAAGACGACGGTGAAGGAGTCCTACGACCTGCTGGTCAGCGACGAATCCGACAAGCTGCTCGACCAGGACGAGGTGGTGCGCCGGGCGTTGGACGCCGCGGAAAACGACGGCATCGTCTTCCTCGACGAGATCGACAAGATTGCCGCCAGGTCGGACATTTCGGGCGGCCCGTCGCGGGAAGGCGTGCAGCGCGACCTGCTGCCGCTGGTCGAGGGCACCACGGTGGCGACCAAATACGGGCCGTTGAAGACGGACCATATCCTGTTCATCGCCTCGGGCGCGTTTCACGTCTCGAAGCCGTCAGACCTGTTGCCGGAATTGCAGGGCCGCCTGCCGATCCGCGTCGAACTGCGTGCGCTGGAGAAGGACGACTTCGTCCGCATCCTGACCGAGACCGAGGCCAGCCTGATCAAACAGTATATCGCGCTGATGAAGACCGAAGGCGTCGAGCTGACTTTCACCGACGATGCCATCGATTCGCTGGCCGGCGTCGCCGTCGACCTCAATGCCAGCATCGAGAACATTGGCGCGCGGCGGCTGCAGACGGTGATGGAGCGGGTACTGGACGAGATCTCCTACGATGCGCCGGACCGCAACGGCACGGCCGTCACCATCGATGCCGCCTATGTCCAGAAGCATGTCGGAGACCTCTCCAGAAACACCGATCTGTCGCGGTTCATCCTCTGAACGAAGACGCCGGAGCAGTCCGGCGCGGCATCAAGTAACAACTCCGGCAGGAGCCATGTGTGGCCAGATGGTACCATCTGGCCACCTTTCGTCTCGCCGGATGAAGAGGCGCTCTCGACTCGACTAGGTGCTTTACCTAGTTTGCGCGGCAATTCTCTAGGCGGCGGCGCATGAAAAAACTCATCCTGGTCATTCTCGGCTTTACGCTGGCTGCGACGCTGTTCGCCGCCGACGCGGCGACATTGGTGCCGCCGGGCAACCGCAATGCCGAGCAACCTGACATTCCCGGCGCCTCCAGCCGCCGCACCCAGGCGACCAGCACCACCTTCCAGGCGAAATATCGCAAGGTCTATGCCTTGCTGCAGAACGACGCCGATCTGCGCGCCAAGATCAAGAAGGCGGCGAGCGCCTATGGCATTGACCCGATGCACATCGTCGGCGCGATCGTCGGCGAGCACACCTACAATGTCGACGCCTATGACCGGCTGCAGACCTACTATGTCAAGGCGATCTCCTACCTCTCGAGCAAGCTCTCCTTCGCCTATGATGGCGAGGACATCACTGATTTCGTGCAGCGGCCGGAATTCAGGAAATGCGCCGCGATTTCGGACAGCTACGATCTGTGGGAATGCCGCGAACAGGTTTGGAACCGCTCGTTTCGCGGCAAGACCGTCGGCGGCGAGGATTTCCCCGACAACCGTTTCGGCGCCACCTTCTTCCAGCCCTACTATGCCGGCCAGACCTTCGGCCTCGGCCAGCTCAACCCTCTGACCGCCCTGCAGATGAGCGACCTCGTGCACAAGGTGTCGGGCCTGCCGAAGCTCGATGTCTCCGATCCCAACTCGGTCTACAAGACCATCATGGATCCGGACCTGACGCTTCCTTACGTCGCCGCGACGATCAGGAAGTCGATCGACGCCTATAAGAGCATCGCCGGCTTCGACATTTCTGGCAATCCGGGACTGACCGCCACGCTCTACAACGTCGGCAATCCGGAACAGCGCGCCTATGCGCTGAAGGAGGAAAACGAAAAACGCCGCGCCACCGGCGAACCGGAGAAGCTGCCGGAAGAGAATTATTACGGCTGGCTGGTCAACGACAAGCTGGACGAGTTGAGGGCGCTGTTCTAGGCGTGAGAGGATACGCTCGACGATTTCGCCAATCGGTAGCGGTGCGTGAATCGCGGCGAGGTTGCCACAGCCCCTTTCTCCCGGTTGTCCGCGGAGAAGATGCCGGCAGTCAGATGAGGGACGGCTGCGGCATCGACGGATAGTGCGACCGTTCAGGCCGCCAGCAACGCCTTCAGCTTGACTTCAGGCGATCCCAGCGCGTCCGCCGACGGCTTCGCACGCTTGCCGATCAACATTTCGGCCAGCCTGATGTCGCGTGCCACCGCATTGCCTGGGCCGATTCCGCTGGCCGCCACCAGCCTGCCGTCGTCGGCCAAATGGAACAGGATGAAGGCGCCGTCGCCAAGGTCGCGGCGCACGGCCGTTTTGCCTTCGTCGGAAAGTCCCGCGATCTGCAGGGACAGGCCATACTGATCCGACCAGAACCAGGGCACCGCCGCATGCGGCTCGCCAGCGCCCAGCATGTTCTTCGCCGCCAGTGCGCCCTGTTCCTGTGCATTGCGCCATGCCTCCAGCCGCACGCGGCGGCCGCCATAGACGGCAAGCGGGAACGAGCAGCAGTCGCCGGCGGCGAAGATGTCGGGATCGCTGCTGCGCAGTTCTGCGTCGACCGCGATGCCGTTTTCGATGGCCAGGCCGGCTTCCGCCGCGAGCCCGGTCACCGGCACGGCGCCGATGCCGATCACGGCGAGGTCGGCAATGATCTCCCGGCCGCCGGCAAGCGTCACCCGCACCTCCTTGCCGTCGTCGGCGATGGCGGAGATGCCTTCCCCGCAGACCATGTCGACGTCCTCGGCGACATGCGCGTCATGGATGATTTCGGCGATCTCGGCCGGAACGCCGCGCATCAGGATGCGCGACTGCGCCTCGACGACGGTGACCGAAGCGTCAAGCTTGCGCGCCGCCGCGGCAAGCTCGAGGCCGATGAAGCCGCCGCCGATAACCGCGATGCGATTGCCGGCGCTGAGATGAGCGCGGATGGCCAGCGCATCGGCGAAGGTTCTGAGATAGACGCAGCGCCCGCCAAGGCCAGGCATCGGCAGCTTGCGTGGGGTCGAGCCGGTAGCCAGCAGCAGCTTGTCGTAGGGCAGCACCGAGCCGTCGGACAGGCGCACCGTATGCGCCGCGCGATCGATCGCAATGGCCTGAACGGAATGGATATGCCGGATCGACTTTTCAGCCAGGAGTTCGTCGCTGGCGATCGCCTTGATTGCAGGCACGTCGCTGGCCATCGCCTCTTTGGACAAAGGTGGCCTCTCATAGGGCAGATGCGGCTCGTCGCCGACGAGCGTCACCGGCCCGTCATGGCCGAGATCGCGCAGCGTGAGTGCTGCCCGTCCGCCGCATTCGCCGGCCCCGATGATCACCATTCCTGGCGCCATGTCCTTCACCCGATCTGAACCAGCACTTTGCCCGCGTCGACCTTGACCGGATAGGTCCTGAGGTTGACGCAGACCGGCGCGCCCCTGGCCGCGCCCGTCTTGTAGTTGAAGCGGCCATTGTGCTTGGGGCATTCGATGATGTCGTCCATCACCAATCCGTCGGCGAGATGCACCTTCTCATGCGTGCAAAGTCCGTCGGTGGCGAAATAGTCGTTGTCCGGGCTGCGATAGATGGCGAAGGTACGCCCGTCATGATCGAAGCGCATCACATCCTCTTCGTCGATGTCACCGGCGGCACAGGCCTCGACCCAATCGCTCATTCAGTCCTCCCTGCAGTCGTCGGATGTCATTCCGCCGCCGCGGCGACGGTGTCGTTGTGGAATTCCTCGCGGTACGGCCTGGCGGTCGGCGGCAGCTCGCGCTTGAGGAAATAATCCTCGTTGCGCAGCTGGCGGCGGAAGGCCGGGATCATCTCGCGGTAACCGGCCAGGATCGACGGCGTCGGCGCCGGCAGATCATGCTTGATCAGCGCGTGCAGCCTGGGCAGCGCATGATAGGGCACCATCGGGAACATGTGATGTTCGACATGGTAGTTCATGTTCCAGTAGATGAAGCGGCTGATCGGGTTCATGTAGACGGTGCGGCTGTTCAGCCGATGGTCGGTGACGTTGTCGGCAAGGCCGCCATGCTGGAGCAGGCCGACCATCACATGGTGCCAGGCGCCGTACAGCCTGGGCAGGCCGACCAGCATCAAGGGCAGGAAAGACCCGGCATGGAGCGCCAGCGCTATTGCTCCTGCATAGATGGCCGTCCAGATGCGGGCAATATGGATCGCTTTGGGCTGCTCCTGTTCGGGAATGAAGGTTTTTTCCGCAGCGCTGATGTTGCCGGCGGCGTTGCGCAGCATGTCCGACATTGCGTGCCAGGCGTCGAGCACGCCGACAAAACCAAGGATGAGGCGCGCTAGGTCGGGCGGCCGCATCACCGAGATCTCGGGATCGCGGCCGACGATGATGGTGTCGGTGTGATGGCGCGTGTGGCTCCAGCGCCAGGTCACCGGGTTGCGCATGATCATGAAGCAGGCAATCTGATAGACCGCGTCATTCATCCACTGCGTCCGGAACGCGGTTCCGTGGCCGCATTCGTGCCAGCGTGAATCGGTCGATGAGCCGTAGAGCACGCCGTAGACGAAGAAGAACGGCACGCACAACCAGCTGCCCCAGAACCAGGCGCCGCCGACGCCGCTGATGATGAGGGCGGCCAGCCAGATCGCGGTGTCGCGGATCGCCGGGCCATCGGAGCGCTGCATCAGCTCCTTCATCTGCTTGCGGGGAATGTCGGTGTGATACCACTCGGCCGCCGATAGGCCGTTCTCGACGGCAAGGCGGGCGTCGCGGCCGATCAGGCTGTAGTCACGCCGGGACGGCGCTGCGGTCATGATTGCCTCCCAAGGCACCGGGCTCGATACCCAGAAATAACGCCCCGCCATGATAGACTCAACATCACAAAGATAGTTTCTATCATTTCCTATCAAAGTCAGGTATCGATATCAGTGAATCGAGCGAGGGGCGATCATGGCGAAACGGCCGACCATCACTGATCTGGCGCGCGTCTCCGGCGTCAGCGTTGCCACGGTGGACCGCGTGCTCAACAATCGCTTGCCGGTGCGCGAGGAAACGGCGCGCCGCGTCTACGAGACCGCGACCGAGATCGGCTATCACGCCGCCGGCCTGATCAAGCAGCGTATGCGCCACGAGCTGCCGGAATACCGGCTGGGTTTCCTGCTTCTGAGAGGCAATGATGTCTTCTACGCGGAGTTCGCGCGGCAGCTCGAACTCGCGGTATCGCAATCCCAGCGCTTCCGCGGCGTCGCCATCATCGACTTCGCCAGTTCGCTGGCGCCGGACGAAATCGTCGACCGCACGCGCAAACTGGCGGCCAAATGCAGGGCGGTCGCCCTGGTCGGGCCGGATCACCCGGCGCTGACGGTCACCGTCGAGGAGATGAAGGCCAAGGGGTTGCCGGTCTTTTCCCTGCTGTCCGACTTCGCGGCCGGCATTCGCGAGGGCTATGTCGGCCTCGACAATCGCAAGGTCGGCCGCACCGCGGCCTGGATGATCTCCAAGGCGGCGAAGCGGCCGGGCAAGGTCGCGCTGTTCGTCGGCAGCCACCGCTTCCACGGTCACGAACTGCGCGAAATCGGCTTCCGCTCCTTCTTCCGCGAACAGGCGCCGGACTTCACCTTGCTGGAAACGCTGGTCAATCTCGAGGCCAACCAGATCACGCAGGACACGCTGCTCGACCTGCTCGGCCGCCACCCGGACCTCGTCGGCTGCTATGTCGCGGGTGGCGGCATGGAAGGCGCGGTCGCGGCGCTGCGGCAGGCCAGGCCCGCCGAGATGCCGGCGGTCGTCTGCAACGAGATATCGGCGGTCTCGCGGTCCGCCTTGGCGGATGGGGCGCTCACCATGGTGATCTCCACGCCGCTGGCCGCCTTGTGCCGCGAACTGCTCGACCTCATGGCGCATGCCATCGAGACGGGTGCGGCCAACGCACCCGGCCAGACCTTCCTGCCGTTCGACATCTACCTGCCCGAGAACATCTAGCGAGCATTGACCTCGGGCACCGCGCCCGACGAGCCGCCACTGGCTGCCGATCCGCAACTACAGCACCAGGGGAAAGAAGCTCCACGCCCGCAGGCGAATTGGAGCTTTCTTCGATCTCAACGGCAAGCTCAGTGTCGAACGGCAAGTGAAGCAGGCGGCGGCGTGCAGGGTCTGGAGAGCGCCGCTCGATCTCTTGTTGCAGAGAGACATCTGGCATTTCTGAACGCCATGCCATCGCCCGCCCACGGCACCCAAGGAATGGACCCGGCGCGCAGACGCCGTTCGGCTCCGCCAGCATCCCCTGTCCGCCAAAATCGCACATCCGGTTCTGGAATCTCCCTTGACGCCTCCCGAGCAAATGGAATAAATATTTCACCAGGCATGTATTTTGGTTCTTTCGTTCCGGAAGATCTGTTTGATCAAGAGGCCTTGGCGTTCCAGCAAACGGCAGGCGTAACCCGGGGAGAGAGACGGTAATCGGGAGAGATTCCCCAGCCAGATCGGGGATTCCGGAGAGATCGGTGCAACCGGACACCAAAAGTGGAGGAGAAATACAATGAAGAAACTGCTTTTGGGCGTCGCCTTCGCGGCGCTGATGAGTTCATCGGCCATGGCCGCCAAGATCGGCGTCTCGATGGCCAAGTTCGACGACAATTTCCTCACCGTGCTGCGCAACGGCATGATCGAGCAGGCCAAGGGCATGAGCGGCGTCGAGCTGCAGGTCGAAGACGCGCAGAACGACGTCGCCAAGCAGCTCGACCAGATCAAGAACTTCGCCGCTTCCGGCGTCGACGCCATCATCGTCAACCCGGTCGACACCTCGGCCACGCAGGCGATGTCGGATGCGGCGGCCGCGGCCAAGATCCCGCTGGTCTACGTCAACCGCCAGCCGGTCAATGTCGACACGCTGCCCGACAACCAGGCCTTCGTCGCCTCGAACGAGGCCGATTCCGGCACGCTCGAAACCAAGGAAGTCTGCCGCCTGTTCAAGGAAGCCGGCAAGAAGGAAGCCAATGTCTATGTGATCATGGGCGAGCTTTCCAACCAGGCCGCCGTGCAGCGCACCAAGGACATCGACGATGTCATCGCCACGCCGGACTGCAGCTTCATCAAGATCATCGACAAGCAGACCTCGAACTGGGATCGCGACCAGGCGCAGAACCTGATGACCAACTGGCTGTCGACCGGCAAGAAGTTCGACGGCGTCATCGCCAACAATGACGAAAGCGCCATCGGCGCCATCCAGGCCATGAAGGCCGCCAACGTCGACATGAAGTCGGTTGTCGTCGGCGGCGTCGACGCCACCCAGGACGCACTTGCAGCCATGCAGGCGGGCGACCTCGACGCCACCGTCTTCCAGGACGCCGCCGGCCAGGGCGCCGGGGCGCTGGATGCGGCGCTGAAGCTCGCCAAGGGCGAGAAGGTCGAGCACAAGGTCTATGTCCCGTTCCAGCTGGTCACGCCGGCCAACATCGACAAGTTCCTGAAGAAGAACTGAGCCGCGGACATACGGGGCGGCGCTCTCGCACGGCGACAGCGCCGCTCCGCTTCCCTCGGCGCCCGAAAGGTGCTCGGGACGGCCGCGGCTGACGGAGGATAGAAGAATTGGCACAGACATCTCACGGCGTCGGCGGGGTCAGCTATGACGCCAGGAAGCGCACATGGCCGGCCGAATTCAACGTCTTCCTGGCGCTCGTCATCCTCGTCGTCGTCTTCGAATTGATCGGCCGGGTCTTCCTCGGCGACAGCTTTCTGTTCAACACCCGCAGCGACGTCTCCGGCCTCTTCAACGAGGCGCGCCTGCAGATCATCATCCTGCAGGTGTCGATCGTCGGCATCATCGCCATCGGCGTCACCCAGGTGATCATTACGGGTGGCATCGACCTGTCCTCAGGCTCGATCGTCGGTGCGACAGCCATGATCGCCATGAGCTTCGCCCAGGTCGCGACCGTCAACGGCAATCCCAACCCCAAGGCGATGTTCCTGGCCCAGGGCTGGACCGACCTGCCCGTGATCGTCCCGGTGCTGGTGGCGATCGGCTGCGGCCTGCTCGCCGGCCTCGTCAATGGCGCGCTGATCGCCTACACGCGCATCCCGCCCTTCATCGCCACGCTCGGCATGATGGTGACCGCGCGCGGCATCGCCAAATGGTGGTCCAAGGGCCAGCCGATCTCGTTCCCGACGGACAGTTTCGCCGCGATCGGCAAGGGCTTGATGCCCGTCATCATCTTCCTGTCGCTGGCCGTGCTGTTCCAGCTGATCATGACCTACACCAGATACGGCAAGCACTGCTACGCGATCGGCTCCAACGAGGACGCAGCGCGCATGTCTGGCATCAAGATCGCCAACCACAAGATCCTCGTCTATGTCATCGCCGGCATTCTCGCCGCGCTCGCCGCCGTCGTGCTCTCCTCCAAGAACCTCACCGCCCAGGCCGGCATGGGTGTCATGTACGAACTCGATGCCATCGCCATGGCGGTCATCGGCGGCGTCTCGCTGTCGGGCGGCCGTGGCTCCATCATCGGCACGGTGATCGGCGCGCTGATTTTCGGCGTCATCATCTCCGGCTTCACCTTCCTGCGCCTCGACGCCTACTACCAGGAGATGGTCAAGGGCGTGATCATCGTCGGCGCGGTAGTTCTAGACCAGTGGCGCCAACGCATGCGGGCAATGAGGGCTTGACCATGTCAGACATCGTCCTGAAGACCGAGAACCTCACCAAGCGCTATGGCGGCGTGCATGCGCTCGAAGGCGCCAATTTCGAGCTGCGCAAGGGCGAGCACGTCGCCATCATGGGTGACAACGGCGCCGGCAAGTCGACCTTCGTGCGCCAGATCACCGCCGTCGAGCAGCGGACCAGCGGCCAGGTCTGGTTCGATGGCAAGGAAGTGAATTTCGCCGGACCGATCGAGGCCCGCGAGGCAGGCATCGAGACGGTGTTCCAGAACCTGGCTCTGGCCGACGACCTCGACGTGCCGTCGAACCTGTTCCTCGGCCGCGAGAAAGTCCTGTTCAATCTCGGGCCATTCTCGATCCTGGACCGCAAATACATGCGCAAGGCAACCGAGGCGGCGCTGGTCCGCACCGCGGTGAAGATCCCGAACCTCTCCAACACCATCCGCCATATGTCGGGCGGCCAGCGGCAGTGCGTGGCGATCGCCAGGACGGCGACCTTTGCTTCCAAGCTGATCATCATGGACGAGCCCACGGCGGCGCTCGGCGTGCAGGAGACGGCGCAGGTCGAAAACATCATCCGCACGCTGAAGGACAATGGCGAGCCGCTGATCCTGATCAGCCACAACATGCGCCAGGTGTTCGATCTTTGCGACCGCATCGTGGTGTTCCGGCGCGGCCGCATCGTCGCCAATCTGCGCAAGGAAAATACCGACGGGCAGGACATCGTATCCTATATCACCGGCGCCAAGACCGGCGAGGCGGAACTCGCGGCCTAAGGGCCGGGCTCGGAGGCGAGGTCATCGCCTTCCCGTCGATTTGTCTTGACCGGAAAATCGTTCAGCGCCCATGACCGGCGCCCCGCTCCGAACCATCCCCAGAGGAAAATATCCATGACTGTTCGCTTCGCCCTCCTTGGTGCCGGCCGCATCGGCAAGGTCCACGCCCGCGCCGTGGGTTCCAATCCCCAGGCAAAACTGGTCGCCGTGGCCGATGCCTTCGAGAAGGCGGCGAGCGAATTGGCTGTTGCCTATGGCGCCGAGGTGCGCAGCATCGACGAAATCGAGAAGTCCAAGGACATCGACGCGGTCGTCATCTGCACGCCAACCGACACCCATGCCGATCTGATCGAGCGCTTCGCCACGGCCGGCAAGGCGATCTTCTGCGAGAAGCCGATCGACCTCGACGTCAAGCGGGTCGAGCAGTGCCTGGCCGTTGTCGACAAGGCCAAGGCGACCCTGATGGTCGGCTTCAACAGGCGTTTCGACCCGCATTTCGCCGCCGTGCGCAAGGCTATCGTCGATGGCGCCATCGGCACGGTCGAGATGGTCATCATCACCTCGCGCGATCCCGGCGCGCCACCCATCGACTACATCAAGCGTTCGGGCGGCATTTTTCGCGACATGACCATTCATGATTTCGACATGGCGCGCTTTCTGCTCGGCGAGGAGCCCGTCGCGGTCAGCGCGCACGCCTCGGTGCTGGTCGACAAGAAAATCGGCGAAGCCGGCGATTTCGACTCGGTCAGCGTCATCCTCGAAACGGCTTCGGGCAAGCAGGCAGTCATCTCCAATTCGCGCCGCGCCACATATGGCTACGACCAGCGCATCGAGGTGCACGGCTCGAAGGGCATGGTGGCGGCCGAGAACCAGCGGCCGGTGTCGATCGAACTCGCCAACGAAAAGGGCTATACGCGCCCGCCGCTGCACGACTTCTTCATGACCCGCTACCTCGACGCCTATGCCCTCGAGATCGCCGCCTTCATAGCGGCGGCGACATCCGGCAAGAAGGCGGCGCCGAGCGGCGCTGACGGCCTGGTGGCGCTGAAGCTGGCCGATGCGGCGCTGAAGTCGGCGACCACGGGCAAGACCATTCGTCTCGACAAGTAAGAACCGGACCCCCAAGGCACAGGAGTAGAGCGATGAGCGCATCCGCCGATCGCAATTCGAATACACGCGCCATCGTCACCGGCGGTGCGCAAGGCATAGGATTCGCGGTCGCCGAGGCGCTGGCCGACGAAGGCTGCCGGGCGCTGGCGCTCATCGGCCGCTCGCAGGAGAAGGGCGACAAGGCTGTTGCTCATTTCAAGAAATCGGGCGTCGACGCGATCTTCATCAGCGCCGACGTCTCCAAGGTTGCCGACTGCAAGCGCGCGGTCGCCACCGCGATCTCGCATTTCGGCACACTCAACGCACTGGTCAACGCCGCCGCCACCTCGGCGCGCGGCACGCTGGTCGAGACGTCAGAGGAGCTATTCGACCAGATATTCGACACCAATGTGCGCGGCCCGTTTTTCCTGATGCAGGGCTTGGTGGCGCATCTCTTGGAGAAAAAGGCGCCCGGGTCGATCGTCAACGTACTGTCGATGTCGGCGCATACCGGGCAGTCCTTCCTGACGCCCTATTCGACCAGCAAGGGCGCGCTGATGACACTGACCAAGAACGTCGCCAACGCCTATCGCTTCAACCGCATCCGCTGCAACGCCGTGCTGCCCGGCTGGATGGACACCGAGGGCGAGGACATCGTGCAGAAGAAATGGCACGACGCGCCCGACGACTGGCTGGCGAAGGCCGAAGCCGCGCAGCCGATGGGCCAATTGGTCAAGCCGGACCAGCTCGCGCGGCTGATCAGCTATATGGTCAGCCCGCAATCGGGCGTCATGACCGGATCGCTGGTCGACTACGACCAGAGCGTTGCTGGGTCTTTGCCGGAGTAGCTTCATGCGAGCGATCTGCGGGGCGCACATTGAACCTATCCTATGTCAGTCTTTGTGAAATCCTGACCGGTGTAGAGCAAAGCCAAATTATATGCCTTGCAACAGGCATAGGAAAAGCAATCGCCCATATTGAGCTGCGCCGGCGAATTGACACCCTTGCCGTAGTTTTGTGCGGCTTCGATGGCGAGCCGCCCGACTTCGGCCGAAATGACGACCTCGCCGATCCCCAAATCCTGCACGAAACGGTCCACGGCCGCATTCGCCTTTGCGACCGCCGTCGGTTGGACGGGTGAAGGCAGGGGGGTCTTTGAACGCGCCAAGGCCATTGCGGTCTCGAAACGAACGACCGCCGAAATGAAGAAAGGCCCGCCATGGGCATCCATCCGGGCGGCTAGTTCTCCTGCCGTGGGCTCCGGACGCAACAGAGCGACGACCGCCGAAGCGTCAATGAACAAGCTCATAATCCCCCTGAAAGCTCGTCCGAATAGGCTCGCATATCGAAGTCAGGATTATCCGCTCCGATTTCACCAGCCATTCTGACTGCCTCCGCCAAGCGTTCCGATACACTTTGGACACTGCGGGCGCGCTCAATTTCATGCGTCAGGGCCCGGCGAACCGCCTCGGCTTTACTCGGCGCCTTTGTGAGGCGCTGCACCTCAAGTACCAGCCGGTCGACTTCTCGGTCCTTCACATAAAGCGGCATCGGAGCATATCCTTTTTGGAATATCCAACATATACCTTCCTGCATATTCAAACAAGACCGCCATCAGGTGCGTGACATTAAACGCGAGTTCGGCTATAGCCCACGCATGATCAACCTGACCGCCACGTATTGGTACTTTAGGAGCTCGCTGGCGGCGGGAGGATTGCGCTCGATCTGAAGATTGCAGCAACAAGATCCGAACAGCCGCCAGACCTGGCGGCTTTTTTGTTTCAGCCGGCAGGTTCCCAAACAGGAGCAGAAAGCCGTGTTGACCACCACAGACGACCTCCGGGTCAAGGAACTGAGACTGCTGAGCACGCCGGACGAGGTGATGCGCGAGATACCGCGCTCACTCACGGCGACACGCACCGTTGCCGCCTCGCGCAACGCCATTCACTCCATCCTCACCGGGACCGACGATCGGCTTGTCGTCATCGTCGGCCCTTGTTCCATTCACGATCCGGTCGCGGCCGTTGAATATGCCAGCCGTCTGGCGGCGCTGCGCGAGGCACTGTCCGACCGGCTCGAGATCGTCATGCGCGTCTATTTCGAAAAGCCGCGCACGACGGTCGGCTGGAAAGGCCTGATCAACGATCCCGACCTCGACGGCAGCTTCAACATCGACAAGGGGCTGCGGATGGCGCGCAACGTGCTGTCCGCCGTCAACAATCTCGGCCTGCCGGCGGCGACCGAATTCCTCGACATGACGACGCCGCAATACATCGCCGACCTCGTCGCTTGGGGCGCCATCGGCGCGCGGACGACCGAGAGCCAGATCCATCGCGAGCTGGCCTCGGGTCTCTCCTGCCCGGTCGGCTTCAAGAACGGCACCGACGGCAATCTCAGGATCGCCGGCGAGGCCGTGAAGTCGGCCGCCCAGCCGCATCATTTCATGGCGGTGACCAAGGGCGGACGCAGCGCCATCGCGGCGACGACCGGAAACGAGGATTGCCACGTCATCCTGCGTGGTGGCGTTCAGCCCAATTACGATGCGGCAAGCGTCGAAGCCGCATCGGTCGAACTCATCCGCGTCGGTATCGCCCCCCGTCTGATGATCGATGTCAGCCACGCCAACTCAACCAAGAAGCCGGAGAACCAGCCCAAGGTCGCGGCCGACGTCGCTGGCCAGGTCGCGGCGGGCGACGAGCGCATCATCGGCGTCATGATCGAGAGCAATCTCGTCGCCGGCCGGCAGGATGTGATGGCCGGCAAGCCGCTGGTCTACGGCCAGAGCATCACCGATGGCTGTATCGACTGGGCGACCACCGAGACCGTGCTGCACGGCCTTGCCGGCGCTGTCGAATGGCGCCGCTCGGCACGCCGCGCGATCATGGAGAGCCGGCAGGGCGCCGCCTGATCTGTGGAGCATAAGGGCGGCGCTTCCGGGTTTCAGCCCAGGACCACGCCGCTCTTAGGCCCCGCAGCTCCCCACCTCCTTGCATGCCGCCGATCCGCGTGTTACATACTGAACCAAATGGTTCAGTATCATCCTGCCCGCCTGGATTCCTCGTTCGCCGCGCTTTCGGACGCCACCCGACGCGGGGTTCTGGAGCAGCTCGGCCGTGCGGATGCTTCGATCACGGACCTGGCCCAGAAATTCCACATGACCCTCACGGGCATGAAGAAGCATGTCGGCGTCCTGGAGCAGGCGGGCCTCGTCACGACGCGGAAGGTCGGGCGCGTGCGGACCTGCAAGCTCGGCCTGCGCCGCCTGGAGGAGGAGACGGCATGGATCGAGAGATATCGCCAGCTCTGGGCCGCACGCTTCGACGAGCTGGACAAGGTTGTCGAGGAATTGAAACGGAAGGAGGAAGCCGATGGACCAAAAGAGAGCGAATGAGCCCACCCCCATGCAGAACCGCACGACGGTGGAACGAAAGTCCGACCGGGAGCTGGTCGTCACGCGAAGCTTCGACGCGCCGGCCCGCATCGTCTTTGAAGCGTGGACAAAGCCCGAGCTGTTCAAGCAGTGGTGGGCGCCGAAGTCGATGGGCATGTTGCTGCGTTCGTGCGAGATGGATGTTCGTGCGGGAGGCGGGTACCGTTTGGTGTTCGGGAGTGATGACTCGCACCCTGCCGAATTCTTCGGAAGGTATCTCGAAGTGACACCGCCCTCGCGCCTTGTCTGGACCAATGACGAAGGTGGTGACGATGGCCCCGTCACCACGGTGACCTTCGAGGAGAAAGGCGGCAAGACGCTGCTCATCATGCATGAGCTTTATCCCTCGAAGAAAGCCCTCGACGCCGCCGGCACCGGGGCGGCGGATGCGATGGCCGAGACGTTCGGGCAGTTGGACGAGCTTCTCCCCACGCTGCGGCAGGGCGCCGCCTGATCCGGCCGGCGCCAGAAGGGCGGCGGTTCGGTTCAGCCCGAGACTACGCCGCCCTCAGCCCTTCCCATGCAGTGAACACGGAGACCGCGAAGAGCAGCAGCCCGGCCGCCCGGCCGGCAAGAATGGTTACCCGTGGATTGGCGATCAGAAGCTTGCGGCTGCGGCCGGCCGATATTGCGAGCCCGCCATAGATCGCGGCCTGCGTCAGCACGGTTAGCAGGCCCATCACCGTCGCCTGCATCCAGATCGGGCCGTACACAGGTTTCAGGAACTGCGGATAGACGGCGAGCACGAAGAGGTAGGCCTTCGGGTTGATCAGGCAGGTCACCAAGCCCTGGCGAAACGCCTTCCATGCCGAGCGGCTGCCGGCGGGTCCGTCGTGACCGACGGTGATGGAGCTGCGCATCAGCGTGATGCCGATGAAGGCCATGTAGGCGGCGCCGGCAATCAGCAGCGGCTTGAACAGGATCGGCACGAAATGCATCAGCAGGCCGACGCCTATCGCGCCGTTCAGCGTGTGCACCATGCCGCCGACCATGATGCCGCCGGTCGCGGCAAGACCCCTGTCGCGCCCGCCGGTCAACGCATTGGCAAGCACGAACAGCATGTCCATGCCTGGAACGGCGATGATGCCGAACAGGAGGATAAAAAACAGCCAGAGATTTTCAGCATAGCCCATGTCAGTTGCCTGTCGTCACGCTCGGCTCAGCCTCCGCCGAACCCGTTGATTTTCAAACCGATAGGCAGTCCTATAGGCTGGCCCAACTGACGATGGTGTGTCAGTTGTAATTGGTGCCGGGTTAGAAAAATGCGCAAGGCGTCACGCCTGTTCGAGATCATCCAGATCCTGCGGCTGGCGCGCCAGCCGGTGACGGCGTCAATGATCGCCGGCCAGCTGGAAGTGACGATCCGCTCGATCTATCGCGACATCGTGGCGCTGCAGGCGATGCGCGTGCCGATCGAGGGCGGGCGTGGCATCGGCTACATCCTGCGCCCCGGCTTCGACTTGCCGCCGCTGATGTTTTCGATCGAGGAAATGGAGGCGATCGTCCTGTCGCTGGCGCTGCTGGAGCGCACGGGCGACGACGAGCTCAAGCAGGCGGCCAAGCGCGTCGGCGCCAAGATCGCCGGCGCCGTGCCGCCGCCCTTGCGCCAGACGCTCGACGCCAATGCACTGCATGCGTGGGGATTCGCCGCGCCCTCCGCAGGTGCGATCGATCTGGCGCTGGTGCGCCGCGCCATACGCGACGAGGAGAAGCTCGAGCTCTCCTATCGCGACGAACTTGGCCGCGCTTCCGAGCGCCTCATCCGCCCGATCGCTCTGATCTACTACGCCGAAACCGCCAACATCGTCGCCTGGTGCGAGCTGCGCCAGGCGATCCGCAATTTCCGCAGCGACCGGATCGAGGATTGCCGGCCGACCGGGCTACGTTTCAAGGGCGAAGGCGATCGTTTGCGGCAGGTCTGGGTCGATGGATGGGAAGTCAATGCAGCGGCCTCCGGCTAAAGCGACCAGCGCAGCGAATCCTACCTTACATCCACCCAGCGCTTCTCCTCGAAGGAGCGCGCCATGGCGTGCACGGTGCGCTCGATCTCCAGTCCTTCGGCGAACTCGAGGAGCCGGGCCGGCTTCCCGGCAATCCGTGTCAGCAATTCGTGGCATTCGATGATCTTGAGGTCGTTGAAGCCGAGGCCGTGGCCGGGCGCCGGGACGAAGAGGTCATAGGGTCTGTGCTGCGGCGCCACCAGAATGTTGCGATAGCCCTGTTCGGTGGCTCGGTCGGACGTCAGGTAGAGCTGGAATTCGTTCATCCGCTCCTGGTCGAACAGGATCGATCCCCTGGAGCCGAAGATCTGGATGGCGATGCGGCCTTTGCGGCCCCAGGCCGAGCGGTTGACCTGCAGCGTTCCGGCAATGCCGTTTTCCAGATGCATCAGCACGCTGGCGATGTCGTAGGTCTCCACCGCGCGTCGGCCGCCTGAAGCAAGCTTGCGGTCGGCATAGGGCTTGGCCATGTCGCAGATGACGCTGCCGACACGGCCGAACAGCGCCGAGACCAGCGACAGCGGATGCACGGCGAAATCGTCGAGCGCGCCGTAGCCGGAAGTCGCCTCGTGCTTCCAGAAGAACAGCGCCTCGGGATCGGCCATGAAGTCCTCGTCCATCTCGATGCGCAGATGGTTGACCTCGCCGATGATCTTTTCGTCGAGCAGCGCGCCGATGTGACGGATGGCCGGGCTCTGGATGTAGTTGTAGCCAAGCGCCGCGACCTTGCCTGATTTCTTCGCCGCGGCCGCCATCGCTTCGGCTTCGGCAAAGCTCGGCGCCATCGGCTTTTCGCACCACAGATGCTTGCCGGCTTCGAGGACAGCGATGGCCATTTCCGGATGGAACTGGTTGGGCGTTGTCAGCGACACGATATCGACCTCCGGGTCGTTGACGACGGCGCGCCAGTCACTGGTGGCCTTGGCGAAGCCGAACTCGCCGGCCTTGCGCTTGGCGAGATCCTCATTGACCTCGCCGAGATGGACGAGCCGTGGCTTGGCCGAATCGGGGAAGACGGCCCCGACGGCGCTCCACGCGATGGCGTGGCATTTGCCCATGAAACCCGTGCCGATAAGACCGACGCCGACCATTTTTCGTTCCTTCGCTGCCACAAAACCCGAGTGGATGAATTAGTCCATTTTTTCTAGGAATGGAATGTCTGCCTCATTTTTTATGGCGTTCTTGCGCAGGCTCGCTATGATGGGGCAGAGAGGGTGTCCAGACAGGCTTGGGCAGAGGGACGATGGACGAACAGGTACCTCGCGACTTCGAGACGCTGCGTGCCACGATTCTGGACCGGCGCGAGACCCTGCCCAAGCGCATCGCCCAGATCGCCGCCTATGCGCTAGACAATCCCGACGACATCGCCTTCGGTACCGCCGCCAGCATCGCCGCTTCGGCCGGCGTGCAGCCCTCGACCCTGATCCGTTTTGCCCAGCAACTTGGCTTCGACGGTTTTACCAGCCTGCAGCAGGTATTCCGCGAGCGGCTGCGCGAGCGCAACTCTTCCTATGACGAGCGGCTGCAGGCGCTGCGCGCCAAGGCCGAGGGCGGCGCCGGCCACCGGGCGATCTTCGATGGCTTCATCGCCGCCGCCAGCACCTCGCTCAACGACATTTCCCGCACCCTGGACGATGCGCATCTGGAAGAGGCGATTTCGCTGCTGGCGAAGGCGCAGACCATCTATGTCTTGGCCAAGCGGCGCTCCTATCCGGTGGCTTCCTACATCGCCTATGCGCTCGGCAAGCTGAAGATCCGCAACCAGCTGATCGAATCGGCAGCCGGCCTGAATGCCGAGATGGTCGGCTTCGCCACACCGGCGGACGCCGTCATCGCCATCAGCTTCTCGCCCTACGCACCGGCCACGATCGAGGAGGCGCGTGCCATTTCCGAGCAGGGCGTGCCGATCGTCGCCATAACCGACAGCTCGTTCTCGCCGCTCGCCCAGTTCGCCAGGGTCTGGTTCGAGGTTGCCGAGGCGGATTTCGCCGGCTTCCGTTCGCTGTCGGCGACAATGGCGCTGGCCATGGCGCTGACCGTCGGCGTCGGCGAGAAGCGGCGCGACGCCAGCCGTAAGCGCAAGGCTTGATCAGGCATTCCATCAAGGCAATTTTAGCCAAGGGAACGCTCATTCCATATTGACTATGGATTGGAATTATTATTTCATATTGCCGGCGCCACGCAGCCGCTCGCGCGTGTTACCCAAACAATGTTGTCCATGACGACACGACCGACGGGAGGTTCCAATGAGCGAAGCCGTGGACGCAAGACAGGCGCCGCTCGATGTCATCACCATCGGCCGCGCGTCGGTCGACCTCTATGGCCAGCAGATCGGATCGCGGCTGGAGGACATCACCTCCTTCGCCAAGTCGGTCGGCGGCTGCCCGGCCAATATTTCCGTCGGCACGGCGCGGCTCGGGCTGCGCTCGGCTCTGCTGACGCGCGTCGGCGACGAGCAGATGGGCCGCTTCATCCGCGAACAGCTGAAACGCGAAGGCGTCAACACCGACGGGTTGAAGACCGACAAGGAGCGGTTGACCGCGCTGGTTCTGCTTTCGGTCGAGAGCGAAGGCGTTTCGCCGATGATTTTCTACCGATCCGACTGTGCCGACATGGCGCTGGCCGAGGAGGATATCGATGAGGCGTTTATTGCCTCGGCCCGTTCGATCGTCGTCACCGGCACGCATTTTTCCCGCGCCAGCAGCGATGCCGCCCAGCGCAAGGCGATCCGCATCATGAAGGCCAGGGGTGGCAAGGTCGTGTTCGATATCGACTATCGCCCGAATTTGTGGGGCCTTGCCGGCCACGCCGAAGGGTTTGAGCGCTATGTCAAATCCGACCGCGTCTCGGCCCGGTTGAAGACGGTGCTGCCCGATTGCGACCTCATCGTCGGCACCGAGGAAGAGATCATGATCGCGTCCGGCGCCGACGACTGCCTGAGCGCGCTGAAGACGATACGCTCACTGTCCTCGGCCACCATCGTCCTGAAGCGCGGCGCCATGGGCTGCATCGTCTATGACGGACCGATCAGCGACGATCTCGAGGACGGCGTCGTCGGCAAGGGTTTCCCGATCGAGATCTACAATGTGCTTGGCGCCGGTGACGCCTTCATGTCCGGTCTGTTGCGCGGCTGGCTCGGCGGTGAAAGCCTTGCCACGGCGGCGACCTGGGCCAATGCCTGCGGCGCCTTCGCCGTGTCGCGGCTGCTCTGCGCGCCGGAATACCCGACCTTCGAGGAGCTGCAGTTCTTCCTCGAGAACGGCAGCAAGCATCGCGCGCTGCGCAAGGACGAGGCGATCAACCACATCCATTGGGCGACGACACGCCGGCGCGACATCCCCTCGCTGATGGCGCTCGCCTGCGATCACCGTGTGCAGCTCGAGGATGTGGCGGCCAAGACAGGTGCTGATCCGGCGCGCATCCGCGATTTCAAGGTGCTGGCGGTCAAGGCGGCGGCCAAGGTCGCCGCCGGCCGCGACGGCTATGGCATGCTGATCGACGAGAAACATGGCCGCGAGGCGATGTTCGAATTCGCCCGCCATCCCTTCGCCTGGCTCGGACGACCGGTGGAACTGCCTGGCTCGCGGCCGCTGCGCTTCGAATTCTCGCAGGACATCGGCTCGCAGCTTACCGAATGGCCTGTCGACCACTGCATCAAGTGTCTGTGCTTCTATCATCCCGACGATCCGGCGGAACTGAAGGAAGAACAACAGCAGAAGCTGCGCGCGCTGTTCGAGGCCGCGCGCAAAGTTGGCCGCGAACTTCTCATCGAGATCATCGCCGGCAAGCACGGCAAGCTCGACGACACGACGATCCCGCGCGCGCTGGAGGAACTCTATGCGCTCGACATCAAGCCGGACTGGTGGAAACTCGAACCGCAGGCGTCGAGCGGCGCCTGGGCGAAGATCGAGGCGGTGATCCTGAAGCACGACCCCTGGTGCCGCGGCATCGTCCTGCTTGGCCTGGAGGCGCCGCAGGACGAGCTGGAGGCCGCTTTCGCCGCCACGGCCAACGCGCCTATCGTCAAGGGCTTTGCCGTCGGGCGCACCATCTTCGTCCACGCAGCCGAACAATGGCTGGCCGGCAGGATGTCGGATGACGAGGCAGTCGCCGACATGGCGTCGCGTTTCGAACAGTTGACCGAAGCGTGGCTTGCCGCGCGCGGCCGCAAGGCGGCATAACAACACGCAACGGTGTAGCGACTGCGAGGAAAACACCATGAGCAAGACAATCCGCCTGACGATGGCGCAGGCGCTGACCCGCTTCCTGTCCCGCCAGATGACCGAGATCGACGGGAGAAAAACGCCGATCTTCGGCGGCGTCTGGGCTATCTTCGGCCATGGCAATGTCGCCGGCATCGGCGAGGCGCTCTACCAGGTGCGCGACGAATTGCCGACCTTCCGCGCCCACAATGAGCAGGCGATGGCGCATGCGGCGATCGCCTATGGCAAGGCCAATTTCCGCCGCCGCTTCATGGCCGCGACCTCTTCGATCGGCCCCGGCGCGATGAACATGGTGACGGCGGCGGCCCTTGCCCACGTAAACAGGTTGCCCGTCCTGTTTTTGCCGGGCGACGTCTTTGCCAACCGCATTCCCGATCCCGTGCTGCAGCAGGCCGAGGATTTTTCCGACGGCACGGCGACGGTCAACGACTGCTTCCGCCCCGTGTCGCGCTATTTCGATCGCATCACCCGGCCGGAGCAGATCATTCCGGCGCTGAGCCGCGCCATGCAGGTGCTGACCGATCCGGCCGAATGTGGCCCGGTGACTTTGTCGCTCTGCCAGGACGTGCAGGCCGAGGCCCATGACTATCCCGAGAGCTTCTTTGCCGAGCGGATCTGGCGCCAGCGCCGGCCGCGCCCGGACCGTGGTGAACTGGCGGCGGCCGTGGCGGCGCTCAAGGGAGCCAGGAAGCCGCTGATCATCGCCGGCGGCGGCGTGCTCTACTCTCAGGCTTCGGACGAACTGGCCAAATTCGCCCAAGCCGCCGGCATCCCCGTCTGCGAAACGCAAGGCGGCAAGTCCTCGCTGCCGGACGATCACCAGCTCAACATGGCGGCGGTCGGTGTTACCGGCACTTCGGCCGCCAACCGGCTGGCGGAAGAGGCCGATGTCGTGCTCGCCATCGGCACGCGGCTGCAGGATTTCACCACCGGCTCGTGGGCGCTGTTCAAGAATTCCGGCAAGACCATCATCGGGCTCAACGTGCAGCCCTTCGATGCCGGCAAGCACCGGGCGCTGCCGCTGGTCGCGGATGCCTGGGAAGGGCTGGCCGAGTTGGGAACCGCGCTGCAAGGCTGGAAGGCGCCTGCCGCCTGGACCGACAATGCGGCCGCCGGCAAGAAGGCCTGGCAGGCCGATGCGGCCAAGGTGACGGCCTCGACCAACGCTGCTTTCCCCTCGGATGCGCAGGTGATCGGCGCCGTGCAGCGCGCCATGGGCTCAGGCGTGACGCTGCTGCATGCGGCAGGGGGCCTTCCGGGCGAACTGCACAAGCTCTGGCAGGCCGGCGCGCCCGGCTCCTATCACGCAGAATATGGCTTCTCGACCATGGGTTACGAGATCGCCGGCGGGCTCGGCACCAAGATGGCCAAGCCCGACGAGGAGGTCGTGGTCATGATCGGCGACGGCTCCTACCTGATGCTCAACTCCGAAATCGCCACCTCGGTGATGCTCGGCCTGAAGCTGACCGTCGTGCTGCTCGACAACAGGGGTTTTGGCTGCATCAACCGGCTGCAGATGGCGACCGGCGGCGCCAACTTCAACAATCTCTTGCTGGACTCGCGCCACGAAATCCTGCCCGACATCGACTTTGCCGCGCATGCGGCAAGCATGGGCGCGATAGCCGAGAAAGTGCCATCGATCGCCGAGCTGGAAAATGCGCTGCAAAAAGCCAAGAAGAACGATCGCACCACCGTGCTGGTCATCGACACCGATCCGCTGGTTTCGACCGATGCCGGCGGCCATTGGTGGGATGTGGCGGTGCCCGAGGTCTCGGCGCGGCCTCAAGTGAACGCCGCGCGCAAGGCCTATGACGAGAAGCGGCGGATGCAGAACGTCGGCGATTGATATCGACCGCCCAAGCTCCTCCCTTCTCCCCGTCACTATACGGGGAGAAGGTGCCGGCAGGCGGATGAGGGGCGGCGCCAACAGACAAGAAATGAAACTGTTTTTGGGACCGGAGTGACGACTTGAAAGCCAAATTGGGCATGTCCCCCATCGCATGGTGGAACGACGATCTTGCCGAACTGAGCGATGACGTGTCGCTGGAGGAATGTCTGCGCCAGTCGCGCTCGGCCGGCTTCACAGGCATGGAGATGGGCCGGCGCTTTCCCAACGACCCCGCCATCATGCTGCCGATCCTGAAGGCCGCCGACGTGACGCTGTGCGGCGGCTGGTTTTCGGGCACGCTGGTCGATGAGGAGATGGCTGCCAACAAGGATCGCGTCCAGCCGATGATCGACCTGTTCAAGGCGGTCGACGCGCCCTGCATCGTCTATGGCGAGGTCGGCCGCTCGATCCAGGGCGACCGTACCAAGCCGCTCGCCACCAAGCCGAAGCTCACTGGCGACGAGATGAAGGCCTACGCGCGGCGCTTGACCGAATTCGGCGAATGGTGCGCCGGGCAAGGCATGCCGCTGTCCTATCACCATCACATGGCGGCTGTGGTCGAGACCGAGCCGGAGCTCGATGCCTTCATTCGCCATTCGGGCGAAGGCATCCCACTGCTGCTCGATGCCGGACACCTCGCCTTTGCCGGCGGCGACGTGCTGCGCGCCATCGACAACCACCACAAGCGCATCAGCCACGTCCATGTGAAGGATGTGCGCATGGGCGTGATCGAGAAGCTCGACCGCACCAGGCAATCTTTCCTCGATGCGGTGGCGCTCGGCGCCTTCACCGTGCCGGGCGACGGATCGCTCGATTTCGGCGCCATCGTGCAGCGCTTCGCCGACCATGGCTATGAAGGCTGGTTCGTGGTCGAGGCTGAACAGGACCCGAAGAAGAACCCGCCGTTGAAGATGGCGCAGGTTGGCCACAGGGAGCTGATGCGGGTGATGACATCAGCCGGCTACACGGTGGAGACGCAAGGTTTTCCGAATGCCTGAAGACTGGATTCGCCGTGAGGCGCGGTCTATCTGAGGACGGATTGCTGAATTCGGATGGCGCGATGAAAGATTATGAACACCCGTTCTTCCGCCCGCTGTGGCGGCGCATCGCCGTCGTGGCCGTCTGCCTGATCTGGTCGG
This sequence comes from Mesorhizobium sp. P160927, assembly GCF_057766385.1. Classification (NCBI taxonomy): domain Bacteria; kingdom Pseudomonadati; phylum Pseudomonadota; class Alphaproteobacteria; order Hyphomicrobiales; family Phyllobacteriaceae; genus Mesorhizobium; species Mesorhizobium sp. P160927. Next base: position 1,010,509 of record NZ_JBYMDW010000001.1, read on the forward strand.
TGATCGAGTTCGCGTCCGGCACGCCGTTCTGGGGCGTCATCGCGCTCGGTTTTGCCGGCTACGCCATCTGGCAGTTTTTCTATCTCTACAAGCCGGTGGACGAGAGCAAGGCCGCAAGCGAGACCGAACCGAAGGAGTAACCCGATGTCGAAACTGCTCGTCAAAGCCGACAAGGGCCATGGCCGCGTCGCCCATGTGACGCCGAAAAGCGCCGGCTGGACCTATGTCGGTTTCGACCTGCATCGGCTGAAGCCGGGCGAAAACGCGTCGGGAAAGACGGAAGACCGCGAAGTCTGCCTGGTGTTCGTGACCGGCAAGGGTACCGTGAAAGCCGGCGGCAAGGATCTCGGCCTGCTCGGCGAGCGCATGTCGCCCTTCGATGGCAAGCCGTGGTCGGTCTATGTGCCGCAGGGATCGGACTGGTCGGTGACGGCCGATACCGAGCTGGAACTTGGCGTCTGCTCGGCGCCCGGTCTTGGCGGCGGCCTGCCGGTCCGGGTGATCGGACCGGGCGATCTCGGCCAGGAGGTGCGCGGCAAGGGCACCAACACGCGCTACGTCACCAACATCCTGCCGGAAGGCCAGCCGGCCGACTCGTTGCTGGTCGTCGAGGTCATCACGCCCGGCGGTCACACGTCGAGCTACCCGCCGCACAAGCACGACCAGGACAACCTGCCTGCCGAGTCCTATCTCGAGGAAACCTACTACCATCGCCTCAACCCGCCGCAGGGCTTTGCCTTCCAGCGCGTCTACACCGATGCCGACAAAAGCGGACATCGCGCGCTGGACGAAGCCATGGCGATCGAGGATGGCGATGTGGTGCTGGTGCCCAAGGGCTATCACCCCTGTGCCGCCTGCCACGGCTATGACCTCTATTACCTCAACGTGATGGCCGGACCGAAGCGGACGTGGAAATTCCACAATGCTCCCGAGCACGAATGGTTGATGAAGGCCTGACCGTGTCGCCGTCCGGTCGAACTTATTGGTCCAGCTTGGAAAAATCGTCGGCTAAGGACCCGAAGTGTCGATTTGCCTTCTAAAACCCGTCAAAGCTTCGTCAATCCGTCATGGAAATCACCTATGGCAACAGTTCTGACGAGGACTTCCCATGCGTTATGCCATTTATTTCACCCCCCGGCAGGACGAGCCGCTGGCGCGCATCGCCGCGAATTGGCTGGGCCGCGATCCGTTCGGCGCCGCGACAAGGCCGGTTGAGGCCGTTGCCGATCTGTCGGCGGCGGAAGTGGCCTTCCACACCGCTTCGGCGCGCCGCTATGGCTTTCACGCGACGCTGAAGGCGCCCTTCCACCTGGCTGCGACGGAGACCGAAGCCTCGCTCCGCGCGGCGCTGGATCATTTTGCCGAGGTTACGCCTGTCGTCACGATCCCGCGCCTGGTCGTCAGCCAGATCGACAGCTTCTTCGCGCTGGTGCCGGATGGTCCGCTGCCGCCGCTCAACCGCTTCGCCGACGATGTGGTACGCGATTTCGATCGGTTTCGCGCGCCGCTGTCCGAGGCCGAGATCGAGCGGCGCAGCCCGGATTCGCTGAAGCCGGTCGAGTTTCGCAATCTCTGCCAATGGGGCTATCCCTATGTCTTCGAGACCTTCCGCTTCCACATGACCCTGTCCGGGCGGGCCGGCCCACGGGAAAGCCCTCGCCTGCGCGCCGCCATCGACAGCCTTTTCGCCGATGTGTTGCGCCAGCCCGTGCTCGTGGACGCGCTGACATTGTTTATCGAACCCGAGCCCGGTGCGCCGTTCATGGTGCTTTCCCAGCACGCGCTCGGACGCCGCCCGGCCCGAAAAATCGCCTGAACGAAACCCGACTGCAAGACCAAGGACTACCCGCAATGACCGCCGAAACTGTTCTTTCCAACGCCCGCATCGTTCTTGCCGACGAGATCGTCGAAGGCTCACTGGTGCTGCGCGATGGCTTGATCGCGGGCATCGATGCCGGTTCGGCCCGGACCGGCGAGGACATGGGCGGCGACTTCATCATTCCAGGGCTGGTCGAACTCCACACCGACCATCTCGAGGGCCATTATGCGCCGCGGCCGAAAGTGCGCTGGAACCCGATCGCCGCGGTGCTCGCCCATGACGCGCAGGTGGCGACCGCCGGCATCACGACCGTGCTCGATGCCTTGCGCGTCGGCATGGACGAGGACGCCGACCTGACATTGGACGACATACGCAAGCTGGCCGATGCGATCGAGGACAGCGTCGCGCAGGATCGTTTGCGGGCCGATCACTTCCTGCACCTTCGCTGCGAGGTTTCAGCGCCGGATTGCCTCAACGCATTCGCCAATTTCGACGGTGACGAACGAGTCAAGCTGGCGTCGCTGATGGACCACGCACCGGGCCAGCGCCAGTTCGTCAATCTTGAAACCTATGCCTACTACTACCAGCGCAAGCTGAAACTCTCGGATCGCGATTTCCAGAAATTCTGCGAGAAGCGGATGGACGAATCGTCACGCAACTCCGGGCCGAACCGCGTCTTCATCGCCGCCGCCTGCCGGGAGCGCGGCATCGTGCTCGCCAGCCACGACGATGCGACGTCGGCTCATGTCGAGGAGGCCATCGAGCAGGGTGTGCGGGTCGCCGAGTTCCCGACCACCGAGGAAGCGGCGCGTGCCTCGAAGGCCGCCGGGCTTGGGGTGCTGATGGGGGCGCCCAATGTCATGCGCGGCGCCTCGCATTCGGGCAATGTCTCGGCACGCACCTTGGCCAGTGACGGCCTGCTCGACATCCTGTCGTCCGACTACATTCCCTTCAGCCTGATCCAGTCGGCCTTCTTCCTCGGCGACATGGTCGAAGGTATTTCGCTGCCGCGGGCCGTCGCCATGGTTTCGAAGAACCCGGCGCGGGCCGTCGGCCTCGACGACCGCGGCGTCATCGAGCAGGGCCGTCGCGCCGATCTGGTGCGCGTGCGCGTCGACGATCATGTTCCGGTCGTACGCACCGTCTGGCGGCAGGGATGCCGGGTGGCATGATGGTGTCGGCCTCGATCGAGCGCGAACTGTCCGCCGAAACCTTCCCGATCCGCCACGGCGTCTTCGTCGCTGTCGTGGGCCCCAGCGGCGCCGGCAAGGACACGGTCATAGGCTATGCCAAGGCGCTCTTTGCCGACGAGACGCAGCTGGAGTTCGTGCGCCGCGTCATCACCAGGCCGAGCGATACGGCGAGCGAGGACCACGATACGCTGGCCGACGCCGCCTTCGCGGAGGCCGAGGCTGACGGCGCCTTCGCCATCTCCTGGGAAGCGCATGGCCTGCGCTATGGCCTGCCTGCCGATGTCGACTGGTCTGTCACCAATGGACATGTCGCCGTGGCCAACGTGTCGCGCGCGATCATCCCCGCCTTGCGCGAGCGCTATGCCAATCTGGCCGTCGTCGAGATCACCGCTTCGCCCGAGGTGCTGGCGGAGCGGCTGGCGATGCGCGGCCGCGAGTCGCGCGGCGAGGTGCTGGCGCGGCTGGCGCGCAGCGCCAATATGAGCTTGTCCGGCCCTGGCGTCACGTCAATCGACAACAGCGGTCCGCGCGAAGTGGCCGGCGAACGTTTCGCGGAAGTGCTGCGCAAGGCCATGGCCTTTTCCGACATGTCGGGCCTGATCTGATCTGCCTTGTTTCACCCGCCTGCTTGCGCTGCCGCTGGAAACGCTCCGGGCTGCTGGCCGCGTGGGGTGATTCTGGATTACGATCCGCGAACTCGAAATGAGGTCGAGCCAGACAGGAAACTTCATGCAGACACTGACACCCGTCCTCTCGATAATCACGGCGGCATTTCTCGCCTCCCTGGTCGAGGTCGTCGAAGCTTTCACCATCGTACTTGCGGTGGGGGTGACACGCAGCTGGCGCCCGGCATTGACCGGCGCCGCGCTGGCGCTGGCTGTGCTGGCGGCCCTGGTGCTGGCCTTCGGTCCGCTGCTGGCGCTGGTCCCGATCACCACGCTGCAGTTCGTCGTCGGGGTGCTGCTCATCCTGTTCGGCATGCGCTGGCTGCGAAAAGCCATCCTGCGCAGCGTCGGCGTCATTGCCCTGCATGACGAGGAGGCGGCCTTCGCCAAGGAAACCGTGGCCCTGCACCAGCAGGCCGCCGATCGGCGCGCCGATTACCTCGCCGGGCTGGCCTCGTTCAAGGCGGTGCTGCTCGAGGGTGTCGAGGTGGTGTTCATCGTCATCGCCGTCGGCGCCGCGCATGGGCAGACATTTTACGCCAGCATGGGTGCGCTGGCGGCTTTCATCCTGGTGATGCTTGTCGGCTTGGCCGTCCACCGGCCGCTGGCGCGCGTGCCCGAGAATGCGCTCAAATTCGTGGTCGGGCTGATGCTGACCAGTTTTGGCATCTTCTGGACCGGCGAAGGCATCGGCGCCGATTGGCCTGGCGCCGATCTTGCCCTGCTCGCCATCTTCGCCATCGTCGCGCTGGCGTCCTTCGCCATGGTGCGCTGGCTGCGCGGTATCCGTCCAACAGCAGCCGGAGGACTCGCCTGATGAACGTCCTTCGTCTCGTTGCCAGGGAAGTCATCGGCATGTTCGTCGATGACGGCAATCTGGCCCTGCTGGCGCTGGTCCTGGTGGCCGCCGTTACCGCGGCGGTGAAGTTGCTCGCGCTGCCGCCGCTGCTTGGCGGCGCGCTGCTGCTGGTTGGCTGCCTTGCCATCCTGTTGCAAAGCGTTCGCCGCGCCGCACGACAGAGCGGCAGGTAATTTCAGCCAGGCATGGCGGATGACCAGAGGGTGCCGCGAAAGGCACGCCACCCCGTCACCCCTGCACCGGTAAGGCCGGAAGGGACCTATTCCGCGGCGGCGCCGACAGCGCCCTTGCGGGCGGCATCGACCATCCGCCGTCGCGCTCGGAACACGCCCCATTGCTGGTCGACCAGCACGCCGATGAGGATGACGCCACCCATCACGGCGAAGTTGAGGGAGGAGGGAATGCCGAGCAGGTTGACGAGGTTCTGCAGTTCCTGCAGCAGCACCGTGCCGAGGATGACGCCGATCAGCGAGCCCTCGCCGCCGCGCAGCGAGAAGCCGCCCAGCACCGCGGCCGCAATGGCGTAGAGCTCGTAGAACTGACCGTGGCTGGCCGGCGAGATCGAGCGCGTGTACATGGCGAAATAGATCGCCGACAGCGCGGTGAGCACGCCGCAGATGACGTAGGCCGCCATGACGACGCGGCCGGTGCGAATGCCGGAATATTTCGCGGCCTCCTCGTTCTTGCCGATGGCGTAGAGATAGCGCCCGAACACCGAGCGGTGCAGCACCACCCACATGACGACGGCGATGACGATCAGCGCGAAAAAGGAGTTCGGCACGCCCCAGGAGCGGCCGGCGGTCAGGAATTCGAGATCGGGAAAATTCTGCCCGAAGGCAAAACCGGCGGTGCCGTCGGCGGTGTAGAAGCGCGCGACGCCGCGATAGATCAAAAGCCCGCACAAGGTCACGACGAAGGGCTGCAGCTTGAGCCGCGTGATCAGCCAGCCATGCGCCAGGCCGATAATGGCGCCGAGCACCAGGATGAGCACGAAGGCAATCGGCCATCCCATGCCGCGCACGGCGATGAAGTCGATGAACAGCGTGCCCAGCAACGCGACAACGGAGCCGACGGACAGTTCGATGCCGCCGGTGATGATGACGAAGGCCTGGCCGATGGAGAGGATGCCGAACAGGCCGATCAGGTTCGAGGTGTTGGCGAGGTTGATCGGCAAGAGGAAGCGCGGATTGATGATGGCGACGATTGCCCCGACCACCAGGATCAGAATCAGCAGGCCGAGATCTTTCTTTGTCATCGTCGTCTCCGCTTACGGCCTGTTCACCGGTTTGCCCACCGCGAGCAAAAGCACGTTTTCCTGGCTGAACTGATCCTTGTCGAGAATGCCCGAGATCTGGCCCTCATGCATGACGGCGATGCGATCGGAGACGCCGATCACCTCTTCCATGTCGGAAGAGATCATCAGCACGGCGACGCCGGCGTCGGCCAGCGCCCGCATGAGGCCGTAAATCTCGGCCTTGGCGCCGATGTCGATGCCGCGCGTCGGCTCGTCGAGGATCATCACCTTCGGGTTCATGGCCAGCCATTTGCCGAGCACGACCTTCTGCTGGTTGCCGCCCGACAGCGTGCCGGTGCGCGTCTGCACCGAGGGCGCCTTGATGCCGAGGTTTTTCTTCTGCTTCTCGGCGGTGGCGGTCTCGGCACTTGCCGAGACCAGCGAGCGCCTGGCATGCGCCGGCAAATTGGGGAGTGAAATATTCTGCGCGATCGACAGGTCGAGCAGGATGCCGGTCAGCTTGCGGTCTTCCGGCACGAGGAAGATGCCTTGCGCGACGGCGTCCGCCGCGCTGGCCAGCGTTAAGGGCTTGCCGTTGAGCTCCAGCGTGCCGCCAAGGCTGGCTTCGATGCCGAAGAACACCCGCGCCAGTTCGGTTCGGCCGGAGCCGACAAGGCCGGCAAGGCCGAGGATTTCGCCGCGCCTGACCTCGAGATCGACCGGCCGGCTGGGGTAGGTGGGGGTGCGGACGGCCTTGGCTGCAAGCGCCACGGCGCCGGGCGCACGCGCCGCCTCGGAGGCTTTCTCGCGCTCCTTCAGCATGCGGCCGATCATCAGCTTGACCATCTGGTCGTGATTGATGTCGCGCTTGCCGAGCGTCCCGGCCAGCATGCCGTCGCGCAGCACCACGACGCGGTCGGCGACGCGCTCGATCTCGTGCAGGCGGTGCGAGATGAAGATAACGCTGATGCCATCGGCCTTCAGCGCCTTGATGACGTCGAGCAGCTTGTCGGTCTCGGCCAGCGGCAGGCTCGATGTCGGCTCGTCGAGGATCACAAGCCTCGCCTTGATCGACAGCGCCTTGGCGATCTCGACCATCTGCTGCTGCGCCAGCGACAGATCCGCGACCTGCGTGTCGGCGGAGAAATTGGCGCCGACGCGCTTCAGCAGCGGCGCCACCATTTCGCGCAGCTTCGCGCGGTCGACCAGTCTCAGCGGGCCGGCGCGCAACGGCTCGCGGCCGAAGAAGATGTTGGCGGCAACGTCGAGGTTTTCGAAGAGGTTGAGTTCCTGGTGGACGAAGGCGATGCCCGACCCCAGGCTCCCCTCCACGCTCAGGCCTTTGTGGGCGGCGCCGTCGACCGTGATGGCGCCGCTGTCAGGCGTGGTGACGCCGCCGAGGATCTTCATCAGCGTCGATTTGCCGGCGCCATTCTCGCCGACCAGGCCGATGACCTCGCCCGGCCTGACCTCCATCGAGAACCCGTCGAGCGCCACGACCCCCGGATAGGTCTTGCGCACGTTCTCAAGGCTGAGGAACGGAGTGGTCGCAGCTATGGATGTGTCGGAATAATTCATCATGCCTGACAGCAGCCGGTGGGCCGAAATGCCCGTTCTGCAGACTGACGACCCCGGCAGGGTTCGTCAATGCGAACAGCCGGCTCAAGCGAAGTTGAGCCGGCTGGACTGCTTCTGGTCTTAGTTTCCAGCCATCGCCTTGAGATTGGCGGCGTAAGCGTCGACGTCATCCTTGCCGATGATCTTGGTCGGGATGATGATCAAATTGCCGGCCGGAATGCCCGATTTGTCACCCTTGAGATACGCGGCCATCAGCTTCATGCCCTGATAGGCCCATTCGAAGGGCTGCTGCACCACGGTGGCGGCGATCGTGCCTTCCTTGACGCCGCCCAGCGTGATCGGATCGTCATCGAAGCCGACGACGGTGATCGAGCCAAGCTTGCCGGCATCGCGCAGCGCTTCATAGATGCGGGGCGTGTTGTAGGAGTAGAAGCCGACCATGCAGGTGACGTCGGGGCTGGCGACCAGCGCGTCCTCGACATTCTTCTTGGCGCGCGCCTGGTCGATGTCGTCGCCGCGCACGTCGACCAGTTCGATCTTGGTGCCGGCGAGGCCGTCCTTCATGCCCTGGATGCGCTCCTTGGCATTGTCGGCGCCAAGCAGGCCGACGAAGCCCAGGCACTTGCCGCCGTTCGGCATCGCCTTCTTGGCGATTTCGGCCGCCTGCTTGCCGGCGTCGACATTGGAAGAGCCGATATAGGCGACACGCTTGGTCTGCGGGGCATCGCTATCGGTGGTGAACAGCGCCGTTTGCGAAGCGATCTTGTTCAGGCCATCGGTCGAGGTCTTGGGATCGACGGCCGAGACCATGATGCCCTTGACGCCGGCGGTCACCAGATCGTCCATCAGCCGCTGCTGGATGGCGACAGAGGATTGTTCGGGATACTTGAGTTCGAGCGTGTAGTCGGGCAGTTCGCCCTGCGCCTTCTTGACGCCGGCTTCGGCCGCTTTCCAGAAATCGGAAGCGCCGTTGACGACGAAGGCCAGCGTCGGCTTGTCGTCGGCGCGCGCGATTGCCGTCGCCGTCAGGCCGACAGCCAGGGCCGCGGCGGCCACGGATGCATTGCGTATCAAGGATTTCATGTTCAACCTCCCGTTTTGGTCAGTCGTAGGACTGACCGGACTTGCACAGTAAATTGTCTTGCACACTAAATTGTCTTGCTCACCTGAATTGCCGTCCGCGGCGTGGACGCCCTCCTCCTCAAAGGGGTTCCCCGGCATTGAAAAGAATGACGTCGTTTCCAGCCACGGCCACGGACTTTAGACACTCATTCCCCGTTCGTAAATAGTCCGATTTGTCTGACATATCACATATCTGAGACATGGTTCGCGGAAGTTATATCCGCTCTCCGTCGGGCCGTTCACGGACACCTCCGTCACCAACCGGACCAATGTGGCCGGAGGCGAGGATTGACGGTATAGCGCATCCTTGTATTAGTAAATACTATTAGCAAACGACCGGTCCGGTGGCGCTTGGGTGTCATGGCCGAATCGATTTGCCGACGCTGCGATGGGCGATCGTACGCACCCAAAGCCTTTACGACCTCTGGTTTTGCGAGGGCTCGAGCCTTTGGGACGGGGATGAGCCTCAAGGATGGTAATAATTATCAGTAAGATCGATGCCGGTATGAATCGGAAGCGTCGCCTCATCTTGTCGGCCCGGCGAGCTGAAGCTAGACAGGCTGGGGATTTGGGGGGGATATGAGCGAGACGACGGACCGGGCCATCAGGAAGCGCCGCAAGGCGGCGGCAAAGCCCAAGGGCCGCGTCACCATGACCGATATTGCGAGGGCCGCCGGCTGCTCGCAGGCGACGGTTTCCTTCGTGCTCAACAATTCGCCTGGCATTCGCCTGTCGCGGCAGACGCGGGAGCGGGTGATCGAGGCGGCGCGCGCGCTCGGCTACAGCGCCCCCGCCTTCTCCGCGCTGAAGCCCGTTGCGGCTTTCGAGGGGGCTTTTGATGGCTCGGCCTTCGAGGAAATCGACGGCGTGATCGGCTTCGCCGTCGACCAGCTCGCCACCAGCCCGGAAGCCGTGGTCGCCATCGAAGGCGCGCGCCAGGCCTCGTGGAACGCCGGCAACGTGCTTCTGGTGGCACAGACCATGGGCGACGCCGTGATGGAGCCGCGCGCCATCTCGGCGCTGACCAGGCGCGGCATTTCGGCACTGATCTACATGACCATCTTCACCCGCGAAATCACGGCGCCCGATTTCCTCTACGGCCTCGAGATCCCAGTTATCCTGCTCAACTGCTATACCGCGGACTATGCCTTCCCCGCCGTGGTGCCCTCCGAGATCGCCGGAGGCCAGAGCTCGACCCGACACCTGATCAGCCATGGCCACCGTCGCATCGCCACCATCACGGGCGAACCCTGGATGCAGGCAGCACAGGACCGGCTGAAAGGCTACCGCCGCGCGCTCGCCACCGCCGACATCCCCTTCGACCCGGAACTGGTGGTCGAGGGCGACTGGTCGGCCAGCGCCGGCTACGCCGCGACCGTGAAGCTACTGACGCTAAAGGACCGCCCGACCGCGATCTTCTGCCAGAACGACCGCACCGCGATCGGCTGCTACGAAGCCCTTAAGGAAGCCGGACTGCACATTCCCGCCGACATCTCGGTCGTCGGCTATGACGACGAGGAAATCGCCCGGCATTTGTTCCCGCCGCTGACGACGTCGATCCTTCCGCACATGGCCATGGGCCAATGGGCGATCGAGCAGCTGGAAGCGCCTGCGATAGTGGGGCGGGGGCGATATCCAATCACCAAGCTGGAATGCCCGCTGGTGGAGCGCGAGAGCGTGGCGACATTCAAGGGCGTCGCATAAAACACCGGCCCTTCCCCTGTCCTGGGATGCTGGCATCAACCGTACCCCCCTATCTTGGCTTCATCCTGATAGAGGTCTAGCCTGTACCCACAGCCAGGGAGGCGCATATGACGTCGAGTTTCACCGTTCATGACGCATCCGGCTATGAGCAGCTCATGGGCCGCTGGAGCCGAAAGCTCGCGCCCAGCTTCATCGGCTTCGCCGGGCTCGCCCCCGGCGAAAAGATCCTCGATGTCGGCTGCGGCACCGGCAGTCTGACGTTCGAACTGGCGAAATCCGCCGAACTCGCGGCGATCGCGGCGATCGACTTTTCGCCTGTCTTCGTCGAGGCGGCAAAGCGGCGCAACACCGATCCGCGCATCGAGATCCAGCAGGCGGACGCCACCGCCTTGCCATTCGCCGACAATGCGTTCGACCGCGCGCTGGCGCTGCTGGTGCTTCACTTTGTGCCGGAAGCCGGCAAGGCGGTTGCCGAAATGCGCCGGGTGACGCGGCCGGGCGGGGTGGTCGCGGCCGTGGTGTGGGACCATCTCGGCGGCATGGCGGGCATGCGCATGATGATCGACACGGTCGCCGCGCTCAGCGAGAGCGGTCGCCAACTGCGCGGCCGCTATTGCTTCCAGCCGATGATGCAGCCCGGCGAAATGAAGCGGACCTTCATCGAGCAGGGCCTGGCCGATGTTACCGAAACCGAGCTGATGATCCGTATGGATTACCAGGACTTCGCCGATTATTGGGCGCCGATTTCAGCCGGCGAGGGCCCGCTCGGCAAATACATGACCACGCTCGAGGCAGCCGAGCGCGAACGCACCGAGGCTGCCGTCCGCGATGCCTATCAGGCCGGGCGACCGGACGGCCCGAGGTCGTTCGCCAATGTCGCCTGGGCGTGCAGAGGCGTGGCGCCATGACCGCCCAGAGGGCGAAGCGCCTTTGAACCGCGATCAGGCCTGCCGAGCAACCAGATCGGCATAGCGCTGCAGGTAAAGCGGCCAGCCCTGATCGCCGGCGACGCTGTCGCGCACACCTTCCCAGCCCTGGCCATGGCGCTCCAGGTTGCGGTGCTCGATCTCGACGCGGGTACGCTCAGCCGTTTCGGCGGTGAACCGCACTTCCCACTCGCTGGTCTTGGCCGGGTCGGTCTCGATGCGCCATTGCGGGCTGATGTCCCAGCTCAAGAGCACGCGGTTCGGCGGCTCATAGGCCAGCACGCGCGCCCAGCGGCACTCGCTGCCATCGACGCCGCGGTCATAGACGTGACCGCCGACGCGAGGCTCGAACACCGTCTCGGCGATCTGGGCTGCGAGCAGGTTGTGCTCTGGCGGTTTGAAACTGCCGAAATCCTCGGTGAAGACCTTGAAGGCGCGCTCGATCGGCGCCTCGACGACGACGGATTGTTTCACGGAGGCGATGGGAATCTGGGTGTTCATGGTCACTCCTCTGGTGGGGTCTCGACGGCTAGCTTGTAGGTCGCGAGCGTCTTGCTCCAGAACCGGTCGAGCCAGGCGCGCATCTGGCCAAGCCCGTGCGGATCGATATGGTAGACGTTGCTGGCGCCCTTCGGCTCCGCGCGCACCAGCCGCGAATCGCGAAGCACCTTCAGATGCTGCGACACCGCGGACTGCGATACGCTGACCTGCCGCGTGACCTCCGCCACCGAGCGCGGCCGCTCCGCTATCAGCTCAAAAATCTGCCTTCGCGTCGGATCGCCCAGGGCGGCAAGCTGTGCGCTATCAACAGTCATGACTTATGATTAGTGTAGGCTGATGATTTAGTCAAGCGACTGTGGCTGGCGGCCCGGTGCGGCGGCGAGAAATTTCACCCGAGATAGGGATCGCAGTTCATTCCGGTGGAAGGAGTTGCGCCGAAGGTCGAAATCCACACGGGCATAAAACCGGCCGCGCCCTCTATCCCTTGCGCTCTTCAAGGCTGTTGCCGCCATCGACCACCAGCAAGGCGCCGTTTATATAGCTGGCGCTCTCGGAGGCCAGGAACACGACCGCCGCCGCCACCTCACCGGGCCGGCCGGCGCGGCCCGGCGGCGCATGCAGGGCCGCTATCCGTTCCGCCTCGCTCGACGCGCCGGTCTCGATCCAGCCGGGCGCCACTGCATTGGCGGTGACCCCGTGGCGCGCCACTTCCAGCGCCAATGTCCGGGTCAGGCCGACCATGCCGGCCTTCGCCGCGGAATAGGCGGCGGTGCCCTGGTAGGAGACCAGCGGCCCGGTCACCGACGCGACGTTGACGATGCGCCCATACCCCGTTTCGACCATCGCCGGCAGAAACACCCTGGTGACGAGAAACGCCGTCTTCAGGCTGGTCTCGATGCCCCGGTCCCACTCGGCCTCGCTCATCGTTAGGAACGCCTTGTCGACGGACGGCGAGGCCAGCGAGCCCATGCCGGCATTGTTGACCAGGATATCGATAGCGCCGACCTCGGCCCGCAGCCGCCCCACCTCCGCGGCGATGGTGAGATCGGCGACCGCGGCCGTGGCATCGACGCCATCGCCGCGAAGCTCGCCAGCGCGCTCCAGCACCCGCGCGCTGGCGCCGGTCAGGAAAACCGCATGCCCGGCTTAGCCAAACTGCCGCGCAATGGCAAAGCCGATGCCGGCAGCCGCGCCGGCGCCGGTGATCAGGACACGCCTGGTGATGGTTGTGGCCAAGTCTGGCTCCTAGGGATGGGCGCTGACGCGGTGGGCGGCTCTAAAGGCGTCAATAGGCCCAAACATCCTCGGCTGTTCAGCTTTGATTTTGGCCCTCTCTATCGACCTGGTTCGGCTTTCGCAACGCCTTCAGCAGAGGTCCGCGACGACGGCATCGCCGCGGCCGCGGTGAGAGCCTGCTTGGCAGGCAGCTCCAATTCCGACACAGCTCCGCCCCCATGGCGCGTTCTCGCGTTTAGCATTAGCTATTCCTGCTCAGATGCATTCAGGGACAAGGAACACATTCCTTGCCAGTCAAGTGAATTAGCTGAAACTAATCTCCGTCCCTTGCGTTCTTGCCGTCTCGTCTAGTGGGCAGGGTGGTGCTTGGCAGGATTCAGAAAATTCCAGTGTCGGCGGTGTCTCGGCGCCGGGAAGGTATTCGACTGCGGAAAATGGTTGGCCTCGAACGGCACTTGTTGCCCGCATGGGGCTCACCGACCGGGCTGCAAAGGTTCTACTATCAGATGCCCGGTATGTCGCGGCAGCGGTCTGCAGGGCCCGGAACTTACACCTCCAACAGATCGGTAGGGACTGCGGCGAGAGAAGGGCGGCAGCCATGTTTCATGGTTCACCATTAACATAGGTGATTTCACCCAAGCAGCCTTCGGTCTTTCCTTGAAAGAGGGCAGAGCGGGCGTGCATCGGGGAGCGCAAAAATGATAGCATTCGTTGGCCGAGCCGGAGGAAGTTTTGAAGCCGCGATGATCGTAGTCATGGTCTTGGCTGCAATAGGAATAATCCTAGTCATAACCACTGAGATTTTCTGAGGCGGTCAAGGTTCGCGGGCTCGTCTCTCCTCCTCTCGGCGATCGAGCAGCCTCGAGTGGCGCGGCTTGTCTTCGCCTTCAGGACCTTCACACGCGCGACGGCTAGAGCCATTCGGCCTTATCATTCTTGAGGCCCTTCGGGGCTCGACCCAAAAGCCCGCCACCTTCGCGGCAGCGGGGCCAGTCCAAACAGAGATGAAAACAGTGCACGGCCGAAACGCCGCGCTTGAACTCTACGGGCCGGAGCTACTCTCAAGACCGAGGCGCTCGCCCACCAACCCCTGGGGCGGATATCCCGCCCCATCGGCTGCCGGAACCAAAACCGAGATGGGAGATTTCCGGAGACAAAACCCGGAGCAACCATCATGCTGATCGGAGACTTCGACACCGAAACTGTGAAGCACAGTGCGTTGTACAGAGACGCCAAGCTCGCAATGCTCACCCACCAGGTGCTGTATCGCATGGAGCTTACAGGAACCGCGGCTGGCGGAGTCGAGCACGCGCTGGCAGAGTTTGCTCAAGCCAACCAGGCCGCCTTCGATGCTTCAAGCAGCTCGCTCGCAGCTTTCCTTCATTTGGAACCCAATCAGACCTTGGGAATGTGAACAGCACCTGGCTTGTCGGCGGGCGGTATAGCAGCTTCCGGCTTTCCAGATGCTCCTCAAGCAACCGCTTGCGGAAAGTTGCCTTGGGGCAAGCGAGCCTCGTCTGCCATCACCACTGATAACCAGAAGGCGGTTCCAATACAGAGCAGAAGTACACGCAGCGAAGGGAAGTCGGCTGCGTTTGCCCCAACTTGGCTTCGTCAGGCTGTTCCCCCCCGGGGAAAGATGAGAGCCCGCCACCTTCGGCAGCGGGCTCCTGCGATAGCGGTGCTGTCAGCCGGACGTGGTTGGCCGAATGAGAGCGAAAGGTCCCGGACCTGCCGTGACCTTGGACAGCCGCTGGCGTTTGATGAGAACGGGTTGTTCGTATGTCTTCTTCATCCCTGCTCCTTTGGTGCGGACCTGACTTGCCAATCGCTGTGGGCCCGCCTCACTGGCGGCGAAGCGGGCCCGGCCAAGTCTTGCGAGACCTGACCAGCAGCGAGGGAGGCTGCCGGCATTCGAACCAGCCGAGGAACAGCAGGTTCCCGAATGTCGCATAAAAAGGCCGCCCGCCGGAGCCAGCGCACAGGTCGTGGAAAGGAGGCAATCGGAGTAAGTGGCCGACATGCAGGCTCGAACCACTCCAAAACCCCTTCGGGCCAAAAGTGTTAGCCATGTCTCCGGTATGAACCGTAACCCATGTGTCCGGGTCGGACCTACGGAATTTGGCGCACCCGACAGGATTCGAACCTGTGACCTCTGCCTTCGGAGGGCAGCGCTCTATCCAACTGAGCTACGGGTGCTTTCAGGACGAAGAGCCCGGAAAACGAACCAGCCGGCGAACCAGCAAGTCACGGCTTCTTAGCGGAAGCGGGCGCGGGCTTCAACGGGCAATTGGCAGCGTTGCGAAACTTGGCTTGGGGAGCAGAGCGTTCGCCCGCTGCGCGGGCACCACCCCTCACTGCTCTACCGGGCTCTTCACCGGCCGCCGCCCCCGCACCGCCCGCTTTGCCTTCTTCGCGCTCGCCAGTTCGTGCATTGCATCCAGCTGCATCTGCTGCATCTCGGCCAGTCGCGTCCATTGCCGCGAGATGAGGTAATCGAGCTTTTCGTGCAGGTGGCGGACTTCCAACTCGGCCTTGAGGTTCACCCGGTAGTCGTTGAAGGAGCGCAGCCGGTCCTTGGCCTCCGTCCGTCTCTGGCTCATCATGATGATCGGCGCCTGAACCGCGGCGATGCAGGAGAGCAGCAGGTTGAGCAGGATGAAGGGGTAGGGATCGAAGGCGCCCGCCATGCCCGCGATCAGGTTGATGCCGATCCACACCAGGAGCACACTGGCGAACGAGATCAGGAACCACCAGCTGCCGCCGAAGGCGGCCATGTTGTCGGAAACCCGGTCGGCGAAAGAGCGGTGCTCCTCGAATTCTTCTTCGCTGTTTTCCGAAATCGTGTCCTGCCGGGCGATCGATTCCACCACCTGGCGGTCGAGCTCGGAGAATTCGCCGTGCTCCTGCTGTAAGAGCTCCTCCATGTAGCGCATGCGGTAGCGGCCGAGCTCCTCGCGGCTGATGCGCGCGCCCTTGGGCAGGTCGGGGTGGTCCGAATGAATGCGGTCGGCGAGGCTCGGGCGCAGCGTGTCGATACGCACAAGGTCGCGCTTGCGGAATTTGCGGCCCGAGATCGCCGACGGCTTCTTCTTCGGCTTCAGCCGCGATGCGCCCGGGCCTGATGGCTCGGAATCCGGCACTTCGGGCGTGTCGAAATGCTCGTCGGAAACCTCGTGCAAATCCTCTTGCGTGGTCGGCGCCTCGAAATACTCGCCGCCGCTGTCGTTCTCATTGTCGGCCGACTTCTGCTCGGATGCCTTGGGTACGGTGCTCATGATGGGCTCCTGCGCTGTAAGTTAGGATACGCTGAGGCGACGGCGCTTATCCACTGTCGGATTCGCAAGCCTATGCCACGTCTTCCGCACGATTGCGTGACAGTCGCAAGATGGTAGCCGGCTGCGAAGTTTCGCGGGCACCAAGGCACGACTTGGGACGGCGGCCGGCCCTTCGCAGGCTCCCTGCCCCTTGGGCGTTCAGACCCTTCAAAAGGTCCACTGGACCTTTTGATCCGCTCAAGGGCGGACCGTGTCTGCACCGTTCGTCGTTCCAAAAGCCAGGCAATTGGCTTTTTGTCCGGTGCGCGGATCACGCCTCACCTCACTGCTGTTCGGCGAACATCAGCCTGGTCTTGGTGTCGGCCATGCTGGGCGACAGGCTGCGCTGGATCAGCGCTTCGACATGGTCGTTGCGCTGGCGCGCGCTGTCGGCGCCCATCACCACCACGATCAGCTGGCGGCCGTCGGCGTCGTAGGAGGTGACGATGTTGAAGCCGGAAGCCCTGATATAGCCTGTCTTGATGCCGTTCACGCCGCGCACGCGGCCGAGCATGTCGTTATGGCCGCGCACCAGCCGGCCGCGAAACATGAAGTCGCTTTCGGAGAAATAATGGAAGTGCTGCGGGAAGCGCCGCTGCAACGACATGCCGAGCACCGCCATGTCGTGGGCGGTCGTCATCTGGCCGTCATCGGGCAGGCCCGATGCGTTGCGGAAGGTGGTGCTGCTCATGCCGAGCTGGCGCGCCTTGGATGTCATCATGGCGGCGAACTGGTCTTCCGAGCCGCCGAGATATTCGCCCACCGCCACGGCCACGTCATTGGCCGATTTGACGACGATGGCGCGGATGGCGGAATCGACGTCGATCGTCTCCCCGCGCCGGAAACGCATCTTGGTCGGCGGCTGCGAGGCGGCGTGGTCCGAAACCGGGATCTGCGTTTCCTTGGTGACGCGGCCGGTCTCCATCGCCTCGAACAGCAGATAGAGCGTCATCATCTTGGTCAGCGAGGCCGGATAACGCTGCGCCGTCGAATTGACCTCGAACAGCTGCTTGCCACTCTTTCCATCGACGACGATGGCCGCGTATTTTTGCGGTGGCGCCGGCACGGCCAGAACGCTGTCGGGCGGGGCCGTGGTCGAGCAGCCGGCCATCAGGGCCGCCAGGGCCAGGACAGCGAGGATTTTCTGGAAGAGCGGAAAGAGACGCGGCAAGGACAAGGGCTGGACTGTTCTGGCGATGCTGTTGCTGAGATAAGGCGAAGCTAACGTAACCCGGCGGGTGCGTCCATTTGGTTAATGCCGGTTAGCCCAGGGAATGTCGAGTGCCGGCGGCCTGTTTCCCCACTCGCCAAGGCGGGGAGAGGAACCAAGCCTTGCCACCGCCCCGAAATCGCCCGTTTCCTGTCTTTCCTTGCCAAAGCTGCGCCTGCCGTGGGAAGGAGCGTGGCATCCGGCGGCTAGGGGGGCTCGCAAAATGGCTGACATTGGGGCTGGCGCCGCGCCGTCATTGATCAGGGCGTCGCTCAGCCGCACCGGCAAATGGGCCGGCAGCATCGCCTTCATCGGCGGCGCCGTTTCCGACATCCTCAACCCGCTGGCGCCGTTCGCCGCCTATATCGCGCTGGCTGCCTCGATCGCGGCCGTCATCATCGCCATTGCCATCGTGCTCAGGCTCGTGCTGGCGGCCAGGGCACTGCCGGCGCTGGTGTTCGCCACCAGTGCGGCGGCGGTTGCCGGCGGCGTCTACGCCGTGCAGAAGGAGACCAATTCGCAGAACGGCATCATCGCCAGCCTGGTGCCGGCGATCGCGCAACTGCAGCAGTCGACGGGCATCGTCGCCGAAAAGGTGGCTAGGATCGAGCAAACGGTCACGCAAACGCAGAAGACCGTCGAAGAGGTCAAGAAATCGACCGACACGGTTGCCCAGAGAACCGATCAGATCGCCTCCGCCCAGCAGCAGCAAGCTGCCCAAGGCGCCGAGACGCAAAGGACCGTCGAAGCGGTCAAGCAAACGACCGAGACACTCGTAGGCGGCCAGCAGCAGCAAGTGGTCCAGGCCGAAAAGCTTCAGGCGACGACAGAGCAGATCGCCGCCTCGATCGACACGATCGCCAAGGGGTTTGCCACCTTGGCCGCGCAAGGCGGCGCCATCGCCGAGCCGAAGCGGCCGGACGAATTCTACCACAATGCCCGCGTCTACGAGCTCTCGGGCGACATGCTCAACGCGCGGCGCTCCTATCTCGCCTTTGCCGGCTTCGATGTCGACGCCATCGATCCCTATACGCGCTTTGCCACGCTTCTGCGGGTCCAGGACGGCAAGGCCGGCGCCCGCGAGGTGTTCGGCCAACTCGCGGAGAAAGCCAAGGCGCCATCGATTAAGCTCGTCCACCTGCTGCAGTTCGACGATACCCAGCGGCTCGACAAGCTCAACGCCTTCATTGCGACCAATCCGGACTATGCACCGGCCTATTTCATGTTGGCGCAGGAGTTCTCGGAGGATCGGCTCGGCAGCCAGACGCTGGCCGACAAGCGCAGCGAAGCCCAGGCGCTGACCAAATTCGTCTCTTACGAGAAGGATGGCGGGCTGCTCGGATATTTCGTCGACCAGACCCAGCTTGCCGACTGGCTGGGCCGCGGCCGCGGCCGGCTGGCGGCCCTTGGCGACGTGCTCGACCCCGCCCGCTTCGCGCCGTCGCTGACGCCGATGCGTTCCAACCAGGGCTGGTCGATGACCATTTCGCTGCCCGAGCCGGCGACCGCGATATCTTGGCGTCTTGGCGGCGCCGGCCCCTTCACCGACACCGGCCTGCTGGCGCTCAACGACCAGCGGACTGGCAAGCCGATGCCCAATCCGAGCTTCGAATTGCCCGACAGCACGGCGCAGACCACGATCGCGATCAAATATCTCGACATCAGGGGGCGCGAGACCGGCCCGTTCGACATAAGCTTCGACCCGGATGCCGCCCTGCAACAGGGCAACAAGCAGATCCTCGACCAGTTCTGGACGTCATGGATCGCCTTCGACGCCAGCGGCAACCATGGGTTGGTCTATTTCACCCAGATGCTGTCCTACCGCTGCGCCATCAAGGAGGTGCATTACAGCCTGAACGGTGCCACGCTCGACAAGACCCTTCCAATGCCGCCCTGCAATGCCAGGGATCCCTACGCCATCCCCGATGATTTCGAGCCCTATTTCAAGGTCACCGAAAGCGTGACCTCGATGTCGGTGCAGGTGACCTATACCGACGGGACGAAATCCCCGGTGCGCGACTACAAGCGGCAATAGGGCTCGCACTTTCCGACGAAGGCGAGCGCAAAACCAATGCAAAATACGCGCCCACGCGCTTGCGCGGTGCGCCGAACCGGTTCTTCTTGGCACCCGTCAGATTCGGGTGAGAGAGCCATGGATACAGTCACGATCAACGCCAAGGGCATTTCGGTTTCGCTGGACCTCACGGTTGGCCACATCGCCGACATGGTCGTCGAGAGCGGCGCGCGCCGGTTGAAGCCGCTACACCGTGCACCCTGGGTCGACGCGGGCGAGACGCTGCCTCCAGACCTGTCGCGGGGCACCGTCCGGCTCTCCGGCGACTTTCTCTGCGCGCCGTTTTCGCGCAGCGATGTCGAGGAGGCACCGCTGCATGGCTGGCCGGCCAACAGCGCCTGGGATGTGGTCGACAGTGGCGCGACGGATAGTGGCTGGCGCGCGGTCTTCCGGCTGCGCCACAAGGTGATGGGCGCCAGCGTCGACAAGATTTTCACGCTGCGCGACGACCATCCTTTCCTCTACCAGGAACATGTGTTTTCCGGCGGGTCCGGCGCGATCTCTGTCGCCCATCACCCGATGACGGCAATGAAAGGTGGCGGCAGGCTGGCTTTCTCGCCGAAGCGGTTTGCCGCCACGCCAGCCGATCCGCTGGAGCCGGACCCCGCGCGCGGCCGCTTCATGCTGGCCTACCCCGGTCGGTCGTCGGACCTCGAGCATTTCCCTGCTGCCGGCGGCGGCACGCTCGATCTGACGGATTACCGTATGGATGACCGGCGCGAGGATTTCCTCACCTTGGTCGAGACCGACCATGGCGGTCCAGGCTGGACCGCGCTGGCTCGCGAGGCCGAGGACGATCTGGTGCTGGTGCTGAAGAACCCGGCCGAACTGCCGGTTACCATGTTGTGGTTCAGCAATGGCGGGCGCGACTACGCGCCGTGGAGCGGCCGCCATCTCGGCGTGCTCGGCATCGAGGATGGGCGCACCGCGGTCGGCCACGCCGCCTCGCTTGGCGACAACTGGCTGAAGCGCGAGGGCGTGGCGACCGCATTCGCGCTTGGCGAGGATCGCGGCGTCTCGTTCCGCCATGTCATCGGTGCGTTGCCCCTGTCGGATGGCGAGCCCCCGCGCGCGATCACCACCGCGGATGGCAGCCTCGGGTTGGCTGGCGCCGCGGCATCGGAAGTCCCGTTCGATAGTGAATTTCTTCGTATCGGCCAGCCAGCGGCACGCTGAAGACGAAGCCGTAAGGGACTAATCGCGGTCGCCAGTGCTGACTCCACGACCGGTCGCTCTAAATCGTGCAAATCGCGGTTTGAAATTCAAGCGACCGCCGACAAGATGAGTCAAAAATCTTCGGAAGGAGCCGAAAAATGTCCGAAATCGCCCACCTCGCCGCTACCATCTTCAAGCGCGCCGGCAAGGCAAATCGCTTCATCGTCGCCATTGCCGGGCCGCCGGGCGCCGGCAAATCGACACTGTCGGCAAGCCTGCATGACCTTTTGCCGGAAGGCGCGGTGGAGGTCGTGCCCATGGACGGCTTCCACTATGACGACATCGTGCTCGAGCGGCGCGGTCTGCGGGCGCGAAAGGGCGCGCCCGACACATTCGACTTTGGCGGCTTTGAGACGCTTTTGAAGCGCATCCGCGCCGGCGAGGCCGAGATCGCCATTCCGGTGTTCGACCGCGGCATGGAATTGTCGCGCGCCGCCGCGGCGATTGTCGGCGCTGAGACCAAGTTCATCCTGGTGGAAGGCAATTACCTGCTGCTCGACGAGGAGCCGTGGTCGCGGCTGGCGCCGCTGTTCGATTTCTCGATCTTCGTCGACGTGCCGCGCAAGGAGCTCGAACGCCGCCTGATGGAACGCTGGCACGAACATGGAGATTCCGAGGCGGATGCGCGCGCCTGGATCGCCTCCAACGACATGCCCAACATCGAACGCGTGCTTGCGCGGCGCCGGGCGGCCGACCTGGTCTTTGGTTAAGCCGTTATCCAGATCAACCTTGGTTGATCTGGATTTAACCGTTTAATTTTCAATATTTTTCGACGGGAACCTTAAGACTTACAACGCGTTATCCCGATCAGGCAATCATGCCAGAAGAGGGATTCCGTCCCATGGCAACAAACGCGAAGAAGCCCACCAGGGGTAAGTCGGCGCAACCGAAGGCGCCGCAGTCGACGGCTGGGGCCGGCCCGGCGATCGCCCAGCGCTCCAAGGATGCGAAGGCCTTCGGCAAGGCAGCCCCGAAAAAAGTCGTGCCGGGCTCGAAAGTGACCGCGCCGAAAGCGGCCGCCAAGCCCGCCCAAGCGAAGAAGCCGGCCATGGCCGGCGGCTCGAAAGCAAGCGGCGGCTCGAAGGTTCGCTCCGCGGCCAATGTCGCCGCCGGCGCGGTCGTGGCCACGGCGCGGGGCGTGGCATCCCTTGCCGCCTCCGTGGTCGGCAGGGGCGGACCCAAGGCGAAAGCAAAGTAGGTTGCTCCTTCCCGAGGGCTGATGGGTTCAGCCTCGCGCCGGAATGGTCAGGCCTTTCTGCACCGCCGGCCGCGCCAGGCCGCGCTCCAGCCACGCTGCCAGATTGGCGAAATCGTCGAAGCCGACCAGATCGCGCGCTTCGTAGAAGCCGATCAGGTTGCGCACCCAGCCGAGCAGCGAGATGTCGGCGATGGTGTAGTCATTGTCCATGATCCACTTGCGGCCCTTCAGCCTGACGTCGAGAACGCCGAGCAGGCGCCGTGATTCGTCGCGGTAGCGCTCCAGCGGTCGCTTGTCGGCGATCTCCCGGCCGGCGAATTTGTGGAAGAAGCCGACCTGGCCAAACATCGGCCCAACAGCCGCCATCTGGAAAAAGACCCACTGGATGGTCTCGTAGCGCCGCGCCGCGTCGACAGGCATGAGCAGGCCGGTCTTTTCCGCCAGGTAGAGCAGTATCGCGCCGGATTCGAACAGGCCGATTGGCGCGCCGCCCGGTCCGTCGGGATCAATGATCGCCGGGATCTTGCCATTGGGATTGAGCGACAGGAATTCTGGGGTCCAGCTCTCGTTCTTGCCGATGTTGATCAGATGCGGCTCATAGGGCAGGCCGATTTCCTCCAGCGCGATCGATATCTTCACGCCGTTCGGCGTCGTTGCCGAATAGAGCTGGAGCTGGTCGGGATGCTTGGCCGGCCAACGGCTTGCGATCGGAAAGGCGGACAGGTCTGCCATCGGGAACTCCTGAGCGGGGGATTCGCACCAAGCGGCGCGATATTGGCGGGTCGGCCAAGAACTAGGGCCGCGGCGAGGCCGGATCAATATGGCGGTGACGCTTTCACCATGCACGGACAGTCACCCGATTCGGACCGCGCGAACGGTGGGGATAGCGCGGCCAGGTGGTAACCGCCCGGAGGTCAGATTGCCTTGAAGGCCAGCACCGCGTTGGTGCCGCCAAAGGCAAAGCCGTTGCTGATGGCGGCGCGCACCTTGCGCTCGCGCGCGACATTCGGCGTCACGTCGAGATCGCAGTCGGGATCGGCCTCGCGGTAATTCGCCGTCGGCGGCACGACGCCTTCGCGGATCGCCATGACGCAGGCGATCATCTCCAGCCCGCCCGAGGCGCCGAGGCAATGCGCGTGCATCGACTTGGTCGAGGAGACGGATAGCGCGCGCGCATGGTCGCCGAAGACGCGCTTGATCGCGAGGGTTTCGATCTGGTCGTTGGCCTTGGTGCCGGTGCCGTGTGCGTTTAGGTAGTCGATATCCTCGGGATTGAGCCCGGCATCCGCCAGGCAGAAGCGCATCGCCGCTTCCGGCCCCTCGACGGTCGGCGCGACGATATCGGAAGCATCGGCCGAAAGGCCGGCGCCGGCGATTTCAGCCAAAATGGTGGCGCCGCGTGCCATCGCATGGTCGTAGCTTTCCAGAACCGCCATGCCGGCGCCTTCGCCCAGCACCAGCCCCTGGCGGTCGGCCGAGAACGGCCTGCATGTGTCGGGCGAAAGCACACGCAGCGCCTCCCAGCCCTTCAGCACACCCCACACCAGCGGCGCATCGGTGCCGCCGGCCACCATCACGTCGGCGCGGCCGAGCCTGATCTGGTCGACCGCCGATGCGATGGCATGATTGGCCGACGAACAGGCCGAAGTGACGCCGAACACCGGTCCGCGCAAACCCAGATGCATGCTGACCTGACCGGCGGCGGCGCCCGGCATGACTCTTGGAACGGTGAAGATGCCGGCGCGATTCTTGCCCTCGATCAGGATGGCGCGATAATTCTCCTCGACGGTCTCGAAGCCGCAGACGCCAACACCGACAATGGTTCCCATCCGATAGGTGTTGTCCGCATGCGGGACCAATCCGGACTGCCGCATGGCTTCTTTCGCCGCGAGCACCGCCAGCAGGCTGAAGCGATCCATTGACACCAGTTGCTTGCGCTCGATGCCGTGATCCGGCAGTGCTTTGATCTCGCAGCCGGTCTTGACCTTCAGGTCGTGCAGGAAGGGATTGTCGATCGGGCCGATCGCCGACCGGCCGGCCCGCATCTCGGCCCAGATTGCCTGCGCATCGGTGCCCAATCCGCACAGTCCACCGATGCCGGTAATGACGACGCGCTTCAGCATTCGGTCAGGCTTTTTTCGCGATCAGAGCGCGAACGGCCTCGACCATGTCGCCGACGTTCTTCAGATTGCTCCAGGCATCGACCGTGTTCATCTCGATCTCGATGCCATATTGCTCTTCGAGGTCGAAGATGATCTCGGTCAGCTCCAGCGAATGGATCCCGAGCGCCGTCAATTCGGTTGTGGTGGTGATTTCCTCGCCGCCCGGCTCGGCATGGGCCTTGATCTTCTCGATGATGTCCGCTGCCAGCTGGTCAGCCATTCGGTTTCTTCCCCACTGTGTCGTTTCCCGACGCCAACTGAACGGCGCCTTCTTGTCCTCGATATCAGGCCGCGATCTTCGCCTTATCCCTCCGCCAAGCGTCGCCTGACCGTACCAAGGTGGCTCCCTCTATAGAAACGGAAACGTCATCAAGCAACAAGCTATATGTCGACAAAAGCGCCGCAGTGCTTAACCTGACGGCGTGGATACGATCGAAAATAGCAAGTTTTCAGGTCAGCTGGCCCAGCGCGCGGCTGGCAAGGCGCAGCTTGGTTGCGCCAGCATCGACGGCCGCACGCGGCTGCGGCGCCTCTATCAGGACGGCTCCGCCAAGATAAGGCTGCCATACGTTTCGGCCGGCCCGCTGGAGGCCGTCCTGATCAACACCGCCGGCGGACTGACCGGCGGCGACCGCCTCGGCTGGGAGGTCGATGTCGGCCCGCATGCCAGCGCTGGGATAACGACCCAGGCCTGCGAAAAAGTCTATCGCGCCGCATCGGACCATGCCGAAGTCCGGGTCAGACTGACCGTCGGAGAGAACGGCAGCATCGCCTGGTTGCCGCAGGAAACCATCGTCTTCGATCGCGCCGCCTTTGTCCGTACGTTGGACGTCGAGCTTGCCGCATGGGCCGAGGCGCTGGTGCTGGAAGCGACCGTCTTCGGCCGCCAGGCCATGGGCGAACGTGCCGCACAGGGTACTTTTCGCGACCGCTGGCGTATCCGCAGGGAAGGAACCCTCATCCACGCCGAGGATTTCCGCATCGGACCTGATATCGCCGAGATCATGGCCCGTCCGGCGATATCAAATGGCGCGATCGCCGTGGCCACGCTGCTGCTGGTGTCGCCGCGAGCGGAAGCCTTGCTCGATCAGGCTAGGGAGATCATTGGCGATCGGGGTGGTGCCAGCGTCTGGACGGTGAAGACATCTGGCAAGCTTCTTGCGAGGCTTTACGCCGAGGACGGCTACCAGCTGCGCCAGCGGCTGGTCCCGCTCGTTGGATTGCTCAATGGAAAAGCGGGGCTGCCCAAATTATGGTCACTGTGACTGTATCCGCATCATTTCAGGATGACGCATGAACCTGACGCCAAGGGAAAAGGACAAGCTGCTGATCGCCATGGCGGCGATCGTGGCGCGCAAGCGGCTGGAGCGCGGCGTCAAGCTCAATCATCCGGAAGCGATCGCGCTGATCACCGATTTCGTCGTCGAGGGCGCCCGCGATGGCCGCCCGGTGGCCGATCTCATGGAGGCCGGCGCCCATGTCGTCAGCCGCGCCCAGGTGATGGAAGGCATCGCCGAGATGATCCACGACGTACAGGTGGAAGCGACGTTTCCCGACGGCACCAAGCTGGTGACCGTGCACGAACCGATCCGGTGAGGAGAGACAGACATGCTTGAACTGCGCCCGAACTGTGAGTGCTGCGACAAGGATCTGCCGCCGGAAGCGACGGATGCGCGGATATGCACCTTCGAGTGCACCTTCTGCGCCGGCTGCGTCGAAAACGTGCTTGGTGGCGTCTGCCCGAACTGCGGCGGCAATTTTACGGCGCGGCCGATCCGCCCCGCCGCGATGCTGAAGAAATATCCGGCTTCGACCAAACGCGTGCTCAAGGCCGAGGGCTGCGGCCCCCGCAAGGCCGCGTGACACCGCAAAACGAAAGGCAAGTAAAATGATCCCTGTCAAACGCCTGTGCCTCTCGGCCATCCTGCTCGTGGCGGCGGCGATCCCTGCCTACGCCCATGTCGGCATCGGCACCACCTCCTCCGCAATGGCCGGCTTCACGCATCCGTTGTCGGGCCTAGACCATATGACGGTGATGCTCGCCGTCGGCCTGTGGGCGGCCCTCAAGGGCGGCAAGGCGATCTGGGTCTGGCCGGCGGCGTTCGTCGGCGTCATGTTGGGCGGCGCGGCTCTTGGCATGGCCCATGTGCCGCTGCCCTTCGTCGAGCCGGGTATACTGGCCTCCGTCGTGGCGCTCGGCCTGCTGGTGGCGCTGGCGGTCGATCTGCCCGTTTCGGCCGGTGTCGCCATCATCGGCCTGTTCGCGCTGTTTCACGGCCATGCCCATGGCACGGAAGTGCCCGAAAATGCCGGCGGCCTCGAATATATGGTCGGTTTTGCCGTAGCCACCGTGCTGCTCCATGCCATCGGCATCGCCGTCGGGCTTGGCCTCGGCATGAGGTCACGCGGCGTGGCCCGCATCACGGGCGCCGCCTGCGCGGCGATCGGCGTCGGCCTCGCCTTCGGCATCGTGTGAGATCCCATGATCCCAGGCGAAATCATCCCCGTTCAAGGCGACATAGAGCTCAACAAGGGTCTGCCGACCGTCATCCTGAAAGTGGCCAACGGTGGCGACCGGCCGGTCCAGGTCGGCAGCCACTACCATTTCTACGAAACCAATGAGGCGCTGAAATTCGATCGTGAACGGGCGCGCGGCATGCGCCTCGACATAGCCGCCGGCACCGCCACGCGTTTCGAGCCGGGGCAGGAACGGGATGTCACGCTGGTGCCGCTTGGCGGCAAGCGTGAAATCCATGGCTTCCAGCAGAAGGTGATGGGCAAGCTGTGAGGGCTTTTTATGCGTGGCGCGCAGGGCCAGTGGGCGGCTTCAGGGCATGCATGAACGCAAGCTCCGCGCGCGGCTCAGCCCGATGGCTTGGCGGCCGCATAGATGACGATCTTTCCGGGATCATCGAACTCCACGGCGAGAACGTCCTGCGCAAGCACGCGCCGAGAATCGAGAGCATTGAAAAGCAGGGCGTTCGCCTCGATCTCCTTGCGCAACTCGCTGAGATCGTCCAGATGCTGCCGAACCTTGTTCTCGATGGCTGGCGGCGGGCCGCCTTCGCTGCGCGCCGCGTCGGTGAGGAACACGATATCGACCTTGTCGAGTTTGGACGTCTTGCGGACCGTGCTGATGTTTTCGCGTGTGCGGTCGATCGCCGAACTGACTTTTCCGATTTCAGCTGTCGCCTTGGCCTCTTCCTGGTTGACTTGCGATCCGACGATGCGGTCGACGGTCTCAGGACTCTTCAGGCCCTGCGCGTTGAGCGCCGCCTGTGGTACACTCGCCGCCAGAAACGCTGCCGCGGCAATGACATGCAACCATCGCGCATCGCATCTGGCATCGGGCAGGGCGTCGAGGGTCATCGTTCGCTTTCGCAGTTTGCTTCAAGACCTTTGAAACCAAACGTCCCCAGCCCTGTCACGGTTCCCTGTCGGGTTCGGTGGGCGGACCGGATACCGGTCCGCCGCGCCGGTTGGTCAGCCGGCTTTCTTGGTGATCAGGGTCAGCGCGCCGTTCGGCTCCATGCTGGCCGCGACCACCTGGGCCGACGTCATTCCCTTGGCCTGGAGGGCGGATTTCACCTTGGGGGTGGCATCGATCGAACTGCGCAATTTCTGCAGGCCGGCATCGCCACGCTGCGCGATGACCTGGTTGACCTGCGTCTGGGTGTCCTTCGGCAACTCGCTGATGTCGATCACGTTGACGCTCTGGATCGCCGGCGCGGCCTGCTGACCCCCGGGCGCGGCTGGAGCCGGCGTAGAGGGAGCGGGCTGTTGCGCGGGCTGTTGCTGGGCGCTGGCGGCACCCGCCAGCATCAGGCTGGCGGCGGCTGCAAGAATTGTCGTTTTGCGCATGGATTTTCCTTCCATCGATTTGGCAAACGGTCGTTTTGGGGTGACCCTTCAACCTCAACCGCCAAATGGGTTCAGAAGGTGTCGCCTAGCGGGTCATTGCGTGACCATTGGAGGGCGGCAATGTGCAGCCCGGCTTCAATCACACCGCATTTCGGGAGCAACCGCTGATGGCCAGACTAACGCGTGCCGCCTACGCCCAGATGTATGGCCCGACGGTCGGCGACAGGGTGCGGCTCGCGGACACCGAACTCTTCATCGAGGTCGAGAAGGATTTCACCATCCATGGCGAGGAGGTGAAATTCGGCGGCGGCAAGGTCATTCGCGACGGCATGGGTCAGAGCCAGGTTTCCCGTGCCCAAGGTGCGGTCGACACCGTCATCACCAATGCGCTGGTGATCGATGCCAGCGCCGGCATCTTCAAGGCCGATATAGGCTTGAGGGATGGCCGCATCGCGGCCATCGGCAAGGCCGGCAATCCGGATACGCAGGATGGCGTCACCATCATCATCGGCCCCGGCACGGAAATCATCGCGGGCGAGGGCAAGATCCTGACCCCGGGCGGCTTCGACGCGCATATCCACTTCATCTGCCCGCAGCAGATCGAGGAAGCGCTGATGTCGGGCATCACCACCATGCTCGGCGGCGGGACCGGCCCAGCGCACGGCACGCTGGCCACGACCTGCACACCGGGGCCGTGGCACATGGCACGCATGATCCAGTCCTTCGACGCCTTCCCGATGAACATTGGCCTGTCGGGCAAGGGCAATGCCTCGCTGCCAGCCGCTCTCGAGGAGATGGTGCTGGGCGGCGCCTGCTCGCTCAAGCTGCACGAGGACTGGGGCACGACGCCGGCAGCGATCGACTGCTGCCTGTCGGTCGCAGACGATTACGATGTGCAGGTGATGATCCACACCGACACGCTCAACGAGAGCGGCTTTGTCGAGAACACGGTGGCGGCCATCAAGGGCCGCACCATCCATGCCTTCCACACCGAGGGCGCCGGTGGCGGCCATGCGCCTGATATCATCAAGGTCTGCGGCCTGCCCAACGTCATCCCGTCCTCGACAAACCCGACGAGGCCCTACACGGTCAACACATTGGCCGAGCATCTCGATATGCTTATGGTCTGCCACCATCTGTCGCCGTCGATCCCCGAGGACATCGCCTTCGCCGAAAGCCGCATCCGCAAGGAGACCATCGCGGCCGAGGACATCCTGCACGACATCGGCGCCTTCTCGATCATCTCGTCGGACAGCCAGGCCATGGGTCGCGTCGGCGAGGTGGCGATCCGCACCTGGCAGACGGCCGACAAGATGAAGCGCCAGCGCGGGTCATTGCCGCAGGAGACGGGCGACAACGACAATTTCCGCGTCCGCCGCTACATCGCCAAATACACCATCAATCCGGCCATCGCGCATGGCCTGTCGAAGGACATCGGCTCGATCGCGATCGGCAAACGCGCCGATCTGGTGCTGTGGAACCCGGCCTTCTTCGGCGTCAAGCCGGACATGGTGCTGATCGGCGGCATGATCGCGGCCGCCCCGATGGGCGACCCCAATGCCTCGATCCCGACGCCGCAGCCGATGCACTACCGGCCGATGTTCGGCGCCTATGGCAAAGCCCGCACCAATTCGTCGGTGACCTTCGTTTCGAAGGCCGCACTCGAGTCCGGTTTGCACGGCCGGCTCGGTGTCGACAAGCAGTTCGTCGCCGTCGAAAACACGCGCGGCGGCATCGGCAAGCACTCGATGGTGCTCAACGACGCCACGCCGCAAATCGAGGTCGATCCGGAAACCTACGAAGTTCGCGCCGATGGCGAACTCTTGACCTGCGAGCCGGCGACCGTGCTGCCGATGGCGCAAAGGTACTTTCTGTTTTGATCGGAGCGATATGCAGCCCTGAGTGATTCGTTGCGATTTTCGCAAACTGGGGCATGATGTTCCCATGAATAAGATTGATCGCCTTCGAGCATCAACACCGTACGAAACGGACTTCGTGCAATGGTGCGCTGAGCAAAGCCCACTGCTGCGCGAGGGGCGCTTTGCCGAGCTTGGATCGAGAGAATCTGGCTGAGGAGATCGAGAGCTTGGGGAGGGGCGACAGACGGGAAATCCGCAGCAGGACGGAGGTATTGATTGCGCACCTCCTGAAATGGGAATTCCAACCAGCCCACAGATGCCACGGTTGGCAAGCATCGATAACGGAACAGCGTATCTGGATTGGTAATATCATCAAGGACAGCCCAAGCCTTCGCCGCTATGCTTCGCAGGTTTTGGACGAGGCATACCGCGACGCTTTACCTGTGGCGGTAAGAGAGACGGGCTTAAGAAAACCCCATCTTCCGAGCGAACCGCCATATACAGCCAAACAGGCGCTTGATGGCGATTTTAGCCGGTCGCCCCGCTTTCAATGGACAGCTTTCTGCGAGTTTAAGCTCGCCGCATTTCTTGTTAAGGCCGATGGCAAGCGAAATAGCCTCCCCCCACGACATCTTCCCACATATCCGCATCGTCATGGGCATGGTGATCGGGCTCGGCGTCGCGCGCCTGCTGTCGGGGGTAGCGCGCATCGTCCAGCATCCCGCCCAATACCGGCTCTATACGGTGCATCTGGCCTGGGTCGCTTCGGTGCTGCTGATGCTGGTCCATATCTGGTGGTGGGAGTTCGGCCTCTATGCCATCGAAACCTGGACCTTCGGCAAGTACCTGTTCATCATTTTCTACGCGATCACCCTGTTCCTGCTCTGCGCGTTGCTGTTTCCGGATTCGATGCTCGACTACACCAGCTACGAGGATTTCTTCTATTCGCGCCGCGCCTGGTTCTTCGGACTGCTGGCGGCAACCTATCTGCTCGACGTGATCGACACGCTATTGAAAGGTCCGGAGCATTTCGCCCGCTTCGGCAACGAATATCCACTGTGCATCGTCGCGATCCTGGTGCGTGACCGCCGTTTCCACATCGCCTTCGTCGCGGCCGCTCTGATCTACCAGATATCGTTCATCCCGCGGCTGTTCGACACGATCGTATGACATCAGCCGATGGTCTAGAGTTCCCGGGGAAAGGCAGGGTTCAACGATGTACAAGGCCATTGGATCGCGCGGATCCCGGGTCAGCCGCGTCCTCTGGATGCTCGAGGAACTCGGGCAGCCCTACGCATTCGTCGAGGTCAAGCTGCGCTCTCCGGAAGCCTATGCGCTCAATCCGTCGGGCAAGGTGCCTGTCCTCACCGACGACGAGCTGACGGTGACGGATTCGGCGGCGATCTGTGTCTATCTCGCCGACAAGCACGCAGACAAAGGGATGGGCGCCAATCCCGGTCTCGCTGGCCGCGCCGAAATGGATTCCTGGATGCATTTTGCCCAGAGCGAGTTCGAGGCGCCGCTGTGGAACAAATTGCGACACCGTTTCCTCCTGCCCAGGGACGTGCGGGTCGATGTCGGTCCTGCCGCGGCCTTTGACTTCGCCACGGAGGTCAAGGCGCTGGAGCGCCGGCTCGGCGACAAGCCCTTCGCCCTCGGTGACCGCTTTTCCGCCGTCGACGTGCTGCTCGGTGACATGGGCGGCTGGGCCCGCGCCGGAAAATTCCCGATCGAGTCCGAGCGCGTCAACGCTTATCTCGACCGCGTGCTGGCGCGGCCCGCCCGTGCGCGGGCGCAGGCCGATGCATCGGCCCCAAAATCGGAATCGATTTTGGGAAAGCACGATGCATAGATTCAAAAGTATTAGAGCGTCCTTTGCGCGTCCAAGAGGACGCGCGGCGCTCTAACGGAGGCTCGACGAAATGAAGCTCAACCTCAACACCGACTTCACTAAATTCCCGCGCGCCGTCTCGGTGCTGACCGCTGGCAGTGCGGGGGCCACGGTACCATCCGGCCGTGCGGTTCTGGCCCATGACGAGCGGCATCTGCGCCGCCGGGCCATCGAACTTGCCGACGGCGGCAAGGTGCTGGTCGACCTGCCCGAACCTGTTGCCCTCAACGATGGCGACCGCCTGGTGCTGGAGGATGGCGGCCATATCGAGATCATCGCGGCGCCCGAAGAGATCTATGACATCCGCGCCCGCGACGCCGTGCATCTCGCCGAACTCGCCTGGCATATCGGCAACCGCCATCTCGCCGCCGGCATCGAGGCGGACCGCATCGTCATCCTGCGCGACCATGTCATCAAGGCCATGCTAGAGGGGCTTGGCGCCACGGTGGACGAGGTTTCCGAACCGTTCAAGCCGGTGCGCGGCGCCTATTCCGGCCATGGTGGTGGACATGGACATGATCACGGCCACGATCACAGCCATGCCGAGGCGCATGCCCATAGCCACGGTGAGGCACACTCCCATTCACACAGCGAATCGCATTCCCATTCGCATAGTCATGCCGGCCACCATGATCATGACTGACCAGCCGTCCGGCATCGCCGTGCTGCGGCTGATGGCGTGGCTGTCGCCGGCCTTTCCGGTCGGCGGCTTTGCCTACAGCCATGGCCTCGAGCGCGCGGTGCACGATGGAATGGTGACCGATGCCGCCGGCCTTGCCGGCTGGCTGGAGACGCTGGTCGAGATGGGCTCGGGCTGGAACGATGCCGTGCTGTTCGCCGAAAGCTGGCGCCGCGCTAGCGAAGGGGGCGATCTGGCTGAGGTTGTGGCACTGGCCGAGGCGCTGGCCGGCTCGCGCGAGCGCCACGCCGAGACCATGCTGCAAGGCGCGGCCTTCCTCAAAGCAGCCGCCGCCTGGCCCAATGCCGTGCTGGAGCGCTTGCCGGCGCAATGCGCCTACTGCATCGCAGTCGGGGCTGTCGCCGGCGGCAATGGCATTGCGCTGCACGACGCGCTGTCCGCCTTCCTGCAAGCCTTCTTCTCCAACCTCGTCCAGGCCGCGATCCGGCTCGGCATGATCGGTCAGAACGAGGCGACGACGCTGCTCGCGGGTTTCGAGCCGCTGGCGCTCTCGACCGCTGCCCGCGTGTCCCGCTCGACATTGGACGACCTTGGCGGCTGCGCCTTCGTCTCCGACGTCATGGCGATGAAGCACGAAACCCAGTATTCGCGACTGTTCCGCTCATGATCCTCCTCGCCTTCGTCCTCTCCTTCGTCCTGCTGCTGATCACGGCACTGCATGTCTATTGGGGCATCGGCGGCGTCTGGCCAGGCAGGGACACGGCGTCCTGCGCCCACGCTGTCCTCGGGTTTCGCGGCGTCGACGAAATGCCGACGCCGTTCGCCAGTTTCGCCGTTGCCGCGTGCCTCGGCCTGGCAACGCTGTGGCCGCTGGCGCTCATCGGTTTCTTTGCCTCGCCGTTTCCCAAGCAGGGCCTCGCAGCCACCGCGATGCTGATCGGGCTGGTGTTCCTGGGGCGCGGCACTGCCGGTTTCACGCCCTGGTGGCGCCGGCTGGCGCCGCAACAGCCTTTCGCGCGGCTCGATACCAGTCTCTATTCGCCGCTGTGCCTGTTGATCGGGCTCGGCTTCGCCGTTCTTGCCATCATGGAGTTCCCGATATGACACAACCCAACGGCCCACTTCGTGTTGGCATTGGCGGCCCCGTCGGCTCCGGCAAGACGACGCTCACCGAAAAACTCTGCAAGGCGCTGCGCGACGAGTTTTCCATCGCCGTCGTCACCAACGATATCTACACCAGGGAGGACGCCATGATGCTGGCCCGGCTGCAGGCGCTGCCGGAGGACCGCATCGTCGGTGTCGAGACCGGGGGCTGCCCGCACACCGCCATCCGCGAGGATGCCTCGATCAATCTGCAGGCGATCGCCGAGCTCAACCGCAAATTTCCCGACCTCGACATCATCTTCATCGAATCCGGTGGCGACAACCTTGCAGCCACTTTCTCGCCGGATCTTGCGGATCTCACGCTCTACGTCATCTCGGTCTGCCAAGGCGAAGAAATCCCGCGCAAAGGAGGCCCGGCGATCACGCGGTCCGATTTCCTGGTTATCAACAAGAGCGACCTAGCGCCCTATGTGAACGTCAATCTCGATGTCATGGAGAGCGACGCCGGCCGCATGCGCGGCAAGCGACCGTTCGGCTTCACCGATCTTTCGCGCGGCAAGGGCCTGCGGGAGGTGATCGATTTCATCGTCGAGCACGGCGGACTGCGAACCGTTGGCGCCGCAAGCACGGCGGCATAACCGACTTTCTGCACCAAGCGAAAGCGGTTGCGGGCACCAGCGGCGCGCGGCATTCTGGATCAAACCGGAGGATCTTTTACGATGAGCATCGCCCGCCTGCAGAAGGAAACGCTGACCAACCTGCCCTTCTACGAGGAGCGCGTCGATCTCGCCTGCGCCTTCCGCTGGACGGCGCGGCTCAACATGCACGAAGCGGTGGCCAACCATTTCTCGCTGGCGGTTAACGACGACGGCACCAGGTTCCTGATGAACCCGAACCAGGTGCATTTCTCGCGTATCAAGGCGAGTGACCTGATCGAAATCGACGCCAACGACCCCGAGACGCTTTCTGGGCCGAATGCGCCAGACCCGACGGCATGGGGTCTGCACGGCGCCGTCCATCGCAATGTGCCGCACGCGCGCTGCGTCATGCACGTCCACTCGATCCACGCCACCGTGCTGGCCTCGCTTGCCGACTCGACGCTGCCGCCAATCGACCAGAATTCGGCGATGTTCTTCAAGCGTCACGTCGTCGACGCGCATTATGGCGGGCTGGCCTTCGAGGAAGAGGGCGAGCGCTGCTCGCAGCTTCTCGCCGACCCTAAGGTCAAGGTGATGGTGATGGGCAACCATGGCGTGCTGGTCATCGGCGACACCGTCGCCGACGCCTTCAACCGCATGTTTTATTTCGAGCGTGCCGCCGAGACCTATATCAAGGCGCTGTGGACCGGCCGGCCGCTGCGCACCCTGTCCGACGCGATCGCCGAGAAGGCGGCGAGCGAGATGGACGACTATCCCGGTCAGGCCGAACGTCATCTCGCCGAGTTGAAAGCGATCCTCGACGAGCAGGAGCCGGTGTACCGGAACTGAAGGCTACAGTCCGAGCTGAGCCCGCAATTCCCCGGCGCTGTTGATGACAATGGCGCCGGGCGGTCCTTCCATCGGCTTTTCAGGCCAGAAGATCGTCGTCATTCCCGCCGCCAGGCCCGCCATGGCGCCCGGCCAGCTGTCGTCGACCGCGACGGCGTGCGCGGGATCGACGTCGGCCAGATAGGCGGCGCGAAGGAAAGGCTCTGCGTGCGGCTTGCCTTCCCGCACATCGTTGCGGCTGATCGTCTTCATGCCGGGGTAGGTCAGCCCGACCATATGCAGATTGGCGTCGACGATCATCCGATCCGAGTTTGAGACCACTGCCTGCTGCACGCCGAGCGCGCGCAACTCCTTGAAGACCTCGATGGCGCCTGGGCGCGGCTTCAGCCCTTCGACTAGCGGCAGGTAATGCTCATATTTGTGAACGATCCATTCGTCGAAGGGCAGTCGCAGGCCGAACTCGTCGCGCATCATTTCGTAGACCGGCCAGGCAGCGACGCCGAGCACGCGCTCATGCAGATCAGCCGGTGGCGTGAGGCCGGCGTTGCGCATCGCTGCGATGAGGGCTGCCTCGTGCAGCGGTTCGCTGTCGACCAGCGTGCCGTCCATGTCCCAGAAAACCGCCTTCGGTGTCATGAAGCGCTCCTTTTTGCGATCCCTTAAAGGGTTTGCGCCATGAGATAAACCTTTGGCTGCAATTGAACATGCTTCCAGATGGTAAAACGGACCCGCCGCGCTTTCTCCGATAGGAATGCTGGCGGAGAACCACCGCCGCTTCGGCGCAAGCATTTGCTCTTGAGATTGACAATTGCGCAGGCGATCATTCCCTGCGAAACTGATACGACCGCCTGATGATCGGCGGTTTCGGGAGGCAGGACGTGAATACCCGGCAGGACAGCGGCAGCAACAGGCTGGACGACGCCGCGCGCGCCGGCTGGCTGTATTATGTTGCCGGCAACACACAGGACCAGATAGCCGCCACGCTCGGCATCTCGAGGCAGACGGCGCAGCGGCTGGTGTCGCTGGCGGTGTCGGAAGGCCTGATCAAGGTCCGCGTCGATCATCCGATCGCCAACTGCCTGGATCTTGCCGCGCGGCTGAAATCGCGCTTTGCGCTCGACCTGGTCGAGGTGGTGCCGAGCGATCCCAATTCATCCTCCACCACCATCGGCATCGCCGAAGCGGCGGCCGCCGAGATCGAGCGGCGGTTGCGGTCGCCAACGCCGATCGTCATGGGCATCGGCACTGGACGCACGCTGAAGGCGGCGATCGAACAATTGCCGCCGATGGAATGCCCGCAGCACAAGGTGGTGTCCTTGACCGGCAACATCTCGCCCGATGGCTCGGCCGCTTTCTACAACGTCATTTTCACCATGGCCGACAGGGTCAAGGCGCGGTCCTTCCCAATGCCGCTGCCGGTCATCGCCTCCTCGCCGCAGGAGCGCGAGATGCTGCTCGCCCAGCCGATGATCCAGCCGACACTGGTGCTTGCGGCGGAGGCCGACGTCACCTTCATCGGTATCGGCGACCTTGGCCCGAAGGCGCCGCTCTACGAGGATGGCTTCATTTCCGAAAGCGAACTGAAAGCCTTGCAGAAGGCCGGCGGCGTCGCTGAAATCGTTGGCTGGGTGTTCGATCGCGAGGGCCGTATGATCGACGGCATTACCAATGACCGGGTGTCGTCGGCGGCGCTGCCGTCGCGCGAGAAGTCGCTGGTGATCGCGCTCGCCATGGGCGAGCGCAAGCTGCCCGGCATCATGGCGGCGGTCAACCGACGGCTGGTCAACGGGCTCATCACCGACGAGCGGACGGCGGCCGCCCTGCTGGCCAGCATTTGACGGCTTCGCGATAAAGCCAGCAAGGCTATTGGTGCCGGCCGAAAGGATCGTTGCCATCGAGGAAACCGAGGTCGCGCTGCAGATGCGGCGACAGGTCCCTGATGTCGAGATGCGCCCTTTTTCTGGTCGCGAACCAGCCAAATCCGTCCGCAAGCCACGAAATCCAGCGATGATCGGGAGCGGGAGTGCATTTTTGCTGCGCCATGGTCATGATCGTCAACCTTCGTTATCCTGAACCCGAATGACGGGTTGAGGATGAATGTCGGCCTTGCCGGCCGCTTTTGCCAATCGAACGTCGATAACGACCCATAAGGAGGTTTTATGCCTGACCTCAGCGCGCCACAGGTTTCGCAGCTGCCGCCATTGCAGGCGATCCGGGTGTTCGAGGCTGTGGCGCGGCATCTTTCCTTCACCAAGGCCGCCGGGGAGCTCGCCATGACGCAGGCGGCGGTCAGCTATCAGATCAAGGTGCTGGAGGATCGCGTCGGCGCTCCGCTGTTCCTGCGCCGGCCGCGACAGATCGAACTGACCGAAGCCGGCCAGCGCCTGGCGCCGGCGGTCAGCGAGGCCTTTGCCATTCTTAGCCAAGCCTACGCCGCCGCGCGCGGTGGCGCCGACGGGTTGTTGTGCGTCACCACGGTGCTGACCTTTGCCTCGAACTGGCTGGCGCACCATCTGGGCGCATTCCAGATCGCGCATCCGTCCCTTGCCGTGCGGCTCGACACGTCGAGCCGGCTGACCGATTTCGCCCGCGAGGATGTCGACCTCGCCATCCGTTCGGGCGGCGGCAAATGGCCGGGGCTGGAAGCCCACAAGCTGCTCGACGCGGATTTTACGCCGATGCTGAGCCCGAAGCTCGCGGCGAGCATCGGCGGCATCAACGAGCCGGCCGATCTGCTCAAGCTGCCGATCCTCGACCCAAGCGACATCTGGTGGACGCAGTGGTTCGAGGCCGCCGGCGTGCACAGCCACGACCTTGCCAAGCGGCCCGGCAGCAGCATGGGCGCGCAGGCCTACGAAGCCAACGCGGCCATATCGGGCCATGGCGTGGCGATCCTGACCCGGGCGCTGTTCAAGGCCGAACTCGCCGACGGCCGGCTGATCCAGCCATTCGACCTGGTCGGCGACGACGGGCACGCCTACTGGCTGGTCTACCCCGAGGCGCGCCGCAACGTGCCCAAGATCCGCGCCTTCCGCGACTGGCTGCTGGCTGAGATCGCCTGCTGACCGGCACATAAGCTGACGTCAGACCGGGGCAACAAACGATAGCCGTTCGAGAGGCTTTGACCCCGCTGCCTGGACGCCAGCCGCAGCAATCCGAGCGCTGTCGCCGAACCTCCGCCCATTCCCGGCCGTGTGCTGCGCTGCAGCATCGAATCCGGCTTGACATAATTAAGACTAAGTGAGTAATTGCTCACAACCAAGGCAAATGCTCAACTTGGTTTATGGGAGGAATTTGATGAAACTTCGCACGCTCACCCTGGGCTTGTTGTCGGCCAGCACGCTTGCATTCGCCGCACACGCCGAATCCATCACCATCGCCACCGTTAATAATGGCGATATGGTCCGCATGCAGAAGCTGACCGACGACTTCACCAAGGCTAACCCGGACATCCAGCTCAACTGGGTCACGCTCGAAGAGAACGTGCTGCGCGAGCGCGTCACCACCGACATCGCCACCAAGGGTGGCCAGTATGACGTGATGACCATCGGCACCTACGAGGTTCCGATCTGGGCCAAGC
The DNA here is from genome assembly GCF_057766385.1 of Mesorhizobium sp. P160927. Taxonomy (NCBI): domain Bacteria; kingdom Pseudomonadati; phylum Pseudomonadota; class Alphaproteobacteria; order Hyphomicrobiales; family Phyllobacteriaceae; genus Mesorhizobium; species Mesorhizobium sp. P160927. The sequence goes on from NZ_JBYMDW010000001.1 coordinate 1,048,944, forward strand.
AGAGCTGGCTCCTGCCGCTCGACAAGCTCGGCGACGACTATGATGCCAAGGACATCATTCCGGCCATTGCCGGTGGCCTCTCGGTCGATGGCAAGCTCTACGCCGCGCCTTTCTATGGTGAGAGCTCCTTCGTCATGTACCGCAAGGACCTGATGGAAAAGGCCGGCCTCAAAATGCCTGATGCCCCGACCTGGGACTTCATCAAGCAGGCGGCCGACAAGATGACCGATCGCGCCAGTGGCGTGAACGGCGTCTGCCTGCGCGGCAAGGCCGGCTGGGGCGAGAACATGGCCTTCCTGACGGCCATGTCGAACTCCTTCGGCGCCCGCTGGTTCGACGAGAACTGGAAGCCGCAGTTCGATCAGCCGGAATGGAAGAAGACGCTGCAGTTCTATGTCGACCTGATGAAGGCCGACGGTCCCGAGGGCGCCTCGTCCAACGGCTTCAACGAAAACCTGGCGCTCTTCCAGCAGGGCAAGTGCGGCATGTGGATCGACGCCACCGTCGCCGCCTCCTTCGTCTCGGACCCGAAGAACTCTACTGTCGCCGACAAGGTCGGCTATGCACTGGCGCCGGATAATGGCTTGGGCAAGCGCGGCAACTGGCTGTGGGCGTGGTCGCTGGCGATCCCGGCCGGCACGCAGAAGGCAGATGCCGCCGAGAAGTTCGTGTCCTGGGCGACCAGCAAGCACTATGCCGAGCTCGTCGCGTCGAAGGAAGGCTGGGCGAACGTGCCTCCAGGCACACGCTCCTCGCTCTATGCCAATCCCGAGTACCAGAAGGCGGCTCCGTTCGCCAAGATGACGCTGGACTCCATCAATGCCGCCGACCCGACGCATCCGACCGTCAAGCCGGTGCCCTATGTCGGCGTGCAGTTTGTCGCCATCCCTGAATTCCAGGGCCTTGGCACCACCGTCGGCCAGCTCTTCTCGGCGGCTCTTGCCGGCCAGTCGAGCGTCGACGATGCGCTGAAGCAGGCCCAGGACGCCGCCACCGCGTCGATGACCGAGGGCGGTTACATCAAGTAAGGCTCCTCCCGGTGCCGAACGCCGGTCACCTCCTTGACCGGCAACGGCCGCCCGAAACCCAGTTCGGGCGGCCGCCTTTCCAGAGCCTGTGAAAATTCAGCCTGATCCTTGAAGGGTGACCGTCATGGCTACTCAGCAGACCCGTTCGCTTGCCCGATTCATGATGGCGCCTTCCGTGGTGCTGCTGTTCGTCTGGATGATCGTGCCGCTGGTCATCACGATCTGGTTCTCCTTCCAGCAGTACAATCCGCTCAACCCGATGCGCGACGGGTTCGTCGGCTTATCCAACTACGCGCTGTTCTATTCCAATCCGGCCTTCCTGCAGTCGATCCTCAACACGCTTGTCCTAGTGGTCAGCGTGCTGCTGATCACGGTGATCGGCGGCATCCTGCTGGCGCTGCTCATCGATCAGCCAATGTGGGGCCAGGGGATCGTGCGCATCCTCGTCATCTCGCCGTTCTTTGTCATGCCGCCGGTGGCCGCATTGGTCTGGAAGAACATGATCATGCATCCGCAATATGGCGTGTTCGCCGACATAGCGCGCTTCTTCGGGGGACAGCCGATCGACTGGTTCGGCCAGCATCCGATGACAGCGATCATCATCATCGTCGCCTGGCAGTGGCTGCCTTTCGCGACATTGATCCTCTTGACCGCGTTGCAGTCGCTCGACGGCGAGCAGAAGGAAGCCGCTGAGATGGACGGGGCCGGCTTCATCAGCCGCTTCATCTATCTGACGCTGCCGCACATGTCGCGGGCGATTACCGTTGTCATCCTGATCCAAACGATTTTCCTGCTGTCGGTCTACGCCGAGATCCTGGTCACCACCAATGGCGGTCCTGGATACGCCTCCACCAACCTGCCCTTCCTCGTCTACCAGAAGGCGTTGCTGGAATTCAAAATCGGCCAGGCATCCGCGGGCGGCGTGATCGCCGTCATTCTCGCCAACATCGTCGCCTTCTTCGCCATGCGCGCCGTCGGCAAGAATCTGGACAAATAAGGGAGGATACGATGGCACGCTCAGTCACCACCCAGCACAAGACAATCGCGACAATTGCCGCCTGGGCCGTCGCGCTGCTGATCTTCTTCCCGATCCTCTATACGATCATCACCTCGTTCAAGTCGGAACAGGAAGCGATCCAGGGCTTCAACCTGATCCCCTCCGGGACCTTCGAGAGCTATGCCGAAGTCCAGGCGCAGAGCGGCTACTTCAAGTTCTTCCTGAACTCGGTGCTGCTTTCGGTCGGCTCGACCATCCTGGCGCTGTTGGTCGCCATTCCGGCGGCCTGGTCGATGGCGTTTTCGCCGACCAAGCGGACCAAGGACATATTGATGTGGATGCTGTCCACCAAGATGATGCCGGCGGTTGCCGTGCTGTTCCCGATCTACTTGATCTTCCGCAATCTCGGCCTGCTGGACTCGCGCATCGGCCTGATGATCATGCTGATGCTGATCAACCTGCCGATCGTGGTCTGGATGCTCTACACCTACTTCCGAGAAATCCCGGGCGAAATCCTGGAAGCCTCGCGTATGGACGGCGCATCCTTATGGGGTGAAATCTGGTACGTGCTGACGCCGATGGCGGTGCCGGGCATCGCCTCGACCATGCTGCTCAACATCATCCTGGCCTGGAACGAGGCGTTCTGGACGATCCGGCTGACCACCACGGAAGCCGCACCGCTCACCGCCTTCATCAGTTCCTTCTCCAGCCCGCAAGGCTTGTTCTGGGCCAAGCTTTCGGCCGCCTCGACGCTGGCCATCGCGCCGATCCTGATCATGGGCTGGTTCAGCCAGAAGCAGCTGGTGCGCGGCCTGACATTTGGCGCGGTGAAGTGACGGAAATTGCCTGAAGCAATCGGCGAAAAACAGCCCTCGGGGAGGAAACCATGGGAAACATCACGCTCAAGAACGTCTCCAAGTCCTTTGGTTCGACGTCCATCATCCCCGGCCTCGACCTGGTGATCGAAAACGGCGAGTTCGTCGTTTTCGTCGGCCCGTCGGGTTGCGGCAAGTCCACGCTACTCAGGCTGATCGCCGGCCTTGAGGACACCAGCGGCGGCACCATCAATATCGATGGCCGCGACGTCACCGGCGAGGCGCCAGCCAAGCGCAAGCTTGCCATGGTGTTCCAGTCCTATGCGCTCTACCCGCATATGACGGTGGCCAAGAACATCGCCTTCCCGCTGAAGATGGCGGGCGAGGACCAGGCGACCATCGACAGGAAGGTGAAGGACGCGGCGCGCGTGCTCAACCTCACCAATTACCTCGAACGCCGTCCCGGCCAGCTCTCCGGCGGCCAGCGCCAGCGCGTCGCCATCGGCCGCGCCATTGTGCGCCAACCCTCGGCCTTCCTGTTCGATGAGCCGCTGTCCAACCTCGACGCGGCACTGCGCGGCACCATGCGGCTGGAGATCAGCGAACTGCACCATCAGCTCAAGACCACGATGATCTACGTGACCCACGACCAGGTCGAGGCCATGACCATGGCCGACAAGATCGTCGTGCTCAACGCCGGCAACATCGAGCAGGTCGGCTCGCCGATGGAGCTCTACAAGACGCCGAAGAACCTGTTCGTCGCCGGCTTCATAGGCTCGCCCAAGATGAACCTGATCGAAGGCGCGCCGGCTGGCAAATATACCGCCAAGACCATCGGCATCCGGCCCGAACATATGCAGATCTCGACCACGGCGGGCGACTGGAAGGCGACGGTCGGCGTTGCCGAGCATCTGGGCTCCGACACGTTCCTGCACGTTCAAGCCGACGGCGTCGGGCCGCTGACGGTGCGTGCCGACGGCGAACTGGCGGTTCGCCATGGCGACACCATCTATCTCACCCCTGACCAAGCCAAGTTGCATCGCTTCGGCGCTGACGGCAAGGCGATGGCCCAGTGAGGATGGGCCAATGAGGATGGGCCGGTGAGGATAGGACAGTGAGGCTGCAAGGCAAATCGGCGCTGATCACGGGATCGGCGCGAGGCATCGGCAGGGCTTTCGCCGAAGCCTATGTGCGCGAGGGCGCCACTGTCGCGATCGCCGATATCAACCTTGAAGCCGCGCAGAAGACGGCCGCCGCGATCGGCGACAATGCCTATCCCGTGAAACTCGACGTCACCGATCAGGCATCCATCGATGCCGCGGTGAAGGCGGTGGAGGACAAGGCGGGCGGTCTCGACATCCTGATCAACAACGCCGCTCTGTTCGACCTAGCGCCGATCGTGGAGATATCTCGGGCGAGCTATGAAAAGCTTTTCTCCGTCAATGTCGCTGGCACGCTGTTCATGCTGCAGGCAGCCGCCCGGTCGATGATCGCGCGGGGCAAGGGCGGCAGGATCATCAATATGGCAAGCCAGGCCGGGCGTCGCGGCGAGCCGCTGGTCGCAGTCTATTGTGCCACCAAGGCCGCGGTCATCTCCCTGACCCAGTCGGCCGGGCTCGATCTGATCAAGCACCGCATCAACGTCAACGGCATCGCGCCCGGCGTCGTCGACAGCGATATGTGGGACGAGGTCGATGCCTTGTTCGCCAAATACGAGAACCGGCCGAAGGGCGAGAAAAAGCGGCTGGTCGGCGAAGGCGTGCCTTACGGCCGCATGGGCAAGCCGGAAGACCTGGCCGGCATGGCCGTGTTCCTCGCCAGTGACGAGGCCGAATACATCGTTGCCCAGACCTACAATGTCGATGGCGGCCAATGGATGAGTTGAAAAGAACGATTTGAGGGGGACGGCGCCTCTTTCTTTCCTCCGGAGAAGGCGCCGCGGGGGCGGGTGAGGGGCCGCATGCTGGAACACCAGGTGCGGCCCCTCACCCTCGCCCTCCCGAAGGAGGCGAAACAGTCGGGCTGCAAATCGGCCAAAGGGTAAAGCAGATGACCGTGAAACTTTCTTCCTCGAGCCTCGCCGGGCTTCCGCCCAAGGTCGCAGGTCCGAACTATGACCGCTCGGCGCTGAAAGCCGGCATCGTGCATTTCGGTGTCGGCAATTTTCACCGCTCGCACCAGGCCGTCTATCTCGACGACCTGTTCGGTCAGGGCATCGGTCATGATTGGGCGCTGGTCGGCGCCGGCGTGTTCGACGGCGAGAAGATCGGCCGCGGCAAGCTTGAAGAGCAGGACTGGCTGACCACCGTGGTCGAGCAGGACGAGGGCCATATGAGCGCCCGCGTCACCGGCGCGATGATCGATTTCCTGATGCCGGGCGATGCCGGCGCCATCATCGATCGGCTGGCCGACCCGGCGATCAGGATCGTTTCGCTGACCATCACCGAAGGCGGCTATTTCATCGACCCGGCTTCCGGCGTCTTCAACCCGACCCATCCCGACATCGTCGCGGACGCGCAGCCGGGCGCCACACCAAAGACTGTGTTCGGCATCATCCTGGCCGGGCTGGTGCGACGCCGCGAGGATGGTATCGTGCCGTTCACCGTGATGTCCTGCGACAACATTCCCCACAACGGCCATGTCACGTCGGATGGCGTGATCGGCCTTGCCCGCCTGATCGACGAGGATCTGGCGAACTGGGTCAGCGACAAGGTCGCCTTCCCGAACGCCATGGTCGACCGCATTACGCCGGCAACCAGCGACCGCGAGCGCAAGATCCTCGCCGACGATTTCGGCCTCGAGGACAATTGGCCGGTGTTCTGCGAGCCGTTCCGGCAATGGGTGCTGGAAGACCATTTCACCGATGGCCGCCCGGCGTTGGAAAAGGTCGGCGTGCAGTTCGTCAAGGACGTCGCCCCTTATGAGCTGATGAAGATCCGCATCCTCAATGGCGGCCATGCCACCATCGCCTATCCGGCCGGGCTGATGGACATCCACTTCGTCCATGAAGCGATGCAGGAGCCGCTGGTGCGCGGGTTCCTCGACAAGCTCGAGCACGACGAGATTATCCCGACCGTGCCGCCGGTGCCGGACACGGTGCTGGAAGACTATTACCAGCTTATCGAGAAGCGCTTCTCCAATCCCAAGATCGGCGACACGGTGCGCCGGCTCTGCCTCGACGGGTCCAATCGCCAGCCGAAATTCATCATCCCGACCATCGCCGACCGCCTGAAGGCCGGCAAAGGCGTTGCCGGACTGGCGCTGGAATCGGCCCTTTGGTGCCGTTACTGCTTCGGCACGACGGACAGCGGCGCCGTCATCGAGCCCAACGACCCCAGATGGGACCGGCTGAAGGCAACGGCGAAGGCGGCAAAGGACGCGCCCGCCGCGTGGCTTGCGATGGACGATATCTATGGCGATGTCGGCCGCGCCGCCGCCTTCGTCGAGGCCTTCGCCCACGCGCTCAACGTGCTCTGGGCCAATGGCACGCGCACCACGCTGACGCGCTATCTCGCTAGCAAGCTCTGAGAGCCAGCCGGCATCATGACGCCTGAACTGGTCATCTTCGACTGCGACGGCGTGCTGGTCGACAGCGAGGCGCTCTCCGTTTCGGCGCTGCTCGGCATGATCGAACTCGCGGGCGGCAGTCTCGGCGAGGACGCTGCCTACGAGCATTTCCTAGGCAAGAGCATGAAAAGCGTGCGCGAGATCCTCAGCCGCGACTTCGGCCTGGAGATCACCGATCAGCATCTCACCGCCATGCGTGTCGACCTCATGCGAAAGTTTCGCGAGGAGCTGAAGCCGATCCCCGGCGTCAAGGAGATGCTGTCGAACCTCGGCCTGCCGTACTGCGTCGCCTCTTCCGGCACGCTGGAACGCATTCGTTACGCGCTCGATGTCACCGGTCTGCTGACGCTGATGGAGCCGCATCTGTTCAGCGCGGCCATGGTTGCCAAGGGAAAGCCGGCGCCCGACCTGTTCCTCCACGCCGCCGCGACCATGCGAGCCCATCCGCGCGGATGTCTCGTCATCGAGGACAGCCCGGCCGGTGTCGCCGCCGCACGCGCGGCAGGCATGCGCGTCCTTGCCTTTACCGGCGGCGCGCACGCCGGCAATCCGGGATTGAAAGCGCGGCTTGCGTCGACCGAACCGGACTTTATATTCGCTGACATGCTGCAATTGCCCGATCTGATTGCAGGCCTGGGAGCGAGAGTTAGAGCATCTTGACGAAACAGTTTGTCTGCGCGGTCGATGTCGGCACCGGGAGCGCTCGCGCGGGCATTCTCGACGCCAGTGGCGCCTTGCTCGGCCGTGCCGAGCGGCCGATCGCCATGAACCAGCCGAAGCCCGATCATGCCGAGCACGATTCGCGCGATATCTGGACCGCTGTCTGCACCGCCGTGCGTGCAGCGCGGGAAAAAGCCGGCGTCGCAGCCGGGGATATTGCCGGTATTTCCTTCGATGCCACCTGTTCTCTGGTCGTGCGGGACAGGCAAGGCGGCCAGCTCAGTGTGTCGACGAGCGGCGATAAGCGCTGGGACACCATTGTCTGGCTCGACCACCGCGCCATCGCCGAGGCCGACGAATGCACGGCGAGCGGCCACGAGGTGCTGAACTATATCGGCGGCGTCATGTCGCCCGAGATGGCGACGCCGAAGCTGATGTGGCTGAAGCGAAATCTACCGAAGACATGGAATGAAGCCGGCTATCTGTTCGACCTGGCCGATTTCCTGACCTGGCAGGCAACGGGCTCGCTGGCCCGCTCGCAATGCACGCTGACAGCGAAGTGGACTTATCTGGCGCACCAGGACATCGCATGGCAGCGCGACTTCTTCGAACTCGTCGGCCTCGACGATCTTTTTGACCATGGCAATCTGCCCGAAAAGGCAAGCCCGGTTGGCGTCGATATCGGCCCGTTGACAGCGCAGGCAGCGGCGGAACTCGGCCTGACCGAGAACTGCCGCGTCGGCGCAGGCGTCATCGACGCCTATGCCGGGGCGCTTGGCGTGCTCGGCGGCTTTGCCGGCGACGACCAGAATATTGGCCGCCATCTGGCGCTGATCGCAGGCACATCCTCCTGCGTCATGGCGATGTCGCCCGACCCGCAGCCTTTCGCCGGCGTATGGGGCCCTTACTACGGCGCCGCGCTGCCGAAGCTGTGGTTGTCGGAGGGTGGCCAGTCGGCGACCGGGGCGCTGCTCGACCATATCATCCGCTGGCACGGCGCCGGCGGCGAGCCGAACGCGGCCATGCATGCCAGGATCGCCGCGCGCGTCGCCGAACTGCGCGCCGCCGAGGGCGAGAACCTTGCCCCCCGATTACACGTGCTCCCGGATTTCCACGGCAACCGCTCGCCTCTCGCCGACCCGCACGCCGTCGGCGTCGTCAGCGGGCTGACGCTGGATTCGTCTTTCGACAGCCTGTGCAAGCTCTACTGGCGCACCGCCGTCGGCATCGCGCTCGGCGTGCGCCATGTGCTGGAGGCGCTGAACGAGAACGGCTACCTGATCGACACGCTGCACGTCACCGGCGGCCACACCAAGAACCCGCTCTTGATGGAGCTCTATGCCGACGCCACCGGCTGTACGGTCGTCGAGCCGCTGGCCGACGAGGCAGTGCTGCTCGGCACCGGCATGGTGGCGGCGACCGCCGCCGGGCTGTTCCCCGATCTCAACGCCGCCTGCCTTGCCATGCAGCAGGGCGGCAAGACACGCGCCGCCAACCCGGCGGCCGGCGCCCGCTTCGATCGCGACTACCGCATTTTCCTGGAAATGCACCGGCAGCGGCAGGTGCTCGACGCCATCCGGTAGGTTTTGGCGCTCTATTGCTTGCGCAGGGACGCGCCCGATGTCGCGTCGAACAGGTGGATCGCTTCCTCCTCGAACGCATAGCGGACGGGAGCATGCAGCACAGGGCATTCGCGTGCCGGAACCAGAGCGCTGATCTCCTTGCCGCCGGAGCCGAAGGTCACCAGCGCGTCATTGCCATGGAATTCGATGAGATCGGCAGTGCCTTGCAATATGCCGGCGGCGCCGGCGCCGGCCGTCTTCAGGTCCGGCGGGCGGATGCCCAGCACGGCGCGACCGCCCGGCTGGAGATGAAAGCCCGCCCCGTCTATCGAAAGCACCGTTCCAGCGCCGGTCAACGTCCAGCCGTTGCCGGCCCGGGCGGCCGTCACATCGACAAAATTCATGTTCGGCGTGCCGATGAAGCCGGCCACGAAAATATTGCCCGGCCGCCGGTAGATTTCCGCTGGCGAGCCGATCTGCTCGATGACGCCGTCCTTGAGCAGCACGATGCGGTCGGCGAGCGTCATCGCCTCCAGCTGGTCATGGGTGACATAGACGGTGGTGGTCTTCAGCGACTGGTGCAGCCGCGCGATCTCGACGCGCATATGGTTGCGCAATTTGGCGTCGAGATTGGACAAGGGCTCGTCGAACAGGAACACCTTGGGCGTCTTGATCATGGCCCGGGCGATCGCCACGCGCTGCTGCTGGCCGCCGGAAAGTTCGGCCGGCTTGCGGCCGAGATAGGGATCGAGCCCCAGCGTCCTCGAAACCGCTTCGACCCGCTTGCGGATCTCGGCCGCCGGCACCTTCTGGCGCCGCAGCCCGAAGGCGATGTTGTCGAAGATCGTCATGTGCGGATAGAGCGCGTAGTTCTGGAACACCATGGCGATGCCGCGATCCCCCGGATCGAGGTCGTTGACCACCTTGCCTCCGATCGAAACCTCGCCGCCGCTGATGTCCTCCAGACCCGCCAGCATCCTGAGCAAGGTCGACTTGCCGCAGCCGGACGGGCCGAGGAAGACGACGAATTCGTGCTCTTCAATGCTGAGGTTGAGATCGCGGATGACCGTGGTGGCGCCATAGGCCTTGTCGACATGGGAGCAAACGATCGCGGACATTGTCAGCCCTTTTCGCCTGTAAGCAGGATCTGCAGCTTGACGTCCTGCGGGTTGCCTTCGGCGGCCCGTTCGAACGCCTGGATGCTGTCGGCGAAATCATAGGTGCCGGTGATCAGGGGCTTGAGGTCGACCTTGCCGGAGGCGATGAGTTGCAGGGCGCGGTCGAAGATGTTGGCATAGCGGAACACCGTCTCGATGCGCACTTCCTTCGAGATCGCCGCCGGCACGTTGAGGGTCACCGGCTCTACCGGCAGCCCGACCAGCACCACCGCGCCACCTGGCCTCACGACATCGAACAGGTCGGTGAAAGCCTTGGGGCTGCCGCTCGCCTCGAAGACGATGTCGGCGCCCCAATTGTCGGTCGCGGCCGCGACGGCATCGACCAGCGACTGCTCGCCGATGTTGACCGGCACGATGCCGGCATATTGCGCTGCGATCTTCAGCTTGGGCGCGGAAAAATCGGAAATCAGCACTTTCGAACAGCCGCCGGCAAGGGCGGCAAGCGCGATCATGATGCCAATCGGGCCGCAGCCGACGACGACGGCGACATCGCCCGGAACGATCCGGGCGCGGCTTGCAGCCTGCATGCCGATGGCGAAGGGCTCGACCATGGCGCCCTCGGCGAAGGAGACATTGTCGGGCAGCCTGTAGGTGAAAGCCGCCGGGTGCACCGCATAGGGAGCAAGAATGCCATGCACCGGCGGCGTCGCCCAGAAGGTAACGTCAGGGTCGACATTGTAGATGCCGAGTTTTGTCGCGCGCGACGACAGGTTCGGCACGCCGGGCTCCATGCAGACCCGGTCGCCGACCTTCAGACTCCTGACATTGGGGCCGACCTCGACGATTGTGCCGGCGGCCTCGTGGCCGAGCACCATCGGCGCCCGCACGACATAACTGCCGATGGCGCCATGCGTGTAATAGTGCACGTCGCTGCCGCAGACGCCGACCGTGTGGATGGCGATCCTGACATCGTCGGGTCCGACATCGAGTGGCAACGCGATCTCGCGCAGCGACAGTTCGCCTTTTTTCTCAAGTACCAAAGCCCGCATCGGGTCGTCCTCACTTCAAGTCTTTTTTTGCCGGAAAACGGAATTCAGGAAACCGCTGAGCACGCCGAGGAAAAGCAGCGGCGGCAGCGACAGGAGCACGACCGAGGCGTTCAAGATTCCCCACGGCACGTTCATGCCTTGCTGGGAGAGTTCGGACGCGACGATCGGCAAGGTCTTTGCGTTGGAACTCGACAGCATCAGCGCGATCAGGAACTCGTTCCAGACCAGCACGAAGCTGAAGGCAACCGCGCCGATCAGCGAACGGGCAGCCACGGGTAGCGCGATCCGCCAGAACACCGCGTAAGCGCCGTAACCATCGACGAAGGCGGCTTCCTCGATTTCTTTCGGCACAACCTGAAAGGCCGGAATGGCCAGCCACATGATCACCGAGACGGTGAGCAGGGAATAGGTGACGATCAAAGCCGGCAAAGTGTCGTAGAGGCCGATTTGCAGCCAGATCACCATCAGCGGGATCGCCACCGCCACCGGCGGCAGGAAACGCAGCGACAGCACGAAGAACTGGATGTCGCCGGCCCAGCGGTTGGGATAGCGCGCTACGGCGTAGGCCGCGGGCAGGCCAAGCACGACGCCGATCAGCACGGCCGTGCCGCAAGCGATGACCGAATTGTAGAGGCCGGTGATGACGCTGTCGCGGCCAAGGATGTAGCTGATATTGGCAAGCGTCGGCGTGAACACCAGGCGGGGAACGCGGGTGATGATGTCGACGCTGTTCTTCAGTGAATTGAGCGCCGTCCACAGCAGCGGGAACACGGCCAGAAATCCGGCGAAGGCCAGGACGGCCTTGGCGATGATGCGACCGGGCTTCATGCCTGCACCCGCTTCCACAGCATGGTGAAGGTGATGACCGTGGCGATCATCATCAGCACGGCCATGGCCGAGGCGTAGGAGACCTTGCCGGACTCGATGAAGCCTTGCGAGAAGGCGTACATGTCGAGCGTTTCGGTTGCCACACCGGGGCCGCCGCGGGTCATCACATAGATCAGGTCGAAGGAGCGCAGCGACTCGATCATCTTGACGAACATCAGGCTGATCAGCGGCGCCTTCAGCATCGGCAAGGTGACGTAGGCGTGGATCTGCCAGCGCCGGGCATGGTCGAGCCTGGCCGCCTCGATCGGCTGCGGCGGCAAGGTCTCCAGCAGCTTGAGCACGATGACGGCGAAGAACAGGCCCCATTGCCAGACATCGACCGAGGCGACGGCGAACAGCGCCGTCGCGGGCTTGGACAGCGGGTCGAAGATCAGCCCGCCGGTGAGCAGCCGATAGGGGTAGGTGGCGATACCGTAGAGCGGATGGTAGGCGAACTTCCACACGAAGGCGGCCGAGACGCGCGGCAGCAGCACCGGGATGATGAACAGCAGGCAGTAAAGATTGCGCAGGCGCGGCGACGCGACCTCGAACATCAACACGCCCAGCCCAATGGCCACTGCCATGGTCGCCACGACGGTGACGATCTCCCACTTCACCGACACCCAGACGGCGTTGAGGAAGCGGCGGTCGGAGAATAGATCAAAAAAGTTCGAGAACCAGACCCAGGAATAGGCCGTCGAGCTCAGCTCGCGGTTCTGCAGGGCGATGATGACCGCGTAGAGCGTCGGCACCATCGACAGGACCAGCAGAATGACCAGTGTCGGCACGATAAAGGCGACCGGCAGGGATGAACGTCGAGGCATTGGTCTCAGGCCTTGCTGTGTCTTTGATATCTGGACATGACTGGTGGGCCCCTCCTGCGACGCACAGGTTCCGGCAGTCCCGAGACTGCCGCGAACCGCGCGCCGCAAGAGGGAGGGACCTACTTCTTCACCAGCTCATTGGCATAGGCCTCGAGCTCGTTGAGGCTGCCCTTGACGTCGGTGCGCGTGCCGGCGATCAATTCCTCGAGGATGATGCCCCAGCGGTCGCCGAGATCCGGCCAGCGTGGGTCCTGCCAGAAGTTCACCGCCGTCACCTTGCCGGTTTCGGCAAGCGCCTGGCCGAGATCGGCGCCGTAGATATCGGCGAACTCCTTGCTGGACAGGATACTGGTGCGGTTCAGCTCACCGAATTGGTGGGCGTCGAGCCGGCGCTTCTCGTTTTCCTTCGACGTCGCCCAGGCGATGAACAGGCCGGCGCACTTCTTCGAAGCGTCGTCGGCATTGGCTTTTGCCGCGATGGCAAGGCCATGGCCGTAACCGCCGCCGGGGAGTGGCGAGGGCGGCGGCAGGAAGCCGATCTTACCGACCACTTGCGAGGTTTTCGGGTCGACCGCCATGCCCGAAAGCGGCGTCGATTCGACGAGGATCGCGACTTGGCCCGACAGGAAGGCGCCGGTCGATTCGTCCCAGCTGCCGGTCTGCGTGCCGGGTGCCGAATCCTTGAACAGCTTCAGATAGGTCTCGGTCGCCTTGACCGCGGCCTCGGAATTGAAGGCCGGCTTGTCGCCATCGAACCACTTGCCGCCATAGGCCTTGAAGAACGGCATCCAGCGCCAGACATTGGCGCCCGAGCCGCGTGCGCCGCGCAACGCGATGCCATACATGCCCTTGTCGGCATTGGTCAGCTTCGGCACGTCGGCGATCAGCTCGTCCAGCGTCTTGGGCGGCTGGATGCCGGCGGCCTCCAGCACGTCCTTGCGGTAGACCATCAGGTCGCCGCCACCGGTCAGCGGCGCGAACCAGATCTTGCCGTCATAGGTGGCAACCTTCTGGCGGCCTGGGTCGAAGTCGGCATAGTCGTAGTCAGCCGGATAAAAATCGGTCAGCGGCGCGATCCACTTCGACGAGGCGAAAAGCGCCACATTCGCTTCATCGACATAGTAGACGTTGTAGTTGCCGACTGTGGACGCGTCCGCGCGCGACTTGGCGCGGCGATCGTTCTCGTTGAGATAATCAATCTTGAAGCCCGCGCCGGAGAGCTTCTCGAACTCGGCCTTTGAGTCCTCCAGAAGCGTCAGGCCGTCGCGTGGCTGCGCCAGCACCTTGACCGGTGCCGAACAGACCGGCGCCTGCGCCAGGGCTAGGGTTGAAACGGTAGCGGAAAGCACGAAAGCTGCGCCAAGGCTGGCAGCGAGCCGAACTGGTTTCATGATCTTTTCTCCTCCAGGAATACGTGGCGGGAAACGCAGGTCCTCGGGTTGCGCGATCCTCACCATCGCCCGAACGACATGCCACCCATCGCCAAAATGCGCGGTTGCGATGGCCCAAGCTAGAAGCCCCGTTGCAGCAGACCTGTACTTTTATGCATTGTGCAGCGCAAAAATCGGCGTCCACATACGGGGCGCGTCACACGAGTATCGATCTGGTCCAAAATGGTGATTCAGGATGCGCTTATGCGCGCATCGCCAGACGCTGCCGCGACAGCTTGCGATAGGATGTCGGCGTCATCTTGTGCTTGCGCAGGAAGGCGCGGTTGAAGTTGGAGATGTTCATGTAGCCGACCTGGAAACAGATGTCAGTGATCGGCACATCGGTGTCGGCCAGCAGCTTGCAGGCCTGCCATAGCCTGAGCTTGGCAAGATGGTCGCTGAACGAATTGCCTGTGTTCTTCTGGAAGAACCGCGAGAAGGTGCTTTCGCTCATGCCGGCCAGCTCGGCCACGTCAGGCAGCTTCAGATCCTCGGCGAAATGCTGGAACAGATAGGTCAGGGTGCGCTGGATGATGTCGAGCGAGGCGGCGTCGAGAACCGGCTGGAAGTTCGGTGATGACAACAGCTCATACTCATCGGTCCGGGCCAGCAGGTCGACCAGTTCGAGGAACAGGCAGAACCGGGCCAGCCCATGCACCGTACCCATCCGCTCCATCAGCGCGGCGCCTTCAAGCGCGGTCCCGCCGTGGAAGACCATGCCGCGCAGCGACCGTTCCAGGAACGGCTCCAGTTCGCGCAATTCCGGCAGCATGTCAGCCGATCCACGCAGCCGCTCGGGATCGAATTGCAGCACGATGTCGCGACCCTCGATCAACTCGCCTGGCTGCACCGCGGTGACCCAGTCATGCGGCAGGCCGCCACCGACGATGGTCAGGTAGCCCGGCCCGAACTCGCCAATATGGTCGCCGACCAGGACCACGCCGGAGGATTTCCGCAGCAGGTGGATCTCGTATTCCGGGTGGAAGTTCCAGACATTGCGCTCCCAGGGATAGTCGTCCAGCCGCCACAGGAAACTGTCGCTCACCTCGGTGACGATATGCTCGAAGGAAGGCGCCGTGCGCGGGATCGCGGCCGTGTTCTTTCTGGGTTTGAACGCCATCCTGCCTCCCACATTCGCCGTTGCCGAGTTTTTATCCGTAGCAGCCCGGGCCGGCAAGGGAGCGAGGCGACGCCTCCCGGCAATGGCGCTGGCTCAATCTGTTCTCGCGCCCCCTCCCTTGCCTTCATGTCGCATTTCGTTCAAGAGACGGCGCAAACGCCGCGAAACCGAAGGTTTTGCCGTTTGCAATGCGGCTTCCGGCTCTTTGCCGACGCGCCGCAACCTTGAAAGAGCAGGACAATGTCCGCGATCGAAGCCGGCGCTCGCGCGCCGGAAAATCTTTGGCGTCAGGAAATCAGGGCGACGCTGGCGCTGGCCTGGCCGATGGTGCTGACCAATCTCGGCCAGACGGCGATGACCGCCACCGACGTCATGATGATGGGCCGCCTCGGCGCGGACACGCTGGCCAGCGGCGCGCTGGGCGCCAACCTGTATTTCATGCCGCTGATCTTCGGCCTCGGCCTGATGCTGGCGACCTCGCCGATGATTGCCACCGAGCTTGGCCGCCGCCGCTATTCCGTGCGTGACCTGCGCCGCACCGTGCGCCAGGGCCTGTGGCTTGCGATCCTGATCTCGGTCCCGATCTGGCTCGTGCTGTGGCACGGCGAGGCCATCCTGCTGGCCATGGGCCAGGAGCCGGCGCTGGCGCGTCAGGCCGGCATTTACCTGCGCTGGCTGGAGTGGGCGGTGCTGCCCTTCTACGGCTACATCGTGCTGCGTTCGTTTATCTCGGCGCTGGAGCGGCCGGGCTGGGCGTTGGTGATCGTCTTCGTCGCCGTGGCTTTCAATGTGTTCGCCAACTGGGTGTTCATGTTTGGCAATCTCGGTGTTCCGGCCATGGGCATCGCCGGCTCGGGCCTTGCCACCTCGCTGTCCAGCACGCTAATGTTCGTCGGCATGGCTGTCGTGGTGATGTCGGAGAAAAAATTCCGGCGCTATCACCTGTTCGGCCGCTTCTGGCGATCCGACTGGCCGCGCTTCAAGGGCCTGCTGCGGCTCGGCCTGCCGATCGCCGGCATCCTTGCTTTCGAGGTGACGATCTTCAATGCCGCCGCCCTGCTGATGGGCCTGATCGACGCGGATTCGCTGGCCGCGCACGCCATCGCCATCCAGATCGCCTCGATTTCCTTCATGGTGCCGCTCGGCCTCAACCAGGCGGTGACGGTGCGGGTCGGGCTTGCCCATGGCGCCGGCAATCCAGAAGGTGTGTCGCGTGCCGGCTGGACCGCCTTCGTCATCGGCGTTTCCTTCATGGCGCTGATGGGGCTGGTGATGGTGCTTTGGCCGCATCTCCTGATCAGCGCCTTCATCGACCTTGGCAATCCTGCCAATGCCAGGGTGATCGCGCTTGCCGTTTCGTTCCTGGTTTTCGCCGCCCTGTTCCAGGTTTTCGACGGCGCGCAGGCGGTGGCTGCCGGCATGCTGCGCGGGCTGCACGACACCAAGGTCCCGATGATCTATGCCGCGATCGGCTACTGGGGCGTTGGCCTGCCGCTCGGCGTGCTGCTCGCCTTCCATTTCGGCTTCCGCGGCGTCGGCATCTGGATCGGCCTGTCTTCGGGGCTGGCCGTGGTGGCGGCGCTGCTTCTGGCCCGCTGGCTGCGGCGCGACCGCATCGTTCCGTCAGGCGCGTTCGGACATTGATCCAGGTGGCCGGTTGCCAGCCTGCCGTCATGTCCTAAAATTGCCGCTCACTAACCGGCGCCTTCAGATCGGCCCACGGACGCCCGCTAAGAGATAGGCCCTGAGCGGAAACGTTACCACCAAGAGACAAACGACCGAGGAGAACTATCATGAAGGCAATTGTGGTGACGGACCAGGCTGCGGGAACGGCCGGGATGAAGCTGGTGGAGCGGCCTGAGCCGCGGCCAGCGATAAACGATGTCGTCGTTCAGGTTCATGCTTCGGGATTCGTCCCGACCGAGCTGGCATGGCCCTCCACCTGGACCGACCGCCGCGGCCTTGACCGAACACCGTCGATCCTTGGGCACGAGCTGGCCGGAGTTGTCATCGCACTCGGCTACGGCACAACGGGACTGTCGGTAGGTCAGAGAGTGTTCGGCCTCGCCGACTGGCATCGCGATGGAACGCTCGCGGAGTACGTAGCCATGGAAGCACGCAACCTAGCGCCGCTGCCGGGCGACGTCGACTTCACGGTGGGCGCGAGCCTGCCGATCTCGGGTCTCACCGCGTGGCAGGGACTCTTCCAGCATGGCCGCCTTCAGGCGGGGCAGAGCGTCCTCGCGCACGGTGCGGCCGGCGCGGTCGGGTCGATGGTGACGCAACTTGCACGAGAGGCCGGCGCCTGTGTCATCGGCACCGGACGCGCCTCCGACCGTCAGACGGTGCTCGACTTTGGCGCGAATGAGTTCGTCGACCTCGAGAACGACGCCCTCGAAGATGTGGGCGAAGTCGCTCTCGTATTCGATGTGATCGGCGGGGAAATCGGCAAGCGGTCCGCCGGCCTGATCCGAGCCGGAGGAACACTGGTGTCCGTCGTCGGACCGACAGAGGCGCGGCCTGCCGACGGCTTGGCGGTCGACTTCGTTGTCGAGTCCGATCGTGCCCAACTGAGCGAGATCGTCCAGCGGGTGCGGGACGGACGACTGCGGACAAACATTGGCAACGTTTCGACCCTCAACGACGCCGTAGCCGCCTTCAACCCTACCGAGCGACGCACCGGGAAGACGATCATCCGCGTTCGTCCGTGATTTGAAATGGCGGAGAGGCAAGAGTCCTCCTCCGGCCGAAAGCTGAAGCATCCAGCATGATCGAATGGTCTCAATGGGCATCCGAACGCTAAACACCGGGAGTTTGCGGTCGCCGTCGAGGTTGCTCCACGCAACATGCTCTCGGCTCAGCGAGCCGCCGCTCGTTGTTCGAGCCGCCGCGCATACTGCGTCAGCGGAAAGCATAGAGCGAAAAAGATCAGCGCCACCAGCCCATAGACCTTGAACGGTTCGAAGGTAGCGTTGTTGATGGCGTTGGAGGTTCGCACCAATTCCTCGAAGCCGATGATCGAGGTCAGCGCGGTCGACTTGATCAGCTGCACCAGGAAACCGACCGTTGGCGCGCGGGTGATCGCGAACGCCTGCGGCAGGATGATCAGCCTGAGCTCCTGCAGATAGTGCAGGCCGAGGCTGGCGCCGGCATCCCATTGGCCCAATGGCAGCGCATCGACGCCAGAGCGCCAGATTTCGGCCAGATAGGCGCTGGCGAAGAAGGTGAGGCCGAGCACCGCCGCCGTCCACGGCTCGATACGCAGGCCGAGCATCGGCAGGCCGAAGAACATCAGGAACAGCTGCATCAGCAACGGCGTTCCCTGGAACAAGGCGATGTAACCGGAGGCAACGCGCCGGCTCCATTTATTCTCTGAGATCCTCAGGAACAGCACCGCCATTCCGACCAGCGCGCCGCCGACGAAGGCGGCCAGCGACAAAAGTACGGTCCAGCGCGCGGCAAGCAGAAGGTTGCGCACGATGTCCCAGAGGGTGAACTCGATCATGACACCCCAGCTCCGAGCGCGCGGCGGCCGCCTGCAACCAGCAGCCGCCGCAAGGCCATCGACATCAAGAGATAGACCAGCGTCACGACGAAATACGTCTCGAAAGAACGGAAGGTGCGCGCTTGCAGCATGTCGGCCTCATAGGTCAGCTCGCGTACAGCGATCTGCGACACCACGGCTGATTCCAGCATCATGATGACGATCTGGCTGGTCAGCGCGGGGTAGATGATCTTGAGCGCCTGCGGCAGCACGATCTTGATGAACAGCTGGCGCGGCCTCAGCCCGAGCGCTAGTGCTGCTTCCGTCTGCCCGTGCGGCACCGCGTCAAGGCCAGCGCCGACGATCTCGACCGTGTAGGCGGCCATGTTGAGCGTCATCGCCAACATGGCGGCGAGGATCGGATCGAGCCTGATGCCGAGGCTCGGCAGGCCGAAGAAGACGAAGAACAGCTGCACCAGGAACGGCGTGTTGCGCATCACCTCGACATACCAGCCGATGGCCCGGCGCAGCAGCGCGGGGCCACTTCGCCGCCCGGCGGCACCGAGGATGCTGAGCAGCGTGCCCGCAAGCGTGGTGACGGCGATCAAAAGGATCGTCGTCGCCGCGCCGTGCGCGATGTCGCCCACGGCACCTGGAAGCCAGCCGAAGGCCACGTCGACTCAATCCTTGAGGTTGTCGGGGTTCAGCGGCGTCTTCAGCCAGGCCTTCGAGCTTTCGTCCAGCTTGCCGTCGGCCAGCATCTTGGCAATGGCGTCGTTGACCGCCTTCTTCAGGGCGTCCTCGTTCTTGTTGAGGCCGATATGCGACGGCGAGGTCAGAAGCTGGAACTTCTGCTCCGGCTTCAGCGCATCCTGCTTGGCCAGCACCTGCGCGCCGACATCGTTGCCGACGACCATCAGCTGGGTCTGGCCGGAGATGAAGGCCTGGATCACCGAATTGTAGTTATCGAAACGCTTGATGTCCGCCGAGGCCGGTGCTGCTTCGGTTAGCGAGGTGTCTTCCAGCGTGCCGCGATTGACGGCGATCGACTTGCCGGCAAGATCTTCCTTGCCTTTGACTGGCATTGCCGCCGGACCGATCACCGCGATGTAATAGGGCGCGTAGGCAGCGGCGAAGTCGATGACCTGCTCGCGCTCTTTCGAGTAGCCGACGCTCATCAGGATGTCGACGCGATGGTCGTTCAAATAGGGGATGCGGTTCTGGCCGGTGACGGCAACGGTGTTGAGCTTCACCTTGAGCGTGTCGGCGATGTACTGCGCCACATCCATGTCATAGCCCTTGAGGCTCATGTCGGCACTGGCTGAGGAGAAGGGCGGGAAATCGGCGAAGACGCCGACATTGATGGTGCCGGCCTTGGTGATGTCGGCCAGCGCGTCGGCATTGGCGGCTTGCGGGGCGAAGCCCGCTAACCCCAGGAGCAGAACGGCGGCGATGGATGATTTGAGGTGGATTGTCATTGTCATTCCCCTTCTGGAAGCTTTTGATTGTTTGGGTCGGGCGCCGGCTCCAGTGCGGCGGCCGCCTTTCTTTGTCAGGCTCCCTTGCCTGATACTGCCGGGCTGAACACCATCAGGCTCAGGATCTCGAACAGCACCTGCGCCCCGGCGTGCGCGGTGTTGGTGGTGGCATCATATTGCGGCGCCACCTCGACGACATCGCCCCCGACAATGTTCAGGCCTTTGAGACCGCGCAGCAGTTCGAGCACTTCGCGCGTCGTCAGTCCGCCGACTTCCGGCGTGCCGGTGCCCGGTGCGAAGGCCGGATCGACGCTGTCGATGTCGAAGGACACATAGGTCGGGCCGTCACCGACTATTCTGCGCGCCTTCTCGATGATGGCGGGAATGCCGAGACCGGTCACCTCCTCGGCATGGACCACGGTCATCCCGGACTCGTAGGTGAACTCCCACAGATATTCGGCCGAGCCGCGGATGCCGATCTGGGTGGTGCGCGTCGGATCGAGCACGCCGTCCAGCACCGCGTTGCGAAACGGGCCGCCATGGTGGAATTTGGTCAGGTCGAACAGGCCGCTGGTATCGCAATGCGCATCGATGTGGATCAGCCCGACCGGCGCCTTCTTGCCGACCGCCTTCAGGATCGGGTGGGTGATCGAATGGTCGCCGCCGACCGACAACGGGATGACCCCGGCGTCGACGATCTGGTTGATGCGCCGCTCGATATCCTCATGGCTGGTCTCCAGCCGGTAGCGGCTCTGGAACGGAACGTCGCCGATGTCGGCGACCCTGAGTTCATGCGTCGGCGCGCATTCCAGCACGTGATTGTAGGGGCCGATGCGCTCGATCGCCCGCAAGGCGCGCGGCCCGAAGCGCGAGCCCGGCCGGTTGGTGACGCCGAGATCCATCGGCACGCCCGTTATCGCCACCTGCAGATCGCCGAAGTCCGGATTGTCAGCCGATATTTCGCGGTAGGGCGCGGCAAGGAAGGTCGGGATGCCGGAATAGGGCGCCAGCCGCGTGCCGCTCTTGGAAAAGATTTTGTCGGCGACCTTGCGGAATTTCGGGTCGAACATCTCGCCGCCATGGCTTTCGCCATATTTGCGACGCAGCGCATCGAGCTTGCCGCGATCATATCCCATATCCGCTCCTCCTCGGCTGATGCAGTCGTGCCGGCGGTAACCTCGGGCGAACCGACCGTCATCCGGCCGGGCCGTTGTCCCGCCGGCTGTCTGCAGATTTCACGTCTTGATGTTGTCTTGGGGTAAAGTGTCCGGCAGCCGCTTTGAAAAAGCAATTGATATTGTTAGGGTGGCTCCTGTGAGAAAAGCTCACAATAAAGCCGAGCATTCATGGCCAAGCGCCTGCCACCTCTCAACCCGCTGCGCGCCTTCGAGGCCACGGCCCGCCATGCGTCGCTGACCAAGGCGGCGAGCGAACTGAATGTCACGCACGGAGCCGTCAGCCACCAGATCAAGGCGCTAGAGCAATCGCTTGGGGTCAAGCTGTTCGAGCGCGTCGGCCAGCGGGTCAAGCTGACGCCGCATGGCGCCGAACTTTTGCCGGCGGTATCGGTCGCCTTCGACGGCATCGCCGCCGCCACCCAACGGCTGACGCGGCCGGTAAGCAGCGGCGCGCTGTCGGTGTCCTGCGTGCCGGCCTTGCTGCTCTTGTGGATGACGCCGAGGCTGGGCAGCTTCACCGCGCAATATCCCGACATCCAGCTGACGCTCATTCCCTCCAACGATCCCAGGGATATCCGGGCGCCGCATATCGATGTCTGCGTGCATTATGGCGATGGCAGCTGGACCGATTGCTGGATGCGCAAATGGTCGGGCCTGGAGCTGTTCCCGGTGGTCAGCCCGACGCTGATCAACAACCGGCCGATCCGCAATGTTCGCGACCTCGCCGACCATGTCTTGCTGCATGGCGACGACGGCCGCGAGTGGCACACCTGGCTGGCCGCCGCTGACGCGCTGGAGCTGGAGCGCGGCCGGCGCCATCATCTCGGCGATGCACGCATGACGACGGAAGCCGCCGTCCATGGCCACGGCGTGGCGCTGGGCGACTCGGTGACGGCAAGCGCCCTGCTGGCCAGGGGAATGCTGGTCGCGCCGTTCAGCCTGTCGGTGCCGGCGGTCGACGATTTCTATGTCGTTTGCCGCAACGAAATGCGGGCGACGCCGATCGTGCAGGTGTTCATCGACTGGCTGTTCGCCGAGAAGGCCGGGGATGACGGCCGCGCCGACGCTCCGGTCGCGGGCCGCCTCGTCACCCGCCGCAAACGACCCGCGCTCAAGGTGATGGGCGGCAAACCCTCGTAGCCGCACGCAGGGCGTTCTTTTTGTCGGGCCAGCCTGAAAGCGGGCAGCGTTTTTGCCAATTCGATGCTATGAGGCCTGTCGCGATTGTGGGTGGCAGGCAGCGAAGGCGGTGACGAGATATGGCCAGGACCGATATTGCGCGGCGCGTCTATAACCACACCTGGAAGCTCGACCCGATCGTGCGCAGTTTGCTCGACACCGACTTCTACAAGCTTTTGATGCTGCAGATGATCTGGGGCATGTACCCCAAGGTCGACACCACCTTCTCACTGATCAACCGCACCACCTCGGTGCGGCTCGCCGACGAGATCGATGAGGGAGAGCTGCGCGAACAGCTCGACCATGCCCGCACCTTGCGCTTCTCAAAGAAGGAGATGATCTGGCTCGGCGGCAACAATTTCTACGGCCGCAAGCAGATTTTCGAGCCGGAGTTCCTCGCCTGGCTGGAAGGCTTCCGGCTGCCCGGCTATGAGCTTTCCAAGCGTGACGGCCAATACGAGCTCTCTTTCTCCGGCCCCTGGATGTACACCACGCTTTGGGAGATCCCGGCGCTCGCCATCATCAATGAATTGCGTTCGCGTGCCGCTTTGCGATCGTTCGGGCCTTTTACGCTCGACGTGCTCTATGCCCGCGCCAAGGCCAAGATGTGGGCCAAGACCGAACGGCTGAAGGCGCTGCCCGGCATCCGCATCTCGGATTTCGGTACCCGCCGGCGCCATTCCTTCCTGTGGCAGCGCTGGTGCGTCGAGGCGCTCAAGGAAGGCATCGGCGAAGCCTTCACCGGCACCTCCAACGTGCTGCTGGCCATGGACAACGATCTCGAAGCGCTCGGCACCAACGCGCATGAACTGCCGATGGTGTTCGCGGCCCTCGCCAATTCGGAAAAAGAGCTGAAGCAGTCGCCCTACAAGGTGTTGCAGGACTGGCAGCGCTACTATGGCGGCAATCTCTTGATCGTGCTGCCCGATGCCTTCGGCACCGCCTCGTTCCTGCGCGACGCGCCGGACTGGGTCGCCGACTGGACCGGCTTCCGCCCCGACAGCGCGCCGCCGATCGAGGGCGGCGAAAAAATCATCGATTGGTGGCGCGAGAAGGGCAAGGACCCCAGGCAGAAGCTGCTGATCTTTTCCGACGGCCTCGAGGTCGAGACCATCGAGGAGACCTACCGTCATTTCAAGGGCAAGGTGCGCATGTCTTTCGGCTGGGGCACAAATCTGACCAACGACTTCGAAGGTTGCGCGCCGACGCAGACCAACAGCCTCGACGCCATATCGCTGGTCTGCAAGGTCACCGAAGCCAATGGAAGGCCGGCGGTGAAGCTGTCCGACAATCCGGCCAAGGCGACGGGCGATCTCAAGGAGATCGAGCGGTATTTGAGGATTTTTGGGCAAAAGGATCGCGTGGAGCAACTCGTCAAGGTTTGAGGGATGGGCGGACTCTTGGACAGTTCGAGTTCCGCCGTAGAACGCTTCCGTCTGCCGTTTGCCTTATCGTTCTCGGCCTTGTGGCTCGTCTCCCCCACTCCCGCCTTCGCCCACGCCTCCGACCGTGGCCACGTCCTGCTCCTCCCCACCGGCTACTACATTATCGGCGGCGCCTTCGCCGTCGCCGCCAGTTTCCTTGTCTTGGCATTGCTGCCGCCCGACACCCTCGACCGTTTCTGGCGCCGACGCCTACCGCTATTCGCCTTCGGAGACAGCGTCCGCGCCGCCATCAGCCTGATCTCCTTTGCCGGCTTAGCAATTCTCCTGGCCGGTGGCGTCCTCGGCAGCCGCGACCCGCTCTCCAACCCGCTGCCACTGGTGATCTGGACGCTGCTATGGGCCGGCCTGACACTGCTGCAAGGCGTGTTCGGCGATCTCTGGCCGTGGCTCAACCCTTGGTACGGCCCATGGCGGCTGCTGTCGCGGCTGATCGGCGGAAGCGATGACGGGTTTAGGCAACTTCCGCAATGGTTTGGCTGCTGGCCGGCCGTTATCCTGTTTCTAGCCTTCGCCTGGTTCGAACTCGTCTATCCCGCTCCTGACGATGCGGCGCGGCTGGCCTTTGCCGCCGGCCTCTACTGGCTGTTCACCCTGCTGGCCGCGCTGGTGTTCGGTTACGACAAATGGAGCCGCAGCGGCGAATTCCTCGGCCTGGTCTTTTCGATGGCGGCGCGTTTCGCGCCGATCGAGCGCGGCGACAAAGGCCGTCTTGCGCTGTGCTGGCCGGGCGCCAAACTGCTTCAGGCCGAGCCGCTGCCCGCCAGCGGCATCGCCTTCCTGCTGCTTGCTTTGTCCTCGGTCTCCTTCGACGGCTTGTCGAAGACTTTCTTCTGGCTCGGCCTGTTCGGCATCAACCCGCTCGAATTTCCGGGCCGCACGGCCGTGATCGGCAGTGGGACGCTCGGGCTCGTTGTGACATTCGCGTTGCTCGCGGCGGTGTTCCTGCTTGCCGTCGTGCTCGGCCAGCGTCTTGCCCGCGGCGACCAGCCTTTCGCCCAGGCAGCGGGCATGCTGGTGTGGTCGATCGTGCCGATCGCGCTCGCCTACCATGTCGCGCATTATCTGACGGCGCTGCTCGTCGACGGCCAATATGCGCTGGCCTCCCTGTCCGATCCCTTCGCGCTTGGCTGGAACCTGTTCGGCACCGCCGACATGCAGGTCGAGGCCGGCATCGTCGCCGGCGCGGCGTCGGCATGGTGGCTGTGGAATGTCCAGGCGGGCGCCATCATCCTTGGCCATGTGCTCGCTGTCCTCGTCGCGCACGGCTTTGCCTGGCGCCTGCATCCCCAGCCTGCCCGCGCCGCGCTCAGTCAGTTTCCGCTCACCGTGTTGATGATCGCCTACACCATTTTCGGTCTCTGGCTGCTTGCCACGCCGACAGTCGGATGAGACAAGCCATTTCCTGTGAGCCATGCCCCCACGGAAAGCTCGCTTGCCAGACCAAGGCTTTGGTGATTTAGTTTGTACACATGCAATTTTGCATCCTCTTGCCGAGGATGTTCGAGCCGCCTTATCGTTGGTCAAAACACAAAAACAGGGGAACGAACGTGACTGACAAGAACGGATTTTTCGATCTCTCCAAAACCACACTCACCCGCCGTACCACGCTGAAGGGTCTCGCCGCCGGCGCTGGCCTCGCCATGGCGCCCGGCTTCGTCCGCTACTCCCAGGCACAGAGTTCGGCGCCGATCAAGATCGGCTTCCAGTCGCACCGTACCGGCATTGGCGCCGCCTACGGCCGCTGGTACGAGAAGACGACCGCCGCCGCGATCAAGGCGATCAATGCCGCCGGCGGCATCAATGGCCGCCAGGTCGAGGTGATCATCGAGGATGACGGCACCGATCCCGGCCGCGGCGCCGAAGTGGTCGGGAAGTTCGCCACCCAGCACAAGACCGACATCGTCTTCGGTACGCTGTTCTCGCATGTCGTCATTGGATCGGCGCCTGCCGCCGGCGAAAACAAGATGCCCTACTTCGTCGTCAGCGAAGGTCACCACGTCGCCTCGACCAAGCTCAACCGTTATGTCTTCCAGCCCGGCATCACCGACGTGAAGAGCCAAATCCAGTCGATGGCGCCATGGATCGCGGCCAATGCCGGCAAGAAGGTGACGCAGATATTCCCCGATTTCGCCTTCGGCTATGACCATCGCGACTACCTGCCGCCGGCGCTGAAGGCGCAAGGCGCCGAGGTGATCGCGCAGATCGCCATTCCGCCGACGGAATCGTCCTTCACCAAGTACTTTCCGCAGATCCCGCCCGAGACCGAGGTGATCTACCACGTCATGGTCGGCCCGGCGGTGCTCACCTTCGTCAAGGAACTCGGCGAGTTCTACGGTTCCAACCGGCCGCAACTCTTCGGCTTCATCGATTCGCTGGAAGCCGTCGACATCAACAGCCCCGGCCTCGAATTCCTCGACGGCAGCCATTTCTGGGAAGGTTCGCCGCGCTACGCCCAGTCCGACGACACCGAAGCGCAGAAGGCCTATCGGGCCGCTGTCGGCATCGACGACAATGGCGCCGCCGTCGGCGACGCCAAGGACGTCTCCACCGCCGCGCACATGTTCGGCTGCTGGGAAACGCTCTACGTCGTCAAGAAGGCGATGGAAGACGCCGGCTACAAGGGGCCGGAAGACCGCGCCAAACTGGTCGAGGCGACCGAGGCGCTGAAGGAATTCGCCGAAGGCCCGGAGCATCCGCAGGGGCCAAAAACCTTCAACGGCAAGATCCACCAGTGCTTTGGCATCCAGAACATCTCCAAGGTCGAGGGCGGCAAGCTGAAGGTCGTGCACAAGACCAAGATCGAGGACGGGCTTTACGAGGCCGAAGGGGATTACACGACGCAGGCGCTGTGAACTCATTCCAGCCAGCGTGAGCGCCAGGCCACCTCCCTCTACCCCGCCGGGCCCGGCGGGGCAGAGGGAGGCGCTTCGCGCCACCTATCGGGCGTGTAATCGATGCACTTCGGACCCCACCTTCTCCTCGCAACCCTTGAAGGCCTCGTCACCTCGGCCGTGCTGGCGCTGACGGCGCTGGGATTGTCGCTGGTGTTCGGCGTCATGCGTGTCGTCAACGTCGCCCATGGCGAGTTCTTCATGCTGGGCGCCGTGCTTGCCTGGGCGATCACATCGGCAATTGGCGGCCATCCGGCTCTTGGCTTCCTGGCGGCGCTGGTTATCGCGCCGCTGATCGTCGGCGCCATCGCGCTGGTCGCCGAACGGCTGGTGCTGCGCCGTCTCAATTACAATCCGGAAGCCACCATCGTCGCCACCATCGGCATGCTCTACATCATCCAGCAGCTGGCGCTGACCTTCTATGGCCCCGAAGCGCGGCCTGTGGAGCCGCCATTCAGCTATCGCATCCTTCTGCCGTGGTTCGGCTATTCCGGCTACAAGCTGTCGATCATCGCCGCATCCGCTCTTCTGCTGATCGCGACATGGCTGGTGCTGACGCGCACCAGGATCGGCCTTGTCATGCGTGCCACGCAGTATGACAGCGAGACGGCGCAGGCCTTCGGCATCCCGGTCGGCCGCGTCTATGGCGGCGTCTTCGCGCTCGGCGCCATGCTGGCGGCGATCGCCGCGGTGCTGATCGTGCCCATCAGCCAGGCGCACTACCTGATGGGGCAGGATCCGCTGCTCTTGTCCTTCATCGTCGTCATCATCGGCGGCCTAGGCTCGTTGCGCGGCACGGTCGTCGCCGCCGTGCTGATCGGCCTCTCCGACGGCATCATATCGATGTTCTTCTCGCCGACGCTGGCCAAGATCATCGCCACGCTGCTGGTCGCCATGGTGCTGGTGTTCCGGCCGCAAGGCCTGTTCGGGACGACATCGCGATGAGCGAAGCTTCGCCGGCAAAGGCCTATGCGCTGCATCTCGGCGTGATTGCCCTGCTCTTCATGCTGAGCTTCCTCTTGCCTGGCTATTACCACGGCCTGCTCGCCCGCATCATGGTGCTGGCGGTCTTCGCCATGGGCTACAACATGCTGTTCGGCTATGTCGGCCTGCTCAGCCTCGGCCATGCGATGTTCTTTGGCGCCGGGCTTTATGGCGCCGGCCTTGCCGTCATCCAGCTCGGCTGGAGCGTGCCACTGGCGTTCATCGCCGGCATCGCCTGCGGCGCGGCGTTGGGGCTGGTGATCGGCCTCCTGGCGCTGCGCACCACGGGCGTCGCCTTCATGATCGTCACCATGATGTTCGCGCAGGTGTTTTATCTGGCCATCCTCTATTTCGCGACCTGGACCGGCGGCGATCAGGGTCAGGTGGTGCCGCAATCGGCGCGTGTTCTCAATCTCGGCGCCACCTCGCTCGATCTCACCAACCCGACCGTACGCTACATGACGGCGCTCGGCTTGTTTTCGCTCGTGTTGCTGATCACGCTTGCTGTCGTCCGGTCCAGATACGGTCGCGTGCTGATCGCGATCCGGGAGAATGAGGAACGCACCAAGATGCTGGGCTACGACACCTTCTCCGACAAGCTTGCCGCCGTTGTCGTCTCCGGCACGATCTGCGCGGCGTCCGGCGCCGCCTACGCACTGCTGTTCGGCTATGTCGGGTCGAGTTTCGCCTCGGTACAGTATTCGATCCTGCCGCTGCTGTGGGTGCTGCTCGGCGGTGCGGCCACAACGCTTGGACCACTGATCGGCACGGTGTTCATGTACTATGTCATCGACGTCACCAGCGGCTACACGTCGGCCTACCTGCTGATCGTCGGCATAGCACTCATTCTGCTGGTGCTGTTTTTCCCGAAAGGCATTCTCGGCACCATCCGCCAGCGCTGGCTCGGATGGCTGCCATGACGCCACTGCTGACCACGAAGGGCCTGTCGCGCAGCTTTGGCGGCCTGCATGCGGTCGACAATGTCGATTTCACCCTGATGCCGGGCGAGATCCGCGCCGTCATCGGTCCGAACGGCGCCGGCAAGACAACCTTCGTCAGTCTGATCAGCGGCCGCGTCCACCCGTCTTCGGGCGCGATCGTCTTCGACGGCGCCGATATCACCAGCCAGCCGGCCTATATCAGGGTGCGCCAGGGAATCGCCTATACGTTCCAGATCACCAGCGTCTTCGCCAATCTCAGCGCCTACGAAAATGTCGCGTTGCCCGTGCAACGGACCCTGAGCGATGGGCGCTCGAAAGGCGCGGTGCGCGCGGGCGTCATGTCGGCCCTCGAACGCACGGGCCTGGCCGACCGCGCCCATATGCCGGCCGGTCAGTTGTCATATGGTCACCAGCGCCTGCTGGAGGTGGCGATGGGCTTGGCGCTCAAGCCGCGGCTGCTGATCCTCGACGAGCCGACGCAGGGGCTCGCCGACAGCGAGATAGACAATTTCATCGCGCTGGTGCGCGACATCGCCAAAGGCGCGACCGTGCTGCTGATCGAGCACAACATGCCGGTCGTGATGCAGCTTGCCGACCGCATCACCGTCTTCAACGCCGGCAGGATCCTGGCCGAGGGCACACCCGAAGCCATCCGCGAGAACGCGGCGGTTCAGGAAGCCTATCTGGGAACGGCACCATGACTGAGGCGAGCAAGGCCGAATCGCTGACGATTTCCGGGCTCGATTGCTTCTATGGCGAGGTCCAGGTGCTCTATGGGCTCGACCTGGTGCTGAACAAGGGAGAGGTGCTGTGCCTGTTCGGCCGCAACGGCGCCGGCAAGACGACGACGCTGAAGGCGATCATGGGCCTGGTTCCGGCGCGTGCCGGCTCGATCAGGCTCGCAGGGCAGGAATTGACCGGCCTGCCGGCGCATGAAGTGCCGAAGGCTGGTGTCGCCTACGTGCCGCAGGGCAGGCGGCTGTTCGCCGAGATGACGGTGGCCGAAAACATCGAGATCGGGCTGATGGCGCGCGGCAAGGGCAAGGCGACGCGCGAGAAAGTTCTCGACCTCTTCCCGCTGCTGCGCCAGCGGCTACGGCAGCGGTCGGGCACCTTGTCCGGGGGCGAGCAGCAGATGCTGGCCATGGCGCGCGCGCTTTGCCTTGAGCCGCAGGTGCTGTTGCTCGACGAGCCGACCGAAGGGTTGATGCCGTCGATGATCGCCAAGATCCGCGAGACGGTGTCGAAGCTGCGCGAGATGGAGGTCTCCACCATCCTAGTCGAGCAGCGGGTCGATGCCGTGCTGTCGGTCGCCGATCGTGTCTGCTTTATTGAAAACGGCCGCAACCGCGAGACGGTCGATGTCGAGGCCCTGCGCGTCGACCCGTCCGCGGTCCGGCGCTATGTCGGCGTGGGTTGATCAACCGAAAAACAGAAAACCCGCGACCAAGAAGGTCGGGACCAGCACCAGCCCCGACCACAGCATATACCCAAAGAAGCCCGGCATCTTGACGCCGCGATGCCTGGCAATGGCATAGACCATGAAGTTGGGCGCGTTGCCAATATAGGTGTTGGCGCCCATGAACACGGCGCCGGCCGAGATCGCGGCAAGTGTCGAGGCGAACTCCGTCATCAGGTGGCGGGGATCGCCGCCCGCCAGCTCGAAAAACACCAGGTAGGTCGGTGCATTGTCGAGGAAGGACGACAATGCACCGGTCAGCCAGAAATAGGCGAGGTCGTTGGGCGTGCCTTGCGCCGAGGTGACGAGCGCGACCAGCGGCGCCAGCGCACCGTTGTGGCCGGCCCTCAAAATGGCGACGACCGGGACGATGCAGATGAAGATGCCGGCGAACAATTTGGCCACTTCCGCGATCGGACTCCAGTTGAAGCCGTTCGCCTCGCGGTGGCTCTTGTAGGAGAGCGGAAGCGATAGCAGGGCCAGCGCGAGGATGATCACGTCGCGGACCAGGTTCTGCAGTTCGAGACCGACGCCGAACACGGAAAAACTCACGCCCGGCTTCCACGCCGCCGACAGCAGGATGGCGCCGATCACACCGGCCAGCAGCGGGAGGTTGGCGAGGCCGCGCAGGCGCACCTTCGTATCGGGTGTCGGATCCTTGATCTTCGGTGCGCCAGCCTCGCGCCGGTGCAGGATGAGGTCGATCGCCAGGAACGCCGCCAGCACGACGAGGCCAACGAACAGCGTCTCTCGGTAGAGGTTGGTGGTCGTCCAGAAGAAATCGACGCCGCGCAGGAAGCCGACGAACAGCGGGGGGTCGCCGAGCGGCGTCAGCGAGCCGCCGATGTTTGACACCAGGAAAATGAAGAAGATGACGACATGGGCATTGAAAGGCCTGTTGTCGTTGGCGCGCAGGATCGGCCGGATCAGGATCATCGAGGCGCCGGTCGTGCCGATCACCGAGGCCAGCAGCGCCCCGACGATCAGCAGCCCGGCATTGACCAGCGGTGTGCCGTGGATGTTGCCGGCAAGCAGGATGCCGCCTGAAATCGCGTAGAGCGCAAACAGCAGGACAATGAACGACATGTATTCCGTGAGCAGCGCGTGCAGAACTGCCTCGGTTGCCGCGGGAGCACCGAAGGCAATCGCGAGCGGCACGATCACCAGCGCCGCCCACAAGGCCGCGATCTTACCATAGTGATGTTCCCATACATGGTGGAACAGCAGCGGCCCGGTCGCGATCGACAACAGCAGCCCGGCAAAAGGCAGCGCCCACCAGAACGACATGGCGGCGCCGGGCAGGCCGTGCTCTTCGGCCGCGAAGGCCTGTGCTGGAAACAGCATCGCGACAATGATCGCGCTGCCCGCCCCGGTCGCTATCGGCAAGTATCCCCTTCTGCCCGCCACGAGTCAGCCCGAAGTGTGATCTTCGAGCGTCACACCGGCATCGCGCATCTTCGCCAGCATTGTCTCGATCGATCCGTTGAGATCGATGCCACGGCAGGCATCGAGCCTGACCGTGGTCCTAAACCCCTGTTTGACCGCGTCCAGCGCCGAGAAGGCGACGCAGAAATCGGTCGCCAGGCCGACCAGGGTCAGTGTGTCGATGCCGCGCTCCCGCAGATAGCCGGCGAGCCCCGTGGGCGTCGCGTGATCATTCTCGAAGAAGGCGGAATAGCTGTCGATGGCGGGGCGAAAGCCCTTGCGGATGACGAGTTCGGCCTTGGTCCAGGCAAGGCCGGAGTGGAAATCCGAGCCGAGACTGCCCTGGATGCAATGGTCCGGCCACAGCGTCTGCGGACCATAGGGCATCTCGATCGTCGAATAGGGCTGCGACCCCGGATGGCTGGAGGCAAAACTGGAATGGCCGGCCGGGTGCCAGTCCTGTGTTAGCACGACATGGTCTGTTCGCCGGATCATGTCATTGACCAGCGGCACGATCTCGTCGCCGCCCGCAACGGCCAGCGCGCCGCCCGGACAAAAGTCGTTCTGCAGGTCGATGACTACGAGCGCTTCGGCCATGGGCTTCCTTCCTGTCAGGCTGGGGTCGGGCTTCGAACGAGGCACCCGGCGAAAGAAAAAGCCGCTGGCGCGACTGGAGGAGAAACTTGACCAGATGGCGGGCCGCGTCAACCTCCAGCGGCATAACAAATGCGTGGCGATGCCAGCCAGACGGGTGCCGGCGCAAACTCTGGCTTTGACAATTTCCGCCGTCTTGATATCATTTGCATACGAATGAATTTACCGGCCAACGCCGGTAAACACCATCTCTGGGCAAGCGCCTTGGGAGGGCCAATTTCGGGGAAGGCCTACCTTATCGGGAAGGCCCACCTGTCGGGAAGGAAAGCGTGATCCGTTACGCGAAACCCACCACGGTCGACGAAGCGCTCGCGCTGCTTGGCGGGGACGCTTGGCGTATCCTTTCGGGTGGTACGGATTTCTATCCGGCGCAGGGCAGCAAACCATTTCGTGACAATGTCCTCGACATCAACGGCCTGACAGCGCTACGCGGCATCGCCGAGACGGGCAGCCACTGGATCATCGGCGCGCGCACGACATGGGCCGACATCATCCGCCATCCCTTGCCACCGGCCTTCGAGGCGCTGAAACAGGCCGCGCGGGAAGTGGGTTCATCACAAATCCAGAACGTCGCCTCGGTCGCCGGCAATCTCTGCAACGCCTCGCCGGCCGCCGACGGTGTGCCGGGGCTGCTGGTCCTTGATGCCGAGGTCGAGCTGCGCTCGGCGACGGCGACGCGCCATCTGCCCTTGTCGGCGTTCATCCTCGGCAATCGCCGTACGGCTTTGCGGCCTGGCGAGATGCTGACGGCCATCCACGTGCCGAAACCCGCCGGCACATCGGCCTTCGTCAAGCTCGGGGCGCGGCGCTATCTCGTTATTTCCATTGCCATGGTGGCGGTGCGTCTGGCTGGCGAGAATGGCACTGTCGCGCAGGCGGCCGTCGCCGTCGGCTCGTGTTCCGCCGTGGCGAGGCGGCTTGCCGGTGTCGAGGCGGCGCTGCTCGGGCTTCCCCTGGACGCCGGGCTTGTTGCCGCGGTCCGGTCGGCGCCGATGGCTGAGCTGCAGCCGATCGCCGATGTGCGCGGCAGCGCCGAATACAGGCTCGACGCGGTGCGCGAGATCGTTGCGCGCGCCGCGCTTGAGGCCGCGCGCAAGCCCTCGGACGACAAGGTGGCCTGATGAGCATGGATCGCGCCGATATCGCCTTCGCGGTCAATGGCGCCGCCGTTTCGGTCAACGTGCCACCGCTGCGCCGGCTGTCCTCGGTGCTGCGTGACGAATTGCGGCTGACCGGCACAAAGGTCGGCTGCGACGCCGGCGACTGCGGCGCCTGCACGGTGCTGGTCGACGGCGATCCCGTCTGCGCCTGCCTGATGTCGACGGCCTCCGCTGCCGGCACTATGGTGACGACGGTCGAGGGCCTCGCCAATGGTCACCTGTCGGCGCTGCAAGCCTCGTTTCTGGCGCATGGCGCCGCGCAATGCGGCATCTGCACGCCGGCGCTGCTGGTCGCGGCGTCAGCGCTGCTGGACACGAAACCCAGGCCGAGCGAGACCGAGGTGCAGGATGCGTTGGGCGGTATCCTCTGCCGCTGCACCGGCTACCGGAAGATCATCACCGCAGTGATGGAGGCTTCCCTCCAGACCGCGAGCCTGGACTTCCGTCTGCCTCGGTCCGGCCACGCCATCGGCGCGTCGCCGGTAAGGCTCGACGGTGTGCCAAAGGTGACCGGTGCCGAGAAATTCGGCGGCGATTCCTTCCCGGCCGATGCGCTTGCGGTGCTGGTGATCCGCTCGCCGCATCATCATGCCGGCTTCGCCTTCGGCGACATCGATGGCTGGGCAAGCAGCCATCCCGGTATCACGGGCGTTTTCACGGCCGCCGATATCCCGGGAAAAAACTGCTTCGGCGTTATCGGCCCGTTCGCCGACCAGCCGGCGTTGGCCGAGGGCTTTGCCCGGCTTCGCGGCGAGGCTATCGCGCTGGTCGCCGGCGAGCGCGAGGCGATCCTCGATCTGGATCTGTCGGATTTCCCTGTCCGCTGGACCGAACTGCCGCATGTGCTCCAGCCAGGCGATGCGCAGGCCGAAGGTGCGGCGCTGATCCATGAGAACCGCCCGGCCAATTTGCTGACCAAGGGCTTCGTCGAACGCGGCGATCCCGAGTCGGCACTTGCCAACTCGGCCTTTACCGTCAGCGGCACGATCGACACCTCCTATGTCGAGCACGCCTATATCGAACCGGAAGCCGGCTATGCATATCTCGACGGCGACACGCTCGTCGTCGTCGCCTGCACGCAGGCGCCTTACATGGATCGTGACGACACGGCGAAAGTGCTCGGCCTTGCCGTCGACAAGGTGCGCATCATGCCGACCGCGACCGGCGGTGGCTTCGGCTCCAAGCTCGACGTTTCCCTGCAGCCGCTGATCGGCCTTGTCGCGCTGAAGACCGGGCGGCCCGCGGCCCTTGCCTACACCCGCAACGAATCCATGATGTCGACCACGAAGCGCCATCCGGCACGGATGAAAGCCACCGTCGGCGCAGATGCCGAAGGCCATGTCATAGGCATGATCTTCGAAGGCGATTTCAACACCGGCGCCTATGCGAGCTGGGGGCCGACGGTCGCCAACCGCGTGCCGGTGCATGCCTCCGGCCCTTATTTCACGCCGAATTACCGCGCCGAGGGCCGCGCCATCCACACAAATGGGCCGATTGCCGGTGCCTTCCGTGGCTTCGGCGTGCCGCAGGCGACGATTATGCAAGAGACGCTCTATGACGAGCTCGCCGGCACACTCGGCATGGATCGGCTGGATTTTCGCCTGAAGAACTGCCTTCGGAACGGATCCGAAAC
Source organism: Mesorhizobium sp. P160927 (assembly GCF_057766385.1). Lineage (NCBI taxonomy): Bacteria > Pseudomonadati > Pseudomonadota > Alphaproteobacteria > Hyphomicrobiales > Phyllobacteriaceae > Mesorhizobium > Mesorhizobium sp. P160927. The sequence continues at coordinate 1,083,892 of NZ_JBYMDW010000001.1, forward strand.
GGTTACCGGGCAGCTCCTGGTCTCCGGCGTCGGCATTGCCGAATGCCTCGAAGCGTTGCGGCCGCATTGGGCGCGGGCGACAGCCGATGCCGATGCTTTCAACAGCGCCAATCTGGATAGAAAACGCGGCGTCGGCGTCGCTTCGTGCTGGTATGGCTGCGGCAACACCTCGCTGCCCAATCCGTCGACCATCCGGGTCGGTATAGCGGCTGACGGCGCGGTTATCCTGCATCAGGGCGCGGTCGATATCGGCCAAGGATCCAACACCGTCATCACGCAGATCTGCGCCGACGCACTCGGCCTGCCGCTGGAAAAATTCAGACTGAAGAGCGCCGATACGGCGATCAGTCCCGACGCCGGCAAGACCTCGGCCTCGCGCCAGACCTTCGTCACCGGCAAGGCGGCCGAGAAGGCAGGACGCGCCCTGCGCGAAAAGATCCTGCGCTTTGCCAATGTCTCGGACAAGGCTTCGCTTGAACTGGATGGCTCGGCGATCGTCATCCGCGAAGGCGAGGCGACACGAAGCATCGATCTTGACGCGCTCGACGTGGAGGCGGACGGCTTCGTCTTCCGTGCCGAGGAGACCTATGACCCGCCAACACTGCCGCTCGATGCCAAGGGCCAGGGCAAACCCTATGCGGTCTATGGCTATGGCGCGCAGATCGCCGAACTTGAGGTCGACCTCAGGCTTGGCACGGTCAAGCTGATCAGGATCATCGCCGCGCACGACGTCGGCAAGGCGATCAACCCGCTGCTGGTCGAGGGCCAGATCGAGGGCGGTATCGCGCAAGGCATCGGCATGGCGCTGATGGAAGAATACATTCCCGGCCGCACCGAGAATTTGCATGACTATCTCATCCCGACCATCGGCGACGTGCCGCCGATCGAGACCATACTTGTCGAGGTGCCCGATCCCGAAGGGCCGTTCGGCGCCAAGGGCCTGGGCGAGCACGTGCTGATCCCGACGGCGCCGGCGATCCTCAATGCCATTCGTCACGCCACCGGCGTGCTGGTCACCAAGGTGCCGGCAACGCCAAGCCGCATCCTGGCGGCCATCCGCGAGAAGGAGGCACGCGCATGAGCGAGCTTGCCGAACGTTTCGAAACCCATGATCCCGGCGAAAAGCTGGTGGCGGAAAAGATCCGCTGCGACGCCTGTCCCGTCATGTGCTACATCGCTGACGGACGCACCGGCGCCTGCGACCGCTATGGCAATGTCGCGGGCCGCATCGTGCGCATGGACCCGCTGACCATCCTCGACCACGCTGCCGAGACCGGGGCTGCCATGGTGCCCTTTGTCGCCGAGGGCGAGCAGTGGGATGGCGAACTCATCAACACCGGCCGCCGCTTCGTCACGGCAATCGGCGCCGGCACAACCTATCCCGACTACAAGCCCGCTCCCTTCATCGTCAGCCAGGAGGTGGAAGGCGTCGATCTCGTCACCGTGGTGACCGAAGGCATCTTCTCCTATTGCGGCGTCAAGGTGAAGATCGATACCGACCGTCATATCGGACCCGAAACAGCTATTGTGCGGGCTGAGGGCGAAGCCATCGGCCATGTCACGACGGGAGAATACGGCTCGCAGATGCTGTCGCTGGGCGGCGTGCATCATCTGACCGGCGGCTCCAAGGCAGAAGGCCGCGCCACCTGCGATGCCCTGCTCAACCTGTGCAACAGCAAACCGGTGGAACTCACCATCGACGGCGGCGCCACGGTCATCGTCCAAGCCGGCAAACCGCCCGTCATTGACGGCAAGCAGGAGCACCGCATGCGCGTCGGCTGCGGTTCGGCCACCATCGGCATGTTCGCCACGCAATGGCGCGGGCTGGTCGACGAGGTGGTGGTGGTCGACGACCACATCACCGGCGTCGTTTCCGAACACCAGGCCGGCAAGGTGCTGGGCTGGCGGGATACCGGTATCAAGATCGTCGGCCGTCGCTCGACACCGGGCCGCTATTTCAAGGTCTCCGAGCCCGGCCTCGGCTGGGGTGGCACCAGCATTTCAGATCCGCTGTCGATCCTCGGCGAATGGAACGCGAAGAAGGGCGCGCGGCCGGGCCTGTCGCTGCTGATGGTTTCGACCACCGGCGAGCAGTTCGCCTATTACGAGCTCGACGACGACTTGAAACCGGTCGAACAACCGTTTCCGGAGCGGCTGCAAAAATCGGTCAACCTGATCGAGGACAATTGCGAGCCGGCTTTGTGCACCGTGCTGTTCATCGGTGGCGCCGGCGGGTCACTGCGTGCTGGCGTCACCGAAAACCCGGTCAATCTCACCCGTTCCGTGCAAGGCCTGAAAACCTACGTCACGGTCGGCGGCGCGCCGGTCTATGTCTGGCCGGGCGGCGGCATCACGCTGATGGTCGATGTCACCAGGGTTCCGCCAGGCGCCTTCGGCTATGTGCCGACGCCGGCGCTGGTGGCGCCGATCGAGTTCACGCTGCGTCGCGACGACTATGTCAGGCTAGGCGGCTACGAGGCCGAAATCCGCAGCGTCGCGGATATTGTCGCCAAGGGCGGCGAATACCTCAATCCCCGGCGCGGCACCGGTGCCGTGGCCAGCAATCCATGGCCGCCGCTGGCGCAGTTGCGCCGCGCGCGCTCGGATGGGGCCGGCTGATGGAAGGCCCGCAAGCGCATTGGCTGCAGGACGGCAAGCGGCTGCATCTTAACCATGGGCCGATCGACCTGATCGTCGAGGCCTTTGGCGAGGCTGACGAGTGTCGCGCCGCCTATGCGCAAGCCGTCGCCCGCTTCCAGACGATCCTGATAGAGTTGGTCGAGGAGCTTCCCGAGCTGCGCCTCCCGGCATTTTTCTTGGCGCCGCGAACCTTCGCCGGCCCGACGGCGCGTCGCATGGAAGCAGCCGTCATTCCCCTGGCGGAATGCTTCATCACGCCGATGGCCGCCGTCGCCGGATCGGTAGCCGACGAAATGCTTGCCGCGCTGCTTGCCGGCCGCAAGCTCGACCGCGCCTACGTCAACAATGGCGGCGACAGCGCCCTCCATCTCGACAAGGCTACGTCGATTGGCTTGGCGGTCGCCGGTACCGGCAACGGCATGGCCGACCGGATCACGATCCGCGCGCAGGATGGCGTGCGTGGTGTCGCAACCAGCGGCTGGCGTGGCCGCTCCTTCTCGCTTGGCATCGCCGATGCCGTCACCGTGCTCGCGCGCACCGGCGCCGAGGCCGACGCGGCGGCGACGCTTATCGCCAACGCCGTCGACCTACCCGGCAATCCCGCCATCAGGCGCACTCCCGCACGCGACCTGTCGCCCGACAGCGATCTTGGCGCGCGGCTGGTGACACAAGGCGTCGGCACGCTTGCCTCTGGCGAGGTGGCGCGGGCGCTGGACAATGGCCTCACCGTCGCCGAAGATTTTCGCCGGCGCGGCCTGATTGCCGCATCGGCGCTGTTTCTCGGCGGGGAGGTCCGTATCAGTGGCTCCGTTGCACTCGGCCCGCCCAACAAGCATGAACCGGAGGAAGTTGCCCATGCCTGAGTTTCCGATCCGCAAGATCGCGGTGCTGAGCGAAGAAATTTTTCACGACGGCGGACCGGCCGCTGCGGTGCCGCGCCGGCGCGCCGCCGCCATGGCAGTGGTCAAGAACCCTTTCGCCGGGCGCTATGTCGAGGAACTGCAGAGCGCCATGGACGATCTGAAGCCGCTCGGCCTGCTACTCGCCGACCGCTTGATCGCGGCGCTCGGCGGCGACGTGAAACAGATCGACGGCTACGGCAAGGGCGCCGTTGTCGGCAGCGCAGGCGAGCTGGAACACGGCGCGCTGTGGCATGTACCCGGCGGTTACGCGATGCGCGAGCGGCTGGGCGATGCCAAGGCGATCGTGCCTTCGGCCAAGAAGGTCGGCGCCTTCGGATCAAAGCTCGACGTGCCGCTCGGCCACATCAACGCCGCCTATGTGCGCAGCCATTTCGACGCCATGGAAGTCGGCATCAGCGACGGCCCGCGTCCTGACGAGATCCTGTTCTGCCTCGCCATGACCTGCGGCCCGCGCATCCACAACCGCATGGGTGGCCTCGCCGCGGATGACATAAAAGCCTGGGACGGGCTGCGGTGAGCGGCGAGGACAACCTGCTCAAGCTGGTCGAGGCCGAAGAGGCCGACGATCACGACTACCTCCTGCAGGAACAGGTCGGCTTCATCCTGCGCAAGGCGCACCAGCGCCATGTCTCGATTTTCGCCGCCCGTATCGCCGATCTGACGCCGCCGCAATTCGCCGCACTGGCCAAGCTGCGCGATGTCGGCGAGACCTCGCAGAACCAGCTTGGCACGTTGATCGCCATGGATGCCGCGACGGTGAAGGGCGTCATCGACCGGCTGAAGGCGCGCGGCCTTGTCGAGCTTTCCAGGCATGAGGTCGACAAAAGGCGCCTGCTGGTCAATCTGACGGCCGAGGGTCGCGACGCGATCGAGCGGCTGATCCCGCTTGCCCGGGAAATCACACAGGAAACGCTGGCGCCGCTCACGAACAAGGAAATCGCCACCTTCATGAAGCTGCTGGCGAAGCTGGCGTAGATCGGCCGGCGGCGAGGTCCTTTCCTCTCCCCCGTCGATCGGGGGAGAGGAAGGTGCCAAGCTGTCCCTCGGACCAAGAACCTGGACCTTGGGCCGGCGCTTATCTCCGGCGAAAACTCACAGACCGTTGTCCTTCAGCACCTGGGCGGCGTTTTCCTTGGTGATCTTCTGCGTCGGCAAGGTGATGGTCTTTTCCACCTTCTCGCCGTTGAGGAACTTGATCGCCTGGCGCAAGCCTTCCGCGCCCGGGGTGACATAGGTGAAGGTCGCCGTCAGCTCGCCCTTGTTCACCATCTGCACGCCTTCGTTGGGCAGGCCATCGATGCCGATGAACTTGATGTCCTTCTCGCGGCCGACATCCTTGGCGGCGAGATAGGCGCCGTATGCCATCGGGTCGTTGTGGCCGTAGACGAGATCGATCTTCTCGTTGGTCTTCAGCGCGTTGGCCATCAGATTGTAGGCCTGGTCCTGCTTCCAGTCGCCCGATTGCTGGTCGAGCAAATATTTGATGCCCGGTTCCTTGTCGGTGAATTCATGGAAGCCGTCATGGCGGTCATGCGCCGGCTGGGTGCCCATGCCGCCCCAGATCTCGACGACATTGCCTGCTGCCTTGCCCTTGCCGCCGAGCAGTTCGACGGCGTATTCGCCGGCCGCCCGCCCGATCAGCTTGTTGTCGCCGCCGACGAACTGCGTGTAGTCCTTGGTGTCGACATTGCGGTCGAGCACGAAGACCGGGATCTTGGCGTCGATCGCCTGCTGCACGACGCCGGTCAGGCCGGCGGATTCTTTCGGCGAGACCAGCAGCGCGTCGACTTCCTGCCGGATCAGGTTCTCGACGTCGGCGACCTGTTTCTCCGTCTTGTCCTCGCCGTCGGTGATGATCAGCTCGACCTCCGGATGCTTGGCGGCCTCGGCAATGATGTCCTTGTTGAACTGGGCGCGCCAGGGCTCGATGGTGGTCACCTGCGAGAAGCCGATCTTCCACTTCTTGTCCTGGGCGAAGGCATGGCCGGTGGAGAGCAGTGCCGTGGTGGTCAGCAATGCCGCGCCGAGTGCAGCAAGCTTCAGCATGTCACGTCGTTTCATTTCTTGTTTCCTCCGAGATTGAGAGACGGTGTCTCTTGCGACGGCCGTTTTGCGGCGGCCGTTTCCTTGTGCGCTGCTCCGGGCAGGCGCAGATAGGCCATGAGATCGCCGGCATTGCGCTCCTGCACGAGCACGGTGCCGATGATGATCATCCCCTTCAGCACCAGCTGAAGGTTCGAATTGATGTTGTGGAGCTGCAATATGTTGGACAGCAGCCCGAAGATCAGCACGCCGCAGAAGGTGCCTATCAGGCTGCCGCGTCCGCCCATCAGGCTGGTGCCGCCGATAACCACGGCCGCGATGGCGTCGAGTTCCAGCCCGGCGCCGGCATCCGGCTTGCCTTGCCGGTACTGCGCCACGTAGAGCACCGCTGCGATCCCGGCGAGCAGGCCTGATATGGCATAGGTGGCGATCTTGACCCGGCCGGCGGCGATGCCGGAGAGCCTGGCCGCCTCCTCGTTGCCGCCGATCGCATAGACATAGCGGCCGAACGGCGTGAAGCGCAAGACCGCGCCATAGATGACGATGGCGCCGAGGAAGAACAGGCCGGGCATCGGGATGACGCCGAACACCAGCGAGCGCAGCATCTCGAAATCGGCGGTTGCGTTGGAACCGGTATAGACCGGCAGCACGGCATTATTCTGGCCGGCGGTGAGCCGGGCGATGCCGAGCGCCGTCACCATCATCGCCAGCGTGACGATGAACGGCTGCAGCCGACCGCCGACGATGATGAAACCGTTGATGGCGCCGAACAGCAGGCCGACGCAGGGCGCCACCAGCAGCACGCCGAGAACGCCGAATTTGGGCTCGATCTGCGGCAGCAGGTACCACAACGAAAGACAGCACAGGACGACGCCGACGGTTGCCGGCGTGACCAGGCCGCGAACGGTGTCCAGCCTGACATCGCGAACGGCGGCATCCGCCCCGGCGCGGGACTTCTCCACATTGAGGAAGATGAAGCGCGTGATGACGAAGCCGAGGCACAGCGCGACCAGGGCGACGGTCGGCACGCCCAGCACGACGCCGGGCGTCACGCCCGGAACCGTCAGCAGCATGGCGCACACCACCGAGCAGATGGCCATCAGCGAACCGACGGAAAGGTCGATGCCGCCGGTTATAATGACAGCCGTCATGCCGGTGGCGATCAGCCCGGTGGTCGACACTTGCCGCAGCACGTCGAGCAGATTGCCGTAGGAGAGGAAGATGTTGTTGCCTTTGGAGCTGACCGGCGAGCCCAGCACGCCAATCAGGAAGATGGCGATCAGGCCCCAGTAGAGCTTGGTGCGGGATAGGAGTTTCAGTGCGGTCATGCGGCGGGTCTCGATAGGGTCCGGCGCGGTGCCGCGAGGCGCATGATGGCCTCCTCGCTCGCCGCGTCGCGCGAAAGGATGCCTGTCTGGCGGCCGTCGGACATGACCAGGATGCGGTCGGAAAGATGCAGCAATTCCGGCAGCTCGGAGCTGATGACGGATATGGCTAGGCCCTCTCGCGCCAGCCGGAAGATGAGGTCGTAGATCTCGCGTTTGGCGCCGACATCGATGCCGCGCGTCGGCTCGTCGAGCAACAGCACCCTAGGCCTGGTCGCCAGCCACTTGCCGATGACGACCTTCTGCTGGTTGCCGCCCGACAGCGTGCCCGCGGGCTGGTCGATATCCCGGCAGCGGATGCCGAGGGCCTTGACCGCCTGCCGCGCCAGCCCCTGCTCTCCGGCCAGCGAGCGAATGCCGAAACGCGCCAGCGCGCCGACCAGGGGCAGCGCCACATTGTCCGATATCGAGGCCTGCAGGTGCAGGCCTTGCGTCTTGCGGTCCTCGGTCACCAGCGCGATGCCGAGGCGTCTTGCATCGCGCGGCGAGCGGATATCCACCGGCTGGCCATCGAGCCGGATCTCGCCGCCGGCACGGCCATCGCTCGAGCCGAAGATCGCTTCCATGATCTCGGTGCGGCCTGAGCCCAGCAACCCGCCAATGCCGAGGATTTCTCCGGCGGCCACATCGAAGCTGACGCCGCCGATCACCTGCCGCCAGCCTTGGCGGTCGGGCTTCGACAGCGACAGGTCGCTGACCGAAAGCACGGTCCTGCCGCCAGGGTCCCGCTCACCTTGGGAGGATGCGAGCAGGTCCCGTCCGACCATCGCCGAAATGATGGCGTTTTCGTCGAGTTCGGCCATCGGCCGCGTCAGCACATGGCGTCCGTCGCGGAAGACGGTGACGCGACCGGCCAGATGCATCACCTCGTCGATGCGGTGCGAAATGTAGACGATGGCGACGCCGCTATCGGCAAGCTGGCCGATGATGCGGAACAGCCGCTGGCATTCGGCCGGCGACAAGGCCGAGGTCGGCTCGTCCATGATCAGGATGCGCGCCGACATCGACAGCGCCTTGGCGATTTCGACCAGTTGCTGTTCGCCGACACGCAAGGCGCCGACGCGAGCGTCCGGATCGAGTTCGATGCCGAGCCGCCGCAGGAGGGCGCTTGCCGCGCGGCTGCTCGCCTTGCGGTCGACGATCAGCCCGGCGATCAGCTTCTCACGGCCAAGAAAGATGTTGTCGGCGACGCTGAGCTCCGGCACCAGGTTGAGTTCCTGGTGGATGATGGCAATGCCGGCATCCTCGGCGTCGCGCACGCCGGCGAAGCCGACCGGCCGGCCATCAACGCTGACCGTACCTTCATAGCCGGTATAGACGCCGGAGAGGATCTTCATCAGTGTCGATTTGCCGGCACCGTTCTCGCCCATCAGGGCGTGGACTTCGCCGCGTCGCAGTTCGAAGCCGACATCGACGAGCGCGGTGATGCCGCCAAAGCTCTTTGAAATATGCTCGGCGCTCAGAACGATGTCCGGCCGATCCGATGCCGCATTGCGCTTCGAACAAGGGGAACTGCTCTCTTGCATGACAATGGCGGCCTCCCTTCCGTCGTCGTCAACTCCAGGCAAACGCTAATCTAAACGTTTCGATAGTGTCAAGCCGATATCAGGTGCCAGAAGTTTGATGCATTTCGATTCTTGCTTAAAAAGAGAGGATTCCGTAGGTATTGGCGGCAAAGGGGTGACGAAACGTTTCGAAAATGACTGCGTCAGGGCGAAAAAAACACCGCAAATCCACCGCGCCCACCATGCTCCACGTGGCTGAAGCGGCGCGTGTTTCGGTCGCCACCGTGTCGGCGCTGATCAATGGTACGGCGACCGTCAGCCCGGAGCTCAGCCAGCGTATCGAACAGGCAATCCGCGATATCGGCTACAAGCGCAACGCCATCGCCCGCAGCCTGAAGATGGGCACGACCCGCACCATCGGCCTGACCGTCCCGCACATCACAAATCCGTTCTTCACCGCCGTCGTTTCGGTGATCCAGCAGGCCTTCGACCGTGCCGGCTATGCCGTCATGCTGTGCTGCACCGACGAGGATTTGAACACCCAGGACGACCAGATCAGGCTGCTGCTCGACCGCATGGTCGACGGGCTCATCGTGGCGCGCGTCGGTGACGGTGCGATCCTCGAGCGGATCGTCGTCGACGCCAATGTGCCGGTCGTGTTGCTGGACCGCCTGTGCGAGGGCGTCGACACCGACGCCGTGGTTCTCGACAACCAGCGCGCGGTGTTCGACGCCATCACCTATCTGATCGATCTCGGCCATCGGCGGATCGGCTACATTACCGGCACCTCGGATATTTCACCCATGCATGACCGGATGACCGGATATTGCGAGGCGCTCCAGGCCGCCGGCTTGCCGGTGGCCGAGGAGCTGGTTCGCTCCGGCAATTTCCACGAGATCGACGGCTACAACGCGACCATGCAGCTGCTGTCGCTGCACGACCGGCCAAGCGCCATCTTCTCGGCCAACAACCCAATGGTGATCGGCACGATGAAGGCGATCCGCGACATCGGCCTGTCCTGTCCGGAGGACATTTCTGTGGCCTGCTTCGACGATTTTCCCTGGTCCGACGTGTTCCAACCGCAACTGACGACGGTGGCGCAGCCCGTTCAGGCGATCGGCGAACAGGCGGCCAATCTGCTGCTCGACCGTCTCGCCGGCAACAGGGACGCGCCGCCGCGCAAGCTCGTCCTCAAGGGCCGTTTGATGATCCGCAATTCATGCCGCCCGCTTGGGGCGGTGGTGCAGAGCTTGAGTGCCTGAGCATGACGCCGAAGGGGTGAAGCGGTTTTCGGGTAATTGATCAGGGCGTGAAGACACCGGAACACAGTTCCTGCAGCTTCGAAAACACGCCTTTGCCGCCGGTGATAATTTGTGTCCCGCTCTGCAACACCGTCTTCGGATCCGCCTTCAGGATCGTGCCGCCGGCCTCCTCGATCAGCAGCATGCCGGCGAGGCAGTCCCAAGGGTTCATGTGTTCCTCCACATAGCCAAGCAGCCGGCCCGAGGCGACATAGGCAAGCATCAGCGCGCCTGACGCGTTGCGGAAGAAGACGCCGCCCTCGGCCAGGATCTTCTTGATCAGCACGGCGATGTTCTCGGCTTCGGCCCGGTTTGAGAAGCCGGTGCCCACCGAGCCCTCTTCCAGGCTGGTGGCCGCACTCGTCTTGATCGGCCTGCCGTTGACAAAGGCGCCGCCGCCCAGCCTTCCGTGGAAGGTCTCGCCGGTCGCGGGCTCGTGAATGACGCCGACGATCGTCTCGCCATCCCTTGCGCAAGCGATCACCACGCACCAGGCCGGAATGCCGCGTACGAAATTGGCGGTGCCGTCGATGGGGTCTATGACCCAGGCATGGCCGGTCGAGCCGGCCACCGAGGCGTGCTCCTCGCCGATAATGCCGTCTTGCGGATAGTCGGCGGCGATTGCAGCGCGGATGAACAGCTCGACCTCGCGGTCGGCCTGCGAGACCAGGTCCTGATGGCCTTTGCTCTCGATGGTCAGGCTGTCGAGATCGCGGAAATATTTCAGGCCGAGTTCGCCGGCGCGCCGCGCCAGGTCGATGGCAAACTGCTCGCGTCTGTCGAGATCATGGGGCAAGGCAAGGCTCGCTGCTGCAAAGGATACCCCGCACTTAGCAGAGCATCGACGTCGGCAAAAGCTCTAGGCCGCCTGTTCAAGCCGCTTGCGACAAGGATCTGTGCGCCTCCGCCAAAATCTCGAAGGAGCGCACGCGAGCGGCGTGGTCTGATATCTGCGCTGTGATCATCAGCTCGTCGGCGCCGGTGCGGCGCACGAACGCATCGATGCCTTGCCGGACTGTTTCCGGTGAGCCGACGACGGCGCAGGACAGCGCCTGGCTGAGCATGGACTTGGCCATGGGGTCGAGATCCCGGTCATAGTTCTCGACCGGTGGCGGCAATTTTCCCGGCCTGCCGGTGCGCAGATTGACGAAGGCCTGCTGCAGCGAGGTGAACAGCAGCCGCGCCTCGGCGTCGGTGGGTGCCGCAAAGACGTTGAGGCCGAGCATGACATGCGGCTTTTCGAGCTGCTCCGACGGCTGGAAGCGCGAGCGGTAGATGTCCAGCGCATGATCGAGTTCCGCCGGCGCGAAATGCGAGGCGAAAGCGTAGGGCAGGCCGAGCATGGCGGCGAGCTGCGCGCCGTAGAGGCTGGACCCAAGAATCCAGATCGGCACCGTCTGGCCCTCGCCGGGCACGGCGCGCAGACGCTGGCCTTCCTCTGCCGGCAGGAAATAGCCCATCAGCTCGACGACATCCTGCGGGAAATTGTCGGCGCCGGCCTCGAGATTGCGGCGCAGCGCGCGCGCCGTGTTCATGTCGGTGCCGGGAGCGCGACCGAGGCCAAGGTCGATGCGGCCGGGAAACAGGGCGGCGAGCGTGCCGAATTGCTCGGCGATCACCAGCGGCGCATGGTTGGGCAGCATGATGCCGCCGGCGCCGACACGGATGGTTTTGGTGCCGCCGGCGACATGGGCGATGACGACCGATGTGGCCGCACTGGCGATGCCTGGCATGTTGTGATGTTCGGCCAGCCAGTAGCGTTTGTAGCCGAGCCGCTCGGCGTGGCGGGCGAGATCGAGCGAATTGGCGAACGATTGCGAGGCATCGCTGCCTTCGACGATCGGCGACAGGTCGAGAACGGACAGTTCGGTCATATACTGGTCTCCACGATCTTCTTCTCGCGCACCCCGGCCTCGAAGGCCTTGCGGTCGGGAATGGTGATGCCGAGTTGGCCTTCCAGCGTGTCGGCAAGTTCATCAGCGGTGGCGATCTGCTTCTGCTCGGTGCGGCCATCGATGTGATGGATCGACAGGCGATTCCCCCGCAAGCCGTAGCGCCGGTCGGGCGCGGCGCGGGCCGCTATGACGGAGGTGAGGAAATGCGATGCCGGGTTGGTCGACAGGAAGTAATTGGTGACGGAATAGTCGACCTCATAGTTCGGCTGCAGGTCGAAGCGATACAGCGAGCGCCAGTCGCCGCCGATCGAGGCCTGCAGGCGAAAATGATCGCCGGCCTCGACAATGCGGAATGTTTCGTGCGGCGTTTTTTGTTCGCGGCCGGGCTTCAGCAGCAGAGGCGCCGTAAGCGTCAGGCCGCCGAATCCGACGTCGGCGATATAGGTGTGGCCGTCAAGCTCAACGCGCAAAAGCATGTGGCTACGCGCCGTGATGGCGTCCTCGCTCTGCCCCCAAAGCACACGCGCGGCAAGGCCGCCGACCTCGAAGCCGAGCGCTTTCAGCGCGTGCATGAGGAGGAGATTGTGCTCGAAGCAATAGCCGCCACGCCCACCAAGGACGATCTTGCCCTGCAGCGAGGCGGCATCCAATCGGACCGGCCGTCCCAGAAACGGATCCATATTCTCGAACGGGATCGCCTGCGGATGCAGGAAATGGAGCGTCTTTAGCGTGTCGAGCGAAGCTTCCGTGGAACCGGCGTGGCCGATCCGGGCGAAATAGGCTTCGAGGTCGAAGGGAACGTCGTTCATCGGGAAGGCACCGGGCACTGATCGGCCGGATATAGGCATTCGATGCCGCCGTCGCAAACCGTGCGCCGGTTATCCGGCTGCCGCGGCGTCCTGCTCGTCGGCTTCGTCCTCAACGACCGCCGTGTGTTGTGCGGCGAGAAAATTGCCGACGTGACTGAGGCTCTCGAAATGATCGCAGAACACCTTGACGACGACCAGCAGCGGCACCGCCATCAACGCGCCGACAAAGCCCCACAGCCATGACCAGAATGCGATGGCGATGAAGATCGCCACGGCGTTGATCTCGAGCCGCCGCCCGACCACCATCGGCGTCACGAACTGGCCTTCGATGATGTCGCACAAAACCAGGAAGGCAGGCGCCAACAGCGCATAGGCGATCGTGTCGAAGGTGATGAGCGCGATGACGGTGACCAGGACAAGCGTGATCATGGCCCCGACATAGGGCAGGAAATTGAGCAGCGCGGCCGCCGCGCCCCAGACCAAGGGATTGGGCATGCCGAGAGCCCACAGGCCGAGGCCGATGACCGTGCCGAGGCCGGTGTTGATGATGGTGACGGTGAGGAGATAGTGCGAGATTTCCCGCTCGACGTCGTAGACGACGCGCAGCGCCCGCTTCTTCTCGGTGAGGCTGGCGAAGGACTGGATGATCTTCTCATAGAACATCGTGCCCGAGGCGAGCAGGAACAGCGACAGCACGAAGATGATCGTCAGGCTTGTTCCAGCCGACAGGATGTTGCTCGCCGCCGACGAGAAGAAGCCGGACTGCGCTACCGCGACCTTTTGCACGCCCGGTTCCTGCGTTGTCTCGGTGAGCCCTTCGATCTGGTGCGCAATGTCCATGATCCTCTCGAGAGGCCGTCGCAGCTGCGCCAACCGCTCGGTCAGCTGCTGGCCGATGGACGATGTGTTGTTGATGAGATCGATAATGGGCCCACTGAGCACATAGCCGGCGCTCGCGAAGACGAAGATGGACACAAGCACCAGAAGCGTCGCCGAAACCACTTCGGGAATGCCGCGCTTGCGCAGCAGTCTTACGATCGGGGTCAGCGTCAGCGCCAGCAGGAAGGCCAGGATGACCGGCATAAAAAAAGCGCGCGCGAAATAGAGCGCATAGACGGTCATGAACAGGAACATACCGATGAGCAACGAGCGCATCAGGCGCGTATCGGCACGCGCCGCCACACGCGACTCTTCAGCTTCGGCAACGCCTGCGCCCAAAGCGGCGGGTTCGGCCTTCATCGCGATCCCCTCGGCGGGCACATCACAACTGATGCAATCCGCAGACGGAAACGCCAGCGCTGCTTCAAGGTTCCGTTAGCCGGCACCGATGGCGTGGCCGCCATCGAGCGGGGGCGCCGTCAAGATAGCTCAAACCGTCGGCTCGGCTGCGAGCGTTCCACGATTACATGCCGTGTAATTGAGTCCGGGCAGGCGGCGGGCCTAGTACGGGAGCAGGCCTTCGCAACCCAAGGGCTCGCAAGGCCGACGCGGCGAGGATGTCGCCGGCACGATTACGCCCTACCCCTGAAAGAGGACATCACGATGCAAAGATTTACCCTTCAAACAGCCGAGTCGGCGCCGGAGAAATCCAGGCCCGCGTTGAAGGCGCTTGAGGAGAAGTTTGGGTTTCTTCCGAACGTCATGGCGACGATGGCCAATAATCCGGTTCTCCTCAACGGTTTCGTCAGCAGCTTCGGCAGTTTCCACGGCGGGAGCTTCGACGAGATCGAAAAGCAGGTGCTGCTGCTGACCAACGCGGTCACCATCAAATGCCCCTGGACCGTCGCCGCGCATTCGACATTCGCCATCGAGGATGGGATTGCGGAAAGCGAAGTCAAGGCGATCCGGGATGGCAGGTTGCCGACGGACCCGAAATATGCGGCACTCTCGGCCCTGACGAGGGCACTGATCGAAAACAAGGGAAATGTGAGTGACGCGGACATCGATGCGTTTACTTCGGCGGGCTATTCGGAAGCCCAGATCCTGGAAGTGGTAACCGGTGTCGGCGTCTCCACCATGGCGGCAACCACCACCAACATGGCCGGCACGCGATCGAAGAGCGCTTCCAGCCGCAGGCATGGTCTCCCGCCGCCGCGATTGCCGCCTGACCCGATCGACGGCGCATGGATCTTCTGGTGCATGCGCCGTCAAGCGATGCGTTATCGCATGGCGTGTATCGTTCGAGGGACTGCGAGGACAGCGGGATATGAGGATCAATTCCAGAACGGCCATGACACCCGACCTGGGCACGCTCTTGCGTTACTGGCGCGATGTGCGTGGCAGAAGTCAGCTTGATCTATCCCTCGATACGGGAATTTCGCAAAGACAGATCAGCTTCATCGAAAGCGGACGCAGCGTTCCCGGCCGTGAGACCTTGATGGCGATCGCCGGGGTGCTCGATGTCCCTTTGCGCGAGCGCAATGCCCTGCTTTTGGCGGCAGGCTACGCGCCGATGTTCCCCGAAGGCGCCTGGAACTCCATGGAAATGAAGAGCGTCACCGATGCCCTGACGCGCATCCTGCGCCAGCATGAACCCTATCCGGCGCTGGTCATGGACCGGTACTGGAATGTGCTGATGACCAACGAAGCCGCACCGCTCTTCTTCGGCTGTTTCCGCGACATGGCCGCTCGGGAAAGGCCGCGCAACATGCTTCACCTCATGTTCGATCCCGAAGGCATGCGCCCGTTCGTCGCCAATTGGCCTGATGTGGCGCGGAGCCTGTTCGAGCGGGTCTATCGCGAATCCATTGGCCGCGTCGTCGACGAAAAGACCAGGGAGTTGCTGGCGGCGTTGCTCGCCTACCCGGACGTGGACAGCGATTGGAAAAATCCGGTGGCGATCGGCTTCATGCCGGTCATTCCGCTTGGCTTCATCAAGGACGGTCGCCGCCTGGACTACTTTTCGATGGTCACCACGGTCGGCACCCCCCAAACCGTCGCCGCCCAGGAACTGCGCATCGAGTGTATGTTCCCAGCCGACGAGGCGACCGAAATCCATCATGCCGCGATGATGGATGCGGCAGCGCATGGGATAACGCTATAAGCCTGCCCACCGCGAGCGGATGGAATGAGGCCCTGTTCTCGCGGGCCTCATCACGTTCACGCGACAGGCGCCGCCACGGGCGGGGCGGCCTTCGCCGTTTCCTTGCGCACCATCGGCGCCACCTTGGTGCCGTAGAGCTCGATCGCCTTCATGATCTTGGCGTGCGGCATGGTGCCGATCGCCATCTGCAGCAGGAAGCGGTCGTTACCGAACACCCTGTGCTGGGTCACGATCTTTTCCGCCACCTGCTCCGGATTGCCGACGAACAGCGCGCCGTCCGGACCACGCGACTGGTCGAAATGCGCACGCGATGTCGGACCCCAGCCGCGCTCACGGCCGATGCGGTTCATCACTTCGGCCTGGGGGCCGTAGAAGTCGTCCGCCGCCTGCTCGGTCGTCTTGGCGATGAAGCCATGCACGTTGATGCTTGTGGCCAACCCTGCCGGATCGCTGCCGGCGCGCTTGGCGGCCTCACGGTAGAGGTCGAACAGCGGCGCGAATCGCGCCGGTTCGCCCCCGATGATGGCAAGCGCCAGCGGCAGGCCGAGCGCGCCCGCCCGAGCGGCCGATTGCGGTGTTCCGCCAATGGCGATCCAGACCGGCAGCCTGTCCTGGAAGGGCCTGGGATAGACACCGCGATCGTTGATCGGCGCGCGCAGATTGCCCGACCAGGTAACCTTTACCTGATCGCGGATGGCCAGCAGCAGGTCGAGCTTTTCGGCGAACAATTCGTCATAGTCTTCGAGATTGTAGCCGAACAGCGGGAAGGATTCGATGAACGAACCTCGCCCGGCCATGATCTCGGCGCGGCCGCCCGACAAAAGGTCGAGCGTGGAAAACTGCTGGAAAACGCGCACCGGATCGTCGGAGGACAATACTGTCACCGCACTGGTCAGCTTGATGCGCTTCGAACGCTCCGCTGCTGCGGCCAAAGCCACGACCGGTGCCGAGGCGGCATAGTCCGGCCGATGGTGTTCGCCGAGGCCGAAGACGTCGAGCCCGACCTGGTCGGCGAGTTCGATCTCCTCGATCAGGTTGCGCAGCCGCTCATGCGGACCGATGGCGCCGGGACCCGGCACAGGACTCACATCGGCAAAAGTGTAGAGACCGAGTTCCATTTGGACGTCATCCCAGTGTGTTGATTGTTGCGCTAGGGTCGCATGACTTCAGCTCTGTTCGAACTGAAATCTGAATCCGACTCTAATCGAAGAGACAGAGCATGATGTCGTCCGAGAACCGCTTCATCCTTTCGGCATCATGCTTCAGAGGTAGCGACGCGTCTGTCGCGCCGCCAGAGGCTGGCTGGTGAACAGTGCATGTCGATTTCGGCGGAAAATGCGTCTCCCGGGTGCAACATCCCGGAATTTCATGGCTGGCATACCGTTTTGGCGCTTGAACTCCCGGTTTTCGCGCGTATGTAAGCGTCGCGAATAGACTTCAAGGAAGTGGACTTGGCTATCTACAGGGAAAAAGACATTTTCGAGCGGCGCAACGCCGCGACCGAGGCAAAGAAGGCGCTTCTGGAGCGCTTCAAGTCAAAGCCGGCAGCAGACGATCCCGCGGTGCTCGCACGACAGGCCGAACGCAAGGCGATCCTTGCGGCTCGTGAGATACGCGAGGCCGAGAAGGCCAAGCTGAAGCAGGAAAAGCTGGCACGCGAGGCGATTGAGAAAGCCGAGCGTGAGGCAGCAGCCGAAGCTGCGCGCATTGCCGCCGAAGAGGCCGCGCAAGCCGATGCCAAGCTTCGGGAAGCTGAAGAGAACGAGCGTATCTCTCGTTTGCTTGCCGACGAAGCCGAGCGCAAGGCAAAGCGCGACGCACGTTATGCGGCTCGCAAGCAGCGCACCGGCAGGACACCGCCCGGCTTTACGGGTCGCTAAGAGCGCACTCGTGTCGATCGATGATCAATGGGGACGCGCCGAGGCGCGGCCCTTTTTCGCGTTTGTCGTGTTGCCCACGGGAAGCCTCCCTGCATCCAGGGATGTCGATTCATGGATGTGATCTCGGTCGAGATAATCAGCCGGTGGACAGGGCCGTTCAGGCCGCGAATTTCAGCCCCATAATACCGCAGACGATCAAAGCGATGCAGCCGAGCCTGATCGCCGTCGCGGGCTCGCCCAGCAGCCAGATGCCGAGCAGCGCCGTGCCGACGGTGCCGATACCGGTCCACAGCGCATAGGCGGTGCCGACAGGCAGCGTCTTCAGCGCCAGGCCAAGCAAGGTCAAACTGACGATCATGGACGCGACCGTGAGCACGGTCGGAACAAACCTGGTGAAGCCGTCGGTGTGTTTGAGCCCGATCGCCCAGCCGATTTCGAACAGGCCTGCGAAGAACAGAAGAATCCATGACATCGGAACGCTCCATCCAGAACATCCGGCCGAAAGGTCCTCGAATGCTCAATCACACAATGGGCGGGCCGTCCCAGCCGGATTTCGGGAAATGCGAGGTCGTCCCCGCATCGTCGCTATAGGGCGTCTGAACGCCCAATCAACAACTCGCCGGCGGCATGTCGGACGCCGCCGGCGAAATCCATGCATGCTTTGCGATATCTACTTTTCCTTGATCCTCATCGCCTTGACCGGCGGCGCCTTCAGGGCCGGAGCGGCTACAGGCTTCTTGGCGTCTTTCTTTGGTTTGCGGGCTTCCTTGCCTGCCTTCATCGCACCTTTAGCCATGATTCGTTCCTCCAGTTGCGGGAAGCGGAGTGAAACAAGACAAAGGCCGGACTGCAAGAGGCGAGTGCCTGCCGCCGGCGCCGGCAGGCCGCTTTCAACCGATTTCTAATTTGCTCGTAAACCCCGGCTGTCCATGCCATGCTTGTCTTCGCACTGCAGCATCGACCCGTGCACCGCCGGGTGATCGTCAGGCAGGCCGGTCAGGACGACAATGCGGATCCATATCGGCTGTGAGATGAGCTTCGACTTTCCCCAGGAAACGCCGCTCATCGCAATGCTCAATGTCCACTATTCCCGCGCCTCCGATCTTGAGCGCCCGGATTTCCTGACCTCCAACCCGCCAGTGCCGATCGAGAGTTATCGCGACAGCTTCGGCAACTGGTGCAACCGGCTCGTCGCCCCGCCCGGGCGTTTCACTTTCGGTACGGATGCGGTAATCCGCGACTACGGCACATTCGAGATGCGCGAGTTGATGGCGTGGCAGCACGAGGTGCGCGACCTGCCGGCTGAAACGCTACTGTTCCTGCTGCCCAGCCGGTTTTGCGAAAGCGACCTCTTGGCAAGCGAGGCATGGCGGCTGTTCGGCCACATGCCATCAGGCATCCCGCGCGTGCAGGCGGTGTGCGATTTCGTCCACAACCACATCGTCTTCGACTACGGCAACGCACGAGTGACGCGCACCGCCGCGGAAGCCTGGCGCGAACGGAGCGGCGTGTGCCGCGATTTCGCGCACCTTGCCGTCACATTCTGCCGGGCACTCAATATCCCGACGCGCTATTGCACAGGCTACATCAGCGACATAGGCATGCCGAAGCCTTGGGCGAGCATGGACTTCTGCGCCTGGATGGAGGTCTATCTCGGCGGCCGCTGGCACGCTTTCGATCCGCGCAACAACGCGCCACGCATCGGCCGTATCCTGATCGCCTCCGGCCGCGACGCGGCGGATGTGCCGCTGACCCACATTTTCGGGCCAGGGTTGCTTACGGGCTTCAAGGTGTGGACCGACGAGGTCCAGGAATAGCTGGCCTTCCCGCCAGCCGGTTTCGAACACATTGAACGGCCCGACGATTGGCGCGTTGTGGTGGCTGTGCAACTCCGCGGCAGAGCCGCTACACTGTCTCGAAGAGGATAGAAGCTGCATGGCAGGGCACGGCGGCTCCAGAACGGTCATCTACGCGGCGCTCGCCGGCAATCTCGCCATAGCGCTGACCAAATTCGCCGCAGCCTTTTTCACCGGCAGTTCGGCCATGCTGTCGGAAGGCGTGCATTCGCTGGTCGATACAGGCAATGGCGGCCTGCTGCTCTACGGCATGCACCGGGCGGCACGCCCCGCGGACAGCTCGCACCCGCTCGGCCATGGCCGTGAACTCTATTTTTGGAGCTTCATCGTCGCCCTTCTGGTCTTCGCGCTGGGCGCCGGCGTGTCGTTCTACGAGGGCATCATCCACATCATGGCGCCAGAGCCGGTCGCCAACGCTAAAGTGAACTACATCGTTCTCGGCCTGTCCTTCGTGTTCGAAGGCAGCTCCTGGCTGGTGGCGCTGAAGGAATTCCGCAAGCAGAAGGGCAAGCTCGGCTGGCTGCAAGCTGTGCAATCGAGCAAGGATCCGAGCGTCTATACGGTGCTGTTCGAAGACAGTGCGGCCCTTCTCGGCCTGGCCGTCGCCTTTGCCGGCATATTGGCGGCGGAGATTTTCGAGATGCCCGAGCTCGACGGCGCCGCCTCGATCGGCATCGCGCTTATCCTCGGCACGACGGCAATCTTCCTGGCGCGTGAAAGCAAGGGCCTGCTCATCGGCGAGCCGGCCTCACCCGAGGTGCAGAGGAAGGTGCTGGCGATCGTCCAGCAGGATCCGGCGGTGCAGCGGGCGAACGGTGTGCTGACGGTGCATATGGGCCCGGAAGAAATCGTTGCCGGCCTGAGCATCGAATTCGAGGACCATTTGTCGGCGCCGGAGATCGAGGCCTGTGTCGAGCGCATCGAGGCGCGGTTGAAAAAAGAGATGCCTGAGATCTCGCGGCTGTTCGTCAAGCCGCAGACGTCAGGCACCTGGGAAAAGCGGCGCAAGCTGATCGAATCCGCGTCCGGATAGAATTCGAGTACGAACTTTTCCGACATCGCAGTCCACTTTTGGGGATTCTGGCCTCTGGACCAGCGCCCCGCCGTTGCCTCGTGTCCCCGTGCCGCTAAAATCAGCCGATCGATGTTGGAGGAATGACGATGAAGATCGACGGCGGCTGCCATTGTGGCGCCATCACCTATGAGGCGGAGGTCGACCCGGAAAAGACTTCGATCTGCCATTGTACCGATTGCCAGCAACTGACCGGTACGGCATTTCGCGTCACCGTTCCAGCGACAGGGGATCATTACCGGATCACCAGCGGCGAACCGAAAATCTACATCAAGACCGTGGCGAGCGGTGCCAAGCGAACGCAGGCTTTTTGTGCCGACTGCGGCTCGCATCTTTATGCGACATCGGTCGGCGACGGTCCGAAGGTCTATGGGATCAGGGTCGGGACCTCGCGGCAGCGCCAGGACCTGGTCCCGAGACACCAGAAATGGCATCGCTCGGCGCTGCACTGGCTTCCGGAATTCGAGGGTATGACGACGGTCGAAGAGCAGTAGCGTTCAGTCATCGCCTTCGACGACCCTCAACCTCAACTGCCCGGTCTTAGAATCGGCAACGCGCGGTGCGGCCTCCACCTTGGTGGTGCCGCCGCGCGGGGCGTCGGGCTCGCCTTCTCCGAATTCCAGCGCCTCGATCTTCTGGCCACGCTTGGTCACTTTCGAGGTCGAGACGAGTATGTCTTCGATGTCCTTGGCCGACTGGCCGAAATGGCCCTGCAATTTGCGCACGCGCTCGTCGACACGCTGGACGTCTTCCATCAGCCTGATGACTTCGCCCTGGATCAGATGCGCCTGCTCCCGCATGCGTGCATCCTTGAGGATCGCCTGGATGACCTGGATCGACAGCATCAAGAGCGAAGGCGAGACGATGATGACGCGGGCACGGTGCGCCTTCTGGACAACCGCTTCGAAGTTCTCGTGTATTTCGGCGAATACCGATTCCGACGGCACGAACATGAAGGCTGTGTCCTGGGTTTCGCCCTGGAGCAGGTATTTTTCCGAAATGTCTCGGATATGGACCTCGATATCGCGGCGAAAGGCCTGGGCCGCGACCTTCTGCAGGTCGGCGTTATCGGCGGCCCGGATCGCATTCCACGCTTCCAGCGGAAATTTGGCGTCGATGGCTAGCGACGGCGCCCCGTTCGGCATTTTCACCAGGCAGTCCGGCCGGCTGCCGTTCGACAGCGTCGCCTGGAATTCGTAGGCGCCGTGAGGTAGGCCGTCGGCGACGATCGCCTCCATGCGCGACTGGCCGAAAGCGCCGCGCGTCTGCTTGTTGGAGAGGATCGCCTGCAACTGCACGACCTGGCCGGCCAGCGACTGGATGTTGCCCTGCGCTGTGTCGATGATCGCCAGCCGCTCCTGCAGTTTCGCGAGGCTCTCATGAGTGGACTTGGTCTGCTCGGTCATGGTCTGGCCGATGCGGCCGGTCATGGCGTCGAGCCGCTGGCCGATGGACTGCGTCAATTCGGCTTGACGGGCGCCGAACACTTCGGCGATGGCGCCCATGCGGCCCTGCATCTCGGCCTGGGATTGGAGAATGCCGGCCATCCGCGCCTCGGCGTCGCGGGCATGGTCGGCGGCCTCCGCGGCGGCGGCCGCGCGCGCCTTGGCCGACCGCCACAGCGCAACGACGAGCGTCACGAACAAGCCGAGAAACAGCAACGCGCCGAAGGCCAGCGCGTGGCCAAGCGTGATTGTCGAGGCGCCGAGCCGTGCGACGGGCTCCGAAAGGATGGTGCTCAGATCATTCATGTGGACAGCATAGCCGATTCGGCGGTCTGGCACAGATCAAAACGTGAACGACGCGCTGGCGAACCGGTTGACGCCTTTCTATTGAGGTCTTAGGTGAAACGCCATGCCGATCAAGCCGCTTATCATTCTCCCCGATCCCATCCTGCGCCAGGTCTCCAAGCCGGTGGAGCGCGTCGACGCGCCATTGAGCAAACTGGCCGACGATATGCTGGCGACCATGTATGACGCACCCGGCATTGGGCTGGCGGCAATCCAGGTCGGCGAGCCGCTGCGGATGCTGGTGATCGATCTCGCCAAGGAAGACGAAACCCCGGCGCCACACGTCTTCATCAACCCGGAAATTCTCGAAAGCGCCGACGCGCGCTCCGTCTACGAGGAAGGCTGCCTGTCGATCCCGGATTACTATGCCGAGGTCGAGCGCCCGGCTTCGGTGCGGGTCAAATATCTCGACCGCGACGGCAAGCTGCAGGAGATCGAGGCCGAAGGGCTGATGGCAACCTGCCTGCAGCACGAGATCGACCATCTCAACGGTGTGCTGTTCATCGACCACATCTCGAAGCTGAAGCGCGACATGGTGGTGAAGAAGTTCAAGAAGCTCGCCAGGGACAAGGCGCCGGGCAAGCTGGTGGGGTAGGGCAATGCCCCTTCGCGTCATCTTCATGGGCACGCCGGAGTTTTCGGTGCCGACGCTGCGCGCCATCGCCGAGGCCGGCCACGAGATTTCAGCCGTCTACACGCAGCCGCCGCGCGCCGCCGGCCGGCGCGGGCTGGAACTGACGCCGTCGCCGGTGCAGCGCGAGGCCGGGCGGCTTGGCATCGAGGCGCGCACACCGACCTCGTTGAAGAGCGAGGCCGAGCAGGCCGCTTTTGCCGACCTGGGCGCCGATATCGCCGTGGTTGTCGCTTATGGATTGCTGTTGCCCAAGGCAGTTCTGGAGGCGCCCCGGCTTGGCTGCGTCAACGGCCACGCATCGCTTTTGCCGCGCTGGCGTGGCGCCGCGCCCATCCAGCGCGCCATCATGGCTGGAGACACGCAGACCGGCATGATGGTGATGCGCATGGAGGCGGGGCTGGATACCGGCCCGGTCGGATTGGTTGAAAAATGCGCCATCGGCCCCGATATGACAGCCGGCGATCTGCATGATCGGTTGATGAGTGTCGGCGCTGCCCTGATGGTGGAAGCGTTGGCGCGGCTGGAACAGAACACCTTGGCATTTACCGCGCAGGCGGCCGAAGGGGTGACTTACGCCAGGAAAATCGATAAGTCCGAGACGCGCGTGGAGTGGACACGGCCCGCGGCCGAGGTTCACAACCATATTCGTGGCCTGTCGCCCTTTCCCGGCGCCTGGTCCGAGATTGAAATTGGCGGCCGCATGGAACGGCTGAAACTGCTTCGCTCGACGCTATCCGAAGGCGTGTCGCCTTCGGAAGATTTGGGCGAGTCGGGAGGAATTCTCGATGACCGGCTGACGGTCGCCTGCGGAAAAGGCGCGGTCAGGCTGGTCGAAGTTCAACGTGCGGGCGGAAAGCCCGCCGCCGCGTCGGAATTCCTGCGCGGAGCCAAGATCGAAAAAGGACTGAAATTCTCATGAGCATGATGTCGATACGCGCGGCGACGCCGCGGGACCGCGAGGCCATTCGCCTCGTCGAGGAACACGCTTTCGGCCAGCAGACGGAGGCCGGCCTGGTCGACGCGTTGGTGACCGGCGGTGACGCCGTCGTCGAACTGGTGGCGGAAGAAGACGGCCAGGTCGTTGGCCACATCCTGTTTTCGCGGCTGTTCGTGCGCCACGGCGGCAAGAGCTTTGCCGCCGTGGCGCTTGCCCCGCTGGCGGTGGAGCCGTCCTTTCACGGCTCCGGCATCGGCGGCGCGTTGATCCGGGAGGCCCATATCCGGCTCAAGGAGGCTGGCGAGACGCTGGCCGTCGTGCTGGGCGACCCGGCCTATTACGGCCGTTTCGGCTACAGCCATGCCCGTGCCGGGAAGTTCGAGAGCGAATACCAAGGCGAGGCGCTGCAGGCGCTGGCCTGGGGCGACGCTCCTGAAGCCGGCAGGCTGGTCTACGCTTCCGCCTTCACCGCTCTCGCCGCCTAGGCGAGAGCGTCGCCGTCCCGGAATGCCGCGTTTTCGCCTCGATATCGAATATGACGGCAGCCTGTTTGCCGGCTGGCAGCATCAGGCCGACCAGCCTTCGGTGCAGCAGGCGATCGAGCAGGCGATCGAGAATTTCTGCGGCGAGGCGGTCCGGCTGCGCGCCGCCGGCCGCACCGATGCCGGCGTGCATGCGAGCGCGCAGGTGGCGCATGTCGACCTTGCCAAGGCGTGGCCCGACGACAAGGTGCGCGATGCCGTCAATGCACACCTGCAGGCGGCCGGTGCGCGCATCGTCATCCTGAAGGCCACGATCGTCCCGGATGATTTCGATGCCCGTTTCTCCGCCATCGGTCGGCACTATCTCTACCGCATCCTCAATCGGCGGGCGCCCTCGGCGCTGGAGAAGGGTAAGGTATGGTGGGTGCCGAAGCGGCTCGATGCCGCCGCCATGCACGAGGCGGCGAAGCTCCTGCTCGGCCGGCACGACTTCACCACCTTCCGCTCGACGCAGTGCCAGGCCAACAGCCCGATCAGGACATTGGAGCGGCTCGACGTGAGCCGAACGGGCGATGATCTCATCGAGGTGAGGGCATCGGCACGATCCTTTCTGCACAACCAGGTGCGCTCGATGGTCGGCTCGCTGAAGCGGGTCGGCGACGGCGGCTGGACATCGGGCGACCTCAAGGCGGCGCTGGAAGCGCGAGACCGCGCAGCCTGCGGCCAGGTAGCGCCGCCCGACGGGCTTTTTCTCATCGGCGTCGATTATCCCGGGTAGAACCCTGGTTCTATCCAGGATAAAGCCCGGAAAGGCTCTGGGCCCCGACATCGTCGGGCACGGAGATGCCAAGCACCATCTGCAGTCCGAACAGCACCAGCAGCGAAGCGACGAACATGCCGACGAAAACGGCGGTGCCGAAGGCAGCGCCCCTGCCGATCGTCGCGTTGGTCATGCGCCAGGTCAGCACCATCGACAGGGAAAATAATAGCAGCGACACAAGGCTCGAGACCTGGCTTGTCGAGGACAGGAAGAGCCTGATCAGCGCCGAAGGCAGCATCAGCCAGGCGGTGATCGCCGAGGCCCAGTTGCTGGCGACGACATAGTGGACGAAGCGCCCGCCGATGCCGGCGCGCCGCGCCACCAAGGCGAGCGCCACCAGCGGCAGCACCCAGGAGCCGATATCGACCGTCGCTAGTCGCACCAGCATGCTGAAGCGGCCGGCGAAGGCATCGGGATCGCCGATCTCGTTGGCGATGCCGACCCAGCCGACGATCAGCGCCGGTGCCGCGACGATGATGGCGAAGAACGAATTCCAGAAGCCGTCGGCCGTCAGGTCGAGCAGGCGCAGGCCGTCGGCCTTGCCGAGCATCAGCCGCCAGGCGCCGGTCAGCGAAGCTTGGGTTTCGTCCGCCGAAAGCATGCCGATCAGCCCTGTCCGAACCAGTCGTCGATGAAGCGCTGGTAGATCCGCGTCAGCGTTTCCAGATCGGCGATGGCCACGCGCTCGTCCACCATGTGCATGGTCTTGCCGACCAGGCCGAATTCGACCACCGGGCAATAGTCCTTGATAAAGCGCGCATCCGATGTGCCGCCGGAGGTGGATAGCGCCGGCTTTTTGCCGACCACCGCCTTGACCGAGCCGCTCAACGTCTCGACTAGCCTGTCGTCGCGGGTCAGGAAGACATGGCTCGGCCGGTCGCGCCAGACCAGCTCATAGTCGACTGGGGTCTTCTTGCCCGGCCGGTATTTCTTGCGCCCAGCCGCCTGATCGAGGCGGTTGTGGATTTCCGCCTGGACCGTCTCGGCCGTCCAGCTGTCGTTGAAGCGGATGTTGAAGGTGGCGGTTGCCTTGGCGGGAATGACATTGGTGGCCGGGTTGCCGACATCGATGGAGGTCACCTCGAGGTTGGTCGGCTGGAAATCCTTGGTTCCCTTGTCGAAGGCGGGATGCAGCAAGGCGTCCACCAGGCTCATCAGGCCCCGCACCGGATTGTCGGCAAGCTGCGGATAAGCGGCATGGCCCTGGCGGCCATTGACGGCGATGCTACCCGACATCGAGCCGCGCCGGCCGATCTTGACCATGTCGCCGAGCGTGTCCGGATTGGTCGGCTCGCCGACGATCGAGGCGTCCCATTTCTCGCCTTTGGACGCGGCCCATTCGAGCAGCTTGACCGTGCCGTTGATGGCCGGCCCTTCCTCGTCGCCGGTAATCAGCAGCGAGACTGAGCCCTTCGGGCCACCATTCGCCTCGACGTGGCGCGCCACCGCGGCGATGAAGCAGGCAATACCGCCCTTCATGTCGACCGCGCCGCGGCCATACATTTCGCCATTGGCGATGTCGGCGGCGAAAGGCGGATGCGTCCAGGCGGCTTCGTCGCCGACCGGCACCACGTCGGTATGACCCGCGAACATCAGATGCGGGCCATTGCCGGAGCGCCGTGCATAGAGGTTCTCGATGTCGGGCGTGCCGTCTTCGGAGAACACCGGCCGATCGACCAGGAAGCCGAGCGGCTTCAGCATCGCCTCCAGCGCGCTCAGTGCGCCGCCTTCGGCAGGTGTCACCGAGGCACAGCGGATGAGAGAGGCAAGGTTTGCGGCGGGGTCAGTAGGCAGCGTCATGGCAAAAGCGATAGTCGAAAGCGAATGGCCTGTCACGGCCAGACATAGGGCCAAGCCAATGGCCGACGATACCGCCGACATTATGGTTTTCATGTCGTATAGTTCTGGCTGATGCGGAGTAAGAGATGGCAAACGGCAAAAAGAGGATCGTCATTGCCGGCGCCGGCAGCATTGGCTGTTATGTCGGCGGCTGCCTGGCGCTCGCCGGGCGGCAGGTTGTCTTGTTTGCCAGGCCGCGCATCGAGGCATCGCTGTGGCAGGGCGGATTGCGCGTCAGCGACCTCGAGGGTCGCGATCGCCTGATCAAGCCGGCAGAGCTTGCCGTCACCACCGATCCGGCCGCGGCCTTGCCAGGGGCCGATGTGATCCTGGTCACCGTCAAGAGTGGCGCGACGTTGGAAATGGCGGCACTCATCAAGGCCCATGCCCGTCCCGATGCCGTGGTGGTGAGCCTTCAGAACGGCGTCGACAACGCCGACAGGCTCCGCGCGGCACTTGGCCCGCGAACGGTGCTGGCTGGCATGGTGCCGTTCAATGTCGTGCAATCAGCCGATGGAGAGCTGCCGCTGCGCGTCCACCGCGCCAGCGACGGCAAGGTGAAGGTTGAAGACGGCGATGCCCGCCTTGCGCACCTTCTCGACGCTGAAGGCCTGGCTGTCGAAACGCATGGTGATATGAAGGCCGTGCTGTGGGGCAAGCTTCTGATGAACCTGAACAATGCGCTGGTGGCGCTGTCAGGCCTGCCGCTGGCAACCGAACTTGCTGACCGGCGCTGGCGGCTGATCCTGGCCAGCCAGATCGACGAGGCCTTGCTGGCGATGAAGGCCTCCGGCATCGAGCCGGCCCGGATCGCCGGCCTGCGCCCGACGCTGCTGCCGAAGGTGCTCAGGTTGCCCGACTGGCTGTTCAAGCTCCTGGCTCGGCGCATGCTGGCGATCGATCCCGAGGCGCGCTCGTCGATGTGGGACGATCTGCAGCGTGGCCGGTCGACAGAAATCGACGACTTGCAGGGCGCCGTTTTGCGGCTCGCTGAAAAAGCCGGTACGCCGGCGCCGACGGTCCAGCTTATCAAGGCGCTGGTGCGCGCGGCGGAAGCCGAGCGGCTTGGCTCGCCGGACCTGGTGCCGGAGAAGGTTGTGGCGCCGCCGGCCGGCCGTCGATCAACGTGAACTTCTGCCAGATCTTGCGCGACAGGTTGGACGCCAGGTTCTCGATGTCGTTGACGCCGTCTATGACGACAGCGTCATTGACGGATTGGGCGAACAGCGCCGCGATCTTGCCGGTGATCGACAGCATTTCGGAGCAATAGTCGAGATAGCGCGCGAGATCCGCGGCATTGGTGAGACGGGCCGGCGAATGCGCCGTTGGCTTGAAGCTGGCCGACAGCGCCGCCGGATCCTTGGTCAACTGGTGCATGTCGATGACGTGGATCAGTGATCTGAGGCCATGCAACTGGCGAAACACCTGCTTGCGCTTGATGCGCTCCTCGGTGCGGATCAGGGCGAGGAAGCCGAGCACGGCGAGGATGATCATGTTGATCGTGGCTTCGATGCCTTGCACCGACTGCACCGCGTCGTCGGCTTGCGAGATGTGAATGAGCGGCAGGATGGTGCCAACGAACAGGAAGATCAGCGCGCCCCCGATGACGGCGGCGACGATGATGCCACGCAGCCACCAGATCGGCGCTTCCAGGGTCTTCGCGGCCTTGGCCAGATCGCGAGACAGCGAGACAAGTTCGGCGGCGACGCCGCGCAACCCGGCCTCCGGGAAACGGTCGGCCACACGCCATTCCAGCCGCTCGGCGGTTTCGATGATCAGTTTCGGATCAAGCGTGCGGTAGCGCATGGCGAGATATCCGATCGGCCCCCTAGAGCATGATGCCGAAAAGTTTGGAGCGGCTTTCCGACGACGTCATGCTCTATTTCTTTGATTCTGCCGGCTCGTTGGTGCGCTGGCCATAGCGGTTGGGTCCAGGCTGCCCTGGAAACAGGCACAACACAAGGAAGGCGACGATCGAGACGACCGGCACGAACAGGATCAGCGCGGCAATGCCCGGCCTGTCGAGGTCGTGCAGCCGCTTCACCGCCAGCGCAATGTTCGACCACAGCGAGGCGATGAAGGCGATGAAGAAGATGAATGACCACATGTTGCTCTCGGCCGAACCCTCCGGCACCAGCGTGAAGCGGTATAGCGGGAATGCCTGGATGATGGCGACGAGCAACCCGCCGAGAAAATAGGCCGCGCGGCTGACGCGGCCCGAGGTCTTGAAGAAAAGCCAGTTGAGATCCGATCTTTCAGGCAAGCGGGTCCGATCCATATTGATTGGCACCCCTGGTGCCTTCGAGAATGCCGAGTTCGACCAGCAGCCAGATGCCGCCGATGACGGGTACGAGGCCGATCAGCGTCCACCAGCCCGACTTGTTGCGGTCGTGCCAGCGTTTGGCATAGAGGGCAATCGCGAAATAGATCGATGCCAGCGCGAAGAGGATGCCTATGATGCCGATCTGGGCACCGCTGGCCGTGGTGAAACGCGTGCCGAGGATCGCATCGAGAATGAAAGCAATAACGCCGATAACGATGAATACGCCGATGCCAGCCCAGAACTTACCCCGGTTGATGCGGCCATCAAAGCTTGTGAGCAGATATTTCCAGTCCATGTCACCCCTCCAGTTGAACCAGCGCGACCGATTGTCGCGCCGGCGGAAGGTGCGCCTGCCCGGCGGAAAGATCAATCGCGCAGCAATTCGTTGATAGACGTTTTGGACCGGGTCTTGGCGTCGACTCGCTTGACGATGACGGCGCAGTAGAGACCTGGGCCCGGCTCGTTGTTTGGAAATGCCTTGCCCGGCAGCGAGCCGGCGACGACCACGGAATTCGGCGGCACCTCGCCATAGAAGATCTCGCCGGTGGCGCGGTCGACGATCTTGGTCGACTGGCCGATGAAGACGCCCATGCCGAGCACCGAGCCTTCGCGCACGATGCAGCCCTCGACCACTTCGGACCGCGCCCCGATGAAGCAATTGTCCTCGATGATGGTGGGGCCGGCCTGCATCGGCTCCAGCACGCCGCCGATGCCGACGCCGCCCGAAAGGTGGACGTTCTTGCCGATCTGGGCGCAGGAGCCTACCGAGGCCCAGGTATCGACCATGGTGCCGCTATCGACATAAGCGCCGACATTGACGAAGGACGGCATCAAAACCGCGCCCGGCGCAACATAGGCCGAACGGCGCACGATCGACGACGGCACGGCGCGGAAGCCCGCCTTCTCGAAATCGACGGCGCCCCAGCCGTCGAACTTGGACGCCACCTTGTCCCACCACACGGCCTCGCCGGGGCCGCCCTTGATGATCTCCATCGGATTGAGCCGGAAGGAGAGCAGCACCGCCTTCTTCAGCCACTGATTGACATGCCACTTGCCGTCGGCCTGCCGCTCGGCGACGCGGGCGGTGCCGCGGTCGAGCAGGTCGAGTGCCGACTGGATGGCGTCGCGCACCTCGCCGCGGGTCGCGGTCGAAATGGCGTCGCGTTCCTCGAAGGCCCTGTCGATGGTCCTTTCGAGGCTCGCCAGATCGGGCTTCGA
Source organism: Mesorhizobium sp. P160927 (assembly GCF_057766385.1). NCBI lineage: Bacteria > Pseudomonadati > Pseudomonadota > Alphaproteobacteria > Hyphomicrobiales > Phyllobacteriaceae > Mesorhizobium > Mesorhizobium sp. P160927. Next base: position 1,114,287 of record NZ_JBYMDW010000001.1, read on the forward strand.
CATGAATTTGCTCCATTACCAAGCTGTTAAGGGGTGCGCCTTAACCTATTTAGAAGTCGCGCGGACCCCCCGGCAGGCTTTGCCTGCCTGAGTCTTTGCACTAGCAGGTTCTTGTCGCAAAACCGCCAGACACTTTTGCGGAACCTGCTTATGTTAAGGCTCAATGGGGGTCAATCGCGACTGCGTCACGGGACGACGCAAGTGAAGGAATGGACGGGTGGATTCGATGACTCCCATGGAAAAGGCGGGATGGACGCCGTTGCCGCATTCGGATGAGGATCTGGAGCGGTCGAAAAGCGTGCCGGACACGCCGCAAACTCGGGCCGAGACCTACCGCCTGGCTTGGAACGATCCCGACTTCATGACCCGGCGCGAGCTGCGCGCCGTCAGGCTGCAGCTGGAACTGCTGAAGCCGGAAATGATCCTCGCCGAGCGCGGCATTCGTTCGACCGTGATCCTGTTCGGCGGCGCGCGCCTCCCGGAGCCCGGCGGCGAGGCCTGGGCGGCCAAGAACGAGACGCAGAAGAAGAACCTCGAGGAGAACAGCAAATATTATGAGGAGGCGCGCAAATTCGCCCGCCTGTGTTCGCAGCAGTCGGCCACGTCATATTATCGCGAATACGTGGTGGTAACCGGTGGCGGTCCGGGCGTCATGGAAGCGGGAAACCGCGGCGCCGATGATGTCGGCGCGCCGTCGATCGGACTCAACATCGTGCTGCCGCACGAGCAGGCGCCGAACCCCTATGTGACGCCGGAGCTCTGTTTCAACTTCCACTATTTCGCCATCCGCAAGATGCACTTCGTCATGCGCGCCAAGGCCGTGGCGGTGTTTCCCGGCGGCTTCGGCACCATGGACGAGTTCTTCGAGACGCTGACGCTGATCCAGACCGGACGCATGGAGCGCGTGCCGGTGATCCTGTTCGGCAAGTCCTTCTGGAAACGTGCGATCAACCTCGACTTCCTCGCCGAGCAGGGCACGATCAGCCCCGGCGACCAGGACATCATCGATTTCGTCGACACAGCCGACGAAGCCTGGGGCATCATCAGCAGGTTCTACAAGCTAGGGAGTGAGTGAGTAGGGGATGGTGCGTAGTAGGTAGCGAAAGATGTTCTACTCACTACTCACTACTCACTACTCACTATTCCCGTCAAAAACTCCGCGAGATCGTCGGTGACGTAGTCGACGTCGTCTTCCTGCGCCGGGTCGCGTTCCCAGATTTCCGAGAAGGTCGGCTCGAAATTGCGCGGCACCACGAGAACCGTGGTCATGCCCAGCGACTTCGGCACGGCCAGGTTGCGGGCGAGGTCCTCGAACATCACCGCATTGTGGCCGGTGACGGCGTGCAGTTCGGCGAACTTCTCGTACGTCTGGCGCGCCGGCTTGGGATTGAGGCCGGCAGCGACGATATCGAAAATATCGTCGAAATGGTCGAGGATGCCAAGTTGCCGCGCCGTGCGTTCGGCATGCCTGCGGTCGCCATTGGTGAAGATGAACTTGCGGCCGGGAAGCTGGCGGATTGCGGTGCCGAGAACGGGATCGGGCACCAGCCACGAATAATCGATGTCATGGACCTTCTCCAGAAAGTCGTCGGGATCGATGCCGTGGCGCGTCATCAGCCCGTTCAGCGTCGTGCCGTATTCGCGATAGAGCTCCTTCTGCAGCTTGCGCGCGTCCTCGCGCGGCAGCGCCAGCAATTCCCCGACATAGGCGGTCATCTTGACGTCGATCTGCGAGAACAGATTCGAATGATGCGGGTAGAGCGTGTTGTCGAGGTCGAACACCCAGTCGGTGACATGGGCGAAGCGGGCGGGATCCGGATGCGTGGTCATGTGCTCCTTATGGCATGAAACAGGGCTTCTGAAAGGGACTTTATCCACAACTTCTGCGCGTCGAGAGTGGCGGAAATGGCCTGACGATTCAAATTTTAGCCATCCCCGAAAGGTCGCCTTCAGGGCTTGCTGGCACAGAGACAAGTCCTGTGTGGAGCCCGCGATGAACAGCATTATTCTCAAATCCGCCGCCGTCGCTTTCGCCTCCGTCGCTGCTTCGCTCCTGCTGACATTGATCATCGTCCCAGCCATGGGATTCCCGATAACGCGCACGATCTGGCTGACGTCGACAGTCTGTCCGCTGGTCCTTGCCTGGACGGCATGCGCCGGCACGTTCTGGCAGAGCGACAGGTTGAAAAATGCCCATCGCGAATTGGCCCGTGCCCACGCCCAACTCGCCGCGGCGCACCGCCGCCTGGCGGAAAAGGCGAGCCGCGACGACATGACCGGCATGCTCAACCGGGAAAGCTTCTTTGCCGCACTTGACGGTTCCCGGCGCAAGTCCGACCGTGGCGCGCTGCTGATCATAGACGCCGATCATTTCAAGAAGATCAATGACAGTTTTGGTCACCTGACCGGGGACGAGGCGCTGCTGTTGATCGCCAGCGCCATCGAGCGCGGCGTGCGCAGCGGCGATGTGCTCGGCCGGATCGGCGGCGAGGAGTTCGGCGCGTTTCTGACCGGAGCCACGGAACAGGAGGCCAAGCGAGTTGCCGAACGGATCCGTCGCGAGGTCGAGCTGATCCGCTTCCGGCCTGTCGATGAGCGAACCATTCCTTTGACCGTCAGCATCGGCGGCACCGTCTGTGGCGAGGACGTCACCGTATCGGACCTGATGCGCGCCGCCGACCGGCGCCTCTACCAGGCCAAACATGCGGGCCGCAACCTGACGATCCTCGATACGGACATTTCAGCGGCCGCGTGAGCCGACCGGCACAACCGGCCTGTTAAGGAATTGCTAACGCTGTTTGCATTCGGTTGTGCCGCTTCACTGCCTTGAGGCCGGCCTTGGCACGATACTGGCCTCTGTGAAGATGCGTGTGCCGTTCAAGGAATGTCATGCGCATCGAAGCCCCCTATCCGAGAGACCTGCCATGAGTTTCTTCCTCAAGAAAATGCCGCGCCGCATGATCGTGCAGGCGCTGATCGCCCTGCCTGCCCTGTCCCTGTTCCGCAAGCTGCCCGAGGCCGACGCGGCCTATGGCGGTCCATTGCGGGTCGAACCATCACGGGCCGACCCGAATGAGATCGTCGAGATCAATGGCTGGATCCTGAAGCGGAGTGACCTGGCATGATCTTCGACAGCTACGAGGCGTATCGCGCCGCTAATTTCGCGCCAAAGGTCTGTATCCTTGGTTCCGGCCCCGCCGGCACCACGATCGCCAGGAAACTTGGCGCGGCCGGCATCCCGGTCGTGGTGCTGGAAGCCGGTTCGCGGGAATTCAGCGACGAGTCGCAGGATTTCTACCGCGGCACCACGGTCGGCGATTTCTACTTCAATCTCGATATCACGCGGTTGCGGTTCATGGGCGGCAGCTCCAACCATTGGGCCGGCTGGTGCCGTGTACTCGACAAGCTGGATTTCGAGCCGAAGGCCTGGGCGCAGGATACGGGCTGGCCGATCCGCCTTACCGACATCGAGCCCTATCTGCCGCAAGTGCGCGATATTCTCGACCTTCCCGAATTCCGGCCGGATGTGCCAATCTCGGACGACATACGCTGGGTGCAGCTGATCAAGAGCCCGGCGGTGCGCTTTGCCGAAAAATACGCCGACGAACTGGATAAGAGCCAGAACATCGCGGTCGTGCTCAACACCTATGCCACCGAGCTCGCCGGCGACGGCAAGCGCGTGACCGGCGCCAGATTACGGTCCAACGGCCAGGATGCCGGCGCCTTCAGCGCGGACTATTTCATCGCCTGCACCGGCGGGCTGGAGAATTCGCGGCTGCTTCTGTGGTCGAACCAGCGGTCCAACGGCGGTGTCGTGCCCAATGCGGCGGCGCTTGGCCGCTACTGGATGGAACATCCGACCTTCGAGGGCGGCAATGCCATCCTGGCCAACTATGGCGAGTTCGAGGTCGATGCCGTCAACGAGGCCTTCTTCTCACCGACACTCGCCGCGATGGAGCGGCTGCGGATCATGAATTTCGGCATCCGGCTGATCGAAACGCCCTATCCGGGGGTCAAGAGCCTGATCGCCGATCTCGCCTGCACGGCGCCCAACATGGCCGAGTGGATGTCCTCCAAGCTCAGCCAGAATCTGCGCTGCGCGGCCCAGCTTTACGTCGCTTGGGAGCAAGCGCCACTGGCGTCCAACCAGATTGAGCTGTCAAAGACCGATGTCGACCACGCCGGCGTGCCGCGCATCGAGTTGCACTGGAAGAAATCGGACCTGGAGCGCCGTACCGTTCTCGAAGGGCTCAGGCTGTTCGGCACGACGCTGATCGAGAAGAATCTCGGCCGCGTGCGCATCGCCGACTGGATCAGCAATGGTGGCGATTATCCGACGAATGACGAGACGGCGGGCCACCATCACATGGGCGGCGCGCGCATGGGCACCGATGTCACTAGGAGCGTGGTCGACGCCAACTGCAAGGTGCACGGCATGGACAACCTCTATGTCGGCGGCTCCGCGGTGTTCTGCACATCCGGTCAAGCCAACCCGACGACGACGATCACCGCGCTGGCCTGCCGGCTGGGCGAACATCTGAGCAAGGTGGTCGCCGTCTGAGTGGCCTGGGTAAAACTTGACCGCGACGTTGAAGCCTCCCCCGGCGCCGATGACGGCGCCGGATGAGTTAGGCATGCTCAAAAACCGTAGATGGCGATACGCACCAGCACCGCCGCGGCGGCCAGCGCCACGAGCAGGATCCCGAGGCCGATGGGCGAACCCCATCCATACCATTCCATCGCCAGCTTGGCGTATTTGAACTCATCCTCGTGCGAGAGAGGGGGACGTTGTTGAATCACGCTCATTTTTCACTCCTTGCCGGCGGCCGGCCCTTGCCTTGTCCGGGCCGCGGCCGCATATTGCTGTAATGGTCTAAATGTTAGACAAATTGATAGTTAGATGATCGAAGTAAATTCGTCAAGCAAGAATCGCAACGAAATCACGGCCGCGATCGGCCATGCCGTCATGCAATGGCAGGACGCGACACAGGCCTATGACGAGGCGGTCGGGGCAAGACTCGGCCTCAACATGGCCGAGCGCCACTGTATCGGACTGCTCCATGGCGGCCCGCAATCGGCGGGCGCGGTCGCCACCGCGACCGGGCTGACGCCGGCCGCGGTGACGGCGCTGATCGACCGGCTGGCGGCGCGCGGCCTGCTGACGCGCACGCGCAGTCTCGAGGACAGGCGCAAGGTGGTGATCGAAGCGACCGAGGCGACGCGGGAGCTGTCGGCGCGCTATTACGGCGCCATCGCCAAGGAGGGCGAAAAAGTGATCGCCACCTTCAGCGACGCCGAGCTCGCGACCATCTCGCGCTTCGTCAACGCCGCGCTCGACCTGCAGCGCGCCCAGCTCGAGCGGCTGAAGGCCCAAGGGCCGGACGCCCGCGAGCTATAGGCGGGTGCCATGTGTTCGCGGCTTTCCTGCACACGTCGGCAGGGGAATGGAACTATTTCGGCTGAACCCCATAGGTGACAAGAAACGCCTCCACCGAGGCATCCGCATGTCGTTCAAGTTCGGCTTTGGAACGCCGGTTGCTTCCCGTGAACATAGCTTCATTCATAGGAATCCAGAGAAGCATTCCAAACAGATGGCTGGCTGCCAGATGGGGGTCACTGGTTCGCATCAGGCCTCGATTGGTGAGCTTTTCAAAGCAGGACGCCGTCGAGGCAAGCATGCGCTCAAAACCGTTGTCGTACCAGCTGCGACCAAGCTGCGGCATCCGATCCGCGTTGGCGATGATCAGGCGCCGCAGCTTCAACAGCTCCTCATCCATCAGCATCGTTATCAAACGCCGAGCAAGCTGCTGCAGGCCACCCTGCATGAATTTCGCCTCGGAAAGCAGTGTCGTCACGGATTCGATGACGTCGTTGACTTGGGTAGCGGTTGATAGAACGACTTCGGCGAAAAGTGTCTCCTTGTCCTTGAAATGCTTGTAGACGGTCTGCTTGGAAGCTCCCGCCCTGGTGGCGATTTCCTCCATGCTGGTGCCATCATAGCCCTTGCCGATGAACGCCGCCGTGGCCGCCTGGATGATTTCACGATCCTTGCGGGCCGACCTAGTCTCACCGTCGATCTCCATGGGCCTCCCTTGACCAGTACTAGACGGTACCGTTCCCGCATGATAGTCACCGTCATAGTACTAGACTGGCTAGTACCCGTCAACGAAAGCAGGGCTTGAATCGATGAGCAAAATGATCTTCCTCAATCTGCCGGTGCGCGATCTTCAGGCAGCGACCAACTTCTATCTCGCGATCGGAGGCACACTGAACCCGCAGTTCTCGAACGACCAGGCCAGCTCGATCATGTTCTCGGACTCCATCGGTGTCATGCTGCTGACGCACCAGCATTACGGCCAGTTCACAGCGCGGCGGATCGGCGACCCCAAACGTGAGAGCCAGATGCTGATCGCCCTCACCACGGACAGCAAGGACGAGGTCAATGCCTTGATCGAGAAGGGCGTGGCGGCAGGCGGCCGCGCTGATCCCAATCCGGCCCAGGATCTCGGTTTCATGTTCAACCGCCACATCGAAGATCCAGACGGCAACGTCTGGGAATTCCTGTGGATGAACCCCGCCGCCATGCAATAACCTGTCGGGATCAAAGCGTCTAAAGCGCGTCGCCCTGAAACGGATTCATGCGACGCGCTTTAGGTCCTTGAACCGCACTCTCACTTTACGCAATTCCGGATGCAAAACCGCTCCACACTTTCCGGAAATTGTCCCGGAGACGGCCAATCACGCCTGCCGTTCCGATCGGCCGAAGCGCCGTTCGAGATAGGCCTGGCCGAATTCCAGTGCGATCGACAGGATCCAGTAGATCATCGACGCGGTGATCAGCATCTCGATGTGGCGGAACTCCGTCTGGCCCATGGTGCGGGCGAGATACATGATCTCCCAGACGCCGACGACCGACACCAGCGAGGAATCCTTCAGCATGGCGATGAACTGGTTGCCGGTCGGCGGGATGATGACGCGCATGGCCTGTGGCAGGATGACCAGCGCCATGGTCTGGCCGGGGCTCAGGCCGAGCGCCGTGGCGCCTTCGCTTTGGCCGCGCGGGATGCTTTCGATGCCGGCGCGGAAGATCTCGGTCATGTAGGCGCCATAACACAGCGACAGGGCCACGATGCCGGCCGGCACCGCGCCGATCACATAGCCGACCTGCGGCAGGCCGAGATAGATGATGTAGATCTGCATCAGCAACGGCAGGCCGCGAAACAGCGACGTGTAGAAGGTGGCCAGCCCGTAAACGATGCCGTTGCCGGTCAGTTTGGCGATGGCCCCGACAAGCGCGATGGTCGTTGCGATCAGAATCGAGATCGCCGAAATGTAAAGCGTCGTGGTGACGCCCTGGGTGATCAGGAAGCCGACCTTCCTGGCAATGAAGGCAAAGGAGAGGTCGAAGGAATAGAAGAACAGCATCAGCAGCGCGAACAGCTCGATCCAGACGCCGGCGATCTGCTGGCGTCGGGGCAGCAGCAGCAGCAGCTTGCAATTCACCAGAACCAGGAGCGCGATCAACACGGCCGAGAGGGCGCGCGACAAGGCTGGATTGGCCTGCAACCAGTCGGATGCAAGCGGCATCACCGAGCCGATCCAGCTCGACTTGATGCCCATGGCGTAGAGGGCCGCGGCCAGCAGCGCGGGAAAAAGCGCGGCCGCCGCGTGGCGGGCGAGGCCTGGATGGGAGAGCATCAGCCTGCCGATCATGCCGTCACCTTGTCCTTGGTGGTGGCGCGGCGTTCCCGCCACCAGTCCTGCGTCTGCAATTTCCAGTAGGTGAGCTGCGCGGCAGCCAGGCCACCGGCGCCGCCGGCCCAGCTCAGTCCGAATGGCGCGAACTGCCGATACCGGTCCGAAGCGCCCAGAATGCCCTCGGCGACTACTTTTCCGGCAATCGCCGTGGTGTTGAGGCCATGGCCACCGAAAGCGGTGCAGTACCAGACGCCTGATTGCATCTCCCCGATCTGGGGCATCAGATGCCGGGCATAGGACATTAGACCAGACCAGGCCAATTCGGTCTTGAGGCCGGCAAGCTGCGGGTAGGTGCCGACCATTTCACGGCGCAATTCGCGCGCCAGCGCGTCGGCGGAAGCGGCACGCGTGGTGATGCGCCCGCCCCACAAAAGGCGATTGCCACTCTCGACCAGACGATAATAGTCGCCGGCCCGCCTGTTGTCGCCGACGGCATCCGTGGTGGCGATGGCTTGCGCGATGAGGCGGGGAGCCACCTCGGAAACCATCACATAGGTCGCGATGGGCAGAAAGGCGCGGTAGAGCTGGCCGAACACCGGGCCGGTATAGCCGCCGGTCGCGAGCACGATCTGGGGCGCCCGAAGCGTGCCCTGCCTCGTGCGCAGTATCTTTTGCGGTCCCGACAGGTCGCATTGGACGACCTCCGAACTCTCATGGATATTGCCGCCCAGCCGCTCGATCTCGTCGGCCAGGCAACGCAGATAGTTGAGCGGATGGATGTGAAAGGCGTTCGGGTCGCGCAGGCCTTGGTGGTAGCGAGCTGATTTCAGCACCGCGCGCACGTCTTCGCCGCGCAGATATTGAAGCTCGTAACCGTGGTCGCGGGCCATCCGGTCGGCATAGGCCTTCAGCGCATCGCCGCCGTCGTAGCGCAAGACGCTGAGCAGGCCGGCACGCGGCTGGGCGGCCGATATTCCGAGCGCCTCGATAGTGTCGCGCACGAATTCCATGCCTTCGATCGACAGCCGGTGCAGGTCGCGCGCTGCCTCTCCGCCGACACGTGCGGCGATAGTGTCGCCGCCGGTGGCGAAGCCGGGTGTGACGAAGCCGCCATTGCGTCCCGAAGCGCCGAAACCGACGACCTGGGCTTCCAGCACGACGACGTGCAGTCCGGCGCGCGCCAGCTGCAGCGCTGTCGTCAGTCCGGCCAATCCGGCGCCGACGACGGCCACGTCACATCGCGCCTCGCCTTCGAGCGGGGGCCGCGTCTTCGGGTCGGTCAGGGTGCGGGCGTAATAGGTGTCCGGATAGGCCATCGACGACTTTGCGGTGAGGGGCATTCATGAGGTGGGGTGACGCCCGCCGGCTGCCGAGGGGGCAGCCGGCGGCATGACTTATTTGGCGCTGTAGTCCTTGCCGTACCACTTCGTGGTCAGCGCGGCGAGCGTGCCGTCCGTCTTCATTTCGGTGATGATGCCCCCGACTTTCGCGGTCCACTCGGGATCCTTCTTCTCGGCGATGACGACGAGCGGCTCGCGGAAGGCGTACTCGCCTTCCAGGATCTTCACGGGATAGCCGTTCTTGATGGCGTTCTGCGCCGTCTGTTCCGGCGCGATCACGGCATTCAGGCGCACGCCGTCGCCAAGCCGCAGGTCATCGAAGGGAAGCATGGAATCCGCGTAGGTGCGGATCTCGCCCGGCTCGAGCTTGTATTCGATGGGAGCCAGGCCAGGCGCGTCGATTTCGAGCTTGCGGCGGATGAAATCCTCAGAGGTGGTGGCTGTCTCGACGCCGATGATCTTGCCGTTGAGATCGGCGACCGACTTCGCGCCGCTGTCCTTGTGCAGGACGTAGACGTAGGGGCTGTAATAATAGATGCCGACAAAGTCGATCACCTTGGAGCGGGCCTTTGTCGGCGTGACCGATCCGACGCCAAGGTCGTAGCGTCCCTGCCAGCGCCCGCCGGTCAACGTCGCCCAGTCGGGCGTTTCGAACGAGACGTCGACACCAAGCCGCTTGCCGATCTCGCGCGAGACATCGATGTCGAAACCGGCGAGTTCGTTGCTGTCGTTGAGAAAGCTCTGTGGCGGCCAGGCCGCGTTGGTGGCGATGACCATCGCCTTTTTCGACGTGACGCGGTCCAGGGTTTCACCGGCGATGGCTGCCGTCGTGATGGCGAATGTCGCGGCGGCAAGAACGGCGAAATTGAGCAGCTTTTTCATAGTTATCCCTCCCTTGTGGTTGAACTGATAGGTTGAGTGGCCGACGTCGAACCTCAGCGCTTCAGTGACGGGTTCAACCGAATCGGTTTCGGACGTTGCCCATCACAGCCAAAGCTGATTCCCCCTGATGGACCGGCGTTTGTGACCCCAGACAGTCAGGTCGCAAAAAGAAGGGTTCCACCCGGCGAAATGCGGGATAATGGCGATCGCGCAGTCATTGCGTCCCTTGAGACGACAAAGTGCCGGATATGTTGGCCTTGTTCCGTTCGCCGCTGCCAGTATTGCGGATTGTCGCGAGGGCTGTTCAGCCGATAGGATCGCGGTGGTTAGTAAGGGGATCGAGCGAGAGGTTTTGTTTGTGGAATTGACCGAGAAGGATCGTCAGTTGCTCGCGCTGATGCAGAAGAACGCGCGTGAGCCGGTCGCGTCACTGGCGCGACAGCTCGGCGTGTCGCGGACAGCGCTGCAGGAGCGGATCCAGAAGCTGGAGGCCGGCGGCATCATCGAAGGCTATACCGTGCGGCTGGCCAAGACGGTGGCCCAGAACGCCGTCCACTGTTTCACCCTCGCCGCCCTGAACAACAAGAGCTATCCGGACGTCTCCAGAAGGATCAAGGCGATGCCCTCCATCCAGGCGGTCTATGCCATAACCGGTGAATGGGATCTGATCATCCACCTTGCCGCCGAGACGCTCGAGAAGCTGAACCGGGAGGTGAATGCCCTGAATGAAATCAGCGGCGTCGTCAAAACCGCTTCCCACGTGGTGATGGAGACGAAGTTCAACCGGACCATCTACGCATTGTAGGACATGGCGATGCCCCGGCGGCGAAGGAGAACTCGGCCAGCCGGGACGTTGTGCCCATGCCGCTGAAACTACACCTTCGCAGGGTCGAGCGCCGGCTGGCCCTTGCGGCGCGCGACGATCACTTCGAAATCCGCCGTCTGGAAGGCATCGCGCAAGGCGTCGAAGGACGGCAGCACGAAATAGGCGCGCTGGAACTTGTCGATCTCGTAGCCGGTGCGCATCACCGTTTCCAGGTCGAACGGCACATGGTGGGCGTCGTTGCTCTGGACGGCGAACTGCAACTCGGTGAACGACGACATCAGGCCGGCGCCAAACGCCTTCAGCGGCTGGCCGTTCTCCTGAATCAGGCCATATTCGGCCGTGTACCAGTAGAGCCGGGTGATCATCTCGTCGCCGCCCAGCGCAATGATGTCGCCGGCCTTCTTGCCATACATCTGCATGAAATCGGCAAACACCGGCTGCGACAGGACCGGTACATGGCCGAAGAAGTCATGGAACATGTCCGGCTCGACGATATAGTCGAGTTCCTGCGTGGTCCGCAGCCAGTTAGTGACCGGGAAGCGGCGGTTGGCGAGGTGGTCGAAGAAAGGTGCCGCAGGAATGAGGCCCGGCACGGCGACGATTTCCCAACCGGTCAGCTTACGCAGCTTGGTGCTGACGTCCTCGAAATCGGGGATGCGGTCGAGAAGGCCGAGCTTCTCGACGCCGTCGAGATAGGAGTGATGGGCGAGCTTTTGCGTCAGCTTGGTCTGGCGGTCGCACAGCGTGCGCCACACCGCCTGCTCCTCGGTCGAATAGTCATAAGCCTGCCCCACGGTGAAATCCGCGCGGCACACTGAATAGTCGCCGCGCAATCCTTGCGCCGCGCAGTCGCGGGCGTATTCGGCAACGCTCATCGTCGTCATGGGTTTTCTCCTCGCACAGCATCAATGCTTGACTGCAGCAAGGCTAACCCGATCTGTCGAGGCAAATTGGCTTTGATGATGGCTCCCTCGCCATATTCGAGATAACATTCACTCGTAATTCGCATAGGAGGAGTGAAATTGCCTCAATTCGACGATTTTGAGATCAAGATGCTGGATGTCCTGCAACGCAACGGCCGCAAACCCGTTTCCGAGCTGGCGCAGGAGGTCGGCCTCTCCACCACGCCCTGCGCGCGGCGCTTCGATGCCCTGCAGGAAGCCGGCATCATCAAGGGCTTTGCCGCGGTGATCAGCCGCCGCGCCGTCGGCCTGATGGTCGAGGTATTCATCCAGGTGCGGCTCGTCAGTCACAGCGACGGCTCGCCTGAGAGCTTCATTGCAGCCGTTCAGCGCATGGATGAGGTGTCGTCGTGCTGGACGATGACCGGCGACCACGACTTTTTGCTGCATGTCATGGTGCCCTCGGTCGACGAGCTCAACGCCTTCGTCATGCATCGGCTGATGCGGCTCGACGGCGTGCGCGACGTCCACACGCAGCTGGTGCTGCAGAACATCAAGGGACCCGGGCACGTGCCGCTCGCGCATCTCAGGCGGTGATGCGCATCCGCGTTTCTGCGGAAAAGCTGCCCGCAAACTGCTGAACCCGGCCCCTTCGGCGACCAGCTCTGGAACCAGCATGCACGGACCATCCCTCCCGAGGTCCGCATGAAAATCGTCCTGATCAATCCGCCACACACCGCCATCGGCAGCCGCGTGCCCGACGATCACTTGCCGCCGCTTGGCCTGCTGGCGATCGGCGGCCCGCTGCTCGACGCCGGTCATCAAGTGCGGCTCGTCGATGCCCAGTTCGGGCCGATGCCGCTCGCCTCGGTTGTCTCGGAAGCCCTGAAGGACTGTCCCGACTTCGTTCTGATCGGCCATTCCGGCTCGACCTCGGCACATCCGACCGCCTTGTTGATCGCCGGGATGATCAAGGCGCGCGCGCCGGCGACGATCATCCTCTATGGCGGCGTCTTTCCCACCTATCACTGGCGCGACATCTTGGCGTCAACCGACGCCTTCGACTTCATCGTGCGCGGCGAGGGCGAGGCGACCGTGGTGGCGCTGGTCGAGGCGCTGGAGATGCGCCAGCCGCCGGCAAGCGTGGCCGGCATCGCCTGTCGCGACGATCTTAACCGTCCCTTCGCCACGCAAGCGGCGACGACCATCGCCGACCTCGACGCCTACCGCGTCGGCTGGGAGCTGATCGACCACCGCAGATACAGCTACTGGGGAGGCAAGCGTGCGGTGGTCATGCAGTTTTCGCGCGGCTGTCCGCATCTGTGCAATTATTGCGGCCAGCGCGGCTTCTGGACCCGCTGGCGGCATCGCGACCCAGTCAAGTTCGCCAAGGAGATCGCCTGGCTGCACCGCGAGCATGACGTCGAACTGATCAACCTGGCGGATGAAAATCCGACGGTTTCTAAAAAGGCCTGGCGCGCCTTTCTCGAAGCCTTGATTGCCGAGAACGTGCCGGTGCTGATCGTCGGCTCGACTCGCGCCGACGACATCGTGCGCGATGCCGACATGCTACACCTCTACCGCCGGGCCGGTGTCATCCGCTGGCTGCTCGGCATGGAAAACACCGACGAGCAGACGCTGCAATTGATCCGCAAGGGCGGCAGTACCTCGTCCGATCGTGAAGCGATACGGCTGCTGCGGACGCACGGCATCCTGTCCATGGCGACCTGGGTGGCCGGCTTCGAGGATGAGGGACTTCGCGATCTGTGGCGCGGCTTTCGCCAGCTCCTCGCCTACGACCCCGACCAAATCCAGGCGCTCTATGTGACGCCGCATCGCTGGACGCCGTTTTTCAGGATCGCGCGGGAGCGCAAGGTCATCCAGAGGGATGCTCGCCTGTGGGATTACAAGCACCAGGTGCTGCACATGACCCGGCTGAAGCCGTGGATGCTGTTCTTCTCGGTCAAGCTGATTGAGCTCGCCGTGCAGTCGAGGCCGAAGGCGCTGGCGCGCATCCTGTTCCACCCCGATCCCGAGCAGCGGCATTCGATGCGCTGGTATACGCGGATGGGCCGCCGCGTCTGGTTCCGGGAGGTCTGGGGTTTTCTGGTGACCGACCGCCGGGTGAAAGGCGGCCCGACGCTCGCCGAATTCTGGGGCGCACCGCAGGACACCGAGGAGGAATCGATGGCTTTCGGGCGGCCGGTTACAAAGCCGGCCTTCCCGCGGCCGTAAATCGCGGCCTGCCAGGCAGAAGATTAGCCGGCTGACAAGCAGCATTATGGCACGATCAGTGTGCCGGCGCCGTGTTCGGTGAACAGTTCGAGCAGCACCGAATGCGGCGTCTTGCCGTTGAGGATGACGACGCCTTCAACCCCGCGCTCGATCGCCTCGATGCAGGTCTCGACCTTGGGGATCATGCCGCCGGAAACCGTGCCGTCCTTGATCAGCGCCTTGGCCTCGGCGACCGTCAGCTCGTCGATCAGCTTCTTGTCCTTGTCGAGCACGCCCGGCACGTCGGTGAGGAACAGCAGGCGCGAGGCCTTGCATGCGCCTGCGATGGCGCCGGCGAAAGTGTCGGCGTTGATGTTGTAGGTATGGCCGTCGCGGCCGGGTGCGACCGGCGCCAGCACGGGGATCATTTCGGAGCGCGCCAGAAGGTCGAGTAGCGTGCGGTCGACCTCGACCGGCTCGCCGACGAAGCCGAGATCGAGCACGCGCTCGATGTTGGAGTCGGGGTCGATCATCGTCTTGCGCGCCTTTTCGGCGAACACCATGTTGCCGTCCTTGCCGCACAGGCCGATCGCCCATTCGCCCTCGGCGTTGATCAGCGCGACGATTTCCTTGTTGATCGACCCGGCCAGCACCATCTCGACGATCTCGACCGTCTTTTGGTCGGTGACGCGCAGGCCGCCCTCGAACTTGGATTCGATGCCCATCTTGGCCAGCATGGCGCCAATCTGCGGTCCGCCGCCATGGACGACGATCGGGTTGACGCCGGACTGCTTAAGCAGCGCGATGTCGCGCGCGAAGGCCTTGCCGAGTTCGAGATCGCCCATGGCATGGCCGCCATACTTCACCACGACCGTCTTGTGCTCGTAGCGCTGCATGTAGGGCAGCGCGCGCGACAAGAGGGCTGCCTGCATTTCGGCGGTGGCGGCGATGTCCGTCATCGGCGTGGTTCCCTGGATGATAGCTAAAGACGGCGGCGTCTTAGCGGGAATTGACGCGAGCCGCAAATGGCATTGCTGTCATAGTCGGTTCACGGTGTCGTCATTGTGACGGCACCATCAACGGCGCCCGCCGCGTCAGCCAGCCCGAGATTTTCTCCATCTGCGCGGCGAGCGACAAAAGTGTTTCCTCGTCGCCCGGCCGACCGGCGGCCTGGATGCCGAGCGGCAGGCCGGCGTCCGTGACATGGACGGGCAGCGCGATCGACGGCTGGCCGCTGACATTGTGGATCGCCGGCCAATGCGTGAACCAAAGGCTCTTGTCCATTAACTGGCCGAACAGCGGTTTGATCTTGAGCAGCGCGGTAAGATGAAGCTTGTCCAGCAGGTTTTCGATCAGTTCGTCGGCGCCTTTCGGATCCATGGCGCCGCAGGCAAGCGGCGGGTGCGCGATGATAGGCATCAGCACCGCGTCATATCGCGCGGTCTCCGTGATCAGTTGCCGCGAGGTGGCATGCAGACGCTGCAGGCCGGCATAGGTTTCGCCGGCCGAGACCATCTCGCCCAGCCGGCCGAGCACGCGCGTGGCGCGCTCGATATCACCCGTCACGGAGCGGCCGACGCGCAGCGCTTCACCGCGCAACGAGCCGGCGACGGCGGAAGCGACCGTCGTGCAGAAATCGGCGAAGAAATCGCGACCGATAAAGGGCAGATCGATGTCCTCGACCGAGTGGCCGCCCTCCCGGGCGAGCGCCACGGCAATGTCGAGCGCCTTCAGCGTTTCGGCCGAAATCGGAAGGCCTAGCGGCGACTTGCGGTACACCGCCAGCCTGAGCTTGCCGGGATCCCGTGCGGCAGCGGCAGTGAACGTGTCCTTTGGCGGCCGCGCGGCATAAGGCGCGAGCGTATCGGGACCATGGGTGAGGTCGAGCAGCAGCGCGCAGTCGCGCACCGAGCGGGTGACGGCGTGATCGACGACCATCCCGTACCAGCTTTCGCTCACCAGCGGGGATAGCGGGACACGGCCGCGCGAGGTCTTGAGGCCGACAAGGCCGCTGCAGGCCGAAGGCACGCGGATCGAGCCGCCGCCATCCGACGCATGCGCCACCGGCACGACGCCGGCGGCGACCAGCGCCGCCGAACCGCCCGACGAGCCGCCGGTGGTGTGGCCGGTATTCCAGGGATTGCGGGTGACGCCAAAGGCCTTGGATTCCGTCATCAGCCGCAGCCCGTGCTCGGGTGACGTCGAGGTGACGATCGGAATCAACCCGGCGGCGAGATAGCGCTCGGTCATCACCGAGTTGAAATCGGGCACCCAGGCCGGAATGCGGCTGCCGCCATGCGAGGGCACGCCGTTGATGGCGATGCCGAGATCCTTGATGGCGAAGGGGACCCCGGCCAGCGGCAGCGAATGGTCGATGCTCTTTGCCCGCATCCGTGCCGTCTCATAGAGCGGCTCGGCCGTGGCATTGATTTCGGGGCGGGTCGCCTCGGCGCGGGCGATTGCCGCTTCGGTCACCTCGATCGCCGACAGTTCCCCCTTGCGCACCAGACCTGCAAGGCCGGTTGCGTCTTCTTCCCAAAGGATTCGTTCAACCGACATGCGCGCTCCCCATTGCCCGCCAAGCTAGTCAGCGGCAATTCCCTTGGCAATCGCAGCCTGCGCCTGGACGCCGAACTTTAGGTGCACAGCATATTTCCGGCGTTGCAAATACAGCGCAATTGCCTAATTTGGCGCGCATGACGCCGCAGGACATTACCAAGCTGATCGTCCGGACTTCGATGAAGGATCGGGCAGCGTTCGATCTGCTTTACCGGCACACCAGTGCGAAACTTTTCGGCGTATGCCTTCGTGTATTGAACGACCGGGGAGATGCTGAAGAAGCGCTGCAGGAAGTCTTCGTCAAGATATGGACCAAGGCGGATCGCTTTGCTGTCTCCGATCTGAGCCCGATCTCCTGGCTGGTGGCAATCGCGCGCAATCATGCGATCGATCGCATCCGAGCGCGGCGCAAGCCCGCCGTCGATATCGATGCCGCGCTCGACGTGGCCGATCCGGCGCCGGGACCTGAAGCGATGGTGGTGGCGGGCGACGAATCCGAGCGGATCCATCATTGTCTCGATGAGTTGGAGAAAGACCGGGCGGCGGCCGTCCGGGGTGCTTACCTCAAGGGCGAAAGCTATGCCGAGCTGGCGGAACGCCACGGCGTGCCGTTGAACACGATGCGTACCTGGCTGCGCCGCAGCCTGATGAAGCTCAGGGAATGTCTGGAAAGATGACGCTGGCAGAGGACAACGGACCGGAACGAGGAGGCGACGACCTGTTCGCAGCCGAATACGTTCTTGGCGTGCTGCCGGACGAAGAGCGGCAGATCGCTTCCAGGCGCATCGAAGCCGAGACCGATTTCGCACGGCTTGTCGACGGCTGGGAAGTTCACCTCTCGCCGATGGCATCAGCCTATCCGGAAATCGAGCCCGCCGCTTCGGTGAAGCCGGCGATCGACCGCCGGTTGTTTTCGTCGGCATCGGCAACGTCAACTGAAGCACGCGCCAGCCTCTGGTCCAGCCTCGCCTTCTGGCGCGGCCTTGCTGTGGCGGCTGTTGCCGCGCTGGCGCTCTACGTCGCCGTTCCCTATGTCAACCGGCCGGCTGAACAGCCGCAGGCTCGACTGGTCGCTTCGCTGGCCGCCGACGGCAGTGACGTCAAATATCTCGCCGTCTATGATTCCGAACGGCATGAAGTCAGCCTCTCGCATGTTTCCGGCGCGCTCGCCGCCGGCAAGGACTTCGAACTCTGGATGATCGAGGGCAAGAACGCGCCGATCTCGATGGGCGTCATCCCGGCTGGTGGGACGGCGCATATTGGCGTCTCGCCTACCACGCAGCGGAAACTCGCGCAGGGCGCCGTGCTGGCCGTCAGTCTCGAACCGGCCGGCGGCTCGCCGACCGGGCAGCCCACCGGGCCGGTGGTTGCCGCGGGCGATTTGAAGGGCATCTGATCGAGCTTTCGCACTGGGGCGCCAATAGAACATGCTCAGTCTATCTTCCATCCGCATATGTCCAAATGACCCAGTAGGCCGGTGAATTGCCGTGCCAAAATTTTTTCCACAGCGAAACAAATCAAAAATCAGCGAAATATTCTGAAACTCACGCATCTGTGTTCCGTATCTCCTTGCGTCCCCAAAAATGGGAAGAGAAACCCGAGGAGTTTTGATACAATGCGCAGATTCGCCACCCTTTTGCTCGCCGGCACGATCGCTGTCTCCGCGCTTGCCACGGCTGCTTATGCTGAAAACCCGATGGTCGGCGGCGCCGCCATGTTTGCCAACAAGACCATCGTCGACAATGCCGTCAATTCGAAGGATCACACGACGCTGGTCGCCGCCGTCAAGGCGGCCGGTCTTGTCGAGACCCTGCAGGGCGCCGGCCCGTTCACCGTCTTCGCGCCGACCAATGAAGCCTTCGCCGCGCTGCCTGCCGGCACGGTCGAGACGCTGCTCAAGCCCGAAAACAAGGACAAGCTCGTCAAGATCCTGACCTGCCATGTGATCGGCGCCAAGGCGATGGCGGCGGATGTGATGTCCATGGCCAAGGCCGATGGCGGCACGCACAAGGTCAAGACGGTCGGCGGCTGCGAGCTGTCGCTGAAGGCCGACGGTGGCAAGGTCACCGTCACCGACGAGAACGGCAATGTCGCCAATGTGACCATCGCCGATGTCGAACAGTCCAACGGCGTCATCCACGTCATCGACAAGGTTCTGCTCCCGAAGATGTGATCGGGCGGAAGATGTAACGAGGCGCTTGCCGCGGGCGAACCTGCTGCAAGAGCTCTCCGTTGACTGCGTTTTCTCGCTCACGTGATCCGCAATCGACACGCGTGCTCCGCGCCGTCCACGATCAAAAGTGGACGACGCGGAGTGTCGTTTGGGGCAACCGTCACCGGCTTTTGACTTTCGGGCGGCGGCATAGTTTGGCAAAACAGACGACAGGAGGAACTGGTCATGAATCGTCGCGACTTTCTTTTGAGCGGCGCCGCCGCCATCGGCGCCATTGGGGCCGCGGCGGCAATGCTGCGCATGGGCAGCCCGCAGGCCGCGCAGGCCGCCGAAAAATTCGAGGTCACCAAGACCGACGATGAGTGGAAAGCCATCCTGTCGCCGGCCGCCTTCAACGTGCTGCGCAAGGAAGGGACTGAATATCCAGGCACCAGCCCGCTGCTCAACGAACACCGCAAGGGCATCTTCGCCTGCGCCGGCTGCGACCTGCCGGTTTATCCCTCTGAGACGAAATTCGACTCCGGTACCGGCTGGCCGAGTTTCTGGCAAGAGATCGCCAATGGCATCGGCAAGACCGAGGACCGGTCGCTGGGCATGACCCGCACCGAAGTGCATTGCCGCCGTTGCGGCGGCCATCTCGGCCATGTCTTCGACGACGGTCCGGCGCCGACCGGCTTGCGCCACTGCATCAATGGGGTGGCGCTGACCTTCAAGCCCGCCACCGCCTGACGACCCAAGGCAATAAAAAACTCCGGGCTTTGCGGCCCGGAGTTTTTTGCGTGGTCAGGGCTTTTCGGGCGTGGACTGGAGGAGCTTCCCGAAAACCGTTGCCACGATTCCTTTGCTTCAGTGCCCGCCGCCTCCGCCACCACCTGGCGCGGCCGGCTTCTTGATCAGCATGGTGAAGAAACCCAGCGTCCCGAACAGCACGGTCAGCAGATAGAACACGTCCATGAAGGACAGCAGCGCCGCCTGTTGCTGGACCATGCCCGACAGCTTGGAGATCGCGGCACTGGTGGCGTCGAGGCCGGTGGTCTGCTCGAAATTCAGCGTCATGTTCTGCAGCTTGGTCTGCGCGGCGGCACTGCCCCACTGCACATGCTCGGAGAGCCGGGCATAGTGGAAGGCATTGCGGTCGATCAGCACCGTGTTGATGACGGCGAGGCCGACGGCGCCGCCGAGGTTGCGGGTCAGATTGAACAGTCCCGACGCATTCTTCAACCGGTCCGGCGGCAAGGTGCCGAGCGCGATGTTGTTGATCGGCACCATGCACAGCATCATCGAACAGCCGCGCAGGATCTGCGGAATGAGCAGCTCGTAGAAATCCCAGTCCGCGGTCAGGTGCGTCATCCACCAGGTACCGGTGGCGAAGCCGAACAGGCCGATCATCATCATCAGCCGCAGGTCCATCTTGCTCGACAGGATGCCGGATATGGGCGCGGTGACGAACATGGCCAGGCCGCTGACGAACAGCGCTTCGCCGATCATCATCGAGTCGTAACCGCGGATGCGACCAAGAAAAACCGGATAGAGATAGGTCAGGCCATAGAGACCGATGCCGATGACAAAGGAAAACAGCGAGCCGAAGGCGAAGTTGATGTTGCTGAACGCCCTGAGATCGACGATCGGCTCCTCGGCGGTGAAGACGCGCCAGAAGAAGATCACCGCGCCGATGGTCATGACGATGGCGCAGATGAAGACGCCCTGGTCCTGCAGCCAGTCATTGTTCGGGCCTTCTTCAAGCACGTATTCCATGCAGCCGAGGAAGGCGGCCATGCCGGCAAGGCCCCACCAATCGAACTTCGAGAACAGCTTGAGATTGGGCTTGTCGAAATCGATCAGCGACCAGGCCGCGGTCGCTACCAGGATGCCAGGCACGACATTGACCAGGAACAGCCAGTGCCAGGAAAAGGCGTGGCTGATATAGCCGCCGACGGTCGGGCCGATGGTCGGCGCCAGCGTCGCCACCAGGCCGATCATCGGCGAGACGATGGCGCGGCGCGAGGGCGGGAAGATGGTGAAGGCCGCGGCGAAAACGCTCGGGATCATGCCGCCGCCGATGAAGCCCTGCACGGCGCGGTAGACGATCATCTGGTCGATGTTGGTGGCGGTCGCGGCAAGGGCGCTCGCCGCGGTGAAGCCCGCCGCCGCGACGGTGAACAGCACGCGCGTCGACAGCATCCGGCTGAGGAAGCCCGACAGCGGGATCATGACCACCTCCGCGATCAGATAGGCCGTCTGCACCCACGGGATCTCGTCGGAGCTGGCGCTGAGACCGGCCTGGATCTCGGCCAGCGAGGCCGAAACGATCTGGATGTCGAGGATCGCCATGAACATGCCGAACACCATCGCCAGGAAGGCGATGACGCGGCGTGTCGAGATCGTGTCGGGGGCAGCCGGCATTGCCGGCGGCGATCCTGCGGTGATGGTTGCGGTTGCCATTTCCTGGCCCTCCTTGGGGCCTCGTTGAGAGCAGACCGGGCGGCTCGGTGCATCAGTCAGCCACCAAGCCGCCCTCCGAAAAGCGATCAGTTACTGGTGACGGCAGGCGCGGTACGGCTGTCGACGGCGACGACGACGCTCAAGCCCGCGCGCAGCTTGCCGGTCTTCAGCGCATCGGCCGGCACGTCGATGCGGACCGGGACGCGCTGCACCACCTTGGTGAAGTTGCCGGTGGCGTTTTCCGGCGGCAGCAGCGAGAACACTGCGCCCGAGGCCGGCGCCAGCGAGGAGACAGTCCCTTGGATGGGCTGGCCGTCGATAGCGTCGACCGAGATGTTGACCCTTTCGCCGGGCACGAGCCTAGCAAGCTGCGTCTCCTTGAAGTTGGCGACGATGTATAGCTTGTCCATAGGGACGACCACGGCGAGCTTCTGGCCGGGGCTGACCAGATCGCCCTGTTCTACGGAGCGGTTGCCGACAACGCCGTCATAAGGCGCCTTGAGCACCGTGAAGGAGAGGTCGCGCGCGGCCTTGTCACGACCGAGCTGCAGGGATGCCAGCGTGCTGGCGGATTCCGCGCGCTGTGCCTCGAGCACACCGATATTGGCCTGCGCGGCGGCGATCTGCGCGTCGGCGCCGACGAGCGCGGCATTGGCCTGGTCGAGCGCGGTCTGGGCGTCGTCCAGCTGTGCCTGCGTGCCGACATGGGTCTTGACCAGTTGCGCGGCGCGCTGCTGGGCGCGGCCGGCATTGTCGGCGGCGGCCCGATCTGCGACCTTCTGCGCCTGCGCCTGCTGCAGGGAGGCCTGCGCGGCCTTGGTCTGCGCGTCGATGCGGTCGAGTGTCTTGGCCAGCGTGGCGATCTGCGCCTCGGCCTGGGCAACGGCGATCTTGTAGTCGCCGGCGTCGATCGTCAGAAGCGGATCGCCGGCCTTGACCTTCTGGTTCTCGCTGACCAGGACCTGGTCGACATACCCGGAAATCTTGGGCGAGACGAACGCCATGTCGGCCTGGACATAAGCGTCATCCGTCGAGATCATGAAGCGGCCCGAGATCCAGTAGTCATAGCCATACCAGGCGCCGCCGCTCAGAAGGGCAAGGCCGATGATCGGCAGCAGGAAAGAGCGCACCGAGCGCTTCTTCTTGGCCGGAGCTTCTTCCGCCGGCGGCGGTGCGATGACCGGCCGGAGGGGAATTTCAGGGGCTTCCGTCGCCGGCGCGACCTTGGCATGGGGGAAAGGGCGGACTTCTGCTGATGTTGGCGCGGTCGAGGACATGACAACTCTCTAAAGTTATAATACTGAACCGTTCGGTTCGATCAGGCCGTTGACATAGCGCGTAAAGAAGACCATATCAAGGGGCAATCGAACCGGTTGGTTCGAATTATTTCGAGGTCTGACTTTTATGGTTGAGATTGTGCGCAACACCGAAACCGATCCGTGCGAAGACCTGCTGGACGGTCTGCGCCGCGGCCGCCCGGCCGCGGGACAGGATCCGGCCAAGCGCAGCCAGATCATCGATGGCGCCCGTCGTGTCTTCATCGAAAAGGGCTTCGAGGCCGCCTCGATGAACGATATCACCCGCGAGGCCGGCGTCTCGAAGGGCACCATCTACGTCTACTTCGCCAACAAGGAAGAGCTGTTCGAAGCGCTGATCGAGGAAGAGCGCGGCACCATCTTCAAGAACATGTACGACATGCTCGATCGCGCCGACGACTTGCGCCAGACGCTGGTGAAGTTCGGCAAGGTTCTGTCGATGAAGATCACCTCGGCCAGGGTCATCCAGGCGCAGCGTACGGTGATCGGCGCCTCCGACAGGATACCCGACATGGGCGCTCGCTTTTACGAACGCGGACCCAAGCGCGGCCATGACAAGGTGGTGACGTTTCTCAACGCCGCCATCGAGCGCGGCCTGCTAGAGATCGACGACGTCGACCTCGCCGCCTATCAGTTCACCGAACTGTGCCTTGCCGGTCTTTTCCGGCAGTGCATCTTCGCCTATCGCACCAAGGCCCCGACCCAGGACGAGATCGACCACATCGTCAGGTCGGGCGTCGACATGTTCCTGAAAGCCTACGGCACCCAAAGGCTCGTCGAGGACGAAAAAGCCGTGCCGCAGGCGTGAAGGCGGATCGGTATGGGCGATCCTAAGCTTCAGGATCAGATGCGGCGCATCGTGACGGACTTCAACGCCGGCCGCCACGAGCAGGCGCGGCTGCTTTGCGAGGAAGCTCTTGGCCGGACCGCGGACGACCCGGCTCTCAACCACCTTATGGCTGCACTTCTTTTCGCCAAGGGAGAGATATCGGGAGCCCGCATCCATATTCATGCAAGTCTGGCGGTCAGGACGGACAACGCATCCGCTCAATTGCTCGCCGGCCGCTTGGCGCGGGCGGCACGGGATTTTGACGAGGCGCTGTCCCATCTTTCACGTGCGGCGGCATTGGCGCCTGACGCTGCCGTGCTTGTCGAGCGGGCTCGAACGCTCGATGAGGCGGGCGACCGGATGCGGGCGCTCGAGGCGTGGCGGCAGGTGACACTTGCCGATCCCTTGTCGGCGGAAGCGGCGGCGCGTCTGGGCCGCATGCTGTTCGAGGACGGAATGCCTGCCGATGCGGCACCTTTGCTGGAGCGGGCCGTAAACGGCGACGCGCCGGCATCGGCATGGTTCGATCTCGCCCTTGTCAGGCAGGATCTGCATGATCATGTGGGGGCAGCGGCCGCCTATCGCCAAGCCTTGGAGATACGTCCCGACGACCCCGAGGCGGCGGTCAACCTTGGGGTGGCGCTGCAGGAGACGGGCGATATGGACGCCGCGATGGAGGCCTATCGATCGGCCTACGAGCAGCGCGCCACGACATTCGGCATTATCGCGATGGCCCTGACGTCAGCGCCGCAGGGCAAGCTTTGGATCGACCGCGAAACGTTGAAGGGCTTGCTTGGCGGCTAGAGAGCTCCAGGAAAAGTTCTAGCGGGCGCGCTTTACGCGAAACTGCTTCCGGTAGACGCCGGGCTCGGCAAGAACATCGGCGACCGTCTTTTCGTAGGAAGCCTTGCGCACGGCGTCGAAGCTTTCGAAAACGAGTTCGGGCGCGGCGCGTGGCACGGGAAAGCATTGCGCAACCGGCGTGCCCTTCGCCAGTACGCCCGAGAAACCCTGGTCGGTCCAAATTGCCGGGAAGTTGATGCCGGCGTCCTGGAAATGGTCAGCATCCACAACACCAGTCACCAGTCGGAAAGGAAGATCATCGCGGTTGACTGGATGAGTGGCGAAGAGGGACCAGCCTTCCTCCAGTTCGATCGTCCAGAAACTGTTGAACTTTATGGCCGCAAGCCCATTCGAGAGCGGTGCTCCGGCGAGCTGTTCGGCGACATGGAAGCTGAGCGGCGAACGCGGATGACCCTTCGTTGACGGCTCGGCGATGTCCCATCGCCATTCAAAGGCGCCGTTCTCCACTGTCACATCGCATGGCAGCAGGATCATGAAGCCATGTGTCATGGCATCGACGAAGGGCGGGCACTGCTTTACCGTCCGGATTTCTCGCCCATGGATTTCCGAAAAGGCTTTTGGAGGCATCTTGCGCAGCCAGTCAGGCAGCAGGCCGCGCGCCGGAACCGGCCGGGGCAGCGTTTCGGCAAGCGCGGGATCACAACGAAAAACGATACGCATCCGAATGCCCTCAAACGACGCTGCGATGCTGACGAATTGCCAAGGCCCGGTCAACGGATGCGCGCACGACGATTAGAACATAGTGCCAAAAAGTTTGAAGCGCTTTTCGGAAGACGTCATGCTCTATATCTTTGATTTAGAGGCGGATTCGAATTTCAGGTCGACTTGACCTTGAATCATGCGGCTCTAGCCGCCATTGGCGGCGAGCACGATCGCGGCCTGCAAATCCTCCAGGCCTTCGCCTTTTTCCGACGACGTCGCCAGCACGAACGGGAACGCCGCGGGACGTTTCTTGATCTTGGCCAGCGTCTCCTCGATCAGCCGCGGCACGCCGGCGGCCTTGATCTTGTCGGTCTTGGTCAGCACGACCTGGTAGGACACCGCCGCCTTGTCGAGCAGCGACAGCACTTCGTCGTCCTTGGCCTTGATGCCGTGGCGGGCATCGATCAGCACATAAACCCGCTTCAGCGTGACCCGGCCCTTGAGATAGTCGAAGACCAGCTTCGTCCACTCGTCGACCTTCTCCTTGGGCGCGGTGGCATAGCCGTAGCCCGGCATGTCGACCAGCGCCATTGGCGGCAGGTCGGCGCCCTCACCCGAAAATCCATCCGGCACGAAATAGTTGAGCTCCTGCGTGCGCCCCGGCGTATTGGAGGTGCGCGCCAGGCCCTTCTGGTTGACCAGGGCATTGATCAGCGACGACTTGCCGACATTGGAGCGGCCGGCAAAGGCAATCTCGGGCGGCCCCTCCGGCGGCAGGAACTTCATGGCCGGCACGCCGCGGATGAAGATCCACCCGCGCGTGAACAGGTCGGTGCCGATCGCGGTGCTGTTGGGAACGTTCAAGCTGCTGCCTCCAGAAGAGAAATATCGGCGCCCCTGATGGCGTCGAGGTTGCGGCCGATCTTGTCCACAGGCCAATCCCACCATGCCACTGCCAGCAGCCGCCGGATCGTCCTGTCGTTGAAACGCGTCTTGACCACTTTCGCCGCGTTGCCGGCGACGATCGCATAGGGCGGCACATCGTGCGTCACCACCGATTTGGCGCCGACGATGGCGCCATGTCCGATTTCCACGCCGGGCAGGATCACAGCCTCCATGCCGATCCAGACATCGCTGCCGACCTTCGTGTCGCCGCGCACTTCCTTCGACCACGTGGCCGGGTCAAAACCGTTTTCCCAACCATGACCGAAGATGTTGAACGGATAGGTCGAAAAGCCGGACATGGCGTGGTTGGCGCCGTTCATGATGAAGCGCGCGCCTTCGGCTATGGCGCAGAACTTGCCGATGATGAGCTTGTCGCCGATGAATGGATAGTGATGCAGCACGCATTTTTCGGCGAACTTGTCCGGCCCGTCGGGGTCGTCATAATAGGTGAAGTCGCCGATCTCGATATTCGGCACTGTCACCAGAGGCTTCAGGAAGCCGACGCGCGTGTGCATCGGGATCGGGTGCCTGATGCCGGGGTTGGGTCCGTCCATGTCGAAGTCCGTCCAGGAAGTGACAGCCACGCCGATCCGCAATCCGCGCGCCTGGTCAAAATAACGTGATCCGCCCTATAGCATCAATCGGCTGACGAGCGAGCCTTCCTTGCTCGACTGCTCATTTGTTGCCGCGGCAGATCACGATCGGATTGGACAGCGCGCTGTCGAACCCACTGCCCTGATAGACTTGCACGTTCGACGCTCCGGGCGGCAGCATGAAGCTGCCTTCGACGACCTTCTGATCGCCGGCCATCGTGTGGAGATCCCAGCTAAACGTGCAGAACTGCGGCGGCTGATCCTCTCGCTGGCTGCCATCCCGCTGGTGCTCCTGCTACGCAAACCGGAACGCCGGCCAAGATCGACCACAGCGCTGTCATGGAGTGACGCGGTGGAAGCGGTCGGAAATTGAGCGCCGCTCACGCCTATTCGTCCTCACAGGGCGTAAAAAGAAACCGGGGTCCCGTGAGGGACGACAGGACCCCGGCCCCGCCGATACGGCTTCCCAAGAAACATGGCACCTCGTCACGAGGCGGGGATGGCGGACCGAGAAAGCCCCAACGGCCTGCCAACGCCCCCTTTCGCCAGAAGCCGTTACTTCGGCAACAGCACCTTGTTGACGACGTGAATGACGCCGTTCGATTGGTTGACGTCGGCGATCGTCACCTTCGCCTCGCCGCCGGACTCGTCCATGATGTAGAGCTTGCCTTTCTTGATCTCGGCGGTGAGCGTGTCGCCGGAGACGGTCTTCATCTCGTATTTGCCGCCCATCGCCTTCGCCTTCTTCATCATCTCGGCGCCTGAAATCTTGCCAGCCACGACATGCGCGGTCAGCACCTTGGTGAGCTTGTCCTTGTTCTCGGGCTTCAGCAACGTATCGACGGTGCCGGCGGGCAGTACCGCGAAAGCTTCGTTGGTCGGGGCGAACACGGTGAACGGGCCCGCGCTTTGCAACGTGTCGACCAGGCCGGCGGCCTTCACGGCGGCGACCAGCGTCGTGTGATCCTTCGACTTGACCGCGTTCTGCACGATGTTCTTGGTGGCGTACATCGGCGCGCCGCCGACATTCGGGTTCTTGGCGTAGGCTGGGGCGGCAATCGCCATGCCGGCTACAAGGGCTGATACGGCGATGGTCCTGAATGTGGGCAAGCGCATGTGGTCTTCCTCCGGTGAGGGCTGATCGGAATTGATAGCCTTTGGAAACGCACAAGCAGTCACGCCCCGCGAGTGCTCGCAGTTTCGCCGATCACGGGAACGTGAACGAAGGCCTGCTCTAGACGCACCAAGCTTTTTCCACGGGCTGCGCATTGAGGACAGGCCGACCCGTCAGGCACTGGAATTAAGTCCGGACATTCAGATCCCGAAGGGGAATGTATCCGGTACCTTGCCGATGCTGCCAGCCGGCTTGCTGAGCGGCGTGACCGCGGACGTTCGATCGAACCAGACGAAGGCGTCGAACTGGCGGGAGACGGACGAGTCCATGTAATGGCTGAGCCGTTCAGTCTCCGGCCTGTAGATGACGCCGATATAACGTTCCGGTCTCGGCGCCGCGAGATCGTCGCCGAGCTGGCAATGGCGCCCAAAATCCAGCAGGAACGACGGTTTGCCGCTCTCGTGACAAAGCCGCTCGAAGCTGCCCGGCAGCGATGGATTTACGTCCTTTACCTCCATCTCACAGTCCCAATCCGAGGCACAGGCGACAGTACCGGTATCCGTCCCGAAGCCGATCAGCGCCGTCTGGTCACCGAAGCGCTCCCGGCAGAGCTGACCGACGTTCAGCTCGTCACGGACAGTGCCCATGTCGGTATGCCGCGCGTCCCCGATATGCGAGTTATGCGCCCACACCACGGCCTTCGAGTCCGGCCCATGCGCGTCGAGAAGCTGACCAAGCGTTTCGAACATGTGCCGATCGCGGAGGTTCCAGATCTCGGCGCCACCATAATACATCACGCGGTAGTAGCGCTCGGCCGATGCGACCAGACGTGCACTCTGCTTGGCGTCGAGGAGATCGCCGCCGTCCTCCGTCATGGATCGCTCGAACAGGTCCATGCACTGTCGCACAACGGCCTCTTCGCAGGTTCTATAGCCCGGCCGCAGCGCCGCGCGTCCGTAGGTGGTGGGCTCGTTCTGCCAGGGCATCAGACAGCCATAGCGCTCGCGGGCGACGGCGGCCGCTTCGGGATCGACCTTGTCCAGGTAGGCAAGCACCGTGGCGATCGAGCCGCTCATATTGTAGAGATCGAGCCCATAGAAGCCTGCTTTCCGCGCATGATCGAACACATTCCGGTTGTATTCACGCAGCCAGCCGATGAATTCGGACACCTCGGTGTTGCGCCACATCCAGGTCGGGAAGCGCCGGAAGAGCGGCTGCGCATCCGACTGCCGCTCCCCTCCGCGAACATACCGGTTGATCTGCGCCGCATCCGGCCAGTCCGCCTCGACAGCCACGATGGTGAAGCCGTGTCGCTGGAGGAGGCGTCGGGTGACAGCCGCACGGGCACGATAAAATTCCGAAGTGCCGTGGCTCGCTTCCCCGAGCAGGACGACGCGCCGGCTGCCGAACCGATCGAACATTGCGCCGAAGGCCGGATCGTCGATCTGCGGCAAATCTTCGGCCGCCCGCGCAATTCGCTGCGGCAATGGAGGAGAGCGTACCTCGCGCACCGAAGCGTTTTCGTCGTGCCCGCTATGCTCGCCGATCAGCGGCACGAACATGACACCACCGAGGTCCTCTTCCTCGAATTTGTTTGCAGCAATCCGCGTGACGCGAACGAGCCGCTGGGAGTAGAGGTCTTCACCGACCGGGATGATCAGCCTGCCGCCGATCTCCAACTGCTCCTGCAAGCCGAGGGGGATGGACGTTCCGGCGGCCGCGACGACGATGGCGTCAAAGGGTGCCTTTTCCTGCCAGCCCTTTGTGCCGTCGCCGACCCTGGCCTCGATATTTCGATACCCGGCGGCATTGAGCCGCCGCTCCGCCCGCTGCGCGAGCGATCGATGCCGCTCGATGGTGAAGACGTGTTCAGCAAGTTCGGCCAGCACGGCCGCCGCGTAGCCCGAGCCGGTGCCGATTTCCAGCACGCGATCGGTCGCCTCGATCTCGGCCGTCTCCGCCATTTTCGCCACGATGAAGGGTTGCGAGATCGTCTGTCCGCTGCCGATCGGCAGCGGGCTGTCCTCATAGGCAAATTCCTCGAAACCCTCGTCGACGAATTGCTCTCGCGCAACCCGGCGCACCGCATTCAGAACCCGCTTGTCATGCACTCCACGGCGCGCGATGTGCGCCTCCACCATCCGATGCCTGGCGTGCTCGAAATCCAGCATGAGAGTCTCCAATCAGGCGATTGATCGGATCGACGTCATCTCAAGAGCGAAGTCGTTTTCGGTGGCATTCGCACTCCCGGCTCCCGGGCACGGACATCCTATCTTCCACGGCAGCCCACGCCGATCGCGCAGGCTTATCGGTTGGTTCGCCCGGTCTGTCGGGGATTGACGCCGCCTTGCGGCGTGGTGCCGTTATCGACATCTCCCTTGAAAGTCTTCTCGCCGTCCAGTTCCTCGTCCTCGTCCAGAAGATTGCCTCCCTTGATCGTGCCCCTGGAGGCGCCAATTCCGGGATTCTGCTTCAAATCCTTGTTGGTGGGCTTGGCTGTCTTTGGGTGAATGTTGCTGCTCATCGGAATGCCTCTCTGCAAGTAGCATGTGATGAGGTCGATTCTTTGCACTGCCTTGGAGGGGCGCGCCGACCTGATCCTCCCACGGGAGCTTAGGAAGCCTTTTGCGCGAACTCTTGAACGCAAGTTATGTTCCATGCGGGACAATCCGGCAGCGGCGAGGTTCGGCTGATTTGCCGGCAATGACGGAGACCAGGAATATGCCCGCCCGGTCCCTGTTCTTGTCGCGTGCCGGGCCGCCGCATCGCTGAAACGAAAAAGCTGAGTCCTGTAGATCACAGGACCCAGCCGTCAAATCTGCTTGCTTGCCGAGACCGCCCAACTTTATGGCTCAGCCGGCCGGGGCGGGCTCTCTTGCCAAAGAGGCGCGGGCTATTCCGCCGGCGAAGGTTTCTTGCGGAACAGCGCAACCAGATTGTCCCACAGCTCGATCTTGGCGCCTTGCCGCTTCATGATCACGCCCTGCTGCAGGATCGACAGCGTGTTGTTCCAGGCCCAGTAGATGACGAGACCCGCCGGGAAACCAGCCATCATGAAGGTGAAGATGACCGGCATCCAGGTGAAGATCGCAGCCTGCGTCGGGTCCGGCGGGGTCGGGTTCATGCGCATCTGCAGGAACATGGTGACACCCATGATCAGCGGCCACACGCCGATCATCAGCATATGCGGCAGCGTGACCGGAACGAGCCCGAACAGATTGAAGATCGAGGTCGGATCGGGCGCTGCCAGATCCTGGATCCAGCCGAAGAACGGCGCGTGCCGCATCTCGATGGTGATGTAGAGCACCTTGTAGAGAGAGAAGAAGACCGGGATCTGCAGTGCCACCGGCCAGCAGCCGGCGAGCGGATTGATCTTCTCGGTCTTGTACAGCTCCATCATGGCCTGCTGCTGCTTCATCTTGTCGTCCGCGTATTTCTCGCGGATCTCGAGCATCTTGGGCTGCACCTTCTTCATGTTCGCCATCGACGCGTAGGACTTGTTGGCGAGCGGGAAGAAAATGGCCTTCACGATGACGGTGGTGGCCAGGATCGCCAGGCCGAAATTGCCAAGGAACTTGTAGAGCGTGTCGATCAGCCAGAACATCGGCTTGGTGATGAAGTGGAACCAGCCCCAGTCGATCAAAAGGTCGAACCGCTTGATATGGCGGTCTTCGGCATAGGCGTTGATCTTGCCGACTTCCTTGGCGCCGGCGAAGACCTCGGTCTCGACGGTCGCCGACTGGCCGGCCTCGACATTGATCGGGTCGGTCAGGAAGTCGGACTGGTAACGGTGGCGGCCATCCTCGAAATAGGCATAGCGCGGCTGGAACGGCTGCTTTTCGGTCGGCACCAGCGTGACGGCCCAATATTTGTCGGTGATGCCGAGCCAGCCGTCTGTCGACTTGCCGGGCTGGTACTGCTTGTCCTTCTCGACCGAGGCGTATTTGTGTTCCTGCAGGCCTTCCGTGCCGGTGAAGCCGATGAGGCCTTCATGCAGCACATAGGTGCTGGCGACGGCCGGCTTGTCATAGCGCGTGACACGGCCATAATTGAACAGCGAAACCGCGCTCGAGCCGGAATTCTGCACCGTGTCCGACACGGTGAACATGTAATTTGCGTCGACGGAGAAGGTGCGCTTGAAGGTCAGGCCCTTGTCATTGGTGTAGGTGAGCGTCACCGGCGTGGACGGGGTCAGCGTCGGATTGCCGTCCACGCTCCACGCCGTTTCGGCACCCGGCACCGCGCCGGTCTTGTCGTTGCCGACAAAGCCGATCTCGGCGAAATAGCCGGTGGGCAGCGCCTGCGGGTTGAGCAGCTCGATCTCGGGCGAATTCTTGTCGACGGTCTCGGTGTAGTGCTTGAGCTTGAGGTCGTCGAGCCGCGCGCCGGTCAAATTGATCGAGCCCTCGAGGCTCGGCGTGTCGATCTTGACTCGCTTGGATGACGCCAGCGCCTGATCGCGGCCGGCCACGGTAACCACGTCACCGCCGGGGGCGTTGGGAATGGCGCCGGGGGCGGTCGTGCCTGGGGCCGGTGTCGATGCGCCCGGATTGGCCGCATCGGCCGCCTTCTTCTGTTCCTCGACGCGCTGCTGCTCGATCTTGGCGGCCTCGCGCTGCGCCTCGCTGCGCGGCAGCACGTAGAAGTACTGCCATACCGCCAGGATCAGCACCGACAGGGCGATGGTGATGAAGAAGTTCCGGTTGTTTTCCATCGAGAGCCCTTGGCCTATCGTGTTCCGCGAAGTCGGCGGGAGAGTTCGGCCTTCAACTGGCCGAAAGGGGCGCGCAGCGCATCGTCGCGCCCGACGATGACATAATCATTGCCGGGCACCATGTCATCTGCGGCATGGACGCGGACGGCTTCTTTCAGCCGCCGCCTGACGCGGTTGCGCACAACGGCGTTGCCGACCTTCTTGGTGACGGTGTAGCCGACGCGCGGCACCCCGCCGTCGCCGCGGTCGAGGATCTCGACGAGGAAAAACCGTCCGCGTCGCTTTTCACCACGACGGGCGGCCAGGAATTCCGCGCGTTTCAGAAGCCGCTCGGGATTTTGCCCCACTGGCTTGCCGGTTGCGGGCAACGATCTCGTCTCGCTTAGGCGCTGAGCCGCTTGCGGCCGCGGTTGCGGCGAGCTGCGACGACGCCACGGCCACCCTTGGTGGCCATGCGGGCACGGAAGCCGTGCCGGCGTTTGCGGACGAGTTTGGACGGTTGGTAGGTACGCTTCATTTGTTTTAATACCGCGGGGTGCGGCCCTTCTTGATTCTGTCACTTTGTAACAGGAGCTTTGCCGGGCCGGTTTTGGCGCGATCGAAACCGCGCCGGGACGAATGGCCCGAGCGTGAGCGGGCTTATAGAAAGAAGGGTTTTGGAAGTCAATCCGGCGTCGGCGCCCTAAGGACGCACCTGTTTGGAGCATCTATTTTTCCGACCAAGGGAGAAATTGGCAAAAAAGCCGTAATCGCCTAATCTTGGCTGATCAAGTGATTGTGAAGATCGAGTCGCATGAGCGAAGCCAGCCAAGCAGGGGAAGGGACCGGACCGGCGTCAGCCGCTGTCCGCACGGTACCACTGTCGCGCGGTCTGTCGACGAAGCTGCTGCTGCTCACCATCGTTTTCGTGCTGCTGGCCGAAGTGCTCATCTTCCTGCCCTGGATCGCGAGCTACCGGCTGAGCTGGCTCAAGGAGAGGCTGAGCACGGCCGCAGCCGTGTCGATCGTGCTGGTGCAGGGCGAGTCGACCTCGCTGTCGCGTACGGCCCAGAATGACGTGCTGATGGCGATCGGCGCCAAGGCGATCGCGGTTCGCGACGGCGGCGTGTCGCGGCTTCTGGTGGTGGCCGACATGCCGCCGCAGGTCGATGAACACATCGATCTCGCCAGCGTCGGCATGGTCAAGGGCATGACCGGCGCGCTGGATACGCTGTTTTTCGGTGGCGACAGGATGCTGCGCGTCTTCGGACCCGTCGGCGACAGTGACAAGGAGTTCGAGCTGATCATGCCGGACTACTCGCTCCGCAAGGCCATGCTCATCTATTCGCGCAACGTCGCTTTCGTCTCGCTATTGATCTCGCTGTTCACGGCCATGCTGGTCTATGCGGCGATCGACCTGATCATGATCGGGCCGATCCGCACCATGACGCGCTCGATGCTCTCCTTCTCGGAAGCTCCCGACGACCCTGGACGGATCATCCGCCCCGCCGCCCGTTCCGACGAGATCGGGGTGGCCGAGCGCGAACTGTCGCAGATGCAGGAGCGGCTGCAAAAGATGCTGGCCGAGCAGAAGCATCTGGCCGACCTCGGTCTCGCCGTGTCGAAGATCAACCACGACATGCGCAACATCCTGGCCTCCGCCCAGCTAATGTCGGACCGCCTTCGCCTGATCAAGGATCCGACCGTGCAGGCCTTCGCGCCGAAACTGTTGCGCGCGCTCGACCGCGCCGTCTCCTATTCGGAGGGCGTGCTTCATTACGGCCGCACGCAGGAGCCGCCGCCGTCGCGCCGCAGAGTTAGGCTGCGCCAACTGGTCGAGGACGTGCACGGCCTGCTCGACATCGAGCAGGGCATCGAGTTCATCAACGCCGTCGAGATGGCGTTCGAGGTGGATGCCGATTCCGACCAGCTCTTCCGTGTGCTCACCAATCTTTGCCGCAACTCGGTGCAGGCGATGGCGGCCGATACCGAAAGCGCCGTGGTGCGGCGGCTGGCGGTCTCGGCCGAGCGCATGGGCAGCGTCAGCCGGATCGCAGTCACCGATACCGGCCCCGGCCTGCCGCCGAAGGCGCGCGAAAACCTGTTCGCGGCCTTCCGCGGCTCGGCGCGCAGCGGCGGCACCGGCCTTGGCCTGGCGATCGCGCATGAACTGATCAGGGCGCATGGCGGCACGGTGGAATTGGTTGAATCGATCGGCGGGCGCACCACATTCGCCGTCACCATCCCCGACCAGCCGGTGCGGCTCGACCAGGCCCGTGGCAGCCTACGCCGCCCGGCCTGACGGCCCCGTGCCGTTTCCCGGGATTACCCCTTCCTGACCCGCCGCTTTCCTCAACAGTTCCCGAACATCTGGATCAGGCCGGTCACAGCGGCTCGAAGTGCCGGCATCGGCGCCGGCATCGCCGCATGACAGGCTTGCGACAAAACTTTGCCGGATCGGCTTGCTTTTCGCAAATTCAGTCGTTAGGGAACTGCACACATTCGTGGCCGGTCTTTCGGACCGGATCGCGGGGCTGTCGAAAACATGGCCTGATGCGCGCCCGTAGCTCAGCTGGATAGAGCACCAGACTACGAATCTGGGGGTCAGGAGTTCGAATCTCTTCGGGCGCGCCAAATTTCCTAAGCTGCGGTTTGTTGGTTGCACGGCCGATGGCAGCGGCTCAGCCAAGTGCCGGCAACGCGCCGTTGACGCCTCACCCCACCGAGCGTGCCGCCGCCCGGCCGGCGCTACGGCCCGAGAAGATACAGCCGCCCAGGAACGTGCCTTCGAGCGCAGCGTAGCCATGCACGCCGCCGCCGCCGAAGCCTGCCGCTTCACCGACCGCATAGAGGCCAGGCACCGGCTGGCCGTCGGCATCGAGCACGCGGCTGTCGAGATCGGTCTGCAGGCCGCCGAGCGTCTTGCGGGTCAGGATGTTGAGGCGCACCGCGATCAGCGGACCGTTCACCGGGTCGAGCATCTTGTGCGGCTTTGCCGTGCGGATCAGGCGGTCGCCAAGATAGGCGCGCGCGCCGCGCAACGCGGTGACCTGCATGTCCTTGGAGAAGGGATTGTCGAGTTGCATGTCGCGGGCGCGAATCTCGCGCTCGACCGTTGCGACGTCTAGCAGCGGTTCGCCGCCGGCCAGCGCGTTCATGCGCGCGACCAGCTTCGAAAGATCGGACTCGACGATGAAGTCCTCGCCCTTTTCCATGAACGCCTTGACCGGAGCCGGGATGCCCGACGTGGCGCGACCGAGTACCTGGCGCCAGCTTTTTCCGGTCAGATCCGGGTTCTGCTCCGAGCCCGACAGCGCGAATTCCTTCTGGATGATCTTTTTCGTCAGGATGAACCAGGAATAGTCGAAGCCGGTGCCCATGATGTGGCTAAGCGTGCCCAGCGTGTCGAAGCCCGGATAGAGTGGCACCGGCAGGCGTTTTCCCCGGGCATCGAGCCACAGCGAGGATGGGCCGGGCAGGATGCGGATCGCATGGTCCGTC
Organism: Mesorhizobium sp. P160927; assembly: GCF_057766385.1. Taxonomy (NCBI): domain Bacteria; kingdom Pseudomonadati; phylum Pseudomonadota; class Alphaproteobacteria; order Hyphomicrobiales; family Phyllobacteriaceae; genus Mesorhizobium; species Mesorhizobium sp. P160927. The sequence goes on from NZ_JBYMDW010000001.1 coordinate 1,149,820, forward strand.
CAGATGGGCGCCCAGTTCTTGATGCCCTCGACATAGTGCCACATGCGGTCGCGGTTGATGAGCTTGCCGCCGGCTTGTTCTGATATGGCCAGCATGCGGCCATCGACATGGTCCGGCACGCCGGTGATCATGCGCTGCGGCGCGTTGCCCAGCCGCTTGGGCCAGTTTTCCCGCACCAGCTGATGGTTGGCGCCAATGCCGCCGGAGGCGACGATCACCGCCTGAGCTTGCAACGCGAAATCGCCTGAGACGTCGCGCGGGCTCTTGTGGCCGCGCTCGACAGGACTCGGTTGCAGGATGTCCCCCTGTACGCCGGTCACGGCCGCACCCGTCCGTGTCAGGGCATTGACTCGGTGACGAAACCTGAAGTCGATCAATCCACGCTTTTGCGCCTCGCGCACGCGCAGCACGAAAGGTTCGAGCACGCCAGGACCGGTGCCCCAGGCTATGTGGAAGCGCGGCACCGAATTGCCGTGGCCGATGGCGTTACCGCCGCCGCGCTCGGCCCAGCCGACGACAGGAAAGAATTTCAGCCCGCGCTCGATCAGCCAGGAGCGCTTCTCGCCGGCGGCAAAGCCGACATAGGCCTCGGCCCATTTGCGTGGCCAGTGGTCTTCCGGCCGGTCGAAAGCAGCGGTGCCCATCCAGTCCTCGAGCGCCAGGTCATGGGAGTCGCGGATGCGCATGCGCCGCTGCTCCTGTGAATCGACGAGGAAAAGCCCGCCGAATGACCAGAACGCCTGGCCGCCCAGCGATTGCTCCGGCTCCTGGTCGACGATGATGATTTTCTTGCCCGCTTCCGCAAGCTCGGCGGCGGCAACCAGTCCGGCAAGGCCGGCGCCGACAATGATCACATCCGCGTCGTCAGCCATTTTTCTTCCCCAGAATTAGCCGGCTATGTAAGGCGGGTTTCAGACGGTTTCCCAGCCGCCTGTGTCGCCGGCGCGGAAGATGGCGTCGATGACCTTCTGGTTGAGCACGGATTCCTCCAGCGTGAACACCCGCTCCTTGCCGCCAAGTGCTGCCCGCGCGAAGGTCTCGACTTCCAGCCGGTATTGCTGCGTGCCGGGAAAGCGGAACACCTGCGCCTCGGTGTGGTTCTGGTTGTGCAACTCGACGCGGTGATGGTCGTAGAGCCCGGCATTGAAGGGCGAGAACAGTTCGATGAAACCCTTCTCGCCGTGGAACACCATCACCTGCCGCGCCGCCATCTGCGTCGACAGGTAGAAGGACAGTTCGAAATCGCCGAAATCGGCGCGGATCGATGAATAGATGTCGGTGCCGAATGTCTTATCGCGCTCGATCGTCGCCTGTACGCGCAGCGGCTCCTTGCCGGTCGAAAAGCGCGTCGACACGGTCGGGTAGACGCCGATATCGGGCAGCGCGCCGCCGCCGAGATCGAGCTTGTTGCGCATGTTGTTGGGGTCGACATTGTAGTAGGAGAAGGCGCCCTGCACATGGCGCAGCCGGCCGATGGCGCCGCTGGCGATGAGATCACGTACCTTGATCCATTGCGGATGGTAGATGACCATGAAGGCTTCGCAGACCAGCACCTTCTTCTGGTCGCGCAGCTTGATGAGGGGGGCGATGTCCTTGGCATCGAGTGCCAGCGGCTTTTCAACCAGCACATGCTTGCCTGCTTCGATGGCTTTTTCAGTCCATTCGACATGCTGCGAAGTCGGCAACGGGATGTAGACGCCGTCAACCTCGTTGGAAGCGAGCAACTCCTCATAGGAGCCGAACGCATGGCGCGCGCCAAAGCGGTCGCCCAATGCCTTGGCCTTCGACAGGTCGCGGCTGGCGATCGCCGACAGGACGCCGTTCTCCGCTTCGACGATTGCCGGCAACAGCTGCTCGCGGCCGATCTTGGCCGTCGACAACACACCCCATCGGAACATCACGCTTCTCCATGTCGATTACAGGCAATGAGGTTTGCCTGAAATCGCTGGAAAAGCCAATGCGGGTCGCTCGGTTCCTCGCCCATGAAAAGGGGGCAGGGACACAGGTACCTCAGCCGCGCGCTAGCCCCTTTTCCCGGTCAGCGTCATGTCGAAATCGACGACGTTGGAATACAGCGGCGTGCCGACATCCATGCCGTAACGCGAGCGCAGCACCTTGCCGGTGACATGGAATTTGATCGTCCCGCCCTTCAACCCGTCGAGCTCGGCGGTGAATTTTTCCGGAAACGTCTTGCCGCGCGCCGTCAGCCTGCCGGAGACAAGGGCCGACGTGTCGCCGGTGCGGGTCACACTGGTCGAGCGGAACTGGATTTCGGGACTGTTGGCCGCGTCGAACACCGCGTCGGAGCGCAGGAACGCATCGATGCGGCCTTGGCCGGTGCCGACGCTTTCGGGATAGATGGTGAGGTCGACCTTCGAACGGCTGACATCATTGTTGTCGATGCGGATCATGCCTTTGAAACGGGCAAAGGCGCCGTCGAACCCGCCTCCCCCGGCCTTGCCGATGGTGAAGCGGATCGCGGACCCAGTTTGGCTGATTGTATAGCTGCCGGCGGCGTCGCCGAGCACGACCGCCGCGTAAACAGGCATGGCCAGGCAGGCGGCGGCAGCCGCCAATCCAAGGATTCGCGCACGCATTGGGGTGTTCCTTGTTAGGAGGCAGCGCTCTCTGGCGTCCTCACCCCACAAACGAGACCAAGGCGCGTTCTATTCCCCGGTTGACGAAGGCGTGATCATACGCGTGAGCACCCCGTCGCGAAGCAGGAAATGGTGGCGCAGGGCCGCCGCGACATGCAGGGCGACAAGCGCCGCGCCGGCATAGGCGAGATACCAGTGTGCCGACGTCCAAAAGCTTTCGGCGGCATCGGATTCGGCGAGCGGCAGGTTAGGCATCACGAACAGGTTGAACGGCATGCTGGGAATCTCCAGCGTCGAGACCGACACCAGCGCCCAGCCTGACAGGGGCAGGGCGATCTGGAAGGCATAGAGCGCCAGATGCGCCAGCGGCGCCGAGCGGCGCTCCAGGGCGCCGACAGAAGGCGGCAAGGGCGGTGCCGCATTGCCGAGCCGCCAGGCGATACGCAGGATGATGAGCCCAAGCAGCAGAAAGCCCAGGGATTTATGCAGCTGGATCAATTCGAAGGCCGTGCGTTGGCTCGGGGTCCTGACCATAACGAAGCCGAGCATGAACTGGCCGATGAAAACAATCCCGATCAGCCAGTGGAGGACGATGGTTGCCCATCCATAGCGGGTCGCGGTGTTGGTGATTGAAGCCTGCATGCGAGGCGAACGTTGGCGCGGTCAGCTTTCTTCCCCTTGCCGACGAGGAGGAGAGTTGCCTACCCGCTCACCTTGAAGAAATCGACGAAAGCCCTCAGCGCCGGCCGCATTTGGCGGCGGCTTGGGTAATAGACGAAGAATCCGTCGAAGGGTGGGCACCAGTCCTCCAGCACGCGGATCAGCCGTCCGTCGGCAAGCGGCGCGCGGACATAGTCCTCGAAAACGAAGGCGAGCCCGGCGCCGTCGACCGCGGCCTGAGCGATCAGATGGTCCTCGTCGAGGATCAGCGGCCCTTGCACCGCGATCTCGACCTCCTCGCCGTCCTTTTCGAATTCCCAGCGGTAGAGAATGCCGCTGGAGAAGCGGAAGCGGATGCAGCGATGCTCGGCGAGGTCGCGCGGATGGCGCGGCCGGGGTATGGCCTCGAAATAGGATGGGGCGCCCACCACCGCGCCGCGAATGTCCGGCCCGATGCGCACCGCGATCATGTCGCGCTGCAGGCTCTCGCCGAGCCTGACACCAGCATCGAAACCGCCTGCCACCACGTCGGTGAAGCGATCCTCGATGATGATCTCCAGCACGATGTCGGGATAGGCTGACGCAAAGGCGCTGAGCCGCGGCGTCAGCACCAGATGCGCTGACGTGCGCGGCACGCTGAGCCGCAAGTTCCCGGCGGGCCGGTCGCGGGCTTCGACGGCCGTCTCCAGCGCCAGGTCGATCTCGGAAAGCGCCGGGCGCAATCGCTCCAGCAATTGCGCGCCTTCCTCGGTCGGAGCGACACTGCGCGTGCTGCGCGCCAAAAGGCGCACGCCAAGCCGTGCCTCCAGGCTGGAGACCGCGTGGCTCACCGCGGAGGGAGCTATCGCCAGTTCCCTGGCCGCGCCGCGAAAACTGCCGCATTGGGCAACGGTCGCCAGCACCGCAAGCTGTGAGAGATGTGCTCGGTTCATTGATCTATTTCATGGAACGACCCGTACGAAGAAGAGCCGATTATCGAACGTGCGGCAAGGCGTTATTTCCTGGGCATCACAACAAGGAGATGCGTGATGAAAACCCGCAAGCTAGGAACTGAACTTGAAGTCTTCCCGGTCGGCCTCGGTTGCATGGGCATGAGCTTTGCCTATGGCGGCCAGCCGGAAGCCGAGGCGATCGCTACCTTGCACCGCGCCGTCGAGATCGGTGTCAACTTCTTCGACACGGCCGAGGTCTACGGCCCCTTCGAAAACGAGATCTTGCTGGGCAAGGCGCTGAGATCGGTTCGCGATAAGGTGACGATCGCGACCAAATTCGGCTTCAAGATACTGGAGGAGGGCACCGGCATGGATCGCATGGCCGGTGTGGACAGCCGTCCCGAGCACGTCAAGGCCGTCGCCGAGGCGTCGTTGAAGCGGCTCGGAACCGATGTCATCGACCTCTACTACCAGCACCGCGTCGACCCGGAGGTGCCGATCGAGGATACGGTCGGCGCCATGGCCGAGCTGGTGCGCGAGGGCAAGGTGCGGGCGCTTGGCCTGTCGGAGGCGAGTGCCGGCACCATCCGCCGGGCACACGCCGTGCACCCGATCGCCGCGGTGCAGAGCGAATATTCGCTGTGGAGCCGCGACCCGGAAGACGAGATATTCGCCGTCTGCCGCGAGTTGGGCATTGGCTTCGTGCCCTACAGCCCGCTCGGCCGCGGCCTGCTCACCGGCACCATCGCAAAGCCGGAGACCCTGAGCGACGACGATTGGCGCCGCACCTTGCCGCGCTTCCAGGCCGACGCCATGGAAGCCAATGCCAAGGTGATCGCCACGCTGGAAAGGATGGCAGTGGAGAAGGGCGTCACCTCGGCGCAGCTGGCGCTGGCCTGGGTGCTGCACCAAGGCGACTTCATCGTGCCGATCCCGGGTGCGCGAAAAATCCGCCATTTGGAGCAGAATACGGCGGCGGCTGACATAGTGATGAGCGCGGCAGAGGTCGCGACGATCGGCGATGCGCTGTCCCCCGATAAGGTAATGGGCAAGCGCTATACCGAAGAATTGCTGGCGCTGGTGAATGGGTGAGCACACAAGCTGAAAAGCGGCGCTTCGGCGCCGCTTTTGTCGCATGGCATAGACAGTTGGACGCGCTGGCCCGCCGACATCTCAAATTTGCTACCACGGCACCACCGTAATCTCCGGCCAATAGGCCCGCGCTCGCGCGCCCTTCTCCTCATGCGTTTTCCGGTTGTCCATCAGCCGGCTGGGCGTAATTCGAAACGAGAAGAGATCGTCGAGCCCGAACGGCGCCACGAGGTCCAGCTGCCCGTCCGCATCATATCGAACCCCGACCGCATGGGTCTTCGAGGCAAAATAGCTGACGGATTCACTGGCACTCGCATAGCGCGGGCAGGGCCGGCCGAACTTTTGCGGATACCACAGGTGCACTCGCGCCTGGTTGCGCACCTCGACCGGCAGCGGCAATCCTTCGAAATGCCTGGCCGCCCGTTGGATCACCGCGTCTTCGGCCTCGTAGGACAGGTCGGAGTCGTCGAAATAAAACAGGTCGACATCCTTGATGCCGTAGCCCGATGGCTTGCCGGTCAGGTGGTTCCAGACGCTGTTGTAAAGCACGCCGGAAACCACCAGCCAATCCGGCAGCGCAAGCATGACGACCCTCGCCAGCGTTTCGGCCAGCAGCGGGTCGGCAGCGACGATGCCGAGAAAAGCCGTACGCTGTTTCTCGAAGGAGAGCCCAGAATAGCGCAGATGGTCCATCGCCCTTTGGAGAGCGATTCGCCATTCCCTCGCAAGTCTCAGCCGCGCAACACGCCGCCAGTCTGCTTGCCGACATTCTCGACGATGCGCTTGGCCAGCGCCTCGAAATCCTCGTCGGTCAGCGTCTTCTCGGTCGGCTGGATCGACACTTCGATGGCGATCGACTTCTTGCCTTCGCCCAGCGACGCGCCTTCGAACACGTCGAAGACCGAGACAGCAGTGATCAGCTTCTTGTCGGCGGCGAGCGCGGCACGTACCAGCGTGCCGGCCTCGACCGCTTTGTCGACGACGAAGGCGAAGTCGCGCTTCACCGCCTGGAAGGCAGATAGGTCCAGTCTGGGCTTGGTCTTGGTAGGCTTGGCCTTCGGCTCCGGCACGGCATCGACGAACACCTCGAAGCCGCAGAGCGGCCCCGAGACATCGAGCCCTTCCAGCGTCTTCGGATGGAACTCGCCGAATGTGCCAAGTACGGTCTTCGGACCGAGCTTGATCGTTCCGGAACGGCCGGGATGGTACCAGGCCGGGCCGCCCGCCTCGATCTGCAGCCGGTCGACCGGCGCACCGCAGGCTTCGAGCGCGGCGATCGCGTCGGCCTTGGCGTCGAATACGCCGACCGGGCCCGAATTGCCGGCCCAGTTGCGGCCGGAGCCGTCGAGCTTTGCCGTGCCGCGACGCACGCCGGCGGCGACGCGCCGCTGCTGGTCGGCGCCGTCGCCCTCATAGGTGCCCGAGACCTCGAACAGCGCCACGTCGCCAATGCCCTTGTCGGCGTTGCGCTGCGCGGCCGAAATCAGCCCCGGCAGCAGCGAGGGCCGCATGTCGGACATGTCGGCGGCAATCGGGTTGGCAAGCTTCAGCGCCGTCTGGCCGCCGCCGAAGAGTTCGGCGTGTTTGGCCGGGATGAACGACCAGGTAACGGCCTCCATCATGCCGCGCACGGCAAGCGAACGCTTGGCGGCACGCGTGCGGATCTGCAGCGTCGTCAGGATCTTGCCGTTGACCACGTCATGCGCGCCGAGCGGCTGCGGGGCGATGTTGTCGACGCCATGGATGCGCATGATCTCCTCGACCAGATCGGCCTTGCCGTCGACATCGGGGCGCCAGGAGGGCACCGTGACGTCGACGACGTCGCCCGATCCCTGCGCGTGGAAGCCGAGACGCGACAGGATGTCGAGGCTCTCCGCCTTCGGCACCTCGATACCGGTCAGCCGCTTCACTTCCGACAATGGAAAGGAAACGATTTTGGGTTGATGTCCGGCATAGCCGGCCACCTCGGTTTCGGTAGGCGTGCCGCCGCAGAAATCGATCACCAGCTTGGTCGCCAGTTCGATGCCCGGCACCATGAATTCAGGGTCGACACCGCGCTCGAAGCGATAGCGCGCGTCGGTGATGATGCCGAGCGTGCGGCCGGTGCGGGCCGTGGTGATCGGGTCCCAAAGAGCGGATTCGATCAGCACGTTCGTCGTGTTCTCGTCACAGCCGGAGTGTTCGCCACCCATGATGCCGGCAATGGACTCGACGCCATTGTCGTCCGCGATCACGCACATCTCCGGCGTCAGCGTGTATTCGCGCCCGTCGAGCGCATGCACCTTTTCGCCGTTCCTGGCGCGGCGCACCACGAGGTTGCCGGCGACCTTGGCGGCATCGAAGACATGCAGCGGCCGTCCGCGGTCGAAGGTGACGTAATTGGTGATGTCGACCAGCGCGCTGATCGGCCTCAGCCCAATGGCGATCAGCCGCTGCTGAAGCCATTTCGGCGACGGGCCATTCCTGACATCCTTGACCAGCCTGAGTGCGAAGCCGGGGCAAAGCTCCGGCGCTTCGATGGTCGCTTTCACCGGGCACATGCCGTTGCCGACATGCGGCATGATCGCCCCGCCGACAAGGCGGCCAAGCCCGCTCGCCGCCAGATCCCGCGCGATGCCGTAGACGCTGGTGGCATCGGGCCGGTTCGGCGTCAGATTGATCTCGATGACCGGATCGTCGAGATGCGCATAGGACGCAAAGCTGGTGCCGACCGGCGCATCCTCGGGCAGGTCGATGATACCATTATGCTCGTCGGACAGTTCCAGCTCGCGCTCGGAACACATCATGCCATGGCTTTCGACGCCTCGGATCTTGCCGACCGTCAGCGTCACGTCGATGCCGGGCACATAGGTGCCGGGCGCGGCAAAGGCGCCGATCAGGCCGGCCCGGGCGTTCGGCGCGCCACACACCACTTGCACAGGCGGCTTGCCGTCGCCGGTATCGACGGTCAGCACCCGCAGCCGGTCGGCATCGGGGTGCTGCACCGCCGTCAGCACCTTGGCGATAACGAAGGGTTTCAGCCCCGCCTTATCGTCGACATGCTCGACCTCGAGGCCGATCGAGGTCAGCCGCTCGACGATCTCGTCAAGCGTGGCGTCGGTTTCAAGGTGATCCTTGAGCCAGGAGAGGGTGAATTTCATTGGGCTGTTCCGTAATAGCTGGCAGCAGGAGTCTTCAGGACGGTCACGCGCTCAGGCCTCCGAACAGCGTCGGCATGTCGAGCGGGCGGAAGCCGTAATGCGATAGCCAGCGGACGTCGGCGTCGAAGAAGGCGCGCAGGTCGGGCATGCCGTATTTCAGCATGGCGATGCGGTCGATGCCCATGCCCCAGGCAAAGCCCTGATACTCGTCGGGATCGAGCCCGCCGGCGCGCAGCACGTTGGGGTGCACCATGCCGCAGCCGAGGATCTCCAACCAGTCGGAGCCTTCGCCGAAGCGCACTTCGCCGGGCCGCGAGCGGTCGCACTGGATATCGACCTCGAGGCTTGGCTCGGTGAACGGGAAGAAGGACGGGCGAAAGCGCATCTTGAGCTGCTGCACTTCGAAGAAGGCCTTGCAGAACTCTTCCAGCACCCACTTCATGTTGGCGACGTTGGCCGATTTGTCGATCACCAGCCCCTCGACCTGATGGAACATCGGCGAGTGGGTGGCGTCGGAATCCTGGCGATAGGTCTTGCCCGGAATGACGATGCGGATCGGCGGCTTCTGCTTCTCCATGGTGCGGATCTGCACCGGCGAGGTGTGAGTGCGCAAAAGCTTGCGCTCGCCCTTCTCGTCCGGCTGGAAGAAGAACGTGTCGTGCATCTCGCGCGCCGGATGGCCTTCCGGGAAATTCAGCGCGGTGAAATTATAGTAGTCGGTCTCGATATCGGGACCTTCGGCGATGGCGAAGCCGAGATCGCCGAAGATCGCGGCGATCTCGTCGATGACCTGGCTGATCGGATGGATGCGGCCGCGCTCGGCCGGTGACTGCCGCACCGGCAGCGTCACGTCGACCTTCTCGGCCGCCAGACGGGCGGCGATCGCCACATCCTTCAGTTCAGCCTTGCGGGCCGTCAGCGCCTCGGTGACACGGTTCTTGAGGCCGTTGATGGCCGGGCCCTTCACCTGCCGGTCCTCGGCGCTCATCGCGCCAAGCGTTTTCAGCATCTCGGACACGGTGCCCTTCTTGCCGAAGGCAGCGATGCGCACGGCCTCGATGGCCGGCTCGTCGACGGCCGATGCGATGTCGGCCAGAAGCGAATCTTCCAGGGCTTCAAGATTTCCAGCGGTGGCGTTCACGGCGAAGCTCTCTCCATCGGCGATCGACACCATATTGGTTCGTCTGTCGCCATTTTGGTTACATCAGGCATAAGAAAAACCCGCGCCAGCCGTGCCAGCGCGGGTTCCCCATAATCAGAATTGCGAATGTTTGGGAAGCGCTGGTCTTAGGCGACAGCGCTTTCAAAAGCATTCGGCGTGGTGTTCTTCAGATATTCGAGCGCGACCTTGGCCTTGGCCACCAGGGCGGCGAAAGCCTGCGGCTCGTGGATGGCCATGTCGGACAGGATCTTGCGATCGATCTCGATGCCGGCCTTGTTCAAGCCGTCGATGAAGCGGCCATAGGTCAGGCCATGCTCGTGCGTCGCCGCGTTGATGCGCTGGATCCACAGCGCGCGGAACGAGCGCTTGCGGTTCTTGCGGTCGCGGTAAGCGTACTGCAGCGACTTTTCCACCGCCTGCTTGGCGATGCGGATGGTGTTCTTGCGGCGGCCGTAGAAGCCTTTCGCGGCTTTCAGGACCTTCTTGTGCTTGGCGTGCGAGGTGACGCCTCTTTTTACGCGTGCCATGTCATGATCTCCTTAAAAACTTAAAGGCCGTTCGGAAGAAAATTCTTGATGACCTTCTTGCCATCCGGTTCAGCCAGAACCATCGTGCCGCGGGCATTTCGAATGAACTTGTTGGAACGCTTGATCATGCCGTGACGCTTGCCGGCCGCAGCCGACAGGACTTTACCCGTACCTGTGATCTTGAACCGCTTCTTGGCGGCCGATTTGGTCTTCATCTTGGGCATTTTGCTACTCCGTATTGTTGGCGCACGATCGCGCTTCTTGTTCGCTCCGGGCCGACCAAAGCCCGAAAAGCAAATGAAACCGCCACGGCATGCCCTGCCGGGCGGTTTTCTTGGAACGGCGGTGCTATAGATCAAAGATGGCGCGGGCGCAACACCTCGGCACCCTGGACGCACTGTCCCCGGTCACGGCAGCCTAAACCAGACCGGCAGCATGCCCGACAATTGCGCGCCGTCGATCAGTTCGAAGGCCGGCAGCGCGATCAGGAACACCAGCCCGTCGAGCAGTGTGGTCAAAAGCAGGCGCGGCTTGAAGCTGCCGGTGTCGCCTTCCTCGTAGAGCGAAAGCTTGGGGAAGAAGCGCGGCACGCGTGCCAGATAGGCGGCATAGGTTACACCGAGCGCTTCCTTGAGGAATTTCTCCTCGCGCAGGATGACGATATGGAAGGCGCCGGCGCACAGAACCGCGAAAAGGATGATGCCGGAGAACGAGCCGATCTGCGCGCCGACACCGGCGGCGGCGACGGTCGAGAACACGTAGAGCGGGTTGCGGGTGATCGAATAGGGGCCGCCGGTCACCACCTCGGAGGATTTGCGCCCGCCTATATAGAGCGTCGCCCAGAGGCGCCCGACGATGCCGAGGAAAATCAAGAGCACGCCGAACATCTCGATCGTTTCGTGCACCGGCGTGTCCGGCGGGAAGGTCGACTGGCCGAACAGCAGCGCCAGAAACAGCACCAGGACGAGCACGGCAAGCACCAGCCGGCGCATCTGCTGGTAGTTGCCCAGCCCGTGTTTGACGTCCTTGACGTCCAAAACCTTTTCGTTGGCCATGCGGGATCCGATCGTCGAAGAGCTTTGCCGGCGATCGCGGCTTTGATCTAAGAAATAGAGCGTCCCGCCGATCGCCGGGACGCCCTGTAGCACAATTCGGGCGGATTTAGAGCGCGATGTCCGGGCCTGACGTCATCGTGATCCACGTGGGCTCCGCAAACTTTAGCGCGGGGCCAGCACCATCATCATCTGGCGGCCTTCGAGCTTCGGCTCGGCTTCCACCTTGGCAATGGTCGCCACCTCCTCGCGCACCTTGTTCAGAAGCTGCATGCCGAGTTCCATATGCGCCATCTCGCGGCCGCGGAAGCGCAGCGTCAACTTGACCTTGTCGCCTTCCTCGAAGAAGCGGCGCACCGCCTTCATCTTGGTCTCGTAGTCATGGCTGTCGATGTTCGGGCGCATCTTGATCTCCTTGATCTCGATGACCTTCTGGTTCTTGCGCGCCTCGGCCGCCTTCTTCTGGTTGGCGTATTTCAACTTGCCGAGATCGAGGATTTTTACGACGGGGGGGACCGCGTTGGGCGATATTTCGACGAGATCGAGCCCGGCCTCTTCGGCGAGCAGCAATGCGTCGTTGATGGAAATATCGCCGCGATTCTGGCCGTCGGCGTCGATAAGCTGGACCCGGGGAACCCGGATGTCACGATTGGAGCGCGGCCCATCCTTGGTCGGCGCCGCTGCTTTGAAAGGTCTGCGAATGGTCGTGGTCTCCTTGGCCGTTTCGTTCGGGATTTGTCGTCTTGATACGTGGACGCGCCAATGTGGTGAGCGCGCGGGCGGAGTCAATAGCACAGCATTGACAGAAAATCACCCTGATCGCCGGCCTGCACCAAACAAAGAAACAGCGCGAGTACTTTTCGCCACGCCTCCGGCTGTGCCACAAGGGCCGCGTGCCAAAAGACGGGCCTGAGGAAAAGCCATGATCGCCACGCCTCCATCCTCTCTGGCTCCAGTTTTTCTGGATGTCGACGGATCTGATATCGCGGTGCGCCATTCAGACGGCTCGACGCCCGGCATCGTCTGGCTCGGCGGCTACAAGTCGGACATGCTGGGCACGAAGGCCGAGACGCTGTCGGACTGGGCGGCAACTGAAGGCCGGGCCTTCCTGCGGCACGATTATTCGGGCCATGGCGAATCCGGTGGCGCCTTCGCCGACGGTACGATCTCGAAATGGCTTGCGCAAAGCCTTGCCGTCTTCCGGCATTTCGCCAAAGGCGATCAGATCCTGGTCGGCTCGTCGATGGGCGCCTGGATCGCGCTGCGCATGGTACAGGAATTGCGCAAGGCGGGCGACGCAGCCGTCGTCGGCCTGGTGCTGCTGGCCCCGGCGCCGGATTTTACAAGCGACCTGATCGAGCCGGTGCTGACCAAGGCGCAGAAGCGCGATCTCGCCGAAAAGGGCTTCTTCGCGGAACCCTCGGATTATTCCGCCGAGCCTTACGTCTACACCCGCGCCCTGATCGAGGATGGGCGCAATAACCGGGTAATGGCCGGGCCGATCGACACGCATTGCCCGGTTCACATCTTGCAGGGGCTGGCCGACGCGGACGTGCCGTCGAGCCACGCCTTGAGGCTGGTCAGCCTGCTGCCTGCCGACGATGTAACGCTGTCGCTGATCCCCGATGGTGACCATCGCCTGTCGCGGCCCCAGGATCTCGACATGCTGGTGCGGGCGGTCGGCGACCTGGCCAAGCGAGGCCATTGACGATGCGCCTGTCCATCCCGATCTCCGCTTTCGTCGCGGCCATCGTCGGTTTCGGCGGCACGCTGGCCATCGTGATTGCCGCCGCCAAGGCGGTCGGGGCGACGCAGGTCGAGACTGCGAGCGGGGTGACGGCGATCTGCCTGGCCATGACCGCCGAGTGCCTGTGGCTGTCCTGGCGCACGAAAATGCCTGTCATCACCGCCTGGTCGACGCCGGGCCTTGCACTGGTCGCCGCCTCGAGCGGCTTTTCGATGGGCGAGGCCGTCGGCGCCTATATCGTCACGGGCGTGCTGCTGGTCGCGACCGGCCTGTTTGGGCCGCTCACCCGGCTGATATCGAGAATACCGGCTTCGGTCGCCTCCGGCATGCTGGCCGGCATCGTCGTCACCTTCGCCGTCAATGCCATGAAGGCTATTCCGGCGGACCCTTGGCTCATCTTGCCGCTGATCGCGGCATTCTTCGTCATTCGGCTGTTCAATCCGGCGCTGTCGGTGCTGGCGGTGCTGGTTGGCGGTGGCCTTGCCGCCTTCCTCACGGGCCGTGTCGGCGGCCTGCCCGCGCCCGAACTATCGACACTGACGGTTATCGCTCCCCATTTCACCGCCAAGGCGATCATCGGCCTGGCGCTGCCGCTCTACCTCGTCACCATGGCTTCGCAGAACCTGTCGGGGCTCGCGGTACTGCGGGCGGCCGGCTACCACCCCGAACCTGGCCCGCTGATCGGCGTCACCGGCCTGTTTTCGCTCCTGTCGGCGCCATTCGGTGCCGGAACCACCAATCTGGCGGCGATCTCGGCGGCCATCTGCACCGGGCCTGACGTCCATCCCGATCCCGCCGAGCGCTGGAAGACCGGGCCGTTCTACGCGCTTGCCTACCTCGTCTTCGCCATCTTCGGCGCTTCGCTGGTGGCGATCTTCGCCGTCCTGCCGCAGAGCCTGATCGTGCTGGTGGCGGGACTTGCGCTGATGGGATCGCTCGCCAACGCGCTGGCGATCGCGCTCAGGGACGAGGGCGAGCGCATGGCCGCAACCGTCACCTTCGTCGTTACCGCCTCCGGGCTGACGCTGTTCGGTGTCGGCGCCGCATTTTGGGGCCTGATCGCCGGGTTGGTCGTGCTTTTCCTCGATATGCTCAAAAAGCGATAATCATTTCAGGCCGTTGTTCGGTTTTGGCGGGCATTGTCTTGAATCGCCGTTTTCGCCTTCCCATTTCGATTCCACGCAGCCGGTTCTGGCTGTCTCCAACCGAAGGAATGGGAGAAAATGAACACATCTGCATTGATCCGCCCGGCCTGGACGCCGGCGACCATCGCGTTGATGGTGATCGGTTTCATGGTGTTCTGGCCGCTCGGCTTCGCCATGCTCGCCTACATCATCTGGGGCGACCGGCTCGAGGGCTTCAAGCGTGACGTCAACCGCGCGACCGACGGCATCTTCGCCGGTTGTCGCCGTGGCTCCGACAAGGCCGCGCGCTGGGGCAACGGCTCCGCCCGCACCGGCAACGTCGCTTTCGACGACTGGCGCGAAAAGGAGCTTGAGCGCCTGGACGAAGAGCGCCGCAAGCTCGACGAGATGCTGACGCAGTTCGACGAGTATGCCCGCGAATTGCGCCGCGCCAAGGATCAGGACGAGTTCGACCGGTTCATGGCCAACCGCAACAAGTCGACCGCGCCGGCCAAGACCGATCCGAGCACCAAGACCGATCCGAGCACCGAAGCGACCCCCACCAAGCGTGGCAAAGGCTCGAACCTGCTCGACGACTGAAGCCCGGCGACAGGGCCAAGGTATGATGACGGCGTCGCGCGAGCGGCGCCGTTTCTTTTTTGTTCTATTCGTTCGCCTCGAATCGCGTATCGTCCCGCCATGACCATCGGGTTCTTCCGCAATCTGACAAAGCCCAAACCCACGCCTGTCGTGGAGCGAGAATATTGCGTCGCCGGCCGCACGCTGCCGCTCAAGATCGTCGAGAGCGCCAGGGCAAAGCGTCTGACGCTGCGCATCGAGTCCGGCGGACAGGGCCTGCGCATCACCGTGCCGCCGGGCCTGCGCCGCGGCGAAGTGGACAGGTTCCTCGACCGCCACCAGGACTGGCTGGAACAGCGGCTGGCCAAGGTGCCGACGCGGCCGCAGGTGCGTCCGGGCATAAGGATTCCGGTACGAGGCGTGGCCCACCGTATCGTGCATGAGCCGTCAAAGCGAGGCACTGTCACCATATCGCGCGACGACCGCGGCCCGCTGCTGATCGTGCATGGCGACCGCATCCATCTGCCGCGCCGCATCGCCGATTTTTTGAAGCGCGAGGCCAAGAAAGAGATCGAGAAGCTGGTCGTCAAGCATACGGAGGCGCTTGGCAAGCGCGCCAAGGCGATCCGCTACAAGGACACCTCCAGCCGCTGGGGCTCCTGCACTTCGGAAGGCAATCTGTCCTTTTCCTGGCGCATCATGATGGCGCCGCAGCCTGTCATAAATTACCTCGTCGCGCATGAGGTGGCGCATCTCAAGGAGATGAACCACGGGCCGAAATTCTGGAAACTGTGCGAAAAGCTCTGCCCCGACACCGACCGCTGCAAGGACTGGCTGAAGCGCAATGGCGGCGCCCTGCAGGCGATTGTGTTCGAGTAGGGCGCCTCAGTCATCATTCGCCGCATTGAGCTCATCCGGCCGCAACCCTTCGTCAGCATGCTGCGGCCAGGGTAGAAAGTTCCGATCGAAAGCTTCGCCGCCGAAATAATCCAGCGCCCGATGCGCCTCGGCGCCGTTGAAGGCGGCCCTGTCCATGAGGTGCGCTATGACCTCACGCGCCTGCGCGATCTTTTGCTTCAGTTCGGCAACGGTCTGGTCGTCCATGGCTGTGCTCCCGCCTTGCATGCTGTCCATCCATAGGTAGCGCCTTTGGCCTTGCCGGCAAACAGCATGCTTTTTCTCGACTCTTGGCGCTTTTCGTGCCAATTCCGCGCCATGGCGCTCGACATCAAGATCTGCGGCTTGAAGACCGACCAGGCAATGGCCGCGGCCCTGGCCGGCGGCGCCAGCCATGTCGGGTTCATCTTCTTTCCAAAAAGCCCGCGTTATGTTGAGCCGGCCGAAGCCGGCCGTCTGCGCGAAGCGGCTCGTGGCAAGGCCTTGGCGGTTGCCGTCACCGTCGATGCCAGAGACGCCTTCCTCGACGAAATCGTCGAAAAGCTGCAGCCCGACATGCTGCAACTGCACGGCTCCGAAACCCCCGAGCGAGTGGCTGAACTGAAAGCCCGCCATGGGCTGCCGGTGATGAAGGCGTTGCCGCTCAGCGAGGCCGCCGATCTCGAACGGACAAAGCCGTTTGTCGGCATCGCCGACCGGTTCCTGTTCGACGCCAAGCCGCCAAAGGGCTCGGAGCTGCCGGGCGGCAATGGCGTCGCCTTCGACTGGCGCATTCTCGCCGGCCTTGACGCCGGGATCGATTACATGCTTTCCGGTGGGCTCAACGCCGCCAACATCGGCGATGCCCTTCGGCTTGCCAATCCGCCCGCGATAGACATTTCCTCGGGCGTGGAAAGCGCCCCGGGCGTCAAGGATCCGGCGCTGATCGAACAGTTTTTCCGAGCCGTCCGGGCAGCACGCGATGATCGCGCCGCCTGAGCGTACTCCCAATCAAGATGCAGGAGATCGGCGATGAACAAGCCGGCGACACCCAATTCCTTCCGCACCGGACCCGACGAACAGGGCATGTTCGGCATTTTCGGCGGTCGGTTCGTTGCCGAAACGCTGATGCCGCTGATCCTCGACCTGGAGAAAAACTGGAACGAGGTCAAGAACGATCCGGATTTCAGGGCTGAACTGACCGGTCTTTCGACCCATTATGCCGGCCGGCCGTCGAAGCTCTACTTCGCCGAGGGCCTGACCAGACATCTTCGTGAGGTTTCCTCGGCGAAGGGCCTCGGGGGCGGCGCGAAAGTCTATTTTAAGCGCGAGGATTTGAACCACACCGGTTCGCACAAGATCAACAACTGCCTCGGACAGATCCTGCTGGCCAAGCGCATGGGCAAGAAGCGCATCATCGCGGAGACCGGTGCCGGCCAGCATGGCGTGGCGTCCGCCACGGTCGCCGCCCGCTTCGGCTTTCCCTGCGTCGTCTATATGGGCGCGACAGACGTCGCCCGCCAGAGCCCCAACGTCTTCCGCATGAAGCTGCTCGGCGCCGAAGTGCGGCCCGTTACCGCCGGTCACGGTACGCTGAAGGACGCCATGAACGAAGCCCTTCGTGATTGGGTGACCAATGTCGAGGACACCTATTATTTGATCGGCACCGCCGCCGGTCCGCACCCCTATCCCGAACTGGTGCGCGATTTCCAGTCGGTAATCGGAACCGAGGCGCGCGCGCAGATCCTCGAACAGGAAGGGCGGCTGCCCGACACCATCATCGCCGCCGTCGGCGGCGGGTCCAACGCCATCGGCATGTTCCATCCCTTCCTCGATGACAAGGAGGTTCGTATCATCGGCATCGAAGCCGGCGGGCGCGGCCTCGACGGCATCGAGCATTGCGCCTCGATGAATGCCGGCTCCCCCGGTGTGCTGCACGGCAACCGCACCTATCTCCTGCAGAATGCCGACGGCCAGATCATGGACGGCCATTCGATTTCGGCCGGCCTCGATTATCCCGGCGTCGGCCCGGAGCATTCGTGGCTGCGCGACTCCGGCCGTGTCGAATATGTGCCGATCCTTGACGACGAGGCGCTCGAAGCCTTCAAGCTGACGACGCGCGTCGAAGGCATTATCCCGGCGCTGGAATCCGCGCACGCCATCGCCCATGCGGTCAAGATCGTGCCCGCCATGGACAAGGACCAGATCGTCATCGTCAATCTGTCCGGCCGTGGCGACAAGGACGTCCACACGGTGGCCTCGATGCTGGGCATGGAGATCTAGGCCCTTTGGACCGTTCGACTTGGGAGTTGATTATGAACAAAATTCGTCCAAAGGGCCTGACATGACAACCCGCATCGACCGCCGCATGGCGAAGCTCAAGGCCGAGGGCCGCCCGGCGCTCGTCACCTATTTCATGGGTGGCGACCCCGACTATGCAACCTCGCTGTCGATCATGAAGGCGCTGCCCGGCGCCGGCTCCGACGTCATCGAGCTCGGCATGCCGTTTTCCGACCCGATGGCCGACGGCCCGGCGATCCAGGCGGCGGGCCTCAGGGCGCTCAAAGGCGGCCAGACGCTGGTCAAGACGCTGAAGATGGCGTCCGACTTCCGCGCCGGCGACGATGAAACGCCGATCGTGCTGATGGGCTACTACAACCCGATCTACATCTACGGCGTCGACCGTTTCCTGAAGGACGCGATCGCCAGCGGCATCGACGGGCTGATCGTCGTCGACCTGCCGCCGGAGATGGATGAGGAACTCTGCATCCCGGCGCTGAAGGCCGGCATCAATTTCATCCGGCTGGCGACGCCGACCACCGACGACAAGCGCCTGCCCAAGGTCCTGCAGAACACATCCGGCTTCGTTTACTACGTGTCCATGACCGGCATCACCGGCTCGGCGCTTGCCGACACCGGCAAGGTCGCCACGGCGGTCCAGCGCATCAAGGGTCACACCAACCTGCCGGTCTGCGTCGGGTTCGGCGTCAAGACCGCCGAACAGGCGCGCGTGATCGGCGCCAACGCCGACGGCGTGGTCGTCGGCACGGCGATCGTCAACGCGGTCGCGAACGTGCTGGGGCCGAAGGGTGAAAAGACCGCCGATCCGGCGGAGGCAGTCGCCACACTGGTGAGCGGCCTTGCGCAAGGCGTGCGCTCGGCCCGCCTTGCTGCCGCCGAATAGTTTCCCTACGTCTTTGCCCAACTCTTCGTCAGGACAGGAGCCGAAGCGATGAACTGGATCACCAACTACGTTCGCCCGAAGATCAATTCGATGCTCGGCCGGCGCACCGACATGCCCGAGAATCTCTGGATCAAGGATCCCGAGACCGGCGAGATGGTGTTCCACAAGGACCTGGAATCCAACCAGTTCGTCATCCCGTCTTCCGGCCATCACATGAAGATCTCGGCCAAGGAGCGGCTGAAATTCTTCTTCGATGACGGCAAGTACGAGACCCTGGACAATCCCAAGGTCATGCAGGATCCGCTGAAGTTCCGCGACGAGAAACGCTATGTCGACCGGCTGAAGGACGCCAAGGCCAAGACCGGCCTGGAAGATGCCATCATCAATGCGCTGGGGACCGTCGAGGGCTTGCCGGTGGTGGTGACGGTGCAGGATTTCGCTTTCATGGGCGGCTCGCTCGGCATGGCCGCGGGTGATGCCATCGTGCGTGGCTTCGAGGTCGCCTTGCAGCGCAAGCGGCCGTTGATCCTGTTCGCCGCCTCCGGGGGCGCGCGCATGCAGGAAGGTATTCTGTCCCTCATGCAATTGCCGCGCACTACGGTTGGTGTCGACCGGCTGAAGGAAGCCGGCCTGCCCTACATCGTCGTGCTGACCAACCCGACCACCGGCGGCGTCACCGCCTCCTATGCCATGCTGGGCGACGTGCACATCGCCGAGCCCGGCGCGCTGATCGGTTTTGCCGGGCCGCGTGTCATCGAACAGACCATCCGCGAGAAATTGCCGGACGGCTTCCAGCGCTCCGAATATCTGATGGAGCACGGCATGGTCGACATGGTGGTGTCGCGGCTGGAGCTGCGGGAGACCATCGCCCGCCTGTTGAAGATGCTGCTCAAGATGCCGGAAGAGCAAAAGCCTCTGGAACCGGAAATCCTGCCGCCGGCCGTGGTCGCCGCCGAGGTCCGGCCGCAAGCTTGACGCTACACTGGCCTGACGCGAGACTGGCCTGACGTGAGACTGGCCTGACGCGACATTGGCCGCCGCGAACAGCGATTGCGCGGCATCCGTTGCGCGCTGTAGCCTTTTGATAGCCGTGGTCTTTGCGGGAGCGATTCTGGCTCCAGGCCATGCACGGGATTTGCCATGACGACGCTTGCCGCGGACCGTGAAATCGAAGCCCTGATGGCGCTTCACCCGAAGGGCTTCGACCTTTCGCTCGACCGCATCTCGCGGCTGTTGGAGCGATTGGGCAATCCGCAGGACCTGCTGCCGCCGGTCATCCACATCGCTGGCACCAACGGCAAGGGTTCCTGCGCCGCCTTCTCGCGGGCGCTGCTGGAAGCCTCCGGCCGGCTCGTCCATGTCCACACCTCGCCGCATCTGGTCAGCTGGCACGAGCGCTACAGGCTGGCCGCCGAAGGCGGCGGCAGGCTGGTCGACGACGACATATTCGCGGAGGCCATTGCCCGCGTTGCGAAGGCCAATGCAGGCCAGAAGATCACCGTCTTCGAAATTCTCACCGCCGTCACCTTCATTCTGTTTTCGGAACATCCGGCCGATGTCGCGATCATCGAGGTCGGTCTTGGCGGCCGTTTCGACGCCACCAATGTCATCGCGCGGCCGGCCGTGTCGGTGATCATGCCGGTGTCGATGGACCATGAGGCCTATCTCGGCGATCGCGTCGAACTGATCGCGGCCGAAAAGGCCGGGATCATGAAGCGTGGCTGCATGGTGGTCGTCGGCGCGCAGGAAAGCGAGACGGCGCTACAGGTGCTGATCGACGCGGCCGAGCGGCTGGAATGCCCGACCCTCGTCTACGGGCAGGATTTTCTCGCTTTCGAGGAGAACGGCCGCATGGTCTACCAGGACGATGATGGGTTGATGGATCTGCCGGCGCCGCGCCTGCCCGGTCGCCACCAGTTCGCCAATGCGGCCGCCGCGATCGCCGCCGTCAAGGCGGCCGGCTTCGAGATCGCCCACCGCGCCGCCGAGAAGGCAATGACCAACGTCGCCTGGCCCGGCCGCATGCAGAAGCTGGCGCAGGGCCGGCTGGCGGAACTGGCGCCGAAGGGCGCCGACATCTGGCTCGACGGCGGCCATAATCCCGGTGCCGGCGTCGTCGTCGCCGAAGCGCTGGCCGAGCAGGAAGAAAAAAACCCGCGTCCGCTCTTCCTCATTTCGGGCATGATCAACACCAAGGACCAGGCCGGCTATTTCCGCGCCTTCAAGGGCCTCGTCCGGCATGTCTACACCGTGCCCGTGAGCATGAGCGATGCCGGTGTGCCGAATGACGAACTGGCGATCCGTGCCACGGAAGCCGGGCTGACGGCCGAGCCGGTAAGCTCCGTCGCCAGCGCCCTGATGCTGCTGCGCGACACCTGGGACGGCCCAACGCCGCGCATCCTGATCGGCGGGTCGCTGTACCTGGCCGGCACGGTTCTCGCCGAGAACGGCACGCCCCCGACCTGAGGCCGTCCATTGCCTCGTTATCTCAGGGCGTAGAGACGCAGCGCTGACGCCAGGATCCATGCCGCGACTTCAAAGCGCCGCAGCGGTACAGAATTTCCTTCCGCTGTATTCGTCGATGGCCGTCACGGCATGGATACTTGGGTCTTCCCGACGGAGCTTCGCACCTGCTTCGCCCTGGTATGGACGAAGTTGGGGAGGTTTCGGTCAACGTCAGAGGTGCCGCTTACTTCAGCTCGATCTCGATAAAAGCGTACTCACCCTCATTGGCGCTGACGACGTCGTGTTCCACTCCCTCCTTGCGGAAATACGGCGCGCCTTTCTTCATCTCGGCGAAGGTTTCGCCGTCCTTGGTGACCAGCTTCAGCTTGCCGTCCATCAGTGGCACGACGACGTAGTCGTGGCCGTGGCGATGCCAGCCGGTATTGTCGCCCGGTTGGAAGCGGTATTCGGTGACGATGACGCGCTCGTTGTCGATGAAGACGGTGGCCTTGGCGGATCCGGTCATTTTTCTCTCCCTGCTTCTGCTGCCAACAGAGGACATGGAGTGCCCCGATGTGAGGGCCAGAGCGGCGCACCGATGACGCCAACAAAAAGCCCGGCGCGATGGCCGGGCTTTTTGCTTCGAATTCAGATGGGATCAGGCAAGATTGCCATTGACCCAGTGCGACAGTGCGGTCTTGGGCGCGGCGCCCACCTTGATGTCGGCCACTTCGCCGCCCTTGAAGATCATCAGCGTCGGGATCGAACGCACGCCAAACTGGGCGGCAAGCTCGGGATTCTCGTCGATGTTCAATTTAGCGATCTTGACCTTGGCGCCGAGCTCGGTGGCAATGTCCTCAAGCGCCGGTGCGATCATCTTGCAAGGACCACACCATTCCGCCCAGAAATCAACCACAACCGGCACCTGGGCATTAAGCACGTCAGCCTGGAAATTGTTCTTGTCGACCTTGACGGTGGTCATGCGGAAATCCTTTCGAAATTTTTCGTCCCACCAAATGTGGTGGTTGTCGCGCCCTTCTTCAAGCAGTTCTTGTGTCACGCTCCCGTGAGTCGGGCAAGGGCGTCGTCCATGGCCCGGGACGGCAGTTCGATCAGTCTTGGCGCTTCGGTGAACAGCAGGGCTGCCTTGACCTCCCGCCCGGGATAGAGCGGCTGCAGCAGGGCGCGATAGAGCGCGAGCTGAAGCAGATAGGCCGGCGGGACTTCCGCCAGGGAGGCGGGTGCGGGCCGGTTGGTCTTGTAGTCGACGATCGAGACCGCATTCGGGGCCACCGCCAGCCGATCGATCTTGCCGGAAATGGAGCGGATTTTGCCCTTGACCTCCAGGCTGCCCATGATTGCGACCTCGGCGCGCGAGGAGGGCGCGAACAGTTGGCCGAGGCCGGAGTCGGAAAGGATGGCGATGACCGATGCCAGGGCCTTTTCACGCTCGCCCTCAGGCCACGCCGCACCCGTTCGGGAGAGATAACGCTTCGCAGCGTCCTCCCGTGCGTCCTCGGCGATGCCGGGCAGCATCTGCAGCAGTTTGTGCAGGGCGAGCCCGCGCAGCACGGCAAAACCTGGCTCGGCAGCGGCGTCCAACACCGGCGACGCCTTGTCGACAACCCCTTCCTTGCCTTCGTCGATCAGCGCCGAGGCGCCCGACGGTGACAGGGGGCGCGGCAGGTTCTCGAAAGGCGGCAAGGGCCTGAACAGGGTCGCCGGCAAGGGGCCGAAAGCATCGGTCTGCCGCGCCTGTTCGCCTGGACTTGGCGCGACCGGCGGCAGTTTGGTGACGTGGAAACGGTAGACAGGCTCCCCGTCGGCAGGATGCGGACGCTGTTCGCTTTCGGGCGCGGCGCTCAGCGCGCGGCTGACGATAGAATGCCAGGTGCCGGCGTTCGGCGCCCGCTTGCCGTGATAGCCGCAGACGATAAGCCGGTCCTCGGCACGCGTCATGCCGACATAGAGCAGCCGGCGGTACTCGTCGTCGGCGAGTTCGCGGGCGCGAGCGGCGGCCGTCTTCGAGAAGCCGTTGGCGACGTCGCTGGCCGAACGCCAAAGATAACCCCTGCCGTCCCAATGTCGGCCTGAGCCGTCGAAAGGCATCAGGCGCGGCAAATGCTGCTCGCTGAACGGGGCGGAACCGCCGTCGACCAGGAACACCACGGGCGCCTCGAGGCCCTTGGCCGCGTGCACGGTCATGACCCGGACCTCGTCACGGGTCTGGTCCATCTCGCGCTTGATCTCTGGGCCGGCGTTTTCCAGTGTCGACAGGAAGGCTTCCAACCCGGGCAGGCCGGTCCGCTCTTCGGCAAGACAGAAGCTCAGGAACTCATCGAGAATATCGCCGGCTTCCGGCCCGAGCCGCGCAATCATCTTGCCGCGTACGCCATCGCGCGCCAGCAGGGCAGCATAGAATTCGAACACCGGCTTGAAGGCGGCCTCGTCAGCCCAGGCGTCGAGTCGCGCGACGACGGCCGCGAGCGTTTCGCTTTCGCCGGCGTGCTGGCGTAGCGATGCCGCCAGCGACACGCCGGGCGGCCGTTGCGCGGCGAGCGTGAACAGTGTCTCTTCCGGCAGGTCGAAGACCGGGCTGCGCAGCAGAGCGGCGAGCGACAAGTCGTCCTGCGGCTGCATCAAAAGATGGCCGAGCGCGATCAGGTCCTTGACCGCAATATGGCCCGACAGGCTCAGCCGGTCGGCGCCAGCAACCGGGATGTCGCGGCGCTTGAGCGCGCGGGTCAGCGCGTGGACGAAGCTGTCGCGCTTGCGCACCAGCACCAGCACGTCGCCCGGCCGCAGCCGCTTGCCACGGCCCTCGATGATTTCGCCCTTGCCGATCCAGCCGGCAATGGTGGCCGCGACATTCTCGGCGACGCGTACCGCCGGCGCATGGGCATGGTCGATCGCTTGCGCCCAGTCGTCGGGCTCGTCGACGGCCTCGGCACCGATCGACGGCCAGACCTCGACATAGCCCGGCGCATCGGTGCGGATCGCCTTGTGGTTCAGCGGATCGGGATCGTGGCTGATGCCGCGCCGCACGATGGGATCGGCAAAGACCCGGTCGACGGCGGCCAGCACATCGTCCGTGGAGCGGAACGACCAGGTCAGCTTGAGGTCGGCGAAGGACGCTTCGGCATCGCGCACACGCCCGGCGAACAACAACCGGCTATCGGCGAAGGAGTCGGGTGCCGCACCCTGGAAGGAGTAGATCGACTGCTTCTCGTCGCCGACGGCAAAGACCGTGCGGTGGACCCGGTCGCGGCCACCGAAGCCGGCAAAGAATTCTTCCGCCAGCCGCTTCACCACCTCCCATTGATCCGGGCTGGTGTCCTGCGCCTCGTCGAGCAGGATGTGATCTATGCCCTGGTCGAGCTTGTATTGCACCCATGGGCCGGCATCGGGCCGCGCCAAAAGGTTCACCGTGCGGGTGATCAGGTCGTTGAAATCGAGAAAGCCGCGGCCGCGCTTCAGCACTTCGTAGCGTGCGATCAGCCAGCCGGCGATGGTCAGGGCCGCACATGTGCCCTCCAGCATCCGGAATAGCGCCAGCCGGTCGACAGTCTCCATGATGGCGGTGGCGGCCGACACATAGCGCTCGGCCAGGTCAGGCAGCCGGTCGGTGAGCGCCTTTTTGAACGCCTTTGCCGGATCATAAGGATCGCCATCGGTCTTGAGGAAGGCTCTTGCAAGCAACTGCAGCCGGCGGACAGGGTCGCTCTCCGCGAAGGCCTGGCGCGCATAGGGCAGGATGTTGTTCAACACCGACCTGGCGTCGGTGGCTTCGGTTGCCTGGGCAAAGCCGGCAAAATAGTCCGGCAGGAAGCCAGGCAGCGGCCATACAGATGCCGCTATGCCTTCGGCGGTCTGGCCGGGCTGGAAATGGAATTCATCGAACAAGGGCTGGAAGCTGTCACGCCCGACAGCATCGAGGAAATCGCGCAATCCCTCACGCTTGCGTACGATCTCGCCGAGCAAGGCATCGAGACCGCCTTCACCGCCGCGTTCCAGGATAGCGGCGAAGGCCTCCGCCAAAGTCCTGTCGCCGGCGGCGGAGATCATCTCGCGGCGCGCGGCGGCAAAAAGCGAGGCCTCCATCTGGCTGTCGAGCATTTCGAAATGGGCGGGGATGTTGGCTTCCAGGGGGAACTGATGCAGAACGGATTCGCAGAAGGCGTGGATGGTTTGGATTTTCAACCCGCCAGGCGTCTCCAGCGCCTCGGCGAACAGGCGGCGGGCGCGGCGCATGGTGTCGCGATCGGCCCGGCGCCCTTCCAGCGCCTCTATTCTGGCGGCCAACTCCAGATCAGCCAGCGATGTCCATTCCGACAGCGTGGAGAAAACCCGGTTCGACATGTTGGCGGCCGCGGCGCGCGTATAGGTCAGGCACAATATCTTCGAGGGATCGGTGCCGTTGAGCAGCAGCCGGATGACGCGCTGGGCCAGCACGTGCGTCTTGCCCGATCCCGCATTGGCCGACACCCAGGCCGAATTGCCGGGATCGGCGGCCCGGGCCTGGCTCGAAGCCGTATCGCTCGGGATCGGATAGGTTTTTTTCATGCCTCCCCTCCCTCATCCCCGGCGTTACCGCCGGCGGACCATTCGAGCACGCGGGCGAGGTGGTCGTAATCGCCATCGGTTTCACCTTCGCGAAACGGCAGCGCGCGCGACAGATATCCGGTCGCCGGGTCGGCATAATGGATCAGCAGTTTTTCCAGCCGCGCCCAGGCCTCTTCGGCAAGATCGGCTGCGGTGCGTGGTTGGCGGTTGTGTTCCAGTATGGACTCTTCGAACACCTCGCCATTCGGCTTCAACCTGATGAAGGCCAGTTGCGACGGTTCGCGCGCGCCCAAATCCTTGAATGCGCCACGCCTGAGCAGCGCCCCTTCCAACGCCAGTTGCGGCGCCAGTAGCGTGTGGGCCTGTGCCTTGGAAGGCGAGGAACCCGTCTTGTAGTCCAGAATGTCCGCCATGCCGCCGGCCAGCAGGTCGACACGGTCGGCATAGCCGGACAGCGTTACGCCGGACTGTCCGACCACAGTCTTGCCGGCGCGCTCCTCGGCATGCCGCTGGATCACCGCGTCGGCGCGCGTTCGCTCCCATTCGATGATGTTGGCGGCGAGCTTTTCGAACCGCGGCCACCACACCGCCTCGACATCCGCCGGAAGCACCGCCTCGGCAAAACAGGCGCGGCCGGCGGCGATGAGCCCGGCCAATGCGTCCGGCGCGCGCGGGTCGGCCACCTCGGACGAAAAGAGATGCAGGATGGCGTGAAACAGCGTGCCGCGCTCCGCCGCACCCGGATCGCGGACGAGCGGATCGAGCGGCGTCAGGCCAAGGATCCTCCGGGCATACACGGCGTAGGGGTCGCGGCGCAGCGTCTCGATCTCGGTGACGGAGAAATGTGTCGGGCGGACCGAGAGCGGCGGCTTCGGCTGAGGCCGTGGCGCGAAATCCCGCTTCGGCCCTGTGTCGAGCGCACGCGCCCAGGCGAGCAGCTCGTCGCCGCGCCGGCGCAGTGCCGCCGCCTGATCGTTGCCGATGAAGGTGAGCAGCCGCTGCAACCAGCGCGACGGCACGGCCGGCGCGTCGCCGGCACGCGCCGAGCGGGCCAGCACCACACGTCTCGCGCCCATGGCCATCTGGAAATCATGCGCGGCAAGCCCGATGCGCCGCTCCGGCGGTTCGAGGTCGATGCCGGTCTTCATCAGCCGCGACATGAAGCGGTCGCTCTCCGGCTTGCGCGGCCAGACCCCTTCGTTGAGCCCGCCGATGATCAGCGTATCGACATCCTGCAGCCGCGCCTCCAACGCGCCCCAGATGGCAATGTTCCTGTCGGTGCCTTGCGCCGGCTTGACGGTCTCGGGCGCGATCAGCGCCTCCATCACATCGGGCCATTCGATTGCCGCGAACGACAGCGGCGCCGAAGCCGCGACCAGCCCGCGCAGCAGTTCGGCGAGCTTTTCGCCGGCATCGCCGGCGTAGAGTTCGCCAAGACCACCGTCGGCCGAACGGCCGAGATTTTCCAGGGCAGCGACGCTGGCCTCGACCAGCGCGGCAAGGCCGGCCTCCGCCTGGCCGCGAAAGGTCGAAAGCGGCGCCAGCGCGTCCGCCAGGCGTGCGAGAAGGGTCCGCGCGACCTCAATGGAGCGCACGGTCAGGCGGGCAAACCAGAACGGCGGCCGGCTGCCGTCGCCTAGCCCGGTGAGGCGGGCCTCGAAAAGATTCGGCAGCGAAGCGATGTCGGGGCGGCCGGTGCCGCCGCGCAGCGCCACCAGTTCGACCAATTCCGCCGCGTGGCGCACGTTGACCCGTTCCAGACCCAGGCCAAGCAGGGGATGCTTGAGCAGCGACAACAGGGCGACCGGATCGCCTGGCCGGAACACCGCTTCGAGCGCCAGTCTGAGCAGGCTGGCCGCCGGCGTGTTGGACAGCGGCGTGCCGCCGGAATCGTCGGCAATGACACCGAAGCGCTTGAGCTCGACCGAGACGCGGCGTGCCAGCGCGCGGTCACCAGTGACAAGCGCCGCTCTCTGGCCTGGCTCTTCGACCGCGCGCTTGAGCGCGACGGCGATCGCGACGGCTTCGTCGCGCTCGCTTGCCGTCTCCAGCAGCGTCACGTCGGCGAAGGCGCCAGCGATATCGGACGCTGAAAACCCGTTTCGTGTTTCCGCCCACAATTCCGTGGTCTCGGCCGGCCGCAGCGCCTCGCCGACAAGGGCGGCGCGGAGCGCGAGCTTCGGCGCGGACGCACCGATCTCCTCGACATCGCCGCGCAGCACGCCGATCTTGCCGATCAGCTTTGCCAGGCCGTATTGCGGATGGCCCAGCACCGCTGGACGCGCGCCGGGAGCGACGAGAGCCTGGAAGGAGGCTTCGTCGAGCATCTGGTCCAGCCCGGGCAGCACGATGGCACCGCCGTACAGGCCGGCGATGGTCGCAAGCAGTTCCGCCGTGGCGGGTATGGAGCCGGTGGACCCCGCGGCTATGACCGGCCCGGCGGGTGGATTGCGCCGCAGCCGCGCGGCCTCGGCACGGATCAGGGCGCTGCGGTGCGCGGCTGGGTTGGAGCGGTCGCTCTCTGCGAGGAATTTCGGCCAGGCATCGGTGACGATGCCGAGGAATTCGAGCGTGACCTGCCACCATCCGGCAAGGTTGCCGCTGACGAGGCCGGCAAGTTTAGCCCAATCGGTGCCTTCCGTCTCGATCTCGTCCATCAGCCCGGCCAGATCGCGCGCCAGCCAGATCGCGTCGGCGGTGGAGGCTGGGACGACGATCTCCTCGGCGAAGAGGGCCGCGACATGGGCGGGCAACCGGCGTTTCCACGCCCGCACCAGTGGCGTCAGCAGCAACAGGCGCTCGGTGGCGGCGATCGCGGGCGCGAGATCGATTGCCGCCGTTGGATCGGCCTCGAATGCGGCCTCATCCTCGTCGAATTCGCCGAGCGGCCGGATCACCGGCAGGATCGCGGAACCGCCGCCCCCACGCGCCTTCAGGCTGTCGACAAACACGCCGCGCAAGGCACGTGCGGCCCGGCGCGTCGGCACATAGATGGTAACGTCGGCCAAAGCGAGGGGGTCACCGTCGAACCGAAACCCGGGGACAAGGCGGCCGTCAAGCAGCGCCTCGGCCAGCGTCGGCAGAAACGGCGCTCCGGAGGGAATGGAGAAAACGCGGCTCGAGCCGCTCATTGCGATCCGATGTGTGCGGCGGCCACTGCGTCTTCGGCGAGCGGAATGGCATCGGGCGTGCCGACGGTTATCCAGTGGCCATGCATCGGCATGCCGAACAGGCGGCCGGCGGCAATCGCCTTGTCGAAATAAGCATTGAGCGAATGCGGTTCGGCGGGTGCGTTTTTGAACAGGCGCGGATGGATGATCGCGGCGCCAGCATAGATCAGGCCAGCGGAGTCGCCTTTTGAACGCCGCAGGGCGCCATCCGGCGCAACCAGGAAATCGGTGCTGCCACAGTGCCCTGTCGCCTGATGGAGATCCGCCAGCATCAGCAGAATATCCATTTTCGCGGCGTCCCATGCAAGGGCAAGCCGCCCGAGATTGAGCGGGCCGTGGTCGATCCAGAATGTGTCGGCGTTGAGGATGTAGAACGGCCCCTGGCCGAGCTCCGGCAGCGCCTTGACGATGCCGCCGGCGGAATCGAGCAGCCGGTCGCTCTCATCGGAAATAACGATGCGCGGCGCGCGGCGCGCGGCGACATGAGCGACGATCTGTTCGGGAAGATAATGGACATTGACCACCGCCTTGCCGACCCCGGCCGCGGCCAGGCTGTCGAGGCCCCAGTCGAGCAGCGTCTTGCCGGCGATGCGGACCAGCGGCTTGGGGATGGCGTCGGTGATCGGCCGCATGCGCTTGCCGAGCCCGGCGGCAAGGACGATGGCGGTGTCCGGCTTCGTTGTCACAGCGCTCGTTCCTCCAGCAGCCCGTGCGCGCTATGGAAATTCCGCAAATCGGCGAGCGCGGGATGTGCCAGCGCCCGCTTGAGATAGTCGCGGATGCGCGGCAGGTGCCTGAGATAATAGGGCTTGCCGTCACGTTTTTCGAGGCGCACGAAAATGCCCAGAATTTTGGAATTGCGCTGCGCGGCCATGATTGCATAGGCTTCGAGGAAGCCTTCTTCGTCGAAGCCGCCCGCAGCATGACGCGCGGCGACATAGGCGTCGAGCGTCCGCTTCTCGATCTCAGGTGCCATGGTGACACGGGCGTCCATGGCGAGCGAGGCGACGTCATAGGCGCAAGGCCCGATCAGCGCGTCCTGGACGTCGACGATGCCGAGCCGGTCGAGGCCGGACCGCTCGCCGCGCCAGATGATGTTGGGCGAGTGGAAGTCGCGCAGCATCAGCGTGTATTCGCTGCCTTGCAGCCGCTCGAGAAGCGCATTCCATATCTTGTGATAGCCGGAACGCAGCGCCTCGCTTGCCGGCTCGCCCGATATCGCCGGCACGTACCAGTCGATCAGCAGGTCCGCCTCGATCAGCATGGCGTCGCGATCGAAGGGCGGCACGTCATGGACGATGCCGGGAGCCGCCTCCATGCGGTGAGGCCAGGCCTTGCCGTGCATCATGGCAAGCAGTTGCGCCGCCGCCTCGTACCGTTCGGCGACCGGCTCGCCATTGCCGTCGAGGAAACCTTCCGAGCCCAGATGCTCCAGCAGCAGGAAACCCTGGTCGAGATCTTGCGCGTCGATCCTGGGCACCGCGACCCCGGCGGCCAGCAGCGCACGGTCGATCGCGACGAAGGCGGACACCGACTGCGCCGTATGGGCGATCACGGCGTAGGGTTTGCCGTCGCGCACGGGCGGGCCGAGCACCAGCCGCGGCGAGTTCATCAGCACGCGTGGCGCCTCGCCGGCAAGCGTTACGATCTCGTAGGAGCGGGCCGAGGCATCGCCGATGAAATGTCGGCGCTGCGCTTGCCTCCAGCCGGCGCTCTCCAGAAAGCCGCGCATGGCCAGCGAGCGCGCGACACGGTCGAAGGTAACGCCTTGCCCCGACAGTCGGGCCAGCCGGCCCTCGCCATGTTGGACGAGTTCGATCAGCACCGTCGCCTTGGGCAGATAGCCGTCAGCCCGTTCGGGCCATTCGATCAGGGCGGCACCTTGCGCCAGCGCCTCCTCGAAGCCGAGTTCGTCGAGCTCGGCCGCTGAGGTCAGGCGGTAGAGATCGAAATGGTGAACCGGCACGCGGGTATCGTAGCTCTGTACCAGCGTGAAGGTCGGGCTCGGCACTTCGAGACCGGCATCGTCGGCCAGCGCCCGGATCAGTGCCCTTGCCAGCGTCGACTTGCCGGCGCCGAGATCGCCCTTGAGCGCCAGCACGTCGCCCGCGCGCAGCGCCAAAGCCAGATCCTCGCCCAGCCGCGCTGTCTGGGTCTCGTCGGCGAGCAAACGCTCCAGCACCGGTTCCGTCATCGAGCGCGCTACTCGGCCGCTGCGCGGATACCCGGCACGTCGGGAAAGGTGCAGATGACGGTCGTGCCCTTGTCCTTGCCGGTTTCGATGCGAACGGCGCCGCCATGCAGTTCGACAAAGCTCTTGACGATCGACAGGCCGAGGCCGGCGCCGCGCCGGCGGCCGCCATTGGCGCGCGGCTCGAAGCGGCGGAACACCGAATCGAGCACATCCGGCGGCATGCCGGGCCCGTCGTCGTGAACCGAGAACTCGACCCCGTCCGCCAGCTGGCGACAGGCCAGCCGGATGGTGCTGGCCTCCGGCGCGTAGTTTGCGGCGTTGCTGAGCAGATTGTAAAGGATCTGGCGGATGCGCGTTTCGTCGCCATGGAATGTCTTCGGCGCGGCGGCGGCATCGACCGCGAGCCGTATCGAATGCTCCTCCAGCCGGTCGGCGACAAGCTCGGCGGCAGCCGCGATGGTGCGGTCGACATGCACCTCGGAAATGTCGAGCTGCATGATGCCGGCATCGACGGTCGCCAGGTCGAGTATGTCGTTGACGATGGTCAGCAGCACCGAGGAGGACGAGCCGACATGTTCGACATATTCGCGCTGCTTCTGCGTCAGCGGGCCGGTCGCCGGCAGCGACAGCAACTCGGTGAAGCCGATGATGTTGGTCAGCGGCGAACGCAGTTCGTAGGACACATGCTGCACGAAGTCGTTCTTGAGCTGGTCTGATTTTTCTAGCGCCTCGTTCCTGTCCTTGAGCGCGCGTTCGACATGGACGCTGTCCGTGACGTCGACGAAGGTCATCATCACTTGCCCGTTGGGCAGGGGAATCACGGCATAACGCAGCACGGTGCCGTTGTTGAGCTCGGTCTGGCCGTGGCGCTCGCTGCGCTCGTCGTCGAAGCCGGTGATGGCGGCGACGAAGCCGGGCCAGGGGCTCTCGATCGCCTGCCGATCGCTGAGCTCGCGTATGATGGATACGTGTACATTGGGCTTGGCGGCTTCCGTGCCCAACCCCCACAGCGTGGCAAAGGCTGGGTTCGACAGCCGCAGCCGGCCGTCGGGGCCGAACACCGCCACGCCTTCGGCCAGATTGTCGAGCGTTTCGCCCTGGACCCGGACCGCGGTGCGGTAGCGGCTTTCGAGATCCATCTTCTCGGTCAGGTTCTCGAACACCCAGGTGACGCCCCCCTTGGGTTGCGGGTTGGCAACGACGCGAATGGTCTTGCCGTCCGGCAGGTGCCACCAGTGTTCCTGCGATTCGACCGCACGATAGGCGCCGAGCAGGCCCTCCTTCCAGCGGCGCCATTCCGGCTGTTCGGCGATCTTGCCCTCGCTGCGCAGCCGGTCGAGTAAAAGGGCGTTGTCGGGCGCGCTGTGCAGGAAGCCGCTGTCGAGCCCCCACAGTTTCTGGAAAGCCTGGTTGAAGAAGCGCAGCTTCTCGTTCGTGTCGAAGATGGCGACTGCCGTGTTGAGCTGGTCGAGCGTATCGGCATGGCTGCGCACGGTCCGCTCATATTCGGCGCGGATGGCCTCGATGGCGCTGGTGTCGCAGGCAAGGCCGGCCGAACCGTCGGCGCCGGCAAAGTCGGTGACGGCAAACACGCGGCGGTCGCCTTCGATCACCGTCGAAAGCGATTGCTCGAACACCGGATGCGACTTGTGCTGGGTGGCGATGGCCTCGCGCGCCTGGCCGCCGAGGAACTCCTGGGCGTCACGCACGGCGGCTTCAGCGTTCTCGGCTTCGACCGCGTCGGCATAGGCCCGGTTCACCCATTTCAGCCGGCCGTGCTCGTCGCGCAGCCATGCCGGCATCTTCAGCGCCTCGAGCAGGCCGATCATCGTGTCATGGTCGGCGGCTAGCCGCTGGTTGTCGATTTTGAGCCGGGCCTGGCTGCGCTGTGTCTCGGACAGCGAGACAAAGCGCACCAGCACATGGGCCGCGCTCTTGCGACCATGCACTTCCAACGGAGCGCCGGCCTGCGATTCCACCACCAGGTCGAAAGGCCTGCCTTTTTCTCGCAAACCCGTCACGGCATGTTCAAGTGCCGCCGCCGAGCGCGGCATCAGCCAGCGCCCAAAGGCGAGGAATGCCGCCCGTTCCTCTGGCGCGCCGCTTTCGGTCGGCAATGTGCCGATGAGTTCGGGTTTCTTGTTTTCCGAGGCCCAGACGACCACGCGCTGGTCGCGCAGATTGAGCAGTGCTTCCGAACGTCGCAACGCCGCGCTGATATCGGTGACGCGGCCTCTCAGCTCGACATTTTCCGCCGAGATGCGCGCGCGTTCGCGAATGAGAACGATGGCCGATAGGAATGCCGCTCCCATCACACCGGCAAAGACGGCAAGCTGCATGACCTCGATCGTGCTGACCGAAAGGCCGGCAGCCACTTCGGCGCCCTGGGCGCATGCAACCCCGCCAAGCAGCGGACCGGCAAGTATGGAGCCGGCAAGCAACAGCCCCGCGCGGCCACGCCACCGTGCCCGGGTGGCGGAGCCAGTGGTCCCCGAATCCTGATGGCCGCCGGAAACGGCCTGTCCCGCGTGAAGCGGGTTTTCCCCCGGCATGTCTTGGTCCTCTTCGCCGCCTGAATGCAAGACCGCCCTGACGCGTCCGCCGGTCCTCGCCCCCGGACCCGCGAATCACAACAATAGCGCCTGCTGGAATCGGCGTGAAGAATCATTCGGCGCAAAAATAATGCCGGGCAAAAGTCAATCGCCCGGCATCAATATCTTGTAGCGAATTCGGCTTTGGTTAATAGCGGTAGTGTTCCGGCTTGAACGGCCCCTGCGGCGTGACGCCGATATAGGCGGCCTGCTCGCCCGACAGCTCGGTCAGGCGGGCGCCGAGCTTGTCGAGATGCAGGCGTGCGACCTTCTCGTCGAGATGCTTGGGCAGCACATAGACCTGGTTCTGGTACTGCTCGCCCTTTGTGAACAACTCGATCTGTGCCAGCACCTGGTTGGTGAAGGAGGCCGACATGACGAAGCTCGGGTGGCCGGTGGCGTTGCCGAGATTGAGCAGACGGCCTTCCGAAAGGAGTATCATGCGCTTGCCGTCCGGGAAGGTGATCATGTCGACCTGCGGCTTGACGTTGGTCCACTTCAGATTGCGCAGCGATGCAACCTGGATCTCGTTGTCGAAATGGCCGATGTTGCCGACGATCACCATGTCCTTCATCGAGCGCATGTGGTCGAGGGTAACCACATCCTTGTTGCCGGTGGTGGTGATGACGATGTCGGCGGTTGGTGCCGCATCTTCCAGCGTGACCACTTCAAAGCCGTCCATCGCCGCCTGCAGCGCGCAGATCGGATCGACTTCGGTCACCTTGACGCGGGCGCCCGCGCCCTTGAGCGAGGCGGACGAACCCTTGCCGACGTCGCCATAACCGCAGACGACCGCGACCTTGCCGGCCATCATCGTGTCGGTGCCGCGGCGGATACCGTCGACCAGCGATTCCTTGCAGCCATATTTGTTGTCGAATTTCGACTTGGTGACCGAATCGTTGACGTTGATGGCCGGGAAGGGCAGCAGGCCCTTCTTCTGCAACTGGTAGAGCCGGTTGACGCCGGTCGTCGTCTCTTCGGTGACGCCGCGGATCGCTTCCTTCTGTTTGGTGAAGAAGCCCGGCGAAGCCTTCAGGCGCTTCTTGACCTGGGCGTAGAAATATTCCTCTTCCTCGCTCTGCGGATTGGACAGCACGTCCTCGCCGGCTTCGGCACGGGCGCCGATCAGGATGTACATGGTGGCGTCGCCGCCGTCATCGAGGATCATGTTGGAGAGGCCGCCATCGGCCCACTGGAAGATCCTGTCGGTGTAGTCCCAGTACTGTTCGAGGCTCTCGCCCTTGACGGCGAAGACCGGAATACCGGTCTCGGCGATGGCCGCGGCGGCGTGGTCCTGGGTCGAGAAGATGTTGCAGGAAGCCCAGCGGATATCGGCGCCGAGCGCCTTCAGCGTCTCGATCAGCACCGCCGTCTGGATCGTCATGTGCAGCGAGCCGGTGATGCGCGCGCCCTTGAGCGGCTTCTTGGCGCCGAATTCCTCGCGGCAGGCCATCAGGCCCGGCATTTCGGTTTCGGCGATATCGAGTTCCTTGCGGCCCCAGCCGGCAAGAGAGATGTCGGCGACCACATAATCCTTGCTACCCGTCATGGCAGTGCTCCGATGCGAATTGTCTTGCTGTGAATTGATCGTTTGGCTTGCGAATTGGTTGCGGATGCACCCGCGCCGGTCGGCGCGTCGAAGGGCGCGAATTGCCGGCCTGACTAGCAGATCGGGCTTCGCACGACAATGGGATATAAAGAAATCTTTATTCGTGCATGTCTCGGAGGCTGACTTCCTGGTCAGCACTCCTCGCCGAAACGGGAGGCGACGAGCTGCTCCAGCGCGTCCATGACCTCGAGCGCCTCCGGACCGCTGGCGGTGACGCGGATCGAGTATCCAGGGCTGGCCGCCAGCATCATCAGGCCCATGATCGAAGTGCCGCCGACCTTGACGCCGTCCTTCTCGACATGGACCGAAGCGTTGAAACCGCTGGCAAGCTGGACGAATTTCGCCGAGGCGCGCGCATGCAGGCCGCGCTGGTTGACGATCGGAAACTCCCTGACGATCTGGTCCTTGTCAGGCGACAGCGTACTCATTTGCTGCTCAAAAGCTGGCTGGCGACGTTGATATATTTGCGGCCCGCGGCTTGCGCTTCATCGAGCGCGGCCGCCATGTTGTCGCCCTTGCGGATCGACGACAGTTTGATCAGCATCGGCAGGTTCATGCCGGCGATCACCTCGGTGCGGCCGGACTCCATTACCGATATGGCAAGGTTGGAGGGCGTGCCGCCGAACATGTCGGTCAACACGATCACACCCGCCCCCGTATCGACACGGGCGACGGCGTCGACGATGTCGCGGCGACGCTGCTCCATATCGTCGTCGGCACCGATCGCCACGGTTTCGAAATTGTCTTGTGGCCCGACGACATGTTCGACGGCATGTCTGAACTCGGTGGCCAGTTGACCGTGCGTTACAAGCACGAGTCCGATCATTCTTTGGTGGCTCCCGTCATCGCCGCTTCACAGGCGCATTTTATGCTCGCCAGCCAATCCAGGCGGCGGGAGCGCTATCTTGTCGACGCGCGGCCCGTTGACAAGCCCAAAATTGCGCCGGCCCACGCCATTTTGACGCATTGCAGCAAAAAACCCAGCGCGGATCATAGAAAAGGCGGGATCGACAGCCGCGCCATCACTGCGAGCGAGGCGGCCGCGACATTGCGCTCTGCCAAATCGATGCGCGCCACCGCGCAGCCGGCGATCTCGTCGCTTGCATCCTCCTGGAAGCGTGCGATTTCGCCGGCCGGCAACAGGCGCACATGCAGATCGACGACGCAGGCCGGTTCGAACGGCAGGGACCGTGGCCCATGTCCCGGCACCTCGGCAAGGCCCTCGATTGTGGCGGGCGCACGGCACACCAGCCGCCCGGCGTGGGCTTCGACGAAAAGCTGATCGTCGCCGACGAGCCGCGAGAACAATCCGCGCTGCAGGCAATGGCTGATCAGCGTCAGGGCCAGCGTTGTCTTGCCCGACCCGGATGAGCCGCTGATGAGAATGCCGCTCTCGCCGATCAGCAGCGCCGTGGCGTGTATGTTGTCAGGCTGCACGTCGCGATCCTTGGCGATTGGCGGTCATCCCTCGGCCGGGAGCGTCACCACGAAGCGTGCGCCCTTGATCTCGCCGGGCTTGATGCCTGGTATGTTTTCGGCGGTCAACGTACCGCCATGGGCCTCGACGATCTGCCTGGAGATGGACAGGCCAAGGCCGGAATTCTGGCCGAACGCCTCGCCGGCGGGCCGGTCGGTGTAAAAACGTTCGAAGATGCGGTCGATGGCGTCGGCGCGGATGCCAGGACCGTTGTCGTCGACGGTCAGGATGTTGAACTTGCCGGCGCGCGCCAGCGACAGACTGATTTGGCCATGGTCCTCGGGAACGAAGGAACGAGCGTTTTCGATCAGATTGGTGATGACCTGGCCGATGCGCAGATCGTGACCGACGACGACATAGCCCTTGGCGCCCTGCGGCAGCTTGGCGACCTTGAGCTCGATCTCGACCGCCTTCTTGTTGCGCGTGGTTTCACGCGAAACAGCGACAAGGTCGGTGACGAACTTCTTCAGGTCGACGGTGCCGGCATCTTCGCGCGCCAATTCCGCGTCGAGGCGCGAGGCGTCGGAAATGTCGGTGATGAGGCGGTCCAGCCGTTTCACGTCATGCTGGATGATCTCCATCAGGCGCGCACGGGAGGTGTCATTCTTCGCCAGCGGCAATGTTTCGACAGCACTGCGCAACGACGTCAGCGGGTTCTTCAATTCATGCGAGACATCGGCCGCGAAGCTTTCGATCGCCTCGATGCGCGCATAGAGCGCGTTGGTCATGTCGCGCACGGCAATCGACAGATTGCCGATCTCGTCCTGGCGGTCGGAAAAGTCGGGGATTTCCTCGCGGCTCTTGACGCCGCGACGAACCCGTACAGCCGCCGCCGACAGCCGGCGCAGCGGGTTGGCTATGGTGGATGCCAAAAGCATCGACAGGATGGCTGTGACGAGCGCCGCGATGCCGAAGACGCGCAGGATCGCCTTGCGTTCGGCGGCGACGATCTTGTCGATATCGCCGCCTTCGGTCGACAGCATCAGCACACCGAGCACGGCGCGAAAACGCTGGATTGGCACCGCCACCGAGACGATCTGCTCGCCCTGTTCCGAGACGCGCACAATGGTCGACGGACTGCCCGTCAACGCCTTGACCACTTCCGGGAAGGCGGCGCCGTTGCCGCCGGGCTGTTCGTGATAGACCGGCAGGTCGGTGTTGCGGAAGAAGTCGAAGATGAACTTCTGGACGCGCTCGACCAAGTCGGGCTCCTCTTCCTCGACCGGCGGCAGATCGTAGCGCAGGATCTGACCGCGCGAATAGAGATGGCGCGAATCGAGCAGCAAATTGGCGTCGCGGTCATAGATGCGGGCTCGGGTGCGAGTCGGCGAGATCAGCCGCCGTAGCACCGGCGCCACGCGCTCGGGATTGATCGGAAAATCCAGATTGTCGAGTTGGTCCGAGCCAGGCCCCAGGCTTTCGCCGGCCTGCAGCTCAAGCAGTTTTTCCGGGTCGATGCTGATCGAATCCGTCTCGACCGTCGCCGAGGCCGCAATCGCGCCAGCGATGATTTCGCCTTGCGTCATCAGGCTTTCGACCCGCGCGTCGATCAGCCCGTCGCGGAAGGTGTTGAGATAGAGGATGCCGGTGACGAGCACCGCCAGCCCGGCGAGATTGAGGAAAAGAATACGCCGCGTCAGGCTGGAAAAGATATGGTGGCCGAGGAAGCGGCGCATCGGCACGGTGATTTTCGACACGAAGGAAGGCATGATGCGCGACGGCCGCCTGGCGGCGCCCGCCGGTCTTGTTCGCTGTGCTTCCACTGCCATCGAATAGCAGCTCCCGCTAGTCCCAGGTTTGAAGTATGTCGCAGCCCCAGACTAGGGACCGCTTTCGCTCGACATACATCAAATTACGCTTCGCGGAACCGATATCCGACTCCGTAAAGGGTTTCGATCATCTCGAAGTCGTCGTCGACAGCCTTGAACTTCTTGCGCAGCCGCTTGATGTGGCTGTCGATCGTGCGGTCATCGACATAGACCTGCTCATCATAGGCCGAATCCATCAAAGCATCACGGCTTTTTACCACGCCGGGACGCTGCGCCAGCGAATGCAGGATCAAGAACTCCGTGACGGTAAGCGTCACCGGCTCGCCCTTCCAGGTGCAGGTATGGCGTTCCTGGTCCATGACGAGTTGGCCACGT
This sequence comes from Mesorhizobium sp. P160927, assembly GCF_057766385.1. Classification (NCBI taxonomy): domain Bacteria; kingdom Pseudomonadati; phylum Pseudomonadota; class Alphaproteobacteria; order Hyphomicrobiales; family Phyllobacteriaceae; genus Mesorhizobium; species Mesorhizobium sp. P160927. The sequence goes on from NZ_JBYMDW010000001.1 coordinate 1,188,685, forward strand.
TCGAGCGAGCGGGCCTGCTGGCTCGGCGCTTTTGCCGCGGCCTCGCGGGCACTGGCACGGCGCAGCACGGCGCGCACCCGCTCCACCAGCAGGCGCTGCGAGAACGGCTTGCGGATAAAATCGTCGGCGCCCATCTTGAGACCGAACAATTCATCGATCTCGTCGTCCTTGGAGGTCAGGAAGATCACCGGCAAGTCGGATTTCTGACGCATCCGGCGCAGGAGCTCCATGCCGTCCATGCGCGGCATCTTGATATCGAGGATGGCGAGATTCGGCGGCCTGGCCGCCAGGCCTTCCAGCGCGGACGCACCATCCGTGTACGTTTCGACACGATACCCCTCGGATTCAAGGGCAATCGACACCGACGTCAGAATGTTGCGGTCGTCATCGACAAGCGCGATTGTAGCCATTTCAAGCGGCTCCCTCATGGGCTGTCCCTTCTGTCGTAGAGAAGGGGCTTTTGCAGGACAAATTAGGTACAAAATGTGGCATAGGCCGTAACCGCTGTCACGCGCGGGGTGCCGCCGGCCACAATCCGACCTTGACACGGATTGGACGAACGAACCTCGCAATCCTTTGGGCAACCGTGATAGTTTTCGCATATATAAACGATTTAAACAACTTTCAAAATATTTAAATCGATTAATGATTTGATATCATTTGGCTTTTCTGGTTCTGACCATCATAGCCTGCTTAGTGGGTGTGCCGGAAATACGCCGGCAAAGATGCGGCAAATCTTGAGAAGGGTCACCAATGTCGGAAGTCGGCAAACGCAATCCTGCCTGCGCGATCGATCGTATCGATCTGAAAACCTCCGGGACGGTGCGCTACAATTTCGGCGCGGCCGCGCTCTCCGAGGAAGCGATCCAGCGCGGTGAAGCCCGGCTGACCGCGAATGGCGCGCTGCTCGCCGAGACCGGCCAGCACACCGGTCGCTCGCCCAAGGACAAGTTCATCGTCCGCGACGCCGCCACCGAGCCGCAAGTCTGGTGGGACAACAACAAGGCGATCTCGCCCGCACAGTTCGACGCCTTGCTCGCCGATTTCCAGGCTCACGCCGCGGACAAGGACCTCTACGTGCAGGATCTGGTCGGCGGTGCCGACGCGGAGCTCAAGCTACCCACCAGGGTGATCACCGAACTTGCCTGGCACTCCTTGTTCATCCGCAACCTGCTCATCCGTCCCGAGGCGGCCGAACTCGAACACTTCGTGCCTGGGATGACGATCATCGACCTGCCGTCCTTCCGCGCCGATCCCGCCCGTCACGGGAGCCGCACCGAGACGGTGATCGCCGTCGACCTGACGCGCAAGATCGTGCTGATCGGGGGCACCTCCTATGCCGGCGAGATGAAGAAGTCGGTGTTCACCATGCTCAACTACCTCCTGCCGGAGAAAGGCGTGATGCCGATGCACTGCTCGGCCAATGAGGGACCGGCCGGCGATGCCGCCATCTTCTTCGGCCTGTCGGGAACCGGCAAGACCACGCTGTCGGCCGATCCGTCCCGCACCTTGATCGGCGATGACGAGCACGGCTGGGGTCCGCACGGCATCTTCAATTTCGAAGGCGGCTGCTACGCCAAGACGATCAAGCTGTCGGCGGAAGCCGAGCCGGAGATCTTCGCCACCACGCAGCGCTTCGGCACCGTGCTGGAAAACGTCGTACTCGACGCCGATGGCGTGCCGGATTTCAATGACGGCCGGCTCACCGAAAACACACGCTGCGCCTATCCGCTCGACTTCATACCCAATGCCTCGAAGACCGGGCGCGCCAGTCACCCGAAGAACATCATCATGCTGACCGCCGACGCTTTCGGCGTGATGCCGCCGATCGCCCGGCTGACGCCGGCGCAGGCGATGTATCATTTCCTTTCCGGCTACACGGCCAAGGTAGCCGGAACGGAAAGGGGCGTGACCGAGCCGGAAGCGACTTTCTCGACCTGTTTCGGCGCGCCGTTCATGCCGCGCCATCCGTCGGAATACGGCAATCTTCTGCGCGAGCTCATTGCTCGCCACGGCGCCGATTGCTGGCTGGTCAACACCGGCTGGACCGGCGGCGCCCATGGCACCGGCAAGCGCATGCCGATCAAGGCGACGCGCGCCTTGCTCGCCGCCGCCCTCGACGGCTCGCTGCAGGCAGGCGCTTTCCGCACCGACGCCAATTTCGGCTTCGAGGTGCCGGTGGCGGCGCCTGGTGTCGATAGCGCCATCCTCGATCCGCGCTCCACCTGGATGGACAAGGCTGCCTATGACCGGCAGGCGGCAAGGCTGGTGGGCATGTTCGCCGTCAACTTCGAGAAGTTCGAAAGCCATGTCGACGCCGTCGTGCTGGGCGCAGCGCCCCGCATGCAGGAAGCGGCGGAGTAATCGCCAAGGCATCGTTGTGGCCAGGCACCATCGGAGGCCGGGTTTCGATCGGGCCTTTTCTTTTTCGGCTCGCCGCGCCATGACTGCGGCATGCCGATCGACGACGACCTCATCATATCTGGCGAAGCCGTGATCCACCCGGGCGACTTGCACGAGGATTTCATCCGCTCGTCCGGTCCCGGCGGCCAGAACGTCAACAAGGTGGCGACGGCGGTGCAGCTTCGCTTCGACGCGCGGAACGCCGAGGGCCTGTCGGACCGCGTACGCGAGCGGACCATAAAATTTGCCGGCCAGCGCGCCACCAAGGATGGTGTCATCGTCATCGAGGCCGGACGCTTTCGCACGCAGGAGCAGAACCGCGCCGATGCGCGGGCGAGGCTGATGGCACTGGTCGCCAAGGCCGCCGAACCGCCGCCGCCGCCGCGCAAGAAGACACGGCCGTCGAAAGGCGCGGTCGAGCGTCGGCTGAAGAGCAAGGCCGGGCGCGGTACGATCAAGAAGCTGCGCGGTCGCGTGGAGAACGACTAAGCAACACGCAAATCGTGCCCGCAAAACCACTTTCAATTTTGCATGGCAGATGTGAGGTTTCCCTTCCGTCGGCAACACGCCGCGCGTCCGAAAGGTGCTGGCGTTGCCTTTACCAGAGACGCTTCAGCGAAGCCGTGATGTTGCGGCCCTGGTCCTGTAGCGATAACCCGAGTTGCACACCGTCGCGCGGTCATCGGCAATGTTGCGGACGGCGAAAGCGGCCGAGACACCTTCCTACCTCTTGTCGGTGCCGCCGAGATCGTAGGAGGCCGAGGCATCGAGATAGACGGCGGCATCGTTCTTGGCGGTGTTTGACGTGTCGGTATGTTAGTCATCTTTATTCGTCAACCGCCCATCTGGCCAAGACGAATTCATCGCTGCCCTCCCTGGTAAAAACCACCACCGCTTTCGGGTCGCCGTTTGTGTCTGGCGGTGGCATGCTGAGGCTCCGAACCATTCTCATGAGCCAACCCATGCTCGTTCTGCCCAAAGGCATCCGTCACATTCCGGCCCATCTGTCCCGCGCCGTCCAGGAGACGCTGGTCGAGGAGGTGAGAAGCATTGTCCAGCAGGCGCCGCTGTTCGTGCCGGCCATGCCTCGGACCGGCAAGGAGATGAGCGTGCGCATGACCAATTGCGGTCCGCTCGGCTGGGTCACCGACAAGGAACGCGGCTATCGCTACCAGCCGACGCATCCGCTGACCGGAGAGCCGTGGCCGCCTATCCCCGACAGTCTGCTCGACCTGTGGCGGCAGGTGTCGGGCTATCCCAATCCACCGCAGGCCTGCCTGGTCAATTTCTACACGCCGGAAGCCAAGATGGGCCTGCATCAGGATCGCGACGAGGCCGATTTCTCAGCACCGGTCGTCTCCGTCTCGCTGGGTGACGATTGCCTGTTCAGGGTCGGCCAGACAACCCGCGATGGCGCCACCAAATCGTTCAGGCTCAAAAGCGGCGATGTCGTCGTGCTTGGCGGCGAGGGCCGTCTTGCCTTCCATGGCGTCGACCGCATCTACCCTTCGACCTCGGCGCTGCTCAAGAACGGCGGCAGGATCAATCTGACGTTGCGGCGGGTGACGAAGCCCGACAAGGGCGCCGTATAGGCGAGGGTTCGCGCCCCGCACGGCGCCGCCGACCTTTGGGCGACCAGCGATAGTTCAGTTCAGCGCAGCGGTGAAAAAATCGCCGAGACCAGATGGAAGGGCAATGCGCCGTAGGCGGCGACCGTCGCCTGATCGTCCCATTGGCGGAACTGCCGGGACGGCCGCGCCTCCAGCGTCAGGGCATGCTGCCGGCCGTCGAACGTAACCTTGCCGCGAAAGCGCAGCACCCGCTCTCCACCAGACCGGCTGATGGCCATCGCACGCAGACGCGCGACGTGGTCGTCGCCCACATTGATCTCCATTTCGATGCGGCGCCGGACCGGCGGGACGCTGATCCTGATCGTGATGTCCAGCATCATCTCCCCTGCCGTCGCGGGGCACGGTATGGTCTGCGAGAAGGCCGGGGGCGACTGTCCTTCCAGCGGTTCGCGAGGTGCCTGCCTGCCGCGCCATGCTCTGCCGCGCCATGCCCTGGCGGGCGGCTCCTGCCGCAGCCGCCCGCTCTTGCGTCTCAGCCGCAACTGCTTGGCGAAGCCGCGCGACAGCCAGGTCAGCCTGCCAAAGTCGGTTCGCGGCTTGGCCTGCAGCAATGCCGACCAGCGTGCAAGGCCGGTGCGGTCGGCCATGACCAGCACGCGCGCCAGCACCCTGTCAGGCACCGTCACGCCAACATCGAGCGCAAGGTAGGAAAGCGCCACCGCCGCGGCAACGGCAAGGCCACGCCTGGCGACGACATCGAGGAACACGTCCCAGTCGACGCCGCCGGCGCGAATGGCCACCGCGCAATCGACCAGCCAATCGCTGTGGGTGTGGGCATCGAGCCCGCCATGCGCGATGGCGAGCGCTATGCGATCCGCAGGCGACGGCACCAGCACGCCGACACCGCTGAATTCGGCCCCCGCCGCGCGCTGCCAGATCGCCTGGTCATCCTCGTCGCTTTGCTGCGAACCGTCATAGGCAAGCTGGTGCAGATCGATATCGCCATAACTGCCCTTGAAAAAATTCATCGAGCGTAGCGACGCCAGTCTTGTCCTCAGATACTGTGGGCTTACCCCGGTGGCGATCTGCCAGTCGCGGTCGCGCAGCACGCCGAACGCCGCCGATATATCCTGCGGCCGCACCAATATGTCGATGTCGTGCGCCACCCGGCCACGCTGCGCCGAGGCGTTCAAGGCAATGCGGCTGGCACCCTTGATCAGCATCACCAGGCAGCCGGAATCCGTCATCGCCTGCAGCGCCGGTTCGGCCTCGCGCATCGCCATGCGCGACTTGGTCCACAGCATCTTTTGCAGGCCGACAAGGCGCGGATAGGCGGAATGGCCGGCCAATTTCCGCCCGAACCGGTCGCAGATCGCGGCCAACAGCCGATGTTCCCTGAAGGAGACGAGGTCTATGTCGTTCGCGCTTAGCCACTGCAAGGCGCACCCGGCGGCCGCGTCCTCATCGGCAAGAAGCGCGGCCTTGAGCAGTTGGTCGAGCCCGCCCGTCGGCCAGGACCAGCCATAGTCCGGGAAACGTCGGCTGATGCGGCGGATGCCCGCCATCAGCCCGCGCCGGCCTTGTTCCGGGCCCGTCGCAGCATGGCGAGCCGCGCCACTTCGAGATAGCCGCGGTCGCGCGCCGCATCGCGCCCGTAGGACAGGCTGCCGGGCCTGATGCGACGCAGCGCCAGCACCTCTTCCACCATGTCGAGGGCAAGGCCCGCCTCGCGTGCCCGCGCGATCCAGTCGATCATTTCGCCGCGGCCGCCCGGCGGATCGACGACTGGTCCGACGGTCTCGGCGACCTCGCGCCGGATCAGCATCGTGGTCCGGGACCAACCGGGTACGATCGCGTCCTCGGGAGCGTCGGGCCGGTCATTGCGGAAGTTTCGCAAATGACAGAAGACGCCCGACGTTCCGGGATGTCTTTCGAGATGCGCGAGCTGTGTTTCGACCTTGCTCGGCAGCCACAGATCGTCGGCATCGAGCGTCGCAATGAGCGGCGTCGACAAGGCGGAGATGCCCCTGGTCGTGGCGCTGCCAGGTCCGGCATTTGCCTGGCGCAGCAATTGCAGCGGCAGGTCCGTTCCGCCGATCGCCCCCGCGAGATCGTCGTTGGATCCATCGTCGACGATCACCACCAGCTCGGGCCGCACTGTCTGCGCCGCGACCGATCGCAGCGTCTCGGCGATGGTGCCGCTGGCGTTGAAGGCCGGTATGACGACGCCATAGTTGCGCATGCTACATGAAGCGCCAGTTGGCGAGTTCTTTTACATCGAATATGCCTTCGATCCCGCGCAGTGAAGGGTCGGCCTTGCGCCGTTTCATCGATTTGTGGATGGCCCGCAAGAATTCCCGAAGGGATGTGTCGACTTGCTTCGTCATGTTGCCGGGATGACGTCGGTAGTAAAGCGATACGGTATCCGGCAGGACGAATCTGGGGCCGCTTTCAAAGGTGCGCAGCAAGTAGTCGGTGTCTTCGGCCTGGCCGAAGGCCTCGTCGAAGCCGCCGATCCGTTCAATGAGCTTACGCGAGAAAATGCCCGACGACAGATGAATTCCCCGCACGGTCATGCAATGGCTGCCGGGGCAGGGTTCCAGCAGATCGTCGTCGATGTGTTCGACCATCATCATCAGGGAATAGGTAAGCTCCAGAGCGGGGTCGGCGTCAAAGCATGCAATATCGGCCTTGAATCGTCCCGCGGGCGAGACATCGTCCGAATCGAGGAACGACACGAGCTCGGTTTCCGGCGTGAGCAGTCTGAGACCAGCGTTGCGGGCCCGCGTCACGCCCATGTTCTCTTGCCGGAAAAGGCGAATGCAGGCGTTCTCGGCCATCATTGAACGCACGGCCTCCGCCGACCCGTCGGTCGAGCCGTCGTCGATCACGATGATGTCGAGATCGGCGGCATCGTGCTGCCGCACGAGCGAGCGCAGCGCCGAGACGACATAGCGCTCGCGATTGTACACAGGCATGATCACGCTGAGCTTCACCGGGCGCCTCGTGTCAGGAAATCCTCGATTGTGCCAGCGATCTCTGCCGGGTCGGTGCCGAGGGACAATCGGAAGCACGGCAGGTGGCGCGCCAATTCGCTGAAGAAGCGAAAGCCGCTTTCGCGCTCGCCCGGCATCTGGGCGATGCCGGACGGCGCCAAGGCAATCATGGCATCCTTGCGCGACATCGGCATAATCGAACTTGCTCCGCCTCCGCTGATATGTGGCACCACCAGCGCGACGATGTCCAGCATGGCGGGCACCGGCCGAGGCGCGACATCATGAATATGGAACGTGTGCTTGCCTTGCCAGTTCAGCGGGCCTTGCGTTAGCCGCTGCCGCAGGCCCAGCCGAGCGAAACCTTCCGTGTCCTGCTTCAACGTCGAAAAAAGGGGGCGCGCGGTCACGCCGTCGGTGAGATCGATCAGCACATAGTCGTCGCCGACACTGTCGAGCCCGTTAAGCAGGCCGGCGACGACGGTGCCGGATTTCCCGGCCCCGCCCGAGCCGGCAAGCAGAATACCCTTGCCGTCGATGCCGAGCGTGCCGGCATGGGTCAGCCGCATGCCGCGCGCGGCATATTCCCAGTGCAGGAAGGCGCGCAGCGGTGCTCCAGGCTCCCAGGGCGGAAAGGCATCGGCCGAGGCCATCAGTTGCACGCCGACGCGGCGGTGCGGATCGTAGACTTGCCAGAAATCCAGGTCGTGGAAATGGTGCCCGCGCAAACCGGCTTCGGCGAGCTGTTTGGCAAAACCGTGCTCGGTGAAATGGGCATCGCCCCAGTGCGCCGGCTCCGGGATGCCGTCAATGCCGGGATGCGCGATGAAGATGCGACCCGTGGACGGTGCCGGCTGATCATGCCCGGCCTCGACAAAAGCATGGTCCAATGCATCGGCAAGCACGCCGTGACCGAGATGCGCGGTCAGTTCAAGCCAGGGCAGGCGAACCTTTCGCATGGTCGGATAGCACGCGGCCGCGCCTTCAGCGGCGGCGATGAGATACCGGGCGTAATCCGGCAAGGTTTCGAGCGTGACGCGCGGCATCAATCGCCTTCCATCACGCTGCGGCCTCCCCGTCAGGAAGCCTGCTTGACCGCCGGCCAGCCGAGAGGCTCCTCGACCTCGTGGATGGGATCAACGACGATCAGGTCGGCGAGGTCGTCGTGAATGCTCACATTGAGCGGCTCGTTCGTGGCGGCAAGCTCGGCAGGCAAATCGCCCGGCAAAGGCCGCGCCGCCGCGTCCAAGCGCACCAGCAAACCCAATTCGAGCAATTGCGATATGAAGTGTTCGAGTTCGGCCTGGCCTATTGTCGAGCCGCCGGCGCTCAGTCCGACCAGGGCCTGGGCGTCCGCGCCGGATGAAAGCGCCTGCCACACCTTGCTGCCGGAATCGGAAAAGCCGAAATATTTGCCATTGGCAAGATTGAGCACCACGGCCTCGCCATCGAAAGATTCGAAAACGATATCCCGGCTCGCTACCGCATAGGCGTGGGAATCATGCGTCATTGTTGCCCCGTCCTGCATTTCCTGCCCGCCAGCAGGACCGCTTCCACCGACAACGCCTGTAAACTTTCAGGTCTTCCTTGGCAAGGTAACCTTTGCCGGCAAGGCGGGACCATTTCCGGGATCAGTCGAAAGCGGGGCGGATCAAGCCTCGATTTCAAGCGGCGACAATGGCTTGGAACAACAGGCCAGGATGAAGCCATCATCGATCTCATGATCGAGGATGCCGCCATTGTGGCTCATCTCGACGCTGCCGGAGACTTTCTTCACCTTGCAAGTTCCGCACAGGCCGAATTCGCAGGCAGCCGGTATTCGCACGCCCGAGGCGCGCGCCGTCTGCAGCACGGTCTGGCCGGCGACACAATCGGCGTCGACATCCGAAAGCGCGAAGCGGATCGGCGTCGCGGCTTCGACGCAAATCGCCCCGCCCTCTTCAGCCGGCGAGGCAAACGGCGCCGGGATTTCCCCCACCGCCGGCGCGGCAAAGCTCTCCTGATGGTACTTTGCCATGTCGAACCCGGCGGCCTCCAGCATGCCGCGCACGGCGCGCATGAAGGGGTCGGGGCCGCAGCAGAAGATTTCGCGTTCGCGGAAATCGGGCGCCAGGAGCGGCAGCCGGATGGCGTCGATGCGGCCCATATGGCCGTACCAGCCCTCGCGGCTCGACCGCTCCTCGATCATGAAGCCGAGCGACAGGCCCGGCATATGGCCGCCGAGCAGTTCGAGTTCCTTGCGAAAGATGATCTCTTCAGGGCGCCGCGCGCAATTGACGAATCCGACATCGGTCCATGGCGCGCAGTCATTCAGCCAGCGCAGCATCGACATCATCGGCGTCACGCCCGAACCGGCCGAGATGAACAGGTATTTCGCCGCCGGGTGGCTGTGCAGCGAAAAGTCGCCGCCCGGTCCATAGGCCTTGACGTGCGAGCCGGGCGTCAGGTGATCGAACATCCAGCGTGTGCCGACGCTGCCCGCCTGCGCCTTCACCGTCACCGCGATCGAGAATGGTCGCGACGGCGATGATGACAGCGTGTAGGTGCGCATCAGCGGGCCGTCCGGTGTCGGCAATTCCAGCGTCAAGAACTGGCCCGGCTTGTAGCGGAACCAGGTCTGGTTGTCCGAGCGGAAGGTGAAGGTCTTGACGTCGGGCGCCTCGTCGCTGACGCCGATCACTTCCAGCACCTGCAGCCTGTCGTTCCACGGCGCCATCTGGTCGAGATGGCGATAGAGGCCAAGATCAGTCATGGCGTTCATCCCTGCATACCTTTTCATTTTGCGCATGTCGTGATCCCAAAACCGATGCACGGTTTGGGCGAGATGCGCTAGGCGACACTGCGCAGAGCGGGCCGGCCGTCTTCGGAAAGCCGTGGGCCGATAAAGCGCGCGTACCAGTCGACGAACTGGATGACGCCGCCCTCGTGCAGCTCCGAATAGGGACCGGGCTCGTAGGCCGGCGACAGGATGCCGAAGGCGTTTTCCTCGACGATGCGGCGGTCCTGGTCGTTGGTCTCGGTCCAGACATGGGTGAGTTCGGGCAGATCATAGTCGACGCCTTCCACCGCATCCTTGTGGACCAGCCATTTGGTCGTCACCGCTGTTTCCGTGGCGCTGACCGGCAGCACGCGGAACGTCACCGCATGATCCACGAGGATATGGTTCCAGGTTGTCGGGTAGTGGTAGTGCATTAGCGTGCCGATCCGGTCGGCCGAGACGCTGTCGGACAGGTTCCTCTTCACGGCCCGCTTGCCGGTCATCGTGTAGCTCTGGGCATCGCGCAGCAGCGGCGCGCGGGTGGCGCGGTATTGTCCGGCCGGGTCGATCCGAAACTTGCTGGGCAGGCCAACAGCTTCGCACTTCGCCCAGTGGGCCAGCATCTCCGGGTCGTTGTCGGCGCCTTGCACGCCAGTCACGGTCGGCGCTTCCGGGAAGGTCTTGCACAGCTCAGGGTGGTTGCCCGCGCAATGGTAGCATTCGCGGTTGTTTTCCCAGACCAGCTTCCAGTTGCCCTTCTCGATGATCGTGCTCTCGAAGGCGATCTTGGCCTCGCTCAGCCGGTGCGGCTGGAGATAGGGCTCGATCATCGCCCGCATCGGCGCGAAGTCGGCGGGCTCCTTGGCCAGGCAGATGAAGACATAGCCGGCGACGCTTTCGCAGGCGACCGGCTTGAGCCCGAACTGGCTCTTGTCGAACCCATCGGCCATCTGGCGGGCGAACAGCAGCCGGCCGTCGAGTTCGTAGGTCCACTGGTGATAGGGACACACCAGCTTGGCGGCCATGCCCTTGTCGGTGTTGCAGACGCGGCTGCCGCGATGGCGGCAGGAATTGTGGAAGGCGTTGATCTTGCCCTGCTGATCGCGCACCAGCACGACCGGATAATCGCCGATCTGCACGGTGATGAAGCTGCCCGGCTTGGGCAACTCGCAATCATGGCCGATGAACAGCCAGTCGCGATACCAGATCAGCTCCATGTCCAGCTTGAAGTAGTCAGGGTCGGTATAGAAGGGCTGTTCCAGCGAAAGGCCCTGTCTGCGGCCGTTCAAAAGCCTCAGCATGTCGTTGCGCGCGTCCATGTCCTGTCCTCATTTTCAAGGACTGAACTGGTGGTGATGGAGGAAGGACTGGGCGCAAGCCGGCGAAAGCCGGACAACACCATCCGCCCCTTGACCGCCCACCGCGATCAGTCGAGTTCTAGCGATCTCGGGCTGGTTTCCGGGCTCTGGAGTGGTCCTCGCGGACCATCGCGACACCTTCCCAGGCTTTCGCCCAGTGGTCTCCCGTTGCGACTTGAACTCCACCACCGTTGCGGGGGCAGCGCCGGAATCTGACCGGCTTCCCAATTCTCCGCTCCGTCGTCACGCAGCGGCACCTGAGATGGCTTGATCTAATCACGACAGGGTTTGCGACATCGGCACGAAAGCGACATCGCATCCATGCGGCGCGACACGCATGCGGGATCGTCCCGGCATGGTTGCCGCAGGGGGAATCGCCTCTTCTCGCCAGGCGCGCGCGGGCACCGTTTTCGACCCTCAGCCGGCCGGAAAAGGGTTAACGGTTTCGAAAAGTGACTATTAGCACAGTCTAAAATCGAACCGAACGGTTCGTTTCTGTTGACGGTGCGTGCAGGACGGTGTGAACGCCCAGCCCTCCGACACAGTTGGTGATCGGGTCGTCATCTTAGTCAACTACTTGATATCGAACAGAAAAATAAGACATGTAGAAGGCGTTGGTACAATTTCAAGTAGCAGAGTCATGGTCCACGCTGAACAACTTCGTGATTGGAAACGGCAAGGGGGCTCTCCCACATCGGGGCGGTCCGAACGACGCGATTTAATCCAAGACACGCCGCTAGACGGACGGGAAAAATACTGGAGTACAAAAATGAAAAAGATCATCCTCACTGCCGCCGCCCTTCTGGCGATTTCCGGCAGCGCCTTCGCTAGTAGCGACCATTATGGTTCGAACGCCGCGACCCCCGCGGCCACTGTCGACAGTTCCTACACCGCTTCGACCAAGAAGTCGGAGCCGGCTGCCCAGACGCCTGTGACGGGCGCCGACCACAACCTCTTCGGCAACAATTAATAACCATCCCCGGCACGCGGCGGGTGAACCTGCCGCGCCGGTGGACCCTACAATTCAGGAGTATTAAAATGAACAAGATCCTCTTTGCTGCCGCCGCCGTTCTGGCTCTCTCAGGCAGCGCTTTCGCCGGCAGCGACAACTATGGCTCCAACGGCGCCAACCAGGCTGCTGCTGCCTCCACCGACAATCCAAACACCGCGTCGATCGGCAAGTCGGCTCCGGCCACCTCGGCGCCTGTCCAGCAGGGCAGCGACCGCAACCTCTTCGGCCATTAATGGCCTCCCACGGCCGGTGGGCTTTTGCCCGCCGGTCCGCGGGACTTCCAAAATTCAGGAGTTACCTAAAATGAACAAGATCCTCATTGCCGCCGCCGCCGTTCTGGCCGTCTCCGGCAGCGCTTTCGCCGGCAGCGACAACTATGGCTCCAACGGCGCCAACCAGCCCACTGCTTCGTCGACTGTCAATGTCGATACGTCGCATACGGGTGCGATCCGCAACAGCGATTCGCCTGTCTACAAGCTGCTCAATTCGACTGGCGACGTGCAGAAGCCGGCCCATCAGGGTGCCGATCGCAATCTCTTCGGCAACAACTAACCAGCCTGTGCAGACAAAAAGAGCGGCGGGACATGCCCGCCGCTGCTTTTGTTTTTTGCGTTACCGGTACGGCCGTCTTCAGGCCGCCTTTGCTTCCGCTTCGTGGAGGGCAAAGGAGCGACCCTCCGCATCGAAGATATGGAGGTCGCCGGCATTGGCGGTCAGCCGCAGCGTCGAGCCGCGCTTGACCTCGACATTGCCCGGCAGCTTGGTCACCAGCGGCAGGTCGGCCCGGCCGATATCGACATAGACCAGCTGGACCTCGCCAAGCTGTTCGAGATAATCGACGCTCCCCTCGAACAGATAATCCGCACCGCTGGCGATCGCGAGATCTTCCGGCCGTACGCCGAAGCTGACCGCCGCTCCCTTTGCCGAACCAGGTGTCGCGATCGGCACCGTCGCCTTTCGGCCGCCGACATGGCTGACGATGGTCGGGTTGCCCGTCTTGTCGACCGTCGCCGGCAGGATGTTCATGGCCGGCGAGCCGATGAACTGGGCGACGAAGAGGTTGCCTGGGTTCTTGTAAAGTTCCATGGGCGTGCCGACCTGCTCGATGTGCCCGTCCTTCAGCACGACGATCCGGTCGGCCAGCGTCATCGCCTCGACTTGGTCGTGCGTGACGTAGATCATGGTCGTGTTGGGCATCGATTCCTTGAGCTTGGCGATCTCGATGCGGGTGGCGACGCGCAATGCGGCGTCAAGGTTCGACAGCGGTTCGTCGAACAGGAACACCTTCGGATTGCGCACGATGGCGCGGCCGATGGCGACGCGCTGCCGCTGGCCGCCCGACATCGCCTTGGGCAGACGGTCCAGATATTTGGTCAGCTGCAGGATCTCGGCGGCTTGCCGAACCCTTTTGTCGATCTCGGCCTTGCTTTCCTTACCGATCTTCATCGAGAAGGCCATGTTGTCGTAGACGGTCATGTGCGGGTAGAGCGCATAGGACTGGAACACCATGGCGATGCCGCGCTTCGAGGGTGGCACGTCGTTGACCACCTGGCCGTCGATCTTGAGTTCACCCGACGTGATTTCCTCGAGCCCCGCGATCGAGCGCAGCAAGGTCGACTTGCCGCAGCCCGACGGGCCGACGAAGACGATGAACTCGCCCGATTTGATGTCGAGGTCGATGCCGTGGAGAATGTTGAGATTGCCATAGGACTTCTTCACTTGTCTCAAATTGACATCGGCCATTGGTTTCCTCCAGTGATTCCTCGGATGTTTCAACCTATGCGTCCGAACCAGGCGCCATAGCCGCCGAGTTCGACCGACCCGGTGCTCGCCTGCCCGGAGAACCCGTGTCCCGGCAAAGGTTGCAGGGTTCGGTTGCCGAGGTCAACCTTCGCGGGCCTTGCGCCCAGATTGAAGACGCAGACGATCTCCTCATTACCCGACCGGCGGGTGAAGGCGACCGTGTCGCCCTGGCTTTCGATGAAGGCGATGTCCCCCTTGGCTAGCGCCGGATTGGCGCGGCGGAAGGCAAGAAAGCGCCGGTAATGTTCAAGCAGGGAGGTTTCGTCGCCTTGCTGCACGTTGACCGCCTGCCGCAGATGCGCGGCCGGCACCGGCAGCCAGGGTTTTGCCTGGGAGAAGCCGCCATTCCTGGCACCGCCATCCCACACCATGGGCGTGCGGCAGCCGTCGCGGCCCTTGAATTCAGGCCAAAAACGGATGCCGTAGGGATCCTGCAGATCCTCGAAGCGCAGATCGGCCTCGCCGAGGCCGAGTTCTTCGCCCTGGTAGATGCAGACCGAACCGCGCAGCGACATCAGCAATGCCGATATGACCTTGAGATAGGCCGACGGGTCGGCCTCGTTGGCGGCCCAGCGCGAGGCCGGTCGCATCACGTCATGGTTGGAAAACGCCCAGCACGACCAGCCGTCGCTGGCCACCCGGCCAAAAGCTTCCAGCACCGAGCGGACCTTGGCGGCACTGATCTTTTCCGGGGCCAGGAAGTCGAAAGAATAGCACATATGCACGCGCTTGCCGCCGGCGGTATAGGCGGCGACCACGTCCAGCCCGCGTTGCGAATCGCCGACTTCGCCGACCGCCGCGGTCGCCGGGTACTCGTCGAGCAGCGCCCGGAAGCGCTCGAGGAAGGCGAGGTTTTCCGGTCGGCTCTTGTCGTAGATATGGTCCTGGTAGTTGTAGGGATTGACCGCCGGTGCGGTCTGGTCGTTGCGCTGTTCCGGCGGCAGCGGCGGGTTGTTTTCCAGCCCCTGGCTGTGGAAGTAAAAATTGATGGTGTCGAGGCGAAAGCCGTCGACGTCGCGCTCCAGCCAGAAGCGGGTGACGTCGAGCAGCGCGTCCTGGACCTGGCGATTATGGAAGTTGAGGTCCGGCTGCTCGGCCAGGAAATTATGCAGGTAGTACTGCTGGCGGCTGGTGTCCCATTGCCAGGCCGAGCCGCCAAAGATCGACAGCCAGTTGTTGGGCGGCGTGCCATCGGGTCTTGCATCCGCCCAGACATACCAGTCGGCCTTAGGATTAGTGCGGCTCGAGCGGCTTTCCTTGAACCAGGGGTGGATATCGGCGGTATGCGACAGCACCTCGTCGATCATCACCTTGAGGCCCAGTCGGTGCGCCTCCGCCGTCAGTGCATCGAAATCCGCCAGCGTGCCGAACATCGGGTCGACGTCACAATAATCCGAGACGTCATAGCCGAAATCCTTCATTGGCGATTTGAAGAAAGGCGAGATCCAGATGGCATCCGCGCCAAGCGCGGCAATGTAGGGCAGCCTGCCGATGATGCCCTTGAGGTCGCCGATGCCATCGCCATTGGAATCCTGATAGCTGCGTGGATAGATCTGGTAGATCACCGCGCCTCGCCACCAGTCGCGGTCGATGGCGGGGTCTGGTTTCGAAGTCGCCTTCAAAGCCGATTGCATGGTCTCAACCTCCTTTCACCGAGCCGGCCAGCAGCCCGCGGACGAAATAACGCTGCAGCGAGAAGAAGACGATCAGCGGCACGATGATCGTGATGAAGGCCGATGTCGTCAGGATCTCCCAGTTGCCGCCACGCGAGCCAAGCAGCGCATTGAGCTTGGCCGTCAGCACGATCTGATCGGGCGCCGTTCCGAGGAAAACCATTGCCACCAGGAGATCGTTCCATACCCACAGGAATTGGAAGATGGCGAAGGAGGCAAGCACCGGGAAGGACAGCGGGAGCACGATCTTGACGAAGATCTCGAAATCGCTGGCGCCGTCGATGCGCGCCGATTCCATGATCTCGCGCGGTAGCCCGGCAATATAGCTTCGCAAGAGATAGATGGCGAAGGGCAGGCCGAAGCCGGTATGCGCCAGCCAGATGCCGAGATAGGTCTTGGACGGCACGCCGAAGAACGTGCCGACGCCGTTGTAGAGCTTCAGGAGCGGAATGAGCGACATCTGCAGCGGCACCACCAGCAGGCCGATGACGACGGCGATCAGGAGCGCGCGGCCTGGAAAGCGCATCCAGGCCAGTGCGTAGGCCGCAAAGGCCGCGATCAGGATCGGGATGACGGTCGCCGGGATGGTGACAGTTAGCGAATTCATGAAGGAGCGGCCGATGCCTTCGGAAAACAGCACGGTCTGATAATTGTCGGTGGTGAATTTCGGCGGCGCCGACGAAGCGTAGTAGACGCGCTGGCCCCGGTCGCCCTCGAACGCCTTTGGCGAGGCCATGACGAAGCTGCCGTCCGCGTTGAGCCGCAGGGTCACCCCGTCACCGAGATCGGCTGATGTGCCGGCAGGATATTGCGTCGGTGCCGCCGCCTTGACGCCGAAGGCGCTTATCGCGCGCTTGGCCCCGTCGCCGAAGATGTTGCCCTGGAGAACGAACTTGCCGTCCTTTTCTACTTGTGTGGAGGCGGCCGGCAGTCGCCCGGCTTCTGTCTGGCTGGAACTGGCGAAGGAATTCCACCAACCCGAGGCGATGATCTGGTCCTTGTCGCGCAGCGACGAGACGAGGATGCCGAGCGTGGGGATGGTCCAGATCACCACGAAGACGAGCACCGCGATATGGACGCCGAAACGGCTGGCGAAGGAATTTCCGGTCGCGACGGCCATCTCAGTGCCCTCCCGTCTCTTTGTTGGCCTGGCGGATGTTCCAGACCATGATCGGAATGACGGCAATCATGATGATGATGGCGATGGTCGCGCCGCGGCCGAAATCGCCGCCGCCGCGGAACATCCAGTCGAACATCAGATTGGCCAGCACCTGACTGTTCCATTGACCGTTGGTCATGGTCAGGACGATGTCGAACACTTTCAGCACCAGGATGGTGATGGTGGTCCATACCACCGCGATGGTGCCCCAGATCTGTGGCACCATGATCTTCCAGAAGATCTGGAACGGGTTGGCGCCGTCTATGACCGCGGCTTCCAGTGTTTCTTCGGGGATGCCGCGCAACGCCGAGGACAGGATGACCATGGCGAAGCCGGTCTGGATCCAGATCAGGATGACCATCAGGAAGAAGTTGTTCCAGAACGGCAGTGATATCCAGACCTGCGGTTGGCCGCCGAAATACTGGATGATGGCGTTGAGAAGGCCGATCTGGATCTGGCCTTGGCCACGATATTCGTAGATGAACTTCCAGATCACGCTGGCGCCGACGAAGGAGATGGCCAACGGCAGGAAGATCAGGCTCTTGGCGATCGTTCCCCACCATATCTTGTCCGTGAGCACGGCGATGATCAAGCCGAGGAAGGTGCAGGCCGCCGGCACCACCGCCAGCCACAATATGTTGTTGCGGATGGCGTTTCGCAGATCCGGATCGCGCAACGCCCATTCATAGTTGGCGAATCCCACGAAACTCGTGCCGCCGCGATCGAAGAAGGACAGCCACAGCGTCGCGATTACCGGATAGACCAGGTAGATGGTCAGGATGATCAGCGCCGGACCCACGAACAACCAAGGCCGCACCAATCCCTGCCGGCGCAGATTGTTGACGGCGGCCGTTCCGGACACCCCGCGCGCGGGGAAGATCAGGTCAAGCAGTTTGTTGGCGCCCCAGAAATAGGCGACGCAGCCGCCGACGCCGATGATGATGACGAATATTGCCGAGAAAATCTGAGCCGCCATGGGTCCCTCTCCCTGCGCATGACCGGCCAGCGATGCTGGCGACCGATGCACCGACTTTCAGTTATTCGGAACAATCGAAACGCGAAGCTTCCGGCGTGCCCCGCCGGTCGGATCCGGGCCGTAGCCCGGATCCAGTAGCAAGATGAGGAAGGATTAGGTCGCGCCGGAGCGGCCTATTTGATGGCGTCCCAGCTCTTCTGGATGTCGGTGGCGACGTCCTGCGCGGACTTGCCGCCGACCAGGTCGATCATGCCGGTCCAGAACGAGCCGGCGCCGACTTTGCCGGGCATCAGGTCGGAGCCGTCGAAGCGCACCGTCGTGGCGCCGACCAGGATCTCGCCCTGCTTCTTCAGCGCATCGCTGCCATAGGCGTCCTTGTTGGCCCCCTTGAACGGCGTGACGAAGCTCTTCTGTGCCATCCACAATTCATGCGCGAGCGGCATCTGCAGGAACTTGATGAATTCGCGCGATGCCTTGGAATCCTTGGTGATCATTACCAGCGTTCCGGCGACTTCCAGCGGCGTTCCGAGCTCCGGCTTGGCGGCGTAGGGCGGGTAGGGGAAGAAGTCGGCATCCTGGCCAAGCTTCACGCCCTCCGGGAAGAAGGAGGGGATGAACGACGCCTGATGGTGCATGTAGCATTTCGGCGGTACGGTAAAGAGGCCCTTCGGGCTGTCGCGGAAGTCGGTCGCCGCGACGGCCTTGGCGCCGCCGTCGACCATCTTGTCGTCCGTGGCGATCTTGCCGAAGATGTCGATCGCGTTGACCACGGCCGGGTCGTTGAACGGAATCTCGTTCTTCACCCACTTGTCGTAGACTTCGGGAGTCTGCGTGCGCAGCATGATGTCCTCGACCCAGTCGGTCGCCGGCCAGCCCGTCGCGCCGCCTGAACCAAGCCCGATGCACCACGGCTTGCCGCCATCGGCGATGATCTTCTTCTCGAGCTCGGCAAGTTCTTCCTGCGTCTTCGGCACCTTGTAGCCGGCTTCCTCGAAATTGTCGGGCGAGTACCAGACCAGCCCCTTCACGTCGATCTTGTAGGGAAAGGCATAGAAGCCTGGCTTGCCGTCCTTGCCGTTGTAAGTGCCGAGCTTGGCCCAGGAGTCGCCGGCGGCGTAATTCTCCTTGACCCAGGCTGCGACGTCGTCGCCGAGCGGGGTCAGCACGCCCTTGGAAGCAAGGTCCTGGATGAGGCCAGGCTGCGGCAGGACCGCGATGTTGGGCGGGCTGCCGGCCTGCGTGTCGATGACAATCTGCTGCTCGTAATTCTCGGACGAGGAATATTTGACCTCCGCGCCGGTGGCTTCGGAGAAATAATCGAGTACCGACCGGACAAGCGTCTCGTCCTCGCCACGCCACGGTCCGAAGATGGTCAGCGTCTCGCCCTTGAGATCGACTTTCTTGAGGTCCTCGTAATTCGCCCAGTTGAAGCGCTTGTCCTCGCCCGGCTTGAACTTCAGTTCGGCATGCGCGGGCGCGCTCAGGGCGAATGCGGCAGACGCAACACCCAGCAAAAGCATTCTCTTCATCGGTATTCCTCCCAGTGGGTCATACACACCGGACGGAACCTCCATTCCGCCCCGCCGACGCCGCGGGACTGTGACTCAGTCGCAAGGGAACCGCAACCTTTAGTACAGTCTTCCAAAGCGCTTTGGCTTTGTTGATCTCGCCACTGAATCGGGCGAGAGTCAAGGGGGAGCAGGAACTAATCGATTTAGTCGCCGCCCGCCCTGGCTCGAAATTTGCACCGCAACATGCTTTTTCGGCACTGCAGCAGCAATTTTCGTTTCAAACCCGGCCCCGGCACGCTTATGGTCCTGGCGGCATTCGCCATGCACTTGTGGCGTTGGGTCGATTCAATTTAAAAGCGCTTTGAGGCAGGGAGGCCTCTCGTGAACCTCAAGCAACTCGCGCATATGCTGGCGCTTTCCCAGACCACGGTAAGCCGGGCGCTGAACGGCTATCCCGAAGTCAACGAGGAAACCCGCGGGCGTGTCATGGACGCCGCCAAGCGCCACGGCTATCGACCCAATCCGAGTGCGCGCCGGCTGGCCACCGGCAAGTCCGGAATGATCGGCTACGTCCTGCCGACGGGTGCAGCCGTCGACATCGATCCCCATTTCGTCGAATTCCTGTCGGGTCTTGGCGACTATGCCCGATCACATGAGCTCGATCTTGTCCTGTCACCGACCGATGCCGATGACCAGGAAACGACCTACCGCCGCATCGTCGCCAACCGGCAGGTCGATGCCGTCTACATCTCTTCGCCAAGGCCGCAGGACAGCCGCGTGGCGCTGGTCAATACGCTCGGCATTCCTTTCATCGTCCATGGCCGAAGCGAAGGTTTCGATTTCGACTATCCCTATCTCGACATCGACAATGAAGGCGCCTTCCACGAGGCCGCGCGGCTGCTCGTCCAGCTTGGCCACCGGCGGCTGGCGCTGATCAATGGCGACGACCGCGAGACCTTTGCCATCCACCGCGAGCGCGGCCTGCGCCGGGCGCTGGCCGCGAGTGGCCTGGCATTGGACGATCGCAATGTCTGCTCACTCGTCATGACCGAGGAGAACGGCTATCGCGCCGCCCGGCGCCTGCTCGAACAGGACGGCGCGCCGACGGCAATCGCCTGCTCCAGCCTGATCATGGCGCTCGGCGTCGTGCGCGCGGTGCGCGACCTTGGCCTCAGCATTCCCGGCGACGTCTCGCTGATTGCCCATGACGACGTTTTTCCCTGGCTGAAGCCGGAGAATTTTTCCGTGCCGCTGTCGACGACGCGGTCGTCGATCCGGTTGGCCGGCGCACGCATCGCCGAGCGGCTCGCGGCACGGATATCGGGACTTGAGGAGGGCGCGCACGGCGAGGTCTGGCCGGTCGACCTGGTGGTCAGGGGGTCGGTCGCCGGCGCGCCGGCCTGACCACCGCCAGCAGGGTCAATTGCTGGAACGACTTCTTCGCTGCCTCTACCCATTGTCTCGGCCCGCGGGCTTAAAATGATCGATGAAGGCGCGCAGCTTCGGCAGGACCTGGCGCTTGCCAGGATGATAAAGGAAGACGCCCGGTGTCGCGCCGGCAAAGTCCTCCAGCACCGGTTTGAGTTTTCCCTGTTCTATTGCGCCGTCGGCGACGGGCCGAGGCGTCTGCGCCAGGCCGACGCCTTGGATCGCGGCCCCTAGCAAGGTTGGATAGTCATGCGCGATCAGCGGGCCCGAGACGACCGCCTCGATAGCCCCGTTGCCGTCGACGAAGGACCAGGGCGCGACGGCGCCGTTCGCGCGGCGCAGGCGCAGGCAGGCGTGGTGGCGCAGATCGGTGATCTGTTCGGGCTGGCCGTGGCGCTCGAGATAGTCCGGGCTGCCGACGACCACGAAGGAGAATGGCGGCGTCAGCCGCACCGCGATCATGTCGGGTGCGATGAACTGGCCTAGCCGGATGCCGGCATCGAATCCGCCGGCGGCGAGATCGACCATCTCGTCGCTGGCGGCGATCTCCAGTTCGATCTCGGGATAGGTCCGGCAGAACGACGCGATCATCGGTTCCAGGATCAGCGGCACGACCGCGCGGGGCACGGACAGCCGCAAAAGCCCGGTCGGCCGCTGGCCGACATCGCGGGCGACCTCGCCCGCGGCCATGATCTCTTCGAAGGCAGGTCCGGCTCGGTCGAGGAACCGCTGGCCAGCCTCGGTCAGGCCGACGCTTCGGGTCGTGCGGGCAAACAGGGCCGCACCAATGCGTGCTTCCAGCGCGCGGACCGCCTGGCTCACCGCGGACGGCGTCACCGCCAGCTCGGCCGCGGCACGGCGGAAGCTACGATGCCGCGCGACGGCCAGGAACACCTCGACCCCGTCTAACGCACCGTGCCGGATTGTGTAGCTCTGCTTCATAGGCTGTTCTGATTACAGCGGATGGCCGAACCATGAAAGCAGTCTTAGCTAACGATCGAAGTGCGCAGGACCGCACGGCCACCTGTTGAGAGGAAACCGATGTCAACGCAGATGCTGTTCCAGATCCAGCTCGTCCTGGGCTACGTCGCATGGCTGCTTTGCTTCGGTGCTTATGGCCTGCCATGGCTGGACTCGCTGGATCGGATGGCGGCGCAACGCGCCATTGCCACGCTGCACAGTTTCCGCTTCTTCGGGCTCGTCTTCCTGCTTCCGGGAGTCGTCGGCCCCAATCTGCCTGCCGGCTTCGCCATGTTCGCCGCCTATGGAGACTTCGCCACCGGAGTGCTGGCCATACTGGCATTGCTGACAGTCAGAGTTCGCCCGCTCTTCTGGGCATTCATCGTCGCCTTCAATCTCGTCGGAATGGCCGACCTCGTTGTCGACTATTACCACGCCATCCAGGCCGGACTTCCCGAGCACGCGGAGCAGTTGGGAGCCACCTATGCGATCCCGATCATCTACGTGCCGCTGCTGATGATTACGCACATCGCCGCGTTCTGGTTCCTGCTTCGTCCCAGCAAAGCGCGGCCTGAGCCGTCGCGGGCTATTCCTTCGCCGTCCCCGCAGCCTTGAGGTCCAGCAGGCCGTAGCCGAAATCATTGTCGCGCCCCTTAAGCCCGAGATCCTTCGCGGTCGCCGCAAGCGCCTTCTCGATGTCGTCGGCCGAGCGGTCGGGCGTGGCATGGATGAGGTTGGCGATGGCGCCGCTGACGATTGCCGCGGCAAACGAGGTGCCGGTGACGACGTCCGAGCCGCCGCCGCTCGGCGCCACCATCTCGACGCCCGGCGCCGAGATGAACACATAGGCGCCGCGATTGGCCTGCGGCATCAGTCCGTCCTTGGCATCCGTGGCCGTCACGGCGATGACGCCGTCAAAGGCGGCCGGATAGCCATAGGGCGCTTTCGGCCCGTTATTGCCGGCCGCCGCCACCAACACCATGCCAAGCGCCCGTGCATTGCGGCAGGCAGTACCGAGCAGGTCGTTCTTCGGCCCGACGAAGCTCATATTGATGATGCTGACATTCTGGTCCGCCGCCCAGTCGAGCGCCGACAAGATGACGTCCATGGTCGACTTGCCGCCCTCGAAGGCGCGCGCATGGTAAATCCTGGCGCCCGGCGCCATGCCTTCCAGCTGGCCGACGCCGGCAATCAGACCGTCGATCGAAGTGCCGTGGTCGCGCTTTTCGATCGGCACGTCCGGCATGGCATCGAACTGCGCGGCAATGACCCCGGCAAGCGCCGGATTGCTATCGTCGATGCCGGTATCGATGACGGCGACGCGCACGTTCTCGCCGCTGGCCTGTTTGGCGTCGAGCGCGATGCGGTCGAAGGCATAGTTGACGATGCCGGCCGCCTGCTGCAGCGAGTAGATGTGGTTGGGCTCGCGGCGCCGCGTGCGGCCGTCGCCGGCTAGCTGCGCCAGCACCACGCCGACAGGGCGGCCATCGGGAATGCCGAAACGCACCAAAGTGGCGCCAAGCAGCCGGGACTGGCGCTGCGAGCGCACTTCTAGGCCGAAGGAAGCGGCGATCTGCTGCACGGCGCCGGCATCGCCATCGACCGTCACCAGCACCTCGTCCGGCACGAAGTCCCCGGTCACGGCGCGCCGAGACTGGACGGCGATGAGATCGGTCGGCGAGACGATCGGTCCACTTGCTGGCGGGCCGGCCTGGTTGCCCCCGGGGGAAGTCGCGGGCTTCGGCCGCGGTGTCGGCACCGGCGCGGGAGGGGCGGCCGGATTGGGGAAAAGGTCGACGATCAAGGCGGGCAGAAAAACGGCGCTGGCCTGGGCCGTGCCCGCCCCGTTTTCGGTGGCGCCGCCGTCCTTGAGGCAGTCGGCCGCCGTTGCATTGGCCTCGTTGCTGCAATCGATTATGGCCCGCTCGGGATTACCGTCGTTGGTCTGCGCCGACGCAGGCACGGCGGCGATTGTCATCGCCGCCGCAAGGATAGCCGCAAATCGAATGACCGCCTCAGCCGCCATCAACAGGTTTCCTTCCCTCGATCACAGTCTCGGCGAAAGGCTGGGCGGCAATAAGGCTGCGCGCCCTCTCGTAGTCGGCGGCTGTCGTCGCCGGAATGGCGAGCCTGAAGACGCCGTCGGCGGTCGGTCCGCCGATGATCTTGAGCTTGTTGGCGTCGAGGAAGACGGCAATGTCGGCCATCCTGGCTTCCGGCTTGAACTTGACCAGCGCAAACGGCAATTTGGCCAGATCGTCTTGTGCGCCGGCAATCTCGAAATTGCCGCCCTTGCCGCCGGGCTGCACCAGCGACTGCACCGCGATCAACGCCAGCAGAACCGCGGCCGCCGCCCAGGCGACGCCGACCGGCACCGCCATGAAACGGCCCCAGGCCTGCGCCAGCCAGGACGATCCTGCCGGCCCGCGTGCAGGCCCGGCCTCCGCGTCCAGCGCCTTGGCGAAGCGGCTGAGCGCATCGGCCGGTGGGCGGATCGCTTCATTGGCCGCCGACGTGCCGGAGAACTCGGCTTCCGCCTCGCCAAGCGCGGCAAGTGCCGAGGGATCGTTGGCCAGCCATTCTTCGACGGCTTCCAGATCCGAACCTTCCAGCGAGCCGTTCAGGTAGAACGGCAGCAGCGTTTCCATTTCGTCGCGGCGCGACATCTTTTCAGCGGCGCTCATGGCCACCCCCTGTCGTAACCGGCGGCCTTCAGGGCTTCGCCGAGTTTCTTGCGGGCGTAGAACATGCGGGTCTTGACGGTCGCGACCGGAATGTCGAGCACCTCGGCGATCTCGGTCACCGATTGGCCCTGATAATAAGCGAGGTCGATCACCGTGCGGTGCTCCTCGGGCAGGGCGTCAATCAGGCGGCGCAAGGCGGCGGCCTTATCCTCCTTCATCGTGACGACCTCGGGCGTGTCGGCGCTGTCGGGCACCGCGGCGGCGGCCTCGTCGTCGATCCAGTCTTCTTTCTTCTTGCGCAGCAGCGACAGCGCCTTGAAGCGGGCGATGCCGAGCAGCCATGTCGAGACTTCGGACCGCCCTTCGAAACCTGGCGCCTGGCGCCACAGTTCGAGAAACACCTCGTTCGCGATATCGTCAGCCATCATTTCCGATCCTGTCTGGCGCGCCACGAAGCGGTAGACCCGCGCGTGGTGACGCATGAACAGGAGCCGCACGGCGGCCCGGTCGCCCTTCGCGACCCGGTCGACAAGCGCGCGATCGGTCTCCGTCGCCGCTGTCATGGCCGGTCGAGCCGCCTGGCTCCTGTCTGCTCTGTCGCCGATCGGTCCAAAAAGGTTCATCCTCCGCCAAGGAATTTTGCGAGGCTAACCGAAGATCTGGGCGGTTGCCAGAGCATCCCTTCGTCCCGTTTACGCGAAGAAGGTGCCGGCAGGCGGATGAGGGTAGGCGCCAGCCGCTCGATCAGGTGAGAAAAGCCTTCGCCTTCATGGTCGCCGGCACCGGCACTCCCAGCCGGCTCAACACCGTCGGCGCCAGTTGCAACTGGTCGAGCAGCGTATCGGCTTCCGGCCCTTTGCCCTGTCCGAAATAATACAGCGCGAAATCCTGCATCTCGTCGTCATGGCCGCCATGGTGGCCGCGGTCGGTCTGGCCATGGTCGGCGGTGACCATGACCTCGTAGCCGGCTTCGATCCAGCCCGGCAGGAAGGCCGCCAGCATGCCGTCCATGGCGTAGCAGGCTTGGTCCATCTCGTGGCAGTCATGACCGAAGCGGTGGCCCATCGAGTCCAGCGTGCAGGTGTGCAGGATGCCGTAGTCGATGCGGTGGCGCCGGGTGAGCATGGTCAGCGTCGCGAACAGGTCGACATCGCTCGGCGTCATCTGGTTCTTGAGATTGTAGCCGGTCATGGTGTGGAAGCGGCCATGCGTGATCGGTCCGCCGGGCTCGTCATATTCCATGTCCTCGATGAGATCGAACGGGTAGGAGCGGAAGAATTCCGACCAGTAGGAGTGGGTGACCGCGCCGGTCCTGCCGCCGGCCTTGCTGACTTCCGAGAAGATATCGGGCTGTCCGACGCGGAACCGGTTCTCGTTGGACAGGATCCCGTGCACCTGCGGCGACACGCCGGTGTGGATCGAGGCATAGCAACAGGCAGAGGTCGACGGCAGCACCGAGCGCATCTTCCACACCCGGGCCTCGCCCGATTGCACCCAGCCCTCGAGATTCCCCATCAGCCGGCGCCAGTTGCGGTAGGGAACGCCATCGAGGATGATCAGCAGAAGCTTGGATTGGATCGCCACGGGGTGCTCCATGCGATTGTCTGTTGAAACGATGCGCCGCGTGTCGTTCGACACGCGGCGCTTTTCAATATGAGACAGATGTCAGGCGTTCAGCCACCATTCTCCCAGCGCATACCCATCCATCATTTCGCCGATCGGGTTCTTGACGCAGACGCTGATCTTGTTGGTGGCGGCCGCGTCGATGAACTGGTTGAAGAAGGGCACGATCAGGCCCCTGCGTCGCGCATCATGACCGCCATGTCGTGGTGGATCGCCTTACGCTTATCCTGGTCGAGCTCGCCGCGCGCGGTGAACAGCATCTTGTCGAATCCCGGCCGCTTAAAGCGCGTGTCGAACTGCGCTAGTTCCCCGCGCTGGCCATGCGCCGCCCCTTGATCGCCTTTTCCAGCCAGCCGATCTCCATCTCCGGGACCGATGACAAGAGAAGGTCGGTATAGTCATCGAAGGGGGGCGTCAGCACCTTGCTTTTCGAACCATAGCGCACCACCTCGCCGCGATACATCACAGCGATCGAATCCGCGATCGACTTCACCGTCGCCAGATCGTGGGTGATGAACAGATAGGCGACGTTCTCCTCCTTCTGCAGTTCAAGCAGAAGCTTTAGGATGCCGTGCGCCACCAAGGGGTCAAGCGCCGAGGTCACCTCGTCACAAATGATCAGCTTGGGTTTTGCCGCAAGCGAGCGGGCGATGCAGACACGCTGTTTCTGGCCGCCGGAAAGCTCGGCCGGGTAACGGTCGACAAAGCCCTTGCCCATTTCGATCTTGTCGAGCAGTTCGGCGACGCGGGCATCGCGCTGTTTGCCGCGCATGCCGAAATAGAATTCGAGCGGCCGGCCGATGATGGTGCCGACGGTCTGGCGCGGGTTCATCGCCACATCGGCCATCTGATAGATCATCTGCAGCTGGCGCAAATCCTCCTTCGGCCGGTCGGCAAGCCGGTTGGCCAAGGGGCGTCCGTCGAACGTGACGGTGCCTTGCTCGGGTGGCAAAAGTCCGGTTATGGCGCGCGCCAGCGTCGATTTTCCGGAGCCGGATTCGCCAACCACCGCCAGTGTCTGGCCGGGATAGATATCGACCGAAACGTTCTTCAGCACCTTGACTTGGCCGCCGCCATAGGCGGCGGTGACGTTCTTGACCGACAGGAATGGTGTGGTGCCGGGGTTCTGCTCGGCATGTTCGATCTCGTGCACCGAAACCAGCGCATTGGTGTATTCCTGGCGCGGTTCCTTGATGATCTGGCGGGTGCCGCCCCATTCGACCAGCCGGCCGTGACGCAGCACCATGATCTCGTCCGAGACCTGGGCGACGACGGCCAAATCATGCGTGATGTAGAGCGCCGCCACATGGGTGTCGCGGATGGCGTCCTTGATCGCCGCCAGCACGTCGATCTGAGTCGTCACGTCGAGCGCCGTGGTCGGCTCGTCGAAGACGATCAGGTCAGGCTCCGAGCATAGCGCCATCGCTGTCATGACACGCTGCAGCTGGCCGCCTGACACCTGGTGCGGAAAGCGTTCGCCGATGGCTTCCGGGTTCGGCAGGCTGAGCTTCTTGAACAGCGCGACCGCGCGTTTCTCGGCCTCCGCCCGTGTCGCCGTCCCGTGCAGCAGCGTGGCTTCCACCACCTGGTCCATCAGCCTGTGCGCCGGGTTGAAAGCGGCCGCCGCCGACTGCGCGACATAGCAGACCTCGCGGCCACGCAGCTTGCGGAAACCTTCCTTGCCGCCCTTCAGGATGTCGCGGCCGTTGAGCAGCACCTCGCCACCGGTGATGCGCACGCCGCCACGGCCATAGCCCATGGACGACAGGCCGATGGTCGACTTGCCGGCTCCGGATTCGCCGATCAGGCCGAGCACCTTGCCCTTCTCCAGCGTCAGCGAGACATCGTGCACAAGCACGATGTTCTTCGGCGCCTCACCTGGCGGATAGACCGTCGCCTCGATGCGCAAATTGCGGATGTCGAGCAGAGGGGTGGACTTTGCCTTGCCGTCGGCCATTATCCGCGTCCTCCCTTCAGGCTTGTCGTGCGGTTCAGGACCCAGTCGGCCACAAGATTGACCGAGATCGCCAGCGCTGCGATCGCGGCTGCGGGAATGAGCGCGGCGCCGATACCGAACACGATGCCGTCCTTGTTCTCCTTCACCATGCCGCCCCAGTCGGCGTCCGGCGGCTGCACGCCGAGGCCGAGAAAGGACAACGTCGACAGGAACAGCACCGCATAGATGAAACGCAGGCCGAGCTCGGAGATCAGCGGCGACAGCGCGTTGGGGAGGATTTCGCGGAAGATGATCCAGGCGCTGCCTTCGCCGCGCAGCTTGGCGGCCTCGACATAGTCCATGACGTTGATGTCGACGGCGACCGCCCGCGACAGGCGATAGACGCGCGTCGAGTCGAGAATGCCCATCACCAGGATCAGCGTCACCAGATTGGTTGGCAGCACTGAGAGCACCACCAGGCCCATGATCAGTGTCGGGATCGACATCAGGAGATCGACGAGGCGCGACAGGATCGTATCGAACCAGCCGCCGAACACGGCCGCCGAAAAGCCAAGTATGGCGCCGAGCGAGAACGACAGCGCGGTGGCCAGCACCGCGATAAAAAGGGTGATGCGGGCGCCATAAATCATCCGGGACAACAAATCGCGGCCGAGATTGTCGGTGCCCAGCCAATGCGCCCCCGACATCGGCTCCCAGACATCGCCGACAATTTCGGCGTTGTCATGCGGTGAGATCCAAGGCGCGAAGATCGCCGCCAGCACGAACAGTGCCGTCAGGACAATGCCGATCAGCGCAGGGATGGGGATGCGTTTGATATCGAGCATATCAGCCCCCCTATTTCGGATGGCGGAGACGCGGATTGGCGACGATCGCCGCTATGTCCGCGATGATGTTGAGACTGATGTAGACGGCGGCGAAGATCAGGCCGACGGCCTGTACCACCGGCACGTCACGCTTGGTGACGTGATCGACGAGATATTGTCCCATGCCGGGATAGACGAAAATCACCTCGACCACGACGACGCCGACGATGAGATAGGCGAGGTTGAGCATGACGACGTTGATGATCGGCGCGATCGCATTGGGGAAGGCGTGCTTGCGGATGACGTTGAACGCCGACAGGCCCTTCAGTTCCGCCGTCTCGACATAGGCCGACTGCATGACATTGAGGATCGCCGCTCGGGTCATGCGCATCATGTGGGCGAGCACCACCAGCGTCAGCGCCGTCGCCGGCAGCGCGATCGCCTGCATCCGCTCACCGAAGGGCATGCCTTCGTAGACAGTCGAGATGCCGGGAAAAATCTGCCACTTCACGGCGAAGAAATAGACCAGCACATAGCCGATGAAGAATTCGGGAAAGGAGGTCGAGGCCAGAGCCAGCCCGGAGATCAGCTTGTCGACCCAGCCATTGCGGTAGCGCACCGCGATCAGGCCCAGGACGATGGCCAGCGGTACGGCCACGATCGCCGCCCAGAAGGCGAGGAACAGCGTGTTCCACAAGCGCGACTTGATCGAGGTCGCGATATCCTGCCCGCTCGACATCGCCGTGCCGAGGTCGCCTGTCAAAACGCCGCCGAGCCAGTGGAAATACCTGACATAGGCCGGGTCGTTCAGCCCGAGTTGCTCCCGCAGATTGGCGAGCGATTCCGGCGTCGCGGATTGTCCCAGAATGGCTTGCGCGACATCGCCTGGCAGAATCTGCGTGCCGGCGAAGATCAGGACCGAGATGGCCAACAGAAGGAGGATGCCCAGCGCAATGCGCTGGGCAATGAGTTTCAGGATGGGTGAAGACATCTCTGCAAAGCCGGACTCAGGCCTGCAGCCAGCACTTCGCCAGGGCGTAGCCGTTCATCAGTTCCTGGTGCGGATCATCCACCCAGCCATCGACCTTGGCGCCGGTGGCGTCGATGAACTGGTTGAACATCGGCAGGATCAGGCCGCCGTCGTCGCGGACCATGACAGCCATGTCATGGTACATCTGCTTGCGCTTGGCCTCGTCGAGTTCGGCGCGCGCCGCCAGCACCATCTTGTCGAAGTCCGGGCGCTTGAAACGCGTGTCGTTCCAGTCTGCCGTAGACAGGTAAGCGGTCGAGTACATCTGGTCCTGCGTCGAGCGGCCGCCCCAATAGGAGGCGCAGAAGGGCTGCTTGTTCCAGACCTCGTTCCAGTAGCCGTCGCCGGGCTCTCGCTTGAGCTCGATCTTGATGCCGGCCTTGGCCGCGCTCTGCTGGAACAGCTGGGACGCATCGACGGCGCCGGGGAAGGCCACGTCCGAGGTCCTGAGCAGCACGGTGCCGTCATGGCCTGATTTCTTGTAGTGAAACTTGGCCTTGTCGGGATCGTACTTGCGCTGCTCGATCTCGCTGAACAGCGGATAGGACGCGTTTATCGGGAAGTCGTTGCCGAGCGAGCCGTAGCCGCGCAGCACCTTGGTCAGCATCTCCTCGCGGTCGATCGCCAGCTTCAGCGCCATCCTGAGGTCATTGTTGTCGAACGGCGCCGTGTTGCAATGCATGATGAACACGTAGTGGCCGGGACCGGCGTGGTTGCGGATGGTCACGCCCGGCACGCGCTTGATCAGGTCGACGATCTTCGGCTCGACGCGGTTGATCATGTTGACCTGGCCGCCCTGCAACGCTGCCGTGCGGGCGGTCGCGTCATTGATGACGATGACCTCGATCTGGTCGGCATGGCCCATCTTGTCGCCCTGCCAGTAATTGGCGAAGCGCTCTGCGCCATGGCGCACGCCAGGCTCATTGGTCTTGACCACGTACGGCCCTGCCGAGATGCCGGCATCGGGCTTGTCCTTGCCGCCATTGGGCTGGACGATCAGGTGATAGTCGCTGAGCAGATAGGGAAGGTCGGCATTGGCCTCCTTCAGCGTCAGCACCACTTCCTTGCCGCTGGCCTTGATGGTGTCGATGCCCTTCATGTAGCCGAGCGCACCGGATTTCGACTTCTCGTCCGAATGGCGCTCCAGCGTGGCGGCCACGTCCCCCGCCGTCACCGTCTTGCCGTTGTGGAATTCGACGCCGTCGCGAATCTTCAGCGTCCAGGTCTTGGCGTCCTTGGACGAGCCAATGTCTTCAGCGATGCGGTTCTCGAGCTTGCCTTCCGGCGACAGCTCGACGATCATTTCGCCCCAGCACTTGCCGAAGGCGAACGGCACCTGCGTCATCATCAGCGCCGGGTCGAGGCTGTTGGTGGATTCACCGCCGACCAGGCCGGCCTTCAGCGTACCGCCCTTGACCGGACCCGCCGCCCGCGCCGCGCTCGAAAGCAGCGCGTTGGCGAAGGGTGCGGTGATGCCGAGCGCTGCCGCCCGGCCGAGAAAATCACGACGGCTCAGTTTGCCGGACGCAACCCGCCGGCTAAGGAATTCCAGTTCGTTTGACATTTGAGTTCCTCACTCTGTTGGTTCGACTCTACGGTCGATTTTCTTGCTTCTTGTTAAAGGCAATAATGACCGCAAGGGAAAGCGGTAAGCAAGACCGAATGCGACATGCCGTGGCGTAAATCGCACGTCGCATTTGGATCAATGATTTCAACGCTCAAACAAGCGCACGCGGGACCTTTTCGTCGAAATTGCGCTCGAAGACGAGTTTTTCGCCCTCATAGGCTTCGATTCGGGCGCTGACGATGAAGTTTTGCGTGTCCGACCGCATCCGCGCCCATGTCTCGGTGCGGACCGACCATCCATTTCGCGACAGGGTCTGCGTCCAGTGTGTTTTTCCCGAGGCTGACAGGGGATCGTCAGGTTGGATGGTCCAGGTTTCGCGGGCGATGCTGCCGTTGACCAATCCGTGGTCGAGATCGCGCACTTCGCCGAAGTCGTCCGTAATCGACAGCGTGACAATCCCGGTCTTTTCGTCGTGGTCGACATGGCGTTCGGAATTGGCGGGCCGAACCGTCTCGGTCGCCCACGGCGTAGCCCCTTCCGGCTCGGCGAAAACGGCTTCGTCGCCTGTTGCCAGCAGGCGCAATGGCAGCGATAGCGTGGCTGCCGACACGGTCAGTCGTACCGGCTCGGGCGAGGGCCAGATAGCGGGCCAGTAGGCGGTCGAAACGGCGACGCGCAGACGATGGCCGGCCGGCACGCGGTAGGCGCATTGATCGAGCACGACACGTACCGAAATCGTCTCCCCGGGGACCAGCGCCTCGGGGAATTCATGCGAGTTGCGGTGCGTCAGATTGAGCACGCCATAAGAGATCAGTTCCGAGGCGCCATCGGGATGGACGTCGCAAAGCCGGACAGCGATGTTGGCCTGGGGCCGATCCGAGGCAAGCTGGACCTCAAGCTCCGGCGCGCCGACGATCTCGATCGGCTTGGTGAGCTCAGGCTGGTCGAAACAGGCCGATAGCCCATCGTCAGGCCGCTGATCGCCCGGCAGTTCCGGTCCGAAGGTGAACGGAAAGTATTCGCCGCCGGCAAGCCCACAGGTTTGCGGCGAAGCGACGGTTGAAGATCCTGCACGCGGGGCCATGAGCTCGAGCGCTTCAATCGTTATGTTGGAGGATGGCCACTCCTGCTCGGCTATCCAGCGGCCGGGCCGCTCCGGATGCCAGCGCGCGGGACGCACGCTGTCCATGACATAGGCGCGGTAGTCGGGATCGGCCTCGACGCCGGTCTCGGACCCCTTCAGCCAGCGATCCCACCAGCGCAGCGCTTCCTGCAGGAAGCCGATGGCTGGTTTGGGGCCGGCATAGTGTGGGTATTTGTGGATCCATGGCCCGACGATGCCCTTGACCGGTGCCTCGATGTTGGTGACGAGGTGCGAGATCGTGTTGCGGTAGCCGTCGTGCCAGCCGCCGATCGACAACACAGCCGCCTTGACGGCCGAGAAATCCTCGCAAATCGAACCGCGTTTCCAATAGCGGTCGCGATGCTGATGGCTGAGCCACAGCGGCAAGAGGAACGACTGGTTCTCCAGCCGGGTCATCCAGAGGTCGCGCCATCTGTTGTCGCCGGCAATCAGCGGATCCGGCGGCCGCGACGAATAGGACAGCATGGTCGAGGCCCAGCCGAAATTCTCGTTCAAAAGGCAGCCGCCCTTGTAGTGGATGTCGTCGGCATAGCGGTCGACGGTCGAGCATAGGCTGATCACCGCCTTGAGCGCCGGCGGCTGTTTGGCCGCCACCTGCAGGCAGTTGAAGCCGCCCCAGGAAATACCCATCATGCCGACATTGCCGTTGCACCAGGGCTGGGCCGCCGCCCAGGCGATGACATCACAGGCGTCCTGCAGTTCCTGCTCGGAATATTCGTCGTCCATCAGCCCTTCGGAATCGCCATTGCCGCGCATGTCGACGCGGATCGAGGCATAGCCGTGGCCGGCGAAATAGGGATGGGTAAGCTGATCGCGAAAGATCGTGCCGTCGCGCTTGCGGTAGGGCAGGTGCTCGAGGATGGCAGGCACCGGATCGTCGCCCGCATCCTCCGGCATCCACACCCGAGCCGACAGCCGGCAGCCATCGGGCATGACGATGCCCATATCGGGAAATTCGACGACCTTGCGGGGAAATTCGGTGATGATTTTCATGGCATGCATAACGCTCCGCGCCACAAGAACTTTCAATCGCCATTCGCGACTGGAGCAGTGAAATATGCGACCTGTGCCGCTACCGCAATTCGTCGAGCAGTTCGGGATGTTTCTCCAGCAATGTCATCAATTGAATGGTCGGGCCACTCGGTTCGATCAAGCCTCTTTCATACTTGTCGAAGGCGTTCTTGCCGACCTTGAACAAGGATCCGGCCTCGCGCTGCGACAGCTTGAGCTTCGTGCGTATGCGGCGGATGGTTGACGGGGCCGGCCCGCCGTCGATCTTCTCCTTGAGCGCGCGCAGCGCGGCATGAACGGCGGCCATTCGTCGCCGACATGGACACCCTCGCCATCCGATGGCGGATAGGTCGACGATCATGCTTCGCCCTTAGGGGTCACGGTGAATGGACGGACTCCGCGCATCAACGTTTCTCCGGTTTCGGGGGAGACCATCACGCGCTGGCACGTGATAGACACTCTGCCACACTCGATGATCCGCGAAAGTCGTCATCGACTTCACAAACATCTTCCGCGTCATGCTGTCGATCACCTCGATCACACCGGCGCGATCGAAGCCCCAGCCCAACAGCATCCCGCAGTGCGGACGTTGTGATCGCCAGCGTGTCGACAGACCCAAACGTCGTCCTGATTGCATCAAGATCGTATGTGGGTCTGCGTTTTGCCCCCATAAAGGGGGTAACCCAAGCGGCGATTGTCGAGACGGAAGCTCAGTTCAGCGGAATGTCGTTCTCAGCCTTGCCCGCCTGGTAGTCACGCGACAGCTCATCGTAGCGCGCCGAGATTCTCCCGATCCGCTCCTCCAGCCGCTGGCGTTCGGCCCCGGGCAGCGCCCTCACCAACCCGCGGATCGAAAAACTTTTCCAATAGGCATTCTCGGCATTGTAGCCGCCGGGATCGAGGGTGAAGACCTCTTTCAGAATTTTGAGATCATGCGGGATGGCAAAACTGTCGCGCGAATCCTCGTGGCTGAACAAATAGTAGAAATTGTCGAAGCCGGCCCAGGTGATCGCCGACAGGCAGAGCGAGCATGGCTCGTGTGTGGCGAGAAAGATGGCGTCCTTGGTGTCGACGCGCTCGGCCCTGGGCATCTCGTAAAAGCGCTTCAGGCAGTGCACCTCGCCATGCCAAAGCGGGTTTTCCATCTCGTTGTTGGTCTCGGCCAGTACCAGCGAATGGGTATCCTTGCGCAGGATCGCCGCGCCGAACAGCTTGTTGCCGTGGGCGACGCCTTCTGCCGTCTTCGGCACGATGTCGTGCTCGATGACCTCGAGCAGGCGATCTATCAGCGAAATGTCGGTCATCACGAGTTCTCGTTGGGGAGATGGATTTCGTAGGCGTGCGAGAAGTGGAATTCCTCGAGGTTGGAGCCGTCGCCGCCACGGTCGACGATCAAAAAGTCTTGAGGCTCTCCGAGCGGCGTCAGCACGCCGTGCCAGAGATTGCGGAAATAGTTGATGCCTTGCCCCGGTGCGGTGACGAAGGCATGCGGCTCGCCAGGCCCGTCCCTGCCGTCAGGGCAGACGACGACCAGGAACGGACGCGGCGACAGCGGTATGAAAGCCTGGCTGCCCAAGGGGTGGCGCTCCACCATGGTCAGCTTCAGCGGCATGTCATAGGGCGTGCCGCGCACCATCGAGATCAGCACGCGCGCATTCGGCCCCGTGGCTTGCGCGGTGGCGAGGTCATGGTAGCGCTCGGCCTTGCCGCCATTGATCGGATAGTGGTTGTCTCCGCCCATGTCGATGACATCGCCGAATTCGGCGAAGGCCTCACGGGTCAACGTCCGCGCGACAATGCGGCTCATGACGTCCGCTTCGCGATGCCGGCCCCGCCGAGCTTGGCGTGCCGGTTGACGTCCTTGTAGAGCAGATAGCGGAATTTGCCGGGGCCGCCGGCATAGCAGGCCTGCGGGCAGAAGGCACGCAGCCACATATAGTCGCCGGCCTCGACCTCGACCCAGTCCTGGTTGAGCCGATAGACAGCCTTGCCTTCGAGCACATAGAGCCCATGCTCCATGACATGCGTTTCGGCGAAAGGAATGACTGCGCCAGGCTCAAGCGTGACGATGGTCATGTGCATGTCGTGGCGCAGATCGGCGGGATCGACGAACCGCGTCGTTGCCCAGCGGCCCTCTGTGCCGGGCATCGGCGTCGGCGCGATCTCCTGTTCGTTGGTGAAGAAGGCCTTGGGAATCTCGAGGCCATCGACGACCTCATAAGCCTTGCGTATCCAGTGGAAGCGGACAGCCGCCTTGCCTTGGTTGCGGACTGTCCAGCCGCTGGCCGGCGGCAGGAAGGCAAAACCGCCGGGGCGCAACACATGTTTCATGCCGTCGAGCAGAACCGTGAGTTCGCCCTCGACCACGAACAGGGCGCCTTCGGCGCCGGCATCGGGCTCCGGCCGCTCGCTACCACCGCCGGGCGCGACCTCTACGATGTATTGCGAAAACGTCTCGGCGAAGCCGGACAGCGGCCGCGACAGGATCCAGACACGCGTCTCGTCCCAGAACGGCAGGGCGCTGGTGACGATATCCTGCATCACGCCCTTGGGGATGACCGCATAGGCCTCGGTGAAGACGGCGCGGCCGGTCAGAAGTTCGCTCTGGCCGGAATGGCCGCCCTTTGGGGCATAATAGGTGCGCTCGGGCATCCTGATCGTATCCATTTTTCAAACCTATTGTGGAAGCATGTCCTTGAGGCGCAGCAGTGCGATGCGCTCGACCTGTTTGCATGCGGTTTCGAATTCGACGCCGCGGCTGTTGCCGATGCGGGCTTCGAATTCGGCGAGGATTTCCTCTTTTGTCTTGCCTTTCACCGCGATGATGAAGGGAAAGCCGAAGGTGGTGACGTAGGCCGCGTTGAGCTTGGAAAACAGTTCGCGTTCCTTGTCGGTCAGCGCGTCGAGACCGGCGGAAGCCTGTTCCCTGGTCGATTCCGCCGTCAGTCGCTTGGCCTTGGCCAGCTTGCCGGCGAGGTCGGGATGGGCGTTGAGCACGCCGAGCCGTTCGGTCTCGCTGGCGGAACGGAAGATGCGGCAAAGCGCATTGTGGAGGCCGCCCGCCGTGTCGTGCGCTGGGCCGAGCTCCAGCTCGTAGGCCCGCTCGGCGATCCAGGGCGAATGTTCGAAAACGCCGCCGAAGGCGTGAACGAACGTCTCGAATTCCATCTTCGAGGGGCGCAGGGCGGCCGGCTGATAGGGGTGGTTTTCCTGCCAGTGCCTGGCGATGTCGATGCGCCGTGCCAGCCAGACCTTGTCGTGTGATTTGACATAATCGACGAAGCGTTTAAGCGCCGCCACCCGGCCCGGCCGCCCGACCAGGCGGCAATGCAGGCCGATGTTCATCATGCGCGGCCGGCCGGCCTTGCCCTCGGCATAGAGCGTATCGAAACTGTCCTTCAAATAAGCAAAGAACTGGTCGCCCGAGTTGAAGCCTTGCGGTGTGGCAAAGCGCATGTCGTTGGCGTCGAGCGTGTAGGGGATGATGAGCTGCGTGCCGTCCTCATGCTCGAACCAGTAGGGCAGTTCGTCGTCATAGGTGTCCGAGACGTAGTCGAAGCCGCCTTCCTCTGCCACCAGCCGCACCGTGTTGATCGACGTTCGGCCCGTATACCAGCCTGTCGGGCGCTGGCCGGTCACCTCGTAGTGCAGCTTGATCGCCGCTTCGAGGTCGCGGCGCTCGTCCTCGGCATCGTGGTCGCGGTAGTCGATCCATCTCAACCCGTGCGAGGCGATTTCCCAGCCGGCTTCCTGCATCGCCGTGACCTGGTCGGGTGAGCGCGCGAGCGCCGTGGCGACGCCATAGCAGGTGACGGGCACTTGCTCGTCGCTGAACAGGCGCAGCAGCCGCCAGAAGCCGGCCCGCGCCCCATACTCGTAGATCGATTCCATGTTCCAGTGGCGCTGGCCCACCCAGGGCGCCGCGCCGACGATCTCGGACAGGAAGGCTTCAGAAGCCTTGTCGCCGTGGAGCACGCAGTTCTCGCCGCCCTCTTCGTAGTTGACGACGAACTGCACGGCGACATGCGCGCCGCCAGGCCATTTCGGATCCGGCGGATTGGCTCCGTAGCCCCGCATGTCCCTGGTGTAACGCATCGTCCCTCCGCCCGGCATCACCGGAAGTATGATCAGGATATCGAAAGGGTGCTTCTCGCATTCCCCTCAAAATTTTTGAAAGTGTTTTTGTCGCACTCCGCTCGACCGGGACTTATGCATCGCCTTTAATTGGCGCACAATTCATCAGTAGTGTTCGATTGTACCGGCCAATTTGTTCGTATTGGAAAATGGGAGGCGGCCAATGGCAGAGACATCGAAAACCGATGGCGGGCGTCTGACGACCCATGTCCTGGATACCGCGACCGGCAGGCCGGCGGCGGGGCTCTCCATCGCGCTCTACCGCCTCGAGGGTTTGGCCCGCACGCTTTTGAAGACGGTCGTCACCAATGCCGACGGCCGCTGCGATGCGCCGCTGCTGGCCGGTGCCGACTTCCGCACCGGCGAATACGAACTGGTGTTCGCGGCCGGCGACTATCTGCGCGGCCAAGGAACGAAGCTGCCCGAGCCGGCCTTCCTCGATAGCGTGCCGATCCGCTTCGGCATGGCGCAGGCGCTGCACTATCATGTACCATTGCTGATCTCGCCTTACGGCTATTCCACCTACAGGGGGAGCTGAGGCATGGCCAAGGTCAATATCCGTAACGAAATCCGCTTCATTCTGAATGGCAGGGATGTCGCGCTGTCATCCGTGGCGCCTGACGCGACCCTGCTCGACTGGCTGCGGCTCGACCGTTCGCTGCGCGGCACCAAGGAAGGCTGCGCCGAGGGCGATTGCGGCGCCTGCACGGTGCTCATCGGCAGACTTTCGGCCACCGGACTGGTCTATGAAAGCGTCAATGCCTGCATTCGCTTTCTCGGCTCGCTCGACGGCACCCATGTCGTGACGGTCGAGCACCTGCGCGGCGAAGCAGCCCAGTTGCATCCTGTCCAGCAGGCTATGGTCGATTTCCATGGCTCGCAATGCGGCTTCTGCACGCCGGGTTTCGTCATGTCGCTCTACGGCTTGTGGATGAAGTCACCGGACCCTTCGGACGCGGCCATCGAAAAAGCCTTGCAAGGCAATCTTTGCCGCTGCACCGGCTATGAGGCGATCATGCGCGCCGCGCACGCCATATCGAGCTACGGCAAGGTGGCGAAGGACCCCTTGGCGGCGGAGCGCCGGGAAGTCACCACACGGCTACAGGCATTGCGCGACGGCGCCAGGGTCGAGATCGGCGCCGGCGGGACGCGGCTGGTTGTGCCGGCCGACGCCGACGATTTCGCGACTGTCTTCGAAAAACAACCGACCGCCACCGTCGTCGCGGGTGCGACCGACGTTGGCCTGTGGGTGACCAAGCAGATGCGGGATATCTCGCCGGCGATCTTCATCGGCAATCTGCCCGGGCTTTGCACCGTCACGGAAGACAATGGGGTCATATCGATTGGCGCCGGCGTCACCTACACCGAAGCCTTTTCGACGCTGTCGAAACGCATCCCGGCATTGGGGCCGTTGTTCGACCGCATAGGCGGCGAACAGGTCCGCAACATGGGCACGATCGGCGGCAACGTCGCCAATGGCTCGCCGATCGGCGACACGCCGCCACCGTTCATCGCGCTCGGTGCACGGCTGACATTGCGCAGGGGCAAGACACGGCGCATGATCCCGTTGCAGGATTTCTTCATCGCCTATGGCAAGCAGGACCGCCAGCCAGGCGAGTTCGTCGAGGCCGTGCATGTGCCGGTGCCGGCAAAGGGGACAAAGTTCGCCGTCTACAAGGTCACCAAACGCCGCGACGAGGACATCACCGCGACCCTTGGCGCCTTTTATCTGGCCTTGGCCAAGGACGGCACGGTAGCCGATATCCGCATCGCCTATGGCGGCATGGCGGCAACGCCGAAGCGGGCGTCCTCTGTCGAGAAGGCGCTGCTCGGCAAGGCCTGGAACGAAGTGACGGTAGAAGCGGCTATGGCCTGCTATGCCAGCGATTTCACCCCGCTGACCGATATGCGCGCAACCGCCGAATACCGAGCATTGGCGGCGAAGAACCTTCTGTTGCGCTTTTACGTGGAAACCACCGGCACCAAGGCGCCGTTCCAGGTCTCACGCAGCGAGGCGGCCTGATGAACAAGCACGCACCATCAAACCTCAAGGCCGAGAAGATCGTCGGCGGCGTCGCCACTGACCAGCGGCACGATTCCGCCCACAAGCACGTCAGCGGCGGCGCCATCTATATCGACGACATGCCGGAGCCGGCCGGCACGCTGCATGTCGGTCTTGGCCTGTCCAAGGTGGCGCATGGCGTCCTGAAGAGTGTCGATCTCTCGACGGTGCGCGCGGCCCCTGGCGTCGTCGACGTGCTGACCTATGCCGACGTGCCGGGCGAGAACGATATTTCGCCCAGCAACATGCATGACGATCCGGTGCTGGCGGAAGGCAAGGTGCAGTTCTTCGGCCAGCCGATCTTCGCGGTCGTTGCCGAGACGCGCGAGGCGGCGCGGCGCGCCGTGCGCCTGGCTGGGATCGAGTATGACGAGCTTCCCGCCGTCATCGACATTTGGGACCTCGATCCGGCCAAGGACAAGCAGGTCACCACGCCGCTGATCCTGAAGCGTGGCGATGCGGCCGCCGCAATCGAGGCCGCCCCCCGCCGCATCAAGAACCG
Organism: Mesorhizobium sp. P160927; assembly: GCF_057766385.1. Lineage (NCBI taxonomy): Bacteria > Pseudomonadati > Pseudomonadota > Alphaproteobacteria > Hyphomicrobiales > Phyllobacteriaceae > Mesorhizobium > Mesorhizobium sp. P160927. The sequence goes on from NZ_JBYMDW010000001.1 coordinate 1,228,807, forward strand.
CATGTGGCTTGGCGGCCAGGACCATTTCTACCTCGAAGGCCAAGTGTCGCTCGCCATCCCCGGCGAGGACGACGAGGTGACCGTCTACTGTTCGACGCAAGGGCCGAGCGAGACGCAGCATCTGGTCGCCCACACGCTCGGCGTGCCGAGCAACGCGGTGACGGTGGAGGTGCGCCGCATGGGCGGCGGCTTCGGCGGCAAGGAAACGCAGGCCAACCAGTGCGCCGCGATCGCCGCCATCGCCGCCAAGAAGCTGAAGCGGGCGGTCAAGGTCCGGCTCGACCGCGACGAGGACATGACCGCCACCGGCAAGCGGCACGATTTCGCCATCGACTATGAAGTCGGCTTCGACGACGAGGGCAACATCCTCGGCGTCGACTTCACCTATGCCTTGCGCTGCGGCTTTTCCGCCGACCTGTCCGGCCCGGTCGGCGACCGCGCGCTGTTCCACTGCGACAACGCGTATTTCTATCCCGCGGTGTTGGCCAAGTCGGCGCCGCTCTACACCAACACCGTCTCCAACACCGCCTTCCGCGGCTTCGGTGGCCCGCAAGGCATGATCGGCGCCGAGCGGGTCATCGACGAGGTCGCCTTCGCCGTCGGCAAGGATTCGCTCGAGATCCGCAAGCTGAATTTCTACGACCCGATGGAGGCGATCGGCGCACGCTGCGTCACGCCCTATCACCAGAAGGTCGAGGACTGCATCATCCAGCGCATCGTGGCGGAACTGGAAGAGAGCGCCAGCTATGCGCGCCGCCGTCGCGAGATTTCCGCGTTCAACGCCAACAGCCGCTTCGTCAAGCGCGGCCTGGCGCTGACGCCCGTCAAGTTTGGCATCTCCTTCACCAAGACCGAGTCCAACCAGGCCGGGGCGCTGGTCCATGTCTATGCCGACGGTTCGGTGCACATGAACCATGGCGGCACCGAAATGGGGCAGGGCCTGCACCTCAAGGTGGCACAGGTCGTGGCCGAGGAGTTCCAGATCGACCTCGACCGCGTGAAGATCACCGCCACCACCACCGCCAAGGTGCCCAACACCGCGCCGACGGCGGCGTCCTCGGGCGCCGACCTCAACGGCATGGCGGCGCAGAACGCGGCGCGCCAGATCCGCCAGCGCCTGACCGACTTCGCCGCCGAGAGATACCAGATTCCTGTCGACCAGGTGGTGTTCCTGCCCAACCGGGTGCGCGTCGGCAACCAGGAAGTCAGCTTCAACGATTTGGTCAAGCAGGCCTATATCGCGCGTGTGCAGCTCTCGGCCGCCGGCTTCTACAAGACGCCGAAGATTCACTGGGACCGCGGCAAGGGCCAAGGCCACGCCTTCTACTACTACGCCTATGGCGCGGCCTGCGCCGAAGTGTCGGTCGACACGTTGACCGGCGAGTATGTCGTCGAGCGCGCTGATATCCTGCACGACTGTGGCCGTTCGCTGAACCGGGCCATCGACCTCGGCCAGGTCGAGGGCGGCTTCATCCAGGGCATGGGCTGGCTGACCACCGAGGAACTGTGGTGGGACGACAAGGGCCGGCTGCGCACCCATGCGCCCTCGACCTACAAGATCCCGCTGGCCTCGGATCGGCCGAAGATCTTCAACGTCGCGCTGACCGACTGGTCGCAGGCCTATGAGCCGACCATCCATCGCTCCAAGGCGGTCGGCGAGCCGCCGCTGCCGCATGGCATGGCGGTGCTGCACGCGTTGTCGGATGCCGTTGCCAGCGTCGCCGACCACAAGATCTGCCCGCGTCTCGACGCGCCGGCCACACCCGAACGCGTGCTGATGGCGATCGAGCGGCTCAAGAAAGAGGCCAAGCCTGTCACCTGAAGGTCGGCAAACGTGCAATCCCAGCCGAAAAAGCCTATATTTTGCATCTGGGAACCGTGAACCATGAACTCGAACGTGCAAAGCCTGAAAACCTTTCTCAGCAGCGCCGCGCGACTTGCCCTGGTCGAAGTGGCCGGTACCAAAGGCTCGACGCCGCGCGAGAAGGGCGCCTTCATGCTTGTTTCGTCGGCGGCGATCTTTGGCACGATCGGCGGGGGTCAGCTCGAATACATGGCCATCGACAAGGCGCGGCGGATGGTGGCGCCATCGGGTGGATCGAACCGCCTGCGGTCCACGTCCCGCATCAAGGCCGACGAAGTCTGCGCCTCGCTTGACGTCCCGCTCGGCCCCGAAATTGGCCAGTGCTGTGGCGGACGGGTCGAGGTGCTGATCCGGCTGGTCAATGCGGCGCTGGCCGCCGAACTGGTTGCGGCGGCGGAAGCCGAGGAGGCGCAGCTGCCGCATGTCTATATCTTCGGCGGCGGCCATGTCGGCCAGGCGCTCGCGTCCACGGTAGCGCTTCTTCCCGTACACTGTGTCGTCATCGAGACGCGGGCGGAGGCGCTGGAAGGCATGCCGGAAACCATCGAGACGCGGCTGACGCCGATGCCGGAAGCCGAGGTGCGCAACGCCCCGGCCGGCACCGCCTTCGCCATCCTCACCCATGACCACGCGCTCGATTTCCTGATCGTCGCGGAGGCGCTTAAACGCGGTGACGCGGCCTATGTCGGCATGATCGGCTCGAAGACCAAGAAGGCGACATTCAGAAACTGGTTCCTGAAATCGGCGGACGGCGCGGACGCTGAATTCGCCCGCCTCGTCTCGCCGATCGGCGGCGCCGCCATCAGGGACAAGCGCCCGCCCGTTATTGCCGCACTGGCGGCCGCCGAGATCATGACGGCGCTAATTGTTCATAACGCGGCCTCGAACTCAGTGCATCACGCTCCGCAGGGCAACGCGATGGCCGGCTAGCTCGGTCGCTTCAGGCCCAGATGCGCACGCAGCGTGGTGCCTTCATACTCCATGCGGAACAGGCCACGCCGCTGCAGTTCCGGCACCACCAGCGTGGCAAAGGCATCGAGCTCGCCAGGGAAATAAGCCGGCATGACGTTGAAACCGTCGGCGGCACCGCCTTCGAACCGCGCCTGCAACTCGTCCGCGACCTGGGTCGCTGTCCCGACGATGCGCCAATGCCCGCGCGCCCCGGCGAAATGCCGCGCAAGCTGACGAATGGAAAGACCGTCGCGGCGCGATTGCTCGACGACCAGGGCCTGGCGGCTTTTCATGCCCTCGCTCTCGGGCAGTTCGGGCAGCGGTCCGTCGATCGGATAGCGCCAGAGGTCGGAGATGCTGAGATAGCTGGACAGCAGCGCTACGCCGACGTCGTCCGGGATCAATTCCTGCAATTCCTCGAATTTCTCGCGCGCTTCGGCCTCGGTCTCCGCCACCACGGGCGCGACGCCGGGCATGATCTTGATGTCGTCGGGCTCGCGCCCATGGGCCGCCATGCGCCCCTTGAGGTCGTCGTAGAAGGCCTTCGCCTCCTCGAAGGTCTGTGCGGCCGTAAACACCACGTCGGCGGTGCGGGCGGCAAGATCACGGCCGACATCCGAGGCGCCGGCCTGGACCATGACAGGCGCGCCCTGTGGCGAAGGCGGCAGGTCGAGCGGGTCGCGCACCGAAAAACTCTGGCCGACATGGCCTGATACCTTGCCGTGCCACAGCCCGGTGACAACCTCGGCGAACTCACGCGCCCGCTCATAGCGGTCGGCGTGAGGCTTGAGGCCCGTCGCACCGAAATTGGCGGCTTCGATCGAGCTGGCCGACGTGACCAGATTCCAGCCCGCCCGGCCGCCGCTCAGATGGTCGAGCGACAGGAAGGTCCGCGCTAGGCCGTAAGGCTCGTTGTAGCTGGTCGATGCCGTGGACACGAGGCCGATGCGGCTGGTCTGGACGGCCAGCGCCGAAAGCAGGCTGATCGGCTCGAAGCCGATCGAGCGCGACGTCTGGCTGGCGATGCCGACATCGGCTTCGCGCAGGCCGGCGGCGTCCTCGCAGAAGATCATGTCGAACTTGGCGGCTTCCGCCGTGCGCGCCAGTGCGATGTAGTGATCGATGTCGATGCCAGCGGTCACATGCGTCTTGGGATGGCGCCAGGCGGCGATGTGATGGCCCGTCGCCCACAGGAAGGCGCCGAGCTTCATGCGCGCGCTCATCGGTCACCTCCGCTGGCAAGGCCGAGATGCGCGCGCAGGGTTGTTCCGACATGGTTCTCTCGAAACAGGCCGCGTCGCCGCAGTTCCGGCAAAACGCGATGGACGAAATCATCGAGCACCGCAGGCTCCGGTGACATCACGATGTTGAACCCATCACAGCTTTTCGCCCGAAATTGTTCCTCCAGCCTGTCGGCCAGCCCGGTGATGCCTTCGCTGGGAAGCAATATGCAGGTCAGCACCTTCAAGGTATCTGGTTCGCTCCCGCACATGGAAACGCGGCGCCGGAAGTCGTCATAGCGTGCCTTACTCTCTGCCGCCGGCCATTCGTCGCATACTATGACGTCCGCGGTGCGGGCGGCGATGTCGAAATCGGCCTCCGACAGGCCGGACAGCACCAGCACCGGCGTGTGCTGCGGCGAGCGCGCGACGTTCAGCGGGCCGCGCACGGAAAAGAATTCGCCCTTGTGGTCGAGCAGGTGCATCTTTTCGGGGTCGTGGAAGCGGCCGCCGCTCTTGTCGAACAGGAGCGCGTCCGAATCCCAGCCGTTCCACAAGCGCCGGACGACGGCGATATATTCCTCGGCGCGGCGGCGAAAATCGTCATCGGAGAACTCTTCCGGTCGGCTGAAATTGTCCGCTTCGTCTGGCGCTTGCGTCATGGTCGCATTCCAGCCGGCGCGGCCATGGCTGATGATGTCAAGCGAAGCAAAACGGCGCGCCAGATTGTACGGCTGGTGAGCAACGGTCGAAGCCGCGGCGACAAGGCCGATCTTTTCGGTCACGGTCGCCAGCGCGGCGACGAGGGTGGTTGCTTCGAACGGGCTGGTCGACCGCTCGCCGTCCGGCAAGGAATCCGAGATCATGACCATCTCGATACCAGCCGTCTCCGCCTTCCGCACGAAGGCTTCTATCTCACCGAATGGCAGGCCGGCCCGCCCTGTGGCGGAAGCAATGTCGAGCGAAACGGCGAGATGCATCTTGCGGCCTATCTGGCTGCCAGCGACATCGCACAGCCATCCGGCTCCAACCTAGGCCGGCTTTCGGGCAAGGCAACCGGATGCGATGGGCCAGGAGCCCGTCACTTGCCGGCCAGGATGTCCTTGATCAGCCGCTGGCAGCGCTCCGCCATGAAGTCGAGCAGCAGGCGCACCTTGGGGTCCTGCAGCTTCTTGTGCGGATATACGGCGGCGAATTGCACCGGCGTAGGCGGAGTGCTGGCGAGAATGACCTTCAGCCGCCGGTCGCGGATGAACGGCTCGACCTCGAAGCGCGGCTTGTTGATGATACCGCGTCCCGACAGAGCCCAACCGGTCAGCACGTCGCCGTCATCGGTGTCGTAGGGCCCGTGTACTTCGAATTTTTGCTGGCCGGCCGGCGTTTGCAAGGTCCAGACATATTCGCGTGCGCCGGAATAGCGCAGCATCAGGCAGTCATGTTTTCTGGCGATCAATTCCTGCGGATCCATGGGCTCGCCGCGCGCCTCAAGATATTTGGGTGCGGCGACCAGCACACGTTCGCATTCCATGATGCCGCGCATCCGAAGGCTGGAGTCCTCGATAATGCCGAGCCGGAAGGCGACGTCGATGCCTTCTTTCATGATGTCGACATTGTGGTCCGAGAGCCTGAGCCGCACCTCGATATCAGGGTATTTGTCGTGAAAATCGGGAATGCCCGAGGCCACCAGCCGGCGCCCGAGCCCGAGCGGCGCCGTCACCTTGATGGTGCCGCGCGGCTGGCCCGACAGCGCCGAGACAGCCGCCTCCGCTTCGGTGATCGCCTCGAGAACCTGCTTGGCGCCCGAGTAGAACACGGTGCCGTGTTCGGTCGGCATCAACTGCCGCGTCGTGCGGTTGAACAGCCGGACGCCGAGATGCTTCTCCAGTTCCTTGATACGATTGGAGGCGACCGCCGGCGAAATGCGCATGTCGCGCCCGGCCGCCGACAGATTGCCGAGCTCGACGACGCGGACGAAGACGGCGATGTTGTCGAGATAGGCCATGCGGAGCACCTTCGCCGGTTTGCGGCGATCAGCCTAGTATTTTCCAATTTTTTTTGAAAGTCATCGCACACCTCGCCTCTTTCCGTTTACGCGCCACACCTTAAAGTCGCGTCATCGGCAGGGACGACTTCAATGATGGATTTCGCGATTTTCTGGGATTGGCTGAGCTTCGCCGTGCGCTGGCTGCACGTCGTCACCGGCATAGCCTGGATCGGCTCGTCCTTCTATTTCGTCGCGCTCGATCTGGGCCTGCGCCAGCGACCAGGCATGCCCGTCGGCGCCTTCGGCGAGGAATGGCAGGTGCATGGCGGTGGCTTCTATCACATCCAGAAATATCTGGTGGCGCCGGCCGAGATGCCCGAGCATCTGACCTGGTTCAAGTGGGAATCCTACGCCACCTGGCTGTCAGGTTTCGCCATGCTGTGCGTGGTTTATTACGCCGGAGCCGACCTGTTCCTGATCGATCCCAATGTGCTGCCGATGTCGGTGCCAATAGGCATCCTGCTGTCGATGGCGACGATCGGCGTCGGCTGGGTGGTCTATGATCTCCTGTGCCGCTCGCCGCTCGGCAAAAGCGACACCGGCCTGATGCTGGTGCTCTATTGCGTGCTGGTGTTCATAGCCTGGGGGCTGACGCATCTGTTCACCGGCCGCGCCGCCTTCCTGCATCTTGGCGCCATCACCGCGACGATCATGTCGGCCAATGTCTTCATGATCATCATTCCGAACCAGAAGATCGTCGTCGCCGACCTCATCGCAGGACGCAAGCCGGATCCGAAGTACGGCAAGATCGCCAAGCAGCGGTCGCTCCACAACAACTATCTGACGCTGCCCGTGCTGTTCCTGATGCTGTCGAACCACTATCCGCTGGCTTTCGGAACGCAGTTCAACTGGGTCATCGCTTCGCTGGTGTTCATCATCGGTGTCTTGATCCGCCACTATTTCAACAGCGTGCACAAACGTGCCGGCAACCCGCACTGGACCTGGCTGGGCGCCCTTGTCGTGTTCCTCATCATCATCTGGCTGTCGACCGTGCCGAAGGTGCTGACCGGTGAACCCAAGGCCTCCGCCTCGGCGCAAGTCTATATCGCCTCGGCGCATTTCCCGGCGGTGCGCGACACCGTGCTTGGCCGCTGCTCGATGTGCCATGCCGCGGAGCCGGTCTACGAGGGTATCTACCACGCGCCCAAGGGGGTGATGCTGGATACGGACGCGGGCATTGCCGATCATGCCCGCGAGATCTACCTTCAGGCCGGCCGCAGCCACGCCATGCCGCCCGCCAATGTCACAGAGATCACCGACAAGGAGCGGGCGCTGCTGGTCGCCTGGTTCGAAGGCGCGGGGAAATAAGCATGACCTCGACACTTCTGCGCGGCCGCACGCTGTCCTTCGTGCGCTGGCCGCAAGCCATCGACGACCACTCCGCCTGGCGCTACGAGGAAGATGGCGGCCTGCTGATAACCCACGGCAGGATCGTTGCATCGGGCGCCTACCCCGATGTCGAGAAACAGGCGGACGAGTGGACAAAAAAGATCGATCACCGGCCGCATCTGCTGCTGCCGGGCTTCATCGATGCCCATGTGCATTTCCCGCAGATGCAGATCATCGCTTCCTATGGCGCCGAACTGCTCGACTGGCTGAACACCTACACCTTTCCCGAGGAAACAAAATTCGCCAACGCGCAGCATGGCCGCCGGGTCGCGCGCCTGTTCCTTGATGAGACGGTACGCCATGGCACCACGACGGTCGCCGCCTACTGTTCGGTGCACAAGGCGTCGGCGGAAGCCTTCTTCGCCGAGTCGCACGCGCGCGACATGCTCAACATCGCTGGCAAGGTAATGATGGACCGCAATGCGCCCGAAGGCGTGCTCGACACGCCGCAATCCGGCTATGACGACACCAAGGCGCTGATCGCCGAGTGGCACGGCAAGGGCCGCCAGCTTTATGCCATCACGCCACGCTTCGCCATCACCTCCTCACCGGAGCAGATGGAGATGGCCGGCGCGCTGTCCCGCGAACATCCCGACCTGCACATGCAGACGCATCTGTCGGAAAACCACGCCGAGATCGCCTTCACGCAACAGCTCTACCCCTGGTCGCGCGACTACACCGATGTTTACGAACATTACGGGCTGCTTGGCAAAAAGAGCCTGTTCGGCCATTGCATCCATTTGTCGGAGCGTGAGGCGGACGCGCTGTCGGACAGCGGTTCGGTGGCGGTATTCTGCCCGACCTCCAACCTGTTCCTCGGCTCCGGCCTGTTCGACTATCAGCGCTTTCGCCGCCGCGACAAACCATTGCGCATCGCGGCCGCCACCGATGTCGGCGGCGGCACCAACTATTCGATGCTGCGTACCATGGACGAGGGCTACAAGGTCATCGCACTCAATGGCGAGAAGCTCAACCCATTCCAGTCCTTCTGGCAGATCACGCGCGGCAACGCCGAGGCGCTGTCGGTAGTGGACAGGATCGGGACGCTGGAGGATGGCACCGATGCAGACATCGTCGTGCTCGATGCCAGGGCGACGCCAGCGATGCGGCTTAGGATGGAAACGGTCGAGACGCTGGCGCAGGAACTGTTCCTGCTGCAGACGCTCGGAGACGACCGCGCCGTGCGCGAGGTGTATGTCGCGGGGCGGCCTGCCAGGAGCGACATCGCAATTTAGCGCAGCGGCGTGTTCCCTGCTTGACCCGGCGGCAGCCATCGGTCAAAGCGTGCGGCGAAGTTGACAGGGGAACGACATGGCCGTTGCTGACGACATCGCTCTGATCAAGAGACAGGAAGAGACGCTTGTCTTCACGGCCTTCGACGAGGCTGTCGCCTTCGAGATCGGTTCGGCCATCCGTGGTCGTGCAACAGCCGAGAACCTGCCGATCATAGTCGATATCAGGCTATGGGACCGGCCCCTGTTCTATGCGGCGATGCCTGGTTCGAATGCTTCCAACCCCGACTGGGCGCGGCGCAAGATCAATGTCGTGAAGCGCTATCTCGGAAGCACTTACCGGCTGGTGCTGGAGCAGCAGCGCCCCGACCGCACCTTCAAGATCGGCGAGGGGCTGGATATTGCTGACTATGTGCTGGCCGGCGGCGGCTTCCCGGTCACGGTCAAGGGCGCCGGTGTCATCGGTGTGATCGCGGTGTCCGGCCTGCCGGAGCGGCAGGATCATGGCGTAGTGGTCGATGCGCTGTGCGATCACCTGGACATCGATAGGCTCGGGCTGGCATTGCCTTCAGAGGCCGAATGACCGTGCTCGACCCCAAGTCCTTTCTCACCGATATCTTCAACGCGGCGGTCGCGGCCGCCGATCCCGAGAGAACCATCAGGCATCATTTGCCGGCAAAGCCGAAGGGCCGCACCATCGTCATCGGTGCCGGCAAGGGCTCGGCGCAGATGGCGGCGGCATTCGAGAAGATCTGGGAGGGCACGATCGAGGGCCTGGTCGTCACCCGTTACGGCTATGGCGCCAAATGCGAGCGCATCGAGATTATCGAAGCCGCGCACCCGGTGCCGGACGCGGCCGGGCTCGAGGCCTCGCGGCGCCTGCTGGAAAAGGTGCAAGGGCTGACAGCGGACGATCTGGTCGTGGCGCTGATTTCCGGCGGCGGTTCGGCGCTGCTGCCGTCTCCGGCCGCCGGCCTGACACTGGCCGACGAGATCGCCGTCAACGAGGCGCTGCTCGCCTCCGGCGCGCCGATCGCGGCGATGAATACCATCCGAAAGCACCTCTCCACCATCAAAGGCGGCCGGCTGGCTGCAGCGGCCTGGCCGGCCAAGGTGGTATCGTTGGTGGTCTCCGACATACCCGGCGACAATCCGGCCCTTGTGGCGTCCGGCCCAACCGTTCCCGATGTTGGCGGCCGCGAGAATGCCCTGGCTTCGATAACAGCCTATGGCATGAAGCTGCCGGACGTGGTCATGGCGCATATCCAGTCACCGGCGGCTAACGCACCCGATCCTGACGATCAGCGCTTTGCGCGCAACGAGGTGCATCTGATCGCATCAGCCGGCGTGTCGCTGGAAGCGGCAGCGGTGGAAGCGAGGCGGCAAGGCATCGAAGCCGTCATTCTTTCCGATGCCATCGAAGGCGAAGCACGCGAGGTCGGCGGCGTCCACGCGGCAATCGCCCGCGAAGTGGCGACGCGCAACCGGCCCTTCCAAAAGCCGGTTCTGGTCCTCTCGGGCGGGGAGACCACCGTGACTTTGCGGGCCAAAGGCAAGGGTGGCCGCAACTCGGAATTCCTGCTTGCCTTCGCCATCGGCATCAACGGCATTCAAGGCATTCATGCCCTTGCCGCAGATACCGACGGCATCGACGGTTCGGAAAACAATGCCGGCGCCTTCGCCGATGGTTCGAGCGTTTCGCGCATGCGCGCGGCAGGTGTGGATGCCAAGGCGATGCTGGCCGGCAACAACGCATGGACGGCCTTCAATGCCGTCGGCGATCTCTTCGTGCCCGGCCCGACCGGCACGAACGTGAATGATCTCCGAGCAATTCTCGTTCGCTAAACCGGTAAATCAAGCTGCCATGAGCTTCTTTACCTGCTTCATGTCCTGCAAAAACCGCTCGCGTTCGGCTTCTTTGTCGGCGTGATCCCGAATGCGCAGGATGAAGGAGGGGTGGATGGTGAGAAAGACACGCAAGCCATCCTCGCGTTCGATCACCTGGCCCCGCATCTTGGTCACCGGGATCGCCTTGCCAAGCAGGGACAGCGCCGCCGTGGCGCCGAGCGCCACCGCGAGGTTCGGCTTGATCAGTTCAAACTCGTGGTCGAGCCACCAGCGGCAGGCTTGGACCTCGCCGACATTCGGCTTGGAGTGGATCCGGCGCTTTCCGCGCGGTTCGAATTTGAAATGCTTGACCGCGTTGGTCACGTAGACTTTCAGCCGGTCGACCCCGGCATCGTCCAATATGGCATCAAAGACCTTGCCCGCCGGGCCGACGAACGGCTGGCCGGCGAGGTCTTCCTGGTCGCCCGGCTGTTCGCCGACGAAAATCACCTCGGCGTTGTCGGGCCCCTCGCCGAATACGGTCTGCGTCGCATCGCGCCAAAGCGGACAGCGGCGGCATCCCTTGGCGGCCTCGCGCAATTCGGAAACCGTGTGCGCGTCACCGTCATCAGGCGTTTCGGCTGGTTGATGCTTCGGCCAGTGCCTCGCCTGCACTTTGGCGTGGTGCGGCGCGGGCGTCGTCGGTATCTTCGCAATCATATCCCTGGCGGCCTTGTCCGCTCCCGCGATCAAGTCAGGAATGAGCGAGGCCTCGGGAAGGTTCCGCCAATATTTTTTCGGCATCTCCTTTTGCATGGCCTTCACCTTGAGGCGTGCCGGATTGAAGATGTTCTCGAAATAAGTCCTCCACAGCGTCTCGGTATCGTCCTTGTCTGGCGCATCCCCCTTGGCCGCGCCCGGCCCGATCGCCAACCTCTCGCCATCCCAATCGGCGGACGCGTAAGGCGTCAGGATCGTCCAGCGCATGCCGGTAAAACGCCTGACGAAGAAATCCGCATTGCGCTCGACGATGAAATGGTCGGGTTCGAACCAGGCGACATAGCGCTCATCCTCGCCGACGCCGATCTTCCGGAAGCGGACGAAGGCATGCATTTTGTGGCTGTCGCGCCGCACCGCCTTTTCCATGGTTTCAAGCCGTTTGGTGTCGGGATCCGATGCGATCGCCAGCAATTTGGGCTCGATGCGCAACCGCCACAGCAGCCTGTAGAGAAAGGCGAAACGTCCGGGATCGGAATGGCAGAAGGCGGTCTCGGCGTGGCCGATGAAATCGCGCGGCACAATGAGCTCAGCGCCTTGCGGCACGTCAGGCAAGTCGCTTGGCGGCCGGTCGAGACCGGCTACGACACGCCAGCTGACGTCCTCGGGTCTGACCTCATTTAACGCCAGCCGCCGAGCCGCGTCGCGCCAGCCGGCGAAGTCGGTCTGGCTTTCAAGCCAGACGGTGTGGCGGGTGAGGTCGAATTCGGCCGGCCGCATCGTCAAAACAGCGCTAGTTGTTCGCAGGATTGCACGATCTTGCCGCGCAGTGCGGCCTTGTCCGTGAGCGCGCCTGGCGACCAGCCTTCGGCGATGATGAAGGGCCTGAGCTTGGCGATCGAATGGCAGAGCCGGCCGACATCCTCGAGCCGCAATCGCCGGTAGCGGCGGGTTTCGAGAATTTTCGCGACAACCTTGGTTCCCAGGCCAGGCACGCGCAGCAGCGCTTCGCGGTCGGCGCGGTTTACGTCGACGGGGAAGCGTCCCCGGTTGCGCAGCGCCCAGGCAAGTTTCGGATCGATAGCGAGATCAAGCATGCCATCGCTGCTGCCGGCCAAAATTTCAGGCTGCGAAAATCCGTAGAAGCGCATCAGCCAATCGGCCTGGTAGAGCCGGTGTTCGCGCATCAACGGCGGCTTCCGCAACGGCAGCGATGACGAGGAATCGGGGATCGGACTGAAGGCCGAGTAATAGACGCGCCGCAAATGGTAGCTGCCATAAAGCCGGGCGCTAGTATGCAGGATGCCGTCGTCGGTGGTCTTGTCCGCGCCGATGATCATCTGCGTCGACTGGCCGCCCGGCGCGAATCGTTCGCGTTTTTTGGTCAGCAATGTCGGCTCGGCTTTCTCCTCCATTTTCCGACGCAAATTGGCCATCGAAAGCCGGATTGTCTCCGGCCTCTTCTCCGGCGCCAGTTTCTTCACGCCCTCGTCGGTGGGCAACTCGACATTGATCGACAAGCGGTCGGCATAGAGCCCGGCCTTCTCGATCAGCTCCGCCGAACTCTCGGGGATGGTTTTGAGATGGATATAGCCGGAGAATTTTTCTTCCAGCCGCAGCCGCCGCGCCACCTCGACCATCTCGCCCATGGTTTCGTCAGGCGAACGGATGACGCCCGAGGACAGGAAAAGTCCTTCGATATAGTTGCGCCGGTAGAAATCCATGGTCAGCTTCACCACCTCGTCGATGCCGAAGCGGGCGCGCCGGACATTCGAGGACGAGCGGTTGATGCAATAGCTGCAGTCGTAGATGCAGAAATTGGTAAGCAGGATTTTCAACAGCGAAATGCAGCGGCCGTCCGGCGCGTAGGAATGGCAGATGCCCATGCCTTCGGTGGAGCCGATGCCGCCGGATTTCAAAGAATCCTTTTTCGCCGCGCCGGATGAGGCGCAGGAGGCGTCGTATTTGGCGGCGTCGGACAGTATCGCCAGTTTCTCACGAACAGGGAGTGCGCTCATCCGTTCATGATATGTTCTGGAAGGCCAATGCGCCATATCTTTTGATGGTGACGGCGAAAAAAGTGATCGCCGCCGGTCTCAGGCATCAGACCTCGTGCAGATAGAGATGATAGTCCAGCTCGTTCACTGTGCGCGCCACGCGCAGGTACTCGGACTGCTTGATCGCCACAAAGGTGCGGTGCAGGTCATCGCCGAGCGCGCCCTTCAGGAAGCTCGACGCCCTGGCCGCTTCGATGGCGGCCCGCCAATCGGCCGGCATGGTCGTGCGGGTGACGGCCGCTTCATAGCCATTGCCGGTCGTTTCGGGGCCAGGATCGAGCCCTTCGTCGAGGCCTTTGACGATGCCGGCAAGCACCGTCGCGGCAATCAGATACGGATTGGCGTCGACACCTGATGGACGATGCTCGATGCGCCGGTTCTTCGCATCGCCCGCTGGCACGCGCAACGCCACCGAGCGGTTGTTGACGCCCCAGCTCGGGGCCACCGGCGCATAGGATTGCGAGACGAAGCGCCGCCAGGAATTGGCATGCGGCGCAAACACCAGCATTGATTCCGCCATTGTCTGGATCAGCCCACCGAGGCCACGCAGCAGAGGCAGCGACCAGCTCTCGCCGGCGGCTTCCGCAAAGACGTTTCGGCCGACCTTGTCCTGCAGCGAGACATGGAAATGCATACCCGAACCGGCATATTTCTCGATCGGCTTGGCCATGAAGCAGGCGGTAACACCATGGCGGCGCGCCTGCGCCCGCACCAGCCGCTTCAGCATGACCAGATCGTCGGCCGCCCGCATCACGTTCTTGCGGTAATTCAGCGTCAGTTCGTACTGGCCGGGCGCATATTCGGAAATCACCGTCTCGGCCGGAATGCCTTGCGCCTTGGCGGCGGCGTAGATGTCTGAGAACAACGGCTCCATGCCGTGCAGATGGTCGACTGAATAAACTTCGGTCTTGCCCGAGACGCGTCCATCGAGCACCGCGCGCGCCGGCTGCACCTTGCCGTCAGCATCGCGCTCATTGGCCAGCAGAAAAAACTCGAGTTCGAAGGCACCAGCGGGATAGAGCCCCTTGGCGGCCAATATGTCGACCTGCCGGGCCAGCGCCAGCCGCGGGTCCGAAGACATTGGCTGGCCGTCGAGATGGTACATCGTCATCAGCAGTTGGCCGCGCGGTGGCTTCGTGCCGTAAAGCGGCACCAGCGTGCCCGGAATCGGCCAGGCCCTCAGATCGCCGTCGCCGCTGTCCCAGATCAGCCCGGTTTCGTGTACATCCTCGCCGGTGATGTCGAGGCCCAGAATCGAGATCGGCATATGCCGGCCGCCCTCGAAAATGCTTTTCAGCTCATGCCGGCGCACGATCTTGCCGCGCCCCACACCATTGGCGTCGGTCAGCACGATATCGAAGGCCTCGATCTCGGGATGGGCGTCGAGGAAGGCTTGCGCCTCGGTGGGCGTCGAGCCCGAAGGTGAGGTCATGATCGCACTCGGATTGGCTTGAGCGCTTGTCTCACGCCGCAAGCTTTGCCGCAACCGCGCCAAACGCGGTGATCAGGCGGTTGACCTGGGTGCCTGACGTTGCCGGCGAGATCAGCATCATGTTGTGGAACGGTGCGATCAGCACGCCGCGATTGACCAGCGCGACATGGATGGCAGCCTCCAGTTCCGGCGCATGCGCAACTTCCGCCTCGGCACCATTGCGCAGCGGGCCGGGCGCGCAGATGAACTCGACGCGTGCCCCGACGCGGGAGACATGCCAGGGCAGATTGTAACGATCGATCACGCCGGTCAGTCCGGCATCGAGCCGCCGCGCCAGATGATCCATGCGGTCGTAATTCTCTTGCGTCATCACCTCCTCGAGCGTGGCGCGCATGGCGGCGAACTGCAGCGGGTTGGCCGACAGCGTCGTGCCCATGCCGGAATATCCCGGCTCTTTCGTCCTGTTGTAGTCGACATAGCGCGAGGCGACCTCCTCGCTCATGCCCCAGACGCTCGCCGGCACGCCGCCGGCAATCGGCTTGCCCAGCACGAACAAGTCGGGCTCCAGCCCATATTTACCGGTGTAACCGCCGGGGCCGGTCGAGATCGTATGCGTCTCGTCGATCAAGAGCAGGGTGCCGGCTTCACGTGTCAGCTTTCGCAGCGCCTCATGGTAGCCGGGGTCGGCCAGCACCATGCAGGAATTGGTCAGCACCGGTTCGGCGATGACACAGGCGACGTCCCTGTCCTTCAATGCGGCCTCGAGAGCGGCGACATCGTTGAACTCGATGACCTTGGCCGTGCGGGTCAAATCGCGGAATTCGCCCGCCAGTCCCGGCCGGTTGACGGGCTTGCCGTCGATCAGCCGCACCATCGTCTCGTCCACCGAGCCGTGATAGCAGCCGTTGAAGACCAGGATCTTTTCCCTGGAGGTAACGGCGCGGGCGACGCGCAGCGCAAAGCGATTGGCGTCGGTCGCCGTGGTCGCGATCTGCCAGAACGGCAGGCCGAAGCGCTGCTGCAGCAGCGGCCCGATGGCCAGCGCATCCTCGGAAGGCAGCATATAGGTCAGGCCGCGCCCGGCCTGGCGGCGAATGGCGCGCGCCACCGGCGGAGGCGAGTGGCCGAACATCGAACCGGTGTCGCCGAGGCAGAAATCGTCGAGCTTGTTGCCGTCCATGTCGGTGATCGTGGCGCCTCGGGCGCTGTCGACCAGGATCGGAAACGGTGTCGGCCAATCATTCATCCAGTGCATCGGCACGCCGCCGAAGAAGCCGGGCAGGCCGTTGCCGATCTTGGCTTGCGATCTCGGCCGCGCCTCGCGGAAGGCTGCCCCTTCCGTCTCGCGCAATTGCGCGATGCGGTCGGGGCTGATCCCGCCGATGGTCTTTGAACTGTCGCTGCCGTGCATGAAAAATCCTCTGGCTCGTTGCTCTTAGCCAATCCACCTCGGCAACGGCAATTGGCCGTGCGTCCTTTCTGCATTGGCTCAGCCGCCAGCGGCGGCGCTTGACCCCGCTGGCGAAGTCGGCGCCAATGCTGTGGGTAACGACGAGCGGGGGGGAAGAATGCGGACGATCATCTGCGTGACGATGCTCTTTCTGTCGGCCGGCACGGCGTTCGCGACCGGCGGTATCTGGTGCACCGTCGATGATCCGCAGGCCAAATTCCAGGTCGATGCCGGCGTCACCACGGGCATGGGCGGCCCGACGTTCAATTTCCGCGGCGACCTCGAAATCAAGGCGAGGCCCGCCGGCGATCCATTGCACAAGACGGTGTTCGAGGATGCCAACCTCACCCAGTACTGGCTCGACGACAAGGAACTGCGGCTGAACATCTACCACGAGCAGGAGGTCGCCAAGACCTACAGTTCGGTCGAATTGACGATCCTGACCAGGGCCAGTGACGAGGGCGTCTATGACGGGGATTACAAGCTCGCTGTCTATGACAGCACGGCCGACAAGAACAGCGATGGCAAGCCCATCGATCTGACCGGCAAGGTCTCCTGCGGCGCCGAGTGATCGGCCATCCCGGCTAGGCCGTGATGTCGATGACGCCGCAATCGCCGGCGGCGCTGCCGAAGGCGACGCGGCGTTCTTCCCTGTCCCACATCATCGCGGTGATGGCGCCCTTGCCTGGTCGCCGCAAAAGCACCTCCTTGGCGTCGGAAAAGCGCACGGCCATCACCATGCCGTCGTCGTAACCGACTGCGACGACGTCCTGGCTCGGATGGCAGGCGACCGCCGTCACCATGGCATTGCCGCGCGTGCCAAGTTCCAGCGGCGCCTTGCCCATCGGGCCGTCCTTGCCCGAAAACGGCCAGACGATCGCCGCCGGCGCGCCCGAACTGGCCAGCCACTTGCCTTTCACGCTCCATGACAGGCTTTTGACCTTGCCGGGATAGCCGCTCATGCGCATGTGCTTGCCGTCGGACAGCTTCCAGCCATGCAGGGCGTTTTCCTGCATGGTGGTGACCAGAAAGGCGCCGTCCGGCGAGAAGGTGATGCCGGTGTGCGCGCCCGCCCATTCCAGTTCCACCGGCTTGCCCTCGGCGGCGGGGAAATGCAGCGTCGCGCCATTGTAACGGGCGACGCCGAAGCGCATGCCCTTGGGCGAGAAGGCCAGCCCCTCGACCGAGCGCGGATGCGCAAATTCCCTGGTCTTGCCGTCGGTGAAGCGCACGAAGGCGGTCTTGCCCGTGGCATACGCGATGGCGCCTTGCGGCCCGGCGGCGACGCTGGTGATCCATTTTTTCCCGGCGTTCGCCACCTCTTGGGTCTCGCCGCCGGCTTTCACGGCAAAAACCTTGCCGTCCTCGCCACCGGTGATCAGCCGGTCATTGGCCGCGTCATGGAAGGCGGCAAGCAGCCCGTCATTGGCCTGCACCGTCTTGTGGCCATTGTCGAGCCGATGGACAGCACCGTCAGCCAGCGCAAAATGCGGCACGTGGCCAAGGAAGACGGCGGCGACGCAATGGCCTTCGAGATCAAGCGGGGCAACTGTGGGCATGGGCTATCTTTGTTCAATGAAAGTGCAGAGGGCGGCTTACTCGACGTTTGCGGTTCCGACAACCATCGGGATTGGCAAGTGATGAAGGGGCAGACGTCAAAGCAGCCCCTTGGCTCGTAGATCCGCAGCGAATGCTGCCAACGGCATCACCAGAGTCAAATCCGATCCTGTGAGACGCTCGGCGCCGAAGCTTGCATACCACTTTGCCGCCCGCTCGCTCTTGGCCTCGATGATGAGCAGAATGCCGCCCCCTTCTCCCGCAAGCCGCAGGCAGCGCAATGCTGCCGCGGCAAGCAACTGACCTCCAAGGCCTTGCCCGGCGACCGTGCGATCGGTGGCAAGACGGGCAAGCTTGAAGCCGGAAACTTCGTGTCGTGCCAAGCCTCTCGTCAGGGCTGCGGGAACGGCTTCATGAGCGACGGCGGACGGCGCGATCGTATAAAAACCGAGTACACGTCCCGAAGCTGTATCGCCGATCGCGCAGAAGGTCTTGGCCGCATTCTGATCATGGCTCTGTCGCGCGAACCGCCGCAGAAATTCGTTCATCTGCAAGTCGCCACAATCGAAGGACGCTCGATCGTGGCGTTTTGCTATTGGCTCCTCGTGCCAGGACGGAAGCGTCACAGAGTGTCCGGCAAGGCCGCAATCGCCGCCTTGAGCCTGGCGTTGGGTTTTGGCGGGTGTTCCAGCAGGTCCAGGATGCGCTTAAAGTCGCGGTCGGACACCTTCGTCACTTCAGCTGCATCAATCACCGCCTGCGCCGCAGGCACGATCTTATCGAGGATAAAGTCTGCCATGTCTTTGTGCGAGAGGGCAGCGGCGCGCGCGATCATCGCCTTCTCCGCAGGGGGAATGCGGATTTGATAGCGCTCGGTCTTGTTATCTGCAGGTCTGGGCATGGCCGTTCCTCATCGATACGTACACATGATATGTGTACGTATCGCACAATTCAAGCCCTTTGAATCGTGTGGCTAAACCTAGACCTGGCAGGCGTCAAAACTCTTCTTCAGCCGCTCGGCGTCGAGCTCGCGGCCGATGAAGACCAGCCGGCTCTCATGCCTTTCGCCGTCCTTCCAGGCGCGCTGGTGGTCGCCCTCGATGATCATGTGCACGCCCTGGATGACATAGCGCTCGTCATCGCCCTTGAGCGCGATGATGCCTTTCAGCCGCAGGATGTTGGGGCCTTCCATCTGGGTGACCTTCTCGATCCACGGGAAGAATTTCTTCGGGTCCATCTCGCCGCCGCGCAGCGACACCGACTGCACCGTCACGTCATGGATGTCGGACGGATGAGTGTGATGGTGGTGGTCGTGCCCATCGTGGTCGTGATGATCATGGTCGTGATGATCATGATCATGGTGATCATGTTCATCATGCGCTTCGAGGAAATGCGGATCGTTCTCCAGCGCCCTGGACAGGTCGAAGGCGCCACGGTCGAGCACTTCCGACAGCGCCACGCCGGCGCGCGTCGTGCGGTGAATCTTGGCGGCCGGGTTGATCGCGCGGATCGTCGCCTCGACCTTGGCGAGTTCTTCCGGGGTGACGAGGTCGGTCTTGTTGAGCACGACGACGTCGGCGAAGGCGATCTGGTCCTCGGCTTCCTTGGAATCCTTGAGCCTGAGCGGCAGGTGCTTGGCGTCGACCAGGGCCACCACGGCATCGAGCTTGGTCTTGGAGCGCACGTCGTCGTCCATGAAGAAGGTCTGCGCCACCGGCACCGGATCGGCCAGCCCGGTGGTCTCGACGACGATGGCGTCGAAGCGGCCGGGCCGCCGCATCAAGCCCTCGACGACGCGGATCAGGTCGCCGCGCACCGTGCAACAGACGCAGCCATTGTTCATCTCGTAGATCTCCTCGTCGGATTCCACGATCAGGTCGTTGTCGATGCCGATCTCGCCGAATTCGTTGACTATGACGGCGTAACGCCTGCCGTGGTTTTCCGACAGGATGCGGTTGAGCAGCGTCGTCTTGCCGGCGCCGAGATAGCCGGTGAGGACGGTTACGGGGATCTGTGTCTGCGCTTCGCTCATGGCTTGCCTCGAAATGACTAGGCCCTGAAATTCAGGCCGCGAAAAAGGGATTGTCGGTTCCATATAGGATGTGCGCCGGGCTTTTGCACGGGGCAAAACCATGGGCCAAAGCTGCCGACCGGGATCGTCCCGACATCATGGCCGCGGAAAGCCGCCGCCGCCCCCCGCGTGGAAGAGCAAGGGCCTGGTGCGAGAGCTGCCCGGTCGTCAAATCGCATTCACGCAGTGGCGCTCCGAATTCCCTTCACGCGAAAGTCGTTTGTCATCTAACTGAAATAAACATCTGGCATCACCACGGCGGACGCCGCGAATGCTTGCCGGCAAAGCTGTTTCGGATGCCGGAATCTTTTTCGATCGTCGATTGCCAACCGGCCGGCTGCGTCTATGCTGTGCGCACCGGCCCGGCCGAAGAGGGATGACCATGGCCAAGGCGGACAAGACTGCAACGATGAGCCGGCTGCATTCAGCGGCAAGGCTGGCAAGGACCGCCCTGGCGGCACGGCTCCTGGCGCATGGCTTTTACGCCGGCCAGGACCAGATCATGCTGGCGCTGGACCGTGAGGACGGCCAGACGCCGGGCAATCTCGCCGGTCGCCTCGGCGTGCGTCCGCCGACCATCACCAAGACCATCAACCGGCTGCAGGCACAGGGTTTTCTGGAGAAACGCGCGTCGGACTCCGATGCCCGCCAGGCCCATATCTTCCTCACCGATACCGGCCGTGAAACCATCCGCGCCATCGAGAAGTCAGTGAAGAAGACAGAGAAGCAGGCGCTCAGGGGCCTCGACAAGAAGGACCAGAAGGCGCTGTTCAAGCTGCTCGCCCGCATCGAGGCCAACCTCTCCAACGAGGAGCTGGTGCTGATCGACGACGACGCCGAGACGGACGACTGATCTCTCCGGCCGTCAGGCTGCCACGGCATTTCCGTGGATCAAGGACGACCAACGGCCCGGCGTCATGCCGAACGCTTTCTTGAATTGCCTGTTGAAGTGGCTCTGGTCGCTGAAGCCGGCCTCGATCGCGATCTGTGCCAGGGACGCGCCGGCGGCGATCATCCTGCGCGCCCGCTGAAGCCGGCGCATTACCAGGAAGCGATGCGGGCTGGTCGAGAAGGCCGCGCGGAAATGTCTCGACAGGGCATAGCGGTCGAGACCCGTGACGGCTTCCAACTCACCCGAACGCACCGGCCGGTCGAGGTTTTCCGTGAGATACTCACCCGCCAGCGTCGCCGCTCGCCACGCCGTCTCGGCTATTGGCTTTGCCGGCTTGCCGGCATGCCGGTTCAGACTTTGCATCAGCCGCGCCAGGAAGTCGTCGACGAACAGCTCGTCGAGTTCCTGCTCCAATGGCCCGAGCGCCGACAGCAGCGTCGCGCAGAAGGCCTCGTCTGTCACCACGCCCTCCCTGACGAAGGGCAGCGCCGTGCCGCCGAGACAGCCGAGCATCAGTGACGGCTCCAGATAGAGCATCCTGTAGCGCAGGCCTTCTTCCGTGCCCGCGCCGCCATCGTGCAACTCGTCCGGATGCAGCACGATGACCTGGCCGGGCAGGCTCAGCCGTGCCGCGCCGCGATAGCGGAAGGTCTGCACGCCGCGCAGCGTCACCCCGATCGCGTAGGTGTCGTGGCGGTGCGGATCGAAGGCGCTGCCGTGAAACCGCGCCTCGATGCGTTCCATCCCCGCGGGATCGGGAGCGGAGATGATGCAGTTTTCAGCGGCATCGGCGCACAAACGTCCAAGACCCTCGAAGGCCTGGCGGTCTAGATCGAACGACATCGTCTCCTTCAGCCCCGCTACAGGGGCCTAACTTTGAATGGCTCACTTTCTCATGTTCGATACGAAATTTGCAATCGTGCTGCGGCAAGACCTGGCCGTCTGGCAGAAACTCAACGTCACCGCCTTCCTGACCAGCGGCATCGTCGCGCAATCCCCCGACATCATCGGCGAACCCTATCGCGATCGCGCAGGCAACCTCTACAATCCCTTGTCGATCCAGCCGGTCATCGTGCTCTCGGCCGACCAGGCAACGATAAGTGCGATCCATCGGCGTGCGCTGGAACGCGGCGTCACTACCTCGCTCTATGTCGAGGAGATGTTCTCGACCGGCTTCGATGCAGCCAACCGCGCCGTCTTTGCCGAATTCGCGCCCGAAGATGCCAAGGTGGTCGGCATGGCGCTGCGAGCCGAGAAGAAGGTGGTCGACAAGATAACCAAGGGCGCCCGCATGCATACGTAGCGCCCGGAACTAAGCCTGGCGGCGGCTGTTGTTGTACCAGCGAGCTTAGGCGCGGCTGCGGGCGACAATTGGCTTGCGGGCAAGCCGCAATTCCCGCAAAGTTGGGGTCCAGCCCAGCTTTTCCCCGGCCTGCACGTGAATCCTTCCCAAAGATATGTCGAAAGCGCGACGCCCCCGGTGGCGATCCTGTGCATGCTGACCACCTATGTCTTCTTCACCTTCCTCGACACCAGCAGCAAATATCTCGTCCTGGCCGGCGTCTCCGTCCTGATCGTCGCCTGGGTACGCTTTGCCGTGCATGTCGTGCTCGTTGGAGCGCTGCTGCGTGGCTGGCGCGAACCGATGCGATTTCGACCGGGCAACCTGCCGGCGCATGTGATGCGCGGCGCATTCCTGTTCGGCTCGACCATGTTCAATGTCCTGGCGCTGCGCTCCCTGCAACTGGCCGAGACGACGTCCATCTATTTCTTCGGGCCGATGGTGATCACCGCCCTTGCCGGACCGCTGCTCGGCGAATGGGCCGGCTGGCGGCGCTGGCTGGCGATCCTGGCCGCTTTCGCCGGGGTCCTGATCATCACGCGGCCCGGTGTCGGCGTTTTCGGCATCGGACATCTCTTCGCGCTCGGCTCGATGCTATCGAACTGCTTCTATGTCATCATGACGCGCCGCATGTCGGCGAACGAGACTCCCGAGAGCCTGATCCTGTTCTCGGCCCTGGCGCCGACGGTCCTGCTGTTGCCCCTGCTGCCGTTTTCTTTTTCGCTGCCGCATGATGGCTGGCACTGGTTCGTGCTGCTCATGCTTGGCGTGTTCGGCGGTGTCGGCCATTGGCTGCTGGTCCAGGCCTATCGGCTGGCGACCACCACGGCGCTCGCGCCATATCCCTATTCGCAAATGGTGTGGATGATCATTTCGGGCTGGCTTGTCTTCAAGCAGTTCCCCGACCGCTGGACGTTGGTCGGCGCCGCCATCATCGTCGCCAGCGGCCTCTACATCGTCCATCGCGAACATCGGCTCAGGCTGCGCAGCCGCGCGGCTTCGGATGTGGAGGCCGAGGCGCTGGCAAAAAAACTTTGATTTGGCCCGGATCGATGGCATAAGGCCGCCCTTAAACAGTTTAAAAAAGGCGACGGGGAGCGGAAGGCTGGCACAGAAGATCAAGCTGTCGACGATCGCGGATGCGCTCGGCGTGTCCACGGCCACCGTGTCCTTGGCACTGCGCGACAGCCCGCTGGTTGCCGGCTCGACACGCGACCGCATCAAGGAACATGCGCGCGCCATCGGCTATATCTACAACCGCCGCGCCGCCAGCCTGCGCACTTCGCGCTCGGGCATTGTCGGTGTCGTCGTCCATGATATCATGAACCCGTTCTTCGCCGAGATTCTGCGCTCGATCGAGAGTGAGCTCGACCGCAGCCGGCAGACCTTCATCCTGTCCAATCACTACGATCAGCTCGAAAAGCAGCGCACCTTCATCGATACATTGCTGCAGCTCGGCGCCGATGGCGTCATCATGTCGCCGGCCATCGGCACGCCGGCGTCCGATATCGTCATGGCCGAGGAGAATGGGCTGCCGGCGGTGCTGATCGCACGCACCGTCGAGGGGGCCGACGTACCGGTGTTTCGCGGCGACGATGCCTATGGCACGGGCCTCGCCACCAATCATCTGATCTCGCTCGGCCACAAGCGCATCGCCATGATCGGCGGCACCGACCAGACCTCGACCGGCCGCGATCGCTACCAGGGCTATGTCAACGCCATGGAGGCGGCCGGGCTGGAGGTCAGACCGTCCTGGCGCATATCGGGCCCGCGCACCAAGCAGGCTGGCTTCGAGGCCGCTGGGCAGTTTCTGGCGCTGAAGGACAGACCGACCGCCGCTTGCTGCTGGAACGACCTCGTCGCCATCGGCCTAATGAACGGCATTGCGCGTGCCGGCCTTGTGCCGGGCGTCGACATCTCCGTTACCGGCTATGATGACCTCGAGGAGGCGGCTATCGCCACGCCGGCGCTGACCACCGTCTGGAATGGCCAGCGCGAGGTCGGCCGCCGCGCCGCCAGCGCACTGCTCGACAAGCTCAACGGACAGACGGTGCGGCCCTCGCAAGAATTGATCAAGCCGGAACTGCACGTGCGCCAGTCGACCGGCAAGCCGGTGGAGCGTGCATGACCAAGGCCGAACAATTGGAAGCCGTTGCCATTCTGGTGCCGGCGGATTTCAACGATCACGCCGTCGGGCGGATCGAGCGGACATTCAGGCGCGTCGGCATCGAGCGCGCCGATCCGGCGCTGGTCACCGAGGAGATGCGCCGCACGGTGCGTGGCATCGCTTCGTTTGCCGGGATTGGTGCGGCGATGATGGATGCATTACCGAACCTAGAACTCATCGCCTCTTTCGGCGTCGGCTATGATTCGGTCGATGTCGGCCATGCCCGGGCGAAGAACATCATGGTCACCAACACACCCGACGTCCTGACCGAAGAGGTCGCCGACACCGCCATCGGGCTGCTGATCAACACGGTGCGCGACCTGCCGCGTGCCGAGACCTGGTTGCGTGACGGCAGCTGGGCGAAGAAGGGCAACTATCCGCTGAGCCGGCTGACCTTGCGCGCGCGCCGCGTCGGTATTTTCGGCATGGGCCGCATCGGGCAGGCCATTGCCAGGCGGCTGGAGGCCTTCGGCCTGCCGATCGCTTATCACAACCGACGCCGGGTCGAAGGCTTGTCCTTCCAGTACCATGACACGCTGAAGGGCTTGGCCGAGGCAGTCGACACGCTGATTTCGGTGGCGCCTGGCGGTGCTTCGACACAAAAAGCGGTCAATGCCGAGATCCTGTCGGCGCTCGGCGCGAACGGCGTCTTCGTCAACATCGGCCGCGGCAGCACCGTTGACGAGGCGGCGCTTGCGGCCGCTCTCGCCGACGGCACCATCGCCGCCGCAGGCCTCGATGTCTTCGCCGACGAGCCAAATGTCCCCAAGGCGTTGCTCGACTTACCAAACGCCTCTCTGTTGCCGCATGTCGGCTCGGCCTCTGAGCACACACGCCGCGCCATGGCCGATCTGTGCGTCGACAATCTGGTGTCGTGGTTCAGCGACCGCAGGCCGCTGACACCAGTGCCGGAGACGGCGCATGTGAAGGCTCGCCCTTGAGCGGTGGCGCTGCCATAATTATTAACGTCGGATTAACCCTCTGAAATCATTATTCATCCTGTGTGCCGGATGAAGAATGATGAAAACGCTTTCCGCCTTGATCGCCGCCGCCGCGCTATTGGGCGGCATTCAATTGCTTCATGACGGCAGCGGGGCAAGCGCTGCGAATGAGGCCACCCCTTCAAATACCTACAGGCTGGTCGCCAATGGCGATGAGGGCGCCTGCGCGATCACGCGCGGCGCCACGGTCTCGGATGGCCTGTCGCTGCTGACGGTGGCGCCGAATTGCCGACGGCTCCTGCCGGGCCTCGAGCGGGCGAAATTCTGGCGCGAGCAAAGCGACGGAACCGTCGCATTCAGCGCCAACGGCACCGATCCGATCGTCACCTTTGCCGTGGCTGATGGCGATGGCTACGAATCCTACGCGCCGGTCCTACCGTTGCTGTCGCTGGCATCAGGCGGTGGCTTGAAACACCGAGACTGACTACTCCGCCGCCGCCCGTGCGCCGGCTTTCGCGGCGGCATGCAGGCGCACCGCGTCGCCGAAAGCGCGAAAAATCTTGGCGGAATTGCTGTCCGACTTGACCCAGTATTCGGGATGCCACTGGACGCCGAGGGCGAAGGCGCGGGCACCCTTGACCGAAACCGCTTCGACCGTGCCGTCGGTCGCGACAGCCTCGATCTCGAGCTTCGATCCCAGCCGGTCGATCGCCTGGCGATGCAAGGAATTGACCTTGATGTCGCCGGCGCCGAACACGCCGGCCAGGCAACTGCCTGGCTTGATCGAAATGGTCTGGTGGATGGCGAAGCGCTCATCCTGTTTGTCGCTCACCGCCGCACGGTGGTCCAGCGACCCCTCGCGCTCCTGGATCTCGGTGCCCAGTGTGCCGCCGAGCGCCACGTTCAATTCCTGGATGCCGCGGCAGATGGCAAGCAGCGGCACGCCGCGCTCGATCGCCTTGCGGATCAGCGGCAGGGTCGTGGAGTCGCGCGCGGTGTCATAGGGCCCGTTCGCTTCGCTGGGATCGCCGCCATAGAGCGAGGGGTCGACGTTGGACTTCGAGCCCGTCAGCATGACGCCGTCGACCGACGACAGAAGCTCGTCGAAGTCCAGCCGGTCGCCGAACGAGGGCACGAGCAGTGGGAAAACGCCGGCACCTACGATTGCTGCTTCCAGATATTGTTGGGGGGCGGCATGCCAGGTGTAGTTGTCGAATTGACGGACGTCGGTCGATATGGCGACGAGCGGCTGCTGCATTTTGTGTCTGTCTTCCATCTGGCAAGGGATGTCCTGCCTTTAAAATAAGCGATCCCATGGTGTTTTTCCAGCCAAGTCTCAGCGTGTCGCATGGGCCACGAAACCGCCTGTTTAGACTATAGTTGCAGGGTCGCATGGCTTTGACACCAAATCCGGCCGCCGTGCTGGACTCGACTCCTTGCCCGTGTATTGTTTCGGCGAACCGATGCGGAGCCCGAGGATTCCCCGAGCGTCGGTTTGTTGGTCCAAAAGGGAGGAACTGCATGGATCGTCGTTCATTTATCCGCAAGGCCGGCGTCACCGGCGTCGGCGCAGCCGCGGCGGCGGCCACGCTCGCCGCACCGGCAATCGCCCAGTCCAACCCCAAGGTGACGTGGCGATTGGCGTCGTCCTTCCCGAAGTCGCTCGACACCATCTATGGCGGGGCCGAAGTGTTCTCCAAGATGCTGTCGGAAGCCACCGACGGCAATTTCCAGATCCAGGTCTTTGCCGCCGGCGAGCTCGTTCCCGGCCTGCAGGCCGCCGACGCCACTACGGCCGGCACGGTCGAGGCCTGCCACACGGTGGCATATTATTACTGGGGCAAGGACCCGACATGGGCGCTGGGTGCGGCGGTGCCGTTTTCGCTCAACGCGCGCGGCATGAATGCATGGCACTACCACGGCGGCGGCATCGACCTGTTCAATGAGTTCCTTGCCACGCAAGGTCTGTTTGGCCTGCCGGGCGGCAACACCGGCGTGCAGATGGGTGGCTGGTTCCGCAAGGAGATCAATACCGTCGCCGACCTCTCCGGCCTCAAGATGCGCATCGGCGGCTTTGCCGGCAAAGTGGTGCAGAAGCTCGGCGTCGTGCCGCAGCAGATCGCCGGCGGCGACATCTACCCGGCGCTGGAAAAGGGCACCATCGACGCCGCCGAATGGGTCGGCCCCTATGACGACGAGAAGCTCGGTTTCTACAAGGTCGCGCCCTACTATTACTACCCCGGCTGGTGGGAAGGCGGCCCGACCGTCCACCTGATGTTCAACAAGGCGAAATACGACGAGCTTTCGCCGACCTACAAGTCGCTGCTGCGCACGTGCGCCCAGGCCGCGGACGCCAACATGCTGCAGAAATATGACTATGTGAACCCTCCGGCGGTGAAGCGGCTGGTGGCCGGCGGCGCCAAACTGCGCCCATTCAGCCAAGAGATCATGGCCGCCTGCTTCGAGAAGGCCAACGAGGTCTACGCCGAGATGGAAACCTCGAACGCGCCGTTCAAGAAGATCTGGGAATCGATCAAGGGCTTCCGCAAGGAGCACTATCTCTGGGCGCAGGTGGCCGAATACAATTACGACACCTTCATGATGGTCCAGCAGCGCAACGGCAAGCTATAGGCGATCGCACTTTGCTTTTCGAAGCCCCGGGGCACTTTGTTCTCCGGGGCTTGTTTTGCTCGACGCGAAGGCAATTGCCAAATGCCCGAAGCCTGAACCTCAGCCCATGGCTGGCACCACCAGCACCTTCACTTCACCCGGAGCCGGCGGATTGGCGATCACCCTTGGCGCCTCCTCAAGCGTGACTTGCCTGGAGATCAGCCGATCGATCTCGATCACGCCCGCCGCGATAAGCTCGGCGGCGCGGCGATGCGTGTAGGGATTGAGGAATGAGCCCACTACCTTGAGTTCGCGGAACAACAGGTCGAAGGGCTCGAATTCCGCCTTCATGCCTTGCGGCGTCACGCCGACGATGACGACGGTGCCGCCCGCCCTTGCCAGCCGCATCGACTGCTCGACGGTCTCGCGCACTCCGGCGCATTCGAACACCACGTCGGCGCCGCCAGGCATCAGTCCGGCCGGACTGGTGATGGCGTCGATCACATCGGTGGCGGTGGGATCGACCGAAGCCGTCGCACCGAGTTCCCTGGCAAGAGCGCGCCGCGAGGCTTGCCGTGTCGACAGGATGATGGTGGTGGCCCCGGCCAGCCGCGCCAGTTGCACTGTAAGCAGGCCAATGACGCCGCCGCCGAGCACGACCACCGAGCTGCCGGGCCTGACCTCGGCAAGGTCGACGCCGTGCAGGCAGCAGCCGAGCGGCTCGCAGAAAGCACCATGTGTTGGCTTCAGATCCGCGGGAAGGACAAAGGCCTGTTTCCGCGGCATCACCACATAGTCGGCAAAGCCGCCGTCGCGGTGGATGCCGATGGCGGTGAGATTGCTGCATAAATTGACGCGGCCGGCATGGCATTGGCCGCAGCGCCCGCAGGCGATGTTGGGATCGCCGGTGACGCGGTCGCCGACGGCAAAGCCGGAGACGGCGGTGCCGACTTCCTCGACGATGCCGGAGAATTCGTGCCCGGGTGTCACTGGCGGCCTGCAGGGGAACTCGCCGTGGAAAAGATGCCGGTCGGTGCCGCAGACACCGCATGCCTCGATCCGCACCAGGAGGTCGTTCGGGCCAGGGACCGGCTTGGCGATCTCGCGCAACGAGATGCTGCCTACTGCCTCCAACCGCACGGCTTTCATGGCATCATCTCCATCAATTAAAGCTCGGCGGTTGCGACAGGTCCGGCGCGGGTGCAGCCGGCTTGGCCGGCGGCGCATCGCCGAAATTCGGCGGCTGCGACAGATCGGGCGTGCCGGGTGCCGTCGTTGCGGCGCCGCTATTGGCAGGCGCGCCGCCACCTTCCGGCGCGCCGAGCGGCGACAGGCTGGGCACCTCGGGAACCGTGTAGTCGATCGTGCCGGAATCGACGGCCGTGCCCTTGTAGCGCATCACCATCTGCGGGAAGGCGATGGTCAGGCCGATCATGATCACCTGGATGCAGACGAACGGCACCGCGCCCCAATAGATCTGGCCCGTTGTCACCGGCGCGATCTGCTTGCCGGTCAGGCGATCGAGATAGGGCACGCGGGAGGCGACCGAGCGCAGGTAGAACAGCGCGAAGCCGAATGGCGGATGCATGAAGCTGGTCTGCATGTTGACGCCCAGGAGCACGCCGAACCAGATCAGGTCGATGCCGAGCTTGTCGGCCGCCGGCGCCAGTAGCGGCACGATGATGAAGGCCAGTTCGAAGAAATCGAGAAAGAAGGCGAGGAAGAAGACCAGGATGTTGACGCCGATCAGGAAGCCGACTTCGCCGCCCGGCAGCGAGGTCAAAAGATGCTCGACCCAGATCTGGCCGTTGACGCCGTAGAAGGTCAGCGAGAACACCCGCGCGCCGATCAGGATGAACAGCACGAAGGACGACAGCCGCGTCGTCGAGGCCAGCGCCTGCTTGATCACATCCATCGACAGCCGGCCCTTCATTGCCGCCATCGCCAGCGCGCCGACCGCGCCCATCGCGCCGCCCTCGGTTGGGGTGGCTATGCCGAGGAAGATAGTGCCGAGCACCAGGAAGATCAGCGCCAGCGGCGGGATCAGCACGATCACGACTTGCTGCGCCAACCGCGACATCATGTTGATGTTCAGGCTGCGGTCGAGGATCGCTACGATGTAGATGAAGATGACGCCGACCGTCGCGCCGAGAATATCGGCATTGTCGCCATGAGCGGGCACTAGGTAACGGTAGGCGGCATAGGCGATCGCAATGGCCGCTATCAACGCGATCAGCAACGACACCACGCCATGGCCTAGCGTCCGCGCCTCGAGCGGCAGGGCCGGCATCGACTTTGGTCGGACGATCGACATGATCACGATGTAAAGTGTGTATAGGCCGGTCAGCACCAGGCCGGGGATCAGGGCGCCGGCATACATGTCGCCGACAGAGCGGCCGAGCTGGTCGGCGAGAACGATCAGCACCAGCGACGGCGGAATGATCTGGGCGAGCGTGCCCGAGGCAGCGATGACGCCGGATGCCACCCGGCGGTCGTAACCGTAGCGCAGCATGATTGGCAGCGAGATCAGCCCCATGGCGATGACGGACGCCGCCACCACGCCTGTGGTCGCCGCCAGCAGTGCGCCGACGAAGATCACCGCGTAGGCGAGGCCGCCTCGGACGGGTCCGAACAACTGGCCGATCGTGTCGAGCAGGTCTTCGGCCATGCCGGATCGTTCGAGCACGATGCCCATGAAGGTGAAGAATGGGATTGCCAGCAGCGTGTCGTTCGACATCACCCGGCTGCCGTAGAAATTGTCCGGCAGCGCATAGAGCAGCGGCCAGGCGAGATTGATCGCGCCGCCCGAATAGGGCGTCAAAAGCACGCCGATGAAGAAGAACATCAGACCGTTGGCGGCGAGCGAAAAGGCGACGGGATAGCCGATCAGCATGAACAGGATCAGCGAGGCGAACATGATCGGCGCCATGTTCTGGGCGATGAATTCCATCACGAACGCACCTCTTCGGCCAGCGCCTTGGCTTCGAGTTCAGCCTGTTCGTGCACGGAAATGAATGGGTTGGGATCCTCAATGACGCCGCGCATGATGGCGATCTTCTTGATGATCTCGGAAATGCCCTGCAGCGCGAGCAGGAAAAAGCCGACCAGCAGGATCGCCTTGGCCGGCCACACTATCAGGCCGCCGGCGTTGGTCGACATCTCGCCGCTGTGAAAGGACAGCGACACGTAGGGCACGAAATAGAACACCATCAGCGTCACGAACGGCATCAGGAAAAAGAGGTGGCCGAAGAGGTCGATCCAGTGCTGCGCGCGGCGTGAAAACAGGCCGTAGACGATGTCGATGCGGATATGCTCGTTCTGTTTCAACGTGTAGGCGGCGGCCAGCATGAAGGCGGCGCCGAAAAGGTACCATTGCAGCTCCAGCCAGGCGTTGGACGAGGTGTCGAACACTTTTCGGATGACAGCGTTGGCCGCACTCACCAGGATCGCCAGCAGGATCAGCCAGGATACCGATTTGCCGATGAACTCGTTCATACGATCGATCGTTCTGGATAGAGCGAGAAGCCCTGCCATGCATTCCTCCCTGATGCGGTGGCGCGCGATCGCCCTTCTTCGTCGCGCCGCCTGGCCCAACCGTATGCAGTGCGTGGTCCGGTTGGTCAACACGGGGAGGAAGGATGCAGGCCATTTGGCGCGCGCGGTACCCTGGAAAACCGCGGCCTGACGAAACGTCATGCAACCAAAGTCTGACGGGATCAGACGACCTTGCCGGTGTCGCGACCGGCGCCGATCAGGATAAGCATGGCAACCAGGAACAGATACATCCAGGCATCTCGCCATTCGACTGGGAAATAGCCGGCCCACAGTGATTCGGCCATGCCGAAAACGGCCGCGCCCAGCGCCGCCTTTGGCGGCGAGAGATAACCGCCGACGGCCGTCACGAACAGGATCTTCAGACCGTAGACAAGGCCGGAACCGAAGCTGACATTGCCGTAGTAGAGGCTGGCCATGACCCCGGCCAGCGCGGCGCAGAAGCCGCCAAACAGTACGGCACGCCGGAACACGCCGCGCACGTCGACGCCGCACAGCGCGGCGGCCCTGGGGTCGTCGGAGACGGCGCGCCAGCACCGGCCGAAGTTTGAGCGGGCAAATGCCCAGGTGGCGAGGGCAACCGCCGCCACGACCACGGCGCAGTCGAGCACCTGGATCAGCGTCAGCGTCGCCTTGAATCCGGAACCTTCGGCGAAAACGACGGGCTCGGCCAGCATCGGCGGCAGCCATAGATCATGCGTGTCGGCGGCGATGCGGCTTGCTTCCGACAGGACGAGCAGGATGCCAAGTGTCGTCACCACGATGGCGTTGGGCGATCGGTCGGCCAACGGCTCGAAGACGCCGCGCGACAGGACATGGCTGATGAGCGCCGCATAGAGGAACGCCGCGAGGACGCCGAACAGCACCGAAGCCAGCAGCGTCAGCCACAGCACCTGGTAGCCGAAGGCGACGCTCAGGATCATTGCCTGGCCGCAAAAGGCAAACAGCGCCCCGAAGGCGAGGTTGGTGCGGTGCAGAATGCCGTTGGTCAGCACATAGCCGAATGCGAGCAGCGCATAGAGCGCACCCGAATGCAGCCCGTTCAGCACCTGCTGGAAGAAGTAAAACATGCTCGACTACACCAGAAGCATCCCGCCCAAGAGGGAAATAGGACAGGCGCGGAGCGGACAAGGCGACAATACCCCTGCGCATCCGAGCTTTGCATCGTCGAATCTAACTTGTCAAACGCGATTTATCGGTTAGATTTTCGGAAATGACAGTCGCCTGGACTCCTCACCGCTTCACCGGCGGTCTGCTCGCGCTCGACACGGCGAACACCGTCGTGCTGCGAGGCGATCCGGAGCGCACGTTCGACCGCTTCGACGATCCGGCCGAAATCGCCCGCTTCGCCGACGCGGCCAGCGGCTTTCGCGCCGCCGAGCTTGGCGACAGGCGGCTGGCGGTGCCCTCGCCGGCGGCAATCGCGCCCGTCGTGCTGTCGATCCGCGAGACGACTGATAGGCTGTTTCGAGGCGCTGTGTCGAAAGGCGCGGTCGCCACCGCCGATCTGCCGGAATTCCTGCGGTCCTGCGCCGACGGCCTGGCCGCCGGCGAGACCGAGATCGGGGCGCGGGGACGGCCGTTCGGCGATCCGGCGACGCCGATCGCCTTCGAGGCGGCACTGGCGGTTTCGGCGCTTTCCCTGCTGCGTGACGACACCATAGCGAGGCTCAGGATCTGTCCCAATTGCACCTGGCTGTTCGTCGACAGAAGCCGCAATTCCAGCCGCCTTTGGTGCGACATGGCGGTGTGCGGCAACAGGCAAAAGGCAAGCCGTCACTATCGCCGCCGCATGGCGGCCAATGAGGTCAGGAATGCCTAGAGTTCTTTCCCGCTCGACGGTTGTTGGCGCGGCACTGATTGCGGCGATGACGCTTGGCGCTTGCCGGGATACCGGCGGTGAAGGCAAGCTGTTCGAAGTTTCCGGCAAGATATTCGTCTTCAACTACCGCCTCGCCAGGGCGACTTATGTCGTGACGCTGAGGCCCTTGCGGCCGATGGGCGAGGGTCAGGTGGCGGTTGCCAGCTTCCAGAACCCCGCCGGTGGTGATCCCATCGTGGTCGAGCAGAAGATCTGGCCAAAGCTCGACAAGGTCAGCCTGGAAAGCCCGGCGCTGACCTGCGTCGTCAAGAACAAGCCCTATGCCATCGCCATCAGCATCAAGGGCGCCGACGGCGCGGTCCTGCAGACCCTCGACACCACGCTGATGTCGACGGAAGACCAGTCCATCCTGCCCGATCGGCCGCTGGTCATCGACCAGCTCTACACGGCCAATCCCGCCCTTGTCGGCCATCCCGACGGCAAGCTCCCGGGCGAGCCGAAGCCGGACTGCTCGAAAGCCGGCTGACACCTTCCGACGGCATCGAGTTCGGCTGGAAATTTCGTGCGCCATCGCGCTGTCGGCGCACCGTTTCACGCGTGGTCCAGCGCCCGCCGAACTGTTTGTCGCGCCTTGGCCGGGCCTTTCGATTTTGTTTGACCTGCCTTGCAAGGGAAGAAAGGATGCGTCATCCGATCCCGACGTTGGCTGCTGCCCCGCGCGGCCTTCGCAGAGGAAATGCCTGATGACGCTGCATGATGTCGCGCTCGACGACAAGTTCGATCTTGGAAAGGAGCGCATCTTCCTGTCCGGCGCTCAGGCGGTCATCCGCATGCTCCTGATGCAGCGCGAGCGGGACCGCCGCGCCGGCCTGAACACGGCAGGCTTCGTCTCCGGCTATCGCGGGTCGCCGCTCGGCGGTCTCGACATGCAGCTGTGGAAGGCGAAAAAGCAGCTCGCCGGGGCCGACATCGTTTTCCAGCCCGGCCTCAACGAAGAGCTGGCCGCCACCGCCTGCTGGGGCTCGCAGCAGACGGAACTGCTGGGCGAGGGCACCCATGATGGCGTTTTTTCGGTCTGGTACGGCAAGGGGCCGGGCGTCGATCGTTCGGGCGACGTGTTCCGCCACGCCAATCTCGCCGGCTCGTCCAGACATGGCGGCGTCCTTGCGCTCATGGGCGACGACCACATGGCCGAATCCTCGACCAATGCGCACGCCACCGAATTCCTCTTCGTCGACACCATGGTTCCGATCCTCAATCCGGCCGGTGTCCAGGAGATTATCGACTACGGCCTGTACGGCTTTGCCATGTCGCGCTTCGCCGGCACCTGGGCGGCGATCAAATGCGTTAAGGACAACATCGAATCGACGGCTTCGGTCGATGCCTCGCTCGAACGGTTGAACATCGTCGTCCCGGATTTCGATATGCCGCCGGGCGGCCTCAACATCCGCCACGAGATCGACATGCTCGGCCAGGAAGAACGGCTGTATGAGCACAAGCGTGCCGCGGCCTCCGCCTTCATCCATGCCAATGGGCTGAACAGGATCGTCTATTCGGGCGGCCGCAATCCGAAACTCGGCATCATCACGCTGGGCAAGAGCTATCTCGACGTCCGCCAGGCGCTGGAGGATATCGGCGTCGACGAGGCGGCCGCCAACCGCATCGGCGTGCGGCTGTTCAAGGTCGGCTGCCCCTGGCCGCTCGACCTGCAGCACATCGCCGACTTCGCGCGCGGTCTCGACACCATCGTTGTCGTCGAGGAGAAACGCTCGCTGATCGAGGTGCAACTGCGCGAAAGCCTTTACGGCACGGCCTCGCAGCCGGTCATCGTCGGCAAGAAGGACGAGCGCGGCGACTGGCTGTTTCCAGCCAAGGGGGCGCTCGACCCCAACGAGATCGCCATTGCGCTCGGCGAGAGGATCCTGAAGACCATCGGCCCGTCCGAAGAGATTTCGGCCAGGGTAGCCAAGCTACGCCAGTTCCAGGCGATGCTGGCCGATGCCTCCGACATCGGCTCGCGCACACCCTTCTTCTGTTCGGGCTGTCCGCACAATTCCTCGACCAAGGTGCCGGACGGCTCGATCGCCGCCGCCGGCATCGGCTGCCACTTCATGGCGCTGTGGATGGATCGTAACACAGTTGGCTTTACCGCCATGGGCGGCGAGGGAGCGCAATGGGTCGGCCAGGCGCCGTTCTCCAGGCGCGACCACATCTTCCAGAATCTCGGCGACGGCACCTACAACCATTCCGGCACGCTGGCGATCCGCTTCGCCCTGTCGAGCGAGGCCAACATCACCTACAAGATCCTCTACAACGACGCCGTCGCCATGACTGGCGGCCAGCCGCATGAGGGCGGGCTGACCGTGGACATGATCGCCAGGCAGGTGCGGGCAGAGGGCGTCGACCGCATCGCCATCGTCACCGACGAACCCGACAAATATGCCGGGAAGGTTGAATTCCCGGCCGGCGCCACTATCCACCACCGCGACGACCTCGACCTCGTCCAGCGCGAGCTGCGCGACGTCAAGGGCGTATCGATCCTGCTCTACGACCAGACCTGCGCCGCCGAAAAGCGCCGTCGTCGCAAGCGCGGCACCTTTCCCGATCCCGACAAGCGGGTGTTCATCAATGAACTGGTCTGCGAAGGCTGCGGCGATTGTGGCGTGCAGTCGAACTGCGTCTCGATCCAGCCGGTCGAGACCGAATTCGGCCGCAAGCGCAAGATCGACCAGTCGAGCTGCAACAAGGATTTCTCCTGCGTCAACGGCTTCTGCCCGTCCTTCGTCACCGTGCACGGTGCCAAGATCCGCAAGGCCGAGGGCCTGGCTGGCGGGACCGACCCGCTTGAAGGCGTGCCGATGCCAGCCGAATTCCCGCTCGGCGTCGAGGGCTGGGCGGCGATTATCGACGGCGTAGGCGGCACCGGCGTCGTCACCGTCGGTGCCGTCCTCGGCATGGCGGCGCATCTCGAGAACAAGGGCTGCGGCATGATCGACATGGCCGGCCTCGCCCAGAAGGGCGGCTCGGTGTTCACCCATGTCCGCATCGCCCGCACACCCGAAGACATTAATGCCATCCGCGTTTCGGCGGGGAAGGCCGACCTCGTGCTCGGCTGCGATCTCGTCGTGTCGGGCGCCAAGAAGGTGCTGACGGCGGTGCGAGAGGGGCATACGATATTCCTCGCCAACACCACCGAGATCATGCCAGGCGAATTTGCCCGATCGGCCGATTTCTCGCTGCCGATCGAGCGCCTGAAGAAGGCTATCCGCTCAGCGGCCGGTGACGACAAGGCGCATTTCTTCGACGCCACCCGCACCGCCACAGCCCTGTTCGGCAATTCGCTGGGCGCCAACATGTTCATGCTCGGCTTTGCCTTCCAGTACGGCGGTCTGCCGCTCTCGGCCGAAGCCGTCGAAAAGGCAATCGAATTGAACGGCGAAGCGGTGGCGATGAACATCGCTGCTTTCCGCTGGGGCCGCCGCGCCGCGCATCAGCCGGATTTCGTACGCGGCCTCATCGCCCAGCCGTCCCCAACCCTCGGCGACAAGGCCGGACAGGCCGGTCCGGTCGCCGAGACACTGGACGATATCATCGCCCGCCGCGTTGCCTTCCTCACGGCCTATGAGAACGCTGCTTACGCCAAGCGCTACGCCGACAGGATATCGACGCTGCAAGCGTCAGAAACGAAGGCCGTGCCGGGTTCGACCGACGTGACCGAAGCCGCCGCCAAAAGCCTGTTCAAGCTGATGGCGATCAAAGACGAATACGAGGTTGCGCGGCTCTATACCGACGGCTCCTTCGCAGCCGAGCTTGGCAAGCAGTTCCAGAGCTACGAGAAACTTGAATTCCATCTCGCCCCGCCGATCATGGGACGTCGCGGCAATGACGGCAAACCCAGGAAATCGAGCTTCGGCCCTTGGATGATGAAAGGCTTTCGCCTGCTGGCCGCGATGAAGGGCCTGCGCGGCACGGCTTTCGACCTGTTCGGCTATACCGCCGAGCGGCGCATGGAGCGGCAATTGCTGGCGCAGTACGAGGCCGATCTACAGCTCGTGGCCAGCTTGCTGGCGCCGGGCAAGATCGAGGCCGCGGCAGCCCTGGTCTCGGTCCCGGGGCTGATCCGCGGCTATGGCCATGTCCGGCAGGCAAGCGCCGAAAAGGCGGCGGGCGAGCGCTCCAGACTGCTCCAGCGACTGACCCAAACCATGCCGGTACCGGTTCTCAGTGCAGCTGAGTGATTTCCCCACTCGGGCCCGAAGCCTGCCGCAGCTTCCTCTCGTCGCGGCGTGCGGGCCGAAGCCATAGCTTAAGCCCTCTGTCTAAGCCTTTCTTAAGGCGGTTGTGGCATGACAAGGCTTAGCGTTGGGCCGATCATATGGGCAAAACAAAGACCGAAAGCATCCCCGCGGATGTCTATATCCAATTTGTGCGGTCGTTGTTCGACAACGCGCACATGTTGGTGATCGGTGGCGCGTGCTACTGGATCCTTGGATTCATGATCTATCTGCGCACGCAAAATCCGTTGTTTCTGGCCTTTTCTTTTATTCTGCTGCCGATCAGCCTTCTGCGTTATTTCGGTATCCGCAGCTTTTTGAAGACGGGCGGCGTGATTGCCGATGTCGAACACGCACACCGATTGGAGCGCAGTTACATCCTCAAGGGCTGCTTGCAGGGCCTCGGATTGGGTGCGCTGTGCTTCGTGTCGATCTATGTGTATCCCGACCCATTCGCCGAACTGGCGGCAATGTCGCTGACCCTGGCGACCCTGGTCACGGTTGTCGCCCGCAATTACGGGTCTCCGCGCATGGTGCGGATTTTTTCGGTAACCTTCATCGGTCCGGCGGCGCTAGCGCTGCTGCTGCGTCTGGATGCACCGTCCGTGGTCCTCGGTCTAATGATCTTCCCGATGACGTTTATTACCATCAACAGCGCCGACCATGTTCGCAATGTACTGTTTTCGGCGGTCATCGGCCACAAGCAGGCGAAAAGCATAACGCGCAAGTTCGACCGCGCGCTCAACACCATGTCGCACGGCCTGGTCATGCTTGGCCCTGATGGGCGCGTCGCGGTCGCCAACGCAGAGGCCGCCCACCTGATGTCGCTGAAATCGGCCGACGCGCTGCTCGGGCGCTCCATCCACGGCCTTCTGATGCGCGGCGTCGCCGGCGGAATGTTGGCGCCGAAGGACTGCCGCTACGTCGAGGCGCAGCTGACGCGCGCGTTGCGCGAGGGCAGGGACCGCAAGGTGCTTGTTTCGCTCGCCAACGGCCAGCATTACGAATTCTCCGCGCGCGAAGGCAGCCAGGAACTCGGCGTGATCACCTTCGAGGATGTCACGGCGCGCGTTGAGGCGGAGGAAAAGATCCGTTTCATGGCGCGCTACGACAATCTCACCGGCCTTCCCAACCGCGCCTATTTCCACGAACTCGTCGGCGAACTGATGGCCTCCGGCGACCGGGATCGCCTGTGCGGTCTCGCCGTGATCGATCTCGACGATTTCAAGAGCGTCAACGACACGCTCGGCCATCCCGTCGGCGACGGGCTGATCTACGCCGTGGCGGACCGGCTGGCGGCCATCGCCGGGCAGGGCCTTACCGTCAGCCGCTTCGGAGGCGACGAGTTCATGCTGTTCTTCGACCGCATCGATGACGAAAGCCATCTGGAGAGCCTGCTCGACCAGATTTTCGCCGAGTTGCAGGGAGAAGTCGACGTGGCGGGCCACGGGTTGCGGATTCAGGCCAGCGCCGGCGCGGTGCTGTCCAAGGTCGGCGGAACCGATGTTGACGCCATGATCGTCAAGGCGGACCTGGCGCTCTACAAGGCCAAGGAACTCGGCAAGAACGGTTGGCGGCTGTTCGAGGCGGCGATGGATGCCGCTTTCCGCAATCGCCAGCTGATGAAGGCGGATCTGCGCAGCGCCGTGGAAGGCAGGGAACTGCGGGTCGTCTACCAGCCGATCGTGGCGATGAATACCATGCGCATCGCCAGCTGCGAGGCGCTCTGCCGTTGGGACCATCCCGATCTCGGACCAATTTCGCCCGGGATCTTCATTCCGCTGGCCGAGGAGATGGGCATCATTTCCGAGATCAGCACCTTTGTGCTGCATGCAGCTTGCACCGAATGCGCCAAATGGCCTGACCAGACCAGCGTCTCGGTCAATCTCTCGGCAAGGGATTTCCGCAGCCGCGACGTCATCCAAAAGGTGCGCGATGCGTTGGCGAACTCCGGCCTCGACGCTAGCCGCCTGGAGATCGAAGTCACGGAAACCGCGCTGCTCGACGACAAATCCCTGACCCGCCAGTATATCGAGGAACTGAAGCAGCTTGGCGTCCGCATCGCCCTCGACGATTTCGGCACCGGCTATTCAAGCCTGAGCTATCTCCACAAGCTTCCGCTCGACAAGATCAAGATCGACCGGTCGTTCGTGATGGACGTCACCCACAACCCGCGCTCGCTCGAGCTGTTGAAGGGCGTCGTCGACCTGACCCGTGTCCTGGGGCTCACCGTCACCATCGAAGGCGTGGAAACATTCGAGCAGCTTAAGGTCCTCATGCATTCGGTGAAGCCGGATCTTGTCCAAGGCTTCCTGTTCGGCGCTGCGCTCAGCGCGTCGGGCATCGAAACGATGTCGAACGTCACCTGGCCGTTTGCCGCGGATTTGCGTCTCGCCGCCAAGCGCACAGTCGGCTAGCTTTTCATCGTATATCTCTTGCCACTCCGAAGTTGATAAGCGCGTTGCTTG
Organism: Mesorhizobium sp. P160927; assembly: GCF_057766385.1. Lineage (NCBI taxonomy): Bacteria > Pseudomonadati > Pseudomonadota > Alphaproteobacteria > Hyphomicrobiales > Phyllobacteriaceae > Mesorhizobium > Mesorhizobium sp. P160927. Next base: position 1,268,686 of record NZ_JBYMDW010000001.1, read on the forward strand.
GATCGTGTCGCGGGTGCGGGCCGGAATATTCTATCGGCCGCGAAAAAATCCAAGCAAAGCGCGCAGTAGTTTTGGTCCGATTTTGAAGAAGCGAAAAGGTTTGACCGGCTCGGTGCATCTGTCAAAGCGGAACGCTCCAGTCCTTTTCGCGCCCAACTTTGCAGCGCCCTTCATAGGAATGGAAGGCTTGGATTAGAACGTCCAGGCTGCTCCTTCAGCAACCACCCCGCAGCCAAGGATCTCCGGCTGTTAAGGTTAACAAGTGGTAAACCAGTTGGGTCCGATTTTCGGCTTGTGTCTCATTTCAACTCGCATAGCCTGTCTACCGGCGGATACGAGGACTTGAGAATGGATGCTGCGAGAAACGATGCGCGGGCTGGCGCCAGTTCCAATGCTGGGTCGGCGCTGAACCAGTCGATCATGCAATTGCTGGAGCATGTCGACTACCGTCTCATCACTGGAGGCGAGGACCTGGAGGCGATATACCGCCTTCGCTATCAATCCTACCTGCAATCGGGCATGTGCGGCCCGATCGCCAGCGGGATGTTCGAGGATCGCTGGGATAATCTGCCGAATTCCTATAGGTTCGGCGTCTATTTCGATGGACACCTGGTCAGCACGTTACGGCTCCACTACATTTCCCGAGAGCACCCTTATTCACCGTCCGTCGACGCCTATCCGGAAATATTGGCCGAGCGGCTTGCCCGCGGAGAGACGTTCATCGACGGGACTCGCTTCGCAACCGATGCCGACAGTGCGCCCGCGCCCGGAGTTCTCCCTTTTCTGACGCTCCGGCTTGGCATGGTGGCCGCCTCTTACTTTGGTCTCACTGCAGTGCTTACACCGATCAAGATCGAGCATTCCGCTTACTATGCTCGTATCTTCCATGCCATTCAGAGGACAGAGGGCAAGGTGTTCCCGGGTGTCCTTGCCCCGATCGCTCTGTTCGAAATCCCCTGCGGCGAAAACTTGCGCCAGACACTCGAACGGTTCCCGTTCTTTAAGTCGACAGCCGTGGAACAGCGGATGATGTTCGCCAATCCGGCCATCAACCGGCTGACGCCGCTGTCCATAGTGCCGACGGCGAAATACTATCGCGATGCTGCTTGAACGGTCGTCCTTGTATCTGAACCTTCCCGCGGCTTCGCCGTTATAGGGAGCGGCATCGCCATCGAGTATCGCCGCGATCCTGCCCAACGGGCATTTCGCCCCGGGCTCCTGTCGCATTGTTCGTGGGAAGGAATACGGTCATGACCATCCACTCGCTCGCGCTCACACCGCTGATTTCGCTGATCGCCGGCGTGCTGATCCTGATCATGCCGCGGCTCCTGAACTACATCGTCGCGCTCTATCTGATTGTGGTTGGGCTGCTCGGGCTTTTTCCTCACCTTGTTGGCTGAGACGCTGGGCAGGGCCTCGCGCAAAAGCCATCCCCGCGGGCATCGACCGCCAGTTTCAATTTTCCCTTGAGGGAGTTGTCGGCTGCGATGCGGCAATAGCGCCATTGCCCTGCGCCCAGCTTTTCGGTATGTGCCTGAAAGATGTCTTCGAAGGGGTATTCCTATGGCTGAGCACACGCCGAGCGGTCCTGTAGAACTGGGCGCGAAGATGGACTATGCCGAGCATGACCGCACCTATGCGGGCTTCCTGGCGCTGGCCAAATATGGCTCGCTCTTCTGCGGCGCGCTTCTCCTGGCGATGGCTTTCGGCTTCTTCGCGGGCGGCTTCTTCTCTGCGCTGATCCTGTTCGTGCTTATTCTGGCAGTAGGCGCCTTCATTCTGCGATAGACATTCCAAAACCCTCTTGCGGTTGATGTCGCCGGATATCCCGGACGAGACTTCGCGCAGACAGGTTCCGGCCGAAAGGATCATGCGGTGGGACAGACGGTTTTCATCCCTCGTGAGCTTGACGCGAACGAGCCGCGTGTCGCGGCTTCGCCCGATACGGTTAAGCGGCTGACGGCGCTGGGTTTCGACGTGGTCGTCGAAGCCGGTGCCGGCACACGCTCGCGTATCCCCGACGAAGAGTTTGCCAAGACAGGTGCTGTCGTCGGCAAGGCCTCGGACGTCGCCAAGGCCGATGTCGTGCTGAAGGTTCGCCGGCCGACGGATGCCGAGCTGAAGAGTTACAAGTCCGGCGCCGCGGTGATCGCCATCATGGATCCCTACGGCAACGATGCGGCTCTCGCGGCCTTGGCCAAAGCCGGCGTCACCGCCTTCTCGATGGAGTTGATGCCGCGCATCACCCGCGCGCAATCGATGGACGTCCTGTCCAGCCAGGCCAATCTTGCCGGCTACCAGGCGGTGATCGACGGAGCCGCCGAATACGACCGGGCGCTGCCGATGATGATGACGGCTGCTGGCACGGTGCCGGCGGCGAAGGTCTTCATCATGGGCGTCGGCGTCGCTGGCCTGCAGGCGATCGCCACCGCGCGCCGTCTCGGCGCGGTCGTCACCGCCACTGACGTTCGGCCCGCCGCCAAGGAACAGGTCGCCTCGCTCGGCGCGAAGTTCCTCGCGGTCGAGGACGAGGAGTTCAAGGCCGCCGAGACGGCCGGCGGCTACGCCAAGGAAATGTCGAAGGAGTATCAGGCCAAGCAGGCGGCGCTCACCGCCGAACACATCGCCAAGCAGGACATCGTCATCACCACGGCGCTGATCCCCGGCCGGCCGGCGCCGAAGCTGGTGTCGGCGGCGATGGTCGCCTCGATGAAGCCGGGTTCGGTGATCATCGACCTCGCCGTCGAGCGTGGCGGCAATGTCGAGGGCGCCGAGGCCGGCAAGATCGTCACCACGGCCAACAACGTGAAAATCGTCGGTCATCTCAACGTGCCAGGTCGCATCGCGGCATCCGCCTCGCTGCTTTATGCCAGGAACCTGTTCGCCTTCGTCGAGACGCTCGTCGACAAGACGACCAAGACGCTTGCCATCAATCGCGAGGACGATCTGGTCAAGGCAACCATGCTGACTGATGGCGGCAAGGTGGTCCATCCCGCCTTCGCCAAGGCCGACCAGCAGCCTTATATCGAGCCGGCCGCGATCCCGGCCACGACCATGGTCGCCGACGCCACGGCCGCGCCCAGGAAGGCCGCGCCCGGGAAGACAGCCGCATCCAAGTCACTCTCGCCGAAGCCGAAAGGGACCGCGTGATGGACCAGACCTTGCAGAAAGCCTTGGATCAGCTCGACCAGGCAAGCGCTGCCGTTCGGCTCGCGGTGCAGAACCTGGGCAATGCCCCAGGCGGTGCCGAGGCGGCCGGTGATGCCGCGCACGCGCTGTCGGGCGGGGCCATCGATCCCTTCGTCTTCCGTTTCGCCATCTTCATCCTGGCGATCTTCGTCGGCTATTACGTCGTCTGGTCGGTTACCCCGGCATTGCACACGCCGCTGATGGCCGTCACCAACGCCATCTCCTCGGTCATCGTGGTCGGTGCGCTGCTCGCCGTCGGCATCGCGGCCTCCGGCGTCGCCGCCGGCTTCGGTTTCGTCGCGCTGATGCTGGTCTCGGTCAACATCTTCGGCGGTTTCCTCGTCACCCAGCGCATGCTGGCCATGTACAAGAAGAAGGACAAGTGACGTGACCGTCAATCTCGCCTCCTTCCTCTATCTGGTATCCGGCGTCCTGTTCATCATGGCGTTGCGCGGCCTCTCGCATCCGACCACCAGCCGGCAGGGCAATCTCTACGGCATGATCGGCATGGGCATCGCCATTGCCACCACGCTGGCGCTGGCAACCCCGTCCGCCGGCCGTTTCGGTCTGATCGTGCTTGGCCTCGCCATCGGCGGCGGCATCGGCGCCGTCACCGCCCGCCGCATTGCCATGACCTCGATGCCGCAGCTGGTCGCCGCCTTCCATAGCCTAGTCGGCCTTGCCGCCGTCATGGTGGCGGCCGCGGCCATCTATGCGCCTGAAAGCTTCGGCATCGGCACGGATGGCGACATCCATGCCCAGGCACTGGTCGAGATGAGCCTCGGCGTCGCCATCGGCGCCATCACCTTCACCGGCTCGGTCATTGCCTTCCTGAAGCTCGACGGTCGCATGTCGGGCAAGCCGATCATGATCGGCGGCCGTCACGTCATCAACGCTGCGCTTGGCGTGGCGCTGATCGTACTGATCGTCCTGCTGGTCACCACGGAATCGAAACTGGTGTTCTGGCTGATCGTTGCCGCCTCGCTGGTGCTCGGCGTGCTCCTGATCATCCCGATCGGTGGCGCCGACATGCCGGTCGTCGTGTCGATGCTGAATTCCTATTCCGGTTGGGCGGCCGCCGCCCTTGGCTTCACGCTCGGCAATCTTGCGCTGATCATCACCGGCGCGCTGGTAGGCTCGTCGGGCGCGATCCTGTCCTACATCATGTGCAAGGGCATGAACCGGAGCTTCATCTCCGTCATCCTCGGCGGCTTCGGCGGCGAGACCGCCGCTGCGGCTGATGACGGCATCGAGCGCACCGTCAAGCAAGGTTCGGCCGATGATGCCGCCTACCTGATGATGAACGCGCAGAAGGTCATCATCGTACCGGGTTACGGCATGGCGGTCGCCCAGGCGCAGCACGCGCTGCGTGAAATGGCCGACAAGCTCAAGGCCAATGGCGTCGACGTCAAATACGCCATCCATCCCGTCGCCGGCCGCATGCCCGGCCACATGAATGTGCTGCTCGCCGAAGCCAACGTGCCTTACGACGAAGTGTTCGAGCTCGAGGACATCAACTCAGAGTTTGCCCAGGCCGACGTCGCGTACGTCATCGGCGCCAACGACGTCACAAACCCTTCCGCGCGCGACGACAAGTCGTCGCCCATCTACGGCATGCCGATCCTCGACGTCGACAAGGCCCGCACCTGTCTGTTCGTCAAGCGCTCGCTCGGCTCCGGCTATGCCGGCATCGACAACACGCTGTTCTACAAGGACGGCACCATGATGCTGCTCGGCGACGCCAAGAAGATGACCGAGGAAATCGTCAAGGCAATGGATCACTGACTGGCCGATCTTGACCGTCGAATAGAAAGAGCCCGGCGCGATGCCGGGCTCTATAATTTTGGCGTGATGCTGCCTTCAGCCGTTGGTCAGGAACACCGCTTCCTCGTCATCGCGCTGCCTGCCGCCGAGCGCCGCGGCCGCACTGGCGATGAAGGCGCCGATAACCAGCGACAAGGCGCCGAGAAGAGCGAAAGTGGCGCTTGCTTTCCTGGCCGTGTCGGCCGCCTGCTTCGCCTTGACCTTTGCGTCCTGCGCCTTCGCCAGCACCGTGTCGACACGCGTCTTGGCATCAGCCTCGGAAAGGCCGGTGCGTGCGGCGACCAATTGCGCAAGATAGGTCTTGTCTTCCGCCGAGACGTCGCCGGCGACGGCGCCGGCGATCAGGATCCGCGAGGCCTGCCCGGCCGCCGCGGCTTCGTCAGCAGGATTGGCGGCGGCGAGCTTGGCCGGATCGGCCGGGCGGAACAGGGAATCCACCAGATAGGAGGTCGCATTGTCGGTCGATGCACCGCTGGCATTCGCCGAGGCCCCGGCCGACGCGCCCATGGCGGCTCCCGAGGCCACGGTGGACGCGGCCTGTACACCTGAACCAATCGCGGCGGAAAGCGCCGAGCCAAGCACGCCGGCGACCAGCAAGGTGGCTAGCGCCCAGGCGAGAAACCCGTGCGCGGTGTCACGGAAATAGACTTCATCGGTGTGGATGCCGACCCATTTGGTCCTCAACCGGCCCGCAAGGTAGCCGCCTACACCGGCGGACAGCCACTGCACGATCACCAGCCAGACGGCGGTGGAAACCGCGAAGGTGGTGATCGACGCGCCAGACCCCGACCATGGTGAAACCATGCTGAGCCCAAGGCCTGAGCCGAGCAACATGAGGATGAACGTCAACGTCGAGGCCGCGAAAGCGCCGGCGATGATCGGTCCCCAACTGACGGCGGTGGAGGACGATTCCGTGGAAGCGGATACGTCGACAGCCGATAGGGTGGACTGCATCGACGCCCCCTACCGTACGAACAGCATAATGAGGATGATGATCGGAATCGGAATGCCGAGCAACCAGAGTAGAATGCCGCGTCCCATGAAAGCCTCCTGCAAGAAATTGTGATGGACACTGTCACAATGTCTTCAAAGGCCTTCTGTTCCGGCGCATCCTCATTATTGGCGCGCGCACGAGCCATGCCAATCTGTTAAAAGGCTGGACGAAACCTCAAATATCCAGGTTGGCGACCGACAGTGCGTTGTCCTGGATGAATTCGCGCCGCGGCTCCACCTCGTCACCCATCAGCCGCGAGAACAGGCTGTCGGCATCGGTCGCATCGTTGACCTTGACCTGCAACAGCGAACGCACATTCGGGTCGAGTGTGGTTTCCCAGAGCTGCTCGGCATTCATCTCGCCGAGACCTTTGTAGCGCTGCATGGTCAGCCCCTTGCGGCCGGTCGCGAAGACCGCGTTGAGCAGCGCCAGCGGTCCCGAGACTGTCTCGGACACCTCCTTGCGGCGCAGCACCGGCGGCGCCCCGTAGACTTCGCTGAGGCGCTGCGCGTATCGATCGAGCTGGCGTGCGTCGGCGGAATTGATCAGCGCCATGTCGAGATGGGCGTATTCCTTGACGCTGCGCACGGTGCGTTCGAAGACATAGCCGCCGATGCCCTCATTCGAGGTCGACATGCGGCCGGTCCAGCCGCGCTCGGTGTCCTCGGCAATGATGTCGAGGCGTTGCGCGACGCGCTCGGCCATCGCGTTGGCGCGGCCAAGATCGGCGAAGATTTCGGGATTGAGCCCGCCGGCGATCGCCGCCTGCTCGACGACGTCGCGGTTATAGCGCGTGTGCAGGCCGTTGATGAGCTGGCGCACGGCAAGCGCATCGGCGACGGCGCCGTGCAGATCCTGTCCGGTCCGCACTTCCCCTGAGCCGAGCGTAAGGGACGCTTCCTCCAACCCCGAATCGATCAGGAATTCTTCGAAGGCGCTCTCATTCTTGATGTATTGCGAGCTCTTGCCGCGCGTCACCTTGTAGAGCGGCGGCTGGGCGATGTAGAGGTGGCCGCGCTCGATCAGCTCCGGCATCTGCCGGAAGAAGAAGGTGAGCAGCAAGGTCCTGATATGGGCGCCGTCGACGTCGGCGTCGGTCATCAGGATGATCTTGTGGTAGCGCAGTTTGTCGGCGTTGAATTCGTCCTTGCCGATCGAGGTGCCGAGCGCGGTGATCAGCGTGCCGATCATGTCGGATGAGAGCATGCGGTCGAAGCGGGCCCGCTCGACGTTGAGGATCTTGCCGCGCAGGGGAAGGATTGCCTGGTTTTGGCGCGAACGGCCGCCCTTGGCGGAGCCGCCGGCCGAGTCACCCTCGACGATGAAGATTTCGGACTTCGCCGGGTCGCGTTCCTGGCAATCGGCCAGCTTGCCGGGCAGCGAGGTGACACCGAGCGAGGTCTTGCGGGTGATGTCGCGAGCCTTGCGCGCGGCTTCCCGCGCCGCCGCGGCCTGGATCACCTTGTCGACGACCACCTTGCCCTCGGTCGGATGCTCTTCGAGCCACGTGCCGAGCGCTTCGTTGACTAGCCCCTCGACCACGGGACGAACTTCCGACGAGACCAGCTTGTCCTTGGTCTGCGACGAGAATTTCGGGTCGGGAACCTTGACCGACAGCACCGCCGTCAGGCCTTCGCGGCAATCGTCGCCGATCAGCGAGACCTTTTCCTTCTTGGTCAGGCCCGAAGATTCGCCATAGCCGGTGATCTGGCGGGTCAGTGCGCCGCGAAAACCGGCCAGATGGGTGCCGCCATCGCGCTGCGGGATGTTGTTGGTGAATGCAAGCACATTCTCGTGGTAACTGTCGTTCCACCACATCGCCACTTCCACGGTGATGCCGTCACGCTCGGCCCTGATGGAGATGGGCTTCCCGATCAGCGGTTTCTTGACCCGGTCGAGATATTTGACGAACTCTTCCAGGCCGCCGTCATAGTGCAGTTCATGCTTCACGACGTCGGCATGACGGGCGTCTGTCAGAACGATGCGAACACCGGAGTTCAGGAAGGCGAGTTCGCGCAGCCGGTGTTCCAGCGTGCCGAAATCGAATTCGACCATGGTAAAGGTCTCGGACGACGGAAAGAAGGTCACCTCGGTGCCGCTGCGGCCCTCATTGGTGCCCGGGCGCTTGTCCTGCTCGTAGCTGCCGATCGCCTTCAGCGGCGCATCGGCATTGCCGTGGGTAAAGCTCATCTCGAAGACCTGGCCGTTGCGGCGGATCTTGAGCTTCAGCCAAGCCGACAGCGCGTTGACCACCGAGACGCCGACGCCATGCAGACCGCCAGACACCTTGTAGGAGTTCTGGTCGAACTTTCCGCCGGCATGCAGCTGCGTCATGATCACTTCGGCCGCCGAAATGCCTTCGCTGGGGTGAATGTCGGTTGGAATGCCGCGACCATTGTCGATAACGGTTACCGAACCATCGGGATTGAGTGTCACCGAAACCAGGTCGGCATGGCCAGCCAGCGCCTCGTCGATGGCGTTGTCGACCACTTCGTAGACCATGTGATGCAGGCCCGAGCCGTCATCGGTATCGCCGATATACATGCCCGGCCGCTTGCGGACGGCGTCCAACCCCTTCAAAACCTTGATGGAATCGGCGCCGTATTCGGCTTCAGCGCCGTTTGTGTTCTCGGTCTGATCGCTCATGAAAACCTGTTGTCTAGATGCCGCTTCTACAGCGCGAAAAATCGGCCCCGAATCGCGCCTCTGATATGGTGTAGATATAGGCGCTAAAGGCGGTTTTTCCAAGGTTTGCAGGCATTTCCGGCGTAAATGCCGAGCCGGCAGCCGGCTATTTTTTTCGGGCGTTGAATTTAGCCAGAAGGCCGCGCAAATATTTGACGGTAGTTTTGTCCCTGGGCGCCAGCCGGCCCGTACGGTCGAGCTCGAGCGTCTGGTTCAGCGCCTTGGTCAGAACCGCCTTCGGATCCTTGGCCATATACGCTTGTGGTCAGCTCCTGCAGCATGCTCCTGGCCGTCTCATAGTTGTCGAACGAGGTCGGCAGGTCGCCTTGCACCATCTTGATGTTGGCGAGCTTGATATGGCTGATGGCGAGATCGCGTTTGACGCTGGCATCGGTTTCCTGACGCGACCGCTGTTCGAGGTTGGCCAACAGGGCCGTGAAGGCCCGGCCGGCCGCCTCGACATTGCCGACCGTCGTGTAGGGCAGACCGAGCTCTTCCAGCGTGCGGCTGTGGCGGTCGGCTTGTTCCGGGCTGAGTGAGGTCTGCCCGGCCTCGCCATACAGCGACAGCACGGTTTCATAGCCCTTGATGGCCGCCGCATAGTTGAGGTCGGCGCGTGCCGCGCCCGCCGACAGGAACAGCGTCGCGGCCTGCGACAGCGTTCGGTCGAGGAAATTCACCTTCAGGGCCTAGCGCGACACCTCGTCGAAATCGACCGCCTCGGCTTATAGCGCAAGCAAGCCGCTGAGAGCGGCTCTCTCAGGCAGCGCGCATCGGTTTCAACGCCTCGCTCCAGCGCAACAGTTCGTCCAGCATGGTCTTGGCTCCGCCCCGCACTTGCTCGCTGGCATCGAAGGCTCCGTTCTCGTCGAGCAGTTTCTGGTACAGCGGCAGCGCGACACCTTCCGGGATGGGCATGATCCCGACCGAGGTCAGCAGCGGCTTCAGCGCCTGCGCCGCGCGCAAGCCGCCGGAGACACCGCCATAACTGAAGATCGCAGCGGGCTTGTATTTCCATTCGCGGGCGAGATAGTCGATCGCGTTGATGATCGCGGGTGCGGCGAAGTAATTGTATTCCGGCGCCACGAAGACGAAGGCGTCAGCGGCATCCATCGTCTTCGACCAAGCTTTGGTGTGGTCGTTCTGATAATTGCCGAGCCTTGGATGATGCGGTTCGTCCAAGACCGGCAGGTTGAACTCGGCGATGTCGGTCAGCACAGGCTCGAATTTTCCATGCTCGCGCGCGAACGTCTCCAGCCATTCGGCAAAAACCGGGCCGGCGCGGCCGGGCCGCGTGCTGCCGATGATGATGCTCAGCTTGTGCTTCAAGACGGGCTCCTTTGCCGGGTGGTATAGTTTGGTGACCGTCACTACGGCAGAGGGTTCCTGCGGGCAAGGTTGGACCCCTGACGGAATGGTCACGATTGAATGAACAGACCGTCCGCCCTGGCGTTCCCGCCGTCATGGGTCCGGTTTGCCGTTCGGTCACATGGACGCCCGAGGTGCCAGCCACTACATTGATAGGAACAGCGGAGCACTTCATGGACACGCAGCCCGCCCCATTCGTTCCTCCCGCCCCGAAGCCGCGCACGTCGCCGCCTTCGACGCTGGAGATGATCCGCATCGTCTATCGCAACCCGCTCGAACTCTGGGGCGAGCCGACCTACAACGAACCTTGGATTTCTGCCAAGGGCGCTGGTGGGCCGCTGGTCATCGCCAATGATCCGGGCCTGATCCGCCATGTGCTGGTCGACAACGCCAAGAACTACAAGATGGCGACGGTCCGCCAGAAAATCTTGAGGCCGATTCTGCGCGACGGCCTGCTGACGGCCGAGGGCGAGGTGTGGAAGCGGTCGCGCAAGGCGATGGCGCCGGTGTTCACGCCGCGCCACATTTTCGGCTTTGCCCAGCCGATGCTGAAACGGACGCTGGAGTTCGTCACCCGTTACGAGGCCGGCGGTACGTCCGATATCGCCCATGACATGACGCTGCTCACCTATGACATCCTCGCCGAGACGCTGTTTTCCGGCGAGATCGCGGGTGAGCCCGGCAGTTTCGCCAACGAGATCGACCGCCTGTTCGAAACCATGGGCCGCGTGGATCCGCTCGACCTGCTGCGCGCGCCCGACTGGCTGCCCCGGCTGACCCGTATCCGCGGCCGCAAGACCATGGCCTATTTCCGCAAGATCGTGACCGACACGGTCAAGATGCGCGAAGAGAAGTTGAGGCGCGACCCCGATGCCGTGCCGCAGGATTTCCTGACGCTGCTGCTCAAGGCCGAAGGCCCCGACGGACTGACGCGCCCAGAAGTCGAGGACAATATCATCACCTTCATCGGCGCCGGCCACGAGACCACGGCGCGCGCGCTTGGCTGGACGCTCTATTGCCTGGCCGAATCGCCCTGGGAGCGCGACCGGATCGAACAGGAGATCGACCGGGTGCTGGCGCGCGAGCCCGATCCAACGAAGTGGCTCGACGCCATGCCGCTGACACGAGCCGCCTTCGACGAGGCGCTTCGGCTCTACCCGCCGGCGCCGTCGATCAATCGCGAGCCGATCGAACCGGAAATGTGGAAGGATCTTTATATCCCCAAGCACGCCGCCGTGCTGGTGATGCCGTGGGTCGTTCACCGCCACAGGAAGCTGTGGGATCGGCCCGACGCCTTCCTGCCCGAACGCTTCCATCCGGGAAACCGTGAAAAGATCGACCGCTTCCAATATTTGCCCTTCGGCGCCGGTCCGCGCGTCTGCATCGGCGCCAGCTTCGCCATGCAAGAGGCGATCATCGCGCTCGCCATCCTCTTGTCACGTTTCCGCTTCGACGCGACCGCTGAAACGAAACCCTGGCCGGTACAGAAATTGACCACGCAGCCGCAAGGCGGTCTGCCGATGCGGGTCACGCCTCGCCCTCGCTGAGGGCCGACGCGTCTGGAGATTATACCGCGGGCTTACGCTGCTGGAACTGGCCGGCGGCGCGGAAGCGCCAGAGGTAGCTCGGCAGGATCGTCGCGATCGACTGCGGCTGGATGCCGAGCCCCGCCAGTGTCCGGTTGGCCTTGGTGGCATCCTCTGAAACAATGTTGTGCTCGCTCAACTGCAGCACCTGGTCCTTGGTCAGCAGCGGATTGGGCAACAGGCCGAGGATCGAGGCCTGGATGTTTGCCACCCACCACGGCACCGGCACCAGCAGGCGCTTGCGCTCGATGACGGTGAGCAGTTCCTGCATGCACTCCTTGAAAGTGAGCACGTTGGGGCCGCCGAGCTCGTAAACCTGGCCGCGATCGATCTTGCCGTCGACCGAACGCGCGACAGCCTCCGCCACGTCACCGACATAGACCGGCTGGAACTTGGTGTGGCCCCCGCCGATCAGCGGCAGCACCGGCGAATAACGCGCCATATTGGCGAACCGGTTGAAGAAGCTGTCCTCCGGCCCGAAATTGATCGACGGCCGCAAGATCACGGCATCGGCGATCGTCTCCAGCACGGCCTTTTCACCGAGCGCCTTGGTGCGCGCATAATCCGATTCGGAATCCGGATCGGCGCCGAGCGCTGAAATATGGGTGAGCCCGGCGCCGACGGAGCGCGCCGCCTCGGCGATGGCGCGAGCACCGAATTCGTGCACGGCGGAGAATTTCTGCCGGCCGCTCTCATGCAGGACGGCGACGAGATTGACGACATGGTCGGCACCTTGCACGGCACGGTCGACCGACCAGCGCACGCGCACATTGGCCTGCACCGGCTGGATCTGGCCGACATTGCCGAGCGGCTGCAAATGGCCGGCAAGATCGGGCCGCCGACAGGCGACCCTGATGCGATAACCGCGCTTGGCCAAAGCCCGCACGACATGACGGCCGACAAAGCCGGACCCGCCAAAGACGACGACGAGCTTTGGGGTCTGCAGGATTTCGGTCATGGCGGGCTCCGGCGCGCGTTCCAGATGGCTTGGCTGAGCCGTTTCATAGTCCGTTTTGCGCCAAAGGCAAAGGGTGACGCGTCGTCGCGTCATCCTTGTTTTGCGCGCGAATCCAAGAAAAAGTATGACGCGGTATTCCTGCGACAAGTGCATCGATCATGTCTCGGCCCAGCGAGCGACAAACGCAGAAAACCCCGCCGAAGCGGGGTTTCCCGGATGACATCATGAGGTGTCAGGGGCCGACGAGCGGCCTGACCTGAGACGGTATCAGGAGGGCGTGAAGCAAGTACGCCCACCCCAGCCCTGAACATCCGACATGGTGCCACCAACCTTCTTGCAGGCGGCGACGAAATCGGCGCTGCAGTTGGCGAATTTCGCATGGCCGTTCTTGCAGTAGTGGTCCTCGGTGGCGCCGCCGCTCGGCGCGGTAATGACGCCCGGATTGGCGGGCTTGACCGGTGCGACTTTCAAATTGGCCGCCTGCGTGGCGCCCATGAAGGAACCGAGCAGGAGGACGGCGGTCAGCATGGTGGTCTTGGTGTTGGTCATGACAATTTCCTTTGACTTGAGGTTGGGTTTTCCGGGACGCGAAGGGGCATGCCTTTCACGCGGAGCAGACTTTCGATTTGATTTTGCTGTTCCCCGGTCTGGATCGGGCAAGCTCATCTTGCCCTGGACAAACGTTGGTCGCCCGGGCGCTCAAAAAGGTTCAGAACGCACGCGAAAAGAACGCGCACAACCGCGCTTCAGGCGGGGGCCGGCCAGTTAACTAACTGAAAAGAAAGGAAAATAATCAGGCCGAGTAGCGTTCGGCGAATTCGGAGATTCGCTGGATCACTTCCTTGGGCGCGGTGATTCCGCGCGCCTGAGCCTTTTCGGCCGCTTCGGCGCGGCCGCGGCCGGGCACATGAACGCCGAAGCGGCGCCGCAGCCGGTCGAGCTGGTCTTTCATGCGCTGCTCGAAACCCGGGTCGAGCAGCTTGGGCTCGACGGCAAGGACGAACAGGCCGGTCCCGGGGCTGTCCGGGCCGCCGCTGAACCATGGCGCGTCGAGTGACCAGTTGGCGCCCGACAGGCCGGCCGCCAGCACTTCGACCATCAGCGCGATGTTGGCGCCGCGCTGGCCGCCGAAGGCGAGCATGGCGCCCTTCATGGCCGCCGCCGGATCTGTGGTTGGGTTGCCGCTGGCGTCCAGCGCCCAGCCTTCGGGGATCTTCTTGCCGTCCTCGGCGGCTTTGCGGATGTTGACGAAGGCGGTGGCGCTCGACGACTGGTCGATGACCAGCGGCGCGCCGTCGGCGGCGGGGGCGGCGAACGACATCGGATTGGTGCAGTAGACCGGCTTGACCGAGCCTGAGCCGGCCAGGATAGCCGGACCATTGGTGGCGGCGAAGGACACCAGCCCCTGCGCGGCCAGCCGGCCGGTGAAGTAGCCGAGCGCCCCGCAGGTGTAGGCGTTTTTCTGCGAGAAGATGGCGACGCCGAACAGTCTTGCCGCCTTGGCGAGGTCGTCGATGGTGCGGTCGAAGCCGGTATGCGCCAGCCCGCCGCGCGCATCCGAGAGATAGATGGCCAACGCCGGCCGGGTGATCACTGGATCGGCATTGCCGTCGATGCGCCCGGCCTCGAGCGCTTCGAGATAGTCGATGAAATGCGTGAGCCCGACCGCTGCAAGTCCCTCTGCCTCGGCCGCGATGATCGAGGCGGTGAGCGATTGCGCCGCTTCCTCGTTGGCGCCGGCGCCAAGTGCCGCCATCCGGCACAGCCCTTTTGCCTGGTCGAGACTGAGTTGCATGGCGATTGCCCTTAGTAGGAGTGAGTAGGGGTTAGTGAGTGGTGAGTTGTGGAGTGCGCGGCAGCCACTTCCTACTCACCAATCCCTACCCACCACTCACTAGAACCTAACCGATCTTGACCGGGATTCGTGCCTCGATCCGGCTGAAGGCGAAGACCAGAATGCCGGTGATCGCCATATAGATCAACGCCAGGAGCAGCAAGGGCTCGTAGGTGAGATAGGTGTCCTGCCGCACCTTGGACGAGACGGCGAAGATGTCTATCACGCTGATGGTCGCCACCAGCGGCGTCGATTTCAGCTGCAGCACGGTCTCGCCGGTCAGTGTCGGCAGCGCCCGGTAGAAGGCTTGCGGCAGCCAGATGCGGCGGAAGATCTTCCAGCGGCTCATGCCGAAGGCGCGGGCGGCTTCCAACTGCCCCTTGGGCACGCCGGCAAAGGCGCCGCGCATCACTTCGCCCTCGTAGCCGGCGAAGGACAAGGTAAGCGCCAGCACGCCATATGGCCAGGCCTGCCTGAGATAAGGCCACATCCAGGATTCGCGGATCCATGGATATTGCGGGAACAGCGAGCCCAGCCCGTAATAGAGCAGCCATAGCTGCAGAAGCAGCGGCGTGCCGCGGATGATGGTGCAGAAGACTTTCGCGGGCGCCGCGACCCAGATCGAGCCGGCCGCCTGCGCCAGCCCGACGGGCACCGCGATCATGAAGCCGAGCGTACAGGTGACGGCCAGGATCCACAGGGCACGCCAGATCCCCATCAGGCCCATTTCCCAATATTGCGGCAGCCAGTCCCAGCGCATGAAGAAGGCGGCCGGCGCCACCAGCCCAAGCGCGATCAGGATCAGCACGATGCGATGCGGCTGCAGCCAGAGCGAAGCGCGCGCCGCCGTGTCGATGATGACGGTTTCGCTGGTCATCAGCGTGCCTCCTTGAGGGAAGGCATGCCGCGCCGCGCCCATTTCTCGGCGCGGCCAAGCAGGAGGTTCGAAATCAGTGTCACGCAGAGATAGAGCACGCCGGCGGCGAGGAAGAAGACCAGATAGGCCTTGGTGACGCCCGCCGCCTGTCGTGTCGCCAGCGTCAATTCGAAGAAGCCGACGACGGCAAGCAGCGCGGTGTCCTTGGTGGCGATCAACCACAGATTGGCGAGGCCCGGAATGGCGAAAGGCAGCATCGACGGCAGCGTGATGCGCCGCAACAGAAGGCCGGGAGACATGCCGAAGGCGCGGGCGGCTTCGATCTGGCCCTGCGGGATGGCGAGGATCGCGCCGCGGATGACTTCCGTCGAATAGGCGCCCTGGACGAAGCCGAGCACGGCGATGCCGGCCACCAGCCCGCTGATGTCGACACGCTGGTAACCCATCGCGGTCAGCACCTGGTTTATCAGGTCGGTGCCGGCATAGTAGAGCAGCAGGATCAGCACCAGTTCCGGCACGGCGCGCACCACGGTGGTGTAGACCGCGAACAGGTCGCGCACCACGGGTCCGCCGTAAAGCTTGCCATAGGCACCGCAGGTTCCAATCAGCAGGCCGACGATGGTCGCGCCGACGGCGATCTCGAGTGAATGCAGGAGCCCGAGCAAGAGCGTCCCGCCCCAGCCGACGGGAGCCGGCGAGAGCAGTTCGACGATGCCGGCCGCGGAGGCCGGAAGAAAGGATTCGATCAGCTTCGCCCCCGGATTGCTGGCTCTGTCCGCCGGCACCAGCAGCCGGCGGCAAGCATGCGTGGACAGGCCGGCTGGAGGACGAGGGCGTCAGCGTCCCGTCCTCCAGCCGATGCGAGGGTCGTCAGTTCGACTGCGTGGCGCCGCCGTAAATGTCGAAATCGAAGTATTTCTTCGAGATCTCGTCATATTTGCCGTTGGCGCGGATCGCCTTGATGCCGGCGTTGATCTTCTCTTTCAGATCGGTGTCTTCCTTGCGCACCCCGGCGCCGACGCCCGGTCCGAGCACTTCGTCGTCAGGGGCCACCATGCCCTTGAGGTCGCAGCAGGCCTTACCCTGGTCGGTCTTGAGGAACTCCTTGAGCGCGATGGAATCGGCCTGCACCGCGTCGAGGCGGCCCGCGGCGAGGTCGTTGTTGGCTTCGTCCTGCGTCTGGTATTCCTTGATCTCGGATGCGGTGGGGCCGAAATGCTTCTTGGCGTAGACGGCATGCACCGTCGACACCTGGACGCCGACGACCTTGCCCTTGAGATCGTCGGGCGTGGCGCCGAACTTCTGGTCCTTGGGGCCGATGATCGCGGTCGGGGTGTTGTAGTACTTGTCGGAGAAGTCGATGGTCTTCTTGCGTTCGGCGGTGATCGACATCGACGAGACGATGAGGTCGATCTTCTTGGTGGTCAGTGCCGGGATGATGCCGTCCCAGGCTACAGGGGTGATGACGCAGTCGAGCTTCTCTTCGGCGCACACGGCGTCGATGAAGTCGATCTCCCAGCCGACCCATTTGCCCGAAGCATCGGGCGAGGTGAAAGGCGCGTAGGGTTCGGCGGCGACGCCGATCTTGACCGGATCGGCCTTGGCCACGCCCATGGCTGCGACGCCGAGCAGCAGCGCCGCGGCGAATGTCTTCAGAACAGTCTTCATTTCAGAACTCCCAGTTTGTTGTTGGTTCCCGGTTTTCTTCCGTCCCGGCCTGTCCCTAGCCGATGTTGCGGATGAACTGCTTTAGCCTTTCGGACTTGGGCGCGCCGAAGATCTGCTCCGGCGGGCCTTCCTCCTCGACCAACCCGTTGTAGAGGTAGACGACATGGGTCGCGACCTCGCGGGCGAATTTCATTTCGTGGGTGACGAGCACCATGGTGCGGCCTTCACGGGCCAGATCGCCGATCACCTTCAGCACTTCGCCGACCAGTTCGGGATCGAGCGCCGAGGTCGGTTCGTCGAACAGCATGACGCGCGGATTGATGGCCAAGGCGCGAGCAATCGCGGCGCGCTGCTGCTGGCCGCCGGAGAGATAGGCCGGATAGACGTCGCGCTTCTCGGCCAGCCCGACGCGCACCAGCAGTTTTTCGGCCTGGGCGATAGCCTGGTCGCGCTTGACGCCCAGCACATGAACGGGAACCTCGATGACGTTTTCGATCAGCGTCATATGGCTCCACAGGTTGAAGTTCTGGAACACCATGCCGAGCTTGGAGCGGATGCGTTCGATCTGCCTGCGGTCGGCCGGAATGGTATGGCCATGGCTGTCCGCCTTGAGCTTGATCTCCTCGCCATTGACCCGGATGATGCCGCTGGTCGGGTTTTCCAGGCAGTTGATGCAGCGCAGCAGCGTCGATTTGCCTGAGCCCGAGCCGCCGATGATGGCGATGACCTCGCCGTCGCGGGCCGACAGCGATACGCCCTTCAGCACATGCAGTTGACCGAATTTCTTGTGCAGGTTCTCGACATGGATGGCTTCTGCGGCGCCGTCCTGCGCCTCGCCGGATGGGACTTTGGCAGCTGCCACAGCGCTCACCAAATGACCTCCATATCGCCGCCGGCGGTTCGTCGAACGTCTATCCGGCTAATTAACATACGCTGTACTGCCCCGCTCCAGACCTCAAGCATGGACCCAACTGAGCGAGCCCGTCAATCCCGCTCATTACGGCACTTGCGGCCTTGTTGTGCAAGTGTATAAATAACCTCTCATGAAATTTTCTCGGTTTTTTTCAGCTTAAGAAAGGGCATCGATGAGCGCTTTCGGATCCCAGTCCATGGCGGCGCCGCTACGGCGCGTGCTGATGCGGTCGGCCGCCAACGCCATGCGCGACGCCGACCGGGCTGCCTGGCACTATGGTCCGGGATTCAACGCGGCGAAAGCGGCCTCGCAGCACGCAGTCCTTGCTGAACTGGTGGCGGCATCCGGCGCCGAGATCGAATGGATCGAGGACAAGGCCGACGGACTCTCGGATTCGGTTTTCACGCACGACCCTTCGCTGATGACCGACCGCGGTGCGCTGATCCTGTCCATGGGCAAGCCGCTGCGCGCCAGGGAGCCTTCGCTTCATGAAGAAACCTACAGAAGATTGGGCATTCCGATCCTTGGCCGCGTCGAGGCTCCTGGCCAGGTAGAAGGCGGCGACTGTGTATGGGTGGATGCCCGCACGCTGGCGATCGGGCGCGGTGTCCGTTCCAACCAGGAAGGCATCCAGCAGGTTTCCAACCTGCTGTCGCCGCTGGGGATTTCCGTCTACGGCTTTGATCTGCCGCTGTGGCAGGGCGAAGAGGCGTGCCTGCATCTGATGTCGGTGATCAGCCCGCTGGCCGACGACCTGGCGCTGGTCTATTCACCGCTTTTGCCGGCTCCTTTCTATCAGACGCTGAAGGCGCGCGGCATCCGGCTGGTCGAAGGCGACGCCGAGGAGTTCGCGGCTTCCAACGGCCTCAGCCTTAACGTACTGCCGACCAGCCCGCTCAAGGTCATTGCCGTCGCGGGCTTTCCCAGGACCAAGGCCGCCATGGAAGCCGCCGGCTGCACGGTTGAAATCTTCGAGGCGGACGCGCTCTGCATCGCCTGCGAAGGCGGGCCGACATGCCTGACGCGACCGATCCTGCGCCAATGAATGAGCGCCGTAAGTTCCGTCGCGAGGGCGAGGAGCGGCGGCGGCAGGATCTGATCGAAGCGACTCTGGACAGCGTGGCGGAATATGGCCTGCAAGGCGCCAGCCTGCGCACCATCGCATTGCGTGCCGGCGTCACCGCCGGGCTGATCCGGCATTATTTCCCGGGTAAGGAAGAATTGCTGCAGGAAGCCTATACGGCGCTGGTCGACCGCATGACCGAGCAGGCGAAGGCGGCATTGGTCATGGATGATGCCTCGCCGCGCCAGCGCCTCGCGGCTTTCATCACCGCCAATCTCAATGCGCCGATCATCGACGCGCGGGTGTTTTCGCTGTGGGCAACCTTCATCGGCCGCGCCAGTGCGGATCCTGCCCTGGCCCGTGCCCACCGCGAAGGCTACCTTGGCTTTCGCAACGAAGTGGAAGCAGTTGTGGCCGACGTGCTCGCCGCCGAACAGCACGAGCCGGACGCAACCCAGTTGCGCCACCATGCCATCGCGATCAATGCGATCATCGACGGGCTCTGGATCGAAGGCTGCCTGGCCGGCGAGATGTTCTCGCCCGGCGAATTGGCGGCGATCGGCATCAAGGCTGTCGAGTCCGAGCTCGGCCTCGCGCCGCTGGAGCAATTCCTGGAAAAGTGAGAAGCGCTTTCCCCTTAGGAATTGCGTAGAACACAGAGATAGGGGAGAAAACCAATGACCACTGTGGGCGAAGCGCTCATTTCGCTGCTCGAGGCGCATGGCGTCGACACCGTGTTCGGCATTCCCGGCGTCCACACGGTCGAACTCTATCGCGGCCTTGCGCGCTCGAAGATACGCCACATCACGCCGCGCCACGAACAGGGCGCCGGGTTCATGGCCGACGGCTATGCGCGCGCCGGCGGCAGGCCGGGAGTCGCCTTCGTCATCACCGGGCCGGGGCTGACCAACACCATCACCGCCATGGGCCAGGCACGCGCCGATTCGGTGCCGATGCTGGTGATCTCCGGCGTCAACGCCACCGACACGCTCGGCAAGGGGCTCGGCTTCCTGCATGAACTGCCCGATCAGCGCGGCATGATGGAGAAGGTAGCACTGTTGTCGTTACGCGTGACCGGGGCCAGCGAATTGCCCGATGCGCTGGCGCGGGCTTTCGCCCTGTTTTCCTCATCTAGGCCCGGCCCTGTGCATATCGAGATCCCGACCGACATCATGGTCAAGCCGGCGGACGGATTGTCGGCCGCGTTGAGCAATGCCGCGCCGCCGGCGCCAGACAGCGCCGCCATTGCCAGGGCTGCCGAACTCATCGCCGCCTCGCGCCGCCCGCTCATCCTTGCAGGCGGTGGCGCCAAGAAAGCTGATGCGGCGCTGCGGCACCTTGCCGAAAGGCTGGGCGCGCCGGTCGTCGAGACCACCAACGCACGCGGTCTCATGCATGGCCATCCGCTTTGCGTGCCGGCAAGCCCGAGCCTCAAGGCGGTTCGCGCGCTGATGGCCGGGGCCGATCTAGTGATCGCCGCCGGTACCGAATTCGGCCCGACCGACTATGACGGCTATGGCGACGGCGGCTTCATACTGCCTTCGAACCTGATCCGTATCGACATCGGCGCCGACCAGCTTGCGCGGCGTCCGTTGACGGTCGCCATCGAGGCCGATTGCGCCGAGGCGATCGAGGCGCTGCTTGCGGCGATCGATCCCGCCCACGGTGCTGGCGAAGATGGCCATGGCCGCGCCGCGGCGGCGAGAAAGGCCGCTTTTGCCGAGTTGAGCCCGGCCTATGCGGCGCAGGTGCGTGCCGTGGAAATGATCCGCGACGCTTTGCCCGGCGCCATCATCGTTGGCGACTCGACCCAGCCGATTTACGCCGCCAACCTCTATTACGACCACGACCGGCCCGGCGGCTGGTTCAATGCCGCGACCGGCTTCGGCGCGCTTGGCTACGGTCCGCCGGCGGCGATCGGCGCGGCACTTGCCGTGCCCGATGCCCCGGTTGTCTGCCTCACCGGCGACGGGGGCTTCCAGTTCACCTTGCCGGAGATAGCGGTGGCGCTCGATTCTGGAGCGCCCGTCATCTTCGTGGTCTGGAACAACAGAGGCTATCGCGAGATCGAGACCTCGATGCTCGATGTCGGCGTGGAACCTGTCGGCGTGTCCCCGGCGCCGCCGGATTTCTGCAAGCTGGCCGAAGCCTATGGCATTGGCGCCGAAAGGCTGGCCGACATCGACGCCTTGCCACGGGCGCTCAAGCACGCCTCGGCAACGGGGCTGCCGCGCGTCATCGAAGTCACGGTCGTCTAAAACATCTGGGCCGTCCTTGCCGACAGGAAGCGGATCATTCGCCGGCTTGGTTTTTGCAAGAGTTGAGCCGCTTCCGGGCGGCTTCGTTATTCGGCGACGTCCTGACGCATGCAAAGACGTGACGGCTGCCATGTCGAGATATCGGTTGAGTGATCGACGGAAAGGGGCGACGCTTCGCGTCGGCGCGGCAAACCACGACAAAAGTCATAAAAATGACAGGAGCGGTCAAGGATGACGGAAACACTTGAAGGCAGGCACATCGTTGTGACCGGCGGAACCGGCGCGCTCGGTGGGGCGGTGGTCGGCAGACTGCTGGAGCAGGGCGCGATCTGCCACGTGCCGAACGCGCATGCCGCGGCACCTCAGCACTTCCCCTTCACCACGCACGACAATGTCAAATTGGCGCACAATGTCGATCTCTCGGACCCCGCCAAGGTCGAGGCATTCTACAGCCAGGTTCCTGCCTTGTGGGGATCGATCCATCTGGCCGGCGGCTTTGCCATGGCGCCGGTGGAGAAGATCGAATCGGCGTCCTTTGCCGAGATGATGGACACCAACGCCCGCACCGCCTTCCTGTGCAGCCGCGCCGCCATCCGCTCGATGCTGGCGTCGGATACTGCCGGCCGCATCGTCAATGTCACGGCACGCGCCGGGCTCGACCCGCGCCGCGGCGCCGGCATGGTCGCCTATACGGCCAGCAAGGCGGCGGTCGCGGCCATGACGGTCGCGATGGCGGAAGAATTGAAGGCCCAGGGCATCCTGGTCAACGCGGTGGCCCCATCGACGCTCGACACGCCGGCGAACCGCGCCGACATGCCGGATGCCGATTTCACCAGATGGGTCAGCCTCGAAGCCGCGGCCGAGGCAATCGCCTATCTTGCCTCGCCGGCCAATCAGGCAATGAGCGGAACGCTGGTGCCGCTCTACGGCAGGGCCTGAGCGGAGAGCGTCGACGCCGGGCAGCCGGCGTCGGATCCATCGGCATTGCGGTAGCTGTAGATACGCAGCGGCGATGAAGCGTCCGTGGGACACTCCCTCAACCAAGCCGGCGGCTTGCCTTCCATCAGGGCCGCCGCGAACGGGTAGGCGGCTTCAAGACTTGGCGAGGGCGCGCCTCGCCAGGCGCAGATCGCGACATGTGTCGCCTTCGACGCGTCGAGAATCGCACGCGGGTCGGCGGTCATGGGGTCGAGAAAGCGGTAGCTCCGTTCGATGCCCATGGCCGAAGGGTGGTTGGGGATCGTCACCACCTTGGGGCCCTCGGCCAGCGCGACGAAATGCGATCCGATGAGCGGTGGCGAAAAGACGATGGCGCCCGGCGGCCAACCCCGTTGCACTCCGAAATGATCGAGGTCGCAACTGTCCGCGAATTCGGCGGCGGGTATAGCCGCCTGGGAGGGTCCGACCGCCAGGTGGTACAACGCGATGGCCGCGGACAAAACCAGGCCGGGCAGGATCAGCGCGTATTTGCGCGATGGCGCCGGCACGGGAGATTTCAAATAGCGCCGCAGCCCCGAACCGTGCGGCAGGAGGCTCTCCAGCACGAAGATCAGACCGATGCCGGAGAAAATCGGGAGATAGCGGAAGTAGCGGAGATAGTCGATCGCCAGCACCAATCCGAGCAGCGAAAACAGGGCCAGTATGACCAGGGGCCGGCTGCGGCCATGCGACCCGGTGCAGATGACGACCGGCGCAAGCGCGCCGACGAACAGCAGCAACATGCTGGGAAAGCCGGACGACAGCACGAAATCGGAACGCCGGAACAGGCTCATCTCCTGAAGAATTCTGTTCAGCATGTTGTCGCGGACATAGGCGTCCATCGACGCGTAAGGGCCGCCCAGGCATTGCGGAAACAGTTTTACCAGCGCCACCACGCTGATGGCGGCGAACGCCAGCAGAAGCGCTGTCCGCATTGCCCAGCCGCCACGCGTGCCAACAAGCCGAGGTACGACGGCGAACGAGAGCCCGGCGGCGGTCAGCCCCAGTCCATGCGGCGCGGAATAGGTATCGCATTTGATCGCGGCATAGGCCGAGGGCGCGACGGTGGCGGCGAACAGGCCGATCGCGCCGATCGCCAGGGCCAATCCAAAGCTGGTGATCCCTGTTGCACTCTCGTCGCGGCCGGCGATCCAGTCGAAGGCGTAGACGGCCATCACGAGCGCAAAGAACGGTGCGAACTCGGCGCTGATCGCGATTGCCAGGGCGGTCAGCAAGCCGTTGACGAGGGGCGAAAGGCGGTTCCGCGACAGCAACAGGACCAGGGCGGCAAGCAGAAGCAATATCTGCAGATTGTGATAGTCGATCCGCCCCGGCGCGTATTCGAAGAAGGTGCGCGCGGCGAAGATCAAGGCCAACGGCAATGCAATGGCCGGATAGGCAAAGCCCATCGCGACAATCAGCCGGTTGTAGAAGTAGAGCGCGGGTACAAACAGGAGCAGCGGCACGACAAAGCTTGCCGCCATCAGCGCCGGCTCGAAGCCGGCAAACGGCGCGAGCAACCACGCAAAGGCGGCATAGGGCAGATCCACGATCCATGGCCAGTGCGAGATGTAGGGTTCGGGCTGGGCAATGCCGGGCATTGTCCGGTCGAATATATTCCCGGTCTCGAGCAAGGTGCGGATCTCGTGTATTTTGAGAAGGTCGTCCGCATCGGTATTGAGCCGGAAGCCCAGGGACCAGAGGACGATCATCACCGTCACCATGCCGCAGAAGCAGAAAAGGGCCGGTGCGCTCGTATAGAGACGCGGCAGCCACGAAGATTGCGCTGCGGCCCTGTCGTCGTCTTTGCTCATCGAAGGCTTCCCCGGGACGACTGCCAAATAAGCGAGGAAGTTTATCTTGCCGTAAAGAAAGACCCCGCCGGATCGCTCCGGCGGGGCCTTTGTTCAAGGCCGCACGAAAATCGTGCGGAAAGCGGTTAATCCTTAGTTGCCCTGCTTCTTCAGCGCGGCACCCAGGATGTCGCCCAACGAAGCGCCGGAGTCGGTCGAGCCGTACTGTGCGACGGCTTCCTTCTCTTCGGCGATTTCCAGCGCCTTGATCGAGACCTGCAGCTTGCGGGTCTTCTTGTCGAAGGCGATGACGCGGGCGTCGACCTTCTGGCCGACGGTGAAGCGCTCGGGGCGCTGCTCGTCGCGATCTCGGCTGAGGTCGGAGCGCTTGATGAAGGTCTCGATGCCGCTGTCGACCAGCCGCACTTCCAGACCGCCATCCTTGACGCCGATGACTTCGCAGGTAACGACGGCGTTCTTGCGCAGTTCGCCTGACGTCGCGGCTTCGCCGACCGTGTCCTTGGCCAGCTGCTTGATGCCGAGCGAGATGCGCTCCTTGTCGATGTCGACGTCGAGCACCTGCGCCTTGACCATGTCGCCGCGATTGTACTCTTCGATGACCTGCTCGCCCGGACGGGTCCAGTCGAGGTCGGAGAGGTGCACCATGCCGTCCACGTCGCCTTCGAGGCCGATGAACAGGCCGAACTCGGTCTTGTTCTTGACCTCGCCCTCGACCTGGCTGCCGACCGGATGGCTCGAGGCGAAAGCCTGCCACGGATTCTCGAGCGTCTGCTTGAGGCCGAGCGAGATGCGGCGCTTGGCCGGATCGACTTCGAGCACCACCACGTCGACTTCCTGCGTGGTCGACAGGATCTTGCCGGGATGCACGTTCTTCTTGGTCCACGACATTTCCGAAACGTGGATGAGGCCTTCGATGCCCGGCTCCAGCTCGACGAACGCGCCGTAGTCGGTGATGTTGGTGACGGTGCCCTTGATCTTCTTGCCGATCGGGAACTTGGTGCCGATCTCGGACCATGGATCGCTCTCGAGCTGCTTCATGCCGAGCGAGATGCGGTGGGTTTCCTGGTTGATGCGGATGATCTGCACCTTGACCGTCTGACCGATGTTGAGGATTTCGGTCGGATGGTTGACGCGGCGCCATGCCATATCGGTGACATGCAGCAGGCCGTCGATGCCGCCGAGGTCGACGAACGCACCGTAATCGGTGATGTTCTTGACGACGCCTTCGACAACCTGGCCTTCCTCGAGGTTCTGCACGATTTCAGAACGCTGTTCGGCGCGGCTCTCCTCCAGCACGGTACGGCGCGACACGACGATGTTGCCGCGGCGGCGATCCATCTTGAGGATCTCGAAGGGCTGCGGGTTGTGCATCAGCGGGGAGACGTCGCGGATGGGGCGAATATCGACCTGGCTGCGCGGCAGGAAGGCCACGGCGCCGTCGAGGTCGACGGTGAAGCCGCCCTTGACCTGGTTGAAGATGACGCCTTCGACGCGCTCACCCTTGGTGAACTTCTCTTCGAGCTTGACCCAGCTCTCCTCGCGGCGTGCCTTGTCGCGCGACAGCACGGCCTCGCCCAGCGCATTTTCGATGCGCTCGACCATGACTTCGACCGTGTCGCCGACCTTGAGAGTCGAGTCCTTGCCCTTGACGCCGAATTCCTTCAGCGGCACACGGCCTTCGACCTTGAGGCCGACATCGATGATGGCCATGTCTTTTTCGATCGCCAGAATCGTGCCCTTGACGACTTGGCCTTCGCCGGAATGACCGGTGGTAAATGATTCTTCGAGCAGGCTCGCGAAATCATCGCGAGTGGGATTTGCAGCAGACATTGTTTCTCCTGGAGTACCCCGCATTTTTCGCGGGGCGGGCGCCGTGGGTTAGCGTTGCGTTGGCCTGCCGGCGTTCCGGGCTGCAAAAGCCCTAGGCCGCTTTTAAGCGGCAATTCCGGCGCATGAAGAATGCTGGCAGGCTGGTTCGTACCCGATATGGGTATTTTCTTCGCCTCCGGCAACCGAAAGCAGCATGAAACCCGGATCAGGCCTTGTTTCTCTTGGCCAGCACGTCGTCGATGACGGACATGGCCGCGAGAAACGCGGCTTCTATAGCCATTTCGCTGGTATCAAGCAAGTGCGCGTCGGTCGCCGGCTTCAGCGGCGAGTCAGCCCGACCCATGTCGCGCTCGTCGCGGCGCACGATATCGGCAAGGATTTCGGCGAAATCGGCGGTGCCGCCGATGCTTTCGATCTCAGCCAGCCGGCGCTGTGCGCGCACTTCCGCGCTCGCCGTTACATAGAGCTTTATGTCGGCGTCAGGGCAGACGACGGTGCCGATGTCGCGGCCATCGAGCACCGCGCCCGGCGGCGTCCTGGCGAAGTCGCGCTGCTTTTCGACCAGGATGCGCCGCACGGTCGGAAAAACCGCGACCTTCGATGCGGCCTCGCCAACCGCATGCGCCGACAGCACCGCGCGGTCGAGCTTTGCCAGGTCGACCTGGCGGGCGGCGGTTTCCGCCGCCGAGACATTGTCGAGCGGCAGGCCCAGCCGCAGCAAGGCATGGGCGACGGCGCGATAGGTGAGGCCGGTGTCGAGAAGGTTGAGGCGGTAGTGGTCGGCGAGACGGCGGGCGAGCGTGCCTTTGCCTGCGCCGGCCGGTCCGTCGATGGCGATGGTAAAGGGGTGGGTCATTGGCGGGCCGTCGGGATCGAAAGCCTCAATGAATGGGACGAGCGCCGAGATCCTTCGCGCCCCCCTCGTGGGGGAGATGTCCAGCAGGACTGAGGGGGGCGCTGTCCCGCCGACATCGCAGTTTGGCTGCAATCCTCAAGGTTCGCGAATGCCACTATCACTCGATCTCCGCGCCCAGCCCCGTCATCAGTCCCATGAACTCCGGAAAGCTCGTCGCGATCATCGCTTGATCGTCGATGGTGACCGGCTTCTCGGTCGCCAGGCCCATCACCAGAAAGCTCATGGCGATGCGGTGGTCGAGATGGGTCTGCACCGTCGTATCCCGGCCATTGGGGTGGCCGCCCAATCCCCTGCCACCAGGCTTGCCGCGCACGGCGAGCGAAGCTTCGCCCTCGGTGCAGTCGACGCCGTTGAGTTTCAGCCCGTTGGCGACGGCCGACAGCCGGTCGGATTCCTTCACCCGCAGTTCCTCCAGCCCCTGCATCAGCGTTTCGCCCTCGGCGAAGCTGGCGGCAACGGCCAGCACCGGATATTCGTCGATCATCGAGGGCGCCCGCTCGGCCGGCACGGCGACGCCTTTCAGCTCGGAGTAGCGAACGCGCAGGTCCGCGACGTCCTCGCCACCGGCATTGCGCGGGTTCAGAATGTCGATCTGGCCGCCCATTTCCTGCAGCGTCAGCAGCAGCCCCGTGCGGGTCGGGTTCATCAGCACGTTTTCGATCGTGATGTCCGAGCCCGGCACGATCAGCGCCGCCACGAGCGGAAAACCGGCCGAGGACGGATCGCCAGGCACGGCGATGGTCTGACCGGTCAGCTTGCCCTGGCCTTCGATGAAGATGTGGCGCACGCCGCGCTCGTCGGTCTCGACCGACAGGTTGGCGCCAAAGCCCTTGAGCATCTTTTCCGTATGGTCGCGCGTCATGACAGGCTCGATGACGGTGGTGATGCCTGGCGTGTTCAACCCTGCCAGCAGCACCGCCGACTTCACCTGCGCCGAGGCCATCGGCACGCGGTAAGTGATCGGGGCCGCGTGCTTCGGACCATGCAGGGTGATCGGCATGCGGTCGCCGGGCGTGGCTTTGAGCACCTGCACGCCCATCTGGCGCAGCGGTTCGAGCACGCGGCCCATCGGGCGGCCGGACAAGGAAGCGTCGCCGATGAACGTCGTCTCCATGTCGTAGGTGCCGACAAGGCCCATGGTCAGCCGGGAGCCGGTGCCGGCGTTGCCGAAATCGAGAGGACCTTCTGGCTGCAGCAGCGCGCCGTTGCCGGTGCCGCGGATCACCCACTCGGCGTCGCGTTTCTCGATATGCGCACCCATCGCCTTCATGGCCGCGCCCGTGCGCATCACGTCCTCCCCCTCGAGCAGGCCGGTGATGCGGGTTTCGCCCGAGGCGAGCCCGCCGAACATGAAGGAGCGGTGCGAGATCGACTTGTCGCCCGGCACACGGGCCGTGCCGGAAAGGGCTGGTGACTTGCGGGCGGTGGCCGGCTTGGCAGCGGCGGCGTGAGACATGGAATTTCCCTGGACGGATTGCCGGCATGCCGGCGCTTTTCATTTGTTGCGGCGGTCTCGTATCACGGCGGGGCGAAATGGTCATCCCCATGCTCGTCACTTGGCGCGAGGCCTTTCGGTGCTTGGTTTTGCGACGCCGGCTTTTCGCTTTGACAGCGCTGCAAACTGTGGTTAAGGGGACCACTCTTTTATCGACGAGGCTTGCCGTGGCAAAAACCGAACTTGGCACAAAACGCATCGACCCGGAAACGGGCCGGAAATTCTACGACCTGAACAAAGACCCGATCGTCTCGCCCTATACGGGCAAGACCTATCCGCGCTCCTATTTCGAGGAAGGCAAGATCGCCGCCGTCGAGGAGGAAGAGGAAGTGGCTGAGAAGGAAGTGGACGCCGAGGAGGAAGAGGGCGTCGAGGTCGTCTCGCTCGAAGAGGCGGAAGACGACACCAAGAGCGACGATCTTCCCGATCTCGGCGACGACGAGGATGACGTCGATCTCGGCGACGACGAGGATGACACCTTCCTTGCCGACGAAGAGGAAGAAGAAGACGACGTTTCCGACATGATCGGCGTCGGCGACGACGACGACGAGGTCTGACAAAGGCGTCTAACCTAAGCGTTTGCCGGCTTTCACGCCCTGTGAAGAAAAAGCCGCCGATGAAGGCTTGATATCTGGGAATGGCGGGGTTAGAAGCCGCCTGCACTAACGGCGCGGTCTTCCAACCCGCGCCGATCTCTCGCCGGAAACGGCGCCGGCTGACTGCCGGGAGTGGGGCCATAGCTCAGTTGGGAGAGCGCTTGAATGGCATTCAAGAGGTCGTCGGTTCGATCCCGATTGGCTCCACCAGTTTTCTTCAAAGAAATCAACGAAGCTAGTCTCGGGTCCATATTGGGCCAGTGGTCTTCCGCTGCTCCGGGCACCCCCAGGGCACCCCAGTGAGCAATTTCGGGGCACAGTCCATATTCGTAGAAATTGCCAACCTACAAAAATCGATGGCAAACATCCTAGGCGTCCTGCGTTTCCGTCCTGGCGTTCTCTTCCTGGGTCATATAGTCCGCCGCGATCAGTCGCTTCAGTGACCGCAGAGTTTCGCCGCGCGATCAGCGTGCAAGCCATCGATCAAGATCACGCTTCTCGAGGTGCATCCCGAACACCTTCCCAAGAAGCTGATGATCCACAAGCCGATGAAGGTAGATGGCAAGATCACCTGGTACACTGAGCGCTTCAGAGGGTGAGCAAAGGCCCTAGCCCACGTGCTTGCTACCCGTGGAACGGTCTATGTCATCTGCGGGCATCCTGTGTGTTGCAAGTCAGCCCAAGTCGACATTTAGGCGCTGATCGACAAGCTTGGGCCGGGCCATGGTTCAATGCATCAGGATCTGGTCGGGCTGTTCGGATGCTCGGCATGCAAGACCGCAGGCCGTGACCGCAGGCCGGTGTTTCTCACATGCATTCCTGACTACGAGGGCCTCCCAGCGAGAGCGCAACCGCGACTGGGAGCCGGCGTTCAAACGCTGAATATTCCGCCCTGTTGCAAAAGTAGCGCAGACTCTTCGTAAGAAATTGCGCAAAGCTAAAAGTTGATGATTTGGAGACGAAGGCATGAAGATCGCGCTCATCTGTTCCGTTGCGTTTCTGGCAGCCTCTTCTCCAGTCCTGGCGGCCGACCTCGTTGAGCCCGTCGCAGCGATGCCGTACTCATGGACCGGCTTCTATATCGGCGCACAAGTCGGAGGCGCCTGGAATGACAGCCGGTGGTCGCCGGCAATCCCTCCGGGGAGCTTCGCTCCCTTCAATACAAACGGGTCCGGAGCCGTGTACGGCGGACAGATCGGTTACAACTACCAGATCAACCAATTCGTCATAGGCATCGAGGGCGATTTCGCAGGCTCTTCCGTAAAGGGCGATAGTCAATGTCCGGCCACGCCAGGGTCGGTATGCCAAACCAAACAGGACTATCTGGGTTCGGTGCGCGGACGCCTTGGGTACGCAATCGATCGGGTGCTTATCTATGGCGATGGCGGCGTTGCATTCAGCAAGTACAAGTTTGCGGAAACGCAGCTTTTGCTTCAATCCTTTGGGGGTGGGTCTCGGGTAGGTTGGACTGCTGGCCTCGGCGTTGAATACGCTTTCGGTGACCATTGGACCGCTGGCGTCGAATGGAACTATTACGATTTTGGCTCGAAAGATGGCGCCAGCAGCTTAGCAGGCCCGGCCTTCGTGCTTAGCGCTCGCGAGACCGAGAACACTGTCGTCGCCAGGATTAACTACAAATTCTGAGAACGGGCGGGGGTTTCAACTCTCGCCAAGGGCAGAGATGACCGACAAGTCACGCCGAAGGCGAAGAGGGGTAGGCGTTAAACAGCTGGGAGATTGTCCGAATGGCGCCGGCCGGACGGTCCTTTCAGGTCCGCCGGACCTTAGACTATCCAGCCGCCCATGTAGCCAAACGCCACCGAGACGATTCCAGACATCACAGCGACCATCGCGCGACTTCGGTATTCCCCCTGCGCTTCTGGTGCACCTGTTGGCTCATCTCGTTGCCAATTCGCGGCAAACTTCGCCGCGAGCCAAGCCAAAATGACTGTCTGGGCATCAGGAAACTGAAAGGCGACTAGCGCGAATGTCAGCGTGCGCTCGAACAGAACGAAAGTCAGGCCCTATGAATGGCATTCAAGAGGTCGTCGGTTCGATCCCGATTGGCTCCAGCAGTCGCCTCCAGGGCTTTCAAGGAAACGCTTCGCTTTCAAATCTAGCGTGACATCTCCGGCCTCTCGCTGGCATCTCGGACCTGTTCGACCATTGGCGACGCCTGATTTGCACGATCACGGAACGTCAGCGCCGAACTCGACGGCAAATCCCGCGTCGATCGCGCTTCGCGCAATGAGATCGCCAAGTTCCCAATCCGTGAGTTCGCAAAGCGGGTACATTCTCCTCACTGCGTGGCTCACCTCGGATATCGAAATGCACGGCCTGTCGACGGTGTCGATCAGGCAGCGGACAATCGCTTGGCGAACGTCCGACAGGGTAGGCGTCTGCGCGAGCGCAGGCATCTCCGCCCTACGAATGGAGCTGCGGCGCTACGCCATCGGCTGAGTTTGTGTCGAAGGCCACGGGTACGCCGTGAACGAGGGATAGGGTCGCCAGCAACTCCTCCAACTCGCGGTCGGTAGCCCTGCATGCGGGCATGAGTGTTCGGATGGCGCGTATTGCCTGCGCAATGGAGAGGAACCGAGCCTTGCCTCTTGAAAGAACATAGGCCTCGGTAGCTCTTTCAACCGTGATGGAGTGAAAAGAGTTGGTCATCGAGAATTCCTCCCTGAACCCTGACCAACATGGTTTACGGCAGGACTTTGGTGGTCTCAACCCTATGTCCGATTCCAGACGATCAGCCAGCCTCTATGCTGACTGATGTTGCTCCTCTTCGCCATATGCACCATCCGTGAGTTTTATCATTCCGATGCGGTCGACGATCGTGATCTCGCCGCGCTTGGCATGAACCAGCCCCCGATATTCGAGCATTTGGAGGGCGGTGGTAACGCCCGGGCGCCTGGAGCCAAGCATGGTCGCCAGAAATTCATGCGTCAGATAGATGATATCTCCTTCAGCGCGATCGTTAACCATCAGCAACCAGCGGGCGAGCCGTTCCTCGATTTTCGAATGGCCATTGACCAGCGCCGTTCGCGACGACTGGACCAGGAATGCGTGGACGTAGCGAAGCAGCGACGGGCGAAGGGTTTGGCTCTCGGCAATCGCAATGCGAAGATGTTCAACCGGCAGGCACCAGCCGTTGCTGGCGACCTGGATATAGGTTTCATTGGGAGATCGGTCTTGGCCGAGAACGACCGCTAGCCCCGTCATGCCGTCGCGGCCGATGATGCCGACTTCGCTTTGCCGCCCTCCGGTCATGGCGGCGACAACCGAGGCGATGCCCGTCTCGGGAAAATAGACTTGCTCGATCGGCTGATACGCGACCTCCAGCCGGGCGTTGAGGGCCAGTTCGACGTGATGCATCGATGGCCATAAAAGCCCAAAATCCTCAGGAGTGAGGGTTTTCAAGACATGGTTGCGAAGCGTGGATTGCGGCATGGCTCTTCTCCCTGACGGGCAAGAGCAAGTACCCTCTTACTGTCGGCTGCACCCGGATAAACGGCGGCCGATGGCAGACCTTACGCTCCATACGCGGGCTTGGCAAACGACTGCGCCTGTGTGGAAAGCCAAGAGCATCGACGGTTAGGCGTCCCCGGAGCAGCAGCGCTGCCAGACGCCGAAGAAGGCTTCAGCCGAGAAGGTCCGCGGCGACTTCGAGCGTGTTGCGGAACGACGTCTCGAGGTGGTGTTCCATTGCTTGTGCGGCGCCCTCGGCATCGTGTCGCCTCAGGGCCTCGAGAATGGCTTCGTGCTGCTCGATCGTCTGTTCGCCATAGCCGGGCTTTGGAATGGCCAGATAGCGGCCGCGGTCCATCTGCGCCTTGGAGATGTCGACCGCTCGCCAGATCATCGGTAGGCCGCAGATTTCGGCGATGGTGCGATGAAAGACATCGTCGAGTTGAATCGCGGTGGCATATCGGCCGCGCGCGATGGCGAGCTTGTGCGCCGTCATATTATCCTCCAGCAATTCGGCGGATGCCGGCGTGAGCTTGACGGCCGCGCGCCTGGCGCTCTCCATCTCGAGCGCCCGTCGGATGACGTAGGCCTCCTCGAGGTCGGCGCGGCTGATCGGCGCGACATAGGTGCCGGTCTGCGCCAGGATATTGACTAGGCCTTCGTCGCTGATGCGCTTGACCGCTTCCCGCACCGGGGTTCGCGAAACGCCGAGCGCTTCGGCGATGGCCACCTCATTGATCACCTCCCCCGGCTTCATCTGTCCGACGACGATCAGGTTGCGGATCTTCTGATAGATCTGATCGCGCAGCGGCAAAGCCCGATTGAGGGTCGACGGGTCAAGGTCCATGGCAAATCCGTAGCGTTCGTTCGCCGGAAATGATGGGATTATATTAGAATGTAAATTGGAATGCACCCAATGGGGGGCGTCCCTGTCGACAAGGAAGCGTCGGTCAAGTCACTCGACGCCTGAAGGAGGCCAATCCTTCCAAGGCGACGCCGCCGTCGTCGACCCCCGCCGACCGTCGTCGCCAAGGACAACGTCAACGCGGTCGAGCCGGCGTTCTGACTAGACAAGCCGGGACCGGCCTATCCTCTCGCAGGGGCATGAGGAAGAATTTCCAATACCGTGGACGGATTTAGAACAAACTAACTCTACAGAATTTATAGAATGAGCAATCTGCATGGGCGATCCTTTTCCCTGCACAGGACCACGCCATGCCAGCATTTCCGCGTCTACTCTCAACCGTGCCGGACCCGGGCCGCCATTGCCCAACCGCAGGAGGCAGGGCATGACCCAAGATGTTCCCGACCGCATCAAGGTTCTCTGGTTCCTGCCGACGCATGGCGACAGCCGTTATCTCGGAACGACCGAGGGAGGCAGGGCCGTCGATCTGCCCTATCTGACGCAGGTGGCGAAAGCCGCCGACACGCTTGGCTATTACGGCGTGCTATTGCCGACCGGCCGGGCCTGCGAGGATTCCTGGGTGATTGCCTCGGCGCTGGCGCCACTGACAGAGCGGCTGCGTTTCCTCGTCGCCGTGCGGCCCGGCTTGCAGTCGCCGACGCTTGCCGCGCGCATGACCGCCACGCTCGACCGCATCTCCAACGGCCGCTTGCTGATCAATGTCGTCACCGGCGGCGATCCGCTGGAGAACAAGGGCGATGGCATCTTTCTCTCGCATGCCGAGCGCTATGAGGTGACGCAGGAATTCCTCCGAATCTACAAGCGGGTGCTGAGCGGTGAGACGGTCGAGCACGAGGGCAAGCATTTCCGCATCGAGGACGGAAGGTTGCTGTTCCCGCCGGTGCAGGCGCCCTATCCGCCGCTCTATTTCGGTGGCTCATCGGATGCCGGATCGGCAGTCGCGGCGCAGGAAATCGACAAATATCTGACCTGGGGCGAACCCCCGGCCGACGTCGAACGCAAGCTCGATGCCGTGCGCGAACTGGCCGACAAGGCCGGCCGCAAACTCTCGTTCGGCATTCGTCTGCATGTCATCGCCCGCGAAACCACCGAATGGGCTTGGGCCGCCGCCGACAGCCTGATCAGTCGGCTCGACGACGCGACGATCGCTGCGGCGCAGAAAGTCTTCGGCCGCATGGATTCGGTTGGCCAAGCGCGCATGAGCGCGCTGCATGGCGGCAACCGTGACAAGCTCGAGATCGCGCCCAATCTATGGGCCGGCGTCGGCCTTGTGCGCGGCGGTGCGGGAACGGCACTGGTCGGCGACCCGGATACGATCGCCGAGCGCATCGATGAATACCGTCGCCTCGGCATCGACACCTTCATCCTGTCCGGCTACCCGCATCTGGAGGAAGCCTATCGTTTCGGCGAACTGGTGCTGCCGAAACTGCCGACCGATCATCCGGTCAAGTCGGCCGGGTCGTCGGTCAACACCGGGCCGTTCGGCGAGACCATTGCCGGTGACCATCGGCCGAAGTCGCTCGCCAGCGCCTCGTGAACGCGCTGGCTCCGGTCCGCCGATCACGCGTCGCCATAATCGGCGGTGGTTTTTCCGGCGCGGCGGTCGCTTGGCACCTTGCGCGGGCGCATGGGCCGGAGCGCCTGTCGATCTCGGTGATCGAACCGCGTTCCGCGCTCGGCGGCGGTCTTGCCTATTCCAGCGAAGAGCCGTCGCACCGCGTCAACGTCCCGGCCGTCCGGATGAGCATGGTTCCCGAAGACCAGCAGCATTTTGCGCGCTGGCTGGCCGGCAGTGGCGAAATCGAGCGGGACCCCGATGCGCTGTGGAAGAACGGCGACGTGTTTCCGCGCCGGCGCGTGTTCGGTCGCTATGTCGCCGAGCAGCTCGCACCTTGGCTCGGCTCGGGCGCTATCAGTCATGTCGAGGCTCAGGCCACGCGGGTAATTCGAGCCGACGGCGCGGGCTGGACGGTACAGACCTCCGCCGGACCTGTCGCGGCCGACATCGTCGTGCTCGCCGCGACTCATCCTCTGCCGGCCATCCCGGCAGCACTTGCCTTGTTGGCCGAAGCACCTGGCTTCATCGCCGATCCCTACGCGCCGTCGGCACTCGCCGGGATCGGGCCGGAGGCGTCGGTCCTGATCGTCGGCTCCGGACTGACCTCGGCCGACATGGTGGCCGAGCTTGACCGCCGGGGGCATCGCGGCCGCATCCTGGCGCTGTCGCGCCGCGGACTGCGTTCGCGCGGCCACCCGGATATCAGACATGAGCCCTTCGGCGACTTTGCGTCGGTGCCGGCCACATCCGCACTTGGCCTGCTGAAGAACATTCGCGCCACGCTGGCCGCGGCGCAAGCCGCCAACGTCAACTGGCAGTCGGTCTTCGACCAATTGCGCATGCAAGGGCCGGTGCTGTGGTCCGCCCTCGCTCCGCCAGAGCGGACAAGGCTGGTCCGCCAGCTGCGCGTGTTTTGGGACGTGCATCGCTTCAGGATCGCACCGCAGGTGGCTTCCGTGCTCGACCGCCGCCGGACCGCCGGCACATTCGACACCATTGCCGCCCGGCTTGTCGCGTCGAACGACGAGGGCGACAGCCTCGCGGTCAGCTTTCAACGGCGCGGACAGACGCGCATCGAGACGGCAAGCTTCGATGCCGTCATCAACACGACAGGGCCGGCCCATGGGCAGGCGCTCCAGTTAAATCCGGCGCTGCGTTCCCTGACTGAGGCCAGTCTGATCAGGGCGGACTCATACAGGCTCGGCATCGAGACCAGCCTCGATAGCCGCGCCGTCGGTGGTGACGACAAGGCGGTTGCCGGGCTTTTCGTCGCCGGTCCGCTGGCGCGAGGCACCTTCGGCGAACTCATGGGCCTGCCGGAGGTTGCTCGCCACGCCCAAAGGGTCGCCGGCGAGATCGCGGGGCTGCTCGACACACTCTCTTCAGGTGGACCGGTTGGCCCCAACGTCGGGAGCGTTGCGGGCGCGGGCTGACAACCGCAAGCCGGCATGGCTGGCGCAAAATTGGTATTTCCGTCCCGCAAGAGCGCCAAAAAGGGAAAATCGTCCTTTGTATATAAATTCGATAAACATAATAAATTATGGGGACATCTGGCTGCGGCTGGACCGATCAATAGCCTGACTGGGAGACAATTCATGGCACACGCAGGAACCGACGCGGTCAAATTCGCCTACTGGGTGCCCAATGTTTCGGGCGGCCTGGTGATCTCCGACATCGAGCAGCGCACCAGCCATTCAGCCGAGTACAACCGCAAGCTGGCACAGATCGCCGAAAAGGCCGGTTTCGACTACGCGCTGAGCCAGATCCGTTTCACCGCCGGCTACGGCGCTGACGAGCAGCATGAATCAGTGGCGTTCAGCCATGACCTGCTGGCCGCCACCACGACGCTGAAGGTGATCGCCGCGATCCTCCCGGGCCCTTGGAATCCCGCGCTGGCGGCTAAGCAGATTGCCACCATCAGTTATCTGACCAACGGCCGTGTCGCCATCAATCTCGTCTCCGGCTGGTTCCGTGGAGAGTTCCACGCCATCGGTGAGCATTGGCTCGACCATGATGAGCGCTACCGTCGCTCCGAGGAATTCATCCGTGCGCTGCGCGGCATATGGACTGAAGACAGCTTCACCTTCCGAGGCGACTTCTACCGCTTCAACGAGTACTCGCTGAAACCGAAGCCGCCGCGGCCGCTGCCCGAGATCTTCCAGGGCGGCTCGTCGCGCGCGGCACGCGACATGGCATCACGCGTCTCCGACTGGTATTTCACCAACGGCAACACGCCGGCCGAAATCGCCAAACAGGTCGATGATCTCAAGACCAAGGCAAAGGCCAGCAATCATTCCGTCAAGGTCGGCGTCAACGCCTTCGCCATTGTCCGCGAGACCGAGGACGAGGCCAAGGCGGTGCTTGCCGAGATCATCGCCAAGGCCAATCCGGAAGCGGTCAACGCCTTCGGGCACGAGGTCAAGAACGCCGGCAAGGCCTCGCCGGAAGGCGAGGGCAATTGGGCGAAGTCCTCCTTCGACGACCTCGTCCAGTACAATGACGGTTTTCGCTCCAACTTGATCGGCACGCCGAGACAGGTTGCCGAGCGCATCGTCGATTTGAAGCGCGCCGGCGCCGATCTCATCCTGCTCGGCTTCCTGCATTTCCAGGAAGAGGTCGAGTATTTCGGCAGGCATGTCATCCCGCTCGTTCGCCAGCTGGAGGATGCCGAGCAGGCGGCTTCGCTGGCGGCGGAATAGTCATCTCCCCAAGGCTGGCCGGGTAATCCGGCCAGCACCCGAATGAAAGTTTTCAAGCGCGCTCGATCTTTTCGGGCGGCATCGAGAATTCGTGCGCCTGCGGGCGAAATCGAGGACGACTGGAATGCCGTTGCCCAGCTATGCCTTAGGCGCGATGGAAGCCTCGGTTTATGCGCCGGAAGTTTTTGCGCGGGGCCTGCCTTCGGCGGAGCAGCCGTCCGAAGGCCGTACCGTGCCGGTAGCAGGCACCGCGGCTGCCACATCCCCGATGCTTTCACTCGAGGCCATCGGCCTGTCGTTCGGCGGTGTCGTCGCGCTGGCCGACATCGAGCTGTCTGTTCGATCAGGGGAAATCCGCGCCATCATCGGCCCGAACGGCGCCGGCAAGAGCTCGCTGATCAATGTCATCAGCGGTCTCTACCGGCCCGATCGCGGCCAGGTCCAACTCGCCGGAGTCGACTATGCGCAGGTGCCGACGCAGCGGCTGGCCCATCTCGGCGTCGCCCGGACCTTCCAGAACCTTGCTTTGTTCAAGGGACTGAGCGTCCTAGACAATGTCGCCTCCGGCCTTGCCTACAAGGTCCGTTCCAACTTCGCCGGCCAGGTGCTCGGCATCGGACGATCGCGCGGCGAGCGACGTGAGACACGCAGTCGCGCCGATCAGATCCTCGAATTTCTCGACCTCACCGCCGTGCGCGATCGTCTTGCCGGCACGCTTCCCTACGGGCTGCAGAAGCGGGTCGAACTCGCCCGGGCGCTGGTCGCGGAGCCGCGCCTGCTGCTGCTCGACGAACCGATGGCCGGCATGACATCAGGTGAGAAGAGCGAAATGGCTGCCTTCGTGCGCGCCGCGCGTGACCGCTTTGCCACCACGGTCGTCCTGATCGAACATGATGTCGGCGTCGTCATGGGCCTGTCCGACCGTATCGCCGTTCTCGATTATGGCCGCAAGATAGCCGACGGCACACCCGACGAGGTCCGCAACGACCTGCGCGTCATCGATGCCTATCTGGGCGTCGCCTCGGACGGTGAGGCCCTCTCTCGCAATGAAGGAAGGGCGGGCATATGATCGCCGATTTCGACTATCAGTTCTTCATCGAGGTGCTCGTCGGCGGGCTGCTTTCCGGCGTCATGTATTCGCTGGTCGCGATCGGCTTCGTGCTGATCTACAAGACTTCGGGCGTGCTCAACTTCGCCCAAGGCGCGATGCTGCTGTTCGCCGCCCTCACCTTCGTCAGCCTTGTTGAACGCGGTGTTCCGTTTGCACTGGCGTTGGTGGCAACGTTCGCCACCATGGTGGCGATCGGCATCGCCATCGAGCGCACGGTGCTGAGGCCGCTGACCAACAAGCCGCCGATCACCCTGTTCATGGCGACACTTGGCCTGTCCTACATCATCGAGGGCGCCGCCCAACTGATCTGGGGCACGCAGGTCCATGGCCTTGACCTCGGCATCGAGGATGTGCCGCTGGAAGTCGGCGGGGTGCTGATCAGCCAGTTCGATATCTTCGCGGCGGTGGTCGCGGCCGGCATGGTTCTCCTGCTGTCGCTATTCTTCCGCTACACCCGCATCGGCCTCGCCTTCCGCGCCGTCGCCGACGACCAGTTCGCCGCACTCGCGGTTGGCCTGCGTCTGCCGCTGATCTGGGCCATCGTTTGGGCGGCGGCCGGCTTGGTCGCGCTGGTCGCCGGGCTGCTCTGGGGCGCCCGCCTCGGGGTGCAGTTCTCGCTGTCGCTGGTGGTGCTCAAGGCGCTGCCGGTGCTGGTGCTTGGCGGCTTCGATTCCATTCTTGGCGCCATTGTCGGCGGGCTATTGATCGGCGCCAGCGAGAAGCTCGCCGAGGTCTTTATCGGCGACTATTTCGGCGGCGGCATCGAGAGCTGGTTCGCCTATGTCGTTGCGCTTGTCTTCCTCTTGATCCGTCCTTCCGGCCTGTTCGGCCAGAAGCTCGTCGAAAGGGTCTGAGCCATGGCCGCGACTACAAGCGACTTTCCCGCCGCTACGGTGCTGCCGAACTGGGCGGTGCCCGCACTCCTGCTCGCATTGGCCTATGGCGTCGTGCCGCTGATCGGCTCGAGCTACCTGTTCGAGGCCATCCTGCTGCCGTTCCTGGCGCTCAGCCTCGCCGGTGTCGGCCTCAATATCTTGACCGGCTACGCCGGCCAGGTTTCGCTGGGCAGCGCCGCTTTCATGGCGACAGGCGTCTTTGCCACCTACAATCTCAACCTGCGCGTCGAAGGCCTGCCACTGATCGGCAGCATTTTTCTCGCCGGCATCGTGGCCGCCGCGATCGGCATCGTCTTCGGCCTGCCGAGCCTGCGGCTGAAAGGTTTTTACCTCGCGGTTTCGACGCTTGCCGCGCAGTTCTTCGTGCAATGGGCGCTGACCAAGTTCAGCTGGTTTTCCAACAACTCTGCATCCGGCGTCATCGACGCGCCGAGGCTGTCGATTTCAGGCTTCACACTCGACGGCCCCGTCGGCCGTTACTTCTTTGCACTGACCATCGTCGTCGTCCTGACCTTCTTCGCCTATCGGCTGGTGTCGTCGCAGACCGGACGAAACTTCATCGCCATCCGCGACAACGAGACCGCCGCTCGCATCATCGGCATCCCGGTCTTGAAGACCAAGCTTCTGGCCTTTGCCGTCTCGTCCTTCGTCATCGGCGTCGCCGGTGTCATCTGGGCGTTCGCTTATCTCAGGACCGTAGAGCCGGATGGCTTCGATCTCGACCGCTCGTTCCAGATAATGTTCATCATCATCATCGGCGGCCTCGCATCGATCCGCGGCGCGTTCTTCGGCGCCGCCCTGATCGTGGTCTTTCCGCTCGCACTGTCGCGCCTCGGCGGCTTCCTGCTTGGCGATGTCTTCGACTCGGGCGTCCTCGACATGAGCCAGCGCGTCGTGCTCGGCGTCCTCATCATCCTGTTTCTGATCCTCGAACCCGACGGGCTGGTGGCCTTGTGGGACAGGATCCGAAGACGGCTTCTGTTCGCCTGGCAATCGACCTGAGCCCTCGCACTGCAAAATCCTATTCGAAGATGAACCAGAGGCCGGATCAAAAACGGCCGATACCGGGAGTACCCTAGCCATGACCTTCCTCAGCACCATCAAGGCGGCGGCATTGTCCGCGGCGATGATCGTGTCGGTGGCCTTGCCATCCGCTCATGCCGACGAGCAATATTTCCCCCTGCAGAGCTATCGCGTCGGACCCTACGCGGCCGGCGGCACCGGCTTCTTCGGCGGCTTCATCGACTATCTCAACCTCATCAACATCCGCGACGGCGGCGTCAACGGCGTCAAGCTGACCTGGGACGAGTGCGAGACCCAGTATGAGGTCGAGCGCGGCGTCGAATGCTACGAGCGGCAGAAGAGCCATGCGGGTGCCGCTGCCTGGAACCCGCTCTCGGTCGGCATCGCCTATGCGATGATCGACCGTATCACCGCCGACAAGGTGCCGCTGATCACGGTCAACCACGGCCGCACCGACTCCACCGACGGGCGCGTCTTCCCTTACGTCTTCCCGCTGCTGCTCAACCCCTACAGCGAGACGTCAGGCATCGTGAACTACATCGCCGCCAAGGAAGGCGGCATCGACAAGCTGAAGGGCAAGAAGATCGTCGTGCTCTATCACGGCTCGCCCTACGGCAAGGAGACCATCCCGATCTATGAATTGCTGGCGCAGAAATACGGCTTCACCGTGCAGCAGATCGAAGTGCCGCATCCCGGCAACGAGCAGCAGTCGCAATGGCTGACCATCCGCCGCGCCAAACCTGATTTCGTCGTCCTGCGCGGCTGGGGTGTGATGAACCCGGTGGCGCTCAAGACTGCGGTCAAGGTCGGCTACCCCGTCGACCACATCGTCGGCAATGTCTGGTCGAATTCGGAAGAGGACGTCATCCCCGCCGGCGATGCCGCCAAGGGTTACACCGCCATCACCACCCAGGCCTCGGGCAGCACCTATCCGGTGGTGCAGGAGATCGTGAAGACCGTCTACGGCGCCGGCAAGGGCAATCTCGAAGACAAGTCGCGCATCGGCTCGGTCTACCACAATCTCGGCATCGTCAACGGCATCCTGAATGTCGAGGCGATCCGCGTCGCGCAGGAGAAGTTCGGCCATCGCACGCTGACCGGCGACGAAGTCCGCTGGGGCTTCGAACACCTCAAGCTCGACCCGTCCAAGGTAGAAGCGCTCGGGGCCAAGGACCTGTTCCACTCGATCAATGTCAGCTGGGACAACCACGAGGGCGAGGGCTACGTGACCTTCCAGCAGTGGGACGGCAAGAAGTGGAACGTCGTTTCCGACTGGATCGCGCCGGATTGGGCGCTGCTGCGGCCGATCATCGAGAAGTCGGCCGAGGCCTATGCCGCCGAGAAGGGCATCAAGCTGCGCACGGCCGACGATGCCAACGCCGTGACCACCAACTGATTTCCGGGCGGGCGCCGTGGACACCGTCCTCGGCGCCCGGCGCATCCGCAAAGCACGGGAACAGCCATGCCGAACGACGACATCATCCTGGCCGTGGACGCGGTCCACGCCAGCTATATCAACGCCATCACGGCGCTGCATGGCGTCAGCTTCGAGATCAGGCGGGGCGGGATTCTGGCGCTGCTCGGTGCCAACGGCGCCGGCAAGACCACCACGTTGAAAGCCGTCTCCAATCTGCTGCCGGCAGAGCGCGGCCAGGTCAACGCCGGTTCCATCCGCTATGATGGCTCGGATGTCTCTCACCGCAAGCCGGGCGATCTCGTACGCGCCGGGCTGGTCCAGGTGCTGGAAGGCCGTCACTGTTTCAAGAGCCTCACAGTCGAGGAAAACCTGGTCGCCGGCGGCATCGGCCGCAGCGGCCGCCGCGCCGAGATCAACGCGGACCTCGAACGGGTTTATTCCTGTTTTCCGCGCCTCAGGGAAAAGCGTCGGACATTGTCCGGCCTCACCTCCGGTGGCGAGCAGCAGATGACTGCCATCGGCCGCGCGCTGATGTCGCGGCCGCGCCTCCTGGTTCTCGACGAGCCCTCGATGGGGCTTGCCCCGCTCATCGTGCAGGACATTTTTCAGACGCTGAAAAAACTCAACCGCGAGACCGGTCTGTCGATCCTGGTCGCCGAGCAGAACTCGGCGGTCGCGCTTCGCTATGCCGACCACGCCACTGTGCTCGAAAGCGGCGTCTCAGTCCTATCCGGCGCGGCCGCCGATCTTCGCCAGCGCGAGGATATCAGGGCGCTCTATCTCGGCCAGCAGCCGTCGCCCGCCGCCAAGCCATCCCGTCTCCACGCCGTTGCCTGAACCTAATTTTGAAGGAGCAATGAAATGACCGTCTCGACCGTCAAGACAGACCATGCTTCCGCCGCCGTACCGCCGGTCGCAAGGCCCTCGGCACCAGCACACATCATCAGGGACGATGCGGAGGCGATCGCCGTCGCCCATGCGCTCGCCGCCGAATTCATCAAGGACTCGTCCAGGCGCGACCGCGAGCGTATCTGGCCGGTTGCCGAGCTCGACGCCTTTTCCCAAAGCGGCCTGTGGTCGATCAATGTGCCGAAGGAATTCGGCGGGCCGGAACTGTCCTATGCGACGCTGGCCAAGGTGATCGAGATCATCTCGGCGGCCGATTCCTCAATCGGCCAAGTCGCGCAAAACCATCTCGGCGTCATCGCCGCCATTCGCACCGTGTCGGATGTGGAACAGCAGAAACTGCTGTTCACCGAGGCGCTGAAGGGCACCCGGTTCGGCAACGCCTTTTCCGAGTTCGGCTCCAAGCGCGCCGCCGATTTCGAAACCCGCTTCACCGATGCCGGCGACCATGTCGTCGTCAACGGCCGCAAATTCTATTCGTCCGGCGCGCTGCTTGCCCATCTGGTGCCGATCGTGGCGCTCGATGACGAAGGTCGCGCCTGGTATGCCATCGCCGACCGCGGCGCGCCCGGCCTGACCGTCATCGACGACTGGTCGAGCTTCGGCCAGCGCACGACGCTCTCCGGCACTGTCATCATAGACAACGTCAAGGTGCCGAAGACGTATCTGGTGCCGGGCTACAAGGGCTACGACAAGCCGACCGCCGACGGCGCCATCTTCCAGATCATCCAGGTGGCGGTGGACACGGGGATCGCCCAGGCGGCGATCGACGAGACGGTTCACTTTGTCAGGACCAGGAGTCGCGCCTGGATCGACAGCGGCTTCGACAATGCCTGGGATGATCCCTACACCATCCAGGCTATCGGCGACCTCACGCTGCGCCTGCACGCGGCGCAGGCGCTGCTCGAAAAGGCCGGTCATGCCATCGACAAGGCGGTGGCCGAGCCGACAGCCGAAACGGTCGCGCATGCCCAGATCGTCACCGCGGAAGCAAAAATTCTGTCGACCGAGATCGCCATCGCCGCAACGAACAAGCTGTTCGAACTGGCCGGCACGCGCTCGACGCTGGCCGAACACAATCTCGACCGCCATTGGCGCAACGCCCGCACGCACACGCTGCACGATCCGGTGCGCTGGAAATATTCGATCCTCGGCAAATATTTCCTCAACGGCGAAAATCCGCCGCTGCACGCCTGGAGCTGATCTGCCGGAGGCGGGCGGCGCGCGCTGCGGTCGACCTGGTCGTCGC
Source organism: Mesorhizobium sp. P160927 (assembly GCF_057766385.1). Lineage (NCBI taxonomy): Bacteria > Pseudomonadati > Pseudomonadota > Alphaproteobacteria > Hyphomicrobiales > Phyllobacteriaceae > Mesorhizobium > Mesorhizobium sp. P160927. Next base: position 1,312,787 of record NZ_JBYMDW010000001.1, read on the forward strand.
CGAGTGGCTTTGCCCTGACGGTCATCCCCTTCGGGATGCCCGCGGCGGGTGACCGCTTACGCGCAATTTACGACCATCGGTTACACCGGTTCCTGTCTGATTCGCCCAGGACAGGAACACCATGAGCAAAGCCCTCACGACCTTCGCCCTCGTCGCCGTCTTGACCGCCTTGCTCATGGCGCTGAGCCTTGCGGTGGCCCGCCACGGCTATCCCTATGGCGTGATCGGCGTCAAGCGTCTCGACGGCATCGCCGACGCCGGAACGTTCATTCCGCTTGCCGCGGCCTTTTTCTTTAGCGCGCTGTTGATGATGATCCTGCCGATCCGCGCGGCCAGTATCGTCCTCCTCCATGCCGCCGATGCGATCTTCTGGACTGTCATCGTGCTGCTCGCCACCATCGTCGGCGGCCTGCTCGCCCGATGGGCCTTCGGTCAGGGCAGCGCCCTTCTGGCGCTGTTGAACTGGCGGTTCCTGTTTGCCGTGGCGGTCGTCGGTTGCCACTTCGTCATGAACGAGTTGCGCCGCAACGTGCTGCTGCGCAGCCTGTTCTTCGTGATCTTTGCCGCCGCCACGGTGGCCTGCCTGTTCTGGTCGTTTACGCTTTAGCCGGAACTTACCATCCTATCGCCGCCTGGTCTTCGTTCCATGGCGAAGCGCTATTGGGATCGCGAGTTCGGAGTCTTCGGCTACCGGCCGCCGGAGACCGCTTTCGCGACGTAGCGCGAAAAATCCTCGACATCCGCAGCCGAAGGCTCCTGGCCGGTGAAGCTGCGCAGATACGCGGCAACATGCGGCAGGCGGCTGCTCATCGGCTCGTTGAGTTCGAGCGAATAGTAGCCGATCTGCATGAAATAGAGCACGCGAGCGCGAACGAACGCGTCTTCCTCCTCATAGCCATGACGCAAGAACATGCCGCGGATGGCAGTGACGCGTTCTTCGTCGGCCTCGTCGAGCGCACGCCGGATGCTGGGGGAGCGGCGAGCCCATGCCCGGATGGCGAAATCCAGCCGGGGATCGAACAGCTTTTCGTCGACCCAGCATTCGAAAATGCTCATCACCCCGCGAATGACAGTCGCGGAAGGGCGTGCGGCACGCTCGACGATGAATCGGGTATTGGTCTGCCGCCAGTGGTCCAGCAATTGGTCGAGCAGATCCTGCCGGCTCTTGAAATACCAGTAGAAGCTCGAGCGCGAGACATCGAGTTGCTGGCCAAGCGTCAGCACACGGACGCGTTCGACACCGTCCGAGATCAGGGTTTCAAGCGCCAGCTTCAGCCAGTCTTCGCGAGTAGCCTTGATGTTGCCGGTGGCGGCGGCGCGCTGGATCGTCGTTTCGAGTGCTGCCATCTCGACGACGCATGACACGCCACACAAGGCAAATCAAGATTGTGGACATATCTGTACAGGGCCCTCCGGCCTTGACCCGGAGCGCTGCCCGCCCATGTTGGCCGGATTGCTTGGCGATGAGACTCGGTCGCCGCTGCCCCGAAGGCATGAGCGCAGCCCGGGGATTTTTGTCGCGGTCTCCAGACACAGTGCGCGCTTTCCCGCAAGGCAATTGTCTGGCAAATACCACTTCAGACAGATGCCGCCGCGCGGCCAACAGCCAGGAAGGCAAGGACATGACAGCGTTTCGAAAGAACCTCATCGATGGTGAATGGGTCGGCGATGCCGGCTCCCGCAACATCAACCCCTCGGATACCGGCGACGTCGTCGGCGAATATGCTTCGGCGGGGGTCGAACAGGCGGGCCAGGCGATGGCGGCGGCCAAGGCGGCGTTTCCAGCGTGGTCCCGTTCCGGTCCGCTGGCGCGCCATGCGGTGCTGAAAAAGGCGGCCGACGAGATCGTGGCGCGCAAGGACGAACTCGGCCGCAATCTGGCGCGTGAGGAAGGCAAGACGCTGGCCGAGGGCATTGGCGAGACCATCCGCGCCGCCCAGATATTCGATTTCTTTGCCGGCGAAACATTGCGCCTGTCGGGAGAGGTGGTGCCAAGCGTGCGGCCGGGCGTTGGCGTCGAGATCACGCGCGAAGCGGTCGGCGTGGTCGGCATCATCACACCGTGGAATTTCCCTATTGCCATTCCCGCCTGGAAGATCGCTCCGGCGCTGGCCCATGGCAACACCATCGTCTTCAAACCGGCCGAGCTCGTTCCCGAAAGCGCCTGGTCCATCGTCGACATCCTGCATCGCGCCGGCCTGCCCAAGGGCGTGCTCAACCTCGTCATGGGCAAGGGCTCGGTGGTCGGCCAGGCGATGCTCGACAGTCCCGACGTCAACGCCATCTCCTTCACCGGCTCGGTGGGAACCGGCAAGCGCGTCGCGGCGGCAAGCGTCGAGCACATGCGCAAGTTCCAGCTTGAAATGGGCGGCAAGAATCCGCTGGTCGTGCTCGACGATGCCGATCTCGCGGTCGCTGTCGATTGCGCGCTGAACGGCGCCTTCTTCTCGACCGGCCAGCGCTGCACGGCCTCGTCGCGTTTGATCGTCACCAAAGGCATCCACGACCGTTTCGTCGACGCGCTCAAGGAGCGCATGGATAAACTGGTGATCGGCGACGCGCTCGACGCGCGGACCCAGATCGGCCCGGTCGTCGACGCGACCCAGCTTAAGCAGGACGAAGACTATATCGCAATCGGCGTCCGCGAAGGCGCCACGCTCGCTTTCGGCGGCGAACGGCTCGACCGCAAAACGCCGGGCTTCTATCTCAAGCCGGCGCTGTTGACCGAGGCCACCAACGCCATGCGCAGTTCGCGCGAGGAGATTTTCGGCCCCGTCGCCAGCGTCATCCGCGTCCAGGATTATGACGAGGCGCTTGCCGTTGCCAACGACACTCCGTTCGGCCTGACCTCTGGCATCTGCACGTCGAGCCTCAAGCACGCCACGCATTTCAAGCGCAACTCCGAAGCCGGCATGGTGATGGTCAACCTGCCGACGGCGGGCGTCGATTTCCACGTTCCTTTCGGTGGTCGCAAGGGTTCGAGCTTCGGTCCGCGCGAACAGGGCCGCTATGCCATGGAGTTCTACACCACGGTAAAGACCGCCTATACGTTCGCGGGATGATCTGGCGCGCCGGCCGACCGCCGGCGGACCGTCACCTCCTCTGGAAACGGACCGGTGCAAAGGGATGACATTGCAGGACCTGACCTGGCTCAACCCGCCGCCGCACCATGCGATCGAAGGTGATGGCGTGCGCGTGCGCACCGGCAAGGAAACCGATTTCTGGCGTGAGACCTTCTATGGCTTCTGGCGCGACAACGGCCACTTCCTGTATCGGCGGGTCGAGGGCGATTTCACCGCCGAAGTGACCGTCAAGGGCGACTACGAGGTGCTTTACGACCAGGCCGGGCTGATGGTCCGACTGAGCGAAACGCACTGGATCAAGGCCGGCATCGAATACACCGATGGCCTTGCCTATTTCTCCGTCGTCGTCACCAACGACACTTCGGACTGGTCGCTGGTGGCCATTGCCGCCGGCCCTGACGGCGTCAGGATCCGCCTGACCCGCCACGGCGAGGCGGTCCGCGTCCAGTATCTCGACGCTTCCGACGGTCATTGGAAGCCGGTGCGGCTCGCCTATTTCCCGACCTCGAGGATGGTCGATGTCGGCGTGATGTGCTGTTCGCCGCAGCGGGAAGGTTTCGAAGTCACGTTCTCCGGATTTTCGGTCGGCCCGCCGATTGCGCGGGATCTGCACGACTGACCCTGGCAACCGGGCTCCGCGTGGCGTGTGCGGACGGACCGGTAGGACACCGCGACCCCAGTGCGCTCCAGCGCTCGGCATAGGCCTCGAAGCGTTCGGGACGTTGTCGGTCTTCCACGTCTGGTGCAGGATCCGCGGGACCATCGGCGGCTCATGGGGTGCTCGGAGATGGCTGGTCGTCATCGCCGTCACTGTCCAGGGCAAGCCCGACTGATGGGCGCGCACGCGCTGCCTTGCCCGGCGCCCGGCGTCGAGTGAAAGTTGGACGGCCATGGCGGCCAGGCCTTCGTCGCTGGCCGACAGCAGCACCTCGTCGTTCTCGACCAGGCCCAGGCCCTCGGCCGCGAGCGGTGTCGCGATCACCGGCACCCCCCAGGCCATCGCCTCCAGGATCTTGATGCGCGTGCCCCCGCCCGCCCGGAGCGGGACGATGCTGAGATGCGCGCCGGACAGGAGCGGCGCCACGCTTTCGGGATCTTCGACGAGCTCGACATCGGGCAATCCGCCCAGGGCCAGCACGGGCGGTTCCGGGCCGCGTCCGGCCAGAACCAGCTTAGCGTCGGGCAAGGCCTGGCGGATGCGGGGCAATATTGTCCGGGCCAACCGCCCGGCGGCGTCGACATTCGGAGGATAGCCGAGATGACCTATGAAAAGGATCACCGGAAAGCCGCTGTCGGCCGACGGTTCCGCGGGCAGCATATCGGGAATCGCCTCGACGTTGGGAATTCCATTGGGAACGACATCGATGGGCATCGTGCGCCCGGCAACGCGCATCAGCTTCTCGCGGTCCTCGTTCGAGCAGACCCAGACCCTGTCGACAAGGGCGAGCGCCTTTCTTTCGAGATGCCTGATGCCAGGCCCCGATGCGGCCACGGAAAAGCGCGATGCGGTGGCTTCGGCGCGTTTCATCTGCGCGGACAGGTCGGACTCGACATTGTGCATATCGAGGATGAGCTGCTTTGCCAGCGAGCGCAAAGGCCGCAGCAGCTTGAACAGGCCGATGCTCTCGACCACGACGGTGTCCGGGCGGAACTCCAGGATCAGTGCTTCCAGCCGCGCCAGCGCCGCGCGCGAAATGCGATGCTCCTCCCTTAGGCGCCACCATCCGATGGAAGCCGTCCGGGGCTCTCCCTCGATCGACAGCGCCTCGGTGCGGATAAGCGGATCGGGCGCGGTCATGGCGATGGCCCTGGGCCGCACCGAGGCCAGGCAGACCGGTCCGAACGCGGCCGCTGCCACGGCATTGCGATAGTTGCGCAGATCCGCGCCGGAAGTCGGCGGAAACGCCGGCTCATGGCACACGATCAGCACGCGTCGCCGGCTGCCGTGCGCCGGCATGTCGACGTCGGGCCGCGCGCTCAAAGCGGACGCCCGACGCTTCGCGCCAGGACTAGCGGCGCAAGCTCTTTCTCGGACGACATTAACGAGGCCTCGCCACCTCAGAAATCAGCTTCGACTTGTTTAGCCGAACCGTGCCTTCGTCAAGCGCTGGATCATGGTCCGATGCCCGGCGCGCTTGCCTTGCGGATCGGCCGCAATGCGGGCTGAGACCGAGCGCAAAGGCTTATCGCCTGGACCAGGCCAGCCAGCGGGCCGCCAGGCGCCTGCGCAATGAAGTGAACCGTGTCCGTCTGTAGGCGTCGCCCGCCATCTTGATGCCTTGCGCCTGTGTCGGGAATGGATGGATGACGTCGGCCAACGCATGCAATCCCATGCCCGACCGGATAGCGAGGGTCACCGCGTTGATCATCTCGCCGGCATGGGTGGCGACGACCGTAGCCCCCAGGATGCGGTCGGACCCCTCCCTGACATGGATCTTGACGAACCCTTCCTCCTCGCCGTCCATCACGGCGCGGGCGACATCGTGCATCAGGACCGTATAGGTCTTGACGGGAATGCCGTTGCGCCGCGCCTCCAGGGGATAGAGACCGACATGGGCGATCTCCGGATCGGTATAGGTGCACCAGGGGATAACCAGTTCGCTGAGCCTTTCGCGGCCGCGAAACAGAGCATTGCGCACGACGATGCGCGCTGCTGCCTCGGCGGTGTGGGTGAACTTGTATTCGAGGCAGACGTCGCCCGCCGCGTAGACATGTGGGTTGGTGGATCGCAGATAATCGTCGACCTTGATGCCGTTGACGTCATAGGCCACGCCGGCCTCATCGAGGCCCAGGCCATCGACGTTGGGTGAACGGCCGACGCCGGTGATGATCTCATCGACCGAAATCGTCGTCATGTCGCCATCCCGCATCAGGTCGGCGGCCTTCTTTCCGCCCTCCATCCGCACCGCCACCACTTCGGTGTTCAGCCGCACCTCGATCCCCTCGCGTGCCAGCGCATCCGAAAGGATCTGAGCGGCGTCGCGCTCCTCGCCGGGCAGGAACATCGGATCGCTCTGCGCCAGGATGACCTTGGCGCCGAGCAGGCAGAAGGCCTGCGCCATCTCGCAGCCGAGCGGCCCGCCGCCGATGACGAGGAGCCGCGGCGGGCATTGCGTAAGGTCGTACATGGTCTCGTTGTCGAGATAACCGGCCTCGGCAAGTCCTGGGATCGCGGGCCCGCTGGCATGCGCCCCCGTCGCGACCAATGCCTTCTTGAAATGCAGGGTCCTGTCCGCGACCACGACGGTGTCCGGTCCGCCGAAGCGCGCTTCGCCGAAATAGAGGTCGATGCCCTCGGCTGCGACGGAAACGGCCGAATTGGCACGGCTGATCCGCTGCCGTATCTGCCGCATCCGTGTCATCGCCCGTTGAAAGTCGACGCGAAGGTGGTCTGGCGGGTCGCCGCCAAAGCTCTCGGCATCGCGCATATCGGCATAGAGCCTGGCCGTGCGGATGATCGACTTCGACGGAATACCGCCGACATTGACGCAGGCACCACCGATCAGCCCGCGTTCGATCAGCGCGACCTTCGCGCCAAGGCTCGCGGCGTCACGCGCGGCGGTCAACCCGGCCGGCCCGGCGCCGATGACGACGAGATTGTAGAGGCCGTTCGGGGTCGGGTTCTTCCAGTGCGCGGGATGCGCGCCCCTGATCAGTTCGACGTCGTTGCTGTCGAGAGGGAAGACGGCGGTTCTCGTCGGTTCACGCGACATCGCGCCCTCCGGATACCGGCCGCGACAGCCATCCGCCGGTGAAACCCGCCTTGTCCAGGCCGCGACGGATATGGGGATTGGAACGCATCAACTCCCAGATCAGTCCGGAACGGTGGTTTTCGATCATCATCACCGCGATGCCCTGGTCAAGCCCGTAATGGCCTTCCGACACCCAGCCGGCGCGGCCGAATTTGCGCCGGTTGGCCAATGTCGGGTTGAAACCGCTCGGCAGCCGGAAATTGTGGAGTACCTCCGGATAACGATCGACGAGGTGACGCAGCGCCGCCAGGCAAATGTCCGGCGCAAAGGGCAACGACGCCGGATAGGACCATGGCGCGATTGTCCCGTCATCCGGTCCGAAAGGCGCGCCGCGCGCGGCATAGCCGGAAAACCGGTGGGTCCGCCGCTCCACGCTGGCGCGGAAGCCGCCCGGTCCGTCTCCGGCCGAAAGGCCCCACAAATTCTCGCCATAGCCGTCAAAGCCGTAAGGGTTGTGCCGGGCGTAGTCGCGGTGAAGGTATGTCGAGCGGCGGCTGTTTTCGAAATAGTCCGAATTCTTCTCCCGCATGAAAGCGTCGCGGATGCCGGCGAAATCGATCCAGGCATGCGAGAACTGGTGCATGAACAGCGGCCCGCCATAGAGCACGTCGTGGCCGTAGATGTTTTCCCATTGATAGGTCGCCGTCCAGGCCTCGTAGCTGTCGTCCGAGGTCGGGCGGTCCGGAGAGGCCATCGACAGCACATAGAGGATCGTCGCCTCGTTATAGCCTTCCCAGCCATAATGCAGAAAGCCGCTCCTCGGCTTCCAGCCCTGGCGGAGCGTCGGGCTGCTGCCTTGCGCCCATCGCCAGTCGACGCGCCTGTAAAGCGCCTCGGCCAGGTGGCGGATTTCGGCTTCGTCGTCGCTGTCGCCGGAAAAATACGCGCTCGCCACCAGCATGCCGGCGATCAGCAGGGCGGTATCCACCATCGACAGTTCGCAGCGCCAAACGCGCAAGCCGCTCCTCATGTCGAGAAAGTGGTAGTAAAAACCCTTGTGGCCGGTGACGTCGTGACCGCTGCCTTGCGTGCTGGTCTGGAAAAAGCGTAGCGCCGCAAGGCTCAGGCGGGCAGCCGCGTCGCGCGCTATCCAGCCACGTTCGACGCCGATCGGATAGCAGGACAGGGCGAACCCGACGACGGCGATGCTGCACGGCGAATTGGGCCGCGACGTGTCGGCGACCAGCCCGTTGTCGGGGTTCACGTTCTCCAGAAAATAGCCGAAGGCGGCGCGTTGACAGTGGTCCAGCAGTTCGTCATCGGCCAGCGCGGCGGGATCTGCTCTAAGCAAACGATAAAAACTCCTGCCTGATGGCGGCAACGCCCTGCGCCGGTACGGTGACATCGACCAGAAGGGCATGATCGCTGAAGGGGATCGCTTGCGCCTGTTCCGGCATCGCCGAGGCCGCATGCAAATGTTCTACCATTGCTCGGCTCAGGTAATCGGGACTTCCCATCTTCACCCATGGCGTCTTGGGGTTGGCATTTGCTGCATCGACGCATCGGATGGTTGCCATGTCGGGCCGCCGTGCATTCTCAAGTTGAATCTGCACTGTCTCGTTCGCGATCGGACGCCGCGGCAAGGCGAAGTTGGAAATCCGCACGGTCAACGAATTTCCGTCGCGCACACACCACTGTCGACGGTGGGGTGATTGCCTTGAGTCGACAGGATTTCGGTTCCAAGGCCATGCAGCATTTCGAAGGCACGGTAAGCCGGTTTGGCGACGCCGTGAAGGTTCATCAGGCCGAAACCACCATGAAAGGGCAGGGATGGAAAACAATTCTCGTCGAGAATACCCGAAAAGGCTCAGTAGCTGTAGCCCTGAACCAGCCCTCTCGCCTCCATTCCTCGCCCTGGACGCCGAGGTCGCGGCGAAAGGTCCCGCCCGTGGGACTGTCTGAAATGTTTGCCGTTTCTACACCTTCCATACCGACTAGACGCCGGCGATGGCATATTCGTTGCCTGCTCACGCGGATTTGTAGCGCATCAGTAGGTGGCGCGGCCGCCCGAGACGTCGAACACGGCGGCCGTGGTGAACGAGCATTCCTCCGAGGCGATCCATGAGATCAGCGCCGCCACCTCCTCGACCTCGCCGAACCGCGCCATCGGTATCTTGGAGAGCATGAAATCGATGTGCTCCTGCTTCATCTGCTTGAAGATCGCGGTGCGCACGGCGGCCGGCGTCACGCAATTGACCGTCACCTTGGTCTTGGCGAGTTCCTTGCCGAGCGACTTGGTCAGGCCAATCACCGCCGCCTTCGAGGTGCTGTAGGCGGAAGCATTGGGATTGCCTTCCTTGCCGGCGATCGAGGCGATGTTGACGATGCGGCCATAGTTGCGCTCGAGCATGTGTGGCACCAGCGCCTTGTTGCAGTAGAAGACGCCGTTGATGTTGATGTCGATGACCCCACGCCAGTCCTCGACCGAATAGGACCAGGTGGTCATGTTGGGGCCGGTGATGGCCGCACTGGTGACCAGTATGTCGACCCCGCCGAAGGCTTCGATCGTCGATCGTGCGGCGACCTCCACACTTGCCGCATCCGCAACGTCCAACGTCACTCCACGCAGGCCGGGAACAATGGCTTTCGCCTGTTCGATCTGTGCGGGATCGCGATCCCAGACGCAGACGCGCCCGCCTTCGTCGACGATCCTCTGCGCGACCGCCAGGCCGATGCCCGAGGCGCCTCCGGTGATCACCGCCGACCGGCCGGCGAAGCGTCCCGCAAAGTTCATCGGCATGTCATTCCCCTGTCCATGTTGGCTGACCCGTGTGACGCCCCGCCCCAGGGAGTGTGAGGTTACCGCGGGCCGAGTTCAAGCCGGCATGCGGCCGGATCGTCTGGGCCAATCGGACGGATTATGGCGCGGCTCCTTCGAACTGGTCGCGCAGCTTTTCCACCATACCCACCATGGCGGGCCGATTTCGGCATACCCATGGACCAAGGAACATCAAGGGCAGCGACTCGTTCCCGATGGGCAGCCGGAGCGCGCGTCCGATTGGTCGGTTGCTGGCAAGCGGTCTCTCGGCGATCGCCGCGCTGTAAGACAAGGTGACCGGATTTGCCATTGAGCACGGGGTGCGATAGGTTATATTGCACTGCACAATGGAGACGCCGTTTCTTGTACGACCCTGTTTGCGGAAATGCCGGCTGGTTTGCGGCCTGCCGGTCCTGGGTCGTGTCGACGGGACCGTGAGATGAAAATTCCCAAATCCCTGCTCGTCGATCCCGAGAAGAATTCGGTCTATGGCAGCTTTGCCATTGCCGTTTCGATCTGGGCGTTCTCCTATTCCGTCATTTTCGGCCAGGTGCTGATCCTGGCCTATTATGCCGTCTGGCTTCCGCTCATTCTGGTCGACTACCAGCGTTTCCTGCGGCAACTGTCCAGCGCCTGGCTGCCGCTGCTCTTCGCGGCCTATATCGGCTTTTCCGTGTTCTGGTCGCAGGCGCCCGGCGTCACCGCCAGAACGGCGGTCCAGTACTTGTCCCATATCGCCTGCGCCTATGTCGCCGCACGCACCGTCAGCGTCCGCACCCTGACGATAGGCGCTCTGGTCGGCATATTCTTCGTCCTGCTCTATTCGCTGAAGGTCGGCGCCTATTCCGAGGATGTCCTCGACGGCACCTATAATTTCGTCGGCGCCTTCGCCTCCAAGAATCAGATCGGCTTCGTCGGCTCGCTCGGCATCTATTTCTCGGTCGTGTTCCTTGCTTTCCTTCGGCGTGGCCGGCTGAGTTTCATGCTGACCGTGCCGGTCGTGCTGTTGTCGGCCTATGTGCTGGTCGTCTCGCATTCCGCCACCTCGATGGCCTCGATACCGGCGGTTCTGGCGCTGGTGGCGCTTCTTGCGATGAGCAAGCTTTTGTCGCGACGCTACCGCAGGGTGATCTTCCTGGTCGGCGCCGGCATGATCGTCGTGGTAGCCATCGTCGCCCTCAATCTCGGGCTCATGGACTTCGTGCTTGGCATCTTCGGCAAGGATTCGACGCTCACCGGGCGGACTTATCTGTGGGAGCAGGGCTGGAACGCCGCGATGCGATCGCCGATCCTTGGCGTCGGCTATGCCGCCTATTGGGTGCAGGGCTTTGCCGAGGCGGAGCGGCTGTGGAACGAGTTCTACATCAGCACCCGCACCGGCTTCCATTTCCACAACACCTATGTCGAAGCCCTTGTCGAACTCGGCTTCACCGGGGCCGTGCTGATATCGCTGATCATGCTGCGCACGCTCTTCGGCCACATCGCGGCGGTGATCTTCAAGACATGGCAGGCCGAATCGGTGGTTCTCATCGGCGTGATGGTGCTGCTGCTCATCCGCTCCTTCGTCGAGGTCGAGATACTCAACCCCTACATCATGGGTTCATTCCTGATGTATTTCAGCTTCTTCAAGCTGGCGCGGTTGCCGGTCACCCGCACGCGATGGTCACCGGCTTTCGAGCCGGCGGATGCGAAGGCTGGACAGGCAGCTTGGCCTCACCGTCCGGCGGCAGCCGAGTAATGACGAGAGTCCGCTAAAGCCATCGCGGGAAAACGCGTAGCGGTTCCGTTCGGAATTGCGTCAACAGCCATTCTGGTTTTCCGGTGCTGAAGATCAATCAGCAAAAGCCTCCGCCAAGCAGGCTTGGCGGAGGCTCAAAGTTCTTGCGCTATGGATCGTACGCGGCGGGCCGCGCGACGGTTCCGCGTCTCTACTGGCTGGCCAGCGGCGCCAGCTTGATCTTGATCACATCGCCAGGCAGCACCGGTGTGTCTTCCTTGGCGGCGATTTCGGTGGTCTTGCCGTCGACATCGCGCACCAGCGAATAGAGCAAGGTAGGTTGCTGGTCGTTGGTGATGGCGGCCGTCGTCGCGGGATCCGTGGCCTGGGCTATCAGGCCTTTTTGCATATTCACCTTCAGCGCGGCCTCGTTCAGGTCGGCTTCGGTCTGCTGGCGATCGGCGGCGAGGGTCGAACTCAAGGTGTTCTGGGCGTCGATGGCGTCCTGCGTTGCCTTGCTGATCGCCTGCTTGGCGGTCAGGATGGCTGTCTCGTAGTCCAGGATCTTGCCCTGCAGGTCGGTGACGGACTGCTGCGAATCCAGAAGCCTCGCATTGGCCACCAGGCCCTTCTGGGCCAGCGGACCGATGCTGGCTAGCTGTTGCTGGGCCAGGTCGACCTGCTTCTGCTGGTTGACGATCTTCTTCTGCAGCGATTCGATTTCGGCCTGCAGCACACCCTTGAGATCGTCGAGCGCCTCGAGCTTGAGCTTCAGCGCCTTCTGGTCGGCGGTAAGGATTGTCATCTCGTCGGCGACGATGGTCGGCAGCCGGGGATCGCCTTCGACCTCCTTGGGTGCCTCAAAACTCGTCTTGCCCGCCATGTCGGCGTCGATGCGGGCGCGCTTGACGATCAGCCGAACGCGCTGGTCGTCGGAGATATCGAAATTGCCCTTGGCGGTCACCAGGTCCTTGCCGAGCTGGGGACCGTAGTCGGCGTTGCGCCTGATGCCTCCGGCGACGCTGATCGCTTTCAGCACCGTAAGATCGGGCACAAAGGGAAATTGCCCGGGATTCTGCACCTCGCCCGAAATGTAGAAGGGGCGGAACTGCGCCATTTCGACCGAGGCTTCGGGCTTGTCCGATAAAGCGAGCTTGTGCTGCAGCGCCTCGCCGATCGCCGCGGCGACCTCCGCCGTGGTCTTGCCGGCCGCCGGCAACTCGCCGACGAAAGGCACCGACAGCGTGCCTGCCGGGCCGATCGTATATTGGCCATTGACCGACGACCAGTCGCGGAACGTGCTTTCGACGGTCTGCCATTCGGCGATGCGGATGGTGAGCTTGTCCTGGGAGCCCAGACGGTAATCGTCGGCGGCGGCCATCTGGGGAAAAGCGAACGACATCGCAAGGCAGGTCGCCACGAGTCGCGAGCGGCCGGAAAGCGGGCCGCTGCCAAAGGCTTCGAAAATGTCTATCTTCAACTGAGCGTTCCGATCCGTTTTAGCCCCCATCGCCCGATGAGCTTGCCGCCGGATGCCTTGATCCTGCCGGCCGATCAGTAAGAACCACGCGACATCCAGACGGCCGGCACTGTTCTGATGATGATGCGAACGTCCTCGAACAGCGACCAGTTCTCGACATAGTGGCGGTCGAACGCGACGCGGCTGTCATAGGAAACGTCGTTGCGGCCGCTGACCTGCCACAGGCCGGTCAGGCCGGGCCGGGACTTCAGATAGTAGACAGCCGCGCTGCCATAGATTTCCAGTTCGTCCCGGACCACCGGGCGAGGCCCGACAAGGCTCATGTCGCCCTGGAGGATGTTGATGATCTGCGGCAATTCATCGAGGCTCAGCTTGCGCAGCACCGTTCCGACGCGGGTGACGCGCGGATCGTTCTTCAGCTTGCGGGTCGCTATCCATTCCGCATTGGCCTCTGGATTGGTCGCGAGATAGGCGGCCAGCACCTTGTCGCCGTCCGGAACCATGGTGCGGAACTTGAGGCAGGAGAAGAGCCGTCCGCCGCGCCCGATTCGGCGGTGACCGTAGAAAACCGATCCGCCATCGGAGAATTTGACGAGCAACGTTATCATGATGAACAGCGGGCTGAGCGCGATCAGTCCAGCCAGCGAACCGACGATGTCGAAACTCCGCTTGATGAGGCCGCCGATCGGCGGCGGAAAGTCGGTGTCGGCCTGCGAAAACCCCGCCGTGGCCGACTTGGCAATATCCCTCATACGGAAACTCCATGCGTTCAACGAATGGTTTACCGCACGATACCAAAAAAATGCTGCAGCGCAACACACAATTTCCCGCGCCGCTGAAATAGTCGCGTCATGAATTGACCAAATAATAAGCTAGTCCTGCTCAAATTTCGGAATTTTTAGCACATTTGTGACAATAAATGGGCAAGCATAAAAAAATCCGGACGTTTTTGGGGCGATTTTTGGGCGGTGCGTTCCCACTGTCGGGATCCGGAGCATACGAGTCCTTAACGGCGACGCTATATTCTAGACTATTCACCTAAAATACCATCTAATATTACGGGTTGTACTCCAGATTTACAATGGCTGCAGGTTGAGTGAAATGCGGCCGGGTGCGTTGCAGCATGGCAGAGTCGAACGCGTAAGCTCAATCAAAAATATGTGCGGTTGCCCTTGCCGCCTTCTGCTCGCCTTAATAGAATTGCAAATTATACCTGTTACGGTGGCGACAGGTTGAAAGGCCGGAAGCAACCGGTCGAGAGCGGGTGGTTTAACAAGCCCGCATCACAAGGGACGGCGCTCGGGTGGGGCTATCGTTGGATATAACCCGAGCCGGTTTATGGGCTGTTGGGTATGTCGCTTCCAAAATTCATCGTTGGGATGCTGTTCGCGCTCGCGATCGTCGTCGCCTGGTCCTGGCTGGGTGGAGCTTCGCTTGGCACGACACTGCTGCGTGTCATCATCTGCGCGGTGGTCATCCAGACCGGTTATTTCGCGGTCGTCTATGCCATGATCGCCAGGAGCGCGCCAACGCCTGCCGACAGGCTGCGCGAAGCCGAGAGAAAACAGAACTCCACCGACGTGCCCGAGGGCGAGAAGCTGGGCAGCGTCCGGCGGGGGCTGCATTAGATCAACGGGGACATCATCGTCCTCAGGCCACATCGGCGGGTTCGGTTTCCGACTGTTCTCCCGATAGCATCCGGGACAACCGGCTCCCCGGCTTCGCCTTCAACCGCTGATATTGCCCGACCTCCACCACACGACCATCTTCCATCGCCACCACCCAGTCGGCGAAGGCGATCATCGACGGCCGGTGCGCGATGGTCAGGATCGTCATTGCGCCGCGCAGGCCGTCGATCGACCGGGCGATAAGCGACTGGTTCTGCCAGTCGAGCGCGCTTGTTGCCTCGTCCAGGATGAGCAGTGACGGCTTGCGCAGCAAAGCACGTGCCAGCGCGATGCGCTGGCGCTCGCCGCCCGAGAGGCGCACGCCGCGGTCGCCGACCACGGTATTCAGCCTCAGGTCCAGTCGGTCCACGAAATCGCCGGCGTGAGCGGCGCGCAGTGCCCTCCACAAGTCGTCCTCGCTGGCCTGGGGCGCGGCGAGGCGCAGGTTCGCCGCGATCGTGTCATGCAGCAGGAACACGTCCTGCGGCACATAGGCCACCTGATCGCGCCAGCGGCGGCGATTGCCCGCATCGATCTCGACGCCGTCGACGAGGATCTTGCCGGCGGTCGGCTCGAGCAGCCCGAGCAGCATGTCGGCGATCGTGCTCTTGCCTGACCCGGACGGGCCGATGAGCGCCGTGACCTTGCCGGCCGGAAGGCCGAAGGTGATGTCGCTCACCACTGCCTTGCCGGCGCCGTCGTCGTAGACGAAGGAGACGTCGCGAACGTTTAGCCCCGTATCGAGGGTCAGCTTGCGGGCATCCGTGGAGTCGACATGGCCAGGCTCCCGTTCGGCGTCGAAACGCGCCTGCAGGTTGCGCATTGCCGTATAGGCGGGCAGGTTGATCAGCACCTGCTGGGCCTGCGTCTGCATGTCCATGAACCGCGGCGCGATGCGCATGAAGACCAGGAGCAGCACGACGATCTCGGCCAGCGACAGGTGGAAGCGGACCAACGCCACATAGATGAAGACGCTCAAGCCCACGACGCTCGCCACCTGGAACACGGCGGTGCCGATCGAAGAGTTGCGGACATAGGCGATATTGTCGGCCTTCATCTTTTCGAGCGTGACCTGCAGCTGCGCGAAATAGCTGGCCTCGACATTCAGGCTCTTGGCCACCTTGATGCCACCCAGAAATTCCGAGACCGTGCGGTACTGGTCCTGGCGATTGGTCGTCAGGATCCGGCCGAAGGCGGTGGCTCGCGAGCGAAAGGGCTGCAGCGCTATGAACATCACGATGCCGATGACGACGGCAAACGCCGTCATGACCGGCGATATGAACATGGAAATCACCAGATAGCCCGCCAGCAGCACGGCGATCTGCACCAGCATTAGCAGGGCAAAAGCCGCCCCTTGGACGCGGTCTATGTCTCCGGTCAGGGCATGGTCGAGATCGGAGCCGCGCATGCGCGTGAACACGCCCCAGCGCGCCTTGCCGATGCTCTCGAACAGGTTCATGCGCAAGCGGTTGATGAAATCGAAGAGCAGCCTTGCCATGTACACCGACTTGAAGCGGTTGAAGGCTGCCTGCACGGCAACAAGCCCGACCAGCGCGCAAAGCACCGTGGTCAGCTGCAGCGTTCCGCCGGGCACCAGCCAGCGCAGGAAATCGATATTGGGCAGTCTTACCGCGAAATCCTGGTCGGCACGGCCGACCAGGTGCAGCAACGGCACCAGCAGCAGGATGGAAACGCCTTCCGTCAGGCTGCCTAGGATCAGGAACAGCAGCGCCGTCCAGGTTCGTCGTCCGCCGATCCGGGCAATGACGGCGCCGAATGCCGCGACATCGCGAAACAGCGACAGGCTGAAGACCGATGACCTAGGCATCTCCAGCCAATTCCTTTTCGATCAGCGCCACAGCCTCGCCGATCCTGTCGATGCCCGTCGGAACGTCCAGCCGGCACACGCCGACATGGTTAGCAATCGCTGAACAATGGCGAAGATGTATCGCCGCGAAATCGCCGGAGAGCGCCGCGCGGCCAAACCGCGTCACGTAGGAGAATTTGATGATGGCTGGCAAGGCGGCGATTTGAGGCAGGAGGGTGATCCCGGCCCTTTCGCGGCGCTCGAGGATGTAGATCCTGGCCGCCGGCACCCTGTTGCCGGAGAAGGCGCCGTGCAGGCGATGCTGCATCTTCTCGATCGCCGGATGCACTTGCGGTCGCACTTGCGCTTGCTCAAGCGAGATCGCCGCCGCGGCATCGGCGGCAAGCTTGATCTGCGGAAATCCCGGAACGATCATCGGTTCGTCCGGGTTGGTGAGATCGAGCGCCACGACGTCGTCGGTGAGCAGGTCGTGTCCGGCCCGGATCAGCGCGCTTGCCGTCGTCGATTTGCCGGCGCCCTTATCGCCCATGAAGATGGCGCCCCTGCCGGTCACCGCGATGGCGCTGGCATGCAACACCAGCAGGCCGCGCTGGTGCAGCAGCAGCGCCAGCACCGGCCCCAGCAACGGGAAGGCAAGCAAGCTGTCGCCGACGCCGGGCGCCGGCTGGACATCGATGCGGCGGGCGTCGCTGATCAGGAATGCGCCGACGGCCTCCCAGGCCAGATACTGCCGGCCAGGCTCGAAACGGAAGACGGTCGCTGCCTCCGCCGAAGGCTTGGGCATATCGATCGGGCCGATGACGATCTCGATGTCGGCCGTTGCCGGGTCGGCCGGCTCCAGTTCGGGCAGCGACACGTCGGACGCGATGAGCAGGCCGTAGGCCCGGTAGTAACTTCGTTCTCCCGCTGTCCTGTCGCGGCTGGGAAGACGGTCGAGATCGCCGGCGAACGGCTCATGGCGAGACATCATGCGGGGCTCCCGCCATGCTGGACCTGCCGCAGCCACAGCGACAGCGACGCCGAGCGCCAGACATACTGGACATCGAGCGGTGCCGCCTGGTCCGGCTGGCGCAGCAGCCGCGCATAGGCGGCGTTTACTTCCGGCAGGTTGACATAGGGTGCGATGCGGCCCGCATCGCCGACCAGCAACTGCTCCAGCAGGTCGCGATGGTTGCGCACCATGCCGTTGACCAGATTGGCGGTGAAATCGATCTTGTCGCGCCGCCACTGTACCGCCGCCGGCAGGATGCCCTCCATGGCCCGGCGCAGCACGTAGCGGCCAAACCCATGACGGAGCTTCTCCTCGCCCGGCAGCCCGAGGCAGAATTCCACCAGCGGCTTGTCCCAGAAGGGGTACCGCGGCTCGACGCCGAAATTGGCGGCGGCCTTGTCCAGAACCTCGAAAGAGTGCGGAACATAGCCGTTGGACAGGATCCAGCGATGGCTGAGCGCGTCGCTGGCTTGGACGCCAGGCGGCATGTAGCCAGCCCGATGGAACCGGTCGACGAGCTCGGTTCGCCTGGCAAGGTCCGGATTGATCAGGTCGCGCCAGCTGCGGCCACGCTGCGACCGGGCGGGCCTGCGCATTCTGTTCAGGGCTCGATTCCCCAGCTGTCTCAGCCTGGCGATGCGCCAGGCCGGCCCGTAGATGGTCAGGAACTGGAAATACAGGCCGAGCGTGCTGTCGCCATAGGTGTTGGAGGCACTGCGGACCTCGCGCCAAAGGTCCAGCCATCTGCCGCCATTGGCAAGCTCGTGCAGATGGCCATGTCCCTGTGAAACGACCTCGTCGCCGCCATGGCCGTCGAGGAGCACCTTGATGCCCTTGGCGCCGGCCGTCCGATAGATACCGCGGGTCAGCGTCAGGCCCGGCGCCAGGAACGTGCCTTCCTGTTCTTCCAGCACCCGTTCGAATTCTGCGAAGGGTGCATAATTGCCGACTGGGATGAACGTCGGATCGGCTTTCTGCTGATCGAGCACGGCATCGATGAACGGGCGCTCGTCCATCGATGAACCCTTTTCGAACACGAGTGAGAAGGTCGGTAGCCTCGGCTTGCGCTCGGCCGCATTTTGCAATCCCGCCACGCAGGTGATCGAGGATGAATCGAGGCCGCCGCTCAGCATCGCGCCGATCGACGGACTTCCTCGCATGCGGTTGCGGACCGATTGCGCGAACAGATGGGCGAATTCCTCCGCCGCATCAGGCCGCGGTGCGCGCTGGGTTGGTTCGATCTGCCAGTACCGGCGCAGCACCAGACGTTGCACGGTGACGGTGAGGCTGTGACGCGCCGGCAGGGCGAAGATGTCGCTGTAGGGCGTGGACTGTGGGTCATCAGGCAGCCCTGCCAGGAACCCCGAAATCCGGTGCTCGCTGAGGCGCGCGCCGACCCCGTCGAGGCCGAGCATTGGCCCGATCTCGGAGGCAAAGGCAAAGCGGCGTTCCGCTGCGTGGTAATAGAAAGGCTTGACCCCGAAATGGTCTCGCGCGCAAAACAAAAGCTGCCGCTCGGCATCCCAGATGGCAAAGGCGAAGTCGCCTTGCAGATGCACGGGGCACGTTTCACCCCAGCGCAGATAGGCCCGCATCAGCAACGCCGCATCGGCGACTGAGTTGTCCCTGATGCCGAGCCTTGCGAGCAGCTCGTCGCGGTTATCTAGCCGGCAATCGGCGGTGATGGCCAGCTTGCCGCCGGCCATGGTCAGCGGGCCGGGGCCGGCTTCGTCGGTGGTGTTGAGCCAGGCATGGCCAAGCGCGACGCCGCTGTCCTGCCACCACGACGTCCCGTCGGGACCACGATGGCGCATGCGCGCCAGCATCTGCTGGATGTCGCTCGCCGCTTCAGCCGGCGCGGGGCCTTGTCGAAGCAGGATTCCGGCTAGGCCGCTCATCGGCTGCCGTGGTCGACCAGGTGGGCGAAACCATCGACGGATCCGCCAAGCACGATGTGGTTATCGCTGACCAGCCAGGCATGAGCCTTCAATTGCTCGCCCGTGCCGCGCTCGATGCCGATGCGGATGTTCGACGCATTGCCTTGGCGCGCGAGCAGGTATTGGCCCGACAGCGCCTGGGTCAGGCATGTGGCGCCCGGAACGAACCGTGCGGCGGCAGCAACCCCCCAGGCGACAAGCCGCAACTCGCCCATGCTGGCACATTGGTGCGCGCTGAGCCGCGTCACCATCCCGCGGACGCGGTTGTAGGAGAACAATGTCAGCCCGAGCCGGACGGTCGTGACCACCAGCAGGCAGCGGCATAGGAAAAGCGCTTCCGAGCCGCTCAAGGATAAAATCCTGGCCACGCTGCGCCTGCCAGGCCGCTGCTTCATCGGCCGGGGATTTCTCTGCGTCACAGGTCTTCGCCGCGCAACCATGGCCTTCTGCGACACCTGCCTAGACGAGTGCCTCATGCTCAAGCCTCGCAAGCCCGTTTTCCGCCAGGCCTTTCAGCAATGCGTCGACGTCGGCCTTGCAGCGTTCGGCGTCGACATTGTAGCGAGCGAGGACGGCGCTGCGGATATCCGCGATCGGCTTGGGTTCCTGGATCAGTTCCCAGATGAAGGCGCCGACGCCGTTGAGGCTGTAATAGATATTGGACTTCAGGTTGAGAAGCGCGAGGCCATCGCCGAATTCGCAAGCAACGGCGTCCTTGGTGGCCTTTACGCAATCGTGCTCGGATGGGTTCCAGTTCATCCTAAAACCTCGTTTGCGACACACGGTCTACGCGTCGTCAAGTTCAACGGAAAGTCGGGGATTTTTCATCCCCGGCTCCATTTCATTGTCTTCGATTCTCGAGGCCCAACGTCATTCCTCCAGAATCAGGCTAGTCTCAGGAGAACGTCAGGTCGCCGATCGGGGTGTGCGCGGGAAACGACGCGTCGATTGCCGTGCTGCCACCGCCGCCCTGGGTGATGGTTTCGATTGAACCATGTACTGTCAGGTTTGGCGTTTCGTACTCATGCTTTTCAACATTCTGTTCCATTTTTACTCTCCATAAGGACTGGAAACGGCCTGTCGATTGCCGTCAGCACTTTCATGCTGCACCGCAATAGCTGCACAGCAACATTTATGAGTCAAGCCTGATTTACCAGCCGTTAATCAATTATGGGTTGCGGACGTCACTCGGAGTGTAAGAAATCGACCTCTTTCGACATGGAGCCGGGTGCGGGTGATCCTCGTCATAAGGGATTCCATACCCCGTTGATTTTCCACAATTAAGAGCCAGCCAATACTGGCCATTACCATTGGACAACGCTAAAAGATACGCAACTTTCAGCTGATCCCATCGATGGCCCGGCCGAAGCGCTACGCCAGGGTGGGAATTCGTCCACACATCTCATCACCTTCCGCGAAGCCGTCAAACGCCATGGTTGCAAAATCTCGCACTGCGAAAGGAAAGGCTTTACGGCGCCGCTGTTTTTGACGATGCTTTGCTTAGCAGCTGCAGCATGCGCTTCGCGCAAACCGCTTTTTGGAGACTGTGCGCTCAATGGCCTTGCCGGAAAGCACCTATGAAAGACTGCGCGCCACCGACTGCGCCGACGAGATCGCTTATGTGCGGGCCTGCTTACGGTTATATTTCGCGGGGCCGGCGGCCTCGGCCGGTGAAACGTGGACGCCGGGCCTTTCCGACGCTGTCGTCACCGATATCGCCAGGTTGAACAAGGTCGGTACGTTCGTCCTGAAGGCGCTGTCGCGTACGCCGGGGCATGAGAGGCCGGCGGAACTGTTCCAGTGGCTCGAAACCTATCGCAGGAGGACGGTGTCGATGAACGCCGCCTGCCTCATGGATTCGATGGCCATTCACGAGGCGCTGCTCGACAGGCGGATTGATTTTGTCTTCCTGAAAGGGCCGTTCCAGCAGCATCTGCTTTATGACGATCATTTCATGAAACCCTCGGGCGATATCGACATCCTGGTTTCACCTGCCGGGTTCTTGAAGGCACGCGAAGCGTTAGGCTCGATCGGCTACGAAGTATCGGGCAAGTCGCGTTCGGTCTGGTGGGTCCGCTTTCTCGGCGAACAGCACATGATCCGTGGCAAGGGGTCGAAATCATCCACTGTCGACCTTCATTACCGGCTTCAGCAGCCCGGCTCGCCCAGTCCGCGCGATGCCGACGGGTTCCTGCGGCGAAAACGGCTGGTCGAGATCACCGGCGCCGAAGTCCCGTTCACGTCGGCCGCCGACACGCTGATGCTGGCCTGCATCAGCGTCGCCAAGGCACTGTTCAACCGGGAGCCTTGCGCCGGCTACGTCTGCGACATCAGGGCCAGCGCCAGCCGTCTCGGCCACGCCGATCAGCAGCGTGTGCTCGATGCAGCGGTAAGCCAAGGGCTGGAGGACACGCTGCTGCTCGGCCTGCGCGCCGCCGATGTGCTGCTCGGCGGCACCGGCACGCTCCTGTCGGAGCGGGCCAAGCCGATCCTGTCGCGCATCGGCAACGAGGACCTGCTCAACATGGTCATCGCGCCATGGCTGTCGTCGCTGCGCTGGCCGCAGCGACGGACGGTGTTGTGGGAATTGTGCGGCCGGGCTCCGGTCCGTTACCTTTCCGAGGCCGGCTGGGCGGCGTCGGCGGACATCAGCCGCCGCATCTTCGAACGGCCGGCCGGCCCGTGATGGGGGTGGATATCGAACGCGTACAGGGCGAGGGCAGATCGGAACCTGTGCAAGAGGCAATTCCATGTCGATGACGAAATCCCAAATCTGCGTGATCATCGCGGCCAAAAACGCGGCGCGCACGATCGCCGTCGCCATCGCGTCCGCGTTGCGCGAACCGGAAGTTGGGGAGGTCGTCGTCGTCGACGATGGCTCCACGGACAATACGGCCGAGGTCGCGCGCTCCGCCGACGATGGCAGCGGCCGGCTTGCGGTGATGCGCCTGGACGTCAATCGCGGCCCTTCTTTTGCCCGCAATGCGGCGATCGCCGGTTCACGAGCCCCGTTCATCAGCATTCTGGACGCCGACGATTTCTTCCTCGAGGGCCGGTTTCGCAACCTGTTTGCCGGCGCCGATTGGGATTTCGCCGCCGACAACATCATGCTCATCAGGGATGACGCGGCTGGGGATGCAACCAAAATCGTCGCCCCGGATTTTGCCGCCGATCCGGAATTCCTCGATTTCGAAGGTTTCGTGGAAGGCAACATCTCCAGGCGCCGCGTCCAAAGAGGCGAACTCGGCTTCTTGAAGCCGGTGATCAGCCGTGCCTTTCTCGACCGCCACGGGTTGCGCTACGACGAGAGCCTGCGACTGGGCGAGGACTACGAGCTTTACGCGCGAGCGGTCGCCCACGGGGCACGGTTCAAGGTCATTCGTTCCTGCGGCTACGGCGCTATCGTGCGCGCCGATTCACTCAGCGGCCGCCACAAGACGCAGGACCTGAAGCGGCTGGCCGATGCCGATCTGGCGCTGCTGGCGATCGACAGCCTTCCGGAAGGATCCAAAGCAGTGCTGCGGCGGCACGAGCGGCACGTGCGCGACAAATACCGGCTGCGCAATTTCCTCGACGTGAAGGCCGAGCGGGGCCTGGCTTCGGCCGCTGCCTACGCCTTCGCAAGCCAATCCAACCTCGTCCCCATCGTTCAGGGCGTGGCGTCCGACAAGATCGAGGCGCTGTTTCGCAGTGTTGGCCTGGTCTCCAGGAACAAGCACGTGCCGCCGCTGCGTTTCCTGATGGCTGGAACCAGCACTGGCAAGGGACGGTAAGGCGCGATGTTACCTGCGACCGCGAGCCCGCCACGCAACCATTTCGATTGGATTTATGAGTTTACGAATTGGGTGGTTGCCTCGCGGCTCTGAGGATGGCAGTCTATGTTGCGGTGCAACAAATTGACCGACCAGCCGAACTGGTGGACTGGTGCGAAGTCTCTCTTCGTCAGAGGAGTTGGGCGACGCGGTTTCGAGTTTTCAACCCCGGTTGCGGGGATCGGCCTGTGGCCTGAAAGGCGGCCAGGAAGCCGGCGATGACGGGAATTTAAGTTCATGGCCTCGATATTCGGCTTCAGATCAAGGGATCCGGCCCGCGACAGGCAGACCGACGTTGCGCGCCTGGACCGGCTGGCGAAGCTTTTCGAGCAGATCGCCGCGGAGATCGAGGCGGAGAAAACCGGCCTGGAGACCCGCTACCGCAAGGACGCCACCAACGCGGCCTTTCTTGTCGAAGCCATGGAAAACGGCTCCGCCTCCGACCGTCGCTCGTCCGAAGTCAGCGCGTTGACGCAGTCGATCCTGAACAGCGAGCGCCGCATCGCCGCACTGTCGCGCCAGGGCGGCAGGATGCGCGAGCTCCGTCACTCGCTGGACGTGGTCTTCGACGAGAATACGACCACCGATCCGGCGGCGACGGTCGAACCGGCCAGGCAGGCGGGAGCCGGCCGAAATTGAAGGCGGCGGCGCGGGACCGTTACGGCGAAGGTGATGCGAGGCTGGAAGTCGGGAGGACAATTGAAAAGGTCAAGGTTGGCCCGTTTGAAAGCGGTTCGAACGTCGACTTTGGGTTGGGGACACAGCGCAAAGGTGAGTTAGTCATGAATTCGGATCCAAAGACCATGTCCACGACAGCAATCGATGCCCCTTCAGCCCTGCATTTCTGGCGGCGGTCTGGTCTGGCGGTCGCTTTGCTGCTGGTCGCTCTTGGCAGCCTGCCGGCAACCCCGTCTCATGCGCAGGATATCCAGTCCGCGCCCTCTTTCGTCGACGATTTCAAGAATTTCGACCGCGAGCGCTGGTACGTTTCAGACGGCTGGACGAACGGCAGCCATCAGAATTGCACCTGGTCGAAAGGCTTGGTCAAGCTTTCCGATGGCGTTCTTTCGCTCGGATTCGCGAAGCAGAAGACCAAGGATCGCGAGTTCGCCTGCGGCGAGATCCAGACCAAGCAGCGTTTCGGCTATGGTACCTATGAGGCGCGGATGAAGACCGACACCGGCCCCGGCCTCAACGCGGCTTTCTTCTCCTATATCGGCCCGTCCGACAAGCAGCCCTGGGACGAGATCGACTTCGAGATCCTGACCAAGGACACTTCCAAGGTGCAGGTCAACGCCTATATCGCCGGCAAGGGCAAGAACGAAAAGCTGGTCGACGTGCCTGGCGGCACCGACAGTGCCTTCAACGACTATGCCTTCGTCTGGGAGAAGGATAGCCTGCGCTGGTATCTCAACGGCCAGTTGGTTAACACCATCACCGATCCCGCGAAGTTGCCCAGCCATGCGCAGAAGATCTTCTTCAGCCTTTGGGGCAGCGACACCATGAAGGGCTGGATGGGAGCGTTCGCGGACCCGGGCCGCACGCTTTCGCTGCAGATCGAACGGGTCGCGTTCACCGCGCTGGGTCAGCCCTGCCAGTTTCCGGAATCGCTGGTGTGTAGTGTAAAAGAGCTGGGAAAGACGAATTGAACCGGCAGGGCCGAGAAGCGGTCCGCTGCCCTGGATGGGAATGAAACCGAATGAACTTGACGGTATTTGGAATTGGCTATGTCGGCTTGGTGCAGGCGGCGGTGCTTGCCGAGGTTGGCCACCAGGTTGTTTGCGTCGATATTGACGCGAACAAGGTGGAGCGGCTCAATCAGGGCCTCGTTCCGATCTTCGAGCCGGGTCTTGAAACGATCGTCAGGGAGAATCACGCCGCCGGCCGCATCAAGTTCACCACCGATGCGGCGGCCGCCGTCAGGCACGGCGAAATCCAGATGATCGCGGTCGGCACGCCGCCCGGCGAGGATGGTTCGGCCGACCTCAAATATGTGTTGGCGGTGGCCGAGACGATCGGCCGCGAGATGGATTCCACCAAGATCGTCGTCGGCAAGTCGACCGTGCCGGTCGGCACCTGCGAAAAGGTGAAGGCCAGGATCGCCGAGACGCTGAAGAAGCGGGGCCGCGAGGATCTGAGCTTCGACGTCGCCTCCAATCCCGAATTCCTCAAGGAAGGCTCCGCGGTCGCCGACTGCATGAAGCCCGACCGCATCATCGTCGGCACGTCGAGCGAAGAAACCGAGGCGGTGATGCGCGAACTTTACGCGCCCTTCAACCGCAACCACGAGAAGATGATCGTGATGGACGTGCGCAGCGCCGAATTCACGAAATACGCCGCCAATTGCATGCTGGCGACCAAGATCAGCTTCATGAACGAGATGGCCAATCTCGCCGAGCAGCTCGGCGCCGACATCGAGGAAGTGCGCCAGGGGATCGGCAGCGACCCGCGCATCGGCTATCACTTCATCTATCCGGGTCTCGGCTATGGCGGCTCGTGCTTTCCCAAGGACGTTCGCGCCCTGATCAAGACCGCCGAGGGCGTCAAGTACGACGCCAAGCTGCTGCGCGCCGTCGAGGAGCGCAACAATGACCAGAAATCCGTCCTGTTCGACAAGGTGCACCGCTATTTCAAAGGTAACCTCAAGGGCAAGACCTTCGCGCTATGGGGCCTGGCCTTCAAGCCCAACACCGACGACATGCGCGAGGCGCCCGCGCGCGTGCTGATGGAGGCGCTCTGGAACGCCGGCGCGGCCGTGCAGGCCTATGACCCCGAGGCCATGCAGGAATGCCAGGCCATCTACGGGCTGCGCGACGACCTGCTGTTGTGCGGCACCAAGGAGGCGGCCCTGCGCGGCGCCGATGCGCTGCTGATCGCCACCGAATGGAAGAGTTTTCGCGCACCGTCCTTCGATGCGCTGAAGGATGCCCTGGCCACTCCGGTCATCTTCGATGGCCGCAACCTTTACGATCCCAAGGTCGTGGCCCGCCACGGCATCGAATATCACTCGATCGGCAGAATGGCGGCATGAGATCGGACTCGGAGAGCCGAAAGCAGAATCGGGCCGACCGCCCGGCGTAGATCGGGCCGACCGCCCGGCGTAAAAGGAATTGTAGCTGATGGTGCTGGACGTGAAGCCCGAGCAAGTCACCAAGGATCATTCCGATGTTGTCGCGATCGGTTCCGGCTTCGGTTCGGCTTTCGTCCTGCATGAGTTCGCCCGGCGGCGCAAGGCGCGTATCCTGCTCCTGGAATGGGGCCGCCACAACACGCCTGAATGGCAGCTCGACCAGAACTTCAACACCGACATAGACGACGAGACGACCTCGCGCAGTTCGCCCAATGATCCCATCCGGTTCACCGGACGGCAGCCATGCACAAATCCGTTCGCGACGCTTGATCCGCCAAAGACTGCGTGAGGCGGCACTTGACGCTGCCGTTCATCGGCCATGGGCATTGAAACCCGATAGACGAGGAGCCAGGACCATGAAAGTTCTCTTTGCAGGCGGCAATGGCTACACACCGGAGTTCAGCGGCGGCGTGCAGTCGAGCACCCATCATCTGGCCGAGCAGTTGATCGAGCATGGGCATGAGGCCGCGGTGCTCGCCGCGCTGTTTGGCGATGGTGTCTTCGGCTTCAAGGCCCGTGCCAAGATGAAGCTTCTGCGTCAGCCGGCGGTCGTCGACAGTTTTCCCGGCTACCCGGTCATCCGGGCTTGGTTTCCCTGGGAGGCGGCGGCCTTCGCCGTCAACAGGGTCAAGCCGGATGTGGCGGTGGTCCAGTGTCACAAGTCGGTTCCACTCGGCAAGGCGTTGCAGGCCAAGGGCGTGCCGCTGGTCGTCTACCTCCGCAATGTCGAGTTTCGCGAGCTTGGAGGCGACCTGCGCGACTTGAGCTCGGCGCTCTACATCGCCAATTCCGAATTCACCGCGCGTACCTACGCCAGGGAGTTCGGTATCGAGGCGGCGGTGATCCCTCCGACCATCAATCCCACCCACTACAGCACGCCGACCTCAGGGCAGTTCGTCACCCTGATCAACCCGTATGAGGAAAAGGGCTTCGAGCTTGCGGTGAGGATCGCCGCCGCGTGCCCCGAAATCCCGTTCCTGTTCGTCGAAAGCTGGAAGCTGGCGGACGATCACCGGGCACGCATCGAGCAGACGATCAAGCCGCTCGGCAATGTCACGCTGGAGAACCGCACCAGTGACATGAAGACGGTCTATGGCCGCACCCGGATCCTGCTGGCGCCCAGCAAATGGGAAGAGGCCTGGGGGCGGGTTGCCTCGGAGGCCCATTGCAGCGGCATTCCGGTCGTCGGTTCGCGCCGCGGTGGCCTGCCGGAAGCGGTCGGCCCTGGCGGCACGGTGCTCGACTATGATGCCCCGCTTGCCGACTGGGTCGCGGCCGTCAGGCTCTTGTGGAACGACAACAAGGAATATGAGCGGGTCTCGACCCTCGCGCGTAGCTTCGCTGGCCGGCCGGAACTCGACCCCGACCGTCAGTTCGTCACCTTCTTCTCGATACTGGATAGGGCGGTGCGGCAGCGCGCACGCCAGGCCGCGTAGTCAAGCAGCGACCCGATCTGTTCTGCATCAGGCTGGGCGCTTGACCCTGTTCTTCAGGGTTTCATAGCCGCGTGCACCGAGCAGGGCGCGGGCAATCGTCTTGGCGGCGCTCTTGCGGCCCTCCTGCGAGTTGATCTGGCGCAGCCTCGCCGGCAGGTTTCGCGCGGCCTGCCCAAGTGCTGGCAGCGACAGCGCATCGGGAAAACTGACCATGTGCGTTTCGACGCACAGGACCGGTTTCCCCGACAGTTTGGCAATCCTCAGCGCCTGGGCATGTTCGCTTTCGATGAACAGGATGGCGTCGGATTTGCGATAGAAATCGGCCTTGAAACTGCCATGCGCGCCAAGCCGCTGGCGCTCCGCCTTGCTCGGCAGATCGAGCATGATCAGCTTGTCGTATTTGATCTCGTGCTTGGCGAGCCACGCCTCCGTCAACCCACGGTATTTTTCGAGCCGGCTGGTGACCAGCCAGCCGATCTTGCGGGTCACGGCATGAAGCGGCCGCGCCTCGCTGAGGAATTTTTCATAAGCCGGCCCGTCGTCGTTCTCGGCCTCGGTGGGGTCGAGGCACAGCACCCCGTCTATGTCGACACAGCATTGCGCCAGGAATTTGTGATGCATGAAGTTCCACTGGAACATGCGCGGATGCGGCACTACCTCGAACACCAGATCGGTCTCCTGATGCTCCGGCTCCAGGCCGAAGACGGCGGCAAAGGTGTAGTCAGCCTCGATACCGGCGCCCTTGATGCGTGCACGGGCGTCGCGCATGGCATTGCCGCCGGCGATGCTGTCGTCGATCACCAGCACCTTGCGCATGTCCGAGACCTTCCGGTCCAGGGCCGCGCGGCGTTTGGTGATGCCTGACGTGTAGACCCTGCCTTCGAGGAAGGAGTCCAGGTCGGTCATCGGGATGTTCGCCGCAAGGCTGACCAGCGTTGCCGCCAGCACGCCGCTTCTGGGAACGCCGACCACCAGGTCGATGTCGCGTGGCAGCCGGTGAAGGTTGCTCACGATGGCGTCGTTCATGTCGGAGATCGATCGGTAGTGCATGGATCAGGCCTGATGCTTGGGTGGGATATGGAATAGACGACAAAGGCGCCGAAATTATTGCGCCTCGCGCGGCGTCGCCGCCGGCGCCCTTGCCGGCAGCATTTTCAAGGCCTCCCGCAAGGCTTCGCGGCCGGCGGCGAAGGTCAGCGCGACGACGATGGTGATCGTGTAGGCGAGGATGGCGCCGCTTGCCAGGGCGACGACATGCTGCTGCGGCAGCATCGGCTTGGCCAGCCAGACCGCCCCAAGCGCCAGATGCGCGCCTAGCACGAACGGCGTTGCCGTGCGCAGCACATGGCTGGCTTGCAGCGGTCCGCTCTTGCCGACATAGAGCCACAGGAAGGGCGTGCGCAGATACTCGCTGACCGCATAGGCGACCGCCACGCCGAGCGCGCCGTAGGGCAGGCCAAGCGCGAAGGCAAGCACCGAGGTCACCGCCGTGATGATGCCCCAGCGCATGAAGTCGCCGGAGCGGCCCTGGCTGACGAAAAGCCAACCAGCCGGATTGTTGAGCGGCTGCAGCAGGCCGGCAAAGCCGAGCGCCAGGAAGATCGAGGCGCTGGCGCGCCACTGCTCGCCGAGCACGAAGGGGATCAGCACATCCGACATCGCGGTGGCGAAAGCGACGCCGGGCAGCGCCACCAGAAGGATCAGCGGCATGACGCGCAAATAGGCGCTGCGATAGCGGTCCGGCTCGTCCTTCAGCCGCGACAGCGCCGGTACCATCACCTTCGACAGCGGGTTGGTGATCTGGCTGAGCGGGAACAGGAGCAGCTTGTAGGCGCGGTCGTAGAGCCCGAGCTGAGCCTCGCCCCAGTATTTGCCGATCAACACGTTGTCGAGATTGCGGGCGAAGAAATTGGCGAAATTGAAACCGGTGATCCCGGCACCGAAATTGATCAGCTCGCTGATCCCGGCGACCTTGCGCGGCATGCCTGGGCGCCAGCGCGAGCTGGCCCAGTAGCACAGCGTCGGCAGCACCGCGCCGGTCAGCGTGCCGGCAAACAGCGCCCAGTAGGAGCGGTCGATGAAAGTCCAGGCGATCGAGACGGCCAGCCCCGCGACGGCTCCGGCGACGTCGATGATCGCCAGGCGGCCGAACTGCATGCGACGCGTCAGCAGCGCCAGGTGCTGGGCGCCAAGGCCATAAGCCAGGATCTGCAATCCCAGTGCCGCCACCAGACCGGCGACGCGCGGCTCGCCATAGAAGGCGGCGACCAGGGGTGCCGCGCCCGCGAGCACGCAGGCGAGGACCGCGCTGACGGCGACATTGATCCAGAAGAGGTAGTTCACCTCCTCATGCCGGATGCCCGATTTCTGGATGGTCGCCTGGGTCAGGCCGAAATCCTGGAACAGGGCGATGAAGGCGAGCACGGGCGCGCACATGGCCACGACGCCGAAATCCTGCGGCGACAGGAGTCGCGACAGCACGATGACGGAAATGATCTGCGTGGCGACCCGCACCGATTGCGCCATTGCGGTCACGACGGCACCGCGGCCGACCGATTTGCGCAGGGAGCCTTCCGGCGGATCGAATGGATTGGCTTCCAAATTCAGGATTCCTGATCTTCGCGTGGATTTCGGAGCCCGAAATTCACAACCGCCGCCGACCACAAACTACGGCAATAATTTTGCAGTGCAACAGAAAACGTGGAACGACGCGCCAAAAATGTTGCGATGCAGCAAGAGCTGTACTAGGCTTCCCCTGGGTGGGTCAAACAGCGGTCGAGTTTTCATGCTGCATGTCTTGTACCTGGTACATGATGTTTCCGACCCGGCGGTTCGCCGGCGTATCACGATGCTCAGGACAGGTGGCGCCCGGGTTACTCTGGCGGGCTTCCGCCGCGCCGCCGCCCCGATTGGGGATATCGAAGGTTTGCGGCCAATCGACCTTGGCGCGACGCGCGACGGGCGATTCGTCCAGCGCCTGGCGGCGGTGGCGAAAACAGCGGTCTCGATAGGTTCGAAGCTTAGGGACGTGCCGAAGCCCGACATCATCATCGCGCGTAATCTGGAAATGCTGGCGCTGGCCCGCCGCGCCCGGTCGGCTTTCGGCGCCGCTGTCCCGATCGTCTATGAATGTCTCGACATTCACCGCCTGGTGCTGCGCGACGATGTCCTGGGCAAGGCGCTGCGCGCCACCGAGCGTCATCTGGCGCGGGATGTGCGGCTGCTGGTGACCAGTTCCCCCGCGTTCATCGCCAATTATTTCAAGCCCTTCCGCCAGGTCGCGGCGCCGATGGAACTGGTTGAGAACAAATATTTCGAGGCGGCGGCGATTCTGCCCGCCGAGCGCGAGACGGTGGAAGGACCTCTCGCCCCGCCGTGGCGGATCGGCTGGTTCGGGGCGCTTCGGTGCCGCCGTTCGCTCGAACTGCTGGCCGGTTTCACGCGTCACATGGAAGGCCGGTTCGAAATCGTGTTGCGCGGCCGCCCGGCACTTTCCGAGTTCCCGGATTTTCATGCCTTCGTCGATGCCGAGCCTTACATGTCGTTTCGCGGGCCGTACCGCAACCCGGAGGACATGGCGGCGATCTATCACGACGTCCATTTCTCCTGGGCGATCGACTTCTTCGAGGAGGGACAGAACTCCGAATGGCTGCTGCCCAACCGCCTTTATGAAGGCTGCCGCTTCGGCGCGGTGCCGATCTCGATGGACAACACCGAGACCGGAAGGTTTCTGCGGCAGCGCGATATCGGCGTTTTGCTGCCGCAGGCCACGCCCGAGGCGCTCGCAACCGCGCTTGGCGGGATGGAAAAGCACCGCTTCGGCAGGCTGAAGGCGCGCGTGCTGGCCCACGATCCGAGGATGTGGAGCTACGATCGCAGCGACTGCGGCGCCCTGGTCGAAAAACTGCGCCGCCTGACCACCGTGCGCGAGCCGCTCGCGACCGAGGCCCTGGCATAGGATGGACATCGCCCGATGACGCAAGCGCTTGCCTCCACCCTGATCGTGATCCCGTGTCTCGATGAGGCGACTCACATCGGTGCGCTGCTCGACCAGCTTTGCCCGGCGGCGGAACGGCTTGACGCGCGGATCGTCGTTGCCGATGGCGGCAGCACCGACGGCACGCTGGCCATTGTCGGCGAGCGCCAGAGGAATGATCCTCGCATCATCCTGCTTCACAACCAAAAGCGCATCCAGAGCGCCGCGATCAACCTGGCGGTGGCCAAATTCGGCGAGGGTGCCCATTATCTGATCCGCATCGACGCGCATGGCGGCTATCCCGACGACTATTGCGACCGACTGGTCGAGGAGGCGTTGGCCACCGGCGCGGATTCGGTCGTGGTGTCGATGCTGACCAGCGGCAGCGGCACCGTGCAGAAGGCGGCGGCGGCGGCGCAGAACTCCAAGCTCGGCACCGGCGGCTCCAAGCATCGCCATATCTCCGCCGGGGAGTGGGTCGACCACGGACACCACGCGCTGATGCGGATATCTGCCTTCCAGGCCGTCGGCGGCTATGACGAGACGTTCAGTCACAATGAGGACGCGGAACTCGACTATCGGCTGAGGCAGGCAGGCTACAGGATCTGGATGAGCGGCAGGACGCAGATGGTCTATTATCCGCGGACCTCGCTGCGCGGCCTCTATGTCCAGTATCTCGGCTATGGCCGCGGCCGCGCCAAGAACGTGCTGAAACATCGTGTGATCCCGAAGGTTAGGCAGATTGTGCCGCTGGCGGTCTTCCCGGTGGTTCTGCTGGCGGCCTTCTCCTTCGTGCACTGGATCGCGGCGCTGCCGCTGATGCTGTGGGTGGCGGTTTGCCTGGGCTACGGCCTGGTGGCGGCCGTCAGCCAGCGCAATGCCGATATCGCGCTTGCCGGAGTCTCGGCGATGGTCATGCATTTCGGCTGGTCCGTGGGCTTCTGGCTGCAGCTTCTCGGCCTCGGCACGCGGCGGAGGGCGGCGTGATGGCGGTTGAGGTCAAGCATCGCAGCATCGACATCGGCGTGTGCACATTCCGGCGGCCGGAACTGGCCGACACGCTGCGCTCGCTCGCCGCCCTTGCCATGCCTGACGGCTTCGAGGTCGGCGTCATCGTCGCCGACAATGACGACACGCCCAGCGCCAAGGACCTGGTGACGGCGCTGTCGCAGGAATTGAAGTTGCCGATCCGCTACCGGCATTGCCCGGCCCGTAACATTTCGATCGCCCGCAACGCTTGTCTCGAGGCCAGCGAGGCCGATTTCCTTGCCTTCATCGACGACGATGAGACCGCCACCGCCCACTGGCTCGCCGAACTGGTGGCAACGGCCGAAAAAAGCGGCGCCGCCGCGGTTCTCGGCCCGGTGCGCGCACTCTATCGTCCGGATGCGCCGGACTGGATGCGCCGCGGCGATTTCCATTCCACCTTGCCAGTCCACGTGCACGGCGAAATCCGCACCGGCTACACCTGCAACGTCCTGCTGCGCATGGGATCCGACAGCTTGCGCGGCCGCCGCTTCAGCCTGGCGCGCGGCCAGACCGGCGGCGAGGACACCGAGTTCTTCGACCAGATGCACAAGGCAGGCGGCCGAATCGCCTTTGCGCCGGAGGCATGGGTGGACGAGGCGGTGCCGAGGGCCAGGGCCGCATTCGATTGGCTCAGCCGCCGCCGCTTCCGGGTTGGCCAGACGCACGGCCATCTCCTGGCCCGCGGCGCCAGCGGCATCGCGCGAGCAAAGCAGGCCGGCCTTGCCGCGGCAAAGGCCGCTTTTTGCTTCGCCGCGGCAGTTCCGGTTGCAGCCAGTCCGGTACGCAGGAATCGCAGCGTCTTGCGCGGCATCATGCATGTCGGGGTTGTCAGCGGTCTTGTCGGCGTTCGCGAACTGCGCCTCTATGGCCAGCCTTCACCAGGGGAAGGAGGCAAGCGTGCAGCCTGACGTTTCGTCCGTGCCCGATGTGTCTTTTGTGATCGCCGCCTACAACGCCGAGGCAACCCTTGATAGGGCGGTCGCCAGCGCCATCGCCCAAAAGGGCGTCAGCCTCGAGATCATCGTCGTCGACGACAAGTCGCGTGACGCGACGCTCGATGTGGCGAGGGCCTATCCCGAGCATGTCGTGCGTGTCGTGGCGCTGGAAGAGAACAGGGGGCCCGGAGGGGCCCGGAATGCCGGGCTCGACGCCGCCCGCGGCAGGTGGATAGCGGTTCTCGATGCCGACGACGCCGTCTTTCCCGGACGTGTCGCCGCCATGATCGGCCGCGCCGAAAAGGCGGGCGCCGAGGTCGCCGTCGACAATCTCCAGGTCGTCCGTGAGGACGGCGTGGTCGAGGACGCGATGTTCCCGCGCCGGTATCTGGAAGGCCTGCGCGAGATTTCGCTGGCCACCTACATCGCCGGCAACGTCGTCTTCGAATCGGAGTTCAATCTCGGCTATCTCAAGCCGATTTTCCTGCGCCGGTTCCTCGACGAAAACCGGCTCCGCTATGACGAGAAGCTGAGGATCGGCGAGGACTACATCCTGTTTGCCGAAGCCCTGGCCATGGGCGGAAGATGCGTGGTGGAGCCCGATATCGGCTATGCCTATCATATCCGCGGCGGCTCCATCTCGCGTGTGCTCGAGCCTCATCACGTCGAGGCGATGCGCGTGGCGGATGCCAAATTCGCGCAAACCCACCGAATGGACGAAGCGGCCCAGGCCGCATTCGCCCGGCGCGGCCGCAGCCTGCGCAAGGCGGCGTCGTTCCTGGCGATGGTCCAGCACATCAAGGCGCGGTCCCCGCTCAAGGCGATCCGGACGGCGCTCAGCGACCCGGCGGCGGTCAGGCATATGGGCATGCCGATCGCCGTACGGTTGCGAAGAGTAGCGGCACAGTTTGCCGTGGGGGCGGGGAGGTGAAGATGCAGGCACATGGAGGGATTTTTCGTGGCCTGTGAATGGACTGTAGTCGATCTCCTCAGAAGGAATTTGCGATGAAGAAAATCAGGAAGGCCGTGATACCGGTGGCGGGGCTTGGAACACGGTTCCTGCCGGCGACCAAGTCGATGCCGAAGGAAATGCTTCCTGTCGTCGACAGGCCCGTCGTGCAATATGCGGTGGACGAGGCCTTCGAGGCCGGCATCGAGCACATCGTGTTCGTAACCGGCCGCAACAAGGCGGTCATAGAAGACTATTTCGACCTGCATCCGGAATTGATCGGAACCCTGGAGCAAACTGGCAAGAAGACTCAGCTGGAGACGCTCGAAAGCATGCTGCCGGTGGCCGGCGCCACCTCCTTCATCCGCCAGCAGTCGCCGCAAGGTCTCGGCCATGCCGTCTGGTGCGCCCGCGAGGTCATCGGCAATGACCCCTTTGCCCTGCTTTTGCCTGACATGGTCTCCTTCGGCGGGCGCGGATGCCTGGCCGAGATCACCGACCTCTATGCGCAGACCGGCGGCAATGTCATTGCCGTCGAGCGCTGCGATCCCACCGAGACCAACAAATATGGCATTGTCGGCCGTGGCGCCGACATTGGCGGCGGTTTCGAGGTGACGGCCATGGTCGAAAAGCCGGCGCCGGCCAACGCGCCGTCGAACTTCTACATCAACGGCCGTTATATCCTGCAGCCCGAGATATTCCAGCTTCTGGGCAACCAGCAGCGCGGCGCCGGCAACGAGATCCAGCTGACTGACGCCATGGTTCGCCTGTCGCAGGAGCAGCCATTCTTTGCCCAGCCTTTCAAGGGGCGCATGTTCGACTGCGGTTCCAAGGAAGGGTTCATCCAGGCCAATATCGCCTTCGCGCTGGCGCGCGATGACATGAAGGGTCCGGTTTTCGAGATGCTCCGGGAGTTCGTCCGGACGCATGAACGCCAGGAAGAAGCCGCATAATGCCCATCTTTCGGGAGTATTGTCGGGTGGCTGACGGCGCAGGGGCCGGCCGGCTCCGCGCTGTCCGGCACCAAGCGTGTGTCGCGCCTGCCAATGCTCCCGATCTCTCCGGAGCCTGCGAGCGAGACAAGCCAGAATTGGACCGAAGATGAATTATGCCAATTTTCCTCTCGACAAGAGGATGCCATTGCCGAATTCGGACGCAGGAGACGGCGACGACTTCATCGATATCGAGCGGCTGCTTGGCATGGCCGCACGCCAGGCCAAGGTGGTTGGCGTGTGCGCCATCATCGGTCTTTTCCTGGGCATGCTCTATCTGCAGACCACGCCGCCAAAATTCGTGTCGGTCTCCAGCGTGCTGATCGATGAAGGTCTGAACAAGATCGTCGACGACATCTCGGCGGCATCGACGACCATGCAGACCGATTCCGCGATTCTAAGCCAGATCGAGATCCTGACCTCGACGCGGCTTGCCGCCGTGGTCGTCGACAAGCTCAAGCTCGACCAGAACGACACGTTCATGAACCCGCCCCAGTCGGCCCTTGCCCAGGGCGTCGGCTTTGTCCGCGGTCTAATCCAGTATGTTCGTCCGAGCAGCCCGGTCATGCCGGGTGTCGGCGACATCTCCAAGCTCGACCCCGCCGCGCGCGATGCGCTGATCGCCGGGTCGAGCCGCGACTACGCCATTCTCAAGCTGCAGAACGAGATCCGGGCGGATCGCGTCGGGCGAAGCTACGTTATCGCGCTTGGCTACCAGGCGACGGATCCGGCATTGGCGAAGGCCATCACCAAGGCCTATGCCGACGCTTATCTCGCCGACCAACTCGACGCCAGCTTCGACGCCACCGAGCGCGCGGCGGTCTGGCTGCAGGGCCGGTTGACGGAACTGCGCGAGAGCTCGCAGCAGGCATCGCTGGCGGTCGAGAAATTCAGGGCCGAACACGGCCTGTCCGCCAACAGCGACGGCCAGCTGATGAGCGACAAGCAGCTCGCCGACCTGAACGCCCAGCTCATCGTGGCGCAGGCCGACACCGCGCGTGCCAGCGCCCGTTACCAGCAATACAAGTCGATCGTCGACAGCGGCTCGGACAACGCTTTCAAGGATGCCGCCATATCCAGCGACCAGCCAAGCAGCTCGGTCATTGCGGCGCTCAAGACCCGCTATCTCACGGTCGCCAAACGGCAGCAGGATGTCGAGGCGAATTTCGGCCCGCAGCATCCGCAGGCGGTGGCGCTCGCCAAGGAGAAGGCCGACATCTCGACGCAGATCTTCGGCGAACTGAAGCAGCTCACCGAAAGCTACCGCAACGAGTATGAGGTGGCGTTGGCGCGCGAGACCGCGCTCAGGGCCAATGTCGCCGCCGCGCAGGGCAAGAGTTCGATCGACAACCAGTCGCAGGTCCAATTGCGTGATCTCGACCAGAAGGCGACGGCACTCTCCACGCTCTACCAGACGTTCCTCGGACGCTACGAGGAAGCCGCGCAGCAGCAATCCTTCCCGGTCGGCAAGATCCGTATCATCTCGGATGCGTCGACGCCGCTTGCCGCCTCGAGCCCGCGCACGGTCATCGTGCTCGGTCTTTCGCTGGTGCTCGGGGTTCTGATGGGCGCCGGCTTCGGCGGCCTCAACGAGTTCAACGAGCGGTTCTTCAGGACCGGCGAGGAGGTCCGCGACCGCGTCGGCCTCAAATTCCTGGGTTACCTGCCGACCATCGGCAGCAAACCGAGCAAGGAAGACAAGCCAGCCGAACCCGATCTCAAGGTCGCCAGATCGCCGGCCGCCATCGAAAGGCGCGCACGGATGCGGGTGAGCGTCGACGCTCCGGCATCGATGTTCTCCGAAACGCTGCGCAGCGCCAAGATCGCCTTCGATGTGGTGATGGAAGGGCAAGGCAGCCGCGTCATCGGCGTGATCTCGGTCCTGCCCGGCGAAGGCAAGTCGACGGTCGCGGCCAATCTCGCCGGGCTGCTCGCCGCCAATGGCTCCAGGACGCTGCTCATCGACGGTGATCTGCGCAATCCAGGCCTTAGCCGCAGCCTCGGCATGGAAGCCGAGCAAGGCTTGATGGAAGCGGTGGTGAGCGGCCAGACCTGGCAGTCCGTCGGCAAGATCGACAGGCAGACCAAGCTGGCGATCATTCCGGCTGTGCTGCGCGGGCATTTCTCGCACACCAGCGAGCTTCTCTCCTCGGCCGGTATGCGTCGTTTCATCGAAAACGCCAAGGAGACCTTCGAATACATCGTCGTCGATCTGCCGCCGCTTGGCCCGGTGGTCGACGCCAAGGCCTTCGCACCGCTGGTTGACGGCTTCGTGCTCGTCACCGAATGGGGCCGCACGCCGCGCGCCATGGTGCGCTCGATGTTGGAATCCGAGCCCTATGTCGCCAACAAGATCGTCGGCGCGGTGCTGAACAAGGTCGATCTGAAGAAGCTCGCCAAATACGGGTCGTTCGGCGCCTCGGAGAAATTCTTCGACAAGTACTCGAGCTACTATCTCGACAAGTCGGAAGTGCGTTCGAAGGCAACGGTCTGAGATAAGGCCGTTGCCCATCATGTCTTGGACCTGCGCAGCGGTTCTCATTCCGAAATAGCACAAAGTTTCGGCACCGTCCGGCCGCGGCTCATGCGGCCGGAGCGGCGCATAGCTCGAGGCTATGCCGCTTTCAGCCGGTAACGGAAAAGCGTGTGCTCGAGCAGCAGCCGGATGCGCGGTTCGGCCTCGGTTGCCACCAGCCAGCTTGCCGCGATCATGGTCGCGTCGACCACTGCCATCGACAGGAGATAGGGCAGCCCGGCGCGCACCATGGCGCCGAGCATCGCCGCGCCGATGACGTCGTGGATCAGATAGAGCGGAGAGGTCATCAGGCCGATCCGGCGCCGGCCGCTCCATCTGAGGTCGAGCGTGAGCGACCACGCCATCAGCGCGATGGCCGCGAGGAAGATCAGGATTGGCGGCGCGTACGGCATCACGGCTCCGACTTTGATGCTGTGGACGTCGACGGAGCTGGCGATCTGCAGCACCCCGCCGAGGAACAGCAGGCAGAAGCCCAGGCAAGCCACCGCGTCTCGGCGAAGGCGGACCAGCCGAGCGGATAATAAAGGCACCAGAACAGCGTGCTGACCATGCCGATGACGATGGCAACCCTTTCCATCAGATGGAAACGGCCGAGCCGCAGCAGGATCCAGACGATGGCGTAGAAGGCGATTTCGATGCCGAGCGTCCAGTAGACGCTGTCCACCCAGGGACCATAAGGCGCGAACAGGCCGGTGCGCACGAGTCGGATCACCGCATCGGTCGGCCAGCTCAAACCGATCAGCAGCAACTGCGCCGCGGTGGTCGGGGCACAAATCCAGACCGCCGGCGCCAGTCTTTTGACCCTTGCCTCGAAGAACCGCAGCGGCGTCGAATTCTCGGGCTGAAGGCAATGACGAAACCGCTGATGACGAAGAAGATCTCGACGCCGATAGCCGGACCCAACCCAAGCGCCGATCTCGGGCTGCTCCGGAAGACCGCCGGTCGCTGGCGCCGAGATGCGGTCGGGATAGGCCCACACCCAGAAGCCGTTGTGATAGACCATGACCAGCACGGCGGCGAGAAACCGCAGGATGTCGATACCGCCAAAGGGTATTTTTTGCTGAACCATGCGATCCAATCGAATGGCCCCCCGCAGGATCTGCAAGGCGGAATGTTGCATTGCACAATCTACGATTGCGCCCTGCGGTCATCACAAAGTTCGCCGCGTCGCAACATCGCGGAACGGCAGCTCCAGTCAGGTCCCGGCAGTGCTCCTTACACGCCGATTCCGCGCTCCGTCAGGGCAGCCGTGATCTCGTCGAGGATGGCGGGGTCGTCGATGGTTGCAGGGATCGTCCACGCTTCCTTGTCGGCGATCTTCTGCATGGTGCCGCGCAGGATCTTGCCCGAGCGCGTCTTGGGCAGGCGCTTGATCGTCACCACGGTCTTGAAGGCGGCGACCGGCCCGATGCGCTCGCGCACAAGCGCGACGACCTCCTTCTCGATAGCGCCGCCGTCGCGCGCGACACCGGCGTTCAGCACCACGAAGCCGAGCGGAATCTGGCCCTTCATCGCATCGGCGATGCCGACGACGGCGCATTCGGCGACATCGGGATGGGCGGCCAGCACCTCTTCCATGGCGCCCGTCGACAATCGGTGGCCGGCAACGTTGATGATATCGTCGGTACGGGCCATCACGTAGAGATAGCCGTCTTCGTCGATCATGCCGGCATCGGCCGTCTTGTAGAAGCCTGGGAACTCATCGAGATAGGCCTGGCGGAAGCGGGCATCGGCATTCCACAGGGTCGGCAGGCAGCCCGCCGGCAGCGGCAGCTTGACCACGACATTGCCGAGCGCGCCGCGCGGCACCTCATGGCCGGCATCGTCGAGCACGCGAATGTCGTAACCGGGCATCGGTACCCCGGGCGAGCCGTACTTCACCGGCAACAGGCCGAGCCCGGCGGGGTTGATCGTCATCGGCGATCCGGTCTCGGTCTGCCACCAATGATCGACCACCGGCACGTTCAGCTTCTGCTCCGCCCATTTGATGGTTTCGGGGTCGGCGCGTTCGCCGGCGAGGAACAGGGTACGGAACTTCGACAGATCGTATTTCGGCACGAACTCGCCCTTGGGATCCTGCCCCTTGATGGCGCGGAAGGCGGTCGGCGCGGTGAACAACGCGACCACGCCATGTTCCGCGATGACGCGCCAGTAGGTGCCGGCGTCGGGCGTACCGATCGGCTTGCCTTCGAACAGGATGCTGGTGCAGCCATGCAGCAGCGGGCCGTAGACGATATAGGAATGGCCGACCACCCAGCCGACATCGGATGCCGCCCAGAACACTTCCCCCGGCTTCACGCCGAACTCGTTTTCCATCGTCCATTTCAGCGCGACCATGTGGCCGCCATTGTCCCGCACGATGCCCTTGGGCTGGCCCGTCGTGCCTGACGTGTAGATGATGTAGAGTGGGTCGGTGGCCAGCACCGGCACGCAGTCGACATTGGCGCCGGCTGCCCGCTCACGCGCGACGGCGTCGGCATAGTCGATGTCGAAATGGTCCTTCAAATCGCAGCGCAACTGATCGCGCTGCAGGATCAGGCAGGCGTCCGGCTTGTGGCGGGACATCTCGATCGCCTTGTCGAGCAGCGGCTTGTAGGCGACGACCCGCCCGGGTTCCAGGCCGCAGGAGGCCGAGATGATCAGTTTCGGTTTTGCGTCGTCGATGCGGGTGGCAAGCTCATGCGAGGCAAAGCCGCCGAACACGACCGAATGCACCGCGCCGATGCGGGCGCAGGCGAGCATGGCGATGGCCGCCTCCGCCACCATCGGCATATAGATGATGACGCGGTCGCCCTTGCCGACGCTGCGGTTCTTTAACACCGAGGTCAGCGCCACCACCTCGCGCTTCAGCTCGGCATAGGTGAACTTTTTCACCGTGCCGGTGATGGCGCTGTCGTATATCAGCGCGATCTGGTCGGCCCGCCCGCCGGCGACGTGCCGGTCCAGGGCGTTGTAGCAGGTGTTGCAGGCCGCGCCGGCGAACCAGCGGCCGTAGACGCCGGCGGTGGCATCGAACACCCTGTTCCAGGGCGAATACCAGTCGATGGCGCCGGCCGCGTCGGCCCAGAACCTTTCCGGGTCGCGTTTCCAGCCGTCATAGATCTCGTGATAGCGTGAAGCCATCCGTACCTCCCGGAAACCATTTGTCGTCTTTGCAAACAGCCTATGCTGTTTTTTCCGGCGCTGTCTTCCCTGATTTTCGTTTGAGCCGGTCTTCCTGATCGGGATGCTTGCTGTCAAAACGATCGAGCGGAGGATGTGAGCGCATGCGCCATTGATGGTCGATCGAGACCAGGCTCGAGGAACCGTCCGACCTCCTACAGCCTGTCGGATCCTGTGAGCACCGGCCGGCAAGCCGGCGGTGATCGTCGTGCCGGTGCAGCGCTACAGCTAGGATTTTTAAGGGTGCGATCGCCGCTTGATAGCGGTGACCGGACAACCCCGCTGAACACGTCGATTGCAGTCTAACAAGCCGGATTCGTTGGGCGAATGTCGACGGCGCTAGATCGGCAAGGCCACCAGCATGAGACCGACGCCGCCGAAGATCAAAATGGCTGTCGCCAGAGCTTTTCGATGACGTTCGAAAGTCGTCGGAGCCCGCTCCCAATTGTAACGCATACGCTATCTCCCCAAGACCCGGGGAGTTCTT
This sequence comes from Mesorhizobium sp. P160927, assembly GCF_057766385.1. Classification (NCBI taxonomy): domain Bacteria; kingdom Pseudomonadati; phylum Pseudomonadota; class Alphaproteobacteria; order Hyphomicrobiales; family Phyllobacteriaceae; genus Mesorhizobium; species Mesorhizobium sp. P160927. The sequence continues at coordinate 1,354,444 of NZ_JBYMDW010000001.1, forward strand.
ACCTTACCCGAGGGAAGAAAAGCAACGGTCCTGCCCGTCAGCATGCCTGCCTACGAGCCATCCCGGCCGGCCAATAGACAGCGCCCCACCACCGCGCTATCTCATTTCCGGGTGTTGCATGGCTTTTGGGGTTCATTATGGAAATTGCCTCTGGAACGGTTCTTCGACTGGCGGACGATGCCTCGGTTCAGCATGTAGGCGACGGCGCGGTGGTGCTTTTGGCGCGTAGCGGCCAGCTCTATACCTGCAACGGCACGACAGAAGCCTTTCTCGACAAGGTGGATGGCGCGCGCAGCCTCGGCCAGATCGTCGGCCTGCTTTGCGAGGAGTTCGAAATCGACAAGGGCACGCTTGACGAGGACATGGCGGCGCTGGCCAGCGATCTGGTCTCGGAGGGCATTCTCGCTGCTCCAGGGCTTGATGGCTGAAGGCACCCATGATGGTGGACGGTCCTCTCCTGCGCGCCTTGTTCCGCTGCCATCTCTGGGCAAGCGCGCGGCTGATGCCAGTTCTCATTGCCAATCGCAGCTTCGAGAAGGTGCTGAAATGGGCGCCGCTCGTCTCGCCGGCGCCCTATCGCGGCCTGCCCGCCCACTACATTGTCGCCCGCGTCAACCGTGCCGTGCGTCATCCCTGGCTGATGCGCGACCGCAGATGCTTGCGGGAAGGCTTGCTCGGCCATCGCTTCCTGCGCCTTGCCGGTTTCGATCCGCAACTGCGTTTCGGCGTCGATCCGAAGTCGCTGCAAGCGTCGCGGCTGTCGGCGCATTGCTGGGTGTGCCTGGACGGCAAGCCGGTGGTCAGTGACAGCCTTCCCGGCATGGTCGAGATCTATCGTCACCCCGCCACCGCCGCCACGAAGGTGCGCTCCGCTTGACCAGACCTTCAGTATTCTATGACCTCAATGGCCAGATCTTCGGCATATCGGCCGAGCGCCCCGGGCTGTGGCAGGATTTCGACGGGATGCTCGGTATCTTGCGTGTCACAGGTCCCGTCGAGCCGGATTTTCGTCTCGACATCACAGAGGCGGACGTTCTGGACGAAGCGCCCAGCGGATCGCTCGTCTTCGAGGGCGACATACCGGAGGACGGCTACTGCCGGATGATCGCGGATGGCGGCACGGTCCATCTCGTCTTTCCCGAACGCCAGACCGTTGTCGTCAAGGACGAGGAGGGTTGGGCCGAACTCCGGGTTCGCCCTGGTGCGAAGGCCGCCTGGACGCCATCGATGCTGGTGTTGGACGCAGCACTCGACGCAGGCGGCCAGCATATGCTGCACACGGCCGGGCTGACGCTGCCGGGCCGCGACGCCGTCGTACTGGTCCATGCCCCGAGCGGTACCGGCAAGACCACCACATCGCTGGCCTTGGCAACGCAAGGATTCGGCCTGTGCTCCGACGACGCCATGATCCTGAGTCTCGCTTCCACCACGCCTGCCGCCTGGGGTTTGCCGCGCCATGTCAAGATCCATGAGAAGACCGCGCGGATGGTCCCGCTTGTGGCGCCATGCCTCGGTCCGTCATGGGACCGCAATGGCGAACAGGCTGTTTCGCTGGAAAAACTGAGTGGGATCGTAAAAGTTGAAAGCCCGACCGCCCGTCCGGTCGCAGCACTCCTGCATCTTGCGCGATCCGCCGACGGAGAGACCAGGCTCGCGCCCATGGCCCGGACCGACGCGATGGTGGCGCTGGCGATGGACAATGTCCGCACCGGCGCGACTGGTCTGCTGCCGCTGCAGAAGCGCAGGTTGGCGGCGATCCGCGGACTGGTGTCGTCGGTGCCGACCTTCACCCTGGAAGTAGGCGCGCGTCCGGCCGACGCGGCGGCGCTGATAAGCGCTACGTTGACATCACGGGACTGACGGTTCCCCTCAAGCGGCGTATGGCCTGGCCTTGGCCAGCCGCTGGATCCAGCGAAAGGCATCGCGGCGCAGGCGCGAGCCGATCTTCTCCCGGGAATTGACCCTGAGCAACGTGTTGGTCGTGATCAGCTTCTTGGCCAGCCGGATCGACAGGTCGGGCTTGATTCGCCCGGCGAGTGCCAGCGCATGCGGTTCGTCGAACAGCTGTCCGGTCACGTTGAGCACAATCGCAAGTTCGAGTTCGATGCCGGTCATGCGCGCGGCGTCGAGCAGGCGGGCTTTTGACATCGGGGATTGCTGCGCCCTCACGCCCTGCAGCACGTCGACGCAAAGCTGCAGACGGTGGAATTTGTGGCCGCCGGCGGCATGCACGATGGCGATCGTCAAAAGGGCGGCCGGTGTATCCATGGCATCGCCATCTATGATGCCGAGCTCGCGAAAACCCAGCGACAGGCGTCGCCGCATGCCGGTGTCGTGCACAAGATCGCCATGCAACTCGACCAGCAGGCTGGAATTCTCCTTTTCCAGCCATTTGAATTCCTGCAACCGGTACGATTCGGCCTCGTTGCTGCCAAGCTCGAAGCCGCATGCCGCAATCACCCGGTTTGCCCGCGCGAGGTTGGCGGGCTCGACCAGGATGTCGATGTCGGTGAAAGGCCGGTCGGATACATTGCGGTAGAGTTTTCGCGCGAAGACCGGCCCCTTGACGATCCGCGCCGGAATGCCTTCCACCGCCATTCCCTTCATGATGCGGTCGCCATGGTACTGCAGCAGCATCGACTGGCCGGTGGCGATCGTCGCCGTCTGGCGCAGGTCGTCGAGTTTGTCCCGCAAACCAGTATCCGACGGCAGGTGCGCGTCGCCACGCTCCCCAAGCTTGCGCAGCATGATCGGCAGGACGCCGTGGAATTCGGCATTGTCGAGCAGGGCAGACAGGGCCTTCGCCGATAAATCGTCCCCGACCGCCGCAGCCTCCGGATCGGCGAAGCGCAGCAGCAGTTTTTCTTCAGCTGGAGTAAGAGACGGCAGCATCGATCCGGACAAATCCATCGTTATGTGGATTGTCCGGAATGGTCGCAGAAAAGCACGGCTGAAGCCAGCCTTACACGCCCCAGCGCAGCGCGGCGGTGTGGACAGGTGCGTCCCACCATTCCGTCAGTTCGTCGTCGAGCATGCTCAGCGTGATCGAGCAGCCGGCCATGTCGAGCGAGGTGACATAGGTGCCGACCAGCGACCGGGTAACCGTCACGCCATGTTGCTCGAAAACCCGGCGCGCGCTGTTGTACATCAGATAGAGCTCCATCAGCGGCGTGCCGCCGAAACCGTTGACGAACAGCAGCGCGGATCCTTTCGCCCTTTCGTCGAGATCGCCCAGGATCGCAGCGCAGATTTCTTCGACAATCGCGTCGGCGCTTTTCAGCCTGTCGCGCCGGCGGCCAGGCTCGCCATGGATGCCGACGCCGAATTCCATCTCGCCATCGCCGATGTCGAAGGTCGGTTTGCCGGCAGCCGGCACGGTGCCGCTGGTCAACGCCACGCCCATCGAGCGGGTGGCGTCGTTGACGCGGTCGCCCAGCGCCTTCAACGCCGGCAACGCCATCCCGTGCTCGGCCGCGGCGCCGACGATCTTTTCCACCACCAGCGTGCCCGCCACGCCGCGCCGCCCGGTCGTGTAAGACGAATTCTCGACGGCGACGTCGTCATTGGTGACGACCTGCAGCACGCCGTCGGACATCTCCGCCGCCATCTCGAAGTTCATCACGTCGCCTTCGTAGTTCTTGACGATGAACAGGCAGCCGGCGCCGGTGTCGACGGCTTGCGCGGCCGCCAGCATCTGATCCGGTGTCGGCGAGGTGAACACCTGGCCGGGACAGGCGGCGTCCAGCATGCCATGGCCGACAAAGCCGCCATGCAGGGGCTCGTGGCCGGAGCCGCCGCCGGAGATCAGCGCCACCTTGCCCGGCTTGAGCATCTTGCGGCGGATGAATTTGTGCTCCTCGCCAAGCATCAGGATGTCGGCATGGGCGGCCGCGAAACCGTCGAGGCTCTCGGTCAGTACCATGTCCACCGAGTTCATGAATTTCTTCACGGCCGTCTCCTCCCGAAATAGCCTGGCATCAAGGGGTCGTTCAGCCGCTCTTGCCGGTGATGCTGGTGACCTTCTGGATGAATTCGTTGATCGCGCGGTCGAGCGCCGCATTCTGCTTGTCGTCGCCGAAATCCGGCACGATGAGCGAAACGTGCCTTGTCTTGCGCGCGCCCGTGGCGACCGAGATCTTCCCGGGATGTGCCTGGTGATAGGCGGCAAGAAACTGGTCCCGCTCGGCCTGGCTGAAATGGCAGACGGAAAAGATGGCCGGCAGATGTTTCGACGGAATGGGAATCGAATAGCTCGGGCTCGAAATCTGCGTGACGAAGCTGCGATGCTTGCCAAGCGCATCGGCGAGCCGCTGGCGCATGCCGGACGGCCGCTGGTCGATAACCTGCGACAGGATCGTCTTGTAGGCGCGGATCGCTTCTTCGGAACCGGGTTCGGGTTTGATGTCGGCCATGCCTGCCGTGCCTAGACCGGAACGTCGGCTATGGCCGCCTTGGCCATGGCGAGTTGCGCCGGCGCCACGGAAAGATCGCGCAGACCGGCTTCCAGCAGAGAGGGAATCGAAGCGGGGTCGCCGCCGGCATCGCCACACAGGCTGACGACAATCCCGGTCTCCCGTCCAAAGGCCGCGACCGAGGCGATCAGCCTCAACACCGCAGGATGGCGGACTGAATTCAGGTGTGCCACGGCGGCATTGTCGCGCGCGGCCGCCATCACATATTGCGTCAGATCGTTGGAACCGATCGACAGGAAGGCGACGCCGGTAAACGCCTCCGGCGCGATGGCCACCGAAGGCACTTCGACCATGATGCCGAGCGGCGGCATTTTTTGCGCGATGCCGCGCGCGGCAAGGGCCGCCCGCTCCTCGGCGAACAAGGCGGCGGCGCTCTCATACTCTGCGGATGTGGCGATCATCGGAAACATGATCTTGAGATTGCCGTGCGGCGCGGCGCGCAGCAATGCCCTGATTTGAATCCGGAATATGTCGGGCCTGGCCAGCGACAGCCTGATGCCGCGCAGGCCAAGGAATGGATTGCCTTCCTCGACGGTGAAGCCCGGCACCGGCTTGTCGCCGCCGGCGTCGACGGTACGGATCGTCACCGGTTTTTCGCCGGCCCATTCCAGCACCTTGCGATAGGCACGATATTGCGTCTCCTCATCCGGCAGCGTCTTGCCGAACAGGAATTCGGTGCGCATCAGGCCGACACCGTCGCAGGTCGCGATGTCGATGGTATCGACATCCCTAGGGTCGGCGATGTTGACCTGTACGCGCACCGCGGTGCCGGTTTTTGTCACGGCCGGCCGCGCCAGAAACGTCCGTGCCTTACCCTGGCTGGCGATGAAGGAAGAGGACGACTGCCGGAACGAGCCGATCTCGGCCGGCGAGGGTGCCAGGACGATATTGCCGTGCTCCGCGTCGAGCAGTGCCATGTCGGTAACAGCGGTGAGCGGCTCGCGCAGGCCCACGACCATCGGCACGCCACGCGAGCGCGCCAGCATGGCGACATGGCTGGCGGTGCTGCCTGCCTTCAGGGCGATGCCGCCACCATGGCTCCAGTCGGTTTCGAGAAAGCGCGTCGGCGCGATGTCCTCGCCGTAGAGGATGGCGCCAGCCGGTGCCGTAATGCCACCGTCCTCGGTCAGGGCGCGCAGCACCTGGTCCCTGATGTCGCGCAGATCCGTGGCGCGGGCGCGGAAATAATCCTGGTCCGATGCCTCGTAGCCGGCGATCTCGGTATCGAGCGCCTGCCGCCAGGCCGCGTCGGCGGGTGTTCCGGAAGAGATCGATGCGAAGGCCGGCCCGCTCAGCGCGTCGTCTTCCAACATGGCGATGTGGAATTCGAGTATGCCGGCGGCGTCTTTCTCGGCGGTGCCGACCATGTCCACGAGCCGGTTCACCGCCTTGCCGATCGCGGCCTCCAGGGACGTCCTCTCCTCGACGGAGCTTGCCTTGCTAGCGTAAACGCGCGCGGGCCGGCCGAGGTCGAACAGAGGCCCCTCTGCATAGCCGGCCGAGGCAGGAACACCCTCAATGCGCATGGCACGCATTCCCAGCGGGTGAGCGCAGGCGCGGATCGGCCTCAAGCCGAGCGGACATGGCCGGCGTCCTCGTCGAAATTGCGCTGCACCAGTTCGACCAGCGCGCGGATAGCATCACCGGCACCATCGCCGTTGGCCCTGATGTGCAGCACCGTGCCCTTCGGAGCCTTGGCCGCCATCACCTTGACGATGCTTTTTGCATCGAACCATGGGCCGTTGGCGGCGAGTGCAATCTCCACCTCGGCGGCAAAGCTCTTGGCCAGCTTGGTGAACTTGACCGAAGGACGCGCATGCAGGCCCACATCGTGGGTGATCAGGACAGTCGCTTCGGCCATTGCGGACATGTGTTCAAAAATCCCGTTCGCTCATGACGGCGACAATTCGTGCGCCGTCGCCACCACTTCCCGGAGCGAGGCGCCACCGGATGCCTCGGTCGCCGCCATCACCGCGCCCTCGACGATCGGCGCGTTGCAGACGATGATTTTGTGCGCACGCGGCTCGCCGATCAATTCCACCGCCATTTCCGAATTGGTCTCGGCGCCGCCGAGATCGACAAGAACGGCGACGCCGGCGTCCGACCAGGCCTTGTCGATGGCGCCCATGATCGCCTCGACATTGGTGCCGAGCCCGCCATGGCCGTTTCCGCCGCACCACGCAAGCGGCACCTCGTCGCCGACCATTTGGCGTACCATGTCGGCCGTGCCCTGGGCGACCAGCGGCGAATGCGACACGATCACGATCCCGACATTGCTCATGCCTTGCCCCCGATGATTTGCGCCAGCGTGCGCACCAGCAGCGCGGTCGAGCGCGCGCCGGCATCCATATGGCCGATCGAGCGGTCTCCGAGGAACGAGGCGCGACCGCGCAGTGCCTTCATCGGCACCGTCGCCTCGGCCGCGGCGTCGGCGACATCGGCTATTTCAGCCGCCGTCCTTCCCCCGGCCAAGGCGTCATGCACCGGTCGCAGAACATCCAGCATGGTTTTTTGTCCTACCTGCGACTTGCCGCGCGCTGCCACCGCGTCGATCGCCTTGCCGAAGGCAGCCGTCAGATTGGCGCGGTCGGGTTCCACCGAAATCTCCTTGCCGAGCGCCATGAACAGCGTGCCGAAGAGCGGGCCGGAAGCGCCGCCCACCGTCATCACCAGCTTGGTGCCAATAGCCTTCAGGGCATCCGGCATTGGCTTCGCGGCGAACACATCGGCCTCGGCCCGTACGGCGTCGAAGCCGCGCTTCATGTTCAGCCCGTGGTCGCCGTCGCCGATCGCCTGGTCGAGCGCGGTCAATTCCTCGGCGTGCGCGGCAATCGCATCCGCGGCGGCCGTGATAAGCCTCGAAAGGTCCAGCGCCGTCATGTCGCCCGAATTCCCGGTTTGCACCTTGCCGGCAGTAGCGAAAAAACGGTCGTTCGACAACTGGTGCATGCGTCAGGCCGTGACAAGCAGTGTGGCGGCGGCCGCGAACACCTCTGCCACGGCATGAGCACCCGGATCGACCACGCCCTGCAATCCGGCACCGACATAGGCGGACCGCCCGGCTTTTGCCTTCTCCATGGCCGCGGTGGCCTCCGCACCGCGCCGGGCTGCTGCCGCCGCGTCGTCAAGGCCCTTGCCGTCGAGCGCCTTCAAGGCCGGCTCGAGCGCATCGATCATGGTGCGATCGCCGGGTTTGGCGCCACCGTAGAAGGTCAGGCGTTCAAGCCCGGCGAGCAGGGCCTTGGGCACACCGGCGCCACCGTCCAAGGCCCGCCCCGCCGCCGTGAAAAAGATCGACAGTAGCACCCCGCTGGAGCCGCCCATCGATGCGCTCAATATGTCGCCCACTGCACCTAAGGTCGCCGCGGGGTCGGCAAGCGGCAGCGTGTCGAGCCGATCAAGAATGCTGCGTGCGCCGGTCGCCACGGTCGAGCCGGTGTCGCCGTCGCCCGCCTTGGCGTCCAGTCCGTTCAATGCCGCTTCGAGCGAAATCAGCTTCTCGCAGACCGTGACGATCAAGCGCTTGGTGCCGGCATCCTGGCTGGCCCTGTGTGAGCTTTGTCCGGCTGCCTTCGCCATCGGTACGACAGCGGGCGCGACGAGCGGCTTGGCCGGCATCCAGGCGGGCGGGCCGACCGGCGCTAGCAAGGCGGCCTCGCGTGCCGCATCGAGCCGGATCAGCGACAGCGAGAACCCGTTCATATTGAGTGCCGTCATCAACGATCCGGGACCGATGGTGAACTTCACTGTCATTGCCAGCGGGGAGGCAAGCACCGCATTGGTAACCAGCGACATTTCGAGCGGCGGCACGGAGCCCAGATTGTTGATCAGCAAGGCATGGTCCGCTTTCGCGTCGAGCCGCCCCGCGAGGCGCTCCGCCATGACAGCCACCAACTTGTCGGCGCTCTGTACCGCGATGCGCTCGACGCCGGGCTCACCGTGGATGCCGAGGCCGAGCTCGCCATCGTCTTCGCCAAACCTGTCCTCGTGCGGCTGGCCGGGAATGGAGCAGGACGACAACGACATGCCGAGCGAGATGATATCCTTTGCCGCCGCGCGCGCGGCCGCCGCGACGGATACCAGGTCCTTGCCGGCTTCCGACAGGTGGCCTGATATCTTGTGCACGAATAATGTGCCGGCAACGCCGCGCGGCTGGGCGATGTCGGGCAGCGCGATGTCGTCGGCGACGATCACCATCTCGACGGCAAAACCTTCGGCGCGCGCCTTCTCGGCAGCGAGGCCGAAATTGAGCCGGTCTCCGGTGTAGTTCTTGACGATCAGCAGGCAACCGGCCGGTCCGGTGACCGCGCGAATGGCCGCCAGCACAGCTTTGACGCTGGGCGAGGCGAATATCTCGCCCGAAACCGCCGCCGTCAGCATGCCCATGCCGACGAAGCCGGCATGCGACGGCTCGTGCCCGGCGCCGCCGCCGGAGACGACAGCAACCTTGGACTTGTCCCAATCCGCGCGCAGCACGACCTTGATGTCGGGATACCCGTCGAGGCGCGCGAGGTCGCCTGAGCCAATGGTGCGCAACAGGCCGTCCAGGGCCTCGGTGACAATCGTTTCCCTGCGGTTGAAAAAGTGCTTCATCGAATTCGTCCCGTATTCGCAATCTTCAATCAGAAGCCGGCGTCGCCTTGGCGGGCGCGCCGAAGCCGGTCACATCAGTCGTTGTCCGTCGGCGCCGAAATAGAGCGGCGAGCGGTAGCGGATCACCACTTCGTCGCCTTGCGCCAGATCGGTGTCGGGATCGGTCAGGGTCACCACCTTCTTCTGCCCCACCGTCACATGCAGATGGTTCTGGTCGCCGAGATGCTCGACCCAGTCGACGACGCCATCAGCATGGCCATTCACGGCCTTCTCGATCGCCAGGTGCTCGGTGCGCGCGCCAATCGTCCTGGTGCCGGCCGGCGCGCCGCCATCGGGAAGTAGCCCCGTCGGCAAAAGATTGATCGCCGGCTGGCCGAGCCGTGCTGCGACATGCAGATTTGCCGGTTCCGAATAAATGGTTCGTGGTGAACCGATCTGCACCAGCACGCCGTCGGCGAGGATGCCGATGCGATCGGCCATGGTCATCGCCTCGATCTGGTCGTGCGTGACGTAGAGCATGGTAGCACCGAGCTCGGACTGGATGCGCTTCAATTCGAGTCTGAGATCCGCGCGCAGCTTGGCGTCGAGCGACGACAGCGGCTCGTCCATCAGGTAGATGGAAGGCTTGCGCACCAGCGCGCGGCCGATGGCGACGCGCTGCATTTCGCCGCCCGACAATTTGGTCGAACGGTTGGCAAGCTTGTGATGGATGCGCACCATCTTCGCGACCTCCTCGACCCGGCGGCGGATTTGGTCTTCCGGTATTTTCCGCGCCGGCGAGCGCAGTGGGAAGGCGAGATTGTCGAACACCGACAGATGCGGATAGAGCGAATATTGCTGGAAGACGAAGGCTGTGTCGCGTTCGGCCGGCGACAGGGTCGTGGCATTGTGGCCGCCGATCTCGATCGTGCCTGCATCCGGCCGTTCCAGCCCTGCAATCAGCCGCAGTGTGGTCGTCTTGCCGGCGCCGGTCGGCCCCAGCAGCACGACGAATTCGCCGTCCGATATATGCAGTTCAAGCCCGCTGACGGCGACATGGTCGCCGAAGCTTTTGGTCACGCCTTTGATGTGCACGTCAGCCATGCTGCGCTCTCCCCTGAGAGGCGGTGTCGTGGATTGCCGTTCTCACCGCGCGCCCGGAGCCTTTTTCGAACAGCGACAGTCGCGCGCTGTTCAGTGTCAGGCCGACATGGTCGCCAGCATTGAGCCGGATTTCGGCCGGCACCCGCGCCTTGATGATGCCGTCCGCCGTTTCCACCGCGACGATCTGGGTGGTGCCGAGGTATTCGGTGCCGTAGATGGCGCCGCGCAGCTTGGATGCATCGTCGAAGCGGATGTGTTCGGGGCGAATGCCGAGCGCCATGTCGGCAGGTGCTACGTCCTCGCGCACCTCAGGCACCGCCACGGTCGCCCCTTGGACGACTACCTCCTTCGCACCTTTTGTAAGTCCACCGCCAAATTTCAAAAAATTCATCGGCGGGGAGCCGATGAAATCGGCCACGAACATGGTAGCGGGGCGGTCGTAGATCTCGCGCGGTGTGCCGAACTGCTCGATGACGCCGTGGTTCATGACGGCGATCTTGTCGGCCATCGACATCGCTTCCATCTGGTCATGTGTGACGTACACGGTCGTCGCGTGGATCCGATTGTGCAACTCGCGCAGTTCATGGACCATTAGGTCACGGAACTCGGTGTCGAGCGTTCCGAGCGGCTCGTCCATCAGAAAGCATTTCGGCCGCCGCACGATGGCGCGGCCAAGCGCGACGCGCTGGCGGTCGCCGCCGGCGAGACCGGATACGGATTTGTTGAGCAGATGGTCGATGCGCAGAAGCTTCGCCGTTTCCTCGACGCGGGTGCGGATCTCGGCCGAGGGCATGCCTTGCGCCAAAAGTGGGAAGCCGATGTTCTTGCGCACGTTCATATGCGGATAGAGCGCGAAGAGCTGGAAGACGAAGGCGATGTCGCGCTCGCGGGCCCTGAGCATGGTGACGTCGTCGCCGCCGAGCAGGATCTGGCCGCCGGTCGGCAGCTCAAGCCCGGCGATCATGCGCAAGGTGGTGGTCTTGCCGCAGCCCGACGGTCCGAGCATGACGAAGAACTCGCCATCCTCGACGACGAAGTTGGAGTCTTGCACGGCGACGAAATCGCCGAAGGCCTTTCTCAGATGTTGGACGCGAATTTCGGCCATGGATTATTCCGGAAACTTCGAGACGATGATGAACATCACCGTGCCGGCAAGCATGGTGATGAAGGAATAGGTATAGAGCGACAGCGCGAAAGGCTGGAACAGCATCAGGAAGCCGATGGCGATAAGCGCCGTGGCAATGTTTTCCATCAGCCCGCGTCTGGCCCAGCGGGGCCAGCGCGATTTGCGTTTTGCGGATTGTGTCATACTCATTTTCGCACCGCGCCGAAGGTGATGCCGCGCAGCAATTGCTTGCGGAGTAGGATGGTGAAGACCAGGATTGGAACCAGGAAGATCGTCGTGCCGGCCGCCACGGCCGGCCAGTCCTGGCCGCCTTCGCCTATGATGGTCGGAATGAAGGGCGGCGCGGTTTGCGCGGTGCCTGACGTCAGCAGCGCGGCGAAGGCGTATTCGTTCCAGGCGAAGATCAGGCAGAAGATCGCGGTGGCGGCAATGCCGGTGGTCGCCTGCGGCAGCACGGTGCGCCAGAAGGCCTGCAGCCGCGTGTAGCCGTCGATCATCGCCGCTTCCTCATATTCGCGCGGAATCTCGTCGATGAAGCCCTTGAGCAGCCACACCGCCAGCGACACGTTGACCGCCGTGTAGAGCAGGATCATGCCGAGCGCGGTGTCCGACAGGCCAAGCTCGCGGTACATCAGGTAGATGGGAATCGCGACAGCGATCGGCGGCATGAAGCGTGTCGATAGGATGAAGAACAGAAGGTCGTCGGCGAGCGGCACCTTGAAGCGCGAGAAGCCGTAGGCCGACAATGTCCCGAGGAACACGGCGCAGAAGGTCGAGCCGAAGGCGATGATCAGCGAATTGATGAAGCGCGGCAGGAAGTTGGATGGTCCGGCGATCACCATGTTGCGCTTGCGCACAGTCTCGTCGCAGAAGCCCGTCGCCGGTCCGAGCGAGTTGATATATTCAGGCGTCTGCCTGGTGCGCGTCGTGAACAGGTTGCAGTAGCCCTCGATGCTCGGCTGGAACACGATCTTGGGCGGATAGGCGATCGAATCCGGCGGCGTCTTGAAGCTGGTGGCGAAGATCCACAAGAGCGGCACGATCGAGATCAGCGCGTAGGCGATGATGATGGCGCCGGCGATGCGCTTCGAATTCGACGAGGGCGCGACGACCGAATGGGCTGTGGTCAGGCTCATCTCTGCTTCACCTTGTTGAGCGCCTTGACGTAGATGTTGGCGAGACCGAACACCGCGACGAACAGGATGATGGCGAAGGCAGAGGAATAGCCGGTGCGCCAGCTCTCGAAGGCCTGCCGTTTCAGCGTGATCGAGGCGACTTCGGTGGTCGAACCCGGCCCGCCGCCGGTGAGCAGGTTGACCATGTCGAACATCTTGAAGTTCTCGATGCCGCGAAACAGCACCGCCAGCATGATGAAGGGCAGCGCCATTGGCAGCGTGATCGACCAGAACTGCCGCCAGTTGGATGCGCGGTCGACCTCGGCCGCCTCATAAATATATTCGGGAATCGAGCGCAGGCCCGCGAGGCAGATCAGCATCACGTAGGGCGTCCACATCCAGGTATCGACGATGATGATCGACCACGGCGCCAGCGAGACGTTGGAAAGCATCTGGATGCTTGTCGGCGGAATGCCCGACACGAACGAGACGACATAGGAAAACAGGCCGATCTGCGGCTCGTAGAGGAAGCGCCAGAAATTGCCGACCACGGCCGGCGACAGCATCATCGGCACCAGGATCAGCGTCGTCCAGAAAGCGTGGCCGCGAAACTTGCGGTCGATCAGCCAGGCCAGCGTGAAGCCGATCAGCGTCTGCAAGAGGATGGTCCAGAACACGAAATGCGCTGTCGTCTGCATGGCGATCCAGATGTCCTGGTCGCCAAGGATGCGCTGGTAATTGGCGAAACCGAGGTTCTTCACCACCTCGTTCGGGCGGTTGGCGCGAAAATTGGTGAAAGACAGGTAGATCGCCCAGAACAGCGGGAAGATGTTGATGGCAAGCAGCAACAGGATCGTCGGCGAGATGAACAGCCAGGCGAGGCCCTTTTCGCTGATGCCCCGGACCTTGCGAGCCAACGGTTCCGGGGTCGCCCGGGCAACGGTGTCCGCGGTCCGATTGAGCATGGTCAGTCCTGCTTCGGTCACTTCGTTCGTCTCTGTCATGGAATTTATCTGAACCGCGTCCCGTGCCAAGGGCGGCACGGGACGCGTGGTCATGGCTCGGGAGGAGCCTTGCGGTTGCCGCGGCTACATCTTGCCGTCGTCCTGGAAGACCTGCGTCCAGTCCTTGACCAGGCCGTCGAGAGCATCCTTGGCCGAACCCTGGCCGGCAACGACATAGTCATGGAAGCGCTTCTGCGAGGCTTGCAGCAGCGGCGCGTAGCTCGGCTCGGCCCAGAAGTCCTTCACGATCGCCATCGAGTCGAGGAAGGTCTGCGCATAAGGCTGGCTGGCCGGGAATTTCGGATCCTTCACCACCGCGTTAAGGCAGGAATAACCGCCGAGCGACCACCACTTGGCCTGCACGTCCTTGTTGGCGAACCACTTGATATATTTCAGCGCCGATTCCTGCTTGTCGGAATAGGAGACCACCGAAATACCTTGGCCGCCGAGCTGGGCGAACTGGGCGCCACCGGGACCCTTTGGATTGACGAAATAGCCGATCTTGTCGCCGCCGACATTCTCGTCCTTCTGCAGGCCCGGCCATGTGAAGGCGAAGTTCATGTGCATCGCCACCTGGCCGGATTTGAAGGCATCGACGCCTTCACCCATGTAGCTGTTCGAGGCGCCCGGAGGGGTGCAGCAATCGTAGAGCGCCTTGTAGAATTCCAGACCTTTGACCGCGTCTGGCGAATTGACGAAGCCTTCCATCTCGTACGGCTTCTTCGGGTTCTCGTACTGGAAGCCGTAGCTGTAGAGCACGTCCATGGCGCCCATGGTGATGCCTTCCGAGCCGCGCTCGGTGTAGATCGAGGCGCCATAGACCGTCTTGCCGTCGACCTGCCGCTTCTGGAAGAATTCGGCGATCTGCTTCAGCTGGTCGAAAGTGGCCGGCGGGCCGAGGTCCCAGCCATACTTCTCCTTGAATTCCTTCTGCAGTTCGGGCTTGGAGAACCAGTCCTTGCGGTAGGTCCAGCCGACGACGTCGCCCATGGCCGGCAGCGCCCAGTAGTTGGGCGTGTTCTTCGGCCATTCCGAATAGCCGACGACGGTCGCCGGCACGAAGTCGTCCATGCTGATCTTCTCCTTGTCGAAGAAGTCGTTCAGCTTGACGTAATGGCCATTCTCGGCGGCGCCGCCGATCCACTGGCTGTCGCCGATGATCAGGTCGCAGAGCTTGCCGTGCGAGTTCAATTCGTTGAGGAAACGGTCGGCATAGTTGGTCCACGGCACGAATTCGAATTTCATGCCGATGCCGGTTTCCTTGGTGAAGTCCTTGGACAGTTCAACCAGCGCGTTGGCTGGGTCCCAGGCGGCCCAGCACAGCGTCAGGTCTTCAGCGTGCGCGGCGTTCGAGACGGCTGTCGACGCTGCGATAGCCGAGGTCAGTCCCAACGCCAGTTTCAAGCTCGATTTCATGCCTTCCTCCCATTTGCGAAACACGTCCGGATGACGGTCTCAAGATCCCTCAACCTCTCTCCTCAGAGGCCCAAACATGGCGGCGTGGTCGCATCGCCAATGTTTAGTAATTTGTTTAGTGATGCAATTTTTACTAAACAAGGCAAGCGAATTCGTTGCTGCGCCGCAACATGCTGAAGCCGGTCTCTGAAAATGTTGGGAAAAGCGCCGGGCGTCAGGGGGACGAGCGCGGAATGGGATACATCTGGCCGATCGTCCGCGGGTTCAGTCGACCCGTTTGGTGCTCACCATCACCGTCCGGATCGGCGGCGCCGGCGGCAGCAGCGCGCGGACGTCGCCGAAGGGAAATGTCGGCTCGAACCGGAAAGCTTCGGCCAGCGAACCGTGCGCGCCGTTGCACTGGCCCGAGCGGAAAAGGTTCTGCGTCAGTGCAATCTCGACGAAGCGGTCCGGGTCCTGCGACTGGTGCATGCGGATCGCCTTGGCCTTGATGTCGGCATGGACGGAAATATCGACATAGTGCGTCGGCGAGAATCCGGTTCCGCCCATCGTGTCGGCATGCAGCACCGGAACTCCGAAGGAAGCAGCGATGCGCACGCCGTCCGACAGCGCGCGGTGGTCGGCGTGATAGTCATTGGGCCCGTGCGTGATCGCCAAGTCCGGCCCGATCTCGCTGACCAGCGTTTTCAGCGCATCGATCAGTGCGGCGTCGGCCACAAGCCCGCCATCGGGAAAGTCGAGGAAGCGTGGTGCCGCCCCGAGCAGCGCGGCCGCGGCCATTGCCTCCTCGCGCCGGACACGAGCCAGAACAGCGGGATCGCCCGTGCCGCCCCTGGCACCATCGGTGGCCACGGCAAAAGTGAGTTCCGCGCCTTGCGCGGCATAGGCGGCCATCGTACCGAACATGAAGATCTCGATGTCGTCTGGATGGGCACCGAGCGCCAGTATTTTCAACTCTCTCTCCCCGGAAATGAAAAAACGTGCCGAACGGAATCCTGCTCGCCCTGATCGCCTATGCAAGCTATTCGGGCAGCGATGCCGTTATCAAGAGCCTGGGCGGCCAATTCACGGTGTTCGAGATCGGCTTCTTCTCGACATTGTTTGCCGGCTGCTTCCTCTTTTTCAGCCGGCCGGCCAACGAGCGCTGGCGTGATTTCTGGCGCGCCAAACGTCCCTGGGCGGTGCAGGCGCGGGCCTGGGTCGGCATCGAGTCGGGCGTGCTCAGCGTCTATGCTTTCACCACCTTGGTCACCTTGCCGCTTTCACTATCGCTTTTCTCGCCGCCACCAACGTCATCCTGATGCGGTCGCTGGCGCAGCAGGAAAAACGAACGACCATGCTCGGCGTGCTGATCGGCTATGGACTGCTGTTCAACGGCATCGGTGCCGCCGCGACCTCCTTCACCGTCCCCGATGGAAAACAGCTGGCATGGCTGGTGATGGCGGGCGCCTTCACCGCCTGTGGGCAATTGCTGCAGTTGCTGGCCGCCAAATACGCTCCGGCCAACCGGATTGCGCCGACGCATTATTCGCAGATCGTCTGGGCGGTCATCCTCGGCGCGCTGTTCTTCCGGGAATATCCAGACTGGCTGTCGCTGGTCGGCCTCGCCGTCGTCGGCGGATCGGGCCTGCTGACCATGGTGCGCGAGGAGGTGCGGCTGGGCACGGTGCGCTGGAATCCGTTTTCCCGCGCACGGCTCTAAACAAGGCCCTGGTGCGATAAAGTTGCACGGCGCCCGCGACCGCTGATATGCGGGCGTAATGACGACCAAACCCTTGCCGGAACTTCCGGTGTCCGCCGTGCTGCCGGCGCTGAGCGAGGCGCTCGGCTCTGGCAACAGCGCCGTGCTGGTCGCGCCGCCCGGCGCTGGCAAGACCACGCTGGTGCCCTTGGCGCTGCTCGATGCGCCCTGGCTGGGCACGGGCAAGATCGTCTTGCTCGAACCGCGCCGGCTCGCCGCCCGCGCCGCCGCGCGCCGCATGGCCGAGTTGCTGGGGGAAGAGCCCGGCGCCACCATCGGCTACGCCATGCGCATGGAAAACCGCACTTCGGCGCGGACGAAAATCCTGGTCGTCACCGAGGGCGTGCTGGCGCGCATGATCCTCGACGACCCTGAACTGGCCGGCGTTTCGGCCGTCATTTTCGACGAATTCCACGAGCGCTCGCTCGACGGCGATTTCGGTCTCGCTCTCGCCCTCGATGTGCAAGGCGCGCTGCGGCCGGATCTGCGTCTGCTGGTGATGTCGGCAACGCTCGACGGCGCACGGGTCGCGAAACTCCTGTCGGGCGCGCCGGTGATCGAAAGCGAGGGCCGCGCCTTCCCCGTCGATGTCAGATACGACGAGCGGCCGGCCGGCACCCCGATCGAGGACGCCATGGCCAAGGCGATCCGCTTCGCCCTTGCCGAGGAGAGCGGCAGCGTGCTTGCCTTCTTGCCCGGCCAGCGCGAGATCGAGCGCACCGCCGAGCGGCTGGCCGGCAAGGTCGACGCCGACACTGATATCGTGCCGCTCTATGGCCAGCTCGACGGCAAGGCGCAGGACGCGGCGATCAAGCCGGCGCCGCCAGGCCGCCGAAAGGTGGTGCTGGCGACCTCCATCGCCGAGACCTCCATAACCATCGACGGCGTGCGCGTCGTTATCGATTCCGGCCTGTCGCGGCTGCCGCGCTATGAGCCGGCCAGCGGACTGACCAGATTGGAAACCGTGCGCGTCAGCAAGGCCTCCGCCGACCAGCGCGCCGGCCGGGCCGGCCGCACGCAGGCCGGCGTCGCCATCCGGCTGTGGCGTGCCGAGCAGACGGCGGCACTTCCCGCCTTCACACCCCCGGAAATCCTCGAGGCGGACCTGTCGGGCCTGCTGCTCGACTGCGCCGCCTTCGGTGTCGCTGATCCAACCAGTCTTGCTTTCCTCGATCCGCCGCCGGCTCCCGCGCTGAATGAAGCAGGGTCGCTTTTGCGGGCCCTTGAGGCCATTGATGAAGCAGGGCGGTTGACGGACGCGGGCGCTTCGATGCGCAAGCTCGCTCTGCCGGTACGGCTGGCGCATATGGTCGCCGAGGCGGCCAGCAGCGGTCATGGTGGTGAGGCGGCCATGCTTGCCGTACTGCTGACCGAGCGCGGCCTTGGCGGTGACGGTGCCGACCTCGAACGGCGGCTGATGCGCTTTCGCGCGGAAAGATCGCCGCGTGCCACGTCGGCGCGCCAGCTTGCCGAGCGCCTGGCCAGGCAGGTAGGCGGTGCGAAGACCAGCGGAGCTGTTCCAGCCGGAACCCTGCTCATCCACGCCTGGCCGGACCGTGTCGCCAAGGCGCGCGGCGAGCGCGGCCGTTTCGTGCTGGCCAACGGTTCCGGCGCCATGCTCGACGTCGGCGACCCGCTGGCGGGCGAGCCGTTTCTGGTCGTCGCGGACCTGCAGGGCAAGGCGCAGAATGCTCGCATTACGGCGGCGGCGGCAAGCAGCGAGGAGGACATCCGGGCAGCACTTGGCGGCAGGATCGAAACCCGCCGGCAGACGAGTTTCGATCGCGACAGGCGCGCCGTGCGGGTGCGCGAAACCGTGCGCCTTGGCGCCATCACGCTAGCCGAACGCATGCTGCCGCCGCCGGCCGGCGCCGATGCCGACCGCGACATCATCGAGGCCTTGCGCGAGCATGGGCTTTCCCTTCTGACCTGGAGCAAGGAGGCGCGGATGCTGCGCCACCGGCTGTCCTGGCTGCACAAGGGCTTAGGCGCGCCCTGGCCCGACATGTCGGATGAAGCGCTCATCGCGCGCCTCGACGACTGGCTGCTGCCTTTTCTGTCCGGTGCGGCATCCCTGGCCGCCATTGAACCCGGAATTGTTACGGCCGGGTTGGCGTCGCTCGTGCCGCATGACCTGCAACGCAAGATCGAAGCGCTGGCGCCGACTCATTTCGATGCCCCGTCGGGCAGCCATGTGCCGATCCGCTATGACGGCGAATGGCCGGTTCTGGCGGTGCGCGTGCAAGAATTGTTCGGCCTCGATAGTCATCCGTCGATCGCCAACGGCACCGTCCCCTTGACGCTTGAACTGTTGTCGCCGGCGCACCGGCCGATCCAGACGACGCGAGACCTGCCGGGCTTCTGGCGCGGCTCCTGGACCGATGTGCGCGCCGACATGCGCGGCCGCTATCCAAAGCATGTCTGGCCGGAAAACCCATTGCTCGCCGCCGCCACCGCCCGCGCCAAGCCGCGCGGGACCTAGCCTTTGCTGGTTGGCGGCTGTAATCCATGGCCATGATCAACATCCTGAACACGCCCGACTTCCAGCAAAGCCAGCGACTGCGCCTCAACACGCTGATCCGGCTGCGCTGGCTGGCCATTGTCGGCCAGAGCGTGACGGTGCTCGTCGTTGCCTACGGCCTGAAATTCCCGCTGCCGGTCAGTCTGTGCTTTGCCCTCATCGCCTGTTCGGCCTGGATGAACCTGTTTCTGGCCTTTCGCTTTCCGGCCGCGCACCGGCTCACCCCGTTCGCCGCCTTCGGCATCCTGATCTTCGACAGCCTTCAGCTTGCCGGCCTGCTCTACATGACCGGCGGCTTGACCAATCCGTTCTCGCTGCTGATGACCGTGCCCGTCGTCATTTCGGCGACGTCGCTGCCCCTTCGCCTCACCGCCATCCTCGGCGGGCTGGTGATGATCGCGGCGACCTTGCTGGTCTTTCGCCATCTGCCGCTGCCCTGGTACGAAGGCGCGCCCCTGGTGATGCCCTTCATCTATGTCGCCGGCATGTGGATGGCGGTGCTGTCCTCCATCGCCTTCACCGCCATGTACGCCTTCAGGGTGGCCGCCGAAGCCCGGCTATTGGCCAACGCGCTCGCCGCCACGGAACTGGTGCTGCAGCGCGAGCAGCACCTTTCCGCGCTCGACGGGCTGGCGGCGGCGGCGGCGCACGAACTCGGCACCCCGCTCGCCACCATCACGCTCGTCGCCAAGGAGATGGAAAAGGCGCTCGGCAGCGATCCGAAATACGGGGAAGACGTGAAGCTGCTGCGCTCTCAGAGCGAGCGCTGCCGTGAAATCCTCAAGCGCCTGACCAGCCTGTCGTCGGAGGGCGAGGCGCATCTATCCCGCCTGCCGCTGACCTCGCTGGTCGAGGAGGTGACCGCGCCACATCGCGACTTCGGCATCTCGATCAAGCTTCGCCCTGGCGAGCGAACCGGGCCGGAGCCGGTCGGGCGCCGCAATCCCGGCGTCATCTACGGCCTCGGCAATCTGGTCGAGAACGCCGTCGACTTCGCCCGCAAGAGCGTCACCGTGCGCTGGAGCTGGGACGAGGCGATGGTCTCCTTCTCGATCACCGATGACGGCCCGGGTTTCCCGCCCGAGATCATCGACCGTATTGGCGAACCCTACATGTCGACACGCCAGGGCACGGAAGCTGGAGGCGGCCTCGGGCTCGGCCTGTTCATCGCAAAGACATTGCTCGAACGTTCGGGCGCCACGCTCGACTTTCGCAATTCGAGCGGCCTCGGCGAAGGAGCCGTGGTGCGGATTTCGTGGCCGAGAAGCATCTTCCTGAACCCGGAATCGGCCCCAGCCACCATGTTTGACACTGCGTAAATTGGACAATGGCCCCGCAAAACTATATCTGCGTAAAAATAAGGCAGCAGGAATTTTCGAGACGATGACAGGCGATGAGAACAGTGGGCCTATGGTTGAAGGCGAGGACACCTCGCTTCTGATCGTCGATGACGACAAGCCGTTCCTGACCCGTCTGGCCCGTGCCATGGAAACCAGGGGTTTCGTGGTCGAGACGGCGGAGAGCGTCGAGGAGGCCGTGGGCAAGGCGCGCGCCAATCCGCCCGCCTATGCGGTGGTCGACATGCGGCTGGGCGACGGCAACGGCCTCGATGTCGTCGCCGCCATCCGCGAAAAGCGCGAGGACTCCCGCACCATCATCCTGACCGGTTACGGCAACATCGCCACCGCGGTGACCGCGGTGAAACTCGGCGCCGTCGACTATCTGTCGAAGCCCGCCGATGCCGACGATGTCTTTGCGGCACTGACACGCACCACCGGCGAGCGCGCCGCGCCACCGGAAAACCCGATGTCGGCCGACCGCGTGCGCTGGGAGCACATCCAGCGTGTCTACGAAATGTGCGAGCGCAACGTTTCAGAGACCGCACGCCGGCTCAACATGCATCGCCGCACGCTGCAGCGGATCCTGGCCAAGCGCGCGCCGCGTTAGGATCACTGGGCAGGCAGAACGATTACCACTCGCCGATTTCGAATTCGCGGTGGAGGCCATCGATCGTCGAAGTCAGCGCCGCCCCTCATTGCCCTGCCGGGCATTTCTCCCCGTAAACGGGGCGAAAGCGGCTGGCCGCGACGTTGGCGATTGGCGAAACCGCTGATGCCAGCGTGCCTCGCCCCGGGGAGAGGATGCCGGCAGGCAGGTGAGGGGGCAGCGCTAACGCCTATAAAAGGGTAATGCGGCAAAGTCGAAACTAGCTGCTTAATGGAGGCGACATGGAGGATTTGAAGCGACGGCCGGTTTCCGTCTTCCGCGAGTTCCTGGACAGCGAGGCGGCCGGCGGCATCATCCTGATGGTGGCCGCCGCCCTTGCCCTGATCGTCGCCAACTCGCCGCTCGCCGGGACCTACTTCTCGGTTCTCCACGCCTATCTCGGCCCGCTCAGCGTCTCGCACTGGGTCAATGACGGGCTGATGGCGGTGTTCTTCCTGCTCGTCGGGCTGGAGATCAAGCGCGAGATGCTGGACGGCCAGCTCTCGACCTGGCCACGCCGGGTGCTGCCCGGCATCGCGGCGGCCGGCGGCATGGTGGTGCCGGCGCTGGTCTATGTCGCCATCAACAGCAACAATTCGGCCGCACTGTCCGGCTGGGCGATCCCGACCGCCACCGACATCGCCTTCGCGCTCGGCGTTCTGTCGCTGCTCGGCAGCCGCGTGCCGGCCTCGTTGAAGGTCTTCCTGACCGCGCTCGCCATCATCGACGACCTGGGCGCCGTCATCATCATCGCCATATTCTACACCAGCGGCCTGTCGCTGGCCTATCTCGGCGCTGCCTTCGCCGTCATTGCCGTGCTCGTCCTGCTCAACCGTACGCGGGTGATGAGCCTTGTGCCCTATCTCGTGCTTGGCGCCATCCTGTGGGTGCTTGTGCTGAGGTCCGGCGTCCATGCCACGCTGGCCGGTGTGGCACTCGCGCTCACCATTCCGCTCGAACGTTCCGCCGGAACAGGCCAGGACTCGGATCATTCGCCGCTGCACCGGCTCGAGCACGGCCTGCACAAGCTGGTGGCGTTCGTCGTCATCCCCATCTTCGGCTTTGCCAATGCCGGCGTTTCGCTCACCGGCCTGAGTTTTAGCGCCCTGATCGAGCCGCTCACGCTGGGCGTCGCGGCCGGTCTCGTCGTCGGCAAGCTGGTCGGCGTCTTCGGTTCCTCCGCGCTCGCCATCCGCTTCGGCCTCGCCGACCTGCCGGCCCATGCCGGCTGGTCGCACATGATCGGCATTTCGCTCCTGTGCGGCATCGGCTTCACCATGAGCCTGTTCATCGGCCTGCTCGCCTTCGCCAACGACGTGGCGCTGCAGGACGCGGTGAAGGTCGGCATCCTCGCGGGTTCCTTCATCGCCGCGCTGCTTGGTGCCGCGGTGCTGCTGATGGCCCCGGCTGTGGGTGGCGAGGAAGAAGCGGAGTAGCCGTTCGGGGCTGGAGCATCTGACAGTTGCGGGCTTCAATTTTTGGGCCGCGATTACTCGCTCTCCCCCTCCAGCGCCGGCACCGCGACACCCGCCAGCTCCGCCGCCAGCAGCCGCGCCGCGCCGGCCCGCGCGATGCGCAGCATCAGCGCCTTCCGCGTCGCCGCCGCCATGCGGTGCTCGGGCGCATCGCGCAAAATCTCGGCGCCATAGCCGTCGGAGAGGATGAAGCCGCATTCTTCCGGGAAAATCTCCGGCGGCACGCCGGGATGTGTGGCGAAAAAAAAGCGGTCGGAATGCAGCCGGTAATCAGGCCATTTTCGGTCGACCCGGAAATCCTCGATCGAGGATTTGATCTCGATGATCCAGATATCGCCCTGCCGCGTCAGCGCCACGAGATCGGCGCGCCGGCCGGTGGCCAGCGACAGCTCAGGCAGCACATGCGCGCCCATCTGCATCAGCAACCGCTGCACGCCCCGCCGCACCAGCATGGCGCGCTCGGACTGGCGACCGTCGATCAGAGGGTTCAGGAGAATCGGGGAGATGATTGGCATGGCAGGCACCATGCCAGACTTTGTTCACGGTTTGAACCGGTCTTTATGGGGCGATTATACGGTTGACCAAACCCAAAGTGAAATAGGGGAGACGGCACAAAAATAATTCTGCTAAGCTACGGAACCATTTTGGCGCATGGCAGTTCGGCAAGCCATGGATTGGAACACCGCATCCTCTATCATCCAGGTAAACCTTACTCAGGAGCAATCGCGAAAGCTCCTAGAGGAAGTCGCCAGCGTGATGTCCGAAAGCCGCCGGCTCATCGAGCGGTCCCGCCGTCTCCTAAGTCGGGCGGATTCGAAAGCGATCCTCGGCCCTTCCCCCGGCCTGTCCCTTTCCGTTGAATGAACGGCATCGCCCGCGCGTTAACTGATTTTGCAATCTCTGCCTTGAAGCTCCGGTTTCAACCAGCATATTCCCCTATATGCCTGGCAGGGACATTTCCATCTTCGATCTTGATGCGCTTCGTGAGGCATTCATGAAGTCTGTCCGCGAAAACAACGTCTCGCCTGCCGAATGGGGCGAACATGCCCAATGGTTCATTCAGCAGCTGGCGGTCCACAAACTTTCGGAAGTGGCGGTTAGCCAGATCACCGGAGCGGCGGACGATAGCCAGCAATAAGCCCACAATCGCACTTGATCTGACGACTTCGCTGGTCCTATAAAAATCGACGTTCCCCATTGCTTTCTAGGGAGGCATGCGATGGATAACGTGGTTCCGTTCCGCAATGTGTCGGCTCGTGTCGAAGTGGCGGAAGTCTCTGGCGAATGGCTCGTCCGCGTCACCGAAGGCGGCCAAGAACTTACCCGATCATTTGAACTGGAATCGTTCGCGCTGTCCTATGCGGAAGGCCAGCGGATACGCTTGGGGCTGGATAGGGTCGTGCTGCTCTAGGCTGAATTCAGTTTGGGAAGGGCCCCTAAATCGAGGGAGTTTGCCGGCTGACCGGGGCGGCTCGGCGGTTTGGGGGGACATAAATACGGGCAAAACCGCCGAGCCTGACTGGCGGCGGCAAATTTGGGGATTTGGGAGTTCGCCGTCAGCTTTGACCAGGATATCGCAGGGTTGACGGGTTGGCGTCATTCGAACGAAGGGCGGCGTTCCGCTCAAGTCCATGTAGCAGTGCCCACATTGCGCCTATGTCCGGTCCGCTCTTTCTGACCTTTCGCGGGGCGTGGGGAACAACTACCGACGCCAGAAGCCACGGTGCACCGATACAAGTTCATCCTCGATTTCGGGGAAGGGGCCGTGGACCTCGACCTTCTTCTGTCCAGAGCCGAGCACAATTCGCGCGGACAGGCTCATCGTCGGATTTTCGGGATGGTCGCCGGTCAGCGCGAGAAGCTCGGTCTCCTCGAAGCCATAGACAAGCCGGCCGATATTGGCCCAGTAGAGCGTTCCGGTGCACATCGCGCAGGGCTCGCCGGTTGAGACCAGCGTGCATGTCCAGAGAAACTCCGGCGGATAGGCTGCCGCGGCGCGCCGCGCAAGCTCGGTCTCGGCATGATGCACGGTGTCGATGTTGCCTTGGCGCATGAGGATTGCGTCGTCGGGGCCGACCAGCACCGCGCCGAAGGGATGGTGGCCGTGCACGGCAGCCTCGCGAGCGACCGCATCGGCGGCGCGAAGGTGGGCGAGCATCTGGTCGCGGGTCATGCGCTCTCTCCGGCCATTGGGGTCACCGGCCGGCGCGGCCAGCGGCAGTGCTTTTACCCTACGCTTATATTGAGCCTGCAGTATACCACACGAACCAATGCTGGCGGCTTTCACGAGCGCGTGGCAAGGCGGCTAACGCCGCCCAGGCCACTGTCTTCAACAGGCGGTCTATCGCTCCCGCGGTGGGGTTTGCCGCTGACTAAGGCCGCCCTGCCATGTCATCCAGAATCGGGCAGTCCGGCCGCTCGTCGCCGTGACAGGCATGGATCAGCTTCTGCAGCGTCGAGCGCATCGATTGCAACTCGCGCACCTTCTCCTCGATGGCGGTGACATGGGCGTCGGCGATTGCGCGCACGTCGTGGCTGGCGCGTCCGCGGTCCTTGTAGAGCGCCATCAGCTGGCGACAATCGTCTATCGAAAAGCCGAGATTGCGCGCGCGGCGCAGGAAGGCCAGCCGGTGGATATCGTCGCCCGAATAATCGCGATAGCCATTGGCGGCGCGCGCGGGCGCGATCAGGCCGATCTCCTCATAGTAGCGGATGGTCTTGGCCGGCAGGCCTGAGCGATGGGCGGCGTCGCCGACATTCATGGCGGGTCCTCGACTTTTCCAGGCCTGCAATTCAGGCCCATTGAATTTCCTTCACAATCCGGTGAAGTATGTTGCCGAAATGCCATAGTGGGACGCATACCAGCACGTAAGGTCCCGCATATAGGCATCGTGTGCTTGGCAAGCAAAGCAAATGCCAGCATGAATGATGGCGAGAAAGCGGCCGACTCGTGCCGCTCTAGTTTGGGCGGGGCACCGGATCACCACATGCGCATGAAGTCGCTTGCAATCATCGCCGCATTGGCGCTGTCCACTGCTATTGCCGGTTGCAGCACCATCGGCGGGCAGCTGTTCTCCAACGACTATGGCGCGGTGACCGATGCTGGTTACCAGCTGCCACGTATCCCCATCGAGAAGGTGCCCTCGAAGTACCATCGCCAGGAAGTGGATTACGACTCCAAGGAAAAGCCCGGCACCATCATCGTCGATACGCAGAACAAGTTCCTGTACTTCGTCGAGGGCGATGGCCGGGCAATCCGCTACGGTATCGGCGTCGGCCGCGAGGGCTTCGAATGGCACGGCACCGCCCATATTGCCATCAAGCGCGAATGGCCGACCTGGACGCCGCCTTCACAGATGATCAAGCGCCAGCCCGAACTCGCCAAGTTCGCCGGCGGCATGGATCCGGGCCTGAAGAACCCGCTCGGCGCGCGCGCCATGTACCTGTTCAACAAGGGCGGTGACATGGGCTACCGCCTGCACGGCAGCCCGGAATGGAACTCGATCGGCAAGGCCATGTCGTCGGGCTGCATCCGGCTGATGAACCAGGATGTCATCGACCTCTACAATCGCGCCGAGGTCGGCGCCAAGGTCATCGTTCTTTAGGCCATGATCGCGGAAAGCCTGTCCGCTTTTCCGGCATATCGTGGTTAAACTGCAAGTCGCCTTTCATACGCGGACCGTCTAGGCAACAACGGACGTCCCAAACAGAAAACCGGGCAATTCGGCCCGGTTTTTTGTTGTCTGTGAGTGGGAAATTGCGGTCTAAGAGACTTGCTCGACCTGCTGCACTTCCGGCACGAAATGGCGAAGCAGGTTCTGGATGCCGTGCTTCAGCGTCGCCGTCGACGACGGGCAACCGGCGCAGGCGCCTTTCATGTGCAGGAACACAGTGCCGTTCTCGAAGCCGCGGAAGGTGATGTCGCCGCCGTCCTGCGCCACCGCCGGGCGCACCCGCGTGTCGAGCAGCTCCTTGATGGTGATGACGAGTTCCTCGTCGGCCTTGTCGTAGAATTCGCCGGTCTGGCTGGTCTCGGCGGCCGGGCCGGCCTTGGCCATGACAGGCGCACCGGACATGAAATGCTCCATGATGGCACCGAGGATCGCCGGCTTCAGGTGCTGCCAGTCCGGGCCGTCCTTGGACACGGTGATGAAATCGTAGCCGAAGAACACGCCGGTGACGCCGGGGATTTCGAACAGCCGCCCAGCCAGCGGCGAGGCGGTGGCCGCATTGTCGGCATCGCGGAAATCGGCGGTGCCTTCTAGGAGCACTTCCTTGCCGGGCAGGAATTTCAGCGTCGCCGGATTGGGCGTCGACTCGGTCTGGATGAACATGGCCGTCTCCATGCCCGTTTTGGGCAACTAGTTTGGAATAGTTCTAAATAGGCTCTATCGGCTGGACATTCAAGCGAAACGCATCGCCGGGACGGCTGGCTGGCGGAATGTTTTTTCGAGCCTAGCGCCGTCTTGAGATGTGTTGAGATTCAGGAAGCGCAGGTACCATGCATTTGCAGACCGGCCTCACCTGAATATCAACATAGCTCAGGCGAGGCTGTCGATTTCCTCATCCGACAAATTCTGCGGCACCACGGTCACCGGGATCGGGAAGGCCGCGCCTTTGCCGGCCACGGCTCCGACCAGCGGTCCTGGACCTTCCTTGCCGGCTCCGGCCGCCAGCACGAGGATGGCGATGTCCTGGTCTTCCTCGATCAGCTTGTGGATCTCTTCTGTCGGCTTGCCCTCGCGCACCACCATCTCCGGTTCGATGCCGAGCTTCTGCCGCACCTTGTTGGCGTAGCCGTCCAGCGCCGCGCGCGCCGTGGCGTTCGCCTCTTCGCGCATGATCTTCTCGACCCCCAGCCAGTGCTGGAAATCGTCGGGTACGATGACATACAGCAGCACCAGCGTGCCGCTGGTGCTCTGCGCCCGTTTAGAGGCGTAGGCGACGGCGCGTTCGCATTCCGGCGTGTCGTCGATGATCGTCAGGAATTTCCTGCGATGACCGGCTTCGCGGCTGAGGCGTTTGGAGACCATGTCAATCTACTCGGTATCTTTGCGGCCGCAATTTGCCACCGCCGCTGACCGGCGGCAAGCCGCCGGCCTTGTGCCAGTGTTGTGCAGTGCACGGCGCCGCGATCAGCCTTGCAGCAGCCCGATAATGTCGCGCACCGTCTTCATCGTCGTTTCGGCGAGCACGCCGGCGCGTTCGCCGCCATCCCGCAGCACGGCGTCGACATAGGCGCGGTCGCCCTGGATGCGGCGCATCTCGGTGGCGATCGGCGCCAGCCTCTCCACCGCGAGATCGGCCAGCGCCGGCTTGAATACAGAGAACTGCTGGCCGCCGAATTCCTTGAGCACATCGGCCTTCGACATCTCGGCGAGGCCAGCATAGATGCCGACCAGGTTCTCCGCCTCCGGCCGGCTTTCCAATCCGTCGACCTCGCTCGGTAAGGCCTCCGGGTCGGTCTTGGCCTTGCGGATCTTCTTCGAGATGGCGTCGGCATCGTCGGTCAGGTTGATGCGCGACAGGTCCGACGGGTCCGACTTCGACATCTTCTTGGAGCCGTCACGCAGCGACATGATGCGCGCTGCCGGCCCGCCGATGACCGGCTCGGTCAACGGGAAATAGCCGTTCACCGTCTCCTCGCCTATCCTCATCTCGACGCCGACGCCAAGACCGGCGATGCGGTCGGAAAAATCGTTGTTGAATTTCTGCGCGATGTCGCGTGTCAGTTCCAGGTGCTGCTTCTGGTCCTCGCCCACCGGCACATGGGTGGCGCGATAAAGCAGGATGTCGGCCGCCATCAGCGAAGGATAGGCAAGCAGGCCCAACGAGGCGTTCTCGCGGTCCTTGCCGGCCTTGTCCTTGAACTGCGTCATCTTGTTCATCCAGCCGATGCGCGCCACGCAATTGAAGATCCAGGCGAGCTCTGCGTGCTGCATCACCCGCGACTGGTTGAAGACGATGTGCTTCTTCGGGTCGATGCCGGAGGCGAGGAACGCCGCGGTGATCGACCGCGTCTGGTCGGCAAGGTCGTCATGGACAAGCTGGGCGGTCAGCGAATGCAGGTCGACGACGCAATAGATGCAGTCGGACGTATCCTGCAGGGCGACGAATTTCTTGATGGCGCCGAGATAGTTGCCCAGATGCAGATTGCCGGTCGGCTGGACACCGGAGAAGACGAGTGGCTTGAAGGCGGACATGGTTTTCCTCATGGCTTGTGGAGGGCCGTATAAGCGTGATTCCGAAAAGTTGCGGACTTTTCGGAGCCAATCATGCGGCTGGAAACCGCGCGCGGCGACGTTCTTGCGACGGCGCGCTTATGGACGAGAGCGCGGATGGGATCAAGACCGGCCAGGCGGGATGGCCGGCCGATTTATTCGTCGAGTTCCGATTTTGCCACGGACGGGCCGGCTTCTGTTCCCCGGCGCCCCACATTGCGCCGGATCATCCCGAAATCGGCACCGCCGGTTGCGAAAGCGGTGACGAAATAGAGCAGCGCCCCTCCGGCCACCAGTGCCAGCACCGTCGTCGCCTTGACCACCAGCGGCGAGCCGGGCCCGATCCTTGTAGCCAACCAATGCTCGGCGAAATAGAGGGCGACACCCATGACCACCGCCGACAGCACCAGCCGCGGGATGCGCCTCAACAGCGGCACGTCGCGGCCCCAATGGCCG
The DNA here is from genome assembly GCF_057766385.1 of Mesorhizobium sp. P160927. NCBI lineage: Bacteria > Pseudomonadati > Pseudomonadota > Alphaproteobacteria > Hyphomicrobiales > Phyllobacteriaceae > Mesorhizobium > Mesorhizobium sp. P160927. Next base: position 1,383,653 of record NZ_JBYMDW010000001.1, read on the forward strand.
CGCCGGATCAGCACGGCAAGCAGCATCAGCGCGTTGACCCAGCCGGCGACGGCGGAGGCCACGGCGATGCCGGGTGCACCCATCCTCGGGAACAGCGTCAGCGCGGTAGCGACGTTCACCGCCACCGAGATTGCGGCGAAGATCATCGGCGTGCGCGTATCCTCGCGGGCGAAATAGCCTGGGGTGAAGGCCTTGATCAGCACGAAGGCCGGCAGGCCGAGACCGAAGACCGCCAGGATCGCCGCCACGACGGGCGTCGAATGGTTGGTGGCGAACGCGCCGCGCTCGTAGACCAGCCGCACGATCGGCTCCGCCATCACCCAAAGCGCCGCCGCCGCCGGCAAGGTCATGAACAGGGTGAATTCGACGGAGCGGTTCTGCAGATTGGCTGCCTCGATCAGATTGCCTGACTTCAGCGCCCGCGACAGTTCGGGCAACAACACGATCGCCACCGCGACACCGACGACACCGAGCGGCAATTGGTAGACGCGGTCGGCATAAGCCAGCGAGGACACGGCACTGTCCTGCGCCGAGGCGATGGCTGTTCCGATCAGCTGGTTGATCTGGGTGATGCCACCGGTGATCGCCGCCGGTAGCGCCAGGATCAGGAGCCGCTTCACGTTCGGCGTCATCTTCGGTCGGCGGAAGCCGATCGAGATGCCCGCATTGCGCACCGCCACCCAGACGATGGCGAGCTGCACGACGCCGGCCGCCAGCACGCCCCAGGAGAGGCCGAAGCCGACAGCGTGTGCATCCAGTCCGTGGTACCAGGCATAGCCAAGCACACTAATGAGGATGATGTTGAGGAAGGCCGGCGCGATTGCCGCGGCGAAATAGCGCCGCAAGGAGTTCAGCATGCCCGCCATCATGGCGGCGAGCGACATGCAGATCAGATAAGGGAACATGATCGTCGCAAGCGTGACGGTCGTCTCGAACTTGCCCGGTGTGTCGGCAAAGCCCGGCGCCACCAGGTAGCGCACGATCAGCGGCATCGCCAGTTCCATGGCGATGGTCAGCGCCAGGAGCGCGGTGAACAGCACCCCGAACACCTCTTCGGAAAAACGCTTGGCGCCATCGGTGCCGTGCGTCTCGATCTCCTTGGCGAACAGCGGCACGAAGGCGGCATTGAACGCGCCCTCGGCGAACAGCCGGCGAAACGTGTTGGGGAACTGGAAGGCGGCGTTGAAGGCGTCCGCGACCGGCCCGGTGCCGAGTGCGGCCGCCATCAGCATCTCGCGGCCGAAACCGAGCGCACGGCTCATCAGCGTGCCGGAAGCGACGGTAGCGAATTTCTTGACGAGACTCATGCGTTCGCAGACTGCCTGTGGGGTTGGAAGAAGGAGATGATGGCCGTCACTCGGCGGCTGCCTTGGCCTTGCCGCCGCGTTCGAGCGCTACACCTTCGAGCGTCGCTATCAGCCGGTTGCGGGTGGTGGCGATGCGGGCCGGGTTGTCGATCTTCTGGCCGGTGAGGTCGGTGACATAGAAGGTGTCGATGACCTTCTCGCCGAAGGTGGTGATATGCGCCGATGCGATGTCCAGCGACAGGTCGGACAGTGTTCCGGTGATTTCCGACAGCAGGCCGGGGCGGTCGAGCCCCTCGACCTCGATCACCGAAAACCGGTTCGACAATGCATTGCGGATTTCGGCGCGTGGCGGGATCTTGAAGACCTTGGATCCGCGCCTTGGCTTGGTGCGCTTCTCGATCATCTCCGGCAGCCAGCTCTTGCCCGACAGCACGTCCTCGATCAGCCGGCCGACGCGCTCGGCGCGCCGGCGTTCGTCCTCGTCGCGGTCGAATTCTCTCGAGATCAGGATCGTGTCCAGCGCGCGGCCGTCCGACGTGGTGAAGATCTGCGCGTCGACGATGTTGCCGCCGGCGCCGGCGCATGCCCCGGCGATGACCGAGAGAAGACGGGGATGGTCCTGCGCCAGCACGGTGATTTCGGTCACCGCCTCGAATTGGTGGGTCTTGACCATGGTGGCGAGCTTATTGCCCGCCGCGTCCGCCTCGCGGATGAATTCGGCGTGGCGAAGCTGGTCCGGCAGGTCCACGGTCAGGAGGTAGTTTTCATAATGCAGTCCGACATAGCGCTTGCGCGCCTTGTCGGGCCAGTCGGCGAGCGCCTCGGCCAGGCGTTCGCGCGCCGCCGCCGTGCGTTGGGCGCGCGAGACTTCCGAAAAGCCGCCGGTCAGCAGCAGTTCGGTCTCGTAGTAGAGCGTACGCAGCAACTGGCCCTTCCAGCCGTTCCACACGCCCGGTCCGACGCCCCTGATGTCGCAGACGGTGAGGACCAACAGCATCTTCAGCCGCTCGACCGATTGCACGATCGAGGCGAAGTCCTCGATCGTCTTGCGATCGTTGAGGTCGCGGGTCTGCGCCGTCATCGACATGACGAGGTGGTTCTCGACCATCCAGGCGACGGTTTCCGTATCGGCCGGCGAAAGCCCCATATGCGGGCAGATCCGCCTTGCGATCCTGGCGCCGGCCTCGGAATGGTCCTCTGGTCTGCCCTTGGCGATGTCGTGCAGCAGTACGGCGACATAGAGCGCCTCGCGGCTTTTCTTCAGCCCCGGCATCAGCGCATGCGACAGCGGATGCACCTTCTCGCCGTCGCCGCGCTCGATCTCGGCCAGCACGCCGATGCAGCGGATCAGGTGCTCGTCGACCGTGTAGTGGTGGTACATCGAGAACTGCATCATGGCGACGATCTTGCCGAAATCCGGGATCAGCCGGCCCAGCAATCCCGCCTCGTTCATCCGCCGCAGGTTGAGCTCGGCGTTGCGGTCCGAGGTCAAAATGTCGAGGAACAGCCGGTTGGCTTCCTCGTCGCGCCTGAGCGATTTGTTGACCAGGCCGAGCGAACGGGTGAGCAGTTTCAGCGCATCGGGATGAAACTCCAGCCCGTGCTTGTCGGCAAACCAGAACAGCCTGAGAAGATTGACCGGGTCGCGCTCGAAGACGCCGTCGTCGGCGATGTTGATGCGATGGTTGTCGACGATGAAGTCCGACGTGCCGGCAAGCTTGCGCTTGCGACGCTGGAAGGTGAGGAAGATGCGGTTGAAGCCGGGAACGTGCTTGGCCTGCTCCTCCTCCAGGGCGGCGCAGAAGATGCGGGTCAGGTCGCCGACATCCTTGGCGACGAGGAAATAGTGCTTCATGAAGCGTTCGACCGCCGACAGGCCGGGGTGGGTCGTATAGCCGAGCCGTTCGGCGATCTCGCGCTGAATGTCGAAATGCAGCCGCTCCTCGGCTTTGCCTGTGAGGAAGTGCATGTGGCAGCGCACCGCCCACAGGAAATCCTCGGCCTTCTGGAACTCGCGGTACTCGGCTCCGGTGAAGACGCCTTTCTCGACCAGTTCCTCGCCGGTGCGCACGCGGTAGAAATATTTGCCGATCCAGAACAGCGTCTGAAGGTCGCGCAGGCCACCCTTGCCGTCCTTGACGTTGGGCTCGACCAGATAGCGGCTTTCACCGGCCTTGGCGTGGCGCTCGTCGCGTTCGGCGAGCTTGGCCTGTACATATTCCGGGCCGGTCGTGCGCACCACCTCATGGTCGAAGCGCAGCATCAACTCGTCATAGAGCTTGCGTTCGCCCCACAGGAAACGGGCTTCCAGGATCGAGGTGCGGATGGTGATGTCGGTGCGCGACAGCCTGAGGCACTCATCGATGTTGCGGGTGGCATGGCCGACCTTCAGCCCCATGTCCCACAGCATGTAGAGCATGTATTCAACCGTTTGTTCGCCCCACGGCGTCTGCTTGTAAGGCAGCAGGAACAGGAGGTCGATGTCGGATCCCGGCGCCAGCGTGCCGCGGCCATAACCGCCGACGGCAACGACCGCCATGCGTTCGGCGGAGGATCGGTTCTTCACCCGGTAGACATGGGTTGCGGCAAAATCGTAGAGCGAGCGGATCAGCTCGTCCATCAGGTGCGACAGCCGTTCGGCGCAGGCGTTGCCGCCACCATCTTGCCTCAGCATGGCCTCGGCTGTCTTGCGGCCCTCGGCGAGACGCCGCTTCAGAAGCTGAAGAACGGCCGTGCGGATGGCCTTGCTGGAACCGTCGCCGGCACTGGCCTCGGTCAGCGCGGTCATCTCGCGGCGCAAGGCTTCGCCGTCGATCAGTTCATCGAGCTTCAGGGAGATTTTCGCCATAGATACCGGTTGGCCTTGCCTTTTGGGCGGCGTCTATAGCGTGTTTTCGCGGCGCTGGGTATGGGCCTGCTGTCAATCCGGCAAACGCTCTAGTCGGTTGCCTCGACTGGAGCGAGCGGGACGACAATCTGCCGCCGTAGCCTGCAGAGATCGATCATCTGCCGCGCTGCCCGCCTGGCCTCCCTGCGAATACGCGCGAGAGCCGGTATCCCGTGTCCATTGGCGAGCCCGCTTGCGACCCACTCGGCCTCCCGACTCTGTTCGAGCAGGCTCGGCAACCTGTTGCGCACGAATTGGTCCTGCGCACAGAGCGCCGGAACAAGCTGGTAGATCGTCTTGCCGGTCGAGATCGCGAATGTGGGATCGAAGACGAGATTGTCCACCGCCACATTGACATCGGCGGTTGTCTCGAGAAGCGCGCGTGCCGTCTGCCGGGAGAGCAGGTAACCGCCCGTGCCTATGTGGTGCTTGCGGAGCCTGAACAGCGAAAACCCGCCGCCGACGGGCAACCTCTCCCGCTGGATCACGGTAGTGTGGAAGAATGTCTCGAGCTTGACGACATCGGCGTCGGCGGGGATCCAGTTCGTATCGGCAAGCAACGCACCGGCTTTCGCGGAAAACACCATGTCGTCCTCGAAGACGGCGCCGAAGGGCGAGTCGTCTTGCGCGATGATGGCCCAGCAGGCGCGATGGCTGTGCAAGCATGCGATCTCGCTGCCGGACAGACGTCGCACCGCATACCGTGCATGCTGGCGCTGCAGCGCGAGGTCTGGCCGGTCCCTTGCATCGATTGCGGCAACCCGCTCGAATCCGAGGCCGATGCGCGCAAACTCCGCCCTCATATGGGCAAGCCGGTCGGGACACCGATCGAGGTTGATGACCAGACGCTTCATCTGTTGAACGAATCCAATGCGGCACCAAGCTGCCAGAGCGCAACAATTTTAATGAGAACAATTTTGACACGGCAATTCTAGCGGGCAACGTTTAGCATCGATAGCGCGTTTGTATAGGGAAATTCTTCCGATCCGACGGCTCCCCAACTCCTGAATGTGAAAGCTCAAAACAGCCCTTGACCTTCCAGTTACTGGAAGCACTACCTCTGCTTCGAAGCATTGCATCGAGGCATCGAAATGACGCATTCAGATCACGATCATCACACGCATGGCGCCCATGGTGGCGGCTGCTGCGCGGCAAAGGGCACGGGCGGAGGCTCGGATGCGGTTCTGCGCGATCCGGTCTGCGGCATGGCGGTGGAGCCGGCCGCCGGCAAGCCGACATCCGAGCATGGCGGCCGCCTCTATCATTTCTGCAGCGAGCGCTGTCGTTCGAAGTTCAAGGCCGAGCCGGGAAGCCACCTGATCGCAGTCGACCCTGTCTGCGGCATGAGCGTCGACCGCGCCGACGCCAGGTATTTCGTCCGCCATGAAGGCCAGGGTTTCTATTTCTGTTCGGCCGGCTGCCAGGCGAAGTTCGAGGCGGCGCCTCAAACCTATCTCGGCGACGGGCCAGCGCCGGCGCCGATGCCCAAGGGCACGCAGTACACTTGCCCCATGCATCCGCAGATCATCCGCGACAAGCCCGGCTCCTGCCCGATCTGCGGCATGGCGCTCGAGCCCATGGGCGTGCCGACGGGCGATGAAGGGCCAAATCCCGAACTGGTCGACTTCACCAGACGCCTCTGGGTGAGCGCGGTGCTGTCGGTCCCGCTGCTGATCGTCGCCATGGCGCCGATGATAGGACTGTCGCTTGAGGGCCTGGTCGAGGATCGCGCGAAGGTCTGGATCGAACTGATCCTGGCGAGCCCCGTGGTGTTGTGGGCAGCCTTCCCGTTTTTCCATCGCGGCTGGGACTCGATCCTCAACCTCAGCCCCAACATGTGGACGCTGATTTCGCTGGGTGTCGGCGCCGCCTATCTCTACAGCGTCGTCGCCACGCTCTTCCCGGACATCTTTCCGCATCAGTTTCGCGGCCATGGCGGTGCGGTGCCTGTCTATTTCGAGGCGGCAGCCGTCATCGTGGCGCTGGTCTTCCTCGGCCAGGTGCTGGAACTGCGCGCCCGCGAAAAGACCGGATCGGCGATCCGCGCGTTGCTCGACCTCGCGCCGAAGACCGCCCGGCGGGTCGCCGAGGACGGCGCCGAGATCGATATAGCGCTGGACGAGGTCAAGAGCGGCGATCGCCTGCGCATCCGTCCCGGCGATGCCGTCCCGGTCGACGGCACGGTGCTCGAAGGCCGCTCCTCCATCGATGAATCGATGATTACGGGCGAACCCTTGCCGGTCGAGAAGGCCGAAGGCGACGCTTTGACCGGCGGCACGCTCAACAAGAATGGCTCGCTGATCATGCGCGCCGAACGGATCGGCGCCGAGACGACACTGTCGCGCATCGTCGAACTCGTCGCCAAGGCACAGCGCTCGCGCGCGCCGATCCAGGGCCTGGCCGACCGCGTTTCCTTCTACTTTGTCCCGACCGTCGTCCTGGTCGCGATCGCCGCATTCGTCGCCTGGGCGATCTTCGGCCCCGAGCCCAGCCTGATCTTCGCCATCGTCTCGGCGGTTTCGGTGCTGATCATTGCCTGTCCCTGTGCGCTGGGTCTCGCCACACCGATGTCCATCATGACCGCTACCGGGCGCGGCGCGCATGCGGGCGTGCTGATCAAGGAAGCCGCCGCGCTGGAGCGCTTCGCCTCCGTCGACACGCTGATCGTCGACAAGACCGGCACGCTGACCGAGGGCCGGCCGAAATTGACCGATGTCATGGCTGCCGGCGGCTTTTCCGAGGGCGAATTGCTGAGATGCGCCGCGACCCTGGAAAAAGGGTCGGAGCATCCGCTGGCCGAGGCGATCGTCGAGGGAGCCGGCCAGCGCGGGGTGAAGATCGCAGAGGCCGGCAGCTTCGAGGCCGTTACCGGCAAGGGCGTTTCCGGCACGGTGTCGGGCAAGAAGGTCGCGCTCGGCAATGCCGCGATGATGGCCGATCTCGCCGTCGACGTTTCCGGGGTCCTGGCCAGCGTGGAAGCCTTGCAGGGCGATGGCAAGACGGTGATGTTCGTCGCTGTCGACGGCAAGCTGGCCGGCATCGTCGCCGTCGCCGATCCGGTCAAGGCAACCACGGCCGAGGCGATCAAGGCGCTGCATGACAGCGGGCTGCGGATCATCATGGCGACCGGCGACAATGAGCGGACAGCTAGGGCGATCGCTGGACGTCTTGGCATAGACGAGGTCCGGGCAGGTCTGTTGCCCGAACAGAAGGCAGCGCTGGTCGAGGAGCTGCGCGGCAAGGGTGCCGGCGTCGCCATGGCCGGCGACGGCGTCAACGATGCGCCCGCGCTTGCCGCCGCCGATGTCGGCATCGCCATGGGAACGGGCGCCGATGTCGCGGTCGAAAGCGCCGGGATCACCTTGGTCAAGGGCGACCTAAACGGCATCGTACGCGCCCGAACCCTGGCCCAGGCGACCATCGGTAACATCCGGCAGAACCTGTTCTTCGCCTTCCTCTACAATGTGCTTGGCGTGCCGGTCGCGGCCGGCGTGCTCTATCCGCTCACCGGCACGCTTCTGTCGCCGATGCTGGCGGCGGCGGCGATGAGCCTGTCCTCGGTCTCGGTGATCGCAAACGCATTGCGCCTGAGAACGTTGAAACTCTGAGATTAACCCCCAGATACGAAACCCAACCGACAGGAGACTATGAATGACCTTGGCTAAAAAACTTGTGCTGCTGCTGATGGCCGCTGGAATGCTGCTTGCCGTCTTCCTCGAAAGCGTGCCGGCGCAGAGCGAGGAGATGAAGCACGACATGGGTGCCATGGCCATGGGAGCGGAAAGCCCTTCCACGGCAGGCTACAAGGCGGCAATGGACAAGATGCATACCGACATGATGGCCTCCCAATATACCGGCAGCGCCGATGTCGATTTCGTCCGTGGCATGATCCCGCACCATCAGGGGGCTATCGACATGGCCAAGGTCGAGCTTGCCAATGGCAAGGATCCGGAAATCCGCAAACTCGCCGAAGGCGTCATCGCCGCGCAGGAAGCCGAAATCAAGCAGATGCAGGACTGGCTCGCCGCCCATCCGGTGAAGTAAGGCATCAAACCGCGGCGACAGGAGAATCCGAGCTCCATCCTGGATCTCTCCGTTTGCTTGTGATGCCATGCGCCTCGATCGCTTACCCAGGAGTCCCCATGCCCACGACGACAAGAACCACCAAGCTGCCTTCGGGCGAAGCCGTCCAGGTGCTGGGACAGGGCACTTGGAAAATGGGTGAGGATGCCCGCCGTCGAGCCGGGGAGGTCAATGCCTTGAAGCTTGGGCTGGACCTCGGCATGACGCTGATCGACACCGCCGAAATGTATGCCAGCGGCGGCGCCGAGGAGGTGGTGGCCGAAGCCATTGCAGGCCGGCGCGAAGAACTCTTTCTCGTCTCCAAGGTGCTGCCGTCCAACGCCTCGCGAGCCGGCGTGCCGGCGGCTTGCGAGAAAAGCCTGAAGCGCTTGCGCACCGATCGCATCGATCTCTATCTCCTGCACTGGCCGGGCAGCGTGCCGTTGGCCGAGACGGTCGAGGCCTTCGAGGCGTTGAAGAAGGCCGGCAAGATCCGCCACTGGGGCGTCAGCAATTTCGACACCGACGAGATGGAGGAACTGACCGGGCTCGGCGCCGGCGGCAATGTCCAGACCAATCAGGTGCTTTACAATCTGTCGCGGCGCGGCCCCGAGTTCGATCTGGTACCCTGGAGCCGAGAGCGAGGTATCCCGTTGATGGCCTATTCGCCGGTGGAGCAGGGTGCCTTGGCGCGCAACAGCAGGCTTGACGCCATCGCCGCCCGCCACAATGCGACCCCTGCACAAATCGCCTTGGCCTGGGTGATGCATCAGGACGGCGTTATCGCCATTCCCAAGGCCAGCAGCCAGGAGCACGTCCGCCAGAACTTTGCCGCGCTGGACATCAAGCTTACGTCCGGTGACCTCGCCGATCTTGACCGTGCCTTCCCGCCGCCGACGGGAAAACGCGGGCTGGAGATGATCTGATTATTTCCCCGTCAGCCCCTTCAGCCGGTAAAGCGCCTCCAGCGCTTCCTTGGGGGTCATCTCGTCGGGATTGATGTCGCCGAGCGCGACGCCCAGCGCGTCGCTCTTCACCGGCTTTGGCGCTTCCCGTTTCATCGCCACCGAAAACAACGGTAGGTCATCGACCAGCCGGTTGGTCTTGCCGGAGACCTCGCCTTCCTCCAGTTGGTGCAGCACCGCCTTAGCGCGGTCAACCACCGCTTCCGGCAGGCCGGCGAGCCGCGCCACCTGGACGCCGTAGGAGCGGTCGGCGGCACCCTTGCCGACCTCGTGCAGGAAAACGACGTCGCCTTCCCACTCCTTGACCCGCATGGTGACATTGGAAAGCCGCGCCAGCTTTCCCGCGAGCGACGTCATTTCGTGGAAATGGGTGGCGAAGATCGCCCGGCAGCGGTTCTTCTCGTGCAGATACTCCACCGCCGCCCAGGCAATCGACAGCCCATCGAAGGTGGCGGTGCCGCGGCCGATCTCGTCGAGGATCACCAGCGCCCGTTCGCCGGCTTGGTTGAGGATCGCCGCCGTCTCCACCATCTCGACCATGAAGGTCGAGCGGCCGCGCGCCAGGTCGTCCGAGGCGCCGACGCGTGAGAACAGCCGGTCGACGACGCCGATATGGGCAGACGCCGCAGGCACGAAGGAGCCGGTCTGAGCCAGGATGGCGATCAGCGCGTTCTGCCGCAGGAACGTCGACTTACCACCCATGTTGGGACCGGTCAGCAGCCAGATCGCGCCGTTCTTGGCATTGCCCTCCGGCGAGAGGTCGCAATCATTGGCGACGAACGGGCCTTCGCCCGAACGGCGCAGCGCCTGTTCGACCACTGGATGCCGCCCGCCAGAAATCTCGAAGGCAAGGCTGGAATCCACCACCGGCCGGCACCAGGCCTCGCTTTCCGACAGAAGCGCAAGCGCCGCCGACACGTCGAGCACGGCAAGCGCGTCGGCGCCGGCGCGGATCGCCTCGGCCGCGCCGACCGCCTCCGCCGTCAGCGCATCGAAGGCGGCCAGTTCGATGCTCAGTGCCCGGTCGGCGGCATTGGCGATCTTGGTCTCGAGTTCGGCGAGTTCGGTCGTGGTGAAACGCATGGCGTTGGCCATGGTCTGGCGGTGAATGAAGCGCGCCTTGGCGCCATCGCTGCCAGTCATGACGGCATGATGATTGGCCGTCACCTCGATATAGTAACCGAGCACATTGTTGTGCCGGATCTTCAGGGAGCGGATGCCGGTCTCCTCGATCAACGAGCGCTCCAGTCCGGCGATCACTTTTCGTGACTCGTCGCGCAACGCCCGCATCTCGTCGAGTTCCGGGTGATAGCCGCCGCGAACGAAGCCGCCGTCTCGTTTGAGCAGCGGCAGTTCTTCGCCGAGCGCCTGGGTGAGATGCTGCGCAAGCGCCTTGGGCAGCGCGTTAATCGCCGCCATTGCGCCGGCCAGTTCCCAAGGCAAGGCGGTCGCGGCAAAGGTTTCGGCGATGGCGCCTGCCGCCTCGAAGCCGGCGCGCAACGCGCCGAGATCGCGTGGCCCGCCCCGGTTGAGCGCCAGCCTGGACAAGGCGCGAGGCATGTCGGCGACGCTCTTCAGGCTCATCCGCACCGCCTGGCAAAGCCTGACCTCGGAGCGGAAGAACGAGACGGAGTCCAGTCGCGCGCCGATGGCCGCTGGGTCGGTCAGCGGCGCCATCAGCCGGTCGGCGAGCAACCGTGCGCCCCCACCGGTCACCGTGCGGTCGATCGCCTTGAACAACGAACCCTCGCGGCTGCCGGACAGCGTACGCAACAGTTCGAGATTGCCGCGCGTCGCCGGATCGATGAACAGGGTCGAGCCCTGCTCCTCGCGCTCGGGCCTCGACAGCGGCGGCCGCTCGGCCTTTTGCGTCTTCTCGACATAGGCGATGGCGCCCGAGATGGCCGACAGTTCGGCGCGCGAAAACGTGCCGAAACTGTCCGGTGTCGCCACCTCGAAGAAACGCGCGATCCGTCCCGTGGCCGAGGCCGAATCGAACAGGCTCGGCGGCTGTGGGCTGGCGACACGGCCGAGCACGTCGAACACCGGCTTCAGGTCGGGATCATGAAACACCGGCTCGGCGACGATGAGCTCGCGCGGATCGACACGGAAGATGTCGGCCAGCAGCCGGTCGCCGGTGGTCTCGGCGACGCGGAAGGCACCGGTCGAGATGTCGATCCAGGCAATTGCAAAGCTGTGCTCGCTGCCGCCCTTCACCCGACCCAACGCCATCAGAAAACTCGATTCCGACGGCGCCAGCAATTTGTCCTCGGTGATGGTGCCCGGCGTCACCAGCCGCACCACGTCGCGGCGCACGACCGATTTGGAGCCGCGTTTCTTTGCCTCGGCCGGATCCTCGATCTGCTCGCAGACGGCAACGCGGAAGCCCTGGCCGATCAGCTTCTGCAAATAGTCGTCGGCCGCATGCACCGGCACGCCGCACATTGGAATGTCGTGCCCCTGATGCTTGCCGCGTTTGGTGAGCACGATGCCCAGCGCCCGGCTCGCCTTCTCGGCATCGTCGAAGAACAGCTCGTAGAAATCGCCCATGCGGTAGAACAGCAGCGAATCCGGGTTAGCCGCCTTGATCTCGATGAACTGCTCCATCATCGGCGTGACGGTGGCAACGCCGGGCTGCGGCGGCGTCATCGCCTCGGGGGCGGCGTCGGGCTCGTTCGGGCTGTGCATGTTCATGGCGCGGCACGCTAGCAGATGTGATGGCGGGGTTTAATGCCAGGCCATCGAAAAGCAGGGGAAGACCGCGAGCTGTCTCCCCGAAATGGCTATTCGGCTGCATTGCCCGACGCGGCGATCCCAAATATCTGTCGTCCTTGGGATATAATGGCGGGGGCTCATGGACAAAGACGGGCACGAAACGTTCGAGGAGATGGTGGGACCGATCGACTCGCCATTCGAGCGCTTCTGGCTCAATGCTGCTCGCCAGGCCGGCCAAAGGATAGGCAATCTGAAGCAGCTGGCGGCCAATAGGCTTCCTTTCATCCTTCCGACTACCGGCCCTTTCTCCGGTTTCGACGGAGGCATCCGGGTAGCTGTCCATGTCCTCAGTCATGATCCGCTGGTGATCTACACGCCGATCGGCGGCGAGCGCCCCCTCAACTCGGTCGTGGCAATCGGCCGTCGCCTGGCCTCGCGCCGCGCCGCCTTCCTGATGATGCCTAACTGGACACTCGAGCGGCCGCGTCTCATCCCAAAGCTCGGCAGGGACCTCGCCTGGCACCGCGAGCGGTTTCCAGCTCATGAGTTGATTTTTCTCTGCAACACCGAGGAAGAGCGCCGTCTGGTCACCGCTGTTGGAGGAACCGCGATCTTCTCCAACCACAATCTGATGATCAGCGAGGACATCTTCCGACCCTTGCCGGATGTCCCCGTCGAGTTCGACGCGGTCTACAATGCTCGCATCTCGCACACCAAGCGCCACCACCTCGCCTTCGATATCGAAAGGCTGGCCCACATCACCTTCTCGATCGGCGAGTTGCCGCGGGCCGGCAACCGTGCCTTCATCCGCCGCTTGCAGGCGCAATCGCCGGTGCATCGCATCGCCAACCCGATCATCGATGGTCTGGCCGGCTTGCTGCCGCCGCAGGAGATCAACCGCATCTACAACCAGGCTTCGGTTGGCCTCTGTCTGTCGGCGGCGGAAGGAGCGATGCGCTCCAGCATGGAATATCTGATGGCGGGGTTGCCGGTGGTGAGCACGCCCAGTCTTGGCGGCCGGGACGTCTTTTTCGATCCGGACTATTGCATCATCGCCGAGCCCGATCCGGCTGCCATCCGGCGCGCGGTCGAGACGCTGCGCGATCGCGCCATTCCCCGCGAGGAGATTCGCAACCGCACGCTGGCCAAGGTGCGGGCTCAACGACAGGAACTCACAGTGTTCCTGTCGGAACTGTTGAAGAGGATGGGAAGCAGCCAGCCGCCGCTATCGCAATGGCCGTTTCCCGAAATTGGGCTGTTGCGGCGCTGGGCAACGGCTCGCCAGCATGCGCACGAAATCACGACATTGGGAACGGCGCGGAAAGGCTTCTGACCGGCCGTGTCCGCTTTGAAGCAGCCTTGCCCAGCTTCGTGGTTTACACGCGGGGGCCCGTGGTCTTAATTCGCAAGCACACAGGCACCCGTTTCAAGGAGGTGCTTCATCGGCGAGGAAATCAAAAGCATCATGGCCAGGAAAACCGAGAACAACGGTCCGTCCGTCAGCGCGCAGGAAGCGCTCGAATTCCACGCCATGGGCCGACCCGGCAAGCTGGAGATCGTCGCCACCAAACCGATGATGACGCAACGCGATCTCAGCCTCGCCTATTCGCCGGGCGTCGCGGTGCCGGTGCGAGCCATCGCCGAGGATCCATCCAAAGCCTTCGACTACACGACGCGCGGCAACATGGTCGCCGTCATCTCAAACGGCACCGCCATTCTTGGCCTCGGCAATCTCGGCGCGCTGGCCTCAAAGCCGGTGATGGAAGGCAAGGCGGTGCTGTTCAAGCGCTTCGCCGATGTCGATTCCATCGACCTCGAGGTCGACACCGAGGATGCCGACGAGTTCATCAACTGCGTGCGCTTCCTCGGTCCTTCCTTCGGCGGCATCAACCTGGAGGACATCAAGGCGCCGGAGTGCTTCATCATCGAGCAGCGCCTGCGCGAGCTGATGGACATTCCGGTCTTCCATGACGACCAGCACGGCACCGCCATCATCTCGGCCGCCGGCCTGATCAACGCGCTGGAGATTACCGGCCGCGACATGAAGACCACGAAGATGGTCTGCAATGGCGCGGGTGCCGCCGGCATCGCCTGTATCGAGTTGATGAAGGCGATGGGTTTTTCGCCCGAAAACATCACCTTGTGCGACACCAAGGGCGTGGTCTTCCAGGGCCGCACCGAAGGCATGAACCAGTGGAAGTCGGCGCATGCGGTCAAGACGGATGCGCGTTCCCTGGCCGAAGCGCTCGACGCTGCCGACGTCTTCCTCGGCCTTTCCGCCAAGGGGGCGCTGACCACCGCCATGGTGCAGTCGATGGCCAAGAACCCGATCATCTTCGCCATGGCCAACCCCGATCCCGAGATCACCCCGGAGGAAGTGGCCGAGATCCGCACCGACGCCATCATGGCCACCGGGCGGTCGGATTACGCCAATCAGGTCAACAACGTGCTCGGCTTTCCCTACATCTTTCGCGGCGCGCTGGATGTCAGGGCCACCACCATCAATGACGACATGAAGGTCGCCGCCGCCCGCGCGCTGGCCGAACTGGCGCGCCAGGACGTGCCCGACGATGTCGCCGCGGCCTATCAGGGCAATCGGCCGAAATTCGGCCCCAACTACATCATTCCGGTGCCGTTCGACCCGCGCCTGATCTCGGCCATCCCGATTGCCGTGGCCAAGGCGGCAATGGACTCGGGCGTCGCGCGCAAGCCGATCCTCGATCTCGACCGTTACGCGCAGGAGCTTTCCGCCCGCCGCGACCCGATCGCCTCGACCCTGCAGCGCATCTACGACCGCGTGCGCCGCCAGCCCAAGCGCATCGTCTTCGCCGAGGGCGAGGAGGAGCAGGTGATGCGCGCCGCTGTCTCCTATGTGAACCAGCGGCTCGGCACCGCCATCCTGCTCGGTCGCGACGACGTCATCAAGGAGAACGCCAGGCACGCCGGCATCGACCTGAACAAGCAAGGCATCGAGATCATCAATGCGCGCCTGTCGCGCCGCAATTCGATCTACACCGACTATCTCTACGAACGCATGCAGCGCAAAGGCTTCCTGTTCCGCGACTGCCAGCGGCTGATCAACAACGACCGCAACCATTTCGCCGCCTGCATGGTGGCGCTGGGCGACGCCGACGGCATCGTCACCGGCGTGACCCGCAACTATTCGACCGCGCTTGACGACATCAGGCGCGTCATCGACGCCAAGCCCGGCCACCGCGTCATCGGCGTCTCGATCGTGCTCGCGCGCGGCAAGACCGTGCTGGTCGCCGACACCGCGGTGCACGACATGCCCAACGCCGAGCAGATCGCCGACATCGCCGAGGAGGCGGCGGGCTTCGCGCGCCGCATGGGCTACGAGCCAAGGCTCGCGATGCTTGCTTATTCCACCTTCGGCCATCCACAGGGCGAACGTTCCGAGCGTGTCCAGGAAGCCGTGCGCATCCTCGACAAGCGGCGCGTCGACTTCGAATATGACGGCGAGATGGCCGCCGACGTCGCGCTCAACGCCCGCGCCATGGCGCAATACCCGTTCATAAGGCTGACCGGTCCGGCCAACGTCCTGATCATGCCGGCTTTCCACTCGGCCTCGATCTCGACCAAGATGCTGCAGGAACTCGGCGGCTCGACCGTCATCGGCCCGCTGCTGGTCGGCCTGAACAAGCCGGTGCAGATCGTGTCGCTGAATGCCAAGGACAGCGATATCGTGAACATGGCGGCGATCGCCGCCTATACGGCGGGGGCTTGAGGGGCTTTCCTCCGTGTTGGACGCCTCACGCCAGCCGCATCACCTGCTTGTGGCTGGCGATCTCCGACAGCAGCCAATCCCGAAACAGCCTGACGCTGGTTGAATTGCGGTTGCCGGGCTTCTGCCGCAGGCAGTAGCTCTGTGGAATTGCGTGGCGGATCGTGAAGGGCGCGACCAGCTGGCCGCTGGCCAGCAGGTCCTCGACCATGATGTTGTCGGCCAGCGCAACGCCGCCGCCATTGACGGCCTCACGGACGGCAAGCGCCGGGTCGTGGAAGATCGGGCCAGGTTTCGCGTCCAATCCGGCGAGCCCCTCCTTCTCGAACCACTCCTCCCACCACACCGTGGTGTTTTCATGCAGCAGCCGGCAGCTTGCGAGATCGGCGGGTTTTCGTGGTGCATTCTTTTTGTCGAGGAAAGCGGGCGAGCACACCGGAAAGATGACGAGCGAGACGAGCGGAAGGAGCGAGGGATCGCCGGTCTCAACGGTGAACAGCACCAGCAGATCGGCGCTCGGGTTGCCGCCCCGGTTCTCGTCGTCATGAATCGAGATATCGAGTTCGCAGTTGGGATGCCGGTCGCGGAAGCGTGGCAAGCGATCGGCGAGCCAGAGGTTCATGAAGGTGGCGTTGATCGACAACGAAGCGCGTCTGGCCTTGCGGCCTATTGCCTGTTCGCCGGTTTCCTCGGTCGCATTCTCGATTTCGCGGAAAGCCGCCGACAGCCGGCGGGCGTAGTGTGTCGCCTTCGGCGTCAGCGCCACTTGCCGGAAGCCGCGCTCGAACAGGTCGAGGCCCAGCGCCTGTTCCAGCAGCCGGATGTGGCGGCTTACCGCCGAAGGGGTGAGCCGGAGTTCGTCCGCCGCTTCCTTGAAGCTGCGCAGCCGTGCCGCCGCTTCGAAAGCCCTGATGGCATTCAGTGAGGGGAGCTTCATGGGGTGATGAGACAGCATCAGGTGAATTTTTGTCAACTGACTCGGGCCGAAAAGCCGTTTGTCTGAAAATGCCGCGTCCGTCAGTTTGTGGCCATAGCCCTTCTGCTGGAAAGCCGCCCCATGCGCAGTCTCGCCCTGCTTGCCGCTTCGATGCTTTGCCTCTCCGCGGCCTCGCTTTGCGGTGCAGCCGCGGCCGAGGACAAGATCGTCAACATCTTCTTCTGGTACGACTACGTGCCAGCCGACACGATCACGGAATTTGAAAAACAGACCGGTATCAAGGTGGTTTACGACACTTTCGATTCCGTCGACATGCTGACGACCAAGGCGCTGACCGGAGGCTCGGGCTACGACATCATCATGCCGGGCGCGGCGTTGGTCGGACAATATGCCGAGGCCGGCGCCATTCAGAAACTCGACAAGGCCAAAATCCCCAATGCCGGCGGCCTCAACCCTGACATCATGGCATTCCTCGCCAGGCAGGATCCAGGCAATGTCTACGCGCTCCCCTACGCCTATGGCACCACGGGCATCATGTATAACCCGGCCAAGGTCGCCGCGCGGATGAAGGACGCGCCGGTTGACAGCCTCGACATGATCTTCAAGCCGGAGATCGCGGCCAAATTCCAGGATTGCGGCATCGCCATGGTCGATTCGCCAGAAGGCGTGATGTCGGTGGCGCTCAACTATCTCGGCTTCGATCCGTTCTCCACCGACGAGGCCGAGCTGCGCAAAGCCGGCGCATTGCTGGCTGCCATCAAGCCTTACATCAGACATTTCAAATCCGGGTCGATCATGAGCGAACTGGCAGCGGGCGACCTCTGCCTGGCGCTCGGCTGGAGCGGCGACGCGATCGGCGCCAACGCCAAGGCGGCGGACTCCAAGAACGGCGTCGACGTGCGCTATTCCGTACCTAGGGAAGGTACGGAGATATTCTTCGACGTGATGACCGTGCCGGTCGATGCGCCGCATCCCGAAAATGCGCATGCCCTGATGAATTTCCTGATGGCACCGCAAGTCAGCGCCCGCTTCACCAACGCGACGCTCTACCCCAATGCCGTGCAGGCAGCGACTCCTTTGGTCGATGAAACCGTGCGCGACAACCCGAACATCTATTTCTCGAAAGACATGCTGAAGCGGCTGTTCGCTGCCCAGCCGCGCGACCCGAAATCGCTGCGTCTGGTCACCCGCCTCTGGACGAGCTTCGTCACCGGCACGAACTGAGCCGTATCTGTCACCCCGCTCATTCCCCAGAAATGGACCTCGGCAAATGTTGCAGCCCCTTCCTCGTGCCCGCGAAACCGACGATGCCGTCTTCGGCAAGCATATCCATGGCGGCTCGCACGAGCCGGTCTACAGCGGCGTGCTCTCCTTCATGCGACGCCGGCTGAGCCGCGATCTCGCCGGCGTCGACGTCGCCATCTGGGGAATTCCCTTTGATGCCGCCGTCTCCAACCGTCCGGGCGCCCGTTTCGGGCCGCAAGGCGTGCGGCGTGCTTCAGCCATCCTCGAGGGGGATCCGCAATATCCCTTCCAGACCGATCCGTTCGAAAGGCTGGCGGTCGTCGACTACGGCGATTGCGGGCTCGATTTCGGCAGGCATGACGACACGCCGCGGCAGATCGAGGCGCAAGCGAGCGAGGTCGTCGATGCCGGCGTGACGCTGCTTTCCATTGGCGGCGACCATTATGTGACATGGCCGCTGCTTCGGGCCCACGCGAAAAAATACGGCCCCATGGCGCTGGTCCAGTTCGATGCCCATCAGGACACCTGGTTCGACGAGGACAGGCGCATCGACCATGGCTCGTTTGTCGCAAGGGCCGTTCGCGAAGGCATCGTCAGGCCGGACCGGTCCATCCAGGTCGGCATCCGCACGCATGCTCCCGAAACCCGCGGTCTGGAGATCCTTTACGGTGAGGATGTCGCCGAGCTTGGTGTCATGGGTGTCGTGGAGCGCATCAAGGCCCGTGTTGGCGATGCCAGGACCTATCTGACCTTCGACATCGATTGCCTCGATCCGGCCTATGCTCCTGGCACGGGCACTCCGGTCGCGGGCGGCTTGTCCTCTCGCGAGGCGCTGATGATCCTGCGCCGGCTCGGTTCGCTCGACATTGTCGGCGCCGACGTTGTCGAGGTGGCGCCCGCCTATGACCACGCCGATATCACGTCGCTTGCCGGGGCGGCGGTGCTGCAGCACTATCTCGGCCTGCTCGCGGAACGAAAGGGCTGACACCGCGCCGAATTCACCCCGGCGCAAACGCCCGCGCCGCCTCCACGACTTCCTCCGCCTGGTCCTGCCGCAGCAGGTCGATCGGAATGCGGCCGTCGAGCTGTGCCGCAGGGCGGGTCAGCCACAGCCATGCGAGTCTCGGATTGCCGATCAGCTCCAGCACGTCGCTTATGCCCGCGACCGGCCTACCATCGACGAACTGCGCCAGCGGGAAGACGTGCTTGCGGCCGCCCTTGCGCAGAGCGATGACGTCGCCGCGCCTCTGCCAGCGGTGCAAGGTGGAGCGGGCGATGCGCAGGTTCTCTTCCAGATAGGTCGAGCCGGCGACGCGGCCGGCCCAGTCCTCGATCAGCATCGATTCGAGGTCGTCGGAATGGGGAAGCGGGAGCGGGGTGTCGGCGCCGGCCAAAAGGGCCGAGGACAGGTTCTTCGCGCCAGCGGTGCCGGCTTCGCCGCGCCGCGCGGCTTCCGCCGCCAGCGCCCGCACGAATTTCTGGGCCAGACCCGGAAGGTCGGCATGGATGGCGTCGATGGCGCGCTGGTGCTTGGGCGACAGCTGGGTGACGGCGGACGCTATGCTGCCGGCGATCTTGCCGACCGAGACCATTGTGGGGCCGTTGATGGCTTCGTCATAGTGGGCAA
This sequence comes from Mesorhizobium sp. P160927, assembly GCF_057766385.1. Lineage (NCBI taxonomy): Bacteria > Pseudomonadati > Pseudomonadota > Alphaproteobacteria > Hyphomicrobiales > Phyllobacteriaceae > Mesorhizobium > Mesorhizobium sp. P160927. The sequence goes on from NZ_JBYMDW010000001.1 coordinate 1,403,140, forward strand.
GCGCACGCTCGACCTTTTCCGCTACCATGTCGGCGAAATCGTCTTGCGTGATGCCGGTCGTCTTGGTCTGAAATGTCGTCTTAATCTGAAATCTTGTCATGCATCTGTTTTCTGGGCCGCGCGCTCTCCTCCCTCGGCCGCGGCCGGTTGTTGAACGGTTACGGCGGAAAGTGGAAAGTGCGACGGCAACAGATGTAGCGACCCGACAGGTTGCTGTCCTGCATTGCTTCACACCCGATTAGCATGTCGAAATGTCAGTCACGGCACGCTCGCATTTCATGTAGGAGCGGTATGTGACAACTGCGCGACGGTCGGAAGCGGTCTGCGCTTGCCTTACCCCACAAGGGGGCGAAGAGAAAGGCGTTGTTACAACAACCCCGCCCACTCGGCCTCTTTGCGCAGATTCTGCCGTGGCCTAGGGCCTATCTGTTGGATTACCAATCCGGCCGCCAGTGAGCCAAGATCGCCGCAGGTCTGGAGGTCGCGCCCCTGTGTGTAGCCATGCAGGAAGCCGGCGGCGTAGAGATCGCCGGCGCCCGTCGTGTCGACCAGTTCCTTGATGGCGGTCGCCTGGATGACCACTGTCTCGTCGCCACGCACGATAACCGAGCCCTTTTCGGAGCGTGTAACCGCCGCGATCCTGCAATCCTTGCGTATCTGCGCCAGCGCTTCCTCGAACGATGGCGTCTGGTAAAGCGACTTGATCTCGTGGCTGTTGGCAAAAACGATATCGACCGTGCCCGAACGCATCAGGTCGAGGAACTCGTCGCGGTAACGGTCGACGCAGAACGAATCCGACAAGGTCATCGATACTTCGCGACCGGCCGCGTGCGCCAGTTTCGCCGTCTGCCGGATGGCTTCCTTGGCGCGGGGCGGGTCCCACAGATAACCCTCGAAATAGGTCACCTTGGCGCCGGACGCCTTGTCGGCTTCGACATCTTCCGGCCCGAGTTCGACGCAGGCGCCGAGATAGGTGTTCATCGAGCGCTCGCCATCGGGGGTGACGAAGATCATCGAGCGCGCCGTCGGTGGCTCGCCCTGGAGCGGCCTGGTGTCGAAGGCGACACCCTGCGCGTGGATGTCGTGCGCGTAGATTTCGCCCAGCGCATCGTTGGAGACCTTGCCGAAGAAGGCGGCGCGTCCGCCGAAGGAGGCAACACCTGCCGCCGTGTTGCCGGCGCTGCCGCCGGAGGCCTCGATCGCCGGGCCCATGCGGCTGTAGAGCAATTCGGCGCGCTGTGTGTCGATGAGATTCATCGCACCCTTGATGATGCCGTTGGTCTCGAGGAATTCCTCCTCGCACTGGGCGATGATGTCGACAATCGCATTGCCGATGCAAAGCACGTCATAATCCGGCATCAATGTCTCCGCCAAAAACCCGGGCCGGCTTCTTGCCATGCCCGCGCGGGTCTACAGCATGATCCTGAAAACTGGCAACCGATTTTCTGTCCTTGCCCCACCAGCCAGGCGCTACGACAATTCGTCCGTGGCCGAAACATTTCGTGGCGATGTCGCCTACATCTGCGCCTGTTCGATCACGGTCCGAAGGCGCGAGCCCATGCCTGCCAAAAACGACACGACCACCGACTTGGCATTGCTTGGCGTGCTGGCGGTACTTTGGGGGGCCTCCTACACCTTCATCAAGATCGGCGTAGAGGCCATCCCGCCCATCACCTTCATCGCGGCCCGCACCCTGATCGCCGGCGCCATCCTGTTCGCCATCATCCGCTGGCGCGGGCTTGCCATGCCGGGCGATGCGGCAAGCTGGCGCCGCTTCGCCTTCCAGGCCTGCCTCAACAGCGTCGTCCCGTTCACGCTGATCGCCGCGGCCGAGCGTTCGGTCGACGCCGGCCTTGCCACCATCCTCAATGCCACCTCGCCGATATTCACCTTCCTGCTGACGGCGCTCATCACCCGTCATGAGCCGGTGACCGCGCGCAAGCTGGTCGGCGTCGGCGCCGGCATCGCCGGCATCTGCCTCATCGTCGGCACGCAGGCGCTTGGCGGCATCGGCCACCAACTCTGGGCACAGATCGCCATCGTCGCGGCAACCGTGTGCTATGCGGGTGCCGCCATCTTCGGCCGTGGTTTCAAGGGCCTCGATCCGATGCTTCCGGCCGCCGGTTCGATGCTGTGCGGCGCCGTCATGCTGGTACCGCTCAGCCTGGCGGTCGACCAGCCATGGACCCTGGCGCCTTCGGCGGCTTCCATCCTTGCCCTGCTCGGCCTGTCGGTGTTTTCGACGGCACTGGCTTTCGTCATCTATTTCCGTCTGATCCACACGCTGGGTTCGGTCGGCACCACGTCTCAGGCCTATCTGCGGGTGCCGATCGGCGTCGGCATCGGCGCCGTCTTCCTCGGTGAAAGCCTGGGCCCTGCGGCCTGGCTCGGCATGGGGTTTGTCGTTGCCGGCGTGGCGGCCATGACCATGCCGGTTCGCAAGCCGGCCTTAGCTGGATAGGCAGATCTGGGAGCAGACGAAGGCAAGCAACCGCCCGCGCTTGTGCTCGGGGGCCGCACCGCCTATCTCGAAGGCGTCCTGCCTTGTGGATGTGTCCGCTGACCTGGGGTGAAGCACGGTGATTTTCGACGCTGCCCGCACCGCGGCCCTGGAACTGCTCTCGCCTCCGTTTCGCGCCGTGTTCATCAAGACGCTCGGGCTGACCCTGCTGGCGCTGGTCGCCCTGTGGTTCGGCCTGACCAGCCTGATTGAATGGCTGGCCCTGCCGTGGCTGCAGACGCTGTTGCCCGGCATGCCGTCCTGGGCCGGCTGGTTGGGCGGCATCGTCGCGGCCATCGCGCTGGCCTTCGGCATGGCGCTTCTGATCGCACCGGTCACGGCGGTGATCGCCGGCCTGTTCCTCGACGATGTCGCTGAAGTCGTCGAGCGCACCGATTATCCCGGTGACCCGGCCGGACGCGCCATGCCGGCACTGCGCTCGCTGGTGCTGGCGATAAAATTCTTCGGCGTCGTCATCCTGGGCAACGTCGTGGCGCTGCTGCTTCTGCTGGTGCCGGGCATCAACATCGCCGCCTTCTTCATCGTCAACGGCTATTTGCTCGGGCGCGAATTCTTCGAGTTCGCAGCCATGCGGTTTCGCGGGGAAGAAGAGGCCAGAGCCCTGCGCAGGCAGTATGCCGGTACGGTGTTTCTCTCCGGGCTCGTTGTCGCGGCCTTCCTCGCCGTGCCGCTGCTCAACCTGCTGACGCCGATCTTCGCCGCCGCCATGATGGTGCACCTGCACAAGGCGATCTCGGCACGGGAAGTCGCACACGCCTCGCGGCGCTAAATCTCTTCAACGTAGTAGAAATCCGCGCCCCAACTCGTCGTCCGGTTCGACAATGAATTCGGCTCGTCCGGAATAATAAGCACGGCCGCAGACGCGGGCGACGACCGCTTCATGCGCGCCGGCTCGCGCTGTTCGCGCCACCTGCCCGGAAAAGCGCGAGCCGGCGATGCTCTCGAACGTTCGCGTCTGCCCGACGGCGATCTCGCCCTTGGCATGCATTGCCGCCAGCCGGGCGGTGACGCCGGAACCAGTTGGCGAGCGGTCGACCTCCGCCTCGGCGAAGACGCAGATATTCCTGGTGGCCTCTCCGGAAAAGGCGTCCTTTCCATCGGTCAGGATAGTGCCATAGAGGAAGGCGAGGTCATCATGATCAGGATGCGACAGCGGAAACTCGGCCTTCAGCAGGTTCGTCAGCGTGGTTGCCGCATCGACGAAATCGCGCACGCGGTCGGGGCCGAACTCCAAGCCGAATTGATGACAGTCGGCCAGCGCGTAAAAAGCCCCGCCATAGGCGATATCGAACCCGATCTTGCCATAACCAGACAGATCTATCTGTTGGTTGGCGGCAAATAGGAAGGCCGGCACGCTCTCGAACGACACCGCGCCGGCTTTGCCATCACTGACCGCGACCGAGGCGACGACCAGGCCGCACGGCGCCTCGATGTTCACGGTGGTGAATGGCTCCTGCTTCGCCACCAGCCCTTCATCGACGGCGTAGCGGCCGAGGGCGACGATGGCGTGGCCGCACATGGTCGAATAGCCCTCATTGTGCATGAACAGCACCGCGAGGTCGGCGCCGGGCAAATCGGGCTCGACCAGCAAAGCGCCATACATGTCGTAGTGGCCGCGCGGCTCGAAGATCAGCAGCTTGCGCAAATGGTCGAGATGGTCCCGCACATAGACGCGCTTCTCAAGAATGGTGCCCTTGGGGATAGTGGGATAACCGCCCGTGACGATCCGTAGCGGCTCGCCACCCGTATGCATGTCGACAACAGTAAGGTTCATGCGGCCGAACCCATCCTAGCCCTGGGATTTGCCGAACAGCGCCTGCAGCTTGCCGAACGGCATGGCGGCGCGGGTGAAGCCGAACGTGCCGTCCTGCTGGATTTCGCGCGCCGCCGTCTCCAGCATGCCGTAGGCGAAATTGGTCAGCCATGGCCCAAGCGAAATCCGCCTTGCACCGGCCATGGCGAGGTCGGCGATGGTGAAGCCGGGCCTTGCCATGACATTGACCGGCTTGCCGACCGCCGAGCAAAGCGTCCGGACCATGTCGACGTCGCCGATACCAGGTGCATAGAGCACGTCGGCGCCGGCCTTTTCGAACGCCTGCAGCCGCTTGATCGTGTCGTCGAGATCGGACTTGCCCCAGAGGAAATTCTCGGCTCGCGCCGTGAAGACAAAGTCGCGCTTCAGCGCCCGCGCCGCCTCGACCGCTGCGGCGACGCGCTCGACCGCGTGCGAAAACTCGTAGATGGGCTTTTCAGGATCGCCGGTGTGGTCCTCGATCGAGCAGCCGGCAAGCCCGGCCGCCTCCGCCGCGAAAATGGTTTCGGCGGCCTGCTCAGCGCTGTCCCCCTTGCCTTTCTCGAGATCGGCCGAGACCGGCAGGTCGGTCGCGGCCGTCACCTCGCGGCAATGATGGATCATCTGGTCGAAGGTCACGGCCCCATCCGGCAGGCCGCGCGAAAAGGCAAAGCCGGCGCTGGTGGTGGCCAGTGCCTTGAAGCCGAAGGAGCCGAGCAGCTTCGTCGTGCCCGGATCCCAGGGATTGGGCATGACGAAGGTCGAGGCATGCAGGTCGCGAAAAATCTTGCCCTTGTCCATGAAGGCTCCCCCATAACGAATGTTGGGCGGATGCTACCGCGCTGTTTGCGGCCGGGCAAACGAATGCGGTTGGTTCAGAAGCGTTTCTCGTTCTCTGCTGCCAATTTCTCGAGAGCGTCGGAATCGGCGGCGTAGTGGGACGCCTTGGGGTCCCAGTGGTAGGTGACGGAGATGTCCCGTGAAGCAGCCTTGGGCGGCGCGTCATCACAGTTCTCGGTGTTCGGTACCGTGGCGTACCGTCACCTTGACGGCGCCATAGGGCTGGCCGTCGGTCAGCCCGGTTCTTGCCGCCGGTCTTGATGGCAAGCACCGCGGTGTTGGGCAGGCTGACCGCCTCGGGCGGCGATGTATCGGAGTCCGCGCCGGCCGTCCACTGCAGCGGATCAGTGGATCGGCACCAGCCCGGCGAGTTCGCGCATGTCGTCGAACAGAATGCCGCCGGCCTGGATCAAGCCATCGCGGTCGGAATAGGGGTCGCCATGATAGGAGAACACGCGCATGCCGGCGGCAATGCCGGCCTGCGTGCCGGCGACACTGTCCTCGATGACGATGCATTCGGCGGGCGCGAAGCCCATGGTTCTGGCCGCATGCAGGAACAGGTCGGGGAACGGCTTGCCGCGCGACACCATGGTGGCGCTGAACATGGCATGTTCGAACAGCGGCAACAGTCCGGTCTGGCCAAGCGTTATGTGCATCTTGGAGATCCTGGCCGAGGTGGCGACGCAATAAGCGGTGCCGGCCGCGCGGAGCGCCTCGATGAACTCCCGGACATAAGGGATCGCCTCGACGCCATGAGCGAACAGATCCGGCAGGCCGGCATTCCAGCGCTCGACGAAATCGGCGCCGAGCCTGACGCTGGTCGTCTCTTCGATCTCCTTCTGCACCGAGACCATGCTGCGGCCGGAGAAGCTCTTGCGGCAATATTCGAACGTCGTTGGAAACCCGGCGTCGCTCAGCCATTCGGCCAGGCGCCGGTTGGCGAGGTTCTCGGTATCGACCAGGATCCCGTCGCAGTCGAAGATGACGAGCTTTGGCAGCGGCCGTGTTTCAGTCATGTTGGATCAGTCTACCCGGCAAACGGTTCACTGTGCTGAAACACAGCCACGCATCAGGCAGTGCCGGTCGATCCGAATCCGCCCGAGCCACGCGCCGTGCCGCCGGCCAGCGAACGCTCTTCAACCGCGACCTGCGTCACTGCGGCGAAAACGATCTGGGCAATGCGCATCCCGCGCGTCACCGCGAAATCCTCGTCGCCGAGATTGACCAGCAGCACCTTCACCTCGCCGCGATAATCGCTGTCGACCGTGCCTGGAGAATTGAGGACGGTAAGGCCGTGTTTGAAGGCAAGCCCCGAGCGGGGCCGCACCTGGCCCTCCATGCCTTCGGGAATTTCCAGGATCAGCCCCGTCGGCACCAAGGCGCGTTTGCCCGGCAGGATCAGAAGCGGCCGGTCTTCGGGCACCGCCGCGCGCAAATCCATGCCGGCGGCGCCGGCGCTTTCATAGTCGGGAAGCGGAAGTCCCTCGCCATGCGGCAACCTGACGAAGCCGACGGTGGGACCGATGACGGAAGGTGTTTGAAGGGCTGCGCGCATAAAATCGATCCTATCGGCGCGAATGCCGATTCGGTCAACTCGACCGCGGCGCTATCAACGGCTTTCTTTCAGGCATCACTGTGGCCTAGCGGAGTTCCATGGGAACCACCGTCGTCTCCTTGATCTCCTCCATGACGAAGGAGGCGGAGACATCGGATAAAGCCACCTTGGCGATGAGCCGCTGGTAGAGCCGGTCATAGGCTTTCACGTCGGCGACGCGGGCGCGCAGCACATAGTCGAGATCACCGGACATCCGGTAGACCCCGATGATCTCGGAAAGACCGGTCACCGCCGCCCGGAACTTCTGCAGCCAGTCGGGGTCGTGATTGGATGTGCGGATCAGGATGAACACCGAAAGGCCGAGTCCGAGCTTCTCCGCATCGACCAACGCCACGCGGCCGGTGATGACGCCATCTTCCTCCAGCCGCTTGACGCGACGCCAGCAGGCATTGCGCGACAAGGCGACCCGCTCCGACAGTTGGTCCACCGACAGCGTACCGTCACGTTGCAATTCGGCGAGCAGTTTTCGATCAATTTCGTCGATGTCAAAACTCATATTGGGATATTTGTCCCATGGAATAGCACAATACAAGGATATTTTGGGACCAATGAACCGGTGAGGCGTGTCAGGATACTCACATCGAAACGAAAAGCGCTGAAGGGGAACCAGCATGTCGGTCGCAAGGATTTTCACCTCTCATCCGGCCAAGGTGGGCGAAACCTATTTCAGCCATATGGCCTTCGCCGCCTGGTTCTCCTCGCGCCTGCTGATGGCGGCGGGAGCAGCATTTGTTCACGCTTTCTTGCCATTTCTGTTCGAGACTACCGCCAGCCGAATCATTCGCGAACTTTACGAGCGGACGCACAACAGAGGCACGCACGCGATCAACGAGCCCGCTGCTCTTCCGGATCGCGCTTAGAGGAAGACAGAAGCGATGTGCCGGTGGGCGGCCTATCTCGGTGAAGCGGTCTTTCTCGAAGACATCCTCACGGCGCCCTGTCACTCGCTGATAGCCCAGAGCCATTGCGCCCAGGAAGCGAAGTCGCCCACCAATGGCGACGGCTTCGGCCTTGCTTGGTATGGCGAGAGGCCTGAACCCGGTCTCTACCGCGATATCCTGCCGGCCTGGTCCGATCCCAATCTGAAAAGCCTGTGCCGGCAGATCAAGTCCAGCCTGTTCCTCGCCCATGTCAGGGCCTCGACCGGCAGTGCCACCAGCCGCATGAACTGCCATCCGTTCACCTCGGAACGCTGGTCGTTCATGCACAACGGCCAGATCGGCGGTTTCGAAAAAATCCGCCGCGCGCTGGAGAACTCGTTGTCCGACGCCGTTTTCGATCAGCGCGAAGGCACCACCGATTCCGAACTCTTTTTTCTGCTCATGATCGACGAGGGTCTTTCGTCCGACCCGCAAGGCGCCGTCTCACGCGCTACCAGCCGCGTGCTGGAAGTCTCGCGTCGTGCCGGTCTCGAGCCGGCGCTGAAGCTGACCGTTGCCTTCTCTGACGGACAGGCACTGTATGCGGTGCGCTACGCCACCGACGCCCAGGCTCCGACGCTTTACACGTCCATTTTCCGCAAAGGGGCCGGCCGCTGCATCGTCTCCGAACCCTTTGATCGCGAGGGCGGCGACTGGCAGGCGATCCCGCCGTCGAGCTTCGTCACCATGACCAGCGATGGCACGAGCATTCGCCCATTCGCGCCGACTGCGGCGAAACTGGCGCTGGTTGGATAACGCGTCACCTCCGCGCACCTTGAAAACGTCGCGTGGAGTGCCGGCCTGGATAGGACGCAGACTTCAGCGCAATTCCGATCAAGCATTGAGCGCGTGCGGATGCTCAACTCCACTTGAAGCCGCGCCGCGATCCGCCATCTTGATGAGGCAGGCGGCCAGCAAGCCGGAGCATCGCCATGGATCTCGTATTTCTCTCGGTTGCCGAACTCGCCACGGCCATTCGAAACCGCAAGATCTCCGCCGTCGAAGCGCTCGACGCCCATCTCGCGCAGATTGATGCGCACAACGGAGCAATCAAAGCCGTCATATCGCTCGACAGGAAAGGCGCGCGCGAACGCGCCAAAAAGGCCGATACAGCACTGGCGCATGGCGAACCACTTGGACCGTTGCATGGCGTTCCCTTCACATTGAAGGACATGCATGAGACATCTGGCCTGAAAACCACGGTCGGCTTCCCACCCTTCGCCGATTATGTCGCGCGGCAGGACAGCCCGGTCGTCGCTAGGCTGAAAGCAGCCGGCGGCGTGCTGATGGCCAAGACCAATGTCGCCATGATGCTGTCCGACTGGCAGTCGAACAATCCGTTGTTCGGCCGCACCAGCAATCCCTGGAACCTTGAGCGCACGGCCGGTGGCTCCAGCGGCGGTGCGGCAGCGGCGGTCGTGGCTGGCATGACGCCGTTCGATGTCGGCACCGACATGCAGGATTCGATCCGCTTGCCAGCCGCCTTTTGCGGCATCTATGGGCTTAAGCCGACGGAACATCGTATCTCGCTGGCCGGCGCCTTCCCGGATCCGGGCGGCGCTGAGCGTAGCGTGCGACTGATGTCCTGTCTTGGGCCGCTGGCACGCAGCGTGGAGGATCTGGCCTTGATCTATCGGATCATCGCCGGACCGGACGGTCGCGACACCGATCTTGCGCCGGTGCCCGTCGAGGATATGGCTAAGGTCGACCTCAAGACGTTGCGTATCGCTTTTGCCCCCTCCTTTCCCGGTTTCCCGGTGGCCGGAGACATTGGTACCGCGGTCGAAAATCTCGCAAGGCGGCTGCAATCGGCAGGGGCGGCTGTCGAGGAGGCGAAACTCCCGGAACTCGATTTGCATGACGATCTCGCGCAAGGCGGTGGGCTGATCGGCATGATGATGGAGGCCGCGCAACCCGAACCGCCGGACGAGCCGACGCCCGTCTCGCGCTGGTTCGAGGCACTCGCCCGCCGCGACAGATCCATTCTCGCCTGGGACAATTTTTTCGACAGCTATGACGCACTGCTCTGCCCGGTCGCCATGACCACGGCCTTTCCACATTGCGAGCCGGGCACGCCGATCAAGGTTGACGGCCAGGAACAGAGCTACTGGATGCTGCCGGCCCATGGCGCAGTGTTCAATTACAGCGGCCACCCGGCACTTTCGATGCCCTGCGGGCAAGATAGTGACGGCTTGCCTATCGGCCTGCAATTGGTCGGCAAACGCTGGTCGGAGCCGCGGCTGCTCGGCATCGCCAGGGCGATGATGCCCTTGACCAGCGGCTTTAGACGTCCGCCCGGCTATTGAGCGAAGCGATCCAATCCATAGGGTGCCAGCAGCGTGTCGCGCTTGCCATCAAGAATTTCTCGCGTGGCGAACAGGCCGACGGCTGGCGCCAGCGTGATGCCGGAATGCATGACCGCGATATAGACACCCTCCTTGCCTTTGGCGCGACCGATGATCGGAAAGCCGTCGATCGGTGTCGGCCGGTAGCCAACGGTGTGGAAATCCAACTCCAGCCCGTCGCTGTCGCGCAGCATGGCTTTCATGGCCGCGAACAATTCACGCGCCGTGGCTTCGGCGTCCATGCCGGGATCGGCGCCGCCGAAATCCGAGCCGGCAATGATTCGACGCTCGGCGGTCTGACGCATGTGCAGGCGCTCGGCCAGCACCAGCCCGTTGAGCAGTTTCTTGTAAGGCCGCGAGTGAACGATCAATCCGGGCGGTGTCTCGATCGGCAGGTTGATGCCAGCGGTCGCGGCAATGTCTGGCGAACCCACGCCGGCCGCGATCACCACCTCGTCGGCGGCAAACAGTCCATGCGATGTGTCCACGCCGGTAATCTTGCCGACGCTTTGGACAAGCGCCGTCACCGTGCTGAAGAGGATTCGCGCGCCGCGCCGTTCGGCATCGGCCAGCAGTGCCTTGGTGGCCGCGACAGGCTCGGCGACACCCTCTTCTGCGACATGCAGGGCGAAATCGGGAAGCTCGGTGAGATTGGGCTCGATAAGCGCCACCTCGCCCCGGTCGACGCGCTCGATGCCGTAGCCCCAGGCTGAATGCTCTTTGGCATAGATTTCCATATCGGCCGCAGAGAGATCCCAGCATAGGCCCCCGCACCAGGCGAGCGGTATGCTGGGCAAGTCCCGCGCCAGCCGCGACCATTCCGCCATGGCGCGGGTACGAAGCCCGAAATACGGCTCCGGATTGCCCCAGCTTGCGTTGATCCACGCAAACGAGTTTTGGGTCGCCACGCCGCCGCGTTCGCTTTCGGCAATGACTGTCACCTGCGCGCCCGCAACGGTCAGATGCCAGGCGATGGAAGCGCCGATGATGCCGGCGCCGACGACGATCACTTGTTTCGCCTCGGTCATGGTCGCTCCTTTGCCTCGTGATCGGGGGACGGTTCATCCCAGTGCCATTCCGGCGGCCTGTTGCCAACATTGGCAATGCAAAAAACTCCTTGATGCTGGTTTCCGGACCCTTTGGGACTCACGCTACGCTGCGGCCGGCGTGCGCGACATCGTTGCCGCCCGTAGATGCCCGGCCCGGCTCTTCACTAACCATTTTGCCTCCAAGGAGGCGTTCGCCTGCGAGGAGGATCATGCCGACAGCAGCGCCATTGCCGGATGGCTGCCGGGGGTCGTTCAGGCAGGCCGCTTGAACGAGCCAGCCTGAAACAAGCCCCGCAACCGGCGGCATTCACGCCGCCGGACCGGTCGACAGCCCGCCGCTGCGCTGCTAGAAGCCCGGCCTGTCACACGGAAATCCCAAGAGAATGCCCGAAACTATCCCAGAGGAAGTGGCGCGCCGCCGCACTTTCGCGATCATCGCCCACCCTGACGCCGGCAAGACGACGCTGACCGAAAAGCTGCTTTTGTTCGGCGGCGCCATCCAGCTTGCCGGCGAGGTGAAGGCCAAGAAGGACCGCATCCAGACACGGTCCGACTGGATGAAGATCGAGCGCGAGCGCGGCATTTCGGTCGTCACCTCGGTGATGACCTTCGAATATGAGGACAACGTCTTCAACCTGCTCGACACGCCGGGCCACGAGGATTTCGCCGACGATACCTATCGCACTCTGTCGGCGGTCGACTCGGCCGTCATGGTCATCGACGCCGCCAAGGGCATCGAGCCGCGCACGCTGAAATTGTTCGAGGTCTGCCGGCTGCGCGACATCCCGATCATCACCTTCGTCAACAAGATGGACCGTGAAAGCCGCGATCCGTTCGAGATTTTGGACGAAATCGAGCAGAAGCTGGCGCTGGACACCGCGCCCATCACCTGGCCGATCGGCCGTGGCAAGACCTTCTCCGGTACCTATCACCTGGCGCTGAACGCCGTGCGCAAGGGCGACGACGAGAAGGAACGCACACCGGTCAACGGTCCCGATTCCAACCGCGTTGCCGGCCTGCTGCCGGAAAACGAGCGCGAGGCCTTCATCGAGGAACTCGAGCTCGCGCGAGAAGCCTGCCGTCCGCTCGACATCGACGCCTTTCGCGAGGGCCATTTGACGCCGGTCTATTTCGGCTCGGCGCTGCGCAATTATGGCGTGCGAGACTTGATCGAGGCGCTTGGCGCCTTTGGGCCGCCGCCGCGCGCGCAGGAGGCCGACACCCGGACTATCGAGGCGACCGAGGAGAAAATGACTTCCTTCGTCTTCAAGATCCAGGCCAACATGGATCCCAATCACCGCGACCGCATCGCCTTCGTGCGCGTCTGCTCGGGCAAGCTCGAGCGAGGCATGAAGGCCAAGCTGGTGCGCACCGGCAAGCCGATGTCACTCTCGGCCCCGCAATTCTTCTTCGCCCGCACCCGCGTCACCGCCGATGAAGCCTTTGCCGGCGATGTCGTCGGCATTCCTAACCACGGCACGCTGCGCATCGGCGACACATTGACCGAAGGCGAGGAAATCCTGTTCCGGGGCGTGCCGAATTTCGCCCCGGAAATCCTGCGTCGCGTCCGTCTCGGCGACGCGATGAAAGCAAAAAAACTCAAGGAAGCGCTGCACCAGATGGCCGAGGAAGGCGTCGTCCAGTTGTTTTCGCCCGAGGACGGCTCACCCGCCATCGTCGGTGTCGTCGGCGCCCTCCAACTCGATGTGCTGAAAGAGCGGCTGAACTTCGAATACACGCTGCCGGTCGAATTCGAGATGTCGCGCTTTTCGGTCTGCCGCTGGATATCGGCCGACGACAAGGCCGAGGTGCTTCGCTTCATCGAGGCGCATCGCGGCGACATAGCCCGCGACCTCGACAACGACCCGGTCTTCCTCGCCCAGCACGCCTTCTCGCTGAACTACGAAGCCGAACGCTGGAAGGCGATCCGCTTCGCCACGATCAAGGATTATCAGGTGCGCGATAAGGCGGCGTGAATCTAGTGAGTAGTTGCTAGTGAGTAGCACCGATGGGAGACAAGCCGAACCTACTCACTACTCACTACTCACTTGTGATCACCCCTTGGCCGCCGCTTCGATCGCAGCGATATCGATCTTGCCCATCTGCATCATCGCCGACATCACCCGGCCGGCCTTGGCTCTGTCAGGGTCTTGAAGCAGTCGCGGCAACTGCTCCGGCACGACCTGCCAGGAGACGCCGAACTTGTCCTTCAGCCAGCTGCATCGGCCGGGCTCACCGCCGCCTTCGGTGAGTTTGTTCCAGAAATGGTCGACCTCGTCCTGCGTCTTGCAGTCGATCGACAGCGACATGGCCTCGGTGAACTTGTATTGCGGGCCGCCATTGAGCGCCTGGAACTGCACGCCGTCGAGCTCGAACGATGCCACCAGCACCTTGCCCTCCGAAGCATGGCCCTGCGGCCAGCGCGTGACGCTTAGCACCTTCGAATTCTTGAAGATGGAGACGTAGTGGTTCATGGCCTCTTCGGCCTGGTCGTCGAACCACAGGAAGGTGGTGATCTTTTGCATTCTCATTCTCCTCATTTCTCTCTTGGGGTGAAGAAGGCCACCGGTGAAGAAGCCACGGTGAAGAAGGTCAGGCAGCGCCCTTGGCGGCTCCCTGCAACGAGACAAGATAGGCATCAAGCTGGGCATAGCTTTCGGCCATGCCGCGGGTCATGCCGGTGCCGAGTGCGCCATCGCGGGCCGCCTGCGACGCGTAGAGCACTGTCTGCCTCAGTAGCGTGGTTCCGTTTTGCTCCGTGAAAACAACCGTCCCGATCGTCTCGCCGCCGGTCCAGTCCTCGTCGAACAGTTCGGTGGCGACGAGCCGGCTCGGGCGCACGATCTCGCGGTAGGCGCCGCTCATGCCCATCGTGCGGCCGTCCCGATGCTGCCAGACATAGCGCGTCGCGCCGCCAACCCGGAGATCGATTTCGCAGACCGCGAGCCGCCAGCCGTCGGGGCCATGGAGCCAGCCCTTCAACAGGTCCGGTATGGTCCAGCAGTCGAACACCATCGGGCGGGGTGCGTCGAAGATCCGGGTGATCTGGATTTCCCGGTCGCTGGACGTGGTCACGGTCAATTTTGCGACGGTCGAGCCGGGCAATGTTGTGGTGCTCATGATGGTACTCCGCTGTTTGTCCAAGGACGTTCGGCCAACTGGCGATCCGACATGGCTTTCGATTTTTTCTGCTGGGACGACACGCCGGACTTTGGCTATTGCTCCGCGTCGCTCGCCGCCTTCTTGGCCTGCATGGCACCCAGCAAGGCGTCGAGGCGCTGGAAATTGCCTTCCCAGATCTTGCGGTAGCGCTCCAGCCAGTCATTGGCCTCGGCGAGCGGTTTTGCTTCCAGCCGGCAAGGCCGGCGCTGCGCGTCTCTCCCGCGCGAGATCAACCCGGCGTTCTCCAGCACCTTGAGGTGTTTGGAAATCGACGGCTGGCTCATGGCGAAAGGCTCGGCCAACTCCATAACCGACGCCTCCCCTTCAATGAGCCGCGTAAGGATGGCACGCCGCGTCGGATCGGCAAGCGCGGCAAATGTGGCATCAAGGCGGTTCATACGATTTCCATAGCCATTTAGGTATATAGCCAACAAGCTATACAGTGAGGCGCGCAGGCCGTCAACCGCACCGGCGGATTTCGTGGCGCATTGCAAAAATGTGGCCAGATCATACTTGCGCGTCTATAACGCCTGCGATCAAAACGCTCCCGTCGAGCGCAGCCAGCCAGCTAGGGAAAATTCATGCCCGCCTATCGCTCCCGCACCACCACCCATGGCCGCAACATGGCCGGCGCCCGCGGCCTGTGGCGCGCCACTGGCATGAAGGACAGCGATTTCGGCAAGCCGATCATCGCGGTGGTCAACTCCTTCACCCAGTTCGTGCCGGGCCATGTCCATCTGAAGGACCTTGGCCAGCTCGTCGCGCGCGAGATCGAGAAGGCCGGCGGTGTCGCCAAGGAATTCAACACCATCGCCGTCGATGACGGCATCGCCATGGGCCATGACGGCATGCTCTATTCGCTGCCGTCGCGCGAGCTGATCGCCGATTCCGTCGAATACATGGTCAATGCGCACTGTGCCGACGCCATGGTCTGCATCTCCAATTGCGACAAGATCACGCCCGGCATGCTGATGGCCTCATTGCGCCTCAATATCCCGACCGTCTTCGTCTCCGGCGGCCCGATGGAAGCCGGCAAGGTGGTGCTGGCCGGCAAGACGCAGGCGCTCGACCTCGTCGATGCCATGGTTGCGGCCGCCGACGACAAGATCTCCGACGAGGACGTCAAGGTCATCGAGCGCTCGGCCTGCCCGACCTGCGGTTCCTGTTCGGGCATGTTCACCGCCAATTCCATGAACTGCCTGACCGAGGCGCTGGGCCTGTCGCTGCCCGGCAACGGCTCGACGCTGGCCACGCATGCAGACCGCAAGCGCCTGTTCGTCGAGGCCGGCCATCTCATCGTCGATCTCGCCCAGCGCTACTACGAGCAGGATGACGAGAGTGCATTGCCGCGCAGCATTGCCTCCAAGGGCGCCTTCGAGAACGCCATGACGCTCGATATCGCCATGGGCGGCTCGACCAATACCGTGCTGCACATTCTGGCAGCCGCGCATGAGGGTGAGGTCGATTTCACCATGGAAGACATCGATCGGCTGTCGCGGCGGGTGCCGGTCCTGTGCAAGGTGGCGCCGGCCAAATCCGACGTGCACATGGAAGACGTCCATCGGGCCGGCGGCATCATGGCGATCCTTGGCCAGCTCGACAATGCCGGGTTGCTCAATCGCGACCTGCCTACCGTGCATACGGCGAGCCTCGGCGAAGCGCTCGACCATTGGGATATATCTCGCACCACCAGCCAGAATGTGCGCGACTTCTTTCTCGCCGCGCCCGGCGGCGTGCCGACGCAGGTCGCCTTCAGCCAGGACCGCCGCTGGGACGATCTCGATCTCGATCGTGAGAAGGGCGTTATTCGCTCAGCCGAGACGCCGTTCTCGAAAGACGGCGGGCTTGCCGTGCTGAAAGGCAATCTGGCGCTCGACGGCTGTATCGTGAAGACAGCCGGCGTCGACGAGTCGATCCTGAAATTCACCGGACCGGCTCGCGTCTTCGAAAGCCAGGACGCTTCGGTCAAGGCGATCCTTGCCAATGAGATCAAGGCTGGCGACGTCGTCGTCATCCGCTATGAGGGTCCGCGCGGCGGCCCCGGCATGCAGGAGATGCTCTATCCGACCAGTTATCTGAAGTCGAAAGGCCTGGGCAAGGCCTGCGCGCTGGTCACCGATGGGCGCTTCTCCGGCGGCACCTCGGGCCTCTCCATCGGCCATGCTTCGCCGGAAGCGGCGGAAGGCGGGCTGATCGGGCTGGTGCAGGAGGGCGATACGATCCAGATCGATATCCCGAACCGCACCATTCGCCTTGCCGTCGACGACGCGGAACTCGATGCGCGCCGGGCGGCGATGGAGGCCAAGGGAGCGGACGCCTGGAAGCCGCAGGAAAAGCGCAAGCGCAAGGTGACGACCGCGCTGCGCGCCTACGCCGCCTTCGCCACCAGCGCCGACAAGGGGGCAGTGAGACACGTGCCGGAGTAAGGCCGAGGCAGCTCTTCCCGCCGGATCCAAAGCTGACAGACGGCTTTGCCGCGGCGTCACGGCATCAGCTGATATTCATACAGCTTCTGGTAAAGCCCGCCTTGCCTGAGCAGCATCTTGTGCGGCCCGCTTTCCACCACCTTGCCGGCTTCCAGCACCACGATCGTGTCGGCCTGGTGGACGGTCGAGAGGCGGTGCGCGATGACGATCGTGGTGCGCCCTTCCGTCAGCTGTTGCAGCGCGTCGCGGAACAGCGCTTCCGACTCGGCGTCGAGCGCACTGGTCGCCTCGTCCAGCAGCAGGATTTCGGCATTGCGCAGCATGGCGCGCGCGATCGAGATGCGCTGACGTTGGCCGCCCGACAAGAGGCCGCCATTCTCACCGACATCCGTCTCGTAGCCATTCGCTTGCGCGACGATGAAGTCATGCGCGTTGGCGGCCCTGGCCGCGGCGATCACCTCGTCGTCGGTCGCGTCCTCGCGCCCAAGCCGGATGTTGTGCATGATCGTGCCGGCAAACAGGAACGTGTCCTGGCTGACATAGGCGATCTTTTCCCTGAGCGAGGCGAGCGTGGCATGGGAAATATCCTGGCCGTCAAGCAGCACCCTGCCGCTCTTCGGGTCGTACATGCGCATGATGAGGTTCAGGATCGTCGACTTGCCGCCGCCGGAGGGGCCGACCAGCGCCGTCATCTTGCCGGCCGCAAGGGTCAGGTCGAACCGGTCCAGCACTGGCGGGCCATTCTGGTAGGCGAAGCCGACGGCGTCGAACCGGATCTCGCCCGGGCCGGCCCGAAGCGGCTTTGCATCCGGCTTCTCGGCTAATGTCAGCGGCTGGTCGGCGAGTTCGAACATCATCCGCACGCCGACAATGCCGCTTTCCAGGGAGATGCGGACACGCGCGAGGCGCTTTGCCGGCTCATAGGCAAGCAGCAGCGCGGCGATGAAGGCCATGATGTTGCCGGGCATCTGGCCGCCCTGCAGGACCAGCAAGCCGCTGACCATGACGGCGCCGGCGATCGCCAGGCCGGCCAGCGTTTCCATGACTGGATTGGTCACGGCTTCCAGCGCGGCGATGTTGTTGGCCCGATCCTCGACGTCCGCCACCGCTCTGTACATGCGTTTGCGCATCAGCCCTTCGAGGTTGAAGGATTTGACCACGCGCACGCCGATCGCGGTTTCCTGCATCACCTGCACGATCTGGCCGACCGACCGGAACTCCATGGCGGCGAACTTGCGCACGCGCTTCAGGATGCGGTTGACGCCATAGATGGCCAGCGGACCGACGACGAAGCAGATCAGCGACAGCGCCGGCTGCTGCCAGATCATGACCCCAATCAGGGCAGTCAGGGTCACCAGATCGCGCACATAGGAAGTGACGATGAGGTCGAGCACGTTGCGCGCCGCCTGGGCATTGTTGGTCATGCGGGTAATCAGGTCGGATGACGAGGTCGAATGATAGAATTCGATGCCTTGCGCCAGGATGCGATCATAGATCTTGCGCTGCCGTTCGGCGATGATGGCGTTGCCGACGCGGCTCATGAAGTAGGCCTGGACGAAATTGGCGATGCCCTTGACGATGAAGATCCCGGCGACCCCCATCGCGATCACATTGACGCGGTCGACCCGTTTATCGATCACGAATTCATTGGTGATTTCGCGCAGGATCCAGGCGCTGGCGGCCGTCATGCCGGCCACCACGAGCATCGACAGGATGGCGGCGGCATAGCCGGCCCTGTGTTGCCGGAACGATTCCCGGAGCAACCTTGCGACGAGGCGTTGGTTCTCCGTCGAGCGGAAGAAGCGAAACACGGCTGATCCTTGATGCCGGGATGACGAAGGCGGCTTATAGAGGGAGATGCCGCCGGAGGGAACCTTTCGCCGCCAGGGAAAGAAACCGCTGCGGCAGGGTGTCTTTTGAGACACGATGCGGCAGTGATTCTTCAAGCGGGATGATGACAGATGGATTTCGATCTTGTTGTGCGCGGCGGCACGCTTCCGGATGGCGGCATCGCCGACATCGGCATTACCGGCGAGACGATCGCTGCGATCGAGCCGAAGCTCGAGGGTCCAGGGCGGACCGAGGTCGACGCCCGTGGCAATCTGGTGTCGCCGCCCTTCGTCGATCCACATTTCCACATGGACGCCACGCTGTCCTACGGTCTTCCACGCATCAACGCGTCGGGCACGCTGCTCGAAGGCATAGCGCTATGGGGCGAACTGAAGCCGCTCCTGACGCACGAGGCCGTGCGTGACCGGGCGCTCGCCTATTGCGACTGGGCGGTGTCGATGGGGCTGCTCGCCATCCGCACCCATGTCGACGTCTGCGATGACCGGCTGCTGGCCGTCGAGGCGCTGCTGGAGGTCAAGAAAACCGTCGCCCCCTATATCGATTTGCAATTGGTCGCTTTCCCGCAGGACGGCTTCTATCGCTCGCCGACGGCGCGGGAGAATACCATTCGCGCGCTGGACATGGGCGTCGACATCGTCGGCGGCATCCCGCATTTCGAGCGCACCATGGCTGATGGCACGCGCTCGGTCACTGAACTGTGCGAGATCGCGGCAAAACGCGGGCTCATGGTCGACCTGCATTGCGACGAGACCGACGACCCGCTGTCGCGCCACATCGAACAGCTCGCCTACGAAGCGCAGCGCCTCGGCCTGCAGGGCAGGGTGGCCGGTTCGCACCTCACCTCGATGCATTCGATGGACAATTACTACGTTTCGAAGCTTCTGCCGCTGATCGCCGAAGCCGGCGTTTCCGCGATCCCCAATCCGCTGATCAACATCATGCTGCAGGGCCGCCACGACACGTTCCCGAAGCGGCGTGGCATGACGCGCGTCAAGGAGATGCTGGCGCTGGGCATCCGTGTCGGTTGGGGTCAGGATTGCGTGCTCGACCCCTGGTATTCGCTCGGCACCGCCGACATGCTCGACGTTGCCTTCATGGGCCTGCATGTCGCCCAGATGTCGAGCCCCGCCGACATGGCGCGCTGCTTCGACATGGTCACCAACGTCAATGCCGCGATCATGGGCCTCGACCATCTCGGCCTCGGCGTCGGCAAGCGCGCCAGCCTGGTGATCCTCGATGCCGGCAATCCGATCGAGGCTCTGCGCCTGCGCGCCGAGCGCATCTGCGTCATCGCCAGGGGCAAGATGGTGGCGGAACGGACGAGGCAGGATACCAGGCTTTCACTTCCTGGCAGGCCGGCACTTGTCAACCGCAGGCACATAACCACCTAGATACAGCCGATTCCCCATGCTGGTCTTACCGATTTCCTGATTTCGCCTCGTCAAAGCAGCCGCTTCGGTCTACGACGCGGCGTAAGCGAGGGAGGAATCGGGATCGGCATGACGCAACCCGTGGCGCGGAGTTCCACAATCAAGAACGTCCTCCTGGCCGGCATCCTGCTGATGCTGGCCGGCGACTTCCTGTTTGCGCTCAACGATGCGATGGGCAAGTGGCTTGTCGCCAGTTTCTCCGTCGGCCAGGTGGTGCTGATCCGCTCGATTGGCGCCTTTATCGTGCTCGGCCCGATGATCGCCAACCAGGGCGCCGGCAAACTGTTCCAGATGGAGCGGCCCGGGCTGCAGATCCTGCGCGTGGTGGCGACGACGCTGGACACCGCCTTGTTCTACGCCGCAGTCGTCTATCTGCCGCTTGCCGATGTGATGAGCTTCTACATGGCCGGGCCGATCTATGTGGCGGCGCTATCGCATTTCCTGCTTGGCGAAAAGGTCGGCTGGCGCCGTTGGGTGGCGATCCTGCTCGGCTTCTGCGGTGTGGTGATCATGCTGAAACCGTCCTCTGCGGCGTTTTCGCTGTCATCCAGTTTCGCGCTTGTCGGCAGCCTTGCCTTCGCCTTCGCCATCATCCTCAACCGGCGCCTGCGCGGCACCAGCGATACCAATCTGGTGACATGGCAGACGATCGGCACGCTGGCGGTTGGCGGCGCCCTCACCATCGGCGCCTGGAAGACGCCGTCTGCGCTTGATTTCGGCGCCATGCTGCTGCTCGGCATCGTTTCCTGCGGGGCGCATCTGATGATCACCAGGGCGCTGAAACTGGCGCCGGCCTCGACGCTGGCGCCGCTGCACTACACGCTGCTCTTGTGGGCGGTGGTGTTCGGGCTGGTGTTCTTCGGCGACGTTCCCGGCCCGCGCATCCTGATCGGCTCGGGCATCATCGTCCTGGCCGGCATGTTCATCTTCCACCGCCAGAAGGTGGTAGACACCACGGTGCCGCCGGAGAACGTGCCGAAAGGCGTGAACTAGGGGCAGATTTCTGGTGCCTAGCCCTTGCGCACCGCCGCCAAGTGCCGCGAAAACTCCTCTGTTTCCATCAGCGCCTTGCAGCGGGCGAAGCGGCCGTCGGCATAGGCGCGGAAATCGTCGACGGGATTTTCGTTGGCAAGCTGGATCAGCCCCCACAGCGTCCACAACAGGTCGCACATCGCCTTGTAGATGACGATGCGGCCGCGCTCCGCGGGCTTCGCCTCGCCGCCGAAATAGGCGCGCATCAGCTCTTCGTCCTGGTTCGCAGCGAACTTGCCTTCCACGCTGAGGTCGCCGAGATCCCAGAGTGGGTCGTTCATCCCCGAATATTCCCAGTCGACGATCCACATCCGCTCGCCCGTGTCGAGGAAATTCTCGCACAGCGGGTCGCAATGGCAGGCGACGAGAGGCAAGGGGCGGACGGCCAAGGCCGACCGCACGCTTTCTGCCTCGCGCACCACGTCATGATAGCCGGCGGGCAGGGCGACATCCCTGGTCGACAGTACTTTGAGATAGTCGTCGATCATCGAAAACAGCTCGAAGCGGAAGGGGAACACCGCGCCGGACGCGTGCAGCTTGCGGAAGGCCTCGGCCGCTCGGGCCGGGCTGCCCTGCCGCTCCCTGAATTTCTCCGGCGACATCGTCTCCGCGCCGGCGATGTAGCGCGTCACCATCAGGCCGCTGGCAGCGTCGGCATGCAGCACTTCGGGACAGACCCCGGCTTTTGCCGCCTCACGCGCGGCAATCGCCTCGTTGGCGCGGTTGATGTATTCCTCGGTGCCTTTGCCTGGAATGCGCAGGCAGTAATCGCCGGCCTTGAAGACGAGGTTGGTCAAGCCGCCGAGCCGTTCCAGCGGCCCGGTATAGCCCGCCAGCGCCGGAATGGTGGCAAGTTTTGCCCGCGCCTCGTCTGTTCCCATGCCTGCGTCCCCGCGCGTTATTTATCGGCGGCACGGTTCCACAATTTTCCCCGTTTGGCTATCATCCGGCAAGACAAGGAAGTTGGTGAGGCACGTGGCGGACAGCAAACATCAAGGCGCGCTCGGCGAGGTCTACGCGGCCAAGCGCCCGAAAGAGGTGGCCGCACTGTACGACCGCTGGTCGCAAACCTACGACGCCGACATGTCGGCGGCCGGCTACCGCCACCCGACCATCTGCCTTGCTTTGCTCGCTCGCCATCTGGCGCGCGGGTCAGCCCCGCTGCTCGACGCCGGGGCTGGTACCGGGCTGATAGGCGAGTGGCTCGATATTGCCGGCTATCCCCAGGTCGAGGCGCTGGATATCTCGCAAGGCATGCTGGATCAGGCCGCACGCAAGGGCGTCTATTCGGCGCTGCATTGCCTGGCGCTCGGCGGCGCCTTGCCTTTTGCCGACAACACCTATGCCGGCATCATCTCGGCCGGCGTCTTTACGTCGGGCCATGTCGGCGCCGAGGGACTGGACGAACTGATCCGCATCTGTCGGCCAAGTGGGGTGATCGTGCTGACGGTCAAGAACACGTTGTGGGATCACGGTTTTGCCGGGCGCATCGCCGAACTCGAGGCGCAAGGTTCGGTCACGCGGGTCGAGGAAACACGACCATATGTCTCAATGCCAGGCGAGGCCGATACCGTCCCCAGCCGTGGCCTCGCTTTGCGCGTGAGTTAAGCCTTCACGCGCTCCATTGCCGGGTCGTATAGCGGCTCAAGATGAATTTTGGTCGGCGTCCGCTCCATCGCCACCACCAGTTCATAGGTGCCCGAGGCGAGAAAATCGTCGCTTACTCCGTCGGCGTTGCGCACATAGCCGTAGCCGATGTTCTTTCCCACCGTGTAGCCATAGCCGCCGCTGGTGAGATAGCCGACCGGCTGGCCATCGCGCAGGATGGTCTCGCGTCCGACGAGCACGATCTCCGGATCGTCGACCGTGAAGCCGGCAAAGCGCTTCTTCAGCGACGCGCCGCCAACCTTCTCGAGTGCGCGCCGTCCGACGAAGTCGGTGTTCTTGCGCAACTTGACCGCCCAGCCCAGCCCGGCTTCCAGCGGTGTGTCGTTGGGCGTGATGTCGGAGCCCCAGGCGCGATAGCCCTTTTCCAGCCGCAGCGATTCCAGCGCGCGGTAGCCGACCGGGCGGATATCGTGTTCCCGGCCGGCCGCCATCAGCGCGTCGAAGACTTCGCCGGTGGCCGCGATCGGCACATGCAGTTCCCAGCCCAATTCGCCCACGTATGTCACACGAAGCGCCCGGACGGTGTGACCAGCTATTGTGATCTCGCGCACATGGCCGAACGGGAAGCCGGCATTCGAAACATCCGCATCGGTGACCGCCAAAAGCACATCGCGAGCACGTGGTCCCATCAGCGACAGCGTGCCGAAATCCTCGGTGACATCGGCGAGCTGGGCATCGAGGCCGTGGCCAATATGGTCGCTGATCCAAGAGGCATCATGGGTGCGGAACCCGGTGCCGGTGACGATATAGAATTTCTCCTCGGCCAGCCGCGACACGGTCAGGTCGGCCTCGACGCCGCCGCGCGAGTTGAGGAGTTGCGTGTAGGTCAGCCGGCCGACCGGCTTGCCGACATCGTTGGCGCAAATCCAGTCCAGTGCCCTCGCCGCATCGGGCCCGCTCAGCTCGTACTTGGCGAAGGACGACTGGTCGAAGATGCCGACATGCCCGCGCACGTGCCGATGTTCGTCGCCGACGGCGGCGAACCAGTTCTGCCGGCCCATCGAATAGATGTCCTTCGCCTCGACGCCCTCCGGCGCGAACCAGTTCGGCCGTTCCCAGCCGAGCTTGGAGCCGAACACGGCGCGATGGTCTTTCAGTCTGTCGTAGAGCGGGGAGACGATGCGCGGCCGGCCGCTGGTGTATTCTTCGTGCGGGAAGCCGATCGCGTAATGCTTGCCATAGGCTTCCAGCGTACGTTCGTTCACCCATTGCCGGTCGCGGTGCAGGTTGGAAAAACGCCTGATGTCGACCACCCAAAGGTCGAGGGGCGCCTCGCCGTCGACCACCCATTGCGCCAGGACCCAGCCGGCGCCGCCGCCCGAGGCGATGCCGAAGGCGTTGAAGCCGGCGCCGACGAACATGTTGGCGCATTCGGGCGCCACACCGAGGATGAAATTGCCGTCCGGCGTAAAGCTTTCCGATCCGTTGACCATCTGCTTGACGCCGACCGTCTCCAGCGCCGGCACCCGCGCGATCGCCTGTGCCATGTGCTGCTCGAAATGATCGTAGTCATCGTCGAACAGCCGGAACTCCCAATCAATGGGCACGTCGCCCCCGGGAAGATTGGTCGTCCAAGCCTGCGGGTTAGGCTCATAGCCGCCCATCACCAGTCCGCCGACCTCCTCCTTGAAGTAGGTGCGCCGATCGGGGTCGCGCAGCGTCGGCGCGTCGGTCGCCAGCCCGGCGATTTTCTCGGTGATGACATACTGGTGCTTGACCGGCTGCAGCGGCACGTTGATGCCGGCTATCGCGCCGACTTGCCGCGCCCATTGCCCGGCGCAGTTCACCACCTTGTCACAGGCAATGTCGCCTTGATTGGTCTTCACCGCCGTGATGCGGTCGCCCTTCATCTCGAAACCCGTGACGCGCACGTCCTCGTAGAGCTTGGCGCCGTGCATGCGCGCGCCCTTTGCCAGCGACTGCGTGATGTCGGAAGGGCTCGCCTGGCCGTCGGTCGGCAGCCAGGAAGCGCCGACAAGATCGCCGGTCTCCATCAAGGGCCACATCGCCTTGACCTCCGCCGGCGACAGCAACTGCATGTCCATGCCGAAGCTTTTCGCCGTCGTCGCCAGCCGTTTGTATTCGGTCCAGCGGTCGGCATTGGTGGCGAGCCTGAGGCACCCCGTCATCTTCCAGCCGGTGGCAAGACCGGTCTCGGCTTCCAGCCCCTTGTAGAGGTCTACGGAGTATTTCAGTACCCGCGTGATCGAGGCCGACGAGCGCAACTGGCCGACCAGGCCGGCGGCATGCCAGGTCGAGCCCGAGGTCAGCTTGCCCTGTTCGAGCAGTACCACGTCGGCCTTGTGGTCACGCGCCAGATGATAGGCCGTCGAACAGCCGATGATGCCGCCGCCGATGACGACGATCGAGGCCTGGCTAGGCAAGGTCATCATTTCAGGATCCCGTATTTTGTCCGGTAGTTTTCGAGCGCCGCGTCGAGCCGCGCCAGGTTTTCCTCGGTGTAGGCGACGTAATCGATCCCGGGGGCGTCGAGATAGAGCTCCGACACCATGCTCCACATCGCCTCGCGCAGCAGCGAGGCACATTGCATGGCGGCGTGCGAGCGGCGGATCGCCTCGTCCGGTTCCTTCATGAAATAGGCGGTCAGGAAGGCGAAGGATTCCTCGTCGCTCATGCCTGCGTTCGATGCGACGCCGGCAAGGTCGAACATCGCCGTATTGAAGCCGGCATATTCGAAATCGATCAGCCAAAGCCTGCCGCCGTCGTCCAGAATGTTGGCCGGCAAAAGATCATTGTGGCCAAAGACGATCGGCAGCAATTTCTGGGCGCGCTCCAGTTCGTCGGCCAACGCCAGAAAGCGCGGCAGGTCACCGCGCTTGCGGCTGTTGCCCTCGTCAAGCGTGCGGGCATAGTCGCGGATGACGTGGAACACCCAGAACATGAAGCCGGCGCCGGAGATATGGTTGGGCATCTCTCGGTGAAAGCCGCGCATCAGAGTCGCGACACGGCGGAGATTGGCGCGCACGTCTTCGGCCAGATAGGTTCTGGCGCCAAGAAACGCCGTCACCATGATCCCCGGTTCGGCGTAACGGACCGCCGGTGCGAAGCCTGCCGCGTGAGCCGCCCGCGCGGTCATCACCTCGCGTTCGCGGAAGACATGGTGGAACGGATAATCCTGGCCGAAACGCACCACATGTTTGCCGGCCGCATCGGTGACCACATAATTGGCGTTGCTTAGGCCGCCGGGCAGCGGCGCGATCTCGATGGCGCCCGTCCAGCAGGGCAGGGCGCGGATGCGGTCTTCGGCAATCACGGGATCATCCCTGGTTGGCAGGCCTGGTTTGCTGGGCTTCGACAAGGCGCCATGGGCGGCGCAACGACGGCGGAGTGGAATGCAAACAATCTCGTCGGTGCGGGATGCCAGGATCGGTATCCCGCACCGCACCGACGAGCCCCTTGGCCAGGTTTTTGAGCCCGGCATCCGCCCCCGCGGATCTGAAAATTCCTTGCGCCAGACACGTTACGCGCCGCCTGGGGTCAGTGAATTGCGGCTCTGCCAATTACATCCCGCTGCAGTTCCGAACCCTGTTGAAGGTGAATTTCACGCCGAGGTTGCTCTTCTGTCAATAAAAAGATGTGACTTTTTTTGGGTGTTTTGCCCGAAAGCATGGGCCAGTCCTTTAAATGCGCTAGGAATGCCTTAGAAACGGTCATTTTTCGGGACGCCCATATGAACCACTCGAAACGGCATGGCGAGATCCTGCGGTTGTTGCAGGAGGAGGGGACCGTCACCATCGCCAGCCTGGCCGACAGGCTGGGCGTTTCGCTCGAGACCGTGCGCCGCGACGTCAAGCCGCTCACCGGCGACGGCTCGGTTCTGAAGATGCATGGCGCCATAGGCCTGCCGTCGATGGTCGGCGAAGCGCCGTTCGAACGGCGCATGCGCGAGCATGCCGACGCCAAGCGAAGCATTGCCCGCGCGGTCGCGGCCACCATCCGCGACGGCGAATCGATCATGCTCGACACCGGCACCACGACCTCGTTCCTGGCGCGCGAACTGCTCGGCCACCGGCGCCTGACGGTCGTCACCAACTCGTCCGACATCGCCCGCACCCTTGCCACCATCAACGGCAACAAGGTCTATATGGCTGGCGGCGAGCTGCGCAGCGATTTAGGCGCCGCGTTCGGGACATCGGCCATCGAGTTCGTCAGCCGCTTCACGGTCAGCCACGCCATCATCTCCACCGGCGCCGTGGATGCGGTGACGGGTGTCATGGACTTTGATCTGGACGAGGCGGAATTCGCCCGCATGGTGCTGTCGCGGGGCCAGCGCTCGCTGGTCGTCACTGACCACACGAAGTTCGGCCGCCAGGGCCTGGTCCAGGTCTGCGGCTTCGACGGCTTTTCCGAACTCGCCACCGACCGCGCGCCGCCGCAAGACATTGCCGCGGCACTGGCGCAAGCCGGGGCGCGCCTCAGCGTCGCCGGCGGAATTTAGGCGAAGACCAGCGACTGGTGGGCGCACACGCCCGCGAAGGTGCCGCTCGACACGCGGAAGGCGATGTTGTGCATCGCGCGTGCCGCGTCACCGGCCGAAGACGCGGGAACCGTCGTTTGCTGCCTGTCATCGACTGATATCATCGGGCCGAGCAGGCCGTCCTTGAGGCCGCGGCCGAGCTGCTCGGCCAGCGGGCTCGAATCGTGTTGAGTGGCGCGGTGAATATCGCCTTCACGCCAGCCTTCCGGCCATCGACGAGATGGACAAGTCGTTGCGAGGTTGGCGGCAATGCTAAACCGGTAAAGCGCGAAAACTCATCCTGAAGCAGGCGCCGCTGGGCTTGCCATCGAGGATATCGATGCGGCCGCCATGGAGATACATGATTTCCTGCACGAGATTGAGGCCGAGGCCGGCGCCATGATCCTGCGGGCGCAGCCGGTAGAAGGGCTCGAAGATGCGCTTCCGCTCACCCGGCGGGACGCCGTCGCCTTCGTCCCGGACCTCGATGATGGCGGGCGTTGTGACGCTGACGGTGATCTTGCCAGCGCGGCCGCCATGCTCGATGGCGTTCTGAACGATGTTGGTCACCGCGCGCTCGATGGCGGTGCGGTCTCCGTTGGCGAAAATCGTGTCCCGTTCCGGCTCGAACGACATTTCGTAACCGGCAGAAAACGCCATCGGCGCGAGGTCGACGATAACGCCGCGCGCGGTCGCCACGAGATCGACCGCTTCGAACGGCGACGTCTGCCGGTCGAGGCGCTGCAGGTCGAGCAACTGGTCGGTCAGCGTCGAAAGCCTGGCCGCGTCCTGCAGCAGCCGTGCCCGCTCCGGTGTCGCCGGCAGCGCGGCGAGGCGCGTGTTGAGGATGGCGACCGGTGTCCTGAGCTCATGGGCGGCGTCGGTAAGGAAGCGCTTGTGGCGCTCATAGCCCTTGTCGAGGCGCGCAAGGGCGGCATTCACGGCCTTGACCAGCGGCGTCACTTCCGTCGGTACGTCCTTGAGCGGCAACTGCACGCCCCGCTGGTCGATGTCGATGCGCTCAGCCTCGGTCGCCGCATGGCCAAGGCCCGACAAAGCGCCACGCACCACCCAAGGCGTCGCGAACAGCGTGGCCAGCGCCATCAGCCCGGCGAGGGGCAATATGCCTTGCAGGAAGAATTGCGGCGCCTGGCCGAGCAGACGCAGCAGCGAAAGCCCGCCCTTGGTGCCGCTGAAAATCTGGACATTGCCAGCCATCGTGTCGGTCCAGCGGATCTTTCCCTCCGGCGGCGCGGCTTGTCCAATTGCATGGTCGATCCGGGCGTCGCTGATCGTATCCAGCAATCCGGTGAAAGGCTGGAAGATGGGCGGCACGGTCCCCTCCTGCAGCCGTTGCCCCTGCTTGTCTCGAATGATGAACCAGAGGTCGGGAACACCCGACCGCAGCTTCGTCAGGTCCGAGGTCGTGCGCAGGACCAACTTGCCGCCGGCATCGCGTGTCACCGCATCCGCCAGCACGTCCATCGTGCCGTCCTCGTAGTCGTGCGGGATAAGACCGGTGGCCAGCATGGCGCCGAGAATGCCGACGATGATCAGCGTCAGCATGGTGCATTGCAGCAAGGCGATGCGCAGCACCAGGCTCCATTTCAGCGAATGCGGGCGCTTGAGGCTCATCGCTTGGCGCTCATGTCGTCTCGCGCAGGAGATAGCCGATGCCGCGAATGCCGTTGATCGTCACCCCAGCATCGGCGAGCTTGCGGCGCAGGCGCGAGACGTGCGTGTCGAGTGCGTTGGACTGGATCTCGTCGTCGAGGCCGAACACCGCCTCCATGAGCGCCTCGCGCTGCACCATGCGGCCGGTGCGGCGCATCAGAGCCTCCAGCACAAGGAGTTCGCGGCGCGGCAGGCTGAGCGGTTCGGCGCGGATAGAGGCTTCGCGATGTCCGACGTCGAGCACCAGATCGCCGGCGCGGATAAACTGCGACTGCAGCGGCGCCGGGCGCCTGAGCAGCGCGCGCAACCGGGCAAGCAGTTCCTCGAACGCGAATGGCTTTGCCAGATAGTCGTCCGCGCCCATGTCCAGCCCATCGACCTTGTCCGACGTGTCGCCTCTCGCCGTCAGCACCAGCACGGGCGTGGTGTTCCTGGCCGAACGCAGTCTCGGCACCAGCGACAGCCCGTCGCCATCCGGCAACTGGCGGTCGAGCAGGATGGCGTCATAGCTATCGACGGCAACGAACCCCTCCGCCTCCAGCAATGTGCCGGCGTGATCGACCACCATATCGTGGCGCTTCAGCGCGGCACGCAGGGCCGAGACCATCTCGGGTTCGTCTTCGACCAGCAAGATACGCATCGACAATCCCTCGAAACACTGCGTCGGGCGCTACCGCGCCAACATTGCGTAAACCTGGCAAAGCCGAAGGACCGCGGTCGACAGGCACTTTCTTAGCCTCAGCGAGATTGCGCAATGTCTATGCAACCCAGTCGCGGCAAACAACGCCGGGTCGGCACGAATCGCTCGCGCCGGCGTGAAGGCGTCAGGCCCGAATATGCAACAGGTCGGGCCTGACGTTCGAAACCAATGGCGCTGAAACGAATCACGTGGCCACACCAACCGGTTGGCGTGATGTTGTCCGGGATTGAGGTTACCATGCCCGCAAATGATGCTCTGTCTTTTCTCATGGCGTGGACCGTCGCGCCGTTCAGGGTCGGCTCCGTCACGCCGTCCAGCTCCAGCCTGGCGGCATTGATGACCCGCGACATTGGACCCGAGACTGGGCCCGTGCTGGAACTCGGCCCAGGAACCGGGCCGTTCACGAGGGCGCTGCTGTCGCGCGGGGTGAAGGAGGAAGATTTGACACTGATCGAATCCGATTCGGATTTTGCCGCACTGCTCACGCGTCGTTTTCCAGCTGCCCGGATTTTTGAAATGGACGCCGTCGGTCTGCGCCATCTTTCGCTCTTCCACCGGCCTGCGATTGGCGCAGCCGTCAGCGGCTTGCCATTTCGCCTGATTTCGCCGCGCAGGACGTTTGCCATTCTCGAAGCTGTTTTCGCGAACCTTCGCCCGGGCGCAGCGCTTTACCAGTTCACGCTCGGACTACGGTGCCCATTCGACCAGTCGCTGCTCGACAGGCTCGATCTCGGGGTTACGCGGGTTGGCCATACCTTTCGCAACTTCCCGCCGGCGACGGTCTATCGCATCGCCAGGCTCAAGACGTCAGGAACCTACGACTGGCGCATCGCATGACGGGACCATTGGCAACCATTCTCGGCTTCGGCCTGTTCGGCGTCTTCTGCCTCGCCTTTACCGAGAAGATCCTGCCGATCCCGCCCTCGCATGTGCTGCTGCTGTTCCTCGGCATGACGGCGGCGCCTGACGATGCGACGCTGGCAATCCTGCTTGGCGTGACCACGCTGGCCTCAATGACAGGCTGTCTCGTCTGGTACACTGTAGGCCGCCGGATCGGAATCGATCGCGCCGACAGGCTGGTCGAGCGGTTCGGCGGATATGTCTTCTTGCGCCCCAAGACCTACCGCCAGCTTGGTCAGGCCTATCGCCGCAACCATGTCCGGGTTTCCCTGCTGGCGCAGTTCATTCCGACGGTGCGCAACTATTTGCCGATCGCGGCCGGCGCGCTCAGCCTGCCAGCCTTACCCTTTGTGGTCGCGACGCTAACCGGAGCCACGCTCTGGAATGCCGGCTTTCTGCTTACAGGCTATGCGCTGCATGGCAGTGGCCAAAGCCCGCTCGCAGTCGGCTTTCGTATCATCGCTATTGTCCTGGCGCTGGAAACGGCATTCATGCTTGTCTTGCGCTATGGCCCGGCATGCTGGCGGCGCATCCGGCCGATGCTGGGCTGAGCCACGGTCAGGCATCCAGCCATGGGATAAGCTTCGCCATCGGCTTTTCTTCGCGGTTGCGGCGGTGTTTAGTCCAGCAATGGCCTTCACCATCCGGCAGTTGCAGTTCTTCATCGCCGTCGCCGAGCAAGGCACGGTATCGCGCGCGGCGCAAAACCTCTCCATCTCGCAATCGTCGGTCACCGAGGCGATCAAGGAACTTGAAAGCGATCTTGGCGTCGAACTGTTCGAGCGCCATCCGCGCGGCCTCAACATTACCCACAAGGGCCACCAGTTCCTGCGCCACGCAACAAAGATTCTCGCCGACGTGTCCGACGCCCGCCGCTCTTTTTCCGGCGAACAGGCTGTGGCCGGCGGGCGGCTGCAACTCGGCGTCACCTCGCTGGTCGCCGGCTATGTGCTGTCGGACCTGCTCTCACGCTACCGCCGCGCCTATCCAGGTGTCGAGGTCTCGGCCATCGAGGACAATGGCGACTACCTCGAACATCTCCTGATCGGCGGCAAGCTGGACATTGCCGTCATGGTAACCTCCAATTTGCGCGACCGCACTGCACTGCAATCGGAAATCCTCGAAGTCTCGGCTTACCGGCTGTGGCTGCCGCTCGGCCATCCCCTGGCTGGCGCCGACATTATCGGCATCGGCGATATCGCCTCCGAACCGCTGATCATGCTGACCGTTGACGAGATCGAGGAAAACACCGGCAAACTGCTGACAGCGATCGGCGCCAGGCCGCATGTCGCCTTCCGCACCCGTTCCGTGGAAGCCGTGCGCAGCCTCGTCGCCACCGGTGCCGGCGTTGCACTGCTGCCTGACCTCGTCTACCGACCCTGGTCTCTGGAGGGAGACCGCATCGAATCGCGCGACATTTCCGGTTCGTTGCCGGTGGTGCAGGTTGGCATGGTCTGGCGGCGGGGATCTGGCCTGGCCGCCGCGGCGCGGGACTTTGTGGGCCTTGCCCAGTCGCAGCGGACGGTGCGCCGCTAGAAGTGGTCTGCTCCCGGCGACGCCGCCAGTCTTGCGCTTGCGCTTTGTGGCGGGAACCGGCTCCACTTTGAAAGGCCCTAACGGAGCAACCTCGAAGCGGCCGGCGCCGGCAAGCCTGACGGCGCCAAGGTGAAGCGGATACTTGAAGCGAGCGGCTGGTCGTCAATCGAAGTCAGACAGGCGAACTTACCATGTAAGATCGCCGAAGGGGATCTGATGTCATATGCCACCCGGCTAGGGCCGGTCGCCGCCGCGCTGCGCGAGGCCGACCAGGCGACGGGCGAAAAAATCGTTACGGTGTTGCCCGCGGCCTTGGCCCCTTTCTAAACGACGGTCAGGCCACCTGCTGGCTGGTGACGGCGCTGGCCTGAGGGAGTATATCGGAAAAACCGATATCGGCCTTCTGACAAATGAATTTGCGAAACCGGAATTTTCAAAGCACCTTCCGTTGGAGGGACCAAAGCTGCCATCAGAGTGGCGTCAAGTCCAACGGAGGAGCTGACAAGTTTTTCAGTCCGCGCGTGGTCTGGCGACAACCGGAGCGGTTTCAGGATCACGCGCCAAAATGGGAGATCGATATGCATTCATTCCTGAAGTCGTGCACTGCCTTGACGGTCGCGCTGACCTTCTCCGGTCAGGCGATCGCCCAGGTCAAGGAACTCGGCAAGGGCGAAGGTCAGGTCAACATCGTCGCCTGGCCGGGCTACATCGAGCGCGGCGAGACCGACAAGGGCTACGACTGGGTGAGCGCCTTCGAGAAGGAGAGCGGTTGCAAGGTCAACATCAAGACCGCCAACACCTCGGATGAAATGGTCTCGCTGATGAACGAGGGCGGCTTCGACCTCGTCACGGCTTCGGGCGATGCCTCGCTGCGGCTCGTTGCCGGCAAGCGCGTGCAGCCGATCAACACCGATCTCATCCCGAGTTGGAAGACGGTCGACGACCGGCTGAAGGACGCGCCCTGGTTCACCGTCGACAAGGTGCATTACGGCGTTCCCTATCAGTGGGGTCCCAACATCCTGATGTACAACACCGAGGTCTTCAAGGAAGCACCGAAGAGCTGGAACGTCGTCTTCGAGGAGATGAAGCTGCCGGATGGCAAGTCCAACAAAGGCCGCGTCCAGGCTTATGACGGACCGATCCATATCGCGGACGCCGCCAATTATTTGATGTTCCACAAGCCGGAACTCGGCATTAAGGACCCCTACGAATTGAACGAGGACCAGTACAAGGCGGCGCTCGAATTGCTGCGCGTCCAGCGCACGCTGGTTGGCCGCTACTGGCACGACGCGGCCATTCAGGTCGACGATTTCCAGAACGAAGGCGTCGTCGCATCCGGCTCGTGGCCATACCAGGTCAACACGCTGGTCGCCGCCAAGAAGCCGGTTGCCTCGACCGTGCCGGAAGAAGGCGTCACCGGCTGGGCCGACACCACCATGATGGAAGCCGACGCCGCTCACCCGAACTGCGCCTATATGTGGCTCGAGCATTCGCTGGCGCCGAAGGTGCAGGGCGACGTCTCCGCCTGGTTCGGCTCGCTGCCGGTCGTGCCGGCCGCCTGCAAGGGCAACGAGCTGCTCGGCGAGGAAGGCTGCAAGACCAACGGCTACGACAATTTCGACAAGATCAAGTTCTGGAAGACGCCGGTTTCCAAATGCGCCACCCAGAACGACCAGTGCGTGCCTTACTACCGCTGGGTGTCGGACTATATCGGCGTCATCGGCGGGCGGTAATTGCGTTTTACCGAGAACTTGGCGCTGCCCCTCATTGTCCTTCCGGACATTTCTCCCGTTGCAGAATAAGCGCCAACATAGCGACCAGCTTCCTTCTCCCCGTCACTATACGGGGAGAAGGTGCCGGCAGGCGGATGAGGGGCAGCACAGACGCCTCAATTGAAGAGCCTGGCACATTGCAGGACACCCCATGACATCAGCCGTTTCCTTTCAAAAAGCCTCGCGTCATTTCGGCAGCGTTCGCGCTGTCGACGCTGTCGATCTCGACATCGCGCCAGGCGAATTCTTCGCCATGCTCGGGCCGTCCGGTTCGGGCAAGACCACGTGCCTGCGTCTCATCGCCGGCTTCGAGCAGCCGACGGCGGGTTCGATCTCGATCTTCGGCGAGCGGGCCGAGGGCGTGCCGCCTTACCGCCGCAACGTCAACACCGTGTTCCAGGACTACGCGCTGTTCCCGCATCTCAATGTGCTCGACAACGTCGCTTACGGGCTGATGGTCAAGCGCATCGGCAAGGCCGAGCGGCACAAGGCGGCGGAAGAAGCGCTGTCGCTGGTGCGATTGCCCGGCTATGGCGCGCGCCGGCCCGGCCAGCTTTCCGGGGGCCAGCGCCAGCGTGTCGCGCTCGCCCGTGCCCTGGTCAACCAGCCCAAGGTGCTGCTGCTCGACGAGCCGCTCGGCGCGCTCGACCTCAAGCTGCGCGAAAACATGCAGGAAGAGCTGAAGTCACTGCAGAAGGCGCTCGGCATCACCTTCGTCTTCGTCACTCACGACCAGGGCGAGGCGCTGTCCATGGCCGATCGCGTCGCCGTCTTCAACGATGGCAGGGTCATGCAGATCGGCACGCCCGAGGATATTTATCAGCGGCCGAGCACGCGTTTCGTCGCCGATTTCGTCGGTTCCTCCAACGTGCTGCCGCCGGATTTCGTCCAGCGTTATGGCGGCCAGCGCCGCTGGGGGAGCCTGCGCCCTGAATCCATTCGTGTCGGCCGCGCGGCGAGCAGCGAAGGCGTCGCCGCACGCCTCGTCTCGACCAACTATCTGGGCGCCACGACAAGGCTGGCGCTGGATGCCGACGGGTTGAAACTGCACGCCGTGGTGCCGGCCGGCACTGCTTTGCCTGGGGAGGGCGAGGCGGTGGTGCTCACCTTCAACCGCGAGCATCTGCACCTGATGGACGAGCCGGTATGATGATGGTTTGCGCGACAGATCTCGGCCCTTCGAAAAAGCCATGACGATCACCGCCCTCAACGTCAAACCCGGCCCCGCCATTCTATCCGGCAGCGGCGGCATGCGCGGTGCGCTTTCCGACCTCTTCTGGCGCCGGCCAAAAGTCCTGCTCCTGCTGATGCTGCTGCCGCCGGTGCTGTGGCTCGGCATCGTCTATATCGGCTCGTTGTTCGCGCTTTTGGCGCAGAGTTTTTTCTCCATCGACGAGTTCTCCGGCCTCATCAACCGCCAGTTCACGCTGAAGACCTATGGCGACCTGTTGCAGGCCGCCAACCTCGATATCATTCTGCGCACGGTGACAATGGCGGCCTTGGTCACGCTGGCTTCGGCCATCGTCGCCTTTCCGATTGCCTACTACGCGGCGCGTTATGCGCGCGGCCGCTGGAAGGCGCTGTTCTATCTCGGCGTCATGCTGCCGCTGTGGTCGAGCTACCTGGTCAAGATCTATGCCTGGAAGCTGATCCTGGCCAAGGAAGGCATTTTAACCTGGCTGCTCGCCAAGCTGCATTTGTTGTGGCTGCTCGAGGCCTGGCTGTCGCTGCCGGTCGTCGGCGGCAATTCGCTGTCGGTGTCGTTCACCGGCACCTTCATCGTCTTCGTCTATGTCTGGCTGCCGTTCATGATCCTTCCCGTTCAGGCAGCCCTCGAGCGGGTGCCTGGCAATTTGGTCGAGGCCTCGTCCGATCTTGGTGCTTCGCCGAGGCAGACATTCCGCAACGTCTTATTCCCGCTGGCGCTGCCCGGCATCGTCGCCGGTTCGATCTTCACCTTTTCGCTGACATTGGGCGACTACATCATCCCGCAGATCATCGGCACCTCGCGCCTCTTCATCGGCCAGGCCGTCTATTCGCAGCAAGGCACCGCCGGCAACATACCGCTCGCCGCCGCCTTCACCGTGGTCCCCATCGTCATCATGGGCTTCTATCTCTGGGGCGCCAAGCGCATGGGGGCCTTCGATGCGCTCTGACCGTGGTCAATCCGCTCCCCTCGGCCTGAAGATCGCCGCCGCCAGCGGCCTGCTTTTCCTGCATCTGCCGATCCTGCTGATCTTCGTCTACGCCTTCACCACGGAGGAGAAGAGTTTCGTCTGGCCACCGCCGGGGCTGACCACGCAATGGTTCGCCGTCACCTGGAACCGGCCCGATGTCTGGGAAGCGTTGTCGCTGTCGGTGCGCGTCGCCGCCATGTCGACCGCGATCGCGCTGCTGCTCGGCACGCTCTGTGCCGGCGCGGTGTCACAGACGAAATTCTTCGGCCGCGAGACCATCTCGCTGTTGGTCATCCTGCCCATCGCGCTGCCCGGCATCATCACCGGCATCGCGCTGCGCTCGGCCTTTTCACTGGCCGAGATCCCGTTCTCGTTCTGGACGATCGTGCTCGGCCACGCCACTTTCTGCGTGGTCGTCGTCTACAACAACGCGGTCGCTCGTTTCCGCCGCACCTCCGGTTCGATGATCGAGGCCTCGATGGATCTCGGCGCCGATGGCTTCCAGACCTTCCGCCATGTCGTGCTGCCCAACATCGCCACCGCACTGCTCGCCGGCGGCATGCTGGCCTTCGCCCTCTCGTTCGATGAGGTCATCGTCACCACCTTCACCGCCGGCCAGCAGCAGACCGTGCCGATCTGGATGCTGGAGGAACTGATCCGCCCGCGCCAGCGCCCGGTCACCAATGTCGTGGCCATGGTCGTCGTCCTGGTGACGCTGCTGCCGATCCTGTTTGCCTATTACCTGACCCGCGACGGCGACCAGATCGCCGGTTCGGGCAAATGAAAGTAGTGAGTAGTTAAATAGCGGCCGAAATCCACTCACTACTCACTACTCACTACTCACTAATCACTAATCACTAATCACTAATTACCCCATTCGCTTCTGCCCAAGGAGACACCAATGGACACCCAGATGCTGATCGGCTCGCAATTCGAGAAGGGCACCGAAACCGAGGAGCCGATCCTCAATCCGAAGACCGGGGCGACCATCCTCAACCTGCCCGAGGCCAGTCAGGCACAGATCGAGGCGGCAGTGAGCGCCGCCGAAAAGGCGTTCGCCTTGTGGTCGCGCACCACGCCGGCACAGCGCTCCGGCTACCTCCTGAAGATCGCCGACCGCATCGAGACCGAAGCGCAGGAGTTCGCGACGCTGGAGGCGTTGAATTGCGGCAAGCCAATCAATGCCGTGCTCAATGACGAAATCCCGGCCATCGTCGACTGCTACCGCTTCTTTGCCGGTGCGGTGCGTTCGATGCCGGGTGTGGTCGCGGGCGAATATCTGCCCGGCCACACCTCGATGGTCCGCCGCGATCCGATCGGCATCGTCGCCTCGATCGCGCCCTGGAACTATCCGCTGATGATGATGGCGTGGAAGCTGGCGCCGGCGATTGCCGGCGGCAACACGGTGGTTTTCAAGCCGTCGGAGCAGACGCCGCTGACGGCGCTGAAGCTGGCGACGATCCTGGCCGATGTCCTGCCCCAGGGCGTCGTCAACGTCGTGCTTGGCCGGGGGGACAGCGTCGGCAACACGCTGATCAATCACCCCAAGGTCAACATGATCTCGATCACTGGCGACGTCGCCACTGGCAAGAAGGTGCTGCAGGCCGCCGCAAAATCGGTCAAGCGCACGCATCTGGAACTCGGCGGCAAGGCGCCGGTCATCGTCTTCGACGATGCCGACCTCGGCGCCGTCGTCAACGGACTGCGCGCCTTCGGCTACTACAATGCCGGCCAGGATTGCACCGCGGCCTGCCGCATCTACGCCGGTAAGAAAATCTACGACAAGTTGGTCGCCGACCTCTCCGCCGCTGTCTCGACAATCAAATACAATCTATCAGACGATACCGAGAACGAGATCGGGCCGCTGATCTCGCGGCGCCAGCGCGACCGCGTCTCAAGCTTCGTGGAACGTGCTTCGGAGCTGAAGCACATCGAGATCACCACCGGCGGCAAGCCGGGCGAGGGCACCGGCTTCTACTACCAGCCGACCGTCGTCGCCGGCGCGCTGCAGGAGGACGAGATCGTGCGCCGCGAAGTGTTCGGCCCCGTCGTTTCGATAACCCGTTTCACGGAAGTGGACGAGGCCGTGAACTGGGCCAACGACAGCGATTACGGCCTGGCGTCATCCGTGTGGACCAAGGATGTTTCACGCGCCATGGCCACCGCCGCGCGGCTGCAATATGGCTGCACCTGGATCAACACCCACTTCATGCTGACCAACGAGATGCCGCATGGCGGCCTGAAGCAATCCGGCTACGGCAAGGACATGTCGCTCTATGCGCTGGAGGACTATACCGCCGTGCGCCATGTGATGGTTGCGCATGGGTGAGAAGCGGTCGCCGCGGGCGATCAATCGACAACGATTTGTCGATTGAAGCGACGCACGCCCGCAGCCGTAGCGAAGGGCCAGTCGCCGGATGAGGGGCAGTGCAAGCTTCTGCGATGCCGACGCTGCTCCTCATCTGCCTGCCGGCATCTTCTCCCGTGAACGGGAGAAGAACTCCAGCCGCTACTCCACAATGCGATAGATGTTCCACAGGCTGGTGCCCGACACGACATAGGGCTCCATCTCCTTGCCCCATTTGGCGTGCGCGTCGATCTTGCCGATCTTGGCGAACATCGCCTCCAACTGAGCCAGGCTTTCAACCTGGTGGTGCGACTCGACCGTCGCTTCACGGGCACCGATCGATCCGGTCATGATCTGGAACTTGAGGTCGGTTAGGCCGACCTGCGAGCCGATCTCGCGCTCCCATTTCTTCAACAGGTCAAGCACGGTCTGTTTATGCCCGAACTTTGCGTCGATCTGCCATCTGGCGCTGAACATCTTCTTCTCCTCCAGGGTTGCGGCCACAGCATGATCCCGAACCGAAGGTCCGCGTTTAGCGAAACTGGAAACCGACTTTCGGAAAGATCATGCCCCAGCACGGAAACAGGGCCCGTCCCGCTTCAATCGGGATGACCAGGCTCTGCGGTTGATCTACTCGTCCCAGGCCTGCACGACCGTCTGCCGTGCGATCCGGCCGTTCTTCAGCTCCAGCATCGCCGCGGCAAACACTTTCGTGCCATCCGGATAGGAGCAGGCCTGGGTGAAGGCCAGGCTGTCGCCGTCGGCGATCGTGGTGTCGACCTTGTGGGTCATCGCCCGGCTGCAGATGTCGTCCCAGAAGGTGGCGATCGCCGCGCGGCCGCGGACTTCGCGCGGCTTGCTCGGCGGGTTGTTGCGGTCGATCACCCGCACCAGCGCGTCATCGGCATAGAAGCTCGACAGCATCTTGCCGTCGCGGCCCTCGATCGCCTTCTTGATCGCCGGGCCATCCACGGCTTGGGTCTTGGTCAGCATTTTATCCTCCATGTGCCCGTCTTCACGATCAGGCGGTTGATATTCGGTAGGCACCACCCGGCGCTCGCCGCCAGGCAGGGATTTTCACTGTGACTTTGCCTTGACGGCAGCGAAGACGTTGTCGGTCTGCTTCTTGAAGGTCGCGAGATCGACCTGGCTGCCGTTGAGGATCGTCGACCAGTGGCGCACGATCGCCGCCATCGCGATCGTCTCCTTGATTTCCTCGTCGCTGGCGCCGTTGAGCTTGGCGGCCTCGGTGTGGAAATAGATGCAATACTGGCACGGGATCTGCGACGCGACCGCCAGCCCCATCAGCTCCTTGGTCTTGCCGTCGAGCGCCGTCTTGGGGTTGAGCTGGACGCCCTTGATCTCGGCCCAGGCCCCGGCGATGGCGACGTCAGGCAGTGTCTTGAACATATCCGGCACCGAGCCGAGCGTCGCCTCGATGTCCTTGTAGGTTGCCGCCGATGCATCCTCGGCTCTCGCCGGAGTGATCGTGAACAGCGCGCCAATGCCCGCCGCGATCACAAATGATCTGACATTCAGTTTTGACTTGGTCATTTCATCCTCCGTTCGCAGCGCCTTTCCGGCGATATCCGCCTTGGCCCGCATGGGGGAATTGATAGCGCCTATAGCGGTGCGCCTGCTTCGCCCGAAAGCGCCATGGCTCTCATGGCCCGTCCGGGCCAGTCTGCCTGGCGGAAAATGCCGCCGCGGCCGCTCGCGACGGCAGGTCGAGCTTGAGCAGTATGTTGGCGACGTGGCGCTTGACCGTGTGCTCGCTCAGCCTGAGTTCGACGGCAATCGCGGCATTGCTCTTGCCGTCGGCAATCAGGCTCACCACCTCGCTTTCCCTTGCCGTCAGCACGGCTGGTTCGGTCGTTTTGGTCCTGGCGCGGCAGTCAGGCTCCAGATGTTGTTCCGACATTGCCCGCACCAGCGCCATCGGCTCGTCCAGATCGTCCAGCGTCACCCGGCTGGCGTCTTCGAAATGCAGCCCCGAGCCGGTTGCCAGATCCGCGACCAGCCGCGACGCGAGAATATCGCCTCGGCTGGCATGCGCGGCGAGTTGCATTGTCACCCGCGCCGTCAACCCCACGGGCGGCCCGCGAAGTTCGATCTCGCCGACATGCGCGCCCTGCGCGCTGGCCACGCCGATCCCTTGCGCCGCCTCGCGCAGCGCCGCCGCACAGCGTATGGCGCGCGCCGGCCCATCGAAGCGCGAAATCATCATTTCCCCCTGCGTACCCAGCGCGCGGCCGCCATGGCGCCCGACCAGCAACCGCCAGGTTTCTTGGAACCGCTCGCTGCGTTCGCTCCACATACGGTCGCCCATCCGCGTCGTATCGTATATGCGCGTCACTAGAAGTGCCGCCAGCACGCGGTCCGCTTCCGCGACGGCGCGCTCGCCGGTCAGGAACTCCTCGATGAGGTCGGCGACCCGGTCGACATCGCCCGTCCAGATCGGATGATCGCGCCCCGGAATCTCGACCAGCCGCGCATTAGGGATTGTTTTGGCCAGGAAGCGGCTGGCGTCGGGATCGACCCGCCCGTCGTTGCGGCGATGGATGATCAGCGTCGGTGCGCTGATCGCCGCCAGCACGCCGCGCACATCGATTCCCGCGTTCATCCGCGCCAGCGCCGCTGCTGCCGTCGGGCTCGCCGACAGCCGCTCGAAACGCGCCCACCACTGGGTGAAATGCGCGTCGTCGACCCGGCCCGGCGCGAAATTGGGCAAGGTAGCGCCCGTACCCCAGGCCGTCTCGGCCGTGGCGATGAAGGCGTCGAGGCGTTCCGGCGACATCACCCATTTGTGGAAATGCGCATAGCCGCCATAGAGCGTCAGCGCTCGCGTCCGCTCCGGATAGGTAGCGGCGAACAGCATTGCCATCGGCGCGCCTTCGGAAGCGCCAAGCAGGGCGGCACGGCCGCTGCCGGCGGCGTCCATCACCGCGCGCACATCGTCCATCCTCGTTTCGAGGCTGGGCAGGTTGTGCGCATCGACACGGTCGGAAAGACCCGTGCCGCGCTTGTCGAACAGGATCAGCCGCGAGAATGCCGAAAGCCGCCTCAAGAGCCTGGTATAGCCCTCGTCTTCCCAATGCAGGTCGAGATTGGAAATGAAGCCCGGCACGAAGACGAGATCGAACGAGCCCTGGCCGACCACCTGATAGGCGATCCGCACCTCGCCACTGAGGGCATATCGGGTCTCGATCGGCCTCACGAGTTTCTTGCGCCCGGCCTGACGATTTCTGGTCGTGAACCATAGCAGAGCCGCGCCGATAGCGGCAGCTTAAACTTTAGCAGGGAGAAATAGGCCGGCGCGGCCTGCGGCTATTTTTGAGCGCCTGCCAGGTCGCCCGGAGGGACCTTGATTCCAAGTTTCAAATCAGCCTCGGCTGGCGTGATCGGCCGCTTGATCCTTGCCGCTGCCACTACGACCAGTTCGTCGAAATCTTCGCCGCCGCTGTCCAACATCTCGAAGAACTGGCGCCGCATTCTCGGCTCCCAGAACTTGTTGATATGCTCGGCGACGCCGGCAACGCCTTCCTCGCGTGGCCTGGAGTGGAAAAAGGCGGCGATCTGGTTGGCCATGCGCACCAGCTTTTCCCCCGTGCTCGTGATGTGGTCTTCGTCATGCGACATGCTGGGCAACTCCCGAAATCACCCGGTCGGGGTGGGTAAAAACATCGAAATCGTCGCCGCGCACCAGCGCCACCAGCGTCATACCGGCTTCTTCTGCGGTGCGGATGGCAAGTGCCGTTGGCGCCGAGACGGCAACGATGAAGGCTGAACCGATCGCCGCCGTCTTCTGCACCATCTCGACCGAAACACGGCTGGTCACCACGACGGCGCCCGATGCGCCATCGATATTGGCCTTGGCCAACGCTCCCGCCAGCTTGTCCAGCGCATTGTGGCGGCCGACATCCTCGCGCGCCATGACGACGCCCTTGCCCGGCACGTAGAGGCCGGCGGCATGCACGGCGCCAGTCTCTGTATGCAGCGGCTGCACTTTCGACAGCAGCTTGACCGAACGGGTGATGTCGTCGGCATTGAGCGTAAGCTTCGACGCACCGACCACATCGACCGAACGCATCGCCTCCTCGATCGATTCGATGCCGCACAGCCCGCAGCCGACCGGTCCGGCAAGCCGCCGCCGCCGCGCCTCGAAGCGCGTATTGGCCTGGTCCTTCAGCCTGATCTGGATGTCGATGCCGGCGCCATGATCCTCGACCTCGATCGCTTCGATCTCATCAGGCGCGGCGATGATGCCTTCGGTGAGCGAGAAGCCGAGCGCGAAATCCTCGAAATCGGCGGGGCTCGCCATCATCACCGCATGCGTGGTGCCGGCGAAGGAGAACGCCACCGGCGTCTCCTCCGGCACCATGCGGTTGGACGCAGCCGTGCCGCTGGCGCGGCGCGCCAGTCGCGATATTTGCGTCGTCGCTTTGCGGCGCGCGGCCAAGACTACTCCGCCGCCTGCAGCGGCGCGATGCGACGGCTCTGCTTGGCCTGCTCGTCATAGTCGCGCTGCCATTCCGACGGGCCGTTGGAAGCGCCGACCTGCACCGCGGTCACCTTGTATTCCGGGCAATTGGTCGCCCAGTCGGAGAAGTCGGTGGTGATGACGTTGGCCTGCGTGTCGGGATGGTGGAAGGTGGTGTAGACCACGCCCGGCGATACCCTGTCGGTGATCAGCGCGCGAAGCGTTGTCTCGCCCGAACGGCTGGTCAGCCGGACCCAGTCGCCATCGCGCAGGCCACGATTTTCTGCGTCGTGCGGATGGAGTTCCAGTCGGTCCTCGGAGTGCCACATGACGTTTTCGGTGCGCCGCGTCTGCGCGCCGACATTGTACTGCGACAGGATACGGCCGGTGGTCAGCAGCAGCGGGAAGCGCGGTCCGGTTCTTTCGTCCGTCGCCACGTATTCGGTGCGGATGAACTTGCCCTTGCCGCGCACGAAGCCGTCAACATGCATGATCGGCGTGCCAAGCGGCGCCTTGTCGTTGCAGGGCCATTGCACGGAGCCGACCCGGTCGAGCAGATCGAAGGAGACATTGGCGAAGCTTGGCGTCGTCTTGGCGATCTCGTCCATGATTTCGGACGGATGGGTATAGTTCCAGTCGAGACCGATCGCACGGGCGAGTTCCTGCGTCGCCTCCCAATCGGCGTAGCGCGCCTTCGGTTCCAGAACCTTGCGCACCATATTGATGCGGCGCTCGGCATTGGTGAAGGTGCCGTCCTTCTCGAGGAAGGTCGAGCCGGGCAGGAAGACATGCGCGTAATTCGCCGTCTCGTTGAGGAAGAGGTCGTGCACCACCACGCATTCCATCGCGGCCAAGCCGGCGGCGACATGCTTGGTGTCGGGATCGGACTGCAGGATGTCCTCGCCCTGGATGTAGATGCCCTTGAACGAGCCGTCGACGGCGGCATCCAGCATGTTGGGAATGCGCAGGCCGGGTTCGTCGTCGAGCTTCACGCCCCACAGGCTTTCATAGATGTCGCGCACCGCGTCACCCGAAATGTGCCGGTAGCCCGGCAGCTCATGCGGGAACGAGCCCATGTCGCAAGAGCCCTGCACATTGTTCTGGCCGCGCAGCGGGTTCACGCCGACGCCAGGTCGGCCGATATTGCCGGTGGCCATTGCGAGGTTGGCGATCGCCATCACCGTGGTCGAGCCCTGGCTGTGCTCGGTGACGCCGAGGCCGTAATAGATCGCGCCATTGCCGCCCTTGGCGTAGAGACGGGCGGCACCGCGGATCAACTCCGGATCGACGCCGGACAGCTTGCCGACGATTTCGGGGCTGTTTTCCGGCAGGGCGACGAAGGACGCCCAGTCCTGGAACTCCGCCCAGTCGCAGCGCTCGCGGATGAACGCTTCGTCGAAAAGGCCCTCGGTGACGATGACATGCGCCAGCGAGGTCAGCACGGCGACATTGGTGCCGGGCTTCAGCGGCAAATGGTAGTCGGCTTCGACGTGGGCCGACTTGACCATCTCGGTGCGGCGCGGATCGAGCACGATCAGCTTGGCGCCCTGGCGCAGCCGCTTCTTCAGCCGCGAGGCGAACACCGGGTGCGCGGTAGCCGGATTGGCGCCGATGATGACG
This sequence comes from Mesorhizobium sp. P160927, assembly GCF_057766385.1. Classification (NCBI taxonomy): domain Bacteria; kingdom Pseudomonadati; phylum Pseudomonadota; class Alphaproteobacteria; order Hyphomicrobiales; family Phyllobacteriaceae; genus Mesorhizobium; species Mesorhizobium sp. P160927. The sequence goes on from NZ_JBYMDW010000001.1 coordinate 1,447,474, forward strand.
GCGACGTCGGTGAATTCGACGGAATCGAAATCCTGCGTGCCGGCCGAGGTGCCGTAGGTCTGGCCAAGCCCATAGCCGGTCGGCGAATGGCAGACGCGCGCGCAGGTGTCGACATTGTTGTTGCGGAAGCCCTGCCGAACCAGCTTCTGGACGAGGTAGGTCTCCTCATTCGTGCAGCGCGAGGAGGTGATGCCGCCGATCGCGGTGCGTCCGTACTGGTACTGGATGCGGCGGAATTCCTTGGCCGTATGGGCGATCGCCTCCTCCCAGCTCACTTCGCGCCACGGGTCGCTGACCTTTTCGCGGATCATCGGCGACAGGATGCGGTCCTTGTGGGTGGCATAACCGTAAGCGAAGCGGCCCTTCACGCAGGAATGGCCGTGGTTGGCCATGCCTTCCTTGTAGGGCATCATGCGGATGACCTCATCGCCCTTCACTTCGGCCTTGAACGAGCAGCCGACGCCGCAATAGGCGCAGGTGGTCACGGCGGAGCGCTCGGGCATGCCCTTTTCGAGGACTGTCTTCTCGCGCAGAGCATCGGTCGGACAGGCCTGCACGCAGGCACCGCAGGACACGCATTCGGAGGCAATGAAGTCCTCGTGCATGCCGGCGACCATGCGCGATTCGAAGCCGCGGCCTTCGATGGTCAGCGCGAAAGTGCCTTGCACCTCCTCGCAGGCGCGCACGCAGCGCGAGCAGACGATGCACTGCGCCGGATCATAGGTGAAATAGGGGTTGGACTCATCGCGGGCGATGTAGTCGACCGCGAGCGAGCCATGGCCCGGCGCGACGCCATTTTCTTCCTTGACGTGGTTGCGGCCCTCAACGCCGTACCGATTTTCGGTCAGGCCCACGGACTTCGCCACCACATCGAACTCGCTGGCGCCAGTTCCGGCCTTCTCGTGCCAACCGGTGGGATGGTCGGAGACGTAGAGTTCCATGACGCCCCGGCGGATAGCGTCGAGCCTGTCCGACTGGGTGCGCACCACCATGCCTTCGCCGACAGGCGTCGTGCAGGAAGCCGGCGTACCGCCGCGCCCGTCGATTTCGACGAGACAGACGCGGCAGGAACCGAACGAGTCCAGCATGTCGGTGGCGCAGAGCTTCGGGATCTCCACCCCGCCTTCCATCGCCGCGCGCATGATCGAGGTGCCTTCCGGCACGCTGATGCTGCGGCCATCGACGGTCAGCGTGACCTGTTTTTGCGCCTTCGACTCCGGAGTTCCGTAGTCAATCTCTTCGATCAGCGTTGGGAAGTCGGCCTTAATGTTCATCCGCCAGCTCCTATTCAGCAGCCACGCGCGCTGGCGCGGGCTTGAAATCCTCGGGGAAATGGGTGATCGAGCTCATCACCGGGTAGGGCGTGAAGCCGCCCAGCGCGCAGAGCGAACCGAACTTCATCGTGTTGCAGAGGTCGGTGACCAGAGCGAGATTCTTTTCCGGTTCGATGCCGGCGGCGAGCCTGTCGATGGTTTCCACGCCCCGCGTCGAGCCGATGCGGCAAGGCGTGCACTTGCCGCAGCTTTCGATGGCGCAGAATTCCATGGCGAAGCGTGCCTGCTTCAGCATGTCGGCGGTATCGTCGAAAACCGTGATGCCGGCGTGACCGATCAGTCCATCGCGCTTGGCGAATTCCTCGTAGTCGAACGGCGTGTCGAACAGTGCGCGCGGGAAGTAGGCACCGAGCGGCCCGCCGACCTGCACCGCCTTCACCGGGCGCCCGGTGGACGTGCCGCCGCCGATCTCGTCGACGATTTCGCCCAGTGTCAGGCCGAAAGCGGTTTCGAAAAGGCCGCCCTGCTTGACGTTCCCGGCGATCTGGATCGGGATCGTGCCGCGCGAACGGCCCATGCCGAAATCCTTGTAGAAGGCGGCGCCCTTGTCCATGATCACAGGCACCGAAGCCAGCGAAATGACATTGTTGATTACTGTCGGTTTGCCGAACAGCCCTTGTATCGCGGGCAGCGGCGGCTTGGCGCGCACCACGCCGCGCTTGCCTTCCAGGCTGTTCAAGAGCGAAGTTTCCTCGCCGCAGACATAGGCGCCGGCACCGACGCGGATTTCCATGTCGAAGGCGTTGGGCGAACCCAGCACATTGACGCCGAGCACACCGGCCTTGCGGGCGATCTCGACGGCCTTGTTCATGACAGCCACCGCGTGCGGATATTCCGAGCGGATATAGACGAAACCCTTGGTCGCGCCGGTGGCGATACCGGCGATGGCCATGCCTTCGATGAGCACGAAGGGATCGCCCTCCATGATCATGCGATCGGCGAAGGTGGCGCTGTCGCCCTCATCGGCGTTGCAGACGATGTATTTGCGCTCCGATGTCGTATCGAGCACCGTCTTCCATTTGATGCCAGTCGGGAAGCCCGCGCCGCCGCGGCCACGCAGGCCGGACTCGGTGACCTGCTTGACGATGTCGGCGGGCGCCATGGCCACCGCGTTCCGCAGGCCGTTCAAACCGCCGAGCGATTTGTAGGCATCGAGCGACAGCGGGTCGTTTATGCCGCAACGTGCAAACGTCAAGCGAGTTTGTTTGGCCAGGAATGGAATCTTGTCGGGCGCGCCGAGCCAGCGCTTGTGATGGCCCCCTGTGAGAAAACCGCTGTCGAACAGGCTCTTCACGTCCGACGGCTTCACCGGCCCGTAGGCGACACGGCCATTGGCCGTCGCCACTTCGACCATCGGTTCGAGGAAATAAGCGCCGCGCGAGCCATTGCGCACGATCTTGGCCTCGATGCCGCGCTCGGCGAGTTCCGCGCGAATAGCCTTCGCGACCTTTTCCGCCCCCAGCGCCAGTGCGCCGGAATCGCCGGGAATATAGATACGGGGGGTCATGAGCGCACCTCCGCGACGATCTCGTCGATCTTGTCGTCATCGAGCCGACCGATCACCTCGCCATCCAGCATCGCAGACGGCGAGCAGGCGCACAGCCCGAGGCAATAGACCGGTTCCAGCGTAACGGATCCGTCACGCGTGGTCTCATGGAAGTCGATGCCGAGCAACTGCTTGACCTTGGCGGCGACTGCGTCCGAACCCATGGACTGGCAGGCTTCCGCCTGGCAGAGCTTGAGCACGTGCCGTCCGGCCGGTCGCGCACGGAAATCATGATAGAAAGTCACGACACCATGCACCTCGGCCCGGGACAGGTTCAGCCCGTCGGCAATGACGGGCACGGCGTCCTGCGGGACATGGCCGAATTCTTCCTGGATGCCGTGGAGGATCGGCAGCAGCGGACCCTCGAGGTCCTTCAACTCCTGGATAATCGCCGCTGTGCGCGATGCGATCTCGGTACTTGCAGGCTGCATCGTCACGCAGCGCCCTCCCTGGTCGATGGCTTTTATCGCTAAGTCTTTACAAAATCAGAGGAAACCCGCGAAATCAATAAAGCTGTTTCGTTGCTCGATAGAAATCTTCTATCGACGGGCTTCCGCCTGCATTGTCTAGACTAGCGGTGGGCGCGGAAATCGTCTGCCAGCGCCATCGCCTCGTCCAGCAGCGCCTGCACCAGCGGCGTGTGCGGCTCGCGCGGCGCGGCCACCAGCCCGACCGTGTGGCTGGCATCGGGCTCGACGATCGGAATGGCCCGGATCGGTTCGGAAAAACCGAATGTTTCCGCAAGGTTGAGTGGCATGATCGATGACCATTTGCCGGTCCGAATATGCGAGAACAGCACGATCATCGAGTTCGATTCCAGCGTCGGCCGCACCTGCACGCCGGCTTCCGCCAGGTGCTGGTCGATGATGCGGCGGTTCTGCATGTCCGGCGTCAGAAGGCACAGCGGCAACTGGCTGATCTCGGACCATGTCACTTTGTCGCGTTCGGAATAGGGATTGCCGATTGCGGTGATCAATTGGTAGCGCTCGTCATAAAGCGGCACGCTGGTCACCCGCCCGAGCGGCTCGTTGTCGAGATAGGTGATGCCCGCATCGACATCGAAATTGCCGAGCAGCGACAGCACTTCGATCGAGGTTCGCGATAGCACCGAAAAGGTGACGCCTGGATGCTTGTCTCGGAAGGGCGTGGTCAATCTGGCGACCATCGCCAAGGCCGTCGGGATGGCGGCGATACGGATGCGGCCGGAAAGGCCGTACCGGGCGGCGCGCATCTCCTCGCGCATGGTCCTGGAGTCACCGACGATGCGGCGCGCCCAGACCAACACCTGCTTGCCCTCCGGCGTCAGCCCCTGGAACCGCGACCCGCGATTGACCAGCATGACGCCGAGCTGGCCCTCGAGCTGCTTGATGCCGGCCGACAAGGTCGGCTGCGTGACCCCGCACGCCTCGGCAGCCCGGCCGAAGTGCTCTTCCTTGGCCAGCGCGATGAAGAATTCGAGTTTGTCGATCATGCCGTCCTTCCGGTCGTACTCAGGCTCGGAGAAATTGTCCTTTGCCGCAAGCGGTATGCGCAATCGTTCCGCATCCACATCTTTCAGCCGGCACACTGTTTCCCGCGGCATCACGCGGCGCTATGTCAGTGAAACGGTCGTGGGCCGGGCGCGAAGGGAGACTGACATGCTGGGCTGGTTCCGCAAGCTGTTGCCGCGCGAAGATCGTTTCTTCGAGTTGTTCGAGCGCCATTCCCGCATCGTGGTTGGCGGCGCCGAAGCGCTAGAGCTGCTTCTTCAGGGCAAGGATATCGATCGATGGTGCCAGAAGATCGTCGATCTCGAAGACGAGGCCGATCATATCACGGCGGAAGTCCTGCTTGCGGTGCGGCGCTCTTTCATCACACCTTTCGATCGCGGCGACATCAAGGATCTGATCCAGTCGATGGATGATGCCATCGACATGATGCACAAGACCGTCAAGACGGTAAGACTGTTCGAGAAAAGCGAATTCGATCCGCTGATGCAAGAAATGGGCGCCGTCATCGTCGACGCCGCGCGCCTAGTCGCGGAGGCGATCCCACTGCTCGCCAAGGTCGGCGCCAACAGCGCACGCCTCAACGCCCTCGCCGAGGAAGTGATGCGTGCCGAAGGTCGCGCCGACGATCTGCATGAGCAGGGCCTGAAGGATCTGTTCAGGCGCCACGGCCGCGGCGACGCGATGGCCTATCTGATCGGCTCGGAAATCTATGGTCAGCTGGAGAAGGTGGTCGACCGCTTCGAGGACGTCGCCAACGAGATCAGCGGCATCGTCATCGAGAACGTCTAGGCGATGGAAGCCACCATCGCCTTTCCCGTGCTGGCCGGCCTCGTTGTCGTCGCGCTGTTCTTCGATTTTCTGAACGGCCTGCATGATGCGGCAAATTCCATTGCCACCATCGTCTCCACCCGCGTGCTGAGGCCGCAATATGCGGTTTTATGGGCGGCATTCTTCAATTTCATCGCATTCATGTTCTTTGGTCTTCATGTCGCCGAGACCGTGGGAAAAGGCATTGTCGACGTCACCATTGTCACTCCGGCAGTGATCTTTTCGGCTCTCGTCGGCGCCATCGTCTGGAACATCGTTACCTGGATTGCCGGCATCCCTTCGAGCAGTTCGCACGCGCTGATCGGCGGGCTGGTTGGCGCCGGCGTCGCAAAGGCGGGCATTGGTGCCATTGTCTGGTCGGGACTTGGCAAGACGGTTGCCGCGATCGTGCTGTCGCCGGCGGCCGGTTTTGTCCTGGCGCTCGTCCTGATCCTGGTGGTTTCGTGGCTGTTTGTGCGCCAGACGCCGTTCGCCGTCGACAGCACCTTTCGCGTCCTCCAGTTCTTTTCCGCTTCGCTCTATTCGCTTGGGCATGGCGGCAACGATGCGCAGAAGACCATGGGCATCATCGCCGTGCTGCTCTACTCGCAAGGCATGCTCGGCGAAAAATTCTACGTGCCGCTCTGGGTCGTCCTGACCTGCCAATCGGCGCTGGCGCTTGGCACGCTGTTCGGCGGCTGGCGGATTGTCCATACAATGGGTTCGAAGATCACCCGGCTCAATCCAATGCAGGGCTTTTGCGCTGAAACCGGTGGCGCCATCACGCTGTTCGCCGCCACCTGGCTCGGCGTTCCCGTATCGACCACCCATACGATTACCGGCGCCATCATCGGCGTCGGTGCCGCCCGCCGCGTCTCGGCGGTGCGCTGGGGCCTGGCCGGCAACATCGTCATCGCCTGGATCGTGACCTTGCCCGCGACGGCGGCCATTTCGGCTCTCGCCTACCTCGCCGTCAACCTTGCGGGATGAGGTGAGCGGCGCCCGAAGTGGCGGCAATCGCGATACTGCCTAGCCGTTCACAAGATTGAGGATGTTGCCGTCCGGATCCTTGAACCATGCGACCTTCATGCCCTGGCCGACATGGATGTCGCCCTCGATCGTCAGTCCGGGCATTGCATAATGCTCGAAGGTGACTCCTTTCGATTTCAACGATTTGACGACAGTCTCGATCTCGTCGCCGACCGTCCAGGTCACCGCCGTCGCCTTGTTGGTCCCGGCAAACTCGGAATGATAGACATTGATGAAGGTGTCGCCGCTTTTGTAGACGATCAACTCGCCACCTATATCGTCTACCTGCTTGAGGCCCAGCGTCCCTTCATAAAACGCCTTTGCTCTCGCCAGGTCTTTCACCGCCACATTGGCCGTTGCGTTGCTGTTCGCGAGCATGATCTTATCCTTCCCTGATTGTTTTCCCTCATGCTGCCCACTGAAATAGGTCGCCTTCCGTGTTTAGCGACGGGTATGCACTGAAGTTCTTGCTCGCGAAAACCAAGGGTGCGTCGAGGCGGCTGCTTGGTTCTCCCCGAGAACTGCATTATCTGAAGTGCCGAACGCTGAGGAAAAGAACATGTCCGTCACCAAGGAAATCGTCATCGAGCGGCTGAAGACGGTCAACGGGCCGGACTTCACCGGAAACATCGTCGACCTCGGCATGGTTTCGGAGATTTTCATCGCCGATTCGAAAGTGTTCTTCTCGATCACCGTTCCCGCCTCGCGCGCCCAGGAGATGGAGCCGTTGCGCGCCGCCGCCGAGCGGGTGGTGAAGGCCATTCCCGGCGTCGCCGGCGCGGTCGTTGCGCTGACGGCTGAAAAGAAAGGCGGCGGCATGGAGGGGTCGGTTCCATCGCGCCCCGCACCCAGGCCGGCGCCGACGGCTCCGGTCGCTGCGCCGCCGCGGGCGGCTCCGCATGCTCCTGCTTCGCAGAGCCAGGGCAAGCGCGGCGTGCCCGGCATCGAGGCGATCATAGCGGTTGCTTCCGGCAAGGGCGGTGTCGGCAAGTCGACCACGGCCGTCAACCTGGCGCTTGGTCTTGCCGCCAATGGTTTGCGGGTCGGTGTGCTGGATGCCGACATCTATGGCCCGTCGATGCCCAGGCTGCTCAACATCCATGGTCGGCCGCAGACGATCGACGGCAAGATCCTGAAACCGATGGAGAATTACGGCCTCAAGGTGATGTCGATGGGTTTCCTCGTCGATGAGGAGACGCCGATGATCTGGCGTGGGCCGATGGTAATGTCGGCTCTGACGCAGATGCTGCGTGAGGTTGAATGGGGGCGGCTCGACGTGCTCGTCGTCGACATGCCGCCCGGCACGGGCGATGCGCAACTGACCATGGCCCAGCAGGTGCCGTTGGCCGGTGCCGTCATCGTCTCGACGCCGCAAGACCTGGCGCTGATCGATGCCCGCAAGGGCCTCAACATGTTCAAGAAAGTCGATGTGCCGCTGCTCGGCATCGTCGAGAACATGAGCTACTTCATCGCCCCGGATACCGGCAAGCGCTACGACATTTTCGGCCATGGCGGCGCGCGCCGCGAGGCGGAGAGGCTGGGCGTCACCTTCCTTGGCGAGGTGCCGCTTGAAATGGGGATCCGCGAGAGCTCTGACGCCGGCACGCCGGTGGTCGTCTCGAAGCCGGATGGCGCCGAGGCGAAAATCTATCGCGATATCGCTTCCAAGGTCTGGGACAGGGTCAACGAGGAACGCGGCGCGGCCGAAGCAGCTGTGCCGAGCATCGTCTTTGAGTGAACCCTCGCGGGGAGCGTATCAGCCGCCCACCTTCTCGCCGAAAGCCGAAAAGAACTGTCCGGCCAATTTCTTCGACGTCGATTCGATCAGCCGGCTGCCGAGCTGCGCGATCTTGCCGCCGACTTCTGCCTTGGCCGCATATTTGAGGACCGTCGCGTCCGGCCCGTCGGCGGTGAGGGTGACGTCGGCACCGCCCTTGGCGAAGCCGGCGATGCCGCCCTTGCCTTCGCCCTGGATGGTGTAGGCATGCGGCGGCTTGAGATTCCTGAGCGTCACTTCGCCGTTGAAGGTGGCCTTGATGGGTCCGATCTTCAGCACCACCGTTGCCGCCATCTCGGTCGCCGATTTCATTTCCAGGCTCTGGCAGCCCGGAATGGCGCCCCTCAGGACGGTTGGGTCGTTCAGCGCTTCCCACACTTTCTGCACGGGTGCGGCGATACGTTCCTCGCCCTCGATCACCAAAGCCATCTAAACCTCCCGCATCGCCGATGTCGGATTGGTCGTAGCGTGCGGCTCGATAGCTGTCTATCGCACCAAAGTCCGGATTCAGATCACGTGTGCCCCTTGCCTGCATCCGCGCGTTGTCATATCGATTTGTCATACAAATACGGAGACCATGATGGCCGGCGCCCCCACGAAAAAGAAAAAGTTCCGCTCGCAGGAGTGGTTCGACAATCCTGACAACCCGGGAATGACGGCGCTTTATCTCGAGCGCTACCTGAATTACGGGTTGACTCGCGCCGAGCTGATGTCGGGCAAACCGCTGATCGGCATCGCGCAGACGGGCTCTGACCTTTCGCCTTGCAACCGGCACCATATCGAACTCGCCAAGCGTGTGCGCGAAGGCATCGTCTCGATGGGCGGCATTCCTTTCGAATTCCCCTGTCACCCGATCCAGGAGACCGGCAAGCGGCCGACCGCGGCCCTTGACCGCAATCTCGCCTATCTCAGCCTCGTCGAGGTGCTCTACGGCTATCCACTCGACGGCGTCGTGCTCACCATCGGCTGCGACAAGACCACGCCTGCCTTGCTGATGGCGGCGGCGACCGTCAACATCCCGGCCATCGCGCTGTCGGTCGGCCCGATGCTCAATGGCTGGCATAAGGGCAAGCGCACCGGCTCGGGCACCATCGTCTGGGAATCGCGCCAGCGCCTGTCGGCCGGCGAGATCGGCTATGACGAGTTCATGGACATCGTCGCGTCCTCGGCGCCGTCCACCGGCTACTGCAACACGATGGGCACGGCCACCACGATGAATTCGCTGGCCGAGGCGCTCGGCATGCAACTGCCCGGTTCGGCCGCCATTCCCGCGCCCTACCGCGAGCGCGGCCAGATCGCCTACGAAACGGGCAAGCGCATCGTCGACATGGTGCACGAGGACCTGAAACCGTCCGATATCATGACCCGCGCGGCCTTCGAAAACGCCATCGTCGTCAATTCGGCGATCGGCGGCTCGACCAACGCGCCGATCCATCTCAACGCCATCGCCCGCCATCTCGGCGTGCCGCTCGACAATGACGACTGGCAGACCATCGGCCTCAAAGTGCCGCTCATCGTCAACCTGCAGCCGTCAGGTGAATATCTGGGCGAGGACTATCACCACGCCGGTGGCGTGCCTGCCGTGGTCGCCGAACTGATGAAGGCCGGAATGCTGCCGCATCCCGATGCCTTGACCGTTAATGGCAAGTCGATCGGCGCCAACTGCGAGGGCGTCGCCAACGAGAACACCGACGTCATCCGTACGGTGGCCGAGCCGCTGAAGGCCAATGCCGGCTTTATCAACTTCAAGGGCAATCTGTTCGATTCGGCGATCATGAAGATGAGCGGCATTTCGCCGGAATTCCGCGAGCGCTATCTGTCCAACCCGAACGACCCGGAAGCCTTCGAGGGCAACGCCATGGTCTTCGACGGCCCCGAGGATTACCACGCCCGCATTGACGATCCGGCGCAAGGCATCGACGAGCATACCATCCTGTTCATGCGCGGCGCCGGTCCCGTCGGCTATCCCGGCGGCGCCGAGGTCGTCAACATGCAGCCGCCGGCCTACCTCATCAAGAAGGGTATCCACGCGCTGGCCTGCATCGGCGACGGCCGCCAGTCCGGCACGTCGGGCTCACCGTCGATCCTGAATGCCTCGCCGGAAGCCGCGGTCGGCGGCGGCCTGGCGGTGCTCAAGACCGGCGACCGCGTTCGCATCGACCTGCGGAAGGGCACGGCGAACATCCTCGTCAGCGATGACGAGATCGCGCGGCGACGCGCCGAGTTGCAGAAGGATGGCGGCTATCACTATCCCCAGCACCAGACGCCATGGCAGGAGATCCAGCGCGGCATGGTCGACCAGTTCTCGGCCGGCATGGTGCTGAAGCCGGCGGTGAAATATCAGGATGTCGCCCACACCATGGGGGTGCCTCGCGACAATCATTGATTATTCCTGGGAATAGTCATCGATTATTCCTGGCTGGTCACTGATGATGGATGACGACGACCGGCGGCCTTCGATCAGGCCGCCGTGTCACGGCCACAGGCCGGGAAGCGCTCCGTCCTTGACAAGCCAGCCCAACAATTCCACCATCATCACAAGGGGTGTATCGCGACGACCCCGTGAGGCGTCAGCCCAATGTTCGCGTCCAGGCTTCTTCAGGAGGTGGACGCCATGCCGTCAACAACCGCTATCACCGTACAGCAACTATCCCGTCTGATTGGTCTGCCGGGCGCACCTGTGATCGTCGATGTCCGTATCGATGAAGATTACGACGCCGACCCCCGCCTGTTGCCGGCCTCTCACCGGCGCAACTTCAAAACGGTCTCGGCCTGGGCAAACGACCTTGCCGGCAGCCAAGTAGCCGTCGTTTGCCAGAAGGGGCAAAAGCTTTCGCAAGGGGTGGCCGCATGGTTGCGGCATGAAGGCATTGCCGCCGAGTCCCTCGGAGGCGGCTTCGAAGCCTGGCGCGATGCCGGCGGGCCTCTGGTCCGCGCCGACAAGATACCGTCCCGCGATGAAAAGGGCCGCACCGTCTGGGTGACGCGGGCTCGCCCGAAGGTCGATCGCATCGCTTGCCCATGGCTGATCCGGCGCTTCATCGATCCCGACGCGGTGTTTCTCTTCGTCGAACCCGCTGAAGTTCCGGCTGTTGCCGACCGCTTTCAGGCCGTGCCTTTCGACATCGACAATGTGTTCTGGAGTCATCGCGGCGAGCGCTGCACCTTCGACACGATGATCGAGGAGTTCGGGCTGCAATCCCAGGCACTCGATCGGCTTGCCACGATCGTGCGCGCGGCCGACACCGCACGCCTGGATCTCGTTCCCCAGGCAGCCGGATTTCTGGCCGCCTCGCTTGGCCTGTCACGCATGTTCCGCGACGATCTGGAGCAGCTGGAGGCCGGCACGATGCTCTATGACGCGTTCTTCCGCTGGTGTCGCGACGCCACTGACGAGACGCACAACTGGCCGGGCGGGGCAAAGCCGTCATGAGCAGCCTCATTTCGGGGAAAGATGCCGACATCGTCGAGGCGCCGGCGGTCCCGACCTTCCGCGAAGCCACGAAACTCTGGGCGAAGATCGGATTGCTGAGCTTCGGCGGACCGGCGGGGCAGATCGCGCTCATGCACAAGGAATTGGTCGAGGACCGGCGCTGGATCGGCGAACAGCGTTTCCTGCATGCGCTGAACTACTGCATGCTGCTTCCCGGTCCCGAGGCCCAGCAACTCGCCATCTATATCGGCTGGCTGCTGCACAGGACGATCGGCGGCCTTGTCGCGGGTGTCCTGTTCGTGGTGCCCGGCGCACTCGTCATGCTCATCCTGAGCATTCTCTATGCGCTCTATGGTGATGTCCCGCTGGTCACGGCGCTGTTCTTCGGGGTCAAGGCCGCCGTGCTCGCGGTCGTGGTCGAGGCGGTGATCCGCATCGGCCGCCGCGCCTTGAAGAACCGGTTGATGGTGGCGATCGCGCTCTGCGCTTTTCTCGGCATCTATGTGCTCGCCATCCCGTTTCCGCTCATCGTCCTGATGGCGGGATTCGCGGGATGGGTGGGAAACCGTGTCGCGCCAGCCCTGTTTTCCGGCGGGGCGCACGGCAACAACGACGCTCCCGATATCAGGGGCGCGGTCGACCTGATGTTCGAACGCGGCGAACTAGCCCATACCAGGCCGACACGATGGCATGCGCCGCGCACCATCGCGATCTGGCTGCCGATCTGGCTCGGGCCGGTTCTGTTGCTCTGGGCGTTCACCGGGACGAGCAGCGTGTGGACGCAGATTGGCGGGTTCTTCAGCCTCATGGCGGTGGTCACCTTCGGCGGCGCCTATGCGGTTCTTGCCTATGTCGCGCAGGCAGCCGTGCAGTCCTTCGGCTGGCTCGCCCCTGGTGAAATGGTCGATGGCCTCGGCCTTGCCGAGACCACGCCGGGTCCACTCATTCTGGTGTTGCAATTCGTCGGCTTCATCGCCGCGTTTCGCCACGCCGGCTCGCTGGACGCGCTGCTTGGCGGATCGCTTGGAGCGCTGCTGACGCTGTGGGTAACGTTCACACCCTGCTTCTTCTGGATATTCCTCGGCGCGCCCTACATTGAGGCCCTGCGCGGCAACAAGGCGCTGTCGGCCGCGCTCGGCGCGATCACGGCCGCCGTGGTCGGCGTCATCATGAACCTTGCTCTGTGGTTCGCCTTGCACGTCGTCTTCCGCGAGGTGCGCATGACGGGGCTTGGCATGAATGTGCCGGTGCTTTCGTCGATCGACTGGCGAGCCGCGCTGCTTTCGGTGGCCGCCATGGTCGCCATTCTCAAGTTGAAAACCGGTGTGCTGCCGACGCTTGCGGGATGCGCTCTTGCCGGCGTGTTGCTGCTGGCCGCGGGCGGCTAGTGCATGTCGCCCGGAAGCGTCTTCAGTTCCGGGACAACGACATGCATCAAAACGGATACATTAGATTTCCGGCTCCTTTGTATTCCGCTTGCGGACCACCTAACTGGTGGAAAACGGATTGGACCAGCAATGGCGGGACGACGCTCTTCCCTCGGCTTTCTCGGCATGTTCGGACGCTCGGGTGATTTGCGGCAGCTCGATGCCGCCTTGCGAGGCGCCGACCTGCATCCCGCCCTGGTGCCCGAAGGGGTGAAACTAACCATCGTCAATCTGATGAAGGACCACTGGCCCGAGCAGCCGCCGCCGCAGGCCTATCCGCGGGTAGCGAACCTGTTCAGCTACTGCATAGCCGGGCCGGAAACCTTCGAGCGTGTGCAAGGTCCACAGCAGCGGCTCGACGCGGAGCACCGGATCGAGGCCGCTATCGAAACCGGCGACGGTCTCGATGCACAGATCGTGCTGATGGCACTGCACGCCAAGCTGATCAACGCCGAGGTGGTTGAGCGCTTCAGGCTGAGCACTGGCTGAGCGCTTTCGTGAAACGCTGAATCGCTCTAAGCCCGGCTTATCTCCTGGAGATACCAGCCGATATAACGCAGCTCGTTGTACTCCATCGGCGCGATCGGTCCGGGCACGAAATAGTGCGAGCGTACGCCGCGCGCGGTATGCTCGATGATCTTCTTGTCCTCGTCGGTGGTGACCTTCCAAAGCCAGGTCAGTTTCTCCAGATCGTAGTCCTGGCCTTCGACGGCATCGCCGCGCACCAGCCAGATCAGTTCCATCTCGCAGGTCTGAGCGGTTTTCGGGATGAACCGGTAGATCATCCCGTGGTCGGGGTAGCAGACGAGGAAAGTCGTGCCGCCAAGATGGATGGAGGTGACGCCGCCGTCGTAGTCGGTGAAGCGGCCCATCAGGGGCGCGACGGGGGAGCCGTCCCGGCTGCCGCTCGAAACGCCGTCGTAAAGCGCGTAGCGGAAGGTGTGGATCGCCTCCTGGCCGGCGGCCGAATTCTGCCAGCGATCACCGCTGCCGATCTCGATGCCGAGAGCGCAGGTCCGCTGTTCCATCGCGGCATTGAGTTGCTCGATCATTTCCGCGGGTTTTTCCAGCGCGTGCGTCTGCGAATATTCGGGATGCGCCGGTCCGCAATGGTAGCATTCGACGTAATTTTCGACGGCGAGCTTCCAGTTCGCGTCGAGCGGATAGCTTTGGCGATAGGCCACCTTGGCATCGCCCCAACCATATTGCCCGCAACTCGTGCGCAAAGATTGCTCGATCGGATCGAAATCGAGTGGCGTCTCGGCGAAGGAGATGAAGACAAGGCCAGTCGCGACGCGCACATGGAGTTTCTTCAGCCCGTGCGCGGTGCGGTCGAAATCCTTCGGCATCAGCCTGGCGGCGCGCAGCGAGCCGTCATTGGAATAGGTCCACGCATGGTACGGGCAGACGAACACTTTCGCGTTGCCCTTCTCTTTGGTGCAGACCTCGGCGCCGCGATGGCGGCAGACATTGAGCATGGCATGCACGGTGCCATCCATGCCACGCGACAGGATGATCGCCTCGTCACCGAGCTTGAACAGTTCGAAGTCGCCGGGATTGGGAATGACGCTGGCATGCGTCAGGCAATGCCAGTGGCGGCGGAACAGACGTTCCATGTCCCGCTCGAAAATATCCTGGTCATGGTAGAATGGGCGCGTCAGGCCGTAGCCTGGCCGGTGCGAGGCCACCAGCCGATCGATGGCATCTTCGGTATTTGCGGCTTGCTGGATAGGATAGACGCTCATTTATCGTTCTGCCCAATGGTTGGTTCTGGCGGATGGCTGTCTGTGTGTCGGTCTTCTGGCTAGCCGCCCATGCTCGCGCGCGGCAGGTGGATCAGGTTGCCGAAGCGGGCGCGCAATCTGTCGTCGACCAGCTTGGGCACGTGCCGCGGAAATCGTTCCGCAAGGATGCGCTTCTTTTCGTCGATCGCCCGGGCCAATATATCAGGCCGGCCTTGTTCGTTCCATTCCTTCGGTGAGGAACGATCGCCGAAGGCGGGATAAAAACGCTCTGCCTGCGCCGACTTGAGCGTTTGCTCGTTGTCAAGGTAATGGCCCGGACCCTTGAGGCAGACATCGGCGATGGTGTCGATCGACAGCGCTTCGTCCGTCACTTCGATGCCGCGTGCGCAGCGCAGGCAATGGCCAAGCATGTCATTGTCGATGATCAGGCTTTCCAGGCAGAAGCCGAGCAGCGAGGCATGCATGCCGGCCAATTCGTAGACGAGATTGAGGCCCGAAAGGCCGGCCATCACATTGGTGATGCCTTTCTCGTAGCCGGATTGGATATCGGGCAGTTTCGAGTCTGTCATGCCGGCGGCCGAGCCGCCCGGCAGGTCGTAGAATTGCGCCATCTGCGCGCAGGCCGCCGTTACCACCGCCTGTTCGGCCGAGCCACCGGCCATGGTGTTGGTGCGCAGGTCCGACATGAACGGCCAAGCGCCGAAGATCGCCGGATGTCCCGGCTTGAGTGCGTTGACATACACCAGGCCGGTCAGCACTTCGGCCACTGCCTGCGCGACCGCGCCGGCCATCGCCGCCGGAGCGGTTGTTCCGGACTGGCCGGTGGACAGGAGTAGGATAGGGATGCCGCCTTCGACGCAGGCCTCGAGCACGCCGCAGGCATCCTCGGCGAACTTCATCGGCGGCACGACGAAGGAGTTGGAGTTGGAAACGAATGGCCGGGCGCGGAAATTCTCCTCGCCACCGGCGATGGCATAGAGCATTTCGAGCGCCGGCTTCACATTCTCGCGCACGGTGAAGGACGTGCCGACATGCTTCGATGTCCCCATCACGCAGGCGTAGAGCGTGTTGAAATCCATATCGAGCGGGTCGGCGATGTCGCGCGCCACCATCGGCCGCTGGAAAAAATGGATGTTGCTCAGTCCATCGACGATGCGGGCGGCGTCATAGATGTCCTGCAGCTTCGATTCGCGATACTCGCGTTTTTCGAGATCCACCAGATGCACGGCGATACCCGCTGTGCCGTAGTGGACGCGCTTGCCCTGGATCACCATGTCGTGCCTGGGGTCCTGGCCATGCAGCGTGAAATGCCGCGCGGCACGCTTGATGGTGTCGAGTATGAGCGCACGCGGGAAACGGATGCGGCCATCGTCGCCATGGGTGGCGCCCGCCTTGGTCAGGACTTTTATGCAGGACGGGATGGCGTTGGCGAACCCGACGGTTTCCAGAAGCGTCAGCACGCCCTCATGGATGCGCTCGCAGTCGTTTCCGCGCAAAGGTCTGTAACCGCCGCCTTCCATGGCTTGGAGTAGTGGCCCATTTGGTGGAATGGCTGATTTCCCCGCATATCCCGTTTCGCGACCGCCCGAGCGTTGTGGACGACGGTTCGCCGGCATGTCCTGCTTTTCGACAGCCACTGGCATGGCACTCCACCTCTACCGGCAGTCTCGTGGCGGTTGGTCCACCATCAACCTGCTTCTTCTCTGACGCCGACTATGCCGCCGGCACTGGCCCATCCTATGAGCCAGCTGGCCTAGCTACATGTGCCAGATCTAAAACAAACCGGAGCCGCTGAGAAGCGGCTCCGGTGAAGAAGTCGGATTGATGATCAGGCGGCGGCCGGCCTGCGTCCGGCGGCGGTGGCGAGTTCCCGGATGCCGGGCTCGATGTGCTGCAGAGCGATAGAGGAAATGCCCAACCTCATGAAACGCGAAGGCTTCTCGGTGCGGTCGAAGAAGCGGTCGCCGGGCTCGATGATGACGCTGCGCGAGGCCGCGGCTTCGGCCAAACCGCGGGAATCGGTGCCTCGGGGCCCTTCCAGCCACAGCGACGTGCCGCCGGCCGAATCGGTGGAACGCCATTCCGGCAGGAAGGCCGAAATCGCATGGACCAGCCGCTTGCGCCGCTCGTCGAAGGCGCTCGACAGCCGCCGCACCAGCGCTTCGTGATGGCCGAGAGACAGGAAGAGCGCCACGGCGCGCTGATTGTTCGCCGGCGGATGGCGCAGCATGAAGCGGCGCAGCGCCCTGAGTTCGGCGATTAGTCCAGCGGAAGCCACGATGTAGCCAAGCCGCAGGCCTGGGGCCAGCGTCTTCGACATCGAGCCGACATAGACGACGCGGCCGGAACGGTCGAGGCTCTTCAAGGCCTGCTGCGGCGCCTCGTCGAGAAGCTGGCTGTCATAGCCGTCCTCGATGATGATCTGGTTGTGCCGGTTGGCGCGCGCCAGAAGGTCCTGCCGCCGCTCCGCCGACAACGGCACCATGGTCGGGCAATGATGGCTGGGGGTGACGAAGATGAAGCCGGAATCATTGGGAATAGAAGAGGTTACGATACCGGACTGGTCCACTGGCACCGGCTCGATGTCGGCGCCCGCGAGCCGGAAGATCGAGCGTGCGTCGGGATAGCCTGGATCCTCCATCGCCACTTTCGAGCCCTTGGTCATCAGCAGCGAGGCCAGCATATAGAGCGCATTCTGGGCACCCAGCGTGACGATGATCTCGTCGGGATTGGCGAAGATGCCGCGCCGGGGCAGCAGCCGTGCCTGGATCTGCTCGATCAGCAGCGGATCGTCGCGGTCGACCATGTCGGACGCCCAGTTGCGGATCTCCAGCACGGCCAGCGCCATGCGGTTGCACTCGCGCCACTCGGCGGTAGGGAACAGCGCCGGGTCGAATTGGCCGTAGACAAACGGGTAGGAAGACTTGATCCAGTTCTCGTGCTTGGCGGGCGGCGGCATGTCGCTTGCCGCGATCTGCCGGCGCGCTTTCCAGTCGATCTCGTTGGCCTGGTCGGGTGCTTTCTGATGCGGCTTGGCGGGTGTCGCCAGCACGTCCGGATTGACGAAATGGCCGCGCCGCTCGCGTGCCACCAGGAAACCCTGGTCGACGAGCTGCTGGAAGGCCAGGACAACCGTTCCGCGCGCCACGCCGAGTTTTTCGGCCAGGATCCGGCAGGAAGGCAGCGGCATCGAAGCGGCGATCTGGCGGTCGAGAATGGCGGCCACGATGGCTTGGCGGATCTGCGCCTGCAGGGTCTGGCCGGATTCAGCCGAAATCCGGAACAGGCCGGACCATATCGCCGTGTCGTTTCTCTGTGGCATGGAATATGTTCCTCGATGGCCAGCTTTTTTCGCTTGGCTGGACCAGCCGAACGTAACCGTGGCACAAGGGGTTGCGCCAATCAATTTTTCTGATCTTTGGGATTTATGCCAGTGATCCTTCAAGCTCGAAATAAGGCGCGGCCCCTCGCTCCTCGATACCCATCGCCCCCTCGGTACCCACCTCCTTGCCCGATACACGTCATCGCATCTTGATGTGCTGCGTCATTGCCGCGTATTGACCGGAGGGATTTCAGCTCAATAGTTGGGAGCGCGACGACACGCGCCGGAAACATCCGGTCTGATATGGTGCGTCGAAAACGCCAGGAGTCCCCGCCAGTGGATCAGTCAGCCTTCCAGAAACAGCTTGCCGCCCTGCGCGACCATCGCGCCGCGGCCCCGGGCGATATGCGCCAGGCCTTTGCCGCCGATCCGCAGCGCTTCAAGACATTCTCCGCCGCTGACGGCGACCTCCTGCTCGACTGGTCGAAATGCGCCGTCGACGCGACGACCATGGATTTCCTTGAGAAGCTCGCCGCCACAGCCGATCTCGAAGGCCGTCGGGCCGCCATGTTCGCCGGCAAGAAGATCAACACCACCGAGGGCCGCGCCGTCCTGCACACGGCGCTGCGCAACCTGAGCGGCAAGGGCGTCACGGTTGACGGCCAGGACGTCAGGGCGGATGTGATTTCCGTGCTCGATGCCATGGGCACCTTCGCCGATGCCATTCGCTCCGGCAAGGCAACAGGCGCCACAGGCAAGAAGATCACCGATATCGTCAACATCGGCATTGGCGGCTCCGACCTTGGTCCGGCGATGGCGACGCTGGCGCTCGCCCCCTATCATGACGGCCCGCGCGCCCACTATGTCTCCAACATTGACGGCGCTCACATCCACGACACGCTGAAGGGGCTGTCCGCCGAAACCACGCTGTTCATCATCGCCTCCAAGACCTTCACCACGGTCGAGACGATGACCAATGCGCGGACGGCGCGCGACTGGGTGCAGAAGGCGCTCGGCAAGCAGGCCGTGGGCAAGCATTTCGCCGCCGTCTCGACCGCGCTCGACCTGGTGGCCAAGTTCGGCATCGAGCCGGATCGCGTCTTCGGCTTCTGGGACTGGGTCGGCGGCCGCTATTCGCTTTGGGGCGCGATCGGCCTGCCGGTCATGATCGCCATCGGCCCAAGGAATTTTCGCGCTTTCCTCGACGGCGCGCACGAAATGGACGAACACTTCCGCACCGCGCCGCTCCACAAAAACCTGCCGGCGCTCCTCGGGCTGGTCGGCTGGTGGCACCGCGTGGTTTGCGGCTATCCAGCCCGCGCGGTCATTCCCTACGATCAGCGCCTTTCCAGACTGCCGGCCTATCTGCAGCAGCTCGACATGGAATCGAACGGCAAGAGCGTCACCCTTGACGGTACTCCGGTGATGACGCCGACCGGGCCGCTGGTCTGGGGCGAGCCAGGCACCAACGGCCAGCACGCCTTCTTCCAGCTGCTGCACCAAGGCACCGATTTGATCCCGGTCGAGTTCCTGGCCGCCGCCGTCGGCCACGAACCTGATCTCAAGCATCAGCATGACCTGCTGCTCGCCAACTGCCTGGCGCAGTCGGAGGCGCTGATGAAGGGCCGTACGCTGGAAGAGGCGCGCGCGCAGATGCTGGCCAAGGGCATGAAGCCTGCCGATGTCGACCGTATCGCGCCGCATCGTGTCTTCTCCGGCAATCGGCCCTCGGTGACCATCCTCTACCGCAAGCTCGACCCGCGCACCTTCGGCCGGCTGATCGCGCTTTACGAGCACCGCGTCTTCGTCGAGGGCACGCTGTTCAACATCAATTCCTTCGACCAGTGGGGCGTCGAACTCGGCAAGGAACTGGCCACCGGCCTCCTGCCTGTCGTGGAAGGCAAGGAAAGCGCCGCAAACCGGGATGCCTCGACCAGGGGCCTTGTGGAACGCATCCACCAATTGCGTGGTTCGGAGTGAAGCGCTTGGCTGAGATCAAGGGGATATTGTTCGACAAGGACGGAACGCTTGTCGACTTCAACGCGACCTGGCTCGGCGTCGCCGACTTCATGGCCATGGACGCGGCCGACGGCGATCGCTGGAAAGCCGACAGGCTGCTCGCGGCCGCGGGCTTCGATTTCGCCAACCGGCGCTTCAAGCCCGACTCCATCTTTGCCTCCGGCACCAATCTCGACGTTGTCGAACTGTGGTTCCCGCGCCTGTCCAACGAAGACCAGATGCTGGCCGTCGCCCGTTTCAACGAGATCACCTCGGTGCAGGGCTCGACGATGGCGGTGGCGCTGCCAGGGATCGCCGACACGCTGGCTCTGCTGCACAGGCGATCCTACCGGCTTGGCGTCGCCACCAACGATTCGACAAGCGGCGCGGAAAAGACGCTTGTCACGCTGGGTGTCGCGCAACTGTTCGACGCCGCCTATGGCTACGACGCGGTGGCCAACCCCAAGCCCGCTCCCGACACCATCCAGGCCTTTTGCGATCTTACGGGGCTCAAGCCGTCGGAGATCGCCATGGTCGGCGATAACAGACACGATCTCGAAATGGCGCGTGCCGGCGGCTGCGGCCTGGCGGTCGGCGTGCTCTCCGGCACCGGCACGCGCGAATCGCTGGCCGAGATCGCCGATGTCATCCTGGATTCGGTTGCCGATCTGCCGGATTTCCTTTCGGCACGGGTCAAGGAGACGGTCTGATCGGCAGGGCGAGGGACGGTTCGGTCTCAAGGCGAAAGACAGCGCTCGGCTTCAGCGAGGCGTCTTTCGCCTCGCCGAAATCCGGCACCTTGTATTCGGCAACCAGCCGCAGCCGCGAGCGGGGCAGATAGGCCCGGCCCGGATCGCCGACCAGCACCTCGACGCCGGCGGCGAGGCAGCGGTCGAGGAAAGGCATCATCCCGAGGGCGACACCTTGCCCGTAGAACACGTCGCCGGCGAGCACCAGGTCCACGGCGGGCGGCGGCCCGGTGGTGATGTCGTTCCCCATTATCGTGATCGTGACGCCATTGGCCGCTGCATTCAGCGCCAGCGCGGCAACGCCGTTCCGATCGACCTCGGCGGCCATCACCGCACCCGCGCCGGCCTTCGCGGCGGCAATGCCGACGATGCCGGAGCCTGCTCCAAGGTCGAGCACGCGGCGGCCCGCCACGATCTCCGGATGGTCCAGCACATAGCGCGCCAGCACGGCGCCGCCTGCCCACGCATAGGCCCAATAGGGCGGTTGCGGCTCCTGAGAATCGGCATCATCGTCTTCCACAAGACGCCTCAGCCCGCTGCTCGGGTGGGAGGTATAAAGCCGGATTTCGGGAAGTGCCGGCACCGATGCCAGGCGCATGTTCGCCTTGATGAATTCCGCCGGTTCGAGGCGCGGGCGTTGGTCCGGCGTATCGTCGTTGGCGAGCCCCACTATTCGCGCAGCGCCCGCCGCAGGATCTTGCCGACCGGCGTCTTCGGCAATTCGGTCCTGAACTCGATGTATCTAGGCCGCTTGTAGCCGGTCAGGTTCTCGCGGCAAAAGGCGGTGATGGCCTCGGCGGTCAGGGCCGGGTCTTTCTTGACGATGAACAGTTTCGGCACTTCGCCCGAATGCTCGTCCGGCACGCCGATGGCCGCCACTTCGAGCACGCCGGGATGCGCCGCCACGACCTCCTCGAGTTCGGTCGGATAGACGTTGAAGCCGGAGACGAGGATCATGTCCTTCTTGCGGTCGACGATCTTGGTGAAGCCGCGATCGTCCATGAAGCCCATGTCGCCGGACTTGAAGAAGCCGTCCTTGGTCATCACCTTGGCTGTCTCGTCCGGCCGGTTCCAGTAACCGGCCATCACCTGCGGTCCCCTGATGCAGATCTCACCGACCTCGCCGAGCGGTACGTTGTTGCCGTCGTCGTCGCGAATGGCGATTTCGGTCGAAGGCAGCGGCAGGCCGATGGTGCCGGTGAACTCGCCGGAGCTGAACTTGTTGGCCGTCGCCACCGGCGAGGTCTCCGAAAGACCATAGCCTTCGCTGATGGGGCACCCGGTCAGCGCTTTCCAGCGCTCGGCGACACCCTTCTGTACCGCCATGCCGCCGCCCAGCGTCAAGAGCAGCGGCTTGAAGTCGAGCTTGCGGAAGTCTTCATTGTTGAGCAGCGCGTTGAACAGCGTGTTGAGGCCTGGAAAGATATGGATCGGATACTTGCCCATTTCCTTGACGAAGCCGGGAATGTCGCGCGGATTGGGGATCAGTATGTTCTGGCCGCCCATCTGCATGCCCATTAGCGCATTCACCGTCAGCGCGAAGATATGGTAGAGCGGCAGTGCGCAGACGAGATTGAGATGCGCCGGCTTTGGCTTGACGGTGTAGGCGTCCTGCAGCCACAGCGCATTCTGCGCGACATTGGCCAGCACATTACTGTGCGAGAGGGTCGCGCCTTTGGAGATTCCGGTGGTGCCGCCGGTATATTGCAGGAAGGCGACGTCGCTGGCGGCCACCGTGGCCGGCTTGAATGTCATGCCGCGGCCAGCCTTGAGGGCCGCGTTGAACTTGACATGGCCAGGCAATGACCATGCCGGCACCATCTTCTTGACGCGGCGCACGACAAGATTGACGATCGAGCCCTTCAGGCCGCCGAGCAGGTCGCCCATGGCCGCGACGACGACGTGCTTGACCGAGGTCCTTGCGACGACCGCTTGCAGGGTGTTGGCGAAGTTTTCGAGGATGACGATGGCCTGCGCTCCGGAATCCTTGAGCTGATGCTCCAGTTCGCGCGGCGTGTAGAGCGGATTGACGTTCACCACCGTGAAGCCGGCGCGGGCGACCGCCATCATCGCTATGGGATACTGCAGCACGTTCGGCATCATCAGGGCGACACGCGCGCCCTTCTGCAATCCTGTGGACTGCAGGTAGGCACCGAAGGCCGCCGAAGACTGTTCGAGCTGCGCGTAGGTGATGGACTTGCCCATGCACGTGAAAGCCGGCTGGCCGGCGAACTGCTTGCAGGCGCCAACGAGGAAGTCGCCGATGGAACCGTAGGGAAGGGCGCCGATCTCGGCCGGCATGTTCTTGGGATAGCTGTTGAGCCATGGCTTTTGCGGCAGGCCGACGGCGAGTTCGGTGAGCGCCTTCGGCAGCCGCTGGCTGGCCGCTGTCGCTGGCTTCGAGACCGGTGCAGCCTTCACTGCTGGCGAACTCTTCGTCGTCGCGGTTTTGCCCGTTCCGGCCTTGCCCGATCCGGCCTTGGTCGCGGGCGCCTTTGCTGGCGCGGCCTTCGTCGCCGGCTTCGCGGCGGTGCTGGCGGTGGCCACGGCTTTTGCCGCGGGTGCTTTCTTGGCGGCCGCCGCCTTCGCGGTCGCGGCCTTGCCGGCGGCCGCCTTGCCTTGCCCGACGGCGCCGGCGGCAGGTCTAGGCCTCGCCTTGGCCGACGCTTTCACCGGCGCCTTCGATGCTTTTGCCACCCGTTCCTCCTCGACAACCCTGGTCGCCTGTTCTCGCTGGGCCCTACCGCGCCGCCTCCAGATTGATGGAGACGTCCCTCCGCTGCCGCCAGCTGCCTATCTATGTATTGCCTCTATCGGCGGCGGTGCAAGTCTTGCCCTTGCGGCAGGATGCCGAAAGATATGCAACCGAAAATCTTTCCGCCGGCCATGGCTGGAACGGCATCTTTCCGCACCCGGCGGCGGATGAATACTGGGCGCGGGACCGTTGTGACCAGGGGTCAGATCAATAAAAAAATGCGGTCGTTAATAATATCGTGAATAGAAAAAACTGCTAATTTTTTCTGCCATTTAGCAAAATCGCGGATTTTTTTCCTGCTTCCCGAGGGGTAAGCAAACGGGGTGTTCCAAACCCGGAAAAACGGTGCTTATATGCGCGCTTCGCGAGCCTGATAGAGGGGCTTGGAAGAACATCAGGGAGTGCTCAATGAAGAAGAAATTGACTTTTGCAGCCGCGTTGCTGGCTGCAAGCGTCCTGGGCGGCGTGGCCAACGCGAAAACTCTGGTCTATTGCGCTGAGGCGTCGCCGGAGGGTTTCGACCCGGCGCCGTATACCGCGGGCCAGACGTTCGACGCGTCCTCGCGTACCGTCTTCAACCGCCTTGTCGAATTCGATCACGGCAAGACCTCGGTCTCGCCCGGTCTGGCGGACAGCTGGACCATTTCCGACGACGGCAAGGAATATACTTTCAAGCTGCGCAAGGGCGTCAAGTTCGCGCCCACCGACTACTTCACCCCGACCCGCGACCTGAACGCCGACGACGTGGTGTTCTCTTTCGAGCGCCAGGTTGACAAGAATGGCCCCTGGTTCCAGTACATACCGGGCATCGCCTACCAGTATTACAATGACCAGTTCGGTGACAACATCACCAAGGTCGAGAAGGTCGACGACCTGACGGTGAAGTTCAGCCTCAAGGAACCGGCGATCACCTTCATTCCGACGCTGGGCATGGATTTCGCCTCGATCGTCTCGAAGGAATATGCCGACAAGCTGCAGGCCGACAAGACGCCTGAACTGTTCAACCAGAAGCCGGTCGGCACTGGGCCGTTCATCTTCGTCGACTACCAGGCCGACGCCGCCATCCGCTACAAGGCCAACCCGGACTATTGGGGCGGCAAGCAGAAGATCGACGATCTGGTCTTCGCCATCACCACCGATCCGGCGGTGCGCGCGCAGAAGCTGAAGGCCGGCGAATGCAACATCATGTCCTACCCGGCACCGGCCGACATTGCCGGCCTGCAGGCCGATGCGAACCTGACGGTCGCGGAGCAGGAAGGCCTCAACGTCGGCGCGCTGATGTACAACACCCAGCAGAAGCCGTTCGACGACGTGCGTGTCCGCAAGGCGCTCAACATGGCCATCAACAAGAAGGCCATCATCGATGCCGTGTTCCAGGGCGCCGGCCAGGTGGCGATCAACCCGATCCCGCCGACCATGTGGTCCTACAACAAGGACGTGAAGGACGACCCGTACGATCCGGACGCGGCCAAGAAGATGCTTGAAGAGGCCGGCGTCAAGGACCTCAAGATGAACGTCTGGGCGATGCCCGTCTCGCGTCCGTACATGCCGAACGCGCGCCGCACCGCCGAGCTGATCCAGGCGGACTTCGCAAAGGTCGGCGTCACCGTCAACATCGTCAGCTACGATTGGGGTGAATACCTCAAGCGCGCTTCCGCGGTCGATCACGACGGCGCCGTCATCGTTGGCTGGACCGGCGACAATGGCGATCCGGACAACTTCCTCGGCGTGCTCCTGAGCTGCGCTTCCGTCGGTTCGAACAACCGCGCGGAATGGTGCAACAAGGACTTCGATGCGCTCATCAACAAGGCCAAGACGGTTTCCGACCAGGCCGAGCGCACCAAGCTCTACGAACAGGCACAGGTCATCTTCAAGGAGCAGGCACCGTGGGCGACGCTCGCCCACTCCAAGGTGTTCATGCCGATGCAGAAGACCGTCTCCGGCTTTGCGATGGATCCGCTCGGTATCCATCGCTTTGACGGCGTCGATATCGCCGAATAAGGTTCGCGAAACGGGGCGGCGCCACAAGGCGCCGCCCCACCTCGCCCGCCATGCTGCGTTATATCCTCGGCAAGCTCGCCCTCATCATCCCGACCTTCATCGGGATAACCATCCTCGCTTTCGGCTTCGTGCGCATCCTGCCCGGTGATCCGGTGCTGGTGCTTGCGGGCGAACGTGGCCTGTCGCCCGAACGCCATACGGCGCTGATGCACCAGTTCGGGTTCGACCTGCCGATCTGGCAACAGTATCTGACCTATCTGACCAATATACTCGGCGGCGATTTCGGCACCTCGTTTTCAACCAAGACGCCGGTGCTCAAGGATTTCCTGGTGCGGTTCCCGGCCACGGTCGAACTCGCCATCTTCGCCATGGTCTTCGCCGTCGTCCTCGGTGTCGCCTTCGGCATTTTCGCCGCCATCCGCCGCGGCTCCTGGTTCGATCAGCTGACCATGGGCACCGCGCTCGCCGGCTATTCCATGCCAATCTTCTGGTGGGGGCTGCTGCTGATCATCGTGTTTTCCGGCACGCTGCACTGGACGCCGGTCTCGGGCCGCATCGACCTTCTCTACTTCTTCAAGCCGGTGACCGGCTTCATGACCATCGATTCCCTCATCTCGGGCCAGAAGGGCGCCTTCCGCTCGGCGGTGTCGCATCTCATCTTGCCCACCATCGTGCTCGGCACCATTCCGCTGGCGGTCATCGCCAGGCAGACCCGCTCGGCCATGCTCGAAGTGCTGGGCGAGGATTATGTGCGCACCGCGCGCGCCAAGGGGCTGGCGCCGCGGCGCGTCATCGGCCTGCATGCCTTCCGCAACGCGCTGATCCCGGTCGTCACCACGATCGGCCTGCAGGTCGGCACGCTGTTGACCGGCGCCATCCTGACCGAGAGCATCTTTTCATGGCCGGGCATCGGCAAGTGGATGATCGACGCCATTTCCAAGCGCGACTATTTCACCGTGCAGGGCGGGTTGCTTTTGATCGCGCTGATCGTCATGTCGGTGAACCTTATCGTCGACGTGCTCTATGCCGTCATCAACCCGCGCATCCGGGCGAATTGACATGACCAATGAAGGCCCAGCCACCGTCGAAGCGGCGACCGTCGTCAAGCCGCAGGATGCGCGGCTGCAGATGTTCGCCGAATTCTGGCACTATTTCTCGATCAACAAGGGCGCGGTGATCGGCCTCTTCGTCTTCGCCCTGCTGATCCTGATCGCAATCTTCGCGCCGTTGCTCGCTCCGCATTCGCCTGATGACCAGTTCCGCGACTTCTTCCTGACGCCGCCGGCCTGGCAGGCGGGTGGCAACGCGCAATTCCTGCTCGGCACGGACGCCGTCGGCCGCGATATGCTTTCGCGCCTGATCTACGGCTCGCGCTTCTCGCTCGCCATCGGCTTCGTCGTCGTCACCACGGCGCTGATCTCCGGCGTCGTCCTCGGTTTGCTCGCCGGCTACTGCCGTGGCTGGGTCGACACGCTGATCATGCGCATCATGGACATCATCCTGGCTTTCCCGTCGCTGTTGCTGGCCCTGGTGCTGGTCGCGGTGCTCGGCCCTGGCCTCGTCAATGCCATGATCGCCATCGCCTTCGTGCTGCAGCCGCACTTCGCCCGGCTCACCCGCGCGGCCGTGATGGCGGAGAAGACCCGCGAATATGTAGTCTCGGCCAAGGTCGCCGGGGCCAGCCATCTCCGGCTGATGCTGGTCACCATCCTGCCCAACTGCATCGCTCCGCTGATCGTGCAGGCGACGCTGTCCTTCTCCAATGCCATCCTCGAGGCGGCAGCCCTCGGCTTCCTTGGCATGGGGGCGCAGCCGCCGACGCCGGAATGGGGCACCATGCTTGCCGAAGCTCGCGAGTTCATCCTGCGCGCCTGGTGGGTGGTGACCTTCCCCGGACTCGCCATCCTGATCACCGTCTTTGCCATCAACCTGATCGGCGACGGCCTGCGCGACGCGCTCGACCCCAAGCTGAAGAGGTCGTGAGCATGTCCCTGCTCGAGATCAAGAATCTCACCGTTTCCTTCGACACCGCCGCCGGACCGTTCATGGCCGTGCAAGGCATAGACCTTTCGGTCGAGCCGCGCGAGGTGCTGGCGATCGTCGGCGAGTCAGGCTCCGGCAAGTCGGTCTCGATGCTGGCGGTGATGGGGCTGTTGCCCAACACCGCGACGGTCAAGGCCGACCGCATGGCTTTCGACGGCGTCGACCTGCTGAAGCTCAGCCCGTCCGAACGCCGCAAGATCGTCGGCAAGGACATCTCGATGATCTTCCAGGAGCCGATCGCCAGCCTCAACCCATGCTTCACAGTCAGCTTCCAGATCGAGGAAGTGTTGCGCTTCCACATGGGCATGGATCGCGCCCAGCGCCGGGCCCGCGCCATCGAGCTGATGAAACTGGTCGGCATTGCCGATCCGGAAGAACGGCTGAGCTCGTTTCCGCACCAGATGTCCGGCGGCCAGTGCCAGCGCGTCATGATCGCGATCGCCATCGCCTGCAATCCGAAGCTTCTGATCGCCGACGAGCCGACCACCGCGCTCGACGTCACCATCCAGAAGCAGATCCTCGATCTTCTGGTCTCGCTGCAGGCGAAATACGGCATGGGCCTGATCATGATCACCCACAATATGGGCGTCGTGGCCGAGACCGCCGACCGCGTCATCGTCCAGTACAAGGGCCGCAAGATGGAAGAGGCCGACGTGCTGTCGCTGTTTGAATCGCCGAAAAGCAATTATACGCGCGCATTGCTGTCGGCGCTGCCGGAAAACGCAATCGGCGACCGGCTGCCGACTGTGTCCGACATGCTGTTCGAGCCTGCCCCCTCGGCCGCGGGAGCCTCCGCATGAGCACCACGGTTCTCGAAGGCAAGAACATCGTTCGCGACTATCATATCGGCGGCGGCCTGTTCACCGGGCCGCGCACCGTACATGCGGTCAAGGGCGTCTCCTTCACGGTGGACAAGGGCAAGACGCTGGCCATCGTCGGCGAAAGCGGCTGCGGCAAGTCAACGCTCGCCCGCATCATCACCTTGATCGATCCCGCGACTTCGGGCGAGCTGTTCATCGACGGCAACAAGGTCGATATCGCCAAAGGTGGATTGACGAAGGAGATGCGCCGCAAGGTGCAGATCGTCTTCCAGAACCCTTACGGATCGCTCAATCCGCGCCAGAAGATCGGCGATGTGCTGGGCGAACCGCTGCTCATCAACACCGACAAGCCGGCCGCCGAACGGCGCGACCTCGCCATGAAGATGCTGAAGAAGGTCGGTCTCGGTCACGAGCACTATAATCGCTATCCGCACATGTTCTCGGGCGGCCAACGCCAACGCATCGCCATTGCCCGTGCGCTGATGCTGAACCCCAGCCTGCTGGTGCTCGACGAGCCGGTCTCGGCGCTCGATCTCTCCGTGCAGGCGCAGGTGCTCAACCTGCTCGCCGACCTGCAGGACGAGTTCCAGCTGACCTACGTCTTCATCAGCCACGATTTGTCCGTGGTGCGCTACATCGCCGACGATGTGATGGTCATGTATTTCGGCGAGGCCGTCGAATACGGCTCGCGCGACGAGGTCTTCGCCGACCCCAAGCACAGCTACACCAAGACGCTGTTCGCCGCGACGCCACGCGCGGACGTTGCGTCGATCAAGGCGCGGCTGGCGAAGAAGAAGGCCGCCTAGAGTCAAAAGCCAACTGCTCTGAACGACCGAGTTTCCCCCAAAGCCGACTTACACGCCAAGACCTGGACGATCGCTTCTTGCCAGATTTCAGTTGTTGGCGCGACCCGAGACAAATTCTAGAAGCAGCCGGTCCGCTTAGCCGGCCGGAATGTCCATGACGGCGTGGTGAGCGGTCCGGCAGCTATCAGGACAAGAGCTGTCGATAGCTGCCGTCCACTGCGCCGGTTGCGAGCGCAGATATGCCGACGATCCGACTGCCGCTCTACGCTCACCGGCGTACTTTGCTACTCGTCCATCAGGCCACGTTCACGCAGCACGTCGTATTTGAGAATTTCACCCCTGATGGTATCGCCCCATCGACCAACGAACGCCATCGTGTCGGTAGCATGGAGATGTGCAGTGAGTGCGGCCTGGTCTCTCCACCGCTTGGCGATCAGGAGGCGACCGGCAAGCGGATCGTCCACAGCCGCGTCATAGGAAAGATTTCCGTCCCGCTGCCGGGTAGCTATGGCGAGGTTCTGGAGATCCTGGACAAACTCGGCGACCGACGAGGGCTCGACGTACATATAGCCGGTAACAATCAGCATCATGGGTTACCTTGATGGATCCCGCTCGACCGTCTGCACTTCCGACGATCGGGCGGCTGAAAGCAACAAATCAAACGGCCAGCACGATCTTGCCTTGAATACTGCCGTCGGCGGCCCGCTCATGCGCGCGCGATGCCTCGGCCAGCGGGAATGTGCTGTCGATGACGACTCGCACAATGCCGTCGTCGAGCAGGCGGGCGGCTTTTGCCAACTGCGCGCCATTGGATCGAACCTGTGTGGACGAGACCGTGATGCTCAGCTTCTCTGCCTCCTCGTGACCAGCGAAGCCCAGCGGGTTGACCAGGAACAGCGTGCCGCCCGGCTTCAGAACATGGAAGAAGCGCTCCATGTCCGCGCCGCCCACCGCGTCGAGGACGAGGTCGACGTCTCGGACGACATCGTCCGCCGCGGTTGTCTTGTAGTCGATGAACTGATCCACGCCGAGATCGCGCATCAGCGCCTCGTTCTTGGCTGATGCCACCGCGATGACGCGAGCCCCCCGCCATTTCGCCAACTGGACGGCCAGATGCCCGACGCCGCCTCCGGCACCGTTGATGAGCACCGTCTTGCCGTCGAGGGGCACCGGCTCGTGCCGGGAGGGCTGGAACGGATTTGGCTCATCGTGGCCAAGTTCGATCAAGAGCTGCCATGCTGTCAGAAGCGACATCGGCGCGCCGGCCGCATGAATATGGTCGATGCCGGCTGGTTTCAACGCAACATGCGATGCCGGCACACTGACATAATGCGCGTAGGCATTGCTACCCGTCATCAGGTCATCGGGGAAGCGAACCATTGCATAGACCTCGTCGCCGATGCTGAACTCAGCGACCTCGGCGCCAACCGCTTCAATGACGCCCGAAACGTCCGTGCCGAGAATCAGTGGGAAGGACGGGTTGGGCCGCCATTGTGGCGGCAGTGCGCGATAGCCGTCCCGCAGATACCAGTCGGGCGGATTAAGCCCCGCCGCCTGGACGCGAACAAGCACCTCGCCGGGCTTCACATCCGGCCTCAGCGCGTCTTCGTACACCAGCACCTCGGGACCACCGAATGCGTGCAGACGGACTGCCTTCATCTTATCGCTCATTGATCAAATCTCCGCTCACCTGTCATTGGAACGAATCTAGTGGCGGCACTTCCGGTTGATAATCGGTGCCGATGGCACTTAAGTAATGCCATGGCGGAACATATTACGTTGGATCGGCTCACTGGCATCATCGCCTTCGCTCGTGCCGGATCGCTGGGCAGCTACACGGCAGCGGCGCGCGCGCTGTCGATTTCCCCGTCCGCGGTCAGCAAGAGCGTTCAGCGGCTCGAGCGGCATTTGGGGGTGTCGCTGTTTACCCGTTCGACGCGCTCGCTCACCTTCACGCCAGAGGGGCGCGACCTGCATGAGCGCGCGCTGCGTCTGCTACGCGAGGCGGAGGAAATCGAGCAGACGGCAATGACCGCGCGCTCCGAACCATCGGGCACGTTGCGCGTGGCCGCGTCGCTGCCGATCGGACTCCACGTGATCGCTCCCGCTTTACCGGCTTTCCGCCGGCTCCATCCGAACCTGGTCGTCGACCTCAGGCTGGGTGACCAGATGGTGGACATGATTGAGGAAGGCATCGATCTCGCCGTACGCATCGGTGATCTGGCTGACACCCGGCTACTATCACGCAAGCTCGCACCACATCGGCTTTGCTGCTTCGCATCGCCAGTCTATCTCGAGGAACGCGGCACCCCGACCCATCCTGATCACTTGGGAGGGCATGACACCGTCAATCTTCGCTATCAGAGCACAGGCCAGACCTTTCGCTGGCCCTTCCGGATTGGCGACCGTGAAATCGAGATTGTGCCCAATTCCGGTGTGGTCGCTGATGCCAGCGATGCCGTGCTCATCATGCTGGCAGCCGGCGGTGGGATAGGCATAGGCGCTTCCTTTATGGCGGCTCCCTATGTGAAGCGCGGCGAACTGGTCCCCGTGCTGTCCACGTTCGCGGTCGAGCGAAATAACGTGACCGTGCTCTGGCCGGCAAGCCGACGCGCTAACCCTGCCGTGCGCGCCTTTCTGACCATGCTCGACTCCGCTTTCACGCTGCGAATGACAGTTTGAGGCATCGACTGATCTGCCGCGGAAGGGCCGCTTGTGGGTCGTCAGCGGCCGTTGGATTCCGGCCAGTCGAACGGCAGCTTTCTCCAGCCGTTAACCCAAAGGCGGACTGTCGCTTGTCGGCCGTTCCCGCCGTTCCGAAACGCATATCCGAATGGCCGCTCCCAGCCCCTTCCTGGACTGGACGTCGATCACGAAAGCCTGGCTATGATTTGCCGCAAAGCCTCGCCGAACTTGTGGATCTCCTCGACCGTGTTGTAGTGCACCAGCGAGGCGCGGATGGCGCCGCTGTCCATGCTGAGGTTGAGGCGCTTCATCAGCCGCGGCGCGTACATGTGGCCGTCGCGGATGCCGATCTGCATCTCGGCCATGTCCTCGACGATCCGCTGCGGCGACAGCTTGCCGATGTTGAAGCAGAAGGTCGGCACGCGCTCGTTGATGCGGGCTTCGTCGGCAACGCCATAGATCGTCGCTCCGCAATCCCTGAGCACGCCAAGCATCTCGCGCGCCAGCACCAGCTCGTAGTCGCGGATGGCGCCCATGCCGGCGACGATGTTTTCGCGCCGTGAGCGATTGTTGGAGGGCGCCAGATTGCGGCCGATCAGTTCCAGATATTGCACGGCGGCGTCCATGCCCGACACGTTCTCGTAGATGAAGGTGCCCGCCTCGACCTTGTAGGGCGGTTCGTCCGGAATGAAATCCTCGCGGAAGGTCGGCAGCCGCTTCAGCGTCTCGAAGCGGCCCCACAGGAAGCCCATGTGCGGCGAGAAATTCTTGTAGCCGGAGCAGACGAGATAATCGCAACCCCAGGCTTGTACGTCGATCAGCCCATGCGGCCCGTAATGCACGCAGTCGAGGAACACTTCGGCGCCGGCGGCATGGGCGATTTGCGCGACCGACGCGACGTCGACGATCGAACCGATCGAGTGCGCCGTCACCGTGCAGGCGACCAGCCGAGTGCGGTCCGAAACCAGCGGCTTGAGATCGTCGACATGCAGATTGCCATCTTCACGCATGCGCCACCACTTGAATTTGGCGCCGGCCGATTCCAGCGCCAGCCAAGTCGCGATGTTGGCGTCGTGGTCCATGTCGGTGATGACGATCTCGTCGCGTTCAGAAAGCATCTGGCCGATGCCGAGGCTGACGAGGCGGATGAAGGAGGTGGCGTTCATGCCGAAGCAGATTTCCGCCGGGCTGAAGGCGTTGATCAGCAGCGCAACGCTTGTCCGCGCATCGGCGACCGACTCGTCGACGGTGACGCTGCGGCCATAACGCCCGCCGCGCTGCACATTGTGCGAGATCAGATGGTTGGTCACCGCGTCGAGCACGCTCTGCGGAATCTGCGCCCCGGCGGCGTTGTCCATGAAGATGAAATCACCGGCCCGCTGCAGGGCAGGGAACATGGCGCGGATTCTTTCAA
Organism: Mesorhizobium sp. P160927; assembly: GCF_057766385.1. NCBI lineage: Bacteria > Pseudomonadati > Pseudomonadota > Alphaproteobacteria > Hyphomicrobiales > Phyllobacteriaceae > Mesorhizobium > Mesorhizobium sp. P160927. Next base: position 1,480,656 of record NZ_JBYMDW010000001.1, read on the forward strand.
CAGGGAACGCGCCGGACGTGCCGGTCGCACTGGCGGCTTGATGTTTGTTCATGGTCGTCTCCTGCGAAGTTCTCTGTAGATGGGAAATTGTAGGCGCGGTCAGCGCGTCTTCTCGGTTTTGAAACGGGCTTCAAGCAGGCTGACGAGACGAACCATCGGCCAAAGGAAGATGAGATAGACCAGTGCCGCGCCGATCAGCGGCGAGGGGTTGGCATAGAGCGACTGCGCGTTGGTCGCTTCCTTAAGCAGCTCCGGCAGCGCCACGGTAGAGGCCAGCGACGTGTCCTTGAACATCGAGACGCAGTTGCTGGTCATCGGCGGGATGACGACGCGCACCGCCTGCGGCAGCACCACCTTGCGCAAGGTCAAAAGGAACGGCAGGCCAAGCGCCTGCGCCGCCTCGAACTGGCCGCGCGGAATGCTCTCTATGCCGGAGCGGAACACCTCCGCCGAATAGGCCGACATGATGATGGCGAAGGCGGTCACCGCCGACGCCCAGGACGACAGGCGAATGCCGAGGAAGGGCAAGGCATAATAGATCAGGATCAGCACAACCAGCACCGGCAGGGCGCGGAAGATATCGGTATAACCGACCGCCAGCCAGCGCAGCGGCTTCGGCGCATAGAGCCGCAACAGGCTGATCACCAGGCCGATGGGAATGCCGATGCCGATGCTGAGCAGGCCGAGCAGAAGCGTGTTCAGGAAGCCGCGCAGCAACGCCGGCAGGCTCGACGCGATGACGTCGGCGTTGAAGAAAGTGTCGATCAGCGACATCAGGGCATTCCCGAACGGTGTTGCGTCATCTGACGCCAGAGCCCGACCCGGAACATCAAGATCGGCTTTGCCGAACGGATGCCGGTCCCGGGAAGATTATGCGTGAAAAACGGGACGTGCCGACCCCTTGGGGCCGGCACGCCTTCGTCCGTTGACCGCCGCTCAGGCCTTGGGCAGCGGCATTTCCTTGACGGTCGAGGAATCTGCTGGGGCGTCACTGCCGAACCACTTTTTATGGATCGCGGCCAACGTGCCGTCCTTCTTCATCGCCGTCAGCGCGTCGTTGAGTTTGCCGAGCAGCGGATGATCCTTGGTCATCATCAGGCCGTACTGCTCGCCGGTCTTGATGCGCTGCTTGACCTTCAGGTCCTTCATCTTCGTAAAGGAATATTCCATGCCGGGAATGTCGCTGACAGCGGCATCGATACGGCCGGCGCTAAGGTCGAGCAAAAGGTTCTGCTGCGTGTCATAGCCCTTCACGTCGCTGAACCCGTCGGCTTCCTGATGCGCCTTGACCCAGGTCTCGCCGGTCGAGCCCGAGAGCACGCCGACGATCTTGCCCTTGAGGTCCGCCTCGGCGTTGACCGCGCTGTCCGTCTTGGTCGCGATGCCCATGTCGGAATCATAATAGGGCTGGGTGAACGACTGCGACTTCAGCCGCTCCGGCGTGATGGTGATCGAAGAGATGGCGACGTCGATGCGCTTGGAGGTGGTCGCGGCGAACAATGCCTGGAAGCCGAGATCGGCGATGTCGGTGGTCATGCCGGCGCGCTTGGCCGCCTCGTTGACGATGTCGACTTCGAAACCCTCGAAGGTGCCGCTCTCGTTCTTGTATTCGAAGGGCGGATTGGTCGGGTAGGCGCCGACATTCAGCACATCGGCGGCATAGGCGGTTGCCGGTCCGGCCGCGATGCCGATTGCCGCGGCGACGAGGATGAGATTGCGACGGTTGAGCTTCATTGGTGGTCCCTCTGGGGTGTTCCCTCTGGTTGTTGATCGGGCGGGCTGGCCCGCACGGTTTCTTGCCGTCCCGCCTCCCAGCGGGGCGTCAATTCATGGTGGCGGCCATGCGGCTCGAGCGCGGCCGCGATTTTGTCGCGGTCGTATACGCATTCACGCGCGAAGGGTTTGCGATGATCTCGATATGAAGGTCGTGGATCTGAGCGCGCGCATCATGGAAAGCGTAGCGCGCGCTGGACGATGATTGGGGCTGCACAAACGACAAGGACTGAAACCCCTCCCACCCGGAGCACCATGATGACTGCCCGTAAAGCCCTCCAGGCCGACAGCCGCCATCCATCCTGAATGCTTATCCAAAGCGCGGCGCTTTTCAAGGCAAAAGTTTTAAGCTTAAAAAGTTTCCTGGCTTGATCGCTTGCGCAACCGGGCGCTAGCGCGGTTCCTCCCGCGCCAGTTCGGCCCGGGCGCCGGCATAATTGGCCGCGGCGCCCGCACCCAGGAAAATCGTGTCGCTGGCCAGGACGAAGAAGCTGGCGCCGATTGCCGCCCATTGGCCGATGGCCTGCGGGTTGGCGCAGAATATGCCGGAGATTTTGTTGTGCGCGATCGTCACGCCGATGATCCTGCGGATCGCGTCGGCGAGCTTGTCGGCGCCCTTCGGTCCGATCGCATCGATCGACACGGAGAGATCGCCGGGGCCGACGAAGATCACGTCGACGCCGTCGACATCAGCGATCGCCTCGATGTTGGCCAATCCCTCGGCGGTCTCGACCTGGACCGCCACGACGATCCTGTCATTGGCGCCGGCTAGATATTCGGGAATGCGATAGCCATAACCGGCCGCACGGCCGGGTCCGACGCCGCGCTCGCCCCGTGGCGGATAGCGGGATGCTTTCACGGCCATTGCCGCCTGTGCCGGTGTCGAGACGCGTGGCACCAGCACGCCTTGCGCGCCGCTGTCCAGCGCCGCCTGGATTGCTTCGGGCGACAGGCCGGGAACGCGCACCATCGCCGGCACGCGGTGGACGTCGGCGGCGCGCACCATGGTCTCGATGATGTCGCGCGATATCTGGGCATGCTCCCAGTCGATGCAGAGGAAGTCGAGGCCGGACATCGCCATCACTTCGACCGCGACGGGGTGAGGAATGGCAGCGAAGGAGCCGACGAGGTTGGCCTTGCCGATGCAATTCTGGCGGAACTCGCTCATCCCTATCCCTTTCTCATCCCGCCAAATTCATATCGGCAAACCGGCGCAGGGCGAAGCTATTTCATGCTTGAAATATTTTCGCGGAGCCGTAGCGTGCGATCTTCGCCGGGAGGTCGCGACATGAACAAAGCACATCCGCTGCACGGCTCCAACAAACTGAAGCTTGGCGTCTTCTCGACCAACGCCGATGGTGGTCTTGCCATATCGGACGTGCCGGAACGCTGGACGGCGAGCTGGCAGGACAATCTGACGGCCGCCCGGATCGCCGACCGCGCGGGGCTGGAGTTCATGCTGCCGATCGCGCGCTGGCGTGGCTTTGGCGGCCGCAACAAGGTGCGCGAGCGATCCTTCGAGACCTTCACCTGGGCGGCGGCACTCAGCATGGCCACCGACCGGATCGGCCTGTTCATGACCGTGCACGTGCCGCTGGTGCATCCGCTCTATGCCGCCAAGGCGCTGGCGACGGTCGACCACATCAGCCAAGGCCGCGCCGGCTTGAACGTCGTCTGCGGCTGGAACCCGAAGGAATTCGGCATGTTCGGAACGCCGCTGGTCGAGAAGGGCTACGACCAGGCGGCCGAATGGATCGAGATCCTCGAGAAGCTCTATGCATCGGCGGAGCCGCTTGACTACGAAGGCACCTATTATCACCTCAAGGATGCGGTCAGCAGGCCGGCCAGCCTGCAGGTTCCGCGCCCAGTGACCATGAACGCCGCTTTCGGCGGCCCGGGCCGCGATTTCGCCGCCGCCAGATGCGATTATCTGTTCACGACCTTTTCCGAGATGGCCGATGCGGGCAAGCATGTCGCCGACATCAGCGAGCGAGCCGACAAGGTTGGCCGCAAGGTCGGCGTCTACACCGTGGCCCATGTCGTCTGCCGCCCGACCATGGAAGAGGCGCAGGCCTATTACAACCGATATGCCGTCGATTTGGCCGATCACGAGGCGGTCGATGCGCATATGGCCGGCAAGAAGGAATTCTCGCAGTCGCACGACCCGCACGCCTATGACCGCTACCGCCAGCGTTTCGCCGGCGGTGCCGGCACCTACCCGCTGGTTGGAACGCCGCGGACGATCGCCGCCGAAATGGCCGCCATTGCCGCGCACGGCTATCAAGGCATCGCCCTGTCCTTCGTCAACTACACCAGGGAATTGCCCTATTTCTGCGACCATGTACTGCCTCTGCTGAGGCAGGCGGGGCTCCGCGAATAATATATTCCGCGAAAACGAATTACTTATTCCGGAATAACGGCGGTCGCCTGGATCTCCACCTTGGCGCGGTCCTCGACCAGCGCCACCACCTGCATGGCGGCCATCGCTGGAAAATGTCGGCCGATCACCTCGCGATAGGCTTCACCGATCCCCTTGAGGTTGCCGAGATATTCTGCCTTGTCGGTAAAATACCAAGTCATCGAGGTGATATGTCGTGGCTCCGCGCCGGCCTCGGCCAGCACCGCGACGATGTTGTGGAGCGTCTGCCGCACCTGGCCGGCGAAATCGTCGGTCTCGAACTGGCATTGCCCGTTCCAGCCGACCTGTCCGCCGACGAAGACGAGCCTGCCGCGCGCCGCCACGCCGTTGGCGTAACCGACCGGTTTTGCCCAGCCTTCCGGCTGCAGGATCTCGTGCATTTCGTCTCTCCGCCTATCCAATATCGGGTCCGCAATATCCGTCTCGAAACATTTCAGTCCGTGGTCACGACCTGTTCAGGCCGCCCCCATCACTTGTCGCGCGATCACCACTTTCTGCACGTCCGATGCGCCCTCGTAGATGCGCAGCGCGCGGATTTCGCGATACAGGCTCTCGACGATATGGCCTTTGCGGACACCATCGCCGCCATGCAGCTGCACGGCTTTGTCGATCACCTCCTGCGCCTTGTCGGTGGCGAACAGCTTGGCCATCGCCGCCTCGCGCGTCACCCGCGCCGCACCCATGTCCTTGGTCCATGCAGCGCGATAGACCAAAAGCGCCGCCGCATCGACGTCGAGCGCCATATCCGCGATGTGTCCCTGCACCATCTGCAGTTCGGCCATCGGCGCCCCGAACAATTTGCGCTCGGCCACGCGTTTGATGCTTTCATCGAGCGCCCGGCGGGCAAAGCCGAGCGCCGCCGCGCCGACCGTCGAGCGGAACACGTCGAGCACCGACATGGCGATGCGAAAACCGTCGCCCGGCCTGCCAATCAGCGCCGAGGTGGGCACGCGGACCTGGTCGAACGAAAGACGCGCCAGTGGATGCGGCGCGATCACTTCGAGGCGTTCCGCGATACCGAGGCCCTCGGCGTTGCCCGACACCAGGAAAGCGGAAAGCCCCTTGGCACCCGGCGCCTCGCCGGTGCGGGCGAAGACGACATAGAGATCGGCGATACCGCCATTCGAGATCCAGGTTTTTTCGCCCGTGAGAACGTAGCTGTCGCCATCGCGGGTCGCTGTCATCTCCATGTTGGCGACATCAGAGCCGGAGCGCGGCTCGGACAGGGCGAAGGCTGAGATCGCCTTGCCGTCCCGCGTCTTTGAAAGCCATTGCTGCTGGTCCGGCGTGCCGAACAGGCTGAGCGCGCCGGTGCCGAGACCTTGCATGGCGAAAGCGAAATCGGCGAGGCCATCGTGGCGGGCCAGCGTCTCGCGCGTGATGCACAGGGCGCGCACGTCGAGTGGCGCCGGGTTGTCCGTATCGAGCGCCGTCGGCTTCAGCCAGCCATCCCTGCCGAGCTTCGCCACCAACTCGAGGCAGGCGGCGTCGACGTCATGGTGGTCGACCGGCAGGTTTTTCGCGCACCAGGCGTCCAGGTGCTCGGCGAGTTCGCGATGGCGGTCTTCGAAGAAGGGCCAGTTGAGGAAGGAACGGTCAGGCATTTGTGCCTCCGCTGTTCTGCAAGGCTTGTGCTCTACTGCGCTCCTCTCTGTCCCGCCGGACATCTCCCCCACGAGGGGGGAGATTGGCAGCTTCGCTGGCGGCGCTTTCTTTGCAACGGTCGTTATTGGCGAAAGCAGAAATTGCATCCAATCTCCCCCGTGGAGTGGGAGATTGCCGGCAGGCCAGAGGGGGGCGCTGTCCTGCCAAGGTGGCCATGTTGATCGAAGAAAACATCCTCAATTCCCCTCGAACACCGGCTTTTCCTTGGCCACGAAAGCCCGATATGCCCGCTCGAAATCTCGCGTCTGCATGCAGATCGCCTGCGCCTGCGCTTCCGCTTCGATCGCCTGTTCGAGGCCCATCGACCATTCCTGGTTGAGCTGCGTCTTGGTGATGCCGTGGGCGAAGGTCGGGCCGGAGACGATGCGGGCCGCCATGTCGAGCGCGTCGGCCTCGAGTACGTCTGCCGCTACCAGCCTGTTGTAAAACCCCCAGCGCTCGCCCTCCGTCGCGGTCATGGTTCGGCCGGTGTAGAGCAATTCGGCGGCGCGGCCCTGGCCGATGATGCGCGGCAGGATCGCGCAGGCGCCCATATCGCAGCCGGCAAGGCCGACGCGGGTGAACAGAAAGGCGGTCTTGGCTTCCGGCGTGGCGATGCGGATATCCGAACTCATCGCGATGATCGCGCCGGCGCCGACCGCCACGCCGTCGACCGCGGCGATGATCGGCTTGCCGCAATTCAGCATCGCCTTGACGAAATCGCCGGTCATGCGGGTGAAGGCCAAGAGCTGCTTCATGTCCATCTTGACCAGTGGGCCGATAATGTCGTGGACATCGCCGCCGGAGCAGAAATTGCCGCCATTGGAGAGGAACACCACGGCGTCGACGTCGTCGGCATAGACGAGATCGCGGAACGTGTCGCGCAGCTCGGCATAGCTGTCGAAGGTCAGCGGGTTCTTGCGCTCCGGCCGGTCGAGCCGGACCTTGGCGATCCTGCCCTCGACCTCCCACAGGAAATGCTTCGGCTTGAGGCCGGCCATTGCGGTCATTCGCGTCCCTCCCAGTTGCTGCGGAACGAGGTCAGCATGCCGGTCAGCCGGCGCGCATCCTCCTCGCTGACCTTGCCTAGCAATTCGCCGATCCAGCCCTCATGCGCGGCGGCGATGGTGGCAAAGGACTTCGTACCTTCCTCGGTCAGCCGAACCATCGAGGTGCGGCGGTCTCCATTGCGGCGGGCGCGGGCGACAAGTCCTTCCGAAACCAGCCGGTCGACAATACCGGTGACATTGCCGTTGGACACCAGCAGGAAGCGCGACAGGTCGCTCATCAGCATGCCCTCCGGCGCCCGGTAAAGTGCCGCCATGACGTCGAAACGCGGCAACGTCGTGTCGAATTCCTTCTTCAGGCGCTCGCGCAGTTCGGACTCGATCGTGCGTGAGGCGCGCAGCAGCCTGATCCATAGGCGCAGCCGGTCCTTGCCGGGTCCCGATGGCATGGGCAGGGGGCCGGCTACCATGTTTCACCTCCCGAGATAGAAATCGCCTGTCCGGTGATCGATTGCGCCGCGTCGCCGCACAGCCAAAGCACGGCTTCGGCAATTTCCCGCGGCTGGATGAAACGGCCTTGCGGATTGGTCGAGGCAAGACTGGCCCGCGCCTGTTCTGCCGAGCGGCCGGTCTTTTCGACGATGCGCTGGATGGACTCCTCCAGCATGTCGGTCTCGACGAAGCCTGGGCACACGGCGTTGACGGTGACACCGGATTTCGCCGTCTCGGCGGCCAGCGCCCGCATCAGGCCGACGACGCCATGCTTGGCCGCGACGTAGGGCGCGACGTAGGCGTAGCCTTTCAGCCCTGCCGTGGAGGCGATGAACACGATGCGGCCCGCCTTGCGTGCGGCCATGCCGGCCAGCGTCGGTTTCACCGTCAGGAAGGCGCCGGTCAGATTGACGTCGAGCGTTCGCTGCCAGTCGGCAAGCGTGGTCTTGTGCGCCGGCGTGCTGCCGGCCATGCCGGCATTGGCGACGACGATATCGAACGGCCCGCGTGCGGCCTCCGCTTGCGCGTAGAGCGCCGCCATCGCCGCCTCATCGGTGACATCGGCGACGATGCCATGGATGCGGCCGTCTTCGCCGGCAACCTTGGCGAGTTCAGCTTCGCGGCGCCCACATATGGTCACATCGACACCAGCTCTAGCCAAAGTGAGCGCGATAGCCCGGCCGACGCCGGAGCCGCCGCCGGTGACCAATGCGTGCTTGCCGGGAATCGTGCTCGCGGTCGTCATACTTTCAGCCCCGCCGCCGCATCGCGCTCGGCCAGCCGGTAGATCTGGTCGCGCCCGGGCAGATAGGGATCCGGCCATTTGACGCCACGGTCGCCGAGGGTCACCGCCGCGTGCAATGTCCAGTAGGGATCGGCGAGATGCGGCCGTGCCAGCGCGACCAGATCGGCTCGGCCGGCCATCAGGATCGAATTGACGTGGTCCGGCTCGTAGATGTTGCCCACCGCCATCGTCGCCATGCCGACCTCGTTGCGGATGCGGTCCGAGAATGGCGTCTGGAACATGCGGCCATAGACCGGCTTCGCGGCAACCGACGTCTGGCCGGCCGAAACGTCGCAGATGTCGACGCCGGCCTCATGCAGCATCCCAGCGATCTCGACGGCATCTGCCGGCGTCACGCCTTCGATGCCGACCCAGTCATTGGCCGAAATGCGCACCGAGATCGGTTTTCCCGCCGGCCAGGCGGCGCGCACAGCGTGGAAGATTTCGAGGGGATAGCGCATGCGGTTTTCCAGTGAGCCGCCATAGGCGTCCGTGCGCCGGTTGGTGACCGGCGTGATGAAGGACGACAGGAGATAGCCATGCGCGGCATGGATCTCCACCATGTCGAAGCCGCAGCGATCGGCCATTTCGGCCGAGGCGACGAATTGATCGCGCACCAAATCCATATCGGCGCGATCCATCGCCTTCGGCACCTGATTCTCAGGCGACCACGCGACAGCCGATGCCGCCATCACAGGCCAGTTACCGGAGGCCAGCGGCACGTCGGTGCCTTCCCAACCGACACGGGTCGAACCCTTGGCGCCGGAATGGCCGATCTGGGCGCAGATCTTCGCTTCGGTTTCGGCATGGACGAAGTCGACCAGCCGCCGCCACGCCACCTCATGCTCGGGCGCGTAGAAACCGGGGCAGCCGGGCGTGATGCGCCCTTCCGGGCTGACGCAGGTCATCTCGATATAGACGAGCCCGGCGCCGCCCTTGGCGCGCTCGGCATAATGCGTGAAATGCCAGTCGGTCGGGCAGCCGTCGACGGCCTTGTACTGCGCCATCGGCGAGACGACGACGCGGTTTTGCAGCCGCATGTCGCGCAGCTTGAACGGCGCGAACATCGGCGCCCGGCGCAGCCTGTTGCCACCGGCACCCGCCTGGCGCTGAAACCATTCTTCGGCGCTGCCCAGCCATTCGGCATCGCGCAGCCGCAGATTCTCGTGGCTGATGCGCTGCGAACGGGTCAGCAGCGAATAGTTGAACTGCACCGGATCAAGGCCGAGATAGCGCTCGACTTCCTCGAACCATTCGAGCGAATTGCGCGCCGCCGATTGCAGCTTCAGCACCTCGGTGCGGCGGGCATCCTCATATCTACGGAAGGCGGCCTCGAGGTCCGGCTCGGTCTCGACATACTCGGCCAGCGCCACCGCGCTTTCGAGCGCCAGTTTGGTGCCGGAGCCGATCGAGAAATGCGCCGAGGCCGCGGCGTCGCCCATCAGCGCCAGGTTCTTGTAGGACCAGCGCTCGCACAGCACGCGCGGGAAGTTGATCCAGGCCGAGCCACGGATATGGTTGGCGTTGGTCATCAGCGCGTGGCCGCCAAGATGCTTGGCAAAGATGCGCTCGCACACCGCGATGGACTCCTGCTGCGACATCGCGCCGAAGCCAAAGGCGGCCCAGGTCTGTTCGCTGCATTCGACGATGAAGGTCGCGGTGTCGCTGTCGAACTGGTAGGCGTGCGCCCATACCCAGCCATGCTCGGTCTTCTCGAAGATAAAGGTGAAGGCGTCGTCGAATTTCTGGTTGGTGCCGAGCCAGACGAACTTGCATTTGCGTGTGTCGATGTCGGGCTTGAACACGTCGACGAAAGCGTTGCGCGCCCTTGAGTTCAGTCCGTCGGCGGCGACGACCAGGTCATGCGTCTCCATATAGGGGCGGGGATCGGCGATGTCGGTTTCGAACATCAGCTTGACGCCGAGTTCGCGCGCGCGGCGCTGCAAGAGGACCAGCAGCCGCTTGCGGCCGATGCCGCAGAAGCCGTGGCCCGACGAGACCGTGCGCACGCCGTCATGGATGACGGCGATGTCGTCCCAATAGGCAAAATGCTTCTTGATCCAGACGGCGCTGACCGGATCATTCTCCGCGAGATTGTCGAGCGTCTCAGCCGACAGGACCACGCCCCAGCCGAACGTGTCGTCGGTGCGGTTGCGCTCGAAAACCGTCACGTCGTGCGCGGCGTCCCTCAGTTTCATCGAAATGGCAAAGTAGAGGCCGGCTGGTCCGCCGCCGAGAACCGCAACCTTCATCCGTGCGATCTCCTCTTCGCTTGCTATGCCTCAGTATCGCGCTGGAGGTAAGATATTTCAAGCTTAAAGTTTTATGTCGAAATGATTATGCGAGCGTGGGTGGCGCGCTTGCCGGGAATCCTGCAAGCGCGCCGCGAGACATCATTTCTCCGGATTCTTCGGGCTCCACAGCACGGTCTCGGCACTCTTCTCATAGGCCATGCCCGAGGGATAGCTGATCGCCTCGAGTTGCAGTCCCCAGGGCGCCTGGAAATACAGGATGGTCTGGCCGGCGGCGGGTCCTTCCTTGACCGGCAGCGGCCCCATCCTGGTCTTGACGCCCTTGCCATCGAGATAGGCTTTGGCCGCGGCGACATCGTCGACATAGAAGGCGATGTGAAAGCCGCCAATGTCGCTGTTCTTCGGTGTCAGATTCTTCTGGTCGGGCGCGGTGTATTTGAACAGCTCGATGTTCGATCCATAGCCGCAACGCACCATCGTGACCTGCTCGATGACAGCCTTCGGATCGACGCCGAGCAGGTCCTGCATGAAGGTGCCCTTGTCGTCGGCGAACGGGCCGAACGACATCGCCTTCTTGCAGCCGACGACCTCTGTGAAGAAGTCGACCGCCTGCTTCATGTCGGGAACCGTGATGCCGGTGTGATCGTGGCCGCGCATGCCGGGGATCGAATCCGCCGAGGCGATGCCGGCGCTGCCAACGATAGCAGCAACGAGCGTTGCAAGTGCGATTGTGGGCTTCATGTCAGTCCTCTCCATTGGCGGGACTTCGTCATTCTCCAGTCGCACGTCCGAGGCCCGCTTTTCGGCGTGCGTTCGCATTCATGTCGGCGCTTTGCCGGCGAAAGGAATGTCCAGCCAGCTCGCATCGATTTCGGGCAGCGGAATGGCTGCGATGAGGTCGCGCGTGTAGGTCTGCCGCGGCATGTCGAACAGCGCGTCCGTGGCGCTCGCTTCCACGATGCTGCCTTCGCGCATGACGATCACCTGACGGCACAGCCGCCGGATGACCGACAGATCGTGGCTGATGAAGGCGACCGTCAGACCCATCTCCGCTGCAAGCTTCTCGAGCAAGGTGAGGATCTGGGCCTGCGTAGACACGTCGAGGCCGGAGACGATCTCGTCGGCCAGCACGAATTTTGGCGACAGCGCCAGCGCGCGCGCAATGCCGACGCGCTGTCGCTGCCCGCCCGACAGTTCGTGGCGGTAGCGGGTGGCGAAGCTTTGCGGCAGGCCGACGCGTTGCAATGCCTCGGCGACGCGGGATTTCAGATCGTCGCCGAGCCCGTTCTGCTTAAGCGGAGCGGCGATGATGCTGGCAATGGTGCGGCGCGGATTGAGCGACGACATCGGATCCTGGAAGATCATCTGCAGGTCGCGGCGCAGTGGCCGCAGTTCGGCTTCCGGCAGATGGGTGATGTCACGACCTTCGAAACGGATGCTGCCGGCGCTCGGCTCCAGCAGCCGCACCAGCGCACGGCCAAGCGTCGATTTCCCGGATCCGGATTCGCCGACGATGCCCGTCACCGAGCCGGTGGGCAGGTCGAAATCCAGGCCTTTCAGAATCTCGGCCAAAGGTGCGCGGCCGATGAGCGGCTTGCGTGTCATGTCGGGCAGCGCGACCTTCAGCCCGCGCACGGAGAACAGCGGCTCAGCCATGCGGACGCCTCCAGGCCTGGTCGGCGGCAGCGATCTCGGCGGCGAGCCCCGCCAGTACCGTCTCGTCCACCGGCTTCAGCGAAGCGAAGGGATCGGTATAGCGCGGCGTGGCGGCCATCAATGCCCTTGTATAGGGGTGCTTCGGCGCGGCGAAGAGCGCCGCCGTCTCGGCCTCTTCCACCACCTTGCCGGCATAGAGAACCGACACTTTCTGGCTGATCTTGGCGACGACGCCGAGATCGTGGGTGACGAACAGGATCGCGGTGCCGTGCTCGCGCTGCAACGCCGCGATCAGCCGCAGGATCTGCTTCTGCACCGTCACGTCGAGCGCCGTGGTCGGCTCGTCGGCGACGATCAGCCGTGGCTCGGCGGCAAAGGCGGCGGCAATCAGCACGCGCTGGCGCATGCCGCCGGAGAGCTCGTGCGGATAGCTCTTCAGCACCCGGTCGGGGTCGCGGATCTGCACCTCATCAAGCAACTGGCGGATACGCCGATCGGCCTTGTCTCCGCTCCAGCCGAGGATGCGCACCAGACGGTCGGTCATCTGGGAGCCGATGCGGCGCGAGGGGTTGAGCGCGGTCAGCGGATCCTGCGGGATCAGCGCCGTGCGCGCGCCGATCAGCGTGCGCCGCGCTTTTGGCGGGAGTTTGCCGAGGTCTTCGCCCTCGAGCCTCATATCGCCTTCGACGATGCGCACGCTCAATGGCAACACACCCAGCACCGCCTTGCCGATCATCGTCTTGCCGGCGCCGCTTTCGCCGACAAGCGCGCGCACTTCACCGGGTTGTACCGAGAGCGAAACAGAGCGCAGCACGCGCTGGCCGTTGGCCAGCACCGCGCTCAGATCGGCTATGTCGAGACAGGCGCTCATCGCAGCACCGGATCGAAACGCGTCTTCAGCGCCTCGCCGAACTGGCTGAAGGACAACACGGTGAGGATCAGCGTGACCAGCGGAAACACCAGCACCCACCATGCCTGGTGGATCGACAGCCGGCCCTCGGCGATGATGCCGCCCCATGTAGGGTCGTCGGTCGAGATAGATAGATTGACGAAGGACAGGATCGCCTCGACGATGACGGCGATGCCCATCTCCAGCGACAGCAGCGCCACGATCGACGGCACCACATTGGGTAGAACTTCGCGCAGCATGATGCCGAAGCGGCCATAGCCGGCGATGCGAGCGTTCTCGACATAGTCCATGCGCGACTGGCCCATCGCCTCGGCGCGGATGACCCGGCAGAAACGCGTCCAGTCGATGATGGCGATGGCGAGGATAACGGAGCTTAAGCCGGTGCCGAGCACGGCGACCAGCAGAATGGCGAACAGCACCGGCGGGAAGGCCATCCAGATGTCGACGATGCGTGAGATGATGCGGTCCGCCCAGCCGCCGAAATAGCCCGCGATCAGCCCTAATGTGGAGCCGACCACGCAGGCGGCGATGGCCGCCGCGAAAGCGACGATGAAGGCGATGCGGCCGCCGAAGATCAGGCGCGAGAGCAGGTCGCGGCCGAGGCTGTCGGTGCCGAGCCAATAGCCCGGCTCGGCACCGTCGAGCCAGAACGGCGGCAGACGTTCCAGCATCAAATCCTGCGCCAGCGGATCCTGCGGCGCGACCAGCGGCGCCAAGATCGCCGCCAGCAGCGCCAGCAGCAGCCAACCTCCCGCCAGCCACAGCCTCGGGCTCGATCCGCGTCGCGAGATGCGTGCCTCATCCATGGCGCAGCCTCGGATTGAGCAGCGCATACATCATGTCGACTGCGAGGTTGATCAGCACGAACAGCAGCGCGAAGACCAGCACGATACCCTGTATCAGCGGCAGGTCGCGGTTGATAACGGCGTCGATCGCCATGTTGCCGAGGCCTTCATAGGAGAACAGCCGCTCGACGATGACGGTGCCGCCGATGAGGAAGGTGAATTGCACACCGATGAGCGTCAGCGTCGGCAGCGCGGCGTTCTTCAGCGCCTCGCGCAAGATGACCTGCGTTTCAGAAAACCCCTTGACCCGCGCCAGCACGACATAATCGAGGTCGAGCACTTCCTTCAGCGACTGCTTCAGCAGTTGCGCGATGATGGCCGCGAGCGGCAGCGCCAGCGCCACGGCTGGCATTAGCATGTGCTTCAAGAGGTCCCAGGTGAGGTCGAAGCGCAGCCGAAACAGGCTCTCGAAGAAGTAGAACTGGGTGATGAAGGGCAAGTCGAGCTGCGGCGACACGCGGCCGGAAATGTCGAATATCGGCACCAGCACGCCGAACAGGAGGATCAGCACAAGGCCCCAGAGAAAATCGGGGATGGAAAGTGCGGCACCGCTGGCGATGTCGATGCCGGCCTCGACCGCCGTGCCGCGTTCGCGCGCACCGAGGATCGCCGTCGTGCCGCCGATCGCCACCGCCATGATGAGCGCGACAATGGCGAGCTCCAGGGTTGCCGGCAGCCGGTTGAAGACGAGGCCAAGCACGTCTTGCCGGAGCGAGATCGAGGTGCCGAAATCGCCCCTGGCGACCCCGGACAGCCAGATGAAGAACTGCTGTACGATCGTCTTGTCGAGCCCATAGAGCGCACGCAGGCGGGCGATGTCGTCATTGGTGGCGCCGGGCGGCAGCATCATGGCGATCGGATCGCCGGGCGCGACGCGGATAACCACGAATACGACGACGGCCACGCCCAACAGCGTGATCAACATCGTCAGCAGACGGATCAGGAATCGTTGCAGGAGCATGTAAATCTTTGCAGGAGCCCGCAGGCTCATATGCCTGTAGAATGCGCGCCGTCGCTATGGACGGCGCGCGGTAAGCCCAGGCAGATATCAGGCCGGGGTCATCAGGGCCGGTAGCAGCGCGCCGGAGATATGCTGCACCACGTTGACGCCCTTTGCATGCACGATCGGTTGCGCATACTGCATAAGCGGCAGCACGTAGGCCTGCTCGGCGATGTATTTATCGACCGCCTTCCACCCGGCGATGCGCTTGGCCTCGTCCTTCTCTCCCCACAGCGGGTTGATCATGTCGATCAGGTCCTGGCTGTCCCAGACCGAATGGGGGCTCGGCCCATACATGGCAAAGCCGGTCGACGTGGTCGGGTCGCCAATGGCATTACCCCAATTGTAGAAGGCGGCGGGCGCGAGCTTGTCGGCGGCGCGGAGCTCGTAGTGTTTGGCGATCTCATAGACCTCGATCGTCGCCTCGATGCCGACCTTGCGCCACATGCCGACGATCGCCTGGATCATCTCATAGTCCTTGGGCTTGAAGCCCTTGGTCGTCTGAATGGTGAACTTGACCGGCTTTTCCGGCGAATAGCCTGAGGCAGCCAGCAACTCCTTGGCCTTCTCCGGATTGTGCTCCACCTTGATCGAGGCATCGAAAGCCGTGTATTCCGGGGTCTCCAGTGTGGCGATCGGCTGGCCATAGCCGCGCAGCAGCCGCTTGACCAGAAGCTCCTTGTCCACGGCCATGACGGCTGCCTGGCGCACGTTCTTGTCCAGCATCGCTTCGATGTCGTTGAAGAAGATCATGCCGATGTCGGACACATTCTTGATGGACCCGGCAAGCCCGTCCTTGGCGATCAGCCGGTCGTACTCTTCATAGGGGATTTCGAGCGTCACCTGCGAGGAACCGGATTCGATCTCGGCCACCCGGCTCGCGGCGTCGGTGACGAACTTGATCGTCACATTCTCGAAGGCCGGCTTGCCGCCCCAATAGTTGGGATTGGCCTTCAGCCGCAGGAAAGCGTTGCGCTCGAACTTTTCGACCATGTAGGGACCGGTGCCGATCGGCGCCTTCTCGAAACCCTCGGCGCCGACCTTCTCGTAATAGGCTTTCGGCATGATGTAGCCGGTCAGGAACGACATCCACTTGAAATAGACCGGGTCGAACTGCACGACGTCGCCGGTGATTTTGTTGCCGTCAATCTTGAAATTGCTGACGTTCTTCCAGACGAACTGGATCGGGTTGCCGGTCTTTTCGTCGCCGGCCCGCTGCAGCGACCAGACGACGTCTTCCGGGGTGAAGGGCGAGCCGTCATGCCATTTCACGCCTTCGCGCACCGTCATCATGATTTTGGTGCGGTCGTCGTTCCAGCCCCATTCCGTCAAAAGGCCAGGCGCGAAGGACAGGTCCGGCTTCTGCGGGATGAACTGGTCGAACACCGACTGGTAGAGGCCCTGGATAGTCGGGTTGACGGCCGACGGGCCGGTGGTCGGGTCCCAGGACGGCAGGTTGACATTGTAGGCGATGGTCAACTCGCCGGCGGCAGCCTGGCTGATGTTGGGCAGGCCGACAGCGGCCACGCCAAGTGCCCCGGCACTGTATCCCAGTAATTCGCGTCTGTTGATTGTCATGGTCGTTCCCCTTGTTGGTTTATTTGTCTTTTGCGCGGCTTCGTCCGGTCATTGGTTCGGGCTTCGTGGGCAGCAGCGCTTGCCTCTCGTCGCCTTCATGAAATCGTCTGGCTACCTCCCGCCAAGCTGTTGCGCGAGCATGAAGCCCGAGGCGGCACCCGTGCCCGCACCGGGCCATGTCGCGGCGCCGGTGAGGTGCAGATTGGTGATCGGCGTGTTCCAGCCGGCATAGCCGCGCGCCGGACGGAACAAGAAGTTCTGCGCCAGATGATGGCTGCCGCAGACCTGGTCGCCGCCGACGAGGTTCGGGTTCTCGCGCTCGAGGTCGATCGGCGAAAACACCGCGCGACCGAGGATCTTCGCACGCAGCCCTGGTGCGTAGGTCTCGATGATGTCGAGCACGCGGTCGGCGTAGACCTCCTTGACCTGGTCCCAGTGGGCTGGTGCGATCTTGGCCGAGGCGTCGCCCGCGATTTCAGCGGGCAGCATGCGCACCTGCACCCACAGAACATGTTTGCCTTCAGGTGCCCGGGAAGGGTCGACCGCCGTCGGCTGGCCGACGACCAGCACCGGTTCGTCCGGCAACATGCCTGATGTCGCCTGCTGAAAGGTGCGCGACATCTGGTCGAGCGATGGCGCCAGATGCACATAGGCGAACTGCCGAAGCTGTGCCCCGGCGCGCCAGTCCGGCAGGTCGTCCAGCGCCAAGTGTATCATCATCGTGCCGGGCGCATGGCGGAATTTTTGCATCGCCATGTCGAAGCAGGCGTCGCCCGAACCGAGCGGCAGCAACTTGCCGGCGAGCGCCTTGGGCGCGACGCCGGCAATCACCGCCTTGATGGCCGTATGCGTCTCGCCGGAAGCAAGCCGCACACCGCTGGCCTTGCCGCCGGAGACGGTTATCTCGGCGACATCGGCGCCGGTGACGATCCTGCCGCCGGCCGATGTGACCATGCCGGCCAGCGCCCGGATGATCGTGTCGGCGCCACCCTTGCCCAGCACCATGCCAAAACTCTGGTTGGCCATCGATTCAAGGTAGGGGAACACCGCGCCGCCGGCGATGTCGGGCGCGAAGTCGAGATGCATGCCCCAGGTGGCGAGCGTCGCCCTGACGTGCGGAGACTCGAAATTTTCCTCCAGCCAGGCACGCGGCGACGACAGCAGCAGCCGGCCGGTGTCGAGCGCGCCGGAAACACCTTTTTTGCGCCACAGGTTCCAGGCGGTGCTTGCAAGCGCCCGGGCGCTCATCGGCGAGCCCAGCAGCTTGAACAAATGCTCGGCCTCGGACGGGAAGGCGGCAACCAGCCTGCGCCATGTCGCGGCGTCGGCGGCTGAAAAGGCCGCCATGCGACCGGCGGTCTTTTCCAGATCGTTGCTGATGCCGAGCCAGCGTCCATCCGGAAAGGCGCTGGCGAAACAGTCGGCGACCGGCGCGAATTCCAGCCCCTGTGCTTTCAATTCATTTGCATATTTCCGGTGGAAGGCGGAGCCGGCGAACAGGCTCAGATTCATCGCGCCGAAGTCGTGACGGAAGCCTGGAAGCGTGAATTCGTGGGTCTGGACGGCACCACCGATTGTTGTGCTGCGCTCAAAAACCCCGGTTTTCCAGCCCTTGAGCGCCAGATGCGCGGCGCATGCCAGAGTGTTGTGGCCTGCCCCGACAAAGATGGCGTCGAACTCGCTCACGCCCCGTTCCCATTTCCTTTATGCTTAAAGATAATTGCAGATGCATATGTTTTCGTCTAGTAGGATATTAAGGGCCGAGACGAGCCTTGATCATGTCAGACAAGAGGGAACAGAGACCATGGACACCCAGAAACTCCTCGGCGAAGTTGCCGGCCAGCTTCTTTCCGGCGCCATCAAGGTGGTCGACCTGACGGCGCCGCTCGGGCCGGACACACCGCTGATCAAGCTGCCGCCGGAACTCGCCGTCGACACGCCGAAGGTCGAGATCCACTCGATCTCCCGCTATGACAAGAACGGTCCATGGTGGGCGTGGAACTGGCTGAAGCTCGGCGAGCATTCCGGCACGCATTTCGACGCGCCGCAGCATTGGATCAGCGGCAAGGACTATCCGGACGGCGCCACCGACACCATTCCAGCGCAGAACTTCATCGGGCCGGTCAATGTCATCGACTGTTCGAAGGAGGCCGCCGCCGATCACGATTTCCTGCTGACCGTCGACCACATCAAGGCTTGGGAAGCCAAGCATGGCGCGATCAATGCCGGCGAGTGGGTGGTGATGCGCACCGACTGGTACAAGCGCAACGGCTCGGAAGCCGAGTTCCTCAATGCCAACGAGACCGGTCCGCACACACCCGGCCCGACGGCGGAAGCCATCCAGTTCCTGATCAGCAAGGACATCAAGGGCTGGGGCTCGGAGACGATCGGCACCGATGCCGGCAAGGCCGGCGGCATGGAGCCGCCATTCCCGGCCCACACGCTGATGCACAAGGCCAACCGCTACGGCCTCGCCAGCCTCTGCAATCTCGACCAACTGCCGCCGAAAGGCGCGATCCTGATCGCGGCACCGCTCAAGATCGAGCACGGCACCGGCAGCCCGATCCGCGCGCTGGCGCTGGTGCCGGGGAAATAAAGCGAGGGCGGTCTTCGGGAGAAGATCATGGCTGCGAATGGTACCGCGATGACGAAGTGGGCGCGGCAACCTTGTGAGGTTGCCGCTCTACGCCAAGGAACGCTACCGCGCGCAATTAAACATCATCCACCAAAGCGGGGGAGCACCCCTCGATGACCGCCCCAGATCACATCATAGTCGGCAGCGGCATCAACGCGCTGGTCTGCGCCGCAATGCTCGGCGGCAAGGGCGCCAAGGTGCTCGTGCTGGAGCGCAACGACCGTATCGGCGGTTGCATGCGCACCGAGGAGATCACCGCGCCGGGCTTTGTCCATGACGTGATGGCGACGACCTTCGTGTTGTTCGTCACCTCGCCGGCCTTTGCCGCACTTGGCGCCGACCTCGCTCGCCACGGCCTGGAATTCTGCCACACCGGCACGCCGACCGGCGTGCTCATGCCCGACGGCAGCCATGCCGTGCTCAGCACCGACCGCGCCGCCAATGTCGCTGCCATAAATGCGATCGCGGCCGGCGACGGTGACCGCCACGCGGAAGATGTCGGCGGCATCGAACGCAATGCCGGCCTGCTGTTCGGCCTGCTCGGCGGCGCGCTTTGGTCGTACCCGACGGCGAAGCTGCTGGCCGGCGATACCTGGCGGCGTGGTCCGCGTGGCCTAGCCGCCTTTCTTGGCGAAGCGCTGGTGCCGGCGCGCGGCTGGCTGGAAAGCAGCTACCAGTCCCAAACCATTCGGGCGCTCTGGGCGCCCTGGGTGCTGCATGCCGGGCTTGGCCCGGAAGATGCCTTTTCCGGCCAGATCGCCAAGGTGATCGCCTTCGCGCTGGAGGCGGCCGGCGCGCCGATCGTCAAGGGCGGCGCGAAGAACCTGCTTGCCGCTTTCGAGGCCCTGATCAGGGAGCGCGGCGGAGACATCCGCACCGGCGCCGACGTAGCCTCGATCGTCCAGGCGGGCGGCCGCGCAGCCGGTGTGCGTTTGGCGTCGGGCGAAACGATTACAGCGAACAAGAGCGTCATCTGCTCGGTCACGCCGACGCAGCTTTACGGCCGTCTGCTGGGCAAGGACGCTTCGAAGGACGATCTCGAAGCGACGCGGAAATACCGCTATGGCAAAGGCAATTTCCAGATACATTACGCGCTGACCAAGCCGCCGTCCTGGCGCGGCGAGGGCCTCGACAAGGTGGCGCTGCTGCATTTGACGCCCGGACTGGACGGCGTTTCGAAAGCCTCCAACGAGGCGGCGCGAGGCATGCTGCCCGAGGTGCCGACCATCTGCGTCGGCCAGCCGCACGCGCTCGACCCGTCACGCTGTCCGGAAGGCCAGGCGATCCTGTGGCTTCAACTCCCCGAGGCGCCCCGCCACATCAAGGGCGACGCCGCCGGCAAGCTCGATGCGCCTGCCGACGGGCAATGGACCGAGGCGTTGCGCGAGGCCTATGCCGATCGCGTCGAAGCGATCCTCGCCGGCCATGTCGACGGGTTCAAGGACAGCGTAATCGCGCGCCGCGCCTATTCGCCGGCCGATCTCGAAGCGATGAACATCAACCTGGTCGGCGGCGACCCTTACGGCGGCTCCTCTGTTGTCGACCAGTCATTCCTGTGGCGGCCGTTCAAGACCAGCCGCAACCACCGGACCGGCATCAAGGGCCTCTATCATATCGGCGCCTCGACCCATCCCGGTGCGGGCCTCGGTGGTGGCTCCGGCTTCCTGCTGGCGGGGAAGCTGTGATGGAACAAAAGGTCGCCGAAAAACGCCAGCGCATTTCCACCCTCGGCCAGATCGGCCTGCAGCAATTCGCTCCCTATCTGATGAACCGCATCATGGGCCGCTACAACGCTACCTTGCGTGACGACTTCCGCAAGCAGGGCCTCACCATTTCGCAGGTGCGCACGCTGGCGGTGCTGTCGGTCACCGACGGCGTCACCGTCAACGACCTCTCGGTCTATACTGTTATCGAGCAATCGACCTTGAGCCGCACGCTGGACACGCTGGAGGGGCAAGGCTTCGTGCGGCGCGAGCAGGGCGTCACCGACAGCCGCATTCGCCATGTGTTCCTGACCGACGAGGGCCGCGCCGAGTTCACCCGCGCCTGGCCGGCCATGCACGACGCCTTCGAGGCGATGTTCGACGATATCGACGACGCCGAATATGCAGCACTCATCGCGACGCTTTTGAAAATGCTGAAAAACATTCGCAAGCACGACATCTAGATGCACGCGCCGCCAACTGTCGGCGGCAACGGAAGGAGGCAGAGATGGCCGAACGGTCTTTTGCCAAGGAAGTCGAAAAACTCAGGCTCGGCGCCGGCGAGGAATTCGCCGGCGAGGGCATCCTCGCCATCACCAAGGCGCTGCTGCAATGCGGCGTCGGCTATGTCGGCGGCTATCAGGGCGCGCCGATCAGTCATCTGATGGACGTTTTGGCCGACGCGCAGGACATTCTGGGCGAACTCGGCGTGCATTTCGAGGCAAGCGCCTCGGAAGCCACCGCCACCGCCATGCTCGCCGCTTCGGTGCATTACCCGATCCGGGGCGCGGCGACGTTCAAGTCGACCGTCGGCACCAATGTGGCTTCAGACGCGCTGGCCAATCTCGCTTCCGGTGGCGTCACCGGCGGAGCGCTGATTATCGTCGGCGAGGATTATGGCGAAGGCTCCTCGATCATGCAGGAGCGCAGCCATGCCTTCGCCATGAAGAGCCAGGTCTGGCTGCTCGATCCCCGTCCCAACCTGCCGTCTATCGTCAAGGCGGTGGAGGATGGCTTCGAACTGTCGGAAATCTCCAACACGCCGGTCATGCTGCAGGTGCGCATCCGCTGCTGCCACGTGCACGGCCATTTCATCGCCAAGGATAACAAGCGTCCGCCGATGACGGTCGCCGATGCGCTCGAATCACCGCGTCGCGACACCGGCCGCATCGTTCTGCCGCCCGCCTCCTTCCTGCACGAAAAGGAGAAGGTGCAAAAGCGCTGGCCGGCGGCGGTGGATTTCATCGCCAGGAACAAGATCAACGAGTTCTTCGGCTCGGACCATGGCTCCGTCGGCATCGTCATGCAGGGCGGCATGTACAACTCAGTCATCCGTGCGCTGCAGCGGCTCGGCCTTGCCGACACCTATGGCGAGACGGATGTGCCGCTCTATGTGCTCAACGCCGTCTATCCCTTGATCGACGACGAATTCCTCGCCTTCTGCGAGGGCAAGCAGGCGGTGCTGGTGGTCGAGGAAGGCCAGCCCAACTATATCGAACAGGCCTTTGCCGCGATGCTGCACAAGGCCGGGCGCGGCACCAGGCTGGTCGGCAAGGAGCACCTGCCGATGGCTGGGGAATATACGGGCCAGGTCATGCTCGACGGCATCGGCGCCTTCCTGCGCGCCGAGGCCCCGCATCTGCTGCCGGGCGAAGTGCGCGCCCCCAACAAGGTCGGCGACGGCGTCGACACGGCGGACCTGATCAATGTCGTTCCAGGACGACCGCCCGGTTTCTGCATCGGCTGCCCGGAGCGGCCGATCTTCGCCGCGACCAAGCTGGTCGAGCAGGAGCTCGGCAAGCATCACATCGCTTCCGACATCGGCTGCCATCTGTTCTCGATCATGCCGCCCTTCGAACTCGGCGCCACCACAATGGGGTACGGGCTCGGACCAGCCTCGGCCTCGGCGTTCAATTCGCCCGATGCCAAGCGCCGCTCGATCTCCTTCGTCGGCGACGGCGGCTTCTGGCACAACGGCCTGACCTCATCGATCGGCAATGCGGTGTTCAACAAGAATGATGGCGTCATCGTCATCGTCGATAATTTTTACTCGGCCGCCACTGGCGGGCAGGACATCCTGTCGTCGCGCGCGGGCAACAGGACCAAGTCGACCAAGCATCCGATCACCGAGGCGGTGAAAGGCATGGGCGTAAAATGGTTGCGCCATGTCGACCGCACCTACGATGTCGGCAAGATGCAGGACACGCTGCGCGAGGCGCTGACGACGGACGAGAAGGGGCCAAAAGTAATCGTCGCTTCGTCGGAATGCATGCTCAATCGCCAGCGTCGCGAAAAACCGCTGGTCGACAAAGCGATCAACGGCGGCGAGCGTGTCGTCAAGCCGAAATTTGGCGTCGACGAAGACATCTGCACCGGCGACCATGCTTGCATGCGGCTCTCCGGCTGCCCATCGCTGTCGGTCAAGTCGCTCGACGATCCGCTGCGCGACGATCCGGTCGCATCGATCGACCAGAACTGCGTCGGCTGCGGCAATTGCGGCGAGGTCGCCGATGCGGCGGTGCTGTGCCCGTCCTTCTACCGCGCCGACGTCGTGCACAATCCAAGCCGCTGGGACCGTTTCCTGGAGACGGCGCGCCGCGCGACGATCGGCTTCCTGCAGAGGCGGCGCGAAGGCCGGCGCCTGATATTTTCCGATGCTTGATCCCGTTCCTTCCTCGCGCCCCCGGTCCGGTGCTGCCGATGAGCCGGTGATCAAGCTCGCCGTGCTGGCCGTCGGCGGCCAGGGCGGCGGCGTGCTCGCCGACTGGATCACCGACGTCGCCGAGCGCAATTTCTATGTCGCGCAATCGACCTCGGTCGCCGGCGTCGCGCAGCGCACCGGCGCCACCATCTACTATATCGAAATGGCCCGCGACACGGGCCGTCTGCCGGTCTTCGCGCTGTCGCCCTCGCAGGGCGATGTCGATATCCTGATTGCCGCCGAACTGATGGAAGCCGGCCGAGCCATCATCAGGGGCTTCGTCACCCCCAACCGCACGACGCTGATCGCGTCCTCGCACCGCATCGCCGCCGTGTCGGAAAAGATCGAACCGGGCGACGGCCGCGCTTCGTCGTCCAAAGTCCACGCCACTGCGGAGGCCGCATCGAAGCGCTTCATCGCTTTCGACATGGAAAAGATCGCCGCCGACAACGGCTCGATGATCTCGGCCAGCCTGCTTGGCGCGCTGGCCGGCTCCGACGCGCTGCCGTTTACCCGTGAAAGCTACGAGCAGGCGATTGGCATCGGCGGCCGTGGCGTCAAGGCCAGCCTCGCCGCCTTCGCGGCCGCGTATGATCGTGCGCGCGGCACGGCGGCGCCGATGGCGAACCCGGCGGAGCCGGCGATTGTCGTATCTGCCCTGGGTGCGGGACATGTGAGTGGCCCGCGAAACCTTTTGCAGGGATGGCAGGCGCTTGCCGCTCGCATCGACCTGCTGCCGGTGGCGGTGCGCGACATGGCGCTCAGGGGCCTGAGAAAGGTCGTCGACTATCAGGACATCGCCTATGGGCGCGAATATCTCGACCGGCTGGACAGGGCCGTGGCGATCGACCACGCGGATCCAACCCATGCGCTGTCCATCGCAGCCGCCAAGCATCTGGCCAACGCCATGTGCTATGACGACATGATCCGCGTCGCCGATCTGAAAACGCGCTCGACCCGCGACAGGCGGGTGCGCAAGGAGGTTGGCGTCAAGGACGGTTCGGTCCTGCAAGTGACCGAGTACTTCCATCCGCGCATCGAGGAGTTCTGCGGCACGCTGCCGGCGAGGCTGGGCAGCTACATCGAGGACCGGCCGAAATTGGCAGCCTTCCTCGATCGCCGCATCAACCGGGGCCGCCGCATCCGCACCGACAGCTTTGCCGGCTTCGCCGCCTTGTGGTTCATCGGCGGCCTGCGCCGCTGGCGCCGCGGCCTGCTGCGGCATAAGGTCGAGGTCGCGCATCTCGATCGCTGGTATGCGCTGGCACTCGGCTCCGTGCCGGCAGATTACGAGCTTGCCGTCGAAATCCTCAATTGCCGCCGGCTGATCAAGGGCTACAGCGACACGCATGCGCGCGCCCAGTCGAAATTCGACCGCGTGCTGTCGGCGCTTGATCTGCTCAAGGGTAGGGAGGACGCCGCCGACTGGATCCGCCGCCTGCGCGAGGCGGCGCTGAAAGACGAGAAGGGCGACATGCTCGACGGCGCGCTGAAGACAGTGGCGACGCTGGGATCGACTCCGATCACCTGAGACATCAGCGGTTGGCCTCCGCCGACTGGAGTGGTGCGACGAGGCTGTGAAGCGGCGCCTGCGGGAAGAGATGCAGCAACCCCGAATCGACGCGCCGCCGCAGATGCGCATCGACCTCCGCAATGGTCGCGCAGGCGCACGAGGTCGATCATCATGGGCGACATTGGCGGACCGGCCGCATGCATCGAGCAGGCTTGCGCCGAGGAAGCCGACATCGAGCGGCATCGGATGGCGCAGCGGGTCGCTGAAGGTCGAGAGCGTGTAGAAGGTGCGGTAGGCAAGTGACTCCGGTCTTGCCAGCGCGTCCTCGCCGGCAACGGCATCGACGAACGGCTTTGTCGCCGACGATTGATGATCGCCGAACTCGAGCACCACGGCGCCGCGTCTCCCGGTCTCCGCGTCCCGGCGCGCGAGGAACCCTGGTCGCACTCAGCGTATGCGTCTGCAAACATGTCGAACACCGGAACGCGTCATCAGCCGACCCCAATAGTGCTTGCTTGGTCGGCGCGTCTTTCTAAGCGGCCACAACGGGGGCATCTATGACAAGGGGGCAAGACAATTCCGTCTCGGTGATGTATTTGTGAACGTCGTTCATTTTCTTGTTGAACATTGTTCAAAAAGTGATAAGTTTGAGAAATGAACGGCGTTCACCGTCCGAAGGACGACACTCGACACGCCGAAAAGGGTGGAGGGTCCCAACTCCTGAGTACTGGAGAACGTCACAGGCAGTAAGGAAGTTAACCAGCTCATTGATATCTCTGCGATTGAAACAGCGCACGCAACCCGCAGGGTCGTCGGCACAGTGCCGGATGGTCCGCCAAATGGAAATCGCCATGAACACGCATCTGATGTTGTCCCGGCGCTTTGCGCCACTTTTCTGGACGCAGTTCCTGTCCGCTTTCAACGACAATTTCCTCAAGAACACGCTGGTGTTCCTGATCCTCTTCACACTGGCCGCCGATCAGGCGGCCTCGCTCGTCACTTTGGCCGGCGCCGTGTTCATGGCTCCATTCCTGCTCCTGTCGGCGCTGGGCGGCGAGATCGCCGATCGCTTCGACAAGGCGCTCATCGCCCGCCGGCTGAAATTTGCCGAGATCGGCGCCGCTGCCGTGGCGGTCGTCGGCATCGCGCTGTCCTCCATTCCGGTGCTGATGACAGCGTTGTTGATGTTCGGCATCATCTCGGCGCTGTTCGGGCCGATCAAATACGGCATCCTGCCCGATCATCTCGAACGCAAGGAATTGCCGGGGGCCAACGCCTGGATCGAGTCGGCGACTTTCGCCGCCATTCTCGGCGGCACCATCGCCGGCGGCGTCGTCTCGGCCGATGGCATCGGCGTCTCGGTCTTCGGCCCGATCATGATGATCCTCGCCGTCGGCTGCTGGTTCGTCAGCCGCTACATCCCTTCAACAGGCTCCGCGGCGCCCGACCTCGTCATCGACAGCAATGTCTTTCGCTCGACCTGGCGCCAGGTCAGCGAATTGCGCACGGACACGCGGATCTGGCGCGCCGGCCTGATGACGTCCTGGTTCTGGCTGATCGGTGCCATTGTCCTTTCCATCCTGCCGACGCTGGTCAAGGATCAGCTCGGCGGTGGCGAGATCGCGGTCACCGCCTATCTCGCGGTGTTCGCTATCTCGATCGCCATTGGCTCGGCAATCGCCGCGTGGATGTCGCAGGGACGCATCGTGCTTTTGCCCGCACCGGTCGGCACGGCGCTGCTGGCGCTGTTCGGCCTCGACCTCGCATGGACCATCTGGAGCATGCAGCCTTCGCCTAGGTCCGAAACCCTTGGCCTCTTCTTCGCCGGGCCAAACACCATCCGTGTTGCGATCGACCTCGCCGGCATGGCCATCTCCAGCGCCTTCCTGGTGGTGCCGACCTTTGCCGCCGTGCAGGCCTGGTCGCCCGAGGCGCGCCGCGCCCGGGTCGTCGCCGCAGTCAGCATCGTCAACGCCGGCTTCATGACTGTCGGCGGCTTGCTCGTCGCTACCATCCAGGCAGCCGGCGTCTCAACGGGAAGCATCCTGTTCGGCCTCGCCCTGGCTAATGCCATCGCCGCCTGGCTGATGCTGAAATACCTGCCGACCAATGCCTTCCGCGATTTTGTCTCCATTCTTTTCCGCGCCTTCCACCGGCTGGAAGTCGAAGGCCTGGACAATCTCAAGGCCGCGGGCCCGGCGCCCATCCTGGCGCTGAACCATGTCAGCTTCCTCGACGGACCGCTGGCTCTGACGCTGACCAATGAGGAGCCGGTCTTCGCCATCGACTATACCATTGCGCAGGCCTGGTGGATGAAGCCGTTTTTAAAGCTGACCCGCGCGCTGCCGCTCAATCCATCCAAGCCGATGTCGACACGCACGCTGATCAAGATCGTACAGAACGGCGACCCGCTGGTCATCTTCCCCGAGGGCCGCATCACCGTCACCGGCGGGCTGATGAAGGTCTATGACGGCGCCGCCATGGTGGCCGACAGGACCGGCTCGATGGTGGTGCCGATCCGCATCGAGGGGCTGGAGAAAAGCCCCTTCTCGCGGTTGACGGCGCAGCACGTGCGCCGCCGCCTGTTCCCGAAGGTCAAGGTGACCATACTGCCGCCGGTCAGGCTCAAGGTCGACGACGAGCTGAAGGGACGCAAGCGGCGCGCCGCCGCCGGCGCCGCGCTCTACCAGGTGATGTCCGACCTCGTCTTCCGCACCCAGCATATTGACAAGACCGTGCTCGAAAGGATCATCGAGACGGCGACCGAGCGCGGCATGAAGCAACTTGCCGTGCAGGATCCGGTCACCGGTTCGCTGAGCTACGGCAAGTTGCTCACGGCTGTCGCCGTGCTCGGCGAGAAGTTCGAAATGCTCTATGCCGGACAGGACACGCTCGGCATCATGCTGCCCAACGCCAATGGCGCCTGTGCCGCGCTGCTCGGCGTCATGTCCGCCGGCAAGGTCCCCGCGATGATCAACTTCACCGCCGGTGCCGCCAACATCCTGTCCGCTTGCAAGGCGGCGCAGGTAACCACCATTCTGACCTCGCG
Source organism: Mesorhizobium sp. P160927 (assembly GCF_057766385.1). Taxonomy (NCBI): domain Bacteria; kingdom Pseudomonadati; phylum Pseudomonadota; class Alphaproteobacteria; order Hyphomicrobiales; family Phyllobacteriaceae; genus Mesorhizobium; species Mesorhizobium sp. P160927. Next base: position 1,508,617 of record NZ_JBYMDW010000001.1, read on the forward strand.
GGCCTTTGTCGAGCAGGCCAAGCTTGGCGCGATCGTCGAGGAGATCGGCCGCTCGGTCAACATCGTCTGGCTCGATGATCTGCGCGCGACCATCGGCCTCAAGGACAAGCTGCTCGGCCTGCTGCGCAAGAGTACGCCCAGGGTTGCCCGCAAGGCCACCGACGCGGCCGTGATCCTGTTCACCTCGGGCTCCGAAGGCACGCCGAAGGGCGTCGTGCTCACACATCGCAACATCCTGGCCAACGCCGCGCAGGCCGCCTCGCGCATCGATTTCCATTCGGGCGACAAGGTGTTCAACGTTCTGCCGATCTTCCATTCCTTCGGCCTGACGGCAGGCACGGTGCTGCCGCTCGTGTCCGGCGTCCCGGTCTATTTCTACCCTTCGCCGCTGCACTACCGCATCGTGCCGGAACTGGTCTATGCCTCGAATGCGTCGATCATCTTCGGCACCGACACTTTCCTCAGCGGCTATGCGCGTACAGCGCATCCCTATGATTTCCGCTCGGTGCGCTATTGCTTTTCCGGTGCGGAGCCGGTCAAGGCCTCGACCCGCGAAACCTACATGGAGAAATTCGGCCTGCGCATTCTCGAAGGCTACGGCGTTACCGAGACGGCGCCGGTGATCTCCATCAACACGCCGATGTACAACAAATCGGGCACGGTCGGAAAAATCATGCCGGGCATGGAATATCGTCTGGAGCCGGTGATCGGCGTCGAGGGCGGTGGACGGCTGTTCGTGCGCGGCCCCAACGTCATGGCGGGCTATCTCCGGGCCGAAAAACCGGGTGTGCTCGAACCGCTGCAAGATGGCTGGCACGACACCGGCGACATCGTCAGCATCGACGATGCTGGTTTCGTCAGCATTCGCGGCCGCGCCAAGCGCTTCGCCAAGATCGGCGGCGAAATGATTTCGCTGGCTGCGGTGGAAGCGCTGGCGGGCGAGTTGTGGAAAGGTTCGCTCTCGGCGGTCGCGACCGTACCGGACCCGCGCAAGGGCGAAAAACTGGTGCTCGTCACCGAGGCCGAGAAAGCGACGCGCGCCGAGTTTCTGGCGTTCGCCAAGGCAAGCGGCGCGATGGACCTGATGGTGCCGGCTGAAGTGCGCGTCGTGGCGCATGTGCCGGTGCTTGGCTCGGGCAAGATCGACTTCGTCGGCGTGACCAGGCTGGTGCGCGGCGAAGCCTTGCAGGCAGCCAAGGTCGAGGCCGCCTGATCGCGGTGGACAGCGAGACGGCGCCGCGGCGGGAACGCGGCGCCCCAGAACTTCAGGCGGTCAGGTTCATCATCGGCTTCACCGCACCTGAGTCCGGAAACACTTTCTCGCCGAGCACCGAGGCCGAAAGTCCGAACTGGTCGGCGAGCAGGCCTTTCAGCACCGCCCTGACGTCGCTGGTCGGCGCAAGGTCACGCTGCTGGTAGAGTTGCGCGGGCTTCAGCCCCGGCCAGTCGGCGATGACGCGGCCGCCCTTGATCGCGCCGCCGGCGAGCAGCACCACGGTGCCGGTGCCGTGGTCGGTGCCGACCGTGCCGTTGATCCGCGCCGTGCGGCCGAATTCGGTGATGGCGACGATCGCCGTATCTTTCCAGCGTTCGCCGAGGCCTTTTTCGAATTCCTCGAAGGCCCCGTCGAGGCCGCCGAGCAGGCTGGCGAGACGGCCGGTCGCGCCGCCTTCGTTGACATGCGTGTCCCAGCCGTCGAAGGCGAGTGCCGCGACACGCGGCCCGTCATCGGCGGCGATCAGCCTGGCGGCACCTTGCGCCGCCTGCCGTATGCCGGCGGCGCTGTCGAGGCCGCCTTTCGGCTTCATCGTCCTGGCGCCCATCTGGTCGTCGAGCGCCATGCGATCGGCATCGAGACCTTTTTGCAGCGCGACGGCCAGAACCGGATCGCGATGCTGGTAGAGATCGAGAACGCGCTGCGCGAGGTCGCCGGCCGGTGCCGGCAGCGATTGCGGCGCCCAGCCGAGCACGGGAGCCGCGCCACGGATCACCAGCGGCGTCGACGCTCCGACGGCCAGGCCACCGAGTGTCGCTACGCGGTCGCCCGCCGGCAGGTTCTCCAGCGCCCGATTGAGCCAGCCGGTGGCGACATGGCCGGGACCGGCAAAGCCGCTTTCCAGCACATCCTGGCCATCGAAATGCGAGCGCTCGCGATAGCCGGTCGCGGCGGCGTGCACGACAGCCGCCTTGTTGTTCTTGAACAGCCGCGCAAACACCGGCATCGCCGGATTGACCGCGAAGAATGCATCGAGCGGCAGCGCCGGGTGCGGGCCGGTGAGCGACAGGGCGATGTCGCCATGCAGGCCGGCATAGTCGGGATCGCCGACCGGACCGACGGTCGACAGGCCGTCCAGCGCACCGCGCAGCACGATGACGATCAGGCGCGGGTCGCGGTTGTCGGCGGCACGGGCGAAGCGCGGCAGATAGGCCCAGGCAAACAGCGCGCCGCCGGTCGTCAGCACGTCGCGGCGGGACGGGTGAGGGGTTTCGCACAGCAGGCTCATGACTTCGTCTCCATGGGCGTTGTCGGCGCCGGACCTATCGTTCGATCTATCGTCGCTGGAACTCGGGCGCCAACAGCAGCAGCGCCAGTCCTTGCTGCTTGGACTCCGCGCGGGCGACCGCCTGGCGTGTTTCGGGCGAGGCGGAGGGACCGATGACCGCGTCGAGCATGCCGTTGGGGTCGCCGATGTCCTTCACTTGCCGGGCGGCCTGCCATGCGATCTCGAGGCGGGTCTTCATGCCTTCCGCCGATGCCCAGCTGTCCGCCTGGTCGGAAAAGCCGTTCGGCCCCGGCGGTCGCCAGAGCGGCTCGCCCAGCGCGTTGAGCCAGTTGAGCGACTGGCCAGGGTCGTTCGTCGGGCCGGGACCGGCTGCTCGGCGGATGGCCGCGACATAGTCGAAGGGCGAGCGCATCTTGGCCAATGGCGTCGACCACGCTTCCGGCATGTCGACGAGCGCTGCCGCCACTGCCCTGAGATTGCCGTCGCGTTTGGCGAACACCTTGGCGAGGCGGGCGACCGCCGCCGACGGCGGGTCGTCGGCTATGAAATGGCGGGCAAGTTGCGTGGCGATGTGTCGAGCGGTCGCCGGATGACGGGCGATGTCATTGAGCGCGGCCTCGGCCTGGCCCATGCCGCCAGCCGGATAGGTCTTGCCGAGCAGCACCGCGTCACCCGGCTCATGCGCATTGGCGTTGAAGACGGAACTGCCGGGTTCGCCCAGCCGTCCTTCCCGTCCGGCCATCATCCAGCCGGTCAGGATGCGCGCGAAGCTGGTCACGTCGGCTTGGCTGTAGCCGCTGCCGACACCGAGCGTGTGCAGTTCCAGGATCTCGCGGGCGAGGTTCTCGTTGAGGCCGCGCTGGCGGTTCTTGCCGGCGCGGGAGTCCGGGCCAATCGACTGCTGGTTGTCGAGATAGAACAGCATCGCGGGATGCCGCTCGACCGCCATGAGCATGTCGGCGAAGCGCCCGAGCACGAAAGGCCGGATGGCTTCCCGTTCGAACGCCCCGGCGCTGGCGCGAACGATGTTGTCCTTGGCGATGGAGACGCAGAAATGGTTCGACCAGAAATAGACCAGGCGCTCGACGAAGCCGACCTCTGCCTGCATTGCCTTGTAGAAGCGCGCCTGTGCCTCGGCCCGGAACAACATAATTTCGACAGGCGGCACGGCGGGTTTGGCAGCGGGCGGGGCGACGGGCGGCGACGTGGCCGGTGCGGCGGATGGCGGCATAACCGGGCCCGCGGCTGGCGTGCCCGCTTGCTGCTGCTCCGTCGTCATCCGCTCCCGGTCCCGCTTGCGCTGGAGATTTGCCGCCATGCTGGCCTGGATGGCCGGCGTGCTCCCCTTGAGGTCGGCATAGGCGGGATCGTCGAGCGGTATCATGGCGACGTCGGGCCGCCGCAGCTCCGCCTTGAGATAGCCGCGAGGGTCGCCGGCCAGTCTTTCGCGGTCACCCGGCCGGGCTCCAAGGCCGAAGCGGTTGAAGGCTATCAAAGCGGGATCTGGCAGGCCGGGATCTGGCGCAATGGGCCCTTTGGTCGCGACAGCCATGTCAACGCTCCATCGTTGGATCTCACGCGAGGCGCACGACGCTCGATCGGGCTATTGCCCCACTTAAACCGGGGATAGGCGGCCGGGCAGGCGGATGCCGCCCGGCCCTTCCGCGCGCTTACCAGCGGTGCCAGCGGTGCCAGTGGCGGTGCGGATGCCAGCCGTAGTAGGCCGGGCCGTGCCAATAGCGGTAACGCGGATACACCACAACACGGTTGGGAACGCAGCGCCCCCAGTGATTGGGATGCCATCCAGGCCCGCAACCCCAGGCCACGTGCTCGATCAGTGCCGGGGCGGCCGGCTGCGCCACCATCGGCATGGCGGCGGAGGTCGCGACGGTTGCGGCGGTTCCGGTCAAGGCGAGGACGGCTGCCGCCGCATATTGTGTCAGACGGTTCATGAGTTACTCCGAATGTTCTCCGAGAATGAAAACCTGTACGTACCGATCGGTCCGGCAGGCTGCCCTTCCCTGGGTTAAACGGCCCTGCGGGCGTTTTCCGTCGGCGGTCACGGCGATTTTTTTGGCTCTGCCTCTGGCTTCGGTTTCGGCCCGGCCCGCCTGGCCAGCCCGTCCGCGAGCACGGCGCGATCCGCGGTCGAACCCGCCGTCGCGAACTCGACGATGCGCTGCTCAAGCCGCGTGCGCACGGCGATGTCGGCATTGCGCGCCCGTTCCAGCGCGGCCGCCAGGGCCGTCGTGTCGAGGACCGGCTGACGAAGCAGGTCGGCTGCCTCGCGCCTGGCCTGCTGGCCATCGAGGATGACCTGGCGGGATTCGCGCCGAACTTCGCGCAGCGCCTTTCGAAACAGCATGCGCTCCTGGTCGGGAAGCCGGCTTCCTGCGGCTTCCAGCGAATAGCCCTGGCCGGGCTTGCCGCTTCTTATCCAGACCGCTCCGCCGGCAAGCGCGCCGGCCAGGAAGACATTCAGCACCACGGATGCGATGACGAGGTTGCGGCCCTTGCTCATAGGTCCTCCTCGATCGTCTCGCCATCGGACCCGGCATCGCCGAACGCCGTCGCATTGGCATCGAGCACATAGCGGTCGGGCTGAAACTCCGGCGTGACGACGCTCACCAGGGCCAATCCGGTGATGACGCCGGCCAGGCCGATGCCGGCGAGCCCAAGACCCAGCCACCAGGCCCGCCGGCGCCGGCGCTGGACGAGCAGCCGGTCGGCCATTCGCAGGATGCCGCCGTGCAGCGCCGGGCCGGGCGCCATGACATCATAGCTGTCGAGCAAGGCATCGAGTTTGCCTGCCTGCCCCAATATGGCCGCCCCCATCTCGGTCCTTGCGAACATCGCGCCGGCCGTGCGGTCGGGCTGCGGCCACCGCCGCAAGTCGCCGCCATAGGCCGCCGCCAGAGCCGCAAAGCGCTCGGCATCCATTGCCGGTTGGTTCCTGGACCCATCAGACATCGGTCTATCCTTTGCCGGTTGGAGCCGCGTGTCCGGTTGGATTTCCGGGAACTGGCCACCGGGCGCGCCCGACGTACGGTGAACGCCTTGCAAACATGATCGCGGCTTTCTCATTCATCGACACTCTCCTTGGCCAGGATCGCCTGCAGCGCCCGCCGGCCGCGCGAAAGCAGGCTTTCCAGGGCATCGACGCTGATCTCCAGGGTCGCGGCCGCCTCCATGTTGGACATCTCCTGATAGTAGACCAGGAGGATCGCCTCGCGCTGGCGCGGCGCGATTGACTGCAAGGCCTGCTCGACCCGATGCGCCTCTTCGCCGGGATGGGCATCGGGAAGCGGGGCGGGATCGACAATGTCCGGCACCTCGTCGGTCACCAGCTCCCGGCGCCGGCGCAGCCGGTCGTAACACAGGTTGAGCGTCACCCGGTGGATCCAGCTGTCGAAGCGTGCATTGCCGCGCCGCCAGCCCGATGCGTGACGCCAGATGCGCATAAAGGTTTCCTGCGCGACATCCTCGGCCTCCGCCGCATCGCCGAGCATGCGCGCGGCCAGCGAAAGGATGCGCGGCAGCTTGCGCGCGACGAGCGTCCGCACCGCCGCCGGGTCGCCGGTGCCGACCCGGCGAACCAGCTCCTCGTCCGGGTCGGGGCTCATGGGCTGGCGCATACCCAATGTCCATCATGCGTCATAGCCTCTTGGTCATTGCTCTGGCTTGGGAGCGGATTTGTGGCCCGGCATCTCGTCGCCCGTCAGAATGCCGTCGCCATTCTTGTCCAGCCTGGCAAAGCGCTTGGCGAAGAACGCATCGAGCTCGGCCCGGTCGATGAAGCCGTCATGGTTGGAATCGACGCGCGCGAAGGATTTTGCGGGATCGCCCTTGACGTTGCGTTTGGCTTGAAAAGCCTCCCATTCCAGCAGGCTGATCTTGCCGTCGCCGTCCGTGTCGGCGGCCATGATCGCCTTCTCTCGCCGCTTCTGGAACTTGGCCAGCGTGATGTCGGACTTGGCAGCCGTCGCGGCGGGCGGTGTGGCGGCCGGTGGCTGTGTCGCTGTCTGGGCCAGAGCCGCGGTGGTCAGCAGGCTCAGGGCAGCGGCAAGGATCGAACGGCGTATCATGCTTCACGTCTCCGGTTGGCGCATTGCCACGGCCCAATGCCATGGGTCACGCTTCAACCGTTAAACGTTGTGATCGCGGAAATCCGTCGGTCGCCATGCCTGTCTTGCCGCTTGCCGGCGACGGACCTTGGCGGCCCAAGGTACGGCAGAACACCTCGTCCGGCGCATCTGAATTGCGCCGGACCGGCCCGCCCGTTGGCGAACGCGGGAATCACGCCCGTTGGCGACGCGAGAATTACGTCGATTGGTCGGCGGCTATCAACTGATCCGATTTGAAGCCGGCATGCTGCGGAGTCCATACATCGCCGTCTTTATTGAACCAGTGGCACAGATACATGCCGGAAGCGGCGCCGTCGCTGACCGTCATCTTCGGGCCTCCCGACCTCAGCTTGACGACGTCTCCGGTCTTGAAAATGTTGGGCATTTGGACCTCCCATGCTGACACCGGACATTTCATACCAAAACCGGGGCTCCGACAATGGCATATGGGTCTGCTGGGCTACTGTCTTATGCGGCAACGCGGAGGCATCGCTGACGGCGCCATCGGGGCGAAACCAGGCGCCCAAGCAGGTCAGTCCACCTCGATCACACGCCTGGTCGGCTTCCCGGTCGGCTCCCGTCGGCGTGCAGGCGGAGATTTGTCCGCCAATGCCTCTTGCTGCAGTCTCTGCTCCCTCAGGCGGGTTGTCTTAGCGTCCCTTGCGTGACGCTCGGCATCCAGCACCAGCCTCGCCTCGCGGTCCGCTCTTGCCAGCTTTTCCTTGTCGACACGCCTTGGCAATTCAAAACCTCCTGTCCATGGAACTGTCGGCAGGAAATGTGCGACCCAAGTGTCTGTTCCAAAAAAATAGAAATGCGCGGTTCATCATTTGTTATTGAGATTTGAAAATCCCGGATTGCTCGCTTTCGCGAGTTTCCGGGCCCCGAGGAAGTCGCGACTTGCTCGTGGGTCTTCGGATAGACCTGCACCGGTCCCGAGTTGTTGTCGATGGCGGGCAGCTCCTTGCATCCATGGCAAACGCAAACGGCCGGGATTCGGCCATCTTCGGCGCGCCCAGGCAGCTTCGACCATCGGTTGAAAAACTGGTGCCGCTTAGGTGACTCGAACACCTGACCCCATCATTACGAATGATGTGCTCTACCAACTGAGCTAAAGCGGCCCGGGAGGCCACGGCCTCCAAGATGGGCAGGGTGATAGACTCAACCGGACGCGAATTCAAGATGCGACTTGGCAAATCATGCACGGGCCGCGCCCCGATCAAAACCGGCGTTCTGGCGCCTCTGCATGCCGGAATCGCCGACATGTTCCGATTTTGTTTGCCGGAACATCGTGAAAATGGCCTTTGGACGGCCTGTCGAGGCAGAATGCGGCTGCCCGCCCGTTGATTGATTGGTCGCCTGCGGCTAACCATCACGAAAGCTTGGGACAATTTGCAGAGGGATCTCGCTTGGACGCGATCGAAAAAGCGATCCGGAACGCCCTGGATAAGGGCAATGCCGAGGACCGTGCGTTCCGCGAGAGGGTCTATCGTTCGGCCTTCGCCGCGCTCGACCGAGCGCTCCAAGCCAATCCCGGCGTGACCGTGGAAGTCGCCATCAAGCGCCGCAAGGCGATCCAGGCGAAAATCACCGAGATCGAATCCGAATACCTGCCGGCGGTGCCGGGCGTTGCCCCGCAGATCGACGCGCCGGCGGTCGAGGCCGCTGCCGGCGCAGCGCCAGCGGTCGACGAGGCGGGCCCAAGGGCGTCATCGCTCGCTGTCACCGTCGACGGTCCCGGGCAGCCCGCTTCCGACGCGCCGCGCTCGCGCGTGCTGCCGGTGGTTCCCGACATCATGCCGGATGCGGCTCTGCCGGGTGCGCCAGCCATCGACATGTCGGTTCCTGCCTCTTCCGGTGCCGCGACGGAAGTCGCGCCCGATCGCGATGAGCGACGCATTCGAGGCCGGCGCCTGCCGCTGACCGCCATTTTCTTCACGGTGACGCTGCTCGCGGCGATTGGCATCGGACTGTACTTTGCCATGCAGACTGGTGTGTTCAAGACGGCCGCGGAGCTCAATACCGCGCCTCCGGAAGCGCCGCCGACCGTCGAGGACGACGATTTCACCCCGGCCGATGGCGCCAACGCGCCGGCAAAGCCCGGTGCCGCGGACCAGTCGCGCGACTGGATCGATGTGTTTTCGCCGACCGACCCGACGCATGTCGCCGCCCCGTCTGACGCCAAGGCCGAGGTGATGAAGGACGACAGCGGGCCGTTCCTGCGCATCCAGTCAGGCGCCTCCGGCTCGGCGATCGCCTTCGACGTCGGCCAGGGCGTGCTGGAAAAACTCGCCGGCAAGCACGCCGTGTTCGACATCATCGCCCGGGCCGAGGACGGCAAGGACACGCAGATCTCCGTCGACTGCAATTTCGGCGAACTCGGCGACTGCGGCCGCAAGCGTTACGCGGTCGGCCAGCAGAAGAACGAATTTCTGTTCGACGTGAAGTTTCCCGACAAGCATCCGGGGTCCGCCGGAACCATCGCCATCAATTCCGATTTCGACAAGCAGGGCAAGGCGGTCGACGTCTACGAGATCCGTGTCTCGGTCGAACCTTGAGTCGAACCCTGGGGGAACATCGGTGGTGATGGCCGGAGGCGGCCCCTTACGGATTTATATCACCGGTTTTGGGCTGCGTAGATCACCCCAGGCCGGAGCAGATTCCAGTGCGGTGAAGTCGCCTGTCGCAATATCCTGGCAGATGGACATCAGCGCTCCGCCGGCCGCGCGGGCAAGCGATCCGCCAACACTGACCCGTCGCACGCCCGCTTGCGCAATCTGGTCAAGGGTCAATCCGGAGACACCTTGGCCGATCACATGATTTACAGGAGCACTGACCGAGCGGCAAAGCCTCTGGAGGGATGCCAGATCCGGCACTCCGGGCGCATAAACGACCTCAGCACCGACAGTCTCGAAGGCCTTTAGGCGGCGAATGGCCTGTTCGAGACCATATGTCCCCTTGCCGAGGCCATCGGCGCGCGCGGTAAGGACGATGTTGTGTTTTCGCGCGGCATCAGCCGCCGCAGCGACACGCGCAACTGCATCGTCGAAATCGCGTATCGGCAAATTCGATCTCGGCTGCCGGTCCTCGATGGACAGCCCCGCCAATCCAGCCTTCGCCGCGAGCAGAACGGTCTCGGCAATGCCTTCAGGAGTATCCGCGTACCCGTCCTCCAAATCAGCGGTGACCGGAACATCGGTCGAAGCTGCTATCTCGGCGGCATACGTCAGGCTCTCGTCGCGGCTGACTTCCAGTGCTCCGTCTCTCCTGCCCTTTGAGAACGCATAGCCCGACGATGTTGTTGCCAAAGCCCTGAAACCCAAGCCCACCATCATCCGGGCGCCGGCTATGTCCCAGGGATTGGGGACCACGAAGCAGCCGGATTTGTGAAGAGCGCGAAAACACTCAACCTTGTCGGATCGGGAAACCATGTGCGCTCCTGTCTGGAATGGAATTTTCGGTTCGGGATTTCGGTCTAGCCATCGAGCAGCGCTTGCAGCGTTTCGATGCGATCGGCCTCGTTGGCCGGCTTGTCCCAGCGCAATCGTGAAATCCTGGGGAAACGCATGGCCACACCCGATTTGTGCCGGGTCGAACGGTTGAGTCCCTCGAAGGCGACTTCCAGCACCAGGCCATTGTCGCGGTCGGCGCGCACCGAGCGCACCGGTCCAAAACGCTCGAGGGTGTTGTCACGGACATATTTGTCGATCTGCTTCAGCTCTTCATCGGTGAATCCGAAATAGGCCTTGCCGACCGGCACGAGTTCCTCCTCGCCCTCGGCCCCGGACCAAACGCCGAACGTGTAGTCGGAATAGAAGCTCGAGCGCTTGCCGTGGCCGCGCTGGGCATACATCAGTACGGCGTCCACCGTATGCGGATCGCGCTTCCATTTGAACCATGGACCCTTAGGCCGGCCGGCGACATAGGGCGAATCCCAGCGCTTTAGCATCACGCCTTCGATGATCGGATGCGGCGGCGCACGGCGCAGGTCCTCGAGCGATTGCCAGTCCGTGAACGCGACGAAGGGTGAGAGATCGAAGCGGCTGGGGTCGAGCGTCCCGATGAAGGCTTCGAGCCGGCCGCGTCGCTTGGCGAAGGACAATCCGCGCAGATCCTCGGCACCGATCTGCAGCACGTCGTAACAGCGCATGAAGGCTGGATACTGCTGCTGCATCTTCGGCGTCACCGTCTTGCGGTTCAGCCGTTGCTGCAGGTCCGAGAAGGTTCCCGTCGCCGCCCGCAGGTCGCCGACCAGCAATTCGCCATCGAGCGCGGCGGAAAAATGCATGGCGTCGGCGAGATCCGGAAAGGCCCCTGAGACATCATCGCCGGTGCGCGAATAGAGCCGGCGGATGCCGCCTTCGGCCACCGCCTGGACCCGGATGCCGTCCCATTTCCATTCTGCCGCGTAGTCGGCGGGATCGAGCTTTTCGAGGTCGCTGTCGCCGACCGGGTTCGACAGCATGACCGGGCGAAACAGCGCCATCGCCGTGTTGCGCGGTTTTTCGGCTTTGCCTTCCAGCCAGGCGAACAGCGCCGTGTAGGGCGGCGATAGCCCATGCCAGAGCTCTTCGATCTCGGCGACGTCGACCTTGCCGAAATCGGCCAGCGCCTGTTTGGCCAGCCGCGCCGAGACGCCGATGCGCAGGCCGCCAGTGACCAGCTTGATGATGGCAAAGCGCGCCGAGATGCCGGCGCTGTCGAGCAGCCCCGTCAGCACCTTCGGTCCATCCGAGCGGCTTGCCGCCTGCAGCTTGGCCACCACCTCGCCAAGCGTCGGCTCGCGGTTGGCCATCCTGCCAGGCGTTTGCGGCCAGACCAGCGACACCGTCTCGGCGAGGTCGCCGACATAATCGTAGGAATAGCCGAACAGCACCGGGTCCATGCGTTCGGTGACCAGCGTGCGCAGCATCGCCGGCTTGACCGCGGCAATCCTGAGATCGCCGGTGATGGCCGCCAGCGCCAGGCCGCGATCGGGATCCTCGACGCTGCGGAAATAGTCGGTCAAAAGGGTCAGCTTGCCGTTGCGCGACGGCGTCAGCACCAGGCGGTCGAGAAGCTCGGCGAAGCGGTTCATGCCCTCAATCGCCCTCATCCTCATAACCGACCAGATGCAGCGGCCGTGCCGCGATGCCTTCCAGCTCGCACCAGCGCACCAGCGCTTCCTCGCGGCCATGCGTGACCCAGATTTCGGCGGCTCCGGTCTCCTTGATGGTGGCGGTGAGTTCATCCCAGTCGGCATGGTCCGAGATGATCAGCGGCAGTTCGACGCCGCCTTGCTTGGCGCGCTGGCGGATGCGCATCCAGCCCGACGCGAAGCACGAGATCGGATCGGGAAAGCGCCGCGCCCAGCGGTCGGCGAAGGCCGATGGCGGGCCGACCACGATGGCGCCCGCGAAATCTTGCTTGGCCCCGCTCTCCACCGTCGCCGGCTCGAGATCGCCGAGATCGATGCCCTGGCTCTGGTAGTACGCGCTGAGCTTGGCCAGCGCGCCATGGATGTAGAGCGGCTTGTCGTAACCGGCGTCGCGCAACAGCCGCATTACGCGTTGCGCCTTGCCCAGCGCGTAAGCCCCGACCAGATGCGAGCGCTCCGGGAATTGCGCCGCCGATTTCAGCAGCCGGGCGATCTCTTCCGTGTCTGCCGGATGGCGAAACACCGGCAGGCCGAAAGTCGCCTCGGTGATGAAGATGTCGCAGCGGATCGGCTCGAAGGGCGCGCAGGTCGCATCTTTCCGCCGCTTGTAGTCGCCGGAGGCGACGATGCGCCTGCCCCGATGCTCGACCGATATCTGCGCCGAACCCAGCACATGGCCGGCCGGATGAAAGCTGACATCGACGCCGTTGAGGGCAATCGTCTCGCCGAGCCTGGCTGCCTGCGTCGTCCCCGCGAAATCCTCGCCGTAGCGAAGTCCCATGATGTCGAGCGTCTGCTGTGTCGCAAGCACCGAGCAGTGGCCGGAACGCGCATGGTCGGAATGGCCGTGCGTGATCAGCGCCCGGTTCACCGGCCGCACCGGGTCGATGAAGAAATCGCCCGGCGGGCAGTAGAGGCCTTCGGGCCGGGGATGAAGCAGGTCGCTGGCGCGCATGGTCCCAAGATAGGATATAATTCCGGCGCGGAAAGCCTGTTGTTCGCGACTGCTGACTCCCGGGCAAAGCCTTTCCAATTCGGTTCTGCTTAGGCATTCTTTGCTCTACACAGATGGGCGGCCGGCTCCCTGCAGGTGGAAACCATCATCATGAAACCGCTTCAGACCTCATCGGGCGATCTGAACGCCGATCGTCGTGCCGACTATGCCGAGATGCTGTTTGCCTCCGGCGACCACGCGGCCGCGGCCGAGTTGCTGATTGGCGCACTGGAGCTGGCGCCGCGCTGGGCAATGGGCTGGTTTCGCCTTGGCGAAATGCAGGAGGCATCGGGCAGGCTCGACCTGGCGGCGCAGGCCTGGGCCATGTCGCTGAAACTCGATCCGGCCGATCGCCAGGGCGCGGCCCTCAAATTGCAGCTGATCGGCAAAGGTCCGGTCGCCGCGGCGCCGCCCAGCGCCTTTGTCGAAACGCTGTTCGACCACTATGCCGAGACATTCGAGGAGATGCTGGTCGGCAAGCTCGATTACCGGTTGCCCGAGGTGCTCGACGCTGCCATCCGCAAGGCAAGGCCGGGCCGCCTCCGCCTGGCGCTCGACCTGGGTTGCGGCACCGGACTGATGGGCGAGAAGCTGAGGCCGATCGTCGACCGGCTGGTGGGAATCGACATCTCGGCAAGGATGCTGAAGAAGGCGCGGGCAAAGGGCATCTACGACGCGCTGACGAAAGCGGATTTGCAGGATTTTTCCCATTCAGGCGACAAGGCCGATCTGGTGACATCAGCCGACGTGCTGATCTACATCGGCGCGCTGGAAGGCCTGATCGGGACGGTCGCCTGCCTGCTCGCCGAGGGTGGCCTGTTTGCCTTTTCAGTCGAGAGTTTAGCAAGCGGCGACTTCGCGCTGCAGCCTTCCCGACGCTACGCCCATTCGGAACCCTATATCAGGCGGACCCTCGGGGCCAACGGGCTTTCGATCCTGGCGCTGGAGCCAACGACCATCCGGCAGGATCGCAGTGAGCCTGTCAAAGGGCTGGCCGTTGTGGCACGCAAGGCTCACGCAGCTTGAGGCGTGCATGACCATCATCCTGCTGCTGCGAAAAAGTCCGATTTGCGTGCGCGACTGATATTTGCGATCTGGTCGCATCAGGGCGGGATATCAGGAGGAGCATATCGGATGCGCTGGAACATGATGATATTGGCCTCTTGCCTGGCGGCAGCCGGCTGCGTGGGCAATTCAGCGTCCGAGCGGCAGGACGCCAACGTCGAGTCATCGCTGCAATATGACAGCGTGCCATGCGATCAGCTGCTGGCGCAGCGCAACGGATTGGCGCAGCAATATAATCTCCCGACGACCGCCAAGCCGACCTTTTCCAATCCCGCCATGGGCTTTGGCCCGTTCACGCCCGACATGCGTTCCAAGGCTCAACGCGACAGCGACAAGGCGTCAGGCGAAATCGATGCCATGAACCGGTCGATCGATCGCCGCGACTGCGGCAAACCGGACAAGCAGAAGAAGTTCGCTCTGCCTGGCTGATGCATGTTGCCCAGATGAAGCTCTCGGACCTCGGCGACCGCATCTGCATCCTGGGGCCATCGAACAGCGGCAAGTCGACGCTTGCCGACGCGATCGCGCGCAAGCGTGGCCTTACACCCATTCATCTTGATCTGCTCTTTCACCTGCCCAACACGGATTGGGTGCAGCGTCCGAGGGACGAGTTCATTGCCTTGCATGACGCCGCGATTGCCGGCGAGCGGTGGGTGATGGACGGAAATTATTCGGTTTGCATGCCGCAACGCTTCCAGCGCGCGACCGGATTGATCCTGCTGGACATTTCCACCCCGGCAAGTCTGCTGCGCTATTTCAGGCGTACGTTGTTCGAGAAGGAGAGACGCGGAGCCTTGGAGGGTGGGCGCGACAGCATCAAATGGGACATGATCCACCACATTGCAGTGACCACGCCGAAAAACCGCTCAAGATCCCGGGTGGCGTTCGAGCAGCTCGACTTGCCGAAGCTGCAACTGTCGTCGGTCCGGGTGATCAAGAAATGTTTTCAGGACTGGGATTTGGCCAGGTGACGAGGACGTCTGGCTAGTATCCTGCCTTGCGGTCCACCAGATTGTCGAGCTTTTCGCCGCGTTCGAAAGCATCCATCTGGCGCAGCATGAGTGGCGCCAGATGGGCTGGATCGGAGGTCGCCGCGGCATGCGGAGTCACGAACACCTTCGGGTGGTTCCACAACGGGCTCGTCTTCGGCAGCGGCTCGACCTCGAACACGTCGAGGCTCGCCTCCTTCAGCGTGCCGTCATCCAGAGCGCGCACGATGTCGGCGTCCTTCTGCAGGCGGCCGCGTCCGGCATTGATCAGCACCGAGCCGCCGAGTCCGTTGCGTTTCCTCAATTCCTTCAGCACGCCGTAGTTTATGATGCCTTGCGTGTCCGGCGTCAGCGGCAGAAGCACGACCAGAATGTCGGTGGCGTTGAGGAACGGAATCAGCCCGGCTTCGCCGCCATACGTCGCCACCCCTTCCATTGGCCGGTCCGTGCGCGACCAGCCATTGACCGCAAAGCCCAGCGACAGCAGCGCCGAGGCTGCAGCGCGGCCGAGACTGCCGAGTCCCATGATGCCGATGGAAATGTCACCGGCCGGCCTCTGCTGCGGCTCGTGCCAGATCTTCTTTGGCTGCTGCGACCGGTAGAGCAGGCCCTGGCGATGGTGATCGAGCACCCGCCAGACGACGTACTCGGTCATGTACTGGGTGAGGTTGTCGGCGACCACCTTGACGATCGGCACGTCCGGCAGGCCGGGATCGGCGAAGATATGGTCGACGCCGGCACCGATCGAGAAGATGGCGCGCAGATTAGGCAGCGACGACATCAAATTAGGCTTCTGCTTCCACACCACCGCATAGGTGATCGAGGGATCCTTGGCTCCATCCGGTTCCAGCACCACCTCGCGCTCGGCCGACAACAGGTCGCGCCAGCGCTGCGGATGAAAGCCGGTGACGGCAAGCAGGATGCGGCCTTTTTCCATCGCGGTTCGTTCAGCCCTTCCTTGTGCGGATCACTCGCTGACCACGCCCGTCGGCGCCGTCTCGATCTTGAAGGCGGCCGAGATCAGAGCCCGAGTATAGTCGGTTTGCGGATTTTCAAAAATCTGTTCGGAAGGGCCGGCTTCGACGATCTGGCCGTTGCGCATGACGATAACGTCATTGGCCAGCGCCCGGATGACCTTGAGGTCGTGGCTGATGAAAAGATAGGCGAGGTCGTGCTTGGCCTGCAAATTGCGCAGCAGGTCGACGACCTGCGCCTGCACGCTCATGTCGAGCGCCGATGTCGGCTCGTCCAGCATGACGAAGCGCGGGTTGAGCACCATGGCGCGGGCGATGGCGACACGTTGGCGCTGGCCGCCGGAAAACTCGTGCGGATAGCGGTTGCGGGTCGCCGGATCGAGCCCGACCTCCTTCAACACGGCGGCCACCTTGTCGTCTCGCTCGTCGGGCGACAGCTTCGGCTCGTGGATCTTCAGGCCTTCCTCGATGATCTCGGCGATCGACATGCGTGGGCTGAGCGAGCCGAACGGATCCTGGAAGACGATCTGTAATTCGCGCCTGAGCGGTCGCATGGCGTTGAAGGTGAGCTGGTTGATGTCGCGGCCGTTGAACTGGATCGTCCCGGTCGACGAGATCATGCGTGCCAGCGCCAGGCCGAGCGTCGTCTTGCCCGAACCGGATTCGCCGACCACGCCCAGCGTCTGGCCGGCGCGCACGGTGACGTCGATGCCGTCGACCGCCTTCACATGATCGATCGTGCGCCGGAAGAACCCCTGCTTGATCGGAAACCAGACCTTGATGTCCTTGCCGGTCATGACAGGCTTGGCGTCGGCATTGGCGGCCGGCGGTTTGCCTTTCGGCTCGGCGGCCAGAAGATGGCGCGTATAGGGGTGCTGAGGGTTGGCGAAGATGTCCTTGGTCGGTCCGGTCTCGACGATCTTGCCCTTGGTCATCACGCAGACCCGGTCGGCGATCTTGCGCACGATGCCGAGGTCATGGGTGATGAACAGCATCGACATGACCTTGCGGCTTTTGAGGCCCGCGAGGAGTTCGAGAATCTGTGCCTGCACGGTGACGTCGAGCGCGGTCGTCGGCTCGTCCGCGATTAACAGTTCCGGCTCGTTGGCGAGCGCCATGGCGATCATGACGCGCTGGCGCTGGCCGCCGGACAGCTGATGCGGATAGGCGTCCAGCCGCTTCTGCGGATCGCGGATACCGACCTCGTTGAGCAGGGCCAGCGTGCGCGCCTTGGCCGGTCGGTCGGCCATGCCCTGATGCAGTTTCAGGATTTCGACGATCTGGTGCTCGATCGTGTGCAACGGATTGAGCGAGGTCATCGGCTCCTGGAAGATCATGGTGATCTTGTTGCCGCGCACCTGGCGCAACTGCTTCTCGCTCATGGCGAGCAGGTCGGCACCCTCGAACAGGATCTTGCCCGAGGGATGGCTGGCGCTGGGGTAGGGCAGCAGCTTCAGCACCGACAGCGCCGAGACCGATTTGCCTGAGCCGGATTCGCCGACCAGCGCCACCGTCTCGCCCCTGGCGATGTCGAACGAGATATGGTCGACGGCGACAGATTGGCCTCCGCCCTGGCTGAAGGCGACGCTGAGGTCCTGTACGCTGAGCAAGGGAGCATCGCTCATTTGAACGTCTTGCGCGGATCGAAGGCGTCGCGCGTCGCCTCGCCGACAAAAACCAGCAGCGACAGCATCAGCGAGATGACGACGAAGCCGGAAATGCCGAGCCAAGGCGCGTTGAGGTTGCGCTGCGCCTGCTTGAGCAGTTCGCCGAGCGATGCCGAGCCGGGCGGCAGGCCGAAGCCGAGATAGTCTAGCGAGGTCAGCGTCGAGATCGAGCCGCTCAGCAAAAAGGGCAGGAAGGTCAATGTCGCCACCATGGCGTTGGGCAGCAGATGCCGGAACATGATGGTGCGGTTGGGCACGCCGAGCGCGCGCGCCGCGTTGACATATTCGAAGTTGCGGGCGCGCAGGAACTCCGCCCGCACCACCCCGACCAGCGCCACCCAGGAAAACAGCAGCATCAGGCCGAGCAGGATGAAGAAGCCCGGCGGCAGGATGGCGGCGACGATGAGCAGCAGATAGAGCACTGGTATGGCCGACCAGATCTCGATGAAGCGCTGGAACAGGAGATCGGTCCAGCCGCCGAAATAGCCCTGCAAGGCACCGGCGCCGACGCCGATCAGCGCCGAACCCGCGGTCAGGATCAGGCCGAACAGCACCGAAATGCGGAAGCCGTAAATGACGCGCGCCAGCACGTCGCGCGCCTGGTCGTCGGTGCCGAACCAGTTCCAGTTACCGACATTGCAGGCCGGGTCATCGGCTCCCTGTGGATATTGGTTGCAGCGCGTCTTGGCATCATATTCCCATGATGGCTTGGCCGGCGCTGCTTCCGGAATGGCGTTGTTGACGGTCTGGTAGGAATAGCGGATCGGCGGCCAGATCATCCAGCCATGGGCGTTGATCTCGTCCTGGATAACCGGGTCGCGGTAATCGGTGACGGCATAGAAGCCGCCGAATTTTTCCTCGGGGTACGCGACCATCACCGGGAAAAGGATCTCGCCCTTGTAGGAAGCGATGATCGGCTTGTCATTGGCGATGAATTCGGCAAACAGCGACAGCACGAACAGCACGAGGAAAATCCACAGCGACCAGTAGCCGCGCCGGTTGGCTTTGAAATTCTGCAGGCGGCGCTTGTTGAGCGGCGACAGGAACGGCCGCGGGAGCCGCTCCGGCAAGACACCGGCGGTGACGCTTGCCTCCGACATCAGATGTCTCTCCGCTCGAAATCGATGCGCGGATCGACCCAGGTGTACATCAGGTCGGACAGGAGCCCGACGAAAAGGCCAAGCAGCGAGAAGATATAAAGGTTGGCGAACACCACGGGATAGTCGCGCTCGACCACCGACCGGAAGCCGAGCAGCCCGAGCCCGTCGAGCGAAAAGATGTTCTCGATCAGCAGCGATCCGGTGAAGAAAGCCGAGATGAACGCACCCGGGAAGCCGGCGATGACGATCAGCATGGCGTTGCGGAAAACGTGGCCATAAAGCACCTGCCGTTCCGACAGGCCCTTGGCGCGCGCCGTCACCACATACTGCTTGCGGATTTCCTCCAGGAAGGAGTTCTTGGTCAAAAGCGTGGTCGTTGCGAAGGCCGACAACACCAGCGCCGTCAGCGGCAGCGTCATGTGCCAGAAGTAATCGACGATCTTGGCCGGCCACGACAATTGATCCCAATTGTCCGAGACGATGCCGCGCAACGGGAACCAGTCCCAGAACGAACCGCCGGCGAACAGCACCATCAAAAGGATGCCGAACAGGAAGCCCGGAATGGCATAGCCGACGATGACGACGCCACTGGTCCAGACGTCGAAGGGCGTGCCGTCCTTCACCGCCTTGCGAATGCCGAGCGGGATCGAGATCAGATAGGACAACAAAGTGATCCAGAGCCCGATCGAAATCGATACGGGCATCTTTTCGAGGATCAGGTCGAGCACCGAGATGTCGCGGAAATAGCTGTTGCCGAAATCGAACCTGGCATAATTCCACAGCATCATGCCGAAGCGCTCGAGCGGCGGCTTGTCGAAACCGAACTGCTTCTCCAGCTTCTTGATGAATTCCGGATCGAGACCCTGGGCGCCGCGATATTTCGAGCTGACATCGCCGGCGACATCGAAATTGGAGCCGCCTGCATCGCCGCCGCCACCGCCGAGGCGGTCGCTGCCGCCCTGGTTGGTCAGCTTGGCGATGACCTGCTCGACCGGCCCGCCAGGCGCGAACTGGATGACGGCGAACGATATCGCCATGATGCCGAACAGGGTCGGGATCATCAAAAGGATGCGGCGCAGTATATAGGCGCCCATCAGGCCTTCTGCCCTCGCGGGGCTGATATCTCAGCCTTTGCCAATTTTTGCCGCCTTATCCTTATCGAACCACCACAGCGCCTCGACCGGAAAGCCGAAATCGGGCTTTTGTTCAGGAAAGCCGAACATGTCCCAATAGGCGACTCGGTGATTCGCCAAGAACCAACTAGGAATCCAATCGCATCGCGCACGCAAGACCCGGTCGAGCGCTCGCATCGCCACGGTCAGGTTTTCACGGTCCTTTGCCGCGCCCACGGCATTGATCAGCGTGTCGACAGCGGGATCGGAGATACCCGGCAAGTTGCGGGAGCCGGAGACGCCGGCGGTGCTCGAATGGAAGAAGACTTCGAGATCATCCCGAGTCGGCGTCGCGCTGAACGAAAAAGCCGCGGACAAGAGGTCGAAGTCGAAACTCGCCTGCCTAGACTGGTATTGCGCCGAATCAACCAACCGTATCGTGGCGTCGATGCCGATCGCCTTCATGTTGGCGACCCAGGGCGAATAGACCTGGACGAAGGTGTCGTCATCGACCATGAACTCGGCTGAAAGCCGGCCCCCCTTGTCGTTAACGACAAAGTCGCCTGATCGCTTCCACCCGGCGGCGGACAGAAGCTTTGCCGCTTGGCCAAGCAGTTTGCGGTCGCGACCGGAGCCGTCGGATGCGGGCTGGGTCACTGCCTCGCCGAAGACCTCTGCCGGCAGCTGGCTTCGCAGCGGCTCCAGCAGAGCCAGTTCTTCCGGTGATGGTGCCCCTTCGGCGCGAAAGTCGGATTTCTCGAAGCAGGATTGCGAACGCTCGTACGAGCCGTAGAAGAAGTTGCGGCGCGCCCACTCGAAATCGAAACATAGCGCGATCGCCCGCCTCACCCTAGGGTCGCGAAACTGCTCTCGCCGCTGATTAACCGCGGTAGCCTGCATTGAGGGTCGCTTTTCGGCCGGGAATTCATGCTTGGCCACTTTGCCCGCGGTCATTGCAGGGAAATCATAGGCGGTGGCCCAAACCCGTGACACGAATTCCTCGCGATAAGTGATCTCACCCTTCTTGAAAGCTTCGAATCCGGCGTTGCGATTCTGATAGAATTCAATGCGGATGCGGTCGAAATTGTTCAGGCCGCGATTGACCGGCAGATCTCGGCCCCAATAGTCCGCCACGCGGTCGTATTCGATCCATGCACCCGCCGAGAAGCGGCCGACTTTGTAGGCGCCGGAGCCGA
Source organism: Mesorhizobium sp. P160927 (assembly GCF_057766385.1). Lineage (NCBI taxonomy): Bacteria > Pseudomonadati > Pseudomonadota > Alphaproteobacteria > Hyphomicrobiales > Phyllobacteriaceae > Mesorhizobium > Mesorhizobium sp. P160927. The sequence continues at coordinate 1,529,479 of NZ_JBYMDW010000001.1, forward strand.
GCGGGGGATTCAACTGTGAAGAGTCGAATGGATTGGCAGTGTAAAAAGCCTTCGAAAGGATCGGGAATTCCACGACGTTGAGCACGGTGCGGGCCGATTGTTTGCCGGAAAAAGTAAGCCGAAGCGTTCGGTCGTCGACGGCAACGGCATCGACCATGTGCGTCAGCGACAGCGATAGGTCGGGATGGCCCTTCTCCTTGTAGAGCTTGAAGGTGAAGGCAGCATCCCGCGCCGTCAGCGGCGCGCCGTCATGGAAACGCGCCTCGGGTCGAAGCGAGAAGGTGAAGCCATTGCGGTCGTCGGAGAGCGTCACGCCATCCGCGATCTGGCCATAGACCGCGTCGGGTTCATCGAGCGCCCGCACCATCAGCGTGTCGAAACACATCTCCATGCGTGGCGGCGCATCGCCCTTGTTGGCGAAGGAGTTCAGCGTGTTGAAAGTCTGGGTATCCTGGTTGTAGCCCCAATTCGGTGGCGAGAAATTGAAGATGCCGCCAACGGGCGCGTCGACTTGGACATAGTCGAAATGTGGGAAATCAGGCTTGTATTTGAGGTCGCCGAAGGCGGAAAGGCCGTGCAGCTTGGTGCCGGTCGCAATGTTTGCAAAGGCTTTGCCCGGCATCAGCGCTGCGGCAGCGGCAGCGCCGCCCAAAGCCAGGAAATCGCGGCGGGGCAGGGCCGCCATCAATTCAGACCCTTGTACTTGGCCGCCAGCGCCTTTTCCTTGTCCGGGTCGATCCACCAGGAATCGATGTCGGCACCGACATAGGCAGGCTGTTTGTCGGGAAACTTGAACTTGTTCCAATAGGCCAGCCAGACCGCGGAGCGGTAATATTGCGGGACGACGTAGAAGTTCCACAGCAGGATGCGGTCGAGTGCGTGGGTGGCGGCGACGAGATCATCGCGATCGGTGGCAAAGATGATGCGATCGACCAGCGCGTCGACGACTGGATCCTTGATACCCATCAGGTTGCGCGAACCAGGCGCATCGGCGGCCTTGGAACTCCAGAAATCGCGCTGCTCGTTGCCGGGCGACTCCGACTGGCCGAACAGACCCGTCACAACATCGAAATCGAAATTGTTGACGCGGTTGATATACTGCGTCTGGTCGATGATGCGCAGGGTAGCGTCGACGCCGATCTTACGCAGGTTGGCTATGTAGGGGCTGGCGATCACCTGGTCTGTGTCGTTCCAGCCGAGGATCTCGAACTTGAACGGTGCGCCTGTCTTGGCGTTGACCATCTTGCCGCCCTTGATGATCCATCCGGTCTTGGCGAAGAGATCGACGGCCTGCTTCAGATACTTTCGCTCCGCTTGCGGCGAGTCGTAGACGGGCAGCTTGAACTCCTGAGAGAAGAGTTCTGGCGGCAGCTTGTCGCGATACTTTTCCAGGATTTCCAGTTCCTTGCCCCGCGGCAATCCGCTGGACGCCAGTTCGGTACCTTGGAAATAGCTCGATGTGCGTGTGTTGAAGCCGAAGAACAAGGTGCGATTCATGCTCTCGAAATCGAAGGGTATGGTCAATGCCTCGCGGACCAGTCGGTCCTGAAACAGCGGCCGCCTCTGGTTTAGGACAAAGCCCTGCATCGGCTGCGGCGATCGGGTCTGGAAGTCCTTTTTGATGACGTCGCCGGCCCGGATGGCCGGAAAATTATAGGCTGTCGCCCATTTGCGGGAGCTGTATTCGCGGTTGACGTCTTCCAACCCGCCCTTGGTGAAGGCAAGCCAGGCGGCATTGTCGTCGAGGATGTAGGTGTATCGGCGCGTGTCGAAATTCTCGCGGCCGATCTTAACCGGCAGCTTGGCCGCCCAGTAGTCGGGCACGCGCTGCCAGACGATCTCCGAGCCCGGCTTGAAGCTGGCGATCTTGTAGGCAGCCGAACCGAGTGGAATTTCCAGCGTCGGTTTGGTGACGTCGCGCTTCTTGCCGTTGGCGTCCGTGCCTTCCCACCAATGCTTCGGCAGCACAGCGAGATCGCCAAGGATCTTCGGCAGTTCGCGGTTGCCCTTCTGGTTGAAATGGAACTCGACCTCGCGGTCGGAGATCGCCACCGCATCGGTGACGTTCTCGAAATAACGGCTGTATTGCGGGCTGTTCGCCTTCAGCACCTGGAAGGACCAGATCACGTCGTCGACCGTGATCGGCTGGCCGTCATGCCATTTGGCGCGGGGGTCGAGCCGGTAAGTCGCCGAGGAATAGTCGGCCGGGTATTTGTAGGCGTCGGCGATCAGAGGATGGCTGACGCTGCCCTCATCGGTCGCCTGCTCCATCAGCGTGTCGTAGAGCAGGCCGCCGCCGAAGCCGACAAGACCCGCCGCCGGCGATCCCTGGACGACATAGGGATTGAAGCTGTCGTAGGTGCCAAGCAGCACCGAATTCAGCGTGCCGCCCTTGGGCGCGCTCGGATTGACGTAGTCGTAGTGCTGAAAATTCTCGCCGTATTTGGACTCGCCGATCAGCGATGAGGTGGTCCGCCACTCGTCGGCCCGGGTCGCCTGCAACCCCGCCGCCAGCAGGGCCGTCGCCAGCATCGACCTCAGAAGCGTTCGGCCAACCATCATGCACTATCCTCTCGCGATGCGTGCCAGATCATCCAGAAAGGCAATCTAGATGATTTGGCGCTCGTGAAAACCGCCGTGCGCGGCTTTGTCGCCGCACAGGCATTTTCCCAACAAAAAGCCGGGCTGAACCCGGCTTTTTCAAGATCGTAGCGATAATAATCCGGTTATTTGGCGGGCGCCGGTGCAGCAGGAGCCGGTGCTGCCGGAGCGGCAGGCGCCGCGGGCTTGGGCGGTGCGGCGCCGTCAGCCGGCTTCGCCGGAGCGGCCCCATCGGCCGGTTTGGCGGGTGCGGAGGCGTCCGCGGCGGCGCCAGGTGCCGGCAGCGGCTTGGGATTGTCCGACAGCGTGCGCAGGTAGGCGATGACGTTGGCGCGGTCCTCGTCCTTCGGCAGGCCGGCAAAGCCCATGGCCGTTCCCTTCACGAATTTCTTCGGCGAGGTGATGAAGTGGTTGATGTTGTCATAGGTCCACTTCTCCGTGCCGCCCTTGGAGAATTCCTTCATGCCGGCCGAATAGGCGAAGCCTTCATGTTCGGCGACAGGGCGGTCGACGAGGTCCCACAGATCCGGGCCGACCTTGTTAGGACCGCCCTTTTCGCCGGAATGGCAGGCCTGGCACTTCTTGAACACGGCGGCACCCGCCTCGACATTGGCCGTGGCCAGCAGATCGGCGATCGGCTTGGCCGCGGCGGCCGGCGCCGCAGGGCCGCCCTCCACCGGCTCGGCGGCTTCGATGGCGAAGCCTGGTTTTTCGGGAGCGGGCGAGGCAAACAGCGCGTCAGACACCAGGCCGACGGAGAAAACGACGAAAACGGTTCCGAGCAATCCGGCGAGCAGCTTGTTGACTTCGTTGGAATCCATACGCCCCTTGCTCCCTTTTCCGGCGGACTGATCCGTCCACTCCGTCCGTCGGTATCGAGACCCGCCCTCCGGAGCCGGTCAAATCGGGCGGAAACTAGGTCTTTTGCTCGGGCGTTGCAACACCTATAAGGGCGCTTCCAGTGAGACCTTTTGCCACTTTTCCCCTCCTCTTTTCGAACGCCTTGCCAGACCGATGTCCACCTTGATCCTGATCCCGGCCCGCATGGCCTCGACACGCCTGCCGGGCAAGCCGCTGGCCGACATATCGGGCGCGCCGATGATCGTTCATGTGGCACGCCGGGCGGCCGAGGCCGGGCTTGGCCGGGTGGTGGTGGCGACCGACACGCAAAGCGTGGCCGAAGCGGTGCGGGCGCATGGTTTCGAGGCCGTGATGACGCGCATGGATCATGAGTCGGGTTCGGATCGCATCCACGAGGCGTTGATCGCTCTTGATCCCTTGGGCAAGGTCGAAACGATCGTCAATGTGCAGGGCGACCTGCCGACCATCGATCCCCTCGTCATCGCCGCGTCGCTCAGCCCGTTCGACGACCCCTCGGTGGATATCGCCACGCTCGGCGTCGAGATCGTCCGCGATGAGGAAAAGACCAATCCCAACGTCGTAAAGATCGTCGGGTCGCCGCTCTCCGGCACACGGTTGCGGGCGCTTTACTTCACCCGCGCCACGGCACCCTGGGGCGAGGGGCCGCTTTATCACCATGTCGGCCTTTACGCCTATCGACGCGCGGCACTCGAGCGTTTTGTCGCGCTGGAGCCATCGGCGCTGGAGCGCCGCGAGCGGCTGGAGCAACTGCGGGCCCTGGAAGCCGGCATGCGCATAGACGCCGAGATCGTGCAGTCGCTGCCGCTTGGCGTCGACACCCCTGAAGACCTGGACCGTGCCAGGCAAATCCTTTCAAACTGAGATATCAGCATGCCTGAAAAGACCAATAGAATATCCTTCCAGGGCGAGCCCGGCGCCAATTCCGACACCGCCAGCCGCAACGTCTATCCCTCGATGGAGCCGTTGCCGTGCCCGACCTTCGAGGACGCGTTCAATGCCGTCGAGACCGGCAAGGCCGATCTTGCCATGATCCCGATCGAGAACACCATCGCCGGGCGGGTCGCCGACATCCACCACCTTCTGCCGGAATCGAAACTGCACATCGTCGGCGAATATTTCCTGCCGATCCATTTCCAGCTGATGGTGCTGCCGGGCGTCAGGCGCGACGAGATCAAGACCGTGCACACCCATATCCACGCCCTCGGCCAATGCCGCAAATACATCCGCAAGAACGGTTGGAAGGGAGTGGTCGCCGGCGACACGGCGGGCGCCGCCAAGATGGTGTCCGAGGTCAAGGACCGCACCATGGCCGCGCTGTCGCCGGCGTTGGCAGCTGCGCTCTACGGGCTCGACATTATCGAGGAGAATGTCGAGGACACCGACAGCAACGTCACTCGCTTCGTCGTCCTGACCAAGAGCAAGCAATGGGCCGAGCGCCCGTCATCCGACGTCAAGATGATGACGACCTTCATCTTTCGCGTCCGCAACGTGCCGGCCGCGCTCTACAAGGCCATGGGCGGCTTCGCCACCAACGGCATCAACATGACCAAGCTGGAAAGCTACCAACTCGGCGCCTTTACGGCGACGCTGTTCTACGCCGACATCGAGGGCCACCCCGACGATCCGCTGGTCAAGCTGGCGCTCGACGAACTGCGGTTCTTTTCGCGCGAAGTGCGGATCCTCGGCGTCTATCCAGCCAGCGAGTCACGCGAGCAGTGGAAGGTGGCGGATTGAGCTACCAGCCCAACGGCACGTAATCGATCTCCATGAAGGTCTCGACCTCCGGCACCCAGCGGTCGCGCACGAAGGCGACATGGTCGGGATGGTCGTTGTACCTGGTGTAGGCGGCCTGGTCGGCGAACTCCATCGAGAAGCCGAACCGATAGTCGTTCTTAGGGCTAACCTGCCGCAATTGCTCGAATTGCGTGACGCCCCGGATCGCCGAGAGGATTTTCCTGGCGTCGACGAGGAAGCGCTTTTCGTCCAGCGAATGCGGTGGGTGCTTCAGCGTGAAGACGACGGTGTGACGGATCATTTGTCTCTCCTGCAATGACTTCGATATTGGCTATTCGCTGTCGACCCAGGCGCGGATGAGGTGGTGCGCAATGGCACCTTTCGGCGGCGTGACCAGGTTGTCGGGGTGCGTCCGTTCCAGCATCAGGCGCACCTCGTCGCGCAAAAACCAGCGGCAGTCCTCCAGTTCGTCGAGATCGGCCTGGATGTCCTCGTTGAGCGGCTCGCCGAAGCACCCGATCATCAGCGAATAGGGGAACGGCCAGGGCTGGCTGGCGTGGTAGACGACGCGGCCGAGCCGGATACCCGCCTCCTCCAGCGTTTCGCGGCGCACCGCCGCCTCGATCGTCTCGCCCGGCTCGATGAAGCCGGCAAGCGCCGAATACATGCCCGGCGCGAAATGCCGGCCGCGGCCGAGCAGGCATTTCTCCCGCGTCGCCGTCAGCATGATCGCCACCGGGTCGGTGCGCGGAAAATGCTCGGTGCCGCAATTCGGGCAATGCCGCTTGTAGCCGCCCGCCCGCATCTGCGATTGCGTGCCGCATTTGCTGCAGAAACGGTGGCTGGCGTGCCAGGCAAGCAAGGCGGCGCCCTGCGCCATCGCGCCGGCGGCGGCCTCGTCGATCAGCCCTTGCATATAGACCGATCGGTAATCGATCGCCTTGATGGTTTCAGGTAGCTGTTCGGCATCGACGCCCGCCAGCACCGCCAGCACCGGCCCCTGTTCGGAAACGCCGAGCAGGACGCCCTGGTCGACCGAAGGGCTGAAGGGCTCGCTTTCGGCGATGCCGAACCATGGGTCGAGGCGGCCGCCCTCGCCGGGCTTCAGCAGGAGCCTGCCGCCATTCATCAACAGCAGCCGCGTCGTCGGATCGGCAAGCGCCTTGTCGACCGAATCGTCGGCGCGGTTCTCGGATTGCCGGTCGATCGTGTTGCCGGCAAAGCCGACGAATTGGCTCGGCTCGCGCACGGGCGCGTCAAACAGGCGGAAGGTCATGTGGACTCTGGTGCTTTGGGATGGACACGCTTGGGATGGACACGGCAAGGCTTATAGCGCTGCCCTTATCGTTTCGGCAAACCGGCGCAGATCGGAACGCTCATAGGGCTCGCGCAGCCCGTGCCCCCAGGCCGGGCCGGGCCAGCCGGGATCGCCCTCGGACCGTGCGATGATATGGACATGCAGTTGGCGCACGATGTTGCCGAGCGCACCGGTGTTGATCTTGGTGCAGCCGCTCACCTTCTTCAGCGCCTGCGCCACCATATTGGTCTCGAAGGTCAGCATCGCCTGGTCGAGCGGCGTCATGTCATGGATCTCCTCCACGCCTGGCCGCTGCGGCACCAGGAGCAGCCATGGCCAACGGCGGTCGTTCATCACCCGCAATTCGCACAGCCCCAGCCACATCAATTGCTCGCTGTCGGCCTCCAGCCGGGCATCCAGCGTGAATCCGGCCTTCAGGCCCGGCAGCATCGGCGTTTCCCTTGCTTTTCTTGGTTTCCTTAAACCATGAACGCTAGAGCGGCAGCACCGGTGCTGCAAGCGAATCTGGTGGTTCGCGGTTCCGATTTGCCTGCGCACTTGCATTTCGTCGCGCAATTGCCGATATGGACAGCGGGAGGTTGGTGGTGGACGATCCACTCGCCAACCGGGTCAGGTCCGGAAGGAAGCAGCCCTAACGAGCCCGGAACGGGTCATTGTTCCAGCCTCCCACCTCATCGGCCCTCCTCGCGACATTGACGACGCATTGCAGCGCGGGCGAGACTATGCGCAGGAATCGGCGCCTTTGGGCGCGGCCTTTTGGAGCTTAACGGGCGAATGAGCGAAGCCGGAAATTCGGGCCCCGATAGTCTGGCGACGGGCAAGGCCGCTGCCTACCGCGTGCTGGCGCGCAAATACCGTCCGTCGAATTTTTCCGAACTCGTCGGCCAGGAGCCGATGGTGCGCACCCTCACCAACGCCTTTGCCACCGGCCGCATTGCCCAGGCCTGGATGCTGACCGGCGTGCGCGGCGTCGGCAAGACCACCACCGCGCGCATTTTGGCGCGTGCGCTGAACTATAAAACCGCCACCACGGATCAGCCCTCGGTCGACCTCGCCGTGCTTGGCGAGCACTGCCAGGCGATCATGGAAGGCCGCCATGTCGACGTCATCGAGATGGACGCCGCCTCGCACACCGGCATCGACGACATCAGGGACATCATCGAACGCGTGCGCTATGCGCCGGTCTCGGCCCGCTACAAGGTCTACATCATCGATGAAGTGCACATGCTGTCGACGCAGGCCTTCAATGGCCTGCTGAAGACGCTGGAAGAGCCGCCCCCGCACGTCAAGTTCATCTTCGCCACCACCGAAATCCGCAAGGTTCCGATCACCGTCCTGTCGCGCTGCCAGCAATTCGACCTGAGGCGCATCGACGCCGGCGCGCTCGTCTCGCATCTCTCCTCGATCGCCGGCAAGGAAGGCATTTCGGTCGACGACGATGCGCTGGCGATGATCGCGCGCGCGGCGGAAGGTTCCGCCCGCGATTCGCTCTCCATTCTCGACCAGGCGATCGCCCATGGCGCCGGCTCGGTCAGCGCCGAGGCTGTGCGCGCCATGCTGGGCCTGGCCGACCGCGCCCGTATCGTCGATCTGTTCGAGCATGTGATGAAGGGCGACGTGGCGGCAGCCCTTGGGGAGTTTCGCGCCCAATATGATACCGGCGCCGATCCGGCCGCCGTGCTCACCGATCTTGCCGAGTTCAACCATCTCGTCACCAGGCTACGCTTCGTGCCGACCGCGATGGACGATGCCTCGCTGTCGCAGGACGAGCGTCAGCGCGGCGCCGATTTCGCCCGGGCTTTGTCGGTCAGGGTGCTGTCGCGGACCTGGCAGATGCTGCTCAAGGGCATTCCCGAGGTACAGTCCTCCAACCGGCCGGTCAGTGCCGCCGAAATGGTGTTGATCCGGCTGGCCCATGCCGCCGACCTGCCGACATTGGACGAGGCGCTGAGATCGCTGGAGAGCGGCGCCTCTGCAACTGGCGCCGCGCCGCGCCCGAACGGCGCGCCGATGAGTCCCGGCCCCGTGAATCCCGGCAATGGCGCCGGCGCCGTGGCGCAGGCGCGCATGCCTGGCGGCTCGGGCGGCGCGCAGACCATGCGGCTGGTCGAGGCCACGCCGACTCCGACTGCATTTGTCGCGCCCCCGCAATCGGCGCCGGAGACGCAAGCCGTACCGCTGAAATCGCTGGCCGACATCCTTGCCCTTGCCGACGCGAAACGCGACATCGCCTTCAAGGTGCTGATCAAGAGCTGCATCCGCCTCGTGCGCATCGAACCGGGCCGCATCGACGTAAGCCTGACCGACGATGCGCCCAAGATGCTGCTCAACGACCTGACGACGAAACTACGCGCTTGGACCGGCCGCAACTGGCTGGTGTCGCTGTCGAAGGAGGAGGGCGGGCAGACGCTGGCCGAGATGGAATCGACGAAGCGTGAAAACGCTTTCCTCGATGCCAGGAACGACCCGACCGTGGCCTCCATCCTGGCCCGCTTTCCCGGCGCCAAGATCATCGACGTGCGCATTCCCGACACGCCGGACGCCGACGCGAGCGAGGCCGAAATGCCGGTCGAGCCGCCGGCCGAAGAAGACGAACCCTGATATTCAGCACTAATCCGCAAAGGATCGGACCATGAAAGATCTTCTCGGCCTGATGGGCAAGGCGAAGGAAATGCAGGCCAAGTTCCAGGCCATGCAGGATGAGATTGCCACGGTCGAGGCCCTCGGCCAGGCTGGCGGCGGCCTGGTCAGCGTCACGCTGAGCGGAAAATTCGATATCAAGTCGCTGAAGATCGACCCGTCTTTGTTCAAGGAGGACGACGTCGAAATCCTCGAGGATTTGATTCTTGCCGCGCACAATGACGCCAAGGCCAAGGTCGAGCAGATCATGCAGGAAAAGACCAAGGCGCTGACCGCCGGCCTGCCCATTCCCCCGGGAATGAAACTGCCTTTCTGATGCATGTCGCCCAAAAGCATGCCCGCGGGCTCGACCCGAGGATGCGCAGGCAACGATATGCATGAAGGCTGAGACCGGCGCCCATGATCGACGAGCCGTCCGAAAGACTGATCGAGCAGCGTATCCGCAACAGGATCTACGAGATTCTGGAAATACTCGCCGACTGCGATGCCGGTGTCGATCTCGTCGGCGTCAAGGGCTACTTTAACCTGTTCGAGGATTTCGTGCACCGACCGTCGATCGAGGCCGGCACGTCGGCGCTTTCAAGGGATGAACGTGCCATCGTGCTGGAAATCGCCGAATTCCTGGAGGCGGCCTCGGAAACAAATCCTGATTTCACCAAGGCCGAGTTCATCGACAGCGACTGGCCGGGCAAGATCGCGCCGACGGCCAGGGAGGCGCGGGCGCTGTTTCTCAGGCGCGGCCTGTTTTCGGAGAAGATCGAAGAGGTCGAGCCTGGCCAGCCGGCAGCAATCGCCGCCGGGCAATAGGGAGTTTTGGACGCGTGGCGCGGTCCTGCCGGGAAAAAGCACTTGGCGTTTCCCCAAGGGAATTGCGGCAAAACGAAGAGAGGGCGGTCATCGTCTGTGTGAAACGATGGCTCGATCTATCTGGAAAGCCTCTATTTGTGTCAATTCGGCAACAGTATGCCGTTAATAACGTTTTGGCCATCATTTTGCCCGAAAGTGTCTCATTCTTGCCGCAGCCTGGGGCGGGCATTGAAGTGAGAGGGTTACCTGTTGATCGCGATGCGATGGAAGACGCCGCTGTTGCTCGGCGTCGTTACGTCTCCCCTTTTCTTGGCCGCTTGCAGCCAGACAACCTCGCACGGCATGTCCGTCGCCAGCCTGACCGACGCCATCACGCCGAGCTTCCTGAGTTCGCGCGCCTACAGTCACACGCCGAAGGACAGGGAATGCCTGGAACGGGCGATGTTCTTCGAATCCAACCGGTCGAGCCGCGACGGCATGATCGCCGTCGGCACGGTGGTGATGAACCGGCTGCGCTCGGGCAACCATGGCAGCACCATCTGCCAAGTGGTCGGTGAGCCCGGGCAGTTCGCGCCGGGCGTCATGACCAGATCGATGAATTCGCGCGCATTGCCCGATGTCGAAGAGGCCGCCGACGCCGTGCTCAAGGGCGAGCGCAAGACCAAGCTCAAGAACACGATGTATTTCCACACCGCCGGCCTGCGCTTCCCCTACAAGAACATGCACTACACCATGGTTGCCGGCGGCAACGCCTTCTACGAGAAGCGCGGCCGCAACTGGCAGCCGCTGCCGGATGAGCCGATGATTGCCTCTGCCGAGCAGCCGGCGGCGTTGCCGGGGGTACCCGCGACGCGGGTCGCATCCGTCGAGACGGTGCGCCCGGCCAAGGCATCACTTCGCAACGCTCCAGCCCAGCAAGTCTACATGACCGCCGCGGCGGAACCGGCGGCCAAGCCGGAGCCTGTCTATACCGTCCCCGCGCGGCAGACTTATCCGACCGCGGCCGCGGCGCCGACGGCAAAATCCGCGCGGGTCTCGGCGAAGCCGGTGCAAGTTGCCATGCAGGAGCCGATGGAAGAGCCGGATGCCGCCCGTTTTGGCGGAACCCTGAACAGCGGAACCTCGAACAAACGGGTCATCTCCTCGATCCAGGACGCTCCGCAAGAAGCCTCGATGGGATTCCAGTCGACGCCTGAAAACACCGATGCCATCGGCGCAATGATCGTCAGCCAGGGCCGCCCGCTCGAAGCAAACTGATTCTCGCATGGCAGCATGGCGAACCGTGCATCGACGGAGATGTTCCAAAGCGCTCGGAAAAATCCTAAATCAGAGCGATGTCCAAGCGAATCGCGGGTCCCGAGATCGAACGCCTGATCCAGCTCCTGGCCAAGGTCCCGGGGCTTGGCCCCCGTTCGGCTAGGCGCGCCGCGCTGCACCTGATCAAGAAGAAGGAACAATTGCTGTCGCCGCTCGCCGCCGCCATGGGCGAGGCCGCCGACAAGGTGCGCATCTGCTCGACCTGCGGCAATGTCGACACCTCTGACCCCTGCATGATCTGCACCGACCCGCGTCGCGATGCCGCCACCCTGATCATCGTCGAGGACGTCTCTGATCTCTGGGCGTTGGAGCGGGCGGCGGCGATGAATGTGCGCTACCACGTGCTCGGCGGCACGCTGTCGCCGCTCGACGGTATCGGCCCCGACCAGCTCAACATCCGCTCGCTGATCGATCGCGTCGCCGGGGGCGAAATCAAGGAAATCATCCTCGCCGTCAACGCGACGGTCGAGGGCCAGACCACCGCGCACTACCTCACCGATCAGCTCTCCGGTTTCGAGGTCAAGATCACGCGGCTGGCGCACGGCGTGCCGGTGGGCGGTGAACTCGACTATCTCGACGAAGGCACACTGGCGGCAGCTCTGCGCTCGCGGACGGCGTTTTGAGGCGTTCCTGGAGATGATTGCCACGGAACACGACCTTCGCAAATTTAGTCTTGCATTCTTGCTAGCCGCGCTCCTCGCCGTCTTCCTCACCATCCCCGCTTCCGCCGCCAAGATCGACGACCAGTTCCGTGCCTGGCTTCAAACCGACCTCTGGCCGGAAGCCAAGGCGAAAGGCGTCTCCAAGCAGACTTTCGATGCCGCCTTCAGCGGCGTGAAGCCGAACCTCAAACTCCCCGACCTTGTCATGCCGGGCGAGAAGCCCAAGACGCCGCAGAAGCAGCACCAGGCCGAGTTCGGTTCGCCCGGCGCCTATTTTGCCGACAAGACGGTTCGTGCGGTCACATCAGGCGGACGCACCCGCGAAGCCGCCAATGCCCGCACGCTTGCCTCGATCGAGAAGCGCTATGGCGTGCCGGGCGAAATCCTGCTGGCGATCTGGGGCCGCGAAACCGGCTTCGGCGCGGCGAAGATGCCCTACGACGCCTTCGAGGTGCTGGGCACCAAGGCGTTCATATCAACGAAAAAGGATTTCTTCCGCACAGAACTGCTGGCGGCGCTGGAAATCGTCCAGCGCGGACTGGCCCCGGTCGGCGCGATGAAATCGTCCTGGGCCGGCGCGCTCGGCCAGCCTCAATTCATGCCGACCTCTTTCCTCAAGCATGCCGTCGATTTCGACGGCGACGGCCGCGTCGACATCTGGAATTCGACGCCCGATGTGCTGGCTTCGATCGCTAATTATCTTGTCCACTACGGCTGGGTGAGGGGACGCGGCTGGGGTTTCGAGGTGATGGTGCCCCAGAGCGTCTCCTGTTCGCTGGAGGGACCGGACCAGGGCAAAGAGATTGCGCAATGGGCTGCCATGGGCATCGAGCGCGTCGGCGGCAAAGCGTTCCCTGCAAGCGAGCTGAAGGCGGAAGGTTTTCTGCTGATGCCGGCCGGGCGCAGCGGTCCGGCCTTCATCGCCACCCCCAATTTCTACGTGCTGAAGGAATACAACACCAGCGACCTCTATGCGCTGTTCATCGGCCATGGCGCCGACCGCATCGCCCATGGCGATCAGAATTTTACCGCTGGCTGGGGTGCGGTCGGCGATCTCCGCCGCTCCGACATCGCCGCCTTGCAGCGGGCCTTGGAAGCCAAGGGCTATGATGTCGGCAGCGCCGACGGCCTGCCCGGCTTCAAGACCCGTCGCTCGATCGGCAGATGGCAGGAAAAGAATGGCCAGGCCGCCACCTGCTTTCCCGATGCCGGCCTCGTCGCGGCGCTGAAATAACTCCGAATTTAGCAGATTTTTCTCCATCGATGCCCTCGAATGGCTGGTGCATGCGTCGACACGGCGCCCGCCATTCTGGTCCAATCAACCGTCGCATAAATGCTCGTTGCCCACCGCCAGGCCGCCGGATATGGTGTTGACCAACTGGACAAAAACCACGACGTTAGTGGGGCAGAGGCTCTCGTCGAGCCTTGAAATAACACCGCAACCCTGAGCCGGGAACTCAGGTCAACAAACAACAAAACAGGGAACAATCATCATGATGATGGAAAAGCTTGCTCTACGATCCCGCATCCTGCTTGCGGGCGCCGCCATGTCGGCGCTGCTTCTGGCTGGAGCGCCGGCTGGCGCGGTCACCCCCGCCGACACGCTTGTCGAAGGTTTTGCCATCGACGACATCATCTCGATGGATCCGGGCGAGGCGTTCGAGCTGTCGACCGCCGAAGTCACCGGCAACACCTATGACCTTCTTGTCCGCCTCGACCTCAGCGACACTTCCAAGGTCAAGCCCGACCTCGCCGAAAGCTGGACCGTCTCCGATGATGGCCTGACCTATACGTTCAAGCTCAAGCCCGGCCTGAAATTCGCCTCCGGCAACCCGATCACCGCCGCCGATGTCGCCTGGTCGTTCGAGCGCGCCGTCAAGCTGGACAAGAGCCCGGCCTTCATCATCGATCAGTTCGGCATCAGCGGCGACAACGTCACCGAGAAGGCCAAGGCGGTCGACGACACAACCTTCCAGTTCACCGTCGACAAGGCCTATGCGCCAAGTTTCGTGCTGAACTGCCTGTCGGCCACCGTCGCTTCCATCGTCGACGCCAAGCTGGTCAAGGAACATGTCGCCGCGGTCACGCCGAGCGCCGACTACAAATGGGACAACGACTTCGGCAACGCCTGGCTGAAGACAGGCTATGCCGGCTCGGGCGCCTACAAGCTGCGTGAATGGCGTGCCAACGAGGCCGTCGTCATGGAGCGCAACGACAATTATTACGGCGAAAAGGCCAAACTCGCCCGCGTCATCTACCGCAACATGAAGGAAAGCTCGGCGCAGCGCCTGGCGCTCGAAGCCGGCGACATCGACGTTGCCCGCAACCTCGAGCCGAACGATCTCGACGCCATCGCGAAGAATGCCGACCTCACCACCACCAGCGCGCCGAAAGGCACCGTCTACTATATCAGCCTCAACCAGAAGAACCCGAACCTCGCCAAGCCCGAGGTCCGTCAGGCCTTCAAATACCTGGTCGACTATGATGCCTTGAGCACGACCATCCTCAAGGGCATCGGCGAGATCCACCAGACCTTCCTGCCCAAGGGCGTTCTGGGCGAACTGGACGAGAACCCTTTCAAGCTCGATGTCGCCAAGGCCAAGGAGTTGCTGGCCAAGGCCGGCCTGCCCGACGGCTTCAGCGTCACCATGGACGTACGCACCGGCCAGCCGACCACCGGCATGGCGGAATCGATCCAGCAGACGCTCGGACAGGCCGGCATCAAGCTCGAAATCATCCCCGGCGACGGCAAGCAGACGCTGACCAAGTATCGCGCCCGCAACCACGACATTTACATCGGCAATTGGGGCCAGGACTATTTCGATCCGAACTCCAACGCCCAGACTTTCGCCTCGAATCCGGACAATTCGGATGCCGGTAAATCCCATACGCTTGCATGGCGCAACAGCTGGGACATTCCAGACTTGACCAAGGAGACGGAAGCAGCCCTGCTCGAGAAGGATTCCGGCAAGCGCGCGGATATGTACAAGGATCTCGAGAAGAAGATCCTCGACACCAGCCCCTTCGTCATCATCCACCAGCAACTGGAGGTGGCCGGCCTGCGCAAGAACCTCAAGGGCTTCGCGCTCGGCCCGAGCTTCGACACCAACTTCGTTGGGCCGGTCTCCAAGGAATAGCGTTCGCGGACACGCCCGTATGAGCGCGATTGAAAACGAGGCCGGGCGCGGCAGCGCCCGCGCCGTCGCCCTTGCATCTTCGCTCGGCCGCTTCCTGGTCATTGCGGTGACGACCTATCTTGGTCTTCTCGCGGTCACCTTCTTCATTGGCCGTGTCATCCCGATCGACCCGGTGCTGGCCGTTCTGGGCGACCGGGCACCCGCCAATGTCGTGGAGCGCACGCGCCGCGAGATGGGCCTGGACCTGCCGTTGATCGAGCAGTTCTACATCTATGTGAAACATGCGCTGAGCGGCGATTTCGGCACCTCGGTGCTGACCACCAACCCTGTCATGACCGATATCCGCCGCGCTCTTCCGGCAACGACGGAACTGGCGACACTGGGGACGCTGATCGGCGCGTTTTTCGGTGTCCCGCTCGGGGTGCTGGCCGCGGTCAAACGCGGCAGCTTCGTCGATCAGGTCGTGCGCATCATCGGCCTGATCGGCTATTCCGTACCCATCTTCTGGCTCGGTCTGCTGGCCCTGGTGCTGTTCTACGCCAAACTGCAATGGGTGGCCTTCCCTGCACGGCTCGATGTCGTCTACGAATACACCTTCACGCCGGTCACCGGTTTTTACCTTCTCGATTCGGCGATGCAGAGGCAGTGGGACGTCTTCTGGGACGCCTTCCGGCACATCATCCTGCCGGCCTCGCTGCTCGGCTATTTCTCGCTCGCCTATATCAGCCGCATGACGCGCTCGTTCATGCTCAACGAACTCGCCCAGGAATATGTCGTCGCCGCGCGCGCCAAGGGCCTGTCGGAAACCCGCATCATCTGGGGCCACGCGCTGCGCAATGCCGCCGTGCCGATGGTGACCGTGATCGCGTTGTCCTATGCCGGGCTGCTCGAGGGCTCGGTGCTGACCGAGACCGTCTTCTCCTGGCCGGGCATCGGCCTCTACATCACCAACTCGTTGCAGAACGCCGACATGAACGCCGTTCTCGGCGGCACCATCGTCATCGGCTCGGTGTTCATCGCCATCAATCTTCTGTCCGACCTGCTTTACCGTGTACTCGACCCGAGGACGAAGACAGGATGAGCGCCGAAGCGATCCAGAGCCGTCGCGAATGGTTGCTGTCGGAGCGGCCGGCATCCCGCACGCAGGCAAGGCTCGGCCGCGCCTATGTCGCGTGGCGGCGCTTTTCCGCCAATCGTCTGGCCTTTGTCGGCCTGCTGATCATCATCGCCCTGCTGCTCGTCGCCATCCTTGCCGGTGTGCTGGCGCCGTATTCGCCGACCTTCGGTGACCTGAAGAACGCGCGGCTGCTGGCGCCAACTGCGCAGCACTGGTTCGGCACCGACGACCTCGGCCGCGACATCTATTCGCGCATCCTCTACGGCTCCCGCTGGACGCTTTATGTCGTCGTCCTGGTCGCCATCATCGCCGCCCCCATCGGTCTCCTGGTCGGCACCGTCGCCGGCTATGCCGGCGGCTGGACCGATGCCATACTGATGCGCGTTACCGACATCTTCCTTGCCTTCCCCAAGCTGGTGCTGGCGCTGGCCTTCGTCGCCGCCCTTGGCCCCGGCATCGAGAACGCCGTGCTGGCGATCGCCATCACCTCCTGGCCGCCCTATGCGCGCATCGCCCGCGCGGAGACGCTTACCGTGCGCAACTCGGACTACATCAAGGCAGTGCAATTGATGGGCGCCTCGCCTTTCCGCATCGTGCTGCGCCACATCATGCCATTGTGCATCTCCTCGCTGATCGTCCGCGTGACGCTCGACATGGCTGGCATCATCCTGACGGCCGCGGGCCTCGGCTTCCTCGGCCTTGGCGCGCAGCCGCCGCTGCCGGAATGGGGCACCATGATCGCTTCGGGTCGCCGCTTCATCCTCGACCAATGGTGGGTAGCTGGTGCGCCGGGCTTCGCCATCCTCATCGTCAGCCTCGGCTTCAACCTGCTTGGCGACGGCCTGCGCGACGCACTCGATCCCCGCAGCGGTGACCAATGAGTGGCCGCCCTGATCAGCAGCGATCAAGGAGCACGCTTCTCGACGTCGAGGATCTGCGCGTCACCTTTCCGACCCGCACCGGCATGATCGAGGCGGTGCGCGGCGTTTCCTTCTCTCTCGGCCGCGAGCGGCTCGGCATCGTCGGCGAGTCCGGTTCCGGCAAGTCGCAGACGGGCCGCGCCATCATGGGCCTGACACCGCCGCAGGCCCGGATATCGGCCAATAAATTGAGTTTTGACGGCATCGACCTGCTCGGCATCTCGCCACGCCAACGCCGGGCGCTGCGAGGCAACCGCATCGCCATGATCCTGCAGGACCCGAAATATTCGCTCGATCCGGTGATGAGCATCGGCCGCCAGATCGTCGAGACGCTGCGCACCCACGAAAAGGTCGGCAAGGCCGAGGCGCGCGAGCGCGCGTTGGCCATGCTCGAGGCGGTGCAGATCCGCGATCCCAAACGCGTCTTCGACCTGCATCCGCACGAAGTGTCGGGCGGCATGGGCCAGCGCGCCATGATCGCCATGATGCTGATCGCCGGACCGGAGATGATGATCGCCGACGAGCCGACCTCGGCGCTCGACGTCACGGTGCAGCTCGACGTGCTCGGCATCCTTGACAGGCTGGTCGCGGAGCGCGGCATGGGGCTGATCTTCATCTCGCACGATCTGCGCCTGGTCTCGTCCTTCTGCGACCGCGTCATCGTCATGTATGCCGGCAAAGTCGTCGAGCAGCTCAAGGCGTCGGAATTGAGTCAGGCCCAGCATCCCTACACGCGCGGGCTGCTCAACTGCATGCCAAAGATCGGCGCCGACCGTCACCCGCTGCCCGTGCTCGACCGCAAGCCGGAGTGGGCGGCATGACTTCAGCGATTGCCGTCGACAGGCTGGAGGTGATCTTCGACCGCTTCCGCGCGCTGAAAGGCGTCAGCCTCGACGTGCAGCCGGGGGAATCCTTCGGCCTGGTCGGCGAATCCGGCTCGGGCAAGTCGACATTGCTGCGGGCCATAGCCGGCCTCGCGCCGGTCACCTCGGGCAGCATCACAGTCAATGGCAAGACGCTCGGCGCGCGCCGCGACAAGGCCTTTTACCGCGAAGTGCAGATGGTCTTTCAGGATCCTTACGGCTCGCTGCACCCGCGCCAGACGGTCGACCGCCTGCTGCAGGAGCCGCTCGCCATCCATGCTTTCGCCGATGGCGAAAAGCGGATCGAACGCGCGCTCGACGAGGTCGGCCTCGGCAACGGCTTTCGTTTCCGTTACGCGCACCAGCTTTCCGGCGGTCAGCGCCAGCGCGTGGCGATCGCGCGCGCGCTCATCCTCGAGCCCTCGATCCTGCTGCTCGACGAGCCGACCTCGGCGCTGGACGCCTCGGTGCAGGCGGAAGTCCTCAACCTGCTGGAGGAAGTCCGCCGGCGGCGCAAGCTGACCTTCCTGATGGTCAGCCACGACCTCGCCATCATCACCCATATGTGCGAGCGGCTGATGGTGATGCAGGGCGGCGAGGCGGTGGAGAATCTGGTGGCCAACGATCTCGTCGAGCGCCGTGTGACGAAGGATTATACGCGCAACCTGTTGCGGGCCAGCGACGGGTTTGTGAGAACGGCTCCCGAGCAGATCTGACGATAGTTCTCCGCGTCACGCCGAGGAGCTCGACTTCGCCTTAAGTTTCCGCAACAGCGGCGACGTCTACTTCGCCGCCCTGTTCCCGCTTCGGCTCTTTGATCCTGAACCACGTCACATAAAGCGCCGGCAGGAACAAGAGCGTGATCGCGGTACCCGCGATGATGCCGCCCATCATCGCATACGCCATGGGCCCCCAGAACACCTCGCGCGCGATCGGGATCAGCGCCAGGCTGGCCGCGGCCGCCGTCAGCGCGATCGGCCGCATGCGGTGCTCCGTTGCCTCGATGACCGCGGCCCAGCGATCCCTGCCCTCGGCGACAAGGTCCTCGATCTGCACGATCAGGATGACCGAGTTGCGGATCAGGATCCCGATCAGCGCCAGCACGCCGAGAATGGCGACGAAGCCCAGCGGAGCCCCGCTTGGCACCAGGGCCGAGACCACGCCGATCAGCCCGAGCGGCGCCACCGCCACCACCAGGAACAGGCGCTGGAAACTCTGCAACTGCACCATCAGGATGGTCGCCATGACAAACAGCATCAGCGGCACCACGGCCGCGATCGGCCCCTGGCTCTTGGCGCTTTCCTCGACTGAGCCGGCGGTCTCGACCGAATAGCCGGGCGGCAGCTTGGCGACGAAAGCGTCGACCGACGGTTTCAACTCGTTGACGACGGTCGCCGGCAGCACGTCGCCGACCAAGCCGGCGCGCACGGTGATGGTTGGGATGCGATCGCGTCGCCACACGGTGGGCTGCTCCAGATCGTAGCGAAAATTGGCCACCGCGGCGAGTGGGATCGCCTCGCCATTTCCGGTCGGCAACTGGATGTTTTGCAGCGTCTCGATCGAGCCGCGCTCGGCCTCGCGCGAGCGAGCCACGACGTTGATCAGGTACGTCGCGTCACGCACCTGCGTGATCGTCGCGCCGCCCACCGTGCTGTTCAGTGTGCTGGCGATGTCGGACGAGGTGATGCCGAGTTGGCGCGCCTTGTCCTGCAGCACGTCGACCCTCAGCACACGCTGCGGTTCGTTCCAGTCGAAAGTTGGCGCTGCGAGTTTCGGATTGGCCGAGATCACGCCGGCGAATTGCTGCGCCAGTTCTCGCACCGTCTGGATGTCAGGGCCGCCGACGCGGTACTGTACAGGCCGTCCAACTGGCGGTCCGAGCTCAAGCGGCTTGACGAAAGCGTCCGTGCCGACAAACTCCGCGCGCAACAGCTTCTCCAGCGCCGGCTTCACCCGGTTGCGTGCCTCGATGCTCTTGGTGACGATCACCGTCTGGCCGAAATAGGGATTGGCGGGCTGCACGTCATAGGCCAGCACGAAGCGCACGGCGCCCTGACCGATATAGGAGGAAAAGTGGTCGATGTCGGGATTGCCGACCAGCGCCCGCTGTTCGAAGCGCTCCATCTGGTCGCGCGTCTCGGTAATCGAGGAGTTCTGTGGCAGGTTCCAATCGACGATCAGTTCCGGTCGGTCGGAAGGTGGGAAGAACTGCTGCTGCACCAGGCCGAAGCCGGCGATCGAGCCGGCGAACAGAAGCACGGTCACGATGATCGTCAGCCAGTGATGGCGCACCGAGCCGACAAGGACGCGCCGGAACAGTGACGTGAAGCGCCCTGGCTGGTCGTGATGCTTGGTCTTCATCGTCGCCGGCAGGATGGTCACGCCGAGCAGCGGCGCGAACAGCACCGCCACGATCCATGAGACCAGCAGCGACACCGCGATGACGACGAACAAGGTGAAGGTGTATTCGCCGGCAGCACTCGAGTTGAGTCCTATCGGGATGAAGCCCGCGACCGTCACCAGCGTGCCGGTCAGCATCGGGAAGGCGGTCGAGGTGTAGACATAGGTCGCCGCCTTGCGCAGGCTGTCGCCGACCTCCAGCCGCGCCACCATCATCTCGACCGCGATCATCGCGTCGTCGACCAGCAGCCCGAGCGCGATGATCAGAGCGCCGAGCGAAATGCGCTGCAGTGATATCCCCAGATACTCCATGACCGTGAAGGTGATGGCCAGCACCAGCGGGATCGACAGCGCCACCACGAAGCCGGCGCGCATGCCAAGGCTGATGAAAGAGACGGCAAGCACGATCGCCACCGCCTCGAACAGCGCACGCGTAAACCCTGAGACCGCCTCCTCGACGATGACAGGCTGGTCGGCCACCAGATGCACGCCGACCCCGACCGGCAGGTCGGCCAACACCTTGTTCATCTCCGCATGCAGCGCCTCGCCGAATTTGAGCAGATTGGCGTTTGGCTTCATGCCGATGGCAAGGCCGATCGCGTTCTGGCCGTTGAAGCGGAACAAGGCCGTCGGCGGGTCGGCATAACCGCGCGTGATCGTCGCCACGTCGCTCAGCCGGAAGAACCGATCGTTGACGCGCAGGTTTATCGCGCGCAGGCTCTCCTCGGAGGTGAACTGGCCGCCGACGCGCACGCTGATGCGCTCCGGCCCGGACTGGATGACGCCGGACGGGGTGATCGCATTCTGGGCCTGCAGGCTGGCGACGATCTGCTGCTGGTTGAGGCCAAGCGCAGCTATCTGTCGCGTCGAGAATTCGAGATAGATGGCCTCGTCCTGCGCGCCGACCAGATCAACCTTGCCGGCATTGGGCACGGTCAGGATCTTGGTCCTGACATCCTCCACATAGTCGCGCAACTGTCGTGGCGTCAGCCCGTCTGACGTGAAGGCATAGATGTTGCCATAAACATCACCGAAGCGGTCATTGAAGAACGGTCCCTGCACGCCTTGCGGAAATTGCGCCTTGATGTCGTTGACCATGTTGCGCACCTGAAGCCAGTTCGGCACGACGTCGCGCGCCTTGGTGGTGTCCTTCAGGTTGACGAAAATTACGGTCTGGCCGGCGGTGGTGACGGATCTGGTGAAGTCGAGGCTGTCGAGCTCCTCGAGCTTTTTCTCGATGCGATCGGTCACCTGCTGCACCGTCTCCTTGACCGAGGCACCCGGCCAGTTGGCCTGGATGATCATGGTCTTGATGGTGAAGTTGGGATCTTCCTCGCGGCCGAGATTAAGATAGGAAAATACGCCGGCCACCACGAAGACCAGCATGAAATACCAGACCAGTGAGCGGTGATTGAGCGCCCAGTCGGAGAGGTTGAAGCCCTTCATGAGGCCCCTCCCTCGGGCACTTTGACCTTCTGGCCGTCGACGAGGCTGTGAACGCCGGCGGTGACGACTCGCATGCCGGCTTCGAGCCCTTCCGCCACGGTGAAGGTGCCGCCAGCCTTCCGCGCGACCTTGATATCGCGCGCGCTCACGCTTGAGGTCTTTGGATCGACGATCCAAACTTTTTCAGAACCGTCTTTTTCGAGCAGCGCCGAGATTGGCAATTCGATCGTTGGTACGACCTTGGTCATCCGGGTCGCGGTTACCGTCGAACCGAGTCTGAAGGCTTGCGGCGGGTCCGTGAGCGTCAGCTTGACGCGCCGGGTGCGGGTCGAGCCCTCGGACTGGGGCGCGATCTCGCGCAGCTTGGCCTCTGTCCATATTGTCGGCAGCGACTGCAGGATGACCTGGAACGGCGTGCCCGCCGAGAGATCGCCGGTCAACTGGTCGGGAATATCGACGACCGCTTCACGCGGGTCCGAGCGCGCCACGGTGACGACCGTCTGGCCCGGCGAGACGGTTTGGCCGACCTCCGCGCCGACGGCGGTGACGACGCCGTCGAAATCCGAGAACAGCCTGGCATAGCCGAGCTGCTCCTGGGCCTTGGCCAGCGAAGCTTTTGCCCGCTCGACGCTGGCTTCCGCGGCTTTGCGTGCCTGCTGCGCGGCATCGAAGACAGACTGCGACGTATTGGCCGAGGTGAGCAACTGGCGTTGGCGCTCCTCGCTGGCGGCCGCATTGGCGAACTGCGCCTGCGCATTGGAGAGTTCGGCCTTGGCCGCCTGGACGGCCAGCTCCAGCGCGGTTGGGTCGAGTGCCGCGATCGTCGTGCCCTTGCTGACGATGTCGCCGACCTTGACGTCGCGCGAGACGACGCGACCGAGCAGTCGGAAGGCAAGATCGGCACTGACCTGCGGTTCGACCGAGCCGGCGAAACCGAAGGTCTGGGTGGTGCGCGGCTCGACCACGACCGACAGCACCGGCCGGACGACCTCCGGCGGCTTGTCCTCCGATTTCGAACAGGCTGCGAGCGCGACAAGCGCGGCAAGGCCAAGCAGGAGCCGCTTCATTGCGCCGCTCCCGATATTTCGACTGTCTGGCCGGGGTTGAGCAATTGCCCGCCCGACGTAACGACGCTCTGGCCCGCGTTCAGTCCCTTGGCAATGACGACGGTACCCGAATCGAACGCCAGCACCTCGACCGGCGTCGTCGCGACTGCCTTGGTCGCGGGATCGACGATCCAGACCGCCGGCTTGCCGGCGCTGGATGTCAGGGCCTGCCAGGGCAACAGGATCGCCTTCGCCGGCTTGGCGCCGACCGAGCCGATGACGGCCGCCCCCAGCGGCATGCCGGCGGGCGTATCGGGAATGGCTACCTTGACCCTTATCGAGCCCGAAGCCGGGTCGACCGCCGGCGAGATCTCGCGCACCTTGCCCGTTGCTCTGACCTGCGGATCGGATAACAGCGTGATCGTCACCGCCGGCGAGGCCGGCGTCCTGGCGACCAGCGTCTCCTGCACATTGAACACGGCGTCGCGGTCGCCGTCCTCGGCAACGGTGAAGACGGTCTGCGCCGCCTGCACCACCTGGCCGGCTTCGACCTGGCGGGCGGTAATCACGCCGGCGGCGCCGGCCTTGAGTTCGGTGAAAGACAGGTTCTGCCGGGCGTTGGCGAGCGCGCTCTGCGCGGCATCCACGCTGCCTTGCGCCACCTTCAGTGCCTGGTCGGCCGCGTCATAATCGCGCCTGGTGGTGAAACCCTGGGCAAGCAGCGTCTTTTGCCGCTCGAAAGTGGCCGCGGCCTGGGTCAATTGCGCCCGCGCGGCATCGAGATCGGCCTGCGCCGATCGCAGATCGGATTCCTGCTCCTGCGGATCGATGCGGGCAAGCACTGTCCCCTGATCGACATGCTGGCCGACATCGACAAGCCGCTCGGCGACGCGTCCGCCAACCCGGAACGAAAGATTGTTGAGCGTGCGCGCCGCGATCACCCCGGTCAGCGAGGTTCTCGGCGCATAGTCGGCCATCGCCACCGTTTCGGTGCGCACCATGACCGGCAGCTTCTTTTCCTCCACCTCCTGCTTCTGGCAACCGGCGAGCAGCGCCAAGGCCGTGCAGGCGAGAATTGAAGCGGCTGGAAAAGACAAAAGGCTCGGAGTTTTGGCGGATGGCGGGGAGACAGACGATGTCACGTTCCTGCTCATGGCTCCCCCGGCCGCGGCCCGTCGCGGTCCCTCGCGGAAATCAGGAGGATAGTCGATCGCGGAAAAAAGGAAAACCGGTCTCGCAAGGGTATCGCCGGACTGGTCAAGTCAGGCCCAATCGACCCGGCGATGGTGCCGGCTTGAGGAAAACCTGAAATAAGCCCAGAAGGGAACTGAACGGCATCAAACAGAACGGGCCCCGGCCCGGTGAGGGATATGATGAAGAACTCCGCCATTTCCGAACGCAAGAGCCAGTCGATCTCGCGCGGCGTCGGCATGACCACGCAAATCTACGCCGACCGGGCCGAGAATTCGGAGATCTGGGATGTCGAGGGCCGCCGCTATATCGACTTCTCCTCTGGCATCGCCGTCGTCAACACCGGCCATCGCCATCCCAGGGTAATCGAGGCTGTCAAGGCGCAACTCGACCGCTTCACCCACACCTGCCACCAGGTCGTGCCTTACGAGAGCTATGTGCGGCTGGCCGAACGGCTGAACGCCATGCTGCCCGGCAAGTTCGAGAAGAAGACCATCTTCGTCACCACCGGCGCCGAGGCGGTGGAGAATGCCATCAAGATCGCTCGCAACGCCACCGGCCGCCAGGCCGTCATCGCCTTCGGCGGCGGCTTCCACGGCCGCACCTTCATGGGCATGGCGCTGACCGGCAAGGTCGTGCCCTACAAGGTAGGCTTCGGCGCCATGCCGGGCGACGTCTACCACGTGCCGTTCCCCGTGCAACTGCATGGCGTCTCGGTCGCCGATTCGCTGGCGGCGCTCGACAAGCTGTTCAAGGCGGATGTGGATCCGGCCCGCGTCGCCGCGATCATCATCGAGCCGGTTCAGGGCGAGGGCGGCTTCTACGACGCGCCGCGTGAACTCCTGACGGCGCTGCGCAAGCTCTGCGACCAGCACGGCATGCTGCTCATCGCGGACGAAGTGCAGACCGGCTTTGCCCGCACCGGCAGGATGTTCGCCATGGACCACCACGAGGTGGCGGCCGACATCACCACCATGGCCAAGAGCCTGGCCGGCGGCTTTCCGCTGTCGGCGGTCACCGGCCGCGCCGAGATCATGGATGCGCCCAGCCCCGGCGGGCTCGGCGGCACCTACGGCGGCAGCCCGATCGGCGTCGCCGCGGCACACGCCGTCCTGGATGTCATCGAGGACGAAAAGCTCTGCGACCGCGCCAACACGCTGGGTGCGCGGCTGAAGCAGCGCCTGCAGTCGATCCGTGACGACGTGCCCGAGATCGTCGACGTCAGGGGGTTGGGCTTCATGAATGCGGTCGAATTCAACGACGGCAAGAAGGGCCTGCCGTCGGCCGAGATCGCCAACGCGATCCGCCTGAAGGCGCTCGACAAGGGTCTGATCCTGTTGACCTGCGGCGTCCACGGCAACGTCATCCGCTTCCTGGCGCCGATCACCATCCAGGACGAGGTCATGAACGAAGCGCTCGACATCCTGGAAAGCTCGATCCGCGAAGTCTGCGCCGCCTGAGCAGTGCTTGCCTTCTCCCAGTCACTATACGGGGAGAAGGTGCCGGCAGGCGGGTGAGGGGCAGCGCAGACGTCGAAATTGACGTTTGATCTCGGGTGTCTTCTACCCAATAGCCTTTGCAGGTTCACTCTGCTGAAACGCGGCCAATGCCGCCTTCAACCCATCCGGTCCCTCCGCAACCGTTTCCGGCGTCGGCGAGAAACCGGCGCCGAGCATCTTGCGGCCAAGCATGTGGTCGCCGGGGCGGTTGACGGATTCGATGCCGAGCAGCCGGTCTCCCGCGTAGTGGTAGATCGAGAACTTGTTGTCGGGCAGGTCACCGAGCACGACATGGCTGTCGCCGCCTGATGTCAGCCCGACCATCTGCAATTTCATGTCGCCAATGTCGGACCAGAACCATGGCACCGCCGAATAGCCGTCGGCGTGACCGGTGATGGTGCGCGCGGCGAGCCGCGCCTGGTCGGTGGCGTTTTGCACCGATTCCAGCCGCACGTCGCCGCCGGTGAACCAGTGCCGATACGAGGCGGCGTCGCCGATGGCAAGGATGTCCGGTACCGAGCTGCGCATCTGGTGATCGACGCGGATGCCGTTGGCTATGGTGAGGCCGGCTTCCTGCGCCAGTTCGACATTCGGCACGGCACCGATACCCACCACGACCATGTGCGCCGGCAGCCTTTCGCCCGAGGAGGTGATCGCGGCGGTGACATGGCCGTCTTCGCCTTCGAGCCTTGCAATCGAGGTGCCGGTGAGGATTCGCACGCCTGTCGCTTCCAGCCTTTGCCGGACATGGCTGGCCACCACCGGCGCCACGGCGCGGCCAAGCAGCCGGCCGACCGCCTCGACAACGGTGACGGTGCGGCCCGACGCCCGAAGCGTCGCGGCGATTTCCAGTCCGATGAAGCCGCCGCCGAGAATGACGACATCTTCGCTATGCGCGCTCAAGTCCCGAATCAGCCGGGCATCGGCCAGCGAGCGCAGCGACACCACGCCGAACAGCTCCGCGCCGGGTAATGGCAAGGCACGCGGGCGCGATCCTGTCGCCAGGATCAAATGGTCGAAGGCAAGTGCGCCACCGCCGGCAATGTCGAGACTGCGGCGGCCGGCATCGATGCGCTCGATCCGGATGCTCGGCCGGTAGTCGATGGCGCTGCCGGTGTAGAAGGCTTCGCCGCGCAAGGGCTGCGGCTTGGCCGTGGCATCCTTGATGAAGGTCTTCGACAGCGGCGGCTTGTGATAGGGCAGTTCGTTCTCGTCGCCGACCAGGATCACCGGCCCGTCATAGCCATCCTCGCGCAGACTGGCGGCCGCCTGCACGCCGGCATGACCCGCACCGACAATGACCACGCCGTTCTTCATTGCATTTCGATCCCGATTCGATCCTAGGACATCTCGCCAAGCGGCAATTGTCTGGCACCGCCGCAAGAGAATGTCTGCGGGTCGCACCCGGGATGGCGACTGTCAATCGGACAGTTCGGCCGCAAAGCCGGTGCAACGAACGCGTAAAGTTGACAGTTGTAGTTTAGAATAATTCTAAACTGTTGTTTCGATTGGGTTTTTAAGCAATTTCCGTTGACTCCATTGAACTCGAAGTTTTAAGGAAGCTTGCGCATTGGCGCATCCCTTTGATGTCTGGGCCTTGAACCCGTTCGATTGGAGGCATTTTGGTGTCTTTCTTCCCTGAGTCGCGCGACAGCGCGGCATACTTCCCTGAGTCGCGCGACAGCGCGGCATATCTTGCGGCCGGTGGCATGCACACGGCCTGGTGCCGGTTGCCGCACGCGCCGTTTGCGGAATTCCCGAGAAACTGGAGAGCGACAATGACGGCACGATATGGCGGCAGGCTTGTGGCGATCGGCGCCACGGCGCTGCTGACGGCGGCGGTGTTCGTCCTGCCCGCAAAGGCGCAAACTGATGCGAAGGCGGTGATCGAGACCTATTCCGACATCGCGCTTGCCAAGTACGAGGATTCGCTGACCACGGCGCGGACGCTGGACAAGGCGGTCGACGCGCTGCTTAGCAACCCGTCGGCGGAAACGCTCAATGCCGCCCGCGACGCCTGGAAGGCGGCGCGCGTGCCCTACCAGCAGACCGAGGTCTATCGCTTCGGCAACAAGATCGTCGACGACTGGGAGGGCGAGGTGAATTCCTGGCCGCTGGACGAAGGCCTGATCGACTATGTCGCCAAGAGCTACGGCACGGATTCGGATGCGAATTCGCTCTATACCGCCAATGTGATCGCCAACAAGGAGATCGAGATCAACGGCAAGAGGGTCGATGCCTCGAAGCTTTCGCCGGAATTCCTCTCCGGTACGTTGCAAGGGGCCGGCGGCGTCGAAGCCAATGTCGCTACCGGCTATCACGCCATCGAATTCTTGCTCTGGGGTCAGGACCTGCACGGCACCGGCCCGGGCGCCGGCGAGCGTCCCTATACCGACTATGATCTCAAGAATTGTACTGGCGGCAATTGCGACCGCCGCGCACAGTACCTGAAGTCGGCAACTGACCTTCTGGTTTCCGACCTGCGGAAGATGGTCAACGACTGGAAGGAAGACGGCGCTGCGCGCAAGAACCTCGTCGATGGCGAGCCGAACACCGCCGTCTCGGTGATCTTCACCGGCATGGGCTCGCTCTCCTACGGCGAACTGGCCGGCGAGCGCATGAAGCTCGGCCTGCTGCTGCACGATCCGGAAGAGGAGCAGGACTGCTTCTCCGACAACACCTACAATTCTCATCTCCATGATGCCCTCGGTATTCGCGCCGCCTATCACGCCAGCTACACCAGGCTGGACGGCACCGTCGTTTCGGGTCCCTCGGTGCACGACATGGTCAAGGCAGCGGATCCGGCAATCGACAAGGAACTGTCCGACAAGCTCGATGTCACCGTCGCCAAGATGGAAGCGATCAAGGGACGGGCATTGGCCGGCGAGGCCTACGACCAGCAGATCGCCGAGGGCAATACGGCAGGCAATGCCACCGTGCAGGCGGCAATCGACGCGTTGATCGACCAGACCAAGTCGATCGAACGCGCCGTCGGCGCCTTGAAGCTCAACAACATCGCCTTCGAAGGCTCCGACAGTCTCGACGCGCCCGACAAGGTGTTCAAGTAAGCCCCCAGCCAAACGGCGCATCGGAGCGCCGTCAGCCAGAGCGACGAAATGCTGATCTGCCATTGCAACATCATCACCGAGAAGGAGATCGAGCAGACGATCATCGGCCTGCTGGATCAGGATCCCTGGCAGCTCATCGTGCCGGCAAAGGTCTATCACGCCATGCACAAACGGGGTCGCTGTTGCGGCTGCTTCCCAAATGTGGTGGAAACGATCATTCGGGTCACCGAGAACTACCACGCCCGCTCGCAGGCAAGCGGCATGGACATCGTTTCACATCTGGATCGCGTCAGAGGCCTGCGCGTCCAATACGGGAGCAGAACCCATGAAAGGCGAACCACAGATCATCGAGCGGCTTAACGAGGCTCTTTTTCTGGAGCTCGGCGCCGTAAACCAGTATTGGGTGCATTTCCGCCTGCTCGAGGATTGGGGATACGCCAAGCTGGCCAAGAAGGAGCGGGCGGAATCGATCGAGGAGATGCACCACGCCGACAAGCTCGTCGCCCGCATCATCTTCCTTGAAGGCCATCCCAATCTGCAGTCCGTGGCGCCGCTGCGCATCGGCCAGAACGTCAAGGAAGTGCTCGAATCCGACTTGGCCGGTGAATATGACGCGCGCACTGCCTATAAGCGCTCGCGCGAAATCTGCGAGGAAGCGGGCGACTACGTGACGATGAAACTGTTCGAGGAACTGCTCACCGACGAGGAAAGCCATATCGACTTCCTCGAGACGCAGCTCGACCTGCTGGCCTCGATCGGTGAGGAAAAGTACGGCCAGCTCAACGCCGCACCGGCGGATGAGGCGGACTAAGGATATGCGGGAATGCGGCGCCTCTTAGACGTCCTGCGCCGCTTGCGGCGGGTCAAGGGCCCGCCGCGCCTCTGGACAATGCCAGCCATATCGGCTGGTCGGCACGGCATTATTCTGATGCTGGCGCTGACCACTCCTGCCATCGCCGGCGACCTTCTACCCGCCGGTCTCGCCACAACGCGCACCGACCTCGATGCCAAGGATCGGGCGCGCGTCACCGTCGTTACCAGGCCTACCACGGATTTTTCCAAGCCCGAGCCTTTCGAACTGATGCAAGGTGGCGCCGGCACCTCGCGGAAAGACATCAGCCGTGATTCCTTCTCGCAATCTTCGGCCAACATCAGCTTCGAGGAAGAAGGCACCTTCAAGCTCGGCAATGCGCTTTTCCGCAAGAACTGGGTGTCGTCGCCGTCCTCGACGCAGGCCTCGGATGGGCTCGGACCCTTGTTCAACGAGCGCGCCTGCCAGAACTGCCATCTGAAGGATGGCCGTGGACGGCCGCCGCAAGCCGATATTGGGACCACCTCGATGTTCCTGCGGTTGGCGCGCGACGCCAGCAGCGCGGAAGAGAAGGCGGCGCTCGCCGACCATGGGCTGCTCAACCTTCCAGACCCGGTCTATGGCACGCAGTTGCAGGAACTGGCTGTGCTTGGTCTCGGGGGTGAGGGCAGGATGCGTGTCGACTATCAGGAACGGAAGGTGAAACTGCCGGACGGCACCGCGGTTTTCCTGCGCAAGCCCGCTTATACGATCGATGATCTCGGCTACGGGCCGCTCGATCCGCGCACCACGCTGTCGCCGCGCCTGACGCCGCCGATGATCGGCCTCGGCCTGATCGAACAGATCGCGCCGGCCGACATTCTGGCCCATGCCGACCCTGACGACAGGGATGGCGATGGTATTTCCGGCAAGCCCAACATCGTGCGTGATGGCCTAAGCGGCGAACCGACGCTTGGCCGTTTCGGCTGGAAGGCGCAGACGGCGTCGATCCGCCAGCAAGCGGCGGATGCCTTTGCCGGCGATATCGGCATCTCAACGCCGGACGAGCCGAAACACTGGGGTGATTGCACCGCCGCGCAGGAAAAGTGTCTCGCCATGCCCAACGGCGTGCAGGCGCGCCTCGGCCCGGTCGAGGCGCCGTCGCCGGTGATGGATCTCGTCACCTTCTATTCGCGGAACCTGGCGGTGCCGGCGCGACGCGACCTCGCCTCGCCTGAGGTGCTCGCCGGCAAGAAGGTCTTTTATGAAATCGGCTGCATTGCCTGTCACACGCCGAAATTCGTTACCCGTCGCGATGCACCTGACAAGGCGCAGGCGTTCCAGTTGATCTGGCCTTATTCCGATTTCCTGCTGCACGACATGGGGCCGGATCTTGCCGACGGCCAGGCTGTGGGCGACGCGACTGGCAATGAGTGGCGCACGCCGCCGCTATGGGGCATCGGCCTCACCGAAACGGTCAACGGCAATTCCTTCTATCTGCACGATGGCCGTGCGCGCACTTTGGTCGAGGCCATCCTGTGGCATGGCGGCGAGGGCCGGAAGGCGCGCGACCGCTTTGCCGCCACCAGCGCCACCGAGCGCGATGCATTGGTCAAATTCCTGGGGTCACTTTGATGGCGAAGCGTTTCGCGCTGGTTCTCGTTCTTCCGCTGGCTCTGCTGGGCGCCTTGCCCGCATCGGCCGCGGTGAAAGCCTCTGATGTCGTCCAGCGCGCGATCGACGGCTTTGTCCGCCCGGCATATGAGGACCTGCACCAGCATGCGGAAGCCCTCGCCAAAGCCATGCACAGGCTTTGCGAGGCGTCCTCGCAAACGGATCTCGAAGCGGCGCGAGCTGCGTTTTCGGCTACCGTCCATGCCTGGTCGTCGGCCGAGATCATCGGTTTCGGGCCGATCAAGGAGAACAACAGGCTGGAGCGCATGCTGTTCTGGCCGGATCGCAAGAGCATCGGCCTGAAACAGGTGCAGGCGGTGTTGTCGGACAAGGATCCCGCCGCCACCGATCCTGTCCAGCTTGCCGGCAAGAGCGTTGCCATGCAGGGGCTCGGCGCGCTGGAATTCGTGCTTTACGGCGACGGCGCCGACGCCTTGACGGGCAAAGCTGAACCCTATCGGTGCGCTTATGGCGCAGCCGTTGCCGGCAACATCGAAGCTATCGCGACGGACGTCAGCGCGGCCTGGAACAAACCCGACGGTTTCGCGGCACTGTGGGCCAATCCGGGGCCGCAAAACGCGCTCTATCGCGATGGCAACGAGGCGGTCACCGAACTGGTCGGCGTCTTCATCAATGAACTGGAAATGGTCCGCGATGTGCGCCTGAAGAGTTTTCTGGGCGCCAGGCCCGAGGCCGACAAACCAAAACAGGCGATCTACTGGCGTTCGCAAAACACCGCCAACGCGCTGGCCGGAAATCTGGCCGGCATCGATGCGCTGTTCCAGGTGTCGAAGCTCGGCAGCGCGCTGCCGCCGGATGCGCGCTGGATGGCAGAGTCGATCCACATCCAGCTGCTCAACGGCGTTGCGACCGCCAAGGCCGTCCAGGGTCCGATCGACAAGGCGCTCGCCGATCCGGCGCTGCGCGAAAAACTCGAGCATTTCGCCCTGATCACCTCCAGCCTGTCGACTCTGATTGGCACCAGGCTGACCGCCGAATTCGGTCTGACCGCCGGCTTCTCGTCGCTGGATGGAGACTGAGCGTGAAGGAATTGCTCATCGACCGCCGCGATTTCTTGAGGGCCGCCGGCATTGGCTTTGCCGCCGCCGTGACGCCCTCGGCCTGGGCAAATACGCTCGCGGCGGATGCCGTGTTCGCCACCGCCTTCCTCAAGCGCGACGGCGGTTTTGGCGCCGCCGTCCTGTCCGAGGCCGGCAAGGTGCTGCATACGATCGACCTGCCCGATCGCGGTCATGACGTCACCTTCGATCCGATCTCGAAGCGTTCGGTGGTTTTCGCCCGCCAGCCCGGCACCTTCGCCGTCGTTTTCGATCACGCCGGGCGCGACGCCCCGCGGACCATCGCCAGCATCGCAGGCCGGCACTTCTTCGGTCATGGAGTCTTCTCGCCCGATGGCGCTCTGCTCTACGCCACCGAGAACGACTTCGACAACGCCGTTGGCGTGGTCGGCGTCTATGACGCGCGGGCGAAATTCAATCGCATCGGCGAATTCCCGACCTACGGCATGGGCCCGCACGAACTTCTTCTGCTGGGCGACGGCAAGACGATCGCGGTCGCCAATGGCGGCATCGAGACCCATCCAGACTATGGACGCGCCGAGCTCAACATTGCGACCATGAAACCTTCCTATGTGCTGGTCGACCGCGTCACCGGCGACCTGATCGAAAAGCATGAACTGCCGGCCGCTCTCCACCAATTGTCGATCCGCCACATGGATACCGACCAGACCGGCACCGTCTGGTTCGGCTGCCAATACAGGGGCTCCGGCACCGATCGTCCGCTTCTGGTCGGTCGCGCCGCGCGGGGCAAGGGGTTGGCATTGCTCGACATGCCGCGGGATGTGCTGTCCGGTTTCCGCAACTATATCGGCTCGGTCGCCGCCAATCCTGGTGCCGGCACCGTCGCCGTCTCCTCGCCGGAAGGCAATTCGCTTGTCGTGATCGATGCGGGCAGCGGCCGGATCGTCTCCTCCAGCGCGCTGGTCGAGGTCTGCGGCGTGGCGCGCGACGGGGCAGGTTTCATAGCCACCACGGGCGCCGGCGAGATCATCGAGGGCGGTGGTGCCACGCGGACGGAACCGGACTATGTCTGGGACAACCACATACTGCGCATAGGGCCGGAGGCATAAGCTCTTCTGCCTGCCCAAACCGAAGCCGCTTAACAAATTATGCACTATACACTTGCGGTTGCGCGCCATGGCGGGCACAGGGAATTGTTTTTCGAACCGGTCGTTTCATGAAAGTTCTCGCCATCGACTGTGCCGCCAGCCTCTGCGCTGCCTGTGTCTACGACGCGGCGGCTGGGCTGGAGCTTGGCCGCTCGGTGCTCGATCTGGGCAAGGGTCATGCCGAGCACCTGATGGCCGTGATCGCTGACGCGCTGAAGACCGGCGCGACCGACTACGTCGGGCTTGGCGCCATTGCCGTCTCTGTCGGTCCGGGTTCCTTCACCGGCCTGCGCGTCGGCGTGTCGACCGCGCGTGGCCTGGCGCTGGCGCTCAAGCTGCCGGCAATCGGGGTGACGACCCTTGAGGCACTGGCGGCCGAGGCGGCCAGTGCCTTTCCTGGCCGCGCCGTGCTGGCGGCGCTTGATGCCGGCCGCGAGGAAATCCATGCCGCATTGTACGATGAAATGTCAGTGTTGACTTACGGTCCGGCCACGGCCACGCTTGCGGGTGCGGTGACGATGGCGTCGGAACGTTCCGCGGTGCTCGCCGGCACGGCGGCGACACTGATCGCTGACGCGGCCGGCCGCACCTTCGACATCGGGCCTCGGGCGGCCACCGCCGACATTCTCACTTACGCCCGGCTGGCTGCCGCAAAGGGGGAGGGCGAAAGGCCGAAGCCGCTTTATCTGCGCGGTGCCGATGCCAAGCCGCAGGCCGGGTTTATACTATCGAGGCAGAGACCATGATCCCGAAAAGTGGAGGCCGGTTTTCGCGGACAAACGGTCCCGTTTGTCCAGAGATCATGGTCAGACGAGAAAACGAGAATTGATGCGCATACCTTTTCTTCAACCACGTCGCCGGGACTATGCGCTCGAGCCGCTCAGGATCGCCGACAGC
The DNA here is from genome assembly GCF_057766385.1 of Mesorhizobium sp. P160927. Taxonomy (NCBI): domain Bacteria; kingdom Pseudomonadati; phylum Pseudomonadota; class Alphaproteobacteria; order Hyphomicrobiales; family Phyllobacteriaceae; genus Mesorhizobium; species Mesorhizobium sp. P160927. Next base: position 1,563,676 of record NZ_JBYMDW010000001.1, read on the forward strand.
GCCGCGGTCTCGCTGCTGCACCGCGAGGATTTTGTCCGCCCCTGGACTGATGGTGAGTTCGCCGCCTTGCTCGAACAGGACACCGTGTTCGGTTATGCCGCGCGCGAAACCGGGCAGGGCGCCAAGCCGCCTGTCGGCTTCGTCCTCGCCCGGCTGGCCGCGGGCGAGGGTGAAATCCTGACCGTCGCGGTGGCGCGATCGCATCGCCGCCAGGGGCTGGGCTGGCAGTTGATGGACGCAGTGCTGCGCGAATTGCATTCGCAGCGCGCCGAAGCCTTATTCCTCGAGGTCGATGAGACCAATGCCGCGGCGATCGCCCTCTATCGTCGCCTGGGGTTTCGGGAAGTCGGCAAGCGTCCGGATTACTACAAGTCGCCCGATCGCGGGCCGACTGGGGCGCTTGTCATGCGCCGCGATCTTCGCTAGCCAGGGACCGCATGACCCCGAAAATCGAATCCGATTTTCGGAGAGGATCATGCGCCAGAATTAAGGTGTTACAGCGTCCTTTGCGCGTCCAAGAGGACGCGCGGCGCTGTAACGGTAGGGCGATGATCAAGAAAATCAGGATTTTCCTGGCGCTGGGCCTCGTCGTCGCTGGGTCGCTGGTTTTCGTGCCGCTGCAGGTTGTGTCGATGAAGACCGGTTGGTGGCCGGAAACCTTCATCCTCAAGCTCTGGCACCGGCTCATCATCCGGGCGCTCGGCATGCGTATCCATGTCAGAGGGGCGCTGTCCGACAAACGCCCCTTGCTGGTTGTCTCAAATCACATCTCCTGGACCGACATCATGGTGCTGGGCTCCTTTGCGGATGTGAAATTCATCGCCCGAGCCGACATGGAAGGCTGGCCGCTGATCGGCATGCTGTCGAAACTGCAGCGCACTGTTTTTATCGAGCGCGAACGCAAGCGTTCGTCTGGCGATCAGGCCAGCGAGATCGCCAGACGCATGGCCAAGGGCGATGCCATGGTGCTGTTCGCCGAGGGTTCGACCGGTGACGGCAATGTCGTCCTGCCCTTCAAAAGCACCCTGTTCGGCGCCGCCTCGATGGCCATTTCCGAAGGCGCGGCCGAGCAGGTCTTCATCCAGCCCGTTGGGATCGCCTATACGCGCCTGCACGGCGTGCCGCTCGGCCGCCGCCACCGCCCGATCGCAGCCTGGATCGGCGATGAGGACCTGATGCCGCATCTCAAGGTGCTGATGGCCGAGGGCGCGCTCGACGTCGAGGTGCATTTCGGCGAACCGATCGCCTTTGCCAAGGGTTCCAACCGCAAGGAAACGGCCAAGCTGATGGAAGGCCGGGTGCGCGAGATGATGCAGGCCGCCCTCGCCGATCCGCTCCCGAGCCGTTAGCCGCCGGCATGCGCCAGCTGGCACATGCCGAGAATCGTCTGTTTTTTGTCACGGAAAGGCGTTAGAAGCCGCCGATGAACTTGAACACGACTGAAAGCGACGACATCGGCACTGTGGCCGGACACCCGGCGGCGCGCGCCACGGCAGCCAAGAAGGTCTTCGTCAAGACCTATGGCTGCCAGATGAACGTTTATGATTTACAGCGTATGACCGATGCACTGGTCGCTGACGGCTATGCGGCGACCGATGTCATCGGCGAGGCCGATCTGGTGCTGCTTAACACCTGCCATATCAGGGAAAAAGCCGCCGAAAAAGTCTATTCCGAACTTGGCCGCATCCGCGACATGAAGGCGGACCGCGCAACTGCCGGCCGCGAGATGCTGATCGGCGTCGCCGGCTGCGTGGCGCAGGCCGAGGGCGCCGAGATCATCCGGCGTTCGCCGGCCGTCGACCTGGTCATCGGTCCGCAGACCTATCACCGTCTCCCCGACGTGCTGGCCCGGGTTCGCGGCGGCGAAAAGATCGTCGAAACCGAATACGCCATCGAGGACAAGTTCGAACATCTGCCGCAGCCCAAGCGTGCCGAGGTGATCAAGCGTGGCGTCACCGCCTTCCTCACCGTCCAGGAAGGCTGCGACAAGTTCTGCACCTTCTGCGTCGTGCCCTATACGAGAGGCTCGGAAGTGTCGCGGCCGGTGGCGCAGATCGTCGCCGAGGCCGAGCGGCTGGCCGAGGCCGGGGTGCGCGAGGTGACGCTGCTCGGCCAGAACGTCAACGCCTGGCATGGCCAGGGCGAGACCAAACGGGGCAAGACCGCGGAATGGGGTCTCGGGCGGCTGCTGTTCCGGCTGGCCGAAATCCCCGGCCTGGCGCGGCTGCGCTACACCACCAGCCATCCACGCGACATGGACGACGAATTGATCGCCGCTCACCGCGACTTGGCCGCCCTGATGCCCTATCTGCACCTGCCGGTGCAATCCGGGTCGGATCGCATTCTGAAGGCGATGAACCGCAGGCATACGGCCAAGGATTATCTGGCGCTGCTCGACCGCATCCGCGCCGCCCGCCCCGATATCGCGCTGTCGGGCGATTTCATCGTTGGTTTCCCCGGTGAGACGGAGGCCGATTTCGAAGCGACCATGGATCTGGTGCGCCAGGTGAATTATGCCTCGGCCTTCTCCTTCAAATATTCGCCGCGTCCCGGTACGCCCGGCGCCGAGATGTCCGACCACGTGCCGGAAGCGGTCAAGGACGAGCGTTTGCAGCGCCTGCAGGCGCTGCTGTTGAAACAACAGCAGGATTTCGGCTTGAGTTTGATCGGCAGCACCATAGATACGCTGATCGAGAAGCCTGGTCGTCAGGCCGGCCAGAAGGTCGGCCGCTCGCCTTGGCTGCAGCCAGTTATTGTTGATGAAAACGCCGGTGAAATCGGTGACATTATCAAGGTGCGAATCACGAAGACGGGCTACAACAGCCTGTTCGCCGAATTGGCCTGATGGTCTCGGCAGATGAGGAGAGACGGTTGAGCGCAGCGGAGCTGAAGAATCTGCCCCCGGTACCGGCATCCGGGGCTTCTGACATGGCGCACATCGTTTTGACTTTCGACAACAACAAGCTTGCCAGCGCCCTTTACGGCCAGTTCGACGAAAACCTGGCCCGGCTGGAGCAAAAGCTCGGCGTCGACATCCGCTCGCGCGGCAACCAGCTGACCATCAAGGGGTCCGCTTCGGCCGCCGAACAGGCGCGCCGCGCCTTGGACAATCTCTACGGCATTCTGCAGAAGGGCGTCGATATCAGCCAGTCCGATGTCGACGGGGCCGTGCGCATGGCTATCGCCGCCGACGACCAGCTCACGCTGCCGACACTGGAGCGCAAGGGCAAGGTCTCCGCCGCCCAGATCGCCACCCGCAAGAAGACCATCTATGCCCGCTCCCTGAACCAGGACGCCTATATGCGGGCGCTGGAGCGGTCGGAACTGGTGTTCGGCATCGGTCCAGCCGGCACCGGCAAGACCTATCTGGCGGTGGCGCATGCGGCGATGCTGCTCGAACGCGGCATGGTCGAGCGCATCATTTTATCGCGACCGGCTGTCGAGGCCGGCGAACGGCTGGGCTTCCTGCCGGGCGACATGAAGGAGAAGGTCGATCCGTATCTGCGGCCGCTCTATGACGCGCTCTACGACATGATGCCGGCCGACAAGGTCGAGCGTGCGATTGCAGCCGAAGTAATCGAAATCGCACCGCTCGCCTTCATGCGTGGCCGCACGCTGGCGCACGCCGCCGTCATTCTCGACGAGGCGCAGAACACCACGCCGATGCAGATGAAGATGTTTCTCACCCGTCTTGGCGAGAACTCGCGCATGATCGTCACTGGCGATCCGACACAGATCGACCTTCCTCCGAGCACCAAGTCAGGCTTGGTCGAAGCCTTGCGTGTCCTCGACGGTGTGGCAGGCGCGGTAACCGTGCGCTTCAACGATGTCGACGTCGTTCGCCATCCGCTGGTGGCGGAAATCGTCAGGGCCTATGACCGGGACGCCAAGCTGGCTCGTGGCCTCGGTGCCGAGAATTGATCTTGACGATGCGGCCTCATGGCTGAGGACAACACATCCGGCGGCGGGAGCCTTCCGGTTCCCGTCGAGATCGATATATCGGTTGAAGCGGGCGATTGGCCCGATGAAGCAAGCCTGAAGCGGCTGGTCGATCGCGCGGTTGAAGCCGCCTTTGCCGAGACCGGTGCGACGGGTCATTCCGAACTCAGCATTGTTTTTTCCGACGACGCCCATATCCGTACCTTGAATGCCGGCTGGCGCGGCAAGGACAAGCCCACCAACGTTCTGTCTTTCCCGGCATTTCCGCCGGCAAAAGGCCGCCCGCTGCCGCCGATGCTCGGCGACATCGTGCTTGCCGCCGAGACGGTGGCGCGCGAGGCGGCACTGGAAGAAAAGCTGCTGGAGAACCATATCTGCCATCTCGTCATCCATGGCCTGCTTCATCTCATGGGCCATGATCACGAGACCGACGCGGAGGCCGAGGAGATGGAAGCCATCGAGCGCGCCGCGCTGGCAAGGCTTGCCATTCCCGATCCCTACGCGTAACTAAAAAAGACCAATTGACCGGACGACGATGAACGACAAACCAGAGACTGCCGCCCGCCCCGATGTCGGCAGTGCGATCAAGGCTTCCGATACGTCGGAAGAGGGATCAAGTCCGAGTACCGTTACCCCTAGTGTTGCCAACACCGGCAGCACGGCCATCGAGCCGTCGCCTGCCGGCCCCTCCCTGTTCAACCGCGTGCTGGGCCTGTTCCGGCAACGCAACGGCACCAGCCTGCGCGAAGAAATCGCCGGCGCGCTCGCCGAGACGACGAGCGATGTCGAATCCTTCTCGCCTGGCGAGCGCGCCATGCTCAACAACATCCTGCGCCTGCGCGAGGTGCGCGTCGAGGACGTCATGGTGCCGCGCGCCGATATCGAGGCGGTCGAGATCGCCACGTCGCTCGGTGACTTGCTTGGCATGTTCGAACAATCCGGTCATTCCCGCATGCCGGTCTATTCCGAGACGCTCGACGACCCGCGCGGCATGGTCCATATCCGCGACGTGCTGGCCCATATCACAAAGCTGGCGCGTGTCAGGAAGGGCCGTGCAACCCGCAAAACGCCTGTCGCCACGGTTCTCGATCTTGCCCAGGTCGACCTCGCGCGCACCATTGGAGAGCTCAACCTGATCCGGCAGGTCCTGTTCGTGCCGCCGTCGATGCTTGCGTCCGACTTGATGGGCCGCATGCAGACGACGCGCACGCAGATGGCCCTGGTCATCGATGAATATGGCGGCACGGACGGCCTCGTCTCGCTCGAGGACATCGTCGAGATGGTGGTTGGCGACATCGAGGACGAGCATGACGACGACGAGCCGATGATCACCCAGACCGGCGACGGCGTGTTTATCGTCGATGGCAAGGCCGAAATCGACGAGGTCGCCAAGATGATCGGCGAGGAATTCGCCGCGGGTGAACATGGCGAGTATGTCGACACCATTGGCGGCATGATCTTCAACACGCTCGGCCGCGTGCCGGCGCGCGGCGAGGTGGTGCAGGCCATTCCCGGCTTCGAATTCCATGTGCTGGACGCCGATCCGCGCCGCGTCAAGCGCGTGCGCATCGTGCAGAGCCAAAAGGGCGAACGCCGCCGGCGGGTCACGGCGCGCACCGAACAGGCCTGAAAGCCTGCTGTCGCATGACGATCGAGGATCCGTTCAAGCACTCGGTCCTCGGCTCCGGCGTGTTTTACAAGGATCCACGCTCTGCCCTGGATTGGCTTGAAGCAGCCTTTGGCTTCGAGCGCAGCATGGTGGTCAGCAATGCTGAGGGAAAGCTGGTCCACGCCGAAATGCGGTTCGGCGATTGCTACCTCATTGTCGATTCTGAATGGGCCGATCATGTCGCGAGCCCCGCGTCGGTCCAGGGCAAGAACACGCAATCGGTCTATGTCAGGTTGAAAGACGGCCTGGATGCGCATTGCGAGCATGCCCGCGCGGCGGGTGCTGCAATAATCCAGGAGCCGGCGGACCAGTTCTACGGCGAACGCCAGTATCGGGCGCGCGATCCCGAGGGCCATGTCTGGACGTTCACGCAACCGATGGGTTCTGTTTCTCGTGAAGAGGCCGAGCGGTTGGGTGGCCTGCGCATCGAAGGCTGGCACCGGTAGAGAGCGGCCGGGTAATCACGCCGGCGTTTGGAGCGCGCGGCGCGGCCTGATAAATCTTAGCTCCTGATTCGCGCGACGGAAATACGCATGGAGCGCCTTGCCGGCCGGATAATTCTGCTTTGGGGTTGGCGGCGTTCGCTTGTGGCGTTTTTCGCTGGGGCGCTGGCGGTTCTGGGGCAGGCGCCTTACGATTTCTTTGCCGCCTGTTTCATTTCGTTTCCGCTGCTGGTCTGGCTGCTCGATGGCGCGACCGGCGAAGCCTCCGGCAGCCTGTTGCGGCGCCTGCGGCCGGCTTTCGCCGTCGGCTGGTGGTTCGGCTTCGGTTATTTCCTCGCCGGCCTCTGGTGGATCGGCTCGGCGCTGCTGGTCGAGGCCGACGATTTTGCCTGGGCACTGCCGTTCGCGGTGGTCGGAATTCCCTTCGCGCTCGCATTTTTCTATGGCTTCGCAACGGTGGTCGCGCGGCTCCTGTGGAGCAGCGATATCGGCCGTATCGCTGCCCTAGCCTTCGGTTTTGCGCTGGCGGAGTGGCTGCGCGGTTTCCTGTTCACCGGTTTCCCCTGGAACGCCATCGGCTACGCGGCCATGCCGGTACCGCTTTTGATGCAGAGCGTCTCGGTGACCGGCATGATCGGCATGAATGCGCTCGCGGTTTTCCTTTTCGCACTGCCGGCGCTGCTGGCGGCGCGCCGGCATCTTCGGCTGGGCGCCACGCTGTTTGTCGTGCTCGCCGCCGCCCATGTCGGCTTTGGCTATGTCAGGCTCACCGCCCCCGAAAAGCCGGCGACGCGCAGTCTCGATGTCCGTATCGTCCAGCCGGCCGTGGACCTGTCGGAAAAATGGGACGCCTCGGTGCGCGACCGCATCTTCGCCACCTTGCTCGGCCTCTCCGCAAAGGCACCGGACCCAGGTCACGAAAAACCGCAATTGATTCTCTGGCCGGAAACCTCCGTACCGTTCCTTTTCACGGAGCGCCCCGACGCCTTGACGGCGCTGGGCGACATGCTGGGCGACGGCCAGATGCTGATCGCCGGCGTCGTGCGTGAGGAGGGCGGCTCGGCGGCCAGCGCCGACAGCCGCTACTACAACTCCGTGGTGGCGATCAACGACAAGGGCGAGATCGCCGACGCCGTGGACAAGGTTCATCTGGTCCCGTTCGGCGAGTATCTGCCTTTCGCCGACCTGCTCGCTCGTTTCGGCATCGAACAGCTCGTCGCCGGGCCGCTGACGTTCACGGCCGGCAACGAGCGTCATGCCATCACGCTGCCGGGCGGCATTCGTGCCCTGCCATTTATCTGTTATGAGGTGATCTTTCCCGATCTGGTGGCAGTTGACGCTACGTCATCGCAGCTTATTGTGAACGTTACCAACGATGCATGGTTCGGCGACACGCCGGGACCGTATCAGCATTTCAGGCAGGCCCAGATTCGCGCGGTGGAGAATGGATTGCCATTGTTGCGTGCTGCCAACAACGGCATCTCGGCCGTGGTCGACTCCCGTGGCCGCGTCGTCGACGCCCTTGCGATCGACGCGCGCGGAGCCATCGATGTGAAGGTGCCTGTTTCCGCACAGACGGTCATTTCGTCCAGCCAGCGGCGCATTAACGGAATGCTGGTCATGTTGCTGTTTGCGCTTGTCGGGGGGCTGTTGAACGTAAGGCAAAAGCTACGGGTGAATTGACAGTTGGCACATTAGAAACTCATACTGTACCGCCTGAAAATTTCTCGAAGCTGGTGGATCGTTCTGTTGGGGCAGTCGCCTCCGGCTTTCTTTGGGCGGGAAAAAATCACGAAGCCGAAAAAATTCGGCGAGGGAAAAAATGACAGAAGAAAACAAGAAGAAACCCAATCCCATCGACATTCACGTGGGAAGCCGGGTCCGGCTTCGCCGCAATATGCTCGGAATGAGCCAGGAAAAGCTGGGCGAGAATCTCGGCATCACGTTCCAACAGATCCAGAAATATGAAAAGGGCACCAATCGCGTCGGTGCCAGCCGCCTGCAAGCGATTGCCTCCATACTCGGCGTCCCCGTCGCCTTCTTTTTCGAGGATGCGCCAGGCCAGGAATTGACAGCCAACCGCGGCTTTGCCGAGGATAGTTCGATGGCTTTCGCTGTCGAGTTCTGCGGCAGTCCCGAAGGACTTCAGCTCAACCGGGCCTTTGTCAAGATCGCCGACGTCAAGGTGCGCCGCAGGATCATTGACCTGGTAAAATCGCTCGCCCAGGACGATCTCGACTGACCCGCAATGCGGTTTGCACCGGCGGCGTGCGCCGCCGGTGGCACAAGATATCGCCTCCGACATTCAGGCCAGAGCCGCGGCAACGCTTGACGAGCAGCGCTTTGCCCCGCTAACACGTGGCGCGCCAAAATCGGCAGCCTGCCGATCGTTTTTCAAGAGGGGACACCCGTGACGCGGCAGAACTACTTCTTTACCTCGGAATCCGTAGCCGAGGGCCATCCCGACAAAGTCTGTGACCGGATCTCCGACGAAATCGTCGATCTGGTCTATCGTGAAGCCAAGAAGACCGGCATGGACCCGTGGAAGGTCCGTGTCGCCTGCGAGACGCTCGCGACCACCAACCGGGTCGTCATCGCCGGTGAAGTGCGCGTTCCCGAGACGCTGTTGAAGAAGGACAAGGCCGGCAACATCCTCAAGGATGCCGCGGGCCACCCTGTCGTCAACCCGGCGAAGTTCAAATCCGTCGCCCGTAAGGCGATCCGGGAGATCGGCTACGAGCAGGCCGGCTTTCACTGGAAGACGGCCAAGATCGAGGTCCTGCTGCATGGCCAGTCGCCTGATATCGGCCAGGGCGTCGACAACGCCGCCGACCGTCAGGGCGAGGAAGGTGCCGGCGACCAGGGCATCATGTTCGGCTATGCCTGCCGCGAGACGCCGGACCTGATGCCGGCGCCGATCTATTACAGCCACAAGATTCTCGAACTGCTGGCAGCCGCCCGCCACGAAAACAACGGCGAGGCCGGCAAGCTCGGGCCGGACGCGAAAAGCCAGGTCACCGTCCGCTATGTCGACGGTAAGGCCGCCGAGGCGACGCAGATCGTGCTGTCGACCCAGCATCTGGATTCAAGCTGGGATTCCAAGAAGGTCCGCAAGGTCGTGGAACCTTATATCCGCGAGGCATTGGGTGACCTCAAGATCGCTGACGATTGCATGTGGTACATCAACCCGACCGGCAAGTTCGTCATCGGCGGTCCGGACGGCGATGCCGGCCTGACCGGCCGCAAGATCATCGTCGACACCTATGGCGGCGCGGCTCCCCATGGCGGCGGCGCCTTCTCCGGCAAGGACACCACCAAGGTCGACCGGTCGGCTGCCTATGCCGCGCGCTACCTGGCCAAGAACGTCGTGGCGGCGAAGCTTGCCGATCGCTGCACCATCCAGCTTTCCTACGCCATCGGTGTCGCCCAGCCATTATCGGTCTATGTCGACCTGCATGGCACCGGCAAGGTCGATGAGGCAAAGCTCGAGGACGCGCTGCGTAGCGTGATGGACCTGTCGCCGTCAGGCATCCGCCGTCATCTCGACCTCAACAAGCCGATCTACGCCAAGACGTCGTCTTACGGCCATTTCGGCCGCAAGGCGGGCCGGGACGGGTCTTTCTCCTGGGAAAAGACCGATCTGGCCAAGGCGCTCAAGGATGCTGTCGCGGCCTGAGGGCGGCGGCAGGACTTGCGCCAGTCGATGAGTGACGCGGACAGGCCAAGCCGCATGACCGAAGCCTTCTTCGGTCGTCGGCGCGGCAAGCCCGTGCGCCCGCAGCAGGCTGCGGCGCTGGAAAGCGGGCTTGGCAAATACCGGCTCGATCTGGTCGCCGAGGCACCGCCAGACCTGCGCGTCCTGTTTGAAGCAAAGGTTTCGGCGGTTCGGCTCGAGATCGGCTTTGGCGGCGGTGAACATCTCCTGCATCGCGCCATCGAGGCGCCCGCGACCGGCTTCATAGGTGTCGAGCCCTTCGTCAACGGCATGGCCAAGATGATGATGGCGGTGCGGGCAGCGCCGCTGGCCAATCTCAGGGTCTACGACGACGACGCCACCCAGTTGCTTGACTGGTTGCCGCCGGCCTCGCTCGACGGCATCGATCTTCTCTATCCCGATCCCTGGCCAAAGAAAAAACACTGGAAGCGGCGTTTCGTGAGCCCGGTCAATCTCGACCGTTTCGCACGCGTCCTGAAACCCGGCTCGAAATTCCGCTTTGCGTCCGACATCGACACTTATGTGAACTGGACCTTGCTGCATTGCCGGGCGCATGGCGCTTTCGCATGGCAGGCTGCGGACGCGGCGGACTGGCATCGCTCCTATGAGGGCTGGCCCGGCACGCGTTATGAGGCAAAGGCCATTCGCGAGGGGCGCCGGCCGGCCTATCTGACTTTCGTCAGGACGTAGGTCCGCCCAACCGACACCCCCCGGGAGGACGGGATCGAATGCCTGTTGGAGTCAGAAACGACCAATCCTGTTGAATACAGCCGGATCCATACCGAGATTGCGCAGGTCGTCGGCTCTGGGCTTGCGCCCGGCTTCCACGGCGCGAGATGCAGCAACGGCGCTGCCGAATGTGGTGAACAGATCGCCCAAGGCGGAGAATATCCCGCGGTTGCTCATGGTCTTGTCCTTCGCGCGCACGCGCGCCGGTTCAATCGTTTGATGGCTAACAAATAAGGGCGCGCCGCCGGCTCTCACAGGGGGATTGCCGCATGGCGGCCATGCGCCTGGAACAACCCTGACGCCGCCGGGCTTTCCCGGGCCGCCACTGCGGACTTGAAACACGAACCGTGTTCGTTTATATCAGCCTCAAATTCTTGGTCGGTATGACGAAGAGTGGGTCCACCCGGTCCCGCTCTTTTTTATTACCTGCCGATAGGTTCGAGACGAACGATAGGCAACGATGACTGCAACGGCAAACGAAGGTGACGACCGCATCATCCGCGAAAGCGGCATCGATGCGCGCATTGCGCTGATCGTCCAGCCGGTCCTGCGCGGCATCGGCTTTCGCCTCGTGCGCGTGCATCTGTCCGGCCAGAACGGGCTGACGCTGCAGATCATGGCCGAGCGTGAGGACGGCACCATGACCGTCGAGGATTGCGAGGAGGTCAGCCGCGCGGTGTCGCCGGCGCTCGACGTCGATGATCCGATCGAAAAGGCGTATCATCTCGAAGTCTCCTCGCCCGGCATCGACCGGCCTTTGGTGCGCAAATCGGATTTCGTGACCTGGACCGGTCATCTGGTGAAGATGGAAACGTCGGTCGTCGTTGCCGACCGCAAGCGCTTCAAGGGCAAGATCGCCGAGGCCGGCGAGAACGACGTGCTGATCGAGCGCGATAAGGCGGCCTATGGCGAGGAGCCGACAGTGCGCGTGCCCTACGATGCCATCGCCGATGTCAGGCTGATCCTGACCGACGACCTCATTCGCGAAGCGTTGTCCAAGGACAACAGGGAGCGCAAGGAAGCCAAGCGACGCCGCGGTGAACCAGACGACGATGTGTCCGAAGGTACGGAACCGGACGCCACGGACGAACACGAACAGGAAATTTGATTGAGCTGCCGGGCGCAAAGGTCCGGCGAACAGGCTCGGGAGAAAGAACATGGTTGTAAGCGCCAATAGACTTGAACTGCTGCAGATTGCCGATGCGGTCGCGCGTGAGAAGTCGATCGACAAGTCGATCGTCATCGCCGCCATGGCCGATGCGATCCAGAAGGCGGCGCGTTCGCGTTATGGCCAGGAGACCAACATTCGCGCCGATATCAACCCGAACACCGGCGAGATGAAGCTGCAGCGGCTGATGGAAGTGGTCGAGAAGGTCGACGATTACGCCACCCAGATAGCCATTTCCTCCGCACGCGAGCGCAATCCCGACGCCCAGCTTGGCGATTTCATCGCCGAACTGCTGCCGCCGATGGATTTCGGCCGCATCGCCGCGCAGTCTGCCAAGCAGGTCATCGTGCAGAAGGTGCGCGAGGCCGAGCGTGACCGCCAGTATGACGAATACAAGGACCGTATCGGCGAGATCGTCAACGGCACGGTCAAGCGCGTCGAATATGGCAACGTCATCGTCGATCTTGGCCGTGGCGAAGCGATCATCCGCCGCGACGAGCTGATCCCGCGCGAAAACTACAAATACGGCGACCGTGTCCGCGCCTATGTCTACGACGTGCGGCGCGAGCAGCGCGGCCCGCAGATCTTCCTGTCGCGCACCCATCCGCAGTTCATGGCCAAGCTCTTCACCATGGAAGTGCCGGAGATCTATGACGGCATCATCGAGATCAAGTCGGTCGCCCGCGACCCGGGCTCGCGCGCCAAGATCGCCGTCATTTCGCGTGATAGCTCGATCGATCCGGTCGGCGCCTGCGTCGGTATGCGCGGCAGCCGCGTCCAGGCAGTCGTCGGCGAACTGCAGGGCGAGAAGATCGACATCATTCCGTGGTCGCCCTCGGCCGCCTCCTTCATCGTTAATGCGCTGCAGCCGGCGGAAGTCGCCAAGGTCGTGCTCGACGAGGATGCGGAGCGCATCGAAGTGGTGGTTCCCGACGATCAGCTGTCGCTGGCCATCGGCCGCCGCGGCCAGAACGTGCGCCTTGCCTCGCAGCTTACCGGCTGGGACATCGACATCCTGACCGAGGCCGAGGAATCCGAGCGCCGCCAGAAGGAATTCGTCGAGCGCTCGGCGCTGTTCATGGAAGCCCTCGATGTCGACGAGATGGTGGGCCAGGTGCTGGCCTCGGAAGGCTTCACCAGCGTCGAGGAAGTCGCCTATGTCGATGCCGGCGAGATCGCCTCGATCGACGGCTTCGATGAGGATACAGCCTCGGAAATCCAGACCCGCGCCCGCGAATATCTGGAGAAGATCGAGGCCGAGCACGACGATAAGCGCAAGGCGCTGGGCGTTTCGGATGATCTGCGCGAAATCCCCGGCGTCACCACCGCCATGATGGTGACGCTCGGCGAGGACGGCGTGAAGACGATCGAGGATTTCGCCGGCTATGCCGCAGACGACCTCACCGGCTGGAAGGAACGCAAGGACGGCGAGACCAAGGTCTATCCCGGCGTGCTGGCCAATCACGGCGTTTCGCGCGCCGATGCCGAGCAGATGGTTCTGGCCGCTCGCCTCAAGGCCGGCTGGATCACCGAAGACGAGCTTGCGGCCGAAGAAGAAACGGCCGACGAAGCCGTTGGTGCGTGAGGTGAAACCGCATCGCACACAACCCGCCCTTGGACGAGATGAACGATCGCACCTGCATCGTCACCCGCAAACAGGCCGAACCGGATGAACTGATCCGGTTCGTCGTCGGCCCGGATTCGGCCGTCGTTCCCGATCTCAAGAGAAATCTGCCCGGCCGTGGTTGCTGGGTGAGTGCGGACCGCCTACATATCGAGAAGGCGGCGGCCAAGAACCTTTTTGCCCGCGCCTTCAAGGCACAGGTGGTCGTACCGCCCGATCTCGGCGGCATGGTCGACGGGCTGCTTTCCAGATCCGCTCTCGGTATGCTGGGCCTTGCCCGCAAGGCAGGCGCGATTTCGCTAGGCGCTACCAAGGTCGAGAGCGCGGTGCGCGGCGGACTGGCGCTTTTCGTGCTCCACGCGACCGAGGCGTCCGCGGATGGCGTACGCAAGATCAGCCAGGCGCGGCGGGCGACCGTTCATATCGGCGGCCCCTCCATCCTTGCCTACAAACTTTTCTCCGAGGCCGAGTTGAGCTTGGCATTGGGGGGTACAAATGTGATACATGCTGCCGTCCTCGCGGGAGACGCGGGTAAGGCGGTCCAGAAGCGCATGGTTGCGCTCGACCGATATCGGGGCGGTACCCCGGACGATCTTGCAATGCTTGCGGCCGTTGCTGACGAAGATGATGCCGCAGAGGATATGGAATGAGCGATACGAAATCGGGCGACGACAAGACGTTGAGTGTTACACCGAAGAAGACCTTGACGCTGAAGCGCCCCAGCATGGAACAGGGCACCGTGCGCCAGAACTTCTCGCACGGCCGTACCAAGTCGGTCGTGGTCGAGACCAAGAAGCGCAAGTTCTCGCTGCCCGGCGACAAGCCGGAGCCGGTCGCGGCTCCGCCTGCGCCCGTCTTCACGCCGAAGCCGGCGGTCGTGGCGGCGCCTGTCGTCCAGGAAGCGCCCAAGGCGCCACCCCCGCCGCCGGCTCCGGTCGAGCGCAGCGGCATGGTGCTGAACGAATTGTCGCGCAGCGAGATGGAAGCGCGCCGCAGGGCGCTCGAGGGCTCGAAGGTCCGCGAGGTCGAAGACCGTCAGCGAGCCGCCGAGGACGCCAAGCGCCGCGCCGAGGACGAAGAGCGCCGCAAGCGCGAACGCGAGGACTCCGCGCGCCGCCAGGCCGAGGAAGAGGCACGGTTGCAGACCGAGGCCGAATCGCGCCGCCGCGCCGAGGAAGAGGCGCGCCGCCGCGCACCGCAAGCCGCTGAGTTGGCGACCGCCGACGAGGAGGAAGAAGTCAAGCCGAAGCGGGCGACCGCCGGCGCACCGGTGCGCCGCCCGGTCACGCCTGAAGTGGCGCGTCCGGCAAAGCCCACCAAGAGCGAGGAAGACCGCCGCCGTGGCAAGCTGACACTGAACTCCGCGTTGTCCGACGAGGATGCGCGGGCTCGTTCGCTGTCGTCGATGCGTCGCCGCCAGGAAAAATTCAAGCGCGCGATGCACAACGAGCCGCGCGAGAAGGTCATGCGCGAAGTGATCCTGCCCGAGACCATCACCATCCAGGAACTGGCGCAGCGCATGTCGGAGCGTGCTGTCGACCTGGTCAAGTATTTCATGAAGCAGGGCCAGATCCTGAAGCCGGGCGACGTCATCGACGCCGACACGGCCGAACTGGTCGCCACCGAATTCGGTCATACGGTCCGCCGCGTCGCCGAGTCCGACATCGAGGAAGGCCTGTTCAACATTGCCGACAATGCCGAGGACCTGGTGTCGCGTCCGCCGGTCGTGACCATCATGGGCCACGTCGACCACGGCAAGACCTCGCTGCTCGATGCGATCCGCAACGCCAATGTCGTTTCCGGCGAGGCCGGCGGCATCACCCAGCATATCGGCGCCTATCAGGTCGAGAAGAACGGTCAGAAGATCACCTTCATCGACACGCCCGGCCACGCCGCCTTCACGGCGATGCGCGCCCGTGGCGCCCAGGCGACCGACATTGCCATCCTGGTGGTCGCGGCAGACGACAGCGTCATGCCGCAGACGATCGAATCGATCAGCCACGCCAAGGCGGCCGGCGTTCCGATCATCGTGGCGATCAACAAGATCGACAAGCATGACGCCGATCCGCAGAAGGTGCGCTCGGAACTGTTGCGCCATGAAGTCTTCGTCGAATCGATGGGCGGTGAAGTGCTGGACGTCGAAGTGTCGGCGACCAAGGGCACCAATCTCGACAAGCTGCTCGAAGCGATCCTGCTGCAGGCCGAAATCCTCGACCTCAAGGCCAATCCCGACCGTACCGCCGAGGGCGTTGTCATCGAGGCGCAGCTTGACAAGGGCCGTGGTCCCGTCGCCACCGTTCTGGTGCAGACCGGCACCCTGATGCCGGGTGACATCCTCGTCGCCGGCAACGAATGGGGCCGCGTGCGCGCTCTGGTCAACGATCGCGGCGAGCAGATCAAGGAAGCACCGCCGGCGATGCCGGTCGAGGTGCTCGGCCTTCAGGGAACGCCGCAGGCCGGCGACCGTTTCGCCGTGGTCAACAACGAGGCCCGTGCCCGCGAGATCACCGAATATCGCCAGCGTCTGGCGCGCGAGAAGGCGGTGGCCAGGCATGCGGGCCAGCGCGGCTCGCTCGAACAGATGATGTCGCAGTTGCAGACGAGCGGGCTGAAGGAATTCCCGCTGGTCATCAAGGGCGACGTGCAGGGTTCGATCGAGGCGATCAATGCCGCGCTCGACAAGCTCGGCACCGACGAGGTTCGTGCGCGCATCGTTCATTCCGGTGCCGGCGCCATCACCGAAAGCGACGTCTCGCTGGCGGAAACATCCGGCGCGGCGATCATCGGCTTCAACGTTCGTGCCAATGTGCAGGCGCGTGCCGCAGCCGCGGCCGCGGGCATCGAGATCCGCTATTATTCGATCATCTACAACCTCGTGGATGACGTGAAGGCGGCTCTGTCGGGCCTGCTCTCGCCGGAGCGTCGCGAGACCTTCATCGGCAATGCCGAGATCCTCGAGATCTTCGACATCACCAAGGTCGGCAAGATCGCCGGCTGCCGTGTCACCGAAGGCAAGGTCGAGCGTGGTGCCGGCGTACGCCTGATCCGCGACAACGTCGTCATCCACGAAGGCACGCTGAAGACCCTGAAGCGCTTCAAGGACGAAGTTTCGGAAGTCCCGGGCGGCCAAGAGTGCGGCATGGCCTTCCAGAACTACGAGGACATGCGCGTCGGCGACGTCATCGAGTGCTTCCGCGTCGAGATGGTGACCCGCACACTCTGAGGTCGAGTGACTTGTCGATATCGGGCGGTGGTCGAAAGGCCGCCGCCCCAAGTCTTTGACCACAAGTCTGTTGACCACAAGCCTGTTGACAATAATCATTTGAGACATGCGGCACGGTCCCATCCCGCGCCTCACGCTTTCAGGATCGAGAAAAATGCCCCGTTCCACCACATCAAGCCCATCCCAGCGCATGTTGCGCGTCGGTGAACAGGTGCGCCATGCGCTCTCGGAAACCCTGCAGCGGGGGGAGATCATTGACCCGTTGATTGAAAATACCGTGGTTTCGGTGTCGGAAGTGCGCATGTCGCCGGATCTCAAGATCGCCACAGCCTTCGTTTCTCCGCTTGGCGCAAAGGATACCGACGCCGTGATCGAAGCGCTGAACAAGCATGCCAAGTTCGTGCGCGGCCGCGTCTCCGGCGCGCTCCGGCAGATGAAGTACATGCCGGAGTTCCGTTTCCGGCTGGATACGTCCTTCGACAATTTCGCCAGGATCAACGACCTGCTGAAGTCGCCCGAAGTGGCACGCGACCTGGATAGCGACGACAACAAGGAAGAAGAATAATGGGGCGTCGCGGCAAGAAGAAGGGCCGGCCAGTCTCGGGCTGGGTGGTGCTGGACAAGCCGGTCGGTATGGGCTCGACCGAGGCCGTCTCCAAGATCAAATGGCTGTTCCAGGCCGAAAAGGCCGGCCATGCCGGCACGCTCGACCCTCTTGCCTCCGGCATGCTGCCGATCGCGCTCGGCGAGGCCACCAAGACCGTGCCCTACGTGCAGGACGGCGCCAAGATCTACCGTTTCACCGTTGCCTGGGGACAGGAGCGGTCGACCGATGACCTCGAAGGTCCGGTGACGAAAGAGGCCGATCAGCGTCCATCGGAAGCCGATGTCCGGGTGCTGCTGCCGAAATACACCGGCGTCATCATGCAGACGCCACCGCAATTTTCCGCCATCAAGATTGCGGGTGAACGCGCCTACGACCTCGCCCGCGAAGGTGAGACGGTCGACATACCGCCACGCGAGATCGAGATCGGCCGGCTCGACATTGTCGAGCACAAGCCGGACCAGACGATTTTCGAGGTCGAATGCGGCAAGGGCACCTATGTACGTTCGCTGGCCCGCGACATGGGCCGCGACCTCGGCTGCTTCGGCCATATCAGCGAATTGCGCCGGGTCGAGGTCGAGCCGTTTACGCCAGAGGACTTCGTCACCATCGCCGAACTCGAGGCCGCGCGCTTCGGCACGCAAGGTCACGATAAACCGGATCCGGAGGCAGACGCCGCGGACGCAGTGGAGATGCCCATCGATTTCGGCGCCATCGACGGGCTTCTCGTCGACACCTCGGCGGCGCTCGACTGCCTGCCGCGGATCGCGATCAGCGACGATGCCGCGACAAAGATACGCCTCGGCAATCCGGTCATCATTCGTGGCCGTGACGCACCGCTAGAGGCGGAGGAAGCCTGTGCGACGGCGCGGGGCAAGCTCGTCGCCATTGGCGCTATCGAACAAGGCATGTTCAAGCCCAAGCGGGTCTTTGCCGGGTGACCGGTCTGATCGCCATGACGGTATAGGACAAGCAGCTTCGACGGGTGGTGGCATGGCAAAGGCCGAGGCGGTGAAAAAACGGGCGCCGGTGAAGACGAGGCGGCCTCCGGTTGGCGCCTCGCCCGGCACGCTGATCGCCGATCCGGCGGCGCGGCGCTCCGAACTGCGGCTGACCTTGATCTCGCCGCAGAAGTTCAAGACCATCGAGAACGCCAGCATCGACGATGTCGAGGCCAGTTGCCGGAAATGGCCCGTCATCTGGCTCGACTGCACCGGCCTTGCCAACATCCAATTGATCGAGGAGATCGGCCGCATCTTCAGCCTGCATCCACTGGCGCTGGAGGATGTCGTCAACACCGGCCAGCGGCCGAAAGTCGACTACTTCGAGGACCACGCCTTCGTCGTCATGCGCATGATCGACGATGTCACGTCGCATCGCTACGAGCAGATCGCTCTCTTCCTCGGCGAGAACTTCGTCGTCACCTTCCAGGAGCGCGAAGGCGACCCGTTCGATCCCGTACGCAAGCGCATCGAGAGTTCGGCGCCCAACCGGTTGCGCACGCGCGGCGCCGACTATCTCGCCTATGCGCTGATCGACGCCATCGTCGACAGCTATTTTCCGCCGATCGAGGCTGCCGGCGACCTGGTCGACGGGATTGAGGACCAGATGCTGCATTCGACGCACAAGCACCAGATGCGGCAGCTGCACGAATTGCGGCGCGATGCCAATGTTCTGAAGGGCGTGCTGTGGCCCATGCGCGATGCGCTGGCAACGCTGATCCGCAACGACGTGGCCTATGTAACAGCCGAGACCAAGGTCTTCCTCAACGACACCCTAGACCATTCGCTCAGGCTGATCGAGCTGGTCGAGACCCAGCGCGACATGCTGACCGGCCTGATCGAAATGCATCTGTCGCTGAGCCAAGCCCGAACCAACGACGTCATCTCCTATCTCACGATCGTTTCGGTCATCTTCATGCCGCTCACCTTCCTGGTCGGCATCTGGGGCATGAACTTCGACCCCGCCAGCTCGCCATGGAATATGCCGGAGCTGAAGGCGTACTACGGCTATCCATTGTCTCTGCTGTTCATGGCTGCCGTCGCTGTCGGGCTGATTGCATTCTTCAAATGGAAGAAATGGCTTTGACGGGGGTTAAACCTGCCATTTGAGCCTCAAAAGCCGGCTTGTGAATTGGGCTGGTGTTTTTCAGGGAATTGCACTATATGCGCCGCAGCATAGCGCCTTGACGCTTTGCATGCACGGCCCCTGCTGGACGACATCCCGGCTGTGGGCGACCCGTTTCCTCAAACAGATAAGGAAAAACACGATGTCGATTACTGCCGAGCGCAAACAGGAATTGATGGGTGAATTCGCAACCGCCAAGGGCGATACCGGGTCTCCGGAAGTCCAGGTGGCCATCCTTTCCGAGCGCATCAAGAACCTGACCGACCATTTCAAGGACCACAAGAAGGATAACCATTCCCGCCGTGGTCTGCTCGCTCTCGTGTCCCAGCGCCGCAGCCTGCTTGATTATCTCAAGCGCAAGGACGACTCGCGCTATCAGACACTGATCGAGAAGCTCGGTCTGCGCCGTTGACGAATTGACCGGCGGGCTTTCTTCGGAGAGCCCGCCGGTCGCGCATTCTGCCAGTCGCATAGGCTGGCCAGACCCGGTTTCGAGCGTGCAAAGGGCCGCTCGAAACCGCCCATGGACGGTCATGGGGCAGGATTGCAGGACGCTCGCGCGCTTGTCGCGCCTAAATCACCCGAGCCTCCCGTTGTCTTGCCCGTGGCTGCCCGAGAAAGGAAGCCAGGCAAAGGGCATCCGCGCACCGTGAAACGGCGCGGCCCTTTCCGCTTATTAAGGACAAGACATGTTCAATCACCACAAAGTGGAAATCGAATGGGGCGGTCGTTCGCTCATCCTGGAGACCGGCAAGATCGCGCGCCAGGCCGACGGCGCGGTGCTCGCCACCTACGGCGAGACCAAGGTTCTCGCCACCGTCGTTTCGATGAAGGAGCCCAAGCCCGGTCTCGACTTCTTTCCGCTGACCGTCAATTACCAGGAAAAGACCTATGCCGCCGGCAAGATCCCGGGCGGCTATTTCAAGCGCGAAGGCCGTCCGAGCGAGAAGGAAACGCTGGTTTCCCGCCTCATCGACCGCCCGATCCGCCCGCTCTTCGCCGCCGGCTACAAGAACGACACGCAGATCGTCGTCACCGTCGTCCAGCACGATCTCGAAAATGACCCGGACATCCTGTCGATCGTCGCCACCTCGGCGGCGCTGACCCTGTCGGGCGTTCCCTTCATGGGCCCGATCGGCGGCGCGCGCGTCGGCTACATCAATGGCGAATATGTGCTGAACCCGCACGTCGACGAGATGCAGGAGTCCAAGCTCGACCTCATCGTTGCCGGCACCACTGATGCCGTGCTGATGGTCGAGTCGGAAGCCAAGGAACTCGGCGAAGAGCTGATGCTCGGCGCTGTCATGTTCGGCCACAAGGGTTTCCAGCCGGTCATCGACGCCATCATCAAGCTGGCGGAAGTTGCCGCCAAGGAGCCGCGCGACTTCACCGCGCCGGATTATTCCGCGCTTGAGGCAGAGATGCTGAAAATCGTCGGCGATGAGCTCAGCAATGCCTACAAGAACGTCGACAAGCAGAAGCGCTACGCCGCCGTCGACGCCGTCAAGGCGAAGGTCAAGGCCGCGTTTGCCCCGGCTGAAGGCGAGGACGCAAAGTACACCTCCGAACAGATCGGCTCGGTATTCAAGGAATTGCAGGCGAAGGTCGTACGCTGGAACATCCTCGACACCGGCGCGCGCATCGATGGTCGCGACTTGAGCACGGTTCGCAAGATCGTCTCCGAAGTCGGCGTTCTGCCGCGCACCCATGGTTCGGCGCTGTTCACCCGCGGCGAGACCCAGGCGCTGGTCGTTGCCACGCTGGGCACCGGCGAGGATGAGCAGTACGTCGATTCCTTGACCGGCATGTACAAGGAGAAGTTCCTCCTTCACTACAACTTCCCCCCCTACTCCGTCGGTGAGACCGGCCGCATGGGTTCGCCAGGCCGCCGCGAAATCGGCCATGGCAAGCTCGCTTGGCGCGCCATCCGTCCGATGCTGCCCTCCGCCGACCAGTTCCCCTACACGCTGCGCGTCGTCTCGGAGATCACAGAGTCCAACGGCTCGTCGTCGATGGCTACGGTCTGCGGCACCTCGCTGGCGCTGATGGATGCCGGCGTGCCGCTGGCCAAGCCGGTGGCTGGTATCGCCATGGGCCTGATCAAGGAAGGCGAGCGCTTCGCTGTGCTCTCCGATATCTTGGGCGACGAGGATCACCTCGGCGACATGGACTTCAAGGTTGCGGGCACCGAAGGCGGCATCACCTCGCTGCAGATGGACATCAAGATCGACGGCATCACCGAGGAGATCATGAAGATCGCCCTTGGCCAGGCCAAGGACGGTCGCCTGCATATCCTGGGCGAGATGTCTCATGCTCTGACCGGCGCCCGCCCCGAACTCGGCGAGTTCGCGCCGCGCATCGAGGTCATGCACATCCCGACCGACAAGATCCGCGACGTCATCGGTTCGGGCGGCAAGGTCATCCGCGAGATTGTTGAGAAGACCGGCGCCAAGATCAACATAGAGGACGATGGCACGGTCAAGATCGCTTCGTCGAACGCCAAGGAGATCGAGGCGGCGAAGAAGTGGATCCACACGATCGTCGCCGAGCCGGAAGTCGGCGAGATCTACGAAGGCACGGTCGTCAAGACCGCCGACTTCGGTGCCTTCGTCAACTTCTTCGGTCCGCGTGACGGCCTCGTCCACATCTCGCAGCTTGCCAACGACCGGGTCGCCAAGACCTCGGACGTCGTCAAGGAAGGCGACAAGGTCTGGGTCAAGCTGATGGGCTTCGACGAGCGCGGCAAGGTCCGCCTGTCGATGAAGGTCGTCGACCAGGCCACCGGCAAGGAAATCGCCCGCGACAAGAAGACCGAAGGCGAAGAAAACGCCGCCTGAGGCCTCTGACGGAAAAATCGAAGCGGGCGCGGCTTATGTCGCGCCCGCTTTTATTTATGGAGCACGGCTATGTCCTCTGAAGCGTTGAAGACGCTTTTTCATCCGTTCGAGGCCGAGGCTCTTTCTCCGCCGGGCAGGGACGAGCGCATTCTCTTCCTTGGCGCCGAACCCGGCCTGCGCTTGCCACCGGGTTTCGAGGCTACGCTGCATCTCGTGCAGGGCTTTCGCCCGTATTTCCGCGCGTTGCAGGCGGCTGGCTTCACAGTCACGCCGCAATCGACCGGTGAAGGTTTTGATGTAGTTCTGGTGCTCGCCGGCCGCCATCGCGGCGAGAACGAACTGCGCATCGCCGAGGCTCTCGAGCGGGTGGCGGAGGGCGGATTGATCGTCGTTGCCGGTGGCAAGGAGGATGGCATCGCAAGCCTGCGCAAGCGCGTCGGCGATCTTGTGCTGCTTGATGGCTACATGCCAAAATATCATGGTGTTGCCTTCTGGCTGCGTCGTCCGGTTGATGTGCAAGCCGCCGCCACGCTTCGCGCCGCCAATCCCGCCTTGCTCGTTGAGGACCGCTTCCGCACCGCACCCGGCATGTTCTCCTTCGATCGCGTCGATGCCGGATCGAAACTGCTGGTCGACAATCTGCCCGGTGATTTGCGTGGCACCGCGGCTGATTTCTGCGCCGGCTGGGGCTACGTGGCGGCCGAGATGGCTGCCCGCTGCCCGGGCTTATCGGCCCCGGATCTTTACGAAGCCGATTTCGATGCGCTGGAGGCCGCCAGGGCCAACCTTGCCAACACCGTGGCGCAGGGCTTCTTCTGGACGGATCTGCTGGCCGAGCCTGTCGAGCGCCGCTACGACGTCATCGCAATGAACCCGCCCTTCCACCGCAGCCGTGCGGCCGAGCCCGAGATCGGCGTCGGCATGATCCGCGCCGCGGCCAAGGCCCTGAAGCCCGGTGGACGCCTGTTCTTGGTCGCCAACCGCCAGCTTCCCTACGAGCCGATGCTGTCGGCCGCCTTTGCCAGCCACGCCGAGCTTGCCCGCGACGGCATGTTCAAGGTGTTTGTCGCACGGCGCTGACGTGATCCGTTTAATGCATGTCGCCCGAAATGTCCTCGGTTCCGGGACGACGACATGCATAAGATGAGAAGCTTACAGGTGGTCGGGCGAATCCTATTCGCCGCGACATGCTGTAGGTCAGTGTAGATTGGCGACGCGCCGGACCTCGTCGGTGGCGTGCCTGTCACCAGCGCTGAATTTGAGCGGCGCCGGCCGGCCGAACAGATAGCCCTGCACCACTTCGCAACCGGCTGCCCGCAGCAGTGTCGCCTGGTTCTCGGTCTCGACGCCCTCGGCAATGATGCTGACGCCTAGCGCCCGTGAAAGCCCGACAATGGTCGATACGACCGCGCCGGAGCTCGCATCGGTATCGATGCGGCTAACGAAGGAGCGGTCGATCTTCAGCTTGCCGAACGAGAAGTCGATCAGATAGCTGAGGTTGGAATAGCCGGTGCCGAAATCATCGACGGCGACCGAGATCCCAATCTCGGCGAGTTCTTTCAGGATGGCGGCCGCGCGGTCGCGGTCTTGCATCATCGCCGTCTCGGTGACTTCCAGTTCCAGCCGTGACGGCTTGATGCCGGTGCTCCGCATCGTGTCGCGCACAAGGCCGACGAAATCCTTGGTCATGAACTGGACCGGCGAGATGTTGACGGCGACGAAACAGTCGTCCGGCAGATGGCGGGCATCGCTACAGGCCTTGCGCAGCACCCATTCGCCGATCGGATTGATCATGCCGGTCTCCTCGGCGATCTGGATAAACTCCATCGGAGGGATCATGCCGCGTTCGGGATGCTGCCACCGGATCAACGCCTCGTAGCCGACGATGCGGCCGGTCGGAAGGTCGAGCTGCGGCTGATAATGCAGGTCGAAATCGCCGCGCTCGAATGCATTGTGCAGTTCGGACTCGACCCATTGGCGATGGTCGGCCACCCGCCCCATCTCGCTGTTGAAGACCGACCAGTTGCCAACCCCGCTGGCGCGCGCATTCTGCAGCGCCAGGTTGGAACGGCGCAGGATGAGGACCGGATCGATCCCATCCTTGGGCATCGCCACGATGCCCACCGACAGGCTCACCGATTGCTGGTGGGTGCTGAGTTCATACGGCTCCATCATCTCGTCGATGAGCCTCTCGATCATGCTTTCCAGGGTCCCCTGGATCTGATGATCGGGAAGCAGCACCGCGAACTCGCCGGTGCCGATCCGCCCGATCAGCGCGCGCGGCGGCACGCAGTCGTGCAGCCGCTTGGTGAAGGCGCGGATCAGTTCGTCACCCTGGGTGTAGCCGATCGCGTCGTTGATCTGCTTGAAGCGGTCGATGTCGATGTCGATCAGGAACATCGGTTCCCCGGTGCGGCTTGTAGCGCATGCCGCCTCGGCGATCTTGCCGACCATCGCCGGGCGGGCCAGCAGTCCGGTCAGCTTGTCGAAATGGGTTTCGTTGAAGACGAAATTCGCCGATTCATCGACACCAGCAAAGAAGGACATTGCCGCCACCGATGCGGCCAGCGCACAAAGCGCGGCCATGACCGACACCATCATATCAGCCGATATGCCGGCAAATCCGTCGCCGAGACCGTGCTTCAAGCCCCAGAGTCCGAGGACGAAACTGCCAATGCCCGAACTCGCTATCGTGAGCAGTCGGAACACGGGTGTTCGCTTCGGGTTGCTGGCGGCAGGCATGAAAAGGTCCCCAGATGGGAAGCTTTATAGCGGAAACCTCCTTAAAATGAGTTTCCGCGAATGAATCCAATTTTACTGGAGAGGATTATTTTCTTTACTGCCAAAAGACCCGCGTGACCGGGGCCGCTCGTTAGTCGCGCCCGCCATCCGTCTGCTTCAACTCGTCGAGCGTCGGCATCGACACGATATGGTAGCCGGAATCGACATAGTGGATTTCGCCTGTGACGCCGGAAGCAAGGTCGGACAGGAGATAGAGCGCGGAGCCGCCGACCTCGTCGATCGTCACGGTCCGGCGCAGCGGCGAGTTCCGTTGCTGGTAGGAGAACATGTGGCGGGCGTCCGAAATGCCGGCGCCGGCCAGTGTACGCACCGGACCGGCCGAGATGCCGTTGACCCGGATGCCGCGCGGACCGTAGTCGTTGGCGAGGTAGCGCACGCTGGCCTCCAGGCCAGCCTTGGCGACGCCCATGACATTATAGTTCGGCATGACGCGGACCGAGCCGGCATAGGTCAGCGTGATCATCGAGCCGCCGGCAGTCATCAAGGGCGCGGCATTGCGCGCCACCTCGGTGAAGGAATAGCAGGAGATCACCATGGTGCGGACGAAATTGTCCCGGCTGGTATCGGCATAGAGGCCTTTCAACTCGTTCTTGTCGGAAAAGCCGATGGCATGGACGACGAAGTCCAGTCCACCCCACGCCTTGCCAAGCGTCTCGAACGTGGCGGCGACCGAAGCGCTGTCCTCGACGTCGCAGGGAACGACCAGCGAAGCGCCGAGCTTGTCGGCGAGCGGCTTGACCCGGCGGCCAAAAGCCTCGCCCTGGTAGGTGAAGGCCAGTTCCGCCCCCTGTTCGGACAATTTCCTGGCAATGCCCCAGGCGATCGAATGATCGTTGGCAACACCCATGACAAGCCCGCGCTTGCCCATCATCAATCCGTCCATGGCCGGCAATCCTTATATGAAAAACTTGGCCTTATGCGGAGTAGCGCTGGAAAACGAGCGTCGCGTTGGTGCCGCCGAAACCGAAGGAGTTCGACAGAACGGTGTCGATCCCTGCGTTGTCGATGCGCTTGCGTACGATCGGCATGCCCTCGAATTCCGGATCGAGCGTCTCGATGTGGGCGCTTTCGCCGATGAAGCCGCCTTGCATCATCAAGATCGAATAGATGGATTCCTGCACGCCCGCCGCGCCCAGAGAATGGCCGGTCAGCGACTTCGTCGACGTGATGAACGGCATCTTCTCGCCAAACACTTCACGGATCGCTCCCATTTCCTTGGAATCGCCGACCGGCGTCGAGGTGCCGTGGGTGTTGATATAGTCGACCGGCGTGGAAACCGTCGCCAGCGCCTGGCGCATGCAGCGGACCGCGCCTTCGCCCGAGGGCGCAACCATGTCGAAACCGTCCGAAGTGGCGCCGTAGCCGACGATCTCCGCGTAGATCTTGGCGCCGCGCGCCTTGGCGTGCTCCAGTTCTTCCAGCACCAGGACGCCGGCGCCGCCGGCTATGACGAAGCCGTCGCGATTGGCGTCGTAGGCGCGCGATGCGGTCGGGGCCCTGTCGTTGAACTTCGACGACATGGCGCCCATGGCGTCGAACAGGTCCGACATCGTCCAGTCGAGATCCTCGTGGCCGCCGGCAAAGACCATGTCCTGCTTGCCCCACTGGATCAGCTCGTAGCCATTGCCGATGCAATGCGCCGAGGTCGAGCAGGCCGAGGATATCGAATAGTTGACGCCATGGATCTTGAACCATGTGGCCAAGGTTGCCGAGGCCGTCGACGACATCGCCTTCGGCACCGCGAAGGGACCGATGCGTTTGGGGCTGCCGTTCTTGAGCGTGGTTTCGGCCGCCTCGACGATGGTACGGGTGGAGGGACCGCCCGAACCCATGACGATGCCGGTGCGCTCGTTGGTGATGTCGCTCTCGTCGAGGCCGGCATCCGCGATCGCCTGGTCCATGGCGACGTGATTCCAGGCCGCGCCCTGGCTCAGGAATCGCATCGCGCGGCGATCGATCATCGCCGAGGGGTCGAGCGTCGGCGCGCCCCAGACCTGGCACCGGAAGCCATGTTCGGCAAAGGAATCGGAAAAGCTGATGCCGGATCTGGCGTCATGCAGCGAGGTCTGCACCTCGTTGGCATTGTTGCCGATCGACGACACGATGCCGAGGCCTGTGACTACGACACGTCTCATTCGCAACTCCTTCCAGGGATGCTGGCCAATGGGCGGGCCAGGGCTGCGGTCAAGCGACCGCCGACTGCTTGGACAGACCCACCTTCAGGTCCGTCGCCGCATATATGGGCTCGCCATCCGCCTTCATCCAGCCATCGGCGATGCCGAGCACCAGCCGGCCGCGCATCACACGCTTGAAATCAACGCCATACTCGACCTTCTTGACCGATGGCGTGACCATGCCCTTGAACTTGACCTCTCCGGTTGACAGCGCCATTCCCTTGCCGGGTTCGCCAAGCCAGCCCAGATAGAAGCCGGTTAATTGCCACAGCGCGTCAAGGCCGAGACAGCCCGGCATGATCGGATTGCCGATGAAATGGCAGGCAAAGAACCACAGGTCGGGCTTGATATCGAATTCCGCGCGAATGAAACCCTTGTCGAAGGCGCCGCCGGTCTCGCTGACCTCGGTGATACGGTCGAACATCAGCATTGGCGGGTAGGGCAACTGGGCATTGCCCTCTCCGAACAGCTCGCCGCGAGCGCAGGCCAGCAATTCTTCGTAGTCGTAGCTGGATTTCGAACCCGCCATGAATTTCGTCCCCATATCGTCCGGGCGGTAGCGCGCCCTTGTCGTTGGTGTCCTAACACAATCTGTTTCTGGCCGGAAACCGGCGTTTGCGCTTAACCCGCCAGTCTGCCCGGGTCAATGCGCGCTATTGATCGCATTCGGGCGACAGAATATATGTCAACAGGGGTCCGGTTCCGGCAGATATTCATTTTTTTGCCATTCTGGGCGTGTCTTGAAGCGGGACTGCGAGCTTGGAAGACCAGATGGACCGGGGCTGCCGGAAGGAAAACGTCGCTGTGGACAAGCGGGTACGTGAAGCCGGCCTGAGGCCGACCCGTCAGCGCATTGCGCTGGCCGACCTGCTTTTCGCCAAGGGCGACCGCCATTTGTCGGCTGAGGAACTACATGAGGAGGCGCAGGCCGCCGACGTGCCGGTATCGCTGGCCACCGTCTACAACGCGCTTCACCAGTTTACCCAGGCGGGACTGCTGCGCATTCTCGCCGTCGAGGGTTCCAAGACCTACTTCGACACCAACACCTCCGACCACCACCATTTCTACATCGAAGGCGAAAACAGGATTTTCGACATCGCCAACGGCCCGGTAACCGTCACCAACCTGCCGGAGCCGCCCGAAGGCATGGAGATCGCCAATGTCGATATCGTGGTGAGGCTGCGTCCCAAGCGTCGGGAATGATCGGCAAGGGCGGAACAATCGGTCCGGCCCGGATAATCGGTCTGAGATGAAATCTCTCGATTGGACAGTCCGGCTCGAATGGGCCGTCGCGGCGGCCGCCGCAATCGTCTTCTATGGCGCGACAGGCGCTTCCTGGTGGCTCTTCGCGTTGCTCATCCTGGCGCCGGACCTGTCGATGCTGGGTTATCTCGGCGGCTCGCGCGTCGGCGCCATTGCCTACAACGCCTTGCACATTCTGATCGTGCCGGTGCTCCTGTTGCTTGCCGGGCACCTCGCCGGTAGTGCGGTCGGCAGCGCCCTAGCACTGATCTGGATTGCCCATATCGCGATCGACCGCGCGCTGGGCTACGGCTTGAAGCTGTCAACAGGATTTCAGGATACCCATCTCGGCCGTATCGGGCGCAAAAGCGAGACGTTCAGTCCTTGACCCGCTCGCCCGGATAAGCGCCCCAGACGACCGACTGGGCGAGCCAGCCGGTGTGGCCGTCGAACGTCATCTCGCACCACTGGCCGTCGCAGGCTTTGATCGTGCCCATGACGCCGGGTTCTACGATCGCCACCACCCTGGCATCCTTTTCGGGGCTCTTGAGAAGGTTGATCTGGCCGCCCTTGCCGCGCTGCCAGGGAGCGACGATTGCGGTACGCCGGCCCGAAAGCAGCGACTGGTTGATCCATCCTTCCGAGCCGTCGGCGTCGCGCACGCGCCGCCACGTATCGAACTCCTGGATGATTTCCATGGGCAGGCCAGCCTTCATATACATCCAGTCGACCGAATAGTTGGCGCCGGGACCGACACGCGAGTTAACGCGGCCGGATTTCAGGCTCACGAATTGCGGCAGCGGCAGGCCGCTCGGTCCGAGCGTGATGGCGCCCTGGGCGGGAGCGGCCGCGCTTTGCGCGTCGGCAAGCGGAGTATAGAGAAGAGCGCCGAGAAATGCTGCGCTGAGGGCCAGGCGAAGCGACGCGAAACCAGACACTTTCGTTCCTTTCGGCACCGGCCCGATGGCTGCGGCACCCCTTTTTCTTTGTCTTCGGCGGCACCGCTTGTTACATGGGTAAATCGGCTACCGCGACCGGCTTTCAGTTTCGCCTGTCTTGGTTAAAGAGGTCTCAACGAGGGAAACAATGGTAGGCAAAAAGAAGCCTCTCGTGGTCATCACGCGAAAGCTGCCCGACCCGGTCGAGACCCGCATGCGCGAGCTGTTCGACGCGAGGCTGAATGTCGAGGACAGGCCGATGACGCAGCCGGAACTGGTCGCAGCGGTCAAGGAAGCCGACGTGCTGGTGCCGACCGTGACCGACCAGATCGACGCCGCACTGATTGCCCAGGCCGGCGACAATCTCAAGCTGATCGCCAACTTCGGCAACGGCGTCGACAAGATCGATGTGGCGGCGGCGGCCAAGAGGGGCATCACCGTCACCAACACGCCCAACGTACTCACCGAAGATACCGCCGACATGACCATGGCGCTGATGCTGGCGGTGCCGCGCCGGCTGGCGGAAGGCGCCAATGTGCTCACGGGCGACAAGAAATGGGCCGGCTGGTCGCCGACCTGGATGCTTGGCCGGCGCATCTGGGGCAAGCGGCTCGGCATTGTCGGCATGGGCCGCATCGGCACCGCCGTTGCCAGGCGAGCCAAGGCTTTCGGCCTGTCCATTCACTATCACAACCGGCATCGTGTGCTGCCGGCGGTCGAGGATGGGCTGGAGGCGACCTATTGGGAGAGTCTCGACCAGATGCTGGCCCGCATGGACATCATCTCGGTCAATTGTCCCTCGACACCCGCCACCTTTCATCTTCTGTCGGCGCGGCGGCTGGCGTTGCTGCAGCCCACCGCCTATATCGTCAACACTGCCCGCGGCGACATCATCGACGAAGAAGCGCTGGTCAAACTGATCCAGGACGGCAAGATCGCCGGCGCCGGCCTGGACGTTTACGAGCACGAACCGGCCCTGAACGGCAAGCTCTTGAAGCTCGCCGCCAGGAACAAGGTCGTGCTTCTGCCGCATATGGGCTCGGCCACGCTCGAGGGCCGCATCGACATGGGCGAGAAGGTCATCATCAATATCCGCGCCTTCGTCGATGGCCATCGCCCGCCGGACCGCGTGCTGCCGCTCAGGACCTGAAAACCTTCCAGGCGCTGGCTCTCATAAACCGAAGCTTACGAAATGGTCTTGCGCATGGTGATGGACGTCGGCCTGTCATAGCCCTGATGCGCCGTCCGTTCGGTTTCGTAAAAGCCGAGCCGGGCAAAGGCGGCATGATTTGCAGTCAGCTCGATCCTCGTCTCCAGTTCGATGTCGGCCTTGCCGCGGCTGCGGGCCAGATCTTCGGCCGCTTGCATCAGCCGCCGGCCAATGCCTTGCCCCTGGCGGTCCGGGGCGACGGCGAGCTTGCCGACATAAAGACCCTCGACCCTTTCAAGAGCAAAAACGCAGCCCACGATCCTGTCGCCGTCGAGCGCCACAAAGCCTGTCTCCCGCAGGGCCTTGGCGCGCAGTGCTTCGACTGTGAGCAGGTGAGCCGACGATGGCGGGTCGATGATGCCGTCCATGAGGGCGAAAGCATGCATGATCAAGGCAAGCACATCACCCCAGCGGCCGAAATCGGCGGGGATTTGCATGATTGAAACAGGGGGCTGTTCCAAGATCAGCGTCTCTTGTAGCGGATCGTCTCGAAGCGGGCGGCGAGCGCATCGTAAAGCAGCAGCCGGCCAATCAGCGGCTCGCCTATGCCGGTGATCAGCTTGATCGCCTCCATCGCCTGCAGCGTGCCGACGACCCCGGTCAGCGCGCCGAGCACTCCGGCCTCCGCACAGGACGGCACCAGGCCCGGCGGCGGGGCTTCGGGAAACAGATCCCGATAGCTCGGGTTCGGCTTGCCGTCCCTGCCGTCCTCGAACGGCTTCAACACGGTGACCGAGCCATCGAAACGTCCGACGGCCGCATGCACCAGCGGCTTCCCTTCGCTGGCGCAGGCATCGGCAACCACGTAACGCGTCTCGAAATTGTCGGACCCGTCGACGACGATATCGTACTTGGCGACGAGGGCAGGGGCGTTTTCCGCGGTGAGTCGAAACGTGTGCGTTTCGACCGATGTGTTGGGATTGATGCGGGCGATCGCAGCCCCTGCACTCTGGGTTTTCAGCATGCCGACCATATCGGTGCCGTGAATGACCTGCCGTTGTAGGTTGGAGAGCGAAACAGTGTCGTCGTCGACAATGCCGAGCGTGCCGACACCGGCCGCGGCGAGATATTCAAGCACCGGCGCCCCGAGCCCGCCAGCGCCGATCACCAGCACCCGAGCCTGCTTGAGCTTCTGCTGGCCAGCGCCGCCGACCTCGGGCAGCACGATGTGGCGGGCATAGCGTTCGATCTCGTCGGCGGTGAGCGCGGTACTCATATCAGGACCATATAGCGGTCGAAAAACCTTGTCAGGGGTCTTCGGTTGGCCCAACCGTGCCATGGTCGACCGTCAGGAACTGCGCGCGGCCATGCAGGCTGGAAAACAGCGCCGCATCGGTGCCCGTCATGAAAGCCTGGCAGTTCAGGTCTTCCAGGATCGAGAACAATGCCGCGCGCCGGCCGCCATCGAGATGCGCCGCGATCTCGTCGAGCAGCAGGATCGGCGTCAGGCCGGACATTTCGCCGGTCAGCCGGGCATGCGACAGCACGATACCGATCAGCAACGCCTTCTGTTCGCCGGTCGAACAGAGTTCGGCCGGCGTTGCCTTGGGCCGGTGCCGGACCATGAGGTCCGAGCGGTGCGGACCCTCGAGGGTGCGTCCGGCGGCGCGGTCCCGGTCGCGGCCATCGGCAAGCGCCCGTCGGAACCGCTCCTCGACATCGACCGCCGGTGCACCGGCAATCTCGGCCTCCAACTCACCCGAAAGGCCGATATCGGCCTGCGGAAACGGTCCGGTGTCGGGCAGCCGGTCGATCATGGCCACCAGCAGGCGCACCAACTCGGCGCGCGCGGCCGCTATCGCGACGCCGGTCTCGGCCATCTGCGTCTCTATCGCCTCGAACCAGCTGGCATCCCGCGAGGCTTCCGTCAGCAAGCGGTTACGGCCTCGCATCGCCTTCTCGTAATCGAGTGCGCGCTGGCCATGGCCGGGATCGATCGCCAGAACCAGCCGGTCGAGAAAGCGCCGGCGATCCGCTGCCGGCCCGGTGAACAGCGAATCCATCGCCGGCGTCAGCCACACCACCCGCAGCCATTCCAGCATGTCCTCGGCCCGCGCCGCGGCTCCATTTATACGCACCCGCCTGCCGCTCTCCGCGGTGTCGCCTCCGGAAATGCCTGTGCCGATCTCGACCTCGCCTTCAGGTCCGTCGAGCCGTGCATGCAGGGCAAAACCGCCATCGCCACCCTCACGGGCCACATCCCCGTAGGCTGCGCGGCGCAAGCCGCGTCCCGGTGTCAAAAAGGAGATCGCTTCGAGGAGATTGGTCTTGCCGGCACCATTGTCGCCGGAAAAGACCACGGCGCCCGGCGCGACATCTATCGCAAGGGTCGCATAGTTGCGAAAATTGGTAAGCGTGAGCTTACTTATGTGGGTTTGTGCCGGCAACCGCTATCCGCCTTTAGAAGTCGCCGCAACCAAGGCCTAGTCGTATTGCCAGCGACGCCGCGCCGGCTATACCCGCATCGGCATCAGCACGTAAAGCGCGGTCTCGTCGGCCATGTCGTGGATCAGCGTCGGCGAACCGGCATCGGCCAACATGAATTTGGCCTCCGTGCCGGTCAATTGCGCGGCGACATCGAGCAGGTATTTGGCGTTGAAGCCGATCTCGATCGGGTCGGCTGAATAGTCGGCCGCCAGTTCTTCCGTGGCGCTGCCTGAATCCGGATTGTTGACCGCAAGCGTCACCTGGCCTTCGCTGATCGAGAGCTTCACCGCCCGGCCGCGTTCGGAAGAGATGGTCGAGACCCGGTCGACCGCGGCGGCGAAGCTTTGGCGGTCGAGGATCAGCTTCTTGTCGTTGCCGGTCGGAATGACCCGCTGATAGTCCGGGAAGGTGCCGTCGATCAGCTTCGAGGTGAGGACGACGCTGCCGATGGTGAAGCGGATTTTGGTGTCGGACAACTCGGTGGTCACGGCGACATCCGGATCGTCGACCAGTTTCTGCAGCTCGCTCACTGTTTTGCGCGGAATGATGATGCCCGGCATGCCCTCGGAGCCAGCCGGCGCGTCAATCTCGGCGCGCGCCAGGCGATGGCCGTCGGTTGCCACCGAGCGCAGCTTCAGCTTGCCGCCGACCTCATGCGTGTGCAGGTAGATGCCGTTAAGATAGTAGCGCGTCTCCTCGGTGGAGATGGCGAACTGCGTCTTCTCGATCAGACCCTTCAGCGCCACCGCATCGAGGCGGAAGATGTGCGAGAAGGATCCGGCCGAAAGCTCGGGAAAGTCGGATTGCGGCAGGCACTGCAGGCGGAAGCTCGAGCGGCCCGACGTCACCGTCATGGCGTTGCCGTCCTCGTCCGTCTTCAGCATTACCTCGGCACCGTCCGAGAGCTTTCGCACGATGTCATAGAGCAGGTGCGCGGGGACCGTCGTCGCCCCGCCGCGCTCGACCTTGGCGGGCGTCGCTTCCGTCACCTCCAGGTCGAGGTCGGTGGCCTTCATTTCGAGGCTGGCGCCGTCCGCGCTGAGCAACACGTTCGACAGGATCGGTATGGTGTTGCGCCGTTCGACCACGCGGTGCACGTGGTTGAGCGACTTCAGGAGATTTGATCGTTCCAGAATAACACGCATGACGAAACAGGCTCGCTTGAATGAATGAACGGGTCTCCGGCTGCCGGCGCCCCGCGAAAGCTCTGAACAGGCTTCAGAATCTACGCAAACTGACAGGAAAAAGCCAGTGAACGCAAGCCCGCGCCACCGGTTCGGGCCGGTTGCGCGGGCTTTCTGGGGATAAAGCTGGCCAACCCCGCAAGCGGCCGGTTTCTGACCGGTCAGGCCTGGTCGTTGATCAGCCTTCTCAGCAATTCCAGTTCCTGCGCCAGCGTGTTGTCATTGCCGGAAAGGTCCTCGATCTTGCGCACGGCGTGCAGCACCGTCGTGTGATCGCGGCCACCGAAGCGCCTTCCGATTTCCGGCAGCGAGCGCGGCGTCATCACCTTCGACAGATACATGGCGACCTGTCGCGGCTTGACGATGGTGCGCGTGCGCCGATTGGACAGCAATTCCGTCTTCGAGACGTTGTAGTGGCGCGCCACGATGCGCTGGATGTCCTCGATGCGGACCCGCTTCGGCTCGCCCGTGCGATAGATGTGGCCGAGGATCTCGTCGATGCGATCGATGGTGATCTGCGGCTCGAACGACTGGCGAAACAGGAGCTGGTTGAAGGCGCCCTCCAGTTCACGTCCGCTGCCGGTCACGGTCCGGGCAACGTGGTTGAGGATCTCTTCGGAAATGCCCAGCGATGCATCGTCGATCCTGGCCGTGGCCAGACGCAGTTTGAGCATGCCGAGCCGCATGGCGAAATCGGGCGCCGACATTTCGAGGGCGACGCCGCCATTGAGACGCGAACGGACCCGCGGTTCGAGGGATTCCAGCTCCGACGGTGGACGGTCGGCGGCAACGACGACCTGCTTGGCGCTGTCGAGCAGCATGTTGATCAGATGACAGAATTCATGCTGGATCGATTTGCCCTGCAGGAATTGCATGTCGTCGATGATCAAGAGATCGATGTCGCGCAACTGCTCCTTGAGCGTCAGTGCGTTGTTGTCGCGGATCGCCGTGGCGAAGCGCCACATGAAATACTCCGCGGTGAGGTAGACCACGCGTGACTTCGGGTTCTGCTTCAGCGATTCCGCCGCGATGGCCTGCAGCAGGTGCGTCTTGCCGAGCCCGACGGTGGCATGCAGGAAAAGCGGATTGAAGCGTACCGCGCTCGACTGCGATTCCGCCACGGCCTTGGCGGCGGCGAAGGCGACCCGGTTCGACGGTCCCTCGATGAAGGAGCCGAACGTGTAACGCGGATCAAGCGGTGATCCCAGAACATTGTGGCGGAACTCGCTCTCGACCGGCACGCCCGGACGCGGCATCGGAGACCGCTCCACCCTACCTGGACTGACGGTGCCGGCGGCCAGCGCCGTCTGCGTCTGCCGCGTCATCTTGCGGGCCGGCGCCAATTCCGGTTCGGGCTGGCCCCGCCCCTGACGGGTTGCGGTGCGCACGACGATTTCGATCTTGAGAAGCTCGGGATCCTCGTGCTTCCACAGCTCTGAAATGAGATCATGATAGTGGCCGTTGATCCACGAGCGCAGGAAGGCGGTGGGCACGGAGATGCGGACAATGCCCTTGGACGCTTCCGCGACCTTCATGCGTCCAAACCAGCTGGAATAGACTTCGGTTCCCAGGCGCGCCTTCAACTGGGCCTTGACCCGGTCGAACTTCTGCTCCGCGTCGCTGGAGACCGCCATCTCGTTTGCTCCGATCAAAGTTCCAGGAAATGGGAGGTCGCCCGTAAGCTCCCTTTCGATGCCGCTCTGCATGATCGAGTTCCTTGCCTTTCTGTACCTGTTTTTCGCTGGGGATGCGCCTCCTGCATCCTTTTCCGGCGACCGTGTCTTCGCTACGATGCCCATTGCCGCCGCCGGCAATGAGCGTCGCCCACTATCCGGCGGGAACCGGTGCCGGCCCATGGAAGCCAGTCCGCGTTGGGTATGTCAGGGCAATACAACACCGTCCGGCGAAAGAGCGCCGGCGCGCCGTCCTACCTGCCATGTGTCTAGTTACGCCAGTCCCCTACCGTATCGAAAAAGAGCAAACCATACCCGTTCGCGGACTTGATCCACGTCGCAAATCCCGCCAATTTAAGCTGGCCGCGTAAGGCTGGGTTAAGGGCCAGAGGCCCACCCCGTTCGATAGATCGACATTACCGAAATCGCTGTGGATAGGGCAAGGCCACGTCTAACGGATTTTTAAGGAATCTGGTTACCTCGGCCGGGTTGGAGCGCCATGCCGCGGCGGCATATTTTGACAAAGCCATTGGGATTCAAACCCTTTTCCGACGAATATGAAAAAGCCGGGCCGGCGCGAAATTTTCTGAAATAATTCACTTGACAGCCAGTTGTCCTCCTGACCCTTCGGCGCGCTGTGGACAAGCTGTGGATGACTGTCGCTAACTGCTTGCGAACAAACAGCTATTTGTGCGGGGCGGAGTTTTCTCGGTCGGCGCTTTTGAAGCGCGCCGATCATCAGCGGGCATGTATGTGCCGGCAAACCATTTCGAACTCGGGAACCTGAACTTGGGGCTGTCTGCGGTTATTCTTTTTAAGTACTTGCCGGCAAACGAAAAAACCCGGCGCGATCGGCCGGGTTCGAAGAAGATCTCCTGAAAAGTCGATATCAGGCCGACAGCACCTTGAGGCGCTGGGCGAGGCGCGACACCTTGCGAGACGCTGTGTTCTTGTGCATCACGCCCTTGGTCGCGGCGCGCATCAATTCCGGCTCGGCTGCCTTGAAGGCGGCCTGCGCGGCCGCCTTGTCGCCGGAGGCGAGTGCCTCCTCGACCTGGCGGACGTAGGTGCGGACGCGCGAGCGGCGGTTTTTGTTGATCGCTGCGCGGCGGGCGATCTTGCGCGTTGCCTTTTTGGCCGAGGATGTGTTGGCCATGATGCCTCTCTTCTGAT
Organism: Mesorhizobium sp. P160927; assembly: GCF_057766385.1. Classification (NCBI taxonomy): domain Bacteria; kingdom Pseudomonadati; phylum Pseudomonadota; class Alphaproteobacteria; order Hyphomicrobiales; family Phyllobacteriaceae; genus Mesorhizobium; species Mesorhizobium sp. P160927. The sequence goes on from NZ_JBYMDW010000001.1 coordinate 1,600,577, forward strand.
CTGGTCGGCGCACGCGGCGTGCCGCAGGGCGCAAAAAACAAACGGGCAGCCACGGGGCCGCCTCGGTTGGTGCGGCTTATAGTTCAGCTTTTCCGGCGCGTCAACGCCGACTGGCGTTCTTTTTGCCGATGCCACGGGTTTCGGACGCTGGCCCGCCACGCCCTACCGGTTGGTGAAATTCGGCTTCCGTTTTTCGGCGAACGCCGCCATCCCTTCCTTCTGGTCTTCGAGCGCGAAAAGCGAGTGGAACAGGCGGCGTTCGAATCGCAATCCTTCGGCAAGCGTCGTCTCATACGCGCGGTTCACCGCTTCCTTGGCCATCATCACCGATGGGAGCGAGAAATCCGCGATTTTGGCCGCCGCCTTGACGGCCTCTTCGACCAGTTCGGCGGCCGGAACGACCCGCGACACCAGGCCCGAACGTTCGGCCTCGGCGGCATCCATCATCCGTCCGGTCAGGCACATGTCCATTGCTTTCGATTTGCCGACGAACCGGGTCAGGCGTTGCGACCCGCCCATGCCGGGAATGACACCGAGCGTGATCTCGGGCTGGCCGAATTTGGCTGTATCGGCGGCAATGATGAAGTCGCACATCATGGCGAGTTCGCAGCCGCCTCCCAGGGCATAGCCGGCCACCGCCGCGATGATCGGCTTTCGTGCCCGCGTGAACTCTTCCCAGCCAGCGAAGAAGTCCTGGCTGTAGGCATCCGCGTAGGAGATCGCCTGCATTTCCTTGATGTCGGCACCGGCGGCGAAGGCCTTGTCGGAACCGGTAACAACCATGGCGCCGATGCCAGGATCGGCGCAGAAACCGCTCACGGCCGAGACGAGTTCAGCAAGGATCTGAGAATTCAAGGCATTGAGCGCCTTTGGCCGGTTCAGCGTGATCAGCCCGACCTTGCCACGCGTCTCGATGATGATCGTTTCATGGTCCATGGGCTGCTTCTCCTTGCTCGACGGCGGTCTAGCTTACCTCTGACAGGTCCGGCAATAGAAGGTCGAGCGTCCGCTCTGCACGATACGTTCGACCTGGCCGCTGCAGCCGGGCTTGGGGCAAGGCTCACCCTCGCGGTCGTAGACGGCGAAGGAATGCTGGAAATAGCCCAGCGACCCATCGGTGTGCATGTAGTCCCGCAGTGAAGACCCGCCGGCAGCGATGGCGTCCGCGATGACCGAACGGATTGCCTCGGCGAGGCATTCGCTTTGTTCCCTGGCCTTCTTGCCTGGCTTGGCGATGGTGCCTGCCTCGCGCAGGGGTGACAGGCCTGCGCGCCAGAGCGCCTCCGAGACGTATATATTTCCTAAGCCGGCGATCAGCCTCTGGTCGAGAAGCGCTGCCTTGAGCGGCGCTCTGCGGCCTTTCAGCAGCGAGGCAAGCAGAACGCCGTCCAGCGCATTGCCGGTGGGCTCGACACCCAGTCCGTCCAGCATCGGATGCGTCTCCGGCGGCTCTTCCGCAAACAGCATGAAACCGAAGCGGCGCGGGTCGTTGAAGATCACCCGGGAGCGCGCGCCGGCCGCGGAAACGACATGGAACACGACATGATCGTGCGCCGCGCTCTTCGAACGCTCATGATGGAACACGCCCGGTGTCTCGTCGTCGTCGCCGGTCTCGATGCGAAAGGAGCCCGACATGCCGAGGTGGCAGATCAGAACCGGACCGCCCTGCATATGCATGGTCAGATATTTGGCGCGCCGGCCAAGCGCCGTGACCGTCCTGCCCGTCAGCCGCTCCGAGAACCGTTCGGGAAAGGGGAAGCGCAGATCGGGCCGTCTCATCTCGACCCTGGCCAGATGGGCACCTTCCAGGACCGGCTGCAGGCCGCGCCGGACCGTCTCGACTTCGGGCAATTCAGGCATGGCCGCCAATGGTGGCGTGGAAGGACGTGCCGTTACGGCCGCGCGCCAGCCGCAGATGTTCGGCAACCGTCTCGCCGATATCGGCGAATGTCGCCCTCAGCCCTATGTCGCCGCCTTTGAGGCCGGGTCCAGTGCCGATGACCGGAATGCGTTCGCGCGTATGATCGGTGCCGCGCCAGGTCGGATCGTTGCCGTGGTCGGCGGTCAGGATGAGAAGGTCGCCCGGCTTCAGCTTCGCAAATGCCTCCGGCAGACGCCGGTCGAAGGCCTCGAGTGCGGCGGCATAACCGGCGACATCGCGGCGATGGCCGAATTCGGTGTCGAAATCGACGAAATTGGCGAACACGAGGTCACCGTCGCCGGCCTCGTCCATGGCGCCCAGCGCCTGGTCGAACATGGCCATGTTGCCTGCCGCCTTGCGCACTTGTGAAACCCCGCGATGGGCGAAGATGTCGCCGATCTTGCCAACGGCGATGACGCGGCTGCCGCGCGCCGTCAGCCGGTCGAGCAATGTCGGTTCGGGCGGCGGCACGGCGTAGTCGTGGCGGTTGTAGGTTCGTTCGAAGGTGGCTGATGTTTCACCGACGAAGGGGCGCGCGATCACCCGTCCGATCCTCAGCGGGTCAACCAGCCGGCGCACCACCTGGCACAACTCATAGAGCCGCTCCAGGCCGAAATGGGCCTCATGAGCGGCGATCTGCAGGACGGAATCGACCGACGTGTAGCAGATCGGCTTGCCCGTGCGGATATGTTCCTCGCCGAACCGCTCGATGATCTCGGTGCCTGGCGCATGGCAATTGCCGAGGATGCCTGAAACCTTGCCCTCGCGGATGATCGCCTCGGTCAGATCGGCCGGAAAGGCGGGAACCGTATCCGGGAAATAACCCCAGTCGAAGCGCACTGGCAGGCCTGCGATCTCCCAGTGGCCGGAAGGCGTGTCCTTGCCGCTCGAAATCTCCTGCGCCGCGCCATGGAAGGCATTGGCGAGCAGGTCCGTCCCGAAATGGGTAAAACCCAGTCCTGTCGCCGTCTCGGCCGCCTTGCCAAGTCCCAGCGATGCCATATGGGGGACGAACAGTGGTCCCTGACGAAGCCCTTCGCGATCGGCGCGCCCTTCCGCGCAAGCTTCGGCGATGTGCGCCAGCGTGTTTGCACCGGCGTCGCCATAGCGTTCTGCGTCGGCCGCGCCGCCGATGCCGAAGGAATCAAGGACAAAGAGGAATGCACGCGCCATCGGGTCATTTGTTGCCAGTGTGGACCTCAAGACATAGGGTTCCGCGGCGGCCTTGGCAATTCGGAAACCAAACGGCAATACAGGCACAAAGATCAGGTGTCGCGACCAGTTGGGCGCCCATGGACGAAACAAGAGGCAAGGCGGTCCCGTCATGAAGGGTGCGCTCAAGACATGGACTGCCCTCATGGCTGTGAACGGTGCGTTCTGCGGTGGACCGGCGTGGGCGGACTGGCGCGACGATATCGGCACATTTCGCATCGGTATCGTCGCCGAACCCGGCGCCGGCAATACCGTTCCGGGGCTGGCCGTGCTGACGCAAGCCTTTACCGATGCGCTCGGCATGAAGGTGGAATTCGTCGTTGCCCGCGATTACGCGGCACTGATCGAGGCACAGGCCAATGCGCGGATCGAATACGCCATCTATTCGGCGATCGCCTACGCCACGGCGCTGCAACGCTGCGAATGCATTGAGCCGCTCGTGGCTCCGGTCGATTTAGACGGTGCGGCCGGCATTCGCTCGGTACTGCTGACCAGGGACGGCAAATTGCCCGGCTTGGCTGACATGGAGACCCGCCGGATCGCCATGCCGCCGCCGGACAGCGTCGGCGGTTCGCTTTTGCCGCTGGCGGGCTTGGCCGCCGAACACGTCAGGATCGCCGAGGGCGCACCATTCCTTGTCCATGCCCCGTCGCCATCGGCGGCTGAAACCATGCTTGTCGACGGCGAGGCCGACGCCATGTTCGGTTGGGTGAAGGCAGCGGCCGACGGTCAGCCGCGACCGCCCGGGGGCACCCAGGCAAGGCTCGAATCATCAGGCCTTTCGGCGTCGGCTCTTCAGGTCGTGTGGACGTCGGGTCTGCTGAGATACGGTCCCCATGCGGTGCGCGGCGACCTCGATCCGGAAGCCAAGCGTCGGCTGACGGTGTTCCTCACCAATCTCAAATCGACGACGCCGGATGTCTACGATCTTCTGGAGCCGAAGCATGCCGGCGGCTTCATGCCCGTGGTTCCGAAGGACTATTCGGCGGCGGAGGCAATCGTGCGGATGGTGTCGGTGGATGGCCGGCAATAAAGTCCTTCAGCAGTCGCTGCAAGGGATCGTGACGCTTCTGCGGGGACGCAGAAAATAGGTTTCGCCCATCGGGATCTTCGTAGTGAGAGATGGGGTCAATCCAAGCTTCTGAGTGGTGTCCGGCTGCCAGTTGATAATCGGCAAATAGCCCAGATTGCTTTCCACGCGGACGAGGAACGTCCCGGGGACCCTGAGGCTTGCCGGAACCGTGGTTGCGGTGCCGGCGGTCGCTCCGACGCCATTCACACCGTTGATCGCCTTGCGCGACCACACCACCAGCACCTTCGGTGTGGGATCCGTGGTGACCTGTATGGCCGTGATGGTGATGTCCGGCACGGAGCGGCTATAGGGTTGAAGGGTCAAGGTGCCGATCTTCATGATGGCATCGAGGTCCACTTTGGCGATGGTCGGCTGTTGTGTGACGAGATCGGCGACCATGCTGCCGATACGGCTGACCTTCTTGCTCGTCTCGATGGCCTGCGAAGCCTCCATGGTCATGAAATACATGACCAGCAGGACAGGCGCGATAAGCGCGAACTCGACCGCCGCGACGCCACGACGATTGGACCAGAACTGGATTGATTTGCCCCAGAGCCCAGCAATTCCCTGATGTGCCCCCGCACGCATCATATTCACTGCCCTTTTTTAAGTTGTTGCTTCGCTGATGGTCTCAATTGTCGAACGGCTCATTCTGCCAGGTCACCGAAGCGAAATGCAGGGTTTTGTTGCCGCCCATCGACTGCGCCATCAGGTTGGTCATGATGGGCCATTTGTAGAAGACCCGCAGCATGTTCTTTGACTCCGCCGCACCCGCCGTGACGGCAAAGGGCACATCGGCGCCGCTATTCGTCAGCTGGATGTTACCGCCCTGGATCCTGAAGCCGGCCTGTGCCGCGTCCGCGAATGCTGTGTATTGGCGAAGATCGACGCTCAACTGATTGGGGCAATCCTGCGAGACGATGATTTCCAGCTTGCCGCAGATCATGTTCTTCAAATTGTCTCCGGCGACGTCGGCGGCCCTCAACTGGCCGGTGCGCAGCCGGCGCGCGACATCGTCGGTAATGTTGGCCATCACCTCCTGGCTGGCAAATGAGATGCAGCTTTCGAGGATGGCGAAGACGAGAAGCGCGAACGGCATTGCAAGCAGCGCGAACTCCAGCGCCGTGGCGCCGCGCCGGTCGCGCACGAAGCGGTGGAAAGGCCTGGCGCGCTCGATCTTGCGTTGATCTGTCGAGCCGAATTCCTTGCTCATGCGATGTTCCTGCCATCCTGACGGTGCTGACAGGTGTATTAGTGCAAACCAATTGAGGTCCGGTTTGAATGATCGTTAAACTCGGCGCAGGCATTTTAACCAGGCAGTAACCTGGGCGCTGGCGTGGCCCCCGCACGGCTTATTTGGTGACGCTCATCTCGGCTTCGGACGATTTCTCCGCGTCACTCTTGTAGGAGCTTTCGCAATAGGGCGTGCACGACATGGTCTGGACCTCCGCGCGCCGGTAAATGCGAACCGACGTGGCCGCCTGGCGGACCACGGTGACCTGTGCGTCGACGATCGGGCTGCCCTCTGGGTCAAGAACGACGAGATTGGTGACACCGAAACCCTTCCCGGTGAGCACGATCGTCGAGGCATCCTGGACGGAGGCGTCGGCGATTGCCGGGTTGCCCACGACGATCGTATCGGCGGGGCGCGACAATTTCACGATCTTGGCCTGGTTCATGGTGACCTCGATCCCGGCGCCGGCCCTGGCGGGCGCGGTCAAGCTGGCGGCGGCAAGGAGCACGGCAATCAGAATCGACGATCTCGGCACGGCCATCAAGGCGCTCCACGCAGGCGGACTGTTCAACGGAACATGAACGAGATTGGTGAACCAACGGTTAAGTTGACTTGTTGCGCCCGGATGTGGCGGTCGGCATGGCCGAGCGCATCACCAAACTCGTGCACGCGTCGCAAGCCTGCCCAAGCCCTTGCCGTTTGCGGCGTCGAGCCGCAAAACAGAACATTAGTCAACGCTTAGTGTGGAGTTAACCACGGAAGATGTTCTAGCGGGGAAAGGAATCGGTAAGGCTGTTTATTAAGCCGATCGAAAGAGCTTCTCCCTAGATTTGCAGCATCCGATCAACCATCACAGAAGTTGACGGAAGTGCTGTAACACGTGGAGTAGGAGCTCTCGAATGTCTAATCTCATCGCACGTTTCGTGAAGGACGAATCCGGCGCGACCGCCATCGAATATGGTCTGATCGCCGCTCTCATCGCGCTCGCCATCATCACCGGCGCCGGTGCGCTCGGCAATGCTATCAATGCCAAGTTCGCTGCTATCGGAACGACCCTGAATACCACCGGCACCTGATCTGCCGTATTGCTGATCGCTTAGATCTTCTGAACAAGGGCCGCCATGTGGCGGCCCTTGTTCTGTCCTGCCGTCAGTGGCGGTCCGCTCTTCGCTCTTGGCCTCATAAATCATTAACGGAACATGCCTAGACTAAAACCCCGTTGACCCGGACAATAGGCACAGCGCCGATGCTTGAAGCCCTGATTTTCGTCGTCTTCCCCTTCTGCATGCTGTTTGCAGCGATCTCCGATATGCTGTCGATGACGATCGCCAATCGCGTGCCAGTATTGCTTGTCGTCGTCTTCGCGCTGGTGGCGCCGCTGACGGGCATGGACTGGGCAGCCTATGGCGGACATTTCTCGGCTGGCGCCATCGTCCTAGCCGTGACGTTCGGCCTGTTCGCCTTGGGTGGCATGGGCGGCGGCGACGCCAAACTGCTGGCCGCCACGGCCGTGTGGATGGGGCTCAACGTGCATCTCGTTGAATATCTAGTCGTCTCGACATTCATCGGCGGCCTTCTGACAATCGCGATCCTGCTTTACCGGAAGTCGACGCTGGCGGTTTTCACCGGCCGCAATCCATTCCTGCGTCATTTCGCCGAAGAGTCGGCCGGTGTTCCCTACGGGATCGCGCTCGGCCTGGGCGGACTGCTGACCTTTCCGGATTCCCCCTTGATGGTATGGGCGCTGGCAAGGCTGGCGAACTGAATTTATCAAATTTTCGTCGGCTGGCAGTCCTTACAAGCCGCCTTGCGGAGCGGCGGCCCAGCATTTCCGCGCATGTCGGCGCGATCCATCCAATTTATGTAAACGTTAAATTAATCACGATCGTAAGCATTGCATTAACCTTGTTTTGACGATTGCCGCTGCAAAGTCCGGCTTGGCTAGGTGGTTTGCCAATGGCGAGGGTTCGGACAGATGCCAGCATCCCGATTGATTATTCTGAGCGTGGCGGTGGCCGCGGCGGGCGGTGCTGGTTATGTCGCGAAAAACATGGTCGCTCCACCGCCTCAGATCGTAGTCGATTCTGGCCCCCTAGCCCCGGCGGTATCCCTGCAGGACGTGCTCGTGCTTTCGGGCGATGTCGCGATGGGCAACGCGCTCCAGAACAGCATCGCCTGGCAATCCTGGCCCGCTGACGGCATCAACCCGAATTTCATCACCAAGGCCACCGCTCCCGACGCCCTGGAGAAGCTGAAAGGGTCGATTGCCCGTGTGCCGATGTATGCGGGCGAGCCCGTCCGGCGCTCCAAGTTGATCGGCGAGGGGCAAAGCTTCATGTCGTCCATCCTGCCTTCCGGCATGCGGGCGGTCGCCACGACCATATCGGCCGACACCTCGGCCGGCGGCTTCATTCTTCCAAACGATTTCGTCGATGTCATCATGACCCGCAGGGCCGATGCCAACACCGGGGCAGGCTTCAGCACCGAAACCATCCTGAAGAATATTCGCGTCCTGGCAATCGATCAGACCATCCAGGAAGACGAGGAAGGAAAGAAGACCAGGGTAGGCCAGACCGCCACGCTGGAGCTGACGCCCAAACAGGCCGAGATCATCACAGTCGCCCAACAGATGGCGGATCGCCTGACGCTGGCGTTGCGGGCGATCACGGACACCCAGGAAAAGAATGTGGACGAGGCCGACTATCTCGTTTCCGGCAATGGTCGCAGGGGAACGGTGAGGCTGATCAAGTCGGGCGAAGTCTCCGAGGTAGGGGCAAGGAAATGAGGCTAAGCGCTAAACTGCCGGCAATCGTAGCCATGGCATTCGGCCTGCTGCTCGTCGGAGCGAATGTGCGGGGCGTCGAGGCGAAGAGCACGCAGGTGTCGGCCACGACAGCCACCCAGCGCGTCAAGCTTGGCCTCAACAAGTCGGTGGTCATAGACCTGCCGAGCGATGCTTATGACATTCTTGTCGCCAACCCCTCCGTTGCCGACGCTGTGACCCGCACCGCAAGGCGTATCTATCTATTTGGCAAGTCGGTCGGCGAAACCAACATCTTCGTCTTTGGACCGAACGGCGAACAGATCGCCAGCCTCGACCTTGCCATCGAGCGTGACGTCGCCGGCCTGGAGGACTATATCAAGCGCTTCCTTCCGACCTCGACCGTGAAGGTGGAACTGCTTAACGACAACGTCATCCTGACCGGCACTGTCGACACGCCGCTGGATGCGAAACGAGCGGTCGACCTAGCGACGATCTTCGTCTCGGGCGGTGAGGCGACGACGGGACAGTATTCGCAGACCGCCGCCGGCGGCTCGGCCCAGAGCGGCGTCGACATCAACAACCCGGACCAGGAGCGCCGCACCAGCAAGATCGTCAACCTGCTGCAGATCATTGGTGACGACCAGGTCACGCTGAAGGTGACGGTGGCCGAAGTCAGCCGCTCCGTGATGAAGCAGCTCGGCGTTAACATGGTCGGCAGTGGCGGCAGCAACGGCATCAGCTATGGCGCGCTCAGTGACCCTTTCACGGGTCTCGGCAAGCCGCTCTCGAACGCGGGTTTGAGCATCGGCTCCTCCGCGCTCCAGGCATATATAAACGCCATGGAGCAGTCGGGAGTCATGAAGACATTGGCCGAACCGACCTTGACCGCCGTATCTGGTGAGAAGGCGACCTTCAAGGTTGGTGGCGAATACAACATGGTGACCGGCGTCTCCGCGAATGTATCGCAAGACAACCAGACGGGCTTGAAAAACTATTCCGTCGATAAGATCGAATACGGAATCGGATTGGAATTTCAACCGGTGGTTCTATCGCCCGGCCGGATCAGCCTGAAAGTCAGGACTTCTGTTTCCGAGCCGACGACCGAGGGGTCCGTGTCGGCATCCACGGACAATCAGAGTATCGGCATGAATGCCCTATCACTGCGCAAGCGTCTTGCCGATACGACCGTCGAATTGCCCTCGGGTGGGTCCATGATGATCGCCGGCCTGGTTCGCGACGATGTAAGGCAAGCCGTCAACGGCTTGCCTGGGCTGACGAAGATTCCAGTGCTCGGCGCGCTTTTCCGCAGCAGGGACTTCGTGCGCAACGAAACCGAGCTCGTCATCATCATCACGCCCTATCTGGTGAAGCCGGTGGCGCGCAATGAACTCGCCAAGCCGGACGACAATTTCAACGCTGCCAGTGATGGTGCCGCCATGTTCCTGGGCAAGGTCAATCGCGTCTACGGCACCATGCGGACCGACAGGCCCAACGGCCGCTATCACGGCGTTGTCGGCTTCATCTACAAGTGAACGGGAAAGCGGACATGTCTCAGTCAGCATTGAAGGCAAAGACCATGGCGATGCGCTCCGGTCGTTCTCGGACAGGCCTGCAGGCCCTTCCGATCCTCGCGGCAGCGTTGACGGCTCTGCTGGCCGGTTGCGCCCAGCGCGACAGCATTACCGTGGGCGCCATCCCCGACGACTATCGCACCAATCATCCGATCGTCATCGCGGAGAAGAACCAGAAGATCGATCTTCCCGTCGGCGCCGGCGACCGTGGCATGACCGGCTCGCAGCGCGACACGCTTCTGGGGTTCCTCGACGGTTACGACAAGTCTGCCGCTCCGACATTGACGATCCAGGTTCCAAGCGGATCCGCCAATGAGCTTGCCGCCACGGCGGCCGGCCGCGATTTCGCCCGGCTCGCGGTCGCCGCCGGTGTCAAGCGCGACCGGATCATCGTGGTCTCCTATCAGGCTGGATCGAGCGAGGCCTCAGCCCCGGTTCGCGTTTCCTATATCGCGGTGAGGGCACAGACCGACAAATGCGGACGTTGGCCCGATGACCTGGTGGACACCTCGGAAAACAAGCACTACGCCGATTTCGGCTGCTCCTATCAGAACAATCTTGCCGCCCAGATGGCCAATCCAAATGATCTTCTCGGGCCGCGCAAGCAGACCACCATCGATGCGGAACGGCGTGGTCAGGTCATCGATGACTATCGGAAAGTTCCGTTGGCAGTGCCTCCGGTCAGCCAAGAAGTCGATTACTGATTATGACTGCAAAGTCTAGGGGCAACCAACCATGAGCAGCCTTGCCTATGACGCCACCGTCGAGGGCGGCGATACCTCGCCGCAGGACGTCGCCGCGATGCAGACGTTGCGGCCGGTTCCGCGCATTTCGATCCAGGCATTCTGCGAGACCGAGGGCGTTGCCAATCCGGTCCAGCGCGCCGGCGAGGACCGTCGCATGACCAAGGCGCATCTCAAGGTCCATATGGGCGGCGTCGCCACGGCGATTGAATTCTACCAGTCGGCGCCGACGCCCAACCTGATCCTGCTGGAATCGCGCAGCGAACCCAAGCAATTGCTTGAGCAGCTCGCCCAACTCTCGGAATACTGCGATCCATCCTCGAAAGTGGTGGTGATCGGTCACTACAATGATGTCGGTCTTTATCGCGAACTCATCCGTTCCGGCATCTCCGAATATGTCATCGCGCCGGTGTCGATGGCCGACATCGTCAGCGTCGTGTCGTCGATCTTCGTCGATCCGGATGCCGAACCGCTCGGCCGCACGGTCGCTTTCGTCGGCGCCAAGGGCGGCGTCGGCTCTTCCACGATCGCCCACAACGTCGCCTGGGCAATGTCCTCGCTGTTCAAATCCGAGGTCGTTGTCGCCGACCTCGATCTCGCCTTCGGCACCGCCAACATCAATTTCGACCAGGATCCGGCCCAGGGCATCGCCGAGGCGGTGTTCTCGCCCGAGCGCATAGACGAAGTCTATCTCGACCGGCTGTTGACCCAATGCGCCGAGCACCTGTCGCTGCTTGCGGCGCCCTCGACGCTGGACCGCGTCTACGACTTCGATCCCGATGCCTTCGCGCAGCTTGTCGATACCGCGCAGCGCAGCGTGCCGCTGCTTGTGCTCGACGTTCCCCATGTCTGGACGGGATGGGCCAAGAACACGCTGGTCAAGGCTGACGAGATCGTCATCACGGCGACGCCGGAACTGGCCAATCTGCGCAACACAAAGAACCTGGTCGACATGTTGAAACGGCTTCGTCCGAACGACCCGCCGCCGAAATTGATCATCAATCAGGCCGGCGTGCCAAAGCGGCCGGAGATCTCGGCATCCGATTTCGTCGAACCGCTCGGCCTGACACCGATGTCGGTCATCGGCTTTGATCCCCTGCTGTTCGGCAATGCCGCAAACAACGGGCGGATGCTGGGCGAGATGGATGCCAAGAACCCGGTTGTGGCCACGATCAACGAGATTGCTCATGTGCTGACGGGCCGCAGCGAAATCCGGGCGAAGAAGAAGGCTGGCCTGGGCAGTCTGCTCGGCAAGCTGTCGCGCAACAAGAAGTGACGCAATGGGGTCGGTAGTCGGTCATGTTCGGTAAAAGAGGCAACGACGACGGCAACCGGTTCACTCCGGAATTTCGCCAGCCGGCACCGGCTACGGTTGCGCCGGCCGCCGCGGTTTCGGCCGACACCGCGGTTCTTGCACGGCCCGCGGCCCCGCCTCAGCCGAGCGCACCTGTCGCGCCGCCGGCCAGGCGCGCGGTCGAAGCGCCATCCATTGCGCCGGAACCGAGGAAGGGCCGCGAAAAGAGCGAAACCTATTATGACACAAAGAGCCAGGTGTTCTCGGCTCTCATCGATACGATTGACCTGTCGCAACTCGCCAAGCTCGACCCGGAAAGCGCGCGCGAGGAAATCCGCGACATCGTCAACGACATCATCGCGATCAAGAACTTCGCGATGTCCATCGCCGAGCAGGAAGAACTGCTCGAAGACATCTGCAATGACGTGCTTGGCTACGGGCCGCTCGAGCCTTTGCTGGCGCGCGACGACATCGCCGACATCATGGTCAACGGGTCCAAGAACGTCTACATCGAAGTAAACGGCAAGGTCGAGCAGACGGGCATTCGATTTCGCGATAACCAGCAGCTTCTCAATATCTGCCAGCGCATCGTCAGCCAGGTCGGCCGCCGCGTCGACGAATCCAGCCCGATCTGCGACGCTCGTCTCCCCGACGGGTCGCGCGTCAACGTCATCGCGCCGCCGCTGGCCATCGATGGCACCGCGCTCACCATCCGCAAATTCAAGAAGGACAAGCTAACGCTCGATCAGCTGGTCAAGTTCGGCGCCATCTCTCCGCAAGGGGCAGAAGTTCTCAAGATCATCGGCCGTGTCCGCTGCAACATCGTCATCTCGGGCGGCACCGGCTCCGGCAAGACGACATTGCTCAACTGCCTGACCAACTACATCGACCGCGACGAGCGCGTCATCACCTGTGAGGACTCGGCCGAACTACAGCTGCAGCAGCCGCATGTCGTGCGCCTGGAAACGCGTCCGCCCAATCTCGAGGGCGAGGGCGAGGTGACGATGCGCGACCTGGTCAAGAATTGCCTGCGCATGCGGCCTGAACGCATCATCGTCGGCGAAGTGCGCGGACCCGAGGTCTTCGACCTGCTTCAGGCGATGAACACGGGCCATGACGGCTCGATGGGCACGATCCACTCCAACAGCCCGCGCGAATGCCTGAACCGTATCGAATCCATGATCGCCATGGGCGGCTATTCGCTGCCGCAGAAAACCGTGCGTGAAATCGTCGTCGGCTCCATCGACGTGATCATCCAGGCGGCACGCCTGCGCGACGGGTCGCGCCGCATTACCCATATTACCGAAGTGATCGGAATGGAAGGCGACGTGGTCATCACCCAGGATATCGTCCTCTACAACATCAAGGGCGAGGACGCCAACGGCAGACTGCTGGGAGAACACGTGTCGACCGGCATCGGCCGCCCGCATTTCTGGGAACGCGCGCGCTACTACGGCGAAGAGCAGCGCCTCGCAATAGCGCTCGAGGCCATGGAGAAACGTGCTGACTGACGCACTCACAGGCGTGAAGGTTCTGGTCGATGTTTGGAATTGACGGCACCGTACTGGCGTTTGTCGTACTCGCCGGCTTCAGCGCCGGCGCGGTCGCCTATGTATTTCTGTTCAACCAGATCAGCAATGAGAAACAGGCCGGCAGGCGGCTGGAAACGATCAAGGCCGCCGAGACGGACCGTTCCGTCGTCAAGGCCACCCGCGACCGGGCGGCCGACGCCGCCAAGCGCCGCAAATCGGTGCAGGATTCACTGAAGGATCTCGATGAAAAGCAGAAATCCAAGGACATCGCCGTCAAGAAGCCGCCGCTGAAAGCGCAGCTTCGCCAGGCTGGGATGAAGGTGTCGATCGAACGTTTCTATATCTATTCGGCCATCTGCGGGCTCGCGCTGACGGTGGTCGCGTTCGTGGCCGGTGCGCCGATGATTGTCTTGCCAGGTGTGCTGCTCGCCGGAGCGCTTGGCCTGCCGCGTTGGTTCGTTTCTTTTCGTCGTAGCCGGCGCGTCAAGTCATTCCTCAACGAATTTCCAAACGCGCTCGACGTCATCGTGCGGGCGGTCAAGTCCGGCCTGCCGCTGAACGATGCCATCCGCCTGATCGCCAACGAATCCCCTGAACCGGTCAAGACCGAGTTTCGCCGCATCGTCGATTCGCAGCAGATGGGCCTGTCGATCCCCGACGCCACCTTGCGCATGCCCGAAACCATGCCATGCACCGAGGCGAGCTTCTTCGGCATCGTCATCCAGATCCAGTCGCAAGCCGGTGGCAATCTCTCCGAAGCGTTAGGCAATCTTTCGCGCGTTTTGCGCGACCGCAAGAAGATGAAGGCCAAGGTCGCGGCCCTGTCGATGGAGGCGAAAGCGTCCGCCGCCATCATCGGCGCCTTGCCTTTCATCGTTGCCTTTCTCGTCTATCTCTCCAGTCCCAACTACCTGATGCCGCTGTTCACGACCAGCGTCGGCCATCTGATCCTCGGTGTTTCCGCCGTCTGGATGTCGATCGGCATCTTCGTGATGCGCAAGATGATGAATTTTGAAGTCTAGGGCCGTCGCATGACAGAACAAGTCATCAAATCACTGACGGATCCCAGCCTCCTGATTGCAATGCTGGTCGCTGTCGCCGTGTTCGCAACCGTTTTTACGCTGCTGCCGGCGCTTGGCGGAAACCAGCTGAAGGCCCGCATGAAGTCGGTCGCGCTGGAGCGTGACGAGCTTCGCGCCAAGCAGCGCGCGCGGCTTGCGAACGAGGCCGATCGCCGCCGCAAGGGCCTGCGCGAGCAGCAGTCGGTCGGTATGCGCAACATTGTCGACCGGCTCGATCTGCGCCGTGCATTGGCCGACGAGTCCACTTTGCAAAAGCTCAAGGTCGCCGGCTTTCGCGGGCAAAATCCGCTAACGCGATTTTTGTTCTTCCGTCTGGTGCTTCCTTTTGTCGGTTTCGCGCTGGGTCTGTTATATATTTTCGTGCTCGGAGGGTTGCCCGACAAGCCATTGGTGATCCGGCTTTTCGTCTGCATTCTCGTCGCCTATGGCGGCTTCTATGCGCCGGTCCTCTACGTCAACAACCGCGCGACCAAGCGCAAGCAGTCGATCCAGCTGGCGTGGCCGGATGCGCTCGACCTGATGCTGATCTGCGTGGAATCCGGCATGTCGGTGGAAGCCGCGCTGCGCAAGGTTGCCGACGAGATCGGCGCGCAATCGGTGGCCCTGGCGGAAGAATTTATCCTGACCAACGCCGAACTCTCCTATCTGCAGGAGCGCAAGCAGGCTTACGAGAACCTGGCAAGTCGCACGGGGCTGGAATCGGTCAGGTCCGTGTCGCAGGCGCTCGTCCAGGCCGAGCGCTACGGCACACCGGTGGCGCACGCGCTGCGCGTGCTTGCCGCGGAAAGCCGAGACATGCGCATGAACGCGGCCGAGAAGAAGGCCGCCGCGCTGCCGCCCAAGCTCACCGTGCCGATGATCCTGTTCTTCCTGCCGGTGCTGTTCGCCATCATCCTGGGCCCTGCCGGCATCCAGGTCAGCCAGCGCGGCATCTTCGGCCAGTCGCAAAGCAACGGCACCCAATAGGCGAATCCGCACAATCCAAACGAAAGAGCCGCGCGGAAAGTGCCGCGCGGCTCTTTCGTTTGGCGCGATCGGGCGCCGCGCGCGGCGATCAGTTGGTGGCGGCTTTCGCCGGTTTCGCCTTGTCCTGATCCTTAAGCTGGCTCCAGGCGTTCTGCTGAGCCAGCATCTGCCTGAGATAGGCGACGTTGGCCTGTGCCTGTTCGGGGGAAAGTTCTTGCGAGGCGATCTTCTCGGCTTCGTCGAAGCGACCCTGCAGCCCGACAACGAGCGCCAGGTTCTGACGCACCCGGCTGTCGGCATTCGGCTGCTGGGCGGCAGAGCGCATATAGGTCTCGGCCGTGCGCAGATCCCCTTCCAGCACATAGGACATGCCGAGATTGGAAAGGATCGATGGCTCGTTCGGCTTGAGTTCGAGGGCCTTGCGGTAGAGTTGGCGCGCTTCGTCCTTCTGGCCGACCTGATCGAGGATGGCCGCCTCCGCCGACACCAGCCTCCAGTCGGGGTATTCCGGCGTTTGTGCGCGGCGCACGGCGTCGAGCGCTGCCTCGAACTGGCCATTGGCCGCCAATGCCTTGCCATAGGCCGCGAGAACTTCGCGGTCCTTGGGGTAGGCGATCGCCAGCTTGCGCATCACGGCGAGCGACTGGTCGGCATCGCCGTCCATCTGCAGCGCCGCCGCGAAGTTGGTCGCTATCCGCTTGTCGTTGGGGTTCCTCGCGTAAGATTGGCCAAGTGCGGCCGTGGCATTGTGCAATTCTCCCGCCGACATCGTTTCCAGCGGCTTGCCGCTGGTGCGTCCGATCGAGCCTGTGGTCAGTTTGTCGGTCGCGCAACCGGCAACGCCCGCCGCGAGCGCCAGCATGAATGCCGTGGTAATGAGCCGTTTTCCCCGGAGGTCTATCGTGCGGTTGGTCGGCATCGGCACCTGGGCCTCCATTCATGCGTGGCCATTGCGTGGCCATCTTCCCTCCAGCAGAAATATTCTGTTAACCCTAACGGAGGGTTAAGACGCGCCGACTCGCAAACTCGGCAGGAGAAACATCTGATGTCCGTTGAACTGGTCGAGAGCAAGCTGAAGAACCCGCTGCCGATCCATCTGATCGCCAGGGACGGGCTGGAGACGGCCGGTCTGTCGCCGTCTATTGTCGCTTGGGCCAAGGCAAACGGCTTTTCCGGCGAGGCCGGCAGGACGCTGATCCTGCCGGGCGAGAACGGAGCGCTCGGCGGCGCCATGTTCGGTCTCGGTGACGGCGACGGCGCGCTTGCCGTCGGTGCGCTGGCGAAAACCTTGCCGGAGGGCGATTGGCATTTTGCCTCCAAGCCTGCGGAGCCGGAATTGGCGGCTCTTGCAATCGTGCTCGGCGGTTATGTCTTTGCCCGCTACGGCAAGAAACCGGGCAAGGCGCTGCGCTTCGAATTGCCCGCCGGCGTCGATGCGCGGCGCGTTCGCCGTATCGTCGACGGTGTTTTCCTGACGCGCGACCTGGTCAACACACCGACCAACGACATGGGGCCGGACGATCTGGAGAAGGCGGTGCGGACCGTGGCTGGGGTTCACAAGGCCGAAGTCTCCGTCATCAAGGGCGACGATCTGCTCGCACAGAACTTCCCGATGATCCATGCCGTCGGCCGCGCTTCGTCCGATGCGCCGCGTCTGATCGACATGACGTGGGGGCAGCAGGGTGCGCCGAAGGTGACGCTGGTCGGCAAGGGCGTCTGCTTCGACACGGGCGGCCTCGACATCAAGCCATCGTCAGGCATGCTGTTGATGAAGAAGGACATGGGTGGCGCCGCCAACGTGCTGGGCCTGGCCTCGATGATCATGGCCGCCGGGCTCAACGTGCGGCTGCGCGTGCTGATCCCCGCGGTCGAGAATTCGATCGCCGGCAACGCTTTCCGCCCGGGCGACGTGCTGGCGAGCCGCAAGGGCATCACTGTCGAGATCGGCAACACGGACGCCGAGGGTAGGCTGGTGCTGGGAGACGCACTGGCGCTGGCCGATGACGAGGAGCCGCAACTTCTCATCGACATGGCGACGCTGACCGGCGCCGCCCGCGTCGCGCTTGGCCCCGACCTGCCGCCCTTCTACACCGATGACGAGGCGCTTGCCTCCGAGCTGGCGGCGGCATCGCTGGCGGTCGAGGACCCGCTGTGGCGCATGCCGTTATGGCGGCCTTACGACTCGAAACTGTCGTCGAAGATAGCCGACATCAACAATGTCACATCAGATGGTTTCGCCGGCTCGATCACCGCGGCGCTGTTCCTAAAGCGCTTCGTCGAGAAGACGGCAAGCTGGGCGCATTTCGACATCTTCGCCTGGAACCCCGCCGATCGCCCGCATGCCCCGGCCGGTGGCGAGGCGCAGGGGATCCGGACGCTGGAGCGGATCATCTCGACGCGCTATGGCTGATTGCCGAGAGCAAGTCGGCAATTTCGAGAACTGAAACGGAACCGAAACAATTTGCCGTCATGCTGGCGCGATGTCGATTGCGATGCGCCCAAGCCAGGCCCTGCGACTGTGGCAGCAAGTGATGCTGTCGCAGGTGCGCGAGGACGCGCCTGATCTCACCATGCGTCAGACGGCGATCCTGTTCACCATCTACCTCGATCCGCCGCCGCACACCGTGCGCGGGCTTGCCGCCCGCCTCAATGTCACCAAGCCGGTGATCACCCGCGCGCTCGACACGATGGGCGCGCTGAAGCTGGTGTCGCGCCATCGCGACGAACTCGACAAGCGCAACGTCCTGATCAAGCGCACCGTCGAAGGCGCGCTCTTTGTCGAGCGCTTCGGAGATGGTATCATCGCCAAGGCCCACGAACTGCCGATGTAACCGATTTCCATTTGACCGGATTTGACGATTTGACTGCCAGGGACGCCCGCCTCCACGCCTTCCGCTCCGACCTTGCCGATGCGCGGCTGAAAGGCGAGGTGACAGCCGACCGTTTCGTCGCCGGCCGACCGGCGCGCATTGCCGCCTCGGTGGCCGATCTGCGCAAGGGGCCGCGGCCCGACGCTGGCATCAACACGCAGTTCCTTTTCGGCGACGATGTTCTCGTTTTCGAGCAAACCGAAGGCTGGGCTTGGGTCCAGGGCGAACGCGATGGCTATGTCGGCTATGTCGCCGATGCCATGCTGGGCAGGCGTGACCATGCGTCTACTCATATCGTTTCGGTGCCACGCACGTTCCTCTATCCCGGTCCGGACCTGCGCTTTCCGATTGCCGGACAATTGTCCATGGGATCGACCGTAACCGTGACGGGTGCCGCTGAAACACGGGGCACGCATTATGCACTGCTGCCCTCCGGTAAAGCCGTGATCGCTGGCCATCTGCAGCCGATCGGCGAAGGGGCCGGCGACTATGTGTCCGTGGCCGAGATGTTTCTGGGCACGCCCTATCTATGGGGCGGTGTTTCCGGCTTCGGCATCGATTGCTCAGGCCTGGTGCAACTGGCCATGCGCATGGCGGGCAGGGATGTGCTGCGCGATTCCGACATGCAGGCGGTAAGCATCGGCGAGCCGCTCGAACCGGGCCCTGATTTTTCGGGGCTGCGACGTGGTGACCTGGTGTTCTGGAAAGGGCATGTCGCCATCATGACCGACGCCGAAACCATGATCCACGCCAATGGCCACACCATGCTTGTGTCGCGTGAAGGACTGAAGGAAGCAATCGCCCGCATCGGTTATCTCTATGGTGGGCCGACAGGGTTCCGGCGCCCGTAAGGGTTTTCGATCCCCTTTTGTTCCGATTCTGCTTGGCGATTGCCTGTCGCCGCGCTACCTCTGGCACGTGACAGTTGAGCCGCGCCTCGCCGACCAGAATGCCGCAGTCGTCCTGCCCGAGCCATTTCTAAAATGGTTCGGCGAGAAAGGCTGGTCGCCGCGCGCCCATCAGATCGAACTCCTGGCGAAGGCCCAAGCGGGGCAATCGGTACTGCTTATCGCGCCGACCGGCGCCGGCAAGACGCTGGCCGGCTTTCTGCCGTCGCTGACCGAACTGGCCGTCAGGCCAAGGCGAAAACCAGGCCAGGCGCGGCGCGGCATCCACACGCTGTACATCTCGCCGTTGAAGGCACTGGCCGTCGACATCGAGCGCAATCTCGGCAAGCCGGTCGAGGAGATCGGCTTGCCCGTCACCATCGAAACGCGCACCGGCGACACCCCCGCCCACAAGCGCCAGCGCCAGAAGCTTGCGCCGCCCGACATTCTGCTCACCACGCCGGAGCAACTGGCGCTGCTGATCGCGGCAGGCGACGCGAGACGCTTCTTTGAGGATCTGCGCTATGTCGTGCTCGACGAGTTGCATTCGCTGGTGACGTCGAAACGCGGCCATCTTTTGGCGCTCGGCCTGGCGCGGTTGCGCAGCTTCGTCCCAAGCCTGCAGACGATCGGCCTGTCGGCGACGGTGGCCGAGCCGGACGAATTGCGGCGCTGGCTGGTCAGCCAGAACCCACCGGGTGAGATGGCGGAATTGATCACTGTGACCGGTGGTGCCAAGCCCGAAATCTCGATCCTCGATTCCGAGGAACGCGTGCCCTGGGCGGGGCACTCGGCTCGCTACGCCACGCCGGAAATCTACCGCGAGATCAAGCGCCACAAGACGACCTTGCTGTTCGTCAACACACGCAGCCAGGCGGAGCTGCTGTTCCAGGAGTTGTGGCGCGTCAACGAGGACACATTGCCGATCGCCCTGCATCATGGCTCGCTCGACGTCGCCCAGCGCCGGCGCGTCGAGAAGGCAATGGGCGAGAACGCTCTGCGCGCCATCGTCGCCACATCGACGCTCGATCTCGGCATCGACTGGGGCGATGTCGACCTGGTCGTGCATGTCGGTGCTCCGAAGGGCGCCAGCCGGTTGGCACAGCGCATCGGTCGTGCCAACCACCGCATGGATGAGCCGTCCAAGGCGATCCTGATCCCCGCAAATCGTTTCGAGGTTCTGGAGTGCCGGGCCGCACTCGACGCCAATTATCTCGGCGCGCAGGATACGCCGCCACTGGTCAATGGCGGGCTCGACGTGCTGGCCCAGCATGTGCTCGGCTGCGCCTGCGGCGCACCGTTCCGCGCCGGTGACCTGTACGAGGAGGTACGGACGGCGGCACCCTATGCCGGCCTCGATCGGCCGACCTTCGACCGTGTCATCGATTTCGTCGCCACCGGTGGCTACGCACTGAAGAACTATGAGCGCTATGCCCGCATCCGCCTCAACAAGGACGGGCTGTGGCGGGTCTCCAATCCGCGCGTCGCCCAGCAATACAGGCTCAATGTCGGCACCATCATCGAGGTGCCCGCGCTCAACGTTCGTTACGTCAAGGCCGGCAGCAAAGGCGCGGCGTCGCACGGCGGCCGCGTGCTCGGCAAGATCGAGGAGGCGTTTCTCGAGACCTTGACGCATGGCGATACTTTCATGTTCGCCGGCAAGGTGCTGCGTTTCGAGGGCATCCGCGAGAATGAGTGCTTCGTGTCGAACGCGCCCGGCAGCGACGCCAAGGTACCCTATTATGGCGGCGGCAAATTCCCGCTCTCGACCTACCTCGCAGAGCAGGTCCGCATCATGCTGGACGATCCGCGGCGCTGGACGAAGCTGCCGGAGCAGGTGGCCGACTGGCTGCGGTTCCAGTCGGACAAGTCCATGCTGCCCAAGCGCGACGATTTGCTGATCGAGACCTTTCCGCGCGGCAACCGCCATTACCTGGTCGCCTATCCCTTTGAGGGCAGGCTGGCGCACCAGACGCTTGGCATGTTGCTCACCCGTCGCCTCGACAGGGCGGGCGTCAGGCCGCTTGGCTTTGTCGCCACCGATTATGCCTTGGCCATATGGTCGCTGGGCGACATGGGCGCGATGTTCAAAGCCAGGAAACCTTCACTGGGCGCGCTGTTCGACCAGGACATGCTGGGCGACGATCTGGAAGCCTGGCTGGCCGATAGCTGGCTTCTCAAGCGCACTTTCCGCAATTGTGCGCTGATCTCGGGGCTGATCGAAAAACGCCACCCCGGCCAGGAGAAGAGCGGTCGCCAGGTCACCGTGTCGACCGACCTGATCTACGATGTGCTGCGCAGCCATGAGCCGG
Source organism: Mesorhizobium sp. P160927 (assembly GCF_057766385.1). NCBI lineage: Bacteria > Pseudomonadati > Pseudomonadota > Alphaproteobacteria > Hyphomicrobiales > Phyllobacteriaceae > Mesorhizobium > Mesorhizobium sp. P160927. Next base: position 1,622,037 of record NZ_JBYMDW010000001.1, read on the forward strand.
ACCACATCCTGCTTCAGGCGACGCGTGCCGACGCGGCGACCGGCCTGCTCGATGTCAGCAGACTTGCGGACATGCTCTCGCGCATCCAGGGTCGAATCATGCATAAGGCGCTCGAGCAGATATCGCCGCTTGCCGTGCCGATCATGCTCGAAATCGGCAAGATGCCGGTGAACGGCGAGGCCGATGAAACGCTGCTGATGGACGCGGCGACACTGGTTGAAGAGGCCATGGGGCCTGGGATGGTTGATGAATGAATTTCTCGCTGGCGCGCACATCGCTGATTGCCGAGGCCGATCTCGTCGGCATCGCGGGCGAGCGCGCGGTCTGCGATCCGCGCGGCGTGCTGTATTTCCCCGAGCTCAAGTTGCTGACAGTTTCGGACCTGCATCTGGAGAAGGGGTCGTCCCTGGCAAGGCGCGGCACGCTCATCCCGCCCTACGACACTGGCGCGACCCTGCTCAGGCTGCAGGCGGTCATATCGGACTACCAGCCGTCGATCGTCATCAGCCTGGGTGACTCCTTCCACGACGGCGGCGGCGCCGCGCGCATGCATTCGAGCTTCCGCGAACGGCTGGAAGCGCTGATGGCGGGCCGCGACTGGTTCTGGGTCGCCGGCAATCACGACCCCGAAGCGCCCGCGGATCTACCTGGCGAGACCGTGCGGGAACTAGCCATAGGCTCGCTGCTGTTCCGGCACGAGCCATCGAAGGTGAGGATCGAGGGCGAAATCTCGGGTCATCTGCACCCCTGCGCCCGCATCGTGCAACAAGGCCGTTCGGTGCGCAGGCGCTGCTTTGCCGGTGATGGCGGCCGCATGATCATGCCGGCCTTCGGCGCCTATACCGGTTCGCTCAACGTGCTCGACCGCGCCTATGCCGGGCTGTTCCGGCTGGAGTCGCTGATGGCTTACATGCTCGGCACCGAGCGCATCTTCGCCATCTCGCACTCGATGCTGCGGCCAGGCTGAGATCTATCGCCCGTAGTAGAGCATGACCGTGTGCTTCGCTTCGGCGAAGAACAGCCAGCGTTCGACCAGCATGCCGGCGAACTGGGCGATCGTGGCCAGCGCCGAGAGCGCCGCCGCGATCGGCCAGGGCAAGGCGAAGGCGGCAAGCAGCAACAGGATGGGCAAACCGAAGGCCAGCGCCTGCGTGATCCGGCGCAGCTTTGCGCTGTGCTTGCGCGCGATGCGAAAACCCATTTCCTTGAGCAGGTAGTTCTCCTCGGTATGCGGCCATTCCAGGGATTGCACCATGCCGCCGGAGAGCCCGGTCGCCGTGTTGGCGGTCGTCGGGATTTCCAGCCGGTCATTGTAGCGCCACGTCGCCAGCTTCCAGCCCCAGCCGAGCAAAATGAGCAGCGCGGAAGCCGCCAGAAGCATTTTCGAGCCGAGAGCAAATCCTTGCATCACAACGTTCAGAAGCACGGTGCCGCTCATCGCCGAGAAGATGAGATAGCCGGGCAAGGTGTAGGGGCTGTGCCACTGGGCGATGGGTTTCAGCGAGGCATAGATCATGCCGGTCATGCAGACCGTGGCTATGGCGCCGAAGGCGGCCAGGACGCCCGCGACCGCCACCCAGCCGTCGAGGCGGCCAAGGAAGATCCAGCCCACGCCGAAAAGGCCTGCGGGGATGAAGGTGGCGACCGAGGCGACGCCTTCGCGTGACAGCCATGAGCTGCGCCACTGCGAGAACGCCCGCCAGGCACGTTCGGGCCTGCCGAGATGACCGGTCGATGACAACAGGCCGGCGGCGATCAGGCCAAGCGCCAAGCCGAGGCCAATGAGCCCCAGCCAGAAATCGGCCGGGATCACACCAGATGGGGCAAGCACGCCGAGCAATGCCAGCAGGCCGTAGCCGGCACCGGTGGCGGCGGTGAAGAAGACGACGGAGAAGGCGGGATGCATGGGCTAGTTCGAAAGCATGCGGTCGACCCAGCCAAGGAAACCGCCCTCGGCCCGCAGCGGCTCCAGCGCGGGAGCGGGCACCGATGCGGCACGCTGCGTGTGAGCGCGCGGCGGCAGGTATTTGTTGGTCGGGTGATAGCCGAGTTCCGGCATCAGGTCGACACCGCCGCGCTCCGCCACCAGTTGCGAAACGGGGGATTGGGGATCGCCGAGGTCGCCGAAATGCCGGGCGCTGGTCGGGCAGGCGGCGACGCAGGCCGGTACGCGATCCCCCTCGGCCAGATTGTCGTTATAGATGCGGTCGACGCAGAGCGTGCATTTCTTCATCACGCCGACATCGCCATCGAATTCGCGCGCGCCGTAAGGGCAGGCCCAGCTGCACAATTTGCAGCCGATGCACTTGTCCTCGTCGATCAGCACAATGCCGTCGGAGGCGCGCTTGTAGGACGCGCCGGTCGGGCAGACGGTGACGCAGGCCGGCGTCTCGCAATGCAGGCAGGAACGCGGGAAGTTGACCGTGCGCCCACCCATCTCGGTGATGTGCTCGTAACTGTGCACGCGGTTGAACCAGACCCCATCGACATGGCCCCCATAGGGATCGATGTCGGTCAGCGGCGCCATGTGGCCGCCTGTGTTCCACTCCTTGCAGGCGGTGACGCAGGCCTGGCAGCCGACACAGGTGTCGAGGTCGATGACGAGGCCAAGCTTCTTGCCGCCCGGACTTGGAAGACAGGTCATTCGGCCGCCTCTCTTGCCTGCCGAAACTCGGCGCCGAAAGTGAGCTTGTCTGGCGAGGGTTCGAAATGCGGCGGCTGTTGAAAACGCTCGAATTGCGGTTCGGTGAAGCCGGCCTCCTCCGCCGCGCATTTGACGATGCGCACGCGCAGATCGAACCACGCCGCCTGTCCCGTGACCGGATCGGAATTCGAATAACGCTTGCCCTGCGCGTCGGCCAAGGTCTGGTCTCCGATGATGTGATTGAGCAGGAAGCCGCGATTGCTTTCGGCGGCATCGTCTTTCAGCCCCCAGCTGCCGCGTCGCTTGCCGATCGCGTTCCAGGTCCACACTGTGCTTTCGTTCACGCCGTCGACCAGCTTGATCTGCCCTTTCACTTTGCCGTTGATGCTTTCGATCCAGACCCAGTCGTCGTCGGCAAGGGCAAGGCCAGCCGCGGTCCGGTGATGCACGAACAGCCGGTTCTGGCTGGTGATCTGCCGCAACCACGCGTTTTGCGAACCCCAGGAATGGTACATGTGCATGGGCCGCTGCGTCAGCGCGTGCAGCGGGTATTTTTCCTGGTCGACGGACGCTTCCTCGAACGGCATGTACCAGAACGGCAGCGGGTCCATGTAGGTCTCGACGCGCTTGCGTTCGCTTGCGGGCGGCACCACCCGGCCATGACCACGCGCGGCCAGCCGAAAACGCTGCATCGGTTCGGAATAGAGCTGGAAGACGATCGGCTCGGCGTTGGGGATGAAGCCCAGTTGCACCGCGAAGTCGAGATAGGAGCGGTTGGCCATCTTGTAGTAGCGCTGGTCCTCAGTGAAATCGTGGTGCCAGAACCCGCCATTGTCGATGTAGCGTTGCAACTGGTTGGGGTTGACGTCGCCCTTGCCGATCGAGCTTTCGTCCTTGCCGCGCCAACCTGCGAGCGGGCCGATGCCGGGCGTGCGTTCATGATTGACGATGTAGTCGGCATAGTCGCGGTACTTCGGCGAGCCGTCGTCATCGACGAAGCCGGGCAGGCCAAGCCGCGCGCCGAGTTCGATCAGCACCGACTGGAAGGGCCTGACGTCGCGGTCGGGCTCGACGACCGGATGGCGAATGGCGTCGCCCGGCCCGTCGGCATGGCTGATCGGCCGGTCAAGCAGGCTGATGCAGTCATGACGCTCGAGATAGGTGGTGTCGGGCAGGACCAGGTCCGCGAACGGCACGGTCTCGGAGTAGTAGGCATCGGAATAGATGATGAAGGGGATCTTGTAGTTGCCCGCTTCATCATGGTCGGTGAGCATGGCCATGGTCTCGACGGTGTTCATCGAGGAATTCCAGGCCATGTTCGACATGTACATCATCAGCGTGTCGATCGGGTAGGGATCACCGGCCCAGGCGTTACGGATGACTGTGTGCATCAGCCCATGCGCCGCAAGCGGCGAATCCCACGAATAGGCCTTGTCGATGCGCAGCGGCGTACCCGCTTCGTCGACCAGCAGATCGTCGGGTCCACAGACGAAACCGAGCGGCATGCCGTCGAGCGGCGTCATCGGCCTGACATCCTTGCCGCAGGGCTTTGGGCCGGGCGGCGCCGACCGGGGGTAGGGCGGCTTGAAGCGGAAGCCGCCCGGCACGTCTACCGTGCCCAGCAGAACCTGCAGCAGGTGGATGGCGCGACAGGTGTGAAAGCCATTGGAATGGGCCGAGATGCCGCGCATGGCATGCATCGAAACGGGCCGTCCCTTGATCGTATCATGCCGGCGCCCGGCCCAGTCGGTCCATGCCACCGGCAGTTCGATCGCCTGCTCGAAGGCGACGTGGGCCAGTTCGGCGGCGATCCGGCGGATCGTTCCGGCGGCGATGCCGCAACGCTCCGCGACCGCATCGGGCGAATAGCTGACGTCCATGTAGCGGTCTGCGATCAGCTGGAACACGGGAAGGCACCTGCGCCCGTCGACCGTGAAGCTGCCGGTCAGTGCCGGCTTTGCATTTGAATCGGCTGCGTTGACGGAGGTCTTCGCCACTCTGTCCCATGCCAGCGGATTGCCGTCGCTGTCGCGCATGAACAGCCCGTCATCGGCCGCGCCCGGCTCCTGGACAACCAGGACATGTGCGTTGGTGTAGCGGAGCAGATAATCGAGATCGACGCGGCCGGCTTTCAAGAGTTCGTGGATCAGCGCGAACACGAACAGCCCGTCGGTGCCGGGCCGGATGCCGATCCAGTCGTCGGCGATCGCATTGTAGCCGGTCCGGCATGGATTGATCGACACCATCTTGGCGCCGCGCGCCTTGAGCTTGCCCAGTCCGATCTTGATCGGATTGGAATCATGGTCCTCGGCAACGCCGAACAGCATGAAGTATTTCGTGCTGTCCCAATCGGGCTCGCCGAACTCCCAGAACGAGCCGCCGATCGTGTAAAGGCCTCCCGCCGCCATGTTCACCGAACAGAAGCCGCCATGGGCGGCGAAGTTCGCCGTGCCGAACTGGCTCGCCCACCAGCCTGTAAGAGATTGTGATTGGTCACGGCCTGTGAAGAAAGCGAGTTTTTTAGGATCGGTCCGGCGGATGTTCGACAGCCGCTCGGTGGCGATCGAGAAGGCCTCCTCCCACTCGATCTCGCGGAACTCACCCGAGCCGCGCGGCCCGGTGCGCAGCAATGGCTTCTTCAGCCTGGCCGGGCTGTAGTGCTGCATGATGCCGGAACTGCCCTTGCCGCAGATTACGCCGCGATTGACCGGATGGTCCTTGTTGCCGTTGATGTAACGGACCGTGCCGTCCTTGATGTGCACATCGATGCCGCAGCGGCAGGCGCACATGTAGCAGGTCGTCTTGGCGATCCTGTCGGAAACATCAGGCGAGGTGTCGACACCGTCGCCTTCATCAGGCGCCCGCGTGTCGGCAAGCGGGCGTTGCGAGGGGGCTGAATTGGCGCCGCGCGGCGGTCCGTGCATCATAATCCCGTGGTGCTCGCGCGGCCAGCGGATTTGGCTCGCGTCTTCGGTCCGGGGCCGCGCATATAATGTTCTTCGGGATGGTAGCGGTCGCCGGCCAGCCGTCGCCTTATATTGCGGCTCCAATGCGCAAGCAGGGATCTGAACCGCCCGATCATGTTGCTCTTTGCGACCTGCAGGCTAATTTTTTCTAACTTCCACCGGAAAAGTAGAATAAAGCTATCGATCCGTCTAATCAGTTGTTCTTGTAAATTCGATCGATATTGGTTCTTAATGCAGGCATGACCCTGGAGCAGTTGCGCATTTTCGTCGCCGTCGCGGAGCGCGGCCATATGACCAAGGCGGCGGAGCTCCTGGGCATTTCCCAGTCGGCCGCGTCGGCGGCCATTCGCGCTTTGGAAGAGCAGCATGGCGTCCATTTGTTTAACCGCGTCGGCCGCAACATCGAGCTGGCTCAGACCGGTCATCGGTTCCTGCCGGAGGCCAAGGCCGTGCTGGAGCGGGCCGCCGCCGCGCGCAATGTCCTGGAACATGTTTCGCAAACGGTCGCCGGCAGCCTCTCCATCGCCGCCAGCCTGACCATCGCCAGCTACTGGCTGCCGCGCCGGCTGGCCTCTTTCCACGAGGCCTATCCGGCTGTCAGGCTTAGCGTCACCATCGGCAACACAAGGCAGGTCGAGGCCAGCGTGCTGGATGGAACCGCCGATCTCGGCCTGGTCGAAGGGCGCACCGAGTCCGACTTATTGCGCCGCGTCAAGGTCGATACCGACCGGCTGATGCTGGTCGTTGCCAGCTCCCATCCAGAGATCGCCGAAATGGCGCCGGGCCGCCCCGACATCACCGGCCTCCGCTGGATCATCCGTGAGGGCGGCTCCGGCACGCGTGAGGTGCTGGAGGATCTGGCGCGCCGCGAGGGGATTTCGCTTGCCGACCTCCGGATATTCCTGGTGCTGCCCAGCAACGAGGCGGTCCGCCAGGCTGTCGAGGCGGGTGCCGGCGCGACCATCATTTCGGAGCTGGTCGTCGGGCGCGCGGTCGCCGAGGGGAGCCTGAGAGCCGTGCCGATCGAATTGCCGAAGCGCGACTTCGCCATGATCACCCATCGCGACCGTCAGGCAAGCCTGGCCCAGATGGCGCTGAAGGCGCATCTGGCCGCGGAGGCGAACGGGTCCACGTTGGGCTAGGTTCAGCCGAACTTCCGCTGCGCATCGAGCGCCAGGCCGAGCCCGACCGATCCGAACATATCGCCTTCTATGACGGAAGCCCGCGGCACCAGCGACAGGATTTCCCGCCTTGCCAGCGGGATCGCCGTCGATCCGCCGGTCAGGAACACCGCGGTGATGTCGGAGGGCTTGACCCCGGCGTCGCGGATGGTCCGCGCCACCGTTTCGGTAACCCGCTCGATGTCCCGAGCGATCGTGGCCTCCAGTCCGTCGCGCGTGATCCCGGCGGCGAACGCCGCGCCCGGCAGCTTCACCGCCACTTCCGCCGATGACATGTCGGTCAGCTCTATCTTGGCTTTCTCGACCAGCGCCGCCAGCGCGTGCCCGTAGCGGTGCTCGACGATATGGATGAAGCGGTCGACCAGGTCGGCGCGCACGGCCTCGTAGCGGATCTGGCGCAGATGCGTCATCGCCTTGGCGGTATAGACCAAATTGATGCGCTGCCATGTGGCGAGATCGATGAAGTAGCTGGCCGGCAGATTGCGCTTGCCGTCCTTGGTCGGCGACAGGTACCCGAGCTGTGGCATGACATGGGCGATGCTCAGCAGCCGGTCGAAATCGGTGCCGCCGATATGGATGCCGCGGCTGGCCAGGATGTCGTCCTTGCGATCGGTCGATCGCGCGCGCCCCGGCGAGACCCGCACGATCGAGAAGTCGGACGTGCCGCCGCCCATGTCGATGATCAGCGCCAGTTCCTCGCGTGTCACTTTCTGCTCGTAATCGAGCGCCGCCGCGATCGGCTCGAACTGGAAAGCGATATGCTTGAAGCCTTGGGCACGGGCAGCCTTCTCGAGTTCGCCTTGCGCCTCAGCGTCGGCTTGCGCGTCGTCATCGACGAACTGCACCGGGCGGCCGAGCACCACGCTCTCCACGACGCCGTGGGCGTCCTCTTCCAGCCGCGTTCTCAGATGACCGATGAACAGGCCGATGATGTCGATGAAGCCGATCTGGCGTGCCTTGATCCGCGTCTTCTCGTGGGCGAGCGAACTGCCGAGCACGCTCTTCAATGAGCGCATCAGGCGGCCTTCGATGCTGTCGGTATAGTCGCCGATCGCGCGGCGGCCGAAATAAGTATGGCCGTCCTCGAAATTGAAGAACACGGCACTTGGCAAAGTGGGCTGCTCGCCCTCCAGCAGGACCAGCCGCGCCTTGCCGTTCCGGATGACGCCCACCGTGGAATTGGACGTGCCGAAGTCAATGCCGCCGAATGCCTGATGCATCGCAGCCTCCTGTCATTGTTTCGCGGCGGCAAATCAGCGGCGACGCGTCGCGCTGTCATCCGGATGGCCGGACCGCTCCTGGCGAATGGTATGTGCGTGTTTGCCCTTGGCTGGGAGGCGGCGGTTTATCGCATGGCGTTGAAAAGGGGAACCCCTCTTTTCCCGCGGCATCAATCCTTGCGGAACACCAGCCGGCCGAGCCAGCCCGTCACCATGGCCAGCGATACGGCGAACACGCCGTAGAGGAACGAGTAGTCGTGGGCGACGCGGAAGATCGATTGTTCGAAGCCCGATTTGCGGATTTCGACCTGTGCCGAACTCTCCTTGACGAACAGGCCGCTCTTGAACAGGAATGCGCGCGCTTTGTGCGTGCCGACCGAGACATCAGGCGCCAGCCTGACGGTAGCGCGAAACAGGTTCTGCGATAGGAATTGCACGCCGCCGACATTCTCGCTGTAGAGGCCGGCGGCGGCCTTGCGCTCGCGCAACGCGGCCGTGAATTCCTCGATCGTCGCCGGGCTGTCACCGGCTTCGGCGGGCTGCATATAGAGGTTGGAGGCGCCGAGCGACAGCTGCTTGTAGCTGTTGGGTTCGGTGATGTCCTGCAGCGGCCGCGTCGTCGCGACCGAATAGGACACCGGCACGTTCTCGAAGGTCTCGGAATCCAAATTGACCCAAACCCCCAGCACCCGGTCCTTGCGGCGTACGACCACCGGTCTTGGTGGCCCTTCGAGCACGACGATAACATCGTAACGGCCCTGGCGTGCGACCAGCGGGTCGGGATTTTCCAGCGAACCGAAGATGGTCAGGTCGGCGCCGGAAAAACCGGCGGTGATCGACACCGCGTCGGTGGAAAGGCCGATCTGGATGCCTTCGGTCGGCGGCGTCTGCGCCTTCGCCGGCGCGGCGGCGGTCAGGGACAGGAGAGCGACGGCTACGAGCGCCTTCAGGCCATTCATCAGTTGAGGCCCACGCCGGACAGCGAATAAAGGTTGGGCGGCGTGGCGAACAGATCGGTGGCAAGCCGGATCGCCACCGCCAGCACCAGCAGCGCCAGGAGCGCTCTCAATTGCTCGCCGCGCAGCCGCTGGCCGGCCTTGGCGCCATATTGCGCCCCGGCCACGCCGCCGGCCATCAACAGGAAGGCCAGCATCACATCGACGGTCTGGTTTGTGGTGGCGTGAACCAGCGTCGTATAGGCGGAGGTGAAGATGATCTGGAACAGCGAGGTGCCGATGACGACATTGGTCGGCACTTTCAAGAGATAGATCAGCGCCGGCACCATGATGAAGCCGCCGCCGACACCCATGATCGACGACAGGAAGCCGATGCCCGCGCCAAGCCCGAGCACCGGGATGACGCTGACGAACAGTTTCGACGCGCGGAAGCGCATCTTCAGCGGCAAGCGATGGATCCAGTTGTGCTGGCCGGATTTCTTCAGCACCGGCGCCGCGCCGCTGCGCGTGGCGCGAAGGGCGTTGATGCTCTCGACCAGCATCAGCCCGCCGACGGTGCCGAGCAGCACCACGTAGAGCAGCGAGATGAACAGGTCGAGCTGGCCGAGCCTGCGCAGGAAGCCGAACACATAGATGCCGCCGGTTGAGCCGACGACGCCGCCGGCCAGAAGCACGCTGCCGAGCTTGAAGTCGAGCGTCCCTCGCTTCATGTGCGACAACACGCCGGAGACGGAAGAAGCGATGACCTGGTTGGCGCCGGTGGCGACCGCGATCGCCGGCGGGATGTTGTAGAAGATCAAGAGCGGCGTGATCAGGAAGCCGCCGCCCACCCCGAACATGCCCGACAGGAAGCCCACCGCGGCGCCCATGGCCAGCAGCACGAAGACGTTGACGGAAATTTCCGCGATCGGGAGATAGATGCCCACCCGTCTGTCTCGATCAGTTTGCCTGTCGGCGAATAAAGCCGCTGCGGGCACTATCGCATCGAAAAGCCAATTTTCTCTTGCGCCGACGCGGCAGCGGGATCAAACCCCGCCACCGCGCCGAAACAAAAAACAACTCAATCAGTTAACAGGCAAATGTAAGGCAAGGGCGTCGTGGAAACGACGCTTCTGCCGTTATTTGCGCGCCAGCAATGCCTTGACCAGCTTCTCGTCGACCGTGCCCGTCGCCGGCAGCTTGTTGTCGGTCTGGAAAGCGATGATCGCGTTCTTGGTCTTCCCGCCCATCACCCCGTCGGCGCCGCCGGCGTCATATCCGTTCTTGTTGAGGATGAGCTGGATGTTCTTGACCGCCTTCTCCATGTCGATGCCGGCGGTCGTCTGCGGCGTGCCTTCCTGCCAGGATTCAGGAATGTCCACCGAATTGGCCGCCGCGTTGAGCGGCTTGGCCTTCCACAGTTCGGTCGCGGCGCGCGCCCGCTCGAGCTGCTCGGGCCGCAGCGCGTTGGCGATCTCGTCGCGCTTGGCCGCGGCATCCTTGTCGCCGGTCTTGGCGACGAGCGCGAACCATTTGTAGGATTCCTCCAGGTTCTGCTTCATGCCGACGCCCTTGGCGGCGAGGATGCCAAGATTGAACTGGCTGTCCTTGACGCCGAGGTCGGCGGCCGCCTGGAACCAGTGCGCGGCCGATTCATTGTCGGTTGCACCGTCGGCGGCCATGGCGAACAGCACCGCCAGATTGTGCATGGCGCTGGCGTTGCCCTGCGCGGCGGCGAGCTGGTACCAGGTCTTCGACTTCTTGATGTCGCGCGCGACGCCGATGCCCTTTTCGTAAAAATTGCCGATGCGGTATTCGGCCGGCGCGAAGCCGAGTTCCGCCGATTTCTCATACCATTTGGCGGCAGCCGGCATGTCTTCCTTGACGCCGCGCGACTCGGCGTAGCGTGAGCCGACCTCGAACAGCGCCTTGGCGTCGCCACCGGCAGCGGCGTCACGCAAGGCGGCCGGGCCGGCATCGGACGGAATGTCGAACTTGGTCGCGGCTGTCGCCGCCGGCTTGTCCATGGGCGCAACGGCGCCGGTCATGTCGTTGGTCGTCGCCGCGGTCGCCCCTGGCGCGGCAGGGGCCGCTTGGAGATCGGCATCCGTCGCCTGCGTAGTGCCGGCGGCCGGTGCCGGATCCGCCATGCCGGGGGCAGCGGTCATCGGAGCAATCGCCGCCTGTGCGGCCGAAGCCATCGCGTCGGGAGCGGCTGCGCTCGGGCCGGAAGCCATGCTCGATCCGACCGGCGAAGCGGGCTCGGCCGTGGGCGCTGTATCCGGCGTCGCGTTCGTATCAGACGGCATGGCCATGACGGTCCGCGCCGCCATATCGTCCTCGCTTGCCGGCGCGGATTGTTCGGCCTGCCTGGCCGGACGGGCCGGCGCGCTGTCCATCGCCGTCGGCTGAACTTCGACCTTCGGCTGGCTGGCGGTATCGAGAGATGCCGTCTGAACCGGCTGCGGGCCGACGATCGGGGATGCGTCGTTGCTTGCCACCTGGGCGGGATCCGAAAGGAACGCCTTGCCGAGCTGCAGGCCGGCAAGCGCCAGCATGATCGCTGCCGCTGCCATCAGGATCGGCTTGCGCCGCGCCTTGAGCAGGTCGCCTATCCTGAGCGCCTTGACCGGGCCTTTCATAGTCGACTGGCGCTTCAGGGCGTCGGCCTCGGCCGCGGCCGCCTGCGCAGCGCGCCGGGCGGCGGCGATGAAATCCGATTTCGCCGCGTCGCTGTCGCCGAGCTTTGCCGGTTGTCCGCGCTCGTCACGCACGCGCTTCATGATGGCATTGAGGTCAGGCGCGCCGGAGCCGGGCTCCAGCGGACGGTTGGCGACTTTCGGGTCGAGCGGCTCGTCGAGATCGACACTCGGGATGTCGGCGCTCGGCGCCGAGCCGGCCAGCGGCGGAACATCCGCCGCCTTCTTGCCCTTGAACGCCCGCGCCAGTCCGCCGAACATCGACTTGCGGCCTGCGGGCTGGTCATTTCCGGCGGTGGTGTCGGAGCCAAGTGCGGCCATCGCGGCGGCGGCGGCGGCTTCCGCCGGCGAACGCGTGCCCGGCCGGGGAGACAAGCCCGTTCCAACGTGCAGTGCGGGCTCGCCGGGCTCGGTGCGCAATATGGCCGCGGCACGCGCGTCCAGATCGGCCATGTCGCCGGTCAGCGGCAGCGGCTCGTCCATGGTCATGGATGGTGCGTTCACGGCCATCTTGGGCCGCTGCACGCCACGCCAGCCGCTCGGTTCGATCGAGGCCGCGTCCAGGAGTTCGCTTACCGCTTCGGACGGGTCGCTGGTTTCCAGCGAGCCCAGCCTGTCGACGATCTTGAGCAATGTGTCGTGAATGGCCTCGAAGGTCCGCGAATTGCGCTCGTCGGAACGCCGCGTCAGCGTCTCCAGGGTCTTCAGATCCTGGGCGAGGCCGGATACCGCGGCCGTATTGGTGCTCGTCCCGGCCAGCGAGCGCACCGCGTTCTCGGCCGCCTCACGTGCCGCGCCCAGGATGGAATCGCGGGTCCCGGCCAGCGCTTTTTCGATTTCGTCGAGGCGCGGGCTGATGTCCTCGAAGTCCGGCAGCGGCGTGCTGGGCTTGGAAAGATGCGCCGACAGGCCGGCGACCTGCGCCTCCAGGCTGCGGATCAGCGCCGGATCGATGCCGGCTACCTGGGCCGCCGAAGCGTCCAGCCGGCTTGAAATATCCTCGAGCCGGCTTTCCAGGCCCCGGATCGCCGCCTCGCCGGCGGGATCGGGAGCGCGTGTCTCCATGCGCTTGGCCAGTGCGGTGAAGCGAGCGTCGATGGCGTCCATGATGCCGGCGCTGTCGACCTGCGGCATGCTGCGCTGGTCCAGCCGGTCGGCAACCTCGTCCAGCCGGCGCTCGAGATCGCGAAACAGCATGTTGCCCTGTTCGATGGCGTCGCCCTGGCGCCGCTCCATCATGCCCGATAGCACGTCGAAGCGCTGCTCCAGCCCATGGAAGATGTAGTCGGCGTCGGGCATGGCCGGCGCTTGATCAATCTTGTCGGCGATCAGCGCGATCTGCTTGGCGAGCCGTTCCATCGCCTGCTCGGGCAGGTTGGCGCGGCCGGCGAGGTCGTCGACCCGGCTCGACAGCGTGTTCAGCCGGTCGATCACGACATTTGCGGGACGGTCCTGCGCTACTTCCTCGATCTGCTGGGCGAGTGAGTCGATCCGCTTCTCGATGCGCTCGATGGCTTCGTGGTCGACTGAATTCGCCTGTGCGGCGACTGTGGAGGCGACGATGGCGCGGGAAATCTCGTCCAGCCGCTCGTCGATCATGGCCAGCGTGCCGCCGCCGCGATTTTCCTGCTGGCTGGCGAAATGGTCGACCGCCCCGGCCAGCGTGCGGACCTTCTCCTCCAGCGAACGCAGGGACAGCGATTCCGGCAGGTTGTTGACGGCGTTGCTGATCTGCTCCAGCCGGTCGGTCAAGGCGGCAAGGGCGGGGTCGTCGGAGCGTTTGCGCTGGTCGGCGTCGACGCGGTCCTCGAAGGCCGTCCAGCGGCGGTCGAACTCGTCCCAGCGGCGGTCGACCTTCTGCACGCTCTCCTCGCGCGCCAGCGTGTCGAGCGCGGCCTTGACCTGTTCGAGTTCCAGTCGCAGCAGGTTGACGCTCCTGTCGTCGCTCTTCTCCGACAGCGATTTGATGGCGCCGGAGAGCCGCTCGAATTCCACGCCGAGTTCGGCGCTGCCCTTGCCCGATGTCCCGGACTTGGCGTTCGACTGGAAGGCGCGGTCGATGTCCTTGCGCAGCGCGTCGAATTCGCGCTGCAACCCTGAAGTCACCTGGTGACGCAGTTCCTCGCGCATGCCGCGCAGTTCGCCGGCGATCTTGCCGACCATGGCGACGCTGTCTTCCTGGCCGCGCACGCGGTCGATGTCACGCGCGATCGCCTGATAATTCTGGTCGAAGGGTGCAGGCGAGGGCGTCGGGTTGTGTGCACGCGGTGCCGGCTGCGGATCCTCGTACCAGCGCTGCTGGGCCGTCGGCTGCGTGGCGGGATAGCGCGGGTCGGAGGCGGGGTAACGCGGTTCGGCGCCATATTGGCGAGGAGCGGGTCGTGCCGTCGCGTCCTCGCGCGTCTGCCCCAGGCGCTGTTCCAGCGTCTCCAGCGAGCGGTTCAGCTGCTCGAGCGTGGTCTGCGGCTTGCGCTGCCTGCCGGCATTGAGTGTATCGAGGTAGGACCGCTTGCTGTTCATCGGTGCGTCCGTCTTTCAGATTGGCCGGCTTGCGGCCAGCTCCCCAAGTCCCTGCCGGAACGAGGCGACCGCGCTTTCATGCCACGGTGGAAGACAAGCTTCCCGGGTTTCCCCGCGCTCCGAAAAACCGTGAAAATTCGATACAGGATAACCACGGGTAGCCGACACGCGCACATTTCGCCCAACGTGGTAAACAACGCGTTAACCAAGCTTAAGAAGTTGCAAGGAAGTTGGCTGACGCGACTTCCGGTGCGGCATAAAGCACCGTTCTCAGAACGCCCTTGCGTCATGAGGCGGCTACCGGTATAGAATTGACGTAAACGTAAATGGCGCATCAACTGCGCTGTTTACGATTTGTTTGTAGAAACCACGGCCGGAAGCACGCCCCCGCTTCCAGTCAGGCGACGCATGGTCCGGGACCGCGACGCCACCAGACGGGGAAGCCAGTGACCATGAAGCTTATCTCGGCCGGCGAGACCGCGGCCAATACCAATAATGCAACCGTTGAAGCCGGCGAGGATCTCTCCCGCATCGGCGAGATGGCCAAGAAGTACGGCGTGACGCTGCGCACGTTGCGTTTCTATGAAGACAAGGGCCTGCTCAATCCCCAGCGCGACGGTTCGACCCGTCTCTATACGCGCCGCGACAAGGCCAGGCTTAAGCTGATCCTGCTCGGCCGCAAGGTTGGGTTCTCGTTGCGCGACGTCAAGCAGATGATGGACCTTTATGATCCGACCGGTTCCAACACCAAGCAGTTGCGGCTGGCGCTGGACAAGTCGGAAAAGCAGCTCGCTCGCCTGCAGAAGCAGCGGGCGCTGATCGACGACGCCATCAATGAGCTCGGCGGCTCGATGTCGGCGGTGCGTCAGATGCTGGCCGAGCGTTCGGCGCCGCAAGCGAGCGTCGCGAGCTAAGCCGCCCTCCGATACTGTCGGACCCTTCACCATAAAGCCGCGTGGCCATGCCGCGCGGCTTTCGCTGTCTGGCCTGCCTGCTTCGCGCTGGCTTGCGCATTGCCGTTGCGCCAAGCTCACTACGCTCGTGGCGACAGAAATCTCGCCGCGCCGGAAATATTGACGTTTACGCAAACGTCAATATTTGCTATTGCGGCTTCGACATTGGCCCGCTTGCCGCGCCCGGCTTGATTTCGGGGTCAATCCGCATGGTGGAGGAAAAGCATGCCGATCTACAGGGCCCCGGTCCAGGACACGCTGTTCGTGCTCAACGAGGTGCTCGGTTATCAGCGCTATTCGAACCTTCCCGGATTCGCCGACGCGACGCCTGACGTGCTCGAGGCAATTCTCGCCGAAGGGGCCAAGCTCGCCGAGAATGTCATGCATCCGCTGAACCGTGTCGGCGACATGGAGGGCTGCGTGCGCCACGACGACGGCTCGGTGACCACGCCCAGGGGCTTCAAGGAAGCCTTCGACCAGTATCGCGAAGGCGGCTGGATGGGCCTGGCGGCTCCCGTCGAGTTCGGCGGCCAGGGCCTGCCCTATGCCGTGCACACGGCGGTGGCTGAATACATGGTGTCGGCCAACATGTCGCTGATGATGTATCCGGGCCTGACGCAGGGCGCGATCGCCGCCATCATCACCCACGGCACCGACGAGCAGAAGGCGACCTGGCTGCCCAGGATGGTCGAGGGCAGCTGGACCGGCACCATGAACCTGACCGAGCCGCATTGCGGCACCGATCTTGGCCTGCTGCGCACCAAGGCGGTGCCGAACGGCGACGGCACCTACAGGATTTCAGGCCAGAAAATCTTCATCTCGGCCGGTGAGCACGACATGTCGGACAACATCGTCCATCTGGTGCTGGCCCGCATCGAAGGCGCGCCGGAGGGCGTCAAGGGCATTTCGCTGTTCATCGTGCCCAAGCTCAAGCTCGACGCTTCGGGCAATCCGGGGACGAGAAACACCGTCTCCTGCGGCTCGATCGAGGAGAAGATGGGCATCCACGGCAACTCGACCTGTGTCATGAATTATGACGAGGCCGAAGGCACGCTGCTGGGGGAGGCCAATGGCGGCCTCAAGGCGATGTTCACGATGATGAACGAGGCCCGCCTCGGCGTCGGCCTTCAGGGCCTCTCGCTGTCGGAGATCGCCTACCAGAATGCCGCCGCCTATGCCAAGGACCGGTTGCAGGGTCGCTCGCTGTCAGGCCCGAAGGCGCCGGACAAGAAGGCCGACCCGATCATCGTTCATCCCGACATTCGCCGCTCGCTGATGACCATGAAGGCGTTCAACGAGGCCGGCCGCGCGCTGGCGCTGTGGACGGCGATCAAGTCCGATATCGCGCACCGCTCCGCCGACGACAAGGACCGCCAGGCGGCCGACGACTACACCGGCCTGATGACGCCGGTGGTCAAGGGCGTGCTGACCGACAAGGGCTTCGACCACGCCGTCATGGCGCAGCAGGTGTTCGGCGGTCACGGCTATATCGAAGAGCACGGCATGAGCCAGTTCGTGCGCGATGCCCGCATCGCCATGATCTATGAAGGCGCCAACGGCATTCAGGCGCTCGACCTCGTCGGCCGCAAGCTCGGTCTGAACGGCGGCCGCGCCATCCAGGCCTTCTTCAAGGAGGTCGGCGAATTCTGCGAGGAAAACCGCGCGGACGAAAAGATGGCGCCCTTCACCAAGGGTCTGAAGAAGGGCCTCAACGATTTACAGGCGGCGACCATGTGGCTGCTGCAGAATGGCATGGCCAGGCCCGATAATGCCGGTGCGGCCTCGACCGACTACATGCATCTCTTCGGCCTCGTCGCGCTGGGCTACATGTGGGCGCGGATGGCCAAGGCGGCACAGGGCAGGACGGATGCCAACGGCTCCCAATCTTTCTACGATAACAAGGTGGTGACGGCGCGCTTCTTCATGGAGCGGATCATGCCGGAGACCTCGGCGCACCTCGCCCGTATTTCGAGTGGTGCCGATGCGCTGATGGCCCTGCCGGCGGAAGCGTTCTAAACTCCGTCTCGCTAGCCTTTCTGTCTGTCGATACGCGGAGGAAATCGTGGCGACAAATCCCGCCGAAGTGCTCTCTTTGCCGAAACCAGCCTGGGCGGCCGACGAGGTCGGCATGCTCTACGACATGGCGACCCGCTTCATGTCGGAGGAGATAGCGCCGCGCTACGACGAGTTCGAGAAGAACGAGATGGTCGACCGCGAAAGCTGGCTCAAGGCTGGTTCCGCCGGCCTGCTCTGCGCGTCCATGCCGGAGGAATATGGCGGCTCCGGCGGCACCTTCGCGCATGAGAGCGCCATCATCGAGGCGATCGGTCATGTCGGCGTCGACGGTTTCGGCATCGGCCTGCACAATTCGATCGTCGCCCCCTACATCCTCCATTACGGTTCGGAAGAGCAGAAGAAGAAATGGTTGCCCAGGCTCGCCACCGGCGAACTGATAGGCGCCATTGCCATGACCGAGCCCGGCGCCGGTTCCGACCTGCAGGGTGTCAAGACCCGTGCCGAGAAGGATGGCAACCAGTACAAGATCAACGGCTCCAAGACCTTCATCACCAACGGCCAGCTGGCGAACTTCATCATCGTCGTCACCAAGACCGATCCGGAGAAGGGCGCCAAGGGCACCTCGCTGATGGTCATCGAGACCGAGGAGGTCGAGGGGTTCGAACGCGGCCGAAACCTCGACAAGATCGGGCTGAAGGCCAACGACACGTCGGAGTTGTTCTTCAACGACGTCCGTGTGCCGACCTCCAACCTGCTCGGCCATGAAGAGGGACAGGGGTTCGTCCAGTTGATGCAGCAATTGCCGCAGGAGCGTCTGCAGATCGGCACCGGGGCGATCGCCATGATCGAACGGGCGCTGGCGCTGACCATCGACTACGTCAAGGAGCGCAAGGCTTTCGGCAAGGCGATCATCGATTTCCAGAACACACAGTTCAAACTGGCCGAGTTGAAGACCGAGGCCACCGTCGGCCGCGTCTTCTACAATGACTGCGTCACTCGCCACATCAATGGCGGCCTCGATCCGGTGACCGCCTCGATGGCCAAGTACTGGCTCTCCGACCTCCAGGGCAAAGTCGTCGACGAATGCCTTCAATTGCACGGCGGCTATGGCTACATGAATGAATATCCGATCGCCCGCATGTTCCGCGACGCCCGCGTCCAGCGCATCTATGGCGGCACCAACGAGATCATGAAATTGCTGATCGGACGCTCGCTCTGAGCAGCTTTTCAGCGAACCCAGGGAGCATGAAAATGACCGAAGCTTATGTCTATGACGCCGTGCGTACGCCGCGCGGCAAGGGCAAGAAGGACGGATCGCTGCACGAAGTGCCGGCGGTGCGGCTCGCCGCCAGGACGCTCGAGGCCCTGCGCGACCGCAACGGGCTGGACACTGCAAACGTCGACGACATCATCTTCGGCTGCGTCGACCCGGTCGGCGAGGCGGGTTCCGTCATACCGCGCGCCGCGGCCTTCGAGGCCGGCTACGACACCAAGGCACCTGGCATGCAGATCTCGCGCTTCTGCGCCTCTGGCTTGGACGCCATCAATTTCGGCGCCGCCAAGATCGCGCAAGGCGCCGATGAAATCGTCATTGCCGGCGGCGTCGAATCCATGTCGCGCGTCGGCATGGGCATGTCCGGCGGCGCCTGGTTCATGGACCCCTCGGTGGGCCTGCCCGGCTGGTTCGTGCCGCAAGGCATTTCGGCCGACCTGATCGCCACCAAATACGGCTTCTCGCGCGATGACGTCGACGCTTACGCGGTCGAGAGCCAGAAGCGCGCCGCGAGATCCTGGGCCGATGGCCGCTTCAAGAACTCGGTCATCCCGATCAAGGACCAGAACGGTCTCACCATTCTCGACCATGACGAGCATATGCGGCCGTCGACCGACATGCAGTCGCTCGCCTCGCTCAACCCGTCCTTCGTCATGCCCGGTGAAATGGGCGGCTTCGACGCGGTGGCGGTGCAGAAGCATCCGGAGGTCGAGGAGGTCAACCACGTCCACCACGCCGGCAACTCGTCCGGCATCGTCGATGGCGCGGCGGCCGTGCTGCTCGGCTCGAAGAAGGCCGGCAAGGCGATGGGTCTCAAGCCGCGCGCGCGCATCCGCACCTTCGCCAACATCGGCTCCGAGCCGGTGCTGATGCTGACCGGCCCGGTCGACGTCACCGAAAAACTGTTGAAGCGCGCAAAGATGAAGCTGTCGGACATCGACCTGTTCGAGCTCAATGAGGCCTTCGCCTCGGTGGTGCTGCGCTACATGCAGGCCTTCGAGATCCCGCACGACAAAATCAATGTCAATGGCGGTGCCATCGCCATGGGCCATCCACTCGGCGCCACCGGCGCGATGATCTTTGGCACGGTGCTGGACGAACTCGAGCGTCGTGACTTGACCACCGCGCTGGTCACCCTGTGCATCGGTGCCGGCATGGGTACCGCAACCATCATCGAACGCGTCTGACGGGGAGAGAACGATGAGCTACACCAATTTCACTCTCGACATCGACGCCGATGGCATCGCGTTGGTCACCTGGAACAGCCCGGACCGCTCGATGAACGTCTTCACCGAAGAGGTGATGCGCGAGTTGAATGCCATCGTCGACAAGGTGGCCGGCGACGCCGCCATCAAGGGCGCGGTGATCACCTCCGGCAAGGACACCTTCTCCGGCGGCGCCGACATCACCCTCTTGCAGAAGATGCTGACCACCTTCGCCACGGACAAGGCCAAGGATGTCGAAAAAGCGACCAAGGCGCTGTTCGACAACGCCGGCATCATGACCGGCCTGTTCCGCAAGCTGGAAACCTGCGGCAAGCCATGGGTCTCGGCGATCAACGGCACCTGCATGGGCGGCGCCTTCGAAATGTCGCTCGCCTGCCATGGCCGCGTCGCGGCCGACTCCGACAAGGTCAGGATGGCACTGCCCGAGGTGAAGATCGGCATCTTCCCCGGTGCCGGTGGCACCCAGCGTGTGCCGCGGCTGACCGACCAGCAGCAGGCATTGCAAATGCTGACCTCCGGCCAGACCCTCTCGCCGCAGAAGGCGAAGGCGATGGGCCTGATCCATGAGATCGCCGAACCCGCCAAGCTGGTCGAGACCGGCAAGGCAATGATCAGGAACGGCCTCAAGCCGGTGGCGCCGTGGGACGAGAAAGGTTTCAAGCTGCCCGGCGGCCCAATCTATTCGGCGGCGGGCGCCAATCTGTGGCCGCCGGCCATCGCCATCCTGCGCCGCGAGACCCATGGCAATTACCCCGCCGCCGCGGCGATCCTGAAATGCGTCTATGAGGGCCTTCTGGTGCCCTTCGACACGGCGCTCAGGATCGAGCAGCGCTATTTCACCGAGATCATGCAGACCAAGGAAGCGGCGGCGATGATCCGCTCGCTGTTCGTGTCGCTGCAGGAACTGAACAAGGGCGCACGCCGCCCGGCCGGCGTGCCGGACACCAAGTTCAAGAAGATCGGCATCCTTGGCGCCGGCTTCATGGGCGCGGGCATCGCCTATGTCACCGCCAAGGCCGGCATTCCGGTGGTGCTGCTCGACCGGGACATGGAGGCGGCCGCAAAGGGCAAGGCGCATTCCGATGGCCTGATCTCGGATCAGGTCAAGAAGGGTCGTGCCAAGCCCGAGGACAAGGACAAGCTCTTGTCTCTGATCACGCCGACGGCAGACTATGCCGACCTCGCCGGCTGCGATCTCGTTGTGGAAGCCGTGTTCGAGGATTCCGCCGTCAAGAAGGCCGCCACCGTACAGGCGGAAGCGGTGTTGAAATCGTCGGCGATCTTCGCCTCGAACACCTCGACAATTCCGATCACCGGCCTCGCCAGGAATTCGGCTCGGCCGAAGAATTTCATCGGCATCCACTTCTTCTCGCCGGTCGACAAGATGATGCTGGTCGAGATCATCCTTGGCAAGAAAACCGGCGACAAGGCCCTTGCCACCGCGGTCGACTTCGTGCGGGCCATCAAGAAGACCCCGATCGTCGTCAACGACACGCGCGGCTTCTACGTCAATCGCTGCGTGCTGCGCTACATGTCGGAAGCCTACAAGATGCTGATCGAAGGCGTGCCCGCGCCGATGATCGAGAATGCGGCCAAGGCCGCCGGCATGCCGGTCGGTCCCTTGGCGCTGACCGATGAGACGGCCATCGACCTTGCCCAGAAGATCATGAAGCAGACCATCAGGGATCTCGGCGAAAAGGCCGTCGACCCCAGGCAGATGGCGCTGATCAACACCATGGTCGACGATCACGGCCGTTTCGGCCGCAAGAACGGCAAGGGTTTTTACGACTACCCGGCCAAGCCGGCCAAGAAGAAGCTGTGGCCCGGCCTCAAGGACCTTTATCCGCAGCTCGCGGCCGAGAAGGTCGACTATGAGGAGCTGCAGCAGCGCCTGCTGGTCACCATCGCGCTCGAAGCGGCGCGCGTGATGGAAGAGGGCATCGTCACCGATCCACGCGAGGCCGATGTCGGCTCGATCCTGGCCTTCGGCTTCGCGCCCTACACCGGCGGCGCGCTGTCCTATATCGACGGCATCGGCGCCAAACAATTCGTCAAGATCGCCAAGGCGCTGCAGAAGAAGTATGGCGCCGAGTTCAAGGCGCCCAAGCTGCTCCTCGACATGGCCGAGAAAGGTGAGACCTTCTACGAACGCTTCGATCCCTATGCCAAGGGCGATGTGAAGCAGGCAGCCTGACAGAGCGTCATGTATGTCTGGGCGCGCATGACGCGCATGCTGGCCACGGC
Organism: Mesorhizobium sp. P160927; assembly: GCF_057766385.1. Taxonomy (NCBI): domain Bacteria; kingdom Pseudomonadati; phylum Pseudomonadota; class Alphaproteobacteria; order Hyphomicrobiales; family Phyllobacteriaceae; genus Mesorhizobium; species Mesorhizobium sp. P160927. The sequence continues at coordinate 1,643,914 of NZ_JBYMDW010000001.1, forward strand.
GCGAAGCCGTGGCCCTTACATGATGGGCGGTGAAGGTCGGCTGGCCTTTCGCTGCCTGCCGACCGACATCGACTTCAACGCCCATCTCAACAATGCGCGCTACATGATGCTGGCCGACCTTGGCCGCGTCGACCTGTTTGTCCGCGCCGGCCTCATCACGCTGGCGAGGAATAATGGCTGGGCGCCGATGATGGGCGGGCTGCAGGCCGTCTACGCCCGCGAGATCCGGCTGTGGCGCCGCTTCGAAGTGGTGTCCTCGATCGAGACCTGGGAAGGCACCCAGGTCATCGGCAAGCACCGCTTCGTCCTCGACAATGGCGAGACCGCCGCCCTGGTCCTGACCACGGCCGGTGTCTACGACCGCAAGGCGCGCCGCTTCCTCGACATTGACGCGGTTGTCGCCGCACTTGGCCTTGCGGTGAACCCGCGGCCACCGACCGAGGCGGAACGCATTTTCATGACGTCGCACCAGGGACTGCGCGGCCTGGCCAAATCGTCCGGCTGATCAACCCGATCGACTTTCCCAAACCAAGCACGGGTGGTACATTAGGTATCGCTAACATGATGTTGGCGGAGGAGTAATCATCATGCGTATGATGCTGAGAGTTTCCATCCCGGCGAGGAAGGCAATAAGGCGATCAAGGACGGCAGCATGGGCAAGGTCATCGAGCAAACCTTGTCCGATCTCAAGCCGGAGGCCACCTATTTTACCGCTGAGGGTGGTTGGCGGACGGCCTACCTTTTCCTGGAGGTAAAGGACAGTTCGGACATGCCCTATGTCGCCGAGCGGTTCTTCTTCGCTTTCAATGCCACCGTCGAGCTGGTCCCCGTGATGAACGTCGACGAGCTCAAGAAAGGCCTCCCGAGAGCGATGGCGGCATTAGCCGGATAGCGGCTTCGGCCATGACACTGTGCCGTCGTTGCGGCACACAGTTTTGTTCGTGATCCATCGGCCGCGCTGGTGGACAACGCAGCGGTTGCGCGTTAGACAGGAAGAGGCATTTTTTCCTGTTTCGAAGGAGAGCACGTCATGCTCTCGCACGACCGAGTCTGGGCTGCCATCGATGCTCTTGCCGAGCGCTATTCGCTTTCGGCTTCGGGTCTGGCAAGGCGCGCGGGACTTGATTCAACCGCCTTCAACAAATCGAAACGCCTCTCGTCCGACGGCCGGCCGCGCTGGCCTTCGACCGAATCGCTGGCCAAGATCATCGAGGCGACGGGCGCTTCGCTGGACGAATTCACCGGGCTGATCGAAGGCCGTGGCACATCGCCCGCCAGCCGGCGCGCGGTGCCGTTGGTCGGCTTCGCCCAGGCCGGCGCTGGCGGCTTCTTCGACGATGCCGGCTTTCCGGCGGGGCAGGGCTGGGATCTCGTCGAATTGCCCGCGCAATCGACCGAAAGTTCCTATGCGCTGCAGGTCCAGGGCGATTCCATGCTGCCGCTCTACCGCAACGGCGACGTCCTCATCGTCGAGCCGGGTGCGGCCACCCGCAAGGGTGATCGCGTCGTCGTCAAGACCACATCGGGTGAGGTGATGGCCAAGGTGCTCGAGCGCCAGACAGTCAAGTCGATCGCGCTGGTCTCGCTCAATCCGGAGCATCCGGACCGCGACATCCCCATGCGCGAGGTCGAGTGGGTGGCGCGGATCGTCTGGGCAAGCCAATAGGTGCGACGGGTGCGACTTCCTCATCTTGTCCTGGCGGTTTTGATGGTCCCGGCGATGGCGGCGCTGGTCGTTGCCGGCGGGCGCACGTTGAAAGGCAGCGAAAGCACTGTTGCGGTGGATCAGATCGATCCCAGCGCCGACACAACCGCTGAGGCAGATAGGAATGCGACGCCCGAGGAACCGTCCACCTCAGCAATTCGAGCACCCGCGCAACCGCCAAAGCCGGCGGTGCATTCGCGGGCGATCGACCCGGACGTGGTCGCGCCGCCGGAACTGCCCACCGGCGACCTCGAGCGGGTCGAGCCCCGTGCGCCGTTGAGCAAGCTGGCGCTCGCCGTGCCGCCCAAGCCGAAAATGCCCGACGACTGGAACGGCACAAAGCTGTTCCAGCCGGTCGCTCCGGCCGCCGGCCTGATCGAGGCGAAGGGCTATTCGGTCGCGATCTCCGGCATCGACGTCGTCAGGCAGGACGAGACCTGCACCACCGACGGCAAATCCTGGCCGTGCGGTATCCGCGCGCGTACGGCATTCCGTGCCTTCCTGCGTGGCCGTGCGGTGGTTTGCACGGTGCCGCCTGAAGGCGGACGCGACCGGGTCGCGGCGGAGTGCCGGATCGGCAAGCATGATGTCGGTCAATGGCTGGTCGAGAACGGCTGGGCGCGTGCCGCCAAGGACGGGCCCTATGTCGAGGCCGGTGACAAGGCACAAAGCGCCAAGAAAGGCATTTTCGGGTCGGCGCCGAATCTTGCCGGCATCTCGGCGGTGCCGGCCGCACCCGCCCCGGCGCCCCAGGCGCCGGGTTCGATCCTGGAGGAGGACGGCGGCGTCCTCAAGCCAGCTGACCAGCCAGCGCCTTCTGAATGAGCGAGCGGGTCTCCGCGACGCCATAGAGCGCGGCAAACGAACCGAAGCGAGGGCCACGCTCCTGGCCGATCAGCACCTGGTAGATCATCTGGAAGAAGGCGCCTGAAACACCCGGGCCACCTTCCGGACTTTGCTTGGAATGATCCTGGTAGCGTTCGATCTTGCGCGCCACGTTGAGCGAAGCGTTCTGGATCGCTTCGCTGCTGGCGCCCGCCGGCAAGTCGCCAAGTGCCTTTTCCAGGGCCACCAGCGCTTCGCGCTCGACCTCGTCGGCCGGGCGAAAGGTTTTCGACGGCCTCACGAAATCGTCGAAATAGCGGATCGCATAGCCCGTCAGCCGGTCGAGCTCGGGATGGGTCGCCGGAGTCACGCCCGCGACATGGCGCGAGATGAAACCCCACAGCACATCCTTGTTCTGCGCATTGGAGGCGCTGACAAGGTTGAGTAGCAACGAGAACGGCACCGGCATGTCGACGGCGGGCGGGTTGCCGTCATGCATATGCCAGACCGGATTACCCAGCCGCTCCTTCCACTCCTGGCGGGGATAGGCGGCGAGGAAGGTGTAATATTCGTCCACGGCCCGCGGGATGACGTCGAAATAGAGTTTCTTGGCCTGCCTCGGGCGCTGGTACATGTAGAGCCCCAGGCTCTCGGTCGGCGCATAGGTCAGCCATTCGTCAATGGTCAGGCCGTTGCCTTTCGACTTGGAGATCTTCTGGCCATTCTCATCGAGGAACAGTTCGTAGACGAAATGCTCCGGCGCCCGCCCGCCCAGTATGTTGCAGATGCGGTCATAGACCACTGCATTGGTCTGATGGTCCTTGCCGAACATCTCGAAATCGACGCCGAGTGCCGCCCAGCGCATGCCGAAATCCGGCTTCCACTGCAGCTTCACGCGGCCGCCGGTGACCGGCAGCGTGGTTTCGGTGCCATCATCGTCGAAGGTGATGGTGCCGGCCTTGGCGTCGACTTGCTTCATGGGAACGTAAAGCACGCGCCCACTCTTTGGCGAGATCGGCAGGAAGGGGCTGTAGGTCGCCTGCCGCTCAGGTCCGAGCGTCGGCAGCATGACCGCCATGATCTGGTCGTAGCGTTCGGCGGCGCGCAACAGCATCGCGTCGAAACGGCCTGACTTGTAGTACTGCGTCGCGCTGGCGAATTCGTAATCGAAGCCGAACGTGTCGAGGAAGCGGCAGAGCATCGCATTGTTATGGTCGGCGAAGCTCGCATAGTCGCCGCCGAAGGGGTTAGGCACCGATGACAGTGGCTTGTGCAGATATGGCTCGAGCGCTGCGCGATCCGGCACGCTGTCGGGTATCTTGCGCATGCCGTCCATGTCGTCGGAAAAGCACAGCAGCTTGGTTGCGACATTGTCCTGCGTCAGCACGCGGAACGCATGGCGCACCATCGAGGTGCGGGCCACTTCGCCGAACGTGCCGATATGCGGCAGGCCCGACGGTCCATAGCCGGTCTCGAACAGGATCGTTTCGGGGAAGTCGGCGCCCTTGTAGCGCTCGATGATCTTTTTGGCTTCCTCGAACGGCCATGCCTTGCTCTCGGCCGCGGCCGTCAGCAGTTCGGGATTGAGATCGATGATGTTTGATCCCGCCATGTCACAGTTTTCCAGATTGTATCCCGGCAATAGCCGCAAAAGTGCATTTTCAACCGGTCTCTAGGCGTGCGTGGCCGGAGCGTCAACGCGTCGGGCGCTTTTTCCTTGCCGCCTCAGGCTCCCCTTCCTACGTTCGGGGCCACGTTCAAGGAGTAAAGAATGCTTTCGCCCACCCCGCACGAAGCCCTGATCTATCTGATGGTCATCACTTCGGCCTCCGACCGGGACATGACCGATGTCGAACTGGCCAGGATCGGCGAGGTTGTCCGCTCGTGGCCGGTGTTTGAGGATTTCAAGCAAGACCGGCTGGTTGCCGTGGCGCAGGCCTGCCAGAAGATGCTGCATGAGAAGGGTGGGCTCGAAGGTGTCCTGACCCAGGTCTCGGAGGCGCTGCCGGACCGGTTGCGCGACACTGCCTATGCCGCGGCTTTCGAAGTGGCCGCCGTCGATCTGGAGATGCGGCTGGAGGAAGTGCGGGTGCTGCAGTTGATCCGTCGTAAGCTCGATCTCGACACGCTGACCGTGGCGGCCATCGGCCGTGCGGCCAAGGCAAGGCTGCGAACTCTGACCTGACGAGGTTACCGCCGGATCAGAAAAGCTGACCGGACCGGATCAGAAGAAACTGACCGGGAAATAGCGCAGGTAGAATTCGGCAAAGGTGCCTTTCATCGAAATCTCTTGCAGAGCGTAGTCGAGGGCCGCGGCCAGCGCCGGATTGTCCGCTCGCGTGGCGATGGCCATGCCGGTGCCCAGATATTCGGGCGCCAGGTAGGGGCCGCCGGCAAAGCGGCAGCAGCCGGCGGCATCGGAGCCGCCGAGCCAGAAGGCGAAGCGCATGCCATCGCCGAAGGCCGCGTCGATCTTGCCGGCCTTGAGGTTGCCAAATAGGTCTTCCGGCTTGTCGAAGGGGACGACCTGGACCGTGCCGAAATAGTCGCGCAGCATGCGTTCATGGGCCGAGCCCGATATCACGCCGACGCGCTTGCCGTGCAATTTGTCGAAGAGCGGTTCCGCCAGCGCCTTGTTCTTCGGAGTGATGAAGCGCGCCGGGAACTGCAGGTAAGCGCGCGAGAAGGCGTATGTCTGGCGCGACTGTGGCGTTGGGGCAATGCCGGCGATAACAGCTTCTCCTTCGCCCCTCTCAAGGGCGCCTTGAAGCTCCGCCCAGGGCAAGGCCTGGATCTGACATTTGTCGACGATGCCGAGTTCCACGCAGATAGCGCGGGCCAGGTCGATATGGAAACCGGACAGCTTCCCCGCGCCGTCGAGAAAATTGAAGGGCGGAAAATCCGTGGTCGTCAGGAACCGCAGCCGCGGCAGCGCCGCAAGGTCCGGCTTGGGAAGCCGCTCCTTGGCATCCCACAACACCGGCACCTGCGGCTCCGCCGCGCCCGCGCCGGAAACCCATGACAATGCGGCGATGAGCGCCGCTGCCAGGACATGGGACCTCCATTGGAACGCCACGATAGAACTCCGCCGCACCCGTGCTCGTGCCGGTTTTGGTACGAAAACGGTACGGGCACAATGCTTTTTGATTTCAACGCTTCGATTTCAGGATATGGTTCGGCCGGTTTGCAAACAGCGGTGGCTGCCCTGGTGGGAATACCAGGGTCGAGAACCACAACCGGAAGCGGGCGCTTTGCAATCCGTGGTCGGTGGCGAAGTGCCGGGAAGGCGCGGACCATGGACTTAATGCATGAGGCAACATGGGGTTGATGTTGCGATGGGTCAGTTCGATCGAACGCTGGAATACATAGACCAACTGCAGCACGCCGGAACGGCGGCCGCGGTCTGCGAGAAACTGTTGGGCGTAACATCGGAGTTCGGCCTGACCGCGCTGATGGCCGGAACCGTTCCGCAGCCGGGCACACCGACGGGCCAGCAAAAGCAGCATGTGCTGCTCTGCGACTGGCCGGTCGAATGGCTCGAGCGCTACGTGACGCGCAACTATGTCGATCACGATCCCGTCGTCAGTCACATGAAACAGCTGCAAGCGCCGTTCCAGTGGCGGGAAGCCGCCCAGGGCGTCCGCATCGACAAGAGCAGCGGCGAAGTGATGGGTGACGCCGGCGCCTTCAAGTTGCGCGACGGGCTGGCCTTTCCCTTGATCACGCTCGACGGCGAAATCGTCATGGTGTCGCTGGGGGGCGAGGCCGTGGAACTGTCGGCGGCCGAGTTCGGCCTGGTCTCCCTGGTCTCGACCTATGCCGTCGGCCGCGCCATGCAACTCCACACCATGGCGACCACGACGATCGACCACATCGAGCTGACGCCGCGCGAACGCGAATGCCTGCAATGGGCTGCCGTCGGCAAGTCCGAATGGGAGATTTCCCAAATCCTCGGCATCTCCGAGCACACGTCGGAGAAACATCTTCTTAACGCCAAAAGCAAACTCGGTGCCGTCAACCGGGTCCAGGCAGTCGCCGAGGCGATAAGGCGCGGCTACATTAGCTAGGTCGGCCGTGCAGGCCTAGAACTTCTCGCCTACGTGATCACGCAATTTTCGCATCAAAGCACGGCCGTATCTTCCCCTGAATCACAGGAGACTACGGAATGCTTTTTTGTCTTACGACCCAAGAATTGATGGAACGTCCCGACCTTTGGGAGGCCGTCCATCGGCTGCGCTACCGGATATTCGTCGAGGAGATGGGGTGGGAGGACCTTCGGCGCCCCGACGGATTTGAGGTCGACCAGTTCGATCATGAGGAGGCGGTGCATCAGATCGTCATCAGGGGCAATGAAGTCGCGGGCTATCAGAGGATGTTGCCGACCACACGGCCGCATTTGTTGACCGAGGTGTTGACCGATCTCTCCGAAGGAACGCCGCCGGCGGGTCCCAACATCTGGGAGTTGACCCGCTATGCGGTGGCTCCGGGTTATCGCGACGGCCGGCGCGGCGTCTCGACCGTCGGCACGGAATTGATAGCCGGTTTCGTCGAGTGGGGTCTGAAGCGCGGCGTCGACAAGGTGATCATCGAGTTCGAGCCGATGTGGGTGCTGCGCGCATTGCAACTGCACTTCCTGGCGACGCCGCTCGGCTATCAGCGCACCTATGGCAGCCAACAGGTCGTGGCGACGCTGCTCACCTTTAACGAGCACACGCTGGACGTGGTGCGTTCGCGCCGCAATCATCATGCACCCGTCCTGGCCAGGGGATATCCCGACATGTTCGGTCAAAGGAGGGCGTCATGAACGCGCATCCGCAACCAGAACTGCTCGGCCACACGCTGATCGTCACCGTGTCGTCGAATGACGGCCGGCCGGTGCTCGACCGGAGGGCCTATGAGAGCCTTGCCAGGACGTTCCATGAAGCCGCCGAGAATGACCAGGTGCGGGTCGTCGTGCTGCGCGGCCTAGCGGGCTGCTTCTGCCTTGGCGGTGACTTTTCCGAATTCCTGGATGCCGCCAAGCACCAGAAGCTGATCGCCGCCGTCACCGACATGTTCCGCATGCTGGCGACGTTTCCAAAGCCGATCCTGGCCTGTGTCGACGGCGATGCCGTCGGCGTCGGCTGCACCATCCTGTTCCATTGCGACATGGTGATCGCGTCTGAAAAAAGCACGTTCCGGGTGCCGTTCGTCGATTTCGGCCTGGTGCCGGACGCGGCAACCAGCATCCTGGCGCCGCAGAAGCTCGGTTATGCCGGTGCTTTCCGCTTCTTCTGTCTCGGCGACACGCTTTGTGCCGAAGACGCCAGGGCGCTCGGCCTCGTCGCCGAGATCGTCGCGGAAGGCAGCGTCGAGGAAGCGGCGCTTGGCCGAGCCAGGCAGTTGGCAAAGAAGCCGGTTGCCGCTTTGCTGCAGACACGCGGCCTACTCAAGGGGAACACCGCCGCCCTATGTGAGCGCATTGATGAGGAGATATCGCTGTTCCAGCAGGCGCTGCAGGACGACGCCACGTTGCGACGGTTGCAGCGGATCGCCAGGCTGGCTGCCTGAGCCATCGCCCGGAATGCTGTGCCGCGCGGACGATCACGCGGCACAGCAGGTATCAACTTTCCTTGCCCAGGAATGACGGCCCTTCGCCGATGATCTTCTTATCTTCCTTGCCGATAACGTCGAGATCGCGCCCCTCATAGGGCAGCGACAGGAGGATGCGGCGCATCACCGCCAGCCGCGCGCGGCGCTTGTCGTTGGCCCGCACGATGATCCATGGCGCGAACTCCTTGTGGGTGCGCTCGAACATGGTGTCGCGCGCCTTGGTGTAATCGTCCCACTTGGTGATGCCGGCAATGTCGATCGGCGAGAACTTCCAGCTCTTCAGGGGGCTGTAGCGGCGATCGTGAAAGCGTTCGAGCTGCGTCTCCCGGCCGATGTTTAGCCAGAATTTGAAGAAATAGATGCCGTCATTGACGATCATGCGTTCGAAATGCGGCGTCTCGTCGAGAAACTTCTCGTGCTGTTCGGGGGTGCAAAAACCCATCACCGGCTCGACGCCGGCACGGTTGTACCAGGAGCGGTCGAAGGTGACGAATTCGCCCGCTGTCGGGAAATGGTCGGCATAGCGCTGGTAGTACCATTGCCCCAGTTCCGTCGGGGTTGGCTTGGTCAGCGCAACGTTGCGCGCCGTGCGTGGGTTGAGATACTGGCGCAGCACGAATATCGTGCCGCCCTTGCCGGCAGCGTCACGACCCTCGAACAGCGCCATCATCCGCTTGCCGGTCGCCTGCAGCCATGCCTGCGCCTTGACGAGCTCGATCTGCAATTTCTCGAGCGTCTCGTCATACTCCTCGCTCTTCATCTTCTTGTCGTAAGGATATCCGCCCGCGGTCAGCTTGTTCTCCTCGACCCAGTCCGGAAGCTCGGGATTCTCGATATCGAACTCCCGTTCCTTGCCGCCGATCCTGATTTTCAGCGGGCCTGCGCTTGGCGTTACCGAATTGTCCTTGGCTTTTTTCATGCAGACGAACCCTTCTAAGTGTCTGGACTCATGCTATTGGGAGCCACTGCAGCGCCGCGCCTCGTTTGGACGCGCAAAGGAGGCTGTAGTACTTTTGATTTGCGGTCCAGCGGAAGTTTTCGCCGCCGTGTGACCGGTGGAGGCTGGGCGCGCGAATGACCGAGCTGGGCGCAGAGCAGAAAGGCACGGGGCAAGCTGTGGCCGCTCGGCTGTGGCACAGCCGCTGGCTGCTTGCGGCCGGTGTCGTGGCGGTTCTGATCGCCTTTGGCTTCGCCGGCATTTCCGCCTACGTGCTGGTACCGGCGCTACTCCTGCTGCCGGCCGCGGCAATATTGCCGGTCACCAGTGCCCGCCATTCCGCGGGGCATGCCGCGGTGATCGAGGCGGTTGGCTTGCAGCGCCTGTCCGGCGAATATCTGGCGGCTGCGGTCGCCGATCCGCTCATCATCTTCGACCACGCCGCCACCATCGTCCACGCCAACGCCGCCGCCTTTGCAGCCTTTGGCGGCATCGCGCCCGGCATATCGCTGCCGCTGAAATTCCGGGCGCCTGAAATGCAGGCACTGCTGGACAGTGTGCTGTCGGGCACCGTCGCCTCGGATGTCGTCGACTACACCGAGAAACTGCCTGTCGAACGGGCCTACCGGGTCAGCGCATCCTCGGTCGGGCATGGCACCGATCTTTATGTGCTGGTTTTCAAGGACCAGAGCGAGGCGCGGCGTATCGACCGCATGCGCGCCGACTTCATCGCCAATGCCAGTCACGAATTGCGCACCCCGCTAGCCTCGATCGCGGGCTTCATCGAAACGCTGCGCGGACCGGCCCGCAACGATCCGGCGGCGCGCGAGCAGTTCCTCCAGATCATGCAGAACCAGACCGGCCGCATGGCGCGCCTGATCGACGATCTCCTGTCGCTGTCACGGCTGGAGATGAAACCCTATCTGCAGCCGGGAACCGAAGTCGATCTGCGCCAGACCGTCGACAGCGTCATCGATTCGCTCGGCCCGCTCGCCCGCGAAAACAATATCGTCATCGAGCGCGATTTCGCCAAGGGGCCGCTCGATGTGCCAGGCGATCGCGACGAGCTGTTCCAAGTGTTCGAGAACCTTTTGGAAAATGCCTGCAAATACGGCCAGTCGGGCGGCCGTGTCCTGGTGTCGATCGCGCGCGGCGATGATGGTCCCGAACCTGGCATCGACGTCACGATCAGGGACTTTGGTCCCGGCATCCCCGAGGAACACATCCCGCGCATCACCGAGCGCTTCTATCGTATCGATGTCGAGACCAGCCGGACCCAGAAGGGCACGGGGCTTGGCCTGTCGATCGTCAAGCACATCCTGACGCGTCACAACGCCAGGCTGACGATCAGGTCCGAGGTCGGCAAGGGCGCCGCCTTCTCGGTCCATTTGCCGGCACACTGATACTGCCCTAGTTTTCCACGGGGCCGTTTCTTTTTTCTGTCATCCCGCTAGCGTATCAGCGGGGATTCGAGGAAACGACTCAAAGACAAGATCCCGTGGGAAGGCATTTCATCCATGCAGTCCGTTCACATTGTCAGCGCCTATGACGAGGAACTGAAATATCTTTCGAAGCGCATCGCCGCGATGGGTGGCCATGCCGAGCGCATGGTCGAGCAGGCGGTCGCCGCCCTGGTCAATGCCGATCCGGGGCTGGCCCAGAAGGTCATCCGAGACGACGCCGTCCTGGACGAGGGACAGCGTGAGATCGACGACAAGGCGATCATCATCATCGCCAGGCGTCAGCCGATGGCGACGGACCTGCGCGAGATCGTCGGCGCCATCCGCATTTCGGCCGACCTCGAGCGTGTCGGCGACCTCGGCAAGAACGTCGCCAAGCGGGTGGTTGCCGTTACCGACGGCCGGCAGCCGACCAGCCTGTTTCGCGGCCTGGAGGCTCTGGCCAATTTGGCACTGACCCAGCTGAAGGAAGTGCTCGACGTCTATGCGTCGCGCTCGGTCGACAAGATCGGCTTCGTGCGCGACCGTGACGACCAGATCGATGCCATGTACACCTCGCTGTTTCGCGAATTGCTGACCTACATGATGGAAGATCCGCGCAACATCACGCCCTGTACGCATCTGCTGTTCTGCGCCAAGAATATCGAGCGGATCGGCGATCACGCCACCAACATCGCCGAGACCATCTACTATATCGTCACCGGCGACCAGATGCCCGCCGACCGGCCCAAAGGCGACAAGACCGACAAGATCGGCCTCCCCGAGGCGCTGCCGGTGAAGTGAACGCACATCCCCTCGAACGCTTGATCATATTGCGCTAGACTATCCCGAGATAAGCTTGCCGGTTCCCCAGGGAAGGCAACGCTTTCGGGAGGCTGCGATGGAATATGTCCGAGAGTTCAAATCCTCGCCGCCGACATCGGGCATCATCGCCTGCGGCGTCTATACCGCCGGGCGCCGCATCGCCGATATTCCGATCGAGGAAGCCGGCGAATGGGCCAAGAAATCGGGACATGTCGTCTGGATCGGGCTGCTTGAACCCGACCGCGAACTTCTGCTGCGCGTCAAGGCGCAGTTTCATCTGCATGAGTTGGCGATCGAGGATGCCGAGCATCCGCACCAGCGGCCAAAGATCGAGCAATATGGCGATGCGCTTTTCATCGTCGCCCGCACGGCGCAGCTGATCGACGGGCGCGTCACCTTCGGCGAGACACATCTGTTTGTCGGCTCAGGCTACATCGTCAGCGTCAGGCACGGTCCTTCGACATCCTATGCCGTCGTGCGGCAGCACTGGGAAAGCTGCCCGCACTCACTGGCCAAGGGGGAGGATTTCGTCCTCTATGCCATTCTCGACTTCATCGTCGACAATTACATGCCCGTGCTCGAGCAGATCGAGGACGAAGTCGAGGCAATCGAGGACAAGGTCCTGCTGAAGCCGATGACCGGCCCCGACATCGAACGCCTTTACATGCTGCGCCGCGACCTCCTGCGCCTGCGGAACGCGGCATTGCCCCTGGTGGAAGTCTGTCGCCGGCTAACCAGCTCCGACCTGCCGCAGATCCATTCGGCCATGCACCCGCTGTTCCGCGACGTGACGGACCACATCCGTACTGTCCAGGAGAAGATCGACAGTCTGCGCGAGGTGCTGGCCTTTGCCTTCGAGGCCAGTCTTCTGGTCGGTCAAAGCCAGGAAACGGCGATCTCCAAGAAACTCGCCTCATGGGCGGCCATCCTAGCCGTGCCTACCGCATTCGCCGGCATCTACGGCATGAACTTTACCGACATGCCGGAGCTGAAGATGGAATATGGCTACCCGATGGTGCTGGCCACCATCGCGCTGATCTGCTGCTTCCTGTATTGGCGCTTCAGGAAGAACGGCTGGCTGTGAGGAAGTCAGTAGTCAGTAGTCAGTAGTGGGAGCGGTTATTTCCGCACCACTCACTCCTCACTCCGCTTATCGGTTCCGCCGCCGCTCCGCCGCTGGCTGGAACGCCACGCGGGCATGGTATTTACAGTAGGGACCGGTTTCAGCGGCTTCGTTGCCGCAGAAGTTGAAGTCCTCCGAAAGGGGATCGCCATTCGGCCATTTGCAGGTGCGCTCGGTCAGTTCGACGAGCTGCAGATGCCGTGAGATCGGCACCACGACGTTCTCGACCGGACGGATGTAGTGCCGCGCCACCGGTTCGGCGTCGAATTGCGTCTGAAGGGCCGTCGCGCCGATCGAAGTCGTGACGTGGCGTGCCGTGCTTGCGGCGCGCGCCACCGATTTCTGGACGGTCGATCCCTGCGTCACCTTCTTCTGGCGCGCCGGCGTCGCCGTTGCGCGACCGCGACCCGACAGCTTCAGCCGGTGCACCTTGCCGATGACGGCATTGCGGCTGACTCCCCCAAGCTGCGCAGCAATCTGGCTTGCGCTCAGACCCTCCGACCACAGTTTTCTCAAGAATTCTACCCGCTCGTCAGTCCAGTTCATGACCGCGCTCCTCGTAAGCGTGCGGCAATCAGAATCCATTCCCGACCCAGCACCACTGCTGGGACAGACACCACATATATCTGGTGATTAGGTCCGCCGCACGAAATCTAGTTATTTCTCGACTACAACTACTCTATGCGCTGACTCGGTGACAAGAGTCCCAAGTGCAACACGAATCGGTTTTTTCGGTTTTCCCCAACTTGCCCGGTCGTTCATGAGCCGGCGTTGCGTCGGAGGGCCTGCCGCGCGCCACTAGGCGACGTTTTCGTTGACTTCATGGCCGAAAAACACGATAAGCCGCAGAAGGCCGCCGCTTTGGCGGCTTTTTTGATTTTCCGGTACCGGAGACGCATATAATGAGCGGTTCGGCGCTTTACGAGACCTTTGCTCGCGCACCCCTGGCCTTCGACCATGGGGAAGGCACTTGGCTGGTTACGGACAAGGGCGAGCGATATCTCGATTTCGCCGGCGGCATCGCGGTCAATTCACTTGGCCATGGCCATCCGCACCTTGTCGCGGCCCTCACCGAGCAGGCGGCGAAACTCTGGCACGTCTCCAATCTCTATGAGATCCCGGGGCAGAGCAGGCTTGGCGAGCGGCTGGCTGATGCTACCTTCGCCGACAAGGTGTTCTTCACCAATTCCGGCGCCGAGGCGCTGGAATGCGCGATCAAGACGGCGCGGCGATACCACTTCGTCAAGGGAAATCCCGAGCGCTTCCGCATCATCACCTTCGAAGGCGCCTTCCATGGCCGCACGCTGGCGACCATCGCGGCAGGCGGCCAGTACAAATATCTCGAAGGCTTCGGACCCAAGGTTGAAGGCTTCGACCAGGTTGGCTTCGACGACATCGATGCCGCCGAGAAGGCGATCACGCCCGAGACCGCCGCGATCCTGATCGAGCCGGTGCAAGGCGAGGGCGGTATCCGCCCAGTACCGACACAGTCGCTCAAGCGGCTGCGGCAGCTCTGCGAACGGCACGGCCTGTTATTGATATACGATGAGGTCCAATGCGGCATTGGCCGTACCGGCAAGCTGTTCGCGCATGAGTGGTCTGCGGTGACGCCCGACATCATGGCGATCGCCAAGGGCATCGGTGGCGGCTTCCCGATGGGCGCCTGCCTTGCCACCGACGAGGCCGCCGTCGGCATGACCGCCGGCGTGCACGGCACCACATTCGGCGGCAATCCGCTGGCAATGGCGGTCGGCAACGCCGTGCTCGACGTCGTTCTGGAAGACGGCTTTCTGGAGGATGTCCAGCGCAAGGCGTTGCTGATGAAGCAGGGGCTAGCCTCGATAGCCGACGAATTCCCAGAAATTGTCGAGGATATCCGGGGCACCGGGCTGATGCTCGGCCTTAAATGCGCGATGCCCAACGGCAAGGTAAACATGGCGCTGCGCGACCAGCATTTGCTGGCCGTTCCGGCCGGCGACAACGTCATTCGCCTGCTGCCACCGCTCACCGTCACCGACGCCGAGATTCACGAAGCGCTCAACCGCATCCGCGCCGGCGCCAAGGGCCTGTCGGAGGCGATCGCCTCCGCCGCCGCGAAGTAATCCGGAACCATTCCTGATGTCAGTTCGCCATTTCACCGATCTTTCCACCGTTTCCGAAGGCGATTTGCGCTTCATGCTGGATGATGCGGTAACGCGAAAGGCGCGTCTCAAGGCCGGCGAGCGGACCAAGCCGCTCGAAGGCAAGGTGCTGGCCATGATCTTCGACAAGCCGTCGACGCGCACGCGCGTTTCTTTCGACGTCGGCATGCGCCAGCTCGGCGGCGAGACCATCATGCTGACCGGCACCGAGATGCAGCTCGGCCGCTCCGAAACCATCGCCGACACCGCCAAGGTGCTGTCGCGCTACGTCGATGCGATCATGATCCGCACCACCTCGCATGAGCGGCTGCTGGAACTGACCGAGAATGCCACCGTTCCGGTGATCAACGGCCTGACCGACGACACCCACCCGTGCCAGCTGATGGCCGACATCATGACCTTCGAGGAGCATCGCGGTCCGGTTGCCGGCAAGACGATTGCCTGGACCGGCGACGGCAACAATGTGCTGCACTCACTGCTTGAGGCCTCGGCACGGTTCCGCTTCAATCTCAACGTCGCCGTGCCCGAAGGCAGCGAACCGGCGCAGAAGCATATCGACTGGTCAAAGGCGCATGGCGGCAAGCTCTATTTCACCCGCTCGCCCGAGGAAGCCGTCGACCAGGCCGACTGCATCGTCACCGACTGCTGGGTGTCGATGGGACAGGAACACCGTGCTCGCGGCCACAATGTCTTCTCGCCCTATCAGGTCAACGCGGCGCTGATGGCCAAGGCCAAGCCGGATGCATTGTTCATGCACTGCCTGCCGGCCCATCGCGGCGAGGAAGTAACCGACGAGGTCATCGACGGGCCGCATTCGGTGGTCTTCGACGAGGCCGAGAACCGGCTCCATGCCCAGAAGGCGGTGCTTGCCTGGTGCCTCGGTGCTTAGAGTGTTTCGGTGCTTAGAGCGTCTTGGTGCTTGAAGTGTCTTGGGCGCCCGAAATGCCCAGGCGCTTGATCTGCGGCGGCGCGATGCCTATCTGCGCCGCATCACGCAAATCAAGCGCGTTTGGACGCATGTGCCCACCAGGGCCGCATGGCCGCGCCCTGGAGCTTTGTCATGTTGGAAAGCCATCTAGTGACTGAACATCACCCCAAACTCGGCGAGTTCGGCTATGCCGGCGACGATCACGTCGTTCCCTTCGAGGTCGGTCCGCTCGACGTGCGCGGCCGCACGGTCCAGCTTGGGCCGATGCTCGACGCCATCCTTGGCCGCCACGATTATCCCGAGCCGGTCGCCCGCCTGCTGGCG
Organism: Mesorhizobium sp. P160927; assembly: GCF_057766385.1. Lineage (NCBI taxonomy): Bacteria > Pseudomonadati > Pseudomonadota > Alphaproteobacteria > Hyphomicrobiales > Phyllobacteriaceae > Mesorhizobium > Mesorhizobium sp. P160927. The sequence continues at coordinate 1,659,753 of NZ_JBYMDW010000001.1, forward strand.
GAAGCCTGTGTGCTGACCGTTCTGCTCGGCACCTCGCTTAAATTCGAAGGCAAGTTCATCCTGCAGACCCGTACCGACGGGCCTGTCGACATGCTGGTCGCGGACTTTTCCACGCCCTCGGCACTGCGCGCCTACGCACGCTTCGATGCGGATCGGCTCGAAGCACTGGTCGCCGCAGGTGAGACGTCCCAGCAGACGCTGCTTGGCAGCGGCGTGCTGGCGCTGACCATCGACCAGGGCGCTCATACGCAGCGTTATCAAGGCATCGTCCAGCTCGATGGCGAAACGCTGGAAGATGCGGCACGCACCTATTTCCGTCAGTCGGAACAGATCCCGACCGATATCAGGCTCTCGGTCGCCAAGCTGCTGACGCCCGGTGTCGGCGGCGCGCGCGAGCAATGGCGCGCCGGCGGCATCCTGGCGCAGTTCCTGCCGCAATCGCCCGAGCGCATGCGCATTCCGGACCTGCCGGGTGGGGACGGCGATCCGCGCGAGCAAGTCCACGATCCCGCCGATAATTCCTGGCAGGAACTCCTGGCGTTGCTAGGCACCATCGAGCCGACCGAATTGATCGACCCGACCATCGGCGCCGAGCGGCTGCTTTATCGCCTCTTCCATGAGCATGGCGTGCGCGTCTTCGGCGGCGTTCCCGTCGCCGACCAGTGCTCATGCTCCCGCGACAAGATCCGTGGCATCCTCGAAGGCTTCTCCGCGCAGGAGATCAAGGACAGCACCGAGGATGGCGGCATCCATGTCGCGTGCGAATTCTGCTCGACGCAGTACGACTTCGACCCAGCCGAGTTTGCGGCTCAGTAAAGCCTTTCCTTCTCCCCGTTCCGCGGGGAGAAGGTGCCCGAAGGGCGGCTGAGGGCAGCGTGACCGTCGGCCCTCAGTTCACCGTGCGCCTTGTCCCCGGCAGATCGAGCGAGAAGGCTGGGATGGCGATGTCGAACGTCTCGCCGCGCTTGTTGCGCATCGTGTAGCGTCCGACCATGATCCCGGAGGGTGTCGAGAGCGGGCAGCCGGACGTGTACTGATAGCTGTCGCCGGGATTGAGTTCCGGCTGGTCGCCGACAACGCCCGGCCCGCGCACCTCCTCGACCCGGCCGGCACCATCGGTGATATGCCAATAGCGCGACAGAAGCTGCACGAACTCGTCAGACTGGTTGTCAATCGTTATCTGATAGCCCCAGACGTAGCGGTTCTCCTGGGGATCCGAACGATCCTCCAGATAGAACGGCCTGACCTGCACTTCGATGTTGCGCGTCACGGCGCGGTACATGAGCGGCTCCAAAACAATCCGACGACTTTCGACGCTCGCGGTGAGCAGGTCAACGTGCGCGTCTTGTCGCGCCTGGGATTGAAACGCAGGTGCCGGCAAAGAATGTCATTTAAGTGACACACGACAATGGTGGTGTGCGCGAACCGGGCGACTCGGCCCTCTGTCGAACTGTTGAAAACGGCCGCGACGCGGGCCGACTTCCGGAGTGACCAGATCTCGATGGAACTCACTCTCATATCCGCCTCGCTTTCGACCGCACTCATCCTCTCAAACGCTGCCAGCATCCTGCTTGCCGCTTCACAGCTGAAACGGCGCGCCACGATCGCCCCGCCGGCGGGCAGATCGCCGGCGGTGTCGATTGTCGTCCCGTCGCGCGGCGTCGAGCCCTTCACACGTGAGACGCTGGAACGCGCCTTCGCGCTCGACTGGCCACGCTACGAACTGATCTTCTGCGTCGCCCATGCCGACGACCCGGTGGTCAAACTGATAAACAGAGCGATTGCCCGGTTTCCGCAGGTGCCGGCCCGGCTGTTGATCGGCGACGATCGTGTCAGCGCCAATCCCAAGCTCAACAATTGCGTCAAAGGCTGGGAAGCTGCGCGCCACGACTGGGTCATTCTTGCCGATTCCAACGTTCTGATGCCTAGGGACTATGTCGAGCACATGATGGCGGCGTGGCGGCACCGTACCGGCCTTGTCTGTTCGACGCCGATCGGCTCCAGGCCAGATGGTTTCTGGGCCGACGTCGAATGCGCCTTCCTGAACACATTGCAGGCCCGCTGGCAGTATGCCGGCGAGGCGCTCGGCCTCGGCTTCGCGCAGGGCAAGAGCATGCTGTGGAACAAGCCGATGCTGGACGCCAATGGCGGCATCCGCGCGCTGGCCGCCGAGATCGCCGAGGACGCCGCCGCGACCAAGCTGGTGAACGGCCTCGGCCTGCGTGTCAACCTCGTTGCGGCGCCCTTCGAGCAGCCGCTCGGCCAGCGCACGTTTCGCGAGATCTGGTCGCGCCAGGCCCGCTGGGCGCGCCTGCGCCGCGTCACCTTCCCGCTGTTCTTCGCGCCCGAGATCCTGACTGGTGCGGCGGTCCCGCTGGTTCTTGCGCTGGTTGCGGCGGGGAGCGCCGGCGTCAGCCTCTGGGCGACCGCGATTGCCGTGCTGGCGGCGTTCTATCTTCCGGAATGCGCTCTGGCCCTGGCCAAGGGTTGGCACGTCTCGACGCGCATGATCGCGGCGACGGTCGCGCGGGACGTCATGCTCCCGGCCATCTGGGCGCGCGGCTGGCTCGGCGGCGCCGTCGACTGGCGCGGCAACGCCATGACCATCCGGACCAAGACGGCGGAGCTGGAGGAGACGCCGTCGAGCGCCTGATTGCTGCTGACGACGCTGCCTGGACGAAACCTATTTGGCGGCCTTCAATGCTTGCGCGATATCTTCCAGCAGATCGTCCGTATCCTCCAGGCCGACCGACAGCCTGAGCGTACCGGGCCCGATGCCGAGTTCGGCGCGGGCCTCGTCGTTCAAATTCTTGTGGGTGGTCGTCGCCGGGTGGGTGATCAGGCTCTTGGCATCGCCCAGATTGTTCGAGATCAGCACGATGTCGAGGGCGTTCTGCAGGGCGAAGGCCGCCGGCTTGCCGCCCTTGACGTCGAGGCAGATCAGCGTCGAGCCACCCGACATCTGCTTCTTGACGATATCGGCCTGCGGGTGGTCGGCGCGGCCGGGATAGATGACGCGGGCGATCTGCGGCTGCTCGGCCAGGAAGTCGGCGATCTTGCCGGCGCTCTCGGTCTGCTGGCGCACGCGCAGCGGCAAGGTCTCGAGGCCCTTCAGCAAGGTCCAGGCGTTGAACGGCGACAGGCTGGGGCCCGTGTGGCGGAAATAGTCGTGCAGGTTCTCGTCGATCCACTTCTTGTCCGACAGGATGACGCCGCCCAGGCAGCGGCCCTGGCCGTCAATATGCTTGGTGGCCGAGTAGACGACGATGTGCGCACCAAGCTGCAATGGCTTCTGCTGTAGGGGCGTGGCGAAGACATTGTCGACGACCAGCCGCGCGCCGATCGAATTGGCAAGCGAGGCGACGGCGGCGATGTCGACGACCTCGAGCGTCGGGTTGGTCGGGCTCTCCAGGAAGAACAGCTTGGTGTTCGGCCTGACCGCCTTTTCCCAATTGGCGATCTCGGTGCCGTCGATCAAGGTCGCCTCGATGCCATAGCGCGGCGCCAGCGTCTCGACCACCCAGCGACAGGAGCCGAACAGCGCGCGCGCGGCCACGATGTGGTCGCCGGCCTTGACGCTGCACAGAAGGGCCGCCGTCACCGCCGCCATGCCCGACGCCGTGGCGCGCGCGTCTTCGGCGCTTTCAAGCGCGCACATGCGCTTTTCGAACATGTCGACGGTCGGGTTGGCGTAGCGCGAATAGATGAAACCAGGCTCTTCGCCCTTGAAACGGGCTTCGGCGGCCTGCGCCGTCTGATAGACATAACCCTGGGTCAGGTACATCGCCTCGGAGGTTTCGCCGAAGCCGGAACGCAGGGTTCCGCCATGCACGAGTGCCGTCTGAGGTTTCCAGTTGCGCTTCTTGGTGCTCATCGCTTTGTTCCAGACACAAAAAAACCGGCCGCGAAAGTCGCAACCGGTCCATACGGCCTTGCGGCCCGACGGTCCTTTAGCGACTTGTTTAACGTGGCTGCAAGCCGACCGGCCAAATCACCACGGGATAACGACCCTTTAGACCCGCGCCACGCTTGCGTCAATTGCCGGCTTCATTAAGACGTTTGTACCAAGGCAGGTTCCGCAAAAGTGCCCGGCGGTTTTGCGGCGAGAATCTGCAACAAACAAGAACCTGCAACCAAAGAGACCAGTCTTGGGGCGGAGCCAGACTTTGCGGCAGACAGGCATTCTTCCCGATCAGGACATTTCGGCGTTGTCCCGGTCCGGCGCGCTGAAGTCGCCGCGTGCACTCGATGCCGACCAGATCCAGCCGGCGAGCCTTGATCTCCGATTGGGCGAAAAGGCCTGGCGGGTTCGCGCCTCGTTCCTGCCCGGTCCCAACCACAAGGTGTCGGAAAAGCTGGATCGGCTGCAACTGCACGAGATCAGTCTGACCGAAGGCGCGGTCCTCGAAACCGGCTGCGTCTATATTGTGCCGCTGCTCGAAAGTCTGGCGCTGCCGGCTGACATTTCGGCCTCGGCCAATCCGAAGAGCTCGACCGGGCGGCTCGACATCTTCACCCGCGTCATGACCGATCGGGGCCACGAGTTCGATAAGATCGCCGCCGGCTACAACGGTCCGCTCTATCTCGAGGTCAGCCCGCGCACCTTTCCGATCATCGCGCGCACGGGTTCGCGCCTGTCCCAGATACGCTTTCGCACCGGCAACGCGCTGCTCTCGGAAGCCGAGTTGCATGACCTGCATCGTGCCGAGATGCTGGTCGCCACGGAGCCGCCGAACATTTCCGGCGGCGGGATCGCGCTGTCGATCGACCTCAATGGCGACAAGGATGGGTTGGTCGGCTATCGCGGCAAACACCACACCGGCCTCGTCGATGTCGACAAGCGCGCCGCGCAGGACGTCCTCGACTTCTGGGAACCGATCCACAAGAGCCGCGCCGGCGAACTGGTGCTCGATCCGGACGAGTTCTACATCCTCGTCAGCCAGGAAGCGGTGCATGTGCCGCCGCTCTACGCCGCCGAGATGACGCCGTTCGATCCGCTGGTCGGCGAGTTTCGTGTCCATTATGCCGGCTTTTTCGATCCGGGTTTCGGCCATTCGGCGGCCGGCGGCACCGGCAGCCGGGCGGTGCTCGAAGTGCGCAGCCACGAAGTGCCGTTCATCCTCGACCACGGCCAGATCGTCGGCCGGCTGGTCTACGAGCACATGCTGAAGCGACCACAGGCGCTCTACGGCACCGATCTCGGCTCGAACTACCAGGCGCAGGGCCTGAAGCTGTCGAAGCATTTCCGCTCCGTGCGATGAGGTCGAAGCTGCCGATCTCCCTCTTGTGGGTCCTTGTTGTGGGAGAGATGCCCGGCAGGGCAGAGGGGACGCGAAGGATTGCTGCTCATCCCGCGATCTGTTGAGAGCCGAAGGCGTGACTGGAACCTATTGCTAGATCGGCGGGAGAGCGCCCCGCTCTGGCTTGCCCACGATGGGAAATCACCCGCTCATGGCTTCAAAGCGCCTTTACCGACACCTTCACCGGCTTCTCGATCTCGAGCGGGTTGCGCAGCGGCAGTCCGAAATCCCCGGCCTCGATCTCGAACACGTCGCCGGCCTCCGTCTTGATACCGTCGGCGAAGGATAGCGTCGCGGTGCCGAACATATGCACATGCACGTCGCCAGGCTGGCGGAAGGCCGAATATTTGAAGTGGTGGTGTTCGAGATTGGCGATGGTGTGGGACATATTCGTTTCACCCGACAGGAAGGGCTTTTCCCACAAAGCCTTGCCGTCGCGCAGGATGCGCGACGTGCCGCGGATGTCCGAAGGCAGGTCTCCGATCAGGATCTCCGGGCCGAAGGAGGCATTGCGCAGCTTGGAGTGGGCGAGGAAGAGATAGTTCACGCGCTCGGTCACATGGTCCGAGAATTCGTTCGACAAGGTGAAGCCAACGCGGAAGGGCGCCCCGTCATCGCCGATGACATAGATCCCAGCGACCTCGGGTTCCTCGCCGGCATCCTTGGCAAAGGCCGGCGACATGAGCGCCGCGCCAGGCGCGACCGCCATGGTGCCGTTGCCCTTGTAGAACCATTCCGGCTGCACGCCGACCTGGCCTTTCGCGGGCTTGCCGCCTTCCAGTCCCATGCGGAACATCTTCATGGAATCGGTAAGTTGCTCCTCGCCGTCGGTGCTGAGCTTCTTGTGCATGGAATCGCGCGTCGCGGCCGACCCCAGATGCGTCAGCCCGGTGCCGGTCAGGTGCAGATGCGCCGGGTCGGGGTGATTGATCGGCGACAGCAGGCGCCCCCTCTTGTAGGCGGCGTCGAGATCGATCGTCTCGCCAAGCCCCTTGCGTTCGATCAGGGCGGCCAGGCCGACGCCGGTGCGGGCGGCCTCCATCGCTAGCGAATAGACGCTGCGCGCCCCGTTAATGATCCGGGTCTTCCCTCCGCTGCGGGCAACGACACGGATCGTCTCGGCGTCGTCGAGAATCTGCGAGATCAGCATGATCAGTCCTCTCATTTATCTGTATCCGGCTGCCAATGGGCAAATCCTGACCGGCGCGGCGCGGAAACGCGCCACGGTTTGAAACGCTTCGTCCGGATTGCATTCGCGAGCCTGGTCCTTCCCCGGACTTCTTGGTGCCGACGGGCTGCCGGCAGCTTCGCGATCTAGAACCCGTATGCCTCCTAGTCCTCGCCCCGCCCTCAAGCCTTGTTCTTGTTGTAGACGTCGAAGATGACGGCCCCGAGCAGCACCAGGCCCTTGACCACCTGCTGCCAGTCGACATTGACGCCCATGATGGACATGCCGTTGTTCATCACGCCCATGATGAAGCCGCCGACCACCGCGCCGATGACCTGGCCGACGCCGCCCATCGCCGAGGCGCCGCCGATGAAGACGGCCGCGATCACGTCGAGTTCGCTGCCGAGGCCCGCGGCCGGCACGGCCTGGCCGAGACGTGCGGCGATGATCAGCCCGCCGAGCGCCGACAGAACGCCCATATTGACGAACACCCAGAGCGTCAGCCGCTCGGTGTTGATGCCCGACAGTTGCGCCGCCTTGGCGTTGCCCCCCATGGCGTAGATGCGGCGGCCGATGGTCATGCGCTTGGTGACGAAGACGAACAGCGAGATCAGTACGCCCATCACCAGGAGCACGATCGGCAGGCCCCGATAGGTCGCGAACTGGAAGATCAGGAAGAGCGCTAGCGCGCTGCCGACCAGCGTCTTGATGACGAACAGGGTGAAAGGCTCGGCCTCGTAACCGTGGAGTTCGCGCTTGCGTCGCGTCCTGAAGCCGAAATAGGCGTAGGCGAGCACCGCGATCAGGCCCAGCACGATTGTCGTCATGTGAAGCGTCAGGCCACTGCCCAAAACGGTTTTGCCGGCCGCGTTCACCGTCGGCGGGATCAGGGTCAGCGGACCGATGACGTCGGGAATGAAACCGGAACTCAGCGCCTTGAAACTGTCGGGAAGCGGGCCGACCGAGGAGCCGCCGCCAAGCAGCGCCTGGCAGATGCCGCGGAAGATCAGCATGCCGGCGAGCGTCACGATGAAGCTTGGTATGCGGTGATAGGCGATCCAGTACCCTTGCGCGCCACCGATCAACCCGCCGACGATGAGGCAGACGATCGAGACAACAAGCGGATTGCTGAACATGCCGAGCGGCCAGATGACCATCATCATGGCGGCAAGGGCGCCGATGAAGCCGGCGACCGATCCCACGCTGAGATCGATATAGCCGGCGACGATGACCAGCAGCATGCCGAGCGCCATCACGATGATGAACGAGTTCTGCTGAACCAGGTTGCTCAGGTTGACCGGTTTGAACAGCGTTCCCGACGTCGTGTACTGGAAGAACAGCATGATGACGATCAGCGCGATGATCAGGCCGTATTCGCGCAGGTTCGTCGTCAGCGCCGAGACGGCGACGCGAGGACCCTGCTTGACGTCCTCGGCGGTGCCGCTTTGCGGTGCGGGAGCGCTGTCTGTGCTCATGATGCTTTTCCTTCTCCGCGAACAATGGCGCGCATGATTTTTTCCTGGCTGGCGTCATTTGCCGCCATCTCGCCGACGATGCGCCCTTCGTTCATGACATAGATTCTGTCGGTGATGCCGAGGAGTTCCGGCATTTCAGACGAGATGACGATGATCGCTTTGCCCTCGGCGGCGAGGCGGGCGATGATTGTATAGATTTCGTACTTGGCGCCGACGTCGATACCGCGCGTCGGCTCGTCGAGGATCAGAACTTCCGGGTCGGCGAACAGCCATTTCGACAGCACCACCTTCTGCTGGTTGCCGCCCGAGAGATTGCCGGTCAGCTGATAGACGCTGGAGGCGCGGATATTGGTCTTCTTGCGATAGTCGTTGGCGACGCTCATTTCGCGCATATCGTCGATGACGCCGCCACTGGAAACGCCGGCGAGGTTGGCCAGCGTCACATTGTGCTTGATATGGTCGATGAGGTTCAGCCCATAGGTCTTGCGGTCCTCGGTGACATAGGCGATGCCGTTCTGCACGGCCTTGCCCACTGTGGAAAGGTCCACGGGCTTGCCGTTGAGCAGCACCTCACCGCTGATGCGCCGGCCATAGGAGCGGCCGAACAGGCTCATGGCGAATTCGGTGCGACCGGCGCCCATCAGTCCCGCAATGCCGACAACTTCGCCCTTGCGCACCTTCAGGTCGATGCTCTTGATCACTTGCCGTTCGGCATGGATCGGGTGGTAGACGGACCAGTCCTTGACCTCGAAAATGACGTCGCCGATGCTAGGTTCGCGCGGCGGGTAGCGATCATCGAGGGATCGGCCGACCATCGAGGTGATGATGCGGTCCTCGCTGATATCCTTCCTCGGCAATGTCTCGATCGTGCGCCCGTCGCGGATCACCGTCACCTTGTCGGCGACGCGGTTCACCTCGTTGAGCTTGTGGGAGATCAGGATCGAGGTCATGCCCTGCCGCTTGAACTCGAGCAAAAGATCGAGCAGCGCCTGGCTGTCCTTTTCGCTGAGCGATGCTGTCGGCTCGTCGAGGATCAGCAGCTTCACTTCCTTGCTGAGCGCCTTGGCGATCTCGACCAGCTGCTGCTTGCCGACGCCGATATGGGTGATCAGCGTCTTGGGGTCTTCCTTGAGCCCGACTTTTTTCAAAAGCTCGGACGTGCGCGCCTCGTTGGCGTCCCAGTCGATGACGCCGTATCTGGCGTGCTCGTTGCCGAGGAAAATGTTTTCGGCGATCGACAGCATCGGCACCAGCGCAAGCTCCTGGTGGATGATGACGATGCCCTTGTGTTCGCTGTCATGGATGCCTTTGAACTGGCATTCCTGGCCCTGAAAGATGATCTGGCCATCATAGGTGCCGGAGGGATAGACGCCCGAAAGCACCTTCATCAGTGTCGATTTTCCAGCGCCGTTCTCGCCTACCACGGCATGGATTTCGCCTTCCTCGACGCGGAGGTTGACGTTCGACAGCGCCTTCACGCCGGGGAACGTCTTGGTGATGTCGCGCATCTCCAAAATCGTCGAGGTCATCAGGGCAAGCTCCTCCTACACTTTCTATTTTTAGGCAATTCCTGACGGAAAACCGCTGCGAACTTTTCCGGGAATGGCTCTAGGCCGGTAGAAACAATACCGGGGCCGCTTGTGAACGAAAAGGGGCCCTGCGTCGCGCAGGACCCCTGTCTTTGTAACCGGGATTACTTCAGGTCTTCGGCCTTGATGTAGCCGGAGTCGACGACCAGGGCCTGGTAGTTCGACTTGTCGACCTCATGCGGGGTCAGCAGGATCGAGGGAACCACCTTGACGTCGTTGTTGTAGGTCTTTTCGTCGAGGCCTTCCGGCTTGCCGCCGGAGAGCACCTTGTCGACCAGCTGCACCGTGGCCTTGGCCAGTTCGCGGGTATCCTTGAACACGGTCGAGTACTGCTCGCCCGAGATGATCAGCTTGACCGAGGCGGTCTCGGCGTCCTGACCGGTCACGATTGGCCAGGGCTGTGCGTCGGTGCCGTAACCGACAGCGCGCAGCGAGGCGGTGATGCCGCGCGACAGGCCGTCATAGGGCGACAGAACGCCATCGACGCGGCTGCCGTCCGAGTAGTTGGCCGAGAGAAGGTTGTCCATGCGCGCCTGGGCGGTGGCGGCGAGCCAGCGCAGCGTGCCGACCTTGTCCATGCCGGTCTGGCCGGACTTGATCTTGATCGAGCCGTCGTCGATCAGCGGCTGCAGGACGGAGATCGCGCCATTGTAGAAGAAGAAGGCGTTGTTGTCGTCGGGCGAGCCGCCGAACAGTTCGACGTTCCACGGCTTGGTGTTCGGGAAACGCTCCTTGAGACCCTTGACCAGGGAATTCGCCTGGATCACGCCGACGCCGAAATTGTCGAAGGTGGTGTAATAGTCGACATTCTTGGTCTTCTTGATCAGGCGGTCATAAGCGACGACGACGACGCCCGCGTCGTTCGCCTTCTGCAGCGCATCCGAAAGGGTGGTGCCGTCGATGGAGGCGATGATCAGCGCCTTCGGACCCTTGGTGATTTCGTTTTCCAGCTGGCTGAGCTGGTTGGGGATGTCGTCCTGCGCGTATTGCAGGTCGACAGTGTAGCCGAGCGCCTCGAGCTGGGATTTGACGGCGTCGCCGTCATTGATCCAGCGTTGCGAGGTCTTGGTCGGCATCAGCACGCCGACAAGACCCTTGTCGGCCGCGTGCGCCTGATAGGTCATGGCAGCGATGCCAAGGGCCGCCACGGCGGCCAGCGTCTTGATAATCTTCACATTACTCTCCCTGGTTGATGGACGCGACACCTCGGGGCTTCGCGGGCCGCGCAGCCAGACAGGAGCGCAAACGCGCCGCTGTCGGCATTATCGATCTCCGGTATCCTCCCAATCGGCTCCGCGACGCGGTTCAATCGATACGATTTTGATCGCCACCGACCCGTGCGCCTCGGAACGCGCGAAGGGTGGGTCCCTTTGCCATAACTGTCAAATGCGATCTTTGGTGGTTGCTATACCGAAATCGGTATGATCTAGCATCCGGAAAGCAATCGGCGAGAAAGCTGGGAGATCATGGCGGCATTGCGCGATCCCGATGCGATTCCAGTAAGTTACGAGAAGCTCCCGGGAGACGGGGAGACACTCCTGCGCAGCGGCTTGAGCTTGCGCCACATGCGCATGATCGCCGCCCTCGACGATCACGGACGGGTGAGCGCCGCGGCCCAGGTCATGAACATCTCCCAGCCGGCCGCTTCGCGCATGATCGCCGAGATGGAGGCGGTGCTCGACGTGAAGCTGTGCGAACGGCTGCCGCGCGGGGTGACCCTCACTCCCTATGGCCAGGCGCTTGCCAGGCGCGCCCGCTCGATCCTGCTCGAGATGCTCGAAGCCGACCGCGAGATTGCCGAGCTCAAGGCCGGCAAGGGCGGTTCGGTGTTCCTCGGCGCCGTGACCGCGCCGGCGATCGAATTGGCGGTGCCGGCGATTCGTGAAATCCGCCGCATCTACCCGCGCATCGAGATCACCATGCAGGTCGAGACGTCGAACGTGCTCGCCCGCGAGCTGATCGCCTCGCGCCACGACTTCATCATCGCCCGCATTCCCGACGACCTCAATCCACGACTGTTCGAATCCCGTGTGATCGGCGTCGAGAAGGCCTGCCTGATCGTGCGCCGCGGCCACCCGCTCGCCGGAGGCAATGTGGTGCGGCTGGAAGACACCGCTGCCTATGACTGGGTCTTCCAGTCGGGCGGTTCGCCCTTGCGTCAGGCGATGGAGAGCAACTTCCTGAACCGCAACATCGCGCTGCCGGACCGGATCTTGAACACCAGTTCACTGCTGCTCACACTTGTCATGGTCGCGCAATCCGATGCCATCGCGCCGGTCTCGGTGCAAGTGGCGAAGTTCATCCAGAACCCGGACGGGCTTGCCGGCGCCATCGATGTCGTCCAAACCGAATTCGACATCGAGGTCAGACCCTACAGCCTGATCACCGTCAGGAATCGCGTCCTGTCGCCGGCCGCCAAGATGCTGCATGATTTCATCCTGCGCGAAGTGGGGTGATGGAACGAGAACCGCTGCCGCACGTTCAAGCCGTTCGGCATGCGCGCTGGAGCCCGTTGCGGGCGAGGGAACGAGGTGTCGAAGATCAACAACTCGGGAGGTTTTTATGGAACGTCGGTTGTTTCTTACTGGAATGCTTGGCGTCGCGGGGGCAGTGGCGTTTGCGAGCGTGGCCGGACCCGGCCGCGCGGTAGCTGGTGTTCCCCAGGGAAACGGAATTCTCGATGAACTGGACAAGCCGGATCCGGCTGTCTTCGAAGGGGATGACGCGGTCGAGGTGGAGCAGGTCTCGCATCGCGACTGGCATTTTCGCCGCCATCATGGCCACGATGGCTACTGGCGTCGTCGCCACGGGCGTCGCCGCGGCTGGAGACGAGTTTGCCGCAGCTACTGGCGCCATGGCCGCCGTCGCACCCGCTGCTGGCGCGAGCGCGTCTGGCTCCGCATTGGGCTATAATCGCTTCGTGCTGACGCATAGGCCGGCCACCACAGGTGGCCGGCACCTGTGTTCGGGCTCTTCAAGTGCAGGAAACTCGCACTTTTGCCTTGCTGCCGCCGAATCGGCGGAACCATATAAGCCTTTGTCCGTTTAAACCTGTTTAAGCGGAGCTTTGACCATGCCGAGGGACCATCAAGAAGAACGGCATTCTGCAATCAAGATCATGCGAGCCGTGGAGAAGCGGCACGCATGAAGGGCGTCGCGATACTGACCGAAGCCCGCAGCGGCTCCGAATGGCTTGGCAGTCTAACGAACAGCACGGGACTGTTGGGCAAGTCGGCCGAGTGGCTCGACACGGCCAATCTGGGGTGCAAGCCGAAATCCTTCGATGACCTGATGTCCGCCGTGATCGATCGCGGCGCAACCGCAAACGGCACGTTCGCCGTGAAACTGTTTCCACGACATCTTCACTGGTCGCAGGCCAGATATGGAGCTGACTTCCTCGCTGAATGCAGCCGGCGCCATTCCATGGGCTTGGTCCTGCTGGAGCGGCGGGACCGCCTTCGCCAAGCGATTTCCTATTGCCGGGCAAAGGCGTCGGGGTGTTGGAAAAGCACGATGGACGGCGCCGATCTGGTTCCGCGATACGACTTCGCTGGCATCTGCCAGGCCTATTTCCTGATCGAGCAGAGCTATGCCTTCTGGGAAGCTTACCTGCGGCTGGCCGATCTGGCATACGATCACTTTTTTTATGAGGATCTGTTGGACGATCCTCGGCCGTACGTTGCGTCGGTGGCCCGGCAGTTGTCGGTTGAAATGCCGGACGGAGAGTTCGAAACGAATTTACGGCTGCAGCGGGACGATCTCACCGAAGATTGGGCGGAGCGGTTCCGCAACGACGTCAAATCGGAAGACCTCCTGGCGCATCTGCCCAGGAAGGTGGCGCCGCGGAACATCAACAACCTCGCCCGGTTCCTCCTCAAGAAGCAGATGCTAACCGGACAGGCCTAGGGGAGACAGGTCACGTGGCATGAAGTGCCTGATCACGAGCCGCTGAAGCCGGAAGCCGTCAAAGAGTCCTGAAGCACAAGAAGCGTCAACGACACTCCTATCCCGTCAAACCGGGTTGGAAATGCACTATGGCATCAAGGATGGTGCGATAGAGGCTGTCGACTTCGTCGTCGATCTCCCCCGCTTGATGCCGACTGCCTTTGCATCGGCGATGAGCTTGTGCGTGAGTTCGTCAACGGAGATTACATCCGCGGGTGCGGTCTCAGGGACGTTGTTCGCGATCCATTGGTCAAGGAAGTTGATGCCACGCGTGCTCATGTGGCCCTCATCCGGACAACGTAAGCGAAGGTCCGCTTCTCGCCCTTCAACTCCGTGACACGTAGCCAGTTTTCTTCCTGGCGCCTGAATGTGACAGGCTTGCCAGCATGTGCTTCCGCCGCTTTGAAAGGCAACGGTGCTGTGACTATGCTCGATGACATAGCCGATCCGGCGGCCATGACCTCGACCCGATACTGCGGCATCCGAGCTCCCCGCGATTTGTTCTCTCATCGCGGTTCAATTAGTTAAAGCTAAAATAGTTCCGGAACATCGTGGCCGAGCGGCGTCGTTCAAACGCACGAGCAAAGAAGACAACGCGACGTTAGGTTCCGGTGCCGCACGGCCCGGCAGCCAACCTGAAAATCTCAAGCTTCTCGCTGTAAGACAGCCGTACCCTTTGACCGCATCGCTTACAGGTGAAAGTCGTTACGGACTTGACCCAGGAGCCTTTCCTGACCAGTGGGGTTTTGCAGCTTGGACACTGAAAGGTTAGGTTTTGGTCGAGCAACTGCTTGGATAGAGCCATTTCATCTTCTCCCAGATGAAATGAGCATGCAAGACTGCTGCCAGAGCGCGTGTGCTGGAACGACACAGTGGGGCTAAGGCCGCTGGCGCGTGTCTCCGGCGCCTTCTTTGAACTCGCGAGCTGGCAAGGAACCAAAGCGGAAAATAAGTATTTCCTAATGGAAGGGCTACGACGGACCCGACACAATGGATGTGCATTTCGAACTGGAACTAGCTAAGGCCAGGCTAAGTGTGAGCCAAGCTGAATCCGAACTGAAACGTCTCGAGCGGATAATGGATAAGCGCTATGGCGTGGGCATCGATCTTGCCCTCTGCGACACGATGAGAGTCGCCCAGCGCCGTGTCAGCGAAGCACGAGAGCACCTGACGAGGATCAAGGCGGGCAACGCCTGATGTCCCCTTAAAAAAGCAGACGCCCGCGCGTGAGCCAGCGGGCCTCTAAGCTTTCGATGGGGATAGTGAGGAGGTCGGCCCGGCCGTCGAGGCGGAAAGACGTTCGCGCTTATTCCAAACAGGCTTCTGGTAAATCTTCTTCATAGTCGCTCCCTCGCTTTACCCTGGGCGCTCAATTGCCCAGTGCCCGCAAGCCAGCCACACCGACCGGGTCGGTGTGGCTCTTGGTCAATCGCCGGCGCCCGCGATCACCAGTTCGGCCGCCGGACAAAAGCCGCTACCCATGAACAGCAGCACGACCATTGCGAATAGAATAGTCCGCATGCCGGGCCGTCGGAAAAAACGGTAGTGTGCTGAGAGTTCTGCAAATTCGCTGAGAGAGGGCGGTCATGGCAGGCTGGTGATGTTCAACGTCACCTGATTCCCGCGACGGAACGCCACCATGACCATGACCGAAGATAAATCCGCCATCGCTGCCGTCAAAGACATTCTGCTTTCGAAGCCGGATGAGCACCCCGGCTGTCGGAAAGCGCTGCAAGCGGTTGTGAATCTACTTCGAGCCCTTGCAGCGCAAGCTGGAGCGGGTAGCGGGAATCGAACCCGCGCGTTCAGCTTGGGAAGCTGACAGGCTACCATTACATCATACCCGCGCTGCAGCCTCGTTACCATGACGGCATGGCTTCGGGCAATCGCAAACCGGCCTCACAAGGCGGGCTTCGCCAGCTCACCGGTGAGGGTCGGCCTTGGTTCCCTGGCCTTTGCGACTTCGCCGCCGGCGGCGAAGCTCGGCCAGTATTTCGAGATGGCCAGCGTCGCGCCGGCGGAAGAGAAATGGCCATAGTCGAAATAGAGAAACTGCTTGCTGCCGGCATCCGCATAGGAGCAACCGGTGGCGTCGCACAGATAGGTGAGCGGGTCGATGAAGGTCGCGCCGTTGGCGAAGAGTTGCACCTGCTTGTTGATGTCGGGATCCATGGCCATCGGCCAGGATGTATTCGCGGCGCCTTCGTGTCTTGCAAAGAAAGCGATCTTCTGGACGTCGGCGATGAACTCCGGAGACTGGCCGATGACATAGACCTTGACACCCATGGCGCGCAGCCGGTCGATCGTCGTCTGAAGTCCGTCGAAGCCCCTGGCCTGGTAGTCGGTCCATCGACCGCTCAGGATCACCGCCTGGATGTTCGCATCGCGGATGATCGACAGCGCCCGTTCGTTGAAGCGGGTGCAGGCCGGCCGGGCATAGGAAAAATAGCTCAGGTTGGGTGGGCAGCCGGCATAGGTATATTGGACGACGTTGGCCTGGATTTTCTGCGCGTTGGCTTCCAGGCCCGATACGTAGTGAGCCGCGAAGGAATCGCCCCACAGCAGCACATTGGTGGCAAAGCCGTGCGTGCGCGTGCAGTCGGCAAGGTTCCAATCCTCGATCCGGCTCGCACCCTCATTGAAGCAGACACCGTTGCGCCAGTCGCCCACCAGGATCCGTTGCGTCGAGAAATCCGGGAACCGCTGCGGAAAGCCCTTGCCCAGCACACCGGCCAGGCCGCCGACGCACAGCAGGGCGATCGCCGTCGCCGAAAAGGCGAAGATCGGCAGCGGGGCGGTGAAGGCCCGCTTCTGCCGGAAAGGCTGCTCGACATACTTCCACGAGAAGGTCGCCAGGGCGACGCTGGCCACCGTCATCGCGACGATCATCGGCACCGAGATGGCTTTCAGCGAGAGGTAGTGGACGAAGGAGTTGATCGGCCAGTGAACAAGGTAGAGCGAATAGGAGATGAGGCCGATCCAGACCATCGGGGCGAACTGAAGCACACGGGTGGCGAGGGGCACGGGTCGGTTCGCATGGTTCTGGCCCGCATAGATCAGCAGGGCCGTTCCGACGCAGGGAAACAGGGCATTATAGCCCGGAAATGGGTCGCTCTCCGAAATCGTCAGGAAGCCGAAGCCAAGCAGTGCAAAGCCGGCCAGGCCAATCAGTTCCGTCGCCGGCCGGCTGGCAAGTGGCGGCGGCCTTTTCAGCATCAGCATGGCGCCCAGCGCCAGCTCCCAGATGCGTGTCGGCAGCAGGTAGAAGCCGGCGGTCGGCGCCAGCGTGGTCGCCATCACCGCCAGGGCAAAACTGCCGATGGTGATGGGCAGAAGTATCGTCAGCCAGCGCTTCGAGGCATAGCGGTAGATCAGATAAACCAGGATCGGCGCGAAGATGTAGTACTGTTCCTCGACCGAAAGCGACCATGTGTGCAGCAGTGGCCGCAGTTCGGCGTCGATCGAAAAATAGTTCGTCGTCTTCCAGAAATAGATGTTCGACCAGAAGGTCGAGGCAGCGATCACGCTGAGGCTGAATTCGTGCAGGTCCGACGGCAGGAGGATGAACCATGCCGCGATGCTTGCAAGCAGGATGACGAAGGTCAGCGCCGGCAGGATGCGCCGTGCGCGGCGCCAGTAGAAGCGGCCGATCGAAAACTGGCCGCGCTCGAGATCATCCAGCAAGCTGCCGCTGATCAGATAGCCCGATATGACAAAGAAAATATCGACGCCGGTAAACCCCCCTGGGATGGCGGACACGCCAAAATGAAAGAGCACCACGGGTAGCACCGCAACGGCCCGTAGGCCGTCGATGTCGCGCCTGTAGTTCATTCGGACAGTCCGCGGCTCGCCGCCCGCCGATCTCGTGCGAAGCACGCCACGCCGCTCATGCGCCGATGCCCTGATTGTGCGAAAAATCGTGACGCGTGGGGTTCACAGGCTCTCCTCTGCGAAACGATTTTGCTGCACTGCAACATGAGTGTCAAGCCGGAACGCCGTGCTTTGAACGCCGGCGAAGCCGGTTTGGATGCGGCCGATCAGGTTGCCGGCAGGTAGATCACGGCATAGTCATCGGCATAGGCCCGCTTCCAGCCCAACTCGGCGAAGAAGGGGATGCGAGTATCCGCGGCTGTAAGCAGTGCCCAGCCGATCGCGTATTTCTTCAACTGGGCCTCGAGCAGTGGTTTTCCGCCGGTCTGCCCCATCGCCTCATCCGCTTTCGTGAACCCGCCCAGGAACAGCTGGTCCGTCCTGCCGTCGACATAGGTCTTGATGTCGTGGAAAATCAGTGTGCCGCCGAAATTGTAGGAATTCAGCACATTGCCTGCGAGGTGGTGATCCCTGGCGAACGCAAGAGCGCCGCTGGCTGATGTCTTCGGGCTCGGCGCGACCTGGTAGGCATTGTTGAGCGCAAGGATCGCAACGACCAGCGACACCGCCGTCGCGCCGCGGAGCAGACGGAACCGGCTGGCGAGGAATTTTTCCAGTCCGTCGCGCTCTTCATTCAGCCAGGCGCTTGCGGACAGGGTGGGATATTGGCGCGCGACCTCGACCGCGACCACCAGGGGAACAAGCAGGAAGAACAGATAGACGAACCGCAGATGCGAAAGGTAGACGTGCAAGGTGAAGACGATGAACAACGCCTTGGCCCAGCCGATCCGTAGCCTCGATGTCAGAAGCCCGAAAAAGGCCAGCAGTGTCGCGGCTTCCTGGAGGACCTGTTCCTGGGCGTTGAACGGCCGCCACTCCAGGATCAGCGGCACAGCCTCATTGCCATAGGCGACGGTGAGCGTGGCCAGGATGGCCTGCACGCCATAAGGGTTTATCAGGCTGACCAACGGACAGAGCAGGCCAAACGCCACCCACTTCGCCAAAAGTGCGGGTTTCGACAGGCCGGTGCGCGCCAGGAGATCGAGGCCGGCGAAGGCAGCGATGATGAAGCTCAGGGTGAACGTGGCATGCAGGTTCGCCCACAATACGACCAGACCGAGCAGCCAGAGCGGCGGGGCCTTCTCGTCCTGCGCGGCACGAGACAGCATCGTCGTCCAGACGACGATGATCGGCAAGGTGAAGACGTGCGGGCGCGCCGTATAGATCGGGCTGATCAGGAATGCCGCGACGAATGCCAGCGCTACGGCCAGGACCGGTTTCAGATGCGCGCTGAGGAACCATCCCGACAGGAAGACCGCGAGACAGATCGTGCCGATGATAAGCGTGACGACGCCGTTCCAGCCGCCCGCGCTGTAGGCAAGGGCCAGCAGAACCTGCCCCAGCCATTCCTTGGCGATCCACGGTTGGCCGGCAAAGGTGTAGGAATAGGTGTCGACGGTCGGAAGCGTTCCGTTTGCCAGGAAATCCAGCCCCACTTTGACATGCCACCAGCTGTCGGGGTCCTGCAGGGTTGCGCTGGCAAAGGTTGCCAGAACCGTCGCCATGACACCCGCGCCGATCAGGCAGAATATCAGCCTGGCGCGCTGTGCGTCCTCGAGCGGCGAGAACACCGGAACGATTGCCTCGACCTTGTTCATGTCGCCGCTCCAGGGGATTTCATGTCGATCGCGATCAAGACAGTGTCCTTTGCCGCGCCGACGAAGACGAAACGGGCCGAGCCGAGATAGAAGAGGGCCGAGTAGAGGCAGTTTCCCGCCAGATGGACAAACGGATTTTCGACGAATCCGGCGGACATGGCGGCGACCACTATCGTCAGATTTGCGGTATAAGCCACAACGAAGGCAAGCGCATACCGCACGGCCATGCCGGAGCGAAAACCGCCCGCACGGCCGAAGGTCCAGCGGCGGTTGAGGAAGAAGCCAAGGACAAGGCCGCCGGCATAGCCGGTCATGTTGGCGGCGATGTCGCCCAGGCCCAGCTTCAGCCCAGCCAGGATAAGACAATAGCCCAGCGCCGTGTTGAGCAGCCCGTCCGCGCCAAACCGCAGCATTCTTGAAAAGCCGGCCGGAACAGCCGACCACATCCTGTCCATGGCGTTCCCGTTACCCACGGTCGACCCTTACCCTCAACGACGCGCCGCCCGTTTCACTATTTCCTGGAGGCGGTGGACTGGCAGGTCCTGGTCCTCGCCCGCCGCCTGGCTTCGTGAAACGATCTCGTTGACGAAATAAAGCGGTCGCCGCTTCGTCTCCATGTACATGCGGCCGAGATACTCGCCGAAAATGCCCAGCACCAGAAGTTGGACGCTGCCCAGGATAAGCATGATCGCGGCAAGGCTCGTCCAGCCCGGCAGAACATTGCCGATAGACCATTCGAACAGCGTATAGCCAAGCACGACCAGGCCGAGCAGGCCGAACATCATGCCCAGCAGCGAAGCGAAGCGCAAAGGCACGATCGAAAAGCTGGTCATTGCGTCGACCGCCAGAAGAACCATCTTCTTCAACGGGTAGTGCGTGGCGCCGGCAAAGCGCCGCTGCCGTTCATAGGGGAAGGCGACCTGCCTCAGCCCGATCCAGCTCACCATGCCGCGAATGAACCTGTAGCGTTCGGGCATCGCGACAAGATGGTCCAGCGCGCGGCGGCTCATCAGCCGGAAATCTCCGGAGTCCGGCGCGATCTCGACATCGACCATCCGGCCGAGCAGGCGGTAGAACATCGAGGCGGAGGCCAGCTTGAACCAGCTTTCGCCCTCCCGTTTCACCCTTTGGCCGTAGACGACGTCAAAGCCTTCATCCATCTTCGCCATCATCGCGCCAAGCAGTTCGGGCGGATCCTGGAGGTCGGCGTCGAGAATGAGGATGCGTTGGCCGCGGCAGAATTCCAGCCCAGCGCTCAAGGCGATCTGATGGCCGTAGTTGCGGGCAAGGTCGATGGCGACCACATGGTCGTCCTTTTCGGCTAGTTCGAAAATGGCCTCACGGGTGCCGTCGGTCGCTCCATCGATGACGAGAACGACCTCGTAGGAGAGGCTTTGCTCGAGGCATGCCGCGCTGACGCGTCGATGAAGCTCCGCCACGCCGTCGCGCTCATTGTAGCAAGGCACGACGACCGACAACATGGGTGCGCGGTGCGCGCCGATTTTTCCCGTTCCCACCAAAGCCTGGCTCCCCGCTTTGGAATGGCAATAGCGGCAATTGGTTAGAAAACAGAAAACAGGTAGCTAGGGGGTCGCGCGGCCGCCACGCTTTTGGCGCCGCCGGTGGCACGTGTCACGAACGAACCGGCAGTTCCATGCGGATGCGGGCACCGCGCCATGAGCCCGCCAGGATCCGGATTGTTCCCTCGTGCAGCAGAGCGATCTGCCGGGCGAGGTCCAGCCCCAACCCCGCCCCGCGCGACTGCGGCTGCAGGCGATAGAAGGGCTCGAAGACATTCTCCCGCTCGTCCACGGGGATGCCCGGGCCTTCGTCGCGCACTTCGATGCCGCCACTCCTGTCGATCGCAAGCGTGATGGTGCCGCCGCCGCCGCCATGCTCGATGGCATTGCGCACGAGGTTGGCGAGCGCCCGCTCGATCTGCAGCACGTTGACTTCGACGCGTGTCTTGTCGGGCGAAGGCTCGAAGGCAAGGTCGTAGCCGGCCTCGATGGCGAGCGGCGCGAAGTCGGCCGCCACCCGTCTGACCAGATCATCGAGATCGACGATCTCGCGCTGGTCCGATGGGCGGTCGAGCAATTGATGGTCGAGCAGTTGCTGCGCAAGGTGCGACAGGCGCTCGATGTCATGCAGCAGCCGCGCGCTTTGCGGCTCCTGCCGCAGCAACTCGGCGCGGGTGCGCAGGATGGCGATCGGCGTGCGCAATTCGTGGGCCGCGTCGGTGAGGAAACGGTTGTGCCGGTCGTACCCCTGCGCGAGGCGGGCCAAAGCATCGTTGAAGGCATGCACCAGCGGCGCGATTTCCTGCGGCACGTGCTTGACCGGCAACTGCATCGCGCGGGTTCCGATATCGATGCGGGCAGCTTGGCGGACGGTTTCGACCAGGCCGGCAAAGGAGCGGCGCACGACGGCCGGTGTCGTCATCAGCGTGATCGCGCCCATGACGAGGACGATGGGCAACAGCAGGATCGCGACGACGAGCGCAAGCGCCGGCAGCGCGCGCTCCCAATTCCTGCTGCCGTCCGAATATCGGGCGACCTCCACCGTGGCCGAAATGTTGATCTCGAGCCCGTCGGTCTCCTGGCGCGAGGACTGCGTCGCGGCGATGATCCGGACCGCGCCGGCCCTGGTCGAAGCGTTTTCGATATACGCTTCCGGCCGCATGTCCTTGTCGGAGAATCCGATCGTGGCGTGGTCTGCCTCGCCGAGTAGGCCGCCGAAGTCCTTGGTGTAGACATCCGGTATCGTGCCGGAACGGACGCTCTGCCCGTGATCGTCGCGAACGATGTACCAGACATTGGGGAAGCTCCGGCGAAACGCCGCAAGATCTTCCGTTTCACGCACAATCAGGCCGCCGTCCTTGTCGCGTTCGACGGCATCCTTGACGGCCGCGACGGCAGCCTCGTTGTCGATGAGCAGGCTCGGATTGGCGATCCAAAGGGCTGCCGCGCAAAGCACGATGAAGAGGAGCAGCGTCGCGGCCTGCAGCAGGATCAGCCGGCGGATCAGGATCCATTGCAGCGAGCGCGGGCGCACCTTCTTCACGACGCCGCCCGCAGGAGGTAACCAAGGTTGCGGATCGCCCGGATCTCGATGCCGGCCGCGACGTCTTCGAGTTTGCGGCGCAGCCGCGAGACGTGCGCGTCGAGCGCATTCGAGCCGATCTCGTCGTCCAGGGCGTAGACGGCCTCCTCGAGTGCGCCGCGCATGATGGTCCGGCCCGGCCGGCGGATAAGCGTTTCAAGCACCAGCCTTTCACGCCGTGGCAAATCGAGCGTCTGATCCGCGACCAGCGCCTCGCGATGGCGGAAATCATAGGTGAGGCGGCCAACCCTCGTCTGGTTGGCGCGCGAGGCGAACGAGCGCCGGTGCAGGGCATGGAGCCGCGCGACGAGTTCCACCGTGGCGAAGGGCTTGACCATGTAATCGTCGGCGCCGGCATCGAGCCCGGCAACCCGGTCGTCCAACCCGCTCATCGCCGTCAGCGCGATGACAGGCACATCCAGATGCAAGGCACGCAGGCGCGGGATCAGGCTGAGGCCGTCGCCATCCGGCAGCCGGCGATCCAACACCACGGCGTCGTGATGGCCCAGACGAGCCACCGCCTCGGCGTCGGCCAAGGTAGCGGCATGATCGACGATGATGTCCAGACGCTCCAGAGCGGCCTTCAGCACGGACGCCATTTCCGGTTCGTCCTCGATCAGCAGGACGCGCATCTGCGTTCTCCTTCACCCGCCGCCACAGGATTTGCGGCGCCGCCGTTCATTCGCATTCCAGCTTTGGCCGGCGGAAATTGGTGATGAACCAGCGGTCGCCGGAAGCGCGGGCATAAAATGTGTAGAAGCATTCCTGACGCTCGATATAGCCGGGCGTGTCGGTCTCTTCATAGATGGTTCCATGTTTTGTGTGGCGAACCTCACCGCTGGACGTTCCGGAAACCGCGGACGTCGAGACCTGGCGCCACTGATAGGCGCGCTCTCCCTGGCCGAGGTCGATGACCGCCGTTGGCGGACCGTAATCCAGAACGACCGATTCGACCGGTCGTCCGACATAGTTCTTCATGATGTCGGAGGCGCAGCCCGCCAAGGCGAGTGCGATCGCAATGAACAATAGCTTGGTCGTCCGTAGGCCGGGGCGATGCGTGGACATTGCTGTTCCCATGGTGAAAATTCACGCAAGAAACCTAGATTGCGAACATTACATCGACATTGCGACAAGCATGGAATGCTCCTTGCATCGAGGAAACGTCAGCGTCCGGACATCAACAACAAGACCGCGCGATGCCGTTGGGGCCATCGCGCGATCGAGGTCGGTCGCCTGCTGTTTAGAACCGGTAGTCGATGCCGGCTTTCAACTCATGGCTGCCGATCGTCTCCTTGGATCCGCCAAGCGCCGATGTCGTTTCCACCCCGGGGGTGCGGACATAGTCGTACTCGACCTTGGCCGAGAGGCCGCCGGCGAAGCCCTGCTCGATGCCGGCGCCGACGAGGTAACCCATCTTCCAGTCGTCGCTGCTCCTTACGCCGTCACCCTTGTCGAACTTGGTCATGGCCACGCCGCCGGTTCCGAACAGCAGGGTCTGGTCGAAACTCACGCCGGCCTTCGCCTTGGCCGCTCCGCGCCATTTTTCCTTGATCTTGCCGCCCCGGACATCGTGTTCGGCGCCGCCTAGATAGGAGCCTTCGATCTCGGCGCCGAGAACCGCTGAGCCCATCTGCTGGTTGTAGCCGGCCTGGACGCCGCCGCTGAAGCCGTTTCGACCGGCGAACGGGTTCGGCATCCTCGTGAAGGCCGTACCGCCGTGGATGCCGACATAGGCGCCGCTCCACTGGAAGGCGGGGGGATCATTGTAGGTGGGGGAAAGGTCGGCGGCCGTCGCCGGACGGAGAAGACAAAGGGCGATGGCACTCGCCGTCAGGACGATCTTTGCTTGAGGGGACACTACATTACTCCAACACGAACGCGCATCGGTGTCCGACACGCTGGTTAACTGTTGTGGACCCTGACCCTTCGGCGGTCAGGCTCCGATCGGCGTCTTTCAGGGATGGCTGCGCGGTTCCGGCGACCGGATTTGACCGGCTGTGGCGGGGCAGAGCGCCGTGCGGTCCGTCACCTGAAAGACGCCCGATATCTCGCAAGCGAAAATTGCACGCACATTGCGCAAAACTGGAGAATGACGATTTTGTGCTTTGTTTTCAATGAATTAAATTGAAACTGTTTACCTGTATTTAAGAATTGCGGCCTTCCGGAAGCCACACGGCCCGGCGCTTGAGCGGTTGGGACTCCCGATGGCGCCCACCATCTGATCGCGGCTTATCAATTCCCCCGCACCGGCCCCTGCGGCTTGATGGATGGCCGCCAAGCACGTATCTCTGCGCGGTGCCCATGAGTCCGGGCATCTCAATCGGGAGACGGCTTTGTCCGCACTGACGCGCTTTCTCGGCGACTCGCCGCTCAGGATTATTCTGAAGCTGCTGGTGGTATCCTTTCTCGTCGGCCTGGTCATGAACGCGTTCGGTTGGTCGCCGATGGACGTGTTCTACGGCATCCAGAAGTTCTTCATTGATCTATGGAATCTCGGCTTCCACGCCATCGACCGCTTCCTCGGCTACATCCTGCTCGGTGCCGCGATCGTGGTGCCGGCCTTCATCCTGCTCAGGATCGCCAACTACCGGAAGTGATCTTCAGGCATAGCCCGATGCGACCTCGAACAGGACGGCGTGGCGCGCGGCAAGTGCCGGCACATCGATGGAATAGCCGCCGCCGATGACACCGCACACGGGAATGCCGAGCGCCCGGAAATGGCCGACGACCATCCTGTCGCGGGCGCGCAGGCCCTTGTCGGAAAGCGACAGCCTGCCGAGCCGGTCCTCGGCATGGACGTCGACGCCCGCATTGTAGAAGACGATGTCCCAACGCGCCCCGGCCGACAGCTCCGGCAGGATGGAATCGAGCCTTTCGACATAGGCGGCGTCGCCCGTGCCGTCGGGCAGGGCAACGTCAAGGTCGGAGGCGATCTTACGCACGGGGTAGTTCCGCTCGCCATGCATGGAGAAGGTGAACACGCGTGGCTCATCGCCCAGAATATCCGCCGTGCCGTCGCCCTGGTGCACGTCGAGATCGACCACCAGGATATTGTGTGCCGCGCCCTCTTCAAGCAGGACCAGCGAGGCGACGGCGACGTCGTTGAAAGTGCAGAAGCCGGCGCCTTGCGCGCGCCGCGCATGATGGCTGCCGCCGGCGGTGTTGCAGGCGATACCGTGACGCAAGGCAAGCCGCGCCGCCGCCACCGTGCCACCGGTGGCAAGCTGCGCGCGCAACGAGACGCGCGGGCCGACCGGAAAGCCGATCTCGCGCTCGATTTTTTCCGGGACCGAACAACTGATGACCTGCTCGACATAATCTGCCGCATGGGCGAGCTTAAGCCACGACGCAGGCGCGGGTTCGGCTGTGTTGAGCGCCCCGGCTCCGGCCAGGCCGCGTGCTCGCAGGGTCTCCATCAGCAGCGGATATTTGCTCATCGGAAAGCGATGGCTGGTCGCGAAGCCGGCGTCGTAGTCGGGATGGTGGACGATCTGCAGGGGCATGAACTGGGTCGGACGGTCTCGCCAGAGCGGGATTTCGGTTGGCCGCCGCGGAAGGGCGATTGCGCGGTGGCCGGAAAATGGGGCACATCGGTTCCCCGATCAAGCCGCAAATCAGCAAGGCAGCAATCCTTTGGACAAGGGCGCCATCCCAGCCGACGCCAAAGTATTTTCCGTCACCAACCGGTCGGTGCTTGCCATCGCCGTGCCGATGACACTCGCCTATCTGACGACGCCGCTGCTCGGCCTCGTCGATACGGCTGTTGTCGGCCAGTTCGGTGACGCCGCCTTGCTTGGCGGCCTGGCCGCCGGCGCGCTGGCTTTCGACGTCGTCTTCACCACCTTCAATTTCCTGCGCTCGGGCACCACCGGCCTAGTCGCCCAGGCCTTTGGGCGTGGCGACGCGCTGGAGGAACAGGCGGTGTTCTGGCGCGCCGTGCTGATCGCGGTCGTCGCTGGCGTCGTGCTGGCAGCGCTTTCACCGCTTATCGCCGTTGGCGGCCGGTGGTTCATGGATGCCGGGCCGCGCGTCAGCGACGCGATGGGGGTCTACATCAGGATCAGGCTGCTTGCCGCCCCGTTCTCCCTGATCAACTACGCCATCCTCGGTTACGTGCTGGGGCGCGGCGAGGGCGGGCTCGGCTTGATCCTCCAACTGGTGCTGAACGGCACCAACATCGCGCTGTGCTTTCTGCTCGGCCTTGAGCTCGGCTGGGGTGTTTCCGGCGTCGCCTGGGCAACCGTCACCGGCGAATTGCTCGCCATGCTGCTTGGCCTCGCGATCGTGGTTCGCCGGTTCCGATCCACCCCGCCCTTGCCTCGGCAGCGCCTGCTCGATATGGGCGCCTTCCTGCGCATGCTGTCGCTCAACCGCGACATCATGATCCGCTCGTTCTCGCTGCTAGCCGCCTTCGCGCTGTTCACCCGTCAGGGCGCGCAGTTCGGCACGGTGACTCTGGCCGCCAATGCGGTGCTGATGAACTTCTTTCTCGTCGCCGGCTATTTCCTCGACGGGTTCGCCACCGCCGCCGAACAACTCGCCGGCCGTGCCGTCGGCGCGCGTGCCGAACAGCCCTTCCGGCGGGCAGTGCGGCTGACCCTGTTCTGGGGCCTTGGTCTGGCCGCTGCCGCGACGCTGGTGCTGCTCATGGCCGGCACCAACCTGATCGCCGTCGTAACGACGGCGCAGGAGGTCCGCGCCGTGGCCGATACCTACCTGCCTTGGGCGGCTTTCACCGCGCTGAGCGGTGTGCTCGCCTTCCAGATGGATGGTGTCTTCATCGGCGCGACCTGGTCGCGCGACATGCGCAACATGATGCTCTTGTCATTCCTTGCCTTTGCCGCCGCGCTGATCACGTTGGCGCCCGCCTTCGGCAATCACGGCCTGTGGGCGGCGCTGCACGTGTTTCTGCTGGTGCGGGGATTGAGCCTGCTGACAATTTTGCGGCTGCGGATGCAAACCGCGTTCAACTGAGCGGCTTCGACGTCCATCGGTCGAGATGGCTGTCGCGCAACTCGCGCATCGACCTGAGTTTTTCCGTCGCGGCAAAACGTGCCATCCCGGCGACGATCCGGCCCGGCAGCGCCGGTCCGCCATAAATCATGCCGGTATAGAGCTGGACGAGATCGGCGCCGGCACGGATCTTCTCCAGAGCCGTCTCCATTGAGTTGACACCGCCGACACCGATGATCGCCATCTCGGGCCCGAGCAGCTTGCGCATCCTGGCCAGCACGATGGTCGAGCGTTCGAATAGCGGCTTTCCCGAAAGCCCGCCTGTCTCTCGCGCGGCATCGTCGCCGCGCAGCACCGGCCGGGAAACGGTTGTGTTGGAAACGATGATGCCGTCGATCTGCTTTTCGATGACCTCGGCGGCGATATCTTCCAGCTCGGCCTCGGCCAGGTCCGGCGCGATCTTGAGGAAAATCGGCGGCTGCGCGGACGCTGCAGTGCGCGCGGCCATGACGCGCGACAGCAATTCGCCGAGTTGCTCGCGCGCCTGCATGGTGCGCAAGCCTGGTGTGTTGGGGGAGGAAATGTTGACGGCGAGATAGCTGGCATAAGCAGCAAAGCGAGAAACGCCGCTCTCGTAGTCGCCGACGCGGTCGGTGCTGTCCTTGTTGGCACCAATGTTGACGCCGACGATGCCGCCGCGTCCGATTCGCGCCACAAGCCGTTTTTCGGCGGCCGCATGGCCCTCATTGTTGAAGCCAAGCCGGTTGATGACTGCTTCATCCGACGTCAGCCGGAAGATGCGCGGCTTCGGGTTGCCGGCCTGCGGCAGCGGCGTCACCGTGCCGACTTCGGCAAAGCCAAAGCCGAGGCCAAGCAGCGCGTCGGGTACTTCGGCGTTCTTGTCGTAGCCAGCCGCCATCCCAAGTGGGTTCGGGAAATCGAGACCGCAAAGGCGGACCTTCAGCCTTGTATCGCGTACCGTCCGCGCGCCGCCCGGCAGGCCGCAGCGCAGTGCCGCGATCGACAGGCCATGCGCGGTTTCCGGATCGAAGGTGAACAGCAGTTTCTGGCCGATCCGGTCGAGCACGCTCATTGCCCCTCCAGAACCGGGAACTGGTGGGTACCGTCGGCCCCAAGCGGCAGCGGCTTGACCCAGAGCACCGCTTTCAGGTCGAGCACGCCGTAAAGATGCGGAAACAGCGCGCCGCCGCGCGAGATCTCGTATTTCAGCGCATCACCCAGGCTGGTTCCGTCGACGGCGACCAGCAGAAGGTCGGTCTGGCCCTGGAAATGCTTTGCCGCGGTTTCCCTGGCCTGCGCCGCCGTCGAAAAATGGATGAAGCCGTCGGCGATGTCGATCGGCGCTCCGGTGAAGCGGCCTTTGGCCTCGGCCTCGCGCCAAGGCGCTTGCGGAGTTATCTTGTAGATAATCTGTGACATGGTTGCGCTATAATCCGAACCAGTCGCGCGGGGAAGGCCACGCCAAGGGTCTTCCCCATTTCCGGCGCAAACATGCGATATTTGAGGCCTTGGCCATGGAGGACAACATGCGTCTGCAGCACATCTTGATCCCCGCCGCGCTCGTTTCGCTGGTCGCGGCTTCAGCTTATTCGGAAGAAACGGACCGCTACCGGCTGGAAAAGTCGGCCACCGGCTATATCCGCATGGATACGCAGACCGGCGCGATGTCGATCTGCGAGGAGCGTTCGGGCCAGCTCGTCTGCAAGATGGCGGCCGATGAACGCGCCGCCTACCAGGATGAGGTCGATCGCTTGCAGGCCTCGATGAAGGCGATGGACGAGCGCGTCACCAAGCTGGAGAATTCGCTCTCCGCCCGTCTCGAATCGAAACTGCCGAGCGAGGAGGATTTCAACACGACGATGAGCTACATGGAGCGCTTCCTGAAGAGCTTCATGGGCATCGTCAAGGATATGGACAAGGACAGTGGCGACGGCGGCCGGCTCAATTCGCAGAAGACCTGAGCGCCATAGACAAGGGAAAACGCGGCGCGCTGGCTTTGCCGCTTGAAACCAGTGCGCAGCCTCTCATAATCGTCCAACTGATCCCGCGAAAAGCAGCAAATCGGGGATTCGGGGAGGGACATTTGCCGTCAGGCTATTCTTTCGTCATCGCCGACGATCATCCGCTGTTTCGCGGCGCGCTGCGCGAGGCGCTTGCCGGCATCGGCAATGTCGCCGCCATCCATGAGGCAGGTGATTTCGAAAGCGCCAAGGCGCTGGTCGTGGCCAATGAAGATGTCGATCTGGTGCTGCTCGACCTGTCGATGCCCGGCGCGAGCGGCCTCTCCGGCCTGATCTCGTTGCGCGGTATCCATCCGGCGGTGCCGCTGGTCGTGGTGTCGGCGCATGACGACCCGGCGACCATACGGCGCGCGCTCGATCTCGGCGCCTCCGGTTTCATCTCCAAGTCGGCAAGCATGGAGGAAATCCGCGGCGCCGTGCAGTCGGTGCTTGCCGGCGATATCGCGGCACCTGTCGGCGTCGATCTCGGTGTCGAACGCGATCCCGAAATATCGGACCTGATCAAACGATTGCAGACGTTGACCCCGCAGCAGACCCGGGTGCTCGGCATGCTGGCCGAGGGCCTGCTCAACAAGCAGATCGCTTATGAACTCAGCGTCTCCGAGGCGACGATCAAGGCGCACGTCTCGGCCATATTGCAAAAACTCGGCGTCGACAGTCGCACCCAGGCGGTGATCCTGCTGTCCAAGATAGGCAGCGACCCGCTGCGGCCGGCGGGCTGAGTGCCGGCTGCTTGGCTCAGTTGGAACTTTTACCTTCGGCTCGCCGCATCGGCCTATTCCGAGGCGCTCGCCGACATGTTCCGCGCCTATCCCGAAACCCTGGGGCGCCAAGCCTGATCCTGGCGCTTCGACGTCACTCCGCCGCCCGCACCATCGGCCTGAACCTGGCCATCATCGAACGCAGCACCGCCGGCTTCAACGGCTTGTTGATCATCGGGATGTCCAGGCCTGCCGCGGCTGCTCGTACCTCATTGGAACGGTCGGCCGTGACCAGCACGGCCGGCAGGTCGTCGCCGTGAGTGGCTCGCAGCCTGATAATGATGTCGAGACCGGTTTCGCGGTCGAGATGGTAGTCGGCAAGCACGATGTCCGGACGGTCGATCGCGGCCCTCTCCAGATCCTCCGAGCCGGTCACCGTGGCTACATTGCAGCCCCAGCCCTCGAGCAGCAGCCGCATGCCCTCGAGGATACGGATGTCATTGTCGATGCACAGCACATTCAGGCCGGAGAGCGAAGCCGTCGCGCGGGCAGGCGCCCTGGTCTCGACCTCGCGTCGCGGCACCTGCGCGGCCGCCACCGGCAGGATGACGGAAAACCGCGTGCCCTTGCCCGGGTTGGAGAAGATACGAATCTCAACCCGCAACACCCTTGCGATGCGGTCGACGATGGAAAGGCCAAGACCAAGACCTTCTGCTTCGCGTGCGCCTTCGTCCAGTCGGGTGAACTCATGGAAGACGGTGTTCAGCTTGTCACCGGCGATGCCAATGCCGGTGTCGTTGATCTGGATCTCCGCCAGTTCGCCGCGCCGCCGCACGCCGACCAGGATGCGGCCCTGGCGCGTGTACTTGATGGCATTGGAAACCAGGTTCTGGATCAGGCGGCGCAACAGGTTGCGGTCCGTCATCACGGTCAGTGAGGACGCTATGATGGTCAGCTCGAGCTTCTTTGCTGCGGCCATCGGTCGAAAGTCATTGCCGATCTGGCTGAGCAGCCCGTCGAGGTTGAAGGCGGTATCGTCCGGCTTCATGGCGCCGGCATCGAGGCGCGAGATGTCGAGCACGGCGCCGAGAATGGTCTCGACCGATTCCAGCGAGGATTCGATGTTGATGGCAGCCTTGCCGGCCGGACCCTTGCCGGCCTTCTCGATCAGCGAGGAGCAATAGAGCCGGGCGGCGTTCAAGGGCTGCAGGATGTCGTGACCGGCGGCGGCAAGGAAGCGCGTCTTGCCGAGATTGGCCTCTTCGGCGAGCATCTGGGCCTGCGCCAGTTCCTCGTTGACCCGGGTCAATTCCTCGTTGACCCCAGTCAGTTCGATGGTGCGGGTCTTGACGCGCTGCTCCAGTGATTCATTGGCACTTTTCAGCGCGAGATCCTGTTCGACGCGGCCGGAAATGTCGGCATAGGTGGCGACAATGCCGCCGTCAGGCATCGGGTTGGAGCGCAGTTCGAGGATGCGGCCGCTGGTCTTCAGCTCCATCTGCCAGGGGCTGACGAAGCTGGTCAGCCGGTTGAGCATCGTCACGCGCTGGTCGGTGGGAATGTCGCCGCGTTCGGCCAGATGGCGAAGGATCTGGTCGAGCGAAACGCCGACCTGGCCCATCTCGTCGGGCAGGTCGAACAGCGCCCGGTACTGGCGGTTCCAGCAGATCAGCCGGAAATCGCGGTCGAAGACGGTAATGCCTTGCTCCATCTGGTCGAGCGCGATTTGCAGCAGGTCGCGGTTGTGCTGCAGCGCTTCCGTGGCGTCGTCGAGCAGGCGGAACGCGTCGCGGGATTCGCGGTCGTGGCGCCGGAAAAGCAGCGACAGGATCAACCGTGCCGAGGAGGAGCCGACGGCGCTGGCCAAAAGCTGCTCGGAAAAGCGGATGACGTCCATGCTGGCCTGCTCGTTGCCATGCAGCGAGGTACCGTTGCTCTTCTCGAAAGATTGAAACGACCGCTCGGTCCGTTCGACGCCGAGATAGCGTGCGATCGTATCCTTGAGGTCGTTGACGGTGATGGCGGTGCGGAAGCGGCGCAGGCTCGGCATCGGTCCGGCTTCGCGCGGCACGAAGATCGAGGCCTGGATGCGCTCCAGCGGTACCGACGCGCGCGACAGTGACCCGAAGACGAAGAACAGCGCGTTGACCGACAGGCTCCACAGCACGCCGTGGTTCAGCGGCTCGGCGACGGTGCCGAACAATGCCTGCGGCCGCAGTGCCTCGAAGCCGAACAGTCCGTGGACGATGATGCCAGTATCGGGCGCGACGAGCGACGGCACCAGCAGCGTGTAGCCCCAGACCAGGATGCCGGCGACCATGCCGAGTGCGGCACCGCGGCCATTGGCGCCGCGCCAGATCAGCCCCCCGATCAGGGCAGGAGCGAACTGCGCGATCGCCGCGAAGGACATAAGGCCGATCGAGGACAGCCGGGCGCTGTTGGTGCTCTCGCGATAGTAGAGAAAGGCGATGAACAAAAGGATGAAGATCGACGCCCGCCGCACGTTGAGGATGAGCGTCGACCAATCCTCGTTCTCGGAAGTGGTCGTCCGCAACAGCCGGCGCACGAACAGCGGGATGATCAGGTCGTTGGAGATCATGATCGACAGCGCCACGCTCTCGACGATGACCATGGCGGTTGCCGCCGACAAGCCGCCGATGAAGGCGGTCATGGCCAGGAAATCGTGGCCGCTGAACAGCGGCAGCGACAGCACGTAAAGGTCGCTGCTCGTCCTCGCGCCGACCAGCGTCAGGCCGGCAAAGGCGATCGGCAGCACGAACAGGTTGATCGCCACGAGATACAGCGGGAACACCCAGGTCGCGGTGCGCAGTTCGGCCTCGCTGCGGTTCTCGACGATAGTGACGTAGAACTGCCGCGGCAAAAGGATGATGGCAAAGCCGCTCAGGCACGTCAGCACCAGCCAGGTGGCCAGCGATGTCGAATAGCCCATTGCCTGCCGCACCTGGCCGTTCTCGGCCAGCCGGTCGAACATGTCGCCGGGGCCGCCGAAGATCAGGAAGGTGACCGTGAGGCCGATGGCCAGGAAGGCGGCAAGCTTGACCACGGTCTCGACCGCCACAGCCAGCACCAGCCCGTCCTGGTGTTCGGTGGCATCGGCATGGCGCGTGCCGAACAGGACCGCGAACAGCGCAAGCAGCATGGCGACAACCAGCGAGATGTCGCTGACAAACGGATCGAAGGACGGCGGCGACCCAGTATAATGCTCGACCATCAGGCTGACCGAGCCGGAGATCGCCTTCAATTGCAGCGCGATATAGGGCACGGCGCCGATCGTGGCGATCAGCGTGGCGATCGCGGCCACGGTGAAGCTCTTGCCGTAACGCGCGCCGAGGAAATCGGCGACCGAGGTGATCTTCTCGGTCTTGGCCAGCCGCACGATGCGGTTGAGCAAGGGAAAGCCGAACACGAACACCAGCACCGGGCCGGTATAGATGCCGAGGAACTCGAGGCCGCGTTCCGAGGAAAGGCCGACCGAGCCGAAGAAGGTCCAGGACGTGCAATAAATGGCAAGGCTGAGCGAATAGATGAAAGGTCGCGCCCGGCTGGGCCCTGACAAGGCAGAGCGGCGGTCGCCCAGGCTGGCGATGGCGAACAGCAGCGTCACATAGGCGATCGCGATGATGACGATGAACAAGCCCTGCACGCCGGCAAGATCCTCCCTGCGCCGATTTTCACCTGGCCGGGTTAGACGCAACCACAGCTTGGGCGCCAAGTCCATCGCGGCTTTCGGCGCATGCGGCGGCGATTTTCCGGGGGGTTGCCCTCGGGGTAGGGCGAAAGCGGTTGTTTTCCTCTTTTAGCCAATGGTGCAACCCAAGGTTTTTGTTATGGTGCCCCTAGGGCGATGCCGTAAGGACGGAACGGCAGCACTGCCGGTCGGGACAGGAGGGTCGAATGCTGAGAGAATTTCAGGAATTCATTTCCAAGGGCAACGTGATGGACTTGGCCGTTGGCGTCATCATCGGCGCTTCCTTTGGCACTATCGTCAAGTCACTCGTCGACGACGTCATCATGCCGATTGTCGGTGCGATCTTCGGCGGACTGGATTTCAACAATTATTTCCTGCCCCTGTCCTTGGACAACAAGGCTACGACGCTGGCTGATGCCAAGGCGCACGGCGCCGTGCTCGCCTACGGCAGCTTTATTACCGCGGTGCTGAACTTCCTTATCCTCGCCTTCATCATCTTCCTCATGGTCAAGGCTGTGAACAATTTGCGCAGGCGGCTTGAGCGCGAGAAGCCCGCGCCAGCGGCCGCGCCACCGCCGGCCGATGTGCAGCTTTTGACCGAAATCCGCGATCTGCTGGCCAGGCGATAGACGGATAGGGTTCTTCTGGACCAAAACCCCGGTCGTTGGCGGCCGGGGTTTTCTGTTTTCGCATCTGGTAAACAGCACCCACGAACCCGCCCGAGACAATGGACCTGCCCATGACCTTGATCCAGACCCTGCGCCCCGAGGCCCTGGCCGCGCCTGAAAGCGGGATCGTGGCCGTCGTCAATTATGGCAGATTGCGCGAAGGCCTGATTCCGCTTTGGGCCGGCGAGGGCGACCTGGCGACGCCGTCCTTCATTACCGATGCGGCGTCGAAGGCGCTGGCCGGCGGCGAGACGTTCTACACTTGGCAGAGGGGCATTCCCGATCTCAGGCAGGCCCTGGCACGCTACTACGAAAGGCACTTCGCCAAGACCTTCGCCGAGGAGCAATTCATCGTCACCGGCTCCGGCATGCATGCCATCCAGCTGGCGCTCGACGCGCTGGCGGGACCCGGCGACGAAGTGATCTACCTGTCGCCGGCCTGGCCGAATTTCGACGCTGCCGCGGCAATCGCGGGTGCCGTGCCGGTGCCGGTCACACTCGACCATTCCGGAAATGGCTGGTCATGCGACGTCGAGAAGATCGCGGCGGCGGTCACACCGCGCACGAAGGCCTTGTTCATCAACACGCCGTCCAATCCGACCGGCTGGACCGCCGACCATGAGACCTTGCGGGCGATCCTCGATCTCGCCCGCGCCAAGGGCCTGTGGATCATCGCCGATGAGATCTATTCGCTGTTCCACTATGGTCACGGCCGCGCGCCGTCCTTCCTCGACATCGCGGAGGCGGAAGACCGCATCCTGTTCGTCAACAGTTTCTCCAAGAACTGGGCGATGACCGGCTGGCGCGTCGGCTGGATCAAGACGCATCCAAGCCTGCAGCAGGTGTTCGAGAACCTGATCCAGTATTCGAACTCGGGCGTCGCCCAGTTCATGCAGCGCGGCGCGGTCGCGGCGCTCGACGAGGGCGATGCTTTCGTCGCCGAACAGGTGGAGCGGGCGAGGCAAGCGCGCGATCTGGTCTGCGGTATTCTCGGCGAAACCGGTAAGGCGCGTTTCACCGTACCGCAGGGCGCCTTCTACCTGTTCTTCACCGTCGACGGCATAACGGACTCGCGGGCAGCCGCTTTCGAAATCGTCGACAAGGCCAATGTCGGCCTGGCGCCCGGCACCGCCTTCGGTCCCGGTGGCGAAGCGTTCCTGCGGCTGTGCTTCCACCGCCGCCTCGACCAGCTCGAGGATGCGGCAAACCGGCTGGCAAGGTGGATGAAGACTGTCTGAACGCTGACGAAGCCTGAATTGAAAGCCGCGTCCGCTGGCCGTCGGAGTGGAGTTTCAAACGGGCTTCAGCCGCCTGACTTCAGCCGCCTGACTTGGGCACCAGCAGTGGAATGATGCGGTCGCTTTTGGCCACCGACGGCCGTCCCGCCGAACCGTAAGGGATGCCGAGCGCGTCCCAGGTTTCGACCAGCGCGTCCTGCAGTTCGGCGATCAGCGCATCGGAATGGAACGGCGTCGGCGTGATACGCAGCCGTTCGGTACCGCGTGGCACGGTCGGGTAGTTGATCGGCTGGATGTAGATGCCGTGGACGCCGAGCAGGCGGTCGCTCGCCATCTTGCAGAGTTCAGGATCGCCAACCAGCACCGGCACGATATGTGTCGGCGACTCCATCACCGGCAGACCGGCCGCCGACAGGATCTGCTTGGTTCGGCTCGCCTGCTGCTGCTGGGCGTCGCGCTCGGCCTGCGAGCGCTTCAGGTGGCGGATCGACGTGGTGGACGCGGCGGCGATCGCCGGCGGCAGCGCGGTGGTGAAGATGAAGCCCGGCGCATAGGAGCGCACCGCGTCGATGACGGCGCTGGTGCCGGTGATGTAACCGCCAAGCGTCCCGAACGCCTTGGCCAGCGTCCCTTCTATGATGTCGATGCGGTCGGCCAGGCCTTCGCGCTCGGTGATGCCGCCGCCACGCGGTCCATACATGCCGACGGCGTGGACCTCG
Source organism: Mesorhizobium sp. P160927 (assembly GCF_057766385.1). NCBI lineage: Bacteria > Pseudomonadati > Pseudomonadota > Alphaproteobacteria > Hyphomicrobiales > Phyllobacteriaceae > Mesorhizobium > Mesorhizobium sp. P160927. The sequence goes on from NZ_JBYMDW010000001.1 coordinate 1,695,890, forward strand.
TCGATATAGGTCAAGGCGTTGTAGCGTTCGGCAAGTTCGACGATCTCCTTGATCGGCGCGATATCGCCATCCATCGAATAGACGCTTTCGAAGACGATCAGCTTGGCGCGTTCGCGCCCCGCCGTCTGCAAAAGGCTTTCCAGATGCGCGACGTCATTGTGGCGGAAGATCTTTTTCTCGGCGCCCGAGCGTCGCACGCCTTCGATCATCGAGGCATGGTTCAGTTCGTCCGAGATGATCAGGCAATTGGGCAAAAGCCGCGCGATGGTCGAGATCGAGGCTTCGTTGGAGACGAAACCGGAGGTGAAGACGAGTGCCGCCTCCTTGCCATGCAGGTCGGCAAGCTCATGCTCGAGCTCGACCAGCGGGTTGGACGTGCCGGAAATGTTGCGGGTGCCACCGGCGCCCGAACCCATCTTGCCGGCCGCGTTCTGGAATGCGGCGATCACGTCAGGATGCTGGCCCATGCCGAGATAGTCGTTGGAGCACCAGACGGTGATTTCCTCGGCGCGGCCGTTGGAACGCCAGATGGCGCGCGGAAACTTGCCCGCGATACGCTCCAGGTCGGCGAAGACGCGGTAGCGACGCTCGGCATGGAGCTGATCGATCGCTTCCTCGAAAAACCGCTGATAGTTCATGTCGACTTCCCAATTTTGCGCGGCATCATAATCATTGGCCTTTTGGCCGTCCACCAGGCCATTTTGGTCAAAATGCCACGCCCCGCACCTGTTTCTAACGTTGGCGGATCGTGGCCTATTCCACTTCACGACACGCTCAGTCGATCACTTTTGTTTCCGCACGATGCCACATCAAGTGAACGCCGGTTACCTCTCGTTCTAATGGCCATCCGCCGGGCTTTCCAGTAAGGCGGTTGTTGAGACAGTTTCGGATAAATCTTGGGTAAGCGAGGACTTGGGATGACGGTTTTGGTGACAGGCGGCGCCGGCTATATCGGCAGCCATATGGTCTGGGAATTGCTGGATGCGGGCGAAAGCGTGGTCGTTCTCGACCGCCTTTCCACCGGCTTCGAATGGGCAGTGGCGCCAGAGGCAAAGCTGATTGTCGGCGATGTCGCCGACAAGGAATTGGTCGGCGGGATCATCCGGGACAATCATGTCGACGCCATCATCCATTTCGCCGGCTCCATCGTGGTGCCGGAATCGGTAGCCGATCCGCTCGCCTACTACGAGAACAACACCTCGAAGACTCGCACGTTGATCGAAACCGCGGTCCGCGAGGGCGTGCCGAATTTCATCTTCTCCTCGACTGCCGCCGTCTATGGCGGCGCCGGGCTGGAGCCGGTGCGCGAGGATGCGCGCCTGGCGCCGGAATCGCCCTATGGCCTGTCCAAGCTGATGAGCGAGTGGATGCTGCGCGACGCAGGCCTTGCGCACGACATCAGCTACACGGCGCTGCGCTATTTCAACGTCGCCGGCGCCGACCCGAAGGGCCGCACCGGCCAGTCCACTCCGGGCGCCACCCATCTGATCAAGGTCGCCTGCGAGACCGCGCTTGGCAAGCGACCCTTCATGCAGGTCTTTGGTACCGACTATCCGACGCCGGACGGCACTTGCATGCGCGACTATATCCACGTCAGCGATCTGGCCGCGGCGCATCGCCTGGCTTTGCAGCGACTGCGCGCCGGGGGCGCCAGCCTCGTCGCCAATTGCGGCTACAGCCATGGCTATTCGGTGCTCGAGGTGATCGAAAGCGTGCGGCGCGCCTTCGGCCATGATTTCGAGGTCAGGATGGGCGACCGGCGTCCCGGGGATGCCGCGGCGGTGGTTGCGAATTCCGATCTCGCCCGGTCGGAACTGGGCTGGACCCCGCAGCGCGACGATCTCGACCAGATCGTCAACGACGCGCTGGCCTGGGAACGCATCCTGACCAGCAAGAACTCCGCGCGGGGTTGAGCGCGCTTTCCCCAGGGGGCTCACAAGCCCAGGGCTCGCAAGGCGCGCGGCGACGCGCTATGCAAGTATTCGCGACACGGCGTGGAGGCGCGGTGCCGCGAAGAGGTTTGGGGGATGGCATGAAGATAACGGTGCTTGGAGCCGGCGTCGTCGGTACGGCGGCAGCCTACTATCTGGCCGCCGACGGCCACGAGGTCACCGTCATCGAGCGTCATGCCGCGCCGGCGCGAGGCACCAGCCAGTCGAATGCCGGGCTGGTGTCTCCAGGCGACGCCACCGCCTGGGCCTCGCCGGCTGCACTCAAGACGTTCCTGCGCGGGCTCTACAATCATGATCTCGGCATCAAGGTGCGGCTGCGCTTCGATCCCTATTTCCTCGCCTGGAGCCTGCGCTTCCTGCGCCAGTGCACGGTGGCCCGCCTGCGGGCCAACAGCCAGGTCAAGCTGCGGCTGGCGCTCTATTCGCGCGACTGTATCAACGCCATATCCGCCGATACCGGCATCCACTACGACGAGCGCAAGAAGGGCATCCTGTACTTCTTCCGCTCGCAGCACAGTCTCGACACCGGCACCGACAATTACCGCTATCTGGCCGAGCATGGCCTGCCGATCGAGATCGTCGGCCGCGACCGGCTGGTCGAGCTTGAACCAGGTCTAGCCGGGGTGAAGGAAAAGATCGCCGGCGGTGTCTACTCGCCGATCGACCAGACCGGTGATTCCCGGCAGTTCGTGGAAAACCTCGCTGCCTATGCCGCCGAGAAGCTCGGCGTGAGATTCCTTTATGGGACGACGGTCGAGGGCCTCGACATCGAAGGCGACCGGGTGCGTGTCGTGATGACTTCGGCCGGACCGATCGCCGGCGATGCGGTGGTCATATCGATGGGGCCGGAGAGCGGCCTGCTCGGCCGGCGCTACGGTATCGACCTGCCGGTCTATCCGGTGAAGGGCTATACCGCGACGATTCCGCTGGAGGATGAGAGCAAAGGCCCGACCATGGGCGGCGCCGACGAGGATCAGCTGATGGCCTATTCGCGCCTCGGCAATCGATTGCGGTTGGCTTCGACCGCCGAATTCACCGGCTTCGACCGCACCCACAAGCCCAGCGACTTCGCCACCATGTTCAGGACCGGCAAGGACCTGTTCCCCGGTGCTTTCGACGAGAGGAAGGCCGAGCTATGGGCGGGTTTGCGGCCGATGATGCCGAATTCGGTGCCGGTCATCGGCCAGGCGAAATACAGTAACCTTTACCTCGACACCGGCCATGGCCATGTCGGCTGGACCATGGCGTGCGGCTCGGGAAAATTTCTAGCCGACATCGTCGCTGGCCGCAGGCCGGAGATCGACCCGCACGGGCTTGTCTACAGGGGATAAGATGTCGGGACCGCAAGTCGCCATCGACCTTGGCCGCATCGAGCGCAATGCCCGCACCATTGTGGACCGCTGTGCGCTTTCGGGCATCAAGGTTTTCGGCGTCACCAAGGGCACTTGCGGCATGCCGCAAGTGGCGCGCGCCATGCTGCGCGGCGGCGTCTCCGGGATCGCCGAGTCGCGTTTCGAAAACATCCGCCGGCTGCGCGACAGCGGTATCAGCGCGCCGATCATGCTGTTGCGCAGCCCGCCTATGGCGCGCGTCGAGGAGGTGGTGCGCACCGTCGACGTCAGCCTGCAGTCGGAACTGACGATCATCCGCGAGATCTCGCGTATCGCCGAGCGTATGGGCCGCGTCCACGACATCATGCTGATGATCGATCTCGGCGACCTCCGCGAAGGCATCTGGCCGAACGACCTCATCCCCACGGTCGAGCGGATTCTCGACATGAAGGGCGTGCGCATCGCCGGCATCGGCACCAATCTCGGTTGCTTCGGCGCCATCATGCCGACAGAGGAAAATCTCGGCCAGCTCGTCGCCCATGCCTACAAGACCGAGCGTCTGTCCGGCAAAAGCCTGGAGTTCATCTCCGGCGGCGCGTCGTCGTCCCTGCCGCTGCTGCTTGAACGCAAATTGCCGGCCGGCATCAACAATTTGCGCGTCGGCGAAGCGATCCTGCAGGGCGGTGTCGAAACCTTCCGCGATGTGCCATGGGCGGAACTCGAACCCGATGCCTGCCGGCTGACCAGCGACGTCATCGAGGTCAAGCTTAAGCCGTCGCGGCCGATCGGCACCTCCGGTTACGACGCCTTCGGCAACCAGCCGATCTTTCTCGACCAAGGCGACAGGCTGCGCGCCATCGCCAATATCGGCCGCGAGGATGTGCTGGTCGAAGGGCTGATCCCGATCGCCATGGGGATAAGGGTGCTCGGAGCCTCCAGTGACCATCTGCTGCTCGATGTGCAGGATGCGGACCCGCCGCTCGCCGTTGGTGACCGCGTCGCCTTCCGCATGAGCTATGGCGCCATGCTGCTGGCGATGACCTCGGAATATGTCGAAAAGGCGCCTATGCACGATGTCGCGGATTTCTCCGGCCGCAAGATGGTGTCGATCTCGGCCGAAGCGGAAGCCGCTCGCATCCTCGCGCGCGAAGCAACTGGCGCCCGGTTGGAGGCGATGAATTTCGACGTCGTCGAACTGGCCGATATCGATCGGCCGCCCTCGGGCCTGATCCGTTTCTCCGCCGGCGCCGATCGTCGCATCGCGCACAAGGCGCTGACCGCAACGGCCCGCGCGACCCACTCCTTCGGCCTGATCTGGATCGATTCCATCGCCGCGCTGATGCCGGAGGACGAAGATGGCATCGACCTGCCGGAGGCGTCGGTACTGGCGCGCTCGCTTGGCCTCGACCACAAGGCCGGCGCGCTGCAGCCGCAGCTGTCGCCGGAAAACGTCGTAATCATCGGGCTGCGCCATGCCGACCCGGCGGAAGTGCGGGTTCTGAAGGATTCGCGCGTCTCGGCCTTCACGATGACCGATATCGACGCCATGGGCATGCGCGACCTGATGCACGAGGCAATCCGCATCGCCACCTCGGGCACGCAAGGGTTTCATGTCAGCTATTCGCCCACGGCGACCGAATTCGCCGGCTGGGCGGCTGGCTCCGGCGGCCTCACCGTGCGCGAGACGCATCAGGCGATGGAGGCGATCGCACTTTCCGGCGGGCTGCTGTCGATGGATGTCTCCGGCCTGAGTACCGATCTGGAGCCCAGGATCGGTAGCGACGCGGTCAACTTCGTCATGTCCGCCTTTGGCAAGCGGATTCTCTGATCAGCCAATAGCCTCGACGGCCGCCCGCCACGAGATGATATACTCCGCCCAGGCCGGATCGGCCGGCGGCTCCTGTGTTTGACCTTTGCCATGCGCCGCGCGCTGGTTGGATGCCAGCAGGGCAGCCCCGATGCTGGTGCCGGTAGCGGCCTCCGATGCGATGACCGCGCGGCCAGTGCTCGCGGCAAGCATCCGCGTGAACAATTGATTGCGCGCGAAAGGCCCCTCGACGGTCGTCGGGCCATCGCCGCCGACGAGGTCGAGGCAGGTCGCCGTCATCAGCGCCAGATAGAAGGAGATGGCGGCAAAGCGTTGGCCGGGAGGGATCGCCTCGCCCTTGCGCCAGGTGGCGGTGTGATGCGGAAACGGCCCCGAGCCTTGCCGGATCGAAGGCAAAAGCAAAGTCTTGCGCGCCAGCACCGCGGTGACATCGCTGTCGCTCCAGCTCTGCGCCGAGCCTTCGGTCAGCAGCGAGAATTCGCGGCCGCCCATGAACCGCGCGGAGGGCACGGGGTCGCCGAGCGCATTGACATTGACCAGCGTATCCCTTGCCGGATCGAGCGCCACCGTCTTGCCGCCGACCGCCATTGACACCACCCAGGTGCCGGTCGAGACCACGCAGAAGGGCGGCGCGTCTGACAGGAGATGCGGCAGCAGCGAGGCGTTGGAATCGTGCAGGCCGCAAAAGACCGGGGTTTGTGGATCGAGCCCGGTCCGCTGCGCAAGCGCGGGCAGGATCGAGCCAAGACGATCGCTGGCCGGCCGCACGGGAGCCATCAGCTGGCGCCAGCCCAGGCGATCGACCAGCGCCGAAAAATCCCCCGTCCAGGGGTTCCACAAATCGGTGTGGCAGCCGAGCGAGGTGACCTCGTTGGCGGCGACGCCGGTCAGGCGCAGCGCCCAGTATTGCGGGTACATCAGCATCGCGGCGGTCCGGGCGAACTCCGTCGGGAAACTTTGCTGCTGCCAGAAGAATTGCGCGCCAAGATTGAGGCCGAGCGGCAGGCGCGGCGAGCCGGTCTCGGAGAAGGGCGGGCGGATCGCGTCATAGTCGGGCGCGAGCTCATCGGGCCCACCGTATTCATAGTCGAGGACAGGCAGCACCAGCTCGCTCCTCGCATCGACCACCACGCCGGTTGCGCCATGCGTGGTGATCGAGATAGCGTCAATGCGCTGTTCGCGATTGAGGTCGGCAAGGCTGTCGAGGATAAACGCCCAAAGCGCGTCGACATCGTGATGCGGGTAGGGCGCTTGTCGCGCCGGCGCGTTTGCCACCCGGCGCAGCGTCACCTCGCTCAATGTGGCGAGATCGACCAGCGCCACCTTGGCGTTGGTCTTGCCGATGTCGATGACGGCGATGTGGCGGACCGCGCTCATTCCATATGGAACATTATTTCCAGCGGCACCGCCACCGGCTCGTTATCCGGTTTCGTCTCCATGATGTCGGCCATTTCAGCCCACCAGCGCTGCATCACCGGATGCTTCGGCAGATCGTCCATGCCGTGGCCATCGCGCCGCCACAGCACGCCGAACAGGATGTTCGTCTCCTCGTCCAGATGGATGGAGTAGTCGGAGACGCCGGCCTGCTTCAGCAACGCGACCAGCGACGGCCAGATTTCATCGTGGCGCTTTTTGTACTGGGCCTTCATGCCGGGTTTGAGCATCATCTTGAATGCGTATTTCTCGGGCATCAGGCCAGGCGTCCCCCGCGCATCCGCCGCCAGACGATCGGCAGCGCGATGACGATGATCAGCAGCAGGCCGATGAAGATCGACATGACGATGCCGGGCACGTTGAGCAGGCCGAGCCCGAAGGTCACCAGCCCCATGATCAGGGCGGCAAGCACCACGCCGAGGATGCTGCCGGCGCCGCCGAGGATGCTGACGCCGCCGAGCACCACCATGGTGATGACCTCCAGCTCATAGCCCTGTGCGATCGACGGACGCGTCGAGCCGAGCCGCGACGTGATCAGCACCGAGGCGATGCCCGACATCAGGCCGGTCAGGCAAAACAGGATGAATTTTATGCGGCCGACGCGCACGCCGGAAAACTGCGCCGCGACCGGATTGTTGCCGATCGCGAAGACCCGGCGGCCGAAATTCGTGCGGTGCAGCAGGAACCAGTAGACCACCGCGGCGATGAGGAAGAGCACCAGTTCGAACGACACCACCCACCAGACATAACCCTGGCCGAAGAAGGCGAAGCTCTCGGGATAGCCCTTGTAGGCCTGGTCACCGAGAATGATGAAGGCGATGCCGCGAAACAGGCTCATCGTGCCGATGGTGACGACGATGGACGGCAGGCCGAGCCGCGTGACCAGCAGTCCGTTGAAGGCGCCGCAGCCGAGCCCGACGACGACGCCGATCAGGACAAGCCCCGGCGTGCCGGCGCCGGCCTGCACCGCCATGCCCATCATGGTCGAGGCGAGCGCGATGATGGCGGCCACCGACAGGTCGATCTCGCCGGAAATAATCAGCAGCGCCATGGCGAACGCGATCAGGCCCTTCTCGGTGAAATTGAAGGTGAGATCGGACAGCGAATACGGGTCGAGGAAATAGGGTGAGGCGAAACTGTTGATGGCAAAGATGGCGATGGCCACCACGACCAGCAGCGCTTCCCAGGAAAAGATCGCCGAAGAGAGCGGTTTGTCGAGCCGGTCGGGAATGTGGCGAGGGGCAGGGACGTCGGTCATGCCGCTTCCACTTTCTTGAGGATGATGCGGCCCTGCTGGCGTTCGCCGCGCGCGTTGAGCACGACCGCCAGGATGATGGCGCTGCCCGAAATCGCCATCTGCCAGAAGGGCGAGATGTTGATGACCGGCAAAGCGTTGGAGATGATGCCGAGGAACAGCGCGCCGAGCACGGCGCCGCCGACCGAGCCGATGCCGCCGGCGATCGAGATGCCGCCGATGACGCAGGCGGCGATGATGTTCAACTCATAGCCGTTGGCGACCTCGACCGAGGCGATCACATAGCGCGAGATCCAGAGATAACCGCAGAGGCCACCGATCATCCCGGAGATGCAGAAGACGATGAATTTGGTCCGCCCGACATCGATGCCGGTGTAGACGGACGCCGTCGGATTGACGCCGATGGCATGGATCGAGCGGCCGAGCGCGGTGCGCGTCATCAGCACGAAGAACAGCGCGATCACCAGGATGGCGATCCAGGACAGAACCGGAATGCCGAGGAAAGCTGCGCGCTGGAAGCCGATGAAATCCGCACTCATCTTATCGGCATTGACCCAGGCGCCACCGGACAGGACGAAAGTGGCGCCGCGATAGATGGTGAGCGTGCCCAGCGTCACCACGATCGAGGGTATGTTCAGACGCCACACCAGCAGGCCGTTGATAGCGCCGAGCATCAGCCCCACTGCAAGCGCGATGACGATCAGCAGCGGGATCGGGATCGCCGGATGGGCGGCGTTCAGCATCGCCACCACCATTCCGGTGAAACAGAGGTTCGACGCCATCGACAGGTCGATCGAGCGCGTCAGGATGACGACCATCTGGCCGAGCGCCAGGATCATCAGGATCGAGGTGTCGTTGAACACCTGGCGCAGATTGCCGAGGTCGGCAAAGGCGGGGTAGCGCGTCGAGATCAGCCCGATCAAGACGACGATGGCCGCGAGCAGCCAGATTTCGCGGTATTTCAGGAAAGCTTTCATGCCGCGATCCCTGCTGCTGTCCTGACCAGCGTCTCGGCATCCAGTCCCTCGTTGTCGTAGACCGCCGCGACAAGGCCCTCGCGCATGACGACGACGCGATCGGACATGCCGAGAATTTCAGGCAGTTCGGACGACACCATGATCACCGACAGGCCCTGCGCCACCAGTTCGGCCATAAAGCCGTGCACGGCGGCCTTGGAGCCGATGTCGATGCCCTTGGTCGGTTCATCAAGGATGATCACCTTGGGCGTCGTCGCCAGCCATTTGGCGATGACCACCTTCTGCTGGTTGCCGCCAGATAGCGTGCCGACATCCTGGCTGAGCGAGGAGGCCCTGAGGTCGAGCCGTTCCGTGTAGGAGCGGGCCAGCGAAAATTCCTCCGCCAGCCGCAGCATGCCTGATTTCGAGGTGCGGGCGAGCGATGGCAGCGAAACATTCTGAAAGATCGGCAGGCCGATAACCACACCCTGCTTGCCGCGTTCTTCCGGGACGTAGACGATGCCGGCCTCGATCGAATCCGCGGCCGATTTCGGGGCGATCGTCTTGCCATCCAGCATGATCGTGCCGCCGCTTATGCGGGTAATGCCAGAAATCGCCTGCATCACCTCGCTGCGCCCCGCGCCCACCAGGCCATAGAAGCCGAGAATCTCGCCCTTGTGCAGTTCGAAGCCGATATCCCTGAACTCGGTCGGATGTGACAGGCCGGAAACGGAAAGCATCGGCGCGCCGATCTCGGCCTTGCGCCGCGGAAAGATGTGGTCGACCGAACGGCCGACCATCATGCGCACGATCTGGCTCTGGCCGGCATCCCTGATCAGGCCTTCGCCGACCATCTCGCCGTCGCGGAACACCGTGTAGCGGTCGGCAATGCGATAGATCTCGTCGAACTTGTGGCTGATGAACAGGATCGCCTTGCCCTGCTGCTTGAGGAATTCGATCAAAAGGAAAAGCTCCTCGATCTCTTTCATCGAAAGGGCTGCGGTCGGCTCGTCCATGATGACTATCTGGGAGTCGATCGACATGGCGCGCGCGACGGCGACGAGATGCTTGTTGGCGATGCCGAGATCCCTGAGCCTCGCATCGGCATCGATATGGCCGGCATGCATGGTGTCGAGCACTTCGCGCGCATTCTTGCGCATCGTGCGCCAGTCGATGGTGCCGAGGCGCGTTCGCGGCGCATGGCCGAGAAAGATGTTTTCGGCGACGCTGAGATCGTCGAACAGCACGGTTTCCTGATGGATGGCGGTCACGCCGTGGCCAAAGGCGGCGTGCGCGCTGGGCAGCGCGACGGCTTGGCCGTCGATGCTGATCGTGCCCGCATCGGGCTGGTAGATGCCGGTCATGATCTTGACCAGCGTCGACTTGCCGGCGCCGTTCTCGCCGATCAGCGCCGTCACCTGGCCGGGATAGAGCGACAGGCTGACATTGTGCAGGGCACGGACACCGGGAAAGCTCTTGGAGATGCCGGACAGCGCCAGGCGCGGAGCGGAGGCCGGAAGCCGCTCGTCGGTCTCGCTATGTCGGGCCGTCGTGTCCATATCCGTGTCAAGCCCTGAAACTAGGTCCGTTTGAAGTCGCGGCGGGATGTGAGTCCCGCCGCGCCAGCTTGAAAGCCAGAGATCAATAGATCTTGGAGAACTTCTCGATGTTGCTCTTGTCGAACTGGAAGGGCGGAGCCATCGCGGCCGAGTTGGTGTCGTCGAGCGTGACCTTGCCGACGCGGCCGATCGACAGCGTCGCACCCGGCTTGGCCTCTTCCTTTTTCACCGCCAGGTCATGGGCGAGGTAGACGGCGGAGTAGCCGAGGTCGATCGGGTTCCACAGCGCAACCGCCTGGCTGGCGCCGTTGTCGATGAACTTCTTGAACTCCGATGGCAGCGCCAGACCGGTGACGTTGACCTTGCCGATCAGGTTCTCGTCGGTGACGACCTGGGCGGCGGCGACGACGCCGACGGTGGTCGGCGCGATGATCGCCTTGAGGTTCGGATAGGATTTCAGCAGGCCCTTGGCCTCGTCGGTGCTCTTGGCCGAGTCGTCATCGCCATAGACGGTGGCGACCAGCTTGATCTTGGGGAACTTCGCCGGCAGCACCTTCTTGGCCGCTTCGATCCAGGAATTCTGGTTGGTCGCGGTCGAGGAAGCCGACAGGATGGCGACATCGCCGCCTTCCGGCAGATAGTCGGCGGCAAGCTTGATAATGGTCTCGCCGATCAGGCCGGTGTCGGACGGGTTGAGGTGAAGCTGGCGGCCTTCCTTGGCGACGCCCGAATCCCAGGAGATGACGGTGATGCCGCGCTCCATGGCCTTCTTCAGCACCGGCACCAACGCGTCGGCGTCATTGGCGGAAATCGCGATGGCGTTGACCTTCTGCGCGATCAGCGAATTAACCACTTCGATCTGCGCCTCGGCGGTCGCCTTGGTCGGGCCGGTGTAGATGATATCGACGTCGCCGAGTTCCTTGGCCGCCTCTTGCGCGCCCTTGTTGGCGGCATCGAAGAAGCCGTTGCCGAGCGACTTCACCACGAGCGCGATCTTGACGTTTTCCGCATAGGCGGCATTCACGAACATGGCGGCCGAGAAAGCCGCGGTCACCATCAATTTCTTCAAGAAGCTCATCGAATTTCCTCCCTTGAGTGTTGCATTCCATCGCCGCTGCGGCGTGAGGGTGTCTCAGGCCTGCAGTGAAGATTCTTCCTTTGTCGACTTGCGGGCGACGATCAGCGTCACCCCCGCGGTTTCCAGCATCTTGGCTTCGCGGTCCTCGATGCCATCGTCCGTGATGACGGTGGCGATGCGCGAAAGACCGCACAGGATCAGGCTGGAGCGTTTGCGGAATTTCGAGGAATCGACCAGCACCACCAACTCGTCGGCCTGGTCGATCAGCTTCTGCTCCGCCTGAATCAGAAGTGGATCGCCTTCCATCAGGCCGAGAGGCCCCAGTCCTTGAGCGCCCATGAACATGCGGCGTGCGTAGAAATTGCGCGTGACGTCATTGTCGAAGGGCGACAGGATGATGTTCTGCTCGCGATAGATGGTGCCGCCCGACAGCATGACCGTATTCTTGGAGTGCTTGAGCAGGTGCTCGGCGATAGGGAACGAATTGGTGAAGATCGGCATGCGGAGGCCGGCCAGGAAATGCACCATCTGGAAGGTGGTGGTGCCGCCATTGATGATGATCGGCTCGCCATCCTTGCACAACTCGACTGCTTCACGAGCGATCGCCCGCTTCTGCGCCGCGTTGAGCGTTTCGTTGACGGAAAAGGGCCGGCCGGCCAGCCCGATGAACTGCGGCGGCGATATTGCTTCAGCGCCGCCGCGCACCCGGCGCAGGCGCTTTTGGACATGGAGAGCCGCGATGTCGCGCCGGATCGTCGCCTCGGACGATTCCGTCAGGTCGACCATTTCCTGCACCGTCACCACAGGTTTTTCCTGGACGGCGGACAAAATGATCCTGTGGCGCTCTTTTTCGTGCATGGTTCCTCCCTGCCTAAGCATCTAGGCACCCAAACCGAGCAGTGTCAATCATTTCCGATCATATAATTTCATTGTGCAGTGCAATATGATTGATATTGATCGTTTGTGATTGACAAGCTCGCCTCTTGCGTAGACATTCCCGAGCGAAAAAGGAGCGCATGGTGCGCGCTCCAAGGGAGGATTACCTATGCTCGACAAGCGCTCCGGCTCGCGCCTCGCCAATCTGTGGGACGATGCGAAAGCCAAGGGGATGAGTGAGCCCGAGCTGCTGGTCTATCGCTCGAACACGCTCGGCTCCGACAAGCGCGTCACCAATTATGGCGGCGGCAATACCTCCTCGAAGATATGGCAGAAGGATCCGCTCACCGGCCAAGATGTCGAAGTGCTGTGGGTGAAGGGCTCGGGCGGCGACAGCGCCTCGATCAAGCTTGACGGCTTCGCAACGCTCTACATGGACAAGCTGCGGGCGCTGAAGGGGCTTTATCGCGGCGCCGAGCACGAGGACGAGATGGTGGGCTATCTTCCCCACTGCACCTTCAACCTCAATCCGCGCGCGGCCTCGATCGACACGCCGCTGCATGCCTATGTGCCGAAGCCTTTTGTCGACCACATGCATCCCGATGCCATCATCGCCATCGCCGCCGCGAAGGATTCCAGGGCTCTGACCAAGGAGATATTCGGCGATGTCATCGGCTCGTTGCCATGGAAGCGGCCGGGCTTCGAACTCGGCCTGTGGCTGGAGAAATTCTGCCTCGAACACCCCACCGCCAAGGGCGTCATCCTCGAAAGCCACGGCCTTTTCACCTGGGGCGATACGCCGAAGGAATGCTATGAAACGACGATTTCGGTGATCAACCAGGCCATTGAATGGTTCGAGCGCCGCTCCGAAGGCGTGGCGATCTTCGGTGGCGAGGTGGTGAAGTCGATGGACGCCGCCGATCGCCGCGCCATTGCCGCCAAGCTGATGCCCAGGATTCGCGGCCTGATCTCGGAAAAGAGCCACAAGCTTGGCCACTTCGATGACTCGCCCGCCGTGCTCGAATTCGTCAACTCCAGGAATTTGCGCCCGCTGGCCGCCCTCGGCACCTCGTGCCCGGACCACTTCCTGCGCACCAAGATCCGCCCGCTGGTGATCGAATTCGATCCGGCAAAACCGGATGTCGACGCCGTCATCGCGCGCCTCGCCGACGACATTGCCGAATATCGTGTCGGCTACCAGGCCTATTACGATAGCTGCAAGCATGCGGATTCGCCTGCCATCCGCGACCCCAACGCTGTAGTCTATCTGATGCCCGGCGTCGGCATGTTCACCTTCGCCGGCGACAAGGCGACAGCGCGCATCTCGGGCGAGTTCTACGTCAACGCCATCAACGTCATGCGCGGCGCCTCCACTGTCTCGTCCTATGTTGGCCTGCCAGCGCAGGAGGCTTTTGACATCGAGTATTGGCTGCTCGAGGATTTGAAGCTGCAGCGCATGCCGAAGCCGAAGTCTCTCGCCGGCCAGATCGCGCTGGTCACCGGCGGCGCCGGGGGCATCGGCCGCGCCACGGCCAACCGCCTGCTGCGCGAGGGCGCCTGCGTCGTGCTGGCCGATATCGACGAGGCGGCACTCGCCGGCGCCAACGAGGAACTGGCAAATGCCTATGGCAGGGATTTCGTCCGCCCGGTTCTCATCAACGTCACCTCGGAGGACCAGGTCGTCGCCGGCTTCGCCGAGACGGCCGTCGAGTTCGGCGGCATCGATATTCTGATCTCGAATGCCGGCTTGGCATCGTCGGCGCCGATCGAGGAGACGACCCTGGCGCTGTGGAACAAGAACATGGACATCCTCTCCACCGGCTATTTCCTGGTCTCCAGGGAAGCATTTCGGCTGTTCCGGGTACAGAAGATCGGCGGCAACGTCGTCTTTGTCGCCTCCAAGAACGGCCTGGCGGCATCGCCCAACGCCGCCGCCTATTGCACCGCCAAGGCGGCCGAGATTCATCTCGCCCGCTGCCTGGCGCTGGAGGGCGCGGAAGCCCAGATCAGGGTCAATGTCGTCAACCCGGATGCGGTGCTGCGCGGCTCGAAGATCTGGACCGGCGAGTGGAAGGAACAGCGTGCCGCCGCCTACAAGATGTCGACCGACGATCTGGAAGAGCACTACCGCTCGCGTTCGATGCTGAAGCGCTCCGTCTTCCCGGAAGACATCGCCGAGGCGATCTATTTCCTCGCCTCCGACATGTCGGCCAAGTCGACAGGCAACATCATCAACGTCGACGCCGGCAATGCGCAGAGCTTCACGCGCTAGCCTTCCTTCTCCCCGTCCACGGGAGAAGGTGCCCGAAGGGCGGATGAGGGGCGGCGCCAGCCGAACGTAATTTTGGGAGGAACAGCAGTGTCCGAATCCATCATCTCCGGCGACATCGTCGCCAGCAGTAACGTCGCGCGCAAGGTTGACCTCGAGCGTGACTATGCCTCGCTCGGCGAGCGCCTAGACCGACGCGGCATCGCCATCGACTCTATCCGCGACAAGGTGGAAAACTTCGCCGTGGCGATCCCGTCCTGGGGCGTCGGCACCGGCGGCACCCGCTTCGCCCGCTTTCCCGGCGCCGGTGAGCCGCGCGACATCTTCGACAAGATCGAGGATTGCGCTGTCATCCAGCAATTGACGCAGGCGACGCCGACCGTGTCGCTGCACATTCCTTGGGACAAGGCCGATCCGAACCGGCTGAAGCAGGCCGCCGCACGCTTCGGGCTGGGCTTCGATGCCATGAACTCCAACACTTTTTCCGACACGAAGGACCAAACGCTTTCCTACAAATTCGGTTCGCTGACGCATGCCGATGCCGGCACGCGTCGTCAGGCGGTCGAGCACAATCTCGAATGCATCGAGATCGGCAAGACGCTGGGTTCAAAGGCGCTGACGGTGTGGATCGGCGACGGCTCCAACTTCCCCGGCCAGGTCAATTTCGCCAAGGCGTTCGAGCGCTATCTCGACGCCATGAAGGATATCTATGCCGGGCTGCCGGACGACTGGAAGCTGTTCACCGAACACAAGATGTACGAACCTGCCTTTTACTCCACCGTCGTGCAGGACTGGGGCACCAACTACATCATCTCAAGGGAGCTCGGCGACAAGGCCTTCTGCCTTGTCGACCTCGGCCATCATGCGCCCAACGTCAACATCGAGATGATCGTCTCGCGGCTGATCCAGTTCAAAAAACTCGGCGGCTTCCACTTCAACGATTCGAAATATGGCGACGACGATCTCGATGCCGGGTCGATCGACCCCTATCGGCTGTTCCTGGTTTTCAACGAGCTGGTCGATGCCGAGCTGTCAGGCGCCGAAGGTTTCGACCCCGCCCATATGCTCGACCAGAGCCACAATGTCACCGATCCGATCGAAAGCCTGATGCTGTCGGCTGTGGAGGTGCAGCGCGCCTATGCGCAGGCGCTGCTGGTCGACCGAAAGGCGCTTGAAGGGTTCCAGGACGGCAATGACGCGCTGATGGCGACGCAGACGCTGAAGGCGGCTTATCGAACCGATGTCGAGCCGATCCTTGCCATGGCACGGCTGAAGACAGGTGGCGCCATCGATCCTGTCGCCGCATACCGGGCGGCGGGCTACCGCGCCAAGGTCGCGGCGGAGCGGCCAGCCGTCGCGGGTGGTTCCGGCGGGATCGTTTGAGGTAGAGCCGACCTCCCCCTTGCGGGAAGATGTCCGGCAGAGGGGACGCTGTGGCGTCGACGTCTCAGCTGATTCCAGTTACCTCATAGTCAAACCTGAACAAACGTCCGAAAGTTGGCGATCCTTCACGCCTCCTCTGCCCTGCGTCTCCCACCCCAAGCGAGCAGTCCACCAACCCGTGAATGTCTTCATTGAAGATGGACTCGATCGCTCCAAGTAGCTTTTCTAGGCAAGCACCACTTGGAGAACCCCCCATGCATCTCACCCGTCGGACATTGATCGCCCTCGGCCTTTCCATCGCCTTCGCCTTTTCGTCATCGGCTTTCGCCGCGTCGCCAGCACCGGCCAAGGGCGAGAACGGCATGGTCGTCACGGCCCAGCATCTGGCTTCCGAAGTCGGCGTCGAGGTGTTGAAAAAGGGCGGCAATGCCGTCGATGCGGCTGTCGCCGTCGGATATGCCTTGGCCGTCGTCTATCCCAATGCCGGCAATATCGGCGGCGGTGGCTTCATGACCATCCGCTTCAAGGACGGCAAATCGACCTTCCTCGATTTCCGCGAGCGGGCGCCGCTTGCCGCGACCAAGACCATGTATCTGGACAAGGATGGCAACCCGGTGAAGCGCGCTAGCCTGGACGGCTATCTCGCGGTCGGCGTACCAGGCTCGGTGGCCGGTTTCGAGATGGCGCGCCAGAAATACGGCACCTTCTCCAGGCAGGACCTGATGGCGCCGGCGATCGCCTATGCCAGAGATGGGTTCGTTCTCAACCAAGGCGATGCGGCTTCGTTCGCCGGCAGCGCCGAAAGGTTGGCGAAGGACCCAGCGGCGGCGGCGGCCTTCCTCAAAACCGATGGCAAGCCCTACGGCATCGGCGAGAAGCTGGTTCAGCCCGACCTTGCCGCGTCGCTCTCAGCCATTTCCGAGAGAGGTCTCGATGCTTTTTACAAGGGCGCCATCGCCGACGCCATCGTCAAGGCGAGCGGCGCCAAGGGCGGTATCCTGGCCAAGGGTGATTTCGAACAATACGCGGTGCGCGAGTTGAAGCCCGTCACCTGCTCCTATCGCGGCTACGAGATCATCTCTTCGCCGCCGCCGAGCTCAGGCGGCGTCATCATCTGCGAAATCCTCAACGTGCTGGAAGGCTATCCACTGTCCTATCTCGGCGCCGGCTCGGCCGAGACCGTCCACGTCATGGTCGAGGCGATGCGCCACGCCTATGTCGACCGCAACTCCGCGCTCGGCGATCCCGATTTCGTCGACAACCCCGTTTCCAGGCTGCTGGACAAAGCCTATGCCAAGGACATCCGCGACAAGATCGATCCGTTCCGCGCCGGCGTGTCACAGGATCTGATGCCGAAGGGTTTTGGCGAGTCGAAGGAGACGACGCATTATTCGATCATCGACAAGGACGGCAACGCGGTCGCGGTCACCTACACGCTGAACGGTTCGTTCGGTGCCGGCGTCGTCGCGGACGGCACCGGCATCCTGCTCAACAACGAGATGGACGACTTCACCCAGAAACCGGGCGTGCCCAACCTTTATGGCCTCGTCCAGGGCGAAGCCAATGCCATCCAGCCGAAGAAGACGCCGCTGTCCTCGATGAGCCCGACCGTGGTGGCCAAGGATGGCAAGCCGTTCATGGTCATCGGCAGCCCGGGCGGCTCGCGCATCATCACCATCACGCTGGAAGCCATCGTCAACGTGATCGACCACGGCATGAACATCCAGGAGGCGATCGACGCGCCGCGCATTCATCACCAATGGCTGCCCGATACCGTCTATGTCGAGCCGTTCGGCCTTTCGCCGGATACAGAAAGACTGCTGGCCGGGATGGGCTATCACCTCGATCTCAGCGACCAGAGCTGGGGCCAGGCGGCTGGCATTCTCGTCGGCGGCAAGAGCCTGGCGGAAATCGAGAAGGGCGGCGGCGCGCGCTACAATGGCGCCATCGACAGCCGCGCGGCATCGGGCGAAGCGCTCGGATATTGATAGGCCGCACGACCGTTGCTTCCCGGATGAGGCCGGATTCCGCCTTTCGGAACCGGCCTCCGCCTCATGGCTCGGGAGCCGTCAGGTCACCAGCGTGATGGTCGAGGCGATCAGCATCAAGGCAGCGATGCCGACGAACAGCGCATAGATGCGTGGCCGGTCGAGCAGCAGCGCGTTTCCCGATATCCAGGCCGACGTGGCGCCGCCCAGCGCGAACAGGAAGCCGTTGCGGTGGCCGAAAGTCATCGACGCGGCCATCAGCCCGCCGATGATCAGGGCGCCGAACACGATGATCACGGCGACCGCGTATTTCTCGAAGTCGTTATTGCCGATCCCTGGTCCGATCGCGTTCAAATTCGGCAGGTCGTCCGGATCGAACGGGTTCGCCGACCCGTATTCGTCTTGACCCATGGATTCTCGCATCGCTTGATCTCCGCTGACCGGCAACAAACCATCAACGCCTGCCGAGCGCAACCCGATCACGCCGTGGCGGATGCGCCCGACACCGCCTTCAGCCCCTTTTCGGGATGGTTTGTTGACGGATTTTGGGAGCTGTTGCCAGATCGCGTCACCTGCCTTCTTGGGTTTGTCGCCGTCGGTCTCGTCTTAAAACCTTGACTAGAAAAAGCTCATCCGCACCCACGAATTCGCCAGGGCGATGGCGGAACGCCTCGACGCGCTTCCGGGCCCGCGGGCAAGCTTCGAACGCCATGCGGGCGAAAACCACATGTCCGATCCTGCCGGTGACCGTCAACCGGGCGGTGCAGGCGGCGTTCGCCGGTGCGGTAGAATTTCTGTTCAGCGCGCAGGCGGCAGTTCGAACAGCTTTGCGCCGTTTTCCTGGCCGCGCTCGACATAGCCGATAACGCCGAACCACCTGGCGACATCGGGCCCCTGGAGCCAGCTGCGCGAGTGGATGGGAAGGTTGCCGGCAAGCGCCTGGATATGCCTGATATGCCGCTTGCAAAAACGGACTGTCGGGCCGCGGAAGAAATCCTCTTGCGCGGCGAACAGCGTATCGGCGGCGTCGCTGTTTTCATGCCAAGCGATGATCGCCACCGCCTTCTCGCCCTCGACAAGCGCATGCGCGCGGCCTTCCTTCAAATTCATCATCAGATTGTCGTAGGCGATTTTGCTGTCCTTGCCGGCCGCCGCGTACTCGTCCGACATCCGCTTCGACAGGCCATGGAAGACATCCTCGAGATCCCCAAGCGTTGCTGCGCGTGCTCTCATTTCACCTCCTGCAGCCCGGCAGGGAGTTTGCCCTAGGGTTGTGGGATCACCAAGCAAATTGAATCCTCCACAAGCCCGGCGAAGGCAAAGTCGTTCCCTTCCATCGATCTTTGTGACAGGGCGGGCACCCGCACCAAGCTGACAGAAGGCTTCAGCCTCACGGTTCTTTAAGATACAAGGGAACAGGAGCCTGTGGTTGCGGTTAACTGGATATGCCAGCCAAGATCCAAGAACCACCACCGAAGCCCGGCCCGCAGCCACCCGTCCGCCGGCCGGACAAGGAAGCACCGTCAGAGCCTGAGCATGTCGATCCGCCACCGCGAGACGTGCGAGAGGCACCGGCACCAAATCCCAATGGTGACAAGAAAGCCGAAGCGACGACACGCGAAGGCCCTGCA
This sequence comes from Mesorhizobium sp. P160927, assembly GCF_057766385.1. NCBI lineage: Bacteria > Pseudomonadati > Pseudomonadota > Alphaproteobacteria > Hyphomicrobiales > Phyllobacteriaceae > Mesorhizobium > Mesorhizobium sp. P160927. The sequence continues at coordinate 1,715,430 of NZ_JBYMDW010000001.1, forward strand.
ACAGGCGCATGCGATTGATAGCGATCAGGTGGTCCATAAGCGCTTGGATTTTTGAAATAACGGTGCCAGAGGTGGAATCCAAGTGATGGAGATCTGCCTTTGTTTCCAAATAGTTGGCGCTCAGGCGACAGCAGGGCTAACCTACAAAAATACCAACAAAATTTTTCTGTTGATTGGCTCGGTTCTGGAGCGGCGTCGCTCCGTTACTTGCGGGTTAGCAAGCGTTTTCGGTTCCTTTGCCATACCAGCGCGGTCAACCATCGGTCGAGATGGTAACGGACTTCCACGCTTTGATCTCATGTGCAAGGCGTTCAACCCTGTCTTGGAAAGCATCCCGATCGTCGGCAATGCACAATCCTTTTCTTGCATCACGCGACCACGTGAGGGGAAAGCCAACGACGACGTTCAATGGATGGAAGGCCAAACTTTTGTTTTGACGAAGAACTCGAGCGAGTTCGACCGTACACTCTTCATGACTTGTGGCGGTCGCTAGGCACTCACATGGCCGCGCTCAAAGTCCGCAGCTCATCGTAGGAAAGTTCATGAATCAGTGTCCAAGCAGTCGCAATCGGACATTGCCCAACATCTATAAATACCTCCCCGAAATGCGCGACGCCATGGCCAAGTACGAAACCAACCTCAGCACTCTTCGACAGACGTGAAGCGGGCGCATGCTGCCGTGCGTCTCGGTTCCGACCAACGCTCGCCAAGCTTCCGATGAAATGATACTTTGTCAGCGTCAATTGGATTGTATTCCATTGGGCATCGCGATGCTCAATAACAGGACCTACCGCGATGAGGTGCATAAGCTGGAAAGAACTGAAGACCATCGTTCCGTATTCCAGACAGCATATCGGCCGCCTGAACAGGCCAACCAGTTCCCCTAGCGGGTAACTCACGGCCAGTGCCGGGTGTGCTGGGTTCTCGATGAGAGGGGGCCGCCCGAGTGCAAGCAGCACCTCGCCGTCGGCATCCCGGAACACGGGGCCTGCGATCCGGTGAATGCTCCCGAGGACACAATCGCCGAGTCAACTCTAGGAGCTTCACCGGCCCCTTGGTGTGACCCGGAAAAAGCCGGTTGGTTCACCTCGCGCGCCAAATTCTGCCCCAAAGCCAAAGCGCGAAAGGCCGGAGAGCTTAGTCAGAAAGAACAATCCAAGCGGTTGAGGAGGCCTTCCGTGAGCGAGAGGCTGATGAAAGCGGTAAGGATTTCAAATGGGTTATACGGCGAATTCTGTCGAGGAAGGCCAATGGTCCGGCTACTTCAAACGGAAACGACGCCTAGCCAAACCATTGTCGGGCGTTTCCAAGGACTTTCCTGCACTATGTCGCCCATACCGGGTCGCGCGAACTGTTCCGCCTCTCGGTGCTGGCAATAGCGCTCGGCGTCGCCTTCGGCGCGGCAAAACTGTTCGGCGTCTCGCTGGCGCTGGGCGCCTTTTTTGGAGCTACCATCCGGTGCGGGATGCTTTGTATTCGACGGCCGCCTTTCCCGAGCAGATGGATTTCAGAATACGAGCGAACAATGAAACATCGCCGAAGTAATTTGGGTATATCTCGACAAGCCTTTCGACCTTGTCCACCTCAACCAAGACAGCCGTCGAATCAACCCCCCGTAGCGCGATTTTTTTCTCTATGTCTTCCAACTTCCGCGCACCCAACATAAGAGTTCGGAATGGCTGGATGGCAACGTTCCGATCCGCGCTATATTCCACCAAAAGGTGCCGAAAATTCCGCGCTGACTGTGCGACGTTCTTTGAGTGGAGAGTAAGATTCGGTATGTCTTCCAGTACACTTGTCGCACCTATACGACTGTTGATATCCCGCAATTCCCGCACTCGGTCATCGTGTTCCGGAACACCGACATGAATGGGACACTGCTCAACCTGTGCGAATTCCGCCGACATGAGTTGGAAAAGGCGTAGCCAATCCTGCTCGCCGTTTCCGTGCTTTAAATCCTGGCGCCGGAAAAGCCCGACGGCCTCAACTGCAGTTGCCCATGAGTGTTGAAGTGTGGTCCGAACTTGCAATTCGATGCGTCGCCCCTCGAAATCCTCGGTCTCGGCAGTTCTGGGTCGGTACTGCAGAACAACATGGTGACTTCGATAGCCGTCCGGCTTCGGCTCATCGATATAGTTGAATTCCCGAGAGCGGATTTCATGGGGGAACTTGTCTCGCATCGATGCGAGAAGCAAGCGAACACTTTTGATGTCGGGCATGATCGCTCGGCAGCCGCCGATGTCGTTCATGGTGTCCAAATTGGTGGTGGACTCTCGAAGCTTCCGACAGATGGATGCCATACGCTTCGGACGCGATGCCATATCGCCCTTCAATCGCAGGGCTTTGATGTGGTGACCGACAGAGAACCGAACGCTCCGCATCGGCAGAAAGTGCGAGTCGCGCCAGCTATTGGTGATCGAGAAGATTCGCAGCGTGTCCACGTACTGGCCGGCAGTGGTGTCTTGTCCGAACTGCATAGGTTTTGCCAGCCGGTCGCCTGCGTTGCGAACGGCTTGTATGCTGTATTTAAGGCGCGGGTACTCAGTCATTGGACCACAAAGTCAAGGTAGGCCGGCTCATTCTGGACTGGGCGGGACGACTGCAAGAGAATCGGATCTATGGATCGCATCGCTTTGGACACGTCAAGTCGGTTCAGAGCGGCTGGGATCCAAGCCGCAAGACCTCGACAGGGCGTCCTCGAGTTGCGCCAGCGGTGACATCACCGGCTCCTGCGACTTGGGCGCACGCAACGTCGGAACCATGCCATTGCCGCCGCCTACGAACAGCGCCTCTCGAGTAATATGGCCCAGCCGGCAATTGCGGACCTGACCGCCGGGCTGTGGCAGAGGCCAATTCAGTCGCCGGCCCGCACCGTACTTTGGTCTGCAAGAACTTATGCAAAGCCGAACCAAAGGCACCAGCCATGGACATGGCAATCGTCAGTTTGCGCCCTTAGGCGAGAGTCTCCTGGGTGGGTGCCAAATTCCGGATCGCGCTCACCAGCGCCGATACAGCCGACCAGTTGGAAATGTTGGAGGGCCGCGTGGAAGCAGCCGATGGCACCCTGTCCACGTTTATCAGAATGAGTACGAGGCGACCCTGCAAGTGCCGGAAGGCCAGCATGAGTTTTGGCTCGACGGTATAATAACCAGCCGGCCGGGCCGCTCGATCTTCCTGCAGCCTGTCGTGCCGCACACGTTTTGGTGGTGGGGAACGGGCCGAGGAGAACCGCACGCTCGTGAAACCAGGCGGATTGAGCGTTTCTTCTTAGGTGTCGCCGGCAGCCTCACCATTGCCGCCGTCATGCCGGCATTCTATGAGGCCGAGGCTCTCCATGGCCTTGAACTCGTCGGCCGCGCTCCCTGGAACAGTTTGAGCCTATTGCAAATGCCCGGACAGGTCATTCTCTGTTGTGGCCTGTCGGCATTTGAGTTTCAGCTTATGAACATCGCAGCGAAAGGTAAGCACCTTTGCGCTTGCATTGAAGGCATCCTATCCTGGAGGAATAGCATCCGCTCGTGGGCATGGAATGTCGGTACTGCCTTTCTTGAGAATTTACGCTCCGCTGAACGCGGTGCTGGCTGCGCCTGGGCTGCTGGCGGTGGCCGCGCTCACCATGCCGGACATGTCCGGTAGAAGCAGGCTGGCATTGACTGCCGTGCTGGCGGTCATTTGGGGCGCTTATCTCCTGCAGATGGCCGAGACGCTGCTCAAGCGCTGGGCGGGAGACCTTCGCGACAGGACGCCGGCAATCGCCATTGATATGCTCGCGGTTTTGGTTCCACTCGCTGCATTTCTGCTCGAAGCCACGCCCGACCGGAGCCTCTACTGTGCCGTCTGGCTGCTCAAACCGCTGCGCGACTCGACTTTCTTCCCGGTACTGGGCAGGGTGCTGGCCAACGAAGCGCGCAACCTGATCGGCGTCACCACGCTTTTCGGCGTCGTTCTGTTCGGTGTCGCGCTCGCGGCCTATGTCATCGAGCGCGACATCCAACCTGAAAAGTTCGGCAGCATCCCCCAGGCAATGTGGTGGGCGGTGGTCACGCTGTCCACCACCGGTTATGGCGACGCCATTCCGCAAAGTTTCGCCGGTCGCGTCCTTGCTGGGGCGGTCATGATGTGCGGCATCGGCGTCTTCGCGCTCTGGGCCGGCATTCTTGCCTCCGGCTTCTATCAAGAAATCCGTCGCGAGGACTTCGTCCGCAACTGGCAATTGGTCGCCGCCGTGCCGTTGTTTCAGAAGCTCGGCCCGGCCGCGCTGGTCGAGATCGTGCGCGCGTTGAGGCCTCGCAGTTTGCCGGCCGGGGCCGTGATCTGCCGCAAGGGCGAGACCGGGGACCGGATGTTCTTTGTTGTGGAGGGGCGGGTGAGCGTCGTGATGTCGAACCCCGTGGAGCTTGGCCCTGGCGCCTTCTTCGGCGAGATGGCGCTGATGAGCGGCGAACCGCGTACGGCGACCGTCAGCGCCGTGACGGCGGTCTCACTCCTGTCGCTGCACGCGGCGGATTTCCAGATGCTATGCAGCAGCAGCCCGGAAATCGCGGAAATCATCCGCAAGACCGCGCGCGAGCGGCACGGCGCGGCACCGACGGCTTGACCGTACCAAGGTGTTCGTCAGGAGGAGGGATGCGGCGGATCCGCGGCAATTCCTTGGCAAGATGACCCAGGCCTTGCCATGATTCCGTCGGCCGATCGCCGGATTAGGCCGTAGACCGGCGGTCGCGGCTGGCGCAATGGTTAACGAGAGCTTTCCAAGTGAGGCCAAATCGTGACGTTTCTGCAACACAGGTCGGGGATAGCAGCCGAACTGTCCTTTCGCCGGTACGATCGTTGTTGAACGCCGCCGGCTCATGGGTAATGTCGAATTTGAAGGAGCGGCGCGGTGCGCATCTTTTTCGGTAGTGGGGATGGGGCAGGGAACGCTGTCCTTCAGCAAAGAATACCCAGACCCGTTTTTTAACTTTTGACTGGAGGTCAGAAAATGAACATCAAGAGCCTTCTTCTCGGCTCCGCTGCGGCCCTGATCGCAGTTTCCGGTGCGCGCGCCGCCGACGCCGTCGTCGTCGCCGAGCCGGAGCCCGCTGAATACGTCAAGATCTGCGACGTCTACGGCGCTGGCTACTTCTACATCCCCGGCACCGAAACCTGCCTGCGCATCGGCGGCTATATCCGTTACGACATCGGCGTCGGCGACGTCGGTTCGTTCGACGGTGCGACAAGCGCCGATCACGAGGACGGCGGCAGCAACGACACCTTCTACAAGCATGCCCGTTTCTCGCTGAAGACCTGGACCGGCCAGGAAACCGAACTCGGCACCTTGAAGACCTATACCGAGACCCGCTTCAACTTCCAGAACAACAACCGTGATGCGGGCGCACTCGTTGATCCCGATGGCGCGGGTCCGCTCCTTGCGTCCAACGCCCTCAATCCGGCTGACAATGGCACCGTCTCACTGAACTTCGCCTGGATCCAGCTCGGTGGTCTCCGCGTTGGTAAGGACGAATCGGCGTTCGATACGTTCATCGGCTACGCCGGCAATGTCATCCAGGATACGTTGGTTCCTTACGGCGGTTTCGACACCAACGTCGTGCAGTACTACTTCGACGCTGGCAACGGCTTCTCGGCCGTCGTCTCTCTCGAAGAAGGCTCGGGCTCGGACACGATCGACAGCTACGTTCCGCATGTCGTCGGTGGTGTGAAGTGGACGCAGGGCTGGGGCGCCGTCACTGGCGTCATCGCTTACGACAGCAACTATGAAGAAGTCTCCGGCAAGGTTCGGTTGGACGTGAACGCCACCGACCAGATTTCGCTCTTCATCATGGGCGGCTACGGCTCCGACGACAACCTGACGGACGGCACCTGGGCGTTCCCGGCTGGCGGTCGCGGCTTCTACAAGCCGTGGAGCGGCAATTGGGCAGTCTGGGGCGGCGGCACCTACAAGTTCAACGAAAAGACCTCGTTCAACCTCCAGGCGTCGTATGACGAAGGCAAGAACATCGGCATCGCCGCGAACGTTGCCTATGACATCGTTCCCGGCTTCACGATCACGGCCGAAGTCGACTACTCGCATCTCGGCGACGACTCCGTGTCGAACTGGACCGGTATTTCTGCTGGCGATGACGACGCAATCGGCGGCATGCTTCGCTTCCAGCGCTCGTTCTAACAGGCGCTGCCTTATTGAAATCGAAAACCCGGCGGGCAACCGCCGGGTTTTTTCATGCCGTCTGCATGGAACTTCTTCGGACAGCCGATGGCATGGCCGCCCGCCTGCTGCCACGCTTGCAGACAGGGGAAGAAAATCCTCGCAGCGAAAGGAAAGAAGGAAGCAAGAACTGCTTGGCAAGCGACGCGCGAAACGGCGGGAGGCTTTGTGGCCAGGATACGCCGGCGGGACAGGTGAAGGAACGCGGCGTTCAGCCTGAGGAAAGCCTGTTAGACTGGTCTATCGGCGGAAAGCGTACGCCGGCGGGATGGGGTGCAACCAAAATGCGCGCAGCATCAGGCACGGGTCAAATCTCAGCAAGATCGCCCAAGGCTTCGATCAACGGCTGAATCTCGCTTTCGTAATTCTTCCAACGCTTGACGGACGACGTATAGATCGGCTGGCGGACCTGCCAATTGCTGTAGGTGTTTACGGAGCCGCCTTTGTCAAAAAAGCGCAGGCAGGCATCGTCCCACGGCAATCCGAGATAGTCCATGAGCCGGCGCGACTGCTCCTCCTGATTTTCGATCAACGTCTCGTAGCGATTTTCGAAAATACGACCCGGGAAAACCTTGTCCCAATGCCGCATCAAGCGATCATACTCCCTGTAGTAATGCCCCAGCGTCTCAAGATCGGCACTGTAGCTGTGGGCTTTATTGAACTGCAGGACGAAACAGGAGACGCAATTATCGATAGCGTCGCGACGACAATGAATGATACGCGCTTTGGGGAAAAGAAGGCCAACCAGGCCAATCAGCTCGAAATTGTGAGGCATCTTGTCGACAATTCGCAGCGAGTCGGGAGCCCGCTCGCGCAGATAAGCAAGGTGCTCTTCGGCCAAAGTCCTGGTCAGATCGGGAGTAATCGTCGCGATGGATTGGCCGAAGTTCACGCTGGAGCGGTCTGCGACACCGAGTCCATTGGCTGTTCGCCTAAGTTTGCTGAACTCGCCGGCGCCATGAACATTAGGGTGACTGGCACAGATCTGCTCTGTCAATGTCGTGCCCGAACGAGGCATGCCCACGACGAATACAGGCGCCTCCGAGGGATTGCCGTACGCGGCTCTTGAAGCCACCAGTTCCGGCGTGAAGGTTGCGATCATGCCGTCGACCCAGCGGCGGCAAGATTGCAGATCGAACGTATGGCCCCGGCTTCATTCGCCTTCTTAAAGTGATCCATCGCCTCCTATAGCGGCGGAGGTCGTTGAGAACCTTTCCTGCGGCGTGATGGAGCGCTGCCGCTCCCTCCGGCCCATGGCCCGGGTCTTGAAGCTCCGTCAGGATTGCCCCGAGTTCTGGCGGCTCTTCAGCGAATTTGCGCGTGCGTACAAGCGCATTGTGGGCAGCCGGTACCGCGATGCGCCGTTCTATTGCCTCTTTCAGATGAACCGCGGCTTCGTCCATACGGCCGAGGCTTGCGAGCGCGCGGGGCAACCCCATCCGGGCTACGGGATGATCTCGGTCGATCCTGAGCGCCTTCTCGAAGAGCGGCAGCGCCATCTCCCCCTTGTCAAACGCATTGTAGGCATCGCCCAAGGCGCAAAGCGCTTCCACCAGATCCGGCTTCAAGTCCAAGGCGTACTGAAAGTGCTTGATCGCCGGCGTAAATTCGCTGACCTTCAAATAGGTCTCGCCGAGGCTAAGATGGTAGTAGGGATTCTGCGGATCCTCTGCCACCGCCCGAGCAAAGTACCGCAGTGACTTTTCGTTATCGAAATCGAGCCCGAGCGTTCCCAGGATATACAGGGCCAGCGGATGGTTGGGCGTGCGAGCCAGGACCCTGTGGCACAGTTCCTCAGCCTCGGACAGACATCCGGCCTGCTGCAACTCGAGCGCCTGCCGTAAAAGCAAGTCGTCGGCGTGGCTGCGGTGGGGGCCTGCCTTGGACTGCGCGTTGGATAACGCAGCCTTCGGTGATGCCGCCTTCGGCGAGGGTGGGGTCCGGAGGTGCTTTGCCCATGCGGGCGGCAATCGGTTGCTCATCCTGTTTCGCTAGCAAAAGGGGCTTGGAGAATCCAGCCTCAATAGCCGTTTTGCGCAGAGCGCTGGCGTCGCCCCATCGATTTGCCCATTCTTCCGGATCGACCCTTATCGGATTTCCGTGCCGCGCTATGAGGTAGTAACGTAGCTCCCTCCGCACTGCCAAGACGATCCGGTGATCACAAGTTTTGGCGCGTCTCAATCCATTCATGGGATGCGATATGAGCAACCACCTGCAAACCTCGCCGCGATGTCTCGGCCAGGTCACGGCGCTCCTTCCACCGAACTCGTGGACGCCAGGCGTCGGCGCCGGCGGCACTGTGGAGACAGGATTGCCGGTTGCACGAGGCGCGCACGAACCCTGTCGCTTAGTGGCGATCCCCGACGTTGGTCCGGTGACGCCGCTCTTTCCTTATTCCGTCGTGCTGGCTTTTTTTCTGCGACGAATGGTGTGCGATTGCGCGACGGCCATTTTCAACGCGGGTGTGATGTCCAACGGCGCATTCCCTGCCCCATGTGGAGTCTGTAGCCCCTGGACCTGGACGGTCGGGAAAGGGAGTTCGATGCCCTGCTCCTTGAAAACTTGGCGCAGGCGTACATAGAATTTGCGTTTCATACCGAAGGCGCCTCCCGGCCTGGTTGTGGCCTTGACCCTCAATACAATGCCGTATTCGCCAAACTCCTGTACGCCCTGCATTTTGATCGGGTCGAGCACCCAGTGTTTGAACTCGGGATCTTCCGCCAATTCGAGGCCGATCCGCTTGATCAGCTTGCGAGCGAATTCGATATCGGTGTCATAGCCGACGGTGATGTTGAATTTGTCGATAACCCAGTCACGGCTCTGGTTCTGGACGGCCCCGAGTTCACCGAAAGGTATGGTGAACAGCGGACCCCGATGGTGGCGCAGCTTCACCGAGCGCAGGGAAAAGCTTTCCACGGTACCCTTGTAATTGCCCGAGGAAATATATTCGCCGACACGAAACGCGTCGTCGAGCAGAAAAAACACGCCCGAAATGATGTCTTTGACGATGGTTTGTGCGCCAAAGCCCACCGCGACGCCGACAACGCCAGCGCCAGCGATCAGTGGGCCGATTTGGATACCCAGCGAGGCTAGCATCATAAGCGCTGCCATAACGATGATCGATGCGAGCAGGATATTCTGGAGGATCGGCAACAGCGTGTGCAGCCGCGCCTGCTGCGGATCTAGCATCGGGACCTCTTCGTCGCTGATCACAGGGTGTGGCGTTTCGATGCCCAGCTTTCGTTCGATCAAGGCTTTGATGATCGACCAGCCGAAATCGGCTGCGAGGGCAATGACGACGACATTGATCAGGCCGCGCAATATGAAGGTCGTCGTCGTATCGCTGCCGCGCATGGATTGCATGTCCAGACCCCAGACACGCGCGAGAAAGTAAGCCGCCGCCAGGATGAAAATCATTCGGATTCCGCGATCGATGACAGCGATCGCCACCGCCGGGATCGTAGGCCGGCCAAGATCTACCGAACCTGGTCGCAGGACGAAGTTAACCCCGCGCTGCGTCGTCACGATTGCCAAAGGCAGGAAGAGTGCGGCGAAGGTAAACCAGAAGTATACATAAAGGCCCGCGATGCGCTGCAGGAACAGGACGAGGAAATAAGCCGTCAATAGCCATGTCGCTTCCGCGTGACCGCTGTCGCGCGCACCGTCTCGCCGCGTTCTTGGCCGACGCCAAATGGCCACCAGCAAGAGCAACAGCAGCACGAAATCAGCGCCCAGCGACAGGACCATCATGCCGTCCTGATCGATGCCGAGACCTGGCAAGAGGATGAACGCGGCGCCGAAGAAGGCGAAGACGCCAACGATCCGGGGTAGCCAATAAGACCAATGGTCAGCTGCTTCGTCGGTGATCGGCAAAGCACGAACCTCGACGGCATTCTCGACGTGCATGAAGGAAGGGACGAGCATGGCCATGACGTACATGCGCACCCCCCATGTAACGACTGCCGCCATCAAAAATGTCAGTACAATCTCGCGGATAAGCATTGGCCAGTCGAACAGCATGAACGCGCCGGCGCTGCCCAGTGCGAACGAGACGATCAGCATGCTGGAGTAAAGCGTGCGGCCACCAATCTTCTTGGCCCGCCCAACGGGCGTATCCTTCGGTTGCGCGATAATCCAGAGACGAAATGGACGGCTCAACTTGTACGTCGCCCAAGTAAGCGCCAGGCCGGCAGCGATGAACATCGCAATCAGCAAGAGTACCCCGGCAGATCCCTTGCTGGACATATCCTCCATGGTCTCTGCCCGAACGCGCGCGAACTGACCCGGCAGCAGGGGCAAAGTTCGCACGATTCTTCCGATATGATCCCTGATCATATCGAGCGTCGAGGATGCCATCGTATTCATCTGGCCTGATGCGGCGGCGGCGCCGGACGATGCGTCGGCCGGAGAAGCTCCTGCCCCGGCAGGCGCTCTCGTTGACCCGGCGTCCTGATTTCGCTGTTCGGCCATCCAGGCCTTCACTGACGCATCGTCGAGCAGTTCGAGTAGCTGTTTGACCCTTTCAGGCGGCACGGTCGCCGGCGCCTGCGCCTGCGCTGGACCAGCCAACAAAAGGGCGATTCCAAAGATGAGCTGCCTGGCAACCAGGACGAACATCGCGCCAAGCTGTCGGAGAGGTTGTGTCGGGCGCGCCAGGTTCCTGGTTCCCAATCGTCGAATGATGAGACGCATCGTGCTGTTAACCTTCCGGTCAAATCGGCAAGCAACGACATCCATGCCCGCCATTGCTCCTAGGTTGAAGGAGCCGATGTTGTGGTACAAGAGTCCACCGTTCAAGCTAGGCAATTGCGTAGGGTGTGGTCACGCAAATCAGTCATGTGATCCGCAATTCAAAGACGCTGGGCGTTACGGGGCTTCCGGTAGAGCAGAACGCGCGTATGCCGCGTTGCGCATCGCCGGCCGAGACTATGTGATGGAAATCTGGGACCCTCACACAGGCTATACACATCAGGGCAGCCAAAAGCATCACCGTGTGCGTCTATCCCCGCATAACGCGATAGACAGGCGCATCGCCCTCTACACCTCGAAGAGGCGCATCGAAAACGACAATGCGTGGCCCGGCAAGGGGTCGCTCACGCCTGGCGCGGAATAGAGCGCTTGGGAGATGCTGACATTGTTTACCGTTCACCCGAGCACCGCCTCGACGGTTGCAACAAAGTCGTCGAGCGAGCGATCCCCGCGAATCTCGATGCGCGGAAGGTCGATGGGGTCGCTATTAAGGTCCGCCGGTCCGTGTCTGCCGCCGAAGCCGATCCGGTAGCCGCACTCCTTGGCCAGCCTGCCGAGCCGTCGGTCGGTGACAGAGAAGGGTGCCGCGAAGGCGGTGGTTGGCCGGCCGGTCCACCGTTCGACGAACATACGAGAGCGCAGGAGCTCGGCGGCCAAATCAGAGCTCGACAGACCATCGATGGCGCGGTGCGTCGCCAGATGGCTTCCGAAGAACGCACCTTCGGCGGCGAGACGTCGCACCGTTCCGGCGTCCATAAGCCGCGTCGGCGGACCGCTGACGGCGTCCCACTTTGCACTTTCCCCCACCAAGTCCGTCACCAGGAACACTTCCGCGGTCAGGTCGTGCGCACGCAAGATCGGCCAGGCATGGTCGGCAAAGTTCTGGAAGCCGTCATCGAAGGTGATGAGCACCGGGCGGCCGGCGAAAGGCTCACGGTTGGCGATGGACCATTCCAGTTGCTCGGACATGACCGCGTGAAAGCCATTTGCGCGCAACCATGCCATCTGGCTCGCGAAAGCGGCGGGCGTGAGCCGGAAACGGGCGAGCGCGGCCGGACCTTCATCGGCGACGCTGTGATACATGAGGACAGGGATACGTTGCCGCCGCTCGCTACGAGCGACGGCGCGGCGCAAGACCCGTGCCCCGCCCCAGACAATGTTTCGCGCGACCCCGATGCCGATGGGTGCGCGGACCGGCACATGATCAATCACCGGCTCCGTCGCCACGTGGTCCGGCGACAGGCGGCGGAAGCGGTCTATGCGATAGAGTTCGGTCTGGATCGATTGCGCAAGGACGAGACCTTCGGTCTCTGCGAAGGTTTGCGAGATCGTTTGTGCGCCGAATGTGTTCCAGTCGAAGCCCGTCCTTTCAATATTGTCGCGTAGCACGAATGCGTGTGCGTTGATGAAACTGCCGCCAGGCGCCAGTGCCTCAACGAATTTTTTGGCGATGCGCCGCAAGCCGGCGAGATCATCTAGGTAGTAGAGCACTTCCGAACAGACGATCAGATCCATCTCGCTGGGCAGCGTGTCCGCAAAAAAATCCAGTACGCCGAACTCGACATTCGGCTGGTCCGAGCAGCGCGCGCGCGCCCGTTCGATGGCTACGGCGGAAATGTCGGTGGCGGTCAAATGGCCCACTCGGGGCGCCAGTTGTCGCGTGAAATGGCCTTCCGCACAGGCCAGTTCAAGCGCCCGTCCTATGGGACCGGCGGGCAGAATTTCGAGCTGCCGCTCATATTTTTCCTGCTCGTAGGGCGAGCTGTAGTTCCAGGGATCCTCTGTCGCGAAATACCGGTTCCAGAACGACGTACGATCCTTGTCGTGGCCATCCGAGGCCGGTGCACGGCGCGGCGCTGGAAGCGGCTGCGTGGCTTGGGCGCTCGACCGAACCATTTCCCGCGCTTCCGAGACCAATTGCGCGAGTCTGCCGAAGTGGCTGTCTGGATCAGGCTGGCGTTCCGCTGTGGGCGACAGTGCCTCGGCTGCAAGCGTGTTTGACGTATCAGCACCGTCCCTTTGTGGTTTGAAATTCGGGATCAGTTCAATCCAATGGCGCCTTGTTACTTTCCCGAGTACGCCGAACTGCACGACAGCCTCGATCTGGTCGTCCATTATCACGTGTGCATAGATTTGATCGACTCCTTCCGGAAGCTCGGTCCAGGTCGGATTTTGAGCGTCGACACGAATTCCGAGTGTCCGCGCCAGCCTGCGAGGAGCGGCAAGATCGTCGGCATCGAGCAGCATTTGCTCGAGATGATACTGGACGCGACGACCCGCGACCGGATCGCCCCAGATCTTGCCGAGTTCGACGATCAACTCGGTGAGGGCGCCGCCAAACCTGTCCCACCGGGCAGCCAAATGCGCTGGCACCGATAGGCTTCCTACCATCAGGCCATCGAAGGCCACCTTGGCGATCTCGCGCGCCCACTTACGTCCTGCCGGGAGCGCGAGCAGGGATTGCGGGTTGATCCAGCTGCCGCCGCTGCCGCAATCCGACGCAGCGTTCCACAAAGCGAACCACGCCAGTGCTTCGGAAGCGGTGCGGTCGTCCGCCGAGATCGCCCCATTGGCATGCGCCGGCGCTGGGTGCTTGACCCTGGGGTCGGTGGAAAAGCCGCGGGCGATAACGATTTCCGCGTCTGCCAGCATCTGCTTCGAATTGCGGGTAAGCGCGTTGGGGCTGGCCTGATAAAAGGCGAGCGGCTCGTCGACCATCACCCAGTTTTTGCCGAGACGTGCGACGCGCTGCCACAGATCCCAGCCCTCGCAGGTGCAAAGCGACGCATCAAAACTGCCCAACTCGACGACTGTCGCCCGATCGACCAGCAGCGCGTGAGTGGCGATGGCACACCGGCGGGCGAATGTTTCGAAGGGCTGGGTTGCGATCTCGGGGGCAATGCTCGCCGGGGTCAGCGCGCCATCGGGCATCACGCGCCGCGCGCCGCAATAGCAAGCCACTGCATCGGGAGCGGCTTTCAGTGCAGCCAGCATTTTTGTAAGGAAGCTGGCATCCAGCCAGTCATCGGCATCCAGGAACATCAGCCAGTGGCCGCGCGCCGCCGAAATCCCGTTGTTACGTGCGCCGGCGGGGCTATTCGCGCAAGAATTCAAGGTCCGAAATCGGGCATCTTGTTCCACATAAGCCGCGATGATCGCGGGGGTGCGGTCCGTGGAGGCGTGGTCGACGATGATCGCCTCCCAATCCGCGGTTTCCTGATCGACAAGGCAATCGAGTGCGCGCGTCAGCGTTACCTCCGCGTTGTGCGCAGGAACTACGATCGAAACCAATGGATTATGCGCCACGTGTCTCACCCGCGCCTGGTTCGTTCAGGTAGAACAAATGCGTTGATCTTTGTCGGCGCAAGCCGTCGCGATCAACCCCGATCCATTCGAGCCCATCGTCGACCATAACTATATCATCGAGCTTTCGTCTTCTTCGGAGAGTCACCGAATGTCAAAACCGGATAACGGCATCGGATGGCTGCACTGCCCTGTCAAGATCGGGGCCGATTAGGGCAAGAAAAAAGACTTCGAGACAGGCTTGAATGGCAAGCGCACATGCCCGACACCTTAGATCTGCGGCCTCACCAAAAAAGATGATCGCGGGCGAAGACGCGAGGGCAAGCTGATCCTGATCGAACTAATCGGAACCGCGGCCGTGCGAGCGCGCCGCGGTTGCTGATCATGGCGCCGCCAATCTACGCGCATGATGGCGCAAAAGGGTCTGTTCACGGGGCAGATTGTCGAGCTCAAGCCGCATGTCAAATTTACGCGTGACCGGCTTAGGCGAATTCCGGCTTGCGAGCCGGGTATTTTGCTGACATCTTTAATAGTCGCTAAATTAGCACGCTGTTTAAATGAAGGGTATAGGGATGGCCAAGGAATCTTCGAGTACCGCTTCTCCGGCAAATAAAGCGGACGGGAATCTGACAAGTAATGCGGACGCAAACGGGCTCGCATTCATGGCGGGTCAGGCGCGCGAGAGCGGGACCCCCGGCGACGCTGTAGGTGTCGACAAGATTCGTGATCTGCTGTTCGGCAACCAGATGCAGGACTATGACCGCCGCTTTTCCAAGCTTGAAGAACGGGTCTTGCAGCGCTTCAAGGATGTCGAATCCGAGGCCAAGCGCAATCTTGAAATGTACGAGTCAAATGCGAAAAAGCAGATCGACTCGCTTGCGGCGCAGTTGCGGAACGAAAAAGACGCGCGAGCCGACGCCGACAAGGAGATTGACCGAAATCTTCGCGAACAAAATCAAGCGCTTGAAAAGCAGGTGCGCGCATTGTCTGATCAATTGAACGAGCTTGAGCGCGAAATTGCCGACCGGATAAATCGAAACGATCATTTGCTGCGTGAAGAAATCAAGCAAAAGAATGAAGGCATTCAGATGCTGATGGAAAAAATGTTTTCCGATCTCGGCAACGTCAAGACCGACCGAAATCTTTTGGCTGGCCTGTTCGTCGAGGTTGCAAAATGTCTGAATCAGGATCCAGTAGGCAGCAAGAACAACTCGGACCGTAGCTGGAAAGTGAGTTGATCGGATTTGACGTCCACCGTCGACCCAATCAGCCTTCCACAAAGAACAGCCTCGAACGATACAGAGATTGATCGCGAGGCTCTGGCCCGTCTTTTGATCGAAATCGCCCGGAACGTTGATCCGGACTACCGTGCGCGTCTCGACGGAGTTCCAACCGCCGATCCTCGCATGGAAACTCTGCGCCAGTTGCTGGTCAGCCGCGAAATTTCAGAGCTTTCACGAGTTACGCATCTGCTCGACGAGCCCGAGCAGCTTGCGGCAGCAGTGGGCGACGTGCTTCCCAGTGCGGCCGCACGAGCGCCTCATGCGCAGCTCGGCGAGGCGCTTGCGCCGGCTGTCGAAAGGGCTGTGCAACGGTCGATTCAGAAGAGCCCGCGCACGCTGACGGATATATTATACCCTGTGTTTCTGCCGGCAATTCGCAAGTCGATCGGGGAAAAGATCGATCAGACCTTTCAGTCGCTGAATGAAACCTTAAGGCATATATTTACCTGGCATGGGCTCAAGTGGAGACTTGAATCGTGGAGAACCGGAGCCAGCTTCTCGGAAGTTGTACTTAAGCATTCTCTTGTATATCGTGTTGAACATGTCTTTCTGATTAACAGAACTTCTGGACTTTTGATAGCGCATGTAGCTGCCGACAATGCGACGAGCGAAGATCCTCAACTTATTTCTTCTATGCTGAGTGCAATTCAAGACTTTGTTAAGGACTCATTCAACGAGAAAGAACAAAGCGGCCTTGACACTATTCGTTTTGGCGACCTTCGACTCTGGTCAGAGGTAGGACCGTTTGCGACCCTAGTCTCGGTGATCCGAGGAAACCCCCCAGAAGGATTGCATGAAATAGTTCGCGATGTATTGCTTCGTGTTCATGAGGAATACTCGCAGGCTTTAATGGAGTTTGACGGCGACGGTTCGCAGTTGGCCGGCATAGAGGCGCAGTTGCAGACCTGCGTCGAGCTAAAGCAGGAGGAATCAAACCAGAGATTTCCGTGGCTGGTCGTGGCCCTGGGCCTGCTGCTGATGGTTCTGGCAGGCGGTTGGTTCTTTATTTCATGGCAATCCGGGCAGCGCTGGCAGGCTTATGTGTCGCGACTGGAGAGCGAGCCGGGCATCATCGTTGCCGAACAAAAGATACGCGATGGCCAATACTATATTGCCGGCCTGCGAGACCCGCTTGCCGCCGACCCGCAAGGCCTGTTGTCGGGGACGCAGGTTGATCCTGCCCGGGTCAACTCCCAGTGGCAATTCTATCAAAGCCTTGAACCGGAGTTCGTGCTGAAGCGACTGACGGCGACGCTGGCTCCGCCGGAGTCAGTACGACTTGCCATCGTCGATAGTCGCATCGTTGCCGAGGGTGAGGCTCCCGACACCTGGATCGACCGGGCGCGCGCCGCGGCTCGAGAGCTTTCGGCAGGCGGACCGGAATTCGATATCGCAAGCGTCCGCGATGTAAGCCCCGAAGCACGCGCGGCAGAGCACTGGCAAGCTTACGTGTCGCGACTGGAGAGCGAGCCGGGCATCATCGTGTCCGAACAAAAGATACGCGATGGCCAATTCTATATTGCTGGGCTGCGAGACCCGCTTGCCGCCGCCCCGCAAGCTCTGCTGTCTGGAACGCAGGTTGATCCTGCCCGGGTCCATTCACAGTGGCAATTCTATGAAAGCCTCGAACCGGAGTTCGTGCTGAAGCGACTGACGGCGTCGCTGGCTCCGCCGGGGTCAGTGCGACTTGCCATCGTCGATAATCGCATCGTTGCCGAGGGCGAGGCTCCCGACACCTGGATAGATCGGGCGCGCGCCGCGGCCCGACAGCTTTCGGCGGGCGGACCGGAATTCGACATCTCCAAGGTTCGTGATGTAAGCCCCGAAGCACGCGCGGCGGAGCACTGGCAAGCT
The DNA here is from genome assembly GCF_057766385.1 of Mesorhizobium sp. P160927. Lineage (NCBI taxonomy): Bacteria > Pseudomonadati > Pseudomonadota > Alphaproteobacteria > Hyphomicrobiales > Phyllobacteriaceae > Mesorhizobium > Mesorhizobium sp. P160927. The sequence goes on from NZ_JBYMDW010000001.1 coordinate 1,732,821, forward strand.
TACGTGTCGCGACTGGAGAGCCAGCCGGGTATCATCGTCGCTCAACAAACGACTAGGGGCGGCCAATTCTACATTTCCGGCCTGAGAGACCCGCTTGCCGCCGACCCGCAAGCCCTGCTGTCTGGAACCCAGGTTGACCCTGCCCGTGTTCGTTCGCAGTGGCAATTATATCAAAGCCTTGAACCGGAGTTCGTGTTGAAGCGGCTGACGGCGACGCTGTATCCGCTGAAATCGGTTCGGCTTTCGATCGTCGATAATCGCATCGTTGCCGAGGGTGAGGCTCCCGACACCTGGATAGATCGCGCGCGCGCCGCGGCCCGACAGCTTTCGGTAGGCGGACCGGAATTCGACATCTCCAAGGTTCGTGATGTAACACCCGAAGCACGCGAGGCGGAGCACTGGCAGTATTATGTGGCGCGACTTGAGGCCCAATCGGGAATCATCGTCGCCCAACAAACGATCAGGGGCGGCCAATTCTACATTTCCGGCCTGAGAGACCCGCTTGCCGCCGACCCGCAAGCTCTGCTGTCTGGAACGCAGGTTGATCCTGCGCGCGTTCACTCACAGTGGCAATTCTTTCAGAGCCTCGATCCAAAGTTCGTGGTGAAGCGGCTCACGGCGTCGCTCTCCCCGCCGAAATCGGTTCAGCTTTCGATCATCCAAGGTCGCATCCTAGTCGTGGGGGAGGCTCCTGCGGCCTGGATCAACCGGGCGCAGGCCGCCGCCGAACAGCTTTCGGCGGACGGAGTGGTTCTGGATGTCTCGCAGCTGCGCGAAATGAACCTTGAAGAACTCAACTATTTGAGAGAGGCCATCCAGACGACCGACATTTTCTTCTCTTCCGGCAAAGTTGTGCCCGGGCCAGAGCAACTGCCGGTTCTCGACAGGCTGGCGGATCAGATCAAGGAATTCGCCGAAAATGCCCGCAAGTCAGGCGTCACGGCGCGGTTCATGTTGACCGGGCATTCGGACGCCACGGGCCGTGAAACGGCCAACGCGTCGATCAGTGCAGCCCGCTCCGAGACAGTTCGTGCGCTTCTCAACAAACGCGGTGTCGCGCCGGAACTGCTGCTGGTTCGGGGCGCGGGCACTTTTGAGCCGCTGGTGCCTGAAAACAGTCAAGCCGGGAGCTCCAGCAATCGCCGGGTTTCGATTTCGGTAAACCTGGACTAGTGGAGCCCAAGATGTTGCAAAAAAAGATCTGCATGCTGGGCGGGTTCGCTGTCGGAAAGACGAGTCTGGTTCGCAGGTTTGTGCAAAGCATTTTTTCAGAAACCTACCTGACCACGGTGGGGGTGAAAATTGACAAGAAGAATGTCGCACTCCCGGATAAAACCGTGGATCTGATTTTGTGGGACTTGGCCGGGGAAGACGACATCGGCTCATTCCGCGTCAGCTATGTTCGAGGTGCAACCGGGCTTGTGCTAGTCGTCGATGGAACCCGCGCTGCGACGCTTGCCGTGGCGCTCACGCTGCGCGAACGGGCCGAGGCCGAATTCGGCGCCATGCCGTTCATAGTGCTGATCAACAAATCCGATCTGGCCGATCGGTGGGCAATATCGGATAGAGATATCAACGAACTTAGGCAGCGTGGATGGCAAATCTATCTAACGAGTGCGCTCTCGGGCGAGAATGTCGATGATGCGTTTCGTCAACTTGCTTTGATGGTAACCAAGTAGACCATGCATGGATTGCCGAAAGAAGTTAGCAGTTGGATTTTCAACTTCTTCTACAATGGGAACTCCGTCGCGTATCTAAAAATCGACACTCAGCTTTGCGTGGCTGCCAAGGGCGGTAATGTTGAGCATTACGGGCTCTCATCGCTTCGCATTGGCGAGCCTGTTGCCGAGCAGCTTGAATTCATGGAAGGTTTGCTGCCTTGCCCGGAGCTTCCATTTCACATTGCCATGGTCGAACTGCCCGGAGGGCGTGTCGCCGACCTTCATTTTTTTGCCGATAATGCCTGCGTGTGGCTGCTCTTTCTTGACGCCACCGCCGAACGCGACAATAGGCAGCGGCTTCAACAAAAGGCTTATGAAATGACCCTCCTGCAAGAGAGGGAGCGTCAACTCAACGAGAAATTACAAGCGACGAACGAGGCGTTGAGGAAGAGCCAGGAGGGATTGGCGCGTGAATACCATCGCGCCGAAACCCTGCTCCTCAACATTCTTCCGGCGTCAATCGCGGAGCGGTTAAAGGCGCACAAAAAAATTGCTGACAACCACGCAGAAGTGAGCGTGCTTTTTGCCGACATAGTCGGTTTTACAGAACGAGCGCGGAGCGTCGGAGCCGTAACGACGCTGGCAATTTTAAATTACTTCTTCAAGGCGGCGGATCGGCTCTCGGAACGATACGGGTGCGAGAAGATCAAGACAATCGGCGATTGTGTGATGGTGGTCGCCGGCCTGCCCACGGCGCGACCCGATCATGCAAAGGCACTTGCGCGCTATGCACTTGAGCTGCGGAAGGCGGTTAAGCGCGAACGCTTTTCAGGAGAACCGCTGAGACTGAGAATTGGAATTCACTCAGGCCCAATCGTCGCGGGCGTAATAGGCAAGAGACGGTTCGCCTATGACCTGTGGGGCGAGACGGTTAATCTCGCCTCGCGTATTCAAACGTCCGCGGAGCCCGATGAAATCCGTATTTCAGATGCAACTCGCCAAATGCTTGGACCAAATTTTTCTTGCGACCCACTCGAGGAAACGGAATTGCGTGGTACAGGTCGTGTGCGAATGTGGCGGCTCCCGGCCTGATTTGCCGCGCAACAGTGCCGATCCTGAAGCCAACGCATCTCAGTTGCCACGCGAAGCTTTGCCCCTGGCCTTCATTGTCCACATTGCAAATGCCAGCAATGCAGTCTGCGGGGTCTATTGGGCGACTTGGGACACGGCTGACATCAGCTCCTGCGGGTTTGGCGCCCCAAACATGTACCGCCCACCCTCTGGGACCTCCGTGAAGCTCCAGCGGACGATCCCTTGCCGGTCCAGTAGGAACTGACCAATGAGTTGTCCGTGTCCCGTCGCCATCATCTGCTCGTCGGCTTCGGTCACTTCATAATTGTCCCTCTTGTTGAGGATTTCGGTGGCGGCAAAAGGATCCATGGGGCGGGGCAACTCGCTTGGCATGTCGACCAGCATATCCTTTGCCGCTGCGATCGAGACCTTGTACGGCCAGTTCGTCTCGTTTTGGGTGAATTCGAGATTGGGCAGTCCAAAAGCACGATGTGAAGCGCGTTCAGGATCTGATGCCGCGAGCAGATTCGGCATCGGGTGGTAGCGGAAATAGAGACGCGCCCGCTCGATCGGCGTGTTGACCACCGTCAGGCTCTCCACGCCCTTTTCGCGCAGCTCCGGATCAAGCCGCGCCTGAGCGGCGATATGGCGCCGGCAAAACGCACAATGCAGACCTCGAAACAGACCGACCAGCACCGGTTTTTGTCCGCGAAAGTCGTCTAGCGCGATCTTGCCATCCTGGGTAATGGCGTCGAGCACCAAGTTCGGCGCACGGTCGCCCGGTTGAAGCGGTATCAAGTCACTACGCGCGGACATTTCCAACCTCCAACCCGGCTAATCGAGAAAGGGCAGCACCACAAGCGCTTCCGGATCGAGCCCGTGCTGGGCGCATATACCCTGCGCCAAGGAAAAGTAGCGTTCGGCCTCGGCAAGATTGTCGAAGTCGAGATTAAGCGTTGCCAGACCATCATAGCACGGAAACAGCAGTTGGGGCTCGCCCGTTTCGCGGGCCACCTCCAGTGCTTCGTGGAACAAGCCAACGGCCAGTTCCGGACGGCCGTTGCACTGGTGGATCTGCCCAAGCACAATCAACGGCACCGGCAGGTGCTCTCGCTGGTCGAGTGCCCGGTCGATCTCGATGGCTTTCTCGGCGGCAGGCACGCCCTCTGTTGGACAACGATCCGTGAAAGTACAACATGCAACCGCCAGATTGGCGAGAAGGCGCGCCTGGAAGCCCAAATCACCAATATGGCGAGCGACTTCAAGACCGCGTCGACAGACTTCCATCGCCTGTGCCGGATCGATGGTCGTGTAAAGCACACCGAGATTGGTGTAGCCGCGACAGGCGGCGCCCAGCAGACCGGCGGCTTCGGCCAGTTCAATGCTATGCTCGACTTGACGCACGGCTTCACGGTTTCGCCCAAGGCGAGCCAGCGCGACAGCCTTCGTATTGAGTGCCTCGGCGGTTACGAGAGTGGCACCGCGCCCCACCTCGGAGACATGCTCTGTTGTCAGAGTGCGTACACAATCCAACGCAGCGTCTGCCCATTTTGCCGCGAGAGCGTGATCTCCGCTACGGAACGCCTGTCGGCCACGTTCTTGCCAGAGATGCGCCTGCTCGACCGGAGCATCCGCTCCATCGAGGAGCGCCGCGGCCTCAGCGTAGCGGGATTCTGCTTTGTCCCGCTTGCCGACGTCCCAGAGCAGCCGACCGATCTTACGCAAAACTCGCGCCGACGCTACACGATCGGCCGACTCGCTGTATGCCTGCAACGCCGCCTCGTAATGGTGGTGCGCGATCTCGCGGCGGCCCGCCGAGCCGCTCAAATCGGCAATGGCCTCGGCAATTGTCAGTTTGAGCGGTGTTTGCCCGGTCGCCTCCAGCGCAGTCAGTGCTCGCTCGTAGAAACGAAGGGCGTCGTCGTTGGCGTATATCGTGCGAGCTCGATCGCCGGCCGCTTGCAGGTAATGCGCGCCCTTCTCCCGCTCCGCGCTCTGTGCGAAGTGGTGACCAAGCACGGTTAAATCCTCGAGCCGTTCCGGATTATCGCCGCACAGTCGCTCCAAGGCAGCACCTATGCGCCCGTGGATTTCGGTCCGCCGTTGCCGGAGCAGATTCTGGTAGATCACGTCCTGCAGCAAGGTTTGCGTAAAGCGGTAGCTTTGCGACGAGACAGAGCCTGATCCGGCAACTTCCTCGATGATTTCCGCATCGCAAAGCAGTTCGCAGCCGGCCTCTAGCCGGGCGGGGTCGGCTGTCACGGTCCTCAGAAGGGTGGCATCGAAGCGCGGGCCGATTACCGCGGCTTCCTGGGCCAACCGGCGCACCTCTTGTGGCAGCCGGTCGAAGCGAGCAAGCAACATTGCCTGGACGGTGGCGGGAATGTCGGTTGCGAATTCGCCTGCCACAGTCCGCCATCGCTGGCCCTCGCGCATCAGTACACCGCGATCGATAAGGCCGCGAACGATCTCCTCTACAAAAAGAGGGTTACCGCCCGCTCGGTCGAGGATCTGATCGACGAGCCCTGCTGCGGAGTTTACCCAGCTCTCACCGAAAAGAGCCGCCAGCAGGCTGTGTCCTTCATCGCTGTTGAGCGGCGAAAGCCTGAGCGCCGTGTGACTGACCCGACTTGAGTCGAGCTGGCCGCTCTCCGGCGCCGAGCGATGCGTGACCAGCACCATCAACCGCGAGCGTTCCAACCTGTCCATCACGAAACGTAGTGCCTCGAGCGAAACGGCGTCGGCCCAGTGAAGGTCTTCGACGACAATCAACAGCGGCGACAACGCAAGCCGCCGTTCGATGATGGTGCGGACCGCGTAGAGAATTTGGCGCCGTAACTGCTCGGGTTCTACATGCTGCAAGGTGGCATCGGGGTCGCCAAGGCCAAGGACATGGTAGAGCAAAGGCATCAGCCGCTTCGCCTCCTCGCCCTGCAGGCCAAGATCGGCAAGCAAGCCTGCGAGCTTCCCCCGCATATGGTCCCCATTGTCGTTTTGCATCATCCCGGCAGCACTGCGCACCACTGCACCCAAGGCGCCAAATGATTGTTCGCCCAGCGGTGAGCACGTGGCTTGTCGCACCGCGACGGTGCGAAATCGATCCTCGTCGCCGACACGGGCGGTGAACTCCTTCACCAGCCGCGATTTCCCGATACCGGCTTCTCCGACGAGGCGGACGAGTTGGGCCGAGCCGCCGCACGCCTGGTCAAGGCTCGCCAGCATTCTATTGAGCTCCGCAGCACGACCTATCATCGGCGCGCTGAGGCCGAGCGCCTCGAGCCCACGCGCTGCACGCGGCGCGGCAAGCGGTGCATCCAAACGATGGACGAGCACACTGCCAGCCTTGCCGCGAAGCACGACATCACCCATCGACTCGTAAGAGAAGGCATGCCGGGTCAGCCTGTGGGTGAGTTCACCTACCAGCACTTCACTCGGTGCGGCCAGCGATTGCAGGCGTTGCGCTGTATTCACCGTATCCCCCGTCACCGAATAGGATTTGGCGGTGCCGATGCCTAATCGTCCAGTAACGACGGGGCCAGTGTTTATGCCGACATGAAGTAATAGAGGCGAGCCGGAGTGGGAGGTGCTTTCACCCAGCCGCGCCGTCCGGGCGATCATGTCGAGAGCGGCGCGAAGCGCACGTTCCGGATCGTCCTCATGCGCGACCGGCGCACCGAACAAAGCGAGCAGTGCATCGCCGATGAATTTGTCGACGAAACCACCAAAGTTTCGCACCGCCGCCGTCAATTCCTTGAATAGTTCGTTCTGCAGCGATTGCATGACCTCGGGGTCGAGCTGCTCGCTCAGTGTCGTGAAGCCGCAAAGGTCGGCAAAGAGGACGGTTACCGTCCGGCGATCGGCGTCAGAGATGGGCTGCAGCCCTTCGTCGCTATCGATGTTGGTAAGCAGTGACGGAGTTTGGGAAGGCGACACAATGGTTCGGCTTGGTGTCGGAGCAAGCCGTTCGACGGCTTTTGCGGGTGCGCCGACGGTTGCCCCACACTTCGGACAGAACTCGAAATCAGGTGCGCATCTATAACCGCAACTGGCGCATGGCACGGGCTGGCGCTTGCCGCACCTTGGACAGAAAGCGTAACCGCCCTCAACCTCGAAACCGCAGCCTGAGCAGTCCATCGGGCCAGACCTCACTAGGGGCTGTGACGGCGTGATCTCCCTACGCAACTTCACGGCCAAGGTATTCACAAGCATGAACCCATAGCCGTCGGCGGGCAAGCGGCAGTGCAACTGCGCATCGGGCGATCGGCTGGGGCCCGTGGCAGCGGGCGGCCAAATCGGTTCTGGGTGGCTGTCGGTTGCGAAAGTTCCCTCTTGGTTCGGTCTTCCTGCTATCGTGAAGATGAGGAGACGGACCCTTGAGCGAGAATCGTAAGCTAGCCGCAATTCTAGCTGCGGATGTGGTCGGATATAGCCGGCTCGCGAGCGCGGATGAAGATCGTACATTGGCGAGGTTGCGGGCACTGCGCAGCGACCTGATCGATCCCATCATCGCAGTGCACCACGGCCGGGTGATCAAGCGCACTGGCGATGGGGCGCTGGTTGAGTTCCGCAGTGTGGTGGATGCCGTTCGCTGCGCTATAGAGGTTCAGGATGGTATGGTTGAGCGCAATGCCGGCGTGCCGCAGGACCGCCGTATCGAGTTCAGGATCGGCATTCATCTGGGAGATGTGGTCGAAGAAAGCGACGGCGACCTGATGGGCGACGGCGTCAACATCGCCTCGCGTTTGGAGGGGCTCGCGACGCCCGGCGCCATCTGCCTGTCCGAGGATGCCTATCGCCAGGTCAAGGCGAGGCTCGACCTCTCGGTCAGCGATCTCGGCAGCACACAACTCAAGAACATTGCCGAGCCTATCCGAGTCTATTCGCTACAAGTTGGCAGCGCCGGGACCAAGGCGGCCGCGGGCCCGGAAGTCGAGACGAGCCGGCCGGTTACGCCAGTGCCGCCGAAGCTGTCGATCGCCGTGCTGCCGTTCGCGAACATGAGCGGTGACGCCGAACAGGACTACTTCGCCGACGGCATCTCCGAAGACATCATCACGGCCCTGTCCAAGCTGTCGCAGCTCTTCGTCATCGCTCGCAATTCGTCGTTCACCTTCAAGGGCCAGAACGTCCGTGTGCAGGAGGTGGGCACGAAACTCGGCGTGCGGTATGTCCTTGAGGGTAGCGTACGCAAGTCGGGCAACCGGGTGCGCATCACCGCGCAGCTCATCGACGCGACCTCGGGCGGCCATCTTTGGGCGGAGCGGTTTGATCGCGACCTGACCGACATATTCGCCGTGCAGGATGACGTGACGCAACAGATTGTCGGCGCGCTGGCGCTTAGTCTGGATGCGGGTGATCGGCAGCGGCTAGCGCCCGAGTACCCGCGCAACACGGAGGCGTATGACTATTTCCTGCGGGGCAGGGAGCTGTGGCACCGGCTTAGGAGGGAGACGAACGTCGCGGCGCGCGACCTCTTGCAACGCGCCATCGAACTGGACCCGAAGTTTGCCTCTGCCCACGCATTCCTGGCCCTTACGCACGGCCTCGATTACCTGAACCGGTGGAGTGCGTCGCCTCCGGAATCGATGGCGCAAGCCGAAGAAGCCGCGACGCTTGCGGTAACGCTAGATGGCAACGATCCCTGGGCGCACTGGGCGCTGGCTATTGCCAGGCTGTACACACGACGACACGATGGGGCCATCGACGAGGCCGAGCGCGCGCTAGTCCTCAATCCGAACTTCGCCGAAGCGCACGTCGTCCTCGGCGAGGCGCTGTACTATTCGGGCAGATCCGAAGACGCCCTCGAGAGTTTTGCCCGGGCGAAGATCTTGAATCCATATTTTCCGGATGTGCTTCTGCACTTTCAGGCTTTGGCCTTGTTTCAACTAGGAAGGTACGAAGAGGCCGCTGACCTCTTGATGCAACGGCTGGCTCGCAACGCCGTTACCGACGTCTCGCGGGCGCTTCTGGCCGCCAGCTACGGCCATCTGGGCCGTTTCGCCGAGGCCCGGGCCGCATGGCAGGAGGTGCTTCGCGTCAATCCCGACTATTCGCTGGAATACCGTCGCAAAGTCCTGCCCTACAAGAACCCTGCGGATTTCGAACTCGTGGAGGAGGGGCTCCGCAAGGCCGGTATAGTGCAATGACAGGTGAGGCCATTCGGCCGGATCAGAGGCTGTAGGCTTGGCCGATCTTGCGCCATCGCGCATTTTCACGAACCAGTCTCAGGTTGTCGGTGGCCTCGGCGAGCGTCCGCGAACGGTATTGCCGGAGCAGGTCCGCGAAGAGCGCCCCTTCGGGGTGGTCGGCAAGCTGCTCGCGGACCGAGACCTTTTCATCGATGACCCGGGTGCCCCAGGCATTTTCCCTTACCTGCAGCTCCGCAGCCAGATCACGCTCTTCCGGTGCGGTTTCGTCCAACGCAGCCAGGAGGATCGAGTGGAAAAGCGCTACATAGCCAATCTGTCTCAGGCCACCGACAACCCGCACCCGGGGCAATATGGCAAGAACGAGGAACGTCAGGAACAAGTCCGGCAGCAAAACGCCGTCCAGCAGCGCCTGCCTGAGATGTGGCCGCTCGAACGGGATGGAAAGACCATGCGGCTTGTCAGGCTCGATCAGCTGCCCGTTCTCTAGAACGAGCTTGCGTACGCGCTGCTCGCGGATGCCCCAGAAATAGTCCGTGGCATTGGGCAGGAATCTGCCGAATGGGCCCGATGCGGCCTCTTGCAAGGCATTTTCGAGACGCAGGCGTCTTGCGGGTTCGATGAGCAGCCTGGAAAGAAGACCGCCGTCATATTGTAGATGCCGCGCCATGGCAGCCGCGGCGAGCCGATCATCGGTGAAAACCGGCAGTGCCATGCCGGAACGATCCCAAGTGGCGACCAGATCCTCGTTAAGCGCTGTTATGGCATCGGCGGCGGTTCCAAAGACCGTATCCTGGCTGGCAAGCAGTGTACCTAGCCAGCGGTCGGCATCCGTTTCATCGCCCACCGCTCCGAGCGCGCGCTTGTTAAGGGAGACGGGACCGGCCGCGCATGCGCTTTTGCGGCACAGCTTGTGGCGCCCCATGCCAAACAGGTTGATCTTGTCGTCCCCGACATCGAGCCATCCAGGCCCCTCCCGGCCAATTGTCTCCATGGTCATAGTCGTTCCCATGAAGCCGACGAAGGCTGACAGCCCGTTTTCGAACGCGCCGAGCCAGGCAAGCAGGAGGGCATCGAAGGTGATCCGGTCCATCAGAAGCAGGCAGTGCAGACCGGACTGAATCACCGGTCTGTTCTCGAACTCGTCGAGGGCCTTGCCGATCTCTTCGGGCTCCATAGTTACACCGAGGCGCTGATGCAGGACTTCGCGCAGGATCGAGCGGGCAGCGATCGCCGGGCCCGATGCAGGCCTTGCCACCGGCCGCCACAGATGGCGGGCGTAGTCGGAAACCGGAGCATTCCAGTTTTGCTCGATGTCACGCACGACTTCCGGGCAGAGCAGCGACAGCACGGCCAGAATTTCCACCGGAGGCGCCGGGGTTGGATCAAAAACGCCTGTCATCATTTTCGTCTACCCGCTTGCGGGGCAAACGCCAAGTGAGAGTGGATCCGGCACGAATTGTCTACCTCAACCCCATGGACTGGTCGCGAGGTGAAGCATTGAGCCTCGGATTGCGTGTTGTCGCTGTCCCGGCACTCCGAGGATACCTGCTGTCGGCCGCCCTCGTGTCGCCTGCAGCGTTGGTCGAAGGTACGCCGTCAGACCAAGAAAGCCGCCGCCGGACCTCAGTCTCGCGCACGAAACCCGCTTCGGGGGAGGGTCGCCTGAATCTGAGATGGAATGACTTTTCATTGGGCCTTGAGGGGTTAAAAATTGCGATCTGATCATGGGGTTGCCTTCAACCACAGGAACTTGCCATGGCTGAGCCTCGTCGCCAGTGCAGTTAGTGTCAGCCGCTTCTTGACCTGTTTGCATAATGTGATTTCTGAATCTGAGGCTCTGCGTGACATTGGAGGGCTTCTCAGGCGGGCAGAGGCTCTCTGCTGCCATGACACAGGAACAGATCGCTGATCTGGCAGGGATCTCGCGCCCTCGCTATCGCGACATCGAAACCGGAGCCGCTGCGGCACGTGCGACAACGCTCATGAATATTGCTCGCGCGCTCGGTCTGGAAATGATGTTTGTTCCGCAAGCTGGGTTCCAGCCGTGCAGACCCTGCTGCGCCCGCATGATGAAGACGATCCACTCGCTGGATGTACGATGGCGAGACCAAGGCCGGCGCGTGAGTCGGCTGAACACCTAAGGCAAAACAGCGGATCTTAGAACCGCAGCCGGGCCATGCTCAGGAGGTCGCGGTACTGCCCGTCGGTAAAACCGGCCTTCACATGCCGGCCTTCGACCTTGAAATCGTGGCTGGTGTAGAGATGGATGGCCGGTTCGTTGTCGACATAAACGCTCAATTCGACCCGCTTCAGGGCGCGCCAGTTGTCGGCCACGTCAAGCAGTGCGCCAAGGATGGCAGAGCCGAAACCCTTGCCGACAAAGTCATCGTCTAGGCCGATATTGATCTCGCCGATATGCGAACGGCGCGGCGAGCTTTGCACGACCAGGCTGCCATGGCCGACAACCTTGCCGTCCAATTCGGCGACGATCCAGGTGGTTTCCTGGCCGGACTTGGCGATGCGCCGCTCAACCTGATCCACCGTCTCGAAGGGCATCCTGAACGTGCCCCAGCGGAAGCCCGGCATGTTGAAGATAGCGCAAAGCGCCTCCGCATCGCTTGGCCGGACGGCCCGGAGCTGCGGCTGGATCTTCTCGGATGGCGAGGTCGTGCTGGTCATGGCGTTCCCGGCGAAGGCAATCGGCCCGGCACGATGCACCGAACGTCACCTGAAAATCCAGCCGTCTCTGCAGCCCTATGCTGCCGTTTGCGAACCAAAATACCGGGAGGCGGTGTAGAGTTTGAAGGCGCCGCTGATGCCGATCCAGCCGAAAAGGGCGAGCCAGCCCAAGGTAGCAGCCGCCGTCCACTGGATCCGGTGCACAGCGCCGTCGGTGATAACGAGGCCAAGGATGGAAAGCAGGCCGACCAGAAACTGCGCTAGGCCTAGCACCAGCAATTCTTCGCGCGGCGCGCTTTTCCAGATGAGATAGGTGCCGCCAGCGCCGGCGAGGAAGATGGCGCTGTAGACCTGCGCGTGGAAAGGATCGACGGTCCATGGCCAGGTGCTGCTGACCATCAGGGGAAACAGCAACATGCCCAAACCATAGAGCCCAAGGATCGCCGTTTCCGCCAACATGTAGCTGCGCCATGCCGGGCTTGTGGTCACGCCATTTGCTGACGGACGGCCCCTGGCCCGCCACAGGAACAACCCGGATACTGCGACCGACCCAAGGTAGACCAGAAACCACAGCCAGGTCGCTTTTCGCTCGAGGTTGAAATAGCCGAGATTGATCAACGAAACCCCCGACACTATGAGGGTGAAGATGAAGGCCATGACCAGCACGAGCCTGCCCGGCGACCAGCGATTCCAGAACAAGAGCGCCGCCATCACTGCCATTTCGGCGGTGTAGAAGCCGCCGAGAAAGCGGGCACTGAACGGCGTGACGGGCCAGGGCCAGCGCGGCTTGACCAGCGCAGGCGCGAAAAACAGGCCGGCGCCGACGATCAGAACGATTATGACCCCTGCCGAGAAAAGCCGTAGCGCCGCGGGAAATGGCGGGTTGTCGGATGTCGGCACGGGAGAAAGCCCCATAGATGAATTCGCCATGCACCATCATAGTGCCGCTTGCGGTCGGTGAAAATCCGCCGAATACAAATTGAGCTGTCATCAGATCTATCCATTCGAATGGCCGTTCGATCCCTTTCGACGTAAGATGGAGTGCGCGGACCGAAGACCGGTCCGGCCAACACGCCTCGAGGCGCATTTTCCGGAGCCTGCACGATGACCGAAGCTCAGGATCTGTTCTCACTTCTGCGGCAATCGACCGATGTCGATCCGCAGGCAATCGACGCGATCCGGCAAACCATCGCCGAGGGCAAGGACCGCGAGCTTTGCCGCATCAATGCGCTGGCCTTCGCCAGCAAGAATGGCCTCGACGAGGAACGCGCCATCAGCGCCTTTCTGCATGCAGCGCGGGTGGGCATCTTCGACATCTCCTGGAATGTTCTGTGCCCCGGCTGCGGCGGCGTGCTCGACACCAACGCCACGCTGAAAACCATGCAGAAGGACGAATATACTTGCGCGCTGTGCTCCGAGGGCTATTCGCCAACCCTCGACGAGATGGTCGAGGTAACATTCACCGTCAGTCCACGCATACGCAAGATTGCCGCCCACACTCCACATGAACTGCCGTTGGTGGAATATCTCCGCCAGATCTACTTGGCGTCCGGCGCCGATCTGCCGGAAGAGGATTTGGCGGAGAAGATGGAAGCGTTCTCGCTGGAGGATATCGAGCTTGCGCCCGGTGAAAAGGCGGTGCTGCCCATACAGCTTCCGTCTGAATTCGTCATCGTGTTCGAGCCGGTCACGCATTCAGCGCAGTTCATCGACGTTAAGGGCGAACCAACAAGGGAGCGCCGAAGCCTCTCCTTGGTTTTCGACCGCGACCATGTCCAAAACCAGACGTTGAAGATGCAACCAGGCCCTTTGCGCATTTCCCTGGAAAACAGGACCGACACCCGCGTGCTGCCGACGGTCTTCATCGCCGGTCACGCATTGCATGATTTCCTGGGCAAGCGCCGGCCCTTCCTGACCGCCAAGCGCCTGCTCACCAACCAGACGTTTCGTGATCTCTATCGCACGGACACGCTCGACATCAACCAGCGCCTGAAGATCACCAGCCTGACCTTCCTCTTCACCGACCTGCGCGGATCGACCGAGCTTTACGAGCGGGTAGGCGACCTTTCAGCCTTCGATCTGGTGCGCGAGCATTTCCAAGTGCTGCACGAGATCGTCTCGGCGGAGGCGGGCGCGGTAGTCAAGACGATCGGTGATGCGGTGATGGCGACCTTCGCGACGCCTGATCGTGCGGTTGCCGCGGCCCTCAGGATGCGCGATGCCATGCGTGGGCTCAATGGAAAAAGCGGGCGCGAGGACCTGCTGCTCAAGATCGGAGTCCATGCCGGCCCTTGCATCGCCGTGTCCATGAACGAGCGGCAGGACTATTTTGGCCAGACGGTCAACATTGCTTCACGGGTCCAGAACCTGGCCAACGCACAGGCGATCTTCGCCACCCGTGCGGTGGTCGACGACAATCTCACCGCCGATCTGTTGCGCAGGAACGCGCTGACGCCCGTGCCTCACGAAGTCTCGCTGCGCGGCATTGAGCGGGAGATCGCGGTGTATACAATCCCGTGACGAATTTCAGAGCAATTTCAGGACAAGCGTGAAACGGTTTTCCGGGAAAAGCGCGTAACGCTTTCGCTTGGCAAATGCGTTAAAAACAAAGAGCTGGAGCAGCATTTCCGTGAAGCGCGCTTACGGCCGCTCACAAGCGCTTGCAGAGGAAATAACGATCGGCGGGCTCCGACGTCGGCGCTGCAAGGCGTTGCAGCAGCGGGTGGTCGAGCGGCGTGCCACTGACAGCGAAGCCGCCAACGCGAAGCAGGCTGGCGATCAAATCGGGAAGCCATGTGGCGGTCACTGCATCGCGGTCATCATAGCCGGTGCCGATGTCGGCATGAACAAGGGCGGCGTCGATGCCAATGAACTTGCGTCCCGTTTCGCGTATTTCGCCGAGCACGAGGTTTTCAGCTTCGGGAATTGAGCTGGCGTGTGCGCCGACTTCGCGGTCGAACACCACGATCCGGCGCCCGGGCAGGCGTTCGCGCAAATGGTGGAACGTACGGCCATTGCCGAGGCCGAGCTCGAGCACCAACCCTTCCATCTTCGCCACCTCGGGGCAGACGTAATCGAGAATGTCACGCTGTGCGGTCATCCTGCTGATGAAATTCTCGAGACGACTCATATGCTTTTGTGTGTCCTGAACCAGATAAAGAAATCGGTAATGCCCGCGATTAAACTCCGATCACGCCTCGCCGCATATAGAGGCCGACGATGGACACTGCAACCACCAAACAGGCTGCCAACGAGGGTCGTACCGGGTGGACTTGGCGGCCCGGCGGGCGTCGGAATAGGCGATGTCATTTGTATGGGTCTGCGGCGTCCCGCAAGCCGTCGCCGAGGAAGTTGAATGCCAAGATGACGAGAACAACGGGCAACATCGGCAAAAGCAGCCATGGATAGAACGCGATCACGCTGACGCTGCGCGCCTCGGTCAGCAGGATACCCCAGCTGGTTGTCGGTGGCCTCAGGCCCAGCCCCAGGAAGCTCAGTGCCGTCTCGCCCAGGATCATGCCGGGTATGGAGATCGTCGCCGTCGCGATCAGATGCGACATGAAGCCGGGAATGAGGTGCCGCCCGATGATGCGCCTGCTCGTGGCGCCCATCAATTGCGCGGCCAGAACATAATCCTCCTCGCGCAAGGCCAGAAGCTTTGAACGCACGGCCCGCGCCAGTCCGGTCCAGTGGATCAGCCCGAGGATGACGGTGATGCCGAAATAGATCAGGATTGGACTCCAGGTTATCGGCATGATCGCGGCCAGAGCCATCCATAGCGGAATGCTGGGAATCGATTGCAGAACTTCGATTATCCGTTGAACAATCAGGTCGAAGATGCCGCCATGATAGCCGGCCAGTCCGCCGATGACGATGCCGAGCAGGAAGCTGAAACTGATGCCGATGAGGCCGATTGTCAGTGAAATGCGTGCGCCATAGATGATGCGAGAGAGCACATCGCGCCCCAGCCTGTCGGTGCCGGCCAGAAAGAGCTGGCCGTTTTCGGCAGGGCAGACGAAATGCGTGTCGCCTTCGACCAGGCCCCAGAACCGGTAACTGTCGCCCTTGCAGAAGAAACGAATACGCTGAACGTCATCGTGCTTCTCGCTGTAGTTCCGCTTGAGTGTGTCCATATCCAGCGTCATCTGGCGGCCATAGACGAACGGCCCAACGAACTGCCCGTCGTGGAACAGGTGCACCCGCTGCGGCGGCGAATAGATGTAGTCCATGTTGCGCGTGTGCAGATTGTAGGGCGCCAGGAACTCGCAGATCAGTATCCCGAAATAGAGTGCCGCAAGGAATATTCCGGACACAAGGGCAAGCCGGTGCATCCGGAATTTCCACCACATCAGCCGCAACTGCGACGCCTGAAACACCTTCGACTGCTCCGACGTCATCGCTTCGACCGACTGCAGGTCAAAGGGGGCGATGGAAACGTAGTGTTGCAGTGGAGCACCCGGAGCGGGCAGCGGCGATTGCGTGTTCATTTGGTGCTGCCGCCCTGTAGACGAATTCGCGGATCAAGTAGCGCCAGCGCCAGGTCGGAAATCAGGACGCCGATGACCGTGAGGAAGGCGAGGAACATCAGGAACGACCCTGCCAGATACATATCCTGGCTTTGCAGTGCTCTGATCAGCATTGGCCCGGTCGTTTCCAAAGACAGCACGATCGCGGTGATTTCGGCGCCGGAGATGATGGCCGGCAGGATAGAGCCGATGTCGGAAACGAAGAAATTGAGCGCCATGCGCAGCGGATATTTGACCAGCGCTTTGAAGGGATGAAGGCCTTTGGCGCGCGCGGTCACGACATATTGCTTGTGCAGTTCATCGAGCAGATTGGCGCGCAGCCGCCGGATCATGCTTGCCGTGCCCCCGGTGCCGATGATCAAGACCGGGATCCAGAGATGGGCGAGGATCGACTTGGCCTTGGCCCAGCTCATCGGCTCGCTGAGATATTGCGGGTCCATGAGATGGCCGACGGACGTGCCGAACCAGATATTGGCGAAATACATCAGGATCAGCGCCAGCATGAAATTCGGAATGGCAAGGCCGAGAAGGCCGAAGAGAGTAAGCCCATAGTCCCCCCAGCTGTATTGATGTGTGGCGGAATACATGCCGATCGGAAAGGCGATGAGCCAGGTGAAGATGATCGTGACGAAGGAAACCAGCACGGTCAGCCACATTCGGTCGCCGATGACGTCGCGAACCGGCAGCTCATACTCGAAGGAATAGCCGAAATCGCCATGCAGCATTCCTCCGACCCAGTAGAAGTAGCGAATGACCGGCGGCTTGTCGAAACCATATTCCTTCCGCATCATCTCGATGCGATCGGAATCCACCGCCTCGCCCTGAGCCCGAAGCTCGGAAACGTAGCTATCGAAATAGTCGCCTGGGGGAAGTTCGATGATAGTGAACACCAGCGCCGATATGATCAGCAGGGTTGGAACCATCACGGCGATGCGCCAGACAATATATCGAAGCACGCTCAGGACTCTCCAAGCCAGAATGTATCCAGCATATAGACACCGAAATAGGCGGTCGGGTCATAGCCGTAGAGTGCCTTGTCAGGCAGATTGCGCAGCCGCGAGGATACAAGTACCGGCTGATGCGTTCCATTCACAGTGCCGATCGAAAACACCTGATCGGTGTAAATCGACAGCATCGAATTCCAGATTTCGGCGCGCTCGGTGGCTCCGGTCGATGCGTTCCACCGCTTGAGCAAAGCCATCAACTCGACCACCTCAGGAAGATCGGGCGCCTCTCCCATCGTGCCATTAGACAAATAGTGAGCACCCCAGAGCGGCCATTGGAGCTGGTCGTCGATGGTGGGGGCCAACTGGTTCGGGTTCATGTCGGCGGTCGGCACGCCATTGTCGATGCCCGACCACATCGACATCATTATCTGTCCGCCAAGTGCGCGGCTGCGGAAGATGTCGCGCTGTGAAGTTCGGATGAACAAAGCAATGCCGATCTTGCGCCAGTGATCGGTGATGAGTTCGAGCGCGTCGGTTTCCAGTGTGCTTTCGCCGGCCGTTTCCACGATGATTTGCGCCGAGCGTCCGTCGGGAAGTATCCGCAGCCCGTCATCGTCACGCGTCTTAAGCCCGACCTCGTCGAGCAGGGCATTGGCCTGGTCGGGATCATGGGCGATCCAAGCTTTCGCGAATTCCGGCCGATAGAGAGGGCTCTCCGGCAGCACCGTATCGGCACTTTCCTGCGCCAACCCGTAGAACACGGCCAAATTGATCTCGCGCCTGTCCACAGCGAGCGAAAGTGCGCGGCGCACGCGCACGTCACGAAAAAGGCCGCGCCACACCTTGTCGGCGCAATTCAGATTGGGCAACAGCGCCAGCCGCGAACCCTGTGTGCGTTTCCAAAGGTGCATCTTCACCGGGTAACGCTTTTCGGCATCCTTCAGGAAGGAGTAATCGCTGAAGTCAATTCCCATGCATTGCAAGTCGCTCTCGCCCGCACCGGTCTTGGCGGAAATGATCGCCGAGGAGCTGACATTCATAACGATCCGGTCGACATAGGGCAGTTGCCTGCCATTTTCGTCTGTTCGATGAAAGAAAGGGTTCCGCTCGAAGACGAACTGCTCGGCCGGCGGCTTGGTGCGGTTCTGCCAGGGATCGAGCGTCGGCAACTCCGGATTCTCCGGGCGGTATTGCCGCGACATGCGGATATGAAGGAGCGTCCATTTCTGGGCCCGGTTCTCCTTCATCAGGCCGGCGAGCCGGAATGGATCCTGGTACTTCTTGTGGAACTGCTTGAGATAGGCGGCCGGCAGGACAAGCGATAGCGGCGAAGCGGCAGCGAGCTTAGGCAGGAAGTCGGGATTGGGCGCATCCCAACTATAGCGGACCGTCAACGGATCGACGATCTCGAAACGTGGCGACTTGCCGTCCGCCATCAGGGCGGGGGCGAGCCCGCCTTGCGACAGCTCATCGTTCAGCCAGACATCTTCCCAGCAATAGCGAAAATCCTCCGACGTCAGCAGGCTACCGTCGGACCATTTATGCCCTTCCCGTATCTTGAACGTGAAGACCCGATCATCCGCAACGTCGAAGCGCTCGAGAATGTCGGGTTGCAAATTGAGCTTTTCATCATACCCGACTAGGCGAGAATACCCATAAATCGTCATCAGCCGAATATCTTTCTGGCTGCCGATGATCGTGCGCAGCGTGCCGCCATATTGGCCGGGCTGCCGGCCCATCGCAGCGAGATTTATCGCGCGCGGGTTCTTGGGCAAGCGTTCGGCGAGGGCCGGCAGTGCCCTGGCCTTCAACAGCGGCTGAAGAAATTCCGGCTCCAGATCGCCAGCGCGCACCGTGCCCGGCAGAAATGCCGAAGCCATGAGCCCAAGGACGGTGCGCCGGCTGATCAAGGGCGTAACTCGCTGACATTGGCCGAACGTCGGGCCAGCACGAGGTGGCCGCCGCCAAGATCGAGCGGCGACAGCACATCCTCGTTGCCCTCGTCACGGAATTGCGGTCCCCATGCGCTGCTGTCGGAAGCGCCGCTGAGCTTCAGCGTCTTGAAATCCATCGGCCTGTCGAGATCGGGGAAAGGTACTGCGGCGACCAGCGAGCGCGTGTAGGGGTGGATCGGTTTCCTGAGCAGAATTTCGCGCGGCGCCAGCTCGACGATACGCCCGCCGCACATCACCGCGATGCGATCCGCCATATAGTCCACCACAGCCAGGTTGTGGGATATGAACAGGTAGGTCAGGCCCAGTTCCTTCTGCAGGTCCTTGAGGAGGTTTAGGATCTGCGCCTGGACAGAGACGTCGAGCGCCGAAACCGGCTCGTCGCAGATCAGGAGTTCGGGTCCCAGGGCCAGCGCGCGCGCGATGCCGATACGCTGACGCTGCCCGCCGGAGAAACTGTGCGGATACCGCTTGATGAAGCGCGGATCGAGCCCGATTGCCTGCATCAGGCTCTTGACCGTGGCGAGCCGAGACGCGGCATTGCCACGTTGATGGATTTCCAGCGGTTCGCTCAGGATGTTTTCCACCGTCATGCGAGGTGAAAGCGACGAAACCGGATCCTGAAAAACCATCTGGATCTTCGCGCGCAGCAGGCGCAGGGCCTCTCTCTCGCCTTCCAAGACGTCGATCGGTCCATCGCGGCCATTGAAGATCACAGAGCCGCCGCTGGGGGTGACAGCCCGCATGAGGATCTTGCTGACAGTGGTTTTGCCGCAGCCGCTTTCGCCGACCAGACCCAGGCACTCGCCCCGCCTGATATCGAAGCTCACGCCGTCCACGGCGCGAATAGAGGTTTGCTGATTCGCGCCGAACCATCCGGACTTGCGGGTGGTGTAGACCTTTTCCAGATCCCTGACCGAGAGCAGGATGTCGTCCGCCCCTTTCGATCCCGGCGCCGTCTGCTTGCCGAGCAGGTTCTCGACATTCACCGGCACCTCGCGAAGCGCCTTTAGCCGTTCGCCAGGTTTCAGGTCGAAATGCGGAACAGCTGCCATCAGGCCCTTCAGGTAAGGGTGACCTGGCCGGCGGAATATCGCCTCGACAGGTCCCGCTTCCATGATCTCGCCATGGTAGATGACGACCACCTCGTCGGCGACATTGGCGACCACGCCGAGATCGTGGGTGATCAGCAGCATCGCCATATTCAGCTTGCTCTGCAGCTCGCGCAGCAATTGCAAGATTTGCGCCTGGATGGTGACGTCCAACGCAGTCGTCGGTTCGTCGGCGATCAACAGGGCGGGCCGGCAGATAAGCGCCATGGCGATCATGGCGCGCTGACGCAATCCTCCTGAAAGTTCAAAAGGATACATGTCATAGGCGCGCTTGGGATTAGGAAAGCCGACGAGGCCGAGCATTTCCTCGGTCCGCGCTTTGCGCTCTGCCCGAGCCATGGGCGTATGAATCTGCAAGGATTCGCTGACCTGGTTGCCGATCGTGTGCAGCGGCGACAGCGATGTCATCGGCTCCTGAAAGATCTTGCCGATGCGGCTGCCTCTCAGCGCCCGGATCTCGGGTCCATCGCGCGGCATTTGCAGGATATCCTGCGTCGTGCCGGGCTTTTCAGGATCCGAAAACAGGATACGGCCGCGAACATGGGCTGTCTTCGGCAAAATGCCCATCACTGCCTGGCTGAGAACCGATTTCCCGGAACCGGACTCGCCCACAAGCGCGGTCACCTTGCCGGGCAGGACGCGAAGATTTGCGCGCCTGACGGCATGCAACGGTCCCCCGATGATGGCAAAAGAGATGCCAACATCCTCGATCCGCAGTAGATCAACGCCCGAATTCATTTTCACCCCAGCCCTACTGCTGCCGACCCTGCCGGGCGGCAGACCCAGAAAGCGAGACTAGCGCATTGCCAGCCTAGAGCAACTTGGATTCGAAACGGGCGCCAGTGGCGCTATCCGGCGACAGGACAGCATACCAAAGGCGTTCGGATCAGATTGAGGCGGGCTACTGGAGCTTCCTGGGGTCGCCCGGCGACAGCCGTGCTGCATCGCGATGAAGCAGCATGACCTGCTCGGCCTCCGATCTCCGGTCGTAAATCGGCTCCAGCGCACCGTCTTCATCGAGTGCGAGAGCGCCCGACAGATCGGGTGAAAGCACCGTCAGCTTCTGCTTGAGCCCCGCCAATTCCTCGGTGCCGAGCGTCAGCCAGCTGTTGGCGCCGCAATAGCTGGCGAACTCCTTGCTGGCGAGAACGCGGTGCGGATATTTCTTGGTCAGGGTCTGGAGACGCTGGACCTCGTTTACAGCCGAGCCAAACACAGAGAAGGTGAGCCGATCGGTAAGCCCGACATTGCCGAACATCACGTTGCCGACATGCAGGCCGATGCCAAATTTTATGTCGGGCAACCCCTTTTCCTTTCTTCGCAGATTGAGATCGATCATGCGCGCAGTGGCCTTGTGCGCTGCCGCCAGAGCAGACTGGCAGGCGATCTCGGACTGCGAGCGATGCCTTTCGCAAGGGTAGACGGCAATGAAGCCATCACCTATGAAACTCATGATCTGCCCGCCCTTGCGATTGAAAGGTGCAGCAATGGCGTCGAAAAACTGGTTCAGCGTATCGATGTAGATTTCGCGGCCGGAGGTTTCGGCAAGCCGTGTCGACCCGCGCATATCGGCCATGACCAGTGCGGCCCGGATTGTGTCGCCCTCGCCGCGCTTGATCTGGCCGTCCAGCACGCGTCTGCCGGCGTCCCCGCCGAGATAAGTGGTCATCATGTTGTCGGCCAGCTTCGTGAGCACCGCCATCTTGGTTGCGATGGCGAGATGGTTTTGGATACGCAGCAGCGCCGAAATCATGCTGTCGCTGAAACCTGAAGCACTGTCGGTGGACCAGGAGCCGATCATTCCCTGACTGGTATTGCCGTTGAAGGGGTGGACGAAAGCCATGTAGTCGGTCACGCCCATCAGCCTGAGTTCATCGAAAACAGGAAACTCCGAGGGGACCGACGGGTCGAGCCGACGCCGCAGATGGTCGAGCTTGTTGCTGAGCAGATGGTAGTAGGGGCTGGTCAGGAACCTGTCGGAATGAACGCCGTCCTTTTTGCGGAAGCCTTCCACTTCCATGCCTTGGCCGCGGAGCCAGGTGAAGCCAAGCGCGTCATAAAGCGGATGAAGCATCGAAAAGCTCAAATGCACCCGCTTCAGCGGCAGGCCGGCAGCAGCCAGCCGCTCGCAAAACCCCTTTACCAATGTTTCCAGTTCGTCGCCCGCCAACGCCGACTGAGTAAGCCAGTCGGCAACCTTATCCATGAGAATTGTGGAAATTTCTGCTCGCGTCGTGCTCATGCCACCTCGAAACCCGTCGAAGACGGAACCATTATCCTTCGATCCGCCATAACACAGTCCGCCAG
The DNA here is from genome assembly GCF_057766385.1 of Mesorhizobium sp. P160927. Classification (NCBI taxonomy): domain Bacteria; kingdom Pseudomonadati; phylum Pseudomonadota; class Alphaproteobacteria; order Hyphomicrobiales; family Phyllobacteriaceae; genus Mesorhizobium; species Mesorhizobium sp. P160927. The sequence goes on from NZ_JBYMDW010000001.1 coordinate 1,755,225, forward strand.
CGACCCAAAGATACCCCGAAGTCAACGGTTGGGCGCGGCCGCGACGGCGAAGGAAACTTCTGAATGACTGTCCTTGCAACCAAGGAACAGGCTTAACTGCATTCATGCCCTGCGTTATGTGGCGAAGCTGCGGCCGGAGTGAAATCACGATCCTGACATCGGGCGAAAGTGGCCGGCTGGGGCGCCGTCAGGCCTTCACCACCGTCTCTCGGAGCAGCCCGAGACGGCCAAAAACATTGCGTGTGTCGACGATCAGAATGGCGTGATCAGCGATTACCTGATAGTCGATCGCGTCATGGTCGGTTGCAACGACGACAGCATCGAAATCCTTCAACGCCGCCTCGGTCAACTCGAGCGAGCGGCGCCCCCTGATGGCCATATGCTCCCGTGTGGTAGGGATCTCGGGAACGTGCGGATCGTGAAATTCCGCCTTGCCGCCGCGTTCCTCGATGAGTTCAATGAGTCGCAATGAGGGGCTTTCGCGGATGTCGGGCACATTCTTCTTGTAGGCGAGCCCGATGATGAGAATGCGCGAGCGGCTGAGCGCCTTGCCGCGGCGCCGGTCCAGCGCTTTGGCAAGTTCATCGACCACGTGACGCGGCATGGCAGTGTTGATCTCTGCCGCCAGCTCGATGAAGCGGGTCGGCAGTTCGTATTCGCGCGCCTTCCACGTCAGGTAGAAGGGATCGATTGGAACGCAGTGCCCGCCCAATCCGGGGCCAGGATAAAAAGGCATGTAGCCGAAGGGCTTGCTCTTGGCCGCCTCGACCACCTCCCAGATGTCGATACCCATGGCGCCGAGCACGACCTTTAATTCGTTGACGAGGGCTATGTTGACTGAGCGGAAGATGTTTTCCGTCAGCTTGACTGCCTCGGCGGTCGCCGTGCTGGAAACCGGAACGACGGTTTTGACCACCAATTGGTAGAAAGCCTTGACGAGCGTCGCCGCGTCAATGCCGTCACCTGCCACGACCTTGGGGATCGTCGCGACTTCAAAGTTGCGGTTGCCGGGATCCTCGCGTTCGGGCGAGAAGCCGAGGAAGAAGTCTATCTTCGACTGCAAGCCGGTTTCTTCCAGTATGGGCTTGATCACATCGTCGGTGGTGCCGGGATAGGTGGTAGATTCCAGCACGACGAGGTGACCGAGACGCAGATGCTTTGCGATGACGCCAGTTGTGTTCCTGACAAAGGACAGGTCCGGCTCACGGTTTTTCGTCAGCGGTGTCGGAACGCAGATGATGATGATATCGCAGCTTGACAGTTCGGCAAAATCCGCCGTGGCGCGGAACCGTCCACTCGCCACGTGGCCGGCAAGGGCTGTCGACGTCACCGCCTCGATGTAGGATTGGCCGTTGTTCAGACTCTCGACCTTCTGGGCTTCGATGTCGAAGCCGAAAACCGGGAAGCCGGCGCGTGCGACCGCAATTGCCAGCGGCAACCCGACATAGCCCAATCCGATCACGCCGACTTGCGCGGCGTGCGTCGAGATACGGTTCAGCAGACGGTCATATGCCGATCGTGAAGCGCTCAAAATCTGCTTTCCCGTTAATTGGGACAGGCTGGCCGCTGCCAGGCGCGGCTTACCAGTCCCAGGAACCATGGCCGAGGCATATTTGGGAAAATGGATTCTCGCAAGCCGTCATCAGACCGGCAACTTTGCCTTCAGGCTTGCGGCCGCCATTGCATAGCCGCCGGCGGCACCATCTATGAAATGAACGTGATCGCGGTGCAGCGGCGAGGCGACGAGGCATGTCATCAAAGCCGATTTCTGGCGGTGCAGGCCATAGTTGCAGATGCCTGCCTCTTCCGCCTGTTTGAGCCGCTTCTCGATCCGTTGCAACACATCAGCGTCAACGTCGATGGTCATCTTCAGGCCGTCGTCGAATTTCCGGAAATCCGAATTGCTGGCCACTTCGCGTTTATAGATCTTTGGATCGAAACTGCCGATCGTCCAGCCATATCTGTCGGTGACGGCCGTAAGCGCCATCAGGAACACTATCCACGACTTCGACAGCCACCGCAGTCCTGCCGGCGCCGTCGCCCGCGCCTCGATATCGAGGCCGGCGGGCAGCAAGCTGTAACCCGGCCCGTTCACCGGCACGGGGTGGCCACCGCGTTCCTGCCTGGCGGCAAGGGCAATGATGTCGGACGCCAGAAACTGAAAACCGCGCAGGTCGCGCGACGAGCCCGGTGTGGCTATGATCGAGACGATTTCGCCGTGCCGGGTTTCGATAGGGTTCCAGCGGCAGGACAGGCCGGTCAGATCCGGCCGTGCGCCGGCCGCAGCAGGATCGATGCGGTAGCGCCCCGCTTTCATCTCGGCTTCCGCCCAACTGCCACCGCCGCCGGCGAACATGGCATAAAAGACGGCATCTGATGCTTGGAACCTTGCCACGCGAACGTCGAGGCCTTGCGCTCGAATATCCGATATCGGCACGATTGCGGCACGCAGGGTTAGGTCCAGTTCGTCCGCCACCCATCTCTGGACAGCCGCCAGCGCCTTGCGGGTGGGCTCCATCGCCGAGCCGGGAAAGGCCACGAGCGCCCCGTCGCCGCCGAAGACAAAGGGAAGATCTTGCCGACCTAGCGCATTGAGCAGGGCCGAAATGACACTGGCGCCGGCCATATTGACCGTTTTATAGCGTCCCGTCTCGATCGCCTTGGTCGAGCCGACAATGTCGGCTGTTGCCAGCGCCCAGCCATCGGGCAGAGGCCGATAGTTGTCGATGTCGGCCACGCTTTCGAACTTTGCGAAGACCGGCAGAGAAGCGACAAACGGGTCCGAGGCGGCAGCTGTCTCCATGAGCATCAGATAGCACATTCCGCTGCTTGAAGGTGCAGTCGATGATGCTTCGAAATTGACTTGCGCATGCTTTCCGATGATAGGGTCGCACAATGCGAATTGCCTTCTACGCGCCGCTGAAGTCACCCAATCATTCCGTTGCCTCCGGCGACCGTCAGATGGCACGCATGCTGGTCAAGGCGCTGGAGCATGGAGGACACAGCGTCGAACTGGCATCCGAATTGCGCTTCTATCTACGCGAACCGGAGCCGCAAAGTTTCGATGCGCTCAAGATAGAGGCCCGAGAGGAAGCCGCGCGGCTGACCCGGCTTTGGGAGCGTGACGGCAAGCCCGATCTATGGTTCTGCTATCATCCTTATTACAAGGCGCCCGACCTGATCGGGCCCGAGTTGGCGTCGACCTTTGCTGTCCCTTATGTGACAGCGGAAGCTTCCTATTCGAGGCGACGCAATGCCGGTTTGTGGGCTGATACGCAAGCGTTGGTGGTCCAAGCCGTCGAACAGGCGGCGCTGAACATCTGCTTCACGCAAAGGGATCGTCAGGGATTGGCAGATGCGATACCCCAGGTCGCTCTTCATATGCTGTCACCCTTCATCGACACATCGGTCTTCCATGAAATGCCGGCACGAGGTTGCCCAACGCGCCTCGTTGCTGTTGCCATGATGCGACCGGGTGACAAAGTCGAAAGCTATCGCATGCTGGCGCAAGCGCTCGGTCAGATCGGCCACTTGCCCTGGACCATGTCGGTCGTCGGCGACGGGCCTGCCCGTGACGACGTCAAGGCGCTATTCGCCGGCTTTGCCGCCGAGCGTATCGAATGGCTTGGCGCGATTGACCCAGCCGCCGTGCCGGATGTCCTCTACGGTGGAGGAATTTACGTCTGGCCGGGTTACGGCGAGGCCTATGGCGTTGCCTATCTTGAGGCACAGGCTGCCGGCCTTCCGGTGGTGGCTCAGGACATCGCCGGCGTGCCGGAAGTTGTACGAGATGGCCAGACCGGATTTCTCACCCCGCCGCACGATGTGGCGGCCTTCGCTTCTGCCATTGAAAGGCTTCTGGCCCGTAAAGACGAGAGAACCATCATGGCTGAAGAAGCCAGACGTTTCATCCTTGAAGAACGTTCCCTCGACGTTGCAGCGGCGCATCTGGCCGAACTTCTTCCGAAGATCTCGGTCTCATGACATCGTCCGATCGGATCTGGCAGCCCTTGGTGGAAGAACTGGCGGGCCGGCAAGGGGCGGGTCGTAAGTCAGAGTTCTGGCTGCGCGACGATGATGCCGTGGATCCTATGCCTGCGCTTGATCGGCTGCTCGACCTCACCGGTGAATTCGCGGTTCCTGCCACTCTGGCCGTCATTCCGGCTTTCACGGATGAGAAGCTTGTCGCCCGGCTCGACGAGGCGCCGCATGCCACAGTCGCCATCCATGGCTGGGCGCATCGAAATCATGCGCCCGAAGGCCAGAAAAAGCAGGAACTCGGCGCCCATCGGCCACGCGAGGCCGTCCTCGATGAATTGGCTGGCGGGCTGTCGCACGTAACGGACCTGCACGGCGCGCGCACCGTCCCGATGCTCGTGCCCCCCTGGAACAGGATCGACGCCGACCTCGTATCCGACCTTGGATCAATAGGATTTGCGGCCTTGTCGGTCTTCGGGCCGCCGAAGCCGGCTCCACTGGCGGTCATCAACAGCAATGTCGACATCATGGATTGGCATGGCACGCGCGGCTGTCGCGATCACGGCCTATTGGTCCAGGCAATCATCGCGCACTTGCAGCATGCATTCGACGACGAACCGGTCGGCCTGCTCACCCATCATCTCGTACATGATGAATCGGCGTGGCGTTTCCTTGAACGGCTGTTCACAGTCACTGCACAGATCGAATCCTGCGCATGGGTTCCAATCAGGACATTGATCGGGCGCTGCGCAGGCAGAGGAAAATAGCTCAGCGCCCTTTGTGCAATGAGACTGGAAATTCGAGGGTCAGCCCATCCCGCGCGGCAAAAGCGCCAGCAAACCTGTCTTTGGCCAGTTTCTCGATCTCATCCAGTTCCTCGTCGGTGCGTGTCGCATCGTGGTGAAACAGCGCAAGCCCTCGCGCACCGGCCGCCCCACAGAGTTTGACCCCCTGTTGCCATGTCGAGTGCCCGTTACCGCGGCGGCGTTCCATTTCCTCATCGGTGTAGGTGCAGTCGTAGATGACGAGGTCGGCATCTTCGATCAGGCCGAGCACCGTGCGATCGAGTTTGTCGGGCTCATGCTCAGTGTCTGTGATCACCGACACGACGCGGCCGCCCCATTCGACCCGGTAGCCGATGCAGCCGCCTGGGTGAACAAGACTGCCCGTCCGGACCACCACCCCTTCGCGCGGCCGAAGCACGTCTCCGGACACGAAGTCGCGGTAGTCGAGGCTTGCCTTGCAGACCTCCAGCTTCACTGGAAACCAAGGCGGCCGCATGAAAGCATCGACCATTTGCCGCGTCGTCATGCGCCCTGCAAGATGCCCGGACCAAAGCGTAACCGTGACGCTCCGGTCGTAGATCGGCGCAAAGAACGGCAGCCCGATAATGTGATCGTAGTGGCAATGGGTGAAAAGTAGGTCGAAATCGGTCACGCCCAACGTCCGAAGCGCCCCGCCGGCAGGCCGCATGCCAGAGCCCGCGTCGAACAGAAGCGTATGCTTACCACAGCGCATCTCAATGCAGCTTGTGTTGCCGCCATGGCGAGAGAATTCTGGCCCCGATACCGGGATGCTGCCGCGCACCCCCCAAAACCTGACCAGGAAAACGTCGTCGTCCATGGTAGCCCCTTCGCAGTTCCCGTCGCTCATCGTAGCCAAACAACTGCCGCTAGAGCAAATTCAGGAAAATTGTGAACCGCTTTCCGCCCGGAACGAGGCCAGACCGGTTTTCCCAGTGACCTTTTCAGCAAGAGGCCCGCGCTATGATGACGGGAAGCATCGACCGCGGTTCATTCGCTATTTGGCACTTCGTGCATCGATCAGATCGGCGGTGGTGTGGCTTAGGCGATCGGCAAGAACCCGCAATATCTCAATGGTCATTTCGGGGGACTCCTTCATGAGCCTCAGGAAATGATCCTTTCGGATTCTCAAGGCTTCCAGCTGACTTGCCGCTCTGACGGTGGCAGTGCGCGAGCTGTTGCAAAGTATGGCGATCTCGCCAACAATTGAATTTGGCACCATTTCGGCTACTTTTATCGGCCCTCTGTCGGAATCGACCAGAATCTCTGCCCTGCCTGAAAGGATGACATAGGCGGCATCTCCCTCGTCGCCCTGCCGGAACAGAATCTGGCCCGCGCCGTAGCTCACGCGATCGGATGTGAACGCAAGCAGTTTGAGCTTTGTCAACTCGATGCCAGAAAACAAGGGAACGCGTTGCAGCATTCCAACTTCATCCTTGAGCAGCATTGTCGCAAACCTCAAAATTAGCGTTTGCCAGACTAGAGCAACACGCGCCCAGATGGAATTGGTTCCGCATCCGCGACGTCCCTCTACGACACCAGTTCCTTGAAGACACCGTTGCCTGCCAAAAGTGTCTCGTGTGTTCCGTCTTCCACCAATTCACCCGAGTCGAAGACGATGACGCGATCGAACATCATCGCCATTGACGGATTCGTCACGACCCACACAATTGCCGGCGAATGGCCGTCGCGTCTGGCTTCCTCGAGCACGTTTCGCAACACCCTATCTTGCATGCGTTGATCGAGCGCCGATAGCGGCCGGTTGAGAATGAGAAAATCGGGACGCTTGAGCAGGGCTCGGGCAACGTCGAGCTTCTGTCTCTGTCCACCGGTCAGCCGCCTGCCGCCGGCGCCGACGTTGAAATCCAGGCCGACATTGAGAAGTTCGCCATAAAGCCCCAGCTCGTCAAGAATGTCATAGAGGATTGAGCGTATGCGGTCCGGCGCGTCGGGGTGGTTGTTGCCCACACGCCCGAACAGCACATTGTCCATGACAGTAGCCGCGGCGATGTATTTGCCCGGATCATACCGTTCGATCGCGCTATGCAGCTCGGTCGGCAGGTTTTCATAGAACCGGTTGCGGGCAGTGACGATCTTGCTCATCAGTTCATCGCTCAGCAGGCCGAAGCGGTGCCGGGGCTCGATATAGGCAAAGCTCAAGCTGACGATCATGGCGCGGTCGGTCTCCGAAACCGCCTCGTAGGGACGGTTCTTGAGTCGTTGCAGCAAGGTTTCGTAGGCCGGTATCTCCTCGGCGCTCATGAAGGCGAGCTGCTGGAAAAACTGGTGATCGGCTGGCAGGTCGGCAAAGAGCTCGATCGCCTGTTCGGCGATTTCCATGCCCATTTCGTAGAGCGTGCGGTCGAGGCCGGCTTGATTCAGCACAGAAGAAAAATAGGGGTTGGCCGCCAGCGCCCTGTCCGCCAGTTCCGGGCCGGCCGCAGCGCCGAAGAGCAGGTTCTGGCCGATGGTCGCTTCCTTGTTGTAGGCGCCCGGTTCGAAAGGAACCACCAGTCCGCTCAGCCCTTCCTGTTCAAGCCGGGTTCGCAACGCCGCTCGCAGTTCGACGATCCGCCTGGCAAGTTCCGTGTGACGTTTGAGGTCGGCCGACGAGCGCAAGCCAAGATCCAGAATGTCGCGCGACAGAACAACCGCGTCGAGCACCCGGCGCACGGCTTCAAATAGGTCGTGCGGGCCGGTGGCTCCGGCGGAAGCATAGTTGATCCAGTCGCTGCGGATATCAAGATCTGGATTGCCCGACCGGTGCGCCTCTTCCATGTCCCAGCGGTGCTGGTCTGCCGCGGCACCGTCATAAGTCACCGGTGTCATCGGCGCATGCTTCAATCCGTAGAGCAAGTTATCGCGGAGGCTTGCCTGGAACAGGAAAACATCCGACGAGGCATACGACATGCGCCGTCCGGTAACTGCTTCGGGGAGTTCAAGCAGGTCGTCGGAACCCGAAGCGATCCTTCCGCTGTCGGGCCAGTTGAGCCGCGCGAAGGCTTCTGCAAGCGCTTCGGCTCCGCCTGTTGCGGTGCTGACCAGCGCCACCGTCTCACCCGGCTTGACCTGGAGGGAGACACGGTTGAGAAGCATCGCACCGCCATCGTCTGCTATGGACAGACCGATCGCCGACAGGGGTTTGGTCATCGGATCGGGATCGTCGATCGCCAACGCCCCAATTCTAGGCTCAATGAGACCCTCCACGGTGAACTGTTCAACGACCTGCTGATATTTGACCTGGACATCTTGCCGATCCTGATCCCAGTCGATCAGTTCCTTCATCGGTCCCGGCAGATCCTTGTAGGCGCCGATCACGGCTACGAGTTGGCCGACGTCCAGCCGACCCTCAATGGCTAGGTAGCCGCCGATCATGTAGAACAGAAAGGGCGTGAGCTGCGCGAGAAAATTGTTGAGGAACTTTACCATGAATTTCCATTGGTAAAGATCGAAGCGGATCTTGAATATGAGCCCGAGCCGGGCAGCTATATCGGCACGCTCATAGTTTGATGTATCGTGGACGTGAACCGCGCCGATACCGTCGACGATTTCGCCAACCCGGCCCGAAAGTGCGCGCGCCGTCAATTGCCGTTGGCGCCCGAGCACGATCAGCCGCCGCCGCATTCGCGGGATGAGCACGATCTGGATCGTCACGATCACGACCGCTATCAGTCCGAGCCAGACGTTCTGGACCATGATGAAGAGCATGGCCGTCAGCGCCTGACCGCCGAGCAGTACCGGCTGCAGGAAGGCATCGCCGATAAAGCCGCCCAGCGGCTCCACCTCGTCCTTCACCATGGTCGCCACTTCGGCGGATTTCACCCGCTTGAAATAAACCGGCGGAAACCGCAGCACACGATCGACCAGATCGAAGCGGATACGCCGCAGCATGCGTTCGCCGAGACGGCCCTTGTAGGTGTTGATGTAGAGTTTAAATAGGCCGTTGATGACGACCAGGAGGAGAAACACAAGGCTCAGGGCAAACAGCGTCGCCTTGCGGCCGAGCTGAAAACCGGAGAAGAACAGGACGTCGCCAATGAAGGGCAGGCTATAATGCAGCCTCATGAATGGCTGGGTCGCGCCCACTTGCTCGAAGCCCCTACCTTGAATCGGGCCGTTGACGATGAGTTTCGGCAGGTCGAAGGACATGAAATACGGGACCATCGAAAGCACGACGATCATCAATATCCAAAGCTGCTGCTTTTTGGTGTGCGTCCAGATATAGCGGGCGAGACTGGGTTCCATATGCGGCCGTGGAGCCTTCAGTTGGAAGGATGGGGGATGAAGAAGCGGCTACCGGCGCATGGCGTATCGGCAATTTCTTCGTCGCCGATGACAAGCTCGAACATGCAGTGCACGAAAGACGCCGATTGTCCCGACAGATGCAGCCGGCTCTCTCCGGCACCGGGCAATGGCGAAGCGGCTAACAGCATAATCAAATCCCCGGATCAAAACGGCCTTGCGGGGGGCAAGATTGCGTTGTGTCGCCCGAACTCCCACCATACAAGACGAATATGATGGATGTCACGCAACCACGCAATGCCGGCATGGACTGGCGCGAGCAAGCCTTGGACCTCACGCGCGGAATTGCGGCCTATGCCGACCGTCCTCTCGTGGCAGGGCTGGCGCGCGTCATCGCCCAGCATCCGAACGCCGATATAGGCAACGCCTTCAACCACAAACAGGTCGCCTGCAAGATGTGGGCGCTCGATAGGCTGTTCGAAAACAGCGGCGGGCGCTTCGGGCGAATATGGGTTCTGGGTGGTTGGTATGGCGTGTTGTCGGCAATGTTTTTCAACGATGCCCGCTTCGACATCGCAGCGGTTGATAGCATCGACATCGATCCCGAAGTCGCGCCTGTCGCCCAGACGTTAAACCGGGATGCCGGCGACCGGTTCCGGGCCCTGACGGCAGATATGTACGCACTCGACTATGCGGCCGGGCGTCCCGACCTGACCGTCAATACGAGCTGCGAACACATAGCCGATCTGCCCGCCTGGCTTGCTCTGCTTCCGCAGGGGACGACTGTTCTGCTGCAATCGAACGATTATTTCAGCGAGCCAACGCACGTCAACTGCGTGGCTTCGTTGGCAGCCTTCGAAGCAATGGCGGCGCTGCGGGAGGTGCGGTTCTCCGGCGAGCTGCCCACCAAAAATTATACGCGCTTCATGCTGATTGGAACGGTCTAGCTTTCGCCCAACCGCCTAGCGGTTTTCGATCCATAAAACACGCCGTGGAGCGCGTCGCACGAAGCTCACCAGAAGCGACGCGCGTCAGAGCAAATCCAGGAAAATGTGATCGGCTCTCTGTCCGGACTTGCGTCAAGACTAAGAGGTAGAGCTGTTCTGCGTTTTCCGCGAAACCTGAACGGCGTTGGGATTTGTCGTCCGTTCGATCATGAGCTTTTGTTGAGACGAAGCCCCTGTCTTAGGGACCATGTTCGATGCCGGTCGCGCAGGATTTGCGCCGAGTGACGGGCGCCGTCCAGGTTGAGACGATGCGCGGACGGTCCAGGTGCCACAAGCGCGGCTTCGATCGCTTTCGCCAAACCTTCAGGCGTCAGGTCCCTTTCCATCACAACCGTCGCAAGGCCGAGTTCTTCGAGCAGCAGGGCGCGAACCGTTTGTTCTGTTTCACCGCCGGCTGCAAATGGGGCGAGCAGGGAGCGACAACCCGCGCGCAGGACATCGCAGACCGTGTTGTAACCCGCCTGCGAGACTGACAGGCGGGCACCCGTCAGCAGGCTGGCGAAATCCTTGCGGAACCGGAAGATGGACAGGCCCGGCGGGACGTCGTGTGCAATCGCGTCAAACTGGTCTTTCGGCAGGTTTGGGCCGGTGATCAAACACCATTTCCAACCGTTCCTGGCATTCCGCGCAGCTTCGATGGTGGAGCTTACAAGGCTGTTTCCGGCAGCCCCGCCGCCAACTGACACCAGAACGTCGAAGCGCTCGGAGGCGGCGGGCGATGGTGGCCCGGCAACGAGCCCCGTGTAGGTGACCTCGGTCTTGATCGCCCCGGCCAGTGGAAATGTCTTGTCGAGGGTTGCAAAAGCCGGGTCGCCGTGGACCATAATAAGATCGAAATGCCTATTGACCAGATCAAGCGTTTCCTGGTTTCGGCCCGGCTTGACGCGCTCCTGAAGGATATCACGAATGGACGTCGCCAGCAGCGGTCTGGGGGACGACGCGTTGATAGCCTCGATCAGCGGCAAGAGTTCGAATCGCATCTGCCGGCGTCCAAATGGAAACGCCTCGACAATCACGACATCAGGCCTGCAATCCCGGAATGCCTGGAGCAGCATCTCTGAACGGCGTTTCTTGAAATCCACGTCTATGGGTATGCCCTGCAGGTCGACAAGTCCGGAAAATCTTTCATCACCGGAGGTGACAGGCGGCAGGGTTACAAGTTTTACCCCCAGTCCCGGAAACCCAGCGACCGGAGGTCCGCCGGTCACGATCGTTACGTCAAACCCGTCATCGACCAGAGCCGCCGCAATGTGGCTGGTCCGTGCGAGATGCCCGATACCGAGCAGGTGCTGAACATAGAGGAAGGCGCGCAGCTGCTTCAATCGACGGCCCGCCACTCGCGCTCGAACAGTTCCGTCAGCTGTCCAATGCTGGCCATATGATCAAAATTGCCGCGCACGTGCCGCTCTGCGGCATCGCCCAGGCGGGCGCGCAGCACGGGATCCCGGATCAGGCGCTCCAGCGCCTGTGCCAGTGCGATTGGGCTATTTGTCGGTACCAGAAGCCCGGTTTCATCGGGCGATATAAGCTCCGGCACACCAGAAACATCGGTGGACACGCAGGCAAGCCGCTGGCTAGCTGCCTCCACGAGAACATTTGGCAAGCCGTCCCGGTCGCCATTTGCCGTGATCCTGCAGGCCAGGGCGAAGATGTCGGCGCAGCGGTAGTGCTCAAGCACCTGCTCCTGCGCAAGCGCGCCTTTCCAGGCGACGCGATCGTCCAGTCCGAGCTTTTGCGCCATCGCCTTGAGCCGTTCCAGTTCCTCGCCGTCGCCGATATGCTCGAAACGCCAGGCCAAATCGCCCGGCAAGAGGGCAAGGGCTTCCAGCAAGGTATCGTAACCCTTCTTTTCGACGGCGCGACCGACACTCAGTACGACAACCGCTCCGGCCGGCTCCGAGCCGTCATGCTGTTTTCGCGCGTCGCCGAAACTGCCGAAGCGATGAAGGTCGAGCCCATGATAGCTCAGATGCACAGACGAGTTGCCGTTGGCGAGTTTTTTCAGACGATCGAAGCCGGTTTTCGTGCAGGTGACTGTCCAGCGGGCCGAGGAAAGTTTGCCAGCCAAATCCCAGTCCGCCGAAGTCCAGATGTCCTTGGCATGGGCTGAGCAGCTCCAGGGCAGGCTACGAAGCTGGCTGGCATAGCGCGTCACCGATGCCGGTGTGTGCACGAAATGCGCATGCAACCATCCCGCGTCTTCCGGCCATTCGGCCGCCAGCACCAGCGCTTGCCCGAAGCGACGTGCACGATTGCGCGTAAAGTCGCGGAGCATATCGGCGGCCAGCGATCCGAGCGCGCGCCAGAAGCTCGGCCGCGGCAAATAGGCAAACAACGAGCGAAGCACGCGTAGCGGCTCGTCGTGCAGATATTCCGGCAGGTAGTGGACGGGCGCTTTGATCTCGTCATGCACGGGGTGCCGTTTTGCGTCGGTGGGGCGCCTGAGCGCAACGAGAATCAGATCGAACCCTGCGCGTTCCAGACCGAGCAGTTCCTGCGCGATAAAAGTTTCCGACAGCCGCGGATAGCCCTTCAGGACCACGACGATCTTGCGACGTTGCAAGTCAGTTGGTTCCTTCAACGACCGAAAGGTGATGGCCGGCCCGCCGGTCGAGCAATGACGCGACAATCTCGGAAATGTGAGGCAGTCCTTCCAGCGTCAGATGCGGGTTACTCTGTGAGGGGCGGGACCGGTCTGGCAGAGCCACTAGTGCATCGGCGAATCGCTGGGAGTCCTTGGCTTCATCCGGCAGAAGCAGCTCGATCAGCCCGAGTTCCGCTGCGCGCCGAGCGCGAATCAGTTGTTCCTGGCGGGGCTCAATCCGCGGCACGATCAGCGCCGGCTTGTCGAAAGATAATATCTCGCAATAGGTGTTGTAACCACCCATGGCAACTACCGCCTTGGCGCCTGCAATCAGGTCTTCCATACGGTTGTCGAACTCGATCATCTTGATGTAGGGGATCTTGGACCCCTTCTTGAGCAGCTTGTTGCGCTTGCGTGCCGGCATGTAGGGCCCAAGTACAATCAGGGCCCTGTGTTGCAGTTGAGGATCCTGCTGATAGGCATCGAAGACGTCGTGAATCAATTCGGCACCATCGCCGCCGCCACCGGTGGTAACCAGGATATAGTCGCCGTCGGGCCGGTGGCCGGGCAACTCGTTCCGCTGCAGGCTCCGTTGCAGGAAACCAACGAAACTCATCTTTGCCCTGACAGCCGGCGGCACATCCAGGCCGGTCAGCGGATCGTAGAAATCGGGCGGGCCGTAGACCCAGACCTTGTCGTAGAACAGGCCTATCTTGCGCATCACATCCCTGCGCGCCCACTCTGCCTCGAGAAGGTGCGGCGCATCCATCACCTCGCGCAGGCCAAGCACCAGCGTGGTGCCGCGCGTCTTGAGGTAGGACAGAGTATCCTCTATCTCACCGCGCAGGCCGAGCGGTTCCTTGTCGACGATGAAGATATCCGGCCGGAAGGTCTCGGCTGTGTGGCGGATGATCGACTGGCGCAGCCTCAGCGTCTCATGCAGATCGATATCCTTTTCCAGCGAGGTGTATTCGCCGTTGCGCAATTTGATGACGCTGGGGATCTTCACGAAGTCGACACGGGCACGGTAGTCGAAGGCGCCAGCGATGGTCGCACCCGAAATGATAAGTACCTGAAGTCCCCGGAATTCCTCGACCAGCGAATGCGCGATAGTCCGGCAGCGCTGCAGGTGGCCGAGCCCGAACGTGTCGTGGCTGTACATGAGAATTCGAGCGTTTTCTGCGTGCTGGGTCATTGGTGAACGTCTCTTAGAATTCTCGCCTTGAGGACCGTGAGCGACGGGCCGGCTTCGAAACCATCGTGGCTTTGAAATAGGAGGCCGCCATTTTCAATCTGTATTACTTCCGTGGGATGCCGGTCAGACAGGCCTTCCGATTGTCTGGGTCCGAAACTTGGATTGGCGAATATCGCCTTGCGAGAGCGGGCCGAGACCCCTGTTGTCGTTTTGAGAGGGATCGAAGGGGAATGTGGTATCCAAAAGATCGGCAGAAATCATCCCTCTTGATTCCAAAAAGTTCCGGTGTCTGCGAATTCCATCGGTTCGGAGCGGTGAAGGCGAATTCCGCTCTGCTGCCCATGTGGCCAATTGATTGGTCGCCACGCGTCCCCGGCCCATATTTGTTGTGGAACTCACTTCGCGCGCCATTACCCTCGGTCTTGGGGGACCAAAGGTGCTGCCCATCAATCTGTTGACGGGCGGTTTGATTGTGATCCACCGACCAGAACTGAGCCATTTGTCGCCAAGCTAGCCGGAATTCCAGCAAGAATCGAGTGGATGCTAGCGCTTACAACGCACCGCCCGCAGGTGTGCGTGTGCAAGACCGTTTGCCCGTCGATCGCGATGGCCTCTAGTTATCTCGCAAGGTTCGACCATGACCAACCGAATTACCACGCCGCCGAGAAGGCTCGCGAGCCTTTGGAGGCCATTCATTGGCCGCGTGGTCCGTTATTGCTCACATTGCGGCAATGCCAATCCGGATCGCATAACCAAGCTTCACCGCAGGTCTACTCGCCCGGCTTCCACAAGTGCAACACATGGCGCCTGCCATTCTCTGGCCTTCGCAGCTCTACGCGTCGTCCAAGAAAGGCATCTCCGAGCACCAACCGCGCCGTATGCTCGGCGTCACCAACAAAATCGCTTGGTTCATGGTTCACGGCATTCGAGAAGCGATGGCGGGAGACATTAAGTCTTCTGGCCCGTTTGGTGGCGAAGGCAAGATCGTAGGAGCCGACGAAACCTGGCATCGGGCGCGTGGGACCGCGATTACCTTCACCTCAGCGCAAGGGCCAGGCGCGATTGAAGCGCAAGGTGAAGCCGAAGCGCGCCGTTATCGGTCTGGTCGAGCGTGGCGGCAAGTCCGCATGGTTCACGGCAAGCCACCAAGGCCGCTGTGCGCGATATCCTGGTGCGCAATGCGACTGCACATCGGCGCTCTACACCTGACCGGCGAGAGGGATTGCCAGTTCTGTCTTCCGTGGTTCGAATCCAAACGGCGGTGATTTTCCCGAATCACCGGCGTTGATGCACCCAAACCACAGGGAAGGACGGGCTAAGGCGCATGAGAACGACCACCAAATTAAACCTACCGGCCAGTCCCTCAAGTCGTCCTGTGGCCGGTCGTCGCCATGGCGCCGTGCAGCTCAAGCGCGATCGCGTCATATATTTCCTGGCGAACCTGGGCTATCAGCGCGGCGCGTATCTCAACTTAGAAGTCGTAATCCACAAGGCCGCCAGGCGGCGCAACAGCCGAAACCGTTGGAATAGCCTTATAGCCGAGTTCCTCGACGCGATTGACGATACCGCCAAAGGTCGTTCCGGATTGCCTTGCATGCGCAATCACATCTTTCCCTCGCCTGATTTCGAAGCGGCACGCCAAGTAATCTGCGGAGTGAAACTGTGCGAACATGAAAGCACGCCCGACCAGTATCCGTCTTTCGGTCAACTCTATCTCCCAAGAATGATGTTTGGCGCCCAGGCCGCGCTATCGCCCAATGTTGAACTGCTCGGGCGCGCTGCTTCCTCGGCGCAAACCCTCACGCAAGGCGACCTTGGCCACTGCGCTGCCGCGACCTCGATCGTGCTCATCAGGACCAGCGAGACCAGCGTAAGCACGGTCGAGACTGCCGCGATGACGGGCGTGAGATTGAAATTGGTGCCCAGAGGCGGAATCCAAGTGAAGGAAATCCGGCTGCGTTCTCTTATGGTTAGGACTCACATAGCAACCGTGCCAACCAACAGAAGTACCAACAAAATATTTCTGTGGATTAGTTCCGTTCCCAAATTCTCTGTTTGCTCGACGCCGGCATACCCGCACCTTATCTTATAAGCCGATAGCCGTTGCTACTCGGGTGGCCACGTTAGTGCCCTCGATGACCCGCCGTGATGTGGGTTCGAGTCGGTAGACCGCTACATCGCAACACCCACTATCGAAGAGGCGCTCTTCTGCTATCGGAGGCGCGCGGCTTAGTCCAAAGCTTTCCAATTTGGGGCAGAGGTTAGCCGATGCCCTCCGAAGGCAGAGGTCACAGGTTCGAATCCTGTCGGGTGCGCCAATTTCAACATTGGTATCAAATAGTTATCCGATCACGATTCTCGCAAGTGTCCTCGCGTTTTTTGCGCGGAAGCATCACGGAAGCACAAGAGACCGCACCAATTTCGACGTACCCTCCTGTGGAAAAATGCGACGGAAACTCTACTCGACGATGACGCGGTAACCGAAGGCTGCCCATTTCGTTCTGGGGAGAGCGCGCTTCTGGCGCTGTGTTGACCTAGAGATGTGAGGCTTAGGGCGTACCCATCCGCGACGAAGACGCCGTGCCGCAGGGCCACATCTCCATCGATGAGCCGGCTGCGGAAGCCCTCCAGCTGGCTGGAGATATCGTGCCCCCGCGCAGGCAAGGCGCGTATATGCTGCACCCCGGACAACATGTCCCGGGACCAGATTCTTAGTTCACAGCGAGGCGTTCATGGACTACTTTAGAGGTATTCATGGAATGGCCTATCTGCTCTTAAAGCGTTGTTTTGGAACGCTTGTGCAGCGTGGTTGGCCGATTCCCAGGGGGGACTGGTTCTAGATAGAGTGGTTTGGATCGGCTTTTTTCGCATCATCGACGCGAACCAAAAGGATCCTCGCCAATGGAAAAGGCGCCTGAACTCATCACTACTCTGGCCAACACTCCGGCCGTCATTCTCGCCCTCATGATCGCGCTCGCAGCCTTCGGCTTGGCTGCCTTCACGATCTGGGTCGTTCACGAGCACACCAAGCCGAAGGGGAAGCGCTGATGGCCCTGCAGAACTTCGTCCGCCTGCCGAATGCCTGGATCGAGGACCGTGGCCTCAAGGGCTTCACCTGGGGCAAGGAGAACCGCGTCGAGGGCTTGGCTGCTCTCATGACGCTCATGGTGATCGCTCAGCACGCCGACCAGGAGACGGGTGAGGTGAAGATCACCTACGACAAGCTGCATCGCGCCACCGGCCTCAGCCGGACGACGATCGCGGCTGGGCTCGGCCTCCTCGAGACGCGTTTCATCGAGCGTGGTGACCGGCAGAGCGAGTTCCGGCTCCGCGACTTCGACCCGTTTCGTGGCTATGCGCTGCTGCCGGCAAAGCCGCTCTATAACGCCAAGTATCAGATCGACTTCTTCCACGAGCTCAAGCTGCGGAGGCAGGTCGAACTGAACGCCATCAAGCTCTACCTTCTGATCGTCTCAAGGCGCGACCGAAACAACAATCTGGCGCACGTTACGTACGACAAGATCGAGGAGTATAGCGGCATCCACCACGACGACATCAAGGGCGCCGTGAGCTTCCTCGCTGGCAACGGAATGATCCACGTCGAGCACCTTCCTAGGCAGATCAGCCAGTACGGCTACTCAAGCGCGTATCGCCTGGTGCACCTACACACATATCAGCACATGGGCACGGTCGGCCGGAACCTCGACATCGCCGACTTCGAGCCCGTCATGGCGCGGATTAGGCCCGACGTTTTTTAGCGCTATCGCGAGCGCCATCTGCCATCCTTGGAGAGCTAGGTACTGGCGAGAACTGAGGGGCGACCGATGAGCTTTGAGGACGAACACCGCGAGCAGGAGACTGATCGCCTGATGCATCTGGCGCGACACGAGCTCGGCCACCACGTTATGGCGCGGATGGTCGGCTTTGAGGTTGGCGACTTCAAGATCGGCCAAGGCACGCTGCAGATCTACGGCCCCGGCGGTTCCTCTTCGACGAACATGATGCGACCGTTGCGCACCAAGGATGAAATCGTCACCTACTCCCGCGATCGATGCAAGGTAGCCTTTGCTGGCGTGTTAGCCGGAGAGATGGAAGACGCCGTCGTGGTGGAGGCGCAGTCCGAGAACCAGTTGACACACGGCGGAGGGCGAGACGACTACACCAAGGTCGTCGAAAACATTCAGTTGCTCCGCAACATCCTGTACCCGGACAGCGGCATCGACCAGGCCGCCAAAGAGGTGCACGTGCTGATCAACGAGCTCTGGATAGAGACCATTCAGATTATCATCGCCGAGGGGTTGATGATCGAGCAGCTAGCCGCGGAGCTCGTTGCACGGACGATGAGGACGCCCAAGAAGGCGCTCATCCTGACGGCCGAGGAAATGGCTGAGCTTCCCCTTCTCAAGAGGCGCTTCGGGTAGCAGTGGTGGACGATCTCGAAAGAGTGAACCGCCGATGCAGGAGGTCTTTCGTGGTAGTGGTACGCGCTGCTGCGGACGCAGGACTTGGCCATCATCTTAGGCTCGTATAATGAACAGTGTGGACAGACATTATGCCCGTCCATGAGGCGGTGGCGGAGGCCTCTACCTGGCATCACTTGACTCTCAAATGGGCAGGCGACCAGTAAGCCGGATTATGTTAGAGATTGGATCGAAACGAGTTCTCACCAATGCCGGTAGTGCGTAAGACAAAATCTTCTTGACCACCTGAGCCATCATGCAGACGCACCGCTGATTTCTCCGGCGCTCAACTTTAGTTCTCCGGGTCCCGTTTCCGTGCCGGCTACCCAAACTGACTAGCTGAACTTTGAACGATGCCTCTCCTCCGGGGCTACCCAGCTTTCTATGAAATCCAGCGGATCCGCGTTTCCCATCATTGCCTTCGCGAGCGCCAGACGCTCCTCCAGGCGCTGCCGCCGCCCGTCGTTCGTACGCTTCAGACGCTCTTCAGCATCCGCGAAAAAGCGCTCTACCGTCATAGCCTTTCCCCACCTTTCGATAATTTCCGCAAGCTGCTGCTGGCTATCGGCAAGAGCTTGATCTGTCTTGCGGGCATCCTCTTGCTTAGGTAGCGCTCCCACTCCTCCTCTCGCTCTTTTTTCCTCTTCGCCGCCGCCACATCCTCGGCGTCCATAAGGCGTTGCACATTGTCCTTAGCCGCTTTCAAGGTCTCGACGATTTTTGGGATCAGTGTGCCAAGCGCCTCCTGCTCGGTCTCCTGCCAACTGACACACCAGTCGACGCCCTTTTTCGGGGAATAGGCAATTACCCGAAAACGTCCGCAGGGCATACCCCTATCGCAAAAATAGAGAACCGGCATGATGGGGCGGTCAAGAGATAGCACGTCTTCATGACGGTGTGTCCAATGCGGGGCGCTTTGTCCGCGCCAACTTCAGATTCGAGGCGATCTTGAAGACTTCTGCGCTAGCCCAGAGGGCAGAGGCAGCGGTCGAGAAGTTTCCTGCTGAGTTTACGGCCGGCGATCTCGAATGCGCGCTTTCCGGTTGCGTGAAGCGCGAAAAGAAGATCATTGAATGCCTTCCGGTTAGCGGCGCACTGAGCGCAGCGGACGCTCTGATGGATGTGGGCCTTCTTCGTGCGACTGCAATGTCCCTCTCGCCGGCTCCGACGGAGAGGTCGTAGATTCGGCTAGCTCTAGCAGGCTGTTGAAGAAGTCCATTTTCGAGCGACGAAGTTTGCTTCGTCGCCGCCATGGAAGCAGATTTGTCCGCTGATAGAGCCGTCTGGTTGGATTTCAGCCCATCCATTGCCCTGGGCCTCGTCCATTTCGTCATTGCCTTGCCAGGAGAAGGCGACATTGTTGGCGTCGCCGGCGCCGAAGATCTGCCCGGTGACACATCCGAAGGCGAATTCGCCCGAGCCATCCGCCGCGAACTCAAAGTAGGCGGGCTCCATCATGTCGCGATAGTCCTCGACATAGTCGGGCATCGCGACGATCCGCCAGCGGCCAGTGAGGCTCATGCCGGGGCCGCCAGCAGCTTGGGCAGGCGGATCAGATTGTAGGCCGCCAGGTTCAAGGTGAAGGCCGCGCCCACACGGGCGCATCCTCGCAGCTTGACCTTGGCCATGCCGGCCGAGGCCTTGATCCAGCCAAACACCTCTTCGATCCGCTTGCGGCAGCGCTGGCTGATATCATAGCCCGGATGGCGCTTCGTGCGGCCATCGATCGCCGTCACGCGAGGCTTGCCGGTTTTGCTCAGATGGCCGTCGATGGCGATGTGCGGTGTGACCTTGCGCTCACGCAGGTCCCCGATGAAAGCGCGCACGTCATACGCCTTGTCGGCACCCAGCGTGATGCGCCGCCGTGATGGCCGGCGTTCCACCATAGCAAGCGCGGCCTCCCGCTCGGCCGTACCTGTCGCCTGGGTGACGCCGCCGTCAACCGCCAGCCCATGACGGTTCTCCATCAGCGCATGCCCCATGTAGCAGAGCTTCGCCGGCTGCCCGTCGCCCTTCTTGTAGAGCCGCGCCTGCGGGTCGCTCGTGCTCTGATGTGTGTCGTTGGAGCGCTTCTCCTTATGAAAGCCGCGCTCGGCGTTGCGACCCGCCCCATTCGGGCCATTGTCGTCCCCGTCCTTGCGGCGGAAGCTCTTGATCGAAGCCCAGGCCTCGATCAGCGTTCCGTCCACCGAGAAGTGATCCGACGACAAAAGCCGCTTCACCCTTGGCTGCGCCAGCACCGCGCGCAGAAACTTTGCCGCAATCTCACCCTCCAACAGCCGATCCCGGTTCTTGGTGAAGCTCGAATGATCCCAGGCCGCATCGTCAACACCAAGCCCCACGAACCAGCGGAACAGAAGATCGAACTCCATCCGCTCCATCAATTGACGTTCCGAGCGAATGCCGTAGAAGGCCTGCAACAGCATCGCACGCAGCAACCGTTCCGGCGCGATCGACGGGCGGCCGAACCCGGGCGGATAAAGAACCGCAAAATCGCCGTCCATCTCAACAAGAGCCGCGTTCACGATCTCCCGTATCACCCGCAATGGATGGCCCCGTCGAACGCGCGCCTCAAGGTCGACATACGAAAACAGCGAGCCTGTCCGTTCGTCTAAGCCGCGCATCCACAAATCCCCATTCTTCCGGGGAGCAGTGAATCACGCTCCAAACAACCGCGCCAGCACTTCTTCAACAGCCTGCTAGACTGGGAACCTATTGCTTCATCTCGAATTGAGTCGCGTTCGGGTTGGGAGGGTTGCGTGCAAGACCAGCGATTTGAAAAGCCTGTGCATGTGGCGCTCGGCAGGTCGAGGAACACTTTCTTCACCGTGGACCGAGTAGTCCTGGCAGCGGACATCTTGTTGAACCGATGGCCAGCGATAACCGGCAAGAAACATGTCGCTGCCCGCAAAGCCTGCCTTGGCGTGCTCGAAGGCCTGAAAGAAACCCGCGACGCTCGCAAGGCCTTCGTTGAAGCCGCAAAGGAGGCAGACATCCTCGTTGAGCGAGATCCGTTCCGTTGAGCGCCGATCCGCTTTTCATCGTGGCCTCGACTGCCTTACTGTAAACAGGTCGCCCAGGCCCGGAGCCTCCCATGTGCAACGACTATGAACAGCATGTCCTCTGGGCAGAATATTGCCGGATGATGGCGTCACTGGCGCTCAAAATCCCCAGCCACCAGACCAAACTCGATCTGCCACAGGCGGATGACGTCCGCATCAACGACCCGGCGCCGATAATGCGTGCCGGCGATGACACGATCGAACTGACATCGATGACTTTCGGATTTCCGCCAGTCGGACCAAAAGGCGGGCCAGTGTTCAATTTCCGCTCCGAAGGGCGGCAGTTCGGAAACAGCAAGCGCTGTCTTGTTCCTGCATCCGCGTTCTTCGAGTTCACAGGCACGAAATATCCGAAGGCGAAACATCGCTTCACACTCAACGGCTCTCCATTCATGGCCGTCGCAGGGCTGTGGCGCGAAGCCGTCGGCAACAAGCCGCCCACCTTCACCATGCTGACGACCGATCCCGGGCCGGATGTCGAGCCATATCACAATCGGCAAGTGGTCGTCCTTCAGCCCGAGGATTGGGCAGCCTGGATCAATCTGACAAAGCCTGAGGCGGAGCTCTTGCGGCCGCTCCCGGCCGGATCATTGTCGGTCGAGACAGTTCGCCCTGAAAGCTCATGACTCAGCTGCGCAGGATCTCTGGTGCGCTGAGCGGACCGAGATCGAAAACCGGCGCGTATTCGCCTATGCGGCGCCAGACGCCACGCACCTTCCCATTCTCTCGATCCCGCCTCGGATCGAACATCAGCCCCTCGAAGTGATCAAGGAACACCTCTGCAGATGCGGCGTCGCTGAAGCAATGGAGCCGATAGGTTTCATATTTGCCATTCGGCCATATCGCCTGCACATGCCGCGTCTGGTGCTTAAGCCCTCGTTCCTGGCAGAACGTCGCGATCATGGTGAAGTTCCGGTCGGTGCAGAGGTCATCGGGCAGCGCAACCTGGTGTGGCCAGTCGCGGTCGATGACCGATGGCGTTGGTGAACCCCGACTGCGTTTGACCACTATTCGAAATGCATCGATTGGCCACGCATCATGGCCAGCGTCAGCGCGATTGCAGGATTTGCCGGTGGCTTCTCCATGTGCAGGGAGCCGTCGAAATCACGCCACGCCGCCATGCGCAATTCATCATCGTCATCACTGGCCGCCGGGTCGAAAACGTGGGCATCGCAGGGATCCCGGTCGATCTCGATTGTCCAGTCCTTGAGCGCCTTGCGAGCCATCTCTTCGACCTGGGCAAGGTCGCTGGTGAAGAAGGGGATACGGTCTCCCTCTTCCGATAGCGGCTCAACCCGATCCAGCGTCGGCCGCTCGGGCACCCAACCCAGAACGAAGGCAATGTCGAAATCGATCTGGCGGTCTGGGCCAGCTGTAACCTCCAGCCGTTTGACGACGTCAGGATAGAGCTGTTTGCGCGCCGGCCACGTGTCCGGAAGCGCCTCGGCCTGCAACTTCGTGCGGGGAACGTTGATCAGTTCCATGACCTGATGGCGCGGAATTTTGTCCTCCGGCCAGCCCGCACAACAAGCAGCCGTCGCAGCCTCGTCGGCCTCCAGCCAGACTGTGGCGGCCTGGTCCTCGTCTTCGGTAGGCTTGTCGTCTTCCGGAAAGCCTTTGATATCCCACCCTTCCAACGCAAACAGTCCTTCCGCGCCCTGCAAAGCCGTAATGCCGGCGCGTGCAAACACGGCTTCGGCTGCGGCGATGCCGCGTGCGAGCTCTTCGGGTATTGCGTTCTCAATGTTCAAGCGAAGTTCCATGGTTCGCCTCCTATGGCCTCTCTCTGTTAATGTGAACAAAAAGAGAACAAAGAGTCAAGTGCTCCCCTTGACGAGACAGGAATATGTTCCTTATTTCAGCGTGATCTTGAGCAGCAGAGGACCATGGCTCGGCGTCAATCGCGCTGGCCGGCGAAGCTATGGCGAAAACAGCGGAAGACAATTTTCGGATCGAGGTCTGGGATCGCGAGGAGCAGGCTTTGTCAGAAACCATTTCGCGCTCCCCCGATTCGACGGTGAGCCAGGCTGCCTGGCAGGCCGCCATCCGGCGCCGGCCGGGCATGCTGCTGATCCATTACAACAGTCGGCATGTGATGGAGAAGATCCTGACGCCAGGCGAGGTGAAGATCCCGCCACAGACCATCATCGACGGTAGTGTTCACGCCGGCCTCGATGTCGCCCTCGGAGACCTTCGCGAATGGCATGTGCTGCGGGCCTGGTGCAGATCTTGTTCGCACCATGCAACGGTAAAGCCTGCCGGCCTCATCAAACGCTATGGCAAAGGCGCTCTGTTCAGTTCAGTCGAACGCGCGCTTTTTTGCACCAGTTGTGACAGGGGCGGGCCTGTCCGGCTTGAAATTCACAAGCTGCCACGCAATTGAGAGGAGCCGAACGGCGCAGGACCTCATCGATTTCCAGGCCAACTCGGCGCTGGTGCTGGCAAGCCAGCAGCATCGATGCGATCAGCGGCTTGACTGCCGAGGACCGGAACTGCGCGCGATCACGGCTGGTCGGCTTCCATCGTGACGCAAAGTTATGCGGACCGCTGCGGACGGGGACAGTCGGTCCCGCGTCCCGTCCTGCGGCCGGCGCTATGCTGACGCTCCTACGGCTGTCCCGTTCACCGCCCGCGGCGGGGGCGAATTTCCTCCGTCCTGCGCGCGACAACGTCCCCTGTTGCGGACGCACGCAGGACTGCGGTTTATACGCCGTTCTTCCTCAGAGCGCCGACAGTTGCCGGCGCGGAAACTGGCCAGTGAGCACGTGTCGTCTGGAAAGACGAATGAGGATGGCGCCACCACCACTACGCACTCCCGTCGGTTTCGCTCTCCTCGTCGATGGTGCGCACGGGGAGATAGGCGTTCGTCTCCAGCCACTCGCGCAATACAATCTGTATGAGGTCGGACCGGCCCACTTTCATCTCGGCAGCCAGGTCGTTGAGTGCATTCTCAGTCGCCGGTTCAAGGGAAACGCCGGTAACATTCCTGAGCATCAAAGCAGCGCGACGAAGGATGATCTGCAGATCCGGCCGCGACATGTCCCCTATGCGATCCGCGGCGCTTTCAAGCTCCTCGGCAAAGGACAGGCGGGTCATGGTCTTTTGTCGCGCCGTTCACTGCGCCCTTTTGCTTTTTCCAGTTCAGCAGAGATGTAGGCGGTGGCGTGCTCGGTTGCTCACCTCGTGTTCTCACGCTGCCGTTCCAACTCCTCTGGCGAGTAGTATACTTGGGGGACAGTTGTACAGCCTGTAGCAGCCGACAGCGGTTTCCAATCCTCCACTGTGGCGGAAGGGTTTTGAGCCAACCGCCCTTTTGCCAGCGCCAGCACAAATGCAAGAGGTGAATATCGCATCGTAGCAGGATTGCTGAAACCGCAGGTTAGGGGAAGCCTCGGTGCCTCGGGGTTCTGCTTTCATAATAGCAGGAGGTCGGCTTCAAAGTAGAAGGAGGCCGACGCTGCAAGCCGTCCGTGTGCGTCTGAAAATCTGAGCTCATCGGGAATCCCGTGTTCATTTTGATGGCGAAGGAGCGCCTGGCGCGCCACGTGGCAGATGGTAAGTTCTTTCCACCGGACGGTCGATCCTGAAGGATGGTTCAAGCAAATTCTGGTAGAAGGGCGCGAACCGGTAATGAACGACCGCTGGGACCTGAGATCATGCACCGTGCCGAGCAGGTGATTTCCGCGATCCGGACGGCATACCTGGCGCGGACAGCAGCAGCTTGGACAGGATACGAACGACAATTCCTCATAGAGCTCGTGCGCGGCCTGGATGAAGCATCGTTTGCGTTCACGATGGCTCCCAATAGTGCCCAGCTGGTGCGAACGGATGCTGCCAGACACCTCATTCTCCTGGGGGCCGCTTCGGCACTGCGGCCATTTATGGAATGCCTGCAGGACGATCCTGGTGGAGTGCCATGGGAGCCGACGACCCCACACTTCAGCTCCGTTGCTGATCAACATCTCATCAACTGTGGCCGGCTTGCCGTCGTCCAGAGACTGGCAGCCATGGAGCGATACGGACTGGCTGAAGCAACATTCCTCTCGGACAATCATCTGGTACTGGAGATGGCGTCCGATGATGACGATATCGCGGAACGCAAAGCTGGCGCGTGGCTAGGTGCCTTGGCACGTCAGCGACTGTTGATGATCGCGGCTCGCATGGCGGCCCAGAAGGCTGAAGTGGCCGGCAGGATAGACCGCTACGCAAGCGTCCAGGATGGGTGGTTTCTGCGCTACGATCCCGATGAGGAAACAATGGTCTATCATCGCGATTTTGCGGAAATTCATAATGCCGGAACAGCGGAGGCAGACGCACTCCCGAGCAGTGCGCTCCTCGGAGGACGCCCATTCGCGGACTGGAACAGGGCCTCGATATCAGCGTATGGGCGTGTGCTCCATCACATCGCCTGCGCTACGCGATTGAAGGCCAGGACGACGGGCCTCGAACTTCGCAACCTGCTCACGGTGTTCGCCCGAAAAGATGACGTGGCGGCGGTCTGGCAGCAGTCCGGAGAGACCGCCGAAGGGGCGCAGCAGATCATTGCCGGCCTGTCGCTGAATGCGGACACGGCGGCTGGCTGTGAGCGTGATCACGAGCTGCCCTTGCCCTACTATGTCGACTTCGGTCGGCACTTCGTTCTGCTGCCAATGTTCGGTGGCGTGATGAATGCAAGTGCAGGTCTGACCTGGCATCTCCGTCGAACCTACCGTCGGGATTGGGACAGGGCCGTGGACGGACGCGAGCAGGTATTCAGAGAGAACCTCAGAGAGCTTTTTACACCACCACGATACGCAATTCCCGACCGAGGCTTCCGTATCAGACGAACAGACGGGACAGAATTAACCGACATTGACGCAGTGTTGATCGACAACACGACCGGCCGGCTCGGGTTGGTACAGCTGAAATGGCCCGACATCTACGGGCGGTCTCTCGCGGAGCGCAACAGCCGGCGAATGAATCTGCTCAAGGCCAACGAATGGGTGAGCCGCGTTTCCGAATGGATTGGCAGTCGATCTTCAGGAGCCGTTTCCACCGCCCTTGGCCTCGGTCCGTCGGGTTCGGCGGCACCTCCAGTTCTGCTTGTGCTCGCGCGGCACGCTGCGCGCTTCAGCGGAGAAATCGGCTATGATGAGCGTGCGCACTGGGAGAGCTGGCCACGACTGGTTCAGAGGTGCCTGACCGGCCGGGACCCGGACATTCTCCGGGTGCTGGCCCGAAGTCGCGGAGCCGCCAGGTCAAGGCGCCGAACGCCTTCCATCGATATCCATGAAATACCAGGGCTGACAGTTGAAGTGCGATCGTCCTAGAGTCCTGGCGAAACGTTTGACAAGTATGCTAGGGAACGTCCCATGGGTCGGCAAAACAGAGGACTGCCAAACCGGATTGAGCACCTTTTGAGAGAGGGCTTACTCATGGATTTCGCTCGGCTTTCCACGTTCAGTCCACCTCCCTGCACACCGACTGTATCGTCTCTGTGTGGCTCAAGCAGCCGGCATCCCGGGTATGCGCCCGGGCTGACACCTCGGCTGGCGGCTCACCGCAATCAAAGCCGGGCTGGTGGTATCGCTGTCGGCGATCTGACGGCTCAATTTCTACCCTGTGTCCGTGCCGGAGAGTGGCCATATCGTGGCTGGTGCGCTTGACTGACCCAATCGTCGCCCCATTCCGCGCCAGGGCGCGTATTCTTGCTCTCCTCGGAGATCAGCTGATCGGCACCGATCAGCTGGCGATCTTCGAGCTCGTCAAGAACGCCTACGACGCTGATGCCGGATCGGTCACTGTGACACTTGCAGGTGTAGACGGTGACGACCCGACGATCGACGTCATCGATACCGGTGACGGAATGGATATGGAGACGATCACGTCGATCTGGCTTGAACCCGCCAGCGATCACCGTGAGATTCAGCGGCTGGAGAAGCGGCGCACCAAGCTGTTTAACCGTCTGCCACTCGGTGAGAAGGGGGTTGGCCGGTTCGCGGTCCACAAGCTCGGGCACCGGATAGAATTGCTGACCCGGCCAAGAGGAGAGAATGTCGAACACCAAGTGTTGCTCGACTGGGATGAACTGACCAACGTCCGCTATCTCGATCAGACGAGTGTCACGGTCCACACGCGCGAGCCCGAATTCTTCACGGAGAAAAACGGTCGGAAGCCGCATGGCACTCTCATCTCGATCCGCAAGCTGCGAAATCGAGTGTGGCGGCGCGGCGAGGCCCGCCAGCTGTACCGATCGATCACGGCGATCAGTTCCCCCTTCGATTCTTCAGACGGCTTCTCGGCCGAACTGAGCATTCCGGAGCACCCTGAGTGGCTTGAGGGAATGCCCGATGTGCAGGCTCTCGTCGAGCTGGCACCATGGCATTTTGAGTTCACGTTCGACGGTACTTTGAACTGGTCGTATGAATTCAGATCACCGATCGGGCGCAGACTTGAGGGGCGGCGTCTTTCTGGCGAAAGCGATCCGCTGCTTCTCGAAAAGGAATCCGGCGACAGGTCGTCTCCAGTAGCGGATGTTCAGACGCTGGATGGAATAGGCCCGATCAGCGGCCAGCTTGTGGCCTATGACCGCGATCGCAAGATTCTGACCCTGCTTCCGCAGAACCTGCTGGTAAAGCAGTTCCTCGATCAGCAGGGCGGTGTTCGGGTCTATCGCGATGGTGTGCGCGTCTACAACTATGGTGAACCCGGTGACGACTGGCTGCATCTGGACCTGCGACGCGTCAATCGACCCTCTCAGCGCCTGAGCCGCAACATCGTCATTGGCGCTATCAACCTGAACCTTGAGACAAGCACCAGGCTCCGGGAAAAGACCAACCGTGAGGGCTTTGACGAAACCGAGACGTTCAAACGATTCCGGGGGATCGTGACTGCAGTCATCCACCGTTTCGAAGTGGAACGCGCACTCGACAAGGATCGCCTCAAACGTCTGCTTGAAGACGCTGCTGACAAAGATGAAATTCTGGTCGAGACGCCGCTGAGACGTCTCAGAGAGGCGGTAGCGGCGTCTGCCGACGCCAGAACGATACTTCCCTTGGTCGACCGCGTCGAAAAAGAGTACGTTGAGATGCGTGATATGCTTCTGCGCGCGGGCATGTCGGGTCTCAACCTGGCGATTGTCATTCACGAGGTTGAGAAGGGCGTCCGCTCGATCCACGAGGCCGTCCGCAGCAAGGCCTCGCCCGAACTCCTAGAGCAGCAGTCCCGTGGCCTGATGGGCCTTATCGAAAGCGTCGGTGGCCTGCTCAAGGAGAAGACGCGAGATGGCGTCGACATCCGTGAACTCGTTCAAAGCAATGCTGAGATCAATGTCCGGCGCTACAGACGGCACCAGGTGAAGGTCACCTATGATCTGCCGGAAGGGATGCCCAAGATCAGAATTCCGGGGTCATCGGCGCTGCTCCAGAATGTGCTCGTCAATCTAGTCGACAATGCCATCTACTGGCTCCGTGTCCGTTGGCCGGATCAGGGGCCGGACGAGCCGCAGGTAAGGCGGATCCACATCGCCTTGACGGACGATCTTCCCGGCGGTCCGGCCCTGATCGTCGCGGACAACGGCCCCGGATTTCAGGATCTGCCGGAGATTGTCACCAAGCCTTTCTTCACTCGACGCCCGGACGGCATGGGCCTCGGCCTTTACTATTCGTCGCTTGCTATGTCGCTGGCCAGTGGCTCGCTGCTCTTCCCCGAACGCGAGGATCTTGAGCTGCCCGACTGGGTAGATGGTGCGGTGGTCGCGATGCAGTTCGGGCAGGTGATCAAATGATCCATCCTCCCTCGGTGATCGCCGTCGACGACGACCTGCGGGAGCTCACCACGATCGTGAAGGCGCTGCGCCAACTTGATGTCGCCTGCCTGCCGGTCCTGGTCGAAGGAACAAAGGTCGACATTCGCACGCCGCTCAGCGGTGTGCGCTTGGTATTCTTCGACATCAACTACCTCAAGGCCGTGACCAACGATGTTGCGATGTACGAAGCTGCGGCCACCATCCTGTGCAAGGTCCTGGCGCCTGACAATGGGCCCTATGTACTGATCACCTGGAGCAGCAAGGCCGACAAGCATGATGGGCTTATGGCGCATTTCGCTGCCCATGTAGCGGAGATCCCACCGCCTGCTGTAACCGGCTTTCTGCAGAAGGAGAATTTCACACCTGACGGCGCCGCGAAGGACGGGGGTGCAAGCCTTCGCGAGCAAATCATGTCGGTAATAGCGGACCAGCCGCAGATCCGGGCGCTCATGCAATGGGAAATGTCGGCGCACCGTGCCGCGGGAGACGTGATCAGCTCGCTGCTGGACCTTTTCTCGCGCGAGGACAGATTCGCTGCACGATACGGGCCATCCCTCCACGCCATGCTGACGCATATAGCGCGCAGCGCCGTGGGGAGCGGCAACGTTGCAATGGATCGCCGCGCCGCGGTGAACGAGGCGCTGGTGCCGATTCTGTTTGATCGCCTGATGCACCAGCTGCCGGCCGATGGGGAGATCCAGCTGTGGACTGATGCGATCACGCTCGCACCAGACATACCGACAGCTGAGCCG
Source organism: Mesorhizobium sp. P160927 (assembly GCF_057766385.1). NCBI lineage: Bacteria > Pseudomonadati > Pseudomonadota > Alphaproteobacteria > Hyphomicrobiales > Phyllobacteriaceae > Mesorhizobium > Mesorhizobium sp. P160927. The sequence goes on from NZ_JBYMDW010000001.1 coordinate 1,785,094, forward strand.
GCACATGGCTCGCACCTCAATGCGCTAAGTCACATCGCCCGTGCCGGCTCAGGGCCGATGGATGCGGGCGATCGCGGTGTGGTCTTCATGTTGCCTGACGGTGCGGCCGAAAAGATGGCGGCGAGAACACAGCGGACGCTGCAGGATATCGCGGCGGATTTCCTCTCCAGCCAGTCGAAAGGGCAGAACAGACCTTCGCTCCCCGATATGGCTGAGGTCGCGCGGGAATGCCGCTGGGTATTCGTCGGCATGCGAGCCATCTGCGATCAGGCTCAATCCAAGGGTGTCATGCGACCGGTCGTGCTCGCACTCGAGGTGCCCGGGACATTGAAGGACAAGGGCCTGGGTCTTCGCTTCAACAATCATGGCGCGATCTCGACGACACCCTGCTTCGCGATACCTCCGCTGGGAGGTGGCGTGCCAGCAGATCGCCGCCTTATCATCGACTGGCACTGGACGACGTCGCTTTCTGATGCAGAAATGGTGGGAGCAACGGTTCTGTACCGTGTACGGGAGCCGCTCATGAGCCAGATCGCGTCACAGATGAGCGGCTATTCGGCGAGACCCGGCATCATAACGTTCGATTGACGCCAATCGCATGAGGCTCGGCCATTCCACAGCAGCTAGTCAAACAGCTTCAGCTGGCTGGCGTGTGTGAAATCCTTGTCGGCTCCCGGTTTGCCGGATGTTCGGAAGCGCTGCTGCCGGAACGCAGCGCGCGTTTCGATCAGCGCGAGAGCGAAGGCGGGCATTTTTCTGATGTCGTCTGCGTAGACTACGAGATGGCCCGACGCATTGCTGACCAGCCCGACGCCTGCCTTTTCCGCTCCCTGAACAAGCAGTTCGAGCTGCTGTGGTCTTGCGCAGAATACGACGAGCGGATGGGCCTCGTGGTGCGGTATCCCGAACGCCCCGCCGTTGCAGCTTGTGACGGGAATACACCGTGCTGCTGAGAGTGCCGCGACAGTAGAAGCGACACCGATGTCGAGGCCCATGAGCAGTCCGGTCTCATCGGTTGACTCCAGCTCGTCCTCAATAGACGCATAATCTTCGCCCGGTTCTTCACCGGACTCGATCTTGCGGATCATCGCGAGTTCGAGGGCATGTATCTGCCGCGCATCGGTCCACGACAGTCCGCGAAGATCACAATACTCGCGGTTGCAGCCCAGACCGCTGTCGGTCTCGACCTCAGCGCCGACAGGCCATCTGAGACCTTCAGCGGAAACCTTCCGCTCTGGTTGGACGTCGAACAGAACATGCTTGAACACTTTCCAATGATACGGCTCTTCGGCAACGACGGATAGTGTGCATCGCAGAGCGTTGGCGTTCCAGTTTTGTGATCACGACTGGGCCGATACACCTGGTCGCGAAACCTATGCCGTCAGCTACCGCTGATACGCAAGCGACCCTGGCGCAACCGGGGATGCCAACACGGCCGCTGACGCACCGTCGCAGTTTAACGTCAGCCAGAAAAACGATCACGCCTCATTTTCCCAGTTTCAGGCATCGGGACGAAGCCTAGCCTCGATTGACCGCTCGTAATCATTGGGAACAGGCTTCAACAGGGCTAGCGCATTGCCCGCATATTCGGTATCAGGTTGCAGGAACAGTAGGGGAACGGAACGTGGATATTCTGACCAGGGAACAACGTTCCAATGTCATGTCCAGGATCCGGGGGAAGAATACTGTGCCGGAAATGGTTGTTCGGCGCGCTGCGCACTCACTTGGGCTGCGGTTCCGGCTTCATCGCAAGGATCTCCCAGGTAGCCCTGACCTCGTGTTCCCCGGCCGACGGAAGGCCCTTTTCGTGCATGGATGCTTCTGGCACCGCCACAAGGGCTGTCGCCTTGCGTATACGCCTAAGTCGAATGCCAGTTTCTGGGAGGCGAAGTTCGGCAGCAACATCGTCCGTGATGCTCGAGTCATGGACGAACTGCGCGCTGCCGGGTGGGATCCCCTCATCATCTGGGAATGCGAAACCCGGCGGCCCGGGGAGGTTGTTTCCCGACTCAATGATCTCCTCATAATGGAAGCCGCTCAATGAGCAGCGCCATCCGTTCGGAAAAGATAAAGCGGATCGCCGGAGGTTCGAAGCCACGCGTTCTCGAGCTCTGCTCAGGTTGCGGCGGCATGTCGCTCGGGCTGCAGGCCGCCGGCTTCGAACTTGTTGCACATGTTGAAAACGATTCAGACGCTGCGCAGAGCTATGCGGTCAACTTTTCGCCTCCCGAAGGCACCAGCGCCAAAGGTTGGGCGGCTCCACGCGACATGGTCGAATGCGGTCCCGAAACCCTCGCCGGAGATCTCGGCCTTGGGGGCGCAGAACATGCATTTGACGTCCTGGCAGCAGGTCTCCCCTGCCAGGCGTTTGCGAGGATCGGGCGATCCAAGCTCCGTTCGGTGACTGGCGACGACGCGGCCTTTCGAAATGACGCAAGGGCGAAGCTCTATCAGCGATTCCTGCAGTACGTCGAAGTGGCTCAGCCTGTCATAATCCTGATCGAGAATGTTCCTGACATCCTGAATTTCGGTGGCCACAACATACCCGAGGAAATCAGCGAGACGCTTGACGCGCTTGGGTATTCAACAAGCTACACGCTCCTGAATGCGGCATTCTACGGGGTCCCTCAGTTGCGGGAGCGGCTGTTTCTCGTCGCGGTCGACAAGTCGCTCGGATATGTGCCCACATTCCCCAGCCCCACGCATTCAGTCGAACTGCCCTCGGGATATGAGGGCGCGCGAACGGTAGCCTTGAAGTACATCCCGGAGATCAATTCACACTTCCATCCAATCCCGGTCGCTTCGTCGGATCTTCCAGGTGCGGTGACGGTGAAGGCCGCTCTCTCGGATCTTCCATACATTTCAGAACACTACCGGGATCCGAAAGCGATGAAGCGCCGAAAGGTGCAGGATTCGTTGCCCTATCGGTCTTTCACCGGACTGTCCTCATATGCCCATCTGATGCGGGAATGGAAGGGCTTCAAGACCGGCGGAACAGTAGATGGCCATGTGGTGCGTCTGACACCACGCGATTTTCCCATCTTCCGCAGGATGCGAGCGGGCGCGGACTATCCCAGGGCCCTTCAGATTGCCGAAGAGATTTTTGGCGAAATGCTGGCATCTGAAAGCAGGCGGCCACGCAAGGGCAGCGCTCGATATGATGAAATCCGCGGCAACTGCGTTCCGCCCTACGATCCGGGCAAGTTCCCGAACAAGTGGTGGAAGCTTGAGCCCACATTGCCATCTCGCACCCTTACCGCGCACCTGGGCAAGGACTCCTATTCGCACATTCACTGGGACAGCAAGCAGCAACGCATGATCTCGGTCCGTGAAGCAGCGAGATTGCAATCCTTTCCCGACGGGTTTCGGTTCGCTGGGGCCATGAATGCATCCTTTCGTCAGATCGGGAACGCAGTGCCACCGTTGCTGGCGTACGCGGTGTCGGAGCACATCAAGACAGAACTGAGGATGGCGGCTGGGTCGTGGAAAAAACTGGAGGCAGCGAACAGGCACGCGGCGTGAGGACAAATCCCTGCGCCTGCCAAAGCCGATAAGCTGTTCAAGCCAGAAGCCGCGTCTCCCGGAATGAAATTCCCACAGTACATGCCGATCAGTGGCGGTCGCCTGAAACAATGGGAAAGCATCCGCAGCGCCGGTCGGGGTGGCAGATGATCCTGATTGGCGGGAGACGGGTTCTCCGGGGAGGGATGGAGGGGGTATAGTGAGTTGGAACCTGTAGAGATCGCACCGACTCCCGCGGCACTGCTGCAGTCGCTGCGCGGACTTGGCTATTCGCCTGAAACCGCCCTTGCCGACCTGATCGACAACAGCATCGCAGCCCAGGCGCAGACGATCGAGCTCAGCATCGACTGGAACGACGGTGAGATGCGCATCGGCGTGCTCGATGACGGCCGAGGAATGACGTCAGCCGACCTGGAATCCGCCATGCGTTTTGGCGGTAATGGTCCCGACGTCGAGAGGAAGCCTGACGACCTTGGCCGGTTTGGACTGGGCATGAAGACGGCATCGCTTTCGCAATGCCGGTGCCTGACGGTGCTCAGCCGTTGCGACGGCGAAACGAACAGCAGGACCTGGGATGTCGATGACGTGCTTCGCACCAGGCGCTGGACTGTTGGCGTCGGGTTGCTGCCACAGAAATTCGACCATCTGCCGGCCCTTGACAAGCGTCCTTCCGGCACGCTTGTCGTACTGGAACGAATGGATGAGATCGGCGGGCTGTTCGGGCTCGACAAGGGGCATTTTTTCGCGAAACTCCAGGATATTCGAAGTCACTTCGCGATGGTCTTTCACCGTTTTCTCAGCCTCGACGCCAGACGCATCCGTATCGTGGTGAACGGGCGTGATGTGGAAGGGTGGGATCCAATGCTTCGCACCCATCCCGCGACACAGCGGCTGGGAGCGGGGCGGGTCGGCGCCGGTGCGCAGGCCGTACATGTGGCACCATTTGTACTCCCCCACCGGGACCGTTTCGCCAACGACGGCGAATACGTCGCCGCAGGAGGTCCCGGCGGCTGGGCGGAACGGCAGGGCTTCTACATCTATCGGGCCAAGCGCCTGATCGTTGCGGGCAACTGGCTCGGTCTGGGATCTCTTCGGGAATGGACAAAGGAAGAGAGCAGCCGTCTTGCGCGCATTGCCGTCGACCTCCCTCAGAGGGTCGATTCCGCGTGGCGGATCGACATCAGAAAGGCGACTGCGCGACCGCCAGCGAATCTCCGTGCGCGACTGATCAACATTGGTTCAGCGTGCCGCGAGACCGCCAGGGAGGTATTTGCCTGGCGAGGCGGTCAGGTTCGCACCGGAAAGACCGCAATGGCCGTCTCACCTGTCTGGATGGAAGAATATCTTTCTGGAAAGCGGCGCTACCGGATCAACCGTGACAACCCTGTGATTGCCAGTCTTCTCCAGAGTGACACGGGGGCTGCCCGCCTGGCTCGATCAGCGTTCAGTCTCATCGAGAGATCCGTACCCGTCGAGCGCATCTGGCTGGACGTCTCCGAGAGCGCGGAGACTCCAGCGACGGCAGCCGACGTTGATGCCGCCCTGGTCGATGACCTCGTAACGGCGTTGCGAGCATCAGCATCCGACCGCGAGCCCGAGGAGGTGCTGGACTCGCTGCTGCGGACACTCCGCCTGGACGCCCCCGCACTCCGCGCGACCGTGCTTTCGAGATTCGGAGAGCCCTCATGAGCGGCGACCCCAGGCAAACGCTGATCAACATGGCTCGGCAACTCCTGACGTCCACGAACGAACAGCCTATCGAAAGGACGGCAATCCGGGAGACCATCGACCTCGTCAGTCCCATGGTCGCCAAACGGACCGCCCACACCTTCAGTGAGATCGAGCTGGAGGAAGCTGTAAAGGTTCTTGAGACAGCGTATGTGGTCCAGCAGGGTCCCGCAGTCGCGGTCATCGACAAGGACAACGTGCCAGCGGACTGGTACGTCGGCGAGCGCCGCAAACCTGGTCCGTTCATGACCCGCTACCTGCAGAAGCTTTCAGAGGCTGACTGGCCTATCCGTTCGGTCGATGAACTGCGCGACAGCACTGCCCGTGTGGTTGAACTGCTGGACGACCCGAAACGGGAGGGCCCCTGGAGCTGGCGGGGTCTTGTCGTCGGCGACGTCCAGTCCGGCAAGACGGCGCACTATGCTGGCGTGATCAACCGCGCGGTGGATGCGGGCTATCGCGTGGTCATCGTTCTCGCGGGGATGCACAATCTGCTGCGCCTCCAGACCCAGCAACGTCTGGAACTCGATTTCCTCGGCTATGATACAAAGCCGGAGCAGCTGGGCGCTGGCCAGATGAAGGCAGTCGGCGTAGGTCTCATCCCGCCAGCGCTGAATGTCGGCAGCCTTACGCTCGCTTCGCCTACCGGCGACTTCAATGTAGCCTTTGCACGTCAGGCCAACTTTGCTCCCCTCGATCAACCCTGCCTGTTCGTCGTCAAGAAGAATGCGACCATTCTGCGCAATCTCAACGGCTGGATCCGCAAGCTGCACGAAGATTTCCGAGCTGCGCCACTGCTGCTGATCGACGACGAAGCCGACCAGGCATCGATCGATACCAAGGACCAGCCAACGCTGCCAGACGGCAGCTTTGACGAAGACTACGACCCGACACGAATCAATGGCGAGATCCGCAAGCTGCTGCGTTCGTTTGCGCGTTCTGCCTACGTCGCCTATACCGCCACCCCTTTCGCCAACATTCTGATCCACGACGAGAGAACGGCTGACGAATACGGTGCAGACCTGTTTCCATCGACCTTCATCTTCTCTCTCACCCCACCTGACGACTATTTCGGTCCTGTGGCGGTCTTCGGATCCAACAGCGACGGCAACAATGTTGGTCTGCCGCTGATCCGGCATGTGAACCAGACGGCAGAGAACTGGATTCCCGAAGCCCACGACAGGTATCTTCGGCCACGCTTCGATGGCCGGGATGAGCTTCCGCCATCGCTGAAGGAAGCGATCCGGTCGTTCATGCTCGCATGCGCGGTCAGAGCGGCGCGAGGCAGGGAAGCCTCTCACAATTCGATGCTGATCCACGTGTCGCGATTCGTTGACGTTCATGACCAGGTCCATGCCCACGTCCTGCGCTATCTGGACGATATCCGTGCCCGTGTATCGGGCGGCGATGCTGAAACCCTGACCGAGCTTGAAGCACTCTGGTTGTCCGATTTTGTGCCGACCACGGCAGCGCTTGCCGGTACCGTCTTCGACAGGGGGACCATTCACCTCACCTGGTCGCAGGTGCGAGACAGGCTTGCCGATTCGAATGACAAGATCCAGGTCATCGTCGCGAATGGCCGGTCAAAGGCGAACCTGGACTACGACCGCTACAAGGACAGTGGCTTGTCCGTCATCGCAATTGGCGGCGACAAGCTGTCGCGTGGCCTGACTCTCGAAGGGCTCACGGTGAGCTACTTTCTTCGCATCACAAAGCAGTATGACAGCCTTCTGCAGATGGGGCGCTGGTTTGGCTACAGGCGCGGGTTCGCCGATATCTGCCGGCTCTACACCACGCCGGACATGGAGGACTGGTTCCGCCACGTCGCGACAGCCAGTCAGGAATTGCGGGCTGAACTCGTGCACATGAGATTGATGCTTCAGACACCGAAGGACTATGGCCTGCGCGTTCAGACGCACAGCGTGATGAGTGTGACGGCATCGAACAAGCAACGTCATGCCATCGAACGTCGAACTGGCTTCGCTGGCGAGGGCAAAATTCAGACCGTCATGTACACAGAGAAGAGCCGGCTCGAGCAGAATGCCGGAGCAACCGATACCTTCCTCGAGACGCTCGGCGTCGCCGAACGCTCGGTCAACCGACCCGGCGGCGACGGCACTGCCGCCGGACTCGTCTGGAGACAGGTGACGGGCGAGATGGTTGCTGCCTACCTCCGTACCATGAGCTTTCCGCCTGAGAACAAGGAAATCGAGGCGGTCCAGCTGGCGGCCTACGTCGAGGACCAGCTGCGACAGCCGCAGCCAGAGCTCACCCGCTGGATGGTATTCGTCCCCGCAGGCGACGGGCGCCTTGTCGATGTGGCGGGGAACAGGATCAAGAGTGTCATCAGACGCCCGCTGGCAGAGCGGCGCACAGCTGACCGCTACATCGTCAAGTCGATCCTGAACCCGCCCGATGAAGCACTCGATCTCTCTGATACTGAATTCGCAGCAGCACTCGACCGGACGAACGCTGCTCGCGCTGCAGTGGGAATGGCCCCGTCCAGCCGACCAGCCGGGCCGGACATCCGCTACATCCGTGGCCGCCGGCCTGAGTCAGGAATGCTCATCATATATCCACTCGATCCGGACGAGGACGGTGTCGTGGACACCGACGGTCCCGTCATTGGCCTGGTGGTCAGCTTTCCCGAAAGTGCAACGGCCAGTCGGCGGATCTATCTGGAAAACACCGTCCTTCAAAAGGAGCTGGCGCGGCGATGAGCGTGATGGCCGCCGATCTGGAACTGGTCTGGGCGAGGCTGGCTGCCGGGGGCACCCCAAAGCGCCAGTTTGTCAGCGTTCGCATCGATCCAGCCAGTCATCTCGATGTTCATGTCGCCCTGCGCGCGCTGGATACTGCACCATGCCTGCTCTTCGATCTGCCGGACCCATCCAGTGTCGGCGACGCTGAATTCGAAGTCGGAGGAATGCGCTTCTTTCGGGCGGCCGCTGCCGGTGGTCAATGCATGGTTCTCTCACTGGAAGAGCCAGCTCACCGCGAGCTCTTCGCAGCAGTGTGCGCCGACGTGCTCAGCTTTGCCGGCGCCGACACCGCTGCTGACGGGTTGAAGCTGGTGCTTGCCAGGCTCGATGCCTGGCGTCTCTTTCTACGCTCACTGGCAGGTGGCATGAGCCGCTCTGAGGTCATTGGGCTGATAGGCGAACTCTGTGTCATGAAGACGATCGTGGAGCGGCGGCCATCCCTTGTCGCGACGTGGCGCGCGCCGGATGACGCAGTCCATGATTTCGAGAATGCCGGGCAGGCGCTTGAAGTAAAGACAACCCTGGGAGCCGGATCGAGAGTACGAATTTCGACCCTTGACCAGCTGGATCAAGCAGGCCTGGATCAACTCTGTCTGCTCCACGTGCGCCTGTTCGAGACGCCGCTTGGAGAACGTGTGGACGATCTGATCGACGCCATTTCTTCACGCCTGGAAACTGAGGCTTCCAGGCGTGACTTCTCCAACGCACTGCTGCGGCGGGGTCTTCGGCCGGATGACACCGCTGCGAGATCCGGTCTGCGCACGGCTCTCCAGCAGATCACCGCCTATGCCGTGACCGAAGCCTTTCCGCGCCTGAACCGCTCGGACGTGCCAGCGGGGATCATCGAGGCGTCCTACGCAATTGAACTCGGGCCATTGCAGTCATTCGCCTCGCCCTGGTCGGATGGGTGTGCCACCTACTGCAACAGGAACAGCTGATGGACGATACTCTTCAGAATTTCGCACAGGCGCTCGCATCAGACGTTGAAGATGCGGTGTCCAGCCCGGACGCGCCGACACTGTTTTCTTCGGAAATGTTCACCCGGATGGTCCTCGAACGGCTCGAAGAGGTGGGCCAGCTGGAAGCTGCGTTCGACCTCAATCAGGAAGGCCATTTTGGGCGCGCGAGCTATCGAATCGATGGCTACACACTGGATGAGGAACGCGGCGTGCTCGAACTGTTCACCACACTGTACAGCGGCGACATACCCCCCGCCCGAATTTCAGCCGCCGATGCGACACGTGCCTTCGAGCGTGCCCTGCGCTTCGCGAGGGCGGCAATGGACGGTCTGGCGGACAAACTCGAGCCGTCCAACACCGATGCCAGCGATCTCGCGCGGCAAATCGAACGCGCCGCTACCAGGATTACCTCGATACGCCTGATTCTCCTGACGGATGGTATCCTGGCGTCGGCGCTGCCGAAGGACGGCGAATGGGCGGGAAGGCCCATTGAGCACGACGCCTTCGACATCGTTCGACTGCATCGCATTCTTGGTGAGGGCGAAACACGATCCGACATATCCGTGGATCTGCGCCAGCTTGCGGGCAGAGCTCTGCCCTGTCTGCACGTCCACGCCGAGGGTGGTGGCTACGAAGCCTATCTCACGGTCATTCCAGGCGAAGTTCTGTCGCGCATCTATCATCGCTATGGCGTCAAGCTGCTCGAGCTGAACGTTCGCGCATTTCTCGGAATCCAGGGGCGCAGGAGTGTAAATGCCGAACTGCGAAAGACGATCGCTGATCAACCGTCCATGTTCCTCGCTTTCAACAATGGCATCGTCGCGACTGTCGATGACATCGTGCTGGAAAAGGATGCTGCCGGTCGTGAACTCATCAGCGAGCTTCGCGGGCTGCAGATCGTCAACGGAGGGCAGACGACTGCTTCCCTTCACCGCGCACGCGTCAAGGAGAGCATAAAACTTACCGACGTCGAAGTGCCCGTGAAGATCATCCACGTAACCGATGGCGATCTGAGTTCGATGGTCGGATCCGTTTCCCGCGCCGCGAACCGTCAGAACACGATCCAGCCCGCCGACTTCTCGGCGAACGACCCTTTCCATCAGGAAGTCGAAACGCTCGCGAACAATGCTTGGCTGGAGAGCGGCAATGGCCGCTGGTTCTACGAACGCGCGCGCGGCTCATACCTGGCGGCAGAACAGAAGGCATCCTATCGGAAGACGGATCAGCAGAACTTCCGCGCACAGACTCCCAAGTCCCGGCGCCTGAGCAAGCTCGATCTTGCCAGATACCTGAACGCCTGGGGTGGTCTGCCCTACAGGGTCTGTCTCGGAGGGCAGAAGAATTTTCAGTATTTCATGCAGCGGATGAAAGATCAGCCACCTCCACCTCCAGATGCGGCCTGGTTCCGGCGTCTGGTCGCAATCGCGATCCTCTACCGCGCAGCCGAACGGGTGCTGCGGATGATGAAGTTTCCGGCCTACCGCGCGCAGATCGTCGCCTACATCGTTGCCAGCATATCTCAGCGGGCAGGTGGGCGGGTCGATTTCGAATCGATCTGGCGGAACCAGGCTATTTCGACCGAGATGGAGGATCTCATTCGCAACTGGGCGCCCGAGGTCGATGTGTTGCTGCGAACGACCGCGGGGCAACGCAATCCAGGCGAATGGTTCAAGAAGGAGGACTGCTGGACGGCAATGCGAAACAGTCTGCCCGAACTTGCCGACCCTCTGCCCCCTGAACTGGCCAATGCAGCCGCCTCGGTCGACGGCGATGCCAGACCCTTGACGCTCTCAGTCGAGGATTTCGAGCGAATTCGGCAGTGCACGGAGGTCGACAGTTCCGCGTGGCTGGAGGCCGCTGAAATTGGCCAGCGGACCAAGGTTCTGCACTGGAAACTGGCGGGCATCTGCAGAACGATGGCAGGCTATGCAGCAGGTGGGTGGGAGAAGAAGCCCTCGGTCAAGCAGGCGCGTTTCGCTCTCGAAGCCCTTTCGACCGTCCGGCAGGCTGGTGTGCTTCCGTCTGCCAGCGCCGAGGAGGCGACGGTTGAGGCGAACTGAGCTCAAGTTGAAGTCAGCCAGGCAGAACGGCAAACGCCGATGACAGGGATGCGTGGCAAAGGCATGAACCGGCGAAGAGGGGTGCCGTCGGATCGTTCGCTGCGGAAGCGTGCGAGCCGGGGGACGCTTCCTGAGAAGCTTCCACTTGTCCATGTAACGGCTGTCTGGACGGCAAATGAGATCGTCAAGAGCGGCAAGTTTCAGACAAGTGCCTGCGGTGTCTTCAAACGTGACCTTTTGTATTTCTTCGTTCTCAGGCCGGCATATCGGGCAAAGGACGGCGGTACGAAATCACACCAGATCAATCGCTTTCCCGTGGTCTTCGTCGTTTCGCCGGAAGCCGTCCCCAATCCCCATCATGTCTATCCGTTTGACACAGGTGGCGCCGTCAATGGCGCTTTTGCTCGACAGGCGGATCCCTTCATTCCCCTCGAAGACTACGAGCTGGAACCAACCCATGCCGCTGGCGCAGGACATGTCGGATGGGCGTTCGGGACGGCACAGGCCTACTTCGACGGCCAGCTCCGCGCCGATCTGCTCGACGGTGTACCCGAGTTTGAAACGATCACTCGGGGCTACAATGACATTGCACGGATGGGCCGGGCAGGCAGCAATCAGCATGACAAGCGTGCGTCGGCGATCGAGATCGCTGCGAACCATGACGTCGACGTGAAAGGCAATGTGCTGCTTGCCATTCTCCCCAAGCAGTACCTTGAAACACCTTCGGGTCCGAATGCGGGCTTCATCAAGCTCCTGGAGGACCATGGTATCGATACGCGTGTCTATGACTGGCAGCCCAACACAATGCCGGACGAGTTTCAGGACGAGATCGCGGCAATCACGCGATCGTGGCTGAAGGACATGGGTTATCTATGACCGAAGAGGATCAGGGCCCGGAGGAGCTTCTGCTCGCGGGCTATGTGCCGCTCACCGAGCACGGTTTCGCGCTTCCCTGTTACGCGACCGGGCCGCTGCCGAACGCGTGGTATACTGCCGTCTGCTCTGTCAACGGTGATCATGCTGGAAAGATCACCGGCTTCGAGATCTTCGAAACGGATGTCGTCGAGTTGTTACCGGCAGGGCTGCAGCGAACGGTGCGGCGGGGAGATTCCTGGAAAGACGTCTTTCTCTGGTCAGGCGGCGCGCATGCTGGAACACCAGGTGAAATCCTCGTCGCACTCAAACCGGACATCCCGGATCTTGTTGATCAGGCGCCCATATCCCTGCTCGACCTTGCTCTGTCGGCAGAAGGCTTCGATACGCGCGCGATTGTCCGCTCGGCCTTCTCATACGTTGATGAGCGGTATGGGCGAGACAAAGCCTCAACCTGGCTTCGAGACACCCTCATACGACAGCAGATAGTGCTGGAGACACGTCGCCAGATCCTTGCAGCCAATCTGTCGAAGGAGCCTCCGACGAGCGTGCGCGAAATCGATGTCGAAGAGTCGCACGACGGCAATTTTCGCATCGTGCTGCCTGAGGCGATCTCGACGGCTCTGGCGCGAGCGGGGCGCCTCCATGCGCTGGCTGAGAACTACAGGCAGTTGGCTGACCAAATAGGCGTAAGCCTCGATGACTTTAGTTTTGAGGAAGCCGACGTTGAACCGGCAGCCGTGCAACCACAGACAGCCGGCGATGGCCGCAAGCCCGAACAGCATTTCGCCGGCTCGGTGAACATCCTGATCATCGTTTCTGGACCACGAGCCCGGAGCATTGCCAGACACCTTTCATCACCAGACTGGGCGCCGGTATGGAAGCTCGACGATGTCGAGTTTCCATACTACCTTGTACGTCGGCTGAGCGAATCCCGTGGTGGTCCACAGTCCGTCTCCAGCGAGCAGCCGGTGATCGACGTCATTGAAGAACAATCTTCAATCCCTGATTTTCGACACTATGGGGTGGTGATCTGGCTTGTGGACGACAAAGCTCTTTCGAAGGGCCGTTTCTCAAAACCGCAAGACGTGATTTTGGCGCAGTTCAGCCAGAACTGGGCTGGCATCTTTCTGATCGCTCCAGCGCTGCCTTCCCTGGAACCGTCTCGCACACTTGTTGGCGGCGGCCGCGAACCGCTGTCTGACATACCTTTCCGATGTCTGATTGATACCGCCGCCGCACGCTCGCCGTTCTGGTCCGGCAATCCGCGACGGTCGATTGACCGGCGGATCGCCGACATTGTTACGGGCGCAGCAGTGCTCTGTGCAGGAAACGATCTGCTTCTACCCTATCTGAACAGCGAAACCCCTCGCTACGAGCCAGTTGTCCTGTCCTTCACGTTGAAAACGCATGAAGGACGGCAGTTGCCGCTGGGAATGGCCTCCGAAGTCACAGCAGCAGGCCTGGGTGGCCTGGATGACGATGATGAGACGCTCTTCAGGTTCCACTTCGGAGTTCGTTCAGAAGCCAGACCAAGTCTGCAGCTGGGAGAAGGCGTCGGGGAGATCCGCCGCCACAGGCTTAACTTTGACCGATTCGCAGGTGCGGTTGTCGCGGACATCGAGAACGCGCCAATACCCGAACTTGACGACCGACTCCGGCACTCTGTCGTGCCTGCCTCGATGGCGCAGACTCTTCGGCACCCCGACCTGGCTGCAGCCTTCCAATTTGGGAAATCGTCGGCTCCGTTTGGCGTCGTGGTTACCGCCGAGGCTCCAACGGTCCGGTTGCTGCGGGCGGCCGCACAATCTGGCTGGGCCGCCGTGCGTTATACCGAACGAGAGTCGCTGCGTGGCCTGTTTGGCATGCAGGACTGGGTGCTGTGGCCTTTTCTGCCCCAGGAAATCGGGCTTCCAACCCTGCAGCGTCGAGCACGCAATCGTGGCCTGGCTACGCGTGGTATCGACCCACGGGACGTCGTCCGGATTCCGCTGGATCGATTCGCGACCTGGAGGTCCTCTGCCGGCGATTCGCCGCTCCTTGCCGAGGCACGCCGATATCGTGCCTCCATCGTGGAAAACGGTCTGGTCGCCGAAATGGTTGTTCCAGCTGCGGCGTTGAGCGCTGCAACGCGCAAGGGCGACAGGGCGGCCATGGCTCTTGCTGGCCTTGTTACCCAACGTCGCTCATCAGCACATCAGGCGGCAAAACGGATCAGTGACCTTCGCACAGCCTGGTCAACACCGCGGGACGGAGCCAGACGCTTCGTGATGGAGGACGGCCTGCTGCCAGTATCTTTGGCTGAACTTGCGGTCGACGAAGTACCCGCCCAACGTCTGTTCATAATCGACGGTGACGGGTCGGTACCTGCATTTTTCACGTCCCGACTTTTCAGCGTCTGGGCGCGGGCGACGCTCTCAAGGTCGACAAGCTGGTCGTCCCGCTTCTCGATCACCAGGACATTCGAGACTGTCCCAGTGCCGCCAGTGTTCATGATACTGCATCAGGAGGCCGACAGCCCGTCACAGCTCCGGCTGGCGCCCAATGCCGGACCGATCGACGATATGGTTGAAATGCTTGACCGAGACCCGCGGATCCTCGGCGATCGCGTGCGGTCACTGCGAAACCAGGAATACGATGGGTCCTGGGTCGGACACCCACTGATTGCCGAACTGGATGCGGCTCTCCTGTCGACAGTCGGCCTCTCAGGTGACGCGTCTGATCTGGACATTCTGGAACGGCTGCTTGAGATGAACCTGAAGGGGTGACCCCGTGCTCAGACCATCGAGAACGATACCGATCCTGTCGCATTGACTGGCCCCAGATTCAGTGAGCCTGAAGAGGGAAGAGATGGTCTTGGCCATCTCTCGCCCGCGAGTGCCGCCTGCGCAGAGCGAGGCCGCCCGCTCGCAAGGCGGTATATAAATATCGCCTTCTGAACTGAACTGATCCGATCCGCCCCGCTCGACGCGCAGCCCAGCTCCGCTCGCCGGCATTCGCCCCCCTCTCTGCCGCGCGCTCACGCGCCCCCGGAAGGCATGCCGAGGGGCATGCCTTCGGCATGTAACTGGAAAGGACCAGAACCATGACGACCATTGAAACGAGTGCGAAGACCGCAACTGCCAGCGAAAGCGGCACAGAGGTTTTCATTCCACTGAACAAGTTGAAGAAGTCGCCCCGCAATGCGCGCAAAACCCCGCACAGCGAGGCGATCATCGAAGCCTACGCGGCCAGCATCGCGGCCAAGGGCATCTTTCAAAACCTTGTGGTGGAACCGGAGCTTGACGGAGAGGGGACGGAAACCGGCTTCTATCTCGTCAGCATCGGGGAAGGCCGCAGGCTGGCGCAGCTTTTGCGCGTGAAGCGCAAGCAGATCAAGAAGACCGAACCGATCCGCTGCGTCATCGACACCGTAAACGATGCGCACGAGATCAGCCTTGACGAGAACATCACCCGCGAGGATATGCACCCCGCAGATCAGTTCGAGGCGTTCCGTGAGCTTCACGAGGAACGCGGATGGGGTGCGGAGGAAATCGCCGCCCGCTTCGGCATTACCGCGCATGTCGTGCGGCAGCGCCTGCGGCTCGGCGCGGTCAGCCCCAGGCTGATACAGGTCTACCGCGATGGCGACCTGAGCCTCGACCAGTTGATGGCGTTTGCCATCACTGACGATCACGCCCGGCAGGAACAGGTTTTCGAAAACCTCTCCTACAATCGCGAGCCCTACATCATTCGCCGCGAACTGACGCGGGCGCATGTCGCGGCGAACGATCGCCGCGCCCTCTTCATAGGCGCGGAAGCCTACATGGAGGCGGGCGGTGCCATCCTGCGCGATCTGTTCAGCGAGGATCGTGGTGGGTTCTACGAGGATGCCGCACTGCTCGACCGCCTGGTGATCGAGAAGCTGCAGGGCATCTCGGAAACCGCCAGGCAGGCCGAAGGCTGGAAATGGGCAGATGTCCATATCGACTTCCCGCACGCAAACGGCTTGCGACGCACCTACCCGCAACCGGTGGATTTGTCAGAGGAAGACAAAGCTGCCTTCGCAATGGCATCCGACGAGTTCAACCGACTCACGGAAGAATGGGATAGCGCTGAGGAACTGCCGGACGATGTCCATCAGCGTTTTGGCAGGCTTGAAGCGGAGATCGAGCGCATCGACGCCCTGCGTCACGCCTTCGATCCCGATGTTGTTGCGCGTGGTGGCGTGTTCGTTGTCCTTGCCCATGACGGAACGGCCCGCATCGAACGTGGCTTCATCCGCGCCGAGGATGAGCAGGCGGGACCGGAAGCGGAAACGCGGTCAGACGGCGAGGACTACGCCGTCAACGATGATGGCGAGATCATCGAAGACGGCAGCGGTTCGGATTCCGATGGGGGCAGCGACGAAGAAGCGGAGGACGACGGCAAGCCGTTGTCGGACCTTCTCATTCGCGACTTGACCGCTTATCGGACGCTTGGGCTTCGCCTTGCGCTTGGCGAACAGCCGGACATCGCCCTTGTCGCGGTGACCCATACGCTTGCCGCGCAGACCTTCTATCAGGGTGCGGAAAACGCATTCCCCGATCTTTGCCCTCCCTCACATCTTCTCATTTCGGCCATCGTCCGTTTCGCGCGTCCCGGCAGGCCAGGATGACAGCAAAACCGAATGGAGATCGAGCGATGTCGAAGGGTCCCGCGGACGCGCCGCAAAAATACCTGCGAACCAAGGAGGCAGCACCGATCGTTGGCCTCTGTGCTCGTACCTTGGAAAAACACCGAACCTACGGCACCGGTCCAAAGTACCGGAAAGTTGGTGGGCGCGTGCTCTACGATATCGATGACCTGCACGCCTGGATCGAACTCGGCGCGCGCACGTCCACCAGTGATGCGGACGCGACCTTTGTTCCGCCGGCCAAGCCACATGCCGCCCGTGCACCTGCCTATGCCGGCAGACGCCGTAGCGCCTCGTAGCGCTCGTGGCGTCAGTGCGGTACCGCTCCGAAGGCCAGCTTGATCTGTTTCACGCTCGCGCCAGTGTCATCACGCCACGCGACGCACAGGATCTCATGTCGTGGCCGTTCTTCTCGCTCGCCAAATCCCGCCGCCTGACACCGATCGATTTTCGTATGGGCGAGGTGTCGATCCGCGTCGAGGCTAAGCGCCAATATCTGCCGAACGGCGTGCCGCTTCTGAAGCGCGTGTGGGCACTCAAAGGCACCATAGTCTGCCGCCAGGGCACCGCTATCATCATCCATGGCGTGACCGTAGGGCTTGCGCGCGAGCGCGATAGTCGCGGCCGACCGTTGCCCGCATGGCAGGGCTGCCGCGTGATCGCCGACGGTGAAGTCTTTCTCATGAATCGGGATGCGGCCGACAGTTTTGATGGCCGCTATTTCGGGCCACTGCCGCTCACTTCGATCATCGGTCGCGCGGTTCCCGTCTGGGTGACGGGCCGCACCGCGCCAACCCCGAATGTTCCCAAAGATTCCGTTCTCGGCGCGCCGTGAGGCTCGCGCCAATCATCCCCAAACGCTCATGAAAGGAGCACCGCTATGGCCCAAATCGGCACCTTCACCCGCAACGATGACGGCTTCTTCGGCAACGTCTCAACGCTGACACTCGACGCGAAGCTCGCCATCCTGCCTGCAGAGAAATCGGATGCCGAGAATGCGCCGGACCATCGCATCTTCTGCGAAGGCATGGAGATCGGCGCGGCGTGGGAACGTACCGGCGAGAAGGCTGGCAACTATCTCTCCGTCGCCATCGACGACCCATCCTTCACGCAGCCGATCCGCGCCAATCTGTTCCAGTCTGATGCTGAGAGAAGTGTCTGGAGCCTGCACTGGAGCCGCCCATCGAAGCGCGACGAGCGAGGCTGATCGGATGCTCCGATCGCGCCTCAGCGAACCTAAAGCGTCAAACCCCTTGATCGATCGGGCGCTGCTCAAACCCTTCGACCCGATCGCCTGTCAGGCGGCTGCCGCGCGCAGCGAAGGTCAAGGGCGGCCGGACGCTCGCCAATCGCTGCGGACGCTCATCGCCCAGCAATTTGCGGCAGGCAAGTCCGGCCGGCGAAGCCTTGCCCTTGACGGGAGCGAGCACGGTGGCAGGGTTTTCGCGCGTCTGGACGGCGGTGCATGCGCTGTCATCCGGCGAGGCGTGACGATGCTGTGTGCATGCGTCATGCTCCTTCCTTCTGCATCGGCGGTTTACGCACAACCTCTTTCTCATGGCGAGGGGCCGGCTCTCTCCAACGCCAAGACTTCGTCCGCCGATCCCTGGTCAGCTCATATCCGGGAAGCCGCGAAACGCTTTGCTATTCCTGAGCGGCTGCTGCGCGCCGTCATGCATGTCGAGAGCGTTGGCGATGTTCATGCGTTGTCGAGCAAGGGCGCGATGGGCCTGATGCAGATCATGCCGGCGACATGGGAAGAATTGCGGATCAAGCATCATCTTGGCGACGATCCTTATCAACCGCACGACAACATTCTTGCCGGTGCTGCTTACCTCCGCGAGATGCTCGACCGCTTCGGTCGGAGCGGCTTTCTCGCTGCCTACAATGCCGGTCCCGGGCGCTACCAAGATCATCTTGCGACGGGCCGGCCGCTGCCGCGAGAGACCGTCGACTATGTCAGGAAACTCGCCCCGCTGATCAATGGTTCGGTTCCCATTCCGTTGCGCGCACGTCAAGGAGCGGGCAGGGCGAGCGCACTCGAAGCGGCGATCTTCACGCACGTCGCGAACATACGGAATAGCTCGGCTTCGCAGGTCGATCGCGGGACCAATGTTCCCGTCCAGACTGTGTTCACAGCGATCCGCTCACCCAGCCTGCGATCGCCAGTGGTTAAAGCTGTTACCGATCTTACCGCGCTGGTACCGCCACCGGATGGGTCGCGCAGTGAAGGTGGCTTGTCTCCGCCCTCTGCTGTCCAGAGCCCGTTTGGGCAGGGTTCGTCCAAGACATCACAATGATCGGCCCATTCCTAGTCAATCGCATTTTGGCCTGTTGCGTCGCGGGAATTGCGGCCAGAACGTTGGTTTTCAGGGAGTGCGAGAAGGGATGGCAGGATAAAGGGCGGCGATGTGCAGCTCGGTCGGGGTGCTGGATTTCAAGGGTTTGCACAACGTTTTCGCGATGTGGGCCGCAAATCCACGATGTGCGCCATCGCAAATTTCTCAATTCATTCAAAGGAAGACGCACATCGCAGGATCGGCAGCCATGAACCGTGACGATGACTTTCGTGTCCAGCCTGGTCGTATCCGCTCTCGCGCCGGCCAGCGCGCACGACCCTTCATCTTCCAGGCGCTCGCGGCCGCACAGCGCTCTGGCGGCCACATCTCGCGAACAGGCCGGATCATCTCTGCACGCAGTTCGACCTTTGGCCGCGGCCGGGCGGCCAGCATCCAGGCCAACCGCCTCATCACAGGCCGCTCTCGCAGCGCTGTCGTCAAGGCGCGCGTGGTGCGCCAGTTCACGGGAACGAAGCAACTCGCCGCTCATCTCAAATACCTCCGTCGTGAGGGCGTGACGCGTGACGGCGAGCAGGCGAAGATGTTTGGTCCGGACACGGACGAGGCCGACCACGACGCCTTTGCCGAACGATGCAAGGACGACCGGCATCATTTCCGTTTCATCGTCTCACCGGACGATGCTCACGAGTTGGGCGACCTCAAAGGGTTCGCCCGCGACCTGATGGTCGACATGCAGCGCGATCTCGGTACAAAACTCGATTGGGTGGGCGTCGACCATTGGAACACCGAACATCCGCATGTCCATATCCTCGTTCGCGGTGTCGCCAACGATGGCGAGAACCTCGTCATCTCACGCGACTACATCCGCCAAGGGATGCGCGACCGCGCAAGTGACATCCTCACCCAGACACTTGGGCTACGCACCGACCACGACATCCGTCGGACCATCGAGCAGCAGATCGACACCGAGCGTTGGACGCAACTCGACCGCCAGCTTGTTCGCGAAGCAGATCGCCATGGCATCATCGATCTCGCGCCGCATCCTGGTAGCCAGCCGGACGAGTTTCTCACGCTCAAGGTCGGGCGGCTCCGCAGGCTTGAAAGCCTAGGCCTTGCCAACGAAATCCGTCCCGGCCAGTGGACCATCACGGAGCGCTGAGACGACCTTGCGCGCGCTCGGCGAGCGCGGCGACATCATCAAGCGTATGCACCGCAGTCTCGCCGGCCATGGCATCGACAAAGGCGCAGCCGAATATGTCCTTGCGGCTGAGCAGATCGACAAGCCTATTATTGGACGGCTGTTGGAGCGTGGGCTCGATGACGAACTGCGCGGCTCGGCCTATGCCATCGTCGACGGCATCGACGGTCGTGCCCATCACATTCGGTTTCAAGATATCGACGCCACCGGCGGTTCCGCCCCGGGCTCGATCGTCGAGCTCCGTCGCTACGAGGATGCGAAGGGCCACAGCCGCGTTGCACTCGCCCTCCGCTCCGACCCCTCGATCGAAGAACAAATCCATGCTCATGGCGCGACCTGGTTCGACCGCCAGCTTGTTGCGCGTGTACCCGTCGAAGTTGGGGAGAGCGGCTTCGGCAGGGAAGTGAAGCAGGCGTTACAGGATCGCACCGATCATCTTGTCGAGCAGGGTCTGGCACGGCTCGGCGGTCAACGCGTCATCTTCGCTCGCAACCTGATCGACACGCTACGCGATCGCGAGGTGAACGCGCTTGGCGCTCGGCTCGCTGCCGAGACCGGACTGCCGTTCGCGAAAG
Source organism: Mesorhizobium sp. P160927 (assembly GCF_057766385.1). NCBI lineage: Bacteria > Pseudomonadati > Pseudomonadota > Alphaproteobacteria > Hyphomicrobiales > Phyllobacteriaceae > Mesorhizobium > Mesorhizobium sp. P160927. The sequence goes on from NZ_JBYMDW010000001.1 coordinate 1,805,725, forward strand.
CTTCTGAAGGCGACCAAGTAGCTGGCATCTATCGACAGAGGTTTTCGCTCGCCTCCGGCCGCTTCGCGATGATTGATGACGGGCTCGGCTTCAAGCTCGTTCCCTGGTCGCCATCGATTGACAAGCAACTCGGTAGTCACATTTCTGGAGTTGCCCGCATCGATAACAGAGTGGACTGGAGTTTCGGAAGGAGGCGAGGAATCGGGTTGTGAAATGTCCACAACCACCGCGTCATTTCACACCTACCGGGCCGATCGCTACACAAGCCTACCTGCCTTCCTATCCTGATGCAGCCTTCTTCTTGTTCGCGGGACGGTGCTTTTTCCAGACGTCATCCATGTCGATGCCGCCGTCTATCGCACCCTTCATTTTGTTCTTGGCGTTATCAGAGAAGCAGGGGATTTTCGTTTTCCCAAATTCGAACACGTGACAGCATGTTTTGTCGTCGATCTCCAGATGTCTGCGCAGAGCAAGCGATCGGGGTTCCTTGAGTTTTAGAGCTTTGGCCAAGTCGCTCGGCCGCATATGAAACTTCTTACTGAGGTCAACCTCGCGCACCGCCGCCGCGCCCTCAGGATCGTCGCCACCTACAAACTTAACTGGAGCCCCCTGCTTCTTTGAGAAATGCACGGTAAAGGTAGGGCCTTCGCCCGCCGTCGCGGTACTGATGGTTTTGAGTCGTGGAAAAACATCCTCGAACGCCTTCCCGTCTCTTACGGCCTTCTCTATGCGATTGATGTCTTTCTCCGAGATCTCTACCCCGTCATGAACGATGGCCTCCATGGCGAGCAGAGAACGTATCCTGGCGCGAGCCTCGTCGCGGCGACGCTTGCCCGGCTGAAGAAGCTCGGCAATCAGCTTGTATTCCCGATCGACCAGGAAATCGAAATCCCCCGGCGGTTTGGTTGACACGGGCAGCACCCGGGGCGGGACGTGAGAATGGAGATCCATGTTCAGCGTTCGTTTCATGTATGCATCGAATGCCGTCACCATCGCCCTGGTGTGCATGTAAAGGAGGTCCTCGGAGACGTAGACGAACCAATGCTGTGCTGCATCCCGTAGCTTGTCGATAGCTCGAAAGACGCCGGCCTCCGAATCGCTCATGCCGTGGTTCGACTGGCATAGCCTGAGGCACTTCTCGAAGCCGATCGATTTCCCGGTGTCCTTGTCGAACACCTTGGCCTTCATCTGGCAAAGGATCCCCTTCATGAGCATCTCACCGGCATGCTGGAGGTGAAGGAGGACGGATGTCACGCGCCCGTCATCGTCATAAGAGTTGAAGGAAGTCATCCCGATCCGCAGCGAACTGATCGCCTTGAGGCTTAGCGTTTTTGCGTCACGAACAAGTGGCATAAGCGATTCCCCCGGAGGACCGCATTCTACTCCCAGATTTCAGCTTTGCTCTATTGTCTGTGGCCACGCTCTTTTTAGCGGCGGCGGAAACCCTGAATCGCATCCAGCAAGTCTCTCCACGTCCGGCTACGCTGTACTGATTTGACCGGTCCTTTGTCCTTGCACATCTGGAACCTCGACACTTTCTGTTCGCTCCCGATCGTGAAGCCAAAGGAGACAAGAAGTGCCGGCAACCAGGATATTGTGGGGCCAGGTCCTAACCGTCCTTCTGATCGTGCTCGTCACCACCTGGTGCGCGACGCAGTGGACGGCATGGCGGCTCGGCTTTCAACCGCAACTCGGTTCGCCCTGGTTCGAGTTTGTGGGCCAACCCATCTATCCGCCTCCTGCGTTTTACTGGTGGTGGTTTTTCTACGATGCTTATGCGCCCGTGGTCTTTCTCGAGGGCGCACTGATCGCGGCAAGCGGCAGTTTCATCGCGATGGCAGTGGCGATCACGATGTCGGTATGGCGGGCGCGGGAGGCGAAGAATGCGGCCACCTACGGCTCAGCACGCTGGGCGACGCGCGATGAAGTTGCGGCCGAAGGTATGACCGGCCCTGATGGCGTCGTGCTCGGTAAGCTCGACCGCGACTATCTGCGCCACGACGGTCCGGAACATGTTCTGTGTTTCGCGCCGACACGGAGTGGCAAGGGTGTCGGGTTGGTTGTCCCGTCACTGCTCACCTGGCCGGGCTCGGCGATCGTCCACGACATCAAGGGTGAGAACTGGGAACTGACGGCCGGGTGGCGGTCGCGTTTTGGTTGTGTGCTGCTGTTCGATCCGACCAATGCAGCGTCGGCCGCCTACAATCCTCTGCTGGAAGTGCGACGCGGCGAGTGGGAAGTCCGTGACGTGCAGAACGTGGCCGACGTGCTGGTCGATCCAGAGGGCTCATTGGAACGCAGGAACCATTGGGAGAAGACCAGCCATGCGCTGCTGGTCGGCGCGATCCTGCATGTCCTATATGCCGAACGGGAAAAAACGCTCGCCGGCGTTGCCAACTTCCTCTCTGATCCGCAACGACCGATCGAGACGACACTGCGCACCATGATGCTGACGCGGCATCTGGGAGTGGGCGGTCCGCATCCGGTCGTAGCATCGGCCGCACGCGAACTGCTCAACAAGTCGGAGAACGAACGCTCCGGGGTGCTCTCGACCGCCATGAGTTTTCTAGGGCTGTACCGCGATCCGGTCGTGGCCAAAGTGACGTCTCGCTGCGATTGGCGCATCGCTGACCTTGTCGAGGGCGAGCGACCGACGACACTCTACTTCGTTGTCCCACCATCGGACATCAGCCGCACCAAGCCGCTCATCCGCCTCGTGCTCAACCAGATCGGTCGCAGATTGACTGAGGATCTCCATGCGAAGGATCGACGGCAGCGTCTCTTGATGATGCTCGACGAGTTCCCGGCTCTCGGCCGTCTCGATTTCTTCGAAAGCGCACTGGCCTTCATGGCGGGCTACGGCATCAAGTCGTTCCTGATCGCTCAGTCGCTCAACCAGATCGAAAAGGCCTACGGGCCGAACAATTCCATTCTCGACAACTGCCATGTGCGTGTCAGCTTTGCCACCAACGACGAGCGCACAGCGAAGCGTGTCTCCGACTCGCTGGGAACAGGAACCGAGATGCGCGCGATGAAGAACTATGCCGGACACAGACTTTCGCCCTGGCTTGGACACCTGATGGTATCGCGGCAGGAAACGGCACGTGCACTGATGACGCCCGGCGAGATCATGCAGCTTCCACCGACCGATGCCATCGTCATGGTCTCGGGGCTGTTTCCGATCCGAGCCAAGAAGGCGCGCTATTTTGCTGATCCTAGGCTTTCCGAGCGTGTCTTGCCGCCACCGAAGCGTGAAGTGATCGAAGCAACGTCGCGGCCCGACGACTGGACCGGCACAACGCTCCTCGATGCATTGGAAGGTTACGCCCAGCAATCGAAGCCATCTGCGGATCCGAATGAGGCTGTGGATCCGGCCAATAGTGGCATCCGCCGCCAGCCGGAGCTTCCTGAACACGAGGACATCGCGTCTGAGCGATCAGCACAGCGAGACGACGAGTTCGAACTCGATCTTGACGAGCCCGACGATGAAGCTGTCCGTAGGCGTTCTCTCGACCGCACAATGCGGCAGGTGTCGCGACTGGCCGCGCTCGACCCTAATGACGGCATTGAGCTTTGAGCCGTGAAGAACGCAAAGAAAAAACGGCTGTCAGCCTATCTCGATCCGGACGTGATGCACGCGCTGGCCGACTATGCTGCGCGCCGCGACGTTTCACTGTCGCTGATCGCCGAGGCTGCGGTCGCCTCCTTCCTTTCGCCGGATGCCGACGAGCGAAAGGAAGCGGCGACCGTACGAGATCGGTCGCGCGATGGCAACGGCACTATCGAGCATGCCAGGTGGATCGACGAGGCAGCGGCCGACCAGGGCGTAGTCCAGGATCTGCTGATCCGCGTCAGCGCGCCCGGCGACATTTTCTTCGACGGGCAGGAAGGTGGGTTCCAGGAGCATGAAGTGGCGCAGGTCGCCGGTGCGATCGGCAAGCTCAGAAACGTTCGGCTGGCCGGCGTCACTGCCTTCCCCTGCATCCGGTACAATCCCAACCGCGGGAGAAAGCCGAGCCCACGCCAAACCTTTACACAATTCTGCGCGCCGCCGAGACGCTCCGCGGCATGGGCATCGAGGTCCGGCAGATCAACACACCAGGGAATACAGCTTCCGACACAATGCCCGTCCTTGCCGGTCATGGCGCGACCCACGTCGAGCCAGGCAATGGCGTCTCCGGCACCACTCCAAATCACGCCTGGCGTGATGATCTCCCTGAACGGCCAGCCTATGTCTACGTGAGTGAGGTCTCGCATCACGTCGGCAATCGGGCTTACGCTTATGGGGGTGGCATCTATCACGATATGCATATGGCCGGATCCCCGGGCGCCCTTATGGGTTCGACATGGGAAGAGGCGAGAGGCAATGGCGTCGAATATCTCCACGAAATAGAGCAGGTGATCGACTATCATGCTGTGCTCGAGCCTGGATCCAATTGCAGGCCCGGCGATACGGTGCTGCTCGGCTACCGTACACAGATGCAGATGACGCGTTCCTATCTTGCGTGCGTGTCGGGTCTGTCGAAGGGCAAGGACCGTCTTCACACTATCTTCGACTGGGCGTGCACACCGCTCGACGACCAGCTGGAGCCCGTCTCGTCCGCGGTCGTCCGCGAGGAAGTGGATGGGCTGCTCGCCTCATAACGGCAGGAAGAGTGGATTGTACTGGATAGTCTGCTTTGAATCTCTGAACGAGAATCCTGCGCGCGTTTAACTGTCGACTAGACTCCTATTCCTGGGCTTACGTCCCAGAACTGCATGGGACCTTATGGTTGCCCCTCAGCTCTGTACTTCTCGGCGCGCAGAACCTCGTTCTTTAAGGCGCTCATGAAGTCCGTGTAGCGACCACTGTCTGCTGGGTTCGAGCCACTGACGGTCCTGTTTCCGTCGAATACCGGCAGCTTCTCGATGTCGAGATCGTCGACAATGAAGAAACTTTTCTCTGCGCTCGGCCGGTAGCTGTTGTTTGTCCACTGCAACTTGCCAGCAGCGCGAACCTTCTGAAGATTCGCATCCGAGAGACTAATACCGTCCACAATAATATCACCCATAACGTAGACATCTTCCAAGCTCAGCTCGTTCACAGTTACCGATGAGATTGTGAGGGGTCCAAGAATGACAACGTTGGAAAGCGAAAGCGACTTAATGGTCGAATTGTTTACGGTCAGGTAGCCATCCACTACCAAATCCGAAATGTCATAGAGATCGCCGTTGATACCCGTGATATCAAAATCACCAACAATTTGTTGGGGGGTCTGCCGAGAGGTCGAATCCATGAGATCGAGGCGGCCCAAGTTTCCGGGCCCGATCTGTAGCGGCCCCAGCAATGCGGATGTCGCGTAGCTGGAGCACACCTCGCCAACTCCCATCTGGTGAAGCCAGATGCTGATCTCGTCAGCCTCCGAGGCGCTATAGAACGAAGGCAACGGGCATCGATTGAGTTCGCCATAGACCGATTGGAACAGCTTCGTGTTGCGACTGCAGAGCTCGTCGTAGATCATGCGGCTGACACATTGCGTGCCGATCCTGTAGGGCATCAGCCAGCCGTCGGGCATGTCTGGCTCGAGGCGGAGTGTCTGGCTCCCTTCCAGTTCGAGTTTCACGACGCCGTCCGAGTCGGTGCGTCCCGTCAGCGGCAATCCTTGGCGAACACAGTCCGAGTAGAGCTCGGTTTCGTTCTCATAACCCAGGCTCTTGTAGTCGATGTACGCGCCCACTCTGCAATCGGCAGCTGACAATTGAGCAGAGTCGGACGCCGTCGTTGCCACCGCCGAGATTGCCGCGCCGCCCAACAACAGGCTACTGACACGCCAGATCATCAACGGTTCCTCCCGGTTCGAGATCAGGCAAGATGCCCCAGAGTTCGCCGGCAGACAGATCTCTGCCGAGCGGCAGGTAGGCAGTAAACGATACAGGGGTATGAGTGTCTGCGGTCAGGAATAGATGCAGGCACGCGCCGTTGAAACGCAGCGCACGATCTAGTTGTGCTACTCCGCTTTCTTGAGCCGGATCGGTTGCCTCCAGTTTGACACGGCAAGCTCCGCCGTAGAGGTCTTCGATGAATTCAATTGCAGGGTGCCGGTGGTATCGTCCGATACCGGGGCGGTAGATAAGCGGCGTGTTTGAAAAGAGCACTACGGCGTCACTGGCCGGACCCTGCCAGCGGTAGCTGAGCGAGAGTCCGTCATCGTTGGCAGTGTTGGCAAACGTGCCGAGCGGAAGGCGCAAGTCGAGATCAGCCTGAGGCAGTTCCTCAGTCGGAGTCTGAAGGAGCTGTTCGAATACTTCCGCCCTGTAGCAAACGACGGAAAGAGCCGCGTTGGCAATAGCGGCGCGGAATGGATCGTTCGCACCCGGAAACAGCGAATTGCTTGGCTCGATTCGTACCGTCTGGTGTGGCGCGTTGTAGATGGTGCCCGGCAGCGCCGTGTTGTTGTCATACGCCTCATCCATTAGCCGACCCCAAGGCTTGAGCAGCGGCAGGCTGGTCCGCCACTCGAGATTGAACAGTGCCTTCGGTTGAGCGCCAAACTTGGTCCGAGTTCTCTCTTCGAAGAAAGTATTAAAGGCCGCAAAAAATTGGTGAAACCCGTAGATTCCGAGTTCCGCCGCAACATCCTTCCCAAAATGTGGGGAGTTCAAAGTAGCGCTTGGAACCATCCAGGATAACTGCGAGCCTGGGATGCCGCCTTGCGCCATTCCCACCACCTGTCCAGCCGAGTTGAACACCGGCGCACCCGAGTCGCCTGGATCTAGCACCTGCTCTAATCCAACAATCGACATACCAAGGCTGGGGTAACCCAGCCGGTTGATCTCTTCTTTTGCATCCTGGCCAAGGGGAGCGTTTCCGAGGGTTTGCGGTGCCTTCAGCTTGACCAGCCCCTGGTCAGACTCCGGATGGTGATCGCCCAGTTTGTAGCCGTAGACAATGACCTGATTGTCTGATGGGAGTTGTCCTTGAATCGTCAATGGACGATGCGCACCTGTGAGCTGCAAGACCGCGAGGTCATTGCCCTTGTCGATTGCAAGCACGAGAGCTGTTGTGCGGTTCTCACCGCCTTCCGTGAACTGGTAGCTTATCGAATTTGCCCCTGCGACCAGATGCAGGGCGGTAAGTAGAACCGGCTGGTCGAACCCCTGGAGTTGAACCGCAAAGCCTGTACCGTGTCTGACCCAACGATCCTTCTCCGGATCTTGGCACTCTCCGACGCAGCGCTGTGTTTCTATCCGGGCGATCGACTTAAGCGTTTCGTCTTGCCAAGACGGCACGACTTGCGCCTTCGCCCCGCCTGCCCCGACCTGCAGAGCGGCTGCAACAAGCGCAGCGCGTATTGCGGGTTGCAGCATTACCTATCTCCGCAAAGCACGCGGGCCAGAAGCGATTCCAGAGAGGTGAGTTGCTGGCCGGTGTAATGCGATGCTTCCGCGTCAGTGACGATTTGCTCCACAGCGCCAACTCGCGCCGACAAACCCTTTATCTTGGCCCGAACATCACTCGACCATGGCAAGAGCCCGAGGCTCGGGCAGAGATCCTTGACCTCGGGCGCAAGCGGAGCCTCAGGGGTTCCAGGTTCCATAGCCCCTTGGCCGTAAAAGATGCCCGTCCCCAGAAAGACACTGGGCGAATCCGAGGCGCCCGCAGCCGCTGCAACGGCTTTGGCCACCTCGGTCGAAGTCATGCCTAGCTCCTTGAGCCTAGCCGCCAAGACATCTGCCGGGCTAGGAAGCAGTTGCCGAATTCCGTAGCCGGCAAATGCCCCGACCATGAGGGCTGCCGCGAAAGCTATGGCGTAGCGTTGAAAATGCTTCCACCGCGCGGTGAGGATGCTGTTGTCGTCGGCTCCCACCGTCAGAACCGATGCCGCAACCGTCACCAATCCGGTAACCGCAACCCCTGCAACCGGACTCGTCGACAATCCAACAAGCAGACCCGTAACTAGTCCCAGCACCAGACCCGATATTGCCACGTTTGGCACTTGCCCCCCTCACTTTGCGTGGCCCAGCGTTGTTTCCCGCTCGAAAGACATCTCACCAGTCACCAAGTGAAGATCATACATTTCATTGTAGCTGTCGAGCCCGGCTTTTGCTGACAAGATCATTGCAAAACGATGTTGAGAGCAAGTTTTTCCCGCAACAACGCGGACCATCAGCACCAACCAAGCACATCGCCCGGTTGTTGGAAGCGCCAAGGGACATGGTGCACATACGGCCGCCCGATTGGGAATCCCCAAGCCGCACAGCCCTGATGGTAGCACTGTAGCGCTACAAGCGTGCCCTCCCAGTCAACAACTATTTTCGACAAAGCCGATAGCTGTTGACAGTAAAGGTAGTATGGGTAAATCTGCTCCGCCTGACTGGACGATGATATTTCATCGGCAGTTCAAGAAACAAATTGTTTTTACTCCGATCAAGCTGCTTGATTTGGAGCGCGGAGGTGGTTTGACGACCTCGTCCGCGCAGCCAATGCTTTGGGAGTGGCGCTGCGGGGGCCATCTTGGCAGACACTTTGACGCTCATCCTGGCGGAAGTGGCGAGCGGCAGTGACTCGCTGAAGGTAACCGCAGTTGGCGACAAGCCAACCTTGGAGCCAAACGGCGTCTTTACGATCTCGACGATAGTCGTTGAAGTCAAGATATTGGGCGAAGACCCGATAAATACAACGCTGACTGCCGACCAAGCCAACTCCGTCAAAGTTGACGTGCCGACGAAGCTGCTGATCGGCGACGGCAGAGGTAGTTTTCGCATTCGCAGCCGCGAAGAGCTGCAGGAGCTTGCAGAGGATGAATGGGCGGCGCTCAAGGACAAGGTGCGTCGCCGACTGGCCGAGCCGATTGTCGTACTGTCCGACGCGACCGCCAATCCCCAACAGACCCTCTTCGGAGTCGCCACCGTAGGCGGCGTGGCACTGGTCGATGGACGAGTATGGTTGAATGCGGCGCTTGTCGACGGACTGGATTCGATTGGCAAGGACGTCTGGCTGCTGAGAGCCCAGGGTGCCGCCGAAATCAAACTCACCTATACCCAAAGCGCAAATGCGCTGGAGTTTGGCGGGTGGCTGGCACTTCTGTTTGAGGTGAAAAAGGCTGCGCTTGCCGACTGGATCGACGTCGGCATCGATTTTGAACTGCCGACCCTGCCCGGATTCGACCTGAAGCTGCCAAAGATCAAGCTGCCAAAGCTCGCGTTGCCTGCCTACACCACGTTCGACGATGTTCTGCCGTCTTTGTTCACGCTGACCCTCCCTCCGTTCTTTGAAAAATTCAACTTCACTTGGGACGATCCAAAGCCGCAGTTGGCAGTCACGTTGAAGCAAGGCGACATCACCGTTGCGACCAGCCAGCCAGGCAACGGAACCCTGAAGTATGGCGAAGCCGAATTCTGCAAATTGCAGCAGGTCATGCTGCAATACGCTGACCCCAAGTTTGATTTCTCAGCGACGATTGTTCCGACAGTTACACCAATCACGATTGCGCCAAGGTCGTTTCGCGTCCCCCCGTTCCAGTTCGATATCAGCGAGCCTCTAACTGCGACCCCGACTTTCAAAAACCTCGAATTCAGCGGGGGGAAATCGCTTGAAAACGTCGTTCTTGCAACGAAGCTCGAATGCAAGAAGCTCGTAGTGTCAGCCACGGACGACCCGTCCACGTGCATCGCACTGAGTTTCGAAATCCTCATTACCTACGATGCACGCAGCGGCAAGACGTCAACAAACCTGACGAAACTTGCCATCGTCGAGCCTTATCCGATCGCACTGATCGTTACTGCGGCGGAGCAACTGGGAGAATTGATTAGGCTGGTGGGTGCCATCCCCTTGCCGTCGGCCAAGGCGCCGAATGTCGACATGTCGTCGGTCATGGAGGTGATCAAGCGTCTCGCAAAGATGCTGGCAAGCGCTGCGAAGTGGCTTGCAGGGCAGGCAGGGGAGGCAATCGGCCTGCTCGCAGGTCTGGTCGAGGCAGTACTCGAGGCCGTTCTGCAACTTGTCAAGGAACTGGTCCGGCTTGGGTCTGACGTCGGCAACGAAATCATCTCGCACATTGCAGTCGAGGTCCGGCTGGATCCGAAGACCTACCGCTTGCGGCAGATCATCATCATGCCAGTTCGCGACGACAGCAAACCGGCGCAAGACGTCACGACAAGCGCACTCGGCTTTGATTTCGTAATGGCTGCAGATCTCCGGCCAGCGTTGGTAATCGACCTTGGCCCGGAAAGTTGGACCGGCATTGTCGTGCAGCCCACTGGTTCGGTCGGATCCCTCGCCACCGATTTCTGGCTGGCGAAGGAGACGGGTCCGCAGCAGGCCATCACCACAATCGACAAGGACGGCGTGCAGGGGCAAAGCCCACCGCGGCTCGTTCAGCTTAAAGCCACCCCGATGACGGTGATGGACGATGCCGCTGAAATCGTAATCGCTGCCGTCCAGCGCGGGCAGCTCAGGCTATTCCAGACATTCGTCGGCGACAAACCGGACACCAAGAACATTGACTTAGGGCTTGGCAATCGCGTTGCCGTGGCCATCCGAGAGACGGGCCTGCTGCGCGATGGTGAACTACAGCTTGGCGATGACGTGAATCCCAATGCAATCTTCAAGTTGCAACTTAACTACGATGGCCTCAAGGCGCGGCTGCTGTCGCTGTTTGCCAAGGCCGATGCCGGCGGCGGCGGCGGTTTCATCGACAGGCTCAAGCAGAGAATCGAGATCACGGATGTCAAATCGACTTTCGGCAGCGACAAGACCTCTGCGCAGGTCGCTCTGACGCTTGCGATTCACATCGACGAAGAGTTCGTCCCCGCAACTGATCTGGTCGTCAGCGCATCGCTACGCGACCTGTCAATGAAGGTCACTGGCGGCGACAGGATCATCATCAAAGGCCCCGACAAGGAATACCATCCGCTGGGCCTGACCCTGACGATCACCGAGAAGGTTCCGAACCAGAAGAAAGAAACCTATCCGCAGTTCGTTCTCGATCTATCGCATGGCAACGAGAGCCTAGGCCTTGCTGACGAGGCCAAAGCGGATCTGTCGTTCGGCCAGGTCTCTACCAGCGGCAAAGGTCTGCAGTTCGAGGTGCCGACACTGCGGATCGGCCGCGGGGGCATCGACCTTGAAGCAAAGGTCCTGCCCGAACCAGTGAAGCTTGGTGGCGTCGATGTGCCGTTCCGCTTCACATCCGGGCAGGTCTCGATCAAGAGCTCGAAATTTGGCGGCGGCTCCCTCGCTGGCGCCGGTCAATTGCCGTCGGCGCTGGTCGGCGAGGCCAACGCAAATATCGCGCTGCAGCTCGGCGCCGACTCCGACGGTGGCGTGATCGTCAAATCGGCAACGGCTCGGCTTGACAAAAGTGGCGATCCGATCCGCTGCTCGTCAACCCGTTTTGAATTGACGATTACAGAACTTGGCTTCGACTATCGTTATGAGGGAAGTTATCACTTTTTCTTCCTGTTGACTGGCAGCGCCGTCTTCAAACCTAATGGCAACGAATATTCCAGCGGCCTTCTCAAGAACCTCAGAGACGTTACAATCAAACTTGACAAGGCTCCGCTTACAAGCGATCCGCGGGTGCTCCTTCGCTCGATTTCTTTCCAGGTAAAAGTCGATCCGCCAAAGAAAATCTCCCTTTTCGACATCTTCAGCTTCGACCTGAAGGGTTTCGGATTCCATCCGGCTTCACCGAAGTTCGACGGTGACCCGGCGATGAATCTTTCAGGCCAGGTCCACTTCCTGAAAACCGGCAACCGTATCAGCGCGGATATTGAGTTCCACGGCTTGTGGTTCACCGGGCCAAAGACCGGCTCTTCAAAGCCACGGATACGCTTTGACGGTTTGTCGGTCGGCATCCGGACAGGCGGCGTCGACATTGAAGGAACGGCAATTGCGGTCGATGGCTCCTTGCCTGACCTGTACAAGCCGGGAACGCTGCCCGCCGACATCAAAGCTGACGGCTTCCTGGCCAACGGCAAGGTCGACATCGATGGCTGGGCGTCAATGACCGCGGCAATGGGCTTCCTTGAATTGCGCAAGGACGGCTACCCGGACCCGAAGCACTCCTTCTTTCTTTACGGCCAGCTCAACAAGATCGCCGTGCCCATCCGCACACCCGTCGGCACGATCTATCTGCGCGAGGCTGGTTTCGGCTTTGGTTACCGCTACACTATCGCGGGCATCAACCGGGCGGAGAAAGCCACCTCGCCACGGCAACTGGTCAAGATTCTCGATGACGTCTCGAAATACCAGGGAAACCTGTATCAATTCCAGGCTTGGGAGCCGACCTACGACAACAGCGACCTAACGCTCGCATTACGCGGCATGTTCGCCCTGTCGGCGGTTGAGGGAGACAGCTACGACGAGAAGGGCGAAAAGGATCTGCCCAATCCGCTGCTGTTCGACATCGTCGCTGCGTTCCGCACCGACTTCACCTTCCTGATCAATATTCGCGCCTGGGTCAGCGTCAACTACAACGATTGGGCTTCCAGCGGCCTCAACGAGCCCTGGAAGTCGAATCCAACAATGCGCGGCTACCTCTATTTCTCGGTCCGGCGCAAGGAGTTCCTCGGCCGCTTCCTGTCTGACGGGAAGGGTTATGTCGGCAACCACCCCGAGCTGCCGAAAGCCTTGGCTGATGCGATCTCGGCGACCAGATTCTCCGCCACGCTCTACATTCGGCCAGGCCTGTTCCATGCGGAGCTCGGCTGGCCTTATGAACTCGGCTTCTCGCTCGGCGAGCCCGGCGGCAAATTCTATCTGTCGCTTTCAGGCGGTCTGATCCACCGCATCGAGGATGCCTCGCTGCTTAACGGCATTGCATTCCGGGCGAATGGCTCTGTCTACCTCGAAGGTCGCGTTGGCGGTAGCAGTCTGGGCGCGGCGGCCGTTGCGCGCGCCAATTTCGCCATCGAGGCGAAAGTGTTGTCCTATCTCTCGCTGAAGAACTTCGGCGAATCCTTCTATTATGGCTACCTGCGCATCGATGTGGCCGTCCATGTGAGCGTCGAGGTGTGGATCAGCTTCAAGATTTTCGGCAATCGAATCCGCCTGTCTGTGGGCTTCTCCCTTCATCTTGCGGTCTCAGTCGCCCTGGAAGCAGTGATCGGCGCGAAAGGAATTGGTGGCCGGGCGCAAGTATCGATCGGCGTGTGTGCATTTGGCCGCACGCTTTCGGTTGGCATCGGCTTTTCGTTTAACAACGACAAGCTGGCGGACGCCCGGGCCAAGGTCGCGCGCTTTATGGAGCTGGGCTTGGCGACCGAAATTCCCGACAAGGCGAGGGATGGCCAGCGTATCGAGACCAACCCCAAGCCCGAGCCCTCACGCAGGGAGGTTGCCCAGATTGGTGACACGACCGTGGAGGAGGATATCGGCAGCGAGCCACTTCCGCGGGAGCCTGACGAGGATACAAAAAGCTACAACGGCAGAGAGATCGGTCAGACTGATTTCTGGGCTGTCCTGTTCCCGACGGTGCGCCCCGACGGCGCAAATGCCGACGACGCAGACCCATGGTACGTCATGCAGTTGCTGCCTCGGGATCATACATCGGTCGATGGAAATCCAATCAGAACGCTCAATTATGACGAACTCGCAGCGACCTTCTTCGCGGGCACGGCAACACGCCAGCTTGGATACGCCGGACATCAAATTGCAATAAATGTTGATAAAATAAAAAAGGCAAAATATCTGGAAATTGGCCAGGTAAGGCCAAATAAAAAAACAGAGTGGTATAAAGTTTCAGCCGGAGTCCCGGCCGTCATTGATAGTTATACAAATTTAAATGCCGTTGTTGCCAGAGAAGGTGACGATCAGCTCGGACTTGGCCAGCTGTTGGACACATTATTCCTTGGCAAAACTGTTGATGAAAAATTTGCCCCGGAAGAGCCATCAGCCCGGGTCATCGAACCAGAGCTCACCAAACTTTCAGAAAGTGCCAAGACATCGGCCCAACAATTGGGACGCATCGGTCGCGGAAGAACCAATCTGACCGGACAGCTGAAACGCGAGGCGGAAATCGAGGAGGCGCGTTCGGCCATTGTTTCGGCGGTAGCCGAGACCGCGGCGACGATTGCCGCGCAAGGAGAAACAGACGGGGTCTGGCCAGTGCGACGCGACAAAGACATCGATGCGCGAGATTTCGACCTGACCTTCGTGCTTAGCGAAACGGCGATCGCCGAATTGTTCGATGGTGATGCAGAGATCGCGCCGCCAGTTGGCAGGTTCACGGTTCTCAAGAGCGACACGGTGAACCCCACCAAGCTCGGTATGGTCCATTTGTTCAATCATCCCTCGCGGATGTTCCGCCAGCGGCAGCCGAAACTATCGCCTGCTCATGTGTTCGCGGACAACGGCGTCAAGCTGAACTGGGATCTGGAACCGGACTGGGGTCAGTCGGTGGGCGCCTATCACGATCCTGAATTCCACCTGAAGCATTATCGGATTCGGCGCGTCGTTGTCGGTGTGGCGGAAAGTGGTTTCCGCGCCGAGTTCGTGGTGAAACGTGGTTCCGCGATCGAGTTTCTCGCAGCATCGGAAATGGAGCCGGAGCGCGCTCGCCTGGTGAAAAAGGAATTCCAGTTCATCGATGATCTGCGATCGCAGATCGATGAAGCCGGCCGGCCAGGCGAAGCAGTACCGGAAGCCATGCGCCGGCTGCTTCTCGGGCAGGGCACGGCTGAGGACGCGGGCGCGATGAATGTAGACATCAGCAACCTGAAGCTGACCTACGAGATCGTGCCGGTGGACAATGCGGGTACCTCGGACAGCGGGGAGATTTATGAAATCAAGGACTATCACGTGCGTGACGTGCCGCCACGCTCGCCGCGCGAGGCTGCACTACAGGTCGCGTATAACCAGATGCCGACGCCTTTTGAAAAGAAGGTAGACACAGCGACAGCCGCCCTGCTGGTGATGCTGAAGCCCGCCGTCAATGGCGCGATAATTGAATGGCCATTGCCAGAAGACAGCGGGTCGCCGAAGGACAAGAAAGAGCCACCGCACGTCTATCTGGTGCGAGTCCAGAAGCTGAAGGTGGCGCCATCGGGTGGCTATGGCGCGGATGCGGTTGATGACGCGCGGCGGCGTCCAGATCAAGCAGCGATCGACAGGATGGATCCCGACGAGGTGGCCGACTTCGTGCTCGAGATCAACGGCAAGAAACCTACTCTCAACATCGTTGCCGAGTACCAACTGAACGATGATGACTTTGACATCAGACCCTACGTGGCTACCGTGCATGAAGTGTCCAGGGGGGCGGAGGAAATTGTCCTTGGCGATGGTTCAAAAATTGAGAGACTGTTCTGGTCGCTTGGCGTGGCGGTGCAGGATCCTGCGAAAGCCGAGGCCGGCACTGGCCATCGCGTCTTCCTGGCCCGTCTCTACCGCGACAAGCCCCCAGAGAAGGAGGCCGAAAAACTTGACTTGCTGCGGCGCGGGGAATGGAAAACGCTAACGCTCAACATCGTGATCGGCATGGACGGCGGGCACCCGGCCCTTTCGTCGGTAGTCGAGGTATTGGAACGGCCCGTTCAACTGCAGTTCGCGGCGCTGAAGCGGCAGGACATGCGGGTAGAGAGTGGCAGGGTGGACATCGTCCAGCCTTCCGCCAGTGGCAAGCTAGGTGACCTGACAGACCGCAATTCACCCTTCCAGGTGGTACGTGACGCACGCCGGCGCACTGCCACGCGACTGGAGTGGAATGCACGGCCCCAGTCGCTCGAATTGGTCGGCAGCAAGGCTTCCCCGGCCGATCTCCATCGATGGATTTCCGGTTTCCAGGTGTTCAGCGTCGATCCGGAGACACTGACCGATCGCGACGTCAAAGGCCTCGTTGACGATGTTGAAGAAATGGCGCAGCCACTGGGGCGTGTTTCGCTGCTGCCGGCGACAATGCGAGGTCTCGATCCGGCCGGCTTTGGCGACTTCAGCCGTATCGAGGCTGCCTATCCAAGCGACACGTTGCGCCTTGAATACGCGGCGTCAGGTCAGCAAGCCAGCGGGGCACGCAAGGCCGGCTGGTATTCGGCCGCGGAGACAATGGCAATATTCCCCCAGCCCTCGATACGCCGGTCCCTTATGCCCGACCCGGACGAAGGACTGATATCGTCTCTGTTTGCAGGCGGCACGCCCGACGCCATCCGCGTTTCGATACCTGAGTGGCAGGCTCTTGACGACCAGGTGGCCAAGCAAATCACGGGTACGGACAATCGTGTGCTGGTTGGCTGGACCATTGTGGAAAAGGGCAGCCGCTCCGAGAGTTGGGGAGAGTACGACAAGAAGCTTCAGCGCGTGCCTTTTCCGCAGCGCACGCAAGAGGCTCGGTTCGAGGTAACCTTCTCCCTAGCCGAGATCACAGGGCAGGCTGTGCCCAAACTGCGGCGGTTGCTGCAGAACCTGCGCCTTGCTCCAAACGGAAGTGATGATGGCGGCACGGAGCAAGCCGCGCTGGAACGCCGTGCTGGCGAGCCCGGGTATCTCGCGAAGGTCATGCTGAGACTTGAGGCGGTCCGTTTTGTTGGTCAAACCAGGGAGCCTCGCGTCGTGGCGACCCAGGAGACTGTCATCGACCTGATGCCAAGGCTGCACCCGATCATCGCCGACACACTTGCCTTCATCCAGTATGACAGCTGGGCAGCCGATGGACTTGCCGCATCCAATGGTAGAATCTTCAAGCGCTACGCCGTCTCGCGTGACGCGGACCCCGATATTACAACCACCGAGTTTGATGCGTATGTCGACCAGACGCCGGTCGAGCGCGACCCGTTTGGCTGGGGCGCGTTGCGCGCCCTGGGCCTGGCGGCAGGTTTCCGGCTGTATGACACTGAAGCAAAAGACTATGTCCGCTTCGGCAATGGCTCGAAGGTGGCCCTTTCTCAGCGCATCGAAGCCGCATTCGCGCGGGCACTCGAACGGTACGACGATGGACTGCGCGACAACGGTCAGCCATTTGTCGACATCCTCACCCAGCCGTGGGGCAACGCCAGGCTGAGCTGGTTCGACGGAGGCCAGCGCAACCCCACGAGCGAAAAGGAAATTGACGGGATCGAGAGCTCAATGCTCGCGGTTACCCAGATAGCCTTGCGCCCGCATCCGGATCGACGAGCGGCCAGCTTCTCCGTACCTCCGGTGGTGCGTTACTATGCTCTTACTTCCCCAGACAAGGACCTTAAACGTCCACAATGGACCATCGCGAAGAAGGACGGTAGCGACGCCTTGGCACGCTACGATATTCTTGGCGTCGCCGGCGGCATTGTTGCCCAGAAACCCCTGCGGCTGGACAAGGACACGCCGCAGATTACGCTGTTCGAGCCTTGGCCCGCAATTGAAACAACGAGCAGCAAAAGGTTCATTATTGCCGTCGTCCGGGAGGTGCTGATCAAACAGTTGCCGATCGATGATCCAAACCAGAATCTCGAAGCACGCCTGGGCGTTCAGCCGCCCAAGGATCGGGAATGGAGTTTCGAGGCGATCGAACAGCCATCGGTGATGCTGTCGCTCGATCAACAGATGGCCACTTCGGAGCACGCATTCGGCAAGTTCGAAGCCTTGCCGGCGGAAGACTGGTCGGATGCCTTATTCAGGCCGACGGCGGACGCCGCCGGCGTCAATCCGCATGAGGGCGTCCGGCGCCTGGCTTACTATGTCGGTCGGCGATTTGATCCACTCCAGCTGTCGACAGCGGCAAACGCGAGTGAAGAGCAGCAGCGGGACGCAGCTTCCGGGCGCAAGGAACTGGCGGATCGCATCGTTCGTTTTTGGACCCGCTTCGTCGAACATTGCGCCCCCGGCTGGGGCCGCCCAAACGCACAGGCAAGGGGCAGCCGCCGGGCGCGGGAGGCGATCTTTTTCTCGCTCGGCACCATCGCCGATCCGGGCCTTTCCCGTTGCGCACCCAGCGACACCGGAACGCTGTCGATGACCGTCGTCGATGTCGAACAGCGCGGCGCACGGCGCAAATTCGCCGTGCGGCCCTATGGCCGGTATGACGACTGGGCCAACGCCGTTCAGACCAAGATCTCCAGACAGGACATCGTGGAACAAGGACTGACAGGGGCCTTCGAAAATCGCGGCGGAGACGATCTTGGGACGACCTATTTCGTCGACACAACATTGCCGCGTACCGAACCGCTGGAAAAACCGGTGATCCTGTCGACGGCTACCCACAAGCCGGCCGGAAAGGGTCAGCCTGGCCGGTTCGAGCTTGTGGTCGCCCACGGATCGGACATGGTGTTGGCGCAGGCCAACAGGCGAAATGCCGCGCTGCTGGCGCCACTCGATATTTCCGTCGGCTTCTGGCGCGAATTTGGCCACACGCTATGGCTGGACGCCATCAGGTATCAGCACGGCGACCGTGGATATGACGCGCTGGCACCATTCGGGTCACTCGACCAACGACTTGACCTCAAAAAGATGCCAATAGACCGTGCCGTCGCTGAGCAGCGGCTGGTCGATCTACGACGGCGTGTGCCCGACGCCTGGCTGGGGTCGACGATGATAACTGCGACGCAGCTGCCTTACCTTTTCCGCACGCACGCTCTCGTTCACGCGGCAGCTGGAATCGTCGTCTCGGAACAGGCGTCCGTGACCTTCGAGGAGGGGTTCTACGAGCTTGCGTGGCCGTTCCTGCCGGGGGACTCTGGCGGTCGCGAAATTGCGAAAGAGAAACATCAATATTCAGTCGAAAGGCGCTTCGTGGCGGCCATACCAAACCCGTTTGATCCCAAAGGGCCGCCGCTGCTGCCAGAGTTCGAAATTCCGGTCATTACATTTGACATAGCCGCACTCCGGTTCATCGACTGCATGGATGCCGATGAGGCCGGGCTTTGGTTCGGATCCCATGGCGAAAACTGTCCGGATTCGCTCAAACGTGTCACGCATCTACCAGAGCCCGGAGTTAGCTATCGAATCTCCATGGAAACAGTTCTGCGCATCATCTCCGAAAAGAGCGGATCGCAGGATGAGACGCTTGCCCGCGTACAGGAGATTGACGTTCTGGCAAGCCAGCCAAAGCAGACGACTGATCCACTTTATCTGCTTCAGGCGTCGGGCAGTCGTTTCCAGCTGGACCAGAGCCACGCCATCATAACCGGAGCCGGGACCTTCTACGCGACCAACCCGCGTCCGCCCAAGGCACCAGCCGGATACGAGTGGCGGGTGCCTGTTGCGGTGCTTGTGACGCAGCAGCTTCCAGTGATGGTTCGCGCCGTGACCGCAGACCAGGGTGCGATCCTGAAGAAAGTGATCAGCAATCTGCCATCCCCGAAAGGCTGGCTGCCGCCCGCGATTGGCGCGCTGGCAGCAGTGAGTGTGTCGTGGACCACGAAACCAAGAGCGTATCAATGGGATCTACTGCTGGCGCGCTTGCGCAAGATCGGCGATTCACCCGAGGCGATCCAGCTGATCGAGGCAGCGAAGGGCGGTCAGGGGATTGTCGACAACAGCGGTCTTGGCCTGCAAATCGGGCTGGACTCGGCAACGAACAGCGACATCAGGGCAGCGCTGTCGGACCTCGGTTCAGCCATGATCGGCGACATCAGCGCGATCATCATAAGGCGGCCACCGACGGACGATGAGTTGCGGAAGTTCGACCCGGCGGACTACGGTGGTGCAACCCCCGCCGTTGAGCTCAACCTGCTGGTACTGGAGATGGCCGAAACCCAGCTTTTTGGACCTGGCCGTCGCCCTGCCGTCTCTGCATCCAAGGGGCCGGAGGTGCCGATTACTCACCCGTTTGCGCGCCGCATCGGAGGCTGAAATCGATGGATGACAGTTCGAAGAACCCGATCACTGACGACCTGCAGGTGGTAGGTCTGGCAATGGCAAGGATCGTCGGCGGCGGGCCCCAGGCGTTTTACGTTGCCGACATGCGTTCGTTCGCTCACGAGGGCGACAGTGTATCCCAGGTGGTGGTCAATGCCTTTGGCCTACGATCGATGTTGCTCGACGGCCAGAAGCGGCAGATCAAAGCCAAGGACAAAGATGGCAAGGAAACCACGTTCGCACCGTTTGTCCAGCCAACTCTGCTTCGCGTCTATGCGCGCCCAAGGGTGTATTTTGGCAGTCGGTCTCTTACAGTGGGCAAGGCAGGGGCGCCGCTCAGACAGCAGGAAGATGCCAGCGATCTCCTCGTCACGCCGATCCAGGACTGGCCGGATCATCCTGATCAGTTCGCCTACGCGTCGCCATTCAGACTGGTCGAGGGGCGCTATGGCGTCGAGATTCAACTTACCGAGGACGCAAGCAACACGCCGAACGAGTTGGGCACGTTCCTCGGCTTGAAGGATAAGTCGCTATTCAACGGGTTGGAAGTCGATCTTGTCGGCAGCAAACCCAGATACCTGCAGGCAGTTCTGACGCCCGAAGGCATAGAGTTCCAGGGCAGGATCAAGGATCCGACGCGTCCAGCCGATCAGGCTACTTTGACGATTGCAGCGGTGTTCCGCCTCGAATGCGATGTCACGCCAACCGGAGAGTCGGGTTACCTTCTGCGCCTCGTGCGCGCCGTCGATGCGGCATCGCAGCCTGCTATCGATGCGGTTGAGGCGGGGATCGCCTCGGCGTTCGCCGGCCTCGACCCGGCGGGCGCACCGGTCGCCGTGCGCTATGACAGGCGCCCACTGGCGCCGCCGCTGTTGTGGCGATTGAACGAAAGTGGCGGGAAGTTGAAGCTGGTTGCGGTCGCAGGTTCCACAAGCGGCGACTTCGAAATGGTCATCGATCGCAACGCTATCGATGTTCGCGTCAAGACCACTGGCCAGTTGCCAGATGCAGAGCAGGGCCTTGCGATGATCTTCGCGCAGAACGTCACCTGGCGGCGCGAGAGCGAAACGGCGTTCAACGTCAACTTTGCCGCCGGATCGAAGATCTCGAAAGCGGAGCTTTGTGCCAAGTTCACGCGCAATGGCGAGGAGGTCACGCCTTGGGGCAGTGAGGTGGTCGACTTCAAAAGCGGCAAGGGCGCCAAGGTTGCGCTAAAACCGATCGCCGATCGGCTGCTGCCCCTGTATCGCGCAGCGCGGGCCATGGACGACAGGATCGATCACGCTCCCTATGTCTTCATTCCGGTCGCCGAGGGCGTGGTGCAGCTTGCACTACCCGATCTGACGCCGCCACCACCAATCCCCAGCGCGTCCGCCAAGCCTCCGCCTTTATCGGCGATGAGCGGCCGGGTCTATGTCCAACAGGGCGGCGAGACAATGCGGGGCCTCGTGCTGGACGACGCTGCAGGAATCGAGCTCGTCGTTGCATGGGAGTCGGCAAAACCTCGATCGGCCAAACTCAAAGCGGAGACGCCGAAGGGACAACTCGTCGGCTTCCTGTTCGCCTGCGAAAGCAGTCCGACCGCACTCGAAGCGTTGCCCAATCTGCAAGGCGGGCCGGCAGCGACGCGCGACCTGCCGCTATGGTTTGGTTGGTCGCCACCCGAGCCGTATCTGCAGGGCGACGTTACATGGGACGCTAAAACCGGCAGGTTCACCGCAGACATGGCCGCGACGGTCACGCCGGCACCAGACAGCCAGGATCCAAAAGACCCCGATCCAAATGTCATCGCATGGTTGCCGCCCGCAGACAGCGCGTTCGTCACCAACCATCCGCTGACGCGTGGTCTTCCGGCCGCCGCGAAACCCTCGGTGTCGCGTGGCCTGGTGCCCCGGACGGTCAGCGGCGGCTTCACGCTCACTTACGCCGACGAAAAGGACTATCTGCCGGTTTTCTCAAGTGTAAACCAAACGTGGTGGAAACTATACGTTGACACCACTCGGCCTTCGTTTCGTGACGACACACTGATCTCGACCACACTGGCCGGCGCCGAGTTCTTTCCCAACGCATTCGACAAGTTCGGGACGTTCAAACTGCAGGCGGCGCTCCGCTTCGACCTGCCCATCCTGGACGAGCTGTTTGCCTGGTCAGACCCGCCGAAAAAAGCTCAGGCGATGCCCGGATGGAACGTTGAACCGATCTCAGTGCCGACGGCGCTGGAGCCTGCCAGGCTCAACAAGATTTGGGATGCCAATCGACGGCGCATGGCGCTGACCCGCACCCAGTCGGCCTTTGTTGCGAAGTGGTTGTCCGAAGGCACCAGGTACAAGGCAGAGAAGATTGTCGGTCTGGTTGAGACCTATTCATGGTCCGCTGACGTCGCCGTCTACGCCAAGGCCAGGGACGCCTATGGTGAATTTTTCCTTGGCGGCCAGGCGTTCCGTCTCGACGCTGCGGTTCAGGGTCTCGGCGGTGACAAGACAATTGGTCCGGCAACATTCGATGTCAAAGGGGATGAGCTCGTTGCCAAGGGCAACGAGCCGATCAAGATCGCTGGCTACGCAGCCAATCTCTACGAATATGACAGCATGCGCTGGGACTCCCGTGGTTTCGGCGTTGCAGCCGATGCTGCCGATGGCGTCCGCAAGGCAAGGCTGCGGACCTGGCAATCCGGTGCGATCAAGCCAAGGGACTTGTCGCTGCTGACGATGTCTGCGGCCGAGCCGCTGTCGTTTTCCGCAGATGCCGCCCCGTGGAAATTTGCGAAGGCGCTGAAATTCTTCGCCCGCGACCTGCCGCTCGACGGCTTGATTTTTGATGGAAAGAAGAACCCGGTGGAAGCAGCCATCGGAGCCGTAGGTCAGGCATTCGACCAGGACAGTTTTCCACAATCGCTGCATGAATGGCGTCTGTTCGAGGACGCCGAGCAAACGGGCGTCCGCCGCCACGATATACGCTGGGGTCCATTTGTCTTCCGCCCTTTGCGCCTGCTGCGGGCAACGTTCGACGGAACCCGCATCAAGTCGATCAATGTGGTCGGATCGATGCGACTCGACCGCGACTTCAATGACCCGGGCGGGCCTTTCGGGCCCGACGACATCTATGAGCATGGGGACCTCCTGCAACTCGCGCTGACCCGTGGCACTTCAGATTGGCGCTACGCCTGGACCGGGATCCATATGACCCGCAATTCCGACGGCACTGTCGAACTCGCGGACGAGGATATCAAAGATAAAAAAAAGTTTGCGCCAAATGTCACCATCGAAACGCTGCTCTCCGACCCGGGCGACGACCCGCAGTCGTACCGCTTCACCAAGCCGGTCGCGGCCACAGCAACCATCGATATTGCGCAACCGGCTGGCAGTCTGAACGCGGCAATCGAGCTGCGACTTTTCGGGTCGGATCTCAAGCTGATTGCGAAGGTCACGCCGACTGATGAAGGGTTCACCGCGACAGTAGAAGCGCCAAAGTCGGGAACGACCACGAAAACGCATGTCGCTTTCTGCCCTGCGCTCGTTTTCAAGGTCGACAGTTCGAACAGCACACTGGTAATAAGCGGACCGATCTCAGTAAGGTCTGACAAGGCAGGAGGCGAGCCCCTTGCTGAGTTCCAGCCAGCTTCGTTTGCCTGGCTTGACCTGCAATCGGCAAATGCCGACGCGATCCAAATCGACCACGACAACGGCGCGATACATGGTCAAAAAGAACTCAGCCTTAGAGGGGGTTCGCCACTCTTCTCACTGCGGTCGCGAAACAAACTCGCTGTTGTCGCTGCTTTGGCCTTCGTATGCGGCGACGTGACGGTCAAAGATGGCAAACTCAATCCCATTGAGATGCGGACAGCATGGATGCGCGTCGTCGCCAGCGACGACGACGGGAATCGGATCGACCACCGACTGATAGCTACTGCAAGCGTTAGACAACATACGCTGGAACTCACATGGAGCCGAACCTCACGGAGCCCGATCCGCTGGCCGGTCGGACAGATGCAAACGGTGGACGGCAAGCCTCTGCCCGAAAAATGGCTCAGTCCCGCAGACGCCAATCAGGCCGCGGCTGAACGCAGTCGTATTATTCACATTCTGGACGACTCCGATCACCGGCTCGACCACCACGTCACGGTGAAATTCAACCGGCACCGCATCCTGGCTGACACGCTCGCTTGCTTTCTGACGAAGGTCCTCGATGTGGAAGTCAGGGTGACGACCGTGAGGGAACCGGTCAGATTGATTTGTATAGTGGATCACCGCTTGCAAGCGGGCGAAATGGCGCTAGCGCATTGGACGACGCTCGATCATACCGCAATCACCACCCCCTCGCTCATGGCCATGGAGGCTATGAATCATAGCTTCGCGCCACGCAGCCTCGATCACGCCTATCGGACGGAGACAATAAAGGACGGGCATGCCGGCATCATTCAACTGATCTTTGGTGCGGCCGGTTTTCATGACAGGCTTCTGGCCGACAAGCTCTGGATCAAGTCAGACCTGCCGATGCTGCTTGGCGGAGCATCCACACTTTTTGCGGTCCCACGCAACGGAGGGTGGCAGGGCATGCCCCCCAGTGATTTCGCCGCCGTTGTTCCGTGGCTGATGATGGATGGCGTTGATCCTATCAACATAGCGTCCGGTGTCTGGAGGGTCGCAGCGCCTGATCTGTGGCCTGCCACCCCGATGCCAAGCTCCGGCACTGTCGGAACTGCCGTGATCGGACGCGGCTTCTCGGAGCCTGAGATCGTCGACCAGTTTGGCCAAGGCCGTTTCGTACGCTTGGCTTGCGACGCTGCTGAGATTGAGTTGACGATTCCGGTCGAGCAAGCTTACTTCGAGAAGTGGCTGCCCGATAAGGGGAAGGCGGCGCCGATGGACAAGGCGGACTACAAGGCTGCCCCCTTCTTCCTCCGGGCAATGATGGCGATCGAAGCTCGCCTGAAAATAGATGCGCAGGCCAGAACACATTCGCCAGCGCAGGATTTCGAATGGATTGCCGAGACTATTCTGGCCGCCCGCCTCACCAAGGCCAATGACAAGGCGCCTGCGGTCGCCGCTTTGCGTTGTCGCGTCGGTACGCGGACGATGCCTGAAGAAATTGCCTTTGTCCTTTCGACATCTGATATGTCCGAGCAGCCGATGCGAACTGCGAGCATCACCGCGCTGTCCGCATCCAGGATCACAACCCAATCCGCCTATCGACGCGTCTTGCCAACGTCCGAGATCGCACCCGGCGAGGCGATCGAGGCTGCGATCGATCTTGATCGCAAAGCGCTTGTAGCAATTGTCGAGATCGACGGTGGACTGAGCAGTCCCGACGTAACACCGCACCCGGTCCCGGCTGGTCTGGATGCGAGCGCGATGCCCGGCAAAGCCCTCACCAGGGCGGGGACCGACCTATCGCCGTCCGCCGCCCTGGGATGGCCCTCGGATACGGCGACCACCGACCTTTCCAAGCTTACGCCAGCCCTGGGAGACGAGATGCCATTGCTCGGTCACGACAGTGGCTTCGCAGCTCGGTTCCAGCTGTTTGGCTGGCCGGCCTATGCACCTGCGGTGACAAGCAAGGGAGAAAAATCCACAAGCGCTTCGGCAGACCTGCCGCCGCCGGAGGCGCTGTATCTCAGCTTCGCCAACCATATCACCTATGATCGCAGCACCGCGAAGTATCTTCCTGACGGAACCAAGGCCGATACGATCCTGCCGATCACTTTCGATGGTCCGACGGCGCGGCACCTTTTGCCGGCTGTAGCCCGACGGCGCGCGCCCACGTTTCCCTCGTTGGCCGCCGCCTTGGACGAGCCGTTGTCGTCGTCCAAGTCACCAAGTGACCGTGGAAAGCCAAAGAAGGAGGTTGAAGAACTACGAAGTGCACCGACTCTGCCACCGGCCGTCGAACGAGCCACGATCGGCCGCAGACCGGGCGTATTGGAGGCGGCTGTCGCGTCGCTGACGGTTCCGGGCGACAGTTTGCCTTTCGATCCCGATGATCCTCAATTCGGTCGTCCGGCCAATTCGGGGCCAGTTGCTGCTCACCAGTTGCGCAACCCGCGTTCGCCGGTATTGCCTATCGACGAACTCACGCCCGACGAATTGAAAAAGGGTCACGCAGGGATCGAGCAGTTGACGATCAGCTATCGTCGGCGAACCTACGTGTCGCTGACCGACCTGGACCTTGGCACCGGCCGTCAGCCACCGTTCAATGTCTTCGACGGCGGCGCAGACGTGGTCCGATACGAAACCGGCAAGCCTCAGCTACCCAAACGGCATGACAAGGTGATTTTTGACCTTGTCGGGCATAAGGCAAGGAACGGAAAGGTCAAGAATCAGGAAGCCTACCTGGGCCCTGACTGGGACGGCAAGCTTGACGTCAAATTGACCGCGGCCGTCTTCAATCCAGACGGTGGCCAGGAACCGCATGTCAGGGCAACGGGCAAGCTGCAGATTGACGCTTTAAACCTCGAAATAAGCTTTACTGACGACAAGAAATCGTCTGCGAATTTTCTCGAATTCGATCTTTCCGCTGTTCCGATCCTCCATCTCGAAGTGGCCAGACTTGCCGATGCACGCGACGCCTTGTCAGCCGCGACTGCAGACACGAAAATCCGCCTGTTGCTTGAACTTGAAAGGCTAGGCCAAGATAAAAAAAGAGACCTGCCGCTGGGCCCGCGCGCGCAAGTATTTTTGCCGCTCATGCTCGATCCCGGCATGCGACGCGTGGTTCCTGTCAAAACAACGACCGTCGTGTTTGCCGACCCGTCATACGACCGGCAGTTGGCCAGTCAGACCATGAGCGCATCGCGCCGACCGCCCGAGTTGGCGGGACCGTTTCTTGTCTCCTCGGACCGGCGCGAATATGACCTCGAACAAACGCTCTACCTTGCAGGTGGAGTTATCGACACCGCGCTTGGAACGTTCGCCGAACTGCAAGATATCCCAGAATTCAAGGTGGAATTGTTCCGGCTGCCTCCGCAGGGCGAAAGCGTAACGCAGCCACCGCCACAACAGTTGGTAACGGCAACCGGATCGCAGGCAAGTGGAAGCTACACTGTCGCCGCCGCCTCGGTCGTCGAGCTGCCGCTGAAGCAAATGGTCCTTAAGCCGAACGACAGCGGCGTAATCTCGCCCAGTCCACCCTGCGCGCTGCAGCCGGGTGATCGCTTGCAAATCGCCATAACACCGGCATCAGATAAGGTCCTCGACCAAAAACTGTTCGAGAGCTTTGCTCTGATCGTCGACATCGTCGCCGACCCGGTCATCGCGCCGCCGCCAGCGGTGTATTCCGTGATCGAGACAACTGCCGACATTTCACTGGCCCGAGTCAGGCTACACGCGGCAGGACCGTTGCCGCAAAAGATTGAGTTTCCCGATTTGCTTGCAGACCTAGCTCTCGAGCATGTACGGCGCAGGGCGCTGTTCGTCTGGCGCTATGCAAAGGCCGGCAAAAGCGATGACGGCGCTGGGTGGAAGATCGAACTGATCAAGTTCGATCGCTCGGGTGGTGCCCAATTGCCGAATGGGTAGGGCCGATTGGAACTTGAAGTCGTCAGGCAGCAGCTTTGGGCAATAGCAAAGGTCACCGGAACAGGGATCGAGGACGAAAGTCTGGCATCGAAGGAGAAACGCACATGGCAAAAGCAGCACAGAAAAAGCCAGAAAAGAAAGCCGCAACAAGAATCGTCCCAAAGAAAAAAGAGGCTTCAGGTGCATCGCGCACGAGGCATCTGCGATTGCGCTGCGACTGCTACCTGTTTCTAGACAAGCTAACCGCCAAAGGGCTCTCGATTGATGATCTTGATCTGGTGGACTATGCCAAGGATGGCGCCGTAGCGCTGCTGGCAGCATATCCCGCAGATGTGGTCTTCACCAGTGGGCGACGCGACATTCAGGCTCAGGCGGACGCGATGGCCAACAATGTCGTGAAAGATCCGAAATGGATAGAGAAGACCTACAAGGCAAGCACGCAGCGTGATCAACTTCAGAAATGGGTGGATGACAATCCGGGCGCCAAAACTGCTGCCGAGATTTCTGCCGGTCTCTACAGTGTTATGTCGGCTTGGAGCGATGCAGAGAAAGAGGGCTTTTCGGCCCATTTCACTGGAAAGGCATTTGATATGTTGCCGCCAAAAAATCATGCGGAAGAGATAGAGAAGTTCATCAGGAAGCTTCCCTATTTCAAGCAGCTACTCACGAAGGAAGGCGGCCTTATCATCTGGCACGTGGCCTTCGAGAAGAAGTAGGATACGAGCTTTTGGGCGGTACGCGGGCAGCTGTCAGTTGATCCAGAAAAAGAAAGAGCCGCGCTCAGAGGTCCATCCCTGAACCAATCGTCGCATTAACTGTCGGGAGGGATTAATGGACACACCGTTTGCTCCGTTTGAAGACGGAACGGCGTTTGAGGCGCTTAAGTCACTGGTCTCAAGCGCTCATCCTCCGTTGGCTGTTATCGGATCCGGAGCGAGCATCAATTCGGGTTACCCTAGTTGGCCGGACCTCATGATCGAACTTCGCAAGAAAGCGGGAGCGACGGCGCGGATTCATCAGCTCGCGGAAGCCCTCAAGGGCGATGCCGCTTGGGAGGCTGAATTTCATTCAAAGACACTCGGCAAAAGGACCTTTTCCGAATTTATCAAAGAGCGTTTTGGACCGCCGATCGTGCTCGCCGAGCCACACCAAACCATCGCGGCGATTCCATTTCGACATTTTCTGACCACCAACTACGACCCTTGCATCGAGCTGGCATTGCATCAGATGAATGAACTCGCGCCGGCCGTTCTTTGGGAGGACGGGAATGCGCTATCCAGGTTTCTGATCGGCCTTTCACGGACAGGCGAGCCCCGCAGCGTAGTCTACCTACATGGCCGATACAGCCGTCCTCAACATGCGATACTTACTGAGACATCGTATGTTCGACGCTACATCAAGAGCGATGATGCGCGCCGAAAACTGCTCGCTATATTTATGACAAATCCTGTCGTGTTTGTTGGGTTCTCGATGTCGGATCCTGACTTCGGCAATCTGATGCGTGAGGTTACCGCCAGGCTCCGCACACGCTCGCCTTGTCATTATGCACTCATGAGTTACGGTTCCGAACCTGAGCGAGAGGCCCTTCGCCATCGCATGCGGGGAAAATTTGGCGTCGAGCCCGTTTTCTATAGCCTGGCGAAGAGTGGCGAAGACAAATACGCCAACCTCTTGAACCTTCTGCAGGCGCTGTCACCGCAGACGAAAGGGCCCAAAAATGTCTCTGAACCTTTTGGGGGAGGGGGGCAACAGCAATTCTCAAGACGTCTGGACCGTGATCCAAATGACCCCGAAAAAGGTCAATGGGGCGGATTGGCTGAGACCGGAGGCCGTCGTCTGAAGGTTGTGCGGAAACCTGGCGGAAACCGCAACCAGTTTCTCGTCTTCAGTCTCGTGGTTGAATCGCTTCCGGATTCAGCGCCGCTCGAAGGCGATGTCATTTTCCACCTTCATCCGACGTTTGATCCGCCGGTCCGTGTCGTACACGCGTCGAACGGCAGAGCTGTCCTCGACAACTGTGTGGCCTATGGCGCATTCACAGTGGGAGTCGCCGCGGATGAACAAAGAACGCAACTCGAGCTTGACCTTGCGCTTCAGTCGAATCTACCGGATTGGTTCCGCCGACGCTAACTATGTTCTGTCGCCTTGCCGCGAAGCGACGTGGTAGAAAGCCTGAACTTAAATCCGCCCAGGAAAATCGGCAGCGAGCCGAGCTCTGAAGATTTCCATAATCTTCTTGAAGCCACCTCGCTTCGGATGAAGTTCATTGGCCCATTCTGATATTTTCAACGTTCCCTGTGTTTCGAGCAGAGTGAATCGGTTCGCCTTTTTGTTGGCGAGGCGGCCAAGCAATTCGCGAAAAAGCTTCAAGGCATCGGCCACAGCCTTCGTATTCGCAGTCATATCGGTTTGGCCACTGAATTCGAATGCAGGATGCAGCCAAGGTCCGATGCAAGCGGGATGAACATTGTTCGGGATCGCGAAATCATAGCAGTAGTGCCCGTAGATCGGAACGTTCTTGGCGTACAAATTGCGAAGCTCGAATAGCTCTTCGTACGACGCCTCGATCATGCCCATGGCCTTTTTGAACCTCGCGTCATCGAGAGGCGGGTTGGGCGGATTGCTGATGAAGATGCAGAATGCGTCCCCAGCGATGTCATTTCCGCCTGCCGATATGAGAATCGCATCCGGCTTGCCGCGCCGGCCCCATTTGTCCTTGGTTTGGAGCGCTGTCTTGATGCGCTTCTGCATCGGTAGCGACAGCTCCACGACGGATGTGTAGCCCCAATGCTTGGCAGGAACGATGATCGGCTTGGGTGTGCCTACATCCTGCAACTGCTGGATAATGTCCGTGTGCTGGAAGGTCGGACCGTTATCGAGCAGCGGATAGTCGAACCAGGAATCTCCAATCGCCAGAAGGCGCAAGGGATCAGCAACCAAGGCCCTGCCGCTTCTTTGCGCGCGTTCGGCGCGGGCATCGGCTGCAGCAATGCGTGCCTCGGCGCGCTTGTCTTCAGCGCGCTGTTCGCGCTCAATCGCTTCTAGCAGTTTCAGCCGTGTCTCGTTCAGTTTGATGGCAAGCCTATCGCTGTTTCTCATTGCGAGCCTCCTCCAACGCTTAACGTGCGTACAATTCCTTTTTTGATCCTCAACCTCTAGCAGGCTGTTGAAAAAGGGGCTCGCGGTTGGGGTAGCTCCGTGATTCACTCATTTCGCGAGAATGCGGAGGGTGAATCGTGCGCGGCGGCGACAATCGAACTGGCGAGTTGTTCAGCTACGTTGATCTCGAGGCGCGGGTTCGGCGCGATCATCCACTGCGCGCGATCCGTCGGATAGTGAATGAGGCGCTGGCAGCGTTAGAGCGGGACTTCGCGGCGCTGTATTCGCCGATCGGGCGACCTTCGATCCCGCCGGAGAAGCTGCTCAGGGCAATGCTGTTGCAGGCGTTCTATTCGATCCGCTCTGAACGGCTTTTGATGGAGCGGCTGGAATACGATCTTCTGTTCCGCTGGTTCGTCGGCATCGGCGTTGACGACGCGGCCTGGGATCACTCGGTCTTCTCGAAGAACCGCGACCGGCTGCTGGAGGGCGACATCGCGGCGAAGTTCTTGAACGCTGTCCTGGCGCAGCCCAAGGTGAAGAAGCTTCTCTCCACGGATCACTTCTCAGTCGACGGCACCTTGATCGAGGCCTGGGCGTCGATGAAGAGCTTCAAGCGGAAGGACGGCTTGGATGAGCCACCGTCGGGTGGCGGGCGCAATGAGGAGGCGGACTTCCATGGCCAGAAGCGCTCGAACGAGACGCATGCCTCGACCACTGATCGTGATGCTCGGCTGTTCCGCAAGGGGAAAGGCAAGGAGGCCAAGCTCAGCTTCATGGGGCACGGGCTGATGGAGAACCGGCATGGTCTTCTGGTTGATGCCTGCCTGACGCTGGCCGACGGGCATGCCGAACGAGTGGCGGCTCTGCACATGATCGAACCCCGCGCCGAGCGACCGCAAGCCATCACCCTCGGCGCCGACAAGGCCTATGACGCGGAGGACTTCATTAACGAGTTGCGCTCGATGAAGGTGACGCCACACGTGGCGCAGAACACGAACGGGCGCCGTTCCGCTATAGATCGTCGCACGACCCGGCACGTCGGCTATCTCGTCAGCCAGCGCATCCGCAAACGCATCGAGGAGGCGTTCGGCTGGATCAAGGTCATCGCAGGTCAAGAGAAGACGAAGTTCCGCGGTCGCGACCGCGTCGGATGGGCCTTCACCTTCGCGGCTGCCGCCTACAATCTGGTGCGGCTGCCCAAGTTGATCGCGGTGCCGACATGAGCGCGCCGGCGGACTGCAAGCTGATTGACCGCTGGCATATCGTCGAGGCCGATCTGTGGGATTGCGGCTATCTCAGCCTCTGCGGTCCCGCCATGGTCACCATCGGGGCCGACAACACCGGTGAGATCGCCTTTGGCGCTCTGCAAGCCAGCCTCGATCTCAACTACGGTCCCTCGATGGTATTCTTCACATGGGCCGGCTTCGACGAAATGGACGAAGCCACTGGTGATGGCTCCGCCGAACTACTCGACGACGGCTCCATCGAGATCACATTCGCCTATCACAATGGCGATGAGGCTATCCTCAAAGCCAAACGGGACACTTCTTCAACAGCCTGCTAGGGCTCCCCTCAGTCACCCTCACCATCGCGCTGGCGCTATCATCCACATCAGGCTGTTATGCAAAATCGGTATTGGCCGTGGTAGATCGCTGAAAACGTGATTTGCCGGGCATGGATCGAGCGAGGCGGCCAAGCGCATGGCCACCCGTAAGCAGTCCGACGCGTGATACCGAGATGCTCAGCGCCGTCGCAGCAGAAGGTTGCTCATGCATACTCTACGTGCAGGCGGAATCCTTGCGTGGCAGCCAAGGCCTCCCTCAGTTTCACCGCGCAATCCTTGAGTGTGTCGCCGTCCTCGACAATGCCGACGCACCCGTGAGTGCCAGGCGGAGGGCCGTCGGGGTGAATACGGAAATCGCCTCGAGTGCCGGTCGGGATGACTTCGTCTATGTCGAACGTGAAACCTATGCCGTGGCGAGAACACCAGCTTTCAGAGCGTTTGCGGTAGTTGCTGACGACGAAGTAGCCAGGGGGCGTCGGACCATATTTGCGTTTGTAGTTCGCCGCAAATCCTCCCGTGGTTGCGTTGTATTCGCCAACGCGGTTGCCATCCATATCGTAGACAGCCAGTTTGCCGGTGTAACGAACCACATTCATTTCGTTGAGAGCCTGGTCGATCTTGAAGGTGGCCAATACCGGCAAACTCCGAACCAACGGATCCATCTGGTCAGTAGCATCCGAAGCCTGCTTGGAGCCTGCCTTCAACTGATTCCAGGTCAGAGGCGGCTCCTGAACCCCTGAAATAAACTCTCGTATCGCGAACACAACGTCGACAGACAGCGTTTCTAGTGCCTCTTCAAATTCATTTCTATCCTTCTGGTAGAGTTCGAGAGTAATGTTGGCAGGATCCTCGAACTGCGTATCCGAAACGGCCGCGAACACCGTGAGCCATTCACGGAGCTTCTGCGGGCCTGAACGCTCTAGGGTCGACCTTCCCAACGCAAGGATTGGAGCTTCTAGCCCGCTCTCATAAGCCTCCGCAACAAAGCCTGCGCTGTCGATAATCATGGGCAGGATGTCGGTGACCCTCACGCGGCGCGCTGGCACAGTATTCCGCTTCCG
Source organism: Mesorhizobium sp. P160927 (assembly GCF_057766385.1). Classification (NCBI taxonomy): domain Bacteria; kingdom Pseudomonadati; phylum Pseudomonadota; class Alphaproteobacteria; order Hyphomicrobiales; family Phyllobacteriaceae; genus Mesorhizobium; species Mesorhizobium sp. P160927. The sequence continues at coordinate 1,838,710 of NZ_JBYMDW010000001.1, forward strand.
TTCGGCATCAATCCCGTTGAGGATCTGGTTGTCGCTGAAAGGCATGCCTCCTTGCGCCTCATGTTTGAACATGGCGTGGGCCAGCAGCAGCATGTCGGCGTTCGAAGCGAGCGATATGTTGGTGTTGCCGTCGAGCTTGTGGTCCGACCATTTGGCCCATCCATCCACATAAGCCTGGATCTCGGCTTGCGCAGCATGCGGCCCTGCATACTTCTTGGCCAGTGCCGTGATCGAGAAACTGCCGACGTTCCCGAAACCGTAGAGGTCGGCGATCAAGTAGTACCAAGCTGAGACCCCACATTCGGGGGTTTGAAAGATCGCAGTCCTGTTGCCTTTCTTGTCAGGAGGTGTCTCGCCGACATAGCCCGGCCGCTTCTGTTGCCACGGCCTGGCATTGAGTGCACCGGGATCATTGGTCCGGATCGACCGCCTTACAGCGACATCATCAGGCGACGCACTGAACCATCCGCCGTCAACTACGGTTCCGAAGTCGACCTTGTAAGAATAATTGTGGACCGAATTGCTCAGGGTTGAAATGAGTTTAGGCAGTGCTTTTGCCATGTCGGTCTCCTCCTAGACCAGATGTCGGCCAGCTTGCTTCAGGCAATCTCCACGCTCGGTACTTTTAAAGAGCGTCCTGCCTTCACATGCAGAAACGTGGCTTGGTCCTTTCGATCCCGCGTGCCGATCTGTCCGCGGAAACGATTGTCACGGCCGTCTGCTCGATTGCAGAGTAGCTGCGGAAAGGTAAGGGAACGTAGTCGCGTCGAGATATTGGCCCCCGGCGTATGGAGCGTGTCAGCTTCTGCCAGTCGCGGTCGCCCTGCCTGCCATCGGTACCTAGCTCAAAAATTGTGTCGAGACAGATTTGACCACCGCGCAATTTGGCCAGAGGTTGCGATGATTTGACCAATTCCTCGCCAGGAAATGGGCACGCGTTGAGTAGATCCTTGAATCCATAGAATTCTTCGGCTACGTTTTTTTCTCGGCTCGTATTGAGACGTCACATGAACTACATGCATGGCCGGAATACCTTCGGACCAAATAGCCAAACCAGCCTTGCATGAGCTGTGGCGAATTTCAACTGTGCCAAACAGAATTATTAATTGGCTACTTGCGTTCGGGTAGACACCCTACAACTCTGAAATCTTCAAATGCAGGGCGCAAAGGGCTCTGCCCCTCCCTTTCCTGACAAGCGCTATCGATGTGGTCGAACCCGAGGGAGATCGGCAGTCCCGGACGGAGCGACGTTTGGGTCGAAAAAGCCGAACTCGCTTTGACAAATTCACGACAAACGCTACAGCCTTCCACAGTCACAGTTTGCGCCGGATATCGCATAGGACGCGTGTGGAACCGCCGTCAGGTTCATGTCCTCTACAGGAATTTGGATCTGAACGTTCATGGCTCGTTCCTGACATTCAGATAAAGATGGTGGGCAGTATCGGCCGCTGCTGCACACGGCGAGGCAGGGACATTGTTTTTCACCCATGTAACGACGGCAGCGACGGCCGCGGCCGTTGAGCAAACTGAAAATAACGCCGGCGCCACCTGCGTTCGTGCGTCATAGACCTTGAGCCGATTGGCATAACTTGGTGTATCCTCGGCGGAGCGTTGCATCTGGGAATACTGGGAAGCGCCGGCAACTTCTGTGCCCTTGCCGCCTTAGCTGTTGTAGTTTCTTCCGGCTTACCCGTATTGTCCCGGATGCTCCGGGCCCACCCATGGGAACAGACACGGCTTTCCATCGATCGCTTGCCCGGAGCGCGAGCAGCACGGGCAGCCTGCTACTGGCTGGCCCGTTTTGACCATGCGAGACGAGTTGCGCGAGGCGCGACGAGGCTGCCATCCAGACGGACCAGTTGTTTTCCAGGTCTGACGTGGATGGCGCCCCAGAAGCGCCAACTTTCGCCTGGGCGCGGGCGCTACTTAGGTTGGCATTCGGTATCCACGGACATTATTCCTCTATCATCGACGAACTGAAACCTCAGCGCAGTCAGGTAGTTTCGAAGACAGCTGCCGTCGTGCGTTGCGTTAATCTGTGTCTCGAAGGTAAGTTCGGAGAAATTATCTCCGTTGCTGATAGAGAAAATCAACCGAGCGGAATCTGCATCCTCAACAAAAGGATTTAGTTTCAACAACATCCCGGGACTAAGGGGAAACTCCAGAACGCTTTGACCCGTTGGGGCTTCCAGAGAAAGATTTCCGCTTCGATTAGATTCATTGACAAGCGAAAATTCAGAGAACTGTATTGACACTACGTGCACTCCTTTCGATGATGATATAAGAAAGGCACGGCACCGCTCAATGCTTCTAAACCGCTGAGCGAGTTCAATTTATTGTGCCGCACGTTGCTTGAGCCTGCCACCGTTTGATCATGGATTTCCAGAGCATGGAGTGGAGCGTCGTCACATTCCGATACCTACTTCTGAAACCGAATTCTTGTTACCGCAAGTTCCGAAATGAGAACCGCAGCACCCAAGAGTCCGACCAAAACAAGCATCTCTATTTTGTCCAATCTCAGTAGAACGACTGCAAAGCCGAGCAAGCCTACCGCGAGAAGGCAAGCGGCAATGTTGAACAAATTGTTCCAAGCTTCGCTCATTAAATCGTACAGGTCCTTCACGCTGCGTTTTTCTGTCCAGAAGTAACGCGGCATAAGCAAACGATCATATGCATACATCGCACGAAAAAAAAGAACGACTGCTATCGCTATAAAAATGACAGAAAAAAAGAAAGCATAGCGGTAGAAATTGCCAAGTAGATGGCACTGAGGAGCGCAGAAGCCATACTCGTCACCACCAATAATTGTTTCGAGTTTCCCTCTGTCGCTAATGAGGGCAATTACAGCAGTGAGGAGTCCTGTAAAGAACGCCCCAAAAGTTTTCGCTACATCCATCTTTGCTTTGATTTTTTCCCTGAGTGACTCAATGAGATATTTCTCATCTTCCGTACGATCTTGATCCCCGTTCATGACGTTCTCCATGTGCGGCAGCACCATTGTGACAATATCCTATATTTTACACCCTACTGCGCGGCAGGCGCCGCGCCAATGGTGATCAGATCCAAATATTAGTACATACTCCGAGCACGGACTTGGCGTTGACGTCTGCTGAGTGGGCCCCAAGCACCGGACGCGATACTTTGAGAGTTGGCGGCGTTGGCGAAATGACTTTCGAGCCTATTCGCAATGATCCTGGCTCCCTGATGAGAGTCTGTAGCGGGATGCCGTCGTCACGCAGAGCGACGACCAGAATAATTTGGAGACGGGCGCCCCGCCTTCGGCGAATCCTGTCTGCATATAGGTTGACCTGCTACTGAACTGTCATCCAGCTGCGATTAGAGCCTCGACCGTTTTTGTTACGCCTTGTGGCGCGGGTTGAGCAACCGGCGGAGGCGCGGAGCCTTCCATCAGCACAGCGTCGGAGCCGGTTGCGGTGATGACCTGGGCATAGGCTGCCGGGGTCTGGTAGCCGAGCGAGGAATGTGGCCTCGCGGTGTTGAAGTCCTCCCTCCATTCGGCGATGGCGCTTCGGGCGTGGTCGAGACCGAAGAACAGGCTCTCGTTCAACAGCTCATCGCGCATCCGGCCGTTGAAACTCTCGACATAGCCGTTCTGCATCGGCTTGCCCGGCGCGATGTAGTGCCATTCGATCCTGTAATCCTTCGACCAGGCGAGGATGGCGTTCGAGGTGAACTCGGTGCCGTGATCGGAGACGATCATGCGTGGCTTGCCGCGCTGGGTGATCAGTTCCGTCAGTTCACGGGCAACCCGACGGCCGGAGATCGAGGTGTCCGGGATCGCCGCCAGGCATTCGCGCGTCACGTCGTCGACGACGTTGAGCACGCGAAACCTGCGGCCGCAGGCGAACTGGTCATGCACGAAATCCAGCGACCAGCGCGCGTTCGGCTTTGCCTCGACCAGGATCGGCGCCCGCGTGCCGACCGCTCGCCGCCTTGCCCGGCGCTTGCGCACCGTCAGGCCCTCCTCGCGGTACAGACGATAGATGCGGTTGACCCCAGATGCCTCGCCCTCGCGCCTGAGCAGGATGAACAGCCGCCTGTAGCCAAAGCGTCGGCGCTCATTGGCGAGGTCGCGCAACCTGCCACGCAGCTCCGTCTCGGGCGGACGCCTTGACCGGTAGCGGATCATCTTGCGATCGGCGCCCACAAAGGAACAGGCCCGACGCTCCGACAGACCCATGACGGCCTGCAGATGCGCGACGGCTTCGCGCTTGGCGGCGGGCCCTACCATTTTTTTGACAGAAGCTCACGCAGCGCCGAGGCTTCCAGCATCTGATCGGCGAGCAGCTTCTTCAGCTTGGCGTTCTCGTCTTCCAGCGCCTTCAGCCGCTTGGCGTCGGACACGTCCATCCCGCCATACTTCGCCTTCCAATTATACAGCGTCGCCTCCGAGACCCCGTGCTTGCGGGCCAGATCGCCCGCCTTTACACCCGCCTCATGCTCGCGCAGAACCGCAATGATCTGCTCTTCTGTGAACCGCTTTCTCTTCATCAGTCCGTCCTTCGATCAAGGGCCGGACTCTAATCTCAGATGGAGGAAATTCTTAGGGGCAGGTCAAGGTCTATGAGGTTTGAGCGGCAGTGGTTGTCCGCCGGAAGTTGCGTCGCGAGGATGTAGTCGCATTCTTTACATCCTTGCCGGCGTGCTTGATCGGCATCGAAGCCTGCGCAACGAGCCATCACTGGGCTCGTGTCCTCACGGCTCTGGGGCATGAGGTTCGCCTGATGCCTGCGTCATACGTCAAGCCATACGTGAAGCGGCAGAAGAATGATGCTTCGGATGCCGAGGCAATCTGCGAGGCGGTCACGCGACCGACGATGCGCTTTGTTCCGACAAAGAGCGAGGAGCAGCAGAGCGTGTTGCTACTGCATCGCGTCCGCGAGCTTCTGATCCGGCAGCGGACAATGCTGGTGAACGCCTTGCGCGGCCACTTGGCGGAGTTGGGCATCATCACTCGTCAGGGTGCTACAGGGCTGAGCATGCTCGTCGCGTTGGTTGAGGACGAGGGCCACGACCTCATTCCCCCGCTTGCCCGATCGGCCCTCTTTCTTTTGGTGCAGCAATTGCGTGAGGTGCACGAAAAGGTCTGTGAGCTGGACCGACAGATTCACATCTGGCATCGTTCGCACGAGTTGAGCCGGTCGCCTCGAAACGATCCGCGGCATCGGTCCGATCACCGCCAGCGCAATCGTTGCGACCGTGACAGATGCTTCGCTGTTCAAATCCGGCCGGCAACTCGCGGCTTGGCTTGGCCTGGTGCCGCGACAGAACTCATCCGGAGGAAAGGATCGGCTCGGGCGGATCAGCAAGCAAGGCGATCCCTACATCCGTCGCCTTCTTGTTGTGGGAGCCCATGCCGTGCTTCGCTTCTGTCCTAAGGGCAAAGCGGCACCCACTCCCTGGGCTGCCGAGCTTCTGGCGAAAAAGCCGTACAACGTCGTTGCGGTGGCCTTGGCAAACAAGATGGCCCGGATCGTCTGGGCGCTGATGACTACGGGCAAGCGCTTCGCGGATTCACCGGCGTAGTGACGTAGTCGCAGAGGAAGCACAGAGGTTGGTGAGGTGCTGATGGTGTGATGACGGACGGTCGAACCGGGATCGGAAAAACCCGCTCAGTGGGTGCCGCTCAAAAAGCGCGTTGACCTGTCTGGGATCCGATCCGCGGACTTCATCAAGGCCAGCGGCATGAACAGGCCGCACTCAAAGGCCGAATACATGCCTGCACCCGACCAACCTGTCATCAATATCAGAAAGCCCTTGCCACGCGGAGGCCGTCCATACATGCCACTGAACTGTCATCCAGTGGGAATTAGAGCCTTGGCCGTTTTGCTCCTATACCATTCTTTGGACCGCCGGAAGGTGGAGTTTTCCGGCTGTTTCACGATGGCGGGCTGACGGCGCCATCGGGATTGATCAACGAGATCGGAACCTTGTGCCCGATTGCGCCATGTGGGCGCACCTCGTTGTAACTTTTCGGCCGCGTCGGCAAGCGTCAGGAACCAGTGGGCGTTCAAACATTCCGCCCTGAAGCGGCCGTTGAAGGCTTCGATGTAAGCGTTGTCCGTTGGCTTTCCCGGTCGCGAGAAGTCGAGCGTGACGCCCCTGGTGTAGGCCCACAGGTCGAGGTCGCGGGAGACGAACTCCGAGCCTTGATCGACCCGGATCGTCTTTGGATAGCCGATCTTGGGGCAGACCTGTTCCAGCATCCTGACCACATCCTCGGCGCGGTAACTGAAGCGTGGGTCGAGCACCGGCACGTAGCGTGAGAACGTATCTACGACCGTCAGGACCCGGATCTTCTTGCCCGTCGCGAGCTGGTCGTGAACGAAGTCCATCGCCCAGACGTCGTTGGGTTCGACGGCTGGCTGGCGATCGTCTCGCAGCTTCGCCTTCACCCGGCGCTTCGGCGTCTTGTTCCTCAGTTGAAGGCCCAAGTCCCTGTAAATGCGATAGGTCCGCTTCATGTTGATGTCCCAGCCCTCCCGCGTGAGCATCACGTGCACGCGCCGGTAGCCATAGCGAACCCGCGTCGCGCAGATGTCTTTGATCCGAGCTTCGAGGCCGGCCTGGTCACGGCGGCGGGACTTGTAGTGATAGGTGGAGGTGTCGAACTCCAGAACACGGCACGCTCGCCGGATCGACACGTTCCAATCAGCACAGGTATCGGCCACCAGCTCGCGCTTGCGACCAGGCCTCACAGTTTTCGGCGGATCACGTCCTGCAGCATCTCCTTGTCCAGCGACAGGTCGGCGATCAGCTTTCTGAGCTTGCCGTTCTCGTCCTCGAGCTGCTTCAGCCGCTTCATCTCTGTCGGCAGCAGCCCGTTATATTTCTTCTTCCAGTTGAAATAGGTCGCCTGGCTGATCCCGGCCCTCCGGCAGATCTCCGCCACAGGAAACCCATCCGCTCCCTGCTTCAGAATGAACGCCTTCTGCGCGTCCGAAAACTTCGATGCTTTCATCGCTTCCGCTCCTCTCCCAGCCGGGAAACTACAGCGGAAAACTCCAATTCTGAACGGTCCAGTTTCGGGGGATCAGATCAGATTACTTTCATTCCTCCTGGAATGCCCGACTGATTTGGTCCGACAGCGGCTTCACAAAATAGGAAAGCGCCGTACGCTCGCCCGTCTTGACCATCGCTTCGGCCGGCATGCCGGGCACGAGCGTCAGGTCCTTGAGCTTCGTCAGTTCCGCATGCGGAACCGATAAACGCACCAGGTAATACGAAATGCCGTTTTTTTCGTCCGTCGCCAGATCGGCTGCGATCCGGCTGACATATCCGTTCAATTCCGGCGTGGTTCTCAGATTGAAAGCTGACATCCGCAGCACGGCCTTGTGACCAAGCTGGATTTGGTCGATGTCCTTCGGGGTGATTCGTACTTCAAGCGCAAGATCGTCGCCTTCCGGCACGATTAGCATGATCGGATCGGCGGGCGTAATCACTCCGCCGACCGTATGAACTGCGAGTTGTTGAATGGTGCCTGACTGCGGCGCGACGATATCGATCCGTCGCAGTTCTTGTTCAGCCGCCACCTTGCGCTCACCATACTCCCCGACCTGCGCCTGAACCTCTCTGAGCTCCTGGCCGACTTCGGTCTTGAAATCCTGATCGATCTGCGGGATCTGCAGGCGCGTTTCGGCTATGCGGGCTGCTGTCTGTGCCTGATCTGCGATCTTCTCACCGCGTTCGCCACCGAAAGTGGCAACCTGGATCTTCAGGCTGTTCAACCGTTGGTCCGAGACAATGCCTTGGTCGCGCAGCCCACTCAGAACAGCAATTTCCTTTAGGAGAACCTCGATCCTTTTTTCACAGGCAATTTCCTGCGCCTCGAATCCTTCGATCTCGTGGCGATACTGAGTAATGTGTTCCGCCAGTTGCGCCTGCTTTCCGTCGCGGGATTGTCTGCGGAATTCGAACAGCAGCGTCTCGCTATGTATTGCCGAAGCTACGTCCGGAACATCTCTTCGGGCGAGCAGCCAGTCCGGGAAGGCGATCTCCGCGAGATCGTCACGCTCAGCATCGAGTCGTGCCTGGTAGGCGGCGAGCTCATCGAGCCGCTTGCTGACTATGGCGAGATTAGCGCGCGTCTGGGTGGCATCGAGCCGCATGAGGATGTCGCCGGCTTTTACTTTATCGCCTTCGCGCACCAGGATTTCTCCCACCACCCCGCCGGTCGGGTGCTGCACCTTCTTGACATAGGAATCGACGACAAAGTGTCCGGACGCGACAACCGCACCGGAGAGATTCGTGAAGGCCGCCCAGGCTCCGGCTCCTCCCACAAAGATTACGCTCGCCAGGAGGCCCGCCACCAGGTGGCGGCGAATGGAGCTGGAAACGTCATTGTTCTGATGAATGCCGGACACCGGGATCCTCCATGTCAGCGCGCTCTCCCACGTTATCCTGTGTAGATTCGATGGCCTTGACGCCAGCGCCTCTTGCCATCGCTGTCCCCTTCAGGACTTTGGAAAGCGCTTCACCACGCGCACCGAATACTCGCTGCCGTCCACCTTCCATCACCAACACCAAATCCACGGCGCGGATGGCGCTGGGCCGATGGGCGACGACAACCGCAATGCCCTTGCGCTCGCGCACGGAGGCGATCGCCTTAACGACCGCAGCCTCGCCTTCCGAATCGAGATTGGCATTGGGTTCATCCAGCACAACAAGGAAAGGGTCTCGATAAAGAGCACGGGCAAGACCGATACGCTGGCGCTGCCCGGCGGAAAGTGCCGATCCGGCCTCACCGATTGGAGTTTCGTAGCCGTGCTCAAATCGGAGGATCAGTTCGTGCGTGCCCGCTGCTTTCGCCGCGGCGACAATAGCCTCAGGGTCAGGATTATCTTCAAAACGAGCGATGTTTTCGGCAATGGTGCCGTCGAACAGTTCAACACCTTGCGGCAGATAGCCGATATGACGGCCTAGTGCTTCCCGGTCCCATTGATCGAGGCTTGCGCTGTCGATGCGAACTTTTCCGGCGACCGGCGCCCATGCGCCGACGATGGCGCGCGAGAGTGTCGACTTGCCCGAGCCCGATGCACCGATGATCCCGAGTGCGCTTCCCGCCTGAATGGCAAACGCAAGGCCGGTCACGGTCGGCTTCCTTGCGCCGGGCGGAACGATTGTCACGCCTTCGAGGCGCAGTTCGCGTTCAGGTGCAGGCATTGGCATAACGGCAGCGGATTCAGGAACCTTTTCCAGGAGGTCCTCCAGCCGCGCCCAACCCTGGCGCGCCATGAGGAAAGGTTTCCAGCTTGAAATGGCCAGATCGACCGGAGCCAGCGCACGCCCCATCATGATCGAACTGGCAATCATAACCCCGGCCGTAGCCTCCTGTCTGATGACAAGGTACGCGCCGACGGCAAGAATGGCCGATTGCAGCAGCACGCGCAGCGATTTTGAAATGGCACCCAGCCCACCTGCCACGTCCCCAGCTTTCCGGTTGGCGGCCAGAAACTTGGCATTGGCCTTTTGCCATCGGGCAGCGATCCGCTTTCCAAGACCGAGAGCTTGCACGACCTCGGCATTGCAACGCGCTGCTTGCAGCAGACCATTGCGTGCCATGTTGTGGGAAACGGTATCGCTTATCGGCCGTTGCGAGAGAGTGTTGGCAAGGAGTGTCAGAGATGTGAGACCGCCCGCCCCGATAAGTGCCGTCATGCCGATCCAGAAATGAAGGAGGAAGCAAATGCCAAGATAAAACAGCATCCATGGCAGGTCGAAGAACGCTGTCGGACCGTTTCCACCTAAGAAGCCGCGAACATTGTCGAGATCGCGAAGCGGCTGTAAGCCGTCGCCCGGCATGCGCGTTGAAAGCGGAAGGCGAACGATCGCATTGTGAACGCGTCCGGAAAACTCTCCATCGAAACGCTCGCCAATCCGCAGCAGCACGCGGGCGCGCAAAATGTCGAGCAAGCATTGGAACGCATAAAGCCCCGCAGCAAGCACGACGAGCCCCACCAGCGTCGATACGCTGCCACTTGCCAGAACGCGGTCATAGACTTGAAGCATGAACAGCGGCGAGATCAGCGCAAGCACGTTGACCACGCCGCTGATCAACAGAATTCCCCAAATAGCGGAAGTCAGAGGGAAAGGTCTCAAAGCTGAATCCTTCAAGGAATGGTTACTCACGTAGGTCTCCGTGAGGATCTGGCGACCCAGCTCCCTATATTGCTCCCCGAGCGGCAACCGACTCGCTGATTCAGGATCAGTGCTCCCGCCGAATATGTTTGGTTTGGCATCTAATGGAGCGGGTCAACAACAACACCGTCCGGCTGAAGGTTTGGAAGGGATTCATCGTGGCCGGCCGCAAGGGCCCGAACAGGCTTCCGCCTCCACGCCTTCAGGGAGATTTCGGTGTACGACCAGCGCGACGTGCAGGGCTTCGTCAAGCTGTACACGCTGCGACTGCTCCCGGGCGCCCCGGCCCATCGCAAGTAGCGGAGACGGGAAAGCGCCCGCCCAGGGGGGCGGGGCGCGGTTCCGTATCGGTTTTCTGGATCAAACGAAGGTGAAGTCCGACGCGGTCAGGCCTAGGTCGGCCACGGTGACCACACCGCCCAGGTGGGCGAACTCGTGCGCGCTGCCGTCGCCGGTGACATAGGCCAGAGTTGCGACTCTGTCGGTGTAGCTGCTTTGGTAGACAATGATGTCGCCGGCGTGCTCGCCGGAGATCGCACGCGCTGCCTCATCAGCAGAGTTGAAAGATTCGCCAGTGATTACCACGACATGTTCGCCGTTCGCACCCGAGGCCGCGCCACTGTAGAAGCTGCTCACCGGGTAGCCGGACTGTATACTGGCGTTGTTGACGAAGTTCGCGCCAAAACCGTCGTTGTAGAGGCCCACCGCATCGAAGGCGAACTTGTCCTCCGCCGGGTTGAAATCGGTGATAGTGGTAATGTCCGGCTTCGACCCGACACTCGGATCGACCCCAGGCACCGGATTGTGGAACTGGAACACGAACGTGTCATTGTCGGTGCCCCCGGTCAACGTATCCTGGCCGTCACCCACGTAGAGGACATCCTGGCCGGGACCGCCGCTGAGCCTGTCATTGTCCTCACCGGAGATGCGCGCGTTGAAGCGGCCGTTGTCGCCGGAGAGATCGTCCCAGCCATCTCCGCCGAAGATGCGGTCGTTACCCTCGCCGCCAAGGGCTCGGTCACTGCCCGGGCCAGCCGAGATCTCGTCGTTGCCGCCACGACCGTCAATCCAGTCACCGCCCTGGAAACCCTCCATCCAATCTTCACCCTTGGTGCCGAGGAGTGTTTCGGCATCCGGGCTACCCTCGATAATGTTTGCCATCGAAAAATACTCCTGATGATGCACCCTGCCTGACGCGTTCATATTGCTCATCGGGTAATTAGAGAAATCGATTGCTTGGATAGACACACATTTACGAAATGGATGCATTCACGTTCACTTCGCCCTTCCGCTGAGCAGTAGCGGGCTCGCAGGCGGCGGGGAATCTGGTCGCCCAAGCAATCGATCTGAAGATTGGACACTCAAACCGGACCGGGACAACACTTCGTAAGCCGTCCTAGTTCCGCCCCAAACTTCTCTCTGTTGCTCGACGCAGGCATACCCGCACCGTAAGCGCTGGACGAGGACAAGTTCCGCTGGCCGCGGGTGGAGAACGGCGTGATCCGGCTTGCCGCGCCCAACTGATGGCGCTCGTCGAAGGCATGGACTGGCGCGCTTAAGCCGATCGGAGACGGCGTCCGACGTCGGCCGGATAGGCCGTGGCGGAGTGACTCAGGCGCAAAAGGCGGGCCTCTGGCCGTGCAAAGTAAGCTTTTGTCGGTGACGAGAAGCGCTTTGGCCCGTCTCCACGAAATCGTTCCGCTCAAGGCGATATTCGTCCCCATGGCGGCGGAGAAGGCCGAACTGCAACAACTCCGGAGCGAACACTCAAGGCCGAGATCGTCCGGATGGCGACACTCAACGAGCGTGCCAGGAGAGGCTCGCCGACCTTCAGGGATCGTCAAGCAGCTGGAGCGCGCCGCTTCGGTCGCAGCTCCGAGAAGCTCGAACGTGCCCAGCAGGCCTTCGCCTTCGAATCCAGACCGGGCTCGGCGCGATTGAGTCCGAACTCGAGGCCGCAAGACCGCAAGAACGACAGGCGAGCCGCGACGTGCTGCGCGACCGCGCAAGGCGTTCCCGGTGCATCTGGAACGGGTCGAGATCGTCATCCGGCTCGACCCATGGGGGAAGAAGCGCTCCCGCAGCCAATCGTCCAGTCCGTCAAACGCCGTCGGCCGCACGGGCTTGCGAAACGGAACAGTCCCGCCCTCGCTTAGCTAGATGCCGAGGCACGGTGTTGCGCGCGCACCCGAATTCCTTCGCCCGTCGGTTCCCCGCCAACCTCATGCCGCCGCAGCATCGCTGCCACCTCTTCAGGCTGAAGGATCTGCTATCCCTGCATCGTTCTCGACAATGCAGGAATCGCCCAATCCCAATCGCCATCCATGCCTCCTCTCATAACCGAGGGGTCAGTTTCTCAATTCGGCCGACAACTGAGACGTCCGGTGCTCTTAGGCAGGGCAATCATACGAGATGCCTCCTGCAACATCATTTCCCGCATCCATAGGCTTGCCGGATCATTATTGTGAAGCGCAGGCCATTGGACGGCCTCCGTGAATGCGGCAGGAAGTGGCGGCGGAAGTTCGACAATCCGCAAGGGTGTTAATTTCGCGAAATGCTGCGCCAGCCGCAACGGCATGGTCCCGATGCGGCTGGTGCCTGATAGAAGGGGCGGGATCATGCTAAAGCCGTGTACGACGACCTCGATACGTCTCTCGAAACCGTTCTCGAGCAAATACCATTCCTCGATGGAGGGCTGCCGGGTGTCTCCGAATTTGAGCACAACCTGCCCCATCGACAAGTATCGGTCGAATGTAAGTGGCTCTGACAGCTGCTTGTTCGTGCCGCAGCCTACGCATACGAGCATATCTTCGAACAGGGCTGCGCGAGGATGTTTCGACATGAACACTTCCGGCATAATCAGAAAATCAACGTCGCCGCGCCGGAGAAGCTCCTCGGGGTCGTCGGAAATAGGCAGACATTCGAAGCGGACGGCGGGAGCTTCCCGCGCAGCACGCTTTACGATTTTCTTAAAAAATACGAGTGTGAGGTAATCGGAAAGGATGATGCGGAAGCGACGATCCGATCCGACCGGGTTAAAGGGGTCCCAGGAAATAATCGACAGCTGGATGTGCAGCAATGCCTCCCGGACTGCTGTGGCGAGCCCCTCCGCGCGAGGTGTCAAAATGAGTTCGCGGCCGTTCATCGTAAATAGCTCATCGCTGAAATAGGCGCGTAACCGACCGACGGCGGCGCTCATGGCCGGCTGACTCAGGTTAATACTGCGGGCTGCGGTGGTGACTTTACGCTCCCTGATCAAAGCGTCCAGCACAACGAGGAGATTTAGATCGAGTCCCTTAAAACGCATGCATTGACCTATCCGACGCGTGGATGGGTATCGCCCCAAACAATCAATTTCACGAATGGTGAGAGCGTCAACGCATCAGCCGACGACGAAACAGAGCAACCGATAGGAAGAACGGCAAAACCGTGTATATGCAAAGCGCGCCGATATGCAGGCCCATGCTGCCGGCGGGACGGCCAAGCATCGCCGGACGAATGAGGTCAATTGCATGTGCGAGCGGCAACAAGGAGGCGACGTCCTGAAAAGCGCCGGGCAATTGGTTGACCGGAAACATCGCGCCGCAAAGGAACAGCATGGGTGTTATAACAAGCGTATTATAAAATATGAAATATTCATAACTGGGCGCAAGCGCCGTGACGACCATCGCTAGACTCGCGAAGGCGAGGCCACTGAGAGCGATGACTGGCAGCAAGCAGAGGATGGATGGCCACGATGCGTAGCCTAGCGTGGTGGCAACAATAGTGATCGCTGTGCCCGCCATCAGGGCCTTGGTGGCTGCCCACGCCAATTCGCCGAGTAAGATATCGCCGAGCGTCAGCTGAGTGCATAGCATTCCTTCCCAGGTGCGCTGGTCGCCCATGCGGCCGAAACTCCCGTAAACCGTTTCAGCGGTCGCCGATGCCATCGCGCTTGTGGCAACCATGCCAGCCGCGAGAAACGCAATGTACGAAGTGCCCTCAACAGGACCTATCATTGTTCCGATTCCAAAGCCGAGACCGAACAGATAGATCATCGGATCGGCGAGGTTGCCGAGCACCGATGCAAGCCCGATTTTCTTCCATCCAAGATAGTTGCGGCGCCAAACCGCGACCCAATTCCAAGCATTGGCGGGCATGCCCGCCGCATAACGTTCGCCCATTGTTCAGTCCTCCATCTCGCGCCCGGTTAGCCGCAAAAACACATCCTCGAGATTGGGAGGACGCTGCAGAAGGCGTAGACCCGCGCGCCCGCGTAGCTGCGCCAGCACCTGCTCCGGATCGGGTGCATAGCAAAAAAGCGTCTCACCGCTCACCTCAATGCGCTGTGCGTACGGCCGGATCAGCGCACCCAGTTCATGCGGATTGCCGCCGTAGACCTCGACCACGTCACAGCCGATCTGCTCGTCAATGAGTGCGGACGGGCGGCCTTCGGCGATCTTGCGCCCCTCCTCCATAACGCACAGCCGATCGCACAGCCGCTCGGCCTCTTCCATGAAATGGGTAGTCAAAAGAATAGTCTTGCCCCGCGCCAGCAGCGATCGCAGCCGTTCCCAGATCAGGTGGCGGGCCTGCGGATCGAGGCCGGTGGTCGGCTCGTCCATCACCAGCAAGTGCGGGTCATTGATCAGCGCACGCGCGAGCGTCAGGCGCCGCTTCATGCCGCCGGACAGTTCGGCGACGCGCGCATCCGCTTTGTTCTCGAGGCGGGCGAACTCAAGCAGCGATGGTATGACCGCATCGATCTGGCGTCTGCTCATCCGGAAGTAGCGCCCGAACACCAACAGGTTCTCGCGTACAGTGAACGCGGTATCAAGATTATCGAACTGCGGGACCACGCCGATGCGCATACGTGCCAAACGCGCGCGCGCCGGCACTGGAACGCCGAGCACAGTAATCTTCCCCGCATCGGGCGATGTCATGCCGAGGACCATACGCGCAATCGTGCTTTTGCCCGCGCCGTTCGGTCCCAAGAGCCCGAAGCATTCCCCCGCCGCAACGCGGAACGACAGTCTGTCGACAACGAGCTTGTCATAAGTTTTGCTTACGTCAGTAAGATCGATCGCTACCATGGACATGGGTTCATTTTACCGAGAGGGACGCCAAGACTGGCGGTTGCTTGGTTGCCTGCCGGACCTGAAACTGTGACTCGTCTTCGCCATCCCAGCCGTCGATAACGAACTGATCGACATCACAAGGATTTAGCCCCTGTTCCGGTAAAGCGGCGATAATTGCGTAGAGATTATCGATGGCTTGGTAACGCGGATCGTTGTGCCGCTTTTCCTGGTCAACGCAGAAGACGAGCCGTCCATCCTCGACCAGGGCGATCGCCCCATCATGGGTCAGCTTGATACCAAAGATGCGCATAGTGTCTCCAGGTTAACGGCGATAGATTCGATTCATCAGGAAGCGGAAAGCGGGTTTCGGAAACGGACGAGCAAGCAGTCTTCGTTGACCGACTCGCCCCGACACTCAAGACGCTCTACCTCGATCAACGTTTCGTTCAGCATGGCGATGACCGGCTCAGCACCAGCGGCGTGACCCCAGCGACGGCAATTAGCATCCCTTGCCGATCCGAAGATCAGATGCCCGCCAGGCGCAAGCACCCGCACCAGGTTTTTGACGGCCGCGCGCATCTCGGCTATGTCTTCGAGATAGTAGAGGACCTCCGCCACAACGATCAGGTCAAACAACTCGTCGGTCGAAAACTGTTGAACATCGGAGACTATCCAGTTGATGCGCGACGGCTC
Source organism: Mesorhizobium sp. P160927 (assembly GCF_057766385.1). Lineage (NCBI taxonomy): Bacteria > Pseudomonadati > Pseudomonadota > Alphaproteobacteria > Hyphomicrobiales > Phyllobacteriaceae > Mesorhizobium > Mesorhizobium sp. P160927. The sequence goes on from NZ_JBYMDW010000001.1 coordinate 1,854,618, forward strand.
GTTTATCCGTTGACGCGCTCGAGCAATCGCTTGCGCCACGACATCGATGACGGTGAGCCCTTGGCAGTAGGGGGCTAGTTTTTCCGTGAATGCGCCGGCAGCGCACCCGACTTCGAGGGCATTTGAAATGGAGCCTTGGGCAAGCGCCAGCTGGAGCATTTGCGTGTGGCGCTTCCGCTCGAACGGATTGCCGTCGAGAAGCCACGGATCGTCTGCGGCCAATTCCCGATCAAGCAACTGATGATTCACGTTCTGGGTCAAACTCGTGCACCTCTCGTCCACTAGGTAATTAGCGATCACTCGTCGCCGCAAATGTTGCCCGACAGCACTAATTCCGAAGAATCCCGCGCAAGATTGAGCCTGCGAAGCGGAGCCGCATGGGGCGAGAATTCTGCCCTGCTGGAACCAGTGATCGGAGTTTGGGTGGGGGCCTGTTTTCCCCCAGTGTTCGATGTAGCGACAGCAGAGCCTCGCGACAGCCAATCGCTATTGCTCAATGTACACAGCGCGTAGGCTTTCAACGGAAGCAAGAGAAAGATGTTGATGAACGTGTGCAGCGAAAAGCCCAGAAATCGAAACTGTCGGGCACGAAATGCTACCACGCTGCATCGGAGCATGGTCATGGACACAATCATCAGTCCTGTCCACCAAGGCACAGAGCCTGTCAGTGCGAAATGTGCGAGGCCCGTTAATACCGATACGGCGAGGAGTAGCGCGCCGAGATTCTGTCCGACCACGTCCAACGTGAGATAGCTATTCAGGCTGGGCAGCAAGCGCAGCCCAAGCAGCGTGTCCCGGAATGTGCTTCGTGCCCAACGGAGTTGTTGGCGCAGATACGGTCCTAGTCTGTTCGGGACGACTGTGGCCGCGATGGCGCTCGGAACGTACTCGGTTCGAAAGCCTGCTTTCAGCATCAGGATAGTAAGATGGCGATCCTCACCGAAGTCGCTTGGCTTGCCCCGAAAAAACTGCGACTCGTACTGGTCCAGTAACAAAAGGAGCGCAGACCGGCGGTACATGGCACATGGGCCGCAACAGCACATAACGGCACCGAAGCGAGCCTGCGCCGCGCGCTCCTCGTTGCAAGCCAGCCAGTACTCCATGTCTATCAGCCTGGTCAGCCAGCTCTCGGTCCGGTTACTGGCCGTCAACTGACCCATGACTGCGCCGACCGCTGAATCTCGCATCTTCGGTACAAGCTTGGCAATGACGTCGGACGCGAGTAACGTGTCTGAATCAACGTTAAGCACCAGATCCCCTGATGAGCGGCGTATCGCGGCGATCTGCGCCTTGCGCTTTCCAACATTCTCGGGAAGCAAAATGATGTCGAACCTAGGGTCGCGCGCGTAGGCTTCGTGGACAGTTCCTAAGGCTTCGCGATTTCCAGAACCGTCATCAACCACATAGACCCGAAGTCTTCCGGCGTATTCTTGGTCGGCAATGGAAGCCAGGCACTCTGAAAGCGTGCGCGGATCCTCGTTGAAGCAGGGGACGATGACATCCACGCTGGGCAGTTGATCGGAGCCGACGAGAACCTCCAACGCCGATGAGTCGTTTGTCGGCAGAGCATAAAGCCCCTGCATGCTCTTATAAGCAGTCGAGAGCAGCGCATAAAGCGATATGGCCACAGTGCTGGTTGTACCAAGAAGAGTCATGGGATCTCGTTTGTTCAGTGATGTTGAGGAAGTGAGCGGATTACAAATCCGCGCTCACGCAATGCTGGAATCAGCCGGGACAGCGCCGTGACCGTCTGGTCGCGCAGACCGGCGTGAGCGCCCCGGCCCAACTCGCCGGGAGGGCATCCGTCGTGCAAGAGTACGATTGCGCCCGGCCGGACAGAGGCGAGCACTTTATCGATAATCGCGTCGACCCCAGGTCGAGACCAATCTCGAGGGTCGACGGACCAATGGAGGGCCGCCAGCCCCGCAATCTGTGACGCTGTGAAGACTTCTTCGCTCCAGGCGCCGTAGGGCGCGCGAACATAGCGCACCGAGGCCTGCGGGCACGCTCTCATGATGGCTTCGTTCGCTTCAAAGACCTCACGTTGCACTTCGCCGAAACCGCATTGGTACAGATCCGGATGAGACATCGTGTGGTTGCCTACCTCGTGCCCTTCTGCGATCATCCGTTGGATTAGATCTGGGTGCTCTAAGGCGTAGGCGCCGATGACGAAGAAAGTCGCCGGCACCCGCTGCTCTGCCAGCACATCGAGAATCTCCGGTGTGAAAAGTGGATTGGGACCGTCGTCAAACGTTAGATAAACGCTTCGACGGCCGGTGCCGTCAGAGCACTCACGGCGCACTTCGTACAAACAATCGGACCGGCTCATAGCTCTGGTCCGTTCCGATCTATCATCGTGCCCGTGGGCCATTCGCTGATCGGCCGTCCAACTGGCAGAACAATGGTGAGTGCGTCATCGATGCGTGTGGGCGGCAGGTCGAGGCGGGCCTCTGGTCGGGTGGAGCGCACGCGAATTCCCGACAAAACGGCCATAGGGCTGTATCGCCGTCCGAATCTCTCAACATGATTCCGCAGCGCGTCCCTGACCGTTCCGAAAGCGAATGGGACGCCAAGCTCCTGCAGTATTGGAAGCATGACATGGATTGAATGGGCGATTCCCAGACCCTCAAGGTCCGGACGTACCCCGTACAGGCCCAGCTCAGCCACCAACAGGTCGACCGCGTCAACCTTGATGAAACGGCGCAGTATGCCCATGTGAGCCGCTACACCGCTTGAATCATAGGCGATCACGCGGAGTTCAGGCCTGGCTCCGGCCCAGCTTCGACTACCTTCGAACGGTTCTGCGTTGGACGCCCCAGTCGGCCCGTACGTATCACGAAAGAACTCGGCGAGCTTAACGTGATCGGAGAGCTGCAACTCGTTTTCCCAGCACAACTTCCACTGCACCTGATGGCGCATTCAGGACCTCTCTTCATATTGGTTTTTGCGGCCGCATTACCCGACCAAAGCGGCGTTGTTGGCTGCACTCAGCCGTTGTCGTTGGCGAAGGTGAGCCAGACGCTCTCTCGAGTTCCGGCCCGTGTCGTCGATTTGAGCTTGACGTCGCTCATTTTCCGTTCCTCTAATGCATGGCTCGTAAATTCGTAAAATTGATTGTTTGAATGATACGCATCCACACGTTGGATAGAACATGACATGCGTTTCAAGGGACTCGATCTAAATCTCCTCGTTGTGCTGGACGCTCTGATGAGGGAGCGTAAAGTCACTGCCGCGGCTCGCAGTATCAACCTGAGCCAGCCGGCCATGAGCGCCGCCGTTGCTCGGCTACGCGCCTATTTCAACGATGAGCTATTTACGATGAACGGCCGCGAGCTCATTTTGACGCCGCGCGCCGACGGGCTCGCCCCAGCAGTCCGGGACGCATTGCTGCACATCCAGCTATCGATTATTTCCCCCGACGCCTTCAACCCGGCCCAATCGGATCGTCTCTTCCGAATCATGCTTTCCGATTACATCACGCTCGTATTTTTTTGGAAGATAGTAGAGCGCGCTGCGCGGGAAGCTCCCGCCGTTCGCTTTGAATGTCTGCCTATTTGCGACGACCCCGAGGAGCTTCTCCGGCGCGGCGACGTTGATTTTCTGATCATGCCGGAAGTGTTCATGTCGAAACATCCTCGCGCAGCCCTGTTCGAAGATAAGCTCGTAGGCGTAGGCTGCGGCACGAACAAGCAGCTGTCGGAGCCACTTACATTCGAGCGATACTTGTGCATGGGACATGTTGTGCTCAAATTCAGGCACACCCGGCAGCCCACCATGGAGGAATGGTATTTGCTCGAGCACGGTTTCGAGAGACGTATCGAAGTTGTCGTACAGGGCTTTAGCCTGATCCCGCCCGTCCTGTCAGGCACCAACCGCATCGGGACCATGCCCTTACGGCTGGCGCAGCATTTCGCAAAAACAACACCCCTGCGGATTGTCCAACTTCCGCCGCCACTTCCTCCTCCTGCATTCACGGAAGCCGTCCAATGGCCTGAGCTTCACAATAGTGATCCGGCAAGCATGTGGATGCGGGAAATGATGTTGCAGGAGGCATCTCGCCTGGCGCCTTTGCCTGAAATTATTGAGCGTCTCGGGCACGCCGATCCGACCTTTCGGTTGTTGGTACCGACTGCCACCTCGATTTCGCGTGCGAAGTCCCGGAAGATGTTGAGCCCCACCTAATCGCCGCCTGTAAGACAGGCTGATCAGCATGTTCGACAAGCGCCGGCGCGGCGCGTGTTACCTACGTTCTGGGGCTGATCTCAGGCGAGTTGCTCGTCGAGGATGTGTGGCACAGTGAGGCCAGCTGCCTTGATTGCCGCTTTTGCCGTAGGTGGTGGTGACGACGCGAGCATTCTTTTCGATGGCGGCTTCTGGAGGCGGACGCGATCGCGTAGGAGCGGTTGCCCTTCGGGCGTCGGGCCTTTGGCCCGGCAGAGCGGCGCAGTTCCTTGCTAAGTGCGAGGGCCGGAACGAGCAGAACACACGCCCCGGCTGCTACTGAATTGACTGGCGCCTCGATTTGCGTGCGAAGTCCCAGAAGATGGTTAGCCCCGGCTAAATTCCTACCTTGCCGGCTGTGCCGCGGCTTTTCACGTGCAGCCAGGCGAGGAGATGGCGGTCGACGAGGTCGATCCCAAATGGACTGTGCTGGCCTCGCTCTGCTATTGCTGTGCGAGATCATTGACCACACCCCCTGCACGAGAACGTCGGGCATGTTGGCAAGTGAAGCCGGTGGAGGTTGACGCTGCGGATCCAGGCAATCTACCTCGCGCTTCCGCCCTAAGGCGCGGCCGTACCCAATTTGGCTCTTCGTCCTGGGCCGCGGCTAAAGCCCGTGGGTGCGCCCACCCGTGTGGAGGGACCATCATTCAACTTTCTCTCGTTATGAAAGGAAACTCCCCGCTTAGGACAGAGTCCTTCATATATTTTCCGGCAGATGGATGTCGAACGGCAGAAATGTCTGTCCGGGTGTTTCAGCGGTGCCGGTCTCGATAGCCCGAGTCATCAGCGTTATCAGCTCCTGGCAAAGCCGGCGCATTGGCGTGGCGACCGCCATCGTGACGATGTTATCTGCGAGCGCTGCCCGAGACTCAGGTGTGATTTCATTCACGATCGCGACGAGATCCCGACTTTTGCCCTCTTCTCGGAGCGCGGAGATGGCGCCCTCCATGCCGCCGCCGGCGACATAGAAGCCGACGAGCTCGGGCTCCCGCTGCATGAGATCAAGCGTTGCCTCGTAGGTGATCTGCCGTTTCTCGAGGTTCATGACCGGATCCAGCACCTCGAACGTGGGCGCGTTCTCACGGCAATAGGAGCGAAAGCCGACGTCACGGAGCTCGTGACCCTGGAAACGATGGCTGCCGACAAACACCGCCACTTTGCCGGGCCGTTTTGCGACCTTGGACACCATCCAAGCGGCCGTGCGCCCCACCTTGCGGTTGTTGAGGCCGATATACCCCTGTCGCACGCCGGCGGCGAAGTCGGAAAGCAGCGAGAAAACCGGAATGCCCTTGGCCTTGAGGTCCTCAACCGCTGCTGTGATTTTCGGGTGGTCCGGTGCCACCATCGCGATTGCATGGCAGCGTGCGCCCAACTCCTTGAGCGGCGCGATCAGGTCGCTCGGCATATGTGACGGGGCGAATTCGACGAGCGGAATGCCGTGGAAGGACTGGGCCAAATTGACCGATGCTTCGACCTCGCGCGCAAAATCTTGGTAGAAATGCTGGGCCGGTTTTCTCAAGATGAAGCCCAGACGGTAGTGCGGTAGATCTCGCCGCAACCGCTGCTTGATTAGCCCGGCAGCATGATAGCCGATCGCCTGGGCGGCGTCGTGGACCCGCCGCGCGGTCTCCTCGCGCACCGGATGGCGGGCGTTCAGAACCCGATCGATCGTTGCTACGCTGACTCGGGCTTCGCGGGCGAGATCGGCAATTGTGGGGCGCTTGGTCATAGGTCCTATTCTGATTGGTTTTTGACGCGGGCCGGCTCTCTGTCCGCCTAACGCGTTTCGGTTTCGGGTGGCAAAGTGAAGACGTCCCCATAGGAATGGGCACAGCGTGTTGGACGAACATCATTGCAGACGTAAACCGGCCGGGTATACTGAAAGGCTCATTCGCTTAAAGGGCGGTGACGGTTTGCACTCACACATTTAGCGCTTCTGATACATGGTCCGTGAGGAGCCGTTTAGAGGCTGCGGGTCGGTCGTTCAGTTATGTGACCTGCTAAGCGACTTGACAGGTCGTGGGCCGCCCACCTTACTTGCAGGAGGGTAGCCGGTTTGATGCCTCGGTAAGCTGATGACCGCTGAAGGCAGCTTTCATCTGTGCTCGGTCCAACTCTCCTTCCCAGCGTGCGACGACGAGGGATGCCACTGCGTTGCCGACGCAATTCGTCAGCGCCCGGCATTCGGACATGAATCGGTCGATGCCGAGTATCAGTGCCATCCCAGCAACGGGAACACTCGGAACTACCGCGAGCGTAGCCGCCAGGGTGATGAAGCCCGCACCTGTCACACCTGCAGCGCCCTTGGAGGAAAGCATTGCTACGAGCAGCAGCAGCACCTGATCGCCGATGGACAGATCCGTGTTCGTCGCCTGTGCGATGAAGAGAGCCGCTAGCGTCATGTAGATATTCGTGCCGTCCAGATTGAACGAATATCCGGCCGGGATGACGAGACCCACAACCGAACGCCTGGCGCCCGCCTTCTCCATTTTCTCCATCAGCGACGGGAGCGCCGCCTCCGAGGAGGACGTTGCGAGGACAAGCAGCAGCTCTTCCTTGATGTAACGAATGAGAGAACAAATCGAAAAGCCGTTGTAGCGGCAGACTGCGCCGAGAACCCCGAACACGAAGAGGAAGGCGGTGAAATAGAACGTCGCGACCAGCATCGCGAGGTTGACTACCGAACCGATGCCATATCTGCCGATGGTGAAGGCCATGGCGCCAAAAGCGCCGATCGGCGCGGCCTTCATCAGAATTCCGACGAGCTTGAAGACAGGCACAATGAGCGCCTGGAGGAAGCAAACGACAGGCTTGCCCGGCTCTCCGGCCATCGCAAGCGCCATGCCGAACAGAACCGAGAAGAACAGCACCTGCAGGATGTCGCCTTCCGCGAAGGCACCGACGATCGTTGGCGGGATGATGTTCATCAGGAAGCCGGTGACCGACTGCTCGCTGGCTTTTGCGGCATAGGTATTCACGGCCTGGACATCGAGCGAGGCCGGATCGATGTTGAGGCCGGCGCCAGGCTGGACGACATTGGCGACGATGAGGCCGACGATCAGCGCGAGCGTCGAGAAGGTGAGGAAATAGACCATTGCTTTACCGGCGACCCGGCCGACCTTATGAAGATCGTTCATGCCGGCGATGCCGGTGGCAATTGTCAGGAAGATGACAGGCGCGATGATCATCTTGACCAGCTTGATGAAGGCATCACCCAGCGGCTTCAGGCTCTCGCCGGTCTCCGGATAAAAATAGCCAATTGCGACGCCGAGCGCGATGGCGGCAAGCACCTGGGCGTAGAGCTTGGTGTAGAAGGGTTTGCGGGGCGCGGGGTTCGCGCCGCGGACTTGTGCAGCTGACACTGTTTCTCTCTCCCTGACCGGATCGAGGTGGCGTGACTTCTCCCGGGCTTCTCCCTATCGCGGCGCTCCGGTCGAACGCTGCACCAACGCCGCCGCAATACCCATGCCAGATGAATCCGCATGACCTGAACTGACGTGGGCTCGCCAATAATGGAGGAATGCGGTGTCAGACCAGCGGGATAGGCCGCGGTCCGGCACGCCCTTGATGGTCTCTGGCAGAGTGCTGCCGGTCGGTCCCTCTGGCTTGCGGTTTTGTTGCACAGAGCGTGGTGGGTTCCTCGTTAGCCGGCTTTGGACCAGGCCCTATCGTTGGCGCCAGCGCGTACCACTAGGTCGCCTGTTCAAGGCCGTCCAGATGACAGGCTAACTTACCCCTGTTCGGAAGCGCTCGTTTCTAGACAGCGACCATGCAGCCACTGCAATGCACAGAATAAATTCAGACGGCCCTTTGGACGACCCATTTTGCAAATCAACGCCCGCAGCAGGGGCAGCCGTTTCCAAGCGGTCGCATCGTAATCTGTTCAGACTTTTCGATACGCTCATTGAGTGTGCCGATTTCGGCCCCAGGCTGGTGATGGTGCTGACCACGACGATGCGATTCAGAAGTTGCGAGCACCGCCTACGAAGTCGTACTCGACGCCAGCTTCGCGCCTTCACACGCGACATCGCCGCCGCCTGATCAACTCGAGAAAGATGGCGGTTACTGCAACCGACCAGTGCCGTTGGCGGTTATTATCGCTCCCGCCCCTCCTTCGCGGGCGCTGGTGAATGGCACGGCCCCGCATTTACACTCCGCGCGGTCAGCCGCTCGGGCAACGCATGGCCGGCCCAGGTATTTCTGCTTCAACGCAAAGATAGAACTGATGAATCCTATCATAGGCCGCGAGGTTTCCTTTCACAGATGAAAGAAAGCTCGATTGACTATGCCGCCTCGCTCCAGTCTTTTGAAAACAACGTGTGTTTGCCCGGGGCAAGCCAATAACATGGCCAAGCTTCGTAGAGGGAGTAGCCAAGCGATGCGTCAGGGCTAGACCCGCTTTGCACTCGACCACACGGCGGCACGAGTTCACGTCGGAGCATTTTCGCGCGTGCCCGCGACGTCGCGGCCGCACATGCCGCCAGCCTAGATTTGATGGCGCGAGATCGAGGATCACATGCACCACAACATTAGCAAGTCAGAACAGAATGCCCGCGACTGCGGCATATCGCTGCCGAATGCGATAAAGGGTTGTCCAAAGTCCGACACGAATCCTGCGAATGTGGCATTGCACGAGCGCGCGCTAACCGGCATCTTCGAAATATCGAAAGTACTCGCCGATGCCGCCCGGCTCGAACTCAAGTTGGCCAAGGTAGTCGATCTCCTGCACTCGTTTGTGCAGATGCGGCACGGCATCATCGCTCTCTGCGATGCCGAGGGCGGACTGGACATCACAGTGGCCAGCGGCTGCGGCACGAACGGCAATGAGCCCTCCCGGTCGCGCCTGCCGCGCAACGCCATCGATCAGATTGTGACGACCGACACGCCGCTCGTCGCTGAGGACATAGCGATGCATCCGACCTTCACTGCCGCTGATATCGAGGTGCTTGGGGCCTCCGACACCGTGTCGTTCATCGGCGTTCCCATTCGTGTTGATGGGAACGCCATAGGCGCGCTGACTTTGGACCGGGTTTTGGAAAGCAGGTCAAGCTATCGGCTCGACGATGATGTCCGGCTGCTTACCATGATTGCCAACATGGTGGGACAGACAGTCAAGTTGCATCGCTTCTCCGCGGCCGACCGCGAGCGAACGCCGGAGCTGGAACATCGGCTGCAACCGAAATTTTCTGATGTTAAGCACCCTGCACCCCGGCGCAAAAAGGTTCACGTCGAGGGGATGATTGGTGACAGTCCGGCGATAAGCGCCCTGCTGGACAAGATCGCGGTCGTAGCCAAGGCAAAAACCACCGTTCTGCTGCGAGGTGAGTCCGGTACCGGGAAGGAGCTGGCTGCCAAGGCAATTCACGAGTTGTCGCCGCGCGCCAAGCGGCCCTTCGTTAAACTCAATTGTGCAGCGCTCCCAGAGACAGTCCTGGAATCCGAATTGTTCGGTCATGAGAAGGGTGCCTTCACAAGCGCATTCAATTCCCGCAAGGGGCGCTTTGAGCTCGCTGACAAGGGGACGTTGTTTCTGGATGAGATTGGCGAGATCTCGGCCTCGTTCCAGGCAAAGCTACTGCGCGTGCTGCAGGAGCAGGAGTTTGAGCGTGTCGGCAGCAATCAGACCATCAAGGTCGATGTTCGCGTGATTGCCGCCACGAACAGGAACCTGGAAGAGGCGGTTGCAAGGAATGAGTTCCGCGCCGACCTATACTACCGCATCAACGTGGTTCCCTTGCTGGTACCAGCATTGCGCCAAAGGCGCAGCGATATTCCGCTCCTCGCAGCTGAGTTTCTCAAGAAGTTCAACGACGAGAACGGCTGTACGCTCACCTTCGATCCGCGTGCGATTGAAGTGCTGATGAAATGTGAGTTTCCCGGCAACATTCGCGAGCTTGAAAATTGCGTGCACCGGACAGCGATCCTGGCCGAGGGACTGTCAATCGGGAGAAACGACTTTGCCTGCTCCCAAGGCCAATGCTTTGCCGAGGCGCTGTGGAAGTGCAGATCGGGCAAGGCCGCGCTGCAACTACCGCCGATCCTGCCGGAGTCAGCGAATTTGGCCACGCCCCCGGACGAGGCCGCCAGTTCGGCCGCGACTACAGTCCCGCTTGCCGGCGCAACCCACCCAATTGGCGCGAGGGCGCCCGATATAGAGCGCGTCATTGCTGCCATGGAAAGATGTGGCTGGGTGCAGGCAAAGGCAGCGCGCTTGCTTGGGCTGACCCCGCGCCAGATTGGCTACGTGCTGAGGAAATACGGCGTCGAGATCAAGCGTCTTTGAAAGCATGACCCTGGGCATGAGCTGAGCCGCTTAGCGCCTTGGCGCCGCGCAGCGATGCAGATCCGCGTGCGCGTCAACTCGATTCGACCGAGGACAGCGTCGACTTACTTGACTTGTGAGCGGATAACTTCTATATGATGTGGACACTTTAAGAAGGAGGTATAACCATGGTCCGTCCTGTAGAAACCCCAACCCGTGAAATCAAAAAACTCGACGGCCTGTGGGCATTCAGTCTGGATCGCGAAAACTGTGGAATTGATCAGCGTTGGTGGGAAAGCGCGTTACAAGAAAGCCGGGCAATTGCTGTGCCAGGCAGTTTTAACGATCAGTTCGCCGATGCAGATATTCGTAATTATGCGGGCAACGTCTGGTATCAGCGCGAAGTCTTTATACCGAAAGGTTGGGCAGGCCAGCGTATCGTGCTGCGTTTCGATGCGGTCACTCATTACGGCAAAGTGTGGGTCAATAATCAGGAAGTGATGGAGCATCAGGGCGGCTATACGCCATTTGAAGCCGATGTCACGCCGTATGTTATTGCCGGGAAAAGTGTACGTATCACCGTTTGTGTGAACAACGAACTGAACTGGCAGACTATCCCGCCGGGAATGGTGATTACCGACGAAAACGGCAAGAAAAAGCAGTCTTACTTCCATGATTTCTTTAACTATGCCGGAATCCATCGCAGCGTAATGCTCTACACCACGCCGAACACCTGGGTGGACGATATCACCGTGGTGACGCATGTCGCGCAAGACTGTAACCACGCGTCTGTTGACTGGCAGGTGGTGGCCAATGGTGATGTCAGCGTTGAACTGCGTGATGCGGATCAACAGGTGGTTGCAACTGGACAAGGCACTAGCGGGACTTTGCAAGTGGTGAATCCGCACCTCTGGCAACCGGGTGAAGGTTATCTCTATGAACTGTGCGTCACAGCCAAAAGCCAGACAGAGTGTGATATCTACCCGCTTCGCGTCGGCATCCGGTCAGTGGCAGTGAAGGGCGAACAGTTCCTGATTAACCACAAACCGTTCTACTTTACTGGCTTTGGTCGTCATGAAGATGCGGACTTGCGTGGCAAAGGATTCGATAACGTGCTGATGGTGCACGACCACGCATTAATGGACTGGATTGGGGCCAACTCCTACCGTACCTCGCATTACCCTTACGCTGAAGAGATGCTCGACTGGGCAGATGAACATGGCATCGTGGTGATTGATGAAACTGCTGCTGTCGGCTTTAACCTCTCTTTAGGCATTGGTTTCGAAGCGGGCAACAAGCCGAAAGAACTGTACAGCGAAGAGGCAGTCAACGGGGAAACTCAGCAAGCGCACTTACAGGCGATTAAAGAGCTGATAGCGCGTGACAAAAACCACCCAAGCGTGGTGATGTGGAGTATTGCCAACGAACCGGATACCCGTCCGCAAGGTGCACGGGAATATTTCGCGCCACTGGCGGAAGCAACGCGTAAACTCGACCCGACGCGTCCGATCACCTGCGTCAATGTAATGTTCTGCGACGCTCACACCGATACCATCAGCGATCTCTTTGATGTGCTGTGCCTGAACCGTTATTACGGATGGTATGTCCAAAGCGGCGATTTGGAAACGGCAGAGAAGGTACTGGAAAAAGAACTTCTGGCCTGGCAGGAGAAACTGCATCAGCCGATTATCATCACCGAATACGGCGTGGATACGTTAGCCGGGCTGCACTCAATGTACACCGACATGTGGAGTGAAGAGTATCAGTGTGCATGGCTGGATATGTATCACCGCGTCTTTGATCGCGTCAGCGCCGTCGTCGGTGAACAGGTATGGAATTTCGCCGATTTTGCGACCTCGCAAGGCATATTGCGCGTTGGCGGTAACAAGAAAGGGATCTTCACTCGCGACCGCAAACCGAAGTCGGCGGCTTTTCTGCTGCAAAAACGCTGGACTGGCATGAACTTCGGTGAAAAACCGCAGCAGGGAGGCAAACAATGAGCTCAAGGAGACATGAACGATGAACATCAAAAAGTTTGCAAAACAAGCAACAGTATTAACCTTTACTACCGCACTGCTGGCAGGAGGCGCAACTCAAGCGTTTGCGAAAGAAACGAACCAAAAGCCATATAAGGAAACATACGGCATTTCCCATATTACACGCCATGATATGCTGCAAATCCCTGAACAGCAAAAAAATGAAAAATATCAAGTTCCTGAATTCGATTCGTCCACAATTAAAAATATCTCTTCTGCAAAAGGCCTGGACGTTTGGGACAGCTGGCCATTACAAAACGCTGACGGCACTGTCGCAAACTATCACGGCTACCACATCGTCTTTGCATTAGCCGGAGATCCTAAAAATGCGGATGACACATCGATTTACATGTTCTATCAAAAAGTCGGCGAAACTTCTATTGACAGCTGGAAAAACGCTGGCCGCGTCTTTAAAGACAGCGACAAATTCGATGCAAATGATTCTATCCTAAAAGACCAAACACAAGAATGGTCAGGTTCAGCCACATTTACATCTGACGGAAAAATCCGTTTATTCTACACTGATTTCTCCGGTAAACATTACGGCAAACAAACACTGACAACTGCACAAGTTAACGTATCAGCATCAGACAGCTCTTTGAACATCAACGGTGTAGAGGATTATAAATCAATCTTTGACGGTGACGGAAAAACGTATCAAAATGTACAGCAGTTCATCGATGAAGGCAACTACAGCTCAGGCGACAACCATACGCTGAGAGATCCTCACTACGTAGAAGATAAAGGCCACAAATACTTAGTATTTGAAGCAAACACTGGAACTGAAGATGGCTACCAAGGCGAAGAATCTTTATTTAACAAAGCATACTATGGCAAAAGCACATCATTCTTCCGTCAAGAAAGTCAAAAACTTCTGCAAAGCGATAAAAAACGCACGGCTGAGTTAGCAAACGGCGCTCTCGGTATGATTGAGCTAAACGATGATTACACACTGAAAAAAGTGATGAAACCGCTGATTGCATCTAACACAGTAACAGATGAAATTGAACGCGCGAACGTCTTTAAAATGAACGGCAAATGGTACCTGTTCACTGACTCCCGCGGATCAAAAATGACGATTGACGGCATTACGTCTAACGATATTTACATGCTTGGTTATGTTTCTAATTCTTTAACTGGCCCATACAAGCCGCTGAACAAAACTGGCCTTGTGTTAAAAATGGATCTTGATCCTAACGATGTAACCTTTACTTACTCACACTTCGCTGTACCTCAAGCGAAAGGAAACAATGTCGTGATTACAAGCTATATGACAAACAGAGGATTCTACGCAGACAAACAATCAACGTTTGCGCCAAGCTTCCTGCTGAACATCAAAGGCAAGAAAACATCTGTTGTCAAAGACAGCATCCTTGAACAAGGACAATTAACAGTTAACAAATAAAAACGCAAAAGAAAATGCCGATGGATCCACAGCAAGCGAACCGGAATTGCCAGCTGGGGCGCCCTCTGGTAAGGTTGGGAAGCCCTGCAAAGTAAACTGGATGGCTTTCTTGCCGCCAAGGATCTGATGGCGCAGGGGATCAAGATCTGATCAAGAGACAGGATGAGGATCGTTTCGCATGATTGAACAAGATGGATTGCACGCAGGTTCTCCGGCCGCTTGGGTGGAGAGGCTATTCGGCTATGACTGGGCACAACAGACAATCGGCTGCTCTGATGCCGCCGTGTTCCGGCTGTCAGCGCAGGGGCGCCCGGTTCTTTTTGTCAAGACCGACCTGTCCGGTGCCCTGAATGAACTGCAGGACGAGGCAGCGCGGCTATCGTGGCTGGCCACGACGGGCGTTCCTTGCGCAGCTGTGCTCGACGTTGTCACTGAAGCGGGAAGGGACTGGCTGCTATTGGGCGAAGTGCCGGGGCAGGATCTCCTGTCATCTCACCTTGCTCCTGCCGAGAAAGTATCCATCATGGCTGATGCAATGCGGCGGCTGCATACGCTTGATCCGGCTACCTGCCCATTCGACCACCAAGCGAAACATCGCATCGAGCGAGCACGTACTCGGATGGAAGCCGGTCTTGTCGATCAGGATGATCTGGACGAAGAGCATCAGGGGCTCGCGCCAGCCGAACTGTTCGCCAGGCTCAAGGCGCGCATGCCCGACGGCGAGGATCTCGTCGTGACCCATGGCGATGCCTGCTTGCCGAATATCATGGTGGAAAATGGCCGCTTTTCTGGATTCATCGACTGTGGCCGGCTGGGTGTGGCGGACCGCTATCAGGACATAGCGTTGGCTACCCGTGATATTGCTGAAGAGCTTGGCGGCGAATGGGCTGACCGCTTCCTCGTGCTTTACGGTATCGCCGCTCCCGATTCGCAGCGCATCGCCTTCTATCGCCTTCTTGACGAGTTCTTCTGACCCGGTACCTCAGCGCTAGCGGAGTGTATACTGGCTTACTATGTTGGCACTGATGAGGGTGTCAGTGAAGTGCTTCATGTGGCAGGAGAAAAAAGGCTGCACCGGTGCGTCAGCAGAATATGTGATACAGGATATATTCCGCTTCCTCGCTCACTGACTCGCTACGCTCGGTCGTTCGACTGCGGCGAGCGGAAATGGCTTACGAACGGGGCGGAGATTTCCTGGAAGATGCCAGGAAGATACTTAACAGGGAAGTGAGAGGGCCGCGGCAAAGCCGTTTTTCCATAGGCTCCGCCCCCCTGACAAGCATCACGAAATCTGACGCTCAAATCAGTGGTGGCGAAACCCGACAGGACTATAAAGATACCAGGCGTTTCCCCCTGGCGGCTCCCTCGTGCGCTCTCCTGTTCCTGCCTTTCGGTTTACCGGTGTCATTCCGCTGTTATGGCCGCGTTTGTCTCATTCCACGCCTGACACTCAGTTCCGGGTAGGCAGTTCGCTCCAAGCTGGACTGTATGCACGAACCCCCCGTTCAGTCCGACCGCTGCGCCTTATCCGGTAACTATCGTCTTGAGTCCAACCCGGAAAGACATGCAAAAGCACCACTGGCAGCAGCCACTGGTAATTGATTTAGAGGAGTTAGTCTTGAAGTCATGCGCCGGTTAAGGCTAAACTGAAAGGACAAGTTTTGGTGACTGCGCTCCTCCAAGCCAGTTACCTCGGTTCAAAGAGTTGGTAGCTCAGAGAACCTTCGAAAAACCGCCCTGCAAGGCGGTTTTTTCGTTTTCAGAGCAAGAGATTACGCGCAGACCAAAACGATCTCAAGAAGATCATCTTATTAAGGGGTCTGACGCTCAGTGGAACGAAAACTCACGTTAAGGGATTTTGGTCATGAGATTATCAAAAAGGATCTTCACCTAGATCCTTTTAAATTAAAAATGAAGTTTTAAATCAATCTAAAGTATATATGAGTAAACTTGGTCTGACAGTTACCAATGCTTAATCAGACTAGAGCTTCCATCCGCTTGCCCTCATCTGTTACGCCGGCGGTAGCCGGCCAGCCTCGCAGAGCAGGATTCCCGTTGAGCACCGCCAGGTGCGAATAAGGGACAGTGAAGAAGGAACACCCGCTCGCGGGTGGGCCTACTTCACCTATCCTGCCCGGCTGACGCCGTTGGATACACCAAGGAAAGTCTACACGAACCCTTTGGCAAAATCCTGTATATCGTGCGAATTGTCTAGACATTCGCGAGCTTGAAAATTGCGTGCACCGGACAGCGATCCTGGCCGAGGGACTGTCAATCGGGAGAAACGACTTTGCCTGCTCCCAAGGCCAATGCTTTGCCGAGGCGCTGTGGAAGTGCAGATCGGGCAAGGCCGCGCTGCAACCACCGCCGATCCTGCCGGAGTCAGCGAATTTGGCCACGCCCCCGGACGAGGCCGCCAGTTCGGCCGCGACTACAGGCCCGCTTGCCGGCGCAACCCACCCAATTGGCGCGAGGACGCCCGATATAGAGCGCGTCATTGCTGCCATGGAAAGATGTGGCTGGGTGCAGGCAAAGGCAGCGCGCTTGCTTGGGCTGACCCCGCGCCAGATTGGCTACGTGCTGAGGAAATACGGCGTCGAGATCAAGCGTCTTTGAAAGCATGACCCTGGGCATGAGCTGAGCCGCTTAGCGCCTTGGCGCCGCGCAGCGATGCAGATCCGCGTCCGCGTCAACTCGATTCGACCGAGGACAGCCTGGCTGAATTCCCATGTCAGCCGGCGCTGCGACCATTGTGTGAAAGGCAACCCTGCCATCGTCAATCCCGTCCGCCATGTTGCTCTCGTTGCGAGCTCATACGGATGCCCCCTGTGTAACTGAAACGGAGTTAAATATGTCCGATGCAAAACTGCAAACTGTGCTTTCGGCTCTTTCGCAAGTGACACGCCAGTTGGATGCTCTGCCGTCCAACGGACCAGCGCCGGACGCACATTTTATCAAGTTGAATACGAATGAGAACCCGTTTCCGCTGCCGCCAATCATAATGCAAAGTGCAGTGGCGGCCCTCAAGCGCCAGTATCTATATCCGGATGACGATAACTTCAGATTGAGGGAAGCAGCGTCCAGCACCTATGGCGTTTCCAGGGATCAGGTCATCGCTGGCAACGGGTCGTCTGAACTGCTCGGGCTGATCTACAGAGCTTTCCTCGCACCCGGCGACAAGGTTGCGATGATGTCGCCAGGGTTTTCGTTCAACCGCAAACTTGCCATGCTTCAGGGCGCTGAGTTCCTCGAAATCGGATGTCAAGCTCATTCCCTGCCAATGGAGCAATTGCTTTCCGGTCCGGCAAAAGACGCCAAGTTTATTATGTTGGCCAATCCAAACAATCCGACCGGAACATTCCTCCCGATAAGCGATATCGAACGCCTCGTAGCACAATCGGACCGCTTGATTGTGCTTGATGAGGCCTACGTCGACTTTGCACCCGATCACGGACTGCGCCTCATCAACCGGTATTCGAACCTTCTGATCTTGAGGTCATTCTCGAAAAGCTATGCCGCCGCCGGCATTCGCGTCGGTTTCGGTTTCGGTCACCCTGAAATTATTGGAAGGCTGCGAAACATCCAGAACGTCTTCAACATGAACGTGGTCGGGCATGCCGTTGGTATCAGCGTGCTTGCGCATCGCGGCGCCTACGCAGACAACCACAAGCACATCAAGGATGAACGAGAGCGAGTGACACTTGCACTATCGCAACTCGGATTTTCCGTAACACCCTCCCGCGCAAATTTCTTGCTGGCCCGTGTGCCCGCGGGACAGGACGGCTCATGGTGGCAAGCCGCATTGGAGAGGCAAAAGATACTTGTCGCGTTTTTTCCGGACAAAGGCTTGGAACACTGCATCCGCGTCAGCATCGGCACAAAAGAGCAGATGGATGCATTTCTTGCTGCCGCTGGCGACATTGCTGGAAGCTTAACGGTGCCAAGCTCCAAGGGCAGGGAAGCGTCAGGCTCTGCTTCTTCGTTACGCTGACGCTAATCGGCGATCACACACATCTCTTCCGACTTGCTTGGTCATCCCAGCAAGAGAACAGCCAGCTTTTAAAATCGGGGACTTCTCGAGTGACAAACGTCTTTCCTTCAAACCTAGCGTTCGGCATCTTCGATCATCTGGACGAGGATGGCCGCGACATCGGTCGGCAATACGAAGATCGCCTGATGTTAGCAGAGGCGTGCGATCAGCTAGGGTTCTATGCCTATCATCTCGCAGAACACCACTGTACTCCCCATGGGAGAGGTCCATCGCCGAATCTGTTCTTATCGAGCGTCGCCCAGCGCACCCGGCGCTTGCGTCTCGGACCCTTGGTGATGCTGCTTGCGCTTTATCATCCGCTGCGTGCGTTCGAAGAGATCTGTATGCTGGACCAGTTGAGCGGTGGCAGGCTCGAACTGGGCATAGGGCGCGGTGCTCTCCCGATCGAATTGGGCTACTTCGGGATCGGTGCGGACGCGGTGCCGGGCCGTTATGCCGAAGCCAGCGAAATCCTCATGGAAATACTTGTTAATCCGATGAAGGTCGGCACGCTGTGCTATCAAGGCCGCCATTTTGATCTCAATGACGTTCCTTTGACGCTAAGACCTCATCAGCGTCCACATCCGCCCACATGGGTCGCTGCCAATCGACCCCAGTCCGCAGCTTGGGCCGCTGCGAATGGAACAAATATCGCGTGTGTAGGACCTTCCTCTTCTGTTCGCAAAACTACTGATGCGTTCCGCGCCTATCGAGAGGACAACGCAGGCGGGGGGGATCAAGGGAGATTTGTCGGATTGCTCCGCATGGTCGTGATTGGGCGTTGTGACACACATGCCTATTCGCTCGCGGCACCTGCTTACGCACGCTGGCTCAAGAGCTTCCAATTCCTTTACGAGCTTAACGCTATCCCCACTCCACCAAACTTGCCGCTGACCTTCGATGCGGCAGTCGAGAGTGAATTGTGCGTGGTAGGATCAGCAGAGTCTGTGCGAAAAGCTCTGTTAGGTCAGTTGGAAGTGGCAGGTGCCAACTACCTGCTTTGTCAACTGGCATTTGGAAATCTGCCGCTAGATGCTTCCCTGTACACCGCGACGACCATTAAATCCGAAATCATGGCTCGATTTGGCTGACCATGAAATTCGCAGTTTGAGGTTGAATCGTTGTACAGCGCTCCCTCACATCCACGTGCTCTAGCGTGCACGTGGTGGGGCGGGCAATCGGGAGGAGGCCAAACTGACGACGAGCAGGCGGCACAGAATACCAGCTTTGTGCGTTGGCTGGCGTCTGGACCATCGTGTGAACATGCACGATCCTAAGGAGAGGGTAGCCGAGCGCGTCACGATGCCGGCACGCGTCTGCTCGTCGCGCTGGCGCTAGTCGTTGCCCATAGCCAGCCGCAGGAGGTTCTTCTCGCCCGGGGCGGCGTCGGTGCGGCGCCCATTAATCCAGCTTCATCAGCGGCCCGGCGGTAGCAAAGCCGCCACTCGCTACGGCGCTGTTGAGGGCGCGCTCGCGAGCGGCTTTGCTGCGCCCAGCCACCAACGGAAGCGAGCTCGCCCGATGATGGGGGTGCACCGCGGTCGGGATACGATGCTGGAGGAAATCGTTCGCAGCCGGTCTTCACGAACTGCGAGGAGTGCTTGTCCTTGCTGCCCGCTGGCCGTCTGCGGTGGCCTGAGTGGTCCGCCGACACGCCCGAGTCAACGCCACTACCACAAGGCCGCCAAAACGTCAGGTCTCGGAGCCTGCTTGGACGGTGGTCTCGTGTTCGGGAATGTCGTCGAAGGAGGCGTAGTTGAGATAGTAGAGTTTGGAATACAGGCCGCCCATGGCTATAAGCTCATCGTGGTTGCCAGTCGCAACAACTTGGCCATTCTGAAGCACGATGATGCGGTCGGCCCCCCGGATCGTGGCGAGACGGTGGGCGATGACGAGGCCAGTCCGCCCTTCAAGCAGCTTGATCAGAGCCTTCTGAATCTGCAATTCCGTGTAGCTGTCGATGTTGGCGGTAGCTTCGTCGAGCACGAGGATCTTGGCGTCAGCGACGAGGGCGCGGGCGAAACTGATAAGCTGGCGCTGGCCGAGAGATAAGTTGTCGCCGCGTTCGCCAAGTTGGGTCTCATACCCGTCGGCGAGGCTCATGACGAAGTCATGCGCGCCGACCGCCATCGCCGCCTCGATCACCTTGTCGCGCGTGGCTTCCGTCTTCTGGTATCGAATGTTCTCGAAGACGGTCCCGGTGAACAGGAATGGCTCCTGCAGCACCATGGCGACCTGGCGGCCGAGCGATTCCTGGGTGAGGTCGCGGACATCATGCCCGCCGACCAGCACCTGACCCTGCTGAACATCATAGAAGCGGTGGACCAGGGCCATCGCACTCGATTTGCCAGAACCGCTCGGTCCGACCAGTGCGACCGTCTCGCCGGGGTTGACCCTGAAGGAGACATTTTTCAGAACCGAACGGTTCGGATCGTAGCCGAAGGTGACGTGCCTGAACTCGACCGAGCCGTCCATTTCGGGCGAAAGCACCTCGGCATTGGGTTTGTCCTGAACATCGATCTTGACGTCGAGCACATCGGTCAGGCGCTTGCCTGAGGCCATGGCGCGCTGCATGACCGAATATTGCAGGGTGAGTGAGCGGATCGGGTCAAAGAAGCGCTGGATGTAAAACAGGTAGGCTACCAACACGCCCATATCTATACGGCTATTCACGACCATCGAGCCGCCGACCACAATAACGGCTGCCAAGGCGAGGCCGGTGAGGCCATCGACGATAGGCACCATGACCAGTGCATATCTGGCAGCGATCAGTTGGGTCCTGAGGTTGGCATGGGCCCGGTCGTCAAAAAGAATGAAATTCACCTGCTGGCGATCCATCGACTGTATGGTCCGCACGCCGTGAATGGCTTCGGCCAGCGCGCCATTGACGACGGAATTGGTTTCGTGTGCAGCCATGAAGGCGTCGCGGGCGCGCGGCAACCAGACAATGCGGACGATCACCAGGATCGGCAGAACCGACAGCGTCAGGAGGCCGAGGCGAAAGTCGAGCCACAGCATTACGAATACGATGCCGAAGAGAAGTGCAACATCGCCTAGGGAATATACCGAGGTTTCCAGGAACTCCTGTATGGAGTTAACGTCGCCTTGCAGGCGCGACATCAGGCGTCCGACCTCAGTCTTGTCCATGAAAGAGAGCGAAACCTTTTGCAGATGGCCAAACATGGCGCGGCGGATGTCGAACAGGACAGTTTCGGCAATTTTCCCATCCAAGGTTTCCTGCATGTAACCGGCGGCGAAATTGACCAAAATCGCCGAAAGGAACGCGCCGACGGCCGCAAGCTGGGCTGAGCGATCGCTCCCTGCCGGGTTCATGCCGTTGTCGATCGCGTAGCGTATGATCAAGGGGATGAGAAGCTGCGTCCCGGTGAAGATCAGCATCGCGACAATCGTGGCAACTACCTTTGCCCGATAGGGATGGACGAAGCCCCAGATCCGGCGGAGGATGCTCTTGTCGAAAGCCCGGCCGAACATCTCCTCCTCGATCCGGTGCGAGCCGACGACCGCGCGCGGAGGGCGTCTGCCGCCGTCACGTTCGGCTTCGAGTTCGCCGGGGCCTTGGTCCATCAGCGGGCGCCCCCATACTGGGTCATATGATATCACCTGGGCGCGTCTGGAGATCGTAAAGGGCCCTGTAGCGTCCCCGCTTCGCCAGAAGCTCTTCATGCTTGCCGCGTTCTACGATTTCGCCGTTATCGACAAAAAGGATCTGATCGGCATGCATAAGCGCACTCAGCCGGTGCGCGATGATGATCGTCACCCGATCCTTGGCGAAGCGCCGCGTCGCCGCGCGAATGCGCTGCTCGGTGCCGGCATCGATCGCGGCCATCGAGTCGTCGAAAACGACGACAGAGGGGCGCAGCATCATGGTGCGAGCAATCGTGAGACGCTGGCGCTGGCCGCCAGAGAGAGAGACGCCGCGTTCTCCCACGACCGTCTCATACCCTGCTGGGAGCCCTAGAATGTAGTCGTGGAGCTGGGCGAATTCGCCAGCGTGTTCAATTCGCTGTCTCTTCGCCCAGGGGTCGCCATAAGCGATGTTGTTCTCGATCGTGGTGGTGAATAGGAACGCATCCTGCTGTACAACGGCAACCGCCTTGCGAAGGCTCTCGAGGGTGACATTGCGTATATCCTGGCCGTCCAACGTGATGGCGCCACCGGTCACGTCGTAAAAGCGGGGGATCAGATGAGCCATCGTCGATTTGCCGGAACCCTGCGGACCGACGATCGCGATCGTCTCGCCTCTCCGGGCCTCAAAGCTGAGGTTCTTCAGAATGGCGCGGTTTTCGACATTGGGGTACGCAAATGAGACATTGTGGAAGCGCAGAGTGCCGTCGCTTATCTCAAGCGGTCTAGCCTCGAGAGCATCCCTGATCGTGATCTCCTGATCGAGGAGACCGAAAAGCCGCGAACCGCAGCTGGAAGCGCGGGCAAAGGCATTGACCATCAGGCCGATCTGGCGGACTGGCATTTGCAGGATGGTCATGAAGGTCAGGAAGGTCGCCATCGTTCCGACGCTGATCTCGCCAGCGACGAGCTTGTTGCCACCGATCCAAAGCACCAATCCCATTGCGAAAAAGAAGGACAAGGTCATCGCCGACGTGCTGGGTACGTAGATGTCAACGAGATCCTTGGCGAGGCCGAGCGCGGTCTTGGAAGCGCGGTCGAACTTCAGCATCTCATAGGATTGAGCCGCAAAAGCGCGGACCACGCGGATGCCTGCGAGATTTTCCTTCATCACGCGGCTTAGTACCGAAAGGCGCTCATAGAGGTCGAGCCAGGTGGCGCGCAGCCTAAGCTGTGTGGTCGATGAGCGCCAGGCGACAAAAGGCACGAAGCTCAGCGCGACCAGGCCGAGCATGGGATCGGTCGAGATCATCATGTAGGCGCCGATCCCGATCAGCATGGTGAGCAGGACCACGCGAACGAGCGCGGTGGAAAAATACATCCGCACGCCTTGGAGATCGAGCATTCCGATGGTGATCAGATCGCCTGAATGGACCCGGTCGTGAAAGGAAAAGCTGAGACGCTGGATCTTGTCGTAGTAGGCGAGCCGCAGTTCGTACGCGACATGATGCCCGACGGCTTCGGCAAAATAGTTCTGCGCCATCGTGAAAAGGCCGCGTAGCGCGCTGACGGCGAGCAGCAGGAGAGCCGGGGTCCAGAGCGCTTGTCCTGCCGCGCTTCCGGCGACACCGCCCCCGATGGCTGTCTGGGCCTGGTCGACAGCCCGGCCGAGAAGCTGGGGAATGAGCAACTGGAGGATTGCCGCGATGATCGTCGAGCCCATAGCGAAGGCGACCTGCCAGGGATGCCGAAAATTCATACGCGTTATGCGCAACAGCGTACTCAAATCCCGGCCCCAGCGCGCCGCTTCAACATGGGTCAACGAATTCAGAGCGTTCGTTGCGCTGCCGACAGCATCACTGTTCACGGGTGTATTCCCGACTGCATTTTGCGTCTTCGTGGAAAGCCGAAGGACGCATCATCAAAGGCGACCGCCATTGTTAATCCCGTCCTCAACCTGCAGCCGTGCCCGTTCCCAGAAGCCGAGCCGCCGCTTCACCTACTGGCATGTCGATCACCGTTATTCCGCTTGCCGCAAGGAAACGCGCTTCGTTTCTGGTCAGGGTTTCCGCGTCCATTACAGTGCAATAGGGACCGCGGGAGCGCTTCATGATCTGTCTGGCGTAGGTGCGCAGCATCTGATCGTTGAAGCGGCAGCCAAGGAAGAAAAATCCACGGGTGATCCGCCGTTCCTTCACCACGTCTGGGATCGGTGTCTGGATATCAATTTCGGTCAGGACTTCGACATAGTCGGAATCTGCGACGAGAAAGTTTTGCGCGGGCCTACTACTCCCGTGAGGTGCATAGAGGACCGTCTTTGCCCCCGATCGGGCGTCGAGCTCCCTCCCGGACAAATCGTAGGTTTTTGTCCAAATGTTGCCGATTTCGTTCGCCCGCGTGACGCCTTGTAACTCAACGACGTCCGTTCGGCCGGTCTCTACCAGAGCCGTGCGCATCGCGCTGTCATACCAGCTGTCGATGATCAGGGAGAGCGGCAGCCTTGCGAGCCAGGCGTGGAGGAGGGTTGGCCTCACCGGCGCTGCGAATATGTCGGTCATCCAAGCTTGAAGCGTCCGGCGATGCCGGCGCTGTTCGATGAATTGCGCAACCGACCACATATTGGTGCGGATCCTGGAAGGGGCGGGCGCCCGTGCATTGAGTGCCGCGGCAACGACTTCCGGAGTATGCGGCACAGGCGGTTCCGCACAGTTCAACCCAAGAAGACCCGGACCGAGATAGGGGATCACCTCATCGGCGGCGAGCGCTTCCTTCGCCAAGTCAAGCAGCTTATCGGCAAAACTGTCCCGCACGATGACGAGGTGGTCCGATGTCAGGATCGTATTCATGCTCGTTTCCTCGCGACGCACCTAGGGGCAGCATCAGTCCTCTTCGGAAATCTTCCTTGCCTCGACGGTGATCGGCAGACGCGTATCACGTGGCAGATCGGGTAGGAGGAGCCGCCACCCGTTCCTGAGCGTGATAGTTCCGCCCCACAACTCTTCCTTCTCGAGCTTGATGATCGGCTCTTCGAGATCTTTTTTGGGGACATACGCCGACAAGCCAGCATCGGTCCTGCGGATCATGACTTTCATCTGGCCGTCCCTTCATTGGTATTGCTTTCAGCACTGCAGGACGCCTCGGCTTTGTCGAGACTCATCAGTTCACGCGCTCGCATGCCGACGACGGTGCCGCGGTCGATCCACTCGACCGCATAGATGAAGAACTGCTGGAGAAAGGTGCCGATGTCACGCACATATCCCTCATCGCCCTTCCGCACGAGATTTTCCCCGATCTCCCTGCCGGGATAGGTGCCGTCATTCTTTATGTGGCGAGTGGCACGTACCCGCTCTCCCGGCATGAATCGTGGAGGCCTGCGGATTTCGATCTCCTCTTCGCGTCCGAGCGACATGTCCGTTCCCTGATTTCTCTTAGGGCTGCAGATTGTGAACAAGGCGTTCCTGGCGTCCTGCGTAGGCAGCCCCAACCATGTCGGCAGCCCATGTGGTCACGCAGGAACGCAGGTCTTCGGCACCGGGCATACCGAGGCACATTGCTGCGCATCGAAGACCCCCTCGCATTCGGTGCACTTCTGTGACTCGATCACGTAGCTCTCGCCTTTGAACTTGATCGCGCCGGAAGGACATTCGAATTCGCAGGCGCCGCATTGGGTGCATTGGGATGCGATGATCTTGAAAGCCATTTTAACTCCTGGTCCGAATGGATGAGACAGCTCAGGCCGTCGCCGCGAGTGCGGGAGCCCCTGACGTGGCGGTGTAAATCGCGCTGATTGCCGTCTCGATATAGTCATGGGCATAAGCATCGGTCGCTTGGATTCCAGCCTCCGCGAGCTGATCCTGCGGGCAAGTTCCAATCCTGGCGCACAGCACGACATCTATGCCTTGAAGGGCTGCGATGATGCCATCGAGGGCGGCTTCCTTGCCCAAGCCGCCGAGGCAATACTTCTCCACCTTCCGATGCCCGACAAAGCTGATCCCCCTCGGCGAGGCTTGATAAACCTGTAATTCCTTCGCATGGCCGAAATGTTCGTTGACGCGGCCGCCGCCCTTGGTCGCCACCGCGAAGAGGACGGATTTGCCGGGCCTCGCTGCCTTGACCAATCCGATCGCTTCACTTCTGGCCGCCACGTGATCACGGCGCTCCTGCGCGACCAGCTCCCGATAGGCCTTACGCTTGCTGGCATCGTAGGTGACCTCGCCGGGAATCCGGTCGGCCGTGAATTCCTGGCCACGATCCTCGCCAAGCATGCCGACGGCATCTGCCCGGCACTGCCGGCAGTGGCGCATCAACTGGGCGCCGCCTTCGAGACGATCCTGAAGAGCCTTCAGCTCCTTTGCGTTTGGGCCGCGCTGCCCACTCAGTCCGTAGTTCGTGCCGTGCGCCGGGTCCGAAATCAGCGGCATGAGGTTGTGCAGGAACGCGCCTCGCTCCTTGACGCATCTATTCACCTCAATCAGATGCTCATCGTTCACGCCAGGAATCATCACCGAATTGATTTTGGTGAGGATGCCGCGCGCGGTCAGCATCTCCAGGCCCAACATCTGCCGCTCGTGCAGGATCCGGGCGGCGTGGATGCCGACGTAGCGGCGATGGTCGTGAAAGATCCAAGGATAGATCTTTGCTCCGACCTCAGGGTCGACCATGTTGATGGTGATCGTAACGTGATCGACATTCATGTCAGCAAGCTCATCGACACGGTCCGGCAGCGCGAGCCCATTCGTGGAGATGCAAAACTTGATGTCTGGGATTTCCCTGGCAACCCGCGCGAAGGTTGCCTTCGTCTTCTTCCAGTCGTAACAGGCATCGCCCGGTCCGGCGATGCCGAGCACGGAAAGCTGCGGCACCTCGCTGGCGACCGCGATCACCTTGCGTAGCGCCTGGTCGGGCGTCAGCTTTTCAGAGGCCACCCCAGGCCGGCTTTCGTTGGCGCAGTCATATTTGCGATTGCAGTAGTTGCACTGGATGTTGCAGCCCGGCGCGACCGCGACGTGCATGCGCGCGAAATAGTGATGCGCCTCTTCTGAAAAGCAGGGGTGATCCTTGATCTTCTCCCAGACAGCCGGATCCGTGTCGTCGGGCTTTGTCGACGAGCCGCAGGATGACGCGCAGCCACCGGGTTTCATGGTGCCAAGCAACTGGTCACCGAATGTCGTGCTGAGGCTCTCAAGCGAAATTGCCGGTGCAGACATGAACGGCTCCGTTGCTGCGTGATGTCGCAGTTCAAAGCGCAAGAGCTATGCCAGCTCAAAGAGCTGTTTCGGTTCACGAATAGGCTTGTCGTGTCAGATTCCTTCGGATTGCTCCGACAAACCTTTGTCGGGCTTACGACAGTGGACACGCAAATAGGGTCGCGAGGCTAGCAGCCTCGGGCGCGCAGAGCGTGAGCGAGACCACTCCGGGCTGCTTACGGTTGACGTCATCACGACGTCTAGAATTTCTTCACCACGATACCATGCCGGCGCAGGGCGTAGCCGACTTGCCGCGGCGTGAGGCCGAGGATACGAGCCGCCCTGGCCTGAACCCAACCGGCCTTGTCCATCGCGTCGATCACCCGGTCGCGTTCCGCCAGACGCGGGGGACAAGCGGGATCGTTCGGATCGCCGGCCGTAAGGGGAGATATCTTGCCTGCGGAGGCACCGATGCAACTGGCCGGCAGCCGCAATCCGACCGGCACTGCGTTGACCCGTGCGAGATCGTCGATGGCATTGCCGCCATTCGAGCGGTCGGCTCGCTTCCAGAGGAGCCAGGAAAGGCACTGGCCCTTCTTACAGGCGAAATCGGATGGAGTGATCGTCCTTGAGCGCGCAAGTGTGGCCGTCCTTTGGACGCAGTTCTCCAGCTCGCGGACGTTACCAGGGAAGTAACATTGCGAGATCAGGTCAAGCGCCGGCGCCGCGAAGGCTAGTGCGCGATCGTTCTCCTTGTTGAACCGGTTGAGGAAGGCGTTCGCAAGGCGTGGAATATCGCCGGTTCGCTCTCTGAGCGGAGGCAGGATAATTGGCACGACATTGATGCGGTAATAAAGGTCGGCCCTGAACTCCCCTTTTATGACGGCCGCCTCGAGGTCCTTGTTGGTGGCGCATATGAGGCGCACGTCGACCTGTAGCGTTTTGGTCCGCCGACTCGCTCCAACTCGCCTTCCTGCAAGACACGCAACAGCTTGGCTTGAAAAGCCGGCGAAATCTCGCCGATTTCATCAAGTAGCAGCGTTCCCTCATTTGCCAATTCAAAACGACCGGCGCGCTGGGAGATAGCACCCGTGAAAGCGCCCTTTTCATGCCCAAACAGTTCTGACTCCAGAACGCTTTCAGACAGTGCGGCGCAGTTCAATTTGACGAAAGACTTCTTCCTCCGACGTGAGAGCTTATGGATGGCCTGCGCAAAGAATTCCTTGCCGGTGCCGCTTTCACCCCGCAGAAGCACGCTGGAATTGGTCCCTGCTACGACCGAGACGGTTTCGAGCACCTGCTTGAGTGCGGGGCTTTCCCCGATGATCCCGTCGATTTTGGCATCCGCATGCCGGGCAGGGTCGTAGGTCCTCCCCTCGTTGGGCGATTTCTCCGGTCCCGATTGCTCATGGCCACACCGCTGACGATCTGTACTCAGGGCGCGATGGAGGCGGATG
This sequence comes from Mesorhizobium sp. P160927, assembly GCF_057766385.1. Taxonomy (NCBI): domain Bacteria; kingdom Pseudomonadati; phylum Pseudomonadota; class Alphaproteobacteria; order Hyphomicrobiales; family Phyllobacteriaceae; genus Mesorhizobium; species Mesorhizobium sp. P160927. The sequence continues at coordinate 1,882,803 of NZ_JBYMDW010000001.1, forward strand.
GTCCGGCCGACAAGGTTGGCGACCATCGTCAGGAAATAAATGTCCTCGTCGTCGCGAAAGTCGGTGGCGCCGTCTCCGGCGCGGTCGATCGACAATGTCCCAAGGATATCATGATCAGCCTTTAGCGGGATACCGATAAAGGCAATTGGGATGGTTCCGATGCTCGAAGACGTTTGAAGGTCAGCCTGAAATAGTTGGGACTTGCGCACGTCCGGTATGAAGAGCGGCGTCCCCGTAGCGACGATTTGATCTGTTACGGCCTGTGGTATGACGCGGCGAGTGCCTGATTGACGTACGTGGGTATTGCCGGCAGTCGCGGCAATCTCCAGCTCTCCTTCAGCGTCCAGGACGACGATTGCTCCGTGACGCATCTGCAGAAATGAAGGCAGGACGTTCACGACATTGGCGAGCGTAATCTCCAGCTCGCTGGGGGCGGTCAGCACCTTCGATATCTCGTAGAGTCCTCTGAGCGCGATATCTGATTGGGGCATGCTTTTGATGGGCGGTTCAGGGCGGGTCTCCCGAGGTCCAACCTCGTCGACCCGATCTTGCGGTCCGTGGGTCATGGAAACACCTCAGGGGTTGTCGTCCAGAGTGCTCCTCCTTTTTTATCTGAATTCTGAAAGCACAGTATTCACGAGCTTCTCTTCGTCAAAGCGACGATCGAAGCAAAGAAAATAGACTTGGCGTTGGGCGAGACCTAAACTGTATCAAGATCAACCCTCTTAATACGTGCGTGCGTCGGTCATCCGAATTTGAAGAGGACTCCGAAACCGCCGCGTGGATAGTTCCACTCGATCTCGCCACTGGTCTCACACAAAATCCGGCAGGTGCCGCACTCCATGCAGCCGTCAGCAGTGATCTCCACTTGACCTTTGTCGTTCAACTCATAACATTTCGCCGGGCAGACGTGGGTAAGCGCGAGCAAGTTCGCGCTTGGCCTCTCGTGCGGTCGCACTTTGATATGCGGGCGGCCGGAATCCACCAAGTAGCGGTTCTGGTAAAGCTTGTCCTCGACACGTGACTTTGTCACTGCGATCGTCATTTCGTCTCCCTTCAGCGCCACGCCAATGCAAGGCGGACCGCGTCGCTGACCAGCCCCCAACGCGAGCGCGCCTTGATGAAGGCCGCCGTGGTCGCCTTTTCCTTCTCGATCTTCGGCGTGCCGTCGACACGCATGAAGTTCTGCGCGGCCTGCGACATCAACCGCGGATAAGTTGTGAAGTAATTGCAGGAATTGGTGTGGAGCAAGGCCGGCATATCTTTGTATTTTTTTAGGTCCTTGACCACGAAGGACTTGTCCAGCATGGCTTTGTAAAGAGCGAGATTTCGTTTGGTCATAGGAGCGTTGCGGCTGTTGACCTCGATGATTGCCTCAGCCGCGATGCGGCCGGAGGTCATGGCGAGGTTCGAGCCCTCGCGGTGAATGGCGTTGTTCAGTTGCGCGGCATCGCCGACCACGACCCAACCATCGCCAAACAGCTGCGGAATAGCCTTGTAGCCGCCTTCGGGAATGAGGTGTGCGGAATATTCTTTCACTTCCGAGCCGGCGATCAGCGGCCGGATCGAAGGATGGCTCTTTAAGGCATCAAGGAGAACGTAGGGGCTCTCGACCATCGCGGCAAAATCGGAGACGAGGCAGCCAATGCCCAGTGAGATCGACTCCTTGTTGGTGTAGAGGAAGCCGAGCCCGGCCATGCTGCGGGAGGTCGTGCCCACCGCCTCGATCACGCAGCCTTCATCGCCCTTGACGCCGAACCGCTGCTCAATGACCTCTTCGGGCAGGAAATGCATTTCCTTAACGGCGAGCGCCACGGTTTGTGGCTTCGGCATCTGGCGCAGGCCGGCTCGCGTCCCAAGCAGTCCGCAGACACCTTCTGCGAGAACGACCACGTCCGCGTAGATGGCTCCGCCGGCCCGATCTGTGCGGACGCCGACCACCCTGTCCTTGGCGTCACGGATGAGCTCCGTCACGGTCGTCTCGCACAGAACCGTCGCGCCGGCCTCGCGCACCTTACGCGAAAACCATTTGTCGAACTGGGCACGGATGATTGTGTATCGGTTGGGCTTGGCCTCATTGAAGTCGTCCGACCGATAGTGAATCCCGGTATGGGATGTGTCGTCCATCACCCAAAGCCGCTGTTCAACCAAATGCCGCTCGAGAGGCGCATCGTCCCTGAAATCCGGGATGATCTTCTCCAGCATGTTCGCGTACATGATGGCACCTTGGACATTCTTGGAGCCCGGATATTCACCGCGCTCCAACTGCAGCACCTTTAGGCCATGGCTGGCCATGGTGTAAGCAGCTGCGTTTCCGGACATGCCTGCCCCAACAACAATGGCGTCGAAGTTTTCCTCGATCATGTCCGTCCCTTAGCTCGCAAGCTTATCGCGACTGTGGGGCGACAGCCGCCGGGTGAAGGCTTCCGTCAGTGCGGGCAGGAAGCGGATCGCGTCGGTGACGATTCCGAGGTGAGCGAAATCGAAAATCGGCGCGTTCGGGTCGGTGTTGATGGCCACGATGAGATCCGCCCCCTCGACGCCAACCCGATGCTGGACGGCGCCGGAAATCCCGGCCGCTATGTAAAGCTTCGGCCGGATGGTCTTGCCAGTCTGGCCGATCTGCCGATCAGCTGGCATCCAGCTCTTCTGGACTAACGGGCGCGAACAGCCATGCTCGGCGCCGATTGCTCGCGCGAGGTTCTTCACAAGCTGCAGGTTCTCCGCCGCGCCAAGACCAAGGCCTCCCGCAACCACGACGTCGGCATAGGCAAGGTTTGCCTTTGCCGACTGATTGTCCGGCAGGAAGCCGAGGACTTTGGTAGCGATCTCGTCCTCGGCAAGCGAGAGCTTGTGCCGGATGACACGCCCGACCGGTTTATCCGTCCGCTGCGGCATGGGCATGACCCTTGGCCGCACTGTCGCCATCTGAGGGCGGAAATTGAGCGTATAGATCGTGCACAACAAGGAACCGCCGAAAGTCGGACGCGTGGCGGCGAGCGAACTGTCGGTATCCACATCGAGTTCGGTGCAGTCGGCCGTGAGCCCTGTCTGCAAGGTCGTCGCCACGGAGCCGGCAAGATCCCTGCCGAGTGTGGTGGCACCGAGAAGAAGGATTTCGGGTTTGTGGGTATCGACCAGATCCGTCATCGCCTTGGTGAAAGGCTCGTTCCGATAGTCGGCGAGCAGGGGCGCCTCGGCGATGTAGACAAGGTCAGCACCATAGGCGAATGCTTCGGCAACGGCGTTCCCGACGGCCTCTCCCGGCGGTCCGAGCACGACGCCTGCAAGCTGGACCTGAAGCTTGTCTGCTAATTTGCGGCCTTCGCCGAGCAGCTCGAATGATACGGGGTGGACCTGGCCGCGTTCGAGCTCGATGAAGACCCAGACGTGCCGGTAGTCCTTGAAATGGGCGGGCAGCTCCTTCTTTATGCCGGCGCGGCCGGCGGCAGGGCGAGGGGGTTCTCGGTTCGCGGTCGACATCGTTTTGCTCCTTGCCGTCACGCGCCGCCGTTGAAGGCGAGCTCATGTTCCAGCGCCGGCTGGCGGGTGAAGATTGCGGTGATGAGTTCGTCAGCGACATCGCGCAAGGGCATCTCGGCGGTGTCGATTAGTGTCGCCTTTTCAGACCGCGCAGGGGGGGCGAAAACACGCTTGACGACGGTCGGTGAGCCGCGCAGGCCGCATTTGGTGAGATCCTCAATGCCGGCGTCGGCCGCACTCCATTTCAAGACCTGGCTGCGCGCGGCGCACAAGGCGTCGTGGATCGAGCCCCGGCGGATCTCGTTTGTGCCTTCCAGCATGGTGATGAGGCAAGGCAGCCTGCTCTTCAGCATCTGTGTGCCGCCTTCGGAGCGGCGCTCGACCTTGATCTCGCCTGCAGCAAGGTCAATAGAGGGGATCTTCGCAACATAGGTCAGTTGCAGGAGTCCGAGGCGCTTGGCGATGCCGGGCCCGACCTGGGCGGTGTCGCCATCGATCGTCTGCTTGCCGGTGAAGACGAGGTCTGGCGTGCCGAACGTCTCGCCGACCTTCGCGATTGCCTGGGAAAGGGCGAACGAGGTCGCCAGCGTGTCGGAGCCGGCAAAATAGCGGTCGGTCAAGAGCACCGCTCGGTCGGCGCCGTAGCCGAGCGCCTTGCGCAGCGCGTCCTCTGCCATGGGCGGACCCATGGTGAGCACAGTGACTTCGCCGCCATACGCATCGCGCAGTCTGAGCGCTTCTTCGAGGGCGAACAGGTCGTAAGGGTTGATGATGGTCGGAACACCCTGGCGCATGATTGTGTTCGTCACCGGATGGACCCTTATCTGTGCCGAGTCCGGCACCTGCTTGATGCAGATTACGATGTGCATTGGCGGTTTCTCTAGGCTCCTGTCCGGGTGCGGGCATTGCGGTTATCTCCTTGATCCGCATAATTCGTGCCAAGTCTCTTGCGCTGCCCCCTTTCCTACAACTTCGGCTGGTTGCTTCTGACGGCGCTGTGGTGATGACCGGATTTGTCGGCTGCTCGACATTGTCGCGTCGCAACCCTTGTCGCCGCTCATTCCCGTCCGAACCGCTTCAGTACCGAGTCGAACGGGACAAAGGTGTGACCCGGCGCGGCAGGTTTGTTCGGATCGTGGTCCTTGAGCACCTTGAAGACCCGATGCGTGAGCGGCGAGGAAATCGCAAAGTCCTCGTAAGCGCGTTCGAGCGTCGCGCGCACCCTCGCGGCAATCACCTGGTCGGGTAGACCGGAGAAATCTTCTTCGGCAAGGTATTGGCCCACGCGCTTCATTATATGGAGCCGCGAGACATTCAGCACCTTGGGGTCATAGGAGACGCCAAGGACTGAGAAGAACTCCTCCGCGGCCGACAGGCGCTTCAGTCGTGCGAGGATGTCGGTGACATCGATGGGGCGGCTGTCAGCGGAACAATTCATTGCATTCTCCCTGGTCGCAAAACTGTGGCCTTTGCGCGCGCGCGCACGGCTGACCTGGACCCGCACAGCTCGAAGAGGGACGCTTCGCTGCACTTTTTATCGTAGAGCTCGACCAGTTGAGTTGCAGTGAGCGTCGATTTGGTCTCGGCCGCCTCGCGCCGGACGCGGGCCACCATCGCGGCTGCCAGATCCGGGTCGAGATCGCGACCGCTTTCGCTCAGCACATGGGCAATCGCAGTGGCGCCGGAATGCTTGCCGATGACGATCCGCCGGCAGCGGCCCACGAGAGCCGGATCAAGCCCCTGATAAGTACGCGAGTCCTTCAGCAGCCCTGCGACGTGAATGCCGGATTCGTGGGTGAAAACATCGGCGCCGACGACCGGCTTAGTGGCCGCGGTCTGCCGGCGGGCGGCCCAGGCCACCTCGGCGGCGAGGCTGGGCAATGCGGTCAGCTCGATGCCGGTATCCGCGCCGCCGAAGACCGCCATCGCGGCGGCCACCTCTTCCAGCGCGGCATTGCCCGCACGCTCGCCGAGCCCCAGGACGGTGACGGAGGCATGGCGCGCGCCTGCGCGGATCGCCGCCAGCGTGTTGGCGCCAGCAAGTCCGAGATCGTTGTGCGCATGAAATTCAAGGTCGATTGGAGACCGCGCCACGAGCTGGGCGACAAGTTCGAAGGTCGAAAACGGGTCGAGAACACCGACTGTGTCGGCTAGCCTCACGCGGCTTGCGCCGGCGCGTGCGGCCGTCTCGATGACGCGGGCGAGATGATCCCGATTGGCCCGCGAGGCATCCTCGCACCCAACCGCGACGAAGAAGCCGGCGGCGGCGGCGCGCCTGACCATATCATCGATGACCTGGAGCGCTCCCGCCTTGTCGAGGCCGAGCTTGGCGGCAAGTTGGATGTCCGACGCAGGCAGCGACAAATTGACCGCTTGGACCCCGCTCTCGATCGCTGCATCGAGATCCAACGACGTCATCCGGCACCAGGCCATGAGCCGAACCGGAAGACGCCGCGCGACCACGGCGCGAATTGTTTCGATCTCGTCGACGCCCATGACCGGCGTGCCGATCTCGATCTCTGTGACGCCGGCCGCCGCAAGAGACTCAGCGATCTCCAGCTTTTCCGTCGTGGTAAAGGCGACGCCCGGCGCCTGCTCGCCATCGCGCAATGTCGTATCGTTGAGAGAGACATGACGGGTCATGACCGGTAGCCTGTTCTTCTGCCGCTCACGCATAGACCGGATTACCCGGCCCAGAACCGAAAAAGCTGCGCAGCTTCCCCACGATTGCCGGCATGACCTCGAGCACCCGGTCGATATCCTCTTCGCTGTTGTCCCGCGCCAAGGAGAAGCGGACTGCCGCGTGCGGCGTTTTCATCGCGCTTAGGACATGGCTTGGTTCCAGAGAGCCGGAGGTGCAGGCCGAGCCAGAGGAACACGCGATGCCAATGCGGCTGAGGAGAAGTGGAATTCCATCACTGTCGACATGTTCGAAGGAGATGTTTGCGGTGTTGGGCAACCGTTGCAGGGGATCACCAGTGACACAGGTGCCTGGGATGCGCTGGAGGATCCCGCCCTCCAGACGATCGCGGAGCGACTTTACCCGTGTGGTCTCGTCGTCCATGAATTTCAAGGCGAGTTCGGCCGCCGTGCCGAGCCCGGCTATGCCGGGCGTATTCTCGGTGCCAGCACGCCGGTTGTGTTCTTGGTGACCCCCCTTGATCAGCGAATGGAAATTGACGCCACGTTTTACGAAAAGCGCACCGATCCCTTTCGGCCCGTGCAGCTTGTGGCCGGAGAGCGACAGCATGTCGATTAAGGTCGACTTCAGGTCCATCGGAAGCTTGCCGACCGCCTGCACAGCATCCGTATGGAAAAGGGCGCCCACTTCCTTGGCCAACTCGGCAAGCCTGGCCACGGGGAAGATCACACCAGTCTCGTTGTTCGCCCACATTATGGAAACGATTGCCACCCTTGGGGTCAGGGCGGCCATATAGGCGTCGAGGTCGAGCCGGCCAAGGCAATCCACCGGGATCCTATGCACCTTGACGCGGCGGGTCTTCTCAAGATGCGCGCAGAGCGTCAGCACGGCGGGATGCTCGACCGCGGACGTCACGATCTCGGTTCGGTTGGGCGCCGCCTCGAGCGCTGAAAGAAGCGCTGCATTGTCGCTTTCTGTCCCACCCGAGGTGAAGGTGATCTCATCGTCGAACTCTGCGCCGATCAGCGCTTGCAATTGCCTCCGCGCATTTCTCACCGCCGCGCTGACTGAGGCGCCAAGAGCGTGCGCCGACGAAGGGTTGGCGAATTGATCCCTAAAGAACGGCAACATCGCTTGCAGGACCGCAGGATCGACCCGTGTGGTTGCGTTGTTGTCGAGGTAGACAGGCTTCATAGGTGCGATCCTCAGTTGACCAGAATGACGCGGCGCGGACCGACTCGTTGAGCCTCTGACGCATGCCGTTGATGATAATGGGCCTGAACTGGCAGCCCGCGCAGACGCCCGGAGTGTTTGACGCAGACCGGATCTCCGTCGAGATGGACATGTTCGCAGTGGCCGCCGTCAGCCCGCAGGTAAGGACGCCCGAACGCGATAACGTTATCGATGAGCCGAATTTGGCGCAGCGGCGCGATTGTCCGCAAGCAGCTCGGGTGACACCAGGACCCGAGCTGTTTCGGGAGGCGACGTTCTTTGCATCCTAGGGAAGCGAATGGCTGTCCCGAGATCGGCTTTGACCTTACCTTGTTTTTTAGGACGGGGACATCTGTCGTGCCGGCCATATAAGTCTCCTCTGCCGCAAAATCAGTCTGTCGGCCGCACAGGCGCTTCGGGCGTTTAACTGAAGGACTTGCCGCAGCCGCACTTTTCGCGCGCATTGGGGTTATCGAAGACAAAACCGGAGGATTCGAGCCCGGTGAGGAAGTCGACGGTCATGCCGGCTACATGTGGTTGGGAACCCGCGTCCACGAACAGCTTGATCCCATCTGTGTCAGTGATCGCGTCGCCCTCGCGCGACACGCTCTCCAGGCCCATTAAATATTTGAAGCCGGCGCAGCCGCCGGCCTCGACCATGATGCGAAAACCTTCCGCCGGCTCGCTGGCGCGGGAAAGAGCAGTCTTGAAGGCGGCAACAGCGTTGTCGGTGAGCGTAATCATGGCTCCATTCTCCTCAGTCCGGGACCTGCTTGCGCATCACGTCGCATGCACCGTGCCAAAGCGAAAAAAAACGTTTCAACACAGCGCGGCATCTCTGACACTGCCGTGCTTCTTGTGAGTGCATTGCTGCGAAGCTGTCGGCCAACCGACACGTACTGTCGGGTTTGTCGGGTCTGCCACGAGGGATATTGGGCCTGAGTTCTTGGTTGAACTCACATCACCAAATACAGAACTTCTTCTGAGCTTGCTTCGGCGCAATTGGCACGGTTTTTGAGGCTCCGTTTGGCGAGGCGGCAAGAGCATGCCGATCCACAATCATGCCGTGGGTGCCCTCGCGATGGATGGGGCGAAGCAAGGGAGCAACATGTCAGGACCGGGTCAGATACGCCTCGCTTGGCAAAGCAGCGCCGCCCGTGGCATCAGAATGCCCGCTTGGCCGATTGCGACAACACCCACACTCGCTCACCACCGCCGCCCAGTAGCCGCCGACCGGCTCAACGGGATGCCATCGGCATGTGCCTGCTCGCCGGTTTTCGCGCGGGTGCGACGCCGTGTGCACGCTGTCCAGCGACACTTTGTTCATGGGCCAGCAGCAGATCAGGGGCGAGCATTACGGCCGCCCTATCGGCTGAAGATTCCCCGGCAGGGCAGCTGATCCTTACACGTAGGTAGAACCAGGGGTAAGACATGGACCAGCGCGAGAAACCGTCGCCGGATGAAATACGGTGGGCGTGCGAAGACAATCCGAAAATCCGGGAGCATGATCTCGCCGCTCGATTGGACATTTCGGAAGCCGAATTGGTCGCGGCGCATTGTGGTCACGGCGTGGTGCGCATCGAGCCGCGCGTCGATGATCTGCTGACCGGCCTCGAAGCGGTCGGCGAGGTGATGGCGCTCACCCGCAACGAAAGTGCCGTGCACCAAAAGATCGGCGTCTACGAAAAAGTGGTCACCGGCAACCAGCATGCCATGGTGCTCGGCGACGACATCGACCTGCGCATCTTCCCGAAAGCGTGGGCGTATGGCTTCGCCGTCGAGAAGCGCGAGGGAGCCGAGATCCGCCGCAGCCTGCAATTCTTTGATGCCGCCGGCGAGGCGATGCACAAAGTATATCTCAGGCCCGCCTCGAACCTGCACGCCTATCAAAATCTGGCGGCAGAGCTCGTATTCTCCGACCAGGAGCCGATCATATCGGTCGAGGCGGGCCGTGCGCGCGATAACGCAGTGAGTCCAGACCAAGCCGCCACGGTCGACAACCTACGCGAGCACTGGGGCCGGCTAAGCGACGTGCATCAGTTCTACCACATGTTGAAGACACTGAAGCTCAGCCGCTGCCAGGCGATGCGTATGGCCGACGAGGATTACGCCTGGCTGCTCGACAATGATGCCGTTGGCGCCCTGTTCCAACAGGCGGCCGAAGACGAGATGCCTATCATGTGCTTTGTCGGCAATCGTGGTTGCATCCAGATCCATTCCGGCCCGATCAAGTCGGTCAAGCAGATCGGGCCGCGGATCAATGTGCTCGACGAGACCTTCCATCTGCATCTTAGGACCCATCACATCCGCGAGGTCTGGGCCGTGCGCAAGCCGACGAGGGACGGTCACGTCACATCCATTGAAGCCTATGGCGCCGACGGCAAGATGATCATCCAGTTCTTCGGCACGCGCAAGGAAGGCGAACGCGAGCGCAGCGACTGGCGGTTTCTGGCCGAGAGTCTGCCACGCATTCCCGGTCCGACCTCCAGGGATGTGTTGAGTGCCGACAGGTCCTCGGATTGAACCGGCCGCCATAGGACTCGGCACAACGTTGCGACAGCGGCTCGCGAGGAAATTTAGGTCCATGAGCGGAAAGGCTTGCCGTCGTAGGGGATGCGCACGGTCAGGTGATGCACGCCGGAATGGACCGCACCGATACAGTCAAGCTGGTCGCCGGCCGGAGGTGCGCACGAGTGCATCGCCGTCTGACCGAAAATCCTTGCAGCGCCTGCGAGCGATAAAATGCATACGCCATCAACGCCGAACCGAAGCGCGGCTCGACCTTGTTGATATTCCGATCATCGCGCGCAAGCGCCGTCGGGTCTTGTCGGACCGCAGTCGATCCTTGCGCTGGATCGCGTCGTTGCTCAATCCGGGCCGTGCGAGCGATCTCCTCGCTCGTCGACCGGAAGGCTGTGCAGCAGCAGCCAAGCCGAACAGCTTGATGTCGCGGACTCGACAAAACCGACCACGGATGTCGGTTGTCGGACGTTGTCCTAACAATGATGGACAGGTGATCCCAGCGGCGGGCCCAGTGCAGGCTGGCATTGCTTGGTGCAGCGCCATGGGTATGCCTATCCGGCACGCGACTTGCTTCGACGATTTGATCAGCAGGGCATCAGCAGTGCGTCACAGAGCTCAGCGGTGATTGACCACCTCTCAACCCTATCGGGGATAAGCGGCGGCTTTGCTTCATGACCGCAGCGCGGCGGAGATGCCTTTTGATTGACTTCGCAACCGATCTCATCCGCGCTGGCAGTGGGCTGATCGGGCGACAGAATCTCGAAGGCGCCCGACACGAGACGCACCCATGCTGGATGTCGACTTTATGAACAGCGGTGCAATCTCGATCGAGCCATGAACGCCAATGTAGAGAAAGCAAAATGGCAACCAACCCCGTTCCAGATCATGTCCCGCCCGAAATGGTGAGGGACTTCAGCCTGTTTACATCGCCAGGGATGCCGCCAACACCCAACGGGGATCCACACGCAGCTGTCGCTTGCGTACATGACGGGCCTCCGATCTTTTACTCCCGCTACAACACGCAAGATGGCCGGGGTACATGGGTCATCACCCGTGCCGCGGACCAGCGGAGGGTGCTGCAGGACGCAGAGACTTTTTCCAGCCATCGCAGCATCTTCTCCTCCATACTGGGTGAAAACTGGCCGACGATCCCGCTTGAGCTCGATCCACCGGCCCATGGCGTCTTTCGCTCACTGCTCAATCCGCTGCTTTCGCCAAAGCGGGTGTTGGCTTTGGAACCGGCTGTCCGCGAACGGGCGGTCGAGCTGATCGAAAGGATCGCCGCGTCGGGCACAAGCTGCGACGTGATGAAGGATTTTGCATTTCCTTTCGCGGTGAGCACCTTTCTTCGCTTTCTGGGGTTGCCCGATGACCGACTCGATACATTCGTCGGCTGGGGGAAAGATCTGCTCCACGGCGACGATAAGGAACGACCTATGGCTGCCCGGACGATCGTGGCATTCATCGACGAACTTGCAGCCATGCGCCGCCAGGAGGCGGTTGACGATTTCATGACCTTCATCGTGCAGGCACAGGTCGAGGGCCGCCGGCTGACGGACACCCAAGTCCGCGGCATCGGCGTGCTTGTCTTCGTCGCTGGGCTCGACACGGTCGCAGCAGCTATAGGCTTTGACTTGGCGTACCTCGCGCGCAACCTCAAAGATCAGCAATTGCTGCGGAGCGAACCGGACCGCATCCCGCTCGCAACCGAAGAATTGCTGCGGGCCTATCCGCCCATTCAGTTGATCCGCGTGGCTACGAAAGATATCGACTTCGAAGGCGCGCCGATCCGGGAGGGGGACTATGTTTCCTGCGCCACCATGATTGCCAATCGTGACCCGGCGGAATTCGAATGCCCCAACGCTATCGATTTGGAGCGGGAGAATAACCGCCACGCAGCGTTTGGCTATGGTCCCCACCGTTGCCTTGGCTCACACCTTGCCCGGCGGGAGATTGTCATTGGCCTGGAGGAGTGGCTGGCGCGCATCCCGGCTTTCCGGATCAAGCAGGGTACGGCACCGATAACTTCTGGCGGCCATGTGTTCGGGATCGAAAATTTGATCCTGGACTGGTCTTAGGCCCGCCCCGAGCCGGGGCACAGACAATGGAGGCAGCGCCATGCGCATCATCGTCCAAAAGGCCAAATGCCAGGGTCACGCGCGATGCGCGGCGCAAGCGCCGGACATCTTCAAGCTTGATGACGAGGGCTACATCCTGGCCGGTGACATTGAAGTTGCGGAAGGGGAGGAGCTGCCTGCATCGCGAGGCGCGCGATCCTGTCCTGAACGTGCGCTGGAACTCACTCTCTGACGCTCTGAACCAGACGTCATTCAACCGTGAGTCTGGCGGCTTGAATGGGGCCGACCATGTGGCCGCACTCAGCACGCGGCGTTTGTCCTGCACGGTCCACGTCCAACTCTGCGGGGGCATTTCCGGCGCCAGTGTTCCCCAAGAGGCGCAAACGGCAGGGCGGGGGCTCGCGAAACGCCTCTGCCAATCACAGAATTTGCGACAGAGCCGATGCAACAGACGAAAATTGCCGAACTACTCGACCGCGAGGCGATCCGCGACTGCGTATCCGAAGAACTGCCCGACCCATGTTGCGGCAGGCCGGGTCTCTGCATGAATTGATAGGGACAAACCAGGAGAACGCACCATATTTGCTCAACATTATGCCCGGCTCAGCACCGGCCAATCGCCGCAGATCGAGCTGGATCAGCATGTGCTTGCCTGTGTGCTTTCACGTGCGCTCGAGGAGATCGAGGCCGGCGAGGCGACTGTGACGGAGGCAACCGGACTTTCGCGCGCCGAGCTGCGCGATGTCCTGTCCCGCTGTTTTCCTGCTATTCCTATCAACGCGTTTGCCTTGAAAGAGGTGAGCGAGCCCGAGCCGGATCTGGAGGAAGAACTGCTGCATGGACTGCTGTTGGCGCATGCCCGTCCTGGCGACCCGACGAGCGCCCGCTTCGCCAGGATCATCGCCCGGCGTGCCATGCGCAATGACCACCTCTGGCAGGAGCTTGGGCTTTTTAATCGGACCGAGCTCGGCCGCCTGCTCGCCTCGCATTTTCCGACGCTGGCGGCCGGCAACACCCAAAACATGAAATGGAAGAAATACTTCTACCGCAAGCTCTGCGAGGCCGAAGGTTTTTCGCTGTGCAGCGCGCCCAGTTGCCGGGAATGCAATGATGTCGAAAGCTGCTTCGGCCCGGAGGAAGGCGAAAGCCGCCTCACACGGATCAAGAACGGCATCGCCTCGGATTGAGAACCGCTTTCGTCTGTCGTACAGCCGCAGCGCTCGCGCCGCGCCATATGTCTCTTACGAACGTAGACTGACGCCTTCGGGGATTGAATGCTGTGCCTGCTGTCCGATTAGTCGCCATGCTCACTTCGGCGGGCGCCGTCATGATGGCGGTGCGGGATGCGACCCGCACCATCGCCGCCGAGCAAGGTGTTCTCCGGGCCGTTGCTGCTCGCCTGCCTGGCGGTTGCGGCGCCTGGGCGGCCGCGGTTCACCGCCGTCATTGTTCGCGCTGGTGCACAGTTTCGCCTCGATCACCCATTGGGGCGGCCAGATTGTCTCCGGCGTCACCATCAATTTCGTTGCTGCCGGCTCCGCCATCATTCTCGGCCAGGTTCCGGCGGCGCGCGCGCTGGGGTTCCTGGAAGCTTTTCGAACTTTCTGCCTTGCGCCTCCAGCTGAATTTCGCGCGCTCATGAAGGAAGTTGACGGCCCTGGACATACAGTGATGCAAGCATGATCGAACCGCTTATTCGGGGGTTCGAGTCGGGAGAGCGCTACCGTCAATACAGCGCTGCAACCGAATTCGTCTGTTGAAGGGACTTCCCGAGCGAGGTCAGCAGATGCAAATCCTGTCCCAGTAAGATGCCGATTTGAGGAAATTCAGGGAAACGTCCTCGGCGGCTTCAACAAGGACCTGCAGGTCTTCATGTTTCTGCGGATGGCCGAGAACGATCTTGTCTCGACGCGATCCTGGCTGCATGATTGTGCCGCGCGTCTGACGTGGCTTGACGAAGTCGCATCGTTCAAAAAGAAGTTCAGAGCATTTGCGGGCGGCACCTCCGGGGCGGACCCTGGCAACCTGTCGTCAATCTGGATGAATATCGCGCTCTCCTATCCGGCCCTTCTCCGGTTAGTTCCCGATGCTACCCAGTTCGATCCGGTCTTCGCCGGTGGAATGGCTGCAGCGGTCGGAAGGCTTGGAGACCCTATGGATCCAAATGTGCGCGGGCACATCTCCAAATAGATTTTTGGTGCCTCTGGAAAGATTCCTGACATCCTTCTGATTGTTGCAGCTGATCGGGAAGAGGATCTGCTGGACAGGCTGGCGAGCGAGCGGGCGCTGGAAGAGCAGGCCGGTCTTGTCGAGATGCACATAGATTACGGCCGCGACCTCGGCCGCACTGGGGCCCCGGGGTCTTTTCCTCCCGGGCGGGAGCATTTTGGGTTCAAAGACGGCGTGTCTCAGCCGGCGGTGCGTGGCCGCCTATCCCCCGGTATTGGCGACTATTTGGCGCCGCGCGATGGCTCAAGCCCTGCCGGCACCACCATCGAATTTGCCTCTCCCGGGCGCCCCCTGATATGTCCTGGCGAGTTCGTGCTGGGCTATCCCAGGCAGAGCGTAGCCAGCGGTCGGAATGCGGCTGCGCCTTGGCCGCTTGGTAACCAGGCCAATGACGTGGTTGTTGGCGTTCCTCCAATCGGGCCGCTTTGGGCCAGGAATGGATCCTTCCTTGTCTACCGTAGGCTCAACCAGGACGTCCCTGCGTTCAATCGTTTCTTGAGCAGGACCGCGCGTGAGCTGTCGTCGCGCCCGGAATATTCAGGCCTCACCCCGGAGCATTTTGGAGCTATGGTGGTCGGCAGATGGCGCAGCGGAGCTCCGCTTCTTCGTGCCTCGGCCAAGGACGACGAGCGTCTTGCCAGGACGTTAGGCGCCAACAACGATTTCGACTTTCTCAGTGCTGGCACTGCCGCCGATGGCTTCCCGCCAGCGATAGGTGACCCGTCGGGCGAGTTATGTCCTGCGGCATCACACATAAGGAAGGTCAATCCACGGGCGCTGGCGACAGACCAGGGAGGCGAGGTCAATTCCCTCATCAGGCGCATTCTGCGGCGCGGCATTCCATTCGGTGATCCGCTACCTATCGCCAGCGAAGTTGATCCTGCTGATGGTGACCGCGGACTGCTGTTCCTCGGCTATCAGGCATCTATTCGCGACCAGTTCGAATTCCTGCAATCGTTCTGGGCAAACGACGAGGGCAAACCTACGCCTCAGCTCACCGGAAAATCGGGCGAAGACTTGATCATTGGGCAGGGGACATCGCCCGCTCGTCCCGCTTTATGATCGTTGGAAGCGATCAGGTTCGTGTTGATACGCCCAAAGGGGTGGAATGGGTATACCCAACCGCTGGAGGGTATTTCTTCTCGCCGTCCCGAAGCGCAATCGCGGATGTCCTTGGCAAGGTTGCGCCACAAAAGTCGGCTCGCTCAACCAAAAAGCGACATAAGACGTCACGACGATAAACTGGTGTCGGAGGCGTTGCGGCGGGAACCTGGCTGTAGACGTGTCGGGCAGCAGGTGAAGAAGAACGACTTCGACGGTCATGCAACCCTGATGGGGGAGGAAGCGCTGGATGCGGTACGACTTCAGATTTATGTCTAGGAAAAGCAATAAAATCAACGCAATAAAGCCTTCGAGGCCAGGGGAGCGATCGGGATATTCCTTCGACCGCCCATACCTACGCTTTCATCTAGCGCCTCCTGACAATCTTCTCGCAGCGAGAGCGCTCGAAAAATCAGCGAGCAACTTCGAATAGCGCCGTGTGTCGGAACATGAGATACGCTGATATCTAAGTCGGATCTGGTGTTGGAGTGGGACCATGCTTTCCAAGCAAACGCAGAAATTAACCTGTTACTCTGCACTAATCGCTACCACGCTCACTCTTGGCTGCGGATCTTCGCCATCTGCCATAGCCTCCGAACCTGCACTCCCCGGACCGTTCCCGTTCGTATTCGGAGTTGACCGACCGAGTCTCGAGCAGGCCGCCAGAACATCAGGCTTCGCCTTGGGCACATACACACGGCCCCACGGCAAAAGCTGGAATTTCATCGATCTTCCAAGCTACCTCGGCCTCACCATAAACGGCGAGGCCTTGGGTTTCTCCGCACTGTTCGGGTTTGACAAAAGTGAGAAACTCAATCGGGTCGAAATTCAAAATTTTAAACGGACCACGACAAATTGGTGTGACAACGGAAGCTTTGCCAACATAGTTCGACTGTTCCAAGCCAAGTTCAAGCCTGCGGGAAATGACAATCCAATCGAAAACAGTGTCCTGACTGCCGGGGCCAGATAAAAGGCCGCAATGTGCGGCTCGGGCGGTCGGTATTTTTTGCTTCTGTTTTTCACGGATCCGGCAATGTGTGGCTTCGGCGTGCAATGTGCGCCTCAACACATCCTATTGCCGATACTTCTCTTTTCGCACATTGCCGAGGCCGGTGATGGCTGAGGAGAACGACTTTCAGCCACGCCCGGGCCGCATCCGCTCCGCCCGCGCTCAGCGGGCGAAGCCCTTCATCGCGCAGGCGCTCGCCGCCGCCCAGCGGGCCGGCGGCGGCATCTCGCGACAGGGCATGCTCAGAAGCGGGAAGCGCTCCACGTTCGGGCGTGGTCGCGTCGCCAGCGTGCCGGCCAACCGCCTGCTGACTGGCCGCTCGCGTCTGGTCACGATCAAGACGCGCGTCGTCCGCCACACGGCACGCCCGGCGCCGCTCGCCGCCCATCTCGGTTATCTCCGCCGCGAGGGCGTCACAAGGGATGGCGAGAAGGCGCGCCTGTTCGGCCTCGAGACCGAGGACGCCGACCCAAAGGCCTTTGCGGAGCGGTGCCAGGGCGACCGGCATCATTTCCGCTTCATCGTCTCACCCGAGGATGCCGCCGAGCTCTCCGACCTCAGGGGCTACGCCCGCGAACTGGTCGGGCAAATGGAGAAGGACCTCGGGACGAAACTCGACTGGGTCGCCGTCGATCATTGGAACACCCAGCATCCGCACGTCCACATCATCGTCCGCGGCGTCGCCGAGGACGGTCAGGACCTCGTCATCTCCCGCGACTACATCAAAGAGGGGATGCGCGCCCGCGGCAAGGACCTGGTCACGCAGGAGTTGCTTCGACCTATGGCAAAGCGCCGGCCTCGGCATCGAATGCTTCGTTGATCGCCGAAAGCCGGTGTGTGGTTCCGGCGCGTGCGCTTCGTCATGGTCTCTCCTGATTCGCGGCAACCACGTTGCCGTTGTCAGGCGGAAAATCCACTTATCGTTCTGTCCAGATTCCCCAAGCCAGCTCTGAGTTCGGCATTTAATATGAAATACGCGTTTTCTTGTAATTGGGCAGCTGTTTCGCGACGTTGGTTATTATACTCACCAGGCTTGCCCACGATCGGATAGTCAGTAAGTGGGTGGCGTTATAGCGCTCACGATTTCGCTATGGCCGTTGTGAACGTTTCGAAATCGATGCGGCAACCGGCTATCAAAATAGTATCCGTCTCCCGGATTGAGAACTCGTCTCTGGTTTCCCACTGTGACCTCCACCATGCCGGACAAAACCATGCCAGCTTCCTGCGCTGTATGGGTGAATTCCTCGCCGCTGTCCGCGCCCGGTGCGTATCGTTCGTGCAACATCAGCAGTTGGCGGTTCGGGTGATCCAAGCCGATCACGCGATAGGAGATTGTGTCGACCTTTCCGATTTCTACCAGGTTGGCCGACATATAGAATGGGGAATACGGGAGGCTTGACTGTAGATCGGAAAAGAAGCCCGTAAGCGTCGTTCCAAGCGCGTCCAGAACAGCACCCAAAGTGTCGACCGAAGGGCTCATTCGATCGCGCTCAATGAGAGATATTGTAGAATGAGATATTCCCGAACGAGCCGCCAACGCTCTGACGCTAAGGTCCCGTCGGCGACGCAGTTCGCGCAGTTTGCTGCCAATCTTTGGCATTCGTCAGTTCCTTGAATAGTTGTTTAGAGAGCATGCTGTCCCCTCAATCAAACCAATACCAAGAGGATCCGGGTAGCTGACCATGTGGTGAGTATATTGAACGCGTGCCAGCTGGGCAATTGTCGGATTGTATTTATTGCACGATGCTGGGAGCATCATCCACGTTAAGAGGTTTTGATGACGTCACGTATCGAAGCGCTGAAAGGCAAATTTACTCAGATTAAGGAGCCCTCACGAGATGCCATCTCGCACGCGGTTCCGGTCGAGAAAACCGTGAAGGACATTATTGCGAACGTTCGCGAGCGAGGGGACACCGCGGTCCGCGAATACTCCCTTGCCTTCGACAAGGCAGACGTCACCAACTTTGAAATCACTGAGGACGAGAAGCAGAAAGCTGTCGCCGATCTCGATCCGCAGACGCGCGAAGACACTGAGTTTGCTATTGCCAACGTCCGCCGTTTTGCAGAGGCTCAGCTGGGCACCATCCTGCCGCTTGAGATCGAGAGCCTGCCCGGTCTTCATCTCGGTCACCGGGTAATACCGATTGAGACTGTCGGCTGCTATGTGCCTGGCGGCCGCTACCCGCTCCTGTCGGCGCCAGTCATGACCATTGTCCCGGCCAAGGTTGCAGGCTGTGATCAGGTCATTGCCTGCCTTCCGCCGAATGCTGACCCTGCTATGATCGCAGGTTGCCACCTTGCCGGGGCAGATCGCATTTTCCGCGTTGGCGGAGCGCAGGCGATCGCCGCCATGGCCTACGGCACTGAGACGATTCCGGCAGTCGACAAGATCGTCGGCCCGGGCAACGCGTTTGTGAATGAAGCAAAGCGGCAAGTGTTCGGTCAGGTCGGTATCGACCAGCTCGCTGGCCCGAGCGAAATCTTCATCGTGGCCGACGAAACCGGCAATGCAGCAACCATCGCGACCGATCTTCTGGCGCAGGCCGAGCACGACGTCCGCACCCGTGTTGGGCTCGTGACGACTGACCGCAAGCTTGCTGAGGACGTTCTCAAGGAAGTCGAAAGGCAGTTGGAAGACCTGCCCACGGCCCCGGTAGCGGGCGTTGCATGGAAGGATTATGGAGAGATCACTGTCGTGGAAGACGAAGGCACGATGGTTGCCTACTCGGACTACATCGCTACTGAGCATCTTCAGGTCCACACCCGGGATCCGCAGGCAACCGCTAAAAAGCTTCGAAACTACGGCTCGCTCTTCATTGGAGAACTTGCCAGCGTCGTCTATTCGGACAAGTGCTGCGGTACGAACCACACCCTGCCGACCATGGCGGCAGGTCGCTACACTGGCGGTCTTTGGGTTGGCTCCTACGTTAAGATCGCCACGCACCAGTGGTTGGACGAGCGTGGTGTTGCCGCCGTTGCTCCGGCAGCTGTGCGTCAGAGCGCGACTGAAAAGCTGGAAGGCCATCGCCGCGCCGCGGCATTGCGGCTTAGCCCAAAGCGACTGGCCTCAATTGGTTGAGTCATGACAGCGTCGGTTTGGAACATCGAGGCCTAACATAACCCATAGAGGCAGCGATCATTCCTGCCTCGTCTCAAGAGGAGGCATGCTGTGAATAGCGCGCTCGACTTTTCAAAACAACCATACCAGATGCCCCAACCGCCGGGCATGCGTCCCGACGTGTTCTTGTCCGGAGTCCTAGATCTGGATGCGGACCAAGATGCGTGGGTTCCCCAGGCTGACGGCGTCTGGTTCAAACCGCTTCTGCTTTCCGCCAGCGAGGGATATTACGTTAATCTACTCCGAGTCACCAAATCCGGAGTCCTTTCTCGGCATCGCCACAGTGGTCCGGTTCATGCGATGGTACTTCGTGGGACGTGGCATTATCTGGAACGCGATTGGATCGCCAAGGCTGGCGACTATGCTTTCGAGCCGCCGGGCGAGACACATACGCTCGTCGTACCTAACGATTGCTGCGAGATGATTACGCTATTCCATGTAAGTGGCGGCTACGTCTACGTTGATCCTCAGGGCGTGCCTTTGGGATACGAGGACG
This sequence comes from Mesorhizobium sp. P160927, assembly GCF_057766385.1. NCBI lineage: Bacteria > Pseudomonadati > Pseudomonadota > Alphaproteobacteria > Hyphomicrobiales > Phyllobacteriaceae > Mesorhizobium > Mesorhizobium sp. P160927. Next base: position 1,902,693 of record NZ_JBYMDW010000001.1, read on the forward strand.
TCTTTACAAAACTCTCTGCCGCTTCGCGTCACTACGAAGCGCTCGGTCGAGGCGCTGGCTACATAGAGCAATTTCTTCGTTAGCAACTCGCATCCCAATCTGCCGAATAGCCGATTGCCAACACGATCCGTTTCTACTGGGAGAGACCAAAAATGAGAATTATTCAATATGGCGTTGGAGCAATGGGTGGGTTGATGCTTCGCCTGCTGGCGAGACGCAGTGACGTATCCATAGTCGGCGCGATTGACTACGATCGAAACAAAATCGGGCGTGATCTTGGCGACCTCCTTCAGGAACCGGCCCTCAACGGTATTCAGGTGTCGTCTCCGGAGACCACGCACCAAATGAAGGCCGATGTTGCACTGCATGCGACGACCGCTTTCGCAGCCGAGGCATATCCCGTTGTCGAATCGTTAATCGCAAGAGGCATCAACGTTGTCACGATAACGCAAGAGCTGTTCTTCCCACTTGGTTCCAATGTAGGCATGGCAGAGGAGATTGATCGTCAGGCGAAGGCGGCGGGTGTACGCGTTACGGCTGTAGGTATTAATCCCGGATTTATACTCGACCTACTTCCAATCTCAGCGTCCTCGCCCTGCTGGGAAGTCAACCGAGTTGATGGACGGCGTATCGTCGACTTTTCTCCCTATGGGCCAGACGAGATGAAGCACATTGGTGCGGGACTTACCGAATCCGAGTTCGCTTTGGGAGCCAAAGATGGCACAATTGGCCATATCGGACTCTTGGAAACAGCTGGCATGGTCGCAGTTTCAATGGGTCTTGAAGTTGACGAGCTCCAGCAAACCAAGTCGGCGATCACTACTTCGCGCCATCGGCGTACGTCATATATCGAAATCGAGCCGGGTCGGGTTTGCGGCTTCCGCCAGTCGGTGGTTGGCCTTTCTAAGGGCGACGAAAGGCTCCGTTTTGAAATGGTCGGCATACTGGATCCCGACGATCGAGATGAACCCTTGGGAGATAGCGTCCGCATTAGCGGAAGCCCCTCGGTGGACTTGGTAGTCAAAGAGCAGATCTCTCAGCTTGGTGGACTTGGTACAGCTGCCGTTGCCGTGAACACAATACCGAGATTGCTCGATGCTGCGCCGGGGTTTTACACCTCGCAACAGTTACGCACACCGTCGATCTGGCCGAAGTCGGAAAATCGTGCAGCCACCATTCGAACGAATACGACCGTGCTCAGAAGTACTGGCGAACCGGTTTATTGAACCCGCTGGGGAACGGCCTTGAGGAAATAAGACAGGGACGGCGTGATGACCGCGCTGCTGCCGCGATACCTTCCAGCCGACAAATATCCATGCTTCGGGCCGACGATGAGGAGTCTAGCTTTGTTACCTAATAAAGTAGTGTCGGACATTTGCGCAGCAGTCGATAGTGGCTTCGAACGGCAAGTTCAATTTACACAAGCTTTGGTGGGCATACCCTCGCTGCGAGGCCAGGAAGCCACGGCTCAAGACCTTATGGCTGACGCGATGCGTGGGCGTGGACTCGATGTCGATAAATGGAAGCTAGATATCGATCAACTAAAGGAGCTCCCTGGGTTCAGTCCGGTAGTCACCTCTTATGATCAGGCGTTCAACGTAGTCGGCACATATCGCCCGACGAAAGAACAAGGGCGCTCGCTCATTTTTAACGGGCACGTCGACGTAGTCCCTACCGGTTCCGCTGATAGGTGGCGTTTTGGTCCATTCCAGCCCAAGATCGACGGAAAATGGTTGTATGGTCGCGGATCGGGGGACATGAAATCGGGGCTGGCGGCAACCCTTTTTGCCTTCGACGCCGTCAGGAATAGTGGTTACTCGCCGCAAGGTCGAATTCACTTTCAGTCGGTCGTTGAAGAAGAAAGCACGGGGAACGGCACACTCGCCTGCCTCCAACGGGGGTATCGCGCCGATGCAGCCTTCATACCGGAGCCAAGCGGAGAATTGTTCACCCGCGGCGAGGTCGGGCTAATATGGGCGCGCATCACCGTTAAAGGCGATCCAGAGCACGCGTCTGGATTTATTGGAGTAGGGACAAACGCCATTGAGAAGGCAATGGCCCTATGGCCGCATATCAAAGCACTCGAGGCCAAGTGGAACGAGCGGAAGAGCGAAGTTCCCCTCTACTGTGACCACCCCTTCCCGGTTCGCGTCAATATCGGAGAGATCCATGGTGGGGAGTGGACATCTAGCGTGCCTGCAAGTGCAGCGCTGAATGTGCGGGTTGGGCTGATGCCCGGCTTCACTCAGGGGGAGGCCCGCCGCGAAATTGAGGACGCTGTTAGAAACGCGATTCGGGACGATCCATACCTTTCCAACAATCCGCCTGCGATCGAATACTTTGGACACATGTCGGCTGGCTATTTCGTAAAACATGCGGAAGTCCCGGAAGATATCCTCCGCCGAGCCCACGCGAAAATTACCGGCACGACGATGCGTGAGGTGGTGACATCTGCATCCTCAGATACCCGGTATTTCAACCTTTACCAAGATACGTGGGGCGTAAATTATGGGCCGACGGTGGAAAAGGCGCATGGTTTTGATGAGCGAGTCGACTTGGAGTCAGTCAAGCGTGTGACGAAAACCATGGCGTTGTTCTTAGCGGAATGGTGCGGCCTAGCCAAAGCCGGATGAGATCGAAAGACTAACGTCCGGTTCGGCGAGAGTTGCGCCTTGCAAGCGCGTTGAAGTCTGCCGTCTGAGATGGCGGCCGCGGCAAAGCCTAGCGAGCAGCCGCGAACCGGGTCTTGCGTGACGTCCGGTAACGGGCGTTGCGAAGCGTAGACAGGGAGGTTGTAGGCCGGAATGAAGTGAACGGGAATATAGCCCCGAAATCGAACGTGATCGGAGTAGCCGACCCTGTCTCTCAAAGGGGAAGGCGGAATCGCGGACCGCGCCAGTGCGAGTGGTCCGAGGTGCTCCCGGGGTTCGTACCGCCAGCATGCAACCAAAGGAATCAACGGGAACAAGGGTGACGTTGCCCCCAAGTTTTATCCAATCCTGAGTTCGCTCCGGCGATCATTGTTGCCCTGGCGGTTTGAGCGACGGGCACAGGCGCGGAGCTGATCATGGTGCGCAGCGCTGTGTCCCGTCGCGGGGTGAAGGTGTGGGCGAACTCGAAGGGGTCTGCCATCCGAGCCGCGAATGTGGGCGATTGAAGTTGTAGTCTGCCCGCCAACTGGCCAAGACCGCGCGAGCCTGCGCCAATGAGGTGAACAGCATCTCGTTCAGCAGTTCGTCACGGAGGCGACCGTTGAAGCTCTCGATGAAGCCGTTCTGCATTGGCTTGTCCGGCGCGATATAATGCCAATCCACGCGGCTTGCATCGGCCCAGGCAAGGATCGCATTGCTGGTCAGTTCGCTGCCATTGTCACTGACCACCATCTTCGGCTTGCCGCGTTCGATCATGAGCCGATCGAGTTCGCGGGCAACCCTCACGCCGGACAGAGACGTATCCGCGACCAACCCCAGGCACTCGCGCGTGCAGTCGTCGACGACGGTCAATATCCGGAAGCGACGGCCATTGGTCAGCTGATCCGACACGAAGTCCAGTGACCAACGGTCGTTGGGTGCAACGGGGACCATCATCGGTGCCCGCGTTCCAATGGCTCGCTTGCGACCGCCACGGCGCCGAACGGCAAGCTTCTCCTCGCGATAGAGCCGGAACAGACGCTTGTGATTGACCACATAACCTTCCCGCCGCAGCAGCACATGCAGGCGGCGATAGCCGAAGCGCCGGCGCTCATGCGCGATCGCCTTCATCCGCTCCCGCAGGTCACCATCGTCGCCACGGCTCTCCTTGTGGCGAACCGTCATCCGGCAGCAGCCGATGGTCTTGCACGCCCGCCGCTCGCTCATCTCGAATGCCGTTCGAAGATGCGCGACGGCCTCTCGCTCGGCAGCGGGCGTCACCATTAATGGGATGGTCCGCCTCGTCCTCCTGCCGCATCATGAGGCTGTCAAGTCAAAGGAGGTTGCAATGCCACAACGTAATGTGCCGCGTCCTGCCGCAGTCTACGGAATCGATATCGGTAAGAACATATTCCACGTCGTTGGCCTCGGAAGCGACGGCGTGCCAGTTCAAAAGGTTCGTTTCCGACGTGACACGCTGCTACAATTCTTCGAGCGAGCCGCGCCGGCGATCGTTGGCATGGAATAGTGCGCCGGATCTCAATGGATTGCGAGGAAGATACAGGCGCTCGGACACGCTTGCGGCTCGATTGCAAGGCTCGGGAATAGTGATGACGAAACAGTGGATCAGCATGTGGTTCGGGCACGAAGCCCGCTTTTTTGCACAGGGCTTACGGCATCCCCCGGTCGAGTGTTCCCGCCGGACAAGGCCCAGCCATGCAGCCAGATCGCGGGCCTTCTGGAACTGGCGTCCGTTGCCGACTGCCGCAAGAAGGGCGGTGGCGCCCAGTGCTCCGATGCCGGGGATCGTCATGAGCCGGCGGGCAACATCTTCTCGATCTGCAATCGCAGCTATCTCCCTTGTCACGTCCTGAATGCGCTGCTCTAGCTGGTGGAGGTCGGCGAACAGATCCGTGAGCAGTTTGCGCATCGCCGGCGATAGGTCGTTCGACGCATCGTTGAGAACCATCGGCAGGTCGAGCTTGAACAGGCCTGCCCCCTGGCGTAGGGCGATCCCGTATTCGAGGCAGAAGGCTCTCATCTGATTGATCAGACGCGTTCTCGTTCCGATCATCTGGTCCCGCACCCGGTGCAAAGCCTGAAGATCGGCTTGTTCCTCGCTCTTGAGTGCAGCAAACCGCATTGTTGGCCGCGTGGCCGCCTCAGCGATCGCCTCCGCATCGATGATGTCGGTCTTGTTCGACTTGACGCGTAGGGCTTCACGAACTGCGCGGGGATCAAGCGCACCTTGTGCGTCAGGCGAATGCAGGATCCCGGCGTTCGTAGAGCGCTCCCGGCTTGGTCAGAACAACCCAGACAATACGTGCCATCTTGGCGGCGAGTGCGACAACGGCCTTGTTCGGATGCATTCGGCTCTGCAGCCCGTCGAGCCAGCTTCCAAGGCGATCCCGGGTTCGATCCAGATGTCTGAAGCAGGATCGCGCGCCATGAACGAGGAGCTTGCGGACGTAGCGGTTCCCGCGCTTGCTGATGCCGAGGAGCTTCTGCTTGCCTTGGGAACGGTGTGCGCGGATCTCATCATGGCCTGGCTGCAACAGCAGCCCGCTCGCGAGAGGCCGGATACATTTATGCAACTGGAATCGTCATCGACGAGGTCGCGAACCCTTGCACGGACGGGGCGGACCATACATTTTTTCCGAGAAGATCCTTCAAAGCGGCATTGTCGAGCATGGCGTCCGCCAGGAGCCGCTTCAGACGAGCGTTCTCATCCTCCAGCGTCTTCAGCCGCTTCGCTTCCGACACATCCATGCCGCCATACTTCGCCTTCCATTTGTAGATGCTGGCGTCGCTGACCCCGTGCTTGCGGCACAGATCGGCCACCGAAACTCCGGCCTCGTGCTCCTTCAAAATCCCGATGATCTGCTCTTCACTGAAACGGCTGCGCTTCATTCTCTGGTCCTCACGTTGGGCCAGAGCGAACTTCAAACCGGATTAAGCCAAAGGGGCAACGTCAAGGGAGATCCATCCGGTTCAAGCGCAAGCTTGCAGGACCTGACAAGCCGCGGAGGTGAGGAGGGTCCGATGATCGGGTGGAAGTCAGACTGACTGATAGTACTTTGAGGACGGGAGAGCCGGCCACATGGGGAAGCGGTCAGCGGTAGGTGAATTGTTCTTGGGCAACATGGGCTCCATCCAATGGGAGTCACGGCCTTCTATGCAAAGAGAAGATTAGCTGACCATGGAAACGAACCTTTAACAAATAGCAGCGAAAGCTCGGTGTGAGCTGAAGCTCCGTTTACATCGCTTGCCCATCACATCACGCGCGACCGGGTGCAGAGGAATTTGTTGAAGATTCCGAACCACTCGGCTGCCGGGGTGGATGGTCAGACGAAAGCGGCGAAGGAAAGCTTTGAAGGATGGATTGAGCCAATGCTCCAGTCCGTCCACCGACAGCGGTATCGCGCGCCGGCGGTCCGGCGCGTTTACATCCCGAAGCTCGGCAAGACGGAGCAGCGCCCCATAGGGGTGCCGACCATCGCGGACCGGGCCCTCCAGCGCAGCACAGCCGAGGTGCTGTCGGCCATCTACGAGCAGGACTTCTTGCCCTGTTCCTTTGGCGGACGACCAAAGCTCAGCGCCCACCATGCACTGGCGACCCTCAACGAGGTCATCGCTGGCGGCAAGATCAGTTGGGTGCTGGAGGCGGATTTGAAGAATTTCTTCGGGAGTCTCTCACATGAGTGGGTGCTCCGGTTCGTTGAACATCGAGTCGGGGATCCGCGCCTGATCAGTCTGGTCAGGCGCTGGTTGAAGGCGGGCGTTCTGGAGGACGGTGTGGTCCAATCGAGCGAAGAGGGGACTCCGCAAGGGGGTTCGATCAGTGTGTTGCTCAGCAATGTGTATCTGCATTATGTGCTCGACCTGTGGTTCGAGCGCATCGTGAAAGACCGATTGCGGGGCGAAGCCAAACTGGTGCGCTACATCGATGACTTTGTGATCTGTTCCAATATCGCGAAGATGCCCTCCGCGTTCAGGAAGCCCTACATCAACGGTTGGGGAAGTTTGGCCTCAGCCTGGAGCCGACCAAGACCAAGTTGGTCGAGTTTGGTCGGTTCGCGCAGCGACACGCGGGCAAGCGCGGCAGAAATCGCCCGGAAACCATCTACTTTCTGGGTCTGACGCTGTACTGCACGCATAACCGAAAGGCAACTTCAAGGTTGGGATGCGCACCGAGAAATCTCGGCTAAAGCGCAGCCTTCTGTCTCTGCGGGAGCTGATGCGGCGAATACAGCATTATAAAATCAGTGATCAGGTAGCGGAAATAAACCGCGTCCTGCGCGGCCACTATGCCTATTACGGCGTCCCGGGAAATCTCCGGTCGCTGATCAAGGTGTACCAGGTCGTGGAGCGTTACTGGCGCAGAATGCTATGCAGCCGCAGCCGTGATGGCGGTCGCCTCAGTTGGGGCACTTTCAACCAGATCAAAGAACGGAACCCGCTACTGCGACCCAAACTGCGGCTCCCGCATAGGGAACTGCAGGCACTCGCGGTGCTGTGAACCAACTGCCGAAGAGCGTGGTGCGGTAGCTCCGCACGCCACGTTCTGTGGGAACCGGGGGCGGTGACCGCCTCCGGTGACCCGGTGGGCCGAGAAACCGACAGCAGCAACGCTGCACGGCGCTCTGCCCCTACTCTACCGCACGTACGGTTCGGGGAAGCGGAGCGCTCGAGCGCTTCCCACTCCACAGTTTTTCTGCGGCTTCGAGTTCCTCCAGCACGAGCAGCCGATCGATGCCAGCACGATGAGGGCTGGCGCAAGCGGATCGGGCCCGAGGTGCTAGAGGAAATGCTGAAGGCAAGCGTCGACGTCGCACTCGAGACGGGGACTGCGAAGCCCGGTTCGCTGGAGCGGATCACCGTCGACACGACGGTGCAGCCGAAGGCGATCGCCCACCCCACCGACAACCGGCTCTACCTCAAGGCAATCCAGATCCTGATGCGTCAGGCCAACGGCCAAGCGGTACGGCATCGTGATCAGGCAGAGTCAAACGTAAGCGGTGCGCCGAGGCACCTTTCCTGAAACCGCTGCTGATGTGTCTTTGCCGGGTCGGTCGTTGGTCCGCGCGCCGGCGCCGATCACTCCGGGTCGTCATAACGGGTGACGTAGTGGAGTTCGCGTAGGGCGGGGATGACGAGGCGATGTCTTTGTAGGCCTCGTGTTCGATGAAATGCGCGGTCTCGGGCCCCGGCCTGGGCTTGCCGAGGACGGGCCTCTCCTTTTTGTCGACGCAGTAGATCAGGATCGGCAGCAGCAGGCCGTGGTTGGGGTTCTCGAGGTCGAGTAGCCGTCTCCAGCTTTTGATGTTGAGATTCATGACCGCGTAGAACCCCTGGCACCACGGCCGGGGGTCGATGCTGCCGCTGGGCTTGGTTGCGAATCGGGGCGCATAATCCTGTGGTCTGTCGAAGAGCGTCTCGTTGATCCGGTTGTGGATCCTGGCGACGCTGGCAAACACGGCGTGATCGGTTGCAGACCCTTTGGCCAGGACGTCGCGCCGCAACCCCATGAGCAGGCACATCCAGTCTAGCGGGTCCGGGTAGCGCGGCCCGGTGACCGCCGCCGTTACGAGCGCCGACATGGTCCGCACCAGCGGGCGGTTGGTCTTGGCAGCCATCCAGGCCTCGAGCGCCTCGTCCGACAGCGCCATGTCATCGAGCGCGCTCATGCCGCCAAGGAGAGCTGCATCTTTTCGCGGCGCACCCAATTCCACGGCATCAGTTCGTCCCAGCGCGAGGCTGGCCAATCATTCTGGATCCGCTCGGTGACGTCGGCCATGTAGGCTTCGGCATCGACGCCGCAAAGCTTGCACGTCTCAATGATGCTGAGCACGACCGCTGACCGCTCTGCCGCGGCGAAGCTGCCCGAGAAAAGCCAATTGCGCCTGCCGACTGTAAATCCACGAATCGCCCGCTCCGCGATCAGGTTGTCGGGCTCGAGCTGGCCATCGTAGAGGAAGCGATTGAACGCGCGCATCGTCTGGTGCCATAGGCGAAGGCCTTCGCGATATCGGCATGGCGCGACAAACCGTTGCCCTGGCGCGTGAGCTGTCGTCGCAGCGTCCGGACCAGTGGTCGGGTCCGACTTCGTCGTGCGGCCAATCTCTCGGCGGGCGGGAGTCCCCGTATCTCTTCCTCGATCCGGTAGATCGCCTGGATACTGGCCATCGCCGTCGTGCTGAGCTCGGTCGGCTGGCTGTCGTGAACGTCGAATATCTTGCGACGCAGATGGGCCAGGCACGCAGCTTCTCGAATGGCGCCGCCCTTGTAGAGCTGGTTACAGCCGCTGAAACCGTCGGCCTGGAGCGTGCCGGCAAATCCGGCGAGCTCGGTCAACACGCTCTCGCCGGCGCGGCCCATGGTGGCGCAATACCAGGCGATCGGCGGCTCCTGCGAACCCGAATTGCGGTCGTCGACGACGTAAACCCAGAGCGCGCCCTTGTGGGTCTTGCCGTTGCCGGGCGCCAGGATCGGAAGCCGCGTGTCGTCGGTATGAATCTTTGGTGCGGGTACGGCCGATCTCACGGATGCGGTTGTAGATCGGGTCGAGCAAGGCGGCGGCGTAGCCGGCGCTGCGCGCAAGGGTGGATCGCTCGATATCGACGCCCTTGGCGGCCATCATCTGTGCCTGACGGTAGAAGGGCAGATGATAACCCCACGCCAGCGCCAGCCAAGGCCATTGCACGCGGTAAGCTCAGCTATGGCCTGGATGATTTTATCGCAGGTCCGGCAGCTGTACTTGGGTCGAATGGTCTCCATCACCTGCCAGGCCTGGGCAACCAGATCGAGCATCTCGTCGCTATCTTCGCCCATGCCGCGCAGATCGCCGCCGCAGCCCGGGCAACATGCGCAAGACGGCTCGCGAACGGCCCGCTTGCGCGGCAGGTTGGGATTGAGCTTACGCACCGGCAACACCCGGACCTTGTCGGTGTCAGCAACGATGGCCAGCTCGAGATCGGGCACGCTGGCGGCGAAATCTGTCTCGAGATCTTCGAGTTCGAGCCGCATCTGGCCCAGCTTCTCGGAGGAGCGGCCGAAGGCCTTGCGGTTGAAGCGATCGATCCGCAGCTGCAGGCGCTGGATGCGAAGTGCGGCCTCGGCGCGCTCTCTTCGAAGCTGCTCATCCCGTTCGGCGATGGTGATGTCACGGGCAGAAACGGCCGCCTCCAGAAGGGCGATCCGAGCGAAGAAATCAGCGGTTGAGGGAGCTTGTTCCGACACCCAAAACCTATACCCGAAAGACCCTCGTCACGGAAGAAGAATCAACACAAAATCAATAAGAACATCAAAATCAGCCAGCCAAACGGGTCGATAAATCTTGCTCGGCCGGCGCCAATCGATCCCGTCCAAAAGCAGCGAAAGCTGCGCCTTGGTGAGCGACACGGCGACCTGATCCTTGGTGGTTGGCCAGGCAAAACAACCATCGGTCAGCCGCTTAATAGGCAAGCACCCTGGCCGTAGTGCGACAGAATCTTGATGATATGACCCTTGTGTCCACGGAAGCAGAAGATCGCGCCGGTGTGCGGGTCGAGCGCGAGCACCTGCTGCACGATCCGCGCCAGGCTGTTGATCCCGCGACGCATGTCGGTCGCGCCGCAGCACAGGTAAATCCGGTCGGTCGGCACCACCGTGATCACCTGGTCAACTCCGCCAGGACGATGCGCAGTGCTGTCGGATCGACGATCCCGTCGATCCGCAATCGCGTGCCGCTCGCAAAGGCCACGACGATCCTGCCGGCCGGGTCCGGGCAATCGGCGACGGGGCGTTCGACATCCGGCAGATCGCTCACGTCGATGCGCGCGAAGGTCGCCATCGCCTGATCGGCATCGAGTTCCCCGCCGGCCATCTGCTTGCGCCACGCATAGAGCTGTGACGGAGCTACGCCGAACGCTTCCGCGACCTCGGTCACCGACGACCCCGCCGCGCTCGCCAGGTCGACCAACGCGCGCTTCTCAGTGCAACTCCACAGCCTTCGTTGCCGCACGCGCCCGGGCACCGTTTAAGACCTTCGGCCGCCGCGGCGCCGCTTAACTCGGCGACCATATCGCCCGTTGCATGTTCCAATGTCATGGCCCGAAACCTCCATGTTCATCGGCATCTTGCAAGGTGCCTTGGCGCACCGCTTACAGTCAAACGCGGTTGGCAAAGGCAGCGGCGTGCGGGCGGGTCGCTATGCGCATGCCCGGCACTTCCGCCGGATGCGTCGCGAACTCAAGCGCCTTCGCTTACGAATTCGGCTGCAAGGTCGGGATCGCGGCAACGAACCGCGAGGGCCTCGTGATGACGGCCAAGGCGTTCGAGGGTAGTCCGTATGATGGCCATACGCTCGCAGCAACGGTCGATCAGGCGATTGAGATCGGCGGCGTCGATCCGGACCGCATCTACGTCGACAAGGGCTATCGCGGCCACGACTATGCCCGGCTCGGGATCGGTGATGATCGCCGGCCGCAAGCGTGGCCTGACGGCCACCATGTGTCGGGAACTGAAAGGACGATCGGCCATCGAGGCCACCATCGGTCACATGAAGACCGACGGCCGACTGGACCGCAACTTCCTCCTCGGCCATGCTGGCGATGCGATCAATGCGCCGCTCGTCGCCGCAGGCCAAAATCTGCGCCTGATCCTTACGGTTCTCGCTCTTTGGCTTGCCTGGTACCTGCAAGTATTCCAGCCGACAACGGCGAAATCGGATGCTTCCACCCGTCTTCACGGGTTCGGGATATCGACGCCTTAGCCACTATTCAGGGCCAACCAAGTATTGGCTCTCCAATTTGCCGGCCGGCCGGCGTCACCCAGTTGGCTGACGCCGCCAAGCTGCGTTGGCGGATCGACAGACTATCGGGAACGGATTGGGGTGGGCCCCTACGAAGGCCCGAGGGTGGCGGGGCTTCCACCCCCACGCCAGCCTCTGTATGGCCGCCTATGGTTTCTTGGTCTCTCTGAGGGAGACGATTCCCGCTCAACTCTAACTCGCGCCCAGGGCCGCCGAACACCTGGTCTTCCCGACGGTTGTCGACCCCGCGGATCCTCCGATCCGACCAGAGGGCACGTCGACCTCGATCCCAACCCTCACCGACGCCCTGACTGTTGCCCTGGCCAACCGTCTGCAACAATGTTCGTGCTGCATAGGGCAATGGACAGTCCGCGTCAGGCTCGCAATTTATAACGCAATAGTATGAGCTAGGTGCCTGGATTTTGCCCTGCCATGACAGCGCCCCCAACCTCACGTTGGCTATGAGCGAATGCGTCAACTACCATATGCCGTAGTATCGGTGCTCGCTTTAAAATGGTAGCAACCATGCTGGTTCAGCGCAATTGGCAGGTGCACTGACATGTAGAATAAGTCAATGTGGGGGCATTATTAAGCAAAATAAATTGTGCGAGACGAATTCTGTGTAAGACATTAAGAATGGAGAAATAATTATGAGTTTACCCATCGATATAGTTGATCTATTACAGAAGCCAGATTTGTTGGAAGCAATAGCCGGCCGAATTTGGAATGCATGGAGGATGCGCGAAGGTTTGGAATCCCAGGATGTTGTGCAAAAATTCATTGACATACTGGCATCTGAGGCCGAGTTTACCTTGGTTGCGCACCGTCGTGATAAGTTTGTCGGGACCACATCAGTTGTGACATCGGATTTACCTGAAAGGTCAAATTTAACTCCTTGGGTTGCTGAAGTCTGGGTCGAACCAGAGTTTCGCAGACATCGAATAGGATCACGTCTCCTTGAAGCTGCCGAAATGCGTGCGTTCAACGCAGGTCGGCGAGCACTTTATCTATATTGTACTCCTCCGCTTCGGCCATTCTACAGCGGTAATGGCTGGACGGAGATCGAGCAAGGTGTCGGCAAGGACAACGTCTGCATCTTCAGGAAAAACAAAATATCCGGAGATGTTTTGACGTAACCTGTTGATCTATGTAATGAATCTACGCTCTTAAGGTCGTCCTTGCGAGCGTAGTTAGCAGCACAGCATCAGCCATCTGAAGTTATTTACCGGGCCGGCGCGTCGCCGTCGTTGGAGTGAAGAGAACCAGTGCTGATACTGGCCGTGGCATCCGCCTGGGACCAAAGTGGCGGTGGCGCGTCGGACGATGTCGCGACCAGTCCGATCTATAAGTGGTGCAGGACAGTGAGAGCCCGCGAGACGGGGTTTTGCCGAAGTTGTCGTGGTTCCGATGAGCCTGTCGCCGCTTCGGTGCCAGACGCGCCCCCAGCGATGATCGAGCTGGAGATCGCCGGCAAGGTGCGACTGCGGATTCCGCTGACCAAGACTGAGACACAGAAAAACGCGGACAGTTTCCCTGCAGGGTGAGGAAACTGCGGCATGCCCGGACGGCAAAGAGTTATTGATGAGGACCAACCCTTTTTATTGTTTAGCACTGAAGCACTCTACCTATCAACGCTGCCGCCACTACCGAGAGAGTGAAATGGATCAGCACCCTTCTACCGCCGTATTCGAGTCAGAGACTAACCCGTTACCTGCGGCAGCCCGCATCGGTGTCATTAATATCAGCACCGATGACATCGGTGAAGATGCATTCAACAGCATGATACCAAAGGATGGAGTGCCAACATTCATACTGACTGGGAACAAGAGCACGCCGATGAAGGAAACAGCCGGTTTGGAAACATCGGTGCGAGCCGGGACTTCGAAGCCCATCTTGCAGGTCTCGGATCTTCAGACGGTCTTTCGGTCTCGCGGAAGCATAATCTACGCGGTCAACGGCGTAAGTTTCCACCTTAATCGCGGTGAGCTTCTGGGCGTAGTGGGCGAAAGCGGGTCGGGCAAAAGCGTCACGATGATGTCACTCATGAAGCTCCTGCCGACCCCGCCTGCGGAAATCGTGTCGGGAAGGGTGCGTGTCGGGCAACGGGATCATCTCTTGTCACTCGGCGCGGAAGAAATGCGAAAGGTTCGGGGCGGCGAGGTCGGGTTCGTCTTCCAGGACCCGATGACATCACTCAACCCGGTTTTCACGGTCGGCTATCAACTGATGGAGCCGTTGCGCGAGCATCTCAGTCTCAGTCGGGGCGAGGCGCGCAAACGTGCGATCGAGCTCCTGTCTCATGTTGGCATCCCCTCGCCACAGGACAGGATAAACGACTATCCCCACCAGTTCTCCGGCGTATGCGTCAGCGGGTGATGATCGCCATCGCGCTCGCTTGCGAGCCAAAAGTGCTCCTCGCCGACGAGCCCACGACCGCGCTCGACGTGACGATCCAGGCCCAGATCTTGGATCTCGTCAAGAAGCTGCGCCAGAAAAATGGCTTGAGCATCATCTGGATCACACATGATCTCGGCGTGGTAGCCGGGATCGCCGATCGGGTCATGGTCATGTACGCCGGTCTCGTTGTCGAGTGCGCTGCTGTCGACGACCTCTACGCAAATCCCCGGCATCCCTATACCCACGCGCTTCTGGAGACGTTGCCCCGAGCCGACATGGCGGGACAGGAGCGACTGAAGAGTGTCGGCGGTCAGCCGCCGCATCTGATTGCCTTCTCGACAAGTTGCCCGTTCGCGCCCAGATGCCCGCGCGTTTTTGACCGGTGTCGGAACGAAAAGCCTCCGTTGATGCCTGTGAGCGAAGGCCACGAAGCCGCGTGCTGGTGGGACATAGCTATAGCTAGGGGGAGGCCACGCGATGACGTCTGATCCGAACGTCTTCACCAAAGAGGCAAAGGCAGGCCATGATGATGTACTGCTCACTGTCAGTGACCTGAGCTTGCACTTCCCAACGTACCAAGGTGTATTCGGGCGCCAAGTTGGCGCCATCCGAGCGCTAGACGGAGTGAATTTTGAAGGTCAGGCGCGGGCGGACGCTTGGGCTTGTGGGCGAGAGTGGCTGCGGTAAGTCGACGACTGGGCGTGCCATCTTGCGCCTTTGCGACACTACTGGTGGCCGCATCGTGTTTGATGGCGAGGACATCATGCATCTAAAGGGCAACAAATTGCGCCGGATTCGTCCGCGCATGCGAATGATGTTCCAGGATACGCAGGCGTGCCTCAACCCGCGCATGACCGTCAGCTCGATCATCGCCGAACCGCTGAATGAACATGGTGTGCTGAAAGGCAAGGAGAAGCAAAAGCGGATTCGCGAGCTTCTCGATTCCGTCGGCCTTAATCCACAGTTCGCCAACCGCTACCCACACGAATTTTCGGGCGGCCAGCGCCAACGTATAGGCATTGCGAGGGCGCTCGCGCTCAATCCGGATTTGATTGTCTGCGACGAGCCGATCGCCGCCCTCGACGTGTCCATCCAGGCCCAGGTGGTCAATCTCCTCAAAGACCTGCAGGAGCAGTTCTCGCTAACATACCTCTTCATCAGTCACGACCTCTCGATGGTTCGTCACCTGTGCGACGACGTCGCGGTCATGTATCTGGGCAAGGTGGTGGAACTCGCGCTGAGCCGCCTGATCTACACCGATCCGATCCATCCCTATTCAAAGGCGCTCCTGTCGGCCGTGCCGGTGCCCGATCCGGAAGTCGAACGCAGGCGCGAGCGAGTCGTCCTCAAAGGCGACGTTCCGAGCCCAGCCAACCCGCCCTCCGGATGCCGTTTTAGGACACGCTGCCCGATTGCCTTCGACCGGTGCGCGGAAGAGCAACAAGCTTGGCGAAAAATGATCGGCGACCGGGGGGTCGCCTGCCACCGGGCCGAGTAACGGGAATTGGCGCGGAACCCCTCGGAGGAGGGAAGCCCGCCAAACTGTCCACGTTTCCCGACGGGAAGGGATGAGGATGGGCATGACAGGGCCGGGATCCGCCGGGCCATCGTTCAACGAATTGGGAGCAAGAAGCATGTTGAGATTGAAGTCATTCCTGCTAACAGGCGCCGTCGCAGTTCTCGCCGCAACGTCGGCCCTTGCCGCTCGCGGCACCCGACGGCACTGTCAACATCCTGTTCTGGCAGGCAGCGTCGACCATGAACCCCTACCTCTCGGGAGGCGAAAAGGACTACACTGCCGCCTCGCTGGTTCTCGAGCGGCTGGCCGGCTTCGACCAGGACGGCAAGCTTTTCCCGCGGCTGGCCCAGGACATACCGATCGTAGCGAACGGCGGCGTCTCGAAGGACCTCAAGTCCATCACCTGGAAGCTGAAGCCCGGCCTCAAATGGTCCGACGGATCGCCTGTCACCGCCAGGGACGTGGTCTTCACCGCCAACTACTGCATGGACCCCAAGTTCGGCTGGGCATTTCTCAATCTTTTCAAAGGCGTGGACAAGGTCGAGGCACTCGACGATCTGACGGTGGAGGTCACGTTCAAGGACCCTACGCCCGTGCCCTACGGCCCCTTCGTCTCCACGGTTTCTCCGATTATCCAGGCGAAGCAGTTCGCCGACTGCCAGGGTGAGAAAGCGCCGACCTGCACCGAAGCCAATTTCAACCCGATCGGAACCGGGCCGTACGTCGTCACCTCGTTCAAGCCGAACGACTCGATAGAGTTCAAGGCCAACCCGAACTACCGCGATCCGGACAAGCCTCACTTTGCCGACGTTAACTTCAAGGGCGGCGGCGACGCACTCGCTGCCGCCCGTGCGGTGCTGCAGACCGGCGAATACGATTTCGGCTGGAACATACAACATCTTCAGCCGTGCCACCGATGGGGCGGTTCAGGAACACGATCTCCACACCGGAACGACGGAACTCGTCGATCAGCAGCGCCTGATGGGCGTAGCGGCGGGGGAGCCGATCGGGAGCATGGACGTAGAGACGCTCGACATGGCCACTGGCAACCGCATCCCTCAGCCGCTCCAGCGCCGAGCGAAGCAGGATCGAACCGCTGTTACCGTCATCCTGGTAGCTGTGACCTGGCTCAAGCACGAAGCCATCGGCGGCAATGCGTTCGTGCAACGCCGTGACCTGACTGGCAATCGTGTTGTCGCGCGTCTGGGCCTCGCTCGACACCCGCGCATAAAGTGCACAGCGCGTCTCGGTCGTTGCTCACCTCCCGATCTCGCTATCACGCTCATCACCTTCGATGATCGGCCCGGGGGACGTTCCGGCCGCTGGCTCGTGCGCCGGATGGTTGGCACAAGCCGGGCGTAGGCCTCGAGCAGATGTTGGGGGCCGGTTCTGTGTCGCTTCGAACGACACGTGCACGCGCAGCACAGGGCGATCCATGCGCCGGACCCTGTGCACCTCCACAGGCCGGCTCGCAGCCGGGCCGTCGATGGCGCATTAAATCCTGTGGTGGCTCTGATTCGCCCGCGACAAATCGACTCGCATCCCGACCATGACGGGTCTCAACAAGCTGCCGCCTACGGCTCGGACGCTCGATGCACACCGACCACTCAAAGGCACATTTGGCAACATTGTACGGGGGGCTGTCGAGCGGACCTTCGGCTGGATGACCCGGTGGCGCCGCCTCGTTCGCGACTACGAGCAGCGCATCGACGTCTCTCACGAAATGATCCTTGGGCGCAAACCTCATCCGCCGAAACGCCCATCCTCGAATTTCAAAACGGACTCTAAGATCATTCCGTAAAGGTATGATCGTCGGCGATTTGCGGTCGTTAAGTTGGGTTAATTGTAAACGGCCGCTTAAACTAAAGCGTCCGCTGGGAAATGGCGCCGTCACGTTGACTGACGCGCCTGAAGACTTTGACTGCTCAACAAAATCTTCGCTTGCTGTCGACCTTCTTTCGCTGCCCTCGTGCCTGGCAAGCCAATTCTGAACCGTCGCAGTGCAGGGAGCCTATTGTCGGGAAGCATCGGGGGCAGTTAAACAACCTATCGCGCCCCGGTCGCCATTAGGGACCAGATCGTTTTGGTCTGGAAGTACTGGTGCATGGCTTCGATGCCTTTGTCGCGGGCTGCGGACCCGGACAACTTGAAACCGCCAAAGGGCGTCGTCACGTCGCCCTCTGAGAAAGTGTTAATCGACACAGTCCCACATGGAATACGTTTCGCTAAGGCGTACGCTCGCGTGAAATCTTTGCTGAATATCGTCGCGTGTAAGCCATATTTAGTATCCTTTGCAATTAGCATAGCGTCGTCGAACCCAGACATAGGTATTATTCCGAGAACTGGTCCGAAAATTTCCTCACGGGCGATAGTCATTGCCGGGCTCAATTCATCGAAAAGCGTGGGCGAGACAAAGAACCCCTTACCAGTACTATTGGCCTGATGGATTAATGTCGCTCCTTCTCTGTGGCCAAGATCAATGAAGTCAGACACGCGATCACGATGGGCGCCTGAGATCAACGGTCCCATTTCCGTTTCAGGATCGAGCGGATTGCCAACTTTGATTGATTTTACCCTAGCCAGAAGCTTTTCTAGAAATTCGGCCTTCACCTTCCGATCAACCAGCTGCCGCATGTTCGCCGAGCAATTTTGGCCGGCGTTCCAAAACGCAGCCATTGCGGAGTGGTTCACGAGTTCATCAGTGATCTCAGCGTCGTCAAGGATGATCAGCGGGCTCTTTCCACCCATTTCCAAGGATACGCGCTTCATGTTGCTGTCTGCCGCATATCTCAAAAAATGTGCCCCGACGTCGGACGAGCCCGTAAATGAGACAGCGTCCACATCCGGGTGGATACCGACGGCCTTGCCCGCAATCTCGCCAAGACCGGGGACGACATTCAACACGCCGGCCGGAAGGCCTGCTTCAACGGCGAGCTCAGCCAATCTGATAGCTGTTAGAGGGGACTGTTCAGCCGGCTTCAATACAATGGAGCACCCAGCAGCCAAGGCTGGGGCGACTTTCCACGCGGTTATCAGCAGCGGAAAATTCCAAGGAAGAACCAGACCAACCACGCCTACGGGCTCATCTACTATAAGGGCGAGCACGTCGTCTTCGGTGGGAGCAATCCTGCCGTAGCTTTTGTCGATCAATTCAGCATACCACTGAAAGAACTTGGGCACCTCATTGCCGATCTCGTTCAGGCAATCGGTAATTGGTTTGCCGGTATCCAACGACTCAAGAACCGCAAGTTGATCCGAATGCGCCCTTATCAAGTCAGCCAGGCGAAGCAGTACTTCTTTGCGCTTTGCCAAACGAACGCGCGACCAGCGGCCGTCTTCGAAGGCCCTCCGAGCGGCACGCACGGCGGTGTCCACGTCGGCAGGGTCACAACTAGCAATCGATCCAAGCGTGACCTCGGTAGCAGGATTGAGCGTGTCAAAAGTTCCGCCCGAGCGAGAGGAAACCAATTGGCCGTCGATGAAAGCCTGGGTCGGAATTACCGCCTGTTTGGCGAGTTGTTCGTAATAGTCGCGGGTTTTCAATGGCATGTGTGTCCCCAACGGATGGTGCCTTGGTCAATCCATTCTTGTCGATTAAGTGCGGCGGCCCGTTCCATGGGGCTGCGAGGGACAACTCTCGACCATTTCGACGGAAACTCTACCTGTTAGATGCCTTGTTATCCGAAAAACCATCTGGAATCAGCGCTCAATCCAGAACGTGTGAAGCCTTGCGGTTTGCGAGTGTGGTCAGCCATCGACTTCTTCGAGTCGCAGACAAGGGGACATTGATACCGGGATTCGGAATTTCGAGCGACTGCGCTCGATCAAGCGCATTCGAAAGAGCGTGTGACTAAGGCAATGCCAGGGTGCAAGATGGATTTTCGCAGCGATAATATCTCCGGTGTGTCACCGGAGATAATGAATGAAATCTTACGCGCGAATCGAGGGACCAGCACTTCGTATAGTGACGATGACCTCACTCAAGACGTCGAAAAGCGTCTTGAAGAGATTTTTGGCCACGAGTTGCGTTTCTTTCCGGTTTTAACGGGAACGGCCGCGAATGCGCTCGGCTTGTCGGTTCTCACTCCACCATATGGCGGCGTCTTCTGTGAAGATCGCGCCCACATCTATTATGACGAATGTGCTGCTCCGGAATTTTATACGGGCGGGGCTAAGTTGGTTGGACTGAAGGGCACCGCCGGGCGCTTGGACGCCAAAACGGTTCATGATGCCGTGGAGAAAGCGTTTCAAAACGGCGTACATCATGCGAAGCCGACGACAGTGAGTATCTCCCAAGCCACCGAAGTCGGGACAGTTTACCGCCCAGACACTATCGGAGAGATTGGTGCGGTGTGCAGGAAGTTTGGATTGCGGCTGCATATGGATGGTGCCCGCTTTGCCAACGCACTGACATTTCTGGATGTGGCGCCGGCGGAACTGACATGGAAGGCAGGCGTCGACGTGCTTTGCCTGGGAGCCACAAAAAACGGCGCGTTGTCCGCAGAGTCGGTGATAGTCTTTGACAAAGCACTGGCGGGTGATTTGGCTTACAGGATCAAACGCTCCGGCCATCTCGCCTCAAAATCGCGTTTTATCTCGGCACAATGGTCAGCATACCTTCAAGACGAATTGTGGCTTAAAAACTCTCAGCAGGCCAATGCCGCAGCCGCCCGCCTTTCAACTGGCCTGTCGAACCAAAAGCTGATCAAGCTGATGTATCCGACTGAGGCAAACGAGATTTTTTTGCAGGTAGACGACAGTGTCCTGCGAAACCTTGACAACTCAGGGGTTAAATACAGCACCTGGCCTGGGGAAGAGGCAAACGTTTTAAGATTCGTCACTTCTTTCAATACATCGAATAGCGAAATCGACGAATGCCTAGCAGTGTTCGAAGAGACGACTCCTTCGCCAGTTGAGCTCGAAGCCGGTACATCCGGAAACTGATTAATCGGGGTTGACTTTTGATACCTCGCTTTAGGTGTTTGGCGACAGCGGATGCTGAGGACAGCGCAGGTCCAGAGCACGTCCTTTTTAATCTGGGTCAAATCCGGCTGCCTGGAAGTAAATTGCGCATTCGGCTGGGGTGAAGAGGTTGAGGATCTAACCCGACTGTGTCCCACAGTGCAGCGATCGTCCCTCTCGGCCCTCGGTCATTCTACTGGACGGCATTCCGATCAAAAACCGGACCCGTCCGGGTTCGTCTCGGAATCATTGGAATACGCGCCCCACGGCACTGAAATTGATGCGAGCGACGATTAAAAGCTTGAACAATACCGCGGCAGACGCCGGGGACGCTGGCTGAAATCGCCCAACAGCTCAATCCGCTCCCTTCGGGGATGGATAGCCTATTACGGCCGGTTCAGCCGTTCGGTCCTGTCCACTCGGGCTGACTACGTCAACCGGAAGCTCAGGGCTTGGATCATGCGCAAGTTCTTTCCATTATGAGGACGTCGCCGGGCGACAATGTCGGGATTAAAACCTGCTCGACATAGGCCAGGAACACGTTTCCATTCATGGCGCCATCGTAGACGAAGGGGGCATCCAGTCGCTGCATCGGATTCGTTCAAGGCTGGTGGGCGCGCACAACGCTGACAACCATTGCGCGCCATTCTGCTGGAGCGCGGCACGACTATCGCTCAGGGACGCCGCAAGCTCGAGCTGGCTGTGGAGGCATTGCTCGCAGATCCGGACTTCATGGCGGCCGCTTCCGCCGCCTGCTTACGGAGATGCGGGAGGAATGGCTTGATCTCGACTGGCGGATCGCGGCTTTGGATCGGGAGTTCGTCGAACTGGCCCGCGACGATGCAGCCGCTCGGCGCCTGACGTCGATCCCCGGTATCGGTGTTCTCAACGCACCGCTCTCGTTGCTGCTGTAGGGGATGGCACGACCTTCAAGAGCCCGTGATCTCGGCGCATGGCTGGGGCTCGTGCCCCGGCAACACACCACCGACGGCAAACCCAGGCTGATCGGCATCTCCAAGCGCGGCAACAAATACCTGCCCACGCTGCTGATCCATGGGGCAAGGGCGGCCTTGCCGTCGCTGGCCCGAAGCCAGACGCTGCTGGGCGCGTGGCTGGTAACCTGCTCGACAGACGGCATCGCAACACGGCGGTCGTGGCTCTGGCCAACAAACTCGCCCGCATCGCATGGGTGACATTGCGTCGCGAGGCACCCTTCGAGGCCGACCTAGCCACGGCAGCTGCCCGAAATAATTAGGTCAGCGGCGACACGAATGGACGCCGCCCGACCGATGATGTCTCAGGGAGGACTTTGAAAGATGGCCTGACGGTCGAACCGACGTTCTGGAAACCTGGTTCAAAAGATGGCGCTTCGACGCCGTGACTTTTATGAGGCCCCGGAGCGTGCAGATCTGCATCTTGGCGACGGCAATCAGCCGACACGCCGTATATGTTGATGCAGACCAGCCGCCATCAGAAATAAACCTCTTGCCGAGGGGCGGGCCATACGTTTTTGAATGTCCAGCTCTGGCCGCGAAGCCAGGCGCTTAAGGCGCTGCGACTGATCCGCACCAAATGCTCGGCGGCCAGACGGCCCACGATCTCGTTTAGCGTGATGTTCTTGCGCACCTCAGCCCGACGATGAAGGCTTCATGCGCATCAAGGCTGGAGGCGCGGCGACGGCCCTGTGGGCGTGGCGCCAGCCCCCCGATCTTCGCTCGCGCAATCCAGCCGGATCGCGATCGATACTCCCACTTCGAACCGCGCCGCGGCCATATCCGGTCGACATCCCCTTCGTTCGAAGCCTTTAGGACCGCGACGAAGATCCTCGCTCAGTGCGGTGCGGCAATGAACCCGATCGGTAACATTTTCCTTGAGACAACGCGACACCAGACTGAGGCGGCTGTTTCCTAGGAAGGCCGCAGCCTATTTCGCGAGAGAAGTGACGTAAGGTTCGCTTTCATCGCGAGCCACCGGAACATCTGGCCGGTGGATATCTCTCGGCCTGTCTCCAATGCCTAGTCGAATATAGCTGACCAGATCCACAGATATAAATAGTGTATTATTTGGGTCGCACGAGGAGAACCGTCCCAGTAGTTTTGTGTCGTATTCTCAACTAAGCTAAAAATACCGTAACTTCTCACGCTACATATGTGATGCGTATGTTAGATTCGTCAAGTAGAACTGCTGCCGCCATAAAAGCCACAGGTTTCGAGATTGTTGACTCGTAGAGTCGTGTCCCCAACGTGCGTCGCCGGATGATCCTGCCGGCGTGATTGCCCACATTCGCTCACTCAAGTCCGGAGTTCAACGACCGCGGCCGTCGAACGGGTGGGACGGCCGCGTCCTATCGGACAGATCTCAGGCACCTATCTACGTTGGTAGGTATCGTCATGAGGTGCCGATTTTTATCGTTGGCCATGACAGAGTTAATCGATGGCTACAACATGGGAAAGCAGCGGACACCCTCGCGGGTGTGCTCATTTTGTGTCTAAACCACGCGGCATGACGTTGAACTAGTTTATGAGCAGAAGCGGACTCGCTGAGCGCTGACTATCAGGCAGCCGCAGGAAAAAGCTGCAACACAAATAGCGTGCAGGATCACCATGGACCGAGACAATTCATACCGAAGCCTTTTGAATATACCTAGCCTATTCTCCTTGGTTCTTGCTGTGACCCTGTTCCGTTCGGCCGAACGCATGTTTTCCTCACATTGGTGCTGTTGGCACTGGCGCGGTTTTCGGCGCCAGCTCTGGCGGGCTGGCTTACATTTGCAACAGTTATTCCCGGCGATCGTCAGCCCACTCACGGGTGTATTGTTTGATCGTGTTGGGCCGACGATGGCATTAAGGATTGACATGATTGCCAACACGCCAACAGGACCGCCTTCGTTGCGCAGAGGTGGCCTGAAGAATCCGGACAGGGCGTTAAGTGGACAGTCTACCTGAATGCGGCGAGGATCGCCGGGAATCAGGAGACGAGATGATGAAGCGAACACGACGGAACCACACACCGGCCTTCAAGGCGAAGGTGGCGTTGTCGGCGATCAAGGGCGAGGAGACGGTAGTCGAGCTGGCGCAGCAGTTTGACGTGCATGCCAATCAGATTACGAACTGGAAGGCGCAGCTGTTGGAGGGTGCGAGCGGGGTATTCGGCTCGGGGCGGTCGGAGGCGTCATCGTCGCCGGCGGTGGATCTGAAGACGCTGCATGCGAAGATTGGCGAGTTGACGCTGGAGAAAGATTTTTTAGAAAACGCGCTCGGCAAGGGCGGCCTGCCGAGCGCAAAGCGATGATCGACCGCACGCACGCCCTGCCGCTGACGAGCCAGGCGAAGCTTTTAGGGCTCAGCCGGAGCAGCCTGTATTACCGGCCGTATCCGGTGTCGCCGGAGGATCTGGCTACGATGCGCCGGATCGACGCGCTGCATCTGGAGCATCCGTTTGCGGGCAGCCGGATGCTGCGCGATCTGCTTCGCGGCGAGGACATAGAGATCGGGCGCGAGGCTATCCGCACGATGATGAAGCGGATGGGCATCGAGGCGATCTACCGCCGGCCGAACACGTCGAAACCGGCGGTGGGCCACAGGATTTACCCATATCTGCTACGCACGCTCGCGGTGGAGCGGCCGAACCATGTGTGGGCGATGGACATCACCTACATCCCCATGGCGCGCGGCTTCATCTACCTGGCAGCGGTGGTCGACTGGTACACGCGCCGGGTCCTTTCGTGGCGCCTGTCGATCACGATAGACACGACGTTTTGCCTCGAGGCGGTCGAGGAGGCGCTCGCGCGATACGGCAAGCCCGAGATCTTCAACACGGACCAGGGCAGCCAGTTCACCAGCGACGCCTTCACCGGCCTGCTGGCGACGCACGAGATCACGATCAGCATGGATGGCAAAGGCGCCTGGCGCGACAATGTCTTCGTCGAGCGGCTGTGCCGCTCGGTCAAATATGAAGAGGTGTATCTCAAGGCCTATGACAGCGTCGGCGCCGCGCGCGCTTCGCTCGGCGCATATTTGACCTTTTACAACGCAACGCGTCCTCATTGTGCGCATGGGGGACGGACGCCTGACGATGCCTATTTCGGGGCTACCCCGCTGGCATCGGCAGCATGAATTTTTTGCCGCCGTCCTGGCATCGGCACTCCGTTTCGGCTACGCCTTCCCTGCGTGCCGACGCCAGGACGGCATTCTACGAGGAGCGGTGGACAGCCCACTTATAAAACGCCATTTCCTGTGCGGACAAAGTCGACCACCTCACACCACAGCTTACCGTTTTTGCAAGCGCGGGTGCTCGTACATGCGCAACGGTTGCCTTCAGCCACGTGCGCAAGCGATGCAGGACGGGGCGCTGGTCAACATCGGGAACACTAGTTCTGGGTCGGATGGCTTCTTCAACCAGGCAGAGCTACTACCGACCAGCGGCGGCGGCGTTGCACCGAGGTAACGAATTCGACCCGACTTGATGAATTGGACAGGTCGTACCCATAGACGACGCGGCGTACGCCTATCCGCTATGCAACTGCCGGTAAAACAGGGTGCGGTCCGATCGTCGAGCACGCGCCTCCGGATCTGGTCCGCCTTCAGAACCAGAGATCGACTCGGAAGCGCGCCGCAGACAATTTTTCTGCCTGAGCGGTCGTAACGCAAAAAACACTCTGTCCTCGAGCCAAAATCCGAATAAGAATGGGTTTCTCAATGTTCATAATCCCGTTCGCACCAGCGTAGAACCAACGCGAAGCCAATGGGGAGCAGACATGCAAAAGACATCCAAGCTGTTTATAAGCGCGTTCGCATCCTGTGTAGGGCTCGGCGTCATTCCTCCTGCGAAAGCTGACGGCTTCGCCGACAAGGCTAGGAGCGATGGACTTAGCTTAGCAATAATCGTGGACAAGCCTTATTACTTTTATGATGACGCCGGCAAGGTGACGGGCAGCTCGGTCGAAACACTCGCCAAGGCGCTCAAGGGCATGGGCGTGAAGAAGCTCAACCCTACCGTTACAGAGTGGTCTTCAATTGTGCCCGGTGTGAAATCTGGTCGGTTCGACGTCGGCGCAGGCATGAACATCACCCCTGAGCGATGCAAGGAAGTCGCATTTACCGCGCCTGTTGATGTTGCTATCGCGGCGCTTGTCGTGAAAAAGGGCAATCCGGACAGAATCAAGGACTGGGAGTCCTTCAAGGACGACAAACTGAAGGCGGCCACCTACGCCGGTGGCGCCGAATACAATTTCATGCTCAAGGCAGGAGTGCCGGCCGATCATATCGTGGCCTTGCCGGACCAAAACTCGATGGTTCAGGCTGTCCTGAACGGCCAGGTCCAGGCCTTCAACGAAACCGCCGATGCAGCTGAACACATTGCCGAACAGGTCCCTGGTCTTGAGGTCCTAAAAGACTTCCATCCTCCGAAATGGTCGTATGTCTTCGGAGGGTTTCCCTTTGCCAAGCAAAACGCTGCATTTGTGTCGGAATTGAACGTGCAGATTAAGAAGATGGTGAATTCCGGCGAAGCTCAAAAGATTCAGGAGAAATTTGGATCCAAAACGGCAGCCGAAACGCAGGAGCTGCTGAAGTCCGCCCCCGAAGACGCTTGCGCCGTAAAGCCTGAATAAGTTCAGACTGCCACAGGATATACGTAGAGAGATGACGCCAGATGAGTGTGCCAAAAGAATTGTTCTGGGCAACGCTCTCAACAGTTGAGCTATCACTGATCTGCATTGTGTTGTCGTCTGGGCTCTCGCTGCTAGCCGGTCTGGCGCTCATCTCGCCGAACCGCTTTGTTCGCAACCCGGTTCGGCTGTACGTCGAAATAGTTAGGGGTACATCGCTGGTTGTGCAGCTTTTCTGGCTGTATTTCGTGCTGCCTGAATTCGGCATGGTGTTGACTTCATTCACCGTGGGTGTCGTCGGCCTATCAATCAATGGCGCCGCCTACGGTGCCGACATCATTCGAGGTGCGTTTGAGGCCGTCCCCAAGGGGCAAAGCGAAGCGGCCTACGCGCTTTCGATGCCCCGGCGCATGACGATATTCACAGTGCTCGCGCCCCAAGCGTTGCTGCGACTGATCCCACCCTGGTCGAACGCGATGATAGATATTTTGAAAGGAACTTCTATATTCTCGATGATCGGTATCTATGAATTAACGTTCGTAAGCACCCAACTGAATGCCATGCTCTTCGATCCGTTCAGGATATTCCTGTTCGTCGCGGCGATTTACTTTGTCCTATCCCAGATTATATCGCGCGCGATGTTTGCACTTGAGCGATCCACTCGCACGCGACTTGGATTAGCACCATGAGCGAATTCTTTTCATTTAGCTACGCGCTCGAGATTTTGCCACGCCTCCTTGCTGCTGCTCACCTCACAGTTGAACTGACGCTGGTGAGCTTCTCTATTGCTCTTGCAATTGCTCTTCCATTGGCCCTTGCGCGTCTAAGCTCATCAAGGGCGCTGTCGACCGCTAGTGGAGGCTTTATTGAGTTCATCCGCGGTACCCCAATGCTGATCCAATTGTTCTTGGTATTCTTTGGATTACCTAAGCTTGGATTGCCCCTGCCGCCGATCACCGCCGGCGTGTTGACGCTTAGCGTTCACTACGGTTGCTACCTTGCCGAGGTGTATCGGGCCGGTTTGCAAGCGGTCCACCCGACCCAGCGCGAGGCCGCCTGGGCTGTGAGTATGTCGCCCTTCGAAACGTTAAGTATCGTGATCATTCCGCAGGCTATCCCACCTATGATCCCTGCACTCGGAACCTATCTGATCGGGCTGTTTAAGGACGCTGCCTTGCTCTCGAGCATTTCGGTCTTTGAGTTGCTCACTACCGCAAAGCTGATTGGAACCGAAAGCTTTCGTTACACCGAACCGATGACCTTGGCAGGCATCCTGTTTCTGCTCATGTCTCTTGCTGCCGCCGCGATGACTCGGCTGCTGGAGCGCTACTGGATAATAAGATGAATGCTATCGCCGACTTTTCCGCTGCAGACAAGCAGCCTGCGTCGCCGGAAACTCCAGCCTGCGAGTTTGTCCATGTGGTTAAGCGGTTTGGTGCTGTCACCGTGTTGCGCGACATCAGCATCGTCGTTCCCCATGGAGAAAAGCTAGCGCTCATCGGTCCGTCCGGATCTGGCAAATCCACACTGCTGCGTACCTTAATGACGCTGGAGCCAATCGACGGAGGCGAAATCAAAGTCAGTGGGGAAACGCTTAGCCACGGCTCTTGGTCCCATGAACGACAGCGCTCGGATAATGCAGCTGCACGCGCTAAGCGGCGCCGGATAGGGATGGTGTTTCAGCAATTTAACTTATTCCCACACATGACTGCTGTGGAAAACGTAGCTGTTGCACCACGCAAGGTCTTGGGGCTGTCGCATCGTGACGCATCGGAAAGGGCACACCGCTATGTAGAAATGGTTGGGCTTGGCGGGAAGGCAGCCGAACTGCCAGCTCGCTTGTCGGGCGGCCAGCAGCAGCGTGTTGCCATTGCACGATCTCTCGCAATGGAGCCGGAAATCATGCTGTTCGACGAGGTCACCTCTGCTCTAGATCCCGAGCTCGTAGGCGAGGTTTTGGGCGTGCTCCGCAAGCTTGCGGAGGAAAGCACCCTCACCATGTTGCTCGTGACTCATCAAATGGAGTTTGCACGTAGCTTCGCGGATCGCGTTGCGTTCCTTTGGCAAGGACAGCTTCACGAGGTAGGTGAAGCCAAGGCAATATTTGACGAGCCACGCGAGGAGCGCACAAGACAGTTTTTGCGGGCGGTACTCGAAGCACGCTGACAACCGAGA
Source organism: Mesorhizobium sp. P160927 (assembly GCF_057766385.1). Taxonomy (NCBI): domain Bacteria; kingdom Pseudomonadati; phylum Pseudomonadota; class Alphaproteobacteria; order Hyphomicrobiales; family Phyllobacteriaceae; genus Mesorhizobium; species Mesorhizobium sp. P160927. The sequence continues at coordinate 1,930,775 of NZ_JBYMDW010000001.1, forward strand.
GTTCAAAAAAAGGAGACGTTTTATGGCGCTCGAAAGAGGACAACAGCCCTTCACGCGGAGGGAATACGAAGCCAGGTGGGCAGCCTTGAAGGCTACTATGTCCGAGCGTGGTGTTCAGACCATCCTGTCTACGGATGGCAAATCTATGACTTACTTGAGCGGATATATTGGCAGCTCCGGCTATCTCCCCCAGATGGTGATCCTTGACCTTAACTGGAACGAACCGAAGCTGGTACTGCGCAAACAGGACGTGCCGCTTGGCATCTACACGACGCAACTCTCCCGTGACGGTATCATAGGATATCCCGAGACCTTGGTCGGGAACCCGGAAAAGGATGGGCATGACTTCGCCCTGGATTTGCTGGAAGATTTAGGCCCACGTGGGGGGCTGGTTGGCCTCGAAGAGAGCGAGCTCAGCCGAGCGGCCCACCGCAAATACGAAAACCGACTTTGTGCTGCCTCGATTGCAGATTTTTCAGGTGTCATAGTCCGTCAGCGCCTCATCAAATCAGAGGCCGAAGTCGCACTGATGCGGGATGCGGCGCGTATAGCCGACGCTGGTGTCTTGGCTGCCGTCTCCGCGACCAGACCGGGCCGTCGAGAGTGCGAAATCGGCGGCGATGTTGTCCACGCGCTTGCGTCCGGCCTGACGGATATCGATACCATAACCGTTAGTGTTCCCAACATATCCTCAGGCCCTCGTATCGGAACGGCGCATTATAACTGGTATCTGGGGACGGTCGAGCAGGGCATGCAGGTCAACTTCGAGATGGTCGGCTTACGCCATCATTATAGCGCGTCGATCATGCGCACGATCAGCTTGGGGCAGCCATCGGACAAGCTACGCCGGTTGCATGATGGCGTGCTGGATGGCTTGGAGGCAGGTTTGGCAACGGTCCGACCAGGAGTTACCTGCGCCGACGTCGCCAATGCATATCAGCGCGCACTCAATCGCCACGGGTTTTCGAAAGACAGCCGATGCGGTTATTCGATCGGGATGGGGTTGGAACCCTCCGCCAGCCTGCAGCCCAGCGACATGACCGTCCTCAAGCCGAACATGACCTTCCATATGATGCTCGGCACATGGGTCGAGGAGGATTTCGGCGTCACGTTGAGCGAGTCGTTCCGGGTCACAGACACCGGCATCGAGGTTTTCGGAAAAAGCGAGCGAAAACTGTTTGTTGTGTAGCACTGAGCGGAATAGCAAACACACTAGGGAGACGACCATGGACCAGGTTACATCTACAATTCAATTCCAAGCGCTAACAAAGCCGTTGCCTGCAGTCGCCCGTATAGGAGTTATCTACCTAAGTACTGATGAGATTGGTGAAGATGCGTTCAACAGCATGATACCGGAGGGCGAGGTCTCCGTCTTTGCAACAAGGACTGCACACGATCATAGCAGTGACGGTAAGTTTAAATTACCAACTACCTTTACTGCAGTTACTGACACTCTACCTCCATCCGGCCGCATTGACGTGCTCGCATTCAGCTGCACCAGTGCAACCGTTACTTTAGGAATCGAAAACCTGCTGTCAGAGCTGAGGCAAGCTAGACCTGGGATCAAGTATACCTCTCCGGCAATTGCGAGCATTGCGGCACTGAAGCAATTCGGCGCAAAGCGGGTCGCCCTCCTCACACCTTATAACATGGTTTTTCATCGAAAATTCATTCCATTCTTGCGCGAAAACGAGTTCGACGTCGTAGCCGACGGTACGTTTAATTGTCGTAGCGATGACGAGATGTGCGAGCTCACCCCTGAAGCTATCTTCAATGCAGCCAAGGTGCTCGTCGAAAATTCTGCACCGGATGCGATCTTCGTTTCGTGCACCTCCACGCCGATCGTGCCGCTTATAGATCGTTTTGAGAGGGAACTCGGAGTTCCGATTGTATCTAGCACGCAGGCGATGGCATGGGACGCTCTTCGATTGGCCGGCTATCACAAGCCGATCGAAGGATACGGACAACTGCTCGCTGCCACACGCTGAGGCCCTCGAAATTGAGGACGTGTCCGGCGGGAGTCGCCGCCAGACCATACCGACCGGCTTAACAACCAATGCCTGTTCGCATGAGCGCCGGCATTAAAAAAGAAAGGGAACAGAATGTTCGATTCATCCACAAAAGTGAATGGGGTTAGTCCTCGCAAACTTTTTGTTTTCGCAGCTCTTGCCTTGTCGATTGCTGCAGAAGCCCTGCCTGCGAGCGCAGGATCGCTGGCGGATGCGAAAACATCTGGAGTTATCATTGGCATCGCCAATGACCCGCCGCTTATGCGAATGGACGAAAACGGCTCCCCTGCTGGATTAGGCCCAGAGCTTGATAAAGCAATTCTAAATGAAATCGGAATTTCCCAAGTCACGGGCCAAGTAATGGAGTATGGGGCATTAATACCGGCCCTCCAGTCCAAGCGCGTGAACATCTCTTCTGGAGGAGCTCTTTTCATCAAGCCCGAGCGCTGTGAAGCAGTCGCTTTTTCAGACCCTATCTCCTGTGACGGAGCAGGTTTCATCATTCCCGTTAGCTTGGTCGGCAAGGTCAAAACTTTCAAAGACGTCGCGGATCAGTCTCTCAGGATCGGAGTCTGCGGAGGGTGCGTAGAACAACAGTATGCAATCAAGGCCGGCGTTTCCGAGGACAAGATTGTTGTCTACCCTGAGAGCGTGAGCGGCCTGAAGCTCCTGATTGACAAACGTATCGACGTTTTTGCGACCTCTGCAAGTGTGGCGTCAGATCTGCAGCGAAACGGAGATTCGTCGACTAAGTTTGTCCAGGCCGAAGATGTGCCATTGGGTTGCGGGGGTGCGGCATTCAACAAAGAGGATGTCGAACTTCGCGATGCCTACAACGAAGGTCTCAAAAAGATTCGAGCCAATGGAAAATACATGGAAATCCTGAACAAATATGGCAAAGAAGGTGTCGCTTTCGGCGTTGACAAAGCGTCGGTGGAGAAGCTTTGCGCGAAATAATACGATCGTGATGGTCGCTTGGGACGTGCTCCACCGGAGCGCGTCTCAAGGATCACAAAAAGCGGCTCCGACACCTGGACGAACGATGAGAAATCCGACGTACAAATGCGAGCTCGGCTTGAATCTTTTTCTGGAATTTGCATAGCTCAGGAGGACAGATCGTGTCCGCACCGATGGTTCAATTTAAGGCTGTCCGTAAATCATATGGTGCCTACCCTGTCCTCGCGGATTTGAGTTTCGAGGTCTCACCCGGCGAAAAACTTGCGCTGATTGGCCCGTCCGGTTCCGGCAAGACGACAATCCTTCGGATACTAATGACCCTGGAAGAGATCCAGGCTGGAGCCATCTTGGTTGGCGGAATGCCATTGTGGAATTCGGAAATTGCCAGTTTCGGTGCGCGTCGACGTGAAGCTCATCTTCATGCTGCGCGAAGGAGTATCGGGATGGTATTCCAACAGTTCAACCTTTTTCCGCATATGTCGGTACTTCGCAATGTTGCTCTTGCGCCGATTCTGACTCAAGGAGTCTCCCCAGCCGCAGCCAGAGATTTGGCTATGCAACTCCTTGAAAAAGTGGGGATGGCCGGCAAAGCTAATTCCTTGCCTGCTGAATTGTCTGGTGGTCAGAAACAGCGGGCTGCAATTGCGAGAGCGCTAGCATTAAAGCCGGAAGTTATGCTCTTCGACGAGGTCACGTCGGCTTTAGACCCGGAGCTCGTTGAAGAAGTACTTAATGTTATGCGTACTTTGGCGACCGAGACTGATATGACAATGCTTCTTGTTACCCATGAAATGAGCTTCGCGCGCGATTTTGCCGATCGGGTACTATTCTTAGACGGGGGTAGGATTGTAGAAGAGGGTCCGCCCCGGCGAATCTTTCGGAACCCACAAGAGGAGCGAACTAAAGCGTTCCTGCGTAAGATTGTTGCCGCAGGGCTGAGCCTATGATCCTAACATCGACGCAGCTTCTCCCTTATATCTTGTCGGGCGTTCTCTTGACCATCGAATTAACTTTGCTGGGGAACTTGCTGTCAGTTATTGTCAGCTTCATAGTCGGCTTCGCGCGTCTGTCGGATAGCCGTTGGGCCCGCGGCGTCGCACGCACATTTACGGAATTTTTTCGCGGTTCCTCAGGTTACGTCCAGCTATATTGGGCTTACTTTGTTCTTCCGCTTGCAGGACTTAGGTTTTCTCCCTTCATAGTGGCAGTCCTTGTGTTGGGTCTCAACTCGGGCGCCTATGCGTCGGAGATCGTTAGGGGCGCAATGCTAGCTTTGCCTCGCGAGCAATTTGAGGGTTGCGTTGCCCTCAATTTGAGCCGTTGGCAGCGCCTTCGATATGTCCTGCTCCCTCAAGCATTGCCGCTGATGATCCCCCCTTTCTCGAACAGCTTTATCGAGCTTCTTAAAGGTACCTCGGTGGTCTCATTGATATCCCTCGCCGAGTTGACCTTCCGCGCCCAAACTGTCCGCGGCCAGACGAACGAGACGTTCGTGCCATTCATCACAATCCTGATCGTGTATTTAGTTCTTGCGATTGCAATATCAGCTCTGATGCGTCGTTTCGAGCGCATCTTCAAAGTTCCGTTGAAAGGGGTCTGACGATGGACTGGAGTTGGTCATTTGCTTTGCAAATACTGCCTCAGCTAACGGAAGGCGTGAAACTCACGATCCTGATTAGTCTTATCGGTTCTGCGCTCGCTATGGTCTTAGGGCTTGCCGTCGCCGTGGCGAAGATGTGGGCGGGCGGTGTCGTCGCTGCCGTGTTGTCTTATGTAGTGGCATTCATTCGTGGAACACCGCTTCTCGTTCAACTGTACTTTGTTTTTTACATCCTCCCCGACGCTGGGTTACTGCTTAGCCCCTTGGCCGCAGGCATCATTACCCTGGCAATTCACTATGCCAGCTATACTTCCGAGATTTTTCGTGCTGGTATTGAAAGTGTGGAGCGTGGCCAATGGGAGGCGGCAAGGGCCCTGAACTTTACGAAATATCAAACATGGCGAAATGTGGTCATTCCGCAAGCTGTACCCCCTATGGTTCCGGCCCTTGGCAACTATGTGGTCGCCATGTTTAAGGAAACTCCGCTCCTTTCAACCATTACAGTTGTCGAGCTCATGAACCAAGCTCGCACCGTTGCCAATATTCATTATCGGTATCTTGAGCCGATGACCATGGTCGGCCTGTTTTTCCTCGCGGTGAGCATTCCTTCTGCTTTTGCTTTGCAGTTGCTTGAACCGCGCTATGGGCTAGGCCGTCGACGTGGCGGATATAGGCAAGTATTTTGAAACGTATGCACGGGCCGATCGAATAATGCAGAGGGCCACCACCTGACGGCATTCTACGAGGAGCGGTGGACAGCCCACTTATAAAACGCCATTTCCTGTGCGGACAAAGTCGACCACCTCAATCGACGCAAAAAGAAGCCAGGCGCCATGGCATCGATCCCCAATTCAGGTTCACACCATGGAATCACAAACCCACTGATTTGGTGAGGTTGTTCGAACCGTCCAACTTCCTCGTTACAATCAAAGTGGCGTCGGTCCGCATCTCGATGAAAAGTTATGTGCCGCCTGGTTCGGCAACTGGCGAACGCTGCTGTGCTGGACCTGCCCTGACCTGGTCTCATTCTAGCTGCCCCGGAATTTGCGCAGCAGTGCTCAGTGTGAGAAGTTCTTCGAACGAGAACCCGGATTGGAAGGAGAGTGCCGCATTGCTGCCAGGATACAGTCCTGGGATGGTGTTAGCCTCAAGATAGACGGGGGCGCCGTCGTTATAGATAAAGTCGAAGCGCACAAGACCTTTGCAGTACAATTGCCTATAAAGCCTGAGGGCATCATCGCGGATACGTTCTGCCGCCAGACCACAGAGTATCCTCGGCGTGGCACGCTCATCTCCCAACTTCCGCTTCAGCCGATCATCGTAGAAGCGCCAGCCGTCTGGAAGGTCGAATAGTACCGCATCGCCTATGACAAGCTCTAGGCCTACTTGGAAAATGCCTATGGTACCGAATGGCCCATCGATGAATTCTTCAAGGCGCCATCTGGAGCGGTCAGTAGGTTCGATTCGGGCAATTGCCTCCAGAGCTGCAGCCTGGCCATCCAGCATTTTGATTCCAAGACTGTTCCCCTCGTCAATTGGTTTGAGGACCAGTACCCGCGACTGCCGGAGTTCGCGCGGCCAAGACGAGGGATCTGCCACGGCTGTTACCAAGCAGCCGTGTGGGACCGGATAGCCCAAACCGCGAAGCAATGAGACAAAGATTTCTTTGTTCATTCCAATCGCGGAGGGAAGGGTTGATGGCCCGGAATAGGGAACGCGTAGGATGTCAAGGAACCCCTGTATCGTACCGTCTTCGCCTCCTGCGCCATAGACAACATTTAGTACGAAGTCGCATTGGCGGACGGCGCGAAGGAGATAGTCTACATCGTTCGAGTCTACAACGTCAACTGAACGGCACAGTTTTTGAAGGTACGGCAACAGTGCATCTTTAGTCGTGAGAGAGCTGTCGCGCTCAGTTGATGAGCCCCCAGCAAGAAGAAGTAGGCGCGTCCTAGATAGAACTTCCTGTGCGGCCGAAATCAGTGTGGCGTTATGCATATCGTGTTCCTCCTTGAATGCGATCTTGTATTGAGTTACATCTGCACAGCATAGTCTGCTTACAATTATAAGTGCCAAATGAACATCCAGACCATGAGCCGGCGTCGGCCGTCAATGGATTAGGGCTGGCAAAGGTCTGAAAGAGCGCTTCTCTGCTTAAGATGACGTGCTGCCTTTGATATATTGCTTTCCTTCCTTCGTCCAATCGGTCGCGGTTACTTCATGAATGCCGGTCGGCAGCTCCCGCCGCCTCAAATAGTAGCCGCAAAAGTCGTGCCAACCGCGCAGAAGAGACGCAGAGAGAAAATTTCTGAACGTTGTTCGATGATTTAGTAAGAGCAACGTAGGAACCGGGCCCAACACCATCGTGTCGCTGACTCAACACACCCGCCGGTTGTCGGTTGTCGAGCGTCTCCCAGGCGTTGCACGTCTTGAGCGGAGCAATCACCCGGTGCACGGCAGCCGTGTGGCGCCTATGTCTTGATCGACGTGGCAGGCACTATCTACCCCGCCGGACTATGTCGGGTAGCTAGATGTTTGCCCACGATTCCAAGCGGTTATGCATAGCATGTAGAGATAGTTTGTAGCCCTTCCGGCAATCCAGGGTGGAAAGCCAGCAAACAATGAAGGTGTTTCATCAATGATGGTTCGGCGTTGTCGCTGCCGCCTCCCGTCTCAACATCGACAAGAGTATCCGTCATTCCGCGATCGTATGAGGTGGCGAGCTGATGACGCTTACCCTGCATCGATATAGCGTTCCGAAGAAGCGCCGATCGATAGAATCGAGCGTGCCTCCGCAAGCCAAGATCAGGCTCAACGGCACCATGCTCTGCAATGCCGCATCGTCACCGAGGATCCCGAGCAGGATTCAACCGTAGCAACAAATCCTTCAAGTAAATTCACAGGATCTTTGCGACCGCAAATCGCTGACAATGGTACGTACACCAAAAGGTCTGAGGGATTTACGCTGAGACCGCCGCACAATACGCAACGTCGGGGACACAGCCAATGGCAAGAAGAGTGCTCATCCTGGTTGAAGGCAACACATACGGTACTGGTCTGCTATACGTCCAAGCGGCCCAACGTCTTGGTCTTCATCCAATCACCCTGTCGGCTGATCCAGCTCAGTATGACTATCTTGCGGCGGAAGGCATTGAGGCAATCCGTGTCGACACAGGCAATCTCGATGCGCTGATCCGCGAATGTTCCCGGCTCCGTGCGACCGACGACATTGCTGGGATTACGTGCGCCAGAGAGGCGTTTTATGCGACAGTTGGCAAACTCTGCCGGCAGTTCGATCTTCCGGGACCGGACCCGGCATCCATCGAACGGTGCTGCGACAAATTCGTACAACGTCAGCTCCTCGCTGGGGCCGGCGTTCCAGTACCAGCTTATCGCGTGGCAGCGAATGCGATGGAGGTAGAAATCTCTGCCGCGGAGATCGGTCTGCCGGTGGTTCTTAAGCCAGCCGTAGGCAACGGCAGCTACGGCGTCCGATTGTGCCGCAACGTCGTCGAGTTAGCCGAACATACGACCTATCTGTTGGGTGGGAAGCACATATGGCGGTCTTCGCCGAGGATGCTGGTCGAAGAATTCGCACAGGGCCCCTACTATTGCGCTCATTTAATGGGAAAAGAGGTCATTGGCATTGAGGCCGGTGACTTCGGCCCCCCACCGCATTTCGTCTTTCGCGAGACGACCTTCCCGGCCCTGCTGACTGATGACGAGTATAAACGTATCGCCGATGTTTCGCTGAGCTGTTTGCAAGCTCTCAACCTTGGCTGGGGGCCAATGAACACTGAACTGCGGTGGACGAAGCGCGGCCCAGTCGTCATTGAAGTCAATCCGCGTCTTACTGGCGGTCCTCAGCCAGTTCAGCTGGCTTACGGCGTCGATCTCATTACCGAGCACATCAAGCTTGTCATCGGCGACGAATGGAATTTGCGCAGAAGGCACTCATACGTGGCGGCCTGGCGGTCCCTACTTCCTGATTGCGATGGCACCCTCGATTGGATCGATGGCGACGGTCGGGCGGCTGCTGTGCAAGGTGTCGCCGAGGTCAAATTGTATGTTAAACCCAACACGCCGATTGTCAGGAAAGGCGATTACCGAGACTCTTTGGGATCTGTCATCGCCGCTTCGCCCAGCCGTGCTCGGACCGAGGCGATACTTCAGCGTGCCGTCGACTTAATCGATTGGTCGATTACACCATTTCCGAGCCTTGGGGAAAAGGAATAGTCTGCGGCACTTACCTCCCGCACCGGCATGGCTGTACAGGCGGGCGAGTTGGTGTTGGCAACGCCGGGCTTCGACAGCGCTGGTACGCGTACGATGAAGGCCGCATGATTGGCACGCGCGCGTGCGCGCAGGCTCTAGGATGGCGTTGCGTGAAGGTCAGGCGACCTGTTGATCGGCGGGCTTTTCGGCTTCGTGCAGGCGCTTCCATTGCCATTTGGAAGAGCTATGCTGCAATTTGGGTGACGAGGCTGATCAAGCGGCGCTCTGCGGCTTCAGTTCAATTACCTCGATTCCATCCTGGAACGTTGCACCTGCGATGAGTTTAGGCAACTGATTTTGTCCTCTCAGTCGTCGCCACGTCCTGGCCGCGGCCATGACCAGCTTGAAGACCAAAGCCTGGCGGTTTTCGAGGAGAGCGAGCCCTTGGTGCGCACTGATCCCAATGTTCGGCGGGGAAATCGTAGAACGCCAGCAAGGCATTCTGATCTTTGGTCAGGCAGTCGACCGCCTTGCCGTATTTCGCATCATATTTCTCGAGAAAGACGGCAATCGCCGTCTCGGCTGAGGCTCGGTTCGGGGCGGAAAAGATTTCGCGCAAGTCCGTCTTCATGGCGGCCTGCACCGATTTCGGCACCTTGTTGAGCACGTTGGCTGTCTTGTGTACCCAGCATCGCTGGTGCTTGGTGCCGGGAAGGAGCTCATCGAGCGCATTCAGAAGCCAAGCGCGCCGTCGCCGACGGCAAGATCGGGCGCGATCTGCAGGCCACGACGCTTGACGTCGACCAGCAGCTCGCGCCAGCTCTGTGCGCTCTCACGAATGCCGGTCTGAAAGCCGAGCAGCTCTTTCTTGCCCTCGGGCGTGGCGCCGATCAGGACCAGCATGCATTCGGCATGATCTTCCATCCGGGCCTGCAGGTAGACCCCGTCCGCCCACACATACACATAGCGGCGCGCCGAAAGATCGCGCTTTTGCCAACCATCGTATTCGATGCCCCACTCCGCCGTCAGTCGCGTGATCACCGAGGGTGAGAGGTTCGGCGCCTCCTTGACCAACAGAGCTGCCAGAGCTTCCTGAAAGTCGCCCGTCGAAATGCCGCGCAGATAGAGAACGGGAAGAAGCGCATCCAGACTTCGTGTCCGACGCGCCCATTTCGGCAGGATCGATGAGGAAAAACGGATGCGCTCCGCTTCACCGTTCGCGCCGCGATCCCGGACCTTCACCCGGCTGACGGGCACCGCCCCGATCCCCGTCTGGATGCTCCGCTCCGGCCCGTGACCGTGCCGGACCAGCCGGTCACGTCCGTCCGGAAGCTTGAGATCCCGCATCTCGGCAAGAAACGCTTCGGCCTCCATCTCGATCGCCTGCGCCAGCAATTTGCGCGCGCCGGTGCGAAGCACATCCGTCAGGGGATCATCGATTTCGTCGGGCTGACGAAGGCGAACAATGTTGATAGTCTCGTTCATGGCGTATCGCTCTCCTTGAGAGATCCCATGGGGTGGATGGCGGCCCGCTCTCTGACAGAGTGGAGTCGTTGAACCAACCACCCTGGAGACGACCATGCCTGTTGTAGCTGACCGACCCGAAGCACCGACCGCCATCCGCACCGATCTTGGTGCAATCTTCATTTCGATGGAATTGAGCCGATCGAGTTGGTTGATAACATCGCTGTCGCCGGGCAATGGAGAGAAGATGTCGAAGCACGCGGTGCAGGGCGGCAATGTCGCCGGACTGCTGGCGCGCTTTTCGCAGCTCACGGAGAAAGCGCAGGCGCGGACGGGGCGGACATTTCCGATCATCATCATCCAGGAGGCCGGTCTCGACGGATTCTGGATCGTCGCATTCTGAAGAATGAAGGCGTCGAAAGCCATGTCGTCGACCCGGCATCGATCGCGACGTCGCGGCGACGCCGGCGGGCGAAGACAGACAAGCTCGACGGCGAGACATTGGCCCGCACGCTGCTCGCCTACAAGCGCGGCGAGCCGCGGGTGTGCGCCTTGGTCAAGGCGCCAAGCCCCGAAGAGGAGGATCGCCGCCGCGTCACGCGCGAGCGCAAGGTGCTGACCACCGAGCGAATCCAGCATGTCAATCGCATCAAGGGATTGTTGTTCGCCCAGGGCATCACCGGATACGAGCCGCTGCGCCGCGATCGACGGGAGCGGCTCAAGGAACTGCGAACCGGCGACGGCCGAGCGCTGCCGGAGCATCTCAAAGCCCAGGTAAGCCGCGAACTCGATCGGCTCGAACTGCTTCTCGAGCAGATCAAGGCGGTGGAGGCGGAGCGGGACGTGCTGCTGAATGAGGAACAAGACGTGGCGACGCCCGCCTCGGTGGAGATGTTGCTGAACCTGAAAGGCATCGGGCCGGAGTTCGCCGCCCTACTCTGGTCGGAAGGCTTGTTCCGGCACTTCGACAATCGCAGGCAAGTGGCGTCCTACGCCGGCCTCGCGCCGACTCCTTGGCAGAGCGGCTCGATCAACCGCGAACAAGGCGTGTCGAAGGCCGGCAATCCGCGATTGCGAACGACGATGATCCAGCTTGCCTGGCTGTGGCTGCGCCACCAGCCACACTCGGCACTCGCCCGCTGGTTCCACGAGCGCGTCGAGCGCAACGGTGGCCGCCAGCGCAAGACGACGATCGTGGCGCTTGCCCGCAAATTGCTGGTCGCGCTGTGGAAATATGTGAGCACCGGCGTCGTGATCGAAGGCGCCATTCTGAGCAACGTCGGAGGGAAAGCCGCCTGACGATACCCCCATTGAACCAATCCTGTAATCGGTCAGGACCCGATCAGTCCTGACCGATCCAGGTGGACGAACCTACCAGAACCATGGCTTGAAATGCCGTTCGAGAGAATGGTCTCGTCTTCCTGAGCCCCTGCCGCCGCAAGCGGGATGTTGGTGCAGCCGCCAAGAGCGGCGACCGGATCTGAGGTTGACCGAGCTCGGAAACAAGCCGCGTCATGCGATTAGGGGCTTGGACCCTGGAGACAAAAGCAAAGGTTGGAACCCTGATGTCACCCTGATGCATTCACTTGACCTAATCCTCCCCATGTGAGGTTCTGGCAGCGCTTCATCACCCGCCTCGATACGCCGCCCTTCTCAAACCGTCATCACCCAGTTTCAGCCATAGCTCGTGCAGGCATGTATACGGCCTTTGAAGTGCGGCGCGTTTTCATGCCGCTGGCCCTGATGAAGTCCGCTGATCGGATCCCAGACAGGTCAACGCGCTTTTTCGAGCGGCACCCACTGAGCGGGTTTGTCCGATCCCGGCTCGACCGTCCGTCATCACACCATTAGCACCTCACCAATCTCTGCATCCTCTACGGCCGCGTCACGCGGTGGCCGAAGCTTCAAAGCGTTTGCCGGTGATCATCAGAGCCCACACGATCCGCGCCATCTTGTTCGCGAGTGCAGGTCAGGTCACCGAGAGTTCTGAATCTCGACATACGATCGAACGGATCTTGAGCCAAGCGTCGCCAAGACCTCGCTAGGTATGGATCCTATTGCTTTGGCAAGTTCATCAACCGATTGCGACTGGCCACAGACCTCGACCAAATCGCCGAGCGACGGCTGTAGATCGGCTGCCGAGCTAAGATCAATGATCGAGGTGTCCATGGAAACTCGGCCGATGACGGGAGTTCCCCGCCCTTTATAATAAACCAGAAGTCGATCTCGATTGCCAGCAATACTTGGGTGCCGGGGATATCCATCTGCATAGCCCAAAGAAATTACCCCGATCAAGCTGTCCCTTTCGAGTCGGTAAGCTGCTCCATAGCCAACGTACTCTCCACACCGATGTATCTTCACTTGGAGGAGCCGTGCATTTACAGAAACAACTTGTCGAAACGGGTTATTGCGGCTTGTGAATGGGTTGCCGCCGTAGAGACCTATACCCGGACGAACCAGATCAAAATGGGCACTAGGGCCGAGGAAGCACCCCGCCGAGCCGGCGAGGGAGGCTCGCCGAAGTGCTCCGAACTCTTTTCGGACCTCCCAGAAGGTCTCAATCTGCCCCCTATTACGAGGATTTGAAGGATCGTCGGCGCAGGCCAAGTGGCTCATGACTAGATCGAAATAATGCGTGCGACCTTCGATCAGACGTTTCAGATCACCTAGTTCCTCGACGCGGAAGCCGAGTCGATTGATCCCAGTGTCGATATGCAGGGCGGCTCCGCCGGTCCAGGCCTCACGTTCGCAGAACTCGATCCAAAACCGAACTTGAAGCTCCGAAGTGAGCACCGGCTTAAGGTTGAGCGTCTTATAAGCGGGCTCGGAGCCGGGAAGGAGTCCATTTAGGACATATACCTCAGAGACAGCGTTGTGCTGGCGGAGCTGAGCCCCTTCCTGGAGATGCGCCACGAAAAAAACTGCGCAACCGTCAGAGGTCAACCGGCGAGTGACTGCACTGAGGCCTGTTCCGTAGGCATCCGCCTTGACTACACCCGCAACACTGGCGTTAGGGCAAAGAGCCCGGAACTCGCTGAAGTTCCGGGCGAGATTGTCGAGGTTAATCGTTATGTCGAGCGAATGGCCGTGGAGCATTGGTCTTCTGCACTGATTGCAGCATTTTCGGAAGGCGAGAATGAAAGATACGATGGGACGATGGCAGTCCATCCACGGATGGCGCCCGTCTCCATCCCTGCGAACCTCTTCTCGATTCCGTCGACTGCTGAATGGCGAGGATGCAGGTTGGCGGGCTTCTGCTGTAGGCGGGTGACTTTACTGCTAAGGTAATACATATGCTTAAAAGAAAACCACCGTTGTGGATTGGGAATGGCCGTATATGATGAGATCATATATGTTAACGACGAGACGGACGCATCGTAATCCGTGAAGCTTCCTCTGAATATTAATGAAATTTCAGGAGGAATCTTCCTTTACCGTTTACTAACAGATTTAGAAATACCAACTTTTGATGTTCGTGGCGAGCTACCAGATCTGGTGACTTGACGCCGGTTACACTAGTGCGGCTTGGAACGGTCGAGCGGCTCATTAAGTTGCGTTATCTCCATAGGACAGGCCACATTGCGACCGACCAGTCATCACATATCATCGCGCCACTGCTCTACGCCTATGAAGGGGTGCCCTCGATCCTGTAGCGGGGCCAGATCGCCGCGGTGCTGGAAACCGCGAGGACGGACAAGACGTCGGCGGGGCTGTGGGACCATGCGATCTTGCAAATCCTTGCAACCAGAACCGTGTTATCTGGATCGGGCGGAAGTGACGGCGATCCTTGCCCAGCCAGACCACTCGATCCTCGAAGACCTGCGCGATCACGCGTTGCTCTCGTTCCTCTACAATAGTGGGGCACGAATACAAGGCGGATTCAAGCGATCGTCGCAACACCGATTGTGTTCACTCATGGCAACAACTCGTCAAGCGCTTCTGCCGGCGTTTTCCAACCCAGGGTCTTTCTCGGCCGTGCATTGAGGGCCGCTGCCACGGCGGCGATCTCGTCGGCGCTGTGAATGCTCAGGTCGGTGCCTTTCGGGAAGTACTGACGCAGCAGCCCATTGGTGTTCTCGTTGGTGCCGCGCTGCCATGGGCTTTGCGGATCGCAGAAGTAGACCCGCACACCCGCATCGATCGTGAGACGATCGTGCTGGGCCATTTCGGCTCCCTGATCCCAGGTCAGCGAACGGCGTAGCTCTTCGGGCAAGGTGATGATGGTGCGCGTAATCGCGTCACGCACGGCCTCAGCTCCATGTCCCGCGAGCGCAGGTCCGTTCTTCGTGCGCGGAGCTTCGCCATGCCCCACGAGCCGGGGAAGATGCAGTAGCATCGTGAAGCGCGTCGTGCGCTCGACCAACGTGCCGATCGCCGAGCTGCCAAGACCGAGGATGAGGTCTCCCTCCCAATGTCCCGGCACCGCTCGATCGGCCGCTTCGGCGGGACGCTGACTGATCATGATCTCCGGTGAGACAAAGCCCTTGCCTCGCCTACGTACGCGCGCCCTGGGGACCCGTAATACACGTCCTGTTCGCAAGCAGGCCGTCAGCTCGCGGCGCAGCACTCCACGGCCTTGAACGAAGAGGGCCTGATAGATGGCTTCGTGGCTGATGCGCATCGTCTTGTCGTCCGGGAAGTCGATCGGCAAGCGTCGGGCAATCTGCTCCGGGCTCCAGGCCCTGGCCCATCGCCGATCCTTTCGCGGGCCATGCCGGCGGCCCTTCCACGTAACGGTGGGACCATGAACGAGAGCGCCGCTCGGGGCCACGACAACGCCAGCAAGTCTCTCCTCCACATAAGTGCGCAAGGTTGCGTTGAACGCAAGCTTGGTCGGCTTGGGCCGACGGGCCGATCGATCCGCATGCCACTGAGCAGTCGTCGCCCGATACTCCAACCCGCCGCTGCGGGTGGCCGCGTTGCGCCGCAGTTCACGGGAAATTGTCGAGGCGGACCGACCGAGCCGGCGCCCAATCTCCTGCATGGAATGGCCCTGTACCCTGAGAAGTGCGATCTCTTCGCGCTCCACCAATGACAGGTACCGCCCAGAGAGCGGCTTCGCCGAGGATCTGAACATCGCTGGTGGCATACCGCCCGCCTTTCGGAACCATCTGGTTCCTACAGGCTGCGACACTCCGGCTTCGAGCGCAGCATCTTCGCTGCCCAGCCCCGCGGCGATCGCCCGCCAGAATCTAATCTGTTCATCGCGCCCCGCCACAGGCGGCCGTCCTGGTGAAGGCAATGGCGCTCGTCCAGACCGTGCCGATCGCCGCTTTCGAATGCTCATCGCAACCTCCAACTTCAGAGTGTTGCGACGACCGCTTGAATCCGCCCAGGAAGCGCTCGATGTGTGTCCCGAGGCCATCCGGTTCGATAGCCCGGGTTGCGTGCGGCTCCTTGGCAAGGGCCGTAAGGAGCGCATCTGCCCACTCTGGCCAGAAACCGCGCTGCTGCTGAAAAGGCTGTTGGAACGGCAGCCGCGAGCGCCAAACGAGCAGATGTTCGTTAGCCGCTACGGCGAGCCGCTCGGTGCCTCGGGCGTCCGGTTCAAGCTTGTGGCTTATGTTAAAGCGGCAGCCGAAACCGTGCCATCGCTGCGAGCCAAGCCAAGCATGCGACGCCACACAGCTTCAGTCACGCCACCGCGCGGATCACCATACCGGCCAGCGGCTCTGACAAGTGCCGCACTCAAATGCCTGACAGAAGACCGCACTCGATCACACGTTCAGAAAGTCAGAAACTCCTTGCGCGACGCCGGCAACCACAGAAAGCGCCACGACAGACCAGAGGCGAAGAAGCCTTCGCCTTGGCCCTGCTGTCGCCGATAGCAACGGCTGGGGCGTATCGGCTAGGTGACCGAGCGCTGCGCCGCGATCCGGTCGTCGCATAGCGGGATGTGAATGCCGGTCCTGGTCACCGCCGGATCATAGCACTTGCGGGCGAAAACCTCTCTCACCAACGGTGCGAAAAACTCCAGCGGGCGGGTCGCTTTGTCCGGGTCGAAGCTGGCCTGGTCCCATTTCTCGCAGAATTTGGCCCAGTCGTCGAAATACAGACTATCCCGGTAGACCTCCCGCTTGTCCGGATTGGCCCCGACATGTTCGACGTAGTAGAGTAGCTGGAAATCACCGTGCTTCGCCGGAACTGGTACGCCACAAGACCCGAGGTCGACCTGGGGATGCGCCTGGCAAATCCAACGATGCGGTTTCGAAGGCCTGATGGACCTGAGCATCGGCGACATCGACCGCTATATGGACCTGCGTGCGTTGAAGCTGACGCGCTGCTCACTGAAATCTGTTGCGGAGCGGCTTCGCTTGTTGTGCGCCGCAGACGATTTTTCTGCCTGAGCAGTTTTAACGCAGAAAAAGATCTGGCCTCGGGCCGAAATCCGAATAAGAGCGGGTTTTGCAATGTTCATAATCCCTTTCGCACCGGCGTAGAACCTGTGCCAAGCCAAGGGGAACAGATATGCAAAAAAATCCAAGCTGCTGATCAGCGCGCTCGCCTCTGCATCAGCATGAAGCTCAGGAATCCTTTGAATTTCATGCGCCGTCGTCGGCACTTTGATGCCGTTGCGCGATTCTAAGCAACACATGGCGGTCCCAAATGACGCCATCTAAATCGTCTGATGCAGCTGACGTCCAGCGCTAGTCGCATCAACCGAAAGGGAGGAATAAATCATGAACGCTATCGAAGGCAATGTGAGCCGCCGGGCCCTTCTTAAGACCGGAGTCGCGCTCGGAGGAGGAATATTGGCTGCCGGCATGCCATTGTCGCAGGCGATCTGGGCTGCCGAGGGCAAGGTGCTCAAGGCGCGTTCCACAGCTAATATGACGACGTTTGACCCCGGCTTTACCAATCTAAACCCCGAAGCGGACGTGATGGGCTGCATCTATTCGAAGCTCGCGCACTACAAGCCAGGTTCCGAATGGGGGTGGGAACTGGAGGCGGCAGAAAAGATAGAACAGGTGGACCCCACCCATATCCGCTTCCACCTGAAGAAAGGCATCAAGTTCACCGGCGGCTATGGCGAGCTGACAGCTAAGGACGTCAAGTTCTCGTTTGAGCGCGTGTTCAAGCACAATTCGCCGGTAAAGCTCAATTGGGGTTCATTCGATCATGTTGAGATCGAAGACGATTACACCGGTGTGATCGTATTGAAGACGCCATTCGTGGCGATCTGGATGATCTCGCTCCCCTTTACCGGCTATATCGTTTCCGAAGAGGCGGTCATGAAGGCGACCAAGGACGGCGGTAACTTCGGCATGAAGCCGCCCGCTTTCTCCGGCCCGTATGTGCTCGCCGACTGGAAGTCCAATCAATATACACTTCTGACGCGCAATCCGGACTGGACGGGACCGAAGCCCGGCTTTGACGAAATTCGCATCCTGCCAATCATCGATGACAAGGCAGCAGAACGGGCCTATCAGGCCGGCGACATCGATTTCAGCCAAATCGCTGCGGATTCGCTGGCAACCTTCAAGAACAGTCCACCCTCCGACTCCAAGATAGAGGTGTGTCCCTCGCTTGATAGCCGATGGATCGGTATGAACATGGATCACCCCAAGCTGAAGGACGTCAATGTCAGAAAGGCGATCCAATGGGCGATCAATGTGCCGCAGATTCTGGATGCTGCCTTTGCGGGTAATGCAGCCGTCTCAACGGGGCTGATCGCTCCGGGTGTTGTTGGATATCGCGACAAGGCGCTTGTGCCGCCGGAAGGCGATGTTGAGACGGCAAAGAAGTTCCTGGAAAAAGCCGGTGTGAGCGATCTGAATTTGACCATCGATTGCGTGAACGATAGCGTTAATACGACTATAGCCCAGACAGTTCAGGCGCAATTGTCGCAGATCGGCATTTCCTTAGAGATCAATTCCCAAGATTCCGCCACGTTCTGGACCATCGGCATGGAATCGGAAGGCGAGCGCTGGAAAGAGGTGCAACTCATCTCAAATTCTCTCGCCGCGTTACCAGATCCGGCCTTTTCGATGTCCTGGTACGTGCGAGCTCAGATCGGGATCTGGAACTGGGAACGGTTCAGCAGCGAACGTTATGATCAGTTGGCCGCAGAGGCGGCCGCGATGGACGACCCGACTGGGCGGGCGAAAGTATACCAGGACATGCAGGATCTAATGGAGGAGTCGGGCTGCTACCGGTTCACGAGCCGTGAGATAACACCAATCGTGTATCGTACAACAAAAATGCAGGCCGCCACCCGCCCGGACGGTTACCCACTGTACGTCGACTTCAAGGCCGTTTAGAGAGGCCGGGAGAGTGTGGCTATATCTTGTCAAAAGGATTGCCCTCGCGATCGCAATTATTGCGATCGCGGTGACGCTGCTGTTCCTAATGATCAGAGCAGTGCCCGGTGATCCTGCCGCGGTTCTGCTCGGACCACGGGCGACTCCCGAAATGAAGGCGCAACTCCACGAGCAGATGGGGCTGGATAAGCCGCTTCTCGTCCAGATTGCCAGCTTCTTCGGAGGGCTGCTCCACGGGAATCTCGGTTATGACGTATTCAGCCAGAGGCCTGTCGCGGACATCGTCTTCGAGCAACTGCCATATACAATCGAACTAATCTTCGTCTCGATCTTATGGGCGGTCGTAATAGCCGTGCCACTCGGCTGTTACTCGGCCATGAGGCGTAACTCTGTGATCGACCAGATCGTCGGCGTTATGGCGGTCGCGACGATCGCCATTCCTTCCTTCGTGATGGCAGTCTTTGCGCTGCTGATTTTTGCCGTGACTTTGCGCTGGTTGCCAGCGATCGGTGTCGGTAATGGATTTTGGGATGGCCTTGCCTATCTCATCCTCCCAGCTTTCGCCATAGGGGTTGGCTGGGTCGGCTACATCTCCCGACTGGTGCGCGCCTCGATGCTTGAAATCCTGGGGGAAAACCACATCCGAATGGCCCGCTCTTTCGGGATCTCGGAATGGCGAATCGTTGCGCGCTACGCGCTGCCGCTCGCGATCCTACCGACCGTGACCATAATCGGCGTTGGCATAGCTTGGCTTCTTTCCTCCGCGGTCTTTATCGAGGTGGTCTTTGCCAGACCTGGCATCGGCGCGTTGATCGTGAACGCGGTCAATACGCGAAACTATCCAATAGTGATGGGCGTGGTGCTCGTCAGCACGTTCCTTATCGTAACCGCCACAACCCTCTCGGATCTTGTCAATGCATTCCTCGATCCGCGAACCCGGGAAAAGCTCTGACATGGCGATCGTTGAT
This sequence comes from Mesorhizobium sp. P160927, assembly GCF_057766385.1. Taxonomy (NCBI): domain Bacteria; kingdom Pseudomonadati; phylum Pseudomonadota; class Alphaproteobacteria; order Hyphomicrobiales; family Phyllobacteriaceae; genus Mesorhizobium; species Mesorhizobium sp. P160927. The sequence goes on from NZ_JBYMDW010000001.1 coordinate 1,950,249, forward strand.
ATCATCCGTCCCGAACCCAACGATGCGATGGCTCCAGGCGCCTTTCGCTCCTTCCTGCAACAATTTCGAAAAAACCGCCTGGGGATGCTCGGCGCAGTGCTGGTCATACTCATAGCAGCAATTGCGATCTTCGCTCCGCTGATAAGCACGCATGATCCGACCCGGATCATGGTCGGGCCGCGTCTGGCCGCACCTTCACTGGATTTTCTGCTGGGTACGGACCAGTTGGGCCGCGACACGTTTTCTCGCACCATCATGGGCGGCCGCATCCCGCTTCTCGTTGCTTTCGCCTCTCTCGGCAGTTCGTTGGCAGTCGGCCTATTACTTGGTTTGATCGCGGGGTTCGGTCCGCGCTGGCTCGACAATTTGCTTCTGCTTTTCTTCGATACGATTCGCTCCTTCCCAAGTATCATTTTCGCGCTAGCCATGATCGCGCTTCTGGGACCAAGTTTGGCGAGTGTCATTCTCGTCATCGCAATAACGTCCATGCCGATTTACGCGCGTGTCGTGCGCACCCAGACAGAAGCGCTGCGTAGCAGTGAGTACATAGCCGCGGAGCGCAGCATGGGGGCCGGCACAACGCGTATCTTGGCCGTGCACGTCCTGCCCAATGTCCTCGGCCCGCTTCTCATTCTCGTGAGCATGGACGTTCCGGCCGTCATCGCCGTCGAGGCGGGTCTCAGCTTTCTTGGCATGGGCGTGCGACCACCAACGCCCGATTGGGGAGCTATCCTCAACGATGGCTATAGCTACATTAACCAAACCCCTTGGCTAGTGATCGCTAGCGGCATTCCGATCGTCCTCGCAACGCTTGGCTTCACGTTCCTCGGCGAGGCGCTACGCGACATATTCGATCCCAAATTGCGGAAAGACCTATGAGACGAGACGATCCGAGACCGCCGCCCTCATCCAGTCGCCCACTTCTTGAGATCCGTGACCTAAATCTTGATTTCGGCACACCGCGTGGCCGCGTCCATGCTTTGCGTAACGTTTCTCTCGACGTGCCAGCCGCACAGGTGGTTGGCATAGTCGGCGAAAGCGGATCCGGGAAGTCGACGCTCGCCTATACGGTGATGGGCCTTCTTTCTGAAAACGCGGATGTGACAGCCGGCAGCATTATGTTCGAAGGTAAAGACATGCTCAATATGCCGGCTCAGGCGCGTCGGAACCTGCTCGGCGATCGTCTTTCGATGATTTTCCAGGACCCGATGACCGCACTCAATCCGGTGCGGACTATCGAGAGCCAGATGATCGATATCCAGCACCGCGAACACGGAGGCCGGAGGCAAAAGCGCGCTCGTGCCCTCGAGATGCTTCACCGGGTCGGAATTCCCGATCCCCAAAGCCGTATCGGCGCCTATCCGCATCACTTCTCTGGCGGCATGCGTCAGCGCGTTTGCATTGCCATGGCGCTTCTTGTGAAACCAGCGCTGCTCGTCGCCGACGAGCCAACCACTGCGCTTGATGCAACGCTGGAAGTGGAATTCATTCATTTGCTCAAGGATCTGCAAAAAGAAATTGGTTGCTCGATTCTCTTCGTCTCCCACCACCTCGGCGCGGTGGCTGAGTTGTGCGACCGGGTCGCCGTAATGTATGCGGGTGAAGTGGTGGAGCAGGGCGCCGTTCGGGACATCTTCCACAATCCTGCTCATCCATACACGCGCGCGCTGCTTGAGTGCGATCCCGGGCGCATCAAAAAAAGCACACGGACTTTGCCGACCATTCCCGGTGAGGTGCCCAGTCTCCTGGGCAGCAAGGTGGGATGCATCTTCCGCACACGTTGCCCTCAGGCATTTGATCGCTGTGCGCGCGACAACCCGGTCGAGTACCGCATTGGTGTGGACCATGTCGCCCGATGCCATCTCCTTGGCGAAGAGCGGTTGGTTTCGGCATGAGCGCACTGCTTCGTGTTGAGGACCTGCGCGTCCGCTTCCGCACCATGGGTCCGCTGAAGGCGCTAGCCTCCGGGACGACGGCGCCTTTCATCGACGCTGTATGCGGTGTCTCCTTTGACATCCACAAGGGCGAGACACTCGCCCTTGTCGGTGAAAGCGGCTCAGGCAAATCCACCATCGCGCGCACGATCATCGGCTTGCAGCGGGCTGTGAGCGGCAGCATCAGCTTCGACGGACACGAAATTGAGGAGCTCAGCGGGGCTGAACGCAAGCCCTACTTGCGGCGCATGGCGATGATGTTCCAGGATCCGGTCGGCTCACTCTCGCCGAGACTGACGGTTCGATCGCTCCTGTCAGAGCCTTTTCGCATCCATGGACTAAAGGATCGCGATGCCGGTGGCGAAGCGGAGCGCCTGCTACGCATCGTCGGCTTGCCGGCTGATTTTGCTAGCCGCTATCCCCATCAACTTTCCGGTGGTCAGGCTAGGCGCGTTGGTATCGCGCGTGCTCTTGCGCTGAATCCAGACCTACTTATTGCCGATGAGCCGACCGCGGGCCTCGACGTCTCAGTGCAAGGCGAGGTGCTCAATCTGCTCGCGCGGCTTCAGGACGAACTCGGCATGGCGATCCTGATCATCACGCACAATCTTAACGTCGTCCGTCACATGACCGATCGTATGGCGATCATGTATCTCGGTCGCTTTATTGAGGTCGGCACGACCGAGCTTATCTTCGATCAGCCGAGTCATCCCTATACCGAGGCGCTCCTTGCGGCCAATCCCGAGCCTGACCCGGATGCGGTGCTCAACAGGATCGAGCTCAAGGGGGAGGTCCCGAGCCTGATGAGGCGGCCATCCGGCTGCGAGTTCCACACCCGTTGTCGTTACGCGCAGGATATCTGTAGCCGCGTCTTCCCCGAACCATCAACAAGCCCAGATGATACGGAGCACAGCTTCAGATGCCATTTCCCGCTTAAGCGCGAAACCGCCGGGGCGACCGCTGTCTCCATTTGAAACCCGACGCTGTTGACGAGTCGTGATCGCGCTTGCGCGTCTAGCTATCTATCGCCAACTGTAGAAAAGGGATCGCTTGATGAAGCTAAGTGAATACGTAGAGTACGACGCCACCGGTTTGGCCTCTCTCGTCAACGCGGAGGAGGTGACTGCTGTGGAACTGACGCGGCTAGCCCGCCAAGCCCACGATGAGGTCAATCCGCGCATCAATGCCGTTATTGAATTCTACGAAGATGCTGAGTCCGTTACCGGCGCGGATGCTGGGCCCTTCAACGGCGTGCCATTCCTTCGCAAGGATATAGGACCCACCGAAGCTGGGCGCCTGCAGGAAAACGGAAGCCGGTTGTTCAAATGCTGTCGCTCCGAGACCGACAGCTTTTTCTTTAGTCGCGCCCGGGAGGGTGGCCTTCGGACCGTCGGAAGAACGACTGTTCCGGAGTTTGGATCATCGGGAATGACCGAATCCTTTCTCCATGGGACAACCGGCAATCCATGGGACTTGGAACGCTCCGCGGGAGGCTCCTCCGGAGGCGCCGCAGCGGCAGTCGCTGCCGGCATTACTCCCATTGCACATGGAAGCGACGGCGGCGGGTCAATTCGCACGCCAGCATCGTGGTGCGGTCTTGTAGGGCTGAACCCGTCCCGGGGGCGAATTTCAGGCGGCCCGCACAAACAGGACGCATCGTTTGGCCTTAGTCGAAATTTTGTTTTATGTCGGACCGTGCGCGATATGGCGGCCGCGCTGGACGTCTTTTCCGGTCCCCATCCCGGCGATCCATTCATCATCGTGCAGCCGAACCGTCCCTATGTAGAGGAACTCTCACAACCCACCGGCAAGTTGAGGGTAGGGGTTGCCCGAACCAAATGGGGCGCGGCCGATGTCGAGCCGGAAGTGCTGCACGCCGTCGAGTCGACGGCCACACTTCTGGAGGAAATGGGCCACACGATGATGGACATCGAGCCGCTATATGAGTCCGCGTGTAATAAAATATGGCTCGGCTTTTCAACGTATAGCGCAATTTCACTTGAAGACGCGGCGCGGGCCATGGGCCGCATGATCAACGCAGACACTTTGGAGCCGATCAATCTCAAGTTTTATGAATACGGCCGGGATTCACGAAGCCGTGCGGGGGAGGTACACGAGGCCTTGCGGAGCATGCGGTTCCGCGTTGGCGAGGCGATCCAAGCCTTCGACATCCTGCTGACGCCCACGATGCCGCAGGCGGCCACTCCTCATGGCGGCGTTTACACCACAACAGACCCAACGCTCTCCGCAGAGGAATGGAATGAAGTGAACGCCGCCCGCTCTCAGTACACTGGCGTATTCAATGTCACCGGACATCCTTCGGTCTCCTTGCCCATGGCACAAAGCGCAAGCGGCCTGCCGATCGGAATTCAGATCGTCGGTCGCTTCGGTGACGAGGCCACGCTGGTGCGGATCGCAAGAGATCTGGAGCATGCCAGACCGTGGACGCACCGGCAACCAAAGATTTGGGCGGGGAGGGCACCGTAAAGTTAACTGACAGTTGAGGAAACTGTGCAAACAGCGGATATGAGCAAGTCCCTTCGTGATTCACTTTATCGTCGCCACCGCTTTCTCGCCGAAGTGATTGCCCAAGCGGTCTGGCTCATTTCCGCTTCCCCCTTAGCCTGCGCAGGGTCGAGGATGTGCTGGCCGCGCGGCCATCATCGTCGCCTATCAGGCCATCAAATCCACAGGCTGCGGCATCGTCGCGATTCAGACGGCGAGCGCCCAGGCTTGGGCATCTCTGTTCGACGCACCGCTTGTTACCGTCACGGCGGAGCGGAGGGCCGTTTTGATACCGGCCGCGCGCACTCCCGTCGAGGCCGTCGACACGATTCGGAAGCATGTTGGCGCGAGCGCCTCCTTGTTCTTGATGGCGCGGCCGTGGACGACGTCGCGCACCGCAAGCTCGGTGATCTTGCTGGACTTGGTGCGGGATGTCGGTGACGGCGACGATCTTGGCCGGCACATGGCGCGGGCTCGCGCTGCGGATCTTGGAGCGGATGCGCTTTTCCAAATCGTCATCCAGTTTGACGCCCGCGGCCAGCCGCACGAACAGCACGACGCTCACGTCATTGTCAAAATCCTGGCCGATGCACAGCGCTTCCAGAATCTCCGGCATCTGTTCGACCTGGTTATAGATCTCCGCCGTGCCGATGCGCACGCCGCCCGGGTTGAGCGTGGCGTCGGAACGGACATGGATAATCATGCCGCCAGTGCAGACCAGCTCGACTTTCTCCTGGCCGATCGGTCTGCCATCGTCGTCCCAGACGTCGACGGCAAGGCCAAGGCCGGGGCCCTGGATCTCGCCGGTCCATACCTGTTCGATCGGCACGCCGAGCACGAAGCAGGAGACGATGTCGGTGCCGCCAGAGACCGAGGCGAGGTGGACGTCCTTCTTGATGCCGTCATAGACGAAGCGGAAATCCTCCGGCGACAGCGGCGATCCAGTGGAAGAGATGCTGCTGTAAACGGTCGTCAGATCGTGGCGGCATCGGCGAAGTCGAACAGCACGTTGCCTGCTGCCCGACAACTACGATGAGGGCGAGCCGTCATAAAGCAGCAGCGCGGCACACCGGAAGCGAGGCCCGACATCAGCCAGTTCCACATCATCCAGCCGCAAGTGGCAAAATAGCAGAAGCGGTCGCCGTCGATGAGGCCGGCATGCAGCCGGTGTTCTTTGACATGCTGGATCAGCGTGCCGCCGGCCGAATAGACGATGCATTTGGGGGTGCCGGTGGTTCCGGACGAAACAGGATGTAGAGCGGGGGCGCGAACGGCAGCCGCTGTGACGGACTTGATGACGAAGGGCGACAGCGCGCCTCTTCCATCGCCACGGCCTTGTCGATGGTTGTGGCCACGTCGGCCGAGGTGACGACTTAGTCGATGCGGATTGAACTAAGCCGCTAGTCGCGGCAATTGGTGCCCGCTTTGAGAGACGCCTCCTGTCTGAGAGGATTTGGGTGTTGCAAACCCATCCTTCAGACAGGAGATCCAGATGGCCGAGATGAGCCCTCTGCGTCGCCGGATGATGGAGGACATGACAGTCCGCAATCTATCTCCGGCCACGCGGCAATCCTACCTTTATGCAGTCGCAAAGTTTAGCCGCTATTTTGGCCGATCGCCGGATCGGCTGGGCCTTTGCGACTCCATGCCTTCCAGGTTCACCTCGTGTCGACGGGCATCTCCTGGTCGGGATTGAACCAGATCGTCTGCGCACTCCGGTTCCTCTATGGCGTAACGCTCGGCCAGGATACAATCCCGGAGCATATTCCGTATGCGCGCGAGCCTCGCCAGTTGCCGGTTGTTCTTTCCAGCGACGAGGTCGTCGAATTTCTTCAAGCTGTCTCCAGCTTGAAGGCGCGGGTGGCTCTGACAACAGCTTATGCCGCCGGTCTCAGGGTCTCGGAGGTCTGTGGTCTTCGCGCCAACGATATCGACAGCTCAAGGATGGTGATCCACATCACGCGTAGCAAAGGCGGCAAAGCCCGCTACGTCATGCTGTCGCCGGAACTGCTCGGTATCCTGCGCAGCTATTGGCGCTTGGCGCGGCCCAAGGACATTCTGCTTCCTGGGCGCGATCCTGACAAGCCGATCGAGCCGTGGGTGCTGCATTCCGCCTGCCGTTCGGCGGTTACGGCGGCGGGTCTTTCCAAGCACGTCACCGTCCATACGCTGCGGCATTCCTTTGCCACTCACCTGCTCGAGAACGGGACCGATATCCGCATCATCCAGGTCCTGCTCAAAACAACGACAAACTGCTCGCCAACAGCCGGAAGAAGGGCGCATTTACTATCCATTTCATCCGCGTTGCGGTGAGACGGTGCTCATTCTGAGGCGCTATGCCTACCGTGCACCGAGTTGGTTGTCATTCCGCAGCCTGACGGCTCCCTTGCCTGCATACCGGCGTGGATGATGCGCGAGGCGGCGACACACTTCAAGCTATCGGCTGAGCCGCGGTTTTCCCTTGGGGCCTTGCAATCTCTGCGCGCTGAGATCGATGCGTTTTTAGGATTTCTCCAGTCCGACTCAACGACGGAGAAAGATCAGAATGAAGCGCCAATTCGAAAGTCCCAACCAAGCCTGTTCGAAGAGGGCGAGCCACGCTTTGTGCTGCCCCCTCAACAGGAGATCGAGCTGGCGATGCTGGTGGAGACCCTACTGCGCGAGATCGCGATGGCACTGGCAAACGGGGAGATCGCAAATGACCAAGATCACGGCTGAGCATCTTGCGCGCAGCGCCTTCGTCTATATCCGTCAGTCGACGGCCGATCAGCTTATGCACAATCAGGAGAGCCGGCGCCGGCAATACGGGCTCGCCGATCGCGCTCGGCAGTTCGGCTGGGCCACGATCGAGGTCATCGACGATGATCTCGGCCGCTCGGGCGGCGGCATCAATCGACCGGGTTTCGAGCGGCTCCTGGGGGCGATCTGCGAAGGGCATGCGGGCGCCGTGTTCGCGATTGAGGCCTCTCGGTTGGCGCGCAACGGCCGCGACTGGCATACGCTGATCGAGTTCTGTGGATTGGTCGGGACCGTCATCGTCGACGAGGACGGAATCTACGATCCTCGGCCCCAATGATCGGCTGTTGCTTGGCATGAAACGCACGATGAGCGAGCTTGAGTTGTCACTGTTCCGTCAGCGCTCGCAGGAGGCGCTGAAGCAGAAGGCGCGCCGGGGCGCGCTGTTCCTCGGTGTCGCCGCCGGCTATGTGAAGACCGGCCGCGAGCGGAAAGGACCCGGACCAGCGCGTGCAGGATGCATTGAGGCTGGTGTTCGCGAAGTTCGCCGAGCTGCAGAGCGTGCGGCAGGTCCATGTCTGGCTCAGAGACGAAGGCATCGCTTTGCCCGTTAAGTCGCATGATTTAGAGGGGCGCCTCATCGCCTGGAAGCTGCCGCTCTACACTACTGTGCACAACGTTCTGACCAACCCCGTCTGTGAGGGCGCCTATGCTTTCGGGCGCACGACAAGCAAGGTCATCATTGAGGAGGGCCGCAAGCGCGTGCGGAGCGGGCTGCGGCGTCCTCAGACGGAATGGGACGTCCTGCTCAAGGACCAGCACGGAGGCTACATTATGTGGAGCGAGTTCGAGCGGAACCAACAGGTGATTGCCAATAACGCGACCGGCAAAGGCAGCGCCACGGCCAGAGGAGCGATACGGCGCGGGGGATTGCTTCTCGCGGGGCTTCTGCGTTGCGGTCATTGCGGCCGCAAGATGTATGTCGCCTATGGCGGCAGGGCGGGGCGCTATCACTGCGAGGGTGCGCTCGTCAATCATGGCACCAAGCGGTGCATTTCGTTTGGCGGCTTGCACGTCGATCAGGCTGTCGGCGCCGCAGTACTTGGCGCCTTGAAGCCGCTCGGTATCGACGCCGCAACCAAGGCCCTGGAGGCTCAAGCGAGCGAGACGTCAGCGGCACAAAGGCAGCTCGAGCTGGCACTGCAGCGGGCGCGTTACGAGGCTGCCCATGCGCGTCAGCAATACGATGCTGTCGACCCTGCCAATCGTCTGGTCTCTGGCGAGCTGGAGCGCCGCTGGAACAAGGCGCTTGAAGCCGTGCACCAGATCGAACGCGAGATTGCCGTGCTCGATGCGAGAACACCATCTCCACTGGGAGAGAAGGAACGGGATCAGCTGCTGCGGCTCGGCGCCGATCTCGACCTCGCCTGGTCGCACCCGGCAGCAACATCTGTGACGCGCAATAGAATTGTTCGCGCAGCCTTGTGCGAGATCGTCGTCCGCATCGAAGGTGGCGTCATCGAGATGGTCCTGCATTGGCAGGGAGGGGACCACACCGCATTGAAGCTGAAGATGAACACCGTCGGCAAGCATCGCTGGACAGTTCCCGAGGATACTTTGACGCTGGTCCGGGAGCTGGCGCGCCTGATGCCCGACCGTCAGATTGCGCGGCTCCTCAATCGCGCCGGTAAACCGACCGGGCGAGGCAATGGGTGGACCCAGGCGCGGGTCTGTTCGTTTCGGAGCCATCACGGCATTGCCGTCCACCGCGCGAGCGAATGGGCTGAGCGGGGCGAGATTACTCTTGAAGCTGCCGCGCAAATCATGGATGTGAGCGTGATGACGGCGCTGCGCATGGCCCGGCTCGGCATCATCAAAGGGCGGCAAATGTGTTATGGCGCGCCCTGGGCGTTCAAGGCGGCGGATATCGCCGCCTATCGCATGCAGAATGCCCCGCGGCGTCCGCTAACAGCCGATCCCGCCCAACAGCGCTGTTTGATTTTCAATGACATAAAAAGTGAGCGTTATGACTCGTGGCTACTCGGCCACGCCCACCTCTCGACAACAGTGCGCTATACGCAGGTCTCCACTGACACGATCCGGTCGACGGCCAGTCCGCTCGATCGATTACGACTGGAGGTGACGCCGCCGGAATCGTAATCGGTTGCGCCCCACCTTCGAAGTCGCCGACATCTTTCGACGACATGGGAGCTCCTACAGGCGTGAGAACGCCGGCCATCTGGGCCGCGGCGAGCGACGCGTCATGGGCGCGATCGAAGCTTGCCGGACACCCAGGCTCGGCGGTCACGTCAATGCCTGCGACGATTGCGGCAGGACCCGCATCTCCTATAATTCCTGCCGCAATCGCCATTGCCCGAAGTGTCAAGGCGCGGCCCGCAAGGAGTGGGTCGATGCACGCGTCGCCGATCTGTTGCCGGTCCCGTACTTTCATGTGGTCTTCACGCTACCACCTGGCATCGCCGAGATCGCCTTTCACAACAAGGCGGTCGTCTATGCATTGCTGATGCGGATCGCAGCCCAGACGCTGCAGGCCGTTGCCGCCGTGCCAGGCGGCGGTCTCTCGCCCGGCAGGTCAAGGTGGGTCGCTTGCCGGCCGGGCTTCTTTCTGCCCCTGCGCGTGCTGTCGCGTCTGTTTCGGCGGCTCTTTCTGACTGCCCTTGCCGACGTCTTCGCTCACGGTGAACTCCGCTTCTCCAACGAACTCAGCCATCTCAACGACGACGAGGCGTTCACCCGCCATCTCGCGCGTGCTCGCCGCGTCGAATGGGTTGTTTATTCGAAGCCACCGTTCGGCGGCCCTGACCAGGTGCTCGCCTATCTCGGCCGTTACACCCATCGTGTTGCCATCGCCAACAGCCGCATCGTCGAGGTCGATGACGGCCATGTTGCCTTCAGATGGAAGGATTACCGTGGCAATGGTCGGGACCGCGAGAAGATCATGCGCCTTGACCCGCGCGAGTTCATCCGGTGCTTTCTTCTTCACGTGCTTCCCGCCGGCTTCCACCCCATGCGTCACTTCGGCTTTCTCGCCAATAGCCACCGACGGGATCGGATCGGTCTCTGCAGGCAGCTCCTCGACCAGCCATCACCAGCAGGCGGGCAGCCGCAGGCCGGCAAATCACAGCACAGGCAGTCCTACGAATGCCCTGACTGCCGGCGTCCCATGCACAGGACAGGGATCACTGTTGCGCCTGTTTCGCCGCCCCGGCCATCATCTTTCTGGTGCGATACATCATGAACTCCAACAATCCGCACCCCCTCCGATATGCCCGCAAAACCAAGCGCCCCGCCTGCGCGCGACACCGCTTGGCCCTGGCCACACCGAAAGACCGACAGTGTGCAGTGAGAGCGCAAAAATCGCCACCGATCGCCCGCCAAGCTGCTCGCGAAGGTCGCCGGATCAAGCCAAAATTCCGTCGTGCCACCGCTGCACGCGACGAATTCGCGATCGCCGTCAAACAGCGTGCCCTACTATCCCCATAACAGCGGCTAACAACCCGCGCCTTACTTCAATCCGGCTTATGTGAGGTCGCTCGAGCTCGCCGCGACGACCGATGCGACCTCACATAACCCTCCAGATTCCGACGATTTGCCGGACGGCATTCCGATCAAAAACCGGACGGAATCATTGGAATACGCAGTCGACGAGCAGGACCTTGCGGACGCTGCCGAGCTTGGCCGCGATCGCCGCGAGCTCAATCGCCTTGCCATTGTCCCAAAGATATGCGGATGACGCGATTGTCCACTGTAGAACCGAGGGTGAAGCCCAAATCGTCGTGGAGGCAATACGAGGGCGTCTTGCTGAATGTCGTCTTGAACTCCATCCGGAGAAAACAAGAATGGTTTACTGCAAAGACAGCAATCGTGGGGAAGCGTAAGCATATCTCGTTCGACTTCGTCGTCTACACATTCCAGCCACGTGTAGCCAGAGGTCGGAATGGTAAAAGGTTCACGAACTTTCTGCCTGCTATCAGCAACAAGGCGGCCAAGGGCATCCGGCACACTATCCGCAAATGGTGGACTGATCTGAGCGGAAACGCTCGATGGCTCGAAGGTCTTGCAAAGCTGATCGACCCCGTGGTGCGAGGATGGTTGAACTATTATGGGCGATACTATCGCTCAGAATGTATCAACGTTCTGCAACACGTGGACGAGGCACTCGCCCAGCGGGTGAGAAGGAAATATAAAAGGTTCAAGTACCGAAAAACTGCTGCGCCATACTGTCTTGGAAAGGCTTGCTTAGCGCGATCCAGACATCCTGTATTTGGGGAAGATAGGTGTCCGACCAACGGCAGGGAAATAGAAGCCGGATGACGCGGGAGTGTCATGCCCGGTTTCGTGAGCGCGGAGAGGTGAAATTCCTCTCCGCTACTCGACTAAACACCTGGGCTGCTGATCGACTTGCTGCTCCGAATACACGGATACAGCTGTCGACGTCAGCTTCCGGTGTATTGAATGATGTTACGAACCGGAGAACGTTGCTCATTTCGGAGGGCCATTGGCTGAATTTCACGTTGGCGCGCACTAGAAAATCCCCCACCTGATCTCCAACGCTTACGAAAACTTCATTGGCTTCAGTTGGATATACCGTCCTCGCTGCGCAAACCAAGCAACTTCGCTCCGCCTGTGAAGAATTCCGGAGCGGCACATTCATCGTAGTAGACGTGCGCACCTTCCATGCAAAAAATGCCTCCATAGGGAGGCGTCAAAATTGAATGCCTGGGGCGCTCGCTGCCGCCCCCGTCAATACTAAATAAAACAAAGGTCTCATCCAAAAATATCTCGAAGCTTACGGGTCACGGCCCGCGTAAAATCACCATCTAAGTACGATGTACTGCTGCCCAGATTTGCGGCTACCAACTCATCTAAAATCTCGACTGAGACGCTCGAAACATTATCACTGCGGAAATCCATTGCTACCACCATCTATCCGATCGCCCAGACTTCTCCCGAAAGGACGCATTCCTGGTGGCGTGCTGCCGGCCAGTGACAGCATCGGGCTTCAAACATTCTGGATTGCGGCTGATTTCGACATGCTTTTTCGGATATTGCTGCATCGAACAGGCGTAGCTTCGGCGCATTTACCCGAGAGTCGGCGATCGCCTACGGATTCGGGAAACGTCGGACGGCAACGCGGATATCCAATGAGGTAAGGGAACCTTCTGTCTAGATCAGTCAACGCCCGGCGGGGGAACGGTGGCAGAAATTCAAGTTCGCAAGATGTCATGTTCTGACCGAGAGAGGGAATATCAATGAATCAGGAGAAGCCTCTTTTGCCGTCCAAATTCACGCGGTGGGCTGAGGCAGTCAAGCTCCGGATGGAGAGAGCGGGGTTCGACGTTATTGTTTGTCAAGACCTGGCGAACATGGGGTGGCTCACCGGATTGATGGCTGGTCGTTCTACCCGCCTCAGGGTGTTTTGCTGCGTCTGGAGCACGAACAGCCAATTTGGTTTGGTCGCGCGCAGGATGCCACGTCCGCACAAATAACTACGGACATGCCGATCTCTGAAAGGCTAGGTCGTTGCCGCCAATGAATAAGCCAACCACAACCCCAGCTGGATTCCACCTGATTGAAACGGGCGTGTTAGCTGGCATTTCGATGTGGGCGGCGGTGCCATCACCCGCGACCGCCGCTCAAGGTAAAATGATCGTATCAACAGGCCCAACCTGGGCCGGCGAATTTGGGAGCACCATCATGTTGTCTTACAACGCTTCGGACATCAATCTCCAACCCCTCGGGCAGGAACTCTGCCGCATCGCCGAAGCCTCACGTGCTGTTGTGGGCGTGGCGCTCCGTCACATCGAGACCGGTCGCAGCCTTTCCATCAATGGCGAAATGTTATTTCCGATGGCCAGCACGAAAAAAGTCGGCCTCGCTGCGCACATCCTAAATCTCGTGGATCAGGACATCTTGAGGCTAGACACGCTTATAACGCTGACGGAACAAGACATTTACACTCCCCAAGGCGGACCAGTCGGGACATTTTTCGGGCCAGGTTCCACGTTGAGTCTTCGAGATCTGCTAACGCTGACGCTAGTGGCTAGTGACAATAATGCGACAGACATATTGTATCGTATAGGAGGGGGATCCGTTGCGGTAGAGGCCAGCCTCCAGTCTCTTGGACTGCCCAGCCTACAGCCCGGCCTGCCTACATGGATGTCGATCTCTAATATTTATGGGCATGCCACCGTCTTGGAGAATGACCCTATATCCCCCAACGCGTTTCGCAAGTTTTTTGCGGTTAGGGACACTGCCAAAGATGATGGCGAGAATGCTCGGATCAGATCAGCGGAAAATAGCTTGACGCGGGACTCGGCGACTCCGGTGGACATGGCTCGCTTAGTAACTAAACTTTGGAATGGCGAATTTCTAAGCCATTCAAGTACCAAGATTGTCCTTGATTGCATGTTTCGGTGCATTACTGGGGAAAATAGTATTAAGGGGATGCTGCCGGTTGGGACACGCGTTGCGCACAAGACTGGAACATTGGAATTCGCCGTCAATGATGTGGGCGTTATAGAACTTCCAGGACGAGCTGGTCACTTGGTAGCGGCAGTGTACACCAAGGATTCCTACGAACCGTCTCTAGAAAAAAGAGAGGCTGTGATCGCTCACATCGCGCGTGCAGCTTACGATTTCTTCCTATTCGCAGTCTCAGCATGCCCAGCGACTGCGGCACATCGGCGAGTTGTATGATCGCCGACTACATTTGGTTTGCTGGCGATCAAGAGCCCCTCACAAACGGCAAGTGGCCAGTCGCGAGCCATGAGATATTGCAAATGAACAGTGGATGGATGAGCGATTCTTTCGACGCTTTGTCCATTGCGGCTGATGCCGTGGATACAATCGACACGGCGTTCGAAGCGGCCGCTATCAGAATGATGCCGTTTCCGTCGGCCTTCTTCAGGAGCGGGCGCGAAATGAGGGAAAAGGTATCCATCCGGTGTGGCTTTCAATTACTCATAAGTGCGGGTCCGATGGTTGCGCCCGAGCCTGATGTCCGTGAGGCGGGTAAGGTCGCATTTACTTGCCGCTGGCAGCCGTGCTGTCGAGTTTGGAATATGACCTCCCAGACGTACCTGGTCCCGCGTCATAATGCTCATCTGGCTGCGTTATTGAAAGTCAAGGGTCTTTTGCTCCGAACTTGGTGATGACGGGCGGCTTGAGTGCCTGACGCACTCGATCAGACCGATTCTTCGATATCCCGTCGTTTGATGACCCATGGTGCGCCTTTGCAATATTGCTCGGCAGGAATAATGCCGGTGGCAATCTGGCGAAGGACCGTCGCGGAGCTCAGATTGAGCATCCTGGCGGCTTCAGTCAACGTGACTTCGCCGCGCTCGGCCCATTCGCCATTCCTGTAGACCGCGAAGCCGTGCGTGTTGCGGAAGCTCCGCACACGCGACTGCGACCATCCATTCGATCGACCTGTCCGCTTTCCTGCCCGGTTGAATAGTCCGGCAATGGCCTTGTCGGGCATCAGTCGCGCGCAGGCGCGGATCAGCTCTACCGTCTCCGGCTCGACGGAGCACCGCGTTTGACCCCGCCGGTTCTTCTCACCGTCAGGCGGATATGATCGCCGCCCTGCCAAGGCAACAACGGATGAATCTGGTCACCCTCGACGTGTGCCACGACCTCGCGCAACACGACCCGGATGATGCGCTTACGCGTGACGGCAGTGGCCGCCGGATGATGCCACGCGGCTTCCAGGTCGGCCCCCATTTGCAATAGGCGCTGGCGCTCCTCGGCGCTCAAAGCGGCCGGCCGCTGTCGGACCAGGGCCTCCAGTCTTCCTCGAGTGCTCGTACGGCCGCGAGGGCGCCGTTCCACCGGCGCTCAAGTTCGTGAGCAACCAGACGATTCTCAGGGTCGACCGTGTCATACTGCCGGCGCGCTCTGGTTGCCTCATATCGCGCCTGTTCGAGCGCCAACTCGATCTGGCGCTGCTTTTCGCCAGACTGATGCTCGCGTTGCGCGATCGCCTGGATGGCCGCCTCAACGCCGAGCGGCTGCAGCAACCGCACGATCTCGGCTCCCACAGCATCGTCGATCCGTAATGCGTCAAAACGAGATACAGGGATCACCGTCGGGATTGCTGCGGGTCGCGTCACACTTATAGCGGCCGATAGCACCCTCGGCGCCATTATAACCAACAAGCGGCCGGCGGCCGCAATCACCGCAACGCAATAGCCCGGCGAGCAAAGCCTCTCCCTTGCGCACCGGCCCGCGCACCATCATGCCCTTGCCGTTGGCATTGTCAGTAATCAGCCGTTGATTCCTTTCAAGTCTGCCCAGGACAAATAGCCTTCGTGATGATCAACGAGCAAGACTGCCCAATCTGAGCTTTGCGACGGCCGCGCACGATTGCTTGCGGCCATTTTCGATTATCGCCCGACTTTCGGTTCGGCCAAAGGCATAAGCACCAGCATAAATAGGATTGGTGAGAAGTTTGCTCACCGTCGTGTAGACCGGAGGTTTCCACAGCACCTGCTGCTGTCCCGAGATCCTGGGGTTGATCTACGGCAGCGCTATCTGGTCACCGCGAAAGCGATAAGAACGCCTGGCGGATGCTTTGCATTTCGGCAAAGCGAGTGAAGACCAACCCAATCGCCTCGCGCAGGTCGGAATCCCCTTCGATTTTGTCACGCCCACTTTCACATAGCCGACGGCAACCGTGAAGAAGAGCTCGCCCCGTCGGACTCTCTGCTTCAAGGCTTCCATCGAACGGGCCGCAGGAGCGAAAGTTCGAGCTCGCTCATCGTCCCTTTCATGCCCAGCAATAACCGACGTTTGGATGGGGGTTCGTAGATGCCATCCTCATCGACGATCACCGCGCCAACCAGACCGCAAAAATTAGATCAGCGTGTGCCAGTCGCGTCCGTTGCGCGCCAGACGCGACACTTCGATTGCGAACACAGCACCGACACGGCCTTCACAGATCGCTGACAGCAGCTTCTCGAAGCCCGGACGACTGACGCCCGAAGCCGAGCGGCCAAGGTCGTAATCGATAACTGTCACATCCGTCCAGCCAAGAGCACGGGCGCGCTCGGCAAGACCATATTGACGCCGCCGGCTCTCATGATTGTTGGCAAGCTGGTCGACGGTCGATTGGCGAATGTAGATAAAGGCGCCGCGCGCCAGGTGGTCAGACGTGATCTTCATCACCGGCCTCCGTCGCTGCGGCTGCGCCGCGTGCTTCCGACAGCAGCGCACTCATCAGTGGCAACAGCTTCATCCGCTCGGCCGGTGCTATCGGCGCCGGTGGGGTCTTGGCCACGAAGAGATCGAGTTGGCGGTGACAGGATTGACGATGCTTCATGCTTGTCTCCTCCTTCGCAACGGGAATCGTCGCGTAGCAAGCTTAGACAGGCATCGAGCTTCAGACGAAGTTCTCAGATTCGTCAGTGGCAGACGGGGGCTCTCCGTCACCATCATCGCCTCCGCACGAGATCGGCAACTACACCAGGGTGCCGTCAGGCTGGCGGATGATCAGAGCGACCTCGTCACCATGGCGATTGCGCCCGGCAACAATAACCGCTTCCCCGTAACGGGGATGAAATCGATAGCGGATAATCGCTTCACCCGACTGATAGCGGGCATTATGAAGTGGTTGCACCGGGATCGAGAAGGATTTTGGCGTCACGTTGAGCGAGTGCATCCGGTCACAGACACTGGGGTCGATGTTTCGGAAAATCCGAGCGCTCGCTGTTTTCCGTTTAGCGCTGCAAGCAGCCTCGGCCAGCGCCGAAGCGTAAGATAACTAGAGGCCGTCGGCCACCGCGCGGGGCCTTTACGCATTGTGACCGCGCCTCTTTGGGTCAACACACCCAAGTCAAGTGAGGCTAGCCGGCTTCGTCACGCGGCATCAAACCGCTTGCGGTTCGGCAGGGTCTTGTGGGATCAATCCTTTCTATTGGCACTTTTTTGGCGCGCCGGAGTGGCAGCAAGGTTTTCCGAGGGACGCCCCAACACGAGACAGCTGAATGAAGCTAGATAAAATTGACATTAAAATCCTTCATGCCATCCAGAAAAATGGAAGGATTACAAAGGCTAGGCTCTCTGAATTAGTCGGATTATCGGTAAGCCCTTGTTTTGAAAGGCTTCGCCGTCTCGAAAAAGCAGGTATCGTGCGGAGGTATTTGGCGGACATCGATATCGACCGTTTGTTTAAAGCCATGTTTATGATTGTCGAGATCACGATGAAGGATCACACCACAGCCAGTGTGCTTCAGTTTGAAAACGCCATCGGGAAATGCCGGGAGGCTGTAGAATGCTACGGTGTTAACGGCCATATTGACTATGTCATTAAGTTCGTATTCAAGGACATTGACCATTATCAAGAGGTCATCAACAATCTAATCGCCCTGAATATCGGTATCGACAAAGTATATACATACATAGTGACTAAGAATGTCAAGCGGTTCTCAGAATTCCCTATAGAATATCTCTACGGTGCAGGCGACAATCAGCTTTGACAGTCTCCAGCTGGATAGCTCCGACGCATCTGGTCGCGCTGCGCGCCTCGTTCTCAGCCCTTACTTGGCTGAGGTCCGAAAGCACCGTCACAGAAGATTGCACCGCATTGACGCTAGTTTTCGGGAAAATCGCGTTGCAGTGAGACGTAAGATGGCCGATTTGTGCCGTGCCAAATCGTTAGCTTATCCCAAACATAACCCTTTGCGTGGATCAACTTCATCATGCGCTCAAACACTCTCCTTACTGACGCCGAAGGCGCAGCGGTTTTCGAGCTCCGCCATGCCATGCATCAGGAACCAGAACTTTCCAACCAGGAACGCAAAACCCAAGGGCGTATCCTTGCAATACTGGACCGCTTTGGCATAACCGGAGCCCAGAGCTTTCACAAAACAGGCGTTTATGTGGACATCGTGGGCAGTGCATCGGGGGAGGGACGTTCCATCGCCGTTCGCGGCGATATTGACGCGTTACCAATTCAAGAAGCACGCGAAGACATCCCCTACCGCTCGCAGGTTCCCGGCGTAATGCATGCATGCGGTCACGACATGCATGGGTCGATCGCGCTCGGCACAGCACTCGCATTCAGCCGCATGCGCGACAATTTCGCTGGCAAGGTCCGAGTGTTGTTTCATCCCGCTGAGGAGGCAGAACCCGTCGGTGGGCGCTCCGTCGAAAGTGACGCCCTGCTTCAAGGATTCGATTACGCCATTGGGTTCCATGTCAGCCCGGACCTTCCTGCCGGGACATTCGGCGCGAAAGAAGGTGCCGTAACGAAGTCGGCAGATCAGCTTCGGCTTACATTCACAGGTACCATGAGCCACGGCGCTGCGCCCTACAAGGGAGTTGACGCGATAACTATAGCGGCTGCCTTTATCAATGAGGTCCAGAAGGTTGTCTCGCGGGAGATGCCTTCGGACGATGGTGCGGTTGTCACCATTGGAACCATACACGGCGGAGAGGCAAGCAACATCATTTGTCCCTCCGTTGTGTTGGAGGGCACAATTCGGACGAAGAGCACCCAACGCCGTTCCTTGCTGACCAAGCGTATTACCGAAATTGCCGCAGGCGTCGCGACTATGCACCGGGGCCACGCCGACTGCGTCATAAGCACAGGGGAGCCACCCGTGATCAACGACGCAGAGCTTGTGGGAAGGTTCCGGCACCTCGTTAGCGAAACTGTCGGTAAAGATCACTTCCAAGCTGACAGAACGGCTGATGGGAGCGATGACTTCGGGTTCTACTCGGCCCAGATTCCCGCCATCTATTTCTGGTTCGGGAGCAGGGAACCCGGCAATGAGGCGGGGTTGCACACCCCCACCTTCGGTGTTTCCGACAGTCTGCTTATCCCTACAACTGAACTCACAATCAAATACTGTTTGAGTCTCCTGAATGGGGGTGGTCCGGAACAACCGGACGCCGCGTCCTAGGCCTGGCCCTGTGGTCTATGATCGAGCCTCGGTGACACCCGTAGTAGGTCTGTCGGGGCGGGAGGGCTTATGATGGCTCTCGAAGTACCCCGGAAGCCGGTCAAACTGAAAATTGGCTTCATTCTCGCCCGTTCGTTCACGCTGTCTGCCTTTGCTTTGTTTGTAGACACTTTGCGACTGGCCAGCGACGAGGCCGACAGGTCAGGTAGGATCTTGGCCGACTGGCAAGTCCTGGCAAGCACCAGGAATCTAATCATCTCCAGCTGCGGTGTGCGCGTGGCACCAACTTCCGATTTTGTGGATCCTAGAGAGTACAATTACATTGTGGTAGTCGGTGGATTATTGGGCACCGAGTTTCCAATTGATTGTGAAACAATCGAGTATCTCAAGGTCGCCGCAGTTGAGAAAGTGCCGTTAATTGGGATTTGTACGGGAACATTCATACTTGCTGACGCCGGCCTCATGAAACGTCATCGTTCTTGTGTTAGCTGGCTTCATTTCAAAGAATTCCGTCAACGCTTCCCTGATCATCAGGTTCGGTCGGACCAGATATTTAACCTTGATCGCTATAGAGGATCTTGTGCCGGCGGGAGCAGCTCAGCCGACATAGCAGCGTCAATTGTGAGACGACACATCAGCCTCCGGGCCGAGAGAAACGCACTTGAAGTGCTGCAGATCGACAAGGCGCGGTCTGCGACGCATGTACAGCCGAGACGACCCCTGTTTAGCGATAGCAACGATCCCCGTATCCAAGCTACCCTGATCGTGATGGAAGCCAATATCGAGAACACCCTTTCGATCACTGAAGCGGCGAAAGAGGTAGGACTATCGCGCAGGCAGTTGGAACGGTTGTTTATGAAGACGATGAAAGTTTCTCCAGCACTGGCCTATAGAAAGGTTCGCCTTGAGCGAGCGCGGCAACTTGTCGTTGACACCAGGGCTCCGCTGCTGGACATCGCAATGGAGGTAGGGTTTGAAAATGCATCTCACTTCACAAGGGCTTTTCGGGAAAACTTCGGGGTTACCCCAAGCCAGCTTCGAGTGCCGCCAGCCGGAATAACGCCTATCTGGAGGGGTGGCCCGTAAACGGGCTGTTCGTATAGCAGCGAGCGTGTCTGTCGGTGGACATTGTGTTGCAGATCCAAGAACCGTTTCAGCAACTCCGGCATATCTCCGCCGCACACTTGGCGCCTCGACATCTTGGAACCCCAAGGGCCACAAGGGCAGTCAACAGCCAGATCGAGCGGCTGAGTTCCAGAGAAACGAAAATCGCGCCGTACTCAACGGGCGCCCACTCGTATGCGTGGCGGTCATTCTTTCTGACAGTCTCCATGGTAATGATCTCCATCGAGAAAGTGGGCGCCCCCATTTTCTCAGAGCTAAGGGTGCCGTCTTCTCACGGAATCTTCACATACGTCGGCGGCAACATCATGCCCAAAGGCCGACAGCTCGCGCGCCCAATAGTGGGCAGTGCCGCACGCTTCCATTCCGACGAGGCAGGGTGGTAGCTGCTCGAAAAACTTCAACATGTGGTGGCAACGCAGCTGGCGCGGGTCGACGACTTTGCCAGTGCTATCGATCGATGCCAACAGTAGAAATCTCTTCCGTTCGTACGCTCCCGGTTTGTCCATCGTAACCGATGCCAACCTAGAGCAGAATCTGATCACTCAGGCTCGTATCCTGCGGCGCAGAAGTAGTTTGAGCACTCCTCGGCGGTGAAGCGTGGCAAGGGGTCGCGGATTGCGTCCCAAAGCTCGGGGATGTTGCGTGCGGCGGCTTTCCTGAGGATCGACTTCAGCTTGGAGAAGGCATTCTCGATTGATGGTGTGGATGGCTCCTGCTCCCGGCGTCGCATTGCGCCATAGTTGGGATGTTGTCGTCCCGAGCAAAGGAGCCATCCATGTCAGAACTTGCCACAGTTGGCATCGACCTCGCAAAGAGTGTCTTCCAGATCCATGGTGTCGATGGGAACGGTCGGGTTCTCGTACGCCGTCAGCTTCGCCGCAGCCAGTTGCTGGTGTTTTTCCAGAAGCGTCCACGATGCCTGATCGGCATGGAGGCTTGCGCAGGTTCTCACGATTGGGGGCGCAGGCTTCTGGAGATGGGGCACGACGTCCGGCTGATGCCGCCCTCCTATGTGAAGCCTTACGTGAAGCGCGGGAAGACGGATGCTGCGGATGCGGCCGCCATCTGTGAAGCCGTGACACGCCCCTCCATGCGGTTTGTCGCCATCAAGAGCGAAGCCTGCTCGTCGGTTCTGGTTCTTCACCGCACGCGAGACTTTCTGGTTCGCCAGCGCACGCAGATCGGCAACGCGATCCGGGCCCACATGACGGAGTTCGGCGTCATCGCGGCGAAGGGCGCGCAGAACGTCAATCGACTGAAGGATCAACTGGATCAACTGCCGGAAGTAGCTCGAATGCCTGTGAGTTTGCTCTTCGATCAGTTGGCCGAGACGGACAAGCGGATCGAGCGGCTGACCGACGAGCTCGAAGAGACCTACGCGCAAAGCGAGACAAGCCAGCGTCTAGCCACAATCCCAGGTGTGGGGATGCTGTCGGCGACGATCATCGCGGCGACGACGCCGGATGTCGACAATTTCGGCAGCGCAAGGGACTATGCCGCCTGGCTCGGCCTCACTCCCAAGCCGCACTCCACCGGAGGCAAGCAGAGGGTGGGCCGGATCTCGAAGATGGGCAATCGTTATATCCGACGCTTGCTGTATCTGGGCGCCATGGCGCAGATCATGCTCAGATGCAGACTCAAGCGCGAGCCGAGCTCGGACTGGCTATCGGGCATGCTGATGCGAAAGAAGACGAAGATCGTCGCCGTCGCTTTGGCGCATCGCATGGCACGAACAATATTCGCCGTCCTGAGGGACGGATCGCGTTACGAGCCGCAGTCAGCCTGACAGGCTCTCGGAATGGTCAGGGCAAAGTGAGGTGATGGCGAACAAACGGAGACGAAGAACCAGGACACCCCGATTAATCCGAAGCGCCTCGAGCGCGCTCGATTGAGTGGGACCTGTTCTCCAAGCGGATATTCATCAGGGCGCGCAGCGATCCCGTTGCACATTCAGACGCCGTATACATGGCCGCAACCGACCTGTTCACCAAACCCGATCCGATACCCTTGACCCGCAGGAGCCATCCACACGGGTTAAAGTCGGGGCTGTAAGGCGGTAGGAAGAGCATTCGCGCGCCGGCCGCTTCGATCGCTTGGCGGGCGGCGGCGACTTTGTGAGCGGGCAGGTTGTCGAGGATGACGATGTCACCAACTCGAAGCGTAGGCGCCAATACATGCTCGGCATAAGCGGCGAACCATTCACCCGTCATCGGTCCGTCGAGGACCATCGGCGCAGTCATGCCCGTCAGGCGCAATGCGCCTGTAAAAGTAGTCGTTTTCCAGTGCCCGTGCGGGATCGGAGATCGGCACCGCATGCCCCGCTTTGCCCGTCCACGCAGGCGAGCCATCTTCGTCGATGCGCCGGTCTCGTCGATAAAGACCAACCGTTCGGGATCGAGATCAGGCTGGGCCTTGAACCAGGCGCGTCGCCGCGCGAGCACGTCGGGCCGATCCTGCTCGCTGGCGTGCGCTGTTTTTTTTGAAGGTCATCGAGTGACGGTCGAGAAAGCGCCAGATCGTGCTCGGCGCGAACACGACCGCATGCTCCGCCCTGAGAAATTCAGCCAACTCGACCAGTGTGATGTCGTCCTGACCTTCGATCACCGCTAGGATCGTATCCCGGTAGGCTTCGATCCGCTGGGAGCGCTTGTCTCCGCCTTGGGGCTTTGCCCGCGTCGCGCCGCTCTCTCGCCATTCGCGGACCCAGCGGACCGCGCTTGCCGCGGCAACACCGAAACGATCCGCCGCAGCCCGCCGCGACAGGCCACTCTCAACCGCTGCGATCACTCGCGAACGCAAATCCTCCGATATGGCTCTAACCATGCCTGCTGGCCTCCATACCCAGCCGACATGATGAATCAGATATTCTCCCCGATGGGAATCCCTCGCGATTCCATCAGGTCAGATTATGCTCTAGCAAACCGGCGGAGCGGGAGCCTTCTATCCATCGATTGGAACAGCTCCTGTTCCGGCCCCTCAAAAGCGTTTCTTGAGGAAATAGCGCGGGATGGCGTCCGGCCCGCCCTCCACTTCGCCGAAAAGCTCGAAGCCGAGCCTCTCGTGGAAGGGGCGCGCCTGGAATTCGAAGGTGTCGAGCCATATGCCGATACAGCGATACAGCGCGCGCCTTGGCGATCTTCTCCGCCTCTTCCATAAGTCGCCGGCCGAGGCCGCGATACTCTCCCGCGCTGGCGAGGTATCGAACGAAGGCCCAGCCGTAGCTGTCAAGCGCATAGAGGCCACAGACGGCAGCTTGCGTTTCCGGATCGCGAATGGTGATCGCGAAGCCGGGCAGATCGGCCATCCCGCTGTGGGCATTGTTATAGACGTTCAGCACCGCGACGATGGCGCCCAGGTCGTCGGGATTGGGGTCGCCGGGGATGAAGTCTAGGAGGGGAGTGACCATATAGCTTGGTTCCTTGTTAGACAGCGAAAGCCCAAGGCTGCCTGTCGATCACGATAGACACGACGTTTTGCCTCGAGGCGGTCGAGGAGGCGCTCGCGCGATACGGCAAGCCCGAGATCTTCAATACGGACCAGGGCAGCCAGTTCACCAGCGACGCCTTCACCGGCCTGCTGGCGACGCACGAGATCGCGATCAGCATGGATGGCAAAGGCGCCTGGCGCGACAATGTCTTCGTCGAGCGGCTGTGGCGCTCGGTCAAATATGAAGAGGTGTATCTCAAGGCCTATGACAGCGTCGGCGCCGCGCGCGCTTCGCTCGGCGCATATTTGACCTTTTACAAGGCAACGAGTCCTCATTGTGCGCATGGGGGACGGACGCCTGACGATGCCTATTTCGGGCCTACCCCGCTGGCATCGGCAGCATGAATTTTTTGCCGCCGTCCTGGCATTCTACGAGGAGCGGTGGACAGCCCACTTACAAACGCCATTTCCTGTGCGGACAAAGTCGACCACCTCAGGCCTTTCTGAAATTCGGCAGCAGCACTTAGTCAGCGCACCTTCTGCTTCAGAGCTCCATCGAGCGAACCCGCAGGATCGAAAGTTCCAGTTCAAGGAAGCCGATCGCGTCTCACGGAGCCGTGATGGTTCTCTTGGCCTTGCGCGTAGCAAGCGCGGTGGGTTTTTGCGCCGGCATTCTCGATGGGATTCAAGTCGAGCTGTAGGGGTGCAGGAATATGAGCCTTTCGACATCGCCCTCCAACAGGGTCGGGACCAGAATCTGCTCGACAGGCCAGGCATACGTTGCCGTTCATGTCTCTGCCTACGCTTGGTGGGCCAGGCAAGCGGTCCCAAACTATTCCTGTTCGCGGAGGGGCGGAAGTGGTGTGATCGACCAACCGATTAGGTCGATGGCACGCTGAAGTATGGCTTCGGTCCGAGCACGGTCGGGCGAAGCGGCGATGACATGTCCGATCCTGTCTCGGTCATCGCCTTCTCGAACGATTGGGGTCCCGGGTTCAACATAGAATTTGACCTCAACAACACCTGGTACGGCCGCCGCCAGACTGGCCCCCTCGATCCGATCGAGGATGCCGTCGCGATCAGGAATTAGGAATCGCGCGGCTGAAGTGTGCGAATGCGTTGCGCGCAGATCGCATTCGTCACCGATGACAAGCTTGATGTGCTCGTTGATGACATCGACACTATAGGCCAGTTGGATCAGCCGAGGAGTGGTCCAACCCGGAAGACGCGCATTGACTTCTATTACGACTGGGCCACGCTTCGTCCATCGGAATTCAATGTTCGCTGGTCCCCAGCCAAGACTGAGAGCTCGCAGGCAGTCCAGCGAAACATCGGCAATACGCTTATGCTCATCATCAGTCAGTGGGGCCGGAAATATGCTCTCGCAAGGGACGAAATAGGGCGGGCGGTCGAAGTCGGCAGCACCATCTGCAATGACCGCGTTCCCCATCGCAGTAGCTTCATAGAATGGGCCTTGCGCGAATTCTTCGACCAGGATCTTCGGTGAAGAGCGCCATATGTACGTGCCCCCCAACAGATAGGTAATATGCTTGGTTAGCTCATCCATATCGCGGCACAATCGAACGCCGTTGCTGCCGCTACCTTCAGCTGGCTTAAGAATTACCGGCAGGCCGATCTCTGCAGCCGAGCTTTCTACCTCCATCGCATCTGCTGCCAATCGGTAAGCAGGCACTGGAACGCCGGCCTGCGCGAGGAACTGACGTTGAGTAAATTTGTCGTTACATCTTTCTATCGATGCGGGGTCTGGTCCCGGCAGATCGAAATGCCGGCAGAGCTTGGCAACCTTTATATAGAGCGACTCATCGCGGCCCACAAAACCAGTAATGCCAGCAACATCATAGGTCGCACGTAGGTCGGAACACACATGCATCAGCGCATCGAGATTGTCGGTATCGACCCGGATGGCCTCGATGCTTTCCTCCGCAAGATAGTCGAATTGCGCTGGATTAGCTGCCAGAGTAATTGGATGAAGTCCAAGACGCTGCGCCGCCTGAACGTAGAGTGGACCACTATTACTATGACCTTCAACCAGGATGAGTGCTCTTCTTGGCATTGGCTGTTGACCTTTCCTTGCGTTCGATTCGGTGGTATGAACGTAAAATCGGCATCAGCTTTTCATACGGACACATGTTTTCTATAGCTCCCGGCCCGGCACGGCTACTACCCCATCTGATAGTGTGCGTACCGCTCGTGGCCTACGAAAGCGTCCTGAAACCGTCACATGCACCTACGACAATCCCGCACAGCATACTGGACATAGCGCCGCCGTAACTTTCGTTGGGCATGGGAACGTTTTGAAGGAATGCTTTACGCGGCGCGTCGGGAAAGTGATTTCGTGCCAAGTGGCCATGGGTACGATTCGCAGTTTCCGATGTTCCGCTGAACAAGCCCGCTGAGAATTGACATGTGCCGTCGCGAAAACGGGAACGGACGATGATCATGCGCTTCGGCCGCCGTCGGAGCAGGAATGGAAGTTGCGCCCAGACTATGCGCGCCGGCTTCGTCGTAAAGATCTTCTCGCGATGACATCTGCACCCGGATCGTCTCGTAAGAGACCACAATGCGGCGGTCCAGCTGCATTTCATCAACATGACGCAAGCTCAGTGGAAATCGGAAATCGAGCCAGGCCGCGTGAGCAACCGCCGCTGCACCGGTCGGGGGCCGGAATAGTATCAGCTTCGTCTTCGACCGGCTTGTAGACACTTTCTCGCCAACGATCGACGCCGAAAGCGGAACTAGGCAGGCGTCAGCCCCCTTGGCGACGGTAATCAAATCGGGTTCAATTCTGTCGTGCAGCGAGCTGAACACGGAGCGCTCGGACGAAGCCGGTAATCACGTCGTCTACAATTAAAAGCACACCATGCTTCTTCAGCACAGCCCAGATCGCGTCCCAGTAGCTTTCCGCTGGCGAGCGCTGGCCATCCGCTATTGGGTCGCTCCGGTCCTCGCGCCGATTTAGGTAAACCATGAAAGTGCCGTCGGGTTTGTCGGGTCCGCGACATCGCGGTGTTCAACCCGTGCCTGCCGAACTCATTGAAGCCCTTGAATTATGTGCAAGACAGTTCTGCTGCCGCCCTATGCGCAACTGGCGCGCCTTTTGCAGCTTCCTCGCGAGGCGACAGGAACTGCCAACCGATATGACGTCGCCCGAAGGAACAAAGGAAACAATACGTCAGGTCTGCACCAGATCCGCCTTCTACGGGAAGGGGGTATCGGCAAGTCCACCAAATACGCTCGCCGTCCTCGTCGCCCTCACGCAGAAGATCCCCATCATCGGCTGCTGCCAAAAGCCGACCCGCTAGCCCGCTCGTGATTGCAACGGCGTAGGACACCTGCCCTGCATCTCGCGCCAAAGGAAGGCTCGGTGAAAGACCAAGAACTTGAGGGCGTTCCGCGTCAGCTGTTGACAGACCTTCGAATAACGTCAGGAGGGAATAATGAGTAGAATCCTTGGCCTTTATGTTGATCACCAAATGACCTCGCCTTTGGCAATGGCGCAGCATTCGGCGAAGATCAAACCACTTGCGACCGATCTTGCGAGAAACGGAGTTCTACTTGTAACGACCTGCTTACGAGTCGAGATCTACTGTGAAGAGCCTGCACTCAGAACTATTGATAGCAACACGATATTTTCTGGCTTTTCATGCGAACACATTGAAGGTCCGGTCCCGATTACTCAGCGTCTCGCCGAGATTGCGTCGGGCGCTCATTCCCAGATCCTCGGCGAGAATTACATCAGCGACCAACTTGCGAAAGCTATCGAACTTCTTGATCCAAACCTTCCGATTTTCCAGATCGCACGGCTGGCAATTGATATAGGTCGTGCCTCGCGCGAGCGGCAGCGGTTTACTGCATCCTTCAACTACGATCAGATCGTCCGAGACATCATAGCAGATCGGTTTCAGAATGGAGACCTACCCGACCGCCTTTACATGGTCGGGGCGGGTATGTTGGGTCGCGAGTTTATCAGGAGCGGTGTAGGAGAGCGATTCCGTTCAACGATAGTCGTAACGCGGAACCCTAAGAACCTTCGCAAACGTCTCCGCCCCTGGACCGACATAGAAGTATCGCTCATGCGCCCGGCGGAGATTGGGTCCGTACGTGAACCTCGGTCAATCGTTGTGATCGCAACCGCCGATGTCAATGATGAATATCAAGCCATTCTTCGGAACGCGCTTCTGCGGCTGGAGCCGCGCACCATAGTGGATCTGTCGTCAATCCCGGTGCTATCGGCCGAAGCAGTCAAAAAGCTCAAATACGTGAGCATGTACGACGAAGAATTTCTTCGGTTCATCGATATAAATAATGAGCATCTAGCTCCTCAACTATCGGCCCTGTGTTCCGATATCGGGAAAACACTCAGAACGGCACAAATCTATCTTTCAGCGACGGCAACATAGCCTGCAGCAGTCTGCATCTGTTCGGTAACGGATAGAGAGAGATCAAAGCTGCGCGTGTGCCAATATGGGGTCGGTGCCATTGGGAGCCTGATGGTTCAGATCCCCCATCCGAAGCCAGATACCAGTATCGTCGCCGCAGTCGACAGTCGCGAGGCTAAGATTGGGCGAGATGTTTGGTATGCCGTCAAGTAACTCCGGGAGTTGACCCCTCCATGGGCGACATGAAGAATTGACTCCCTCGTTGGTTGGCGGTCGCGGTTGTTTGTTCCGGCATCATGCCCGGCTTTTGCAGAACGCCTGGCACGACACTTTTCACGCTGGGATAACTATCGCTGCGGATGGTGATGACGCTGCAATGATGGAGCAAGCGATCCAGGATTGCCGTGGCTGTATCGATAGAGGAATGGATCAGATCGGCGCCGTTCGCCGCGCGGTCGGGGCAGGGGGACAGGCGGTTATTTTTGTCACCGAAAAAAAGCAGAGACTTCAGAGGCCGGCTGCGTGTGCTACTGTTTGCCAGAACAATTCGGAGGTAACTAATGGCCAAAAGGAGAGTCCTTACTGGGGGCATTGCGCAAGAGTCCCACAGTTTCAATCCCATCCTGACTCGCCGCGAACGCTTCACGATAATTGAGGGTCAAGGTGCAGTTGAACGCAGTCGCGGAGCAAATTCGACGTTCGGCGGGGTAGTTGACTCCGCGTATGCGTCCGGCGTTGAGTTAGTCGTTCCCACCCTGTTTCGGGCACAATCCGGGGGACCCGTGGACGAGTTGGTCTTCGCGGAAGTATGCGACATTATGGTTGATGCCGCAAAGCGTGGCGACTTCGATGCAGTTGTCCTGCCGTTGCACGGTGGCATGCTTACGCAGAATTTGGCTGACCCAGAAGGTGTTCTGATTAAGCGACTACGGGCTATCGTCGGCAAGGACGTCCCGATCACCGCCGCTTTTGATCTCCATGCTCACGTGAAGGAAAGCACTCTAGAGCCATTAGATTTCCTCTCCGGCTACCTGACGAACCCGCACGAGGATCAGTCAGCCACAGCTAAACGTGCATTCCGTGCGGCGATGGATATTCTGGACGGTACGTTCAATCCAGTTCTGGCCGCGACCTTCCTCCCGATGCTTACGCTGGGTAACGACACAACGCTCGCCGGCCCGCTCGTCGAGATACGTGCGTATGCCCAAAATGCTGTGAAGCAGGGCAGGGGATGGGATGTATCCATTTTCAACTCCCAGCAATTTCTCGATGTTCCTTCGATGGGACAGGCTGTTCTTGTGTATGGGAATGATGAATTTCATGAAGCACAAAAAGTCGCGAACGAGATCATAAGAATGATTTGGAATGTTCGCGACAATTTCATAATCAAATACCCCGCGCTGGAAAAGGAACTGGAAAATATCGAGAGTTCCTCTGGCCCAATCATCCTTGGTGACCAGGGAGATCGTGTTATTGCAGGCGGACCGGGCGATAGCACCTGTATCCTAAATTACCTGTTGCAGAACAAAATCAACGTTCGAACCTATTTCCCTGTCTATGACCCGGAGGCCGTTGAGACTTGTGACCGGGCTGGGCTTTGCAAAGAAATCAGTCTGACCTTTGGTGGAAGATTTTCCACAGGCAGCCCAAGTGTAAGCACCAGAGGAACGATAATTGGCCTAGGAGCGAATGTTCCTGTTACCTACGACGGCCCGTCCGACAGAGGCACCACAACTTATATTGAGAAGTATGCGGTCTTCAGGAGCGACAACATTTACGTTGTGCTAACAAATCAACCTTACGGGTATATCGATCCAGCTTATTTCAGAGCGGTAGGTCTCGACCCGAGCGCGGCCAAGATCATTGTTACTCGCTCCGGATATCACTTTCAGCTCAATTTCGCGCAGATTGGCCGCGTCGTTACGGTAGACACGCCTGGCATGACTTCATATTACCTGGATCAGTTTCGATGGCAGCACGCGCGGCCATTCTATCCGCTAGACGCAATAGAATACGAGCCACGCCAATATACTCGCCGCCGCGCGTGACCTGCGGAGCCTGGCGCGAGTGCTCGTGGATTGTCGAAATTGATCCGACGTGCGCTTTGGGCGACCGCCGTCTTTTAACTAAACGCTGCGGCCCGGATAAGCCATTGTTTAATCTGTTTCTTCGCTGCAGCGCGCCGCCGAGGCTACTTCAATTATATCTGTGGCTGCTGGGCCCTGAGGTGGTCGACTTTGTCCGCACAGGAAATGGCGTTTTATAAGTGGGCTGTCCACCGCTCCTCGTAGAATGCCGTCCTGGCGTCGGCACGCAGGGAAGGCGTAGCCGAAACGGAGTGCCGATGCCAGGACGGCGGCAAAAAATTCATGCTGCCGATGCCAGCGGGGTAGCCCCGAAATAGGCATCGTCAGGCGTCCGTCCCCCATGCGCACAATGAGGACGCGTTGCGTTGTAAAAGGTCAAATATGCGCCGAGCGAAGCGCGCGCGGCGCCGACGCTGTCATAGGCCTTGAGATACACCTCTTCATATTTGACCGAGCGGCACAGCCGCTCGACGAAGACATTGTCGCGCCAGGCGCCTTTGCCATCCATGCTGATCGTGATCTCGTGCGTCGCCAGCAGGCCGGTGAAGGCGTCGCTGGTGAACTGGCTGCCCTGGTCCGTGTTGAAGATCTCGGGCTTGCCGTATCGCGCGAGCGCCTCCTCGACCGCCTCGAGGCAAAACGTCGTGTCTATCGTGATCGACAGGCGCCACGAAAGGACCCGGCGCGTGTACCAGTCGACCACCGCTGCCAGGTAGATGAAGCCGCGCGCCATGGGGATGTAGGTGATGTCCATCGCCCACACATGGTTCGGCCGCTCCACCGCGAGCGTGCGTAGCAGATATGGGTAAATCCTGTGGCCCACCGCCGGTTTCGACGTGTTCGGCCGGCGGTAGATCGCCTCGATGCCCATCCGCTTCATCATCGTGCGGATAGCCTCGCGCCCGATCTCTATGTCCTCGCCGCGAAGCAGATCGCGCAGCATCCGGCTGCCCGCAAACGGATGCTCCAGATGCAGCGCGTCGATCCGGCGCATCGTAGCCAGATCCTCCGGCGACACCGGATACGGCCGGTAATACAGGCTGCTCCGGCTGAGCCCTAAAAGCTTCGCCTGGCTCGTCAGCGGCAGGGCGTGCGTGCGGTCGATCATCGCTTTGCGCTCGGCAGGCCGCCCTTGCCGAGCGCATTTTCTAAAAAATCTTTCTCCAGCGTCAACTCGCCAATCTTCGCATGCAGCGTCTTCAGATCCACCGCCGGCGACGATGACGCCTCCGACCGCCCCCAGCCGAATACCCCGCTCGCACCCTCCAACAGCTGCGCCTTCCAGTTCGTAATCTGATTGGCATGCACGTCAAACTGCTGCGCCAGCTCGACTACCGTCTTCTCGCCCTTGATCGCCGACAACGCCACCTTCGCCTTGAAGGCCGGTGTGTGGTTCCGTCGTGTTCGCTTCATCATCTCGTCTCCTGATTCCCGGCGATCCTCGCCGCATTCAGGTAGACTGTCCACTTAACGCCCTGTCCGGATTCTTCAGGCCACCTCTGCGCTGCAATCTCAGAAGGTCGCAGGCCATAATAGGCCATGAGGTGGAGGATGGCATGGTGACGGCGGCCGAGATAATCAGTCCTCGCGACCGAGGACAGCAATTTTTCGATCACCTCCCAATCAAGGGCACGAGGTGGCAATTCTCCACGATAGGTTCTGGGCGTATCGATGCGCTCTAGCCCTCGGGCAGTCTTACCACGATCACCGCAAAAGCGCAGGAAAGCGCGCAGATGGGCAACCTTGTGCTGGAGTGTTTGGCGCAGCACCTGCGGCTCAAGATATGAATGAAGTTTTCGACGTACTCTGATGTCAGTGCGCTCTCCTGTTGAGGTTTGGGGAGCGGCCATCCTAGGTGGACGGTGATTCAGTTATGTGGAGTTGTATCGTGGGAAGTCGCGCGTCTGCGGGCTCTTGCGGTGTCAGCTCCACATCTCTGCGCAGTGCACGTTGGTCGAGGATTAGCAGTTGCACCCGAGCCAGTTTGTCGATGAGACGGGGAAAGCGGCCGTCGAGACGCGCCAGGGCGAGATCTTCGAACAGACGCGGCATGCGCAGGTAGAGCACGGAATGGTCGACCGGGCGGCCTGACGTAATGACAAAAAGACTTCGGGAACAAAACCTTTAGCATGGCGAACCTGCACATCCTGACCAACCCGATCTATGCTGGTGTCTATGCTTTTGGGCGCACTGGCAGCCGCGTCAGCATTGACGCCGGCCGCAAAAAGGTGGTGCGTGGCTTCAAGAAGGAGCGCAAGGACTGGGAGGTGTTGATTCCGAGCCACCACGAGGGTTATCTGACCTGGGCAGCCTACGAGAGGAACCTCGGCCTGATCGCCGACAACGCCAATGGCAAGAACCCTATGAGCCGAGGTGCCCTGCGTCGGGGTGAGGCGCTGCTCGCCGGCCGGCTGCGGTGTGGTCATTGCGGACGCAAGCTGCACGTTGCTTACTCCGGCACCGACGGCAACACAGGCCGCTATCACTGCAGGGGTGGCTTCCTCAATCACGGCGGCGATCGCTGCATCTCGTTTGGAGGCATGCGTGTTGACCGCGATATCGGCGCCGAGGTCATCGTGCGCCTGCAACCGCTGGTATAGAGGCCGCGCTCGCAGCACAGACTGTCCGCAGCTGGGCGAGCGAGGACAAGCGACGACAGGTCGAGCTGGCACTGGAGCAGGCCCGCTACGAAGTCGGCCGCAGCTGGGCGAGCGAGGACAAGCGACGACAGGTCGAGCTGGCACTGGAGCAGGCCCGCTACGAAGTCGGCCGCGCGCGTCGCCTCCGTCGATCCCGACAACCGCCTCGTCGCTGCGGAGTTGGAGACGCGATGGAATGAACGACTGACTGTCGTCCGCGATCTGGAGATGGACCTGGAGGAATTGACGACATCATCCGCTACCGACCCGACGCCTGTCGATCACCAGCGACTGATGCTGCTCGGTGCCGATCTGCAAAGGGCATGGACCAGCGCCGGCGTGACATCAGAGGCAAAGAAACGCATCGTGCGCACGCTGATCGACGAGATTGTCGTCCGCATCGAGGACAGCACGCTGGATCTCGTCATTCGCTGGCACGGCGGCGCCCATTCGGCCCTCAAGGTCGGGAAAAACCGCTCCGGCCAGCACCGCTGGAGCGCCGAAGGCGAGACCATCGATTTGGTGCGTGTGCCGGCTCGACAGATGCCGGACAGGGCGATCGCCTCCGTACTCAACCGGGCCGGCAAAACGACGGGACGCGGCAACGGCTGGACGCAATCACGGGTGTGCAGCCTGCGTAATCACAATGAGATTCCAGCCTATCGGGAAGGCGAGCGTCAGGAGCGCGGTGAGGTCACGCTCGACGAGGCTGCGACGGGCTCTGTCTGTCAGCCCATCGACCGTGCGCCGTCTGATCAAAGATGGTCAACTTTCGGCGAACCAGCTCTGTAAGGGAGCACCCTGGATCGTCCGCGCCCTCGATTTGGACCGAAGCGACGTGAAGGGTGCAGCGACTGCTCGTCATCTGAGACGGCCGCCGTCCAGCAATCCTCTGCAAAAAAACCTTGAACTTCAATGACATGGAAAGGTGAGCATTATGAAGCAGGCTCGGTCTGCCCGGTGATGATGAGGTTTTCATGCGCCTTCAGCCAGGCGCCCTGGGCCAGCGACAGCGTATTGCGCCGGTCGAGCCCGCGATGCGCGGCGAAGTCGATGTTCTCGATGCAGGCGTCGACAAAGCGCAGCCTGGCGACGGCGAGACGGTTGGTCAGACGCTTGTCGGCACGCATGGCGGCTTCACGATCGAGCATCAGGCCAAGTCACTCGTCGCGACCGAGATCGTCGGCGTTGCTCTGGTCGGCCAGGTCCGATAGGCGGAGGCCATTCCGCCAAGGCCGAGCCTGCATCTGGTCGAGGGTTGGATGAGTCAGCATGGTTGGTTTCCTTTCCTTCATTGATAATAGGAGCCGCTGCGGATGTTGGTGTGCGATGGCGTGGGCTTGACCGGCTCGGCCGCGGGCGGCACGCGGTCGAGGCCGGATTTGAGGATCGCGTTGACGGAGGAGTAGGTGATCGCATTGATGGTCAGTGCCCGCGCGCAGGCTGCCTTGAGCCGATCCCGCTCGTAGCGACGGGCCAGCGAGAGGATGCCGAAAGCGGAGCGGTATCCTGCTCGGGATGGGGACGGTCGCGCATCTGCGCTCGACCAGGATGGCGGTGTTGGCGCCGATCCTGGCTGCCTGCCGGATCAGGTTCGCCGGCGTGTTGGCATAGCGCTGGTGCGCCTTGGGCATGTGCTCGTTGACGGTGACATGGCCGCAGCGCTGCGAGCGGCGGACATGGCTGGCGACGCGCTTGTGATCATGGAAGAGCTCGACCACCCGGTGGGTGAGCCGCACATCCACGCGCCGCCCGATCAGCGCGTGCGGCACCGAGTAGAAGGTCCTGTCGATCTCGACATGGTAGTCGGGATGCACCTTCGCCGATTTCCACTCCGCATATTCGAACGGCGCCGGCGGCAATGGCGACAGGGCCGTTCGTTCGATCTCCTCGAACAGCTCCCGGCGGCTTTTGCCGACATGGCGCATGGGGCGATTGTTCAGATCCTTCAGCAACGCCACGATTGCGGCGTTGAGATCGCCGAGACTGAAGAAGCGCCGGTTGCGCAGCCGGGCCAGGACCCAGCGCTCGACGATCAGCAGTTGCGACGACCGCTTGAATCCACCGCTTGGGCCCATTGCATCCGGTTCGCAATGCTCAGAATCGGGGTTTGCCCTCAACAAGCAAAACCGTGGCACTTCGAAACCTACTAAGATTAATAGTTGAGAATCTGAGCGTATAGTTTACCACATTCACAATGCCTTGTCGTTGGAGAGGCTTCGCGCGGCATATGCATGTGAATGCCCGCGCACCTTCGCTTCTCTCGCGATAGTAGTTACCGTTTGTCATGTTCGTCTTGGAAAGGATATCAAAATGGTTGGAAATATGTTAGTGCCAACACGGACTTTCGATGATCGTCCTCTGTCCGCGCTGAAGGATTCAGGCTGGTCATTTGTTCAAGACGTAACTGAGTTGTCTGATAATAAGTTTGCTGATAGTTACCGAGATGCTATGCGGCCTGTAATATTACGTGGAGGCTGCTCCGCTTGGAAAGCCTGTAAGCTATGGTCTCCACACTATTTCGAAAAGGTAGCCGGATCGGTTACTGTGCCAGTCAAAACTCTTAAGAACAGCGAGATCAACGTTTCATCTTGGGAGCTGGCAGAATACGCACGTTTCGTCAAGGACTCACAGCCGTGCGAGGGTGGAGACTCCACAGCTACTCCGTATTGCCACGACATTCCCCTGCTAGGCCTAATCGAGGGTTTGGCGGAGGATTGCCAACCTTTTCCGGCCGACTTTCTTAGCCCATCATATCGTCGGCATTGGTGGCACTACTCGCAGTTTTTCATGGGCCCTGCGGGAGCCGTTACCCCACTCCACTTCGATACATTACTTAGTCATAACCTCTTCTTCCAGATTTTCGGCGCGAAGCAGTTCACCATCCTCCCGCCTAGCCAAACCATCCATTGTGGACGCCGCGGTTGGCGGTGGTTCGATGTGGATCCCGAGCAACCGGACTATGTACGTTTTCCAGAGTACAAGAGAACGACACCCACCGTAATCACCGTAAATGCTGGTGACATCCTGTACATGCCGCCCGGAACGCTTCACCACGTTCGTAGCTTATCGACCTCAATTTCCTTCGCTATCGATTTTCATACGAAACAGAGCGTACTGGACGCACTGGAGCAGTCAAACGAGGGCATGCCCAATGAAGTGATCTACTATAATGCGATTGCGGCATTGTCGGTAATCAGCGGAATATCTGAAAGCATCACTTTTCCGTTATACCGTCCATACTTGAGCTATGTCAGCTGATGGTGAGCAACTAATGATCATCTCCGATGCGAACTCGAGCTGACGTTTATGACGAACCATCGGTGATTATAAAGTAACGGTAGCGAAGTCGGCATTCTTTTTGGCCAAGCATTCATCGCACGTGGTTGAGCTGGAGCTGGGCGTTGGTGGACTGGCGTACATATCTGCTCAAACAGCATGCAGCCACTGCCGCTCGAGCGCATTCCGGCCTCAACAAGAAACGCATCTCGCCTCACGTGCTCAGGCACACATGCGCGATGATCATCCTGCAAGCAACGCAGGACATCCGCAAGGTGTCGCTGTGGTTGGGGCACGCCACGCTGACGATCACTGAAATCTACACGCGCGGGGATCCGACAGAGAAGCAGCTGGACGCCATGGAATCGATCATTCCACCGCATCTGCGGCGCGGCGCGTTCAAGCCGGCGTCGTAATGGTGAGCCGGGTTGGCGGCGGTGGACACAGGAGCGCGATCAAATCGCCGCCAGCTCCCCATTACTGGATCTGCCCAGAAGGCAGGAATTATAGGAGATGCGGGTCCTGCCGCAATCGTCGCAGGCATTGACGTGACCGCCGAGCCTGGGTGTCCGGCAAGCTTCGATCGCGCCCATGACGCGTCGCTCGCCGCGGCCCAGATGGCCGGCGTTCTCACGCCTGTAGGAGCTCCCATGTCGTCGAAAGATGTCGGCGACTTCGAAGGTGGGGCGCAACCGATTACGATTCCGGCGGCGTCACCTCCAGTCGTAATCGATCGAGCGGACTGGCCGTCGACCGGATCGTGTCAGTGGAGACCTGCGTATAGCGCACTGTTGTCGAGAGGTGGGCGTGGCCGAGCAAGTGCGGGTTTCACAAAGTACGGGACAAGGATTTCAGTAAGTCGCGGACACCGATTTCATAAAGTCCGGGACAGCGATTTCAGTAAGTCGCGAACAGACGTTGCGGCGGATTTAGAGGTAACCTTCGTGATGGTCGATGAGCAAGACCTCCCAGTCGGCGCGATCGCGCCTGATCCCACGCAAAATCCGTTTGCGTCCGGCCTCTATGGTGATTTTGCTGCAGGTTCGCCCGAACGCATAGGCGCCGGCGTAGATCGGGTTGGTGAGAATGTGGTGCACCGTATTGTAGACGGGCAGCTTCCAGACGATCGCCCTGTCCGCCGCGCGCGTGTAATTTACGGCAGGGAGCATAATGCCGTCGCGGCGCAAGCACAGATGCACCTGCCGGATGCTCTGCAGTTCGTCGAAACGCCGGAATACAAGATCGATCGCCTCGCGGATCCGCAGGTCCGGGTCTTTCTCGACCCGGTTCCGGCCCGACTTGACGTAACCGATCGCCACCGTCAGGAAAGTTCGCCCCGTCGTGCCTTCTGCTTCGGGGCTTCCATCGAGCGGGCCCGCAGGATCGAAAGCTCCAGTTCGCTCATCGTGCCCTTCATGCCGAGCAGCAGCCTGTCGTTGGGATGACGCGGTTCGTAGATGCCGTCCTCATCGATGATGAGCGTTCCGACAAGGCCGCAAAACTCGATGAGCGTATGCCAGTCCCGGCCATTGCGGGCCAGCCGGGAGGCTTCAATGGCGAGGACCGCACCAACCCGACCTTCGCAGATCGCCGCCAGAAGCTTCTCAAAGCCCGGACGGCTGATGCCAGACCCTGAACGACCGAGATCTTCATCGATGACGATGGCGTCTTTCCAGCCAAGGGACCGCGCTCGCTCGGCAAGGCCATATTGGCGTCCCCGGCTCTCGGGATTGTTGACGAGTTGATCGGCCGTCGACTGCCGGACATAGACATAGGCACCGCGCGCGAGATGTTCAGCGGTGATCTTCATGATCTGCCTCCCGTCCCGTCTGGCTCACAGGCGGGAGGGTGCGTTCCCGGACTTCGCCTGGAAGACTCGATGGCGGAGCCTTCTTGGAAAACAGGTCTGGCTGGTCGGTTCGGCATTGCCTGCGCTGCATGGTCGTCTCCTGGCTGGCGTGAGTCGCTCTGCAGAAAACGTAGACATGCATCGACCTCGCGGCGCAGGTCGCGCTGGCATGAAAGGGGAAAACGGGGCGCCTCGCGAACCGCCATCGTCAGGGCGATCTCTTCCGTCATCCAGATCGGAATCAGCGCCAGGCTGCCATCCGGTTGTCGCCCGACATAGGCCGGCTCACCGCAATAACGCTGACGGCCTGTGACGAAAATCTCCCCGCCCGAACGTGGATGAAAGGCGTAACGGACAATCTTCTTTGCCTCGCCATCCTGATAACGGGCATTGGACTAACCCGCTCCGCGAATGCGGAGCGGCAAGGAGGGTGAGTGCCGACAGCGTGATCTGATCGCGTCGTCTGTCGCGCTGGTCATGTGTCCACAACAAGCTCCGACTACGTCAGCATGGAGTGGCTGCTTGCAGCCTATTCCATCGGACAAAGGAGCTTGTCATGACCCAACTTCGCCAGCGCATGAGCGAGGACATGGAGGTGCGCAACCTCGCGCTCAACACCCAACTCTCCTATCTTCAGCAGGTGTCGCTGTTTGCGCGTCACTTCGGCAAGTCGCCGGACTTGCTCGGGCGCGAGGATATTCGGACCTATCAGGTCTATCTGACCAACGAGAAGAAGCTGTCGCCCGGCTCAATCCACATCGCCATTGCGGCGCTGCGCTTTCTCTACAGTGTGACGCTCGAAAGGGATTGGGCGCCTGAAGAGGTCCTGCCGCTTCCCAAGAAGCCGCAGAAGCTGCCGATCATCCTCAGTGCCGAGGAAGTTCAGCGGTTCCTCGGCTGCGTCCTCGACGTCAAACACCACGCCATCCTGACCACTTGCTATGCCGCCGGCTTGCGCATCTCGGAAGCGGTGCAGCTGAAGCCCACGGGCATCGACAGCCAGAGAATGGTCATCCGCGTGGAGCAGGGCAAAGGCCAGAAGGACCGCTATGTGATGCTGTCGCCCAAGCTCTTGGAGATCCTGCGCAGCTACTGGAAGGTGCGGCGGCCAAAGGAGTGGCTCTCCCCCGGCGATCGTGCCGGCCAGCCGATCACCAGGGATGCGGTGGGACACGCCTGCGCGAAAGCGCGCGACCGCTCCGGATTGTCCAAGCCGGTCACGCCCCATTCGCTTCGCCACGCCTTCGCCGTCCATCTGCTGGAGGCCGGCGCCGACGTGCGCACCATTCAACTGCTGCTCGGTCACCGCAGCCTCGCGACCACCGCCCATTACCTGCGGATCGCCACCAACAAGGTCTGCGCCACGTCGAGCCCCTTCGAGCTCTTGCCGAGGCCGGCGCCCACCCCGCCGCCGCCCGCCAAGCCGCAGTACTTCTGAGCTCGCGCCGATGGCCCGCTCGGGGCCGGGAGTGGCGGTCATCTTCCGCCGCTACGGCGAAGCCTATCGTGCGCAGCATGACGCGCAGCTGTCGATCGCCCAGCGCCGCGTCATGACCGCGATCGAACTGTGCCGGACCGCCGCGCTCGGCGGGCATGTCGAGCAGTGCGATCACTGCGGCCACCGGCGCATCGCCTTCAACAGCTGCCGCGACAGGCATTGCCCCCGCTGCCAATCGCTGGCCCGTGCGCAATGGCTGGAGGATCGTCGCGCCGAGCTCCTCGACACGCAATACTTTCACGTCGTCTTCACGCTGCCCGGCGACATTGCCGTCATCGCTTATCAGAACAAGGCGCTCGTCTACGGCCTGCTCTTCCGCGCCGCCGCCGAGACCCTGCGCACCATCGCCGCCGATCCCAAGCACCTGGGCGCCGAGATCGGCTTCTTCGCCGTGCTGCACAGCTGGGGCCAGAACCTGCTTCATCATCCGCATCTGCACTGCGTCGTTGCCGGCGGCGGCCTGTCTGCCGACGGTCGTCGGTGGATCGCCTGCAAGCCCGGCTTCTTCTTGCCGGTCCGGGTGCTCTCACGCCTGTTGCCTTCGACGCCGGCCAGTTGAAGTTCTTCTCTGGCCTGCAGCACCTGAGCGAGCGCGACGCCTTCCGGCGCTATTTGGCGCCGCTACGAAAGGCTGAGTGGGTCGTCTTTGCCAAACCGCCCTTCGCCGGACCTGCCCAGGTGCTCGACTATGTCGGGCGCTATACGCACCGCGTCGCCATCTCCAACAACCGCCTCATCGACATCGAGGACAACGCCGTTCGTTTCCGCTGGAAGGACTACCGGCACGGCAATCGGCAGAAGGTCATGACCGTCGCGTCCGACGAGTTCATTCGCCGCTTCTTGTTGCACGTCCTGCCCGAGGGCTTCCATCGCATCCGCTACTACGGCTTTCTCGGCAATCGCTACCGCGCGCAAAAGCTCGCCCACTGCCGCGACCTGCTCGGCATGCCGGTTCCCGAGCCGTCGCATGGCTCATCCGAAAGGGATTACCGCGACCGCTATGAGGATCTCACCGGTCATTCCCTCAGGCAATGCCCCGCCTGTCGTCAAGGCCAGATGATCATCGTCGAAATCTTCGACGGCGCGACTGGACCCCCGCCATACTGGGATACGTCATGAAAGAACCGCTCCGCTTTCGCCGTCACCGCATCGCACGACCCGTTCGGCCGGAAAACCGAGTCGGTCCCGCGAAGCTGCGCGCCGTCACCCCCGGCTGCCTTTGCCGGGCAAGGCCGACGCCGGTCCTCACTTTGCCGAACCTATATCCGTGCCGCTTTCGGCGCACGCGACCCCTGCAATCGCTGCGTCCACGACCGCATCCGCGCCCACGCCATGCCTGTTCATGGCACGGCGTTGAACGCCCATAGCGGCCACCCGTGCCGGCGGCTTAGTCCAACACGTTTTTAGCTCACCGTCGCGATCCACCTCAGCGCGCTCTCGCCACCCGCCTTTCTCCGCGACGCCAAGCTAAAAACGCTCTGCATTATGAGCCCAGTCCCGCCGGGCACCGGAAAGAGCCTGCGCCTTCGCACGACAGGCGGCCCGCCTCGACTACTCTGTCCTCTACGTTCGTATGCCGCGGCTGTTCGAGGACCTGCACTCGCCAGGCTTGATGGACGCTTTCCGCGCCTCGTCGACAAGCTTGCACGCGTTCAGTTGCTGGTGCTGGATGACTGGGGAACCCATACGCTGAACGACAGGCAGCGCCTCGATCTCCTGGAAATCTTCGAGGAACGATATCGGCGGAAATCGACACTGATCACGGCTCAGCTTCCCGTGGCCGCCTGGCACGAAATGATCGGAATTGTCCACAACGCACACCGCATAACGCTCGAAGGCGACAGCATGCGGAAACGAAAAATACCGACGCTCTTGACGGGCGGCGAAATAACCGAAATCAATCACCCGTAACAGCAACAAGGCAACCGGAACTCGATCGCATCCGTTGTCCACGACTTAGCGAAATGCTTGTCCGCGACTTGCTGAAACCGCTGTCCCAATTTAGTGAAATCCGCAAGCAGGACCTGGATGATGCGGATATCGGTCCCGTTCTCGAGCAGGTGAGTGGCAAAGGAATGCCGCAGCGTATGGACGGTGACGTGCTTGGAAAGACCCGCCGCCGTAACCGCCGAACGGCAGGCGGAATGCAGCACCCACGGCTCGATCGGCTTGTCAGGATCGCGCCCAGGAAACAGAATGTCCTTGGGCCGCGCCAAGCGCCAATAGCTGCGCAGGATACCGAGCAGTTCCGGCGACAGCATGACGTAGCGGGCTTTGCCGCCTTTGCTACGCGTGATGTGGATCACCATCCTTGAGCTGTCGATATCGTTGGCGCGAAGACCACAGACCTCCGAGACCCTGAGACCGGCGGCATAAGCTGTTGTCAGAGCCACCCGCGCCTTCAAGCTGGAGACAGCTTGAAGAAATTCGACGACCTCGTCGCTGGAAAGAACAACCGGCAACTGGCGAGGCTCGCGCGCATACGGAATATGCTCCGGGATTGTATCCTGGCCGAGCGTTACGCCATAGAGGAACCGGAGTGCGCAGACGATCTGGTTCAATCCCGACCAGGAGATGCCCGTCGACACGAGGTGAACCTGGAAGGCATGGAGTCGCAAAGGCCCAGCCGATCCGGCGATCGGCCAAAATAGCGGCTAAACTTTGCGACTGCATAAAGGTAGGATTGCCGCGTGGCCGGAGATAGATTGCGGACTGTCATGTCCTCCATCATCCGGCGACGCAGAGGGCTCATCTCGGCCATCTGGATCTCCTGTCTGAAGGATGGGTTTGCAACACCCAAATCCTCTCAGACAGGAGGCGTCTCTCAAAGCGGGCACCAATTGCCGCGACTAGAGCAGAATCTGATCACTCAGGCTCGTATCCTGCGGCGCAGAAGTAGTTTGAGCACTCCTCGGCGGTGAAGCGTGGCAAGGGGTCGCGGATTGCGTCCCAAAGCTCGGGGATGTTGCGTGCGGCGGCTTTCCTGAGGATCGACTTCAGCTTGGAGAAGGCATTCTCGATTGATGGTGTGGATGGCTCCTGCTCCCGGCGTCGCATTGCGCCATAGTTGGGATGTTGTCGTCCCGAGCAAAGGAGCCATCCATGTCAGAACTTGCCACAGTTGGCATCGACCTCGCAAAGAGTGTCTTCCAGATCCATGGTGTCGATGGGAACGGTCGGGTTCTCGTACGCCGTCAGCTTCGCCGCAGCCAGTTGCTGGTGTTTTTCCAGAAGCGTCCACGATGCCTGATCGGCATGGAGGCTTGCGCAGGTTCTCACGATTGG
Organism: Mesorhizobium sp. P160927; assembly: GCF_057766385.1. NCBI lineage: Bacteria > Pseudomonadati > Pseudomonadota > Alphaproteobacteria > Hyphomicrobiales > Phyllobacteriaceae > Mesorhizobium > Mesorhizobium sp. P160927. The sequence goes on from NZ_JBYMDW010000001.1 coordinate 1,992,939, forward strand.
GGGCGCAGGCTTCTGAAGATGGGGCACGACGTCCGGCTGATGCCGCCCTCCTATGTGAAGCCTTACGTGAAGCGCGGGAAGACGGATGCTGCGGATGCGGCCGCCATCTGTGAAGCCGTGACACGCCCCTCCATGCGGTTTGTCGCCATCAAGAGCGAAGCCTGCTCGTCGGTTCTGGTTCTTCACCGCACGCGAGACTTTCTGGTTCGCCAGCGCACGCAGATCGGCAACGCGATCCGGGCCCACATGACGGAGTTCGGCGTCATCGCGGCGAAGGGCGCGCAGAACGTCAATCGACTGAAGGATCAACTGGATCAACTGCCGGAAGTAGCTCGAATGCCTGTGAGTTTGCTCTTCGATCAGTTGGCCGAGACGGACAAGCGGATCGAGCGGCTGACCGACGAGCTCGAAGAGACCTACGCGCAAAGCGAGACAAGCCAGCGTCTAGCCACAATCCCAGGTGTGGGGATGCTGTCGGCGACGATCATCGCGGCGACGACGCCGGATGTCGACAATTTCGGCAGCGCAAGGGACTATGCCGCCTGGCTCGGCCTCACTCCCAAGCCGCACTCCACCGGAGGCAAGCAGAGGGTGGGCCGGATCTCGAAGATGGGCAATCGTTATATCCGACGCTTGCTGTATCTGGGCGCCATGGCGCAGATCATGCTCAGATGCAGACTCAAGCGCGAGCCGAGCTCGGACTGGCTATCGGGCATGCTGATGCGAAAGAAGACGAAGATCGTCGCCGTCGCTTTGGCGCATCGCATGGCACGAACAATATTCGCCGTCCTGAGGGACGGATCGCGTTACGAGCCGCAGTCAGCCTGACAGGCTCTCGGAATGGTCAGGGCAAAGTGAGGTGATGGCGAACAAACGGAGACGAAGAACCAGGACACCCCGATTAATCCGAAGCGCCTCGAGCGCGCTCGATTGAGTGGGACCTGTTCTCCAAGCGGATATTCATCAGGGCGCGCAGCGATCCCGTTGCACATTCAGACGCCGTATACATGGCCGCAACCGACCTGTTCACCAAACCCGATCCGATACCCTTGACCCGCAGGAGCCATCCATACGGGTTAAAGTCGGGGCTGTAAGGCGGTAGGAAGAGCATTCGCGCGCCGGCCGCTTCGATCGCTTGGCGGGCGGCGGCGACTTTGTGAGCGGGCAGGTTGTCGAGGATGACGATGTCACCAACTCGAAGCGTAGGCGCCAATACATGCTCGGCATAAGCGGCGAACCATTCACCCGTCATCGGTCCGTCGAGGACCATCGGCGCAGTCATGCCCGTCAGGCGCAATGCGCCTGTAAAAGTAGTCGTTTTCCAGTGCCCGTGCGGGATCGGAGATCGGCACCGCATGCCCCGCTTTGCCCGTCCACGCAGGCGAGCCATCTTCGTCGATGCGCCGGTCTCGTCGATAAAGACCAACCGTTCGGGATCGAGATCAGGCTGGGCCTTGAACCAGGCGCGTCGCCGCGCGAGCACGTCGGGCCGATCCTGCTCGCTGGCGTGCGCTGTTTTTTTTGAAGGTCATCGAGTGACGGTCGAGAAAGCGCCAGATCGTGCTCGGCGCGAACACGACCGCATGCTCCGCCCTGAGAAATTCAGCCAACTCGACCAGTGTGATGTCGTCCTGACCTTCGATCACCGCCAGGATCGTATCCCGGTAGGCTTCGATCCGCTGGGAGCGCTTGTCTCCGCCTTGGGGCTTTGCCCGCGTCGCGCCGCTCTCTCGCCATTCGCGGACCCAGCGGACCGCGCTTGCCGCGGCAACACCGAAACGATCCGCCGCAGCCCGCCGCGACAGGCCACTCTCAACCGCTGCGATCACTCGCGAACGCAAATCCTCCGATATGGCTCTAACCATGCCTGCTGGCCTCCATACCCAGCCGACATGATGAATCAGATATTCTCCCCGATGGGAATCCCTCGCGATTCCATCAGGTCAGATTATGCTCTAGCGGCTTAGTTCAATCCGCAGTCATGATGTCCATCTGCTTGTCGCTCAGCCCAATTAGATCGAATACATATTGTGTCGCCCGTGGCCACGCATCTGTGGCGGCGCGAAGCGTGTGATGCGTGTCTTAAACCTGACAGCGGCAGAAAACATGTCAGGTTCAATACAAGCGGCCATCATGGGCTTGGAGGTTTTTCAAAGGGTAATCATGCGTTTACCGCGCCCTGAGTGCGCTGGCATGGCTTTTGCGACACGGCCTTGGCGAATTGAGATGCGGCAACACGGAGTGAAGGCTGCTGCACGCAGACGCGCGAGACGAACGATGCGTTCCTTGAATCCGTGTGTCCCGCTCTAGCGGGGAAACAAGCTCGCGCACAAAGTCGCGCAGCCTTTGGCAATAGCTTTGGAGAGCAACATGGTATTGCAGATCGAGTCGCCGGCACCTTCGATCAAAGTGGAGACTTGGCTGCGTGGCGATCCCCTGACGACCTTCCGGCCCGGCAAAGTCTACATCGTCGAATTTTGGGCAACCTGGTGCGGACCATGTGTGGCGGCGATGCCGCATCTGGTGGAGCTGCAGGAGAAATACAAGAATAGCGGACTTCAGGTCGTTGGGGTCGCGGCGAGTGAACGCGCTCCAACGGCCGTTGAGGCCCGAACCAAGTTGGACGCGTGGTTGACCGAAAAGTGCTCGAATCTGAACTATCGGATCGCGTTCGACCACACAGGCGAAATGAACAAGCTTTGGATGGAACCCAGTCTGTCGGTCGGGATTCCGACCTCCTTCGTGGTCGACCGAGACGGCCACATCGCCTTTATCAGTGATCCGATGAAACTCGATGAGGTGTTGCCGAAAGTGTTTAACGGCAGCTGGCGCACTAGCGATGAAGCGAAAGCGGCGGATATGGAGCGGATCGCCAGGAACGAACCCATAGCGCGCGAACAAGCGTTGAAGAAGCCGATCAATGACAGGTTCTTGGCGGCGGTGAAGTTAGAAGATTGGAACACGGCGCTCTGTGCGATCGAAGAGGGCATCGCTTTGCTGCCGGACGACATCATTTTCCGCTTGGCTCATGTGCATCTGGTGCTTCACAAAATGCAAGACATGTGGACCGGCTTGCCCCTCATGCGGCAATGGGTTCGCGACGCGATCGACAGAAACTCCGAGGATTGGATGATTATGGCGTTAGACCAACTCTTCCATCCGGCGAATGACCATTTGGACTTCCCCCCTGCTGAGCGCTTCGCGATGGGCAAAGAGCTGTCCGAACACATCCTGGCACTGAATCCCCCGCATGGCGACGGACCTAAGTTCCGGTCTTATCCGGCGGTCGCCCGTTACTATCATGAGAACGGCAACAAAAATTGCGCGATCGAGTTGGTCGAGCTGGCACTGAAGTCGCTGGACGGTCCGGAGCCTATCCCGGCCGAACTGAAAGAGTACCTTCTGCCGGATTTGCTGCAGACCTTGGCCAACTACAAGGGGAAGAAGGTTTGTCACGGCGCCCTCTGTGCGGCTCCGCAAGACAATTTCCGGAAGGTGCCAAAGTGTCAAACGGCCCTTTAATTGCGGGTAGTTGTCAATCCGGATCTCGCACTGCCATCGCCGGGGTCATGGTCCTTTCCGAGGTCGAGTGCCTCATGATGATGTTCGGGTCGGGCGCCTCAACGTTTCCAACGAGATGCAGATGAACTGCTGTCAGCCGTTTGACCGAGGTCGCCGCAACCACCGTCCCGGCGGGGACATCACTGGTTCCGGAAACCGGCCCGCGAATTAGAGCAGAATCTGATCACTCAGGCTCGTATCCTGCGGCGCAGAAGTAGTTTGAGCACTCCTCGGCGGTGAAGCGTGGCAAGGCGTCGCGGATTGCGTCCCAAAGCTCGGGATGTTGCGTGCGGCGGCTTTCCTGAGGATCGCGCGAACACGACCGCATGCTCCGCCCTGAGAAATTCAGCCAACTCGACCAGTGTGATGTCGTCCTGACCTTCGATCACCGCTAGGATCGTATCCCGGTAGGCTTCGATCCGCTGGGAGCGCTTGTCTCCGCCTTGGGGCTTTGCCCGCGTCGCGCCGCTCTCTCGCCATTCGCGGACCCAGCGGACCGCGCTTGCCGCGGCAACACCGAAACGATCCGCCGCAGCCCGCCGCGACAGGCCACTCTCAACCGCTGCGATCACTCGCGAACGCAAATCCTCCGATATGGCTCTAACCATGCCTGCTGGCCTCCATACCCAGCCGACATGATGAATCAGATATTCTCCCCGATGGGAATCCCTCGCGATTCCATCAGGTCAGATTATGCTCTAGGTCGAGTTCGGATCTGCTATCCCATCTTTTTGCTACCCCACTCAAAGCTTGTGCCGTCGACCCAGAGGCAATGAAGCAGAACCGCGATCTTCCGTGCGACCGCCACCTTTGCCTTCTTCAAGCCGATCCGCCTCGACAGACTCATCCCCCAGGCTTTCAGCGTGGACCATTTCTTCGTCCGGTGCAGGAGGACGCTGGCCGCCTCGTAGAGATAGGTTCGCAACAGTCGATCGCCCCAGCGTGAGACGCGGCCATGCACTGGCGACCCTCAACGAGGTCATCGCTGGCGGCAAGATCAGTTGGGTGCTGGAGGCGGATTTGAAGAATTTCTTCGGGAGTCTCTCACATGAGTGGGTGCTCCGGTTCGTTGAACATCGAGTCGGGGATCCGCGCCTGATCAGTCTGGTCAGGCGCTGGTTGAAGGCGGGCGTTCTGGAGGACGGTGTGGTCCAATCGAGCGAAGAGGGGACTCCGCAAGGGGGTTCGATCAGTGTGTTGCTCAGCAATGTGTATCTGCATTATGTGCTCGACCTGTGGTTCGAGCGCATCGTGAAAGACCGATTGCGGGGCGAAGCCAAACTGGTGCGCTACATCGATGACTTTGTGATCTGTTTCCAATATCGCGAAGATGCCCTCCGCGTTCAGGAAGCCTCCCGCATAGGGAACTGCAGGCACTCGCGGTGCTGTGAACCAACTGCCGAAGAGCGTGGTGCGGTAGCTCCGCACGCCACGTTCTGTGGGAACCGGGGGCGGGTGACCGCCTCCGGTGACCCGGTGCGATGCGAGACCTGCCGCCGCAATGCGGTATGGCGCGCATCGCCTACTCATCCCACATACCTGAAGGTGCGCCGCGGCGAGCACTTCTTCTCGGTCGCCGTTATCATCGCCGAGGTGCCGGCATATGGAGATCGACACCTCGGAGGCCGAGGTGACCTGGACGGAGTTTTTGCCCAAGCCGGACCCGCCACGGCCTCAAGGGCGTCAAGCTCGTCGTCTCTGACGCACCCGAGGCCTTATAGCTCTCGTCACCAAGGTGCTGTGCGCGACATGGCAGCGCTGCCGGGTTCATTTCACGAGGAACGTGCTGGAGCATGCCGGCTCTAGCGTCTCCTGAGCGAAGCCGATGATATTTGCCTATATCGGAAGCTACTCTAGAGGCACGAGTCAGCAATCAGTGACGTCATCAGTATAACATCTCGTGTGGGAGTGAATACTCCACCGCCTAAAGGCGGTGGCTTCAAGTTACGGCTTAAAGCCGGATCGGTCCGCCGTCCGGCGGACAGGGCGCGAACTCACGTCACGTTGAAGTTGTCGTCGGGCTCGGGCGGCTCCTGGTTCATGATGTATTCGGCCCACATCTCGTCGGTCACATTCCCGCTGCTCACCACCCAATAGCCTCTCGCCCACAGGTGCTGGCCCCAGTAGCGCTTGCGCAGTATTGCGAACTCGCTCAGCAGCTTGTGCGAGCTGCGCCCCTTCAGGTGCTGCACCGCGCGCGACACCGACAGCCGCGGCGGGATCGACACCAGCATATGCACATGGTCGCGGTTGATCGAGCCGGCATGCACAATCATCTCGTGCCCGCGCGCCGTCTCGCGCAGCTACTCCCGGCACCGGTTTCCAACGTCGCCGCCAAGCACCGCGTAACGGTACTTCGTCACCCAAACCAGGTGATACTTGCAGTCCCAAACCGTGTGGCTGCCACGCTTGTACGCTTCCATCCAGCCAGTCTACACGCCAGGCGCCGCGATCCCAGCCGCCTAAAGGCGTCGGGTTTCCTGATCCCCTATCGGGGACTCTAAAGGCACCTACGTCTATTGGTAGGTGCCACGAGCCTCAGGACCGGCTATATTCACTATCGAAACTCAATGTTTAAGGTCTGAATGAAGAGGTGAATTCTGTTCTGTAGAATAGGCGCCATACCGATCCCTGCAAGATGTTGACCCTTGCTGAAGGATCCTCCGCAGTCAGGTAAGGGGTGAGCGCATACCAGCGACGGTAATATTTGGAATGGCCAAAGCTCTCAACGGCAGTTCCGCAAAGGAGAAGGTTTGCGGCGAGAACGGCGAGCCTCGCAGGTGAGTGTGGATCGCCCCCCCGTCGACTTCTTTGAAGTCAGCATATTGGTGAAGCACGGTCGCGAATTCATAGCGACCTCTCCAATAGTGCATACAATTTAGGAAACGCTCCATGCTCAGCCCAAAGAAAACGCATACGAAGGTCGACAAAGTCTTTAACCGCATCAGCGCCGTATATGTCAAAAATGTTCCTAAAAAGGGACGCGGCGTATTTGCCAATGTACGATTCAAGGCAGGAGATACAATTGCGCGTTCTCCAACATGGGGGTTTGATGATGTAGCAAAAAGCATTTTAGATCGCACAGGTTTATTTGAGTACTATTTTGTACGTCATGATCAAGAACTAAACGATTTTGCAGCGGGCTACGTTGTTTTCGGCATAATCTCATTAGTGAATCATTCCTTTAACCCAAACGCGCAAATATTTTGGACTGATGAAGACTCCGGCGCATGGGCTCGCATTGTGGCGATAAAGGACATAAACGTGGACGAGGAAATAACACACCGATATACGAATATATCGGCTTATCCAGACACTATTATTTTCGTTGAATAAGTTTCAAACGGTGTGCGGCGATATAGAGCATTTTTGACTGCCTAGACTGAACGTCTCGTCCTATTGCGACAGTTTTCCGGTACTTAAAGCTCCTGCAGGTGTGGCGCAGTCTGAACGACGCAAGCGTCTGGAGTCCGTCCTATGCCGGCACTCACTGATCAGAACCATGGCCCCAGTTCCGATGCCGATGGTGAGAACTACCCACTTTTCGAGAACACCTACGTGAGGCCGCGCCGGCCAGTGCTGATCTCGGGCTTCCTCCGACAGATGGTGGAGCGGGTTTCTTAGGAAGCGCACCTAGTCTAGAGCAGAATCTGATCACTCAGGCTCGTATCCTGCGGCGCAGAAGTAGTTTGAGCACTCCTCGGCGGTGAAGCGTGGCAAGGGGTCGCGGATTGCGTCCCAAAGCTCGGGGATGTTGCGTGCGGCGGCTTTCCTGAGGATCGACTTCAGCTTGGAGAAGGCATTCTCGATTGATGGTGTGGATGGCTCCTGCTCCCGGCGTCGCATTGCGCCATAGTTGGGATGTTGTCGTCCCGAGCAAAGGAGCCATCCATGTCAGAACTTGCCACAGTTGGCATCGACCTCGCAAAGAGTGTCTTCCAGATCCATGGTGTCGATGGGAACGGTCGGGTTCTCGTACGCCGTCAGCTTCGCCGCAGCCAGTTGCTGGTGTTTTTCCAGAAGCGTCCACGATGCCTGATCGGCATGGAGGCTTGCGCAGGTTCTCACGATTGGGGGCGCAGGCTTCTGAAGATGGGGCACGACGTCCGGCTGATGCCGCCCTCCTATGTGAAGCCTTACGTGAAGCGCGGGAAGACGGATGCTGCGGATGCGGCCGCCATCTGTGAAGCCGTGACACGCCCCTCCATGCGGTTTGTCGCCATCAAGAGCGAAGCCTGCTCGTCGGTTCTGGTTCTTCACCGCACGCGAGACTTTCTGGTTCGCCAGCGCACGCAGATCGGCAACGCGATCCGGGCCCACATGACGGAGTTCGGCGTCATCGCGGCGAAGGGCGCGCAGAACGTCAATCGACTGAAGGATCAACTGGATCAACTGCCGGAAGTAGCTCGAATGCCTGTGAGTTTGCTCTTCGATCAGTTGGCCGAGACGGACAAGCGGATCGAGCGGCTGACCGACGAGCTCGAAGAGACCTACGCGCAAAGCGAGACAAGCCAGCGTCTAGCCACAATCCCAGGTGTGGGGATGCTGTCGGCGACGATCATCGCGGCGACGACGCCGGATGTCGACAATTTCGGCAGCGCAAGGGACTATGCCGCCTGGCTCGGCCTCACTCCCAAGCCGCACTCCACCGGAGGCAAGCAGAGGGTGGGCCGGATCTCGAAGATGGGCAATCGTTATATCCGACGCTTGCTGTATCTGGGCGCCATGGCGCAGATCATGCTCAGATGCAGACTCAAGCGCGAGCCGAGCTCGGACTGGCTATCGGGCATGCTGATGCGAAAGAAGACGAAGATCGTCGCCGTCGCTTTGGCGCATCGCATGGCACGAACAATATTCGCCGTCCTGAGGGACGGATCGCGTTACGAGCCGCAGTCAGCCTGACAGGCTCTCGGAATGGTCAGGGCAAAGTGAGGTGATGGCGAACAAACGGAGACGAAGAACCAGGACACCCCGATTAATCCGAAGCGCCTCGAGCGCGCTCGATTGAGTGGGACCTGTTCTCCAAGCGGATATTCATCAGGGCGCGCAGCGATCCCGTTGCACATTCAGACGCCGTATACATGGCCGCAACTGACCTGCTACTGAACTGTCATCCAGCTGCGATTAGAGCCTCGACCGTTTTTGTTACGCCTTGTGGCGCGGGTTGAGCAACCGGCGGAGGCGCGGAGCCTTCCATCAGCACAGCGTCGGAGCCGGTTGCGGTGATGACCTGGGCATAGGCTGCCGGGGTCTGGTAGCCGAGCGAGGAATGTGGCCTCGCGGTGTTGAAGTCCTCCCTCCATTCGGCGATGGCGCTTCGGGCGTGGTCGAGACCGAAGAACAGGCTCTCGTTCAACAGCTCATCGCGCATCCGGCCGTTGAAACTCTCGACATAGCCGTTCTGCATCGGCTTGCCCGGCGCGATGTAGTGCCATTCGATCCTGTAATCCTTCGACCAGGCGAGGATGGCGTTCGAGGTGAACTCGGTGCCGTGATCGGAGACGATCATGCGTGGCTTGCCGCGCTGGGTGATCAGTTCCGTCAGTTCACGGGCAACCCGACGGCCGGAGATCGAGGTGTCCGGGATCGCCGCCAGGCATTCGCGCGTCACGTCGTCGACGACGTTGAGCACGCGAAACCTGCGGCCGCAGGCGAACTGGTCATGCACGAAATCCAGCGACCAGCGCGCGTTCGGCTTTGCCTCGACCAGGATCGGCGCCCGCGTGCCGACCGCTCGCCGCCTTGCCCGGCGCTTGCGCACCGTCAGGCCCTCCTCGCGGTACAGACGATAGATGCGGTTGACCCCAGATGCCTCGCCCTCGCGCCTGAGCAGGATGAACAGCCGCCTGTAGCCAAAGCGTCGGCGCTCATTGGCGAGGTCGCGCAACCTGCCACGCAGCTCCGTCTCGGGCGGACGCCTTGACCGGTAGCGGATCATCTTGCGATCGGCGCCCACAAAGGAACAGGCCCGACGCTCCGACAGACCCATGACGGCCTGCAGATGCGCGACGGCTTCGCGCTTGGCGGCGGGCCCTACCATTTTTTTGACAGAAGCTCACGCAGCGCCGAGGCTTCCAGCATCTGATCGGCGAGCAGCTTCTTCAGCTTGGCGTTCTCGTCTTCCAGCGCCTTCAGCCGCTTGGCGTCGGACACGTCCATCCCGCCATACTTCGCCTTCCAATTATACAGCGTCGCCTCCGAGACCCCGTGCTTGCGGGCCAGATCGCCCGCCTTTACACCCGCCTCATGCTCGCGCAGAACCGCAATGATCTGCTCTTCTGTGAACCGCTTTCTCTTCATCAGTCCGTCCTTCGATCAAGGGCCGGACTCTAATCTCAGATGGAGGAAATTCTTAGGGGCAGGTCACAACCGACCTGTTCACCAAACCCGATCCGATACCCTTGACCCGCAGGAGCCATCCATACACGGGTTAAAGTCGGGGCTGTAAGGCGGTAGGAAGAGCATTCGCGCGCCGGCCGCTTCGATCGCTTGGCGGGCGGCGGCGACTTTGTGAGCGGGCAGGTTGTCGAGGATGACGATGTCACCAACTCGAAGCGTAGGCGCCAATACATGCTCGGCATAAGCGGCGAACCATTCACCCGTCATCGGTCCGTCGAGGACCATCGGCGCAGTCATGCCCGTCAGGCGCAATGCGCCTGTAAAAGTAGTCGTTTTCCAGTGCCCGTGCGGGATCGGAGATCGGCACCGCATGCCCCGCTTTGCCCGTCCACGCAGGCGAGCCATCTTCGTCGATGCGCCGGTCTCGTCGATAAAGACCAACCGTTCGGGATCGAGATCAGGCTGGGCCTTGAACCAGGCGCGTCGCCGCGCGAGCACGTCGGGCCGATCCTGCTCGCTGGCGTGCGCTGTTTTTTGAAGGTCATCGAGTGACGGTCGAGAAAGCGCCAGATCGTGCTCGGCGCGAACACGACCGCATGCTCCGCCCTGAGAAATTCAGCCAACTCGACCAGTGTGATGTCGTCCTGACATTCGATCACCGCTAGGATCGTATCCCGGTAGGCTTCGATCCGATGGGAGCGCTTGTCTCCGCCTTGGGGCTTTGCCCGCGTCGCGCCGCTCTCTCGCCATTCGCGGACCCAGCGGACCGCGCTTGCCGCGGCAACACCGAAACGATCCGCCGCAGCCCGCCGCGACAGGCCACTCTCAACCGCTGCGATCACTCGCGAACGCAAATCCTCCGATATGGCTCTAACCATGCCTGCTGGCCTCCATACCCAGCCGACATGATGAATCAGATATTCTCCCCGATGGGAATCCCTCGCGATTCCATCAGGTCAGGTTATGCTCTAGCGCATTGGTTCCAACACTTGGTGTCCACGTCTGACGGCTGCGATGATGTTGTCAGGGTCTGCCTTCCAAATGAACGGCCTTGGCTCTTCGTTGTGCTCTTTGATAAAGCGGTTGATGGCTGCCTGAAGATCAACGACGGAATGAAAGACACCATTTTTCAGTCGTCGCCGTGTGAGCTTTGCGAAGAAACCCTCGACGGCGTTCAACCAGGAACACGATGTCGGAACGAAGTGGAATGTCCAGCGTGGGTGCCGCGCCAACCAGGCCCGGACCTTCGGCTGTTTGTGCGTCGCATAGTTATCCAGGATGACGTGAACCGCCTTATCCTTCGGCAATTGAGCCTCGATTGCGTTGAGGAAGCGGATGAACTCCTGATGCCGGTGACGCTGCATGTTGCGGCCAATGACGGAGCCGTCGAGAACATTCAGGACAGCGAAGAGTGTCGTGGTGCCATGGCGCTTGTAATCATGGGCCATCGTGCCGCCGCGGCCCTTCTTCAAAGGAAGTCCTGGCTGCGTCCGATCGAGCGCCTGGATCTGGCTCACATGGGGATTTGCGGGTCAAGTTTCGTGCGCGACGGATCCGCTCCGCCGGGGCGTCGGCGCCAATCCGGCATAAGCGGCAACCTGCCGTCGGTTGGAAAAGGTTCGGAACAATCCCTCCGACCATAGGACACCAGCGAATTCCGGGCCAATCCCCTTCAAATTCTTTAGCATTGCTCCCGGCGCTGGCGTGCCTTCGTCCGACGGGCTGAGCATACGCCAGCAACGCGCGCACCAGAGCTTCCCCGTCGATCTTGTCAGTCTTCGCCCGTCGAAGCCGGCGCGACGTCGCGATTGAAGCGGGGTCAACGACGTGGCTTTCGATCCGTTCGTCCCGCAGCAGCAAGCGGTGGATCCAAAAGCCGTCGAGGCCCGCCTCTTGAATCACGATGATTGGAACGACCTGCCCCGTGCGGGCGGGAGTGCCTGGCCACCGTCGTCGACAACTCGATCTCGGGTGAGCGTGTAGCCCGGGAACTCGACATCATCGCCGAGCATCGCGGCTACCCCTGCATGATCGTGTCGGACAATGGCACCGAGATGACCTCGAATGCCATCCTGGCGTGGCAGGAGGATCGGCAGGTCGAATGGCACTACATCGCGCCGGGCAAGCCGATGCAGAATGGCTTCGTGGAAAGCTTCAACGGGAGGCTACGCGATGAGTGCCTCAACGAACGCCTCTTCACCTCTTCACCAGCTACCGGCATCCCCGCAACAGCATTGAAGAATGGAGGATCGACTACAATGTGAATCGCCCACACACGAGCCTCAATGGGCTCACCCCGCTTGAATATGCAACCCGATCCGTCAAGGATCACAACGTGAACAGGGCTAACTTATAGACGCGGACAAGACGGGGAGCACGTCACCTTTCTTGGGCTCGTTCCGTCAGAGAGCTCGACAGGTGAACATGTCAAACGTGGTGGGATCACTAAGGCCGGGAACTCTCGGGCCCGTCGCATGCTGATCGAAGGCGCATGGGCTTACCGCTTCCCTGCGCGGGTAAGTCGAACCAAGCAAGCGCAGTTGGAAGGCCTACCGAGAACCATTCGCGAAATAGCATGGAAAGGTCAGCTCCGCCTCTGCTCTCGCTATCGAAAAATGATCCTCGCGGGGAAGCACAAGGCCATCGCGATCACCGCGATCGCTAGAGAAATAGGGGCCTTCCTGTGGGCTATCGGTCAGGAAGTGCAACCAGCTCACCACGCTTAGCCAAGCACCGCATATCGCGCGCATTAGAAAGAGGAGACAAGATCGATCATCTGCTGATGCTCATTGGAGGCAGGGCCCCGGTCGTCTTCGATGGAACTGAGTGGCCGACTACGTCGATGCCCGTGCTAAGATAGAAGCAGCCCCAGGCGTACACACGGAAATGCGGTATCCAACCCGTGTATAAGAGTTTGCAAACCGGCGTCTTGAGGTCCTGTCTCCTATATTGCGTTTCCAGTGTCAGAGCGACCACCCGGTCGACAAGGTCAACCTCAAGCGGCGCAGTGCCGGGCGGCCGGCTCTTGTCGCGCAAAAGACCGTCTACACCTTCCGCCATGAAGCGTTCCTGCCAACGCCAGACGCAGGTCTTCGACTTGGCCGTCGCCTCCATGATCGCGACGGTTCCCAGACCCTCGTCGCTCATCAAGATGATCTTCGCCCGCCACACATGCTTTTGAGGCGAACTGCCCGCCGAAACGATTGCATTGAGACGAACTCGGTCAGCCGCGGAAACCTCAAATGTAATACCTTTGCGCATGCACCATAGTCGCATACTCCCGAAAAAATTAGAATCCAAAATCGGACTCTTTTGTCTCGATCAATCCACTAGCAAGTTGCGAGGGCTTCCGGGATCACCTCGCCGATCGCGGCGACCATGCCTACGTGGTTGTCCGACACGTCAGTTCGACGCCCGAGGCGCGCCGGTCATGAGCAAGCGCAGTTCCTGCAGTCTGTCGACTCCGTGCTCGCCGCTGGTCGCTATGGCGGACGACATCTATAGCTATGCGCGGGCGCATGAGATCGAACACCTCGTCGATTTATCTTCTTTCAGAGGAATTCTCGGCGATGACAAAAGGATCCGCCGAGGCGACGCGGTTTTCTCGCGGTCAGTCTGCGGCCGACTCCGCACTCATGACAACTCGTTTTGAGGCGGCCGCCACCGAGGGGTACCCCTGCTCCGCTCAGGCCTGCAAAATCGATGCGTGTCCTTCGAATGCAGCGGCGGGCCCAGGTCTGAATTGCGGAGAGTTACGGAGAGTTACTAGTGTTAGTAGGTTCATTCTGTCCCGTTGCCAGGTAGGTTGGTAAAGCCGTTCTGGGAAGCACAAGTCGCAACAGAAGGTCCACTGAGCTGCGGGGCACGTTCCGGTTGTTGCCATGTCTGGCAATTGTAACAAGCACGCTTGTTCCGTGAACTATTTACTTGCGAAGGAGACGATCATGGGTGGATCGATTAGCGGGTCGCGCAATATGCAGGCTTTCGAAGCCTTGGAATCAAACGTCCGGTTATACTCACGCTCCTTTCCGACTTTGTTCAGTCGAGCGCGCGGCTCTATTATGCTAACGGAGGACGGTCGAAAGATCATTGATTTCCTCTCTGGTGCTGGAGCGCTGAATTACGGTCACAACAATCATGAGATCAAAGGGGCCCTGACGGAGTACCTGGCGTCAGATGCTGTAGTCCACGGGCTTGACATGGCCACTCCTGCAAAACTCGACTTTATGGAGACATTCAACTCCGTCATACTTCGGGAAAGGGGGCTGAAATACCGGTTCCAATTCACGGGGCCGACAGGTGCCAATGCCATTGAGGCAGCCTTAAAGCTCTCACGCAAGGTTACGGGACGTCAAAATATAATCTCGTTCACGAACGGATATCATGGTCTGAGTTTGGGAGCAGTTGCTGTGACAGGCAACCGATTCCTTCGCGAGGCCAGCGGAGTTCCTCTGTCTAGCGCGACTTTTATGCCCTATGATGGCTACCTTGGCTCAACCATCGATACGGCTGACTACATGCGAAAGGTATTGCTGGACAAGAGCAGTGGTATTGATTCTCCGGCGGCCATTCTCGTCGAATCCGTGCAGGGCGAAGGGGGTATAAACGTAGCTCGCAAGGAATGGTTGCAATCAATTCAAGCCACGGCAAAAGATACTGGTGCACTTCTCATAGTAGATGATGTCCAAATGGGCTGTGGTCGCACGGGTGACTTCTTCAGCTTCGAATTCGCAGGGTTGTCGCCAGATATCGTCGTATTATCGAAATCGCTAAGTGGGTATGGTTTGCCGTTATCCGTGTTGTTGATCAAAGAAAATATCGACTCATGGCAGCCAGGAGAACACACGGGCACGTTCCGAGGAAATAACCTCGCTCTTGTATCTGCAACCGCAGCTATAAATATCTATTGGCGGGATCAGACTTTTTCACAGGGTGTTCAGCACCTTGGAGAACTTGTGCGACGCCGACTTGAGGCCATCTCACTCAAGCACGGAAACAGTTTTGCTGTTCGAGGGCGGGGCATGGCGCTGGGATTTGATTGTCAAATGGCCGAAGTCGCAGAGGCTACAACACGGAGGGCATTTGAGAGGGGATTGATCGTCGAACGATGCGGACCAGTTGATCAGGTCATAAAATTCTTACCTGCGCTTTCGATCGACTCTGAGACGCTAAGTCAAGGCCTTGACATATTCGAGGAGTCTCTGGCCGAAACCTTGAAGCAGACTCGCCCACTTTAAGGAGATCTTTATGCTAGCTTTCTTGACTAGAGCCGTGAGCCCCAGTGCCGCAATACCAATGGCCATAATGCGCGAGGACTGATCGATGAGTTCGCGTCATGCCTGTCGAAGGTATGATTTTTGTCGTCCTTGTTACGGCAACTCGAAATGGTCCCAATCTTCCCAAAGCTCAGGCTGAATCCTTTTTTCCATCGGGGGAGCGCTTGCCCCGATGCTCGACCCGCGCTTCAGTTACCGAGCCGAGGATGTGGTCAGGATGCTGGAACAGGTCTGCCCCAAGATCGGGTATCCAAAGACGATCCGGGTCGATCAAGGCTCGGAGTTCGTCTCCCGCGAGCTCGACCTGTGGGCCTACACCAGGGGCGTCACGCTCGACTTCTCGCGACCGGGAAAGCCAACGGACAACGCTTACATCGAAGCCTTCAACGGCCGCTTCAGGGCGGAATGTTTGAACGCCCACTGGTTCCTGACGCTTGCCGACGCGGCCGAAAAGTTGGAGGATTGGCGCAGATACTACAACGAGGTGCGCCCACATGGCGCAATCGGGCACAAGGTTCCGATCTCGTTGATCAATCCCGATGGCGCCGTCAGCCCGCCATCGTGAAACAGCCGGAAAACTCCACCTTCCGGCGGTCCAAAGAATGGTATCGGATCAATGAAACTCCGGACTCTCCATTGAATTGGAGGGAACAAGGGTCTCAGGTCAGCGAAAAGCGACACTGGCCGGACGATACCATGCTTGGCGTCGTGCGAGCGCAGGTTCTGCCGGCCCTTGAGCGTCAAGGGCCGATCCGCGCCTGGATCGTCGACGACACCGGCTTTCCCAAGAAGGGGAAGCATTCGGTGGGGGTTGCGCGGCAGTATTGCGACCAAATCGGCAAACAGGACAACTGCCAGGTCGCAGTCAGTCTGTCGGTTGCCACCGAACAGTGACGTTGCCCCCCGTTTCTAGAGCAGAATCTGATCATTCAGGCTCGTATCCTGCGGCGCAGAAGTAGTTTGAGCACTCCTCGGCGGTGAAGCGTGGCAAGGCGTCGCGGATTGCGTCCCAAAGCTCGGGGATGTTGCGTGCGGCGGCTTTCCTGAGGATCGACTTCAGCTTGGAGAAGGCATTCTCGATTGATGGTGTGGATGGCTCCTGCTCCCGGCGTCGCATTGCGCCATAGTTGGGATGTTGTCGTCCCGAGCAAAGGAGCCATCCATGTCAGAACTTGCCACAGTTGGCATCGACCTCGCAAAGAGTGTCTTCCAGATCCATGGTGTCGATGGGAACGGTCGGGTTCTCGTACGCCGTCAGCTTCGCCGCAGCCAGTTGCTGGTGTTTTTCCAGAAGCGTCCACGATGCCTGATCGGCATGGAGGCTTGCGCAGGTTCTCACGATTGGGGGCGCAGGCTTCTGGAGATGGGGCACGACGTCCGGCTGATGCCGCCCTCCTATGTGAAGCCTTACGTGAAGCGCGGGAAGACGGATGCTGCGGATGCGGCCGCCATCTGTGAAGCCGTGACACGCCCCTCCATGCGGTTTGTCGCCATCAAGAGCGAAGCCTGCTCGTCGGTTCTGGTTCTTCACCGCACGCGAGACTTTCTGGTTCGCCAGCGCACGCAGATCGGCAACGCGATCCGGGCCCACATGACGGAGTTCGGCGTCATCGCGGCGAAGGGCGCGCAGAACGTCAATCGACTGAAGGATCAACTGGATCAACTGCCGGAAGTAGCTCGAATGCCTGTGAGTTTGCTCTTCGATCAGTTGGCCGAGACGGACAAGCGGATCGAGCGGCTGACCGACGAGCTCGAAGAGACCTACGCGCAAAGCGAGACAAGCCAGCGTCTAGCCACAATCCCAGGTGTGGGGATGCTGTCGGCGACGATCATCGCGGCGACGACGCCGGATGTCGACAATTTCGGCAGCGCAAGGGACTATGCCGCCTGGCTCGGCCTCACTCCCAAGCCGAACTCCACCGGAGGCAAGCAGAGGGTGGGCCGGATCTCGAAGATGGGCAATCGTTATATCCGACGCTTGCTGTATCTGGGCGCCATGGCGCAGATCATGCTCAGATGCAGACTCAAGCGCGAGCCGAGCTCGGACTGGCTATCGGGCATGCTGATGCGAAAGAAGACGAAGATCGTCGCCGTCGCTTTGGCGCATCGCATGGCACGAACAATATTCGCCGTCCTGAGGGACGGATCGCGTTACGAGCCGCAGTCAGCCTGACAGGCTCTCGGAATGGTCAGGGCAAAGTGAGGTGATGGCGAACAAACGGAGACGAAGAACCAGGACACCCCGATTAATCCGAAGCGCCTCGAGCGCGCTCGATTGAGTGGGACCTGTTCTCCAAGCGGATATTCATCAGGGCGCGCAGCGATCCCGTTGCACATTCAGACGCCGTATACATGGCCGCAACCGACCTGTTCACCAAACCCGATCCGATACCCTTGACCCGCAGGAGCCATCCATACACGGGTTAAAGTCGGGGCTGTAAGGCGGTAGGAAGAGCATTCGCGCGCCGGCCGCTTCGATCGCTTGGCGGGCGGCGGCGACTTTGTGAGCGGGCAGGTTGTCGAGGATGACGATGTCACCAACTCGAAGCGTAGGCGCCAATACATGCTCGGCATAAGCGGCGAACCATTCACCCGTCATCGGTCCGTCGAGGACCATCGGCGCAGTCATGCCCGTCAGGCGCAATGCGCCTGTAAAAGTAGTCGTTTTCCAGTGCCCGTGCGGGATCGGAGATCGGCACCGCATGCCCCGCTTTGCCCGTCCACGCAGGCGAGCCATCTTCGTCGATGCGCCGGTCTCGTCGATAAAGACCAACCGTTCGGGATCGAGATCAGGCTGGGCCTTGAACCAGGCGCGTCGCCGCGCGAGCACGTCGGGCCGATCCTGCTCGCTGGCGTGCGCTGTTTTTTTTGAAGGTCATCGAGTGACGGTCGAGAAAGCGCCAGATCGTGCTCGGCGCGAACACGACCGCATGCTCCGCCCTGAGAAATTCAGCCAACTCGACCAGTGTGATGTCGTCCTGACCTTCGATCACCGCCAGGATCGTATCCCGGTAGGCTTCGATCCGCTGGGAGCGCTTGTCTCCGCCTTGGGGCTTTGCCCGCGTCGCGCCGCTCTCTCGCCATTCGCGGACCCAGCGGACCGCGCTTGCCGCGGCAACACCGAAACGATCCGCCGCAGCCCGCCGCGACAGGCCACTCTCAACCGCTGCGATCACTCGCGAACGCAAATCCTCCGATATGGCTCTAACCATGCCTGCTGGCCTCCATACCCAGCCGACATGATGAATCAGATATTCTCCCCGATGGGAATCCCTCGCGATTCCATCAGGTCAGATTATGCTCTAGCCAGTTTTGAGTTCGTTTCCGGCGTTGAATTTGTCCTTGTGGGCGGTGGGAGGACGGGCGCTACTGGTGCGGAGCCTTTCGCATTGCGCAGCGCGAGCGACCGTCGCGGATTGAAGGTCTGTGTAAACTCGTCCAACGCCTGCCACCGATCTGCGAATTAGGCCGCTGGCTGTTGTAGTTGGCGCGGGACGGAGTCAGGAGGGGCGGATCTGAGCGAGGTGAACAGCGTCTCATTCAACAGTTCGTCGCGCTGGCGCCAGCGAATTGGGTTTTTCACCTTCGGCTGCGCCAGCACCGCGCCCAAAGAACTTCGCCGCGATGTCACCTTCCGGCACCGGTAGCGGTTCTTGGAGAACACCGAATCGTCTCAGGCCGCGTCATCGACGCCGGATACCGAGAAGCAGTGGAACAGAAGGGCGTGTTCCAGCCGCTCCATCAAATGCCGCTCTGAGCGGATCGAGTAGAACGCCTGCAGCAGCTTCGCTCGCAGCAGCTTTTCCGGCGGGATCGAACGCCGCCCCATCGGCGGGTACAGCGTCGCCAAGTCCCGCTCCAACGTCGCCAACCCCCGTTCATAATCGCTCGAATGCGGCGCAACGGATGATCGCGCTGCATGGCGCCTCGAGATCAACATAACTGAACAGCCAGACCGTTCGTCGACGCTCGTCGCTTCCGATGCGATGGCGCGAGGGTTGAGGAGTTCGTGCTGTCGTCCATCAGCATTCTCATGGTTGAATGCAATGTGAAACCTCCCAAGGTTCGGCCCAGTGCTGATGAACCTCCATGCGGTATTGTCATGTCAACAGTGACATCCGACACGTGCAGGAAATAGCCGGCCATGTATTCTGTGATCAGACATCTCTTGTAGCCGCGCGAGGTGACGAAATCGTTGATGCCATAGCGCGAGTAAATTTTTAGGATGTGCCACAGATCAGCTTGCCGCCGATTTCGATCATGGGCTTGCGCCGAAGGTGGGTTCCTCGGAGATGCGCGTTTCAAGGCCACCCGCGAGGATTACAAGCTATCACTATTGGCTCCATTTCTGGCTCTCCGGCCCTTGTCGCCTGGTTTCACGGCAGGATTGCTCCGCCAGCGCGGCGGAGCGTACGGGCTTGAACAGAAACTGCCGATCAATCCGATAATCCCCGTCAACGACGAAGGGGTCGAGCGTAGCGGCGGTTGCGTAGTCCGCCTGCCTAGCTCCAAAGGAGGCCATGACACTGGCTTGATCAGGATGATACCGGCCCTCTGGCTCGATCAGTACCCACGCCTTGGCCAGATCGGCGCAGTTCTCAAGTCCGAGCGTTTCCACCGCCACCGCGCTACTGCCGGGAAACCATCCCATCAGCCATGGAAGACCGAGCGCTCGCGCCTCAAGCACATACAGCAGGCCCGGCGAGTCGCCAGTGAGATCGACCACCGGGGTACCAACTTCAAGGCCGGCCGCGCGAGCCTGGGCCCTGGCCGTGGCCAGATAACGGTGGAGGGATTCCGAGAGCACCAATTTTCCACCGCCCGGCATTGGCATGACAGCGGTATAAGAGCGCAGATCTTTCACCTGACGGAAGGGGTTGACGATGCTATCATTAATGACTGATGCGGTGAGCAACTGTGCCAACACCGTCAGGGGCAGTAGGGTGGCGAGGCTGCGTCCCTGTTGCGCAAAAGGGCTCAGGAAAGCAACGACCGCGAGCATCCAGAACAAGGCGTTGTATGCACCGAGGTACCAGTAATTGAGATTGGAGCCCAATGCGAACAAGTGCGGCAGGACCAGAAAGATTAGCGCTAGAGCGATGCTGGTGGCAGTCTGGGTGCGCAGAACCAATCGCTCACGATAGAGCATCGCGCCAAGGCATGTGAAGGCCGGCACCAGGAACAGCGTCGAGGGCTGGATGCTGATCGGATCGGTTCCCAGCAGCGCAATCGTTATTGTTACGATCAACACCGCAGCGAGAGCCAGCGATGGGAGCAACTTGTCCGTAGACCCCATGAGGACGCTGAGCAGAAGAGCTATCGCCAGGAACACAGCGATAGCGAGTTGCGAGCGGCTGGTGGCGAGCCAGTCGATCCGAATGCTGCGAAACACCTCGTGGCCGGCACCCAGCAGGATTTCCATCTCAGCGCTTCTAACCATACGGGTCACCAGCCCGGTGATGCCGCCGTCGATCAAGTAGGCGGTCATCATCAGTAGAGCGAGAGCGAGTAGCGCCGCGCCGAGCATGGGCAGCAGCGACTTTCGGCGCAAAACGACGACATAGAGCATAACGACGAGGGCAATGGCCGCAGCGGTGGTTGGCTTGGCCATGAAGCAACACCAGCCACCAACGCCGACCAGGGTCCACCCCGAGACTCGGCACATGCGCCCTGGCCTGTCGGCTAGTAGCAAGCCGATCATCACGATCAAGAGTGATTGAAAGGCCAGTACGTAGTAGTTGGGGGTGAACAGCCGGAGGCGAAAGACAAGTGATGCCATGCTGGCGATCCCTGCCGATAGCACCGCGGCCTGCACCCAGCCCACTGTCCAGAGGCGCCGGATCACAAAGAAGCTGAGAATCCAGCCCAGCGCCATGGTGAGCGTGACGTTCGCCATGCGAAGCACTGCAACATTGCCACCTACCCACTGATAGGGCCAATGATAGAGGAAGCCGAAAAGGGACGGCGGAGCATTGATCGCGTATGGGAATGGGTTCGCGATGGAGTTGAGGTAGAAACCCTCGTCCTCTAGATTGAGACCGTAACTGCTGTAGTATAGCAGCCAAGCGAAAAGGATTGCTGTGATTACGGCGGACAGAGCCAGCGAAATCCGCTCCAGCAAGACCGACAACGTCATTCCCTTGGCAAAGTCGTTCTCTCTTGGCATAGGCCGTTCCTGCCAGCCTCCTAGATGAGGCCCATTCAAATGGATATCAGCGTCAAGGAGTTTCTAACCGACCTGAGCCCCGCAATCGCCTACTAGAATTGGTAGGGTTGCTCACCTCGTGGTCCGATCCCAACCGCTGGACCGCTCGTGGACGAAGGCCTCAAATTCTCCGATGCCCAAAGGGGCTTATTTCGAAGTAAGGCCATGACGGAGTCGGTTGCGGACATCTGCTGGAAGACCGGGAGCAGTCGGGCGACCTATTTCAACAGAAAGAAGAATTATGGCCTGCTGCCGGTTTTTCGGACACGAGGTTAAGCTAACATAGCTTGTTCCTCGAACTCCACGGGGCTCAGATAGCCCAGCGTCGAGTGCCTCCGCCGGGGGTTATAGAAGCATTCGATGCAATCGAACACATCCGCTCTGGCGTCATCCCTCGTCCTGTAGACCTTGCGGGCTGTCCGCTCGGTCTTGAGCGACGAGAAGAAGCTCTCCATCGCAGCATTGTCCCATACGTTGCCCGACCGGCTCATCGAACACGTAATGCCGTGATCGGCCATCAGGCGCTGGAACTGCTCGCTCGTGTATTGGGCGGATTCAAGCGGTCGTCGCAACACTCTGAAGTTGGAGGTTGCGATGAGCATTCGAAAGCGGCGATCGGCACGGTCTGGACGAGCGCCCATTGCCTTCACCAGGACGGCCGCCTGTGGCGGGGCGCGATGAACAGATTAGATTCTGGCGGGCGATCGCCGCGGGGCTGGGCAGCGAAGATGCTGCGCTCGAAGCCGGAGTGTCGCAGCCTGTAGGAACCAGATGGTTCCGAAAGGCGGGCGGTATGCCACCAGCGATGTTCAGATCCTCGGCGAAGCCGCTCTCTGGGCGGTACCTGTCATTGGTGGAGCGCGAAGAGATCGCACTTCTCAGGGTACAGGGCCATTCCATGCAGGAGATTGGGCGCCGGCTCGGTCGGTCCGCCTCGACAATTTCCCGTGAACTGCGGCGCAACGCGGCCACCCGCAGCGGCGGGTTGGAGTATCGGGCGACGACTGCTCAGTGGCATGCGGATCGATCGGCCCGTCGGCCCAAGCCGACCAAGCTTGCGTTCAACGCAACCTTGCGCACTTATGTGGAGGAGAGACTTGCTGGCGTTGTCGTGGCCCCGAGCGGCGCTCTCGTTCATGGTCCCACCGTTACGTGGAAGGGCCGCCGGCATGGCCCGCGAAAGGATCGGCGATGGGCCAGGGCCTGGAGCCCGGAGCAGATTGCCCGACGCTTGCCGATCGACTTCCCGGACGACAAGACGATGCGCATCAGCCACGAAGCCATCTATCAGGCCCTCTTCGTTCAAGGCCGTGGAGTGCTGCGCCGCGAGCTGACGGCCTGCTTGCGAACAGGACGTGTATTACGGGTCCCCAGGGCGCGCGTACGTAGGCGAGGCAAGGGCTTTGTCTCACCGGAGATCATGATCAGTCAGCGTCCCGCCGAAGCGGCCGATCGAGCGGTGCCGGGACATTGGGAGGGAGACCTCATCCTCGGTCTTGGCAGCTCGGCGATCGGCACGTTGGTCGAGCGCACGACGCGCTTCACGATGCTACTGCATCTTCCCCGGCTCGTGGGGCATGGCGAAGCTCCGCGCACGAAGAACGGACCTGCGCTCGCGGGACATGGAGCTGAGGCCGTGCGTGACGCGATTACGCGCACCATCATCACCTTGCCCGAAGAGCTACGCCGTTCGCTGACCTGGGATCAGGGAGCCGAAATGGCCCAGCACGATCGTCTCACGATCGATGCGGGTGTGCGGGTCTACTTCTGCGATCCGCAAAGCCCATGGCAGCGCGGCACCAACGAGAACACCAATGGGCTGCTGCGTCAGTACTTCCCGAAAGGCACCGACCTGAGCATTCACAGCGCCGACGAGATCGCCGCCGTGGCAGCGGCCCTCAATGCACGGCCGAGAAAGACCCTGGGTTGGAAAACGCCGGCAGAAGCGCTTGACGAGTTGTTGCCATGAGTGAACACAATCGGTGTTGCGACGATCGCTTGAATCCGCCTTGCGATCCCTGGTCGGAATGATGCAGCAGGCTGTCGGGCTTGCCCCGGCGCCAGATCGCCATGATGAGGGCGTCGGTGACGAGCTGTGCTGTCATCTCGGCCTTCATCGCCCAGCCGACGACCCGCCGGGAGAACAGGTCGACCACGGCGGCAACGTAGAGCCATCCTTCGGCGGTCCAGATATAGGTGAAGTCGGCGACCCATTTCTGGTTCGGCGCCGAGGCCTCGAAGGCGCGGTCAAGGAGGTTGTCCGACACAACCGCTCGCTCGCCCATATCCTTCGGCAGTCCGCGGCGCCGAGGCCTGGCACGCAGACCGTTCTCCCGCATAAGCCTCTCGATGCGATGCAGGCCGCAGGACAGCCCCTCAGCCAGCACGTCGTGCCAGACGCGACGGGCGCCATAGGTGCGGTCGCTGCTCTTGAAGCTACGGTCGATCCTGGAAACGAGGATTTCGTCATCCCGGGAGCGAGCGCTGGGGCTGCGGTCGAGCCAGGCATGGAAGCCTGAGCGGGACACATCCAGCGCACTGCAAAGCCATGCCACCGGCCAGATGTTCCGGTGCCTCGCGATGAAAGCGAACTTCACGTCACTTCCCTCGCGAAGTAGGCTGCGGCCTTCCTAAGAAACAGCCGCCTCAGTGTCGCATGGAACAGCTTGCAAAACGAAGCCCAGCGATTTGGCGCGCCGCTTCAGATTGGCGAGGACACGGCTGCGATATTGTTCCTCATAGTGATCGGCGCCGGGATCCCTGTAGGTCATGCCGTGCCTGAGGGTGTTGTAGAACAGGACCGCAATTTTGCGGGCGGTCGCCGTCACGGCCTTCGCCTTGCCCGCACGAGAGGACAGCCGACGATAGAATGCTCCGAGCGCCGTATCGCTCCGCCCGATAGTCGTGGCCGCCAACCGCAACAGCGCTGCTGCCCGGCTGGATGATCTCCGCGTGCGTGAAGAGAGCACCTTGCCGCCGGAGATTTTGTTCCCCGGCGCGAGACACAGCCAGGAGGTAAAGTGCTTGGCGCTCGGCCAAGCTCTCAGATCCGTGCCGCACTCGCCGATAAGCTTCAACGCGAGTGACGGACCCAATCCATGGATCTCGGTCAGATCAACGCCAAGCACGCCGTATAGAGCGGTCCTCACATCGAACGATGGTGTATTGACCTGCTTGGTCTTCACCCGCGGCCTGGAGAGCTTGCCGACCGGCTTGGTCCCTTTGTCAGTCAGCGCCGCTATCAAGGATTCCAGCTTGCGATCGCAGTCGAGCATCTTGGCCTGATAGGTGTCGTAAAGCTCCAGCGACTGGGTCAGGGCGAAGACATGTTCGTCCCGGTCGTTGCCCACCAGGGCAGCGCGGATCGTCTCGATAGAGGAATGGCAGCGCACATCGCGGTAGGTCGCCAATACATCGGGATTGCGCTCGCCCGCTACAATCGCCCGGATGATCCGCATACCGGTCGCGCCGGTGATGTCGGAGACAACGTGGTGAAGTTGCAGATTCATCTCCATCAGGGCCTTCTGCATGTGCTGGATATGGGCGGCTGCGTATTCCACTAGCCGCTCTCGCTGACGCAGATAGGCGCGCAGAGTTGCGATCTCGGCATCAGGACGGAAACTCCCGCGTAACAATCCGTAGGAATGGAGCTGGCGGAGCCACGCGGCATCGCTGACATCTGTTTTGCGCCCAGGCACATTCTTGGCGTAACGCGCATTGACCAGAATGACCTCGAACCCGTGCTGCTCAAGAATCTCATAGGCCGGGATCCAATAGACCCCGGTGGATTCCATCGCGACACTGGTCACGCCGCACGCTTTGAACCAGTCCGCCAGATCATGCAGGTCTTGCGTGAATGTGCCAAACGCTCGCACTGGCGTATCAGTGCAGCCCGGGTCGACCGCTGCCATGTGCATTTTTGATCCGATGTCGATGCCAGCGGCACCAGCATTGACCGGCTTCAATTCCGGGCGGTCACCGGTCTTCCTTTTGGGCATAGCAAATCCTCCATACGATTGTCGGCAGGAGGGTCTGGGCTATGCTAAATCTTCATCTTCCTAATCGGGATCACCGCAGGAACGGCGTCACCACTCTCAAGTTCGCATGCACCCATGGACCACGTTTTTTAACGGGGACTGTGCCTCCAATAAGCTGACGGCCGCTACCCTCCGAGGTCCGAGAATAGCATGGGCTGTTTCTACCGCGCACAGGCGGGCCATGGCCCGTGACAGTTTTTTAGGATGTCGCGCTCCGCCTTCAGCTTCGCCACTTCCTTGCGTAGCCGGTCGATCTCCTGCTGCTCCGGCTTCATTTGCCCATGACCTGGAAACGCATGCTGCGGATCGGTCGACAGCTCGCGCACCCATTTGCGCAGCACATTCTCGTGGAGATCGAGGTCGCGGGCAGCCTGGGCCACCGCAATGCCCCGATCCTTGATCAATCTCACCGCCTCAAGCTTGAACTCGCGGCTGAACTTCCTTCTTTGCATTCCAACTCTCCAGTTCCGTTAAACACCTTATCTCGGTGTCCACGAAACCGGCAGCAGGCCATTACGACGGATTGCTGCCGACGGAGATGCGGCGGTTGAAGCAGAACGAGGAGGAGGGAGGAAAACGGTAAGCTGAAGAAACTGGTGAGTGACCTATCGCTCGACAGACGCGTAGCCAATCTATCATAGAGAGTGACGAGGTGCGGAAATCGCGGAAACCAGGCTGATCCTTGTCCGGTTTCTGACAACGGTACAACGCTGTCCGGTTTCAAAACACGGGCTGCTGTCTGTGGCGTACAAACTTTCAAAACGAATCAGAAGCTTAACGCGCGCGAACGGCCCTGGCACGACCGTTGCTATTGAGATGCAGCAACACCGAGGGACGGCTGAGTGCACGCGCAAAATGAGTGATGCTCTCCTTCCCTTGAAAACGGTGCGCCCCGTTTCGGAGAGAGAAGCGAGCTGGCGCACGAAGTCGTTCAGCGTTTGGTGATAGCTTTGGAGAGCAACATGGCGCTGCGTGTACAAATACGAAAACGGCGTCATCTACGTCCGGGAAGTCATGGACAGGTGAATTCGAGCCGAGACCATAGTGGTGCGAGACCCAAGCCCTTTGAGCTCATCGTGCCATGGGCCAGGCTTGGCCCGCTTCTTCGCTATGTTCTCGTTGGCTGTGTAAACACGTTTGTCGGCCTGTCGGTGATTTTTTTCTGCATAGGCTGGATGGCAATGCCATCCGTTGCCGCGAATGCTTGCGGATATGCAGTAGGCTTATTTGTGAGCTTTCTGCTGAACAGACGCTTCACCTTCCGGAGCAAGATTCCGATCGCATTGGGAGTTGGACGATTTTTGATAATAATGCTGCCCGCATATTGGGTAAATGTTTCTGTACTATTTGCGGCCACTGCCTGGCTCAGATGCGGTGATTATCTTAGCCAGAGTCTAGCCGTGACAAGCTATCTCATCGCGGGTTTCTCGGGGAATAGTCTATTCGTCTTCAACGAAGGCGAGTAGGAAGCGAGATAGTCGTGGATTGACGCTGATGAGTTCGCACAAAATATCTCAGCTGATTTCATTGGTAGTTCCGGTGCTGAACGAGCAGGAAGCGATCGCACCGTTCCTCCGGCGCGTCATCCCCTGCCTTGAAGAGGCTGCCCAGCGGATAGGCGAGTGGGGGGGTTATGAGATCGTCTTCGTCGACGATGGCAGCACGGACGCCACGCTTGCTGCGCTTTCCGCCGAACGGCGAAAGAACTCCGCCGTCAAGGTTGTCGTGCTTTCCCGCAATTTCGGCAAGGACGCGGCGTTGGCGGCGGGGATGAATTATGC
The DNA here is from genome assembly GCF_057766385.1 of Mesorhizobium sp. P160927. Classification (NCBI taxonomy): domain Bacteria; kingdom Pseudomonadati; phylum Pseudomonadota; class Alphaproteobacteria; order Hyphomicrobiales; family Phyllobacteriaceae; genus Mesorhizobium; species Mesorhizobium sp. P160927. The sequence continues at coordinate 2,020,138 of NZ_JBYMDW010000001.1, forward strand.
CCTGGGCGACGCCGTCATTCCGATCGACGTGGACCTTCAGGACCCGCCGGAGGTAATCCCACTGCTGGTTGACAACTGGCTGCAAGGCGCGAAGATCGTGAACGCGCTCCGCGCCGACCGGAGGGCGGATACGGCATTGAAGCGGCTTACCGCCCGGGCCTTCTATTCCGCCTACAACCGGATGGCGGAACGACCAATACCCGCTGAGGCAGGCGATTTCCGCCTGATCGATCGCGAAGTGATTGACGTACTGAAACTCTTGCCAGAGCGCGCGCGCTTCATGAAGGGCCTGGTCTCCTGGGTCGGGTTCCCGACCCGGGACGTCCGCTATGTGAGGGAAAAGCGCGAAGCCGGCCTGACCAAATGGAACTACTGGAAACTGTGGAATTTCGCGCTCGACGGCGTTACCACCTCGACCACAGTCCCCATGCGGCTCTGGACCTATCTCGGCGCGGCGGTCTCCACATTCGGTTTTGGCTATGCGCTCTTCATCGTCCTGCTGACGTTGATATCCGGCCGCGATGCGCCGGGCTACGCATCTCTCATGGTCGCGATCCTGCTTCTCGGTGGCCTCAATCTTCTGTCGTTGGGCATTCTCGGTGAATATATCGGCCGCATTTATAACGAAGTGAAAGGAAGGCCGCTGTTCATCGTCCGCTCCACTATAGGGATCGATGCAGGGATTCCGACAAGGAAGCTGATACCGGAGGTGAGCGATGGACAGAATCATCTATGAGCGCTTGGCCGCCAACGAAGAAATTCATTGGTGGTTTACTGGCCGCCGTGCCATAATCGAACGTCTCCTTGTCCAGCTTGGTCTGCCGCCGAAGGGCGAGGCACGAATCCTTGAGGCAGGGTGCGGAACAGGCGGCAACCTAGGTCTTTTGCAAAAATTCGGCGCGGTCGACGCCGTCGAATTCGACGCTGCCGCGCGCGAGATCGCAAGCCGCAAGAGCGGCCTCAGGATCGGCTTCGCGGCGCTGCCGGACCAGCTTGAAGCCCAGGATGGCAGTTACGACCTGATCGCGCTGCTAGACGTGGTCGAGCACATCGAGCAGGATGTCGCCTCGCTTACGGCGCTGAAGCCCAAGCTGCGGCACGCAGGCGCGATCTTAATCACGGTGCCCGCGCATCCGTGGATGTGGTCGGCACATGACGAAGTGCATCACCACAAGCGGCGGTATACCCGCACCGCCCTGAGATCGGCGATCGAACACGCCGGCCTGGTGACGGCGGATATTGGCTACTTCAGCACGTTTCTGTTTCCGCTTGGCTTGCTGCGGCGGCTAACAAGCAAGCTGACCGGCGGACAAACCCATGACGACATGCCGCCGCCAGCCCCTCTAAACCAACTCTTTGCCGGGATGTTCGCCTTCGAGCGTCACCTAGTGGGGCGGGTTCATTTGCCGATAGGGCTATCCTTGTTCGCAGTGGCCCGGCGGCCTGAGGACAGTTTTCCGGCTTGATCACCACCCTATTTGCACTCGCGCGGAACCCTCACGAGACCCCTGGTGGACCAGCCCCACATTGTTATTGACGCACTTACTAGGCCGTAGATCTGTAATTTGCAGAGCTTGGCGGTGTATCCCTTGAGGGTTTCAAGGATCTGTCCGCACTGGCCGAGCCGGAGCTGGTCGTGCTGTATCGGGTCTCACAAGGCCGGACGTTGCATTGACTCGCAGCGGGCTCTCAGGCCCATCTGACTACCTTCGCATATCGTCCGTCCCTGCGTTCCCTCGCGGGACACCGCCCTCGGATCAGCGCTGGCGCTTCACCGCTGGAAAACTGTTTCTACCTCATCTCAAGCCTCGAACAAAGTGCCGTCGCGCAGCATGGCATGCATGATGACAGCGAGACGCCGCGCGAGTGCCACTCGGGCTTTCTTCAGACCGCGGCGCTTCGAGATTTTCAGCGCCCAAGTCTTGAGCGCGAAGCTCCCCCGGCTCCGAGTCAGGATTGAGTTGGCTGCTTCGTAGAGAAGCTTGCGGACCATGCTGTCACCTTGCTTGGTGATCCGGCCTGTCCAGTCGAGTTCACCGGATTGATGACGCCTGGGCACCAGCCCAAAGTAGGCACCCGCGTTTCGCGATTGTCGGAACCGGCCGGCCTCGTCGATGGCGGCGGAGAAGGCGGCTGAAGTCTGGATGCCAACACCAGGTATACTCATGAGGATCTGGCAGGCCTGCGACTGAGCGGCGAGCATACGCAGCTTGAGATCCAGTTCCTTGATCTGCTCGACCAGTTGCACGCGCACCGTCAGCAACGAAGTAATCGCTTCGCCAAGACCAGGGATGTGGGATGCTTCCATGATGCGTTCGATGAAGGCCTTTCCCTGCCCGACGCCCGGCCTATAGCCGAAGGTGGCGCACAACTCACGGATCATGTTGTCGAGCCGGACACGGGCCTCCACCAGATGACCGCGAGCGGTGATCATGCTGCGTACACCGTGCGCGGCCGGCGATTTGACATGAACTTCCTTGTAGAAGCCCGTTCTTGCCAGTTGCGCGAGCCCTGCAGCATCATGGGGATCGGTTTTGTTCGCCTTCATCGCCTTGAGGCTCTGGTGCGCCTGGCGGGCATCGATACACACCACGTTGACGCCCAGCTCCCGCAGGCCAAGGCAGATCGCGGGTGACATACGTCCGGTTTCGATCACCGCCCGCTCGATCGGGCCGTGTCGGCGTAATGCGTCGGCGATCGCATCCGGCGTGCTCTCAGCCTTCTCGGAACTCAGCTTGCGTCCATTTTCATCAATAATGCAGACCTGCGTGCTTTCCATCGACAGGTCCAGTCCGGCATAATGCTTCATGGCTGTTTCCTTCCTTCAGGATTCGACAACCAGAAGTGTGCGCCTCACCCGAGGCCTGAGGGAAGCAGCCACAAATTACACGATGACTCATAAGCGCGGAGCCAGATGCGCACTGAGGCGAGCTCGATGGCAGCGAGGAAGTTGGCGGCGAGCTTGTCGTAGCGGGTCGCGACGCGGCGGAAGTGCTTCAGCTTGGAGAAGAAGCGCTCAATAAGGTTGCGCTCGCGGTAGAGCCGCTTGCTGAAGCAGGGCTTCCAGCGCCGGTTGCTCTTCGGCGCGACGTTGGGCGTCGCGCCCTGCTCCTGGATCAGTTCGCGGATGCGATCGGCGTCATAGGCTTTGTCGGCCAGCACGATGGTGCGCGGGCCAAGATGATCGAGCAGCCGGTCAACGACCTGCCCATCGTGCGTCTGCCCGGCGGTCAGGCCGAGCCGGATCGGGAGGCCCTGCGCGTCGACGACAACGTGAATCTTGGTCGTGAGCCCTCCGCGTGATCGACCGAGACAGTGATCTGGCCCCCCTTTTTGCCGTCGCTGCCTGCTGGTGGGCGCGAACGGAGGTGCTGTCGATCATCTGGATGGCGCCGTCGTGGGCGGCGGTGATGGCGTCCATCAGCCGGTCCCAAACGCCTGCCTTCCGCCATCGCACGAAGCGGTGTAGCAGGTGGTGCGCGGGCCATAGCGCTCGGGCAGGTCCCGCCATGGTGCGCCCGATCGCAGTACCCAGAAGATGCCGTTCAGCACGCGCCGGTCATCCACGCGCGGTACGCCTCTGGACTTGTTGGGCAGCAGCGGCTCGATCACACGCCATTCGAAGTCGGTCAGGTCATATCGGCTCCTGCCGATGCTGAATCAGCTTCTCTCGGGTCAGGCAAGCCGTTCAATCGACAACGCTCATCGAAACCGGGGAGCCGTCCGGCAGGTCCTTGGTCCGCGCGTAGATCGAGGCCGTGTAGCTGATCCACTCACTCCACGAGCACATCCAGATATTGCCGGTCTCGTACTCTCCACCGAACAGAGGGAGCGTTGTGAAGGCGTAGCACTGGGAGGCGGTTGGGTTCATCCCCGCCGACCGGCACTGATCAACCAGCGGGCGCAACAGCCAACCATCTTCATCATCAATGCACCGCTGACGAAACTCCTCCTTAGAAGCCGCGATCTTTGTGATCGAAGCAGCAGACACTTCCAGCATGTGAATTGCGCCATTGGCATCAGCCAAAAATATGTCGGCGAATAGGTTGGCTCCCACGACATGGCATCGCGCTGGCAAAATGTCCGCCCACCCGCTCAGATCGGCGGCGGTCACCTCATCAGGAAGGATATCCGAGCGGGCATGGTCCATGGCGCAACCATGAGCCGTAAGCCGACCGACGACAAGCTGGGACAAGTCTGTATCGTTTATGAGTTTACGACCTAGTCTGCGGCCCAGTTAAGAGCGGCAGCGGAATATGCGAGCAATCCCGCCGCTTGATCGCTCGCGCGGTGCTCGAGGATCGCCTCTCTTCAATGGCCCAGTTCAGGCACGGCCATCAGCGACTCCGCCAGAAATTCTCAGGCGCACCTTCCGTTGCTCGAGCGCCTTGGCCCCGCTTGGCTTCGACACCTCGATGGGGCCATGTTCTCGCGCCGGGTGTAGACGGCCGTGTCCCTGGACCCCGAATTTTGCGGCACAGATCGGCCGCCCAAAGCCCGGCTTGGTGCCCCTTCAAATGCTGAGAATCTGTCAAAAAAGGGGGAATCGCTTCATTTGTGCTCTTCCTCTCAAAGAGCAGCAACAGCGAGAACAATACAGGGGAGCACATGGGCCGATCTGGACGTCTATTTGCGCATGCCATGCGAGGCCGGTGCGAGTTTCGACATCATTTTTGAAGCAGCTTGGTGGCATGCCGGCTGATTGACGTAATATGAAGAAAGCGCGGGGATATGATCCTCGAAGTCCACTGAGGGAATATTGTAGACATTACGCATTTGTTACGATGTTAAATTTTCAGACAATCTTCGCGCTAGCTACACTTAACCTAAAATAACATTATGCATTGGGGTCATGTGATAGAGATTTAATGAGGCCGGCCTGTCGACGACGGCCCGCAAAGCCGCAGGCTTACAGCCGGCAGCTCTGTGCACTTGTGCGCCAGCGACAACATCCAGCGCAAATGGCAGCGGAGAAAAAACCATGGAGCGCCCGCGGATAACTGCGATCTCTCAAATTCGAGGGCTGGCACCGAGCGTGTCCGACCAATTTTCTTTGATCTCGTCGATCCATTTCCCCAAGGCAGCCGAGCAGGCGTTTGCGGTCGAGCTCGGCCGATTTCTCGCCCTTGCTGATGGTGTTGCGCAAACCGAGCAGTTGTTCGACCTGTTAGCTACTTTTGCCATGAATTTTAATTGCCCTTGGATCGCCTATGGCTCTCTTACACCCGACCAAAGATTGTTAAAGTCGGTCCGACGCGATCCGCCGGTTTTGCTGAACTATCCTGATGAATGGCAGAAGCGCTGTTTCAAAATGGGCTACGAGAGGATAGACCCCATCATCAAGACGAGTCGAAAGCGGGCGGGCGCCTTTCGATGGAGTGACGTATACAAGGACGCAAGTACGACTGAAGACGAACGGCGCGTTTTCGATGAGGCTGCGACGTTCGGGTTAAGAACAGGCATTAGCGTTCCGTTGCACGGCCCCTATGGCAGCTTTGCGATTATGAGCTTTGCTCAACCCTGGGACCGCGAACTTCAAAATAGAACCGTCATTTACTTGCAGCTTGCGGCCTTTTATTTTCACCTAAAGGTCGCTAAGTTGGAGAATTCGAGCGGCGTTGGGGAGGTGCCTAGACTTTCGCTAAGAGAGATAGAGTGTATTTCATGGGCGGCGAGAGGTAAAACGTCGTGGGAAATAGGAAAAATTTTGGAAATATCATCTAATACTGTTAATTTCCATATAAAAAACGTCAAGAAAAAATTGAATGCTGCTAGCAGAACAGTCGCTGCGATAAAAGCCGTAGACGTAGGAATTATCGAATTGTAAATAGCGACATCAAAAAGACGTTATGCATGAATAACGAACTGCCTTTCTTGACGAGCAGCAAGCGCGCGCATTGTTACGAGAAATTCAGGCACTTTGACGCCATTAACCCCCGTTGAAGGTCACCCTTGTGCCAATCCTGACGACGAGTCATTCAAGGTCCGCATGCGGTCGCCCCAGCTGGGGCCCGAACACACCGAGCAGCTTAGCCGAGGCCAATAGCTCACCTTGGACTGTCTGGTGCAACGCCTCGACTCCCCGTCGAACTCATCGCCAAAAACGGCTTCGCAAGTCATATATAGCTCCTAGGCTATGTGGTCAAGATCACAAGCTGCCGAACGATAGTCTGCGGCCGAAACAAGGTACGCGCGATCGACGATAATCCGGCCGCCGTTGACACGACTGGCAATTCGCGACCTGTCTGCGCTATCGAGCGGCATCGTCACCGGCGTTCTGACGGGCATGGCCGGCGCGTAGCTGTCGCTAGCCCAGAATGCCGGCTTGTCGTGAAAGGTATGACCGCCAGCAAGGGTTCCATCGCGCCGGCAGCGCTCACCGTCGCCAAATGGAAACCGGTGCCGGCGAGGTTCGCGTGTCTGGCGGCGAAGGTCGCCATGGCCCGGAGGTGAAGCCGGCGAGGTAGCTGCGCTGGTCCATGCGTAATCGTGTGGAGAACCGCGCCGCGCCGTGCATCGCATCTCTCGTCCCGCTGCGCTGCTGAGGCCTTTTCTGTCAGGCGGTCTAGGTTTCGCGGTTCGGGCCGACCAGGAACACTATGAGGGCAGCGACGAACGTGGCAACAGCACTGTAGGCAATGGCGCTTGTAATCCCCGCATTCTCCACCAATAGTCCGCCGAAAATCGCGCCGGCTGCGATTGCCACTTGGAATACTGTGACCAGCAGCACACCGGCGCTTTGGGCCTGCTCGGGAACGGCCCTCCGTACCATCCACGTCTGCAATCCCACTGGCACGGCGCCGAAGGCAAACCCCCACGCGGCAACAGCAATCGCCGAGGCCAAGGCCGATGCTCCCGCCGTCAGCAGCGAAACAGCGGCTATCGCTATGAGCAGCGGTGCAAGGGCCGCGACTGCCTTGAGACTGTACTCGGCCAGAAGCCCGCCGGCCAGATTGCCGAAGAATCCGCTGATGCCAAAAGCCAGCAACACAAGCGAGATCGTCTCGACATCCAGCGCGGGAATCTTCTCGAGGAAGGCGCGGATATAGGTGATTCCGGCGAAGTGGCCGGAAGCGACCAGCAGGACGACCAAAAGCGCAATTTTGACCATCGGAATCTTGGCCACATCCAGCAGGCTTCGGAAGCTAGCCACTCCAATCGGAGGCAGTCTCGGAATGGTTATGAGTTGCACGAGCAGTGTAGCGGCGGCGCCGGCTGCGGCGAGCATAAAGGCGCTTCGCCATCCCCAGATATCGCCGACATAAGCGCCGATTGGAGCTGCGCAGACTGTAGCTACGGAAACGCCGGTAAGGATGATCGACATAGCGCGCGGCAGGAGGTGGCTTGGAACGAGCCGCATCGCCAGTGCTGCCGACATCGACCAGAAGCCTCCGAGCGCTATGCCGAGCACGACGCGTGCAGTCAGGAGAACCGCCAGCGACCACGCGCCGGCCGCCAGAACGTCCGACAGGATCAGCAGCAGCGTCATGGTCCACATGACGGTCCTGCGGTCCAGGCGCTTTGTGATGATCGCCACCGTCGGCGCCGAGATCGCCCCGACGATAGCTGTCGCCGTCATCGCCTGTCCAGCCGCTCCCTCGCTAATACCGAGATCATCCGCGAGGGGCGTGAGCAGGCTGACAGGCAGAAACTCTGCCGTGACCAGCCCGAATGTGCCCAAGGAAAGCGATATGACCGCACCCCATGCGGGACCAGACGGTGGGACGGGCTTTTCTGGGTCGTGCAGAACAGCGTCCATGACGCCTGCTGCGGATTGGGTCATGAACGAAGTCTCCACTTTGATGCATGCAACGTGATGTTGGCTGCCTTGACCCAAATCTAAAAACACAAGCGCATTTCCCGGCGGCGTTGCACGGAGGAGGGGATGTTCATTGCTTCGCGATATTTTGTGACGGTGCGGCGCGCAACATCGATGCCGGTTTCCTTCAGCCGGACAGCGATGTCCTCATCGGAAAGCACGTCGCCGGGAGATTCTGCGGCAATGATCGCTTTGATCCGATGCCGGACAGCTTCGGCGGAGTGCGCATCGCCGCCTTGGCAGGACGCGATCGCGACGGTGAAAAAATACTTCAGTTCAAAGACTCCGCGCGGGGTAAGCATGTACTTGTTCGAGGTCACCCGGCTTACTGTCGACTCGTGCACGCCGATCGCGTCAGCGACGGTTCTAAGATTGAGAGGCCGCAGGTGGGCGACGCCATGTTCCAAAAAGGCATCCTGCTGACGCACGATTTCAGCCGCAACCTTAACAATCGTCTTGGCGCGCTGATCGAGGCTGCGGATTAGCCAGTTCGCGTTTTGCAAGCATTCGTCGAGAAATGCTTGATCTTTCGAATTTTGGGCAGTTTGACGCGTGACTTCGGCATAGTAGGTTTGGTTGATCAGCAGCTTTGGCAGCGTGGCGGGATCAAGTTCGATCTGCCACCCGCCTTGCGGCGAGGGCGTGACCCAGACGTCGGGTATGATTGATTCAGACGCACCGGATTCGAATCTGTTCCCAGGCTTGGGATCGAGCGCCCGAATTTCATGCATCATGTCGAGAAGGTCTTCTTCATCGACGCCGCAATGCTGCTTCAGCGCCTCAAAATCGCGTCGCGCAAGCATTTCAAGATGGGCAACCAAAGCTGCCATTGCCGGGTCGAGCCGATTTCGCTGGCGCAACTGAATCTCGAGGCATTCTCTGAGACTTCGCGCAAAAACTCCCGATGGATCAAATTGCTGCAAGGTTCCGAGAACCCGTTCCACAACAGCCTCATGGACATTCAGGCTCTCGGCCAGCTCCAAAAGGTTTGCCCGAAGATAGCCAGTGTCTTCCAGATCGGCGGCAAGCTGGCCAGCGATCAGCCGCTCCTGTGGTGTGAACGCAGTGAGGGCGATCTGACGAGCGACATGGTCGTGCAATGTTTCGGCGAGGGTGGCAAACTCGTCGAGGGAAGGGCCATTGCCGGGCGGGTTGTTGGTCGTGTTGCGAAGTGATTTCCATTGCCCGAGCCGTTCAGGCGAACTTGCCCCGGTCGGTCCTTCAACGGCGTTTGCGCCAGGGCCGGGTTGATCCGCTCCCGAACTCGAAACATCGTCAAAAGGCCCGCCATCGTTTGATGCAGATTCCAAGAGCGGGTTCTTCTCGATTTCCCGCTCCACGAACTGATGCAGTTCAGTATGCGCCAGTTGCAGCAGGCGAATCGACTCAATGAGTTGAGGCGATGCGACCATGGATTGCTTCTGGCGCTGAAGCAGGCTTGCTGAGGATTGCATGGTGAGCGCGAAATCCTGTCGAGGAGCCTCTTGGGGCCGGCAATGGCACCAGTGAGACGTATTCTAGGTCAAGCGGCGGCTTTCAGCGTTTCGAGAACGTTTTGCGGGGACGAGACGCCATACGGGTCGGCCTCGCAGTTGTCGGACAAACCTTCCTCCTCGAACCAGTGCTCCACCACGCCATTGTTGATCAGGGCGGCGTAGCGCCAGGAGCGCATCCCGAAGCCGAGATTGTCCTTGGCGACCAGCATACCCATTTTGCGTGTGAACTCGCCTGAGCCATCGGGGATGAGCTCGACCTGCTTCAGGCCCAAGGACTTCCCCCACGCATTCATGACGAAGGCGTCGTTGACTGCGAGGCAGTAAATCGCGTCAATTCCCTCCTTCTCAAACTCATCATAGAGCTCTTCGAACTGGGGCAATTGGTAGGTCGAGCAGGTTGGTGTGAAGGCGCCAGGCAGCGAGAACAGGATGACCCGCTTGCCGGCAAAGTAGTCGTCAGATGTCTTTTCTTCCCAGCGATATGGATTTGGCCCCTGGACTGACTTATCGTGAACGCGCGTGAGAAAGGTGACGAAGGGAACTTTCTTTTGAACTGTCATCAAGTTGCTCCTAAAGAAGAAAACTGGCGCTGAATTCTGGCAGAGGCTGGCGCAATACCGAGCAGAGGCTCGTATGCCCGGCACGGGATGAGGACCTCGCGGCTCGCAACCTCCTTTTTCCCTCGCGACGTATGGGAACGTCTTGGCGGCTGGTCTTGGCCACCCGAACGCAATCGATCTGAGCGAGCTGGACACCGTCGAGCCGCTTGCTTTCCACGGCTATGGCGCCGGAAGCGGGATCGGTCACCCGCGATCGTGCCCGGGGAAAAGGGATAGCGGCCGGAAGTAGCCAATATCGCAAGCATGTGGGGGCCTGAAATGTCACTTCACGCAGACTCGGGTCACTGGACTGGTTCAGCGTGTTGTCGATATGTGGCAGTGACCCGCCGGCCTTGGGTTGGGTGACCCTTTGAGGGGGCCCTTGGGCACTCCCATGCTGAACAGAACCGGTAAACGGCATTTGCGCGAGCGGCCCGTGTTGGCGTGCCGGCATCGGACCAGCCATGCGCAAAGCGGCCACCGAGAACGGCCTTCCGGAGGAGACGATGTCCCGATGTTCAGCGGGACCGGGCACCGTCTCCTCAGGCCACTGTCTAGAGCTTCGCGCGTCGGGCATGTGCAAGTCGCTTTCATCGTGATTTGATGGTGCTCTAACCAGGAGCAGCAAGCGGCGTGCCATTTCAAATGGAGGTGCTGTTGGACCGCACCTTCTTCTCGGAGGCCGTGTCTTAGAAGATCGGGCGCGCGCTATGCCGCCTCGTCACACAGGCAACAACGATGCTGTATGGTGCGGATATTCGGCGCTTCAGCCCCGGCTGGGCAAAGAAGAACCGGAAGCCGAGCCGATGCACTACCTGAGGCTGCGGGCACTCCAGTCGTAGCGTGTGCCGCTAGCGTTCATGGGTGCGCAGGCACGGCTATCGCGAACACGCGCCTGTCGCAGCAACATGAGCGCGCGCTTTTGGGCAAGCGCCCTGGCGCCGTGAGGATCGAATTCCCCAATCGTGTCTGTTTGCCGCCCTCTTATGTTCAAAACTGGACCAGAATGTCGCAGGCCCGACCTAAAGGTCGCCCGAGGCGTTCTGTCCGACACTGTACCGTCGCCTTTGTTGCCCGCGACACCGGCTTATTTCGCCTAGCTCTTCTCTGGCCTCAGGCTAAGCCGCTGAGAAGCTGCCACGATTTTTTTCTGCTGCTGCCAAATTGGCACGAGATTTGAAGCACCTTCGTTGCGGCCGGGAGCCGCCGACCGACTTTCATTTCGTGGATGACACGAATGGAACGAAGAAAGAAAAGCAAAATGTCAAATCCGCGTCGGATAGCGTCTATGGGCAGGGGGTCCTCGGCGAAACCGCCCCTACCAAACAGCGCGCTGGCCTTGTCGACCCTTGCGCAGGAAATCTTGGCCGGCGGCGAGTCAAAGGCCCACCACACCGACTTTATCCTGACCTCGAAGGTACAGGATAACGTTCTGCATCTCGCCGCGCGTTTGCCTAGACAGTTAAGCGTTAGCCGATCCTGATAATCGGTCTGCCTTCCGACGACGTCGTCTACATGCCGTCTTAGGTCTTCTCTACCGCAGCGCCCGCCGGTCACCTTCCGCCCTTCCATCGCTATAGAGTGAAGTGCCACCCATGTCCGAACAACCTTTGCCGACGCTACCGATGTGGCGCGTCGATCACATTGAGCCCTCGCCTGACATGTTGGCGCTACGGGCCAACGGTCCGATCCACCGCGTGCGCTTCCCGTCCGGGCACGAAGGCTGGTGGGTGACAGGCTATGACGAGGCCAAGGCGGTGTTGTCCGACGCGGCGTTCCGGCCCGCGGGAATGCCGCCTGCGGCATTCACCCCAGATTCGGTGATTCTCGGTTCGCCAGGATGGCTGGTCTCGCACGAGGGGGGCGAGCATACGCGGTTACGCACGATCGTGGCGCCGGCCTTCAGCAACGGCAGGGTGAAGCTGCTGGCGCAGCAGGTCGAGTCGATCGCCGCGCAGTTGTTCGAGACGCTGGCGGCCCAGCCCCAGCCCGCCGATCTGCGGCGCCACCTCTCCTTTCCGCTTCCCGCCATGGTCATTGGCGCGCTGATGGGCGTGCTCTACGAGGATCACGCCTTTTTCGTCGGGCTGTCCGACGAGGTGATGACGCACCAGCATGAAAGCGGCCCGCGAAGCGCGTCGCGCTTGGCCTGGGAAGAACTCCGCGCCTACATTCGCGGCAAGATGCGGGACAAGCGCCAGGATCCGGGCGACAACGTGCTGACGGATCTGCTCGCGGCGGTCGACCAGGGCAAGGCGACCGAGGAAGAGGCGATCGGCCTGGCGGCGGGCATGCTGGTGGCGGGGCACGAGAGCACCGTGGCGCAGATCGAATTCGGCCTGCTGGCCATGTTCCGCCATCCGCAACAGCGCGAACGCCTGATCGGCGATCCATCCCTGGTGGACAAGGCGGTGGAGGAAATCCTGCGCATGTACCCGCCGGGCGCCGGCTGGGACGGCATCATGCGATATCCGAGGACCGACGTGACCATCGCGGGCGTGCATGTTCCCGCGGAGAGCAAGGTGCTCGTCGGCCTGCCGGCGACGTCATTCGATCCGCGCCATTTCGACGGCCCGGAAATCTTCGACATCGGACGTGACGAAAACCCGCACCTGGCGTTCTCCTACGGGCCCCACAACTGCGTCGGCTTGGCGCTGGCCAGGCTGGAACTCAAGGCGGTGTTCGGTTCGATCTTCCAGCGCTTTCCCGCGCTGCGCCTGGCCGTGGCGCCCGAAGAACTGAAGTTGCGCAAGGAGATCATCACTGGCGGGTTCGAGGAGTTCCCGGTGCTCTGGTGATGCGCGGACGCCACCAGGAATCGCGATGTTCTCCGAATTGCCGGCGCGCCTGCCGCGCCGATCAGATCAGCCAGCCAACAGGTCACCAAGATGGACGTGCAAGACACCATGGCATCATGCCGGGACGCCTTCGCCGAACTGGCGTCGCCAGCGTGCATTCAGGACCCGTACCCATTCATGCGGTGGTTGCGCGAGCACGATCCGGTACATCGCGCGGCGTCGGGCCTCTTTCTGTTGAGCCGCCACGCCGACATCTACTGGGCGCTCAAGGCCACGGGCGATGTGTTTCGGGGGCCGGCGCCGGGCGAACTGGCGCGCTATTTCCCGCGTGCGGCGACCAGCCTGTCGCTAAGTCTGCTGGCGTCCACTTTAGCGATGAAGGAACCACCAACCCATACGCGTCTGCGCCGGCTGATCTCGCGCGATTTCACCATGGGCCAGATCGACAAGCTGAGGCCGACCATCGCTCGCATCGTCGCAGCGCGCCTGGACGGCATGGCACCCGCGCTGGAGCGCGGGGAGGCGGTGGACCTGCATCGGGAATTCGCGCTTACCTTGCCCATGCTGGTTTTCGGCGAACTGTTCGGCATGCCCCAGGAAGACATGTTGGGGCTCGTCGCCGGCATCAGCGCCATTCTGGAAGGCCTGAGCCCGCACGCCAGCGATCCCCAGCTCGCCGCGGCGGACGCGGCCAGCGCCAGGGTGCAGGCCTACTTCGGCGACCTCATACAGCGCAAGCGGATCGATTCCCGCCACGACATCGTGTCAATGCTGGTCGGCGCACACGACGACGATGCCGAGACGCTGTCGGATGCGGAATTGATCAGCATGCTTTGGGGCATGCTGCTGGGCGGCTTCGCCACCACTGCCGCGGCCATCGGCCATGCGGTCCTGGCGATGCTGGCGTATCCCGAACAGCGGCACTGGCTGAAGGGAGATGCCGTGGCGGTGAAGGCTTTCGTCGAAGAAGCCCTGCGCTATGACGCGCCCGCCATGTTCAGCTCCATTCCGCGTATCGCCCAGCGCGACATCGAACTGGGCGGCGTGGTGATCCCGAAGAACGCGGACGTGCGCGTGCTGATCGCGGCCGGCAATCGCGACCCGGACGCCTTCGCCGATCCCGATCGCTTCGATCCCGTGCGGTTCTACGGCACCAGTCCTGGCATGTCGATCGACGGGAAGATCATGCTGACCTTCGGCCACGGCATCCACTTCTGCCTTGGTGCGCAACTGGCCCGGGTGCAGTTGGCCGAGAGCCTGCCGCGGATCCAGGCGCGCTTCCCCACGCTGGCATTGGCCGAGCAGCCGACCCGGGAGCCCTCCGCGTTCCTTAGGACATTCCGCGCGCTGCCGGTACGGCTGCATGGGAAGGAGGGCTGAGATGCGCGTCGTAGTCGATCAGGATCTGTGCGGAACGACCGGGCAGTGCGTGCTGACGCTGCCGGGCACCTTTCGCCAGCGCGAACCGGACGGCGTGGCCGAAGTGTGCGTGGTGGCGACGGTCCCGCAGGCGCTGCACGCCGCCGTGCGGCTTGCGGCCAAACAGTGCCCGGTCGCCGCCATTCGGGTCATCGAAAGCGACGCTGGCCATGACGAGCGCGCCAGCGCCGACCCTGCGCCTTCTCCGGTGGAGGCCGAGCGGCATGCTGCGAAAGACCAATGCAATTCAGGAGACACGATGGGACGGTTTGAAGGCAAGGTGGCCGTGGTGACCGGCGCCGGCGCCGGCATCGGCAAGGCATGCGCTCTCGCCATCGCGCGCGGGGGGGCCAGAGTGGTGGTGGCCGACATTGATGGCTCGGCGGCCATCGCCTGCACCGCGCAGATCTCGGCCGAAGCAGGCCACGCGCTGCCCATAGCCATGGATATCGCTGATGAGCAGGCGGTGGCAGCGCTGTTCGAGACGGCGGAGCGGCACTTCGGGGGGGTCGACCTGCTGGTGAACAATGCGAGCGCCATGCATCTGACCCCGCGCGACCGCGCCATCCTCGACCTAGACCTGGCGGTATGGGACCAGACCATGGCGACCAATCTGCGCGGCACGCTGCTCTGCTGCCGGCAGGCCATCCCACGGATGATCACCCGCGGCGGTGGCGCGATCGTCAACATGTCGTCGTGCCAGGGGCTCAGCGGTGACACGGCGCAGACGTCCTACGCCGCGTCGAAGGCGGCGATGAACATGCTGTCGGCCTCGCTCGCCACCCAGTACGGTCACTCTCAGATCCGCTGCAACGCGGTTGCGCCGGGTCTTATCATGACCGAGCGTCTCCTCGCCAAGCTGGACGAGTGCATGCAACGCCATCTGCGCCGGCACCAGCTCCTGCTGCGCGTCGGCCGTCCCGAGGACGTTGCCGCGCTGGTGGCGTTCCTGCTCTCCGACGATGCTGCGTTCATCACCGGCCAGGTCGTGTGCATCGACGGCGGCATGCTGGCGCATGTGCCGACATACGCCGACGGTGGCAACAGCTGCGCCGCGCGCCATGCCGGCGACACCGAATCGGCGGCGGCGGCGCGCTGCTGATGCACATGCTGCTCAACCCGCTCGACCGTCGGCACCGGCTGCGATGCGACATCCCGGTCATGCCTGGCGCTTTCCCCCTGGTCGGGCATCTTCCCGCCATTGTCTGCGACCTGCCGCGCCTGCTGCAGCGCGCAGAACGGACGCTGGGCAGCCACTTCTGGCTGGATTTCGGCCCTGCCGGACATCTGATGACCTGCGTGGATCCGGACGCATTCTCACTGCTCAAGCACAAGGACGTGTCCTCGGCGCTGATCGAAGAGATCGCGCCCGAATTGCTTGGCGGAACGTTGGTTGCGCTGGACGGCGGCGCGCACCGGCAGGCGCGCGATGCTATCAAGGCAGCGTTCTTGCCCAAGGGGCTGACCCAGGCCGGGATCGGCGACCTGTTCGCGCCCGTCATCCGGGCGCGGGTGCAGGCATGGCGCGCCCGCGGCGAGGTACCCATCCTGCGCGAAACCGGCGACCTGATGCTGAAGCTCATCTTCAGCCTCATGGGAATCCCCGCGCAGGACCTGCCGGGATGGCATCGCAAGTACCGGCAATTGCTGCAGTTGATCGTCGCGCCACCGGTCGACCTGCCCGGATTGCCTTTGCGGCGCGGCCGCGCCGCCCGCGACTGGATCGACGCGCAGTTGCGCCGGTTCGTCCGCGATGCTCGCGCGCATGCCGCGCGCACCGGGTTGATCAACGACATGGTGAGCGCCTTCGACCGCAGCGACGGTCCGCTCTCCGATGACGTCCTGGTCGCGAATATTCGCTTGCTGCTGCTTGCCGGTCACGACACCACTGCCTCGACGATGGCCTGGATTGTAATCGAGCTGGCGCGGCAGCCTGTGCTGTGGGACGCCCTGGTTGAGGAGGCGCAACGCGTAGGCGCGGTGCCGACCCGGCACGCGGACCTGGCGCAGTGTCCGGTCGCCGAGGCGCTGTTCCGCGAGACACTGCGCCTGCATCCGGCGACCACGCTCTTGCCGCGTCGCGCGCTGCAGGAATTGCAACTCGGCCAACGGCGCATTCCCGCAGGCACCCATCTATGCATCCCGCTGCTGCATTTCTCGACCTCGGCGCTGCTGCACGAGGCGCCTGATCAGTTCCGCCTGGCGCGGTGGCTCCTACGCACAGAGCCGATCCGGCCCGTGGACATGCTGCAGTTCGGTACCGGCCCACACGTCTGCATCGGCTACCACCTGGTATGGCTGGAAATGGTGCAGTTCTGCATCGCCTTGGCGCTGACCATGCACAAGGCCGGGGTGCGGCCGCAGTTGCTGAGCGACGTCGAAAAAGGCCGTCGCTATTACCCTACCGCACATCCGTCAATGAAAATTCGAATAGGCTTTTCATGAGCTGGCATCGCATGCCCTGTGTGGCAAGGCAGCGGCGCCGGCGGGGCGCGGCATTGCTGCACTCAGCGCACGCACTCGTGTGACACCGGCAACACCGTGACGACTTGCGCTCGCCGTGGCCGTCTCAGCTACAAGGACATCAACAACATGCAGACCGGTTCCACTCCACGCGACCGAATTGGCGTTTCCGCATTCGGCGGATCGGGCGCGCAGGCGCGCGGCGCATCTGGCGGGCTGCTCCCCGAGATCTGGATGCAGGACGGCGCAAAGCGGGTCGAACAGGCTCTGGGGCGTCTGCTCTGCGCTGAAGACGACGGTGAGACAGAGCTGATGGCGGCCATGCGCTACGCCACCTTGCATGGCGGGAAGCGCACCCGCGCCTTACTCTGTCTGGCTGCCGGCGCACTGGCGGGCACGCCGGCGCACATGCTCGACGACGTCGGTGCCGCCATCGAGATGATGCACGCCTGTACCCTGGTCCACGACGACCTGCCCGCGATGGATGACGACGTGCTTCGCCGCGGCCTTCCGACCGTGCACGTAAAGTTCGGCGAAGCCACTGCGATCCTGGTCGGCGATGCGCTGCAGGCCCACGCCTTCCTCACCCTGGCGAGCCTGGATGCGCCGGGCGACAACCGTATCGCGCTCGTGCGCGAACTGGCGCAGGCGGTGTCCGCCGAGGGTGCCGCAGGCGGGCAGGCCATCGATCTGTCGTTGGTCGGAAAGCACGCCGGGCTGGACAGGATCCTGGCGATGCACGGGATGAAAACCGGAGCGCTAGTGCGCGCGTCGGTTCGCATGGGCGCGCTATACTCCATCGCGGAGGATGCCGCGCACGCTGCGCTGTATGCTGCGCTCGATCGCTACACCGCCTGTTTTGGCCTGGCTTTGCAGGTGGCCGACGACATTCTCGACGCGACGGCGGATACCGCGACTCTTGGCAAGACCCCCGGCAAGGACGCGGCGGCGCAGAAGCCGACCTGCGCGTCGATCATGGGGCTGCAGGCAGCGCGCCAGTTCGCCCTGTATTTGTTGCACGATGCCGGGGAGGCCATCGCCACTCTGGGGCCGCGTGCGGAAGGGTTGGCGCAGATGCTGCAGCGGGCCAACGCCTATCTGTCCGCGCCATGCGCATGAGCGCGCCCATCCGTAAGGACTCGCCCCTGTGCTGGTGCGATCGGCCGGCGGGCGCTGCATGCTGCACTGTGTCCGTGTCGGCGGCGACGTGCGCGGCGTCTGCCCGTTTCTGTTCTCGTTAGCCCTCTGCAGAAGGAACATCCCGCGTGAACGCGCTGTCCGAACAGATCCTTTCCGAATTGCGTCACCTGCTGAGCGAGATGAGCGACGGCGGCAGCGTCGGTCCGTCCGTATACGACACGGCGCGAGCTCTGCAGTTCGACGGCAACGTCACCGGTCGGCACGACGCATACGCGTGGCTCATCGCGCAGCAACAGGCCGATGGCGGATGGGGAAGTGCGGACTTCCCGCTGTTTCGCCATGCGCCTACCTGGGCGGCGTTGCTGGCATTGCAGCGTGCCGATCCTCTTCCCGACGCTGCCGACGCTGCCGATGCAGCCCAGGCTGCAATCCGGTTCCTCGAGCGCCAGCCCGATCCCTACGCGCATTCGGTGCCGGAAGACGCGCCCATCGGCGCGGAGCTGATCCTGCCGCAGTTGTGCAACGAGGCCGCATCATTGCTGGGCGGCTTGGCGTTTCCGCGCCACCCGGCGCTGTTGCCGTTGCGGCAAGCACGCCTGGTCAAGCTGGGGGATGTGGCGACGTTGCCGAGCGGCCATCCGTTGCTGCACTCCTGGGAAGCCTGGGGGACGTTGCCGGCCACCGCATGCCCGGACGACGACGGCAGCATCGGCATCAGTCCAGCGGCCACCGCCGCGTGGCGTGCCCACGCCATGACACAGGGGAACACGCCGCAGGTCGGGCGCGCCGACGGGTATCTGCAGGCGGCATCGCGGGCGACGCGCAGCGGCATCGAAGGTGTCGTTCCCAACGTCTGGCCGATCAATGTGTTCGAGCCATGCTGGTCGCTGTACACCTTGCATCTGGCCGGTCTGTTCGCGCATCCCGCTTTCGCCGAGGCGGTGCAAGTGATCATCGCGCAGCTCGACGCCCGCCTCGGAGCGCGCGGTCTGGGCCCGGCCTTGCACTTCGCGGCCGATGCGGACGACACCGCCGTTGCGTTGTGCGTCCTTCGCCTTGCAGGCCGCGACCCGGCGGTCGACGCGTTGCGCCATTTCGCAACCGGCGAGCTCTTCGTCACCTTCCCCGGCGAGCGCAATGCCTCGGTGTCGACCAACATCCATGCCCTGCATGCGTTGCGAATTTTGGGAAAGCCCGCCGCCGGCACCAGCGCCTACGTCGAGGCCAATCGCAACCCGCACGGTCTATGGGACAACGAAAAATGGCACGTTTCGTGGCTGTATCCCACCGCGCATGCGATCGCTGCGCTCGCGCAAGGCAAGCCCCAGTGGCGCGACGAGCGCGCGCTGGCGGCGCTGCTGCAGGCGCAGCGCGACGACGGCGGCTGGGGCGCGGGTCGCGCGTCCACATTCGAGGAAACCGCCTATGCGCTGTTCGCGTTCCACGTGATAGACGGGACCGAAGAGCCGGCAGGGCGCCGGCGCATCGCGCAGGCGGTGGCGCGCGCGCTGAAGTGGATGCTCGCCCGCCACGCAGCCCATGCATCGCCCCAGACGCCGCTGTGGATCGGCAAGGAACTGTATTGCCCCACCCGGGTGGTGCACGTGGCCGAACTCGCCGGGTTGTGGCTGGCGCTTCGTTGGGGGCGGCACGTCTCGGCCGAGGGAGCAGGAGCGGGGCCATGATCCCGACCGATTGCGCCCTGCAGCAGGTACTAGAGTGGGGGCGTTCCCTGACCGGGTTCGCCGACGAGCATGCTGTGGAAGCAGTCAGGGGCGGCCAGTACATCCTGCAGCGCATCCACCCGAGCCTGCACGACGCCAGCGCTCGCAGCGGCCGCGATCCGCTGGACGAAACGCTGATCGTTGCCTTCTATCGCGAACTGGCGCTGCTGTTCTGGCTCGACGATTGCAACGACCTTGGCTTGATCGCGCCGGAGCAGCTCGCCGCGGTGGAGCAGGCGCTGGGGCAGGGCGTGCCGTGCGCGCTACCAGGATTCGAGGGCTGTGCTGTGCTGCGCGCTTCGCTCGCCGCGCTCGCCTACGATCGTCGCGACTATGCTCAGCTTCTCGACGATACCCGGTGCTACTGCGCGGCGCTGCGCGCCGGACACGCGCAGGCGGCAGGGGAGGAGCGCTGGTCCTACGCCGAGTACCTGCACAACGGCATCGATTCGATCGCCTACACGAACGTGTTCTGTTGCCTGTCGTTGCTGTGGGGGCTGGACATGGCGACCTTGCGCGCGCGTCCGGGGTTTCGCCAGGCCCTGCGGCTCATCTCCGCGATAGGGCGCTTGCAGAACGATCTCCATGGACGCGAAAAGGATAGGTCGGCCGGCGAGGGAGACAACGCGGCGATCCTGCTGCTGCAGCGCTATCCGGCTATGCCTGTGGTGGAGTTCCTCAAGGATGAGCTGGCCGGCCATACGCGCATGCTGCACCGGGTGATGGCGCAAGAACGCTTTCCCCCGCCGTGGGGACCGCTGATCGAAGCCATGGCGGCCATCCGCGTGCAGTACTACCAGACCTCAAACAGTCGCTACCGCAGCGACGCTGCAGGCGGAGGCCAGCGTGCGCCGGCCTGAACGCGGGGGAAACGGCGGCGTGCGCGCGCTGCCGTCGGTCCGACCCGACGCAACGCCGTCGCCCGATGCGGCGGAAGAAGCGAGCATCAGCGACACCAACATGAGCCGGCGCAAGGACGACCACCTGGACATCGTGCTGGATCGGCGAACGGCACGGGCCAAGGCCGCCGGCTGGGAGTACATCCGTTTCGAACACTGCGCATTGCCCGAGTTGGATCTGACGCAGATCGACCTCAGCGCCTCACTGCTGGGCAAGACCATGCGCGCGCCTCTGCTGATCAGCTCCATGACCGGCGGCATGCCACGCGCCGAGGCCATTAACCGCCATCTGAGCGAGGCAGCACAAGCCTTGGGGATCGCCATGTGCGTCGGTTCGCAGCGCGTAAGCCTGCAATCCCGCAATTCCCAGGGGCTAACGAGCGCGCTGCGCCGCCTGGCTCCAGACGTTCCCTTGCTGGCCAATATCGGCGCCGCGCAACTGCGCCAGCCCGACGGCCTGGACCTCGCGCGCCGGGCGGTGGATGCACTGGAGGCCGATGGACTCATCGTCCATCTCAATCCGCTGCAGGAAGCGGTACAGCCGGAGGGCGACCGTGACTGGCGCGGCGTCCTGGCGCAGATTGCTCGCGCCGCACGCAGCGTGGGCGTGCCGATCGTGGCCAAGGAAGTCGGGTCGGGCCTGTCCGCCTCGGTGGCCTGTGCGCTCGTCGAGGCGGGCGTGGCGGTGATCGATGTCGCCGGCGCCGGCGGCACCAGTTGGGCCGCGGTGGAGGGCGAGCGCGCCCCCGATGCCGCCGACCGCGCAGTGGCAATGGCATTCGCGGATTGGGGGATTGCGACCCCGGCCAGCGTGCAGGCGGTCCGTCGGGCGCTGCCAGCGGTGAAGCTGATCGCGTCGGGCGGGATCAGCGACGGCGTCGACGTGGCCAAGGCTATCCGCCTGGGCGCGGACATCGCCGGGCAGGCAGCCGGCGTGCTGCGCGCGGCTACGCAATCCACCGAGGCCGTTGTCGCGCATTTCGAGATCGTTATCCGCCAGTTGGCCGTCGCCTGCTTCTGCACCGGCTCGGCTGATCTGGCGGCTTTGCGTCAGGCGCGCTTGTTGCCCTCGCATCTGCGCGCCAGTTAATGCCCGGCGTCGCGCGCCCGTGGCGGCGGGCGCTAGTCTTACTGAGTGAGAAAGTCTCGGAAGCGGGGGATTGCCTGGTCGCGGGGTTGTTCGGGTGCTGCTTCGTGATCGGGGAGGCACCCCGCCATGCCCCTAACGGACAGCCGAGAGTAAAGCGGTATTCGACGGCTATGTCGATGCTTGGTCAGGGTGACCGGTCACGCAGAGCGAGAAGCCCCTAAAGGGTCGGAACACCAGGTGCGGCGGGAGACCGGCAGGAGCAGATGGTACAAAGCCATTGCCATCAAGGAGTGGCGATCACATTGACCCCCAGTCAGCGCGGCCGGCCGTATGAACGAGAAGAGACGAGCGATTTCAGCCGCCGGACCCCTTGATTTACATTCCGATGGTTTCGGAGCGCTGATCGGGCGTCAGCTTCGGACGGCGTCCACCGTCGGGGGCGCCAAAAGGCAGGGCGATTGATCTTTTTACGGATCATTTGTCTGATGCATGATACGCGAACAGATCCTAACACGTTGACCTCGATCGCTAGATAAGATACGCTGCCATATCATCTAGCATTGGAATGGATCGTTTCCGTATCACATGGACCCTCAATCGGAAACTCTACGCGAAATTGGTGGGCTTTTCAGGCAGGCGAGGCTGGCCGCTGCGATGACGCAGGAGCAGGTCGCTGATTTGGCGGGTATATCCCGTCCCCGGTATCGCGACATCGAAACGGGAGCCGCAGCCGCGCGTGCAACAACGCTCATGAATATCGCTCGCGCGCTCGGCCTGGAAATGATGCTGGTTCCGCAAGTCATGGTGCCGGCTGTCCAGGCTCTATTGCGTCCGCATGATGATGACGATCGACCGGCCTTTGTTTCTCAACCTGACGATGACGATCATGCCTCCAGTCTTTCGCGCACCTAAGACGATCCCGTCGCTGGACGTGCTCTTGAACGCAGTGAAGATCGGCACGATCGTCAGGACGCCGGGCGATTTCAATGCATTTAACTTCGATGAGGCCTACCGCGCGACGGGCGGCTTTCCGGTTCTCAGCCTGTCGTTCCGGGCAGCGACGGGAGGATTGCGGAAAGATCCGAAGCCTCTGGCAAGCGCCTTGCCCGCTTTCTTCGCGAACCTCCTGCCGGAGGAGAATTTGCGCGAGGCAATGGAAAGGCACCACGAAGGCTATGTGCGGCCAGGCAATGACTTCGATCTTTTAGCGGCACTAGGCGCCGATCTGCCGGGAGCCGTACGGGCGTTGCCCAGTGACGGCGCGATAGCGGTTTCGCAGGATGCTTCAAAGGATCAGCCCAAGGCACGGTTCTCGCTTGCCGGCGTGCAGATGAAGCTGTCGGTCATGAAGAACATTGGAAAAGGCGGCGGCCTTACCTTGCCGATGGACGACGAGCAGGGCCGGTACATTGCCAAGTTCCCTTCGACGGCCTTTCCGGGCGTTTCCGAGAACGAATTCGCCAACCTGGCGCTGGCAGCAGCAATCGGCATGGACGTTCCTGAATGCGAACTGGTCGAGAAGTCCGATTTTGAGGGCGTTCCCGAAGAATTCAACACGCTGTCTGACGGCAAGGTCCTTCTCGTCAAACGCTTCGATCGCGGCGCCGGTGGCGAGAGGATACACATCGAGGATTTCGCTCAGGTCTTCGGTGTATACCCCTCGCGCAAATATGAGGGGGCTGCTTATCACGACATAGCCTTGGCTCTTGGCGTGGCCGTCTCGCCTACGGCGGCTCTCGAGTTCGTCCGCCGCCTGGCACTGACCGTCGTCACCGGCAATGGCGACATGCACCTGAAGAACTGGTCTTTGATCTATCCCGGTAACGGCGACAAGCCGGCGCTTGCACCAATCTACGACCTCCTGTCCACCGTGCCATATATTCCCGCCGACGCCATGGCGCTGTCGCTTGGAGGAGAGCGCTCGTTCAAGGCGCTAGCAGCACCGCGATGGAAAGCATTTGCGAACCGTGCACGGCTTCCGGAGCCAGCAGTCCTGAAGGCAGTGGTCGAGACGGTCAAACTCGTCAACGAGTACTGGTGGCATCTGCCTGAGCGCGACGTTGTCGCAGCGAAAGTGCTCGAGCGGATCGACGGACATGTGAAGGCGATGACGCCGATACTGAACTCCTGCGCCGAGAAGTAAACCGAGTCCCTCGGGTTGATATAGCGGAACTATTCGCCCGTGCCCCGGATTAGTGGCCGTGGATCGGTGGTATGCTAGGATCGCGCGCAAAGTCGGCGGAGTGTCCACTTGGACACGCCTTGAGCAAGCACGTCAGCTCGCGGGCACAGAAGAGTTCGCAGCATCCCGCAGAGGGTCGAGATGCTGTTCGTCCACCTCAATACAACGATGCGGTTCAACCGAATGCGGTGACTGAGGATCGCGATCCGACGCTTTGTGTCGCCAATGTCGCGTCCGCTACACGGGCTGTTCCGACGATCTTTTCTTGGAACTCAAGCTAAACCCCTGAAAAGCAACCATGAAGTTATTCTTCGGTTGGATCAGCCAAATTGGCATGAGTCTTGAGATCCTTAGGTACGAGGCGGCTACAGCTGCCCGACCGGCATTCAAGTCGCGGCAGCCGCGATGAATGGGAACGAAGGAAGGAAAGCTACATGTCAGGTTTGCGTCAGATCGCCTTTTACGGCAAGGGCGGCATCGGCAAGTCCACCACCTCCCAAAATACGCTCGCAGCCCTGGTCGACCTCGGGCAGAGAATCCTCATC
This sequence comes from Mesorhizobium sp. P160927, assembly GCF_057766385.1. NCBI lineage: Bacteria > Pseudomonadati > Pseudomonadota > Alphaproteobacteria > Hyphomicrobiales > Phyllobacteriaceae > Mesorhizobium > Mesorhizobium sp. P160927. The sequence continues at coordinate 2,044,312 of NZ_JBYMDW010000001.1, forward strand.
GTCGGCTGCGACCCCAAAGCCGACTCCACCCGCCTGATCCTGAACGCGAAGGCGCAGGATACGGTCCTGCATCTCGCGGCAGAGGAAGGTTCGGTGGAAGACCTGGAACTCGCGGACGTGCTCAAGGTCGGCTACAAAGGCATCAAATGCGTGGAGTCGGGCGGACCCGAGCCGGGTGTCGGCTGCGCCGGCCGCGGCGTGATCACCTCGATCAACTTCCTCGAGGAGAACGGCGCCTACGACGATGTCGACTATGTCTCCTACGACGTGCTCGGGGATGTGGTGTGTGGCGGTTTCGCGATGCCGATCCGCGAGAACAAGGCCCAGGAAATCTATATCGTCATGTCCGGCGAGATGATGGCGCTCTATGCCGCCAATAACATCGCCAAGGGCATCCTGAAATACGCCCATTCGGGCGGCGTGCGGCTCGGTGGCCTGATCTGCAACGAGCGCCAAACCGACCGCGAGCTCGACCTCGCCGAAGCGCTGGCTTCCAGGCTCAATTCCAAGCTTATCCACTTCGTGCCGCGCGACAACATCGTCCAGCACGCCGAGCTCAGGAAGATGTCTGTGATCCAGTATGCGCCGGACTCCAAGCAGGCCGGGGAATACAGGGCGCTGGCCGAGAAGATTTACGGGAATTCGGGCCAGGGCACCATCCCGACCCCGATCACCATGGAGGAGCTCGAGGACATGCTGCTCGACTTCGGCATCATGAAGACCGACGAGCAGATGCTTGCCGAGCTTCAGGTCAAGGAAGCGGCCAAAACTGCCGCACAGTAGCGACTGCTGCCGACATGAGGCGCCGCCTTACCTGGTGCGCCTTTCAAAGAACGGCGCCTCGTCGGTGAGGCGTCACCCTGAACCTTGAAAGGGGTCCCATGAGCCTGGAATACGAGAATGACGGTGGCCTCCATGCGAGGCTTATCGAGGAAGTGCTGTCGCAATATCCTGACAAGTCGGCGAAGCGCCGCAAAAAGCACCTCAGCGTCGCAAAGAGCGGCGACGAGGCTGGCGAGGAAAGCGAGGTCCTTTCCGAATGCGAGGTCAAATCGAACATCAAGTCCATCCCCGGCGTGATGACGATTCGCGGCTGCGCGTATGCCGGCTCGAAAGGCGTGGTGTGGGGTCCAGTCAAGGATATGGTCCATATCTCCCACGGCCCGGTCGGCTGCGGACAATATTCCTGGTCGCAACGCCGAAACTACTACGTCGGCACGACCGGCATCGACACATTCGTCACCATGCAGTTCACCTCCGATTTCCAGGAGAAGGACATTGTTTTCGGCGGCGACAAGAAGCTGGAACGGATCATCGACGAGATCGAGGAACTGTTTCCGCTGAACAAGGGCATGACTGTGCAATCCGAATGCCCGATCGGCCTGATTGGCGACGACACCGAAGCTGTGTCCCGCAACAAGGCCAAGGAGCACGAGAAGACAATCGTGCCGGTGCGCTGCGAGGGCTTCCGCGGCGTCTCGCAATCCCTCGGCCACCACATCGCCAACGACGCGATCCGCGACTGGGTGTTCGAGAAGAAAAAAGTGGAGTTCGAGTCCGGCCCGTACGATGTCAATGTGGTCGGCGACTACAATATCGGCGGCGACGCTTGGGCTTCGCGCATCCTGCTCGAGGAGATGGGCCTGCGCGTGGTCGGCAACTGGTCGGGCGACGCTACGCTGGCCGAAATAGAGCGGGCGCCAAAGGCGAAGCTCAATCTCATCCATTGCTACAGGTCGATGAACTACATCTGCCGGCACATGGAGGAAAAGTATGGCATGGCCTGGATGGAGTACAATTTCTTCGGCCCCTCCCAGACCGAAGCCTCTCTGCGCAAGATAGCCAAGCACTTCGGGCCGGAAATCGAGGCCAAGGCCGAGGCGGTCATCGCCAAATACCGGCCCTTGGTCGATGCCATAATCGCCAAGTACCGGCCGCGCCTCGAAGGCAGGACGGTGATGCTCTATGTCGGCGGGCTGCGCCCCCGTCACGTCGTCACGGCATATGAGGACCTGGGCATGGTGATCGTCGGCACTGGCTACGAATTTGGCCATAACGACGACTATCAGCGCACCGGCCACTACGTGAAGAAGGGCACCCTGATCTATGACGACGTGACTGGTTACGAGCTGGAGAAGTTCATCGAAGGGATCCGTCCTGATCTCGTTGGCTCCGGCATCAAAGAGAAGTACCCGGTCCAGAAGATGGGCATACCGTTCCGTCAAATGCATTCCTGGGATTATTCCGGCCCGTATCACGGCTACGACGGCTTCGCCATCTTCGCCCGAGACATGGACCTGGCCATCAACAACCCGGTCTGGAACCTTTACGACGCTCCCTGGAAGAAAAAAGCCGAGCCGTCGGCGGCGATCGCAGCCGAATGAAACCCTGGCCTCCCGGAAGCCGGGAGGCAGTGAACGCCTGTGGCCGCTTGTCCGCGGGAGACCTGAAACGTTTCAACGTCCCTGTGCTGCCCTATCGCGGGCCAGATGGAAAGAGGTAACCACCCATGCCGCAGTCGGCTGAAAAAGTTCTCGACCACGCGCCCCTGTTCCGCGAGCCGGAATACAGGCAGATGCTCGCCGAGAAGAGGCTGAATTTCGAATGTCCTCACCCGGACCAGATCGTTACCGACCAAGGCGAATTCACCAAGACGTGGGAATACCGCGAAAAGAACCTTGCTCGCGAAGCGCTTGTCGTGAACCCCGCCAAGGCCTGCCAGCCGCTCGGCGCGGTGTTCGCGGCCGCAGGCTTCGAGCGAACCATGTCCTTCGTCCATGGCAGCCAGGGCTGCGTCGCCTATTACCGCTCGCACCTGTCGCGCCATTTCAAGGAGCCTGCTTCGGCGGTTTCCTCCTCGATGACCGAGGACGCGGCAGTGTTCGGCGGCCTGAAGAACATGGTCGACGGGCTCGCCAATACGTACCAACTTTACGACCCAAAGATGATCGCCGTCTCGACCACTTGTATGGCGGAGGTCATTGGCGACGACCTGCACAGCTTCATCGAGAACGCCAAGGACGAAGGCTCGGTCCCGCGCGACTTCGACGTGCCCTTCGCCCACACGCCGGCCTTTGTCGGCAGCCATGTCGACGGCTATGACGTTGCGGTCAAGGGCATTTTGGAGCATTTCTGGAAGGGCGAGGAGCGAACTGAAGCCGAGGGAACCATCAACATCATTCCGGGCTTCGACGGGTTCTGTGTCGGCAACAACCGGGAACTCAAGCGCCTGCTCGATCTGATAGGCGTGTCCTATACCTTCATCCAAGACGCCTCTGACCAGTTCGACACGCCGTCCGACGGCGAATACCGCATGTACGACGGCGGCACGAAGATCGAAGAGGTGAGGAAGGCACTCAACGCCGAGGCGACGCTGTCGCTACAGCGTTACAACACCCGAAAAACACTGGAGTATTGCGAGGGGGTGGGGCAGGCGACTGCCTCGTTCCATTACCCTCTCGGAGTCCAGGCGACCGACGACTTCCTGATGGAGGTCTCCGCGATTTCCGGCAAGCAAATCCCCGAGGCAATCCGCCTGGAGCGCGGCCGACTTGTTGACGCCATGGCCGACAGCCAATCCTGGCTGCACGGTAAGAAATACGCCATTTACGGTGATCCGGACTTTGTCTACGCCATGGCCCGCTTCATCATGGAGACGGGCGGCGAGCCGACCCATTGCCTCGCCACCAACGGCACCTCGGCATGGGAAGCGGAGTTGAAGGCACTGCTTGCATTATCGCCCTTCGGCAACGGTGCTCAAGTCTGGGCGGGCAAGGACCTCTGGGCGATGCGCTCGCTGCTCTTCACCGAGCCGGTGGACCTGCTGATCGGCAACTCCTATGGCAAGTATCTGGAGCGCGACACGGGCACGCCGCTGATCCGGCTGACGTTTCCGATCTTCGACCGCCACCATCACCATCGGTTTGCGCTCATGGGCTATCAAGGCGGATTGCGCGTACTGACGACGATCCTCGACAAGATCTTCGACAAGCTCGATCGCGAGACAAGCGAGACGGGCGTGACGGACTATTCGTATGACCTTACCCGCTAAGCATGGCGGCCGGCTCTTCGGTTAGGCCGGTCGTCTTCTCGAGGGACTTTGGAGACTGACGCAATGTCCTCGCTCAGAGCGAAAATCCAGGATGTCTTCAACGAGCCTGCCTGCGAAAACAACCGCGGCAAGGATGCCAAGGCGCGCAAGGAGGGCTGTTCCAAGCCACTGACCCCCGGAGCGGCGGCCGGTGGCTGTGCCTTCGATGGCGCCAAGATCGTACTGCAGCCGATCACCGACGTCGCACACCTGGTCCATGGGCCGCTCGCCTGCGAGGGCAATTCCTGGGACAACCGCGGTGCGGCTTCGTCCGGGCCAACGCTGTGGCGCACAAGCTTCACGACCGACCTCACCGAACTCAATGTTGTGATGGGGCGGGGCGAGCGGAAGCTTTTCAAAGCGATCCGCGAGATCAAGGAAGCGTATGGGCCGCCGGCGATCTTTGTCTATCCGACCTGCGTGACGGCGCTGATCGGCGACGACATTGAGGCCGTGTGCAAACGCGCGGCGGAAAAGTTCGGCTTGGCCGTTGTGCCGGTCAATGCGCCGGGCTTCGTCGGCTCCAAGAATCTCGGCAACAAGCTTGCCGGCGAGGCGTTGCTCGAGCATGTCATCGGCACGGCCGAGCCCGACGATGCCGGCCCTTACGACATCAACATCCTTGGCGAATTCAACCTCTCGGGCGAATTCTGGCTGGTGAAGCCGCTCCTTGACCGGCTGGGCATCCGGGTGCGCGCCTGCATTCCGGGTGACGCGCGTTACGTCGACATTGCCTGCGCGCACCGTGCCCGGGCGGCTATGATCGTGTGCTCGACCGCGCTCATCAATCTGGCCCGCAAGATGGAGCAGCGCTGGGAGATCCCGTTTTTCGAGGGCTCCTTCTACGGCATCAGCGCCACGTCTGAAGCGCTCCGACAAATATCTCAGCTGCTCGTGAAGAAGGGTGCCGATCCGGAGATCCTCGGCCGTACCGAGGTATTGATTGCAGAGGAAGAGGCGATCGCTTGGAAGAGGCTAGCGGCCTACGAGCCGAGGCTCGCAGGCAAGCGCGTGCTGCTCAACACCGGCGGCGTGAAGTCCTGGTCGGTCGTCCATGCGCTGATGGAGATCGGGATCGAGATCGTCGGCACCTCTGTCAAGAAGTCGACCGTCGAAGACAAGGCGCGCATCAAGCAGATCCTCAAGGACGACAACCACATATTTGAGCAGATGGCGCCGCGCGAGCTCTACGCCATGCTCTCAGAACGCAAGGCGGATATCCTGCTGTCGGGCGGGCGCACGCAATTCATCGCGCTGAAGGCCAAGACACCCTGGCTCGATGTCAACCAGGAGCGCCAACACCCTTACGCCGGCTATGACGGCATGGTGGAACTCGTACGCCAGATCGACATCGCCATTCACAATCCGATCTGGGCGCAGGTGCGGGAGCCGGCACCATGGGATTGCCAGCCTACGGTGAGGGAGGAACGGCCGCGCACGAGAAGCGATACCGTGACCTTGCATGCTGTCCAGGAATTCTCCGGCACGACGGCCGGTGATTTCGGCGAGTGTTGAGGAAGCCAATGGGCCGGATCCTTCCCCAGACCAAAGCGGCGGCGGTCAATCCGCTGAAGTCATCGCAGCCATTGGGTGCCGCCTTGGCCTTTCTTGGCGTCGACGGCGCGATGCCGTTGTTCCACGGGAGCCAGGGGTGCACCAGCTTCGCGCTCGTGCTCTTGGTGCGACATTTCAAGGAAGCCATCCCCTTGCAGACGACGGCGATGGACGAGGTGGCGACGATCCTCGGCGGGGCAGACCATCTGGAAGAGGCGATCCTCAATCTCAAGGCCCGCACAAAGCCAACGCTGATCGGGGTCTGCACCACGGCGCTGGTGGAAACCCGGGGCGAAGACTGCGCAGGGGATGTCGCCAATATCAGGCTGAAGCGCAGGGAAGAACTAGCAGGTACGGAGGTGGTGCTGGCTAACACACCGGATTTCGACGGCGCGATCGAAGAGGGCTGGGCCAAGGCTGTCACCGCGATGATCGAAAGGATTACGCGGCCCGGCGAGCAGGCGCGGCAATCGAAGAAGATGGTGATCCTGCCTGGCTGGAACCTCACTGTGGCTGATATCGAGCATTTGCGTGAGATGATTGAAAGCTTTGGACTGCAGCCGGTGATTCTGCCGGACGTCTCCGGCTCGCTCGACGGTACGGTGCCCGACCGCTGGATCACGACCACCTACGGCGGCACCAGCGTCGAGGATATCCGCGAGCTTGGCACGGCCGAGCAATGCATCGTCATCGGTGAGCATATGCGCCGCCCGGCCGAGCTGCTGCAGAGGTTGACCGGCGTGCCTTACGTGCTGTTCCGGTCGCTGACTGGATTGAAGGACGCCGACCGGTTCATCTCGCTGCTATCCGCGGTTTCGGGCGCGGGGGCGCCGGCTGGGGTGCGCCGTCGCCGGGCGCAGTTGCAGGACGCGTTGCTCGACGGACATTTCCATTTTGGAGGCAAGAAAATTGCGATCGCTGCTGAACCAGACCAACTCTACCAACTCGCGAGCTTCTTCACCGGCATGGGCTCCGAAATCGCGGCGGCGGTCACCCCGACCGACATGTCGAAAATTCTGGAGGAAGTACCGGCGCAGTCGGTTCAAATCGGCGATCTCGGCGATTTGGAAGCTCTTGGCGCCGGCGCTGATCTTTTCGTCACCCATTCCCACGGCCGCCAGGCGGCGCAGCGCCTCGGCATTCCGCTCATGCGGGTCGGCTTCCCGATCTTCGACCGGCTCGGCAGCCAGCACAAGCTCACAATCCTCTACCAGGGGACCCGGGACCTGATCTTCGAGGTTGCCAACATTTTTGAAGCCAACCGGCACGCGCCCACACCTGAGGCGCTTGATCCCCTCCGTAAGCGAGAAATGCCAGATGCGCTCCGTTCGTCGCCTCTCGCTCGTCACTGACGAGGTTCACGCACCGACGCCGGAACGCCAAGCGGGCGCATTGCGCGTGGCCATCGCCACGCAGGACATGAAGAACCTCAACGCCCATTTCGGATCGGCCAGGCGCTTTGCTGTCTACGACGTGATGCGCGAGGAGTGGAATCTCGTGGAAGCCGTGGCCTTTGACGACGTTTCCGACGAGAGCGGGAAGCACCGAACCGAGGGCGATGACCGCATCACCCCGAAGGTGGAGGCGCTAAAGGGCTGTCATTTGCTGTTTTGTCTGGCAATCGGCGGACCTTCGGCAGCCAAACTTGTTTCCGCAAAGATCCATCCGATCAAAGTGCCGCAGCCCCAGACCATCCAAGAGGTGTTGTTGCGCACGCAGATGATGCTCAGGACGTGTCCTCCCCCTTGGCTGCGCAAGGTGCTGGCGCAGGCAGGTGCCGCCGGACAGAAACCCTCCTTCGAGGACGAAAGCTGAAATGAGGAGTGGGCGAAATGTTTGAAGCCGCTGTTAGCCCTGCCGCAACCGAGGACGAGGCGGCCCTTGCCACCCCGTTCGTCAAATGCCTCGTGCGGCTGATCCGTGCCAACGATTCCCACGGGTCATGGGAAGGCAAATCGGACGCCGAACTGCTGGGCGACTTCATCATCACCAGGGAACAGCGCCGTGCAATTCCAATCATCGGCGATCCCGATCCGGACGTGCTGTGGAGGCTCGATAAGTTCTACACCGCCGTCGGGCTTGCGATTGAGGAGCGCACGGGCCTGATGGCATCGCCGATGATGGAGATGAGCCATGAGGGCTTCGGGCGCGTGCTCTTGACAGCCGGGCGACTGGTCGTTCTGTCCAAGACCCTGCGCGACGTCCACCGGTTCGGTTTCGAGACGTTCTGGAAGCTCGCCGCGGCCGGTACCAAACTGGCCGGCGATGCCACCGCAGCCATTGAGGCTCATCCCGAGGTGGCGCGGGCGTGATGCAACCGACTTTCGATCGAGGGGATCATGTCAGGCCTTGAGGACATGCGGCGGCCAGCCCTCTCAATTGAGGCGGTCCAGGCCGATATGGTTCTTGGGGTAGCGCTGATGAAGCCAGTGGTACTGATCTGTTCGCAAGATGCGGAGTTGTATCTTTTCCTCAACCACATTCTGGGGGCGGACGGCTTCACCAGTGAGCCGGTAGGCGGCGTGAAGGAAGCACTTGCATTGGCCGATCAACGGGAGCTCCACGCAATAGTCCTGGATTGCGGGCCAGGAAGCGCGACAGGCTCCACAATTTGCGCCCGGTTCAAGGGGGAGCCCCGGACCGGCCGCCTGCCCGTCATTGCGTTGATCGCGCCCGGCGCCGAGAACCAGCACCTCGATCTCTTGAAGGCAGGTATTGACGAGAGCTTTGTGCGGCCCTTCGCGCCGGCCAAGCTGCTCGACTGTCTACGGACGAAGCTGGCGCTGCCGAAGCCGGATTCAAACGGGATCGAAAATGGCAGCTGGCTCTGCTGCGGCAGCCTTGAGATGAAGCTCGATGCCCACCGAGTTCGCGGCAATGGCCACGACATCCACCTCGGACCTCTCGAATTCAACCTGCTGCGGCAATTTCTTGAGGCCCCCGGCAAGGTCTTCAGCCGAGACGAGCTGATCGACGCGGCCTGGCCGGACAATATCCATATCGGTGAACGCACTGTCGACGTCCATATCAGCCGGATTAGAAAGGCGCTGAAGGCGGCCTCGCCAGGCAGCGTCATTCGTACCGTCAGGTCTGCCGGCTACTCGCTCGAGAAGCCGGACGAGTAGATGGGCAGGGGTGGTGCCACGCCCCATCTGTCGTCGTGGACTGGGCAGGTCTTGCAGCTTCGAAACGCGCTACGGGCGCGACATATTCAGGGGGAAGCAGTCAGATGGCCTTCAAAAGCCTACTCAGTGTAGCGGGAGCTGACCACTCCGATCGGGACGTCAGAACAGCTGCAAGCTTGTGCGCCGAAGTTGGCGCACATTTGTCCGTCCTGATCATGTCGCCTCCGCCGCTCGTTATGTCGCCTCCGTTGCTAGGCGATGGCATCCCCGCGTGGCCTACGCAACGCGCACACGCCATTGCCAGACTGGAAAAACGGTACAGGCAAATGGAGAGATTTTCACAGGACATAGCCAAGCTGGAAAAGATATCCAGGGAAATTCACAAACTGCTGAGAGCCACGTGGCGGTGCTATGATGTCGATATTGCGAACTGCGATCAGGCCAGCGTCGGTGACGCGGTGCGACAGCGGGCGCTCTGCAACGACCTGACAATCGTCGGCCCCGCACTTCTCAACGACATTAACCTCGGACCCCTTGTTGTCAACGGCAGCCTGTTCGATACCGGAAAGCCGGTGCTTGTCGTGCCGGAGGGCGCTGAGGCGACTCTATCGCCACGGCGCGTGCTGGTCGGCTGGGATTCGCGAGTCGAGGCGTCCCGTTCGGTTCGAGAAGCGCTGCATCTGCTATCCGCCGCTGAGGAAGTTCGTATTGCCCTCGTCGGTCATGAGGCGACCTGCACCGGAAGCGGCGCCGAGCCGGGGGCCGACATCGCTGCCTATCTCACTCGGCACGGTGCTCGGGTGTCGGTTGACCTGCTGCCGAGCGCCGGCAAACCGGTGGCCATGATACTCGCGCAGCACGCAATCGATACGTCTGCCAACATGATTGTCATGGGTGCCTATGGCAGTCGCCGACTGCGCGAGCTGCTCTTCGGTGGAGTGACGAGATGGATACTTGGGAAGCCGCCATTGCCGCTGTTTTTGGCTCGCTGACGGGTTTTGAACCAGCACCGATGCTGTTCGAAGCTCTACTCCCCCGGGTCACCTATTCTGATACCAAGTCGGAGAAAGGTGGCTGCAACGCGCAAGTCTCGCGAAGCTCCTCGGAGCCAATCGGCACGCCCCCCTCGCCGAGACATCCCGGACGTCTCTAGCGCTCTCTCCGGGTTCTGCTCGCCCGAGGTGATCCGTAATGCGGAGACCAACGGCCGGCAGAGGTACAGCCGCTCCTCAATGCAATCAAAACACCGATACTCGGGTCGACGTCAGGTGCAGAAAGAGAGTCGTTTCAGCGCGGCAGGCCGCGTTCGGACCGTAGCCTCATCGTATTAGGGTTATCACGATTTCCCTCACCACTGGCCGGGAACGGAACACGGCAACGACCGTGCAGCGGCCAAGGCACCGACCTTCGAGTCCGACGATCGGGCTCTTGCCGGCCCTCGGGGCGAACGATGGCATTATCACCGTGATCGCCTGGGATGGTAGCCGCGTCAGCGGGGAGGGCGGCCGCACCTTCGGCGTTTTCAGTCTGCCCGGCCCACCGCGTGGCGACCGAGCGAGCTTGAGGCCGGTCAATTCCGACAACGCTCACATTCGCACCAGGTGGTCCCTGTAGGGCTTGCGCACAGGGACACAGAACAACAAAAGTAGGATCCGGGAGAGTTCACCGGCCCGGCACATGCCGGCAGATCCCGGCTCTCTTCGGGCCGATCACCTCCTCGATCTGGCGTTATCCGCGACACGCAGCCGGACATGACCGGCTTCGTCGTAAAACTCTGGCGTTGCGAGCCAGGAATTCAAGCGCAAAGCGGAAGAGGTAGGGCAGAGGCGATGCTCGGATGGAGCGGCGCCTGCAATCGCAATGGCGTTGCGCTACCACTTGAGCGACCGAAACGACAAGAAGCTCAAGCAAGGCTTGAGGCGGACGATGATGACGAGGCTGGCCGTAGCCAACGCGGTCATGCATCTGTTCGTCCCTATGTGTCGAGACGTCGGTGGCCACGCTTCTGCGCCGACGGGAAGCGGGTGATGCGTGTCCAAGACCTGACAGTGGCGGAAAATATGTCGCGTCCAATACAAGCGGCGATCTTGGGCGCCACAGAAGTTTTTTAAAGGATTATCAAGCTTTTACCGCGCGCTGGCGCGTTGGCACGGCCTTTGCGAATTGAGATTCAGCAACACTGAGTGAAGGCTGACTGCACGCAGATGCGCAAGACGAACAATGCTCTCCCTTCGTTGAACCCTCGTGCCCGTCTCAAAGGGGAACAAGCTTGCGCATAAGGTCACGCAACCGTTGGCAATGGCTTTGGAGGGCAAGATGATGTTGCGGATGGGGTCACCGGCTCCTTCGATCAAAGTGGAGGACTGGCTGCGTGGCGAGCCTCTTGCGGACTTCCAGCCCGGCAAAGTCTATATCGTCGAATTTTGGGCAACTTGGTGCGAACTATCTGCGGCCGAGATGCTGGAGCTGATGCAGCTACAGGAGAAATACAAGGACAGCGGACTTGAGATCGTCGGGATCGCGGCTGATGAAGACGCTCCAACGGCCGTCGAGGCCCGGACCAAGTTGGACGCGTGGTTGGCGTGAGCGCAGCAAGGAGGTCCATGCAGCACTTGGTCGTCGTTTGCAGCAGGATCGAGGCTCGAATCTTCATGGCCTCCCGCATTGCGGCGGAAGCGATGTTCGATGCGAATTCGCGTGGAAGACTTCGCAGTCGAGGACGTGTTCAAGTCCGGCCCGAGGGACATCAATTGCGTGGAATCAGCGGCGCCGAGCTAGGCGTCGGCTGAGCAAGTGTGCCCGAAGTAGGCGTCCCAGAAAACAGATATCCTCCTTCGAGGAAGAGGACTGAAATGAGGAGAAGGCGAAATGTCTGATGCCGCGGTCAGCCCGGCTGTCAACGAGGACGAGGCGGCCCTTGCCACCCCGTTCGTCAAATGCCTGGTGCGGTTCTCCGTGCTCAGGAGTCCTACTGATTATGGGAAGGCAAATCGAACGCCACGCTGCTGGCCGACTTCCCACCAGAAAAAAGCGACCAGGCGATCCGTGGCATGGGATACCCCGATCCGGACGTGCTGTGGAGGCTCGATATGTTCTACACGGCCGTCGGGCTTAGGATCGAGGAGCGCTCCGGCCTGATGACATCGCCAATGATGGAGATGAAACCCATGGGGGCCTCGGACGATTGTTTCACGGCGAGCGGTTGGTCTCTCTGTCGTGACATCCACCGGTTCGGCTTCGAGACGTTCAGGAAACTCCCGGAGGTCGGTACGAAACTGGTCGACGATGCGCCCGCAGCCATTGAAGCCTATCGCGACGTGGCGCGGGCGTGAAGACACCGATTTCGAGGAACGATCTATGTCAAAGCTGGATGAGATGGGAACGAAAGTCCGAAAGCTTCAGCTGCGCGCGGTACTTGCCAAGATGAAATTGCGCGACCTTGCAGAGGATCTCCCGGGAAAATGGACGGAGATAGAGGAAGTTGCCTAAGAAACGTCGGCCGTTTTTGCCGAGTTGGATGGCGCCAGGAGAGAGCTCGCTTCAATGAAGAAATTACGATGACGAGCACATTCACCACCCGCGACGGCTCCGGATGGGTGCCGGAATATCTCACCGCTATAGACGGCGCGACCTGCATCGGCTGCGGCCGCTGTTTCAAAGTTTGCTCGCGCGAGGTTATGCATCTTTATGGCGTCGATGACGCGGGTGAAATCCTCGGCCCCTGCGACGGCGAGGACGACGATTTCGATGGCGAGCTCAATCGCATGATCATGGTCGTCAACCATCCCGGCCGCTGCATTGGCTGCGGAGCCTGCGCCCGCGTCTGCCCGAAGAACTGCCAGACCCATATTGCGGCCGACAATGTCGATGCGTGATCTGGTGGACAATCCAGGAGAACGGCATTGCCCTTTAGAATCTTCTGTCGCGTCCTGGGAATGGTCCTTTGCAGCACCGCTCTGACCGTCTACTTCGCTTCTCATTCCATCGGCACAGTAGTAGTCACGACGCTGGCTTGTTCGCTGCTCCTTCAGCTGGCGTATTTCGCAAGCGTGCTCTTTCTGATCCGGCGGTCTGGCTGCGTTAGCCGAGCTGGTCAAAGAGCTGAGCGTTTCGACAGTTGCAAGGAAGTTGGATCCGAGCCGCCAAACCTTGATGAGGTTACAAATGAATCCCCAGATTTGCTCCAACGCGATCAAATGCGAGCCATATCGCTGCTGCTGCCTTGAGTGCCGTGACAAAGTCAGAGCTGACGTGCTCCCCGTCTTTGGGTCGCCCCGCGCCGGGACTTCTGGGGGTACTGGCTCAGGCCGGCACGGCCGCCGATGAGCTTTTCATGAGCGATATGGCGATTGCTGCTATGGGGTCGGACTGTTGTATTCCACGTGCGATAAGGCAAGCTTATCGGACATAAAAAGATAGCGACAAGCGCGGCGGTTTTGGCCGTCATGCCTTGCAAAAAGCGCCGCGTCGATTCATCCTGTGGGCGATGATTCTCCGCCCCAGATCGTCCCTACGCCGTCACGTCACGCTGCCCGCGTCGCCCCGGCCGCTCCGACTGTCGCCGTGCCGAGCTGGCTGCGCAAGGCAGTCGAGACGGGGCAAACCGTTGAGGACGCTGCGATCGCATGCGGCGCCGCGATCGATGCGGTGGTGCGCCGGGACGAGCAATGGGGCGGCGCCTGGCGGCAGCGCCTGGCGCTCGCGGCGGCCGCAATGACGGCGCGGCAAGCGGGGCGCATCGAGGATGAAGCAGCGCTGCGCGATTCCTTGTTCCTCGCCCGCCCCGGCGATTTTTTGTCCGTTGGTCCGGCCGGTCTTTTGCTCCTCGGCTGGCGTCGGCTGGCGGCACCGGCCCGCAGAGGCGCTTCTGACGAAGAAAAGTCTCGCTGCGGTGTTGGAGGAATTCGGTTTTTTCGCCCGCCACGGCGCGGCGGTCAGCGATCTGGCGGAGGCGCTGCGGCGGCTCGCCACGACCGAAGGCGCGGTCGGGATGCTGACCGTCGCCTACGCGGCCGTCGAGGGCCACGGCCTGCCACGCGCCATGGGACCCTGGTTCGCCGACGCCTTGCTGGCGCAGCGGCTCGGCTGGAGCCATGCAGTCCCTTTGCTGGGTGGCGAGGCGGCCTTAGCTGTGGGCACGGGCCGGCCGCGTCGACCAGCGACTGCCGCTCTGGCTGCGGGTGCCGGATTGGAAGCCGATCGGGCCAAAGCCTGCTTGCCGCGACGGCGCGCGCTGCGCTCCGCGCCATCGTCGTCTCAGGAAGGCAAGCACGGCCTCGACGTCGCGGGCCCTGCCGCGAAGAGCATTGTGGAATTCGTCGAAGATCAAGATCCTTGGCTTCTAGCTGTCGAGCAGATGGTCGATCTGCTCGGCTTTGCGGCCGACATCCCGGCTACTGCCGGTCGGCGCGCGCAATGCCTGCAGGATGCTCCATAGAAATGGGCAAGGCCGACGCCCTCGCGCGTCTGGACCACCCAAACCCTCTGCCGCTCGGACGTTTTCAGGTGTTCGACGGCAAACGGTTGTGTTGCAAAGTTTTTTCTGCGTCATGAAGGTGGTCGAGATCGGCGCTGTCATGCCGCCAGTATGGCGAACTGCTCGGCCAGGGGAGGGATGTGGATTGAACGCGTACCTTGCCTGTCGCTTGCGCATCATGGGAAGGATTTCGATCCCGGGCAGGATGATGCTGGCGGTGGCCGGCGATTCCTTCAAGCCCAGCATCGGCCGCACACGGCGTTTGATGCGCCGGTGGTCCTGCTCGATCCTGTTGTTCAAGTATCGACTTTTCCTGATCGTGATCGGTCTCAGGCAGCGCCGGGAACGATCCTGCAATCGATTTGCCACATCGCAGGAAGTGATGGCTTCGTGATTGGTCTGGCTCCCGATGACGATGCGACCGAGCCGGTCCAGCGCTTTCCTGAAGAAGCGTTGAGCCGCCAGGAGGTCGCGATGCTCGCTGAACCAGAATCCGACCCGTGCCGCCGACACTGTCGATGGCGCGGTAGAGATACATCCACTCACCGCGACCCTTGATGTAGGTTTCGTCGGCATGCCATTTGCCGGTGCCGGCACGCTTGCGGCGGTTGAAGCGCTCCAGCAACCCCGGCGCGAAATGAATGACCCAGCGATGGATCGTCGAGTGATCGACGCCGATGCCGCGTCCGGCCATCATTTCTTTCAAGTCGGGCAGGCTCTGATTGTAGATTCCATGGGCGTGGAAAGCGATCGGCTCTCTGACAGAGTGAGGTTGCTGAACCAACCCTGTGGAGACGACCATGCATATTTCAACTGACCGATCCGAAACACCGACCGCCATCCGCACCAATCTCTGCGCGATTGTCACTCTTCTTGGATGAGTGGACTGGATGTCGTTGTTTTGGAACATTCATCGCTCATCCTAATTCAGTGGATTCGTCCCGGTTAGGTGGATTCTTACCCTGATTTGGTGGACGAAGGCGAGGGCGACGGTCATGGGTCGTAACCCCGACAAGCTTGCGGCCGATGATGCCGACTGGCGCAGGGCTGTGGCGCGCGAGGCTGTCATCCGCCCTTTGGCATCGAAGGATCGCTTGTCTCCCGCCGATATAGGCCTCGCGTGCCGCCAACTCGGTGTGAGGCGGGCACGCCTTTATGAACTTCTCGCTCAATACCGGGTCTCTCCTGTCACGAGTTCGCTGCTTGGGCACAACCCCGGCCCAGCGAAAGGGGCGGCGGCGCCTGTCGGAAGAGATGGAGGCGCTGATCGAGACCGCGATGCGCGACACCTACCGCAGGCGGGAGAGGCCTTCGATCACCGCCCTGCATGACCGCGTTCGAGAGTTGTGCCGAGCTTGTGGAGAGGTGGCGCCTTCCTGGAAGGCGGTAAGGGCCCGTGTGAAGCTTGCCGATCCGCGGCTCCTGATGCGTGATCGGGAAGGGGCAAAGGCGGCGCGTGAACGGTTTGAGCCTGTGGTGCAGGAATATCGCGCCGATCATGCGCGCTTCACATCGTCCAGATCGACCACACATTGGTCGATCTGTTTATCGTTGATGCCGTGCATCGCCGGCCCCTTCAGCGGCCTTGGCTGACGCTGGCCATCGACATCGCAAGCCGCATGGTGGCGGGGTTCTACCTTACTCTGGAAAGTCCGTCGTCGGCATCTGTAGCGCTTTGCGTCCAGCACATGGTGATGCCGAAGGAACTCTGGCTTGAGGCGCGCGATATCAAGGCGGCGTGGCCGGTTTACGGGTTGCCTGATGTGATCCACGTTGACAACGGCAGGGAATTCCATGGAAAGGCGCTGACCCGAGGAACCGCGGAGCACGGCATCGCCCTTGAATATCGGCCCGTCGCAAGGCCGCATTATGGGGGGCACAACGAGCGGCTGATCGGGACGATGATGGATGCGGTCCATCTGCTTCCGGGCACGACGTCCAGCAACATCGCCGCGCGCGGCTCCTACGATCCGCAAAACCATGCCGCCATGACGCTCGACGAACTGGAAGGGTGGCTCGCGCTGCAGATTGTCGGCCGCTATCATGCGGAAATCCACAGCAGCCTGCATCTGCCGCCCGCTAGCGCGTGGGACGACGCCTTTGCGGCACGTCGCCATCCCTTGCGGCTGCCCCATCACCGCGAACGATTTCTCCAGGATTTTCTGCCCTTCGAGGAGCGCAGCATCAGGCGCGACGGCGTGCATCTGTTCGGACTTCGCTATTGGGACGATTGTTAAGTCCCTGGGCAGGCCGGCATCCTCGCCGGATGCGCGTCGGATATGACCCGCGCGACCTGTCGTGCGTGTTTGTGGAAGGCCCCGATGGCACGAACTGGCCGGTCCGGTTTGCCGATCTCAGGCGGCCGCGCATTACGCTCGGCGAGCATCGTCTTGCCCGCACGGCGCTGAAGGAGCGCGGCGTCAAGGCGGTGGACGAGCAGCTGATTTTCGACAGGGTCGAAAAGCAGCGGCAGCTCGTCGACGCAGCCGGACATAGGACCAGGAGCGCGCGCCGGCATGCGAGCGCCGCGACCGATCGCTGATGGCGACCGAAAACAGGAGCTTTTCCGCCCCGGAGATCGACCACGACGAAGAATGGGATACCGATCTACCCTCGTTGGTCGTGGAAGAATGGTCTTGAGCGACTACCAGCATCTGCTGCCCGCCTATCGCCCGCATGGCGATGCCGACAGGATCGCCTGGATCCGAGCGGACCGCTGGCTGAAAACCGCCCAGGCGCGCGCGGCACTGGCGAGGCTGGAGGACCTGCTGTCCTGTCCTGTGCGCGACCGCATGCCCTGCCTGCTGCTTTATGGCGACACCGGCATGGGCAAGACCAAGATCATCCGCAAGTTCCTGCGTGACCATCCGGCCTGTTTCGATCGGGGCACAAGGTGCTAACCGGCGAACGGGTGAGCCACGTCAACCGTATCAAGGGATTGTTGTTTGCACAGGGCATCTTCGGATACGAACCGCTGCGCCGCGATCGGCGGGCACGGCTTGAGGAACTGCGGACCGGCGATGGCCGAGCGCTGCCAGCGCATCTCAAAGCGCAGATATGCCGGCGAACTCGATCGGCTGGAACTGATTCTCGAGCAAGTCAAGACCGTGGAGACGGAGCGAGCCGCGGCTTCTTGGGGTCAAGGGTTAAATTCAGCAACGCATGAGCAGAACTCCAGGACTGTTTCGGCATCCAAGGTCTGAGCCCGATTGCATGACCGGCCGTCTCCGAGCACGATCAACCTCACATGCGGTCGCCGTTCAGTACGGCTGCACCAATATCCCGCTTGCGGCGGGCAAGGGCTCAGGAGGATGAGACCATTCTACAAAACGGCATTCAGGCCATGCCAGGTACCGGTTCATCCACCTGGATCGGCCAGGACTGATCGGGTCCTGGCGGATTACGGGATTAGGGTCAAACAGCCTTCATCACGACGCCTTCGATCACGATGCCGGCGGTCACATACTTCCAGAGTGCGACTAGCAGCTTGCGGGCGAGCGCCACAATCATTGTCTTACGCATCCGCCCGCCGTTTTGCTCGACGCGTCCACGGAACCAGAGAGAGCAAGCGCCGATTGCGGTTGATGACGCAGCCATAGCCAGGCGAGTTGAACCATCGTCGTTCGCAGCCGCGGATTGCCGGATTTCGACACGCCTTGCTCACGATCGATCGATCCGCTTTGCCAAGGCGTCGGCGCAAGGCCAGCGTAGGCCGCCACTTGTCGTCGGTTGTCGAAATGGCGGAACAACCCTTCCGACCAAAGCATGGCAGCAAACTCCGGTCCGATGCCCTTCACGTCTAGCAACATCGCCGCCGAGGTGGGTGTTGCCGTGTCTTGCGCCTCGGCCAGCAACGCCCATGTGAGGCCAGATACCAGCGCACGCATAACAAGATGACGGACTGGTCGAACTGATGGCCTTTGACATCTCGAACCTCGCGAAAGTTGATGCAGGGTTCCTCCCACGCGGCCAGTTACCAAAAATTTGCAACACAACCCTGTCGGGCGACATGCACAATTGACCCCCTAACGACACCAAGAACTGATGGAGTGGATGCCCCCTCCCGACGGCATCGCAATGTGCCAGAGTGATGTTCGCTAGAACGTCACTAGAGGAGAGAGCATCCATGAGGAAAATTAGCATTGTTGGCTTGGATCTGGCAAAGCGGGTGTTTCAGGTGCATGCCGCTGGAAGCGACGGCGCGGTAGTTTTGCGTCGGAAACTGTCACGCGGGCAGGTCCTCGCCTTTTTTACCGAGCTGTCGAAGTGCATTGTTGCGATGGAAGCATGCGCGACAGCGCACTATTGGGCGCGTGAGATTGGCAAGCTCGGTCATGAAGTTCGCCTGCTCCCACCCGCTTACGTGAAGCCCTTCGTCAAACGACAGAAAAATGATGCGGCTGACGCCGAGGCCATTGTCGAGGCGGCCGCCCGTCGATCCGGTTCGTGGTTCCCAAGACAGAGAACCAGCAAGCCTGCTCTATGCTCTTCCGGACGCGCGACGCTCACCTGGCTGAACATGGCGTAAGGAAGGCGCTTTCCTGCGGTTTGGGGGCGTGCCGGCGGAAGTTCTGATCGACAATGCGAAGGCGCTGGTCGAATACCATGACGCGGTGACGCGCGACGTGAGGTTCAACGCACGACTGCACACCTTTGCCCGATATTGGGGCTTCACACCGCGGGCCTGTGCGCCTTACCGGGCCAGAACGAAGGGCAAGGACGAACGCGGAGTCGGCTATGTCAAGAAGAACGCGATCGCCGGTCGCCGGTTCGAGAGTTGGGCGGCGTTCGAGGCGCATCTGGATCGGTGGACGCGCGAGGTTGCCGACCCACGTGAACACGGCACGACCGGCGTGGCGCCGGCGGAGCGTTTTGCCGACGAAGCCAAGGCGCTCCGCCCGCTGGTTGGTCGCGCCCCGTTCGGGCAGCTGCGAGATCAAAGCACGGAGGCACGCGATGAGCAGCAGTGCGCAGAAGAGAGCCATCGAGAATTACCGGTCTCGCCTGACTGAGCGCGGCATCGCGCGGTTCGAGATCCAGGCGTTCGACACCGACCGCGATCTACTCCGAACCCTTGCCAGGAAATTGACTGAGACGGGACCGGAAGCTAGGCGGCTTCGCCGCACCATACAGCAGGCAATGACCGGTGAACCCCCGAAAGCGGGCGGCATTCTCGCCGCGTTGCGTCGCTCGCCTCTGGTTGGCGCCAATCTCGACCTCAGCCGGCCGCGCGAAGAAGGGCGCAAGATCGACCTGTGACGCGCTACCTCCTTGAAACCAATATCATCAGCAACGTCATAAAGCCGGAACCGTCGGGCTCGCTGCTGGACTGGATGGGCGCGCAGAAGGACGAAGACCTCTTCATTCGAAAGCGTGACGCGCTTGACGCTTGGTTCGCCGGACCTGAGGGACCACAGGCCCTGTTCGCTGGCCGCGTTCTATCGTTCGACAAGAAAGCTGGCCTCGTGTGGGCGCGGCTGATGGCCAACGGCAAAGCCAAAGGCCGTTCGCGGAGCGCGCTAGACACAATCATTGCCGCTGTAGCCGAATCCAACGAGTATGTCGTCGTGACCGATGATGAAAAGGACTTCGAGGACGTTCAGATCATCAACCCGCTCCATAGCTCCGGAAGCCAAGAACCTGGCAGGTGACGATAGCTCGAACGGTCCGGCCGATTCACTTTGAGGATTTCAGCGGCACCGAGTTCGAACGTCTCGGTGTTCGCCTATGGCTGGTGGTTCGGCTAGACGGGAAGCGATTAACGGCGTGACATCATCGGCACACATCCGTTCGACGACCGACCAGACGAGCGCACTGTCAATCAACGCGTCAATCGCGGCAGCCTGACCCAAGCGAAGGCTGAGAAGGACATGACGGCAGCGGTCAATGCAGTCATGGGCAAACCTGACGTGCGCGTTGCGATACCTTGAGAATGGCCGCGAGTTGGGCGCCACGTCGCTACAGCCACAAAACACGCCGCTCACCGCGAATGCAGACTGCGACATCGTCGCTGCCGACGGCGCAGCAATCACACACATGCCTTAAGCGCTCGGGCCCTATCTGGGTTGGTAGGTGTCCAAGCGACGTGGCCAGTGGTTTAGTTGGCATGAACCTGGGTGCCGATCGATCTGTGGCAAGATCCGTACGGCACTTTCGGTTCGGACCGATGTCGCCAAGCCGCGCTCTTCATCTGAGCGGTCGCGAGCGTATTTTGGGCAGATCAGAATGGAGAATGAGATGAAGCAGCGGGCCGCTCTCTCACATGGTATTCGCCCAACCGGACTCTTTCGGAACACCAGCTACGTGGTCAACAAGAGCATGGCGTATTTCGATGCGGCCCACGCAGCTGGTCTTATGGCCGTCTCTGGGCGTTCCACGACCGGACGCGCCTTTGCTTTGGGTACCGGTCCGCTTAACAATCGACCGCAGGCAATTGATTTCGTGCGATGCTCTTATCTGGGTCTCGACAATCATCCGGTGATCATCGCTGGCGCGATCGAGGCAATTGAGGCGCACCGGTCATTGCATTGGTCGTGCGCACGAACACGACTCAATTTCGATCTTCTCGCAGAGCTTGAAGCAACCCTTTCGGAAATGTTCTCCGCGCGTGTGCTCACCTTTTCCAGTGTCATGCTCGCCAATCTGGGCGCGCTGCCCCTCCTTGCTTCGGGCCAATTAACGGGCGGAAGGAAGCCGGTCGTCGTGTTCGATCGCGTTGCGCACATCTCGCTCGCCCATCACAAGCCGGTCTTGGCTGATGAAACGCGGGTGGAAACGATTGCGCACAACGACATCGACGCTCTCGAACGCTTGTGCCGCCAGGAGCCGGTGGTCGCCTATATATGCGATGGCGTTTACTCCATGGGGGGCCATGCGCCGCTCAAGGAACTGCGCCAACTCCAGGAACGCTATGGGCTCTTTCTCTATGTCGACGATGCTCACGGCATATCGCTGTTCGGACGCCAAGGCCAAGGATTTGCGCGCTCTCAGTTTCCGCAAGAGCTTGGTGACCGCACGATCATAGCAGCCTCGCTGGGCAAGGGATTCGGCGCATCGGGCGGAATGTTGATGCTCGGAACGGCTGACCAGGAGATTCTGTTTCGACGTTACTCCGTCCCCCATGCGTTCTCGGCGGCCGCCAATCTGGCGGCAGTTGGCGCGGCGCTTGGCTCGTGCAAGATTCATCGCTCGGCAGAACTCGGCCAGCGGCAAAGGCTGTTGGCGCAACGCATTGACCTCTTCGACCGTCATGTCGCAACCGCCCAGCAAGGCAGTTCGCTTCCGATCAGAATGATCGCTATCGGATCGGAGTCCAGGGCGATCGCAATCGCAAGAGAGCTTCTCGATGCCGGCTTCTATACCTCGGTGACGTTTTTCCCGACAGTTCCGCAAGGAAAGGCGGGGATCCGGGTGTGCGTTACTGCCGATCATGAGGTCCGAGACATAGAACGGTTGCGCGATCGCATTTTGGAAAAGGTAGCCGACACAACCGCCGAGCCCCATACGCGACCGAGTCTCCCCTGAGGTGATCATGACGATTCAACGGAGGAGTTTCATGGGACTGCCAGATGCCACGACGGCCTCGTTGCGAGGCGTTGCGATCGTCAACGCAACTCATTTCAACCCGGAAGCTGACCTCGGCATGCTGCTGGTTTACGACCACTCCGTGCGCGTCAGCACCCAAGGGCACATAAATCCTAAGAAAAGAAATCGCATGCTGGCGCCGGCAGAGCAGTCGCGAATACCGCTGATGTTGTATGCGGAAGGCGGCGGAGGTCGGCCGGCCGACACCGATCGGCTTGACATGACCTGCTCGAGCCGACTTGAATGCAACTCGCGAGGCGTTCCGGTCTGGTCGCTGACCGCCGAATTCGGCGGCATGGAATTGGAGGGTTGCGGACGGCTTGACTTCCGGAAGGACATGGAGGCGATCGCAGATTCCGAGCGCGAAGACTGTCGCCGCAAGAAAGTCGCGGAATTCTGTGCCAACGAGACGGTCGTATCAGTTGCCTCGGTATTCGAGATCGACATCGCAATCGATCCTGGGGAGACGCGACGGCGGATCAAAGCGGATCTGCGCTTGGTCCCAATGCCGCCAGCACGCACCAGTCTAAAATGCCGGTGTATCAATGTCTGGTGAGCAGCGCCACACCCGTGGAGGCGCAGATTCGCATCGCGTAGCCGATGGTTCCGGAGCATGGCCTGGAAAGGAGCCCCCGGGGGTGTTGTCGCATCTGCGGGTGGTCGAAATCGGTAGCTCGGCCGCAACCAGTTATTGCGCGCGGCTGTTTGCCGACTTCGGCGCCGACGTTCAGAAAATTGAGCCGCCAACAGGCGATCCTCTTCGCCGCACCGCGCCAGTCACGCCCAGTGGACAGAGCGCGTGGTTCGCATTCCTGAACTTCAACAAGTCTAGCAACGTCATCGATTCCAACGACCCGGATGCGGCCGCACGGCTGACGGCATTAATCGAGAATTGCGACATTCTGGTCGATGGCCGCGATGTCGGTTCCGCGGACTGCCCGTCCGTTGATATAGCTGCAATCCGGCAGCGGCGCCCCGGGTTGACCTACCTCGAAGCGAGTTGGTTCGGCCGCGAGGGTCCCTACGGGGGATTCGTAGCAACTGATTCGACCGTCCGCGCGCTCGCCGGCTTCGTCAAGCTGGCCGGACCGGTTCAGGGCCCGCCGTTGCACGCACCGGATTTCCAAACGGGTATCCTTGCTGGCCTGTGGGGCTTCATTGCAGTGGCTTCTTCGGCGGTTGCGCGAATGCAGGGTGGGGGAGGGCGGTCGTGGTCTCTGAGTATTTTCGAATCGAGCCTCGCTGTCAGCGAGTATCTTATGTTCGAGGCGTTTGCGCGCGGCGACGTGATGCACCGCATTGGTACTAACCGCTTCTGGCCGGGCTTTCCGGCCGGCATTTACGAAACCAAGAAGGGTTGGCTTGGCGTCACGACGTGGACCCCGGCACAATGGCACGCATTCTGCGACATGCTCCGCCTATCCGAATTGCGCGATGATCCGGCTCTGGTCCTCGCCGAAGATCGTTTGCAGCACATGGAACATATCGAACGACAGTTCATCCCAAAGTTGAGGGAGCGAACAGCGCAAGATTGGTTCGAGGAGGGATTGAAACGGAAGATCCCAATCGTGCCCGTACCGGAAATATCCGATCTGCTCCTCGATACCGAGAAAAAAGCGCGCGGCGCGATCGTGCCCGTATTGCTTGGAGACGAAGAGGGCTTGACCGCTGGCTCGATGCAGCGGTTGATATCGACGCCGCCGCGCCGGGGCGGGAAGGTTCCAGCTCCCGGCGAGCATCAGGCTTTCGCGAATCAGGGAACACATCCAACCGCATTGACGTCGTCCGGCTGCATCGATGCCGGCTGGCAGCCGTTGCACGAGGTTCGCGTGATCGACTTCTCGATGGGCTGGGCGGGCCCGTTGTGTACGCGCACCTTGGGTGACCTCGGCGCGGACGTCATCAAGATCGAGGCCATCCAATATCCGGACTGGTTCCGCGGCGTTGATCGAAGCCCTGCTTACGTCGACGACCATTTATACGAAAAGGCGATGTGCTACTGCATCATGAATCGCAACAAGCGCGGTATCACACTCGACCTGACGCGGCCGCAAGGCCTCATTCTCGCAAAACGGCTTGTAGTGGGAGCCGATATTGTCGTCAGCAATTATTCGGTCGACGTGCTGCCGAAGCTCGGGCTTGGGTACGACGTGCTCAGGACGCTGAACCGACGCCTCGTCATGATGTCGATGTCAGCCTTTGGCGCCGACAGCGTTCATCGCAATTGCCGGGCCTATGGCTCGACTCTCGAGCAAGCCTCAGGGTTACCAAGTGTGGTCGGAGATCCCGGCGGACCACCTGTCATGAGTCACGTCGCCTTCGGAGATGCCGTCGGTGGGTTGAACGGCTGCGTGGCAGTTTTGATTGCACTGATTCACGCCCGCAACACAGGGCAGGGACAGTTCATTGATCTTGCGCAGATCGAATGCATGATGCCGTTTGCGGCACCATGGATCACCGTTGGCTCGATGGGTGGTTTGCCGCCACCAAAGTTTGGAAATCGACATCCGGAGTTTGTCCCTCATGGCTGCTTCCGGAGTGCAGGTGAGGACAACTGGATCATGGTAGCCGCAACTGACGAGGATATGTGGCAGAGGCTTGCCGTTCTTATTGGTCGGCCAGATTGGGCTGCAGACGCGTTGCTAAAATCTGCAGAAGCTCGCCGGGCCATTGAGGATGTTATCGAGGAAGGCATCACAGTCTGGACGCAGAGCCGCGACGCGGATGAGGCCATGTCCGAGTTGCAAGCAGCAAGAGTCGCTGCCGGCGTAGCTCGGACGCCAAAGGACCTACTTACGGATCGGCATCTCGCCTCTCGCGCGTTTCTGCAAGACGTTGAACGTGCTTTCGTGGGCTTACATCCGCAGCCCTCGATGCCTATCCGCGAAGGTGCAGGCCCCTATGCAATTCGCACAGCAGCGCCGACACTCGGACAGCATAACAGAGACATCCTATCAGGGATTCTCGGCCTTTCCGATGCTGAGATCGCACAATTAGTCAGGGAGGGCATCATCGGTGTGGCGATGCTCTCCGAAGGAGAGCTGTCACAAGCAGAAAAGGTGTCGTCAGATAAATCGACGCTACAGCCCTGAACAAAAGGAGGTCAAGAGGGATGTTAGGGCGGCATCGTGCCTCACTTGGGCGGCGGGATTGAGAGCTGGGCCTGATTGTGTGACGCGGTTCAACTATTCGAGACTGGTCAAGCTCACATACGGTAGTCGCTTGGGACGGCT
This sequence comes from Mesorhizobium sp. P160927, assembly GCF_057766385.1. NCBI lineage: Bacteria > Pseudomonadati > Pseudomonadota > Alphaproteobacteria > Hyphomicrobiales > Phyllobacteriaceae > Mesorhizobium > Mesorhizobium sp. P160927. The sequence goes on from NZ_JBYMDW010000001.1 coordinate 2,069,374, forward strand.
GCACCAATATCCCGCAACGCCCCTTCGGGTTTGATGCGGCCGGTCATAGGGCCGCTGGTCTGTATGGAGATCGCGGATCCGGTCCAATACGCTTGCACGCGCGCTCAAAGGCGCTTGGGATAATTACTGGCTTTTCCGATGCCGTCTTCTGACCCTTGCGCCATGCCTCTCGTCTGACTTTCCTGCCTCCCTGACCGCCTCGCGACCGCGATGAGCTTTATACCGCCGTAGCCGGAGTTCTGGAGGTCCCTCCGTGCGCCATCAGCGCCTAGAATCCTCGCGATCTTGTTCGCCAACGCGACCGTCACCAGCATGCGCGGCTTTCGAGCCAGCATGCTGGCCAGCCACAGGCTTGTCTTCCGTCCGTCGCGTGCGGCGACTTTGTGACCGAGATCGCTCCGAGGATCAGCAGCTTTCGCAGACTGCGCTCGCCCATCTTGGTTGTCCGGCCCAGCCGTTCCTTGCCCCCGCTGGAGTGCTGCCTGGGTGTAAGCCCCAGCCACGTGGCGAAGTCACGTCCTCGCCGGAAAGTCGAAGCTGCGGGCGCCAGAGCCTGCAAGGCGGTGGCGACGACCGGGCTGATCACGGTATTGTCATCAGGCGCTTGGCGACCGAGTCAGTCTTGGCCCTGATGGCGATCTCACGATCCAGCAGCAGGATCCTTGCCTGGATCGCCGTGAGATGACGTGGGAAAGGCCGGCGGCAGTCGCTCGCTCTGTGTTGTCCTGAACCGTGCTGAGGGCAATCCCGAGCATAGTGGCAATGTCGCGAACGCTTATGCCGTCCGCGCTCAGTCGAAGCAGTTGCGTTCGGCTTTTGTGATCGGAATGGCGTCCGGCAATCGTCGGAATCTGCATCCTCATAAGGGTTGGTCCTCTGAGATCAAAGCTTCCTATCAGGAGGCCAACTCTCTAAACACTCCCTCTCTTCGCGTCAGAAGTAAGCGCGAATTTCCCCGCACCTTTTGCTCTTGAGTGCTCTGATGCATGCAGGTGTCCACCGAAATACGTGGACACCAGGTGATGGAAGAAGATGAGCAGAAACTGCTGGTGAGGCTTGTCGGTCGGGACGGGCGACGCCGATACGACCGCGCATCGAAGGAGCGTCTTGTCTCGGCCTGCCTTGAGCCTGGCGTGTCGGTATCGAGGCTCGCGCTCGAACATGGGGTCAATGCGAACCTTCTTCAGAAGTGGATAAAGAAGCGCGCGGAGACCCAGTCCCTCCCGCCGTCCCCGCCACCTGCGTTCATCCCGGTTCAGATTGAAAGCACTTCCGATCGGGCCTTGCTGCGACAGAGCAGCATGGCTGCGGTGGATTCGCCGGGGACTTGCGATGGGGTGCGTAGGTCGGCATCGAAAAGGACAGCGCCTTTTTCCTCTCCAGCCAAGGTGAGCGCGTCGCTGCCGAACGGCGTGAAGTTGACGCTGGAATGCGGTGATGTGGATGCATTGCACGGCGACCATCGGAGGCACTGGGTCATGTTCAGACTGGGCGCTGACCTGAAAGTCTACCTGCACCGCGAGCCGATCGACTTCCGGGCCGGCATCAACAGCCTTGCGGTTCTGGTCCAAGAGACGATGGCGCTCGATCCGTTTGCTCCGGCGGTTTTTGCGTTCTGCAATCGCCGTCGCGACCGGATGAAGCTCCTGTTCTTCGATCGGTCGGGCTTTGTGCTGGTCCTGAAGCGGCTGACCGAGGACAGGTTCAGGTGGCCGCGCCGGGAGGCAGCGGTGGTCACGCTTACGACCGAGCAATTGCACTGGATCCTCGACGGCATCGATATCGATGCGATGGTCCGCCATCCGGCGCGGCAATATCAGGTTGCCGGCTGAGGGCTCTCGAATTGAGCGGTTGACGCCGCGGCATGCTTTCGATTCAAGAATCTGATGAATCGACCCGGCGAACCGACTGTTGAAGAGTTGATGGCGCGTATTGCTGCGCTGCAGGCGGTCAACTCGCCGAACGCGTCGTCAAACTCGAGGAAGAGCTGGCGCTTGCACGACTGCATCGTTTTGCGCCGAAGAGCGAAAAGCATATTGACCGCCTCTTCAATGAAGCCGAACAGGCCGCGGATGAGGACGCCGCCGACAACAAAGATGGCGGCGGCGTTGTCCTGCCGGACACGGGCTTGCCGGCGGCCGAAGGGGAGACGGGAAAGAAGCGCGGCCGCAAGGCCTTGCCGGAAAACCTGCCGCGCGAGCGTGTCGAGTATGACCTTCCCGACGATCAGAAGGTCTGTCCTTGCTGCCGTCACCAGATGCATCGCATGGGCGAGACCATTACCGAGCAGCTTCATATCGAGGTGAAGGCGAAGGTCCTGCAGAATGTGCGGTTCAAATATGCTTGCCGCCATTGTGAGCGTACCGGCATCAACACGCCGGTCGTGACCGCGCCGATGCCCGCGCAACCCTTGCCGGGCAGCATCGCTACGGCCTCGACGCTGGCCTTCGCGCTCGTTCACAAATACGTCGACGGCACACCGCTCTACCGCCTGGCGCAGGCCTTCGAGCGCGCGGGTGTTCCTGTCAGCCGTGGCGCTCTGGGCCACTGGGTGATCGGCTCGAGCGAAAAGCATCTCTCCCGCATCTATGACGCCCTGAAGCTGCGGCTCAGATCGCAGCCCCTCATCCATGGCGACGAGACGACTGTTCAGGTCCTGAAGGAAAAGGATCGAGAGGCCGCCAGCACCTCGTACATGTGGGCATACCGGAGCGGCCAGGACAGTGACGAGCCTATCGTGCTGCTCGATTATCAACCGGGTCGCGGCCAGATACACCCGCAGACCTTCTTGGGCGATTACCGCGGCATAGTCATGAGTGATGGCTATTCCGCTTGGCGCACGCTGGAAGGGGCAACGCATCTTGGCTGCATGGCCCATTCGAGGCGGCGCTTCGTCGATGCCCTAAAGGCGAGGAAGAAAGGCGGCGGCCCGCCGGAACAGGCACTCCGCTTCTTCGAACAGCTCTATCGGATTGAAAGTCAGGCGCGGAACGAAATCCCCGATGACGGCGAAACGCGAGATGACTGCATTCGCCGCTTCCGCCAGCAACATAGAGCAGAATCTGATCACTCAGGCTCGTATCCTGCGGCGCAGAAGTAGTTTGAGCACTCCTCGGCGGTGAAGCGTGGCAAGGGGTCGCGGATTGCGTCCCAAAGCTCGGGGATGTTGCGTGCGGCGGCTTTCCTGAGGATCGACTTCAGCTTGGAGAAGGCATTCTCGATTGATGGTGTGGATGGCTCCTGCTCCCGGCGTCGCATTGCGCCATAGTTGGGATGTTGTCGTCCCGAGCAAAGGAGCCATCCATGTCAGAACTTGCCACAGTTGGCATCGACCTCGCAAAGAGTGTCTTCCAGATCCATGGTGTCGATGGGAACGGTCGGGTTCTCGTACGCCGTCAGCTTCGCCGCAGCCAGTTGCTGGTGTTTTTCCAGAAGCGTCCACGATGCCTGATCGGCATGGAGGCTTGCGCAGGTTCTCACGATTGGGGGCGCAGGCTTCTGAAGATGGGGCACGACGTCCGGCTGATGCCGCCCTCCTATGTGAAGCCTTACGTGAAGCGCGGGAAGACGGATGCTGCGGATGCGGCCGCCATCTGTGAAGCCGTGACACGCCCCTCCATGCGGTTTGTCGCCATCAAGAGCGAAGCCTGCTCGTCGGTTCTGGTTCTTCACCGCACGCGAGACTTTCTGGTTCGCCAGCGCACGCAGATCGGCAACGCGATCCGGGCCCACATGACGGAGTTCGGCGTCATCGCGGCGAAGGGCGCGCAGAACGTCAATCGACTGAAGGATCAACTGGATCAACTGCCGGAAGTAGCTCGAATGCCTGTGAGTTTGCTCTTCGATCAGTTGGCCGAGACGGACAAGCGGATCGAGCGGCTGACCGACGAGCTCGAAGAGACCTACGCGCAAAGCGAGACAAGCCAGCGTCTAGCCACAATCCCAGGTGTGGGGATGCTGTCGGCGACGATCATCGCGGCGACGACGCCGGATGTCGACAATTTCGGCAGCGCAAGGGACTATGCCGCCTGGCTCGGCCTCACTCCCAAGCCGCACTCCACCGGAGGCAAGCAGAGGGTGGGCCGGATCTCGAAGATGGGCAATCGTTATATCCGACGCTTGCTGTATCTGGGCGCCATGGCGCAGATCATGCTCAGATGCAGACTCAAGCGCGAGCCGAGCTCGGACTGGCTATCGGGCATGCTGATGCGAAAGAAGACGAAGATCGTCGCCGTCGCTTTGGCGCATCGCATGGCACGAACAATATTCGCCGTCCTGAGGGACGGATCGCGTTACGAGCCGCAGTCAGCCTGACAGGCTCTCGGAATGGTCAGGGCAAAGTGAGGTGATGGCGAACAAACGGAGACGAAGAACCAGGACACCCCGATTAATCCGAAGCGCCTCGAGCGCGCTCGATTGAGTGGGACCTGTTCTCCAAGCGGATATTCATCAGGGCGCGCAGCGATCCCGTTGCACATTCAGACGCCGTATACATGGCCGCAACCGACCTGTTCACCAAACCCGATCCGATACCCTTGACCCGCAGGAGCCATCCATACACGGGTTAAAGTCGGGGCTGTAAGGCGGTAGGAAGAGCATTCGCGCGCCGGCCGCTTCGATCGCTTGGCGGGCGGCGGCGACTTTGTGAGCGGGCAGGTTGTCGAGGATGACGATGTCACCAACTCGAAGCGTAGGCGCCAATACATGCTCGGCATAAGCGGCGAACCATTCACCCGTCATCGGTCCGTCGAGGACCATCGGCGCAGTCATGCCCGTCAGGCGCAATGCGCCTGTAAAAGTAGTCGTTTTCCAGTGCCCGTGCGGGATCGGAGATCGGCACCGCATGCCCCGCTTTGCCCGTCCACGCAGGCGAGCCATCTTCGTCGATGCGCCGGTCTCGTCGATAAAGACCAACCGTTCGGGATCGAGATCAGGCTGGGCCTTGAACCAGGCGCGTCGCCGCGCGAGCACGTCGGGCCGATCCTGCTCGCTGGCGTGCGCTGTTTTTTGAAGGTCATCGAGTGACGGTCGAGAAAGCGCCAGATCGTGCTCGGCGCGAACACGACCGCATGCTCCGCCCTGAGAAATTCAGCCAACTCGACCAGTGTGATGTCGTCCTGACCTTCGATCACCGCTAGGATCGTATCCCGGTAGGCTTCGATCCGCTGGGAGCGCTTGTCTCCGCCTTGGGGCTTTGCCCGCGTCGCGCCGCTCTCTCGCCATTCGCGGACCCAGCGGACCGCGCTTGCCGCGGCAACACCGAAACGATCCGCCGCAGCCCGCCGCGACAGGCCACTCTCAACCGCTGCGATCACTCGCGAACGCAAATCCTCCGATATGGCTCTAACCATGCCTGCTGGCCTCCATACCCAGCCGACATGATGAATCAGATATTCTCCCCGATGGGAATCCCTCGCGATTCCATCAGGTCAGGTTATGCTCTAGTGTCCCCATCCTCCATGCTCTCAAGGCATGGCTCGACGACATCGCCCCAAAAGTCTTGCCGGACAGCAAGCTCGGCGACGCCGTCTCCTACACCCTGAAGCAATGGGGATATCTGACGCGTTACACCGAGGACGGCAGCATGCCGATCGACAACAATCTTCTCGAGCGTGACATCAGGATTTTTGCAACTGGCAGGAAGAGTTGGTTTTTCAGCGATACTGTCGACGGAGCCAAGGCCAGCGCCGTCATCTACAGCCTGACGTTGACCTGCCGCGCCTGTGGCGTCGAGCCGTTAGCGTGGTTGCGCCACGTCCTCACTGAACTGCCTCAGCGCCCCGAGAAAGTGGTTATCGACGATCTCCTGCCCTTCAACTTCCTCAAAGCCGCCGCAGCCTGACCCGACGCGTCCGTCTGAAAGCGATCAGCTGTTGCAAGGGCCGTCCACGTGCGGGGAAATGAGCGCTTACCGTCAGAAGGCTAGTCGCAAACTCATAAACTGGGTATCGTGCTAACTCAAGGCTTCTTTTGGAGGCTTTGATGCGTAGGTATGAATTGAGCGATTTTGAATGGGGCATCATCGCGCCTCATCTCCCCAACAAGGTCCGCGGTGTGGCACGCGTTGACGACCGCAAGGTGCTCAACGGCATCCTGTGGCGTTTCCGCACCGGCTCACCCTGGGCCGATGTGCCGGAACGCTATGGCCCCTACACCCTACACCACCTGCTACAACCGGTTCGTGCGATGGCGCCAAGCCGGGGGCTGGGATCGGCATCTGGCGGCGGTTTCCAAGGCCTTTGACGGCGAGATCATCATGATCGACAGCTCCTGTGACCGCGTTCACCAGCACGCTGCCACGGCAAAAAAGGGGGCGCTGACGATGGCTGCATGGGACGTTCCCGCGGCGGCCTCACGACCAAGATCCACGCGCTCGCCGATGCCGAAGGCCGGCCGATCGACCTTGTCCTGACGGCTGGACAGGCACATGACGGCAAGCCCGCCGCCGCCATGCTCGACGCCCTGCAACCCGATGCAATCCTGCTTGCCGACCGCGCCTACGACAGCGATGTTATCCGGACGCTCGCGGCGGAGCGAAAAGCGTGGGCGAACATCCCCCCGAAGAAGAACCGGACCGGAAGTTTTCCTTTCAGCGCATGGGTCTACAGGCAGCGCAATCTCGTCGAGCGATACTTCAACAAACTTAAGCACTTCAGAGGTATCGCAACTCGATATGACCGCGATCCGCTCAATTTCCTCGCTGCCATCGAGCTCGCCTCAGTGCGCATCTGGCTCCGCGCTTATGAGTCATCGTGTAATTTGTGGCTGCTTCCCTCAGGCCTCGGGTGAGGCGCACACTTCTGGTTGTCGAATCCTGAAGGAAGGAAACAGCCATGAAGCATTATGCCGGACTGGACCTGTCGATGGAAAGCACGCAGGTCTGCATTATTGATGAAAATGGACGCAAGCTGAGTTCCGAGAAGGCTGAGAGCACGCCGGATGCGATCGCCGACGCATTACGCCGACACGGCCCGATCGAGCGGGCGGTGATCGAAACCGGACGTATGTCACCCGCGATCTGCCTTGGCCTGCGGGAGCTGGGCGTCAACGTGGTGTGTATCGATGCCCGCCAGGCGCACCAGAGCCTCAAGGCGATGAAGGCGAACAAAACCGATCCCCATGATGCTGCAGGGCTCGCGCAACTGGCAAGAACGGGCTTCTACAAGGAGGTTCATGTCAAATCGCCGGCCGCGCACGGTGTACGCAGCATGATCACCGCTCGCGGTCATCTGGTGGAGGCCCGTGTCCGGCTCGACAACATGATCCGTGAGTTGTGCGCCACCTTCGGCTATAGGCCGGGCGTCGGGCAGGGAGAGGCCTTCATCGAACGCATCATGGAAGCATCCCACATCCCTGGTCTTGGCGAAGCGATTACTTCGTTGCTGACGGTGCGCGTGCAACTGGTCGAGCAGATCAAGGAACTGGATCTCAAGCTGCGTATGCTCGCCGCTCAGTCGCAGGCCTGCCAGATCCTCATGAGTATACCTGGTGTTGGCATCCAGACTTCAGCCGCCTTCTCCGCCGCCATCGACGAGGCCGGCCGGTTCCGACAATCGCGAAACGCGGGTGCCTACTTTGGGCTGGTGCCCAGGCGTCATCAATCCGGTGAACTCGACTGGACAGGCCGGATCACCAAGCAAGGTGACAGCATGGTCCGCAAGCTTCTCTACGAAGCAGCCAACTCAATCCTGACTCGGAGCCGGGGGAGCTTCGCGCTCAAGACTTGGGCGCTGAAAATCTCGAAGCGCCGCGGTCTGAAGAAAGCCCGAGTGGCACTCGCGCGGCGTCTCGCTGTCATCATGCATGCCATGCTGCGCGACGGCACTTTGTTCGAGGCTTGAGATGAGGTAGAAACAGTTTTCCAGCGGTGAAGCGCCAGCGCTGATCCGAGGGCGGTGTCCCGCGAGGGAACGCAGGGACGGACGATATGCGAAGGTAGTCAGATGGGCCTGAGAGCCCGCTGCGAGTCAATGCAACGTCCGGCCTTGTGAGACCCGATACAGCACGACCAGCTCCGGCTCGGCCAGTGCGGACAGATCCTTGAAACCCTCAAGGGATACACCGCCAAGCTCTGCAAATTACAGATCTACGAAGTTCAATCTGCATAGTGCGGTCGTGCCAGCGAAAATGACGCATCTACAATTGGCTCGCTTTGTGATGAGAATCAATTCGGCTCCTCAACTCCTCGCCGGTGAGCCAAATAAGCCACTCGTCGTCTAGGATCTTCTCTTCTACTAGCCGTAATATTGAACCACCCGGTTCATGATGTGGCATCCCGTATTGTGCAACAATACCCTTATCTAATGACCAACGCTCTACAAGCCCACACACGAAGTCTGGAGACCACAAGGCAAAAGACACGCCGCATGCTATTCCAGCCGCGATTCTGGGCAGGCCCTGGCCTCTGTAGTCTTTGCGCACCCATATATCCCCAAGGAAGGCTACTTTCCCGGTAAGGTTCTTTGCGCTCGGTGCTGTACACGTACAACTGTCGTTAGGATGTGCGTGTATGGCCGGGTCAGCATAGAACGCCTTCAGGGATTGCCAATGTTCTGCAAAATTGCTGTGCGAAAGGTCGTACAATCGAGCAGCATCGAGAAGGGCAACATCATCATTATGGTCGACGCCGACAATCCAAAATCCCTCACCTGCTTTAATTGGCGAACGATCTGGTCGAAAATTTGGGTATGTTGGACTCTTTGTTGGAGTGGCCCGCGTGATCGAGACGTATTTATGAAAATCGAATCCTATCGAGATTTTAATTCCCTTTTGGGCGGCATCGTCGTCATATCCTTTGAGAAAGCGTGAGATGGCCAATGGATTAACTATTCTTTTGTTCATGGCAGTGTCCCTATGGTAATGATCTGGGGCATGGGTGGACGGCGCGCCTCTGATAGATGGATACACCATCAACACGGATCGAGATGCTATCTACTTTGGTGGGTTCCCGGGAGCTGAATTGCGGCGCATGGAGAACCGGCGCTCCAATTCAGCTCTCTGCAACAAGCCAGCCTGATGATGTCATTCTATCCGGACTCCCCGATGCTTTCGCGCCCAGGATCGTCGACGCGTCATGCGCCAGCATGGCGACGATGGCGGTCGGCAACACTACGAGTCGGATATGTCAATCCAATCCTGATGGCCGGCCGCGCCGAACTGCTGGCGCTGGGGCGGCCGCGTCTCGCCGATTCCCACTGGACGGCTGCACGCCGCGGTCGCGCTCGGCGACCGTGTGTGAAGTGGCCGGATCCTATCTGCCAGGACGAGCTCTATCCGCTGGTAGAGCGCGACCTTGGCGGCGGCTCCGCCGACGGTCGGGCCATCGCGCTGGCGCTGGCCGGTGCCGGCATCGACGTGACCATTTGCGGCCGACGCGACACCGAGCTTGCCAAAGTGGCTGGCGAAAGCGACTGCATCTTCGACATCGCCGCCGACGTCACTTTGGACGGCGGGAGCCGCGCGCGGGGCCTTCGACATCGTCGTCGTCAATGCCGGAATGGCCGGCAGCATGCCAGCAGCGCATAAGACCACGCTCGTTGATTGGCAGCGCACGCTCGACGTCAACCTGACCGGCGCCTTCCTGAAGGTGAAGCGGCGCTGGCCGGCATGGCCGCGCGTAAGGCGGGCCGGATCGTCTTCATCGCCTCAACGGCCGGGCTGAAAGGCTACGCCTATGTCGCGCTTTATGTGGCGGCCAAGCATGGCGTCGTCGGCCTGATGCGGGCGCCGAGACGGCGAAATCCGGCGTCACCATCAACGCCGTGTGCCCGAGCTTCGTCGAGACTGACATGCTGGAGGGGTCCATCCATCGCATCGTCGAAAAGACCGGTAGCTCGTGACCTGCCCCTAAGAATTTCCTCCATCTGAGATTAGAGTCCGGCCCTTGATCGAAGGACGGACTGATGAAGAGAAAGCGGTTCACAGAAGAGCAGATCATTGCGGTTCTGCGCGAGCATGAGGCGGGTGTAAAGGCGGGCGATCTGGCCCGCAAGCACGGGGTCTCGGAGGCGACGCTGTATAATTGGAAGGCGAAGTATGGCGGGATGGACGTGTCCGACGCCAAGCGGCTGAAGGCGCTGGAAGACGAGAACGCCAAGCTGAAGAAGCTGCTCGCCGATCAGATGCTGGAAGCCTCGGCGCTGCGTGAGCTTCTGTCAAAAAAATGGTAGGGCCCGCCGCCAAGCGCGAAGCCGTCGCGCATCTGCAGGCCGTCATGGGTCTGTCGGAGCGTCGGGCCTGTTCCTTTGTGGGCGCCGATCGCAAGATGATCCGCTACCGGTCAAGGCGTCCGCCCGAGACGGAGCTGCGTGGCAGGTTGCGCGACCTCGCCAATGAGCGCCGACGCTTTGGCTACAGGCGGCTGTTCATCCTGCTCAGGCGCGAGGGCGAGGCATCTGGGGTCAACCGCATCTATCGTCTGTACCGCGAGGAGGGCCTGACGGTGCGCAAGCGCCGGGCAAGGCGGCGAGCGGTCGGCACGCGGGCGCCGATCCTGGTCGAGGCAAAGCCGAACGCGCGCTGGTCGCTGGATTTCGTGCATGACCAGTTCGCCTGCGGCCGCAGGTTTCGCGTGCTCAACGTCGTCGACGACGTGACGCGCGAATGCCTGGCGGCGATCCCGGACACCTCGATCTCCGGCCGTCGGGTTGCCCGTGAACTGACGGAACTGATCACCCAGCGCGGCAAGCCACGCATGATCGTCTCCGATCACGGCACCGAGTTCACCTCGAACGCCATCCTCGCCTGGTCGAAGGATTACAGGATCGAATGGCACTACATCGCGCCGGGCAAGCCGATGCAGAACGGCTATGTCGAGAGTTTCAACGGCCGGATGCGCGATGAGCTGTTGAACGAGAGCCTGTTCTTCGGTCTCGACCACGCCCGAAGCGCCATCGCCGAATGGAGGGAGGACTTCAACACCGCGAGGCCACATTCCTCGCTCGGCTACCAGACCCCGGCAGCCTATGCCCAGGTCATCACCGCAACCGGCTCCGACGCTGTGCTGATGGAAGGCTCCGCGCCTCCGCCGGTTGCTCAACCCGCGCCACAAGGCGTAACAAAAACGGTCGAGGCTCTAATCGCAGCTGGATGACAGTTCAGTAGCAGGTCACTCGGCCGGCGAGGCGCGGGCGAGCCTCGTTTTAGACCAACCCGCAAGGCCGCTTGATCCAGCGGCAAGAGATTGCCGCCGTGCTGTGGCTGTGCAGCGACGCGGCAGCATCAATCACCGGGTAAGAAATCTCGATCTCAGGAGGCGAAACATGGCCGGCCCCCTACCCCCACCGTCGGGACCCGGCAAGGACCGCCTGCGCCTGGATCAGGCTGCCGCGTGCCTCGCGCACGATCGAGGCCGAGTTGCTCCGCGACTGGTGATTAGCGGTGCGATCTCGCCGACCAGGCGGCTGAAGATCGAGGCGTCGGGATCGCCGCCACGTATTCCCCGCGTCACACCATCGACTATGTTGAGCACGCGGAAACGCCGGTCGCAGGCTGGTCATGACGCAAATCCAAGACCAGCGGGCATTCGCCCGTGCTTCGACCAGGATCGGTACCCCCGTGCCGATAAACGTGGCCGGGCGGCGGCTTCCGCACCGCCAGCCCTTCTTCGGGGTACAGCCGACAGCTCCGAATGATCCCCGACGGCTCGCCCTCCCGGGGGAGCAGGATGAAGATCCGCCGATAGCCGAGGGGCCGCCGCTCCTTGGCTAGGTCGCGCAGCCTCGCACGCAACTCTATCTCCAGCAGCCGGCGGGACCGATAGCGGGTCATCTGCGGTCGGCGCTGACGATGAGTAGGCGCCACTCCGGCAAGCCCAAGGTGGTTTTCAGATGCGCCAGCGCCTTCGGCCGGGCATCCGCTTGCTCCCGCGTTAGCGCGGGGCCACGGCTGCCAGAACATGCCTACGAAGACCAAGCGACAGGGCTTTCGACACGTCGGCCGGTCCCGGCAGGCAGTTTGAATCATCAAATTGCGGAACCGCCGAACGACGGCTCCTGCGCAGCAAGCTCAGGCTTGAAGTGCGAGAATGCATGATCATCAGTCGCGTCTGCAGCTGGGCGATCGTCTTCTACAGGACAGCGCGGCACGGCGACGCCATTTCCTTGCCCGCGCTGGCGTCAAACGTCACCGGCTCAAAACGAAACCTCTTGGCGCGCGCTATTCCGTGAAGAAGCTTATGCCGTGCCGTACGGACTGACCGCCATCGATCGGTAGGATCGCTCCGGTGACGTAGCAGCCGGCTCGGCTGCATAGAAACAGCGTCGCGCCGGCTATATCATCGGGCCTGCCGATCCTGGCCAGCGGGACGCGACTACCCATCCGTTGTGTCTGTTCGTCGGTGGCGGTGGCGAAAGCAGTCATCCGACTCCGGAACGTACCGGGCGCGAAGGCATTGACGGTGATCCGGCGTGGCGCGAATTCGTGCGCAAGCGTGCGCGTCAGGTGATGAACGGCGGCCTTCGAGGCGGTGTAGGAGTATGCGCCTTCGGCGATCGGTTGGGTTCCCATCACCGAGCCAAGATTGATGATCCTCGCAGGGTGTTCGTCGCTTGCCGCCTTTTCAAGCAGTGGCAGAAGCTCGCGCGTCAGATGGAAAAGCCCGGTAACGTTGACGGTGAGCACGCGTGCCCATGCCTCATAGGGGAAGGTGTCAAGTCGCTCACCCCAAGTGGCGCCGGCATTGTTGACGAGGATGTGCAGCCTGTCCGTCCGCTTTTTCACTTCATTGACCAGTTCGGTGATGCCCTCTAGCGAACTGATATCTCCGGCAAATCCTTCCGCTTTGCCCGGTGCGTCCAGCGTGTTGAGGTCTTCTGCCGTGCGCTCGCAATCGGCGCCCTTGCGGGAGGCGATCATGACTTCTGCGCCGCCCTGCACTAGGGCGGTCGCTACCATTCGTCCGATGCCGGTCGAGCCGCCTGTCACAAGTGCCTTATTGCCCGTCATCGAAAAAAGTTCGTCGAGGTAGCCCATTGGATCTCCTGCTGTTCGTTTCTCACGACTTCGTTGACAATCCCGCCGGCACGCCCCGTGCATGCGCCATGTCGGCGTCTGGCAACAGGCTTTCCGCCACAATCCGCGCCTTCTCCGCTTCCGAGCGTTACTGAGGCCTGTTCTCGATCACCTCCAGCCGACCCGCATAGCCTTGGTTTAAGACGTCCTGAACGCCAATTTTGCCTTTTCGCTCCGTGAAAACAAACACCTCGCCAGATTTGGAGGATCCTTCGCTCGATTAGGTCAGACTGCCGAAGAGGGGCTACATGCAACGATTGGAGCAATTCCAGGAATTGTCTCGAGGTGCTGGCTCGAACGGTGCTAGAAAATGGGTCTGCGCGAGAGCGGAGGCCGACTACCACATCAGGCCAAACTCCAAAAAGGAGGCCGCACATAGGACCCGCCCTTGGCTTCAGACAACAGTCTGCGCTGGTTTTCTGGTTTCAACACGATGGTCAAACGGTCGCCAGCGGCGTAACCGGCGAGCCCACAGCGCCAGGAAGGCAGAGCGGTGCCGCAGTCAGGAGAAAATATCGTCGTTGCTGTCGCCGCATCCACTTGGCGAGCTCCGAAAGATACCAGAGCTCCCCCAGTGCGATCCCGACCTTGAAAAGACAGAACTCGTGGAGCGGCAATGAGGCATGTTTTTCACCATCGACCGCCCGTGCGGGAATTGCCTCTATCCCGAAATTGTCCGAGATGAGCGCGGAAAGCCCAGTTCCATCAATCCACTTGAGTAGGCGTTGATCGCGTCCATCCAATTCGGGGCAGTCGGCAGGTTGTACGTCAGAGCGATCGAGCGTGCCAGCAGATGAAATGATAAGATCACCAAAACCTGAGTAAAAGCACACTAGGTCTCCCGGCTCGACTTCGATAGCATCCGCCTCGATAATTCGCATAATATCGTCATAACTAACGACGCGTCGGCTGCGGCCGAGATGGTAACATAGATCAATCATTACGCCGCGCCCCTGCAGGCCTGCTCGCGCCATTGTCTCTACACCCAGACGGGATGTCCGTGCGCTGCCCGTCGCGGGATCTGGCGCAATCACATCAATGCCGGCGCGCCAACCGTTATAGTAGACTGGTTCAGCGACGCCATCCGCATCGGCATCGAAACTCTGCCCCACATGGGCAAAAGTATCCCAATGCGAAGAGTATTGTGTCGCCAATGTTACATAGTCGTCACTGACGATATCGGTCGCCCAGACCTTTTCCTTAGCCAGCGGATAGTTGTAGTTGAGGGCATCCTCTTGGTCGCGTGGTAGAGCGAACAATCGGGGCGGATGTCTCAGACGATGCACGACGTTGCCTCCCGGCAAATTCAGTGGAAGGCTAAGGCAGAATGTCAGTCCTTCCTCAACATAGCCGGCCGCGCGCTTGCGGGCGCTTGGCGTAAGAAAATTCAGGCGCCCCAATTCATCATCGTCACCAAAATCGCCCCAGTTGGATCCGTCGGGTCTTCGTTTCCAGCGGCTAGGCATAGCAGGCTCCAGATTTTTCCATGGATCGTGAGGCCGCTCGGTCTTTCCACAGATCGATCGGCACCCAGGGCTTCAGCCAACTAAACCACCGGCCACGTCGCTTGGATACCTACCAACCCAGATAGGGCTCGAGCGTGGAAGCGAGCGGGTACTTAATCGGGAGGGAATCCAGCGCTCAACAATCCGCAGAGCCGCCTCGATCTTCGCTTTACAAAGCTTTCAGTTCCAGCCGTGCGGGTCCACCAGGGCTGATGGCCCGCGCTACGCATCCATTCCACCTCTGAAGCGTAGTTAGTGGCATTGATCGCCGTGCTCTCGGGTCTGTGCCCGGATGATCAGCGCGCCACGGCTGGCAGGCTGATCCGGAGATCATCGCTCATCGGCGCGGAACAGCTTGATCAATCGATGGAGGTAAGCCCGGGGCGAAATCGTCATGCATGCACGCGCCGGGCGCGCTCCATTTTAAAATACAGAAATGTCGAGCGGCTTGATCTTCACGTGACGGCCTTTGAGCGCCGCGCGGGTTCGGCCAGATATTCTCCCGTTTCGCGGATCTCCAGCTCATTGCGCTGGATGCGCGCTAGTGCATCTGAGCCTAGTCTTGAGACCGTGAGGGCGACAAGAATGTTCGCGATAACATAAGCGCCTGCAACAGAGTCCGGAAAGGCGTAGCTTCGCGCCGTCATGAGGAAAAGATGGTCCGAAAACCGCGCAATTGGCGCGTTCTCACTGTCGGTGACGGCAATAACCGTCCCTCCTTGGGCCTTCGCATTTTTCGCCACGTCAAACGTGACCCTGCTATAGGGGTGGGAAGTAAACCCGATGACCACGTCATTTTGCGTGAGGTCATCGAGTTCCAATCCTGATCCTCCACCGGTGTCGAGCAGGTGAGTGTTTGGTTTGGCCTTCCTCAACGAATAGGAAAGCGAATAGGCGGGGGCAAAGAAGGGACGGCGTCCAATCACATAGACCCGTGAGGCTTCGACCAACGCCTGTACCGCTGCTTCAAGCTGCTTCTCGCTCAGCGCAGTAACCGCTGCTCTTTGCGCCTCAATTTCACGCTCAGCGAACTGTGCAGCAAAACCAAGTGCACCTTCCTTCTGGCCAAGGGATATAAGCTCAGCAGCGCGGCCCCTGTTGCTGCCCTTACTGTTGATCAATTCAGCAATATGAACCTCGCGGAATTCATCGAAACCCTTGAATCCAAGATTCTGCGCCAACCGCACCAGCGTTACTGAAGGCACCCGAGCGCGCTTAGCAAGCTCGCGCATGGAGCGAAAGGGTATCTCGTCGCGGTGGGCAATAAGGAACTGGATCGCAGCAGCCGCAGGCCCACGAGCCTCCGGCATGAGTTGCCGCAACTTCGCGTCTATGTCGGACGGTTTGGGATTCATGAATACGATCCGCATTGCTGATCATACGCTGCCACGATTCTCAGTTAGAAGCAATTGATCCATATTGACGAACGATGAACTGTATGATCCAATGATCCTGACTGCAGACCGGGAGGGTCTTCGAAGGATATGTCACCACCAACGCACAAAGATAAATCCGAAGGAGAAAAGGAATGGCGAAAGAATCTTGGCGAGTTGGGATAGATGTCGGCGGCACCTTCACCGATGTCGTCGCCGTCGGATCCCGTTCCGGTATTCGCATTCATAAGACCGCATCTACGCCAGACGATCCTTCCGTGGGTGTTCTTGCCGGGGTTTCCGCGCTGGCGGAGAGCCAGGGTCTTACGATCCGGGAATTCCTGTCGGCATGCACCCATTTCGTCCATGGCACCACCGTTGCCACCAACACTCTTCTCGAAGGAAAGGGTGCCAAGACGGGTATGCTCGTTACTCGAGGCTTTCGCGATGCAATCGAGATCCGCCGCGGCTTTCGCGAGAACGTATGGGACTATCGGACGCCTTGGCCCAATGTGCTGGTGCCACGCTGGCTGCGCAGGCCGGTAACCGAACGGGTGCTGAAGGACGGACGCATCGAAGCTGAAGTCGATCGGGCAGATCTCGATGACGCCATCGCACGGTTCAAGGCGGCCGGCGTTCAGGCGGTCGCCGTCTGCTTCATCAACAGCTACCTTAATGATGCCAATGAAGAACTTTGCGTTCGTTACCTTCGAGAGGCAATGCCGGATTGCTTTGTTTGCGGATCGGCAAAGCTCGCGGCGGTCATGGGCGAGTACGAACGTTCCTCGACGGCTGTCGTCAACGCCTATATTGGTCCAAGGGTCGTTCCCTATCTCCGACAGCTCGACGAGCGCCTTAGTGAACTCGGGATGTCGAATAGGCTCCTTCTCGTTCAAAGCAACGGAGGCGCGGCCTTTATTGATGATATAGAACGGCGTCCGGTTTCCCTGCTCCTCTCAGGACCGGCCGCTGGTGTCGGCGCGCTTGACTATTTCTCTGGGAAAGATGGTCTTGGCGGTCTCATCACTATGGAGATTGGCGGGACGAGTTGCGATGTCATGCTTTATGACCGGGGAAAGGTTGGTGAGACCACCCGGCTTGACATCGCCGGGTACCC
This sequence comes from Mesorhizobium sp. P160927, assembly GCF_057766385.1. Lineage (NCBI taxonomy): Bacteria > Pseudomonadati > Pseudomonadota > Alphaproteobacteria > Hyphomicrobiales > Phyllobacteriaceae > Mesorhizobium > Mesorhizobium sp. P160927. The sequence continues at coordinate 2,086,380 of NZ_JBYMDW010000001.1, forward strand.
GGCGATCACGGCGAGCGTTGAAATCAATACAGTCGGCACCGGGGGCGGCACGATCGCCTATGTCGATGCTGGCGGCATGCTCCAGGTCGGACCGCAGGGCGCCGGCTCGCGCCCGGGCCCGGCCTGCTACGGGCTTGGGGGAACGATGGCCACGGTCACCGATGCCCACGTGGTGTTGGGGCGGCTGCGGCCCGGCGCCTACGCGGACGGATCGGTCAACATCCGCTCGGAATTCGCGCATGAAGCGATCGCCAAGCACGTGGCGCAACCGCTGGGTCTGACGGTGGAGGGGGCAGCGATCGGCATCATCCGCCTCGCCGAACAGAACATGCTGCACGCAATGGAGCGGATGTCTAGCGAGCGCGGCGTCAACCCTCAAGCCCTGACGCTGGTTGCTTGCGGAGGCGCCGGAGCGCTCCACGGTGTGGCAGTCGCTCGGCTTCTGGGATGCCGGTCGGTGTTCGTACCCCGGCTTGCCGGCGTCTTCTGCGCGTTTGGAATGTGCAATTCCAATATTCGTCACGACCTCATTAAATCCTGCATGGTCGAGCTTTCGGATGACACGCTTGCGCGGATCTCAGAACAGGTTGCTAAGCGTGAGGACGAACAACGCGGTCGGCTTCTTGAAAGCTTCTCCAGCGAGGCAATCGGCATCGATTGCTTCTTGGAGCTGCGATATCGCGGCCAACAATGGACAGTGCGCGTGCCGTTCTTCGGCGGTACGGACAGCAAGCAGACGCTGCGGCATCGCTTCGAGGAAGAGTTCTCGAGCATCTACGGCTACGTGCAGGAACGCAACGAGGTACAAATCGTCGCCTTTCATCTTATCGGCAAGGGCCGGTTCCCCGCGCTCGCGCTGGAAGCCGCCGGCGCGACGGATGAAAGCCCGCAGGCAAGTAGCACCCGCAGCATATGGATCGACACTCGCACTGGCTTCGTCGATGCGCCCGTGTTCTCTCCCTCAACGCTAAGTCCCGGGGCGAGGATAACGGGCCCCGCCGTCATCGAGGAACTGACGACGACCATTCTCCTCGGAGCGGCGGACATGCTGTTGGTCGATGAGGGCGGGAACTATTCTATTCAACTTTTTATTTCGGAGTGATGACCATGGCCGTCGACCCGATCATGATGACGCTGGTGCAGAAGCGTTTGGATCACATCTCTCGCTACATGGGCTGGGCGATGACGCGGACCGCGCAGAGCCCGATCTTCAGCGAGAGCCACGACTTCTCCTGCTTCCTGAGCAATGCCCGAGGCGATGCGCTTTCCGTCAGTGACGGCCTTCCGATCCATACGGGGGGAGGCGATTTTGCCGTTCGCGCCGTACTTCGCGACTATGGCGGTGATCTTCACGATGGCGACGTCTTCCTCCTGAGCGATCCCTACGAAGCGGGAGGAAACCATCTTCCGGACTGGACGATAATCCGCCCGATCATCGTCGATAACAGGTTTCTTGGGTTTGCGAGCAACAGGGCGCATCAATCCGACATCGGTGGGGGTGCAGCGGGAACCTACAATGCTGCGGCGACAGAGATTTTTCATGAAGGCATCCGGCTTCCCGTCCTCCGCCTCTTCGAGCGCGGCCGTGTGCGCGAAGACCTTTGGCGCCTCCTACTGCTTAACAGCCGCACCTCGGATCTTCTTGACGGTGATCTTGCCGCCATGGTTGGCTCGACGCGCACCGGGCGCGACAGGGTTGTCGCGCTCGCTCGCGAGTATGGTCTGTCTGAAACTGAGGGGGTTTTCAGCGCGATCCTTGATCATGCACAGACACTGATGAAGGAGATGATCCGCACAATTCCCGAGGGTGTCTACTATGGCGAGGATGTTTCCGACACTGACTGCTTTGAGCCGATGGACGTGCCCGTTCGCGTCACCCTCACGGTAAAGAATGAGCATCTGCATGTCGACTTCTCTGGCAGCGCGCCGCAAATCCGCGGCTTCAAGAACAGCTCGATTGCCAATACGAGTTCGGCGGTCTTCCTCGCGGTGATGTCGTTCTTCAACGGGCGCGTACCGCAGAACCAGGGCGCCATGAGGCAGATGACGATCGAGGCACCGCCCGGCACTGTCGTAAATGCCCTTCCGCCCGCGCCAATGACGATGAACACCGTGCATCCGACGAGCGAGATTGTCCACGCCGTCTGGCGCGCCCTTGCGACCGCCATGCCTTTGGAAGGCTATGCCGGCTGGGGAAAGACTTGCTACTGCATTTCGTCAGGACGGAAAGACGATGGCAGAACGTACGTGATGTATCACTGGAACGGCTCGTCCGGGGCAGGAGCCGTCCGGGGCCGCGATGGCTTCCCTGCGGCCGGACAGCTCTGCACCCTCGGCGGGATGAATCTCCCCAATGTCGAGACCTACGAGCAGATCTATCCCGTAAAGATTCATCGCTCCGAGATGCGAACGGACAGCGGTGGGGCAGGCGAGTTTCGCGGCGGAACCGGCCTTGAATACTCCGCCTCGACATATCAGCCCGCAGAGTACTCGTTTCGCAGTGAAGGCAGCCGCAAACCAACCGGCTATGGCATCGTGGGTGGCGAGCCGGGAATGAAAGGCACAATCGCCGTGACGCTGTTGGACGGCGGCGAAGCGATTGCCGTTCCACAATATGGAATCATGCAATTGGGATCCGCAAGGGTGGACGTCAGCTCCCCGGGCGGTGGCGGCTTCGGTGATCCGCTCAGGCGGGATCCGATCGCAGTTCAGCGCGACGTGGTAGACGAGATTGTGAGCCCTGAAATGGCCAGGGACGTCTACGGCGTCGTGCTCAGCTCCAATTTGCTTGCAGTCGATGTTTTGGCCACCGAAGCGCGAAGGCAAGAGCTTTTGTGGGTACGCTGTCCCACGCCTTAAGGCCCGGCCGCGCCACTCGAAAAGTCGCGCTGTTCGGCCCTTTAGTTTCCCGGGCAGCGGGGGGGCTAGTCCCGTACGAAACCTCGGACTCTGGGTAGGAGAATATGCGTGAGTGGGAATGAAGCATTTGATCCCAATTGACTTTAATTGGTTCATGTGATCCAATCGTCATCTCAACAAAGGTGGTCAAGGAGTTCGGACGTGCAGAGCATTTCAAGCCTAGGCCATAAACGGGGAGAGGTCGTTGGGCCGAAGTCTCGCGACGAGTTTCAAAGAGCGCTGAGGATCACGCCAGGCGGAAGCATGCGTGCTGCCCCTTTTTTCGCTCCCCAGCCGCCTTATGCTATGTCTGCAGCCGGCTGTTGGATCACCGACGCGGACGGCAGGGAGGTCTTCGACTGCGCAAACAACTTCTTCTCGCTCGTTCATGGCCATGCCTTTCCGCCGGTAATTGAGGCGCTGCACAAGGTGCTGGACGACGGCACCGCATTCGGGCTTCCGACCGCAAGTGAGACCAGCCTTGCGGAAGCGATCAGCGCGCGCTCGCCGGCGCTTGAGCAGGTCCGCTTCACGAGCTCCGGTACCGAGGCTGTCATGTACGCCGTCAAGGCCGCGCGCGCGATTACAGGGCGCCCGATGATCGCGAAGTTTGAGGGCGCATATCACGGCGCTTACGACCATGTGGAAGTCAGCCTTGATTCTACTCCAATGAACTGGGGCGATTCATCGCCCAAGAGTGTACTCTACGCCAAGGGAACTCCCGTCTCCACCGCCGCGGAGGTTCTGGTCCTCCCCTACAACGAGCCCGAGACGTGCAGAGAGCTCATCCGTGCACACCATGAGCGTCTCGCCGCGATACTTGTCGATCCGCTCGCCTCTCGCGTCGGCATGGTTCCGATGGGCGCGGATGTACGCGAGGTCATCCAGGATTGCTGTAACCGCTACGGCATCCTGCTCGTGATCGACGAGGTCGTTTCATACCGCATCGGTTATCATGGCGCCCATGCCACGTTCGGCTTTGAGCCGGATTTGGTAGCTTTGGGAAAGATCATCGGCGGAGGCTTGCCTGTCGGGGCCGTCGCAGGACCTGCGTCACACATGGCGGTCTTCGATCACACCAGGGGCAAGCCAGCCGTCTCCCACGGCGGCACGTTCAGCGCCAACCCGCTAAGCATGACAGCTGGGCTAGCTGCACTGCGATCATACACAAAGGAGGCCGTGGCCCGTCTCAATCGTATGGGCGACGCGCTTCGATCTGAAATCACTGAGCAGCTCAGAAGGCGCGAACTCCCCGCGCAAGTTACGGGCATGAGCTCCCTCTTTCGGCTCCACCTGAAGACTGAAGGTATCCGAAACTACCGGACCTCGTTCCCGAGCGCCTTGCAGAAGACTGCGCTGGCAAAGGTTCACCTCGCAATGTTGGAACGGGGTTTTCTGATGACGCCGAATTGCTCCGGCGCGCTCTCGACACCGATGAGCAACACCGATGTCCAAGATTTAGCCGCCGCCCTCGTGGATGCCATTCATGAAACTTGGAAACAATCTCCATGGGCGTGATCGAGCAAACGGTGGAAAGCGCAGTCGCATCGGCGGCCTTGCAGATATGTCACGAGGTGCGAGGGGGATATCAATGACCACGCAATCAAACGCAGAAGTTCGGCACGAAACGCCGGCCTTGACCCACTCGGAGGAAGCGTTCGCACGCGCGTTGTCGGTATTTCCTGACGGTACAAGCCGGGTAACGATCGAACGCGATCCAATTCCGAAGTACATGGAGCGCGGCGAGGGCGCTTATCTCTTCGATGTCGACGGAAACCGCTATCTTGATTTGAACGGCAATTTTACGACCCTCATCCACGGACATGCGTTCAAACCTGTCGTCGAGGCGGTCTATCAGCAGCTGGCGAGCGGCAGCTGCTTTGCCAATCCGACGAAGATGGAAATCGAGCTGGCGAGTATCCTTTGCGAGCGGATCCCGAATGTCGATCGCGTTCGATTTGTAAACACCGGCACTGAAGCCGTAATGTTCGCTATCAAGGCGGCGCGAGCCTTCACCGGCAAGGCGGGGATCGCCAAGTTCGAGGGAGCCTACCACGGCGCCTATGACTGGGTTGAAGTCAGCCAGTCGGCAAGCCCAGAGAACTGGGGACCTGCCGACGCCCCGATCTCGGTGCCGTTGTACAAGGGTATGCCGGAAAGCGTTCTCCAAGAGACGCTTGTGCTGCGCTTCAATGACACCGAGCAGCTTGAGAAGAAGATCCAGGCCCATGCACACCGGATCGCGGCGGTCGTAATCGACCCGATGCCGAGCCGGGCTGGCCTGATAGCGCCGAACCCCGACTTCCTGGAGGCGCTGCATCGGCTCTGCCGCCATCACGGCGTGCTCATCATCGCGGACGAAGTGCTGAACCTGCGCCAAGGCTACCACGGCGCATCGGCGCGCTATGGGCTGAACCCCGACCTGATCACCATGGGCAAGATAATCGGCGGTGGATTGCCCATCGGCGCGATCGGCGGACGCGAGGAGGTCATGCAGGTCTTCAGCGCCAACTCCGGTCGACCTCTCCTGCCCCAGGGTGGAACGTTCTCGGCCAATCCACTATCGATTGTAGCCGGCATCGCGGCAATGCGCGCTTTGGACAAGGCAGCGTTCGCTCGCCTCGATAGGCTGGGCGACCGGCTGCGCGCCAACCTCACCGAGATCATTGCCCAACACGACGCTCCGTTTGCAGTGACCGGAGCGGGCTCCCTGTTTCGAATTCATCCGACTCGGCGGAAACCGCGTGAGTTCAGGGACACGGCAACCAATCCAGCCCAAAACGCCGTCCTAAGGACGCTCTCCCGCTTCTTTTCCCGACACGGTGTCATTTTGCCGAATGGGGCTGCCGCGTGCCTGTCAACACCGATGGGAGAGACCGAGGTCGACACAATATCCGACCTGTTTCGTCTCTTCCTCCAAGAACACGCAGCAGACATCAACAATATGGAGAAACCGGAGTAATGTCCGTAGAAACTGTAGCAGAACGGATTGCAGCAGCACTGCAACGCAACAGCGTCGAGATGATTTTCGCCCAGAGTCTGCCCTCGGCGGTGGTTCTGGCATGCGAAACGATCGGAATCCGGCAGATCGCCTACCGCCAGGAAAATATGGGTGGGGCCATGGCCGATGGTTACTCCCGCATATCGGGCAAAGTCGGCGTGGTGTGTGCCCAAAATGGGCCTGCCGCAACGTTGCTCGTACCGCCGCTATCCGAAGCGCTCAAGGCGAGTATTCCAGTGCTGGCCTTGGTGCAGGAGGTCGAGCGCGACCAGCTCGACCGGAACGCATTCCAAGAACTGGACCACATAGCGCTTTTCTCGGCCTGTTCCAAATGGACGCGACGGGTGATAACGGCTGATCGCATCGAGGACCATGTCGACTCCGCGTTTATCGCGGCCACCAGTGGCCGCCCTGGTCCAGCCGTGCTCATCCTTCCGGCCGACCTGCTCCGCGAGAATGTTCCGGCTGGCGTACGCAGTCGGACAGGGAAGTACGGCACTTGGCCCCTTGATCCCATCCGCCCGAGCGACGAGGCGCTCGCGGCAGTGGCCAAGTTGCTCGCTCGCGCCGAGTCGCCCGTGGTACTGGCCGGAGGCGGCGCGGTTTCGCCGGCCGCGAGCAAAGCGCTCGCGGAGCTGCAGAGCACGGCCCATTTGCCCGTGTTCACAACGAACATGGGCAAAGGCGCTGTCGATGAGCGCGCGCCCCTGACTTGCGGCGTGAGTGGGGGGCTGAACGGCCCAAGATCTCTCGGCTATCGCACGCGCGCCTTAATGGATGAGGCAGATCTTGTCTTTCTCGTCGGCACCAGGACCAACCAGAACGGAACCGATAGCTGGCGTTCGATTCCTTGTACGGCGACGGTCATTCACCTCGACATCGATCCTTGCGAAATCGGCAGGAACTACGAGTCTGTCCGCCTCGTCGGAGACATAGCCACTACAATTCAAGCCCTGACTGCAGCGCTTCGATCGGAGGATCTCTCAAATCGCTCCGCCAAGAAGGGATCGCTTGAACGTCGCATCGCCGAAGCCTGGGAGCAATTTGAGCAGGATCGCAGCGTCTTCAGCGGAAGCAACCAGACGCCGTTGAGGCCGGAACGCATCATGCGCGACCTGCAATCGCGTATGACACCGGAAACCATCGTCGTGGCAGATGCGAGTTATTCTTCAATGTGGATCGTCGGCCAGCTACGCACACTTCGGGCAGGGCAGCGGTTCATCGCTCCGCGCGGCCTCGCAGGTCTGGGATGGGGCTTGCCACTCGGCATAGGCGCCAAGCTGGCAAGACCCGACAGTCCTGTTGTCGTACTGGTCGGAGACGGCGGGTTTGCCCATAGCTGGGGAGAACTCGAAACGCTCGTGCGGTCCGAAATCAACCTCACGGTGATCGTGCTCAACAACGGCGTGCTCGGCTTCCAAAAAGATGCCGAGACCGTAAAATTCGGCGGCTATACGACGGCCTGTCACTTCGCCCCCGTCGACCATGCTGCGCTGGCCAAGGCCTGCGGCTGCCAAGCGATCACAGTCAAAAATCCGGGCGACATTGGGTCTGCCCTTGACCGCGCTCTGTCCTCGAAGACGCCGGTGCTCATCGAAGTCATCACCGATCCTGATGCGCACCCACCGATCTCCCTTTTTACGGGCACCCTTGGCGAACCATCGGAACTGGTATGACGACGGCGCCTTTCGAAGGTTGCCGTTGTCTCAGGAGGGTCGTCGGGAATCGGTTTGGCTTGTGTCTGCCAACTGCGCGTCTCCGGTGCGGAAGTGGCCTTTTCAGCCAGAACGCGGGTTCCACACGAGCCCGCTGAGCAGAGGAAATACCTTCCGGGGGCCGCCTGCTAGCCGGCCCCACTGACCTCCGGGATCATGCTTCCGCTCGTGACTTCTTCATGCGGGTCCATTCGTTGGAGCGATCATCAACGTGAACGGAGCGAGTTCGCTCCCCGCATGAGCCCAGTCACCATCACCCCGACCAAGGTTGGAATTACATGATTATGCCTGACATTGAACTGGCGAAGCGCGCAGCTGGCGAAATCACTGAACGCACCAAGACAACCAAGAGGTCGGAGATGAGAGAGCGCTGGCCGGCGCAATGCCTTGTGGATGGCGAATGGGTTGGGGAGCCTGAATTGTCGGTGCTCAATCCCTCCACCAACGAAGAAATTGCAAAGGTTCCCGATTTCGGCGCGGCCGAGACTGCCAAGGCCATCGCAGCGGCCAAGCGGGCGTTCCCGGCTTGGGCAGGGCTCCTTGCCAAGGAGCGATCGACGACTTTGCGCCGATGGCACGATGTCGTGGTGGAGTATGCCGACGAGTTGGCTCGGATACTAACCAGCGAACAGGGCAAGCCGTTGTCAGAAGCCAAGGCCGAGATCCTTTACGCGGCCTCCTTCTTGGAGTTCTACGCCGAAGAAGCAAAGCGGAACTATGGCGAGACAATTCCAAGCCCATCCAGGACGGCCGCCTTGTGGTGATCCGTCAACCAGCGGGCGTCGTTGCCGCAATCACGCCCTGGAACTTTCCGACGGCGATGATAACGCGCAAAGTTGGCCCGGCCTTAGCGGCTGGCTGCACGGCCATCGTCAAACCTGCGCTGGAAACACCGCTCACGGCATTCGCCATTGCTGCCCTCGGTCAGGAGGCGGGTCTGCCGCCCGGCATGTCGTCACGGGAAACGCTTACGCGATCGGAAAGGCACTCTGCGACAGCCCGGATGTCCGCGTGCTGAGTTTCACCGGTTCCACGGCGGTCGGGAAGCTCCTAATGGCGCAGTGCGCGCCTACTGTGAAGAAACTCGCGCTCGAATTGGGTGGCAACGCTCCCTTCATCGTGTTCGACGACGCCGACATCGATGCGGCTGTCGCTGGGGTCATGGCGTCGAAATTCCGCAACATGGGCCAGACCTGTGTTTCCGCGAACCGCATCTATGTCCAAGATTCCATTTACGATGAGTTTGCCAATAAGCTCGCGACTGAAGTTGCGCGGCTCAAGGTCGGCGATGGCATGGCCGAAGGCATTGCCCAAGGACCGCTGATAAACGAAGCCGCGGTTGCGAAGGTGGAGCAGCATATTGCCGACGCAGTGGCGAAGGGTGCGCGCATACTGACAGGGGGTACTCGTCATGAGCTAGGTGGCACCTTCTACAAGCCGACCGTGCTTTCCAACGTCACCCAGTCGATGATGGTCGCCCGAGAAGAGACCTTCGGACCGCTTGCCCCGCTATTCCGGTTCTGCGAGGACGAGGAAGTGACCGCGATGGCGAACGACACCGAGGTGGGCCTCGCCGCTTACTTCTATGCACGTGACATCGGCCGCATCTGGCGCGTCGCCGAGGCCCTTGAGTACGGCATTGTCGCTATCAACAGCGGGCGTCTCTCAACAGAGGTGGCTCCTTTCGGAGGCATCAAGCAGTCGGGTATCGGTCGCGAAGGATCCCGCCACGGCATCGAAGAGTATACGGAACTGAAGTTCATGCTTATGGCCGGCATCTAGTTTTCTAAGGTCGTAGGTACCGTCTGCGGTGGTTCTTCCACGTCCCCGTTCGAGATCTCCTTCGCGGAGCGCGCCGCGGACTGACGCGGGTCGCTCACTTGATGGAGAAGTGCGGACAACTGTGATGTGCCTTAATCGACGGGGACACCGCCCTTTTGGTGGCAGAATTGGCTGCTTGGTGTGCGTCTCCGCTGAGTGAGCAAGCGAGGGTTGACCATCGCGGAACGGCATCATCCTGTTGGCGAAGCTTCGTAGCTCGGGTCACTTTCCCCGTCCCCGGCCGGTTGAGCGCAGCTTCTTACGGGAAGGCACTCTGTCGGTACGGCAACTTTCGGCAAGACAAAAAGCCGGCGACCAAAGGACTGTCAGGATTTCCGTGTGCGGGCGGGCGGTTGAACATTATGCCGCCATGGCCCTGATGAAGCGCTCACCGAAGATTACGGCGAACTGAGCCTTTGCCATGGACCATTCGCGTGGCGGCATTTTCCACTCTTTCTCGGATCGGTTCAAGATCAGATAGAGCAGCTTGGTGGCAGCGTCATCGCTGGGGAAGTGGCCCCTGGCCCTGATTGCCCGCCTGAGCTTGGAGTTCAGCGCCTCGATCGCGTTTGTAACCGGTATGAATATCTCGGTGCCGATGTCCGGCTGCGGTTTCCAGGATCGCGGTGTATGGTGCGACCAACTGGGCCAATGCCGTCCCGAGACGATGGAACGACCAGCGCTCGCCACGCTGCCGGCCGAGGAATACGAGTTCGCCGACTGGCGGCTGGCTCGTGTATCGACCGACTATCATGTCGAGTTCGAGCGCTATTTCTACTCCGTGCCACACGGCCTCATCCGAGAGCAGGTGGATGTCCGGGCAACGAGCCGAACGATCGAGGTCTTCTTCAAGGGCAAACGCGTCGCTGTGAAGACCGCAGGTAGCTCAAGCCTGTTCCTAAAAGTTTGATCGGAGCGCCACGACTAGTTCTGCGGCTCTGTCGCACAGCTTCGCCATCTTGCGATCGGACAGCCCCATGTCCTCTGGGCGATTTCGAAGAGTTAGCCGGCGATGTCTTTTGCCGTCGCGTTTTCGTGGATCAGCATCCCGAGCACGACGTCGGCATAGTCGTCATATTCGTCCTTAGCTTCGGGAATGCCAGATATGCCGATCGGATCCCAATCGCGAAGCAATACATCGCGAACAAGAGCTCGGTTTTTGTCAGGCTGATCTCTGTCGGTTTTGTGAGCCATCAGAGCCTACGCAGCAACGGCTTTCACTGACGATGTCACCCAATTCCAGGGGAGCAATTGCTCCAGCCTGGAGATCGGCATGTCGGCGATGTGGGCGAGAATATCGGCCAGCCAGGCCTGCGGATCGACGTCGTTGAGCTTTGCGGTTTATGCCGACCGCCGAACTATGCCGAGCGCCTCTTCCGATCATGGCGGTATGAAGCGCTTTGCCCGCCATTTCGACCGAGAGCCGGTCGTTGACACTCGGCATAGTTCTCATGCTCAAAGGGCGTTCAGGAATTCAAGAAGTCGGTCGTTTGGCCGAAATCGTTCGGCCTTTGCGCGTTCGTATGGCTTCAGCTTGGCAAGTGCGGATTCCTTCAGCTCAAGATGTGCGTGAAGATAGGTCAGCGTCGTTTCCATCGCCTCAAGGCCCAGCCATAGGGCGATGACCGAACAAACGACGCCCGCCTGCAGCAGCTCCATGGCAGCGCTATGCCTCAAAACATGGGGCGACACCCGCTTCGAGCGAAGAGTGACGCAGTGTTCGCGAGCCTTGGCGACATGTTTGTTCAGCAGCGCCTGCACGCCGTCGGCGCTCAGCCTGCCGCCGTGCATGTTCGGAAAGAGAGCCGTTGCGCCCCGTTTCCTGGGCTCGTTGAGCCAGCCCCGAAGGGCTTGCTGTGCAACCTTGGTGAGCGGCGTACTTCGCTCCTTGCGGCCCTTGCCAACGCATCGCACGTGGGCACCGTGCCCCAGCATCACCGAGTCCCGGTCGAGATCGATGATCTCCGAGACCCGCAACCCCGTTTGCGCGGCCAGCAACAGCAGAGTGTGATCACGCCGTCCCAAGCCATGTGCTGCGATCCGGACAGGCCAGGATCGCTTCAATCTCGGGCCTGGTGAGAAACTGAAGCTGTCGCTTGTCGCATCGCTTGCTCGGGATCGCGAGCACGCGTTGAATCTGAGCGCTATGGGCCGGCTCCTCGAACCACGCATATCTGAAGAAAGACCGAATGGCTGTGAGGCGGAGGTTCCGGGTGCTCACTGAGGCGGACCGCAGTGTCTCGAGGTCCTCCAGGAATGCGCCGATGAAAGGCGCGTCCAAATCCCGCAGTGTCAACTGCGACGGAGACCTTCCAAGGCGCGTCTGCGCGAATGCAAACAGGAGCCGGAGGGTGTCGCGATAGGAGGCGATGGTGTTGGAGCTTACGCCTCGATGTCGCATGAGCCGATCGGTGAACCACCGCTCGATCAGCACGGCCAGATCGTTCGAGGCACTCATGAGCGAACCTCCCACCGCTCATCCAGCAGTCGCGCGGCATGGGTCATTAGCTCCGGCGCGGCGGATAGATACCAGTAGGTGTCGCGAACATTGGCGTGGCCGAGAAAGGTCGAGAGGACCGGCAGTTCCCGCTCGACATCTTCGCCCGCACGATACCAGTTGGTCAGGGCCTGGACGGCGAAACGGTGACGAAGATCGTGAACCCGCGGACCATTGCGCTGCCCCCGCTGCCGCAGACCGATCTGTCGCGACAGCTGCCAGAACACCCGGTGCACGTATTGGTGCAGCAATCTGCCGCCCTGCTCGGCGACAAAGAAATAGGGGCTACGAGGCGCGACGAGATGCGCGTCGCGTCGCGCGGCATAGTCCGACAGCACGGCGACCGTCGTGGCATGGAGCGGGACCAGCCGCGACTTGCCGAACTTCGTCTCCCGAATGGTGAGGATACCTTGGTCGAGATCGACGTCGTCTCGGCGCAGGTCGAGCGCTTCGGAATGGCGTAGCCCGGCGACCGCTATCAGTCCGAACAGACAATGATATGTCCAGCGACGCAGGGCGTTGGCCGGCGGCAGCGACAGTGCCGCCGCCAGAAGCGCCGTGATCTCAGCATCGTTATAGATGTAGGGCTTTGCACGCCGCGCCGGCGACACACCGTCTTGAGGTGGCACTTCCGTCATGGGGTCGAAATCAGCGAGGGTGCTGAGCGAAGCAGCGCAGATCGGTTAGGCGGATGGACCAACTCGGTTGTCGGCCGATCAACGTCACCCACTTCATTGCCAGCGCCGTGGTGACGGTCTCTGCGCCGCGAGCCTCCATGAAGGTGACGAAATCCGACAACCGTCGAGCGGGGCCATGATACTTGTATCCCAATCCCTGGCGCATGCTCACATAGCGCTCGAGCGCTGTTCGAAGACGGCTCATTGGACACCTCCCGGCCAGGGCAGGCTCAGTTCGCGCAGCTTCTCGATCTCGAGCTTGGCATAGATCCTTGTGCTGTCGATGCTCCGGTGACGAAGCAACGGGCCGATCTCGGCAAAGCTGGCCCCCGACCGCAGCAGGTCGGTCGCAAGGCTGTGGCGGAAGAGGTGCGCGCCGTGGTGCGCATAGCCGTGAATACCCGCCCGCTCGAGGGCCTCCTTCGCGATCATCGTGATGGCGCAGCCTGAGGCAAAGCCGACGTGCGGAGCAAGCATTCGCAGAAATAACCGGCGACACGGTGAAGCCGGTCGCCCATGCCGGATGTAGGCGACGACAGCCTGCTCAAGAAACCGCTCAACATGAACTTCGCTTAAATCCTGGAGATCGTGCCCGTTGCCGAGATGCCAGTGTCTCAGCTCACGAAATAGGCTTAGCGATCGCTATGTGCATTGCCGACCGAAGCCTTCGTCCGACAATCTGCCCGCATAAACGCGTGCAAACTCGCCATATGGCCCGTGGATCAGCTTCCGATACATGTGCTGCGTTGCAGATAGTCACGTGCGTTCATGTGTCCTCTCCTTCGCGTGAATTGCGACGGAGAGAGCCTAAGCTATGCCGATCCAGCTCCCGCTACGTTGAGGAAAGTGTTGGTAAAAACTTGCTCACTCGGCATAGTTCGGCGGTCGGCATAAACCGCATTGGACTAACCCGCTCCGCGAATGCGGAGCGGCAAGGAGGGTGAGTGCCGACAGCGTGATCTGATCGCGTCGTCTGTCGCGCTGGTCATGTGTCCACAACAAGCTCCGACTACGTCAGCATGGAGTGGCTGCTTGCAGCCTATTCCATCGGACAAAGGAGCTTGTCATGACCCAACTTCGCCAGCGCATGAGCGAGGACATGGAGGTGCGCAACCTCGCGCTCAACACCCAACTCTCCTATCTTCAGCAGGTGTCGCTGTTTGCGCGTCACTTCGGCAAGTCGCCGGACTTGCTCGGGCGCGAGGATATTCGGACCTATCAGGTCTATCTGACCAACGAGAAGAAGCTGTCGCCCGGCTCAATCCACATCGCCATTGCGGCGCTGCGCTTTCTCTACAGTGTGACGCTCGAAAGGGATTGGGCGCCTGAAGAGGTCCTGCCGCTTCCCAAGAAGCCGCAGAAGCTGCCGATCATCCTCAGTGCCGAGGAAGTTCAGCGGTTCCTCGGCTGCGTCCTCGACGTCAAACACCACGCCATCCTGACCACTTGCTATGCCGCCGGCTTGCGCATCTCGGAAGCGGTGCAGCTGAAGCCCACGGGCATCGACAGCCAGAGAATGGTCATCCGCGTGGAGCAGGGCAAAGGCCAGAAGGACCGCTATGTGATGCTGTCGCCCAAGCTCTTGGAGATCCTGCGCAGCTACTGGAAGGTGCGGCGGCCAAAGGAGTGGCTCTCCCCCGGCGATCGTGCCGGCCAGCCGATCACCAGGGATGCGGTGGGACACGCCTGCGCGAAAGCGCGCGACCGCTCCGGATTGTCCAAGCCGGTCACGCCCCATTCGCTTCGCCACGCCTTCGCCGTCCATCTGCTGGAGGCCGGCGCCGACGTGCGCACCATTCAACTGCTGCTCGGTCACCGCAGCCTCGCGACCACCGCCCATTACCTGCGGATCGCCACCAACAAGGTCTGCGCCACGTCGAGCCCCTTCGAGCTCTTGCCGAGGCCGGCGCCCACCCCGCCGCCGCCCGCCAAGCCGCAGTACTTCTGAGCTCGCGCCGATGGCCCGCTCGGGGCCGGGAGTGGCGGACATCTTCCGCCGCTACGGCGAAGCCTATCGTGCGCAGCATGACGCGCAGCTGTCGATCGCCCAGCGCCGCGTCATGACCGCGATCGAACTGTGCCGGACCGCCGCGCTCGGCGGGCATGTCGAGCAGTGCGATCACTGCGGCCACCGGCGCATCGCCTTCAACAGCTGCCGCGACAGGCATTGCCCCCGCTGCCAATCGCTGGCCCGTGCGCAATGGCTGGAGGATCGTCGCGCCGAGCTCCTCGACACGCAATACTTTCACGTCGTCTTCACGCTGCCCGGCGACATTGCCGTCATCGCTTATCAGAACAAGGCGCTCGTCTACGGCCTGCTCTTCCGCGCCGCCGCCGAGACCCTGCGCACCATCGCCGCCGATCCCAAGCACCTGGGCGCCGAGATCGGCTTCTTCGCCGTGCTGCACAGCTGGGGCCAGAACCTGCTTCATCATCCGCATCTGCACTGCGTCGTTGCCGGCGGCGGCCTGTCTGCCGACGGTCGTCGGTGGATCGCCTGCAAGCCCGGCTTCTTCTTGCCGGTCCGGGTGCTCTCACGCCTGTTGCCTTCGACGCCGGCCAGTTGAAGTTCTTCTCTGGCCTGCAGCACCTGAGCGAGCGCGACGCCTTCCGGCGCTATTTGGCGCCGCTACGAAAGGCTGAGTGGGTCGTCTTTGCCAAACCGCCCTTCGCCGGACCTGCCCAGGTGCTCGACTATGTCGGGCGCTATACGCACCGCGTCGCCATCTCCAACAACCGCCTCATCGACATCGAGGACAACGCCGTTCGTTTCCGCTGGAAGGACTACCGGCACGGCAATCGGCAGAAGGTCATGACCGTCGCGTCCGACGAGTTCATTCGCCGCTTCTTGTTGCACGTCCTGCCCGAGGGCTTCCATCGCAGCCGCTACTACGGCTTTCTCGGCAATCGCTACCGCGCGCAAAAGCTCGCCCACTGCCGCGACCTGCTCGGCATGCCGGTTCCCGAGCCGTCGCATGGCTCATCCGAAAGGGATTACCGCGACCGCTATGAGGCGGTGGGTTCAACCGGTCACTGCAACACCTTGTGTAGCCTATCGGCGGGTGTTTCGAAGTCCAGGGTTTTTCGGGGGCGCTGATTGAGCCGCAGGGCGACGCTGTCGAGTTGGGCCTGCGGGACCTGCGAGAAGTTGGTTGTTCTGGGGAAGTACTGCCTGAGCAGGCCGTTGGTATTTTCGTTGCTGCCGCGTTGCCAGGGACTGCGCGGGTCGCAGAAGTAGACCTGGAGATCGGTTGCGACGGTGGAGCTCTTATGACGAGCCATCTCCTTGCCTTGGTCCCATGTCAACGAGCGCCGCAGCTCTTGGGGCAATGTGCCGATTTTCTCGGCGAGGGCCGCCACGACAGTCGCTGAGTCCCTTCTGGCCAACTTCACAAGCATCGTGAAGCGGCTGTGTCGCTCGACCAGGGTGACGATGTTCGTGTCGTTTGCTCCGGTGAGCAGATCACCCTCCCAATGACCTGGGATGGCACGATCTTCTGCCTCGGCGGGACGCTCGCGGATGGAGACCATATCGAGGATTTGACCTTGCCCCGTTCGGTTGCTCTGTGCACCTTTGCCGAGGCGCATCTGTCGTTTGGTGCGCAGATGGGCTGTCAGCTCCTTCTTGAGCACCCCTCGCGACTGGATGAACAGGCTGCGATAGATCGCTTCATGAGATATCCGCATGCTTGGATCGCCTGGGTACGCTCGCTTCAGCCAACCCGCAATCTGCTCCGGCGACCATTGCAGTGCCAGCTTTTGCGCCACCCGCCACCTTAGCCGTCCAGAGCATGCCAGGCGACATTGCTTCGGGCGAAGCGCGCGCTGCCAAGCCTGCTTGTCGGCTCGGGTTGCTCGATACGCTTGGGCACCGCCATTGCGCGAGATCTCGCGACTGATCGTTGATGGGGATCGCCCCAGCCTTCGTGCAATAGCGCGGATGGCAAGACCTGCCGCAATCCCGCGAGAGATCTCTTCGCGCTCCCCCAGCTCGAGCGCCGAGGCCGCTCTACGCCTTGCTGACGGAGCAATGCCGCCGTGTAAGGATACGATCCGCTGAACGCCGCCCTTGGTCCGGCGGTCTAGTGCCCGCGAGATCGATGAAATGCTCTGACCCTGCTTCCACCCCTCCCAAAGCTCGGCCTTCTGCTCCGGGGTAAACCAGATCCGTGACGTCACCATGCGACACCTCCCAATCCTCTCAGATTAAAGGTGTTGCGGCGACCGGTTGAACCCACCGGATCTCACCGGTCATTCCCTCAGGCAATGCCCCGCCTGTCGTCAAGGCCAGATGATCATCGTCGAAATCTTCGACGGCGCGACTGGACCCCCGCCATACTGGGATACGTCATGAAAGAACCGCTCCGCTTTCGCCGTCACCGCATCGCACGACCCGTTCGGCCGGAAAACCGAGTCGGTCCCGCGAAGCTGCGCGCCGTCACCCCCGGCTGCCTTTGCCGGGCAAGGCCGACGCCGGTCCTCACTTTGCCGAACCTATATCCGTGCCGCTTTCGGCGCACGCGACCCCTGCAATCGCTGCGTCCACGACCGCATCCGCGCCCACGCCATGCCTGTTCATGGCACGGCGTTGAACGCCCATAGCGGCCACCCGTGCCGGCGGCTTAGTCCAACACGTTTTTAGCTCACCGTCGCGATCCACCTCAGCGCGCTCTCGCCACCCGCCTTTCTCCGCGACGCCAAGCTAAAAACGCTCTGCATTATGCCGCGCGCGGCATAAGCAGGTGGTGATCAGGGTTGCCATGAAGGCGGCCCGATCAGCGCCGCGATCGGAGCCTGCAAACAACCAAGCTTTCCTGCCGAGAGCCATCTCGGGGTCATTCTGCCCATGTTGGGCAGGAGGTCGAGGTCCATTACCGTTGGCACCCGTATTTCGGACGTCGGCTTCGCTGCGAGAACAGCGAAGAGCGCGCCAACGGCCGGATCATTCATCTCGTCGACGCGCCCGGGCATGTCATTACCGCTCCGGCCTGGATGATCGATCCCGTGGCTTGCGCGGCGATGGACCTAGGCCCCCCGCGCGTATCGCTTGCCGCGCTGCTTGAGCTACACAAGCTCTTGATCGAATGCCGTTTCCGGCGAGGCTCTCCGGATGGTTTCACCATCGCGGAGGCGCAACATGAGAACCCTGCCACCCCCGACACGATCTCTCGTGGTCGTTCGCCAACTCAGCTTGCCGCTCGACTCGGAGAAGCTGAACGGGCTGAGTTCAGCGCAACGGACCATAGTGATCGCCCGGCTCGCCAACGTACTGATGGCCGCCGCCGGCGTGGCAACGGAGGAGGAGAGCTGCGATGACGAGCGGTAATCTGATTCCGACTGCCGTCCTCAAGCGCAAGGCCGTCGTCTATGTGCGTCAGTCCACTCAAGTGCAGGTCCAGCTCAACCTTGAGAGCCAGCGTCGGCAATATGAGCTTGTCGACGTCGCGCGGCGCTGGGGATTCCGCAAAGTAGAGGTGATCGACGAGGATCTGGGACGAACCGCAAGCGGGGCTGTGGAGCGTCCCGGTTTCGAGCGCCTGGTCGACGATCTGTGCACCGGCCATGTGGGCGCCGTGCTTTGCCTGGAGGCGTCCCGCCTGTCGCGCAACGGGCCGGACTGGCATCGGCTGCTCGAGTTGTGCGGCGAAGTCGATGCACGCGTGATCGATTTGGACGGAGTCTACGATCCGGGATTGCCGAACGACCGCCTGCTGCTCGGTATGAAGGGCAGCATCAGCGAGTTCGAGCTCGGCGTGCTGCGTGCCCGCATGTACGAGGCCGCCCGCGCCAAGGCACAGCGCGGAGAACTGCGCATCTCCGTGCCCTTCGGCTATGTCTGGCACCGCGATTACGGTCTCGGGTTCGATCCCGACATGCGCCTGCAGGAGACCATTCGCCTGATATTCGCGCGCTTCCGCGAACTCGGCAGTGCGCGTCAGGTCCTGATCTCGATGATCGACGATGGCGTGCATTTCCCCAGACCCTCCGACGGCAAGAAGATGGTGTCCTTCGACTGGGTTCCGATCCGCTACCGCAACGTGATCTCGATCCTGAAGAACCCATTCTACGCCGGCGCCTATGTCTATGGTAAGAGCGAGAAGCGCACTGAGATCGTCGATGGCCGCGTTCGCAAGAGCCATGGCCATTATAAGCCGGCCAGCGGGTGGGCGGTGGTGCTCAAGGACCATCACGAAGGCTACATCGGATGGAGCGAGTACGAACGGAACCAGGAACTGCTCGCGGCAAACGCTTATGGCAAGCCGGCGGCGTCAAGTCGGGCCGCGGCGGTCGCGCGCTGCTCCCGGGTCTCATCTCCTGTGGTCGATGCGGGCGAAGACTGGTTGTCATGTATGCCGGACGCGGCCAAGGTTATCCGGTATATCGCTGCGAGCGCGGCAACCTCATGATGGCCCAGGCGCGATGCATGTCGTTCAACGGCTTTCGCACCGACGCGGCGGTGACCCGCGAAGCGCTGGAGGCGGTTGCGCCGATGGCGATCGAAGCGGCGTTGGAGGCTGAACCCATGCAGCTGGAGAGCGAAGCCAAGCGGCGGCAGATGATCGAGATGGACCTGCAGCAGGCGCGCTATGAGGCATCGCTCGCCGAGCGAAGCCACGCTCAGGCGCGTGGAGACCTCCGAGGCCCGGCTGAGCGAAGTCCAGCGTGTGGAGCCTGTCGACGCGGTTCCGGACTTCACGGGCCTCGCCCAGAATCTCGAGGCCACCTGGAACGCGCCAAGTGTCGACATGCGCTGTCGTCAGCAACTGCTGCGCGCGCTCATCAAGGACATCGTGGCGGATGTCGATGACGATGCGCGCGACGTGATCTTGACCATCCACTGGCACGGAGGCCAGCACTCGCAAGTACGGGTTCGCAAGCCCAAATCCGGAGAGCATGGCCAGCGTACGCCTGAGGAGGCTCTGGCGATCATGCGATCCATGGCAACCCGGTGGTCGGATGCCGAAATCGCTGCCACACTCAACCGCATGGGCATGCAGACCGGTCAGGGAAAGACCTGGACCGCGCGTCGCGTCCAATCGCTGCGCACGGTGCACAAGATCAGCGGCTATCGCTCTTCCGACAAGAATGGCGAGTGGCTCACCATGTCGGACGCGGCCGCCCGGCTTGGAGTCTCGCACGTTAAAATCCGCCGGTTCATCAGGGATGGCCTCTTGCTGGCCGAGCAGGTCATGCGCGGCGCGCCCTACCAGATCCGCGCCAGCGACCTCGAAGACGAACGGATCAAGACCGATTTGGCGCGCAATACTCCGCGTCGCATCCACGACGACAACCAAGAATCGCTGTTTTCCGCCATTTGAAAAGGAGGTGCATAATGAATCGGTCTTCGCAAAACCACGCAACGCCCGTTCGGCGGCGTTGTTGGTGAGACAAATCCGGCCGTCGCCGAGGAAGGACGTGAAGCCATCCCAGCGCTTCAGTATGTAGTCGATAGGCTCGGCAACCGGAGAAATGCGCGACAGTTTGGCCCTCTTGGTTCGCAGGCAGGCCTCAAGTTCGGTGGCGAGAAGACGGCTTTCCTGCCGGCGTCGTTGCAGCCGTTCGTGGGCGGCAAGCCCGTTGATCCCGCGCTCGATGTCAAACAGCGCGTCGATGCGCTTGACGGCCTCGAGCGCGATCGGTGAGATCGGGGCGGCGTTCTTGCCGCGTTTGGCATTGGCGGCGATGTCGGCAAGCACGAAGAATTTGCGGCGCGCATGCGCCCAACACAGCGCCTGGGTCAGCGGACCGGGGTCACGGTCTGCCTTGAACAGCGGGTTGTAGCCGCCATAGGCGTCGGCCTGCAGAATGCCGCTGAAGCTCTTCAGATGACGCTCGGGATGTTCCTGCCGCCGATCGCGCGAGGCATAATAGAGCGCCGCCGGCGGCGACTGCCCACCGAAGGGCCGATCATCCTGACGTAAGTCCAAATGCGCCCCGTATTCTTGCCGCGTGCCAGGATCGGCACGGTGGTGTCGTCACCATGCAGACGTTCGGCGGCAAGCACATGCGTTTCGATCAGCGCATGCACCGGCTTCAGTGCCGCGGCACAAGCTCCGACCTGGTCGGCCAGTGTCGAGAGGCTGAGGTCGATGCCCTCGCGGGCATAGCGCTCACTTTGCCGGTTCAGCGGTTGATGCTGACCGAACTTCTCGAACAGGATCATGGAGAGGAGATTTGGCCCGGCGAAGCCGCGCGGCGTCACATGGAAGGGCGCCGGCGGCTGCGCGATCTTCTCGCATTCACGGCAAGAGAACTTCTCGCGCACGGTCTGGATCACCTTCCATTGGCGCGGGATCACCTCCAGCGTCTCGGTGATATTCTCGCCAAGCTTTGCCAGCTTGGCCGAACCACAGCACGGGCAGTTTGACGGTGCGGCGATGACCACGCGCTCACGCGGCAGATGGTCGGGAAAGGGCTTGCGCGACGGGCGCTTGCGCTCGAAGGCCCTGACCGTCGATGACCGTGCCGCCAGTTCCGCCGCCAGCTCGTCTTCGCCGGCGTCGGCTTCCAGTTCCTCGAGCTGCAGCTCCATCTGTTCGAGAAGCCGGGCTTTCCGCTCCGAGCGACTGCCATGGATCTCGCGCTTCAGCTTCTCGATCTCCAGCCTGAGCCGCGCGATCAGCGCATCCGAGTGCGAGTTCATGGCCTGCGCGCGAGCGGCGAGTGCTTGTGCCTCCCGGCGGGCCGCACGCTCGGCCAGGATCATAACGTGCGCGCTGACAAGATCGTCAGGAAGCTGATCGGCCGCATCGGTCATACCGCGATGGAATCATATTCGCTCCCGCCACGCCAGCGGTTTTGCTCATCCCGCCGAGCTTGGACGCCAGGTTTTTTGCGGCATCCGCCAGTCGATGCCTTCGAGCAAATAGCCGAGCTGTGCAGGCGTGATCACCACCGTGCCGTCGGCCGCCGATGGCCAGATGAAGCGGCCGCGCTCAAGCTTCTTCGTGAACAGGCAAGCACCCTGGCCGTCGTGCCAGATCACCTTGATCAGGCCACCCTGCCGCCCGCGGAAACAGAACAGATGACCGCTGTGCGGATCGCGCTTCAAGGTCTCCTGCATCATCAGCGAAAGACCCGGAAAACCTTTCCGCATATCCGTATAGCCAGTGGCGAGCCACACCTTCACACCGCGCGGAACCGAGATCATCGCCGCTCCAGAACATCGAGGATCCGGCCGAGCGCCTCGCTGTCGATATCACTCTCGACCCGCAGGCGGCGGGCGCCGCCAAGCTCGATCGTCACCATGCTGCTCTTCTTGCGCGGCCGGGAGATCGGCGATGGCGTCGCCGGCGGTTGTGGCGCCGACAGCGCCTCGACGACTTCCACGGGAACGAGCTGCGGCACGGACGGCGCGGAGATCTGGCAGAGTTCCTTGCCACCGGAAAAGCTGGCTCACATGGATGCCGGCCGACCGTGCAATCTCCGAAACACTGACTCCAGGCTCAAACGTCGCCGCGACCAGCCGCTCCTTCTCCTCGCGAGACCAGCGCCGACGCCGCTCGACCTATGTGATCACCTCGATCTGATGCTTCGTCATAGGGCTACTCCTAGTGCTTGCACTAGGACTTTCAGCCTTCAGCCTACCTCAGCAAGGCGGCCGTCACCGTGGGGATACGACGCACCCGACTTCCAAGTAATTGCTACGGCCCCGCGCGCCTGACGGCGCGCGGGGATGTTGGTCAACCGCGTCCCACCTTCTTCGAGAGGCTTAAGTGATGTCACCCCGCTCGGCATCGCGCCCCTGGCGATCGGCTGCTATGCGTTGGATGGCCATTGCATAAAGTTCATCAGAACGTTCCTCCGATTCGGACACGTCCCCCAAGTTACAAGGCCCACCCCCCAATGATCCGGTCAACTGGCCCCGTGCAGCGCCGGCGTGGAAAAGGGCGCCCGAGGCGCCCTTCATTTTAGATAGGCTGTCAGCAGCCCGCCTTCGCGTTGCGCATCAGAAGCGGTAGGTGACACCTGCGCCTATCAACCAGGGATCGAGCTCCGCCTTTCCAGTCAGCTTCGCGCCGTCGACCGTTACGTCGAAGTCTGGCTTGAGGAACAGCTTCTTCACGTCGAAGTTAACACCCCAGTGCTGATCCACCATGTAGTCGAATCCGACCTGCAGCGCCGTGCCAAACGTATTCTTAACCTTGAGAGCATCGGCGCTGCCGGCACCCTGGTTATAGAAGATCGTGTAGTTCACGCCGACGCCTACATAGGGCTTGAACGCGTCGAAATCGGTAAAATGATACTGCAATGTAAGCGTGGGCGGCAGCAGCCAAAGCTTGCCAATATTGCCCAGCGCGCCGATCGCTCCTTGGCCCTCGATGTTGGCGTAGGTGGTGCCGAGGATAAGCTCGGCGGCGATGTTGCCCGTGAAGAAATAGGAGATATCGAGTTCCGGCGTCACAGTGTCCGAATAGGAAAGACCGGAGCCGGGCGCTGCATTGACGTAGCCCGAATCCTCAGTGACGACCCCCAACGCACGCAGGCGGATCTGCCAAGGGCTTGGCCGTTCCGTGACCGAGGCTCCTGCCTGCGGGACGCTCGGGGCTTGCACAAGGTCGGCCGCAACGGCTTGCTGTCCCACCACCATGAGGACGACGGCCGCTGTTGCTCCCCGCGCCACGCCCGTTTGCTTTCTCGCCATAATATCTCTCCTTGCTCTTCAGAAATGATCGATTGCACTGTGAAAAACCCTTCGGCCCGCTCCTGTCGCCGATATGACCTATCATTTCGAAGAAGGCCGGCGTCTCGATGAACCAAAGGCGCTCGCTCCCGGCAGTACGGTCCAAAATGACCAGATACGCCGAGGGATTCGGAACCGGCCTCGAAGATTACCGCTGAGGTGAGCGGATCCGCGCCACGCTTCCACAGCCGCACGGTGCGCGCGTAGCCGGAGCGGGTGGCCATGCCATCACCAAACGCACTAGAAAGCAGAAGCGTGTCAGGGTCGAGCCAATTAACCCCGCCCTTGGCATCCGCGAGGTTGAAACCATCGGCGACGAAGCTAAGAAACTTCAGATCGAATTCGCGATGCACGACCGCATCGCTTCCGCCGCGCGACAGGCGCAGAACGGCTCTTTCCCGTCTCTCCGGCTCGATCGACGCGCCGCCCAAGATCCAGTCCTCTCCGTCGCTCACGGCGACGGCGTCCGGATCGAGCGGTGCCTCCCATTGGGGATCCGCCTTCATGTAGACGGCAAGGGTGCTCCGGCGCCACAGTCCGCGCCGGTTGCGGGCATCTTGCCAGAAATTGTAGAGGTAATGACCGTGGCGCTTGATCTGGAGAGTTTTGTCCGGGCGATCGAAAATCGCTGTGAGGGCCGCGCGGTCGCGCTCGAATTGCGTTCCACCGAAGTGCCCCAGTGTCCTGGCCGACTGGCTGGCGGTCCAGTCAAGTGCCCGTTCGCCTTCTATATCTTCAAACCAAAGATAGGGATCATCGTCGGGAGCATTCAGAGTTGGACGGAAATCGAACGCGGTCATGTCCGTACAACCTGAAGAATGACAGCGCAAAGGCTTCCTTCCGCTCGGGAAAGCTCAGTGTTTGCGGCGGCGACCGCATGCTCGGCGAGCGTGATCATGGGATGAGGTCTTCTCAGTTGGTGCGGCGCGGCAGTGCGTTTGCGCATAGGACTTGCATGTGTCGTGCCAACCAGGAAAATCTTTTCAGAACAATACGATCACTTTGAATAGCGCTGTGTCTTATGTCCGACATCGTCGTAGTTCCGACAATGACTGCGACGGTAGGCGCGTGATCGATCTAGTGTATTGTCTTCGCACTTATGCGGGACGCAACACACTATGCCGCCACACCGGCGTACCAACAGCATCGGCAAAGGCCGCGAACCGGACGTGATGGGAACAGACGAGGACAGATCCTGAAAGCCTGCAGCATAGTCGGAGCTTCGAGCTCGCTCTCTTGATCAGGCCAAAGGATCAGCGGATACCATCAGGGCCAGCAGTCACAAGACCGCAGCAACAGGCCGGAGAACATGACCGCACCCGCGACCATCCCATCGCTGAAAGCAAACCCTTGATCAGCGGGCGCCGTCAGACATGACTATTTTGTATTGCTCGACGGACTGCCTCTGTCGTCGTGGCGCTGCCGTGTAGAACCTGGCCCATAGTGCCTCCTTCCATTCGGAAGAAAATAATGCACCATCAAAGCTCGGGACCAAACACCTAGAGTGCCATTCAGCTTTTTTATTTCATTTGACCTGCCCCTAAGAATTTCCTCCATCTGAGATTAGAGTCCGGCCCTTGATCGAAGGACGGACTGATGAAGAGCAGATCATTGCGGTTCTGCGCGAGCATGAGGCGGGTGTAAAGGCGGGCGATCTGGCCCGCAAGCACGGGGTCTCGGAGGCGACGCTGTATAATTGGAAGGCGAAGTATGGCGGGATGGACGTGTCCGACGCCAAGCGGCTGAAGGCGCTGGAAGACGAGAACGCCAAGCTGAAGAAGCTGCTCGCCGATCAGATGCTGGAAGCCTCGGCGCTGCGTGAGCTTCTGTCAAAAAAATGGTAGGGCCCGCCGCCAAGCGCGAAGCCGTCGCGCATCTGCAGGCCGTCATGGGTCTGTCGGAGCGTCGGGCCTGTTCCTTTGTGGGCGCCGATCGCAAGATGATCCGCTACCGGTCAAGGCGTCCGCCCGAGACGGAGCTGCGTGGCAGGTTGCGCGACCTCGCCAATGAGCGCCGACGCTTTGGCTACAGGCGGCTGTTCATCCTGCTCAGGCGCGAGGGCGAGGCATCTGGGGTCAACCGCATCTATCGTCTGTACCGCGAGGAGGGCCTGACGGTGCGCAAGCGCCGGGCAAGGCGGCGAGCGGTCGGCACGCGGGCGCCGATCCTGGTCGAGGCAAAGCCGAACGCGCGCTGGTCGCTGGATTTCGTGCATGACCAGTTCGCCTGCGGCCGCAGGTTTCGCGTGCTCAACGTCGTCGACGACGTGACGCGCGAATGCCTGGCGGCGATCCCGGACACCTCGATCTCCGGCCGTCGGGTTGCCCGTGAACTGACGGAACTGATCACCCAGCGCGGCAAGCCACGCATGATCGTCTCCGATCACGGCACCGAGTTCACCTCGAACGCCATCCTCGCCTGGTCGAAGGATTACAGGATCGAATGGCACTACATCGCGCCGGGCAAGCCGATGCAGAACGGCTATGTCGAGAGTTTCAACGGCCGGATGCGCGATGAGCTGTTGAACGAGAGCCTGTTCTTCGGTCTCGACCACGCCCGAAGCGCCATCGCCGAATGGAGGGAGGACTTCAACACCGCGAGGCCACATTCCTCGCTCGGCTACCAGACCCCGGCAGCCTATGCCCAGGTCATCACCGCAACCGGCTCCGACGCTGTGCTGATGGAAGGCTCCGCGCCTCCGCCGGTTGCTCAACCCGCGCCACAAGGCGTAACAAAAACGGTCGAGGCTCTAATCGCAGCTGGATGACAGTTCAGTAGCAGGTCACATTGTAGACACTAGCTGAAATGACGCCCTTGACCCTGCCGCTCTGAGCGCAGCACCCGTGGCAGGCGGCGCTTCCATCGTTCACTTCGCGGCAAAGGCCGATGGCGCCCCAGGAAGTGATGAGGGCAGCGCAACCAAAAACGTTTGCCTCGCGGCTTCGGTCCTGCCCTTGACTAGTTGGCGGCGATGTACAGGGATTTCCCGAGAGCCTACGTCGACCGTGCAAAGGCCTGCAACTGCTGAGTGAGAGGAGGGACGCTTGGACGAACACGATCCGAAGGAAGAGCTGATCGAGACGATTTTTCGCAACGGCACAATCACCGTCGTCGGCATTCTGCTTGCCTTTTCGCTCGGCTTCGTCACGCATTGGGCAGCGAACCCCATGCCATGGCGGCTCTACGACCTGTTCGCCGTTGTGCCGATCCTGGTCGGCATCACGTTGCAGTTGCGGGCGCTGTCCCTGCTACTTGACATGAGTTCGTTGCGCCGACCCATCTACGAACGCGCCAACCGCATCTTCATGGCCGGCCTTATCCTGACCGCGTGCGGCGTCGGGCTGGCCATCCTGCTCGATGTCTTCGCAATGTCGATCAAGGGCACGCTGCCCGGCGCTTGACGGCCTGTCCCTGCGCTTTGGAGCTGCCGCAATCGGCCGGCGCGACGCGTCAGATCCGAGGGTTCCTAGTGCTTTCCCCCAAGCAGCGTCAGCCTTCTTCCCGAAGAACGCTTTCTCTAGATTGCATTAGCGGATGTTTAGAGCGTGGGCTTGCCGGAAATTACGTCTCGGTGGCATAACCCGCATAGCTTTTAGGGTGTTGCCAGGAAGACCGATTCGCGGGCGTGGATGGAGAAATGCACTGCGTCAGGAAGAGGATCGGCAGGTTGCGTGCGCGCATTGCAGAACTGGAGCGCGATCAGGTGGCGATTACACCTCAGGGGCGCCATCGGCGTTTCGAAGCCGGACATGAACTTCGCAATGCGAAGTGCCGCTTGCAGCGTCTCGAGGAATGCATCGCTGAAATACCGGAGAAATGTGGCCGTTAGCGCAAGCTTCGCCGCTCTCAATCTTTGCCACGCGGTCGGCTGGTCGGCGGGGAACAGTTGCCGATCGTGCGGGTACTCTGTCCGGCAGAGACGCAAGGTTCTGCACGTCCGTTCATGAAGACTTCGTGCTGGTCTCCACAAGAGAAGTATTCTGGTGCAGAAGGTGCCCGATTAGCTATCGGAAAAAAGGGGACATCGACGTGCAAATCGGGCGCCGCAGTGAGGCGTACCCCCCCCAATGTCGGATTTCCGACAGGATCGTAAATCCGCCAACCCATTGTTTAATAAAATTTCCTTCTCTGGCACGGCCCATGCATGGGACTCTGCCAACGCATCAGCGAGACGTCGTCCATGATCATGCGCACCGAAAATGCCGTCGCCGCAGTGAAAACCGCGCTCTCGCCTGCCATCAAGCCGCCGAAAGGCCGGCGCGTCATGGTCGAGGCAGGCGATTGCGCCGGCTTCAAACACCTTAGTGGGCCTGGAAAGCTCCTCGCGTGACGGCGAGGGGGGCATCCAGACGGGCGGAAAGGACAAACGTCGTTGCCCCACGTCGCCGGCATGACCCGTCGATTGTCACCGCGCTGGAATGCGCGGGTCTACATGCGAAGACCCGAACGCGCAGGACAAATTCTCGCAAGCCCGGTCGGGACTGGGGCTCGAAGTCCGTGAGCGGAGGCTAATGGCTATGGCCGATATTCGCCGCGAACAATCGGCCTAGTGGGAAGACGCTATAGGAGGAAGCAGGTGGAGTTATGTTGCGTTGGGATCGGTGCTGGCCCGTCCAATTTGAGCCTTGCGTGTCAGATACACGAGCAAGTTGGGAAAGGGGCAGTGTTCCTGGATCGGCAGGTCGACTTCCGCTGGCATCCAGGCATCGCATTCGATTCCTCGGAGCTCCAGGTCAGCCACTTCAAGGACCTGGTCACTCTAGTGAATCCGCGATCAGCCTACACTTTCGTAAACTTCCTGCACGAGAACGGGCGTCTGTATCACTTCCTGAACGCACAGTTCGAAGCCGTGCTCAGAGTGGAGTTCGAACAATACCTGAACTGGGTCTTCCACAGGAACCCACTTGTGCGTGGCGGCGAGACAGTGCGCGAAATCCGCTTTGACGGCGAGTTTCAGGTGCGGACGGATAAGGCGGTTCTCGGCGCCAGAAACGTTGTGGTCGGCATTGGCAAGCAGGCGCAAATTCCGCCTCAATTTCAGGGCTGGATTGGACGCAACCTGTTCCACTCATCGGTTTTACTGCACATCCACCCTGAGGTGCGGAGAAAGCATGTCTGCGTGGTCGGCGGAGGCCAGTCGGGAGCCGAGGTGATGTTGCACCTTGTCGGCCTGCCGAACGAACGGCGGCCTGCCTCGATCACTTGGGTCTCGCAGCGCGAAAACTATCTGCCTCTGGACAACAGCCCGTTCACAAACGAGTTGTTCATGCCCTGCTTTTCGGATCGCTTCGCGGCGATGAGCGAGTCGCAGCGTAAGCTGCTCCTGCGGCGTTTCGTGCTTGCTTCGGACGGCATTTCGGAAAGCACGTTGCGCGCGACCTATCAGGCGCTGTACCGCCATGCATTTTTCGAGCCAAACCGATGCGACATCACACTGCGGCCGGGCTGCACCGTCTCGCACTGCATCAACGCCGGACCGGGTCACAGGCTGACCCTGCAGCATAGCATGGACGAGCTCGAAG
The DNA here is from genome assembly GCF_057766385.1 of Mesorhizobium sp. P160927. Lineage (NCBI taxonomy): Bacteria > Pseudomonadati > Pseudomonadota > Alphaproteobacteria > Hyphomicrobiales > Phyllobacteriaceae > Mesorhizobium > Mesorhizobium sp. P160927. The sequence continues at coordinate 2,115,195 of NZ_JBYMDW010000001.1, forward strand.
AAGTCACGGCTGACATCGTCATCCTGGCCACCGGTTACGAGAACGCGGTCCCAAGCTTGTTGGAACCGATCATGGGCCGCTTGGAGCAGATCGACAATGAATTAGCTATTCGCGAGGATTTTTCGGTGAGCTGGGACGGACCGTGTGACAGACGCATCTTCGTACAAAATGCGAGCCTCGGGCAGCGCGGCATGGCCGATCCGAACCTAAGCTTGCTGGCCTGGCGCGCGCGCCGCATCCTCGATAGCCTACTTGGGCGCGCGCCATGCGCGAGCCCCGAGCATCCTGGCTTCATCACCCATACCTCGATCGAGAGCTGGCCCGACCACGCAGCCGAAGAAATGGGCAGTGGAATATGACTCGTATGCTTTTGATCATCGGCGGTGGCATCCTAGGAATGATGTCCGCCTGCGCTGCGGTGAACCCCGGAGGCTTCTCCGATATCATCGTGATCGACCAAGCCCTTGGACCAAGCGGCGCACCGCATCACTCTGGAGGCGTGCATTTCCCCTACGGTTGCCAAGGCCGTACCAAGTCGCTCACTCTGAAGACCGCCGTGGTCTTGGCGGCCATGGCTGGGTCGGCAGGTAGCGGATGGTGCCGGCCTTTGGCGATGCGTGTCGTGGTTGAACCGGGTGAAGCGATTGATCCGGCCCAGTTTGCGGAACCCCTGGACCCGGCTGAGCCTGACCTAGGCAGTCTCGCGCCGAGCTTCTGCGGACATACCCGCCGGAGCGGAACGCACTTAGCATCGCCTCCCTCACCACGTGAGTCCGTCTCCGTGGACCCGCAACTTGATCAGCGCCCGACCGCCCTAATTGGTATGTCCAACCAAACCAGTCTTTCTAAGAGGAGGCTTTTCGCATGTTGACTGATGCACAAAGAGAAAAGTGGCAGAAGGACGGATACGTCAGGCTCGAAAGGTTCTTCGCTCCAGCGGCTCAGGAAGATATCTCTACCTTTGTCGAAGATATGTCACGCTGGGATGTCAGCGACGACAAATGGCTCATGTGGTTCGAGAAGACGACGGACAATCGAAAGATCACCTCCAAGATGGAGAATTTTCTCGACTTCCATGATCCATTGCGTCGTTTGCTCTTAGAAGATCAGCGCATAAAGTCAGCGGTCGAGGAGTTGCTTGGCGAAGCTTCGCGCAGGCTCAAGGAGCTGCTGATTTTCCACTACCCCGACAGCGGCGGCTATCTCCCGCATCAGGACATTTATCACATTCCACACAAACTCCCGGATCGGATGGTCCATGCGGTGGTTGCCATAGGCATCGACGACTCCGACGAGGAAAACGGCGGGCTTTTCTTCAGCCCCGGCAACCACAAGAAGGGGGTGTTTCCCATGGATGCCGGTGGGGTGATCGACCCTCAAGTTGCCGAAAAGCTCTCATGGGAACCCGTAGTATGGAAGTCTGGCGACATCTTCATCTTCGACGATTACGCACCGCACTACTCAAGACCGAACAAAAGCAATCGTTCTCGGCGGACACCCTATTTGGTGTTCCAGCGTGCTTCAACCGGCGGGCCGACCCGCGCTGAATATAACGTGCTTAAGCGCGCCCTTAACCCGCCCGAGGGCAAAGTGGCCGATCTCGACAATCTCAAGCCCCCAAATGGCATCTTCTATCGCGATTGAGCTCACGCAGCCAGGCGGGGGCATGCACACGAAACTGATCGACCGCTCAAAAATGCGCGGACGGTATGGACGTCTGATTTGCTGGCTCGCGGAGCATCGACCGCAGCCCGTTACGACGCTTTGGCATGTGGATTGCGTGAGGTGGTCGCAGGCGGTCTTCTGTGCGCCTACAGCCCGACTAGTGCCCCCCTTGCTTGCCCGCTTCCCGGCCCAGAGCTGCACTATCCTGGCCGGGCCGCCAACGGGTCGGGCTGCCGTTTCTTTCCAGCACGAATTGCACGGGAGGCTGTTGCGTTGGCAGCCGAAATCCCACTGCTTCAACAGGTTAGGTTCGTTGTCATGCGCAAGTACAAGTTTTCTCGAACGGAGCTGTCGCGGGCGTTCGGTATCGACATGGCCACGCTTGGAACGGGAAGCGCTCGCAGGGGGTTTTCATTCGGTAAGGTTGGACCCGGCGTCACATCCGAGCCCCATCGGCACGACGAAATCGAGGCCTTCGTGGTCCTGTCTGGTGTGGGCAAGGTCACCACCGACCGGGGGGAAATCTCGGTCGAGGCGGGCGATGTCGTTCTGTTTCACCCTTTTGAAGCGCATGTGCTGCGCAATGATGGAAACAAAGACATAGATTTCGTCGCTGTCTACTGGCGAGACGGCGAGGCCGCCCTTGATGCCGCTGCAAAGACCACGACCCCACGCGGCCCAATCTTCGTCTTCTCCACGCCGCCAACGCCAAATGGCGATCTGCATCTGGGGCATCTTTCTGGCCCCTATTTCGGCGCTGACGTCTATACTCGTTTCCTGCGCATGAAAGGAGTCGAGGCCTATCACCTGACCGGAAGCGACGATTACCAGAGCTACGTCGCGACACGCGCCGATGCCGATCAATCGACTCCTGCAAACGTGGCGCGCTACTACGCCGACGAGATTCGCGCCACGCTTGCACTTCTCGATTGTGAGGTCCACAGCTTCCAAGCCACAATGGGCGATGACGGTTACGGCGAGTTTCAAGCCGCCTGTTTCCGCAGTCTTCTGAGCAGCACGGCGATAGATCTACGCCAGAGCCCTGCGCTTTTCGATGCCGTGACAGGCCGTTATCTTTACGAACCGGATGTTAGCGGCCTCTGCCCCGATTGCGGCGGATCCGCGGGTGGCAACATCTGCGAGGAATGCGGCGCCCCAAACCTTTGCCACGACCTGCGTGCAGCCCAATCACGGCAGTCTGCCGAGGCGCCGGTGGTCGGCTCCCTCCGCCGTCCGGAACTTGCCATGGACCAATGCTACGACAATATCGACCGGCATCTAAGGGCGTCGGGCGTCCCGCTACGGATCTTGGATCTCTTCGCGCGCCTTCGCCAACGCGGCGACTTTTCAGTGCCCATTACCCACCCCTCGGACTGGGGCCTGCCGGCCGAGGGGTTCCCGGGGCAAGTGATCTGGGTGTGGCCGGAGATGGCATTCGGTTTTCTGTACAACATCCAGGCGCTCGGCCGCTCGATGGGTCGCGACTGGAAGGCGGAGATGCCCGGCAACGACTGGCAGATTGTCCATTTCTTCGGCTTCGACAATTCGTTCTACCACGCCCTACTCTACCCCGCTCTTTACGCCGAGGTCTTCTCCCACTGGACGCCACGCATCCGCTATCACGTCAACGAGTTCTACCTGCTCAACGGCAAGAAGTTCTCAACCAGCTGCCGCCATGCGGTCTGGGGCAAGGAGGTTCTGAGCCCAAAGACAGTCGACGTCGTGCGCCTTCATTTGGGCCTGACACGCCCGGAAGGTGAGCGGACGGATTTCACGCTGGACGCGCTGCGCCGCACCGAGAAAGAGGTGTTCCAAAGCATCTGGCTGAACTGGCTTGAGGCGTTGAACCAGGAAATCAAGCACGATTTTGCCGGCCGTGTACCCGATGCAGGCGACTGGAGCCCGGTTGACCGCGCCTTCTTTGCTCGCATAGAGATCTATCGTGCTGCGATGGAGCGCGCCTATTCGGACGAAGGCTTCTCGGTTCGGCGCGCGGCCACTCAGGTCTGCGAATTCGTGCGCGATTGCGTGATCTACCGCGGGGCGCGAGACTTTGCGGCGGCGCGACGTTTCTATCCCGCCCGCAATCGGACTTCGCTAGCCCTTCAGACGACGGCCGCTGCGATCCTGGCACCGACACTCGCTCCGCTGATGCCCCGCTTCGCCAGAACGCTGGCGCGAGGCATCGATGGCGCCTCAACCGAAACATGGCCCCGGTCCGTCCATCGCCTTGCCCCCGGGACGCGCTTTGACCTCGGACCCGTGTTGGTGTTCTACGCCAAATCCGGTAATCCTCATCTCGATGACGAGGAAACACTATGAGCCGAAAGGTGCACCAGTGAGCTGTCCCCATCTCGACCAGATCTGCGCGGCAATCAAAGCCGACGACGCCAAAAATCTTGACTCGCTGTCACTGGCGAGGGAAGCCGCTCTGAAACGGTAGAGACTAGATTAGCGGACCTGAACCAACGCGTCGTCAAACAACCCTGGCCCGCGCCTTCGAGGACCGCTCGGCCGATCGCTTCCCGCCCTTGCTGTTCGTGCCGAAAATGCCGTGTGGGCTCGACTGGGCTGACCAACCTCTTCGGCATCGGGATTTCCGTCCTCCAGCCGGTCAAGGCTGTAATGCGGTTCGAGCCGCTTGGTTAAGCTGGCGCGCCCTGGACCGTGCGCCGATCACCAATGTGGATGCGAACGCGGCGTGATGGTCCTTCGATTCTGTCCGAGCGTGTACCGGCGCGGCAGTCAGCCGAAGAACAGCTGAGCTACTGATATCGGAATGTAGCAGGTCCAAATTCTGCCCCTGAAGCCGGATATTGCTCAATCAGCGTTGACGATGGCTTGGTGCACAAGCTTCCAACTAGACCCGCGCAACGACAGCCCGTCGCCTGAGGGTAGTCGGCGAGGGCCGCCAAATCGCAAGCGTATCCTCCGTCGCATGCGCACCGTCTTCGCCGAAAATGCAGACGCTTGTCTCGTCGAGAGATACATCCAGCTATTTTAGGGGGCTCCTCAGGATTGCGTGTTTGCTCGGGTGCGGACCGCCCCCCAGTTCCCAATCGAGGAGCAATTCTACAATCCACATGTTTGGAGATCGCTCGTTAGGTAACCAGTCTGTGAACCCTGCAAGCCGATGCTTCAGATGCCGCCCATGCAGAGGTATTTCATTTCGAGGTAGTCCTCGAGGCCATGGCGGGATCCCTCCCGCCCGATGCCGGACTGTTTTATCCCACCGAACGGCGCCGCTTCCGAAGACATCCGGCCGGTATTTACCCCGACCATTCCATATTCCAAGGCCTCGGCGACACGCCAGACACGCTTCAGGTTAGAGGCATAAAAATACGCCGCGAGGCCGTAGATCGTTTCATTGGCATCGCGCACGACCTGATCCGCATCGTTGAAGCGAATAATCGGTGCGAGCGGCCCGAATGTCTCCTCTTGCGCCACGGTCATCTCGCTGGTGACACCGGTCAGGACCGTTGGTTGGAAAAACGTGCCATTCGTGCCGACGCGTTTGCCCCCGGATCGAATTGCGCCGCCTTTAGCTACGGCATCGGCAATATGGGATTCAATCTTGGCCAAAGCCTGCTTGTCGATGAGAGGCCCGATGTCCACTCCGGGAGCGAAACCGTCACCAACTTGAAGTTGGCGAGCCCGTTCCACGAATTTCTCGACGAACTCGTCGTGAACGCGCGACTGGACGTAAAGGCGGTTCGCTGAAACGCAGGTCTGGCCGGCATTGCGGTACTTCGCCTGGATCGCACCGTCAACCGCGGCATCGATATCGGCATCATCGAAGACGATGAAGGGTGCATTGCCGCCGAGCTCTAGGCTGACTTTTTTGATCTGGTCCGAGCACTGGCGCATGAGTAGGCGCCCGATCCCAGTAGACCCGGTGAAGCTGATCTTGCGGACCTTGGGATTTGTGCAAAGTTCGCGGCCGACCGCGTCACCTTCGGACGCATAGATCAGGTTGACGACGCCTTCGGGGAAGCCTGCCTGATGGGCGAGGGCGAACATTGCTCCAGCCACGAGCGGCGTCTGTTCAGGCTTGAGGACAATCGTGCATCCCGCCGCCAAGGCTGGCGAGATTTTGCGCGCCACCATCGAGGCCGGGAAATTCCATGGGGTTATCGTGCCGACCACCCCGATGGGCTGCTTGATCACCAGCATTCGGCGGTCCGTCGATGGTGCGGAGATCGTCTCGCCATAGACGCGATTTGCCTCCTCGGCGTACCACTGCAGATACGCCGCAGCATGCGATCTCTCCGATTTGGCCTCGGCAAGCGGCTTGCCCATCTCCGCGGTGAGAATTGCAGCGAGATCGTCGGTGTGGTCGATGATCAACTCATGCCATCGCCATAGAACATCGCTGCGCTCACGTGCGGTAAACCCTGCCCATCCAGGCTGCGCGACATAGGCCTTCTCGATTCCAGCGCATGTCTCTTCGACTCCCATGTCAGGTAGTTCTGCCAGCACTTCGCCGGTCGACGGGTTGAGGACCTCGAATGTCCGCTCTCTAATCCGCGTGCCAAGTGCCGGCAGGCGATCGATGGGTCGAAACAGGTCAGGGGATCTCAGGTGACGGATCATCGGCGGGCACAGGGGCAATCGGTTTCCTCCTCAACGCCAGGCGTATATAGCAGGTTCGGGGTGTAGTCCGGACGTCCAAGCTCCTCATAGGACCTCGGCCAGACAGCTAGCAGACCACGTTTCCCAACTGGAAAGGGAGAATACCTGAATTCGCTAGAAGATGAGTCGCGGTTCCACTAGCCGGGCTCGACCGGCGGTTGCGCGCGGGCAGGTCCGGCCCGCGCACAACCCTGCCAAAGGTCTTCGCGGCCGGCGCCTGGTTCTACGTGCCGGCTACCGTGTCATTCGGTCGGCAATATTTGTTGTAGATCGTGAATGTTTCGGTGCCGTTCAGCTTTTCCATCTCCTGCATCCAGCCGTTTGACCGGAATGCGGTAGGGCTGATTCGGCCGCAATGTCGTGTTGACCTCCTCGTCCAGCAGACCTGCGGGTTCGTCTCTCTGCGCCAACGGCGCTCCTCCAGGATCACATTTCGCTCGGTCTTTATATCATCCTCGTTGAGGATGAGGTTGAACATGCGATCGGCCTCGAAGCCCATCATCTCGCCCGAAATGGGTCATAGGCGGTGAGGGCGTTATTGTAGCCGCCGCTCACTTAGACGGCTCGGTGAACTTGCTGTCGGCGCGGTTGGTGGTCGCTTTGAAGATCAGACGCTCGAGGAAATGGGCAAGTCCGGATTTGCCGGGTGCTTCGGCGCTGCCGACCTTGTACCAGACCATATGAGTGACGATTGGCGCGCGGTGATCGGGGATGTCGACCCATGCCATTGCCGAGCAGGAAATCCGCGATCTTGCCGCCGTCGGTGGCGGCCAGAGCCGGAGCGGTCGTCACCAGGGCCAGGGCGGTGGCAGTGAACGCCTTGCGCAGCTAGGGGGGCGATCGATGGCTCCGTTTGGCAAGGCAAAGGGTTCGAGGCAAAAGTGATTTGTTCCTCATTTTGATGAACGCGCTGCGTCTTCGCCTCCCCGTGGGAGGATCGGCGGGCAGCGCCGAGCCCGATAAATCATGGGCCCAGGGCTCACTCGAGCCTCACCTTCGGATGGACCAGGAGACCTGCGGCGGTGTTCTTGGGGAGGTGGCCATTGGAGGGATTTTCCTTGGTCCGCGACGTCTTGCGGACGATCAGGCATGCACCGTGCCAGATCAGAAAACCATTGGAGGCTGTTGACAAATCGGGCTCTGCCATGTTGCGCATCCGACATTGTGGGCGATTGAACAGGGCTGAAGGCGACGCGAGCACGGCTGAGAATATCTTCTTCCTTCGGAAGACGATTAGGCGCGCTGCCGGGGAGGAGTACAGGATGCGCTTTGAAGGCCGCTGCACCGACGGTCAGAATTGAAATGTTGTCGCTCCAGCGGACCGATGTCCTCGACAGTCAGACCGGGCGGTGCTGAAGGGTAGAGGCGTGAGCAGCGTAGCTAAGTGGGCGCGGAGCCAGCTCGCGCGCGAAGACGGACCTGAAAAAAACGGCGGGTGGCGACATTCGCGAGGCGCTGGAAAACGAGGTCGTAGGACTGGGCGGGAAAAACGATGCCGTTGCTCTCTTCTGGCGTGATGGCCTGCCGCGAGGCCGTTGAACGTGATGAGTTGCTGCGGGAAGGGGAGTGTTTTCGCGGGACCTTGGTCAACGTAAGAAACAAACGTCGAGCTCGCCTTGGATGGGGGCATGCAGCACATTTGCCGCTGCAGGACAGCAGCACGGAAGCTGTCCGCGCTTGCCGTCGTCCCTGGGCACCAAACAGCAGAATTTAGCGGTCGCGATTGATTTCATGTGCGTAAAATCCCGCCTGGTGCGCTCGGCTGCAAATGCATGCCTGGCGGAGTGGTCGCTTAGGTCAAGAGCATCGCGTGAGTAACAGCCTGATCTTGCTCAATCTGATGCGCGCTAACCGCCTCGCCGGATTGTGGAACTGCTCGCGGGTGGCTTCTACCACAAACAGCAAGGTCATGAAATCAAGCAGGAAGTCGTCAATCGCTTGGCCGATTGTTTCTGACTTGCCCTTGAACTGGTCCAGCAAAACGCGCGCGCTACCGATCGCTTCCACGCTGGTGGCATCGATCAACCCCTCGACCCTCTTGAAACAATCCAACTCGAAACTCCTTAAGGCGCTCCCAAGGTGTTATGCACGAAGGCAGCTCCGTGAACTACCCGGCCTTTGACCTGGCGGCACGAGCAGCGGTCGGCCTTACGTCCCGCGCCTCCAAACACGAGCCATCGACGTGGCGCTGAGGAGCGTTGGAAGAAATCGGGCGCTTCCGGCCGTGCTCGAGCGGTAGTGTAGGACAGTGCTTGCTGGCGGCTACGCCACAATGGAGTGCGCCAGCTGATCGGGGATTAACAATTTTTCGCTTTTTGCTGCGCACAACTCTCGGCTATGACTCGGACAGGCCTAATGGCCTGCCCACGTTGCATTGTAAAAGAAGGAACAAGTATATGCCGACTGGAACGGTAAAGTGGTTCAACAGCACCAAAGGGTTTGGATTTATCCAGCCCGACAATGGCGGTCCGGATGTTTTCGTCCACATTTCCGCTGTCGAACGCGCGGGCCTCTCGACCCTCGCTGACGGCCAGAAGATCAACTATGAGATCGAGCAGGATCGCCGCACTGGCAAGTCCTCCGCTGGCAGCCTGAGCAAAGCTGGTTGAAATTTTCTCCTGCCCGGCAAGAGTAGGCACGTAGGTCCGGAGGTCCTCACGACCGCTCGATGGGAGCGAGCAAAAACTGAGGGCAGCAGATTGCTGCAGGCGTCGCGAATTCCTCATGAACAAAGTTGTTTGAAAGGAAGGCGGGGTTGGGCCCGCCTTCTTATATGACGCGCAGATTAAGCCGATGGCTGCAACGCGCCAGAACGAATCTCGATTGCCGAAATCAAGCCGCGACCTTCTTGCGGGTTCGCTTCGTCGGCGCAGGCTCCGGCGCTTCCGGCGCCTTCGGTTTGCGGCCGAGCCCCATCGTCTTGGCCAATGACGAGCGCGCCGCGGCGTAGTTCGGCGCGACCATGGGATAATTCGCCGGCAGGCCCCATTTGGCCCGATATCCATCCGGCGTCAGCCCATAGTGGGTCGACAGATGGCGCTTTAGCGATTTGAATTTCTTCCCGTCCTCAAGGGAGATGATGTAGTCCGGTGTCACCGATTTCCTGATCGGGACTGCAGGCGTAAGGGCAACCGGCTCTTGCGCAGAGACACCTCCGGCCGTCGCTCTCAGAGCCGCATGCACTTGGCCGATGAGGGCAGGGAGATCCCCCACCGGGATCGGATTGTTGGAGACATAGGCCGACACGACATCGGCGGCAAGCTCAATGAGGGTGTCGACGTTTTTTCCGGCTTCTTCTGTCATGAAACTCTCCAGGCGGTGAAACATAGTCAGCGAAGCGTCGCTTCATAGGGCCGGTTGCCGCTGAAAGCAACAATGTCTCGACAGCGTTATTGCCAATGCTCGTCCAGAAGCGACATCGATGCGCCATATTTCCCGTCATGACCGCTGAGCCACTCGTTGTTGGCGACCCTGCCGTGGTGCGTGGCGCGTCCCGGCTGTAACTTTGCGCCGAAGTTGCTAGTAGTCGAGGCTAAGCGCGCTATTTGTGTCCCGCTTTACTTCTTTGGACTGTGAAATCGAGGGATCGTGATCGCTTGCTGGCGGGCGTCAGGACGATGGACGTTCATTGGCAATGGCCAAATGTAAGTTCATCGCCCGGTGAGCCGCTCTTCCAAGGGGCTGGGAACCGCCGCTGGGAACCAAGGACATCAATGTATTTCGAGGCGTTTCTTTGCCGGTCCTCGAGAGACGGCAATCGCTGCGGACGACACCTGTTCCACGATTAACAGCGCGGCGACACGGGCAGCTTCTCGAATCTGGAGCGGCTTCTCGCAAGCTGGCGCCGTGCCGAGAGGCCGGGCAAGGACAGTGCGTCGCCTGCTTAAATCGTACGCGTCAACCTGCCAGCGACGCTGTCCCATGCGGAATCCCGCGACCGGCCGTGTGATCTCGCCGGTAGTCGCCCCGGCCCTCTGCACGAAGCCTCGGGATGCGCTGACGATCAACCAGGCCACAAAGGTCGACGTCCTGAAGCAGGGGTCACATGAGTTTGCCACTATGCGCAGGCTTGCCATGCGCTTCCGCGGCATTTTGCGGGGCCTGTGAATTGGGCAAGCTCGACACTTCGATCGACGTGGCGTCAACTCCGGGTTCGTCGCCATCCCGCGTTTCGGTCGGGTCCTACGCCGTGACGTTGACGCCGTTCGCGATGCCATTGAACTACCGCTGAGCAACGGCCAGGCGAAAGGGCTGATCAACCGCCTGAAGACGATTAAACGTACGATGTAGGCAGAGCGGGCTGCGAACTCCTTAGGGCACGCATGCTGCCACTCAGCCGGCCTGATCACCGCACAAAGCGAGGAAGAACCTGGTCAAGTGCAAAGCGACAATTGCCTCGACAGCGGGTCCCGGAAGGTTTATGCTGCCCAGTGTTACCGCAATCCGGAATGGCCATTGAGTACCTTCACGAGTGAGGGAGTGGAACTGCTTTGTCGGCCAAATTGTTGACGGAACGCCCGGCGCCCATTGTTGCTACATGTCTAGATTCTTGGGGCGTTTTGGATGATGCAATCCACCATCTCACTCCAAAGGGGAGTGGAATCTGGAACAATGTCGCTTTTGTTCGCACGACATCCTTCGTGCCCGATTGGCATATCGTCTTTAACTCTGCTTCTCTTTTTGGGCTCCCTGTTGATATCGAGGCGAGCCCAAACAGGACAATTTTTGCAATCGGCGAACCGCCGACGAAAGCTCATCGCGCGTTTCATGAAGGGCAGGGGAAAAATACTATCGTCCTGACGTGTGACGCAGAGCTGGCTGCTCGGCAGAATGCAGCGCGCCGATTCGTTTTGTCTCCACCTATCACTCGGTCTTGGTCTGTAAACAAGACATATGACCAACTTCTGGTCAGCGAAGTCGTGGATAAGCCGCTTCGGCTCTCATGGATTACCAGTGACATCGCCCTGCTTAAAGGACATCGATATCGGCTGGCGTTTCTGGAACGGCTGAGAAAGGAGCTCGATTTTGACCTGTTCGGCCGAGGTTTTCGGCTGATTGGAGATAAATGGAACGCACTCGCACCTTACCGTTACAGTATAGCGTTCGAGAATACTCGTGCTGATTACTATTTTACAGAGAAGCTTATGGACTGCTTCGTTGCTGAAACAATGCCGATCTATTACGGCAGCCCGGCAATCACGAGGTTCTTCCCTTCGGACTCTATGGTTCTGATTGACCCAGAGGACAAGAACGTAATCCCAAAAATTCAAGAAATCATCGACTCGGACCTCTGGAAGGAACGTCGCGGCGCAATAAGAGAGGCGAAGCGGTTGGTCCTCGAGAAATACAATACGTTTGCTTATCTCGCGGGCTTCATCGAAAGCGTTCAGGATAAACCCTTACCGCCGGAAATTATACACATCGATTCGCCTGAAGTCGATTTTGCAATGGACGAATGAAGTACTCCAACGCTCGCTTCGCGTGCCCGGCGGTCGGTGGTCTGGCGAGATCGGTACGGAACGCTCGGCGGAGAATGCCTGCTGCGCAGACGGCCGGCACGGGCGCACGAGGTCATGCGCCCCCGGCTGCCGCTGATCAGACGAACTGGGGAAGGCCAGGAACGGAATTGAGGACCTCGTCCACGAGTTCGTCGCCGGCATGTTCCTTGGCGCAGGCGATCGTCTCGTTGGCGAGGCCGGCGATCTTTGCCATGCTGAGACCCTCACTCATCAATTGCTGGCCGAGCCCCATAAGGCCGCCACCCTCTGGGTCGTCGCCATGATACTTCGCGACTAATTCTGAAGCTCCCGGAATGGCCTCGATCATGCGCGCAACGGGACCGTCGGCCGCGTGGCTTTGCAGGAAACCCAGCATTAACCCAACGGCCTTCTCTGCGACAGCCGGGCCGATGCCCGCACCAGTGGCGATGCGCGGTAAGAATTCTTCCATGCAGGGTCTCTCTCTCTTTAATGAGGTTTACACGGGGCCCGTCCGGCGCCCAGCGCCCTTGGCCGAACCACAATTGAACTCCACAAAAATAGGCCGGCGGAAGTGCTATTGCGCGTAAAACCGCCTCTGTCAACGCAAGCTGCGTCGGACGTGCGTGTTTCGCAAACCGGAGATTCATTCCAATTCACTTTGACCTGCTACTGAACTGTCATCCAGCTGCGATTAGAGCCTCGACCGTTTTTGTTACGCCTTGTGGCGCGGGTTGAGCAACCGGCGGAGGCGCGGAGCCTTCCATCAGCACAGCGTCGGAGCCGGTTGCGGTGATGACCTGGGCATAGGCTGCCGGGGTCTGGTAGCCGAGCGAGGAATGTGGCCTCGCGGTGTTGAAGTCCTCCCTCCATTCGGCGATGGCGCTTCGGGCGTGGTCGAGACCGAAGAACAGGCTCTCGTTCAACAGCTCATCGCGCATCCGGCCGTTGAAACTCTCGACATAGCCGTTCTGCATCGGCTTGCCCGGCGCGATGTAGTGCCATTCGATCCTGTAATCCTTCGACCAGGCGAGGATGGCGTTCGAGGTGAACTCGGTGCCGTGATCGGAGACGATCATGCGTGGCTTGCCGCGCTGGGTGATCAGTTCCGTCAGTTCACGGGCAACCCGACGGCCGGAGATCGAGGTGTCCGGGATCGCCGCCAGGCATTCGCGCGTCACGTCGTCGACGACGTTGAGCACGCGAAACCTGCGGCCGCAGGCGAACTGGTCATGCACGAAATCCAGCGACCAGCGCGCGTTCGGCTTTGCCTCGACCAGGATCGGCGCCCGCGTGCCGACCGCTCGCCGCCTTGCCCGGCGCTTGCGCACCGTCAGGCCCTCCTCGCGGTACAGACGATAGATGCGGTTGACCCCAGATGCCTCGCCCTCGCGCCTGAGCAGGATGAACAGCCGCCTGTAGCCAAAGCGTCGGCGCTCATTGGCGAGGTCGCGCAACCTGCCACGCAGCTCCGTCTCGGGCGGACGCCTTGACCGGTAGCGGATCATCTTGCGATCGGCGCCCACAAAGGAACAGGCCCGACGCTCCGACAGACCCATGACGGCCTGCAGATGCGCGACGGCTTCGCGCTTGGCGGCGGGCCCTACCATTTTTTTGACAGAAGCTCACGCAGCGCCGAGGCTTCCAGCATCTGATCGGCGAGCAGCTTCTTCAGCTTGGCGTTCTCGTCTTCCAGCGCCTTCAGCCGCTTGGCGTCGGACACGTCCATCCCGCCATACTTCGCCTTCCAATTATACAGCGTCGCCTCCGAGACCCCGTGCTTGCGGGCCAGATCGCCCGCCTTTACACCCGCCTCATGCTCGCGCAGAACCGCAATGATCTGCTCTTCTGTGAACCGCTTTCTCTTCATCAGTCCGTCCTTCGATCAAGGGCCGGACTCTAATCTCAGATGGAGGAAATTCTTAGGGGCAGGTCAACTTCATTACGTATTGGCAACCGCACAGATTGCGGTGGCTCGCTATGGGCCAATGCCCCGCGCCCGTCAAATTATGACGACAACGTGGTCATCGCCTAGGATCTGTGGATCAAGGTGTGAGGCACTTACAGCCGGTGGACCTGCTCAAGCGCCGCGCCGACACAAGGGCTAGATTGGCGATACTGCGCGTGTTGGCCATGTCTTTCCTCGCGTGATGGGATGTTCGTAGAAGCGGAGCTATATGCCGGTGTGACGTCGATAAGGCGACCGGCTATTCCGACAGGACATCCATACTGTCGCATAGACCGTCGCTGCTTAGGTATTGAGACCGCCATGGCTGGTGACATCACAATGTGCAGTCCGCGGGTGTCGATAAGGCCGATTCACGCAATCAGCAGGTCAGGAGGAACGAATGAACCCCGAGGTTTCAGAAGCTCACTTTTCGCAAGGCGTGCAGCGCACATGGTGCAAGAGATTGCCAAGTCTTCCAGATGCTATCGACTTTCTCAACGATGGCTGGAAGATCGCAGTGACCGAATCTTCGAAGCGCACTCAGTGCGTGCTTTGCTACATCCAACCGGTTGCCGAGCAGGGATACTCCTCCTCCCTGAAGTCCAATCGAGAACAGCGATCACTTCCAAGAGGGTCCCAGCTCAGCCGCGAAAACAGGTGTCAGACCCCGACCCTCTCCCTCAGCTGATCTAGCTCAGGGCGTTCATGATCTGCAGATCGCATAATGGCTGCGTGCACGACGCAGGAAGACCATTTATGAAAATCCTATTCAGAACGATGGCTGTCACCTTGCTGGCACCCACCGCCTTTGCTGCGGATTCGATCCCCACCGACCTCAGAGATACGGCATTGGCCACCTTCAGGGCTTTGCCATCCACCACGCCGACAGTCGCCAACAACCCGATCACCCCGGAAAAGATCGCTCTCGGCAAGGCACTGTTCTTCGATCCACGCGTCTCGGCGTCAGGCGTCTTGTCGTGCAACTCGTGCCACAACCTGGCCACCGGCGGCGACGACAATCACGAAACCTCGATCGGCCACGGTTGGCAGAAGGGACAGCGCAACGCGCCGACTGTACTGAACGCTGTCTTCAACATCGCCCAGTTCTGGGATGGTCGTGCCGAAGACCTGAAGGCTCAGGCGAAGGGACCGGTCCAAGCCGGGATCGAAATGGCCAATACACCGGGCCAAGTCATCGCCACGCTCAAGTCTATGCCGCAATATGTCGAGTGGTTCGATGCAGCTTTTCCGGCTGAAGCCGATCGGGTCACCTTCGACAACTTCGCCAAGGCGATCGAAGCCTTCGAGGCGACACTGGTCACACCGGCCCCGTTCGACAGCTTCCTGAATGGTGATGAGCTTGCTATGACTCCCGAACAGAAACAGGGCCTGGCGCTTTTCATGGACAAAGGCTGCTCGTCCTGCCATGCCGGCATCAACGTTGGTGGGGAAGCCTATTACCCATTCGGCCTCGTGGAACAGCCCAGCGCCGAGATCCTGCCGGACAAAGACAAGGGACGATTTGCGGTCACCAACACAGCCGATGACTACTATGTTTTCCGCGTGGCGCCGCTGCGCAACGTTGCACTCACCGCGCCATACTTTCATTCGGGCAAGGTTTGGGATCTGAAACAGGCCGTCGCCATCATGGGGACCACCCAGCTTGGCGTAGTATTGGCGGACGAAGAAGTTGATCTGCTTGTTGCCTTTCTCAACTCGCTGACCGGAGAGGCACCCGAGGTCGCCTATCCCATTTTACCCTCCGAAACGGCGACAACGCCCCGGCCCGTAACGCAGATCTCAGGAAAATAAAGGGCCAACTGGCTGCGGACGTCGCAATCGAAAATGATTGCGGCTTTTACTTGGGCCACACGAATTGCCACGTCCATCTCCGAATTGGCGGGAGGCTAGCAATACCCGAAACCTGCCACTTCGCCCGTCGTCTGCGCGAATCAACTGGGGAAGCGGACAGACGCGCAGCATCATGTATTGTCGCCGCCTGAGCGAACGCGCCAAGCAGTCTACTTTGAGAAACGACGTGTGTACGATTTGTTCGACGCGCGGGGCCGGTATGTTCCCAAGCACCAATACTATAGCGTAGTATCACATTTGTATTTCTGCGGATGAGGACACGTGCCGCAGGAAAATTGCACATTTTCGCCGTGTGGCTTATTTCCAAGAGTGTGATCGGTTTGGCACATTCCCGGCCGACATCCGCCAGCCGGCAACTCCCCACACCGTGAGGAAGAGAAGCCTCACGCCTGCACTTTCTGCCGGAGCGCGCGTGCTGCAGCGACCATGTTAATGAGGGCAGGGCGGACCTCCTCCCATTGCCGTGTTTTGAGGCCACAGTCCGGGTTTATCCACAGTTGGCCGTCGGACAGTCGCTCGCGGGCAAGCATGACTAAGTCCCGAATCTCGCCGACTTCCGGGACGCGTGGTGAGTGAATATCATAGACGCCGGGACCGATTTCGTTCGGATATTTGGAGCTCGTGAAGGCGTCCAACAGTTCCATCTTCGAGCGCGACGTCTCAATCGAAATGACATCCGCATCCATTCCAGCGATCGCGTGAATGATCTCGTTGAACTCCGAATAGCACATGTGGGTATGAATTTGAGTCGCGTCCTTTACACCCGTTGAAGCGATCCGGAAACATTCGACAGCCCAGTCGAGATAGACTTTCCAGTCAGATTGGCGCAGTGGCAATCCTTCGCGAAACGCGGCCTCATCGATCTGGACCATCCTTGCGCCGGATCTTTCGAGATCCGTCACCTCGTCGCGGATGGCGAGCGCGATCTGGCGGCAGGCTTCGGAGCGGGGTACGTCGTCGCGAACAAAAGACCAGTTGAGAATGGTGACTGGGCCTGTGAGCATTCCCTTCACGGGCTTTTCCGTAAGCGACTGGGCGAATTGCCACCAGCGCACTGTCATCGGATTGCGCCTCGATACGTCGCCGAAAATGATGGGGGGACGCACGTAGCGCGACCCATAGCTTTGTACCCAGGCATGCTGGGTGAGCGCGAAGCCGGACAACTGCTCGCCGAAATGCTGTACCATGTCGTTTCGCTCGAACTCACCGTGCACCAGCACGTCCAGCCCGATCTCTTCCTGCCACCGAATTGCAGCCTTGATCTCCTTCTTCAGGAACGTCTCATAGTCGACATAGCTCAGCTGGCCTTTCGCATGAGCGGCCCGCGCCTTGCGTACCTGCGACGTCTGCGGGAAGGACCCGATGGTCGTCGTCGGGAACGGCGGCAGCCCGAGTGAGCCGGCTTGGACTCTGGAGCGCTCGGCAAAAGCGCTCTCCCGTCGCTTCGCGCTGTCGTCAATGCTAACGATCCGCCCCTCAACAAGCGGGTCATGGATCCTCGTGGATGTCACGCGCGTGGCGGCAGCCTCGGCAGACGCTTTCAACGCGCCAGCCACCGCATCTCTGCCTTGGGACAGGGCCCGGGCCAGCAACACCAATTCGTCGGTCTTCTGGGCCGCGAAGGCGAGCCACGACCTGATGTCCGCCTCGAGTTCCGTCTCCATGCGCAGGTCGATCGGCACATGCAGCATCGAGCAAGAAGGCGCGATCTCGACGCGGTCCAAGGGCCAGCCGGCGACGATCGGTTTGATGCGGTCGAGAATGGCGGGCAGGTTCGCACGCCAGACGTTGCGGCCATCGATCAAGCCAAGCGAGAGCACCAGATCCTTCGGAGCGAGCCGACCCACCGTTTCCAGCTGCTCGGGAGCGCGCACGAGGTCAATATGCAGCCCGGCCAGGGGCAGAGAAACCGCGGTTTCGAGATTGTCTCCCAGCGACCCGAAATACGTAGCCAGCATGATCTTCAGCTCGGGCGCGGCTTTCGACAGCTGGCCATAGGCGAACTCGAACGCAGCTCGTTCGTTGGAGTTCAGATCGAGGACAAGCGCTGGCTCATCGATCTGCACCCAGTCGGCTCCCGACAGCTTCAGCCTCTGCAGGAGTTGCTCGTAAACGGGCAGCAGCCGCGGTAGGAGCGCGATAGGATCAAACCCTTCGGCAGGCGATTTCGCCAGCTTGAGGAAGGTGATGGGTCCAAGGATGACTGGGCGTGTGTGAATGCCGAGAGCTTTGGCCTCGAGGAAGTAATCGACGGGTCTCGTCGACGAGAGGGCGAACGTCTGATCATCATCCAGTTCCGGCACAATGTAGTGGTAGTTCGTGTCAAACCACTTGGTCATTTCCATCGCGGTTACACCGGGCCCATGCGCCGCCTCCTGGTGACCAGCGTGTGCACAATCCTCCGTCTGACCCTGGTTGCCGCGCCCCATTGCGAAGTAGATGTCAAGTGGGACCTCGCCGCTATTCCAGCCGTAACGGGAGGGAATGGCGCCGACCATGGCTGCGGTGTCAAGCACATGGTCGTAAAGCGAGAAGTCGTTTGACGGGATTTTCGACACGCCGCGATCGCGCTGCTCTTCCCAGCTAGCGGCACGGAGCGCCTTCGACGTCGCAAGAAGGTCGCCAGCGGACGATGTTCCGGACCAGTAGCTTTCAAGCGCGAATTTCAGTTCTCGCCGACGACCGAAGCGCGGCACGCCGAGCGTTGCTACAGGAATTTGCTGAGAGACAGTCATGTCATACCCCGATGGTTGGGGGCGTCGGTGACAAGGAAGGCGCTAGCAGGCCCGGCACGCCCGGGTTGCAGCGGCCACCGAGACACCCCGCCCGTGGACGTAATTCGTCGTGGCAGGTCTCCTGGCTCGCGGGGTCATAGCCTCTACCCGTCTTCCCGAGGGTATTCGCCTCAGTGACATGAGTGGGGTTGGCTCGCCGCTAACAGTTGCGGGGGCAGCGCCGGCATCGCACCGGCTTCCCTCTTAGCTCCGCTGCGGCAGCGCCGCACGCGAGAACCACGACACGCCAGACAATCACAGCAATCCCTTCTCTTGTCAATGGCGCATAACGAAATGTTTATGTGGTTATGTCATGGCGCTTTTACGCTTATCTAACATTGTGAAACATGGAGTCGTCCATTTGCCGGCGCTGCACCGCTGCCCCATTGTCCAACTAATGGAGGCCGTGCGGAGCCACAACAAGACTTTAACCTCAACCTGAAAAGCGCTACCGCTCAAAGGACGCTGGTGATCCGCGAGCGCCGAGCCAAGGGTTGTGTGCGTCAAGTTCTGCAAAATGGGGCGGCCATGATGCTGGTCATGCGGCTTGGCGCAGAGCGAGCTTCTTGTGCTCGCGCAGGTCGTCCATGTTGATGTATCGGTTGGCCTCCATCCAGTTTTCATTGGTCTCGACGGCCAAAGCCCTGACCAGGCGCAGGCAGCTTTCGGTATTGGGGAAGATGCGCACGACATAGGTGCGCCGGCGGATTTCCTCGTTGAGCCGCTCCAGCATGTTGGTGGATTTGAGATGCTTGTGGTGCTGTCTCGGCAGCCTGAAGAAGGTCAGGGTTTGTTCGATGGCATCCTCGGCCCAGCCTGTCAGGCGCGGATAGCGTGCCGACCATTTGGCAAGCCATGCGGCAAGATCAGCCCTGGCCTCTGCGAGATCGCGCCGGTCGTAGAGCCAGCGCAATTCCTGCAGGCAGTCGTCGCCGTGCTTCCTCGGCAGATGATCGAGCGCGTTCCTGAGGAAGTGCACGTAGCAGCGTTGCCAGGCGGCTTCGGGGATCACCTCGCCGATCGCTGCCACCAGGCCGGCGTGATCGTCGGACACGACCAACTCGACGCCCTTGAGGCCGCGCGCCTTGAGGCCGACGAGGAAGTCCCTCCAGGCCGAGCGGCTTTCGCGATTGGCCATCTCCACGGCCAGGATCTGACGCCGGCCGTCCCAGTCGATGCCGACCGCGATCAGCACTGCCTGGCTCATGACGATGCCGGCTTCGCGCACCTTCTCGTAGCGAGCGTCGAGGATGAGGTAGGCAAAGGGCTCCTGAAGCGGTCGTTCGGCAAACGCCTTCAGGCTCTCGTCCAGCCGTTTGTTGATGGCCGAGATCGACGAGGCCGAGAAGGCATGGCCGCACAGTTCTTCCGTGATCGCCTTGACCTTGCGGGTCAACACGCCCTGCACATACATCTCCGCCAGCGTCGCACCAAGGCCCGCTCGGAACGCTGGTAGCGCTCGAACAGCTCGGTGGAGAAGCGCCCGGCACGGTCCTGCGGAACCCGCAGCTCGAGCTTGCCGACGCGCGTCACAAGGTGCGGCCGTAATAGCCCGAGCGATAGCCAAGCCGTTCGGGTGTGCGCTCGCCTTTCGAAGCACCCAGCGCCTCGTCCATCTCGGCCTCAAGCACCTCCTGCATCACCGCACGGAGCACTTCGTGAAGGCCGTCCGGGTTCGAAAGCAAGATGTCTTTGACGGCAGCGCTGGCGGTCTTAACTTCAGTCTTGGTCATGGTGGCGTTCCTTCGCGGGAATCAGGTGACGTGAACAATCACCAGCCTGCCATGACCGCCCCCCTCTCAGCGAATTTGCAGAACTCTCAGCACACTACCGAGCCAACACCTGCGGAAGGTGTGCGGGATGAGCCCCAACCGATTTCGCGGTGCGGTAGGCGTCACGAGTCATTTAAGGCAGCAGGCAAGGAATCACTGTGTCTGTTGACGGGCTACCCAATGCGTATGTTCTCTCGAAAAGGCTTGTTCGGCTTCGTTCACAAAGTCCGAGAAAGCAGCCTCTGAGGCGACTTCCATAACGCGTCCCTGTATGATCCCAATCTCGTGGGCCGTTAAAGTGTATGAAGACGAAAGCTCGTTGAATTTTTTCACTTGGGTCCAACCCACCATTACTCGAAGCGAAGACGATTAACGGCTATATAGGCCAAATCGCCAGGACAGGGTTGGCTATCCGTAGCAAAATAAGTCCGATGGCAATGACGTATGCAGTTATACCAGCGAACATCCAAGCTCGACTCGCTTTTTTGTTTTTGCTCGCCTTAACTGCATACCAAGAGCGTTGCTCACGAATCCGATGGGTATCGTAGAACGATTTTCGTTCATCCAGCGACAGAGCACGCGTCGCCTCCATCGAGACCGTAATCTGGTCGTTGGCGGCTTCATCTGGCGGGATTCGACTTCCAATATGGTGGTTGGCATCAAGGATCGCGAGCAAATAATTTCGGAAACTCCGCCCTTCGAACCGCAACTTTGTCGGCATCGCCGAACGGTTCCGCCCGCATGCAGTAGCGCCAGCATGAGGTCTTAATGGACTCTGCAAGTGCTCGGCCTTTGTACCAGTCTTGCTCAGGCTTCTTTAAACTGCGAGTGATTAAAACTCCCAGCGAAATCAAGAAAACGAAGGCGTATCCAGCAAAGTAAAGGGGCGTTTGACTCAAGTCGAGAGAAAGGATTGCCGCGACCAGGAGCAACATGTACTCAGCTCGAATGAGCCATAGGAACTCACTTTGCGAGCCAGCGGAGAGCTGGCTCGCAGCACGATATAGCGCAGGGTAATCGAACTTTATTGTCAAGGTACAAGACGACGAATTGCTGCGACAATGGAGGCCGAATTCCAAGCGACCATCTCATCAGCATAGTCAATTACGGACTGCGGCGTTCTCTGCTCCCCCCACCGTTTGATTCCTAAAATCGGCTTGCCGAGGGACCTTGCAAACTCCATCTCGAACTGAATCCCTGTGGTTAACATACATCCCGGAGACAATCACCACGCACTGCACGGGTCGGATTTGGCGCCTCATCGCTTCGGCGAGTTCGGCTTTGCTCATACGTGGGAACGCGTCGTCCACGGGGACGGAGTAATTTGTCCACTCGAAGTTCGACGCATCGTTCAAAAACCTTACCGCACGTTCGTACCGCTCACTGTAGCTCCACGCGTGGCTGATAAAGAGCCGATGGTTGTGTAGATATGGCACGACAGCATCCTTTGAAAAGCGCAAGAAATATTAGGTATCGGTCAAATAGCCGCATAAGTCCCGTTTAGCACGTGCCGCGCAGCGGTCAATGCTCGCGGCCTTTTCTTGCCCCTGAAGTATCTTTTGCGGTGGAAATCGATCCCTAGCAGCCGCACCTGACGCCGAGGCGGTTTTGAAAATGGTTCGAGCGCTCCTAAAGACGTGCTACGAAAAAACCGGAACCATGAAGGACGTGGTCAACACTGGGGACTTTTTGTTGACAGCCTACAGTGCCGCATCTCTGTTATTACGGCGCGGGAATTGCCGGGCTGTTGACGCATGCCGGAATCACTCGATAGCGATCGGGGGTATCATTGCGCGTGCGGAGTGACGGTGTCGCCCTTAACTGCGGTTTACGAAATCAACTTAGTTCCCGCCACTCGACCGTCTGCAGCGACTTGAAGAACGGGTTAGCCCTTGGATTCTTTCGGGACGGCCGTAACAACCGGCGGGGTACTATCAACCACGACATGCACTAGCGTGTTTAGTCTCTCACGCACACCTTCATCGAAAAAACAGGTCTCAAGCCCTTTGGTCCCGCTAAAATTCACAAATTCGAGACCCTTGGCATATCTGAAATCGGCATTTAGTAAATTGGCGTTGCGGAAGCTTGCACCTGCTAGCTCGGCATCTTCGAATGGCGGAGCGTACACCTGGGCCCGGTTCTGCGGATCGTCATCTATCACCTCAAACCAATCATCCTCATTCGGCTTGAAGTCCGTCCATTCAAGCGTAGCGCCGTCGAAAGTCGCGTTAACGAGATTTGTTTGAAGAAATCGCAAGTTGGTACCCTTTATGCCGAATAAGGTGCCACCCAGCATGCCTTTTGAGAAAACCACTCCAACGCAATCAGTTGCAGAGAAGTCTACATTGTCGAGTACGGTTCCGAAGTTTGCTAGTCCGCTGATCGAATTCGTATTGAACACCGTGCCGCGCAACTTCGTGATTCTGTTCTGGAAAAACGAGAAGTCACGAAGGGTTATCCCGCGCAGATCAAAGGCGGTCACTCCCAGCTTGGAGAGCCGCCGCAGATTTCCAGCAATTCGCACACGTGCCTCTTCAGTGTCCCAGCGTTTGTAGTCGTCTATCTCCTCGCTGTAGCGCTCTATGTGCTGCTTTCGTTCGCGCCGAAGCTCAAACCAGCCGATCAGCAGGACGACAAAGATGATGTCGAATAGCGTTCCCCAAGCTTCGACGTAGACCCCTTGTTCGATGTCACCGACGGAGCCCCCGATAGGACGCAGGTACAGAAGCAGTGCCACCCATGCGACCGCGATACCGATAGGAGGCGCATATGGCCCAATTGCATTTCGGAACGAAATCCATCTGCGCCTCCACTTGTTGCGGCGCAGTCGCCAACGGAACTTCTGTCGGTCCCACCAACTCACAGCTTAACCCCGTCGTCGTGCCCCAGACACCATATCGATCAACAATACGCCAGGATAGTCACAGGGTCGGTATCTTGGCACCCATATAATCGGGGGACACTAAAAGGAACCTTGACGGGCCGCACTCCACCGGGTCTCCGCCATCGGCGACAACCATCTGGTCGAGTTATAATCCGCAGATGATGCCGTTGCTTCATTTCGTACCTTTTGGTACCTTCGACAACAAGACCGGCGCAATAACATCAATAGCTTAGAACACGGCGGTGCGTTTCCGAGAGGGCGGGGCAGTCCCTTTCCGCCCGTCAGGTATCGTTTTTGTCGCAATCCCTTCCTCGTTGCCCTCGACGATCCCAAAATCGTGGAAGCCAGACCGCGATGCGGATGTGTGAAATACCAGCTAGGCGAGCACTTCCTAATATCCGCGAATGCCGGGTTTCACATCCGGCGCCTCGTCGAGATTGACGAAGATGAAGCCCTGCTGCCAATTCCGCTGGTCCAGACCAATGGCGAACCAGTCTGCCCGCATTCGGCATCGTGGGACGTGATCGCAAGTCAAGTGCTCCGACGGACGCTGCGAGTTCTCCGTTACCTCAGGAAGGTTACTGGCCTTCCCCAAGCTGAGCTTCTGGAAAATGCCGGTGGCGATCTCGATGACGGTGAAATGCCGTCAAGGCAAGCCCGCCTTGCACCGCTCTTCCAGCGAGCTTCATGGCAGCAGCATCGGTCAGTTCTCCGATGCGAATGGCTGTCGCTATGGCGAGCTTTGATACTGTTCCGCCACTGCGATGATCGCGTCAGTAGGGCGGCTGGTTAGTTGCCCGCGCATCTACAACAACCCCGCCCACTCGGCCTCTTTGCGCAGATTCTGCCGTGGCCTAGGGCCTATTTGTTGGATTACCAATCCGGCCGCCAGTGAGCCAAGATCGCCGCAGGTCTGGAGGTCGCGCCCCTGTGTGTAGCCATGCAGGAAGCCGGCGGCGTAGAGATCGCCGGCGCCCGTCGTGTCGACCAGTTCCTTGATGGCGGTCGCCTGGATGACCACTGTCTCGTCGCCACGCACGATAACCGAGCCCTTTTCGGAGCGGGTAACCGCCGCGATCCTGCAATCCTTGCGTATCTGCGCCAGCGCTTCCTCGAACGATGGCGTCTGGTAAAGCGACTTGATCTCGTGGCTGTTGGCAAAAACGATATCGACCGTGCCCGAACGCATCAGGTCGAGGAACTCGTCGCGGTAACGGTCGACGCAGAACGAATCCGACAAGGTCATCGATACTTCGCGACCGGCCGCGTGCGCCAGTTTCGCCGTCTGCCGGATGGCTTCCTTGGCGCGGGGCGGGTCCCACAGATAACCCTCGAAATAGGTCACCTTGGCGCCGGACGCCTTGTCGGCTTCGACATCTTCCGGCCCGAGTTCGACGCAGGCGCCGAGATAGGTGTTCATCGAGCGCTCGCCATCGGGGGTGACGAAGATCATCGAGCGCGCCGTCGGTGGCTCGCCCTGGAGCGGCCTGGTGTCGAAGGCGACACCCTGCGCGTGGATGTCGTGCGCGTAGATTTCGCCCAGCGCATCGTTGGAGACCTTGCCGAAGAAGGCGGCGCGTCCGCCGAAGGAGGCAACACCTGCCGCCGTGTTGCCGGCGCTGCCGCCGGAGGCCTCGATCGCCGGGCCCATGCGGCTGTAGAGCAATTCGGCGCGCTGCGTGTCGATGAGATTCATCGCACCCTTGATGATGCCGTTGGTCTCGAGGAATTCCTCCTCGCACTGGGCGATGATGTCGACAATCGCATTGCCGATGCAAAGCACGTCATAATCCGGCATCAATGTCTCCGCCTGGAACCTGCCGGCTTTCTGCCACGCCTGCTAGGCGCGGGTCCGCCCGGTTTCCGCTTGCCAATCTGTTCGCCCGTCCCACGGGGCGGCGAGTCCTGCCTCGCGACGCAATTCGTCTGCCCTGTCTGTCTTCTCCCAGGTGAAATCAGGCTCTTCACGGCCGAAATGGCCATAGGTCGCTGTATTGCGGTATATAGGGCGTAAGAGATCAAGCATCTTGATAATGCCTTTCGGTCTGAGATCGAACAACTCAAGAATGAGGCGCTCGATCCTGCTTTCCTCAACCCTGGCTGTCCCGAACGTGTTGACCATGACGGAAACCGGACTGGCCACGCCGATTGCGTAAGCAAGCTGCACCTCGCACACGTCCGCAAGTCCGCTAGCGACGATGTTCTTTGCGACATAGCGGGCCGCATAGGCAGCTGAGCGGTCAACCTTGGACGGGTCCTTGCCCGAGAAGGCGCCGCCGCCATGACGACCCATCCCGCCATAGGAATCGACGATGATCTTGCGTCCAGTGAGACCGCAGTCGCCGCGCGGCCCGCCGACTACGAACCGCCCCGTCGGGTTGACCAGAATTCTGATGCCTTCCGTCTCCAGGTGGGTCGGCAGGACAGGCTTTATGATTTCCTCAATGACGCCCTCGCGGACAGTCTCTTGCGAGACCTGCTCGTCATGTTGCGTCGACACGACGATGGTATCCAGGGCGACCGGGCGCAACCCCTCATACCGCACTGAGACTTGGGATTTCATGTCAGGACGCAACCAGCCAAGCTGTTGTGCCTTCCGGACATACGCCTGCCGTTTCGTCAAGCGATGAGCGAGCTGGATGGGCAAAGGCATCAGGGTATCGGTTTCGCGGCATGCGTAGCCGAACATGAGGCCCTGATCTCCCGCTCCCTGCTGGAGGTCTTGCCCTCTTCCCTCGTCAACGCCTTGGCTGATGTCGGGCGACTGCTCGGTGAGGGCATGAACGACGGAGCAACGCCGGCCGTCAAAGCCGACGGCCTCGTCGTCGTACCCGATGTCGAGAATCGTATCGCGCGCAATTTGGCTATAATCCACCTGCGCATCGCTGGTAATCTCGCCAGCCAGAACGACTATCCCTGACTTTACCAACGCTTCACAGGCGACGCGCGCCTTGGGATCTGTGCGGAGGATGGCATCGAGGATGGCATCCGAGATGTTGTCGGCCAACTTATCCGGGTGCCCCGCGCCAACCGATTCGGAAGAGAACACGAACTGCCTAGCCATGAATACCTCGCTTCGGGTGTTGGATGTGGTATGGGCATTTTGCTTGGCCCACCTTACTTGTCGCAGATGCCCGGGACCTCGAACGCAGCGCACAAGTCGGCAACGTCTCTTCGCACGCAGGCATGGAGATCTTCGTCGTCTGGCCGCTGGAGGACGGAGTCAATGAAGCCAGCAATTTGCACCATTTCCACATCGCGCATGCCCATTGACGTCACTGCTGGCGCCCCCAGGCGAATTCCGCTTGTGACCGCCGGATGCCGCGGGTCGCCAGGCACCATATTAAAGTTTGTGATGATTCCTGCCTTTGCTAGTCGCTCGGCATAGGCCTTGCCCGATAGTGGCCGATCGCGAAGATCAAGGATCAGCATGTGATTGTCCGTCCCCCCGGTCACCAGGTCATAACCTCGCTCAAGCAGTGCATGTGCCAGAGCCTTGGCGTTCTTGACCGTCTGTCGGCCGTAGCTTCGGAAGGACGGGTTCGCGGCTTCGTGCAAGGCAACCGCTAGCGCAGCGATGGCATTCATGTGGGGCCCGCCTTGCAGGTGAGGGAAGACCGCCCGGTCTATTCGTCTGGCGAGATTGTATTTGCTCTTTGTATGATACAGCGCCTGATAGCGATCTTCGTTCCTTGACAAAATGAAGCCACCGCGGGGACCGCGGATCGACTTGTGGGACGTGCTGCTGACCACGTCGCAATGGCCCACGGGATTCGGGTGCGCTCCCGCGGCAATCAGGCCGCTGATGTGCGCAATGTCGGCTACGAGATAGGAGTTCGCTTCCAGAGCGATTTCTGCCATTGCCGCGTAGTCAAAGGCACGCGGGTAAGCAGTTCCGCCGACCCAAATGAGCCGCGGCCGTTCCCGCTTGGCTGTCTCGCGCAAGCGGTCATAGTCAATCTGCTGTGTCTTTTCATCTAGACCATAGGGCACGCGTTGATAGTCAGTTCCGGAAAAGTTGATGGCCCAACCATGAGTCAGATGGCCCCCTTCCGGAAGGGGCAAGCCCATGACTTTGTCACCGGGGCTCAAAAGCGCACGATAGACAGCCTGGTTGGCCGGCGAGCCGGAATAAGGCTGGACGTTGGCATGCTCGCTGCCAAACAGTGTTTTCAGGCGCTCAATGGCTAGATTCTCAAGCTCATCAACGATCTCGTTTCCAGCGTAGTAGCGCGCACCGGGGTACCCCTCGGCGTACTTGTTCGTGAAAATCGAGCCGTTCGCTTCCAGCACGGCCGAGGACGCAAAGTTCTCCGAGGCGATGAGCTTGAGGGTCGTCCGCTCCTGCCGCTCCTGTCTCAGAAGCAGCTCGTGAACGCGGCAATCAACCGCGGCCAAGGAAGACCGCCCGTGGGTGTCGGGCTGTGCGATCGCGCCGTCGGCGGAGTTGTCCATGGTAGCTTCGCGCTCCAATTGAATTGACCTATTTCACGATCAAGCACGCGGTCCCCTTCGGCCGCGTGTCTCGTACCGCTTCGAGCCGCTGCAGGTCCTGTTTATGATAGCCGTCGCGATGGGGCAGGAGATCGACCAATAATTGTACCAGCCCGCCGTCGCTGGATCCTGCTTTGAGATGGTACGTGCGCCACGGAGGCTGTTCGTTGCAGCAAACAAAGTCGGCTCTGGCGAGCAGCCGGACGTGTCGCGCAACCCGCTCTCGACACACGCCCAGAATCTCCGCTAGCTCGCAGACAGTTAGGTCCGCATGCGCACAAAGGCCCAGGATTCGGAGGCGGTCAGGATGCGCTGCCATGCGTAGGCGACTAACCAGTGTCATCATGGCTCAGGGCCAAGTCCTGCCGAATTTCTCATTTCGCGTTCTCCACAGAAGTTGCAGATTTCGAAGGGTGTCCAACGACCGGACAAATCTCGGTGGCCGTGACGACCGGCGATATCCTGTGTCGAACAAACAAATGGGCGCTCTTCTTGGGCCTTTAGCCGAAATTGCAAGCAGTTCGGCGAATCGAAGATAAGCGGGGCCACGGTTTGGAACCACTGACCTCAGACGTTGCAAAAGCCTACCATTCACAGCGAGCCGGAGTTGCTAAGAGTCTATGAATTTCCTTGAAGGATCTGTTGCAACGTTTGCCCAGCCTGGCCTGCTCCCGGTTTGCAGCGGTCATGGTCAGCGATCCATCGCCTCTGCGAGCACGATCAGGAATTTGCCCTGCATCGCATCGCTGATCAGCTCCTGAAGGCCGGGACGCAACAGCGACGCGCCGCAGATCGCGCGGTGGGTATTGCTGTCGACGACTGTCCAGCCTTGCTTTTCAGCACGCAAGCAGCAGAGCTGCAACTGATCCTCGATCGAGGCGTCTCGGTGATTGTCAGTTGAGTAGCGAGCGCCAAGCGCGACCTTCATGAGGCGGCCCCTTACTCCGGGACGCGGTCTCGCGTTTGGCTATCCGTTTCGGCTTGAACGAAATCCCGTGGGGCCTGTCGCGCCAGCAAATGGACCAGATTGACGAAGCGTCGATCGGGCTTCGGCGACGCAGGCACAGCCGATTCGCGGGCGGCGCCGGCGACCACACGAAGCATTTCGGCTGTTGCAGTTTCGGTCGCGCTATGATCGCGTTCCTGTCCTGACGCGAAATACTCCGTTTCGCGACAATGATGCCGAGTCACAGTGCTTCGACAAGATGGAAATTCTTTGTGATCAATAACGCGCGTCGCGCAGGAGCCAGTGCTGGCCGATGACGGGGCACCTTGTGCTCCGAAAAAGCCATGGCTATATATCCGGATAGAGAACGGAGGCACGCGATGGGCAACACTGCACAGAAGAGAGCCATCGAGAATTATCGCTCTCGCCTGGCTGAGCGCGGCATCGCGCGGTTCGAGATCCAGGCGTTCGACGCAGACCGCGATCTACTGCGAACTCTTGCCCGAAAACTAACGGAGAGCGGGCCGGATGCCCGACAGCTTCGTCGGACCATACAGCAAGCCGTGGCGGGTGAGCCACCGAAAGCGGGCAGCATTCTCGCCGCATTGCGTCGCTCGCCTCTGGTTGGCTCCAACCTCGACCTCAGCCGGCCGCGCGAAGAGGGGCGCGAGATCGACCTGTGACGCGCTACCTTCTTGATACCAATATCATCAGCAACGTCATAAAGCCGGAGCCTTCGGGCTCGTTGCTGGCCTGGATGGGCGCGCAGAAGGACGAAGACCTCTTCATTGCTTCGCTTACTGTCGCCGAAATCCGCCGAGGCATCCTAGAGAAGCCGAAGGGGAAGAAGCGCAGCAGCCTTGAAACTTGGTTCGAGGGCTCCGAAGGCCCGCAAGCGCTGTTCGCTGGCCGCGTGCTATCGTTCGACGAGAAAGCCGGCCTCGTGTGGGCGCGGCTGATGGCCAACGGCAAAGCCAGAGGCCGTTCGCGGAGCGCCCTAGACACAATCATTGCCGCTATAGCTGAAGCCTACGAGTGTGTCGTAGTGACCGACGATGAAAAGGACTTCGAGGACGTTCAGATGATTAACCCGCTCCGTAGCTCTGCAAGCCAAGCGGGTGATGATAGCTCCAATGGTCCGGCCGATTCAATTTGAGGATTTCAGCGGCACGGAGTCCGAACGTCTCGTGTTCGCCTACCTTTAGCGATGGCTGGATTGATCTTGCTTAGTTGGGCCAGGGACGTCTCTTCCAGTTCCGCTTTAATGCCATCCCGGTTCATCTAGTCAGCTCGATCTACCAGCAGTTCGCACGCACGGCGCCGCGGACAAGGCGCGATCGCAGGGACTGCGCGATAGCGCGTCGAGCTCGTCCATCTTACACTCGATCTCGTCTTCGAAGGCCTCTCGCCAAACGCCACTGTAGTCGATCCCGCGTGCGGCTCGGGGGCCTTCTCATCGAGGCTTTCTCGCGACTGGTCTGGCGCGCTACCAATGGCAAGTTCGCCCGCCGGGAACTCGTCGGTCTGTACTCTCTGGGCGTCCACATCAACTGCGGAGCTCTTGGCATCGCCGTGTTCTGCCTTTAGCTGGCAGCTCTCGAGCTCGACGAGCAGCCGATCAGCGACACCCGCGACCTCAAGTTCGACCCGGTTAACTCGATAACACCCTATTGGCAGATTCAGTCGGGGAGGATCTGCCCACTCCGATCACAAGCCGATCTTTCGACCCCGTGGTCGGGAATTCTCCATGGACTTCGTGAAGAAGGAATGCAGCGCCGAAAGCCGAAGCGCTTCCGATACATCGACGCCCCTTCCGAGACGGAGCCCCGATTAGGCATTCCTGCCACTCTATCTAGCCGACCCCCGTGGCCGCGTTGCCGATCGGTGCGCACTGGTCGCCTACATCGCCCCGGCACGTGAAGATCGTCTCTGCTGACGCTCGTTGACAATTCAGGCCGCCTCCGGCTGGCGTTTGATCAGCGTCAGCGTCAACCAGCGCGCGGTCAGCGCCGGCTTTTTCGAGCCCTCGATCTCAATCGTCACGCCCAGCGCCGTCTGCACCCAGCCCGACGGCCTGACCTTGACGTCGGCCAGTACGAAACGGGTCCGGATGCGCGATCCGGTTTTCACCGGCGCCAGGAAGCGCAGCGATTCGAAACCATAGTTGACACCCATCTTGCAGTTTTCGAGCGGCCGCATGGTCTCGAAAGTCATCGCCGACAAAAGCGAAAGCGACAGGAAGCCATGTGCGATGGTGCCGCCGAACGGCGTCTCGCGCTTGGCGCGCTCCGGATCGCAGTGGATGAACTGGTGGTCATCGGTGGACTCGGCGAACTGGTCGATCATCCGCTGCGAGACCACCCGCCACGGCGACACGCCGACTTCCTTGCCGACGCTGGCCAGAAGCTCGTCGAGACTGATCGGTTCCAAGCTAATGTCCTCCATTTCAACCGTCCGAAGCGCGAGCGGCTTCATTCCGTGAACAGTGTCAGCCGATGCTGCACCGACTGCCGGCCATCCGTCGGCAGGCTGGCCCCGGTGAGATGACTGCCGTCACAGCTGCACGAATAGAGCGTTCCGCCGGCAATCTCATTCGGCGCACCGATGCGGCCGATCCGAACATGGTTGCAGACGAGCCGGCTTGTACTCGGTCGCAGTGCGCGTCCTGCAGGCCGCCGAAAGCAGCTCGTCTTGCTACGGATGATCATTCCGCCGGCGCCGCTATGCGGTATTGTCGCAGATTGATAAAATCAATTGTCTGGATAGGAACCATCCGTGTCTCGAATGGTGGAGGAGTAGTCCAGCAGACGGGGTGGCTTGTGGTCCTTTTTGACGCTCGCCGACCTCATTGGCCGCTAGCTCTGAGCCGGCAAGAAGCGCCAGTTCAATGACATTGGGTGTCGACACGGCAAAGCGGCATCAGATGCTACTTCATGATCCGGGATGGCGCTTGCTTCAAGAAGCGCTCGGCCTGACGTGGAAGTCAGCACCGGATCTGGACTGTCGATATGCGCCCGATATTCGCGCAGCACAGCGGCAACCGCAGCGACGATGATCTCAGCCGTTGCGAGCATGCCAACCTTGGTGCCGGCCACTCTGTTAGCCTGAAGCGCAGCGCGCATCTGATCCGTCACCAGACCGGGTTGCGTAACTTGGATTTCCAAGGCGTCTTCCTGGATTTGCACCGTCAGCGCGCTCCAGCAAGGCAGGTGCGCACGTCAAGGCAAGCGATCGTCTCGATCTCGCGGGCAATTCCAGCCCCACCGCGGGAATCTGACCCGACAATAACGAGCAGATGCGGTTCTCGCCCCCAGCGCCATTGTTCTGTCTTTCGATCCATTCTCGCGTGCGCGCTTCTGGGGCGTCGTTCAGCGCAAGGTCGGTGACCACGGCTGCGCTTTCCGCGCCAGCCTCGAAAAACGCCTTCGAGCCGGTCAGGTTGAGGCCGCCGATGGAGACCAATGGGATCGGCGCGACCTAGTGCTTCCACTCGCTGATCCGCTCGACCCCTTGCGACGCCCATTCATCTTCTTGAGGCTAGTTGGATAGACTGGGCCGAGCGCCACATACTCCGGCTCGGCCACTGGCGCCGTTTCCAGTTCGGTGTGATCGTGGATCGAAAGGCCGAGCTTCAATCCGGCGTATTTAATCGTCTGCATCGGCGGCAGCCAAATCCTTTTGACCAAGATGGGCGAAGTCGCAGCCTTCCTCGATTGCCGTGCGCCAATTGTCGTTGACGCTCACTTGGCAACCATGGACCGCGCAGGCGTCGTTCGCGCGGCGGATTTCCGTCTGCAGTCCTTTCTCGTCCATATCCTTTATCCGGAGCTGCAGCAGACTCACGCCGAGCGGCGCCAGCCGGTCAACCCAGCCGGCACGTCGAAATTCAGATAAGAAGGGATCGAGCTTCATGAGAAGACAGCCCTGCCGACCTTCGGTGAGTAGCGCGGTTCGAGCATTCCAGTGCTAGCTTCACGAATGGCATCGACCGCCCTTGCCGAACGCACGCGCCATGCCGACCGGATCGGCCGCCCTCGGGACCGCCGTGTTCAGGAGCACGGCGTCAAACCCGAGCTCCATGACGTCGCCGCGTACGACGGCCGTCCGAGCCACGCATCCACAATCAAACGGAATGTAGCGGAAATGTCCGCGCATCAACTGGACCTCAGAGCTCAACGCTTCATCGCATTAGAATGAGCGTTCGAAACGCAGGATACCGCCGACACTGCTCTTCTTGTTGGCATTGGCCCAGTTCACTTCGGAAGCTTTCACCTTTCCGACGGCGGAGCCTCCGTAGCGGTCGTAGTCGAGTTCAGCCGTAACTGTGAAATCTGGAAGAAGCGCATAGGCGACGTTCGCAGCGACACCATAGTTCTTGAGCTGATCACCCGAGAGCTGAAGGTTGAACGAAGTTGTCTCGTTGACGTCGTAAGCGGCGCCAGCCCAGAAAGCCCAGTTCCCGCCCCAAATCTTATAGAAGCCGCGACCATGAGCGTCGATCGCGTTCATGGAGTCGTCGTTGAGCTTGCCATTGGAACCGTAGCCGAACATTCCGAACAGCAACAGTTCGTTGGTGACATTGATGTCGACACGGACCTTGGCGGCTACCGATTCGTAGTTGCTATCATAACCAGCAACGCCGGTGATCGCTCCCCAGCCATGTGTGTATTTCAAGCCGCCGACTATGTGCGGAGCGTAGTTGTCGATTGTGCCGACCACGCCTGAGCCTTCTTCGAGCGAAACCACGGCGGAAAAGCCGTTCGCGGCGTCGAAGTAGTACTGGACCACATTGGTATCCAAAGCGCCGTACGGAACCGGCGTCTGGTTGAGTACGTCACCCGCGCCGCCAATAAACATGTCGAAGGCCGACCAGTCCTTACCAACTCGCAGGCCACCAAGCTGAATCCAGGCGAAAGTCAAGATGCTGTCTCCGTTGAAGGCATAGGACCGAGAACTGTCCGAAACCGAAGTGTGGCGGTTACCGAAATTCACGCGGGTTTCGGTGTAGGTCTTCAACGTGCCGAGTTCGGTCTCCTGGCCGGTCCAAGCTTTCAGTGTGAAGCGCGTGTTGTTTTGCCATGTACCCTGATCCTCACCAGTCCTCACATCTGAGGTTCTTGCGTGGTAAAACAATCCGACATCGCCCAAGCCCACGTAGTAGCTAAGATAGCCGCCGATGCGCAGGCAGGTCTCGGTGCCTGAAATATAGACGTAGCTGGAGCCGTAGACGTCGCAGATCTTGAGGTACTCAGTGGGATCAGGCTCGGGGACGATGATCACGGCGCGAGCGTCCGAAGCGGCGATCAGTGCCGCAGTTGAGCCGAGGAGGAGGCTCCCAATGGTCATTGTTGATCTCCGTCTAAATGGTAAAAGGAATCGAGACCGATAAATGATTTTTGCTAAGCAAACGATTGATAGCGAATTAAGATTAATTCTAGGAGTGTTGCTGCAACTGCCGTGCTAATGCTTAGGAGAATTCAGAATGTGGTTGAGACTTGCTGTCACATTTAAGCATTTATCACTCCAGACGATCATACAACATTTTTGTACAATTACCCTTTTCACCTCCGCGGCGGGCCTCACAAAGGGTGCTACTGCAAATGACGTGCCACCCTGACGACCCAGCTGCGGCTGAAGCTCAAATTTGCGGGCGGACCTTGGTTCGCGCTTCCGTTCTTTTTGCCTTGCGGATCCACCCAAGCACGAACGGCAAACGTTTCGGCTACGGTTCGTCTGTTCGCTTCGCGACAGTTTGGCTTAATGGCGACGGCATTGTTTGCTGTGAGCCCCGCCGTTGAGGCATCATGCGGCGGCCACCGCTCGGTACGACGCCGTCACTTTGGCGAGCTGATGGTCGATAACCACGCGCCGCAGCCTTGCACCACTGAGTCGGTAGGCGCCAGCCTTGGCATTGCGGCGGACCTGACGGTCGCGTCGAGCAGGTTTTCGTGCTGAAGCGGCGCGCCACAGCTAATGCTTCTTGCCAGCAATTCACACAACGAGCTCATCGAGACGGCAGAGATCATTATGGGCGGCGCTAGCTGGCGTGCAAAGTCTGGACCCAACACCGTATTGTCTCATCGGATGCGGCATCTGCGCTCAGAAGAGTCTCCCACGCGCAGATGAAGGGAAGGGACGTCGAACAAAACGGTGCGCGTGAGGGTTTCGGCGGGAACACCATCGTCAGTCGCTGACCGGGTGCGCTCAGACCATCGCTGTCCAGCCAAGACTGAACGGCGCCCATTGCTAAAAAATTTCGAGCCCAAAGCGGAACGGACTGACATAGCGCAAAGACGCAGGCGAGCGCAGCGGTAAGGTTGGATGTTATCAGCATGGGACGGTGACCGTTGCAGACCACGAAATTTCGAGAGGCCCGGCTGCCCTGGTACACTATCTATCCGGCTGTGTCGGAGTTCTCTGGGGCGGTCGGCGCCGAGGCTTATGAGGAATGGCTCAGGAACCTGCCGGCTGATGATCCGGTGTCACTCTATCTGCACGTTCCGTTCTGCCGATCAGCCTGCTGGTATTGCGGCTTCCCAACCACCATCACCCGCCGTGATGCGCCCATCCTCAACTATCTGGCGGCGCTGCGTGACGAGATCCGTCTGGTTTCGGAGCGAGTGCCGAAGACGTTGCCCGTGAGCGACATACATTTCGGCGGCGGAACGCCGTCTCTCATCGGACCAGCCGAGTTCCTCGCTCTGATGGAGTTCCTGCGATGCTGCTTCGCCATCTCGAAAACAGCTACGGTCGCCATCGAGATCGATCCACGAACACTCACGCCCGAGATGGCGGAAGGCTTGGGAGCGGCCGGCGTGAACCGCGCGAGCCTGGGCGTACAGAGCTTCGATCCCGTTGTTCAAAAAGCGATCAACCGAATCCAGAGCGAGGCCCAGACGTCGGCTGCCGTGGAAGTGCTGCGTCGGCATGGAGTAAGCCGCATCAACTTCGACCTCATCTACGGCCTGCCGCGTCAAACGGTGGAGTCGTGCGTCGAAACAGTGAGGGCGGCGGTCGCCATGCGCCCCGACCGGCTTGCCTTGTTCGGCTACTCGCACATCCCATCCCAAGTAAAGAATCAGCGCCTCATCGAGGCGGAATTTCTTCCCGACAGCGCTGCCCGCGCTGAACAGTATGCGGCTGTCGCCGTGACGCTGATTGCCGCCGGCTACCGACAGATCGGGCTCGACCATTTCGCCTTGCCGGACGACGAGCTCGCGCTGGCACAGGAAACAGGTCGCCTGCGACGTAACTCGTTGGGCTACTCGGCCGATACCTGCAGAACCCTGATCGGTTTCGGCGCGTCGGCTATCGGCCGCATCGGCCAGGGATACGTTCAAAACGAAGTTACACGGGATTCCTACATCCAGCGCATCGCAGCTGGCCGACTGGCTACATCGAAGGGCCATCGCCTCACAGACGACGACCGCGTGCGAGCCGCAATTATCGAGCGATTAATGTGCGATTTCGAGGCTGACGTGCCGGCAATCTGTGTCGCCCACGGATCTGATCCGATCCGTCTTCGCGATTCGGCTGAGCGCTTGGCCATGCTGGCCAAGGACGGGATAGTGGACTTCGAAAACGGCTTTGTCCGCGTACGGCGGGAGCATCGCTTTGGGATTCGCGCTGTCGCTGCCGCATTCGATGTGTTTAGGGATGGCGTTACGTATATCCCGCAGCAGCTTAATGCGATGCAAAGCACGACATAGTCCGGCATCAATGTCTCCGCTTGGAACCGCCGGCCTACTTGCCAGGCCGGCCGGGCGCTGGTCTGGCAAGTGGGCTTTCCGTTTGCCAATGCGTTCGTTCCCGGCCCTCACGGGGCGGCGAGTCCCTGCCGTGAGCGCCTCACCCGCGAGGCTACATGGCGGCCATGGAGATTACCTCAGCAGCGGCGCCCGATCGGAAACCTTAGCACCTCAGCGCTTTGGCGTGGCTGCTTGAACTCTTCGACGGCAACCGCCTCAATTAGCAGGTCCAAGGCTTCGCGGCCCCTTTGACTCATCGGATCATCCCCACAAAGGTAGTCATACGCTCGATCTAAATGCACTCGGGCGGCGGAAAAATCGCTTGTCATATCATAGAACCCTCTCTACCCGCCCGCATTGCCGTCTACGAGGTGAAGGTAGTGCAATCGTCAATATATACAGACAAATTTGAATTAAATCGGAGATGATCATGGAGGCCGAGTTCCCTGACCTGATGCCGCCATCGAGCCCGCCGACGGGGCGCTCGGTCGCTTCATAAATGCCGAGCACCCCGTCCCGAGACCACCTCTGACCTCCCTCCTTCGATGCTAGACGCGTGGAAGACATGGCTGCGCCGCCGCTGCGAGAAAGGCGTGTCCCGTCGCGCGGCGGCTGCATAGTGGGCAGCCAGCGCCGGGAGCTAATCGGCAAAGCCGCGTGTGGCGATTTTGCATAGCGCGCAGGCGAATCGCCACGCCCGTCCAGCATGTCCGATGCCGCGTAGGCCGCCAGGATCCCTGAGCGGAGTGCATGCACGATCCCGCGTGATGACAGTGGATCGGCACAGAACAGGCAGTCGCCCGCCGCGACGCAGCGGTCACCGGCGGCGGGATCGATCGTTGCGGTTCCCGCCGCCTTGATCATGCTGGCGGTCTCGATTGCGTTGGGCGGCACGAGCGGCGCGACGGACTGCGTTGCGGCTAAAGCGCGGTACCAATGTCCGGCTTTGCGCAGTTCGCTGCCCAGATCCGGATCGGTGAGGCACGCGCAAGTCGGCGCTGTACCACCAGCCTTCGGGACGCGCCTCGACGACCATGCTGCAATCGCCCGGTGCGCGGTCGAAAAAGCGTGTGTAGGCGGCAAGATGTCCGTGCATGGTGAGCTTGGCGCCGAAACAT
This sequence comes from Mesorhizobium sp. P160927, assembly GCF_057766385.1. Classification (NCBI taxonomy): domain Bacteria; kingdom Pseudomonadati; phylum Pseudomonadota; class Alphaproteobacteria; order Hyphomicrobiales; family Phyllobacteriaceae; genus Mesorhizobium; species Mesorhizobium sp. P160927. The sequence goes on from NZ_JBYMDW010000001.1 coordinate 2,152,525, forward strand.
CGGGCCAGCCTCCAACTGGACCGGTCGCCCAAACCACGGCGCGGGCAACGATAGCTTCATCGGCCAGCTTGAGCAGCCAGCCTTGATCGTCGCGCACTGCCGAACCCACGGCCGAGCCAAACCGCGTGTCCACACCTGCCGCCTTGGCCGCCTGCACCATCAGCCGGTCGAATCGCGTCCGGTCGAGCTGCCAGCCGGCACCGTAAGCGGAAAACATGCCGTGCCGCTCGCTGGGAACTTCATTGGCCCACACCGAAACAAGCGCACGATTTTCAACGAAGCCGGCCTCGGCGAACGCGTCCAGACACCAAGCTGACGCAGCAGCCCATTCGCTACTGCCGGCAGCACCTCTCCCGGCTTTGGCCGATCATGCCTTCCTGCTTCCAGCAACAGCACGCTCCGCGCGGGTGCATCGTTGCCAACGCCAGTCCGGATGTGGTCGCCGCCAAACGTGATCGTCTCAGCGAGCTGGCGGGACAAAATGCCAACCTCAAGATAGCGTTGGCCCGGATCAGCGAGGCGGACTGAGGAAGACTTTAGATTCAAAAGGTGACACGCGGCAATAGTCGCGTGCCGCTGTAGCCCCAGGCTCCGCTTCACAGTGGGGACCGATCGGTCGCACTCTCAGCCTGGGGTTCTTCTCTGCCACCCATCATCGAATTTTGGTGGATTGTCCGTCTCCCGCACCGGTTTGAGCGCGATAGACAAGAATCGCGTTTTCTGTGCCGGCCGGGCTTCAATGACGGAGATGGCGAAAAGCTGAGTGCTCGGGCTTGCGGGCCGAGCTTGTCGGCCGCTCGATGGAAAGTGTCATTTGAGGTGGGGTCTCGGCCGCGTGCAGCTGAAAGACACGCTCGTCCAGTTCCTTGTCCACTTCCGTCAGACGATGATTGAGGCGAAGGTAGTCCGTCCAGGTCGGCGTGCGAAACGTTTCTGTCCAATGCATAGGCTTCTGCAGGTTCCGCTGGAGCGTCCAGTTCCGAGCACCGACGCGGCTGTGAACATGGCGCCGCTGCCGCATGAGGTCGAGGAAGGCCTCGAGATTTCTCTCGGCTATCAGATATTCGACCTTGACCACGATCGGGCCGCTTCTCGGCTTCAGATTGAGAGCGACAGCTGGGGCATCGAATTCCTCCAGAGGATCGGGCTCGGAGTCGCGGCGCTCTCGAAGCGGAAAGAGAACGCCGGCTGTAGCGACGAGCAGCAGGGCTCCAGCGGAGCCCTCCAGCGCCCAGGTCAATGAATGGTTTTCGGCCACCGTGCCCCACACCCAGCTGCCGAGCGCGATGCCGCCGTCTATCAAAGCATAGTAGATCGAGATGGTGCGCCCCACGACCCAGCGCGGGCTCGCCAGCTGCACGCTCACACCAACCCCGGACCAGGCGGTGACCCAGCCGGCGCCGCCCAAGGCGAGTGCAATCGCCGCCACCGCAATCGAAGATGTCAGTGCCAGGGAGAGAGAACACGCCGCACAGGCCACGCATGAAAGCCTCATCAGCCTTTCTTGCGACAAGCTCCGTCTGAACAGGCTGTTGGAGAGGCCGGCGAAGACGGCCCCGGTCCCGAAGCCGGCCATGAGCGCGCCATAGGCAAGCGGGCCCCCTCCCAGCTGGTCGCGGACAACCACCGGCAGCAGCGCGAGTATGGCGATGCTCGCCAAGCCAAAGAGGGTTCCGCGCGCGATCGCTGCCTTGATCTCCGATGACATCGCCGTGAAGCGCAGCCCGTCATAAATTGCCGTCCTCATCGACTCGCGGGGAAGAGGGGAAGAACGAACCTTCCACTTGCAGCGCCAAATAGTGGCCAAGGGTACGAAATAGGTGAGCGTGGTTACGGCGAATGCCGCCATAAGGCCAAATGAGGCAACCACAATGCCGCCGAGCGCCGGACCCACAGTCCGGACGGTGTTGAAGCCAACAGAAAGCAGGGTGACGGCAGCGGGAACATCGCGTCGATCCACGATATCGCCAACCGACGCTTGCCAGGCCGGATCATTGAGAGCACCGCCGCTTGCGATCAAGAAGCTGAAGCCGAGGATCATCCACGGACTGACAAAGCCCAGCGCCACGGACGCGGTCAGCATCGCGGACGCAATCACCATAAGGCACCGACCGGCGAACATGACCCGGCGCCGGCTGAAATTGTCGGCGAGAGCTCCGGCGAAAACGGACAAGACGAAAGCGGGCAGGTTCGATGAAGCCTGCACCAGCGCAACCATCAGATCGGAAGTCGAGATCGTTGCCATCAGCCAGCTGATGGCGACAGTCTGCATCAACCAGCCGAGGCTCGAAACCTGGGTGGCGAGCCAGATCGAACGAAAGGTGGGCTGCAGAAGTGGCCCAAAGGTCGTTGGTGCAGCCAAATCTTCGTTTGATCCAGCCACCCTACTCATTTTGCGAACCTTTGCTTTCCGTTATTGTCGCTTCCCATGTAATCTAGGCTGAACCGTGGCGGCTGGAAGAATAGATGGAACCCATTTGCCCGACAAATGTGGCCACAGTTCCTCCTGACCAGTGGTTAGGCGGCCGAGACGCAGAAATGGGCCGGCTCACTCGCCTTCGACCACATCTTGGTGAGCCGGGATTCACATGTCATTTGAGGCACCATGCTTGATCGACGCGCTGCCGAGCGATGCCTTTTCGCGAAAGGCGACCCTTTTCTTTTGTTGAAAACTCACTCATCAGCGGCGTTCGATGCTGAGTGTGGCTTTCGAAAAGTGAGGACGCTTGCAGATCTTTGACAGGATCGATTCCCTGATAGACGCAGACGATTGCCGGGCCGCGATCGAAGAGGCGCGCGCCTTGCTATTTCGATTCCAACAAAGGTCGGATGCGCTCACGCATGCGATCGACGACTTTCTGCTCGACCTGATAACGCTGGCTTTCATTGTTGAATGTTACGGACGCGGCTTTGAACTTTTGGCGCGAACGCTGGCCCGTAGAAGACTGGCAAAGGTCAGGCATTTGTCGGAACAGGTCTATTCCGCCAGAGAGAAATGACGCCCAAAGCTTGTTGCTAACCGGCTATCGCGTCGCGTTCCGCCACAGTGACGAAGGCAATTGACCACGTTCGACCACCAAAAAATAGGCGGAAAACCGGGGCCCTTTATGAGGCAGACTCGGTGTGGATTGTTCCGCGAATCTGAAAACTGCGGGTCCATTTCGTGGCGTCCCGCCGTCCGCTGGCCTTCATCGCGGCAATCGCCGCCCGCCGCCTCAGATGCCGCCCATGCAGAGGTACTTCATTTCAAGATAGTCTTGGAGGCCGTGGCGGGAACCTTCCCGCCCGATGCCGGACTGTTTTATCCCACCAAAAGGCGCGGCTTCTGAGGACATGCGTCCTGTGTTGATCCCCACCATGCCATATTCCAGCGCCTCGGCCACACGCCAGACACGCTTCAGGTTTGAAGCATAGAAGTAGGCGGCGAGGCCGTATATCGTATCGTTGGCCTCACGCACGGCCTGATCAGCATCCTCGAAGCGGATAATCGGCGCCAAGGGTCCAAAGGTCTCTTCTTGCGCCACGATCATTTCCCTTGCGACGTTGCTGAGGATCGTCGGCTGGAAAAAGTTGCCATCGCTGCCGATCCGGCCGCCGCCACATCGGATCGCGCCACCTTTGGCCAAGGCATCGGCAATGTGAAGTTCGATCTTGGCCAGTGCATGCCCGTCGATCAGCGGACCGATGGCGGCACCTGGATCGAAGCCGTCGCCGACCTGAAGCTCACGGACACGCTCCACGAATTTGGCTACGAATTCGTCATGAACGCCCGACTGGACGTAAAGCCGGTTGGCGGAAACGCAGGTCTGGCCGGCATTGCGAAACTTGGCCTGGATCGCACCGTCGACGGCAGCATCGACGTCGGCATCATCAAAGACAATGAAAGGCGCATTGCCACCCAACTCTAGACCGACTTTCTTTATCTGGTCCGAGCACTGGCGCATGAGCAATCGGCCGACCTCGGTCGAACCGGTGAAACTGATCTTGCGGACCTTGGCGTTCGAGCAGAGTTCGCGGCCGACCGTATTGCCTTCGGAGGCGTAGATGAGGTTGACGACGCCTTCGGGAAAGCCGGCAAGATGGGCCAGAGCAAACATTGCACCTGCCACGAGGGGCGTCTGTTCAGCAGGTTTGAGCACGATGGTGCAGCCGGCGGCGAGAGCCGGCGAGATCTTGCGCGCAACCATTGAGGCGGGGAAGTTCCAGGGCGTGATCGTTCCAACGACGCCGATCGGCTGTTTGATCACCAGCATGCGACGGTCTGTAGAGGGCGGCGAGATCGTCTCACCATAGATGCGATTAGCCTCTTCGGCGTACCATTGCAGATATGCGGCCGCATGCGCCACCTCAGACTTCGCTTCGGCTAGCGGCTTGCCCATCTCCGCAGTGAGGATCGCTGCAAGATCGTCGGTGTGGTCGACGATCAGTTGGTGCCAACGCCAGAGGATGTCGCTGCGCTCGCGCGCGGTCAGTGCGGCCCATTCAGGTTGCGCCACATGAGCTTTGTCGATCGCCGCGCGCGTCTCCTCAACACCCATGTCGGGCAGTTCCCCGAGCACCTCGCCGGTCGAAGGGTTTGATACCTCGAAGGTCCGCTCGCTTACTGGCATGCCAAGAGCCGGCACCCGGTCAATGGCTCCGAACAGCTCGCGCGATTTCAGGTGGCGAAGCATTGGCTCGTACAAGGGCAACGCGAATCCTCCTCGATGCAATTGGCGTGTCACACGACTTTTTGGTTTATCCGCTGGCCTAGGATTTCGCATAGGGCCTCAGTGAGGGGCCACTAGACCCACTCGAATCCACTCAACCGAAACTGATGTCAGTTGAGCGAAACAGTCCGACCATTTCTCGAAACAAGGAGATCGAATCCATGTCGTTGCTCGCGCACTGGAGGGCAAATCGTGTCCTGCCCCGCTGTCAAATATTCCAACTGGTTTTTGCAGTCCAACCGCCCGTGAACGCGCTGGAGCACTGCGCGTCTTTTTTGCGGAAATAGAAGTGCCGAGGTCAGATTTGAAGCTGCCGCAGCGCTCAGTTCAGCAGGGCTATCCCTGATCTATGGCCTTGCTTTGATGGTGGGAGCGCTCTTTGCGGACCATGTCGTACGACTCGATATACGCCATCTCCAGGAGGTATCCTAGGAACTGCAGCCTGTGAGACCCCGCGATCTGATTCAGTTCGCTGAGCATTGCGCTGATGAAGGCAAGCGCCTTGGCCCGGTCGGATCTCAATCCCTTGTCGATCATCGTACGTCCCCACTTCCGCAGATTGCTCCTATATGGAGCGCGCTCTATTCAGTTCAGATGCTTCTGGATGCATGCTTCGATAGGCACGTCCATGCCGATGTCGAGGATTGGCGCGCTGTGCGTGAGCCACCCAATAGAAATGAGGTCGACCCCGGTTGCCGCTACGGCTGGTGCCGTTGCCGGCGTTATGCGACCCGAGGCCTCGGTGGCCGCGCGGCCGTCGACCATTGCCACCGCTCGGGTCAGTTGCTTGACGGACATATTGTCCAGCAGGATGGCGTCGACCCCGGCGCCTAGCGCGATCTCGAGCTGGTCGAGCGTGTCGACCTCGACCTCGACCTTGACCATATGGCCGACCGCGGCGCGCGCCCGCTCAATGGCCGTGCGGATGTCGCCGGCAATGGCAATGTGTTTGTCCTTGATGAGCACGGCATCATCCAGCCCGAAGCGGTGGTTGGCGCCGCCGCCGGCGCGCACGGCGTATTTTTCCAGCGCGCGTAGGCCGGGCGTCGTCTTTCGCGTGCAGACGATCCGTGCTTTCTGACCGCGCACCGCCTCGACGATCTCGGCCGTTGCCGTTGCAATGCCGCTGAGATGGCTGAGAAAATTGAGCGCTGTACGCTCGGCCGCAAGCATTCCCCGCGCCGGTCCACTCACCCTTGCAATGGTTTCACCCGCCGCGATCCTGCTGCCGTCCAGACGTCCAAAACGTATGTCGATCGACGGATCAACAAGCATGAAAGCGTAGGCTACCAGATCAAGACCGGCAACAACGCCAGACTGCCTGGCTCTGAACGCAAAGGCGGCCTTGCAGTCAAAGGGTATAATCGCATCGCTGGTAAGGTCACCGGCTTTGCCCAGATCCTCAAGTAGAGCGCTACGCACGATCGGCTCGATCACGATCCCGGGAAGGGGTGGAGGTGACGTCATCAGGCACTCCGTTCCGCGGGCCGCAGAATAAGTTCGGCCGCAACCGTCATTGCTGAGGCGAAGGTCAAGCGCGAAGACCGGGCCTGCGCGCTGCGTGTGGGGAAGTCCGACCTGTAATGCGAGCCGCGGCTTTCCTGGCGCCGAAGCGCCGCAACCGCGATCATCAGCGCGATCAAGGCGGGATCGGAAGCGGCAGTGTTGCGAACCGCGATCGGCAGCAGCGTTTCCACGGTGTCGGATAGTGCTTGCTCGTCCCGTATAACACCGAGCCCATTGGAGACCGCGTGGCGGACGGAGGAGGGGTCGGGCCGCGGGGGTGACGTTGCAACAAGCCTTGGCCACTGCCAGCCTGCAGGAGCGGCAGCTACGCTTTGCGCGACCCACAACGGGGTCGTCACGGCCTCGGTCAGCGAGTTGCTGGCAAGCCGGTTCGCCCCGTGCAGACCGGTGCAGGCAACCTCACCGCAAGCCCACAAGCCCGGCACCGTGCTGCGGCCCGCGGCATCCACGGCCACGCCGCCCATGTGATAATGTGCCGCTGGGCGAACCGGGATGGGCTCGACTGCCGGATCGATTCCGGCGTCCCGGCAATGCCGGGCAACAGCTGGGAAGCGCTTGGCGAATCTGGGGCCAAGGGACTGCCGGGCGTCAAGGTAAACACGGTGTCCGGTGGCAAGCTGCTGCCACACGGCCCGAGCCACGACATCGCGCGATGCGAGTTCGCCGCCAGGCGTGTCGCACAGAAAGCGGTGCCCGCACTCGTCGATCAGCACTGCGCCTTCGCCGCGAACCGCTTCGCTCACCAACGGCATCGGCCGCTGCGAAACGTCGAGCGCGGTCGGGTGGAACTGGATGAATTCCAGATCGGCGAGTTCCGCACCAGCGCAGGCGGCGAGCGCCAGGCCGTGCCCGAATGAGCCGGGCGGGTTAGTCGTGTCTCTGAACAGGGCGCCTATACCGCCGGTCGCAAGAACGACGCGGCGGGTCGGAAAGACAATCGCCTGTGCACCTTTTGCCGCCAGCACGCCGCTGATGGCACCATTTTCCACAATTAGCCGGCAGGCTTCCATGCCTTCCAGAATTGTGATCAAAGGCGTTCGCCTCACAGCGGTGACGAGCGCGCGTACAAGCTCACGGCCCGTAGAGTCACCCCCGGCATGGACGATCCGGCGACGGGAATGCGCTGCCTCGAGCCCGAGCCGCAGTGTCCCGTCCGACGTGCAGTCGAAGGCGACGCCCAGGTCCATCAAATTCTCGATGGCTCGGTCCGCCGCATTCAAAACGCGTCTGGCCACACTCTCGTCGCAGAGGCCATCACCTGCAGCAAGCGTGTCTGCAAGATGCAGGCCTGGACTGTCGTCAGCGCCGAGGCTTGCCGCCAGCCCGCCTTGTGCCAGTGTGCTGGAGGCTTCGGTCCCGAGCCGCGTCGGGGACAGAAGGTAGACGGGACGCGGCGCCAGATGAAGCGCGGTCATCAGCCCGGCAACGCCAGCGCCGATGATCACGGGCGCTCCCCTGATGTCGCCGACCTCCGGCGTCATACGGCAAGCATCCGCTCGACAGCGCGCCGGGCCCGATCCACAACTGGAGGATCGATGGTGACGACGTGGCGGGTTTCTTCCAGCGCCGTGCGAATGTTGGCGAGCGTGATACGCTTCATATGCGGACAGAGATTGCAGGGGCGCACGAACTCGACGTCGGGGTGCTCGATGGCGACGTTGTCGCTCATCGAGCATTCGGTCATCAACACGACGCGCGCAGGCTTGTGCCGTCCGACATAGTCCGACATCGCCGCCGTCGAGCCGGCGAAATCCGCAACCGCGACAACTTCCGGCGGGCATTCGGGATGGGCAAGCACGGTAACGCCAGGATAGGCATCGCGCAGCTCGCGAATGTCGGCTGGCGTGAAGCGCTCATGCACTTCGCAATGACCGTTCCAGGCGATGATCTCGACCGAAGTCTGTGTCGCGATATTTCTGGCCAGGTATTCGTCGGGCAGCATGATCACCCGCTCAACGCCAAGCGACTCCACCACAGCCAACGCGTTGCCGGAGGTGCAGCAGATCTCCGACTCGGCCTTCACGGCAGCGGACGTGTTGACGTAGGTCACGACCGGCACACCAGGGTAGCGTTGCCGCATCAGCCGCACGTCGTCCGCCGTGATCGAGTCCGCCAGCGAGCAGCCGGCGCCAAGATCCGGAATGAGCACCGTCTTGTCCAGATTGAGCAGCTTCGCCGTCTCAGCCATGAAATGCACGCCGGCGAGCACGATGATGTCTGCATCGACGGTCATTGCCTTGCGGGCCAGCGCCAGGCTGTCGCCGACGATATCGGCCACGCAGTGGAAAATCTCGGGTGTTTGGTAGTTGTGGGCCAGGATGACGGCGTTGCGATCGCGCTTTAGCGCCAGAATGGCGTCGACGTCGTCGCTGAAAGCCGCCCATTCCACTGGGGGGATGATGCGCTGGACGCGCTGATACAGGGACGCGGCCGAAGGTATCGTCCCGCTCACCGGCGCCTCCCGTTTATAATCCATTCGACTATAAGGGGTATATATCTAGGTTGACTATAAGAGTGTCAACCCCGGGCCAGAGGCAATTTTGTCCCCGCCACGGCTGTTTCGTCCAGCACGGCATGGCGGAACTGATAGAGCTTGGCCGGGCGGCCGCCGGTATCCAGGGACGTCTCGCCAGTCTCCTCGACCAGCTCTTGCTGCTCGATGAGCCGGCGAAAGTTAGGCTTGTTGATCAGCCGGCCTGCCAGGGCTTCCACGGTCCGTTGCAGCTGCAGCAGCGTAAACACCGGCGGCATCAGCTCGAAGACGACTGGCCGGTATTTGATCTTCGAGCGCAAGCGCGCAAGGCCCGTGGCCAGGATGCGGCGATGGTCGGCAACCATCGTTATCCCGGCTGTTGAGTCGGATGCGATCGACCGTTCGTCGCGGGTGGCCTCTGCCACCAGACCCGCCTCGTAAAGCAGCTCATAGCGCTGGAGCGCCAACTCTTCATTCCAGGGCCGGTCCTCGAACGCGAAAGCAATGGCAGCCCGCCGCCGTCGTTCACGGACAATCGCAGCGTCCTCAACTGCAGCCGCCCAGGCAAGCAGACGCGGCGTCAGAACATCCGCAATCAGTTTCGGTGTTCCGAGGCGGTGGTCCTCCCACGGAAAATAATCGTACCAGCTCCGCCAGGCACAGGTGGATGCGCCGGTGGCATGTTCCTTCCGGGTCAAAGCGAGATAGCTGATGGAAATGACGCGCTGCTGGCGCCCGTCGGCGCGGTCGGCATCAGCGAACGTATAGAGCTGCTCAATATAGCCGAGGGGATGACCAGTCTGCTTCTCGACCCACGCCCTTAGACCTGACTGCAGCGATCGATGCTCCAGCGCGAACGGCCCCGAGGGCAGGCAATCCCCCTGTCGGATGGTGAGGACCGCTGGTTCACCATCATTGACGGACACGACAACGGCAATCAGCTCCGCTTCGACTTGCTTGGCCTTGGCGGCGGCCCTACCGTTGCGTGTTGCTTTTGGGCGATCTTCCATGGTTGCCTGGGTTGGGCAGAGTTTTCCCTGCGAAACATCCTAATCGATTTAACCAGCGTGTAACAGGCCATTTCGCCTGTCAACTCGGCTGCTCTATGAAAGGCTTAGACCTTCGGTCTACACCCGGCATGTTTCAGAAGCGACGTCCGCGGCACCTGACCCTGGGGCAGCGCAAGTAAGCCGCGCTCGGCGGTCCGAGAGGCTCTGCCATTGTGGAGTGACCGGGGCCTCAAGTAACCCTGCACGGGGGCGGGAATCCTCGAAGATAGCGGGCGCCGGCTACGTGGCTCGACCCCACGTATTATTGGCAGAGATAGAGCTTAAAATTGGACGCCGATCGAGGGTCAGTTTTGGAAACGATGACGTAATTGCTGCCGTCGCTCCTTTGAACGAAGATTCGGCTGACGGCAAAAGCCGCCAACCATTGAGATCGAGGAGGCCACAGTGAAGCAATATGTCGGGCTGGATGTGTCGCAGAGGGAGACGAGCGTCTGTGTGGTCGACCATACTGGAAGACGGTGTTCCAGGGAAAGGCGAAGTCCGATCCGGGAGCACTGACCGAGTTACTCCGCAAACGTGCGCCTCAAGCCGAGCGCATCGGATTTGAGACGGGCGCCATGTCCAGCTGGCTATGGCACGAGCTGAAAAGGGTCGGGTTGCCGGTCGTCTGCCTTGATGCTCGGCATGCAAAGGCAGCGCTTTCAGTGCGAATGAACAAGAGTGATGAGAATGATGCCCGCGGACTGGCCGAACTGGTTCGCGTCGGCTGGTATCGAGAAGTGAAGGTCAAGAGCGCAGAGAGTCAGGCCACCCGGTCCATGCTCGTCGCCCGGTCGAGACTTGTCGAGATCCGTCGCGATCTCGAAAATCAGACACGGTCCATGCTGAAGGAATATGGGCTGCAGTTCAGTCGATCGATTGGGTCACAGTTCCGGCGAAAGGTTTGGGAACTGGTTGCTGACGGCGCAGGTTGTCTACTACAATCCTGGGGTGTCTGAGAGGGGCTCAACGAACTGCCAGCGTCATCGGTACGTCGAGGACCATCGGCGCAGTCATGCCCGTCAGGCGCAATGCGCCTGTAAAAGTAGTCGTTTTCCAGTGCCCGTGCGGGATCGGAGATCGGCACCGCATGCCCCGCTTTGCCCGTCCACGCAGGCGAGCCATCTTCGTCGATGCGCCGGTCTCGTCGATAAAGACCAACCGTTCGGGATCGAGATCAGGCTGGGCCTTGAACCAGGCGCGTCGCCGCGCGAGCACGTCGGGCCGATCCTGCTCGCTGGCGTGCGCTGTTTTTTTTGAAGGTCATCGAGTGACGGTCGAGAAAGCGCCAGATCGTGCTCGGCGCGAACACGACCGCATGCTCCGCCCTGAGAAATTCAGCCAACTCGACCAGTGTGATGTCGTCCTGACCTTCGATCACCGCTAGGATCGTATCCCGGTAGGCTTCGATCCGCTGGGAGCGCTTGTCTCCGCCTTGGGGCTTTGCCCGCGTCGCGCCGCTCTCTCGCCATTCGCGGACCCAGCGGACCGCGCTTGCCGCGGCAACACCGAAACGATCCGCCGCAGCCCGCCGCGACAGGCCACTCTCAACCGCTGCGATCACTCGCGAACGAAAATCCTCCGATATGGCTCTAACCATGCCTGCTGGCCTCCATACCCAGCCGACATGATGAATCAGATATTCTCCCCGATGGGAATCCCTCGCGATTCCATCAAGTCAGATTGTGCTCTAACCGACCTCGGCAACAAATCCGACGAGGTGGTCGAGGCGGCATACCGAGGGTCTGTCGAGATCACAAAGCGCGGCAAGCGCAAATTTGTGCTCCTGACCGCCGGGCAGTTCGATCGATGGCTGGCGGTGATCGATGCGCTACGGCACCGTCGTGGTTAGCTGGATCCGGTTTGCGCCCGCCACAAGCGTGCGTAAGCACCTTCAGTTGCCAGCAGATCAGCATGCCTCCCCTCCTCAATAAGCTGTCCCTTGTCGAAGACCACGATCTTGTCGGCCCTACGAATGGTGCTGAGTCGATGAGCGATGACGATTATGGTCTTACCGGCCCGACGAAGATCTTCAATGATTCGCAGGACAAACCCCTCGGCTATCGAGTCGAGAGAGGAGGTCGCTTCGTCGAGGATCAGGATCTCCGGATCCCGGTACAGAGCCCGAGCCAACGCAAGCTGCTGCTTCTCGCCGCCGGAGAGGCGTACACCATTCTCGCCCAAATAGGTCTGGAGACCGCCGGGCCAGCGCTCGATCAGCTCTCGTAGCCCTATTTGATCGCAGATGTGCAGTATCTTCTCGATGTCCGGCTCGAACTCGCCAAGGGCGATGTTCCCGATCACCGAGCCCGAGAACACATCGACCGATTGCGGCACAGCAGCGATAGCCTTGCGCACGGACACCGTTGAGAGATCCTGGAGGGCAAAGGGACCGATCCGGATGCGTCCGCCCTCAAGCGGGTAGACATTCTGCAGCAGCGCCGCAAGGGTGCTCTTGCCCGAGCCGCTTTCCCCCACCACGGCCGTCATCTCGCCCCGGCGGAAGATGACGCTGAGATCGTGGAAAAGCTCCGGCTGCGAACCATGGCGGAACGTGACGTTCTCCAGGCGAATATCACCAAGGTCGGACTTTGTGGCATCGATGCCGCCGCCGCTTGTCTCCTGCTCCAGGTCGAAGATCTCAAACAGGCGATCCGCTGCGATGAAGCCATCCTGAACGATCCGATTAGTCTGGATCAGATTGGCGACCGGCCGGATGACATAGCCGAGTAACGTATAACAGGACAGTAACTCGCCGGGCGTGACGGTTTGATCCAGGGCAAGCGTCGTTCCGAACCACATCAGCACGATGGTGAATAGGGTCGAGAGGAAAGTCGAGGCATTATCCCCGAAGATCGAGATGAGACCGGAACTGTAGACGGAGTGCAGCAGCTTGATGAAACGGATCTCCATCTTGAAGTTGGCGAAACTCTCCACGCCGGAGGTCTTGATTGTGGAGACAGCTCCGAGGGATTCCACCAGCTCCGCCTCCAGGTTTGCGGCATCCTCCATAATCGCGCGCTGGTGCTTCCTATTCAGCCGGTTGATGGTCCAATAGACCAAGAGATACAGCGGAATGGAGACCGCCACGACCAAGGCGATCTTCCACGAGTAGATGCACATCAGCCCGAACGAAAATAGAATCATTAGCACGTCAACGAATATGCTGATCGAGACGTCGTTCAGGAAGCTCCTGATCTTCACGGCGTCGTTCATCCGGGCGATGATTTCGCCCATGCGCATGCTGTCGAAGAACTTCTGGGGCAGGTTTAGGATGTGCTTGTAGTAGCCGAGGATCAAGTGGACATCGATCTTCTGCCCCGTTTGCAGGATAAGCCGGTTCCCGAGGAGATTGATCAGAATCTGCGCCACCAGGATCACCAGCATGACGAGGCTCATCAGGTTGAGCAGGTTGCGGTTGCCCGCTGTGATCACATGATCGACGATCTTCTGGACGTAGATTGCCGTCGAGAGCCCGAGTACCGTCGTCACGAGCGCCCCGGCGAGAGCCTGGGCCATCACCGCCTTTTGTGGCGCAAGCAGACGCGCGAACCGGGCAAGCGGCGTAATGGTCTCGTCGCGGCGCTTGAAGGTGGCTGCCGGAACCAGGAGCACCAGGACGCCAGTCCATTGCGTCTTGAATTCCTCGTGCGGCAGCTTGCGGATTTCGCCATAGGCTGGGTCCATGACGGTGACCCACCTCGCGTCGATCGCCTGGATGACGACGAAGTGGTGAAGGACCCCCTTGACGACGACGTGCGCGATAGCGGGCTTGGGGATCTTGTACAGGCTGTCGAAGCCACCCTTCACTCCCTTGGCGACAAAGCCCAGCTTCCGGGCCGCTTCCGTGAGGCCCAGTACGGTAGTGCCGGAGCGGTCGGTCGAGGCATACTGGCGGATGCGCGACAATGGCAGCTTGTGACCATAGAAGGCTGCGACAGAAGCAAGACTGGCCGCTCCACAATCGGTGATGTCGTGCTGCTTGAACTTGATAACCTTGCTCGACATGGCGGCTCGCTGGCTGTTTGGATAGGGAAGGATTAGTGGCCCGCCAGGAGGGGATTGAGCCAATCGTCGGCCTCATTGTAGAGGAGTTGCAGAAGAGTGCGTTCTGCCACGAGGAAGCGGGCCCGCACGGTCATGCCCTTCTTCAGATGACCGATGACCCCGTTCTTGAGTGCGAGATGGGTGCGAGAGAGTGCGCAGCGGACCTTGAAGACCGGGCTCATGTCGTGGAGGGTGAAGTCCTGCGCTACGCCGAGCACTGTCGCATCGATGAGACCCCATTGATTGTAGTTGAAGGCATCCACTTGGAGCCGCACCGACTGGCCCTCCCGCACGAAGCCGATGTCTTTGGGGGAGACGTAGATTTCCGCCACCAGTTCGTCGTCCGGCGAAACCCAAGCAACGGTTTGCCCGGCCTGGATGTAGCTGCCGGGGGTCAGGCCGGTGAATTGCTCGAGTGCGCCTGACACGGAGGCCCGAATGTGGGTGAGATCCCGTTCCTTCTCGAGCTGATGCACGGCGGCCGTGAGTTCCTTGAGGCGCAGGGTAAGGTCGAAGAGCTGCTGGTTCCATTCGGCGGATTTGCGCCGGGCAAGGATCTCCCCCTGAACCTCAATGTTCTGGAGGGCGAAAGCCTTCTCGTCAACGGCCTTTGCGGGCGTCGCAGCAGCGGAGAGCAGTCGCTTAGCGCGGTCGAGTTCCGCCGCGGCATTACTCCTGGCATATTGGTTCTCCCGCAGCAGGTTGAGAAAATGCGCCCGCTCCGCCTTGGCGGACTCGGTCAGGAGGAGGATCGGGTCCTTGGCCTTCGTGCCGGAGGAGATCAGGGTTTCGAGGTCACGGGCAAGATCACTCTTAGCGCGAATATCGCCTTTATACGCCCTGAGCTTTTCCTCAACCACCTCATCATCAAGGGCGAGAATCTCCTGCCCCTGGGCAACCAGATCGTTCTCAACGGCAAGGATACGGGAGATGCGTCCGGAGACGGGTGCGACCAGGGGCGTCTTCTCGACGGTGGGGCGAATGATACCGGCACTTTGGACCGAGATCGCTATGGTGATGAGTGGCAGCGACACCAACGTCGCAACCACAGAGAGCAAAATCAGCCGATAGATGATCAAAGATCGTCCTGATCGTCGGGAGAGAATGCTCTCTGCAGTGTAGCTGGCAATTTCAGGAGAAAGGGTATTTAGCTTGCACACTAATGTTCTAACCGTGTCTCTTCCAGTGCCTCGCCGCTACCAGTATAGTCGCAGCCACAACGCCAATTAACCCCGCCACCGCGAAAGCTATCGCCCCAAAAAAAGCCCACCCGCCCGAAATTGTGGATGCTTCTTCTGGAGCCAATTCAGTCACACCATAATCTGACAGATCGACCTTCATTGCTATCTCCTTTCCTAGAGATCAAATAAGATGAACCAGTCTGCCATTTAGCGGCTTTTGCCGCCGTACAACCAACATCAAGAGTCGTGCCAACTGCACAGGAAGCGACCCAGAAAACTGTTCTGGATGTTATTCAATGGCTTCACTGAGAGCGCGGCGGCACGCCAGCCAGACGTCACCGTGTCGCGGATTCGACAAACCCGACACTGGTAGGGGCCAGTGCGGGTAGGTGAGCTCTGCCTGCATGGAGGATATATTTCGGCCAAGCATTCTGCCGAGAGAACCGGCCTGTCAGGAACAGCATCTGGAACACGCTGAGCAGCTTGCGGCAGTGTGGTCTTGTGTAAGCGCCCGATTGTTACCGCGGAGATTTCGCTTTGATGCGTGCGATGATGTCTGGCTCTGAGACGAAGTCTTCGAGGAAATCGTTTCCAGTCATTGGTCGCATGGGCGCCCGTGCCGTCGTAAACGCTGATGAGACTGCCGTAGCACAGATTGTCGCCGTTACAGACGATCGCCTCCAGGAGTTCGGGGTCCTCTCCGAGCATTTTCGCGAAGTGATTGATTGTGTTTCGGCGTGGAATAAGGGGTCTGACGCACTCTCGATGATATTTTCTTTCAGGCAGCACCGATCAAACGTGCTTGGAGGAGGTCGGCCGTACATCTGCCGTTTTACAAGCTTGAGCTTGGTGATCTGTCCTTCCGTCTGCCCGTCTGCCCGTCTGCCCGTCTGCCCGTTGGACCATGGCTCGGTGATCGCGGCGCGGACGGCAGCACGGTCGCGAATGATGCCATTGGCGAAAGACGCAATGAGGCTTTTGCTGGCGTCGGCGATCCACGCCTCGAGCTCATGGGCGACTTTCTTGCGGATCATGGAATGGAAACCAGCGATCAGATTGCGTGCTTCCACCAGCATGGGCACACCCGCCTCGATGACAGCGATCATCATAGTGTCGGTTTTGTTCAGTTGATCGCGCGCCGTCGTCATTAACCGTGCGATCGTTCTGGCTGATGGCACCTTGTGGAGTTGCTGATCGGATGCCTGTTCGGCGCGTCGTCGTCGCCTTGCCCATTCGCTGACGACACCCAGACGTCCCCGAAAGCCCTTTGTCTTCAGCCGTCGCCAAAGCTCGCTTGCATTGTGGCAACCAGATTTCCATTGCCCTTCCAGCAAGGGCAGCCAGGCTTCGAGTGAACTCTGGCGGGCGCGGAAAATATCGGTCCGCTGGCCACGGACCACCTGACGGACCAGCTTACGGCTGTGGCCGGTGCGACGCACGATCTCCTTGATGGGGATGTCTTCGCTGGCAAGTTTCATGATTGCCGCATTTGTCTCCTCGCGCCGCAGATAGCCTTCGTGTTGCCGCTTCTCCGCGTAGGTGAGCAGATCGGGATTGACCGTCGTAGCGCCGATCGCAGTTTGGATTGTCCGCATCCCGGACGGCGTCGAGGAAAGCCGCACTCGCATTCTTCAGGAGATGCCAGCGGTCGGCGACCTGAACCGCTTCGGGCAACGCCTTCGCAGTCGCTTCACCGTAACCGCCGCCGCGGTCGCGCGAGACGGTTTCGATCTGAGGATGGTCGGCGAGCCAGGCCTCGACGGTGGCAACCTCACGATCAGGCAACAGTGTCACGATCCGCCGCCGCTCCAGATCACAGACGATCGTGCCGTAACGATGGCCGCGACGGAAGGCCCAATCATCAATGCCGACAACTTTGAGAGGATCTGTTTGCAAACAGGCCCGTCGCCGCACCACCCGCAGCAGCGTGTCATTATTGACCGGGACCATCAGCCGCTTCGCAAAACTGGCCGGCGGCCGGCCGCCGAGCGCCAGCCCAAGATGATGAACGATACACTCCAATCGCGAGGTCCGGCGGGATCGCTCGGCGACATGCCCTCAAGCTGTCGTCGGCGGCGAAGGGTGAAAACGTTGTGATCTCGATCCTGAAGGATGAAGGGCCACTGCTTGATACAATCGAGCCGGCGCCCGGCGTCGTTTGCACAAGTCCTGTTCAAACTTAGGGGACAGGAGGCCGCTGACCATTTGCGGCAGGAGAAATTGCAATGGCTCCAGTAGTACCGCCCGATCCGCAATCGGCCGCCGACTACGACGACCGCACCACCGCGGCCGTGAAATCGGTTCTACTGGAAATTGGTCAGATACTCGGCAGTTTCAAAGGGGCGGCGATAGCCTTGTCGGGGCAGCGAGGAGCCGTAGCCGATGATGAACGCACAGGAGAAGTCTGGCGTGAATGGGGCGATGATTGTCGAGCTTTGCTCTCGAGTCATTTCGTCAACCATCTTGCGTGACCGATTGGCGACCATCTCCTCGTCCCGACCTTATATTACCCGTCGCCTGTCGCCGCCAGCGCGCAGTGACTTGTCAAGGATGGAGGCCCGCAGACCCCATCGCGCGGCGACTTGTCCTTGACGGTCACGAGCACGGCGGCAGGTTTGCCGTGGTCGGGGAGCCCTTCCTTGGGCGGAAGCCGACGACAGTTTTCGGGGGAACTCGCCATGAGCCGGGTGCGCAGAGATCGTCCGACGCTCTTGTATTTGCTGGATCCCAGCCGGCTCCGCCTCCGACTGCCTCGGTAGCTCGGTATCCTGAGCGCGTCGGCGGCATCATGCCATTATCATCCTACGAATTGCATGCTCCATCGTCCTGGACGAGACCGGTTTGGCTAGCCAAAGGACGAAGGTCTGATTACCAGATGTGATCGGCATGGGGTCGCTTCCACCAACGACGATGATGGGCACCGTCATCAGGGTGGTACGTACGGCTTCGGGCTGTCCTGGCCCGAGGAAAGTCGCTTTATCCAAAATTAGGAGGTCGGCTGCCTTCCCGCTCTCGATCCAGTCGCAAAGACTCTCGAAGGTCGCGAAGCCGACCGGCTTATAACCCAGCGCGGCGATCTTATCCTTGTAGATCTCCAACGCTGCTGGATCGGGGTCAACGACTGCAATGATTTCTCCGTTGCCAAGTGATCCATCGCATGGGCCGAAAGCGCTATCAGCTCTGACCTGCTCCTCAGCGCAGGCCGGTAAGTAGAGATCGAAGCGTGTACCTCGGCCAACAGCCGAGGTGACGTCAAGGCATCCTGCGAGCGCGCTCACATGGCGGTCCACTGCAGCAAGACCCAGTCCGGTCCCGCCGACGCGAGAGCGCGTGGTAAAAAAGGGCTCAAAGATATGCGGAAGCACCGAACTTGCGATTCCTTGGCCATCGTCGCTGATGGAGAGGAGAACGTAATCTCCCGGTTTCAAGGTGCCCTTAGCCACGGGCTTCGTTTGACAGACGTGAGCGCGAGAAACGCTAATCTCGACACGGCCCTCATTCAAGAGAGCCTCCGACGCGTTCTTGCATAGATTCATAAGGATCTGCTGTATCTCGGTCGGGCTGCCCTCGATCACCGTTTGCCACTCGTTGATCTTGAAGTTCAACTCAACATCCGCACGAAGTGTAACCCGCAGCAATGGCGCGAGATCCATTACACTTTCCGAGACGTCGAAAGGCATCGTCACGCGCTTCCGATTTCGGCTTAGTGACAAAATTTGATCAATAATCAGTTTGGCTCGGTTGCTGGCTAAGATAATTTGGCCGATGTGGCCCCGAATTCTCGAGGGGCGGCGCACAAGACCTTTAGCCATCTCTGCGTAGCCGACTATTGCTCCTAGAACATTATTGAATTCATGTGTAACGCCGCTTGCGATTGTGCCGACAGCCGTCAGCCTTTCCGCATGCTCCCATCGACTCTCAAAAAGGTTACGTTCCGTGTGTACACGTTGCATTTCAAGATGGTTGCCTAAACGCACAGTAGCGCTCGCCAGAACCAGGAGGTCGTCTGTGGAGGGTGGTGAGCGATCTCCTTCAAAAACAAGGATACAAACCGCAGCCTGCTGATCGGAGGCCCTGCAACCAACAATTTGACAAACACCGGTAGTGCCTACGGCAGTCCGAACCACTTCCGACGCCGGAACGACGCGAAACACTGGCTGTTCCGGGTGTACAAGTGAGACGACTTCATGGATTAGCGTGGCGTTCCAGACGCGCATGCGCTTGTTCGCGACAAAGTACTCGGTATTCCTGCTGATACTCGGATCCACCAGAGCAAGCGCGCATTGATCCGCATCGAAAACGCATTGAATGAGTCTAAGCGCTGCTTCGGTGGAGAAGCGCCGCGAAGCCTTCGTTGCTTGACTGTCGATGAAACAAGCTTCGATCTCACTCATCGCCGCTTCAAGCTCTAACCGCCTTTCCAACCGGTTCGTCCGCACATGCAGCGTGGAGGCTCGAATGGTCGCAAACAAGCAGAGGCATATGGACACCAAGCCAAAGAAAAGTCGTGTACGCTGCGCTTGCGCGCTGGCGAAGCTGTAGGCTTTCAGATGTTCTCGCTCCAATTCAGCAGCCTTGGCGAACGTGTCGAAGGATGGGATCCGATTGACAGCGCGGTCCAACCTCAACATTGAGGACAGGATAGCGCGGCCCTCGCGGGCAACATCCTCCGTGACTTGGTCCTGGCTAGGAGGAAGTCGGCGGAGAGACTGATCGATTTGTAATGCGAGGCTGAATCCCGGTCTGGCCGAAAATTGAAGGATCAGATTGGAAAATTCAGGCCTGTTCGACACTCCCCCCCGAAGGCGATTAGCCGAGCGAGCAAAGCGTACGAGAGAGCTTTGCAGAAGCTCATTTTGCGCGGCCGAGGCCGAGATGGCAGCTTCTGTGTTTTCGAGGGAATTTTTGAGCTGTGCAACCAACCTGGAGTGCACCCCGGAGCTCTCATTGGGCGAAATCTCAACAAGGCGTTGGTAGTTTTGGAGGTTCCTTTTTAATGCTTCCCCGGTAGAAGCAACGGAACGGAAGTCCAATACCATGTCGGCGCGGGCGACGTCTCGCTGGAGCAATGCGTAGTTGATCTGAATCGTCCGCAGTTCGCTTAGGACCGCCTCGTTGATCTGGGGGTCTTGCCACTGTATCGCGACCAAGAGCGCAACCGAGGCCACTAGGGCCATTACAGAAGCTTTGTCGGTACTGAGCCATTTTTCCCAAACGAACGGCGTTTGATCCGCGGTGCGTGCCTTGCGAAGGTCCGATTTGAATTCTAGCTCCCCATCGCGTCGGTGTGCGGCCGGATGCTGCTGGAACAGGAAAGCCAAGTGTACCTCTCCCCTCAAATAGGCGGTGTAGACGCCGTTGCACTCTGCCCCGATGGCCCGCTGACCTTCCATTGATTCGCGGGCGTTTCGACCTCGACGGCGAGGCGGCAGCACAAGGCGGGCAACTGATCGCAGTTTTCGGAACTGGTCTTCCGAGAGATCATCGAAGGGGCATACAAGCGCACGCCTGCAGCAGCCGAGGATGATACCGGTCGGTCAAACGCAACTGGCGAGGGCCGGATCTGCTGTTGGCTGGCAGCTAACACTGGCGGGGCGGCGGCCTCAACTCCGGCGTGCCTAGAGCCGGCTGCTGCGAAAGCGTCCGACACGCTTCCCTTGGGGTCATCCCGTCCAGCGGGCATCCTTGGATCGCTGAAAAAAGACGAGGCGGCTTGATGATCCTGCCCTCGCTGAAGCACCTCGCGAAACCCCTTTTCCAGTCGCAGAAGCTCCTCTGGACCGGTAGGCGGCTCGTCAGCTCGACCATCGAACAGCGGCCGGAGCGCCTCGGACACGTGCTGCTCAAAGCCCACTCGCCGGGCCTGGACCGCTTGCCCGTCTTCCAAGCCGGCGTCCTGCACCTGCGACAAAGCTGTTACACGGGATGGATTACTATTTCGCGGGTTCATACTAGCCTCACATCAAACTGTATCGTCAAAGTCCTGCGCCAATTCACACAGCGGGTCATCGAGTTGAGATTCTGCGGAGAGCGCCTCCTCTGCTCCCGTCAAGGGCGCCGGCTCCGGGAGGGCGCCTGTCTGGCTTTCAAAGATGCGTTTCAGAATGCGATCCGAAAAATATCGCACCTTCCTCAATTTTAATGGTGGCAGACCTTTGATGAGAACAATCTCGTAGTCGTCATCGAGCAGCCGAACCTGTTCGGGATGCAATAGAGGTGCACCTTGATGTGAATTCTGAATGTTCCAATCGAACGTTCGCGCCTGGCTGTAGGAAATCGATTGGGCTTGAAATGTGAATCCACCGATAGCTTTGGAAATGTAGTTCGGAGTCTCGTCATCTACCTCGATGTTCCTAGAAGCGCGCCGGCAGCCCGGGCGGGGGGCTTGGGGTTAGACTGCCAGCGCACGCCACTCATAAAGAGCGGCCTCTTTTCGCGGTTCGGACACCCATAGTCAACCCGGCAACGTCTGGATGCCCGCTGTGCTTTTTGCAGAGCGGCGATGCCGGGCATATCGGCCGATCCTGTCTAGGATGGTGTGGCCACTCTCGTCGGCCGAGTTGATGCTCCAGCCAGTATCGCCTTGCCGACCAGCATGAGTTCGCCGTTAGCAATCCATCGTTGCGAGCCGAGACCGAGGTAAAAAGCGCGTGTTGTCGACTATGTAGCTGACGCTCCCGCTGACGCAGGGTTCCCGCCATTGCCTCGAGGACTACCTCGAAATGAAATACCTCTGCACGGGCGGCATCTGAAGCATGGGCTTGCAGGGCTCGCAGACCGGTAAACCAGCGAGCCATCTCCAAACATGTGAATTGTGGATTGCTCCTAGACGGGAGCTGAGGGGCGGCTCCGCAAGCCTTACGACGCTCTTTGCGAGCCGTAGCTGCCGAGCTGGCAAAAGGCCGGGCTACGTCGCGCCAGCGCAATCGGCGCGCAGAAAATTAGGCCTACCCGCTCCGGGACCGCGGACCTCGTCAGCTTCTCGTAAGTATGCCCGAGTAGGTTGCTCAGCTGATCTGTGGACGTGAGGCTAGCGTGAACCGGCACAAATTTGACCTATCCAATGTAACAGGTTGGCGGCAGGTGCAGCCCCCGGCATCTCAAGAGCAAGCGGCACAGGCCGGGCAAGAGGGCTTTGAGCAGCGCTCGGGCGAGGCGCGCCAAGCCGCTGCCCAAATTCCCGCCCCCGGCGTTCCGGCTCTGCCAGACCCGTTCCATCCTCATCCGTCTCAGGGAGACCTGAGCCTCATCGAAGGCGCGGCCCCATGGGAAGCGCAGCCCATGATGCAAGGGAGCGGACAAGAACACGCCGCGGCGCCGTACGCCGGAGGCAGTGGGTCGATGCTAGGTGCCTCGGTGCTGCAGCCGGGTCACTCAACGGCGCGCCATCATCATGCGCCGGATTCGTCAGTGGGTGATCTGAATCCTTCCGCACCGTTCGAGTTGCGTGACCATGCTCGTTCCGCCGTGCCGGCGGCGGTGCAGCCAGATCCTCCAATAGTGGTCTCCGACGGTCGCGGCTGCAAGCGTCCTCTTTATTCCAACGATGCGACCGTTGTCGAAGGGCTGAGGTCACTCTACGCGGGTAAGGCCAAGGAGGACACGGTCAAGCGCCATGTAAATTCTCTTTACGGCTTTGGTCGTTGGCTCTTTAAAAATAACAAGCCGGGATTTGCTGCTCGGCTTCACGAGGAGTCGCTGGATGAAGATCTCAAGGAGTACGAGAGCAGTGGTGGCTCCTCGACTGTGGCTGTGGCACTGCGTCGTCTCAGAGAGTCGGCGGGCGGAGTGCCAATGGTGGGCCGCGCTGTCCTGAATCCCGACCCTGCCGACGCCGTGCTCATCAAAGAGTACAAAGCGGCTCTCATCAAAGAGTACAAGGGAGCGCCTGCGACCGGGCCGAATCGCCAAACCATTCACGACTATGGAGCTACTCTTAGACGTTTCAGTGAATACCTGGTTGAAAACAACAAGCCGGGGATTGCGGCTCGGCTTCACGAGGAGTCGCTGGATGAAGATGCCAAGCGCTATAAGGCCTCCAGTGGTGACCGGAGGATCATTGCACTAGCTCAACTCCGGAAGTTCCTGCCGTCCGCCGCACTCGGGCGCGAAATTGCCCTTGCTGCTCGTCCGGAAGACGCACTCGGCATGGAGGCTCGTGCCATTGGGGACGCCGCTGCGCAGCACAGCGGGCCGCAGAAGGCATTGGGTCGGCCAGAGAAGCTCCCTGGGGAAGCTAATGAAGACGCCGCTGTTCTGCCATCGTCTTTCGTACCAACTGGGCACCATCACCAAGCCTCGGATCCCGCAGAGTCCTTTCGTCCCCTGATCTGGCGCGACGGCGACCAGCGCGCGCCGGACGAGCGGATCGCTGCACAGGACAGGAGCAACCTGCTACCAAGCGAGGAGGTGCCACTGAGGCCACCGGAATTCGCTCCTCCCAGCTTGCGGGCGGGGAATTCCGCCTCGCCAGAGCTCTTTCCTGAGGGGATGTCC
This sequence comes from Mesorhizobium sp. P160927, assembly GCF_057766385.1. Taxonomy (NCBI): domain Bacteria; kingdom Pseudomonadati; phylum Pseudomonadota; class Alphaproteobacteria; order Hyphomicrobiales; family Phyllobacteriaceae; genus Mesorhizobium; species Mesorhizobium sp. P160927. Next base: position 2,176,007 of record NZ_JBYMDW010000001.1, read on the forward strand.
CCCGCGGTCGAAGGGTTTTTTGGTGTTTTCGGCGACCCCAGCGGGCGGGTGCTCGGCGCATTGCAATTGCTAGGCGACGAACATATCCACAGGGATTACCAGCTCCTGGAGCAGGAGTTGCAGGGGAACAATCCAGAACTCGCCGCCCGGACGCGGTTCGTGGATCCCCTCGTAGCCAATTATCATCTGCGCTTGGGCTCCGAGAGCGACAAGCTAAGCGCATTCCAGCGCATCGTCCATAATCAGAACGGTAACGACACAGCCGACTTCCTGTTCGTGCCAGTGAGCGATGGCGGTAAGACTCTTGCGGAGCGCGGCAAACATTGGTCGCTGCTGTTCGTTGATCGCAGCGACCGGGAACGGCCGGTTGCCTATCATTATGACTCCGTCAGCGGATGGCATGACAAGCTTGCAAAACACCTCGCAGAAAGGCTGGGCGCCAGCCTGGAGACCCGCGTGGACTTACCCCGCATCGCCCAGCAGAGCAACGAGTGGGATTGCGGAGTCTACGTGGTGGACGGCACGCGGGCGCTGGTTGGGCGATTGCAAAGATGGCAGCCAGACCTGCCAGACCTGAACCTCAACAACCTCGTCGTCAATCGGCAGGCACTACAAACCCGACTCATGGGTGACGATACATCTGGAACGGCAAATTATCTCACGAACTTTGAACTCATGGACCGACAGGCGCGAGACGCGGTTAAGGAAAGCCCCGTTGGGACGTTTCACCAGCGGATCAAGCGGCTCGGCCAGTCAGCGCGAGCGTTGCACGACAGAGCCCTGGCTCCAGTCGCGCCGGACCAAGGCAACCCAGACTCGGTGTTCGTACGGGACGTTGTTCCCGGGGAAACACGCCATCATCATGCGCCGGATTCGTCAGTGGTTGATCTGAATCCCCCCGCACCGTTCGAGTTGCGTGACCATGCTCGTTCTATGCCGGCGGCGGTGCAGCCAGATCCTCCAGTAGTGGTCTCCGGTCGCGACAAGCGTCCTCTTTATTCCAACGATGCGACCGTTGTCGAAGGGCTGCGGTCAGCACTCTATGCCGGTAAGGTCGGGGAGCGCACGGTCACGGACCATGTAAATTCTCTTCTCGGCTTTGGTCGTTGGCTCTTTGATAATAACAAGCCGGGATTTGCTACTCGGCTTGACGATCCGTTGCTGGATCAGGATCTCAAGGAGTACCAGCGCGAGAGTGGCTCCTCGAACGTGGCTAGAGCACTGGGTCGTCTCAAAGAGTCGGCGGGCGGAGCGCCAATGGTGGGCCGCGCTGCCCTGAATCCCGACCCTGCCGACGCCGTGCTCATCAAAGAGTACAAAGCGGCTCTCATCAAAGAGTACAAGGGAGCGCCTGCGACCGGGCCGAATCCCAAAACCACTCAGGACTATGCGGCTACTCTTAGACGTTTCAGTCAATACCTGCATGAAAACAACAGGCCGGGGATTGCGGCTCGGCTTTACGAGGGGTCGCTGGATGAAGATGCCAGGCGTTATTTGGACTCCAGTGGTAACCGGTGGATCAGTGCACTAGCTCATCTCCGGAAGTTCCCGCCGTACGCCGCACTCGGGCGCGAAATTGCCCTTGCTGCTCGTCCGGAAGACGCAGTCGGCATGGAGGCTCGTGCCATTGGGGACGCCGCTGCGCAGCACAGCGGGCCGCAGAAGGCATTGGGTCGGCCAGAGAAGCCCCCTGGGAAAGCTAAGCAGCTGAGCGAGATCGGCAATTCAGGCGCTCGCGTGCTGATGCAGGCCCCCACCCATCAAGTGGGTGCATTGGCATGGGAGGCGCAGCCCATGATGCTGGGGGACGAGCACCTGGCACCGCATACCGGAGGCAGTGGGTCGATGCTGGGTGCCTCGGTGCTGCAGCCGGGTCACTCAACGGCGCGCGATTCGTCAGTGGTTGATCTGAATCCCCCCGCACCGTTCGAGTTGCGTGACCATGCTCGTTCTGTGCCGGCGGCGCCTGCCGGGCCAGCGTTCGCCAGGGCTGAGGAGACGCCCTCCGCGGTTGGCGAGGCCGCGGAGGCCGCAAGGTGGGCTCGGTTGCAAAAGCAAATGGACGAACCAGTGCATGATCCCGGCCCTCAAGTGGATACATCGCCATGGGAGGCGCAACTCATGGTGCAAGGGAGCGGACAAGAACACGCCGCGGCGCCCGACGCCGGAGGCAGTGGGTCGATGCTGGGGGCCTCGGTGCTGCAGCCGGATCACTCAACGGCGCGCCATCATCATGCGCCGGATTCGTCAGTGGTTGATCTGAATCCCCCCTCACCGTCCGAGTTGCGTGACCCTGCTCGTTCTGTGCCGCCGGCGCCTGCCGGGCCAGCGTTCGCCAGGGCTGAGGAGACGTCCTCCGCGGTTGGCGAGGCCGCGGTGGCCGAAAGGTGGGCTCGGTTGCAAAAGCAGAAGGTCGACGCTGATTTGTCGGGATATTTCGACTCGATTCCGCACGCGGACCTTCTACGATCGCCATGGGAGGCGCAACTCATGACGCAAGGGAGCGGACAAGAACACGCCGCGGCGCCCTACGCCGGAGGCAGTGGGTCGATGCTGGGTGCCTCGGTGCTGCAGCCGGGTCACTCAACGGCGCGCGATTCGTCAGTGGTTGATCTGAATCCCCCCGCACCGTTCGAGTTGCGTGACCATGCTCGTTCTGTGCCGGCGGCGCCTGCCGGGCCAGCGTTCGCCAGGGCTGAGGAGACGCCCTCCGCGGTTGGCGAGGCCGCGGTGGCCGAAAGGTGGGCTCGGTTGCAAAAGCAAATGGACGAACCAGTGCATGATCCCGGCCCTCAAGTGGATACATCGCCATGGGAGGCGCAACTCATGGTGCAAGGGAGCGGACAAGAACACGCCGCGGCGCCCTACGCCGGAGACAGTGGGTCGAGGCTAGGTGCCTCGGTGCTGCAGCCGGGTCACTCAACGGCGCGCCATCATGATGCGCCGGATTCGTCAGTGGTTGATCTGAATCCCCCCGCACCGTCCGAGTTGCGTGACCCTGCTCGTTCTGTGCCGCCGGCGGTGCAGCCAGATCCTCCAATAGGGGTCTCCGGTCGCGACAAGGGTCCTCTCTATTCCAACGATGCGACCATTGTCGAAGGGCTGAGGTCAGCATTGGAGAGCACGGTCAAGCGCCATGTAAATTCTCTTCTCGGCTTTGGTCGTTGGCTCTTTGATAATAACAGGCCGGGATTTGCTGCTCGGCTTCACGAGGAGTCGCTGGATCCGGATCTCAAGGAGTACGAGAGCAAGAGTGGCTCCTCGGACGTGGCTAGAGCAGTGGGTCATCTCAAGACGTGGGCGGGCGGAGCGCCAGTGCTGGACCGCGCCGCTGTCCTGAATAATCCCGACCCTGCCGACGCCGCGCTCATCAGAGATTACACAGCGGCTCCCATCAAAGAGTACAAGGCAGCGCCGACCGGGCCGAATCCCGCTACCATTCAGACCTATGGATCTGCTCCTAGACGTTTCAGTGAATACCTGGTTGAAAACAAAAAGCCGGGGATTGCGGCTCGGCTTCACGAGGGGTCGCTGGATGAAGATGCCAAGCGCTATAACAACTCCGGTGGGATCAGTGCACTAGCTCATCTCCGGAAGTCCGAACTCGGGCGCGAGCTCCCTGGGAAAGCTAATGAAGACGACGCTGTTCTGCCATTGCCTTTCGTGCCAACTGGGCCCCATCACCAAGCCTCGGATCCCGCAGGGTCCTTTCGTCCCCTGATCTGGCGCGACGGCGACCAGCGCGCGCCGGACGAGCGGATCGCAGCACAGGACAGGAGCAACCAGCTACCAAGCGAGGAGGTCCTCATCAACCGTGAGCATGATACAGCGGAGTTGAGACCAGCGAAGAGGCAAAGGACCCCGAACAGTCGTCTGCAGGACGTTGCCACTGAGCCGCAGCTGAGCGAGATCGGCAATTCAGGCGCTCGCGTGCTGATGCAGGCCCCCACCCATCAAGTGGGTGCATTGCCATGGGAAGCGCAGCCCATGATGCAAGGGAGCGGACAAGAACACGCCGCGGCGCCGTACGCCGGAGGCAGTGGGTCGATGCTGGGTGCCTCGGTGCTGCAGCCGGGTCACTCAACGGCGCGCCATCATCATGCGCCGGATTCGTCAGTGGTTGATCTGAATCCCCCCGCACCGTCCGAGTTGCGTGACCATGCTCGTTCTGTGCCGGCGGCGGTGCAGCCAGATCCTCCAATAGGGGTCTCCGGTCGCGACAAGGGTCCCCTCTATTCCAACGATGCGACCGTTGTCGAAGGGCTGAGGTCAGCTTACGCGGGTAAGGTCAAGGAGAGCACGGTCAAGCGCCATGTAAATTCTCTTCTCGGCTTTGGTCGTTGGCTCTTTGACAATAACAGGCCGGGATTTGCTGCTCGGCTTGACGAATCGTCGCTGGATCAGGATCGCAAGGAGTACGAGAGCAGGGGTGGCCCCTCGGAGTACGAGAGCAGGGGTGGCCCCTCGATCGTGGCTAGAGCACTGGGTCGTCTCAAGACGTTGGCGGGCGGAGCGCCAGTGGTCGACCGCCCTGTCCGGAATCCCTACCCTGCCGACGCCGCGCTCATCAGAGATTACACAGCGGCTCTCATCAAAGAGTACAAAGAAGCGCCTGCGACCGGGCCGAATCGCGGTACCATTCAGGTCTATGGATCTACTCTTATACGTTTCAGTGAATACCTGCATGAAAACAAAAAGCCGGGGATTGCGGATCGGCTTCACGAGGGGTCGCTGGATGAAGATGCCAAGCGCTATGTGAACTCCGGTGGTAACCGGAGGATCAGTGCACTAGCTCATCTCCGGAAGTTCGCACCCGGGCGCGAAATTGCCCTTGCTGCTCGTCCGGAAGACGCAGTCGGCATGGAGGCTCGTGCCATTGGGGACGCCGCTGCGCAGCGCAGCGGGCCGCAGGAGGCATTGGGTCGGCCAGAGAGGCCCCCTGGGAAAGCTAAAGACGGGCGGGTGCTCGGCGCATTGGAATGGCTAGGCGACGAACATATCCAGAGGGATTACCAACTCCTGGAGCAGGAGTTGCAGGGGAACAATCCAGATCTCGCCGCCCGGACGCGGTTCGTGGATCCCCTCGTAGCCAATTATCATCTGCGCTTGGGCTCCAAGAGCGTCATGCTAAGCGCATTCCAGCGCATCGTCCATAAGAACGGCAACGACACAGCCGACTTCCTGTTCGTGCCAGTGAGCGATGCCGGTACGACTCGTGAGGAGCGCGGCAAACATTGGTCGCTGCTGTTCGTTGATCGCAGCGACCGGGAACGGCCGGTTGCCTATCATTATGACTCCTACAACGGATGGCATGACCCGCTTGCAAAAGAGCTCGCAGAAAATCTGGGCGCCAGCCTGGAGACCCGCGTGGGCGTATCCCGCATCGCCCAGCAGAGCAACGTGGTGGATTGCGGAGTCTACGTGGTGGACGGCACGCGGGCGCTGGTTGGGCGATTGCAATCGCAGCCAGATGACCTGAACCTCAACAACCTCGTCGTCAATCGGCAGGCACTACAAACCCGCCTCAGGGGTGACGATACATTCGGAACGGCAAATAATCTCACGAACTTTGAACTCATGGACCGACAGGCCCGAGACGCGGTTAAGGAAAGCCCCGTTGGGACGTTTCACCAGCAGATCAAGCGGCTCGGCCAGTCAGCGCCAGACGTTGCTCCCGGGGACCCATTTAAATTTCAAAGTCTTGAGAGCAAGGGGGACGCCGCTGCGCAGCACAGCGGGCCGCAGGAGGAATACAGTTGGCCAGAGTATCTCCCCCCTGGGAAAGCTAATGAAGACGACGCTGTACTGGCATCGTCTTTCGTGCCAACTGGGCCCCATCACCAAGCCTCGGATCCCGCAGGGTCCTTTCGTCCCCTGAGCTGGCGCGACGGCGACCAGCGCGCGCCGGACGAGCGGATCGCAGCACAGGACAGGAGCAACCAGCTACCAAGCGAGGAGGTCCTCATCAACCGTGAGCATGATACAGCGGAGTTGAGACCAGCGAAGAGGCAAAGGACCCCGAACAGTCGTCTGCAGGACGTTGCCACTGAGCCGCAGCTGAGCGAGATCGGCAATTCAGGCGCTCGCGTGCTGATGCAGGCCCCCACCCATCAAGTGGGTGCATTGCCATGGGAAGCGCAGCCCATGATGCAAGGGAGCGGACAAGAACACGCCGCGGCGCCGTACGCCGGAGGCAGTGGGTCGATGCTGGGTGCCTCGGTGCTGCAGCCGGGTCACTCAACGGCGCGCCATCATCATGCGCCGGATTCGTCAGTGGTTGATCTGAATCCCCCCGCACCGTCCGAGTTGCGTGACCATGCTCGTTCTGTGCCGGCGGCGGTGCAGCCAGATCGCCCAAAAGTGGTCTCCGGTCCCGACAAGGGTCCTCTTTATTCCAACGATGCGACCCTTGTCGAAGGGCTGAGGTCAGCACTCTATGCCGGTAAGGTCGGGGAGATCACGGTCAAGCGCCATGTAGATATTCTTTTCGGCTTTGGTCATTGGCTCGTTGAAAATAACAAGCCGGGGATTGCGGATCGGCTTCACGAGGAGTCGCTGGATCGGGATCGCAAGGAGTACGAGATCTGGGGTGGCGGCCCCTCGGCCGTGGCTGGGTCACTGGGTCGTCTCAAGACGTGGGCGGGCGGAGCGCCAGTGGTGGGCCGCCCGGCCCTGAATCCCCACCCTGCCGACGCCGTGCTCATCAGAGAGTACACAGCGGCTCTCATCAAAGCGTACGAGGCAGCGCCGACCGGGCCGAAACCCCGTACCGTTGAGGTCTATGGGTCTGCTCTTAGACGTTTCAGTCAATGCCTGGTTGAAAACAAAAAGCCGGGGATTGCGGATCGGCTTCACGAGCGGTCGCTGGATGAAGATGCCAAGCGCTATATGAAAACCGCTGAAATCAGTGCACTAACTCATGTCCGGAAGTTCGCACTCGGGCGCGAAATTGCCCTTGCTGCTCGTCCGGAAGACGCAGTCGGCATGGAGGCTCGTGCCATTGGGGACGCCGCTGCGCAGACCGCGGCACAAGCTCATGGCCACGCAGGAGAGCAGGGACCCATCTCTCGAGCTCAACAAGTCGCGCCAGCGCCGTTTGAACGGCACTTGGGCAAGAAGCGCGAGGCCCAGGACGGACTGACGAGTACACTTGACAGGAGCAACCTCGTGAACAGCGGGGGCGTCATCATAAACAATGAACATTCCACAGCGCTGTTGAGACCGGCGAAGAGGCAGAGGACTGATAATCCGCAAAGCCGCGCCATGGGGCGGCAACTGAGCGAAGCAACCACGACGTCCATCAGCCAAGCCTCCGATCAAGCCCGAGCGGACCTAGTGGCTTCCTTCAGAAGCAGGGAGCGCTCCGACGCGGGGCGTTGAGCTCCATGGCTGGGGTCAAGCAGAACAGCTCTCTTGACGACAGAGGCGCTGATGCGATCTCCGGACCGGTAGCTCTCGCCGTAATTGATCAGGCTGGTACTGTTGGAAGGCTTGATCAGCCTCGTCACCCCAATCTCCAGCATAGCTCACTGTCACGCGGCCAACGTGCCTCCGTAGCTAACATCTACGTCAGCGTTGAAGAAGTAGCCTGCGCCACGGGATGTTTTGACCAGGCGAGGGTTGGCCGCATCAGCCTCCAGCTTTCGGCGCAAGCGCATGATTAGGACATCGATACTTCGATCGTACACCTCTTCTCCACGCACACGGCTCGCGAGCAAAAGCCGTTCTCTGGATAGCACGTTGCGGGGGTTCTCCAGAAATGCGATCAAGAGATTGAACTCACATGCGGTAAGCTTGACCTCGCCACGCTCCGCACAGATCAGTCGCCGCTGCTTCACGCTGAGCTTCCAGGCCCCAAAGCGAAATGAGCGCTGCTCTCTGGTTCGCGGACTAGAAATGCGCTGGCGTAGCGCTACTCGAATGCGGGCCAAGAATTCGCGCATCCCGAAAGGCTTGGGAATGAAATCGGTTGCGCCGAGCTCCAGTGCAACCACTTTTTCCGCCTCATCAAGCCGGTCGCCGCTGATCACTATGATAGGAACATCCGATTTTGTCGCCAGATTGCGGACGATCGCAAGTCCATCCTCCCGGCCTAGGTTAAGGTCAACAACCACGAGATCGACTGGCTCACGTGAAAGAACATAGTCAAACTGCTTGCTATCGTGGACTGCGGTTACCTTCAGGGCATGCATCGTGAGATACTCGGCGATGAGGCGCCGCATTGCGGCATCATCGTCAATGACAAGAACATGTTTCAACGGCACACCTCGTTTTGGGGGTTGGGCCCCGATCAGGGTTGCATTACCTGAATCTGCAATCAAAAGGCATGTATTAGTGATGACATTACTTGAAATTGAACAACTGGTTCTCAAAACCCTCAACGCTCTAGTTGCCGAAAAAGTAGAGGTCTCGATGACAACCAGAATGCGGGATCTCGGCCTCGACAGCCTCGACTATAACGAGCTTGCTACGGCGATCGAGAGCCGACTTGGCTGGTTTGTCGACGATTACAAGCTCTGGCAATACGAGTCCGTAAGGCATGTCGCCGACGCCGTCGCCAGTCAGGAGTTGCGCACCGCGGAACCACCAGCAGTGCGGCAAGTGCTGGAGTAGTGCTGTAGGCACAGGTTACGGTGAGGGCAGCTTGGGCGGCGGTAGCTATGGCCATTGCTCCGCTGTGGTTTGTATCCGTGACTGGTGTGTTTGAGAACTGTTGGGTCAGCCCGGTCCATGTCGCAGTGCCGATGCCCCCTTGGTGGCGTTGCCCGCAATTGCGATCGCTGCGCCCAGGGCACCAATGCTGACGGTCGTTGTCAGGCCACCCGTTGAATTGTTGTCAGAGGCAACAGTGCCCACCACACCATCCCAATCGGTGGTCGTATAGACCGACATGTAGTCACGGAACACGCTCTCACTATACGTGGTCACGATCGTTGCCGTCGTACCGGTTGGCACGAGGGCTGACCACACTGACAGATAGACCACACCAGAATTGAAGATGCTTTCCACCTGAGCGAGAAGGGTGGCAGCCACACCCCCAATCGTCATACTGTTGACGGTCACTGCACTTTCGGTGTCAGTGGTCTCAGTTGTCACGATGACACGACGATTAGCGTGTGGCGCGACAAGAAGCGGAATGCTGGTGTGGGTGTAAACGGTCGTGGCAGTCGAGTCTTCGTGAGTGCCATTGAAGACCAGATCTATCGGGAACATTTTCTCCCAGACGCCCGAGCTGCGCACATAGACCTGTCGAGCCTTGGTCCAGAGGCTTGAGATTTTCACCCAGACGGCGCTGGCCGCCCCCCAGACCCCGGAGGCTTTGACGTAAAGGGCCATTACGGCTGCACCCAGAAATCACCGTCCACGCCGCCAGAAGGGGCAGCGGCCGAGATCGTGACGCTGCGATTTGCCATCGTGCCGACGCCGAGAAGCGCCTTGGTCTGGGCAATGGACTGCGGTCGACGATAATTGTCCCCGGTGCCGTCACTCGACACGCGACCGACGAAGCTCGTCACAGCGTCGGCACCTGTGGCGTAGGTCGAGCGGTACAAACGCGTCGTGATATCACCAGCGCCATCGCGCTGAGGCGATGAACGTGTATGGCGAGAGCAGAACGTTTGGGGCGGGGCGGGACGAAGAGGTTGCGGAGGGCTGACAAGGTCGAGACGAAGCGTTGCAGGCCTCTCGGCGATCGGACCCCTGCATCATCCGCTCCCGTTTTCGCGGCGGCACATGGGAATTCTCCGCTCCGTTGTTCAACCCCTTGTGCGACCGGTGCTTGACGTCCGGCATCACCTGTCGCTTTGCCGCTCCATACGAGCGCAGCTAGTCGGTGATCATGCGCTTCGGCGCGAGCCCCTGCTTCTTCAACAGCCGCGTCAGCAAGCGCTTGGCGGCCTTGGTGTTGCGGCGGTTTTGCACGATTTCGTCCAGCACATATCCATCCTGGTCGACGGTGCGCCACAACCAAAGCTTTTTGCCGGGCGATGGTGACGACCACTTCGTTCAGGTACCAGACGTCATTCCGGCACGGCGGCTTGCGGCGCAAGCAGCGAGCGCAGTCCAGCCCGAACTTGATGCCCCACCGGCGACTTGTCTCATACGAAACCACGATGCCGCGTTCCAGCAGCATTTCCTCAACCAGGCGCAGGCTCAGCGGAAACCGGAAATAAAGCCAGACCGCGTGGGCGATAATAGGCGGCGGAAATCGGGGGGCGTGTAGCTGACGGCGGGCGTATTCATGCCCCCCGGCGTCCATGTCGCAAATCTTGACGATTGCTTTGTGTGTCAAGCCCGCCGCAGGTCTCAACGCGTTCAATGCAGACATTGTGAAAATCGCCCTATTCCGCCTTTTTTTACCGCCCCTTAAGTCCCCCGCTCGCATGCTTGTCGATGCCATTGAACTCATAGCCATCGGCCAAGGATTTTGGAAAATATGTTTCCGCTCGCAGCAGAAAACGTGAGAGTCGCTGTAGGCCTAACGTTAAGGGGAGAGAGCGGTTTGATTGGACGAAATGGGTACCGGAGTACCGAGTCATGAAGCCACGAGGTAATCTGGTCCGACTGAAGCAATTTCAGGTGAATGAGAAGCGGCGACAGTTGCACCAGCTAGACATCATGATTGCCGATTTCGAACGCATGGCGCGAGAACTGGACTTCCAGTTAAACGCCGAGGAAACGAAGGCCGGCATCTCCGATGTCAATCATTTCGCTTATCCGACGTTCGCCAAGGCCGCTCGCCTACGTCGTGACAACGTCAAGAATTCGCAATCGGACCTTCTGCGGCAGAGAACCGCAGCCGAGCCATGCCTCGCCGAGGCTGAAGCAGAGCTCTCCAAGGCGCAAATGCTAGAATCGCGCAGCGGCAGAGGCCACGACCTCGAACCCGGCAACCGAAGCGCCATGATCGGCTGAGCCGGATGGCTTCAGCGCGCCTCATTCGCGACACCCGACTGGCCGTTGGCGCGCGAGAGGCGTGCGGGCACTGTAAAGATATCAGCGTATTGATGCAGCGATAGCTGGTCGGGACGGCTGTCATGCTGCGGCGACATACGCGATTTTGTTCCAGATTTGCATGGCGGCGTTACGCAGGTATTGGGGGAAAGTGGAACTGGTTGGCACTCGGATCATCGGTGGAAACGAACCGCTGCCGGCGGATCGGCGCCTGGCGGCAACGCCTGGCGCTTTCGGCGGCGGCGGTAACGGCAAAGCAGGCTGGCCGGTCGAGGATGAAGCGGCACCTGCGCGATGCCGTTCTGCTCACGGCCGGGAGACGGGGTCGGCCCCGCCGGCCGGATGCTGCTCGCTTGGCGCGGCATCGTAAAGTCAACCGACAGCTTATGAAGATGTGCGTACATTGGGCCATGTCAGAAGTTGCTCGTGATCCGCTCTATGGTCGCCACCGCTTTCCCGCCGAGATCATTGCGCACGCGGTATGGCTCTACTTTCGCTTTCCGCTCAGCCTGCGCATGGTTGAGGACATGCTGGCGGCCCGCGGCATCATCGTCACGCATCAGACCGTTCGAAGCTGCGCGGAGAAATTCGGACGGCATTCCGCCCAGGAGATCAATATCAGCCGGCTGCCTGGGCGATAAATGGCATCTCGACGAATGTGTCGTGGCTATCAGTGGCAAGAAGCAGTGGCTCCGGCGTGCCGTCGATCAGGACGGCTTCGTCCTCGAAGTGCTGGTACAAAGCCGCCGAAATGCCAAGGCGGCAAAGCGTCTGATGCGCAAGTTGCTGAAAGCTCAAGGGCGGACACCACGGATCATGATCACCGACAAGCTCCGATCCTATGATGCCGCCATGCGCGACCTCATGCCCGGCGTCGAACACCGGTCGCACACAGGCCTGAATAATCGAGCGGAAAATTCGCACCAGCCGACCCGACGACGCGAAAGGATCATGAAACGCTTCAAGTCGGCACGCCAGCTTCAGCGGTTCGTTTCCATCCATGATCCGATTGCCGACCTGCTCACTTTCCCTGCAATGCGCTGTCATCGGCTCAACATCGAGACCTGCGTAACGCCCCATGCAAATCTGGAACAAAATCGCGTGTGTCGCCACAGCGTGACAGCCGTCCCGGCCAGCTATCGCTGCATCAAGCCGCTGAAACTTACAGTGCCGGGCGCGCTGCTACCTGAATTTCCTTACCGCTCAATCAATGTGACAGCACCGATTCTTCTCAACCGCGGCATGCCCTAAATCGTCACTTGCGTTCCGATCTCGACGACGCGTCCGGTCGGGATCTGGAAGTACTCCGTCGCGTCGGCCGCCGTACGCGCCAGGCCGATGAACAACCGGTCCTGCCACACCGGCATGCCGGAATTGGGCGAGGCCTTGAGCGAACGCCGTGACAGGAAGAACGAGGTCGTCATGATGTCGAACTTCCAGCCTTGCTTGCGGCAGATCGCCAGCGCGCGCGGGATGTTCGGCTGCTCCATGTAGCCGAAGGTCAGCGTCACCCGCATGAACAGCTCGTTGACCGTCTCCATCTTGACCCGGTCGCTGTCGGGCACCACCGGTTGCGGCGCGGTCACCACCGAAAGGATGACGTTCTGCTCGTGCAGCACCTTGTAGTGCTTCAGGCTGTGCATCAGCGCGGTTGGCGCGCTGAGTGGATCGCTCGTCAGGAACACCGCGGTGCCGGACACCAGCTGCGGCTTTTTCTTCAGGAGATTGCCGGCGAGGAAATCGAGCGGGATTTCGTTGCGGCGGGTCTTGTCGAACAGATAGCGGCTGCCGCGCACCCAGGTCCACATAGCCAGCACAATGGTGAAGGCCACCGCCAGCGAAGCCCAGCCACCCTCGAACACTTTGACGATGTTGGAGGCAAAAAAGCCGACATCGATGAAGCCGAACAGCGCCGTCATGGCGACCGCCACCCACAGCCGCCATTTCCAGATCCGGGTCATGACGACGAACAGCAGCACCGTCGTCACCAGCATGTTGCCGGTCACCGAGATGCCATAGGCGGAGGCGAGCTTGCTCGATTCGCCGAAACCGACGACCAGCAGCATCACCGCCAGCGCCAGCAACAGATTGACGCGCGGCATGTAGATCTGGCCCGACTGCTTCTCCGAGGTGTGCAGGATTTCCAGGCGCGGCAGCATATTGAGCTGCACCGCCTGCCGGGTCAGCGAGAAGGCGCCGGAGATGACCGCCTGGCTGGCGATGACAGTCGCGGCCGTCGCCAGCACGACCATCGGGATCAGCGTCCAGCCTTCGTTCATCTCGAAGAATGGATGGCCGACGACGCCATTCTTGGCCAGCACGAAGGCGCCTTGCCCGGCATAATTGAGCAGCAGGCAGGGAAACACGATCGCCAGCCAGGCCAGCACGATCGGCTTGCGGCCGAAATGGCCGAGATCGGCATAGAGTGCTTCGGCGCCGGTGACGGCGAGGAAGATGGCGCCGATGGTCACGAAAGCGACGTCGGGCGAATTGATCAGAAACGCGACGATGTAGTGCGGGCTCACCGCCCACAGGATTTCCGGATCGGCGATGATGTGGTTGAGCCCGGAAAGGCCAATTGCCAGGAACCACACCGCCGTCACCGGGCCGAACACCAATCCTACCCCGCCCGTGCCGAAGCGCTGCACCGCAAACACCATGGTAAGAATGACCAGTGTCAGCGGCACGACATAGGGCTGGAAGGTCGGCGTGACGACATTCATGCCCTCAACCGCCGACAGCACCGATATCGCCGGTGTGATGACGGCATCACCGAAGAAAAGCGATGCCCCGACGATGCCGATGCCGAGCATCAGCGCCGAGCGCTTGGGGAAACTGCCGCGCGCCAGCGCCATCAGCGACAGCACGCCGCCCTCGCCGCCGTTATCGGCGCGCAGCACGAACATGATGTATTTGATGGTGACGATGATCGTCAGCGACCAGATGATCAATGACAAAACGCCGAGGATATCGCCGCGCTCGGCGACATTGCCGCCCGACGACGCCACCAGCGCCTCACGGAACGCGTAGATCGGGCTGGTGCCAATATCGCCATAGACAACGCCGAGCGCGCCTAGCATCAGCACCTCGGGGCTTTGCTGTTCGATTGCCGGATGGCTCGACTGTTCGACGGGTTCTGCCTCGCTACCAGTATTGGTAAGGACCATGGACGACACTCCGATAAGGGGCGGCCCTCTACCTTTGCTGCACTGCAATATCAAGTGCCGCGACGTAATGGCTCCGTATGCGGACCGCATTTGTTGCCGCACCGGCGGATTGTCTCATACGAAACCACGATCCCGCTCCCGGGCCATTTCCTCGACGAGACACAGGCCAAGGGGACCTGAAGGAGGGCCAGACCGGATGGGCGATGATCTGCGGCAGGAAACGATGGCGCTGCTTGTAGCTGACGGCATGTCTTTCTCCTTTGTGTGTCTGCCAGACGAGCGGGCGGGCACGGAAGTGGTCGCGCTCTGGCTGCCAGACATACTCGTCCAACCTGATGAAAACCTGACTTGTACACCCAGCCCAAACAGGTGCGAGGGGTCGGTCTATTACCAAAGGCTCTGAGGGCTGATTCTCTAGGGTTCGGCATTCAATACACCGAGCGCTTGCGGAGGCCGGCGTCGAACCCGCAGTGGGCAGTGTCGGCGACTCTTTCGATAATGCTCTCGCGGAAACGATCAACGGTCTTTACAAGGCCGAGGTGATCCATCGACGCGGACCCTGGCGCTCATTCGAGGCCGTCGAGTTCGCCACGCTCGAATGGGTCGACTGCTTCAACAATCGCTGGCTGCTGGAGCCCATCGGCAACATCCCGCCGGCCGAAGCCGAGGAACGCTACTACGGCATGTTGGATGAACCAGCCATAGCCGCGTGACTCAAACGAAACGGCCACCGGAATGCCCGGGGCAGTTCACATCGCATTTGATGCCAGCTTCATCGTATTTTCTTCGGCTTGGACGGGCACTTGGCAGACCCACAGAGCTGGGAACCCTTTGCCATACTACAACTGTAACATCATATCGGTTTAGCAGGTCAAGCTTTGGTGGTAACCTCATTGGGTAGAATAACTACTTTGGAGGCGAGCAATGGATCGCGATAACAAACGGGCACGTGCAGCTGCAAGATCATCTCAAGGCGTGGGGAGCAGTAGCCTCCGTGACGTTCCAGAGGGGCCATTGAGCGATGTTGCAGAACGGCTGGTAACCGCTAACCCGCGCGATACAGCGCGAAATCTTGGGGGCTTCAAAGGCCTCGGGACGCACGAGCGAACAGCCGTTCGGGGCACTCAACCCGGGCCAGAAACTGACCTCGCGAGATTTGAAAGGCGGACCAATCGTCTTGGACGATCAGCCATCGATCTGGCCGCGACATTAACAGCCGAATTGGGGTACAGCACGGATGACATAGCATTGCAGAAAGTCGGAGCGGCCAGTAATCTAGGCGATTACCTAACGCCAGGGCTGCAAGATGCTATTGTTAATCGCATTGGCAACATGGATCCGCCGTCGCAAGCTCTCGGAGCTTATTACGTTGCGCCACACTTCAGTAAGTTTACTGACGAAAACAAATCTCGCATTCTTGATCAGGCCATTGGATTGGCTTCTTCTGATCCGGATGGCAATGTCAGGATGATGGCATCCAATGCTATTCTCAACATGTATCAACAGTTAGACGCAAACCAACAGGCCCAAGCTCACTCAGTTTTTCCCGGCATGCAAGACATCTTGCCGCACATGCCGCCGCCGCAGCATGCAGCAGAGGAACGGAGTGCGAATCTGGACGGCCACATAGCAGGTATTGAGGCTGCAGTCCGTGATACAGTAGGCCCGCAAACCTCGTATGAACAGCTGCAGCGGGGTGCTCAAATCGGGCGGTCCATAAACCACGCCTTCAATCACGCCCGAGAGGACCTAATGGAGGCCACCAGAAGCAGAGATCGCTCCGGCCGTTGAGGTCTCGGCCATGGTACAGTGACGCTTTCTCTCCCGAATTCCGTTTACGGCCTTGCCGTTTCCAATTCGCTGGCCGTTGACGTACCTGCTTAGTGTAACTTTCAAAAACCACGTCTGCCGGGTGATGCGCTGCAAGCATCGCACCACCCGCTGCGGCATCGATCTGTCGAGCGGCGACATCGCGCGACGCCGGTTCGGTCTCTGAAGCACGCGCAGCATTAGCTACGGCTAATCCGGCAATGGAACAATGCTTTCAACAAAAACGACGCCCCCCAACATAGCCATTAGCATCGCGTGCTCACTCGCCGTGGGCTTCTGTGCGGCAAGTCTTTACGCAACCTTCCGCCACGGCGGCAGCGGCGAGGCTCTGATGGCGTTTGATGTCCGTGCCTTTTGGTTTGAGACGCCCTTCTATTTGGGTTTCGCAACCCCCGTTTTCTATCGGGGCGCGGCTATCGTGCTCTCGACGTCCGCGGTCGTCTTGCTGATTCAGCAGATCGTATTGCGCCGCAAGCTCGAACACCACGGGACGGCTCGTTGGGCTCGAGTGGATGAAATGCGACGCACGGGATATCTGCGACGATACCGTGGCGTGACAGGGCCGGTGTTTGGGAAGACAAGTGGCCCTTTCTGGCCTGGCTACTACCTGACCAATGGCGAGCAGCCTCACAGCCTCATCGTTGCACCGACCCGCGCTGGCAAGGGCGTCGGCATAGTCATTCCAACGCTACTTACATTCAAAGGCTCGGTGATAGCTCTGGACGTCAAGGGGGAGCTCTTTGAGCTCACCTCGAGGGCGCGCAAAGCCGCAGGTGACGACGTGTTTAAATTCGCGCCGCTGGATTCGGAGCGGCGCACAAACTGCTACAATCCGCTGTTGGATCTTATAGCGTTGCCTCCACAGCAGCAATTCACCGAAGCCCGCCGCTTGGCCGCAAACCTGATTACGGCCAAGGGGGAGGGCGCGGAAGGTTTCGTCAGCGGCGCGCGAGATATCTTTGTCGCGGGAATCCTTGCCTGCATCGAGCGGGGCACGCCAACAATCGGCGCCGTCTATGACCTCTTCGCCCAGCCGGGGGAGAAGTTTAAGCTCTTCGCGCGACTCGCCATGGAGACCCAGAACAAAGAGGCACAACGCATCTTCGACGACATGGCGGGGAACGATACGAAAATCCTAACCTCCTACACTTCCGTGCTCGGCGATGGCGGGCTCAACCTGTGGGCGGATCCCGCTGTAAAGGCGGCCACAAGTCGCTCGGACTTTTCGGTCTATGATCTTCGCCGTCGCAGAACGTGCATCTATCTTTGCGTTGGTCCGAACGACCTTGAGGTGATCGCGCCTCTGATACGCTTGTTTTTTCAGCAAATCGTTTCAATTCTGCAGCGGTCGCTGGCCCGCCGGGATGAAAAGCACGAGGTTCTCTTCCTGCTCGACGAGTTCAAGCACTTGGGTAAGCTGGAAGCGATCGAGACCGCAATCACGACTATCGCGGGCTACAAGGGGCGTTTCATGCTCATCATCCAAAGCCTTTCGGCACTGACGGGGGCTTATGGAGAGGCTGGCAAGCAGAATTTTCTCAGCAATACCGGACTGCAAGTGTTCATGGCCACGGCTGATGACGAGACTCCGAACTACATTTCCAAGGCCATCGGTGAATACACGTTTGAAGCCAAATCGATTTCCCACAGCCAGGCGCGAACGTTCGACTGGACCATTCAGAATTCACATCAAGGTGCACCGCTATTGCGTCCCGAACAGGTTCGGCTGCTCGATGACGACTACGAGATTGTTCTCATCAAAGGTCTGCCACCATTAAAATTGAGGAAGGTGCGATATTTTTCGGATCGCATTCTGAAACGCATCTTTGAAAGCCAGACAGGCGCCCTCCCGGAGCCGGCGCCCTTGACGGGAGCAGAGGAGGCGCTCTCCGCAGAATCTCAACTCGATGACCCGCTGTGTGAATTGGCGCAGGACTTTGACGATACAGTTTGATGTGAGGCTAGTATGAACCCGCGAAATAGTAATCCATCCCGTGTAACAGCTTTGTCGCAGGTGCAGGACGCCGGCTTGGAAGACGGGCAAGCGGTCCAGGCCCGGCGAGTGGGCTTTGAGCAGCACGTGTCCGAGGCGCTCCGGCCGCTGTTCGATGGTCGAGCTGACGAGCCGCCAACCAAACCAGAGGAGCTTCTGCGACTGGAACAGGGGGTTTCGCGAGGTGCTTCAGCGAGGGCAGGATCATCAAGCCGCCTCGTCTTTTTTCAGCAACCCAGGGATGCCCGCTGGACGGGATGACCTCAAGGGAAGCGTGTCGGAGGCTTTCGCAAGCTCTGGGACGCCGGAGTTCGGGCCGCCGCCCCCAGTCTTGGCTGCCAGCCAACAGCAGATCCGCCCTTCGCCGGATGAGCTTGACCAGGGCAACCACCTGCCACCCGAGTGAGTCGTCCCAACAATGAACATTCACCAGCGCTGTTGTGGCCAGCGCAGACGCAGAGGGCCCTGAATACGCCGCAAGCCGTCGCCATTCAGCAGCAGCTGAGCGAAATCGGCAATTCAGGCGGCCGCGTGCATATGCAGAGAGGGGCTGATGCGATCTCCGGACCGGTAGCTCTCGCCGTAATTGATCAGGCTGGTACTGTTGGAAGGCTTGATCAGCCTCGTCACCCCAATCTCCAGCATAGCTCACTGTCACGCGGCCAACGTGCCTCCGTAGCTAACATCTACGTCAGCGTTGAAGAAGTACCCTGCGCCACGGGATGTTTTGACCAGGCGAGGGTTGGCCGCATCAGCCTCCAGCTTTCGGCGCAAGCGCATGATTAGGACATCGATACTTCGATCGTACACCTCTTCTCCACGCACACGGCTCGCGAGCAAAAGCCGTTCTCTGGATAGCACGTTGCGGGGGTTCTCCAGAAATGCGATCAAGAGATTGAACTCACATGCGGTAAGCTTGACCTCGCCACGCTCCGCACAGATCAGTCGCCGCTGCTTCACGCTGAGCTTCCAGGCCCCAAAGCGAAATGAGCGCTGCTCTCTGGTTCGCGGACTAGAAATGCGCTGGCGTAGCGCTACTCGAATGCGGGCCAAGAATTCGCGCATCCCGAAAGGCTTGGGAATGAAATCGGTTGCGCCGAGCTCCAGTGCAACCACTTTTTCCGCCTCATCAAGCCGGTCGCCGCTGATCACTATGATAGGAACATCCGATTTTGTCGCCAGATTGCGGACGATCGCAAGTCCATCCTCCCGGCCTAGGTTAAGGTCAACAACCACGAGATCGACTGGCTCACGTGAAAGAACATAGTCAAACTGCTTGCTATCGTGGACTGCGGTTACCTTCAGGGCATGCATCGTGAGATACTCGGCGATGAGGCGCCGCATTGCGGCATCATCGTCAATGACAAGAACATGTTTCAACGGCACACCTTCAATCTTGAATCCCCTTGTCTAAACCTGTTGCCGAGCAACCCTGGGGCACCGACCCAGAACAGCTGCTCCTTGATACCACTCGCCGTTGCGTGCGGCCAATGTGAGGCCGTGCTCGTCCTGTTCTTTTCATCCCCAGCGAATTGACCGCACCAAGGCAGCCCGTGGCCACCAGACAGGTCCAAGCGCCGACATGACCCTGCCGTGTGGTCCTTCGCTTTTTCGCTTCGAGCTCCCCCGTTGGTGCAGGCCTGCCAATATCACTCAAGTTCGACCTCATGGATGCCAAGTTTCCTGCTATGCCCTTGCATCCTGGTCATCCTGGAGTTTGCGGACCTGGATCATCTCGATATCCTCCGGCTCGTGGATCCAGCTCGGACATGGTTGAGCAGCGCGGCGTTTGGCTTGATCGGAGAGGCGGTCGGCGGAAGAAGACCGTGATTCGCTGCAGCGGCCTTGTGCAAAATAGTGTGTCTCCTGCCAAGCCGGCTTCGTCCAAGGTGGCCGGCGGCCTCAAATGCTGTTCGGCGACCGGCAGGTCGCCGGTTGCGGTGAACGTCCGGGCTAACATTTCTCAGTTACTGCAACTCCTCCATCTTGAGCGTGTCACTATGCTTGTCCATTGCGCCGTCGGACTCCGTCAATGACGTGCGGTTATCTGCCGATGGGACTGTGCATGATCCACCCTTTGGCGGCGGCGGCCGAACAGCTGAACGAGGCTCGCACCAGGATGGGCTGCGCCGCCACGTCTTCCCAGTTGACCCTCGCCGCCGCGGATTTGCGCCCTCGAGCCAGCTTCGCGGACGAGCTCGCGTCTCAAGCAATGATCTGAGTGTGCAGGGCCGCGCATGGCTGCTCTTTAACGACCGGCAGCATACCGGCAAAGTTGGGCCGCTTTATCGCCTTAGTCGATTCCCCACGGTGATCCCGAGCCTGAACAAGCCCGCCAAGCTCCCCATTTTGTCCTTGGCTTGGCGCTGACAGAAGTACCATCCATGACGCCAAAGTCGCGGCCCACACTCCAGGAGCAACGGACGGCCGGGACGAGCAATCCTGTACAGGAGTCATTGTACCAAGATGCTCCGGATGTCGCTGGCTGATCGGGCCCGCGCCACTCACGCATGCGCAAGATGCTCACCCACGCTGATACGAACACGGTCTTTGCTTCAATTGAAACCGAAAAGCTGAACTTGAACATCACACAGTAACAAACCTCCCCGATAAGCGCGTGCCGGACAGGGCCAGAACCCGTCCGGCGGCTTGGAAAGGTAGGTGATAGGGAATGTTTATTGCAGCTTGGCCGCTGGCCATCGTCCTGATGACATCCATGTCACTCCCAGCCGAGCCCGCGCCACTTTCTCCGCGTGAGTTCCGCAGCCTGTCGCGCAAATGCGCCCCCTGGGTTGCGCCGTCCACCCTCGCCGCGATTGCCAAGATTGAAAGTGGCTTTGAAACGCTGGTGGCTCATGACAACACCACAGGTGAGCAGCTTCGCTGGATAGACCACCTGGAAGCCACGCGGGGCATCAAGGAACGCCTCGAAGCACAACATTCTGTCGATGTTGGATTGATGCAGATAAACAGCAAGAACTTTGCCGTGCTCAATCTCACGCCGGAAAGGGCTTTCGAGCCCTGCGCCTCGCTTTCGGCTGCCGCCCACCTGCTTGAAAGCCGGTATGCCGGCGGCACCACTGCTGTGGCACAGCAACTGGCGCTTCGCCGTGCCATCTCGGCCTATAACACGGGCGACGTCACGCATGGCTTCGCCAACGGTTATGTACGCAAGGTCGAGTCGGCCGCAAAGGACATCTCAAGTCTCCTTGAGAGAACGCTGGAGCCGACTGCTCGAGATGTGCCGCACCTTGAGGCACCCGGTCGGAAAGCCGTGCCGCCTCTGCTCCAGCAGAGCCAACAGGCCAATAGAAAGAAGCAGCCCAACCAAGATTCTTGGGACATCTGGGGCTCGTATCAGCCAGACCGCTCCGGGGCCGATCCCTCCGATCCGACAGGCAGCCAGGCTGCGAAAGCACGGGAACCCTCGAACCCGAACAAACTCGTATTCGATTGAAACATGGAGATGCAATGATGACGCCACTCAAGATACTTCGTGCGCTTAAAACGCGTGTTCCTTCGCCTTTTTTCATGCTGCGCATGGCGGCTGAATATGTACCGGCCGCTGCTGCAGGCGCGGCGTGGACGGTCTTCTACAGCGGGCCAGCCGCGGCTCAGGTGACCGGAGGGACGGATCCTGCCAAGATGGTCCAGAATATCTGCACGTTCATACTTGGGCCCTTTGGACAATCACTGGCCGTGCTCGGGCTCGTAGCCATCGGTATCTCTTGGATGTTCGGTCGTGCTTCACTTGGCCTGGTTGCGGGTGTCGTTGGAGGGATCGTCATCATGTTCGGGGCCAGCTTCCTGGGCAAGGCGCTCATAGGCGGTGGCTGATGAGCGACCGGTTGGAAGTGAGCACCCTCTATGTGGCGGCGACGCGCCCGGCACTGTTTCTGGGGGTGCCGCTGACGCTGGCCGGATTGCTCATGATGTTGGCTGGGCTTGTTATCATTATCCTTCAGAACCCGCTCTACGAAATCGTTCTCGCGCCACTCTGGTTCGGAGCACGGCTGGTTGTTGAGCGTGACTATAACGCGGCAAGCGTCGTGCTGCTCTATTTGCAGACGGCCGGCAGAAGCGTGGACGGGCCGGTCTGGGGAGGCGCAAGCGTCAGCGCCAATCCGATCAGAGTGCCGAAACGCGGAAGAGGAATGGTGTAATGTTCGGCGCCAGCGGCCGGACCGAGAGGTCTGGCGAGATCTACCTTCCGTATGTTGGTCACGTAAGCGATCAGGTTGTCCTTCTGGAAGACGGATCGATCATGGCCATGGCACATGTGAACGGTGTGCCCTTTGATTTGGAAGACGCTGAGATGCGCAACTCGCGCTGCCGCGCGTTCAACACTCTCTTGCGCAACATCGCCGATGACAATGTCTCGATATACGCTCATCTTGTGAGACACAACGATGTGCCGGCGCCGGCGCCGCGCCGGTTTCAAAGTGCATTCGCTGGCAGTCTGAGCGAGGCCTACGAGCGTCGTGTGCTGTCGGGAAAGCTCTTTCGCAACGATCACTTCCTCACTTTGATCGTGTCCCCCCGCACCGCAATCGGCAAGATCGGCTTGCGGATTGCCAAGTCCCGCAGACGGAATGAGCACGATCTAGCCACCCAAATGCGGAGCCTGGAAGACCTCTGGCACATCATTGCTGGCGCACTCGGCGGTTACGGTCTGCGCCGGTTGGGCATTCGTGAGAAAGGCAACGTGCTCTTCACGGAAATCGGCGAGGCGCTTCGGCTCATGATGACTTGCCGGTTTCTTCCGGTTCCGATGGTTACCGGCTCACTTGGCGCCTCGATCTACACTGACCAGGTCATCTGCGGGAAGCGGGCGCTTGAGATTCGAAGGCCCGGGGATAGCTCCGTCGGATCATTGTTTTCGTTCCGTGAATATCCGGCGACGACGCGGCCGGGCATGCTAAATTCCTTGCTGTCCGCCAACTTCCCGCTTGTCCTGAGCCAGAGCTTTTCCTTCCTCACTCGCCCGCAAGCTCATGCCAAACTAAGCCTTAAGTCCAGCCAGATGACGAGTGCCGGCGACAAGGCTCTCACCCAGATCAATGAACTTGCCGAGGCAGAGGACGCACTGGCAAGCAACGAATTCGTGATGGGTTCGCATCATCTGAGCCTGTGCGTCTATGCCGACAGCCTCAATAGCCTTGCAGATCGCGCAGCAAGTGCCCGCGCACGGCTGGCCGACGCGGGCGCCGTTATCGTCCAAGAGGGCATCGGCATGGAGGCCGCATATTGGTCCCAACTTCCGGGGAACAACAGGTGGCGCACGCGCCCGGGGGCGATCACCTCACACAATTTTGCCGGGCTCGTCTCATTTGAGAACTTCCCAAGCGGTTCCAGTTCCGGCCACTGGGGCAATGCTGTTGCGCGCTTTCGCACAAACGGTGGAACTTCTTTCGACTACATCCCCCATGAGAATGACGTCGGCATGACGGCAATATTCGGGCCCGTTGGCAAAGGCAAGACGACGCTGATGACCTTTGTCCTCGCGATGCTTGAGCAAAGCTTGGTCGATCGCAATGGTGCGATCGTCTTCTTCGACAAGGATCGGGGTGGTGAACTGCTGGTGCGAGCCACGGGAGGGACATATCTTGCGTTGCGCAGAGGCGCTCCGAGCGGCTTGGCCCCTCTGCGTGGACTGGACAACACCTCCGCCTCTCGGGACTTTCTGCGCGAGTGGTTGATGGCCCTGATCGAGAGTGACGGCCGTGGTCCGATCTCGCCGGAGGAAAGCCGTCGGCTGGAACGCGGCATTGTTCGTCAGCTTTCGTTCGAACCCCCTATGCGCTCACTTGCGGGCCTGCGCGAGTTCCTATTGCACAGCCCCTCCGAGGGCGCAGGAGCACGGCTGCAGCGGTGGTGTAGAGGGGGGGCGCTTGGATGGGCCTTTGACGGCGACGTGGACGAAGTAAGGCTGGATGCCTCCATTACGGGCTTCGACATGACGCAGCTCCTGGAATATGAGGAGGTCTGTGCACCGGCCGCCGCATACCTTCTGCATCGAGTGGGCGCTATCGTCGATGGTCGTCGGTTCGTGATGAGCTGCGACGAATTTCGATTCTATCTACTCAACCCCCAATTCTCGGCCGTTATCGACAAGTTCTTGCTCACGGTCCGCAAAAACAACGGCATGTTGATACTCGCAACGCAGCAGCCTGAACACGTTCTGGAATCGCCTCTCGGAGCTAGTCTCGTTGCGCAATGTATGACGAAAATTTTCTACCCATCACCGACGGCGGACCGCTCTGCGTATGTCGATGGCTTGAAGTGCACTGCGCAGGAGTTCGAGGCAATCCGCCAGGGAATGGCAATCGGCAGCCGCAAGTTTTTGCTCAAGCGCGATAGCGGGAGTATTGTTTGCGAATTCGATCTTGGGCAGATGCGCGAGTACGTAGCCGTACTCTCGGGGCGGGCCAACACAGTGCGCTTTGCCGACCAGCTTCGCAACCAGCACGGAGACGCCCCAAGTGGGTGGCTCGACAAGTTCATGGCCCGGTACCATGAAGTTCAAGACTGACGGAGGAATATTCATGAAACTTGCCAAACTTGCAGTAACGACCCTTGCTGCTTCCCTTCTGCTTCACGGACAGGCCCGGTCGCAATGGATCGTCACCGACCCTGTAACAGAAACACAATCGACCTTAACAGCGATTTCCAATGCGGCGATCCTTGAGAGGTCAATCGAGACGCTCGCTACGACGATCGAAATGGTGACAATGCTAACCTCGTCATTCGCTGTCACGGGAGTGCTAAGCTCACTGAACCAAGGAAATCATTACCCGTCGAGCAATAAGCTGGAGGAGCAGATGTTTGATGCTCGGGCGCCAGCTTCGATTATCGCCCGTAACATTGCGGAGGACCCAAATCGGATAGTCACGGGCGACGATTCAGAAGCGAAACTGTTAAAGGGACAAATCGCTGGGGCCGCCAATGCCGCAGCTATTGCAGCCGACACTTTGGGCATGATGGACAAGCGCCTTAAGGATAACGCCGGCACGCTTGGTCAGCTTTCCCGCTCGGGAAATATTATGCAGGCCACCGTGACCAACGGTCTGGTCCTCAAGCAGATTCACGATGCGATGATCCAAAATGCCCAGGCCACGAGTCTGCTGACTATGGCCACTGCACAAGGGAGCCTTCACGCCGCTGAGGAGGCCGCCACGCAGCGTCGCGAACATCGGGACACCGCTCGCATTTTTGGCCCCCTCCCGTGAACGCTGAGTTCATCAGGCTCAGCTGCGCTGATCAGGGACACATCAGGCTCACGCCATGAATTTCAAAATTCCCGCGCCATTCACGACTATACACACGATCTTTCATGGGGCCTTCACGTCCGGGCTGCACAAAGTGCTTGAAAACGTCCAAGCGGCGGTCAGTGCGCCTCTGGTTGCGTGTGTCACGCTCTGGATAATAATCCAAGGCTGTCTGGTCATGCGTGGTCAAGTCGATGCGCGCGGGGGTATCTCGCGCGTAATCATGGTGTCGATTGTCGTCGCCCTTATCTTAGGGCAGGCCAACTATCAGCAGTACATTGAAGCGCTTTTCGACGAAACGATTCCGAGGTTGGCTCACGACATCAGTGGCAGCGACTTGCCCTTCATCGGAATCGCCCAGAAGCTCGACATCATGTTTGCTTCAAGCCAGTATGTCTTTCAGCTGATTGCTTCCGAAATTGGGCCTATGAACGGCCAGGACATACTTGCTTTCGAGGGAGCGCAATGGATTTTCTACGGCGCGCTGTGGACAGCGTTCGAGATCTACGATGCCGTTGGAATTCTGACGAAGGTGCTCTTGACGATCGGCCCCCTGGTCCTTGTAGGCTACCTTTTTGATCACACTCGAGACATAGCCACCAGATGGATCGGCCAACTGCTCTCGTACGGGCTGCTGCTTCTCCTCCTCAACATCGTTGCAACGATAGTAATCGCTGCCGAAGCAGTCTCGCTGGCAGCCATGCTTTTGATGATCAAATTCTCGGGCACGACAGCAGCCAAGATCATCGGGCTTTACGAGCTCGACATGCTTTTCCTAGCTGGTGACGCTCTGATCGTCGCGCTTCCGACGATCGCCAGCAGCATCGCCGGCGGCTCTTGGGGAGGTGCGAACCGACCTCTTAACAGCCTCAATCGCCACTTTGCCAAAACGGCGGGTGGTTAATCAATCGACAAGTTCGGTGCCAAAAACATGAAATATTGCCTACTTCTGTCAATCCTCGCTTTGGCCGCCTGCAAGACGAGCCATGGGCTTGCGACGTGCGCGGGTGCCCCATTCCAACTGAACGTGGGACAATGGGAAACCACCCCTGAGGATCTTCAGGTCGAATGCGCGGAAGAGCCAAAGTGAAATTTCCTGAACATGCCCTTCTGG
This sequence comes from Mesorhizobium sp. P160927, assembly GCF_057766385.1. Taxonomy (NCBI): domain Bacteria; kingdom Pseudomonadati; phylum Pseudomonadota; class Alphaproteobacteria; order Hyphomicrobiales; family Phyllobacteriaceae; genus Mesorhizobium; species Mesorhizobium sp. P160927. Next base: position 2,202,332 of record NZ_JBYMDW010000001.1, read on the forward strand.
TGGAGAGAGAAACGCTAGCCGCCCACTATAAGAAGGTGGAAGCGTTTCAAACGTCACGAGCGAAGTCTGCGCGGCGCCTGTCAAAGGCCCTGATCGCCTTTGCCGCAGCGGCGGTCCTAGGAAATGTTGCCCAGGCATTTACCATCGCTGCCATGGTCCCGTTGGCCAAGCTCGTACCTGTGTTCCTCTGGGTCCGGCCGGATGGGACCGTCGACAGCGAAGTGTCAGTGTCTCGACTGCCGGCAACCCAAGACCGAGCCGTCATAAATGCTTCGCTGTGGGAATATGTACGCCTGCGCGAGGGGTACACAGCAGATACAGCCCAATACGCCTATGACCTCGTATCCAGTTTCAGCGCGCCGACTGTGCGACAGCAATATCAAGATTTCTTCAACTATCCGAATCCCACCTCGCCGCAAGTCACGGTCGGCAAGCGCGGCAAGCTCGAGGTCGGGCATATTTCTTCAAACGACATCAGTCCGGACGTTCAACAGATCCGTTACAAACGTACGCTTGTTGTCGATGGGCAGATGCCGATAGTGACCACCTGGACAGCTACCATCCGCTACGAGCGCTTGACGGGTCTGCCTGGGCAATCGAGGCTCACCAATCCGGGAGGTCTACTCATCACTTCCTATCAAAGCTCGGAAGATAGCGTATCGAACCTGGGCTATGTGCAGCCATGACAAAAAGAGCGTTTCTCGCGCTGGTCTGTTCACTCTTCTTAACGATGGAAGCGTCCGCGGAAGACACACCACTTGCCGGCAAGCATGATGCGCGCATGCGCTACCTGGCTTACCGTCCTGACGAAGTGGTGCGCCTGTCTACCGCAGTGGGGGCAACGCTGGTTGTCACATTCGCGGCCAACGAGACAGTCGCAGCCGTGGCCGTTTCCAATAGCAAAGACCTGGCTGCGCTCCCGCGCGCCAACTATCTCTTTTTTAAGGCTAGCCGGATGCTCCCGCCGCAGCCGGTCATCGTGCTGGCCGAGAGTGAGTCCGGTACACGGAGATACGTCTTCAGTATTTCAACGAGAGCGATGCCAAAACTCGATGAGCAGCAACCTGACCTATACTACAGTGTGCAGTTCACCTATCCTGCTGATGAGGCTGCTGCTCGGAGAAAGGACGCAGAAAGGCGCTCGATTCTTGGTCAGGCCCGGGCGAAAGTGCTGCACGACGAGAGAGTTCAGGATTTGTTGAATCGGCCCGCCGCAACTACCAGTCCGGACGAAAGCAATTTTCACTACGTCGCAAAGGGCGATCGATCGCTGTCGCCGCTGCAAGTTTTCGATAATGGCTTTACCACCGTATTTGGCTTCGCAAGCAATTCCCGCATACCCTCTCTCTACATTATCAATCCCGACGGCAAGGAAGCCGCTGCCAATTACACGGTCAAAGGAGACTATGTTGAAGTATCCGCAGTCGCCCGGGAATGGCGTCTGAGAGATGGCAATACGGTCTTGTCCATTTTCAACAGGGCTTATGACCCTGTGGGACGAGCGCCAGGGACCGGTACAGTGACACCCGACGTGTGGCGCGTTTTGAAAGGCTCGGCCGATGAATGAAACCGGCCCACAGTCGGGACATGATGTCCATGCCTCCGGATCGATGGTCTCGGAGCCGGCCCGCCGGCATGTTTCGGGATTGCAGAAGTTGGCCGTCGCTGCTCTTGTTCTCATCTCATCTCTATCACTCATCTGGCTCGGAGGTCGTCCCAGCACACAAGACGAACCAACTCAGCCAAAACCTCCAATTGTCGCCGACGCCGAACCATTCCGCCCCGTGCCGATTGAGATTGCTCCCGAAGCTCCAGCAGCCGTACAGGCGGCGCAGGCAGGAGATCCTGCGCCATCCACGCCGACTTCAGCTGATCCGCCGCCGGAGGAAACACCAATTTTCGCCTACAGTGGCAGCAGTAAAATGCCCAACGACGGTCAGCGGAGCGAAGACAACCATAGGGATGCTCCCGCGACCTCGGATGAGATTTCAGACGCTGGCGATCTGTCGGCGCGATTGAAGCCAGATATACAGGAGCCAAGCCGGGCCACACTTTTGCCGCACCCTGATCTCGTGATTACTCAAGGAACGATCATCCCCTGCATTTTGCAAACGGCAGTCGACACAAATTTACCGGGTTATGTGAAGTGCGTCTTACCTAAAGACGTCCGCGGCGCCACCAACAACGTGGTGCTTTTGGATCGCGGGACGACCGTGATTGGCGAGATCCAGCGTGGTCTCCAACAGGGGGATGCGCGTGTCTTCGTGCTGTGGACGCGCATGGAAACGCCTGACCATGCCCTCGTTTCGCTAGCATCGCCGGGCGCTGACGAGCTCGGCCGCTCCGGAATGCCTGGCACGGTGGATAATCACTTCTGGCAGCGCTTTGGCGGAGCAATGCTCATGAGCGTCATTCAAGGCGCGTTTCAGGCCGCCGGTCAATACGCTGGCAGCTCAGGTGGAGGAAGCGGTATCAACAGCTTCCAGAGCAACGCCGGACAAGCCGTTGAGACGACCCTTAGAGCAACGATCAACGTTCCGCCAACTCTGAAGAAAAACCAGGGAGATGCTGTATCCATCTTTGTGGCTCGGGACCTCGATTTCTCAGATGTATACGATCTTAGAGCGACCGCCGTGGCGCCAGCCCCCCCCCAACATCGCCAACGCCGGAGAGACAACAATGCGACCGGAGGCTGACCCTCAATTGCGTTTGCTTCTCAACCCTGTTCTGAAATGGCTTGAGGAGCCAAGGACCGAAGAGGTCGCTATCAACCGGCCTGGGGAAGCCTTTGTCCGACAGGCCGGCGTTTTCACGAAACATCCGCTACCGCTATCTTATGACGATCTGGAGGACATCGCGATCCTCGCTGGAGCGCTGCGCAAGCAAGATGTCGGACCGCAAAGCCCCCTCTGTGCGACTGAGCTGCCGAACGGAGAGCGGCTGCAGATCTGTTTGCCGCCCGCTGTTCCCTCAGGAACAATAAGCCTGACGATACGGCGTCCCTCAAGTCGTGTGACCGAACTCAAGGAAGTTTCTTCTCGCTACGAATACTCGCGTTGGAATCAATGGCGGTCACGAAAGGAGCGCCAAGAGCGGCAGGACGAAACGATTCTTCAGCACTACGACCATGGTGACTTGGAGCAATTTTTGCGAGCGTGCGTTTGCGGGCGGCTCACGATGCTGCTTTGCGGACCTACTGGTAGCGGCAAAACGACAATGAGCAAGACTTTGATCAACGCTATACCCCCGCAAGAGAGGCTGATAAGTATCGAGGACACGCTCGAACTTGCAATCCCGCACGAGAATCATGTCCGGTTACTCTATCCGAAGGACCGAGCAGGCGTAGGTGCGGTGACAGCCGAGCAACTGTTGCAAGCCAGCTTGCGCATGCGCCCTGATCGAATATTGCTTGGCGAGATGCGCGATGATGCTGCTTGGGCCTACCTTAGCGAAGTCGTCTCCGGCCATGCGGGATCAATATCGACGATTCATGGGGCGGATCCGGTCCAAGGCTTTAAAAAGCTCTTTTCACTCGTCAAGAGCAGCCCGCAAGGAGCTGCTGTGGAAGACCACACGCTTCTTGACCTGCTGTCGGCTGCCATTGACGTCATTGTGCCGTTTCGTACCCACGGCGACGTGTATGAGGTGGGGGAGGTGTGGCTCGCCGCCGATGCCCGGCGACGCGGAGAGACAGTAGCCGATCTTCTCAATAAGCACTAAGGCTCGAGCACGTCGGGGATCGGTAAGTCGTTTGTGATATGATGGCGCAACTTGTTCAGATTCAACGTCACTTTGATTTGACCGAGGTTGATTATGGGAGGACGACTGGGCGTAGCCCTTCGGTCACAAGCCTGAACTCTTCGGCCGCCCTGTCGGCGCGGCAAGCTGCGGCACGATTCGACTGGGTGTATCGAGCGCGTCCGCTGAATTGCGCGGGCGACGCTCAGCGAGCTGGTGCCGATGCCTGCTTCAAAAGCGGCATCGACACCCGGCAGGTCGTACCCTTGATTTACCTAGCCGCGCTCAAATGAGCGTCTTCAAAGCCGCCGAACGTGGTTCGGAATGACCGGTTGGTAAATCGGGAAGTGCTATACAGGGAATCCTCCCGGTATTGCCTCCAGGGGGTCCTCTCAATGAACAAAGCCGCAACCTGCCCTTGCGACCTCAGCTGGAGTTTGCGACGCAACCCATATAGGAGGATCGATGCGCAGAGAAATCGCAGGCAGAGTCGGTGGCATTGTGGGCTGGCCGACCGACGGTTTCAGCCCGTCAACAGGTCTTCACGTGTTCCATCCCCGACTATTGCAGGCGTGCGGATTGCATTCTCCCGCGATCACCCATCGGAAAGAGCGTTACGAACACTACGAAGAGTTGCGCGACTTCTGCTGTCGCCCCGGTCTTACAGCGGACGGTGACCTGTCCTACCTTGATAGGACGTGAAATGCGAACGCTGCTCATTGATCATCACGTGGATCTTACGCGCGCCGTGCGAGCTGCGCTCGGGGATAGCGGTTTTGCCGTTGATGTAGTTGGCAACCTGGAACAGGCGTCGAGGGCATTCTGTTGCGCAACCTATGAAATTCTCCTGCTGGAGTTGGCTCTGCCAGATGGCGATGGCTTGGGCTGGCTGAGACAGCTAAGGAGCGACGGGCATTCAGTTCCAACCCTCATTATGAGTAGCATCAACGATCTCGAGAAGCGAATTGCAATTTTCAACGGTGGCGCGGACGATTTTCTGCTCAAGCCCGTCTCTTTCGATGAGCTCATCGCCAGAATGAGAGCCATTCTGCGCCGGTCGACACAGGTGACCGACCCCATCGTTGTATTTGGCAATCTCAATTTCGATCCGATCGGCCGACAGGTTTCCGTCTCGGGTCATCCTCTGAAGATCGCACGCCGCGAACTATGTATTTTAGAGCATCTGCTTATCCGTGCAGGCCGCATCGTGCCTCGTGCGCAGTTGGAAGATCACCTCTATTCGTTCAACGACGAGGTATCTGCCAACGCGCTTGAAGTCGGAATCTATCGCTTACGTGGACACCTGAGTAGGTCAGGTGCAACGCCACGGATCACGACCGTGCGCGGCATTGGTTACCTTCTTGAATTGACTGAGGCGGCATCCGCATAGTTGGTCTAAATTGAAAGAACAGACTGCGTATCAAGCGCCGCATTCGATCCATCGGCTTCAAGTCGCAGGCGAGCGCCGTGGTTATCCTCTCCGGCATCGAGATGATCCACATGATTGGCAAGCGACAGGCGAGGTATGACTACAAGTCTGTCGATCGCTGTTTCGATATCCTCGCTGCCTGACGGACAGGCCGAAATGGCCGTTCACACCCCCATTTCCAGGTTTGCGACAGAGCCTTTTGTCGGCGTTGCCGGCTTCGAAGGGCCGGTGCGCGCCGAGCGCATCAAGATCATCCCCGGCCACCTTGCTGCGGCCACTCGCCGAGTACGAAGCGGTGGTCGGAGGGAGCTGGTGATGACGACGCTAGATCATGACCTGCTGATCGCAATCCTGGATCGGCTGAAGTTGACGGCCATCCGCGACCAGCTCGACACGCTCATGTCGAGCAAGATCGCGCAGTTCCCGTTTGTCCGCGAACTCGACGGCTTCGGCTTCGACGCGCAGCCATCGGTCTGCTTCAGCCAAACGTATTCATAGGTATGGGACAGGCCTTGCTATGTCCGAACGTCACTGCGCGGCAAAAACGTTGGATTTCTCAAGAAATAAAGTATTGGACAGTGCCCAATTTACCGTTGGAAAAGCTGGATATGGCGTTTCAGCGTTTCAGCGAAATAACCGAAATCAATCACTCCTAACAGCAAAGGCAACCGGAACTCGATCGCTTCCGTTGCCCGCGACTTAGCGAAACGCTTGTTCGCGATTTACTAAAACGGCTGTCCCAATTTAGTGAAATCCGCAGACAAGCCGCTGGAGGTGGCCAAAGGCCACCCACGCCTGCTCCGAGGCCCTCCAGGGCAATGGTCTGAGACCTGGGCTCAAGCAGGATGAGACGCCGCTGGAGCTCAGGTGCAAGCGCTGCCACGCCCGCTCCGAGGCCCCACAAGGCCGAAGCGCAGTCGTCGGGGTCACGAGGCCTCTCGGCCACGACGACGAGCCTGAACCTGGATCCGCCTTTCTTGAGGCGTTGCGACTATCATCGCGGCGACACGCAGCTCTTGATTTGTGTGCGACACCTCAGCAGATCCATCGGGCTGAGCCGCTCAGCAATATCAACGAGAATGTCCAGCGGCAGATCAAGGATACTCAGAGGAGGAAACGCTTGATCTTGAGGCTCAGAGCGCGTCTGCTCCACTATAGAACAGGATGATTCACCGGGTCCTTCAACGCCAGCCGCCGGTCCGATGAGAGAATTGTCTCGGATATCACGCTCGATGGGGTTAAATGCCGAGATGGGCGCCTTGCCACGCTCCTCAATGCCCCTCATGATTCACCGCCTATAGCTACCAACTGAATGAATCATCGTGATTGTCGCGCAGCGGAATCCTCAAGGATCGGGCAGTTCGTAGGGGGCGCCGGTTTGACCAGGTTGAGCCCGCGAATTGCTCGATCGGACAAGATCCTAATTCTGACGAGATCCTCGGGACGCACTCCAAGTTGTCGATCATGTTCGGCACACAAGGAAAGGGCGGCATTGCTGCCGCCCTTTCCGCTGTAGGTTGATAGGGGCTGGATTAGAAATCCATGCCGCCCATGCCGCCCATGCCGCCCATACCGCCGCCGCCCATGCCGCCAGGCATGCCGCCGCCGCCAGCCGACTCCTTCTTCGGAGCCTCCGCGATCATGGCTTCGGTGGTGACCAGCAGGCCGGCGACCGAGGCCGCGTCCTGGAGAGCCGTACGGACAACCTTGACCGGATCGACGATACCCATGGCGATCATGTCGCCATATTCGCCGGTCTGGGCGTTGTAGCCGAAGGTCGCGCCCTTGTTCTCAAGGATCTTGCCGGCAACGATCGATGCTTCCGCACCGGCGTTGGCCGCGATCTGGCGGGCCGGAGCCTGCAGCGCACGACGAACGATGTTGATGCCGGCGGCCTGGTCGGCATTGACGCCGGTGACCTTGATGTCGGCCGAAGCGCGCAGGAGAGCGACGCCGCCGCCTGCAACGATGCCTTCTTCGACGGCCGCGCGGGTCGCGTTGAGGGCGTCATCGACGCGGTCCTTCTTTTCCTTGACTTCGACTTCCGTGGCACCGCCGACGCGGATCACCGCAACGCCGCCGGCGAGCTTCGCCAGACGTTCCTGCAGCTTCTCCTTGTCGTAGTCCGAAGTGGTCTCTTCGATCTGCTGCTTGATCTGGGCAACGCGGCCCTGGATCTCGGCCTTCTTGCCGGCGCCGTCGACGATGGTGGTGTTCTCCTTGGAGATCGACACCTTCTTGGCGCGGCCGAGCATGTTGAGGCCGACGTTCTCGAGCTTGATGCCGAGGTCTTCCGAGATGACCTGGCCACCGGTGAGGATGGCGATGTCTTCCAGCATGGCCTTGCGGCGATCACCGAAGCCCGGCGCCTTGACGGCGGCGATCTTCAGGCCGCCACGCAGCTTGTTGACGACCAGCGTGGCCAGGGCCTCGCCTTCGACGTCTTCCGAGATGATGAGCAGCGGCTTCGAGGTCTGCACGACGGCTTCGAGAACCGGCAGCATCGCCTGCAGGTTGGACAGCTTCTTCTCGTGCAGGAGGATGTAGACGTCCTCGAGCTCGGCAACCATCTTGTCGGCGTTGGTGACGAAGTAGGGCGAGAGATAGCCGCGGTCGAACTGCATGCCTTCGACGACCTCGAGTTCAGTCTCGGCGGTCTTGGCTTCCTCAACCGTGATGACGCCTTCGTTGCCGACCTTCTGCATCGCTTCGGCGATCATCTTGCCGACCGACTCGTCGCCATTGCCGGCGATCGTGCCGACCTGGGCAACTTCCTCGGAGGTCTTGATCTTCTTGGCAGCCTTGCCGAGCGCCGCGACGACTTCGGTCACGGCCAGATCGATGCCGCGCTTCAGGTCCATCGGGTTCATGCCGGCGGCAACGGCCTTGTTGCCTTCCTGGACGATCGACTGCGCCAGAACGGTCGCGGTTGTGGTGCCGTCACCGGCGATGTCGTTGGTCTTCGAAGCAACTTCGCGGATCATCTGCGCGCCCATGTTTTCGAACTTGTCGGAAAGTTCGATTTCCTTGGCGACGGTGACCCCGTCCTTGGTGATGCGCGGTGCGCCGAACGACTTGTCGATGACGACGTTGCGGCCCTTGGGGCCGAGGGTGACCTTCACCGCGTCGGCGAGGATGTTGATGCCGTGAAGCATGCGCTCACGGGCATCGCGGGAGAATTTTACGTCTTTGGCAGCCATTTTTTTACTCCTGGGCATCTCGCCCGAAATTCAGATTTGATCGCGAAGGAAAGGCGGCGGCGTGTCAGCCGATGATGCCCATGATGTCGGATTCCTTCATGATCAGAAGGTCTTCGCCATTGAGCTTGACTTCGGTGCCCGACCACTTGCCGAACAGGATGCGGTCGCCGGCCTTGACGTCCAGCGGGACCAGCTTGCCAGCTTCGTCACGAGCGCCGGAGCCGACGGCGATGATCTCGCCTTCCTGCGGCTTTTCCTTCGCCGTGTCCGGGATGATGATCCCGCCGGCGGTCTTGGATTCGGATTCGACCCGGCGTACGACCACGCGGTCATGCAGCGGCCGGAAATTCGACTTTGCCATTTTTGGATGTCCTTGGTGCGGATGTTGAACGGTTCTCCGTTGCCGGAGCGTGCTTAGCACTCAGCCGAAGCGAGTGCTAACGCGGCAATGAGATAAGCCGCAGGCTCCTGCTAGTCAAGACGGAAGAGCAAAGAGCAAAGAGAAAAAGAGCAGGCAGCAAAGAGAAGAGAGCAAAGAGCGTGTAAGCATCGAGCCTTTTATGTGAACAATGTCGGGTGTCGGACATATATGGGGCGGCTCACCCTCAGTAATTGAGCTTTATTCAGATGGCACGATTGGTGCAACGGGTGATGCATTTGAACTCATCCAGAGGCTCGCACGCGTCGTGCTGCGTCAGCTCGGTCATGTCGAGCTTCAGAAGGCCATTTTGGCATTGGTTCTGTTGCCCTATCGCCATTCATGACCAGTCCTGCGCGCGTGAGCCGGCCGGCTAGATTCCAACCACGAGAGCGCCGCCGTTGAGACCCGCACCCGCCGCCGCCGGAAGGATTTTCTCTCCAGGCTGGAATGGCTCCGTCTGGTTGGCGAGCGAGAGCGACAGCGGGATCGTCGCGGCCGAAGAGTTGCCGTAATCGGCAATCGTCTTGACAATTGCCTGGTCCGCGATGCCGAGGTTCCTCCCGACCGCATCGAAAATCCGAGTATTGGCCTGATGCGGCACGAGCCGGCCGACATCGTGTGGCCGCACTCCGGCAGCGGCTAGCGCGCTTATCGAGCAATCGGTCATCATCTCGACGGCCTTTGCGAACACTTCGCGGCCGTCGGTCATTGTCATTCGGGCTTGCGCGAGATCGAGGTCACCGTGGAACGGCTTGTTGCTTCCTCCTGCGGGAATCTGGATCAGCCCGTATCGCGAGCCGTCCGAATCCACCGCGGCACCGAGAATGCCCCGATCAGCATCATCGCACTGACCGATCACCAGGGCGCCGGCGGCATCGGCGAACAAGACCGAGCTCGCGCGCTCGGCTGGATTGATGCGGCGGCTGAGGATGTTGGCGGCGATGACCAGCGCTGGTTTGCCATGCAGGCGGGTGAACCCGTCCGCAAACATGAGCGCATAGATGAAGCCGGCGCAGGCGCCGGTCAGATCCACCGCGCCTGCGCGGCCAAGGCCAAGCTTGTGTGCGACCAGCGGCGCGCTGGGCGGCAGAAGATGGTCGGGCGTCGAGGTGGCAAGCAGCAGCAGACCGATGTCGTGGCGCGCAATGCCGGCGTTCGCCAGCGCCATGTCGCCGGCCTGCGTAGCAAGACCAGACAGCGTGTCTTCGTCGGTTGCCCAGAAGCGCGACCGTATCCCGGTACGCCTTTCGATCCAGCCTGGATCAAGACCGAGATTGCTCTCGATTTCGGCATTCGCCACCTTTCGCCGAGGCGCATGATGGCCAAACCCGAGAATGCGCGACGACTTGCTCATGGCCTGGACCCGAAGCGTTCGCCCGCCTCCTCAATGGCGTCATAGAGTCGCTCGAGCTCGTCGCCGGTGATGCAATAGGGTGGCAGAAGGTAGAGGACATTGCCGAGCGGGCGCACAAGTAGTCCTCGCTCGAGGAAGAAAGCGCGCAGTTTCGGTCCGATCTCGGCGAGATAACCTGCGGAACCGGTTCGCAGGTCGAGCGCCGCGATCGTGCCGGTCGCCCGGCAGTCGGTGAAGAAGCTGTTGTCGCGAAAGCGTCGAAGCCCGGTGGCCTGCATTGCGCTCAAGGCCGCAATGCGCTCGGCCACCGGCTCGTCCCGCCAGATCTCGACATTGGCAAGTGCTGCCGCGCAGGCAATCGGGTTGGCAGTGTAGGAGCTCGAATGGAAAAACGTCTTCTTCCGGTCCTCGGAATAATGAGCCTGGAAGATGGCATCGGTGGCAAGCGTTACGGCCAGCGGGATGGCGCCGCCGGTCAGGCCTTTCGAGGTGCACAGGATATCTGGAGAGATCGATGCCTGCTCGCAGGCGAACATGGTTCCGGTCCGCCCCCAGCCGGTCATCACTTCGTCGGCGATCAGCAGCGTGCCGGAGGCCTCAGTGATCTTCTTCAATTCGGCCAGAACTGAAGCCGGATACATCAGCATGCCGCCGGCGCCCAGCACCAGCGGCTCGACGATTAAGGCTGCGGCTCGTTGATCGCGGGTCACAGCCTCTAAACGATCCAGCGTCTCCTGCTCGCGCCCCGCTGCCGGAAAGGGGATGGTGTCGACCTCGAACAGCAAGGGTTCGTAGGCGGCGTTGAACACGCCACGCGCACCGACGCTCATCGTGCCGATCGTGTCGCCATGATAGCTGTGATCCATGACGACGATGCACGAGCGTGGGGCGCCGATGTTGCGGAAAGAACTGAGTGCCATCTTCAGCGCTACTTCGACCGAGGTCGAGCCACTGTCGGAATAGAACACCCAGTCGAGTCCAGCGGGAGCGAGGCCGACAAGCGCCTTGGCCAAGCGCTCTGCCGGCTCGTGCGTGAAGCCCGCAAAGATAATCTGGTCGAGGCTCGACGCGGTTGTCTCGATTGCCTTCATGATGCGGGGATGGCGGTGGCCATGTGTGACGACCCACCAGGAGGAGATGGCGTCCAGGATGCGGGCGCCGTCGGCCCTGCGGAGATAGGCGCCTTCAGTCCAAACGATTTCTGGGATCGCATGCTCGAGCGCGTGCTGGGTGAAGGGATGCCAGACATGGGACTGCGACATCAGTCACCTCCAGTAATCGAGGCGAAGGCGAAGCCGGCAATCATTGCGTCCCTCAGTGTTTTGCCCGTCAGCACATCGAGGTGCGGCAGCCTGCCGAGCTGCGGCGCACCGCTGAATTCCACGATGGTCCGTTGCGTATCGGCCATCTCATCGCCGATGAAAGCGATGCCCGCCAACGGGATGGAGCGGGCGCGGAGCGCCTCGACCGAGAGCAAGGTGTGGTTGATGGTGCCGAGCGTGGTGCGGGCGCACAGAATAACGGGCAGCCGCCATTCAGCGAAGATGTCGATGAACTTTGTGCGCCGGTTGAGCGGCACCATCAGGCCGCCGGAGCCTTCGATGACGAGCGGCGTCGGTAGGACGGGAAAGTTAAGATCGTCAGCCTTGATCGCGACGCTGTCGATCTCGGCCGAACGATGCGGCGACAGCGGGCTCCGCAAGCGGTAGGCTTCCGGCAGCACGCGCTCTGAGGGCAAGCCGGCAAGCCGCGCGACCACCTCGCTGTCGGTCTCGCCGTCGAGGCCCGATTGCACCGGTTTCCAGTAAAAGCCGTCGAGCAGACCGGCGAGCCCAGCCGCAAACACGGTCTTGCCAACTCCGGTATCCGTTCCGGTGATGACGATGCGTTGGGTCATATCGCCTCCGGTGATGTTTGAGCCAACACCTCGACCAGCGCCTCGACCATGGCGGAAATGTCGGCTTCGCCAATATTGAGCGTCAGTGAGATGCGCAGCCTAGACGTGCCCTCGGGCACGGTCGGAGGACGAATACCGCGTATGTCGAAGCCGCGGGCCTGCAGGCGCGCCGCCACTGCCATGGTGCGCCTGACATCGCCGATTACTAAGGGCTGGATCTGCGAGCCACTTGGTGTCACACCCCAGCGATTGACCAACTGGCCGGCGCTGGCGACGCGTTCATGCAGCTGAACACGCCGCATAGGCTCGTCGGCGAGCATTGCGAGTGCCTCGCGCGCCACGACCGCCATCAGTGGCGATGGCGCGGTCGCGTAGATGAATGGCCGGCAACGGTTGATCAGATACTCGCACAGTGTCCTCGGCCCGGTCACGAGCCCACCAGATGCGCCGAGCGCCTTGCCGCAGGTGTGGAGCGCGACGATGTTGTCGCGGCCCTCGAAAGCGGCGGCAAGCCCCCGGCCGTCCGGTCCCCAGACGCCGGTCGAATGCGCCTCGTCAATGACGATGAATGCGCCGTGCCGATCGGCAAGCGCGACCAGGCTCTCCAAAGGCGCGCAGTCGCCATCCATGCTGTAAAGGCTTTCCACCGCGATCCAGACGCATCCCATGCCGCCTGCGGCGCGCCAACGTGTGATCGCATCCTCAACAGCGGTGGCATCGTTGTGCGCGGCCAGCACGAACTGTGCGCGCCCGGCCTGCGCACCCTCATGCATGCTGGCATGGGCGAGCTCATCGAGAACCAAAAGATCGCCCTTCTGCGGCAGGGCACTCAGCAGAGCGAAGTTGGCGATGTAGCCGCTGCCGAAGAACAGCGCGCGGTCGGCTCCAAAGAATGCCGCCGCGTCTGCCTCGAGCTGCTCGTGTTCCGGTGCATTGCCGCGCAACAGCCGCGACCCGGTGGCGCCAACCGGCGTGCCCCGCGCAATCGCCGTCACAACAGCATCGCCAAGTCTCCTGGACGAGGCCAGCCCGAGATAGTCGTTCGACGAGAAGTCCAGCCCGGCGCGGGGCGAAAGCGTCCGCAGCCGGTCCTTGCGCGCCAGCCTCTTCAAGGTCGCATCATAACTGGCAAGCGGCGCCCCGTTCATTGCGCTTCGAGTCCCATCGGCTCGATGCCAAGGCGCCGGAACAGCAGGGTATCCTTGTCCTCACCGGGATTGTCCGCCGTCAGCAGCGTGTCGCCGACGAAAATCGAGTTGGCGCCGGCAAAAAAGCACAGCGCCTGCATCTCGTCGGTCATGGCCATACGGCCGGCGGAGAGACGGATATGCGATTTCGGCATCATGATGCGCGCCAGCGCGATCACGCGCACGAATTCGATCGGCTCAATGGGCTTGGCATCGGCAAGCGGCGTGCCGGCGATCGGAATCAGCATGTTGATCGGAACGCTTTGCGGATGTTCCGGCAGATTGGCCAGCGTCACCAGCATGTAGATCCGGTCCACCGGCTCCTCGCCCATGCCGATAATGCCGCCGCAGCAGACCTTGATGCCAGATTGGCGAACGTGCTCGAGTGTCTCGAGCCGCTCGGCGAAACTCCGCGTGCTGATGACCTCGCTGTAGTAGCGTTCCGACGTATCGATGTTGTGGTTGTAATAGTCGAGACCCGCCTGCTTCAGACGAGCGGCTTGCTCAAGATCGAGCATGCCCAGCGTCATGCAGGTCTCCATGCCCAGCGCCTTGACGCCCTCGACCATCGCCACCATCGCATCCATGTCGCGCGCTTTGGGGTTACGCCAGGCGGCTCCCATGCAATAACGCGTGGCGCCGGCGTCACGCGCTTTCTTCGCCTCGGCGACGACGCGCCTGACCTCCATCAGCTTCGACGCCTTCAGGCCGGTCTCGTGATGCGCCGACTGGCTGCAATAGCCGCAATCCTCCGGGCATCCGCCCGTCTTGATGCTGAGCAGCCGGCTGAGCTGGACCTTGTTTGGATCGAAATTCTGGCGGTGCACGGTCTGCGCCAGGAAGAGGAGATTGTTGAAGGGGGCATGGTAAAGTGCCTGAGCCTTTTCCAGGGTCCACGCTCCAGGGTCAGGGGATTGAGCCAGTGGCGATGTCTGCGTTGAACTTGCCGTTTGCATGTCCATGCTGTTCCTCCGGTCTGTCTTGCGGGGTCTTGCTATCTGACTGTCGACGATCGGAGAGGACAGTTGACCAAATCCTGTTCGTTACTCAGACAATCATGAGCCCCGATGGTCGAGGCCGATATCCAGGATCGGCGCGCTGTGGATGAGTCGGCCGACCGAAATCAGATCAACGCCGGTCGCGGCAACCGCTCGCGCTGTATGGGACGTGATCCCGCCAGAAGCCTCGGTGATAGCGCGGCCACCGACGATTGCGACGGCGCGGCGAAGATCGGGGAGGGACATGTTGTCGAGCAGAACCGCATCGGGAGCGAAGCCAAGTACCTCCTCCAACTGGGCCAGAGTATCGACCTCGACTTCGATCTTGACGAGATGACCGGCCGCTCTTCGTGCTCGCTCGAGCGCTGGGCGGACGCCGCCTGCGATGGCGATGTGGTTGTCCTTGATCAAAATTGCATCGTCCAGGCCGAAGCGGTGATTGGACCCGCCACCTGCGCGCACGGCATATTTTTCGACTGCCCGCAATCCGGGCGTCGTCTTGCGGGTGCAGACGATCTTCGCGCCATATCCACGAACCGCAGCGACGATCGATGCCGTTGCTGTGGCGATGCCGCTCAGATGGCACAAAAAATTGAGTGCCGTCCTTTCGGCTGTGAGAATGGCCCGGGCCGGGCCAACCACTGATGCAATGATCTCTCCATCCACGACATTGCAGCCGTCTCCCCGCTCCACGGAGATTTCGACACCAGGATCAATCAAGCCGAAAGCGAGCATCGCCAGATCGATGCCGGCGACAACTCCGGACTGTCGCGCCACCAACACGGTTCCCGCTTGGTATTCCTTCGGGACGATGGCGTTCGTGGTCAAGTCGCCGGCTCTGCCAAGGTCTTCAAGAAGAGATGCCCGTACAAGCGGCTCAAGCAGGACCGTGGGGAGCGGTGAGAGCATCATCACTTTGCACCTTCGGAGCTTGGCGAGTGTCCGAGTTCCCGCGCAGCCGCCAAGGCGGCTTCGAGGGTGATTTCGGACCGTCGGGCGGCAGTCGCATGATGAGGAAAATCTGTCCGGTAGTGAGCGCCGCGGCTTTCTTCGCGCAACAAGGCGGCAACCGCGATCATTAGCCCGACAGCCGCCGGATCCGAGACCCCGTCCTTGCTTTCGGCGAGCGGCAATAAGGCACGCGCGGCTGCTTTCAACCCTTCACCGTCCCGGACGATGCCGAGAGCGCGCGACAGGAAAACACGCACGGGTATCGGAGCGGGCGGTGGGTAAACGTTCGCAAACGCAGGTCTTGTTCTGCGAGCAGGCGTTCCGGCGACACTTTCAGCGACCCAGCGGGCGCACACGATTGCCTCGGTCAAGGAATTGCTGGCGAGCCTGTTGGCGCCATGCAGTCCTGTCGAAGCGACTTCGCCGCAGGCCCACAGCCCCTCGACGGAGGTCCTGCCAAAGCTGTCCACGGCAACGCCACCCATATGGTAGTGTTGGGCCGGACGAATGGGGATGAGATCGCGCGCGGGATTGATGCCCGCTCCACGACAGGCTGATGCGATTGTCGGGAAATGTCGAGCGAATGCCGGGCCTGGCCGTTGTCGGGCATCGAGAAAAACATGGTGGCCGTCCGCAAGATGGTTCCACACGGCGCGGGCCAAGACATCGCGAGGCGCAAGTTCCGCCCCGGGCACGCTCTGGAGAAAAGCCTGGCCGGTTTCATCGATCAGGGCAGCACCTTCGCCTCGCACCGCCTCGCTGACCAGCGCCATAGGGCGTTCTGGGCCGTCAAGGGCGGTCGGGTGGAACTGGATGAATTCGAGGTCGGCTAGGACAGCTCCAGCGCGGGCCGCAAGTGCAAGGCCTTGTCCGCAACTGCCCCAAGGGTTCGTGGTATCGAGAAACAATCCCCCGATGCCACCGGTGGCGAGGACGACCCGCCGTGAGCCGAAGAAGAAAGGTCCGATCGAACAGCTAGCCCAGACGCCTCGAATCGCATTCTCTCCCACGGCCAGCCGGCGCGCTTCCACGCCCTCCACGACAACTATCGACGGAGTGGAACGCACAGCCGCGATTAGGGCACGCATGATCTCACGCCCGGTGCCGTCCCCATGCGCATGAACGATGCGACGCCGGCTGTGTGCGGCCTCCAATCCGAGGCTCAGTGATCCTTTCGGCGTGCGGTCAAAGGGAACCCCAAAGCCCGCAAGCCCCTCTATCGCCTTGGGCGCGGCTTGGAGGATGCGGCTCGCCACGTCTCTGTCGCAGAGACCATCCCCGGCGGCAAGCGTATCGGCCAGGTGCATTGCCGGATCGTCGTCTTCGCCGAAACTTGCAGCCAGACCCCCCTGTGCCCAGGTGCTCGAATTGTCAGCTCCCAGCAGCGACCTTGACAGAAGAAGCACCGGCTCCGGCGACAGTTGAAGCGCGGTCATCAGTCCGGCGATGCCGCCGCCGATGATGATCGGCCGCCCGAAGAAGCTGCGGAGGTCGGCGCTCAAACTGCCAGCATCCGTTCGACCGCAAGCCGCGCGCGCCCGGCGATCCCGGGTTCGATGGTTACGACATGGTGGTTCTGCTCGAGCGCCGTGCGGATGTTGGCAAGCGTGATCCGCTTCATGTGCGGGCACAAATTGCAGGGCCGGATGAACTCGACCTCTGGGTGCGCTAACGCGACGTTGTCGCTCATCGAGCATTCCGTCATCAGCACGACACGTGGCGGCCTTTGCCTTTCGACATAGTCGGACATGGCAGCCGTCGAGCCGGAAAAATCTGCTTCAGCCACGACGCCGGGCGGGCATTCGGGATGGGCGAGCACGACCAGGCCGGGATGGCTTTCGCGCAACTCGCGGATGTCGGCCGGTGTAAAGCGCTCATGCACCTCGCAATGCCCTTTCCAGGCGATGATCTGCACATCGGTCTGGGCGGCGATATTCTGGGCCAGATATTCGTCCGGCAACATGATCACCCGGAGAACCCCCAGGGATTCGACGACCGCCTTGGCGTTGCCGGATGTACAGCAGATATCCGACTCGGCTTTCACTTCGGCCGACGTGTTTACATAAGTGATGATCGGAACGCCGGGATAACGCTGGCGCATCAAGCGCACGTCTTCTGCCGTGATTGATTCCGCCAACGAGCAACCGGCGCGGAGATCCGGAATGAGCACGGTCTTGTCCGGATTAAGGAGCTTGGCCGTTTCGGCCATGAAATGGACGCCGGCCAGCACGATGACTTGCGCCTCGATCGTCGCAGCCGTGCGGGCTAATGCCAAGCTGTCGCCGACGATGTCGGCCACGCAATGGAAGATCTCGGGCGTCTGATAGTTGTGGGCCAGGATGATGGCGTTGCGCTCGCGCTTCAGTGCAAGGATCGCCTCGATATCCTCGGCGAAAGCCGGCCATTCGATCGGCGGGATCACTCGTCGGACGTGCTCGTAGAGCAACGCGGCCGTAGGCAGCATGGCGCTCATCGACCCCCTCCCGCTTATACTCTAATTGAAAATAACCAGCATATACTTGCTGTGAGTATAAGGGATGTCAACCCCGCGCCAGCGGCAATTTTGTCCCGGCGATGAGCCTATCGTCCAGAACGGCGTGGCGGAAACGGAAAAGCTTCGCTGGCCGGCCGCCGGTCTCAGTGGTGGCCTCTCCGGTCTCCTCGACCAGCTCCTGCTGTTCGATCAGTCGGCGAAAGTTCGGCTTGTGGATGAGCCTGCCGGCGAGCGCCTCCACGGTTCGCTGCAGCTGCAAAAGCGTGAAGACCGGCGGCATCAGCTCGAAGACGACCGGCCGGTATTTGATCTTGGAGCGCAGCCGCGCAATGCCGGTCGCCACGATGCGGCGATGATCGGCGACCATGGACTTGCTGGGCACCAGCGGAGGGGGCGCCGCGTCCCGCCCTCTTACGGCCTCTTGGACCAGGCCTGCTTCGTAGACTAACTCATAGCGTTGCAGCGTGAGTTCCTCGTTCCAAAGGCGGTCGTCGAAGCCAAAGGCTATCGTCGCCCGCTGCCAGCGTTCACGTCGCGTGGCCGCATCGCGGACGCCGTTTGCCCATTCAATCAGGCGTGGTCGCAGAACGTCCAGCACGACCGGAGGCGTGCCGGAGCGGTGGTCCTCCCATGGAAAATATTCATACCAACTCTGCCATCCGCACTTGGGCGAGCCCGCTGCCTGTTCCTTGCGGGTCAATGCAAGATAGCTGATGGAGATGACGCGCTGCTGGCGCTCGGCGCCGATGCGATCCCGATCAGCGAACGTGTAAAGTTGCTCAATATACCCCAGCCGATGGCCGGTCTGCTGCTCGACCCACCCCCTCAAGCCGGATTGCAGCGATCGGTGCTCAAGCGCAAAGGGACCGGAGGGCAAGGTGTCTGCCTGGCCGATGGTGAGGACACAGGGTTCACTGTCGTTTACGGCGACGACAAGGGCGATCAGGTCCACTTTGACGTCGTCGGCCTTGAAGGCGGCTCTGTCTTTCCTGAGTCGTATTGCCTGATCGTCCATGTTAGCGAATTACTTGGCCAGCTCGGGGGACCTTAATCGATTTAGTGTAAGCGCGCCTGTCGGCACGTCAACACCCCACAGCTGCACGGGCATTTTTAGCTCTTCGCACCTGCACAAAAATGTGCCAAAGGCGACACCCGCGGTTGGTAACGTAGGGGAAGGAGGATCCATTGAGCGCGTTTGGTGACACCAAGGCGATCACACCGCCGGATATTCGTTCGCGCAAAGGTGGGACGCCGCTCGTCTGCCTTACCGCCTACACCACCCCAGTCGCCCGGCTTGTCGATCCCCATTGTGATGTGGTGCTCGTCGGCGACAGCGTCGGCATGGTTCTCCACGGCCTGCCCTCGACGCTCGGTGTCACGCTGGAGATGATGATCACGCACGGCCAGGCGGTGCGCCGTGGCATCAAGCAGGCGCTGATGGTGATCGACCTGCCGTTCGGTTCCTACGAGGAAAGCCCAGAGCAGGCTTTCCGAAATGCTGCGCGCGTCATGTCGGAGACCGGCTGCACGGCCGTCAAGCTCGAAGGCGGCGAAACGATGGCAGAGACCATCGGCTTCCTCGCCGCACGCGGCGTGCCCGTCATGGCTCATGTCGGCTTGACGCCGCAGGCCATCAACGCCATCGGTGGCTACCGCGTGCAGGGCAGGGGCGGGGATGCCGAGCGCATCAGGCGCGACGCAATTGCGGTGAGCGAAGCGGGCGCCTTTGCGGTCGTCCTGGAGAAGGTTCCTGAAGCGCTCGCCCGCCGGATCACCGGGGAGGTGGCGGCCCCGACCATTGGCATCGGTGCCTCGGCAGCCTGTGACGGCCAGATTCTCGTCGCCGACGACATGCTGGGCCTCTTCGGCGACTTCCGACCCAAATTCGTCAAGCGCTATGCTGAACTGGGGGAGGCGGCTGCGGCTGCGATCGCTTCCTATGCGCACGAGGTGAAGGAGCGCCAGTTTCCGGCCGCCGAGCACGTGTTTGCCGATGCGCCCAAGCCCGCCTGCACGCAAGCCACCAAGGGCGGAGAAGCAGCGTGAGCGTGCCTATCGTCAGGAGCGTTGACCAGCTTCGCGAAATCGTCGCCGCATGGCGCCGCGAGGGCGTGAGGATTGCCGTGGTGCCAACCATGGGCGTCCTGCATGAGGGCCATCTCAGCCTGGTGCGCGCTGCACTCGAGAAGGCAGACCGTGTGATCGTGACGCTCTTCGTAAACCCGAAGCAATTCAACAGCCAGGCCGATCTTGCCGCGTATCCGCGCACCGAGGACGAGGATGCCGCCAAGTTGGCACCGCTTGGAGCGCACCTGCTTTATGCGCCAGATGCAGAGGAGATGTATCCGGCGGGCTTCGCCACCACCGTTTCGGTGTCCGGTGTCCGGTGTCAGCGAGGGCCTGTGCGGTGCCTTCCGGCCGGGACATTTCGATGGCGTGGCGACCGTCGTCGCCAAGCTCTTCCTGCAGACCAGCGCTGACTTCGGCTTCTTCGGCGAAAAGGACTTTCAGCAAGTTCACCTGGTCAGGCGCATGGCCCGGGATCTGGATATTCCAATCACCATTGTTGCCTGTCCGACAGTCCGTGAAGCCGACGGTCTTGCGCTATCATCGCGCAATGTGCGGCTCTCGCCAGCGCAACGCGCTGTTGCTCCCAAGCTATCATCGGTCCTGCTCAAGACGGCTGAGTGGCTTGGGCGCGGCTCACCCGTCCTGCCAACGCTTGCAGAATCTCGCGCAGCAATTCTGGCTGCAGGCTATCGCGCGGTCGAATACCTGGAACTTCGCGAGGAGGCAGATCTGCACCCGATGACAAGCCTCGATCGACCGGCACGGTTGCTTGCCGCCGCCTGGCTCGGCGGCACACGTCTCATAGACAACGTCAGACTATTTCGGATTGGTTCAACAGATTAGCCACGTTCTCGG
This sequence comes from Mesorhizobium sp. P160927, assembly GCF_057766385.1. NCBI lineage: Bacteria > Pseudomonadati > Pseudomonadota > Alphaproteobacteria > Hyphomicrobiales > Phyllobacteriaceae > Mesorhizobium > Mesorhizobium sp. P160927. The sequence continues at coordinate 2,222,926 of NZ_JBYMDW010000001.1, forward strand.
CGCGCGCTGTATTCGTCCGCGTTCGTCTAAAACAAGATCTCTGCTTGGCATCGGGCGATTACGGAGGTTGCGCATAGGGCAAATGCATCGCGTGTTTGAGAACTTCGTCGAGCAACTGTCTGCAAGTGTTGATGCTGCCGATCTCAGTGAGGCAATGGCTTCCGCTGCAGCCGGCTTCGACTTTCCGCTATTCGCCTATTTCACTTACCCGTCGGCCTCCGGCGACGCCCCCCAATTGATCTCAAACTATCCTTCATCCTGGACATCACGTTACCTGCAACAGCGGTACCACAGTCTTGATCCGGTCATCCTGCGCGGGCTGCAAGGCTGGGATACATTCGATTGGGGTGTGAATCGCGCTCGGCACTGTCTGCCGAATTCGCAGCAACAAATTCTGGAGAGTGCGGCTGAGTTTGGCATCTGCGGCGGCCTGACGATGTCCATGCATGATCATCTCGGCCGGTTTGCTGCCTTGACCTTTGCTTCCGACGAGTCCCGTCCGCCTCTGTTGCGGTCACTGGCACGTTACGAAAAAGCATTGCAGCTGGTGGCCATCAACTTTCATATCCATGTCCGGCGCAGGCTCGCCGATGATCGCGTGGTGGATGGTGTAACGCTCACCCCGCGGGAGTTCGAGTGCCTGAAATGGGCGGCGCGCGGCAAGTCGGCTTGGGATATCAGCCAGCTTCTCGGCGTCTCAAAGCGCACCGTGACTTTTCACTTGGAAAACGCCAAGGCAAAGTTTGGCGTTCGAACGATCAACCAGGCCGTTGCACGCATGGCTGCCTCCGGCCAGACGAGATCCTGATTCTTCAGCCACGATACCTGTAAACCTCTACAGGCTGCATCGCTGTCAGCTTTGCCCTTCGATGGCGGGAACACATCCCACATGGAGGCGACCATGATGCAACTGATAACACCAGACTTTTACAACGAGTTTGCAGGCGAACTCAAAGAGATGCACGGGCTCAGGTTTCGGGTGTTCAAGGAAAGGCTCGATTGGGAAGTTGATACCGAAGACCAGATGGAATCCGATTCGTTTGATGCTCTGAAGCCCGTCTATCTGCTGCTCAAAGGATCCGACTGGCGAATTCGCGGTTGCGTGCGTCTTCTGCCCAGCACCGGACCCACAATGTTGCGCGACACGTTCCCGGTGCTTCTGGGTGCTGACGTCGTGCCTTCGACCACCGACATATGGGAGAGCAGTCGTTTCGCGCTCGATCTTCCTCCGTCGACGCCCAAGGCTGCGGGCGGGCTGGCCCAGGCGACCTACGAGCTCTTCGCGGCCATGATCGAGTTCGGCTTGGCCAAGGATCTGACCCGGATAGTAACGGTGACGGATACGCGCATGGAGCGGATCCTCCGCCTGGCTACGTGGCCATTGTCACGCATCGGACAACCCAAGTCCGTCGGCAAAACGGAGGCGGTGGCTGGATTTCTCGAGATTTCTCACGCGAGCCTTTTGCGCATCCGCAGCAGGGGACGTCTGAGTGGACCGGTACTGTGGCAACCGGTTCTGGGCCCGTCAGCATAGCGCCATAGTGGACACCTGAGCCATGAAGGATGCTAGTCTGTCCAAGGAAGCGACGGTCGGTCTTGTATGCTGGCCGGACTGGCGGCGCCAGGACGCTTACCACTACGCCAGACGATTGCCACGCACTGGCTGGGCCTGGGAGTTTCTTCGGCGCAATCCACAATTCCAGCGCGACCACGCCAAAATGGCACCGTCCGCCTGCATTGTCGGACCCCAAGGCGACATGCAGATAATCGAGTTGACGACAGGATCAGCTTTCCTAAGACAATGGAGCCTTCTTTTTCGCGGACGCGCCACAGTCGGACGCTACAACGGCAAGGGTCTTTTGGGATCCGCGCGATTGCGCCTGTATTCTACGAGCGGCCGCGGAGCCGCTTGGGCTCGACCACGATTTTGAACCGCTTCAACTTTCTTCGCTCTCATGCTGCAAGGACATCCTGCTGACAGCTGCGGGCGTGCAGCACGTGCTGCTGAGAGAGAACTGCCGGAGTCTGCAGATCGCCGTTTCCGGTGCGTCCGTCCTCGGCCCGTTGCGGCTATATGTCGACGCAATCGTTCAGCCGCAGCACTTCAAGTTCCATGTCGCTGCCCTTCAGTTCCTCAATGACGTCAACGGTTGCGGCCGCCTGTCAGTTGCATGCTTTCCGCCGGAACACCGCGGAGCGCGTCTGCGCATCGTACTCCAGGCCTTGGATGGCTCGCTTGCGGGAGCATCTCATCAGGAGGTCGCCATTGCTTTGTTCGGGAGATGCCGTGTCGAAGAAGATTGGCGTCATCCAGGTGGCCATCTTCGCGATCAGGTACGTCGCGCCATCCAACGTGGCCGCTACCTAATGGGCGGCGGCTACAGACAGTTCCTAAGGTAATTGGGGTGGTTGTGATTGTCTTACGCGCGCGCAACCTCCATTGCTCACTGCAATTGTGCGTTGCACAAAACGTGGCAAGCGCCTAGTTCTTCCGCGGCGAATCGGGTTTCGGCGAAGCACTGAGACCCAACGCTTCGTCGATAAGTGCATTCATGCCCTGAGGATCCCGATGACCGTTATGAACCCCGACAAAGCCGGCGCTGCAAGCCTTGAGACAATCGCGCGAAACGGCAGCATGCTGCGTCGCATAGCTGTACGCATTCCGACCTACCTGTCGGATCTTCGCGAGAACCCGGCGTGGCTTCCCATGTTCATGTTGGCGCGCACCATGCCGGCACGGAGAATGCACTGGCGTGGTGCAAAGCCGGTCCGAAGGTCGCAAAGAGCCCTGGGCACGATGTTTGCCGGTGTCAATTGCCACGACGTTGTCGACGCGCTGCGGATGGATGGGCTTTTTCCCGGCCTCGTCCTGCCAACAATGGTGGCTGAAGATGTAGCCGCATTCGCCAGGTGCACACCTTGTTTCGGGAATTTCGATCGCCGACTCGAATTCATGCCGGCGGAGCATGTGGAGGCTGAGGCGCGGTTTGGCCGTCCGTTGCTCAGCGGCCATTATTTCGAGCGCATTCTGGGCTGTAAGTCGGCCGTTGCCATCCAAAACGATCCGCTGCTCATGGATGTCGCCGCGCACTATCTCGGCGGCCAGGCGACGCTGATCACTACGCGCGTCTGGTGGAGCTTCCCGACCGGCCAGGCCTCCGACGCCGACAAGAACCTGGCTTCGCTCGGCAAATACCACTTCGACCTGGACGACTGGCGGATGCTGAAGTTCTTTTTCTATCTGGTGCCCGTCGACGAGGGGACCGGCCCGCATGTCTATGTTCGCGGCAGCCATAATCGCCGCGCCCTCAAGCACCAACTTACGCTTGTCGTCGGCCATCCCGCGCAAGAGATTCTGGACGTCTACGGCAAGCAGAGCCCGGTCACGCTGACCGGCGAGGCCGGTTTCGGTTTCGCCGAGGATCCGTTCGGTTTCCATATGGGCACCGTGCCGGCGCACAGGCCACGGCTGATGATGGAAGTTGGCTTCGGCGTTTCTCCTCCATCGCGCCGCCGCTTCCATGGCGAGCCTGTGATCCGCTGATTTCCAAAAGTCCCGAAACAGCCTTCCCGCTGTGAGGCAAGATAAGGCTATGCGGCTGGCGCAATGAGTCTCGCCATTGCTCCAGCCAGCGCATCAGTGCCTGTTTAATCGAGGTTAGATGGCAGTGCGCCCAAGAGATCCTCCTCGGGATCGCCTGCCGCGCGAAGCCTCAGATCCTCTTCGAAAACCTCCTCTACGGACCGAGTCGTCTCGGGTCTCCTTTGGAGTGGCCGGAAGGTGGTGCACAGCCGTATCGTGCTTCGGGATCCTGAACGAATGCGAGCGGCGGTTTGTTCCTCGCGCGGCGCATGCAGCGGTGCCGGCATGACAGCTTCGTCTTGGATCCCGATGCTCGGCAACGTCGGCGGTGAAGGCTCTGTCTAGGCGGCTTACCCGGACATGACTCCAATGCAGGAGATCGACCATCTCCTGTTCGAGCACATTCGTTGGCGATCACCGTCGCGGCGCCTGCGATCAATGCAGTTGGCTGATTAGCCGACCGTATTCGGCTTCAGCCCTGCCATATGACCCATCTGCCAGCGCAATTAGACGCGCGCGATCAAGAATGACTACCTCTCCTCGCATTGAGCGTATCAGACCTTGGCCCTCCAAGGTTTGCAGCGCTATGGTGACGCCGGGCCGCCTGACACCGAGCATAACTGATAAGAACTCGTGCGTAATCGCAAAGCTGTTCCCCTCGACGCGATCATCACACATCACCAGCCATCTTGAGAGCCTGTCGACTATGTTCATCCGGGCATTGCTGAGCGCGGTGAAGCTAGCCTGGAGGTGAAAGTAGTGAACGTAGCGGAGCAGAAAGGTTCGCAGGGTTGGGCTTGTCAGAAGCGCCTTGGTGAAGAGGCCCGCGTCGATAACAAAGGCTCGGGCTTCTAATTGGACGTAACAATCGTGCGTTGACCGGTCATCGCCCATGATAAGCGCTGAGCCGGTCATACCCTCACAACCTATGATTCCGATCTCAGCTTCAATACCAGGCCGCAGTTCGCCCACCACTGACCCGAGACCGCTCTCGAAGAAGTACACGGTTCTGATTGGAGACCCCGCCACTTCGAGATGCGTCTGCAGTCCAAGGGAGACGCTTTCCAAATGAGGTTGCAGCAAGGCCAAATCTGCCGAGCACATTCGAAGCAGCAGCGAATTGCGATAGATGGAATTTTGGCGGGTGTCGCATTGCGCGGCAGTGTGAGTTTGTGAACTGGAGTCTGTCATAGCTCCCTCTCCCTATTGGGGCGGAAGCATGTTGATCGCTCACAGCCGACGGACGCCCTTAGAGTTGCCGTCGATGGCACACTGTATGCCTGCGGACCGCGGATGTCCCATTTTTAATCAATTACGTTAATCGGCCCGAGCCAAGCTTTGGCGCGCCCGCGCTAACGCGGCATTCAGATACTCCAGAAATTCGTCATCGCTTTTCGTTGACAAGCCGACTTGTCGAGCGCGAGTCACAATGCGCTCCTGGAGTGAAACCGCTGTCTCATAGTGGTCCACAATCATCTGAAATGAAGCCCTCATTGGGGCGGACTCAAAGAGCTGTGCCATTGTGGCAATGTAGTTCCACGAAGATGAGAGTCCATGCGGCCGCCGCTTGGGTAACAATCGTACAATATACCTAAGACTGGCCGCGCTCTTTGGTTATCCTCCCAGAAATCCGTAGCCTCGCGAGGCGCAGCTTCTCTTCGCCCTTCGACCTCGTGACACGGCCGACCAGTCCCGGCTTCAGCCATTCGGCCTTGTTCTTCTTATGCTCCTTCGGGACCGGGCCGCCGACCTCGCCCTGCACACGATTCCACAGCGTTTGCCTCTTGTCGGCCTTGAAGGCTACTACCGCCCGCCCTTGTAGGGCCGCTTTCAGCCATGATCACCTCGGGGCGCTGAACGAAGCGCGTGATTGTCGACTCTGTCGGTCGTCGCAGACGCTTACGGAGGCCTCACCGCAGAGGGCGATGCGCACTCCGGCTCGACGTCGTCGTCTAAGCGCGGTCGCTCTGGGTCTGGCGTTATTCATCAGCAGCGCTCATGGCCAAGAATCCTGCGACCCTAACTACACAGGCGCCTGTGTTCCAATCGCCAGCGATGTCGACTGTTCCTCCGGAAAGGGCAATGGTCCCGCATACGTACCCGGGCCGGTCTCTGCGTAGGCACCGATATCTATGATCTTGACCGAGACGGCGACGGGATAGGTTGCGAAAACGGCTAGAGGAGGCAAGTCGCCTTCCAACTTAATGACGGCACCAGCCCATCCGCTGTTTATGGTAACGGTCACCTCCGAGTTGAGGGTGAGCAACGTTCCCAGCCATCTGCATCAAACATTAGGATCTCCTAAATGCGACTTATGGCTGTGGTACGACGGTCGAACACCGTCCACGTCTCATCCGTCTCCTGCCTTACGTTTGTCAATTGGTAGCTGATGTAGAATGTGCCAGTAACTGGGGTTGGTGATCAGGCGGTAGTGGGGCTGCCCATCATTTCGCCTCTTCCCTGGCGATGAGCTTGACGCGGATCGGGTCGCCCCCCTTCGCCACATTGCCATTCCGACCGAAGTTCGTGTTCTTGCAAAGGCCAGGAAAGAGCAGCATGAGAAGCGCGACCGCAGCGAAGATGGCGCTTGCGACAACCGGGCTGAAGCCGGGAAGGGAGGTGGTCGACCTCTGTTGCGGGGCGGCTGTGCCGATCGCCACGATCGCCCGCCATGTCGTCGCACTACGCCGACCAGCTGGAGGCCGCGCAGCGCCGGCTGACCGGCGCCGGCGCGACCAATTGCGAATTCGTCGCCGGCTACGCGCTATGAACTCGCTACTCTGGTGTCACGCCCCGCCGACTACGTCTTCACGGCCAACGCCTTCGACGGCGTCCCGGACCGACCGCGGCTGGCACGTGCCGTGCGCGAGGCGCTCGCCCCCGGCGGACATTTTGTTATCGTCAACTGACACCGGCAGCCGCGCGAGACGACGACGGTCCTGAAGCGAACTCAGGCTGTCGCCAAGACAAACCATCGCCGATGCCCAAGTCGGCGGCACAATGCTCCTACATGCCGACTGCCTGACAAGGGTCGCAGGCCCGTCGTCCGTCCACTGTCCAAGGCCTGCCTCCTGGCCTTTCTGAGGCCGTGATCCTGCCGCAGGTGTGAGTTTGCGATCCTCATAAGAGCGTCAGGCGCGAATAGAAGTTTGGGTCGTCGCTCCACAGCGGCCGACCTATCCGTCGGGTGGATGGTAGTTATCACAACAATCAATTTTACCAATATTATGGAATACTACTACTACAAGGCCGCCACTTAAAGCGGCCGGACGGGTATCCGTCTCGCGTGGGCTGGTGCTGCCCGCAAAGATGCGGAGACGAACATGTGCGGGATTGTTGGCATCGTTGGGCAACAGCCGGTGTCGGATCGGTTGATCGGCGCGTTGAAGGGTTTGGAATATCGCGGCTATGATTCCGCCGGCGTTGCGACGATCATCGAGGGTGCCTTGCACCGCCGGCGCGCCGAGGGCAAGCTCGTCAATCTCGAGAGGCGACTGAAGGAAGAGCCGCTGAGCGGCAACGTCGGCATCGGCCACACGCGTTGGGCAACCCACGGGGCCTCGACCGAACGCAATGCGCACCCGCACTTTAGCGACGGTGTCGCCGTAGTCCATAATGGCATCATCGAGAATTTCACCGAGCTGAAGGACGAATTGGCGGCGGATGGCGCCGAGTTCCAGACCGACACCGACACCGAGGTCGTTGGGCATCTCTTGACAAGATACCGCCGAGAGGGCATGAGGCCGCAAGAGGCCACGCGTGCCATGCTGAAACGCGTCAAGGGCGCCTATGCGCTTGCCATCCTCTTCGAAGATGAACCGTCGACCATCACGGCGGCGCGCAACGGACCACCGCTCGCGATCGGTCACGGCGACGGCGAGATGTTCCTGGGCTCCGACGCGATCGCCCTTGCTCCCTTCACCAATGAAATTACCTATCTCATCGACGGCGACTGGGCCGTTGTCGGCAATTCGGGCGCCCATATCTTCGATATCGACGGCCGTCCCGTCGAGCGTCCGCGCCATATCTCCACGGCCGCGGCCGATCTGGCCAACAAGGGCAACCATCGCCACTTCATGGAGAAGGAGATTTACGAGCAGCCCGAGGTCATCGCCCATGCTCTCCGTCATTACATTAACATCATAGACAGTCGCGACATGGTTCCTGGCATTGATTTCGCCAAGGTCCCGAGCTTGGCGATCTCTGCCTGCGGGACCGCCTATTTCGCCGGACTGATCGGAAAATACTGGTTCGAGCGCTATGCGCGCCTGACGGTTGAAATCGACGTTGCGTCCGAATTCCGTTACCGCGAGATCCCGTTGCCGCCGCAATCGGCGGCTCTTTTCATCTCGCAGTCCGGCGAAACCGCCGATACGCTTGCGTCATTGAGGTACTGCAAGGAGCGTGGGCTGAAAATTGGCGCTATCGTCAATGCCTGCGAATCGACCATCGCTCGGGAGGCCGATACGGTTTTCCCGATCCTTGCCGGACCGGAAATCGGCGTCGCCTCTACTAAGGCTTTTACCTGCCAGCTTGCCGTTCTAGCAGCACTCGCCATCGGCGCCGCCAGAGCCCGCGGGACCGTCCCCGAAGACGAGCTGCAGGCGCTCGTCAGGAGCCTCGCCGAATTGCCGCGCGTGATGGGCCACGTACTCGCGAGCATCCAGCCGGAAATCGAGTTCTTGTCGCGCGAATTGTCAAAGTGTCGTGACGTCCTGTATCTCGGCCGTGGCACTAGTTTCCCGCTAGCGATGGAAGGTGCGCTGAAGCTCAAGGAGATCTCCTACATCCATGCCGAGGGCTATGCAGCGGGTGAATTGAAGCACGGGCCGATCGCATTGATAGACGAGAACATGCCAGTGATCGTCATCGCGCCCTATGACCGTCTTTTCGACAAGACCGTTTCCAACATGCAGGAAGTGGCTGCCCGTGGAGGGCGGATTATCCTCATCACCGATGAAAAAGGGGCAGCCGTATCGAAACTCGAAACCATGCACACGCTCGTGCTGCCGGTTGTCGACGAGATTATCGCGCCAATGATCTTCTCGCTCCCGATGCAGCTTCTAGCCTACCACACGGCGCTCTTCATGGGGACGGATGTAGACCAGCCGCGCAATCTCGCAAAATCGGTCACGGTCGAATGATTGTGAACCCGTACAGGTGGCGATGCGCCTCCAGGAAAGCGGTACCCCTTGTCTGGATCCGAAGCCCGGATGAAACCAGATGACCATTGTTTGCTGCAATTGCGAAACTCGGTAGCGGTTACGAGCGGGTCTTTCGCTGCCTCGCGGTGGAGATTGCCGAAGGAAGCAGTGTCCGTGCCGAAAGGTTCGAGTTGCTGTTCAAGAAAGCCATCGGCGAGAATGGTCCACGAAGGATCGCAGGTCGCATGCGCTACGCCTACCAGGCTCTCAGCAGGGGCAGCCTTGGTACTTGATCAGAAGGAGGTGAGCCGCCATATTCCGGCACGGCCAATTCAGCGGCCCATCCCATGCATGAGGCCGGTTCGGCCGAATGGACGACCATTTTTTTTATTTGCTAGGTGTGCGCCTCGGGGAGGAATCTCCGAGGGAGCTCCCATGTTCTTGGAGATCTTTATGAATGATTCGCGCATTCCCGAACCAGTCTTGACGGCTATGTCCCAGGGAACCCACATCGTCCGCGCTTTTCGCGAGCACCTTGGGTATTCGATCGAGGACCTGGCGGTCGCGTGCGGGCTGGCCGCTGAGGAAATCCAAAACATCGAGCGAGGTCTGAGGTACAGCAAGGGCTATCGGGATCGGATAGCGAAATCGCTTTCCATACCTGTGGGAATTCTTGAGTCGGAGTTGGACATTTCGGACGCCGCCTGAACAGATCGGATGATCTGCAATGGGTGGATTAGCTGTTGTGATGTGAAGCTTGCGGCTGATGTCGACGCTTGATCCGATTGGATGCGATGCCTTCTGGCGCAGCTCGAACAACAAAGCGATATAGCCGCCCGGAGTGCTACAAAACGTGCACGACGGCATCGGCTCGCGACGAAGGATTGTAACGGCGAACTCTTCCTAGTTCGGCAAGGCGATGCTGGCTTGAGCATCAACTCGGCCTACGAGAGTGGCTACTCCTAGGCTGAATCGTCCACCATGGCGAAGTCGCGCCGCTCTGAAAGTAACATGGCGGGCATCCTGACGTTTCCGGGTTGACTATGGGCGTTCGAACCACGAAAAGGGGCCGCTCTTCGTGAGTGGCGTGCGCCGGCAGTCTGACCCCCAAGCCCCCCGCCCAGGCTGCCGGCGCGCTTCTAGAAAGATCGAAGTAGGCACTCGCTTGCGCTCTGCCCGCTGACACCTTGTGGTTCCTCCTGCGGGTCCAGCGGACCACCATGGGTGTCGCCAGTTCTGGTTACGCGCGTCCATTTGCGATCTCGTTCAGTGAGTGCACCGCAAGCACCCTCTCTGCTAGCCTGAAAAATTCATGGGGGTTGGTGGATGTGGCGCAACCCGTTGAAATGACCTAGGATTTTGGTTGCTTAAGCCGATCCGAAAATTTCCCGGAGACCACACCCACCATGAACGATCTTGCGCTGCCGCTGAGCGGTTTGTCATCAGTCGGCGGCAAGTCCGTCGTCGCCCGTTTCGACGGCGGCATGCTGTCGTCCAACAGCGGCATTCTGGCCTTGGCCGAGGTGGAAGTTGGGGGTGGCCGAGCGTCTGGCGCGTTGCATCGACGATCCGCGCTGCCCGGACCAGGTCGTCCACAGCCTGGCGGACATGATCGGCTTTCGCATGAAGATGATCGCCGCCGGCTACGAGACGGCAACGACGCCAACCGGCTGCGCCGCGATCCGGTCTTCAAGATGGCCCAGGATGCGCTGCCGTCGGGTCGGGATCTGGCGTCGCAATCGACGCTGTGCCGGCTGGAGAACCTACCCGGCGTGCGGGAGTTGGTCGCGATGGGACGGGGGATGGTCGATCTCTATTGCGCCTCGTTCCGGCAGGTGCCGAAGCGGATCGTACTCGACATTGACGACACCTTCGACGCTGTGCACGGAGGCCAACAGCCTCGCCTGTTCAATGCCCACCATGACGAGTACGGCTTCCAGCCGATCGTCGTGTTCGATGGTGCGGGACGGTTCGTCAGCGCGATCCTGCGAGCGGCCAAGCGGCCGAGTGGGGCTGAGATCCGCCCCGACCTGCGCCGTCTGGTGCGGGCGATCCGGATCAACTGGCCGAACATTCGAATCCTGCTCCGCGGCGATAGCCATTATTGCAACCCGCAGGTCATCGACTGGTGCCGCGCCAACGACGTCGACTTCATCTTTGGCCTCGCGCCCACCACGACCCTGCGCAAGCATGTCGCGGATCTGGAGGCCAGCACGACGGCGCGCTTCGAAGCGTCGGCCAAGACAGGCAAGGTCCGCAGGTTCAAGGAGTTCGTTGACGGCGCCCGCGGCGCGGCCGGGCCGGCAGCACTCAGGCGACTATAACCGGCGCAGAGCCGACCCTGCGACTTCCAGACATTGTCGTGTACAGCTTCAGGCCCTCAAGGCGAGCCCGCAGGGCCTCGCTTACCTTTTACGGGGCGGCGGTACGTCCAAGCCGCTTCAACAGTTAAGAATTTCGCAAAGACGATACCCCGGATCGTCGAGCTTCCGCTGCACTTCCCGCATTCGCCGAGCCGGTCAATGACCCGCCCTTCACAATAGTTATCCGGCAAGCATCTGGATGCGAGAGATAATGTTGCCGGAGGCATCTCTCATGGCTTCTACACCTGCCTGAACGCCAGAACCGCGTTCGTGCCGCCAAAGGCGAAGGAGTTGCTCAGTGCCACCCGCACCTTGCGCTCGCGTGCCACATTGGGCGTGACGTCGAGATCGCAATCGGGGTCCAGCTCACGATAATTGGCAGTCGGCGGCACGACGCTCTCGCGGATAGCCATCACGCAGGCGATCAACTCGAGCGCGCCGGACGCGCCGAGGCAATGCGCGTGCATGGACTTGGTAGAAGAAATGGACATTGAGAAGGCGTGCTGACCGAAGACGCGCTTGATCGCCGCCGTCTCGATCTGGTCGTTGGCCTTTGTGCCGGTGCCGTGCGCGTTGAGATAGTCGACATCCTCGGCGTCCAGCCTGGCATCGGCAAGGCAGGCCCGCATTGCTGCCTCCGGCCCCTCGACAGTCGGCGCGACGATGTCGGACGCATCGGCGGAAAGGCCGGCACCGGCAATTTCGGCAAGGATGGTGGCGCCCCGAGCCAGGGCATGCTCGTAGCTTTCCAGCACCGCCATGCCGGCGCCTTCACCAAGCGATAGGCCCTGGCGATCGGCCGAGAATGGCCGGCAAGCATCGGGCGAAAGCACGCGGATCGCTTCCCATGCCTTCAGCACACCCCATATGAGCGGCGCTTCGCTGCCGCCGGCAAGCATCACGTCGGCCCGGCCGTGCCTGATCTGGTCCACCGCGCAGGCAATCGCATGGTTTGCCGAGGAACAGGCGGACGTGACGCCGAAGACCGGCCCGCGCAGGCCGAGACTCATGCTGACCTGGCCGGCAGCGGCACCCGGCATCGCCTTGGGTACAGTCAAGAGAGCGGCACGCTTACCGCCCAGAAGGATGGCGCGGTAGGTTTGCTCGATCGCATCCCACCCGCAGCCGCCAACGCCCACCGTCGCACCGAAGCGATAGCTATTTCCCTCTTTGGAGGAAAGTCCGGCCTGACGCATGGCTTCGCGCGCCGCAAGCACAGCGAGCAGGCTGAAGCGGTCCATGGAGATGAGTTGCTTGCCGTCGATGTCATGCTCCGGCAGCGCCTTGATCTCGGCACCGATCCTGACCCTCAATTCATGGAGCTCGGAGTTGACGATTGGGCCGATGGCGGAGCGGCCTTCTCGCATCTCTGTCCAAATGGCGGCGGCGTTGGTCCCAAGCCCGCAAATCCCGCCAATCCCAGTAATCACGACGCGCCTGTCCATTCACACCCCCTTAGCGAGCAAGGTGCGCACGGCTTCCACCATGTCCCCAACATTCTGGAGATCCGACCATGCGTCGGCCGTATTCATCTCGATCTCGATGCCGTAGGCCTGCTCCAGGTCCCAGAGAACGTCCGCCAATCCCAGTGAATCGATACCGAGCGAAGTCAGTTTCGTGGCAGCCGTTATTTCGTCGCCTGTGGCAGGCGCTATGCCGCCCTCCGACGCGGCGCGCTTCTTGATCATGTCGACTATTTCGTTGGCGAGTTGATCTGCCATCTTGTTCCTTTCCAGCTTGCGTTTTCGGCGTCGTTCAAAACCCGAGTCGCGTCGCGTTGCCAAGATTGCCCCTCATAGAGCCTGTGCGACCGACCAAGCCCAATGCCCATAGGAACCGGACGAGTTCCGGCTTCTGCGGCGTCAGCCCGATGACGAAGAAAAGTCGCCGGCCTCCCGCTTTTGCGCCAGCACATCAAGAATCTGCGTGTAAATGGACAGGAACCGTCGTCAAACGTCAGCTAAACGCTGCGACGGTGGGTGCTGTCAGCGTATTCACTCGGCACCTCATATGTAATCGAGATGTTTCATAGCTCCGGACCAGCTGCGATCAACTATTGTACCGGTCCGCCATTCGTCGGAGAGTTCGACATGATCGGAGCGCTGCCTCTCATTCCCAGTACAATCCCCACCGCACGCGACAGATTTCCTATTTCGGGCTCTTCTCAAGGGACTCGCCACGCGATAGAGGCAGTGATCGGCGCACGTGAGGTCCTGCCAGGTCCATGCGACATTCCGGAAAATTGGTAAAATCGTTTGTTTCAATCGAATTCATCCACGCCATGGATAGCTAAGACATGCGTTTCAAAGGGCTCGATCTCGTCGTTCTCGACGCGCTGCTGAGCGAGCGCGGCCTCGCGGCGGCGGCACGCCGCATCAACCTAACCAAATTCATGGGGGTTGGTGGATGTGGCGCAACCCGTTGAAATGACCTAGGATTTTGGTTGCTTAAGCCGATCCGAAAATTTCCCGGAGACCACACCCACCATGAACGATCTTGCGCTGCCGCTGAGCGGTTTGTCATCAGTCGGCGGCAAGTCCGTCGTCGCCCGTTTCGACGGCGGCATGCTGTCGTCCAACAGCGGCATTCTGGCCTTGGCCGAGGTGGAAGTTGGGGGTGGCCGAGCGTCTGGCGCGTTGCATCGACGATCCGCGCTGCCCGGACCAGGTCGTCCACAGCCTGGCGGACATGATCGGCTTTCGCATGAAGATGATCGCCGCCGGCTACGAGACGGCAACGACGCCAACCGGCTGCGCCGCGATCCGGTCTTCAAGATGGCCCAGGATGCGCTGCCGTCGGGTCGGGATCTGGCGTCGCAATCGACGCTGTGCCGGCTGGAGAACCTACCCGGCGTGCGGGAGTTGGTCGCGATGGGACGGGGGATGGTCGATCTCTATTGCGCCTCGTTCCGGCAGGTGCCGAAGCGGATCGTACTCGACATTGACGACACCTTCGACGCTGTGCACGGAGGCCAACAGCCTCGCCTGTTCAATGCCCACCATGACGAGTACGGCTTCCAGCCGATCGTCGTGTTCGATGGTGCGGGACGGTTCGTCAGCGCGATCCTGCGAGCGGCCAAGCGGCCGAGTGGGGCTGAGATCCGCCCCGACCTGCGCCGTCTGGTGCGGGCGATCCGGATCAGGCCGAACATTTGAATCCTGCTCCGCGGCGATAGCCATTATTGCAACCCGCAGGTCATCGACTGGTGCTGCGCCAACGACGTCGACTTCATCTTTGGCTTCGCGCCCACCACGACCCTGCGCAAGCATGTCGCGGATCTGGAGGCCAGCACGACAGCACGCTTCGAAGCGTCGGCCAAGACAGGAGGTCCGCATGTTCAAGGAGCTCGTTGACGGCCCCGCCAGCTGGAGCCGGGTCGAGCGCATCATCGCGCGGGTCGAGGTCGGGCCCAAGGTGGCGATACCCGCTTCATCGTCACCAACCTTGCAGGTGGCAAGGCCAAGGCGCTCTACGAGAATGTCTACTATCGGCGCGGCGCGGCCGAGAACCACGTCAAGCCGTAGAAGACGCATCTCGCCGCCAGCCGCACCTCCTGCACAGAGCGACGGCTTCCGGCTGTTTCTGCATGCCGGCGCCTACTGGCTCATGTGGGCTTGCGCGCCGCGATGCCGAAAGCCTCGAGCTTTGCAGTCGCCCAATTCGAGATGCTGCGACTGCGCCTCATCAAGATCGCCGCGCGTGGTCGAGATGAAAACCCAAATCCGCCTGCACCTGCCGACATCCTGCCCGGACCAGCGCATCCTGCGCATCGTCCTCAGTCGCATCCCGCGACTCGCGACATGAACGGTGGGGCGCAGACCTCCCGAAACAAACCCGCTGATCGCAACCTGCAAACCCCCGCCTGCCATCACGACGGAGCAATCCCGGCGCCTGACGAGGCGCGTGGAAAAGCACCGCAACGGCGACCACAGCGTCGCTTCAGGCCGTCAAAAGCTTATCGCCCTGCATCAAGGCGGCTAGACTAGATGGCAACGAGGCTTATGCCGCCCGTGCATCGCAGCCAACATATGCATGAGGGGTCGTCCCTTCAAAATACTTGATACATTTGCGCTTGCGTAGCTCCTTGCATGCGCTCGATGCCAGGAGGAGACCTCTGTTCTAAACGCTCGCATCGATGCAACGCCGTTGACACCATCATCGCGGCGACCGCTTTGCCGCGGCCGCCGCAGCCCTTTTCGAGCATGACGATCATGCCGGCGCCATCGCAGTGATGCACTTGCAAATTCAGAGATGCATTCTGGCCAAATGCTAGGTGCCCAGCATATGTCCGGCATCCCGCAACGCCGCTACGAAGAGACGGGCATTGCCGTTGGCATCCATCTTGGCCTGCATCGACAGGGGCATCCTGTGCCAGCTCTCCAAGGCCGCAATGTAATGTGAGAACATACCGTTAACGATGCAATAGTGGGTAACTAGGCCGTGTCCGTCTAACGCCAGCACGCCGAATTGGCCGCCGTGATATCGGATGGCTGAGACCCGCTGGACCTGCGCGTCACCGTCGATCCGCACGTCGAAAAGCAGGATGCCGCGGCTCCTGGTGGCTATCTCGGCGGCTTTTTCAGCGAAGCTCAATGAGAGCGAGCGGACGCTTTCGACTGCCATCTGTAAAACCATCAAGTTCAGTTCATCCACTGCCATAAGGTACCTGTGCGCAAGACATGGGTGATTGCAATCGACCACACCGCTTGTTCACAGATGTCGGCTCACGATATTCAGGGTTCGCCGGTCATCCATTGAGGGCGTGCTCATCAAAATGATCCTGAAGTGGAATGCGCTGCATCTACGAAACGCGAGGAGCAGGCCAGCCAAAGCTGTCGCGACAATTGATCTCATGATCCATCCCGATATCTGGATTTCGGCATCGCTGAACATCCCTGGTAAGTGAGCTGTTTGCGGCAAGCCCATCTCGGCTTTGTACCCCGAAACCGTTGCAATGGCGTCGCTCGGCGCTCGGGACCGCCGGGCTCTGCTCGTCGAGAACTTTGCCCCGAGAAGCGTTCGACTTTGAGCATTCCGCTCAAGGGTGACGTCTCGCCAGTCCGTGTCCTTGCAGCTCACCGCGAAGGCTTTTTGCGCATCGCACGCAAGCGCACGAATTGGTCTCCGTTCACTTCACAAAATGGTTTTCCTGAAGTACTGGAGCGCAGAGAAATCTCCGGTCGCAGCCTACCCGGTTAAAACAAGGACCCAACGATGAAGACTCTCGTCGTCTGCTCCGGCGGATTGGATTCCGTTACTCTTGCCCACAAGGTGGCAGCGGAGCACCAGCTTACCGGCCTGCTATCGTTCGATTACGGCCAACGGCATAGGAAGGAATTGGGCTTCGCCACCCTTTGCGCGGAGCGCCTGAGTGTTCCGCAGCGAATCATCGATATCCACGAGATCGGCGGCGGCCTTTCCGGCTCCGCGCTGACCGACAATGTGGACGTGCCCGACGGGCACTATGCCGAAGACACGATGAAGATAACGGTGGTGCCCAACCGGAACGCCATCATGTTGGCCATTGCCTTCGGCCTCGCCGCAGCGCAAGACGCTGACGCAGTGGCGACGGCCGTGCATGGTGGGGATCACGTTGTCTATCCCGATTGCCGTCCGGCCTTCATCGACGCTTTCCAGATGATGCAGGACCACGCGCTCGACGGCTACGCGCAGATTCGCCTTTATGCACCCTATGTGAACCTGACGAAGGCGGACATTGTTACGGATGGAGCCACATACGGCACGCCGTTTGCGCAGACCTGGTCCTGTTACAAGGGCGCCGAGCGTCATTGCGGGAGGTGCGGGACCTGCGTCGAGCGGCGTGAGGCGTTTCACATCGCTGGGCACCCGGACCCAACCGAGTATGAGGACTCCGACTTCTGGCTCGGAGCGCTGCGAAGGACCACCGCGTAATGTTCCGCATCACCAAGGAATTCCACTTCTCAGCCTCGCATCAGCTCACCTCATTGCCACCCGATCACCAATGCGCGCGCCTGCACGGACATAACTACATCGTCGAAGTGGAGCTTTCAGCGGATGGACTGGACGATCACGGCTTCGTGCGCGACTACCACGACTTGGCGCCATTCAAACGCTACATCGACGAGAGCTTCGACCACCGACATCTCAACGACGTGCTGGGACACGAGCAAGTCACGGCGGAATATCTGACCAGACATTTCTACGACTGGTGCAAGGCACGCCTGAGCGAAACCGCGGCCGTGCGGGTGAGCGAAACGCCGAAAACCTGGGCGGAATACCGGCCATGACGAATACTCATCCCGCAATCCGCGTTAGCGAGATTTTCGGGCCGACGATCCAGGGCGAGGGCGTGCTCATAGGTTTGCCGACGATCTTCGTCAGAACCGGCGGGTGTGACTATCGCTGTTCCTGGTGCGACAGCCTCCATGCTGTGGACAATCAATTCCGCCATGAATGGGAGATGATGTCCGTTGGCGCGGTGTGGAAAAATGTGCTTGCCCTTTCCGGTGGCCGCCCGCTGATGGTGTCGCTATCAGGCGGCAATCCGGCCATCCAGCCGCTCGGCGCGCTCATCGACCGGGGCCATGGTGACGGTTACCGTTTTGCCCTGGAAACCCAAGGGTCGCTTGCCAGGGACTGGTTTGCGCGGCTTGACGTGCTGATCCTCAGCCCAAAGCCGCCGTCAAGCCAAATGACGACAGATTGGGCCGCTGTCGAGGCGTGCCTCCAGGCGGCACAAGGCAAGCCCCAAGTCGTGCTCAAGCTCATTGTTTTCGACGAAAGGGACTACACCTACGCGAAAGACGCGGCTGCGCAATTTCCGCAACTTCCGATCTATCTGCAGCCCGGCAATCACACGCCGCCACACCCCACAAATGATGACGCGCCTGTCGACCTTGACGGAATATTGAAGCGCATGGAGTGGCTGGTTGACAGCGTGACCCGCGACAGATGGTTCGAGGCCCGCGTGCTACCGCAGCTGCACGTTCTGCTCTGGGGTAACAAGAGAGCCGTCTAAGCCAGGCCCTTTCCACTGGAACTGCGCCGGCAGAATTCGGGTGAACGGGTGGTTCAGGTCGAAGGGAGCTGTCGCCGACAACCATGATCTGACAGGCAGGGCTCGAGCGGACGATATCGTCGCTGCGCCAAGACGCGTCTGGTCCGCTCCGAATCTTGTCTCGATACGACGGTCGCCGATCAACAAACGTACCGCGGTCCATGATCGACTGAGAGGCATGACCGTTCCTCTGAGTGCTCAGACTGCCGCCGAGTGCCTGGCCGTTCCAGCTTCGAAATATTTGTCGAACCTGGCCGCGATGCTTCGGACGAAAGGGCGACTTTCAGCCGGCACAACGAATCTGTCGCCATCAAGTTCAAGCAATCGAACCGGATCGTGGAGGGCCATGGAACTTGACTGAAGGAGGAGCCTCTGGCCGGCCTCGCCGAAGCGTTCCACCAGATCGATGGCCGAGAAGGCGAAGTCGCACATCAAACGTTCGATGATCCAGCCGCGAACGCGGTCGTCGTTGGAAAGTGCGATACCCCGAACAGCGGCCAGCCCGCCGTCATCAACCGTGCATCGATATTCGCTGGTCGAAGGCATGTTCTGCGCATAGCCCTGCCGAAACTGGCTGATGGACGATGGGCCTAGCCCAATCAAGGTTTCGCAGCAATCGTCGGTGTAACCCTGAAAGTTCCGGTGCAGTGTTCCGGCGCGGGCTGCAAGGGCCAGGGCATCGCCGGGTTTGGCGAAATGGTCGAGGCCGATTGCTTCGTACCCCTGGTCCACGATCGCCCGCGCCGCCAGTTGCGATTGAGCAAATCTCTCCGCGGGACCGGGCAGCCATGCCTCGTCTATCATCGTCTGATGTTTCTTGAACCACGGTACATGGGCGTAGCCAAAAAGCGCTATCCTGTCCGGCTCCAGGGTCAGTGCCTGCGCGACCGTTGAGGAAACGCTCGCCTTGGTCTGGTGCGGCAGGCCGTAGAGCAGGTCTAGATTGACGGATTCGACGCCGCGCGAACGAACACCGTCGACTACCGCTTTGGTCTGCAAAAAGCTCTGCTCGCGGTTGATTGCCTTCTGAACCTTCGGATCGAAGTCCTGGACGCCGAGGCTCGCACGAGTCATGCCGATTTCGGCAAGCGCATCGAGGCGGGCTTCATCCATATCGTTGGGTTCGATTTCAACGCTGATCTTGGCGCCGGGAAGAAAGCCGAAGCTGTTGCGCAGGGCGGTTCCCAGCGCCACCATATCTTCGGGTTTGAGCATGGTCGGCGAACCGCCACCGAAATGGACGGCACGGACGCGACCCTTGCCTGCGACAAGACTGGCGACGGTGGCGATCTCGGCATGCAGTGAGCGCAGATATGTGGTCACCGGTTCGTAATGGCGTGTCTGCTTGGTATGGCAGGCACAGAACCAGCAAAGCTTGTCGCAGTAAGGGATGTGCAGATAGAGCGAGATCTCGTCACCACCGCCGAGCGCTTGCAGCCAGCCACGACAAACGGCAGCATCAACGCCTGGATGGAAATGCGGCGCGGTCGGGTAGCTCGTGTAGCGCGGGACGTTCTCGCCAAATCTGGCAACTAGCTTTTGTCGCATGTCGTGGTCCACCGTGTTTGCGTCGCCCGAACTGTGGATGTTTGGATGAGCCTAAGCCCTGATTTCGATCAACCTTCAGCACGGACAAACTGCCGCAAGGATTTTTCTACCGTGGATTGCTATCCTGCCAGCACTGGACCGGTAGAGCGATCGAATGACATTAAGGCAGGATATTCACAGTTCCGGCATTCCCGTTCTTTGCCTGCCTTGCGAGGCACGGCGCCGCGGTGTCTGTGGCGCGCTCGAGCCAGACGATTTGGCTCAGCTCGCCAAGACGTCGTCGCGGCACAATATCGAGCCGGGGGTCGAACTGATCGGCGACGCCGAGGCGGTCGACTGTTATTCAAACGTGCTTTCAGGCGTGGTGAAGCTCACGAAGAGCCTTTCGGACGGCCGCCAGCAGATCGTCGGTCTGCAGTTCGCGCCGGATTTTCTGGGACGGCCCTTCAAGATAAAAAGTGTGATCAATGCGGAAGCGGCAACAGCTGTCTCGCTATGCTCGTTTCCGAGAGCGGCCATTGAACGGATGATGAAGCAGTCACCGGAATTTGTGCATCGTCTGCTCAAGCAGGCGCTGAACGAACTCGACGAGGCACGCGAATGGATGGTGACTCTGGGGCGCAAGACCGCACCAGAGAAGGTGGCGAGCTTTCTCCTCATGATTGCCCGGAACATCGACTCCAATGTTGACCCGGCGGCTAGGTCGGCGTGCTTCGAGCTGCCGATGACGCGTGCCGACATTTCTGATTTCCTTGGAATCACAAACGAGACCGTGAGCCGTCAGCTGACCAGCCTGAGAATGGACGGCGTGATTCGGATCGAGAACAACCGCCGTGTCACCGTGGACAGCATGAGCCGGCTGGAACGGCGCTGCGGCGGCCGAGGCGCAACTGCCGTTGAATGACACGAAGCTGCATGGCCCCCGTCACTTACTTCGTTCCGGGCAGGGCATGCTCGCGTTGGGCTCAGAAGAAGTCGCGTAGCGACAGCCCGTTCTCCATCCGATCTATGCGCCAGTTGCGTTTCGGCTCGTCGGCGAAGCATCCACACTTGGCCGAAGTCAATACGCCTCATACGCAGGGGAAAATCGCCGTCTCCCCAAACCATGAATGTCACGAAGGCAGCGCAACTCTGGCGCTGGCTGTTCCAAGGCATTGAAACGATCGACGTTCGGTAAGGCATCGGCCTGCTTTCCAGCGTCGCAGAAGGTGCGCTCCCCCACACGCCCGCGATCGCCTCCGTACCCGGGGCCCGACCGGGGACGCCGGGCCTGTCCATAAACGGGCGGCCGGTGCTGCGCTGCCACATTCGATCGCCACAGTCTGATCGCACCGAACTCGATGCTGCTCGAGCAAAATGGTGCGGCTCTGACATGGATCAGGGCGAGCAGGCCACGGCTGCGCAATAAGGCACCGCAGTTTGGCGTCCGCCGGAATTGGAAATCGGGGCTTGCGATGAAATTCGGCAAAGAAATTGTGCTTCTAAGCCTGTTCGCATTCGCGGCTTTGGTGGCGGCTGGCGCTGGGGTGGATGAACCCTTTCGCCAGCACATGTGGGTCTTGTTCCTCGCCTTGGCTGGCTTCACTGCGATCCTACTGCGCAGCACTGAGTTCAAGCCTGCCGCGCCGATCGACCCGTCCGCTTACATGGACGGGCCAATCCGCTATGGCGCCATCGCCACCATGTTCTGGGGTGTCATCGGCATGCTTGTCGGCGTGGTCATCGCGCTGCAGCTTGCCTATCCCGACCTCAACATCCAGCCCTGGTTCAACTTTGGCCGTTTGCGGCCTCTGCACACCTCGGGCGTCGTCTTCGCCTTCGGCGGCAACGCATTGCTTTGCACGTCTCTCTATGTCGTCCAACGCACCTGCCGCGCTCGGCTGTTCGGTGGCGACCTCGCTTGGTTCGTATTCTGGGGCTACCAGCTCTTCATCGTCATGGCCGCGACCGGTTACCTGCTCGGCATCACCGAGAGCCGCGAATACGCGGAACCCGAATGGTATGTGGACATCTGGCTGACCATCGTCTGGGTCGCCTATCTCATCCTGTTCCTCGGCACCATCCTGAAGCGCAAGGAACCCCACATCTACGTCGCCAACTGGTTCTACCTGTCCTTCATCGTCACCATCGCGATGCTGCATGTGATCAACAACCTGTCGATGCCGGCTTCATTTCGGGGTTCCAAGAGTTACTCCGCGTTTTCCGGGGTCCAGGATGCCCTGACGCAATGGTGGTATGGCCACAACGCCGTGGGCTTCTTCCTCACAGCCGGCTTTCTCGGCATGATGTATTATTTCGTGCCCAAGCAGGCCAACCGGCCCGTCTATTCCTACCGCCTGTCGATCGTCCATTTCTGGGCAATCATCTTTCTCTACATCTGGGCTGGACCCCATCATTTGCACTACACCGCCTTGCCCGATTGGGCGCAGACGCTCGGCATGGTGTTCTCGATCATGCTGTGGATGCCGTCATGGGGCGGCATGATCAACGGCCTGATGACGCTGTCGGGCGCCTGGGACAAGCTGCGCACCGATCCCGTCATCCGCATGATGGTGATGGCCATCGCCTTCTACGGCATGTCGACCTTCGAAGGCCCGATGATGTCGATCAAGACGGTCAACTCGTTGTCGCACTACACCGACTGGACCATCGGACACGTCCATTCGGGCGCACTCGGCTGGGTCGGCATGATCTCGTTTGGCGCAATCTACTTCATGGTGCCGAGACTCTGGAACCGTGAACGCCTCTATTCGCTCAGGCTCGTCACCTGGCACTTCTGGCTGGCGACGCTCGGCATCGTCGTCTACGCCGCGGTGATGTGGGTGTCCGGCATCATGCAGGGCCTGATGTGGCGCGAATACGACGAACAGGGCTTCCTGGTCTACTCCTTCGCCGAAACCGTGGCAGCCATGCACCCCTACTATGTCATGCGTGCCATCGGCGGAGCCATGTACCTCTCCGGCGCCCTCATCATGGCCTGGAACATCACAATGACCATCCTCGGCTACCGGCGCGAGGAGGATCCGATGCCGCGCTCCACTCCCGCCCTCCAGCTTGCGCGATGATGAGACAGAAAATGAGGTTGATGAACAGACACGCACTGATCGAGAAGAACGCTACACTTCTTCTCCTCGGGTCGCTGCTGGTCGTGACAATCGGCGGCATCGTCGAGATCGCACCGCTCTTCTATCTCGACAACACGATCGAGAAGGTCGAAGGCATGCGACCTTACTCACCGCTCGAACTTGCCGGGCGCAACATCTATGTCCGCGAGGGTTGCTACCTCTGCCACAGCCAGATGATCAGGCCGTTCCGTGACGAGGTTGAGCGCTACGGCCACTACAGCCTGGCGGCCGAGTCGATGTACGATCATCCCTTCCAGTGGGGATCGAAGCGTACCGGACCGGACCTCGCTCGTGTGGGCGACCGCTATTCCAACCTGTGGCACGTGGATCACCTGACAGATCCACGGTCCGTGGTGCCGGAATCGATCATGCCGAGCTATGCCTTCCTGAAGGACAAGCCGATCGCGGTGAAGGACTTCTCGACGCATCTGGTCGCAAACAGGCGTGTCGGTGCCCCTTACACCGATGACATGATCGCGCATGCTAACGCCGATCTGATGACGCAGGCTGATCCCAACGCTGACACGTCCGGCCTCGAGGCGCGCTATCGCAAGGCCAAGATCGGGGATTTCGACGGCAATCCGCAGCAGGTGACGGAGATGGACGCGCTGGTAGCGTATCTCCAGATGCTGGGCACGCTCGTCGATTTCAAGAACTACGATGAGACCGCCGGTTACCGCTGAGGACAATGGCGATGACGTACAATTTCATGCGGGAGTTTGCCGACAGCTGGGGCCTACTTGCCATGGCTCTTTTCTTCATCGGATCCGTTGCCTTTGCACTTCGTCCCGGCAGCCGCAGGCAAGCCGGCGAAGCAGCTCAAATTCCTCTGAAGGAGGACTGATCATGAGCAGCGATCACATTGACGAGGTTTCCGGCATCTCGACGACCGGTCATGAGTGGGACGGCATTCGCGAGCTCAACAACCCGCTTCCGCGCTGGTGGGTCTGGACGTTCTACATCACCATAGTCTGGGCGATCGGCTACACCATCGCCTATCCGGCATGGCCTCTGCTGCACACGGCAACCAAGGGTGTGCTCGGCTATTCCAGCCGCAACGATGTCGGGAACGAGTTGTCCAAGGCTGAAGCCGCCAAGGGCAAATATGTCGCCGCGATAGAAGCGAAAAGTGTTTCGGAGATCGCGGCGGACGACACGCTGCGCGAATTTGCCGTCGCCGCCGGCGGTGCCGCGTTCAAGCTCAATTGCGTGCAGTGCCATGGTTCCGGCGCCCAAGGCTCAAAGGGCTTCCCCAACCTCAATGACGACGACTGGCTGTGGGGCGGCAAGGCGGAGCAGATTCAGCAGACGATCACGCATGGCATCCGCTTCGCCTCCGATCCGGATACGCGCCTGTCGGAAATGCCGGCCTTTGCCGACATCATCACCGCCGACCAGATCCAACAGGTCAGCGCCTACGCCGCCAGTCTGTCGGGGGCCGTCAGCGATCAGGCATTGGTCGCGTCGGGCGCAAGGGTCTTTGCCGAAAATTGCGTCGCCTGTCATGGCGACAATGCAAAAGGCAACAAGGAACTCGGCGCTCCAGATCTGACCGACGCCATCTGGCTCTACGGGTCAGGCGAAGCGGCCATCGCCGCCCAGGTAACCGCACCGAAACACGGCGTGATGCCGGCTTGGGGCGCGCGCCTCGGCGAGATCAAGGTCAAGGAACTGGCGGTCTACATCCATTCGCTTGGCGGCGGAGAATAGGAAAGAAGCCTATTCTCGTCCTCCCCCTCCCGCCAAGCGACGAGGCCCGGCGCAAGCCGGGCCTCGGCATCATCCAGAACCGATGAGTCGGCTTCCGGCGAAATCGTCGCTGGTGACTGGAGCTTCTCGTGCTTGATAACACGCAAATAGAACGGATCGAACCTACGCCGGTCAACTCCGCCAAGGTGCGCCAGCCAATGTATGCCGCGCGCAAGAAGATCTTCCCAAAGCGGGCTTCGGGCAGCTTTCGCCAGTTCAAATGGCTGGTGATGGCGGTCACGCTTGGCATCTACTATCTGACGCCGTGGCTGCGCTGGGACCGTGGCCCTTTTGCTCCGGATCAGGCGGTGCTGCTGGATGTCGCCAACCGGCGCTTCTATTTCTTCTTCATCGAGATATGGCCGCAGGAATTTTACTATGTGGCAGGCCTTCTGGTCATGGCCGGCGTTGGACTCTTCCTGATCACATCGACTGTCGGCCGTGCCTGGTGCGGCTACACATGCCCACAGACCGTATGGGTCGATCTGTTCCTGGTGTTGGAGCGGGCCATCGAAGGCGATCGTAATGCTCGTATCAAGCTCGATGCCAGTCCCTGGACCGCCCGCAAGCTGGCGCTACGGGTGTCGAAACACGCCATCTGGCTGGTCATAGGCGCGCTGACCGGTGGCGCCTGGATCTTTTATTTCGCCGATGCGCCAACGCTGCTCGGCCAACTCTTCACGGGCACGGCAGCGCCTGTCGCCTACATCACCGTCGCCGTGCTGACGGCGACGACCTACACGTTCGGCGGACTGATGCGCGAGCAGGTCTGCACCTATATGTGCCCCTGGCCGCGCATCCAGGCAGCCATGCTCGACGAGAATTCCCTGACAGTCACCTACAATGACTGGCGCGGCGAACCGCGCACGCGTCATGCCAAGAAGGTCCAGGCCGCAGGGCAGCCAGTTGGCGATTGCGTCGACTGCAATGCCTGCGTCGCTGTCTGTCCGATGGGGATCGACATTCGCGATGGCCAGCAGCTCGAATGCATCACCTGCGCGCTCTGCATCGACGCTTGCGACGGCGTCATGGACAAGCTCGGCAAGGAGCGCGGGCTGATCTCCTATGCGACGCTCTCCGACTATAACGCCAACATGATGCTGGCGACCGCGGGCGGCGCCAGTCCGGTCAATCCGTCGCTGGTCAGAACGGACGACGGCCTGTTTTCCGAAAAGGTGGCGCATTTCCATATCCGCAAGATCTTTCGGCCGCGCACCTACGTGTACATGGCTATGTGGTCGCTGATCGGCCTGGGCCTGCTCTATTCGCTGCTGACGCGCGATCGGCTCGAGATCAATGTCTTGCACGACCGCAACCCGCAATTCGTGAAGCTGTCCGACGGCTCCATCCGCAATGGCTACACCGTCAAGCTGCTGAACATGATCCCCGAACCAAGAACGATCATCGTCACTATAGGGGGCTTGCCAGGCGCAGAGATGAGCATCGTTGGTGTCGACCTCCCCGCCGATCGCTCTTTTGCGATCCAGGTCGAACCCGACCGGCTGAAGATGTTGAAGGTTTTCGTGCGCCTGCCTGCCGATCAGATTCATGGCCAGGCGCAGACCTTCACACTCCGTGTCGAGGACAAAGCGAGTTTCGAATCGAACGAATACACCGCCACATTCAACGCGCCGGAGATCGCCAGATGAACGCCACCACGCGAAAATCCCGGGAATTCACCGGCAGGCACATGTTGGCCATCATCCTTGCCTTCTTCGGCGTGGTCATCGCGGTCAATCTGACGATGGCGACGCTCGCCAACACAAGCTGGACCGGCCTCGTTGTCGAAAACACCTATGTGGCGAGCCAGCAATTCAACAGGAAGGCCGAGGAAGGGCGCGCGCAGGCAGCCCTCGGCTGGACCGGCAAGCTGACCATCGCAGGGGGCGAAGTCCGCTACAGCCTCACCGACGCCGCCGGCAAGCCGGTTTCTTTGCATGGCGTGAAGGTGCTGTTTCGCCATCCCGCTTACGAGAAAGAGGATGAGTCCATCAAGCTCGCCCTCGCCTCGGGCCAGGAGTTTGCAGCCCAACACATGCCAAGGGATGGAGTGTGGATCGTTGAAATCGACGCCGATGCCGGCCTGGCAAGATCTTATCGCGATGTGCGCAGGATCATGATCTCCCATGGAGCGCTCAAATGAGTTGTTGTGCACCTGGTGCTGAAATGGCGTTGGATCTGGACACGGGCACATCCGTCCTGCCTTCCAGCCAGGAAGTCAGGCTTGCAAGCCGATCGCTTGGCGATGGTCTCCATCAAACTGATCTTTCGGTCCCGACGGTTCATTGCGGCGCCTGCATCCAGACGATTGAGACGGCGTTGGGAAAACTTGATCATGTCGAGGCCGCACGCGTCAACCTGTCAACGAAGCGGGTCTCGGTCCGATGGCGCGGGGGCGAGGTTCCGCCATTGGTCGCCGTGCTGGGGCGGCTCGGCTACCAGGCGCATTTGTTCGAAGCCGACACCGATACAAAGGACAAGACGCTGTCGGAGCTCATCCGCGCCGTCGCTGTTGCCGGCTTTGCGGCAGGCAACATCATGCTGCTCTCGGTATCGGTCTGGTCCGGCGCCGAAGGTGCGACCCGCGACCTGTTCCACTGGGTCTCGGCGCTGATCGCCATACCCGCACTCGCCTTCGCCGGCGGCATCTTCTTCAAGTCGGCCTGGAATGCACTGCGCCACGGCCGCATGAACATGGACGTGCCGATCGCGGTCGGCGTGTCGCTGGCCTACGCCATGAGCCTATATGAGACGATCACCCATGGCGACCACGCCTATTTCGACGCATCGGTGTCGCTGCTGTTCTTCCTTCTGATCGGCCGCACGCTGGATCACGTGATGCGCGAACGCGCCCGCACCGCCGTCAAGGGCCTCTCACAGCTCGCCGCGCGTGGCGCCATGGTGCTGCGCGGCGATGGCGCACGCGACTATCTGCCGGTGGGCGAGATCGAACAGGGCATGCTGCTGCTGATTGCGGCCGGCGAAAGGATCCCCGTCGATGGCAAGATCGCGCGCGGGACATCGGACGTGGACTGCTCTCTGGTCTCGGGCGAGAGCAAGCCCAGAAGCGTGGCGCCAGATGATACCGTGCAGGCCGGCGTACTCAACCTCACCGGCCCGCTGACGATCAAAGCCACAGCTGCCGCAAAGGATTCGTTCCTGGCGGAAATGGTTCGGCTGATGGAAGCCGCGGAGGGCGGCCGCGCGCATTACCGCCGGATCGCCGATCGCGTGTCGGCACTCTACGCGCCCGTGGTTCATCTCACCGCCTTCGTGACGTTCCTGGGCTGGATGGCGGTGACTGGCGACTGGCACCGGGCGATGACGATCGCCATCGCTGTTCTCATCATCACGTGCCCCTGCGCGCTTGGCCTCGCCGTTCCAATCGTTCAGGTGGTGGCCGCACGGCGCCTGTTTGAAAGCGGCATCATGGTCAAGGACGGCTCGGCCATGGAGCGCCTGGCAACGATCGATACAGCCGTGTTCGACAAGACCGGAACGCTCACGCTTGGCCAGCCCAGGCTCGTCAACACGTCGTCGATCAATCCCGCCATGCTGGCAATCGCTGCCGACTTGGCCGCGCATTCGCGTCATCCATATTCAAAGGCCATTGCCAGCTTTGCCGTCAGCAGCAGCCAGCACAAATTCGACGCGGTGACCGAGCACCCGGGTTTCGGGATCGAAGCCACAGCCGCCGGTAGCACCTGGCGGCTGGGTAGACGCGGATGGGCTGGCTGGAAGGCACGAACCGGCGGCGAAGGCAAACATGGCTACGGCGGGACGGTTCTGACGAAAGACGGGATCATCGTCGCGACCTTCCATTTCGAGGATGCGCTGCGCGTCGATACCAGGGCAGCCATCGATCAACTGCACAACGCTGGTATGAGCGTGGAGATGCTGTCGGGCGACACCGCGAAAGCCTGCGCAGAGGTTGCGGACGCGCTTGGTGTCGATCACTTCGTTCCCTGCCTGCTGCCGTCCGGCAAGGTTGAACGCATCGAGAGCCTGGCGAGAGACGGGCACAAGGTTGTGATGGTTGGCGATGGGCTCAACGACACACCAGCGCTGAGCGCCGCGCATGTCTCGATCGCACCCGCCACGGCCGCCGACATTGGCCGCAATAGAGCCGACTTCGTTTTTCTGCGCGAAAGCCTCTTGGCGATCCCGCTGGCGCTGGACGTGTCGCGCAAGGCGGGAAGCCTGATCCGACAGAACATAACAATTGCGACCGTTTACAATGCTGTGGCCGTGCCGATCGCCATTCTGGGTCATGTTACGCCTCTGATCGCGGCGGTCGCGATGTCTGCCTCGTCATTGCTTGTGATTGGAAATGCGATGCGTCTGCAAGGCATCGCAACGGGTGCGTCGTCCGAAACTGCGCGGCAGGACAGGCCCGCGCGGGCCGGCGCCTTGGCCCGATCCTCATGACGACGCTCGCCTATCTCATTCCGGTGGCGCTGTTCCTTGGCGCACTCGGCCTGTCCGGCTTCCTGTGGGCGTTGAGAAGCGGCCAGTACGAGGATCTCGATGGCGCGGCGGAGCGCATTCTCACCGACAGCGACGACGGCGCGGAGAATGCCACTCGTTCCAAGTGACTCAGATCAACGCGCCGCGGGTCGGGATGTCCTATCGTCGTCCGACGAAAGATCAGGAGGGTGAGGATGCAAGCCGAAGCCATCATGACGAAGTCAGTCATCACGACGGATACGAACGCGACGATCGCCGAAGCGGCCGAGCTCATGATTTCAAACAAAGTCAGCTGCCTCCCGGTAACGGACAGCGACGGTGCCCTGGTTGGCATTGTAAGCAAAAGCGACTTCTTGCGCCGAGAGGAACTTGGGACCCAGCGTGTGCGTCCGCGCTGGCTGGAGTTTGATCTTGGCCCGGGCACAGTCGCCGAAGACTATGCGCGCTCGAACGGACGGATCATCCATCAGGTGATGACCACACCCGTAATCTCGGCGCCTCCTGGCGCCTCGATTGCAGATATTGTCGACCTGATGATGCAACATCGCATCAACAATGTGCCGATTGTCGATCGGGACAGGGTCGTCGGCATCATCACGCGAACTGATTTGCTGCTTGTCCTGATCCGCGCCATGCCGAAACAGGGCACCACTCCACCCGATGACGACCGTATCCGCAAGGCTATCCTTGCCGAACTGCAGTCACAAACCTGGAGCGGTGGTGACTTGATCGATGTGAGGGTCAGCGACGGCGTCGTCGAACTGAAGGGGACGATTGTCGACGAGCGTCAACGGAAGGCAGCGATCGTTGCGGCTGAGAAGGTTGCCGGCGTCGGGCAAGTCAAGGACGGCCTCCTCCTCAGTACGGATCCGTTCTCGGTGAGCGTTTCGTAGCTGCGAAAAAAGCGGGCACGCGGAGCAGAGTCCCTTTGGTTCTGCTCCCTTCCACATCACTTTACATGAGGCCTTCGGCGAGTTCCTCCGGCGTATAGCGCCGTCATGGTTGGCGAGCACGCTGTCGGCAGCAAGACGCCCGTCCTGACGGAAATGCGATGGCCGCTGCCTGTTTTGGTGGGGCTTGGACCGGGGCTTCCTGTGGACCTTGAAGAGCGGCCAATACGAAGATCTTGACGGCTCCGCCGAGCGGGTCCTTACCGATCGGGAAGATCCGCGAGGCTGAACCGGCTGGCGACGCCAACGACTGTGCGGATGCTGGTCGTCAGTCGACCTAGTCTTCGCTGGCGATTGCCCGCGTCATGACGATACGGCGCGCGTGCGAAGAACGGATCAGCCAATATACGTTGCCGAACCTTTGGCCAGGAGGGGCACGCCGGTTCGGAAGCCGACCATTCAGAATGCCCAGACATGCAGACCTTTTCACGGCAATCGACCACTCGACCGTGAACCTCGAGCCTGGTTGATCCAGATCAGCGTCATCTCTTCAACGGCGTGGTTTCATTGACCCGTCTCTGAACGGAGAACGCATGTCTATCGACGCTGGGGAGATGAGCGGCAAACCGTGGGTGATTGCGATGCTTCAAGAGCGCTTCGTATCGCAGATAGCCGCTATGGCGGCACGCTGATGGCCGGCTCTGTGGAAACATTCGACATCATTGTCGTCGGAGCTGGGCCGGTCGGGCTTGCCTTCGCAGCATCGCTCGCCCGGAGCCAACTCAAGGTGGCAGTGGTTGAACGGCAGTCGCTCGACAGCCTGGCGAATCCGGCTTTCGACGGTCGCGAGATCGCGCTGACCCACGCATCAGTGAGAATCCTGCGCGAGCTCGGCGCCTGGGACGCCATCCCCGCATCGGACAAATCACCGCTTCATGGCGCGCGCGTGCTCAACGGATCGAGCCCTTTCGCCCTGTGCTTCGATGCTCTCAGCCGATCTGGGGAACCACTCGGATTTCTGGTCCCAAATTGTCAGATCCGCGATGCCCTGTTCAAAATTGTCTACTTCCAGGACCATGCCCGGCTGCTGTGCGGCAACTCGGTCGTCAATGCAACAAATAGCGAAGACGAGGCGGTCATAACGCTTTCTGATGGCAGGCAATTGGCCGCTCGGCTGCTCGTCGCAGCGGATTCGCGTTTGTCCGCGATGCGCGACCTGCTCGGCATTGGCGCAAACATCCATCCGCTTGGCCACTCCATGCTGATTTGCCGAGTGAGGCACGAGCGCTTCCATCACCAGATCGCGGTCGAATGGTTCGACCACCATCAGACCATCGCGATGTTGCCGCTCATGGGAGGCGTGTCGTCGCTGCTTCTGACTTTGCGCTCAAGTGAGGCCGACAGACTGTTTGCTCTCGATGACGAATTGTTCCTCATGGAATTGATGAACCGGTGTCGAGGACGTCTCGGAGAGATGACCCTGGCAAGCACCCGCCATGCCTATCCGCTGGTCACGACCTGGGCGCACAAGTTCTCGGCTCCGAGTGCGGCACTGATCGGAGACGCTGCCATCGGCATGCACCCGGTGACCGCGCATGGCTTCAACATCGGCCTCAGCGGCCAGAAGCAACTCGCTCATAAAATACTGACAGCATGTCGCACCCGCCGCGACATTGCCGATCCCGACATGCTCGGCAGATACGAAAGCCGGCTGCGGCTGTCGGCGGCGCCGCTCTATCACGCCACCAACATGCTTGTGGGTCTTTACTCAAGCGAGCACCCGGCGGCACGGCTTGCAAGAGATGCTGGGCTCCGCTTTGCCCAACATCTTCCCTTTGTCCGCCGTGGCATTTCGGCCATGCTCAGGCGGTGAATCGCACAGAGCGCTGCCGCTCTGGAACGCTGTCTCGGCGAAGCTTCCTTGTCTTGCTGGCGCGCGTCGTCGCGGGGCAAGGCTGTCTCCTGGTGACGTTGCCGATCATGGCATGATTCGGATCAAGGCACGCGCGCGGGCGAAGCCTTGATGATTCGGCAATGCTAAGCCAAAGGTGTGACCCGAAGCATGGTGAGCGCACTGGTTACCCTCGCTGGGTAGTTAACCCGTCCTTCAGTGGGCTTGCATAGGTTTGGTCCTCGCGAACAACGACGCAAGCAAGCTGGTCCATTCATGGCACCCCTAAAGGAAGAAGAATCGCTGGAGGCCAAAATCCGTCAGGATCAGCTTGCTGACCTGAGGGCCGGGCTCTTCGTGTCGATGCCGATAAGCGCGATCCTGTCAGGCCTGATTTGCGCGGTGCAGGCCCTTTCTGGCGGCGGCTTTGCCGCTGCAAGCTGGTTCCTGGTCGTCAATGCGCTAAATGCCGCCCGGCTTGCACTCGCCCGTTTTCAGCTAAAGGAAACGGGGCGCCATCAGGATTTGCTTGGCGTTTTGCCGCGCCTTCGCATGTTTGGCGTCCTTGCCCTTCTGGCAGGGTTTGCCTGGTCCTTCCCGGCCGTGCTGACTGTTGGATACACAACACCACAAGCACCGATGCATCTGGTCATACTGGCCGGCATTTCAGCTGGTGCGGTTACATATGGCAGTTCGTATGCCGCGGCGGCGACCAGCTTCATCACACCTCCACTCCTCATCACGGTGGCGTGCCTTTTGGCGAAAGGCAATTTTGAACGCTACATTCTGGCTTCCACCGTTCTGCTCTTCATGGGCGGCTTGGTCCGAGCTTCGTTTGTTGGGCAGGCGCGCTTCCGCGAAGCAAGCCGCCTGAGACATGAGGCAGAGCGATTTGCGTCGGAAATGGAGCGCAACTCCAGGGAGGACCATCTGACCGCCCTTCTCAACAGGCGGGGCCTCGAACACGCCATCGGTCGGTTCAAGACCGCGGATGGCCCCTTCGTGGCAATGCTGATTGATCTGGACGGCTTTAAATCTGTCAACGACACCTACGGTCACAGGACCGGTGATGAACTGCTTGTCATGATCGCCCGCCGCATAGAGCAGGAAGCACCCGAAGGCTCAACGCTCGCTCGTATCGGCGGCGATGAATTCGTGCTGGTTTTTCCCTCAACGAGAGCTTCGCTTTCTGCCAGTGATCTCGCCTCCAATATCATAGCCAAAATTGCTCGCCCCTATATCGAGGTCGCGTCCGTGCGGGTCGGGGCATCGATAGGGATATACTTGGCGCAGACGCCGAGCCTGACTGAAATGTTGTTGCGGGCGGATATCGCCCTGTATACGGCCAAGCGCCATGGCAGGAACGAATTTTGCCTGTTCGATGCCGAACTCGACAGGGAACTGCAACGTCGCCAGTCCATCGAACGGGATCTTCATTCGGCGATAAAGACGGGACAATTGCAACCTTGGTTCCAGCCGATCGTGAAACTCGAAACCGAGACCGTGGTCGGTTTTGAAGCCTTGCTGAGATGGTGCCATCCGACGCATGGTGCCATCTCTCCACCCGAAATAATCACAGCCGCACGCGAAACCGGAATGCTTCAGCTGCTGACGCAAACCGTATTCGCCGACTGTTGTGCTTTTATCGACGGCTTGGTGAAGGCTGACTGTCGTAACATTCGTGTGGCGATGAATGTTTCCCCTCGCGAACTGGAAGCCGGCGATATCGACGACATGGTTCTGCATGGTCTGGCGGCAAGAGGCCTGCCTGCGACGATGTTCGAAATCGAGATTACCGAAGAATCGCCGGTGGACCCGGACAGAGTGGATGAAAAGCTCGGACGGCTTTCACATGCCGGTATTTCCATCGCGCTCGATGACTTCGGCACCGGCTTTTCTACCTTGGCATCTCTGAAGGACCGTCGGATACGCAAGGTGAAAATAGACCAGGGCTTCATTCGCGGCTTGGCCAAGTCCCGAGAGGACCGACTGCTTGTCAAATCGGTCATCGAACTCGGTGAGATGCTCGGGATCGAGGTCATGGCCGAGGGCGTCGAAACAGAGGCGGATCGGCAAACCCTGCACAAGCTTGGCTGCCGAACCGCTCAAGGCTTCCTCTTCTCCAAGGCTGTGCCTTTGATGCAAGCACTGGAAATGGCAGTCAAACAGCACGCGAACCAGTTGTGACCGCTCCCGCCGCGCCGGCTGTCGCGGCCGTGCGCTGCCGAATTTGGCTACAGAGACTTGCCTGCTCGAAACACGTGGCAGTGGGCGTTGTGCATCAGCCGGCGAACAGTTCCTTGTAGCCGGTCGTCACCATCCAGTTCGCACGGTCGATATGGCTGCGAAGAGCTTTGCGGGCGCGGACCGGGTCAATGGACGGGTCGATGCCGAGAATGCGCTCGGCCATCTCCTTTTCGCTGGCATTGTCGGCGCAGGCATCCAGGATCCGCAGGTAGATTGTGAAATGCTCCCTGTCGTAGCTCGTGAGGTTCTCCGACCAGGGGACTTCATCGCTCAAAGTTGAGCTTCGAGTCTCATCTGTTCCCATTGGTCCATTCATGCCTGCGAACCTCGCCTGTGAGCGCACGCAGTATATCCCAAAATGGGATAATCCGAAACCGGGATTAGTCGCTGATCCGGTCTTTACCCGACCGGTTCGCCTCCATGCCCAAATCCCTTCGATCGCCCCGCCACCAGCGGTTTCTGGCCCAGCTGGTTTCGCTGCGCAAGGCCAAAGGCCTGACCCAGGAGCAGCTGGCTGACAAGCTTGGTCGTCCCCAATCCTTCGTGGCCAAGTACGAGGGCGCAGAGCGGCGTCTGGACGTCATCGAGTTTCTCGACATAACTGCGGCCATTGACGCTGATCCGTGCGAGATTCTGTCCAGCCTCCGGTCCTAGCGGGCGCGCCGCATCTATCATGATCCGGACAGGAATATTGTCTAGGACAATGCCAAGCGCTGGTTTTCGGAGGAAGCCGCGCGCACGGCGGCGGTGCCTGTGGGTTCTCGACGTAACTGCGCCGCCTGACCATGTGCGAAAAAAATGGCTGCGCCCGCGCGCCTGACGACGCGCACCAGGTGCTCGTGAACCGAGCCCGCTTTTCTTCGGCAAGCTCAGGCGGTCTCGGCCATTCGGCTTCGCCCCTTGGCGTGGGCAGCCCTTCGGGCTGTGACGGCCGCCGCCCTTGCGGGCGGCGCGGTTTGTCTGTTGGCCTTTCCCGGCGGCGCGGGGTGGGCGGCACTCCCTTCTAGGCCCGCTGCGGCAGCCCGCAACCCTTCGCGTGCCGGTCAGGGTCCTCCTCTTCGTTCCGGTCCTTCGGATGCGGTCCGCCTACCACGGCGGGCCTTTCCGGTCGCGACTCGCCGCCCACCCCGCTTCCGGGGAAAGGCGCGGCGATTGGTGAGCGGAGGATGAAACGATGCATGCAAACAGCAAGCGTACCACCAGCGGAGAGGCTGGCGCAGGCAAGGGCAGGCGCCCGGGCGCCAGCCTCTATCAGGAGATCACAGACCGCATCATTGCCGAGCTGGAGCGCGGTACCGTGCCATGGGTCAAGCCATGGGGCAGCGCAAAAGCAGGCCTTGGCCAGCCGAGGAATGCGTCCACGGGGCGCAGCTATTCCGGCATCAATATCCTCATCCTGTGGGGCGCCGTCATCGAGCGCAGCTATCCCAGCCAGAATTGGCTGACCTTCCGGCAGGCGCTTGCCCTGGGCGGCAATGTCAGGAAAGGCGAGCGCGGCACGACCATCGTGCATGCCGACCGCTTTGTCCCCAAGGACGAGAAGGAGCGCGCACGCCACGAGGGCGATGCACCACAGGCCGTGCCTTTTCTGAAGCGCTTCACCGTCTTCAATGTCGCGCAGTGCGACAGTCTTCCGGAACCCCTCCATGCCCCCGCCGAGCCGCTGCCTCAGTGCGAGATCGTGCCGCAGGCCGAAACCCTGATTCGCGCCAGCGGTGCGGATTTCAGGGTCGGCGGCGATCGCGCTTTCTACATGCCGGGCAGCGACCACATTCAGGTGCCGCCGCAGCCAGCGTTCCATCAGCAGATCGACTATTACCGGACCTGCTTTCACGAGCTTGGCCACTGGACCGGCCACCCGACGCGGCTTGCTCGCGACCTCTCCGGCTCGTTCGGCTCCAAGGCCTACGCGCGTGAAGAATTGGTCGCCGAAATCACTGCCGCCTTCGTCTGCAGCAATCTCGGCATCGAGCCGACCGTGCGTCACGCCGATTACATCGGCTCATGGCTGAAGGTGCTGCGCGAGGACAACCGCGCTATATTCCGTGCCGCCAGCCTCGCTTCGAAGGCCGCCGATTTCCTGCTTGGCCTTCAGGCCGATGCCGAAGGCGAGGCGCAAGAAGGGATTGCGGCATGACGATGCACCATGCTCAACTGGCCGACGCCGCAAAGCGAGCAGATGCCCATTTCTGACGGCGCCGGAACTCACCGGCCCGATGCTGAACTATGCCGATCTGCATCGCCAAGGTGCGCCCCGAGCCGCAGCGCGCAGCCAACGAGACAGTGACTGCCAGCCTTGCCGGCTGCAAGGCTGACGCCGCATTCGGCAATATGCGGCACAAGCTGTTGGCCTGCCCGGTGGTGGCCAGCGGCAATCGCGATCCCTTGCTGCCGCCGGCATGTTCGCGCGCAAGGTGGGCGCTTGGCGACGACAATATCGTGCGCGTCGTCGGCATATGGCGGCAACCGGACAATGGCGTTTCGATCGCTTGCGCGACAAGGAAATCGCCGATTCGATGCTCGCCGAAATCGGCGGCAAGCATGGCGCGGACAGCAGTTTCGCCTGGAAGGTCCGCGGCTTCCTGGTGGCGAGAATGGCCGCCGCCTCAAGTTGAGGCCTGGCTGCCGCGCTGGATCAAATTCCCGGCCGAAAGCTGCCCAGCCGCGTGGCCTTCCTATTCGCCGATCTGTGCGCAAGGAAGCAGTCGCTGTTCGTGGCGAATAGTCGATCAGGGCCCGAGCGGCGTTTTCTCGAGTACTGCCGCTAAGGACGCGCGCCGCTCCGGGCCGCGCCGGCTCCGATTGATCGTCTTGCCGAGCTAGTGCCGCGTGCGAGAAATTCCAACGCCAATTCGCCCCCATTTCGGCAGCCCGCACCGGCCCGAATTGCTTGCTGAGGCGCCAGGCGCGTGGGTCCAATTGCCAATCCGATTGCCGAGAGAGCCCGCGCCGCCGGCCCCCCGCATATTGCCGCCTGCTCGTTGTGCCCCCGATCGCGCAACCTGTCTCCATTGTGTCTCAGGGACCATTCCCCTGCGCCTGGCTTGACGACCTATGGGCGGATCCGGCCCGCCCGAAACCCTCGCCGGCAGCTTTTTTCCCCGCCGCCTGCGGCGGCTTCCTCGCGCCGCTTCGCTTCAAAAAAACTCCCCGCTCGGGTCCTCCGCTATCGCTGCGGCCGTGCCGGTTCCGGCGGTCCGGACGCGCCCATCACGGTCCGCCATCGCAGGGGAATGGTCCCCTGCGAGCACCAAGAGGAGACTGAAAATGACCGCAATCGGATACGTCACCAAACAGGAAAACGGCGGCTACAAGGGCCAGCTCAAGACGCTCAGCGTCCGCGCCGACATCGACATCGTGCCCAATCAGGCAAAGAGCGCCGACACCCATCCCGACTTCCGGGTGCTGACGCAAGGGGTCGAAGTGGGTGCGGCCTGGATCCGCACCGGCGAGACCTCCGGCAAGGACTATGTGAGCCTGTCGATTGCGGCCCCCGAGTTTGGCCCGCGAAAGCTCTACGCCAATCTGGGCCGCGCCGCCGGCCAGGATGACGAGGACACTTACGCCATCATCTGGAACCCGGTCGACTGACCGGCCGACCCGCAAAGCCCTGCGCCGCCAACCGGCGCAGGGCCTCTCTCAGGACCCGTGAGGCCGCCGAAGGGGCGGCGAAAACTCACCCCCCACTCTTCGCCCGTCCCCAAAACGATCTCGCTCGCCGATCCTCGCCTCGCTTGCCCGTAACGAACCGAGGATCATCATGGACGACGAAAACGAACGCGCAGCCCGCGCCAAGAAGGGCAGTCCGTTTCTCAACACCGCGCAGGCGGCCTTCTATATCGGGCTGTCCCAGCGCACGCTGGAGAAGATGCGCCTCAAAGGCGGTGGCCCACAATTCCGCAAGCACGGCCGCTATGTCCGCTATCACATCGACGAACTCGACGACTGGTCGAAGGGGCACGCGCAGGAGACCGCGCCCGAGGATGGCGCGCACGAATCCGGCTCGTCCGGTGAGGGAGGCCGCTCATGAGCCGGCGTCCCACCATCCGTCTGATCGGCAGCCATCTGCGGCGCATTCGAGCCCGCAAGACGATCGTCGTTGCCACAATCGGCCTTGGCCTGATTGGCTTCGCCGCCTTCGGCAAACCATCGCCCTGGCTGGTCTGGAACGCCTCGGCGAGTGCGCCGGTGGGCCTCTATCGCGCCGCATCCGGATCGCCCGCTCTTGGTGATCTCGTACTCGTCCGCCCACCAAGACCGGTCGCCGATCTCGCCGCCGAACGCTTCTATCTGCCCAGCAACGTGCCGCTGGTCAAGCGCCTTGCGGCGCTGCCCGGCGAGCATGTCTGCACCTTTAGCGACGCCATCATCATCGGCGGCGAGATAGCCGCGCGCCGGCTTGCAACCGACACGCAGCACCGTCCGCTGCCTTGGTGGAATGCATGCCGAAAACTCGCCGCCGACGAGATTTTCCTGCTCGGCAGCGATAAAGATCGCTCGTTCGACAGCCGCTATTTCGGGCCGGTGCCGACCGAAAATATCATCGGGAGGCTCGTGCCGCTATGGACCGAGTGACCCTCCTTATGCTGAGCATGGCGTGTCTCGCACCATGCTCCTGTTCCGCCGCGACCAACACGAAGCCGGTCGTCATCTCCCATAGTCCGCAGCTTGCAAGATGGCAGCCCTTCGTAGCCGAAGCAAGCCGGCGTTTCAGCATTCCACAGACCTGGATTTATGCCGTCATGGATGCCGAAAGCCGGGGGCAGACGACGCTCAATGGGCGGCCGGTCACGTCGAGCGCCGGCGCCATTGGCCTCATGCAGGTGATGCCAGCCACCTACGAGGAGTTGCGCGCAGAGCTTGGCCTGGGAGCCGTCCCACACGACCCTCGCGACAACATTCTGGCAGGCACTGCCTATCTGCGCGCCATGTATGACCGCTTCGGATTTCCAGGCCTGTTTGCAGCCTATAACGCCGGGCCGAAGCGCTACGAGCAGCATTTGCAGCGCGGGCGACCGCTGCCCAGCGAGACGGTTTCGTATCTGGAAGAGATCAAGGCGGCGGGCATTTCGGCCGCCGATATGGACGCGCTCACCGGCAAATCCCGTTCCAAAAGCGCGCCGGGAATCCCGTCCGGGCAGTCGCTGTTTTTTCTCCGAAACGGTGTTTCCGTGACCGGCCCGAATGGCCAACTCCTGGTGCCGCTCGGATCGGAGCGAGCAAGGTCAGGCCGGCCGGATCGCAGGTGAGGGCAGCGGCTACCGTGGTTCGGGCGGGGCAGGGAGGCAGGTGCGCGGAAGGCAAGATAAAGGCAGCGCCTCCTGGAGGCGGCGAAGTGTCTGTCTGCACATCGTTTTCCCCGGAGGTTGCCTCCGAGTCCAGGAGGGTGTGGCGGGCAAGCTTCTGATTTTGCTGCTGGTTCATCGGAGGCCGCATGCAGGATAACGAATTTACGCCGAAGCTCGGCAAAATTGGCTCGCTCGGCTCGAAGGCGGGCAAACGCTACGCTGGCCAGGTGCAGGCCGCGGTCAACCGAGCAGGCGGCAGGAGCGGACGTGGCAGCCGCTTCATCGGAAGCCGGGTGGGGCGCGGCGGGGCCGCTGCCGCCGTTCTTAGAGCGCGCGACCGCCACGCGGCGTTTCGGCAGCGGCGCGCAGTCGTCAAGGCACGCATCGTCAAGCTGGCCGGCAAGGGAGTCGACGGGGCTCGTGCGCACCTCCGCTACCTCCAGCGCGACGGCGTCACCCGGGAAGGCGAGCGTGGCGAGCTCTACGCTGCCGACAATGACCGCGCGGACGGCAGGGCCTTTCTCGATCGCGCGAACGGTGACCGTCATCAGTTCCGCTTCATCGTCGCCCCTGAAGACGGTATCGAGTATGATGACCTGAAGCCGCTCACCCGTCGCCTCATGGCGCAAATGGAAGAAGACCTCGGCACCAGGCTAGACTGGGTGGCCGTCGACCATTTCAACACCGGCCATCCCCACACCCACATCATCGTGCGCGGCAGGGACAATCACGGCGAAAACCTCGTCATAGCGCGGGACTACATCTCCTCTGGCTTGCGCGAGCGCGCAGCCGAACTGGTTAGCCTCGACCTTGGCCCGCGCACCGACCGCGAGATCGAGCATCGCTTGCGCCGGGAGATGGAGCAGGAACGCTTCACCAGCATCGACCGGCAGCTGATGCGCATGCGCGACGATGAGGGGTGTGTCTCACTGGCCAGCCGAGACACCTTTCGCCAGACGCTGCACCAGGGCCGCCTGCGCAAGCTCGAGCGGATGGGCCTCGCCGAGGAGATGCCTGCCGGTCGCTGGCGCCTGGAGGATGAGCTCGAAGCCACGCTACGCCGCATCGGCGCGCGCGGCGACATCGTCAAGACCATCCATCGCGAGCTGACCGGCAAGGGGCTCGTCCGCAGTGCCGCCGACCATCTTATCCACGATCGATGCGACGGGTCGGCTCAAACCGTGGTCGGACGTGTCGTCGGGCGCGGGCTGGCCGACGAAATCACTGACCGCCATTACCTCGTCGTCGACGGCGTGGACGGCAAAAGCCACTATTTTGATATCGGCAAAGGCGAGGCCACCCAACCGACACCAGAGGGCTGCATAGTGCGGGTCAGGCCGAGGGACACCGGGCCAAGAAAAGTCGACCGCACAATTGCCGGCATCGCCACGGTCAACGACGGGCGCTACAGCATCGATATACATCTCAAGCATGACCCCTCGGCCACCGAACGCTTTGCCGAAACGCACGTGCGGCGACTGGAGGCGATCCGCCGTGCGACCGGTGGCGTCGAGCGCGAGCCGGACGGCACATGGACAGTCGCGCCCGACCATCTCAACCGCGTCGCGGATTACGAGCGTCAGCGAGCGAGGGCCCAGCCTGTTGTCGTTGACAAGCTCTCATCAATGCCGCTGGAGAGCCAAGTAGGCTTCGACGGCGCCACCTGGATCGACCAGGAGCTGGTATCAGCCCACCCTGAGTCCTTGGGCGACTCTGGCTTCGGTCGCGAAGTACGTCAGGTCCAGGCCCGCCGACAGCAGTGGCTGATCGCGCAAGGTCTTGCCCATGATGCGCAGGATCGGGTCATCTATCGCGCCAACATGCTTTCAATGCTGCGCCAACGAGAGCTGAACCGTGTTGCCAGTCAGCTCTCGGACGAACTCGGGCTCTCGTATTCTGAAGCGCGGCATGGCAATCGAATAGACGGAACGCTGCGCCGCTGCGTCGAGCTCGCCGGCGGAAAATACGGTGTCATCGAGAAATCGCGCGAGTTCACGCTGGTGCCTTGGCGGCCGGTGCTTGAGCATCATATCGGTAAGGAGGTGTCTGGCGTGGTGCGCGCAGAGGGGATTTCCTGGACGATCGGACGCCAGAGGAGCGGGCCCGGCGTTTCGTGAACTGGCTACAATTTATTTGTCCGCGTTGAAACACATACTCAGCCCACACGGAGTTCCTCCGCCTGCTGCTTGCTCGCAGCATTCATTTGGCGGAGAGTCTGTGTTCTGCATTTTGTAGTTCGCTCTGTCAAAAAGCGCTGGGAATATGCATCATGTTCTGCGTTGACACGGAAGGCGCGCCGACAGGTGCTGCGGATCGGCTCCCGATGGCTGCCAGCTAGAAAGGTGGGCTGACTCGTGACAGCGCAAGGGGCTCTGGCGGCCGCGGTACGGCGACGCGAGCTCTGGCATCGAGGATGAAGCCGCACTTCCCGATCTCATTCTACTCGCAGGACCGGCAGACGCGGCGGTCGCCCGTGCGAGCAACCATGCTGTTGGCCCCGGCGTGAACTGGCAGTCCGTCCCGGGGGGACTTTGTAACGGAGAAAACTAAGCGGAAAGAGGCGCGCGGCCCGTCTCCCCAGCAACCCGCCTTGCGGATTCCTCCTCTGCCCGCTTCGCAGAGGGGGATACCCTCCGCCCCCTTGCTATTCGTTGCCCGCCGCTATGCAAAGGACAGGCGACCTGAATCCGTGCTCAAGCCGATCTGGCGGCAGAGAGGGGGGTCTCGGGCTGAACATGGGACCCGTGATGGACATAATTGCCACGCGAATCCTCATGCTCGCCTAACCGGCCGGAACGATTTGCAATCCGGGCAGGCTCAACAAATTAAGGAGTAGCTCGTTCCGTGTCCAAGCCCAGACAAGTCTTGGTTTTCTCACGGGCGCGATACAAAAGGCACAGGCTGGACTTGGCTGCCGGGGGCGGGGCTTGTCGACCGCTCGATTGAAAGTGAGATGCGAGGCGGAGAATCACCCATGTGCAGAGCGGCAAGGCGCTCGCCTATGTCCCTGTCATTCACCGTTAGCCGATGGTTTAGACGAAGATAGTCCGTCCATGTCGGCGTGCGGAAGGTCTCGGTCCAAAGCGTCGACTTCTGAAGGTCGCGCTGGAGGGTCCAGTCCCGCGCACCGGCGCGGCTCTGAACGCGCCGCCTTTCGCGCATGCAGCTCAGAAATTCATCGATACTCTCCTCGAGTATCGAGTACTCCATCTTGATCACGATCGGACCGCTCCTGGGCTTCAAAGGGAGGGCCAGTTCTGGTGGCCTGAAGTCGACGGCCGCTTGATCCGATTCCTCCCATAGCCGCACCGGCAATAGCTTTCCCACAGCCGCGACCAGCAACAGTGCCGCTGCAGCACCTTCCAAAGCCCACGTCAGCGAATAGTACTGCGCGACAGCACCCCAGATCCAGCTACCCGCTGCCATGCCGCCGTAGGTCAGGGCGTAATAGATGGACAGGGTGCGACCAACGACCCACCTTGGGCTTGCCAACTGCACACACACGTCGGTTCCGGTCCAGGTGACAACCCAGCCAGCGCCACCGATTGCAAGCGCGATCGCCGCCACAGCCACCGACGATGTGAGGGCCATGAAAAGGCAGCACGTTGCGCAAGCAACGGATGCGAGCGTGATCAATCGGTTCTGGGACGTGATGCGTCTCAAGTAGCTGCTGCCAATGCCGGCGATGAAGGCGCCTGTGCCGAAGCCGGCCAATAGCACGCCGTACACAATTGGCCCTCCCGCCAGTTGGTCGCGAACCAGGAGGGGGAGCAGAGCAAGGATCGAGATGCTTGACAACCCGAACAGGGTTGCACGCACGATCGCCACTCTGATCTCTGAGGATATTGCCGTGAATCGCATGCCATCATGAATGGCCGTAGTCATCCGCTCGCGCGGAAGAGGCGAAGAGCGAACTTGCCACTGTGAGCGCAGAACAGCGCTCAACGGGACCAGGTCACTTAGCGCAGCGAGGGCGAAAGCCGTAAGGGGGCCCAGCAAAGCTAAGATTACACCGCCCAGCGCCGGTCCTATGCTCCGAACCACGTTGTACCCCACCGACATCAGCGTCACTGCAGCGGGTATGTCGCGCTTTTCCAGGATATCGCCGACCGAGGCGTGCCAGGCTGGATCGTTCAAGGCAAAGCCGCATCCGGCCAAGAAACTCAGTCCCAGGATTAGCCATGGACTAGCAAAGCCCAGTCCCACAGAGAGTGCCAGCGCCGTGGATGCCAGTGCGATCAGGCAGTGTCCGGCAAGCATCACGCCACGGCGGCTGAAGCTGTCTGCAATGGCTCCAGCAAGGATCGACAAGAAGAACGCGGGCAGTGTCGATGCAGCCTGTACGAGCGCAACCATCAGATCGGAGGCTGAAATCGTGGCCATGAGCCAGCTTATAGCCACGCTCTGCACCAGCCAGCCAAGGCTGGATATCTGCGTGGCTGTCCAGATAGAACGAAAGACCGGGTTGTGAAGAGGGATCAGTGTGTTTGCCGCAAAGCGCGGAGGATCTTGACGCCGCATCACTTCTTCACCTCCACTGGGAGTCGTTCTTCCGCTCATTTGATTAGAGCGGTGCGCTCTCTGCACTGACTGCGTCACAACGAAGTTCCGAGATCGCGCTCGCAACAAGGACAATGTCGCATCCACGGTGCTGATGCGCGTTGAGGTACCAACCTGGCCGT
The DNA here is from genome assembly GCF_057766385.1 of Mesorhizobium sp. P160927. Lineage (NCBI taxonomy): Bacteria > Pseudomonadati > Pseudomonadota > Alphaproteobacteria > Hyphomicrobiales > Phyllobacteriaceae > Mesorhizobium > Mesorhizobium sp. P160927. Next base: position 2,266,942 of record NZ_JBYMDW010000001.1, read on the forward strand.
TAGCTGATGGGTCCCGCAGCCCGCTTGGTGCGGTCAGTTCTGCCCTGCGACTCTTGGCTTTGGACGGTGCTAGCGCCCCGATGGCCGGCTTGTCAAAGTGCCGTAGTGCCAGCACATCCATCCCATCTGTTGACCGCGATCTCCGACGAGGTCGAGCAGCAGGAGGTCAACGGCAAATCTGGGTATTTCCGCTTCCGGTCGAGCGCGTGGCCATCGTCCAGAAGCCCGAAGACGTTCATCACCCATGCGACCACGCGCCCGAGACGATGCGACACGGCGGTAGCGGTTCACCAGAGGACGTGCGTTCTACTCAGCAGGAACATTGTTCTGCCGATCGTCGGCTGCGCCAGCCGCCACATAAAGCGGCGCCAGAGTTCTTGCACCCGTCATTGGACTCCCGCTTTGCAGGTTTCGCCTAGGGCCTGCATCAGGTCATCGATGATGTCCTGAGGATGTTCAAGCCCTACAGAAATTCGCAGCAATCCGCCTGGCGCTTTGGACTTCGCACCTTCAACGGATGCGCGATGCTCTATCAGAGAATGCGTCCCGCCAAGGCTTGTCGCCCGGACAACAATCTTCAGGCGGCCGGCCACGGCCATTGCAGCATCGGCTCCGCCCTCGACGATAAAGGATAGCATCGCTCCGTAATGGCTCATTTGCCGCGTAGCAAGATCGTGTCCCGGGTCAGTTTGCAGACCAGGAAAGAGCACTTTTTCGACGCGCGGATGAGACGCCAGGGCCTCGGCCACTTTCTGGGCGCCTTCGCAATGGGCGCGCATGCGGACCGGCAATGTCTGCAGGCCCCGCAACGCCAGCCAACAGTCGAAGGGCGCTGCGACGCTGCCCTTGTGTTTCTGGACCATCCGCAATGGGCGACCGAGGGGTGACGCGTTTGGGACAATGACGACACCGGCCATCAAATCCGAGTGGCCGCCAATGTACTTTGTCGCCGAGTGCATCACTGCGTCTGCCCCGATTTCGAGCGGCAGTTGAAGCACTGGGGTGGCCCACGTATTGTCCACCACCGCCAAGGCGTCTGCCTCGTGCGCGATTGCGCAGATGGCCGCAATGTCGACAACGCGGATCATCGGGTTTGACGGCGTCTCGATCCAGACGAGGCCAGTCCGCTTCGATGTCACCGCGGCGCGCAAAGCGTCCAAATCGCGCATGTCGACTGGGGCAAAGTCGAAGCGAGACCCAATGTCGGTCTCTTCGATCAGCGAACGAATGCCGAAATACATGTCATCCGGCAGAACGATCCGACCCGCCGACGGATGGCTCTCGAAAACTGCAGCGATTGCGGCCATGCCCGAAGCGAAGGCGATGCCGTCTTCCCCTCCCTCAAGCGTCGCCATGGCCGCCTCGAACGCATTGCGTGTAGGATTTCCATCCCTTGTGTATTCGAAGCCGGACGGAAATGACCCGTTGACACCGCGTTCGAACGTCGTGCTGGTGTGCAGCGGCATGGATACGGCCCCCGTGGACGCGTCGACCCCTCGGCCGCAGTGGATCGCCTTCGTCTCAAAACGCATCGGTTATTTCCTTCCTAACGGGCAGTTGCAATTTCGCCCCGGTCATTATACTGACCGCAATAGGTGAGCCGAGGTCCTAAGTCAATATAATGACCGATGTTACGACAGCCTTTGATGCCGAGCAGGTCCTTGGGCAAGCGATAGCGGCCCGGATCCGAGACTTGAGGCGTGACCAAAACCTGACCCTGGATCGACTGGCTAAACTAAGCGGCCTGTCCAAGGGAACCGTGGTCGCGCTGGAGCAGGGTAGGGCGAACCCCAGTATCGGCATACTGTGTCGGCTGGCGGCGGCGTTTTCGCTCTCGGTGGCCGATTTGTTGAACGAGCACCCTTCCACGGTGTGCCTTCCCATCGAGCGGACAGAGACCAGGAGGCTTTGGACGAGCGCCAAGGGAAGCTCTGCACAACTGCATTCGTCGACCTCGGGACGCACGATGTTCGAATTGTGGAGCTGGGTCATTATGCCGGGCGACGTGTTTTCCGCGGATGCTCATAGTCCGGATACGCGCGAGTTGATCTCGGTCAGTCAGGGTGCCCTGAGCGTTGTGGTAGGTACCCATGTGGTCATTTTAAGCGAAGGCGAGAGTGCGCGGCTTGTCACTGACCAACCGCACTCATACGCGGCGGCATCTGATGTGCCCGCCCATTTCTCGATGGCGGTTCTTGAGCGTGGTGGACACCGAGATCCGGGGCACTCGTCGACGGCAGCGAAGATTCAGGAGCCCGTTCCGTAAGGCTCCGCCGATTACTAGCAACCGCACATTCGCGACAGGAGATAAACCGTTGTACGTTCCGCCTCATTTTGCCGTCCCTGATCAGAACGCCCTGTTCGAGCTTATCGAGAAACACCCGCTTGGTATCCTCGTCACCCAAAGCAAAGGCACACTGGACGCGAACCACCTCCCCTTCGAGCTTGACCGCTCGAAGGGAGACAAGGGCGTTCTCAATTGCCATGTCGCTCGCAAGAACCCAGTCTGGGAGGAAGTCGCCAATGGCGATGAGGTTCTCGTAATCTTCCGTGCCGCCGACGCTTACATCTCGCCGAACTGGTATCCAAGCAAGCACGAACTCCACAAGCAGGTGCCGACGTGGAACTATCTCGTCGTCCACGCCCACGGACGCATCACTGTCCGGGATGATGAGCGATATGTACGCCGTAACGTGGCGAAGCTCACTCATATGCAAGAAGCCTCGCAGCCTGCCCCGTGGAAGATGGGCGACGCGCCGAAGGACTTCATCGACACGATGGTTAAGGCAATCGTCGCCCTGGAGATCGAGATCACCGGCCTGGTTGGAAAATCAAAACTCAGCCAGAACAAAGACTTGCGCGACATTCAGAACCCTGGTGAAATGCTGCGTGCCCAAGGGGCCATTGCGATGGGAGAAGCGATGCTCGCGGCTGCGGCGGCCAAATCCCAATAGCATGTGTCTTGTCCCGACAAAGCCGCTGGTGCCGGCTTCTGACGGGTCACCTAGCCCGCCTTGACGCACGGCAATAGCTTTTGACGGCCTGAAGCGACGCTGTGGTCACCGTTGTGATACTTTTCCACGCGCCTGGTCAGGCGGCAGGATTGCTCCGTCGTGACCGACGGGTTCGTTTCAGGCGCCTGCGCCCCTCGTATGTCCGCGACCAGCCACGCAGCGGTTTATGAGGCGCAATCGCACGCGTTTCGAAGCCACGTACCTTGGGCGGCAAGCTCGACCATGCGCTCGACGCAGCTCCAAGTGCGGCGCCGTCAACGATCTCCTTGAACCTGCGGAACTTGCCCGAAAGCACTTCTCTTACGGGAGATGATTGGCTTTGTCGCCGAACCGACTGATGGAGATGGTGGCGGCGCCGCCGTAGCGATCAGACCCGCCTTGCAGCGCAATGGCTACCCGGGCGCGACTGGGAGATGCGGGCGGGACTGTGGAACTGCGGAAACGGAGCGGATCGGCATGGAGCCGTGACCGCTTGCGATCTGGCTCTGGCACGAGTTAACGAGCGCGGACTTCCGATCGTGTCAAGCGCCGCCCTCTCGATGATGCCGGACAAATCGGGCCGCCACGAGCGGCGGGCCTTGCTCAGATCGGACGGACCGGATGGTTTAAGCAGGTTCGCATCAAGAGCCACGGCACCTGTGTCGTGCGGGTGCTGCTGTCGGCACGTGACCTTCTCGTCAGCGAACAGATGCCTGGGCTTCTTAAGGCCTTCGGCGTCATATTCGGCAAGAAGATCGATGCCCAGGTGATCCTACACATGCTCAGGATACCAGGCGACGCAGGTCTACCATGATCCGCTGCGAGCCGGCATCAACGAAGTGCAGGAACTGTCGAAGACACATGAAGCGATCGCCAGGGCCAAGACCGAGATCCAGCACCGCAGGCTGACACACTACCAGCCGCTGTATTTTCCCGAGATCGATCGCTTCCGGGGGAACAGCCGCAGCGATTGGTTCTTTGCCTTCCTCCATGCCTTTCCGACCCCAGCAAGCATCACGGCGCTGACGAAGGAGGAGTTTGTGGCAGCAGCTTGGGATGTCGTCGGCCGCAAGGTCAGCAAGACACAGATTCTGACGGCAATATTTTCGAGACGGCGCGCCCATCGATCGGATTGCCGCTGCCACTGGATGACTTGATGCGCCTGCCATTCGCATGTTCCAGATGGTCATTGACGAAGCACGCAGCCTGGTCCGGCAACATAATGAGATCGAAGCACAGGCCGACGATCTGCTGCGGCACAGCCAGGATTATCAGCTCCTGCGACAAATCCCGGGCATCGGACCGATCGAGGCATTGACCGTCATTGCCGAAGCCGGCGATCTTCGCCGCTTAGGTCATCATCGCCAGTTTCTAAAGTTTTGCGGGCTGGACCTCTCGACACAGAAGTCCGGTGAGGCCAGACCCGCCTTTCCAACCCAGGCACACGACCCATTCAATAGCATTCCTAAGCATACTGACCAGGGCGACCTCGACCCCTCTAATCACAGCGGTGAGCTCGCAGGCGGGGTCGATGAACACTATTGATTGGCCGAGCTTGAGCGGCATCTCTATCACATTGATAGCCTATTAGGCTGGTCCGGCGTTTTATCGGACCCATGATCCATCCGAGCAGCTTGTGAGGGATGCAGCCGAACCAGGCGCTGCTCCCACAGTCTTCGCAGGTCCTCCAGCAGAGCTTCATGCTCAGCCTGATCGGGCGCAATTATATTGAGGTGATCGCTTAACACGGCTTCGCCCTCAATCCGCATCAGCAGATTAAACAGGTCGTTTGAAATTCGCACACTGTCAATGCTGGAGTGGTTCGGAATAATCTCGCAGACAGTCTCCTGATGATCTCGCGCTGTGTAAGCACGGGTTTGATGGAGGGAGACTGAGGGAGGCAAGGAAATCGCAAGCGCAGTCCAATCCTGCAGCGTTGCAGCCCGTTTTTTTACCAGGAAGGGCCCGACCACAAGTCCATCCAGCTCTGTCGTCAAAAATGTGGCAATCGCGTCTGCAACCGTATCCACGATCGGTTCAGCATTGTTGTTAAAGGACGTATTGAGCAGAATTGGAGTGCCTGTCCGCTTCTTGAACGCATTGATGACCTCCCAGTAAGCGGGGTTGGCATCGCGCGATACTGTTTGCAGCCGAGCCGTACCGTCGACGTGCGTAATGGCACCCAACAAGGCGCGCTTTGAGTCACGCACGCGAACGACGAAATTCATGAATGGAAATTCGTGCTTACCGTCCGGGAGGTCGAAAAATTCGCTCGCATCCTCTTCCAGCACAGATGGTGCGAAAGGCCTATAGCCTTCGCGCTTCTTGACCATGGCATTGATCCGGTCCTTGTTTGCAGCGGGCCGAGGGTCGGCAAGAATGCTGCGGTTGCCCAGCGCACGTGGCCCAAACTCCGAACGACCCTGCACCCAGCCGATCACGGCGCCGTTGGTGATCCAGTGGGCTGCACTGCTCGCTACGTCATAAGAGCGTTCAACCTCGAGATGTCCGGACCATGCATTCAGTTCCTGTTCCACGGCGCGGTCGCTCCCGAGATCAGGACCCCAATAGACCTCCTGCAGTCGCTCACGCGGCGCGGGGCGGCCCATCTCGTTAGAGACTATCAGCGCAGCTCCCAATGCGCAGCCAGCGTCGTGAGACGCGGGTTGCACGAAGATGTCTTCGAAAAGCCCTGAATACAGCAGCTTGCCGTTCATCGTGCAGTTGTGGGCTACCCCTCCCGCCAGACACAACCGCTTCATGCCGGTGGCCTCACGGTGGTGCCGGAGAATGTGGAACACGATCCGCTCAAGCGCTTCCTGCAGTGACGCACTCACATCTCGATGCTGCTGGGTGAAAGGCATTCCCTTTCGCCTGATCTCGATGTTGCGGAGCAACGCCGGACCGATGCGGTCGAGGTGAACACGGTAGCCACCGTTGGCGGAGAGCTCGTAGAACTGCTCGAAGAGCTCGCGATAGGGAGCGGGGTCGCCATAGGGCGCGAGTCCCATTACCTTATACTCGTCGAACATGCCGTAGCCGAGACAGCGGATCGTCTCGAGATAAAACAGCCCAAGAGAATTGTCCTCCGGGAAAGCCTCGATTTGCGTAATTTCTGTGCCAGACCCTACCGCCACAAGGCCCGACAGGAAATCACCACAGCCATCAATCGCTAGAATGAGACTTTGTTCGAAGCCCGACATTGCAAAGGCGCTCACGGCGTGCGCCTGATGATGACCTACGAATGAAATACGCGAACTGTCCAACTTAGTGCCGAACTCACGCGCTAACAGGTTCTGCACCAACATTTTAGCATCCAACGGAGTGGAGAGAATGTCCGGTTGGGAAGCGGACATACCTTCAAGCATGGCGTTGGCATAGGGCTCGCTGGCGTAGACCGCGACACGATCAATGTCGCTGAGCTGAACCCCGGCCGTCGAGAGACAGTATTGAATCGAACCACTTGGCAGCTTGTTCGAGTGCTTGATTCGATTGAGGCGTTCCTCTTCTACGGCGGCTATCACCTTTCCGTCTCGGACGAGCACCGCGGCGCCATCGTGCATAAAGGCGTTCGGACGCTCGAATCGGTTTTCATGGACTTGGTCAAGTCCGCCGCTGATTCCTAGGCACAGCATTTCTTTCTCCAAATAGTAACGGGAAGCCAAATTGGCTTACCTCGACTGTTTCCAACTAAATAGGCCGTGTTGTCGCCTGCAGCTGCGACCGCCCGTCAGGCATCAGCGGCATCGAAGAAAGCCTCATAAACGATCAATGAGATGCTTCGACTGTGACGCCTACGGTGCCATCACGCCGAGAGCTTGGCTGGATCATCCAATCCTGAGCGGCTGCTGACATGTATCCGGCGATGTCGTTTTCATCGGCAGAACCAACTTGCGATGCCGCCTGTTCTTGGGAAGGGCGGCCGTCGACGAATAACAGTACCGCCCCCGCGAACTGGCCCGATTTCATTCTCCGAAGCGACCATGGTCGCACCGCCCGACATTGTCGGCCAGTTGCAACTCACTTTCTCGGCACGACCTCCACTGCACGTCAGGGCGCATCGAAGATTTTCTCCTTTGGATTATTCCCAAGGCAGCTTTCGTCACGCGATAGAGCAGCGTGTGATTGGTGCGTGAGGCTCTTTTTTGTCCATGCACGATTCCGGAAGAGTGATGAAATCGATTGTTTTGATCAAAGTCATCCACGCTATGAATAACAGCCGCAGCACATGCGTTTTCAAAGCGCTTCAGGCTTCCCGGATGGCTACTCCGATGTGAAGCGCATGGCATTCCAAGCGCTCTGTCAACCAAACAATGAGTATCGGCGTCGACCCTCATTGCCTTCGTCTTCGCGACTCCGTGACAGCGGCTGACATTGTGTTTGTAGGGCATCGGGCGAAGATCATGTCGATCGGCCATCTCGCCTGCCTATCGGCAAACCCTTGAACAATGATCCACGCACCAGCGCGATTGTGATCACGAGCGCCTCTGAGCTCGGGAGGTTCGGTTTTCTGAGGGTCCTGGGTCTCCGAAGCGATGGAGGTAGCTAGCCTTCCTGGTGCTATACGGTTGTGCTCTTCATGGAGTGGACGCATTTGCGTCTCGAAAGCGGTTCTTCAGTGGAACCGGCGCCAAGGCCCGTCTGTGGTCGTTCAGACCACGGGGTGCCGTCTCCAAACGGGATATTGCAGCGGGCAGCCGCCGGAATTTGACCCATGGAAATGAGCGCCTGTCAGGAGGCGTTCGAAAACGGCGCGATCTTCATCGCGGCTGTTTCATGGTGTCATTTCTGACATGTTCTTTATAATCGGCAGCTTGCGGATAGTCTTGCCCGTCGCCGCCCGTAGCGCGTTGGCGACGGCCGGGCCGATCGGCGGCACACCTGGCTCACCAACTCCCGTGGGCGGCTCCTCGGACGGCACAATGTGCACCTCGACTCGCGGCATCTGCTCGATCCTGAGCGGTGTATAGGTATCGTAGTTCTCTTGGTCTACGACACCGCCATTCAGGGTCAGCTCCTCCTGGAGGATCGCGCCTAGCCCGAAGCCGATACCGCCCTCCATCTGAGCGCGAATCTGGTCAGGATTTATCGCGGTGCCGCAATCTACCGCGCAGACGACGCGGTCGACCTTGAAACCATTTTCATCGTTGAGGGTGATCTCCACCACATCGGCGACATAGGTCGAGAGGCTTTCATGCAGGGCCACGCCGCGGAAACGGCCTTCCGGCAGAGGCTTGTCCCAGCCTGCCTTCTCAGCAGCCACTTTAAGCACGGCGGCATGCCGTGGGTGGTGACCGAGCATTGACAAGCGGAAGTCGACCGGATCACGGTTCGCAGCGGCGGCCAGCTCATCGATCAGGGTTTCCACCGCGTAAGCGGTGTGGGTGGAGCCTACCGAACGCCACCACAGCACCGGGATGTTCACGTCCGTGGTGGTCAGCTCGACCTTCAGGTTCGGGATCGCATAGGGCAGGTTGGTGGCGCCCTCTACGGAGGTTGGATCGATGCCGTTCTTGATCATCGCCGCAGAGGTCGAACCGCCCAAGACCGATTGGCCCACGATGTGGTCATGGAGAGCGACGACATTGCCTTTCTTGTCGAGCCCCGCCTTGACTGCGTGCACATAGGCCGGCCGGTACCGCCCACCCCGCATGTCATTCTCGCGGGTCCACTGCACCTTCACTGGCTTGCCGCGTCCCAGTGCACGCGCTGTGGAAACAGCTTCGATAATGACATCTGCATCCAAGACCGCGCGGCGGCCGAAACTGCCGCCGGTCTTCATCACGTGCAGCCTCACCTTGTCCGGCGTGGTGCCGCCTACCTGAGCGGCAGCCGCCTGATAAAGGTCGGGCATCTGGTGTCCGCCCCAGACGTCGATGGTGCCGTCTTCGTTGATTCGGGCGGCCGCGTTGAGTGGCTCGATCGAAGCATGGACAAGATAGGGGAATTCGTAGTGCCCCTCGATGATTTTCTCAGCACTGGCGAACGCTGCGGGAGTGTTACCGTCGTCGCGCGCGGTGGCCGCGCCCAGATCGTCTGCTGCCTTGTTGTATTCGGCCATGATCTCGGCCGTGCCGCGCCCTTCGGCCTTCTCCTCGTTCCAGGTCACCTCCACGAGGTCGCGGCCCTTGAGCGCCGTCCAGGTGTCCCTGCCAACCACGGCAATGCCTCGCGGCGTCTGGACGACATCGACAATGCCGTCGAGTGCCTTGGCCTTGGTTGCGTCGAAGCTCTCGATCTCGGCGCCGAACTTCGGCGGATGGATCATAACGGCCGTCTGGAGCCCCTCCATCATGAGGTCGATCGTGTAGGTCTGCGCGCCGTTGGTCTTGCCGGCGGAATCGTAGCGCTTGACGCTGTCCGATCCGATCTGGGCCCACTTGTCGCGCGGCTTTAGCGGCACGTCGTCGGGAACCGGCATTCCCGCTGCGGCTTCAGCCAGGTCACCGTAGCGCGCCTGCATCCCTGAGGCGTGCGACACGACCCCGGAAGCGACTTTGACCTCGCCGGCTGGCACATCCCACCGCTGCGCCGCGGCCGCCACCAGCAAGGCCCGTGCGGCAGCACCCGCCTTGCGGTAGCGTTCCCACGACGAACTCATCGACGTGGAGCCACCAGTCGCCTGTGCGGCCCCGCCCCAGGCGAGATTGCCGTAGAGCGCGGTATTGCCATATCCGCCGACCACGTCCACCTGCGCCCAGTCGCCGTCGAGCTCTTCCATAACCAGGGTGGCGATGCCGAAATAGGAGCCTTGTCCCATCTCGAACTGCGAGGAGTGGATGATGATTCGGTTCTCCTTTGTGATCTCGACATAGGTCTGGAAGGGGTTCGCCTGAACCTTTGCAGTAGTCGTTTGTGCGATGTCGGACGCCGCCAGCACTAGCCGGTAGCCCACGGCGAGGCCAGCGGTGGTGGCGCCCGCGCCGACGAGGAACCGGCGGCGCGTGGGCCGCACGGAGTTATGCTTCGAGAGAAACTGCGACATGCCTCAAGTCTCCAGCCGGTTGGCGGTCTCGTGGATGGCCGCGCGGATGCGATGATAGGTGGCGCAGCGGCAGAGGTTGCCGCTCATCGCCGAATCAATATCATCGTCCGACGGCTTAGGCGTCTCTGTAAGGAGGGCCACGGCCGACATGATCTGGCCAGACTGGCAATAGCCGCATTGAGGTACGTCGAACTCGGCCCACACGGCCTGGACCGTTTCGCCTATCTTGCCCGACACACCCTCAATGGTGGTGATCGAGGCTCCTTCGATGTCGCCGACTGCGGTCTGGCACGAGCGCGTCGGCATGCCGTTAACGTGAACCGTGCAAGCGCCGCACTGGGCAAGCCCGCAACCGAATTTCGTTCCCGTGAGTCCGATGACGTCACGGACCGCCCACAGCAGCGGCATCTCTGGATCGACGTCGAGTGTTCGCGCCTCGCCATTGAGGGTAAAAGCGACCATTGCTTGCTCTCCTTGTCCTGAGCTGGCTATCTCGTTGAGCCTCCGCCCGCCTGGCAACCGAGCTCTTGTTGCTGAGGCCTAGCGACCACACACTAGGAACGCGCAGCTCAAGCAACAAGCCGCTAGGTTGGCGAGTTACGAGATCGTGAAGTGGGTCGTGTCGAAAGGCTGGAGGCAACTGAATGTCTTTGGGCGGACAGGCCGCTTTAGGCTGGGTTACACGAGACTGGACATTCGGGTCGTCGCGAACATCGACCGCTGGTCGGCCGCGTCCGGCAGGGCCCTGATTGGCTACACGAAATGAAATGGGACTACTATCGATGGGGGCCTACCTCGACCCGCAACCTCCACGACTGGACCCTCAGGTTTCCGGCTATCGTCCCGGGCGGTGGCCGAGCTCGGCGCCTCGGACGCGATAATAGACGGTGAGGCGTTCGTCGTTGACCAGAAGGCTTGTCGCGCATTCCCAGTCTTCAGCGGGCTCTTGGCCGCGGCGGGAGACGTCAGGACCATGCTTGCCGGCTTCGACCTGCTCGAGATCAACGGCGAGGGTCTTCGCGATCGGCCACTCGTCGATCGGCGCAAAGCGCTAGTTAACCTGCTGAGACGCCGCCAAACGGCATCGTTCTGAGCGACGAGATCAGCGGCGGCAGCGACATTCTCGCGCAAGTCTCCCAGTTCGGCCTCGAGGGCATCGTCTCCAAGCTGCGTGTCAGTCCATATCGATCCGGCCGGCGCCAAGAATGGGTGAGACAAAATGCGTGCTGAGTGATGAGTTCATCGTCAGCGGCTGCGAACCCGGCAACAGTTACGGCGGTCGGGAAGCGTGCTCTGGCGAATGTCGAGGACGGAAATCTGGTGTTCGCCGGCGGCTTGGCACCGGCTTCAATGCGCGCACCGGGCCGGAAGTAAAGCGCCGGCTCGATGCCATTCCAATGGATAAACCACCGATTCCTAGTTTGAAGGCGAACGGTGCGGCATGGGCGGAGTGCCCTGCGCAGTCTGTACCTCAGTCGATTGTCGAGTTCGAAGGGGGTGTGATTGGCGTCGAGACCGCTCCAGCCATGGCTATCAGCACGCCGAGTGCGTTGTTTTCGATCAGTTCTCGAAATGAGCGGGTAAATACCTTTCACTTGCCGAACGGGGTTTGCTGTTCACCGGCTGGCATCCGATGGCAAACCTTTCAACGCGGCGGCGATCTGGCGCTTCGCTGCTGGGGGCAGAGGTAGGATGGGACGCGGGGGTTCGGCACTGCAAACGTCGAGCAATTCAGCGAGTGCATAGACGACGCGAAGGCTCGAGAACTCCTTGAAGAGGCTCCAGATCGGGACCAGCGCGGCATTGATCCGTCGCGCTTCGGCCGCATCGCCCTGTTGCGCCGCTGTGACGATCGTCATGCAGACCTCGGGCAGGATGCCCGCGAGGACGCTGTACCATGTGTCGGCGCCGGCGATCATGGCCTCGGCGGCGTTCCAGTCGCCGCTGTAACCAATCGAGAACCCTTCCGGCAGTGTGCGCCTCTGGGCGGTCAGGTGGTTCTTGATCGCATCGCTTTTGTCTGTCGGATTCTTGATGGCGACAATCCCAGCCACCTTTGCCAGGCGGCTGACAAGGGGTGGACTGAAATGGAAATGCGTCGTTCCTGGATTGTCGTAGACGACGATCGGCAGGCCACTTTCGCGCGCCACAGTGGAGAAATGATCGAACACCTCGTCATCAGTAAGCGGGGTGTAGGAGGCGGCGGCAAGCAACCCCGCAGCTGCTCCAAGGGCCTTGGCGTCTTGCGCGAGCCCCACGGCTTCATCGGTGCGCAGCGCGCCCACACCCACCACGACCGGCATTTGCCCCGCCGTTTGGTCCAAGGTCTCGGAGAGCGCCCGCCGCCGTTGCTCGCGCGACAGATAGATGTATGTGCCGGTGCTGCCGAGAAGACCGATGGAATCGACCTGAGCAATGCCAAGCCGAGCAATCAGCCTGCGCAGGGCAACGCTATCGACGCGGCCGTCACGATTGGTCGGGGTGATGGGGAACGCGGAAAGACCGCTCAGGAATGCCATGGCAAGGCTCCAGATCTATGTGTGAGCGCAGAGGTGGCCGCACGCCAGGTCATTACAAGACGTCCAAAGCCCGCCGCAGATCGGCGATCAGGTCATCAGCGTCTTCAAGCCCCACCGAGAGACGCATGAGATCCTCGCCGACTCCATCGGCCAAATGGGCATCCTTGCGGATCGGCTGCCGAGCACGGGTGAGGCTTGCTGGATGATAGATGAGGCTGTCGGCATCGCCGAGGCTGACGGCGCGAATGATCAGGTTGAGCCGGTCCATCATCCGGCGCGCTCCTTCGTATCCAGCGTGGAGGCCAAAGGCCAACATGCCCGATCCGTTGGACATCTGTTTTCGCGCCGTCACCTGATCAGGGTGCGAGTCGAGGAACGGATAACTCACAAATGCCACCGCCGGGTGCGCTTCCAGCGCCCGAGCCACCGCAAGGGCTGTGGCGCTGTGCCGTTCCATACGCAGCGTCAGCGTCTTGAGACCGCGCAGGATTAGGAAAGCTGACATGGGCGAGAGCGCTGCGCCGGTGATGTAGCGCAGGCCCGTTTCATGCAGCGTACGGAGCGTTTGGGCGTCGCCGAGAAGCGCCCCGCCAAGGGCATCGCCATGACCATTGATGTACTTGGTCATCGAATGGAGCACGATGTCCGCCCCGTGCTCAAGCGGTCGCTGGAGCGCGGGCGAGGCGAAGGTGCTGTCGACTGCAACCCTTACACCGCGCGCGTGAGCGCGCTCGGCAATTGCCGCTATGTCGAGGATGCGGCTCAGCGGATTCACCGGCGTCTCGAAGAAAACCAGCCGCGTCCGCTCGGTGATCGCAGCATCGAGATTGTGGGGATTTGACAGATCGACCGCGACGACCTTGATGCCGAAGCGGGGGACCGCCTGTTCGACCATGGCAAGCGTGTTCGCATAAAGCGTCTTGTGGACGATGAGTTCATCGCCCTGGGACAGGAGCGACAGGATCAGAGTGCCGAAGGCCGCCATCCCCGAGGCAACAACCAGCCCCGCCTCGGCTCCTTCCAGATTCGCGAGCCGCTGCTCGAGGATCTCGGTCGTGGGATTGTATTCGCGCGCATAGAGCCTTCCACCAAGGGCGGCGGCGGCATCGTTTGCTGCCACGCTTTCGAACCCATAGGTTGACGTCAGGAACACTGGCGGCTGGACGGCATTGGAAAAGCCGGCCGGATCGTAGCCATGATGGATCGCCCGGGTGGCAAATCCGGGGCTGGTGCGGTTGAGCGACCCCGTGGGAGCATCGGTTTCGGATTGATGGGAGCTGGTCATTCGGCCTCTGCGATCTCTCTTGGGGTTCCGAAAGATTGACGGCAACCTGGCCAATGTGAAATATCCAGTTGGCGATGAAAGAGATGGTCCAGTCTTCAAGTGCCGGGTCTGCAGCGCGCTCGCACGCGATGGGTGCACGCCAGATATACGAAGCCCTTCGCGAGCAAATCCTCGGCGGCGTCTACGAAACCGGCAGTCAGTTGCCATCCTCCCGGGCCCTGGCAAATGACCTCGGCGTTTCGCGAACCACGGTGACGGTCGCCTATGAGCAACTGGCTGCGGAGGGTTTCATCGAAGTCCGTCAAGGCGCACGACCTCGCGTTGCGTCTTCGTTGATCGGCCATGGGACGGGGCGCACTCACGCGCAACGGGTCGGCCCGATCCACCTGTCCGCATATGGCGAGCGGCTGCGCGCGACGTCACCCTGGCCAGATTATCTGCCGACTGGGCTGAAGGTCGAGTTCCGCTATGGCGACCTGGCACCGTCGGATTTCCCATCATTGGTCTGGAAACGCGCGATGAACGAGGCGATGGGGCAGCGCCCGCTGCGTCTTGCCTATGACGATCCTCGCGGCTCGCGCCGGCTTCGCCAGGCGCTTCAGGGCTATCTCTGGCGCGCCCGGACCCTGAGCTGCGACCTCGACCAGATCATAGTTGTGAACGGTTCGCAGCAGGGCCTTGATCTGTGCGCGCGCCTGCTTCTCGATCCCGCCGACCGTTTCGTCATCGAGGATCCGTGCTACAGGATGGCGCGTCAGGTCTTTGCCAGTACGGGTGCCTCACCCATCCCGGTCATCGTCGACGAAGACGGGATGAGGACCGAGTTGCTGGCGGGGATCGGAGCACGACTGGCTTATGTGACGCCATCGCATCAGTTTCCGCTGGGCGGCGTCATGCCGATCGCGCGCCGCCATCAGCTTCTGAAATGGGCGCGGCACAACAACGCCTATGTGATCGAGGACGACTACGACAGCGAATATCGCTACGACATCAATCCGGTCCCTCCGCTGCACAGTCTCGAGGACCACGGGGCTGTCATCTACCTCGGCACGATCTCCAAAACGCTCTCGCCGATGCTGCGCATCGGCTACCTCGTCGTCCCGCCCGAATTGCAGGAGGTCTTCGCAACCGCCAAACAATTCGCAGACCGGCATTCGCCGGTCGCTGAACAGGAAGCGCTGGCATCGTTGATCGAGAGCGGCGGCTACGAAAGCCATGTGCGCCGTGTGCGCAGGCTGAACGGCGAGCGTCGGGAAACGTTGTTGGGTGCCTTGCAGCACAGCTTCGGGGATCGCATCACTGTCCAGGGAGCAGATGCGGGACTTCACGTCGCGGTTTGGTTCAATGACCTGCCACGATCGCGGGAAACGGCCTTGGTCGAATCCGCCCGCGACGCTGGCCTGGGGCTACACCTGATCTCGCCGCTCTACGAACGGCCATCGGACCAAGGCCGCACCGATCGCGTCGGACTTGTCATGGGCTATGCCGCCTTGAGCATTCGGCAGATCGGGAAGGGCGTTGAGGTCCTGCGAGAGGTTGTCAAGCAGGTGCAAGACGCGATGCCGGCGCGGAACAACTGAGCCGGGGCGACGCCGAAAGCTGGCGCTGAAAACGGTCCGAGGGCCCCCCGTATTTCTTTCCAAACAGCCAACTGGACCGGGAAAATGCCATGCAACTGGCGCTGTTGATCAGGCCAGTTTTGCAGCAGGTTTCCACGAGACGAATTTCCGAGAGCGATGATGACCTGGCGAGGAAAGCTGCTTCACGTCCATATCGCGCCTGCCGCCTCCTATGAAATGGAGGAGCTGGCGCAGGCGCAGCTTATTGCCGGCCAAGGCGTTGTCGGAGACCGCTACTACCTGGGGACGGGGACCTATTCCGCGCGTCCTGACGTTCGCGAAGTGACGCTGATCGAAGCTGAAGTCTTGGACGCCATCGCGCAGGGCGAACCCAGAATTCCGGGCTTCAAGGCCAAGCTCGCACCCGAAGATCACCGGCGCAATCTGACGACACGAGGCGTTCCGCTTAGCCATCTTGTCGGCAAACGCTTCCGGGTCGGGGAAACGATTCTCAGGGCCGCCCGGATGAATGTGCCGTGCAAGTATATCGAGGAGTTGCTCGGGCTTCCGGGTCTCTACGAGGGGCTTCTGAACCGCTCCGGCCTGAACTGCACAATCGAGGTCGGGGGCGTGATCCGCCCCGGTGATCTGATCTTGCCCATCGACGAGTGAAACGCCATGGCCTCGCCGCGCATCATCATGAAGCTGACCGTGACCGCCGCCCGCAAGGAGCCGGGCGACGTGCTGGTCATCGACCTGAAACACCCACGCAAACCTGCGCTGCCGGCGTTCGAAGCGGGTTCTCACGTCGACGTCCATCTGCCTGAAGGGAAGGTGCGTCAGTATTCACTTTGCGGCGACCCGACCGAGCTTGGCCGCTACACCATCGCGGTGAAGCGCGAGAATGACGGCCGTGGCGGCTCGGCGTGGATCCACGAAACCATTGCCGTCGGCTCCACACTGCCTGTCTCCGCGCCACGCAACCATTTTGCGCTCAAGCCAGGCGAGGGGCCGACTTTGCTGCTGGCAGGGGGAATCGGGATCACCCCGATTCTGGCCATGGCGCGCGCGCTCACCCGGCAGGCCAAGCCCTTCGAGTTGCACTATTTCACCCGCAGCCGGGCGCTCACGCCACTCTTGGCGGCGATCGGGAGCGATCTTCCTGGCGGCAATGTGCGGATCCATTTCGACGACGAGCCTCAGACCCGGCAGAACATCGCCGCGCTGCTGGCGAACCGTTCGGACGACGCGCAGACATACTACTGCGGACCGCCTGGCTTCATGGCGGTTGTGGGGCGCGCGGCTCAACACTGGCCCGAGGGTACTGTTCATTTCGAAACTTTCCAGCCTCCCGAGTTTGATGGCGCGCCACCGGAACCGTTCGTCATAGAACTGGCTGAGGGCAGGGTGGTTGAGGTTTCGGCTGAGACCACGGCACTGGCCGCCTTGCGTGCGGCCGGTGTGCCGTTGATGGCCTCGTGTGAGAACGGGGTGTGCGGGACCTGCGAATGCGCAATGCTGGCGGGACAGCCGATCCATCGGGATGCCGTCCTGTCCAAGGAGGCACGCGGCCACCGCTTCATCCCCTGTGTGTCGCGCGCGACAGGTGTGTTGAAACTCGATCTTTGACCATTTGGGCGGGGGTCCTGTGAGACCGGCAGCTGATTTGCGGGAAACTGAATGACGAGGAAACTGGAATATCTGAACGAGATCGAGCGCTGCGTCTCCTGGCTCGCAGCCTGGACGATCCACCACGCCAACCACGTCCGCGAGTGCGATGAGATCAAGGTCGGGGGGCATCAGGCCTCGTCCGCGTCGCTGAGTACCATCATGACCGCGCTCTACGGTTCGGTCCTGCGCCCGCAGGATCGGGTGGCGGTCAAACCCCATGCGGCGCCGATCTTCCATGCACTTCAGTATCTGGCGGGCAACCAGACCCACGAAAAGCTCATGAACTTCCGCGGCTACAAGGGCGCGCAGAGCTACCCTTCGCGGACGAAGGATGTCGACGATGTCGACTTCTCGACCGGGTCGGTGGGCCTCGGCGTTGCTCAGACGCTGTTCTCGTCGCTGGTGCAGGACTACGTCTCGGGTCACGGCTGGATGAAGGAGCGTGCCGAGGGCCGAATGGTCAGCCTGATCGGCGACGCCGAGATGGATGAGGGCAACATCTACGAGGCCCTGATCGAAGGCTGGAAGCACGGGCTCAGGAACTGCTGGTGGGTGGTCGACTACAATCGCCAGTCGCTCGACGCCGTGATCCGGGAGGGCCTCTGGCAGCGTTTCGAGCAGATTTTTCGCAACTTCGGCTGGGACGTGATGGTCCTGCGCCACGGCGCTCTGCAAGAGGCTGCCTTTGCCGAGCCGGGGGGCGAGAAGCTGCTCGAGTGGATAGAGCGCTGTCCGAACCAGCTCTATTCGGCGCTGACCTTCCAAGGGGGTGCTGCCTGGCGCAAGCGGCTGCTCGACGAGATCGGAGACCAAGGGCCGGTCACCACTCTGATCGAACGCCGCTCCGACGACGAGTTGCAGGCGTTGATGACGAACCTTGGCGGGCATGACATGCCGAGCCTCCTCGAAGCCTTCGAGGCGGCGTCCAGGCATGACCGTCCCGTCTGCTTCATCTGTTACACCATCAAGGGCTACGGTCTGCCGCTTGCCGGACACAAGGACAACCACGCGGGGCAGATGACGCCCACGCAGATGGAAGACTACCGCCTGCAAATGGGCGTAAAGCGGGGTGAGGAGTGGGACAAATGGGCGGCCGCCACCTTGCCGGAAGCGGAACTTGACGCCTTCTTCGCAAAGGCGCCGTTCTTCAGTGAGGGGCGTAGGAGGCTGTCTGCGCCGTCGGTGCCGGTGCCTGAAACCCTTCCGTCACCGGGGCAGCCCGGCAAGCCGCTCTCGACCCAGATGGGGTTCGGCCAGATCCTGAACGACATCGCACGCGAGCGCAGTCTGCTTGCCGACCGCATTGTCACCACCTCGCCCGATGTGACGGTCTCGACCAATCTCGGTGGCTGGGTCAACCGGCGCGGCCTTTTCGCCCGGGAGACCATGGCGGACACCTTCAAGGCCGAACGCATTCCGTCGACCTTTACCTGGGAATTTGGGCCGAAGGGGCAGCACATCGAGCTCGGGATCGCCGAGTCGAACCTGATGATCATGCTCGGGGCACTCGGTCTCTCGCACTCGATCAATGGCGTGCGCCTGCTGCCGATCGGGACAGTCTATGATCCCTTCATCTACCGATCGGCCGACCAGCTAAACTACGCCTGCTATCAGGATGCGCGCTTCATGCTGGTCGCAACGCCCTCGGGCGTGACGCTAGCGCCCGAGGGCGGAGCACACCAGTCGATCGGCACCCCATTGATCGGCATGGCGCAGGATGGGCTTTGCGCCTTCGAACCGGCCTTCGTCGACGAACTGTCCGTGATCATGCGCTTTGCCTTCGATTACATGCAACGTAATGGCGAGGGGGATCCGGATGAGACGACGTGGCTGCGTGATCAGACCGGAGGATCGGTCTATCTTCGCCTGTCAACCCGGCCGCTCGAGCAGCCGCTGCGCGACATGAACCCGGCGCTCGCGCGGGACATCGTCAATGGCGCCTATTGGCTGCGTCCGCCTGGGCCCAACGCGAGTGTCGTCATTGCTTATCAAGGCGTCGTCGCGCCGGAGGCGATTGCCGCGACGGGTCTTCTGGCGGAGGACCGGCGCGATGTCGGGCTGCTCGCGATCACCTCCGCGGACCGGCTTAATGCGGGCTGGCAGGCGGCGGAACGTGGCCGGCAGCGTGGCGCGATTGGCGCCCTGAGTCATATCGAGCGGCTGCTCGCGCCGCTATCGCGTGACTGCGGCATCGTCACCGTGATCGACGGCCACCCGGCGACGCTCGCGTGGCTCGGTGGGGTTAACGGGCATCGCGTGAAGGCGCTCGGGGTCGAGCAGTTCGGCCAGACGGGGACTATTGCGGACCTATACCGTCACCACGGCCTGGACACCAACGCCATCGTACATGCGGCGCAGGCGGTCAGTGCGGGACCGGCTGTTCGCTACCGGAAGGCGCTGCCTTGACCATGAGCGACCGGATGCTCCGTGGCTGGTACGGATCGGCTGTTTCCACGGGCGTTCCGGTTCGCTTCAAAGCGGACAGGGCCGGGACACTGTGGACGTTCTGATCGCGCTTGAGTAGCTTGTGCGACCCCCAGGGTCACCTGGGAATACGCAGGGAGGCGGCTTTTATTTAGCCTTGCGCCCAATTACGAATTCGATCCAATCCAGTCCGGAGCAAAAGCTCCGCGTCCTCCCGATTTTCGGCTTCGACGTAGCACCGCATTTCCGGGGCATTTCCGGATGGACGCAAATGCAAGACACGCTTATCCGCGAGAGTGATACGAAGTCCGTCAACATCGCTAACCTTGCTTACCACTCCAATCGACCCGACGAAGGCGGCGATGTTAGTTTCCGCTGTACGAAGGTATGTCATGAGGCGAGTGCTGCTTTCGACGGAAAAATTTTCCAAGCGATCCGCTGCCGCCGCCGGCAATTGAAAGGAACTGCCAATCTCCGACAGTGGCTGCCCACTTGTATTAACAAGGGAAAGTGCCGCGAGGATGGGGAGAAAACTGTCGCGTGTAGGTAGCGCTGGCAGTTTAGTTCCGTTCGGGTCAAAGTCCGTGCCGGTCAACAAACCACCGTTTGCTTCGAAACCAACCACGCGCTCGTGACCCGACGCAACCAAATCGAGCATGGCAGCAATAACAAATGGCGATCCAACCTTGGTACGCACGACTTTAAAAGAACCTGCGGTCTCGATACCAGAGTTTGATGTGACCGGCGTGACGACTGCCTTCGCTTGCAGGAAGTTCGCCGTAATCAGGCCTAACAAATCACCGCGAAGGGGGTCTCCGTGGTCGTCAGCTACCAGTGGGCGGTCACCATCGCCATCTGCCGAGACGACCGCATCAAGCCGATGCTCTTTGGCCCAGAGCTTGAACTGTTGAGCAGTCTCGTCCGAGACCGCTTCAGTGTCGACAGGAATGAAACCTTCCGAACGTCCCAGGGTTACGACCGTCGCACAGTGATATGAGAGAATGTCAACCAAGAGATCGCGCGCGACTGTGCTGTGCTGATATACGCCCACCGTTAAGCCCTTTAGAGCATTAATCTCCATAAGCTTTCGATTGCGCGCCATGAAAAAGGCCTTGCATTCGGCCTCCCGGTGCTGCCGACGTGCAACAGCACCTTCAAGGACGTATCCGCGCTTCTCCAACTGCAAGGCGATGCGCGTTATCTCCCGCTCATCACCCTTGTCGATCTCACCGTCGGGTCGATAGAATTTTATTCCATTACGGTCGGCCGGAATGTGCGAGCCTGTGATCATCAAACAACCACTCTTACGCGCCTGAGCATACAGTGCCAGGGCAGGGGTGGGGACGGCGCCGCAATCGACTACGATGAAGCCGAGCGCAGACAGTGCCGCCGCACAGAGGGCGGCGATGGCCGGACTCGAGGCGCGAAAGTCGCGCCCTATGAGTATCTCGTCGCCAATTCTGGCCAGGCCGGATTCCAGCAGGAATGTCGCGAATGCCGTTGCATATAGGGCAGAGGCGGCTCCTGCCAATTCTGTCGCCAGGCCCCGTAATCCACTTGTTCCGAATTTCATACCAAATCCGACGTTGCTAACCGGGTTTTGAAGGTAACATGCTCAAACTTTGGCTCGTCCGGAATGCCCATCGACAGATCCCTCGGACGAGAACAAGAAGTACATTCGGTTACCGTAGACGCGTTCGGTTATCGAGGGTTACCCTTGTGAGGATTGACGCAGTCGGCGTCGGCGTGGGCAGCGCACCGTGACCTTCACGGCGACGAGTTGGAGCGGATGGGGTCCGGGCCCGGCAGGGCTCCTCGCGGCTGGCGCTATCGCCATCGAGTGATTGTCTCAGTCTACATTAGCTCTGGGTCCCGAAAGCGCGTACAGGCCTGAGACGCAGCAAATCCTCTTATCTATCGCCGTTCGGTGTAGCTCCCGTTCAGAAATGCATGATAGACACTCTCGATGCCTTCCATGAGAGTGATCTTTGCTGCCCATCCCAAAGTGCGCAGCTTGTCGACGCTCATCAGCTTTCGCGGTGTACCGTCAGGTCTAGAGTGATCATGCGCGATCTCCCCAGTAAATCCGACTACACGGCAGATCATTCTGGTCAGCTCTAGGATCGTGATGTCCTGTCCGCAGCCGAGATTGACGTGATCATGGTCAGAGTAGTTCTTCAGAAGGAAGACTAATGCGTCGGCGCAGTCGTCGACGTGCATGAATTCCCGACGTGGTGTGCCCGTGCCCCAGATGGTGATTTGCTTATCACTTATGAGCTTAGCTTCATGCGCTTTCCGGATCAGCGCTGGGATGACGTGGCTTGACTGCAAGTCATAATTGTCGCCTGGCCCGTAGAGATTCGTCGGCATAGCGGAGATGTAGTCGCGGCCATATTGCTGGCGATAGGCTTGAGCCATTTTGATGCCGGTGATCTTGGCGACGGCGTAGCATTCGTTGGTGGGCTCTAGTGGCCCGGTCAAAAGCGCGCTTTCAGGAATGGGCTGTGGTGCCATCTTCGGATAGATGCAAGACGAGCCGAGGAAGAGGACGCGGTCGACATTGTTTTCGTGGGCTGCCGCGAAGATATTGGCCTCGATCATCAGATTGTCGTAAAGAAAGTCGACCGGATAGGTGGCGTTCGCGAGAATACCACCTACCTTTGCCGCCGCCATAATGATAGCGTCCGGTTTCATCACTGCCACGAAGTTTTCAACCTCGGTCTGTCGCCTGAGATCTAGCTCTCCCCGAGGGGCGGCCACAACTTTGCAGTCTTCAGACGCGAGTCGGCGTACAACAGCGCTGCCCACCATACCTTTGTGGCCAGCGACCCACACGGTTTTTCCGTTCAGATCATACATTACGCTTCCTTCATGACTACAGATGTCTGCATGACCTTCAGGTCTTCGCGTACCATTTCCGCAGCAAGCTCGCGCACGGATGTCTCATGCACCCAGCCGAGCTTCTCCTTCGCCTTGGTAGCGTCACCCAGGAGAAGATCGACTTCCGTGGGGCGGAAGTAGCGTGGGTCCACTTGGACTAGGCATCTGCCGCTCGCTACATCATAGCCCTTTTCGCCGACACCCTTGCCACGCCATTCGATTTCGACGCCGATATCTTCGAAAGCCCACTCGACGAATTGGCGGACAGGAGTCGTTTTGCCCGTAGCCAGCACGTAATCATCCGGTTGATCCTGCTGTATCATCATCCACATACCTCGCACGTACTCACGCGCATGGCCCCAATCGCGTCGAGCATCGAGATTGCCGAGATAAAGCTTGTCCTGCTTGCCCAGGTAGATAGCAGCGGCAGCGCGGCTGATCTTGCGCGTCACAAAAGTTTCGCCACGAAGGGGGCTTTCGTGATTAAAAAGAATGCCGTTGGAAGCGTGCATACCATAGCCCTCGCGATAATTGACGACCATCCAGTAGGCGTAGAGCTTGGCGGCGGCGTAAGGGCTGCGCGGATAAAAGGGCGTCGTTTCGTTCTGCGGTACGGACTGCACGAGGCCGTATAGCTCCGAAGTCGAGGCTTGATAGAAGCGGGTCTTGTCCGTCAGACCGAGGAGGCGAATCGCCTCAAGAAGTCGCAATGTACCGATACCGTCCGCGTTTGCTGTGTACTCAGGTGTTTCGAACGACACCTGCACATGGCTCTGAGCAGCCAAGTTGTAAATTTCGTCTGGCTGAGATTCCTGAACCACGCGGATGAGGTTAGTCGAATCAGTGAGGTCACCGTAATGCAAGATCAGGCGCGGATCGGATTCGTGCGGGTCTTGGTAGAGGTCTTCGATACGACCCGTGTTGAAGGAAGAGGAACGTCGCTTAATCCCATGAACGATGTAGCCTTTTTTGAGAAGAAGACGGGCAAGATAGGCACCATCCTGTCCAGTTATGCCCGTAATAAGAGCAACTTTCCTGCTATCGCCCATTCTATTCCTGCTCTATTAAAGTTTAAAGTTTCGGCTCCGGCTCGCCACGCCGACACAATGTGCGGCCAGCCCCGTGCGCTATGGAGCACTTCGACAGATGCGGCGCGAAGCTCGTCATTGACAGTCCGCCAGCCGAGCACACCTCTTGCTTGGAGTCACAGCAAAATAGAGTTGCGCCGCTAACCGTCGGCTTCGTACATGCGGTCTGAGTGCCGCTCAGCTCACGCCGTGAGCGACATGTACTCCCAGCACCTTGCAGCTGATTTGCTCATCCATCAGCGAGTGAGGACGCCTTTCTTTCTTGCTTCAGCGTCTTCTAATGGGAATTGTTTGGATCAGTGAAATCGATTGTTTGGATAAAGTGCATCCACAGAATGGATGGTCTGACCGAGCAGCGGGGGCGCATCGCCGGCCCGGAGTCGTAGGCGCGAGCTTCCGTTCGGGGCGAGGACAAAGTTCGTGGCCGCGAGCCCTCACCACAGCATCCGGCACAGGTCGTGCAGAACTTTGGGAGCAGACTGCAGATTCTGTCGATCAGCTGGTTCCAGGCGCGTCGAGCTGTCGACCTCATCTCGCCCGGTACGGTTGCTGTATGCAGCCTTGCACCCTTGGCGTATGGCGTCGACGGAACGATTTGCTCTGGCAGGCAGTGTCGCAGCGTTCCCGGGCTGTTTCGGCTCTATTGGCCGGGCCCGCGTCAGCCGAGCCCCTTCATCATGGCATCCAACGCATGGATGGCCGGCATCCAATCAATAGATTTTACATATGCCGCGGAGGCCCAGTAGAGAAGGCTGAACCGGAAGCGAGGGCATCGGCTTCAAGCTGTGCGAGCGTCACGGGATTAGTGGGCAGTGCTGAGTGAGCTCTTCTGCCCTATGGCCCGGCCTCTGCCAAGCGCCCGGCGTCAGGGTCTACGTGTCGACTAAGGATTCCAAACCGGATGCAACGTCCTCTCTGAACGAGATTTCCGAAAATGTATGTTAGTGGAGTGGAAAAGCGCCGGTTCGTCGTCTCTCGGAGGCGTACGGGGTTCGGTGATTGTCTGTGGTCGTTGGCGGCCGCTTGGCGCTACGCGCAGCGGTCGGGACGAACTCTAGTCATCGACTGGCGGGGGGCCTGCTACCTCGACCAACCCTTCACAAATGCGTTTCCGGTGTTCTTCCAGCCGATCAATGACATCGCTGGCGTGCCGGCTATTTCCGACGACCGGATCAACGACGTTTCCTTCCCTGGTCCATTCTTCCCGGAGTGGTGGAACAGGCCGGCGATCGAGTGCCTTTACCGGCCAGATGAGCAGATTTTCCAAGAGCGCGATGAGTTGGGCGAGCTCTTTCAGGCCGAACACGATGTCGAAGCGAACACAGTAGTGTGTGACGCTTGTCTGATGTGGCGGTGCGATGAGGATGCAGAGCGGCAGGTGTTCCAGAGTGTCCAGCCTCGGCCAGAAATTCAAGCCCGCATAGATGCCATTTATCAGGAATGTTTTGAGGGGCACAGCATCATCGGGATTCATGTTCGGCACGGTAACGGTGAAGACATCATGGAGCATGCGCCCTACTGGGCCGATCCGGAGCTCGCCGTTCGGCAAGTGTGCGCTGCAATTGACAAGGCTAAGGCGTTACCGCACCCCAGGCCTGTGCGGCTGTTCTTATGCACGGACAGCGCGCGGATACTGGATCTTCTGGCGGCCAGGTTTCCCGATCTGCTCACTGTCCCGAAGCACTTCGGATCCAATCAAGGTGGCCCCTTACACACTGCAGCACTCGGGATTGACGGCGGAATTTCCGCCCTCGTTGAGATGTATCTTCTCGCGCGCTGCGATACCGTAATTCGGTTTCCCCCGACGAGCGCCTTTACACGATATGCACGTCTATTCGCACCACGGGTAATTGAATTCGATCTGAAGGAGCCAAGTCATTTGACTTTGATAGAAGACAGCCAAGTCTCTGATCTCAGTTAAGACCCGCCACCTGCGCAATTCGGCAGAGGCAACCAACAGGCATCAGTGGAGGCGTCGTGCATTACCGATAGCGTCGTCATCTGACGCCGCCTGCAACGCACCAGAACTTCGCTGTTACGCGCGGCCGCAGACAAGCCAGAGCGACGGCGATCGTGACGCTGACGCTCGAAACAACGCGGGCGATCACTCCAGAGACGAGATTGAGGTTGGTTATGAAAGTCATTCCCGTGATCATCAGCGGCGGAGCCGGATCGCGGCTATGGCCCGCCTCAAGGCAATCGCACCCCAAACCTTTCCTCAAAGTAGCGGATGGATATTCTCTCATTCAGCACACTGTGCTGCGCGTCGCTTCGATAGAAGGTGTCGTGGAACTCGTCGCTGTGACATCCGGGGAACACCTCTTCCTGACCAAGGACGAATTTGACGAACTGGATTCCGTGGTCCTGCCACGCACCTTTCTGCTCGAGCCCGAACCTCGGGATACGGCCGCCGCCGTGGCTGCAGCCGCGATCCATGCGAGGGCAACGCAAGGCCCTGACGCGATCCTGTGCGTCTTCCCGGCCGATCACCTGATTGGCAACCTGCCTGCGTTTCTAGACGTCATGGGCCTGGCCATGGAACATGCGAAGCTCGGGCGGATCGCCACATTGGGCATCACCCCAACCAGACCGGACATAGCATTCGGCTACATCGAAGCAGATGGTGAGAACGTCGTCCGTTTCGTTGAAAAACCGGATCTGGATACAGCCAAAGCCTATGTCGCGTCTCAACGCTTCTTCTGGAACGCCGGCATCTTCTGCTTCAGTGCGCAAACCATGCTCGACGAGATGGCTTTGCATTGTCCCGAGGTGCTCCAGGCCGTCGCCGACAGCTACGAGAACGGCCGCGCCAGTCAATGCCAAGGCTTTGCCAAAATCGAACTCGCGCCTGAGCATTTCGGTTCCGCGCCGCGAATCTCGCTCGACCACGCTGTCATGGAGAAGACTAACAGACTTGCCGTGATTCCCTGCGACATGGATTGGAACGACATCGGATCTTGGAACGCAATGGCCGATTTGATCGCCCCCGACGAAAGCGGGAACAGGATACGCGGCGATGTGCACATGGTCGACACGACCGGCACCTATGTGAGCTCCGACAAGCGCGTCATCGGCACGGTGGGCGTAAGCGATCTGGTGATCGTGGATTCCCCGGACGCTTTGCTTGTCACATCCCGCGACCGCGTTCAGGACGTTAAGAAGCTCTTCGAGGGCCTCAAGGCTTCGGGACATGAAGCTCATCTGGTCCATAGCACGGTACACCGGCCCTGGGGTACCTATACGGTTCTGGAGGAAGGCGAGCGCTTCAAGATCAAACGCATCGAGGTGAAGCCCGGTCGCCAGTTGAGCCTGCAGATGCACTATCATCGTTCGGAGCACTGGGTCGTGGTCAGCGGCTCCGCCAAAATCGTCAATGGCGAGCAGGAGTTGTTCCTGGGGACAAACGAATCTACTTACATCCCCTGCGGCCATAAGCATCGGCTCGAAAACCCAGGCAGAATTGACCTGGTTATCATTGAAGTGCAGAGCGGCGATTATCTCGCCGAGGATGATATCGTTCGCTTCGACGACGAATATGGTCGAACGTAGATAACAGTACAAAAAACGTTAACGGCGAGCCGTCGCTCAAGCATCTCTGTCGTGGGTGCTGGGCCTGACATTGGCAAGCAGCGGGCCGAGCGTGTCATAGTATCCGCCCCGCACTGTCATCAGGCACTCGATCGTGGTCGAAAACATCGGTGAGCGCTTGACAGCGCGCCGTCCGCGGTAACGAAAACTTCAGATCTTTCTTAGGCGGACCCATTGCTCAGCTGTTCAACGGCACAGCCGGTTCACGATGCTTGTGAAGTTGGCGAGAAGGGACTCGGCGACCGTGGTGGCCGCTCTCGCGCAGAAGATCGGCTCATTGCCCGAGGAGTTGCGGCGCTCGTTGACCTGGGACCAAGGCAAGGAGATGGCTCGTCACAAGAGCTTCACCGTCGCAACCGATCTACAGGTCTACTTCTGCGATCCGCGCAGTCCCTGGCAGCGCGGCAGCAACGAGAACACCAACGGCCTGCTCAGACAGTACTTCCCAAGAACCACCAACCTATCCCTCGTCTCGCAGGATCAACTCGACGCCGTCGCTCGGAAGCTTAATCAGCGACCTCGAAAAACCCTGGACTTCGAGACCCCGGCCGATAGGTTGCAGAGGGTGTTGCGATGACAAGTTGAACTCACCGCCCAATCTCGGCCGTTCCTGGCGAAGTGCGGCTTTCCTGAAAGCGGGCATCGCTCAACCTGCGCCAGAAGGGACAAGTTGGGAGGGGCTCTGCTGGTCACTTTCGAGCATACGCGTCGCGACGCTGCGGGAGTTCCACGCCAGAACGCAGCGCTCGGAAAGTCCTCAGTTGGCCACGATCCCTAACGCAGTCAACGTTTCCGGGGTGATCGTACCTGTGACCTTGAGATTATAGTCCGACTGCAATCTCAATAGGCCGGCCCTCATTTCGGGGCTCATCGTTCCGTTCAACTCCCCATTGTAGTAGCCGAACGCAAGCATGGCGAATTGAACCTGGAAAACGATCTCTTTGAACCTGTCGGTATTTCCAGGAAGCGTCGCAAGAGGAGCCGGCGTCGGCGTCGCTACGGGCGGTTGATAGGCAGGCGCGGGTGCCTGATAGACGGGTGCTGAATCTGCCGGCGGAGGATAGTAAGTGCCTCCGGATGAAGATCGGTGGCTGCTGTGCGAGCTATGGCTGCTGTGCGAGCTATGGCCTGCTAACGTGTATTTGTGATCCAGTTTGAAGATATCAAAAAGCGATTTTGTCTTGCCGCCATCACCAGTTGGCGCGAGCGGCATTGCGACGCTTTCGATCGGTATAAACCCAGCAGCGATCAAGGATGGGATCGCGAAGAACCGCTTTTTCATGCGACACCAAACCTTCCATATCCGTGCACTTTCGGATGCCATTCGAAGAAGCCGCCGCACTCGTTGCGAAGACTGCAATCGACGCAATCCTCAACATAAGCCCGTTTCCAATCCGAAATCGTGGATGGTGCGAATGCGCGATAGTCAGCAGGGACGGTGCACAGCGGGAAATTGTAGAGTTTGGTGTCGATGCCACGGCTGATCGATAAGTCCAGCGCCTTGCTCACCAAGTCGAAGCCCAGGGAACTATCGAAGAACAGAGAATCCCAGTCCTTGCGGGCATAGCCGATATTTTCGAGCTGCATGATTGCCCATTTGTCGATGAATGGCAGGGCAACCGTCACGAACCTGGCCAGGTCCAACAGGCCGGGTGCGTTGGGCTTCATGAGTACGGTTCGCAACTCGATTTTTGCCCCAGCCTCGCAAAGGATGGAAAGGTTGTTCCTGACCTGATCGAAGGCGCCAGGCTTGCCGACGACATGATCGTGGATCGCGCTGTCGCCGGAGTAAACGGGTATCCCCCAAAGTACGCGACTTAAATCCAAATCACGGAGCCTGGCGAGATCATCGCGTTTAAAATGCTGCGCGTTGGTCAGGAGGTGAAAGTTGATGTCACGCCGCTGCTCCATCGTCTTTCGCAAGAATTCGAACAGCTCCGATTTGAAAAGCGTCGGCTCTCCGCCTGACAGGCCAATCGTTGAATTCTGCGGCGCCAGAAGCACGGCCGTCTCGAGAAACGGAAACATGTCGACGTGCTGCTTTTTCGGCGGCTGCGAGCACATCACGCATAGTTGGTCGCAGCGTTCGGTTATCAAAAGCGTGTTGTGGCGAGAGTTCGCCCGAATTAGCCGATATGCCGCTTTCCGAAATGGCACGACAAACACAACATCACCGTCCACCTCGGATGGGTCGATCCCGAACAAGTGAAGGCTGCCTGCCGCCCCCGTGAAGACCGACTTTTCACCGTCTGCGGTCTCCAATGTTGCGTCCAGGGAGCTGACGTCGGCCAGTGGCTCAGCCGTTCCTTCGCACGACCGCAGCCGAACCACATATGGGTCGACAGCGTCAGTCTCGATCTTGAGGCGGAGCGGGATCATGTATGCACCGGGATCATGTGATCCCCCCAAGATGGCACACGGGCCCATTTCGCAACCGAGCGAACCGCGGCTTTGTCCCGCCGACTGATAACCTCTACAACCTTGTCGAAAAGGTGCATGTGTCGTTGGCAGAACCAGGTATCGGTGCGGACCAAGTCAATTCGCCCGTCCCTTGACAGATCGTCGACAACGTCTGTCCCGCAGAAGGGCTGATAGACGCAGTGAATGCAGTCGGGGTCGAAGTTGTTCATCGAGGCATGGTTGAGCAACTGGATCTTGGCGCGGTCGATGCCGGCCGTCACTGTGCCGATCGACAGGTCGACGCGCCCTATGCGCGAAAGCATCCTTGCTTCGTCCGTCGGGTAAAGCTGCCCGTCGTGATCAATGACTATGTAGTCCGAAGCGAAGAAGTTGGGATTGCGGAGGTCGACATGATCGTCAGCCCCCGATCTGAGAAATCTCCTCAGGCACTGGCTGAAATAATATTCCTCGATGTAACGACCAGTGCGGTGGTTGCGATCAATCAGGTAGTCGATGAAGCTGGAATGCAGCGTATTCCACTTTTCTATCGAATGCGGGTCGCTTCTTCGGCGGCGCGCAAACCCTTGGTGATTTATCGGCCTGAGATAGATCGATTGCATACCATAGCGCTCGAAATTGCCGACGAGCTCCTCGAAATTGGGCGACGCATCAACGTCGATCGTCGGAAGCGCGGATACCTTACCCGGTCCAAGACGACGCACGGCGTCGGCGAGGTTTTTGAAGAACGTATCGGTTGTCGGATCGTCATGGGTGCGCTGACGCTGATGGGTATCTCGATCGCCGTCGAGCGACGTGCTGACGAAAGTATCGGCTTGTTCAACGAAGGCCCATTCTCGATCGCCCAGGCGTTGGAGATTTGTGCAGACCACAAACTGGCTGCCCGGAAACCTCGCCCGGGTGAATGACCGTATCCGTTCAAGTAGATCAACGCGCAGCAGAGGTTCACCGCCTTGAAACTCGACTTTAATCCGTGGCCCCTTCATCGCTCCGATAAAGCTCAGGGAAGCGTTCAGCGTCTCATCGCTCCAGTCGAAACCGCGTGCTGTTTCCGGCGCTCGGGAAACCTGACAATAGCCGCACGTCAGATTGCAGCGCAGCGTCGGCACGAGGATAACGTACGAAAGTTCCTGCTGCTTGGATTGGCGTCGAGCCCATCGGTAGGCAAATGCCGTCCAGTCGGGGTCGCCTTCTCGTTCGAACGAATGCCCATTTTCACGGAGAAAAGTCTGATCGGCCGACGATAGGGTGTTGCCGATATATCGTTCGAGAAATGACTGAGCGCTGAGGAAGAACCCGCCGGCATCGTCGGTTAGGAGAAATTCGCCGTCGCCGCGCTGACGAAACTTGAGTGGCCATACGGTCATTTCGCAGTCACCGCTTCGATCAAGGCTTGCCGAAGCGGCAGTGTCTCAACGTAGATCTTCTCTCGGTAAACGGCATGGAGCACGCTTTTGCGCACGTCGTCCAAATCACTCGAAGAGATGCAAGCCACGTCGATCCCATCAGCCGACACGACAAAGCGAAGGGATGGATATTGAGCTTGGACACGAACTAATGCGCCATCCACAAAACTGCGAAAGTTCTGCGGAATCCCGATTGTAAACTGCTCTGCGCCGTGCAGCCCCACTTGGCCGAAAATCTCCACCCAAGCCATTATACTTCAAATTCAGAGTTTGAATATCGAAGGATGGCTTTATTCAAAAAACATATGCCGGGGGCGGCCGTAGGCTCAATGATGCCCAAACTCTCGTGTGCTCTTCGTCGGCGAACCTACACATATCTCAGCATAGGCTCTCGCACGGAATGCCATCCTTGTCGCGGTCGAGCTTGCCGCCCCAGGGGCAGTTGGCCAAATACCAGTTCGCTTCATCGCAGGAGCTGATCTGCGAGCAGGTTCGGCGCGGCTGGCAGGAATAGCTCTGCGCGACCTGAGGGCGGCTGATGATGCCGAGCGGCTGACGGCTGGATGGCTTAACGCCCTCGGCATGCTCTGCGCGCCAATCCCAGGGCGCTTGAAACGCGCCAACCCACACGCCAACCTTCGCCGCCTCGGCCTTCGCCTGCTGCTCCGCAAAGGCCCCGTGGCTGTATTTGGGCCAATCCAGGGCTAGGCCATTCTCGACCAGCCAGCCGGCCACGCTCTTGCCGTCCGCGCGGTGGCAGTCGCCTACATAGCGGCCGTACCTGTCCCACGAAACGAACGTGCAATGCGTGGGCCTGGAGAGTGTGAGGAACGTATCAAGGGCAGCAGCAGATTTGGTGCCGCACTGATATCGAAAGCCCTTGCCGTCGTCGCACTGCTGGGCGGATTCAGGCGCATCGATACCATTAAAGCGGATGCGTTGTCCGTGGATCTCGATCGTATCGCCATCGATGACGGAAGCTACCCCGGCGATAGGCGCCGGCGAACGTTCAATCCAATGAGACAGGTTGAGGTCGGCGGCGCCTTCACTGTGCTGCACGACGAACTGCGTCGCGTAGGCGGCCATCGCCGCCACCGTCACGAATACGAGGCGTTTCGGAATGCCGGCCAATAGGCGTGCACGCCGTCGTTGCGCGCCTCTCCGTTTGCGCCATTGGTCGGACCGATTATCGTATCGGTATTTGTCCACACCCTCACTCCCCAAGAGGTAGCTGCTACCCCGCCCGCACAAGCCAAAGAGCTGCGCCTGCGCGCAGGCTGTGGTCGCCCAAGCTCGATGATCATCAATTCCCAGCAGCCTTGCTCCCCGAAGCCACCCCCTTGAACAAGGAAAGCGAGTTTACCTGATCCAGCAGCGAACACATCTTGTTCGGGGCGTCGAAATTGAAGCCCAAGCACTTCTGATCCGCGGCACATGCCATGACACAATCGGCATATGCGCTAGGGACGTTCGAATAGGAGTCACCCACCACAACGGTGTTCTTATAGAAAACGAGACTGGAGTATTGGAGCTTACCCGCAACCGCCTGCTTCGCGGCCATTGTGGCATCTGGATCCTTCACCAAAACCGCCGCGTCACCCTTCATGAAACATGCAGAATGCTTTTTGTCATATGTGATAGCTGCGCAACGATTGTCGTCCTCGCATTGCGTTTGACATTGGTCGAATGATACGTTCCACAGAGGCATACTCGGAAGGTCGAAACCCATCGCGTCCCAGCCATCCTGGGCAACGAGTTTATTCGCCATCTCGGCTCGGCCAGCGGGAGCCTCATAGTCACCAGCGCTGAAGGTGCCTTTGTCGAGCCATACGCATTTCGATCCAAGCTCCAGAGCGGATGCGTCATTCAGGCCGATGGATGCGAGAGTCATCGCGGGAGAAACCGGCGCTTGAGGCTTCGCCGTTGGAGAGGCTCGGTTCACCAGGTCCACGTTGACGTCGACGCCATTGACGAGCCGGCGTGTGTAGCACCAGGCACGGTCCCAAGTCGTATCGTGTTCGTCATTGAAATGATGGCCAGAAACCAAGGACCAATGCGAACCCTGCCAGTCGATTTCTCGAGTGAGGAACTTGTTGAAATCCGCAGTTACGACGTCAGGCGGTTTTGGAGGGGTCGGGGTTGTCGTCTCCGGTTTGGGAGTCACTTCGGGGGCAGGCGCTTCCGTGCGCTCCGTCTTACTGTCCTGGGGTACTGTCTCCGTTGTTGGTATCCTGTCGTCGCGTTTTTCGGTTTGCGTCGTGTCTATGACAGGTGGAAGTCTGTGGTCTCGTCCGAAGAACAGCGCCGCCCCGTAACCCATACCAACAGCGGCGACAGCGATCGCACCGCCCGTCATCATCCTCCTGAAGGCGTTTGCTCGGGCTATCTTGTCATGCGCCGCGGCCTCAGCCTGCAGCGTCGGGATGGCCGCCTGTTTGACGACCAGATCGACAGCTCGCTCAAGGAGCGCCGTGTTATGCCGGATCAGCACGTTTGCGACCACCCTTTGCAGACACCTTGACGAGATCGGCGACCTCGGCCGGCAAATCCTCGTTCAGCGCCTTTCGAAGAGCATCCGGATCGTCGGTCAAAACCGGCACATAGAAGATTTCTTTCACGACCTTTTCGACAGGAACCTCAACCCGTTTCTCGACCTCCCTGTCGACAACCACTTCAAAAGGGACCTTGACGGTGCGAACTCGGCGCCAGCGCCATCTTATTAGCATCCGTCTAATCAGTCTCGACAGTCGGCTCTCGGAGCGGTCTTCGGCCTGTGCTGCTATTCTCTGTAAGCCGAGCGCCACCATGGCAGTGATCGGACCAGCCAATCCGGCAATTACGGCGAGCGAGCCGAACCAGATTGCCGCAACCTTTCCTGCTTGAGCCTCGCTTACTTCTTCCGGCTTTTCGCCATACCAGCGAGCCGCGATGCGTCTGATCTGGTCTGTGCGAGCAAGCGGGATGCGCTTTTTTTCGAGTCCATTCAACTGGGTCGCTATTTCGTCGCGCCGCGCCTGATTTGCAGCCAATACCTTGTCCTGGGAGGCCTCCGCTGATTGGGCGGAAGCCAACGTACTCCGCGCCTGATTGAGACGCTGCTCCCAATCGGCGGAGGTGGCGTCCACTGACTTTTCGAGGTCACTTCGGCGGTTCTGAAGCACCTGTTTCTGGTCGGTAGTCATCTCAGGGCTTTCAGACCTAAGGCGGTCGAACTCTGTTCGGGCCGCCGCGATCTCTTGATCTATGGCGAGGATTTGCGCTTCGTATTTCGCCTCCATCTTGGCGCGAGGATTGGCAAGTTTTCCGATTTCGTCTTCCCAGTGCTTCACGGACGCAGCGTCGCCGGCTTCTCGCGCGTCTTTGATCCGCTGGACAAAACTGTCCCTTTGCCCTTCAAACTCCCCCACAGCCTGCTTAACTTTGCCGTCGCGCTCGGCGACCAAGTCCGCTCGCCTCTGCTCGCTCTCGTGGACTTGTTCCCGTGCTCTGGCCGCCTGGGGCGTCAATACGGTGGCAGCCTGGAGTTCGGTGTCGACGTCGGTGATACGGTCCTGGATTTCCTTACGAGCCTTGTCGGCAAGCGCACTCACCTCTTCCAGATCCGCTCTTGCCTTCGCGACCTGATCAGTCTGCTGAGCTGCCTGATCCGAGGCAGCCAGCTTCGCGCTCTCTCTGTTGAGCGAGTCGATCCCATCGGCCAGCTCCTCATATTGCAGTTCACGAAGGGTGCCGGCGCGCTCCAAGCCCAGCAAGACCGTCTCAAAAGTGATACCGGCCAGAAGCAGGAGAAACACCAGGATAAAAGGCTTCCAGACCCAGGAGGCGCTGTACAAGAGGGTCGCGATCGGAATCTTCGTAAGCTCTGCGATCGAGACGATGAAGAACGGCGCGCTGGCCAGAATGAGGTCCATCGCAGTCGCAGATTGACTTGCTTCGAAGGCCTGGACGCCCAATACAAGGCCGGTGGCAAGGCCAATGATTGAAGCGATGATCTCCAGTGCCCACGCGCCACGGTATGTCCACTGGCCATAGCTGGCCAGCTTCTGGCTCATACTTGCGTACATCAGGCTCCCGCCTCCCCTATATCCCCAGGGCACCTTGCCACTCAGCACAGGCCTTTGCATCAAAAATTGCCGTCCGCTTGGCTAATCTCCTTGATTTCGAGAAACATCGTTACTTTCACGCCCTGATATCGATAGAGATGTGCGAGACGACGGGCGTGAATTTAATTGCCCTTAGCGGTTGAGCAGCCTTGCGGCGAGAACAAGTGTCAACGCCCCCGGCAATCCACTCGAAATGCGCCGACGACGCACCGGACAAAAAAGCTTTGGCGAGGCGCTGGCATCTCGTCGATAGTTTCGGCTACCAGGATCGGGCGGGCGCTGTCCTCGACGAGGCGGAACGTAGCAATGGTGCTGTCCAGACCGCCTGAGAACAGAGAAACGAGATCACCGGCAACAAGGTTTATCCGACTTTGATGCTGCCGGATGGTCGTATCGTTGCAACTCTCAGAGGCCTTGAGCGAAAGTCGCGTAAACGAATCGATCGCGGTGATCGGGCTTCGACCTCAGAAATAGGGCACGCAGTCCAACAAGGCGGCCGGAAACCTGCGAGCCATCCAGATCCTGCTTTGAGATCGGATCAGAAACGGCGCCACTTCCAGAGTGGAGCCGTGAATGCACTTGATCTCGGACGCTGAGTTCAGCTGCGTCATTCCCGGAAGGAGACGGGGGCTTGGGCAAACCCAATCATAGCATTGAACAGCAAATCAAATTTGTATGATGTAGACCACTACAACGCTACTCTGGAGCGTATCGTGTTCGCTTGCTTTGGGCATTCGTGGGCTTGTGGTCGAATGAGCCTAGGCACATTGTACCTGCCAGCTACCTACGACGGTGGCGTCGGGTTCACGAAATGGTAAATCGTGCCTGGGGCAGGCCCAGAGAAGCGGCTACTCCTCAAAATCGACGTGCAGACTGCTGATCAATGAAATCGCGGCCATACTGTACGATTTCTTGGCTTTCAGTTTAGCATCGAAGGCGCCGTTTTAAGGCTCCTTACAGCTTTTGCTGGCCGAAACCAGTCGGTCCGCTCCCGGCCCATACAAGTCATTCGCTCGTCGCCCTTCGCGATGACACTTCTTGGCGCCCCAGTCTTCCAAGCCTGCAACGTTCACTGCATCGCACGGGCGCGTATATTGGGTATCTTCGATATTCTGAAACGTCACGTCATGCTGCTTCCATCTACTACCAAACAGTGGAGGCTGTGCCCGTGACACCGACGAAGCTCCTTGTCGGCCAGATCGTAGTTGTGTTCGCCATCGTCATCGTTGGCGTATGGGCGGCAACGCAATGGTGCGCCCACATGCTGGACTATCAGCCGCAGCTTGGCGCGCCATGGTTTGCCGCGGCGGCCCGGCCGATCTACAAGCCGTGGAAACTGTTCGAATGGTGGTTTCACTTCGACGCCTATGCGCCTGAGGTCTTCGACAAGGCCGGCATGCTTGCCGGAGCCAGCGGATTCTTGGGGTGTGCGGCCGCAATAGCTGGCTCCCTCTGGCGCGCGCGGCAGAGGGGGTTGGTCACCACCTACGGTTCCTCACGATGGGCCGCGGCTCGGGAAATCGAGAAGGCAGGCCTGTTTGAGCCGGCCGGCGTTTTCCTTGGCAAACTGAAGGATCACTATCTGCGACATGACGGGCCGGAACATGTCATGGCCTTTGCGCCGACACGTTCGGGCAAGGGCGTGGGATTGGTCGTTCCAACGCTTCTTTCCTGGACCGGCTCGGCCGTCATTCACGACATCAAAGGCGAGAACTGGCAGCTGACTTCCGGCTGGCGGTCGAAGTTCTCTTTCTGCCTCCTGTTCAATCCGACCGACTCGAGAACGGCGCGCTATAACCCGCTGCTGGAAGTGCGCAGGGGTTCAGATGAGGTCCGCGACGTTCAGAACATCGCGGACATTCTCGTCGATCCGGAAGGCGCGCTGGAGCGGCGGAATCATTGGGAGAAGACTAGTCATTCACTCTTGGTCGGGGCCATCTTGCACGTGCTCTACGCGGAAGAACAAAAGACGCTCGCGCGCGTCGCCACTTTCCTGTCGGATCCGCAACGCTCGTTTACCGCGACACTGCTGCGGATGATGACCACCAACCACCTCGGCACGGCGGACACACCTCGGGTCCATCCCGTCGTGGCCTCGGCGGCTCGCGAGGTGCTGAACAAGTCAGAGAACGAGCGTTCTGGCGTTCTCTCGACCGCAATGTCGTTTCTCGGGCTCTATCGTGATCCGACGGTTGCCTCGGCAACATCGGCCTGCGACTGGCGCATTGCCGACCTCATGGATGCGGAACGACCGATGTCGCTCTATCTAGTGGTGCCGCCATCGGATATTTCGCGCACCAAGCCACTGGTGCGACTGGTGCTCAATCAGATCGGCAGGCGACTGACGGAGCGGCTGGAAGGTGACCCGAAGAAAAGCCGCAAGTACCAACTGCTCATGATGCTAGACGAATTTCCGGCTCTTGGTCGCCTCGACTTCTTCGAGACCGCGCTCGCCTTCATGGCGGGTTACGGCATCCGCGCCTATCTGATCGCGCAATCCTTGAACCAGATCTCCAAAGCCTATGGCGAGAACAACGCCATTCTCGACAATTGCCATGTGCGCATTGCCTTTTCCTCCAACGACGAGCGCACGGCCAAACGCATATCGGATGCGCTCGGTACGGCGACGGAACTCAGGTCCATGCGCAACTACGCCGGCCACCGGCTGGCTCCCTGGCTTTCGCACGTCATGGTCAGTCGCCAGGAGACTGCTCGCCCGCTGCTGACGCCTGGCGAAGTGATGCAGTTGCCGCAAGCTGACGAATTAATCCTTGTTTCCGGGTTGCCGCCGATCCGCGCCCAGAAGTTGCGCTATTACCAGGATCCGAATTTCACCGAACGGGTGCTGCCAGCGCCGGTGCTGCGGGACGGTCTTTACGCGGATTGTCCTGCGTCGCGCCCGGACGGTTGGAGCGGACAGGTCCGCAGTGTTGACCGCCGTCTCGCTGCCGATGCCGAAACCGCCAGCGCGGCAATCGAAGAAGAGGGCGGCGTGCAACAGCAGCGTCATCCAGGCCTGCCTGAAGAACACGTCGTCGTCTCTCAGGAGCCAGATCAAGACGACCTCTTCAATCTGGCGGACGATGACGCCGAGGCACTCGCCGACAAGCGCGTCATGGACCGGGTTTCCACCGCGTCTAGCGCCTACGGTATCAACGAGGGAAGGGGCGACGACAAGGACATCATCCCCGGCTTCTAAGCGCTTCCGCAGCTCAGGCGTATCTCGGCGTAGATAACGCCCATAAGCGATTTTGCGGATCTCGACGATGTTCGTTGCCGCCGCCGGCGCATCAGCGCCGGCCAGTCGGAACGAGCCCCATGAAGCCCCATCGCATTCGCCACCAGTTTCTGCTCGAACCCGCGTTAAGCGCGAAGCTGGAAACCCTCAGTCGCAACCCGTCGACCACAAAATCGGCGATCGTCGCGAAAGCGGTCGAGGCCTTCATCGAGCGGCGTGGCGAGAACGAACTCGACCAGCGCTACGGCAGGCGGCTCGACCGTCATTCCCGCGACCTCGACCATATCCGAACCGATGTCGAGGTGATCCTGGAGAGCCTGGCGCTCTTCATACGCTTTTCGATTACGCTTCATGCCCACACGCCGGTCCCGGATCGGGCGACACAGGCGATTGCCCAAGAGCGCTTTGACAAATTCGTCGAGCAGGTCGGTCGCCAGATCGCCTCCGGGAAGCGCTTGCTTGGCAACGGCAATGGCAATGGAGGCGAAGGATGAGCTCTCATCCCGCAGCCGACCACCGCCGCCGCGCCATGCTGCGCACAGCCATGGGCCCCGCGATCACCGAGGCCCTTGCCGATCCGACCGTCATCGAGGTGATGGTCAACCCCGATGGCGCGCTGCGGCTCGACCGGTTGGGAGAAGGCCGGGTCGATACCGGCGTGCATATGCATCCTTCCGAGGCCGAACGCATCGTCCGCCTCGTTGCCTCTCACGTGCGCGCCGAGGCGCATGCGGACAACCCAATCGTCAGTGCCGAGCTACCCTCAGGCGAGCGTTTCGAGGGCCTGTTACCGCCAATCGTCTTGGCGCCATGCTTTGCCATCCGCAAGCCGGCAGCAAAACTCTACACGCTGGCCAACTATGTCGCCGATCGCATCATCCTCCCGCTGCAGGCCGATGCGCTGAGGAAGGCGGTCCGTGAGCGGCGTAACATCCTGGTCGCCGGCGGCACGTCGTCGGGCAAGACCACGCTTGCGAATGCGCTGTTGGCAGAAGTCGCCGAATGCGATGAGCGGGTGATCCTAATTGAGGACACCCGCGAGCTTCAATGCGCAGCCGAGGACTGTGTTGCCTTGAGGACGAGGCGGGGGTCGGTCACGCTTGGTGATCTCGTGCGCTCGACACTGCGGCTTAGACCCGACCGCATCATCGTCGGCGAAGTGCGGGGCGCGGAAGCCCTCGACATGCTGAAGGCATGGAACACCGGACATCCCGGCGGCATTGCCACGGTTCACGCCAATTCGGCACGCTCCGCACTCTATCGTATTGAGCAGCTCGCCCAGGAAGCCGTTGTCACCGTTCCCCGCCGGCTGATCGCCGATGCCGTCGACTTGGTCATCTTTATTGCCGGAAGAGGGCCCGCGCGCCGCGTTGACGCGATCGCCGAGGTCACGGGTCTCGACGGCAGCGGCGATTACGCCGTCACCCCGCTCACCCTTCCGCAACTCCAGCAGCTTTGAAAGGTCGTCTCATGCCCAGGAAAATTCGCTTTCTCTCGTCCGCCGCCGTCGCGCTTCTTCTCACGGCCCAGGCTCACGCTGCCGGCTCCGGCATGCCCTGGGAACAGCCGCTTCAGCAGATCCTGGAATCGGTGCAGGGGCCGGTGGCCAAGATCGTTGCCGTGATCATCATCATAACCACTGGCCTCACCCTTGCCTTCGGCGACACGGCCGGCGGTTTCCGCCGGCTCATCCAGATCGTCTTTGGCCTGTCGATCGCCTTCGCGGCTTCGAGCTTCTTTCTCTCCTTCTTCTCCTTTGGTGGCGGGGCGCTCGTCTGATGGCCGTCGGAGAGCAGCATATCGAAGGATTGGAGGTGCCCGTCTACCGGGCTCTGACTCAGCCGATCCTGCTCGGCGGTGCGCCGCGGGCGCTGGCGATCCTCAACGGCACGGTGGCGGCCGCAGTCGGCCTTGGCCTGCAGCAGTGGATTAGCGGTCTGGTGGTTTGGGTGGCCGGACACACGCTCGCGGTTTTTGCCGCACGGCGCGACCCGGACTTTGCCAGCGTGCTTGTCCGCCATCTTCGCCAGAAGGGCTGGCTCGAATGTTGAATATTTCTGAATACCGCGGCAAAGCCGACCGGCTTGCCGACCATCTTCCCTGGGCAGCACTGGTTGCGCCTGGGATCGTCCTCAACAAGGACGGCAGCTTTCAGCGGACGTTGCGGTTTCGTGGCCCCGACCTTGAAAGCGCGACGGAAGCTGAGCTCATCGGCGTTTGCGCCCGGGCAAACAATGCGCTGAGGAGGCTGGACTCTGGCTGGGCGCTGTTCTTCGAGGCCGAGCGCGTTGTAGCGCTGGGCTATCCGAGCTCGATGTTTCCCGACGCCGCCTCTTGGCTCGTGGACGAGGAACGGCGCGGCGCCTTCGAGGGCAAGGTCGCGCATTTCGAGAGCGTCTATCATCTGACCTTGGTCTTCATGCCGCCACCGGATGGCCAGGCGCGCGCGGAAAGTGCTCTCGTCGACTCGCATGACTTGGGAGGGGAAAGAGACTGGCGCCAGGAGCTTGCCCGGTTCCGAGACGAGACTGACCGCGTTCTCGATCTTCTTTCGGCATTCGTGCCCGAGGTGCGCGCGCTCGACGATGCCGAGACCCTGACGTACCTGCACGGCACGATCTCGACCCGCCGTCATCCGGTCGCCGTGCCGGAAACCCCAATGTATCTTGACGCTGTCCTTGTCGATGAGCCGCTCACAGGCGGCTTGGAGCCGATGCTAGGCGAGCAGCATCTGCGCACGCTCACCGTTCTCGGCTTTCCCAACCTCACCCGGCCAGGGATTCTCGATGCGCTCAATCACCAAGATTTCGCCTATCGGTGGATGACGCGCTTCATTCCTCTCGACAAGCCGGAAGCCACGAAGACGCTGACTCGGCTCCGCCGGCAGTGGTTTGCCAAGCGCAAATCGATCGCGGCTATCCTGCGCGAGGTGGTGACCAACGAACCGGTGCCTCTCGTCGACAGCGACGCCGACAACAAGGCGCTCGATGCCGATGCAGCACTGCAGGCATTGGGCGGCGATCATGTCGGCTTCGGCTATCTCACCACAACGGTGACGGTGTGGGATCAGAACCGTGAAGCCGCCGCGGAAAAGCTTCGCGCCGTCGAGCGGATCGTCAACGGGCTCGGCTTCACCACCATTCGCGAAAGCATCAATGCCGTCGAAGCGTGGCTTGGTTCATTGCCGGGTCATGTCTACGCCAACGTTCGCCAGCCGCTCGTTCACACGCTTAACCTTGCCCATCTCATGCCGCTGTCATCCGTGTGGGCAGGTCCCGCGGAGAACGAGCATCTTGCTGAGGTCACCGGCGATCACGCTCCGCCGCTTCTTTTCGCCGAAACCAGCGGGTCGACGCCGTTTCGGCTTTCGACCCATATCGGCGATGTCGGCCACATGCTGATTGTCGGGCCGACCGGTGCCGGCAAGTCGGTGCTGCTTGCCCTGATCGCCTTGCAGTTCCGACGCTACGCTGGCGCGCAAATCTATGTCTTCGACAAAGGCAATTCGGCCCGCGTCGCCACGCTTGCCATGGGCGGCGACCACCATCCGCTGGGTGCGGATGGTGCGCTTGCCTTTCAGCCGCTACGCAACATCGACGACCAGGCAACCCGTGGCTGGGCAGCCGAATGGATCGCCGGCCTCATTGCCCACGAGAATGTCACCGTCACCCCGGAGGTGAAGGAGGCAATCTGGTCGGCGCTCACCAGCCTCGCCACCGCGCCGGCGCAGGAACGCACGCTGACTGGCCTGTCGGTCTTGCTTCAGTCCAATGCGCTCAAATCGGCGTTGATGCCCTACACGCTCGACGGTCCATTCGGCCGGCTGCTCGATGCCGATGACGACCGGCTGGCCATCTCGGGTGTGCAGTGTTTCGAGACCCAGGAGCTGATGGACAGCCAAGGGGCTGTGCTGCCTGTGCTCACTTATCTGTTCCATCGTCTTGAGGACCGGTTTGACGGGCGGCCGACGCTGCTCATGCTCGACGAGGCCTGGGTCTATCTCGACAACCCGCTCTTTGCCGCCCGCATCCGCGAATGGCTGAAGGTGCTGCGTAAGAAAAACGTCTCCGTCATCTTCGCGACGCAGTCGCTTGCCGACATCGCCGGCTCTTCTATCGCACCCGCAATCATCGAGAGCTGCCCGCAGCGCATTTTTCTCCCCAATGATCGTGCGGTGGAGCCGCAGGCACGGGCAGCCTATGAGCGCTTCGGTCTTAATGAGCGACAGATCGAATTGGTCGCCCGCGCCACGCCGAAGCGCCACTACTATCTGCAGTCGCGCCGCGGCAATCGCCTCTTCGAACTCGGGCTAGGCCCGATCGCTCTTGCGCTTTGCGGCGCCTCCGACCCGGCCGCGCAGACCCTGATCGACAATGTTCTTTCCGAAGAAGGGCAGGGCAGCTTTGCCGCCCGTTTCTTCAGTGCGCGCGGCCTGGATTGGGCTGCCGAGCTTCTCCAGCAATTTCCTCAACCTAACAAGGAGCAATCGTCATGATCGGACGCCGCCTTTTTACTAGCCTGGTGACCGTTTCCCTGATCGCCAAACCGATGGCTGACTACGTCCAGCCGGCCTATGCGCTCATCGTGTTTGACCCGTCCAACTATACGCAGAATGTGCTGTCGGCAGCACGCGCATTGGAGCAGATCAACAACCAAATCCAGTCGCTTCAGAACCAGGCGACCATGCTGCAGAACATGGCGCGCAACCTTCAGCGCCTGGATTTCTCTTCCGTGGGCCAGCTTACCGGCTCGCTCCAACGGATTGACGGTCTGATGACCCAGGCGAGCGGCCTGAGCTTCGATCTCGACAAGCTGCAGGACCAGTGGCGCCGGCAATATCCGGAAAGCTACGACGCCACCATCAAGGTCAGCGATGTGGCGAGCGCCGCGCGCGAGCGCTGGCAGAGCGCCATGCAGGCGTTCCGCCAGACCATGAGCGCGCAGTCGCAGATCGTCGAGAACGTGCAGGCCGATGGTGACCTGCTTACCGATCTCGTCAATCGCAGTCAGGGCGCGGCAGGTGCCCTCGAGGCAAGCCAGGCCACCAATCAGCTGATCGCGCTTTCGACCAAGCAGCAGATGCAGATCCAGACGCTGCTTGCGACCCAGTTCCGGGCCGAGGCCGAGGATGCGGCGCGCAAGGCGCAGTCCGAGGAAGCCGCTCGCGAGACGACGAAGCGTTTCCTGGGCACCGGCACGGCTTATCCCGGCAACTGATCGGCAGTTCTTCAAGACAACGAGGAAGGCGGCGACATGAACGACCTCGGAGTCATCGATCGCTTCATGGAGACCTTTACCCGCTACATTGACAGTGGGTTCGGTCTGCTTTCGGGCGACGTTGCCTTTCTCACCACCATTCTGATCGGCATTGACATCACGCTCGCGGGCCTGGTCTGGGCGTTCGGCGGCGAACCCAACGTTTTTGGCC
Organism: Mesorhizobium sp. P160927; assembly: GCF_057766385.1. Taxonomy (NCBI): domain Bacteria; kingdom Pseudomonadati; phylum Pseudomonadota; class Alphaproteobacteria; order Hyphomicrobiales; family Phyllobacteriaceae; genus Mesorhizobium; species Mesorhizobium sp. P160927. Next base: position 2,310,527 of record NZ_JBYMDW010000001.1, read on the forward strand.
GGCTTGTCCGCAAAGTGCTCTATGTCGGCGCCTTCGCCTTCGTCCTGAACAATTTCAAGAACCTCGCCGACATAATTTACCGCTCCTTTGCCGGTCTCGGCATCAACGCATCGGCCGGCAACCTGTCCGCCGACAGTCTCCTGCGGCCAGGCCGCATTGCCGCGGCCGGCTTCGAGGGCGCCTGGCCGCTCCTCAATCAAGCGAGCCAGCTAGTAGGCTTCCCCGAGATCTTCGGTAACGCGCTCACCATCTTCGTGCTGCTTCTGGCCTGGTTCCTGGTCCTCATCGCCTTCTTCATTCTTTCCATCCAGCTCTTCATCACCATCCTCGAGTTCAAGCTCACCACGCTGGCCGGCTTCGTCCTGGTGCCCTTCGCGCTCTGGAACCGCTCGGCGTTTCTGGCCGAGCGCGTGCTCGGCAATGTGATTTCGTCGGGCATCAAGGTGATGGTGCTTGCCGTCATCGTCGGCATCGGCTCCACGCTCTTTGGCGAGTTCGCTTCCGCCCTGCAGGGCCAGGAGCCGGACCTGGCGGCGGCCATGTCTCAGGTACTGGGTGCGCTGGCGCTGCTTGGGCTCGGCATTTTCGGCCCCGGGATTGCCTCGGGTCTTGTTTCCGGCGCGCCGCAGCTTGGCGCCGGCGCGGCACTTGGAACAACGGCGGCCGCAGCTGGATCAACGCTCGTTGCCGGAGGCGCTGCGTTTGCCGGCGCGCGCATGGCAACAGGCGGCGGCCTCGCCGCAGTCCGTGCCGGCGCCGCCATGGGGTCCGCTGCCACCGTCGCTTGGCAGACGGGGCGCGCGACATCGCCCGAGTCCGGGCTGTCCGGGGTAGCTGCTGGGCTGCATGGGGTTGCGAGTGCCGCTAGCGGCGCCGCGATGCGGGGAATGCGATCCGCAGCAGAACCATTCCGCCGTAGTGCCGACGCCGGTCGCGATGCCGGCTGGACCGCGACCGGCGGCATGCCGACCGCGTCAAAGACAGGAACCTCGCCCGCTGCAGCCTCTGACCCCGCGCCGGTCTGGGCAAGGCGTCTGCGTTCCGAACAGACCGCACGCGCCCATCGCAATGCTGCCACGCAGGCGGTGCGCGATGGAGATCGGGGCGGAAGCGGCGCCAATCCCTCCCTCAATGACAAGGAAGACTAGATGCTCTTCAAGCGACCCGTTCAGCGTTATGGAAAGACGCCCGAACCCGTAACACCCTACCAGAAGGCCAGCCAACTCTGGGATGAGCGCATCGGCACGGCGCGCGTCCAGGCCAAGAACTGGCGCTTCATGGCCTTTGGCTGCCTGGCTCTGACGACGGGGCTTTCCGGTGGGCTTCTGTGGCAGTCGATGCAGGGCCGCGTCGTGCCTTATGTCGTCGAGGTCGACCGCTTTGGCGAGGCGCACGCGGTCGCGCCGGCAGTCCAAAAGTACCAGCCCGACGATGCCCAGATCGCCTGGCATCTCAGCCGCTTCATCCAGAATGTCCGTTCGGTTTCCACCGATGCGGTTCTGGTGCGGCAGAATTGGCTGTCGGCCTACGACTTTGCCACCGACCGAGCGGCGCTCTTCCTCAACGAATATGCCAAGGCGAACGACCCTTTCGGCCAAATCGGCACGCGCAGCGTGTCAGTGCAGGTGACCAGCGTGGTCAGGGCTTCCGACAGCTCGTTCCAGGTCAAATGGACCGAGCAGGTGTTCGAGCGCGGCAGCCTCGCCAGCACGACGCGCTGGATCGGGATCCTCACGATCCTCATCCGCCCGCCTAGGACAACCGAGCAGCTGCGCAAGAACCCGCTCGGCGTCTTCATCAACGCCATCGACTGGTCGCGCGAGCTCGACAGCGCCGCGCCAACCCCCGTTTCCCCTAAGGAGCCCGCCAATGACAAATAGAGCCCCATTGCTTCGTGCTGCCTTGATCCTGTCGGCGTCTGCTGCGGTTCTTTCGGCCTGTGCCTCGAAGCCAGTGCCGCCGCCTCAGATTTCCTATGACCACGAGGACTTCAAACCAGCCGCGATCGAGAAGGCGCCGGAGAAGCCGGTCAAGGTCGTGGAAGTGCCGAAACCGTTACCGTTGCCTGGTCAGTTGATGCCCGCACCCGGCAAGCCCGCCCCAGATAAGCGTTCGCCGGAAGAACAGGTCGCCGATGCCAACAAGGCGGCGACGCAACAACCCACCAAGTTTGGCTATGTCAATGCGGTGCAGGTTTACCCCTTTGCCGACGGCGCGCTCTACCAGCTCTACGCCGCGCCGGAGCGCGTCACCGATATCTCATTGCAGCGGGGCGAGAAGCTGACCTCGGTCTCAGCCGGCGATACGGTCCGTTGGGTGATCGGTGACACCGTTAGTGGCTCAGGCGATGACCAGCGCACTCATGTGCTGGTGAAGCCATTCGCGCCGGGGCTTGCCACCAATCTGGTCATCACGACGGACAGGCGATCCTATCACCTGCAGCTTCAAAGCACTGAGAAAACTGCCATGGCGGCGCTCTCCTGGATTTACAGCGAAGACCAACTCGTGGCGCTTCGGCGGCGCAACGCTCAGGCCGAGGCTGAAATGCCCGCGGCCTCGAACGTAGCACTCGAAAACATCCGCTTCCGCTATTCGATCGCCGGCGACACGCCACCATGGAGACCGACGCGCGCCTTTGATGATGGCAGCAGGGTCTATATCGAATTCCCGCGCCGTATAGACCAAGGTGAGGCGCCGCCGCTCTTCATCGTCGGAGCCGACGGGGACAACCAGCTCGTCAACTATCGCATGCGCGGCAACTACTACATCGTCGATCGCCTCTTTGCTGCGGCCGAGCTAAGGCTGGGCACCAAACAGCAGCAGGTGGTGCGCATTACGAGAACCGACGGTCGGAAACCGCCGCGGCGGGTTTCGCTGTTTTCGCGTTTTGGCAGGTGAGGGGAGGCTCATGACCGATACTTCCCATCCGAATGCTCCGCCGAAGCTCAATCCCGAACAGCTGCAGCTGCGAGCCTCGCCCCGCCGAGCGGTGCGGTTCAGGCGCGGCATAATCGTCGCGATCGCTGCTGTTGGTTCCGGCGCTGTTTTTGGCGTCACGATGATGGCGCTGCGGGGACCCGCATTGCGCCTGAAACAGCAGGCCGAAGAGCTCTACAGCACGGACCGCAAGCCGACCGCCGAGGGACTTGAATCGCTGCCCAAGGACTATTCCGGGAGCAAGCCGAAGGCTCCGGTGCTTGGACCGCCGCTGCCCGGGGATCTCGGCCGTCCTATTCTCGAGCACCAGCGCCAGCTTGGCATCGCACCTGGGCAAGACGTTTCCGCCGAGGCGCAGCGGCTTGCACAACAAGCGATTGAGGCGCGCGAGTCGCAAGTCCTCTTCCGCATCGAAAACCGGCCCCAGCAGGCGGAAGCTTTTGGCAATGGGCAGGGCGGACGTTCGCCTTTCGAGACGGCGTCTCCGCAGCCAGATGCCGAAGGCCAGCGAGCTTCCGTCGCGCCGGCCGAGGGCGACCAGAACAATCAACAGCGCAAGCTCGATTTCATCGACCAACGGAACACCGGCGGGATCTACAACCCGCATGCACTGCAGACGCCGGCTTCGCCCTATCAGATCATGGCCGGTAGCGTGATCGCTGCAAGCCTGATCACCGGCATCAATTCCGATCTGCCCGGCCTTGTCGTCGCCCAGATCACCGAGAATGTGCACGACAGCGTCACCGGCAGCATCCTGCTCATCCCGCAGGGCTCACGGCTGATCGGCACCTACGATAGCGTTGTAGCCTTTGGGCAAAGGCGCGCTCTGTTGGTGTGGCAACGCATCGTTATGCCGGACGGCTCCTCTACCGAAATCGACAATCTGCCCGTGACCGACGCGGCCGGCTATGCCGGGCTCGAGGACAAGGTGGATTTCCACACTTGGCAGCTGATCAAGGGCGTCGCGGTGGCCACATTGCTGGGGGTTGGCACGGAGTTGAGCTTTGGGGAAAACGAAAGCGACTTGGTTAAGGCAATTCGTGAATCCACTCAGCAGAACGTCAGTCAAGCCGGCCAACGGATCACTGAAAAGAACCTGAACATCCAACCCACGATCACCGTCCGCGCTGGTTGGCCGTTGCGCGTCATAGTGCACAAGGATCTAGTATTGCGGCCATACACGGGGTGAATAGGAGGACTTCATGGCGAACCTGAAACTCGGAAAACTTCCGGATCGGACACCTTCGAAGATCACCATCACCGTTGGCGCCGCGTTGAGCCAAGCACTCAACGACTATGCCGCTCTTTACCGTCGGACCTATGGCGAGTCCGAAACCGTCGCTGACCTGATCCCCTTTATGCTGGTCGGGTTTCTGGAAGGTGACCGGGCATTTGCCAAGGCCAGAAAGGAAGGTTTGCCGGGCGCCGGCGCGTCGGAGAAACCGCGAAGGCAATCATCTTCCACACCGGACAACGCGTAACGCTTGGTGTCGCACCGCTAGGTTCTTGATGCTGACCGCGTTGCCACCGATCCCAGCAAGCGCTTCGCAAAATTTGATATCAGGCGTTCGCTTTACGCTTGAGATAGGTTTCTTGGCCGGAGCAGCCTTCCTGGCCTGCTGCCGGTTCCATGGACACCGAGTTAAGGTGTTGAAGATGGAACCGGAGTTTTCCCATGGAGAGAAGAAAGTTCAGCCGCGAGTTCAAGCTTGAGGCTGTGAGGCTGGTGAAGGAACGGGGTGTTGCGGTCGCGCAGGCGGCTCGGGATCTGGACCTGCACGAGAATGTGCTGCGCAAAATGGATACGTGATCTGTCGGCCGATCCGCAGCATGCGTTTCCCGGCCACGGCCAAATGAAGCCGGAGCAGCTCGAGATCGACAAGCTGCGACGCGAAGTGGCGAAGCTCAAGGCGGAGCGCGACATCCTAAAAAACGATCACGGGCCTCGGTCCGCCTGTGCGCGGTAGAAACAGGCTGTGCTACGCTAGCCGCCGGAGGGGAGTTGCCGACTGCTTATTGGAGGCGATCGACCCCGTTAAAAAACGTGGCACATGGGTTGTTGCGGACTTGAGAGTGGTGACGCCGCCTCGGCGGTGATCCCGGTTAGGAAAATGACGAACTTGCTCGGCCCAGCCCCTCCCGATCCACAGGAGGAGAAGCCATGTCAAAGACAAGTGCATCCATGCCGCAGAACCTCACCCGCATGAACCCTGGAGCAGCGGCCATCGACATCGGGTCCACGATGCATATGGCTGCGGTAAATCCGGATTGTGCCGATATGCCGATCCGCTCATTCGGCACCTTCACCCACGACTTGCATGATCTGGCTTCCTGGTTCAGATCCTGCGGTGTCACGAGCGTGGCGATGGAGTCGACCGGCGTTTACTGGATACCGGCCTTCGAGATCCTCGAGCAGCACGGCTTCGAGGTGATCCTGGTCAACGCGCGTTATGCAAAGAACGTCCCGGGCCGGAAGACCGACGTTAGCGATGCGGCGTGGCTTCGCCAGTTACATTCCTATGGCCTGCTGCGCGGGAGCTTTCGGCCCAACGCACAGATCGCAACTCTGCGTGCTTATCTGCGCCAGGCGATCGCACCTACGGCGCGCGTCGCGTCTGGCAAGACGCTCTGGCAGAGGGGCTTTCCTGCGGACTGCATCGCATCGAACGGCTGATGCGGGAGAACGGCCTCCGCGCGCGTCCACGCCGGCGCGGACTGCCGAAGGACACCGGCGCGGCGGTGTTGGACAATCTACTCGACCGCGCCTTCGAGGCATCGGCCCCAAACCAGAAGTGGATTCCGGACTTCACCTACATCTGGACCGCCGAAGGATGGCTCTACGTGACCGCCGTCGTTGACCTGTTCTCCGGCCGTGTCGTCGGCTGGGCGATGAGGCCCGAGATGACGGCTCAGCTCGTCACTGACGCTCTCATCATGGCGATCTGGAGGAGAGGCAAGCCGGACAGCCTGCTGCACCACTAGAGCAGGTCAAGGCGCTCCAGGCAATGCGACCGCGCGAACTCCACGGGGAAGCGACGCAATTCCCTGTCTCGATCGCTCGGCTCCAGGCGACCAACGATTATTTCGCGGAGGGGCCACTTCTCATCGATCCACGCGAACCGATCCGGAGCCGGTCGCAAGGGGCATCCAATTGGATGAAACCCACAAAGAGTATGGATATTCCGAATCCGCTGTCACCATCGAGCAAGCCATGTCGTGGGTCTTGAGGAAAAACGTAGCCATGAAGCTCGTCATCTGATTGGCAGGTTCCTGGCTTCCCCCCCGGTAGCGCAGGCGGCTTCGACCTCAAAGGCACCCGTCATCGCAAGTGATTGCTTGGGCAGGGTTCGCCCACAAACGTCCCCTCCCGCTCGAACCGGAAATACTTCTGCGCGAGTTCTCAAAAGAACTCATCCCAGCTATGCTCAGAACCGGAGGGCGGGGCAAACGGGATGAGGTTGCCATTTCATTGGACGACGGCAGTCGCCTTGGCGACAGTGCTGAGTGTTGCAGGCACCGCAACTGCCCAGGATTCCCGATATTCTGCGCGACAGATTCAACAGGCCCTTGCTGAACATGGATACGATCTCGGGACCGCGGACGGAATTTGGGGACGTCGGTCCATCAGTGCGCTCAAGGCTTTCCAGAAAGCGAGCAACCTCCCTCAGACCGGTATTTTGGACCAAGCGACGTCAGCTGCGCTTTTTCCGCAGCTCAAGGTGACACATCATCCCTTGACGCCCATAGCCACGGATGCACGCCCGTCGACTTTGGAGCAGCCTAATGTTCCAACGAAGACAACTCCAGAGACAAGCAACGTGGAAGCCGGCAAAGCTGGTGGCGATGTCCGCCAGGCGCCGCCTTTGCCGGCGCACACCGACGGGGCTTCAGCCAAATCCGATCGTTTAGCGCCGGAGCCCAACAAAGCCAGAGAGGGGCCAACCACCCCAACGCCGCGTTTGATCTATTTGGGCCTGCTAGGGATCGCCGCCGCGTTCTTCTTCCTGCGGAGACGCCGAAGAAATCTAGCCGCGGAGTCGGCTCCAACGGCATCCGAAAGCAAGCGCAGCGAACCTGAGCGCACTCCGAACCGGTCGGCCAGAACCGATAGGCATCGCCTCCATGTCCCGACCATTCGCATGGTTCCAGCCAACAACACTGCTGGAAGGCAGCCAGTCGACAAAAAGCCGGTCCTGCCGGCGGACATTGCGGCTTCTCTCGCGGTACATAACGCCGCCGTCCACGAATTCATCCGTCAGCGAGGAGCGATCCGACGGCCCAAATCAGGGGCCAATCCTTCAGCCGGGCAGCCGTCCGTTCCCGCAAAAACGAGTTGGCAAAGCATAGAGGCCACCAAGGTCACCCCGGTGACGACTACATACGAGGGATCACCGGCATCGCATAATGCTCAGACAGCGGAATCCATTCGACAACGCGGCCCTGTTCTCATTCCCCCTACGGCCGCAACGGAGCAGACGCAGCCGTCGGGCTCCGAAAGCAAGGGCAGCCAACTTGGTAGCGGTCTCGACCAATCGGCCGGAAGCAACAGGCACCTCTTGGTTCGGAACGATCCGATCGTTCCAGCCAATATTGCAGTTGGAAGACAACCGGTCGAACAGAAACAAGCCTTACCATCAGATATTTCGACTTCTGTCGCGGCACATAATAGAGCTGTCCACGACTTCATCAGACAACGCGGAGCCATTGGACCGCCCAAACCCGTGCCCAATCCTTCAGCCGCTCCCGCAAAAACGGGTTGGCGAAGCATTGAACCCACCAAGGTCATTCCGGCAACGACCACAACCGATGGATCGCTCGCATCGGACAATGCTCAGGTTTCGCATCTCATTCGGCAGCGCGGCCTTATTTTTGTTCCCAACACGGCCCGGACGGACCAGCCGCGGTGGTTCGATCGGCCACCCGCAGTGCGAGCGAGTCCCGCCTCGCGCCAGTCGGCACATTGGATTCCGGCGAATACATCAGCAAAAGTGGGAAGCCACGACATTCCCGGCGGTATGATTTATGTAGGCGAGCACCTGCCGAGGCAGGGCAGTTCAACCGACCCGGAGAACTGCCTGATCGACCCGAGATTGACCGTCGCCACTCACGGCGATCCGCTGGGTCAGACGATGGGCTACTGGCCGTCCTACTCGAGCATTTCGCCCGCGGCGCGAAAATCCTATCTGGACTGGCTTGCCGGATCGCGATCCGATCCCGGCGCCTATATCGGATACGTGTTCCTCTATTTCTACGGTCTCGAACGCCGCCTCATGTTGGAGGAAAGCCCGCCCGACGCCTATGGTGTCGAGTTGCTTTCGGCTTACCAGCTAAAATCGGCTCAGTTGCCGGAAAAGTTTGATCTGGAGGTCGAGGAAAATAGTTACGAGATCCCAATAATGCTGAAGGTCGTGCGGGTGCGCAGCGGAGAGGCGATAGAGCCGGACCTTTTGTTGGCCTACGTCCTCGCCGATCCCGAAACGAGGGTGCGAACGCCGGCGCGACGGGCACAGACGCTCCTGCGAGAACTGTTTGCGGAAGCAGTGGAGAAGCAATATCCAAATGGCGTGCGCGTTCCGGCGGCCGGAGTGCGAAAGCTGAAGGTCAACTATCGTGCCTGCAGCGGGACGTTCGATCTGGCAATGCGCCCCTTTGGCGGTGACCTCCCGGACATCACCAACCGTGGCGAACCGATAGGCGGTGCACGCCGCATCTTCGAAGATTGTACGGATCGGCTCGACAACTACAGCCGCATACTCGGCCGTTCGGAGGGACTGAGACCTAGCCTTGCGGCGGTGGCTCAGCTGCCCCTGGGTTTGCGTGTGAAGACTTGCGAGAAGCTCGCTGGTCGCCCGCTGAGCCGGCTCCAGGAACTGGCGATTGAGGGCACCCTGATTCCCATTCAGAAACTGGCTGAGTTGGCCGGGATGGACCCCAACAAAATTGCCACGCGGGCAAAGCAGAAGGAACTTTCCGGAATTCTGGCCGCCCTTGGCTATGGCCATACCGCCGATCCTTCCTTTTCCCTGAAGTCGGCAAAACCAGACGAGCCGACGATGGTCTTTGCCCTGGAGCGCGAAGCTGAAGCTGATCTCGAACCGGGCGAGCATTTCCGTCCCATGCAACTTTCAATCATGCTCGGTATGGTGATCGCTTTCGCCGACGGTGTCCTCCACCCCCTGGAGGAACGCAGGCTCTTCGACAAGATCGACGAGGCGTCCGCTCTGTCGAGGGACGAACGTGTACGCCTCAAAGCCGAGCTGAAGGTCTGCGCAGCCGATGCTGGCCGCATAATGTACTGGACCAGACGCATAGGAGACGTGCCGGAAGACCGCCGCGAAGATCTCGCCGATGAATTGGTAGCAATCGCTGCGGCAGACGGAACCCTTCACGCACGAGAAGTGTCCCAGCTCGAGAAGCTGTTCAGGCAGATGGATCTGGACGAAGCCTCCTTCTACTCGCGCCTGCATGGCAGTGGTGCGCCACAGAACAGGCCGGGCGACGGAAATGACGATCTTCCCCTGGTTATCCCCGCCGGGATCCAGCCGCCGGGCATTCCGGCGTCGCCGGCGCCTCCGGCACGTGCCACGCGCGTCGACATCTCGCGTCTCGAAGCGATCCGACGCGAAACCCGCAGCACCTCCAGCGTCCTTGCCGATATCTTCGTGGACGAAACAGAGCCGCCGACCGAGTTTCAGCCCGCGACCGAGGAAATCGAGACGTCCAATGGGGATGCGCGCTTCGACGGGCTGGAGCGACGCTATGGTTGGCTCCTGTCGCAACTGATCGAACAGAGAAACTGGACAGCTTCCGATTTCGAGCGTTTGGTCCGCGGTGCCGATCTGATGCCGGGCGCGGCGAAGCAAGCACTAAACGATTGGTCCCTCGACCGCTTCGACGAATTGGTCTTGGACGGCGAGGACCCTGTCATCGTCAACGCCAGCCTGTTTTCCGAGACCACTGCCCAGTCTCCGTCGCTTACCGTCTCTGTCGAAGGAATGTCAGCATGACGACAAAAACCCCACCTATCAAACCAAGAGATCGAGACACCATTATCAGCGCCTTGCGTGCCGGTGTCGTGCCGCGCATCGGTCTCCAGCATATTCAGGTGGGTCGCCGGCGCGAGATCGAAGCGCTGATCCAGGATATCGAGCGGATTGGCAACGGCGGGTCGAGTATCCGTCTCGTCATCGGCGCCTATGGTGCCGGCAAGACCTTCTTCCTGTTTCTCATCAGGCAAATCGCACTTCAGCGTAAGCTTGCCGTCTGCCAGGCCGACCTTTCTCCGGATCGCCGCATCCACGCCACCGGCGGGCAGGCGCGTACGCTCTATGCCGAGCTCGCCACCAGTCTTGCGACCCGCACGGCACCAGACGGAGGCGCGCTCAGAAACATTCTGGAGAGCTACATACAGAAAGCATCCGAACGCGCTTCCTCAAGCGGGACGACTATTGAAATCACCATCAAGGAAGGCCTCGGCGATCTTCGCGAGATGGTCGGCGGCTATGATTTCGCAACCGTCATCGTTGCCTATGCGCGGGGCTACGAGGAAGGAAACAGCAATTTGCAGGACGCCGCGCTGCGTTGGTTGCGCGGCGAATACACGACCAAGACCGAGGCGCGAGGCGATCTGGGCGTGCGTACCATCATCGACGACGCGTGCTTCTATGATGGCTTGAGACTGCTCGCCCGTTTTACACGGCTCGCTGGTTTCGGTGGCCTGTTGGTCTGCCTCGACGAACTCGTCAATCTCTATAAGCTGCAGAGCGCCCAGGCCCGCAAACAGAATTACGAGCAGATCCTGCGCATCTTCAACGATGTCCTGCAGGGCACGACGCAAGGTATCGGCTTCATTCTGGGCGGCACACCGGAATTCCTGCTCGACACGCGGCGCGGTCTTTACTCCTACGAAGCCTTGCAGTCCCGCCTTGCCGGAAACAGTTTTGCCGGCAATGGTCTGGCCGACTATTCCGGTCCGGTGGTCAACCTGCCGAACCTGACCCCGGAGGAACTCTACCATCTCCTGGAGCGACTGCGCGACGTCTTCGCGGCCGGCGATCAGGAAAAATGGCTGGTTCCGGACGAGGCACTGCACGCCTTCATGGACCATTGCGCCAACCGGATCGGCGAGGCTTATTTTCGGACCCCCCGCAACACGGTGAAGGCCTTCGTCGATCTGCTCGCGATCCTCCAGCAAAACCCTGGCACAGATTGGAAAGACATGCTCGGCGCCGTGGACGTCGCGGAAGATCGAGGTGGTGCAGGCGACCAGCCCATCGATGACGCTGAAGGCGGAGCGGACGACGAGCTTGCAATCCTCCGCATTTGACACGCTTTCCGAGCCCGTCAGGCGCTGGATATGGCAGCGGAAATGGCGGTCGCTAAGAGATGTCCAGAAAAAGGCTATTCCGGCCATCCTCGCGGGCGGCGACGTCGTGATTTCCGCGCGCACTGCCGCCGGCAAGACCGAAGCCGCCTTCCTGCCATTGTTGACCCGGCATGCCGAACACGCAGGGAGCGCCGACGGGTTCGCCATCCTCTATGTCAGTCCGCTAAAGGCGCTGATCAACGATCAGCACCGGCGGCTGGAGAGCCTGTGCGAAGGCAGCGGTGTACTCCTGCACAAATGGCATGGCGACGTGTCGGCGGACGCCAAAATCCGTGCACGAAAACGACCTTCGGGTATCGTGCTGATCACTCCGGAATCGCTTGAAGCGTTGCTCGTCCGCAGAGGCGGTGAGGTAGCGCGAATGTTTTCACGCCTCGATGCGGTGGTCATCGATGAGTTGCATGCCTTCATCGGCACCGAGCGCGGTATGCAGTTGCAGTCGATCCTCAACAGGATCGAGGTAGCGACCGCGCGAGACCGCATCGATCGAATTGGGCTTTCAGCAACACTCGGCGACATGAGCCTGGCTGCCGAAGCGCTGCGGCCCGGCAAAGGGGCCAGCGTCACGGTCGTGGAAGGCAAAGACGAGGGGAACGGGGTCCGTTTGCAGATCCGGGGTTATCTGCTGGACGGCACCGCCCCAGGCGATCTCACGGCCACCACAGACGATAGCGGTCCGCCGGCAAAGCCGGCCGAACCTTTTGAACAATCGACGGTGCCATCGGCGCTTGCGGCCGACTTGTTTCGTCTGCTGCGCGGCCAGAGCAACCTGCTGTTTGCTGGATCTCGCGCCAATGTCGAGGTTTATGCGGACATGCTGCGTTCGATGTGCGACCAAGCGAGCTTTCCAAATGAGTTCTTCCCGCATCATGGCAATCTCGCAAGGGCCATGCGCGAGGAGGTCGAAGCGCGGCTTCGAGACGATCCGCGCCCGACTACGGCGGTCGCGACCACCACCCTGGAACTCGGAATCGACATTGGCGAGGTGGAGACAATCGCGCAGATCGGACCGGGCTTTTCGGTCGCGTCACTTCGCCAGCGCCTCGGCCGATCCGGCCGCAGGGCCGGAAAGCCGGCAACGCTGCGTATTTTCGTCATCGAGCCTCCCATTGGTAAGGGACGACACCCAATTGACCGGCTTCGCCTGGATCTGGTTCAGTCGATTGCGATGGTTGAGTGCCTGAGAGCGGGATGGTGTGAGCCGCCATTGCCAGCTGGGCTGCATCTTTCAACGCTCCTCCATCAAGTGGTGGCACTGATAGTGCAGACCGGGGGCATAAGCCCGACGGTCGCCTGGAAATTGTTGTGCGAGCGCGGCCCCTTCCGGGCCGTGGACAAGACGCTGTTTGCCGAATTGCTTCGGTGCATGGCCACGCCTGAAAACCAGTTGCTTGAGCAGTCGCCGGAAGGCTTGCTCATGATCGGAGAGACCGGGGAAAAGATCACGGAATCGTACGAATTCTATGCTGTTTTCGCCACGGAACGGGAATATCGGATCATTCACGATGCACGCACGCTCGGCACCTATCCGCTGAGCTCTCCGCTTGCACGTGGCGAGACGATCATTTTTGCGGGGCGCCGCTGGCAAGTCATCGAAATTGATGATCGCGCTCGGGTTATGATGGTAAAGCCGACACGGGCTGGAAAGCCACCGCATTTCAATGGCAAGGGGGCGGCCATCCACGATCACGTGGTGGCAGCGATGCGCGCGGTTCTCGTATCCGATGAGGCCTACCCCTATCTCGATCCTGCCGCGAAGCTACTGCTGGATGAAGCGCGCAGTTCGCACCTGGACCTGCAACTGGATCGCCGTTCAATCATTGCGCATGGAGAGGGGGTCCTGGTTTTCCCCTGGGTCGGAACCAGGAAGCTGCAGACCCTAACCCTGGCATTGCTGGCCCGCGAGTTCGAAGCATCGCATTTGGGGCATGCCATTGAGCTTCAGGAATGCGAGGCAGCGAAGGTAATGGAAGCTCTGCAGGATATAGCTGGCTCGCCGGCACCAGACGGGCAAGAACTTGCTGCACGGCTAGCACAGCCCGCATTGGCCAAGTTCGACACGTTCCTGAGCGATCAATTGATGACATTGGTCACAATGGTGGAAAGAATCAGCGCCAAGGACTTGCCCCTGATCGCCGCCAACGCGCTGGGAAATCATACGACGCATGAAGTCACATGACCTCCGGGACCGGTTGCCCGCACTCGCCTCTGGCAGCCTTTCGCACATGTCCGAGCCTGTTATAACGGGCACGTCGACTCGCACCTGCGCTCACCAGACTTGATCAAATGAAAACCAGCATCGATCATTTGCCGGAGCACAAGCAGGAGCAACTTGCCGTTTGGTCGAAAGGAGGCTGGTCGTCCGAGCGCATGGTCCATCCGCTCTCGCCAGTCAGCGGGCTCGACACAAGGCGCGAACCCGTTCGCGCCCATTCCGTTGTAATTTCTAGTTCTTAGGCTTATCCGGTTTCGCCTTGGTGATGATCGCTTTGGCGCGCTCGACAAGCTGCCCCAGCTTTTCGATGGTCGGAGGAGCTTCTGTGCCGGCCTCCGTATGGCTATGGCCTTCCATCATGGCCGAACACATCTCGAATACGTCGATGATTTCTTCGATCAGGATCTGATCCCACATGACGCGACGAAGTGCTGTCACCATGATGCGGTCGTCCCACCGTCTCACAACTTGCTTGAGCAACAGGTGCGGCACCACTTCCTCGATTGTGCGCCGTAGCTGCCCGGCGCCCTTGCGCACCAGATCTACCCGAGCCGAGCCGAGGAGCTGTTGCGCTTGGGCCAACGTTTCTTCCGCCAGCTTGGTTTTGAGATACTGGGGCGTGGAAATTGGGGCGTCGTTAAGGCTGACGAATCCAGGTTTATCGTTGGCGCCTCTTTGAACCCAGTGCATCATTGGTTCGATCTGGGCTTTTTCCGCTGCGCCGCAAACCTTGGTGAAAAATAAGAGATCGTGTGTGAATATGATGACCTGCCGGCTCTTTGCCTCCTCAACCAGCCGGCCAGCGATACGTTCCTTGCGCTGATGGTCCTGGGAATTTACCGGATCATCAAAAATTAGCCCGGCATTGAGCTCATTGAGAGCGGCCTCAGTCAGAAAGTCCGCCAAGGCAACGGCCCTTTGCTCACCCTCACTCAGGATTTGATCCAAAGCGAATTCCTTGATGGCAAGCGAGCGGATCGTTTGCCCCTTTTGGCCCTTGGTGCGAAACTCAACCGGGATGGCACATTCTAGTCCGGAGCATTCTTGTCCGAGTCGCGATCTGTAGGTTTCTGCAATGACCCTTGAAAACAGTTCCCCCTCTTTCTCGGTGAGGCGGCGGGGGCTCAAAGCCGGCTTGGCCTTAGAGTCAGCGACCTCACACCATTTGAGATCCGATACGTATTTTTCGATGTCATCGAGATTTTTGCTTAGAACTTCGCGATGACGAAGCTCCACCCTCTCTGCGTCGAGCTTGGCGATGGCATCCGCGACACTGAGAAGCTTCAAATCTGCTATATCCGCGTCAATCTTTGTAATCACAGCCTCAAATGCTGGCGCCAAATCCATGGTGCCGTCGCCTGGAAATGTCTCTCCTGCCTTTTGCAAGGCTACAACGATGGCATCCCGGTCAAGCTTGAGGATGGCAAGGAGCTGAAGAATCTGCTCATCGAGCGAGGGATGCGCAGCCTTGAGATATGTTCGCGCAACCGTGTCTTCGCCGAAAATATCGAGGGTTAGGCTCTCGAAACCTTTGATCTTGGCCTTGATCTGGGTGTCCAAGGCCATCAGCGCCGTTCGGTCCGTACTGGTGAGGAATTCCCAATATCGCCCGAAGAGTTCAACGGCCTGGTCGCCTAACGGCTGCTGGCAAAGCAAACAACTGTCACCGTCGTTTGGATAATGATCGTGTTCAACGGCAGCCGACTTGTAAGCGGCTGTAATGAGTTTTTCCCATTCCGGCCCACCGGCACCCTTCAGCTTTTCCGACTTGAACGATGCCGTACCGGTTGCCGCTACTTTCTTGGCAGTGTCGTTGAATTCCCTAAGTAGGCTTTTTGCCCCATCCCGCTCAGTCTGCGAAAGACCTGCGCGTACCTGCTTTAACGTGTCACGCAGAACCTCGACCGGCATACGCGCTTCCGTGAGCCGTCGAATGCTCTCCTCCGGCGAGGTGGACTGCAATTCCAACGTCAAACGCTGGATTTCCTCAAGTCGGGCATCTTCGTCCTTGCCGTACTCGGCTAGCTTCCGTAGAGCCACCAGGTCGGTCTTTGGCCCCAGTGCAGCAACCGCCGCCGAAGCGGCCGTTACGTTTCCGATGAAAGCGTTTACGAAGCGATTTTGCTTTGGTCGCACATCGATGGCGGCGGCCAGCTTCTGAGCCAACAGACCATACACCCTCGCCATCTCGGGAAATACGTCAAAACCTGCCGGCTTGAAGCCAAGAGGTCCTGAGTCCGACAAATGCTTTCCCGCCACCGAACTGTCGAAAACTGCAAAAGACCTCTTCAGCTCGGCATGCTCCGTCGTTCCATCGAAGACGAGCGGGATTTCGTTGCCAGCGTGATCGACCAAGACAATGGTGGCCGAGGCTTTTCTTGGAGCGGTATCGTCATAAATGTCGGGAATGATCGCGTGCCGAGTTCTGCTGAAACACACATTCGTCAGAATGCGCGCAAAGCCGCTTTTTCCAGCACCATTTCCACCATAGATGAGCGTCAGTTGGGGCGAAAAAGCCAGCTCGGCAGATGGGGTCAGCGCATTTACGCCGCTGACGTCATGAATTCGCAAGAGCCGGGGTTTTTGGGAGGCGAGCCCGCTCGCTTTGCCGGTTATTGTTGCCGGAAGCTCGAGCTTTGGACTTGGTTCGTCCGCCAGTCCGAATCCATGCAGGAAGACACTATAGACCTGCCCGATCTGCTCAGCAGTAAGAACGCCATAGCGCACCGCCCAAGCAAGTGTCAGCTTTTGCCAGGGCGAGAAATCTTTCGCCCAAATCTCCAGCTCATCCCAAACCGTCACCTGAGAGGGCGGGGCCGCCTGCACGTCCTGAACTGTCAATTTGTCTCCCCCGATCAGCCGTCACTCCGATAAGTAATCGGGCATAAAGTCAATATCCAACCGGATCAGGCGATACTATTTCTTGTATCCAACACTTGAACGTCCAGTACATGCCGACTGTGGTTTTTGTGACGCCATGAACCTAAGCCTCAGGTTTCTCCCTTGGCACATCGTGCTCGAACTGGCGTCGCTCGCAGGCATGCAAGAACGGCTTCGGTCGAGCGGTCGAAAGCATGACTGACGATCAACGAAAGCCGAGCGGCGTGAACCCATGCTCGGCAATGATGTGGTGGAGCAGGCAACGATACCGTCACCCGTTGTGGCCGGACGCCAAGCTCGGCAGTTTCACCTCCATCCGGCGCGATAGAAAGCCAATACAGCGTACCTTGAAATTCTTCTATCGGACCACGATCGAACATCGGTATGTTTGTGATCGGAGACCGCGCAATGGCATTTCGATTCGTACACACGGCCGACATCCATCTCGACTCGCCGCTGCATTCGCTGGCGATGCGAAACACCGACCTTGCCGAACTCGTCGGAGACGCCAGCCGTCAGGCGTTTGTCTCGATCGTGGATCTCTGCCTTGCGGAATTTGTCGATACCCTGGTCATTGCCGGCGATCTCTATGACGGCGATCAGACCTCGATGAAAACGGCGCGGTTCCTAGCGTCACAGATGACACGACTTCACCAGGCCGGCATCAAGGTTTTCAAGATCCGTGGCAATCATGACGCCATGTCGCGGATATCGAAGCAGTTGGTGTTCCCGGACACGGTCACGATCTTCGGCGGCCGTCCCCAGGCAGTGCTGCAGACAGCGGGCGGGCTCGACATTGCGTTCCATGGCTTGAGCTTTGCCAGCCCCAAGGCGCCGGACAGTCTGCTTCCCAAGTATTCAGCTCCGCGTGAAGGTACGGTCAATGTCGGCATCATGCATACGAGCCTGGCCGGATCGCCGGGCCACGACGTCTACGCTCCCTGCAGCGTCGCTGACCTTCATGGCCATGGCTTCGACTACTGGGCGCTTGGGCACATCCATGTCCGCCAAGTCCACGCCGGGGCGAGCACCGTGGTGATGCCAGGAATTCCACAGGGCAGGGACATCAACGAGGCCGGCGAGAAATCCGTCACCCTGGTGACGATACGAGACGATCGCACCGTCGAGATCGAGGAAAGGCTGACCAGTATCGCGCAGTTCGAGCGGTTGAGCGTCGACCTGACCGGAACGGTGGAATGGTCCGAAGTCGTCGGGCGGCTGCGCTCCGCGCTCGAAGATGTGCGCGCCTCCGTCAGATCCCGTCATCTTGTGGTCCGTCTCGGTTTGACCGGGGCGTCACCCTTATCCTGGGCGCTGATACGTGACCGCGACCTGCTGCTCGCAGAGGCCGAGCAGGTCGCGGAACACACGGGGGACACCTGGGTGGAGAAGCTCGAGCTCAATGTCTCTCCATCCGCGGGCGAAACATCGGAGGGCGTCGCTGATCCGATTTTCGAACTCGCTCAATCCATGCGCGCCGATGCCAGCTCAGAAGCTTTCCGTGCCGAGGCGAGGGCGTTGGTCCAGAAGGTGATCGCGGATCTTCCGCCCGACGGGCGAGATTTCGCCGGAAAGGATGAGGCTGGGCTGGAGTTGTTCCTCGATAGGATGCTTGCCAACGGCGCCGACCTGGTCACCGCCCGCCTCAAGGCCGGTGGATCACAATGAGGCTCCGGCGACTTGATCTCATCCGTTACGGCAAGTTCACCGACAGGACGATCGACTTCGGGCAGAAACCGGAATCCGGACCCGACCTGCATATTGTCTTCGGCCTGAACGAGGCCGGCAAATCGACGGCGCTTTCCGGGTATCTCGACCTGCTGTTCGGAATCGAGGAACGCAGCCGCTACAATTTCCTGCACGAGTACAGCGCAATGCGCATCGGCGGTGTGGTCGAACTCGGCGGCGCGGAGCACTCGTTCACACGCACGAAACAGCGCACCAACTCATTGCTGAGCGAGACGGGCCAACCGGTCAGCGAAATGGCGATATCAGCACATCTCGCGGGGCTGTCTCGCGACGCATACGAGACCATGTTCTCGCTGGACGACGAAACGCTGGAAGCAGGTGGAAAATCAATCCTGGAATCCCGCGGCGACCTGGGCAAGCTGCTGTTTACGGCCAGCGCCGGCCTCGGGCACGCAAGTGATACATTGAGCGTACTCGAGGCCGAAGCGGACAGGCTCTATCGCAAGCAGGCACACGGGACCGAGCTTGCGCTGCTCAAGAAGCGGCTTGCGGAACTGAAGGCCGGTAAGGACGCGATCGACACCTTGGCGTCGACTTATGAGAGCCTTGAAGCCGAGCGTCTCGACGCGACAGAAAAATACGACCGCAGCATCGCCGAACGGTCGGTGCTGTCGGCTCGGCTCGATACCATCGCGAAGTATCTACGCGCGATCCCGATCCTTGCCGATATCCGACGTAAGGAAGCCCAACTGGCTGACTTGCCTGAGATCGCTTCACCGTCACGGACCTGGACGGGCAGCGTCGCCGACATGATCGAGACCGACGCCAGTCTGAGAACACGGCTATCTGCGAGTGTGGACGAGCTCGAGCGGGTGACGACCAAAATCGCCTCGGTCGATGTGGACGCGGTGATCCTGGCGATTTCCGAACGGGTTCGCGGTCTGGCCGACCGCAAGGTGCGCTACGTCTCGGCCGGTCTGGACCTGCCAAGTCGCAGGACCGAGCTGCAGATCCTCAACAATGCCGTGACGAGCTGCCTTGCTGCCCTCGGACGATCCTGCGAGCCAGAACCTGCCAGACTGCTCTTGCCTGCTGCAACCATCGGGGCTGTCCGCACCATGGTCGAGCAGCGATCCGGGATCGTTACTAGCGTGCGCGTCGCGCGCGACGAGGCTGCGGCAGCCGCTGATGCGCTTCAGGCGGCACGCGAGCGGGTTGGCGAAGAACGGGCCGTGCCCGAGCCTGCCAGGGCAAGACTGGCCTCGGCTGTGTCGACGGCAAGGGCGAGTGGGCACTTGAGGGAAATCAAGGCGGCACGCGAGGCCGTGGATGCCGGCGCAATTCGATGGGAGGCCGCGATCGCGCGCTTGCATCCCTGGTCGGGAGATGCTCAGGCATTGGCCAGGGTCGCCATTCCGAATGCTGGACAGCTTGGCGCATGGAAGGCGCTTGCAGCAGAGCTCGGAAAGAGCAGGGGCGTCGTTTCCGAACGTCTTGCCGAGCACCAGGACAATCACGACTTGCTTTCGGTGCGGCTGGATGCCCTTCGCTCCTCGGTCGATGTCAGCGACGATAAATCCGCCGCCGTCATTCGTCGCGCCCGGGAAGAGGCCTGGGCACGGCATCGCGATGACCTCACTGGGGACACGGCGGACGAGTTCGCGGCAGCACTGGCTCGAGATGACAGTGTCGGAGCAGGCCGTCTGGCCAACGCACGGGAGCTCGTTGAGATTCGCACGGCAAGCCGCAGCCTCGCTGAAACCGCTGCCACCATCGCGCATGCGCGCGCCCAACTTGCACGCAACAGCTCGGACCGGGAGGTCGTACTCTCGGAAATTCGCGCAGCGGCAAGAGAGCTATTCGGAGAGTGCCTGGAAATTTCCTCCGAACGACTGATTGAGCTGATCGAGAATCGCATTGCTGCCCGGATCGCAGCGCTCGTGACCTGGGACGAGATCGAGCTTGCCCGCAAGAAGGCCGAGCGGGCGGTTGATGAGAGGGACCAAATACGCCTGGAGCTGAGCGGGGCTCTGGCGAGTGTCGGCGTTGGTTCAGATCCCGCCGACAGCCTTGAGACGGTCATGGCCGTGGCAGAGTTGTTCCTTGACAGGCAATTCAAGGTGGACGCCGAGCGTACCGAGACGCTCAAAACGGTTAGCACACGGCACGAGGATCTTGCCGCCAGGCAGCGAGCCGTCGACGTTTCAGAGCGACGTGAGGACGAATGGCTGGCCGGCGTTGCCGAAGCGCTCAAGGGCACCTGGCTCGAGAGCGGCATATCGGCGGCCGGCGTCGGCAGCGTCCTCGATCAATTGGCTGAACTGTCCAAGAGTCTTCAAGACCGGCACGCCATGCAGCTCCGCATCGAGAAGATGGAGGCGGACAGAGAAAATTTCCTGGTCGAGGTCAATGCCGTTGCAGCCGAGGCGGGCGACGTGGCGGACAACGAAGAACCGGAACAGCTAGCGATCCGGCTTGCCGAGCGCCTGGAGCGTGCCGATCGTACGCGCGAGGCGAAGGCAAATCTCGTCAACGACCTGCAGCGCCTGCATGAAGCGCGTGAGATCCTCGATGGGGAGATTTCGGCACATGAGCGCCGCAAGAGCGAGGTTCTGAGCGTCTTTGGCGTGGCCACGCTGGCGGACGTCGTGCAACGCGACGAACTCCTGCGCAACAGGGATCGCCTGCGCGCTACGGTCGCCGAACTCGAGGAACAGGTGTCGGCCGAGCTCGCGGTGGAAGGGTTCGAGCAGGCGCGTTCGATTTTGGATGTTCTCGATCTGAATAGCCTGGCCATCGAGAAGGCTGAAGGCGAGCAAAGGCTTCGGAATCTTGACGGAGCGATACAGCAACAACTCATTCGGCAGACGCGAGCGGCCGACAAGCTGGACGATATCGGCGGCGACAGCGCTGTTGCCCGCATAGATGCCGATCGACGCACCGTCCTTCTGGAGATCCAAGAAAAGGCCATCCGCTACATCGAGCTGAAATTGGGCGTCATGGCCGCCGGGAACGCTCTGCGCGTCTATCGGGAGCGCCATCGATCCGGAATGATGGCGCGGGCATCCGACGCTTTCGCGCTTATGACGCGCGGCCAGTACTCAGGCCTGACAACCCAACCGGTCAAGGGTGGCGAAGTGCTCATCGCATTACAGCGCGACGGGCAGTCCAAGGTCGCGGACGCGCTGTCGAAGGGCGCGCGTTTTCAGCTTTATCTGGCCCTGCGGCTTGCAGGATATTACGAGTTCGCTCAGTTTCGGCCCTCCGTGCCCTTCATTGCCGACGACATCATGGAAACCTTCGACCATTTCCGGTCAGAGGAGGTTTTCCGGTTGTTTGGAGAGATTGCGAGTGCCGGTCAAGTAATCTACCTCACGCATCATCAGCACCTGTGCGAGATCGCCAAGACTGTTGTGCCTGGCGTAGCAATTCATAATCTCGGATGAGATTGGACTTTATTTGATGCGTTGCTGACATACCGTGCCGTTCGATGTTTTACCTTAGCTAGTCTAATCGACATTCCAAGCGCCGGCCTTCGCGTCCGCTTTGCGCCCAATGCACGAACATGAAGTAATCGCGGGAGCGGTGGCCACCAAAGCTGTGGCGGCGATGTTAGGAACTCTAGCCAGCTGGCTGTCCCCCGATAGGATGAAGAACGGGCTCACGATCGACACCGGGCCCAGGCATCGAACGGAGGACAGCCATGAAGCAGTATATCGGTCTCGACGTATCCATGAAAGAGACGGCAATATCGATCCGGCAGGACGGCAAGAGGATTTGGCGGGGCAAGTCGCGTCCGATCCGCAACTGCTTGCGGCGGTGATCCGCAAGCGCGCACCGCATGTCCGGCGGGTCGTGTTCGAAACGGGGCCGCTGTCGGTGTGGTTCTACCATGCGCTGACGGCAGAGGGGCTGCCGGTGATCTGCATCGACGCGCGGCATGCCAAGGCCGCGCTCGACATGGCCGCGAACAAGACCGATGCGAACGACGCCGATGGCCTGGCACATCTGGCCGAGGTCGGCTTCTACCGAGAGGTTCGGGTCAAAGGTTTCGACAGCATGCTGATCCGCACGCTGATCACCGCGCGGCGCCAGCTTCTTAAGATGCGTTTGCAGATATCCAACCAGATCCGTGGGTTGATGAAGACGTTCGGCCTCGTCGTGCCCAAGGGCGCCGGCAGCGTGTTCGAGCGCAACGTTCGCGACCTTCTGCAGGGGAAGACAGGCTGGCACGCATCGTTGCACCGATGCTTCAGGCGTGGAGTGATATGCGAATTCAAACAGCCGAGCTGAGCAAGCAGCTGGCCGCTATGGCGCGTGAGGACCAGCACTGCCGTCTGCTCATGTCAGTGCCCGGCGTAGGCACCGTCACAGCCACCGCCTTTACCGCGGCCGTGGAGGATCCGGCGAACTTCAGGAACTCGCGCGCCGTGGGTGCATGGGTGGGCCTGACTCCGAGGCGCTACCAGTCCGGCGAGGTCGATAATGACGGCCATATCTCGCGCCGTGGCGACAATCAGTTGCGCGGACTGCTATACGAGGCGGCCGCGGTCATCCTGAACCGGTCGACGGATACCAGCACCCTGCGAACCTGGGCGTTGGAGCTGACAGAACGGCTCGGCTTCAAGCGAGCGGCCGTGGCCCTGGCGCGCAAGCTGGCAGTGATCATGCATGCGATGCTCCGGACGGGCGAGCTGTTTGATCCGCACGGAGGAACGCAAGCCGCTGTCTGATACCTCGGTCGCTGGCCTGCGACAATTCCGCCATACCATTCCACCAACAGCGTTCTTACAGGACGCACCGAGCCGTCCCTGCCGGGACGTGGCTGAGATCATTCCGCGAAGCGGGAAGCAACTGCCTCGTTAGCAGAGTGCGTAACGAACATACGAAGATCTCACCTGCGAAACTCATCCTGCGGCGATCAACTTTGCATCGACCGCGTAGACGACCCTGTACCCGGCATACGAACGACCATCGGCAAAAAGGACGACTGCTTGCATCTACCCCCTTGACGGTCGGGCGATTAGACGACCCGCTTCGCGGGAAGGCGCGGTTGGCAATGCAGTATGGCAATCCTCGGCTTTGAGTGCCTAACTGCCTGACCAGACCATGGAGTTTCCTTCAACGAGAGGAACTCGCCATGGCTACCCTGCCGACCAATGCACCGATATCACCGCTTCGTCAGCTTTGCGTCGATCTTCTTTCAGTGGTTCGTATCCGGACACACCTTGGCTGAACAAAAGGCCCTTTATCCTGTTGACGTGGCTGATCCGCTCGTTCGTCAGCGCCTTCCGCTCCCGCACCAACCGGCGACGGTCTTCCTCCTCCGGCGTTGGCACTCGCAACATCGCGCAAACCCGAGGCTCGCCGCGGTTGTAGGCCAACAACGCTCGAACCAGTGCTTCCCCGTCGATCCTGTCGGTCTTGGCCCGTCGACGGCGACGCGATGTGGCAATGGATGCCGGGTCGACGACATAGCTCTCGATGCCTTCGCGTTCGAGGACCCGGTGTATCCAGAATCCATCCAGACCAGCTTCCTGGATTGATATGACCCGGAAGCTCTGCCCAGTCCGCACTTCCGCCTTTCGTTGCAGCTCTGCGACGTGATCGAGCAAACCCGGAATGTCGCCCCCGGACACGAGGTGTCTCGACATTCTCTCGCCCCCACCTGGCGAAAGCGAAGTCACGAGCCATTTTGAACGAGACAGTTCTAACGAGACAAATATTGCGGCAAGATCGACGCGGATAGCGGCCGGGGCTTTGGTGGTGTTGGCTTGCATGCTGACCTCCAGGTGATGTTTGGCAACTTCACTCTGGCAGAGCGCGGGTCGCCTTCCATCCCCATAGGACATCTTCACAATGTCGGCCGTAGCGACAGACCACATCACTTCCTGAAAGCCGACATTTCCTACGTCTGTCGAAGTTTTAACGGAGGGCGATAGCACTCCGCAGCCTTTGCGCTTGCTGAGGTTTTCGCTGTGTCCTGGCATGTTCGACCTCGACGGGGATTTGACAAACTCGTCCCCAGCTGAGTTGGATCCGGAACGACTGTTCCGTGATCTCATGCCGAGGTGCGGCCCAGTTTTCGAACCATGCGCCCGCGCCGATCTTCCTCGGGAATTTCTGGTCCTGGGCGTCGCGTTGTGAAGCAGCTCGAAGGCGAAGCTCTCCCTGTTGAAGTCTCTCTTCGAGAACCAGTATCCATGTATCCCGTCCGAAGCCAGATGCCATCTCCGGCAGCGTTTGCTATGCTGAGGGCCAGGGCTAGCTGCCGTGTGCCGCTGGCCCTCGGTCGAGATCGATCTTGATGAATTCGCCCGCGTGCCTATCCCCGCCCCGATGGATGGGAGGGTTTTATTGGCCTTTACCCGTCGATGCTCAAGGAAGGCGATGAAGTCGCTTGCGCAGCAGGGGAACGCAGCCTATCGGTCAGAGACGTAAGCGCAGCAGCGGGCGTTCCCAAATCAACGCTTCATCGACTTGTATCCGAAGGCGCCGTATCGCAGCCATCCCGCGAAGCAGTGGCCCGTTGGCTGAAGACGGTGGACGCGTCACCGTCGGCGATTGTAATGAAAGCCAAAAACTTAACGATCTGCTCAAGCAGCTCGATGTATTGATGCGCGAAGCCAAAACGCAGAAGGGGTAACGCATGACGACTTCTCGACAGGTATTGGGAATGGTTCAGAGCCATATCGCCGGGGATGGCGTTCGTTTTCTGTCGATCGCGGAGCAGATCGCGCTAGAGGCCGAAAAGGCCGGGCGAGGCAAATTCGCAGAGTCCCTGCATAAGTTCGTGATTGCCGCACGTAACGAAAAGACCTCGCGCACGATCCAATTGGCGAAGCCCCGGGGCGATCTCGCCGAACTCCTCGATGTCACATATCCGGACATCCTGCTTCCGGACGTCGTTCTGCGCCGGGATTTGCGTGATGGTATCGACCGCATTGTCGACGAGCACAAGCGACTTGTCGAACTCGAAGCTTACGGCCTGAAGCCGCGCCGCAAACTTCTTTTCGTCGGCCCGCCCGGCACAGGAAAGTCGATGACCGCTCATGGGATCGCTTCCGAGCTTGGACTTCCCCTCTTCACCGTTCAACTCGATGGCGTCATCACCAAGTTTATGGGTGCCTCCGCGTCCAAGCTGCGATTGATCTTTGAATCCATGACTGGGGTTCGGGGCGTCTATTTCTTCGACGAGATCGATGCGATCGCGGCAAGTCGGGCGCACGAGAACGACATCGGGGAGGCCCGGCGTCTGCTGAATTCGTTCCTGCAACTCGTGGACCGCGACCAGTCGCACAGCATCATCATCGCAGCGACCAATCACAGTTCCCTTCTGGATCGCGCCGTCTTCCGGCGGTTCGACAGCGCTTTTCGATACGAGCTGCCCACGGGTGACGAAGCGCGCCAGGTCATTCGAAACAACATCCTGGCGTTCGATGCGGGTTCGGTCGATTGGGAATCCATCGAGAAGCATACCAGTGCTCTGTCACAGGCAGATCTCGCGGCGGCCGCTGTCGATGCAGCGCGAAAAGCCGTGCTCGAAAACGGCGGAAAGCTTACGACCAAAGAATTGGTGTGGGCGCTTGAGGGACGGATGCAAATTCACTCGAACTAAGGGTGGCATCAGGTGTATTCGTGAGGCAGGGAATCACTCCAAGGATTAGGATATAGATGCCGCTTCAGCCTCATCTTCATCTACGAAACCTTACCTTGGCTGCTACTCCGTTTCGGCCTCATCGTAGCGGACGAACAAAGAGAGATCCGGCGACTATTCCGGATAGGGCGGGCCATGCCGGTGCCCTGAAAGCGAATTTCGCAAAGATAGCGGACCGTCTTGCGGAGCATACTCCCGCGCAGGAAGAAGCCGGAATCCCCAAGAACAAGCAGGGAGTGGTGATCACCGCCACAGGGTTCGGAACACAGAAGCTATGGATCGGCGAAATGAAGGCGTCCAGCCCTGGCGTTAGCCTGCTGTCCGTCTCGGCCGCCCACGATGACGAGCCTGCGTCAGCGAAACTGTTCGTGACAAGGAACAGCCTGGAGACGATTTCGAACCAGATCGACGCGTACTCAGCTTTTGAAGAGCGCCGTTCGAACGTCAGCTCAACCAAGAAACCTGCACGCTTTCAGTTGTTCGAAAGCACGTCGGAATTCAAGCCTGCTTCGCTGGAAGACATCTGGAGCGGACCTATCGACGACATGCCCAAGAGGAAGTCCGAGTCCGTCGAAACCTGGATCCGTTCCGACAGGGCGGCTTACTTTTATAGGGTGGCAGAGCGGCTGGGGATTTCCATCATCGGGAATCCTACAAAGTTCACGGACAGCATCGTCGTCGACATGACCCTGAACGCGGTCCAGATGCAGGCACTGCTGGATTGCACGGGAGCTGTCATCGAGTTCCGTCCCTCGTCCGATTTCGTGCACGATTACCGACGCGTGGACGGCGACGCACGCAATGCTATTTCGAATGCGGTCGCTCAACGGATCGTTCCCGCCCCAGCCGGCGCGCCTCGCACCGTAATCCTCGACTCGGGCGTATATGCAGCCAACCCGTTGCTGCGAGCCTCGATATCTCGGGCCAACCTCAAAACCGTGGATGTGGATTGGGGAACGGACGACAACAGCGGCCACGGCACCGCGATGGCGGGTGTGGCATTATTCCCGAACCTCGAGGCGGCTGCTACCTCTCGCGCGCCGATCATCCTGACGACCGCGTTGGAGTCCGTCAAGGTTTTCCGACCGTTGTCTTCCACGAACCT
The DNA here is from genome assembly GCF_057766385.1 of Mesorhizobium sp. P160927. NCBI lineage: Bacteria > Pseudomonadati > Pseudomonadota > Alphaproteobacteria > Hyphomicrobiales > Phyllobacteriaceae > Mesorhizobium > Mesorhizobium sp. P160927. The sequence continues at coordinate 2,337,396 of NZ_JBYMDW010000001.1, forward strand.
GATCGTTCCGCGCGACGCGATCCAGGAGGCAGTCAAACTGGTGGAGCGTGATTCCGGAGTGGAGCGTGTCTTCTCGCTGTCGGCGACAATTCCTGGCGAAGACGAGAGCGGACGGCAGAGCGCCACTTCGGCTGCCGTCGACCAGCTGGCATGGAACGACGGAGTTCGGTCGAGGCTTTTCTGCGTGGCGGCCGGCAATGTTCCCGTGAGCCGGGAGACGCCTTATCAGGTAGTTCATTACGGCGGGCGCAACGCGGATTTCCCGGTTCAATCTCCCGGGCAGGCAGTCAATGCGTTGTCGGTAGGCGCCTATACCGACAAGGACATCAGCGTCGGCACGCCGGTTGCGCCCAAGGGCGATCTTTGCCCGGTCTCGCGCACCAGCCAGAAGTGGGACAACAAGTACCGCACCTCCAACAAGCCGGACGTGGTTTTCGAAGGTGGCAACCACATTTTCGATCCCGGCAAGAAGACGTCGCGTGGTTCCGCCGACACACGCGTTTTGACGACGGGTCGGGCAGCCGGGCAGGAGTTGGATCTCACAGGCGAAACCAGTGCAGCGACAGCCGGGATCGCCGGTCTCGCGACCCGTGTACTTTCCCGATATCCTCAAATGCGATCGGAAAGCGTCCGAGGCCTGATCGTGAACGGCGCGTCTTGGACACCAGCGATGCAACGGCAGGCAGAGGGCGGCTCCGAAGATCGCAAGCGGGTACTCGACACGTTCGGCTGGGGAGTTCCGGACGAGCGGCACATTCAGGAAAGCGACAGCAACTCGCTTACTCTCGTCATTGAAGACGAAATCACCCCGTTCGAAACGCGAGACGGTCGATGCGGCCTCAAGGAAATGAAGTATTTCGACCTTCCGTGGCCAAAACGTGAACTCGGACGGATCGGCAATGCCGAAGTCAGGCTTGCCTGCACCCTATCGTATTTCATCGAACCCGACCCTTTGGCGGACAAACGCGCTAGGAAGGATCGGTACGCGTCGCACAGGCTGCGGTTCCAATTCAACCAGCCCGACGACACTGCCACAACTGCACAAAGTCGATTGAATCAACTCGTCGACCTGGATGACGACGAAATTGAGGTCCCGAACCTCGATGACGGTCGTTGGTTCATGGATTGGCGCCGCAGCGACATAGGTACCGTTCATAACAACATATGGACGGGGCCTGCGCACGAGCTGGCGGTCCGCGGCGGCGTATGTGTCTATCCAGTCAAAGGCTGGTGGGCTGATCGCAGTTCGCCCGAGTGTCGACGTTCCACACCGTTCAGCCTAGTCATCTCGCTACGCACCGCGCACGCCGACGTCGACCTTTACACTGAGGCGATGGCCAACGTGCCGGCCCACGCGATCATCGTTTCGACAAACGTATGAGCGCTGCCCAAGTATGGTCTCGACCATGACCGATGCTGCACTCGTATTCGAGGGTGCCGTGCCAGACGGTCCCGGAACTCACGTCCTGCTGATCGGCGTCTCCGCTTACGATCATCTGCTGGGAGGCACCGACGAGAAACCGCACCTCGCCAACGACATGGGGCAGCTGGCGTCGCCTGCCAAGTCGGCGCGCGCCCTCGCCGAATGGTTTCTGACGGAGTTCGAGAACGCCGACACTCCCCTTCAAAGCCTCTCGCTTTTGATCTCGGATCCTTCGCCTACGCCGTTCAGCTTTCCCGGGAACCTGAGCGAGCCGAAGGTACCTCCGACCGCGACGATCGGGAGCGTCACCGCTGCGATCGACGGCTGGCTCGGCCGTTCTGCGAAGTCTCCTGACAATATGGTGGTATTCTTCTTCGCAGGGCATGGTGTATCTTCATCGGACCCCCTGCTTTTCCTCCAGGATTTCGGGGCCCGGTCATTCGATAAATACGCGACTTCCGTAAATCTTGAAGACTTCCTCGGTGGAATGCGAACGATGGTCCCCGGAAAGCAGCTGTTCCTTATCGACGCCTGCCGGACAACGGAGAAGACATCCGTCGAACTCGCCGGCGAGCACCGGGGTGTAGGGCTGGTTTCCGCCGTTGACCCAACCGGAACCGGGCGAAAGCTGGCTCTCCAAAGCGTCCATCATGCTTCCACCGAATTCGCCGTGGCTTATGGGGCGACGGATGGGGTTAGTCTGTTCACCGAAGCGTTGCTTCGCGCTCTGCGCGGCGGAGGTGCGCAACCTCATCTGCAATGGCATGTTGGCACGAGTGGCCTGGAACAGGCGTTGGGAGCATATGTGTCACGGGCCGCGCAAAAGCACTCCGTGATACAGGTCCCGGAGAGATCGCGTGGCCAGTTCTTCAAGATTTCCAAGCCCGCGAAAGTGGACGTACCGCTCCATATCTCTCTCGATCTCGCCGAAGCCTGGGGACACCTGGACAACATGGAGGCGCGCTGTGCGACGGGCATCTCGGCGAGCTTGACCCACGATCCCGCGAATCCGATCGAGGAATGGTCGTGTGTCGTGCCTCTGCGCGAGCACATGGTCGCAGCCGCCTTCAAGCAGGGTGCTGCCTACAATCACGCAGCCGAAGTGGTGATGGTCGCTCCGCCGGAGACGGTCTACACCCTGACGATACAAGCCGGGGCCGTGCCATGAAGGGCACGTTGAAACTCTACTTCGCCCGTGGTGAAGGCATCCGGGATTTGCCGTCGGGTATCGCTGTCCGGATCGAGAGAGCGGTCTCCGAAAGCGATGGCGAAGCGACCGCTTGGTCAGTCCTCGTCCCTACGTCTCCTCACGGCCTCTCCGTTGAAGTCGATGCGGGAACCTACAGGCTACAGGCCTGGCTCCCATCCGGACAAATCCTGCAATGCAGGGCAAACGTGGAAGAAGCCTCCGAAACTCCGGTGGAATTGAGGCCGCCAATGTCGCGCGCGACCGCCGACACCCGGCACCGCCTCGGAATGTACAGGGTAGATCTCAGCAAAGAGTACGACCCCTTCGAGTTGCAGCCCGCGTTCACTTCCGGATTCGACGACGAACCGATGGAGACGTTGGATATATGCACAGAAACCCCGTCCTTCGTGTCCTGGACCGACGTACATGACCGCATTGTCGAAGTTGACGGAGAAATCGGGCACGGCTTGGACGTGAGTTTCGATGCTGGCACCAATGCCTTGTCCATCAGTGCCGGCGACGGCCATGACTACTTCGGGTCGCAGTTCGAACGTTGGTGGGTTCGTGTGCGTCACGATCGCGGGGAGAGCCTCGGAGTTCTGCCGCTGGCCTGGTTGGCCGGCGCGACCCAATCTCCCGGGGCTTCGGTTGAAGTCAGGTTCGAGCGGGTAAGTAATCATCTCGGCGTCACCGTACGCGACTCCAGACTGGATGCGTTGCTCGAGTATCTCAAAGCGGGCAGGCTTTCGGCCGCAGCGGCATCGGTCGCAATGTTCTCGGATGACAATACGATCGTTCATGCCATCCGGGACAAGCGTTCCAATCCCCTGGCGGCATGCGCGGCCGCCTATGTGAGCCTGGCGACGGCGGACAGGAAGCAGATCGAACACTGGCGGAACTGGGCGCCTAACTTGATGAATTTCTTTCCGTGGATGCCGGACGGTGCGATCATCCGAGCCTGCACGCTGATGGATGGCCCGGTCTCCAGCGATACGCGGTCCGAAATCCTTCAACTTGCCAAGGAAGCCTTTAACCGCGGGCTGCCGTTCTTCACTGTCGGGTTCAGTCACCTGCGCGACATCTTCACGATCTTCTCGGCTGACGATGCCGAAGCAAAGCAGATGTTGGGCCGCGTCCGCTCTATGAGTTCTCGATGCGAGATCAGCGAGGCCTTCACGACACTTCAGTTCCCACGTCATTGAAAGGGATGTCATGTTCCGCGTCAGGATGCTGCCTGCCGATGACGGCGACTGTCTTCTTCTGGATTACGGGACGGAGGATCGACAGCATCATATCCTGATCGATGGTGGACGTGGGTCCACCTACGCCGCATCGATCGTCCTGGCGCTGAAGGATATACACGGGCGCGGTGAACGCATCGATCTCCTCGTCCTCAGTCACATCGACGCCGACCACATCGAAGGACTACTGCCTCTGATCGAGGATCCTGACCTGCCAGGATCCGTGGCGCAGGTCTGGTTCAACGGTTTCGACCAACTATCGGATCTGGAAATCTTGGGGCCCAGACAAGGAGACGCCTTCTCGGACGGTCTTCTTAAACGAGCATGGCCCTGGAATGCCGACTTCAATGGCAAGGCGGTGGCAATCCGCGAAGCGAAACTGCCAGTTATTAACGTAGTAGGCGGGATGAAGATAACCCTCCTGACACCGACGATGAAAGCGCTATCCCGGCTACGCTCGGACTGGATCGAGTATCGTCAGTCCAAGACCCTGCCTGTCGATCCCGATCCAGTCGCAGCCGGGCTTGAGATCCTTGGCCCGAAGCTCGCGACCGTCCCTGGAAACGTCGCGGCGCTGGCGGACGCGCCGGATGTGGAGGACAGAACCGTCCCGAACGGATCGAGCATTGCATTCGTCGCCGAATTCGAGGGCCGACGAGTCCTGTTGGCTGCGGATGCCCACCCGTCGGATCTCTTGGAAGGGTTGCGGAAGCTCGACACCGAGGAGCTTCACCTGGTGAAGCTCTCGCATCACGGAAGCAAGGCGAACACGACCATCCCGCTGGTAAGGGCCATGGCAGCTAAGCGCATCGCGATTTCGACCAGTGGCGCTCGAAACCGACACCCGAACCCGGAAGCGGTCGCTAGGCTGATCCAATACGGTCCAAAGGAACTGCATTTTTATTTCAACTATCGGACACCATATACTGAGGTCTGGGATTCACAGGCCATGCGCGATGCCTTCGGCCACGAATGCTTCTTCGGCGAAGGATTCGAGATGAAGATCGACGTATGATCAAGAGGCGAGGCGACGCTCAGCCCTGATTCTTCAAGTTTTCAAACGCGGGATGTCCTGCGAGAGCGATGTCGCAGGCCCCCGTTCCGACCGCACGAACCATCCGTAAAAATTCCTGCGAAGGATTTTCTCGACATTCGGCATCTTAGCCTTCAGATCCTGCAAACGCTGGAACTGCGTCGGCTGCCGAATGGCAGCTACCCGCTCAGTGCTGCCCAACAGCAGACAGTCCGGTCACGGCACCAACAACGTCGTTCCAGTTCTCGACGAGCGCGCGGTCTTGGTACCGTGTCGAAAGGTTTGATCGCACATGCCGAAAATGTTTGCATGGCGCAATAGGTTTATATCGGCTCGTATATGGGGACTGCCGATATGGCAGCCTATATAGCGGTAATTGATATACAAACGTATATTGACACCCGTCATATACGGTCCTATATCGGGCTAGCTCATGCAGAATCGTATAGCCATGAAGATCAGAACAGCTCGCGACATTGGTATCCTGATCAAGGAGGCCCGCACCCGGCGCGGCCTGTCCCAGGCTGCCTTGGCCAAGATGATCAACACCACGCAGACGTGGGTGTCGTGGATCGAGAACGGCAAGCCCAGCGCCGAGATCGGCAACGTGCTGCTGGCGCTGACCACGCTTGGTGTGGAGCTGGACTTTCAGATCCCGCCGGCGCCGACGTCGGCTGCTGATCATCATCATAATGCCGATGAACGGCATGTCGACGATGACGACGACGAGATTCCCTACAAGCTCTAGGTGACGATGATCATGGTGAACCCCATCGACACCCTCGACGTCTATATCGCTGGCAGACCGGTTGGGTGGCTCCACCACCTGCAGGGCGGCAAGCTTTCGTTCTCCTATCACGAGGCATGGATGGAGGGCCGGGTGGCGATCCCGCTCTCCCTGTCCATGCCGACGATCACCAGGACCTACGAGGGCAAGGTCGTCGAGGCATTCCTCTGGGGTCTGCTGCCGGATAATGAGCAGACCCTCGCCAGATGGGCGCAGAGGTTCCAGGTCTCCGCGCGAAACCCGTTTGCCCTGCTCAAGAATGTCGGCCGCGACTGCGCCGGCGCCGTCCAGTTCCTTCGTCGTGGCGACCAGGTTTCCCGCGGCGAGAACGTGGAGTTGCTCACCGAGGCGCAGATCGGCGACCGCCTGCGCGACCTGCGCAAGGATGGTGCAGCGACCCGGCAAATCGGCGATCCTGGTCAGTTCAGTCTCGCTGGTGCGCAGGCAAAGACGGCGTTCCATTTCGACAAGGGCAGCAATCGCTGGGGGATCCCTCTAGGCGACACGCCCACGACACACATCTTCAAGCCGCCTTTGCCGCACTTGCACGGGCATACCGAGAACGAGCATTTCTGCCTGCAGCTTGCATCCAAGCTCGGCATGGACGCTGCACATAGCCAGGTTCTCGACTTCGCAGGCGAAAAGGCGATCGTTATCGAGCGCTACGACCGCCGCAACATCGACGGCAAGACCATCCGCATCCATCAGGAGGACATGTGCCAGGCCCTGTCGGTGATGCCGACGCTCAAGTACGAGAACCAGGGTGGGCCAGGTATCACGACGATCTCCAGAAAGGTGCTGTCGGCCTCCCTCGACCCCGTCCAAGACCGTCAGATCTTCATGGCCGCGAACGTCTTCAACTGGATCATCGCCGGCACGGACGCGCACGCAAAGAACTACTCGATGCTGCTCGGTGCCCAGGGCGAGGCCCGCCTAGCTCCGCTCTACGACATCTCGTCCATTCTGCCGCACCTCGGGGGAGAGATCCAATCTGAGATGCGCGACCTTAAACTGGCGATGAAGATCGACAGAGTCTATCCCATCGAGGAGATCATGCCGCGCCACTGGGGGCGCTGTGCGTCCTCAGCAAAGGTTGGCAGCGAGTACACGGTGCGGACGATCCGCCATCAGCTCGCGGTGATGCCCGATATCGCATCGGAGTGCGCCCAAGAGCTTCGCCAGGAGGGGATCATCCATGAGATCGTTGGTCGTCTCATCGACGCGATCGCGACGCGCATCAAGGGCTTGTCCCGGATCTATGGAGAGGAAGGTTGTGGAGGTTAAAGTCGGGCGGGGATAGCGGATCCACGGACTAGCCGGCGAAATGGACGGACCGCACACTGCCCACGGGATTCTCGCTCTAATAGCGCCCCGGCTCCGGGCCGGGTAGATGGCCGGTTTCGGAACCGGCCATCGGCAGCTTGAATGACGGAAATGGGGTCGGCTGCAGAACGGCAGCTTCCCGCCGAACGCGGTCAACTTTCTCTCCAGGAAATCTGACAATGCGGGCCTACGATTTGGCGTCGAGTTGTGGCGTTTTTCGACGGTCAGTATGATTTCCGGCGGTTGGAGATTTGTATCGGCGTTTGATGAACGGCCGCTGTTGGGTTCAAAGTGGATGGTCGCGTTGGTGTGTGGACAGCAGGCTTGCGGCGTCCCTCGATTGAGATCACCCGCAGGTTTTTGCTCTTGAGTTCATCCAGATAATCGGCCCACCACTGCATCATCTTGACGCGCTCGTCCCAATGCTCTGCCCGGGCGTAGGCGCGCCGAACGTCGTTGTTCTCAATGTGGGCCAGCTGCCGCTCTATCGCGTCCGGATGCCACTTGCCGCATTCGTTCAGCAGAGTTGATGCCGTTGCTCGAAAACCATGCGCGGTAGCTTCTTCCTTGCTATAACCCATACGACGCAGTGCGGCGTTAAGCGTATTGTCGGAAATCGGACGCGAAGCCGATCGAACACTGGGAAACAGCAGCGATCCATCACCAGAGATTCCTCTCAGTGAAGTCAGGACGCTGATCGCTTGCTTTGATAGGGGTATGCGGTGCGGCCGTCGCATTTTCATGCGTGCTTCAGGGATCGTCCACACCGAGCTTTCAAAATCGAACTCTTCCCATTCAGCGGCGCGAAGCTCGCCGGGGCGGGGAAACAGCAGCGCTATCAGCTTCAGACCGGCTCGGGTTGTAGGCTGTCCGTCAAATGCATGGATCGCCCTCAGCAAACCGCCCAAGGCCTTCGGATCGGTAATCGCGGCGCGAGACGTTACCTTCGGACTGATGAGTGCGCCTCTGAGGGCGAAGGTCGGATCTGTCTCGGCGCGTGCGGTCGCGATCGCGTATCGAAACACGCTGCCGATGGTGGAGCGCAGTCGCCTGGCCGACTCATATCGGCCGCGAACCTCGACGCGACGGAGGGCGGTAAGGATGCTGGCCGTATCGATCTCCCGAATGCACTTGTCGCCGATTATCGGGTAGGCAAAATCGAGCAGCCATTTGACCTTGCTGATCGTCCGGTCGGCACGTCCCTCCTTCTTTAGCTTGTCGACATATTCCTCCGCGATTGAGCGAAAGGAGTCCTTTGCCGAATCGGCCTTCCGCAAGCTGCGTTCCTTTCCAGGGTCGACGCCAGCTAGCAGGAGCCTTTTAGCATCATCGCGCGCCTCCCGTGCCTCGGCGAGAGAGATAAGGGGATAGCTGCCCAGCGCGAGCAGTTTCTGCTTGCCGTCAAAGCGGTAGGCGAGCCGCCAGAGGCGAGAGCCCGTGGGCTGTACCCATAGCTGCAGCCCGCCCCCGTCAGACAATTTCACGAGTTTGGAAGCAGGGCGGGCGTTTCGACATTTCACGTCGGAGAGGGGCATTCGTCAGGTCTCCCTTGGCTGTTTGGATACCATCAGGATGTCCAATACCAACGGAAATACCATCCCCCCGCCCCGTTGGACCAAATGCGCCCTAAGCGCTCCCTGTCCCGCTTAATTGCGCAATGCGACTGCAAAAGATCAACAATTCCAGGGGCTTGCAGAAACTGCAGCGTAGAAGGTTCGGCGAAAAGGAATGTCGGGAGAAGGGGGAATGGTGCCCAGAGGCGGATTCGAACCACCGACACGCGGATTTTCAGTCCGCTGCTCTACCAACTGAGCTATCTGGGCCTGTTCCGGCTAACGAACACTCGCGCTCCGGATTTCAATGAAAGCACCGTGGGCGCCCCTTGAAAGCGCGTGGGTTATAGCATGGGAATTCGGCCTGTCCAGCGCCCAGATGAGGATTTCCCGCAGGAAAAGAAGTGTCGCCCGATGGGCTGGTTTCCATGCCATGCGCCCTCCTATCTGGCGCTTGGCAGCCCCTTGCGGAAGTCGGATGGGGTCATGCCGGCCAGCTTGCGGAAGGATTTGTTGAAGGCGCTGAGCGAGCCGAAGCCTGAGTCCATCGCGACCCGCAGCACATTGGCGTCCTGATGCATCAGAAGCGCCTGCGCATAGCTCAGCCGCAACAGGTTGACATATTCGTTGAGCGTCATGCCGGTTGATTTCTTGAACAGGTTCATGGCGTATTTGGGGTGGATATCGGCGGCGGCCGCTATGTTCATGCAATCGATGTCGTAGAGGAAATTTTCGGCGATGAAATCGCACATGCGCCCGACATTGCGTGAGGACTGCTGGTCGAAGGTGCTCCCCGCCTCCTGCCCGGCGGCGTTTTCCGGCACCAGCCGATAGGGCTCGAACCGCACCCGCTCCAGCCGCAGCAGGAGTTCGTTGACGGCATGCTCGGTCTTGGCCGGATCGCCCGAACGGGCGTAGCGGTTCCAGCGGGCGAAATTGTCGTTGTCGGATTGATCGGTGGCGCTAGTCACCAGCGTCGCGCCCGTCATCAGCCGGTGGCGTATATCCGCCGGCAGGTGAAGCCGGAAGAAATGCACCAGCGGCAGGTGCGCGCCGGCATAGACGGCGTCGTCGCTCAAATCGTCCATTTGGTGCGGCAAGCCGCCCCAGAACAGGCACATCTCGCCGGCCGAGAGCGAGATTTCGTGCTCGTCCATGCGGTAGTGGACGGAGCCGCGGACGATGAAATTCACCTCGACCTGGGCATGCCAATGCGGCTTCAGCATCACCAGCGGATTGGTGTGGAACATCTGCAACAACAGCGGCAGGCCTTCCACGCTGCTGGCACCAGGCTGGTAAAACGGCCGTTCGGGCATCTTACTTTCCGCCAATTTCGTATTCCCTTTGTCGGGGACAGGCCTTTGCCGGTGCCTAGTCTAGCCAGGCTCGCAGAGAGAGCAAATGAAATGGGAGGATTTCAATGCGCATCACACTGTCCTGCGCCGCGCTCGCGCTTGTCTTGGGCTCAGCCCCGGCCCTCGCGCAATCCGGCGAAATCACCATCTGGAGCTGGAACATCGCCGCCTCGTCGCTGAAGGCAACGGTTGCCGGTTTCAACAAGGTCCATCCCGACATCAAGGTAACGGTCCAGGATCTCGGCAACCAGCCGACCTATGACAAGTCGATCGCCGGATGCGCGGCCGGCGGCGTCGGCCTGCCCGATATCGTGACCATCGAGAACGGCGAGGCCGAGAATTACTGGAGCCAGTTCCCCGACTGTTTCGTCGACCTGCACACGTTGGGCTACACGGCGGAAGACCAGAAGAAATTCCCCGATTTCAAGCGTACCGAACTCGAAGTCGGCGACAAGGCCTATGCCATGCCGTGGGATTCCGGCCCGGTCGCCGCCTTCTATCGCCGCGATTTCTATGAAAAGGCGGGCGTCGACCCGGCATCGATCAAGACCTGGGACGATTTCATCGCCGCCGGCAAGAAGATCCAGGCCGCCAATCCAGGGGTCTCGATGACCAATGCCGATTTCAACGGCGATAGTGAATTCTTCCGCATGATCTCCAACGAACAGGGCTGCGCCTATTTCGCCGAGGACGGCCAGTCGATCACGGTCAACCAGCCCAAATGCGTCGACGCCATGACCAAGGTCAAGGAGATGAAGGACGCGGGCATCGTCTCGTCGGCCGACTGGGGCACCAAGATCACCAACAACACCGCCGGCACCGTCGCCACCCAGGTCTATGGCGGCTGGTACGAAGGCACCATCCGCACCGAATCGGCCGGCGAAAACGGCAAATGGGGCGTCTACCTGATGCCGAGCCTGACAGCGGACGGGCCGCACGCCGCCAATCTCGGCGGCTCGTCGCTCGCCATCACTTCGGCATCGAAGAACAAGGAAGCGGCCTACGAGTATTTGAAATACACCCTCGGCACCAATGAAGGCCAGATCACCATGCTGAAGGAGTTCGGCCTCGTCCCATCGCTGGTCTCGGCCCTGAACGACCCTTACGTCAGCCAGGGCCAGCCCTACTGGGGCGGCCAGGCGGTGTGGAAGGATATTCTGGGCACCTTGCCCAAGGTCGTTCCGAGCCGCGGCACGCAGTTCCAGAGCGATGCCGAGATCATCGTGCGCGCCGTGCAGACCAAATACCTCGCCGGCGGATATCCCGACGCCAAGGCGGCACTCGACGATGCCGCCAGCCAGATCGCCTCGGCGACTGGGCTGCCTGTCAAGTCCTGACCTCCCAGGAAGGGGTCCGGGATGGCAGCTATGCCGTCCTGGACCCGCCGCTTGCACGCTTGCTTTCGACACCAGGGATGAAGGAGGACAAAAGATGCGCGACCGCAATGCCACGGCCTATCGCTTCCTTACGCCCTATCTCCTGATCTTCGCCATCTTCTGGGTGTGGCCGATCATCTCCTCGTTCCTGATCTCGTTCCAGGCGACACGCACCGTGCCGTGGCGCTTCGCGCCCGGTTTCAACTGGGGCCGGCTGATCGGCGACCCCGCCTTCTTTAACGCGCTGAAGAACACGCTGCTCATCCTCGTCATCCAGGTCCCGGTGATGATCGCGCTGGCCATGGTGATGGCGGTGCTTCTGAATTCGCCGCTGCTCAAGGCGCGCGGCCTCTACCGCTTCGCCTTCTTCGCCCCGGTGGTGGTCGGCGAGGTCGCTTATTCTGCGGTGTTCCGGCTGATGTTCAGCCTCGATTTCGGGATCGTCAACAAGCTCCTGAACGGCATCGGCCTGCCCAAGGTCGACTGGTTTTCCAATGTCACGCCGGCCATGGCGCTGATCATGATCGCGGTCACCTGGCGCTGGGCCGGCTACAACGCCATCATCCTGCTGGCCGGCATGCAGTCCATTCCCGAGGATGTCTACGAGGCAGCGACGCTCGACCGGGTAAGCAAGCTCAAGCAATTCTTCTACATCACCCTGCCGCTGTTGAAGCCGGTCATCGTCTTCTGCGCCGTGCTGTCGATCATCGGCACCATGCAATTGTTCACCGAGCCGTTCTTGATCACGGAGCGCGGCGGGCCGGGCGGCGGCACCGAGACGCTCGGTCTGCTGCTTTACCGCCAGGGCTTCCGCTCGCTTAATTTCGGCTATGCCTCGGCCGTCGCCTACACCATGGCCGGGCTGGCGATCGCCATCACGCTGGTGCAGCTATGGCTGACGAGGGAACCGAAATGAGTTCGCTCTCGTCGGCAAGACTGAAACGAAGCATCGCACTGCACCTGTTCCTGACCCCGCTGGCGCTGATCTGGTTGTTTCCGCTGTGGATGATGGTGGTGTTCTCGACCATGCCCGACAACGGCATATTCAGTCCGGGCATCGAACTGTTGCCGCGCGGCAATTTCGTCGACAATTTCAACAATCTGCAGCGCGACACAGACTTCGTCGGCGCCATCGTCATTTCCATTTGCGTGGCGGTGACCTACACCGTCTTGTCGGTGCTTTTGACCTCGATGGCCGGCTGGGCGCTGGCCCGCTACCAATTCTTCGGCAAAAGCGTGGTCGTGGCCATCATCCTGGGCACCATCACGCTGCCCTATGCGGTGGTGCTGATCCCGCAATTCATCATGGTGGCGCGCGACTTCAAGCTTGCCAACACCTGGGTGGCGCTGATCGTGCCGCCGCTGTTCAATTCGCTGGGCGTGCTGTTCATGCGCCAGAGTTTTTCGATGATGCCGGACGATCTGTTCGATGCCGCCCGCGTCGAGGGCGTCAAGGAGTGGCGGATCTTCGTCTTCATCGCCTTGCCGCTGGCGCGGCCGATGCTGGCGGCGCTCTGCATCATCCTGTTCCTCGCCTCCTGGAACAACTATCTATGGCCACTTCTGATCAACAGCCAGCCGGGTTCGATGACAGCACCCGTGGCGCTTGGCACGCTGATCGGCCTGACCAAGGTGTCGTGGGGCGGCATCATGGCGGGCGCGGTCATGCTGACCGTGCCGATGCTCATCGTCTTCGTGCTCCTGCAGCGTCATTTCATCGCCGGCATCGCCGCCGGCGCGGTCAAGTAAGGGGCAGAATGGCAACCGTCACACTCACCAATGTCGCCAAGCGCTTCGGTGCCTTCGAGGTCGTCCACGGCGCCGACATCGACATCGCCGATGGCGAGTTCGTCGTCTTCGTCGGCCCGTCGGGCTGCGGCAAGTCCACGCTGCTCAGGATGATCGCCGGGCTGGAGGACATCAGCGGCGGCGAGATCGCCATCGGCGGTAAGGTGGTCAACGATGTCGAGCCGGCCGACCGCGGCATCGCCATGGTGTTCCAGTCCTACGCGCTCTATCCGCATATGAGCGTCGAGCAGAACCTCTCATTCGGGCTGCGCATGACCGGCAACCCCAAGGCCGATACCGAGCGGCGGGTGAAGCGCGCGGCCGAGATCCTGCGCATCAGCGAATTGATGGATCGTCGTCCGAAGAAACTTTCCGGTGGCCAGCGCCAGCGTGTCGCCATCGGCCGCGCCATCGTGCGCGAGCCGCAAGTGTTCCTGTTCGACGAGCCGCTCTCCAATCTCGATGCCGAACTGCGTGTCCAGATGCGGGTCGAGATTTCAAGGCTGCACAAGGAACTCGGCGCCACCATGGTCTATGTCACCCACGACCAGACCGAGGCGATGACGCTGGCCGACCGGATCGTCGTGCTGCGCGCCGGCCATATCGAGCAGATTGGCAGGCCGCTGGAACTCTATGACAATCCCGACAATATGTTCGTGGCCGGCTTTGTCGGTTCGCCTAAGATGAATTTCATCAAGGCCCATATTGTCGGGCGTGATGAAAAAGGGGTCGTGGTCGAGCTGGCGGGCGAGGAGAAGACCCGTATCACGCAACCGTTGAAATGCGCAGGGCCTGAACTGGGTAGCAAAGTCATCGTCGGCGTGCGGCCGGAACATTTTGGCAGCGCCGGTGAAGGCGACGCCGACCTGACCGCCGCCATCGACGTGGTCGAGCATTTGGGCGGCACGAGCTTCCTCTATGCCCGAACGACCCATGGCGAGGATGTGGTGATCCAGCGCGAAGCGGCAAAGGTTCCCGACACCTCGGAGGTCACCGTTTCGATCCGCAAATCATACCTGTTCGACGAAAAGGGGCTGCGGCTGCGCTGACCGGCCGCCCCTTTCCAAGCCCGCAAGGAGAATGACATGACTGTATCAACGCCCATTCGCTGGGGGATTCTTGGGCCGGGCGGCATTGCCAAGGCCTTTGCCGATGGCGTCGCCGGTTCGCGCACCGGGAAAGTGGTTGCCATCGGCGCGCGCAACCCCGGCAAACCGGGTCTGGCCGAGAGCTTTCCCGGCGCCCGCATCCTCGACGGTTATGACGCTCTTCTCGCCGATCCGGAAATCGACGCGATCTATATCGCGGTTCCGCATCCCGGCCACGCGCAATGGGCGATCAGGGCGGCGGAAGCCGGAAAACACGTGCTTTGCGAAAAGCCGCTCGGGCTGACCGCGTTCGAGGCCGACGCCATGATGCATGCGGCGCGCAAGGCCGGCACCTTTCTCGGCGAAGCCTTCATGTACCGGCTGCATCCGCAGACGCTGCAACTGGTGGATCTGATCAAGTCTGGCGTCATCGGCGAGATCAGGATGATCAAGTCGAGCTTCGGCTTCGCCATGCCTGATTTCATGCCGGAGCACCGGCTCTACGCCAACGACCTCGCCGGCGGCGGCATCCTCGACGTCGGCGGCTATCCCGTGTCGATGGTGCGCCTCATTGCCGGCGCTGCCGCGGGAGAGCCATTCGCCGAACCCGACAAGGTGGTGGGCGCCGCCCACCTTGGCCAGTCCGGCGTCGACGAATGGGCCTCCGCTGTCCTGCATTTCCCCGGTGGCATCGTCGCCGAGGTTTCCTGCAGTATCTCGCTAAACCAGGACAACGTCCTGCGCATCTTCGGCACCAGGGGCCGCATCGAGGTGCCGGACTTCTGGTTCGCCGGCGGCGACCGCGATGTCGGCCTCGGCCGGATCAACGTGATCGGCGCCGACGACGCCGAAGAGACCATCAGCGTCAACGAGCAGCGCCATGTCTATTCCTTCGAGGTCGATGCCGCCGGTGAGGCGATCCGCGCCGGGCGGCAGGAATTCGCCTGGCCGGGCATGGGCTGGGCCGACAGCCTCGGCACCTTGCGCGTGCTCGACAGATGGCGCGCGGCGGTGGGGCTGGAGTACGAGATCGAGAAGGCCTCGCTGCGCACCGACACCATCTCCGGCCGACCTCTGCGGCACGGCGGCACCGCGATCGGCAAGCGCACCATTCCGGGCCTGCCGAAACCGACCTCCGTGGTGGCGCTCGGCTTCGAGGATTTCCGCACCTTCTCTTCTGGGTCTATCCTGCTCGATGCCTTTTTCGAGGCTGGCGGCAATCTGTTCGACACCGGCTACGTCTATGGCGGAGGCTACACCGAGACGTTGCTCGGCCAATGGCTGGGGAACCGTGGCGTGCGCGAGCAGTCGGTGATCATCGCCAAAGGCGCGCACTCGCCGCTCTGCTATCCCGACGTAATCGCAAAGCAGCTTGCTCAGTCGCTCGACCGCCTGCAGACCGACCATGTCGACATCTATTTCATGCATCGCGACAATCCGGACGTGCCGGTCGGCGAGTTCGTCGACGCCATGGACCGCGAGGTGAAGGCCGGGCGCATTCGCGGTCCCTTCGGCGGCTCCAACTGGACGATGCAGCGCATGGACGAGGCCATCGCCTATGCCGAGCGAACCGGCAAGCAGAAGCCCGGCGCGCTCTCCAACAATTTTTCGCTGGCCGAAATGCTGGAGCCGATCTGGGCCGGCTGCATCACCTCCTCCACCGACGACTGGAAAGCCTGGCTGACATCCAGGCAGATGCCGAACTTCGCCTGGTCGAGCCAGGGGCGCGGCTTCTTCACCGACCGCGCCGGGCGCGACAGGCTGGACAGCGAGGAACTGGTGCGGGTCTGGTACTCCGAGCGCAATTTCGGCCGCCGCGACCGGGCGATCGAACTCGCCGCCAGGCTGCGCAAGAGCCCGATCCATATTGCGCTGGCCTATGTCCTCAACCAGCCTTTCCCATCGGTCCCGTTGATCGGGCCGCGCACGCTGGGCGAACTGGACGACAGCCTGCGGGCGCTGGACATTGCGCTTTCGCCGGCCGAACTCGAGTGGCTGGACGGCGGCAGCCTGCACGCGGCCTGATTAGGTCTCAAGCGGCGTCAGGTCTCGTCGTCCGACACCCTGGCGCCGCGCCTGGCTGGCGTTCGCAAGCTGGCATACATGCCGGTGGTGCGGAACTGGCTGGGCGTCGTGCCATAGAGGCGGCGAAAGACCTTGGAAAAATAATTCGCGTCCTCGAAACCGCACAGGATGGCCACTTCCTTCACCGGCAGGAAGTCCGCCTTGGTCAGCAGTTTCGCCGCCCGCTGCAGCCGCTGCTGCAGAACGAACTCGGCGGGCGGCAAGCCTTCGCTTTCGGCGAAGCAGCGCGAAAAATGAGCCCGGCTCAGCCCGCTGATCTGGACCAGGTCCGCCACCGGCAGGGCTTTGTCGAGATTAGCGTTGATATGATTGATGACCGGCTGCATGGCGCTCTGTTTTTCGGCAAAGGCGTGCGAGCCGAACACATCGTCGTAGAGCGCCATCGCCGCCTCGTAGGCGATGGCCGAAGCAGCGCCTGGGGAAGCGGCCCCTTTGATAAGACGCAGACTGCAATCGGCGAGATGATCGATCGTCGCCGGCTGCAGCCGAAAGACCGGTCCGGACACGTCGAGGATCGACTTGTGGACGCGCAACGCCTCCTCGCCGTTCATCGAGATCCAGAAATATTCCCAGCGCTCGCCCCTGGCCAGCCAGTAGCGGTGGTTGTGCGGCACCAGCACCAGCAGCGTGTCGTTCGTCTGCAGGCGGTAATCGCGGTTTTCGTAGCGCAACCGGCCGGTACCGCCGATCGTATGCTGCAGGACGGTGAACGGTGTCTGACCGCGCTTTCGGCCGTCCCAATCATAGGTCACGTCCTCGCGCACCTCATAGCCCGTGCTCGTCGGCATGGCATGCAGGCGCTGGCGGCCGCGCGGCAGCGACACCGTCCGCATCGACTCTCCGTTGGCGATCAAATCCCGCAGCACAAAATTACCCCTGAAAGCATAATCCTTCTCTGGTCGCGCCCGCGAATAAGCGCATAATCGCGCCTGGAAGAACGCGAATAACCCGCGAACGAGGAGCGGGCGGGAGGAGAGAAAAGCCGGATTCCGGCTTGAACGGCATGCGCCCAAAAGGCGTGTGGCCAATTTTCTTCCCTTGCTGCTCCCTGCCTAGCATTCGATTGGACCGAGGTGAAGGTGATGAGTTTCAAAATCGCTATTATCGGCGCCGGCAGCGTCGGTTTCACCAAGAAGCTGTTCACTGACATTCTGTGCGTGCCGGAATTCAAGGGCATTGAATTCGCGCTGACCGATGTCAGCGAGCACAATCTTGCGATGATCAAGGCGATCCTCGACAGGATCGTCAAGGCGAACAAACTGCCAACGCGGGTGACCGCGACGACCGACCGCCGCGAGGCACTCGAGGGCGCGCGCTACATCATCAGCTGCGTGCGGGTCGGCGGCCTCGAAGCCTATGCCGATGATATCCGCATTCCCTTGAAATACGGCATCGACCAATGCGTCGGCGACACGATCTGCGCCGGCGGTATTCTTTATGGTCAGCGCAACATTCCGGTGATCCTGGATTTCTGCAAGGATATCCGCGAAGTCGCCGACACCAACGCCAAATTCCTCAACTATGCCAACCCGATGGCGATGAACACCTGGGCGGCGATCGAATACGGTAAGGTCGACACGGTCGGTCTCTGCCATGGCGTCCAGCACGGCGCCGAACAGATCGCCGAGGTGCTGGGCGCGAAATCGCCGCGGGAACTCGACTATGTCTGTTCCGGCATCAACCACCAGACCTGGTTTATCGATTTGCGGCTGAACGGCCGCAAGATCGATAGGGATGAGCTGATTGCCGCCTTCGAGGCACATCCGGTCTATTCCCAGCAGGAAAAGCTGCGCATCGATGTGCTGAAGCGCTTCGGCGTCTATTCGACCGAAAGCAACGGCCATCTCTCCGAATATCTGCCTTGGTACCGCAAGCGCCCCGACGAGATCACGCGCTGGATCGACATGTCCGACTGGATCCATGGCGAGACGGGCGGCTACCTCCGCTATTCCACGGAAACCCGCAACTGGTTCGAGACCGAGTATCCGCAATTCCTCGAAGCGGCGTCGAAACCGATCGACGCGTCAAAGCGCTCCAACGAGCATGCCAGCCACATATTGGAGGCGCTGGAAACCAACCGCGTCTATCGTGGCCACTTCAACGTCAGGAATGAGGGCGTGATCACCAATCTGCCACGGGACGCCATCATCGAGTCACCCGGTTTCGTCGACCGTTTCGGCATCAACATGGCCGCCGGCATCACCTTGCCGGAAGCCTGTGCCGCTACTTGCATGGCCTCGATCAACGTCCAGCGCATGTCGGTCCACGCCGCTATATCTGGCGACATCGATCTTCTGAAGCTTGCCGTGCTGCATGACCCGCTGGTCGGCGCGGTGTCGACGCCGGAGGAGGTCTGGCAGATGGTCGACGAAATGGTCGTCGCCCAGGCGCAATGGCTGCCGCAATATGCCCACGCGGTTCCGGCAGCCAAGGAGAGGCTGTCGAAATCCACCGTCAAGACGCGGGAATGGGCCGGTGCCGCTCGGCGAAGCGTGCGCTCGATCGAGGAACTGCGCGCCGAAAAAGCCGCGCTGAAACAGGCCGTCTGAGAACCGGGTGCGGCGGCGGATCCACGGGAGGCAGATCCACCGCAGTCTGCCGTCCAGGCAAGATACGAGCAGCAGCAAACGTCTGAACACGAGGGAGGAGATAATGAGGTACCTACGCAGCATTGGCATCGCCGCCGGACTGGCGCTGAGCGTGTCCGTTCCGGCGCTCAACGCTTTCGCTTCCGAGCCGACAGTCCCACCGGTTCCGGCGACGTTTCCGGCCGAGGGCAAGATCAAGTACGTGCCGCGCGACTCCATCCTGGAGTTCAAGGCGCTTCCCGACTATCACGAGCCCGATTGGGTCACGGAAAAATACGTCAAGGTCGGCAAGCTGCCGCCGGTGAAAGATCGGCTGCCGAAAGAGCCGCTTGTCTTCAAGACCGCCAACATGCCGGACGGCGTCGGCGTCTATGGCGATACGATGCGCCATGTCATCGGCGGAAGGCCCGAAGGCTGGAACTACGGCGCCGGCCAGACCCAGGGGTGGGGCGGCATCGACATCGGCCTTTCCGAGTGCCTGACGCGCACCGCGCCGCTGTTCCAGGTCGAGGCGAAGGACACCGAGCCGCTGCCCAATCTCGCCAAAAGCTGGGATTGGTCGGCCGATGGCCACAAGCTGACCATGCACCTCGTCGAAGGCGCCAAATGGTCCGACGGCGTGCCATTCAACGCCGACGACGTCATGTTCTACTGGGACGACGAGGTCATGGATCCCAACGTCTCGCCGCTCAATGGCGCCACTCAGGAAACCTTCGGCGTCGGCACGACGCTGAAGAAGATAGACGACTACACCGTCGAGTGGACCTTCAAGGACGCCTTCCCGAAGCAGCACCTCTACGCAATGGCCTATGGCACCTTCTGCCCCGGCCCCGCGCATATCTTGAAGCCGCGGCACCCGAAATATTCGAAGAACACCTACGACCAGTTCAAGAACGCCTTCCCGCCGGAATATATGAACATGCCTGTCATGGGCGCCTGGGTGCCGGTCGAATATCGGGCGGACGACATCATCGTCATGCGCCGCAATCCCTATTATTGGAAGGTGGACGAGAAGGGCAACCAACTGCCCTATCTCAACGAGCTGCATTACAAACTGTCGACCTGGGCCGACCGCGACGTTCAGGCGGTCGCAGGCGCGGGCGACTTCTCCAACCTCGAGCAGCCGGAAAACTTCGTCGCCTCGCTGAAGCGCGCGGCGGAGGCGAACGCGCCGGCGCGCCTGGCCTTCGGCCCGCGGCTGATAGGCTACAATCTGCGCCTGAACTTTTCCGCCAACGGCTGGGGCAACCCGGACGAGCGCGGCCAAGCGATCCGCGAACTGAACCGCAACGAGGATTTCCGCAAGGCCGTCACCATGGCGCTTGACCGCAAGGCGCTGGGCGATTCCCTCGTCAAGGGGCCGTTCACCGCGATCTATCCAGGCGGCCTCTCCTCGGGCACCAGCTTCTACGACCGTAAATCCACCGTCTACTATCCTTTCGACCTCGAGGGTGCCAAGGCCGAACTCGCCAAGGCCGGTTTGAAGGACACAGACGGTGACGGCATCGTCAACTTTCCTGCCGGTACCGCCGGTGGCAAGAACGTCGAAATCGTGATGCTGGTCAACAACGACTACACGACCGACAAGAGCCTTGCCGAAGGCGTGGTCGCGCAGATGGAAAAGCTTGGCCTCCGGATCGTGCTCAACGGGCTTAACGGCACCCAGCGCGATGCCACGCAATATTCAGGCCGCTTCGACTGGCTGATCCGGCGCAATGAGCAGGAGCTGACCTCCGTGGTGCAGAACACCGTGCAGCTCGCTCCGGTCGGCCCCAAGACCAGCTGGGATCACCGCGCGCCGGAAAGCGGCGAGGTCGATCTGATGCCTTTCGAGAAGGACCTCGTCGACATCGTCAACAAGTTCGTCTCGTCGGCGGATAACAACCAGCGCGCCAGTCTGATGCGGGACTTCCAGAAGATCTCGACCGAGCACGTCTACAATGTCGGCCTGACGGAATATCCCGGCGCCCTGATCGTCAACAAACGCTTCTCCAACATCCCGCAAGGCACGCCGATCTTCATGTTCAACTGGGCGGAGGATTCGATTATCCGCGAACGGGTCTTCGTCGCGGCCGACAAACAGGCGAAATACGAATTGTTCCCCGAAGAGCTTCCCGGCAAGCCTGGAGACAAGGGTCCGATGTAAGTCTAAGGGCCGATGCAAGTTTACCTCCCCTGACTGAGAGAGACCCGGCCGCGTCGATGGCGCGGCCGGGACAAACCAACCCTCCGGGCGCCTTTAAAGCGAGCGTCCGGCGAGATGAGGAAGCGGACCGTCCATGCTGCGATTCCTGCTCATGCGCATAGCGTCGGCAATCCCGGTTCTCGCTATTTTGAGCCTCGTCACCTTTGCCATTATCCAGGCGCCGCCTGGCGATTATGCCGACTACATCCGCTCGCAGCTGATCAACCAGGGCGGAGCCTCCTTCGCGGAGGCCGACGCGCAGGCCCAGGCCTATCGCGTCGAACACGGCCTCGATAAGCCGCTGCCCGTCCAGTACCTCAACTGGATCGGCGGCATCGTCACCCGTGGCGATTTCGGCTACAGCCTCTATTACAACAAGCCAGTGGCCGAGGTCGTCGGCGAGCGGCTGCCGCGCACGCTGCTGCTCGCGCTGGTCTGCCATCTGCTCGCCTCGGTGCTCGGCATCACCTTCGGCATCTGGGCCGCGACCCGGCAATACACCTGGATCGATTCCACGCTGTCGGCCATCGCCTTCCTCGGCATGACGGTGCCGCGCTTCCTGATGGCGCTGATCATCGTCTATCTCCTGGTCTTCCAGTTCAACGTATCGGAGATCGGCTCGTTCTTCTCGCCGCAATATGGCGGCGCGCCATGGTCGTGGGCCAAATTCGTCGACCTGGTCAAGCATGTCTGGCCGGTGGTGGCGATCGCCACCTTCGGCGGTCTCGCCTACAATATGCGTGTCATGCGCGGCAATCTGCTCGACACGCTCAACGCGCAATATGTCGAGACAGCCAAGGCCAAGGGCCTGACGGGCAGCGCCGTCGTCATGCGCCACGCCGTGCCCAATGCCTTGCATCCGCTCGTCATGTATCAGGGCGTGGTGCTGCCCTACATGCTGACCGGCGAGATCGAGACGGCGATCATCTTCGCGCTGCCGACCGTCGGTCCGGCGATCGTCGGTTCGATGGCGGTCGGCGATGTCTATGTCACCGCCACCTTCATGATGGTGCTGTCGGCGACGCTGATCGTCGGCAACATCATTGCCGACATGCTGCTCGTCCTGCTCGATCCGCGCGTGCGTCAGTTCGGGGAGGGCTAGATGCTGGCTCGAGAGCCTTCACCACCGCCACTGCCGGCCGAGCGATCCACAGTGGCGCCCGCACGCGGCAATGAGAGCTACATGGCGCTGGTCTGGCGCCGGCTGAAGCGCTCCTGGACCGGAATGGCCGGGCTTTGGCTGGTCGTGCTGCTGCTGGTGATGGCCGTGTTCGCCGAATTCCTGGCGCCGATGGACCCGAAGGCGACCGATGTCGGCTTCGCCCCCCCGCAACTGCCGTCCTTCCACGACAAGGACGGCAATTTCGTCGCGCGGCCGAGGGTCTATGCACTGTCGGATTCGGCCGATCTCGATCCGGTCACCTTCCAGCCCATCGTCGGCCCCGACTACGAGCACCCGAGGCTGCTTGGTTTTTTCGTCGAGGGCGCGCCCTACAAGCTCTTCGGGCTGATCCCGGCGAACCGGCACTTATTCGCCTCGACGGACGGCCAGCCCGTGCATTTCCTCGGCACCGACAAATTCGGCCGTGATGTGCTGTCGCGCGCTATACATGGCTCGCGCGTCTCGCTGATGATCGCGCTGACGGTGGTCTTCATCATCACGGTCATCGGTACCACGGTGGGCATGGTATCGGGCTATTTCGGCGGCCGGTTCGACGTCTGGATGCAGCGCTTCGTCGAACTGGTGCTCGCCTTCCCGCAACTGCCGCTCTATCTGGCGTTGACGACGCTGATCCCTGTCACCGCGCCGACCAATGTGTTCCTCGGCTTTGTCATCATCGTCATGTCGGCGTTGGGCTGGGCGCAGATGTCGCGCGAAGTGCGCGGCAAGACACTGGCGCTTGCGCGCATCGAATATGTGCGCGCCGCCATGGCGGTCGGCGCCACCGACCGGCGCATCATCCTGCAGCACATCTTCCCCAATGTGATGAGCCACGTGATCGTCGCCGTGACGCTGGCGATCCCGACGGTGGTGCTGCTCGAATCCTTCCTCGGTTTCCTGGGTTTTGCCGTCAAGCCGCCGCTGATCTCCTGGGGGCTGATGCTTCAGGACACCGCGACCTATTCCGTCATCGGTACCTATCCCTGGATCCTGACGCCGGTCGGTTTCGTGCTGGTCACCGTCTTTGCCTTCAACGCGCTCGGCGACGGCCTGCGCGATGCCGTCGATCCATATTGAGGGACAGGGATGACCATCGTACTCGCCGAGCCCTTCGCACCAGCATTCCGCCTCGATCATGATGGGCGCCAGGGAGAGCCCGTCATCGACGCCCGCAACATCGAGGTCGCCTTCAAGGTCGAGCACGGTGTCGTCAAGGCGGTCAAGGACATCTCATTCCAGCTCTATCGCGGCGAGACGATCGCGATCGTCGGCGAATCCGGTTCCGGCAAGTCGGTGACGGCGCGCACCGTCATGGGCCTGCTGTCGCGCCGCGCAACGGTCTCACCGAAATCGAGCGTCTGTTATGACGGACAGGACATTCTGAAATTCCCCGAGAGCGCCCGGCGCAAGCTGCGCGGCAACCGCATCTCGATGATCTTCCAGGAGCCGATGAGCTCACTCAACCCGATTTACACGGTCGGTAGCCAGATCGTCGAAGCAATCCGGGTGCATCGCAAGGTGAGCCGCAAGCAAGCCTGGGCGCGCGCTCTCGAGCTGCTGCGGCATGTCCAGATACCCGAGCCCGAGGCGCGGCTCAAACAATATCCGCACCAGCTGTCGGGTGGGCAACGGCAGCGCGTGATGATCGCCATGGCGCTCGCCAACGATCCGGACGTGCTGATCGCCGATGAGCCGACGACCGCGCTCGACGTCACGGTGCAGGCGCAGATCCTCAACCTGATCCGCAATCTGCAGAAAGAGCTGCGGATGGCGGTGATCCTGATCACCCACGACCTCACCGTGGTGCGCAAGTTTTCCGACTACGTATATGTGATGCAGCATGGCGAAATGTGCGAGCACAACGTCACCGAACGGTTGTTCGCCGATCCGCGGCATCCCTATACGCAGCGATTGCTTGCCTCCGAACCAAGAGGACGGCCGCAACCGTTGCCCGAGGGCTCTGGCACCATCCTCGAAGCGAATGGCGTTCGCGTTTGCTTCATGCTGCGCCACGGCACGTTCCTGAAGCCGGACTGGCGTGAACTGGTCGCCGTCGACGACCTCGACCTCAAGCTTTGCCGCCATGAGACGCTTGGGCTGGTCGGCGAATCCGGCTCCGGCAAGACCACGTTCGGCCAGGCGCTGCTCCGGCTGACCGACGCGAAACGCGGTGAGATCCGCTTCGATGGCCAGCCGATCCATGGCCTGTCGCGAGCGCAGATGCGGCCGCTGCGCTCGCGCATGCAGATCGTCTTCCAGGACCCGTTCTCCTCGCTCAACCCACGCATGACGATCGGCCAGATCATCGAGGAAGGGCTGGTCGTCAACAGCATTGGCGCGACACGGCGCGAGCGGGTCGAGCGGGTGCGCGAGGCGCTGGTCAGCGCGGGCATGCCGGGCGATATCCTGTCGCGGTTTCCGCATGAATTCTCCGGCGGCCAGCGGCAGCGCATCGCCATCGCCCGGGCCATCGCTCTGGAGCCCGAATTCATCCTGCTCGACGAGCCGACATCGGCGCTGGATCTCTCCGTCCAGGCGCAGATCATAGATCTGTTGCGCAAGCTGCAGGACGAGCGTGGTCTGAGCTATCTCTTCATCTCGCACGACCTCAAGGTGGTGCGGGCGCTGTGCCACCGCGTCATCGTCATGCAGCACGGCAAGATCGTCGAGCAAGGACCCGTCGACCAGGTCCTCACCAATCCCAAGACCGCCTACACCGAACGGCTCGTCAGGGCCGCTTTCGAGGTGGCCTGAACATATGCCGGAGGTTAACGTGGCAAGACATCCCAGGATCACTTTCATCGGCGCCGGCTCGACGGTGTTCATGAAGAACATCGTCGGCGACGTGCTGCAGCGCCCTGCGCTTTCGGGCGCAACGATCGCGCTGATGGACATCAATCCGCAGCGGCTGGAAGAAAGCGCCGTCGTCGTCAACAAACTGATCGCCACGCTCGGCGTCAAGGCGAGGGCCGAGACCTACACGGACCAGCGCAAGGCGCTGGCGGACGCCGATTTCGTCGTCGTCGCCTTCCAGATCGGCGGCTATGAGCCCTGCACCGTCACGGATTTCGAGGTGCCGAAGACATATGGCCTGCGCCAGACCATCGCCGATACGCTCGGCGTCGGCGGCATCATGCGCGGCCTCAGGACCGTGCCGCATCTGTGGAAGATTTGCGAGGACATGCTTGCCGTCTGCCCGCGGGCCATCATGCTGCAATATGTCAACCCGATGGCGATCAACACCTGGGCGATCTCGGAGAAATATCCCGAGATCAGGCAGGTCGGGCTGTGCCACTCGGTGCAAGGCACGGCGATGGAGCTGGCACACGATCTCGACCTTCCCTATGACGAGATCCGCTATCGCTCGGCTGGCATTAACCACATGGCCTTCTACCTGCAGTTCGAGCATCGCCAGCCGGATGGATCCTATCGCGACCTCTATCCCGATCTCGTGCGTGCCTATCGCGAAGGCCGCGCGCCGAAACCCGGCTGGAATCCGCGCTGCCCGAACAAGGTGCGCTATGAGATGCTGACGCGGCTGGGCTATTTCGTCACCGAGAGCTCGGAACATTTCGCGGAATACACGCCCTATTTCATCAAGGACGGCCGCCCCGATTTGATCGAGAAATACGGCATTCCTCTCGACGAATACCCCAAGCGTTGCGTCGAGCAGATCGAGCGTTGGAAGGACCAGGCGCAGGCCTACCGCTCGGCCCAGCGCATCGAGGTCGAAGAGTCCAAGGAATATGCCTCCTCGATCATGAATTCGGTCTGGACCGGCGAACCGTCGGTCATCTACGGCAATGTGCGCAACAATGGCTGCATCACCTCGCTGCCGCGTGATTGCGCCGCCGAAGTGCCGTGCCTGGTCGATGCATCCGGCATCCAGCCAACCTATATAGGCGACCTGCCGCCGCAATTGACGGCGCTGATCCGCACCAACATCAACGTGCAGGAACTGACGGTGCGGGCGCTGATGAGCGAAAACCGCGAACACATCTATCACGCGGCGATGTTGGATCCGCACACCGCGGCCGAACTCGATCTCGACCAGATCTGGTCACTGGTCGACGATCTCCTGGCCGCACATGGCGACTGGCTGCCGGCTTGGGCGCGCGTCAAACGCAAGAACGAAGCCGCCTGACCGGCGCTCGTCTACTTCGGCTCGTCGGCGTCCGGTTCTTCCTCGTCGTCGCGGGCCGAGATGACATACGCACCCTTCAGCCAGCGGTTGAGGTCGATGTCCTTGCAGCGCGTCGAGCAGAATGGATAGGTTTCGCGCGCCGATGGCTTGCCGCATTCCGGGCACGGGCGCTTGGGCCGCAGGGGCGTGACCTTGTCGTCGAGGCTCATGGTCGCGCGGACAACCAGTTTTGATGCGTCTTGAAACCTTCGCCCGACAGCAGCGCCACCGTCTCGTAGAGCGGCAGGCCGACAATGTTGGTATAGGAGCCGACGAGCTTGACGACGAAAGCGCCGGCCAGCCCTTGCACGGCATAGCCGCCGGCCTTTCCGCGCCATTCGCCGGACGCGACATAGGCGTCGATCTCCTCGCGCGGCAGCCGCTTGAAACGCACCCGCGTCTCGACCAGCCGCTGGCGCAGTTTGCCGCCCGGCGTGATCAGGCAGATGCCGGAATAGACCCGGTGCGAACGTCCGGACAACAGCCCGAGGCAGTTGGCGGCGTCGTCTAGCGTCTCGGCCTTGGGCAGGATGCGCCGCCCGACGGCGACCACCGTGTCGGCCGCCAGCACGAAGCTCGGTGCATGGTCCGTCTCGGACTTCAGCGACGCGAACGCCTTCTCGGCCTTTTCCTTCGACAGTCGTTTGGCCAGCGAGCGCGGATGCTCCGCACGCAGCGGCGTTTCGTCGATATCGGCTGGCAGGATGCGGTCCGGCTCGATGCCGGCCTGCTGCAAAAGTTCGATGCGGCGCGGCGAACCCGAGGCAAGCACCAGCTTTTGCAAAATGCTCATCGCTTTACCGGCCGGGCCTTGATCTTACTTGAAGCGGTAGGTGATGCGGCCCTTGGTCAGGTCGTATGGTGTCATCTCGACCAGAACCTTGTCGCCGGTCAGCACGCGGATGCGGTTCTTGCGCATGCGGCCGGCAGTATGGGCGATGATCTCGTGTTCGTTTTCGAGCTTCACCCTGAACATCGCGTTGGGCAACAATTCCGTGACGATACCCGGAAACTCGAGGACTTCTTCCTTCGGCATTCGATACCTTTGCTTGGATGGCGGTTCCAGCGCCCCGGCTGGAATTTCGGCGGAACCTATATGATAATCTGTCGCTTGTGAACACGCTTAATCGCCAGGCCTCGGAACGGTGAACCGGCTGTGGATCCGGGCTTTCAGCCGCTCGCGCACGTCGCGATAGCTGGCCATGATGTGTTCGCGCGTGCCGCCGGCATCGGTCGGATCCGGCGTCGGCCAGTATTCCACCTCGACGGCAAGCGAGCGCGTGAGTTCGAGCGCGGCATGGTGGGCCTCCGGCGCCAGTGTCACGATCAGGTCGAAATAGTCGTCCTCGAGATCGTTCAGCGTCCTTGGATGACGCTCGCCAAGCGACAGCCCGTCCTCGGCAAGCACGGCATCGACGAACGGGTCGCGCTCGCCGGCGCGCACGCCGGCCGAGGCGACGAAGACGGTGGCGGGCAGCATCCGGCGCGCCAGCTGCTCGGCCATCGGCGAGCGCACGGCATTCATGCCGCACAGGAACAGAACCGAGCGGGGCAGGGCGCCGGGGGCCAGGATCAGCCCCGCCAGTGCAGCACGCAGACCAGCGTGAACAGCCGTCGCGCCGTGTCGAAGTCGATGTCGATCTTGCCGGAGAGCCGATCCATCAGCGTCTGCGAGCCCTCATTGTGCAGGCCGCGGCGGCCCATGTCGATCGCCTCGATATGGCTCGGCGTCGAGGAGCGGATGGCGTCGTAATAGCTCTCGCAGATCATGTAGTAATCCTTGACGATACGCCTGAGCGGCGTCAGCGACAGGATGTGGGTGACGACGGCGGTGCCGTCCTCGCGTGCCACGGCAAAGACCAGGCGGGACTCGGCCAGCGACAGCTTCAGCCGGTAAGGACCTGCACCGCTGTCATTGACAGGCTGAAAACTATTCTCTTCGATCAGGTCGAAGATCGCCACCGCCCGCTCATGCTCGACATCGGGCGTCGAACGGCCGATCGACTCATCGAGTTCGACATCGATCAGTTTTGCGCGGGTTTGATCGGAGCCCGTCATACCGGCCTACATGTTCAGCCGTATGGCGACAGAGCGGCCATGCGCTTCAAGCCCTTCCGCCCGCGCTAGTGCGATCGCCGCCGGTGCCAGCACGCGCAACTGCTCCGGTCCGAGTTTGAGGACCGAGGTGCGCTTGACGAAGTCGAGCACGGACAGGCCCGACGAGAAGCGCGCCGAGCGCGCCGTCGGCAGCACGTGGTTGGAGCCGCCGACATAGTCGCCGATGACCTCGGGCGTGTGGCGGCCGAGAAAAACCGCGCCCGCGTTGCGCATCTTCGCCAGGAAGCCTTCGGCATCCTCGATGGCTAGCTCGACATGTTCGGCGGCGATGCGGTCGACCAGCGGCAGCGCGGCCTCGACCGTCGCAACCAGGATGACGGCGCCGAAATCGCGCCAGCTCTGGGCCGCCGTTTCCGCGCGCGGCAGGCTCCGCAGCTGGCGTTCGACCGCCCGTTCGACCGCCTTGCCGAATGCCGGGTCGTCGGTGATCAGGATCGACTGCGCCGACACGTCATGTTCGGCCTGGGCGAGCAGATCGGCGGCGATCCAGTCCGGATCGTTGTCGCCGTCCGCCACGACCAGCACTTCGGAAGGGCCGGCGATCATGTCGATGCCGACCGTGCCAAACACCTGCCGCTTGGCCGCGGCGACATAGGCATTGCCTGGACCGACGATCTTGGCGACGGGCTCTATCGTCTGCGTACCATAGGCGAGTGCCGCGATCGCCTGCGCGCCGCCGACGCGGTAGATTTCGGAGACACCCGATATATCCGCGGCCACCAGCACCAGCGGGTTGACGACGCCGTGCGGTGCCGGCACGACCATGACGATGCGCTCGACGCCGGCTACCTTGGCTGGCACCGCGTTCATCAGCACCGAGCTCGGATAGCTTGCCGTGCCGCCCGGCACATAGAGCCCGACCGCCTCGATCGCCGTCCAGCGCGAGCCGAGCTCGACGCCGGCGGCATCCGTGTAGCGTTCGTCCTGGGGCTTTTGCCGCTGGTGATGGGACCGGATGCGGTCGCGTGCGAATTTCAGCGCCTCGACCGTGGCCGGATCGGCCTCGGCATAGGCGCCGGCGATGTCTTCCGCCGAGACGGCAATGCCGAGCTTGGCGAGGTCGCCTCCGCCGAATTTCCGTGTGTAGTCGATCAGTGCCGCATCGCCCTCGGCACGCACGCGCGTGATGATGTCTCGCACCACGGCGTCGACATCGGCCGATACCTCGCGCTTGGTCGTGAGAAACGCGGCGAAACGCTGCTCGAAATCGGCGTCGGACTGGGCAAGCGTGATGGCCATCGTATGCTCAAGCCCTGTGTATCGGGCGCGACGTGGCTTCCCACGCGCCGCCAATATCGGCAAGGCGGGCCTCGATGCATTCGACATCCAGCATGATCGTGCCGCCGCCCGAAAAGATCAGTTCGACGATGCCCGCGGGCTTGCTGATCTCGATAAAGCTGATCGCCAGCAAGGAGAGAATTTCGGCCGGCTTGTCGCGGGCGATGCCGCTGGTCTTGGCGCCCAGCACCCGGTCGAAATGCAGCACGGCCTGCCGTCGTTCATTGTGCTGGCGAAACAGGCCGGATTTGGCCTCCCACACGAAGCGGTTCATGGTCAGCACGAACCGTTTGGCCTTGGGCAGGAATTCGAGATCCGAGACCTTCATCACGGCGTCCTGGAGATGGGCCGAGACGATGCCCAGATCCTGGTCGTCGAGCGCGATAAGCTTGAGGGCGGTCATCCGGATTTTCGACCTACAGGTTGGTTTCAGCCTCTGTTAGGCGGTCTTTCCGGTCGGTGCAACCACCCCACGACGTCCGCCCGAGGCATTGCCTCGGGTTTGCGGTGCGGGCGGACGGGCGGAGGCGCTACGAGCCGCCGTTGCTAGAAGCTGCTGCCGTCCGACCGTCAGGCGGAAATACGTTCGATCACCGCGCCGCAGTTGGACAGCTTTTCCTCCAACCGCTCGAAACCGCGGTCGAGATGGTAGACACGGTTGACCGTGGTTTCCCCTTCGGCCGCCAAGCCGGCGATGACCAGCGAGACGGAAGCGCGAAGATCGGTCGCCATGACTGGCGCGCCCTTCAGCTTCGCCACGCCGTCGACGATGGCCGTCTGCCCAGAAAGCGTGATGTGGGCGCCGAGCCGAGCCAGTTCCTGGACGTGCATGAAGCGGTTTTCGAAGATCGTCTCGGTGATGCGCGATTTGCCCTTGGCCATGGTCATCAGGCCCATGAACTGCGCCTGCAGATCGGTCGGGAAGGCCGGGAAGGGAGCCGTCGTCACGTCGACGGGTGAAATGCCGGCGCCATTGCGCTTCACGCGGATGCCGGAATTGGTCTGGGTGATCTCCGCGCCCGTCTGGGAAATCACGTCGAGCGCCGTCTGCAGCAGCTCCGGCCGTGCGCCTTCCAGCACGACGTCGCCGCCGGTCATCGCCACCGCCATGGCATAGGTGCCGGTCTCGATGCGGTCGGGGATGACGCGCACGCGCGCGCCCGACAGCGCTTCGACGCCGTCGATGGTGACGGTCGGCGTGCCGGCGCCGGAAATTCTGGCGCCCATCGCGTTGAGGCATTCGGCGAGATTGACGATCTCGGGCTCGCAGGCGGCGTTTTCAAGCACCGTCTCGCCCTTGGCCAGCGACGCCGCCATCATCAACACATGGGTGGCGCCCACGGAGACTTTCGGGAAGACATAGCGGTTGCCGACGAGGCGGCCGTTCCGGGTCTTGGCGATGACATAGCCGGTATCGACATCGATGTCGGCGCCCAGTGCCTGCAGGCCTTCGAGGAACAGATCGACCGGGCGCGTGCCGATGGCGCAGCCGCCGGGCAGCGACACCTTGGCCTCGCCCATGCGGGCCAGCAGCGGGCCGATCACCCAGAACGAGGCGCGCATCTTCGACACCAGTTCGTAAGGCGCCGTCGTGTCGACGATGTTGCGGGCGGAGAAATTGATGGTGCGCGAATAGCCCTCATTCTGCTTCTCGCGGCGGCCGTTGACCGAATAGTCGACGCCATGATTGCCGAGGATGCGGATCAACTGCTCGACATCGGCCAGATGCGGCACGTTTTCCAGTGTCAGCGTGTCGTCGGTTAGAAGCGAGGCGATCATCAGCGGCAGGGCGGCGTTTTTCGCGCCCGAGATCGGAATGCTTCCGGCAAGCTTGTTGCCGCCGACAATTCTGATGCGATCCATTGGAGACTGTTCCTCTCGGCCAGAAAAGGGCCGGTTCAATCGTTTGAGTATCGGCCCGTCTAGACCATTGACCAATTTGGTTCAAGAAATAGGATTTCGCCCATCACGGCCTAAGAGTGGCCGATTTGAGTTAATCTTTCTTCATATCCTTGGCCGCGCCGAGCCCGTCGGGCCGCTGGTCGGCCTCACCTGTCCGGCGCGAACGCGACTGCGCCTTGCGCTTCTGCAGATTGGCGCGCAACTGCTCGGCGAGCCGGTTCTTGCGGGTTGTTCCGCTGTTCCTTGGTGGATTTGTCTTGTCGTTCATTGTCCCGCCACGGCTGGCGACCAGCCAACCCGCTTTCAGGGATAGCCAACATTGTGGCGCCGCCATGTCAATAAAACCTATCCGGCAAAGCCATTCACAGAAGCGTTGTTCTTGGCCTTGCGCTTGCCGGTTCGATATGGCAGAAGCCCCGCCATCAGCGGCTGCGGTAGCTCAGTGGTAGAGCACTCCCTTGGTAAGGGAGAGGTCGAGAGTTCAATCCTCTCTCGCAGCACCAGTCGCCCTACAAACAATGCAGCCTGTGACACGGTCTTTTCGTCTTTCCGGCACGGACAGGCGATGAAGCCACGGCAGGCGCCGGAATCCGTGGATTGCCCACGGCGTTTGTTCCCTTTGCGCTACCGGGATGATCTAGTGCCCCTTCCCATTCCGGGCATGGGTGCCGAGGCCGTACATGCAGATATTCGAGGCCATCAAGAGCGATCTGTATCGCTACACGCGCAGCAGCGACATCGTGACGTTGTGCCGGCAATATCTCACGAATCGGGGCTTCAACTACATGGTCTGGCACCGGATCGCGCAGTCGGACAATTCCGTCGTGTGCCGGATAGCCCGTCTCTTCCTGTCGCTGAAGATGAGGAAATTCGGCATACAAATCCCCGTGGAGACCAGCATCGGGCTTGGCTTCTACATCGGCCATGGCGGCCCGTGCGTGGTCCATCATACGGCAACGATCGGCAACAACTGCAACATATCCCAGTATGTGACGATCGGGGCGACGCTTGGCAAATCCGCGTCGATAGGGGACGAGGTCTATATCGGCCCAAACGTGTGCATCGTAGAGGAGGTCACGATCGGCAGCCGCTCGCTTATCGGCGCGGGCGCCGTTGTTACCAGGGACATTCCGGCAGGGAGCACCGCGGTCGGCGTTCCGGCGAGGCCGATCGACAAGGCGCGGCAGCACAATTTCATCACCAATCGATGGCCGTCGGCAATGTGAACTGGCCTATGGCGCTTGCCGGTGGCACGCCCTCATCGGTCGAACGCATGCTCGGCATGACACGATTCGTTAACCAAGATGCTGTTCTTCGACATGATGGTTTGTCGGACTGCTGCCTGTCCGCCTGATCGACGAGCCTTTCGTGAACACCGATTTTGTCTCAGCGGTCAAGTTTTCCAACCTGTGGGAAGGCAAGGCGCATCTGCTCGACAAATCGGGCCATGCGCCGTTCTGGGATTCTTCGGACCGCTTCACCCCGATCTTCGCCCGCTTCCTGGCAAGCGTGGATCAGACATAGACCCGCCGCAAGGCCACCGACCAGCCGCCATCGACCGGAATGAGTACAGCCCTGCCGGCCGCGTTGCGCTTGACAGGCGAGGAGGGCTGCGCGGGGTCGTTGGCAAACGCATGCCTGTGCGGCTATTACGGCAAAGATGCGGAGGGCAGTCAGCTTTTCCGTTGGAGTGCGACATGACCGTATTTACACGCCGCGGACTTCTGAAAACGGCAGCGTTTGCCGGCGTGAGCGGGCTCGGGCTTGCCGCCATGGGCAGGATTGGCGGCTGGGCCGCGGCCACGCCTGACCCAGTGATGCTGCGGACGGCGAAAATCCAGGCGAAGCTCATCGATGTCGGCCAGACCAACAATGTGCTGACGTACGGCAACGCGGGAATGCCGCCGGTGCTCAGGATGAAAAAGGGCGAACCCTTCGCCGCGCGCCTCGTCAACGCCATCGATGATCCGACGACCATCCACTGGCACGGCATTCGCCTGCCGAACAAGATGGATGGCGTGCCCTTCCTGGTGCAGCCTTACGTCTACACCGGCGATCATTTCGACTATGCCTTCACGCCGCCCGACGCCGGCACCTTCTGGTATCACCCGCACTGCAACACGCTGGAGCAGATGGGGCACGGCCTGACCGGCGTGATCGTGGTTGAAAACCCGAACGATCCGAAATTCGACGCCGAATTTGTCCTCAACCTGCGCGACTGGCGCCTTGGCGACGACGGCCAGTTCATCGATCAGTTCCGGCCGCGCGATGCGGCGAGAACCGGCACCTACGGCACGGTGCGTACCGCCAACTGGCTCGATCAGCCGCAATATGACGCTCCCGCCGGCGGGCTGGTGCGGCTACGCCTCGCCATTACCGATGTCACCCGCATCCATGCGTTTCGGGTCGACGGCGCCGAAGTGATCGTGATGGCGCTGGACGGCAATCCGGTGCCGGAGCGCTTTGCGCCCGATGCCTTGCTGCTTGGACCGGGACAACGCATGGAACTCGCCATCCGCATGCCCGACGATGAGGGCGCGATCGCCAGCCTGCGAGACGTCAGGGGCACCAAGCCCAAGGTGCTGGCGACGCTGCGCGCGACGGGCAACTCGCTCAAGCGGGACCTTCGCGACGTTGCCCCGCTGGAAGTGAATCCGGTGGCGGAAGTGGATCTCGGCTCGGCCCAGCATATCTCCCTGTCGCTCAGCGCCACGGCGCAGAACGTTCCGAGCGACAGCATCTGCGGTTCGCTCGGCTACAGTTTCTGGGCGATCAACAAGGTGCCGTGGCCGGGCGATACGCCCGATCCAACCGCGCCGCTGGCCGAGCTGAAGCTCGGCAGGAGCTATGTCATCGACATGGAGAACCTGACGCCGCAATCGCATCCGATGCATTTGCACGGCATGAGCTTCAAGGTTTTGTCATCCTCGACGCGGCCGGTGCGGCCGTTGATTTCGGACACCTATCTCATCCAGCCCAATGAGAAGGTGAGCCTTGGCTTCGTCGCCGACAATCCCGGCGACTGGCTGCTGCATTGCCACATCATCGAGCACCAGAAATCGGGCATGACGAGTTACGTCAGAGTGGTCTGAGCCGAGCCCACCGAAGGCCGCATTGTCAGCGACCTACTTGCGCTCGATGATTCGGTGTTGCTGTTGATGCGGAACGCGGTCCATGACCCAGTTCAGGATGTGGCGATCGGCAGGATTGCGCCGAGGCGAGATGCGGCACCGAAATGCCGGGAACGCCGAAGGATTGAGACTGTTCGCAACAATGTCAATTGGCAGGCCTTTGGGCCAATCGACCAAGGCCAAGACGCTTGTTTCGCGTCATTTTCGTTGGAAATCGCCGGTCGCGAGCGGTTTTGTTGGCACAGGGGACCGGTCCCTGCTAATTCGCCTCCAAACCAAGAAGCTGTGGACATCCCGCATGACCAATGTCGCCTTGACCGGGCTTGCCCGCGATCTCGCCAGACGTGCCGCCGAGGGCCGCCCGGTACGCATAGGCGTCATCGGCTCAGGCGAAATGGGCACTGACCTGGTCACGCAAGGCATGCTGATGCCCGGCATTGCGGTTTGCGCCGTCTCGACCCGGCGCCCGCACACCGCGCGTGACGCCATCCGCATCGCCTACGGTGACGAAGCGATGGCGGTCGAAGCCGACACCGCGTCGAAAGTCACCGCGGCCATCGAGGAAGGAAAAATAGCCATCACCTCGAACGAGCTGCTGGTCACCAACCCATTGATCGACGTCGTCATAGACGCCACCGGCAAGCCAGGCGTCGCCGCCGATTTCGACCTGATGGCGATGGAGCACGGCAAGCACCTGGTGATGATGAATGTCGAGGCCGACGTCACCATCGGCTGTTACCTCAAGCAGCAGGCCGACCGGCTTGGCGTGGTTTATTCGGTCGGCGCCGGCGACGAGCCGTCGAGTTGCATGGAACTGATCGAGTTCGCGTCCGCACTCGGCCTTACCATCGTCTCGGCCGGCAAGGGCAAGAACAACCCGCTCAACCACGATGCCGTGCCCGACGACTATCGCGAGGAAGCGACCCGCCGCAACATGAACCCGCGCATGCTGGTCGAGTTCGTCGACGGCTCCAAGACCATGGTCGAGATGTGCGCCATCGCCAACGCCACTGGGCTGGTGCCCGACGTGCCCGGCATGCATGGTCCCAAGGCCGACCGCGATGATCTCGTCAAGGTGCTGATCCCGCGCGAGGATGGTGGCCTCCTGCTGAAAAAAGGCGTCGTCGACTACACCATCGGCAAGGGTGTGGCGCCCGGTGTCTTCGTCATCGTCGAGGCGACGCATCCGCGCATCGTCGAACGCATGGACGACCTGCATATCGGCCGCGGTCCCTATTACAGCCTGTTCCGGCCGTACCATTTGACGTCACTGGAAGTGCCGCTGACCGCCGCTCGCATCGTGCTGTTCGGCAAGCCCGACATGGTCCCGCTGCCGCGGCCGGTTGCCGAGGTCTGCGCCGTCGCCAAGCGCGATCTCGCCGCCGGCGAAATCTTCGATGCGATCGGCGAGGCCTGCTATCGCTCCTGGACCATGACCGTCGGCGACGCGCGTGCCCAGCGCGCCGTGCCGGTCGGCCTGCTCGAGGGCGGCAAGGTGCTGAAGCCGGTCAGGAAAGGCGAACTGCTGACCGCCGACAATGCAACGCCAGACCGGACGACCAGTCTGTTCGCGCTGCGCCGCCTGCAAGACGAGATGCTGTACGGAAACAAGCCCGTTGTGGCGCTGTCATGACAGTTGCCCCATATTGCAATGGCAGATGACGCTGAGGATCGATCAATGAACCTCCAGATCAGGGACCCGCGTGCACGTGAACTGGCACAGCGGCTCGCCGCCAAACGCAAGATTTCGATGACCGAGGCGGTGATCGAAGCTCTTGAGTCCGAACTGAGACGGGTAAATGGACGCGCTCCGTTGGCGCGGCGGCTGGCTGCCATCGCCGATGAACTCAAAGCCAGAGCTGGCCAGGGCGGCCCGGCCCGTACACAAGGATGAGATCGATGAGATGTGGGGCCACTCCTGATGTTTGTCGATACCTCGGCGGTCGTCGCAATTCTTTCGCTAAAAGGAGATGCTGGCGAGTGGAGCAACCGCATCTCGGTAGCACCTCGCAAGATTACTTCCGCGCTGGTGGTGCTCGAGGCGGCTATGCGGCTTTCAACTATGCTGGCCGTCGAGTTGCTTGTCGCTGAAGTGGCGATAGAGGCTTTTCTGCGCGAGTGCGAAATCGAAATCGTTCCCATCGACGCCCGCGACGCCAAGCTCGCGGTCCAAGCTTTTCAGACTATGGAAGAGGACGCGGACATCGCGCCCAACTCAACCTGGCCGATTGCCTGTCCTATGCATGCGCAAAGAGCCGCGGCTCTGCTCTGCTCTACAAAGGCAACGACTTCTCGCATACCGATCTGGCCTAGGGAGTCTGCTCTATTTCCCTAGTTCGATCGACCGCAGCCGCGCCGCGTCCACCGCCTCGGTGAGCAGATTGGTCAGCCGGTCTTCGTCCATCAGCACGCCAAGCGCCGCCGCCGTGGTGCCGTTGGGGCTGGTCACCTGCTTGCGCAGCACGGCCGGGTCCTCGCGGCTTTCGGCGGCGAGCGATGCGGCGCCGTAGACGGTCTGCATGGCGAGCAGCCTGGCGGTCGCCGCCGGCAGGCCGGCCTTCTCGGCGGCCACCGTCAGCGCCTCGATGAAATAGAAGATATAGGCCGGACCCGATCCGGACACGGCGGTCACCGCATCCATAAGGCCCTCGTCGTCGATAGTGGCCACTTCGCCGCTGGCCGACAGGAGGTCGGCGACGAAGCGCTTGGCGTCGGCGGAAACCAGGGGATTGGAAAACACCACCATCATGCCCTTGCCGATGGCCGCCGGCGTGTTGGGCATGCATCGCACAACGGGGGCACGGTTGCCGAGGATGCCCTCGAAGGTGGCGGACGGCGTGCCGGCGGCAATGCTTACGAAAGTAGTGCGTCCGTCGCCGAAGCGCTTGTAGGCGGCGGTGACGTCGCGGATCACCTGAGGTTTCACCGCGATGACGACCAGATCGGGCACGGCATCCGCCGGAATAGCTCCGGCATCCGCTGCCGCGCCGCAGCCAAGCGCCACTGCGCGATCGCGCAGCTCGGCATTGGGCTCGACCACGAAAACCGCCGAGGGTGCAAGCTTGCCGGACTTCAGCCAGCCCGAGAGCATGGCGTAACCCATATTGCCGCAACCGGCGAGAACAAGCCTGATCGTCATCGAGAGCCCTCCGAGGAAAGGCCATGACATAGACGCTCGCGTATCGGTGGGGAAGCCCTCTCAGGACCGCTGAACAGGCGTGCGCACCGCGATCGGTCGCAACGACACTTGCCTCAGGCCCAGCACGCCGAGCACGAAGAACAGCCAGACCGGATCGCCGCGATGGAAGAAGAAGCTCTCGAGAAAGGCGTTGAGTGCGGTGAACAGCACCACCATCATGAAGAAATCGCCGAGATAGATGTTCTCCTTGCGCGGCGGAATGCGCATATAGTCGCGCAATGGTACGATGAGGAAAGTGTAGACCGCTACGCAAAGGGCAGGGATGCCCATCAGCACCGCGATGTCGAGATAGCCGTCATGGCCGTGCACGATGGTCCTGATGTCCCACGGGCGATCGAAGGGTTGGTCCTGGTTGAGCAGCAGCGGCGTGCCCCAGAAGCTCTCATAACCGTAGCCGGTCCACGGCTTCTTCGCCAGCATCGAGCCGGCGAACTCCCACAGCGTCGTCCGGCCGGTATAGGTGAGGTCGGGGAAGTAGATGGCCGCCAGATGCTTCACCGGCGACAGGAAGACGATGCCCAGCGTGCCGACCGCCGTGGCAATGATCGCCAGCATGAACAGGATCGGCGTACCGAGCCGCATGCCCATCAGGCTCGGAAACATCACGATCAGGATCGAGAACGGCACCAGCCCGGCGGTGGTCTTGGAGCCGGTGTGCAGCATGAAGATCATCGCCGCGCAGAAGATACCCGCGCCCCACCAGCGCTGGCCGCGTCGGTAGAGATAAAGCCCGGCGAAGCTGAAGCAGGCCATGATCGGGCCGGCGATGTTCTTGTGGGTGAACACGCCGCGCCACAGGCCGGCATGTTCGGGCTCCTGCGAGTCAGCCGTGTGCATCGCCTCGTGCGGAAAGACGATCAGGCCGAGATAGGACAGGCCCATGACCACGACCGCGGTGAAGATGATGACCCTGGAGAAGGACTCGGCGTCGCGGGGTAGCGCCAGGATCGTTGCCATCGTCAGGATGCCGATCATGGTGAAGGACGCCGCGCGCATTGCCGAGGGCGGATCGGTCGCCAGCACCACCGACAGGAAGAAAAAGCCCAGCATCAGTATCCAGGACGGGCTGAGCAGCGAGCGCACGACGCGCGGATCGGCGAAGGCCATCAGAGCGAAGATCGAAATCCCGCCGAGCGAGCCGAAGCCGAGCTGATTGACGATGTCGCCCCCTTCGCCGATGAGTTCGGCGCCGGCCGGCTGGAACGGGCGGAAGGACACCATGATGACGGTGAACAGCAGCGCGGCGATCGCGGTCGCCACACCCGCGCGCGTGAACGCGGCGCTGAGCGGGGCGCGCTCAGTTCTTCTCAGGCTGGCGGTATTGCTCATTGGCGTATCCGAATTCGGCCAGCACGCGGCCGAGCGCCACATGGATGGGGTAGATGGCCACCGCCGGGGATCCCGTGCGCGCCAGCCGCATGATGCCGCGAAACGGCGAGGCGGCAAGCAGCGCCAGGCTTCTGGCGAATACCTTGGCGCCGGCGAACGGCATGCCGGCGCGCCTCTTCTTTTCCACCAGTGTCGAGATGACACCGTTGCGCAGGCTGCGGGCGCGGATCCAGTCGGTCTCGACGCGCCGGGCCGGAACGGTCTCCCGCACCTTGGCTTCGGCGCACCAGCCCAGCACGAAGCCGCGTTGCGCCGACCGGCTGAGAAAGTCGGAATCGCCGCCGCCCATGAAATTGAATCTGAGATCGAGGAACGGCGGCCCCATCGCGGTCAGCACGTTGCGCCCGACCAGAAGATTGCCGGACGAATAGAGCGCGGGCACTCGTCCCGTCTCCCGGTAGGGGGGCGCGAAGACGGGATGCTCGGCCCATTTGGCATGGGCGGGTTCGGCAAAAACGGGCATCTGCGGGCCGCCGACGACATCGGCGCCGAGCGTTTCGGCGGCGTGGCACATCCGCTCCAGCCATTGCGGATCGGCGATCTCGTCATCGTCGATGACCAGCAGGTGCTTGAAGTACGGGAACTGCAGGATCGCCGTCCGCCAGCCGGCATTGTAGGCGCTGCAATTGCCGCGCTCATGCGCGATGATGACCATGCCCGGTATCTCGCCGCGCTCGAACAGCGGCAGCACCGCCTTGGCGCCCTCCCGCGCCTCGGCCTCGTTCTCGATGACAATGACGGCAAAGCACCTGTCGGTTTGCTGCGCGCGAAGCGACGCCAGTGTCTCCAGCACCTGCCGCGGCCGCTTGAAGGTCGGCAAGGTGACGATCGCTTCGACGGCCTCCACGTCGAGCAGGCGGGACCGTCCCGCGATCGATACCGAACCGTCCAATGGCAAAGGGATCATCCGTGTCCAGCCGCGTCGTGAGTCGCGTTCTGGTAGCACCACGATGATAAGGTTTCGTTAATCACCTTGCACGGAGAGGCCCGCCAGACATGGGATTTGGGGCGTTGATCGTGCTCGTTTAATCAAGGGTTCACCGCGCTTTGCTACCGGCTACAACACAGGATAGGTAAGATGCATCTGCTGTTCGCCACATCGATCGTGCCCGACGGTGCTCTCTCCTCGGGCTACGAGATAGCCAACGCCGCGATTATCGCCGCCCTGCGGCGCGCTGGCGCGCGCGTCACGGTCATTGGGTTCACCTGGCCCGGGAAAGCCGCGGCCGATCCCGAAAATACCGTGGTGCTGGGGGCGGTCGACGTGCGCACCGAAAGTGCTTCGCCGCTGCAAAAGCTTGCATGGGTCGGCAAGGCGATTTTTTCAGGCCTGACCTTCGCGTCGGTCAAGTTGCGTGCGGTGTCCGGCCACGATGTTCAGGCCGCCCTCGAACGAGCCGGTCCGTTCGATGGTTATGTGCTGAATTCCGTGCAATTTGCCGGCGCTTTCGAACGGGTCTTCGAAGACCGACCTTCGATTTTCGTCGCCCACAATGTCGAGCACCTCTCGGCGCGGGAGAACGCCGTTGCCGCCCCCGGCATTTTCCAACGCCTGCTGTTTCGGCGCGAGGCAAGGCTGCTCAAGCTGGTTGAAGAGCGCCTCTGCCGCCGCGCGCGTTTTGTCTTCACGTTGGCCGAGGAGGATCGCGTGGCACTTGGCGTCGCCTCGGATGATCGTTCGGCGGTGCTGCCGCTGGTGACCGGCGCCACGGCGCCAGCCCGGAAAGGCCGGCGCGCGATCGACTGCGACGCGGCCCTGATCGGCACCTGGACCTGGCAGCCGAACCGCATCGGCCTCGACTGGTTCCTGGGCAAGGTGGTGCCGCATCTGCGGCCTGGTTTCCGCATCCGCATAGCGGGTCACATGCCTTCCGGCGTCACCTCCGCGCATCCGGGCGTCGAGTTTGTCGGCCGTGTCGCGGATGCCAGGGCTTTCGTGCGCGGCGCGGCCGTCATCCCGCTGATCAGCACCGCGGGCAGCGGCGTGCAGCTGAAGACCATCGAGACCTTCGAGCTTGGCCTGCCCTCGGTCGCCACCAGCCGGTCGCTGCGCGGCATCGACCATCGCCCCGACAATTGCGTCGTCACCGACGATCCGGCCGGCTTCGCCAAGGCCCTGGAGGCCGCCGCGGCCGACATTCACGATGTCGATGGCAGCACCTTCCATCGCCGGCAGGTCAAGGCGCTCGACGCCGCGGTTCGTGTCGGTCTCGAAAAAATCGGCGCCGTGCGGCAGGAGGTGCTTGCATGAACATGCACGCCGCCCGCGCCGCGTTCGGCTTTGACAGCCTGAAGGCAATCCTCGGCATCCCGGTGCTGGCGATCCGCTGGGACGACGCGATTGCCTTGCTGAACCGATTGATCGCCGAGCAGCGCTTCACCAAGGTCAGTTTCCTCAACGCCCACAATGCCAATATCGCCCACACCGACCCGGTGTTCGCCGAGGCGCTCGACGATTTCCTTATCCTGCCGGACGGCATTGGCGTCGATCTCGCCGCGAAGCTTCTCTACGGCGCGCCGTTTCCCGACAATCTCAACGGCACCGATTTCGTGCCGGCCTTCTTGCAGGCTTCCAAGAGGCCGCTGACAGTGGGGCTGCTCGGTGCGACCCGTGTCAACGCCGAGGCGGCGTCCGTGAGGCTGGCGGCACTTGCCGTGCAGCACGACTTCGTGGTCATTCACGATGGTTATTTCTCCCCCGCGCAGGAGCCGGAGATCATCGACCGGATCGCAAAGCTACGGCCTGATATGCTGCTGGTCGCGATGGGCGTGCCGCGCCAGGAATTGTGGATTGAACGCCACATCGACGAACGCCATTGCACGCTGCCGATCGCGGTCGGCGCGCTGCTCGATTTCCTGAGCGGCTCGGTGCCGCGCGCGCCGCTGTGGATGCGCCGCGTGAGGCTGGAATGGCTGTTCCGTCTGGCGGTCGAGCCCGGCCGGCTCTGGCGCCGCTACGTGGTCGGCAACCCCCTGTTCCTGTGGCGGGTCGTCAAACAGAAATGGTCGCGCGGCGCCGAGGGCGTCGCGGATGCTCCAGGAGAGTTTCGTTGAACAAGCGGTTCGTCCCAGACCCGCTGGCCGGCCCAGGCCTGTTGCCGAAGACGCCGACTGCAGCGGTTGTGACGGCAAGCTACGCCCCGGATTTCGGACGCTGCCGACTGCTGTGCGAAACGCTTGACCGGCATGTCTCGGGTGCCGCGCACCACTACATTCTGGTCGAACATCGCGATCTTGCGCTTTTCCGCCAGTTGGAGACCAGCCGCCGTTCGATCGTCGACGAGCGGGATCTCCTGCCGCGCTGGCTGCGCGCCTTCGACGATCCGCTCAGCCTGTTTCGCCGCCGCGTCTGGCTCAGCCTGAAGACCCAGCCGCTGCGTGGCTGGCACGTGCAGCAACTGCGCCGTATCGCCATATCGGCGCACGCAGGGGAAGACGTGCTGATCTTCTGCGATTCCGACGTCGCTTTCCTGAAGGCCTTCGATTGCGGTGCCTTCTGGCGGGATGGCAAGGCGCGTTTGTTCCGCCGGGACGGCGTGCTCGCCGATGACGGCCATGACGAGCATCGCTTGTGGTCGCGCAATGCCGGAACGGCACTTGGCATCGATTCGTCCCGGACATCGGTCCATGATTATATCTCGACGCTGATCGCCTGGCGCCGCGACACGGTGCTTGCCATGTGCGGCCGGATCGAAAAGGTCCATGGCCGCGACTGGGCCGAGGTCATCGGCTCGGCCCGCAAATTCTCCGAATGCATGATCTACGGACGCTATGTCGACGATCTGCTGGACGGAGCCGGCCACGTTCACGGTTCGGAAGAATTCTGCCGCGTCCACTGGACGGGCGAGGCGCTGTCGGACGACGAGTTCCGCCGCTTCGTTGCCAGCATGGCGCCAGAGCAGGTGGCGATCGGCATGCAGTCATTCATCGGTACCGATGTCGGCCGGATCCGACGCCTGATCGGGGTTGATCGCTGATTGTCCTAGATTGCCTTGGCCGGTCTGCGCAGCGCCGAATAGGTCAGCAGCATGGACGCGAGATAGAGGAGCAGGAAGACGATGTTGAGCGACAGCACCA
Source organism: Mesorhizobium sp. P160927 (assembly GCF_057766385.1). Lineage (NCBI taxonomy): Bacteria > Pseudomonadati > Pseudomonadota > Alphaproteobacteria > Hyphomicrobiales > Phyllobacteriaceae > Mesorhizobium > Mesorhizobium sp. P160927. Next base: position 2,380,849 of record NZ_JBYMDW010000001.1, read on the forward strand.
GATCAGATGTTTCGGAAATGGTGGTCAGCACATAGGTCAGCAGCAGCGCCTTGAGGGCGGCGAGCAGGCCGAGATTGAGCGCCCGCACCAGCGTCTGGCCGCGCGCGAAAAGAAGCTCGGCCTGGTATTCGACCAGGTTGCGCAGTCCAGGCACGCAGATCGCCAACGCCACCAGGGGTGCGGCCTCGGAAACATTCCTGCCAAGCGCGTTGGGAAAGAAATGCAGCACGATGCCAAGCGCTGCCAGCGCCAGCGTTGAAACGAGGAACACGCCGCCCTCGATGCCGCTCTTTACCGCAAGGCGCGACAGCAGCTCCGGCGCACGCATCATGCGCTGCACGAGCATCATCGAGAAGGTGCGGATGGGGATCGCCGTCAGGTCGACGAGCCGCATGATGATGGCATAGATGCCGGCCAGATGTGGGCCGCCGATCGCCAGCACCAGAAGCTTGTCGAATTCCGATTGCAGGTAGAACAACACCTCCGCGCCGGCCACATAGATGGAATCGGCGAGGCGCCGCAGATAGAGTTCGATGCGCAGCCGCAGCCGCTGGCGTGGATAGAACCAGCCGAAAGCCAAAAGCAGCGAGGCGGCGTTGGCCCCTATGTAGAACCACGACCACATCCAAATGCCATGCTGTGGCGAGACCATGAACAACACCGCGCCAAGCGCCCGCAGTGCGGTGGCCAAGATCGCCAGTACGGCTGCACGGCCGAATTTGCCCAGCCCGTTGTTGACGATCAGCGCCACTTCCACCGGCCGCCACAGCAGCGCCTCGGCAAAAACGATCGCCGTGAATACCGACAGCGGCACGGTGCCGGCAAAGAAGATCAGGTAGACGCCGAACGAGGCCACGCCCAAAAGCGGCAGCGAGGCGGCGCCGAGCAGCAGGAAACCCGCAGTGAACGTGCCGATCAGATTGGGGCGGATGGTGGCGGTGCGGTAGAGTGCCGAAATGAAACCGAAGGCGAGAAGTCTCGACAGCATGACGCCGGCCGCCGAGGCGGTGGCGAACATGCCGAACTCTGCGATCGACAGCGTATTGGCGAGCGCGATGAAATAGGCGAGTGAAAACACCAATCGCCCGCCGGCGCCGCTGATCGCCGAAAAATAGTCGCGCGCCAGCCCCCGCCGTTCGGCCATGAAGGTGCCGATCCGCGCGAAGGTCCGCCTTTGCGGTATGTCGCTGGCCTCAGTCATACGTCGAGGAAAATGCATAGGGTGGAAAGTTTAACGCGCCGTTCTGAAGCTTTCAGCTGTGTTGAGAATTGTTGCAACCATAACGTGAATACCGCGATCGTCTCCCGGAAATTAACCTTTTGTTTCCTATGCCTGTTTAGCGTGGCTTAACGAATGGCCGACCGCCGCTGCCAAGCGGCCAAGAGTAAAGCTCCACGACAATGGTCGACAGGGAAAACCGTGAAGACTGGAAGCGCGAGCGCTCCTTGCTGGCGCTTGGCGAAGCCGTGCGTGGCGAGGAGGATGCTTCGCTGGTATCGATAGGAGACCGCGCGGACCCCTCATGGCGCGAGGATGCCGCCACGCGCCATCGCCTGGCCCGTTCCCGTCGCGAGACGAAGGCGAGCCCGCCTCGGTCGGCAGCCGATAACGCCGAACGGTCTCGCCTGGACGATGAGCAGCCGTTTGTATCCGAGGGCGCCTGGCTTTCGCGGGGGGAAACTGGCACCGGCGATTTGCAACCCGACATGCCGCCAGCAACGCCCGCCCCGGAGGAATCTTCGGGCACGGGTGGCGCCGTTGAGGCAATCGGGTCCCGCGCTACGGGCGGAGCTGACCCGTCCTCCAATGGCGGGACCGACAGTCAGCAATGGAAGCCGCTGATCGATCCGATGCTGGTCGTTCGCGGCGTTGCCAGGTCGAAGCTGCTGATCGTTGCGACCACGATACTGGGCGCTGGACTTGGCGTCGCCATCGCCTTGTCGATGCCGAAGAAATACGAAGCCACGACCGAACTGATCATCGAGCCGGGTGACCTGAAGCTCTCCGATCGCGATCTTACCCAACCGGTAGGCCAGCCCGATGCCGCGCTGGCCGTCGTCGAAACCCGGATCAAGATGCTCACCTCGGGCACCGTTCTCGATCAGGTCGTCAAGAATCTCAACCTCGTCAACGATCCGGAATTCAATGGGCAAGGCTCCGGCGGCCTCGGCGTCATGTCGCTCATCCGCTCGATCGTGTCACGCAACGATGGGCCGGGCGGCGTCGATGAGGTTCGCCGCCAGGCGCTGGCTGTCGGCAATCTGGCCAAGAGCCTGTCGGTCGAACGCAGCGGCAAGACTTTTGTCATTTCCGTCAGCGCCGTAACCCAGAATGGCGACAAGTCGGCGCTCATTGCCAACACGACGAGGACCGTCTTCCAGCAGGAAGCCGCCAAGTACCAATCCGACATGGCCGGACGCGCGACGAACGAATTGACGTCCAAGCTCGATGATCTGCGCAAGGGGGTCGAGGCGGCCGAGCGCAAGGTCGAGGATTTCAGGGCCACGCATGGTCTGGTCGACGCGCAAGGCCATTTGATCAGCGACGATCAAATGCTGAAGCTCAACGAGCAGCTCTCGGTCGCCCGCGCCCGCACGCTGGAACTCAATGCCCGGGCGGCGTCGGCGCGTTCGCTGGACGTCAATTCCGTTCTGACCGGCACGTTGCCGGAAGAGATCAACTCCAACACCATGAGCGATCTGCGCTCGCAATATGCAACGCTGAAGCAGGAGGCCGATCGTGCCGCGGTCCGGCTGGGACCGCGTCATCCAGAACTCCAGGCCCTCGACGCCCAGATCGCGGGCGCGCGCGAGCGCATCGCGGCTGAACTGCGCCGCATCGCCTCTTCGCTGCAGGTCGACTTGAAGCGCGCGGTTCAGCTTGAACAGGACCTCGCTTCCCGGCTGGCCCAGGCGAAGGTCCAAAGCGGCGACGTCAACAGCGACCTGGTGGCCCTGCGGGAACTGGAGCGTGAGGCCACTGCCAAGCGTTCCGTCTACGAACAATATCTCTTGCGCGCCAAGGAGACTGGTGAACAGACGGGCATCAACACGACCAACATCAATGTGATCACTCCCGCCCAGGCCCCCCTCGAGCCAAATGGACCCTCACGGGCCTTGGTGGCGCTCGCCGGCCTGCTGCTTGGCCTTGCCGCCGGCGTTGGCCTCGGCGCTCTGCGCGGTACCTATGATAGCCTGCGCGAGACGGCAAGCTCGCGCTCACGCCGCGAGCGCAAGGTGGACGAACGCAAGTTGGGTGACCAGAGAGCGCCTCGCGAGGAGCAGCCATTCCGGGCGGAGCCTCCGCCAGAGCCGCCCATGTCGGCAACGCCTGTGCCGCCGCCGCCCGCACCACCGCCGCCGGTCACGCGGACCGAGGCCGCTCGCGCCGAAAGCTCCGGGAGGATCGGCGCACTCATGTCGAGACTGCGCAAGGCCATGTCCCGCAAGCCGTCGGCCGAAGCCGACGACGACATCTCCCGCGGGTTAGGCCTACCCGCCTTCGCCGACAACGGCCGGCCTGTCAACGCTCCGCTATTTCCTGGCCATCCGGAGTCCGGTTTCGGGCCTCGGCAGGCGGCCGGCCTGGATTATTCGCAGTCACCCTTCCAGCCGGGCGCCGACGCCGGGTATGGGCAGCGGATGACCTTGCCTTCGCGCTCGCCGCTGATGCCGCAACAGGCAACGTACCCGGCTCCGCCGTTGCCGTCCTCTCCCTATGCACAGCCGTTGGGCTATCTTCAGGCGCAGCCCTGGTCGCCGGCGGGGCATCCCTCCATTCCAGCGGCGGCGGGACCCTATGCGGCCCAGATGCCGTATCCGCCGCCCCCCGCTCCGACGCAGCCCTCGGCCGCTCCGCCCGCGGGGCCGATCCAAGTCGAGGAGGGTGGCGAACAAGCATCGGTCGAAGAGATTCGCGCCAGCCTGCGTGAATTCCGCGAAGCGGTCCGTGAACTCACGGAAAACCGCACCCGTCGCCGCTACTTCTGAGCCACCAGATAGGGGGCGGAGGCCGAACAAAACCGTGCCGGTTTCGCGTAAACGGCATGGGAAGGCGCTTTGACGGGGTTGCGAGCTTGTATTTTCGTGACAATGCCGCGCTGCAGATTGCCTGCGCCGCGGCATTATGTTCTCGAAGCGGCGTTGAGCGGAACGATGTTGAGGGTGGCATGGCCGAAGTGATTGACGGAAAAAGCGTTGCCGAAGACGTGGTGCGGATGGTCAAGGCGCTTACCGCCGAGCTGGTCGCCAAGGGCAAGGCCAAGCCAGGCCTGGCCGTGGTCATCGTCGGGGAGGATCCTGCGAGCCAGGTCTATGTCGCCTCCAAATCCCGCACCGCCAAGGAATGCGGCTTTCATTCGCTTCAGCATACGCTGCCGGCGGAAACGTCCCAAGAGGCGCTGCTCAAGCTCATCGCCGAACTCAACGCCGATCCCGAAATCAACGGCATCCTTGTCCAGCTTCCGCTGCCCGCCCATGTCGATGCCGGCAAGATCATCCAGGCCATCGCGCCGCAAAAGGACGTCGATGGGTTCCATTTCATCAATGTCGGCAAGCTCGGCACCGGTGAACTCGATACCGCTTTTGTTCCCTGCACGCCCGCCGGCTCGATGCTTTTGATCGAGCGCGTGCGCGGCAAGGATCTGTCCGGCCTCAACGCCGTCGTCGTCGGCCGCTCCAACATCGTCGGCAAGCCGATGGCCAATCTGCTGCTTGCCGCCAACTGCACCGTCACCATCGCGCATAGCCGCACCAAGGACCTGCCGGCGCTTGCCCGCACCGCCGACATTCTTGTCGCCGCCGTCGGCAGGCCCGAGATGATCAGGGGTGACTGGGTCAAGCCTGGCGCCACCGTCATCGATGTCGGCATCAACCGCATTCCGGCGCCCGAGAAAGGCGAGGGCAAGTCGCGTCTCGTCGGCGATGTCGCCTATGCCGATGCGGCAAAGTCGGCCGGCGCGATCACCCCGGTGCCCGGCGGTGTCGGGCCGATGACCATTGCCATGTTGATGGCCAATACGTTAGCTTCGGCCTACCTTGCGGCCGGATTGAAGCGGCCTTCCTTCTGAGCCCGGGTTGACCCTGAAAGCCGCAACTTTGCCGAACCCCACCATTTCCCCGGAACGGCCGGTCACGAATGATCCCGTTCAAGGCGGCAGGCAGTTCGCTTTCCTGCTGGTCGACAAGTTTTCCATGTTCTCGCTGGCCGCCGCGATCGATACGTTCCGGTCGGCGAACCGCCTGCTCGGCCGCGATTTCTACGGCTGGACCACTGTGTCGGCCGACGGGGATCCGGTGATGGCTTCCAACGGCCTGCCGCTCAAGATCGACTACGCCGTCGCAGACCTGCCGCCGGTCGATATTCTCTTCGTCTCGGTCGGCTTGACGACGGAATTTCCGGGCAAGAGCAAGGTTCTGGCGGCCTTGCGCAGCTGGGGCCGGCGCGGCAACGCGCTTGGTGCCTTGTCGGTCGGATCCTACCTGCTGGCCGAGGCCGGCCAGCTCGAAGGCTATCGCTGCACCATTCATTGGGAAAACCGCGCCGGCTTCGTCGAGCGCTTTCCTGACATCAACTGCACTGGCAACGTCTTCGAGATCGACCGCAAACGCTACACCTGCGCCGGCGGCACCACCTCGATCGATCTGATGCTGGAAATCGTGCGTGGCGATTTCGGCTCCAACCTCGCCAATGGCGTCGCCAACCAGTTCCAGCACGAGCGCATCCGCTCCGCTGGAGACCGCCAGCGCGTCGGGCCGGAGCGTGACCTGACGGGCAAGTCGGAGAAGTTGCGACGCATCGTCGAACTGATGGCCGACCATCTCGACGAACCGCTGTCGGCGGTACAACTCGCCAAGTCGGCGGGCCTCTCGGTGCGCCAGGTGGAGCGGTTGTTCCTGCGGCATCTCAACGTCACGCCCGGACGCTACTATATGCGGCTGCGGCTGGAGCGGGCACGCGAATTGCTGCGCCAGACCAACATGCCGATCCTCGACGTGGCGATCGCTACCGGCTTCACCTCGCATTCCTATTTTGCCCAGAGCTATCGGCTGCAATTTGGCCGCCCGCCCTCGGAAGAGCGCCGCACGACATACTGAATTGGGTACGCACGGGCCCCATGCGGGCTATCGTTGATAGCGGTGGCTTGTGTCCCGGCACGCGCTCAAATAGCTTCGGCCAGCGGACGGGGTGGCTACTCAGGAGATTTCGATGGCGATACTTGCGCGGAGCATCGCTGCGGCGATCCTCCTTTTGTCGACGACGACATTCGGCTTTGCCGCAAACAAGGTCATCATCATCCTCGACGCGTCGGGATCGATGTGGGCGCAGATCGACGGCAAGCCCAAGCTGGAAATTGCCCGTGAATCGCTGAGGACCGTGCTTCAATCGGTTCCCGTCGACGACGAGATCGGCTTCATGGCCTATGGCCATCGCGAAAAAGGCAGCTGCGACGACATTCAGCTGATCGTGCCGCCCCAGGCGGGCTCGGCAAGCGCCATCTCGGCAGCCGCCGACAGCATGAAGTTTCTCGGCAAGACGCCGCTGACGGCAGCCGTCAAGCAGGCGGCCGAAGCGCTGAAATACACCGAGGACAAGGCAACTGTCGTTCTTATCACAGATGGGCTCGAAACTTGCGGCGGCGATCCTTGTGCGCTTGGCAAGCAACTCGAAGCCTCCGGCGTCGATTTCACCGCCGACGTCGTCGGCTTCGGCCTGACCGCCGACGAAGGCAAGCAGATTGCCTGCCTCGCCGACAACACCGGCGGCAAATACATCCAGGCTTCCGATGAGAAGGCGCTGCAGGAAGCGCTGGTCGAGACCGTCGCGGCGCCGGCACCAGCGCCCGAGCCAGCACCAGCCCCCGCTCCGGCGCCAGCGCCCGAGCCGGCCAAGTCCGAGTTCAATTTCATGCCGACCGTGGTGCTGGCCGAGGGCGGCGATCCTGTCATCGAAGGCAATGCCTGGGAAGTCTACAAGGCCAAATCAGACGGCACGCGCGGCGACAACGTCACCACCGAATATGGGGACTACAAAGCCAATCTGGAACCGGGCGACTACGTCGTCGTCGCGCGCGACGGCGAGGCCAAGACGGAGCAGAAGATCAAGATCGAGGCGGGCCAGGTCTACAAGCCGCTGTTCACCTTGAATGCCGGCACGCTCATCCTGCATCCGCGACCGAGCCAAGGTGCCGATGTGGCCAGCGGGGCCTCTGTCGTGATCGCCTATCCGGGCGTCGACAACCCTCCGACCTATTATGGAGACACGAAAGTCGTGTTGCCGGCCGGCGACGAGAAAGTGACCGTCACGATCGGGCAGGGCGTGGTCACCGAAACGATCCCGCTCGCCGCAGGCAGGGTGATCGACAAGGACATCATCGTGGGCGTGGGCCATGTCGTTGCCAACGCATACTATGTGGCCGGCGGCGACAAGGCTGACGGTTCAGGCACCGGCTTCAAGGTGCTCAAAGCCAAGAAGAAGATCGATGGGACCCGCGACGAGGTCACCTATGCCTATGGCCCCGACAGCAAGTTCGATCTGCCGCCCGATGACTATGTGCTGATCGCGACGGTCGATCTCGCCGTCGTGGAACAGCCTTTCAGCGTCAAGGTCGGCGAATTCCAGGACCTCAAGGTCGCCATGAATGCCGGCGTGCTGGCAATCACGGCGCCCGGCACCTCCAAGATCGAGATCTTCGAGACGAAGAAGGACATCAATGGCAATCGCAAGTCGATCGGCTATGCCTATGACGAGAAGTATCAGGCCGCGATAACGGCGGGCGATTACGCGGTGGTTTCGGAGAAGTCGGACAACAGCAAGAAGGAAGGCGCAGTGACCGTGAAGGCCGGAGAGCGGGTTGAACTGACGGTGCAATAAGGATTGCGATTTCGACGGGCAACAAGGGCGGCCGCGTGCCGCCCTTTTTATGCCGGACAGAATGCGTCAGGCAGTGCCGAACGCGCTGGCACCGTGATCGGCGCGGCCCACCAATTGACGGAAGCCGGCGAACAACTCGCGTCCGAAGCCGAATTCATTGCCGATGAGATCGACTTCGGCCGTGCGGCGCAGCGCGAATTCGGTGCCTGGCACCAGCACTTCCAGCGTGCCGGCATCGGCGTCGAGGCGGATGATGTCGCCGTCATGGATCCGCGCGATCGGCCCGTCCTCGACCGCTTCCGGCGTCACATGGATTGCCGCCGGCACCTTGCCGGAGGCGCCCGACATGCGCCCGTCGGTGACCAGCGCCACGCGCTGGCCGCGATCCTGCAGGATGCCGAGCACGGTGGTCAGCTTGTGCAGTTCCGGCATGCCGTTGGCCCTCGGACCCTGGAAGCGGATGACGGCGATGAAGTCGCCGGTGAGTGTGCCCGCCTTGAAGGCGTCGTTCAGCCCCTGCTGGCTGTCGAACACCTTGGCCGGCGCTTCGATGACACGCCGCTCCGGTTTGACGGCTGATGTCTTGATGACGGCGTGGCCGAGATTGCCCGCCAGCACCTTCAGTCCGCCCGTCGCCTGGAAAGCCTTGTTGAACGGCGCCAGCACCTTTTCGTCGCCGCTTGCACGCGGCGAAGCCTCGCGCAGCACACCGCCATCGGCGCCGAGCTTTGCCTCGACCGCATAGGGCCGCAGGCCTTCGCCCCACACCGTCCGCACATCCTCGTGCAGCACCCCTTCGTCGAGCAGTTCGCGGATCAGGAAGCCGAGGCCGCCGGCGGCATGGAAATGGTTCACGTCGGCAAGTCCGTTCGGATAGACCCGTGCCAACAGAGGCACCGCTTCCGAGAGGTCGGAAATATCCTGCCAGGTCAGCGCGATGCCGGCGGCGGCCGCCATGGCGATCAGGTGGATGGTGTGGTTGGTCGAGCCGCCGGTGGCATGCAGGCCGACGACGCCGTTGACGAACGAACGTTCGTCGATCATCCGCCCGACCGGCGTATAGGCGTTGCCGAGCGCGGTGATCGCCAACGCCCGTTTCGTCGCTTCGCGGGTCAAGGCGTCGCGTAGCGGCGTGCCGGGATTGACGAAGGACGCGCCCGGCGTGTGCAGGCCCATGATCTCCATCAGCATCTGGTTGGAGTTCGCCGTGCCGTAGAAGGTGCAGGTGCCCGGCCCGTGATACGACTTGGACTCGGCTTCCAAGAGCTCGGCGCGGCCTGCCTTGCCCTCGGCATAGAGCTGGCGGACCTTGGCCTTCTCATCGTTGGGCAGGCCTGTCGTCATCGGGCCGGCAGGAATGAACACCGCCGGCAGATGGCCGAAGGTCAGTGCGGCGATCACCAGCCCCGGGACGATCTTGTCGCAGACGCCGAGATAGACGGCGGCGTCGAACATGTTGTGCGACAGGCCGATCGCGGCTGCCATGGCGATCACGTCTCGCGAAAACAGCGACAGCTCCATGCCGGGCTGCCCTTGGGTCACGCCGTCGCACATCGCCGGCACTCCTCCGGCCACCTGGGCGATGCCGCCCGCCTCGCGCGCGGCCTCCTTGATCAGGGCAGGGAAGGTTTCGAAGGGCTGATGCGCCGACAGCATGTCGTTGTAAGAGGTGATGATGCCGAGATTGGGCACCTTGTCGGCGCCGAGCGCCAGCTTTTCCGAGGGGCTGCAGACCGCAAAGCCATGGGCAAGGTTGCCGCAGGACAGCACCGACCGGTTGGCCGTCTGGTTCGACGCTTCGGCGATACGGCTGAGGTAGCGCTCCCGGCCCGGTTTGGAGCGCTGGCGTATCCGTTCGGTGATGGCTTCGATATCGCGTCTTGCGGTCATGGGATCAGGTCCTTTCAGGCGAGGTCCCGGAAACATCCTCCCGCCGTTGCCGGGACCACTTGTAAGATTGCAATCAGGGCGCCCAGAAAACCTCCACGGGCTTGGGCGATGCGTCGAGCACGACACGGATCGGCTTTCGCGGCCCTGGCGCGGCCGCACCGTCGAAGGCGGTTCGCTTGTCCTCGCCCTCGATGTGCAGCGCGATGAAACCGGCGTCGATGATCCGCGCCAGGGTCAGGGTCAGCCGAGGCTCACCCGCACTTGCAGCATGAACCGGCAGGATGATCCTGTCAGAGGCGGGATCGAGCAGCTTCGGCAGATCGTCGGCATCGGGAAAGAAGGAGGCGGTATGGCCGTCAGGCCCCATGCCGAGGATCACGACATCAAGCGGCCAGGGCAGGGATCGCAGGGCCGCATCATCGGATGCCGCGGCATCCTCGATGCCGACCGCCTCGTGGTAGAGCGGAACGAAGCGGGCCGCCTTGGCCGCGTTCTGCAGCAGGTTGGCGGCAACCAGCCCGGCATTGGATCGCGGCGAGGAGGCCGGCACGAAACGTTCGTCGACCAGTGTCACGATCACCTTGTCCCAGGCGATCGGCGCCGCGGAGAGCGCGGCTAAGAATTTTGCCGGTGTCGTGCCGCCGGAGACCGCCAGCAATGCCGTGCCGCGCCCGGTGATCGCCTTGGTCAGGGCATCGGCGACGCGGCCAGCCAGCGCCGAGGCCAGTTGCGAACGGTCGGGAAAAGCGTTCCAGTTGTAGCTGGCGCTGTTCAATTGCTCTCGTGCCATGTCCGCCCGTCACGTTCGATCAGTGCTATCGAGGCCGACGGCCCCCAGGTGCCTGCCGTATAGCCCTGCGCTTCCTGCTTGGCGCCTTCCCAGGCATTCTGGATCGGGTCGATCCATTTCCAGGCGGCTTCCACCTCGTCGCGGCGCATGAACAGCGTCTGGTTACCGCGGATGACATCCATGATCAGCCGTTCGTAGGCGTCGGGCGCGCGGCCGTCGAACGATTGCGCGAAACTCATGTCGAGCGAGATCTGGCGCAGCCGCATGCCGCCCGGGCCTGGGTCCTTGATCATGATGAACTGCTTGACGCCTTCATCCGGCTGCAGCCGGATGACAAGTTGGTTGGCGAAGATCGGCCCGGCGCTGTCGCCGAAGATCGAATGTGGGATCGGCTTGAACTCGATGACGATTTCCGAAACCCGGGTCGCCAGCCGCTTGCCGGTCCTGAGGTAGAACGGCACGCCCGCCCAGCGCCAGGTGCCGATCTCGGCCTTGATGGCGACGAAGGTTTCGGTGTTGCTGTCCTTGCCGAGTTCCTCGACATACCCTTTCACCGGTCCCCCGGCCGAGGCGCCGGCGCGGTACTGGCCGCGCACGGTGTGCTTCGGCGCCTCGTTGCCGTTGATGCGCTTCAGCGCCCGCAGCACCTTGAGCTTCTCGTCGCGCACCGCGTCGGCGTCCATCGACGAGGGCGCTTCCATGGCGACGAGGCAAAGCAGCTGCAGCATGTGGTTCTGCACCATGTCGCGCAGTGCGCCGGCCTTGTCATAATAGGTGACGCGGTCTTCCAGGCCGACGGTCTCGGCGACCGTGATTTGCACATGGTCGATGTGGGCGGAATTCCACAGCGGCTCGTAGAGCGCATTGGCAAAGCGCAGCGCCATCAGGTTCTGCACCGTCTCCTTGCCGAGATAATGGTCGATGCGGAAAATCTGGCTTTCGTGGAAGTCGTCGCCGACCAAGTCGTTGAGCGCCCGCGCCGAGGCAAGATCGCGGCCGATCGGCTTCTCCAGCACGATGCGCGAATTCGGCGTGATCAGGTTATGCTCTTTGAGCTTGTGCGAGATGTCGCCGAACAGCGCCGGCGCCACGGCAAGGTAGAAGGCGCGGATGTGGTCGCTTTCGCCGATCGCCTTTTTCAGCTTGTCGAAACCGGCGCCGCTCGTTGCATCGGCCGGGACGTAGGAAAGCCGGGCGAGGAAGGTCTTCAACTCCTTGGCATCGATATCGGCCGGCTTGACATGGTCCGAAATCGCCTGCTTGGCGAAGGCTTGGAACTCCTCGTCGCTCATTTTCGAGCGCGACGTCCCGATGATGCGCGTCGGCTCGGAGAATTGATGGTCGCGCTGGCGATAGTAGAGCGACGGCAGCAGCTTGCGTTCCGACAGGTCGCCGGTACCGCCGAAAATGATGAAGTCGAAAGGATCGACGGGAATGATCTGGCTGGTCATGGTCTGTCCGCTTTGACGCCGGTCGCAAGTACGCGGATGATATATTCTAATCGATTTAAATTTTCCAGTGCCATGGTGTCACATCGAGGACCAATCGCTGGATATTGATTGAGTCCACCTGTGCGCTTGACACTGGCGCCAGCCGGAGGCTTGTCGATGAACGAAGACTCCGGAAGCTTTCGCAGTTGCAGCATAGAACGTGAATGTGACGAAAGCTAAGGGAGAAATGGGCGCTTGTCTGTCGCGGCGTGGGCCACGGCCGTCGGCAGCCTTGTTGGTCGCGGGAAGATATCGATGAGCGGGGAAAGCATGCGTCTGGAAAACAAGGTCGCCATTATCACCGGGGCGGCATCGGGCTTCGGCGAAGGCATGGCCAAGCGCTTCGCGCAAGAGGGCGCCAGGGTCGTTATCGCCGATCTCAACGCCAAGGGTGCGAAACGCGTCGCCGATGAGATCGGCGAGGCGGCGATCTGGACGCAGACCGACGTTTCGTTGCGCTCCGAATTCGACGAAATGGTCTATGCCGCAAAAAGCGCCTTCGGGCACATCGACATCATGGTCAACAACGCCGGTTACACCCATCGCAACGGTGACATGCTCGAGGTCGATGAGGAGACCTTCGATTTGATCACCGCCGTCAACATGAAGGCGATCTATCATGCCGCCCTTGCCGTGGTGCCGATCATGGAGCGGCAAGGCGGTGGCGTCATCCTGACCACGGCCTCGACTGCCGGGCTGAGGCCACGACCCGGCCTTACCTGGTACAATGCCTCGAAAGGCTGGGCGATCACCGCCACCAAGTCGATGGCGGTGGAGCTCGCGCCGAAAAACATCCGCGTCAACTGCCTCTGCCCGGTCGCCGGCGAAACCGGCATGCTGGAGAAATTCATGGGCGCCGACACGCCCGAGATCCGCGAGGCGTTCCGCGCCTCGATCCCGCTCGGGCGGCTGTCGACCCCGCTCGATATCGCCAACGCGGCTTTATGGCTGGCCTCGGACGAGGCCGCTTTCATCACCGGGGTCGCGTTGGAGGTCGATGGCGGGCGCTGCATCTGAGGCAATCGCCGACTTGACCGCGACTCGGGCATCGACTTGACTTGAAGTTACGGGGCCTCAAGTTCTTTCCGGGGAACGGGATTGTTGGCGCGATGAAGTCGAAATTACGCAAAGCTTTCAAAGATCTGCGGTGGCGCGTCAGTGTCTACAGGGCGAAGCGTGCCCGCGCGAAAAGCAAGGCGACTTTCATCGGCGTCACCGGCAGCTCGGGAAAATCGACCGTCACGGCACTGCTTGGGCACATATTGGCCGCTCATCGACCAGTCTACACGCAGGTTCTGGCCAACACCATCCATTCGGTCGTCAGCACGCTCTACAGGCGCATGAAGCATGTGGAACAGGCCGACTATGTCGTAATGGAAACCGGGGCGTACGGCGTCGACACGATCCGGCCAATGGCGGAAATGCTGCAGCCGCATGTGGCTGTCGTCACCATGGTTCGTCTGGAGCACGTTGCCAGTTTCAGGACACTGGAAAACGTCGCCATCGAAAAGCGTGCATTGGTCGCGGCATTGCGTCCGGGGGGCCTTGTAGTCCTTAATGCCGACGATCCCTATGTCGCTGACATGGCTACCGGCGCTGGATGCCGCGTCGTCACCTTCGGCGCGGCACAGATGGCCGACTATCGTGTGACCGACATCCACGCCGCCTATCCGGACCGGCTAACCTTTTCGATCCATTGGCGAGGAGGGCTGCTGCAAATCCAGACGTCTTTTCCCGCCGAATATTTCTGGCTACCCACCGTTGCCGCCGTCGCTACGGCGCTCGAACTCGGTGTTCCTCCACACAAGGTTGTGGCCCAGGTGGCAACGTTCCAGCCAGTCGTGAATCGCTGTGCCGTGCTGATCACCGAAGGCGGTCCGCAATTCATCGTCGATGCCGCCAAGGCGCCCTGGCACTCGATCAATCTTGCCCTGGACATGATGGCCAAGGCTACTGCCAGCCGCAAGCGCATCGTAATTGGCCAGATTTCGGACTACACAGGCTCGTCCAGGAAATACGCTCACGCCTACCAAACCGCGCGGGAAATCGCCGATCAGGTGATCTATACCGGAGACAACGCACATCGCTCGCGTGCTAGTCAGAGCGATCGCGACAACGGCCAGTTTGTCGAGCTTCGGACGGTGAAGGAAGTCTCCGACCATATCAAACGGACGGCGGTGCCCGGCGAACTGATCCTCGTCAAAAGCTCATCCAACCTTCACCTGGAGCGCATCGCGCTCGCCTGGACGCATGACGTCAAATGCTGGATCCCAATCTGTGGCAAGAAGGAAGGCTGCCAAACCTGTGGTATGTATGAATTGCCCTACGAACAGCATCGCGCCCACGTCATGCTCCGCAGGCGCACCAGAATGTGGCGGCAGTTCCGCGGCATGTTCAGAGGCAGGTCGTCATAAGGCTGGGCCCGGCACCCAAGCCGGTCCAAACGCGCCCTCACATTACGTGCCGGGCTTGACGTAGCTCTTGTACACCCAGCCGTGCTTGCCGTTGTAGACGATCTCGCACCACTTCTTGCAGCCCATCAGTTGCACCGAGGTCCGGGCAGGGACCGTACCGATGGGGGTGGCACCCTTCTTTGGAGCACTGCGCATGGTCACCGCTCTCAGGATGCGTCCGTTGCCGGCCGCTGTCACCATGCGCGGATTGGCCTTGGCCTTGCCGCCATCGTCATCGGTCGCCGCCGGCTGCTGTTCCGGTGCTTGCGGCTGCGTCTCCGGAATGGCGGCGGTCTGCGCGCCATCGGGATTGCTGCTATCGGCAGGCGGGCTCGGTGCGGCGACCTTGGCAAGTTCGTCGGTGGCATCGGTATCGGTAGACGATTGGGCGAATGCCGCCGCTGTTTTGTTTGGCGCCGGCTCGGGCTGCTTGGCTACCTGGCTGGGAGCCGCGGTTTGATCGGGATCAGTTGCCGCGGCAGCCTTCGGCTGCGCCCCTGTCCAGCGCGGATCATTGGCCGCAAGCGCTGGTATGTTCACCGCCGCCGCTGCCGTGGTCGGTGACACCTGGCTGGACTTGCGCTCCGCCTGAGGCGTCACGGCAGCCGCCGTCACCGTCGTCCCCGAGGAGGGAACTTTCGTCGTTTTCACCGGAATGGTCGGAATGCTCTGCTCGGGACTGGCGGCTGCTTGCCTCTCGCCGGTCGGCAACGCCAGCCAGAGCGCCACTGCGGCAACGCCAAGCAGTGCCGCGGTGCCTATTGCCGCAATAACCAGGTGCGAGTTCGAACGGACGCCCTGCCAGAATGACGGGCGCATGTCATAGCCGAACTGCATGGCGAAGCGCCGACGTTCCGGAGCACCGAAACTGAAGGGCTCTCTCACTCCTGCCACCTCCATAAGCGGGCCGGTGTTCTTTCGATCAAATATCGCAAGTCACGCGTTCGATCAGCATCGGTCCCAAAACGCGGGCGGGCCCGCAACATCTCCGAACAATCGCCCAGATGCGGACGTTTCGCCCGCGATTGTGGCGTCAGTACGCCATTACCAGGGGTTCTGCGCCTTTGCCGGCATTTCCGCAATGTGCCGCTGAGGCAACAAATGTTACAATGAATATACAATATCACATCAGCTCGTGACGGTTTGGGATCGTGGCGATCCGATGTCGCCTAGATTCTGTCGCGCAGAGCGAACCAGTTGAGCGCCAGGAAAAGCAGCGGCGCGCGGAAACGGCGGCCGCCGGGAAATGGCGGAATTTTCAGGTCTTCGATCAGCTTCAGCCGGTCGCGATTGCCGGCAATCGTTTCGGCATAGAGCTTGCCGAAGAAGTTCGACAGCATGACGCCATGGCCGGAATAGCCGCCGGCCGAGATCACATTCGGCATCACTTCGCGCACGAACGGTTTGCGCGGCACCGTGATGCCGACATAGCCGCCCCAGCCATGCGTGATCTCGACATCCTTCAATGCCGGATAGAGCTCCGCGATCTGACGGCGAATGTGGATGTGGATATCTTTGGGATCGTTGACGCCGTAGACCTCGCGTCCGCCGAACAGCAACCGGCCATCCCTGGATTTGCGGAAATAGCGCACGACGAAGCGGGAATCGTCGACCGATTCGCCCCCCGGCAAGATGTTCGAATCCGGCCCCAGCGGCACGGTCGCGCCGATGAAGGATCCAATCGGCATGATGTGCGCGGCACTCACCGGCTCGAGCGTGCCGCCATAGGCGTTGACCGCGATCAGGCATTTTTGCGCCGAGATCGTCCCTCTTGGCGTGGAGACCTTGACCTTGCCGCCCGCCGAGACGATGCCGGTCGATGGCGTCCCTTCGAACAAGTGGGCGCCGGCTTGTGCCGCCACCCGCGCCGTGCCAATCACCAGCTTCATCGGATGGATATGGCCGGTCCCGATATCGCGCGTGCCGCCGAAATAAGCGCTCGAGCCCAATCGATCCGCCGTCTCCTTCGCATCCATGAAGGAGATGTGCGGGTACGAGAAGCGGCCGGCCATGATTTCGGCATGCGCCTTGTAGTCGTCGACATAGCGCGGCTTGTGCGCGACCGAGAGCTGGCCCGGCATATAGTCGATATCGATATGGTTTATGGCGGCGAAGTCGATGAGATGCGCCTTCGCCTCTTCGGCGAGATCGAACAGTGCCCTGGCGCGGGACAGACCGTATTCGGCCTCTAGGTCCTCGGCCCAGGCACGCTGCCCGGTGCCGAGCTGGCCGCCATTGCGCCCCGAAGCGCCGTCGCCAAAACGATATGCTTCGATCAGGACAACGTTGCTACCGGCCTTGGCCAAATGCGTCGCTGCCGACAGGCCGGTAAACCCGCCGCCGATAATAACGACGTCGCAGGTCCGATCACCGTCGAGCGTTGGATATTCGGGCCGCGGCCCAGCCGTGTCCTCATACCAGGATCGGCCGGGGGAAATGGGCGATTGGTAGTTCATGATTGGTCAGACGTTGAGCAGCAGATATTCCCGCTCCCACGGACTGATCACTTCCATGAACGTTTCGAATTCCGCCCGCTTGATCGCCGCATAGGTGGCGGCGAAGGACTTGCCCAGCAATGCGCAGAGTTCCTCGTCGCCCTCGAACAGGTCGACGGCTTCGAGCAGGCTGCGCGGCAGGTCGATCTCGTGTGCGTTGGCAGTGGTCAGCACGGGAGGCTCGGCCTTGATCTTCCCGGTGATGCCGATCAGCCCGCAGGCAAGCGAAGCCGCCAGCGCCAGATAGGGATTGGCATCGGAGGACGGGATGCGGTTTTCAACGCGCCGCGCCGCAGGGTCGGAACGCGGCACGCGGAACGCCGTGGTGCGGTTATCGTAGCCCCATTTGTTGTTGACCGGGGCTGAGGCCGCCTGCGTCAGCCGCCGGTAGGAATTGACGTAGGGCGCGAACATAACCAGCGCATTCGGCACGTGCTTCTGCATGCCGCCGATGAAATGGAAGAAGTCCTCGGTCTCCGAACCATCCTCGGCCGAAAAGATGTTCCTGCCCGTCTTCTTGTCGACGATCGACTGATGGATATGCATGGCGGAGCCCGGCTGGCCCTGAATCGGCTTGGCCATGAAGGTCGCGTAGATCTCATGCTTGAGCGCGGCTTCACGAATGGTGCGCTTGAACATGAATACCTGGTCGGCGAGCTCGATCGGGTCGCCGTGGCGCAGATTGATCTCGAGCTGGCCGGCGCCCTCTTCGTGGATGAGCGTGTCGATCTCCAGGCCCTGGCTTTCGGAGAAATGGTAGATGTCGTCGATCAGTTCGTCGAACTCGTTGACGCCGGCGATCGAATAGCCGGCGCCGCCGCCGATCGCGCGCCCCGAGCGGCCGACAGGCGGGGTCAGGGGATAGTCCGGGTCTGGATTCTTGCGCACGAGGTAGAACTCGATTTCGGGTGCCACGACCGGCTTCAGCCCAAGCTTGTCATAGGCCGCCAGCACGCGCTTCAGCACATTGCGCGGCGTGAACTCGACCGAGCGGCCGTCCTGGTGGACGAGGTCGCAGATGACGGCGGCCGTCGGGTCTTCTTCCCAGGGCACCACGGTCAATGTCGACAGGTCCGGCATCAGCTTGAGGTCGCCGTCGTCTTCCGGATAGTGAAAGCCGTTGCCGTCCTCCGGATAGCCGCCGGAAATCGTCGTCATGAAGACGGCCGAAGGCAGCGCCAGTGAGGTGTTGGAAGTGAATTTCTTCGAAGGCATCATCTTGCCGCGCGCCACGCCAGCCTGATCAGGCGTGATGCATTCGATATCCTCGATGCCGCGCCATTCCAGCCAATCGCTGACCTCCTTCCAGTTCTTCACACCTCGCAGGTTTTTCACGAAGGCAGGTGTGCGCGTTCGTCCTCCGCGGCTCGACGGACGGACTTCCTTTTTTGCAGGCGGCATCATTCACCAGTTTGGGTTGCGGATTTTCAAGTATAGCCGTGCCGTGCGATGGAAGGGAAGGGGAGCCGCCGCTGGCATTTGCCGTCTCGGGTTGAAAACCGATTGCCGGTCGGCATAGGTTTGGCGTCTTTCCGCACTCGAGAAGCCGGCGATGAGACCCAGCAGCGAACTGACCACGATCGGCTTCGATGCCGACGACACGCTTTGGCAGAACGAACGGTTCTTCCGAATGACGGAAAGGCGCTTTGCCGCCATGCTGGCCGATCATGGCGAGGGCGAGCAGATCTCGGCTCGACTGTTGGAAGCCGAGAGGCGCAATCTCGCGATCTACGGCTTCGGCATCAAGGGATTTACGCTCTCGATGATCGAGACGGCGATAGAAGTTACCGACGGGCGCGTGCCGGCTTCCGTCATATCGGAGATTCTCGACGCCGGCCGCGAGATGCTGGGCCATCCGATCGAGCCCTTGCCGCATGCACGCGAGACGGTCGAGAAGCTCGCCGGCACTTTCCGCCTCGTGCTGATCACCAAGGGCGATCTGTTCGATCAGGAGCGCAAGCTAGCCGGCTCCGGGCTGGGCGAGTTGTTCGATGCGGTCGAGATCGTCAGCGACAAGACCGCCGCGACCTATGCGCGCCTGTTCAACCGCCATGGCGATGGCCCGGCAAGGGGCATGATGGTCGGCAATTCGCTAAAGTCGGATGTGGTGCCCGCCATCGAGGCTGGCGGCTGGGGTGTCCATGTGCCACACGAATTGACTTGGGTGCTCGAACATGTCGAGGCGCCGGTTGCCGAGCCGCGTTTCCGCCAGATATCGGATCTCAGCCAATTGCCCGCGCTGGTCGAAAGCATCAAAAACAGAGTTTGATCGTTGACCTCCGGCTGATTTTTCGCGCAGTCCTGGATGGAAAAACGGTTCTCGCCTTTTTGGAATCGTTTTAGCGGCCGGTCAGGCGATCGATGACCGGTTGCAACCGTTCGGGGGTGATCGGCTTGGCCACCACCACGTCGACGACATGCGCCAGGCCCAGGCTCTCCGGCGTGTCATTCTTGGTTGAAAGCAGGATCACGGGAGGAAGTGCCTTGCCCGTGGCTCGCCGCAACGTGTCGATGCTGGACATCAGCGTGTCGCAGTCTTTGTTGTCGGGGCCACCATCGAGGACAACCGCCCCGGGGATAAGCGAACGCAAGGTCTTCACCGCCATTTCAGGCGATTCCGAGAGTGGCTTGAGCCCGGAACGCTCAACGATTTTAGACACCACGACGCGATTGATCGGCGACTTCCCGACAACAAGCACCCGCGAGGAATCTCGGATCGTCTCAATGTTTGCCCCCCGAGTCGCCAGATTCAGATGTGTTGTACTCTTCCCCTTGTCACTCACTGGGCACCCAAGTCGGCCAAGAATCTCGCCCCTATTTCAATGCAGAGTTGAATCTGGGGACAATTGGCGTGAGATCGCGCCCTATGTCAAGTTGAAATAAAGGACTTCTGAAAGCATCTCCTACACAGTGGATTCAAGCAACAGCACTGTACTACCCTGTACATAGCTTGGTTACATAAAAATAAAATTCACCTGCGCATACGCGGCGCGGGCAAATGGCCGGTTGTAGCGCTTCCGGGTCAGCCATGGCTTTGTTGCGTAACGATCACCGGGATCAGCAGGTCGCCCCAATTGCCGTCGCCGCCATGGTGCCTCGCGGAGCGCACGAGCTCCACCGAGACGCCCGCCTCGACCGCCTTCATCACCGACTGGTTGAGCCTGTGCAGGTCGTTGGCCAGCATGCGGATTGTCGCCTGCTGGTCGACGTTCATCGTGGTCGATTGCTCTTCGGCCCGTTCCTTGACGCGACTTATCGATGCCATTGGTCTTCTCCTATGTCTGAGGCCCTGTTGGGCGTTTCTTCGGTATTCCCCTGGTCGCTATTCCGCGGCCGGTTTGAACTGCGCGTGCTCGGTTGATTCATGCATGGCCGTGGTCGACGACCGGCCGCCGGTAATCGCCATCGAGACGGCGTCGAAATAGCCGGTGCCGACCTCACGTTGGTGCTTGGTCGCGGTATAGCCATTGGCTTCCGCCGCGAATTCCGCTTCCTGCAGCTCGGAATAAGCCGCCATCTGCCGCGCCTTGTAGCCGCGGGCGAGTTCGAACATGCCGTAGTTGAGCTGGTGGAAGCCGGCCAGCGTGATGAATTGGAACTTGTAGCCCATGGCGCCCAGTTCCCTCTGGAACTTGGCGATCGTCGCGTCGTCGAGATTCTTCTTCCAGTTGAACGACGGCGAGCAATTGTAGGCGAGCAGCTTGCCCGGATGGTGCCTGCGCACCCCCTCGGCGAATTTCTTGGCCTGCGCCAGGTCGGGCTTCGAGGTCTCGCACCAGATCAGGTCGGCGTGCGGCGCATAGGCAATGGCCCGCGCGATGCAAGGCTCGATGCCGTTCCGGACCTGGTAGAAGCCTTCCACCGTGCGGCCGGCATCATAGTCGACGAAGGGCTGGTCGCGCTCATCGATATCGGAGGTCAGCAGCTTTGCAGCTTCCGCGTCCGTGCGTGCCACCACCAAGGTTGGCGTGGCCATCACGTCGGCCGCGAGCCTCGCCGCGTTGAGGTTGCGGATATGCGCCGCGGTCGGGATCAGGACCTTGCCGCCGAGATGGCCGCACTTCTTCTCAGACGCCAACTGGTCCTCATAGTGGACGCCAGCGGCACCGGCTTCGATGAACGCCTTCATGATCTCGAAGGCGTTGAGCGGACCGCCGAAGCCGGCTTCCGCGTCGGCAACGATCGGCGCGAACCAGGTCTCGACAGAAAGCCCCTTGCCTTCGGAGGTTTCGATCTGATCGGCGCGCTGCAGCGTGCGGTTGATGCGCTTGACCAGTTCGGGCGCCGCATTGGCGGGATAGAGCGACTGGTCCGGATACATCGCCGAGGCGGTGTTTGCGTCGGCGGCAACCTGCCAGCCCGACAGGTAGATCGCCTTCAGTCCGGCGCGCACCTGCTGCATCGCCTGGTTGCCGGACATGGCGCCGAGCGCGTTGACGAAGTCCTCCTCGTGGATGAGCTTCCACAGCCGGTTGGCACCCATTTCGGCAAGGCTCTGGCGAATCTGCACCGAACCGCGCAGCCGCTTCACGTCCTCCGGCGAATAGGGACGCTCAATCCCGTCGAAGCGACCGTCAGGCGCCGAGGGGACAAGGTTGTAAAAATCAGTCATTAGTCACTCCGAAGGTTTCTGCACAGCCAATTCTCGGGGCCGCTTCTATGTGACTGAATTTACATATTGCGGCAGCATGAGCCAGAACAATTAGGAAAACTGGACGCATATAAGAGAAAACCTGTGTTGTGTTTGACAGAAGGGCACTGTAAAGTTGTCAATCCTGTCAAGCGAAGAGGGGTGGGATGCAGCGAACGGTTTGTAAATTGCTGTCAAGGATTGGCGATGGCTGACCAGAAGATTTTCGCTGGGCCGCGCATCCGCCGCATCCGCGGCGCCAAGGGCCTGACCCAGACGGCGATGGCCGAGGGGCTCGGCATCTCGCCGTCCTACCTCAACCTGATCGAGCGCAACCAGCGACCGCTGACGGTGCAACTGATCCTGAAGCTCGCCTCGGTCTACAAGGTCGATCCGCATGAGCTTCAGGGCGAGGCAAGGGGATCGGTCGCTGCCCTCAAGGAGGTGTTTACCGATCCGCTGCTGGTCGGCGAACTGCCGGGAGATCAGGAACTGATCGAGTTTGCCGAGGCGGCGCCCAATGCCTCCGCCGCGGTGATAAAACTGTTCCGAGCCTATCGCGAGCAAGCCGAGCGGCTATCCGATCTCAACCAGCTTCTGGCCCGCGAGGGTCGGGCGACCGCCCTCTCCGGCGCCCGCCTGCCGATCGACGAGGTGCACGAGATTTTCGAGCGGCGCCCGAACCATTTCGCCTCGCTCGAGGAAGAGGCCGAGGCGTTCACGTCGGTGCTCGATCCCGGCGACGACTTGTTTGGCGCCTTGAAGGCATGGCTGAAGCGCGAATACGGCATCGTGGTGAAGGTTCTGCCGGTCGCCACCATGCCGAACTGGCGCCGCCGCTACGACCGCCACTCGCAGCGCCTGTTCCTATCCGAGCGTCTGTCGCCGTTCGACCAGTTGCGTGAAGTCGCAATGGAGGCCTGCCTGATCCGTATGACGGTTGCGGTCGCCGGCGAGATCGAGGCGCTGAGGCTGACCACGGACGAGGCGCGCCGCCTTGCCCGCTTCGAACTCGGCCGCTACGCCGCCCATGCGCTGATGATGCCCTATCAGCCCTTTCACGCGGCGGCCGTTCGCTCACGCTACGACATCGATGTCCTGCGCTCGCGCTTCGGCGTCTCCTTCGAGCAGGCGGCAAACCGGCTGACCATGCTGCAGCGGCCAGGTGCTTCCGGCGTGCCCTTCTTCATGCTGGAGATCGACAATGCGGGAAACCGCTTCCGCAAGGCCGGCAGCCAGGGCTTTCCGCAAAGCCGCTTTGGCGGTGGCTGTCCCAAGCTTCCCGTGCATGTCACCTTCACCCAGCCGGGCCAGATATTCGTCGAGGCGGTGGAAATGCCCGACGGCGCCGAATTCCTGTGCATCGCCCGCACGCTGGAGGGGCCGAAAGGCGCATTCTCCGAACGACCGCGCCGCACGGCACTGCTGCTCGGCTGCGACATCGGCTTACGCGACGACATCGTCTATGGCACGGTGCTGCCTGGCTCGGCGGCCGGCGCGAAGATGGGGGCGGGCACCGTCGTGGCGACGCCTGTCGGCCCCGCCTGCCGGCTTTGCGAGCGCGTTGGCTGCCTGGCGCGCGCCGAGCCGCCGGTGACGCGACCGCTCGGCCTCGACGAGATGGTGACCGGCTTGAGTGCCTTCGACTTCCAGTAACGCCGCAGCAAAGGTGCCACAATCGTCGCCGGTCTCTGGATCACCCACGCCTTAAGTCTTTGCGTTACGCGAACACACCAGTTTTTTGTCGTCTCTTGCGCATCGTCCCGTCAACAAAAGCTCGACAGTCGCGCCCATGACAGCCACAGCATCATCGCCGGGCCTTGTTGCGTCGACCGGCCTCGCTACCTCGACAGTCTCGCCGCGCGAGGAACGCGTCGGCATGCTCCTGGTCTTCCTGTCGGCGCTGATGTGGAGTTTCGGCGGCACCATCGCCCGCTTCATCAGCGTCGGTGACAGCTGGACGGTCATTTTCTGGCGCTCTGCCTGGGCTGCCGCCTTCCTGCTCTGCTACATGGTCTGGCGTGACGGCTGGCGCGGCATGGTGAAGTCATTCCGGGAAATGGGCCTGCCGGGCATCGCGGTGGGGTTCTGCTTCGCCATTGCGTCGACCTCGTTCGTGGTGGCGCTTGCTTATACGACCGTCGCCAATATCCTTTTGATGCAAGCCGGCGTGCCGCTTCTGGCGGCTCTGTTTGCCTGGGCGCTGTTCCGCGAAAAGGTAACCGTCGCGACCTGGATAGCGATCGCCGCCGTCATCGCCGGCGTCGCCATCATGGTGTCTGAATCTCTTGACGGCGCCGTCTCGCCCATAGGCGATGGACTGGCGCTGCTGATCGCGTTCATGTTCTCGATCGCCACCGTCATTACCCGGCGCTTCTCCAGCGTGCGCATGACGCCGGCGACCTGTCTCGGCACGATCCTGGCGGCGGGCTTCGCCGCCTCGCAGGCTTCGACCTTCGCGGTATCGGCCGGCGACATGGGCTTCCTCTTCGTCTTCGGCGTGGTCAATCTCGGCCTTGGCCTTGCTTTCTTCGCGACAGGCGCGCGCTTGATCCCGGCGGCGATCGCGGCGTTGCTCGGCACGTTCGAGCCGATCCTGGGGCCGATATGGGTCTGGCTCATCCATTCCGAGGTGCCGTCCGGGCGCACCATCGTCGGCGGCGCGGTGGTGGTTACGGCGCTGCTTGTCCATATCGGGCTCGAATTCAAGCGCCAGGCGCGGCCGCAGCGGGCTGGGGTCACCGGAGTGCCTTCGCCTAATTGATGCGGGCGCCGAAGCTTTGCCCATTGACAATGTCGCTGCCGCCCGGGCAGGCTGGGACCACGGCAACAACAAGACAGGCGTATCTTGCCAAGTCTCCCCGGCGGCCCGATCGCGACCGGACCACATTCTAGTATCCCTGACCGCACGGTGGCGAAAGCTTCTGACGGCATCGCAATTCCTTCCCGCCCCGACCGAGTGGGTGGCCTTCGGTGGTATGCCGAATGGCGGCCGTCGACCTCTGGAAAGCTCAACAGTCTAAACCAAATGCCCGGCCGCGCGAGCATGTCGCGACGCGCCGGCAATGGAACACTCACCAAAGGAGAATAGCATGATCCGCAAAGCACTCTGGCTTTCGGCAACCTCGGTATTTCTGGCGCTTTTGACGCCCGCCGGTCACGCCGCGGACCGCGTCGTCAACGTCTTCAACTGGTCGGATTACATCGACAGTTCGATCATCGATGATTTCACCAAGAAAACCGGCATCAAGGTCGTTTACGATACGTTCGATTCCAACGAGATCCTCGAAACCAAGCTGCTCGCCGGCGGCAGCGGCTACGACGTCGTGGTGCCGAGCGGCAATTTCCTGGCCCGCCAGATCCAGGCCGGTGTGTTCCAGAAGCTCGACAAGTCGAAGCTGCCGAACCTCTCCAACATGTGGGACACGGTTACCGAGCGCACCGCCAAATACGATCCCGGCAACGAATACTCGGTCAATTACATGTGGGGCACGGTCGGCATCGGCTACAATACCAAGAAAGTGCAGGCAGCGCTCGGCACCGACAAGATCGACAGCTGGGATACGTTCTTCAACCCCGATAGCCTGGCCAAATTGAAGGATTGCGGCGTCTATGTGCTGGATTCTCCATCCGACATCCTGCCGGCGGCGTTGAAGTACCTCGGTCTCGACCCCAACAGCACCTCGCCCGACGACATTGCCAAGGCCGAGGAAGCTCTTCTCAAGGTCCGTCCCTATATCCGGAAGTTCCACTCGTCCGAATACATCAACGCACTTGCCAATGGCGACATCTGCCTGGCGGTCGGCTGGTCGGGTGACGTGTTCCAGGCTCGCAACCGCGCGGTCGAGGCCAAGCAAGGCGTGGAAATCGGCTATTCCGTGCCGAAGGAAGGCGCCCAGATGTGGTTCGATCAGATGGCAATCCCCGCCGACGCGCCACACGTCGCCGAGGCGCTTGAATTCATCAACTACATGATGACGCCGGAAGTGATCGCCAAGTCGTCGAACTATGTCCTTTATGCCAACGGCAACAAGGCATCGCAGCAATTCGTGGACAAGGCGCTGCTCGACGACCCCTCGGTCTATCCGGACGCCGCGACCTTGCAGAAGCTCTATACCACCCAGCCTTACGATCCCAAGACCCAGCGCATCGTCACGCGCAGCTGGACCAAGATCGTCACCGGCCAGTAGGCAATCCGACGCGGCCCCGGCAGCCAACTGCCGGGGTTGATTCTTTTGGGGAATAAAAAAGCACGGAGTGGGGATATGAAATCGCTTGGCAGCATCCGCAGGGACTTCGCGCCATGGAACGACCCGAACGCCAAGCCATATATCCAGTTCGACAATGTCACCAAGAAGTTCGGTGACTTTACCGCCGTAAACAATCTGTCGCTGACCATTTTCGAGCGTGAATTCTTCGCTCTGCTTGGCGCATCGGGTTGCGGAAAGTCGACGCTGCTCAGGATGCTTGCCGGCTTCGAGGAGCCGACGGCCGGACGCATCCTGCTCGACGGCCAGGATCTGCGCGGCATTCCGCCCTATCGCCGGCCGGTCAACATGATGTTCCAGTCCTATGCCCTGTTCCCGCATATGACGGTCGAGAAGAACATCGCCTTCGGCCTCAAGCAGGAAGGCATGCCGAAGCCCGATATCGAAAAGCGCGTCGCCGACATGCTGAAGCTGGTCAAGCTCGAGCAGTTCGCCAAGCGCAAGCCGCATCAGCTCTCCGGCGGTCAGCGCCAGCGCGTCGCGCTTGCCCGCTCGGTCGCCAAGCGACCGAAGGTGCTGCTGCTCGACGAGCCGCTCGGCGCGCTCGACAAGAAATTGCGCGAGGAAACTCAGTTCGAACTGATGGATCTGCAGCAGGAGCTTGGTCTCACCTTCGTCGTCGTCACCCATGATCAGGAAGAGGCGATGACGATGGCCGACCGCATCGCCATCATGGACAAGGGCGAGGTCATGCAGGTGGCGACGCCGCCGGAAGTCTATGAGGCACCGACGTCGCGCTTCGTCGCCCATTTCGTCGGCAACGTGAACATGTTCGAGGGCAAGGTTGCCGAACAGGCAGCCAACACGACGCGCATTACAGGTCCAAGCGGCGCTCAGATCGTCGTCGAGAACGGGGGCGCGGCTGCAAAGGCCGATGCGGATATCGTCTTCGCCGTCAGGCCGGAGAAGATCAGGGTCTCGTCTAAGAAGCCGGCCGATGCCGTCAACGCGCTGGAGGGTGAGGTTTACGACATTGCCTATCTCGGCGACATGACTGTCTATCACGTCAGACTGGACGACGGGCAGATCGTGCGGGCAAGCGCCTTGAACGCGGCCCGTGTGACCGAGGATCCACTGACCTGGAACGACCGCGCCTGGGTGTCTTTCCGGCCCGACGCCGGCGTCGTGCTGGCACGGTAGGGGACGGCCATGTCCAACATCGCCGTTACCGATGCCGCCGCGCCACCCACTGCCGCCAATCCGTTCCTGACGCGGCTCGGTGCCGGCTTCGTCAGCCGGCTCGTCATCATCGTTCCCTATCTCTGGCTGCTGTTCTTCTTTCTTGTTCCCTTCGTCATCGTCTTCAAGATCTCGCTGTCGCAGACCGCTATCGCCATGCCCCCCTATACGCCGGTGCTCGATTTCAGGGACGGCGTTTCCGGTTTCTTCGCCGGCTTTCGCGACCTCAACTTCGACAAT
Organism: Mesorhizobium sp. P160927; assembly: GCF_057766385.1. Taxonomy (NCBI): domain Bacteria; kingdom Pseudomonadati; phylum Pseudomonadota; class Alphaproteobacteria; order Hyphomicrobiales; family Phyllobacteriaceae; genus Mesorhizobium; species Mesorhizobium sp. P160927. The sequence goes on from NZ_JBYMDW010000001.1 coordinate 2,408,157, forward strand.
TATGTCTGGCTGACGCAGGACGCGCTCTATTTCAAGGCCTATCTCACCAGCGTCGTCATCGCAGGCATCTCGACGGTGCTGACCCTGCTGGTTGGCTATCCCATCGCCTATGGCATGGCCCGCGCTCCGGCGACAATCCGCCCGACATTGCTGATGCTGGTCATCCTGCCGTTCTGGACGTCGTTCCTGATCCGCGTCTATGCCTGGATCGGCATCCTCAAGCCCGAGGGACTGCTCAACCAGTTGCTCTTGTCGCTGCACATCATCAACCAGCCGCTGGTGATCCTCAACACCTACACGGCCATCTTCATCGGCATCGTCTATTCCTACCTGCCGTTCATGGTGCTGCCGCTTTATTCGTCGCTGGAAAAAATGGACTATTCGCTGATCGAGGCAGCCAAGGACCTCGGCTGCCCACCGACGTCAGCCTTCTGGAAGATCACTTTTCCGCTCTCGCTGCCCGGCGTCATAGCCGGCTGCCTGCTGGTGTTCATCCCTGCCGTCGGCGAGTTCGTCATCCCCGATTTGCTCGGCGGCTCGCAGACGCTGATGATCGGCAAGACACTGTGGAACGAGTTTTTCGCCAATCGTGACTGGCCGGTGTCGTCGGCCGTCGCCGTCATCCTGCTGCTGCTGCTGATCGTACCGATCGTGTTGTTCCAGCATGCCCAGGCCCGCGCGCAGGAGCAGGACAAATGAATACCACCTGGAGCCGCTTCAACATCACCTCGATCACGCTCGGTTTTGCCTTTCTCTATTTGCCGATAGTGCTGCTCGTCGTCTTCTCCTTCAACGAGTCCAAGCTCGTCACCGTCTGGGGCGGCTTTTCCACCAAATGGTACGTATCGCTGTTCCACAATCAGGGCCTGATGGACGCCGCATGGGTGACCATCCGCGTCGGTCTGATTTCAGCGACCGTGGCCACCGTTCTCGGCACAATGGGGGCCTTGGCGCTGACCCGCTACACACGCTTCCGGGGCAGGGTCCTGTTCTCCGGCATGATCTTCGCACCATTGGTCATGCCTGACGTCATTACCGGCCTCTCGCTGCTCCTGCTGTTTGTCGCCATCGGCATGGATCGCGGCATGACGACCGTGATCCTCGCGCATATCACCTTCACGATGTGCTTTGTCGCTGTTGTCGTGCAGTCGCGGCTTGTCAGCTTCGATCGCTCGCTGGAAGAAGCCGCCATGGATCTTGGCGCGCCGCCCTTGAAGACCTTTTTCCAGATCACCCTGCCAGTCATTCTGCCGGCGATCGTGTCCGGCTGGATGCTGGCCTTCACGCTGTCGCTGGACGACCTTGTCATCGCCAGCTTTGCTTCGGGCCCCGGCGCCACCACGCTGCCGATGAAGATCTACAGCCAGGTCCGCCTCGGTGTGACGCCGGAGATCAATGCCGCCTGCACCCTCCTGATCGCGATCGTCACGATTGGCGTCATCATCGCTTCGGTCGCCAATAAGCGGCGCGAGGTGCAGCGGCAGCTTGACGAGCGGGCCGCGCAGCGCGGTTAGAGCGTTTCAACTGAGCGGCCAGGCCTTATTCGCCCGAAACGCCGCGGCTGATGGGTGAAATGAACGGCGTGCTCCACGTGCCGCCGACGAAAAACGACGACTGGTTGGGTCCCTGCTGGCCGCTCTTCTGCGTTGCTGGCTGATCCGGCTGGATAACACCGCCCGACAGCGCCAGTCCGCGTCCGGCGTAGGATGCGATGCCGGAAAGCCAGATCTTGTATTTCGCCGAATTGGCCTCGGCCTTGTCCAGTCTGGCCACGCCTCGCGAAATGGTTGCCTTCACTTCGGCGCCATCGATGGGCAGCGTCCCGTCCGAGACATCGTCGAGCGCGAAGAAGCCGCCTTGTTCGGTATGCTTGAGAAAGGCCGGCAGGTTGAATTTGCTGAGCGCGCCAGGGCCAAAGGTCGCCGAGACCGAGCCGTCGGCGTTCTCAAAAACCGAATCCCAAGTCCTTCCTGGTCCCTTGAGGATGACCGAAACGGTGCCCGTGCCGACCGGCACCAGCCGGGTCATCCCGGCCGCGGTGCCGAACGCGCCGCCATCGACATCGGAAGCCAGCAGCCGGATCTCGACCTGGGTGCCCTCTGGCTTGCGGTCGAAGCGAAGGCTGGTCTGGATGTTGCCGCCGAAGGCGGAGGCGTCGGAGATGTCGAAGACGGAAAGGCCGTCCTTGACCTGCGCGGTGGCCGCGACATCGGCAAGCTGGATGCTCCCTGCCGTGGCATGCGCTGCCGACAGCCTGAGATCGAGGTTGACCCGGTCGGCGAAACTTGTGTCGATCTGACCTGGCTCGCCGCTGTTCGCCGGTCCCAGCGACGTGAAGGCGGATAGAAACGACCTGAGGTCGAGCGTGTCGAAGGCCAGCGTGCCCGAGATCACCGGCTGTGCCTCGCCAAGCGACACGTCCAGCGCACCCATGCCCGGATTGTTGTCTAGCGCCAGCGCCGTGTTCTCGAACTTGACGCGTCCGGCCGATGCCGTGACCTTGCTCGAGATGCTGACCGAGCCGATCGCGGCGCTCGGCGCGATGCCGGCCTGCGACCATTCCAGTACGCGGCGCAGCGAAGGAGCCGCGAATTTTACCTGGCCGTCGAAATAGGCGTTTTCGGACATGCTGGCCGTGCCGTCGAAGGAGAAGGTGGCCGGCGCCGCCTTGAAGGACAGGGTCAGCGGCGCCATGCCCCCGGCAAACAGGACCAGCGGCCTCGGCGAGGCGGCGTCCACGGTCACGCTTTCGCCACGCCAGATCCCGGTCGCGGACAGTGTCGCATTGCTGTTCATCGCCGCCCAGGTGGCCTGGCCGCTAAGACTGCTCAGGATCTCTTCATCCTTGCCGTTGACGGACGCCACCATGCGACCGTCCCTGAACTCCACGGTGCCGAAAGTGTCGGCCGGCAGCTTGTCGAGGTCGGGCTTGGCGGGGTCGGCGTTGACCAGGCCGCGAGCCGCGTCGATGGAGCGCGCGATGCGCCCGCCGGTCGGCGCCGTGGGCAGGAACAGACCGTCCGCCGTGCGCTGGACCCGGATCGTCGGCCGCACCAGCCGTGCCGTCGAAAACACCACGTCACCCTGCAATGCCGCCATGGCCGAGAGGTCGACCTCGACCCGTTCGGCTTCGACGACCGGCGGCGCATCGCCTTCGGTCCACTTCGACAGCGTCACATCGGTCAGGATCGCGCGGAATTTTGGCCAGACCTCGATGCGTGGCGATCCCTCGATGGCAACCCGAAAGCCGCTCCAGGCGCTCAATTCCCACGCGATGCGGTCACGCACGATCCGCGTCGAAGCGATCAGCGGCAGCGCCGCGATCACCAGAGCGATGACGATCGCGGCAGCGCCGATCGCCCATACTCCGCGGCGGATCAAGGATGATGGCATATAGCCCCGTATGCTTCCATTCCGACAAAACGAGCGTCCGACGGGTGTAACCCCCTGCCGTCACTACGACTTAGGGCCGACGCATTTCAAGTCATTATGGCCCGGCGATGGCATTTGCGCACACCTGACCGCATCGGCCCAACAAAATCTTGCTCTGCTGCGCCGCGATATGCATAAGCGATGGCGACCGTGGGAGGATCGATCATGGCTGGCGAAGTACCGCTCTGGACCCCGACACAAGACCAGATTGATGCCTCGCCGTTGACCGCTTTCATGAAGGCCGCGGCAGCGAGTACCGGCAGTCCATTCTCGTCCTATGCCGACCTCCACCGCTGGTCGGTCGAGAACCGGGAGGCGTTCTGGGATCTCGTCTGGGATTTCTGCGGTCTTGAAGGCGACAAGGGTGAACGACTGCTGCTCGACGGCGAGAAGATGCCCGGCGCTTCGTTCTTTCCGGACGCGTCGTTGAATTTTGCCGAAAACCTTCTGAAAAAGACCGGCGCCGGCGAGGCTATCGTCTTTCGCGGCGAGGACAAGGTCGAGAGGCGGCTGTCGTGGAATGAACTGCATGGCCTGGTCTCGCGCCTGCAGCAGCTTTTCCTGTCGCTCGAGGTGAAGAAGGGTGACCGTATAGCGGCGATGATGCCCAACATGCCCGAGGCCGTCGCCGCCATGCTGGCCGCGGCCTCGATCGGGGCGGTGTGGTCATCCTGTTCTCCCGATTTCGGCGAGCAGGGCGTGCTCGATCGGTTCGGCCAGATCGAGCCCGTCATCTTCATCGCGCCGGACGGCTATTGGTACAATGGCAAGGCGATCGAGGTCGCCGACAAGGTCAAGGCGGTCGCGGCCAGGCTCGGCGGCGTCCGCAAAGTCCTGCTCGTCGACTATCTCGGCACCTCCGCCGACGTGGCTGATACCATCGACAAGGCGGTGGCGATGGAAGAGGCCCTGTCGCCCTTTGCCGCCAGGCCCGTCACCTTCGAGCGGCTGCCGTTTTCGCATCCACTCTACATCCTGTTTTCGTCCGGTACCACCGGCGTTCCCAAATGCATCGTCCATTCCGCCGGCGGCACGCTCATTCAGCATGTCAAGGAACATCGGTTGCATGCCGGCCTCGGCGATGGCGATCGATTCTTCTATTTCACCACCTGCGGCTGGATGATGTGGAACTGGCTGGTTTCGGGCCTCGCGTCCGGCGCCACGTTGCTGCTCTACGACGGTTCTCCCTTCTATCCTGACGGCAATGTGCTGTTCGATTTCGCCGATGCCGAGAAGATGACCTTTCTCGGTACCTCGGCCAAGTTCATCGATTCCGTGCGCAAGGCCGGTCTCAAGCCGATCCGCAGCCATGATCTGTCGACGATACGGGCCATATCCTCCACCGGATCGCCGCTTTCCCCCGAGGATTTCCGCTTCGTCTATGATGGCATCAAGAAGGACGTGCACCTGGCCTCGGTGTCCGGCGGCACCGATATCGTCTCGTGCTTCGTGCTCGGCGTGCCGACCCAGCCGGTCTGGACCGGGGAGATCCAGGGGCCGGGCCTAGGCCTCGCCGTAGACGTCTGGGACGATGACGGCAAGCCGGTCCGGCAAGAGAAGGGGGAACTGGTATGCACCAGGGCGTTTCCGTCCATGCCGATCGGCTTCTGGAACGATCCCGACGGCAAGAAATACCAGGCGGCCTATTTCGAGCGTTTCGACAATGTCTGGTGCCATGGCGATTTCGCCGAATGGACCGATCATGGCGGCATGGTCATCCATGGCCGCTCCGACGCGACGCTCAACCCCGGCGGTGTGCGCATCGGCACCGCCGAGATCTACAACCAGGTCGAGCAGATGCCGGAAATCCTGGAGGCGCTGTGCATCGGCCAGGATTTCGACAATGATGTGCGCGTCGTGCTGTTCGTGCGGCTTGCCGCCGGTGTCAAGCTCGACGACGATCTCGAAAAGCGCATCCGGGCCAAGATCCGCGGCGGCGCCAGCCCACGCCATGTTCCGGCCAGGATCGTCGCCGTCTCCGACATCCCCCGCACCAAGTCGGGCAAGATCACCGAGCTTGCGGTGCGCGACGTGGTCCACGGCCGCGCCATCAAGAACAAGGAAGCCCTGGCCAACCCGGAAGCGCTGGAGCTGTTCCGCGACTTGCCGCAACTCGCGCAATGAACGCGACCGGCATGGTTAACAAAATAAGCCGCACGAATTTACCTAGATTTCATGAGTGGTACACATTCGTAAATTTTTTGCCGACCCGGTAAGGACTTGTTAAGGCCCGGCGTCGATAGTCGCACGTAACTTGAGGGAGAAATCCCGTTCCTCAGCCCCGAGGATCTGAATTCAGCTCAAGCCCCCGTTGTGACAGCAATCTCATTTCCTAAGGCGTCCTATTGGGCGCCTTTTTTCTTGGCTTGCTATTCCGCCAGCACCCGGGTCGAGGGGAACGCAACCTCCACCAGCGTGCCTTCGCCGGGCGTCGAATTGATGGTGAAGCGGGCGCGGTTGGCCTCCACCATCGCCTTGGTCAGCGGCAGGCCAAGGCCGGTGCCGTCGCCGCGCCCGCGCTTCAGCGCGTTGATCTGCTTGAACGGCTTCAGCGCCTGCTCGATCTCGGCCTGACTCATGCCGATGCCGGTGTCGCGCACCCGCATGACGACGTCGCCCGAGGTCTCGTAGGCGGTCGAGACGATCACCTGACCGCCAGCCTGGGTATAGCGCACGGCGTTGGACAGGATGTTGAGCGCGATCTGGCGCACGCTGCGCAGGTCGGCCACCACTTCCGGCAGCCGCGAGGCGAAGCTGGAGCGGATGATGACGCGTTCGCGGTTGGCCTGGGGCTGCATCATCGCCACGGTTTCGGCCAGGGTATCGTTGAGCGACACCGCCTCATAAGCCATTTCCTGCTGGCCGGCCTCGATCTTCGAGATATCCAGGAGGTCGTTGACCAGATCGAGCACGTGGTTGCCCGAGCGGTTGATATCGCGCAGATAATCGCGATAGCGGTCATTGGCCACCGGCCCGAACTTCTCGTCCACCATCAGTTCGGAAAAGCCGATGATGGCGTTGAGCGGCGTGCGGATCTCGTGGCTGATGCGGGCGAGGAAATCTGTCTTCTGCGAGGAGGCGCGTTCGGCCACCGCACGCGCCTGGGTGAGATCCTCTTCGGCCCGTTTCCACTGCGTTATGTCGCGCACCACGGCACAGAAGCCGCTGTCATTGGGCAATCGGCCGATGGTCATGAACAGCGGGATGAAGCGTCCCTGTGCTTCGCGGCCGATCACCTCGCGGCCGTCATTCAAGACGCTCGCCACACCAGGCTCCGACAGGCCGGTGAGATAGTCGCGCGCCGCGCGCTGGCTCTCGATGGCAAACAGCGAGGCGAACGGCTTGCCGGTCACCTCGTCGCTGTCGAAACCGAACAGCGCCTCGGCCGGGCGGCTGATCGAACGGATGGTGCCGTCGCTGCCGATCAGCACGACCCCGTCGGTGGCGGTGTCGATGATGGTGCGCATCTCGGCGATGCGTGCCTTGAGTTCGGAAATGTCGGGCTGCGTCGGCTCCTCGCCGATCGCGTGCGCCGCCGCCGGCGCATCATCCTCGCCGGAACGGCGAACGACCAGCATCAGGGCCTTGCCGTCGCGCCAGGGCACGGAGCGCAGGATGGCGTCGATCGGGAACTCCTGTCCGTCGCGCGTCTTCAGCCGCAGCGCCCGGTCGCTGCCGTCGGAGGCGCCGTCATCGGCATAGGGATCGGCAAACAAAGCGCCGAGGCCGCCCGCATCCTCCAGGTCCTCCAGCGTCGCGTACCCGGTCAGGTCGAGGAATTCCTCGTTGGCATAGTGCAACTGGTCGCCCGAATGGATGATCAGCGGCACCGGCAGCTTGCCAAGCAGCGATGTGTCGGGCGTCTTGTTTTCTGTGCCGACGGAAAAAGCCGACGGCATGAACCCTTCGGTCTTGAGCGGCGGTACGTGCAGGCGCGGCTGCTGGATGGGCGTCTCGGCCGCATGATGCGTTCTCTCGGTGGCCGCAACAGCATGATCGGCGGATGCAGTTGCTGCGTCGCCGCTCCAATCCTCGTCATCCTCAGCGTCGCGAAAATCGTCTGACGTCATGCTGTCGTCATCCGCCGGTGCCTGGGCAGGTTCTGCCTGCGCCACCGCCTCGCCATTCTCGGTCGTCGCCGCCTCTTTGTCGCTGTCGTCGGCGGCATAGTCCAGCAGGGAGCCCGAGGCCTGTGGCGGCGGGGATCCGGAGGCAGGCGCCTGTTGTTCTGCCTGGTCCGGTTGCGCACCGTCGAGCCGCGCCAGATCCCTCCGATCCTCGGCGTCGCTTGGGGAAAATTCGCCCGCATCCGGCTCGTCTTCCGCATCGGGCGCCGACATCTCATGCGCCGGGTCGCTCGCCGGTTCCTGGTTCGAATCTGCTGGCCCGGCATTCGGTTTGGCGATATCCGCCCGCGGCTTCGCATCGGTCTCCGGCTTGGCCGCGTCGTGCGGCCCGGGCAAAGACCCTGTTCCGGCACCTTGTTCCGCCTGCCTTGCCGGCTCGGCTGCTGCCGGCGGCTCCGCCGTGGAACTGTCTTTCTTCAGCCGCTCGCCGATCTCGCGGAATGCGCTGCGTTCCAGCGAGGACAGCCCCTTGTCGTTGGCAGGCTGCCGGTGTTCGGCCAACCGGATGACCTTGTCGGCAAAGCGCCGCTCCGGCTTCGGGACGATGGTCAGCGCCGGCACTTCGCCCTTGAACGGATCCGATGCCTTTGGCTCTTCGGCCTTCGAGTCTTCCGGCACTGTCTCCATGGCTTCCGGCTTGGGTGCCGCCGGCATTTCGCCATTCGGCACCAATGCCATGCCGATCGCCTCGGGATCGACGACCGCATCCCCGGTTCGCGCGACGCCGAAGCCGCGGAAGCCTTCGAAGGCGCGGCCGCGGCCATAGACAGGCAATGCCGCGAGGTCGACAGGGATCTTCAGGTCGGTACCGACGACCGGCCACAGCACCGAGCGGCCGGACCAAGTGTCGCGCCGCTCCAGCAGGCCGGCGATCTCACCGGATGCATCAAGGCCGAAGGCCGCCGCCACATCCCGGAAGCGCCGGCCGATCACGTCGGCGGCTGGATGGCCGACGAGATCGGCGAATTCTGGAGACAGGGCGCTAAACTTGCCCTCGGCGTCGGTCCGCCAGACAAAACGCATCGGTGCGGCCGAACGGTCTATGGTCCGGGTGGCCATGGTCGCGGTCGGTACTACGGGCGAGGTGGCCTCGTCCTGCTTTACGCTGTGCGCCGCAGCTTCGGTGCCGACCGCCTCTGTCACCCGTTTCGGTTCTGGCAAGGCTGGCGCGTCGTCTTCTCCGGCATTGAAATACCAATGATCGTGCTGGCCCGGCGTGCCCGCAACCGGCTGATCATTGTCGGCGGCAACGGGTGTAGACCCGGCCGGCTCCTCGATTTCCTGCGCTGTCGGTTCCGGCATATCGCCAGCCATTGGCTCGGAAGGGACGTGTTCGTGCTCGGTCGCGGCAGCTGTCGCCCCATTGTCCTGCCGAGGATCGGATCCTGTCGCGGCGGTTGCCGCCATCCGAACGCCAATCTCCTCGGCGCGGCTTTCCGTTGTCGCCGGCGAGCCGTCTGCCGGAGCCGCGCTGTCCTCGAGTTGGTCCTCGTCGATCACCACCAGCAGATGCCGCTCCGGCGTCAGCCGGGCGAGGCCGGCGGGGTAGGAGTTCATGCCGCCCGGAACGAGGCGCTTGACGATGCGCTCGCCCTGGGCCGCGACGTCGGCCACCAGGGCCGCCAATGTCGCGGGCTGGATGTCGAGCGCCGAAAACCCCTCCGAGGCGGCCTCGACATTGCCCTTGCCATCAATGAAGGCGATGAAATGGCCGTCTTCGGTAAAGCCGCTGATTGCCCGGCCGGCGATCTCGGCGGCACTGCGCGAGCCGGTCCGCGCGACCGGTACCGCCAGCATGATGGCATTCTCGCCATCGGGCAGCGTCACGGCACTGGCGAGAAAGCCGACGGCGCGACTGGTCATGCCGGTCGCAAGGCGCACGGTGATCGATCGATCGACGCCGATCTTGGGAAAACCGCTGGTCGCCATGATCTGGCGGCGTGCGATCAGCGGCAGCCGCGCCGAGGCCCCGATGATCGCTTCGATATCGGGATAGCCAAACATGGCGGCGCCTGGCCCGTTGGCCCAGATCACCTGCTCGAGGTCCACCGACAGGATCGCGATCGCGTCGCCGGCGGCAAACCGCAGGCGGACCCCGTCGAGCACGGCGACGTCGAGGAAGGAATATTCGGACGGCATGCGCTTGGCGAACCCTCACGGAGCGGCGAATTTGCAGTTAACGCTTTGTTAATAAAAGCCGCAGCCACGAAGGTCCACAAGCCAGAACGTGCAACGGCTGAATTTTGGCCGTTTGGTTAACGTCCGAAAACATTTTTTGTGCACTGCAACAAAGATATTGCAATGCACAAGATTTGCCTTTATATTGCCATCATACATGAACGAGACGGCTTTCTGTCAAAGCCGCTGCCAAAGGATGGAAAATGTCCAGGACCAAGACCGCCGAGACGATCGAAAACGTTGAATTCCCGAGCTTCGACGCTTCCAAGGCCACCGACCAGATGCGCGCTTTCGCCGAAAAGGGCGTTGAGCAGTCGAAGGAAGCCTACGCCAAGCTCAAGACCGGTGCCGAGGAGACCCAGAAGGCCCTGGAGTCGACCTATGAAACCGCCAAGGCTGTTTCCAGCGACCTGTCGCTCAAGACCATCACCGCGCTGCGCGCCAATGCCGAGGCCGGCTTCTCGCATCTCGAAGCTCTGATCGGCGCGAAGTCGCTGTCGGAAGTCGTCGAGCTGCAGACCGCGTTCCTGCGTAAGCGCGTCGAACTGACCGTCGAGCAGGCCAAGGACTTCCAGGCCGTTGCCTCGAAGGCGGCCGAGGACGTCTCGAAGCCGATCAAGACCGCCTTCGAGAAGGCGATCAAGGAAATCAAGGCCGCCTAATAGCGCATCGTCCGCGGATGCAACAAAAGGTCGCATTTTGTCGGACAAATAGATGTGAGATAGTGGCGATCAAGCGAGAATACCCGGCGAGTGGAACCTCCTCCCTCTGCTCTTCGGGGTGACCAGCCAGCACCTCCTCCCGCTGGCTCGTAACAGGAAAAGGCCGGCACCTCCTCCCGCCGGCCTTTTTCTTTGCCCGGCGAAAGGTGCGCCGCTGTAGGGAAGTGGCCTTTGCTTTGCAAAAGCCTTGAATTAGAATTGATAAGCCCGTAAGGACGCATCGCCGAACGAAAGAGCGGACCGCGGAGAGTGAACCTTCCACCCCGGTCCTCCTACTAACGTTAAGACGTGCCGTTGTAGCTCAGATGGTTAGAGCGCCGGATTGTGGATCCGGAGGTCGCTGGTTCGATCCCAGCCAACGGTACCACTGGTTTTCCATTAAACTATTGAATTATTGTGAAATTTTACCTTTGGCGGCAGGATTTGTATTAAATAGATATCGCAATTGGGACCCTTGCGGTCAGCCTGAAACTCGCGAGCTATCCAGCGACGGGAACCCTGTCCCTGCCGGATCGTGCCCTGTCGCCGGAGTCGAGCCTGATGGCGGATGAGGTCGACCAGCTGCGCTACGAACCCCGGATCGGTGCCGCCCAGCCGGCCGAGGTCGGCTTCGAGATCCGGGCCGACAGCAATTCATCCAGACCCGCCACGATGAAGCTGTCGCCAAGCAGTCGCAAGTGCTCTATGCTCCCGCTTGGTGTCGTGTAGATACGGTGGTCTGGGCAGGGGCGTTCCATGTTCAAAGTCGTCGCATTCTGGTGGAAAACCACAAACGCTCTTGGCGTGATCGTCGCGCTATCCAGCCTATTGCTCGGATCGCAAGTTGCCAGCGCCGCGCCGAACTGGACGCTCGATCCCGCCGCTTCGGTGATCACCTATCAGTCGGTCAAGAAGAACACGATTGTCGAAACCAACAAGATCAGGAACATCACCGGCACGCTTAGCGCGGCGGGCGATGCCAAGGTCAAGTTCGACCTCAATTCGGTCGATACCGGCGTCGACCTGCGCAATGTGCGCATGCGCTTCCTGTTCTTCGAGACATTCAAGTACCCGACCGCCGAGCTGACGGCGAAAGTGGATCCCGCCGCATTCGCCGATCTCGCGACAAAGCGCAGGGTGAAGGCAACCTTGCCGTTCCGTCTCAATCTGCACGGCGTCGACAAGGACCTCGAGGCCAGCGTCGTCGTCACCATGATTAGCGACGCTATGGTGTCGGTCGCTTCGGAGGCTCCGGTCGCTGTCCATGTCGAGGATTTTGGCCTGTTGCCGAACGTCGACAAGCTGCAGCAGGCCGCCAATGTCACTAACATCGTGCCCACCGCGTCGGTGTCGTTCGATTTCGTCTTCACCGCCGACGGCAGCCAGCCGGCCGCCACCCAGGCCGCCGCGGCGAGTTCGGCCGATGTAGGTCCGGTTGCTACGGATGCCGCCAAGGCGAACTTCAGCGACGAGGAATGCCTGAACAGGTTCGCCGTGCTTTCGCGCACCGGCGCCATCTACTTCCGGCCGGCCAGCGCGCGGCTCGATGCGAAAAGCCGTCCCTTGCTGACCGAGGTCGAAGGTGTCGTCGGAAAATGCCCAAGCCTGAAAGTCGAAGTCTCCGGTTATACCGATTCCGACGGCTCGCCGGACGCAAACAAACAGCTGTCGGAGCGGCGGGCCCAGGCTGTTGCTGACGCCGTCGTCGCCGCGGGCATCCCTCGCACGCAGATCACGGCGACCGGCTATGGCGAGGAACGGCCGGTTGCCGCCAACGATACGCCCAAGAACAAGGCTCTCAATCGGCGGATCGAGTTTTCCGCCACCAAGCTCTGAGGTTGCGGTGAGTCCCGACCTGATCGCCCGTTGCGGTGGCCTCTTTCGCGCCGCCGGGCTCGCGGCGCTCGCCCTGCTGTTGACTTTGACCGCCGCCAGCGCCGAGCGCCGCGTCGCACTTGTCCTAGGCAACGCGCAGTACCAGCACGCGGCGCCGCTCACCAATCCGGTGCGCGACGCCCAGGCCATGGCCGAACGCCTAAAGAAGCTCGACTTCGAGGTAGTTTCCGGCTTCGACCTGACCAAGCCGCAGACGCAGGCGACGATCGCCCAGTTCGCAAAACAGGTGCGCGGTGCCGATATCGCGCTGTTCTTCTACGCCGGCCACGGCTTGCAGGTCTCGGGCAAGAACTATCTGCTCCCGGTAGACGCCGCGCTGGAGGACGAGACCTCCCTCGACTTCGAGGCCGTGTCGGTTGATTTCGTTCTGCGCCAGATGTCACGGGAGACCAGCATCAGGCTGGTGTTTCTCGATGCTTGCCGCGACAATCCCCTTGCCGAGGTGCTGGCCAAGACCGCGGGCGTCCAGGGCGCGAGCAGTGGCCTGGCTGAGATCACGATCGAGAATGGTGGCGCCGGCACGCTCGTCGCATTCGCCGCCAGTCCCAATCAACTCGCCTATGACGGGTCGAGTGAACATTCGCCTTTCACCGCCGCACTGCTTCAGCACATTGGCGAATCCAACATCTCCATCACCGAGGCGATGAACAGGGTGACCGGCGACGTCTTCAAGGCAACCGCCGGCAAGCAGCGCCCCTGGATCAACGTTTCGCTGACCACGGAAGTCGTTCTGCACAAGGTCGATCTCAATGCGCCGTTGATCGTGGGCGAGGCAAGCAAACCTCAGACCGAAGGCGGCTCCGATGCCCGCAACACCGGCGCGGCAAGTGCATCAGGCCAAGGTGGCGACCAGCTTGCGCTCGATGTGCTGCGCCAGAAAATCCCCAAGCTGGCGTCGGACGCCCCGATCCTTTTTGACCATCCCATCGATTTCGGCGATGCGGCAATCGACGGCAAGAGCATCGCAGAGCTGATCAAGGGCAAGCCCCTGTTCAGTCCGGTGGAGGGATTGGACAAGTCGATCTGGGAGGGCAAGCATTGCGACGGCTGCCATGAATGGAACGAGGCCCGGCTGTGCGATCAGGCGAAGAATTTCGCCGCCAATGATGTCTCTGTTTTGCGCCTGCAACATCCCCTGGGAACACGCTTCAAGGTGGCGCTTGCCAGATGGGCGCAAGGCGGCTGCAAGTAGGCGGCCCTAATATGCATCCGCCGATTGCCGCAGCGCCTCGATCTCGGCCATCTGGATGCCCATTTCGACAAACGCCGAAAGAACGGCAAACCGGTCCGCGAGAGCGACACGGGCCAGTCCGGCCAGAATCCCGGCATTGACCGCATGTGCAGCAGGAAATGGTTGCAAGGCCGGTGCCATCATCGTGGCCGTGGCCGAACCATCGTCTGGCCATACCGCAGCCAGCGCAATCCAGCCGACCGGCGATGGGGTCGCAGCAGCTGTGCTTAGGACTGCCCGATGGCGGGGATTGTCCGGCTCACTAACCCAGTCGCGAACATGCGCAAGCAGTTCTTGATCGGTTCCATCGAACAGGTCGGTCAGATGGCTGAGGCATTCATGGGCCCACCAGACCCCGGCCCGCTCGGGAAGCAGGTAGGCACAGAAGGTAATCGCTTCCTCGGGAACGCGCCCAGCGAGGAGGACGCGGCAAAACGCGATCGAGTTTTGTTCGGTTGGAAGGGTTCCCATGTCCCGGGCAATAGCGGGACAAGCCGTGAAAAGATCCCGTGCCGTTTTGAATCGGAGCCCATTGGCCATGACCGCCACGCTTTCATCGAGAAGCTCAGGCCACTCAAGCCTCGGGCGCGGCGCGGGTCAAGTCTCAACCGGTGACGCGGCAACAACGGGCGGCACTATCGTGCCCCAGCGTTTATCGACAGACAACTGCCTTGGAATTTGGTATGACAATGTCATTGGAATTGGATGCTCAAAAGGGAGTAACCGCTATGCAGTGGGGCAGTTCAGCCTTTGTGTTGGCGGTCGTGTTTTTCTCGACCCACGCTTCCGCCGACCCCATTCAGAAATCAGAAGACATCGTGAAGTTTTTTGCCGGCGCGGCCGATCTCGGCAAGTCGCGAGGAATTTGTGTCGGCACCGAGGAGGAGTGCAAGAGCAAGACCAAGGCAAATGACGCGCCGGGAGAAAAATCCAGCCTCGATATGCTGATCAATTTCGGTCTGGATTCGGCTGCACTCGACACCACCGCACGCGCTGAACTCGACGAGTTCGCCAAGGCGCTGAAGGACAGCCGGCTGAGCACATTCAGCTTCGTCGTGGAAGGCTACACCGACGCCACCGGCACGGTGCATTACAACGAAGGCCTGTCGCAACGGCGAGCGCAATCGGTGGCAGCCTTCCTGACGGCCAGCGGCGTAGAGGCTTCCCGCATCAACGCGATCGGCATGGGCGAAAAGAATCCGCGCAGCCCCAACCCGTACGATCCGCTTAACCGCCGCGTGGAAATGCGGATAAAGACGCAGTAGCGCGGGGCTCTCACTGCTTGAGTACGCTACCCACGGCCACACCGGCGCCGAAGATTAGCGCCTTGGCGAGGAAGCTGTTGTCGTCGCGCGGCGGCGGTCGATCATCCTGCTGCACTATGATCTCGCGGTCGCGCCACTTGTGGGCGATCTGCCGCTGTTTGCCGGGTTCCGTGCCACCGGCCCCAGCGAGCGGACCTTCTGCACCACCTGCTGTTTTGGCTGCGCCGCCCGGGCTTGATCGGCAGCATATCTGGCACGCACGGCCTCCATCATCGGATCTGTCTGGATCACGAGGAACGCCAACTGCTCGCGCGTCAGATAGGTGGTTTGCGGCAGACCGCTCTTGGCTTGCCAGATACCGATCGCCTGACGGGTCTGGGGGCCTCGCCGTCGAAGGCGATGGGGCCCGGATCCGTAGCATAGGCAATCAGCAGGCCGCCCGTACCGACGCCGTCCGATTTTGCTTCGACCGGCGCCAGGCCGGCGCCTAGTGAGGTGGAGCGGCTTTTCGGCAGCGAGGCCGCCAGCGTCCTTGCCAGCGGATTGTCGCGGCAGGCATCGAGGATGATGACGCCAATCGCCGGGTCGGGCGGTAACGCAGCCATGAAATCGTCGATCTGGATGGTCCGGGTCTTGAGATAGGCCGGCGACGTCAAATCGGCGTCGATCGGTATCAGGTAGTTCTTGCCGTCGACCTGCATGCCATGACCAGCATAGAAAATGACCGCGAGGTCCGCATCGTAGGCTTGCTCGGTAAACCGGCTGATGAGGCTGTGCATTCCAGCATTGTCCTGGTCGACCCCTTCGATCACCTCGAACCCGGCATTGTGCAGCGTCGATGCGATGAGGTGGGCATCGTTGGCGGGATTGGGCAGGCAACCGCATTGATATATTTGCTGTTGCCGATCACCAGCGCCACGCGCTTGGCGTCAGGCGCGGCGGCCTCGGCGCCGAAGGCGGCAAGGAAGAACAGGATAATCCCGCTCAGAAAAACCGCGAACGCTTTCATGGACCAGCCCTCTATCCGCCAGGGTGCAGTGTTGATGTCTGCGCAGCTAGGTTTCGTCAGCGACTGCGTCGCCTGCCAAAATTAGCTCCTGAGCGTATGTGATCTTGACCGCGGTTTTGGTTCACAAAAGTTCCCAAAAAAGCTGGCATAGGCAACACCAAAAGTGGCTGACAGACTGATGTCGTGACGGGCAGGTTCAAAGCGTGGTCTGAATCGAGCTGATGAGGGCGGTGACGGCCTGCTTGTATTTCTGGAACTCCGCCGATGTCTGACGGATCTCCGTGGTCGGTGGTGGCGGGGTGGCGTCGGTGGCCACACGGCTCAGCTTCTGGCCCATCTTCCTTTCGGCCCAGTCCACCACATAACTGGCTGTCTTGCCGGTGAGAAACGGGTTGGCCTGGATGACGGCCGACCCCAGCACGGCGCTTAGTTGCGCCGAACCCGACGCCGACAGCACCTGATGCGCGCCTTCCATGCCCAGGAAATGGCAGAGATAGAGCCGGCCGGCAGTGATCTGGTGACCGCGCGCCCGCAGATAGGATTCGCCTTCGCGCGCCAGATTGCGCACCATCTCACGCGAGATCGTGGCGTCGTAGCGCAAAGCCAAGAGGTCGGCGGTCGACAGTGTGCGCGCAAGCTCCGGACGGTAGGTATTCATCATCCGGATCCAGGTCTTGGTTATGAACTGGCCAGCGCCGGTCGCTGAAGAATTCGGGTTCTTGGCGCGGGCGCTGCCGCCACTTTCGACATGAACGATACGCTCAGTCAGCGTTTCGACGGCAACATCGCCGGAATCGCCAGAATTGCCAGTATCATAGGTGGCGACCGTGGTGACCGTCCCCAGCGGATCGATCGCCTCGCCGTTCTGGTAGAGTTCGAAATGCAGGTGTGGGCCGGTCGAAAGCCCGGTGGTGCCGATATAACCAATGACGTCGCCGGCCCTCACCTTGGTGCCGACGCCGCTCGCGATGGAGAATTTTTGCATATGCGCGTAGCGCGTCTCGCGCCCGTTCGCATGCGAAATCTTCACCAGATTGCCATAGCTGCCGCCATCGCCTTGGAAGCTGATCTCGCCGTCGAAGGCCGCCATGATCGGCGTGCCGACAGGGGCTGCCCAGTCGACACCCTTGTGGATACGAACGACGCCGAGGATCGGGTGCTTGCGTGGGCCGAAGGTCGAGGTCATGACCCCGTTCACCGGCGTGACCATGCCGTTGGCGACAGTCAGCGAACGCACCTCGTCATTGCCGGTGACGCAGGCGAACTGGCCGTCGCTCTGCTGGAAGACGAAACAGTCGATGGTCTTCTCACCGCCCTGGACGCCAACATAAAGGACCCGCCCGGCCGTCTCGTCCTTGCCGCGCGGCGTCTGCGAGTAGATCAGCACCAGGCGCTGGTCCTCGCTGGCGAAAGCGTCGAGGTCCTGTCCTCGCGATAGGTACATGATCGCCTCGCCGATGACGCCGGTTGGAACCTTGTTGCGCGCAGCCGTCGAATAGATCGCGTCGAGCAGGCGGTATTGCCGCTTGGGCCCGCCTTGATCGGTGCCGGAATAGTTGAACAGGTCCTCGCGAACCCAGGGATCGACACCCGACACGAACGCGCCCGCGGCGTTGCGCGTCAGCGTGCCGACAAAGACGTTCTTGGCGTAGATCGACACCTGCATGAGCGACATCGTCGTCGTCTCGCGGTTCGGCCGGAATCCGCGCATGGCAATGACATAACCCGGTTCCAGACCGTCCCGGTTGAAGAGCGTCTTCAGCGCTTCACCGGCCAGCTTGGCGTCGTCGGCGGAGAAATGCGCGTCGACGGCGACGCTGTCCAGGCTGCGGTCGTTGAGGATCTTCACGAATGTGTCTTCGGTCGCCTCGAAGCGCTGGTACTCGCTGGTCTCGGTCGTGACGGTCGTATTGTTCTCTATCTGGGTCTTCTTGAAGGCGGGCAGCGCTGCCTCGCCCTGATCGATGGTCTCTCCCCATCCTGCCTCCGGGTCGTCGGCATCCGGCTTGGGCATCGAGCCGGCCGGGGCTTCGCTCGCATCGGGTGCCGCCAGGTCATTATCCAGGTCGCCCTGCTGGTCGTCCGGTGCCGCCGCCGGGGCAGGCGGAGCGGTCTGGTCAGTGGGTGCGGCGGCCGCCGGAGATGTCGGAGCGGTGCGCCGCTGTGCCTGAAAGAACGCGAAGTCCTCCTGCGTCGACGGGATCGTCGTCATGAACTTTTCGCTGGCACTCAGCATCACGTCGGAGAGGATCTCGATCTGCGGCGAGGCGCCGGAACTGTCGAGCTCGGCCGGGCGCACTACTGCATGGCCCTTGCTTGCCGTGTCGGCATCGGGCGCAAGCGTGATCCACATCGGGTCTCCCGCCAGATCGATAATGGCCGGCACATAGACGGATGCATCGGCCGGCACGTCGTCCGCGCCTTCGACCGCGTGCAACTCCTCGTCTTCGTCGCCGAACGACCAATAGTCCGCCGTGAGGTAGAAACCGGCGGCGATCGAAAGCAGGACAATTACAGCGAAACCGGCAATGAGCCTGCGCCAAAGCGTGCGCCTGCGCAGCGCGGCGCGCGCCTGCTTTTTCTCTCTGAAGCTGGTGTCGATACTGTGCGTCACGGATTGCTTCCGGTCAGAAAGAAGGTCCACCGCACCTGTTCAAGCGTATCGACTTCGAGAAATTGCGCCGCGATATGGCCGCGCTGCCAGCATTCGTCGATGCCGCGGATCGAAAAACGCCGCCGCTCGATGCACATCTCGGTCGACCCGGTGAGGATCGCATGCCCAAAGACGTCCGTCGCGTAGATGTAGATGTAGCGGTTTGTCAGTTCCTCGCGGATGACGTTCACGCATTGATTTGCGCCAATAGTCCACCAGCCGTCGGTCTGGTCGGCATTGTCGACCTTCTGGCCGACGGTGAGATTGACGACATCGAGTGTCTGGTTGCAGACCGTGAATTCGGCGTGTGCTTCGCTGGACGCCAGCACGGCCAGCAATGCCGCTCCCGCTATGACGGCAAGCTTCATCCGGCCTGTCAGGGCGAGCAGGGCTCGAGCTGGATCGCGCTGCCTTACGGGCAAGCCGGCAGACGAGTGAGGCAAACGCGCGTGGCGGAGTTCCATCGGGCGCTCATGCTATCCGCCGAGCCGAAAGTACTTGGCAGTGGCTGAAAATTGCGATCCGTCGGTTTCGATCTCTTCGAGAATTTTGGGCAGCAGCACCGCAGCCGGCGTCGGCGTCGAGAACGCTGCCGCCTGGATATCCTGTGGCCCCGTGATCACCATGATGATCTGCGGCACGGCCTTCCCGGCGACCTTGTCGGCGGCGCCGAGGCCAATCGGGATGCTGAAGGTAGCCTTGTCGGATTGTGCGACGATGCGGTCGTCGAGATTGAACACCATGCCCTTGTGATCGATCAGCAGCACGCTGGAAATCAGCCCCCCGTGCGTCACTAGCGTGCCGCTGATCGGCGTACCATCGGGCACCGATGTCCGGTCGAGAACAAGCTGCGGCTTGTCGGCCGCGGTCTGCCCCAGAAAGCGCAGAAAGTTAGTGACTTCGCATTGGCTCGGCTCGATGAGGCGGACGCTGATGTCCGGCTCGACATGGAATTTAGCCTGGAAATCACCCAGCATCCGTTCGAATGGCTGGACCGCCGGACCAAAACCTTCGATCGCGGCGGCCTTGTCGGTTGGCGACGTCATGTTGGCGTAGAAACAGTCGCCGCCGCCGAAGTCGCGAACCCAGGAGACACGTTGCGCGATGTCGTCGACGACCGGGGGTATCGCCGGTTTGGGCACGTTCAAGGCGACGACGGCCTGGTCCGGCTTTTTGGCCGGCGGTGACGAGGCGTTTTGGCCTTCGGCGTTCGCGGCATCCGCCTGGCTCGCAGAGGGCGTTGGTACGACCGCCTTGGGCACCGCCGGCTGGTTGATCCGCGGCTCGGGCTTTACGGCCTCCACAGTCTTCGGCTGGGTCGGCGGCGGCGTTGAGACCTTCTCGGCTGGCGGGGTCGGAGCTGTCGCCTCAGGTGCCGGAGCCAACGTTTGATTGTTGCTGGCCATCGTATCCGGCTGGGTTGCCGGCGCTGTCTTTTCCGAAGGCTGCGCGTCCGTTGCGGAAGGCTTCAGGGGGGCCTGGGTTTGCGAGGGAGCAATGGGCTTCGCTGGCTCGGGCGCTCGTACCGGCTTTGCATCTGCCTGGCTTTCAGCCGGCGGCGCGCTCCCCTCTGTTTGCGGTTGCGCTTCCATTGCCGGCGGCTTCGGGGGTTCCGAGGCCGGCGAGGGGGCTTCGGCGGGCTTGGCCGGCCGCGGCTTTTGAGCTGCCTCTGCTGCTGGTTGATTTTCGGCCGGCGCTACGTTGGCTTCCGGCTGCTCTGGCGGAACCGGCCTTGCCGGCTGCAGGTCGTTCGCGACTTTGTCCGCCGCGATAGGCTTTGACGTTTCCGCTGCAGGATTTGGTGGTTCGGGTGAAGGCGATGTCTTGCCGGCGGACGGCGTCGCCGGCGTCATGAAGCCGCTCAGATAAAGGCCCGCACCTGAGGCGACAGTCAACGCCGCCAAGACAGCGATCGCGATGGTTCGGGCCTTCATGGATTTTCCAGGTAGATCCGCCGCGACGCGCGCACGCGACGGCTGGGCGACCGGCGAAGGCTGCGGTTCGGACAAATGCGCGGGCCGGACATGCGGGACGAAGCGTTGCTCGCCCGGGCCCGTTGCCACAGGCGCGCTCTGTCCGGCGACATTGAATGGCTGGGGCTGTGCCCGGGGATCAGGAACAAGGGTATGTCCCGCCGCTGGCAAAGCCGGCCGGTCGCGAGGTATCCTGGATGGCGGCGGCGTTGTTGCTTCGTCTTCGTCGCGCGTCATCCTGGCGATATCAGCCATGCTGACCGGCCGGTCTTGCGGATCCGGCTGCAGCATGGCTTCGACAGTGTCGCGAAAATCGTCGTCGATGTCTGAGAGATCAGGAACGGTGCGGCGCTTTTCGATGATCTCGTACTGCGATCCGCTCATGTCGATCGGCTTTCCGCGCAGAGCGGCAGCCAGCACCAGCCCAAGGCTGTAGATGTCGGACTGTTCACTGACGTCGCCGCTGTACAGCCCCAGCTGTTCGGGCGAAACATAGTTGTATTTTCCGGCGAACTTTCCGCCGATCAGCGTCTCCCCGCCTACGGTCGCAGATCGCGCTATACCGAAATCGATGATCTTTGCGCGGTCGACCCGGCCCCCCGGAAGGATAATATTGTCGGGCGAGAGGTCGCGATGGATTGCTCCCGCTTGATGCACGGCGCTCAGGCCGGATGCGAGGCGATGGCAGAGCTTGCGCACCTCTTCCGTCGGCATCGGCCCACGCCGCATGATGTCGTACAGCGACTCGCCGTCAACGAATTCCATGGCAAGGTAGGGACGGCCGATTCCGGGATCGATGGTGAAGACGTGGTATCGCACCACCGCGTCATGCGACAAATGGTTGAGGATCGAGGCCTCCTTGCGGAACAAGGACAAGATCGTCTGGTCACGGGCAAACTCGGGCAGGACGATCTTGATCGCGACATGGTCGCCGGTCTGGATGTTGTGGCCGCGATAGACCTCGCCCATGCCGCCGAATGCGATCCGCTCGTCAAGTTCGTAGATGCCGCTGAGCTGTGTACCGACGGCGGTGTTGGCCACCTGCGGCGATATTCGCGTCTTGTCATCGGCGCTCATCAGCCTCGGCCCTCCGCTCTGGACAGATCAGGGTGGATCGATTGTCCATTGCGCCCGTTTCCGATCTTTACCAGCACAATGGTGACATTGTCCGTTCCGCCTCGCGCCAGAACCGTTTCCAGCAGGTTTTCTCCGGCCGCCTGAGGTGTTGCCGACACCACAGCGGCCTCGATCTCGGCGTCGGTGACATGTGCCGTCAGCCCATCGGTGGCCAGCACGAAAATGTCTCCCGGCTTCAGTTCGCCCTGCTGGAAATCGATGACGAAGTCGTCACTGACGCCGACCGCATGCGTGATGACATTGCGGCGTGGCCAGGTGAGCGCCTCGGCCGCGCTGATCATGCCTCGATCCAAGAGTTCCTGCACTTCGGTGTGGTCCTTCGAAATCTGTGAGATCGCGGCGTTGCGGATCAGATAAACCCGGCTGTCGCCCGCCCACAGGCAGGCAAACCGTCCGTCCATCGCCAGCAGGGCGGCGACCGTCGAGCCGATGGTTATGCCGCGCGATTCCGATATGCTGCGGATTTCGGCATTTGCCCGGCTCAGCCTGTCCTCGAAACGCGCCCGAAGGTCCGGAGCCGAGCTTGCGATGCCGATCGTGGCTAGATGGTCGACAATGCTGGCTGAGGCGACCTCTCCGGCCTCATGCCCTCCCATTCCGTCGGCCACCACCCAAAGGCCGGTACGTGGCTCAAGCAGATAGCTGTCCTCATTGTGCTCGCGCACACAGCCTTTGTGGCTCACGCCGAAACTCTCAAAGGGAAGGGCGACATCGCTCAACTTGCCACCAAGCGCTTCTTAGGCGTCCTCTGCGGCGCGCTCCCAGGCACTCGCTCGCGCCACTTTGCCACAGGCTCGGCCATTAGAGTATCGAAATTAAGGTCTGGGCGCCCGCGGCTCATACAGGGTGTCACCGCGCTGAAGAGTTCGAAGCCCATCTCAAAATGCCTTCGGACAGCTGAATCCGGAAAGTGCGGCAAGCAAGAAGGGGTTGGGGCCGGAACCAGTCTGGATCGTATAGGCGACGTCCCGCCCGCCGATTACGAAGCGTGCTTCGACATTGCTGTCGTTGCCGGTGACGGTTGCCTTGTCCAGCAGCCGCTTCAGCGCCCACGGCCCCTCGAACTTGATGGCGGATTCGCGGCCCGGCATTTCCGGCGTCAGGCTCAAGCTGGCGGACCCTGAGGCCGTGCCGCTCGGCCAGGTCACGGTGCTTGGGGCGTTGCCTGCTTGGCTGCTCTGGACGGTCTGACCATCGACGTCGAGCACTGCCGCATCGGCATCGCCATGCAGTGAGAACGGCGTGAAGGTGATGCTGATCGCGGGCGCCGAACCGCCCTGGGGAAAGAACGCGCTGCGGATTTCGGCCGCCTGCTGGAAGCTTTTCAGCGTCGATTTCGACAGGTCGCGGCCGAAGCGCGCATCCTGCTTCCAGCTCCAGTCCTGACTGCTCATGTCGATCAGCGATGCGAGATTTTGCGCGAAGAACCGGTCCATCAGCCCGCCCGGAGCGAACAATTTCGCGAAATCCGCCATCGCCATGTCCTCGGCGCCATTACCGGAGAACGGATAGCGGCCGTTGACGACGGCCTCGCACGGAGCCGTGACCGTCTGGTCGAGCATCTGGTTCAAATTGGCCACCGACGTCTCGGCGACGTTGCCTTCGAACTCGTCCGCCGTCGCATTGACCATTCTGGCGAGTGGTTTGGGCAGTCGCGAGGAATTGGCACGAAGGGTGGCGATCTGCAGCTGCAGATTGGCGTTGACGCGTTCCGTCTGCGAAGGCACGTCGGCAGCCAGTTGCAGGCTCTGGTAGATGTCGCGGAAATTCTGGGTCAAGGCATCGATCGGGCGGCGTCCGGCAGGGCCGCTCACCAGGGCCTGGAACGACCTGAACTGCGCTTCGATGTTGGCCCCGGGGCTCTGGTTTTGCGCTGCTGCCGATCCCGTGCCGGCACGGCTTTGCGATTTTCCGGTGGTGATTTGTATGCCGATGCGAGCCAGACCCTTGGCCATCCTTGCTGCGTCTGGAGACTGGCCCTGAACCGTGCCTCCTTCAACCCCGGTGCTCGTGTCTTGTCCGGAAGCAGCGTCGCGCGTCAGCACTGTTTCGTCGGCGATCGCCGTAAACAGCTGTTCGATCGGCGAGGTGGGCGAGGCGACGGCGGAAAGCACGACATAGTGCGGCTTGTCCTTCAGCATCGCTTTGAATTTCAACCCGTCGAGAACGCTGTTCCACGCTAGTGCGAACTCCTTGCCGTAACGATCGAGAAGTTCGGGGCCGAGCTTGAGCAACTCCTGATCGATGCCGCCTTGCTCACCGCCGCCGCCAAGCACCCATTGGTCGTCGACGAGCATCTGCGCAATGTGTGAGAGCTGTCCGAGATAAAAATGGTTGAAGCCGTTCCAGCTATAGAGGCCGGGAACACGCAGGCCCGACAGATCGCCGCCATCGACACGCTCGAACAGCAGCCGCGCTTCCGGGCCGCCTTTGACGGAAACGGAAAAATCATCCAGCGCTGCCGAATAAACCGCGGACTTGATCAATGCCGAGGCGCGGTCGGTAAGGCTCATGCGCCCGAGCGAGCGCTGAGCGGCTTCGATGAGCGGCTGGTTGAGTTCGAAAACCGGATCATAGGCGTCGTCCAGAGCAAGCATGGCCCGCAAATGCTTTTCGAGCTGCTCGCGTCCTTCTCGGTTGTTTTCGCCTGGATAGCGGTTTTGTTCCCAATCCTGCTTCATCCACGAAACGATCAACGCGTCGTCGACCTTCGGTGCCTTGCCGCCAAGCATCAGATAGATTTTCAACGGCTCGTAGAGCGCGGCGGGATCGGCCATCTTGGCTTGGATCGTCCGCTCGGCCTGGATCAGCAGGCGTGATCGCAACATGCGTTCCAGGGCCTGCCGGTAGGCTGTCTTCGATGCCGAAAGCAGTCGCTCCCGCTGGCTGAGGCCGAGTGTCTCCTCGATCGGTGTCGGCGCGTCGCCAGTTTCGAACCCGGCCGGAAGATCGCGCAGCTGATCGAGCGGGCCAATGACGTTTTCGAGATCGACATCGGTCACCTCCGTGCTTTTGAGCAGTGTGTCCGCCGTCGTACGATACTGGCCCATGGCCTGCGTGGTGGAGGCGATCAGCGACCGGTTGGCGGTGAAGCTCAGGGCGAGCGTTCCGAGAGCCGCCGCAGCGATCAACGCGATGACGCCAAGTCCGGCAAACCGGGCGATCGCCACACGCCTTACCGCCAATTTGTCGTACGAAACCCATCCGGATTCGGCAAAAATGACGCCCGTCAGCAGATCATGCAAAAAGAAGCTTTTGCCGCTTCCCGACAGATGGGCGCGGGAATTGCTGCCGAAGCTCCGGCCGATCGCACCCAACACCTGATCGATGGGCGTTCCCTCTTGGGTGCCTGACGAGAAATAGAGCCCACGCAGGCTGGCATTCACCTGGCTGCGGGTCGGATCGAACAGGCTGTCGATAAAACTCGCAATTCGGCCCTTCAGCGCGCCAAACTGCGCCGGAAAGCCAAAGACCGATATGCGCGCGACTGGATCAGCCTCTTCCTGAAGGCGGTCGGGCATCTCATCGACCAAGCGTTTTGCCAGCGCATCGAATTCGGCCGGGGTCTCGGCGGCCATGTTCTTGGTGCGATCGGCGGTCTGGAATGTCGCGCCCCAGACCTTGCGCCGGCGTGGCTCGTCGAAACCGCCGAAATAGTCCATGAACCCGACAACAAGATCAGCCTTGGTGAAAAGCAGATACACCGGAAACTGGATTTTCAGCGTCTCATGGATTTCCCGCAGACGGCTCCGTATCTCGACGACGTGGGCGTCAAGCTGCTGGTCGTCGAGGCCAATGAGATCGGCAAGGCTGATCGCCAAGATGACGCCGTTTATCGGTTGGCGTGTGCGGTATTTCTTCAGCAGCGACAGGAAGGCGAGCCAGCTCTTGCTGTCGCTCTTGGCATTGGAATCCTGCGTCGTGTAGCGTCCGGCGGTGTCGATCAGCACGGCCCGGTCGGTAAACCACCAGTCGCAGGCGCGTGTTCCGCCAACGCCAGCGACCGGCTGGGCGTCACCCGAACCGGCCAGCGGAAAATTCAGGCCCGAATTGACCAGTGCCGTTGTCTTGCCTGCGCCGGGCGGACCGATGATGATGTACCAAGGGACTTCATGGAGGAAGTTGCGCTTGCCGCTCGACCGTTTGAGCGCGGTGATCGCCTCGTTCATCCGCGTCTCGAGCAACCGCGAATCGTCATCCCAGTCGTCGTTGCGGGCAACGGCCGTCTCCAGCGCCTTTTGCGCCTTGCGCATCCGCCAGAAACGCAATCCATAGAAGAGCGCCAGGGCCGCCACGATCACGCCGATGATTGTCGCGCGCAGCCACGCAGGCCCGAGAGGACGGCTGTCGGCGAAGCGGACCAAAGGTCCGGCAAACCACACTGCCGCCGAAAAACCGGCCAGCGCGATCATGCTGAATATCCGCGGCAGCCAACGCGTCATCGGCGCTTCCAACCGACCTGGCTCACAATGTTTCCTCCTTGGCGATCATCACATCGACACGGCGGTTCCTGGCGCGGCCTTCCGGCGTCGCATTGTCGGCGATCGGCTCGTCCTCGCCCTTGCCGTCGACGGTCAGTCGCGAGGGATCGCGGAATTTCGGAGCCATCATCGTTGCGACGGCCTTCGCCCTTGCGACGGACAGGTCGAAGTTGGACTTGAACGGGCTCGATTTTCGCGGCTTCACGTTGTCCGTATGGCCGACGATCCTGATCGGTCCGCGCTCGGGTTCCAGGGCGGCTGCGATATCAGCGGCTATGGGCTGGAACTCTGGTTTCGCATCGGCCCGGCCGGACTGGAACAGCACGAGATTGTTGATTTCAAGGACGATGAAGTTGCCCTTCGTGCCGACGGTCAGCCCGCCGTCTTCGACGTCCTTGGCCAGTGCCGAGCGGATGCGGTCGATCTGCGTGGTTGTGGCGGCGGGAGGGGTGACCTTCACCGATTTCGCCAACGGCGCCACGCTGGCGCGCTCGATGGCGATCGGAGTCGATGGGTTGAGCGCCAGCAACTCGCCAGCGGTGGCATCGCCTTCATTGGTGATGAAGACCCGTAACGTGAAGAACGCCGCCGTCAGCAGTGCCGACGCCGCTGCCGCGACGGCCCAGAGCGGCAGGCGTGTCGAAGACTGCGTCATAGTCGCCGCCAAGCCCTGCCAGCGGGGCGAAATGTCCTCGTCGGCGCGAGGTTTGAAATAGCGAAGCGTTTCGTAGACGTCGCGCCGAACGCGTTCGAGATTGGTGTCTTCGCGCGTCAGGCCTCGATATTGGCCCTCATACCCCAGCGACAGGCAAACATACATCAATTCGAGCAGATCGTAGTGCGCCTCCGGGCTGGCCAGGATCTTGTTCAGCACTTCGAAAAAGCCCGTGCCGTTGGGCTCGACGTGGAAGAACTGCGACAACATGCTGTGCTGCACCCAGGCGTCTTTGGTTGGCCAGGGCAAGTTACCGATGAGATCGTCGGCTGTTTCGCAGAGGACAAATTTCGCAATCCGCGCATCCTCTTCGGCAACACCTGCTCTCTCCAGTGCCCTGTCAAACGTGTCGATTGCCTCAGTGACATGTTCGGCCAGCGGCCTCGCCTGTCTCTCGACAGGGACAAGCCTGAACTGGCCGAACAGCATCAGCAACGGTGCGGCCGCGGCAAGGATCGGGTTTGCCGCGGAATATCGGACACTGTCGGTGACATTGAGCAGAACCTCCTGCCGCACAGCCGACGTCGGCGCCGCCGCGGGAGTTCCCTGATAAAGCACGGTCCCGGATGTCCAACCCGGCGGTGTATGCCGGCCGACGCCGGGATCGAACACGGTCGATTCCTTGATCGGCGAGGGTTGTCCACCATCCGTGACGGGCTCCTCGGAGACGGGCGCCGGCTTTCGCTCACGCCGTGGCGTGGCGCGAATGACGGTCTTGCCCGCCGGGCCGAAAGGATCGTCCTTCGAGCTCATCGTCGGTCGTCCGTCCGCGCGTGGCGCCCGCGATCTCGCCGGACAGGCGCAGAGCGGTTCGCGGTCAGGTAAAGCAGGGGCAGGCCCTGCCGGTCAGGGCAGTGTCTTGAAGACGGTCGGCTACTCGTTACTATCCCGCCGTAAGATGACATTTGCCCCAGACCCCCAGGTCGATCAGCCTTACCCGCTTGGCCAATTGTCGTATGCGATCGTAATCCCGGAAACTCTTGATTGGAACTGGATACCGCGCGCCGAAGAGGTATCTTCGTCGGCTGCAACGCTTCCCCGAAGCGCCTATTTCTGCTTGTCGGCCTTGGCATAGGCTTCGCTGAAATAGGCCAGGAATATATCCAGCATGCCGTTCTCGTGGGCTTCCTCCATGGTTCGCCAGGTCGCGACAAAAGCATCCCAGGCCTGGCTCTTTTTCGACGAGAACGACGTCGGCGCAAGCTTTCTTCCGATCGCTTCGGGAGACAGGTCGTCAAGCAGCCGCGACAGCGCCGCCTGCATGGCGGCATAGGTGGCGAATTCGTGCGTCTTGAGATCGCGGAAGGCATCTTCGATGCTGCGCCTGGCGTCGAGATAGCCGGCACGGCGCCGTGCGAACATGATTTCGAGGATATCGTCGGTTCCCGGAACGAATTTCAGCGGGTTGTTGTCGGCGGCGCTGATCATCGTTCGCTGCGTGCTCTTGGCCAGCATTTTCGCCGCCGCGCGCGCTTTCAGCAGCAAGGTCAGTTCCTCGACCACCGTGCGCAGCACCGCGCCGATTTCGGCGGCAACTTCATGCGGATCGCGCGATTGAAGCAATTCCGGTGAAATGCCGGCTCCGATCGCGATCTCCCGCAGCACTTCGTCCTTGGTCGAGGGGAGAGGCGCGGGTTGCGACGAGAACGCCGGAGCAGGAACCCGCTGCCCGGACTGTCGCTCCACCGGAGCGAAGAACGGCTCGGCGGCGAGCGGCCGGCCTGTCGCGGCCGGCATTTCTCGCTGAGTCGCGCCGCGACTGGGGTGACCTGTCGCGGCGCGCTCCTCGTCGATCGACACGAAGATGACATAACGGCCGATCAGCATCCGGTCGCCATGGCCCAGTTGATGCGGGCCGGTCATGCGTTGGTTTGATCCGTTGATGTAGGTTCCATTGCGCGAGACATCGTGGAGCCAGAACGCGCCTGCCTCGTATCGAACCTCGCAATGTCGGCCCGAGATGAACTTGTCGGGATCCGGCAAGGTCCAGTCACAAGCCTCGCGTCCGATTTCGAAGCTGCGATCCCGCGCCGCGTAGCCGGTCGAAATGCCAGCTGGCAGCGCGTCGACATTATTGACTTGCAGACTAATGTACATCCAGGATCGCCATCGAACGACTGATCGACACTCCAACATCCTAGCAGCTTGCGCGCAAAACAGGACAGCGGCGTTTCGAGCCGATGCATCGACGGGGCAAGCTCCAATCACTGTCGCCCTCTTGGGTCGGCGGGACAACATGTGGTACGCTCAAAATGGCCTGGTGCGGCGGGTCCGAAAAGTTTCCGGAGAGATACCGGGACCTTCAAATCCACCGTGCCGGCGGCCGCGTCCAGGAGGGGCACGACCCATGCCGAACGAACGTGCCACCGTTGTCCAGACACCGGTTGGCTCTGAACTGTTGACCTTCACCCATCTTGTCGGACGCGATGAGATCAGCCGCTGTTTTGCTTACACGGTCGGGTTCGTGAGCACGGATCACGATATCGATCCGCTGAAGATGCTGGGCGGTATGGTTTCGGTCGAAGGTGAATCCGATCCGAAGCGTTGGTTCAGCGGCCTGGTGTCGGAATTTCGCCTGACCCGCATCGAGGACCGGTTGGCCTACTACGAAACGGTCGTCAGGCCGTGGCTCTGGTTTCTGGGAAATGCGACCGATTGCCGGATATTTCAGAACATGACCGCTGTCGAGATCGTCGAAAAGATCTTCTCGAAAT
Organism: Mesorhizobium sp. P160927; assembly: GCF_057766385.1. NCBI lineage: Bacteria > Pseudomonadati > Pseudomonadota > Alphaproteobacteria > Hyphomicrobiales > Phyllobacteriaceae > Mesorhizobium > Mesorhizobium sp. P160927. The sequence goes on from NZ_JBYMDW010000001.1 coordinate 2,437,669, forward strand.
ACGGCACGGCGAAGTTCGAGAAGCGGCTGCAAGGGTCGTACCCCTCGCGCGAATACTGCGTGCAGTACGACGAGAGCGATCTGGATTTCGTGCAGCGCCTGCTCGAGCACGAAGGCATCTTCTATTTCTTCGAGCATGACGAGGGCAAGCACACGCTCGTGCTGTGCGACGCGATGAGCAAGCTGAAGCCGGCGCCGGGCTACGAGAAGATACCTTACAATTTCGAGGGACATGCCTCTCGGCGCGATGTCGAATACATCACCGAATGGATTCCGGGCAGTTCGGTGCGGCCGGGGGCCTATGCCCATACCGACTATGATTTCCAGAAGCCCGGCGCCGATCTGATGGCGAAGTCCGCTGAGCCGTTCAGCCACAAGGAAGCCTCCGGCGAGAATTATCGCCAGCCCGGCGCCCATCTCGATGTGGGGCGCGGCGACACCCTGGCCGGTATCCGGCGCGAGGAACTCCAGGCCGTGCACCAGCGCATCACGGCGGTCGGCACCGTTCGCGGCCTCCATTCTGGCTGTACTTTCAAGCTGGAAAGCTTTCCGCGCGACGACCAGAACCAGGAGTATCTGGTGGTCAGCGCCGAATACAGGCTGTTCGATCCCGGCTACAGAACCCAGAACGAAGCCCACAGCGAGAATTTCAAACTCGTGCTGGGTGTTGCGCCGACTGCCTTGCCCTATCGCCCTCCGCGGATCACGCCGCGGCCGATCATGCGCGGGCCGCAGACGGCGACGGTGGTCGGCCCTTCCGGCGAGGAGATATTCACCGACAAATATGCCCGGGTGAAGGTGCAGTTCCACTGGGACCGCCTGGGCAAGAAGAACGAAAACAGTTCCTGCTTCGTCCGTGTCTCGCAGACCTGGGCCGGCAGCGGCTGGGGCTTCATCCAGATACCGCGCATCGGCCAGGAGGTGATCGTCGACTTCCTCGAAGGCGACCCTGATCTGCCGATAATCACCGGCAGGGTCTACAACGCCTCGCAGATGCCGCCCTACGGCTTGCCCGGCAACGCAACGCAATCGGGCTGGAAGTCGGACTCCTCCAAAGGCGGCGGCGGCTACAATGAGCTGATGTTCGAGGACAAGGCCGGCTCCGAGCTGGTCAACTTCCAGGCGCAGAAGGATCACAACCTTCTGATCAAGCACGACCGCACCAAGCTGGTCCAGCACGACCAGTCCGACCGCATCGACCACGACGCCAAGCACTCCGTCGGCCACAACCTCGATGAGGACGTCGGCAACAACAAGACGGTCAAGGTCGGCGTCGACCAGACCACGAATATCGGCAACAACGACACCGAGACAGTGGGCAAGAACCGGTCGCTGACGGTGGGGTCGAACGAGACGATAGGCATCGGTTCGAACTCGACGGAGACGATCGGCTCCAACCACTCGCAGACCGTGGGGATTGTCCAGACGGTGACTGTTGGCGCTGCCCGCATCGATACGGTCGGGGCGTCCGAGACACGAAGCGTTGGCGGGCCGCAAACGAACACCATTGGCGCGACGCGGTCGGTGACCGTAGGCGCAGCGCAGAGCCATGACATCGGTGCGTCCGATAGTTGGAATATAGGTGCGGCGCAGAGTGTGAATGTCGGCGCAGACCAGAGTTTTGCGATTGCCGGGAGCCAGGTTTCTCAGATCGGCAAGGATCGCAACACCAAGATCGCGAGCAACGAAGTCACCGAAATTGGCGCGGCCCATGAGCTCAAGGTCGCAAAAGGCAGCATGGTCCGGGTCGGCGAGGACGCGACCATAAATGTAGGCAAGACGTTTGTGCTCGAGGCCGGCGATTCCATTGCCCTGAAATGCGGTTCCGCGACGATCACGATGAAGAAAGACGGCACGATCACCATCGAGGGTAAAGACATTTCCGTCAAAGGCTCAGGCAAGATCAATATGAAGGCCTCGAGCGACATCACCATGAAGGGCTCGGAAATCAAGCAGAATTGAAGGCAGGCGATGACACGAGTTGTAGAGCGAATCGAAGGCGTTGTGATCGGCATATTCCTGGGTTTCGGGGAGGACGCGCCACTGGTCGTATTTCCTGGAAATCCGCAGGAAACAGCGATCCCGGCGCGTAGCCTGACCGAGCTGACATCGGCCATGATCGGCGCCGAGGTGGCGCTGCTTTTCCAAGAGGGCGATCCGAACCGACCACTCATCGTCGGCCGGATTGTCGAGCCGTCGCGCAAGTCTGCCGGCGCCGCCCAGGTGATACGCGACGGAGAGCGCGTAACCATAACGGGTGACGAGCGCGTGGAGCTTCGCTGTGGCAAGGCGACGATCATCATGGAGAAGGACGGCCGCATCACCATTCGCGGCACCTATGTGACGAGCCATGCCAGCGCCACGAACCGTATCCGGGGCGGGTCGGTGAACCTAAACTGATGCCGAAGGTCGTTCTGCGTGAGATTGTGCGACAGCATGCGGAAATGGCGGCATTTCTCTGGACCGTCTACGACCACCATTTGCTGCACCCTGACGAAAATCCCGATATGGACGAGGAGCGGCTCGCGCGCCTCGTCGAAAGGCTGGACGCTCATCTCGATGGCCTTCGGGTCGCTGGCCGGGTGGGGCAGGAGATTGCCGAACTGCTCTATGCCGAATATCCGGAGGCAGGTGAAATGTTCGTGCTCCGCATGCTGGTGAAGGGCGCGCCGGAGCGGATCGCCGAACTCGACCTCGCCAAGGTGCGGGCGTATCTATCGGAGAACGGGCATTAGCAATAATCGGCTCACCGTCCGGCAATTTGCGGGTATCGGACTGATTCTGCGCTCAACCCGGCCGGGTCACGTCAGCCGAAGGCCTTCGTCATAGACTAGAGTAAGCGTTTTCCACTTACGGCCGTCGAAGCGCCAGGCTGTGTCGATGCCGGCTACATAGAGGAATTCGCCATCGGTGCGCAGGTCCGACGCGATACCGGTGTCCTCGAATGGTTCAAGCGCGCCTCCCACCTCGATGTTGAGGCCAGCTTCGTCGCCCCAGTAGGCCTTGCCCTTGAAATTGCGCACGGCGAGATAGGTCATGTCGGCTGCAGCCTCGATCTGGGTCACTTCCTCATCCGCGATGCGCAGGCAGACACCGTGGTCGCCCGCGACCCTAATCTTGCCGTCCGGCGCAATGTCGATGCCGCGAAACCGATCGTGCCGATGCACATCCAGCTGGCGCCAGCCTGTGCCCACCAGCTGGTGAATGGTGCCCAACTCGCCACAGGCGTAGATGCCATGTTTGGGGTGCCCATGAACATCGAGATACTCGTTGGATCCAAGCGGGGTGAAGGGCTGCCACAGCGAGCCGGCTAGCCGGTAAGCCACGCCGTCCGTGCCAACGGCAATCGGTCCGCCGGAATCTTCGGCCCAGACTTGCCTGAGGCTCTTCTCGCTGACCTTGTCACGCGTCCAGTTGGCATCGGCATTGCGCCAGATCCAGGTGGTGGCTTCCAGCGCGAACAGCTCGCCTGAAGGCGAAGCCGAAAGCGACATCAGCCATTCGGAGGTCACCAGGAAACCCCGTGCCGTCTTGGGGTTGAAGTCATCGACGATGAAGATCACCGAGACCGTCGTGACATAGTCGGCATCGCTGAGCAGGAACAGAATGGCCGCCTTGCCTCCACCCAGGGGCGCGATCTGAAGGCATTCGATGTCCGTATCGCTGTCGGTGGCAAATCCCTCGAGGTCTTCCTTGTCCATTTTCATCCGCTTCATGCTCCTGAGATGTGGCTGCGGTTCCCCGAGACCCGGCCGGTCGGCTAACAGGACACTTTCGAGGGAGCGACGTCCGCCGCCGTCACGACCACGGACTCTCCCCCGGCCGCTTTCTTCAAGCGTTTTTTCGCAACCTGCACGAGGCGAGCCTGATCCTTCGCCTTCGGACAATTCCCATGGCAGGCCTTCTTGTCTTTGACCTCCTGCTCGGACTTGTTCATGCTCTTCTTCATGTATTCCATGTTGGCGGTCTTCAGGCACTCCGTGGCGGCGGCCTGCACGGCTGGCGGAATTTTTGGGTCATCCAGGTTCTTGACCGTGCTGTTCACACAGGTGTCTGTAAAATCACCGAGCTTGCCGGCCGAATTGTTGCTCAGCCAGTTGCGGGCATCCGCCGACTTGAAGTTGTGCGGGGTTTTGCGTTTCTTGCCGAGTATCTTTTTGGTCGGCACGCCGGCTGCCTTGGCCTTTGCACCTTCGCCGGCCAGCCATTTCGCCTTCATGCAGATGCAGGGCGCTTCCTTGTCGTCATAGGCCTTGCAGCAATCCAGCGTCAGGTCGCGAACGCCTTCGGCGGTGAAGAACTGGACCTCGACTGTGTGCTCCTTCTCGTAGCCGTCCGGGCATTCCAGCTCCTTGTAAGGCTTGATTTCGAGGTCGGAGCATTTGAACGTCGCCACCGTGGCCGTGGCGACCTTGGGCATTGGCGGTCCGCCGGCGGTAGGGGAGGCATGATCGTTCGACGAAATGTCGCTGAAACGGCTGATCGGCTCACCATCCATTTTGACGTTGCCCGACCAAGCATGGGCGTATTCCTTGCCCGTGTTCACGGAGGTGATGATGTTCTTCTTGGGCGCACAGCCGGCCTCGTTGCCGGTGCATTTGGTGTAATAGGATTTGTCCTTCTGAGTGACCGTCTTGCCGCCGATCTTGACAGTGCCGGTGCCGCTGTCGGTGTCGCTGTCCATCCCAAAGGTCGGATAGGGAACCGGAACGCCGGGTGGGGTTGCTGGCGTTTGCGGCGGCGTGAAGCAGACGTAGGGAAAAGCCGCAATAACCTGGTTCGCTTGCGCTTTGCACGCAACCTCGAGCCCATTGGCATACACCGTCATGCCGTTCTCCCGTAAGCGAACACCGCGGCGCCGCAGGCACCGGCATCGGACGACGCCTCGATGAGAACCGGATTGCCGGCGGCATATCCTTTGCCGGCCGCAGTCCACGCCATGCCGACCATTGTCGGAACAGCTGCGGCCCCGATGTTGCCCAGCGACTCCGCCGGTGACCACAGGGCCTGGAACTCGTGGCGCCCACGCAAGAGGCGGATCGAGGCCAGCGCGGTCTGCTTGAACCAATACTGCTCGCCGATCAGGTCGGCGATGCGATAGCCGAGCCGGTTCATCTCGATCCCGGTCTCATGGAATGCCGCATCGTAGGCGGCTGTCATACCATCGGCGCGCAACGGCAAATCCTGTCCGTTGTAGATCGAAGCCGCCTCGCGCGAAAGACCGAGCCCGAAGAGCCTGAAACCACCATTGCGCGGGCGGGTGCACAGAACTGCCGCTGCAGCTTCGCCTGGAATGAAGCCGTTCGAATTGTCTGCCGTCAGCAGGCGGCCCTTGCTGAGATAGTGGGAAATCGTTGGTGCCGTTAGATAGCTGTCGACACCCGCGATCATGACATAGGGAGCTTCGCCCGATGCAATCAGTCTGCGCGCCTGATTGAACGCGACGTGTCCGGACGGACGGCCAAAAGCCACGATGCGAGAGCGCAGATGCGGTTCTATTTCAACGATCTCGCTGATCCGGCGCAGCAGTGCAAGATTGTCCCGCACCGGCCGGCCGGGCCGATCTTCTTCCGCAAGGCAAAGGATCAGCGCCGTCTGCCCTCGCGCTTGCGGGTGATTGTCGTAAGCCTCCGCTATGGCCCCGGCCGCCAGGTGGGCCATTCGTTTCTCGCCGATCCAGTTGCGTGGCAGCGGCACGGGTGCACCCGTAAGCCATCCCGCGGGTGAGCCCGTGAAACGCGTTTCCTGGAAGCCATCGAGCCGGGCGCGCATCGCCGCGCAGGCGGAGGGTGCGTCGAGGCCAACGGCCGTCACCATGCCAACCGAAACGATCTCGATCGGGGAGGTCACGCGTCTTCCTCTTCCGGCGCGGTGCCGTTGGCACGGATATAGGTACGACCTGTCGCGCGCGCCCTCAGCATGGCCGGCGTTGGCGGCCCGACCCAACCTTCCGTGAAGTCGAGGATGGTTCGCTCGATCCTCTGCGACACGCGCCAGACTAGTGAGAACCGTCGGTTCTCGGGGTCGAACAGGATTGTATCCGGATGGATTTCGCCCTCGAATGACTTGGCACGGCCTTTGAACAGGGTGATAGACAGCGCGGTTTTCGGCAGCCGAAAACTCTCTCGGCCTTGCGGCGTCAAGTTCACCAGTTGCACTTCCTCGCCACCTCTCGGCAGATCGATCTGCTGGTCGGACGGCGCCATCTGGAAATAGCGCTCGTCGAAGTCCGGCGGCAGGAACGGAAAGATGTTCTTGGTCCAGTTGTCGTCGTAGGTGCCGCCATATTCGATGCGGCCCGGCCAGCCGCGGCCCATCGGCCCGAAACTCATCGGCTTGTAGTCGCCGAATGGCGAGCGGATCTCTTCACCGACAGCTTGCGTGTTCGGTAGCCGCAGGCCGGGGATGAGGCGCTGGTTCTTGGTCCGGGACCAGCCGGTTCCAACCGGGTTGTATTTGTAGCTGGCGGGGAGCTTGTCCTCCGGATCCAGCCTGTCGACACCACCCCAGGCGACGTCATAGGAGATGGGCAATTTCAGGAAGGGCTGTGGCGATGTGGCGGTAAAAACCGGGCCGATGGAGCGCCATTCGCGGTGGCCGACGACCTCGAACAGTTTCGACCAATTGCCGACCTTGATGCCGACCGGCACGCGCTCGGCCGGGCGCCCGCCCGGCGCGTAGGCGCAACCATTGGCGATCACGTCGCAGCGCTGTTTGCGGAAGGCGAAGTCGGTCTCCCACAGCGTGGCCGAGTAGCCAGGCACGCCGGTTTGTGTGTCGGCCATCACCAGCGGCGCCTGCTCCGCCGATTTTTGCACCAGTCCGCCCGGCGTGGCGGGGAAATCGAACGTGCCTTTGACGACCACGACGATCCACTCATGCCCGGCCTTGTCCATGCCCATGGTGAATTGGTGTGCATAGCCCGTCTGGTTCCAGATTTGCATCAGCTGGTCTCCCAACTGGCAGCGAGGATCTGCTCCAGAGTCATTTGCGGCGACTGCGGATCGATGTCGAAAATGTCCGAACGGGCCGTCCAAATCACCATGCCGCTGATGACCTCTTCACCCGGCTCGACAGGCGGCGCCGGCAGTCCGGCCAGCGCGACATCCAGCTCGTCGGGCGTCAGCTCGCCGTTTTGAGCTGCGATGGCCGCTTCTTCGATCTGGGAAAACCACGCCTCGGCGTCAGCGAGCTGAATTGGAGCTTCGACCAGCTGCGCGACGACGCTCAAAGGGAATTTCCTGCCGACCCTGTCGGCGCTTTTCACAATGATGCCCGCCGATGAGCCGAAGGAGGCCGGGCCAGCCAGAAAGCGCAGCGCGGTTGTGCTTGGCCAAATTTCCGAGCCAAACAGCGGGACGAGATGCTGCGCCAGCCAGCGGTCCCAGACGCGAACAAAGTCGCCCGACAGCCGCCGCGTCACGAAATCGCCGGTGGCGGGCATTTTGCCGTAGAAGCCGGGCAAGGTCATATCTGCGGCGGACATGAGAATTTCTTGAACATCTGCAAATTGTAGGGGTTCTCGACGCTGGCGGCCTTGAGTTCGAAATCGGCCCACATTCCCTTCGTGCCTAGGCGCAGGCTGTAGACATCGGAGAGCGACGTGCCGGCGAAACGGCCGTTGCGCAGCATTCTCAGCCACGCCCAGCTGCCGGTCTCGTTGAGCATTATTTCGGGCGAACCGTCGATCGGCTGGAAGGCGAGCGAAATGACCCCGGTGCCGTCCTTGCCCGGCCACGTCATCGGTTGCGGCCGCGTCGCGTTGTTGAAATAGACGAGGCTCTGGCCATCGAGATTGAGCGTCACGCGCGTGACGTTGGGCGACAGGTCCTTCGGTTCGAGCGTGAAGCTCATCACCGGTCCGGTGCCACCAGGAAAGAGATCGTCGCGGATATGCCTGGCCTGCTCGAACGCCGCCAGCGCCGAAGGATCGAGGCCGAAATCGGCGCGCCATTTCCACGGCTGGCTGGTGGTGTCGACATAGTTGATCAGGTGGTCGTTGATGAAACCGTCGATCAGTCCGGCCGGTCCGAACAAACGGGCGAAATCACGCACATTGACGTCCACCGCGCTGTCGGGGCTGAACGGATAGCGGTCGTTCAGCGCCGCCTGGCAGAAAGGCAATATGTCCGCCCGCCAGATGGCGTTGAGTTCCGAAGTGACCGCCTTTTGCGTCAAATTGCTGGTATCCCCGGCAATGCCGCCGAGCCAGGCGTTGATCGGGTCGGGCAGGATCTGTGCTTGCCTGGCGACCGCACCCGTCAGCTCGGCAAGGCCGCCCTGCTTCTTGATGGCATCCTGCGGATTGGGGTTGGCGGTGACCGTCTGCAGCACATTCGACAGCGCGGTCAGCGCGACAACGGCGGCATCCAGCGCCGGTGGCTGGCCGTCGACCTCGGCAATGGTGCTCTTCAGCGGTTTGAAATGTTCGGCCACCAGATTGCCGGTCAGGTCCACCTCGCCGGCTGACCCGGCCCGGGGCAGCAGTTTCGCACCTGATGTCGCCAGCTTGCCGAGCTTGCCAAGCTTGCCGAGCAGTTTCGAGGCGCCCTTGGCCGCAGCCTTGTTGTCGGCGGGGGCGTCGTCGGAGCGCGTCAGTTCGGTCTCCTGGACGACCGCGGTCAGCAGCCGCTTCAGCGCTGAATCGGCGCTCGAGAGATCCTTCAGATTTTCACTGGCGACATTGAGGTCGGTCAATGGCGCGAGCCGCATGTCGCGCAGGAAGCTGTCCCATTGCGCGATGTAGTCGTCATAGTAGAGCTTCAGGATATCCTCGGACAGCGCCGAGACCGAGGTCTCGGAATTCTCCGAGCAGCCGCCGGCGAAAACCGCACGATCGAGCGCCGCCTGGGCGGCGACATCGTCGATTCGGTCGAGAATGGCGTCGTGGAAGCCGGCATAGGTGAAGGCTCCGGCAATCCCGACGCGAAGCGTTTTGTCGGAACGCCGCGCAAACACCTTGCCCCCATTGGGGCCGGCGAAATTGGCCGGGATCCACTCCTTGAGCCCGGACACAGCCGGATCGGCCAGCAACTGCTTGTAGGCACGCGCCGGCAACGAGATCGTGCACACCGTTTTCAGCGCTTCGGCGACCAGCGCCTGGTCGGGTGCGACATAGCTTTCGTCGACCGCCATGCGGCGGATGGCGGCAAGCTGATGCTCTTCGGCATCGGCGGTTGGAAATGGTGCCGCGGCCGCGAATTCCGGCAGGCTGTTCACCCACCAATTCTCAGCGAAATCGGGGTCCATCTGCGATAGCCCCGTCATCATGCGGTAGGTCTTCAACGCGCCGAGCATGAAATCCGGATCGCGGATCTGCCGCCACATGGTCGCCTCGAGCAGCGCGACCATGCGTGGCTCGAGCACGTTGCGCAGGGCGTGGTCGTAAGTGTCGGTCTGAGCCCGCACCAGTTCCGCCGAGGCCGATGGCCCCAGCAGATCCTGGGGTGCGCCCGGCGGTGCCGTCCGGGCGCTTGCGACCGCGTCCATCGCTTCGAGCGCTCCGTCGATGGCGGGCTGCTGCACCGATGCCGGGCTTGCTGCAGTTGCGGTCAGCGGCGTTTGCAGTGCCTCGAACTGGCTTGCCTGGGCCGTGATCGCGTTGCGGTTGTCGAAATAGGACCAGGTGAACAGCCCTCCGGCCAGCAAGGCCGCCGCGGCACATGCGGCCGCCGCCCCGCGCCACATCCAGGCGCGACGGCGTTGCGCCAGCGGGTCGAACGTGCCGAGGCCGGCTTCCCTGAATATGACGTCGGTGAGCAGGTTCTTCAGGAAGAAGCTGCGTTTCTCGACCCTCGGCGCGGGGAGGGCCCGCCGTGGCGGCAGGCCGAAGGACGATGACAGCGCCGCGGTCAGCCGATCGATGGGCGCGCCTTCCTGCGTTGCCGATGTGAAATAGAGGCCGCGCAGCCAGGCGGCCTCTTCATACCGGCTTTCGCCGAACATCGTCTCGACCAGCACCTGGATCGGTTCGGACAGGCTGGAGAGCTGAGCGGGAAACCGGAAGATCTCGGCGCGGGCGGCCAGCTTGTCTTCGTCTTCCAGGCGCGGCACCAGCCGCCGCTCGAGTTCCGTCGCCAGCGTTGAAATTTCGCGTTCGATGGTCTTGGCATCGATACGCGCATCCAGCGCGAAGGTCGTTCCCCAGACCTGTTCGCGCGAGGCGGTGGACAGGCCGCCGAAGAAAGCCTCGAAACCCCTGATCAGGTCGGCCTTGGTCAGCATCAAATAGACCGGAAGGCGGATTTCGAGCCGGTCGTTGAGTTCGGCCAGCCGGCGGCGGATCTTGCGGCCGTGTGCCTTGATGGCTTCGTCGCCCTCCGAAAGTACGTCGATCGAAAGCGCGACGATCACGCCGTTGAGCGCGCGGCGGCCGCGATGCTTCTTCAGAAGGTCGAGGAAGCCCAGCCATTCCGCCGCGTCGACATCGGGCTGGCTCTCCTGCTGGACATAGCGGCCGGCGGTGTCGATCAGAACCGCGTTCTCGGAAAAGAACCAGTCGCAGTTGCGCGTGCCGCCGACCCCTTGCAGATCGTCGGTGAGGTCGATCGGAAAATTCAGTCCGGACTGCCGCAAGGCCGTGGTCTTGCCGGTGGCCGGCGGCCCGACGATCACGTACCACGGCATCTCGCGCAGGAACTTGCGTCCGCCGAGCTTGCGCCGCTTCAGTTCGGCCATCACCTCGGCGAATTTGGCACCCACGGCGGCGACGTTCTCTTCGCCGGGGCTGAGCGCCTTTTCCGCCACGGGTGCTGCGATCTCGGCGACGAACATGCGGTTGGCGCGGATCGCCCGGCGCTGGGCGACGATCAGCCAGACCAGCCAGAAGATGACCAGCAGCGCGATGATGACGATGCGCACATTTTCGGAAGCGAAGGGTTCGTATGGACCGACCCTGACGATCGGACCGAACACCCAGATGACCAGGGAAAGCAGCGTGATGCCGATCAGCGTCCACAGCCAGCGCGACGTCAGGACCGCCCAGAGGAAGCGCAGGATGAACATCTCACAGCCTCTTTTCGACGAGCACCTCGACGCGGCGGTTCAAGGCTCGCCCCTCGCGCGTGCTGTCGCTGGCAACCGGGTCCGTGGCGGCGCGGCCCTCGGAATGAACGCGGTCCTGCGGCACCCCGTTTTGGACCAGCATGTCGGCGATCGTCTGGGCACGCGCCTCCGACAGGCGCTGGTTGGTCGACAGCGGATTGGTCTTTTGCAAGGGTACGCCGTCCGTATGACCGATCACCGTGATGTTTCCGATCAACTCCTGATTGGTGAGGATCACCTTGGCGATCGAACCGATCAGCGGCTCGAAGCCCTCGCTCAGTTGCGGCCGCGACGACTGGAACAGTTCGGGGTTGGAGGCCTGGATGATCAGCTTGGCCAGCGAAACGCTCTCGGTGCCGCTGAGGGCGGATTTGAGGTCGGCAGGCGCTCCGGCCTGGAATTCCGGCAACAGGGCAAAATCCACTTTCTCCGGCGGCGGGGCGTCGATCTTGGGCGAGGTCCGGGTGATGCTCCCCCGTTCAGGCGGCGGCAATGCGCGCACAAGGGCTGATAGTTCGACCGCCTGGCTGCTCAGTCCCATCGACAGCCCGATATGGATGGCCGTGGCGACGACCGCCGCGCCGACCGCCATGACCCAGATCGGTACGATGAAGCGTTGCGGCTCGTCGGATGCGATCACGCCCTTCCAGTTTGGCGACAGCGGCGCGCCTTCGGCGTCGGCGTCGCGCAGAAAGCGTGCCGCCGCCACGCGAACCGCATTGAGCGAGCGGTCGCCTGAGCGGCCGGGCACGCGATATTTGCCGCGAAAGCCGAGCGCCATGCAATTATACTGCAGCTCCAGCAATTCGCGGTCACGGTTGGGGTGGCGCTCGAGTTCGTCGAGACGCGTGAAGAACTGCGTGCCGGCATCGACGTCGCCGCGCAGCATGACCACGAGCGGCTGCCTCGGCCAGGCGCTGGCGCCGCCCCATGGCGTGTTCAAAGCGAGATCGTCGAGCAACGCCGCCACCACCCAGGCCGCCTGGTCGGCCCGCTCCAGCGAGGACCCCGCCGCCATTGCCATGTCGCGTGCCCGAACCAGTTCTTCGAGCAATCGGGTGCGCAACGCCTCCGGGTTCTCCGGCGCCAGCGCACTTTCAAGCTCGGGCGCGAATTCGAGCAAGGGCGCGAATGCGTTGACGAGCGCGTTCGGGTGGGTTCGAGACCGCTTGACCGCCGCGCCCGGCAATAGCGGCGCCATCGGCCGCGGCATCGGCGCGCCGGTCAGCCTTATGCGGGTGCGTTCGCGATCCTCCGACAGTCCGAAAGGATCATCGCGGCTCATCATCTCACCTGTTCACCGAATAGCAGTCCACCTGCGGTTCGCTCGGCAACACGCCCGAAACGCCGATGACGAAGCCGGGGGCATCGAGCAGCGACGCCCAGTGCTCGCTTTTCTGGTCCAGCTCAAGGCATAGCCGATCGCCGTCGTAAGGGATCTCGCGCGGCTGGGAATGAAGCGGTTTCAGCGGAATGCCGGGCAAACGCGATTTCCACAGCCCCTCGAACTGGTCGGCCGAGCCGACAGTCGCCTGGTTGACGAATATCTTTCGCAGCGCGTCTTCCGACAGCTCCGAACCAACCCGGATGACGATGCGGCTGGCGACCAGCAGCTTCGGGTTGTCGATGCGAATTTTCCAGACATTGGTCGAATGCCGCATGACCGGCAGCGCCCGTGATTTCGGCTCGATGTAGCGCAGGCTGAGGATGAGCGAGCGCAGCGCATCCGCCAGCGCCATGTAGGCTGGGCCTGGGGCCATGTGATCATACGCGGGCAACTCACCCAGCCGCCGCGCGCTTGAGCCATAGGTCGCCATCGAACCGGCTAGCCCGGCAAGTTCCAGGTAGAGCTCGGCCGGATGGAAGACGTCCTGCGCCAGCATGTGGACTAGCCGCGGCCGTGCGGCATTGGCGAGGTTGAGCATCAGCAGGTCTTCGACGCTGCGCCCCGGTCCGCCCATCACCATCTTGCCATGCGCCTCGGCGATCTGGTCTAGTCCCGTGACGACTTCCTGCAGCAATTGCCGATACCAGGCGACCGCGCCTGTCACCAGCGTCGGCGGCAGGAAGGTCTCGTCCAGCGAGACGCCGCCATCGGCTCGAACCCCCTTCAGGTCGGCGATCGGCAAGGCGGTGTAGCCGCCAACCGATTTGCCGGGTGCCAGCAGCAGCGCCTGCGGACGGGCGATTTCGATTTCTTCAGGATCCGAACCGCCCTGGACGGCGTCGCGCACCGAAACGATCCGCCCATGGTAGCGCGCGCCCGAGGCGGCGGCGTGTGCGGGATCGAAACCGATACCGCCGGGCGGCTCGAGCGGCAAAGCGACCAGCACCGATCCGGCGCCTGTGTCCGGAGTGACCGGCAACGGTCGCGGTGCGTCCATCATCTCTGGAATGGCGAAGGGTGTCCCATCCGGGAAGATGCCGCGAGCCGACAGGATGGCGACCTGGCCGGCATCGAGCAACGCCTGGTCCAGCGTCAGTTGTTGAAAGCCGAACGTATGCAACTGTCCGGCTTGCAACGCGCCGCGCACCGTCGCCTCGAAAAAGCGATCCTGCTGCTGGAAATGCTGGGTCCGCAGGAAAAGCCCTTCGGACCACAGCACCCTATTTGCATCGCTCATGCCGCTACTCTCCGCATCGAGCTTCCCCTTGCCCTGGCCGCTAGGCGGAAATACCGCCGCTGCCAAGTGTGACATTGATCGTGAATTTTGATCCCGACGACACCGACTTGGTCGTGCGCCAGTTTCTGCCGGTCGGCTCACGGATCAGCGCAACGAAGCCCAGCGCCGCCGCGTCCGGTTCGACGGTGATGGTCTTGGACGCCGATTTCCCCGGCCCGACGGCGATCTGGTCGGATCCGATGAGATCGCCTGCCAGCGCCGAGCCGGCATCGCCCTGCAGGGCAAAGTAGTCGGCGGAATTGAATTTGCCGGTGCTGCGGAGCCGCATGACGAGAACTGTCACCGGCCGGTCGCCGCCGCCTGGTCCCGGGTTCATGCCGGCCCCGCCGGACACGTTGACGGTGATCACCGAAGGTTTCGGCGGACCGCTCTGGCAAGCCGCAAGCAGTCCAGTCGCGCCAAGGGTAACAACGAATTGACGTCGATCGATCATGTCTCACTCCTCCTCATATGCATCCCGAAAATCAGCGCCGATTTCGCCAAGGAAGCTTTTCTCGGCGCTCTCGGCGATTTCACGATGGCGTTTCTGGTAAAGCTCCCACAGCTTGGCGCTGCGCCCGCCCGCAAGCAGGTTGCCGAGCGCCGAATTCGACTTCAGCTCCTGCTCGATCGCCGCCGGCTCAAAACGGTCGACCATACGTCGCAAAGCGGCCTGCACGCCGCGCCAGGCGCGCACGTGGTGTTGCGCGAGATCGCGAACCGCGTCGGCGATTGCCGCTTCGCCGGCGAGAAATCCGGGGCTGCGCTCGGCGATAAGCGTGACGATGGCGTCGTCGACTGTCGGCAGGAACTTGAGCGGATTGACTTCGGATGCCCCGACCATGGTCTGGGCGACGCGGGCGTTGCCCTTTTCCTCGGCCCGCTTGCGAAGAAGCTGCATCAGGCCTTCCATCATCAGCCGGTATTCGCGGCCGAACTTCTCCATTTCCGTCACGCTGTCGCGTCCGGGGAAATCGGCTTCCTCGACACCCATGCCGCGCAGAAATGCGGAGCGAAGCGCCGTGTCCCCCAGTTGCGCCGCTGCCGGCAGGCGGGCAGGTTTTGCGGCAGCGCCCGTCCGCGCTGGGGCGTCTGCTGCCTGCACAGGCAGATCCCAGGGATTGGCGGATTGCGGCCGTGAGGCGATGCGCTCACGCTGTCCGTTCGAGCCGACGCCGTTTGCCGAACTTGGAGCGGCCGCTGGTCCGAAACCAAAGTCATCATTGAATTCGAACGGCTTTCCGGCGGCGGCTTCAGTTGGGCGGTTAAGAGAAGGCACCGGATCGATGCTGAACGGATCCGCGAAGCTTGCCGCACTGCCGGTTTCGGGATGAGGATCAACGCCCGTCGACCCAGGCGTCGAAACCGGATCGAGGCTGAACGGGTCATCGAAAGCAGGCGAGCTGCGCTGACTGGAAGCGGCACGCTCGAATGCGCCAGCAACCGGCTGCTCGAACGGGTTGGGCAGATCGGCCGGTCGTGGCCGTCGCGGCTCTTCCTCGACCTTGGCGGAAAAGAAGTCGTCACCGCCGATGCTTATGGGCCCCCGCGATGCCTGCGGCAGGCGTTCGGGAACCGGCTGGCTGGCTGCTGCCGGTGCCTGGGCGGTTGGCGTCTGCAGGTCGACATGGACGACATAGTCGCCAAGCCTCAACCGCATGCCGCTTTGAAGGCGCGTCGACTGACCGGCACCGAGCGGGCTGTCGGAGTCGTTTATGTACAGTCCGCTGCTCGACGTGTCGGTGACGAAATAGCCGTCTCGCCCGCCCGTGATCCTGCAATGGGCGCGGGAAACGAACATGTCGGGATCGTTGATCTGCCAGCCTGCGTCGGCGCTGCGGCCGATCACCAGTTCGCCTTCGTCCAGCCGGGTCTGCCGTACCGCCTGGGTGCGTGGCCCTTGCTCCAGCGTCAGCAGCAGGCTCATGCCGCGACCCCCGCCATTTCCGGCCGCCATCCGACAATTGTCCGCAGCCGCAGATCGTCAGCATCGCCCCTTTCGGCGGGGCGCGCAAGCCAGGCGGTCCGGCCGAGCTGGACCGCGCCGATACGCGGCGGCGGCACGGCTTCGCGCGCCAGCACGATGCGCAGGTCGACATCGAGCGTCTCCCCGACCATGTCGCGAACGGCCTGCTTGAACAGTTTGTGGCGCGAGCCTCCCGGCAGGAACGCCTTGAACTCGTCGAAGCCGAGAGGGCCGACGCGCAGTTCGATCCTGCTTTGGCGGTTGAAAACGCGCGGGCCGATCGTCGCTCCCCGGCCAAGCCCCGCATAGGCTTTCGCGAGGCGCGTCTGCAGCCCGGTCGGAATGGTTATCCAGGCGGCGATGAATTCCTTGATTTGAACCGGCACCCTGAAGGCTTCCGCCAGGAACAACGTCAGCCGTTCCGGACCATCGATCTGACTGGCGAGCGAAGCGGCTTGCCGAAGCTTGACGGTGTCGAGATCAGGGTTCTGGGTTCCGGGAAGCCCGATCCCCGCCATCGCTTCAAGCATGGCGCGAACGCGGCCGCCGACCGCGCGCTCGACCTGGACCGCCGGATGCGCATCCGCCCAGGCGCGGTAGTAGAGGGCGATCATGCGGTGCTGAAGGATGTTGACGAAGTCCACGAAGGTCGTGTCGCTGGTCTGCTGTGAATCGGCGCCGCCGAACCAGCGCTGCGACAGGCGGTCGAGCACCCAGCGCGTCAGATGCAGCGGCATTGGGCCCTCAGGTCCCAACAGACCGAGATTTGCAACCGTGACCCGGGCCGGTGCCTTGTCGCTGGCCTCGCGAAATTGCACCAGGTCCCGCGCGGAAAAGGCCAACCGCACATGCTGGCCGAGCCTTGCCGGCTCGCGGTCGGGGCGTCCGGAATGGCCGAACAGGCCGCTCCGCTGCTCGAGACGGCGCAGCAGTTCAAAAAAGTCGAATCCTTCAGACAGACCTTCGGCCCGGTCCGGGCCGGCCTTGTCTAGATCAGGCGTCTTGTCTAGATCAGGCGTCTTGTCTAGATCAGGTAGCGATTGCCGGGCGTCATCGGCCATGGCACATCCTCCTGCTTCTGCAGCAGCCGCGTGCGGGTTCGCACGAAGCCGTTTATTCCGGCATGACGGGCAAACAGCCGCGCCAGCAAGGCCGACAGCAGCAAGGTGCTTTGCCCGGCCAGCACCGACTGATCGACATGCAGCGTCACTTCAGTGCCACGTCCGAAGCACATCGGCCCGTCGATCTGCAGTCGCTCGATGACCGACCGCGAGTCGATGCGCACGATCGAATGCACGTTGCGGGCAAGGCTTGGATCGCCCCGATCGGCATAAAGATCGAGCAGCGCATGCAGCGGATCAACGCCCCGGCCATCCTTGGCAAGGCTCAAGAAATTGAGCGCCAGCTGCGCCACCAGTCGCCAGGCAAGATCGTCGGCTCGGGATTCACCATCGGCTCCGGCGGGCAGTGCCGCGGGGATGGCCGGCTGCGGTGGACGCAACGCGCCGAGCAGTCGGACGGATTCGACCGGATCACCGGCCTCCAGCGTCAAGGTCGGATTGTCGTCGAGGATCGGCAGGTCGCGGTTGGTGCAAAGCGCCATGATGTCGAGACGCTTCAACGGCCGGTTCGCGGGGTTTCCAAGCGGCCGCGATACGGCCAGGAAAACGTCGTCCCCGGTGTATGATGTGCGGGTCAGGCCGTCACGCCGTTCATCCTCCGTTGCCCGGCGTGGGCGCCGCTCCGTCGAATATACCCAGCCACTGCCGCGGTTCTGCCCGAGGCTGAACAGCTCCGGTATCTCGGCGTCGCTGCCTTCATTGTCGGCATCCTCGACGCGCAGGACCCGATAGATCTCAAAGTCGCGCGCCCGCGTGCGGTCGGCGTGCAGCACCTGCCGCGTCTTGCGCTGATCGAGCTCGACGACGTTGCACTCACGCTCGAACAGATTGATGATCGGCGTCGCGAAAAGCTCGAAATCCGCCGGCGTCAGGTCGGCGAGTTCAGGCACCCGGCGGCGGAACAGGAAGATGATCTCCAGTCCGGCCTCGCATTTGCGCACCACCTGTTGCAGTCCCATGACCCGCGCATAGTGAAAGCGCTCCGGCATGATGAAGTATTCGCGCAGCAGGCGGTAACCTTCGAATGTCGGGCGGGTGCGCGGCATCAAGGCCTCCTCGTCGCTAATGCCGACCATTTCGGGTGCCGGCAAGGGCGACAGCCGGTTGGTCTTGCCTTCCGGTCGTGCGCCAATGGCCACGCAAGAGCCGAAAATGGCGTCGAACAGAAGTGGCGCCTTGGTGCGTCCAGCAAAATAGAGGTCGAGCCGGTCGAGCGCCAATTCGTCGAGTTTGCCTTTTCCGGTCCGCGTCAGCGCGAGGCGCAGCGCCGCCTCGCCGGCGATGCCGTCGATCGGTCCGATGCCGGCCGCCGCCAGCGCGCTGCGATCCTGAAAATAGCTGACCGAAGTGATCGCTATCGGCCATAAGGTCATGTCCTGTGCGGTCGAGAACGTGCAGCGCGTTGACAGGCCGGGTTGCAGGCTGGAGACCAGCCGCGTGTTGCGCTTGACGACGTGGCCGGTCGGCATGGTCTGCACCTGCTGTCCGGGTTTCAGCACCGCCATTGCCGTTGCCGGCGCCGGCGTGACGAGATCGGGATAGAGGACATCGAGCACGCTGCGCGAAAATCGCGAGCGCTCGGCGTCGACCTTTAGTCGGGTACGCGCGGCGAGGAAGGCGACACCGTCCAGCAGCCGTTCGACATAAGGATCCGGGCAGGGCACCGTATCGAGGGAGAGGTTGCGCGCCACCGCCGGATGCATGTCGGCGAATTCCGCCGCAAGGCCGCGGATATGGGTCAGTTCCTCCTCGTAATATTCGACGAAGACCCGGTCCATCTCAGGCGTCCCTAATTTCGGTCCGCGCCAAGCCGTTGTCGAGATTGATCGTGGTGCGCAGGCGCATGCGTTCCGGTGTGGGCGTCATGATCAGCACGGCGTCTATCTCGATCTTCAGGCCCACGGTCTTGTCGCCCAGGGTGACGCTAACTTTCGTCGCGCTTTCCTTGAGCCGGGGCTCGAAGGTGGCGAGCACCGAGCGGATTTCGCGCGCCAGCACGTCACGGTCGAAGTCGCGGGACGACCTACCCGAGAAGGAAGGCACGCCGTAATTGACCACGCTTCGACGCACCTCCGGAAAATCGGCGAGCGACGGCGGATTGTCCGCCATCTGCTCGTTTTCCAGGTCGGAAAGCAGCGGCGTGGCCTCGAAGCGCTCGGTGTTGAACAGCGCCTCGATGTCGCGCCGCACTGCTTCCCGGAGCACGCGGGCCGACACCACCACGCCACGGCTTTCGATCTCGACGCGGTGCTGGGTCTGGAAGGCCAGGCGATGCAGACGCCGTTTCTGATCGGGCGTCAGCTCCGCATCGGCATCGATGGTCCGCGCATTGCCGGCGACGAGGGTTTCGAGACGGTCCGCGCCAAGTTCGTCCAGCAGGACATGGCGCAGCCCCTCTATCTCCGAGGTCAGGCCCGGCAGGTCATTGACGAGACGATCCCAAAGCGACGGCTGGACGGCCTCGCTTTTCGCCCGCAAGCCACCGGCGATCTGTTGCTTGCCCGCGCCGGGCCGCCCAATCTCACTTGCCGACATAGACATCCATTTCGGCTTCATCATTGCCGTCATAGACGAATTTTATCTTTTTGTAGGCGAAGCTGACCTCTTCCTGGATCAGATCGGCCTCGTCCTCGGCCTGCGACATGTCATATTCCATGATCGAGGCGTCGGTGAGCGTGACGACCAGGTAATCCTTGGTCTCGCCATCGATGGTCCGGCGAGCCGAGAACACCACTTCATCCAAGGCCTTGTTCTCGAACAAAGCCTTTTTCAGGTAGGGCGAGGATTTGTCGTAGTGTTTGATGAACTTGATCATGCCCATGGAGACGCGGCCACGGCGTGACAGCGAATTCGGATCATAAGGTGCGACCATCTTGTAGTCGACGCCATGGATTTCGATCTCGTCATCGTGGCCGTCGCGGGTGCTGGGCCCTTTGATGTCGGGAACCTTCAGAAAACCATCAATCTTGACTGGCATTGTCTTTCTCCACCGCTTTCAAACAAAACAAGGTCTGGTTGCTGCAAATCAGGTCTTCACGGACGGCAGTTCCGAGACCAGCCGCAGCGAGGCGTTGATCCCTTCCAATTGGTAATGCGGGCGCAGGTAGAAGCGGGCGTTGTAGTAGCCCGGCCGGCCTTCCACGCTGTCGACCTGGACTTCGGCCGCGGCAAGCGGGCGCTTGGCGCGCGCCTTGTCGTCGGCGAAGGCCGGGTTGGCCAGCACATAGCGGTTGATCCACTCGGTCAGCCAGATCTGCATGTCGGAGCGCTCCTTGAACGAGCCGACCTTGTCGCGCGCAATGGCCTTGAGGTAGTGCGCAAAGCGCGACACCGGGAAGAGATAGGGCAGGTTGGCACTCAGCCTTTCGTTCGACTGCGCGTCGGGGTCGACCAGCCGGCCTGCGCGCGTTTCGTCGTCCTGCAGCGAATGGGCGCCGATGAAGGCCGCCAGATCGGTGTTCTTCCGGTGCAGGATCGGCATCAGGCCGAGCTTAGCCAGTTCGGCCTCGCGGCGATCGTCGATGGCGACTTCGGTCGGGCATTTCATCGCGATCGAGCCATCATCGGTCGGGAAGCTGTGGACCGGCAAATTGAGCACGGTGCCACCATTCTCGACGCCGCGGATCTGCGTGCCCCAGCCGAACAGCTTGTGGCTGCGGTTGATGTTGACGCCCATCGGAAAGGCGGCATTCATCCAGACATATTTGTTGTGATCGCCCTCCACCTCTTCCTCGAAAGTGAAGCCCTTCACCGGAACGGTGTCGGTGCCATAGGGCAGCCGCGCCAGGACGCGCGGCATGGTCAGACCGATATAGCGGGCGTCCTCGCTCT
Organism: Mesorhizobium sp. P160927; assembly: GCF_057766385.1. Lineage (NCBI taxonomy): Bacteria > Pseudomonadati > Pseudomonadota > Alphaproteobacteria > Hyphomicrobiales > Phyllobacteriaceae > Mesorhizobium > Mesorhizobium sp. P160927. Next base: position 2,458,292 of record NZ_JBYMDW010000001.1, read on the forward strand.
CGCGCAGCGACTGCCACGAGGCATAGGCCGGGTTGGAGACGATCTGCTGCAGGTCTTGCGGGTTGGGCAATTCCTGCCAGCTGTCCATGCGGAACAGGCGCGGCGAGGCCGCTGCGATAAACGGCGTGTGCGCTGAGGCGCAGATGCCGGAGATGTTGCGCAGCAGACCGACATCGCGCGGGTGGTTGGAGAATTCGTAGGCGCCGATCACACAGCCGATCGGCTCGCCGCCCAGCATCGAATACTCATCCGTATAGACTTTCTTGAAGATCGGGCTCTGGTCCCACATCTGGCCTTCATAGTCTTCGAGCGTGTCGGCCAGCTGCTCCTTGGAGATGTTCATCACCCGGATCTTCAGCTTCTGATCCGTCTCGGTGTTGTTGACGAGGTACCAGAGGCCGCGCCATGTGCCTTCCATCTCACGCACTTCCGGCGCGTGCAGGATCTCGTTGACCTGCGTCGTCAGCATCTTGTCGATGCCCGCGATCAGCGACTTGATTGACTTGATCGCATTGGATGAGATGCTCGTGGTATCGGAACGCGATTGCGCCGCGAGCGCGAGATTTCGCACGAGTTGCTGCAGCTTCTCGCTGTCGTCCTTCTTGACCTTGAAGTCCTTCTCGAGGAGCCCGCTGAATTCGTCGAGGTTAATGGCTTCGGCCTCGGCGGCGACGGCGGCGGTCTTTTGCTGTTCGGCCATGGTTTACTCCCCTGCCTTGTCGTCGTCGGCCAGTGCCTGGCTGGCGATTTTGCCAAGCAGCGGCTCGTTGTTCAGAAGCTGCGCGATGCGTTTTTCGGCGTCGACGCGGCCGTCCATGAAGCCAAGCAGTTCCTCGAGCTGGCGGCGCATCTTGAGGATCTCGGCCAGTTGCGGCACCTGCTCGGCAACCCTGTCGGGCGCGAAATCGCCCATCTTGGTGAAGGTCAGATCGAGCGCCAGTTCCTCGTCGCGCTCCTGGCCTTCGGCTTGCGGCAGCGTGTTCTTCACCCGGGCTTTGACCCGCGGCCCGAGCGCCTCCATGAATTTGGGGAAGCGGTTGGCGTCGGTCTCGACGAAGGATCGGTCCAGCACCGATTTTGACGCTTCCTTGGTTTGCGAAGCGCCGGAAAGGTCGGCCATCACGGCCATGACAAACGGCAATTCGATCGTCGTCGGGCTACCGTAGGTTTCCACGTCGTAGGCGATCTGCACCCGCGGCGCGCGATTTCGTTCGATGACCTTCGCTTTGCTTTCGGCTGGCATGTGCTGTTACCTTTCATCTTTCTGAGCCGCCTTCTTGACATCGGGAACGCCGGCAAGGAGCCGGAATTCCTTCAGCCCAGACGGGGCGAGATCTTCCATCAGTTCAACGAAATCCATATGCACCATGCGGCGCACGCGCCGCGCCAGATGCGGTATAGGGCTCGACGGTTCGGTGCGGTCATAGAAGGCGACGACCAGGTCGAGGCACTTCACCACGTCGTCGCGCGAGGAGATCCGGTCGGGAAGCCCTGTGCTCGAGTCCGTGTAGCTTGCCGCACTTGCCATAGTCTCGGCTCCATGACCGTTTCGAGCAGGCGTTGCTGGTTCTGCCGGAATGGGCGGCTTGGCCGCGCCATTCGCCACCGCACCCGCTGCCGAATTCCGTTCGAGGGTCGTCAGCAGACGCTGCAGAAACCGCTTTAAGTCCGGAACCGGAGCGCCGCCGCCTTCGAGGCGGGCGTTGAGGGCGGTTTCGACCGCGTCAAGGGCCGCGATCGCCGCCCGGGCGTCGGCGACGAGCGAGATCATCTCCTCACCGGCCTGGTCAATCTGTGCAGCACATCCGGCGCGTACCCGGTTCAACAATTGTCCGTGCGCACTGACCAGCGCGGCCTTTTCCGCCGTGTTTAAGCCCGAGGCGGCTTCCTGGAGCATGACACGGTCGTCGAGCGCGCTTTGTTCCAGGTCGCGTCCGCTGATCGACCCGATCGAGCGTGGCGTAAAGAAAATCATCTGGCGCAGGTTCGCTAACAACCCGTCCTGGCCATTCTGCAGGTCGAGCAGCGCGTTGATGCGGCGCAAGGCGGCATCGCGGGGCGAAGCGTTTGGCCGCAGTGCCGGATGCATGGTTTCCCAATGCTGATCGAAGGTCTGGGCGATGAGCGTCAGACCCTGCGCGAGTCCGGCCAGGCCGCCTTCATTGGCTAGCGCACGTGTGACGATGACGAGCAGTCGCAGGTCCCGGCCATGCGCGCGTAAGTCCGCCGCCTTAGCCAGCACCGCGGACCAGTCGACCGGAATCGTGCTTTGCGACGTGGGCTTGTTGTTGCCGTCGTGGACGACCTTGACCTCGGGCTCGGTCAGGCGCTCTAGCTCATGAAAAGCCGGGTCGTTGCGCAAATCCTCCCCTGACGGATTTTCACCGTCGATAGGATTCAGCCAGAGTGCGAGATCAATCACCCTTACCCCCAGCAAGCGGCCCTGAGATCGCCATGTGACGCTACGTTATCACACGGTCTCACTCTATCACAATTGAGCACCTGGCTCAAAACTAACGGAAGGTGAACCCGAACGTTCTTCTCCGCCTGCACCCATGGCGCGGTTGCCGGACCCGCAATGTGAAATGCGTCGCATAGCCCGGGTGGCAATCCGGGGTTTGTTGCACCGGTATGCAAGACTTTTGTAACCGGGAGGTGCCGCCGGCACATATCCAAGCGCCTTATCCGTCACACGCTTTGTCAAGTGGCGCCTTATATGGCAGGGTATGGCCGCAGATCTTGAGAGCAGGTTCGATGGAACAGCGCCGGTCATCGCAGAGCTTCAAGCGCAAGGAACTGGTCGGCAAGCTGGATTCTCTCTGTCAGCGAGCCTTCAAGGCGGCAGCCGATGCGGCCAAGCTGCGCGGCAATCCCTATGTTGAGCTCGTTCATTTCATCGAACAGCTGGTGCTGTCCGAACGCTCGGACGTGCAGATGATAATCGCCGACGCCGGGGTGGATGCCAGCCGCATAACGGCCGACCTGACCCGCGCAGTCGACAAGCTGCCCTATGGCGCGACATCGATCGAGGAATTCTCAGACCATATCTTTCATGCCATTCAGGAAGGTTGGAACCTCGCGACGCTGGAATTCAGCGTCGAGGAGGTGCGCAGCGCTCATGTCCTGCTTGCCTGCCTGAAGACGCCAGTGCTGGAAGGCCTGGTGTCCAAGATCAGCGCCGAGTTTGACAAGATCGATGCCGATGGCGTGATTTCCCGCTTCGCCGACGTCACCGAAGGTTCGCTTGAATCCGGTGCCCCGCCGGCCGCTCCCGCCACTGAGACGCCGATGAAGCGCGGTCCGGGCCGGGATTCCGCGCTGGCCAAATACGCCACCGACCTGACCCAACGCGCCCGCGACGGCAAGATCGATCCGGTCGTCGGCCGCGATCCGGAGATCCGGCAAATCGTCGATATCCTGATGCGACGCCGGCAGAACAACCCGATCCTGACCGGTGAGGCCGGGGTTGGCAAGACCGCGGTCGTCGAGGGCTTTGCCTTGCGTATTGCAGCGGACGACGTGCCGCCCACACTGCAAGGCGTCAGTGTGCGCATGCTCGATGTCGGATTGATGCAGGCGGGTGCAAGCGTGAAGGGCGAGTTCGAAAAGCGGCTGAAGGCCGTCATCGATGAGGTACAGTCTTCCGAAACCCCGGTCATCCTGTTCATCGATGAGGCCCACACCTTGATCGGCGCAGGCGGCGCTGCTGGAACCGGCGACGCGGCCAATCTCTTGAAGCCTGCGCTGGCGCGCGGCGAACTGCGTACGATCGCCGCAACGACCTGGGCCGAATACAAGCAGCACATCGAGAAAGACCCAGCCCTGACCCGCCGTTTCCAGGTGGTCAAGATCGACGAGCCTTCGGAGGCGGTGGCCGTTCTCATGTTGCGCGGCGTCGCCGGCGTTCTGGAGCAGCACCACAAGGTGCAGATACTGGATGAGGCGGTCGAGGCGGCGGTCGGCTTGTCGCATCGCTACATCCCGGCGCGCCAACTGCCCGACAAGGCGGTGAGCCTTCTCGACACCGCTTGCGCCCGTGTCGCCATTTCGCAGCACGCCACGCCGGCCGAGGTCGAGGACATCATGCGCCGCCGTCAGGCGCTGGAGGTCGAGCGCGGCATCATCGGCCGCGAGGCCGCGATCGGCATTGAGGTGACCGATCGGCAGGCGCGCGTCGAGACCGGGCTTGCCGAAAGCGCGGTCACTCTGGCCGCGGCGCAGCAACGTTGGGATCGTGAAAAGGCACTGGTTGCCGAGATCCTCGAATTGCGCGACAGGCTGCGCGGCGAGGGCGTGCCGCTCGATGCGGCGACGGCCGCGGAGGCCGATACCGAAACGGCAGCGGCGGACGCAGAAAAGACCAAGGTACCCAAGGCCGAGCCACCCAAGGCCGAGCCACCCAAGACTGAGCCACCCAAGACTGAGCCCAAGCCCGAAACCACGAAGACCAAGGCGGCCAAAGCCAAGGTCGAGGTGCCAGTGGTTGCCGGTCCTGCGCCGTCGGATCCGGCGGCCGACCTGGCGCGTCTGCGCGAACTCATGCCTGAGCTTGCCGCCGCTCAGGGCGAGACACCGCTGATCCTGCCGTCCGTCGATCGTAATGCGGTGGCGGCCGTGGTCCAGGACTGGACTGGTATCCCGACGGGACGGATGCTGTCCAGCCAGACCGAAAAGGCGCTCAAGCTCGCCACCACGCTTTCGGAGCGGGTCGTCGGCCAGGATCACGCCATGGAGATGATCGCCAAACGCGTGCAGACCAGCCGCGCCGGGCTCGGCGCGCCGGAAAAGCCGGTCGGCGTCTTCCTGCTCTGCGGCCCCTCGGGCGTCGGCAAGACCGAGACCGCGCTGGCACTGGCCGAGACGCTCTATGGCGGCGAGCAGAACCTGATCTCGATCAACATGTCCGAGTTCCAGGAGGCGCATACCGTCTCGACGCTCAAAGGCGCGCCGCCCGGCTATGTCGGTTACGGCAAGGGCGGCATCCTGACCGAGGCCGTGCGCAGAAAACCCTATTCGGTGATCCTTCTCGACGAGGTCGAGAAGGCGCATCCCGACGTGCACGAAATCTTCTTCCAGGTTTTCGACAAGGGGATGATGGATGACAGCGAGGGCCGGCGGATCGATTTCAAGAACACGCTGATCCTGCTCACCTCGAATGTCGGCTCCGAAGTCATCATGGATCGGACAAGGAATGGCACACTACGGGCCGGGCTTGACGACCTCGACATCGCCTTGCGCGGTCCGCTGTTGAAAGTCTTCCCTGCAGCCTTCCTCGGCCGGGTGGTGACCATTCCTTATTACCCGCTCTCGGATTCGATGATCGAATCGATCACCCGTCACCAGTTCGCCAAGATCGCTCGCCGGCTGCGGGCAACCAACGATGCGGAATTGGTGATCGGCGATGGTGTCATGGATTTGGTCAAGGCCCGTTGCACCGAGATCGAATCCGGCGGGCGGATGATCGATGCCATCCTGACAAACACGCTGCTGCCGGAATTGAGCCGCAACGTGCTGAACCGCTCGCTCGATGGCGAAAAAATGACAAAGGTAACCGTCGGCGCCTCCAAGGAGGGCTTCACCTATTCCTTCGAGTAAGGAATGTTGATGACGATTTGTTTCGGCTTCTTCGTGCGTAGGCAAGCTGAGCCGACTAGCCCGTGAGCGGCCGGTGGCGGTGAATTCGTATGACGCAATCGGTTAGAAGAATGACGGTATCCTTACCTGCCACGACACCTGATCCGCGCGTGGCTTTGGTTACGCTCCGCTCTCAAATCGTCGGCCGCGGCCCGGACCGAGCAGCCCCGACTCGTCAGCTGTAGAAATCCTGGTACCACTCGACGAACCGCCCTACCCCCTCGGTGACGGAGGTGCGGGGGCGATAGCCGACGGCCGCCTGCAGCGCCGAAGTGTCGGCGAAGGTGTCGGGCACGTCGCCGGCCTGCAGCGGCAGCAGCTCGATCACGGCCTTGCGACCGAGCGCGTTTTCCAGTGCCTCGACATAGGCGGTCAGCTTCACCGGATTGTTGTTGCCGATGTTGAAGATGCGCCAGGGCGCGCTGCTGGTCGCCGGATCCGGACGGCCGGAATCCCAGGCCGGGTTGGCCGCAGCGGGGCTGTCGCTGGCACGGATCACGCCCTCGGCGATGTCCTCGACATAGGTGAAGTCGCGCGTGTGGTTGCCGTTGTTGAACAGCTTGATCGGCTCACCGGCCAGGATGCTCCTGGTGAACAGGAACAGCGCCATGTCAGGGCGTCCCCAGGGGCCGTACACGGTGAAGAAGCGCAGCCCCGTGGTCGGCAGGCCGAACAGGTGGCTGTAGCTGTGCGCCATCAGTTCGTTGGCGCGCTTGGTGGCGGCGTAGAACTGCAGCGGATGGTCGGCCGGCCGATGCTCGGAAAACGGCATGTCGGTGTTGGCGCCGTAGACGCTCGAGGTGCTGGCATAGGTCAGGTGCCCGACACGGCTGCCGCGGCAGGCCTCGAGCATGTTGGTATAGGCGATAATGTTGCTCTCGACATAGGCGCGCGGGTTTTCCAGGCTGTAGCGCACACCGGCCTGGGCGGCGAGATGGATCACCCGGTCGAAGGCATGGTCGGTAAAGCAGCCGTCGACCACGCCCCTGTCGGCGAGATCGCCGTGGATGAAATGATAGCCGGCATTGGTCTTGCGGCTCGCCTCGTCCAGGAGCCGCAGCCGCGCCCGCTTGATTTGCGGGTCGTAGTAATCGTTGATGCTGTCGATGCCGACAACCTCGTCACCGCGCTCCAGGAGCCGCCTGGCGACATGATAGCCTATGAAGCCGGCAGCGCCGGTGACCAATACCTTCATCAGAAGGCATTATAGGTTGCGCTGTGAAGCCGGCATCCTGCGGACGCATGATATGTCCAGCCCATGGCTCTCGGGCTGGACCGCCGGCATGCGAATTCCAGGCCTGCTTAGCGGAAAGCCCTGGAAATCTGGTCCGTGAGAGGTTTCAGCATGTACGACCAGACATTGCGTTCATCCGTGCGGATGTGGACTTCCGCGGGCATGCCCGGTCTGAGTTGCCTGGCTTCCTTCAAGCACTCCGACTGACTGTCGACCTTGATACGGGCCGAAAAGTACGAAAGCTGGCGTTGCGGATCTTTGATCAGGTCCGCCGAGATGTACTTGACGGAGCCGTTGCAAACAGGGGTAGTCCCAGCATCGAAAGCTGGAAACCGGATAGAAACGCTCTGTCCCGGGTTGACGTCGTCTATGCGGGAAGGAGGGATCAACGCGTCCACGACAAGGTTGTCGGCCTCGGGAATGATCGTCATCAGCAGTTCGCCCGGGGCGACCACGCCGCCGACAGTGTGAACGGAGGACTGCTGAACTGTGCCGGATTGCGGAGCGCGGATCTCGGTTTTGGTCAGTTCGTCTCGCGCTACGATCCTGCGTTCGTTGAGTTCGGTGCGCTTGGCTTCAGTCTCGCGCAGTTCACCGGTCACATCGCTTCGGCGTTGCTCGTCGAGCTGCAGGATCTGCAACTCGATCTCGCTGATCTTGGCCTGTGCCTCTGCTACCGCGGCTGCCAGTCGCCCCGACTCGCCCTTGGCTCGCGTCGCATCCAGCCTGACGTTGCTAATCCTCTCTTTGGACACCAGTTTCTTCGAATAGAGGGCATCGACATCCGTAAGGTCAGTGCTCAGCAGCGCCACTGATTCATCGGCTGCGACCTGCTGGGCCTTCAGGCCATCGATCTGACGCTCGAGTTGCTTTGTTTGGCTCGACAGGAGCGCCTTCTGCCCGGCCAATGCCGAGGCACGGGTTTCGAACAGCGCGCGCTCGCCGCTGACAAGGGCAGCCAGCTCCGGCTTTCGCATCCCGGCCTCAAGGCCGGCTGGAAGCTGCATTTCACGCAAACCGCCGCGTTCGGCCTCCAGTCGCGCAAGCCGCACCGTGGTGCGGTCAAGATCTTCGCTGATGATCTGCAGATTGGCCCGTGGAAGCGTGCCGTCCAACCGGACCAATATGTCACCGGCCCGAACGTGGTCGCCGTCTTGCGCAAAGATGCCCCCGATCGTGCCGCCGGTCTGGTGTTGGACCTTCTTGATGTTGCTTTCGACCACCACCGTGGCGGGCGCGATCACGGCGCCAGCTATCTTGGTCAAGCCAAGCCATGCTCCGCCGCCGACCACCAGCAGGCCGGTCACAACGAGCCCCAGCGTCATGCTTGGCCAAAGGGTCCCTGGCGCGGGGATGCTGCCTGGCGCCTTGGGCAAGTCGGTTTCGACAGGCTGGTCTCGAGTTCCGAACCGGGCAAGTGTCGGCATGAACGCAAGTACGCGGGGCAAGACGTCACGCATGTCCGGTCACTCCCGAGTGGATCGGCGCGATCGAAGATGGACGTTGCGCGGCAGGCGAGGGCGGCCGCCGCATGCCGGCAAGCACTTCCTCGCGCGAGCCGAAGGTGCGCAGCCTGCCATCCGCCAGGACCATGACCTGATCGATGTTGGTGAGGGCAGACGGCCTATGTGCAACAACGATCACGATACCCCCACGCTTCCGGACAGCCATGATGGCTCCGGCCAGGGCGGCGTCACCTTCAACGTCGAGATTTGAGTTTGGCTCGTCCAGCACGACCAGGAACGGGTTGCCGTAGAGCGCCCGGGCAAGGCCGATAAGCTGCCTCTGCCCTGCCGACAGCGCTCTTCCTCCCTCGCCGATGCGCGTCTGGAAGCCTGCCGGCAGATGCATGATCATCGAGTGGACGCCCGCGGCTTTCGCCGCGGCCAGCACGCCCTGGGGGTCGCTCTTGCCGCCAAATCTCGAAATATTGTCCGCCACCGTCCCGTCGAACAGTTCAACATCCTGCGGCAGATAGCCAATGTGGGCGCCGAGCCGTTGCGCGTCCCATTGGTCGAGAGAGGCCCCGTCCAGCCGTACCGTGCCGTGCAGAGGGCTCCAAACTCCCACCAGCGCGCGCACCAATGTGGTCTTTCCCGAGCCGCTTGGGCCGATAACCGCCATTCCCGCGCCGCTCGAAAGCTGGAAGCTTACATCGATGAGCGTCGGTCTTGGTATACCCGGAGGCGCTACCGCCAAATTATCGACCGCCAGGCGCGCCTCTGGCGGCGGCAACTTCATGGATTCGATCGGACTCTCGAACGCACGGAGCGCCGCTTTCAACTGGGAGTAGCTCTGCCGGGTGGAAAGGAAACCCCGCCAGTTCGCGATCGCCGCATCGACCGGAGCTAGCGCGCGACCCAGCAATATCGACGACGCGATGATCACGCCAGGAGATGCTTCGCCTCCGATGACGAGATACGCGCCGAGCCCTAGCACCGAAGATTGCAGCACCATCCTAAGCGCCTTCGACAGCGAGCTGATTCCGCCCACGATGTCGGAGAGCCGCTCCTGATAGGAGAGATAAGCATGAGTGACTTCCCCCCAGCGCCCCGCCAGCCGTTCTGAGAGGCCCATCGCGTGGACCACCTCGGCGTTCCGACGGCCGGAATCAGCAAGCGCGCGCTGTGTCAGGATTGCTTCAGACGCCAGCGCCGCAGGGCGGCGGCTGATGATCTCAGCCACGATGGTCAGCACGACGACGGCAACGGAACCGAGGGTCGCAAGCACGCCGAGCGACGGATGCAACATGTAGATAATGAGCAGATAAAACGGGATCCACGGCGCGTCGAAAAGAACGGTCGGCCCCGTTCCTGAAAGGAATCCGCGCAACTGATCGAGGTCCCGCAACGGAAGTACCCGGTCCGCATCTCGACCGGCCCTGAGCGGAAGAAGCAACGAAATCGCGAACGCTCTCTGCTGCAAACCGCAGTAGAATCGACTGGCGATTCGGACCAGCAGACGAAGCCGCACGAAATCGAGCAGACCGTAGGCCGCGTAGAGGCCTAGCATTCCGATGGTAAACCCGACCAAGGTCGGAACGCTTTGCGACGGCAGGACGCGATCATAGACCTGTAGCATGTAAACGGATCCGGTCAACGCAAGGATGTTTATCATTGCGGAAAAGAGTCCGATGCCAGCTATTCCAGGCAGACAGTCCAGTATTGCGGGGCGTAGCGGTGAGGCGCTTTGTGCTTCTTTATTCATAGCTTATTGCTATGACGCGACGTTGTCGCGTGTCTTGCTTTGTTCATCCGATGGGGTAACCTTCTCTGATTCCACCATATCACATGCGCCCCCCGACATGATGGCTAGCTAACATAGGGCGAACTTTATGCAAAATGAAGCGAAATCGTGGCCGGGAGTCGCGGTGGGGAGAGGGGTGCCTGTGAAAACAGTGGAGAACTGTGCAGGCGGCCGCCAGTGGAAAACGCACAAATCTTGCTGCAAGTCACTGACTTTACAGTGAATTGCATCTACCCGCCAATGTGGCCATCTCCACAGCGATCAACAACTTCGTTCAAAGATGTTGGTATGTGATTTTCATCTAACGTAGCTTTCGGTCTAACCCCCCATCCAGGGCGGGGTGTTGCCAAACAAGAAGGAAAACGCATGGCGACTCTCCATTATGCATCAGGCGGTTCAGCTGCCGAAGTTGCGGGCGCCGGATTTAACCTGGCGGACGTTCAGTATCTTTCCCAAGTCAATGAGCTGCCCAGCGGAATGAAGGGGCTTGTCTATCTAAGCGCTCATGACGGGGTGACCTCTTCGTTCATCGAAAAAGTCACGCCCTTCCTCAACAATTCAAAAGTGTTTGGATTTTTCCTGATGGACGAGCCGGACCCTACCGGCAGATGGGGCACCTACGCCAGTGCGGCAAATCTGAAGGCTGAATCCGACTGGATCCACTCCCATTTTCCGGGCGCCAAGACCTTCATCACCATGATGAATATGGGGTCGTCCACCAATCCCGACTTTTCCAACACCTATAACCCCGCCAACACCGGGATCGATTATTATGGACTGGACCCATACCCGGTTCGTACGGGGATAAGCAGCGTCGACTACAACATGATCGACAGAGCCGTGGCCGCGGCCGTGAAATCAGGCATTCCGGCTGACAAGATCGTTCCTGTATATCAGACATTTGGCGGCGGCGGTTGGCAGACGGACACCGGCGGCAAGCACGTCATGCCGACGTCGACTCAAATGCAAACGATGATCGATCACTGGGCAAAGCTGGTTCCGTCCCCAGCCTTCGACTATGCGTATGCCTGGGGTTCGCAGAATGGCGACACCGCCCTGGAGAACTCCCCTGAGTTGCAGGCCGTTTTTCGTCAGCACAACGTCGCCAGCCCTAGTCCTTCGACACCGCCTCCGAGTTCCGAGCCGACAACGCCTACGCCCACCACGCCCAGTGTCCCGGATCCCACGCAGTCGACCCATCACATCTTCCATGGCGGCCCTGGCGCGGATGTATTTCATTCGACCAGCGGGAACGACGTTTACTATGTCAACAATGCACATGATAAGGTGATGGAGGCATCAGGCGGCGGCTTCGACAAAGTGGTTGCCTCGGTCAGCTACGCATTGTCAGCTGGTTCGCATGCCGAGCAACTCTCGACCGACAAGACGGGCGGCACACATGCGATCAACTTGACGGGCAACGAGTTCGACCAGGCGATCAATGGCAATTACGGCGCCAACAAGATCGATGGTCGAGGCGGCGCCGATACAATGAAAGGCTATGGCGGCAACGACACCTATTTTGTCGATAACGTGCATGACAAGGTGGTGGAGCAGCTAGGCAACGGCAAGGACGCGGTGTTCGCTTCGGTGAGTTATGCTCTCTCGGCGGGCTCATCCGTCGAGAAACTTGCGACCACGCAGGCTTCGGGAACGGGGCAAATCAACCTGACTGGCAACGAGTTTGGCCAAACGATCCAAGGAAATGCCGGCGCCAACAAGATCAATGGCGGGGGTGGTTCCGATACGCTGACGGGCTTTGGCGGTAAGGACGTCTTCGTGTTCAACACCGCGCTTGGCTCTGGAAATGTCGACAAGATAACCGACTTCAAGGTTTCCCAGGACAAAATCCAACTTGATCACAGCGTATTCACCGGACTTCAGCAGGGCGCCCTTTCGGCCGCGAACTTCCACATCGGCAAAGGTGCGCATGATGGAAGCGACCACGTCATCTATAACAGTTCGACCGGGGCGCTCTCTTTCGACAGTGACGGAATCGGCGGCCATGCTCAGACGCAGTTTGCGACGGTTGCTCCGCATCTCTCCCTTGGCGCGAGCTCCTTTTTCGTGGTTTGACGCACGCAATTGTGGTTCCGGCAGGAGCTGAGCGCTCCTGCCGGTTCGGCTTCTCCGTCCGGCGTCTATTCAGCACAGGTCGCATCTGTTTTCCGCCGAGGTGAGCGCGCACGCCGCTTTTTGGCTGGATTTTGGCTGGAAACGGCCGCCGTCCGAGACATCGGCGGGAACATTCTGCCTTGATCGTGGTTTGGTGCCATCGCGCAGGGGATGGATGACGTGCCAAGCTACGAAGTCGAGGAGATTTTTGCCGGCCAAGTCGTGGTGACCCACAAGGTAGTCGCACCAACTCCGTTTCGAGCAGCCAAGCTCGCGACAAACCGGGAAATCACGCTTCGTGCTTCCGAGGTCCGCTGGATCCGGGTATTCGAGCAAGACGGCCGCCGCCGAGCCTATGAATATACGTTCTCGGATCGACCTCAACCCGCCCCAATGAGCAGTCTTGATAGTCCGATCACCCGTTCGCGATGAATGCGCATTCGCGCGGCTAATCCCATAGCGCACGGCGTCTCGATCCAAACAGTACAGCCCGCGGTCTGATCCTTGCGCCGTTAGCGCGCAAGCGCGATCCTAGTTGCGTCATTCGAACGGACGAGGACAACGGCCAGCCCTGCCCGTAGCCTGAATTGCTGGTGTAAATCGCAACGAAATCGGGCCATGGGAAACGATCCAAGTTCGAGCCGTTTATGGGAGCCGAAGGCCCGCTGGGTTTCGGGAGCGGCAGTATGAACCCGCACCTGGTTTGCATCGGCGGCGAGGATCACGCCCTGAGGATCTCGTTTCTGATGGAACTCCGCGAGCGGGGTTTTCGGGTCACCGCGGTCTCGACGGGCGATGAAGCTCTGTTTTTACGGCATGGCATTCCGCACCGCCGCTACGAGTTCAATCGCTTTGCCAATGGCAGCGGCAAAGCCGGGACCATCAGAACATTGCGAAGGTTGGTGCGGGAACTTCGCCCCGACATCGTTCAAAGCTTCGATACGAAACCCAATTTGCTGACCCCGCTGGCGGTGCGGGGAGAAGTCCCGGTCGTGCGCACGATCAACGGCTTGGGCTGGACCTTCTCATCGCTGGAGGCGCGAGCCTTGGCTATGCGGCCCGCCTTCTGCGGTCTGCAATGGATTGCTTCCTTCTGGACCGCTGCCACGGTCTTCCAAAACCGCGACGATCAAGCCTTTTTCGAGCGGTATCGGCTGATCCCACGCGGCAGCGGACGCCTAATTCAGGGGTCTGGCATCGACGTCAATGCATTCGCGGTGGCAAGACGTCTTGCCTCGCCACCAGCGACAATGCGGCGAGAATTCGGACTGGAATCGGCCGAGATCGTCATTTTTGTCGGCCGGCTCACCCGCCTTAAGGGCGTTCCGACCCTTCTTGAGGCGATTCCGCACATTCTCTCCAAAAGACCTCATGCGCGTTTCGTGCTCGTTGGCCCACGGGAATCGGAAGGACCATTCGCCGTCGCAAAATCCGAAATCCAACGATTTGCCTCTCATGTGACCGTGCTGGGCAAACGGCATGATGTCCCCAGTCTGCTTGGCATGGCTGATCTGTTCGCCTTCCCAACGCAATATCGCGAGGGCGTTCCGCGCGTCTTGCTGGAAGCCGGACTGGCTGGATTGCCGATAGTTGCATCGCGAATGCCCGGTTGCAGCGACGTCGTCGAAGATGGATGGAACGGTTATCTGGTCGCGCCGCGCGATGCTCGCGCGCTTGCGGACCGGATAGTCGACATACTGTCGGACCGCACCTTGGGAGCGGCCATGGGGCAGCGCTCCGCCTCGCTTATCAGGGAGCGTTTTGCCCTGCCGGGCATCGTCGACCAGTACTGCGATGTCTATAAGAGCAATCTCAGGGCCAAATCTCGCGGCTTGCTTGCTCCATCGCCTCTGGAGAGCGGCATTGCGAACCGCCGGTTGGACGGGGCGCGGCAATGATGCGCGACGCGTTGCTTGCCGGCGGTGTCATCCTGTCAGCCGCGTCGCAGCTCTCCGTCCCCGGCATGCCATTCGGCTATGGCGAACTGCTCCTGGCGCTTTGGATCATGCTGTCGGCCGGACGAATATTGGTCGGCGGACGCGTCGAAGCGACACCGGCCTTTGCGCAACTCGCGACTTTTTGGCTGCTCCTTTCTCTCGCATTGGGGATCGGCACGATCATCGGCTACTTGACCACCCTGCTCTACCCGACAGGGTTGCTGCACGACACATTGGCCTACGTGCTGTTGGCCAGCATCACTTGCCTGGCCAGTGTTGAGCCCGACGCGGGGCGTCGTCTTCGACGCAGTGGTTGGTGGGCAATCGCATTGGCCGACGCAATATTTGCTATCCAACTCGCCATCGCGTGGGGCTGGCTCCATCAGCCCGGCGTCGATCCCTGGTATTGGGACCGCTTCCGCGGCTGGTCTGAAAACCCGAACCAGCTCGCGCTCTATTGCGCGCTTCTTGGTCCGCTGGCGCTGCACCTTGCAACCACGACTCACAATCGATGGGGTCAGGTCCTTGCGCTCTCAAGCCTTGTGTTCATCTTTTTTGTCGGCCGCCTGACGAGGAGCGACGCTTATCTCTACACCACGATTGTAAGTGGCGTCGCCTTCCTCGGATTGCGGTTGAAGGCGTGGTTGGCATCCGATGGCAATCGAACCAGCCTGCCCAGGCAGATCGCACTTCTGCTGATGGTCGGCGCTGTCCCCCTGGTGATAGCGATGACCCCCTATCTTCTCAGCGAGGAAAGCTTTGCGGCCAATTTTGCCAAGAGCCTCACCAAGGACGGAGGCGGCGAGGCCACGGCTGAGACATTCGAACTTCGGGTTTATCTGTGGGATGAGGCGCTCCAGAAGGGGCTGCAATCGGCATCGCTCGGCCTCGGTCCTGGCCCTCACCTAGAGCGCCCGCCGACCGCCGACATGCAGTTTCTGGAGCGGCCATTCGAAGCGCACAATACAATTCTCGATCTCTATCTACAGGGCGGGCTGGTCGCGGTCATCGCCTTGCTGTGGATCGTTGGATCGGCGGCCATGTCCGCCTGGCGTGCCCGCTACGACGCGCTTTTGGTGCTCGTGGCGTCCGCGGCCGTGTTCAGCATACCGCACCTCATCATCCGTCATCCGATCGTGTGGTTTGCATTGACTTTCTGCCTCGTCGCGGGAACGCCAAGCGTTTTCCGGCGCGAGCTTGAGCCTTCAGAGGTGATGTGATGTGCGGGATAGCCGGGATACTTCTCGCGTCCAATGCTGCCGATCCCAATTCGCTCGATCAGATAGGGCAAATGATGATGGCGCTTCGTCACCGCGGTCCGGATGGCGAAGGACTCTGGACGGACCGCGAAGCAGGCATCGCCTTGGGCCACAGGCGGCTGGCCATCGTCGATCTGTCGGAAACGGGGCAACAGCCCATGCTGTCCACAAGCGGTCGGTATGCGATCACCTTCAACGGCGAGATATATAATTTCCGTGACCTGCGCCTCGAGCTCGAAGGCGCCGGGCACCATTTCCGCGGCACCAGCGACACCGAAGTCATGTTGTGTGCGATCGAGAGCTGGGGCCTCGAGGCCGCACTCCAGCGCTTTGCTGGCATGTTCGCATTCGCCTTGTGGGACCTGAAGACGAGGACCCTCCATCTCGCGCGGGATCGGTTGGGCAAGAAGCCCCTCTACATCGCTTCAGCCAGGCATGCGCTGGTCTTTGCTTCCGAACTGAAAGCAATCAGCCGCTTTTCAGGCTACTCCCCGGAGATTGACCTGGATGCCGCCACCGCAATGCTTTCCAAGGGGTGGGTCCCGGATCAGAGTTGCATCTGGCGAGGTGTCTTCAAGCTGCCACCCGGCTCGGTCCTGACCCTCACGGCCGCGACTGTGGCGGAGGGGCGCGGGTCCGCTTCCCTTTCGCAGGACGCAAGTCGCTGGTGGTCGCTGGCCGAAGTCGCCAAGAACGGGCGAGAACAACAGATCGCCGGCAGTGACGACGATCTGACCAATCAACTGGATGATCTGCTCCGGCTTGCCGTCCGCGAGCGCATGATCGCCGACGTTCCGTTGGGTGGTTTCCTGTCGGGAGGCGTCGACAGCTCTACCGTTGCAGCCTTGATGCAGGCTCAATCTCCAAATCCCGTGCGCACTTTCACCATCGCCTTCGCGGAGAGCGGCTTTGACGAGGCCCCTTACGCCGCCGAGGTAGCGCGTCATCTGGGCACCGACCACACGGAGCTACACCTTTCGCCCGCCGCCGCGCGTGACGCGATCCCCGAACTGCCAAAGGTGTGGGACGAGCCATTTGCCGACGAATCGCAGATACCAACTCTGCTGGTGGCGCGGCTGGCCCGCCAGCACGTGACCGTGGCACTGTCGGGGGACGGCGGAGACGAGTGCTTTGCAGGCTATGGCCGCCACTTCATGGCGGACCGGCTGAAACGGTACCAAGGACTACCCGCAACCGCACGGAGGTCCCTGGCGGCCGGCGCAGGGATGCTGTCCAGGGCGGCTCGTCACGATTTCATTGGCAACCTGCCACTTCCGTCGCATGTGCGGCATGCGTTGCGCAGCGATCGGCTCACTCGCTTCGCCTGGCTTCTCGCCGCCAAGGATGAAGACGAACTGCACTGGCGGCTGACGGGATCATCGGCCGAAAACCTCACCCGACACGGAACTCCTGCATCCATAGTCTCCGCACCGCGGCTCGACGGGCTGCTGTCTCGCCTTTTGTACGACGACATGTCCGGCTACCTCGCTGGTGACATTCTCGTCAAACTGGATCGAGCCAGCATGGCCAACAGCCTCGAGGCGCGTTGTCCCCTGTTGGACCACCGCGTCGTCGAATTTGCTTGGCGCCTTCGGGCTGACATGAAGGTTCGCAACGGCGGAGGCAAGTGGATCCTTCGAAATGTGCTGCGTCGTTATCTTCCGCAACGGCTGATCGACCGGCCGAAGCAGGGCTTCGACGTGCCGATCGCGGCTTGGCTGCGGGGCCCGTTGCGCAGCTGGGCCACCGATATTCTGTCCGATGTTCGCAACCAGCGCGAAGGCTTGCTGGACAGCACAAGGGTGGACGCCTGCTGGCGCGATCACGTTGCAGGACAGGACCGCTCCCGTGAACTGTGGTCGGTGCTGATGTTTCAGGCCTGGTGCAACGAGGCCAAGCGGCAGGCGTCGGCGTCGAACTCATCCCGTGAACTCGATCTGGCAGGAGTATGAAATGGCGGGTTCCGCAATCAGCCGAATTGAAGTGCCACGAGCCACCCCGGTGGCTGCCCCGGTTCCTGAAAGCAGGGCCCGCGTACGGCCTCCCAGAAGCGCCCCGAATTCAGCAACCCCGTCTCGCCAACTGCTGGTGACATTGGCGAGCAGCAAATGGATCATTCTGCTCTTCGCGGTTGTCGGCGGCATCTTGGCGGCGTTGGCGGGAATAACCCGCCCTATCATGTACGAAGCCAGCAGTCAGCTGATCATAGACGCTCCTGCCAGGGCGGCCCTTCCCGCCAGCCCGGGCTCGGCGCAGGACATGATCGATTCAAGCATTGACGATCACATCACGATGCTGTCGTCGGAGAGCCACCTTCGTCGGGTCGCTGCAGCGCTGCGTCAACCGAGCCCGGCCAGCGCGACCGCACAAACGCAAGCCGGGAAGGGAAGCTCCAGCCATGGGCCTGCGCTCGCCGATCCGCCGACATTGCACTCCTTCGCTGGCGATTTGCTGAAGCGGCTTTGGCCCCGGGATGTTGTATCAACGAATGCGCCGCAAGCGGCAGAGGCCGCCGAAGTGAAAGCGCTGCGCAAAGGGGTAAGGGTTGGACAAGAGCTCCGGTCCCGGGTCATTTCCGTTGGCTTCTCAGACGACGACCCGGCGCGCGCGGCGCTGGTGGCCAATACATTCACCAAGTCCTATGTCGACGACCTCGCGCAGAAAAGTCAGGCGTCGGACATGCAGGAGCTCGACGCCGTCGTCGCCAGTTTGCCCAAACTGCAGAATGAACTGGTGGATGCATCCAATCGGCTCGAGGAGTATCGGCTGAGCCATGGCGCGGTCGATCAAGGCTCGGCTGACAAGGTGGCCGGGGAGAGGGCGGATCTCAGCCAGCAGATATCGATGTCCAAAGCGGATCTGGCGGCGCTGGAGTCCCGGCTCCAGCGTATCCAGGAGCTTCGAAAGCAGGGCGCGGCGGCCGCGACCCTGGCCGAGGCCGCCGGCACGCAGGAGTTGGCCGACCTTTCGGCTCGCGTGGCCGGGGCGCCAGCGGACAAGGATCTGGCCAATGCCTTTTCCGTCGCGGTCGAAAAGGCAATCGCTGATATCGTCGCTGAAGCGGATATCTATCGTGCCCAGGTCGAGGCTCTGGGAAATCGAATGCGTGTGCTCGATGCGGTCGCGGCCGACACGGCCAGCCGGCTCGCAGGTTTGCGGGCACTCGAGCCTCAAGTCAGCCTCCTGACACAACGCTACAACGAACTTCTCGGCCGCCAGCAGGACCTGAAGCGGCGCATCGGAGCTCCGTCCGCCGGAGTCTCGGTTCTTTCCGTTGCATGGCCGCCGACGATTCCGCAGACATTGCCACCGGTTTTTTTGGTTCCACCGGGAATGATTGCGTTTGGCCTCCTTGGCGCCGTTTTGGTCCTCATGCGAAATCGCTTCGATCGCACCTTGCGCGGTGAAACGGAGGCGGAAGCCGTGCTCAGGATACCGTGCGTGGGACTTGTGCCCGAACCGGGCAGGATGCACGCCAAACAGCTGCGCGACCTGGTTCTGGGCCAGCCCAGGTCGGCCTACAGCCGTGCGGTGACGTCGCTGCTGGTCGCGGCCGCGCCAAATCAGGCAAGAGGTCGTGGTCCGCACACGATCCTGCTCACGCCAAGCGTCCGGGCTGACGGAGCGACCGAGCTTGCATGGGGCTTGGCCTTGGCGGCCACCCGTCTGGGCAATCGTGTTCTTCTGGTCGACCTCCAGCGGGCGGGCTCCCAACTTACGGCCGAGTTTCTGCGCCAGTTCAACGGACCCAAGGCTCGTCATTCCTTCGCGGATTACGTCAGCAGTCGTTGTGCCTTGGATGACGCGGTCGCCAGCATTCCCGAAATTGGTATCGATTTGACGACCATGGCACCTGCGGAAGATCTTCTGGCTCTCTTGGCGCGTGTCGACACCGCCAAGTGCAGGGAAGATCTGCACTCGGCGTACAACCTCGTCATCATAAATGGGCCATCGGGGCTGGCTGGGCCAGAAGCCATGTTCCTCAAGAGCTGGGCGGACGCGGTTCTCGTTACGGTTCGCTGGGCAAGAACCTCGCGGCATGTCGCGCGCGGGGTGGTGGAGCAGCTCCTGAGCGACGGAACGCTGTCGGTGCCGGTGGCGAGCGTCCTCACCCGTGTGAACCTCACCCGGTACGGCAGGTATCGGTTTGGCGACAGTGCCGATCTTTTGCGCGAGAGGATCTCATGAATTCGACCGGCATCCGCCGTGAGCAAGGCTCGCCATGATCCGACTTCCTCAAAGCCCGATCGGCAAGGTCCTTCGAGCGGCCGGTGGTGTGTCGGCCATGGCGATTGCCGGTCAGCTCATTCTTGTCGCGACCATTCCGGTGTTGGCCAGGCTCTATTCTCCTGCCGATTTCGGCTTGTTCACGATCTATCTTTCGACCGTGAACATACTGGGAGCGGTCGCGGCACTGCGCTTTGAGGCCTCGCTGTATGGCGTCAAGAGCAATGCGCAGGCATACGTCACGGTTAAGCTCATTCTTTTGGCCGTGTCGGCAACCGGCGTTATTGCCTTGACGGCGGGGATGGTGTTGTCGAGCACCGTTCCGGTCCGAGCTGTTGACCTTGTGTGGCTGGTTCCGATCGGCATGGCAGGCGCAGGTCTTGTGGAGACCATGAATTGCTGGAGTCTGCGTGCCGGCCTGCTACGCGACTTCGCGCTCGGCCGCTTGATCTTGCCTGCGACGATGGCGTTGTTGCAGCTGATGTTCGGCATTGTCCATCTCGGAGGAGAGGCGATGGTGCACGCTCACATTCTTAGCCAGTTCATCTTCATTGGGTTCCTTGGCGTTAGGATTTTCAGTTGGGAGGACGTGTGCGGTGTCGCCCGCGCGCCGTGGCAAACGGTCTTTGAAAAGGCTAGGCGCGAATACAAATTTCCACTGTTCGATATCCCGGCAACCGTCGCAAGTTTCGCCATCAACAACCTTCCGGCGATACTCGTCGGCTCGATGTTCGGGACCGCCTATGCGGGCTATCTGGGCGTCGCGTCGCGGCTCGTCACCGGCCCCGTCACGCTCATAGCGACGCCGCTCAGCAATGTCTTTGTCGCCGAAGCCAATAAGGGCGGCGGCCGCGGGCA
The DNA here is from genome assembly GCF_057766385.1 of Mesorhizobium sp. P160927. Taxonomy (NCBI): domain Bacteria; kingdom Pseudomonadati; phylum Pseudomonadota; class Alphaproteobacteria; order Hyphomicrobiales; family Phyllobacteriaceae; genus Mesorhizobium; species Mesorhizobium sp. P160927. Next base: position 2,478,802 of record NZ_JBYMDW010000001.1, read on the forward strand.
CCTGCTCGGCCTCGCACGAGGCCTGCTGATCCTTGCCGGCGGGCTCACTTCGCTGCCCATTCTGGCTCTTGGCCTCGCCGCACCGCAGCTCGTCGTGCCCCTCCTGGGACGGCCATGGCTGCCCGCCGCCGAAATCATGACGGCGCTGGCGTTCATGGGCGCGGTGCAAGCTTTGTCGACGCCGCTTCAGGATGTGCCGGCTCTGCTACGACGGCAGGAGGTGCGCCTGGTTGTCGATGCCGTAAGGACGGTGCTCGTGTTTGGTCCGCTTCTAGCCGGCGCCAGGGCTGGCTGGGAACCTCTCACGGTCATCTATCTCATGGCTGCCGGCGGCGCCGGGGGCTTCTTCATCAAGACAGCAGCCTCTCTCTATCTGTTGAAGCGAAGTGTTCAACCGGACGAGTCGTCGCCTCGCGGCCGGTGCATCGCCTTGGAGGAAAGATAACATGACGCAGATCGACAGTCGCGACGCGCTTCCTTCCGCAGCCTTGTCAATAGGGGTCGGACCTTCGCAAGATGAGGGGTCGGCGGAGTTGGTGACACTCCGGCCGTTCATTTCAGTGGCCATCCCGACCTTTCGCAGGCCAGATACCATTCGAAGGACAATCGACAGTATCCTCCAGCAGGATTTTGCGAATTGGGAACTGGTGGTTAGCGACGACGAGGGGCAAGGAGGGCTGTCCTGGAGGATCGTCGACGAATATGCGCGTGCCGACGGTCGCATCCGGATTGTCGAGAACGGCAGGGGGCGAGGCCAAGTCGAGAATACCAACAATGCCATGCTGGCTTGCACCGGCACCTGGATCAAGTTGCTGCATGACGACGACTGGCTCGCGCCCAGCGCGCTCAAGCGATTTGCCGAGGTCTCCAAGGAGCATCCCTCGGCCGCATTCATGACCTGTGCAGCCAATATCGTGGAAGACGGCAGGATCATGCTCCGCTCGACGCCATCGGAGCAAAACCGCGTTTCAGTCTATTCGAGCCAGCAATGCCTCAGGGATCTTTACCTTGTCCGGACGACGAGGAGCCTCGGCATCATTCCCTCGACACTGTTGATCAACAGCAAGGTTCTTCAGGCTGGATGCCGAATGCGTGCACACAAATCGATCCCCGCCGGCGTTGACCAACTGTTCTTCGTGGACTTGGCCGGTCACGGAGACATGGTTGCGATCAATGAGGGTCTGATTTTTTACGACGCGACGAACCATCCGAGCATCACCACATCGAAGAGCTACACGGAAGTGGACGAAGTTACGCTTGCCGTTAAGCAGCTTAATTGGCAGCTGCTCGAAAACAGAAGGAATCTTCCTGACCCCGAGAGCCTCTTGCGAGCATTGCGGGTTGCACGCGTACCCGCCAGATTTCATCACCAGTCCTTGCCCGTGACTATCCGCGACACGCTGCAAATTCTTCGCCCATCAGTGATGAAGATCGCAAGCCAGTACCTCGTGGAATACCTGTTCAGGATCCGCCCGGTACTAGGGCCTTGGTATACCCGAAGACAGTGATGGAGCTGGCCTGTTGGGCACCGTTCGCGCATCCTTCAAGGCCGCGCACGGGACGCGGCACGCGCCGAACCGATTTATGGAATACGGATTCACGGCAGCCGCCCCTGCGGTGGCCGCAAGGCTGGACACGATCATCCCCGAATGTTCAGGGAACTAGGGCAACACCGAGACGCGTGCGAGAAGCGTGACCAATTCTGCCTGACGCCTGGTTTCAGTTTTGGCGAACAGTGATGCGAGCTGGGTTCGGATGGTCGTCCGGCTGAGCGCACAGCTTTCAGCGATTTCCAACGGGGTGTAGCCCTTTGCCAACCGCACAGCGAGATGTGTCTCGGCTCCGGTCAAACCGAACATTCGCTGCAGGGTTTGAGGGTTGGGCGCCGATTTCGTCTCGCGGTCCAACAGGGCGACGACGATCGTGTTGTCGGCTGCGAAGAGGCCGCGCTCGTTGATGACAACGGGACGATCTCCGCTGCTGCGGACCACAATCCATGCAAACGATCCGGGATTGAGGTGGCACGGCACGTTCGCGATCAGGCTTCTGAGCGCTCCCGAAAGGCCGTCCGCGTTGTTCACCTGACTGCCGTACCCGCTGAGAATGACGCGCGCGGTGGCGTTCCACTTCAGGACTTTCTTGGTTTCGCTCAGCACGAGACATCCGTAGCCAAGGCGATCAAGCATACCCGGGAAAGAATGCAGCGGCGGCTGGTCACCCTCGGTGCCGGCAGCAGGCCTTTCAACTTGCCGGTCCGGGCTTTGGGCATGGCGCAAGGGAGACGGCCTGCTGCCAGGCCCCATGGCTGCCATCGCACGTTGCGCTTGGAAAACAGTACTTGTCGGCCGTTCGACCAGGTTCATTGTCGTCACCACTTTCCGGTTTGCTGCCTGATAGGCGCCAGCGCATGGGCTAAGTGTTGGAACTTTCTTCTGATGATTCTGATAGACTGACATTTTGGCGCGCGAAAGCGAGCAGCAGCACTAGGTCCGATAACCAAAGGCTCTAAGCCGCATTGGCTAAGCCAAAAGTTGTAGGTAATCAGGATGAGATTGCGGATAGGCGGTCCCGTACTGTCGGACAGGCTACGACAACATCTGGTTTCGTCGGCCGTCCTGCTGGCTACCCTTTCGCTCGAGATGAAGTCGTTGCTGACAGGTGGCGGCAGTGCGGCCTTTCTGGAATGTGTCCCGGCGATTGTCATCATCGCCTTCCTGGAGGACCGCTGGCCTGCGATGGCTGCCACGTTTGCCATGGTGGCTGTCGGCTTGGCAGTTCGCCTTGGGGCGAACGGTCAGTTGGTCGGGGATGATCTTTCCGGGGCCATTCTCCTCGCCCTGTCCGGCGGGATGATCGCCTTTCTTTTCCACCGTTCAAGGCAGGAGTTGAGGGGCGCGCTCGATGTCGCCGAGAACAGGCTTGCTGCCATCGAGACGACCGAAGCGCGATATCGCAGGGCTTTCGAGCGGGCCGCCTTGGGGTTTGCGACCGCAAATGACCGTGGTGAGCTGCTGCAGGTCAACATGTGTATGTGCAGTATGTCCGGCTACGCACAGGAAGAGCTCGTCGGCCAGCATATCGAAACACTCGTTCATCCTGACGAACGCGATCTGTTCGCCAGGCTTGGACGTGGTCTAAGCGCCGAGGCGCCGTCGTTTGGCTTGGAAATGCGTTTGAGAAAGAAGGATGGCACTGTTTTCTGGGCTCGCGTGACCCTCTCCTGGTCCGGTCCGGAGAAACAACTGCCGATGGGCATATTTGTCGTCTTCGAGGATATCACTGAACGCAGGGCTGCAAGCGAAGCCCTCTTGGGCCAAAAGGAATGGCTGGACCTTGCGCTGCTCGCCGGAAGGCTTGGCACATGGCGCGTGGACTACAAGGAGAGAATTGTCTCCGGTTCAGATCAATTTTGGGAAATTCTTGGTTTGCCGCCAGCCGCTTCCCGTCCCCTGGACGAGCTGTCGGCGATCGTTCATACGGCGGACTGGCCAAAACTCGGGGTCCCTTCAGAATCGATCGCGGCAACCGCCAACTACGACGCCGAGGTTCGGGTTCGGCGGTCGGACGGACAGTTCCGCTGGATTGCCTTGCGCGGCCGTGAGGATATCCGCGATCGCTATCATCAGCGGTTCGGGATCGCGGCTGACCTTACCGAGCGGCGGCAGACGACACTGTTGCGGGTCGCGGTGAGAAGACAGGAGCGGCTTATACTTGAACAGCGGCACCGGCTCAGTAACTTGTTTGCCGTGATCACGGCTGTCGTGAAAATGATCCCTGCTTCAGACCAGGATATTTCCAAGTACAGAGGAGACCTTTTAGAGCGAATTCGGGCGCTCGAATCCACGCACCTGCTGTTGATCAACAATGCAGAGTTATCATCTTCGATCCGCGATATTGTCGCACATGCGCTTCGCCCCTACGCCGAGGCACACAGAGCAACGATCACAGGGCCCCACGTCAGAATCGTCGGGGGCGCCGCGGAAAGTTTCGCGATGATCGTCCACGAACTCACGACAAATTCGGTCAAGCACGGGGTGCTCGGGAACTCCCGAGGCCAGGTGGAGGTAAGGTGGGGCGTTGCACCCGAGAGCTCGGACGGCGACATCGTGTTCGACTGGATCGAACGAGGCGGCCGAGATGCCAAGCCTGTTCTGCGGAAAGGTTTTGGGTCGATCGTCCTTGGCGCTGATGGAACGCCCTTGGTCGGTCATTCTTCCAAACTGGAAATGTCGGCTGGCGGATTGCGATACCAGCTACGCCTATCCCAGAGCGAGATTCAGCCTTAACTCAGATCGTTCCAAGCCAAGTCCTCATCAAAACGGCGACCTCGGTGCGGTTTCGGACTCCCAGTTCGCGCAAGATAGCGGCGGCATGGATCTTCGTTGTGGCCTCGGCGATGTCGAGATCGCGGGCGATCTCCTTGTTCGAGTAACCTTCGGCCATAAGCTTGAGCACCTCCTTTTGCCTTGACGTGAGCCTTCCCAGTGAACCTGGGTTGGCCAAGGCCTGGTGTGAAGCCTCCACGGGAGGTCGGTGCGTCTGAGGCGCGGCTGCGCCAGAGCTTCGCGACAGGAGGGCTGGTACATAGATGCGACCTGACAAGATTTCTTTGACGGCCAGCACCACCTCCTCATCCGGCTGCGATTTTACGATGTAGCCGTGGAGGCCAACCGAAAGGGCCAACAAAATTTCCGATCGTGAATCGTTTCCTGACACAATCGCAAACCTGCTTTTGGGATAGGCGGCGAGAACATCGCCGAGCACTTCCTGGCTGAGCAGCCCGGGCATGTTCAGGTCCAGGATCGCAAGATCAATTGTTTCATGTTCGGCCAGGAGCCCAACCACGGCATCAAAACAGGTCGCCTCGATTATTTCGGCGCCAGGGATTCCGGCCGTCAGCGCCATACGCAAGCCACGTCGATAAAGGCCATGATCATCGGCTATGACGATCTTGTACATAAACATCCCCACGCACTAACAACCCGCACTACCTGGCCGAGTCTTGCAGGAGCGCCAGTATGTCCAGAAAGGTGGACTCTGACGTCCTACAACCCCGTCCTGCTGATTACCGTAGGCTAATATAGCTCGGTCTTAGGAAAATGTTTACCTTCAATCGCAATTCAAGTGGGACCTTGGTCTGTTGTGCGTCTCGACCACTCCCGTCAGATCCGCCGGAAATGTTTCGTCCCTACGGTTCAGGGATCAGAGAAATTCGCCCGTGCCATTCAAACGCACGACGACAATATCCCGGTTGGCTCCCTAATCTCTCGCAGGTTCGGACAACTGAAACCCTGCTGGCATGAGGCGGTTCGCCTCTTGGCTCCGGATGCGGTTTCAGCCGTCAAGGCCAACTCTGGCCATGTGCGTAGGGAGGATCGAATGAAAGCGGTAATTCAATGCGGTGGCATGGGAACGCGCCTTCGGCCATTTACATCGGTTTTGCCCAAGCCGCTGATGCCAATTGGCGCGCGGCCGGTCCTCGAGTTGCTGTTGAAATGGCTGCGGCGTAGCGGAATCGAAGACGTCTACGTCACCACCGGCTATCTCGGGCACCTGATCCGGAGCGTGTGCGGCGACGGCTCGCAGTGGAATCTGAGGATCCGCTACACGCAGGAAATGGAACCGCTCGGAACGATCGGGCCGCTTTCCTTGATCAGAGACGAATTGAATGAGCCCTTTATCGTCCTGAACGGCGATGTGCTGACCGACCTGAGCATCAGCCGGTTTACCGCGGCGCACCGCCTGCACAAGGACTCCGTCACGATAGCGACTTCGCTGCGGCTTACCAAGATGGATTTCGGCGTCATCGACGAGGTTGACAACACCGTCCAGGTCTTCCGCGAGAAGCCTGCACTGTCGCACTTGGTAAGCATGGGCATCTACTGCATGAACCCGGACGTCCTCGACTTCATCCCATCCGGTATACCGTTTGGGTTCGATGACCTCATGCTGCAGATGCTTCAGGCTGGACGCGTCGTGCATGTCTACAAACACGAAGGTCTTTGGCTCGACATCGGACGCGTCGAGGACTTCCAGAACGCGCAGACAGTTTCTTGGGAAGAGCGGTCGGCGTCCATCGAAGTCGCCGCCGCGGCAGCGTAACGGCCAGGCGCGAGGATCATCGAGGAGGTGACGATGCTCTTGGTAAGTTCCCCGGTCCTGGGAGTGCCAGAAAAAGCGGCTTTGGCGAAAGTGATCGACAGCTGTTGGCTGACGATGGGTGAACGGGTCCGGGCCTTCGAAGAGGCGTTTGCCTTGATGCACGAGGCAGAGGACTGCGTAGCGGTTAGTTCCTGCACCGCGGCCCTTCATCTTATCCTTCACGGATTGGGGATCGGTCCGGGGGACGAGGTCCTGGTTCCTTCGCTGACCTTCGTGGCTACCGCGAACGCAGTGCTCTATGTCGGCGCCACTCCTGTCTTTGTCGACATAGAGTCGGCAGACGTCCCTCTGATGTCGCTCAAAGAAGCAGAAGCACGTTGCAGCCCTCGCACCAGGGCCGTGATCCTGGTCCATTTCGCCGGCTATCTCGCCGACAAGGAGGCCTGGCAAGCATTCGCCAGCGCACGCGGGCTCTCGATCATCGAGGATGCGGCACATGCTCCCGGCCTAAAAGCGGTTGGCACCTTTGGAGCGGGCGCCGCCTTCAGCTTCTATGGCAACAAGAACATGACGACGGCGGAGGGTGGGGCCGTAATTGCCCGGGATCCCCAACTGCTGGACAGGATTCGCCAGGCTCGCGCGCACGGCATGACCACCGGAACACGCCAGCGACTAAACAGCCGCACCGCCCATTACGATGTGACCATGCTCGGCTTCAACTACCGAATGGACGAAATGCGGGCCGCGATCGGTTTGGTTCAGCTCCAGAACCTACAGGAGTGGAATGAGATACGGCGCATTCTTGTCGTGTTGTACCGGCGCCTCATCGCGTTGCGTTGTCCGGCAATCACAATACCGTTCGAAGAACCGCGAGCCTCGGCTTACCACATCATGCCGATCCTCTTGCCGCGCTACGTCAACAGGCAGCATGTCGTCGATGAACTGCGGGCGCAGGACATACAAACCACGGTCCATTACCCGCCCGTTCATCAGATGACCCTCTACCGTGAGCTTTACCCGGGTACCCATCTGCCGCGCACCGAGGATTTCGCGGAACGAGAGTTGACCATTCCGCTGCATCCTCAGATTACCGCGCCCGCGGTTGAAGCCGTGGTGGACGTGCTGGCGACCGCGCTCAACAGCGGCATCCACGCGGGAACCGCCGCATGAACGCGTTTGATCTATCCATCCACCCGCCCGTCGTGTCAGGCGTGAGCCATGGTTTTGGCAGACGCGCGATGGATGTAGTGGCCGCATCCTTGGCCGCGATGGTTTTCGCGCCGCTGATGTTGCTGATCGCATTTGGGCTATTTCTCGAGGGCGGACGCCCCGTGCTTTTCCGGCAGCCTCGCCTCGGTGCAGGGGGCCGCATGTTTCATATCTATAAATTCCGCAAATTCGAGGTTCTGTGTGATCCTCAGGGCCCTGCGTTGACCAGCATAGGCGACCGTCGGCTGACGAAGATCGGGCGCATTTTGGCCAGCACCAAACTGGATGAGTTGCCGCAACTCTGGAATGTGCTCAGAGGCGACATGGCCATCGTCGGGCCACGACCGGAAAGCCTCGCCTTTGCTGACTGCTTCCATGGCGGCTTCGAGGCGGTCCTAAGATATAAACCCGGCTTGGTCGGCCCGACGCAAGTTCTTTTCCGTCACGAAGCCTCTCTCTACCCTGCCTCAGGAGACCTGTCGTCCTTCTACAGGGAAGCGCTGTTTCCGATCAAAGCCAAGTTCGATCTTTCCTATTATCCCCGACGAACCATCGCTTCGGATGTTGTGTGGATGATCCTCGGCTTTCTGGCGGTAATCGGCTGGATGCCTGTCGGGCTGCTCAGGCGTTGAAGGCTGTTTCTGTTTGCGCGCTCGGCAACCGGAGCGCTTCAGGTGAAAGAAGGAACACCTGGTTATGAGTTACAATGGCAAGAGAGTTCTGGTCACTGGCGCGGATGGATTCATAGGATCGCATCTGACCGAGGCACTCGTCCGCAACGGTGCCGAGGTGACCGCATTGGCCCTCTATAATTCGTTCGACAGCCATGGGTGGCTGGATGATCTGCCAGACGACATCCGGGGTCATTTGAAACTCGTTCGAGGCGATGTACGCGACGGTGCATTCCTGAACCGCATCGTGCGCGGCCAAGCCGTCGTGTTTCATCTCGCTGCGCTTATCGCGATCCCGTACTCATACGCGGCCGCCCAGTCCTATGTGGAAACCAATATCATGGGGACGCTGAATGTCCTTGAAGCGGCCCGCCAGTGGGAGACGGAACGGATCATTCACACTTCGACAAGTGAGGTTTACGGCACGGCGCTCAGCATGCCGATCAGCGAGTCCCATCCTCTTCAGGGGCAATCGCCATATTCGGCGTCCAAGATCGGCGCCGACATGATGGCGCAGTCCTATGCCAAATCCTTCGACCTGCCCGTCGTGATCCTCCGGCCGTTCAATACATTCGGGCCGCGGCAAAGCGAACGAGCCATAATACCGACAATCATCCGGCAGGCGCTCGATCCAAAATGTGTTTCGATCATGGTGGGAGATACCAGCCCGGTCCGCGACCTGACCTTCGTCGAGGACACAGCGGCTGCCTTCCTGAGGGCGGGTTCAGCCACACTCGAATTCGGCCATGCCTACAATGCTGGAAGCCAGCGTGCCGTGACCATATCGGACGTGCTCGATCTCGTGCTCGAGCTGAGCGACTGTAAGAAGCCCGTCCACCGCGACGAGAGTCGATTGCGGCCGCAAAACTCCGAGGTTCGCGCTCTGCTGGCCGATTTATCACGGCTCGAACGTGAAACCGGATGGACTGCGCAAACGAGTTTGCGCCACGGCTTGGCCAGAACCATCGATTGGTGGCGGGCGCGCCTCGGCGAAGGTCGGGTACGCCGCGAAATGAGCTACATGACATGAGGTTTTACCCGTTTCCATTGGCGCTGCTCCTGATCGCCTTTGCTGTCCTGCTGCGGGCGGCCGACAGCCAAGGAAACAGCATGTCCACGACGTTCGTCGCCCCAATGCCGATGGATCTCCCAGATTATCTGCGTCCCGCGACAGACCCGGCATTCGGCACGAATTTCATGCGTATCACCAAACCAGGCGCACTTGGGGGAGGTGTCGTGTGTGGGACGAAATATTGCAGCCATCGCTATTCGAGCGCTCAAGCCTGGAATGCGGACCAGAGCCTGCTCGTGCTGGCCAATGGCTGCAACGGGCTGTGCTTCCTCGACGGCAAGACATATGCTCCGCTATTCCACCGCGACAAAGGCGGTGAATGCGAATGGCATCCTCGAGACGCAGACGTGATGATCTGCGTGGAGGATCGAAAGATCTCGATATGGGCGCCAAGGACAGACCACGAAGACGTTGTCTTCGTCACGGCTCAATACCACGATCTGCAATTCGGGCCGTCGAAGGGCAATCCAAGCCGTGACGGCAAACGTATAGCCGTCCGCGCTGTCCGCGACGATGGAAAAGCGGTGGTGTTCGCCTTCGATCTCGCGGATCGATTCAAATTCCCGGACATCGATCTCGCTCAGGTTCCTGGAACCACCAGCTCCTGCACTATCTCCCCGCTCGGCACGAACATCCTTTGCTTTCAAAACCTAGCAGATGGCACGGAGCAGAGGGCCATTCTTAGTGTCGATGGCACCTTGCGACAGAGGTGGACGGACCATCACCGCCCCGGCCACGGAGACCTTACGCTCGATGACGACGGCAGCGAGGTCTATGTTGGCATCAGCAAATCCAGCCCCGACAAGTATCACGTAATCAAGCGAAGACTGTCCGATGGGAAGGTGACCTCCCTGACCGGATACGGCGAAGCAGAGCATGCATCGTCGCGTGCTCTGAAGCGGCCCGGCTGGGTCTTCCTGACCTATGGCGGCAACCCTGAGGAGATATCGGCCAACCCAGGCTGGGCACCATATGCACGGGAAGTCATCGCCTTGCGCATCGACGGCAGCGGCGAAGTTCGGCGCATCGTGCAGACACGCAACGCGCCCTCCGACTACTGGAGCGAAACGCACGCGTCACCTTCGCCGGACGGCACACAGGTGATCTGGTCCAGCAATTGGGGCGTGGCCGGTGGACCGGTTTACGACTTCGTCACCCGCGTCGACTGGCCCGAAAACCAGAATAAGAAGGAGATTGTCGCGAATGGTCAACCTTAGCCGATTCTTCCTTGCGACACTTGCGATGCTTTGCGCCCTGCCGATGGCTGCGGCAGCCGATGCGACGATCTATCGAATTTCGCCCGGAGACACCATCGAGATCGCAATCACCTCGCTTCCCGAGCGGACGCAACGTGCGGTGGTGCAGATGGACGGCACCATCGTTCTCGCCGAGGCGGGCACGGTGCCTGTCGCCGGCCTGACACCGTCCGAACTTCAGACGCGCTTGCAGGCGATCCTGCCGACCAAGATCTACCACATACGCATGCCGGACGGCCGTGAGCAGGTGGCGGTCGTCAGACCCGGCGACGTGACGGCGATCGTCGCTGAATACCGTCCAATCTACGTGACTGGCGAAGTGCTCGCTCCTGGGCAGCAAGCCTTTCGTCCGCTCATGACGGTTCGGCAGGCGATAGCCGTCGCCGGCGGCTTCAGCCTCTTGCGCGCACGGGCGAACCAGGCTGGGCCGGACCCAACGGACTTGCAGCGCGATTATGAGACGATCTGGGGAGAATACATCAAGGACTATTTCCACAGTGCGCGCATACGTGCCGAACTTCAAAAACAGCCCGATTTCGACATGAAGGCCCCCCAGGGCTTTCCGCTCTCTTCTTCCCTTGCAACCGAAATTGCGCAGGCGGAGGCAGAAGGGCTGAAGCTCTCGCTGGACAATTTCGAGCAGGAGCAGAGCTTTCTGGAGAAGGGCGCCAAGGATGCAGCGACCCAGGTCCAGGCGTTGCTCCAGCGCGAGCAGGACGAAGCCGATGGAGTCAAGGCCGATGAAGAGGATTTGGCGCAGGTGACCAAGCTCTTCAAGGCTGGCAACCTGACCAACAACCGGCTCGCCGATGTCCGGCGCGCGGTGCTTCTGTCCTCGAGCCGTGCGCTTGAAACATCGGTCGAACTCATGAGGGCTCGGCGCCAGCAGGATGATCTTGCAAGGCAGATCGAGCGCAATGACAACCAGAGGCGTGCCGGTTTGTTGAACGAGTTGCGGGATACACACGCGCGCCTGGCCGACATCACTGCAAGGCTGCACGCGGTCAGCCAGAAATTGCAGCCGCAGGGAGCATCCGCGTTGCCGCAGCCGATCGGCGGCGAAACCGTGCGGGCCCAGGTGACGATCATCCGCTCCGTCGATGCGCAATGGCGCAAGCAGCCGGCCGACCTGGATACCGCGGTGGCGCCGGGTGATACGATCGAGGTCAAGTTTAGCAGCGCGCTCGAAAGCGCGGCGGTGCAATAAACAATCCCTGCCGGCGCCGCCGGCAGCGGCAATATCTTCGATGTCGTTGCGAGAACGGTCGTGAGCGAAGAGATCAGCGTCGCCGGCGCTTACAACAAAGGCAGCATTATCTTCATGGGAATGGAGATCCTGGTTGCGCCCGGTGCGCTGGTGCCGCGGCCGGAAACAGAGCTGCTCGGCTCCATTGCAGTAGATGTTCTGCGCGCAATGGACCTGCCGGCGCCGCGTGTGGTCGATATGTGCTGCGGCGCCGGCAACCTGGCCTGCGCGATCGCTAGCCATATCCCATCCGCGCGAGTTTGGGCCTGCGACCTTACCGACGGCTGTATCGACGCGGCGCGGCGAAATGTCGTTCATCATGGCCTGACCGACCGGATTTCAGTGCATCAGGGTGATTTGTTCGAAGGGGTGTCCAGACTGGAGCTCGACGGCACGCTTCATGCCATCGTCTGCAATCCGCCCTACATTTCGGAGAAGCGCCTCGAGGGTGACCGCCGCCATCTGGTTGTGCTCGAGCCGCGAGAGGCATTCGCGGCCGGTCCCTATGGGCTCAGCATTCATATGCGGGTCGTCAAGGACGCGCTGCGCTACCTCCGACCAGGCGGCGTCCTGCTGTTCGAGGTGGGGCTTGGTCAGGACCGCCAAGTCATAAGTCTTCTGGAGCGCAGCAAGGGCTACGCGCAGATACGCACTTTCGCCAACCATGCCGGTGAAGTGCGGGTGGTCCTGGCAGAGGCCAGGCGGCAGGCATGATTGCATTCGGCCGTTACCGGGCCGACCTTCCAGATCATTGCTTGTTGCGCCAGATCATTTCTTCTTGCGCCAGATCATTTCTTCTTGCGAACGATGAACCGCGCGATTCCTTGAATTGAATCGAGGTTTTCCGGCAGGAGTTCACTGTCTTCCACCGTGATGCCGAAAGTCTCTTCGATGAACCCGATCACCTCGAGCACTCCGGTCGAGTCGACGATCCCCTGATCGAGCAATGATGCGGTGAGGGATAGCGCCTTGACGTCCGCGATGTAGAAATTCGAGGCCAGGAAGCTGCGGATCTGGTTGATATGGATGTCGTCGCTTTCCGCGGCCGATATCATGGAATCCATCTAATCCATCCTCCATTGCAAAGGCGACTTGCGATCGCGCATCTGAAACAATCTACGACAGGGCCGCTTTCTTGAGTTTTCCGGTATCGGTCATCGGCAGGCTGGGCACGATTACGATGGTCTTTGGCACCATGAAATTCTCCAGCCGTTTCCGGCACTCCATCAGGAGCTGCCTTTCGCCGACAATTCTTCCCTGCTCGATGACCACGAATGCCTTGACCGCTTGTCCGAGGAGGTCGTCGGGGACGCCGATGACCGCGGCTTCTTTCACGCCAGGGACGTCCATCAGCACGCTTTCCACCTCTTTGGGAGCGACCTTTTCGCCTCGTGATTTTATGATCTCGTCACCACGGCCGACGAAGTACAAATAGCCTTCCGCATCCATCCGGCAGTAGTCGCCCGTGTAGAGGACCTGCTCGCCCGGCAGCGGCCCCGGCTTCAGCTTCCTTGCAGTTGCCTCGGGCTTGCCCCAATAGCCTTTCATCACCGTTGCGCCGCGAACTACCAGTTGGCCAACGACGCCCGGACCGACCCGCCTGCCACCCTCGTCGACGATCCACACTTCTGTATTGGGAATGGCAATGCCTACGCTCAGGGGCTTTCGCCCGAGATCGTCGGGCGGCAGATAGCTGCAGCGTTTGCATTCGGTGAGACCGTACATGGAATAGATGCGTGCGCCCGAAAACAGCTCCCTGAGCATGGCAATCTGCTTGAGCGGCAGGGCGGCCGCCGTATTGGTGACATACCGAATGCTCGAGAAATCGGTGCTCTTCAGCGATCTGAGCTCCGCAAGCGCCGCGAAGATTGTGGGCACGCCGGGAAAACCTGTGATCTGCTCGTCCTTGATGACCTGAAGGATCTGCGCCGGAAAAGCGAAGGAGCGTTCGAGGACGAGCCGTGCGCCGGTGCGAAAGGCCATGATCATCTGATAGAGCCCGTAGTCGAAGGCGAGGGGCAGGACATTCAGGATCACCTCATCTTCACGCAGCTCCAGATAAGAGGCAATCGATGTGCACGCGGCAGTCATGTTGCCGTGCGTCAACATGACCCCCTTGGGTTCGCCGGTGGATCCGGAGGTGTAGACGATGGCGGCGAGATCGATGTCGATCGATTTACGCGGCGGCGCAACAGAAGGTCTTTCGACGATCGTGTCCCACCGCACGGCGTGCGGCAATCGGTTGAACTCGGCCTCGTCGATCGGCCCAGAAACAATCACCGCCCGCAGCGAGTGACAGTCGCGCGACGGTTGGCAGAATATCGAGTGCAGATGGCTGTCCGTGATCAGCGCCGTTGGCAGGCAATCGTTGAGCAGGTAATGAAGCTTCTCGCTTTTCGTAAGCGGGTTGACGATGCAGACCACGGCGCTCGCCTTGAGCACCGCCCAGAAGCTGACGACGGTTTCGACCGTGTTGTCGGCGAAGATCATGACGCGGTCACCACGCTCGACGCCCGCCGCAGCCAGGAAATGCGCGATCCTGTCGGAGCGCTCATCGATCTCCGCGTAGGTGACGCGTTGCTTGCCGGCCACCAACGCGATCTTGCCGCCAAGCCGGCCGGCGGAATGGATGAGGTAGTCCTGCAGAAGTGGTATGGCGCCGTGGATCATGCCAGGACCCTTTCCCGCCGCTCGTGATCGACGTCGATCCTGAGCTTGGCTTTGTCCGCTCCGCCCGGGCGGCTTGCGATGAACTGCTGATGCAGAATCTGGGTCGACAGCACGCCGACCAGTGCCATGTTGTCGGAGTTGGAGAGATCGCCGTCGCCGGCCCTGGACCGGCACTTGCCGAGCAGGATAGCCACCGATTTCGGATCGAAGACATTTGCCGCGCGCAATGCCGTGTCCGACAGTGCCTCGCGAATGTAATCTGGTGCATCATGGCCAACGAAGCTAAGCGCGTTTGGCGCCCTGTAGGGCTGCTTCGTGCGGGCAACGACCTGCGGTGGTACGATCGGCTGTGCCGCTCGCTTGAGCACGTGCTTTTCATCGAGGACACGCAGCTTGTATGCGTCAGGAAGCGAATTCGCGAGCGCCACGACATCGTCGTCGAGATAGGGGAAGCGCCCCTCGACCGAGTGTGCCATCAGCATCCTGTCGCCCTGCGAGGAGAGCAGGTAGCCCGACATCAGCGTTCGGATTTCGAGATATTGGTCCTGGGCAAGGAAGCTCCATCGCGAAAATTCGGCGGGGAGGGGGGTGAGCAGTTCGGAGACCGCATTGCGGTGCTGCGAGGCGCCGCGCATGTCGGGGCAGAATAGGCGCTTAATGGCGCTCGTGGTGCGCCAGCGCGTGTCGTGTGCAAAGCCGGGCATGTCGCAGGCATGAAGATCGCGTCCGAAGAACTGTCGCGCCATGGCCTGTTGGTGCACCGGTGAGCGCGACAGATAGGGGTAGAGTCGCTCGAGCAGTCGCGCACGCCGGCTCGAAGCAGGTTGGCGCCCCCAGAAGCGGCGAACCTTGCCTTCGCGGAAAAGGTCGTAGCCGGCGAACATCTCGTCGGCGCCTTCCCCTGTCAGCACAACCTTGATGCCGCGCTCGCGGACCAACTTGGACAGGAGGAAGAGCGGTGCCGGGGCCGTCCTCAGGATTGGCCGCTCGGCGTGGTAGACGACCTCGGGAAAAACCGCTGCAATGTCGCGGCGGGAAATCACCACCTCGTGGTGCTCGCTCGCAGTCGCGGCGGCGACCAGGCGCTGGAAATAGGTCTCGTCGTATTCGGCGTCGGCAAAACGCAAGGAGAATGTCTGGAAGCGCTCCCCCGCGAAACGTCTCCCAAGCGCCGCGACAAGTGAGCTGTCGAGCCCACCGGACAAATAGCAGCCCACCGGCACGTCGGCCTGCACCATCCGCAGCGCCGTCGCGGCTTCGAGCGCACCGCGGACCGCCTCGACGGCATCGTCGCACGAGCCGGTGAACCACTCAGGGTCCGAACCGGAAATCCGCGGATAATGCGGCTCCCAGAAGGCCGTCTCCCGCGCCACGCCACCCTCATAGAGCCGGATATGTCCAGGCTGCAGTTCCTTGACGCCTTCGAAGACGCTCTGGGGCGGGATTACCGTCCAGAATGTGAACGTCTGATCGATCCCTGCCGGATCAAAGGCGCGAGGTATCGCTGTTTCCGCGGCGAAAATGGCTTTGACTTCGCTTGCAAAGAAGACGCGGCCGGCGTGCTCGCAATAATACAGCGGGCAGATCCCGTAGCGGTCACGCGACAGCATCAGTCGGCCGGCAGCAGAGTCCCATATCGCGACTGCCCACTGACCATTCATCCGCTCAAAGGCGGCCTGGCCCCAGGCCTGGTAAGCATGGAGCACGACTTCCGTGTCGCTACGCGTACGGAAGCGGTGACCAAGCGCGATCAACTTGTCGCGCAATTCGACGTAGTTGAAGATTTCGCCGTTGAAGACGATCCATGTCAGGCCGCTGACGTCGGCGAGTGGCTGCTGGCCGTGCAGCAGGTCGACGACGGACAGGCGGGCATGCGCCAAACCCGCGCGTCGGTCGCGGTACAGCCCCCGCTCGTCGGGTCCGCGGTGCGCGAGCGCGCCTACCATATGCAACAGCGCTTCCCGCGAAGGAGGTGGGGCAGTGGCGCTCAGCGCGACAATTCCGGCGATCCCGCACATCCGTCAGTCCACCGTCATTGGCACCGAAGGCAAAGGCAGGGCGTGCAGATAGCGTGCCGCTCGACGCTTGGCTTCGATATCCTTGAAGACCTTCTGGACCTCATCTGGTGACAGCCCGGCAACATCCGCGACATCATCGGCGCAGATGCCATGGTTCACGCCGTAGAGGCATAGGTCCGTCTGATGATAGGGCAGGGCGAAATAGAACTCCTCCTGGCTCTGCGCCATGGAGAAGGTGTCGGTCGTCGGCGGCCTGCGCCGGATCTCCCCGTCCACACCGAGATATTCCGCCAGTTGATAGACCTGCGTCTTGTAGAGATGGACGATGGGCATCAGGTCAGCGATTCCGTCGCCTTGCTTGACGAAAAAACCCTGATCATATTCGAGCCGGTTAGG
The DNA here is from genome assembly GCF_057766385.1 of Mesorhizobium sp. P160927. Lineage (NCBI taxonomy): Bacteria > Pseudomonadati > Pseudomonadota > Alphaproteobacteria > Hyphomicrobiales > Phyllobacteriaceae > Mesorhizobium > Mesorhizobium sp. P160927. Next base: position 2,495,442 of record NZ_JBYMDW010000001.1, read on the forward strand.
CGTGCCCGCCACCGCATAGCCGAGACGGTCCGCGTGATAGTACTCAGTCATCTTGCGAATGCGCTGCTTGTAATTGGTCGCGGCCACTATCTGCAGATAGGCCGCTCCTGACAGGCGCACGGTATCGATCTTCCCCTCGGGATCCTGAACGGTGAGACGGGTGATATTGAGGCCTTTGCTCTCCAGCACCGAGGTCAGCACCAGCTTGCATTTCCACCCTTCGCCGTAGTCCGGAACAACGGTGCGAATGGCCTCCATCTGCCGGCTGTAGGCACCGATGGCGTCGAGCGCCGGCGCAATGTCCTCGGCGATGGTGTCGATGCCCAGCTGACCGGCGATAACGCGCCCCAGCCTCAGCGAGTCCCCGGACGAGTCACGTTCCGGCATGAAGATCCCGAACACTTTGTCCTTGCCGAAGGCAGCCACGCACAAGGATGCGACCACCGAACTGTCGATGCCGCCTGAGAGCCCGACCACCACTCCGCGCCGGCGAAGCGTGACCAATACCTGCTCGCGCACGGATGCTACGATGCGGTCGACCTCCGCGGCCGCATCCAGTGCCAGAACATCCTTGCCGAACCGCGAAGTCACGCGAAGCTGCCTTTCATGGTCGAAGACTCGGCCGGCGAATAAGTGCGAGCGACCGCCTCCTCGATCAGCGGACGATTGACTCCGATGTGAGGCTCGACGACCAGATCAATGTGGTTGCCAGCAATCGGGATGACCTGCAGGTCCGCGAACACCCGATCCCACCCGATGGCAAGAGGCATTCCCGGTCGCGCGCAACGGAACAGTGTTCCGGTGATCGGGAGCACCGTTCTCGGCTGCTCCAACCAACGGAAGAAGGCCTGCGCACGCAAGACTTCCTGCAATTCCAGCTTGATGCGAAAGCTGGTTGCGTTGAATTGTCCCCGGGAAAAGTGGTCGATGGCGTGGGCAAGACGAGCTTCCTGGCCGACCTTGACCGTGAGCTTCGCCAAAACACGGCAAGCCATTCTATAGGGTGACATGCGGTTGGACCGGACCCGACGCAAGGTGCGGGTGATTGTCTCCCAGGGACGGCTCCGCTCGCCAGCCAGGCTGGTGTCGAGGATGCCGACAAACTTCACGGACCTTCCCTCTTTCAGCAGGCGCACGGCAACTTCGAACGCGACGGCTCCGCCGAGGGAGTGGCCGAGAAGCCTTACATGCCCCGACGGCTGGATGCGGCTGATCTGTTCAAGCGCGGCGTCCACCATGGCGGCAAGATCGTTCTGGCCGCTGAGAATGGTCGCGAGGCTGGGATATCTTATCGGCCGGACCGTCGCGACTTCGCCCATGGCTGAGGCGAAGGCTGCAAGACTAGGCCCATAGCCCACGGAGCCCGGAAACAGAAAGAGAAAAGGCCGATCATGCTCCAGCACATGGCCGGGCGCATTGCCGCCTTGTGCGGACGCGACCGCGTTGACCATCGCCTCGGCGCTCATCCCGACGGTAAATGCCTCAAGATCCAGTTCCTGGCCGATTTCGTTCTCGATCTCCATGACGCAGTGGAGCAGCTTCAGCGAGTCCCCTCCCGCTTCATCCCATCGCCCGACGGCTGCCCGCGTGTTGAGGACCCTGGTCCAGGCATTCTGTACTGCTTGATGGGCTTTGAGATCGCTGCCTGAAATCGGTGGATCGGCAACTTGGGTAGGCTTCTTGGCCAGAAGATCCATTTTCCCGAGTTTCGCCACATCTATTTTTCCGCCCGCCAGGCGCGGAATATCCTCTACCCTGTGGAGCCGAAGCGGGCGCAGTGGCGGCGGTAGCGTCTTTGCAAGCAGCTGGCGAAGGTCGTCGGCGAAGGCCGGACCGGCGGAATTCCTGGGGATCGCGAAAGCGACCAGTTCGTTGGCCTCGGTCACGATCGTCACCGCATCCTCGACCGACGAGGCGGAGCGCAGGATCCTTTCGACTTCGGCCGGCTCGATGCGCCGACCGTTGATCTTTATCTGCCGCCCCTTGCGGCCGACGATCCTCAGCAGGCCCCGATTGTCCAATTGGACGAGATCGCCGGTAGCGAATATCCGTTGACGTGGATCATCGGGATCCGCCTCGGCAGGAATGACGGTGCCGTTTTCCCAGTGGCCGAGCAAGACGTAGGGGCTCTTGATGACGAGTTCCCCGCTTCCACCCCGCGGTACGCTGTCACCGTCCTCGTTGACGATCGCAAACGCTATTCCTGGCAAGAGCCGGCCGACCGGCACGGACGTTTGGTGCTTTGGTTGAACGCGAGGCAGAAACCATTGTGACCCGGTCGTCTCGGTTGACGAGTAGCCGATCTGTACGAGGCAATGAGCAGGAATCGCCTTTCGCAAAAGGGCAATGTCGGTCCAAAGCACTTTCTCGCCGCCGACGCGGACCACCCTGAGCGATCCGAACGCATCGGCGGGAGCATTGGCCATGAGGGCGCGAAGCAGCGCGGGCACGAGGTAAGTAAGCGTCGCGCCAACCTGCTGCATTCGCTCGCGAACCGCACGCAGACCGATCGCTTCCACGTCGACCATATGCAAAGTGGCGCCGCACAGGACCGAAGTCAGGATTTCTCGACATCCGGCTATGGTGGCGGGCCCTGTCAAGGGGAGGAAGACATCGTCGGAATTGATGTGACACGCATCGGCATATTGATGCACCCGCCAGAGCAGGCTGCGCTGGCTGTTGACTATGCCCTTCGGAGATCCGGTGCTGCCAGACGTGTAAAGAACCATCGCCGGTGCATCGACGGATACGGCAGGCAATTGCGTTGACGACAGCCGCTCCGTCGACGCGGGGCTGACAGTCACATCGATCCACCGGATGTCCTCGGGTAAACCCGCATGCCGGTTTCCAACGCCAAGAATGGCGCGGAGCCGCGCGACGCCCACGATCTCGTTGACACGGGCGATTGGGTCCCGGGCGTTGAGCGGGACCGAAATCCTTCCCGCCGCCATGCTCGCCAGGACAGCAACGATGTACCAGACGGAGTTTGGTTGATAAATTCCGATCGGCTGCCCTTCGGGAACGACGGCAGCGATCCGGCGGGACAGGACTTCGACGGCAGTTGCAAGCTCGAAGTACGACAGTTGGTTCACGCCGTCATGCACGGCGGCTTTTTCGGAATATTGGGCCGCGACTTTCTTCAGCTGATCGGCAATCCCGACATCCGCAAATGTCGGACCCAACTTTTGATGAAGGCGCAGCGCCGGGCCACCTTGATCCAGGGCGGAGGCCGGGACGTCTATCCATCTGCGGGAGGGCCGAGAATCCTGATGATGGTCCTGATCCGCTGCTGGTGCATTCAAATACGCCGGGAGCATGGCTTGCCTGAGTTTGCGGTTGATACCCGGTTATGAGCTTGCGAGAGGGGGAATTCATCGATCATTCTGATGATGAACAGGGCACGGAAAGAGATTAGGCGTCGGCTTCCCTTGCCACGGGCGCGTATTGCGAAGCGAATGAACAGAGAGCATGGTTGGAACCAATCCGCTGTTGAACTGTTGTTTCCCCAGCGTGGAGATGTCCCCTCAACTCCTAGCCGATAGCCCGCTGCACTCCCCGAGGCAGCGGGCTTTCTTGTTTTCACTTGGAAATCGCGGCCTCTCGCGAACAAGCCTGTCAGGCGAGACCAGCCGTGCTGTAAATAGGCTTTTCAGGATTTAGCGTCTTCCCGGGAGACTTGGAGGCTCCCGTCAGGCGCTGTCCTTGTATGACTTCGCCGCCTCATCGATCTTGCGCCAATCGTTGCCGTGGCGACGTACCAGCTCTCTTGCCTGAGCGGGCGACAGGTCGTGCGTTTCGACGACATGCCGGACCTCCGCGTCCTCGCCTTTCAAGGGACGTGTACGACGCCTCTTGGTCGGTTGATCCCCCATCTCTCCATCTCGCCTTGACACGATCGATTCCTCCGGTGTCGCGAACAAGCTGCGAGTGGGGAAAAGGTTTCACTGATGGGTGCATGAAGCCCCGATAGCGTCCGCGGTACGGCAGTTGTCTTGGCGAATGCGCCAATTCCGCCAAGCGCGGCGTTCCGTAAAGCAATTGAAGCGGAGAGGGATAGGTGTGCCTCGGGCCGTGAGCGTTCACTTGCGATCCAGCACTTTACGGATCTTTTCCGCCAATTCGTCAATCGTGTAGGGCTTGGTCAAAAGCTCCGTTCCAAAATCAAGCGTGCCGTTGTGAACAATCGCGTTTCGCGTGTAGCCGGTGGTGTAGAGCACTTTTAGCAACGGGTGCATGCTCTTGACATGATCGACCAGTTCCCGCCCTGACATCTCCGGCATGACCACGTCAGTGAACAGAAGCGACGGCACTTGCCCGCTTGCGACGGCCGCCAGCGCGTCTCGCGGCCCTTGCATTTCCAACACGGAATAGCCCAGTTCCCGCAGCGCCTCCGCAGCCATCAGCCGGACGCGATCTTCATCCTCGACAACCATGATGATCTCGTCCTCACTGCCGGGGTGCTCGCCCGCCACGGACTCGGCCTGGCTGTCGACCACGTCCCCGTGCGAGCGCGGCAGGTAGATTTTCAAAGTGGTTCCGATACCTTGCTCGGAATAGATCTTGACGCTGCCGCCGGACTGGCGAACAAATCCATAAACCTGGCTGAGCCCCAGCCCGGTGCCTTTGCCAACCCCCTTTGTGGTGAAGAACGGATCGAAGGCTCTGGCCAATACGTCGGCAGTCATTCCGGTTCCGGTGTCCGTGACAGCTATCATCACATACTGGCCGGAGGGTATTGCGTTTTCTCTCGCATACCGGTCGTCGACATGGGCATTGGATGTCTCGATGGTCAGCCTTCCGCCAGCGGGCATGGCATCCCGCGCGTTGACGCAAAGGTTGAGCAAGGCGCTTTCCAGCTGCCCTGCGTCGACTTCCACATGCCATAGTCCCGCGGCGAGCACGGTCTCGATTTGGATGGGCTCCCCAAGCGTCCGGCTCAGCAATTCACTCATATCCGAGACGAGGCGATTGGGATTCAGGCGCTTGGGCGCCAGGGGTTGCTGGCGGGAGAAGGCAAGCAGCCGCTTGGTAAGTTCCGCAGCACGTTGGGCTCCATCTATCGCGCCGGTCACGAACTGGTGGACGTTGGTATCGCCGTTTCTGAGCTTGCGCTGCACAAGGTTCAGGCCGCCGATGATGACAGCCAGCATATTGTTGAAGTCGTGCGCGATGCCACCGGTCAGCTGTCCGACAGCTTCCATCTTCTGGGCCTGCCGCAGGTGCTCTTCTGCTCTGGTGCGTTCGGCGACTTCGTCCATGACACGTTGTTCAAGGGTGCCATTGAGCGTCTGCAGCGCCTTGAATAGTCGAGAATTGTCGATTGCCGTCGCGGCATGCCCCGCAAGCCCCAGCAAGGCCTTCTCTTGCTGTTCGGCGAAGACGCCGATCTCTGCATGACCAAAGAAGAGGCCGCCCAGGACCTCGCCCGAACGCGAGACAACCGGTACCGCAAGATAGGAACGTACTGGCAGATGGCCCTCCGGCATTCCCTTGCGGGGCCAGTTCTTGCCGTAGCGCGGGTCGGCGAGGATGTCGTCGGAGCGAATCACGCTTGTCCCGCGGAAAGTGGGGTCGAACACCGCCGTGTTGCGAGGCATTGGAAAATTTTCGAACGCGGAGCGAGGTGCGCCCGACAGGGCGTAGAGCATGTAGCTGTCGCCCTTGTCGTCGATTACATTGTAGAAGAAAGCTCCGAATTGTGCGCCCGACAGCGCTACGCCGGCGTCAGTTACCGTCTGAACAATCCGCTCCACGTCGAGCTCGGCCGCTACCGCGGCAGCGGTGACGTTCATCATCTGAAGCTGATGCTCCACCCGCTTTCGCGCGGTGATATCCATGACGGTACCGATGAAGCGGACCGCGCGCCCTGACTGGAAAAGCGACTCGCCCGCTGCCGCAATCCAGCGTTCCTTGCCGTCGTGCAAGCCGACCGTCCGATATTCGATGTCGTAGCGGGAAGTCGTGCCCGGCGCGAGCGCCTGGCGTACGGCCTCGTCGGCGCGGGCCCGGTCTTCTGGATGAATACCCGCCAGGAACGCGCTTTCATATGTTACCTCCGCATCTGGCGGGAGGCCGAAAAGGGCTTTGCACCGGTCATCCCACCGCAGAGCCTTGGTGACGGGATCGTAGTCCCAGGTCCCGATAGCGGCTGCGTCCGTGGCAAGCCGGAGGCGCTCCTCACTGGCCCGGGCCGCCTGTTCCGAGCGAACGCGCTCGATGTGAGCCCAGGACCGCTCCGTCACCTCCGTCAGCAAGGACAGTTCGCGCTGTGACCAGACGCGGGGCTGCTTGTCGTGAATGGCCATCAGGGCGGTCAGACGGCCCTGTTTTACCAAGGGCATGCAGATGGTTGCCGTTATGCCGATGTTCTGAAAGGTCTTTGCCTCCTCGGGCGCAATTTCCTCGAGGTTGTTGTTGATGATGAGCGGCCGATTGGCGCTGAGATTGGTGACCGCCAGGCGGCCAAAATCGGCAAGACTGTAATACCCTCTGATGCTGGGCGAGCCGGGTGCGCTCCAATCGCCACGGATGGTGAAATGGTCCTGGTCCTGCTCCATGTCGGCGTAGGCGCAAATCGAGACGCCAAGATGTTCGCCCAACAGACGAGTGGTGATCGCCATGACGGCGTCGGCGTCGGCCGCGAGCGCAATCTCCCTTCCAAGACGGTCGAGAAAAGCCAGGCGTTCGGCGTTCTCACGCAGCGCTCGCTCAGCGCGAAGCCGCTCTATGGCGGTACGCGTCCGATCCGCCACTTCCGAAATAAGCGCCACCTCCTCCTTGGCCCAGCGTCTGGGCGCGGAGTGGTTCAGGTACAGCAGCGCCACCAAACCGCCATGCTCGGTAACCGGCATGTTGATGACGGATTGGGCGCTGATGGCTTTGAGAGCCTCTGCATGATCCCTTGTTCGCGGGTCTGTCTCGGCATTTTCGAAGACAACGGTGTCGCCCCGCTTCAAGTCCTCGATATACGAGCCGTAGTTCCTGAAATTCAGGGTCCCAGCCAGGCTTTTGATGCCTGGCGCGTTCCAGTCCCTCTCGATCGTGATGGTTTCTTTCTCAAGATCGATCGTGCCGTATCCGGCTCGGCTGACATCGAAATGTCTCCCTACCAGTTCCGCGGCTGCGTGGGCCAATTCGGCAGGATCAGTAATCTCGCGAATCCGGTCGCCCAGCGCCGCCAACAGCTCGAAGCGTTGCAGTTCAGATTGACGATCGCCTGCAGTGACCCCCATATCGCCCCCGTTTTGCCCGGACTGGATAATGCGATTGACGGCCAAGAGTTCCATTGCGGGCAGGACGCTTCTTTGACGGGCAGGTCGGCGGTTCGCGCGAACACCTTGGGTGATACACGACGAGACGCGGCTTGAACGGCGAGAAACATCCACGATGTTCCTTGGTCGTGTTTAGCTTTAGAAACCTCTACAGTGCCGCGGTTCGACGGTCGTGCGGGTTCCGTTGGGCGCTCCGGCGGACCATGGACGCGTAGCGCTAGCCGCGTCGCTATACGCAATTGGATCTTTGTGCGCGAACTTGCCTCGGTCCATCATAGGTTAGCGACACGTCGTGCGCTGTGCCGCATAAGCGAGAGGTCAGCGGGCACGTAACGCTCCGCTGCTTGGGAGACCATCGCACTCTCGCTCGTTTGGAGACGCTTGATGCTTGACCGACCCATTCGCACGGATACCCTCTACCCGAATGACCTGGACACGCTTCGCGCGGTCTTCGACGCGATGTGCCAGGAGTTTGCCATTTTGCCGGACACCGCGGCGGCTCACTCCATCGCGAGAGAGCTGATCAGGCTTTTCCAGACCGGGATCACGGAATCGGCCATGCTGATGATTGCCGTGCGCGCGCGTTGGCAGGACGACTGGCAAAAGGAAGCCAGCAACGCTGCCTGACCGGTGCAGGCGCGCACAACCGGTGCATCCTTTTCGAAACGGTGGCGTTGACCGTCACCCTGCCAGCAATGGCCGATCCGTTATCACCACCGACAGGAGGGATCGATGCCGAAATTTCGTTTCGAGTTTATCGAGGGCATGTCCCAGCCTGCAATCTTCGCCGACATGGCTGATCGGGATGAGGCTATCAAAGAGGCGAAGCGCGCAGCCAAGGAGGCCATGCTTGACGGAATTATCGATGGCGCGGACCCGACCAGTTGGGTGACGAAAGTCTACGACGAGGCGGGTTATCTCGTCGTCACACTTGGATTCCAGGATCTGGTCGCCGCCCCCGAGGATTCGCAGCGATTAAAAGAGGCGGACGAACCTGGCGTCATGCGGTCCGGCTGAAGCCCGATTTCTCAGTTCACCGGGGCCAGTCGAGTTCGATCCAGGCCGGCGCGTGATCGCTTGGCTTGTCCCATCCTCGTACGGACTCATCCACGCCCGCGCCGCCCAGCCTGTCCGTGAGCGAGGGGCTCACGAGAAGATGGTCCATGCGGAGGCCGGAGCTGCGGTCGTAACCGCCCCGGTAGGAAAAATTCCAGTAGGTATAGACGCCTCTCTCGGGACGGATCAGCCTGACGGCGTCGGTCCAGCCATCGGCAAGCAGGTCGGCGTAAGCCTGTCGGCTCTCCGGGAAATAGACGGCGTCGCCCAGCCATCGTGCCGGAACCGCGGCGTCGATCGGCGCCGGCACCACGTTGTAGTCGCCGCAAAGCAGGCTGGCGGGCGCGTCCTTGATCAGGAGCCGTCCGTAGTCGATCAGCCGCTCGAACCAGCGGAGCTTATAGTCGAACTTCGGACCAGGCGCCGGGTTGCCGTTGGGCAGGTATAGGCAACCAACAACGAGACCGTCGATCTCCGCCTCGATGTAACGGCTATGCGTGTCATCGGCGTCACCGGGCAACCCGCGCCGACGCTCGTGCGGCTGCTTGCCTCGAGCGAGAATGGCTACGCCGTTGTACGACTTCTGTCCGTGCCATATCGCCCCGTAGCCGGCGTTGCTGATGGCATCGGCAGGAAACTTTTCGTCCGATGTCTTCAATTCCTGGAGACAAACGATGTCGTAGTGCGTCTCACCTAGCCATTTGAGCAGAACCGGCAATCGACCGTTGACGCCGTTTACGTTAAAGGTAGCGACCCGGATCATCTGAAGCCTTGAGGCATCTATTCATAAAATGGCGCTCCCCGTTTGAGCGAGTTCGGCAGTGCCTTTTGTCGGCTGCCTCAGCTCTTCACTCATATCATTTATCGCCTGCCAGCCGCCCGACGTCGTTCGAGGATGAGTCTTCGGTTGTGTTTCGCAGGTGCTCACCTTGTCCGTTAGGATTAACCGCGAAGCGGCAAGAAGGTTTCGACCCCGAGTAGGAAGCGGTGTGACAACGAGATCGAAGCTCTCTGGTTGCGGCTGATGCCGGCGGGCTAATGCGGTCCCTCGGCGTGTCGTGCTGGAACATCGAACGAACCAGATAGTTCGCCGCTGATGGAGCAAACCTTCGATGAAAGCCATGCCGGCCACCCGCTCGCCGACGCCGAAGATGTGCTGATCGTCGGTGGCGGGCCAGCGGGGCTGACAGCGGCCCAGTATCTCGCCCGCTTTCGCCATCGCGTGCTGGTGGTCGATGCCGGCCATCCCCGTGCCGCTCTGATCCCGAAAAGCCATAACTGTCCGGGCTTTCCCGAAGGGATAAGTGGCCCTGACCTTCTCGATCGGCTTCGACGTCACGCGAGCTTGTACGGAGCAACCTTGATACGGGGGCAGGTGTTTTCGCTGGCCGCTGGCGAGGGAGGCTTTGATGCTGAGACCTCGATCGGCGCAATCCGCGCGCGTAAGGTCTTCCTGTCGACCGGGATTGTCGACACGACACCCGAATTGCCTCGCTTGGCGGAGGCGATTGCGGCAGGTGTCGTTCGGCTTTGTCCGGTGTGCGACGGGTATGAGGTGATCGACCGGAAGATAGCGGTCGTGGGGCAGGGTGACAGAGCCTTGCACGAGGCCATTTTCCTCAGTCGATTCACACCGCATGTAACGATGCTGGGCACCCACGCATCGGACTTTCCAACCAGCACGCGTCGCGCGGCCGGCGAAAGAGGGATAGCCATCCGTCACACTCTCGACAGGCTCAGCCCGGCTGCTGACGGTTGTGCGGCGATTTTGCAAGATGGAGCGACCTGCCGCTTCGATGCAGTCTACGCGGCCCTGGGATGCAAGGTGAGCTCGCAACTCGCCCTGGCCGTCGGCGCGAGATGTTGCGCGGAGGGCTACATCACGGTCGATGAGCACCAGCAGACTTCCGTCGACGGCATGTACGCCATCGGTGACGTTGTGAAAGCGCTAAATCAGATAGCGGTCGCGTTTGGACAAGCTGCCATCGCCGCATCCCATGCCCATAGAGAGCTTACCGCCTAGGCTGTTTGAGCCGGCTACAAAGCAACGTCGTTGTCCAGCGGAACAAGCCGCCACTCCGAAGGTTTGGCACGGAGGGCACCGGGCAGGACAGTTGCTGGCAGGCATTGGCATGGCGTTCGACAGGGATGGACCGAAGCTATCGACCGTGCTGTTCGTCGCCGCATTGTCGGCACTTGCCGGGTACAATCACGCCCGCGCCAAACGTGCGCTTGCTGGCCGGGCGCACGGCCATGTCATGGAGGTTGACGGTCTTCGCCTGCATTTTATCGAAGCCGGCACCGGCATGCCGCTCATTCTGCTGCATGGAAACGGATCCATGGCGCAGGATTTCAAGTCGAGCGGCATCTTCGATCAGGCGGCAAAAACCTACCGGGTACTCGCATTTGATCGGCCGGGCTTCGGGCGAAGCACGCGGTCGCGCGGCCGGCGGTGGTCTGCCCGCGACCAAGCCGATCTCATACATGCCGCCGCCGGCAGGCTGGGTATCGAGAACTACATCGTGCTTGGACATTCGTGGGGCGCTTGGGTAGCCCTCGAATTGGCGCGCAGGCATTCTCCTTGGGTTGCCGGCGTCGTGCTGGTCTCCGGCTATTACTATCCGCCGCCGCGGCTTGATCTTGCGCTGGCCGCCCTCCCGGCTCTGCCAGTCGTCGGCACCGCTTTTCGCCACACCTTGCTGCCGTTGCTTGTGAGGCTTGCCTGGCCTTGGACGATGCAGAAGATCTTCCACCCAGCGGATGTCGCTGTCGACTTCGCCGTTCTCGCAAAAGATGTCGCCAGCCGCCCTTCCCAACTGCGGGCGGTGTGTTTGGAATCCGCATCGATGCTGACGGCGGCCCTGCTGACGAAGGCCAGCTACACGGACATTGCCGTCCCGACCGGGATCCTGGCAGGTTCTGGAGACCGGCTGTTCGACGCCGAGGGGGAGGCACGACGCCTGCATGCGGAGGTCGGTGGGTCCCTCCTCGATGTCGTTGAGGGCGCTGGCCATATGGTTCATCAGAGCGCCCCTGAGGCGGTGATCGCCATGGTGGACGCGATTGCAGGACGGCACTCCTCGTCTAAAGAGACCAGCGGCTATGAGCCGGCTAGTTCAGGCGGTGCAGCCTCGCCGGACGTCCCAGGCGGGCGATGAGCAACGCTCGTAACATTGGCCGCCAAACCGGGCTTTCAAGTATGAACGATCAGCATCCCGCCGACATGCAGTCGGTCCTTCAGCAGAACATACAGGCTCTCGTCGACCACAGGCGACAACAGGAGGAGCACCAAGGCGTTCAGGTGCGAATTGCCGGCGCCGTTTCGCGCTTCGCGGGAAGCATGCCCTTTGTCTATTTGCATCTCGCAATTCTGGTCGCCTGGATCCTTGCGAACCTTGGCCTGATACCGGCCGTCCCGGCTTGGGACCCAACTTTTGTGATCCTGGCCATGGTGGCCTCTGTCGAGGCGATCTTCCTGTCCACTTTCGTACTGATCAACCAAAACAGAATGGCCGAACACAGCGAGCGCAGAGCGGAGCTGGATCTGCAGATCAGCCTTCTCAACGAACACGAAACCACGCGGCTCATCGAAATGGTGGCTGCTTTGACGGCACGCCTCAATGTCTCGACACCGGCCGATGAGGAGTTGCCGCAACTGGCCGAGAATGTCGATCCCCGGCAGGTGATGACGGAAATCCAGCAAGCGTCTGGAGATCAGTAGAAACCTTGAGCAAAAACGAAAATGACCGCATTGGAGGCGGGCTGCCGCAGAGGCTAATCCAATAAGAGCCTACATCCGGAGGAACATTCGCTGCACTTCAAGGTTCGGTCGCGGGCCTACAATCCTCCCCTGTCTTGGCCTTCGAGGCTGTCGAAGCAGCTTCAGCCCGTCTCGGCTTTCCGAGGCGGGCTTCTCATGACTCCGCCGCGAGGTCGCGGCGGGACTCAGCCGACAACAGGCCGATGCGTGTCATATGGAACCAAGTTGACGCCGAGATCGTAGTGGCGGTGGCGACTTGGGGATATCCCGGATGAGCGATGGCGTTGTTCTGATCGTCGAAGACGAGACGATGATACTGCTCGACCTCGAGTCAGCTTTGGAGGAGGCTGGCTTCCAGGTCGTCGGCGTTCGAAATGCTGCCGAGGCGCTGGCCGCCTTCGACCGCGATCCCACCAGGTTCAAGGCCGTGCTCACCGACATCCGTTTGGGGCCGGGACAATCCGGGTGGGAGATCGCCCGGCATTTGCGTAGGTCCAACTCGACCATCCCAGTTGTCTATATGAGCGGCGACAGCGCGGTACACTGGGGAGCGGAAGGAGTGCCCAACAGCATCATCATCACCAAGCCCTTCTTTCTGCCGCAAATCATAACCGCCGTTTCGCAGCTTTTAAACGCACAGCAACCCCAGAAACTCACATCTAGCGCTGATGAGCTTTTTCTCCCTCCACGAAAACCCATGGAACATTCAGTCCCGACCGGCGTTAGGGCGTGCCGGGGAATCCTTATTGTAGGTTTCTTGCAGCGCATGGGCGGGATAAAATGCATAGGGATGCCTATACCCCATCGGAACTTGCCATATTGAGCCGTGTCCTTGCACGCAGCAATCTCAAGAACGAGACTGAAGCCGAGAGAGAACGGCGCGCCTCGCGCATTCTTGCTTACTACCAGGCCGGGATCACGGACGAGAACGAGCTTGAACAGTTATCCCGGCAGCCGCTGGGAAGATGACGACTGATCTTCCGTGTTGGGAGGTTTCTGAGAAGCTGCGGTTTCATGGCCTTTCGGGGAATAAACTTCGCCGCTATCGGATACCTGTGGGATTTGTCCCAAGCAAGCATGCACTTATTCGTCGAGCTTTCGGTCGAGGTCGTCGAGCAACGACCGATGCTGGCGTGGCACGTCCGTGTCAGTCGGTAGGTCCAGCAACTGGCGAAGCTGGCGACGGCTGGCGTCCGATGCAATCCACTGACGAATGAGACGGGCTATGGCCTTCTGTTGCGCCTTGCCGATTTCTTCCATGTTGGGAACCCGAGCTTGTCCGAGGTCGAACTCGGCGGATCCCCTCATGGTTCCCTGTCATGCATAACAAACCTGCGGTTGAGCTTGGGCTACTTTAGGGCAAGCGATGCGTGGCTGCCTGACAGGCATCGCGAATTTTTGCTTTGAACACTGCCGCGCTCACCATCAATTCGATTTTTCAGGCGTGGCTTCCGTCGGGACACCCGACAGGACAGCCATTCTTGTCCTTGCATTCTGTATCCGACCCTTGATGGTGGCTGTGTCGCAATCGCAGATGTCGGCGGCGTCTTCGTAGGATAGTCCGAGCATGCAAACCAGAACGATGGCCTGCCGCTCCGGATCCGCCAGGAGGTCAATGGCACGCGCTATCCTTGGGCCGGTTTCCATCTGTTCCTGTGTGTCGGTGGCAAAAGGCTCCGACAAGCAACTCGCCGGTCCTCGAGGCTGGGGGGCTGCGCCTTCAAGCCTGGCCAAGGAAGCCCTGCGCATGGTGGCGAAGATCCAGGGCTTTACCCGGCTTCCGTCAAGACCATCGAGATCTGCAATGCCTTTGACCAGTGTTTCTCGGACAAGATTGTCAGCTTCGTCGATGCTGCCGCAAAGCGAACGTGCGAATGCCCGCAATGCGGGAACAAGGTCGACTAGGTTCGTCTGTTCGCCAGAACTTGGTAAGGACGAGCCTCCTGGGTAGGTAATGGGCTGTGTCTGCTCCGCAAGCGCCGGATCGGACGCGGTGAGCTTGCGACGGTGTTCAGCCATCACACCGATCCTCCAGGGACATGGGACCTCTTTCGTGTCGGTCTGATCTGGTGGGGTGAAGGGTCCAAGAAGCGACAATTGTCATGTTTTGCTCCAGGCTGACACTCGGACCCGTCGTCTGCAGGGTCCTGCGTGCGAGCAAGGATGCATTGTCCCCGGCACGCACAGACCCAATTAATCCGGTCGCCGACTAGGCGCACTTACATAGATTAAAGCGCCCGCCACTTGCACCGATTGATCTACTCCATGACCGAGCACCGAGTGATCCTATGGCCCGGGGCTTTCGAGATACGTCTTCTGGCTCAATGCCGTCCGATGGGCATGTTGAAGCTGGTTGGGTGGGGCTGATCCAGTACTGGCGCGAAAATCGGCCGGATTCATCTCATCAATTTGATCTGAAGCGAGAGGCTCAGCCGCAGAACTTTGTCCCCATTTTCATCACGCACCTCGACAAACAATTTCTGCCCGTCAACGCCTTTCAGTGCGTCTCTCGTGAGGTCAATGAGGCCTTCGAATCCGACTCGGCGCACCTCTTCTAGGCCAGCGCATTCGACACCTATCTCATCCTGCAAGACCAAATCGCGATCGCCGGTGTCAAAGAAAAATCGTGCCATGGGAGAGCTTCCGTCACCACTAATCTGCCGGGTTCTTTTGATGCAGGTAAGTCGTGTCGAAATCCCCTGCGTGAGTGAGGCCGGGCCAGTCGATTGCATGCATTCTCGACCCCGTGGTGGCGATTAGGCCTTCACGTCGTAGTTCCTGAAGCATTCGGTTGACGTGGACCGTCGACAAACCCAATGCATCGCCAAGTGCGGCTTGGGTTATGGGAATATCAGCAATGTGATCCTGAATGCGTCCCACCGCCCGCAAGCGAAATATGAGTTCGCACAAAATGTGAGCCATGCGGGTGTAAGCCTCACGTCTTCCAACGTTGGTGACCCACTCCCTGTACATCGCGGCGTCGATCAGCGTCGACCGCCAGAAAGCGGTGGCGATGCGAGGGTGCTGGTCACAAATGCTGCGTAGAACGTCGTGTCGCATGAAGCCCACTCGGGCCGGCGTCAGGGTCGAGAAATTACAGTCCATGACCGACAGATGCAGCCCGTGCAGATCGGGGATGTCTCCGCCCACGAAGAAAGACGTGATCTGTCGCTTTCCTTCGCTTGTGTATTTGGTGGAGCCGATCAAACCATCCAGGACGACAAACGAGTAAACAGGATGGTCACCCTCACGCACCAGGTCGTGGTTGGCCGAAAAATCTTTCTCCTGAATGGGTATGCTTTTCAAAACCGCGATTTCAGCTTCTCGAATGTCCGAGATGGTCTGAAGCTTGCGGATAAGTATATCCGAGGATGAAGAGGGGGACAAAATGGCTACCTAGCTGATTTTGCCCACCGAACTTTTATCCCAGCTAAAAGTTCCGGATGGCGGTGAAATCCGAGTAAGCAGGCCTGGTTTGCCAAAGACGCGATCAAAACCGCGGTCTATGGAGCAAACGCACCCACGGCTTTGTACGTTTTCATACCTAACGCCGCTCCGCCGGAACGTAGGGCAGGCATTCGCGGTTACCTCGGACTCTTCGGGGAGTTCGCTATGGATGAGCCTAAGGCAGCTTTCATTGATCGCCTGATCAAGGAGACCAGCATCAGCGAAAAAGACGCCCGCGAACTGGTAGCGCTCCTAGGGCTCAATTGGCCGTCCTTGGTCCGGGAAGCGAAGCTCCTGAAGCCACACACCCACGGTACTTCTTATGTGAGCCCGGACGGCAGCGGCGTCTCTGACTTCCATACAGGTTCCAGCCAGGTCTCCGAGCAAGGCGGCCATTCTAGCCCGCTGGTCGGCAAGGCTGACACGTAGCGCCCGCGCTATTACGAGTTCGTTCAAGCCATAGGGGAGATCTGGAGCATGGCCGGGTAAACGGCCATCGTCCGCGGCGGCACCGCTGCCAACAGAAGCGGCTCATCGAGAGCCGCATCGTTGGTGCGTTGCTCCATAGGAACGCAAGACCGCACGCGCTGCCACTGCCCGCAACACTTTAATCCGCGCCTCAGGAACGGGGTGGTCCCACTGACGTTCTCCGACGGTGGCAAGGTGAGACCTCAGTGAACAGACCCATTTCGCGGACGGAAATCATCGAAGAAGTCGATCACTCGTCGAATGACGGGGACCTCGCGAGAGAAGTCTTGCCTTCCGCCGCAATCGCGGCGGCGCTGGCCGACTCGCTGGAGAGCGGTCCAAACAAGCATATTGTCCATATAGCCGCCTCGGAACGCGGTGCCGAAGAGACCGCTGCGGCTTTGCGTCGGTTTCTGCCGAACGTGGACGTCATCTTGCTGCCGTCCTGGGATTGCCTGCCTTACGACAGGGTATGGCCGACACGCGCCAATATGGGGCGGAGGCTTAGCGCTCTGCGTGAGATCGCAAGCGAGCCCAAACGTCCGCGCATCGTGGTTGTGTCGATCGAGACCACTCTCCAGCGGGTGCCTCCTGCGCCAGTCATTGCTGGCGGTTTCACAACTCTGGAACTCGGACAAAGGTTCGACCCGGATGGTTTCCGAACGAGAGCCGAGTCGATTGGATACGGTGTCGACGAAAGAGTCGACGAACCGGGCGAGATAGCTTTTCGGGGCGACCTCATGGACATATTCCCCGCTGGCGCCGATCATCCGGTTCGCGTCGTCATCGGTCCAGATAGCTGCATCCGGGAACTCAAGATCTATGACCCCATCAGCCAGCTTAGCGAACAGTCGCGAGAGTCGGTCACGGTTGGGCCGGCATCCGAGCTGATTTTCGCAACTGGGGATCATCCCGAGTTGGCAGCCATGCGCGCGACGTCGATGGAAGAACGCCTCGTCGCGTTGTACGGCAGCATGCCGTCGGTCTTCGATGTGGCATCCAGCGCCTGTGTCTCCATCGCGGAAGGTCTCGAAGGCGCGCCGCTCGACCGCTTCCTGGACCTGATCGAAGATGCTCGTGGTGCGAGGCAGGAGGTTGCCGCGGCCGCCAAACCCTTGCCGGAACAGTTTTACCTATCGCGTCAAGAATGGGACTTCGCAGTCCGTAATCGCCACGGAACGAGTCTCGCCGTTTCTGCCGCGCGAGTTCCCAAATTCTTCCAGCGCGCGCGATCCGGGCATCAGTTCGCCGAATTTGTGGAAAGGCAGACAAGGTCGGGTGTCACCGTGGCATTCGCGGGCGAGGCCTCCGCACTGCAGCGAGCCGATCGTCTGCTCGATCGGAAGCTTGGTCGGCGAATGAGGGAGGTGGCTGACTGGCCGCGGATCCGTTCGGCCCCAAGGGGCTCTCTTCTCAGGGTCGAGATCGTTCTCGACGAAGGCTTTGTCGACGAGCAATCAGGCATCGCGGTGGTGGCCGCGGCCGACCTGTTTGGCCACGCCTTGAAAGCAAATGGCGGTGCGGCCACCAGCATACTCGAACCCGAGTTGCGCATTGGCGACGTCGTCGTCCATGAGGACCATGGCCTGGCCATGCTGGTGGCGGTCGAACAGGTCGAGTTGGCCGGTCAGCAGCAGGATGTCGTCAGGCTGGAATATCGGGACGGAGCTTCCTTGCTGGTTCCGGTCGATGAGTTTGGGCGGATATGGCGCTACGGCTCGGAACCCGGTGCGGTGCCGCTCGATCGCTTGAACAGCGATGGGTGGCTCAACCGACGCAAGGCTGCGCTGCGCGATATCGACAGGCTGGCCAAACGCTTGAGGGACCTTGCCAATGCAAGGTCCAGCCAGCCTGCCGCCATCATAAAACCCTCTCGCGCCGACCTTGCCCGGTTCGCGGCGCGGTTTCCCTATACGGAGACGCCCGACCAGGCTGCCGCCATCCGCGACGTGCTTGACGACCTGTCGTCGGGGAGAACAATGAATCGCCTTGTCTGCGGCGACGTCGGCTTCGGCAAGACAGAGGTGGCCCTGCGGGCCTGCGCCGCCGCGGCCCTCCGCGGGAAGCAGGTGGCGGTGATAGCGCCGACGACGGTGTTGGCACGCCAACACTATGAGACGTTCAGCCGAAGATTCGCGGGAACCGGCCTCGAGGTCGCCCACCTCTCGAGAATGGTCGGAGCGGCGGAGGCGAGAGCGGTGAAGGAGCGGCTGCGGAGCGGTCAGGTCGCGGTGATTGTGGGTACCCAGGCCCTGGCGGCCAAGAGCGTCAGCTTCGCCAATCTCGGACTGCTGGTGATCGACGAGGAGCACCGGTTCGGTGTCAAGCTGAAGCAGGCGTTGCGAAACATGGCGCCCCGCCTTCATACGCTGACCATGAGCGCCACGCCGATACCGCGGACGCTGCAATCGGCAATGTCGGGCATCCAGGAGGTCAGCGTACTCAACTCTCCGCCGGCCAAAAGACGTCCCGTTCGTACCATTCTGGCGCCCTTCGATCCAGCTTCGGCAAGAGCCGCCCTTTTGCGCGAATTTCGCCGGGGCGGACAGAGCTTCCTGGTGGTTCCGCGCGTTGAAGACATCGATCCGGTTCGCCTGCAGCTAAACAGAATGGTGCCGGAACTCGCGGTCAAGACTGCTCATGGCGAAATGAAAGGGAGACAACTGGACGAGATCATGGTCGGGTTCGCTGACGGTGACGGCGACGTCCTGTTGAGCACTGACATCATCGAGAGCGGCCTCGACGTGCCGCGGGCCAACACCATACTGATCTGGCGAGCGGACAGGTTCGGTCTGGCACAGCTGCACCAGCTTCGCGGCCGGGTGGGAAGGGGAGCGGTGCAGGCTATTGCCCTTCTTCTGACCGAACCTGGCGTCGAACTGGCCGAAGGCACAAGAGCCCGACTGTCGACCATGATTGCGCTCGATCGGCTTGGCTCCGGCCTTGCGATCAGCCAAAGGGACCTCGACCTGCGCGGGGCAGGAGACCTTTTCGGCGAAGATCAAGCCGGGCACATGAAGCTGATCGGAGCAGGCCTTTACCAACATTTTCTGCAGCGGGCGGTTTCGCTGGCTGCGGGAGGAGCCGATACCGACAAGCAGCTTGCCGACATTAACGGCGCCGGAAACGGGGCCTTTCCCGATAGTTACGTCAACGAGCCGACGGTGCGCGTCAGCCTCTATGCGAGGCTGTCTCGTATGGCTGCCGAGACGGACCTCGATGCATTCGGCGAAGAGCTTGAGGACCGCTTTGGAGACATGCCCAGCGAAGTGGCGGATTTACTGGAACTGACCAGGTTGCGCATAGCCGCGGCGGACCTGGGCATCAGCAAAGTCGATGTGGGACCAGAAGGGATCGCGATCACCTTCCGCAAGAAACCGGTGGCATCAAAATGGCGCTTTAAAAACGCACAGGGCTTCGAGTTCCGCAACGGTCGGCTTATTTTCAGGCCCTCGATCCAGTCTCGCGGCTCAGGTATCGATGCCGTCCGCTCGGTGCTCGCTGCCTTGCGTGCGGGCCGGTCGGCCCGGCGCCGCCCATGATGGGTTCGCTCGGATCACCGGTTCCAGATCGTGGGGAAAGTTCGGCGCTTCGATGGGCAGTTCGTCAGCCGGCGTTCTTTCCCTTTGAGTCACGGCCGGAAGCATTTCAGCGACCTCAATGAGGATATCCTTGACGAAGTGATTGATCTGGGCGCCCATCTACCGCGAGCCTGTTGTCTCCGATGGCGTCCGAACTTGCTGCCCGAACCAAAGTTCCGCCTGAAACGCGTGACGAGGCGAATGAAAGTCCGCTAACACCGTGCCCGGCGCGCGCTTCGCTCAAGGCATCACTCCGGCTTGATGGGCCGTCATGGCAGCCATGTTCTGATCCAGATGGGCCATGATCCAGACTGAGCCCAGAACCACCAGCGCCACGATCAGCACGCCGAAGGCCAGGGCCAGAACGTTATTGGTGTTGTCCCGTCCGGTCGTCAGGTGGAGAAAGAAGACAAGATGCACGCCCATCTGCGCGACAGCGAGCACCACCAGGGCCGAAATCACCGCCGGCTGGTAGATCAGGTTGGTCTGAGCCGCCAGGAACGAAGCAATCGTCAGCAGGATGGCCAAGCCGAAGCCGAGCAGGTAGCCAGAGAGGCCCCCCGCCATTTCGTGCTCGGTTATGCGTTCCTCGCCCGGCGCTGAATCGCGGCGGTCTGGCGTCTCGCCGGTCCCGCTCCCGCCCCCGATCTCGGTCATGGCGATGCTCCCAACAGATAAACCAGCGTGAAGATGGCAACCCAGATGATGTCGAGCGCGTGCCAGAAGAGCCCGAAGCAGTGGAGCCGCCGCAAAATATCGGGTCGAAAACCCTTGACCCACAGCTGCGCCATCATGGTGCCTAGCCAGAGCAGGCCGAGTGCGACGTGGGTCCCGTGGCAACCAACGAGTGCGAAAAAGGCTGAAAGAAATGCACTTCGAGACGGGCCTGCCTGCTCGCCGGCCATCGCCGCGAACTCCTGCACCTCCAGGAGCAGGAAGGCTGCCCCGAGCAGGCCCGTAATCAGCAGCCAGAACTGGGTGGCAGCCATCGATCTGCGGTGGCTCGCGAGCGTTGCCAAGCCGCCGGTGAAGCTCGAACTGAGCAGAAGGCCCGTTTGCACCGCAACGCGCGTGGGTTCGAACAGATCCTTGCCGGTCGGCCCGCCGGCGGTTGCCTTGGCGAGCACGGCATAAGCGGCGAAGAAAGCCGAGAACATGATGATGTCGGACAGCAGAAAGATCCAGAACCCGTAGGCAACGGTGACGAACTTCGACGCTGGACCGCCCTGTCCGTGGCCCGTCGCGGATCTTGCACCATGGCTGCCGGTGCGATTGAGCCGGTATGGGTCGCGTGTCTGGCGGTCGGCGCTGATGTCGCTGGTGAAGGCGTGATCGCTCATACCGGACGCTCCCAACTGCGCAGGAAGGCAAGCTGCGCGGCTCGGCCGTTTCGGTCTATTCGCGCGACCTCATCGGCGGGAATCTCGTAGTCGCCATGATCGCGCCAGGCGAAGACGACGAAGGTGGCGTAGGCGCCGATGAAGCCGACGATCGCCAGCCACCAGATGTGCCAGATCAGCGCGAAGCCGATCAGCGTGCTGAAAAAAGCAGTGACGAAGCCTGTCGGGCTGTTGCGCGGCATCTCGATAGGCTCGTACGCGGCCTCCGTCTCCGCGCTCTGCTCCTCGATCCCCCGTTGCTTGATGCTCCAGTAGGGTTCTTCGTTCTCGACGTGTGGCAGCCGCGCAAAGTTGAAGGCGGGCGGAGGGGAGGATGTCGACCATTCCAGCGAACGGCCGTCCCACGGGTCGCCGGTCTCGTCGCGAAGCCTGTCGCGATGCCGGATCGAAACCACCAGCTGCATGATCTGCAGTGCGGCGCCGATGATCATCACCAGCACGCCGAACGCGGCCACCACCAGCCACGGCGCCCAGAGATCCATGTCGATGTGCTGAAGGCGCCGCGTCATGCCAAGCAGGCCGACGATATAGAGTGGCACGAAGACCAGCATGTAGCCGACCAAGGTGACCCAAAATGCCGCCTTCCCCCAACCTTCGTGCAACCGGAAGCCGAATGCCTTGGGGAACCAGTAGGTGAAGCCGGCGAAGGCGCCGAACAGCACGCCCGAGATGATGACGTTGTGGAAATGTGCCACGAGGAAAAGCGAGTTGTGCAGCACGAAGTCGGCGGGCGGGACGGCAAGCAGGACGCCGGTCATGCCGCCGACGGTGAAGGTGGTGACGAAAGCCAGCGCCCAAAGCATGGGCGTGTCGAAACGAACGCGCCCGCCATACATGGTGAAGAGCCAATTGTAGATTTTTACGCCGGTGCCGACGGCGATGACCGAGGTGGCGATCCCAAACGCGGCATTGACGTCGGCACCGGCGCCCATGGTGAAGAAATGGTGCAGCCAGACCATGAACGAGACGATGCAGATGAACATCGTCGCCGCGACCATCGAACGATATCCGAACAGCGGTTTTGACGAGAAGGTCGAGAAGATCTCGGAAAAAATCCCGAAGGCTGGAAGCACCAGGATGTAAACCTCGGGATGGCCCCAGGCCCAGATCAGGTTGACGAACATCATCTGATTTCCGCCGGCTTCGTTGGTGAAGAAATGGAAGCCGAGATAGCGGTCCAGCGTCAGCATCGCGAGCGTGGCGGTGAGGATCGGGAAGGCCGCGACGATGAGCAGGTTGGAGGCCAGCGATGTCCAGCAGAACATCGGCATGCGCAGATACCCCATTCCCGGCGCACGCATCTTAAGGATGGTCGTCACCAGGTTCACCCCGGTCAGCAGAGTACCGACGCCGGAGATCTGGATCGACCACAGATAGTAGTCGACACCGACGCCCGGCGAGTAGGTGGTTTCCGACAAGGGCGCATAGGGCAACCAGCCGGTGCGCGCGAACTCGCCGATGACAAGCGAGATGTTGACCAGCAGGGCTCCGGTGGCCGTCAACCAGAAGCTGACTGAGTTGAGCGTCGGAAAGGCGACATCGCGGACGCCAAGCTGCAGCGGCACGACGAAATTCATCAGGCCGATGATGAAAGGCATTGCCGCGAAGAAGATCATGATCGTGCCGTGCGCCGAAAAGATCTGGTCGTAATGCTCGGGCGGAAGATAGCCTGGACCGTGGATGGCCAGCACCTGTTGCGTGCGCATCATGATGGCATCGACGAAGCCACGCAAAAGCATGAGCATCGCGAGCACGATGTACATCACGCCGATGCGTTTGTGGTCGACCGAAGTTATCCACTCGCTCCACAGATAGGGCCAATATCCCTTGAGACTTATCCAGCAGAGCACCGCTGCCGCGGCGAGGAACACCGCGAAGGCCGCACCGAGGGGGATAGGTTGGTCGAACGGAATCGCCGACCAATCCAGCTTGCCGAGCATTGTCATTCTTCCCCTTCTGCCTGCTGGTGGTGCGCCATGGCCGCCGCTCGTAACGCCTTCGGACTGACCTGTGGCTCGCCGCTACCGGTACTTTCAGCGGGGCCGGGGCCGGGCGGCAGCGTCTGCTGGACAACCGCTTCGAACAGCCCGGGCTGCACATGGCCGAACGAAGCCGGTGGCAGGTTTGTGCTTTGCCGGGCGAGTTCGCGGTACCCGTCGGCGTTGAGCACGCCGCCGCCGCCACGCAACGATGACGCCCAGCGGGTGAACGCATCGGCCGAAACCGCGATCACGCTGAAGTTCATGTCCGAGAAGCCGTCGCCGCTGAAATGCGCCGACTGACCGAAATAGCTGCCCTCGCGGTCGGCTTGCAGATGCAACTCGGTCTGCATGCCGTTCATGACATAGACCATGCTGCCAAGCTGAGGCACGAAGAACGTGTTCATCACGCTGGCCGAGGTCAGCTTGAAATGCACGGGAACGCCGGCCGGGATGACCAGCTGGTTGACCGCTCCAATTCCCTGCTCGGGATAGAGGAACAGCCATTTCCAATCGAGCGCCACCACTTGGATGTCGAGCGGTGGCTGCGCCGAGGCGATCGGTTTGCGCGGATCGAGGTGATAGGAACCGTAGTAGATCAGTCCGCCAAGGAAGAGGATGGTGAGCGTCGGGATCGACCAGACGATCAACTCGATCCGACCTGAATAGGTGAATTCCGGGTCGTAACGGGCACTGCTGTTGGAGGCGCGGAATTTCCAAGCGAAGGCCAGCAGTGCGATCAGCGTCGGAATGACGATCACCAGCATCACCGCCAGCGAGTTCAAAAGGATCGTGCGATTGCCCGCGCCAATTGGCCCTTGCGGGTCGAGCACGCCTCCCGCGCAGCCGGGCAAGAATGCGGCTGCGGGTATCCAGAGCAGCAAGTGCGCCGGCTTGAAGGTGGGTGGCAAAAACAGCTGCTGCGCCACGCATCTCGGGGAGGACGCGTCGTGAGGGCACGCGTTCTTCGCGTTTTCCATCTAAGTCTTCCCTGACGCAGAATTCGAGATACGCCCGGTGTCGCCTGCCGCCCAACGAACGCCCTAACTGGCGCCTGTGACGTTTGTTCCGCCGCCGCCCGTCTTGGGCAGCCGAGCGGCAAAGCTGGCCCGTTTTTGACAGATCTTGAGAACCGCGGCAGAGCGCTGCGCTCGAACAGGCTCAGCTATTTGGAACCGTCGCCGGCTCGCGCACGAATTTCATTTTCGGCGGCACGGCAAACTCCGTGAACCGATCAGCCAGGCTGTCAAGAGCTTGACGCATACCCACGCCAGCCGCCGCCGCCCCATGTCCACTGATGATCATCTGGGGCTTCAGCGCGGCCAAGCGCTTCACAGATCTTTCCGCCGCATCCCAGTCCGGCGTGAAATAGCGTGGCGGACCGTGCATCTCGAGATCCTGAACGGCGACCTCATAGACCGACTCCTGCCCTGTGGTGATGAAGGCGTCCCCTACGATCAGCGAGCGGTCCTCCTCGCGCCAGAGCGAGATATGCCCCGGGGCGTGTCCTGGTGTGTGCAGCCATTGCCATCCGGGCATTCCGGGGATCGATCCGTCGCTCGGCAACGGTTCCAGGCGGTTGCCAAGATCGATCGGCCCGCGTGGGAAGAGCGGCGAAAGCAGCGCCATCAGTCCACCTCCAACCCAGGGGTCCGGCGGCGGATAGGATGTGGTCCCGTCCAAATAGGGGCGCTCGAGCGGGTGTGCGAAGACAGGCACGTCCCACGTATTCGCGAGGTCCAGAACCGTTCCCACATGGTCGAAATGGCCGTGCGTCAAGATGATCGCAGCCGGCCGCGCGTCAGTCCCGAAGCGCTTTTCCGCCACAGCAAGGATGCTGCTCCGGGACGTCGGCAAACCGGTATCGATCAGCACCCATTTCCGGTCTCCGCTGCCCGGTGCGCCGAACAACACGACATTGACGATTGCAAACCGCAAATAGCCAAGATCCGGTGCAATGCTCCAAGCACCGTCGCCACGATCCTCGCGCCTGGCATGGTCGATATCTGAAAGTCGAATTTGAACGGTCATATGATCCCGTGCCTCTG
Source organism: Mesorhizobium sp. P160927 (assembly GCF_057766385.1). Taxonomy (NCBI): domain Bacteria; kingdom Pseudomonadati; phylum Pseudomonadota; class Alphaproteobacteria; order Hyphomicrobiales; family Phyllobacteriaceae; genus Mesorhizobium; species Mesorhizobium sp. P160927. The sequence goes on from NZ_JBYMDW010000001.1 coordinate 2,520,452, forward strand.
TTGTTTGCCGAGCAGCCGGTCGAGTTAAGCCACGCCGGTGCTACATTGCCCCGAACTTGGCTCAAGCCTCCTTGTTCCTGACGTCGCCAATCGCCACCCAGCTCCCAGGCGGTCGACCACCGGAACAAAGGCTCGGCCCGTCGGTTCGGCACTACCCGGTCAGGCAGGACGAAGGATCTGCTGAGCTGAGCAAAGGGATGCGGCTTGCCCGGTCGGATCCGGCGTTTCGCCAAAGGCAATTCGCGGTCCGAACAGGGCGGCCGAGTTTGAAACTGCCCAAAGGAGACTCCGAATGGACGAAGTGGGACTCACGGACGGGCACGAAGTGGGTGAGCCGGCTCCGGGAGCTTCGCGCTTCGCCAGTTTTTTCATGGCGGGCTTTGAGTGCTCCTCGCACCGGCGCAAGGACGGCGTCCGCCTCGACCTTATTCGTGCGACCTCGCACAATTTGCATGCCCTCGGCGACTACCGGGCCTGCGCCGACCTCGGCCTGCGCACCATTCGCGATGGGCTACGCTGGCACCTGATCGAAACCGCTCCCGGAACCTATGACTGGTCAAGTTGGATGCCTATGGTCGAGGCAGCCCGATCGGCAGGTGTCCAGGTCATCTGGGATATCTTCCACTATGGATCCCCGGACCATGTCGATCAGGGGTCCATCCATTTCATCGATGCCTATGCCTCGTTCGCGGCGGAAGCCGTGAGGGTGCACCGCTCGATCACCGGCACATCGCCTCTGTTGTGTCCGATCAACGAAATCTCCTTCTTCGCCTGGGCCGTCGAGGTCGGCTATTTCCCGCGCGTAGGGCTGAACAAGCGGGGATGGTTCAAGCGGCATCTCGTCAAGGCTGCCATCGCCGGTGTTCGTGCAATGCGCGAGGTCGATCCGGCATGCAGATTTGTCTGGGCCGAGCCGCTCATCCACATCGCGCCTCGCGACCGGACCCGCGGCGAACGGCGCCGCGCCGAAAACGCCCGACTGGGACAGTTCGAGGCCTACGACATGTTGCTGGGCCGCGTCGAACCCGAGTTGGGCGGCAGCGAGGATGTTGTCGATGCCGTGGGCCTGAACTTCTATCCGCACAATCAATGGTACATAAATGGGCCGACCATTCCGATGGGACACCACGAGTACCGTGCTCTGTCGGAAATGCTGATCGAGGTCGCTCATCGATATGGCAAGCCGATGTTCATCGCCGAAACCGGCTCGGAGGGATCGGGCGGGGCTGCTTGGCTCCACTATGTCTGCGACGAGGTGCGTGCGGCGATGAGCCTCGACGCGCCGATCGAGGGTATTTGCCTGTATCCGATAACCGCTTACCCTGGGTGGGATAATTCCCGACATGCGGAGGTGGGGTTGTTTTCGGTCATCCAGGCGGATGGTACGCGACGCCTCCGCCAGCCCGTCGCCGACGAACTGGTTCGGCAGCAAGGTCTGTTCGCACCGAACCGGACGCGCTGAAGGAGCGGCCGGCAACAAGGTGAGCGGGTTGTGGATGCCGTCCCGCGCCGTTGGATCAGCTTTTTGCGGTCTCCCCCGCGTCGCGCAACCTGGCGTACCGCAGGGTCACGTCGCTCAGATTTTCCTTCAGCCAATCGGCCATGGCTTCCTCTTCGCTCAGATTCTGTCTGAGGGCCGTTTCTGCATGCTGGAAGCCGCCGGCATCGGCGAGCACCAGGAGCGAATTGTAGGCAGCGATCTCGTAGTTCTCGAAGGCGAAATTCGCCAAGCTGTTCTTGATGATCTCGTCGCCTGCCATCGAATGTCCCATGGCCGCCATGCTGCCAACCATCGATAGGGCCGTGTCCTTGAGCGTGGAGTGCTCTTCATCGAGGCCCTCCAGGACCGCCTCGATCCGGGTGATCTGGCCCTCGGTCTCCTGAATGTGCCGGCGCAAGCGATCAACCACCACAGGATAATTCTCGATACGCTCGACCTGTGGTTTCATGATCGACAGCGCTTGGTTCTCCATGGCATGGGCGTTGCGCAAGCCAACAATAAAGATCGAACGGCTCTCCGTGGTGAAGTTTGTATCCATCACAATTCTCCTTCTGATTTGCCGGCGCCAATTCAGCTCCCATGTGCGGGAGAACTCACCGCCAGTCCGCCTAGGGGCGTCCTTCCGGTGCCCGCCCATTCCGGCAGACTTTTCTGGATGCGAGCGAAAGTAGCCAGGGCCTGTCCGACCACCTGGTCCATGTTGTAGTAGCGGTATGTTGCCAGGCGGCCGACAAACCACACGTCGGGACAGGTTGCGGAGAGCGCTTCATAGCGCTTGTAGAGCGCTTCGTTTTCGGCTCGCGGCACCGGGTAGTACGGGTCCCCGATATCCGTCGGATATTCGTAAGTCAGGCTGGTCCGCGCGTTCTGCTGGCCGGTCAAATGTTTGTACTCCGTGATGCGGGTGTAATCTTGCGTCTGCGGATAATTGACGACCGCAACCGGCTGAAACTGCTCGCGGTCCAGGGTGACGTGCTCGAAACGCAGCGAGCGATAGGGAAGATGCCCAAGCTGCCACCCGAAATATTCGTCGATTGGACCGGTATAGATCATCCGCCTGAACGGGATCTTCTCACGGATTTCGCGGAAATCGGTCTGCAGCATGATCTTGATGTTCGGATGGTCGAGCATGCGTTCAAACATCCTGGTGTATCCGCCGGCCGGCATTTTCTGGAAGCTATCGCTGAAATAGCGGTCGTCACGGTTGGTCCTGGTCGGCACTCGTGCCGTCACCGATTTGCTCAGTTGACTGGGATCCACGCCCCATTGCTTCCGAGTGTAGCCACGGAAGAATTTTTCGTAGAGCTCGCGGCCCACCGTGCTGACAACGACATCCTCGGCCGTGCGAACGTCCTCTACCGTCTCGCGTCGCGACGCAAAGAATTCCTCCAACTGGGCCGAGGTCAGGTCCAGCCCATAAAGGCTGTTGATCGTGTCGAGATTAATCGGGATGGGAACGAGTTTCCCGTCCACCGCCGCCAACACCCTGTGCTCGTATGACCGCCACTCGGTGAACCGCGACAGGTAGTCCACGATCGCCTGGCTGTTGGTGTGGAAGATATGCGGACCGTAGCGGTGGATCAGGATGCCGGCTTCATTATAGCAATCATACGCATTGCCCCCCACGTGGCCGCGACGATCGACCAGCAGGACGCTTTCGTGACGCTGCGAGGCTATCCTTTCGGCAAGCACGCTGCCGGCAAAACCCGCCCCGACGACCAGCCAGTCGAACATGGCTAAGCGCTCCTGCGAAGAGGGACGATTTTCTTGCGTTCATGGGCGCGCTCGATGTGAGCTGCCATGGCATTCCATGTTCGCTCCCAGGAGGTATCCGCAAGGTAGGCGTCGACTTGTCGCCGGAGCATCTGGCGCGGTCGCGAAAGAGCCGAGCGGAGCTTGGTTTCCAGATCGTCGCTGTCGGCGATTTCCACCAGTCCGGCAGCGCCGTAGCTGCGCACCACGTCGACTATCGCCGTCGAGACCACCGGCAGCCCGGCCGCGAGGAACTCCGGCGTCTTGGTCGGGCTGATGAAGCGGGTCGCTTCATTGAGGGCGAACGGCATCCAGCCGGCATCCCAGTGGCGCAGGTAGTCGGGCAGATCGCGGTAGGCTTTCCCGCCCAGCCAGTGAAGATTCTCGGCTTGCGGCAGGCTTGTAGGATCGATCTTGACCACCGGGCCAAGCATGACGAAATGCACGTCCGGCATGATCTCCGCCGCCTGGGCCACGAGGTCGACGTCCAGCCGCTCGTCGATGACGCCGAAATAGCCGACCCTCGGGTGAGGAATGCCGGCCTGATCGGCTGGGTCCTTTCCCGGCTTCCTGGCCTTGTGAAAGTGGTTCACATCGATGCTGCTCGGAAAGGGATAGATCGCGTGATGCAGGTGGCGCTTGGTCTCGAACAGGCTCAGGCCGCCGGTGAAAACAAGATCGGCGCGGTTCAGAAGCGCCTTCTCCATCTGCCTCAGTTCGGGCGGCGCATTCTTGAACGCCGAGAGTTCGTCCATGCAATCATAGACGCATATGTCCGGCTGGAGGTACTCCGTGAAACGAAGAGCCATTGGCGTGTAATACCATGCGATCAGCCGGCTGTGCGGCACAGAAGCGATTGTCTGCTGAACAAATCTCCGCTGCGCGGCGTCTGCTTTCGCGGCCGACGTGCCGACCGGGAGCACTGGTGTCGCAATCAGAATGTTTGGCGAGGCCTCGCTCGTCCGCAATAGCGGCTGCGCCAGTTCTTCGAAAACAGGTTCTTCAAAGTAGACAACTCTCTGCTGCATGGATGCGAGAGTGAGGATATGCTGCGGGCGTTGATGAACGAAATTCCACCTTAAATGGGAGAAGCAAACCAGTAGATTTTGCCTGTCAGCTTGTTTACTGACCATTACCCTGCCAAAGGCTGCTTCCATTGAGATATTCCTTTTATAGACGGTCGTTTATGTTGCGACTAACATTTGTTAATCGTGGATGAGGGGACAACTAGACTTCAGTTTCAGCTCCTAACTTTCGGGTAGGTGAGTTGTTCCAAGGTGAAACGAGAGCTCGGTCGCCGCTTCGGATTGGACGAATGCAAAGCGCCGGCCGCGCGGAGGCAGACTGGCTGTCTCAAATGGCGGGTCATCGAACTGCCCCCGACGAGGTTTGCTGGTGGAGAACCGCCTTTGCCGTATTTGCGTTGCACTTGCTGGCTATAAAATATCCCGGACATCAACTTGATTCGCCCGCGGCATTGGGCGCGTCCGGGGCAAGGGCAAATTCCGGGGCTAAGATGAAGATCGATTTCGACACCAACGTGTTTCCGCTGTTCCATCCGCAAAGCGTGGATGACCTCAAGGACCCATGCCCCGTCTTCGATGGCAGGCTGTGGCATGTCTTCGGTTCTAGCGGGACGGTGACGACCGAGACGTGGAGAATCCTGCACGCGACGGCGCCCGACCTCTATGGGCCTTGGATCGAGCACGAGGCGATCGAGCTTCCCATCAACGGGACGGGGGTCGCGGCTCCGGGCGTCATCCACGAAAGTGGCGTCTTCCATATGTTCATCCAGACCGAGTTCATGAAATCCGGTGGCCGCTGCGAGCATGCGGTTTCCAACGACGGCTTCCATTGGGTGGTTCTCAGCCCGGCCATTCTCGCCATCCCCGACACGGAGGAGGATGGCATTTACGATCCGCACCCGGCGGTCATTGGGGGCAAGCGCTATCTCGTTTACTCTGCCATGCCGAAATTCAACAGAGTGCCGCAGCCCGACATCTATCTCGCTCGCAGCCAGTCCGATTCGTGGTTCGGTCCGTGGAAGCGGATCGGCAAGATCCTCGATCACGCTGATGTCCCTCATCACAATACGAGAGAGGATCCCGACTATGAATGGGGCATAGAAGGTGCCCAACTGGTCGAGTTGCCGGATGGCCGAGTGCTCCTGAACGCCACTTGTTTTCTTCCAAATGGCCTTCGTGGGAATCGTCAGCGCGTGTTTTTCGCCATCGCTGACGAGGTTGCCGGACCTTACGTGTCGATAGGGCCGGTGCTCGAGCCAGGCCAGCCGGGCGAGAACGGTCATTCAACGGTGATGATCGAAGGCAGCCAGCTTTCACTGTTTTACCAAAGCCGGGTTGCCGCGACCGACCACCGGTGGCGCTACGGCTTGGCCCGATGTGACGTGGCTCTGTTTTCCAAGGTTGCATGATCCCTGCCTGCCGGCCGGCACGACCGTGTTCGACCGGTCGTCTTCGTCGTGCAATTGAGTTTCCGCTGACCCTAGACGATCCGCTGCCAGTTCTTCCCAAATTAAACGCCTGCTCGGGCGGAACAATGCTTCCGGGCTGAGGTTCGGCTGACTTCAAACGGAGAGTCAGCCATGTATTACACCGACAAGAAATTGCAGTTCCCGGTTCAAGTCGAGACGCCGAACCCAATCTTTGCTCGCGCCTTACAGCAGGCCATAGGCGGAGTGGAAGGCGAAATTCGTGTCGCCTTGCAGTATTTCTTTCAAGCCTGGGGGTGCCGTGGACCGGCCAAGTACCGCGACCTGCTGTTGAACACAGCCACCGAGGAGCTCGCCCATATCGAGATGCTGGCGACCGCGGTCGCGCTCAATCTCGAAGGGGCACCGCTTTCACTGCAGGAGGACGTTTCATCCGATGCGGTCGGAGGCTCTGTCCTTAACGGGATGAATTTCCGCCATATCTTGTCGACTGGGCTCGCCGCCCTGCCGGAAAACTCCAACGGTGTTCCCTTCAATGCTTCGCATGTTTATGCCAGCGGCAATCTTGCCGCCGATATGGTCGCCAACGTCACCGCGGAAGGAAGCGGGCGCGTGCTTGCGACCCGCCTCTACAACATGACCAACGATGCCGGAATGAAGGACATGCTGTCATTCCTCATCGCGCGCGACACCATGCATCAGCAGCAGTGGCTGGCGGCGATCGAGGACATGGGCGGCCTGACCGCGTCTCTGCCGGTGCCCAATTCCTTCCCGCGGGAGAAAGAGCATCAAGACGTATCCTATGCGTTCATCAACTGTTTCGTCGAAGGTGTCGCACCGGCGCAGGGACGCTGGAGCGAAGGCCCGTCGATGGACGGCAAGGGCGAGTTCTCCCTGTTGCCCGGTGCACCGATGGGCGAGGAGCCAATGCTCTCGCCGCCACGGCCAAGCTCTGGTGCGCAGAGTGAGCAGATGTTCGACAGGAAGGCAGCCGAATAGTCATCGTCACAGGCAGAAGGCGGCGGCCAAATGCGGCCGCATCCGCTTGTGCCGTTCGTGCCTGTCAGGACGCGTCGGGCCGAAGGAGCATGGCGCAGACATCGCGAATGAGCTGCGGCAGGACGTCGAACGCATAGCCGACATGCAATCGCTCCAGCGGCGTGTGATAATCGCGTCCCCACGGACCGATGTTGATCGTCGGCATGTTGGCCAGGGCTCGCGTGAGAGGCCAGCGCACGCTGTCTTTCCAGGCTGGCGTGTTGCGGGCGACGACGTCGAGGGAGGATTCGGCCGCTTCGCCAAAGAAGCTCATGTCCGAAATCCCGGCGAAATAGTCCGCGCACGTGACCACGCTGCCATGGCGAGCCCCTGCCTCGTCCGCCACCTCGACGGCAGCGGCTCGCAGCCTAGCGGCTGCCGGCTGCGCGGAAAGGTTCGTCGGCAGATAGGGTATCGATCCGAAGCCCGTCACGATGGCTGGCCCGGCCAAGCGGCTGAGTTCCCAAGCCTGCTCGGTTATCAATCGGCACTTCTCGGGCAGGGGCTGTTCGCCGGCGGCGATCGAAGCAGAAACAGCTTCGAGCCGCAGCCGCTCCGGTTCTTCGAGACGCGCCAGCAGAGTCTCATACCGATGGACGGGGATAGATTGCACCACCTCAAGCAGACCTGTTTCGTGCTGAGCAGAGACGCGGCGCCGGAGCTCCTGCAAAAGACGCGAGGCCGCTTCGGCGCATAGGCTGTCGAACCGGTCGAGCACCTCATTGGGCGCTCGGCGATAACTCAGCACATTGAAGGTGGCATGGGCGGTCCGCGGTGTCGTGACATCATATCCGGTCTTTCCGTCCCGAATCCCGAGCAGGCTGGGCGGGGTGCCGGGTCCGGTGCCGCACATGTCGGTGAGCTCGGGCGCCCATTCGATCCGCGTGGCGATTGCCGCGGCGATAGCGCCGGCATTGAGGCCATTCAAGGGAAAGCCGCTATGTGTGGGAACACCAACCACGCAGGCGGCTGGAAGCAGCTTGCCGACGGTTCCCAGAGCGATGACGCGACCCTTGCTGCCGTCGCCATCATCCGCGATCGCATCGAGATTGATCACCGCGAGCAAATCGAGGTCGCGCTCTTTACAGAGTCCAGGCAGCATTTGTGCCGCCTTGCGGGCGCCGGCGGAATTGTTCTCCTCGTCCGGCACGGCGATGAAAAGCAGATTTCCAGCCGGCTTTGCGCTTTCGGCAAATTCGGCGCATACGGCCAGCCCCGCTGCAAGGCCCGCCTTCATGTCGAGAAGGCCACGTCCGGCAAGGAATTCGCCGCCCGCGAAATCATGGTGCGCCAGGATGGCGGCTGGAGCGTTCGCGGCGACGAGGGAACCGTGCAACGCCTTTGTCAGCGCGTCGGGCCGAGTGGCCAGAGGCTCCAACTGTCCGTAATCGCTTGTCCCGACGGTGTCGTAGTGACCGGTCAAGAGCACGGTCGGGCGACCAGTGCCGCGCAGGAGCATCGCCACGCAGTGACGGCCGTCCTGAGGTCCGACCTCGATCGTCCAGACCTCCGCGTTCTGAAATGCCGTCTCCTTTCGGAGTTCCGCAGCCAACCAAGGGCCGAAGGCAGCCTCGCCGTCCGTGCCGGTGACGCTCTTCTGCTCGGTCAAACCGACTGCCCAGCGCCGCGCGCGACTGGATAGTGTCTCGATAGGATGGGTCATTGCCGTCCTGCCATTCGGGTGGGAACGGTGGACCCTATCCTGGTCCAGCGATTTCTCTCAAGCGCACTTCGGCGGTGGCTCAGTGGAATGGACTTGGAAGCAACTCTCGACCGAGGCAGCTCGTCTCGATGACGGACTGGCGGCGCTCCCGACCGGTTCTTCCTGCATTGCTCTTGGATCGCAAAAAGCTCTTCGCCGACGGAACATCGCAGGTTCTATGAAGTTGGGCTGCCAAGGAGGAACGTGCCCATGAACGGTGTCATCTATCTTATCGGCCTCGTCGTTGTCGTGCTCGCGATCCTCTCCTTCCTCGGTTTTCACTAGGTGACCCATGCAACGCAATGACGGCCAGGGCCGTAAACCCACTGATTTCGACAAGGCGACAAGCGACGTTTCCGACAGGCTCGGCCGGGAAAAACAGCGCGCGAGCGAGTTGCTTCACGATGCTCGCGACGGACTGGCCCGCAAGGCTGGCGACTACGCGACGGAAGCCACGCAGGTTATTTCGGACAAGGCGGAGGAGACGCAGCGCGACATCGGATCGAGCTTGGCGGCGTTGGGCGGCGCGCTGCGCGCTGCCAGCGAGCATCTGGCCAACAATGATGAAAGGACCGCGTCGAAATTTGCCCTGGACGCCGCCGGCGGGCTGGAGCGGCTTTCCTCCTCGTTGGAAGAAAAGCCGTTTGGCCAGGTGCTTGAGGATGTGCAGTCCTTCGGCCGGCAAAACCCCGGTGTCCTGCTTGCCGGGTCCGTATTGGCCGGATTGGCGCTGGGTCGATTCATCAAGGCTTCCCCACCGAGAAGCCCCGAAGCATCTCGAAGTGCCTCGGGTGATGTTAACTCGCAGACCGGCGAAGCTGCCGGCTGGTCAGCCGACGGTGTGCAAGGATTCAGCGGCGGCGTTGACGATCTGGCCACGCCGTATGGGGAGCAAGACAGATGAACACTCAAGACAATCCCAGCCTCGCGACCCTGGTGACCGACTTGGCCCAAAACGTCACCACGCTGGTGCAAACCGAAGCCAGGCTTCTGCGGGCGGAGCTCTCTGAAAAGTTTACCAAGACGGGAGCTGGCGCCGCCGAGGTGCTGGGCGGGGCCATCTGCCTGCTCGCGGCTCTGCTCGTGCTGCTTCAGGCCCTGGTCATCGCATTGACGCGGGCAGGGCTGGGGGCCGGGTGGTCCTCCCTGTTGGTCGGCGTTGTGGTGGCAATTCTTGGCGTCATTCTGCTGCGCACCGGCATGGCAAGCATGGCGCCTTCCGAACTTACTCCCGACCGAACCCAAGAACAGCTCAGGCGCGACGCGACTGTGATCAAGGAACAAGTGAGATGACCGAGAAATCCGCAGCCGAACTCGAACGCGAGGCGGAGGCCGCGCGCGCCAGGGTGGTGGAGACCGCCGAATCCATTCGTGGCAAGATGTCCCCGGGACAATTGCTGGATGAATTCACCGGCATCTTCTCCGGAGGAGAGAGTTCGGCAATGCTCAACAATCTGAGAACGCAGGTCAGGGACAATCCCTTGCCCGTGACCATGGTGGGCGCAGGTCTGGCTTGGCTGATGCTGGGCAGCGGTCCGTCGAACGGCAGTCGTCGCCCGGCCGGCTATACGGCGCCTACTCCGCCCAGCGGGCGTGACGAGGCGGAGGGCGGCGGCTTGGGCAGCACGCTCTCCGGAACCGCTGAATCGCTCTCGTCAGCTGCAAGTAGCGTGGGCGCGGCCATAACGGGCGCAGCGAGCGGCGCCGCCGAAGGATTGACGAGCAACGCCGCCAGCGCGGGATCGACGGCTGGCGACATGGCTGCAAAAGCCAGTCGCTCGGCACAGGAGCTGTTGAACGATCAGCCCCTCGCGGTCGCGGCGGTCGGTCTCGCCATCGGCGCCGCGATAGGCGCCATGTTGCCCCATACCGCGGTGGAGGATGAGCAACTGGGGGCCTATGGCGAGAAGCTTCGCAACACCTCGGAGACCATGCTCGAGCAAGGCCTCGATCAGGCCAAGCAGGTTGCCGCGGACGCCTATGAGACGATCAAGCAGGAAGCTGGACGGCAGGACACACAAGCAGGCACGGTGGCCGACCAGATTGGTGAAATCGTCAAGTCCGCGGCCGACACGACGGAGCAGTCCGTACGGGAACGGGTCTCTCTCCCATCGGAACAAAAATCCTAGCCGAGGATGCTGGAGCCGCCGTCATCCTCATGCGACTGGCGGCGGCGCAGGCAGCTCGCGAAAGGGATGTCGCTCTAGTCTTCAGAGCTCTTTTCGCAGGAAGATGCGCGCGGTGCCCGGAATGCCAAATTCAACCCTGCCAAATTCCTCGTATCCGTGGCGAACATAGAAGCCGGGTGCCTGGAAGCTGCTGGTCTCGACCACGGCGCGCGCGCAGCCACGCTTTCTTGCCTCTGTTTCCACGGCTGACAGAAGCCGGCTGCCATACGACTTTCCTCGAACATCCTCAGTCACGAAAAACATGTCCAGGAACAACAGTCCAAGCTCAGTCCTGCCCCACAGACCCCCAACGACCTTTCCCGAGGCGTCGCGCACCATGGCGCCGATCGGCATTCGATCCGCGACGCCGGACTTGGCCACATTGTAGCGATAGAGAGCAGCGCCCGCTTCTGCCTTGGCATCCCCGCCGGTTTCAACCAACTCGATCAGGAGATCCGGCTTCCGTGCTGCGCCGCTCGCTGAACATGCCCAGTCTGAAACCTGCTTCGATCTTGTCATCGTTGGATCTGCGAAGGAGACTTTCGCTTCACTTGCCGGCCCCGCCGCCCACGGCCATTCGAATGCCAAGGCCGACAATGAAGCAGCCCGCTATCCGTTGTTGCCAAAGTCTCACGCGGGGTCGACGCATGACCCATTCGCCGAGCACACCAGAAGCAACCGCATAGGTTCCCAGGACCAAGACGCCAGTCAATTTCTGGGTCGCGCCGAGCATCAGCATCTGGAACCAGACAGAGCCACGGTTCGGATCGACGAACTGAGGCAGGAACGCGATCATGAAGGTCATGGGCCACGGATTGATGAGGTTGGCAATCATACCTTCCCGCATCGCTGCGAGCGGACCGACGCGCTTGACGCAATCGACATCCAGATCGCTTTTCGTGCCCGAGAGCAAACTTATGCCCAACCAGACCAGATAGGCTGCCCCAGCCCAACGAAGCGCGTCGAATGCCAATGGCGATGCACGCAGGAGCGAGGAGACACCCAAGGCGATCAGCGGCAGTTGCACCGTGCCTGCGCCCAATGTCATTCCCACGACCGTGAACAACGCCACGCCACGGCCTTGCCCGATGCCACGTGCCATGACCAGCATGCTGTCGGGGCCGGGTGGCATCTGCAACAGGATCACGGTGCCGAGAAAGGCGAACCACAGATTGGGATCGATCTTACACCTCCCTGCCCAAGCCTATTTGGCGCGTTCAATGCCGGCCCCCTGTCCCGGCAAGCGGCGACATTTTGCCTTGGCGCGATCACTCCTGGGGCCGTCTAGCCGGCCTTGTCGAACCGCATGGAGCCCCCCTCGGTCACAAAATGTTCTCAATATACCTGCTCGCTGAGAACTCCGTCGCAACGCGATATTTCCGGCCCGGAGCTTCCGATATTCTCCTCGGCGTCACAATTTTCCAAAGGGAGATTTGTTCCCGGGGAACGAAGGCTGCGTGTCATCCGGCAGCACGTGGCCCGACCATTGTGCTGCCCGTCCCATCTTCGCCAGATCAAAACCAGTGGGCCGTCAAGCAAGGAAGTCCAGGATGGCCTTCGCCAACAGGTCCGGTGCTTCTTCGGCGACATGGTGACCGCTGTCGATGCCTTGGCCTTGCAGGTGCCGGGCCCACGGGCGCCAGATCGCCAGCACATCACCATAGAGCCGTTCAAGATCGTCGCGCAGCGACCACAGGACAAGCGTTGGACATTCGACCCGTAGCCCTTGGGCGCGATCCTCCGCATCGTGCCGCCGATCGATCGTTAGGGCGGCCCGGTAGTCCTCGAGCATCCCATGCACGACGTGCGGACTGTTGATCGCCGTCTGGTAGTCCTCGAAGTTTTCTTTGCCCATCGCTTCGGCCGATCCGCCATACCACGCCTGCGGATCGACATTGATGGCGCGCTCGGGCTTGTCTGGCTGGGCAAAGAAGAACCAATGCCACCACTCTGTCGCAAAGCGGCTGTCGCAACGCTCCAGATGCTCGAGGACCGGGATGCCATCGATTTCGACAAGGTGCGATATACTGGCGGGATGATCCATCGCCATCCTGAATGCGGTAAGGGCGCCACGGTCATGCCCGGCGACGGCGAAACGATCAAAACCAAGCCTGTGCATCAGAGCGACGCAAATGCCGGCCTTTGCCCGCTTTGAAGATCCCGCGCTTTCCCAGCCATCGGCCGGGACGGATGATTGCCCAAAACCCGGCAGGTCCGGGCAAATGACGGTGTGACGTCTTGCCAGTATCGGCGCGACGCGATGCCATGTGGTGTGGGTTCGCGGGTGCCCATGCAGGAGCAACACTGGCGGGCCAGCCCCACCATGGCGCACGCGCAACATCGCATCCGCAAGCTTGACGATCTCCAGGGCAAAGCCGTCAAACATCATTTTTGCCGAGGGTCGGTCAGCGACTGTCCAGCGGCGACGAAAGTGCCCTCCTTCCGAGCAACCGCCGCGGCCAGAAGCGTACGCGCCGCGTTTCGGACTTCCTCCTGCAGGTCCTTGTCATCGTCGAGGTCGTCGTGGCTGGTCGCGTACGGCTTCCAATAACCGGTGTAACGGTCGAGTTCGGCCTTCGGCCCCGCCGGGACCATTTCGATCGATTTCAGCCAATCCGATAAAGAGCGCCGGACGTTTTCGGCTCCCTCGGTATCGCCATGCACGATTACCGAAAAGAGCCGGCCGGCAAGGTGCCGGGGATAGTCCCATCCCTCGAGTTCCAGCGCCTTCGCCTCCCGCGCCTCCTTGCCGTGCGTGGAACTAGGATCGGGATTGCCGCCATCGGCGCATACCAGACGGTCCATCATCAGCTTCAGCGGCGAGGTGGCCTGATACCAGTGGACAGGCGTTATGATCATCACCGCATGGGCAGCAACCCACATCGGATAGATCTCGTTCATCCAGTCCTGCGTCTGGCCGAGCGAATGATTTGGATAGCAGGAACAGGGCCAGTGACAAAGCGCGGCAGCAGTGGAGAAGCAGGCCTTGCAGGGGTAGATTTTGCGGCCGTATTCGGCGGCCAGCCGGGACAAATCCAGGATCTCGATTTCCGCGCCGCCGGTGTTGAAAATCTTCCGGGCGATTTCGACCAAACGATAGGATTTGGACATCTCGCCGGGGCAGGTGTGCTCGCTGCGCGGCGATCCGTTCACGATCAGGACGCGGCGTCGTTTGCCCCGCTCATTCATGCGCTTTGCGCGCTCGATTGCTTGTCTGGCCTTGAACCAATCGACCGCCAGATCGTAATCGGGATCGGCAAAGCCACGTCCCGCCTTTCGGGTCCGCGGGCTCTTTCTGGAATCCCTGTAGGCCTGCCAGGCTACCTCCGTTATTCGTTCGATGTCGGCGGCCAGGGGCTCGAACGCCGGATCGTTGAACTGTTCGCCATAGCGACGCTTGAAAGCCTCTTCGTCGAGGCGGGGGCTGGGCATGCCCTTGCGCGGTTCTGGCGCGCCGCTCTTCAGCCAATCGAACATGGGGTCTCACCTCTGCGTGGAAAGCCATCCAAGCTCAAACGCAGCAAACAGGCGCGGCGTTCCGAACGCGCGATAGCCATGATCTGCAAGGATTTTTTGGCGAACAAACGAGGCGCGCTGAAATCACCCGAACCGGCGTGTTGCGAATTGATTCGCCAAGTTCGGTACGAAGGCGTACACAAAGAGGTCGTCAGCAGCACGATACGGGCGTTGACGCTTGGGAGCGACCATCGCACTCCTGCCCCAGCGTGAGGCTAGGATGTCATGGCGAAAGACCCCGAGCGCCCCGGTCTAGCGGCCGAAGCCGTGCGTACACTTGCCCGAGAATCGGGCGCTACGGAACAGCAGATACGAGACATAGTGTTGCTGGTGGGGTTCGACCGCTCCTCGATCCTCAGGGAAGCTCGTCTTCTCGCCAAGGATGGATAGCCGACAAAACCTACGGTTTGTCCACAGCAGCTACTGTCGGTTTCATACCGACGCGGCCGCCTGCCTAGTGCTGGCCGGGTGGGACGGTTTATGTTTTGCCACCGTCCGCTCGTTCGAGGGGCGCGGCCGGCCGAGAGATCCCAGCGCTCTTGCCCAAGTGGAGAGCGTCTCGTGGATCACAAGATTCTGCAGGCCAAGAGCGAGTTGTTGCGCCGAATGAGCGCGGCCGATTTCGAGCGGCTGCGGCCTCATCTCGAAAGTGTTTTTCTGGAATTGCGCTCGCCGTTGGAGATCGAAGGCAAAAAGATCGAAGCTGTCTATTTCCTGGAGAGTGGCATCGCATCGGTCGTCGCCAAGACTTCGGGAACGGCGGAATCAGAGGTGGGAATAATCGGCTTCGAAGGCATGACCGGTTCGGCGCTGATCATGGGCGACGACCTGGCAAGCTTCGATTGTTACATCCAGTCGACGAGCGAAGCGATACGGATGAGCGCCTCGCCGTTTGTCGAAGCCTTGGAAGAGAGCCCGACCTTGCGGCCGTTCCTGTTGCGCTACGTCCAGTATCTCCACGTCCAGACGAGCTACACGGCATCGATCAACGCACGACACAGCCTGGAGGTCCGGCTGGCGAGATGGCTTCTGATGTGCAGTGACCGGACCGTCGGCGACAGGATTATGATAACCCACGAATTCCTTTCCGTCATGCTGGGCGTCAGGCGCCCCGGAGTTACCGTGGGGCTTCAGACAATAGAAAGCCATGGCTACATCCGTGCCCGCCGCGGCGAAATTACCATCCGGGATCGGAAAGGTCTCGTGGCGCTGGCACGAGAATCTTACGGCCCTCCCGAACTGCAATACCGTCGGCTGGTCGGGGACCTCGGTTCAAAGAACCCTTCGAGGCAGGACCGTCCGCCCACCTGACCGCCATCATGTCGGCATTGCATGGCGGGTATTGCATGCATTGCGGGAGTGGCCGACGCGACAATGCCAGTGACGGCACATTGCCTAAGCCCGCATCGGCCACTGCGGCATGATTTGGGGATGCCGCCTGGTCAATCTAGTCCTCTGCCAATGACTGACAATAAAGGGCCAAGGTTTGGTAAGAAACGTACGAATTTAATCTCGCGCTGACGATGCCGGCGCGCTTCGCGCCATTCACCGCCGACGGCGATCGCCCTTGGTCAGGGCAATCACAAGTCCTTGAACGCAAACTGTTCCCGGAACATCTCAACTCCAGGTTTGTTTGAAGCCCAGATGCCATCCGGAGCAGGGCGAGAAGGTCCATGGTCAATTCGCGATCGATACCGGTGGTCGTCGGCCGCCCCATCCATCGGACACCGATGGCGGTCGCCAATGCTTGTTTCATCGGTGCGCTGCTGACTGACCTCACCTATTGGCGAACCGCGGAGATGATGTGGGCCGATTTTTCCGCATGGCTGCTGTTCGCCGGCCTCGTGATGGGCGCTCTTGCGGTGCTTGCGGCGCTTTTCGATCTCTTCACCCGTCGAATTCTCCGTACGCACGGAGCCTATCTGCTCGGCAGCCTGGTGGTGCTTGTGCTGTCGTTCTTCAACGCGCTGGTGCACAGCCGCGACGCGTGGACGTCGGTCGTGCCGGCAGGACTCATCCTCTCCGCGGCGGCCGTGATCGTCTTGGTTCTCGTGCGGTTGCTGGGATGGAGCACCGGCCGCACTCGCGTGGAGGTGGTCGAATGAACGCCCTGCAGGTTTCGAACACTCACGTCCGGCGTGCCCTTGGGTTCGGTCTGTTGTGCGGATCGCTTTTGGCATTGCCAGCCTGCAGCAACGACGACCCAGACCCGAGCGGCCAGGTCGGCCCAAGTCCGACACTGCCTGAACCAACGCAATATCTTGTCCCGCCCATGCATGTCGCTTCGGTCGTCGGCTGGAAACAGGACGAGAAACCAACGGTCGCGAAGGGTTTGCAGATCCAGGCATTCGCCAAGGGATTGAAGCATCCACGCTCGCTCTACACCTTGCCGAATGGTGACGTTCTCGTGGTCGAGTCCGTGGCGCCGCCCGGCGCCGCGATCAAGCGTCCGAAGGACCTGATCATGGGCTGGATCGAGTCCATGGCGACGTCGGGCGGCGGTACGGAGGGAAGCAACCGTATCACGCTGTTGCGTGATACGAATGGCGACGGCGTGCCCGACGTGCAGGATGTATTCCTCGATCATCTCAATTCGCCCTTCGGCGTGGCCCTGGTCGGCAACGATCTCTACGTCGCCAACACGGATGCGATCGTGCGTTATCCCTACACATCCGGCGATACCAAGATCACCGCGCCAGGCACCCTGCTGACGCCTCTGCCCGGCGGCCCGATCGATCATCATTGGACCAAGTCTCTCGTCGCCAGTCCGGACGGATCGCTGCTTTATGTCGGTGTCGGCTCCAACAGCAACATCACCGAGAACGGCATCCAGGCGGAAAAGGATCGCGCCGCGATCTGGGAGGTCGACAGGGCGACAGGCCGTTCGCGCATTTTCGCAAGCGGGCTGCGCAATCCCAACGGTTTGAGTTGGGAGCCGCTGAGCGGAGCGCTGTGGGCCGTCATCAACGAGCGCGACGAACTCGGCCCCAATCTGGTTCCCGACTACATGACTTCGGTCAAGGACGGCGCGTTTTATGGCTGGCCCTACAGCTACTATGGCCAGCATGTCGATCCGCGGGTGATGCCGCAGCGGCCGGACCTGGTCGCCAAGGCGATCGCTCCGGACTATGCACTGAGCTCCCATGTCGCGCCCCTGGGCCTGGCATTTTACACCGGCACGAATCTGCCCGAATCCTATCGCAATGGCGCCTTTGTCGGCGAACATGGCAGCTGGAACCGTAAGCGCTTCAACGGCTATAAGGTCGTTTTCATACCGTTCAATGGAGGTCATCCCAACGGCAAGCCTCAGGACGTCATCACCGGTTTCCTGGACAGTGACAACAAGGCACATGGGCGACCCGTGGGCGTTGCTGTCGACAAGGCGGGCGCGCTGTTGATTGCGGACGATGTCGGAAACACGGTCTGGCGCGTGACCGCATCTCGGTAGCTATCGGATTGTATACGCAGGAAGCCGGTACGTGACACCCTGGCCAGTTGATCCTCACGCTGTTACCGGCGGCGTAACCTCTACTGAAGATTCAAAGTATGCGTTAACCGGCACGCGCGATACGGCTAGGTCGAGGGGAACAAAGGTCGCGCCGCCTTGTTCGGCAATGATGGCGCGCTATTATTTTGATCTAGTCGACAATGGAACCTCCTTCCCGGACACTGAAGGAACCGAGCTTCCGAGCTTGGAGGCAGCTGAGGATGAGGCGGCAAAGGCGTTGCTCGAAATAGTAAAGGACCAGATGCCTGACGGCAATTTCCGAGAAGTTGGCTTGCATGTCCGAGCTGGTGCTAGCAAACCCCTCGTTACGGTAAAGGTGACGTTCGAACTGGTGCGCAACGGATCTGATAGCGATGGACCCGTGGGAACCTGACCACTTCCTCAATGAAAGTGCGCGCCTATATCAACGGAGGGCGGCGGCACAGATTGCCGATCTTCGCTCGGATATTGAAGACATGCGGCGCGCGTATCGATGAAGCGCGCAAGCTGCTGGACCGGCTTGCCGCCAAATCAGGCGCTATCCACCCGTAGGGAAGGACAAGGCCCGCTCGTAACCCGGGCCGCTTGAGTTGGTGGAGCAATCCGCCTCGTAACTGAGTTTAAGGCTGCTCATCTCGGTTCGTTGTTGATGCTCAGATAGGTAGGATCGAACTCGGCAAGCCTGGCAAGCTGGTCCCAGTCCAGAATGGTGACCATATGGTTCGTCCAGTTAACTACCTTGATCTTTTTCAAGCCGCCGATCACCCGGTTCATGTGCACGACCGACAACCCAAGCACGTCGGCCATTTCAGTCTGTGACAGCGGTAGGTGGAAGCTCATTCCGTTGGTGCGTTTCACCGCCTGCAGGCGTACGAACAGTTCGCAGATGAGATGGGCCAGATGCGAGGTCCTAGAGCGGCGGCCCATTGCCACGATCCATTCGCGATGTATGGCGCCATCGACCAGCGTATCGAGCCACAACAGCCGGGTCAGATGAGGGGCCTGTTCCGTAATAGCTTTCAGCTTGTTGTGATCCGCGTACATCACCCGGCAAGGCGACAGCGCGATGATGCCGTGATCCATGGTCTTGAGCAAAAAGGCGTGGAGATCGACGAAGTCGCCGGGCACCTGCAAGGACGTGAACTGCCGACCGCCGCCCTCGAGCACCTTGTAGCGTGCCGCCAGGCCATCCAGCAGCATGGTGCTATAGGTTGGCCGGGACCCCGCTTTGACCACATCTTGCCCCTTTTCGAACTCGCGTCCGAAAACAACCGTTTCGGCCAACAAGACCTTCTCGACGTCCGACAAAGTGTCGTGTTGGCCGAGTTGCAGATAGAGAGACTCTAACATCATAGCCTCGAGGCGATCGGGGTTGAAACGCCGATCGCCAGATGTCCTGGACGCAAGGATAGCAGCCGGACCTTAGGCCTTCGGAAGATGGCGGACCCTATCATCGGCAGCCTGCGCGTATTCTGGCGCAAGCGCCGGAGCGGGAACCACCAGTGTCGCCAGGTATTAGCACGCTAGAGGTGTCCAAGGCTGCCCCGAAAATGAAACGGTGTCATTTCTATCTCTATAACGGTGACGGCCTCGTACCCGACGACGATGGCCAGCCGTTTGAATCGCGAGAACAGGCGAGGGCGGAAGCCATTCGCATTTCGCAGGAAGTCGCTCGCGATGAACTGCCGGATCGCGAGCTGGTCAAGATACCGGCAAGGTGCGCAATGAGGCGGGCGCCCAGGTGTTCGAGGCATCGCTTTTTCTGACCGCCGGTGCAGCGCGTGACCTTGATGCGGGTCAGCGTGGGAGCCGCTGTGGAATTTGGACCACATTTTCCGATCCGGGCAGTTCAAAGGCCATGGCCAATCGACGCAAGGAAGCCATTTCCACGATCAACTCTTCGATCGAACGATCCGGCAACCCCGTCTTCACTTTCTGCCTTACCCTTGCTGTGAGTTCATGAACGCGGACAGGCGCGAAAAGCGCGCTGTCGTCCAGCAATCTGCTGATTTCGATCACCACATCTGCGTCAATGTCTTTCGGCAATTCCCGCATGGGCGTCACCTTGGAAGCGATCCGAAGGCGGCCAGTCATTGCGCACCAGAAGGCATGCCGGACGCGGATCGGTCGTCAATTCATAAAACCACCCATCCAGCGTGTCACGAAAAAACGTTGGTACGAAAATTACCAAACGAGTTGGTTTCCGTAACCCATGCATCTTAGCATCGCGCGACTACAGGGCATCGACCAGTGGCGCCTGTCGGATGCGATGACGCGATTGCCGCCAGCATTCCGGCATTCACTTGCTGAACTCGTCGTCAAGAATGCGCAATGCTTCTTCATACTTGGCCGTGGATGCTCCGATCTGCCGTGATTGCCAGATATTGTCGGTGAGATCCGCCCGTTTTACCGGCAGCGCCAATGGGTTCGATGCGGCCCGGCGTACGAATGCGAAATAGTCCTCGCCTTCTCTGCGTGTCATGGCATCGACCGCAGCGGCGATCGTCGGTCCAAAGCCCGCCTCCTCGAGCTTGGCCCGGCTCCAGCCTTCGCTTTTTTCCAGGACGTCGTGCAGATAGGCGACAACTTTCTCGTCTATCGTTTCGACGGCGTCTACCACTCGACGGCAATGGTCGATATAGGGTCCTCCTGTCTTGTCGTGCTGCGATGCATGCGCCTGCTCCGCAATCTTGGCCGCCCGATAAAAAATACTCATCGCATCCATCTCCACCCTTTCGGCCAGCGATCCGCGTTGCCTTCAGAGCTACCAGCGTTCCTCGGTTTCGCGGCGCGGCAAGTCCACGCCGCAGCAGACCCAGCCAAGCCGCTGCCCTGATCCGTAATTGTAGCGAGGCTCCAACCGCGCTGGGTCGTCGAATGTGCCGACATGCAGCGCGATTTCCCCGGGCGAGACGTCATAGGCAAGGGTGAGCGGCGATCCGCAGGCAGGACAGAACCCCCTTTGGGCGATCGGTGAAGATCGGCGATAGGCGGGAGTGGCGTCGATCCAGGTCAGGTCTGGCGAAGGCACCCACGCCAGGACCGCGAATGCACTTCCGGTCGCGCGCCGGCACATATCGCAATGGCAATAGTGCACTCTCGGTTCGCTTGTGACGTTGAAGCGAATCCGGCCGCAAAGACATCCGCCGTTCAGTTCCACCTTGGCTCCAGTCCGATGGGCCTGCGTTTCGGCAGGCTCTCCAATCCCGTGCGGGCAGCTTCGTTCATCTGGCGAAAACGTCGGCCGCCCTCGTCGGTTCCTGTGCCCCGCAGGAGCGAGTTCGCGCACGAGGCGCTTGTCTTTTCCACCGCCGTGCCATCGAGGCTGCTTCTGTCGGCGACCCTGCGGAAAATGGGCCAGCCAGGGTCCAGAGCCAGTCCGCCGATCGGCTATCAAGCCGCTTCGGTTTCGACGAAGCAATGGGCAGAAAAAGACTTCTTTTTGCGATCCGGCCCGGATGCTCTGTTGCGAACCTTAGAACACGCAAGGCTCGCTGGGAGGCGACGCCCAAACAAGAGCGGCTGCCGAAACGCAACCGGCATAGGCCGCGAGAATGAGGCCGATGCCGGCAACAGCCATAGGGGAACCACGACAATGAAGACATTTCGAAACTGCCTGATGGGCGCGGTCGGCGCAGGCCTGCTGGGCCTGGGACTTGCAGCTCCCGCCAATGCGGGCGCCATCCGTCTCGGCATGACGACCTGGGTAGGTTACGGGCCGCTGTTTCTTGCCCGCGACCTCGGTTACTTCAAGGAGGCCGGCGTCGACGTCGACCTGAAGGTCATAGAAGAATCAGCGCTTTACATGGCTGCGGTCGCCGGCGGCGATCTCGATGGCGCCGCCGCCACCGTCGACGAGCTGATGAAGTACCGCTCGGACGATCTCTGCTTCAAATACGTTCTTGCGCTCGACGACAGCCACGGCGGTGATGGCGTCGTCACGCAGCCCGAGATCAAGTCGCTCAAGGATTTGAAGGGCCAGCAGGTGGCCTTGAACGAGGGCTCCGTTTCCGAATTCTGGTTCAACGTGCTCCTGAAAAAGGAAGGCATGACCGAGGACGACGTTACCATTACCAACATGACCGCCGACGACGCGGCGACCGCCTTCATCGCCGGCCAGGTTCCCGCCGCCGTGACGTGGGAGCCGCACCTTACCGAAGTCCGTAAGGGCGGCAAGGGAAAGGTGTTGATCGATTCCACGACCACCCCTGGCTTAATCGTGGATGTGATCGCCCTCAAATGCGATCTGATCGAAAAGCATCCCGAGGACGTAAAGGCCCTCGTCAAGGGCTATTACAAAGCGATTGAATACATCAAGACCAATCCGGAAAAGGCCTATGAGATCATGGCCAAGGGCATTGGCGGCTATCTCGAAAAGCCCGAGGATTTCGCCGCCGGCGCCAAGGGCGTGCGCTATTACGATCGTGATCGCAACCTGGAATTCTTCGGCACGCCGGAAAAGAGCGAGGCGTCCGAGCTGGTGAATTTCGCGCAGGACATCTGGGGCAAGGCCGGCAAGCTCAAGATGACGATCGACGCGAAAACCATCCTCGACACCGATTTCATCAGGGAACAGTGAGCCTCCGGGATAGCCGGGGTCGGTCCGCATGGCCGAACCCGGTTTCCCAAAAGGCCAGAGCTTCGCGCTTCAGAAAATCAACGGAGGCCATGCCATGGCACAGAGGCGGACGGCGTGGACACGCCTGACGACCCCATTCGCCAACATTCCCGCCAGCACGGCAACGACACTCGCGCTGGCGATGTGGGTGGTCGTGATCGGCGGCTGGGCGCTGCTGTCCTATGGCCGCGTGGTGCCGAACATGTTCCTGCCGACGCCGGGAACCGTGCTGCAGACGACCTATCGCATGTCCCTGGACGGCAGCCTTTTCTACCACACTTTGACCAGCGCCAAGGTCGTGATCCTGGGCTTCATCGTCTCCTCGCTGATCTCGGTGCCGCTGGGGCTGTGGATGGGGACCTACCGGGTGGTGCAGGCGCCGCTGGAGCCCTTGGTCAACTTCATCCGCTACCTGCCTGTGACCTCCTTCGTGCCCCTGTTCATCCTTTGGATCGGCATCGGTATCGAACAGCGCATAGCGGTCATCTTCTTCGGCACCTTCTTCCAGCAGCTCGTGATGATTTCCGACTGTGCGCGCAGCGTCTCCAGGGACCTAGTCAACGCCTCCTACACTCTGGGCACCAAGCGCAGCGAAGCGGTTTGGCACGTCATTTTCCCGGCCGCGCTTCCAGCCATCCTCGACACGCTTCGCGTCACCATGGGCTGGGCCTGGACCTATCTGGTCGTGGCCGAACTCGTCGCCGCGTCGAGCGGCCTCGGCTATATCAGCCTGAAGGCGATGCGAGGCTTCCAGGTCGATGTGATCTTCATGGCAATCGCCGCGATCGGGCTTCTGGGCCTTATCACCGATACGGCGTTCCGTGTTATCAGGGCCAGGGTCGCGCCATGGGCATCCTGATTTTGAACGCAAGCTCGCAAACCGCAGTCGGATCAAGGGTAGCAATGAGCGAGACCATCAAGGCGAACGATCTGGCCGGCACGGCCGCGACGACCGGCGATCCGCGCTCGACCGGCACGACGATGGCCGTTGAGGACGTGACATTGCGTTACGGCGACGCCAACGGCGTGCTGGCGTTGGACGATGTGTCGCTGAAGGTGGCCAAGAACGAATTCTGCGTCATCGTCGGCCCTTCGGGATGCGGCAAATCGAGCCTGCTCTACCTTGCGGCCGGCCTCAATGACGCGACTTCGGGCAGCATCAAGGTCGATGGCAGGGAAGTGATCGAACCGGGCCCCGACAGAGGCATGGTGTTCCAGAGCTACACTTTGTTCCCCTGGCTCACCGTGCGCGCCAACATCGAGTATGGACCCAAGCGCAAGGGCCTGCCGGCGGGGCGGCGCAAGCAGATCGTCGACCAGTATCTCGACGAAGTCGGCCTCGCGCCCTTTGCCGACCACTACCCCGCCCAGCTTTCCGGCGGCATGAAGCAGCGTGTGGCGATCGCGCGCGCCCTTGCCAACGATCCGGCCGTTCTGTTGATGGACGAACCCTTCGGCGCCCTCGACAGTCAGACGCGCGGCACCATGCAAAAACTGCTGTTGCGCGTCTGGGAGCGGCAGCAAAAGACGGTGCTGTTCGTTACTCACGATATAGACGAGGCACTGGTCCTGGGCGATCGCGTCCTGGTGATGACGGCCCGGCCCGGCAAGATCAAGGCCGAGATCAAGGTCGACATCCCAAGGCCGCGTTCGATGGATGTGATCCTCGAACCCGAGTTCATCGCTCTCAAGCGCCGCATCCTCGGCCTCTTGCATGACGAGATCGATGAGGATCTTTGAGAGCAATCTCGAGGAAACACAAACGGTCGTAGGCAGCTCGGCGTTGCCAATGCTGAACTCCCTACGATGTTGAAAGGCTGGGCGGATCGTTATCTTTCGCCGCGACGCGCCGAGCCCAGGATCATCTCCGAGCACTTCTGTCCGATCATCATGCTTGGCGCGTTCGTGTTGCCGCCGATCAGCTTCGGCATGACTGACGCATCGGCGACCCGGAGCCCGTCCATGCCTCGCACTTTCAGCGTCGCCGGATCAACGACCGCCATCGCGTCCGTCCCCATCTTGCAGGTTCCGACAGGGTGGTAGACGGTCAGCGCTTCGGCGCGCAGATAGGCTAGGATCTCGTCGTCGCTACCGACATCCTTGCCCGGAAGCATTTCCTTGCCACGCACCGCATCGAACTCGGATGCGGCGAGGATATTGCGCGCGATCTTGATGCCTTCGACAAGCACCATGGCGTCGTCCTCGTTCGCGAAGAAGCGGTGATCGATGAGAACGTCGCGGCGAGAACTGTCCTGTGACAATCTGATCTCGCCCACGCTTTTCGGCCTGAGAACGCAGGTGTGAATGGCGTAGCCGTGGCCATATTCGATGAGCCTGCCGCGATGGCTGCGATAGCCCGGCACGAACTGGAACTGAATGTCGGGCAGGCCGTTCGCATGCCGAGTCTTCGCAAAGCCGCCGGCCTCGACATAGTTGGTCGTGAGGATTCCCTTTCGGCGCGCGAAATACTGGAAAGGCGCTGCCGCGATGCGGGGCAGGTTGGCAAACGATAGGCCGAGCGTCCTGGTGCTCCTGGAGCGCACGGTGATCATGCCGTCGACATGGTCCTGCAGGTTCTTCCCGACACCGGGCAGATCGAGAATCGGCGTGATGCCGATCTGCCGCAGCTCGTCGGCGGGGCCGATGCCGGATGCCATCAGGATCTTGGGCGAGTTGATGGCCCCGGCACAGAGCACGATCTCGCGGCTGGCCGCGAGTATTTTTTGCTCGCCGTCGTGACGCACCCGCAGGCCGGTGGCGCGCCCTTCGGCAATGACAAGGTCGACCACCTCGCATGCACTGAGCAGCGTCAGGTTCCCGCGATGGAGCACCGGACGCATGAAGGCGGTGAAGCTGCTGAAGCGCTGGCCCCGGTTCTGGGTGACGTTGTAGATCCCGACGCCGAACTGGCTCTCTGCATTGAAGTCTTCGTTGGCGGGCAGGCCGGCACGTTCGCCGGCCAGGACGAACATGGCGGAAAGCACGTTCGGATCGCGCGGATTGTCGACCATGAGCTCGCCGTCCGCGCCGTGATAGCGCGGGTCCTGGGCGATCAGGTTGCGCTCCAGCTTCCTGAACACTGGTAGCACGTCGTTGTAAGCCCAGCCGGCGCAGCCGAGCCCGGCCCACTCGTCATAGTCCTGCGCCGCGCCGCGAATATAGACCATCGAGTTGATCGAACTCGATCCGCCCAGCGCCTTGCCCCGGTTGACCGGAATGCTGCGGTTGTTGAGATGGGGTTGCGGCACGCCGACGAAACAATAGTCGTAGTTCGGGTTGCCATAGAGCGACAGAATGCCCGCCGGAATCCTTACCCGCGGGCTGTTGTCGCTGCCGCCTGCCTCTACCAGGCACACCCTGACCGCCGGATCGGCGCTCAGCCGATTGGCCACCACGCACCCGGCCGAACCCGCGCCGACGACAATATAGTCATAGCTCTCAGTCTTCATGCCAGCCCCTCGAGAATGCCGGCTCGTGGCATTGCCGAACGGGCCGCTGCGAGGCTGCTCCTGTTCCGCAACGATTCCGTGCCGACACGTGCCCGGCTTCGCCGCCAGCTCATTCGGCGCTGCGGATCCGGCCGCTGAAACTGTAGATGCGACCACCGGCATGAGAAATTCGGAAATGGTTACGCGTGACTTCGGAGATTCGTTATGGGCGCCCACCGGCACGTGCTGCTACTTGTGAGCGCCAATAGGGAGGCGACCGGATGGCGCACGGCTTGTCCGGAACACGGAGAAATGGATCTCCCGGGGCTGCGTTTGCCGGCCGCCGGAAATCGGTTTCATCACGTGCGGCGGGAGCTGTCGGATGGTCAGAAAAGGACTGGGCATGTCGGTTGAGACGATAGACACGCTTGTCGTTGGTGGCGGCCAGGCTGGGGTGGCCATGAGCGAGCACCTGAGCAAATGCGGGGTGCCGCATCTCGTTCTCGAACGCGGTCGCATCGCCGAGCGCTGGCGCTCGCAGCGGTGGGACTCCCTGGTTGCCAATGGCCCGGCCTGGCACGACCGCTTTCCGGGCATGGAATTTCCTGTGACAGGCCCCGATGGCTTCCCCTCCAAGGAAGAGGTCGCCGACTATTTTGTCGCTTACGCAAAGCAGATCAATGCGCCGGTCCGCTGCGGCGTCGAGGTCAGGTCCGTGCAAAGAAATGTCGGCCGGCCCGGATTCCGAGTCGAGACGTCCGATGGCATGATCGAGGCCAACAGCGTTGTCGCGGCGACTGGCCCTTTCCAGGTCCCGGTCATCCCGCCCGTCGTTCCTGCCGATGCCGGCATCCTGCAAATCCACTCCAGCGCCTACCGCAATCCCGCGCAGTTGCCGAAAGGCGCGGTGCTGGTGGTCGGCGCGGGCTCCTCGGGCGTCCAGATTGCGGACGAACTCCAGCGTGCTGGCAAACGCGTCCATCTCTCGGTCGGCGCGCACGACCGCCCGCCGCGCGCCTATCGCGGCCGCGACTTCTGTTGGTGGCTGGGCGTTCTCGGCAAATGGGACCTCGAAACTCCCGGACCCGGCACGGAGCATGTCACGATCGCGGTGAGCGGCGCGCGGGGCGGAGAAACGATCGATTTTCGCCGTCTGGCGGGGCAGGGGCTTACGCTCGTCGGCATGACGAGGGCGTACCAGGACGGTGCCATGACCTTCGCGCCCGATCTTGCCAAAAACATCGCCCGCGGTGATGCCAATCTGATGGCATTGCTGGACGAGGCCGACGCCTATGTCGCGCGCAACGGTCTCGACCTTCCCGAAGAACCCGCTGCCCGCCGGATCGGCCCTGACCCGGACTGCGTGACCAATCCGATCCTCGAGCTCGATCTGGCCGAAGCCGGGATAAGTTCGATCATCTGGGCGACAGGCTTTACCGCCGATTACAGCTGGCTCAAGGTCGATGCCTTTGACGAGCAGGGCCGGCCAAGGCACCAGCGCGGCGTCTCGACCGAGCCGGGGATCTATTTCCTGGGACTGCCCTGGCAGTCACGCAGGGGATCGAGCTTCATCTGGGGCGTGTGGCACGATGCCAAGCACGTGGCCGACCGTATTTCGACGCAGCGCAAATATCTCGCTTATCACGCCGCCGCTAAGCGCGAAACCGTGGACGCCTGACCGCCGCCGACGGCTGCCGCGAGCCCGACCTGATGGAGATCAAGATGAAGCATACCCGAATTCGTACCTTCAATACGAAGGACACCTATCCCGAGCAGAAGCTCGACAACGATCTGTGTCAGGCGGTCGTCACACGGGGTGGCCGGACGATCTATCTGCGCGGGCAGTGCCCGCAGGATCTCGATACCGCCACGAATATCGCCAGCCACGATCCGGTCGAGCAGACGCACAAGGTGATGCAGAACATCAAGCAGCTCATTGAGGAATGCGGCGGCACCATGGAGCATCTGGTGAAGGTGGTGATTTACCTGACTGATGTGCGCCATCGCGAAGCCGTCTACCGGACGATGGGCGAATACATCAAGGGCGTCTATCCGGTTTCGACCGGCCTTGTCGTGTCGGCCCTGGCGCGGCCGGAATGGCTGGTCGAAATCGACGGCACGGCCGTAATTCCGGACTGAGCGCCATGACCTTCTCCATCGTCGCACGGTGCCGGCGCACCGGTATGTTCGGGGTGGCGATATCCTCATCATCTCCCGCGGTCGCGGCCCGCTGCGCCTATGCACAGGCAGGCGTCGGCGCCGTTGCCAGCCAGAATGTCACGGACCCGACGCTCGGGCCACGGGCGCTGGAACTGATGGCGCGAGGCGCCTCCGCCGCCGAAGCCGTCGCGATCCTGAAGCGTACGGCCGCTTTCAGCGAATACCGGCAGGTCCTGGCGGTCGACAAGGCGGGCGGCAGCGCGATCCATTCGGGACCGAAAGCGCTTGGCATCTGGAGCGAGGCACGCGGCGAGGACGTCGCCTGCGGCGGCAACCTGCTTGCCAGCGATAGGGTTCCGCAAGCCATGGTGGACGCCTTTCTCGCCTCCGAAGGCGATCTCGGCGACCGGCTGATCGTCACCATGCGAGCCGCACTCGAGGCCGGCGGCGAGGCGGGGCCTGTCCGCTCCGCCGGCATGAAACTGGTACGCGATGTGTCATGGCCCGTCGCCGACCTGCGTTGCGACTGGACCGAAGGGTGTCCGATCGAGCATCTGGCAATGCTGTGGGACATCTACAAGCCCCAGCTCGATGCTTATGTCACGCGCGCCCTCAACCCGTCGGGTGCGCCAAGCTACGGCGTTCCCGGTGATGAGTAGTTCGACAATCTGGAGCCGGCATGCACGAACTCAGTCATAAGGATTGGATCGGCAAAGCCTCGGCTATCCGTTTTCGCGACAGGGCGTTCATCGACGGCAAGGCATTGCCCGCGTGTTCCGGCACGACATTCACCAGCATCAATCCTGCCACGGGAGCAACGCTCGCCGAGGTGGCTTCCTGCGGCGAAGAGGACATCGACCTTGCCGTCGCCGCGGCACGTCGCAGTTTTGAGGCCGGCGTCTGGTCGAGAGCGAGCCCTCGGCATCGCAAGCAGGTGCTGCTGCGGCTGGCGGAATTGCTGCGTGAGAACCTGCAGGAGCTCGCGCTGCTGGAATCTCTTGATATGGGCAAACTGGTCAAGGACGCAGCGACCGTCGACGTGCCGGGGTCGGCGGCGATCTTCCAGTGGTACGGCGAAGCGATAGACAAGGTCTATGACGAGGTGGCGCCGACGGCCCGAGGTGACCTTGCTTTGGTACGGCGGGAGCCGCTTGGGGTCGTGGGCGCCGTCGTGTCGTGGAACTTTCCGCTCGACATGGCGACCTGGAAATGCGCGCCCGCGCTGGCTGCCGGCAATTCGGTGGTGCTCAAACCCGCCGAGCAGTCGCCTTTCTCGGCGCTCAGGCTGGCCGAGCTTGGCATGGAAGCAGGCCTGCCCGCCGGCGTGCTCAATGTGGTGCCCGGCCTCGGCGAGACGGCCGGACAGGCGCTTGGCCGCCATATGGACGTGGATTGCCTTGCCTTCACCGGATCGACCGCTGTCGGCAAGATGTTTCTGCAATATTCCGGCCAGTCGAACATGAAGCAGGTCTGGCTGGAGACCGGTGGCAAGAGCCCCAATCTGGTGTTCGCCGATTGCGGTGATCTGGACGCGGCAGCTGACATGGCCGCCTTCAGCATCTTCTTCAACCAGGGACAGGTATGCTCGGCCAACTCCCGGCTTCTGGTGGAGCGCGGCATCAAGGATGCGCTGCTCGAGAAACTGGCGCAGCGCGCGACGGCGACCCAGCCCGGCGATCCGCTCGACCCTGCATCCAGGATGGGTGCGATGGTGGACGCGCGCCACGCCGCGACCGTCATGCGTTTCGTCGATGGCGGCAAGAAGTCGGCACGGCTGGTGACTGGCGGCGACCGGGTTACCGTCGGCGGGCGCGGCAGTTTTGTGCAGCCCACGATCTTCGACGACGTCTCGCCCGACGACCCGCTTGCGCGCGACGAGATATTCGGTCCGGTCCTGTCCGTGATCGCCTTCGACACCGAAGACGAGGCACTTCGCATCGCCAACGACAGCGTCTACGGCCTGGCCGCATCGCTGTGGACCGACAGCCTGTCGCGGGCGCATCGTCTGGCGGAAAGGCTGCGCGCGGGCACGGTTTCCGTGAACACCGTCGATGCGCTGAGCCCGATGACTCCCTTCGGCGGTTTCAAGCAGTCCGGCTTCGGGCGCGACCTGTCGCTGCACGCACTCGACAAGTACACCGCGCTGAAGACTACCTGGATCAAATATTGAGAAGCGGCCGCGACTTGATCGCCGGCTGCAAACCGGCAACATAGCCACCATGCCGCTTCGCTTCACGCTGAGACAACTCGAATATTTCGTCGCCGTTGGCGAAGCGGGTTCGATCGCCAAGGCGGCCGAGCAGGTGAATGTCTCGCCGCCGTCGATCTCGGCGTCGATCGCTCAGCTCGAAGCCGAGTTCGGCGTGCAGCTTTTCGTGCGCAAGCATTCGCATGCGCTGGCGCTGACGGCGGGCGGGCGCCTCTTCCTCAAGGAAGCCGCGCGTCTGCTCAACGACGCGGACGCGCTGCACGACATTGCCGGGGATATCGCCGAAAAGGTACGCGGACCACTGGCGATCGGCTGCCTACTCACTTTCGCTCAGATCGTGTTGCCGGCGCTGCGCAAGAAATTCGAGGACGCCTATCCCGATGTGCGGGTCAGGCAATTCGAGCGCAACCAGGGGCAACTGTTCGAGATGCTCCAACGTGGCGAGATAGACGCCGCGCTGACCTACGATCTGGAGCTGTCGCAAGACATGACTTTCGAGCCGCTGATGCAGTTGCCGGCCTATGTCATGCTGCCGGCCGCGCATCGGCTGGCGGCGAAGGCAGGTATCACGCCCGAGGAGCTGGTCGATGAGCCGATGGTGCTGCTTGACCTGCCCTACAGCAGGGAATATTTCCTGTCGGCTTTCCAGCCTAGGGGCCTGCGGCCCAAGATCGTCGAGCGCACCGGCGACATCGCCGTGATGCGCTCGATGGTCGCCAACGGCTTCGGCTACGGCATCGCCAATATGCGGCCGCTCAACACCATGTCGCCGGACGGCAAATTACTGGTCTTTGTGCCATTGTTGGGCGACCTCAGGCCGCTGACCATAGGAATTGCGCTGCCGAACGCCGAGCATCGCACGCTGACGGTGCAGGCCTTCATCGACCACTGTCGCCGCTTCGTCGTCGAGCAGGGCGTCTTCGGTACCGAGCGCATCGTGAAGTGAGGCCTGCCATGCGGCTCACGGCCAGCCGTCCGTGAGCCGTTCCAGCAATCTGTCCAGCATCGCGTCGCAACGCCGCAGCTGTTCGACGCTGACAAATTCGTCGGGCTTGTGTCCCTGCGCCATGGAGCCCGGCCCGCAAACGACTGCGGGCGTGCCGAGATCGCGGCTGAACAATCCGCCCTCCGTGCCGAACGCGACTTTCATCGTGTCGTTGGCACCGGTCAGCGACTTGACGAAAGCCACCGCCTCCGATGCGGCCGGCGTGTCGAGGCCCGGATAGGTGTTGGTGATTTCGATGTCGATTGCTGCCTCTGCCGCGATCGAAGCGGCGTCCTCGGCAATGCGCACCGCCGCGGCGCGCAGCCTGTCGAGAATGCTGGCGGCGTCGTCGGCGGCAATGTTGCGGATCTCGAAATCGACGTGGCAGAGGTTGGGCACTATGTTGAGCGCGACGCCGGCATTGATCTTGCCGACATGAACCGTCGTGTAGGGAATGTCGTAGTCGCCGTCGCGGGCGCCGTCGCGGGCCAGCCGTTCCTGTTCGTCACGCAAGGCGCGCACGAAATCGCACCCGAGGTGGATTGCATTGAGCGCCAGCGGGGCGAGCGCCGAATGGCCTTCGCGTCCCCTGCAGACGGCGCGAGCGGCAAGCTTGCCCTTGTGCCCGGTCGCCACCTGCATGTTGGTCGGCTCCCCGACGATGCACAGCAGCGGGCGCTGCGGCGCCGCACTCAGCATTTCGATCAGGTCGCGCACGCCCAGGCAGCCGACTTCCTCGTCACATGAGAGCGCCAGATGCAACGGCGTGCGAAGCGCCATCCTGGAGGCCTTGATGCAGGTCGCGAGCGCAGAGGCCACAAAACCCTTCATATCCGCCACGCCGCGCCCATAAAGCTTGCCGTCGCGCTCGGTCATTTCGAATGGAGGCAGCGTCCAGTCTTGGCCGTCCACGGGAACCACGTCGGTGTGGCCGGACAGCATGACACCGGGTCTGCCTGCCGGGCCAATGGTGGCAAAGAGATTGGCCTTGTGCCTGTCGGCGCTGTGGACGATCTGGCAGGCAACGCCGCTTGCTTCGAGCAAGTCGGCCGTATAACCGATCAGGTCGAGGTTCGAGTCGCGGCTCACCGTGGGGAATGCGATCAGCCGTTCGAGAATTCTGATGCTGTCCATTTTCTGTCTCTCGGTCGGGTTCTGGCTGTCTAGCATCATGCCGCCGATGCTCTGAAGTCGCATTTCGCTCAGCCCCGGTTCAACGCAGACTAATTCGCGCCGGCGCGCGCGATTAGGCGCGTCCTAATCGGCACAGAAGAAATCCGTAGTTTTCCCGCGCCGGCTCCAACTTATGAGTAGTCTCGGCAGCACCGGCGGTGCCGAGCCGGCAGGGAGGAAGCTACATGCGCGACCCACGCTACGACATCCTGTTCGAGCCGATGAAGATAGGTCCGGTGACGGCCAAGAACCGCTTCTATCAGGTTCCGCACTGCAATGGCGGTGGCTATCGCGATCCATCGGCGGCGGCAGAGATGCGCCGCATCAAGTCGGAAGGCGGCTGGGGCGTCATCTTCACCGAGCAGACGGAGATGCACCATACCTCCGAGATCACGCCTTTCATCGAACTGCGGCTATGGGACGACGCCGACATTCCGGCCTTGGCCAAGATGGCCGAGGCCATGCACGAGCACGGGGCGCTGGCCGGCATCCAGCTCGCCTATTCCGGCATCAACGGCCCCAACCTCTACACCAAGGAGGTGCCGCGCGGGCCATCGGCCCTGCCGATCCGCACCTTCACCAACGATCCGGTGCAGGCGCGCGCCATGGACAGAGAGGACATACGCGACCTGCGCCGCTGGCACCGCAATGCCTTCAAACGCGCCAAGCAGGCGGGTTTCGACCTTGTCTGCCTCTATGGCGCGCACGGCTTCGGCATCATCCAGCATTTCCTGTCGACGGCCACCAACCAGCGCGGCGACGAATATGGCGGCTCGCTGGAAAACCGTTCGCGGTTGATGCGCGAGCTGATCGAGGAAGGGCGCGACGCGATCGGCGACACGTGCGGCCTGACGCTCAGGCTGTCGCTGGACGAGATGATCGGTGAACTCGGCTTCGCCAATTCGGAAGTCCGCGACATGATCGAGATGCATGCCGAACTGCCCGATCTTTGGGATCTCGCGCACGGCGTCTGGGAGGATTGCTCGGGTCCGTCACGCTTCAAGGACGAGGCGGCTCAGGAAAGCCTGGTATCGGGCATCAAGAAGCTGACCTCGAAGCCGGTCGTCGGCGTCGGCCGCTTCACCTCGCCCGACGTGATGGTCAGGATGATCAGGTCGGGCACGCTCGACTTCATCGGCTGCGCGCGCCCGTCGATCGCCGATCCCTTCCTGCCGAGAAAGGTCGAGGAGGGGCGTATCGAGGACATCCGCGAATGCATTGGCTGCAACATCTGCATCACCGGCGACATGACCATGTCGATCTCGCGCTGCACGCAGAACCCGACCTTCATGGAGGAATGGCGCAAAGGCTGGCATCCTGAGCGCATGCAGGCGAAAGGCGACAGCGACAGCGTGCTGATCGTCGGCGCCGGGCCTGCCGGACTGGAGGCCGCGCGTGCGCTAGGCATGCGCGGCTATAAAGTTGCCATCGCGGAAGCGGGCACCGAGCTTGGCGGGCGCGTGGCGCGCGAAAGCAAACTTCCAGGCCTGTCGGCCTGGGGCAGGGTGCGCGACTATCGGCAGTATCAGCTCAGCCAGATGCCCGATGTCGACATCTATTTCGAAAGCCGGCTGTCGGCCGGTGACATCCTCTCGTTCGGCTTCCAGAACGTCGCCATTGCCACCGGATCGACCTGGCGCCGCGACGGCGTCGCGCGTGCCCATGTCGTGCCGATGCCGATCGACGCCGCGATGCCGGTCTACTCACCCGACGATCTGATGGCCGGCAAGGTTCCGGCTGGCAAGGTCGTGCTGTTCGACGACGACCACTATTACATGGGCGGCGTTCTCGCCGAGCTGATGGCGCGTCAGGGAACGAAGGTGACCCTGGTGACGCCGTCGGCCTATGTCTCGGACTGGACACGCAACACGCTGGAGCAAGGAGCCATTCACCGCCGCCTGGTGGAACTCGGCGTCGATATCGTGCTCAACAGGACCGTCACGAGTGTCGCTTCAGGTGGCGTCGTGACGGCCTGCGTCTACACGGGCGCGAAACAGGATCTGGCGGCCGATGCCGCCGTCCTGGTCACGTCACGCAATCAGGACGACGCCGTTTGGCGCGAGCTCAATGCACGGGAAAACGAGTGGGCCGACAGCGGCATCCGTTCGATCAAGGTCATCGGCGACGCCGAAGCACCGGGGCCGATCGCCTGGGCAACCTATGCTGGCCACCGCTTCGCCCGAGAGCTGGACGAACCTGACATCGGCGACGCATTGCCGTTTCGGCGGGAAGTCGCCGCACTGGCGGCGGAATAGAACGCCGGAAAGCTGCAGATCAGATCGCCCGCCCTTCCTGGTCGAGAAATGCAGATGCCGGGTTCGGCCCGCAGGCCGACCTTGGCGCTCGTCCCGGGCGCGGTCCTTGATTGTGGATGACGAGGCGGTCTGGCCTTCGTCCAGCTCGACAGGAACGAGTTCTCGCATGCGGCGTTGCGTATCCGGATGGCAGTGCCGGAAGTCATGAGAACACCGCCGGTCGGAGATGCGTTGATGTCGATGCCAGGCTTGGCTTATGGCCCATTGGGCGACCGGTGCATGCATGTCTGCGTGGATATGCAGAAGCTGTTTGCCGAACCGTCGCCGTGGGCGACGCCCTGGATAACCCGTGTCATGCCTCAAATTGAGAGGCTGGTCGAAAGGCGTGCGGAACAGACGGTCTTCACGCGCTTCCTGCCTGCGCAAAGGCCGGGACAAGGCGCTGGTACATGGAAGCGCTATTATGAACGCTGGGCCTCGATGGCGATCGACAATATCGGACCGGAGATGATCGAATTGTTGCCGGCGTTGGCAGCTTACTGTCCGCCGGCGGCAGTCATCGACAAGCACATCTATTCCCCCTGGTTCGAAGGGCGCCTCAGGGCCTTTCTGATGGAACGCGAGATCGACACGCTGGTCGTCACGGGAGGCGAAACCGACGTATGCGTCCTGGCCACCGTTCTCGGGGCTATCGATTTCGGCTATCGCGTGGTGCTCGTCACCGACGCATTGTGCAGTTCTTCCGACGCAACGCATGACGCGCTGCTTACCGTCTATCACCAGCGCTTCGCGCAGCAGGTCGAGACAGTCGAGATGGAAACGGTTCTCTCGAACTGGACTTGACGCCACTGTAGCATCGGCCTTCCCTGCGGGGTCTGTAGTGCTTATCTGTCCCCATCGCGGACACTGGAGCAGGCAAAGACGTGGCGCAACGATCGGGCAGTGCGGATCTCCCTCTTCACGGTGGACGCGTGCCGAAATGGCTGGGCGACCGCATGACGCGTCTCGGTGCCGTCATGTGCGAGGCGATCATCCATCACTATGGCCGCAACGAATTGCTGCGGCGTCTGGCGCATCCGTTCTGGTTCCAGTCCTTCGGCGCGGTCATGGGCATGGATTGGCATTCGTCCGGCATCACCACCAGCGTCGTCGGCGCCTTGAAGCGCGGCCTCACGCCGTTGTCCGGCGAACTCGGCATCCACGTCTGCGGCGGCCGTGGCGCGCATTCGCGCAAAACCCCCCACGAGCTTGCCGCCATCGGTGAGCGTATCGGCTTCGACGGAGCCCGCCTTGCGACCGCCAGCCGGCTTGTCGCCAAGGTGGACAGCGCCGCCGTTCAGGACGGCTTCGACCTCTATCTGCATGGCTTCATCGTTACCGACGACGGCAACTGGGTGGTGGTGCAGCAAGGCATGAACGGCGACAGCAAGGTGGCGCGCCGCTATCATTGGCTGTCCGAAGGTTTGACGAGTTTCGTCGACCAGCCGCATGCCGCCATAGAAGGCGCCAACCAGGGCGAGATCGTCAACCTGACCGACCGCCGCGCCGAAGCCTCGCGCCAGGGACAGCTTGACCTGCTCCAGGATCTTGGGCCGGACCGCATCCTTCGGGAGTTCGCCGCGCTGGAGCCCGGTACTGCACCGGCTCCGGTGCAGCCCCTGCTGCCGCATCTGGTCATGCCGGCTCATCATGACGTTCGCGAAAGCGACGTCGTGATGCATCGCCTTCACGGCAACATGGCCGCTGCCGCCGAGCGAGGTCCAGCTGATTTTGCCGAGCTTCTCCTGGTTCCGGGCGTAGGCGCCCGCACCGTGCGGGCACTCGCCCTCGTTGCCGAAGTGGTGCATGGCGCGCCGTGCCGGTTTTCGGATCCGGGTCGTTTTTCGCTGGCGCATGGTGGCAAGGACAGGCATCCGTTCCCTGTACCGCTCAAGGTTTATGACGAGACGATCGGCGTCCTGAAGTCAGCCGTGCAAAAGGCCAGGCTCGGTCGCGAAGAGGAAATCGGCGCCTTGAGGCGGCTCGACGACCAGTCGCGGCAGGTCGAGCGATACGTCACGGGTCCCAGCCTCAAGGAAATTGTCGCCGGCGAATTCGACCAGTCGCATCTGCTTGGCGGCCGCAGTGTCTTTGGTTGGGAACCGGCGCCGGATGAGGTGAGAGCCGACGAGAACAGGAAGGCGTGACGGGCCGGGTATCACGCCACGCGACGATATCTGTGGTGGTCCTTGATGAATTTATTGAAGAAGCGGCCTTTCGAAGGAGCGCGCATGAACGCGCCATAGGTAGCCGGGGCGACGTCCTCATAGTCATAGCGGTTGCCATGCGGCACGAACCAGACAGAGAGGATCTTGGTCGCGGGATCGTATTGCGTGTTTCGAATGACGGTTGACGGCATGCTGTCACCTGACGGCTCAGCCAAATAAACCTGCCAGGCGTGGTGCGGTTCCGTGCCGCTACCCGACCTCGCTACCGGTCGCGTGGGTTGCCGAACTTCGCGTCGCGTTTCCTTGAATAGCGCTCGATGCGCGGCAGCTTGTCGGCAAAGTCGAGCCAAGGCAGCCTGAGGTCCCAATAGGCATGAGCCTGTGGCCGCAGCCCTTCGGGTTTGTCGAAGAACCCGATCGTCAGATAAAGCTCGTCCGGCAGCCCTTCGTCGCTATAGCCTATCGAACTCCCGCAGTCGGGACAGAAAGTGCGGATAACACCCGGCGTCTTGGAAAAGGCCTTTGGCGCCCCCCTCGAAAGGTTGAACTGGCTCGGCCGATACCCGACCCAGACGGTGAGTGGACTGCCGATGGCCCGTCGGCAATCGTCATCGTGATCGTAGCATATCCAGAAAGGCTCACCGTCCATGGTGGCGGCAATCGCCCCGCAAAAGCAGGCCCCGGTTTCAACGCGCGGCATCCGGCACTCCACGGCTGGAACATATCCGGCGCCTCCGACGGGACCGGCATTCCTAAACTTTCACGCTGCCCCCGCGGTTCCGTTGCTCCGTTTGACGTGTCCAGGGCAGGCGAGCGCGGTTCCCATATTGCCTTGTTGTCCGGCCTTCACCATCTAGGCAAAATGTCGCCGCTCAAATCGAAAACAGCCGGCCGTGTGGCCCAGCATGATCTCTTCGGTGCCGCTCAGGATGGTCTGCCGGAGGGTTTCGCCTACCGGACCGGACTGATCACGCCACAAGACGAAGTCGAACTCGTCCGTCATCTAGAGGCACTGCCCTTCAAGGCCTTCGACTTCCATGGTCATCTGGCGAACCGGCGTGTCGTCGGTTTTGGCCTTCGCTACGATTATGACCGGCGCGAGGTGGTCGAGGCACCGCCGATACCTGATTTTCTATTGCCCTTGCGCGAAAAGGTCGCGGCTTTTGCGCGCCGGCCGGCCGAAACCTTCGCGCAGGTCTTGATCAACGAGTACCGGCCCGGCGCCGGCATCGGTTGGCACCGCGACAAGCCGCACTTCGAGGACGTCGCGGGCGTTTCGCTGCTGGCGCCCTGCGATTTTCGCCTTCGGCGCAAGAATGGGTCTAAATGGGAGCGTCGAACCATCACCGTCGAGCCGAGATCGGCCTATCTCATGACAGGGCCGTCGCGAACGCAATGGGAGCACAGCATCCCGCCGCTTGCCGAGCACCGCTACTCGATCACCTTGCGGACATTGCGGCCTCGCAATCCCTGAGCATGCGCTGAGGTTTGCACCGAAAGCTTTCCGTATTCATCTCGCCATTAGTGCTCAACCCGACCCGCGTGCAGCGGGGCGGGTTGAACGATCTTGTGCTCTAACTCTCTGTTTTTACGCAATTCCGAACGGAAACCGCTACGCACTTTTCCTTGGAATTGCTAGGTCAATACCAGCACGATCTTGTATGTATCCGGATCGACGATGACGATCCGGCCGTCGGCGAGAACGAAATACTCGTACGCCTCGTAGGCTGGGACGAGCTTCACGATGCGAGCCGGCAAGCGATGCAGCCTGACCTTGTGCCGCGGAACTTCGATGCCGACGGAGACGTCGAAATCGACGTTGGCGATCGGCTCGACCTTGGTTTCCCTGATCACATGAGTGATCTGGGTCTTCTGTTCAACCGTCACATTGTTGATGGAAGCGGTCGAGGTCTTGTCCTCCGTGGAGGCCTTGCCCTGGGCCTGTTGATCGGTCTGGACCTTTGTCTTGTCCTGAGCTTGCTGATCCGTGGTGGTGCCAGCCTTGCCCTGTGCCTGCTGGTCAGTCTGGACCTTTGTCTTGCCCTGAGCCTGCTGATCCGTCGTGGTGCCGGCCTTGCCCTGTGCCTGCTGGTCGGTCTGGACCTTTGTCTTGTCCTGGGCCTGCTGGTCAGTCTTGGTGCCGGCCTTGCCCTGTGCCTGCTGGTCGGTCTGGACCTTGGTTTTGTCCTGGGCTTGCTGGTCAGTCTTGGTGCCGGCCTTGCCCTGGGCCTGTTCGTCCGTCTTGGCCTTGGTCTTGCCCTGTGCCTGCTCCTCTGTCTTGACCTTGGTCTTGTCCTGAGCCTGCTGATCAGTCTGGGACTTGGTGCCCTGCGCCTGCTCCTTCATCTTGGAGCCCTTCTGGCAGTTGGTCGTGCCGGAAGCGCAATTTGTGTCAGCTCCTGATTGGCTGTCGGCCGGCTGCTGCGTCTGAGCCATCGCCGTCCCGCAGCCGAGCCCGATCGCAAGCATGCTGGTAATGAGAACATGTTTCATAGGAAATCTCCTTCGGAGAGTTCGTCCCTTCAAGGAGTAAAACTTCGACCAAAAAAGATTGTTCCGAACTGGCTGCGTTAATGCACCGCTCCCGATGGTTCCGAGATCGATCTTCACGGTCTTACTTCACGCCGATGCCGGCGGTGAGGCCGCCATCTATCTTGTAGTCGGCGCCTGTGCAGAAGCCGGCCTTCGACGAGCACAGGAAAGCGATGAGTTCCGCCACTTCCTCCGGCTCGCCGATGCGGCCGAGCGGATGGGCCGCACCGAAGCGCCTGTAGGCCTCTTCCACGTCGGCATCGCTGCCGCCGTCGCCACGCGCGGCCTTTTCGAGGATCGGTGTGCGGATCGAGCCCGGGCTAACCGAATTGACCCTTATGCCGGATGCGGCATAGTCGAGTGCCAGCGAACGTGTCAGCGTATGGATGGCGCCCTTGGTCGTGGCATAGGCGGCAACGTTCTGCTGGCAGGCGAAGCCCTGCACCGAAGCGACGTTGACGATGGCGCCGCCGCCACGCTTGATCATTTCCGGGATGCCGAAATGGGCGGTCAGATAGATCGAGCCGACATTGACCGTCATAGCCCGGTTCCAGGTCTCCCAGTCGGTTGTCGTCGCCGTTCCGTAGGGATGCACCGCCGCCGAATTGACGATGATGTCTATGCCGCCGAATTTCGCCATGCCGGCCGCGACCGCGTCGCGAACCTGCTCTGAAACGGAGACGTCAACCGTTTGCACCAGCGCATCGGCTCCGGATCTGGCGAGGCTTTCCTGCAGGGCGGCATTGGCCGCGCTGTCGATCCCGCAGGCGACGATCGCGGCGCCCCCAGCCGCCAGGCGTTTGGCGGTTGCCAGACCGATGCCGGTCGTTCCTGTCACAAATGCCACCTTGCCGTCAAAATCAGTCATCGCGGAAGCTCCTTCATTCGCTATCGAAACCGGCCGCTCTTAGTTTGACACCCGTCGTGCTCAAACAATAGGTTGCCGGTCTCTCGCGGAAAAGGAAGTGGCAATGGAACAATGCTGGCGCTGGTACGGTCCCGATGATCCTGTGACGCTTGAACACGTCAAACAGGCCGGCGCCACCGGCGTGGTTTCAGCGCTTCACCAGATCTATGACGGCAGGGCCTGGCCTGAAGCCGATGTGCTCGAACGCAAGCGCGTCATCGAGGCGGCTGGGCTGACCTGGTCGGTTGTCGAGAGCATTCCGGTTCACAATTCCTTCAAGATCGGCGCGCCGGAGCGCGAGCGCTATGCCGGCTATTATCGCGACAGCATCCGCGCGCTCGCGAAGGCCGGCATCCAGACGATCTGCTACAATTTCATGCCTGTGGTCGACTGGACTCGCACCGACCTGGCCTACCGGCTGCCGACGACCGGTTATGCCTTGCGCTTCGATGCCATCGATTTCGCTGCCTATGATCTGTTTGTCCTGCAGCGCAAGAACGGCGCGGCAAGCTATACGCCGTCACGTATCGCCAAGGCCGAGAAGCGCCTTGAGGCGCTGACACCGGAGCAGATCGACCAGATCGAGCGCAATCTGATCGCCGGCCTGCCGGCGACGGAGCGTAGCTATAACAGGGACAGTTTCCGCGAGGCGCTGGCGGAATACGACGCGATTGGGCCTAAGGAACTGCGCGACAACCTTGCCTGGTTCCTGCGCGAGATCATCCCGGCGGCCGAAGAGGCGGGTGTGCGCATGTGCATCCACCCCGATGATCCGCCGTTCTCGCTTTATGGCCTGCCGCGCGTCGTTTCGACGGCCGAGGATGCGCGTTTCATCCTCAAGACGGTCGACAGCCCGGCAAATGGTTTGACGTTCTGCACCGGCTCCTACGGTACGCGCGCCGACAACGACATTGTCGCCATGGTCAAGGAATTCGCCGACCGCATCCATTTCGTCCACCTGCGCAACATCACCATCGAGGAGGACGGTTCGTTCTACGAGGCCGAGCATCTCGAGGGCGGCACTGACATGGCGCATGTCATCCTCGCTTTGATGCAGGAAGAGAAGCGCCGTCGCGGAGAAGGCCGAGCCGACTGGCAAATTCCGATGCGGCCCGATCATGGCCATCTGCTTGCCGACGACATCGGCAAGAAGAAGATCAACCCCGGCTATTCGCTCATCGGCCGGCTGAAAGGCCTCGCTGAGCTGCGCGGCATCATGCGTGCGGTAGAGCGGTTCGGGCTGGCCTGAACTCATCGGACGGCAAGCTAACGTTCGCGATCCTCCGCCGGAATGTCGCGACAGGTATGAGCGAGCGCTTCGCTTCGTCCGGCATTCGCATGCCCTAACCACCCGATTGTCGACGAAGCCGAGGGCTGCCCTGCGACGAGAAGCGGCTTCGACGGGTGGTCAACAATTTTATCGAGCTGGCACGCAAATTTTCGAGGTCGGTCGTGTAGTGCTCGTCGGCGTACTTCCTGCTTGGCCAGTGTCCGAAAGCGGGCGACTTTCGCGCCACTGGGACCAGCCATCGGCGTGGGGCACGCTTATGAAAAAAGGACAGTCCTTTGACGATCTTCCCTTTTACCGAAGCCAGTCCGATCCAGTTCCAGGCGCCGCTGCCGAAGACGTCGGATGTGGTCATTGTCGGCGGTGGCATCATCGGCGTGACCGCAGCCCTGTTCTTGGCCCGTCACAACATACCGGTGACCTTGCTGGAGAAGGGACGCATCGCCGCGGAGCAGTCCTCGCGCAATTGGGGCTGGATTCGCCAGCAGGGCCGCGACGCGGACGAATTGCCCATCGTCATCGAAGCGCTGCGTCTCTGGCGCCAACTGGCGGAGGAGTGCGGCGAGGATATAGGCTTGACGCAGACGGGCGTGACCTATCTTGCGCGGACCGACAAGGAGATGGCCGGTTTCGCCAAGTTCCTGAAGATCGCCGAGGCCCATGGCGTCGACACGCGCCTCCTCGACCAGGGCGAGACCGCCAAGCTGATCCCGGCCATGTCACGCCCCTTCAGGGGCGCCATGACCACGCCGTCGGACATGCGTGCCGAGCCCTGGGTCGCCGTGCCGGCGCTTGCCCGCCTGGCCGCTCGCCAGGGTGTCACAATCATCGAGAACTGTGCGGCACGGATGCTCGACATCTCCGCAGGGCGGATCAGCGGTGTCTGGACCGAACGAGGCCGCATCGCCACCTCGAACGTGCTTGTCGCCAGCGGCGCCTGGACGTCGCTGTTCCTGCGCGCGCATGGCATCTCGATCCCGCAGCTCAGTGTCCGCACGACCGTCGCGGCGACCGCGCCTATGCCCGAAATCCATGCCGGCGCTGCCGCGGACGAACGCATCGCCTTCCGGCGTAGGAAGGACGGCGGATACACGCTCGCCGCGGGAGGCAGCCACCTGCTCTATGTCGGGCCGGATGCATTGCGTCACGCACCGAAATACCTGCCCGCCCTGAAGGCAAATCCTTTCGGCACGCGCTATCTGCCGGCGGCGCCGCGTGCATATCCGGATAGCTGGTTCACCCCGCGCAAATGGGATGCCGACAAGGAAAGCCCGTTCGAAAGGATGCGTGTTCTCAATCCTGCCCCGGAGCCCAGGGCCCTTCGCGCCATCGATCATGGGTTCAAGGCGCTTTTTCCGCAATTCGAGGCGGTGCCGCTCAGGGCAAGCTGGGCCGGCATGATCGATGCGATGCCGGATGTAGTGCCGGTGGTCGATCGCGCCGCAACGGTCGATGGTCTCGTCATCGCGACCGGGATGAGCGGCCATGGCTTCGGCATAGGGCCCGGCATGGGCCGCGTCCTGTCCGACTTGATCCAGGGCAACGAGGCTGGACACAACCTACACAGGTTCCGTCAATCCCGGTTCAGCGACGGCAGCCCTATCCGGATGGGACCATCGCTTTAGGCGAGATTGCCCTGACGCCGGTTGCGGCAGGTCAGGTCGGGCGACCTGATGCAGGTGCCTGGCTTGTCGGGATTCACGCCATGACCGGACTGAGCGATGCCGGCGAGTTCGAAGGCGGCATCGGTACGACCTACAATCTGCTTAGCAGGCTCTATGTGGCGGTCGACCAGGCCATTCGTGCCGGCGACGTGGCGCGGGCAAAGGCGCTGCGGATGGTGTCGCAGGGCTTCATCGAGGCAGTGCTGGAAGCCGGCGTGCTGCCGGGCATGAAGGCGGACGACCGGCCTCTACCAGGAGCTCGACATGCTCGCCGACCCTGACGAGCCACGCGACCTGTTCGGCATGCTGCTCAGGGCAGCCCAATAGCGTGGAGGTCGCGCGCCTGCTGGCGGTCCGATCTGCGCGAGTGATCGCGGTCATTGTCAGCTTGCCGGCGCGCGCGCAAAAATTGTTCATCGCGGCGGCCTCGAAGGGCCGATCGTTTCTTTCTTGGCAATCTGGCGTCGATGACACTTGCAGGCATTGCTGGCGGTTGTGACCGCCGAAAAGTGCACGCCTGTCCAACAGTCCTGGTTTGCGGACGATAACATCCGCACAAAGCCGGGAAAGGAGCCTCATATGCCCCGAATAGTACCCGTGCTCGACTTGAGCCGCTTTGAACAAGGCGCGTCGGAACGCCGGACATTTCTGGCGGATCTGCGTTCCGCTTCGCGCGACATCGGCTTTTTCTACCTGGCCGGACATGGCATCTCGTGGGCGGAAATCAGTGAGGTGCTCACCGCGACGCGCCGCTTCTTTGCCTTGGCCGAGGCCGACAAGCTCGCGATCGAAATGGTCAAATCCTCGCAGTTTCGCGGCTATACCCGCGCCGGCGGCGAGCTGACCAAGGGCAAGGCCGATTGGCGCGAGCAGCTCGACATCGGCGTCGAGCGTCAGCCCATAGCGCAAGGGCCAGGAATTCCCGCATGGACGCGGCTGCAGGGCCCGAACCAGTGGCCCGCTGCGTTGCCGGAACTCAAACCCGCCCTGCTGGCATGGCAGGCCAAGGCAACAGCAGTGGCCATCAGGC
Organism: Mesorhizobium sp. P160927; assembly: GCF_057766385.1. Taxonomy (NCBI): domain Bacteria; kingdom Pseudomonadati; phylum Pseudomonadota; class Alphaproteobacteria; order Hyphomicrobiales; family Phyllobacteriaceae; genus Mesorhizobium; species Mesorhizobium sp. P160927. The sequence goes on from NZ_JBYMDW010000001.1 coordinate 2,564,524, forward strand.
TGTTGAAAGCCTTCGCGCTGTCGCTCGATCAAGCCGAGGACGCCTTCGACCCGATCTACCGCGAGCAGCCAAACCACCGCATGAAAATCGTGCGCTATCCCGGCCGAGAGGCGACCGGCGATGACCAGGGTGTCGGCGCGCACAAGGATGGCGGTTTCCTGACGTTGTTGCTTCAGGATGACAATAAGGGGCTTCAGGTCGACTATGACGGAAGCTGGGTGGATGTGGACCCCATTCCCGGTACGCTCGTCGTCAACATCGGCGAATTGCTCGAACTGGCCTCAAACGGCTATTTGCGTGCGACCGTGCATCGTGTCTTGACGCCGGCGGCAGGCATTGAACGCATTTCGGTGCCGTTCTTCTTCAGCGCCAGGCTCGATGCAACGATACCGCTGCTTAGCCTTTCCGAGGACCTGGCGGCTCGGGCGCGCGGGCCGGCCAGCGATCCGGACAATCCGCTGTTTCGCGATGTCGGAACCAATGTGCTGAAAAGCCGGCTGCGCTCGCATCCCGATGTCGCTCGGCGACATTATGCGGATCTGCTTGAGCCGGAAAGCCCGGCCGTCTGAGTCTTGGATAAGAAAGAACGGGTTTTTTCCATCCCGACCGATTCTTGGAAAATCATTCGTCGTATCCGGCGAAGAATCGGCTCAAAAAGTAAAGATCCGTTCGGTGTTTTCCTCCCATTTCATTGAGCGGTGTTCCCCTCTGAAGGTTACGACCTTCTTTTTTGGCCGGGCCGTTTCGCGCCCGGCCATTTTTCTTTCCGCACTGCGTGTTGCCGGTGCGGCGCTGATCCGGCAGAGTTCAACATGCGTCGGCGGTTGAAATCAGTGGAAGAAGGAGAGGGTCTCATGACATCCAACGTTACCGTCATAGCAGGGGCGGGCTCCGGATTGAGCGCCTCGCTCGCGCGTCTTCTCGCCAGGGAAGGGTTCCATGTCGTCCTGGCCGCCCGAAACATCGAGAAGCTCGATGCGTTGCAAGCGCAAACCGGCGCGCAAGCCGTGGCGACGGATGTCTCGGATCCAGCATCGGTCGAGCATCTGTTCGATATCGCGGACAAGGCTGGCCCGCTTTCCCTCGTGATTTTCAACGCCGGCGGCCGCGCTCGCGGTCCAATAGCCGAACTCGATCCCGAGGCTGTCCGACAGGCTTTGCTGGTCGGGGCCTATGGCGGGTTCCTGGTAGCTCAGCAGGCGGCCCGCCGGCTGATCGCTCAAGGGGCGGGCTCGATCCTCTTCACCGGAGCGACAGCAAGTGTGAAGGGGTTCGCCGGCTCCGCGGGCTTTGCGATGCCGAAATTTGGATTGCGCGGGCTGGCGCAATCCATGGCCCGTGAACTGGCGCCCAAGAACATCCACGTCGCGCATTTCATCATCGACGGCGCCATTGCTTCGGCCGCTTCCGGACAGGAGCCCGGGCCGCAGGATCGCCGGCTGTCTCCGGATGCGATCGCAGAGGCCTATCTCGCCATCCATCGCCAGCACCGCAGCGCCTGGACGTGGGAAATGGAGCTCAGGCCGTGGGTCGAAAATTTCTGACTGGATCAGCGATCCATGCGACTTTTGCATGGCTCGTCTGCACGAGCTTGAGGAGAGTCGACATCGGACGAGGATGTCACTATATAGCGGCGGCTTCGCGGGCTCACGCCTTCAAGCGCAACGTCATAAGGCGGCTGTAGCGACAGCCATTGAGATTAAGAAACGGACTGGAAGCCGTAAAAGGTAGAAGCAATTGCTCGGAGCGGGAAGATCCCGCCAACGGTACAGTCCTTCAGAATCAGAAAATGTTCTTCACCCCTCGATTTCCTTCGGCTCTGTGGACCCTGGACGGCTTCGGCTTGCCGGCTGGCCGCGACTCGGCTCGAATGGGAGCATGCATCCTTCACGGGATGCCGACGCTTATGATTACCAACCGGCTTTGCCGCCAGGGAACAGCAGTATGAGTGAACACGCGATCGAGTTCTTGCGGGGATGGATCGGCGAAAAGGTCCATTGCCAGTCCCACGCCAGGATCGAGAAGCAGGCCGAGACGTTGGCCCGCGAATGCGCCGCCAAGGCTGCCGAGGTCGGCATACCGCTGGAGGACATCCAGGAGGAAGTCGGCGACATCCAGGAATTGATTGCTTCGCGGCTCGAGGAAGCGGCCGAGGCCGACGAAAACCAGCAGGCTTCCAGCAAAGCCGCGGAATAACTACGGGGTCAAACCTGTTCGAGACGCGCGGGCTTCGGCCCGCGTTTTCGTCTCAGCCATCCCTCTCACCCAAACTTTTCTTCCAGCCACGCCTTTGGCAGCGCCGGCACGAAATTGCCGTCGCGCCCGGTCATGTCGTCATTGGCGATAAGAGCGTTGAGGATCGATTCCTCCACCGTCTGAACCACCGCATCGAAGAACGCGTCGATGTCTGCATCGGGAATGAAATCGGCGCTGGCGATGCGGCCGGACAGCCCCAGCGCCGCGGCGGGGTTGGCCGTCGAGAAGGCGAGGAAGATATCGCCCGAACTGTGATAGCCGAAGCCGCCCGTCAAGGCGACGCCGAGCGGCACACGGCGCGCCAATCGCTTCATTTGATGCGGCAGGAAAGGCGCGTCGGTCGCGATGATCGCGATGATTGAGCCCTTTTCCGCGCGCGACGTGGCTTCGCGGATCGCCGGCTCGGTGAGTTCGGCGCGCAGGCCACGAATGGTGAAATTATGCCGCTTGCCGAAATTCGACTGCACGAAGGCGCCGACCGTGTAGGTTCGCCCTTGCCATGCGGCGATGCGCGAGGCCGTGCCGGACCCTGCCTTGAAGCCGAAGGTGATCATGCCGGTGCCGCCGCCGACGCTGCCTTCCTCGACCGGTCCGCCAGCAGCCCCGTCAAGGGCTTCGGCGACGTGCTCCGATGTTAGATGGTGGCCGTTGATGTCGTTGAGAAACCCGTCATAAGTCTCCGCCGCCACCGGGAGCCCCCAGGCGCTGTCGATCGCGGCCGGCAGCACCCGGTTCATCCAGCGCAGCGTGCCGTCACGCGCAACACCACAGGAATGCGTGTTGGTGATGGTGATCGGGAAGTTGAAGGCGCCGGTTTCCTCGATGATGTGCGAGCCGGTCATCTCGCCATTGCCGTTCTGGCTGAAAACGCCCGCGAAGACCGGCGTGGCCAATTCGGCGCGGGGCCTCGGCAGGATTGCGGTCACGCCGGTGCGTACCGGCCCCTTGCCGACGATAAGCGGACCATCGCCCGTTATCAGCGTCGCATAGCCGACAGAGACGCCGGGCACGTCGGTGATCGCGTTGAACGGCCCGGGTGTTCCGTGGAAGCCGATGGTGAAGCTTCGCGCGCGCGGCTTGCCGGACGGCGTTGCCAGATGGTGCGGATTGTCGATCATGCTCTTAGAACAGGGATCCCTGATTGCCGGGTTCCTTTGCCTTTGCCGACGGTCTGGCCACGGGCTTTGGCCGCGCCGCGCCACTGGTTGCCACCGCATCCGCCGTGCCATCGGCGAACTCCAGCGACAGCGCCATCCCCGACGCCACGTCGGCGGCCTGCTTGATGACCGCGCCGTCGGTATCCTTCACCAGCGCGAAGCCGCGCGCCAGGACGGCCTTGTGCGAAAGCGTCGCCATCAGCCGGTCGGCCTGGACGATGCGGCCGCGCAACCGCTCCAGCCTGACCAGCATCGCCTGGCCGCCGCGTCTCGTCAAAGCCGTCAGAAGGTCCCTCTGCACACGTTGGCGCCGGGCTGTCGGCTCGATGGTGATTCGACCCTGGAGCAAAGCCAATTGCTGCCTGTGCCGCCGCAGCGATGCCTTGGCGCATTTTGGCAACTGATCCGCGGCACGATTGAGCTCCGCGCGCCGGCTTCTGGCCAGAGTGCGCAGCGCCCCTTGCGCCCGCAAAAGGTTACGGTCGTTGGCGCGCCGCGCCTCGGCAATCCGCTGCGACAGCATTGCCGGCGTCAGTTTTACAGCGAAGAATCGCGCCCGCTTGCGCTCGGTGGAAACCATCAGGCCACGACCGAGCCTCGATGTCGCCTCGTCCAGGCGCCGGCGCGGCAGCGCCAGCAATTGGTCGGGCGAGGGCAGCGCACGCGCCGCCGCACGGGTTGCCTGCCGCTTGCGTTCGAAGTTGCGCAAGACGGCGGCCTTGAGCCGCGCGCCGAGGCTGGCCAGCGTCGCTTCGAGGTCAGCCTTCACCGGCACGGCGATTTCGGCCGCGCCCGTCGGTGTCGGCGCCCGCACATCCGCGACAAGGTCGATCAGCGTCCAGTCGGTTTCGTGGCCGACAGCCGAAATCACCGGAATGCCCGAGGCGGCGACCGCGCGGGCGAGTGCCTCGTCGTTGAAGCCCCATAGATCTTCCAGGCTGCCGCCGCCGCGCGCCACGATCAGCAGATCGGGGCGCTGAATGGGGCTGTCCCATGCCAGCGCGTTGAAACCGGTGACGGCATTAGTCACTTCCGCACTCGCCGTGTCACCTTGAACCCGCACGGGCCAGACCAGCACATGCAGCGGAAAGCGGTCCTTGATGCGGTGGATGATGTCGCGGATGACCGAGCCGGTCGGCGAGGTGACCACGCCGATGACGCGTGGCATGAACGGCAGCCGGCGTTTGCGCACCGCATCGAAAAGCCCCTCCGCCTGCAGCCGGCGTTTGCGCTCCTCCAGCAGCGCCATTAGCGCCCCGGCGCCGGCCGGCTCGAGATTGTCGATGACGATCTGGTAGTTGGACTTGCCGGGATAGGTGGTGAGCTTGCCGGTGGCGATCACCTCCATCCCTTCCTCGGGACGGAATTTCAGCCGGCTCATCGTGCCTTTCCAGACCACGGCGTCGAGCCGCGCACGGTCGTCCTTCAGCGCGAAATAAGCATGGCCGGAGGAATGCGGCGCACGATAGCCTGAGATTTCGCCGCGCACCCGCACATTGCCGAAGACGTCCTCGACCGTGCGCTTTAGCGCGCCTGATATTTCGCTCACCGTGTATTCGGTGGCGTTGGTGCGTGATTCGGATGCTGCTTCGCTCATCGGTCGATTGGGGGCCGGTTGGACGCCGACGTCAAGGCGGCCGTGTCAGGCCCGATATTCATGACCCGGTTTTTACCAGCCCGGCAGGATCTGGTTCGGCTTGCTCCGCTTCATCTTGGAAAAGGCGAGCGCCGCGAAATCGAACGTCCCGGTCTCCTCGCCAAGCGGCACGGAGATGTTGTCCAGACTTTCGGAGATGTGGCGGGCAAGCGCATCGACGATCTCCGGCCGCGAGGTCTGGCCGCGCATGATGCCGATGCGGCAGTCGGGCAGGGCGCCGAAGCCGTCGGCCTCGCCCAGAACCCGCATGCCGGGCCTGAGCGCGCATTCCGGCAGCACCGAGATCGCCAGCCCCGAAAGCACGGCGGCGGTGATCACGGTCGCCGAGAAGCTGGTGAACAGGATGCGGTAGTCGCGGTTCTGCAGGTCCAATACGTCGACCGCGGCACGCCGCCAGATGCAGTTTGGCCGGCCGAAGGCCATCGGCAGCGTCTCCTGTTCATGTGTCGCATGGTTGGCCGAGGAGACCCAGAGCAGCGGTTCACGCCGCACCACCTCCGACTGGCCGCGCACATCATTGTGCGTCACCAGCGCCAGATCGAGATTGCCGCGCTTGATGTGCTCGACCAGCCCCGGCGTCGGTTCGCAGATGACGGTCAGTTCGACGCGCGGATTGGAGCGCGTGAACCGTGCCATGATCTCGGGCAGGAAACGGTCCGCATAATCGTCAGGCGTGCCGATGCGGATCGTGCCTTCGAGCCGTTGGTCGTCGAAGGCGGCGAGCGTTTCGCGGTTGAGATAGAGCAGCCGCCTTGCGTAGGAGAGCAGTTTGTCGCCTTCCTCCGTCAGCCTGTTCGAGCGCCCCTCCTTCTCGAACAACGGCTTGCCGATCCGCTCTTCCAGACGGCGCATCTGCATCGACACCGCCGACTGGGTGCGGTGCACTTCTTCCGCCGCGCGGGTGAAGCTGCCGGTATCGGCAATCGAGATGAAGGTCTGCAATTGATCGAGATCGAGCGGCGCTTTCATCGGTTCAATCCATCACTGCTGTTGATACTAAAGATTAGAAACATTCGTTGGATTAATCAATCGGTCGATGGCAAATTGGCATTGTCCAAATGAAAGCCATGCATGTAGCCCAAAAGTGGACACCGGTTTTGGGACGACGACATGCATCTCTAAAATTGTATTTGAGACCGGAACGGTCGCTGTCGCCAGCGCCGATCGTCGGGTTTCGTCCGTTCGAGTCTGAAGGAGACCGACATGACCACGATCGATTTCGCCACCGAGACCTCGCGCATCACCTCGCGTCCGGCCGTTGCAACGCGCGTGGCAAACATTGTCTCCAATGCCTACAGCGCCTGGAAAAACCGCCGCGCCTTCTACCGCCTTGGCGAGATGTCGGACGCAGAACTCGCCGATATCGGCCTGACGCGCGCCGACCTGCATGTTGCAATCGACGTGCCGTTTGGCCGTGACCCGACAGCAATCCTGCGTGAGATCGCCAGCGATCGCGTGGAAACGATCGAGGAAATCGCCCGCAAGGTGGCCTGATTGGTTCAGCTTCGGTTCCGTTGAATCCTTTCACGGTGCAGCGCGACCAAGGTTCTGCAGGCTCCCCACTCCCTGCCGGTTCCCCGCCGGCCTGCCTGCACGCTGCCCGGTCCTCCCAAGGACCGGGCTTTTCCTTTAGGTTTGCCGAAGGCCGGGCGACTACCGCCGGTCCATGTCCCGCTTGAACTGGTCGAAGATCGTTTCCACGCCCTTCTGGTATTCGTCGCGCTGCTGGGCCCCGGTCTGGAACATCTTGCCGAAAATGTCGTCGAACGGGTTCCTTGGCCGTCCGCTCGGATTGGCTTGGGGCTGTGGTGCCTGGCGCTGCTGCGGCTGCGCTTGAGGTTCCGGCGCCGGCTGCCCGCCGGGCATCCCGAGGCCGCCGCCACCGCCTTGCCGCAGCATCTCCTCGAAGATTTTCCCCAGCGGGTTGTCGCCGTAGGGGCTCTGTGTCGGCTGGGGCTCGGGCCGACTTTGTGGTTGCTGCGGCGCGCCGCCACCGAACATGTCCTGCAGCACCTTCCCGAGCGGATTGTCGCCATAGGGGTTGGGTGCCGGCCGCGGCTGGCTTTGCGGCCGCGGCGAGCCGCCGCCGAACATGTCCTGCAAGACCTTGCCGAACGGGTTGTCCATGGGGTTGTGGGGCGCCGGGCGCTGTTGCGGCGCCGGTGCCTGCATGCCGCCTTGCCGCATCATCTGCTCGATTATTTCGCCCAGTGGATTGTTGCCGACGCCACCAAGGCCAGCCGCTGCCTGCATCTGGTTTGTCGTCTGCTTGAACAGTCCGCCCATCACCATCGAGGCGATCGCGGGCAGCATCTGCTGAAGGATCTGCTGGCTGACGCCGCTCGCCTGCGCCGCCTGGCTGGCCACGGCGCGCGACAGGTCTTTCGAACCGAACAGATGTCCCAGAATGCCGTTGCCCTCATCGACGCCTTGCGGCGAGAAGGCGCGCGTGGCGTCCTCGAAATACTTGGCGTGCTGGCCGCTTGCCATCGCCGTCATGAAAGCGCCGAGCCCATAGGGATCGGCGGTGTTGCGTTGCAACCCTTGTGAAAAAGCTGGCAGCAGTGCGGCGACCGCCGCCTGCGTCTGCTGCAGCGAAAGCCCGTATTGCTGGGCAAGCGCCTGCATGCCGTTGCCGTTCTGGGCCTGCGCCAGCATGTCGAACAAGGTAGGCATAGGCTTCTCCTCCGGGAAATCCTCGAACGAGAGCCTAATTCGTTTCAACGCCCGATTGAAGCTACTTTTGCCGCCGGCCATGGCTCGCGGTTAATAGGCATACTCCATGAACACCGGCTCTATCGAGCCGCCCCAGCGCGTGTGGTAGGCCGACAGCATCTCCTCCGCACTGGTGGTGCCGCGCGCCACGACCTCGTCGAGCGTGTTGAGGAACGAGGTTTCGTCGTAGCCGTCACGGTTCTTCTTGCCGCGGTTCTTCAACCCCGTGCGCGAAATGGCCATGACGTCGCGGGCGACCTCGCGCAACGTCGTGTTGCGGAAGGGTGCGGCAATGCCGAGCTCCGGCACGGCGTTGCGCATGGCCAGCACTTCCTTGTAGGTCCAGCTCGACGTCAACGCCTCGGCCGCGTCGAGTGCCGCCTCGTCGTAGAGCAGCCCGACCCAAAAGGCCGGCAGCGCGCAGATGCGCCGCCAGGGACCGCCATCGGCGCCGCGCATTTCAAGGAAACGCTTGAGCCGCACGTCCGGGAACAGCGTCGACAGATGGTTCGCCCAGTCGCCCATCGTCGGCAGCCCGTCCGGCACTTCATTGCGCGCGGCCCCGGCCATGAACTGGCGGAAGGTGATATGCGTCATGTCGTGATAACGGCCATCGCGAATGACGAAATACATCGGCACGTCGAGTGCCCATTCGACATAGTCGGCGAAACCAAAATCGGGCGAGAAGCAGAATTCGAGCAGGCCCGAGCGCTGGTTGTCGGTGTCGCGCCAGATGTCGCCGCGCCAGCTCTGCAGCCCGTTCGGCCGGCTGTCGGTGAAGGGCGAGTTGGCGAACAGTGCGGTCGACAGCGGCTGCAGCTTCAGCGATACCTGCATCTTGCGGCGCATGTCGGCCTCGCTCTCGAAGTCGAGGTTCACCTGGATCGTGCAGGTGCGGTACATCATGTCGAGGCCCTTTGTGCCGACCTTGGGCATGTAGCGCGTCATGATCTCATAGCGCGACTTCGGCATTTTCGGTGTCTCGGCCAGCGACCATTTCGGGCTCCCGCCAAGGCCGAGGAAGCGGATGCCCATCGGCTCGGCGATCTCGCGCACCTGCGCCAGATGAGCGTTGCCCTCGCGGCAGGTCTGGTGGATCGTCTCCAAGGGCGCGCCGGAAAGCTCGAACTGGCCGCCGGGCTCGAGCGAAATTGCCCCCTGGCCCGTTGGTTCGACCAAGCCGATGATGCGGCCGTCATCCATGATCGGATCCCAGCCAAGCTTGGTCTGCATGCCTTCAAGGATGGCGCGGATGCCGCGCTCACCACCATAGGGGACCGGTGCGTTGCCATCGACATAGAAGGGGAATTTCTCGTGCTCGGTGCCGATGCGCCATTTTTCGCGCGGCTTGTTGCCTTCGGCCAGGTGTTCGACAAGCTCGTCTATGCCTTCGATGGGCCGGAAATCGGTTGTGTCGCGCGCCATTCTCAAGCCCTCAAAGGCGGTTGGACCACCGCCGGCGCTAAATGGACGAAATGTCAGTAGCCGATCAAGCGAAAAATCCTGAGCCACAGGTCAAGAGGAATTGAAGGCCACGCCCTGCAAGCACCTCTTGCAAGAGACAGAGCACTACCAGTCGCCAATTGTTGCCTGCATAACCGCTAGCGCTGCCACGGCCGCCGTGTCGGCACGCAGGATACGCGGCCCGAGCGGAATGGCGGTCACGAAGGGGAGCGCGCGCAGCATCTTACGCTCCTCGTCGGAAAAGCCGCCCTCGGGCCCGACCAGTAGGGCGAGCTTCTTCTCCTTCACCGTCTGCAAGGCAGGCAGTGGGTTGTTGGTCGAGGCGTCCTCGTCGCAGAAGATCAACCGGCGTTCCTTGTCCCAGCCGGTCAGCAGGCGCTCGAATTTTTCCGCCTCGCGAACGTCCGGCACCGCGAGGATGCCGCATTGTTCGGCGGCCTCGACGACATTGGCGCGCAGGCGATCGATCGACGGCTTGGCCACCTGGGTATGCTGGGTGATGACCGGCTGCAGGACGCCGGCGCCCATCTCGACCGCCTTCTGCACGAGATAATCCAGCCGGCCCTGCTTCAGCGGTGCGAAGCAATAGATCAGGTCAGGCAAAGGCGGCTGCGGCCTTTGCAGCCCCAGTACTTTCAGCCGCACCGACCGCTTCGATTTCGCTGATATCGCGGCCGACCACTCGCCGTCGCGGCCGTTGAAGACAAGGATCTCGGCGCCTTCGGCGAGCCGCAGCACATGCAGGAGATAATGGCTCTGCTGCTGGCCGGGTTCGACCTCGATGTCCGGTCCGAGGTCGTCGGGCACGAACAGACGTTGCATCTTGTAGTTGGCGCGCATGGCCGAGGAATGGGCGAGGCGGCCGCCGGCGTCAAGCCTTGGCGGAAGGATGCCACAAAGGCTGAAAACCACGACGCAGGATGGCAACCGTCGTTTCCGGGGTCAACAGCACCAGCGTCTCGTCCTTGAACCGATCCAGGCTGGTTGGCGGGCCGTATCCGGCAAAAGACCATGGCAACGCCTTGCCCTGGGACAAGGCGTAGGTCCCGCCGCCGGTTGCGATCATCGCGCCGTCGGGTAGGCGGGCAAGCGCGCCCATCGCGACGGCAGGCCGTTTGCCGCCCGACGCGAACCGCTCCTTGTGCAGCCGTTGGTCCACCTGCGGCGCGTGCGGCTCGGCAATGACGAAGGCTTGGCCGAAACGGCTGACAAAATCCCTGGCTCGTTCGCGCTGGCAAAAGAAGCAGGGACGATGCCCGGCGGCGAGCGCCGTCACCTCGTCGAGGAAGAACAATTCGGTCCAGCCGGCCTTGCCGCCGGCCCGGTTGCGGCCCATCGGCTCGCGCCGCACATTGCGGAATTGGCACATGCAGATGATCCAGGCCTGAAGCGCCCAGCGCTTTTTCAGGAGCGTCTTTGTCTCGGGGTCGTGGATGATGCCGCGATTGCCAGTGAACAGGCCGCGCTCCGGCACGGCATGAATGGCGCCGAACGGATCGACCCGGTTCTGCAGTGGCATGGTTTTCTCCTGGGACACGCATCTTGGCTGCAATACTGGCGACATGATATCGCTGGTTCCTCGTTTTCATGTCAGCAGGGTGTGCCATGCGGGTGCTGGTGGTCCAGAACTTCGACAATACCGGTCTTGGCCAGGTTGGCGCGGCGCTCGCGGAAGTGGGTGCCGATCTCGACGTGCGCCTTCCCTACAAGGGTGACGCGCTGCCAGGGGACGCAACCGGCCATGATGCCATGGTGGTGCTCGGCGGTGGCCAGAATGCGCTGGACGACGAAGAATATCCCTATTTCCCGGCGCTGTTGGAACTGACCCGCGATTTTGCCGGCAAGGACCGCGCGGTGCTCGGCATCTGTCTCGGCGGTCAACTCGTCGCCCCGTGCTTTTGGCGGCGTGAACCGCATCGGCGGTGCCAATGAATTCGGCTGGCGCGGCGTGTCGTTGACCCCGGACGCCAAGGCCGACCCGGTGCTGTCTGCACTGCCGGAAACGTTTCCGATCTTCCAGTGGCATGACGATACATTCGAGCTGCCGGATGACGCCGTGCGGCTCGCCGGCAACGATGTCGCCGAAAACCAGGCGTTTCGGGTCGGCCGCGCCGTTTACGGCTTCCAGTTCCATTTCGAGGCCGACCGACCGCTGGTGAAGGACTGGAGTTCCTCCTTCGCGCCGACCATTGCCGCGCTCCATCCCGACTGGGCCGGCGAGCTCGAGAGCGAAATGGCCCGCAACGGCCCTGACGCCGATGCTGCCGGCCTCGCCATCGCCCGTGCCTGGGTGGCGACGATCTAAGCATTCGCTTCCGCGTCCTACCGCGTGACATAATTGGCACGGGGGCCGGAATCCGTCTGGGGAAAACCCTTTCATCCTTGGCTTGTGTCCGCACGCTATCCTAGAAGGCGCGCGCTATATCGGCTGTGCAACGGGGATGAACCTTTTGTGTGACCCGTGCGACACACCATCGATACAGAACACGCCTAGAAGCGCGAAATCGTCGAAACTTTGAAGCGATTTTTCCGTTTCAACGCATTGGTAACCGCCTCGTGCACAGATGCAGAAAGCTCAACAAGAGATGACCTCCGTGAAAGCAGCTCTTCTGTCCTTTGCCATGCTGTCCGCCATCGTGCTTTGCGGCCTTGGCATCTATGCCGCCGATGCAGCCAACAACCACAATGCGGTCGACGGCTACGGCGTCACCGCCTCCCTACGCTAAAGCCCAGGCATCCCTCGCGCCAGGATCCCTCGCGCCAGTATTCCTCGCGCCAGGATCGCTCGCGCTCTGGGGCGCCGGGTCTCAAGGTTCCTTTATCGACATTTCGAGGATGCGTTTGTGCGGGCCGTCCACGACGAGCGCGGTAAGCATGCCTGACTGCCAGGCAAGCGTGTCGACATTGACGCGGTTGGCCATCACTTCCGCCTCGGGAACCGGCGTGTGGCCATGCACCACGATCTTCGGAAGGAGAGCGGTGTGATCGTGGAAGACGTCACGGATCCAGATCAGGTCCTGCGGATTCTGTTTCTCCAACGCAATGCCTGGCCTTATGCCGGCATGGCAGAAGAAGAAGTCGCCTGACGTCACCGAGAACGGCAGCGACCGCAAGAAGTCGATATGGCTTCGCGGCACGGCCGCGAGCAGGGCTTGATGGCCCTTGCGCGTGGCTGACTCGGCCTTGCCGAACCAAATGCCGCTGCCGTTGTTGATCGTCACCCCATAGGATTGCGCGGTCTGGATGCCGCCAAAACGGATGAAGAGCCCTTCGGGGTCGGGTGTCTGGAGAAAGTCGAGAAAACCAATGTCGTGATTGCCGGCCAGCATCAGGTTTCGCTGATCGCGTTGGCGTGCCTCGATCAGGAAGTCGATGACGCCCTTGGAGTCCGGTCCTCGGTCGACATAGTCGCCGAGATGGATGATGCGCCAGTCCGCGACTAGGTCCCTGGCGATCTCGGCCTCGATCTGTCCGTGCATGGCGGCCAGCAGGTCGAGCCGGCCATGCACGTCGCCGATCGCGTAGAGACGCACGCCGTCCGGCCCGCGTGCGTCGAGGAAATGGATGCCGGGTTCCGCCAAGGTTCTGGTCTCTCCGCGATCAGATGTCACGGACTTAGCGCCGAAGCTGATCCCTGCCCATGTCGGTGACCAGACGCTTTCCGCACAGCGCCAGCGTAATGTCCATCTCCTTGCGGATGATTTCCAGCGCCTTGGTAACCCCTTCCTTGCCGAGCGCGCCCAGGCCGTAAAGAAATGGCCGGCCGATATAGGTGCCCTTGGCGCCCAGGCAGAGTGCTTTCAACACATCCTGGCCGGAGCGGATGCCGCCGTCCATATGCACTTCTATTCTGTCGCCGACCGCATCGGCGATCTCTTCCAGCGCCATGATGGAGGACGATGCACCGTCGAGCTGGCGCCCGCCATGATTGGAAACGATGATGGCATCGGCGCCGGTGTTGGCCGCCAGCAGCGCGTCCTCCTTGTCGAGGATGCCCTTGAGGATCAGTTTGCCACCCCAGCGCTCCTTGATCCAGGCGACGTCCTTCCACGACAGGTGCGGATCGAACTGCTCGGTCGTCCAGGACGACAACGAAGCCACGTCGCCGACGCCCTTGGCATGGCCGACGATGTTGCGGAAGGTACGGCGCTTCGTGCCAGCCATGCCCATCCACCAGCCAGGCCGCACAGCGATGTTGGCGATGTTGGCGAGCGTCATCTTGGGCGGCGCCGAAAGCCCGTTGCGGACATCCTTGTGGCGCTGGCCGAGGACCTGCAGGTCGAGCGTCAGCACCAGCGCCGAGCACTTCGCCGCCTTCGCCCGGTCGATCAAATTGAGGACGAAGTCCTTGTCGCGCAGCACATAGAGCTGGAACCAGAACGGTTTCTTCGTCACCGAGGCGACATCCTCGATCGAGCAGATGCTCATTGTCGAAAGCGTGAACGGCACGCCGAATTCCTCTGCCGCCTGCGCTGCCAGCATCTCGCCGTCGGCGTGCTGCATGCCGGTCAGGCCTGTCGGCGCCAGCGCCACCGGCATCGACACTTTCTGGCCGATCATGGTCGATTCCAGCGAGCGGTTGCTCATGTCGACCAGCACGCGCTGGCGGAATTTGATCTTCTGGAAATCTTCCTCGTTTGCCCGGTAGGTGCTCTCGGTCCAGGCGCCGGAGTCGGCATAGTCGAAGAACATCTTGGGCACGCGACGGCGCGCGAGATCCTTGAGGTCTGCGATGGTCAGAATGTCGCTCATGATGGTCCCCGCTTGATCGAATTGATTAGGAGCGGCTGCGCGCTGGTTCGCTGCCGCCGGTTTCCGAGCGCTGCCTTAGCCTCAGCCGCGACACGCGTTGCCAGTCGCCGCTGCGCTCGGCTTCCGCCATCGAGCGCTCGACATAGGTCATGTGGTCCATCGCCGCCTGGCGGGCGGCGGCCGGATCACCAGCCCTGACCGCGGTGTGAATCGCCCGGTGCTGCGCCAGCAGCGCCTCTCGCGCGCCCGGCACGGTAAACACCAGCAGCCGGTTCTGGAACACGCCTTCCGATAAGAGGCGGTAGCAGGAGCGCAGCGTGTGCAAGAGCAGGATGTTGTGCGCGCATTCGCAGATCGCATGGTGGAATTCTACGTCGATTTCTGCCTCGTCGTCGAAGTCGCCGGTGCGATGCGCCTCATCCATGCGCGCCATGATGCGGTCGAGCAGGGCAAGGTCTTCGGGTGTGGCGCGCCGCGCGGCGTATTCGGCGGCTATGCCCTCGACCTCGCGGCGATACTCCAAATAGTCCGTCACCGCCTTGCGATGCGTCGAGATCAGATCCGCCACGGGCTTGGTAAACAACTGGCCGATAATGTCGGCGACATGCGTGCCGCCGCCGGCCTTGGTCGTCAGCAACCCACGTCCTTCGAGCGCCTTCAGCGCATCGCGCAGGATGGGCCGCGATACATCGAACTGGCGCGCCAGTTCGCGCTCGCCCGGCAGCCGGTCGCCGGTGCGCAGCACGCCTTCGAGGATGAGGCTTTCGATCTGCTGCACGACTTCGTCGGCGGTGCGCGAATGCTCGATCCTGGAGAAAATATCGCTCAAAGGCAGCGCCTGGGGAACGGAATGAATGTCGCGCAGATTAAAGCGTCTGTCGCCAACTGGTCAAATTATTTATCCAATTCGTCTGGTTCGGTCGATTTTCGCATCGCGCCGGCATATCGCCTCGCGCTAAACTTTGCTGTTTACGTGCCTTGTCGATTGCCGCAAGACGGCACCATTGCACGAAGGGTCGAAACCAGGGGGACCAGACGTGTCGGACGAGACGTCCAATCTTGAATTCCAGCCGCGCAGCCAAGGCAGCGTCCTGGGCTTTCCGGCGCATGAAGGCCGGCCCGGCGCGCTCGGCGAGGTTCATGCCCGTCCGCATCCGCTCGTCGAGAAGCCGCGCGTCCTCGTCCAACTCTCCTTCATGACCGAGGGAGGCTCCGCGGTCGACCATGCCGTGCTTTCGGAACTGTCGCGCCGCCTCGGCATCGCGGCCCCCGAGCGTCATGCCCGCCACCACGCCATGAAATGGGGCAAGGGCACGCTGCGCTGGGAGCGGCATACGGAGTTCTCGACCTATCTCTGGGAAGGGCCGCTGGCCGAGAATGGCCGGGGGCAAGAGGATTCGCCGTTCGGCAATGGCTTTTCGCCGCCGGGAACCGTCATCTCGGGCATCCGGCTCGAGATCCGCAAGTGGACGCAGGCGAACGAGAGGCTGATCGCCGGCTTCGACCCGACCAGCCTCTGTCACTCGCTCGTCGAGCGCGGCAGCGCGGCTATTGTCACCGACTTCCGCCAAGACGGCGATGGCATGACCCGCATGCTGGTCCTCGATCGGGGTCTGACCCCGGCCAGCACCGGCGCGCTGTCGCAGCGGCTGATCGACATCGAGACCTACCGCACGCTTGCCATGCTCGGTTTGCCGCTGGCGCTCACCTTGTCCAGCCGCGCCCGCCGCATCGAGGACCGCTTGGCACAGACGACCCTGGAAATGAAGGTGGCCGAGACCCGCGACAGCCAGACGCTGCTCGCCGACCTGACGGAGCTTGCCGCCGAACTGGAGGCTGATGCCGCTTCCAGCCTTTACCGCTTCGGCGCCAGTCGCGCCTATGACGGCATCGTTACTGAAAGGCTCGAGGCACTGGATGAGGAGCCAGTGCAGGGCTACGACACCTGGGCGGGCTTTCTGCTGCGGCGCATGGCGCCAGCCATGCGCACCTGCCGCTCGGTCGAGGAGCGCCAGGCCAACCTGTCGCGAAAGCTGACCCGTGCCACCACGCTGTTGCGCACCTGGGTCGATGTCGAGGTCGAGAAGCAGAACCGCGACCTGCTCGCCTCGATGAACAACCGCGCCCGGCTGCAACTGCGCCTGCAGCAGACCGTCGAAGGGCTCTCGGTCGCCGCCGTCTCCTACTATGTGGTGGGCCTCATCGGCTATGTCGCCAAGGGCGCGTCGGTCTTTGGCCACGCCTTCGCGCCGGAGGTCGTTACCGCCGCATCGGTGCCGGTCGCCATCCTGCTCGTCTGGTGGGGCGTGCGCAGGGTCCGACAGATGCATTCCGAGCCGGCGAAGCATCCGGCCGAATAGACCGCGCCAAGCTTCGAAGCGCGATAGATGTGCAGCGGCAGATTGCCGCTGCGGAAGCCTTGCTTGCATCCGCCCCCGGATGCCATCAAAGCAAGGTTTGCAACAAATGTCGCTAGCTGGTAAATCATTTTTACCAGTTGAGTGGAGGAAGCGCCGATGTCCGGCCTTGCCATGCCCAAGCCAAACGCCGAGACTCTGCGCCGGCGAAGCGAAATCGTCGCCGACATGCGCATCATTGTGCCGGGCGAGGGCGTGGTCGACGCGGCCAATGAAATGCGGGCCTTCGAAAGTGATGGCCTGACCGCCTACCGGCAAGTGCCGCTGGTGGTGGTCCTGCCCGAGACGGTGGCGCAGGTTTCCCGTCTGCTGAGATACTGCAACGACCGCAACATCCGCGTCGTGCCGCGGGGATCCGGCACCTCGCTGTCGGGCGGCGCGCTGCCGCTGGAAGACGCGGTTCTGCTCGTCATGAGCCGGTTCAACCGCATCCTCGAGATCGATTTTCCCAACCGCATGGTCGTCGCCCAGCCCGGCGTCACCAATCTCGGCATCACGTCAGCCGTCGAGCAGGAGGGCTTTTACTACGCCCCCGATCCATCCTCCCAGATCGCCTGCTCGATCGGCGGCAACGTCGCGGAGAATTCCGGCGGCGTGCACTGCCTGAAATACGGCCTCACCGCCAACAATGTGCTTGGCATCGAGATGGTGCTGATGAGCGGCGAGGTGGTGCGGCTCGGCGGCGGCCACCTCGATGCGGAAGGCTATGACCTGCTCGGCGTCATGACCGGTTCGGAAGGTCTGCTGGGCGTCGTCACCGAGGTCACCGTGCGCATCCTGAAACAGCCGGAGACGGCGCGGGCGCTGCTGATCGGCTTTCCGACCAGCGAGCAGGGCGGCCAGTGCGTCGCCGACATCATCGGCGCCGGCATCATTCCGGGCGGCATGGAAATGATGGACCGGCCGGCGATCCATGCCGCGGAGGATTTCGTCCATGCCGGTTATCCCCTCGATGTCGAGGCGCTGCTGATCGTCGAACTCGACGGGCCGGGCGTCGAGGTCGATCATCTCATTACGGCGGTCGAGGCGATCGCCATTCGCAACGGCTCGACCACCTGCCGCATCTCGCAGTCCGAGCAGGAGCGGCTGAGTTTTTGGGCCGGCCGCAAGGCGGCCTTCCCCGCCGTTGGCCGCATCTCGCCCGATTACTACTGCATGGACGGCACGATCCCACGCAAGGAGTTGCCGCGCGTGCTGGCCGGCATGCGCCAGCTGTCGCAAAAATATGGGCTCGGAGTCGCCAATGTCTTTCACGCCGGCGACGGCAATCTGCATCCCCTGATTCTTTATGACGCCAACGTGCCTGGTGAACTCGACAAAGCCGAAAGCTTTGGCGCTGACATTCTGAGGCTTTGTGTCAAGGTCGGTGGCGTGCTCACCGGCGAACATGGCGTCGGGGTCGAGAAGCGCGACCTGATGCCGGAAATGTTCACCCAGGTCGATCTCGACCAGCAAATGCGCGTCAAGTGCGCCTTCGATCCCAACCATCTGCTCAATCCCGGAAAGGTGTTCCCGCAACTGCGCCGCTGCGCCGAACTGGGGCGCATGCATGTGCATCGCGGGCTGGTGGCGTTTCCCGACATTCCGAGGTTTTGAGCTGATTGGGCCTCGGAACCAGGTGCGACTATGACCATCTTCACCCCCGCCACCTCAGCCGAAGTCCTCTCCACCGTTGCCTGGGCGGCGGCGGAGGAGACGTCGCTCGAAATTCTCGGCCACGGCTCCAAGCGCGGCATCGGCCATCCGTTGCAGACCGAGCACACGCTCGACCTGTCGAAACTCTCGGGCGTGACCCTCTATGAACCCGCGGAATTGGTGCTGTCGGCCAAGTCAGGCACGCCGCTGGCCGAGATCGAAAGGCTGCTGGTTGAAAACGGCCAGCAACTCGCCTTCGAGCCGATGGACTACGGCCCGCTGCTCGGCGGCGAGCCGGGCAAAGGTACCATCGGCGGCGTGCTCGGCGCCAACCTGTCCGGTCCGCGCCGGCTGAAGGCGGGCGCCGCGCGCGATCATATCCTTGGCATCAATGTCGTCTCCGGCCGGGGCGAGACCTTCAAATCGGGCGGCCGCGTGGTCAAGAATGTCACCGGCTACGACATGTCGAAGCTGATGGCCAACAGCTGGGGCACGCTATCCGTCTTTACCGACGTCACTTTCAAGGTGCTGCCTGCGGCCGAGACCGAAGTCACGCTCGCTGTCCGTGGCCTGCTCGATGATGCAGCCTGCGCCGCCATGGCCTTGGCCCTTGGTTCCAGCGCGGAAGTGTCGAGCGCTGCCCATCTGCCGGAGCGCATCGCCGCCCGCGTTGCCGGCGGGATGCTCGGCAGTGAAGCCGCCACGCTGCTGCGCGTCGAGGGCTTTGGCCCCTCCGTTGCCTATCGCATCACCGCGCTGAAGACCCTGCTCGGCAAGGCCGGGCCGCTGGAGGAAATTTCCGGTGAGACCTCCAAGGCAATCTGGCGCGACGTGCGCGATATCAGGCCCTTCGTTGATGGCAGCGAGAAGCCGGTCTGGCGGGTCTCGATGACGCCCGCCCGCGGGCACCTGATGGTTCTGACTCTACGCATGCAGGCCGCCGTCAGTGCCTTCTACGACTGGCAGGGCGGGTTGGTGTGGCTGCGCATGGAGGAGGGTGATCCCGAAGCCACCCTGCTTCGCGGACTGTTGCGGGAACATGGCGGCGGCCACGCGACGTTGGTGCGCGCCGCCCCCGCCCATCGTTCCGCCCTGCCGGTGTTCGAGCCGCAGGCGCCGGCGCTTGCAGCGCTCAGCCATCGCCTGAAACAGGAATTCGACCCGAAGAACATCCTCAATCCCGGCCGCATGGCCTAGGACATCAGAGATGCAGACCAATTTTTCGCCCGCCCAGCTTGCCGACCCTGACGTCGCCGAGTCCGAAAAGATCCTGCGCAAATGCGTGCATTGCGGTTTCTGCACCGCCACCTGCCCAACTTACGTAACGCTTGGCAACGAGCTCGATTCACCGCGCGGGCGCATCTACCTGATCAAGGACATGCTGGAAAACGGCCGTCCCGCCGACAAGGAAATCGTCACCCATATCGACCGCTGCCTGTCCTGCCTGGCCTGCATGACCACCTGTCCTTCGGGCGTGAACTACATGCATCTGGTCGACCATGCGCGGGCCCATATCCAGGAAACTTACAAGCGGCCGCTGCTCGACCGGCTGACCCGCGCCATGCTGGCCTTCGTGCTGCCTTATCCCCAGCGCTTCCGCGCCGCGCTCAAGCTTGCGAGGCTGGGCAAGCCGTTTATCGGCCTGTTCGAAAAAGCCCCGGCGTTGAAGCCGCTCGCCGCGATGCTCAAGCTCGCGCCTGCATCGATCCCCGCGGCCTCGCCGATGGCCTTGCCGGGTGTCCATGCCGGGCCGGGGGCGAAAAAGGGCCGCGTCGCCATCCTGACCGGCTGCGCGCAATCGGTGCTCGACCCCGCCATCAACGACACCACCATCTCGCTGCTGACACGGCTCGGTGTCGAGGTTGTGGTGCCGCCGGGCGAGGGCTGCTGCGGCGCGCTGGTCCATCACATGGGGCGGGAGGAAGCCGCCCTTGCCTCGGCTAGGCGGAATGTCGATGCCTGGACGCGTTCCATTGAGCGGGGCGGGCTCGACGCCATCGTCATCACCGCATCGGGCTGCGGCACGATGATCAAGGACTACGGCTTCATGCTGCGGCTCGATCCTGCCTATGCCGACAAGGCCGCGCGCGTGTCGGCGCTGGCCAAGGACATCACCGAATATCTGGCAAGTCTCGAGCTCCCTGAACCGGTGCGCAAGCCGGGCACGGTGGTCGCGTATCACTCGGCCTGCTCGATGCAGCACGGCCAGAAGATCACCCGCGAGCCGAAGGAGCTGCTCGCCAAGGCCGGTTTCATTGTGCGCGAGCCGCGCGAGGGCCATCTCTGCTGCGGCTCGGCCGGCACCTACAATATCCTGCAATCCGAGATTTCGGCTAGGCTGCGCGATCGTAAGGTGAAAAATATCGAGGCGACTGGCGCTTCGATCGTCGCCACCGGCAATATCGGCTGCATCACGCAGATCGCATCCGCCGCCAGCATGCCGGTGGTGCACACGATCAAACTGCTCGACTGGGCCTATGGCGGGCCGAGGCCGGATGGCATTTTGGATGAGAGTCTGGTCGCGGCGGAGTAGGCCGGGCGCTACTCCGCAGCTAGCCTGTCCGCCACACCGTATGTCGCCTGATAGAGCGCGCGCTGGCGGCTGAGCGCGACCATGGTATTTCGCAGCAGGATCGCCACCGTCAGCGGACCGACGCCTCCCGGCACCGGCGTGATCCACGAGGCCACTTCCTTGACGCTGTCGGTGTCGACGTCGCCGACGATGCGGCTCGTGCCGTCCGGTCCGATCTCCGAATTGATGCCGATGTCGATGACGGCGGCACCTGGCTTGACCATATCGGCCTTGATCAGCCGCGGCTTGCCGACAGCGACGAACAGCGCGTCCGCGCGCCGCGCATGGGCGGCGACCGACCGTGTCATATGATGGCAGACCGTCACCGTCGCGCCCTCGCTCATCAGCAGGAAGGCGATCGGCTTGCCGACGATTTCCGAATGGCCGACGATGACCACTTCCAGCCCCTTGAGATTGAGGCCGGTTTCCTTGAGCAGTTCGACCGAGGCGGCCGCCGTGCAAGGCGCTAGATCGAGCTGGTTGTAGACGATGTTGCCGATCGAGGCCGGATGCATGCCCTCGACGTCCTTCAGCGGATGCACGGCCGCCTGCAGCATCTTGATCGGGATATGCGCGGGAACCGGCCGCTGGATGATGATGCCGGTGACACGCGGATCGGCATTCAGCCCATGGATGGCTGCTTCGAGTTCACCTGAGGTGATTGTGGCGGGAAAGCGCCGTTCCTCGAAATCGATGCCGGCAAGTTGAGCCTTGGCACGCTGGTTGCGCACATAGACATCGACGGCATCGGTATCGCCGACGGTGATCGAGATCAGTTTGGGCGGAAAGCCCTCGGCCTTGGCAATGGTCGCGTCCTCGCGCACGGCGGCGATGATGCGCTGGGCAACCGGGCCGCCCCTGAGATAACGGCTGTCGTCGGACAGGGACATGGGTCGAAACCTTTGGTGGGGAAATTGTGCACTGCAATAGCAGAGCATGGCCCGGAAATCAGCCCTGAAAACGAAACACCGTGCCTCCGGGGCGACCTGTCGCACCGTGAAACGAAAAGGGCAGCCCGGTTACCCGTGCTGCCCTCTCGTGACTGGCCGTATCCCCACACGGCCCGTCCCCCGCTAAGTCGTTGCCAGTCTAAGCACGTCTTGCAAAACTGCGCTATGGCTTGAGGGCAACAGTGCGCCAAAACCTGCTCAGCACTGCTTAACCGGCTGATTCGATGCCACTATATCACCTCGACGGTGGTTCCGACATTGACCCGCTCGTAAAGGTCGACCACGTCCTCGTTGCGCATCCGGATGCAACCCGATGATACAGCGCCGCCGATCGTCCAGGGCTGGTTGGTGCCATGGATTCGGTACTCGGTCGTGCCGAGATAGAGCGCGCGCGCGCCGAGCGGGTTTTCCATGCCGCCGGCCAGATAGGTCGGCAGGTAGCGGCCCTTGGCCGCTTCGCGCTTGATCATCTCGGCCGGCGGACGCCAGTCCGGCCAGACGCGCTTGTTGGTGATCTTGTGCGTGCCCGACCATTCGAAGCCGGGCTTGCCGGTGCCGACGCCGTAGCGCCGCGCCTTGCCGTTTTTCTCGACTAGGTAGAGGAAATTCTGCGTGGTATCGATGACGATGGTGCCCGGCTTCTGGGCGCCGTCATAGGCGACTTCCTGCGGCAGGTAGACGGGGTTGATCTGCCGGCGCATGAGCATGCGTTTGGCCGGCGCCTGCACGGCGGCCGTCTGTACGCTGTCGGGCTGTGCCGGCTGCAGGGTGCGTTGGCGCGGCTGCTGCACGGCCTGTCGGTTCTGCCGCACGATTCCCGGTGCATGGCCGAGCTGCAGCACCCAAGGCGCGGAAAGGTCGGGGCTCACCATCACCGGTGGCCTGTCGGCATAACGGTCATTGGCGGTTGAGGGCGTGACGCCGGCGGCAAACACAGCCACGGCGCCGAGCAAGGGAAACAGAATTCTCTTCATCGGGAAGGCACCTTGATCGTCTAATACGCCGGGCAAGAACACTCCCGGCTTGCGCGATCATTGGCGGCGAGCAGCAACCGAAACATGAATCGGAATGCGTAAAATGCCGTTCTGCCAGTAAACTCTTTGGTGTGGTTACCGCCCGGTTCAGGAATCTGGTAAAGCCACGGTAAAGACAGCGCGCAAGCGCGTTAACGGATGGACTTCTTGGATGAGCAATGAAAACACCGGCCTGCTTGCCGGTCCTGACGGTGTCGTCCGGTGCTTCTGGCATGGCAATCTGCCCGATTACCTGCATTATCATGACCATGAATGGGGCCGGCCAGTGGCCGACGACCGCAGGCTGTTCGAGAAGATCTGCTTGGAAGGGTTTCAGTCGGGTCTGTCGTGGCTGACCATTTTGCGGAAGCGGGAGAATTTTCGCGAGGCCTTCGCTGGCTTCGACTTCGACAAGGTCGCCGCCTTCAACGAACGGGATGTCGAGCGCCTGCTCGGCAACGCCGGCATTATCCGCCATCGCGGCAAGATCGTCTCGACCATCAACAACGCCAAACGCGCCCGCGAGATGGTGGATGAGTTCGGCTCGCTGGCCGCCTGGTTCTGGAAGTTCGAACCCGGCAAGGAGGAGCGGCCCAAGAACGTCGACCTCGCCCATCTGCGCGCCAACCCGACCACCGCGGTCTCGGTGCGCATATCGAAGGAGCTGAAGAAGCGCGGCTGGAGCTTCGTTGGCCCGACCACGGTCTACGCCTTCATGCAGGCGATGGGCCTCGTCAACGATCACCTCGAAGGCTGCGTCTGCCGCAAGGGGGTCGAGAAGGAACGGAAGGCTTTCCAGCGGCCGAAATAGCCGCGGACAGCTCAGGTGCCGTTGGCGCTGGCGAGGAACAGCCCGGCGACGATTGCCGCCACCGTGGCGACCGTCGGATAGATCACCAGCAGACCGGTCACCAAGGTGTCGCGCAGGGAAGGCTCGTTGCTGGTGCCTGGCGGCACATCGAACGGCCCGGCTGCCTGGCCATCTATCTTCGGTGCATGGGTGCCCGCCGGGCGCAGGCGCGTCGGCACCTCGCCGGCCTCGCTGTGGGCATCAAATTCCGTTGCGCTGGTCATGTCCCGAACCCCTTCGTTTCGGTGCGCTATATCGGCCGCGATTGTGTCGGCACGATGCCGCGCTCGTGGCCGCATTGTTTCATTTGTGGTGCGGTTTTGTTTCAAAGGGGTTCGACTGTTGCCGCGCTCGTCGGAGATGGCGCCGGGTGCCGACCCTTGCTGCTCCGGGCCTCTTCGGTTAGGACACGCCCGTTGCGAAAATCGCAACATCGTTGACCTCTAGACACTCCACGAAAACACCGAGCGAAATCCCATGGCCGACAAATCGGAAAAGACGAAAGCGCGGCTGCCGCGCGGGTTTGCCGACCGTAGCGCCGAGGATATCCGCGCCGTCGAGAAGATGATGGCGACGATCCGCTCGGTTTATGAGCTCTATGGCTTCGAACCGGCCGACCAGCCGCTGATCGAATATACCGATGCGTTGGGCAAATTCCTGCCCGATCAGGACCGGCCGAACGAAGGCGTATTCTCTTTCCAGGACGACGACGACCAATGGCTGTCGCTGCGCTACGACCTGACCGCGCCGACCGCGCGCTTCGTCGCCGAGAATTTCGAACGCCTGCCAAAACCCTACCGCAGCTACCGTTCCGGCTGGGTGTTCCGCAACGAAAAGCCCGGGCCCGGCCGCTTCCGCCAGTTCATGCAGTTCGACGCCGACACGATCGGTACGCCGGGCGTCGCGGCCGACGCCGAGATGGCGATGATGATGGCCGACGTGATGGAAGCGCTCGGCATCAAGCGCGGCGACTACGTCATCCGCGTCAACAACCGCAAGGTGCTGGACGGTGTGCTCGAGGCGATCGGTCTTGGCGGCAAGGAAAATGCCGGACGAAGGCTGACGGTGCTGCGCGCCATCGACAAGCTCGACAAGCTCGGTCCGGACGGCGTCCGGCTTCTGCTTGGCCCTGGGCGTTGGGACGGCGGCAAGGAAGGCGAGGGCGACTTCGCCAAGGGCGCCGGGCTGAATGACACCCAAGCGCAGGCTGTTCTTATGGCGACAGCGCGAAATGTGCAGGCGGGCCAGGATGCCAGCGTCAGCGGGAACGCGGTCTACCAGGAGGGCGTTGGCGAACTCGCGACCATCGAAGCGCTGGTCAGGGCTGCCGGATATGCCGAGGACCGCATCGCCATGGATCGTTCAGTCGTGCGCGGCCTCGAATATTATACCGGCCCAGTCTTCGAGGCCGAGCTTCTGGCCGAAATCCCCAACGAGGACGGCCAGATCGTGCGGTTCGGCTCGGTCGGCGGCGGCGGCCGCTATGACGGTCTGGTCTCGCGCTTCCGTGGCGAACCGGTGCCGGCGACCGGTTTTTCCATCGGCGTCAGCAGGCTGATGACGGCGCTGAAAAATCTCGGCAAGCTCGACAGCGCCGACGTGATCGCGCCGGTTGTCGTGCTGGTCATGGACAAGGACACCGAAAGCCTCGGCCGCTACCAGAAGATGGTTGGCGAATTGCGCGCCGCCGGCATTCGCTCCGAAATGTATCTCGGAGGCGCCGGCATGAAGGCGCAGCTCAAATATGCCGACCGGCGCGGTTGTCCCGTCGCCGTCATTCAGGGCGGCGACGAGCGGGCCAAGGGCGAATTGCAGATCAAGGACCTGATCGAAGGTGCGCGCATGTCGGCGGAGATCACCGATAATGCGGAATGGCGTGCCTCGCGCCCGGCGCAGGTGACGGTGGCGGAAGGCGAACTGGTCGCCGAGGTGAAGAGGATTTTGGCTGCGCAGGCTGCCGATCGTGTGAAGGGTGGCACGTCGCGCCCATCCAGTCCATGACCACCCGCTACCCCGCAATATCAGCCGACATCATCACCCTCTTCGCCGCGCGCGACACGCATGCGGTGGAAGTCGCGGTGCTGCAGCCGGCCGATCCCTTCCTCGACATGGCCGGCGAGGATCTGCGCCGCCGCATTTTCCTGACCGAAAGCGAAACCGGGCAGACGCTCTGCCTGCGGCCCGAATTCACCATCCCCGTCTGCCTCGACCACATAGCCAGCCAAGCCGGCACGCCGCGCCGCTATTCCTATCTGGGCGAGGTGTTTCGCCAGCGCCGCGAGGGCGGCAATGAGTTCTTCCAGGCGGGCATCGAGGATCTCGGCGACCGCGACACGGCCGAAGCCGATGCCCGCTCGGTCGCCGACGCCCATGCGTTGCTGTCGCTGGCGCTGCCTGGCCAGTCGCTGGCGGTCACGCTTGGCGACCAGGCTATTTTCGAGGCCGTGCTGGCGGCGCTCGGCCTGCCGCGCGGCTGGCGCATGCGGCTGGCCCGCGCCTTCGGCTCGGCGCCTATGCTGAAGGCAGCACTCGCCGACCTCGCCAACCCGCCGCGCAACAGCCAGCTCTCCGGGCCGGTCGCGGCGTTTGTCCTCGATGGCGATCTGGAGCGTCTTTCCCAGCATATTGCCGGCGGCATGGAGGAAGCCGGCTTGTCGGAATCGGCCGGGCGCGCGCCGTCGGATATCGCGCGGCGGCTGATCGAGAAGGCCGAGTTGCGCAGCGTGCGGCTGTCGAACGAGGCTTTCGCGGCGCTGAAAGGTTTTCTGGCGATCGACGTGCCGCTCGATGGCGCGGCCCAGGTGTTGGAAACCTTCGCGGCCGGCGCCGGACTTTCGCTGGGTGCGGCGCTGGAAAAATTCTCGGCCCGCGCCAAGGCGATGGAGGCGCATGGCTTGCCTTCCGAAAAAATCCGCTACGACGCCGCTTTCGGCCGTCCGCTCGACTACTACACCGGTGTCGTCTTCGAAATCGCGGCCGCCAACGGCGAGCGCGCCCTGGCCGGTGGCGGGCGCTACGACCGGTTGCTGACGCTGCTCGGCGCCAAGACCGCGATCCCCGGCGTCGGCTTTTCGGTGTGGCTCGACCGCATCGAGGCGTTGCGGGGGGTGGCATCATGATCACGCTCGCCGTTCCCTCGAAGGGTAGGCTCAAGGAGCAGGCGCTGGAGGTGTTGGCCAAGGCCGGCCTCGCCGTCAGCCTGCCCGGCGACGAGCGTAAGTATCACGCCCGCGTCGAGGGCCTGGACAATGTCGAAGTGCTCTTCCTGTCGGCCTCCGAAATATCGGGCGAAATAGGCCAGGGCGCGGTCGATCTCGGCATCACCGGCGAGGACCTGGTGCGGGAAAGTCTCGCCGACTGGGAAGCGCGGGCCGAGATCGTCGCCCGCCTCGGCTTCGGCCATGCCGATGTCGTGGTCGCGGTGCCCGAGATCTGGCTCGATGTCGACACCATGGCCGATCTCGACGATGTCGCCGCCGACTTCCGGCAGCGCCATGGCCGCAGGCTGCGGATTGCGACCAAATATTGGCGGCTGACGCAGCAGTTCTTCTCCCAAAAGCACGGTATTCAGGTCTATCGCATCGTCGAGAGCCTCGGCGCCACGGAGGGCGCGCCGGCGGCCGGCCTTGCCGACGTCATAGTCGACATCACCAGCACGGGCTCGACGCTGCGCGCCAACCATCTCAAGGTGCTGGGCGATGGCGTGGTCCTGAAATCGCAGGCCTGTCTGGTCGCGTCAAGGAAGATACGTGCAGCTGCCGACGACGCCGTTTTGCGCGACATCGTCGCGAAAATGGCGGCAGCGGTCGCATAGCGATCCTCAGGGAAGGGGCTCCAGGACCATCGATGGGATTTCCAGCATCCCGGCAGGCTGATAGGTTCGGCCAGTCTTCGGAGGAGCCAGCGATGCCGGTCAATCTCGACGAACTCAAGAATGCCACCAATCTGCGCGGACGCGGCGCGCGCGCCGGCAGCGTTTTTATTGCACCGGTCGATGGCAGGGCGCATGTCTCGGGCGATCGCAACGTGCCGTTGCTCGACAAGACCATTCCTGAGCATTTCTCCGACACCGTCAGCAAATACGGCACGCTCGATGCCGCTGTGTTCGTGGGCCAGGACAAGCGCTTCACGTGGAGCGAATTGTCGGACACGGTGGATGCGCTGGCCGCCGGCTTCTTGGCGCTCGGCCTCCAGAAGAGTGACCGGATCGGCATCTGGGCGCCCAACCGCTGGGAATGGCTGGTGACGCAGTTCGCCACCGCCCGCATCGGCCTGATCCTGGTCAACATCAATCCGGCCTACCGGCTGACCGAGCTGGAATATGCCCTGAACAAGGTTGGCTGCAAGGCACTGGTGACGGCGGCGAGCTTCAAGACATCGGACTATCTCGGCATGATCGAGACTCTGGCGCCGGAGATCGCCACGGCGACACCCGGCAAGCTGAAGGCCGTGAAATTGCCGGCGCTCAGGATCGTCATCCGTATGGGCGAAGAGAACTCGCCAGGCATGTTCAATTTCGGCGACGTGCTGGCCATGGCCGGTCGCGACGAGCATGATAGCCTCGACCGCATCTCGGAAGGGCTGAAGCCGGGCGATGCAATCAACATCCAGTTCACCTCAGGCACGACAGGCGCACCCAAGGGCGCGACGCTCACCCATCTCAACATCGTCAACAACGGCAATTTCGTCACCTCGGCCATCAAGCTCACTGTCGACGACCGGCTCTGCATCCCGGTGCCGCTCTATCACTGCTTCGGCATGTCGATGGGCACGATGGGCTGTGTGTCGAAGGGTGCGACCATGGTTTTCCCCTGCGAGGGGTTCGATTCGGGCCTGACGCTGAAGGCGATCGCGCGGGAGCGCTGCACCGGCCTCTACGGCGTGCCGACCATGTTTGTCGGCATGCTCGACCATCCGGATTTCCCGACCTTCGATCTCTCCAGCCTACGCACGGGCATCATGGCCGGTTCGCCATGCCCTGTCGAGGTGATGAAGAAGGTGGTGTCGCTCATGCACATGGCTGAAGTGACCATCGCCTACGGCATGACCGAGACCAGTCCGGTCTCGTTCCAGAGCAGCACCGACGATCCGCTGGAAAAGCGTGTCTCGACTGTCGGGCGCATCCACCCGCATGTCGAGGTCAAGGCGATCGACGCCGGCGGCGCCACCGTTGCGGTCGGCGCGCCGGGCGAGCTTTGTACGCGCGGCTATTCGGTGATGAAGGGCTATTGGGACGACGACGAAAAGACCCGCGAGGCGATCGATGGCGATGGCTGGATGCACACCGGCGACCTCGCCACCATCGATGCCGAGGGCTATTGCAACATTGTCGGCCGCGTCAAGGACATGGTCATTCGCGGCGGTGAGAACGTCTATCCCAGAGAGGTCGAGGAATTCCTCTACCGCCATCCCAAGGTGCGGGAAGTGCAGGTCTTCGGCATCCCGGACGCCAAATATGGGGAGGAGCTGTGCGCCTGGATCGTCTTGAAGCCGAGCCAGATCGCCACCGAGCAGGAGATCAAGGCCTTCTGCGCAGGCCAGATCGCCCATTACAAGGTCCCGCGCCACATTCGCTTCCGCACGGAATTGCCGATGACGGTGACCGGCAAACCGCAGAAATTCCTGATGCGTCAGGCGATGGTCGAGGAACTCGGGCTGGTGGCGCAGAAGACGGCGTGAGGCCGGATCAACCGTGTCGCACAAGCTCGCCGATAGCGTCGAGCAGCGCCTGTCGGTCGCCGGCCCAGAACCAGTGGTCGTCGCCGTCGACCTCGATGAACCGCGCGCCCGGAATCCTGGACGCGAGGAACCGCCCGGCCTCGATGCGCACGGCGCGGTCGCCGGAACGGTGGAGGATCATCGTCGGGGCGGAGACCTTTTCCAGGAGGTGACGGACATCGGCGTCCCGCAACGCCTCGAGCAGCCCTGCGAGCGCGCCGGGACTGGAGGCTGCCCTCAGCAATCCGGCCCACCAGGTCCTCGCCTGACGGTCGCCAGCGAGGCTCGGGGCGAAGGTTTCGATTTCCGCCGGGCCACCCCAGCCCGCCAGCAGGCGTTGCTTCCACAGATCATACTGCGCGACGGTCAAGGCGTGGGGATAGTCAGGTGCGAGGCTGCCCTTCGCGAGCGAGCCCCACAAGACAAGGCCCGTCAGCCGATCGGGATGCTGGACCGCAAAACGGATACAGCCTGGCCCACCCTCCGACGCGCCGACCAGCAAGGCCCGGCGGCTGCCGGCCGCGTTCATGACCGCCAGAATATCCTGCGCCGTCGCCTCGACCGTGGGGCGGGCACCGACGCGGTCGGAAAGCCCCATGCCGCGCCGGTCGAAGAGGATCAGGCGACCCAGGCGCGAAACCGCGGTCAGCCAGGCGCGGCAACCCGGGTCTTCCCAGATACGCTCGACATGCGAAATGAAGCCGGGAACAAGCACGATGTCCGTCGGGCCGCTGCCAAGGACCTGGTACGCGATGTGGATGCCGCCCACCGCGACATAGCGCGTCCTGGGCACATCCAGGGCGGCGTCCTGAGTTGGCCGGCTCAGCATGGCAAGCGTGGCGGGGTCCGGCGCTACACCGAGTTCGTCCCGCAAGAGCCGGATGCACGTGTCGATCTGCCGCTCGGCCGCCGCCCTGTCCCCGGCCGCCAGATGGGCACGGATCAGATGTCGGTGCGCGCTTTCGCTCAAGGGGTCGAGTGCTGCCAGCCGTGTCGCGTGAACGACCGCGCCGCGAGGCTGGCCGTCGGCGATCTTGGCGTCGACCAGCCGCTCCAGCGCCTGCACCAGCCGGCCGCGCAACGTCTCTCGCCGAAAGAAGACCCATTCCTCGAATTGCGGACAGTCCGGCAGCGAGAAGCCGGCGAGATAATCGTCTTTGTGGATCTCGGCTGCCTTGTCGAGTGCGCCGGAGTTGCAGGCCTGCTCGAACATCCTGGTGTCGATCTCGGCGGACAACGCCGGGGGCAGGCTTAGCGAGACGCCTGTGGCGACGATGATCTCGCTGCCGAACGCGATGCGGATTTTGTACAGCGTACGTCGAAGGCGGGCGCGTGTGGCCTGCTCGTCGGCTTCTGGCCATAATAACGTGGCGGCGACCTCGCGCGCCACCGGCCCGCTGGCCTCGGCGAGATAGATGAGGAGGGCTGCCGCCTTGCGCAGGGCGAGTTCCACCCGCCGGCCGTTCAAGCGGAACTCCGGAAAACCCAGAAATCGGAATTCCAATCGCTCCATCGATCCGACCACGGCCATGCAGGGACGTTGAGGGGACGCCGGCCTTCTATCCATTCCCACGACATCGGGCCGATCGGGCCCGATCATGAGACTCCCTTGGAGCGAGAAATGTCACTGGTCAATACTCTCACCCGCCCTGTCGGTACCGCCAACACACGGCAAGGAGGCTGAGACATGTGCCAATCCTGTCTCTCCTGGTACGCGCGCTGCATTGCTCCCTACCTCGTCCACGCCGGCTGTTCGGCCCACGCTTTCACGGACATGCGAAGGCGTCTGATCCCGCGGGCGGGGGGCGTCGTCGTCGAAGTCGGTTTCGGCTCCGGCCTGAACCTTCCCTATTACGACGCCGCCAGGGTGAAGCGGCTGGTCGGCGTCGATCCCGATGGCACGATGCTGGGCCTTGCCGAACCGAAGAGCCGTTCCATGCCATTCGATGTCGACTGCATCCGGGCCAGTGGTGAAAGGCTGCCCTTGGCCGACAGCTTCGCCGACACGGTGGTCGTCACCTATGCCTTCTGCACCATTCCGGACCCCGAGGCGGCGCTGACCGAGATCCGGCGCATCCTCAAGCCCACGGGCCGGCTGATCTTCATCGAGCACGGCCAGGCCGAAGGGCCGCGTTGCCGCCGGTGGCAAGAGCGTCTGAACCTGATATGGGGCCGGCTCGCCGGCGGTTGCCACCTCAATCGCGATCCATTGCACCTGATCCGGACGGCGGGCTTTCATACCGTCGAAGCGCAGCGCGAGCGGTTCCAGCTACCCTTCTGGCAGTTGGGAAGTCACCATGCCGGCATTGCGATACCCCTAGCGGGTTGACTGGACAGGTCGTCCGCTAACGCCGTCCGCGCCGAATTTCCGCCGGCCGTGGCGCCGAACCCGGCTCCTGCACCAGCGGCCCCAGCAGCACCTCGCCGAACAGTGGCTGGTAGCTGCGGCGCACCGCCGGGTCCTCGTTGAAGGACAGCGCACATTGCCCGATCTGGTGGAAATAGGTGATGCGGGCCCTGACCAGGCTTTCGTCCTCCGGATAACCCATGGCGCGGAAGGAGCGGATCAGGAGTTCGATGCGCAGGTTGACCTCCCGCGCCAGCTTTTTCGAAGTTCGTGACCAGTCGCGCACGGCGAGGTCGAGCAGGGGACTGAACGGCGTGTCGGCTTGGCCGACAAGGTCGACCGCTATCCCCGCGAATTGTTCGGGGCCAGCAGCAGCGTGTCGCGATCGCGCGCGCCATGGCGATGAAGCCCAAGGTGCTGCTCTTCGACGAGCCGGCCTCGGCGCTCGATCCGGAACTGGTCGGCCGAGTCCTGCAGGTCATGCGCGACCTTGCCGTGAGCGGCATGACGATGGTTGTCGTTACCCACGAGGTCGGCTTTGCCCGCGAAATCGGACCAACTCGCGTTCATGGACGGCGGCGTGATCGTCGAAGGCGGCGCGCCGCGCGAGATGATCGCCAACCCGGCGTCGCCGCGCACCCGCGAGTTCCTGTCGCGGGTGCTGTAACGAGCGTTAGGGCAACCTCTCAGGCCGGCAACAGCACCGGGCCTAGTCCCCGAATAATCTTGGCTAGCTCGACGCATTCGCCGTGCCGCGCATTGTTGCTTCGCCAGGCTAGGCAGATCATGCGCTGCGGCATCGGCTCCTGGAACGGCACGATCTTGAGGTCGGGGATGGTGCCGGCGGGGCCAGTCGCCATTTCGGGGATGAGCGTGACGCCGAGCCCGTGCGCCACCATCTGCAGGAGCGTGGTCAGGCTGGTGGCGCCATAGCTTGCCATCGCCACCGGCCGCACATTGCCGCAGACGGCCAGCGCCTGTTCGCGCAGGCAATGGCCTTCTTCCAGCAGCATCAGTCTTTCCAGCGCTGGGCTCTCGGGTGGAACCGGCGGCGAGGCAAAGGCCGGATCGTCCGACGGCACGGCCAGGAAGAACCGGTCGGGAAAGAGCGCCTCGGTGATCAGTCCTGGATGGTCGAGCGGAAGCGCGGCGATGAAGGCGTCGAGTTTTCGCGATGCGGTGTCCTCGACCAGGGAGGTGGTTACCGCCTCGCGCAGCTCGAGCAGCAAGGCCGGGAAATGCTTCTTCAGTTCGGGCAAGGCGCGCGGCAGAAGATAGGGCGCGATAGTCGGGATGATGCCCAGCCGGAAGCGTCCCTCCATGGCCGTGCGGCCGCGCCTGGCCGTCGTTTCCACGTCACGTATATCAGCCAGGATGCGCTCGATACGCGGCAACAGGGCGATCGCTTCGTCCGTCATGCGCACCGACTTGCCGCCGCGTTCGAAGAGCCGGCAGTTCAGCCGTTGCTCCATTTCGGCGATCTGGGAGGAAAGCGCCGGCTGGCTGACGCCGGCAAGTTTCGCCGCACGCCCGAAATGCAGCGTCTGCGCCAGCGCGTCGAAATAATGCATCTGGCGAACTGTCAATCCGATCATACGGTCAAGGCCATCATAAGGAAATCCTATCGAAATAAACAGGAAAGACAATTTGTTTTTATCATCGGCGTGGCCTAGGCTGGAATGGTTCCAGATTGGCG
Source organism: Mesorhizobium sp. P160927 (assembly GCF_057766385.1). NCBI lineage: Bacteria > Pseudomonadati > Pseudomonadota > Alphaproteobacteria > Hyphomicrobiales > Phyllobacteriaceae > Mesorhizobium > Mesorhizobium sp. P160927. The sequence goes on from NZ_JBYMDW010000001.1 coordinate 2,597,723, forward strand.
CGGGCCGCTGACCGCCCCCAAAATCTCGGCAAAAAATCAACCTCGGCAATCAAACCTCGGCAAAATTGGAGTGAGAGATGGACGCGAAAACCGACGACAGCAGCGCGGGCAAATGCCCTGTCGCGCATGAATCCGCCGGCCGGACCAACCGTGACTGGTGGCCGAACCAGCTTGACCTCGGCGTTCTCCATCAGCAGTCGAACCTGTCGGACCCGATGGGCGAGGACTTCGACTATGCCAAGGAATTCGCCAGCCTCGATCTCGATGCGGTCATCAAGGACCTGCACCAAGTGATGACGGATTCGCAGGATTGGTGGCCCGCCGACTTCGGCCATTACGGGCCGCTGTTCATCCGCATGGCATGGCACAGCGCCGGCACCTATCGCATCGGCGACGGCCGCGGCGGTGCCGGAGCGGGCCAGCAGCGTTTCGCGCCGCTCAACAGCTGGCCTGACAATGCCAATCTTGACAAGGCGCGCCGCCTGCTCTGGCCGGTCAAGCAGAAATATGGCCGCAAGATTTCCTGGGCCGACCTGTTGATCCTCACCGGCAACGTCGCGCTGGAATCGATGGGCTTCAAGACCTTCGGCTTCGCCGGCGGCCGCGCCGACGTCTGGGAGCCCGAGCAGGACGTGGACTGGGGTTCGGAAACCAAGTGGCTCGGCGACGAGCGCTACTCGGGCGACCGTGAGCTTCGCGGCCATCTCGGCGCCGTGCAGATGGGCCTGATATACGTCAATCCGGAAGGGCCGAACGGCAAGCCCGATCCGCTGGCCTCGGCCCGTGATATCCGGGAAACCTTCGCGCGCATGGCGATGAACGACGAAGAAACCGTGGCGCTGATCGCCGGCGGCCACACTTTCGGCAAGACCCATGGCGCCGGCGATGCCTCGCTGGTAGGCGCGGAGCCGGAAGGTGCCAGCATCGAGGCGCAGGGCCTCGGCTGGTCGAGCAAACATGCGTCAGGCATTGCCGGCGACGCCATCACCTCGGGTCTCGAAGTCACGTGGACCACGACGCCGACCAAGTGGAGCAACAACTTCTTCGACAATCTGTTCAATTTCGAATGGGAGCTGACGAAGAGCCCCGCGGGCGCCCATCAGTGGACGCCGAAGGGTGGCGCCGGTGCCGGCACGGTGCCGGATGCGCACAACCCCTCCAAGCATCACGCGCCGGCCATGCTGACCACCGACCTCGCGCTGCGGGCCGACCCCGCCTATGAGAAGGTCTCGCGGCGTTTCCATGAACATCCGGATCAGTTCGCCGATGCCTTCGCCCGCGCCTGGTTCAAGCTGACCCATCGCGACATGGGTCCGGTGGTGCGCTATCTCGGCCCGTTGGTGCCCAAGGAAGAGCTGATCTGGCAGGATCCGATCCCGGCGCTCGACCATGAACTGGTCAGCGAGCAGGACATCGCATCGCTGAAGGCCAAGATCCTGGCCTCCGGCCTGTCGGTTTCCGAACTGGTCTCGACCGCCTGGGCCTCGGCTTCGACATTCCGCAACTCCGACAAGCGCGGCGGCGCCAATGGCGCACGCATCCGGTTGGCGCCGCAAAAGGACTGGGAAGTCAACCAGCCGGGCGAACTGTCGAAGGTGCTTGCCAGGCTCGAAGGTATCCAGACGGAGTTCAACACCGCGCAGACCGGCGACAAGAAGGTCTCGCTGGCCGACGTGATCGTGCTCGGCGGTGTCGCCGCGGTCGAGAAGGCCGCGAAGGATGGCGGCAACGACGTGAAGGTGCCGTTCACGCCCGGCCGCATGGATGCATCGCAGGAGCAGACGGACGTCCACTCCTTTGCCGCGCTCGAGCCGAAAGTCGACGGCTTCCGCAACTATGTCAGGGGCAAGCAGCCCATGTCGGTTGAAGCCATGCTGGTGGACCGCGCGCAGTTGCTGGGCTTGACGGCGCCGGAACTGACCGTGCTTGTCGGCGGCCTGCGGGTGCTTGGCGCCAACACCGGGCACTCAAGGCACGGCGTGTTCACCGACAGGCCGGGTACGCTGACCAACGACTTCTTCGCCAACCTGCTCAGCATGAGCACGGTCTGGGATCCGGCCGCCGGGTCCGAGCCGGGTTCGGAAGAAGTGTACGAAGCGCGCGACCGCAAAACCAAGGCAGTCAGGTGGACCGGCACCCGTGCCGACCTTATCTTCGGTTCGCATGCGCAGCTGCGGGCATTGGCCGAGGTCTACGGATCGGCGGACGCCGGGCAGAAATTCGCCCGGGACTTCGTTGCGGCATGGACCAAGGTGATGAACGCCGACAGGTTTGATATCGCGGCCTAACCCGAGCTTCAGAACCTACGAAAAAGGCGCGGGCCGTGGCCTGCGCCTTTTGCATTCAGGCCTTGGAATCAATCCTTCTCGAAGACGCGCGCCTTGGCGATGACGCCGGCAATGGCGCCGCCGATCAGCGGTGCCACGATGAACAACCAGAGTTGGCTGAGTGCGGCACCGCCGGTAAACAGCGCCGGGCCGATCGAGCGCGCTGGATTGACCGAGGTACCGGTGACCGGGATCATGGCGAAGTGAATGCCCGCTAGCGTCAGGCCGATGACCAAGCCGGCAAACGCCGTCGAGTGCTTTTCAGCGGTAACGCCAAGGATCACCGTGACGAAGGTGAAGGTGCCGATCAGTTCCCATAGGAACGCCGAGCTCATGCCCCATTTCGTCTCGTCCCAGCCATTGGCGCCGAAGCCGCCGGTATGGCCGCCGGTTTGGCCGGAAACGATGATCCACAACGCCAGCGAGGCGATGATGGCGCCGATGATCTGCGCGATCCAATAGGGGATGACATCCTTGGCCGGCAGCCGGCCGGCAAGGAACACGCCGAGCGTCACCGCCGGATTGAGATGCGCGCCGGAAATCGGGCCGATCGCATAGGCCGCCGCGATGAGGCCAATGCCGAATGCCAGACCGATGCCTTCCTGGCCAAGCGGCAGCGCGCCGCCGAAGCCGCCCGTCACCACGGACGCCGTACCGATGAACACCAACAGAAATGTGCCTAGAACTTCCGCCAGATAAGTCTTCATTGCCCTCTCCTCGTGACGATCCGCCGGTCCACGTTTTCCGCGCCGCGAATCATGGCGGCAAGAGTATTCCCAACCGAAAAACTTGGAAAGCAGAGCTCTGGCGCCACTCGCCATCCTTGCGGCCGTCGGTTGAGAACATTAGAGATCTTGCATCTACTAGTCTAACTGCTGCTAACCGCCGCGAAGATTTACCGTCGGACAGGTTTCGCCGACCACTGCCAGCTTGCGCTGGCGGCGAGACCGGGCGGGGTTCAATCCGGACGTGAAAGGCTCTAAGAGCAGATCGGGATAATGTGATCGATTGATGGAATGACGAATGCGACTGGGCGGACGGCTGGCTGCGGCCATTGAAGTGCTGGAGGACATTGGTCGGCGTCACCGGCCGGTGGCCGACGCGCTGAAGGATTGGGGCCTGTCCCATCGCTTCGCCGGCGGTGGGGATCGCGCCGCGATCGGCAACATCGTCTACGACGCCCTGCGCCACAAGCGCTCCGCCGGTTGGTTGCTGGGCGAAGACACGCCGCGTGCCATCGGCTTCGGGGCGCTGCTGCTCGAATGGAGCCAGACGGCGCAGTCGCTCAACGCAGCGCTCGAAGGTGACAAGTTCGCGCCGCCGCTACTGGACGCCACGGAACTCAAGGCAATCGCGGAGCGCCGGCTTGCCGACGCGCCGCCCGCTGTTCGCGCCGACATACAAGATTGGTGCGAACCGCTTTTCCAGCGGGCCTTTGGCGACACATGGGTCGAGGAGGGCGCGGCGCTCGCCACACGTCCGCCGCTAGACATCCGGGTCAACACGCTGCAGGCCGATCGCGCCAAAGTGTTGGCCGAACTCGCGCAGACCGGTGCCAGTGCCGCACGAATGGCACCCAACGGCATCCGCATCCCGCCGATCGACGGCGACGGCCGGCACCCGAATGTGCAAGCCGAGCCGGCCTTTCAGAAGGGCTGGTTCGAGGTCCAGGACGAGGGGTCGCAAATTGCGGCGGCGCTTGCCGGCGCGACGGCAGGCATGCAGGTGCTCGATTTCTGCGCCGGCGCCGGAGGCAAGACGCTGGCGCTGTCGGCGGCGATGGACAATCACGGTCAGATCTTCGCTCACGATGCCGAAAAGGCGCGCCTGGCGCCAATCTTCGACCGCATTCGCCGCTCGGAAAACCGCAATGTGCAGGTCGCCACCAAGCCGGCCGAGCTTGCCCCGCTGGCCGGCTATATGGACATCGTGTTGGTCGACGCGCCCTGCACCGGCAGCGGCACCTGGCGGCGGCGTCCCGACGCCAAATGGCGGCTGACGCAGAGACAGCTTGACGCCCGCAAGGGCGAGCAGGCGACGATCCTCGATGCCGCCAGAACCTACGTCAAACCCGGTGGCCTGCTGGTCTACGTAACCTGCTCCGTGTTCGACGAGGAGAACGGCGAACAGGTCGCCGCGTTTCTCGAGCGACACGGCGGCTTTGCCTCGGTCGATCATCGCCAGCTCTGGGACAGCCGTTTTCCGGGCCACACCGCCGCGATACGAATCGGGGCCCTGGGCGGCATTTCGCTCTCGCCGGCGCTGAGCGGCACAGACGGATTCTATTTTTGCGCCATGCGCCGGGCCAACTGACGCTGCCGTTGACAGCTGCCCGCAGCGCCCCCAAATGCGGATGAGCGGCGTTGCGCCGCCACAGGGTGAATGTTTGCAAAGATATCTGTCGCTTCTGCTGTTCCTCGTCCTGGTGCTGGGCGGAGGCTTGCTGATCGGTTTCGCCACCTTGCCAGGTGCCTGGTATGCATCGCTAGCCAAGCCTTCGTTCAATCCGCCCAACTGGGTTTTCGCGCCTGCCTGGACACTGCTCTATGTGCTGATCGCCGTGGCCGGCTGGCGAACATGGTTGCGGGACCCGGCCGGCACCGCGATGAAGATCTGGGGCGCTCAGCTCGTCCTGAATTTCCTGTGGTCGCCAACCTTCTTCGGCGCAAAAATGATGGGGACTGCTCTGGTCATCATCATGCTTCTTTTAGCCGTCATCGTGTTGTTTATCGCCAGCGTCTGGACCCGCGATCGGCTCGCCTGCTGGCTTTTCGTGCCCTACGCGGCGTGGGTGGCGTTCGCCACCTTGCTCAACGCCTCGCTTCTTTGGTTGAACTAGCTGGTGTGCGGTTTGCTGCAGTGCAGCAAAAGCATTTGCCTGCCGCTCATGCCTCTGCGATAAGCTTTCCCGGCAAACGTGAAGGCAACGGCGATGGCAGCAAAGATCGTACCGGCTCCGGACTATGAGGATCGCGTCAGGGCGTCCTTCGCACGCCAGCAGGCGATGGCGACGATCGGCGCCGAACTGACATTGGTGACCCCCGGCATCATCGAGATCGAGATGCCCTATTCGGCGGCGCTGACCCAGCAGCATGGGTTCCTACATGCCGGCGTCATTTCGACGGCGCTGGACTCGGCTTGCGGCTATGCGGCGTTCTCGCTCATGCCGGAGAATTCCGGCGTGCTGACCATCGAATTCAAGGTCAACCTTCTGGCGCCGGGCCGGGGTGAGCGTTTTCTGTTCCGCGGTTCGGTGACCAAACCGGGCCGCACCATCATCGTTGCCGACGGCCAGGCCTATGCCTTCGCCACCGACGGCGAGGCTAAGCTGATCGCCACCATGACCGGGACGATGATGACGGTGCTAGGCCGCGATGGTATCGCTGGGTGAGTGGCCGGTTCGCCGCAGGCGAATTCATCGTGGCGGTCGCACGGGGCTGCCGCGGGCAGAGGCCAGGCCGTTGGTCATAATCTAACGCAAGCAGGAGGATCGCCATGACTGGCAACGTCGTGCGCATCGGCGGCAAGGATGTCCTCTTCGTCATGGCGGCGCAGGCCGAGTATGGCCCGCATCTGCAGCGGCTGTTCACGCCGCTGATGACGGGCGTGGGCCCGGTCGAGGCCGGCGTGCGGCTGGGCGTTGAACTCTCCTGGTTGAAATCGGACAAGGCATTGCCCGATCTGGTGGTATCGCTCGGCTCCGCTGGTAGCCGGACCCTGGAACAGACCGAAATCTACCAGGCCGTCTCGGTGAGCTATCGCGACATCGATGCCTCGCCGCTGGGCTTCGAAAAAGGCGCGACGCCGTTTCTCGACCTCCCGGTGATCGTACCGTTGCCGTTGCGTATTCCCGAAATCAAGGAGGCGACACTGTCGACCGGCGGTGCCGTCATTACCGGCGCGGCGTATGACCCGATCGCAGCCGACATGGTCGACATGGAGACCTTCGCCTGCTTGCGCGCCTGTCAGCTTTTCGACATCCCGCTCATCGGGCTCCGCGGCATTTCCGACGGCGCGGCTGATCTCAGGCACGTCGGCGACTGGACCGAATATCTGCACGTCATCGATGAAAAGCTGGCCGACGCCGTCATGCGGCTCGAACAGGCGATCGGTTCGGGCTTGCTCCGGCAGGATTCACCTCGTGACGAGGCGACACCGCTCTGAGAGTCAGGCGACGCAACCCATTGCACTGACTCGTTTCTTTCTCTAAAGGCTCGCCATGACGACAGCCAATCACACCGACACCGTCCTGATTGTCGATTTCGGCAGCCAGTTTACGCAGCTCATCGCCCGCCGCATCCGCGAGGCCGGCGTGTTTTCCGAGATCGTGCCGTTCCAGTCGGCCGAGGCGGCATTCAAGCGCATCAGCCCAAAAGCGGTGATCCTGTCCGGCGGCCCGGCTTCGACCTCCGATATCGGCAGCCCGCGCGCGCCACAGGTCGTCTTCGATGCCGGCGTGCCGGTGCTTGGCATCTGCTATGGCCAGATGGCCATGTGCGTGCAGATGGGTGGTGTCGCTGAAAGCTCCAACCATCGCGAATTCGGTCGCGCCTTTGTCGAAATCGAGAAGGACAGTCCGCTGTTCGAGGGCCTCTGGGCCACTGGCCAGCGCCATCAGGTGTGGATGAGCCATGGCGATCGCGTCATCGCCCTGCCGCCGGGCTTCGAGGTGTTCGGCAAATCGGAAAGCTCGCCCTTCGCCATCTTCGGCAATATCGAGCGCAGGATGTACGGCATCATGTTCCACCCCGAGGTGGTGCATACGCCGGATGGTGCGAGGCTGCTCAGGAACTTCGTCCACAACATCGCCGGCATCGAAGGCGACTGGACGATGCGCGCCTATCGCGAGCACGCGGTCGAGGCGATCCGCGAGCAGGTCGGCAAAGGCAAGGTCATCTGCGCGCTGTCGGGCGGCGTGGATTCCTCGGTGGCTGCCCTTCTGATCCACGAGGCGGTCGGCGACCAGCTGACCTGCATCCTCGTCGACCATGGCCTGATGCGCAAGGACGAGGCCGCTGGTGTGGTGGCGATGTTCCGCCAGCACTACAATCTGCCTTTGATCCTGGTCGATGCCTCGGACAAGTTCATCTCGCAGCTGGAAGGCGAGTCCGACCCGGAAACGAAGCGCAAGACCATTGGCCGGTTGTTCATCGAAGTGTTCGAGGATGAGGCCAAGAAGCTCGGCGGCGCCGATTTCCTGGCGCAAGGCACCCTCTATCCCGACGTCATTGAAAGCGTCTCCTTCACCGGCGGCCCCTCGGTCACCATAAAGTCGCACCACAATGTCGGCGGCCTGCCCGAGCGCATGAACATGCAACTGGTCGAGCCGTTGCGCGAACTGTTCAAGGACGAGGTGAGGGCGCTGGGCAAGGAGCTCGGCCTGCCCGAAAGCTTCATCGGACGCCATCCGTTCCCAGGCCCCGGCCTCGCCATCCGCTGCCCGGGCGGCATCACGCGGGAAAAGCTGGAGATCCTGCGCGAGGCCGACGCAATCTATCTCGACGAAATCCGCAAGGCCGGCCTCTATGACGCTATCTGGCAGGCCTTCGCCGTGCTGCTGCCGGTGCAGACTGTCGGCGTCATGGGCGACGGCCGGACCTACGAATTCGTCTGTGCGCTACGCGCCGTGACCTCCGTCGACGGCATGACGGCTGACTTCTACCACTACGACATGGCCTTCCTGGGCGCCGCCGCCACGCGTATCATCAATGAAGTCCGCGGCATCAACCGCGTTGTGTATGACGTCACGTCGAAGCCGCCTGGCACAATCGAGTGGGAGTGATTCAGGCCTACCCAAACGCTGAACGGACGCCGCGAGACCACGCATCTCGGGCTTAGAGCGAAGCGTCGCGGAAATTCGCCGCGCTGTTCCATTTCGTAGATCGTACTGTCTGCAAACGGCACCATTTCGCGAAGCTGGTGTCTCCGGTTTGTACGCTTCAGTGCTTCTTCATTCGACCTTGTCATCTCGTACTCCTCAGCTGTGAGCCGAAATTAAAGGCGATTGTATGCGATGCGAAAAGAGCCTCAGCTCGGACGTCGTGCAAAAGGCGGTTTCGACTGTGAAAGGGACAGGTCCACCTACGCCGATGGTTCGACTGAAATGGAAGATCGACTGCCTCGTTCGTGATGTATTGAAAGGGGGGCCATCGCCGGTCGGGGATTGGTAGCGGTAGAGCGCTGCATCCCGAGACCCACTATCGAAGAGGCGTTCTTCTGCTATCGGAGACACAACCTTAGTCGAAGATTTTCCAATTTGTGACAGAGTGAACCTTGCCTCCGAAGGCACAGGTCACAGGTTCGAATCCCGTCGGATGCGTCAGATACCCCGGGTCCGTTCCGGACACATGGGTTACGGTTTATACCGGAGACATGGGCAACACTTTGGCCCGAAGGGGTTTTGGAGTGGTTCGAGCCTGCATGCCTCATCGTCGAAGTATTCCAGATCATAATCCATGAAGGAAGCCGGCCAGATATGGTCCTCGACCTGTTTGATGCCGACGGTCTGGCCGGCAAAGAAGGCTGAGATTGATCTTCTTTCGGTCGAAACAGATGCGGCCGCATGTGGTGACGGTGACGGCCTTGTCGTGAAACGGGTAATCGAGGTCAGGCAGGCCAGTGTAGCGGCGTGGTGACGGCGTGTAGCGCCCGGCCGGGCAGTGCATGTCGAGCGCCTGGTGCCGCCGCTCATTGTTGAAGCACTCAATGAAGTCGTCGAATTTGGCCCGTTGCTGAAGAAAGCTTGAGCAACGGTCATAGCGTGTCGAGTGCTGGCTAGGTGCTGGTGTGAAGGCTGCTTGGAACGCGTCAGTCAACAGCTTTGCACTGTTCGCGCTGCAGGCGAAGCCTCCCCACCGATGACGATAGGCGTTACTTCGGCCTAGGCTAGAGACGCTGCGGGACGGCTGCTGCAAAGAAGTCGGTCGCGCGGCGTACGCGTGCCGGCACGAACCGACGCTTCGGCCAGACGAGGCTGATGTCTCTGACGTCGTCGAGAAAGTCGTCGAGTATCGTGATCACGTCAGGATGATTGAGCTCATCGGCGAGCGAGACCTTGGCGAAGAGGCCGATTCCGACCCCGGCTAGAACTCCAGCCCGGATCGTTTCGACGCTGTTGGACGATAAGTTGCCGCGAACGGTCACGCTGAACCGTCCGTGTGGGCCTGTAAACGGCCATTTCGCCAATTCCGTCAGGCCACCGTATAGAAGGCAATTGTGCCCACTCAGGTCTGCGGGGGACTTCGGCATCCCATGCTTCTCGAAATAGCGACTGGATCCGACGCAAACGAGGGGCGTGACCGCCACCCGGCGGACAACCGCGTCTGAGTCTTCGACAGGCCCCACCCTGATCGCCAGGTCGATCCGATCTTCCACCATGTCTCGCACGAAATCCGAAAGAACGAGATCCACCTGAAGGCCGGGATAAAGCGACAACAACTCGGGTATCAGCGGCAGGATATGCAGGCGGCCAAATGTGGAGGCCGCGCTGATCCTGATCAGGCCCGAAACAGTCTGCGTGCTGCTCGTGAGTTCGCTATCGGCATCGTCGATTTCATCAACCAGCGGCTTCGTCCGGTCATAGTATCGCTGCCCCTGGTCCGTCAGGGTCACGCTGCGGGTGCTCCGATTGAACAGCGCCACGCCGAGGCGTTTCTCGAGTGCCGCGATTGCCTTGCTGACAGCGGGCTGTGACTCGCCGGTCCGACGCGCAGCAGCCGAAAAGCCGCCCGATTCGACCACCGCGATAAAGGCATTCAACTCGTGAAATCGGTCCATTATATTCTCCCAAGGCATCAGTCTTATGGAAATCAGCGTTATTATCAATGTTTTTCACATGACTTAAATGAAGCGTCTACCAACGCTTGAAAGGAAATGTGCCATGGAAATCGATAGTACCGGACGCAAGGCGGTTGTTACTGGGTCTACGGCGGGCATTGGCCGAGCCATTGCCGAAGGGTTGGCGCGTGCGGGCGCCTCGGTCGTCATCAACGGTCGCCGCGAGGACAGGGTCGCCGCAACGCTTCGCGAGTTGCACGCGCTTTTCCCGAAAGGCGAATTCGTCGGTGTCGTCGCCGATCTTGCCACCCCGGAAGGCGCGGCCGAGTTGTTCGCGCGGGTGCCGGATGCGGATATCCTCGTCAACAATGTGGGCACGGGGCGCCCGAAGCCGTTCTTCGATATTGCCGACAAGGAGTGGATTGACCTCTTCGAGCTCAACGTCATGAGCGGCGTCCGCGCTTCCCGCCACTATGCGTCGGGCATGGCGAAGCGCGGCTGGGGGCGTGTCGTCTTCATCAGCAGCGAGTCTGCGCTCGCAATCCCCAAGGACATGATCGATTACGCCATGACCAAGACCGCTCAGCTCGCCATCGCGAGGGGACTGGCCGAGGAGGTCGGCGGAACGGGCGTCACCGTCAATTCGGTTCTCCCTGGTCCAACGAATTCGGAGATCATGAGCGGTTGGATGAAGGCGGCCGCGGAGGCGCAGGGCATTACGCAAGAGGAAGCCGAGCAGCAGTTCCTGAAGACGTTGCGCCCGACAACACTCCTCAATCGCTTCACGACAACTGAAGAGGTCGCGAACCTGGTCGTCTATGTCTGCTCGGAACAGGCGTCGGGGACAACAGGCACGTCCTTGCGTGTCGACGGCGGTGTCGTGCGGACAATCGCGTAAGGCTTCCATTTCGCGCAGCGCTTGACGCGGCTCCGGGAAGGGCAAGGCACCCGTCCCCTATCGGGGCAGACCACGGCCCAGGTCAAATGCACCTGCCTTCGTACGCATATCTCCTATTCAACAGCGATGTAGGCAGGCTGATAATCGGCTCCGAATTGATTGTCAGATCGAGTCGGAGGTCGATGTTGGGGGCAGAGCCGGAATCGTCCCGGTCATTTCAGAAAGCGCGTGGATACCAGGTATCCACCAGGACATGCTCGACCCAACCGATCCGTTTCCAACGGGCAATCGGGTTCCCGACACCTGGCCGCTTGAGAACGTTATTTGAAGGCGATGGTGCCGATCCTTATGCTGCCTTCTGTTGCCTGAGCCCCGAGATGGCACCGCCGTTGGAGCATTGATCGGTACTTTTCTACGCGGTTGGGACGCGCTGTCGATCATCGCATTGTGCAAAGAATCGTCCGATTGGTCTCGATAGTTGGTGAAAACCTCAAATTTTTTTTGTGGCGATTTTCCTTCAAATCAAAAGCGCAATTTTCTGACGGATCCGGTGTCGGTATTTGCGCGGCGATTAGTAATATTTAACAGCGATTTCAAGTGGGGTTGTGAAAATCGAGGAGACAGTCGGAGTCGCGGGCGTGGTGTCGGCGCTGAATTGGTTCAGCCGCTTGCCAAGCTCAATATCGAAGGCTCTATGCTGTCTCGAGTAATGTCGACCGTCGCAAGGGTGACAGGCAGCTTAAACCGTCGTGGGCCAGCGCTGCCCGGATTCAAATAAAGCACGCCATCCACTGTCTCCATCCTCGGCACATGCGAGTGACCGGACACGATCAAATCGATGCCCTGGGCAACCGGGTCGATCTGCAGCGTCTTGAGATCATGAAGCACGTAGATTGCTCGCCCGGCAAGACGTACGAGCTCGGTTTCCGCGTATGGCAGCGCCCAGCCACCGGTGTCCGCGTTTCCTCTGATCGCGGTAACCGGCGCGATAAAGCGAAGCGCCGTGATGATCTCGGGGCGACCGATGTCTCCTCCATGAATGATGTGGTCGACCCCGGCCAGGCAACGCGCCGCCTCCGGCCTCAGCAAGCCGTGCGTGTCCGAGATGACGCCAATTCTGAATGTCATGGCTCTGCCACTTAGACGGTGAGGGTGGTGAAATCCGTTGCGACAAGGCTGTTCGCAAACGCCTGAACGGCTTCCGCGAGAATTTCTTCGTCGCGATAGCGGCCGGAGATGTGCGTAAGAACGAGCTGTTTTACATCGCTGGCCGCTGCCAGCGATGCTGCCTCCGCAGCTGTCAGATGTCCGTAGTCGCGCGCCATCGTTGCATCTCGTTGCAGGAATGTGGCTTCGATGACAAGCAGGTCGGCGCCGCTCACCTTGTCGGCCATTCCATCAGTGGTTTCGGTGTCGCCTACAATGACCAGCTTCTTGCCAGCCTCGGGTGTTCCGAGGACTGCTTCGGGAGCAATCGTTCGGCCGTCGGGGAGAGAAATTGAGCGGCCTTCGGCTAAATCCTTCCGGATCGGACCGTCTGGCACACCGAGAGCTACCAAGCGCTCCGAACGGAGGTGACGACGCGCCGGCGTCTCGAAGACGAAGCCATAGCTGTCGGAGTCGCGATGGCGAACTTGAAAGCAATCGACGGTGAACTCATCCACCTCGAACACGCGTCCGGGGACAAGCGGCACGAGTTGCAGCGGGATCGGCGCGCGTCCCTCACCCCAAAGGCCAGCGAGCATGCGGGCGACGACGTCAAGAGTGTCCGCGCTGCCATGAATGGACACATGGTTCTCGCTCTGCCGAAGCCGAAGCGTCGAGAACAAACCTGGAATCCCGAGCACATGGTCGAAATGCGCGTGGGTGAGGAGCAGGCGATCAAGTCGCCTGAATCCGGCGCCGCTGCGCTGAAGCTGACGCTGGGTGCCTTCCCCGCAATCGACCAGCACCCGTTGACTGCCGGCTTCAACGAGCAGCGCCGGGTGATTACGCTCGGCCGAGGGCACGCTGGCCGAGGTCCCGAGGAAGATAAGCCTGAAGGTCATGCGAGCAGTCTACCTCGGGGACAACGAGACCTCAAAGCGGGCGAAAGAGCGGTCCTTGATAGACGTTCGCGTAGCCGGCTTGGTGCAACAAAAGAGTGGGCGTGAGCGCATTCGGCATCGCGTGTCGCGTATCACGCCGGATAGGCAGTGAGATACCTCACAATCCTCTCCGATCCGTGTTCAAGAGGGCTGCGCTACGCCCGCACCTTTGCTCAAGAGAACGGACGGCCAAGGCCCCTCCGTGTGGAAGCGGCAACGCTTTCACGGTTGCGGGAGCTGAGCCCAGCGCGGGGCGGATCACTCACTGTCAGGGCCTCAGGAACCGATAGGCGAAGCGATCGGTCTTGCCCTTGATCGAAGGATCGAACACCTTGATCGAGTGCGGATCGTCCTTGTTCGCCAGCATGGTGCTTTCCGCGTCCAGGACGAAACCGGCCGCCTCCACCTCCTCGCGAACGGATGCAGGCTCGATCCGATGCAGCGACTGTGCCTCGCTCGTGCCGGCCCCAACGGCGGCGGCGTGGTCCACGATGACGTAGGAACCACCGGGCTTCAGCCGCTCGTAGACGGCTCGATTAAAGTCGGCCGCCGTCGCGCCCCTGGCCTGAATCAGAGCGGTGTGGAGATCGTGATAGAACAGATGCAGCCATATAACGTCAGCTGGCTGCGTGACCTCCGGCATCGCCACAAGGTCCGTTGAGACGGCTTCGACATTCTCTCGGCCCGGCTCCTTCACGAGCGTCCGCATGCGGCCGACCGGATCGTCCTTGAAATTAGCGACTTCGGCCGGCACGAAGCTGTAGACACGTCCTTGGGGTCCCACGATGTCTGAGAAGACGCGGGTCCAGTCGCCGCCGCCCGGGTAGACGTCGATGACGGTGAAGCCCGCATCTGCGCGTGCGAACCGGATCAACTCGGATAGCTTGGATTGGTCGTACATAGAGATCTCCTTTCGATTGAGCATTCGAGGGGGCGATCCGCCGCTGATCCGCCGTCTACCCCATTCCGATGGCCGCGGATGGCCAGCGCTACGCCGGTCCGGACGCGTCCATCTGCGAGGCACGTGCCAGTGCTTGTGTGTCGACGTATTCCCGGATATTGGTCAATCTGCCGTCCCGGACCGTGATGGCGAAGATCCAGTCGTCCTCGAACGTCTTTTTCGTGGCTTTGATCCTTCCCCTCGCGGAGCCGACGACCAAAACCCGGTCTCCTAGCGCTATGAACTCCCGGGGTTCAGTGGACGTTTCTATCGACTTGGATGCCGTCTCAAGCAAATTCGCCAGCCCCGCGTGTCCGCGGTACGTTCCGGCCAGCGGCCAGTCCTCGCCCGGAATGATCCACTCGATGTCTTCGGCGACCAGCGCCAGCAGAGACTTCCTGTCGCCGCGGCCGATCGCGGCGAAGAAGTCCTTCACGGTCTGGATGGTCTTCTCGATAGTCATGGGAATTTCCCTATTTCGCTCGGACCGGATCACGTGACCCTGCCGGTGGGCACGTCGTGTTCGTCAGTCGAACTTGACCAGGTCCTTAAAGATCAGATGACCCCAACTATTTCCGCGCGCCTGGACCAGCAGCCCACCTTCCGAAAGCCCGCCAAGTTTGATCGGCGAGAAGCCGAGATTTTCCGCGAGCGTACCAATCTCCGCTGCGGCAGCGTTATCGTCGCTCGCCAGGAACACGACTCTCTTGCCACCATGCACTGCTGGATCTTGGTCAAGGGAGGCAGCGATCAAATGGTTGAAGCCCTTGACCAGTCGTCCACCGGCGAAAGCCTGCGCGATGAACTTGGAAGAAGGCTGTCCTCCCAGGTCCTCGGGGGGCACGCCGTAGGCATTGGTCACATCGACGATGGTCTTCCCCTTCCAGGTGGACAGCGCCTTCGCGACATCCGGATGCGACTCGAAACGGACTGCCAAAAAGATGATGTCCGCCTTGACCGCGTCCGCCAGCTTTTTGGGGACGATCGTAGGCCCGATCGCGGCCGCGTCGCCCGCAAAGCTTTCCGGGTCGCGCGTGGTTGCGACGGCTACCTCGATACCCTTGCGAGCAAAAGCCTTGGCGAGGGCTCGGCCGATATTGCCGAAGCCGATAATTGCGTAGCTCATGATGTTTCTCCGATCTTGTGTGGTGCCGAGGTCAGACCTGGGCCATGCCTCCATCGACGGCGAAATCCACGCCGGTGATGTAAGAGCTTTCGTCAGAGGCAAGGAACGTGACGGCAGCCGCGATTTCCTCTGGCTTGCCCCTGCGACCCATTGGGACCTGTGAAGCAAACTGGGCGGCCGCTTGCTCCGCTTGCTCGGGGGTAAGGCCCGTCGTTGTCGCCAATGCCGGGGTCTCGATTGGTCCGGGACTCATTGAATTCACGCGAATTTTGCGATCTTTCAGCTCCAGTGTCCAAGCGCGCGCGAAGTTTCGCACCGCCGCTTTACTCGCAGCGTAGGTGCTGAACCCTGGCAGCCCCAACACGTTGGAGACCGAAGAGGTCAGAATGATCGAACCGCCGTCACTGAATAGTGGAAGCGCCTTCTGTACCGTGAAAAACAGCCCCTTCACATTGACATCGAAGGTCTGGTCAAAATGGGCCTCTGTCGCTGCGGCGAGCGGTGCGATTGTCCCCGCTCCCGCGTTCGCGAAGAGAATGTCGATGTGGCCGTGTTCCTCTTTCACGACCGCGTAGACCCGGTCCAGATCCTCCAAGCGCGACACGTCGCCTGCGACCGGCGTAACGTTTCTCTCGATGAAGGCTGCGGCCTCCTTCAGCTCTGTCTCTCGTCGTCCGGTGATCACGACGTGCGCGCCTTCTTCAACGAAGCGCTTGGCTGTCGCCAACCCGATCCCGCTGCTTCCGCCGGTGATGACAGCGACCTTATCTTGTAGCTTTTTCATGATCTTTTATCCTTCGTTGTGTGGGCCAGGCGCGGGAACGCGCCGGCGTCAGAGTTGCGCCAGGCCGCCGTCGACGGCGACCTCGCTGGCGGTCATGAAGCTGCTGTCCGACGACGCGAGAAAGGCAGCCACCGCCCCGATTTCCGCCGGATCGGCCATGCGCTGCAGCGGAGTCATCGAGGCGAAGGCCTTCTGTCCTTCCTCGCCCAGCGCTTCCTTCGCGAGTTCGGTCGCCGTCGCCCCGGGCGACAGCACGTTTACGCGGATGCCGGTGCCCTTCAGGTCTTCCGCCCAGCTCCGCGCGAGGTTGCGCACTGCCGCCTTGCTCGCGCTGTAGGCAGTGAACCCCGGGGCGCCCGTGGTGCCGGCGCTCGACCCGGTCAGGATGATCGAACCGCCCGGGCCCATCAGCGGCAACGCCTTCTGGACCGTGAAGATCGTACCCTTCACATTGGTGTCGAAAGTTTCGTCAATGTGCTCGGCGGTGATCTGGCCGAGCGGAAGCGGGGCTCCAGCCCCGGCATTGGCGAAGACGATGTCGAGGCTCCCGCGCTCGGCCTTGACCGTAGCGTAGAGCCGGTCGAGGTCGGCCTCATCCGAGACCGAGCCTTTCACCGCACGGGCATTGGGTCCGAGGTCGGCCACAGCGCCATCGAGCGCTTGCTGCCGGCGGCCGAAGATGAAGACGAAGGCGCCCTCCTCGACGAAGCGCTTTGCAGCGGCGCGGCCGATGCCGGTGGCGCCGCCGGTGATCACTGCAGTCTTTCCATTCAGTCTGTTCATGTCGTGCGTCCTTCGTTTCGCCATCTCGGGTCTTTGGCTGTGCGGTAGGTCAACCCGAGAGCCTGAAGATGGGATCGCCGAAGTCGGGCGGTGAGTGCGGAATCGTGCATATCGGTGGTGCGAAAACGATCCAGCCAGAAGATTGAACGCCGCACCGGCCGCGCGCATTACAGCTCAGCGTGCTAGAATGGACTTCGGAAGGCGCAGCTGGCGGCGCGGGAATGCACCATGATTGACTGGGATGACGTTCGCTACTTTCTTGCCGCCGCGCGCGGAGGCTCGGTACGGGCCGCCGCCGAGCGCCTCGGGGTGTATCACTCGACCGTGCTGCGACGCATCGCTCAACTCGAGGAACGCCTCGGGGCGCAAATGTTCGAAAAGCTGCCTTCGGGCTACCGCCTGACGGCTGCGGGCGAGGAGGTCCTCGAACTCGCGAACCAGATGGAAGCGTCGTCGCACCAGCTGGAGACGCGCGTCTTCGGTCGCGACCAGAGCGCGCGCGGGCTTTTGCGGGTGACAGTTCCACCGTTCCTCGCCACACACCTGCTCATGCCGGATCTCGCCGACTTCGCGCGTATGCATCCGGACATCGAGATGGAAATCTTGACCACTGGCGAGGTGGCGAATCTGACTAACCGAGAGGCCGACGTCGCGATCCGCATTGTCGCCGACCGCAAGACCCTGCCACTCAATCTTCACGGCCTGAAGGGACCGGAGGTGTTCAGCGGCGTCTACATGTCTCGCGATCGACTGGCCGCCTTGCGTGCGGGCACGCCTGATCCCCTCCGGTGGATCGTAATAGACGATCATGGAATTCCGGACTGGGCGCGCGAGGGAGAAGTTCACGCCATCGGAGCTCCGTTCAGGACTCCGGATGCCGAGACGCAGATCATCGCGGCGCAGCAAGGGATCGGGATGACGAAACTGCCGTGCTTTGTCGGAGATATCGACCCCCTGCTGGTGAGGGTGCCGGGCGCCAACCTGCCCATGCATGGGACACTCTGGGTTCTCACGCAGGGGGAGACACGCAAGACGAAGCGCGTTCGGCTTTTCACGGAGTTCGTATCGCGCAGGCTCGCCGCCTACGCTCCGCTCATCGCGGGACTGTCCGTAACGCGTGACTAACGCCCGTCCGAGACCCGGCGGTTCGCTTGCCCTCCACGAGAAATTTCGGGGTCTCGATCGTCCATCAAAATTTTGGGTTGGTTGCCCGCCAGGCCTCGTACTCTTCGGTCGCACTTGGGTGCAGCGGATAATAGTGTTGCAACGAGCCGCCCTCCATGAGCTTCATGCGTGAGAACTCCTCCCAATCGTGATGCTTCATGGATTCTTCGATCACCTTCGCGGCCATCGCAACGGGCAGCACCACCACCCCATCATCGTCGGCGACGATGATGTCGCCGGGGATCACAGTGACACCGCCGCAGGCAATCGGAACGTTGACGGCATTGGGATAGATGCTGGTTTGAACATGGTAGTTGGGCGTCCAGCCGCGCAGCCATAAGGCCAGATCGAGCTTTTCGACATTGGGCCGGTCGCGCATGCAGCCGTCGATGACGATACCCGCGCCGCCTCTGCCCTTGAAATACGTCGACATCATATCGCCGAAGACGCCCGAACTCATGTCGCCGCGCGCATCGACCACGACCACATCCCCCTCTTGTGCGTGGTACAGCACATGCCGGTGCAGCTGTGTTTCCGGATCGGCATATTCTCCCTCGTTGAAAAGATCGGGCCGTTGCGGCAGGAACTGCAGCGTCAGTGCCGGCCCCACGATCGATCTGCCGTGGTTCTGCGCCACCGGGCCGACCATATGCGGATTGCGGAAGCCCATATGGCCAAGCGTGCCGGCAACCGTCGCGGCGCCGATCTCCTTTAGCGCGTCGATCAGATCCTTCGGCGGCCGCGTGATGTCGGAAATGTGCGTCATTGTGGACTCCGATTGAAAGGGAACTACCAGTTCGTGACAGAACCATCGCGGCGCTTGAGGTGGGGCGCTTCCCAGAAATGGAAGCTCTGCGCCTGGACGGCCTCTTCGTTGACCTCGACGCCGAGCCCCGGCAGATCGCCCACCGGGTAGTCGGGGCCGTCGAGCCGTGGTTGCACCGGGAAAAATTCGGAATTGTCGAAGCCAAGCCTTGCTTCGGGAGCCCTGGTCTCGAGCCACGCGAAGTTGGGGACAGCGGCGGCCAGATGCACCGTCGCGGCCGTGCATACTGGACCAAGCGGATTGTGCGGCATCAGGTCCACATAGTGCGCCTCGCTCCAGCCGGCGATTTTCATCGCCTCGGTGAACCCGCCGACATTGCAGATATCGAGCCGGTTGAACTGGTGGATGCCGCGCTCGATGTAGGGCAGGAACTGCCACTTGCTGGCAAATTCCTCGCCAATGGCAAAGGGGATGTCGGTCATCGTGCGCAGGGATTCGTAGGCTTCCGGCGTCTCGTCGCGTATCGGCTCCTCGAGAAAATCGAGCACGCCGCGGTCGAGTTTGTTGCAGAAGCTCGCCGCCTCCGCCACCGACAGCCGATGATGATAGTCGATGCCGAGGACGACATCGTTACCCAGCGCCCGGCGCGCCTTGTTCAGCATGGTCGTGGTAGCGCCGATCGACTCGCGTGGCTCGAACACGTCCCTGCTGTTTTGCCCCACGGGAAAGAAGCGGATCGCCTGCCAGCCTTGTGCGCGCAATTCGCGGGCCCGCTCGATGGCAACATCGCCCTCGGCCTCGTCTCCGGTCGAGGCGAAGGTGGGGATCCGGTCGCGCTGTTTGCCGCCCAGCAACTCATGGACCGGCACCCCCAGCGCCTTGCCCTTGATATCGTGAAGGGCGATATCGATGGCCGAAATGGCCGCCTGCAGAACCCGCCCACCTTCGAAATACTGGCTGCGATAAATCTCCTGCCAGATCCGCCCGATCTGCATGGGATCGCGGCCGACGAGAAACTCGCGATAGTGCTCGATCGCGCCGGCCACGGCCTTCTCGCGGCCGCTCAGGCCGCTCTCGCCCCAGCCGAAAATGCCCTGGTCGGTCTCGACCTTCACCAGCATCTGATTGCGCGTTCCCACCCATGCCGGATAGGGTTTGATCGCCGTGATCTTAAGTTTCGTAGTCATCCACGCCCGCGTCCCACACGCATCCGCCCTGTCTCAGTCGGCCTCGAGAGCCATTTCGGTCTCACCGTCGAACAGATGCATCCGCTCCTGGTCGAACTCGAGCCAGATCCGCTCGTCGGGCGCGACGGCAACGTTGGGCGGCACGCTGACGTTGACGATGGCACCGGACAGGAACGCCTGCACGAAGGTGACGTCTCCGGTTGGTTCCACCGTGTAGACCTTGGCCGGGATGCTGCCTTGCACCGAGCTCTTGTGGAGCTTGATCGTCGAGTGGCGTGCGCCGAGCACGATTTTCTTCGTCGTTGCCCTCGTGACCTTCTGGACGTTGCGCGGCGAGAGTCCGAGGCTCCAGCCCTCCGCGCTGGTCAACACGGTGTTGCCGTTTGCCGTCGATGTCTCCAGCGGAATGAGGCTCATTGCCGGGCTGCCGATGAAGCTGGCGACGAACATGTTCACCGGATGGGCAAAGACCTGCGCCGGTGAATCGTATTGCTGCAGGAAGCCACCGTTCATCACAGCCATCTTGTCGGCCATGGTGACGGCTTCGAGCTGGTCGTGCGTCACATAGATGATCGTCGCCTTGAGGTCCTGGTGGAAGCGCTTGATCTCGGACCGCATCTGTACGCGCAGTTTCGCGTCGAGGTTGGAGAGCGGCTCGTCCATGAGAAACACGGCGGGATCGCGCACGAGCGCACGGCCCAGCGCCACACGCTGCTGCTGCCCGCCCGAAAGTTCGCGCGGCTTGCGCTCGAGCAGGTGCGTCATGTCGAGCACGCGCGCCGCTTCCTTGACCTTCTTGTCGATCTCGTCCCTGGGCAGTTTGCGCATCTGTAGCGGGAACGCGAGGTTCATGTAGACCGACTTTTGCGGATAAAGCGCGTAGTTCTGGAACACCATTGCGATGTCCCGGTCCTTGGGGTCGAGGTCGTTGACCACCTGGTCGCCAATGAGGATGTCGCCCGATGTGATCGGGGTCAGCCCGGCAACGAGATTGAGCGTGGTTGTCTTGCCGCAGCCTGAAGGGCCGACAAGCGCAACGAACTCGCCGTCGTTGACCGTCAGTGAAACATCGTTAACCGCCCTGAAGCCGCCATAGGTCTTGACGAGATCTTTGAGGACCACGTGGGCCATCGGCAACTCCCTAATGCTTGACCGCGCCTTCTGTCAGGGCGCGTACGAAGTATCGCTGCAGGACGAGGAACAGCACCACGACAGGCACACTCATCATAAAGCTCGCCGCCATCAGGCCCGGAAAGTCCGTGGTGTTTTCCGAGAAGAAGCGCTGGATGCCGACCGGCAGGGTCAACTGTTCATTTTTGGAGAGGAACGTGTAAGCGTAAATGTACTCGTTCCACGCGCCGATGAAGGAATAGATCGCGGTGGCGATGATCCCCGGCGTCGAGAGCGGCATCACGATCATGATGAAGGCCTGGAACCGTGTTGCCCCATCGATACGCGCCGCCTGCTCGAGCTGCACCGGGATGTTGTCGTAAAAACCCTTGAGCAGCCAGATCGCCAGGGGCAGGCCGAACGTGAGATAGGTCAAGATCAGCGAGCCATGCGTGTTCACCAGCCCGATCGCGCGCATCAGGATGAAGAGCGGCACGAGAAAGATCACCGCCGGGAACATGTTGCGCAGCAGCACGGCGAAGAACAGGAAGTTCCGGCCGGGGAAGGTGAAGCGCGAAAACGCATAGGCCGCGGGGACGGCAACGATCACCGAAAGGATTGTCGTGACGGTCGACACGAACAGGCTGTTCCAGAAGAAGCGCAGGAAGTCCTGGCCGACGCTGTTCTGTGGATCGAGCAGCTTCTTGTAGCTGGCAAGCGTAGGCTCGTTTGGCCACCACTGCGGCGGGAATTGCGTCGCCGCGAAGCCGGACTTGATCGAGGTGATCAGCATCCAGATCATCGGCACCGCAGTGTAAATCAGCATGAACAAGAGGAAGATGCGCCCGGCCCAACGCCATCCGTCGACGCGCATGCGGCGATGGGGCCGGCCTGTCTCCGCAAGCCTGCTCATGTGCTCCCCTCTTTCCGCCCATTGCCACTTAGCGCCCGGACATAGAAATAGCCCAGCGTCATCAGGATGAGGAACAGGAGCACCGAATAGGCCGATGCCACGCCCCAGCGCTGGCGGCCGAAGGCGAGCTCGTAAATATGGGTTATCCAGATATGCGATGCGTTTGATGGTCCGCCTGCGGTCATGATCCAGGGGATTATGAAGGAATTGAAGTTGGCCACCGCGAGCAGCAGGATCGTCACCACCGAAACGTTGCGCAAGTGCGGGAAAGTGACGTGCCAGAAGCGCTGCCATGCACTGGCCCCGTCGACCTTTGCGGCGCGCAACAATTGCTCGGGGACCGTCTGCAGGCCGGCCATCATCATGATCATGGCGAACGGAAACTCGCGCCAGATATTGACGACGATCAGGGAGGGCAGCACCGTGCTGACGTTGTCGATGAAATTGGGTGGCCGGTCGGTTAATCCGAGGCCGACCAGCACAGCGCCGATGATGCCGAAATCCGAATGGTAGATCCACTTCCAGATATAGGAGGCGGCAACGGCGCTGATCACCCAGGGGATGATCAGGATGGCGCGCAGGACGCCGCGGCCGACAAAGTCTCGGTGCAGCGCCAGCGCCGTGGCAAACCCCAGGAGAAAGGAGATGAAAGTGGATCCGAATGTCCAGATCAGGGTGTTCCAGGTTACTTTCCAGAACACATCGCTGGTGAGGATGGTGGTGTAATTGTTGAAGCCGATGAAGGTCTTGTCGCGGAGCTGCAGGCCAGGCGGCGTCTTATAGAACGACAGCTCGATCGTGTAGTAGATTGGATAGGCGATGACGACGAGCATCACGGCGATCGCCGGGAGCACGTATGCGTAGTCGGCGCGATGGGTCCAGATGTTCCGCAGCGCGCCGGACCTGCCGGGTTGCGATTTTCGGCGAGCCTCGGCCTTGCCGGTCACGATCGTCACTGTGGCGTGCCCTTGTTTTTTCGGTACGAACCGGCCGCGCTCTCGGCGCAGCCGGTGGGTCGCAGGTCAGATTGGGACTAGAGCCCGCCCATCAGGTCTTTCACCTTCTTGGCCGCGTCGTCCGCTGCCTGGTCGACGGTCATCGCGCCGGTCAGGGCATTCTGCAGCATGTCCGGGACGATGATGTTCATAATTTCCGGGGATTCCGGCAGCGCCGGGAAGGGTATGCCATAGGGCAGCATCGAGGTCGTGACATCGAGGAACTTGATATGGTCCAGACGTTCCTTCATCCATTTGGTCTTGAAGCCATTGAGATTGCCCGGGTTCGAGCCGGCATAGGCCATCTTCAACGACCATTCAGGGCTCGTCCACATGCAGATCATCGCCTTGGCGGCCGGCTCGTCCACCTTGCCGCCCTCGACATATTCGGGCTTCAGGATGTGGATGTTCGAGCCGCCGAACACGACGGCGCGCTTGCCGTCGGGGCCAGTCGGAATCAGGCCGTAGCGCATGTTGTCGATGACGGTCTGCGCCTTTTCCTTGTCGGTGCCCGTCGCCTTCTTCTGCAGGTCAAGCATGACGTTGTAGTCGGACGGGTGCGAGATCATCATGCCTAGCTGGCCGGCGACGAACAGAGGCTGGTTATCGGCCTGCTGGTTGGTAAGTGCCGAAACCGGAACCGACTTGTCTCGGACATACATGTCGTATGAGGCTTCCAGCGCCGCCTTGCTCTGCGGGCTGTCGAGCTCCACCTCCTTGTAAGTCGGGTTCGCGGTGGCTTCGTCGAAGACGCCGCCGCCATAGGCCCACAGCTGCGGCATGAAGCGATAGGGTGTATTGCCGGCATTCTTGCGAGCGACGAGGCCGTAACCGGCAATGCCGAGCTTGTCGTGGATCTGCTTGGAATATTTGACGACGTCGTCCCAGGTTGCGGGAGCCTTGTCCGGATCGAGACCCGCACGCTTGAAGATGTCGGCATTCCAGATGAACGCCATCGTCTCGTTGTTGGTTGGAACGCCGTATGTGACCCCATCCCAGGTCACGGCCTTCATGGCGCCGGGCCAGAAATCCTCGGTCGAATAGCCCACATCCTCCGGCTTGAGCGGCTGCAGATAGCCTTTCGAGGCGAATTCGGTACCGCCCAGGATTTGCAGGCGCACCGCCATCGGCGCGGCATTGCCCAGGAGCGCGGTGCGGAATTTGTCGAGAAGGTCGTTATAGGTGAGGGCCTGTTCCTCGAGCTTGATGTTCGGATAGGTCTTGCGGAAAGTCTCGAAGAAATCCTTGTAGTACTGGCGCAGCAGGTCGGGATCGCCCTCGAACACGCCCTGATACCAGAAAGTCAGTCGCCCCTTGTAGTCCAGCGGGGTGACCTTGGCGCAATCGGCGGCCGTGTCGAAATCCTGTGTTCCCGCGATGGAGCGCACATATTCGGGCGACCATTTGCTGATGTCGACCGGTGGCGCAGCCATCGCCGATGTGGACATAAGTGATGCCGTCAAAATACGGACGACAGTGCCGCGCAGGACCGCACTGCCGAGCATGATCCTCGTCATAGGTATCCTCCCTGGTTCTCCGCCCTGCGATCGCGAGGATGGTTCTTGCAGTACGGTGTATCCTCTCGACCGCTTAGTACGTTTTCAGAACCTGGATTGCCTGTCAACGCACCAGATCGTACATTGTTTGTGGGAACCGTGCGTGATATCGGACAGACTGTGTATTAATTTGGGGAGCCGGCCCTTGGCCGAAACAGACGATTTCAAAGCAAAGCCACCTCCGGGGATCGACGCCATCGGAGCCTCCAGCGAGGGTGCCTCGCTTTACGAACTGATCAGGGAAGACATCATCGAGGGACGGCTCGCCGCCAACGAACGGCTTGTTGTCACCGATCTCGCCCGCCGCCACGGCACGTCGACCAATCCCGTGCGCGAGGCCCTGCAGCTGTTGCGGGGCGAGGGGTTCGTCATCTTTTCTCCCAACCGCGGGGCGCGTGTGAGGCCCATCGATCAGGATTTCGTCCGCGATATCTACGAGATAGGAGTTCTGATCGAGCCAGCCTTGACGCGATGGTTTGTAGGTATGGCCACCGGCGAGGACATCGCCGAACTCGAACGTATCCAAGGCCTGATCGAAGAGAACAATTTCGCCGACACGTTCAGGCACAGTGAACTGGATACCGCATTTCACACGGTGATGTACCAGCGGCACTATAACCGCCATGCCGCCGAGCTCTGGTGGAAGCATCGCGAAGTGCTGCGAGCGGTGAGCCGGCGTTTCAATTTCACGCTCGCGCGGCGTGCCGCGATCATTCGTGAGCATCGCGAACTCATTGCGCTCATCAAGGCGGGGGAGGCCGACAAGGCGGCCGAACTCATCTCCCGCCATGTCGAGGGTTCCGGCCGGCATGTTCTCGAACAGATGCGTGCACGCAACGCCGCTCGGGCCGGATAGGACGAGGGGTCGGGTCTGGAACAGCGTGGTTGACCATTACTGAAAAGGCAGTTGAAATGAAAATCACGAGCGTTCGGCCGTGGCTGATCAAGTCTGGTGCTTCCTATTGGGGGGAATTCCTGTTCGTCGAGGTGACGACAGACGAGGGAGTGAGCGGCTGGGGAGAGATCACCACCACCACGAAGCTCGCCAACCGCGCCCTCTGCACGATCCTTCGACAGATCGGAGCCGCCGTGACAGGCGAAGATCCGGCGCGTATCGAATGCCTCTGGCACAAGATCTTCCGCGGCTTCACCTATATGGGTAGCCGCGGCGCCGCGGTCGAATGCGTGAGCGCGATCGACATAGCCCTCTGGGACATCAGGGGTAAAGTCCTCGGCAAGCCGATCTACGAACTGTTGGGCGGGCCGGTCCGCGATGAGATCGCGCTCTACACCCACCCCAACCAGGCCAAATTCACCAGCAAGGACGCTGTGGTGCGCGAAATCCTTGACATCGTCGAGTCTGGACATACTGCTCTCAAGTTCGACCCCTTCCCCCACCAGGGTCGCGATGCCGACGGTGTGTCGCGCGAACAGCGGGACGGCTATCTCGACGGCGGCATGACCCGCAAGGACGAACGCGAGGCTGCCGAACTCACGGCTCTGATCCGCGAAACGGCGGGTCCAGACATCGACATCCTCATCGATGCGCATGGCCGCTTCGATGTTCCGACCGCCATTCGCCTCTGTCGGAGCCTCGAGGAAGCCGGCCAGATCGACTGGTTCGAGGAGCCATGCCCGCCCGAGAGCCTTAACGCCCTCAAGCAGGTTCGCGAGAAGGTCAGTGCCGCTATCTCTTGGGGCGAGCGTGGCCACACAAAGTGGGATTTCGTGCCGGTTCTCGAGAACAAGCTCGCCGACTACATCATGCCTGACGTCACCTGGACCGGTGGAATTACCGAACTCAAGAAGATTTCCGCTCTGTGCGAAGCCTACTACATCCCAGTCTCGCCCCATGACGCCGCGGGACCGATCAACGTGGTTGCGGGTGCGCAGGTGATGATGACCGTTCCGAACTTCTACAAGCTCGAAACGTCGGAGTGGAATTTGGGCAAGTACGATCATCTTATCGACAAGCCGCTTGATGTTTCGAACGGTAGCCTCAAGCTCTCGTTGAGGCCGGGTCTCGGCATCGAGATGAACCGCGATTACCTGCAAGCCCATGAGATCGAACTGGGCTAGCAGCGTTATCGGCGGCATGCGGGCGACAACCCGCAAATCAGAACGAGGATAAGTCATGCCAAAGACGGATGGAGCCGACGAGGCCCTCAACCGGGTCAACACCAACTCGAAGCCGTCCGAGCTTCGCATCACCGACATGCGGGTGGCCGAGATCGTCGGTGCGCCGTTCACCTCGGCGCTGCTCAAGATCTATACCAACCAAGGCATCGTCGGGCTTGGCGAGGTGCGCGACGGCGCCAGCGCCACCTACGCGCTGATGCTGAAGAGCCGGCTGCTTGGCGAGAACCCCTGCGACATCGATCGCCTGTTTCGCCGCATCAAGCAATTCGGCGGGCACGGTCGGCAGGGCGGCGGCGTCTCGGCGGTCGAGATCGCGCTCTGGGATCTCGCCGGCAAGGCCTATGGCGTTCCCATCTACCAGATGCTCGGCGGCAAGTTCCGCGATCAGGTGCGCGTCTATTGCGATACCGATGCCGAGCAACCGAGCGGCACCGAAACCGGAAAGCGCCTCAAGCAGCGCATGGACCGCGGTTTCACCTTCCTCAAGATGGACCTGGGCTTGATGCAGATCGCCCATGTCCCGGGCGCCGTGTCCGCGCCCGCCGGCGCGCTCGAAGGGTTTCATGCCAATCCGCGCGGCCGTGGCGGCACGCTTGAGGAGCGCAAGGCCCGCAATCTCGCCTACGACGCGCAGAACGTGCAGCACCCGTTCACCGGCCTGCATTTCACCGAAAAGGGGATCGACCTGCTCGAGCAGTACATCCACGAGGTTCGCGAGGTGATTGGATACGAGATCCCGCTCGCCATCGACCATGTCGGCCACATCTCGCTGCAGGACGGCATACGCCTGTCGCGTCGCATCGAGAAATACGCCCCGGCCTGGCTGGAGGATGTGATCCCCTGGCAACACACCGAGCAGTACCGGCAATTGCAGGGGGCCACCACGGTGCCGATGTGCACCGGCGAAGACATCTACCTCAGGGAAGGCTTCGAGCCGCTGCTCAAGAGCGGCGGCCTCTCCGTCATCCACCCGGACCTGCTCACCAGTGGGGGTATTCTCGAGACCAAGAAGATCGGCGACATGGCGCAGGATCACGGTGTCGCCATGGCCATCCATATGGCCGAAAGCCCGATCGCCGCGATGGCCGCCGCGCATGTCGCCACCGCGACCGAGAACTTCATGGCGCTCGAATACCACTCCGCCGATGTCGACTGGTGGGACGATATCGTCACTGGCCTGCCCAAGCCGCTCGTCAAGGACGGCTTCGTCACCGTGCCCGACAAGCCGGGGCTGGGCATAGACGATGTGGTCGACGAGGTGATCAGCCAGCACGTGCAGTCCGGTGTCACGGGAATATGGCAATCCACCGAGCATTGGGACAATGAATCTAGCTGGGACCGGACCTGGAGTTAGCCCAGATCCCCTGCCATTATTCCCGCCAGGCTCACAGGGCCAACGACCGACCATTCGTGTCGACCTCTCCCAAGGGAGAGGCGTAGAAAGAAACGGACGAAACCATGATCTACGAACTGCGTATCTATGACTGCCTGCCGGGGAGGCTGCCGGCTTTGCTCAAGCGCTTTTCAGACCAAACGCTGGCCATCTGGGAGAGGCATGGCATCCGCCAGGCTGGGTTTTTCACCACGGCGATCGGCGAAAACAGCAATCGCCTCACCTATTTCCTAGCCTGGCAATCACTGGCCGAGCGTGAGGCGAAGTGGACGGCTTTCGTCACCGATCCGGCATGGCACAGGGCCCGGGACGAGTCCGAGCGCGACGGGCAGATCGTTGCCAATATCAGCAGCCAGTTGCTCACGCCGACAGCTTTCTCGTCCGTGAGATAGGACTGCGCCATGAAAATCACCGACCTGCGCTGCGCCGTCATCGGGCGGCATCCCATCGTTCGCGTCGTCACTGACGAGGGCCTCTACGGTCTGGGCGAAGTCGAGTTCACAAAGACCTATCTCAAGCCCTTTGTGCTGCATTTCCGCGAGGCGCTGATCGGCGAGGATCCGACCGATGTCGAGCGGGTCATGTTGAAGATCCGCCAACGCGGTTCTTTCAAGCCTTATGGCGCGGCGGTCAGCGCTATCGAACATGCGCTTTGGGACATAGCCGGCAAGGCCGCGGGCGTGCCGGCCTACAAGCTGCTCGGCGGCAAGGTGCGCGACAAGGTGCGCGTCTATAACGGCTCGATCCGCCAGAAGCGCACAGGCGACCGGCCGGAGGACTACGCCGCGGACGTCAAATGGATGATGGAGCAGCCGCAGAACTTCTTCATGGTTAAGCAAGGAATCTCGTTCCACTCCAACATGAAGGACACCATCGAGGACTTCCATTACGGCGTGACGCAGAAGAAGGCCGGCTATCACGGTGCCATGGATCAGGGCGTGATCAGCGAACGCGGTTTCAACCACATGCTCGACTGCGTGATCGCGATGAAGGAAGTGCTGGGCGACAAGGTCAGCCTGGCACTCGACTGCGGCCCGGGCTGGATGCTGCCCGATGCGATCAGGTTCGCCCGCGCGGTCGAGAGGTACAATCTGATGTGGCTGGAGGACATGCTGACCGGCGACTATGTACCGTGGGTCAATCCGCAGGCCTACCGGGAACTGACCACCTCCACCTCGACGCCGATCCATACCGGCGAGCAGATTTACCTCAGGCACAATTTCAAGGAACTGATCGAGACGCAGGCGGTGCGCGTCATCGGCCCCGATCCTGCCGACATCGGCGGCATTGCCGAGCTCAAATGGGTCGCCGAGCACGCCTATATGCACTCGATCCTGATGGCGCCGCATGGCACGGCGAATGGCCTGCTGGGGCTCGGCGCGCTGATCAACGTCTGCGCCACCTTGCCCGCCAATTACGTGGCGTTCGAATACCCCAGTGCCTCGGACCCCTGGTGGAACGACATCGTCATCGGCCTGCCCAAGCAGATCGTGAAGGACAGCATGGTGGATCTGCTGGAAGCACCGGGGCTAGGCCTCGATATCGACGCCGAAGGCGCCAGGAAGTATTTGCTAGCGGAGGATGCCGGATTCTTCGATTGACCGGCGACGGTGGCCCTCGATCTCATCGACCGAGGGCCTACTTCAAAGACTCGTGGTTGCACGTCTCATCACAACAGAAGCCGGCGCATTGTTGACGTGCGCCGACCTTGTTTAATTATGGCGAATCTCGGTCCCGAGCACCTTCAGGCATTCGCGGATGAAGGCAGCGAGGGCTGTCCATCCCTTGGCCGACACCATGGTTCCGTCGACATAGGCCTCCGTCGGCGAGAGGTCGATGTAGGTGCCGCCGGCCAGCGTCACTTCCGGTTCGCAAGCGGCGAGCGCGCCGACCTTCTTGCCGCGGACGACACCGTCCACGGCAATCAGAATCTGGACCCCATGGCAGATCGTGAAGATCGGCTTCTGGGTATCGTGGAAGTGGCGCACCATGGCTTGCACCCGTTTGTCGGTGCGGATGTATTCCGGGCCGCGGCCGCCGGCGCAATATACGGCGTGGTATTGATCGAGCTGCTTTTCCGCTTCAGCAAACGTCTTGTTGATCACCTGAAAATGGCCGAGCTTTTCGGTGTAGGTCTGGTCGCCCTCGAAGTCGTGCAGGGAGGTCTTGATGAGGTCTCCGGCCTTCTTGTCCGGGCAGACCACGTGGACCGTGTGACCGACGGCTTCCATTGCTTGCTGGTAGACGAAGATCTCGTACTCCTCGGTGAACTCGCCGGTGAGCATCAATATTTTCTTGCCTGACATGATCATGTCCTCTTGTCGTGTGAAAGGGGCGGGGCGAGTCATGCTGCGCCACGCATTGATTGCGTTCTTCAGAACGGAGAGTCGGGGAAGAAGTATTCCTTGGCGTTGTCCTTGGTGATCAGCGGCGCGTCCAGCTTGACGGCGCCGCGAACCGGGGCCTGGCCAACCAAATTGGCCATGGTCATGTATATGGCCGTCTTGATCATGGACGGCGGGTAGGGAGTCTCGACGGGGGTCATGCTGTCGCCGTCGATGACCTTCTTGACGATGTCCTTCATGCCGTTGCCGCCAAGCGCCAGCTTGATGTCGGTGCGGCCCGACTGCTTGACCGCCTCGATCACCCCCAGCAGCATGTCGTCGTCGTTCGCCCAAACCGCGTCGATATGCGGATATTTGGCGAGGTAGTCCTGCATCAGCTTGAAGGCTTCGTCGCTGTTCCAATGAGCGTACTGAATGTCGAGAACCTTGAGGCCGGTCCCGGCGATGGCGTCCTGGAAGCCCTTGATGCGCTCGTCGTCGATCACGGTCGGGATGCCGCGCAGGACAACCAGGTCACCCTTTCCGCCAAGCTTGTCGATCATGTATTTCGCGGTGTTGCGCCCGACGGCGATGTTGTCGCCGGCGACGTAGAGGCCCTGGATGGTGGGGTCGGTCAGGCCGCGGTCGACGACCGTGATGAAGGTGCCCTTCTCCTTGATGGCCTTGACCGGCTCGGTCAATTCTTCCGAGGAGCAAGGAAGGATCACCAGCGCATCGATCTTGCGTGAGGCGGAGAGATCCTCGATCGCCGACACCTGATCGGCCGCCGACGGCGACGTCTTTACGATGACCTCGACACCGGGGAAAGCCGCGTTGATTTCCTTGGCCGCCGTCTGCGCGTGATAGACGACGCCGGCGGTCCAGCCGTGGTCGGCGGCCGGTATCGAAACGGCGATGACTTTCTTGTCCTCGGCCATGGCATGGCCCGTCAGCAGCAGCGAGCCGAGCGCGGCCGCAGCCATCCATTTTTTACTGAACATTTTCTTCTCCCAGATTGGACCTGCAAAGACGCACCCGTGTGGTCCGGACGCGGGGCTATTTCGAATTCGAGAACCTCTGAATGAGCATCGCGATGATGATGATGACGCCCTGAACCGCGGCGACCAGGTACTCGGAGACGAAGTCCGACAGCACCATGAGATTGGCGATCAGCTCCAGAATGACGGCGCCGGCGACGGTTCCCCAGACATGACCTTTGCCGCCACGCAGCGCCGTTGCCGCCGATCACCACGGCGGTGATCACCTGCAGTTCCCAAAGCTGCCCGGTGGTCGGCGTTGCGGCACCCAGTCGCGGTACGTAGCAGATCGCGGCGACGGCCACGCAGACGCCTTGGACGATGTAAGCAATGGTGCGCGTCTTGATGACGGAGATGCCGGAATAGCGCGCGACGTCCTCGTTTGCGCCGACCGCCGCACATTTGCGCCCATACTTCATCTTGTAGAGGACGAACGATGCGATCGCGGCGACGGCGACCGATATGAGGATCGGGATAGGGACACCACCGACGGTGCCGAAATAGACCGGCCGATAGGCTTCGCGCAGCGATCGGTCTATCGGTATCGTGCCGCCGTCGGTCAGATAGGTGATCAACGCGCGGAAAATGCCCATTGTACCGAGCGTCGCAATGAACGGTTCGATCCGGCCTATGGTGACGATGAGGCCATTGGCGAGGCCACACAGAAGACCGACCAGGATCGCCACGAGCATTCCAGCCGGGATCGCCCACAGGCCGGCGTGTGGCGCCACGGCGTTCATGAACATGATGGTGATGCCGGTGACGAAGGCGGCCATCGAGCCGACGGAAAGATCGAGCCCTCCCGACGAGATAACGAACGTCGCGCCGACCGCGATGATGGCGATGAAGGCGCTGCGGGTGATGACGTTGGCAAGGTTGGTCGCGGAGAGGAAGTCTGGATTGATGAGAAAGCCGACCACCAGCAGGGCGGCCAATGCCAGGAAGGGACCCACGTCGGTCCAGGTGATGTTCAAATCACCGACGCGATGCGTGGATGGGGATCCGGTCATGACAGCCATTCTGTTCCTCCCTCGGCCTTCGGCCTCGGTTTCGGGCCGCTTGTCGCCAGCAGCGCCACATTGCTTTCGGTCATCTCGGCGCCTTGGACCTCGCCCGTCAGGCGGCCTTCCCGCATGACGAGGATGCGGTCGCAGATGCCGATCAGCTCCTGCATTTCCGACGAGATGACGATGCAGGCTTTGCCGCTGCCGACGATGGCGTGGATGAAGGCGTAGATCTGAGCCTTGTTGGCGATATCTATGCCGCGGGTCGGTTCATCAATGATGACCACAGAGGGGTCGGTGAGCAGCACCTTGGCGAGCAGCAGCTTCTGCTGATTGCCGCCGGAAAGCTGTCCCGCCTTCACGCCAGGGCTCTTGAGCCGGATATCGTAGCTCCGGACGGCCTCTCTTAGCGCGACCGACTCGCGGCGTCTGCTGAGAGCCAGTGCGGGGTGGAACCGATCAAGTGCGGAAAGCGTGAGGTTGGGCGCCAGTCGTTCCTCGAGGAGCAGGCCCTTGCTCTTTCGGTCCTCGGTCAGGTAGCCGATGCCTGCATCGATCGCTTCGCGTTGCGAGCGGATCCGGACGGGCCGACCTTGGAGTTCAATCACGGCGTCGGCCGAACGCAGGCCCACCAGCCCTTCGAACAATTCCGTGCGGCCCGCGCCGATCATGCCGGCAAAGCCAAGAATTTCGCCTCTGTGGACGGTGAAAGAGACGTCTTCGGCGTAGCCCGGGACGGTGGCGTTTTTCACGCTCAGCATCGGCTCATCGGACGGTGCGCTCTTCTGCGGGTAGAGCGTTGCAAGCTCGCGGCCGACCATCAGGCGTGCCATGTCCATCTGCGTCAGGGCCGTGCCCGGATAGGTGCCGACCATCCTGCCGTCGCGCAGCACGGTCACCTTGTCGGCAAGCTGCTGCACCTCATCCAGCCGATGGCTGATATAGAGGACGGCCGTGCCGTTGGCCTTTAGCTGCCGGACGATTTCGAGGAGGCGATCCACTTCCTCGCCGGTCAGCACGGCGGTCGGCTCGTCGAAGATCACGACCTTGTAGTCGTCGAGCAGCGCGCGGGCGATCTGGACCAGCTGGCGGTCGGCCAGCGAGATGTCCCGCACCAGCGCGGTCGGCGAGACCGCGCAGCCGATCCGTGCCAGCTTTTCGGCTGCCAGGCGCCGCATGGCGCGGTCGTCCATCACATGGCGGCGCGAAAGCTCGCGGCCGAGAAATAGATTGTCCGTCACCGTAAGCGCTTCGGCGAGCAGGATCTCCTGGTGGACGAGGGCAATGCCGGCTTTTTGGGCCTGGTCGGGCTTGGCGAACGTCACCGGCCGACCAGCCATGGACAAGGTGCCGCCGGTCGGCTCGGCATAGCCGGAAAGCAGCCGCATCAAAGTGGATTTTCCGGCACCGTTCTCACCGATGATGGCGTGGATTTCGCCCGGCAGGATGTCGAGCGTGACGTCGGAGAGCACGGTCACCGGCCCATATTGCTTCGAGAGACCCTGAGCGCGCAGCACCGGCTCCAGGACCCCTGGCGCATTGCCGCCAGGCAGCGCACTTCCTCCCACTCCGGCAATATTGGCGGTAACGGACATTCGTTCAGGCCTCAATCGAAGGCCGGCAGCAGGCGATCGCGCGAGTGCTCGATGTGGGCGCGCATTGCTTTCGCGGCGGCATCCGGATCGGCAGAGCCGAACGCGGCGAGGATCGCCTCATGCTCGTCCAGCGCCTCCTCGGTCACGCGGGAATGGTACATCAGGCGGAAAATGTGGAAGTGGGTGTGTTGATAACCCAGCGTCTCGCGGATGAGCTCGTTTTCGGCGTATTCCATGATCTTGTCGTGGAAGATCGCGTCCTGCCTGGCGAAGTTCGAATAGCGCAGGCGCTCGTCCTTGCCCTCGCGGCGCGACATCACGCCTGCAGCCACCAGCAGCGTGCCGAGTTTGGCCTCATCCATCGTGGCAGCGGCTTTCGCCGCGCCGTGCGGTTCAAGCAGGAGACGCATTTCGTACAACTCGTCGAAACGGCGCCGCGTGATCTGCGGCGCGGCACGGTATCCGATCAGGTGCGTCTTCAGAACCAGTCCTTCGCCTTCGAGACGGCCCAGCGCCTCGCGGATCGGCGTATGGGAAACGTCGAATTCCTTGACCAGATTGTCGACGGTGATGCGCGAACCGGGCGCGATCTTCAGCGACATCAGCTGCGCGAAGATGGCCTCGTAGACGTCTTCGGCTAGGCTGCCGGCACGCTGAATGCGGCCCGCTCCCGTGGGCGTTTCACCATTATTGCTCAAGCTGACAGGTTGCATTCTTTCGCCTCTCGACAGGAGATTGCTAACACGAGGGTTTGACCGATGCAATACTATATCCTATACGATTTCATCGGCGCCGTTCAGTTCAGGATCCTTCGGTGCGGATTGCAATGCGAGTTTCTCCGACACCCTCAAGGATGCAGCCTGTCATGAGCCTTCTCACAGCCCTCCGGCTCCCACGTGAAATTCTATTCGGAACGGGACAACGTCATGCCCTGCCAGCCGTGGCCGGCCGCCATGGCCGCCGCGCCCTGGTCTGCACCGACCAGCGTTTGGCCGGCACCAGCGTGTTCGCCGAAATGATGAAATCCCTGCGGTCGGCGTCAATCGACGTGCTGGTTCACGACGGTATCCTCCCGGACGTGCCGCGCGATTCGGTGGCGGTCTGCGTCGAAAAAGCGAGGGCCTTCCGGCCAGACATGGTGATCGGCATCGGCGGCGGCAGCTGTCTCGATTTCGCCAAATGTGCCGCCTTGCTGATCAGCCACGGCGGCGAGCTGCGGCACTACTACGGCGAGTTCAAGGTCCCGGGGCCGACCCTGCCGATGATCGCCGTGCCGACCACGGCTGGTACAGGATCAGAGGTGACGCCTGTCGCCGTGATATCGGATCCGGACCGGACGCTCAAAGTCGGCATATCGAGCCCCTATCTTATCGCTGCCGTTGCCGTCTGCGACCCCGAACTGACAATGACTTGTCCGCCGGGCCTGACCGCGGTTGCCGGTGCCGACGCGCTCACTCATGCGATCGAGGCCTTCACGGCCATGCGCCGGGACGGGGACTTCAGCCTGCCGCAGCGCCACGTGTTCATCGGCAAGACGCCGCTGACCGACCATTTCGCGCTGCTGGCCGTCAAACTTCTCGGCCGCAGCTTGGAGAAGGCGTGCATCGACGGCGGCGACGCCGAGGCGCGCTCCGACGTGATGATGGGAGCGCTGGCTGCGGGTTGCGCGTTCGGCACCGCCGGCACGGCGGCGGCGCACGCGGTGCAATACCCGGCCGGCGCGCTCACCCACACGCCGCATGGGCTGGGGGTGGCGACAATGATGCCTTATGTCATGAGCTACAACAGCCGTGTGGCCGCGGGTGACATCGCCGAGATAGGGATTGCTCTTGGCCTCGAGCCGAATGGTCGTGGCGTCGACGAAATGGCGGGCGCGACCATCGAGGAGATCAGGCGCTTGTTTGCGGCGATCGGCATCACCCCGACGCTGGCCGGTTTGGGACTCCCGGCCGACAAGCTCGACTGGACCGCCGAGCAGGCGCTCGGCATCGATCGCCTGATCAAGAACAACCCGCGCCCATTCGACCTTGCCGCCATGCGCCGCCTTGTCCAGGCGGCCTATGACGGCGATCTCACCGCCTGCGCCATGTGAACGTCAGGAACAAGACGATGAACCTTCCCTACAATGCCTTCCCTCTCGATCAGGATCCGTACGACGTTCGGGGCTTTCCGCACCGGCTCTACATTGGCGGACAATGGCGGCCGTCGTCCGACGGCGGGCTCATTGAGGTCACCGATCCATCCTCCGGCGCGGTGATCGCGGCGGTCCCCGATGCGAACCTGGAGGATGCCGCCGCAGCGGTCGAGGCAGCGGCCAAGGCCGCCAAAGGGTGGCGCCAGACAGCGCCGCGCAAGCGCTCGGAGATTCTCAGGCGCTGTTTCGAGCTGATGGTCGAGCGGTCGGAGACGCTTGCCATGCTGATCTCGCTGGAGAACGGCAAGGCCCTGCGCGACGCGCGCGGCGAGGTCGCCTATGCAGCCGAATTCTTCCGCTGGAACGCCGAGGAGGCGGTTCGTATCACCGGCGAGTTCGGCACCGCCCCGTCTGGCGCCAACCGCATCGTCGTCGACTACCAGCCGATCGGCATCTGCATCCTCATCACGCCGTGGAATTTCCCCGCCGCGATGGCGACGCGCAAGATCGCACCGGCACTGGCGGCAGGCTGCACGGTCATTCTGAAACCGGCCAGCGAGACGCCGCTGACCGCCTATGCGCTGGCCGCGCTCTACAGCGAAGCCGGCGTACCGGACGGCGTCGTGAACGTGCTGACGACATCGACACCCGGCACCCTGACGTCGGCCATGCTGGCCGATCCGCGCGTCAGGAAGCTCTCCTTCACCGGTTCGACCGGGATCGGCCGGGCCTTGCTCGCCGAAGCCGCCAAACATGTGACTTCCTGTTCCATGGAGCTTGGTGGCAATGCACCCTTCATCGTCTTCGACGATGCCGATCTCGATGCGGCCATCGACGGCGCCATGATCGCCAAAATGCGCAATGCCGGCGAAGCCTGTACGGCGGCCAACCGCATCTACGTCCAGTCGGGTATCCACGATGCGTTCGCCGACGGCCTTGCGCAGCGCATGGCTGCGCTAAAGATCGGCGCCGGCACCAAGGCGGACACCGAATGTGGACCCATGATCACCAAGAAGGCGGTCGACAAGATCGACCGGCTGGTCAAGGACGCGGTCAACCGTGGTGCCAAGGCGCTGTGCGGCGGCTCGGTGCCTGAAGGTGATGGCTTTTTCTATCCGCCGACCGTCTTGTCCGAAGTCTCGCCGGACGCCGATATGGCGCATGAGGAGATCTTCGGCCCAGTGGCGCCCATCACCCGCTTCGAGAGCGAGGCGCAGGCCATCTTCCACGCCAACAACACCGAATACGGCCTCGCCGCCTATCTCTACACCCGCGATGTGGCGCGCGGCATGCGGGTGGCCGCCGAGATCGAGGCCGGCATGATCGGCCTCAACCGCGGCCTGATGTCGGATCCCGCCGCGCCCTTCGGCGGAGTCAAACAGAGTGGCCTCGGGCGGGAAGGGGGCCAGCATCACGGCATCGCCGAGTTCATGGAGGCCAAATACATCGCTGTGACCTTCTGAGCCGGCTCCATGTCGAAGGACCCTTTTCGCACCCGCGACCACGTTGCCGATTTCGATGACATCGTGGCCGACATCGTCGCCCGCAGCGCCGTCACGCGGGCTTCGCTGCCGATGCTGGCGGACATCGCCTATGGTCCGCACGAGGCCGAACGCCTCGACCTGTTCTTTCCGGACGGAGCGCGCAGGGATCTCCCGGTGCACATCTTCATCCATGGCGGCTATTGGCGCATGTTCGCCAAAAGCGACTATTCCTACATCGCCGAGACGGTGACGAGCGCCGGGGCAATCGCGGTCGTGATCGACTATGCGCTGATGCCTGCCGTCAGGATGGCGACAATCGTCGACCAGGTCCGGCGCGCGAGGCAATGGGTGCTGGGTCATATCGCCAGCCATGGCGGCGATGCCGGTCGGCTAAGCGTCAGCGGTCATTCCGCCGGGGCGCATTTGGCGACCTTTTTGTTCGACGAGGGGTCGGCACATCCCCCGTCGGCGGCACTTCTGCTCGGCGGGCTCTACGATTTGAAGCCCCTCCAGCAATCCTTCCTGGAGCCTTTGATAGGCCTGACCGACACGGAAGTTGAGGCGTATTCGCCGATGAGCAAATCCCACTCGTCGCGGACAAAGGTCACGCTGCTGGTCGGCGAGCGGGAGACGGAACCGTTTCACCTGCAGGCCAAATTGTTTGCCGATCACCTGACGGAGCAGGGCCTGACGGCTTCGAGCAGCATCGTCGAGGGGCGCAATCACATGGACAGCGTCCGGGATTTGGGTGTCGGGCACACAAAAGGGGGCACTTGGCTGTACGACCTGATCCGAGCCGCTTGATCGGACCTGCCTCAGCCGAACCATCCCCGTTAAGCCTTGCGCAACCCATGGCGCGTAATCTGTCCGCCAGATTGCGAGGTACCATGAAGCGCCAACCACTAGTGCTTTTCGCCTTTCCTGCCTGTGTCCTGCTGATCCTCGCGACCGAGCGAATGGCGACGCTCCTGCTCGGAACCTACCCCGCAAGCCCCGATATGTGGAAGATCTGGCTCGCCTTGCATCCCTCGTCGGGCATGGTCTGGCAGCAGGTCGATGTCTATCTGGGAGGGTCGATGGTCCTGGATTTCGCCTTGTTGGGCGCGGCCCTGGGGATCTGCTGGATAGCAAGCCGGGCCAGAAGGTCGGCCGCTTTCTTTCTCGCCAACCATGGCATCTTGATCCTGGCGGCGTCGATGATCTTCATCGGCGGCCGCTCGCAGACCGCCAGCACCATCGCCGCGTTCACGGCACCGAGTGGCTTTCGGTTCTCGCTGATGATGGACTTCACCTGGCTGAACTGCCTGCTGGCGGTCATCGGGGTCACCGCCTGCGCCTATTGCCACCTTGCCTATGTCCGTGAACTCGGCATGCGCGTTGAATCGCGGCGCGTCCGGATCATGGCACTGCAGCGGGATTTCTAGCGCAGCTACGCGGCCACGCCCAAGTCCGACCTAGTTTATCCCGACCTAGTTTATCTTGTGATAGGTGACCTTGCCTTCCGGTGACACGCTCCGCTGGTAGTTGGAGCTCGGCGCGGGAGGCGCCGCCGGAGCCGATCGCCGTCGCGTTACCCGCGGCATTTCCTCGATCGCGGGCTCCGCGTCGGCGGCGCTGGCGACCGCCGCCGTATCTTCGGCGGGTGAGGCCAGTTCGACGACGCGCGGCTCGTCGCCACCGTGATTTCCCGACATCTCCGGTGGCTGCCGGGCGATGTTGGCGTTGACCTCGCCGAAGCTCGCCCGCAGCCGGTCGTCCAGCGCCTCGAACCGGCTTTGAAATCCATTGTTGACGGTGTCGAGCCGCGCGCTCATCCGCTGCTCGAACTGGCCGAGGTCCTCCAGCCGCGCCTCGATCGCGCGCAGATCGTTGATGCCGTGGTAGAGATAGACGGCCGCGGTGGCGTTCAGAAGGGCAAACAGCGCCAGGCCGACAGAGACGGCAACGGCGAGCCTGGACCGGCTCTTCTCCCTGTCGAGCAACAGTGGTTCGACCGCTATCACAAGGTCGTCGGGATCGCTGATCGTCGTCATTGGACCACCACCTTGGTGCCGACAGGCACGCGCCTGAAAAGATCGATGACATCGGTATTCGTCAGGCGAAAACAGCCCGACGTGCCGTCGAAACCCACGCCCGAAGGGTCGTTGGTGCCATGGATGCGATAGAGCGTGTCGCGGCCGTCCCGAAGCAGATAGAGCGCCCTTGCGCCGAGCGGATTGTACGGCCCCGAGGGCACCATGTCAGGCAATTCCGGCTGGCGGGCGCGCATGTCCTTCGGCGGTCGCCACGCCGGCCACTCGGTCTTGGCTCCGACCTGGACCGTACCCGTCCAGCCAAATCCATCGCGTCCGACACTGATCCGGTAGCGCAGGGCCTCGCCCTTGCCGGTCACCAGGTAGAGCGCTTTTTCCTGCTTGCGGATGATGATGGTCCCAGTCTTCTCGGCGGTGGAAAACGCCACCGTCTTGCGCAGGCTGGGGCCCATGGCCGGCAGAGGCGGGCGGCTGTCCGCCCACGCGGTCTGTCCGGCCGCGGGCGCCAGCGCCAGGCCGAGGAGGCAGGCGGCTGTCAGCCGCAAGCGATGGCCGCTAGCGGGCCGCATCGTCGAGCCGCTCGCGGAACATCTTCTTCAGATCCTTGCTGAAGCGCGCCCGCCCATCCACTTCGGAAGGCAGCATGGCGCGGTTCAGCGCGTCGGCCAGCAGGGCATTGTCGAGCCCGACCGACTTGATGTGCGGCGCCTTGAAGATCTTCTCCAGCTCGCTGCGCGAGAAGTGGTTGCCGAACCATTTGCGCTTGTGCTTGTTGGCGACCAGCGTGATCGAGACGGCATTGCCGCGCAGCTCGCGGATCTTCTTGTAGAGCCGTTTGCCTTGCCGCAGCGAGGCCACATTGAGCTCGAAGACGATGAAGATCTCGTCGCTCGTCGACAGCACGGAATTGTGCCAGGGCGTTTCGATGTTGGGCAGATCAATGACGATGTCGTCGAACCGGTAGGCGACGAGGTCGAGCAGCCGGAAGACGAAATCGGCGCCCTGCG
Organism: Mesorhizobium sp. P160927; assembly: GCF_057766385.1. Lineage (NCBI taxonomy): Bacteria > Pseudomonadati > Pseudomonadota > Alphaproteobacteria > Hyphomicrobiales > Phyllobacteriaceae > Mesorhizobium > Mesorhizobium sp. P160927. The sequence goes on from NZ_JBYMDW010000001.1 coordinate 2,638,285, forward strand.
GCTCGAACGGCAGCTGCGGCCGCTCGAAGGCGTAGAGCGTCAGGCCGGAAGGCCGCGACAGCTTGATGACATCCATCAGTTCGACATCGAGCCGTTCCGGCTGGCCGATGATGCCGGCAAGGTCGAACTGGTTGAACAGGTTGAGATAGGCGCCGCAATTGGCGCTCTGGAAGTCGAGGTCGACCAGGCAGGTCGAGGCCGCGCGATCGGTCGATTTCGAGGCCAGGAATTCGGCGGCCGACAGCGCCAGCGTGGTGGCGCCGGCGCCGCCGCTGGCGCTGATGAAGGTGATGATGCGGCTCTTGGCGCCCTGGTTGCCGCTGTCGTGGAAGGTGACGGCGTTGAGCAGTTCCTTGCCGTCGAGCGGCTTGTGCAGCCAGTCCGAGGCATTCATGCGCACCAGTACGCGCGTCTGCTCCGACGTCAACTCGTCGGAAACCGCGATCAGTGGCACGGTGGCCCACAGCGCGCGCGCCTCGACGATGCCTGGATTGCCAAGCAATTCGCCCTTGCCGAGATCGAGGATGACGATGCCGGGGCGCGTGTCGGCCGGCGGACCTTTGAGGAAGTCGCTCGTCTCGGCGACCCGCACATCATAGATCGCCAGCGCATCGAGCCGCGTCGCCACATCGCGCTTGAAATTCGCATCAGAGGAAAACAGCGCGACCTGCTTTCGCTTGGTGGTGGTAACCTTGGTGCTGATGGCGTTCATGGATACGTGCTTTTCATGTCTTCGCCCGTGACCGTGCTCAGCATGGAGGGCATGGTGATGGTTCCGAATCCAAGGAACCCCGCCAGAAAGAAAAACTGGAAGGGGTGATTGGTGATGCTGACGGTGATCGTCGGTACGGGCCCGTTGGGGCGCGTCCAATAACCGAGGCCCGAAGCCTGGTACTGAATCTGAACCTCGGATTTCAGAAGAGTTGGCAGGAATGTCAGCATTCCGGGCCGGTTGCTGCTGCCGTTAAAGATGAAGTCGAGAGCTGCCTGGTTCACATTGAGGTTCTGGCATGTGGCGCCTGTTCCACAGGTGCAAGATGCAGCTCCGGCGGCACTGGCCGTACAGATGTAGCTGTAAGTGTTGGCTGGAACCGCCTTTCCCACATCCAGCGAGTCGCTGGGTGTTTTTGCCTCGAGCAGAAGTCCGCTGGCGATCGGAGCGGAAATCTGCGCCAGCCTGGCGCCAGCCTGCACCGCTTTGTTGCCGGCATTCCATTGGTAGAAGGCATAGCCAAAGTCGACAAAACCAAGCAGCAGGGTGAGCAGCATGGGCATGGCGATGGCCGCCTCCACCATTGTCGCGCCGGATTGGTTTCTCCAGAACGTGCCTTGCGAGATCACCATCCCAAGACACGCTCCTGATGGAACACAGTGAGCTTAACGTTACCAAAGCCGAGATAAGACCAGAGGCCCAGGGTAGGATACGGATACGAGGCGCTGACCTCCACGACAACGACGGTGCCGGTGCTGCTGAGATAGAGCTGGGTACCGGTCGTGGGATCGATCGCCTGGATCGATCGTACTGGCGTTATGGTGACTTGACCCGTGGTCCACCCGGTAACCCTCGCACTACCGCCCTGGACGGCCCCGTTCACTGCGAGGTTTGTTGCCAACACTGAACAAGTATTCCAGTCACTGCTGCAGCGCGCCATATAGCGAGAGGCATCCTCTACGCCAGCTTCGAGAAGCAGGCGCGTGTTGAAGATGTTCGAGAACTCGAAGACACCCGCTGCCAGCAGCAACACGAGTGGCGTGACGATCGCTATCTCGACCAAGGCAGCGCCTTGGTCGTCGTGGTGGAACCGCCGGAGGAATTGTCTAATCGACATGGGGCTACCGGTACAATTGCGTTTCGTTGCGAAACGCCTTGTCTACAAGCGTATTGTTGGCGAATCCGCCATCGACGTCGACGATTTCCAAGCTGATCGCCTTCTCTTTGCCGGTTCCCTCAGGATCATCCTCATCCTTGGAGTCCTCCTTTTGGACCGGGGCTATAAGAAAGACGCTTGCATAGCCGTCCGGCTTGACAGCGGTGTGCCCGTTGAGCGCCGTCAGGTTGGCATTACAGTCGACAACGGCCATATTGATCAATCGGCGACTGGGGTCTGCCTTGGTCAGGTCTCCCTTGTAGCAAGAAGGTGTCCCCCTTTCCTTGGTTGGATTCGGCGACTGATCTTTCACGCGATCGTTTGCGATCTCATAGTTGTAGACGTCATATCTCGATGCCGGCTTGCTCATGTCGCCAGTCGGGTTCGTCAACGGCTTGACTGCCGTGCCGGGGTACGTCCCACCGTGATTGACGCTCCAATAGGAACTCCAGAAACCTTGATCGGCTATAGGCTGCGTCATACCTTTCGTGGCGTCATAGCCGGTGCCCGGAGGGAGCGGCAGCGCGGACGCCGGTGGGGCGACATCGTACTTGTTGCAGTTGTTCTTCGCTCCCTTCCGCACATTGCTGGCTGGACGATAGCCAAGATCCGTCTTGTTCTTCAGCGACCCCTGGTAGAGGTCGAACCGGACGTTGAGGCCTGTATTGACCTGGCCGAACGTGACGCCGGTTTTCGTGGTCAGCGAATCGCGGGTATAGCAGGTGCCGGCGCTTCCCATCGCCATGCCATCTTGTATCGAGTTCAGGCCGTTTTGCAGCAGGCCAAAGTTGCCCGGACCTGGATTGCTGTCCACCTTGAGAATCCGAAACTCTCGACCGTAAGTATCCCCCGACGCAAAAGCTTGCTGGATTGTCTTGCTGGTGGACGGGTCGGTTGTCTCGAACGGGTTGCACATGAAGATCGGCACGGTTTCACAGATCGATTGAACGAAACCGGCCACGGCCTGGGCCCGGATGTCCATCGTGTCCTTGCTGCCGACGAGGCTCGCCGGGAAGATGGTTGCGAATGCCCCAGCACCCTTCGCCAAGCCGGACGCGTTTATCGTCACTTCGGCTAAAGACACCAGTTTGGGATCGGTGCTGGCCCAGTTCACCCCGTTTGCATCGACGCCATCGCTGGTCAATGTGGTTTCGTCGCTGGCTGGTATCCCGGTCAAGTATTTGATGGTCACGTCTGCCACAGCGAGAGTGTGACCGGCGCCTAGCTCTGAATACAGGGTCTGGTTGGCGAGTAGGGTCGTCACGGCCCGGTCGGCTCGAGTGATCGAATCCGACCTCCCGTCAAGTTCGGCGGCAGCGGCCAATGCAAGACCGTCGATACCCTTTTGCAGCTGTTGGTGAAGCCCGGTGGCCCGGCTCATATCGAAGGCGAGCAGCGAAAAGCCGATTAGCACGGGTATCATAATCGCCACGAGGATCATCGCTACGCCGCGCTGATCATTCCAGAAGGCACGAATGGTCCTCAACATGACCTTACTCTCTGCTTTCCTGCGCCAAGGCCCCTCGCATGCCCGGCGCCCTCCGCATCCTTCCGTTCAGCTCACTGCTTTGTCACGCCCGACCCGCCGACATTGACCGTGATCGATGGCGGTGGCGGAGGTGGCGGTGGATATTTGTAGGCTTGGGCAACGGCGGCGGCGCGCGTGCCGTCGCCTTCGATATGCGTATTCCTGGATGCCGGATTGAGCGGATCGACCGTCTGCAGCATCGAATTGTATTTCTGCGTGTCGCCGGCGGCCAAGGTCACCGAGTCGTAGTGGTTCAGATAGTCCGCGGCGCAGCCCGAAAGCGACCCGACGCACAGAATGAGGATCAGGGCGCTATTTCTTGACATAGAGCATCTTGTCCTTCGATTTGAAGTCCAGCATATGGCCATAGGGGCCGGTGACGCCGTCGCCCGTTTCATATTTCCGGATCATGTCCTTGTTCACTTCGAGCTGGCCGAGCACGAAGAATTCCGGGTCGTTGGCTGGCCGCGTCTTGTCGAACGGTGTCGCCAACTGCTCGCCGGGCTTCACCGGCCGCACGATATGCGGGGTGACGATCACGACCAGCTCGGTCTCTTCCTTCTGGCTGCTCGAATTGCGGAACAGCGTGCCGATGACCGGCACCTGGCCGAGCCATGGCACCTGGTTTTGAAGCTTGGTCGTCTTGCTGGACAGAAGCCCGCCGACCGCGAAGCTCTGGCCGTCGCGTAGCTCGACGACGGTTTCCAGCTTGCGGTTGGTGAAGATCGGGTCGCCGGCTGTCGTGAAGCCGGTCAGGTCGCTGACCTCCGGGGCCAGTTGGATGTGGATCTTGTCGTCAGCGAGCACGACCGGCGTGAACAGGAGATTGACGCCGAATTGCTTGTACTCGATCTGGATCACGCCATCTTTGGTGACGCTGCGAATAGGAACCTGGCCGCCGGCGTTGAAACTGGCGGGTTCGCCGGAAAGCGTGGTGAGGTTGGGCTCGGCAAGCGTGCGCACCACCCCTTTGGCCTCGAGTGCTTCGATGTACAGATCGACCTTGATGTTGCTGTCAATGACGCGAGTGAGGAGTGCGCCGAACGGAGTGGAATTGGACAGGAGGCCACTGAGCACGCCAGCCGCCCCCAGCACCTCGCCGTCTTTGTCGACGGTGGCGATGCCCGTTCCGGTGAGCGTCGTGCCTCTGCTGTTGGTGCTGGCGATCGACACGCCGAGATCACGCCCCGCGTTGCGCTTGGCTTCCAGCACGCGCACTTCGAGATTGACCTGCTGGCTGTCGTCGACGGTGACGGCATTGATGATGGCGTCGGGGCCATATTGCTGCGCCACTTCCATGATGGCTGCCAGCGTGGCGCCGTCCTTGACATGACCGCCAAGCCGCACCCGGCCGTTGACCGAGCCGATCTCGATACGCGACCTTGGCGAAACCTGGCGGATTGCCGCCGCCATGTCGCTGACATCGACGCCGACCTCGATCTGGATGACGCCGAGCGAGCGTTTGTCGGGTGAGAACAGATTGACCGTGGTGGTGCCGGCGCCCTTGCCGATGACGTAGAGCGTGCGGTCGGTCATTGGCTGAGCATCGGCGATCTTCTCGTCGCCGACGACGATATCGCCGAGATTGGCATTCACCTGGAGCGTCACCGATTGCGACATCGGCAGGAAAACGCGATGGACGCTGGGGTTCGACACGTCGATGAAGCGGTCGGCTGCATCGGCATAAAGGCTCGATAGCGCCACCGCCGCCAGACAGGACAACGCGGCCGCAGCCATCCTTACGCAAAACCCCTGCATCCCCGTCTCCCCACTGCTGCTACTGCTGGCAGCCCCACTTCACTAGCCGCGTCTTATCATGGTTGTCGCGGCACGTCATATGTATCGAGCTTCACACCCCGGAACACGCCCACGGTCACGTTCTTGGGCGGCTCGGGCTGCACGTATTTGATCACTTCCTTGACAACTTCCCGCACTTCCGGCGTAGACGCCACGACTGGAACGGGCTTGACCTTGCCCAACTCGTCAAGGCGGCTTCCCACCTTCTCCACGGCCTGGGTCAGTCCGGCAATCTTGTCCTCGGCACGCTTGCGCTCAGCTTCCGCCAATGCGTCCGCGGCCGCTTTCTTGTCGAGGTCGGCCTGTCGCTTGGCCACGTCGTCGGGCGTTTCGCCAGTCAGGTCCGAAAGCGTCACACGCTCCGTCGTTTCGCCCTTGCTGGCCGCGGCCTGGCGCAGCGCCAGCGACAACTGCCCGGCGCCGGCTGCCAGAGTGAGCTTTTGTGCATCTTTCGTGCTGGCTTCCAGCGTCACCGATTTGACCACGGTCGGGCTATCCTTGCTCACATCGGCAACCTGATCGACTGCGAGCACCTTCATGCTCTGCAGCAGCACGTCGACAAAACTCTTGTCTGCCCCGTCGTCGCCGCGAGTCGTGCGCGTCAGCAGCACGTCGACGCGATCGCCAGGGAAAACAAATCCAGCCACCCCAAGCACATCGTTGACCCGGATGGAAACGGCTTTCATGCCTTCGCCAAGCACCGCCGAGAGCGTGGCGCGCTGGCCGGGGCCGGTGATCTTGGTGGCGAGAACGGGCTCATTGGTGCCGATCGCCTGCAGCGCCTGCTTTATGCCTTCGCCAGCCAGCATTTCTTTCGTTGTCTTGAAAGCGCCGGTCGGAACCGCGCCCGCCGGCCAGGCGATCTCGCGCAACTTGTCCTCGGTCAGCGTGTCACCGAATTTCAAAGGTACCGCCGCCACAACCACCGTATCGCGCGGGACGTCTTCCGTCCGCGCCATGGCATTGCGCTGGCTGGCCAGCCAGATATTGGCGAGCACCACCGCCAGCACGCCGAACACGCCGGCGAGGACAATCATGATAAGCGTATTGGCGCGCATCTTCCCACCCCACTATCGCCCGCCGGGCGAATTTCAACCCCTTCAAAGTGCAGGATCCTGGGCCGAAATCGAGCGATTCCGGCCCAGGAAGTTTTCAGCAAGTGCTCCCGGCAACACCATTCGTGCCAAGCTTGGCGCAAAGGCCGGTGAACTGGCTGCCGACCCATCCGCCGATGGCAATAACCGCAACGATCGATGCCGCTGCGATGATGCCGATCAGGATCGAGTATTCCACCATGGCAGCGCCGGTTTCGTCGGACTGGAACTGCCTGGCTATCTCGATAAGCCGCTTCATGCCTATCACTCCTTTGTGGCCGATCCGGCCAGAGCGTTTCCGATCAAGCGGCCGGGACGCAAGCGCCATTGCCAGTGCCAGCAGCGTCGAGACCCTTGCCGTTCAGCTTCGCGCAAAGGCCGGTGAACTGGCTGCCGACCCATCCGCCGATAGCGATGACCGCAACGATGGTTGCCGCGGCGATGATGCCGATCAGGATAGAGTATTCGACCATGGCAGCGCCGTTTTCATCGTCGCGGAACTGCCGGGTCATCGTCATGAGCTTCTTCATGTCAATTTCTCCCTTTGGAGGTTTGAACCCGACGAGACAGAGCCAAGGATGAACTCCATACCCAAGCATCCCCCGTCATCTCGATCCTAGGTCCCGAGAAATTGCGGAGTCAAACGGGATTAACGGTTCCTTAACTTCCCAATACATGAATTCTGGAGTTGAACGCGGCTTTAAATTTCAGCAAGAGCTTGATTCGTCTAATTTTTCAAGCGCCCTTAACCATTCGTTCACAATTATGCATGCGTCCTAATAGAACCATAACTAATTTAGCAGCACAACATATTCCTTTATATCTAAGGGGTTATAGCCAGATATGGAGCGGATGCCGATGTTAGAGCACCAAGGGCACACGAGCGCTCCTGGAAGTTTATTCACTCAGCCATGGTTGGCAGCGCGGGGCCTAAAATAAAAACGATATTTTTCAGGCGCGCTCCTTAACTATGTTGAAAGTATTGGCCGCAAGTGAAGCGCCCCGGCGCTTGTGCGTCGCGTGGTTAACGTTTAGTTTCCGCTAATGTGCGCTGGAGGGGTGTAAGGGATTATGCTGGGGCGGTTTATCAAGGGACCAAGCGAGCAGCAGGCCGCGACAAAGGCCGAGCAGCTGACTTTACTGCCCATCGTTCCGGCGGTTTCTCCAGTTGCTGATATTGAACCCCATGGCGAGGACTTCCTGACGCTGAAAGTCGAACTGCATCGTCATTTGATCGACCGGTTCAATCTCGCCGCGCTCGAAACCGCGTCCAAGGAAGAGATCCTGAACGAGATCCGCCCAATCGTGCGCGAGTTCGTGCGCAGCCACAGCGTGCCGCTGAACGCACGCGAGCTTGATCAAATTACCAGCGAGACCGCCGACGAGATGCTGGGACTCGGCCCGATCGAACCGCTGCTCAAGGACGACACGATCACCGATATCCTGATCAATACCCACAAGCGCGTCTTCATCGAACGGCGTGGTCTGGTTGAAGAGACGGCGATCCGGTTTCGTGACGAGGCGCATCTGCTGCGGGTCATCAACAAGATCGTTTCCGCCATCGGCCGGCGCGTCGATGAATCCTCGCCGATGGTCGATGCCCGGCTGGAGGATGGCTCCCGCGTCAATATCGCGGTGCGGCCGATCTCGGTCGACGGGCCGCTGGTGTCGATCCGGAAGTTCTCCAAGAACCCCTATTCGCTCGAACGCCTTGTGGCGCTCAACTCGATCCGTCCGCCAATGGTCGAACTGTTGCGGATTGCCGTGCAGGCGCGCAAATCGATCCTGGTTTCGGGCGGCACGGGCAGCGGCAAGACGACCTTGCTTAATGCGCTGTCGAGCTACATCCCGTCCAGGGAGCGTCTGATCACCATCGAGGATGCGGCTGAACTGCAGCTGCAGCAGCCTCATGTCGGCCGGCTGGAGACACGTCCACCCAGTGTCGAAGGAAAAGGAGAGGTTCGCCAGCGCGAACTGGTCAAGAACGCGCTGCGCATGCGGCCCGACCGCATCATCGTCGGCGAAGTTCGTGGCGAGGAAGCTTTCGACATGCTGCAGGCCATGAACACCGGCCATGAAGGCTCGATGACCACCATCCACGCCAACACGCCGCGCGATGCGATATCGCGGCTGGAGCAGATGGTCGGCATGGCAGGAATGCCGATGACGCATGAGTCCATCAGAGCGCAGATAACTTCCGCCATCGACGTCATCGTGCAGACACAGCGCCTCTCCGACGGCGGCCGGCGCGTGACATCGATATCGGAGATTACCGGTATGGAAGGAAACGTCGTCCAGATGCAGGAAATCTACACATTCGTGCGTCGCGAGGTGACGGCTGACGGTCAGATCGTCGGAGAATTTCGCGCCACCGGCGTTCGCCCACGTTTTGCCCCGGAAGCGGCGACGCTCGGGCACCATTTCGCCAAGGACGCCTTCAATCCCCAGGTTGCGCTCTGATGCCGACCGGCCAGACCTTGCTCTACTTCATTTATACGCTCGCGGCGGCGGCAGTCATTCTCGCCGGCGAGGCGCTGTATCTTTCCTTCGCCGATCGCCGATCCCGTGCCGGCATGATCAACCGGCGGCTGAAGCGATTGTCCGATGAGGCTCCGGCCGAAAAGACCTTGCAAGGATTGCTGCGCGAGCGCGGCCTGACGGATACGGGTGATTTTCTTTTCGGCATGGTCGGCCTGAACAGGCTCTACACCCAATCCGGCATTACCGGAAACCCGCTGACTTTCGCCGCGATGTTCCTGCTCTCAGCCCTGGCAATTGCGCTGCTGTTCTCGTTCATTCTGCGTTTTTCCGTACTGCCTTGCATCCTGATTTTTCTGGTGACCGGATTTGCCTTGCCACTTCTCCTTTTGCGTCGTGCGCGCAGGAAGCGGATCCAGAAATTCGCGAAACAGCTCCCGAATGCACTCGACATGATCGTGCGTTCACTGCGGGCGGGGCACCCGGCAACGGTGGCCGTAGGTCTGGTCGCGCGCGAAATGCCCGATCCGCTCGGTACCGAATTCGGCATTGTCTCCGACGAAATCACCTTCGGACTGAGTATCGAACAGGCGGTGCGGAAGCTTTCGCAGCGCGTCGGTTTCGAAGGCCTGCACCTGTTGTCGGTGTCGCTGTCGATCCAATCGAAAACGGGCGGCAATTTGACCGAGATCCTGGCCAACCTTTCGTCGGTTCTGCGCGAACGTCAGAAACTCAGAATGAAGATCAGGGCGCTTTCGTCGGAGGGGCGGGTGTCCGCGTGGATCATCTCGCTTTTTCCGATCGTGATGTTCCTGATTCTCCAGCTAGCCGCTCCGGCATATTACGGCCAGATATGGCACGATCCACTGATCACGCCGGTGTTCGTGACCTTCGGAATATGGGCGCTGCTGGGTGACTTCATCATGTATCGCATGGTCAATTTCGATTTCTGACAGGAGCGAGCCATAAACCTGCTATCGAACATTCAGGGACTGAGTTTCCTGGTTTCCACCGCGGTATTCGTGGCGGCTGTATCGCTGTTCCTGTTCGGCGCGCTTGTCTTCTTGCCGGCGTTGCAGACACGCAAGCTGGTTGCCCAGAGCCTGACGTCGGAAGGCATCGTCGACCACCGCTCGCTCGCGGGTCAGGAACAATTGCTCAAGATCTCGGCGCAACGTCCGGTCGATGCTTACTTTCGATCGATGGAGAAGGAACGCAATGAGCCGAATGCGCTAGAGGCGAAGCTTTTTCGCGCCGGGTTCTATCAACCAAGTGCTCCGCTCATCTACACCTTGTCGCGACTGGGCGCGGTCTGTATCGGCTTTTTGGTTGCCTATGCGCTCCTTGTGCGAGTACTCCCGCCCCAACTCCCCGCTATCATGGCCTTTGCCGGTTCGGCTCTGTTCGGGCTCGCCTGCATTGTGGTTCCAGCTATCCTGCTTGATCGCTTCGAGAATGCCCAAAAACAGGTCTATCGTCGCGGATTTCCCGATTTCATGGACATGATGATCACCTGTGCCGACGCCGGGATGAGTTTGGAGGCGGCGGTCGAGCGTGTCGGCGCCGAACTGGCCGGCACCCACAAATGGCTTGGCATCCAGCTTGCGATCATGAACCTGCAAATGCGCGCCGGCAAGCCGTTGCGGGAGGCGCTGCGCGAACTCGCGGACCGCATCGGGCTGGAAGAGGCGCGCTCGCTCGCCGTGCTGTTCAGGCAGTCGGAAGAACTCGGCACCAGCCTGACGGATGCGCTGCGCGTCTACAGCGACGAGATGCGCGGACAAAGAATTCTGAGCGCTGAGGAGAAGGCCAATGCCTTGCCTGTCAAAATGATGATCCCGTTGGGATTGTGCATCTTCCCCGTCGTCATGATGGTCATCATGTTGCCGGTTATCATCCGTATGAGGGGCATTTTCTTCTGAATAAGTATATGCTTTGATTCTAAAATAGAGTCGCAGGGCTCTCGGGGGATAAAATGACAGGGCCAATGCGCCTCGCAACCGTCGTCGCCGCCAGTCTGTTGATGGCAGCCCTAGCCGGCTGCCAGACAAATGGTGTAGACACCACTGGCGGTGTCGTGCGCACCAACGAACCGTCGAAAGGCGACGTGACGTCGTTTGGCGACACGTTAGATGGATTGAAGACCGTCAGCGATGTCGAATATTACGCATCGGACCAGGCCGTGGCCGAAGCCAAAAACCAGTTCCGCGCCGAAAACTACGGCAATTCCGGCGCCTTGTTCTTCAAGGCCACGCAGTTGGCGCCCAATGACGGCGGCGCGTGGATGGGTTTGGCTGCTTCCTGCGACCGGATCCACCGCTTCGACCTTGCCGACCGCGCCTATGGCCGCGCGTTCAAGCTGATGGGGCCGTCGCCCGAATATTACAACAATGTCGGCTACTCCTTTCTGCTGCGCGGCAAGCTGCAGGATGCACGCAGCAATTTTCTCAAGGCCTATGAACTGGCGCCCAACGATCCGACAGTCGCCAACAATCTGAAGCTGCTGTCGTCGAGCGTGCAGAACATCGAGCGCTAGCATGCTGCTTGTCGAAGCACTGCTGTTGAAGGCCCTCGCCATCCCTCTGCTCGCCAGGATTGCGTGGCTCGACTTCACGACGCAGAGGATTGCCAATCGCGATGTGCTGCTGCTGCTCTGCCTGGGTGTGGGATCGCTGTTGTTGCTGGTGCTGCGATCAGGATCCTGGTGGGACATGGGCTTGAGCGCGTCTGCCGGCCTCGTGCTGTTTCTTGCCTTGTTCCCGTTCTGGGTCCTGCGCAAGATCGGCGCCGGCGACGTCAAGCTGATGGCGGTCGTTCCTTTTCTGACTGGCGGCGAAGACCTCGCCGTTTTTTCCGTGCTGCTCCTGGTTTTCGCCCTCATCACTGCAGCAGCCATGAAAAATCCATTCCTGCTGCCCGCCGGCGCCTTCCGCGTCTACGTTCAGCATCTCGACCGCAAAGGCGTCGTGCCGTTCGGCGTGCCAATCTCGGTCGCGGCGATCTGCACGACAGCGCTCGGGATCTATGAAAGTTTGGTGTTGGCGACCAGCTCTGGAATTCTGAATCAGCTTAACTGAACGGCGGAACCCGCTCTGCTGTAGGACGCGCGGGCCATCCAGCCGCATTCACAGGCAACGCCAACCAAAACGCAAACGTTGCACTGTGTGGATTGAGTGCGATCATCGTAATTGCTGAAATCAGAATCGAGATCGGCGCCAGGAAACGAAGCACGGAAAGAAGGCTCGGCATTTGGCCACGATAGGCCGGACAGATTAATCAAAAGTTGATACGGCATAGCCGTTAACGCTTTGGAAACTATCTTCTTGTCGGGGCACGAAAGTCATGTTCCAATGACTGCTTAGGGAAGGGGATGAAAATGTTGAACGAGGATTTTCTTGGCCGAATTGCCATCATCTTCGCCATGGCGGTTTTGGCAACATCCGGCGCGATGCCTCTGTTTCTCTATTTCCGTCAGGATACCTCAGCAAGTTCGCTCGCCATCGTTACTCAAGTGGCATCAACCGTGTTTCTGTTGTTGCAGCTTGTGATGACAATTGTCCGCCTTCCTCCAAAGGGAACTGCGCAGGGAGTTGGACCGAGAGTAACCTCGATAGCTGGTACGTTTATGATCCTGTTCGCATTGAGCCTGACACCGGCGTTGCAAAATGAAGCGGCTCAATTGACGGCTCTTTGCCTAGTCTTGGTCGGTACGGCCAGTTCGATTTTCTGTCTTTATTGGCTGGGTCGATCCTTCTCACTCATGGCGACAGCTCGTCGGCTGGTTACCACTGGGCCGTATTCGGTTGTCCGGCATCCGCTTTACATCTGTGAGGGGGTATTCGTTCTCGGCATGATCCTTTCGCATTTTTCAATGCTGATGGTGGCACTCGGTGCGGTTCAGTTTTTTTTGCAGTATAGACGCGCGAAAAATGAAGAATCTATCCTGCAGAAAACCTTCCCAGAGTACGACGATTACGCTCGGCGGGTGCCAATGATCTTGCCGAGATTCCTTGGTGGGGCGATACCAGAGCCTGGCGGCCGATAGTCAGGACTCGTCCTTGATCTGGTCGTTGCAAATACTTCGCTTCGTCGCCGCGCTGATGGTCGTATATGTCCACGCGGCCCAGACCGCCGTTAAAGTCACTGGGTCCAACGGCCTATTACCTCATGATTTTCAGGTGGCTGGCTTCGCAGGCGTAGACATCTTTTTTGTCATATCAGGGGTGATTATTGCCAAGACGGCACCTGGCCTGACTTGGCGATCCTTCGCTTGGAGACGGTTCCGGCGCATCGTTCCGCTGTACCTGCTGATCAGCATCCCCTATGCGATCGTCGCCTACAAAACCGGCTTCGGCTGGCGGGAGGGGGTGGCGACACTTTTGCTGTGGCCCGCTACAGATCAAATGACTGCGCCGGCACTGCCCGCGGCCTGGACGCTGTGCTTCGAAATGCTCTTCTACGCCGCCGCAACCATCGTTCTCGTCGACCGGCGACTGCTATCGGCTCTCATCGGAATCTTCGGCCTCGCAATGATCTTTCGCTCGGCTGGTCCGGTCCTGCAGTTTCTTGGCAACCCGCTGATCATCGAGTTCGGCTTTGGCATCGCTCTCGCCTATGCACCCAAGTGGAAACCGGCAGTGTGGTGCCTGCCGATCGGCGCGGGAGCGATGATAGCTGTCGGGTTCATTGGGATGGCACCGCAAGGAGGGACGATGGAGTTTCTCACTGGCGATAACGGATTTCAGCGCGTGCTGGTATACGGTTTCCCGGCGGCGCTGATCGTCTTCGGCACGATGCAGATCGACGCACGACCGAGCGCATGGACGGTTCTCGGTGATGCCTCCTACATGCTTTATCTGATCCACACTCTGCCGATAACGCTGCTTCTGATGGTGTGGACCACGTTTCCGATTCCTCCGGACCTCATCATCGTGATCGGCACAGCCGTATCGGTTCTTTTCGCTTGGCGGATGTACATTCGGTTCGAGCTGCCGCTGCGCATATTCCTGCGCCGATATGATCCACATTTGAAGACTGGGTACCGTCCAACTGGCGAGGCACTAAGAGATTGACGGATGGTTCGATGATGGTGACGCCGATCATGTGGTGTGCCGGGCGCGCGGTCGTGATCCCGTCCGAACGGACCTGCCGTTCCGGTCGGCTGATAGGCCCATCGCCGACCCCCGGAAGCAAGCCCAGGCGCGTCGAAAGCGTCCGCATCGGCACCACAATCCAGCCCGCAAGAATTTCGCTGAAGAGCGTTTCATTCGGAACATATCCGGGAAAGACAGGTTTGATGGAGGCAGTACACAACCAAAGGAGATGCTCCAATGATCACCAAACTTCTCTCCGCAACCGTGCTTACGGTCGCTCTGGCGACGTCGGCAATGGCACAGTCGAACGGCACCGGATCCAGCAATGGTTCAGGCTCGACCTCCGGCGCCACCAGTGGCGGCAATGGGACCACGACCGGCACCGGCGTCGGCACAGGCTCCGGTGCGACGACCACGCCCGCCGACCCGAGCACGACAAATTCGACAAACTCGACAACCAAGTCGAACGGCATGACCGACCGCTGCAAGGATGCCGCGGGCAATGACATCGACAACAACACCGCCACCGGCAACACGACGTCGAACGTGCAGAACTGCAACAAATGAGCCAGAGGCTCGGAGCGCCGCCCGAAGTCGCTCTTCTCCCTGGGGCGACTTATCGGGCGGTCTTCTTGCTGCAAGGGGCCGATGAGCCGACATCGCCGACAGAGTATACGCGCGATATCACCGCCTATCTCTATGGGCGCACGGGAGCTGAGCGCAGGCGCTTTGCCAGCAAAGTAAGCAGAGCAAGCAGCAATACGGCGCCACTGGCCGCCAGCGCCTGTCCCGCCAGGATCATGACTGTCCGCCCTGTCGACGTGCCTGCCCGCATCAGACGCACGTCGGCCGCCGTAACGCGCGCATCTGGATTTCCGAAATGCGCGGTCACATAATTTGCAAGTATCGCCACCTGGCTATCGTCCAGCCAGCCGCCGAAGGCCGCCATTGATTTGCGTCCCGCGACGTCACCAGCCTTGACGCCTTCAAGGATCGTCATGACGACATTGTCGGGCATGGCAGCGCCCGGGGAGGTGTTGTGGGTCAGTGATGGAGCGGAGCCGTCCGCTGATCCGCCTCCATTCGCCCCGTGGCATCCCGAACAGAGCGACCGATAGAGATCGCCGCCGGCCGCGGCCCCGCTGCCCTGCGCCGCCCCGTTGCTTCCAGCATTGTCCGCGACCCCCGGCGTATTGCCCCAGGAAAAGCGCGGCTGCTTTTCGTCTCCGGATTGGGCAGGAACGTCCCTGAGATAGGCGGCCATGGCATGGATGTCGTCATCCGAAAGATGCTGCAGGCTGTTCATGACCGTTTCCGCCATCGGACCGCTTGCATACGCCTTTCCTGGCACCGCGCCGGTCTTGAGAAAGCGGAACAGCTCTTCATCGCTCCAGCCGCCCACGCCTGCGATCTTGTCACTGGTGACGTTGAAGGCTCGCCAGATGCCGGCATTGCCGCCGGCAAATGCGCGATTTTCATCCATGCCGAATGTCGCATTTCGCGGCGTGTGGCAGGCACCGCAGTGGCCGAGCACTTCGACAAGATAGGCCCCTCTGGTCCATGCGGCGGTTCGGCTCCGATCCGGTGCGAAGCCGCCGCTGTGCAAGTTCGCGAGCTTCCACAGCACCAGTGTCCAGCGCTGGTTGAACGGAAAAGGCAGGATGTTTGCCGGGCGCGGCTGGAAGATCGGTGGCTGCGCCAGAAGATAGGCCCGGATCGCCAGCACGTCCTCGCGGCTCATCGCGGCGAAGCTGTCATAAGGCATGGCGGGATAAAGATTGGCTCCATCGCGCCTCACCCCTTTCTGCACCGCCCGCACGAACTCGTCCGCGGAATAACGTCCGATGCCGGTGTCGAGATCCGGTGTGATGTTGGTGGAATAGACGTCGCCAAACGGCGTCGGCACGCGATAGCCTCCGGCGAACGGGCGGCTCGGGTTGGATGTGTGGCAGCCGATGCAGTCGGCCGCCCTGGCAAGATATTCACCCTTCCGAATTTCGTCCGCCCGCGGTTGCGTGCAAAGCGCCAACGATGCCAGCAAGGCCGCGATCGACCGGGAGATGACGGCCGGGGCTGGAGCAACCGCCGCAAGCCAGAGCGCACGCCTGCTACCGCGCATAGCCGATCGCAGGCTCCGCGGCATCCTCACAGCTCGCACCCGCTGAAGGTCAGCCCGGCCAACGTCTGTGCCAGCAGCACGAGGGTGAACAGCGCGCCAACGCCAACCGAAGTCCTGGCCAGGAACGCGCGCGTGCGCGCCTTCGAGGGCGGGCTCGTGCCATGGCTTCGGTCGCGAACGGCGCGCCACGACAGCACCGCGCCTGCCATGGCGACAGCGGCACCCGTCAGCGAGAACAAGGCAGTGGGACGAAATCCGGCGTGGCATTGCCAGAATGCAATGGAATAATCGAGCTGCAGCGTTATCGCCCACGCGGCTGGTCCGCTGACCAGGCCTGCCCAGGAAACGCCGGTGCGGGTCGCCTGCATGTCACATCCTCGGAACCCAGTAGATGACGAGATAGAGCACAATCCATGAGACAACCACGAAGTCCCAGTAGAAGGCGTTGTCCGAGACGTCGCTGAAGCGGCGGCCCGCCTTGCCTTTTGGCGTGAACATGAGAACCGCAAGGACGATGGTGTCGCCGACATCGGTGAGAAGATGCGTCGTATGCAGCCCGAGCAGGAACCAGACGATCGACCCGTAGGCGTTCTGATCCCAGGAAATCCGCAGCGCTGGAAATTCCCAGATGCGAACGATCAGCGGAAGAATGCCGACGATCGACATGACGACCATGCCAAGGCGAACCTTCGCGAGGTCCTGACGGCGCGCCCAAAGGTCGACCATATGGTTGGGCACGATGCTCGCGAGCAGAATAGCCAACACTGCCGAGCCCGGCAGCAGATCCGGCGCCGGCACCCCGATCGGCCAGTGCGGGGCCAGCACGGCCAGATAGAAATAAGAGCCGATCGCCAGCGCAAAACCTGTCGCCTCGAGGGCGATGAAAGCAAGGGTTCCCCACCACATAGGGCTCGCCGCCCCGAAATCATATGTGGGCAGGTGGCTGACATCGGCGACAGAACGATGCCTCATTCCTCGTCCTCCGGTTCGCCTTTCGGCCAGAACCAGCAGATGAAGCCGACCGAAGCTGGTATCGTCCCCCAGACCACCGCCCATGGCGTGAAGATCGAGGCGAGAAATGCGCCGCCAACCGCGATGGCCGACAGCAACGGCCAAATCGAATTGTCGGCCGATGGCACCCTCAGCCGCGGCACCGCGTCGGCGACCGTGCTGGCGAGCACCTCGCGGGCATCGACGCGCAAGCCTTCGACGACGGGGAGGGTGTCGGGCTCCGCCCAGAGCGGTTCGCGATGGGTTACCACCGGCAGCCGCGAAAAGTCGTAGGAAGGCGGCGGCGAGGTCGTCGCCCATTCGAGCGTGCTCGCTTGCCAGGGATTGTCTCCGGCAATGCGGCCGTTGCGAAGGCTGAGCAGGATGTTCAGGAAGAAAAGAGCAAAGCCGGCGAACACCACCAGCGACGAGAGGCTGATGAACAGGTTCATCTCGCCCCAGCCGCTCGCCGGCGGATAGGTGTAGACGCGGCGCGGCATGCCTTGCAGGCCCAGAATGTGCATGGGGAAGAAGGTGAGATTGAAGCCGAGGAAGACCAGCCAGAAATTCCAGCGGCCGAGCCTCTCGGACAGCATGCGGCCGGTGATCTTGGGAAACCAGTAATAGACGGCGCCGAGCAGGGGAAAGACGGCGCCGCCGACCAGCACGTAGTGGAAATGGGCAACCACGAAATAGGTATCGTGCACCTGCAGGTCGAGCGGCACCGAGGCGACCATGACCCCGGTCAGGCCGCCGATCACGAAAGTGAAGATGAAGCCGAGCACGAAGAGCATGGGCGTGGCCAAGATTGGCCGGCCGCCCCAGATCGTCGCAATCCAGCAGAAGATCTGAATACCGCTCGGAATGGCGATCATCATCGAGGACGCGGTGAAGAAACTCTCGCCGAGCTGCGGCAGACCGGTGGCGAACATGTGGTGTACCCACAGGCCAAAGGAGAGGAAGCCTATCGCGACCAGCGACAGCACGATCCCAAGATAGCCGAACACCGGGCGGCGGACGAAGGTCGGCAGGATCGCGGAGACAAAACCTGTCGCCGGAATGAAGATGATGTAGACCTCGGGATGGCCGAAGAACCAGAACAGATGCTGCCACAGAAGTGCATCGCCCCCTGCGGCGGGGTCGAAGAACTTCGTGCCGACCAACCGGTCGAGGATCAGCATCGTGCTCGACACCATCACCGCGGGCATGGCGAACAGAATGACGAAAGCGGTGACGAGGACCGACCAGACATAGAGCGGAATGCGGTCGAGCGACATGCCCGGCGCGCGTTGTTTGAACACTGTCGCAATGATCTCGACGGCGACCGCGAGCGCGGATACTTCCGTATAAGTGACCATCTGCGCCCAGAAATCGGGGCGCTTGCCGATGCCGTATTCAGGCCCGGCGAGCGGAACGTAGGAGAACCAGCCGGCGTCGGCGCCGGTTTCGAAGGCAAAAGCGATCCAGATCATCAGCCCGCCGGAAAGATAAACCCAGTAGCTGAAGGCATTGAGGCGCGGGAAGGCGACATTGCGGGTGCCGATCATCAACGGCACCAGATAGATGGCGAACGCCTCCATCACCGGCACGGCGAACAGAAACATCATCGTCGTGCCATGCATGGTGAACAGCTGGTTGTAGAGATCGGGACCGATGTAGCCGGCCTCGGGTTGGGCAAGCTGGAACCGCATCGCAAGGGCGGACAGACCTGCAAGGATGAGGAAGAAGAAAGCCGTCACGATATAGCGTCGGGCAATCAGCTTGTGGTCGACGGTGACCAGCCAGCCGTGGAGGCCTCCCGGCGTTCTCCAGGCATGCGCCAGAAAGGCGCGCAGCCTCGCCTCTTCCAGGCTGGTGTCCCGTACGCCTTTCACGGCCTGCTGTTTATGCTCGGCCGGGTTTCCCGCAATGCCGCTCATTCCAGGGTTCCAAGATAGGTGACGACGGCATTGAGATCGTCGGCGCTGAGGGCAATGCGCGGCATCTTGGCCCCCGGCTTCATGGACTGTGGATCGGCTATCCAGGCAGCAAGCGCCCCGGGGGTCATGGCCAGAGTATTCGCGGCCAGAGCGTGTCGGCTTGCAAAATGGGTAAGATCAGGTCCGAGCGTTCCGCTGGCCGGTGTGCCTCTTATCGTGTGACAGAGGGCGCAGCCGGTGGAAAGAAAAGCCCGTTGGCCGCGGTGTTCTTCGTCACCGGCGGGCGCCGGCGCGGCGGCCCCTTGCCCGGATCGCCACGCATCGAACGCTTTGCGGCTTTCGGCGACGACCGTGATGGCCATATGGGCGTGCTGGTAGCCACAGAACTCGGCGCATTGGCCGCGATAGAGTCCGGGTTTATCGGCAATAAGCGTGAGCTCGCTTGGCCGGCCCGGGATGAGATCCCGTTTGCCGGCAAGGCTTGGCACCCAGAAGCTATGAATGACATCGAGCGAATCGAGCTCGACCTTGACCGGCTCTCCAACCGGGATGTGGATTTCGTTTGCCGTGACGATCGCTTGCCACGGTTCATCCTGGGGGTAACGGACCTCCCACCACCATTGATGCCCGGTGACCCGAACGGTAAGCGTTTCCGTTCCGCTGAGCGACGCAATGGATTTGCCCGCGAAAAAGCTCATTGTCGTCAGTATGGCGAGCACAAGAACGGTCAACGCGATGGCGCTTGCGACAACGCCCGTAAACCGACGTTCCTGTCGGGAATCGATCTCAAATGGCAAGCGCGTCGTATCGACCAGTCGGCGACGCAGAAGCGCTGCCGCCAAGGCCAGCATGACAAGCAGCCATGTGCCCGCCGCAACGGCACTGAAGGACCAGATCAGGTCGAATATCCTTCGGGCATTCGCACCCTGCGGATGGAGCGTGGACTGCCAGTCGCTGCATCCGCCCAGGACCAGCATGGGCGCCGTCCCGGCCAACTGTTTCGGCCGTGGGAAGGGGAGCGGCATCAGCGGTCGTTTCCGCTTACGAAGGCGGGTAAACGGACGCGCGCAACCTGCCATGAAGGATCCACCATCGTTGCCAAGGCCACAACGCGGTTGGTTGCAAAAGGATGCTTGGCAACACTGCTGCACCCGAGAAAGGCGAACTGGAAGATGTGCGACGGCCATTCTTCAAGCACACCCACGGGAGCGGGGCCTAGCCGATGGGCAGGTGCGAAGCCCGCCGCCGCCCGCTTGTTCTGATCCAGAACGCGGCCAGGAGCAGTGCGGCTCGGCCATAGATCAGGCCGGCCGGATTCACATCAGCGGGGCTGCAAGTTGAACGCAAGACTGCTTCGCACTTTCACTGGAATTGCTCTAGGCCTCCATCATCGACTTCGCCGGCTCCCGGGCGATATTTTCTTCGATGCGTTCGTGCCCCGGCGTCTGTGGCAAGGCCTGGCGGAAGTTCTTGGCGTAGTCCGACGGCATCTTGGGCGGCATCAGTGGCTCATAGGCATCGACCAGTGCTTCAATCACGACCGGACCTTCGGCCGCGAAGGCCTCGTCGAGAACGGTTTCGATCTGATCGGCCCGCTCGATGCGAAAACCGCTCGCGCCCATCGCTTCCGCGGCCATGGCAAAATCGATCGGCTGCAGTTCGCAACCGAATTGCGGGTTACCCAGAAACATCATCTGCTCCCAGGCGATCTGATTGAGCATGTTGTTCTTGATGACCAGCGTCTTCAGCGGAATTTTGTAGCGCACAGCCGTCGAGAATTCGCCGAGTTGCATGGCAAAACCACCATCGCCCACGATAGCTGCGATCGGTCGACCGGGAAATGCTATGCCGGCGGCGATGGCGTAGGCAAGGCCGCTGGCCATGGATGCCAGCGCTCCGGACACGCCAAACGCCTGGCCGCTCCGCAGATCGACATGGCGGGCGGCAAGCTCCGTGTTCTGACCGGAGTCGGTGGCCAACACCGTGTCGTCGGCCAGTCTTTGTCCGAACGCACGGGCAATGGTTTGCGGCTTCAACGGTTGCGCCCGCGCGTCCTCCGACTGCCTCATCATCTCGCGCCATCTTCTCATGGTTTCCTGGGAGCGCTGCAGGAATTCACCGGAAGGCTTCTGCGTCAGACGTTGATTGAGCGCGCGCAATGTCTCGGCGGCGTCTCCGACAAGACCGGCCTCGACCGGAAAGCGCAGGCCAATCCGCTGCGCGTCGCAGTCGATCTGGACACCACGGGCGTGCCCGGGCTTCGGATAATATTCGATGTAGGGGAAGCTGGAGCCGACGATCAGCACCGCGTCGCAGGTTTCCATCGCCTCCTGCGAAGCCAGGGGTTCCCAGGATGCCGATCCCGCCGGTCGTGTGAGGATGGTTGTCCGGAAGGACCGCCTTGCCCAATAAGGCCTTCGCGACAGGCGCCTGCAGCAGATGCGCGGTATGTTCAAGTTCCGCGGCCGCGCCGAGCGCGCCGCGCCCGGCCAGGATCGTCACCCGCGTGGCTTCGTTCAGAATGGCGGCAGCTTTGTCGAGTTCGGCGTCCAGCGGCATGCTGTGGCCGGAAAACATTTGCTGCGGCGTGTGCGCCGGACGATTGCGCTTGCTGCGCTTGGCGGGGTCGGCCTCTTGCTCCTGGATGTCGCTGGCAATTGATAGATGGGCGACGCCTTTGCGCGCCAGCGCGGTTCGGCAGGCGAGGCTAGCAACGTTTTCCATATGCGCGGCATCGGCGACTTGGGCATTATAGACGGAGACATCGTTGAACACGCGCGTCAGATCGACATCCTGCTGGGTGAACGTCTCGATCAGGTCGTGGAACTGCATGCCTGTGATCGCGAGCACCGGAGCCTGATCGAGCTTGGCGTCATAAAGGCCGGTCAGAAGATGCGTTCCGCCCGGCCCTGATGTGGCTAGGCAGACGCCTAGCTTTCCCGTCCATTTGGCATAGGCGCATGCCATGAAGGCGGCCGACTCTTCGTGCCGGACCTGCACGAAGGCTATCTTGTCCTGCCGGGTGCGCAGTGCCTCCATGACGCCGTTTATGCCGTCTCCCGGCAAGCCGAACACCACCTCGACGTTCCAGGCGATGAGTGTATCGACGAGAATTTCTGCTGCATTTGCCATGTCAGGATTGCTCCGGTGGATGAGGTCCGAACCGGTCAATCCCGAGTTGGTTCCTTCATCACAAGAAATCGTGACATGTTGGAAGCGTCGTCGGGCCCCTTGCAGGAGAACCGGCTTCTCATGACCAGTCACGCAGATAATGGACTGCTCCAGAGGGCGGCAAGCTGGTTCCGGTAGGTCGCTGGACATCAAGTATGTTCAGGCGTGGTGGAACATCGGCGATCAACTGTCGTTGACACGCTCGTGAGAGAAAGGACACCGTCCATGTCAAAATTCCAGGCTGCCACTCCGGATCGTCTGCGACAGCTCAGGCTTGAAGCGTCGGCTTACTTCACCCCGATGATGCTGCACGAGGCATTGCTGCGCCTTTCCCACGCCTGCGGCGGTGAAAGCCTTGGGCGGTTCGAGAAGGCCATGGTCGACCAGATAGAGGCGACGCAGGACGATCGGTCCGATTTCGAAACGATCAAGGAATTCGCGATCGAGCAGCTTTATGCCTTGATCCGGGAAGCCAATGAGTCGCCAAAGAAGAAACAGTCGCTGGAGAAGATAGATACACGCAGGACGCCCGGCCGCTCCGAAGAACCGCAGACGCTCGAGGATCAACTGCAGGCAGGGTTGGAGGATTCTTTTCCGGCAAGCGACCCGCCCGCGGTGGTGTCCACGGCAATTCCAGGCGGAGCAAAGAAGCTGGTCGGGACCGACGAGGTCCTGGAACGGCAGCGAGAACAGGCCGCCAGAGAGGCCCGCCAACCGTAGGGCCCGGGCATGGCTGCATACCGGGCCTTGCAGCCATGCGCCGGTGTGACAACGCATAGCTCTGCGCATCAAAGCTTGACGGCGGTCTCCCGTGCCCACAGCCGCAGTTTGCGGCACGCCTCTATAAACGTCTTCACGGAACCTGCGGTATCAAGGTCGATCAGCCCCTCATCGGCATCGGGAGCTACGCCCGCCTTTGCCAGGAGAGGTTGGGCTGCCGTTGTGAAGCCGATGAATTTGCAATGGGCGAACGCATCTGACACGAAGTCCCTCGCGGCCGCCTCGTCGAGCAGCATCTCGGCACCCTCCTCGGAGAGAAGCAGTACCACGGCGTCGAACAACACGGACGGGCCGCCGTCGATCATGTGCCTAGCCTCGATGTGGCTGCCGTCAGCCGCATCGACGCCGCCCACCTTGGGCGCGATCACCTCCATCACCGCGCCTTCCGTTTCGATGGCGGAACGGAGCTCTTCGAACAGCCCGGTGTCGGTTCCATTGCTAAGCAAGACGCCGACTTTGCGGCCCTTGAAACTGTCAGGCCCGTTCTCGATGATGCTGAGCGCCGGCGAAGGCGGCAGGTCGTCGCGCGTCGGAACGGCTGCCTCCGCAGGGTCGGGCATATTCCGAATGCCGAGCTTGTCGGCGACGGTGGTCGCCAGGGTTTCGTCAATGTTGAGCAGATGCGAAACCATGCGTTCGCGGATCGCCGGTGCCTGGACCTTGCTCAATTCGAAGGTCAGCGCCATGGCGATGTGGCGCTGCTCCGGCGGTGTCTGGCTGTTGAAGAATTGCCGGGCCTGGCTGTAGTGATCGGCGAAGCTTTCCGCGCGCAGACGCACCTTCTGCCCTTCCTCGGCATCGGCGAAGGAACGAAAGCCGCGTTGCGGATCCTCGCGCGGTCCCAGCCCCCATGAATTCGGTTCATAGTTGGCGCGACCGACCGGATTGCGCATAGCCATGTGTCCGTCCTGTTGGAAATGGGCGAACGGGCATTTCGGCGCATTGATCGGGAGATGGGTAAAGTTCGGGCTGCCCAGCCGTTTCAACTGGGTATCGAGATAGGAGAAGTTGCGGCCCTGCAGAAGCGGATCGTTGGAGAAGTCAATTCCGGGCGGCACATTCTGCGTCATGAAGGCAACCTGCTCGGTCTCCGCGAAGAAATTATCCGGCATCCGGTCAAGCACCAGCCGCCCGACCGGGATCGGTTCGAGCACCTCTTCAGGAATAATTTTGGTTGCGTCCAGAATGTCGAAGTCGAAGCTGTCGGCAAACGCCTGATCGAACAATTGCACCGTCAACTCCCATTCCGGCAAATTGCCGGACTGGATGGCCTCCCATAGATCGCGACGGTGAAAGTCTGGATCGGCGCCATTGATCTTGACCGCCTCATTCCAGACCACCGATTGCATGCCGAGCTTTGGCTTCCAGATGAATTTGACGAAGGTGGACTCGTCTTTCGCGTTGACCAAGCGGAACGTGTGCACGCCAAAGCCCTGCATGAAGCGGAAGGAGCGCGGGATCGCGCGATCCGACATGATCCACATCACCATGTGCATCGATTCCGGCATCAGGCTGATGAAGTCCCAGAAATTATCGTGAGCGGTCTGGGCTTGAGGAAAGGCCCGGTCCGGCTCTTGTTTGGCGGCATGGATCAGATCGGGAAACTTAATCGCGTCCTGGATGAAGAAGACCGGGATATTGTTGCCGACCAGATCCCAATTGCCTTCCCTGGTGTATAGCTTGACCGCGAAGCCGCGGACGTCGCGGGCGAGATCGAACGAGCCTTTGTTGCCGGCAACCGTCGAGAAGCGCACGAAGGCCGGTGTCTTTTCGCCGGCCCTCTGGAAAATATCGGCACGTGTGTATTTGGCCAGAGACTCGTAGGTTTCGAAGTAACCATGCGCGCCGTAGCCGCGAGCATGAACGACCCTTTCGGGAATGCGTTCGTGGTCGAAGTGGAAAATCTTCTCCCGAAAATGAGAGTCCTCGATCAGCGCTGGTCCGCGTTCGCCGATCCGCAATGTGTTTTGATCGTCGGAGACGGGTGTTCCCAGCGCCGTGGTCAGAGTGGGCGTCTCACCCCCGGCGATCTGGTGCAATTCCCCGCCGTTTCCGCGCGCGCTATCCGGTTCCTGTCCACTTGCCGATTGGCGAGCGGAACGACGGGCGGATTTGGCCATGACATACCTCGTTTTGATGCCGGAGGGGGTGGAAGTACTCAGGACGTCAAACTGCCGGTGCGCGGCTTTGTTCCCGTGAAGAACCGGTGCGCCTCGCGTGCATCGCCAAGGCGGCATCCCTATCTCGGCGACGGCATAGACCGATTGGGTGAGATGTCGCGCTGCGCGGAATTTCTGAAGAGTTGTCTTCAGCGCGAGGAACGAACCAAAGTTCCATGCATTTAGCAGGGGCTGCGTTCATACACTCTTCTTCTGGGAGCTGGACCATTGTCATCCGGAGGCTACATTTTGGCCGACCAAGAAACCAATGAAGTTTCCATCGTTGAGCTCATACCCGCCATGCGGGCTTTCGCGCGAACCTTCTGCCGCGTCCCCGACGATGCCGACGATCTGGTACAGGAGACACTGACCAAGGGTCTCGCCAACATCGACAAGTTCGAACCCGGCACACGCATGAAGTCGTGGCTCTTCACCATCATGCGCAACACCTACTACACCCGGGTCAAGATCGCTGCCCGGGAAGCGCCAGGCCTGCTCGACTGCGCGTCGTCGCGACCGATTTCGGAAGCCACCCAGGAATGGAGCGTTCAGAGCAAGGAAGTCCACGCCGCCATTCAAAGGCTACCGGAACACCAACGCGAGGTCCTGATGCTGATTGGCGTTCTGGGAGTGAGTTATGAAGAAACGGCCGAGATATGCGGCTGCGCGGTGGGGACGGTAAAAAGTCGGCTGAACCGTGCCCGCGCCAATATTCTCGAATTGCTTGGGGAGACTTCGTTGCAGACATTGATTGAGAGACGAAATCATCTATCGGATGGTCAACTCGATATAGAGGGTGACAGCCGCAGATAGTCAGTTCTGCACCTCACGTCGACGTTTCTCGACCAGCGCGTTTTGCAACTCCATGGCCAGCCTGGTCAGACGATCCGGGATTTTTTCCTGCTCTATGGCGTCCAGGAGAGAAGTGATCTCCTGATCCATGGCCAGACCGAATTGCGGGTCCGCGGTATCGTCGCTCGAATGAGACATCCATATTCTCTTGATAACCAGCAGTCCTTGACTTTAGTGTGGTGACAAATGCCGGACATTACAAGGCGATGCCCGCCGCCGGCAGGGTTGCCGGCCATCCTTGCACAGCTTTATTTCCTTGGCCCTCCGTGCTGCAGGCCAAGCACATGGAGCGACCGCGTTCAGTCCTTCGGCGCCTGGTCGGTGGCGTGATCCTGATATTGATCGGACTTGACGCGATCGCCGTCCAGCCCGCGGTCATCGCCATGCTGCTTCCCGCGGCCGATGTTTCTTGCCGCCGGGTGCCATGCTTTCCTCCTTCGGGTCGGTGCCGCTCTTCGGCGCCTCTGGTTCGACGTCCGAACTGGCGGCGCGCAGTAATGTTCCGCCGCCTCGAGCAAGTAGGAAAACCTCGCCATCCCATGACCGAAACGGCTTCTCGCCGTTGATGACGACCCGCATTTGGTGAGCTTCCGCCAGGCGGCCGATGTCGGCGCGGTCCCACGAAAGCGATCCGCGATAGGAATAGTTCAGCAAGGCGAGCCAGCCAGGCCGTTTCAGAACGCGTGCGATCTCATCGAAATGCCCCTCAGCCATGCCGGCCAGAACCAGATAAGGAAAGCTGTCAACCGCGAGCACGCAATCGAAACTGCCGTCGTCGAATTCGCTCAAATCGAGACCGGAGGTTTGTCGCAACTCGACATTGCCCAGCGCGGCGCACCGCTCGGAGGCGATGGAGATCATCCGCGAGGATATGTCGATGCCGATCATGCGGTTGAAGGAGTTGGAAAGCGCATGCTCGAAACGGCCGATGCCACAACCAATGTCCAGAATATCCCGGTGGGTTCCGGAGAAGTCCTGCTGCTTGAGCCAGGCGACGACTTCGTCGGTCGTGGCTGAGAGCCTTTCCTCATCCCCTAGGGATGCGAGCTGGACACTTGCTGTCTCCGAAATCGCTGCCGCCGCATCGAAGCTCGAGGCCAGCCGCGTGACGACGGCGGCACCGGTCTCCCCCTCGTCGCGTGTGTGCCGAACGGCAGCTCCCGTCGCTCGCAATGTGGCAAAGACATCTGGCTTGCGGCGAAGCAACCCGGCTATCTCTTGCAGCCGTTCCGCGTCTCGCGCATTCGCCGGGATGATTTCCAGCACGATCTTTGCCAGTTCCGCCGCCCTGATCCCCGTCTGCAGGTGAAGCGCCAGCCTGGCGACGACTGCTTCGGCGCAGACACCATCCGCCATGCAGTCTTCAACAGCCGATCTGATCGTTGTGCGGCGCGGAGCGGATTTTGGCCTGGTCGCAGGCATGGTATCAACTCCGCGTCCAGGCCCGGCGCATCGTCCACCTGTCGATGGCGCCCCAGCCATATTTGTAGGCTTCCTGGCCGCGCAGGAAATCGAACTCGCACGCACCTTCGCGGATCGATTCCGCGATCGCGTGGCCGATCAGGATCGCCCCTGGGCTCTCTTCGGCATAGGCGGGGTCGAAGCCCCCGAGATAGGCATAGGCACGACCCCGATGGTGGAAGCCGTAATAGGCCCCGACCGTCCTGCCATCGATTGCCAAAAGCCAGCATCGGACCAGGCCGCGAGCGTCGAGCAAGGGAAATGAGCGCCTGTGGAATTCCTCTACAGCGGCGTCGGCCAACACGCCACCTCCGTGTCCGGCCCAGCGCGCGTCGTGCAGGCGGATCAACTGATCGAGGAAGGTTTGAGGATCGCCTCGTGCCGACGACAACGCGATCCGGCCGCGTCTGGATGCGGCCTGTTGCGCCCGTCGCAACTGGCGCCGGCGTCGGGAGGGTACGCAGCCTGCAAGGGTATCGTCTCCGGCGATGGCCAGCACGGGGCAAGCACCATGAGTGGCTGGCCGCCCCGCCTTCAGATCGGGATGCGCAATCGCAAGAGCGGCGCTGCCCTCCGGTAAATCCGACAGGATCCACTGCGACCAGCCGACCGAGAGGATCTTTTCGGCAACAATGGCTGCGACCTGGTTCTCGATGCCGGGAACACACAGGATATCCAGATAGTCGCTGAGCGAAATGCCGACCGGAAGAAGTTTCGAGCCGGCGGTTCCGTGCTCTAGATAAAGGGGCGCCAGACCTATCAGGTCGCCTCCGCGCCAGACCGCGACCGTCGCCAGGTCGCCGGGCCCGAATGTGCGCCACCATGGCACCAGCCACGCGGGAGATTGAAACGGCGTCGCCGAGGAACTCTGCTCCCACAATCCCCACCAATCCGGCGCAAGCGTATCGAATTGCGCCGGATCATCGATGATCTCGCCGCGCAACACAGGCTTGCTCACGGCGTGACGGCGAGGCGCCCGGCATCGGTGCCAAGTCCTGCCAGCGCTTGATAGGCATCCATGTAAGAGGAGATCATTCCCTCCAGCGAGAACCGCCGTCGCGCCTCGGCCCGGCATGTCCCGGCGTCCAGGCTTGACGCCGCAACGATGGCTTGTGCCATCTCGTCGACCGTATTGACGAGAAAACCGGTCTTGCCGTGCTCGATCACGTCCGGAAGCGCACCATTCGGAAAGGCGATCACCGGTGTGCCGCAGGCCAGCGCCTCCATGGCGACAAGGGAGCTGGTCTCGGCGGCGAGGCTCGGTATGACCAGACAGCGTGCTGCGTTGAGAAAGCGCCGCTTGGCGGTGAAACCGAGCGGACCAAGAAAGCGGCGGCGGCCATCGAGGCGAGCTTGGACCTCGTCGCGAAAGTACCGCGTGTGCGTTTCATAGGGATAGACCTTGCCGCCAACAACCAGCGGCACACCTGCTTGCTTGGCCGCGTCCAGCGCCAGGTGGATGCCCTTTTCCGGGCAGATACGGCTCAGAACCAGTGCGAAGTCGCGCTTAGGCTGCAGCAGGCTGAGCGCCTCTATGTCTACTCCATTCGGAATTGGCGGCGCCAGTCTGGCGCCGGGTGGCGCGGTTTTCTGCTGAGCGGCCGAGACTGCATGAAGCCACAGGTCGTCGCGCGTCGGGCGCAGTACCCCGGCCGGATACCAGTCCAGCGGCAGGTGAAGGGTCACTAAGGTCGGGCCATCGTCGGGCAGATAGGCATCGAAATCGATGCCATGCAGATGGACCACATCGATTGGCCACCTGGCGCGGGCAGCGGCGATCGCGGTTCGATGAGCCTGCTGCGCGCGGCTCTTTGCCGCCTCGTCGAGCACGCCGCCTTCCGCCGGTGTTTCCACAAGCGTGCCGCTCGCGCTGGAGCCCCGGCAGCCGACGACGATGGACCGATGACCCGCGCCAACCAGAGCACGATCGAGCATCGTCAGGACCTGTTCGGCACCCCCGACCGCATCCGGTCCGACAGGCGCGAGGGGATAGGCGACATTGAGGACGGTGAGCGTCATGGCCGGCCCGGCCGTTGTGCCGGAGGCAGCGAATTGGCGGCGGAGCAGGCGGCCTCGACTTCGGTCAGGATATCCAACGATCGCGGATCGGGTCGCATGAGAGCCTCACGCCGCCGAGGCCCGCTGCGTCGGGAGCGAGGCGGACGTCATGCCGGGCGCGTAGCGGCGGATCATCGTCGCGCAGAACTCGGCGAATTCCTCGGGTACCAGGGGGGGGCTGGTGTGGTGAGGCATCATTCCGCGATGCTCGGGCGTGAAGCAGAAGGTGACCGTGACGTCGAAAGCGGCGAGTGCTTCCATCTGTCGGTCGAACCAGTCCAACGCATTCGGCCTGAAGCTGTCGGCCCAGGAAAGCCCCGTGCGCATATTGGTCACGCCGAGCCGCTTCATCCAGGCGACGGCATCGTCCAGCCGTGGGTCCTCGAAATGAAACCACTGCACCAGGCCCATTGCGGGTGTGTAGCGCAGGAATTCTTCCAGCGCCGGCTTTGGCGTACCGTCCTGGCGCAGCAGCCCCATGTGGAAATGACGGTAATAGGAGGATCCCTCCGCTTCGCGATGCCGCGTCGTTGCTTCCCATTCACGCGGAAGGTCATAGAGGCTGTACCACTGGATCCGCGGTGCGTTGCCGAGCAGCAATTCGGCGGTGCGCTTGAGCCCCCAGACCTGTATTTCCTCGGCTCCGAAGGTCGATACGCCGACTTCGCTGACCCAGATAGGGAGTTCGGTGACGGTCGCGATCTCACCGATCTTCTGCGGCCATTCCTGAATTTGCCACAGGTTCCAGTCGAGGGGAAAGCCGTGAACCGCGACGCCGTCGACATGGTCCAGCACGCCGAATTCCTTCATGCGCGTGATAAAGCCGGGGTCTATCGGCGAGATGCCGCCAAGCACTTTTGTCAGAGCCGGGTTCTCGGACGCGATCGCGTCCGCCGACAGGACTGCCATCCTGGCAAAGCGGCTCCAATCGGGGTCGAGCTCGGGGTCCCAATGCGATTTGTTGTTGGGCTCGTTCCAGATCATCGCGGCTTCAATCATGGAGCTTTCCTTTCGACGGATATATCGCGCCGCCGCCGGCCGGATCGCCGGCAGCGCGGCAGAAATAGACCTCCTGCTCGGGATGCAGAACGATTTCGAAACCGGCGCTGCGCAGCATCGCTTCGGTGCAGGCCCGGTTCGGTATCCACCAGTTGGTCGGATCGTCGGCATAGCGGTGTTCGATGAAATGCAGCTTGGGAAATTGAGGCTGGTCGAACAACTCATGCGTCCAGAAATGATAGTTCTCTTCCAACTCGGGCAGGTCCTTGCTGCCGCGCTGCATGGACTGAAAGATCATCAGGTCGCCGGCGACGTGCTCACGGATTAGGTCGAGCGCGAGCAAGGGGTGGCGCAGATGGTAAAGCACTCCCATGAAGAGCACGACATCAAATGTCTCGCGCAGGGCACCGACGTCGTAGACCGACAGCTTCTGGAATTCGATATCACAGTCCGCGATCTCGGCGGCAAAGCGGGCCTGCGCCAGATAGGCCTCGTCGAAATCGATCCCGAGGACACGGGCGGCGCCTCGCCGTTTCATCTCGATCGAGTAGAAGCCGGCATTGCAGCCAATATCCAGCACGGTCTTGCCGGTCAGATCAGCGGGTATGGCATCGGCGAATTTGCGCCATTTGATCAGCGGGTAGTTGCCGAGAAAGTGGTCGGGCGCGGTTTCGACGCCGGCCAGGTCCATGTTGTGGAACCACGGGCCGAGCGCGTCGATGCGCCGGCGAATTTCGGCATGGGAATGCAACATGATCAGGCTCCTTCGCCCGGAACGACAGGCACATGCGAATGCGCGCCGGGCATGATCGTTGCGGGCTGGTGATGAGCTGACGGGACACCGCTTTCAAGCAACCGCAGAGCTGTGCGATAACCATTGAAGGTACCGACATCGACATAAGCGGACCCTGCCTTGACACCATAGGCCACACCTCCGCCCGCAAGGTAGGCGTTGATCAACGTGCCGATATATTCGTCACGACCATCCCGCTCGCGCCAGAGTGCCGCAAGCCGATGCAGGATATGGCCGGGCATCTTGAACGCGCCCCACACCCAGTTCGTGGCGGCGTCCTGCCGCTTGACCTGGACTTCGATCACCCGCTCGTCATCATCGGTAACGACGGCGTCGAAGAATTCCGGGCTATCCACCGGGAAGAGCAGAAATGAAAGCTGATCGTCAGGCAAGTGACAGAAACCGTCCTCGGGAAACCAGATCGTATCTGGAAGCCCGACGAGGACGACCTCGTCGGGCGCGACGAGGGGCGCTGCCCGGAAAATCGCATCGCAGAGACCAACGGGTTGGGGCTGCACCACGAAGAGCGCTGCCGCCTCACCGTAGCCGGCGGCATAATATTCGAGGATGTCGGATTTGCCCGATCCGATGATGAAGCAAATCTTGTCGACGCCTGCCTGGACCATGCGTCGTACCAGATACTCGCTCACGGCGCAGGGGCGTTCGGTCTGTCCGTCGATCCGGCTGCCGACCGGCAGCAACTCCTTCGAGAAGCCGAGCGGTTGAATGCGGCTGCCGCGTCCGGCAGCGGGCACGATGCCCAACATCAGACTGCTTCCTTCATCGGTTCGCCGACTGGGTTTCGCAAGGCATCGGCCAGGATTTTGTCCAGTTCCGCTGCGCGCTTGGCGGAAGTGTGCTCTCCCAAGACCCGCTCGCGGGCTCGCCTTCGAATGCCGTCGAGTTCGAACTCCGGCAATTGCAGTGCCGCGACAACATCATCCGTGTCGCGCGCCAACAGCACTTCGCGGCCGGGTTCGAAGAATTCCACAAGCCCTGGCCATGCGTCGGTGATGATGGCAGCTCCGCACGCGGCCGCTTCGAAGAGCCGTCCCGACGGGCACCAGCCCTTTTGCGCCATCGCTTCGCGGGTGACGTTCAGTGTAAGTCGCGACGAGGAGAAGAACGCCGGATGGTCGGCGGGCGGCAGATGTCTGACAAAGAAGATGTTGTCGCTCCATGGGAATTCCTGCGGATATTGGGCGCCGCCGATGATGAAGCGCTGGTCGGGCAGGCGCGCGGCCGGGCGGACCAGGAGCTCTTCGACGCCGGCCTGGCGATCCGCCGCGTAGGTCCCGAGATAGGACAGATCACCGGCGAATTCGGCCCGCTTCTCTGCCGGCCGGTGCTGGTCCGGATCGACATGCCCGTAGAGCGGCATCACGCGGCGCGCCCCCAGCACCGTCTTCAGCGCCTCGATTGCCGGGCCGCCGGTGTAGCTCAGGACGAGGTCGTAGTCGGCAAGGCCTTCAGGTCCGAAATAGGGCGGACGCTCACCTTGTTCGACGCGGGCAAGCGTGACTGGAGTATCGAGATCGTAAAAGACACGCAGTCCGCGGCTTGCCTGCTGCGCGAGGCGCGAAGCCTCGACGGCGTCGGGACAGTAAGAGGTGACGACCACGACATCCGCTTGCTTCATCGCCCGTTCCGCGACGCGGCGGATGTCCTCCCAGTCCGGATAGATGACGACGTTGCCTCCGTCGAGCTGATCCAGATCGCGGGTCCCGGCATAATAAGGAGTGTCGCGTTCGAAAAAGGTGATCGACCAGCCCAGCCGGGCGAGGGCGCGGATCAGCCCACGCCACAACGTGGCATGGCCGTTTCCCCATGAAGACGTGACGGTGAGACCAAAAATGACCATCCGCATCGGGAATTTCCTCGTCAGGCAGCTTCGTTCAATCGCAGAAGCTTCGAGCCCCAGTCGCCCGATACGATCGTCGTGATCGAGGCGGGATCGATGTCGAAGCGAAAGCAGTCGCCCACCGGCAAGCCAAGCACCTTGCAGACGGCGGCCTTGATCACATCGGCGTGGCTGATCAGGGCGACACATTGGTTCTGATGCAGCTCGCGGACGCCGTTCATCAGCGAGACGATGCGCTGCTGGACATCCAGCATGGTTTCGCCGCTCGGAGTCCTGGCCTCCTGCCGCTGATCGTTCCACGCGCGCCAACTGGCATCGCCGTTCAATTCGTCGAAAGTCTTCCCCGACCAGTCGCCGAAGTCGATCTCATCGAGTTCGGCGCAGATCGCGATTTCGCCGACACCGCAAGCGAGAGCGATCGGCACTGCCGTCTCCTGCGTGCGCTCGCGCGGGCTGCATAGAATGGCTGCAATCGTCTCACGAGCCATGCGGCCGCCAAGCTGCTCGGCTTGAGCCTTGCCGGCCTCGCCGAGACATACGCCGGCCATGCGCCCCGCGAGGTAGGAGCCGACATTGTCGTGCGCCGCATGGCGGATCAAGAAGAAGGTCGTCGTCATTCCGCGGCATCCAGCAATGGCTCGTCCTTGCCAGCGATGAAAGCGAGCGTGCGCTGGCGCGCTTCGGCGTCGGTGAACTGTTCGGGAGGCGATTTCATGAAATAGCTGCAAGGACCCGTCAGCGCCCCGGCAATGCCGCGATCGAGCGCAAGCTTGGCGCAGCGCACCGCATCGATCACCACGCCGGCTGAATTGGGCGAATCCCACACCTCCAGCTTGAGCTCGGCATTCAGCGGCACGCCGCCGAAGGTTGTCCCTTCGACGCGGATGTAGGCCCATTTGCGATCGGTGAGCCAAGGCACATGATCGCTGGGTCCGACATGGATGTTCCCCGGTTCCAGGGGAACATCCAGCTGGCTGGTTACCGATTGCGTCTTGGAGATTTTCTTCGATTCCAGCCGCTCGCGTTCGAGCATGTTGAGAAAATCGGTGTTGCCGCCGAAATTCAGCTGATAGGTGCGATCGATGCGCACGCCGCGCTCGCGAAAGAGATTGGCCAGCAACCGGTGCACGATGGTGGCGCCGACCTGGCTCTTGATGTCGTCGCCGACCAGCGGCAGCCCGCGTTGCTCGAAGCGCCGTCGCCATTCCGGACGCGAGGCGATGAAAACCGGTATGCAATTGACGAAGGCACAGCCGGCCTCGAGCGCGCATTCAGCATAGAACTGCGTCGCCTCCTCCGAACCCACCGGCAGGTAGGAGACCAGCACATCGGCTCCGCTGTCGCGCAGGATCTCGCTGACATTGGCAACCGGTTCGGACGCTTCTTCGATTTCGTCGCGCAGATATTTGCCGATCCCGTCAAGCGTCGGCCCGCGTTCGACGCGAACGCCGGTCGTTGGCGCGTCGGCAAAGCGGAACGTGTTGTTGGGGGGAGCGTAGATCGCATCCGCGACGTCACGGCCGACCTTGCTTCTTGCGACATCGAACGCACAGACAATTTCGATGTCGTCGACGTGATAGCCACCGAGATCGGCATGCATCAGCCCCGGGATCGGTTCGTTGCTTTTAGCATGACGATAATAGGAAAGGCCCTGCACCAGGGAGGATGCGCAATTGCCCACTCCAACGATGCCAACACGAACTTTTTTCGATCCCACGAAACTGCCGCCCTATGCTGTTCAAAGGTAAGTTCCTTGCGCCGAACCGCCACCGTGCCGGAATGTTCCTTGGCTTGGTTAAAAATTGCGCGAAGCAGCATGGATCGAAGCTGCACGCGCCGCGTTGCCCGCACGGCAAGCATCGGAAATCGACCAATGATCGTCTACGGCGACCACAAGCGCCCCAAGAACGCACGACAGCTTCAGGAGGCGGCGATCGAAATGGCGCAAGGCCTCGATCGCTTGCCTTGCGGCATCCGGCGCCATGCCGCATTGGTCGGGCTGTTCGTCAGCGTGTCGGAACTGGTCCAGGGGCTCGCCGATGCCGACTTCAAGGCCCGGGGTGTCGACACCAATTCGCCTTCGCAACGGCAAGGCGCCAGGCTACTGGTCGGGCTTGCGGCAGAGGTGGCGAGGTCGTGGCGAAACGGGTTCGCCGTGGATGGTGGCATCGACCCGCGACTTCTCCAAATGCTGGCCGGGCTCGATTGCAAGGCAGAGGTTTTGACCGGTTCGGCCGAGGGCTACGCGCACTATGCGCTTTATCCAGAGAGTTATCTCGGCGCGGCGCGGATATCAGGTCTCGATGCGAACACATGCGTGATCGGCATCCGCAGCATCGGCCTGGGGCTCGCGGCCGTGGTGGCGGCCGCGATCGGTGCGCCGGCGCCCATTAGCGTGCGCCCGATTGGGCATCCTTTCGATCGGTGCCTCAATGCCGATCCGCGTTTGGTCGCGGCCTGGAGGAACGAGCCGTCGGCTCGCTTCGCCGTCGTCGACGAAGGTCCTGGCCTGTCGGGAAGTTCGGTCCATGCCGTCGTCGCGTGGCTGAGAAGACAGGGCATCGGTACGGACCGCATTCACCTGTTCCCCAGCCATTCGGGCGATCCGGGCGCCGAAGCGTCGCCGGAGGTTCGGGAGACATGGGTGCGCTGCCGCAAGCATGTGGCGATGACGTTCGAACGCACCTTTCCCGAAAGCTCGCAAAGTCCAACACTGCGCGATTGGGTAGCCGAGGCGGTCGGCAGTCCGAAATTGCGCTTGACCGAAATATCCGGCGGCGCGTGGCGACCCCTTCACTATACCGACGAAAAGTGCTGGCCACCGAGCACACGTGGCACCGAACGGCGAAAGTTCCTGGCCTCCGCGGGTCAAGATCGCTGGCTTGTCAAATTCGTCGGCCTCGGCGAAACCGGGCTGCGCAAGACGCAAGCCGCCAAGATGTTGCATCAAGCCGGATTCGGGCCGCACGTCATCGGGTTCTGCCACGGTTTTCTGGTCGAACGGTGGGCCGATGGCACGACGATGGATCAGCTACCGCTGTCCAGGCAGGGACTTATCACGGCGTTCACACGCTATCTAGTCTGGCGCGCGACCAATCTGCGAACCCGCGAAGCCGGTGCATCATTGCTCGCCCTCGCGGAAATGGCCGTTCACAATGCTTCCGAAGCTTTGGGCGAAAGCCGGGCGGCGAGACTGCGGACCTGGTTCTCGAAGCACACGCCCACAGAGGTGTTGGAACGGGCCGAGATCGACGGCAGGCTGCATCCCTGGGAGTTTCTGGTCGGTTCCGATGGCACGCTGATCAAGACGGATGCTGTCGACCATTGCCGAGGACACGATCTGATCGGCTGCCAACCGATAGAATGGGATATTGCAGGCGCCTGCGTAGAATATGACTTGTCCGAAGCCGAGGCGGCGACGTTGATCGGCGGCATGGGTAGCCGCATCGAGACCGGGCTCATCGATTATTTCAAACCTTGCTATTTGGCGTTTCAGCTCGGGCTGTGGAGCATGGCCGCTCAATCCGAGAATGGCCGGGAAAAAGCAAGGCTCGAGGAGACGGCAAACCGATATGCGGCAGGACTGACACGGTTCCTGGGCAAGGCCAGGGGGGGATAGCCGCCGTCAGTCCAGCCTTCGCAACATGTCTGCTTCCTGCTCGAGAATACTGGCCACCTCCTCCCGCTGCAGATGCGTCATCATCAGGCTGACACAGCATTCCAGATAGGTGATAGAGGCTCGCCGCAAATACGCGGCCGTCTCTCGTTCCGCCATCTTGTCGATATCGGTCCGAGATCGCTTGGGGTGCATGAGGAGGTCCTCCATATCTGGTCTTCTCGTCAAACCACAAGCTTGCGCCGATGTTCCGCGCGAATCCGTGCGAAGATGTGGCTGCGGTCCGGCATCAGGCAGGGAGGTTCTGCAGCCCACCTGACGTGGGTCTCGCTCTTGTGGAGCGTTCTGCCATTTGATCCCCGATCGAGCCGCCTTCAAGCGCGACGAAATAGCTGATCGTTCGGGCGAGCCCCTCGTTGAGAGGCACTCTTGGCGTCCAGCCGAGCAGCGCTTTCGCGCGCGAGATGTCGGGCTGCCGGCGTCGAGGATCATCCTGCGGCAGCGGCAGGAACGTCATATCCGATTTGGTGCCGGTCATAGCCTTGATCATTGCCGCCAGTCGCACAATGGTGAATTCGCCGGGATTGCCCAAATTGACCGGCTTGCCCGGATTAGGATTGATATCCATAAGACCCATCAACCCGTCGATCAGATCGGAGACGTAGCAGAAAGATCGCGTCTGCATGCCGTCGCCGAAAATCGTCAACGGGCGCTTCTCGAGCGCCTGCATGATCAGGTTCGAGACGATGCGGCCGTCCGCCGGATCCATTCTCGGCCCGTAGGTGTTGAAGATACGCGCGACACGAACATCGGCCTTGCCGGCTCGCAGATAATCGAAGCAAAGTGTCTCGGCCGTGCGCTTACCCTCGTCGTAACAGGCGCGTGGGCCGGTGCAGTTCACATGGCCGACATAATCCTCCCTCTGCGGATGTTGCTCCGGATCGCCATACACTTCACTGGTGGAGGCCTGCAGCAATCGCGCGTCGTTGCGGGCCGCGAGTTCGAGCAGGTTCAACGTTCCGATGACACAGGTTCGCGTGGTGTGGATCGGATCGGCCTGGTAACGCGGCGGTGAGGCGGCGCATGCCAGGTTGAAAATGCGATCCACCGGCTCGCCAAGCTCTAATGGACGGCAGATATCCTGCTCGATCAACCGGAAACCCGGCTGGTCCATGATCGCGTTGATGTTCTCCATGCGACCGGTAAGAAAATTGTCGGCGCAGATCACACGCCAGCCATCGCGTAACAATGCTTCGCAAAGATGCGAACCGAGGAAGCCCGCGCCACCGGCGACGAGCACCGTCTTTGCCCTTTGCGCTTTTTTTGTTTGTCGCATCGCGATTTTCTCCTGTCTGCCAGTCATGCTGCACTTCCGATATCGAGATCGAGGACCACCGCCCCCTTTTGCGTAAGCGCCGTGAGGAATTCGCGAGCCCTGGCCACACCCGTGTGGGAGGCAAGAACGAGTTCGCGTGCCCGGTCGGCCATGGCGAGACGTGTACGAGTCGATTCCCGGGACAGGATCGCGACGATCTCGTCCGCCTTCTTGGCTGTGTGGATCGTCGATGCGGGGAAGAAGCTGTCGAGGCCTGGCCAGCGGTCGCTGATGATCGGCGTGCCGCAAGCAGCGGCTTCGAAAAGCCGCACGCTGGGCGACCATCCCGCGGCGATCATGGAACTGCGTGTGACGTTTAGCGTGTAGCGTTGACGGCTGTAGAATGCGGCATGATCGGCCGGCGGCAAGTGTTCGATGCGCTCGACGTTGTCGGGCCAGTCGATATCGGACGGATATTGCGAGCCGGCCACGACGAAACGCCGATCCGGCATGCGCCGTGCAGGCTCCAGCAGAAGCGCATTGAGCGTGGCTTGCCGGTCGGCGCTGTAGGTGCCGAGATAACCGAGGTCCCAGCCGATCGGATCGGCGGTGCGGTGATGTCGTTCCGGGTCGACCGAACAGTAGAGCGGCTCGGCGCGGCGTGCGCCGAAGGTCTGTGTCAGATCGGCAAGCATCGGCCCGCCGGCAAAAGAGAAATAGATGTCGAAGTAGGGGATCTGGCGCCAGCTCAGATAGTCGCAATCGTCCGCCGACAGCTTCGCCAGGGTCACCGGAGTGTCGATGTCGTAAAAGCAGAGTTGTCCTTTGCTAAGAGAAGCGACGGTGTCGATCACCGCGCGCCCTTCCGGCACGAAGGAGCCGATCACCACGACATCGGCCTGTTGCAGACACCGTGCGTAGTCGCTTTGCAGTTCGTGCACGGTTTCGTAGTAGCGCAAGGCGCAGAAATCCGGATCGCGCAAATCGCGGTGATTGGCGTACCACGGCACATCGCGCTCCAGAAAAGTCACGCGATGGCCGAGTTGGTGGAGACCTTTCAGCAGACCTCGAAAAGTGGTGGCATGGCCGTTTCCCCAGGACGAGGAAAGCGACAGGCCGAGAAAGACGATGTCCAACTGCCTGGTCATTCGGCCGCCTCCACGGTCCCCTGCGTCAAATGCCGTTTGAAGACCGCATCAGCCACGGCCGCTCGCAATGCGTAGCTATGATCGGCGAGAACGCGCCGAAGTGCGGCCTGGCCGATCGCCTTTGCCCGGGCGGGGGTCAGCGCCTCCATGATTTCGGCGACATCGCTGCCGTCGCGCGCCACAAGGATCTCCTCGTCGGGTTTCAGGAACAGCTCGACGCCGAGCCAAGCATCGGTGATCAGGCAAGCGCCGGCGCCAGCCGCCTCGAAGACACGCGTGGCGGGTGAAAAACCGTTCGCGGCCATGCTGTCGCGGCTGATGTTCAGCACCGCCTTTGGCGTGACATTGAAGGCGTTGTGATCGCGGGTGCCGACATGGCCGAGCCAGCCGACATTGGCGGGGAGCGGCTTGTCGCCCCACCCAGATCCGCCGAGCAGAAACCGTTGTTGCGGCAGCTGGCTTGCCGGATCGAGGAAGAACGATCCCACACGCGCTTCACGGTCCGGCAGCCTGTTTCCGAGGAACGCCAGATCGCAGGCAAAACGCGCATTGCTGGCGACCGGGTGGTGCGTTTCGGGATCGAGCGCATTGTAGATGGGCACGCACTCATTCGCGCCCATGGCACGGTAGGCCCAGACCACGGGATCGCCACCGCCATAGGTCAACACAAGGTCGATTTCTTGCAGCGCACGATGCAGCGGGTGGTCCGGCTCGTCGCGCAGCTGGGCGAGCGTCGCCGGCGCGTCGACGTCCCAGAATACGATGAGCGCGTCGCTGCGGGCGTGGTCGAGCACGGCGCGCAGCAGCGCCTCGTCCTCGAAGCCGACGCCACTCGCCTTGACGACGATATCGGCCTCGGCGGCACGCGCCGCCACCTGCATCAGGGCATGGTGGGTTGCCTCGTAGACGACGACCGAGCACCAGTCAGGCGCCTCGATGTCGCGGTTCTTTTGCCGGTCATATACGTCAGGCTCATAGAAGGTGATTTCGTAGCCCAGTTGCGAAAGCGCCTTCAGCAAACCTCGGTAATAGGTCGCGGCGCCGTTCCAGTAGGACGACAAAAGGCTCGATCCATAGAATGCGATCTTCATGCTGCGGCTTCCTTTGCGGAGGTCAGCTCGGCGGTGTGCAGGGTCGTGCATTGCCTGAGCACGTCGACCAACTCGTCGACGCGGTGGCGGCAGGTGTGCCGTGAGCGGATGGTCTCAAGACCCGAGGTCACCAGGGAGGCCGCAAAATCCGGATCGGCCAAAACCGCCTGGAGGTGTTGCCGCATTTGCGATCCATCCTCGGCAAACAGGAAGTCGACGCCGGGCCTGAAAAGCTGCTCGACATCGGACCAAGGCGCTGAAATCAGCGGGATGCCGCAGGCAAGTGCCTCGAACATGCGGATTGTCGGAATTCCAGGCAAGCCTTCACGATAAGGACGCCGCGGGATGTGCACGGTGACACGATGCGCGGCGAACGCCTTCGGCACGTCGGCATTGGCGATCCACCCTTCATAACGCAGACCGGCGGCGGCCAGATCGGCAAGTGCCGGCTCGGGATAGCGGACACCGTGAACAGTGGCCCGAAGACCGAGATCGCGCACTGGTTCGATTAGGAACTCCTGGATCTCGGCCGTCCGCTCGTCGTCGCCCCAGTTTCCGATCCAGACCAGGTCGGACGTCGCGTGGATTTCCGGGTGCGGCTTGAATAGGCGATCGTCCGCCGCTTCATGCCAGGTGAAGACACGCTTGCCCCAGCCGGCGCGCAGATAGCTCTCGCGCAGCGCTTCGCCAAACGCGAGAACGCCATCATAATGTTCCAGGCGGAGCGCCGAGATTGCCTCGGTGGCCGACACGGCGCGGTGATGGGTGTCGTGAAACAGCAAGGTGAATTCGCCGCCATCGGCCCGGGCACGGCCGATGCGAGCGACAAGCTTCGGGTCGGTCCATTCGTGGACGATCACCACGTCGGCCTCGGCGATCCAGGCTTCATGGTCGAACCCGGCATCATAGGTCACCGGCATCAGTTCGGGGAAATCCTTGCGAAAACGTTCGATCGCGAAGGATCCCTTCTCGGCCAGCAGGTTCGATCGGCTCCAGCCGTCCGCCGGCTCCAGAGCGATGGCCTGATGCCGGCGCGCCACCAGTTCGCGCATGACGCCTCGAAGGAAATGGGCATTGCCGTGGTTCCAGTCGGAGACGAGCGAGTGGGTGTAGAACAAGAAGCGCATGATCAGCGCTCCGCAACGGCCAGCGCCGCCTTTTCGTAGACATCGCGCATGGCCGCTGCCTGCCTCGCCAGCGTGTACCCGCGGCTTCGGCGGAGGGCGGCGTGGCCGAGCTCTCGCCTATGCCCGGCATCGCTGGAAAGACGATTGATGCAGGCAGCGAGATCATGCGGGTCGCGCCCGTCAAAGAACATCGCGGCCCCATCCCATAACTCGCGATAGGTCGGGATGTCCGAGAGCACCAGGGGCGTCGCCGACATGGCCGCTTCCAGCGCCGCCAGGCCGAACGGTTCGTAGAGCGACGGAGACACGAAAATACCGGCGCGGGCCATCAAGGAGCGCACCTCGTCATGCGGCAGTGCTCCGAGAGGAACGGCATGCTTGACGATGGCGCGCTCGCCGTTCGGGCCGTGAAGCGAACCGGCTGTAAAGAGAGGCCATTGCGTCAACGAGGCGGCCTGGTCGACCACCGCCACATTCTTTCCCTCGTCCCACCAGCGGGCGGCGGCGAAGACGAGCGGCTGGCGGGCTTCTGCTGTCGGGACCGGGTGTGCGGCATTTCCGACGACGTGAACGCGTGCGATCGGGCCATAGCAGGTCTCGAGCATCTCGGCATGGCTGCGGCTTGGGGCGATGACTGCGTCGGCCCTGTCGAAGCCGCGCCTGTTGCGCTCTTTCTGCCAGCTCCATGCGCCATCCAACGCCTGGCCCTTGACGGAATGGAACCATGTCGTCACGCATGAATGCGAGACCGCTATAACTGGGCAAGGCGCGTCCAACCCCACGGCCTGCGTCGGTCCGTTGAGATGGACAAGGTCTATGGCGTAGTCGCGTATGGGCGCACGCAATTCCAGCGGCAGACCGTCGAGGTCGCCGGCGCTGCGGGTCATCCAGTCCAGAGGCGTATTCAGCCAGGTGAGCGTCGCGAAAGACCGTGCCTCTTCGGCCTGTTGCTTGGATGGTTGCGGCCCCAGACCGGCGAACACAACGCTGTCGCCGCCATTGACCAGTTCCCGGCCGAGATCAAGCGCATAGCGCCATACTCCGCCCATGGCGTCGACGGTCATCAGGATGCGGCGCTTGCGTGGCGTCAGTGTCCGCAACATGCCGCCTCCAGTTCCGCCAGCGGGCGCGGGCGCTTTTCCTGGATGTCGCTGAACTTCTGGAACGATGCGAGGTAATGGTCATGGGCGCGCTCCCAGGCAAGGTCGTCGGGTTCGCCCCAAAGCTCGCGATAGCTGGGCGAACTCGGATATGGATAAAGCGGTACGGGTTCATTGGCCCACACGCCATTGTCGATCAGGTGGGCGCGCCAGTGATCGACAAGGGCAGGATCGTCCTCGACGACGCCGATCAGATTGGCCTGGACGAAGGGAACGTGGCGTCTGGCCTTGACCAGTAGCGCGGCAAGCTCCTCGGTGCCCAGCCGGCAACGCTTCGCCAGCATGGCCCGCCCTTCCACCGTCAGGCTTTCGAGGCCGGCTTCGATGGACACGCAGCCTGCCGCGCCCAGCAGTTCCAGCAGCTCGGGTTTCCACAGATCGATGCGGGTCTGGACGCCGAATTTCACATCGCGGCCGACCAACGCCTCCAGCAACGCTTTTTGCGGAAGGAAGATTTCGTCGATGAAGTAGATGTAGCCGACACCTTGGGCGATCAGCCGATCGATTTCAGTTACCACCGCTTCGTGGTTGCGGCGGCGATAGGCATCGCGGAAATCGATCTTGGCGCAGAAGCTGCAATTGTAGGGACAGCCGCGCGAGGCCTCGACCTCGGCGCCGAATCCAAGCTGTTGGTTATCGAACCGGTGATGGTGGTGTGAATGGGCCCCAATCCAGTCGGATGGCCATTCCAGCGGCGGGTGATCGACAAACGAACTGGCATGGACGCCTCCGTTGGACACCAGCTTGGCGTCCCGCAGATAGGCGGTCGAC
The DNA here is from genome assembly GCF_057766385.1 of Mesorhizobium sp. P160927. Classification (NCBI taxonomy): domain Bacteria; kingdom Pseudomonadati; phylum Pseudomonadota; class Alphaproteobacteria; order Hyphomicrobiales; family Phyllobacteriaceae; genus Mesorhizobium; species Mesorhizobium sp. P160927. The sequence continues at coordinate 2,681,533 of NZ_JBYMDW010000001.1, forward strand.
GGTACCGCGCTCCAATCGTCGCGTCGTGCAAGTTCCGCGACGACTTCCTCGCATTCGCCGCGCACGACAATGTCGACGCCCAGCTTGCGCAAGGCCGGCGCCGGCGTCGCCGAACCATGTGGGCCGACCGCGACCGTGCGTCCGCCACGCCCGGCCAGACGATTGAGGAAGTCGGCCGGCACCCGCAATTCGGGCGGTGCGCAGCGCCAGAACAGATAGGTCGGCGCGGTGCTGACGACCGTCATTGCCGGTGCGAAATCAACCACGCGTTCGCAGAGCCCGGAATTATCGAGCTTCTGCAATTGCCCGTCCAGCATCAGCACCTCATGGCCGGCCGCTTCGAGCAGGGCTTTCGAATAGCCTAGTTCCAGCGGCAGATGCGGTTGGCGGCAGCCGAAATAGATGCTGTCGTCATATGTCCAGGACGGGTTGACCAGGGCTATTCTCATGCGACGTACCTCACGGCTTCGGGGCGGGGCTCGAGCCGGTGGCGCTGCAGCCAGTCGGCGAGATCGCGAATGCCCTCGCGCCACCCAACCTGGGCCTTCCAGCCAAGCGCGGTCTCGATCTTGCGGGTATCGGCGACGAAGAAGGGCTGGTCGCCGGTCCGTTCCCCATCGTGGCGGACCGAGAGTTCGCGGCCGGTCAGGCTGCCGATCTCGCTCAACAGCATACGCAGGCTGAGCGCATTTTCTGGTCCGCCGCCAAGATTGAATGCCTGGCCCGTGGTGATCTCGATCCGGTCCAGCACGGCCTTGTAGGCGGCGACCGCATCGGAAACGTGCAGGATGTCGCGCACCTGCCTGCCGTCGCCATAGATGGTGATTTCCCGTCCCCTCAGGGCGCTGAGCAGAAAGTGCGCTACCCAACCCTGGTCCTCGGTTCCAAACTGGCGCGGTCCGTAGATGCAGCTCATCCGCAGCACCGCCGTGGGCATGCCGTAGGATTTGGCATAGTCGAGCACATACTGGTCCGCCGCGCCCTTGGAGCAGCCATAGGGTGTGCAGAAATCCAGACCGCGGGCCTCATTGATGCCGCCAGCCTGGATCGCGCTATCGCAAGGTATGTAGCGGTCGTCGTCCGCGCGAACCGCGATGTCGGGGAGGCTGCCGTAAACCTTGTTGGTGCTGGCGAAAATCACCGGGATGGGCTCGCCGCTCAGCCGCGCCGCTTCCAGCACGTTGAACGTGCCGCGAAGGTTGATGTCGAAATCCTCGTCCGGCCGGACCAGGCTCGTGGTGACGGCTGTCTGCGCGGCCAGATGGAAAATCGCCTTGGATCTCATCAGAACTGGCGCCAAGGCATTGGCGTCCCGCACATCGGTGGTCTCGACTGTTAGGCGGCCACCGTGTTTCTGGGCAAGCCATTGCAGGTTCTGTTCGACGCCGGGACGGCTGAGATTATCGACCACCAGCACCGGCTCGCCATCCGACAACAGGCTGTCGGCCAGGTTTGATCCTATGAAGCCGCTGCCGCCGATGATGGCGACGGGCGCTTCGCGTCGGTTGCGTGCGCCCGGGCTCATGACACCAACCCGCGCTCTTCGAGTTCGCGCTTCATTTCGGCGCCGCGGTCGACGGCGGCCGTGTTGCGCACCCAGGAAACGAAATCCCCGAGAGAGTTCTCCAATCGCAGGCCGGGTTCGAAACCGAGCAACTCACGTGCCTTGGAGATATCGGCAAAGCAGTTGCGAATGTCACCGGAGCGCGCCTTGCCGAGCAGGTCGGGCGAACGGTTCGGGGTTCCCATGGCTTCGGCCAGCAATCGCGCGACTTCGCTGATCGCATAGGCGCGGCCGCTGCCGATGTTGATGACGTGGCCCTTTGCCTGACGTTGCTGCAGCGCAAGGCAAAAGGCGCGGGCGACGTCATGCACATGAACGAAATCGCGCTTCTGTTCGCCATCCTCGAAGATCATCGGCCGTTGGCCATTGGCGAGACGTGAAGCGAAATTGGCCAGCACGCCGGTATAGGGATTTGATAGCGCCTGGCCGGCACCGAAGACATTGAACAGGCGCAACGCGACCGCATCGATGCCGTAGGCTTCGCCGAAGATCAGCACGGCGCGTTCCTGGGCGTATTTCGTCAGCGCGTAGATCGAGGCGAGGTCGACCGGTTTTTCTTCATCCGTAGGCAGCGGCGAAAGGGGTTCGCCTTCCGGCGACAGCGGATTCCACTGTCCGCTTTTGATGTCGCTCGTCTTGCGCCTTGCGTTGTCGATGCGCTGGCCCTCGGGCGTGGCATAGAGGCCCTCGCCATAGACGCTCATCGAGGAGGCGACGACAATCCTTTCGACCGGATGCTTGATCAGCGCTTCAAGCAGTGTCGCCGTGCCCAAATCGTTGGTGCCGACATAGCGCGCGATCTCGTACATTGATTGTCCGACGCCGACTTCCGACGCCAGATGAATGACAGCGTCGACGCCTTCCAGCGCCTCGGCAACGGCCTCGCGGTCGCGAATGTCGCCCTTGATCAGTTCGGCACCGGCGGGAAGCGCGACTGCTTCGCCTGCATGCACCTGCTCCAGCAGGGCGTCGAGAATACGAACTGAATAATCCTGAGCGATGAGTTCTTGTGTGACGTGGCGGCCGATGAAGCCGCAGCCTCCTGTAACCAATATGCGTTTCACGACGACTCCTCGGACAAGTGACCTCGGCGCCCCGAACTTTTCGGCAAAAGGTTTGTTCCCTGTGCTTCAACAAAGTTCCCTTCGCGGGCTTCGTCTGAAAGCAAGCGCAACGCCATCGGGCCGCAATGCGGGAACATTGCCGCCGGTATGCTGTTAGGGCGCTCGACAGCCGCCGTGGCGCCGAAAGGCGAAGCCGATGATCAAGGGAGATTTCAATGTCGCAGTCCCAGACGACCACCAATCACGACGAAATTCGCAAATGGGCCGAGGAGCGACAAGGTCGTCCGGCGGTGGTCCGCACCAAGGGGGAGGGCGGCATCTTGCGGATCGACTTTGGCGAGCCCGAGGAAGCATTCGACCCTATCGATTGGGACGAGTTCTTCCGGATATTCGACGAGAATGATCTGGCCTTCCTCTATCAGGCCAAGACCAGCGACGGAAAATCCAGCCGTTTCAACAAATTCGTCGAGCGTGATCGCAAGAGTTGAGAAAGGCTGGCCTACGGCCGGTGCCGCGGGCCCTAGAAAATCTCGAAATTCGCTGGAACAATCGACGGCCCCATTGCTTCGGGCCCTGAGCCAGAAAATGCTTCGGGCCCTGAGCCAGAAAAGCGATCCAGCAATCCCCCAGGGAAGCGCCTTGGCTTCGGCCCAGGAGAATTCAATGCATCAGCTTTGCGCCGCGGGCTTTTGCCACTTCTCGCATGACGTCGTTGAGCCAGTTTTCGGTGGACTGGCCAAGCTGCCGGTGGTCCACGTCCCGGATCGCTTGCTCGAGTGTCCTCTCGACCAGCCGGTCCGATGCGTTGACGTCCCCCAGCAGAAGACGCGCCGCGAGGCGCAGTTTGGGCAAAAGCGTGAAAACGTCGTCTGGCGGGGAGGGCACGGAGATGTCCGCTTGTTCGGACCCCTGCGGCGGAAAAAGGGCATTGAACACAGCCTTGCTGCCCGAGGATTTCCGCAAATTGCTGGCGTAACGGAGATGCTCGGGGATGGCGATGTCGTTGTCGCCGCTAAAGAATACGAACGGGATACCGCGGCGCATCAACTTGTCGGCGATCGGAAACACGCGTCGGCCGTTAAGATTGACGTCCAGGATCGCAGCTTCGGCTTGATCGGTATGTTCAGACGCTTGCTCGACGGTAGCCGCGGGCCCGAGGATGATAGCACCCATGTTGCTGAAAAACCTCGCAAGATCTCCCGCCATCGACCATTCGTCTTCAACAATCAGAATATGCAACCCCCGCAGATCGCGCACGTCGTCATCCTTTCTTCGAACGGAGTTTAGGATGCAAAGAAGCCACTTCCGCTTTCCTGTCATCCAGCGCCGCCTGCAATCGTTTCGCAAGCGCCAGCATGCGATCCGGGACGGGCCCATCGAGACCTTCGATTAATTCAGGCGCCCCCGGCACCATTGGCGCCAGGAGTTTCAGGCCAGCAGAGCGTTTTGTCATTGAACCACCATGGATATCGGGTTCAACGTCATGCATGCTGACTTGTTCCATCCTCCCTGCGCGCTATATGGTTGTGTCCTGTCCGATCCGACCTTGAGAGACTTCATGTCGGTCGGGCGAAAGGGGGGACATGCCGTGACAACCCGATCAATCAAGTTCCCCATCGTCGGCATTGGTGCGTCCGCGGGTGGCATTCCCGCAATGGAAGGGTTTTTCAAGGGCATCACCGATCGGCCCGGCATGGCGTTCGTGATCATCACGCATCTCAGTCCCAAGCGCAACAGCCTGCTGCACGAGGTCATCGACCGCTACACCGAGATGCCTGTCGTGGTGGTCGAGGACGGCGTGGCTGTTGAACCCGACCATGTCTATGTGATGCCGGAAAACGTCACTCTGGTCATCGAGAATGGCGTGCTGCACCTGCGGCGGCCCAATGGGCTTACCCAGGAGCGCAAACCTATCGACATCTTCTTCAGCGCACTCGCCGAAGACCAGGGAGAATACGCGGTCGGCGTCGTACTGTCGGGAGGTGATTCCGATGGAACCTTGGGTGCGAAGGCCATCAAGGAGCGGGGCGGGCTCACCGTGGCGCAAGCGCCGGACGGCTACGGTCCGCGCAATCCCGACATGCCGCAGAGCGCTATTGCCAGCGGGCTCATCGATGTTGCCGTGCCCGCCGAGGAGATTGGGGCGAAGCTCGAGGCTTACGCCCGCGGCTTCGACACGCTGGACGGGCTGACGAACGAAGAAGACGACCATACGGCCGACATAGATAAAGTCCGCGAACAGATATACGGCATTCTACGCAGCCACTCCGGCCACGACTTTTCAGGCTATAAAACCAAGACGTTCCTACGCCGGATCAAGCGGCGCATGCAGATCGCCCAGATTCAGTCCATCAGCGCCTATATCGACTGGCTGAAGAAGGACCCTCGCGAGGTGATGAACCTGTTTCGCGATCTGCTGATCAATGTCACTAACTTCTTTCGCGATCCCGATGCCTTCGAATTGCTGGAACAAAAGATCATCCCGAGGCTGTTCGAGGGCAAGACCGCGACCGACACGGTTAGGGTCTGGGTTCCCGGCTGCGCCACCGGCGAGGAGGTGTTCTCCATCGGCATCCTGCTGCGTGAACACATGGAAACGCTTTCTGCCGTTCCGCGCGTCCAGATATTCGCCACCGACATAGACGAGCCGGCCCTGGCGGTGGCGCGCGCGGCACGCTATCCCGAAGCCTTGATGCAGGGTCTTTCCCCGGAGCGCAAACAGCGGTTTTTCAACGGCGATGGCGAGAGCTACGTCATCAGCAACGAGATCCGGGAACTGTGCATCTTCTCGCCGCATAGCGTCATCCGCGATCCGCCCTTTTCGCGCATGGATCTGGTTTCGTGCCGCAACCTGCTGATCTATTTCGGCCCGGCCATTCAAAGCCGCGTTCTTCCTGTCTTCCACTATTCGCTGAAGCCGGGTGGCTATCTTTTCCTCGGCACGTCCGAAAGCGTCGGGCAGCACGAAAATCTGTTTGCCACCGTCGACAAGAAACATCGCCTCTTCCAGGCACGGGAGCATGCCTCGCCACATATCAGGCTGCCGGCCCTTATTGGGGATGTCCCTTCCGGCGTCTTTCCCGCCGAAACCGCTGGCTTGAAGAAGGGCACGATCGGATATCCGCTGCGCCAAGCTGTCGAGGCGCAGGTGCTGGAGCGGTTCGCGCCGCCGCATGTCCTCGTCAACGCCGAAGGCGACGTCGTCTACTATTCGGCGAGGACCGGCAGATACCTCGAAGCGCCGCAAGGCATCCCCAGCCGGCAGTTGCTGACGATGGCGCGCCGCGGGCTTCGGTTGGACCTGCGCGCCGCATTGAGGGAGGCGACGACGACACGCCGCACTGTTGTGCGGGACAACCTCGCCGTCGAGGAAGACGACGAACGCGTCCAACCGATCAGGCTGACGATCGAACCGCTCGCCGAGAGGGGCAATGGTGAGCCGCTTTACCTTGTCCTCTTCGAGCCGTCTGGCCCGACCATGGCCCGGTCCGATGAGGACGATGGCAGCCGTGACAGCGACAGCACCGCCGATCTCGAGCGGGAACTGCGAGACACAAGAGAGCGTCTTCAATCCACCATAGAGGAATACGAGACGGCCCTCGAAGAGGTGAAATCGTCGAACGAGGAACTCGTCTCCGTCAACGAAGAGGCGCAATCCACCAACGAGGAGCTTGAAGCGTCCAAGGAAGAGATGCAGTCGCTGAACGAAGAACTCAACACGATCAACGCGGAGTTGACCAGCAAGATAGAAGAGCTCGATCACGCCAACAGCGATCTGCGCAATCTGTTCGAAAGCACCGACATCGCGACCATTTTTCTCGATCGCAGTCTTGTGGTGCGGACCTTCACGCCGGCGGCCTCATCCTTCTTCAGTCTGCGCCCCTCCGACGTCGGCCGGCCGCTGACGGATCTGTCGAGCCAACTCGACTATCCTGAGTTGAAGCAGCACATCGACAAGGTTTTCGAGACAGGCGAGATCCTGAACCACCATCTTGCGCGCGATTCCAGGGGTCTGTTTCACATGGTCCGAATCAATCCCTATCGGGACAAGGGCAACAGGATACAGGGCGTCGTGGTGACACTTGTCGACGTTACCACCCTGGCGCGGGCGGAAGAGCATCAGCAGGTGCTCATCTCGGAGCTCAACCATCGCGTCAAGAACATGCTGGCGGTGATCGCCAGCATCGCCAACCGGACGCGGGACAGTTCGGATACAAAGGAAGAGTTCGCGGAGGCCTTGATCGGCCGGCTGCATGCCATGTCCCGGGCCTACGGACTGCTGACCCGCGAGAGGTGGAAAGAAGCTTCGGTCAAGGAACTGCTCCACCAGGAACTCGAGCCGTTCGGCATCGAACGGATCGAACTCGATGGCGACGACGTAAGACTCGGCCCGCAACAGGGACTTTCCCTCAGCATGGCCATCCATGAACTGGCAACCAATGCGGCCAAGTATGGCGCCCTGTCCAAGCCTCGAGGCAGGATCGGCGTCAGATGGGCGATGGATGGCGATAATTTCACGCTTGGCTGGCGCGAAAAGGACGGCCCTCCAGTCAAGGAGCCGTTGAACAACGGCTTCGGCCTGAACCTGTTGAAGGGGGAAATCGGCTACAGGCTCGGCGGCCAGGTCGACACCTCCTTCCGCAAGGACGGCCTCGATGTCCAGATCGCTTTTTCGGCAAACCACAAGGACGCGCCGTGAGCGACAGACCTCGCGTTCTTGTGGTGGAGGACGAGTGGCTGATCGCGGAGGACGTCGCGTCTGACTTGCGTGCAGCGGGCTATCCTGTGGTCGGGCCTGTTTCGTCCGTTGCCGCCGCACTTCGGCTGGTCGAGGCCGACAAGGTCGACATGGCATTGCTGGACGTTCAACTTAACGCCGAAACGAGCCTGCCGATCGCGGAGATATTGCTGGCTCGCGGCACTCCTTTCGCGTTCGTAACGGGATATGGGCAGGGCGATCTTCCCGCCCGGTTCCGAAACTGCAAATTCGTGGCAAAACCCGCAAGCGAAGCGGCTATCCTCACTGCCGTGGCCGACCTGGCGTCGCTTCGCGCCAAGAAGTCGTCATGATCTAAAGAGCCAGCCCGTCGCGATCAATCCAGCGGCTTGTCGGTGGGCCGGGGCGTGGTGCTCGCCTGGCGCGGCCGACCGGCATTTCGGTTGGCGACCGGATTGTCCAATGGAACGCTCGACGGACGCGACGCGCCCGAGGTCCTTGGCGTCAGCGGTTTTGCACCGGCATCCGTGTCGCTGGCATCCCTCCTTGGGTGCGGCAGGCCCTCGGCGTTCGGTGACCGGACGGCGGGTTTCGAGGCAGAATCTTCCTTGGCCATGATGGTTCCTTTCCTTGCACGAAACGATCTCAATCATCGGCAAGATTGAAAGTTCCGCGACCGCGACGGCACCGACGCCGTCAACGGGAGAGCACGAGCGAAGACGAAACGGTTCTCGTGCCGATGAACGGCTCACCCATGCGGCCGCATGACCACCTTGATGCAGCCGTCCTGCTTGTCGCGAAAGGTCTTGTAGAGATCAGGCCCGGCTTCGAGGCCGGCCCTGTGCGTGATCACGAAGGACGGGTCGATCTCGCCGGTCTGGACCTTGGCCAAAAGCGGTTCGAGATACCGTTGCGTATGGGTCTGGCCCATACGGAACGTCAGGCCTTTGTTCATCGCGGCGCCGAAGGGGATATGATCGACGAGGCCGATATACACGCCGGGGATCGAAATGGTGCCGCCCTTGCGGCAACAGTAGATTGCTTCGCGCAGCACATGTGGCCTGTCGGTGCCGAGGAAGGCAGCCGCCTTGACCTTGTCGAGCATGGAGTCGGCACTGGCGCCGGCGTCGGCTTCGGTGCCCACGCAATCGATACAGCGATCCGGCCCGCGGCCATCGGTCATCGCCATCAGGGCGTCGTAGATATTTGAATTGCTGAAATCGAGTGTCTCGGCCTTGCCATGCTCGCGAGCCATGGCCAGTCGTTCCGAAACCTTGTCGATCGCGATTACGCGACCGGCGCCGAGCATCCATGCGCTCTGGATGGCGAACTGGCCGACCGGACCGCAGCCCCAGATCGCGACCGTGTCGCCGGGCTCGATGCCGGCGTTCTCCGCTGCCATGTAGCCGGTCGGAAAGATGTCGGAAAGAAACAGCACCTGCTCGTCATCCATGCCTTCCGGCACCTTGATCGGGCCGACATCGGCGAATGGAACGCGCAGATATTCGGCCTGGCCGCCCCAATAGCCGCCGACCAGATGCGAATAGCCGAACAGGCCGGCCGGCGATTGTCCCATCACCTCCGCCGCTTGCTTGGCATTGGGATTGGACCGATCGCAAAGCGAGAACAGCCCCTTCTGGCAAAACCAGCACTCGCCGCACGAAATGTTGAACGGCACCACGATGCGGTCGCCCTTCTTGAACTTGGAATGGCCACGGCCGACCTCCACGACCTCTCCCATGGTCTCGTGTCCAAGCACGTCGCCCGATTCCATGGTCGGCATGTAGCCGTCCATCAGATGCAGGTCCGAGCCGCAAATGGCGCAGCAGGTGACCTTGATGATGACGTCACGGTCATCCTCGATGGACGGATCCTGCACCTGATCGCAGCGTATATCGCCTTTGCCGTGCCATGTGAGGGCTTTCATCGTGTTGCTCCTGCGTTGACTATTTTGAGGTGTCGGCAAATTCATCGTTCAGCCGAAGTGGGCTGCCACCGACGATTATCTTGCGATACTCACAAAGGGCCTGCGTTCGCGGACAGGAAGAGATCAGTCTCTGGACGCCGAACCCGGCTCGGCCATTTTGCGGTGCTGTTCGGCCAGCGTGCCTGCCGGGGTGATATGCGCGGCGGCGACCTGCAACTTGTTCTTCCAGCCGCTGATCACTTGTTCCTCTCCCGCCATCATCGCCTCATAGCCGGTTTTGGCGACGTCGGCCGGATTGTCCTTCTCATCGGTGCCGACCTTTGTATCCATCATTTCGGCGCGTTCGAAGAACCGCGTCTGCGTCGCCCCGGGCATCAGCACCGTGACTGTGACGCCGGTGTCCTGCATCTCATGGCGCAGTGCGATCGAGAAGGAATCGATGAACGCCTTGGTGCCGTTGTAGACCGCCTGGAAAGTGCCGGGCATGAAGCCGGCAATCGATCCGGTGAACAGAATTCGGCCACGGCCGCGGCGAGCCATCCTGGCGCCGAGTTCATGCGCGAGGTAGACCGTGCCGGTAATGTTGGTGTCGATAACCCGGCGAACTTTCTGCCAATCCTGGTCGAGAAAGCCGTCGCCGAGTCCGCGTCCGGCGTTCAGGAACAGAAGGTCGACGTCGCGATCGCCGATCTGCATGATGAGTTGATCGACGCCCTCGACGGATGCCAGATCTGCCTCGATGGCTTCAACAGTCACATTATGCGAAGCCAGAGCCTCGGCCGCCTGTTGGACCGCGGGCTCGTCGGCGGCTATGATCAGGTTATAGCCGTCCTTGGCGCATAGTTTGGCAAGTTCCTTGCCGATGCCGCTCGATGCGCCCGTCACCACGGCCAGCTTTGCATTGGTCATCATGTCCTCCGAAAACCGTTCTGGCCGAACCAGCGGGGTCCCTGATTGTTCCGCGTGGACCAGATCGAAATGCTGGCTGCCGGAGGACCATGCCAGTCGACTCCCTTGGCGCGTTCAGGCGCGAACGACTCGGGGACGGCGAAGTGGAACAACTGAGGTCGATCCATGTTCGGTGTCGTGCGGCGTCGTCGCTCCCCTTGTTTGACGCCGCGCGATCGGGTTCCCCTCAGCCTGATCAGCCCGCGCGCTCCCCTGCCGGGAGGCGCGGGCTTTCTCACGAGCTTGGCGGTCATGTCTTGAGTTCATCTGGGAACAACCCACACACTCGGCAGTTCGGCCGCAGGAGAAACGAAATGCGATATGCCGATGAAATCGCGCTCAGGCGCGTGAAGATGCTGGTCGAACAATATGTATCCGCCAGAAGCAGGAGATATGATTTCGTCTCGACCGAGCTGGCGTGCAAGGCCATTCGTCAGGTGGTTCGCAGCCCCATCGACGATAGCGAGCTGGATCATTTGCTGGCTAAAAGTGCCGTCAAACAAGGGCTTTCCATCCGGTTCGACCGGATAGGATCCTTGCAGGCTGCTTCACCCGAACTCATCCAGGAAAAGTCAGTATGAAAGCGATGTGGTTGATTTGGTCGGCGTCGGCGTTGCTCGTTTTGGCGGCGTGCAACAACAATGCCGACCCCGTCAAATCCAAGACGGATACGATGAACAGCCAGCCGGTCGACAAGAATCCAACCACGGATACCAATCCGACACCGCAGTCCAGTACCGGCGGGGACCAGCAAGGCACGCAGCCGAGGCAACCGGCATTACCGAAGCCGTCTGGTGGTTAGGGGCAGCGTTGTTGCTTGTCGGGTTGTAACGCCGGCGAGAGTCGTAAGTCGCGCATGAGCCGACAGCAAAGCGACGCCGCGTCTGGTTTCGACAGATCGGCAACGGCAGATTTCATGACGCTCTTGCGAATGCGAATTTCAAACCTCGCGCCTCCTTGACCTTCCGGAGCCCGCGAAGCGCGCGGCGCTGGCGCGACCCGGCCGCGCTCGATCCCTTAAGTTGCCACGCTGCTGGGGCGACGGCCGGTGCCCGGCCTCGGTGCCACCTGGCTGTGGAACTATTTTCGTCATTGGCTGTTCGGCAGGCTAAGGGAGCCGCAGGATGGAACGACGCAACGCACTACTCTCGCTGGTGATAGCCGGGGTCATAATTGTCGGTTTCCTGATCGGCTTTCTCTACGTCGATATGGGGTGGCGCACCTCGCCCCTGAAACGAGCGCCTGAACAGAACCAGGGCGGCAACGCTCCGGCCGACACCTCACCGGCCGCGGGAGTCAAGAAAGAGCCCAAGGAAAATACCGAGATGCCGGGGCAGCAGTGATTCACCGCTCGCCAACAGCCGCAACTTGGTCAACAGTCCCGCCGTCCTTCATATCACAGCCGAGGGCGTTGTCTGTCATCCACCGTGTTGTGTCTGACGCTTCTTCTGCTCCCGGTCTGGTTGGCCGCTGGTTTTTCCCACTGGCTCTGGCTCGCGCTTCGCATATCGGACCGACGACAGGAGCTTGCGTGCTTCTCGGAACATCTCCGCTGGACTGACCTTTATCAGGATGGAGAGCAAAAGCTATGGAGCTTGGTGATGGGTATACTTTCCGATCTGGACAAGAAGCTGACGGACAACATGTATGAACATGGCAGCGAGCTCACCGACGCAGTTGCGGACCTGCCGCGGCCCGTCGTTGAAACCGTCGACCAGCTGATGGTTTTCATTCAGCCCGAAGCGCGCGAGACAGTGAGAAAACAGGTTCTTGGCCTGGTCCACGAATACAGGATCGAGAACCCTACAGACCCAACAGAGCAGGATTGAACTAGCCGTTCTGGTCGATCGCGTGGGGCGCGGGCTGGCTGCCGCCATCGTTGCTCGGTCTATGGCTGCCGAACCACAACCAAGCCGCAATGACGACGACTGCCACGATGGCTATCCAGACTATCAGACGAGGCATTGCGGAATCCTCTGTGCCAGCAGCCCATCACGTCGACGATCAGGACGGGTCGCCACTTTCCCCCCTGTTCCAATCCCACAATCGATGCTTTGTTCCGCTTGAATTGGTTCTGTCGTGGCCTGCGGGCCACTGTCGCTGGTCCTCATGTCCCGCGGTCGGCGCCTGTCCGAGCGGTGGCGTTTGATTGACGGGCAAACCGGGCGCTCTAGATCAATTCACGCCGACCGCGACTTCCATCGGCTCGGGGAGACCAGTCTCGTGGCGCATCAAACGCGGGCTTTGACCTTTAGTGGCCCTTATCCCAGGCTGAGTTGTTTGTGCGTGCTGTTGCTCACGGGCGTCTTGGCGGGATGCTCGTCTTCCGACCAGATCAAGCAGCAATCACAAACGGTGGCCTCCGCGGCACAGACCGTATCGATGGTGCTCGATGCCTGGATGGATGGGGCGGCGCCGTTCGCATACACATCCGGCACGCTGCGGTCGACCGGCAAGACCCTGGCCGACGCCGAGGCACAAATCCGATCGGCCGGGACGGCCGAACCCGCCGAGCAATCTGCTTTGGCGGCAGCGGTCAAGGATCTGTCGGCCGCGGTGGCTCGCGCCGAGGCGGGATTGCAGGCGGACAGTCGAGCGGAGGTCCAAAACGCAAGGCAGGATCTTCGGCAGGGCTCGCGCACGCTTGCCACCGCCTATGCCAGATATTTCGCGCCGAAGCCATGAAGAAGCTCGTGGAAATATCGCTCGGCGTGGTTACCAGCGTTGGCGGCTTCCTCGAAGTCGGATCGATGGCGACGGCGGCCCAAGCGGGCGCAACCTTCGGTTTCCAGTTGATCTGGGCCGTGGTCCTCGGCACCATCTGCATCATCTTTCTGGTGGAAATGGCCGGCCGGTTCGCCGCGGTGAGCCATCACACGATCTGCGACGGCATTCGCGAGAGATTTGGTTTCAACGTCTTTGTGTGGCCGTTGCTTGCCACCTTGCTGCTCAGTCTCATGGTGCTCTCCGCCGAGATCGGCGGCGTTGCCATCGCACTCGAACTTGCCTCGGGCATAGGCTTCCAGTGGTGGGCTCTGCCGGTGGCTTTTCTGGCATGGCTGCTGCTCTGGAAAGGCACGTTCGGTTTCATCGAGAAAGGCGTGTCGATGCTGGGCCTGGTGACGTTGTGTTTCGTGGTCGCGGCCGTGATGCTGAAACCCGATTGGACGGCGGTCGCGGCTGGCGCGGTGCCTTCGCTGCCAGCCCACGATACCGCCAATTACTGGTTCATGGCGGTCAGCATTCTCGGCGCCTCGATATCGCCCTACCTGTTCATGTTCTATTCCTCGGGGGCTATCGAGGACCAGTGGGACAAGAGCTATCTCGGCGCCAATCGGGCCATAGCGGGACTGGGGATGACCTTCGGCGGCACCATTTCGATCGGCGTGTTGATCGTGGCCGCTCTCGTGCTGGCGACGCACGGCATCAACCAGGTCGACGACTATCACCAAATGCCGTTGATGCTGATCCCGGTATTCGGCTTCTGGGGTTTCATCCTGTTCGTAGCCTCTCTCGCCATTGCCTGCTTTGGCGCTGCACTCGAAGTCGCGCTGCAACAGGCTTACCTCGTGGCGCAAGGTTTCGGCTGGACCTGGGGCGAGGACCGCAAGCCGCGCGACGATCCAGGCTTCAGCGCCGTGTATACGGTATCCCTGTTGCTTGCGGCCCTCCCGATCATGCTTGGTGTCGATCCGTTGAGGCTCACCATATTTTCCATGGCGCTGACGGCAGCCAGCCTGCCGTTGACGGTGGTTCCATTCCTGTTTCTGTTGAACGACGAACGCTACGTCGGCGAGCATCGCAACGGCATTCTCTCGAATGCCGCGGTCATCTTCATCATCGCGCTCGGCTTTGTGCTGGCCGTGGTGACGATCCCGCTGCAGATATTCGGAGGCACCTGATGGAGTTGCTGCGTGATCTCCTGGACAAGCAGGTGGTCGACCGCCGCCAGGTCAAAATCGGCAAGGTCGACGGGTTGGTGGCCGAATTGCGCCAGGGCAAGCCCCCAAGGATCGTCGCGATCGAACTCGGCTCCATCACTTTGGCGCGTCGCCTTGGCACATGGCCGGGACGATGGATGGCGCAACTCGCGGCAAAGCTGGGTGGTAAGCGCCATGGCGAGCCGCATCGGATCGCCTGGCACAAGGTGAAGGATATCGGCGTCGACATCGAGTTCGATATCGATGTGCGTCGGACGACGATCTTCGCCTGGCAGGACTGGTTGCGCGATCATGTCATCGGACGCATTCCGGGAGCTTGATGATGACCATCGTCAATCTCGAACATCTGGCTGGGCGACGCGTGCTTTCGCAGCGGGGCAAGAGCATCGGCTATATCGAGGAAATCCGCGCCGAACCGGATGGCGACGATTTCGTCGTTACCGAATTCCATGTCGGCGTCTACGCTGCTTTCGAGCGTCTTTCGGCCTCGGCCATAGGCGTGGCCGTGCTCGATCTTTTTGGGCTCCGCCGTCGCGGTGGCCTATACCGCATCCCCTGGGACAAGCTCGACATCTCTAATCCTGCGCGGCCGCGCCTGCTGTGCCCGATGACCGAACTTCCCGGTATGAAGAGCGCACCCGATCTTCCCGAATAGGCCGTCGCCGCGCTTCCTCGCAGACCTTGTCACCGTCACCGTAGCATGCTCGCCGCCAGAAAAACCGCGGCCGCTACCAAAACGACGGCTGCAACGACCAACAGCGGCCAGTTGCTGCGAGGCCGCGGTTCCGGCTCGCCTTCGACCGGCCGCATCGCGTTGGCGAAGCTCGCTTCATTTTCGAATTTCGGCCGGCGGGAACGTGGCGGCTCTGTTGGGGGCGGATTTTGTGTGTCCGCCGCCTCGGCATCGGTCTCCATCGGAGCAACGGCAGGATCGAAGCCCGGCGTTTTGTCCTGCGTCTCTCCCGACTGGATCTCGCCTCTGGCAGAGACCGGTGTAGGAATTGACATCTTGGCACTGACCTCTCGTTCGAACCAGGCTCTACCAAATCAGCGGCTGCGGTGCACATGGGCCCAAGGGCTAAATTTGATCGCCGAGCAGAATCCTGACGTCCTTGGCCGCGACGATGAACGCCTGCCGTGCAACCCTTGGAGGCTTTTCGCCACGCATGACCGCAAGGCAGGCCTTGATGGCCGCAAGACGCCTTTCCGAGGTCGGCTTCGGCCAGTCCCGCAGCAGCACTTCGGCGGCATCGGACACAGAGACCACAACCCTGTCGCGGTCTATGCGGCCAGGTTGAATGACGATCGGCTTTCTGAAATGGCCTGTGCGCACCCGCCCCTCCAAGACCTTCCCCTGTTGCTCCACGAAGCCCTTCCGCGGACGGCCTCTAACGCCGCGACGGTCGATTTGTTCCAGTGCACCTGGCGTTGGAATTTGGAATAAACGACGCCTGAGCCACTCGTCTCCACCATGGTTTTCTGGCTCTGCCGGGGTCTGGTGCATGGGGCTTGGAGAGCGGAACAAAGCGCATCTTGGCTTGTTAGGACGCAGCGCAAATTCGCTCACTGACAAGGACAAAGCCAATGAAAACACGACACCTTCTCGCATCCCTCGCGGTTGCTTCCACGGTTCTCGCAATGCCTGCCTTCGCGGCCGACAGCGCCCAGGATTTTGTCGACAGGGCTGCCGTCGGCGGCAAGTTTGAAGTGGACTCGAGTCAGATTGCCTTGGGCAAGGCCCAGGACCAGCGCGTCAAGGATTTTGCCCAGATGATGATCCGGGACCACGGCGCCGCCAACACCAAGCTGCAAGCGGTCGCCGGTGAACAAAAACTGAAGGTGCCCTCAGCGCTCGATGCTCAGCATCAGGGCGATCTGGATAAGCTCAAGAACGGGCAGGGGCCGATTGATCCGGCCTATGTCGACGCGCAGCGCAAGGCGCATGACGAAGCCGTCAAGCTGTTCGAGGATTATGCAAGCGGGGGTGACAACGCCGCGCTCAAGACTTTTGCCCAGCAAACGGTCGGCACGCTGAAGATGCACCAGCAGGCGATCGAAAAGATCGCCGCCGGGCAAGATTCCATTACGGGAGCGACAACGCCGGCGGTGAAGACCGACAACACTGCCAACGCCGCCGCTCTTGTCCCCGGCGCAAACAGCTTCACCGAATCCCAGGCCAAGAGCCGGATCGAGAATGCGGGATATTCGAACGTATCGAAGCTGACCAAGGACGATCAGGGCATCTGGCGTGGCCAAGCGGCCAAGGGAGGCGAAAACCTAAACGTCGGGCTCGACTACCAGGGCAACATCGTTGCCGCAAGCAAGTGAGCGTGGATCAGGAGAAATCACATGAAGACGGTAACTGGACTGTTCGACAATTATGACGACGCGGCCGATGCGGTCGGCGAGCTTGAGGCGACGGGAGTCCCACATTCCAATATCAGCATCGTCGCCAACAACTCGGATGACTGGTACGACACAAATCGTTCGGAGGCCGCTGAAGACGCTGGCAGCGGTGCCGGAATCGGAGCCGTGATCGGCGGCGCCGGGGGCTTGCTCACGGGACTGGGCGTCATGGCCATTCCGGGTGTTGGCCCGGTGGTCGCGGCCGGATGGCTCGCCGCCACCGCCGCCGGCGCGGTTGCCGGTGCCGTGGCCGGTGGAGCGGCCGGCGGCATCATCGGCGGTCTGACGGAGTCGGGTGTGCCCGAGCGCGATGCACACGTCTATGCGGAAGGTGTACGCCGCGGCGGTACCTTGGTGACGGCTAGGGTTGAGGACCAACTTGTGCCGAATGCCGAGGAGATTTTGGGGCAATCCCGATCGGTGGACCTGGCCGAACGCCGCAGATCGTACGAGGCCGATGGCTGGACCGGCTTCGATGCCAATGCTGGCGAATACGTGCCGGGCGAGATCGATCGCGACGGCGGACGCGCAATCAATCGACCCTGAAAGCGCTCACGTTCCTCTGACTGGCACGCAGCGACGAGATCGCGGAAATCGATCTTGCCGCGCTATGCCGGGGCGCTTTGCGGCGTTTAAGCACCATCGAACCCATCTCGAGGGTATCGGGTTGGGTTCGATCTCATTTGAGGCCATATTCCCTGCGGAATCTCCGCCGCTCAGAACGGATCGCTCCGTGACCAACCGGGCACCCCGCCCGCAAGGCGGAACCATGGAGGGGTCGACGTTGTTGTCCCAGCGGCCGACTTGTCGGTTGGCGGGCTAGGAGCAATCATTGATGACCACGGATCGATCACGCGAAAACGTCCTGGTTTCGCTCCCGTTGATCAATGCAAAGGCGGCGCCGACCCTTAAGCACGCCGGGGCGGAAGTTTTCTACATGGAAGCGATCCGCGAACTCACCGCCACGGACATTCCCTTTCTGGTTGCTGGAACCTATGCGGTAAGCGCCTATACCGGCGTCACTCGCCAGACCAAGGATCTCGATATCTTCTGCAAGGCCGGTGACTACGCGCGGATCCTCGCCCATTTCAAGGAGCTTGGATATGCCGTCGAAATCGAGGACGACCGGTGGCTTGGCAAGGTGTTCAAGGGCAGGCATTTCTTCGACGTCATCTTCGGATCGGCCAACGGCATGATGCCTGTCGGCGATCGATGGCTGGAACATGCCCGACAGATCGAGTTGCTGGGCAGCCGTGTGCGGATCATCGGACCGACCGAACTCATCTGGTCCAAATGCTTCATTCAAGACAGGGGCCGGCACGACGGCGCCGATATCGCCCACACGATCCTCAAGGCACACGACCAGATAGATTGGCACCGGCTGCTTTCCTATCTGGAGGTTCATTGGGAGGTCCTGCTGATGCAGCTCATCAACTTCAGATGGATTTACCCAAGCGAGCGCGATCACATCCCGGCATGGCTCCTCGATGAACTGCTCGACCGCCTCGCAAAGCAACGGCAATTGCCGTCCCCCAGGATGAAGATCTGCCGCGGGCGGCTGCTGTCGCAATCCGACTACGAGATTGATGTCAAGGAATGGGGCTTCGCCGGCGTCGGAGGTGTGGGGGATTTTCGTGATGCCTGACCGCCTGGAGAACGTCGCGCCGAAGGATAGCGCACGGACACTTAAAGTTGCCGCCATGGGGGATCTGCATGTCAGGGAAGATCCCCGAACCTCGTATCGCGATCTCTTCGGCGAGATATCCAGGGAAGCCGAGATTCTCGTCCTGACGGGAGATCTCACCAATCTCGGCAAGCCTCGTGAGGCGGAGATGCTCGCCGAGGACCTGCGTAACTGCTCGATCCCGGTAGTGGCGGTGCTCGGCAATCACGACTACGAATCCGGCGCGGTGGACGACGTCGCAAACATCCTGCGCCAGGCGCATGTTCACCTTCTCGACGGCCATGCGGTCGAAATCGAGGAGGTCGGCTTCGTCGGCGTGAAAGGGTTCGTTGGCGGCTTCGGATCGCGCATGCTCGGCTCCTTCGGCGAACCCACGATCAAGGCGATGGTCTCGGAAAGTGTCAACGAGGCGATGCGCCTCGAAAACGCGATGCGCCAGGTACGGGCGAAGCGGACGCTCGTGGTCCTCCACTACGCGCCGATCGCTGAAACCGTCGAGGGTGAACCGCTGGAGATATTTCCGTTTCTTGGCTCTTCACGCCTTGCCGAGACGATCGATCGGTTCAAGGTCAGCGCGGTCGTGCACGGTCACGCGCATCGCGGCTCCTACGAAGGCCACACGCCTGGGGGCGCCAAGGTCTACAACGTCGCCATGCACGTGGCCAAACCGAACGGTCGCCCCTATGCCTTGCTGGAACTCTGACGCCACGGCATCGTGCGAGCATTCAGTTTGAAGGCTCCGCCAGGAAGTGGCGGCGCAGTAGTGCGAGCTGACCACGGTTGTTTGCCGGCGATATCATTTTGGAGTTCGTCGCCAGTGGCGAATTCGTCAAACCTCCGTCTTGTCGAAGCTCCGCCGGGCGATAATTCTTCAGAAGGCGTGGGTGCTTCTCCCTCTCAGACAGGAGCCGACCATGAAACATCAGACACTCGACCAGCTCCAAACCGTCGCCAGGATTGAGCCGCTGGCGCCGTTTTCGGTAATGACACGTAATGAACGCATCGCGCGTTGGGCTGAACTTCTCGAGCAAAATCCCGAACGATGCCTCGGTGCGCTAACCGGCACGGAACATTTGCGTCCCGAAGCACGCGCCATCGCACGTGGGGAAGGATCGGCACTCGCGGTTGCCTTCGAAGACCCGATCTTGCGTGCATCGGGTCTGGGGGACGACACATATGGCGAGGCAAAGCGCTTCTTCGAATTGAGCGACTGGCAACTCCACGACATTGTCTGTGATTGCCACGTCGGTGCCACCATGAAAGCACGATGGGCCGCGGCTCGGGTCCGTGCAACGATCAGCGGGAACAGGCTCTTTGCATTCTTGAGGCGGTGCTTGATGCGGTGAGACCAGCGGGAGGTCGTTGCATGTCCGCGACGACCTCCTACACCGCCCAATGCGCAAGCTATCGCCGATCGTCCTCGCGGTAGAGCTGGTCGGTAGCGCGGTCGCTTTCCCTGCGTTCAACCGGACCACGGTTACGGCGGGTTACCAGGACATAGGCAATCAGTATGATCAGCAGCGCTGGCCCGCCGGCGACGACGATTAGCCACATGATACCGTCAGACATTGGAAATCTCCTTTCCTCCACAACCGGCAAGGAGACGATCCGTTCCGCTTGGATCGCGGCGCTGACCGGCGATCGGTTCCCGTCATCCAGGGGGTCCAGACGCCCAGCTATTGCCACAGGCCGATCGCCACCACCGCCATGATCAGGTATCTTGGCTGGACGATGCGACATCGGGGTAGGGAAGATATTGGATCTGGCAAGCCAGCGAGCCGAGGGAAATTCCATCGGCTTCGGCAAGGAAGGTCGCCAGTTCGTTGTTTTGGCGGCCCGATTGTATGAAATCCGCGGTCACCGCCTCGGCGTCGCCTTTGATATTGGCCGCATCGACACCATGGCTTTCCCACAGTGCTCTATAGTGGCGGATCAAGGTCGAGTCATCGGCTGGAGAGCCCGCGCGAATAGTGTAGATCATGGCCTTGCAACGCCCACGGATCTGGGCCGTTCCCACGCCGACACAACGGGCCAATATTTGAGGCTCGACTGAGCGGGAGAGCCTTGGCGCTCGTGCGGGTGGCGATGGCGCAATCTACCTGAAAGTTCCGTCAGTCCGCAGTCTTGCCCAAAGTGTCGGCGACGACCGCGCCGCGCTCACCCATGGGAACCGCAGGGCCTGTGGTCGAGTCACAGGCTGTCTGATGTTCCATTTCCGCGTTGATGGCGGCGCCGGCGATCAGGATGATGACTGAAATCCATGTCCACATCATCAGGCCGACCACGGCACCGAGCGAGCCGTATGTCGCGTTATAGTTGGCAAAATGCTGGAGATAGAACGAGAACAGCCACGACGCGATGATCCATGCCGCGGTTGCCGCAAGCGCTCCCCAGCTCAACCATCGCCATTTCGCATGTTCCCGACTTGGCCCGAAACGGTAGAGCAAGGAAATGCCGGTCAGGATCGACACCACCAGGATGGGCCATCGGGATACCGCAACCACGGTTTCTGTCCAGGCATCAAGGTAGAAAAAGCGCAACAGCGACGGAACAACACCCACCGTAAGCAGCAGCACGATGCCGATGAGCAGGGCTCCGGCCGTGAACAGGATCGACATCAGATTGAGGACAAGGAACGAGCGTTTCTCACGCTCTTCGTAGGCGATGTTCATCGCGTCGAAGAGTGCCTTCATGCCGCTATTGGCGCTCCAGAGGGCGATTGTCAGCCCAATGAAAAAGCCTGTGCCGAGAGCGCCTGCTTTCTGGCGGGCCAAGGCCTGCAGCTGATCGCGGATGAGATCGAGCCCACCCTGCGGTAACAATCCCTCGAGGTAAGCGACATCGTCGGCGACCGTGACCGGGTCCGCGACGAAGCCATAGATCGAGATGAAGGCCGCCAGGGCGGGAAACAAGGCGAGCAGGAGATAGAAGGTCGCGCCGGCAGCCACCAGCAGAACCCGGTCCTTGTTGAACTCTTCCCAAAGTCGCCAGAAGATGTCCTTCCACCCCAGCCCAGTGATTTGAGATGGCCATGTGGCGTCGCGCCCCCGGCTTCCTGGCTCCCGCCCTGCTGGGGCATTGCCGTCCTTGGTTGTCGAGGCCGCGCGGCTGGCTGCTTCCTCATCGATCAGCGAGGGCTGCTTGTCGTTCGGCGGAGAACCTCGTTGTGGTTTCAAAGCCATTACCGGGTTCGAGGATGTCCAAAGCGTGGCTGACAACGCGGGACAAAGACACCCGTTCCCGCCGTGCGGCCGATCATGATTTTCCTCCTTACCTGCATCTTTTGCGGCCGAGCGGCGTTTGAAATTGGTCAAGTGAACGGGTGTGTCCGATGAGAACGACAACCAGGGATAAGCTCAGGCGCGAAGCGGCGTTGTCCGAGGACGCCGACCTGATCGTCAATCGAACAGCCCACTTCATTGGGGATTGGATCGAAGAACATGTCGTTGACAAGTCTATCCCTATGTCCGGCATCGATGTCGCGGAGGAACTCGCAAGTCAGTGCGTCGCGGATGCGCAAGACGAGGGGATCGCGGCGCAGGACATCCAGGATGAGGTGGGCGATCTTACTGAATACATCGCGGAAACAATCGATGAAGGGAACGGCTCCCCCTTGGAAGGCGTGGCCACGGTGGCAACCAGAATCGCGGAACCTCGTTTGTCGAGTGTCAGCCCGAGGAGATGGCGATGACGAGGTTCCTGTCCTTTCTGGTCCTGGCAACGGGTCTTGCGCTCACCGCATGTGACAACAGCACCGAGCCGACGAAGGCCAACACCGACACCGTCACCAAGAACCCGCCGGTCGACCAGGACGCCAGACCGAAGTCGACGACCGGTGGCGATCAGCCAACTGCCCCGGCGACCAAATGAACCCGATTTCCTATTGCGATACGCCGCTGCTGCGTGCGTGGCCTGAACGATGAGGCTCCGGTGATTTCCCCGGCGCGGCTAGGCTGATGACTGCACAAGCCAGGATTTACGGAGGGACCGGAACCTCAATCCACTGCTGCGCATTTCGACTTCACGCTTGGAAGACAAAATGTCATCCAACATCAAGACGCTGGCCAAGGAGAATTCAGATGCAAGGTTCAGAAGCGATTTCCAGGCGCCCTACCGGCGGCATGAGCATAGAACCATTCCTCGGCACGGTGACGGTCCGGTTCTCCGACGCGATAGTCGCCGCAAGCGACCGTGCGAAAATTCTTCGGGAGGAGGGCCATGAGCCGGTATTCTATATCCCCTTCGAGGATATCTATTTCGACCTCTTCGAGAAGACCAACACCACCAGCGAATGCCCGTTGAAGGGAACAGCGAGCTATTGGCGCGTTCATGCTGTCGGCGGCTCGGCCGATGACTTCATGTGGGCATATGAGACGCCGGATACCGCGGCCCTGGCCATCGCGCGTCATGGCGCCTTCGATCCGAAAAAGGCACGTATTGACGTCGATCCCAAGGAGGACAAGCGGCACACTCCACATGTCATGGAGTAGGATGCCGCCTCGACCTTCGTTCTTCTTGCTTGTCGCCATGCCGGCAAGTCGCCGCCGCCGGATCAGCGGCAGCGGTGCGAGTCCGAGCCTTCCCCACATCGATCCACTCTCTAGAAGCCTCGTTGCGGCCGCTTCGATCGGTTTTAGCCGCGCCTCACCGACCCGCGGGAGCAAATCACCCTTTCGCGATCAGGCAGGGTTTTGTCGCGCTGCATTCGGAACAATGCCCGGAGTAAAAGGTTAGCGGCGAAACCAGTCAGGAGCGGAGCCATGTCCGAAACCCTCGTCTCAAAGCCAATTGGCCTCAGCCGGAGACGTTTCATGACGGGCACGGTTTCGGCCGCTGCGGTCGCACCGCTCCTGCCTCCTAAGGCCAAGGCGGATGAAGTGGCCGCGCCCCGTTCCAAGCTCCGGGAGCCGGTCGTCACCTCGCTTCGTATCAACAGGCAGGCTTACGAGCTTTCGCTCGACACTAGGACCAGCCTGCTCGACGCCTTGCGTGACCACGTTGGGCTGACCGGGACGAAAAAAGGCTGCGACCATGGGCAATGCGGCGCATGCACCGTGCTCGTCGACGGAAAACGGGTCCTCTCCTGCCTGAGCTTCGCGGTGATGATGCAGGGCAAGGATGTGACGACCGTGGAGGGGCTCGCCTCGCGCGACGGCGCCCTGCATCCGATGCAGCAGGCCTTTATCGACCATGACGCCTTCCAGTGCGGCTATTGCACGCCGGGCCAGATTCTGTCGGCCATAGGCTGCGTCAACGAAGGCCACGCCGGTTCCGAGGCCGATATCCGGGAATATATGAGCGGCAACATCTGCCGGTGCGCCGCATACCCCAACATCGTGGCGGCGATCGTGCAGGCTCGCGACGAAACCGGGAGAGCCTGACATGCGTCCTTTCGTTCTCGAGCAACCGGCCAACATCCCGGCGGCTGTCGCCCTCGCTTCGAATTTTGCCGCGCCGGATCGGCCGCCGACCCAGTCAGACATGCAATTCATCGCTGGCGGCACCAATCTAGCCGACTACATGAAGCTCGACGTTGCCCAACCGAGCCGCCTCCTCGATCTCAATCGTCTCTCCGAGCCGGCGCTTCGGCAAATCCGCGTCACCGCCGAAGGGGTTCGTTTCGGGGCGCTGGTGCGGATGGGCGAGGCGGCTGACGATAAAGACGTCAGGCTTTATTATCCGGTCATTGCCGACAGCCTCAGGCTGGCAGCCAGCGGTCAACTCCGCAACATGGCCAGCCTTGCCGGCAACGTGCTGCAACGGACGCGGTGCGAGTATTTCAGGGAGATCTCATGGGCCTGCAACAAGCGCCAGCCGGGTTCGGGCTGCGCGGCAATGGACGGTTTCAATAGGCAACACGCGGTGCTGGGCGTCAGTGACGCCTGCATCGCCACCTATCATGGTGATTTCGCCCAGGCACTGATTGCCCTTGACGCCAACCTCCATGTCGAGGGTTCGCGTGGCGCGCGCGAAATCCGGTTCGCCGACCTGCATCGCTTGCCCGGCGATACCCCTCATGTCGAGACCGGTCTCGCTGCTGACGAGATCATCACTGCCATCGACGTGCCCGCGGGTCCTTGGACCCGGCGTTCCCGCTACCTTAAGGTCCGTGACCGCGAATCCTATGCCTTCGCTCTGGCTTCCGCGGCGGTCGCTCTCGACCTCGACGGCAACAACGTTCGCGAGGCACGCATAGCACTTGGCGGCGTCGCCACGGTGCCGTGGCGGGCGAGGGAAGCGGAAGCGGTCCTGCACGGCAAGATACTGGATGAGGCAACGGCGCGGGCGGCCGCGGAGACGGCTTTCGCCGATGCCAGGCCGCGCGACCACAACGCGTTCAAGATCGAGCTTGGCAAAAGGACGCTGGTGCGGGCGCTCCTCGAAACCCGTGACATGAAGGTGTGATCATGAACGCAGCCGCTCCGCAGCCCAAGGAGAACATGGGTGCCCCGCTGCCGCGCATCGACGGGCGGCTGAAGGTGACCGGTCAGGCGACTTATCCGGCGGACCTCCCGGCGGCCAACGTCGCCTATGGCGCGCTGGCCACCAGCAGTATCGCCAGGGGCAGGGTGACGGCACTTCACCTGGACAATGCCCGAGCGGTGCCGGGCGTGCTCGACATCGTGACCTATGGCGACATGGACGCGGTGGACAAGCCGAAATTCGGCAACACCGCCGCCGCCTCGATCGCGCCCCTGCATGACCGGAAGGTCTTCCACGACGGGCAGATCATTGCCTTGGTGGTCGCCGAGACCTTCGAGGCGGCGGAGGAAGCTGCGCTGCTGATCCGCGCCGACTACGCCGAGGAGAAACCGAGTGCGGGCTTCGACAGCCCTGGAGCAACGACCGTTGCCGCCGCGGGCAAAAGCCCGATGTTCAAGGAAGACGTCAAGTCTGGCGATTTCGACGCCGCCTATGCCGCTGCTCCGGTCAGGATCGATGCACGCTATTCGACACCGACGCAGCACCACAACCCGATCGAACTGTTTTCGACGACGGCAATGTGGCAGGGCGATCAACTCACCATCCATGAGCCTTCCCAGAACGTCACCGGCTGGAAGGCCGAACTTGCCAGGCAGTTGAAGATCGATCCGGCAAAGGTGCGCATCGTCAGCCCATACATCGGCGGCGCATTCGGCTCGAAGGGGCCGATGACGGCCCGCACGGCGATCGTCGCGGTCGCTGCAAGGCGTCTCGGCCGGCCGGTGCGTTGCGTGGTCAGCCGCATGCAGGCGTTTGGTACCCAGACCTATCGCGCCGAGACCAGACACCGGATCCGAATGGGCGCCGACAAGGACGGCCGCATAACAGCTTTCGCGCATGAGGGCTGGGAGGTGACATCGCGACCCGATCCCTATGTGGTCGGGGGAACGTCGGCGACCGGCCGTATGTATGATTACGGCGCGGTGCTTACGCAGGTGTCGCTGGTCCAGGCGGACCGCAACACGCCCGGCTACATGCGTTCGCCTCCCGAAACGCCTTACGTCTATGCGCTGGAGAATGCCATGGACGAGATGGCGGTGGCGCTGGCCATGGACCCGGTGGAGTTCCGAAGGGTGAACGAGCCAAAAGCCGAACCGATCGGGAGAAAGCCGTTCTCGAGCCGCTCGCTGATGCAATGCTACGACCAGGCGGCGGACGCATTCGGCTGGGCGAAGCGGGACGCCAAGGTCGGATCGATGCACGACGGCGACTGGTTGATCGGCATGGGTTGCGCGACGGCGATCTATCCGACCTCATCGGCTCCCTGCGCTGCGCGCGTGTGGCTGACCGTCGACGGCGATGTACGTGTCCAGAGCGGCTCGCATGAAATCGGCACCGGGGTGCGCACGGTCGCCGGCCAGATGGCAGCAGAGCGCCTCGGTGTCGCCATGGACAGGGTCAGCGTCGAGATGGGCGACAGCACCTTGCCTCCGGCGCCCGTGTCGGGAGGGTCTATCTCCACCGCAAGCGTCTGTTCGGCGGTACTCAAGGCCTGCGACGCGATCAGGACGAAGCTGTTTGCCGCGGCGATCGGCGAAGGTGGTCCGCTTGCCGGCGCCCACAATGAGGAACTGGATATCCTCGATGGCAAAATCATTGCCAAGGGCGGCGCTTCGGCAAAGGTCGAGGACGTCTTGAAAACCCTGCGGGTGGGGGCGATCGAGGAGTATGCCGAGTATGCGCCCAAGGGGGCGAGCCCCGAAGCGCTCAAGAAGCTCTATGCCGGCCAGCCGGAGTTTCACGGCGGCGAGCAGGACGAGGATTCGGTGAAATATGCATTCGGCGCGGAATTCGTCGAAGTTCGCATCAATCGCCTTACCAGGGAAATCCGCGTGCCGCGCATTGTCGGGGCCTTTGCCGCCGGCCGCATCATGAACACGCGCACGGCGCGCAGCCAACTGATGGGCGGAATGATCTGGGGCATCGGCCAGGCGCTGCATGAGGCGACCGAGGTAGACAGCCGCTATGCGCGATACGTCAATCGAGATCTGCAGGACTACCTCGTGCCGGTCAACGCCGACATCAAGGATCTCCAAGTGATCCTGGTTCCGGAGATTGACCGAGAGGTCAATCCGGCAGGCGTGAAGGGCCTCGGAGAACTGGGCAATGTCGGCACGGCGGCCGCCGTTGCGAGCGCGGTATACCATGCGACTGGCAAACGAATCCGCGATCTTCCCATCAGGATCGAGCAGCTTATCGCCTGATCGGGCTTACCCATGGGCGGTCTGATTCACGAATTATTACGTGAGGGAACGTCCGGGCCGCCAGCGTCTTTCGTCCCGTAGGCGGGTGGTCGTCTCGCACAACTCAATGGAGATGAAGATGCCCAATCAAGGCGGTAGCCACGAACAACACGTGAAAGCAGGCCAGCAAAGCCATAAGAAACATGGACGATAAGAACCGACGTCAGCGGCAGGAAGCCGGTGACAATCAGCGCCAACAAGGCGGCGACAGCGTCGGCACGACGCGTGGCGGAACCCATGAACAGATGTGAGAGCTGGCGAGCAAGCTCCGTGCCCGTCCCGAGCGCTGGGGACGGGCTCCGGAGTGATAGTGCTGCGCCAGAGTCGACGCCGCATGCTTAAGCCGAAAGAGAGACAGATTTGATGCCCGATCCGAGAGAACCCGACCCTAACCGCGACGTACCCATGCCGGCTCCCAATTGGAAGCCCAAGCCGATCGGCGAACCGGAGCCGGAAGGATTGCCCGACGAGGCGCCGTTGCCCAATCCTGACGAGAACGAAGAGCCCCCGATGCATGCGGTCGGCTGAGCGGAATCCGCCCTTCGTTTGGTCACTCCTCGTCGAAGCGGCCGCCTTCCCTTGAAGGATCGCGTGAGAGCACCGCTTCCTCGACATCGTCGGGCAATGCCTCGTCGCTTTCCTGGTAGGGGTTGTCGTCATCTTCCTCGGGCAATTCGCCGTCGGCCTCGTCTTCCACCTCGACGTCATCCGGAAGGATTCTCGCGCCTGCGAGCGCGTCCCAATCCTGCTGCTCTACCGTGGGACCTTCAGTCTCCGTCGGGTCTTCGTTCTGAACTGCGGGTTGCTCTCTTTTGCGGGGGGCCATCGTCGTTCTCCGAAATCCGGGGAGTTTGCCCCGGATCGCCTGAAGCGCCGGGGCAACAGCTCGCCAGCTAGGCGGCCTGTTCCAGGGCACGTTCGTTGACACCGCCCTCGCCAAGGCTGGAAAGTGCCTCGTCGGTCGCCGTCTCCTCCTCGAGGGTCTCGTTAAGGAGTTTGACCACGTCGCTCTTGCCGAGCTGTTCGGCCCAGGCGATCAGCGTCCCGTAGCGCGCGATCTCGTAGTGTTCGACGGCCTGCGCCGCCCCGACCAGCCCAGCATCCAGCGCCGGGTCGCCCTTATATTCCTGGAGGATTTCCGAACCCTCCTCGATGATGCCGTCGATGGCCGGACAGGTTTTGCCCCGGGCCGGCTTGTCGAGCAGTTCGAAGATTTGTTCGAGGCGGTCGACCTGGCCCTCGGTCTCCTGCAGGTGTTTCTCGAATGCTGCCGAAACATCTTCGGATTCGGCGCCTTTTGCCATTTTCGGCAGTGCCTTCAGGATTTTCTTCTCGGCGTAGTAGATGTCCTTCAGCCCGTCGAGGAACAGGGCTTCAAGGCCTTTCGTTGCCGCTTTCTTCGCAGTCGCCATGATTTTTATCTCCAATTGTCGTGAAGCCCACCAGCGGTGTAGCTGGAGCACAACTTGCTGTGAGGACGGTTGTTCCAGCCATCTCGCAATGACGCGCAAGCGTGTCCGCGGCGCGAACTCCGTCACTGGATCTGTTGCATGGTGCATTGACGCGGCGCCTTGTCCGGCCGCCAGCGCAACAGTTTGGTGCCATGCCGGAACCTGTCGCCGGTGACATGGTCGAAGCGGACCTCCACCACCAGTTCCGGCCGCAGGGGCTCCCATTCGCCGCTGCGCTGCGTGCTCCAGCGGCTAGGCCCACCCGGCGCCTTGCCGGTGAAGCCGGGCCCGCCACGCAGCTTTTCCAGCTTTCGGGTGACGCCAGCCCGGTCATCCCTGCCAATGGTCGAGGTAAAACCGACATGGTCGAGTTTGCCGCTCTCATCATAAAGGCCGAGCAGGAGCGAGCCGACCTCCTTGCCGCCGGTCAGATAGCGGAATCCTCCAACCACGCAGTCGGCCGTACGCAGCCGTTTGACCTTGACCATCGCGCGTTCCCCCGGCCGGTAGGGGGCGGCCAGCAATTTGGCGACCACGCCGTCGGTGGAACCATGGCCGGCTTCCTCAAGCCAGCGTCTGGCGGTCGCCGGATCGGTCGTGCGGGGCGAGAGCCGCAACCCAGGCTTGGCGCAGTCCTGAACGAAGCCCTCGACTGCCAGGCGTCGTTGCGTCAACGACTCGCCGAGCAGGATCGTGTCGCCTGGCGCGACCGGCATGTCGAACAGGATCAGCCGGGCAGGCGTTTGCGCGCTCAGCTTGCGGATGCGGCTTTCGGCTGGGTGAAGCCGCATCTGTAGCGCGTCGAAAGAAAGCTGGCCTTCGAGCTCGATGACGATCTCGCCATCGACGACGAAATTGCGGGCCTCGACCTGCCGCAGCATGGCGACGAGCTCCGGGAAGTAACGGCCGAGAGGTTTGCCGGATTTGGCGCGCAAGTAGACATCCGTGTCGCCTTTGAAGGCGAGGCAGCGAAACCCGTCCCATTTGGGCTCGTATTGCCAAAGGCCTTCCCCATCCGGCAGGATGTCGGCTGCCTTGGCCTCCATGGGGGGCGTGTCCAGGGGTAGGGCAAACCTGTCCGTCATTGCCTTTACTTTCTGGGGCACGGCGCCAGCGGCGAAGCCCGCCAGCCGCAGGAGCTTCAGGCACCGAGATCGATCAAAGCCACACCGAATTCAGCTCGCTTGCGGCGGCGCAGGTGACCCGGCGCTTCCACCACGGTGATTTCCAATGTCGGCCGAACGGTGCCTTCGAGCAGGTGGCCGCCTTTGGTCGCGCCGTCGCTCAAACCAAGCACCGCGTGGACATGAAGGCTTGGCTTGCCATCATCGCCCGTCGCGACATCACCGATCGCGCTCAGGACCTCGCATTGTTCGTCGACCGGGATTTTTCGATAGGTCTTCGCCTCCAGGTCGAACCAACCGACGGTGGCCCGTTGGAACGCGCCGATCGCCGTCAGGGAGGCGCTACCGATCTTCTGCTCGACCGCGAAGCTGGTCAGCGCCGCGAACGCTTCCTCGCCGGGGTCGAGCACCACGACAAATGTCCGTTGGCCATTGGCCTCGTTGACGAGTCGCGATTTCATGCCGGCGTTCCAATCCTCGCGGTCGGTCAGTGGGCGTGGTGTTCGGCGTTCCTCTTGCGGGTCGCCGCCGCCTTCTTTGCCGATTCGGACCGGCTGGCGGCCGATCGGGAAGCGGACGCCTTTCCGCCGCTTTTGCCGCCCTTGTGCGCCGCTGGGTGCCCCGTGTGCTTGCCACGCCCGGAGCCGCCTTCCTTCTTGCCGCCACCATCGTCCTTGTTGACCGTCGCCCATGCGCGTCGCTCGGCTTCCTTGTCGGAGACGCCACGCTTCTCGTAGCCTTCGGCAATATGATCGGCCTTGCGTTCCTGCTTGTCGGTGTATTTGGATTTCTCGCCTCGGGGCATGATCGTTTCTCCTTCTCGATGGAGGTTGAACGCCAAGCCGGCGCCCGGGTTCCAAGCGCGGTCAGCCTTGCCCGATACGCCCTATCGCGGCGGCTGTTGCAGCCAAGTAGGTTCAACCGATCGCGAACCTGACCACCGCCGCCAGGGTCAGGATGCCGACCAGTCCTGCCACGAAGATGATCCGGCGCGTGCGGGTTCGCAGGATGATCTCGCCTTGGCGCGCTGGGAAGACAGTCCATTTTCGCCGCGTCCGTCTTTATCGTCTTTGCCATGCCGGTCATCGCTCATGACCGCCTCCTGTCGGGCTGTTACGCCTCGGGCGCAGTCGCGGGTGCCGTGTAGCGCCGCCGAACGGCATCGAGCACCCGTTTGCGGCTCTCGTCCGCCGAAAGCTTGCTGTCCTTTTCCGCCTCGGCGGTTTCGCGGGCGAGGTCCTTGTCCCTGATCTGGTGGCGGAACCATTTCGAATAGTCGCCCGCGCGCAAATGGAACTCCCAGGTCTTGTCGTCTATGCCTTCGGCCATCTGAGCAAAGATCATCAGATTATGGGCCCTGAGGTTCATCGCATCGTCGGGATCGCGGAAATAGAAGCTGCCGGTCTCATCGAGTTGACCCTCGGCGTATTTGCGGCTGTGGCGCTTGAGAGACTGGCGAGGTTCTATGACCTTGACCGTCGTGATTTTTTTGCGCGCCCCCGGCCGCCAGAACAGAACCCGATCGCCCTTGGGCGTGGGAATGTCCTTCGGCGGCTCGATGCCGGTCTCATGGCAGAAGGTCTTCACCACGTCCTTAGCCTTCGGGCCAAGGGCGATGACGGCCGTCATCAGACGCAGGGCGTCGGTCGAAATCGCCTCGGGATGGACGGTGATCAGGATCGTGGCCGGCAATTCCAGGGAGAGCACGGCGCGGGTGTCGTCGCGCCGCTTCGGAAGAAGATGGTGCGCTTCGTCGATGACCAGCCAATGCGGCCTTGCGGTGCGGCGACGGAAACTGCCAAGGCCAGGCAGCAGGTCGGCAAAGAAGTCAGGCCGTTCGTTGACACGCAGCGCCAGCCCGTTGACGACGACATTGCTGTCGGCCTTGGCGATCAGGTCGAGCACCTGTGCCTTTGTCGGCGCGCTCGATGCATCCCCCAGCCGAACGGCGCCCTCGAGGCCGTCATAGTCACCCTCCGGGTCGAAGACGCAAAACTGAAATCGGCTGTCGACGAAGCGTTCTGTCAGCGCGGTGGCCAAAGTGGATTTGCCGATGCCCGAACTGCCGGCGATGAGCACGCTTTCGGTCGGCGACAGATAGATGTCGTCGCCACCGGACGATCCCAGGACAATCCCGTCGTGACGTTTCGGCACGATCCCGTGGTCGCTTTTGATCAGCTTGACGATCAGTTCCTCGACGCCTTTGCCGCGTGCACCGCGCGTGACCAGGTCCGCGGTGCTTTTGACCGCGGGAATGGCATTGTCTACCGCAACGCTGCAGCCGCAGGCTTTCAGGAAGGCGTGATCGTTCTCGGCGTCGCCGATACCCACAACATTGTGCGGCGACAGGCGAAGGTCCTCGAGTGCTGCCGCCAGCCCGGTGGCCTTGTTGACGCCGCTCGGCAGGATCATTACCGCGCCCTTGTTGAAGATGATCTCGAGTTCGAGCCCCATCTGCTTGATGACCTCGAGCACGGTCGCCTGATGCGGTTCCCAGGTGGCGACGATTGACCGTCCCACCGAAAGCGGCTTCACCCCCTGCTTTTTCAGCCTGGCGACGAATTCGGGCTCCGGCGATGGTGAGATCGCCCGCTCTTCCTCGCTGGCCGGTGTGTAGATCAGGGCGCCGTTTTCGGCGACGACCTTGTCGAACAGGCCGACATCGGGAAACACGCGCTTAAGGTCGGGCAACTCGCGGCCGGTGACCAGAAGCAGTTTGCGGCCACTTTTCTTGAACCGCTCCAGCGCGGCGAGCGTCTTGTTGGAGACCGTCCCGTCATGTGCGAGGGTCCCATCATAGTCGGTCGCCAAGGCAATGAAATACATTGCGATGACCTCAGTAGCCGCCGACGATCGGCAGGATCTCGCCGGTGATGTAACTTGAGCAGTGCGGGGAGGCGAGGAACACATAGGCTGGAGCCAGTTCCTCCGGTTGGGCCGGCCGTTTCATCGGCGTGTCGGCGCCAAATTTCGAGACGTCGTCGGCTTCCTTGTCGGACGGATTGAGCGGCGTCCACACCGGGCCAGGCGCGACCGCGTTCACCCTGATGCCCTTGGCGATGAGGTTGCCCGAAAGCGCTCGCGTGAAGGCATGGATGCCGCCCTTGGTCATCGAATAGTCGACCAGCTGCTTCGAGCCTTCTATGCCGGTTACCGAACCAGTGTTGACGATCGCCGAGCCCGGCTTCATATGCGGCACGGCTTCCTGCGCCATATGGAAATAGCCGTAGAGATTGGTCTTCAGCGTCGTGTCGAAATGTTCTTCGGTCAGGTCGCTGAAGTCGCTGGAATGGATCTGGAAGGCGGCGTTGTTGACCAGCACGTCGATGCGGCCGAATGCTTCGACCGTGGTCGCCACGGCATCGTGGCAGTCCTGGCGTTCACTGACGTCGGCCTTCAACAGGATGCAGCGCCGGCCTTCTTTTTCAACAGCGGATTTTGTGTCTTCGGCGTCTCTGTCCTCGGCCAGGTAGACGACCGCGATGTCGGCGCCTTCGCGGGCGAACAACACCGCCACCGCGCGTCCGATGCCCGAGTCGCCACCAGTGATGAGAGCCACCTTCCCTTCGAGTTTCTTTGATCCGACATAGTAGGGTGCATCGTAGAGCGGAGCGGGCTCGATCGCCGCTTCATGCCCGGGTTTCGCCTGATGTTGCTTGGGGAAGGGCGGCTCGGGATAGGTCCGGGCGCCTGCCTGCATGGCGTGCTCCGCCTTTCCGTTGCGCTTCGATTTGTCCTTGGCATCGATGCCGCGCTGGATATGGCGCTGCTTGGCGGCTTCACCGGCCGTTTGTGACTTCGTCTGCATGATCGTCTCCTCGGCTGAAGAAAGTTCAACGCGCGGCAGACCGGCGGGTCTGCGCGACGCATAGGCTTGTCAGAAGGTATCGTCGCCCGTCCGTGTCAGTCCTTGACGTAGGCGCCGGGTTGGCGGCCCGACCTTGGAGCCTTCGCGTCCTTCGAGTGCTCGGAGATCGCCGGACCCGCGCCGGATGTCTTCTGTGTCGCGGGGCTGGGCGTCGCCTTGCGAGGCGGGTTCTGTCCTTCTGACTGATGTGTCTCTTCATTTGTCTGATCCGCCGGTCGCGTAAGCCCCATTCCACCTGCCGGCGGCTTGTTGCCCGCTGCGTCAGACGAGAAATCATCGTTCGGATCCGGGCCGGTCCTAGCGGGATACTTCCGTGCGCCGGTTTCATATTCGGTTCTGTCGCGTGCCATGGCGTCCTCCATGTTTGACTGAACGGAAAACAGCCGCCGGGCGATCAGGTTCCGAACAAACGGTAATGGTCACCCCTTTTCGCCAACGGTCGCATCGCCCTCCGCGTGCGACAGTTGCCAAGTACATTGGATCGGGTGACGTCATCATCCGGCATGCAGACGGGCGATCGCGAACGACGTTTGCGCGCTGCCAACCTCGCGGCTTTTTCAAAGGCGGCTCCGCGGGAGAAAAAATCTTTCCCGATTTCGGCACACGGCGACCGTGAATTCCTTTTGTTCGGCAGCAATGTCTATAAAAACTATGGACATTGGCGAACTGGTTCGAAAAGATCACAGGGCATCCATCATGACCAATCCGGCCATTGTCGGCTTCTCCGGCAACTTCACGCGGCCCTCCAAGACCCGTGGCTTCGTGGACCATATCGTGACGGAGATCGCCGGACGATACGGCCTCGCCGCCAATACCCACGACATCGTCGATCTCGGTCCCAGCCTTGGCAATGCCAAAGCCACGCGCGACTTGGACGTACAGGCTCGCGCCATCCTCGAGCGGATCCTGGCCGCCGACGTCCTGGTGGTCGGCTCGCCTACCTACAAGGGCAGCTATACCGGTCTGTTCAAGCATTTCTTCGATCTCGTCGATCCGGCGGCCCTCCGGGGCAAGCCGGTGCTGTTGGCGGCGACCGGCGGCGGCGATCGCCATGCATTGATCGTCGAGCATCAGCTGCGGCCGCTCTTCGGCTTTTTCGAAGCCTTTGCGCTGCCGACGGCCGTATACGCCTCGGAGAAGGATTTCGCTGATGGCGTGCTGGCATCCGAAGCGATCCGGGCCCGCATTGGCCTCGCCGTGGACGATGTCGGTGTGGCGCTGTTCGGCCGGCAGCACGCCAGGATAGCCGCCGAGTAGCGTGCTCGGAACATATCCAGCTCCGACCCCTGGCGCGCGCTGGAGCGCTTGTCTGAAGCCCCGCCGTTGAACGCGCCTGTGCGCCGCAGGGTGACTTCCATTGCACCGCCTGGCCGCCCGGTCGCAATCAGCGGACGCTGATGCTCCGCATGCACGGACGACCACGCCCGAAGATTATCCGCTGCTAAGACCGGAGCATAGCGGCGTGCTCTTCCGTCAGAGGCCGAACCGGTCCTTCACCCGGCCCGAAATGATCGCCGCCCTGACGCCAAGCGGCCAGAAGCGGTGGAGCCGGATTGGCTTCAGTCCCGATATCGGCATCGGGAAGGGAGTGGTCTCGTCGCCGCGCAGGCGGTTTGGCAGCGCATTGCCCATCGCCGAGGCCATGGCAACACCGCGGCCATTGTAGCCAAGGCAGATCAGCACGCCGTCTTCCGGCTCATGAACGTGCAGAAGATGGTCTTTAGTGATCGCAACCCGGCCGTTCCAGCCATGTGTCCACCCCGTTCCAGCAAGCGCCGGCCAGAGCCGTAGCGCATAATCGGTGAGATAGCGGATGGCGGAAGCATCGCCGATGGGCCTCATCGGTCCCCGTCCGCCCATGAGGAGCCGGTTCTGGGCGTCGATGCGGTAGTAGACGGTGATGTTGCCGGCTTCGTAGACGACCGGTCTTTCGGGAAGAATTGCATCCGCGACCGTGGGCGACAGCGGTTCGGTCGCCGCGATGGCGCTGAACACTGGAACCAGCGACTGCTCTAGGCCCGGCCACAAGTTTCCCGTATAGCCGTTTGTCGCGACAAGGACCTTCTCGGCGCTGACGGATCCGTTTGCGGTCTCGAGGACCCAGCGCCCGGCCTGCCTGCTCAGCGAGAGAACCTCGCTGCCGCCAAATATCCGCGCGCCGGCCTTCCGCGTGGCGGCCGCCAGGCCAAGCGCGTATTTCGAGGGATGGAGGTCGCCGCCCCGAGCATCGAACATGCCGAACATGTATCTGTCCGTGCCGGTTCGCGCCGCCATCGCCTTTGCGTCAAGCAAGCCGACCGGCATCCCACGCCGCTCGCATTGGTTGGCCGTGGCCCGCACCGCGGCCGCCGGCTTCGGCCGGATGGCCGCGCGTATGGTGCCGTTCTGCCGGACCTCGCAATCGATCGACAGGCGCTTGATTAGGTTGAAGGTGAAATCCGGAGCACCGTAGGAGAAGTCGATCATCCGCGCCCCGAGCTCGGGGCCGAACATCGCTTCAATCGTGTCGGGATCGTATTTGAGGCCCGGATTGACCTGGCCGCCATTCCGGCCCGACGCTCCCCATCCCGGCTGATAGGCATCGAGCACGCAGACGTCGTCGCCGGCTTCCGCCAGATGCAGGGCGGTCGACAGGCCGGTGAAGCCAGCACCGACGATGGCGACCCTCGCCCGCCGCGCGCCGGCAAGGGAGGGGTAATTGCCGATGCTGCCAGCCGTATCGCGATAGAGGCTCCGGGGCGGGCTGCTTTCGTTCATGGACGGAGGCTTTCACGACAAGGCGGCCGGCTTGAGGGCACGATAGCTCTCAATGGCCGATATCCTGCACGCGCGGCAGACCCAGACTTTCGTGTTGGATACGCCAGCAATCCTGCATGCTTTCGGGAGGTCTCGACATTTACAACAGGCCTGCCGCCCGTGGCATGTCGTATGAGGAGCCAATTATGTGATCGCGCGTGCGACGGATGACGTCCTGCTATCGCAATCAAGTTGTTTGTACATGCTTGTACATGTAAATCGATCTGATAGTCTCTGCGCCAAGGAGCGGCCAAGGAGGATCACATGCGCAACGCTTCTCTTTTCGACCTCTCCGGCAGGAAGGCGCTTATCACCGGCGCCAGCCGTGGCATTGGCCGCAGCATCGCCGAGGCGCTGAGCGCGGCCGGCGCCGACGTCGCGGTCACGGCCCGTAGCCTGGACTCGCTTGACGGGACGACGGCGGCCATCCGCGCGGCCGGCGGGGTTGCGCACGCCATTGCGCTTGACGTAACCGATGTCGGCCACTGCCGAACGGCTGCTGCCGAGGCAGATCGCCTGCTTGGCGGCCTCGACATTCTCGTCAACAATGCCGGACTGGAAGAGGTCCGGCCCTCGCTCGACGTTGACGAGCCGCTGTGGGACCGGATCGTCGACACCAATCTCAAAGGCGCGTTCTTCTGCGCTCAGGCGGCGGCACGGCAGATGCGGGACGCCGGGCGGCCCGGCGCCATCATCAATCTCTGCTCGTTGACTTCAGAAGTCGGCATTCCGACGGCGGTGCCATACGGCTCGTCCAAGTCGGGCCTGCTCGGCATGACCCGGGCGCTGGCAGCGGAATGGGCGCAGCTTGGCATCAGGGTCAACGCCATCGCCCCAGGTTATTTCAGGACAGCGATGACAGAGGTGTTCTACGCCAACGAGGCGTGGCGGCAATCCATGCTCGGCAAGATCCCGCAGCATCGTTTCGGCGATCTGCGCGACTTGCACGGCGTCGCCGTGTTCCTTGCTTCGGACGCCTCAGCCTACATTACCGGCCAGTCCATTCCGGTGGATGGCGGTTTCCTCGCATCGATCTGAGGCGGCTCGCCCAGTTCGGGAACAAAGTCTTCCGCAATGTGACCGGCCGGCGCATTGCTCTGAACAGAAGGAGCACCCCATGTCCGACATCAGCTTCCACGATCTGTCATCCCTAGATACCGCGCAACGGGCCGGTCTGCTGAAACGCGCCGAGGGCGATCTGTCGGCCTTCGTCGAAAAGGTCCGCCCGATCATCCAGGCCGTCAGGGAAGAGGGTGACGCCGCCCTGATCCGCTTCGCCAGGGAGTTCGACAAGGCCAATGTGGCGGAAGGCGGACTGAAAGTGTCGGAAGCGGAGTTCGACGCGGCCTTCGACAAGGTCGAGAAGGATGTCGTGGAGAGCATCAGGTTCGGCATCGAGAATATCAGGCATTTTCATGAGGAGCAGAAGCCGGAAACCATGTGGCTCAAGGAGATCCGGCCAGGCGCCTATGCCGGCGACAGGTACACGCCGATCGCATCGGTCGCGCTCTACGTGCCGCGCGGCAAGGGCGCCTTTCCGTCGGTGACGATGATGACGTCGGTTCCGGCTGTGATTGCCGGCGTGCCGCGGATCGCGATCGTGACGCCGCCAACCCCGGATGGGTCGGTGGACGCGGCCACGCTGGTCGCCGCTCGCCTTGCCGGCGTCGGGACCGTCTACAAGTGCGGCGGCGCTCAAGCCGTTGCCGCCGTCGCCTACGGCACCGAGACGGTGAAGCCGGCACTCAAGATCGTCGGCCCGGGCAGCCCCTGGGTGGTGGCGGCCAAGAGCGTGCTGTCCTCGATCATCAATACGGGCCTGCCTGCCGGACCGTCGGAAGCCATCATCTTTGCCGACGACAGTGTCGACGGAGGCCTTGCCGCGCTCGATCTGCTGATCGAAGCCGAGCACGGGCCGGATTCTTCAGCCTATCTGGTGACGCACAGCCGCAAGGTCGCCGAGGCAGCACTTGCTGCACTTCCCGACCACTGGTCGCGGATGACCGAACAGCGTGTGGAATTCTCGCGGGCGGTGCTGACCGGAAAGCGCGGCGGCATCGTGCTGACGGCGTCGCTGCAGGAAAGCTATCGCTTCATCAACGACTACGCGCCCGAACATCTGGAAATCCTGTCGAAGGAGCCGTTCGCGCATCTCGGCCCCATCACCGAGGCGGCCGAAATCCTCATGGGCCCGCATACGCCGGTCACTCTTGCCAACTTCGTCCTGGGGCCGAATGCGGTGCTGCCGACCAGCCGCTGGGCGCGAACCTATGGGCCGCTTTCGGTGACGGATTTCGTCAAGCGCTCCTCGGTCGGCTATGTCACCTCGGCCGCCTATCCGGAACTGGCGCAGCATGCTCGCCGGCTCGCCCGCTACGAGGGGTTCAGCTCGCACGAAAACGCGGTCTCGGAGATCCGCGACCGCTATCTCGCCGGTTGAGCGGAGACGATCGCGATGAAGGCGGCACGACTTTATGGACAGGGCGATCTGCGCGTCGAGGACATCGCCGCGCCAGGCATTCCCGATGGCGGCTGGGTAAAGCTCAGGGTCGATGCCGCCGGCATCTGCGGTTCGGACCTGCACAATTTCCGCACCGGTCAATGGATAAGCCGGTCGCCCTCGAC
Organism: Mesorhizobium sp. P160927; assembly: GCF_057766385.1. Taxonomy (NCBI): domain Bacteria; kingdom Pseudomonadati; phylum Pseudomonadota; class Alphaproteobacteria; order Hyphomicrobiales; family Phyllobacteriaceae; genus Mesorhizobium; species Mesorhizobium sp. P160927. Next base: position 2,720,374 of record NZ_JBYMDW010000001.1, read on the forward strand.
GGCCGGCCATGAGTTGACCGGCACGGTGATCGCCCTGGGCGAGGGGGTCGATACCATCGCCGTCGGCGACAGGGTCGTCGCCGATTCCCGTTTCTGGTGCGGAGACTGCGCGCAATGCCGTGCCGGCAAGCGGCAACTCTGCGTCACGCTGGGCTTCGTTGGTGAAATCTGCGACGGGGGTTTTGCCGAACAGGCGGTATTGCCCGCACGTCTGCTGCATGTAATCGACGCCAGCCTTGACGAGCGTGTCGCGGCGATGGCCGAGCCGCTTGCCGTCGCGCTGCACGCGGTGCGGCGTCTGCCGAAGACGGCAGGTTCGGTTCTGGTCGTCGGCTGCGGGCCGATCGGCGGTCTTGCCGCGCTGTTGCTTTCGCGAACCTTCGCCGGCACGGTGCTTGTCGCCGACCGCAACCAGGCGCGCTGCGCCCGCGTGGCGCGGGTGACGGGCGCCACGATTGTCGGTCTCGACCGCGATGCCCTTGCAGCCGCTACCGCCAGCGTCCCGCTGCTGGCGGCCGTCGAGGCGACCGGCAGCGTCGCGGCGTTCGGCCAGCTACTCGGCGTTCTCGATCCTGGTGGCGCGATAGCGATGGTCGGCATCTTCCATGGCCGCCTCGACATCGACCCCAATGTTCTTGTCGAACGCGAGATCGCGTTGCTCGGCTGCCATGCTTTCGCGGACGAATTGCCCGACGCTGTGCGGATGCTGGGTGAACTGAGTGAACCGCTGCTGGCCCTTGTCGATTGCGAGATCGGTCTGGACGACATTCCAGCCGCCTATGAGCGGCTGTTGGCGGGAAGCAGCGATGGCTTGAAAACAATCATCCGCATGCGGCAACCTGCCGGAAAGGGTTTTTGAAATGATCGATTTGCCCGACACGGCAAGCCCCCTCTACGAGAAGGTGAAGGACTACATCCTGACCAACATCGGGACGGGCCGGTGGGGCAAGGACCGCAAGCTGCCGTCCGAGAATGAGCTGGTGGCCTCACTGGGCGTGTCGCGGATGACGGTTCACCGGGCCCTGCGGGAGCTGACCTCGGCGGGATTCCTGATCCGGCTGCAAGGTGTGGGAACATTCATCGCGCCGCCCCGGCCGCAGTCGACGCTGATCGAGATCAACAATATCGCGGCGGAGATCGTCGAGCGCGGCAACAGCCATCGTTCCGAAGTTCTCGTTCTCGAAGCGATGATGCCGACCAAGGAACTGGCACTGTCGTTCGAGTTTGCGAAGCGGGTTTCGATCTATCACTCCGTCGTTGTCAATTTCGAGAACGACTTGCCGGTGCAACTGGAAGAGCGTTTCGTCAATCCGGACCTGATCCCCGACTACGACAAGCAGGACTTCACCAAGACCGCGACCTATGACTACCTGATGCAGAAGACGCCGGTGACCGAGGTCGAGCATATCATCTCCGCGATCCCGGCTGACAAGGAGACGGCACAGCATCTCGGCATCGATGTCGGCAGTTGCTGCCTTCTCCTGCATCGCAGGACATGGACGGGGGCAGTCGTGGCCACGATCAGCAAGCTGACCTATGCCGGCAGCCGCTACTCGCTCGGCAGCCGCTACTCGCCTTCCAAAGCGAGCTGAAGGCGACGAGCCAATGCAAGCCGCCGAGCTGGATCAACCTGAAATTTGAGTCCCTCCAACTTGTATATGCATGTATGTATTTCAGCCTTGACATCCGCTGCCGCTGCCGCTGAAATATGTTAGCGCTTCAACCATGAAGTGGCGGGCAAGACGCCGAGGCACAGTGCCGCAAGAGCAGAACCCCGCAGTCTCACCAGACCGGATGCCTGGGTAAAAAGCGGTCTGATCATCAAGGGGAACGAAAGATGACGCTTAACCTAGCAGGACAATTTCGCGCGCTCGTGATGGCCGCCGCGATCGGGCTCGCCACCGCCCCGGTGGCCCACGCAGCCGATGCTGCCATCCCGACGACACCTGAAGCTGGATCGTTCAAGATAGGCATCGAGCCGTGGCTTGGATATGGCCAGTGGCACGTCGCCGAGGCCAAGGGACTGTTCAAGACAAACGGTCTGTCGGACGTCCAGATCGTCAATTTTGCCGAGGACAAGGATATCAACGCGGCGCTCGCAAGCGGCCAGCTCGACGCCGCCAACATCGCCACCCACACGGCGATGGGCATGGTTGCGGCCGGTCTGCCGGTGAAGATCGTGCTGCTGCTCGATGTCTCCATGACCGCCGACGCCATCGTCGCTGGCAAGGATGTCACCTCCATCGCCGATCTCAAGGGCAAGCAGGTCGCTTTCGAGGAAGGCACGACGAGCGACATCCTGCTCAAATACGCGCTGGCCAGGAACGGCATGTCGGTCGCCGATATCCAGCCGGTTCCGATGCCGGCCGCCGACGCCGGCGGCGCCCTGATCGCGGGCCAGGTGCCGGTCGCGGTCACCTACGAGCCGTACCTCACTGTCGCCATGGCGCAGAACAAGGACGTCAAGCTGCTGTTCACCGCCGGCGAGGATCCCGGCCTGATCAGCGACGTGCTGGTGGTGCGCGATGAGGTGATTAAATCGCGACCCGGCCAGGTGCTGGCCATGATCAAGAGCTGGGACGCCGCGCTCAAGGACTATAACGCCGACACCCCCGGCGGCCGCGCCATCATCGCCAAGGCGGTCGGTTCCGACGTCAAGGACCTCAACACCGCTTTCGACGGGGTGCGCTACTATTCGCTCGCCGAAAACAAGACGGCGCTCACCGGAGAGTTTACCACCAAGACATTCGCCGATGTCGAAGCGGCCGCCAAGAACGCCAAGCTTCTGCAGGCCGATGTGACGCCGGAGCAGATGATCGATCCGTCCTTCGTCAAGGCGGCGCGGTGACGAGATCCGGATCGCGGTGGTAACGCGGATGTCCGGAGAGCCTCCCGCGAAAACCGGCTTGGCCCGCCCGGCACGAGCGCCCGCCGCAAAACAGGCAAGGCGACGCCGGTCCTCCGGGATCGGCGTGCCCATCGCCCGGTCGCGTTTCCTGGCGATAGCGGTGGCCGTCTTTGTCGGCCTTGGCCTCGCCTGGTGGGCGGCGACCGGGCTGGGATGGGTGAAACCCATCTTCCTGCCGTCGCCGGGCAGCGTTGCGACCCAGATCGCCAAGCTCGCCGCCGACGGCACCTTGTGGCTCGACCTCAGGGCCTCGATGTACCGCATTTCCATCGGCTTCCTCCTCGCCTCGGCACTGTCCATACCGATCGGGGTGCTGATCGGCAGTTTCCGCTCCTGGGAGGCGGCCATCGAGCCGCTGGTGGATTTCATCCGCTACATGCCGGTTGTCGCCTTCGTGCCGCTCTCCATCCTGTGGGCTGGTACCGGCGATACCCAGAAATTCCTGATCATCTTCATCGGCACTTTTTTCCAGCAGGTGCTGATGATCATGGACAATGTGAAACGGGTTCCCACCGACTTCATCGGCCTTGGGCGCACGCTCGGGCTGCCGGACCGCAAGATCCTGACGCGCATCGTCGTTCCCAGCGCCTTGCCGGGCATCTGGGACACGCTGCGCATCAGCCTCGGCTGGGCATGGACCTGGCTGGTGCTGGCCGAACTCGTCGCGGCGACATCCGGCCTTGGCTATCGCATTACCGTGTCGCAGCGCTATTTCCAGACAAACACCATCATCGGTTACATCCTGCTGCTTGGCGTGCTCGGCCTCATCACCGACCAGGCCATGAAGGCCCTGGAGAAGGTGCTGTTCCGACAGGAAGGCCACCCGCAATGAGGAACCGCCGGTGACTGTTCCCAAATTGCGCATCGCCGGTCTCGACAAGAGCTTCGGCACCGGAGAGCGGCGCACGCAAGTGCTGCGGGACATCAATCTCGACCTCGCCGACAACGAGTTCGTCTCCCTCGTCGGCACGTCGGGCTGCGGCAAGAGCACGCTGCTGTCGATCGTCGCGGGACTGCAGGATTTCGACGCCGGCGATCTCAGCATCGATGGCGCGCCGATCCTGCAGCCGGGCCTCGACCGTGGTGTTGTCTTCCAGTCCTATACGTTGCTCCCCTGGCTGACGGCGCGGCAGAATATCGAGTTTGCCCTGAAGGCCGCCGGCTATGATCGCGCCGCCTGCCGCGAGATCGCGCTCGAGCATCTCGACCTCGTCAAGCTCACGCAAAGCGCCGATCGCTTCCCGTCCGAACTGTCGGGCGGCATGAAGCAGCGCGTCGCTATCGCCCGCGCTCTCTCCTATCGCCCCAAAATGCTGCTGATGGACGAGCCCTTCGGCGCGCTCGATGCCTTGACCCGACACCAGATGCAGGAACTGCTGACCCAGATCTGGGAGGAGCACCGGCTCACGGTGCTGTTCGTCACGCATGACGTGGAGGAGGCCGTTTATCTGTCGGACCGCATCGTCGTCATGGGGATCGGCCCGGGACGCATCATGCAGACCTTCAACGTCGATATCGAACGCCCGCGCCGGGAAGAGGTCATGGAGACCCCGGCCTTCATGGATTTGCAACGCGGCGTGCACAAGGCGATCCGCGAGGCGTCGAGACGTCCCGAAATGGCGTGACGCCAGCAACCTTCGTCGGCCCCGCGCCAGCCTTGGCGGCGTGCTGCAACAGCGCAGCGGGTCGCTCGGCGTGTTGATCGCCGCGATGCTGCTGGGCCTGATAGCGGCAAAGCCACGTCCTGACGCAGGAACTCGTTGGCGGCCACGTCCTGGGATCTCGCAAATAGGTCTTGTCGGAGGCATCAGGCAATCCGTCGGCTCGCACCCTGCCGGCACCGGTCACGTCGCTTTGCCGACCGAAGCGTCCGTTCCCATTTCTTCCTCGGAAATGTCGTCGAAGGAAGCGTAGTTCATGTTGTAGAGGCGGGCGTAAAGACCTTTTCTCTTCATCAACTGTTCATGGTTGCCGCTTTCGACGATCTCGCCATTCTGCAGCACGATGATGCGGTCGGCGCCCCGTATGGTCGCCAGCCGGTGCGCGATGACCAACCCTGTGCGCCCTTCGAGCAGCTTGATCAATGCCTTCTGGATCAGCATCTCGGTGTAGGAATCGATGCTGGCGGTGGCTTCGTCGAGCACCAGGATCTTGGCGTCGGCCACCAGCGCCCGTGCGAAGCTGATCAGTTGGCGCTGGCCGAGCGAGAGATTGCCGCCGCGCTGCTCGAGTTCGGTGTCGTAGCCGTCAGGCAGTTGCTCGATGAAGTCATGCGCGCCGACGGCCTGTGCGGCGCGCACCACCTCTTCGCGGCTGGCGCCGGTCTTGTGATAGCGGATGTTCTCCAGCACCGTGCCGGAGAACAGGAACGGCTCCTGCAGCACCATGGCAACCTGATCGCCGAGCGAATCCTGCGTCAGGTCGCGCACGTCATGGCCGCCGACCAGGACCTCACCCGACCAGACATCGTAGAAGCGGTGCACCAGCGCCATCGAACTCGACTTGCCTGATCCGGTCGGTCCGACAAGCGCGACCGTCTCGCCTGGACTGACGCGGAAGGAGATGTTCTTCAGCACCGGCTGGTTAGGCCGGTAGCCGAAGGTGACATTCCGGAACTCGACCGAACCGTCCATGTCGCGCGACAGCGCCACCGCATCTTCCTTGTCGCTGACCTCCACGGGCACGTCGAGCACTTCTGAGATGCGCTGGCCCGACGCCATGGCGCGCTGCATGACGCTGTATTGCATGGTGAGCGAGCGGATCGGGTCGAAGAAGCGCTGGATGTAGAACAGGAACGCCACCATCACGCCGATGTCGAGACTGTGCGACAGCACCATCGACCCGCCGACGACGATCACGGTCGCCATGGCGATGCCGGTCAGTGTGTCTACGATCGGCACCATCACCTGCGCGTATCGCGCCGACCGCAGATGGGCGTTGAGATTGGCCAGCACCTTCTCGTCATAGAGATCGAAATTGACGTGCTGGCGCTCCAGGCTCTGCACCGTACGCACGCCGTGGATGCCTTCGGCCAGCGCCCCGTTGGCGATGGAGTTGGTCTCGTGCGCGGCCATGAAGGCGACCTTGGCGCGCGGCAGCCAGAACAGGCGCACGATGAACAGCGCCGGCATGGTCGACAGCGTCAGCAGCCCGAGCCGGAAGTCGAGCCACAACAGGACGGTGACGATGCCGAAAAGAAGCACGATGTCGCCAACCGACATCACGGACGTCTCGAGGAATTCCTGCATCGAATTGACGTCGCCCTGCAGGCGCGACATCAGCCGGCCGACCTCGGTCTTGTCCATGAAGCCCAGAGAGACCCGCTGCAGGTGGCTGAACATGGCGCGGCGCAGGTCGGACAGCACGTTCTCCGCCACCTTGCCGACGACGCTCTCCTGGACATGGCTGGCGGCATAGTTGATGAGGATGATCGCGGCAAAAACGGCGATCGCGGTGATCATCACTGAACGGTCGAGCCTGCCTGGCGCCATGCCGTGATCGATGGCGTAGCGGATGACCAGCGGAATCGCCAACTGCGTCAGCGTGAACACCAGCACCGCCGCGACCGAGATGAAGATCCGGCCCCCATATGGTCTGACGAAGCTCCAGATGCGCCTGACGATGCGCGGATCGTAGGCCTTGCCGAAGACCTCTTCCTCATCGCGGTGCGAGCCGACGACGGCCTTGGTCGGGCGTCGGCTTGTGTCTTCCTTCTCGTCGTCCTGTGTCGACATCAGGCGGCTCCCTCGAGCCGATCGTCGTCCGGCCGCAACTGCAGGTCGTAAAGCGCGCGGTAACGACCGTCGAGCGCCAGCAATTGCTCATGCGTGCCGCGTTCCGCGATCCGGCCGCCCTCGACGAACAGGATCTGGTCGGCATGCATCAGCGAACTCAGCCGATGCGAAATGATGAGCGTCACGCGATCCCTGGCGAAGCGCTTCATCGCCACCCGGATCCGCTGCTCGGTGCCGGCGTCGACCGCGGCCGTGGAATCGTCGAAGACCAGCACCGATGGTCTTAGCATCAGGCTGCGCGCGATGGTCAGGCGCTGCCGCTGGCCGCCGGAAAGCGAGGCGCCGCGTTCGCCTACGACCGTGGTGTAGCCGGCCGGAAGCCCGATGATGTAATTGTGCAGCTGGGCATATTCGGCGGCCTGGCCGATGCGGGTCTCGCGCGCCCAGGGATTGCCGTAGGCGATGTTGTTCTCGATCGAGGTGGTAAACAGGAACGCATCCTGCTGCACGACGCCGACCGCCTTGCGCAGCGATTGCAGCGTGACCTTGCGGATGTCTTGTCCGTCGATGGTGATCGCGCCCGAGGTCACGTCGTAGAAGCGCGGGATCAGATGCGCGATGGTCGATTTGCCGCTGCCTGGCGGCCCGACGATGCCGGCGGTTTCGCCGGGCCTGGCTTCGAAGGAAACGCCGGAAAGCGTCGGACGCTCGCCCGCGCCCTCATAGCGGAAACCGACATTGTCGAAGCGCAGCACGCCCTCGGTGATGACGAGCTCCCTTGCGTCGGGCGCGTCCTCGATGTCGAGCTCCGCGTCGAGCAGTTCGAACAGCCGCGTGCCGCAGGTCGAGGCGCGCGCGAAGGAGTTGACCATCAGGCCGAGCTGGCGCACCGGCATCTGCAATATCGTCATGAAGGTGAGGAACTGGGCCAGCGTGCCGACGCTGATCTGACCCGCGATCACCTTCTGGCCGCCGAACCAGAGCACCAGGCCCATGGCGGCAAGGAAGGAAAAATTCATGGCGCTGGTGTTCGAGACGCGGATCTCGACGCGCTCATTGGCGAGGTCCAGTGCGTCCCGTTTGGCACGGTCGAATTTTGCCAGTTCATGCCTTTGAGCCGCGAAGGCGCGCACGACACGGATGCCGCCGAGATTCTCGTCCATCACTCGGCTCAGCACCGACAGCCGCTCCTGCAGCGTCAGCCAGGTGCTGCGCAGTCGGAGCTGCGTCACCGATGAGCGCCAGGCAACAAACGGCACGAAGCTGAGGCTCAACAACCCGAGCACGAGATCGGTGCTGATCAACAGATAGGCGCCGACACCGATCAGCACGCCAAGCAGCACCACGCGCAGGATACCGGTCGAAAAGAACATGCGCACGCCGTCGAGGTCGAGCAGCCCGAGGGTGATGAGATCGCCGGTATGGACCTTGTCGTGGAAGGAAAAGCTCAGCCGCTGGATCTTCTCGTAGAAAGCGAGCCGCAGCTCATAGCCTGTCCGGTGGCCGACGGCCTCGCCATAGTAATTCTGCGCCATGGTGAAGAGGCCGCGCAGGATGCTGACGACCAACAGCGTCAGCGCCGTATTCCACAGCGCCTGCTCGGCCGCGGTGCCGGCACCGGCCGCCATCACTCCTTGCGCCTGGTCTATGGCGCGCCCCAGGAGACGCGGAATGAAGAGCTGCAGCGTCGCCGCGATAAAGGTCGAGATGAGGGTGATGGCAACCTGCCAGGGATGGCGCAGCGTCATGCGCACGATGCGCAGCAAGGTGCTGAGGCCCTTGCCCCAGGAGGCTTCCGCCACATGGGCAAATGATTTGCCGCGCCTGGCCGCGCTGGTCGCATCCGTGTGCAAGGAAATACCCAGACCGATCCGGGCATTAGCCCGAACGAATGTAGCAGACTCAATCAGATAGCGCGATTTTACGCGCGTCCGACCTGCCCGTTCAAGGGCCAATGGCGGCATCGCACTGTACCTGAACGGCGAGATCGTGTCGCAACTCGCCGCTGGTCTGCCGCCGGTGATCGATCTCGCGCCGTTCCGGGCGGATAGGTTCTGATTGTTCAAAGCCTGCCGGACCAGCAGGAATCCGTTCTCGCATGAGGGAAACCGACGTGATCGCAAATACCGACACCCGCGCCGTTGAACCGGTCGATCCCCAACGCGCCTACGCCGTGCTGGTCTGCGATCTGATCGGGCTGCGTTTCGATGCCGACGGAAAGCCCGACCCTTCGGAGGTGCGTGCGCATATCGAAGCCAAGGGCGGCCGCTTTCATGCGGCTGTGCTTGGCGACAAAGCAGGGCTTGAGCGTGGCCGCGTGCATTTCTTCTATCAGCCGGACCTCAGTACCCGCGAAGAGCTGATCGAAGTCGCCGGCGATGGACGCTATGATGCCGTCATCGCCGCCGCGACCTTCCTGCCCGCCGAAACCGTCTTTCCGCTCGCCGGCGTGCGCATCGGCGCCGGCACCGGCAATATGGGCTCGCATTCCTGGGGCGGCGGCAGCGGCGAGGGCGGTACGGCCGTGCTGATGAATACGCCCGGCATCAACAGCCGCGCCACGGCGCAGATGGTGATGAAGGCGATCCTGAAAGTGCTGCCGGATCTCCCGGTGGACTTGCTTCACAACCGGGTGGCGCACGGCGCCTTCGACACCGGCAGGGAGCTGCGCGATTTCCCGACCGAAAAGCTCGAAGGCAAGACGATCGCGATCGTCGGCTACGGCAATATCGGCCGCGAGGTCGCCAAACTGGCCCGGGCCTTCGGTATGCGCGTGGTGATCCACGCACGGCCCCGGCATCGGGACTGGATTGAGGCCGAAGGCTTTGTCTATGTGGCGGACCTCGTCGATGCGGCTGATGGTGCCGATGTGTTGAGTGTTCATGTCGGCCTGGGTAAGCAGGATGCACAGACCGGCCGCTACGCCAATGCCGGGCTCATCGGCGCGGATGTCCTGTCGCGCATGAACAGAGGCGCGGTGCTGATCAACTACGATCGCGGCGAGCTTGTCGACGTTGCGGCCCTCGGCGAAGCCTTGTCCTCGGGCAGGGTGCGTCATGCCGCCATCGATGCCGACCTGTTCAAGGATGCCGCGACCGGACGCCTTTCCGGGCCGATGCTGCCCTATCTCGGCCTCGTCGAGAAGCATGGCGCCAGGCTTGAGCTCCTCCCGCATGCGGCAGCCGATACGGATCATCCCTCGCGCGTCGCCGGCGCCAAGCAGGCCGTCGACCAGATCTTCGATGTCATCAGCCGAAAGTCGGTGACGAACGCAAAAGGCAGCGTGCCGCCGGCCTATCTTTCCCTTGGAGCAACCACGCCTCCAGGCATTGGACCGGTGACCTCCGGCCAGCTCGTGAAACTGACCGCTAGCCAATGTTCCGAGCTGGCGGATCTCTGCGATCGCCAAGGCCGGTTGTGGAAGGCTCTCTCCGATACCTCGCCTGCCGAGCGAGGCGCCGTTGTCGCCGAGCAGGGCGAAGACCTTGTCCGGTTGATCGACCGCTTCTGTCTTCTGGCCGAGAACCTCAACCTCAGAGGACCTTTCCAGCGATAAGCCGGAACTCAGTCTCGGGGACCCGCCACCATCCGGGCGACCCGCGTCATGTCCGCGCTCATCTCGCGGTCGTCGTCGAGCGGGCTGACGAGCGCACGCACGGCGGCATAGGTGCGCCGTGGTCCTTCGCCCATGCTGGCGACGACGCCGCGCAACTCCACGCCCGTCGCCGCGAAGATCAGCTCCATCGCCACGAGATAGCGCAGGCGTTCGACAATCTCGGCTGTCTTGGCAACCACCCGTGGTGCCATCGACGACTGATCCTCGATCCCATCCGATACGGCAAGCGGGCTGAGCGAAATCGGATTGGCCAGATGCCGGATCTCGGCTTCCAGCGCGGCAAGCGGTTTCTGCAATTCGGCGTAGCCCTGGCGGCTGCCGCCCCTGGCCGACAGGAAGCGCGGCAGTTCCGCCACGGTCGGCGACATCAGCTTCATGCAGCGATTGGCCGTGCCCACGGCGCAATGCGCAAGCGCCTGGCCGAGTTGCTCCCAGGCTAGCGTCATCGCGGTGAGGTCGAAATTGCCGTTCGAGACGACGCGTCCGTCCTCAGGTAGGATCACCGGGTTGTCGCCGGAATGGGTCAGTTCGATCTCCGTTGCCAGCTTTGCCTGTTCGAACGCATGCAACAGGCCGCCCCATGCCTGCGGCACGCAGCGATAGCTGAGCGGATCCTGAAGCCGCCGCGCGGCGTTCTCCTTCCACAGCCCGCTTCCTGCGAGTTCCGCCCGCAGCCGTGCCCCGATCTCCCGCTGGCCGAACGCTGGTCGCGCCGACAGCGCAGCTTCATCGATGGCGGTGAGTGACGAGCGGAACGCTTCGTGGTTGAGCGCCACCGCGGCCAGCGACCAGTCGATGAGGTGGGCGACATCCTCCAGGCAGAGGCACGCCGTGCCGGTCGACAGGCTGTTGGCGACGATGATGGCATGGCCGTCCTTCTCGCGCAGGTCGAGCGGTTCGAGCCCGGCCAGCGCGAGCGCCTCGGCCGACGGCATGATCCTGCCCTGGAACTCCGTCTCGCCGTCGCCGCGCAGCGCTCGCGCCATGTGGCCGAGATGGGCGAGGTCCGCAGCTCCGATCGATCCCCAGGTCGGGATCACCGGATGAACGCCGGCGTTGAGTGCCGCCACAAGGCCTATCACCACGCGTTCGGAAGTACCGGTGCCGCCGGCGGCCATGCCCGAAATGCGCGCGGCCATCAGCGCGCGGACCGCCTCGGTCGGAAGGGCCGGGCCGACGCCCATGCTGTGGCTGAGCGGCACGCTGTGCTGGAAGGCGATCAGATCGGCCTGCGCGAGCGGGGTGTCGACACAGGCGCCAAGGCCTGTGGTGACGCCGTACATCGGCTTGCCGAGTTGCGTCAGCTGCTCGATGAGCGCGCGGCTCGTCCGGATCCGGCGTATCGCCTGCTCGCCCAACATCAGCCGCGCATTGCGCCGCGCGATCTCGGCGACATCCTCGACGCCAAGCGGCTTGGCGTCGAGGAGTATCATTCGGGCTGTCATGTCTCGCCTGTATCCCGTGACCGTCTGCCCGGGCCGACGGCGCGGCGGGCGTCACCGTTTGTGGCGGCTTACCGGCTGGTCCGCAAGCCATTGCGGTTGTGACAGCAGCGGCGAGGGGAGCTTCAGGTGAAATGCAGGTTTCGACAGGTCACCTCGCGAGGGCGTCGGGCACCACCACCAGCTTGCCGACGAAATCCTTGGCGATGAAATCGGCTTGCGCGCGGTGGAAATCGGAGAGTTTGTAGACGCCGCCGACAAGCGGCCGGATCTTGCCCTCTTCGATGTAGCGAACGATACGGCGGAAATCGGCGCGCGTGCCCTGGCTCGAGCCGTGCAGCTGCAACTGTTTCAGATACATGGTCCTGAGATCGAGCTGGACGACCGGACCTGCGATCGCGCCGGCCGTGGTGTAGCGGCCCTCGGGCCTCAGGATGCGCAGCAGATCGTTGAAGATGGCGCCGCCAACGAGGTCGGCGACCACATCGATCGGCTGGCCGCCGGTCGCCTCGGTCACGGCTTGCGGCAGGTCAGCGACACCACGGGTGATGACCGCCTCTGCGCCGATGTCGCGCACCGCCTTTTCCTTGCCTTTGCCCACGACAGCAAAAGGAATGGCTCCGCGAGCCCGCGCCAGTTGCACGATGCCGGAGCCGACGCCGCCCGACGCGCCGGTGACCAGCACGCGCTCGCCCGCCTTGAGGTTGGCCCGCTCCAGCATCTGTTCGCCGGTGAGATAGGCGCAGCAGAAGGTGGCGAGTTCGACGTCGCTCAAAATGGTGTCGACAACATGGGCGTTGTCGGCCGGCACGGTCTGATACTCGGCATAACCACCGTCGCGGCCATGGCCCATATAGTCGATGTCGGCCAGTGAATCGTCGTCGTGGTTGTAGATGGAGAAATCGACCATCACCCGTTCGCCGATTCGATCGGGCGAAACGCCTTCGCCGACGGCAACGATGGTGCCGACAGTGTCGGTGCCCTGGATGCGCGGGAAGGTCAGCGTGTTGCCCTGGCGGCGCCATGTCGAAACGGCGGCCGCGTCCTCTTCCGTGCCATAGGCGCCCTGGCGCACCCAGACATCGGTATTATTCATGCCGCAAGCGGTGACTTTCACCAGCACTTCACCTGGCGCGGGCGCAGGCACTTTCACGTCGGTTCGGTAGACGAGCTTTTCCGGTCCGCCGTGCCCGGTGAGCAGCACGGCGGCCATGGTGGCGGGGAGGGTTTTGGTCATGGCATTCATGGGTCGGTCTCAGAGATTGGCAAATACGCTGTTCACGGCATCGGCGGTCTTGGCCACCACGATGTCGGCTTCGTCGCGGGTCAGGCACAGCGGCGGCGCAAAGCCGAGGATGTCGCCCTGCGGCATGGCGCGGCCGATGACGCCGCTCGCGGCAAGGGCCGTGGCAATTTGCGGTCCGATCTTCAGCGAAGCATCGAAGAAGACGCGGTCGTCGCGGTCTTTGACGAATTCCACCGCCGCCAGCATGCCGTCGCCACGCACCTCGCCGACATGTTTGTGACCTCCAACGGCCTTGGCCAGTTCGGCACGGAAATAAGCGCCGGTCTCGCCGGCATTCCGCACCAGGTCCATCTCATCGATCAGTTCAAGATTGGCGACGCCGGCGGCAACGCAGATCGGATGCGCCGAATAGGTCCAGCCATGGCCGAGCGAGCCGAGCTTGTCGGAGCCTTGCACCAGCACCTGCCACATCTTGTCGGCGACGATGACGCCCGACAGCGGCGCATAGGCCGAGGTCAGGCCCTTGGCGATGGTGATCAGGTCGGGCTTGATGCCATAATGGTCGGAGCCGAACATGGTGCCCAGTCGGCCGAAGCCGGTCACCACCTCGTCGGCGACCAGGAGCACGTCGTACTTCTTCAGCACCGCCTGGATCTTTTCCCAGTAGCCTGCGGGGGGCGGCACGATGCCGCCGGTGCCGAGAATCGGCTCGCCGATGAAGGCGGCCACGGTTTCAGGTCCTTCGGCGAGGATCATCTCCTCGAGCTTGTCGGCGCAATGCCGCGAGAACTGCTCCTCGCTCATCGAGCGGTCGGCGCGACGGAAATAGTAGGGCGCCTCGGTGTGCAGGATCGGCGCGCGCGGCAGGTCGAAGGCATTGTGAAACAGGTCCAGCCCGGTCAGCGAGCCCGTCATCACACCCGAGCCGTGATAGCCGCGCCAGCGTGAGATGATCTTCTTCTTCTCCGGCCGCCCCAGCACATTGTTATAGTACCAGATCAGCTTGATGTTGGTTTCGTTGGCATCTGAACCGGAGAGGCCGAAATAGACCCTCGACATGCCCTTCGGCGCGCGGTCGATGATCATCTTGGCGAGCGTGATCGAGGCCTCGGTGCCGTGCCCGACATAGGCGTGGTAATAGGCGAGGTTCTTCGCCTGGGTCGCGATGGCATCTGATATCTTCTGGCGGCCATAGCCAACATTGACGCAATAGAGGCCGGCGAACGCATCGATGCTCTTCCTGCCATTGTTGTCCCAGACGGTGACGCCTTCACCGCCGGCCATGATCCGCGTCGGCGATTCTCCGCGTGCGTGGGTGCCCATATGCGTTGAGGGATGAAAGAAATGGTCGCGATCCCATGCGGCGAGTTCGTTGGATTGGTCGAGCATTTTTTAACTCCTTGAAAGAGATCCGGGTGCGAGCCTACGCCACATCGAGGCAGAGGTATTTGAGGTCGGTGAAAGCTTCCAGCCCGTGGCGCGAACCTTCGCGGCCGATGCCGGACTGCTTGACGCCACCGAACGGGATCGGCGCGCCGGTGATCTTCACACGGTTGATGGCGACCATGCCGTAGTCGAGCGCGCGGCCCATGCGCTGCTGGCGCGCGCCGTTCTCGGTCACCAGATAGGCGACCAGGCCATATTCGGTCGCATTGGCGCGTGCGATGACTTCGTCCTCGCTGTCGAAAGGCGTGACGGCGGCGACCGGACCAAAGGTCTCTTCGCGCATGATCAGCGCGTCCTCGGCGACATCGGCCAGCAGCGTCGGCTGGTAGAAGAGCGGTCCGGCCTGATGGCGCTTTCCGCCGGCGAGGCAACGCGCGCCGAGGGCCACGGCGTCGGCGACCTGTTCCTCGACCTTCTTGACGGCGCGCTCATGCATCAGCGGCCCGATGTCGACGTCATCGAGGCCATTGCCGGCCCGCAGCGCCTCGATGCGCTTGGCGAAAGCGGCGCAGAAGCGGTCATAGAGCGGACGCTGGACATAAATGCGGTTGGCCGCAAGGCAGTCCTGGCCTGATGTGGCGAATTTAGCGTCGATGGCGATGGTCACCGCTTTGTCGAGATCTGCATCGGCAAAGACGATCAGCGGCGCGTGACCACCAAGCTCCATCACCAGCCGCTTCATCGTCGGCGCACTTTGGGCGGCGATCAGCCGGCCGATCTCGGTGGAGCCGGTAAAACTCAGGGCGCGCACGCGCGCATCTTCGCAAATGCGTCCAACGATCGTCGCGGCCTTGCCGGTGACGATGTTGAAAACGCCTGCCGGCAGTCCGGCGCGTTCGCCGAGTTCGGCCAGCGCCAGCGCCGAAAGTGGCGTCTCAGAAGACGGATGCGCAACGATGGTGCAGCCGGCGGCAAGCGCGGCGGCTGCCTTGCGGGTCAGCATCGCCGAAGGAAAATTCCACGGCGTGACCACGCCGACGACGCCGATTGGTTCGCGCCGCACCATCATTTCCGCGTTCGGCAGATGGCTGGTGACGTTCTCAGCGTTCAGGCGTTTTGCTTCCTCGGCATACCACTCCACGAAAGAGGCGGCATAGTCGATTTCGCCGAGCGACTCCTTGAGCGGCTTGCCCTGCTCGAGCGTCATCAGCAGAGCGAGGTCGTTTTTCGCTGCGATGATCAGCTCGAACCATTTTCGCAGGATTTTCGAGCGCTCCTGCGGCAGCAGCGCCCGCCAGCCCGGAAAGGCGCGCGTCGCGGCGTCGATGGCTTTTGCCGTCTGGCCGGCATCGAGCGCTGCGACGAAGGCCACCGTGGTGCCGGTCGCCGGATCGGTGACCTCGAAACTCTCGGCTGCCTCGCTTGCCGTCCAATGGCCGTCGACATAGGCAAGCTCGCGCAGCAGCCGGCGGTCGGCCAGCCGGTCGAGCGCTTCGTGGCGATGCGAGCGGGCGAAATGCGCGGACATGGTCGAAGCCTCCCGGTTCGGTTTGATGCGGGGAGACTACCTATTACCGGCAGACAAAGAGGCTGTTTGGACGCTTGGCCGTAGAGAGAGTCTCTCTATTGCGACGAGGGGGTAGTCGATCTCTCCGGCCTACGTCGACGCCGGCAGCAGGTCCGCTATCGGCAGCGCGATATCATCCTTCACCGTCTTGATGACGATGTAGGTGAAGTAGCGGTCGATGCCGATCTCGCGATCGAGCAAGCCGTCGACCAGCCGCTGATAGGCGTCGATGTCGCGCGCCATCACCTTCAGCACATAGTCGACGCCGCCGCCCACCGACCAGCAGGCGACGATTTCGGGAACATCGCGGACGGCGCGCTCGAATCGGTCGAAATCGGCCTGGCGGTGACTGGCCAGCGTCACCTCCATCAGCACGGTGGCGACTGGCGCCACAACGCGCATGGCGATCCGGGCATGATAGCCCGAGACAATCCCGGCCTTTTCCAGCTTGCGCAGCCGCATCCAGCACGGCGTTGGCGACAGCCCGACCTGCTCGGCCAACGCCAACTTGGTGATGCGTCCATCACGCTGAATCGCGTCGAGGATTTTGAGGTCGATCGCGTCGAGTTTCGCGGCAGTCATCGGTATCCACTTTTTAGTACAGACTACCATGATTACCCATTATTTCGATTGTCAATTGCACTGATTTCGATCTCTAATAAGTCATGACATTGTGGCAACCCGATCCCGCGCTCATCCGGCGGCCTGCCTATCAATCGTTGGCCGACCAGTTCGCGCGCGCTATCCACGACGGCCGCCTCGCCAACGGCGCGCGGCTGCCAACCCATCGCCGCTTGGCCGACGACCTCAAGCTTTCAGTGCAGACGGTAAGCCGTGCCTATGAGGAACTGATCCGGCGCGGCTTGATTTCGGGCGAGATCGGCCGCGGCAGCTTTGTGCAGACGCAGCGCCGCGAACCGGAGCCGCCTTATCTGCCGGAGCGCCTGGGCGAAGTCATCGACCTGTCGATCCTGAAGCCGGTCTGCGAGCCGATGCACCTGGAACGGATGAAGCAGGCGCTGGGCTGGCTCGCCGAAAACCTGCCGTCGAGTTCGGCACTGTCGTTCCGGCCAAACATGGTGTTCCCGCGCCACCGTGCCGTGGCTGTCGAATGGCTGAAGCTGTGCGGGCTGGACGCCTCCGCGCAGAACATCAGCCTCACCAATGGCGCCACCGCCGGCATGACGGTGGCGCTGATGAGCGTGGCGCCGCCCGGCTCCACCGTTGCCACCGAGGCGATCGGCCATCACACGCTGGTGCCGCTGGCGCGCTATCTCGGTTTCAACCTTCAAGGCCTGCCGATCGACGGCAATGGCCTGATCCCGGAGGCGCTGGACGAAGCCTGCCGGCAGTCCGACATCCGCGCCGTCTTCGTGCAGCCTTCCGTCATAAATCCCACGGCAACGCTCATGGATGCGGTGCGCCGCGAGCAGATCGCGGCGGTGGCGCGCAAGCACGACATCGCCATCATCGAGAACGACGTGCTGGGTCCGTTGGTCGAGGATCGGCCGCCGCCGGTCGCCGCTTTCGCGCCCGAACGGACGCTTTACGTCACCTCCTTCACCAAGATCACCGTGCCCGGCTTGCGCATCGGCTATCTCGCCGCGCCCGATCGCTACGTTGCCGCCGTCGCCAACCGGCATCTCGTCTCGAACTGGATGGCGACACCGCTGGTGGCCGAGATCGCCACCAAATGGGTGACCGACGGCACCGCGATGGAGCTGGTGCGGTGGCAGCGCGCGGCGTTGCGGCGGCGGCAGGACATCGCTGGCGAGGTGCTGGCCGGCGTCGACTACCGTGCCCGTCGCGACGGGTTGCATATCTGGCTGCAACTGCCGGCCGACCGTTCCGAGGAAAGCTTTGTCGCCCAGGCCCGGCTGCAAGGCGTGGCCATTGCACCGGGCACCTCCTTCCGTATTTCGGACACCCCCTGGCATCCGGCGGTGCGCATCTCGCTGGGTTCGACCACCGAGGGGGAACTGCGCGCAGGTCTCGGCGTTGTCACCAAGCTCTTGCTTGGCGATCCGGAGCATCTGCTGCTTGCAATCTGAGCATGCCGCTCAACTACACCAAGGCATCCTAAGACAAAGGCATGTCTAAAAAGCGGGCTGTGACTGACCGGAAATGTGCGCAATCAGAATAATTGTCATGATATTATTTTCTCAATTGACATGATTTGACGCGTTCCGCATCGTTAGGGGCACCAGGCTTCTCCAGCACGGGGAAATTCATTTGTCCGCAACCGCGCCCATCATCAAAGTCGACAGCATCTCGAAGAGCTTTGGCAGCTTCAAGGTTTTGGACGGCCTGTCGATGCAGGTCATGCCGCGTGAGAAGCTGGCGCTGATCGGCCCCTCCGGCTCGGGCAAGACGACGATCCTGCGTATCCTGATGACGCTGGAGCGCATCGACGGCGGTCACATCCAGATCGACGGCGAGCAACTCTACCACATGGAGCGCAACGGTCAGCTGCTGCCGGCCGACGAGCGCCATCTGGCGCGGATGCGCCAGAAGACCGGCATGGTCTTCCAGCTGTTCAACCTGTTTCCGCACAAGAGCGTCATCGACAATGTGACCCTGGCGCCGATGCTGACCAAGGGCACCCCGCGCGCCGCCGCGCAGAAGCGGGCGATGGAACTGCTCGAGATGGTCGGCATGGCCGACAAGGCGAAGGCGATGCCGGCGCAACTGTCAGGCGGTCAGAAGCAGCGCGTGGCGATCGCCCGTGCGCTCGCTTTGCAGCCGAAGATCATGCTGTTCGACGAGGTGACGTCGGCGCTCGACCCGGAACTGGTCGAGGAGGTGCTCAACGTTTTGTGGCGGCTCTGCGCCGAGACCGACATGACCATGCTGCTGGTCACCCATGAGATGGGTTTCGCCCACGACTTCGCCGACCGGGTGCTGTTCTTCGACCGCGGCAGAATAGTCGAGGAAGGCAAACCCGACGAGATTTTCCGCAATCCCAAGCAGGAGCGCACGCAAGGGTTCCTGAAGAAGATCATCGCGGCCGGACACCGTGTCTGACCGCATGCCAAAGGCCGCAATGCCGTCCCCATGGGCGGTTGAGCCGTCCTAAGATCACGCAAACCAAGACAAGAACAAGGAGTTGGGAACAATGAAGAAACTGGGCACTCTGGCCGGCGTTGCCGGTTTCGCGCTTTCGGCGGTTCTGGCCGCCTCGATCCCGGGTTCGGCCGACGACAGCAAGCTCGAACAGCTGAAGTCGCAAGGCTTCGCACGCTTGGCGATCGCCAATGAGCCGCCCTATACGGCTGTCGCCGCCGACGGCAAGGTTTCGGGTGCCGCGCCCGACGTCGCGCGCGAGATATTCAAGCGACTGGGCGTCGCCGATGTCGCTGCCTCGATCTCGGAATATGGCGCCATGATTCCCGGCCTGCAAGCCGGCCGCTTCGACGTCGTCACCGCGGGCCTGTTCATGAAGCCGGAGCGTTGCGCTGCGGTTGCCTATTCCGAGCCGGTTCTATGCGACGCCGAGGCGATGCTGGTGAAGAAGGGCAATCCGAAAGGCTTCAAGAGCTACGAGGATGTCGCCAAGGACACGTCCGCCACCATCGGCGCGCCGGGCGGCGGCACCGAGGAGAAGCTTGCGCTCAATGCCGGCGTGCCACGCGAACGCGTCATCGTCGTGCCGGACGGCCAGAGCGGCCTGAAGATGGTGCAGGACGGCCGCATCGACGCCTATTCGCTGCCTGTGCTTTCGATCAACGACCTGATGAAGAAGGCCGCCGATCCGAACCTCGAAGTCATCGCCCCGGTGCAGGGCGCGCCGGTCTATTGTGACGGCGCCGCCTTCAAGAAGGGCGACGAGGCGTTGCGTGACGCCTTCGACGTCGAACTCGCCAAGATGAAGAAGTCAGGTGAGTTCGCAAAGATCATCGAGCCCTACGGCTTCTCGGCGGCGGCGGCTATGTCGACCACGCGCGACAAGCTCTGCGCTGCGAAATAGGGGCTCTCTTTTCCTTCTCCCCGTTCACGGGGGTGAGGCGTGGTCCGCTCAGCGGACGAAAAGCCAATTGCTTGGCTTTTTCGAATAACGAACGCCCGAAGCGACAGCGAAGGGCTGTCGTCATGGCACTAGGAGGGGCTGCGCCGAGAATTGGCTCCGCCCCTCGTCCGCCTGGCGATCAATGTAGGGAAACTTCTAATCCATGACCCAGTGGTCCGGCTATTTCGGCCTGATATTGCAGGGAGCGCTTGTCACCATCGAGCTGACGCTGATGGGGTCGGTGCTCGCCCTGATCATGGCCTTTCTCGCCGGCATGGGGCGCCTGTCGCGCTTCTTCGTGCTACGGGCCCTGGCCACGGCCTATATCGAGTTTTTCCGCGGCACCTCGATCTTCGTGCAGCTGTTCTTCGCCTATTTCGTGTTGCCGCTGGTGGGCTTCGAACTGACTCCACTGCAGGCCGGTGTGTTGGCGCTGGGCTTGAATGTGGGCGCCTATGCAGCCGAGGTGGTGCGCGGCGCCGTGCAGTCGATCGGCCGCGAACAGCATGAGGCCTGCATCGCGCTCAATCTCGGCCGTTGGCAAGGCATGCGCCACGTCATCCTGCCGCAGGCGTTTCTGGTGATGCTGCCGACCTTCGGCAACAATGCCATCGAGCTGCTCAAGGCGACATCGGTGGTCTCGCTGATCTCGCTCGCCGACCTGACGTTCCAGGCGCAGGTGGTGCGTGCCCAGACCGGCAACACCATGGTGCCGTTCACCACCATTCTCATCCTCTATTTCATCCTGGCGCTGCTCATCTCATGGGGTGTCCGCTCGCTGGAACGCCGCATGGCCCGCGGCCTCGACGGAGTGCGCGTCTGATGGCCAGAGCATTCCTGATGAATTGGGTCCGCTGATGGATTGGGACTGGGACTTTGTCCGGCAGATCCTGCCGACGCTGATCCAGGGGGTGAAGATCACCATCCTGGCGACGCTGCTCGGCTCGGTGCTGGCCGCGATCGTCGGTCTGGGCATCGCGCTGGCGCGCCGCTCGCCCAACAAGGCGCTGTCGCGCACCGTCGGTTGGGTGGCCGAATTCATCCGCGGCACACCGCTCCTGGTGCAGCTCTATTTCATCTTCTACGTCTTGCCCGACATCGGCATTCTATTGCCGCCCCTGGTCGCTGGCGTCATCGGACTTGGCCTGCACTACGGCACCTACACCGCGGAGGTCTACCGCGCCGGCATCGACAATGTGCCGCGTGGTCAGTGGGAGGCCGCCAAGGCGTGCAACCTCAGCGCGCGGCAGACCTGGTCCCACATCATCATCCCGCAGGCTATTCCGCCGATGATCCCGGCGCTGGCCAACTACTTCATCGCCATGTTCAAGGAGACGCCGCTGCTCTCGGCGATCACAGTGCTGGAACTGATGAACCAGGCGAAAAGCGTCGCCAACACCTACTATCGCTACCTTGAGCCGATCACGCTGGTCGGCGCCTTCTTCCTCGCCATCAGCCTGATTTCGGTCGTGCTGCTGCGCTGGCTGGAACGCCGCTACGGCAAGATCGAAAGATAAAAGATGAAGCCCTTGTCCGAGATCAAGCTTGTGCCCGGCCGGCCAGCGCTCGATGAGCGTCCGCTGGAGCGGCGTGTCGGGCTGATCATCCTGGCCACCGACCACACGACCGAGCCGGATTTTCGCCGCATGGTGGCGAGCGAACGCATCGGCGTCTATGTCGCGCGCATTCCCTACGCCAACCCGACGACGCCTGAGAACCTGCGCAAGATGCAGCCGGCGCTGACGGCGGGCGCTGCCTTGATCCTGCCAGACGAGCCGCTCGACGCCATCTGCTACTCCTGCACGTCGGCCTCGGTGGTGATTGGCGATGCCGAGATCGAGACGGCGATCCAGGCCGCCAAACCCGGTATACCCGTTGTCACTCCTCCGATGGCTGGCATGCGCGGGCTGAACGCCTTCGGCGTGCGCCGGATCAGCATCCTCACGCCCTATACCGTCGAAACCTCCAGGCCGATGGCGACCTATTTCGCCGAACGTGGCTTCGAAGTCCTAAGCTTCACCTGTCTCGGCTTCGAGGACGACCGCGAGATGGCGCGCATTTCCCCGGCAGCCCTCGTCGATCTCGCGCGTCAGGCGACGCATCCGCAAGCCGACGCGCTGTTCGTGTCGTGCACGGCGCTGCGCGGCGCGCTCGCGGTCACCGGCATGGAACAGGCGATCGGCCGCCCGGTGGTAACTAGCAACCAGGCGACCGCCTGGAACTGTCTGCGCCTTTCCGGTGATGAAACAGCCCATCCCGAATTCGGCCGTCTGATGACGCTGCCCTTGCCGGGCGGTTGACGACCATGGCGACCGTGACCCTTGGCGATATCCGTGCCGCGCGCGAGCGAATTGCCGGCAAGATCGAGCGCACCTCGATCGTGCTTTCTGCAAGTCTCTCCGAAGGGCTGGGCGTTCCGGTTCAACTCAAGCTCGAGCACCGCCAGACCACCGGCAGCTTCAAGCTGCGCGGCGCTTCCAACGCCGTCGCTTCGCTTGATGCCGAGGAGAAGGCGCGCGGCGTCGTCGCGGCATCGACCGGCAATCATGGCCGTGCGCTTGCGCATGCGGCAAAGCTCGAGGGCATGCGTGCTGTGATCTGCATGTCTCGACTGGTACCCAAGAACAAGCTGGACGAAATCCGCCGCCTCGGCGCGGAAATCCGTATCGTCGGCAACAGCCAGGACGATGCCCAGCAGGAGGTCGAGCGGCTGGTGACGGAGGAGGGGCTTGTCATGCTGCCACCCTTCGATCATCCGGCCATCATTGCCGGTCAAGGCACGCTCGGGCTGGAGGTGATGGAGCAGGTCCCGGATGCCGCTCTGGTGCTGGTGCAACTGTCCGGAGGTGGGTTGGCCTCGGGTGTGGCGGCCGCCGTCAAGGGCATCCGTCCCGGAACAAGAGTCGTCGGCGTGTCGATGGCGCGCGGGGCGGCAATGAAGGCCAGCCTCGATGCGGGCCGCCCCGTGCTGGTCGAGGAACTGCCGACGCTGGCGGATTCGCTCGGCGGCGGCATCGGCCTCGACACCCGGCTGACTTTCGCCATGTGCCGTAACCTGCTCGACGATGTCGTCCTGCTCAGCGAGGACGAAATCGCTGCCGGCATTCGCCACGCCTATGAACAGGAACGCGAGATCGTCGAGGGGGCCGGTGCGGTAGGCATCGCGGCGCTGCTCGCCGGCAAGGTCAAGGCGGAGGGGCCGGTAGTGGTTGTGCTTTCCGGCCGCAACATCGACATGCAACTGCACAGGAAAATCGTCTGCGGGGAAATGCCAGCGATTTCGGAGCGCGCCGCATGAGCAGGATGACCATCCTCACCGAAGCTCAACTGCGCACAATCGTGACGCTCGATCTCGACGCCGTCGCCTGCATCGAGAACGCTTTTCGCGCGCTCGCCACGCTGCCGGTGGCGATGCCGCCGATCCTGCGGCTCGATATCCCGCAGCATCGCGGCGAGGTTGATGTCAAGACCGCCTATGTGCCTGGTATCGATGGCTTCGCCATCAAGATCAGCCCCGGCTTCTTCGACAATCCCAAACTTGGCCTGCCCAGCGTCAACGGGATGATGGTGCTGCTGTCGTCGAAGACAGGGTTGGTCGAGGCCTTGCTGCTCGACAACGGCTATCTCACCGATGTTCGCACCGCTGCTGCGGGAGCCGTCGCGGCCAAGCATCTGTCGCGGCCGGACTCGTCGGTCGCCTCGATCTTCGGCGCCGGCGTCCAGGCCGGGCTGCAACTGCAAGCGCTGATGCTGGTGCGGCCGATCACGCAGGCCCGCATCTGGGCGCGCGATGGCGCCAAGGCCGAAGTGACCGCGGTCGCCTTACGCGAAAGGCTTGGCATCGACGTACGCGCCGAGACTGACGCAGCCGACGCTGTTGCCGGTGCCGACATCATCGTCACGACCACACCGTCGACCGAACCGCTGATCAAGGCAGGGTTTGTCTCGGCCGGCCAGCACATCACCGCCATGGGTTCGGACGCCGAGCACAAGAACGAGATAGCGCCGGCGATACTACGCATGGCCGATCTCTATGTCGCCGATAGCGCGAGACAGACGCGGCGCCTGGGCGAATTGCACCATGCCATCGCGGCGGGCGTGATGGCTGGAGACGTGGAGGTGACCGAGCTCGGCCAGATCATCGCCGGCGCGAGGCACGGCCGGCGCTCGGCCGGCGACATTACCATTGCCGATCTGACCGGCACGGGCGTGCAGGATACAGCGATCGCCACGCTCGCCCGCGACCGTGCACTGGCCGCGAAAGCCGGAACGATCTTCGAAAGCTGACGCCGGCCGCGGGAGCATGATCCGGAAAATGGCAACCGGTTTTCCCCGCAGATCATGCTCAATCAACAAAATTCCTTGGAGCCAGATTCAACGGAGTTGAAACGGGCTCCAGCCCCAACAAACGAGGACCAACAAAATGCAGCCGAACCTGAAATTCTCGCGAAGCGAATATGCGGAACGCCTCGCCAAGACGCGGAAAGCCATGGAGGCAAAAGGCGTCGATCTTTTGATCGTCAGCGATCCCTCCAACATGGCCTGGCTGACCGGCTATGACGGCTGGTCCTTCTACGTCCACCAGGCGGTCATCGTGCCGCCATCGGGCGAGCCGGTCTGGTATGGCCGTGGACAGGACGCCAACGGCGCCAAGCGCACCGCCTACCTCGCCGATGGCAACATCGTCGGCTATGCCGACCACTATGTGCAGTCGACCGAGCGCCACCCGATGGATTTCCTGTCGAGTGTGCTGACCGATCGCGGCTGGGGCAAGCTCACCGTCGGCGTCGAGATGGACAATTACTGGTTCTCCGCCGCCGCCTTCGCCTCGCTGCAGAAGCATCTGCCCAACGCCCGCTTTGTCGATGCCACCGCGCTGGTCAACTGGCAGCGCGCGGTGAAGAGCCCAACCGAGATCGACTACATGCGCAAGGCCGCTCGCATCGTCGAGGCGATGCACCAGCGCATCGTCGACAAGATCGAAGTTGGCATGCGCAAGAACGATCTCGTCGCCGAGATCTACGATGCCGGTACGCGCGGCGTCGACGGCATTGGCGGTGACTACCCCGCGATCGTGCCCCTGCTGCCCTCGGGCGCCGACGCCT
Source organism: Mesorhizobium sp. P160927 (assembly GCF_057766385.1). Classification (NCBI taxonomy): domain Bacteria; kingdom Pseudomonadati; phylum Pseudomonadota; class Alphaproteobacteria; order Hyphomicrobiales; family Phyllobacteriaceae; genus Mesorhizobium; species Mesorhizobium sp. P160927. Next base: position 2,745,384 of record NZ_JBYMDW010000001.1, read on the forward strand.
CCGCGCCGCACCTGACCTGGGACGATAAACCGATGAAGTCGGGCGAGGGCACTTTCTTCGAGATCGCCGGCTGCTACAACAGGTACCATTGCCCATTGTCGCGCACCGTCTTCCTCGGCAAGCCGACGCAGGAATTCCTCGATGCCGAGAACGCAACGCTGGAAGGCATGGAAGCCGGCCTTGCCGCCGCAAAGCCGGGTAACGCCTGCGAGGACATCGCCAATGCCTTCTTCGCCGTGTTGAAGAAATACGGGATCGTCAAGGACAACCGCACCGGCTATTCGATCGGGCTTTCCTATCCGCCGGACTGGGGCGAGCGCACGATGAGCCTGCGCCCCGGCGATCGCACCGAACTCAAGCCCGGCATGACCTTCCATTTCATGACCGGCCTGTGGCTGGAGACGATGGGGCTGGAGATCACCGAATCCATCCTGATCACCGAAACCGGTGTGGAGTGCCTGGCCAATGTGCCGCGCAAGCTGGTGGTGAAGGATTGAGCCCGATGTCAAGTCTTCGCCCGTCGCCGGTCGCGCCGACCGTCGATTTCGATCGTGACGGCGTCCAGCATGGTTTCCTGCGCTTGCCCTACAGCCGTGACGATTCGGCCTGGGGCTCGGTGATGATCCCGATCTGTGTCATCCGCAACGGCACAGGGCCGGCGGCGCTGCTGACCGGCGGCAATCATGGCGACGAGTATGAAGGGCCGCTGGCGCTATACGAGCTCGCCCGCACGCTCGATCCCAGCCAGGTCAGCGGCACCGTGATCATCGTGCCGGCGATGAACTATCCCGCTTTTCGAGCCGGCACGCGCACCTCGCCGATCGACAAGGGCAACATGAACCGCAGCTTTCCCGGTCGGCCCGACGGCACGGTGACGCAGAAGATCGCGGATTATTTCCAGCGCGAACTGCTCCCCCGCGCCGACATCGTCTTCGACTTCCATTCCGGTGGCAGGACGCTCGACTTCGTGCCGTTCTGCGCCGCACACACCTTGCCCGACAAGGCGCTGGAACAGAAAGCCTTCGATGCGGTGGCGGCATTCTCGGCACCATTCTCGATGCGCATGATCGAGATCGACTCGGTCGGCATGTACGACACGACGGCCGAGGAAATGGGCAAGGTCTTCGTCAGCACGGAACTGGGCGGCGGCGGCACCTCGCGGGCGCAAACCGTGCGGATCGCACGGCGCGGCATCCTCAATGTTCTGCGTCATGCCGGCATTGTCGATGGTGCGGTCGAGACGGGCAGAACACAGTGGCTCGACATGCCGTCGGGCGATTGCTTCTCCTTCGCCGAGGACGACGGCATGATCGAAACCATGGTCGATCTCGGCGAACCTGTCGAAGAAGGCGCGGTGCTGGCCCGCATCCATTCCACCGGCCGCACCGGCGTTGCGCCGCGGGAAATCCGGGCCAAAATGTCGGGGATGCTGGCGGCGCGGCATTTTCCAGGCTTGGTCAAGGCTGGCGACTGCGCCGCTGTGGTCGCCGTGAAGGTCGATTGACTAATATGATTTCCTGCCCGGGACCATGCCGGGCGGGCCCACTCTTCTGCTCGAGATCAAACCGTTCTCGCACACGGGATACTTATATCCTCGATGGTTTTCCATTAGGCCGAGGCTCACCGATACAGGAGCTTCGATTGCGCGGATTCACGGAAGGCCTGATCGAGAAACCGCATGCTGTGGCGGAACAGGTCGCCAATGTCCTGCGAGAGGCCATTGCCAGCCTGGATCTCTGAGGGACGGCACCACATTGCGCCAGGATGACCCGGCCGGGCAGTTTGGTTTCAGCCGCATGCCCATCCGGGACGCGCTTCGCCAATTGTAGGTGGAAGGCATTCTTTCCATTTATCCCACGAAGGTCGCGCATGCTGCTGGGATGGACGGCGCCGAAATCGCCGAAATCTACGCGGTCCGCGAACTGCTTGAATGCGAGGCCCTCCGGCGGTCTGTTCCCGCACTGTCCAGTGGCAAGCTTAAAGAGGCCGAGCAGGCGCTGCCGGTGTCGATTTTCTCGCTGACCGATCGCGGCGACATCTTTGCCGGGGCGGCACTCACCAAGATCCTGGTGGCGGCAATGCTGGTCCTGCTGCTCGGTCTGGAGCGCATCACCAAGCGCGCTACCGGCGCATGGCGGACATTGCGTCAGGCCGGCTGGCGTTCGACGATGTAGATGTGGTCGGCCGCCAGCACCACCTCGCCGCGCTGGTTGATCACTTCGCAGCGCTCGATCACGCGTCCGGAACCCGGTCGCTTGGGGTCGTCCTCCTTGGCCGCGATGGTTGTGCGTGTGCGGATCGTGTCGCCTATGAACACGGGCTTGATAAACCGCAGCCGGTCGTAGCCATAGGAAAAAGCGACGGGATTGATGACCGTTGCCGTCAGCCCGATGCCGACCGAGAACACCAGCGTGCCATGCGCGATGCGCTGGCCGAACGGTGTTGTCTTCATGAACTCGGCGTCCATGTGGTGCGGGAAGAAATCGCCGGTGTGACCGGCATGGACGATGAAGTCGGTCTCGGTAATCGTGCGGCCGCTGGTCAGCCGCGTCGAGCCGATCTCGTAGTCCTCGAAATACTTGATCTGTTCCATCAGGGCCTTTCCGCGATCGGCGTCGCCGGCGCCGCACTCGAACGATAGGCGGCTTCCACCAGCGCCATTGTGTTCCATGCGTCCTCGACCGAACTGATCAGTTCGGCGTCTTCGCCGGATGCAAAGCGCTGGACATTTGCCATGCGCCCGACAAAGGCGTCGGGAAACCACTCGCCGGTCAAGGGCACCGCGATCCAGTCCGACCCGCCTTTCGGATAGATTTCCAGAATGTCCGCCTCGCCCCGGGGATAATCGAGATTGAGACCGAGCTTGAGATAGGCGGCGCCCTCGGTGCCGCAGATGCGGAACTCGCAGGCCTGATGCCGGCGCCCGAACTTGTGGTCGTGGTTGATCGACAGGGCGCACCGCACCGTGTCGCCATAGTCGAGAATGGCGCTGGTGCGCGTCTGCGCCACGGAATGACTGGGATGGCCGAGCGTCTTGGCATGCACGCCCTTGGGGTCGCCGAGCAACTGCCGGATCAGGTCGAGATAGTGGATCGAGTGCATGGCGATCTCGACACGCGGCGCCTTGAGCAGGAATTCCCACAACTGCCAAGGCGTCGCCAGCGCCAGCCAGGCATCGAAGTCGACGACCTCGCCGAGCCAGCCCTTGGCGATGGCGTCCTTCAGCGCCAGCATCATCGGCGCGAAACGGAGCTGGAAATTCACCGCCGCCTTGAGCTTCTTGGCGCGGCAGATTCCGAGGATTTCGCTTGCCTCGCCGAGATAGTTGCCCATTGGCTTCTGGATCAGGGCGACCGCATCGTCGGGCAGAGCCTTCAGGATATCGGCGTGCCGCCCCGGTGGCGTTGCCAGATCGAAGATCGCGTCCTTAATTCCAGCGGCTTCTTCCATCGAGCGGAACGCCGTCACGTCCCATTTATCGGCCAGGGCCTGCGCCTTGGCCTGGTGCGGATCGTAAAGACCGGCGATCGGAAACCCCGCTTTTCGGTAGGCGGGGAAATGCGCGTCGCCGACAATCGACCCTGCACCGAAAGTGACGATCGGTCGGGGTTGTGAGGGTTTGGCCCAGGCCTGGACGAGTGAGGCAGGGTCGAAACCGGCATCAGTCATGGTGGAAGACCTCGTCCATCGAAGCCCACCATTCACCCTCTTTGCGGGTCGCCAGCGGCTCCTGGCAAGGTATGCAGACGGCCCACCATTCCTGCGTCCTCGGATCGGCCGCCATCTTGGCCATGTCAGCCTCGTAGTCGGCGCCGTGGTATTCGAAGGTGCTGAACAGCAGGTTTTCCGGCCGCTTCAGGTAAATGGAATAGTTCTTGATGTTGCATGCCGAAATCATGGTCAGCACGTCAGGCCAGACGGCGGCATGGAGACGAACATAGTCCTCGACCTTCTCCGGCTTCAGCCCGAGTACAAATCCCATCCGCTGCATATCAGCTCCTTATGTCGTGATCGCCGTGGTGAATTCGGCGATGCTCATGGCCTTGACCGCGTCCCAGTCCCAATCGATGCCGATACCGGGCTCGTCGGGCGCCAGCGCATGCCCATCCTCGATGCGCATGCGCTTGCCGGTCAATTGGTCGAGTTGCGGAATGTACTCGACATACCTGCCGTTCTGAACAGCGCAGGTCAGGCTGACATGCAATTCCATCAGGAAATGCGGGCAGACCGGAATGTCGAAGGCCTCCGCCGCATGGGCGATCTTGAGCCAGGGCGTGATGCCGCCGATGCGGCCGACATCGACCTGCACGATCGAGCAGGCCCCTTTCTGCATGTATTCGCGAAAGTGCCTGACGGAATAGAGCGACTCGCCGATGGCGATCGGCGTCGGCGTCGAATTCGACAGCCTGACATGCCCGTCCATGTCGTCGGCCGGCAGCGGCTCCTCGATCCAGGCGAGATCGAGTTCTCGAAGCCTCGCCGCACGCCGGATCGCCTCGTCGACGGAGAAACCCTGATTGGCGTCAGTCATGATCTCGTAGCCGTCGCCCACTGCCTTGCGCACCGCCGAGAGCCGCGCGAGGTCCTCAGAGCCATGCGGCCTGCCGATCTTCACCTTCGAGCCGCGAAACCCCTTGGCCTTGGCGGCCACCGCATCGTCGACCAGCGCCTGCGTCTCGATGTGCAGCCAGCCGCCTTCGGTCGTGTAGAGCGGGCAGCGGTCCTTGGCGCCGCCGGCGAGCTTCCATAGCGGCAGGTTCTGTTTCTTCGCCCTGAGGTCCCAGAGCGCAGTGTCGATCGCCGCGATGGCGATTGCCGTGATGGCGCCGATAGTGGTGGCGTGGGAGGCGAATTCGAGATCGTGCCAGATCGCCTCGATCATATCAGGATCCCGGCTGATCAGGCGCGGTGCCAGATGGTCGGACAGGAGCCGCATCACCGACGAGCCGCCGGTGCCGATCGTGTAGCTGTAACCGGTTCCGACCGCGCCGTCGGAATCGGTGATGGTGACGATTGGCGTCTCTTGGCTGACGAAGCTCTGGATCGCGTCGGTGCGCTTGACCTTGGGCACAAGGTCGACCATGCGCAATTCTATCTTTTCGATCTTGGCCATGTCGGTCAGCTCCGCAATGTCTTTCCGGTCTCAGCGGCAAACAGATGTGCCTGCGACAGGTCGAGGCTCATGGCGACGCGCTCGCCTGGCTTCAGCGACCTGGGGTTCAGCATGCGAGACACCCAGTCACTACCGTTGAACTCGACGAACACCAACGTCTCGTTGCCGAGCGGTTCGGTGACGGTGATCGGCAGTTCGATCTGATGCACGTCGGCCGCGCCGCCGGAACTGATACCATGGCCGGTCGGATAGATGTCGTCTGGCCGCAGCCCGAACGCGACCTTGTCGCCGACAGCGACATTGGCCTTGAACTGACCGGGCAGGGGCAGCTTGGCGCCGCTGGCGAAAACCAGCTGGCCGTCGTCGACCGTCGCCTCGTGCAAATTCATCGGCGGTGAGCCGATGAAGCCGGCAACGAAGCGCGTCGCCGGCCGGCGGAACACTTCATCTGGGGTGCCAACCTGTTCGATATGGCCGTCGCGCATGATGACGATACGGTCGGCAAGCGTCATCGCCTCGACCTGATCGTGGGTGACGTAGATCACCGTCGATTGCACCTTGGCATGCAGCTTCTTGATCTCGGTGCGCATCTGCGTGCGCAACTTGGCATCGAGGTTGGAGAGCGGCTCGTCGAACAGGAAGACATCGGGGTCGCGCACGATGGCACGACCCATGGCGACGCGTTGGCGCTGGCCGCCGGACAGTTGCGATGGCCGACGGTCGAGCAAAGCATCCAGCCCGAGGATGGCCGAGGCCTCGGCGACGCGGCGATCCATGTCGTCCTTGGCGGCGCCGGCGATCTTCAAGGAGAAGCCAAGATTTTCGCGCACGGTCATATGCGGGTAGAGCGCGTAGGACTGGAACACCATCGAGATGTTGCGCGAACGCGGCGGCAAATCGTTGACGACGCGCCCGCCAATCTCGATCGAACCGGCGCTGATCTCTTCCAGCCCGGCGATCATGCGCAGGGTTGTCGACTTGCCGCAGCCGGAAGGGCCGACCAGCGCGATGAATTCGCGGTCGGTGATATCGAGGTCGATGCCATGCACGATCTCCATATTGCCGTAGCGCTTGGTCAGCTCTTTGAGGGAAACCGTTGCCATGAGATCAGCCTTTCACCGCGCCGGAGGTCAGGCCGCCGACAAGGTGCTTCTGGACGATGAAAGTGAGGGTGAGCGCCGGAATGATCATCACCACGGCGAGCGCGCACATGCCGCGCCAGTCGATGGTGAACTCGGCCGTGTAGTCGAGCAGGCCGACCGGCAGCGTCTTGGCGCTGACCGAGCGGGTCAGTTGGGAGGCCAGCGCGAACTCGTTCCAACAAGTCAGGAAGGCGAAGATCGCGGCCGATGCGATACCTGGTCCGGCGAGCGGGAACTCGACCTGCCAAAAGGCCTGCCAGCGCGTGCAGCCGTCGATTTGTGCCGCCTCCGCGAGATCCTTCGGCACTTGGCGGAAGAAGCCGTCGATCAGCCAGATGGTGAACGGCACGTTGAGCGCGACATAGGCGAGGATGAGCCCGAAATGCGTGTCGATTATGCCGAGCCGCACATAGAGGAAGAACAGTGGCAGCGACAGCGCGATGCCAGGCACCGTGCGCGTCAGCATCAGGCCGAGGAAGACGCTCGACTTGCCGCGAAAACGGTAGCGCGCGAAGGCATAGCCGCCCGCCATGCCGATGGCGACCGCGATAACCGTCGAAGTCACAGAGATGATCAGCGAATTGCGGAAATATTCGATGACAGGGATGCCGCCCTTGCCGATGCCTGAGAACATCGCGACATAGGCGTCGAACGAAATGTCCTGCGGGATCCACACCGGCGGCTTGGCCATGATCTCGACGGTCGGCCGCAGCGACGATAGCACGATCCACAGGCCCGGCAGGCAGATGGTCAGCATCGCCAGGAGCAGGCCGATGCGATAGACGATATCAAGCAGCCTGCGCTTTAGGCGGGCGGAAGAATTCTCGTCCATCTTCACCACTCCGCGCCGATTTGCGTGCGCGCCGCCGCGAGCTTGTTAAAGAAATAGACGGTGAAGGCGATCGACAGCAGGATCGAGAAGTAGGCCATGGCGTTGGCCATGCCCATGCGCCCGTCGCTGTAGGCGGTGCGGGCCACCAGAGTCCACAAAAGCTCGGTGCGGCCGGCCGGCCCGCCATCGGTCATGATCTTGACGATGTCATAGGCACGCGCCACGTCGAGCGAGCGGATGGTCATGGCGATGTAGGCGAAGGGCATGACGAACGGCCAGGTCACATAGCGGAATGTCTGCCACGGCGTGCAGCCATCGACGCGCGCCGCCTCGATCGGCTCCTTGGGCATGGCGAGCAGCCCGGCGAGGATCAGGATGGCGAAGATCGCCGTCGACGACCAGATCTCGGCAATCGAGATGGCGATGAAGGCGAGGTGGCCCTCGATCAGCCACGGGATGGCGTCGCTGGTGATGCCAAGCGACTGCAGCGCATTGTTCACCAGGCCGATATTGTCGTTGAACATGAACTTGAACTGGAAGCCGACGAGGATCGGCGAGAACATCATCGGAAACATCATCAGCGTGCGCAGGATGCGCTGGCCGCGCGTCGCCTTCTCAACCAGCATGGCGAGACCAAGGCCAAGCAGCATTTCAAGATTGAGCGCGATCGTCAGCAACAGAACGGTACGGCCGAATGCCCACCAGAAATCGGTGTTGGCCAGGATCGACAGGTAATTCCTGAGGCCGATGAAGACGAAGAACGTCTCGGGCTTGGTCAGGCGGAACGGGGTGAAGCTTGAATAGAGCGACAGAAGCAGTGGCACCACGACGACCGCCGCCAGAACGACGATGGCCGGAAGCAGCAGCAGTAACGGCGCGGATGGCTTGCGGCCCTTCATCGGGCTCCTCTGGTATCTGGCATTCAGATTTTGGGCCGAGGCCCGACATGATGAAACGGGCAACGCCGGCAAAAGGCGATCGCCTCCCTCATTTCACGATGGGGGAGGCAATCTTGTGAGCAATGCTTACAGTTTGCCGGCGTCCTGCAGGATCTGCTTCGCCTTGGCGGCGGCTTCGTCCAGTGCCTGCTTGGAGGTCTTGTCGCCGAGGATCGCGGCCTGCAACTCGGGATAGACGGCGTTCGAGATCTCGATCCACTCAGGCGTCTGCGGCACGGCAAAGGCGTGCTTGGCTTCCTCCTGGAAAGCCGACAGAACCTCCTTCTTGTAAGGGTCGTTGGCGGCTTGCTGCAGGTCCCAATCCCAGACCGCGGTGCGCGTCGGCAGCGGCCCGGCGGTGGCCTCGAGCTTCTGGCTGTCCTCGTTGGTCAGCCACCATACGAGCGATGCCGCTGCCTCCTTGTTCGGGCAGTTCTCGGTCACCGAAAAGCCATGGAATCCCGACCAGCCGGTGCGCACTCCGGCGGAGCCTTTCGGCGCGACCTTGACGCCGACATTGCCCGCGACCTTGGACGATTTCGGATCGTTGAAGAAGCCGGCCCAGCCCGGCCAGTCCAGATTGATGGCGACGGTGCCCGAGGCAAAGCCTTGGCCGAGATCGTCCCAGAGGTAGTTGGTGGTTCCGGCCGGCACGGCCTTGGCCTTGTAGAGGTTGACGAACCAGTCGAGCGCCCGGATGCCGGCTTCGGAATTGAAGACCGGCTTGCCGTCCTTGTCGAGATATTCGCCGCCCTCGGCGACGACCATTTCGTAGAAGCGGCCGTTGATCGCCTCTTCCTTGCCGGCAAACTGCGTGCCGTAGAAATTCGGCGGGTTGGCGAAGAACTCAGCCTGGTCGGTGACTTCCTTCCAGGTGTCCGGCGGCACCAGATCATAGCCGTATTTGGCCTTGAACTTGGTCTTATTGTCGGCGTTCTCGTACAGGCTCTTCTGGTAGTAAAGCGCCGATACGTCGAACTGCGCACGCGGCAGCATTTCCAGCTTGCCGTCGATGGTTGCCGCCTTGATCGTCGACGGCACGAAGGCGTCGATCTCCGACTTCGGCAGGAGCTTGCTGAGGTCGGTGTAGAGGCCGGTGTATTGCGGCGCGAAGGAGGAATGATTCCAGCCGACGCACCAGCTGGTGCTGCCCGAGGCGATGTCGGACTTCAATTCCTTGTCGATGTCGAAGCCGTTCTTCTTGGTCAGGATGTTGACCTTGGCGCCTGTCGCCTTCTCCCATTCGGGAATGCGCTCGTAGAGCTTTTCATATTGCTGGCCGCCGATCAGCTTCACGTCGACGGTAACGCCGTCGAACTTGCCGGGCAGGTCGCCGGCAAGGGCGGTGCCTGCGCCTGACGCAAGCATCAATGCGCCGGCGCATACGCCGGAAAGCAGTCTGTTCATTGGTATCCTCCCTGGGTGCGCCCGCAACTCGTCACGTGACAAGAAGTGCTACATTCATATACAAACAAAACATTCACCCGTACGTCAAGGCGAAATTTATTTCCATAGGCTGTGTTCCTGCGTATATGAAGAGACGAATTCACTGGAGGGACGAGCCATGGACGACAGTGAAGATGAGCGTTATCGCGCACCGGCGCTCGACAAGGGGCTTGACATCCTTGAGCTTCTAGCGGGCGTGGACGGTGGCCTGACCCAGGCGGAAATCGCCAAGAAGCTCGACCGCAGCCCCAATGAATTCTACCGCATGCTCGACCGGCTGGTGCGGCGCGGCTACGTCACGCGGCTCGATGGCGACCGCTATTCGCTGACGCTCAAGCTGTTTGGCCTGGCACAATTGCACGCGCCGGTGCGGCGGCTGGTTTCCTATGCGACGCCGCTGATGCGGGAGCTGGCCGAGACCTCGCAGCAGGCCAACCAACTCGTTGTTTTTGATCGCGGTTCCGCCGTGGTGATAGGCCAGCAGGAGGCGCCGAACTACTGGGGGATTTCGATCCGGGTCGGGTCCCACATCAGCCTGTTCGACACCGGTTCAGGCCATGTCCTGCTCGCCTTCCGTTCACCGGAAGAGCGGCAGATGATGATCTCGGAGCACGTCCGCAGCACCGACAAGACCGCGCAGCCGGCCGAGTTCTTCGCCCGTCTCGACCAGATCCGCGACCGCGGCTACGAGATGATGGCTTCCATGCAGACCGCGGGTGTCTTCAACCTTTCCGCTCCGGTGCGCGGGTCCGACGGCAAGGCCATAGCGGCGCTGTCGATCCCCTACATAACCGTCGTCAACGCGCCCTCGGCACCCGACATCACACGGACCATCGAGTTGCTGCTGGCAACCTGCGAGAAGCTGTCTCACCTGGCTGGGTCGGCCGTCGGATCATCGGCATAAATTCTTATTTGAATGAAGAATTCCTCCGTGAGAGGATCGAAAAAAGCTGCAGGAGGAGCCCGCCATGATCATCGACACCCATTTGCATCTCATCGATCGCTCGGCGCTTCAGTACCCCTGGCTTGCCGGCGTACCGGCACTGAACCGCGATTTCTCCTATGAGGAATACGCCACGGAGGCAAAGCGCGCCGGTATCGAACGCGTGCTGCACATGGAGGTCGATGTCGACCCGGCCGACATCGAGGCGGAAACCGCCCGTATCGAGGGCCTGTCGCGGCAAGCGGGCAGCATGCTCTCTGGGGCGATAGCATCCTGCCGTCCCGAAGGCGCTGACTTTGCCGCTTATCTCGCACGCCAGCGGACAAACCCCTTCGTCAAAGGGTTCCGCCGCGTCCTTCACGTCGTCCCGGACGAGCTATCCGAAGGCGCACTGTTCCGTGACAACATCAAGCGGCTTGGTGGCACCGGCCTGACCTTCGATCTCGTGGTGCTGCCGCACCAGATTCCGAAAGCGATCGCGCTCGCCGACCTTGCGCCCGACGTCCAGTTCGTCCTCGACCACTGCGGCGTTCCCGACATCAAGGGCGGAGCCGAGCACCCCTGGCGCGAACACATGAGCGAGATCGCACGGCGCCCGAACGTGATGGCCAAGATTTCCGGCGTGGTCGCCTATGCCGACCCCGCCAATTGGACTGTCGATACGCTGCGGCCTTACGTCGAACACACCATCAATTCATTCGGCTGGGACCGTGTCGTCTGGGGCAGCGACTGGCCGGTCTGCACACTTGGAGGCGGTCTCTCGACCTGGGTGGCGGCGACCCATGCGCTGCTTTCGGGTTGCAGCGTTTCGGAGCGTGACGGGCTGTTGTCGGATAATGCCCGCAGGCTATGGCGGTTGAAATAGCGACCTCCCTCAGCTCTCGCCAAGCGAGGGGGAACTGGCCCGGAACAGGCCAATGAGATCGGCGACGACCTGGCTGGCACGATGGCCCGAGGTCAGGCCGGAATTGATGCGGTCGGACGCCGCCTGCTGGAACGCCATGTAGCCGTCATGGCGCGGCCGCACCCAGGCGCTCTCCAGCGTCGCGCGCGTGCCCCGATAGAAGTTGCCGGCCAGTTCATTGATAGTCTGGTCTTCCCAGGCAGCCGCATGGCCCGGCTGCCCGCCGGCGGCGGCATAGATGCCACGCTGGACATCGCCGCTGGCGACCCAATAGGCAAAATCGATCGCTGCCTCTTTGGCCTTGGAGAAGGCTGATACGGCTATGCCTGTGCCGCCGAGCGCCGAGCCGATCGGACCATTGGAACCGACGACCGGGATGTCGGCGAAAGCCAACCTGTTGGCGCGAAAACCCGACGCCGCATAAGACGCGTAGCCATAGATCAGCGGCGCGCAGACGATGCGCGAACCAGCCTCGGCCATGAGTTCCGAAACGGCAATCGGGTCCATGTCGAAGCAGGTCGGGTCGACCGACGCCGCGATCTCACGCATCATCTCGAAGACTTCACAGCCCGTCTCGACATCGATGAGATCGCCCGACGGATCGGTCGCGCAGGCATGCCCGAGATTACCGGCCAGCGTGTAGAAGGTCATCAGGCAATGCGGCGGCCGCAACGGCAGAAGCACGCGGCCCTGCCGAGCGAGATCGAGCACTTCGCTCCATCGCGATGGCGGTTGGTCGAGCGCATCGGGTCGCCAGGCCTGAACCTGCGTTGCCGCATCGATGGGAAACGCCCACTGCCGTCCTTGCCATGTGTAACTCGGATAGGACTGGCCGACGCTGCCTGAGGCGAGGGCGACGCGTTCCGCCTCGCGGCCGACGAGATCAAGCGGCTCAAGGCAGCGCTCCGCGGTAATCTGGCCGACATGCGGATGATCGATGACGATCAGGTCATAGGCGCGCGCCAGCTCCTCGACCGGGAAGGACTCGAAATCCTGCAGCGAGCGCTTGTCCCATTCGACGGCAATGCCCGTCTTCTGCTTCCACACCGACGAGCAGGCGACCATCGGATCGAAGCCGCGCGGATGGTTCCAGGTCATGCCCCTGAGCGTGGGCTTGAGGGAGCGCGTGGTCACAGGCCGAACTCCTCGCGGATTGCGGCGCTATGCTCGCCAATCCGCGGTGCTGCCCGGTCGACCTTGGCCCTGACGCCATCGACCCGCAGCGGTGAACTGGTGGTGAGGATCGAGACATCGTCCTCGCGCGTCACCGTCTGCAGCATGCCGAGCGATTGGAAGCCCTCGCTTGCCAGCATCTCCGGCCAGGTCAGCACCTTGGCGCACCAGATGTCGGCAGGCTCGAGAATGGCCAGCCAGTCGTCGATGGTCTTGGTCGCGATCCTCTGGGCGATGATCGCCTTGATATCGTCGCGCGCGGTGAACCAGGATGCCGGCCTGTCACGATAGGGAGCCAGTTCATCGAGCGACAAAAGGTCGGCCAACTTGGGGATCGGCGTCATGGCGATGGCGAGATAGCCGTCCCTGGCCGGATAGACTCCGTAAGGCGCCGAGAGATAGGCATGCGCGCTGCGGAAGCTCGAGCGCCTGGGCAGGCGGCGCCCGTCATTGAGATGCGTGGTCAGCACCTCGAACTGGAAGTCGACCAGCGCTTCCAGAAGGCTGGTCTCGATATGGCTGCCCTGGCCGGTGATGCCGCGCCGCACAAGTGCTGCGAGAATGCCTTGCGCGCAGGCCGCACCCGCCAGCATGTCGCCGATGGCGAGGCCGAACGGCACCGGCCCCTGGTCTTCGTCGCCGTTCAGCCACATCACCCCGGAGCGCGCCTGCGCCAACAGATCCTGGCCGGGCCGCTTGAACCATGGGCCGTCCTCGCCATAGCCGCTGATCGAGGCATAGACCAGGCGCGGATTGATCTGGCGGACGGCCTCGTAGTCGAGGCCAAGGCGCTCGATGACACCCGGCCGGAAATTCTGGATCAGCACATCGGCCTTGGCCAGCAGCCCGCGCAATGTAATGAGGTCCGCCTCGTTCTTCAGATCGATGGCGAGGCTTTCCTTGGCCCGGTTGATGGCATGGAAGATGGTGGAATCGCCGCCGATCTCGGTGTCGCTGAGATAGAGCCGGCGCGACAGGTCGCCGCCGTCTGGACGCTCTATCTTGATGACGCGGGCGCCGAGATCGAGCAGCCTAAGCGAGCAGTAGGGCCCGGACAGGAACTGGCTCATGTCGACGACGATGACACCGGCAAGCGGCAATTCGGCTGCTGCCGGCATCTCTATTTCTCCGTCTTGCCGAGGAAATCGGCCGGGTTGCGGTACTTCACCGTCTGCAGATGCTCGCAATAGAGAACGAGCTCGCCTTCTCCCTTGAACACCTCGTAGCTGGCGCGGATCAGGCCCATCTCCTTGTAGCGGGGCTTCTTGTCGAGGTTGGAACGGATCGAATAGATCGTATCCCCGATGAAGACAGGCTTTATGAACCGTAGCTTGTCATAGCCATAGGAAAAAGCGTTGACGCAGTTGGTGGCGACCAGCCCTAGGCCGGCCGAGAAGACGAACGCGCCGGCAATCAGCCGCTTGCCGAAAATGCCGTCGCTCTCGGCAAACATCTGGTCCTGCACGTAAGGATGGATGTCGAGCACCAGCGTGTTGAAAAGGTGGCTGTCGCCCTCGGCCATGGTGCGGCGCAGCGAGCGGATCTTTTGGCCGACCGGCCAGTCCTCATAGAACCAGTTCTCGGCGTTCCACACCGGCAGGGCGGCATGATCGGCGGGCATATTCCTAGGGTGCGTCGAGACAACTCCAACGGTTGGCGCGAAATCGCTCATGGCGTAGTCCAGCGGGCTCGAGAAAGCGCCCATCCAGCCATTCGAGCACGCTTCAAAGCGCCTGAGTGCACGACGTCCTCCTCCCATCAATCTTCTTTTGTAAATACTATTTTCACATATGGGTTTGCGTTGCAAGCGAGGACAAGCGAAATTTTGGCGGTCCCACGCGCCGCTTTGTCTTTGTCATGAACGAGCTGGATTCGACTGTCGCGTCGATGGCGCTCGACAATGCGACTGGCAGGTTATCGATCATCGACACGAAGCCGGCGGTGCCGGCCGAGGCCCGCGACAGCAATCACAGCGCCGATATCCAGATCTCGCCGGACGGCTGTTTCGTCTATGGCGGCAACCGTGGCCACGACAGCGTCGTCATCATGGCGGTCGACCAGGAGACCGGCAGCTTAAGTCTTGTCGGCTATATCCCTTGCGGAGGCGCCACGCCGCGCAATCTGGCGCTGACGCCTTCGGGCGGCCATCTGTTCTCCGCCAACCAGAATGCCGACCGCATTTCGATCTTCGTCCGCGACGCCCGCAAGGGCATGCTGACCGATACCGGGCGCGGCATCGAGATCGGCACGCCGATGTGTGTCAAGATCGTCGCATGACCACCGGCCAGCAGACTAGCCGGGCTCAAGCCTCTAGGATGGCCGAGAGTTTCCAGCTCGAGCCATTCTGGCGCGTGAACGTCCACAACTCGGTCGTCTCGGTCGGCTGCTCCTCATCGCCCTCGACGACCTTGCCGCTCGCCCGTTCGCGCATCACGTCACGGGACTCGTAGCGCAACGCCGCCGTGGCGTAGTCGCGGTCATCCTCGCGCCAGCTTTCCGCGATGTCGGCCTGCAGCAGCGTGACGTCGGATACTTCGTTCCTGAGACCTTTCTGGGCATTGTCTGCCAGCTCCTCCGACAGATAGGACACCATCTCGGGCGTCACCGACCGGCGCAATGCCGCATGGTCTTCGCGGCCGAATGCTTCCTGAATCTCGGTCAGCAACTGCTGGAACGCGTCGAGGTCGGCTTGGGCCAGCGTGATCTCTTCGGATCGGGTGGTCTCGTAGCCTCCGCCCGATCCGCCGCCAAACCCCGGAATTGTGAAGGAGCCAGCGCTTCCCGTCTCCTGTTGTGCGCGGTTCTCGAACCGTGAAGCCTGGGTATTGCCTATGCCGGCGAGCGCGGGCGCGGGGCCACGCGCGGATTGCGATCGGAAGAACCTGATGGCCAGCATGATCGCGCCACCGAAGAGCAGGGCTTGGAGCAGGAATCCGAACATGCCGGCAAGGCCGCCGAAACCTTGGCCAAGGAGCAGTCCGATCAGGCCGCCGATCAGCAGGCCGCGCATCATCGTTCCACCGAAGCCGCTCATGAAGCCGGGCCTCTGCAGTCCGGCCGGCGGCTGCCGGGCAGCATTGTTCACGCCGGTATTGGGTGTCATCGAACGCTCGACCGGCGCGGTCGGCGCCGGCGCGGTCCGGGTCGGCGGGGCCGATTGGAACGTGCGCGTGCCGCGACTGCCGAAACTGCCGCCGCGCCGCGCCTCGGCATGATCGATCGCAACCATGGAGAATGCAAGGAACAGGCCGGCAAAGAGTGTGGCGAATTGGCTTGTGCGGGAAATCATCGGGTGACCTTTATCGCTGTGGTTTGGGGCGTTTTCGGCAAAGGGCCGGCCTTGGAAAGACCGGCCTCATATGGTCAATCGAACAGCTCTTCGAAAAATGATTTCTTCCGCTTCGGATAGCGGTGGCCATGCGAGCGGGAATAGTCGTCATCGCGGTCCCGGCCACGGGGCGGCGGGGAGAACGCTGCCGGCTGTGGCTGCGGCGCGGGCGATGTGTCCCTGCCGGACCGTTCGATGATCTTGTCGAGTTCGCCACGATCAAGCCAGACGCCGCGGCACTGCGGACAGTAGTCGATCTCGATCCCCTGGCGTTCGCTCATCACGAGGGCGACGCGGCAGGAGGGGCAAACCATGCCAAGGAGGGAAGATGTCATGTGGGGCTCCTAACCAGAAAGGAATGAGCCCGCTTAACCGAAAGGAATGGAAACGGGCCCGTTGAAGCGGTCCGACATCACGGTCGCCAAAGCGACAGTCAGAGGGGCCCGGCCCGCACACGGGAGTTAGGAATGCGGAGCGAAGCCTTCAAGGGGCAATGTTGCCGGCGAGAGCGATTTGCTGCTTAAACCGTCACCACGATCTTGCCGAACTGCTCGTTCGATTCGAGATAGCGATGCGCCTCGACGATCCGGTCGAAGGGAAAGATCCTGTCGATGATCGGCCTGAGCGTGCCGTCCGCCAGGCCTTCGAGGATGAATGCCTTGGCCGCCTCCAACTTCTCCGGGTTGCCGGTGATCTCGTGCACGAGATAGCCGCGCAATGTCAGCGTCTTGCCCAGTATCGCAGGTAAGGGGAAAGGGGTCGGCTCGCTGCTGAGGCCGCCATACTCGATCAGAATGCCGCCTCGCGACATCGCCGCCGTCAACGGCTCGAAGATCGGCCCGCCGATCGCGTCCAGCACCACACGCACGCCTTGCGGTCCGGCGATCTGGCTCAGTCTTTCCGCAAGTTCCTCTTCCTCGAGGACCACGACATGTGCTGCGCCGGCGTCGAGCAGAGCCTGCTTCTTCACCGATGTCCGCGTCACCGCGATCGCTATCGCACGAACGCTGTTGGCGATCTGGATCGCCGCAAGCCCGACGCTGCTCGAAGCCGCCGTGATGACGACGACTTCTCCGGGGCGCAGCCTGGCGATGTCGATCAGCGCGCCGTAGGCGGTGAGGTACGGCATCCAGGCCGCCGCCGCGGTTTGCCAGTCGAGGGACGCCGGATGCTTGACGATGAGCCCCGCGGGAAAGGTGACAAGCTCACCGTAAGCCGGCCAGCGAACCATCGATTGCGGCGGGATGACACTGACGGCATCACCAGCCGCCAGCCTCGTCACGCCTTCGCCGATTGCCTCGATGACGCCCGCCGCTTCCAGCCCGAGCCCGGAGGGGAGCCCAGGCGTCTCGATATAGCTGCCCGCGCGCAGCAGCGCCTCGGCGCGGTTGAGGCCGAGCGCCTTGACGCGGATTTGAACCTCGCCCGGGCCGGGTGGCGCTAGGTCGACCTCCTCGATGCGCAGGACCTCGGGACCACCATGCTGGTGGAAGCGAATGATACGGGCCATTCGGTTCACTCCAAATTATCTGACACCTAATGAGCTATGACGCGAAAGCTTTGTGCGATAAACGGCTGTTCGGATTATGCAGTAGAAACCCGGAGTTTCGAATATGGATAGGCTCGAGAGCATGGCCGTGTTCGTCAGGGCGGTCGATCTCGGCTCGTTCGCGGCAGCGGCCACTGCGCTCGATCTATCCGCACCGATGGTCGGCAAGCATGTCCGGTTTCTCGAGGAGCGGCTTGGCATGCGTCTCATCAACCGGACCACGCGCCGCCAGAGCCTGACCGATTTCGGCCGCGCCTATTATGAGCGGTGCCGCCTAGTGCTGGCCGAGGCCGAAGCGGCCGATGCGCTCGCCGCCGACCAGCTCTCGGAGCCGCGCGGAAAACTGCGCGTCACCATGCCGGCGCATTTCGGGCGCCACTGCGTCACCCCCGTGCTGCTGAAGCTGGCAGGGCAATATCCGATGCTGGAACTCGACCTGTCGCTGAGCGACCGTTTCGCCGATCTCGCCGAGGACGGTTTTGACCTCGCCATCCGAACCGGCGGTCTGGACGACAAGGCCGGTGTGATCGCCCGTCGCGTTGCACGCCAGGACATGGTCGTCTGTGCCGCGCCTTCCTATCTGGAAATTCATGGCGAGCCGCGGCGGATCGACGACCTCGCCGATCACCAGGCGATTGTCTACCGCCGGCCCGGCATGATCGTTCAGCCGTGGCTATTTCCGCGCGAGGCGCAGACTGCGCTCGAGCTTATCCCAAACGGCCGGCTGCGGCTCGACGATCTCGATGCTATCGCCGATGCCGCCGTCGACGGCATGGGGCTGGCGTGGTTGCCTTACTGGCTGGCTCGTGAGCGCATTCAGGCCGGCACGCTGGTCGAGCTGTTGCCGGACCAGCCACGATATCCCTACGATTGTCATGCGCTCTGGCTGCGGACGCCGCATCTGTCGCTCAAGGTCAGGCTGGCCGTCGACGCATTGGCGGCCGCCTTACCGAAAATGATGGCGTGATCGCCAACTGACGACTTGCGCTCTTTGAGGCGTGGCGTTCGGGTGCCATATGAAGGTGGCTTATGGAATGCGCGCATCGCAGGAGAGACGGTTCATGACCAAGGGTTCGGATCTGTTCGTGGCGGCCCTCGAAAATGAAGGGGTCGAACGAATTTTCGGCATTCCGGGCGAAGAAAATCTCGACATCGTCGAATCCATCCGCCACTCGTCGATCCAGCTGATCCTGACGCGCCACGAGCAGGCGGCGGCCTTCATGGCCGCCACCTATGGCAGGCTCACCGGCAAGCCGGGTGTGTGCATCACAACGCTTGGCCCCGGCGCCCTCAATCTGACGACCGGCTCTGCCTATGCGCTGCTTGGCGCAATGCCGATGATCATGATCACCGGCCAGAAGGGCATCCTGTCGTCCCGGCAGGCGCGCTTCCAGATCGTCGACATTATCGCGGCGATGAAGCCGCTGACCAAGCTGTCGCGCCAGATCGTCTCGCCCAGGATGATCCCGTCGCTGGTGCGTGAAGCCTTCCGCGTCGCCCAGGAAGAGCGCCCCGGCCCCGTGCATCTCGAACTGCCGGAAGACATAGCGGCGGCGGAATGCGAGCCGATCGCCCTGGTGCCGACGCATCCGGTCGAATTGCCCCTGGCCAGCGCTGGCGCGCTCGATCGCGCCGCCCGCATGATCATCGAGGCCAAGCGTCCGCTGCTGATGTTCGGGGCCGCGGCGTCGCGCCCGCGCGTCACTCCCGATGTCGCCCAGTTCGTGCTGCGCACGCAAATTCCCTATTTCACCACGCAGATGGGCAAGGGCACGGTGCCCGGCGGTACCGAACTCTATATGGGAACGGCGGCCCTTTCGGAACGCGACTACGTGCACGAGGCCATCGAACAGGCCGATCTGATCATCACCATCGGCCACGACACGGTCGAGAAGCCGCCCTTCATCATGGGGGCGAAGGGGCCGAGGGTTATACATGTCGGCTACCAGACGGCTGATGTCGAGCAGGTCTATTTCCCGCAAGCCGAGATTGTCGGCGACCTCGGCCCATCGCTGGCGCTGCTGGCGGACCGCATTGAGGGCAAGATTCCCAACGCGCAGGCCCTGCTGCCGCTGCGCGAAGGCATTTTGAGCCGCATCGCCGCGCGCGCCACCGAAGACCGTTTCACGCCGCAACGCATCGTGCATGACGTGCGCGCCGTGATGCCGGCGGACGGGATCCTCGCGCTGGACAACGGCATGTACAAGATCTGGTTCGCGCGCAACTACCGCACGCGCATGGCCAACACGCTGCTGCTCGACAATGCGCTGGCGACCATGGGCGCCGGGTTGCCGTCGGCGATGATGGCGGCACTGCTCTATCCCCAGCGTCGCGTCATGGCCATTTGCGGCGACGGTGGCTTCATGATGAACAGCCAGGAACTGGAGACTGCTGTCCGGCTCAAGCTCAACCTCGTCATCCTGCTGCTGGAAGACCATGCCTATGGCATGATCCGCTGGAAGCAGGCTGTCGACGAATTCCCGGATTTCGGCATGACCTTCGGCAATCCCGACTTCGTCAAATACGCCGAAGCCTATGGCGCCAAGGGGACCAGGGTTGGCGAAGTTGCCGACCTGCTGCCGGCACTGGAACAGGCCTTCGCCGGCGGCGGCGTGCATCTCGTCGTCGTGCCCATGGACTATTCCGAAAACACCAGGGTGCTTGTCGACGAATTGCGCGAGCGCTTGCCCGCGCCAAAGGCACCCTGACGGCAGCGGCAAAGCCGCCGTCAGGATCGGTTGATGCCTACAGCTTGCAGTAAGGCGTTACCGGCGCGATCGTTCCGAAATCCTTGACGATCTCGTAGCCGATGCCGTCCGCCGCCGCCTTGCCGACATAGGAATGGCAGAGCGTGTGGTTGTTGCTGGCATCGACCCGGATCTTGCCTTGTGGCGCATCGAACTCGATCGTCGGCAGCGCCTTGAGCACATCGTCGTCCTTCAGCGAGCCGGCCTTCTCGGCCGCCAGCGCGTAGAGATGCAGGCCGTCATAGCCGGCCTCGCCGATGCCATTGACCATCTTCTCCTGGCCGAATTTCTCGCGGAAGTTCGCGATGAACTTCTTGTTGACCGGGTTGTCGAGCGCCATCCAGTAGGGCTGCGGCGCGTAGGTGCCGGCGGCGACGCCAGGCGGCAGCGCGTCCTTGTTGAAGACCTCGTCGAGCGGTGCGATCAGAGGCTGCTTGATGTCGAAGCTACGATACTGCTTGAGCTGAGTGACGGCGTCGTTGCCGACCACCATCGACCACACGACATCAGGCTTCAACGACTTGATCTTCTGGAAGGCCGGGCCGAAATCCGTGGTGCCGAACGGATAATAGTCGGCGCCGACGATCTTGCCGCCGGCCATTTCATAGGCCGCTGTGATCGCCTCGGTCATCTTCTGCGGCCAGGCATAGTCGGACGCCATGATGTAGATGGTCTTGCCGAGGTTTTCGGCCACCCACGGCATCATCGGGTCTACCTGCTGCATCGGGATAGGTCCGGTGGCGACGAAGTAGCGATTGCATTCGCCGCCCTCGAAATTGGTCGGGTAGAAGAACAGCTTCTTGGCCTTCGAGGTGACGGAAAGCGTGGCGCTGCGC
This sequence comes from Mesorhizobium sp. P160927, assembly GCF_057766385.1. Lineage (NCBI taxonomy): Bacteria > Pseudomonadati > Pseudomonadota > Alphaproteobacteria > Hyphomicrobiales > Phyllobacteriaceae > Mesorhizobium > Mesorhizobium sp. P160927. Next base: position 2,766,335 of record NZ_JBYMDW010000001.1, read on the forward strand.
TCGGGCGAAATGATCGTTCCCATGATCACGTCGACCTTGTCCTCGTTGAGGAGCTTGCGGGCCTTGTCGATGGACCCCTTGGTCGTGGTCTGGTTGTCCTCGATGAAGAGCTCGACCTGGCGCCCGCCAATGCCATTGGCGGCGTTGAGCTCGGCGGCGGCGAGCTTGTAGCAATTGAGCAGCGTCTCGCCCAGGATCGCCTGCAGCCCTGTGATCGGGATCGATAGCCCGACCTTGACCGTATCTGCAGCGCGCAGGATTCCAGGCGCGCCGACCATTGCGAAGGCGGCCGCGGCGCCGCCGGATTTCAGAACAGTTCTTCTGTTTATCATTGTTGTGTTCCCTTCCAGTCCAGGCGCGCCCCATGCACGCCTTACAAGTCAACAAGCTCCCAGGCGCTTCAGGCGCCCCTATAGGGCCAACAGGTCCTTCAGTAGGGTCTCGTCGGCGAATGCTTCCGGCGTGCCCTCATGCACGATCCTGCCCTTCTCCATCACCAGGCAGCGATCCGCCGCCTTGAGAACGAGATCGAGATTCTGCTCGACCAGAACGATGGCGATGCTACGCTCACGCGCGATGCGCGGCACCAGCTCGGCAATCGATTGCACGACGTTCGGCTGGATGCCTTCCGAAGGCTCGTCGAGCAGCAGCACCGACGGCAGGCCGCACAGCGCGCGGCCTATCGCCAGCATCTGCTGCTGGCCCCCCGAGAGCGTACCGGCGATCTGCGCCTCGCGCTCGCGAAGGATGGGAAAATAGCCAAAAATATCGGCTGGAATGTCGCCGTCGCCACGATCCTTGGCGGCGCGCGTGCCGACTTCCAGATTCTGTCGCACGGTCAGCTGATTGAAGATGCCTCGGCCCTGCGGCACATGGGCGATGCCCACGCGTGCGCGGCGGAAGGCCGGCGCGTTGGTGAGATCCTGGTCGCCGAGAACCACCGCGCCGCCGCTCGCCTTCAGGCCGCCAGCGATGACGCGCAGCAGCGTTGTCTTGCCGGCACCGTTGCGGCCGAGCAGGCCGACCACTTCGCCCGCCGCGACGCCGAGGTCGATGCCGTTCAGCACTGGGAGCGGGCCGTAGCCGGCCGAAACGGCAAGTGTCCGCAGCATGCTCAGCGCCTCCCTAGGTAGACGTCGCGGACCATCTCGTCGGCCTCGATGTCGCGGAAGGGACCGCTGCGAAGCAGGCGCCCCTGGTGCAGCACGAGCGTCTCGCAATTCAGCGCCCGCACGAAGCGTATGTCATGCTCGACCGCGACAATCGAGAACTCGCCCTTCAACCGCAGCAGCATTTCGGCCGTCGCCAGCGTCTCCTGCGGCGTCATGCCGGCGGTTGGCTCGTCGAGCAAAAGTAGCCGTGGCTCGATGGCCAGCGCCATACCGATCTCCAGCCATTGCTTCTGGCCGTGCGCCAGTTCGCCGGCTAATGTGGCGGCACGATTGGTCAGCGCGACCAGTTCCATCAATTCACCGATTGTCCGGGCCGGGGAGGGGGCGCCCCATCGTGCGACCTTGAGGTTGTCCTCAACCGAGAGGCTCGGGAAGACGGACGGGATCTGGAACTTGCGGGCAATGCCGAGCCGGGCGATGCGATGCAGCGGCAGGCCGGCAATGTCTCGGCCGAGGAAATGGACGCTGCCGCTGGTCGGGCGCAGCGTGCCGGTCAGAACGTTGAGGAACGTGCTCTTGCCGGCGCCGTTCGGCCCGATGATGCAGCAGAGCTCCTTGTCGCGGACCGTCAGGTTCAATCCTTCGAGGGCCTGCAGCCCTCCGAAGCGGATGCCGACATTTTCGGCCTGGAGCAGGACGTCGCTCATCAGGCCTGCCTCCTGCCTTTGAACAGGCTCCTCAGCCGCGCATAGATCGACAGGATGCCGTCCGGCAGGACAAAGACGATGATGACGAAGACGCAGCCCAGCAGCAGCGGCCACAGGCTCGGATTGAAGCTGCTGATCGTCTGCTGCGCGCGCTGGATGAAGATTGCGCCCAGCACTGGGCCAAGCAGCGTGCCGCGCCCGCCGACCGCCACCCAGACAATGACCTCCGTCGACAGAAGCAGTCCGGACAGATCGGGGGCAACCAGCCCGGCCATGCAGACATAGAGCGCGCCGGCAAGCCCGGCGATGGCTGCCGAAAGGATGAAGGTGACGAGCAGCCGTAACGGCGCATTATGGCCGAGTGCCGCCGCCCGGACCTCATTGTCCTGAATGGCGGTCAGCACCGTGCCCCAGCGGCCACGGCTGATCGACCACAGCGCCAGCACGACCACGGCGACGACAGCCGAGACGAAGATATAGCTCGGCAGGTCCTGGCTGAGGTCGACATTCCGGCCACCAACATCGAATTCGATCGGCGGAATGCCGATCAGGCCGCTGTCGCCACCGGTGACCGAACTCCACGAGACCGCGGCCTGCTGGCAGATGACGCCCATGGCGAGCGTGACAATGGTGAAGTAGCTGCCGCGTATGCCGCCGAAGAACAGGAAGTAACCGATGATGGCGGCGACGAAGGCAGCACCCGCAATGGCGCCCACGATGCCGAGCAAGCCGCCGAAAGGATTGGCGTCGTTGAGGGTGACCAACGCCATGACGTAGCCGCCTATACCGAAGAACGCGGCGTGGCCGAAGCACAATATGCCGGTGCGGCCCCAGAAGAAGTCGAGGCTCGCCGCGAACAGGCCGAAGATCAGCGCGTCGCGGATCACCGTCAGTTGGTAGCCGTCGGCGAGGAAGGGATATAGGATCGCGAGCGCCACGCAGACGACGAAGATCAGCAGCCAGTTGCGGTCCCGGGCGATCATCGCGAAGCCCCGTTGAACAGGCCGTTGGGCCGCAGCCGCACGGCGACGATGGCCGCCAGCAGCACGATCGCCTGCGCCAGCGATGGCGAGATCTGGTAGTTGAGGATGCTTGTCAGCCCGCCGACGAAGACGCTGCCGGCGACGAGGCCGGCAATCGAGCCGACCCCGCCGACGATCACGACGAAGAAGGCGTTGGCGAGATAGTTCACCCCCATCTGCGGCAGCACGATCGCCAGCGGCGCGACCAGCCCACCCGCAAGGCCCGCGATGGCCGCGCCGAAGGTGAAGGCGATGGCGTAGGTGCGGCGCGTGTTGATACCGACGCCCTCCGCCATTTCGCGGTTCTGGATGACGGTGCGGATGTCGAGGCCGAAGGATGTGCGGCTGATCAGCAGGATGACGCCGAGCAAGGTCGCCATGGCGATGCCGATCAGGATCAGCCGATAGGCCGGATAGACGGTGAAGAAGAGGTCGAGCGTGCCCTCGATCGGCGGCGTCACCGGCTTGGCGCCGAGCCCAAAGGTCAGTTCCAGCCCCTGCTGGAGGATGAGGCTGACGCCCCAGGTGGCAAGCACCGTCGACACCGGCCGCGAATAGAGGTGGCGAATGATGGCGAACTCCAAGATGCAGCCGACCACGGCGCCGGCGATCGGCGCCGCCGCCAGGCCCAGCCAGAACGAGCCGCCCATGCTCTGGATGAAGTATACCGCGAAGGCGCCGACGGTGACGAACTCGCCATGCGCCAGATTGGTCACGTTCATCAGGCCGAAGCTGATCGCCAGCCCGAGCCCGACCAGCATCAGGATGCTGATCAGCGTCAGCGCATTGAGCAATGTCGTGATGGCGAAATCCATCGCTTCAGGCCGCGCTGGCGAGGCGTTGGCGCAAGCCCGCGAGCAGGCCTTCAGCGGCATCGATCACCGCCGCCTGATGCGGCTGCAGGTCCTGCCCCGCCCACTCGTCGATATGGTCCGACAGCGGGTCGACCACCTCGGTGCGGTGATTGGCCAGCGTCTCGATGACGGCGTGGCCGCAAAATGGCACATAGCCCTCGGAATAGCCGCCTTCATGGCTCATCATCAGCCGTCCGTTCGAGACTTCGGCCGCGAGCGCCACCATGCGCGCGGCAAGGCGGCGAAAACATTCGCTGTTGAGCATCATGCGGCCGAGCGGATCGAAGCCGGACGCGTCGAAACCGGAAGCGACGATGACGAGGTCGGGCTTGAACGCGCGCAAGGCAGGGCCGATGACGCGGTCGAACGTGGCTTCATAGGCGCCTGTGCCGCTGCCGGCCGGCAGTGGGATGTTGATGTTGTAGCCTTCGCCTTCGCCCTTGCCATTGTCGGCCAGCGCGCCGCGTCCGGTCGGGTAGAGATTGTCCTGGTGGAGCGAAATCGTCAGCACCGACGGATCGGAATAAAACACCGTCTCTGTGCCATTGCCGTGATGCACGTCCCAGTCCACCACGGCGGCACGGCCGAGCAGGCCCTCGTGCTGCAGCCGCCGCACGGCGACGCCGATGTTGGAAAACAGGCAATTGCCCATGGCCTGGTCGGGTTCGGCATGGTGCCCGGGCGGCCGCGCCAGCGCATAGGCGTTGTCGACGCGGCCGGTCAGCACCGCACGCATCGCGGCATAGGTGGTGCCGGCGGACAACAGCGCGATGTCGAAACTGTTGAGGCCGATCGGTGCCTGAGGCCCGGCGAAACCGGATCCGCCTTCGCTCAGCATCCTGATATCATCGACGTGGCGCTGCGTGTGGACGCGCAGCAGGTCTTCCGCCGTTACCGGTTCGGCAATGATCGGAACCAGATGGCGTGCCAGGCCGCTGACCTGGATGAGATTGTTGAGCCGTCGCTTCGATCCAGGCGATTCCAGGTGGCGTCCGGGTTCCACGAAACGGCCGGGAGGCATCATGTCGGCGCTGGAGCCGGTATCATGCCACATCAGCTGTTCGTGAAAAACGTAGCCTGTCGCCATCCGCGGCATCCTCTAAAAACCAGACGCTAGCAGGCTAACAATCGCCCGGCCCGACCCTAAAGAGGGGCCACGTCTGTTATCTATGCCCCTCCTTTCGGAGGGTACGGAGGTTTGCGGCGACCTGCGCCGCGCGCACCGCCTGGACGCGGTTCGATACCGAGAGCTTGCCGAAGATGTTTTTCAAATGCCACTTCACCGTCGTTTCGCTTACCGACAGTGCAACGGCGATATCGCGATTGGACATGCCTTCCGAAAGAAAGTGCAGCAACTCGGACTCGCGCTGGGTGAGCTGTTCTTTCTCGACCGTCGGGGCGGCTGGTTTGCGCGTCGTCACGGGCATCGTCTGCGCTGCATCGATGATGCGCTTCGCATAGGCCGACAGTGACGGGTCGGCCTTTGCCTGGGCCGCCCGCAGTCGCATCAAACCTTCGACGACAGACCTGCCCTCGTCGACGAAGGAGCGGATGAAGCCCGAGGGTTGCGCAAGGCGCAATGCTTCGTGCAGATGGCGGTCTGCCTCCCGCTGGTCATGGCCGGCGCTCTTGGCGCGCAGGATCAGCGCCAGTATGTGCCGGCGCATGCGCCCGCTGCTTTTCGTTCGCTCCAGCAGCGCGTCGAAAATTGCCGCCGCCGCCGCGTAGGATTTTTCCGCCGTAAGCAGCCGGCCTTCGGCGAAGAACTCGAATTCGTTGGCGACGGTAGAGGCGGTTTCAGCGCTTTCGCGGCGATGCTCGTCGAGCAACACGCGGGCTTCGGGGATGCGGTTCTGGTCAAGAAGCAGCCGGATACGATCGTGCACCAGCACCGAAGCGAGGCGGCGGTAGACGGAGCCGCGCGCGCGCTGGTAGACGCGCTCCAGCATGTCGAGGGCGGCTTGGCCGCGACCGGTCAGCTGCAGCGCCCGGGCATAGGTCGGCACGCTGGCGAGGGGATAGACAATGACCGCGGCGCCCTCGATCAGCGGCCCGAGATTCTCCACCAGCGCCAGTGCCTCGCCGGATGCGTTGGTCTCATAGGCGAGTTCGGCAAGCAGCGTTCCGGCGAGGGCCTCGGCATAGGAGTTGGCGCCGATCCGCGTCCTGGCCTCGATGATCGCGTTGCGCAGCAGCCGTTCGGCCGCGGGCAGGCGGCCGGCCGAGCGCTCGATGACGGCCATGTAGCAGTTGGCGATGGTGACGCCGAGCAGGCTGCCGCTTCGCTCATGGGCCTTGCGCGCCGCGTCCACGGCAGCGCGAGCGCCCTCAAGGTCGCCAAGCGCGTAGAGATTGTAGCCGATGACGTTTGCGGTCGCGCCTTCCATGAACCACGCATCGGGGGCGATGATGCGCAGGGCCGCCAGTGCGGTGTCGCGCGCGTCCTCGAACTGTTCCAGCGTGCTGTGCACGGCCGCTGCAAGGACCTCGAGTTCAGCCTCGATGGTCGTGCCGGTCAGCGTGCCCGGGTCCTTTCTATCGGTCGGCCCGGTTTCGACGAGCTGGCGCGCGTTGGCGAGGGTCTGCTGGGCAATCTCGGGCTGGCTGCTGTGCACCGCAAGCCATAGCACGACGAGTTGCAGCCGGATGCGCTGGTCGATCAGTTTCCTTGGCAGCAGCGCCAGCAGTTGGCGCACATAGAGAAGCTGGCATTGAGCGATGAGTTCTAGCGCGTTGTTCTCGATGAACACCGCGGCGCGGGCTTCGTCGCCGGCGGCAAGCGCATGGCCGATGGCCTCGGTCAGCATCTTGCGTTCGCCGAACCATTCCGAAGCCGCCAAGTGCAGCGGTGCGATCATCTCCGGCTCCCGCCGTTCCATTTCACGGCTGAGGAAGTCGTGGAAAAGGTGATGATAGCGGAACCAGCGCCGTTCCTCGTCGAGCGGCACCAGGAACAGGTTGCGGGTTTCGATCTCGGTGATGGCAACCTCGGCGTCCGCCTCCCGAATCACCGCCCGGCAGGCCTCGGCGCTGAAGCGCTCGAAAATCGAGGAATAGAGCAGGAACTTCGCCAGCACCGGCGGCAGTTCCAGGAACACTTCTCCCATCAGGAAGTCGGCGACGTTGCGGTTGGCGCCGGTGAAATTGCCGATGACGGTTTCGGGCGCATGGGCCGCACCGAGCGACAGCGAGGCGAGCTGCAGGCCGGCGGCCCAGCCTTCGGTGCGCGAGCACAGTGTTTCCACCGTGCCGCTGCTGACAGAGAGGCCCAGCTTGTCGTTGAAGAAGGCTTCGGCTTCCGACGAGGCGAAACGCAGATCGTCCGGGCCGATTTCAAAGATATCGCCGAGCACCCTGAGCTTGCCGAGCTGCAGCTCGGGCAGGTTGCGCGAACCGATGACGAAGACGACGTTGGTTGGTGCCTGCCGGGTCAGCCGTTCCATGAACCGCTTCACCGCCGGTGCATCGATGGCGTGATAGTCGTCGAAGAACAGGGTGATGTCGGCGTGGCGTGCCGCGAAACCCGACACGAGTGCCGCAAGCACCACGTCGAGCTGCGGGATGGGGCTCGACTGGAAGGCGAGGTCGAGCTCGGCCGGGTTCTGGACGAGATGGCGCAACGCCCCCACCAGATGCGACAGGAAGGCGCCTTCGTCATTGTCCGTCGCCTCGCAGGACAGCCAGGCCGTCAGCCGGCCGTGGCGCGCGACCTCGGCCGCCCATTGCGCCATCGTCGTCGATTTGCCGAAGCCGGCGGGCGCGGCGAACAGCACGATGCGCGTGTCGACATTCCGCTCCAGCCTCGACAAGATGCTCTCGCGCCGTACCCACCGGCGGTGGTGAGGCGATGCCAGGCTGGTGGGTTGCGACGATGGTCTCATCTGGCGCCGGGCACCCATTCCGTTTCGATCAGCGGAATTTGCGGCGCGCAATCGCGCGGCAGGGTTCCCTTGATCCTGGGATCATCGGTGATTTCGAAACCGGTTGCATAGGGTTCAAATCCGCAAGCCCTGTAAAAACCGATGACGCTGTGATGATCGAAGCTGCTGGTGTGCAGCCAGATGCGGATGGGACCTAGGCGCCATGCCTGGTCGAGCGCGCCCGCCATCAGCCGTTTGCCGAAGCCTTGGCCAGTCAAGGAGGGAAACAGGCCGAAATAGGTGATCTCGATCTCGTTGCTGTCGGCGAGAGAGAATTCGACCATGCCGACCTGGCCCCCACTCTCATCATGGCCGTAGTAGAGATGCTGACGTGGGTCGGCGAAATGCGCCGCGATGTCGGCGTCCGACATTTCGGCGGCGCGGTCCCAGAGCCAGGGAGCGCCGATCTCGAGGAAGACTGCGCGGTAGACGGCGGGATCGGGCTTGGTGACGCGGCTCATCGTCAGCGGATGCACGAGACCGGGCACCGGGGCACGCGCCTCCATCCACGTCACCGCATTGATGATTTTGCCTGCCGGCACGCGCCGGTAGCCCGGCGCGAGATCGGTGGTTTCATCCGGCAATGAGCCTTCAGTGACTTGCATCTGTCCTCGGTCTTCCGCCGCGCAGCCTGGGCGGCATGTCAAGAAGCTGATGCCAACTCTGCGACCGCCTGCCAAGTGGCTCCAGAGGTGGGCCATCATTTTGGCCCGCCTGTCGCCTTGCCTTTTTGGAGAATGGCATATGAGATATGATACACCATCCATGGAGAAGCGGAATATCATGCCTGAGCGAATTGCGGACGAGGCCATCTTGCGGGCGGTCGACGATGGCTTCGACCGCCAGCTCGCCTTCCTGGCGGACCTCGTACGCTTTCCCTCGCAGCGCGGTGAGGAACACGCCGCGCAATCCTTCATGGCGGCTGCCTATGAAGCCAATGGCTATGCGGTCGATATGTGGCGTGTCGACGTCAATGCGATCCGCGACCTGCCCGGATTCTCGCCCGTAGCCGTTTCGTACGATGACGCGTTCAACGTCGTCGCCACCCACACGCCGAAAAACGTCACCGGTCGCTCGCTGATCCTAAACGGCCATGTCGATGTGGTGCCGACCGGACCGCTCGACCGCTGGGTGCGCGATCCCTACGATCCGGCGATCGAGGATGGCTGGATGCACGGCCGTGGCGCCGGCGACATGAAGGCCGGCCTGTCGGCCTGTCTCTATGCGCTCGCCGCCTTGCGCGGCCTCGGCTATCAGCCGGCGGCGAACGTGTTCCTGCAGTCGGTGGTCGAGGAGGAGTGCACCGGCAATGGCGCGCTCGCTTGCCTGCAGCGCGGTTATCGCGCCGACGCCGCCTTCATTCCCGAACCGCTGGAACCAAGACTGATGCGGGCCCAGGTTGGGCCGATCTGGTTCAGGGTCGAGGTCGACGGCGATCCGCAGCACGCGTCGGGCGCCTTTTCCGCCGGCGCCAATGCCATCGAAAAGGCCTTCCTCATCGTCCAGGCGCTGAAGAAACTCGAAATCGTCTGGAATGCCAGAAAGGTTGACGACAGGCATTTCTGTAGTCACCCGCACCCGATCCGATTCAACCTCGGCAAGATCGAAGGCGGCGAATGGACATCGAGCGTTCCCGCGCGCTGTGTCTTCGAGATGCGGGTCGCGACCTATCCCGGCCAGAAGCTCGAGGACGCCAGGGCCGAACTGGAGGCCTGCATCGCCGATGCCGCCCGCGCCGATCCGTTCCTCGCCAATCGCCCGCCCAGGATGACCTATAACGGCTTCATGGCCGAGGGCTATGTGCTGGAAGGCGCCGACGAGATGGAAGCCGTGCTGCGCCGCAGCCATACCGCCGTGTGGGGTGAGCCGTTGACGGAACATGTCACCTCGGCCACCACCGATGCGCGCTTCTTCGGCCTCTATGCCGACACGCCGGCAATCGTCTACGGCCCGATCTGCCGCATGCCGCATGGCTATGACGAAGCCGTCGATCTCGACTCGGTGCGCAAGGTCACCCAGACCATCGCGTTGTTCATCGCCGACTGGTGCGGCCTCGAGCCGATCGATCCCGAGGTCAGGCCATGAACGCGGCCATATCGGATGCTTTCGGCGAGACGCTCGCGGACGATGCGCCCGATGTCTCGATCGCCGAGGCGCTTGCCCTGTTGCGCCGGCACTATGGGCTCACTGGCAGCGCGCGCACGCTGCCAGGCGAACGCGACCACAATTTTCACGTCCAGGCGGAAGGCGAGGGCGAATTTGTCCTGAAGATCTCGCATCCGGCGGAAGAGGCTGATTTCACCGATTTCCAGAACAAGGCGCTCGACCACATACTGACGGTCGACCCGGCTTTGCCGGTTCCTTCGGTGCGCAAGAGCCTCGAAGGCGAAGCGCAGTTCATGGTCGGCATCGGCGGATCGGCGCCGCGCATCGTGCGGCTCGTGACCTATCTGCCGGGACAGCTGCTTTCGCGCTCGCCCACCTCATCGGCACAGGATCGCAATCTCGGCATCTTCCTCGCCAGGCTTGGCCGGGCGCTGCGCGGGTTCTTCCATCCGGCCGCCGGCAGCGACCTTTTGTGGGACATCCGCAAGGTCGCCAAGACGCGGCCCATGCTGGCGCATATCGCTGATGCCGGCCAGCGCGCCATGGTCGAGCGCGTCATCGACGCCTACGAGGAGCACGCGGCACCGGTTATTCCGGGGCTGCGCGCCCAGATCGTCCACAACGACATGAACTCCTACAATGTGGTGATGGACGCTTCGCGACCCGAAATGGTCAACGGCATCCTCGATTTCGGCGACATGATCCATTCGCCGCTGATCTGCGATCTCGCCATCGGGGCCGTCTATCGCTGGCCGGCCGAAGGTCATCCGCTGGCGCCCGCCGCGCGCTTCGTCGCCGGCTATCAGTCCGTGCAGCCGCTCGAGATCGAAGAACTTCGCATCCTCTTTCACCTCATTCGTGCCCGCCTCGCACTCATCGCCAACATCGCCAGCTGGCAGGCCGAGCGTTTTCCGGCCAAACGCGACTATGTCCTGCGCCTCATCACCGAGGTCTGGGCCTCGCTTGAGCGGCTGGACGGACTGTCGTCCGCGGACGCCCGCCACTATTTTCTCGACCATTCCAAGCCGGAGTAGATGCCCGTGTCCCTGTCCTCGCCATACCCTGCAAATGTCGATCCGGCGGCATCCGAGCAAGCGCTGCTCGAACGCCGTGCCAGATTACTCGGGCCGACCTATCGCGCCTTCTACCGCAGCCCCATCCATCTGGTGCGTGGCAGCGGTGTCTGGCTCTACGATGCCCAAGGCCGAAAATACCTCGATGCCTATAACAACGTCGCCTCCGTCGGACACTGCCACCCGCGCGTCGTAGAGGCGCTGTCTGTGCAGGCCGCCACGCTCAACACGCACACGCGCTATCTCAGCGAGATCATCCTCGACTACGCGGAAAGGCTGCTCGGCACGCTTCCTTCCCATCTCGGCCATGCGATGTTCACCTGCACCGGCAGCGAGGCCAACGATCTCGCCATCCGGATCGCCCAGCACTCGACGGGCAACACCGGCGTGATCATCACCGACTTCGCCTATCACGGCGCCACCATCGCGACAGCACAGCTGTCGCCGGCGGCGGTCGGGGCAGCGGGCGTGCCCGCGCGGCATCGAGCCGTGGCGGCGCCGGACACGTTCCGCGACGGCGGCCGCGCCGCGCATGATTTCGCCAGAAATGTCGCCGCCGCCATCGAGGATATGCGCGCGCAAAACATCCGCCCGGCGGCGTTGCTGCTCGATTCCGCCTTTTCCAGCGACGGCATTTTCTTTCCCAACGCGTCCGTCATGCGCGAGGCCGCCGATCACGTCAGGAAAGCAGGCGGCATCGTCATCGCCGATGAGGTCCAGTCCGGCTTCGGCCGGCTTGGCCAGGGCATGTGGGGCTTCGCCAACTATGGCCTCGCGCCTGACATCGTCACCATGGGCAAGCCGATCGGCGACGGGCATCCGATGGGCGCGGTAATCGTGCGGCCGCAACTGGTGAGCTCGTTCGGTTCGAACACCGGCTACTTCAACACTTTCGGCGGCAATCCAGTGGCGGCCGCCGTCGGCATCGCCGTGCTCGATGTGATCGAGGGCGAGGGGCTGATCGAGAACGCGCGGACGGTTGGCGCCTACACCGGGGAATTGCTGCGCGCCTTGCAAGGCCGGCACGGCATGGTCGCCGATGTCAGGCAGAACGGCCTCTATTTCGGCGTCGAGCTGACGGAGGATGGGGCCACTGCTGCTGCCAAGACTTCATCGGTCGTTGAAGCCATGCGCGAGGACGGCGTGCTGATCTCGTCGTGCGGTCCGCGCGGCAATGTGCTGAAGATCAGGCCGCCACTGCCCTTTGCCAGGGACAATGCCGAGCAGCTGGCCGAGGCGCTCGATCGCGCACTGTCGAACTGGTGAGCCGAGCAGACACGCATGCTGAAGCTCGAGCATCAAACCCTCAATGACCGCGCCTACGGTGCGCTCAAGCAGGAATTGATCTCGGGCGGCTTCAGCCCGGGCCAGACGCTGGTCATTCGCAAGCTCGCCGAAACTTTTGGCATTTCGACCACACCGATCCGCGAGGCGCTGCAAAGACTGGTCGCCGAGCGGCTTCTGGAAATGCAGAACAACCGCTCGATCATCGTGCCCTTGCTCTCCGCGCCCGCTTTCGCGGAACTGACGCGCATCCGCATCGCCGTCGAGGGACTGGCGGGCGAGATGGCCACGTCACGGATGACTGAAAGCGGGCTGGTCGACATCCAAGCCGCGCTCGCCGGCATGCAGCGGACCATCGAGACGCAGGACCCCACGGCCTATCTTTCCCTGAACGAAGCCTTCCATTTTGCTATTTACGAGCACGCCGGCGCGCCGATCCTCTTGAACATGATCCGCGATCTCTGGGGGCGCGTCGGACCCTATCTCAAGCTGCTGATGCGGGCCGATTGCTACATTCCGCAGTCCAATGACGCACACGGCAGGATCGTCGCCGCATTGGAACAGGGCAACGGTCCGGCCGTTCGGGCTTCCCTTGAAGAGGATATCTCCGTGGCGGCCGCGGTCCTCTCCGACAATCTTCACATGGCGCACTGATCGCAGGGCAGGCTCGGTCGGCCTATGCCGTCTCGTCCATCCGGTCGCGCAGGATGCTCCAGCCGAGCAGCATGTTGGGCGCGTGCCGCAGCAGGGCATGGAACGGAATTGGCGCCGGCGGTGCGAAGGGCACCGGCAAATCACGCGCTTCGGCTCCAGCGGCCCAGTCGGCCAGCACCTTGCCCATCGCCGTGGTCATGGCAATGCCGCGTCCATTGCAGGCGCGACCGGCGATCAGCCCCGGTCCGAGGTCCAGGAGATGCGGCAGGAAATCCAATTCGACCGCCGCCATCCCCGACCAGCCATAGGCAAGGGGGGGCAGATCAGGCAGGTCGAGGTGCCGGCCGAGCCGTCGCCAGATTGTTTGGGGCACGCGCGTATCGGCGCCGGCGCCAAGAATATGCATGCCGCCGCTGATCAGCCGGTTGTCGGCGTCGAAGCGGAAGGTGAAGAGATTGCGCCTGGTGTCGCCGACGCCTTGTCCCCCAGGCAGCAGACGCGTGCGGATTTCATGCGGCAGGGGCGCGGTCGCGATCTGGAAGACCTTCAGGGGAATATAAGTTCGCCCCAGCAACGGATCGAGGGAGCCGCCATAGGCGTTGGTAGCGACCAGCACCTTGGCCGCGCGTACCAAGCCCAACCGTGTTTGAAGTGCCCAACCATCGGCGACGCGATCGATCGAGGCGACCGGCGTGTGCTCGAAAATCTTCGCGCCGGCCTTCTCCGCCCCATCGGCCAGCCCCAGCGCATAGGCGACTGGATTGAGGACGCCGCCGGAACGATCCGTCCAGCCACCGACATAGCCGCGCGCGCCGGTCAGCGCTTCGACTTCTTGCCGATCCAGGGTGACGACAGGCCGGCCGCGCCGCGCCCATTGGTCCGCGCGGGATCTGACCTTCTCCAGGGCCGCCGGCGAGTGCGCCGGCTGGATCCATCCGTTCTGCACCGCGTCGCAGTCGATGCCGTGCCGCCGGATCAAGTCGAAGACGTGATCGGCACTGCCGGCGGCAAAATCGATGAGGCGTTCGCCGCGCTCGGCGCCGAGATGCGCGAGGATGCTGTCTGGATCCATCCTGGCGAAGTTCGGCACCACGAAACCGGCATTCCTGCCGGTCGCGCCCCAGGCGATGATCTCGGCTTCGAGCACAGCGACCGAGATGCCTTTTTCGGCGGCGTGCAGCGCGGTCGACAGACCGGAAAATCCACCGCCCACAATGGCGAGGTCGACGTCGAGCCTGCCTTGCAGCACCGGCCGCTTGCGGCGCTCGCGGCTGATGGCATGCCAGAGCGAAATGCCGTTCGCACCCTGCCGGACCGAGGCATTCATGAACCGGAACTGCTCTTGTCCGTGGCGATCCGCCTGCGCTTGCCAAAGCGCGTCCGCGGGGGCCTGTCGCCGAACAATCCGTTCGGCCGCATCAGCAGGATCACGCAGAGCATCACGCCGATGGCGACGATCTGCAGCGAGGCTGCGCGCGCCTGCTGCTCGGGCGGGAAGAACACGCTGGTCAGCGTGCCCGATCCGGCCCAAATCCCCCAGACCAGGACACTGCCGATGACCGCGCCGAGATTGCTGCCCGAGCCCCCGACGATCAGCATCACCCAGACCTGAAAGGTGAGGATCGGCAGGTAATTGTCCGGCGCGATGAAGCCGGTGAAATGCGCTTGCAGCGCGCCGGCCAGCGCCATGATCGCGCCGCCGACGGCAAACGCCTGGACGCGGTAGAAGCGCGCGCTCTTGCCGAGAGAAATCGCGGCCCGCTCGTCCTCCCGCAGCGCTTTCAGCACACGGCCCCACGGACTGCGCGACAGGTGCTCCAAGGCGAGATAGGCAATCAGCGTCACAGCGCAGACGACCGCAAGGTTCGCAGGTTGAACAGCAGCGGCGTCTCCGCAAGGCCGCCGAAGGGGCGCGGGATGAAGCCGATGCCGAAGGGGCCGCCGGTCAGTTTCTGCGCGTTGAGTGCGACCAATTGCACGACGACGGCCACGCCGAAGGTGGTGATCGCCAGATAGTCGGATCTAAGACGCAATGTCGCCATGCCGGTAAGCGCGGCCGCAATGCCGCCAACGACCATGGCACCCACCCAGCCGGCGAGGATGGGCAGGCCGAAGCCGCCGAGCCGCGCGGGATCGTCCGGTGTCGTCAGCAGCGCCGAGGTGTAGGCGCCGATGGCGACGAAGCCCGCCAGGCCGACATTGAACAGGCCGGTCAGGCCCCATTGCAGGTTAAGCCCCAGCGTGACCAGCGAGAAGATCAGCGCCGTGGTCAGGAAGAAGGCGCCGTAGCCGACCAGATCGATCATCTTTCCCGAACTCCGAAAAGGCCGATCGGCCGCACGAACAGCACAGCCATCAGGATGACGAAGGACACGGCGGCGCGCCATTCGGCGCCGATCAACTGCACCGCGCCGGCTTCGGCGAGACCGATGATCAGGCCGCCGAGCACCGCGCCCGGGATGCTGCCGATGCCGCCGAGGATGGCGGCGGCGAACATCGGCAGCAGCATGTCGAAGCCCATGAACGGGCGGATCTGCACCAGGATGCCGATCATCACGCCAGCCACGCAGGCGAGCGCGCCGCCGATGATCCACGTCACCCGCACCACGCTGGCGACGTCGATCCCAACGACGCGGGCCAGTGCCGCGTTCTGGCTCAAGGCCTGCATTGCGCGGCCAGTCTGCGTGCGCGTCATCAACAGATGCACGCCGAGCACGAGTATGGCGGTCAACACGAGCAACGCGATCTGGTCGGGCGTGATGCGGATGCCGAAGCCGACCGGCATGGCGATCTGGATCGCCCGGCTGAAGTAGGTCGGCCGTGAGGTGAAGGTGAATTCGAGCAGGCTGCGTAGCGCCATCGAGGCGCCGAAGCTCGCCATCACCACGATGATCGCCTGGCCTTGCGAGCGCAGCCGCGAAAACAGGATCTTGTCGAGCAGCAGTGCGAGCAAGGCGGTGAATGCCATGCCGACGATCAGGGCGACTAGAAGCGGCCAGCCGAAGGACAGCGGTCCGATCGGCGCCACCTTGCCGAACATCGCACCGATGGCACTGACCACGGCCAGCGTCGCATAGGTGCCCCAGGCCATGAAGTCGCCATGGGCGAAGTTGGAGAAGCGCAGGATCGAATAGGTGAGCGTCACGCCGATGGCGCCGAGGCCGATCATCGAGCCCGTCAGCAATCCGTCGACGATGAATTGCAGGCTCATCCCGCGCCTCCCTTGCCTGTGTGAGAAGGGCGCTGGCCAAGATAGAGTTCGGCGACGACAGGGTCGTTCCACAATTCGGAGGCTATGCCCTCGTGCCGGTCCTTGCCTTCAGCCAGCACATAGGCGCGGTCGCCGATGGCAAGCGCTGCCTTGGCGTTCTGCTCGACCAAAAGGATGGTGACTCCGGACTTGCGGATGCCGGCCAGCATCTCGAATACCATCGCGACGAACTTCGGCGACAGGCCGGCGGACGGCTCGTCCAGCACCAGCACCTTGGGATGGACGATCAACGCCCGCGCCACGGCAAGCATCTGCCGCTGGCCTCCCGACAGATTGCCGGCGGCGGTGCGGCGCTGGCGGACAAGGTCGGGGAAGGCGGCATACATTTCCTCGATGCGGGCCGGGATGTCGCGCCGCTCGAGGATGCCGCAGGACACCTTGAGATTGTCCTCCACCGACATCAGCGGAAAGATGTTCTCGGTCTGCGGTACGAAGGCGAGGCCAAGCCGCACCATGGTGTGGGCCGGCGCCGCGGTGATGTCCCTGCCGTCCAGCAGCACCGTGCCGCCGGTGATCGGCACGAGGCCGGCGATCGCCTTGATCAGGCTCGACTTGCCAGCGCCGTTGGGGCCGAGTACGACGACGATCTCGCCTCTGTCGACGGTGATCGAGGCGCCGCGCACGATCGGCACGCCGGGCTCATAGCCGGCTTCGAGGTCGCGTACATCGAGGACGGTCTCGCTCATGCGGTGCCTCCGAGATAGGCATCGATGACGCGCGGGTCGCGCGCGACCTCTTCTGCCGTGCCTTCGCTCAGCAGTTGGCCGCTCGCCATGACAAGGACGCGGTGACAGAGCCGCGTCACCATGTCGATGTTGTGCTCGATCAGCAGGAAGGTGATGCCGCGCACGTTGATGTCGCGGATGCGGTCGATGATGACTTCGAGCAGCGTCGCGTTGACGCCGGCGGCAGGTTCGTCAAGCAGGATGATCGCCGGGTCGGCCATCATGACCCGGGCGAGTTCGAGCAGCTTGCGCTGGCCGCCGGACAGCACGCGCGCCGGCTCATGGGCGAGATGGCTGAGGGTGACGAGTTCCAGCAGGTCGAGGGCTTTCGTCCGGGCGGCTTTTTCCTGTGCGGCCACTCGCCACGGCGTGAGGAAGTTAGCCAGCAGCTTTTCGCCGGCCTGGCCCTGTGCCGCGAGCATGATGTTTTCGATCAGCGTCAGATTGGGCAGCGGGCGCGGGATCTGAAAGGTGCGGCCAAGGCCACGGCCGATGCGCAGGTGAGCGGCTTCGCCGGAGACGCGCGTGCCGTTGAGAAGGATGTCGCCGCTGGTGGGCAGGATGCTGCCAGCCAGCAGGTCGAACATGGTCGTCTTGCCCGCGCCGTTGGGTCCGATCAGGCCAAGGATTTCGCCCGGTTTGACATGAAACGAGACATCGTTGACGGCGACAAGGCCGCCGAACCGCCTGACGACGTTGCTTGCCGTCAGAACCGGGACACGGGTCTCCTTCCCCTGCCTTTCCGCTGCCTCGCTCATCAAACCCTCTGGCCGAAGACGGTCGTTGCCGTCTTCTGATTATGATTTGTGATCACACTTGCTTTGATCACGCTATTCGGCTTTAATTTCATCCGCAAGCCGAAAACCCGCCGAGTACGGAATTCCATGCAAAAGGCTGCCATCGAAAAAAACAACGAGGCGATCGCGGCCCAGCTCGCGCCGGTGGGCCGCGAGACGGTGCAGGATCGCGTCTATTCCGAGCTGCGTCGGGCCTTGATAGGCGGCCTGTTCGAGCCAAGCCAGGTGCTGACCATCCGCGGTCTGGCCGATGCGCTGGTCACTTCGACCATGCCGGTGCGTGAGGCGCTTGGCCGGCTGATCACGGAAAAGGCGCTGGAGGCGCTGCCCAACCGTTCGGTGCGGGTGCCGCCAATCACGCTGGAGCGCCTCGACGATCTCTTGCGAGCCCGTATCCTGATCGAGGGCGAGGCGATCGCGCTGGCCGCCGTCCGCATGGGGCCGCGCCAGATCACCACCATCGAAACCATTCTCGGCGAATGGGACGAGATGCGGGCGCTGAAACACAAGAAGGATGTCGACCGCGAAGTGACGCTCAACCAGAGCTTTCACTTCGAGATCTATCGCTCCTGCGGCTCGGCCGTTTTGATCCCGATGATCGAGAGCCTGTGGCTGCAATCAGGTCCATGCATCCGCGTCGCCATCTACGCCTTCTCGGAAGCCGGCGAGGTCGACACCGCCCAGTATCACCGCCGCATTGTCGAGGCGCTGGCCAAGCAGGATGCTCGGGCGGCGCGCGAAGCGCTGGTCGCCGACATCAGCCGGCCCTTCACCTTCCTGCGCAGCAAGCTGCAATCCGCCGCCGCGAAAGGCCAGATATGACCTCCATCAGGATCAGCGAGCCGCGCTCCAAGCTTTCCGTCACTGCGCTGCTGCTGCCGGAAAGGGCGCCGGAGAACGCGGCCTTTCTCACAGCCTATCTCGCCACGCCACGTGTCGTCCCCGCCATTCACGCCATGTGGACGGGACCTGAGATCTCCTGTCCGGTTCCATCAGCCGATCTCGAGGGGCAGGCCTATGCCCGGCCGCTGTCGGCGGAGAACGCGACCCTGACGCCGCAGCCGGGCGACATCGTGTTGTCTTACGTGCCGCCGCGCATGTGGGGCGGCAATCCCAACGCGATCTTCGACGTCGGCCTGTTCTACGGACAGGGCGCGCGTCTGCTGTTCCCGATCGGCTGGCTGGCCGGCAGCGTCGTCGCGCAGGTGCGCGCCGATCAGCGCGATCAATTCGCGGCTGCCTGCGGCATTATCCGCCGCAACGGCGCCTGCGACATCACCTTCAGCCTGGTGGAGGCCTGAAATGGCTGACGACAGTTTCGAACTCTTCGATCTCCGCGTCGAGGCGGTCATTCCGCAGGGCAAGCCGATCTATTGCGGCGCCAGGGCCGGCGACTATTTCGAACTCAAGGGCGAGATGCTGTCGATGCCGGCGGGGCAGGGCTTTTCGATCTATTCGATCTCGGCGGTGCTGCCGCTGCTGGCGGCGAAGCAGCGTCCGACCCACCCGAATGACTGGATGACCTCCGACGCCGAGATCGCCTGTCCCGATCCCAACTGCGCCAGTCGGCTAAGGATCGTCAGGCTGGCCAAGCGGCGGTTCAGCCATGCCGAAACCACGGCCGTGCCGCTGCCGAAGGGGAATGACCTGACATGACCGCCAAGACATTCGAGCTCAGTCCGGGCTACGCGATTTCGCGCGTCATACGCGGTGGCTGGCAACTGGCCGGCGGCCATGGCGCTATCGATCGCAGCCAGGCCGTGAGCGACCTGATCGTCACTTTCGATGCCGGCATCTGGACTTATGACTGCGCCGATATCTACACCGGCGTCGAGGAATTGATCGGCGCCGCGCGCTTGCGGCTGGCCAATGAGCGCGGTCTCGCTGCAGCGGCCAAAATGAAGGTGCACACCAAGCTCGTGCCCGACCTTGAACGGCTCGCTACGATCAGCCGCGACTATATCAGGGGCATCGTCGACCAGTCGCTGCGCAGGCTTAAGACCGAGCGGCTCGACCTCGTGCAGTTTCACTGGTGGGATTATGCGCAGCCGCGCTATGTCGAGGCGATGGGTTGGCTCAACGAGCTTCGGCGCGAGGGCAAGCTGCGCAATCTCGGCACCACCAATTTCGATACGCCCCGGCTTGCCGAAATCCTGTCAGCTGGCATCCCGCTGGTCAGCCAGCAACTGCAATATTCGGTGCTCGACCAGCGTCCGGCGAACAGCCTCGCCGCGCTTGCGGAGGAAAACGGCGTCAGCTTCCTCTGCTACGGTTCTGTGGCCGGTGGCTTTCTCAGCGACAAATGGCTTGATGTCGCCGAACCCGGCACGCCGCTCGAAAACCGCTCGCTGGTCAAATACAAGCTGATCATCGACGATTTCGGCGGCTGGGACCTGTTCCAGCAACTGCTTCGCGCACTGAAGGCGGTGGGCGACCGCCACGCCGTCGACATCGCCACCATCGCCAGCGCCTGGGTGCTGGAGCAGCCGCGAGTCGCCGCGGTCATCGTCGGTGCCCGCAACCAGGCGCACGCGCTGGCCAACGCCAAAATCATGGATGTCGTACTCGACGCTGATGACCGTGCGCGGATTGCAGCCGTGATAGCCAGGGGCAACGGCCTTGAGGGAGACGTCTACACGCTGGAGCGTGACCGCCACGGCCGCCACGGCTCTATCATGCACTACAATCTCAACGCGGGCCGGATATGAAAACCATGGACGATAGGTTGTTTTCGCAGGCCAGCACCGAAGTCGTCGCCCTGCATCGCTTTTTCGTCGACTGGTTCGTCGCCTCGCGCGCCGACAAGGTGGATTTCGGCCGCTTCGAAGCCGTCATGGGCGAAGGCCTGACCATGATCGCACCAGGCGGCCAGATCCTCGACCGCGATGCCGTGATCGACCATGTGCGCTCCAGCCGCGCCACTTGCGACGACGGCTTTGCCATTTCGATCGAGGACATCAAGCCCGGCTGGCAGGATGGCGATACCATCGTCGTCCTCTATGTCGAGGCGCAGCTGCGCGCGGGCAAGCACAGCCGCCGCCGGTCGAGCGCGGTCTTCACCACCAGTTCATCGGCGCCCAACGGCGTCCAATGGCGGCATCTGCATGAAACCTGGCTGCAGGTGCCGGAACACTGAGACTTTCCAGACGTCAAATCAGTTCGTGTAACTCAAGGGGAACAACAATGAGAAAGACGATACTCCAGCTCACCACGGCACTTGCTCTCGCGACGATGGCGGGTGCCGCTCAGGCCGCCGACTGCAAGATCACCGTCGGTCTCGTCATGGAACTGACCGGTCCGGCCGGTGAATACGGGCAGGCCGGCGCCAAATCGGTCGAAATGGCCTTCGGCGACATCAACGAAGCCGGCGGCGTGCGCGGCTGCGATCTCATCACCGATACTCGCGACAGCCAAAGCCAGGGCAACATCGCGGTCGATGCCGCCACCCAGCTGGTACAGGTCAAGAAAGTGCCTGTGATCATCGGCGGCATCATTTCCTCGGTGTCGATCCCGATCCTGACCTCGGTGACCGCGCCGGCCAAGATCGTCCAGGTCTCGCCGGCGTCGTCCTCGCCGACGCTGACGACACTCGGCCGCGACGGCAAGACCAACGGCATCTTCTTCCGCACCATTACCTCGGACGCGCTGCAGGGCGTGGCCGCCGCCAAATATGCGGTCGACAAGGGTTTCAAGAAGCTGGCGATCATCCACGTCAACAACGACTTCGGCGTCAACATGGTGGCCGAATTCTCGCGTGCCTACAAAGCGCTCGGCGGCACCATCGTCTCCGACACGCCCTACAACGAGAAGCAGTCGAGCTACGCCTCGGAAGTCACCGCGGCGATGGGTGGCGAACCGGATGGACTTTACCTGGTCAGCACGCCCGTCGACGGCGCCACCATCGCCCGCACCTGGATCTCGCAGGGCGGCGTGCAGAAATTCCTGCTCAATGACGGCATGAACAGCCCTGATTTCATAGAGTCCGTCGGGGCCGATTATCTGAAGGACGCCTATGGCACGTCTTCAGGCACCAGCCCGACCGCCTCGACGGAGTATTTCACCAAGAACTACAAGGCGTTTTCCGGTATCGAACCGTCAAATCCCGCGGCAGACCGCTCCTATGATGCCGGAGCCATTGTCGGGCTCGCCATCGCGATTGCCGGCTCCGAGGACCCGGCCAAGATCAAGGACGCCATGTACAAGGCGGTCGATCCCGCCGGCACGCCGATTTATGCGGGCAAGGAAGAATTCGCCAAGGCGCTCGGCCTGATCAAGGACGGCAAGCCGATCCGCTATGAAGGCGTCATCGGCCCCGTCGCCTTCGACAAGTTTGGCGACATCACCGGCCCGTTCCGGCTGTGGAAGATCGCCGACGGCAAGGTGACGACCGATGGTGAAATGACCACCGACGACGTCAACGCGCTGCAGGCCAAGCTTCAGTAAGCCGGCGCTGTACTTCCGGCATCGATCTCGCCCATCGCGATCGATGCCGGCGTCACCTGAGGCGGGTCGATATCGCTTGCACGACAAGCGGGCGCGAATAGGATCGGCCGGCTGCAATTCAAGGGATGGCGAGCGTGCTGGACAAGGATACTCATCGGGCCATCCGGTTGTTGGACGCTGACGATGCGCCTTGTCACGCAGGCGGCTGATCCGGATGTCGCCTGAAACACAACGGCTGCTGTCCGCGCTTGGCAACAGGCTGGGCTCGGGCGGCATGCTCGCCGGCTCCGACGTGGACCAGCGCTACCGCGATGATCCCGACGGCAAGCTCGGCGCGCTTACCGAAGCAGTGCTGCGCCCGCCCGATACCGAGGGTGTCGCGGCGGCACTCGCCATATGCAACGCTCTTGGCCAGCCGGTCGTCGTCCAGGGCGGTCGCACCGGGCTGGCCGGTGGCGCGCGCGTCCAGCCGGGCGAGATCGTGCTGTCGCTGGAGCGCATGACCGGCCTTGCCGCCCCGGACCGTCAAGCCGCCACCATCGTCGCCGAAGCTGGCGCGACGCTGCAATCGGTGCAGGAAGCGGCAGACGGCGCCGGGCTGATGTTCGGCGTCGATATCGGCGCGCGCGGCTCCGCCACGGTCGGCGGCAACATCGCCACCAATGCCGGCGGCATCCGCGTGCTGCGTTACGGCATGTACCGGGCACAGGTGCTGGGGCTGGAGGCGGTACTTGCCGATGGCACGGTGCTGACGTCGCTCAAAGGCCTGCCCAAGGACAATTCCGGCTACGACCTCGGCCAACTCTTCATAGGCGCGGAAGGGACGCTTGGCGTCGTCACCCGCGCCGCGCTCCGGCTGCATCACAAGCCCGCATCGGAGGTGAACGCCTTCTGCGCGCTGCCTTCGCTCGATGCCGCGATCGTCCTGCTCGGGCTGCTGCGGCAAAAGCTCGGCCCGCTTTTGTCCGCCTATGAGGTCAATATCGCGCCGCTCTATGACGTCATGGTCGCCAGCATGGCCATGCCGGCGCCGCTTCCGGCTGGCTCACCCGTCTACGTGCTGGCCGAAATCCAGGGCAGCGAGCCAGAACGCGAC
This sequence comes from Mesorhizobium sp. P160927, assembly GCF_057766385.1. Lineage (NCBI taxonomy): Bacteria > Pseudomonadati > Pseudomonadota > Alphaproteobacteria > Hyphomicrobiales > Phyllobacteriaceae > Mesorhizobium > Mesorhizobium sp. P160927. Next base: position 2,789,399 of record NZ_JBYMDW010000001.1, read on the forward strand.
GGCGAGCGATTCGCCGAGGTCTTGATGCAGGCGGTCGAGGACGGCATCGTCGACGATGTTGTCGTCTCCCAATCGCCGCGCGAATTCCGCGCGCTGTGGGATGTGCGGGAGGACGCCAACCGCGTTCTGTTTTCGATGAAAGGCCTGATCGGCGTCGACATCAGCATCCCGTTGGCGCGAATGGGAGCGTTCCTGCAAGAAGCGGATGCCGCCATCCGCGCGGTCGATCCCGGAGCCGACATCTATGTCTTCGGCCATCTCGGCGACGGCAACCTGCACTATCAGGTGCTGACGGTGGATCCGGCGGCGGCCTACGGTATCATCTATCGCGGCGTGGCGGCGGCCGGAGGCGGCGTGTCGGCCGAGCACGGCATCGGCCTCGACAAGAAGCAGTGGCTGAATCTGGTGCGCAGCGACGCCGAGGTCGCCACGATGCGGCGGCTGAAAACGGCGCTCGATCCGAAGAACATCCTCAATCCCGGACGAGTCTTCGACCTTGACCCAACCGCCTGAAACTCAGCTACGTTCCGTCGCCATTTGCCTGGGAATGAGAAAACGGGCGGCGAGCACGCAGAGCAGGACGGTGAACATCAAGATCAGCGCCACCAGCGCGTTGATGTCGGGCGAGAAGCCAAGCCGCATCATCGCCCACAGCCTGACCGGCAGCGTGCTTTGCGTGCCGGTGACCAGGATGGTGATCATCGTCTCGTCGAACGACAGGGCGAAAGCCAGGATGGCGCCGCCGACCATGGCGCTCGACAGGTTCGGCAGTATGATGCGCCAGAAGGTCTGCCAGCCGCTGGCGCCGAGATCGTAGGAGGCTTCGACCAGCGTGCGGCTCATCGACTGCAGCCGCATCAGCACGGTGCGGTAGACGATCGCCAGCACGAACACGGTGTGGCCGATGACGACCGTCAGCAGCGAGCGTTCGAGGCCGATCTCGCGGAAGAAGATCAGCAGCGCCAGGCCGCTTATGATAGGCGGCATCAGGAATGGCAGGAAAATGATGAACTGCAGAACCGAACGTCCTGAGCGGCGGCTGTGATAGTAGAGCGCCAGCAGCGTCCCGCTGACCACCGACAGGATTACGGTACAGACGCCGACGATCAGCGTGGTGCGCAGCGCGGCCAGAATCTCATGGTTTCCAGCCAGCGCCACATAGGTCGAAAGGGTCGGCGACGACCAGTCGACATTGCCATGTGAAATGGTGAAGAACGACGACACGATCGGCACGAACAGTGGGCTGTAAAGCAGCACAGCGACCAGCGTCGTAATCGAGGCCAGGAAGATGGTGGAAGGCCGGGGCAGCGCGCTCATACCGACGTCCCCCGGCTGCGCCCGAACCGTTCGCCAATGAGAATGGCGGCGATCACCACGATCGCAAGCGCCACCGATAGCGCGGCGCCGAACGGCCAGTTATAGGCCGTGCCGAACTGGCTGTAGAGGATGCGGCCGAAGGTGAAGCCGCTGATCCCGCCGACCATCTGGGGCGTCAGGAAATCGCCGATCGCCAGTACGAAGACGAAGCTCGCCGCCGAGGCGACGCCGGGCAGGCTGAGCGGCAACGTGATGCGCAGGAATGTCTGCAGGCTGCTGGCGCCCAGGTCATCCGAGGCGCGCAGCAAGGTTTGCGGAATCCGCTCCAGCGACAGGAAGATCGGCAGGATGGCGAACGGGATCAAAAGCAGGCTCAGCGTCAAAAGGATGGCGTTCATGTTGAAGACGAAAAGCGTCGATGGCTGATCCAGGATGCCGAGCGCCACCAGCGCCTTGTTGAGGAAGCCGTTGAGTCCGAGGATGCTGCGGATCGCGTAGATCTTGATGACGTAGCTCATCAGCAGCGGCACCAGCAGCAACATCAGCAGGGCGTACCGCCACCGCCCTTTCAGCGTCGTCAGGAAATAGGCAGCTGGATAGGCGAGAAGGATACAGATGACGGCCACCGATACGCACAGCACGATGGTGTTCCAGAACACCGGCAGAAAGATCGGATCGGTGAAGAACCTGATATAGTTGCCGAGGGTCGGTGCATGGACGATCGTACCCTGGTCGACGCTGAAGAAACTGTAGACCAGGAAGATCGCCAGTGGCACGAGGACGAAGATAACCGGCAAGACGAATGCCAGCGCCGTGACCAGCTGCGACAAGCGCCGCTCCTCGGAAGATGTCGAGCCAGCCGCGCTCATGCCAGCACCAGATGGCCTTCATGCGGTGCAAAGCAAAGCGAGACCGTTTCGCCTGACTTGAGAGCACTGCCGTCGATCCGGCTCGGCATGCGCAGCCGCAGGCGCAGGCGCAGCGCGGCATTGTCCGCACCTGCCGTGATCGTGGCGACGGTCGATGAACCGGCAAAGGCCAGATCGGCGATGGTGCCGGAAAAGCGGTTGCCGCCGTCCTTGGTGTCCGCGAGATGCAAGGCTTCGGGGCGGAACGCCGCGAAAGCCTCGGCGCCATCCGGCGCGATCTTCAGATGCGGCTGGTCGCTGATCGAGCAGACCAGCCGTCCGAGTGCCGTCTCGATCGGTCGTTGCTCGCCTTGCACCGGACCGAGTTTTCCAGCCACCAGATTGTTCTCGCCGAAGAAGCGCGCCACGAATTCGCAATTCGGCTTGTAGTAGAGCTCATGCGGCGTGCCGAGCTGGCGGATATGTCCGGCCTGCATGACGCAGATCCTGTCGGCCATGCCGATCGCTTCTTCCTGGTCGTGGGTGACGAACAGGAAGGTGGTCTTGATTTCGCGCTGGATGGATTTTAGGAACTCCTGCATCTGCCGGCGCAATTCGAGATCGAGTGCCGCCAGGGGCTCGTCGAGCAAGATCAGGCGCGGCTGGCAGATCAGCGCCCGGGCGAGCGCGACACGCTGGCGCTGGCCGCCGGAAAGCTGTGCCGGAAAGCGCTCGGCGAAACGTCCGAGCTGGACCAGATCGAGGGCTTGCGCCACGCGGCTGGCGATCTCCTTGCGCTTGATATGGCGCACCGAGAGCCCATAGCCGACATTGCCGGAGACGGTCATATGCGGGAACAGCGCATAATCCTGGAACACCGTGTTGAACGGCCGCTTGTTGATCGGCATGCGGCTGATGTCCTGGCCGTCGAGCCGGATCTCGCCTGACGTCAGTGGCTCAAGCCCGCCGATCAGCCGCAGGACCGTGGTCTTGCCCGAGCCTGATGGCCCAAGAACGGTCAGGAACTCACCGTCCCGGATCGACAGGTCGATGTCGTGCAGCACGGGAACCGTGCCGTAGGATTTCGAGACGGACCGCAGCGTCAACAGGTCGGTGTTCTGGCTCATGGGATATTCTCGCATACGCTTCGGCGGTCCGGAACGTCCGGACCGCCGGGTCCTTCGAAGTCAGGCTTGGAAGGGATCAGGGCGTCGCCTTGACCTCGTTCCACAAGTCCGAACGCTTGAGCGGATCCTCGACATTGTTGAGCCAGACCAGCTTGTCGTTGCCGCCGGCGCTGCTCGACTCGACCACCGTGTTGCCGAATCCGGTGCGCTCGGAAAGCGCGCCGCTGACCTTCTTCGTCAGCATGAAGTCGATCCACTTCTCGGCCGCGGCATTGTCGCGGACGCCCTTGGAAATGACCCAGTTGTCGAGCCAGGCAAGCGCGCCTTCGCTCGGATTGACGTAGGCGACATGGGCGCCGATCTTCTGCAGTGCCTTGACCTGCTGCTGGCCATAATTGGCCCAGATCAGCGCAACGTCATTGTTCTGGTAGATCTGCTGCGCCTCGTCGGCGGTGGTGTAGAAGCTCAGCACATTGCGCTTGAGCTCGACCAGCTTGGCCTTGACCGCCGCCATTTGTTTTTCGTCGAGGTTGAACGGATCCTTGTAGCCGAGCGTCAGCGCGGTGAACGAGAAATTGTGCTCGCCATTGTCGTAGGCGAGGATCTTGCCCTTGTAAGCCGGATCCCACAGGACGGACATCGAGGTCGGCGCCGGCTTGACCTTGTCGGTGTCGTAGATCAGCCCGATGGAATCGAAGCAGAACGGAATACCGTAGACCTTGCCGTCCTTGGTGTCGCCGCTGACCTGAGACAGATCACGGAAGCGCGGCAGCACGTCCTTCTGGTTCGGCAGCTTGGTGATGTCGATCGGCGACACCAGATCGGCCTTGATGTAGCGCTGCAACTGGGCGGTATTGACCGCGAAGACGTCGAAGTCCTGCCCTTCGCTGCCCTTGATCTTGGCCCAGATTTCGTCATCGCTGCCGATGAAGACTACATCGACACCGATGCCGGTGGCGGCGGTGAAGTCCTTCACCCAATCCGGGTCGGCATAACCGTCCCAGGCCAGCACGCGAAGGTTCGCGGCCAGCGCCGCCGACGTCATCAGGCCGATGCCGAGCCCGATGGTCGCTAGTCTCAGAAACGCTTTCTTCAGTCCCATTTTTAATCTCCCATTGTCATTCTGGTGGACCGTAATTTCCGGGGCTATCGCCGTCACAGCTGGGTGACGGCAACCAGTCCCTCGTCCGGCACCGACACCATCCGGTTGCGCAGCGGCTTGCCGAATGTCTGTGCCTGGATTTCATACTCGTCCCCGGAAGCCGTCTTGACGCCGGAGGCGTAGCTCATCACCGCCGCTCCGAAGAAATAGGCGTGCAGGTCGCCCGCCCTGCGGTGCATCGGGTAGCGGAAATGGAAGTGTTCGAGATTGGCGATCGAGTGCGACATGTGCGCTTCGCCCGACAGGAATTCCTGTTCCCAGATAACAGTGCCGTCGCGCAGTATGCGGGAATGGCCGCGCACTTCTTCGGGCAGGTCTCCGATCAAAAGCTCCGGTCCGATCGAGCAGGAGCGGAGTTTCGAGTGGGCGAGATAGAGGTAGTTCTCGGCCTCCGTCACATGGTCGGAATATTCGTTGCCCAACGCATAGCCGATGCGATAGGGGCGGCCATCCGGCCCATTGAGGTAAAGGCCGACGATCTCGGCCTCTTCCGCGCCGGCTTTCGCGAATGCAGGCATCGGCAGATCGGCGCCAGGCGGCACGACACAGGTGCCGACGCCCTTGAAGAACCATTCTGGTTGAATGCCGATCTTGCCGGCACCGGGCTTGCCGCCTTCCAGGCCCATGCGGAAGATCTTCAGCGAATCCGACTCCTCGGCGTCCTCGCCATGGGTCAGCACATGCATCTTGTCGCGCGCGGCGGCACTTCCGGTGTGAGTGAGGCCGGTGCCGGTGACCAGGAACCGCGCCGGTTCCGGATGGTCGACGGGAGCGAGCACGCGGCCATCGCGCAGCAGTTCGCCATAGTCGATCGTGGCCGCGCCCGTCCGCTTCTCGACCAGCGCCGCGATCGACGCACCCTGCGCGATCGCCGCTTCGGCGAGCTCCAGCACGGTGCTTGTCTTGTCGAGTGGATGCAGGCGATCGCCGTCATCGGAAACGAGGCCGACCCGCCTGCCGCCGTCGATCGTTATGTACTGAACAAGACGCATGAAATACCCTTCTTCCCTAGAGGCCGTACGGGGTCACACCCAGCCGGCGTCAACGATGAACTGCTGGCTCGTGCACATCAGGCTGTCGTCGGCGGCGAGGAACAGCGCCATGCGCGCAATGTCGGATGGCTGCAGCCGGTCGGGCAGGCACTGCCGCTCCGCGATCTGGCGTTCGCCAGCGGGGTTCAGCCACAGCCGCATCTGGCGCTCGGTCATCACCCAGCCCGGCACCATGCAGTTGACGCGGATGCGCTCGGGGCCGAGTTCGCGGGCCAGCGCCCGCGTCATGCCATACACCGCCGCCTTTGCGGTCACATAGGCAGGGCAGTCGGGATCGCCGACCATCCAGGTGATGGAGCCGAAATTGATGATCGAGCCACCGCCATGCGCACTCATCTGTGGACGCACCGCCTGGGCGGCGAAGAACTGGTGGCGCAGATTGACCGCCATGCGGTCGTCCCAATAGGCCACCGTGACGTCTGTGGTCTGGTGGCGGTCGTCATTGCCGGCATTGTTGCACAGCGCCTGGATCGGGCCGTTGTGCCGCATCGCCTCGACGGTCGCCGTCTGCAACTGCTCTACATTGCGCAGGTCGCAGGGAATGAACAGCGGCGCGGCACGCCCTTCGGCCGCGATCGCATCGACCAGGCGCCGTGAAGGCTCCTCGGCCAGATCGACGAAGGCGACGCGGCTGCCTTGCGCGCAGAAATGGCGCACCAGGCTTTCGCCGATGCCGCTGCCGCCACCGGTTATGAACACGCTGCGGCCCTTGAGGCTGGGGTAGGTCGCGTAGCTGCCGATCTGATCAGTCATCGCGCGCCTCTCTAGTGGGAATGCCGGGGTATGCCGGCATCGCGCCGGCCGACGAGAAAGTCGAAGTCGCAGCCCTTGTCGGCCTGCAGCACGCGCTCGACATAGAGGCTCTGGTAGCCACCCTGCGGCGGCTCCGGCGGCTTCCAGTCACGGCGGCGGATCGCCAGCTCTTCATCCGAAACCAAAAGCTCGAGACGGCGGCCGGCGACGTCGAGCTCGATGAGATCGCCGTCGCGCACCAGGGCCAGCACACCACCGGCCGCGGCCTCCGGCGCAACATGCAGCACCACCGTGCCGTAGGCGGTACCGCTCATGCGCGCGTCCGAAATGCGCACCATGTCGGAGACGCCTTCTCTGAGCAGCTTGGCCGGCAGCGGCATGTTGCCGACCTCTGCCATCCCGGGATAACCGCGCGGTCCGCAATTCTTCAGCACCATCACCGAGGAGGCGTCGATATCCAGCTCCGGATCGTCGATGCGGGCATGGTAATGCTCGATGTTCTCGAAGACGACGGCCTTGCCACGATGCTGCATCAGTTCGGGCGTTGCCGCGGACGGCTTGATGACCGCGCCGTTGGGAGCCAGGTTGCCACGCAGGATCGAGATGCCGCCCTCCTTGGTCAGCGGCTCGCGCAGCGGCCGAATGACCTCACGGTTGTAGTTGGGCGCGCCGTCGATCAGTTCACCGATGGTCTTGGCGCTGACGGTCATGGCGTCGCGATGAAGAAGCCCCGCTTCATCAAGCGCCGCCATGACCGCAGCTAGCCCCCCGGCATAGTAGAAATCTTCCATCAGGAACCGACCCGACGGCATCAGGTCGACAATGGTTGGCACGCCGCGGCCAAGGCGGTCCCAGTCATCGAGGCCGAGATCGACACCGACCCGGTTGGCGATGGCGATCAGATGCAGCACCGCGTTGGTCGAGCCGCCGATCGCGCCATTGACGCGAATGGCATTCTCGAAGGCTTGCCTGGTAAGGATCCTTGCAATCGTCACGTCGCGGTGGACAAGATCGACGATCTGCCGTCCGGCCAACTGGGCAAGCACGCCTCGGCGCGAATCCACCGCCGGGATCGCGGCGTTGTCCGGCATGCCGATGCCGAGCGCTTCCACCATGCTGGCCATGGTCGAGGCGGTGCCCATCGTCATGCAGCTGCCGGCCGACCGGCTCTGGCCCTGTTCGGCGGCGAGGAAGTCGGCGACCAGCATGCGGCCGGCCTTGACCTCCTCGGCGAATTTCCAGACATGCGTGCCCGAGCCGATATCCTGTCCGCGGAACTTGCCGTTCAGCATCGGTCCACCGGAGACGGCGATGGTTGGCAGGTTGCACGAGGCAGCCCCCATCAAGAGCGCCGGCGTGGTCTTGTCGCAGCCAACAAGCAGGATGACGCCGTCGATCGGATTGCCGCGGATGGATTCCTCGACATCCATGCTGGCCAGGTTGCGAAACAGCATGGCGGTGGGGCGCATGTTGCTCTCGCCGAGCGACATGACAGGGAATTCCAGCGGCAGGCCGCCAGCCTCGTAGACGCCGCGCTTGACGTGATCGGCCAGCGCCCGCAGATGCGCATTGCACGGCGTCAGTTCCGACCAGGTGTTGCAGATGCCGATCACCGGCCGGCCGTCGAAAGCGTCGGCGGGAATGCCCTGGTTTTTCATCCAGCTGCGGTGCATGAAGGCGTTCTTGCCTTCACCGCCGAACCAGGCTTCGGACCGCAATTTGCGTTTGGTCTCGGTCACGATTGCAGGCCCCGCTCGTTGCGGTGTTTGTTGCGGTTCTCGACGCTGCGGCGCACGTCATCCTCGGCATTGTCGATGAGCACCAGCAATGCCTTTTGCGCGCCGGCGGCGTCGCCGGCGGCGATCTTCTCGGCGACTTCCCGGTGCAGCGGCAAGGAATGGCGCTGCCCTTCCGGATTGTCGTTGGAGAGGCGAAAGCTCATTACCAACGCGGTCTCGACCAGTGCGGCCAGCGAGCCGATCAGCTCGTTGCCGGTCATGCGCAATATGGTCTGGTGGAACACCAGATCGGGCTTGGCGAAGCGGTCGCCGTCGTCGCTCAGTGCTTCCATTTCGGCCAGCGCTGCGTGGATCTCGGCGATCTGCGCCGGCGTCGCGCGCTGCGCGGCAAGGGCCGCCGCCATCGGTTCGATGGCGCGGCGCAGTTCAAACAGCGCTCGCACATCCTCGGCACTGACCCCGCCGGCATAGCGCCAGGACAGGACGTCGGGGTCGAGGAAATTCCAGTCGGCGCGAGGACGCACCCGCGTGCCGGTCTTCGGCCGCGATTCGACCAGCCCCTTGCCCGCCAGCACCTTGATCGCCTCGCGCAGCACTGTGCGGCTGACCCCCAGCATCTCGCTGGAATCGTCGGCATTGGGCAGCGCCTCGCCGGGCTGGAAGTCGCCCTGCACGATGCGCAGCCCGATCTGCTCGACGACGGTGGCGTGCAGCGCGGTGGAACCGCTGGAAACCGCGACCGCGGCCCGTGACGTGCGGACCGTAATGAACGATTTTCTATTCTTCATACTATTCATATGATATGTCTTATAACCGTGGCGATTGGAGTCAAGGGATTGGGGAGTGCCGATGACAGAAAATTCCTTTGTGGCCGTCCCTCCGCACACGGAACTGGTCTCGATCAGTGATGGCATCGCGACCGTCGAAGTTGCTTCCGCCGCTGGTGGAGCGCTGGCTTCGTATCGATGGTGGCGGGATGGCTCCGCCGTGGATTGGCTGCGTCCGGCCGAGCCAACGGCGATCGGTCGCCGCGATCCCGGCGCCATGGCCTGCTTTCCGCTCGTGCCCTATTCCAACCGCATAAGGAATGGCCGCTTCGATTTCGCGGGACGCCCCATTCAATTGCCGACGGCCTCGGACGATCCACACCATGAGCACGGCCATGGCTGGCGTCACCCATGGACGGTCGTGAGCCATGAAGCGCGCATGATCGTCCTGCGCTATCGCCACGCCGCCGATTCCTGGCCGTGGAGCTATGAGGCAGAGCAAGCGATCTCCCTGGCCGACGGCAGGCTTTGCTTGACCATTGCCGTGCGCAACCTGTCGGACGCACCGATGCCGGTCGGCCTCGGTTTCCATCCTTATTTCCCGTCGACACAGTGGACGCATGTCCAGGCACGGGTATCAGGCATGTGGGAAAACGATGCGGAGGTGCTTCCCATCCGCCATGTCCCGCCGCCCGTGGGGGCCCATCCATCCATCGGCTTTGACGTATCGGAAGTGGACTTCGATACGGTCTTCACCGGATGGACGCGCCGCGCCCGGATTACGTGGCCCGAACACGGACGGCAGCTGGACATCGAGGCCGAGGCGCCGATGGACTTCCTCGTCCTCTACACGCCGCCGGGCGAACCGTTCTTTTGCGCCGAGCCGGTCAGCAACATCACCGATGCTTTCAACCGGATGGGCGACAAGGAGATCGACACCGGCTGCATTGTGCTGGCCCCTGGCCAGAAACAATCCGCCAGCGTCCGCTTCATACCGTCGCTGGCTGTTTGATCTTCCGCGAGCGAGGCCTCAATCGTCACCCAGCGCAAATCGGTGCATTCGGCGATCGGGCCTTGCCGCCGAAGCGACCATAGCCGGAGCCCTTGACGCCGCCGCTGACGCGCAGCGCGGTCTGGAGTTGCGCCGTACCAACGGGCGCCCTGCTCCTGGTGCCGCAGCCATGACGGGGATCAGCCGGTAGCGCTGGCATAGATGTCGAGAACGTCCGTCACGCCTGCGATGAGGAGTTCCCTGGCCTTTGGCGTGACGGATCCGCTCGCCACCGCGCTATCGAGGCGGCCGAGATACTGGCTGATCAGGGGTGAGGGGATGTCACGCTCGCCCAGCGCCTGCATCAGCGCGTTCACGGCCTGCCGCGCCGCCGACGCGGGCCAGTAATAGCGGATGCGGTCGCTGTAGGAAAAATGCCGCTCGATCCGCTGCTCGGCCTCGGCGCCGTGATAGTAACTCTTCCAATTGCCGGGCGCCGCCAGCATGACGCGCTCCATGGCCGCCGGCAGACTTTCCCTCGATGGGTCGGGAACCAGAATGTCGGCGATGTGGCCCAAGCCGTAGAGGGCTTCGCGCAGCGCGAAGGTCAGCCATGGCCCGACCTTGAGTATGGCAAAACCGTCGTCGACCAGTGCGCTCAACGCCGCAGTGGGCTGGTAGTCGGTCGAGTGGGCCTCGAAGACGAATTGCGGCAGGTCTCGCAGCGTGCCAGCAAGCGCCCGGGCGCGTTCCGGCCGGTAGGCGATGACCTCGGCATTGCCGAACTCGACGCCCGGCTGCACGACGACGCCGATCGCCCGCGAGAAGGCTTGGTCGAGGCGGCGCCGGCTGAAGGCATCGCGGTGGATGCGAACCGTCTCACCCGCGGCCTCCGGTGTCGTCACCGCCAGATGGTCCATCGCCTCCTGTGCGCCGCCCGGCACCGGCACTTCCGTGCCGATGACATAGACAGGCCTGGTGCCGCCTGTTCGTTCAACCGCGGCCTCCGCCACCTCGGCCAGTTCGGCGGCGCGCGCGGCGATGGTGGCGTCGGGCGGTGCCGCACCTTCGCCGGCGCAGCCCATGCTGGCGTCCAGGTGGATCTTGGTGAAGCCGGCCTCGGCATAGGCATCCACCATGCGTGCGGCCTTTTCCATCGCCTCCGGCGCCGGCAGGTGCTTCCAAGGATTGGGGCCCAGATGGTCGCCGCCGAGCACCAGCCTGTCCAGGGGAAAGCCGGCCTTGCCGGCGATCGTCTCGACGAAGCGGCGGAACTCGCCCGGTGTCATGCCGGTATAGCCGCCCTCGTGGTTGACCTGGTTGCAGGTGGCCTCGATCAGCACGTCGGCGCCGCGCGCCTTGCCGTGGCGCAGCGCCGCTTCGACGACCAGCGGATGGGCCGAGCAGATCGAGGCGATGCCACAGCGTTCGCCGGCCGCACGGCGCGTGGCGATGCTAGCCAGTCGACCGGTCGCCTGGCTCATGCCGGTGCTCCGGTCCGGGCGGTCTCGATGAACGCCTCGACGGTGGCGAGCGACGCGATGCCTTCCATTGGTCCCTTCTTCGTCACCGCCAGCGCGCCGCAGCCATTGGCTATTCGCAGCGCCTTCTCCGGTGCCTCTCCACGCAGCCAGAAGGAGACGAAGGCTGCGGCAAAGCAGTCTCCGGCGCCGGTCGGATCGATTTCCTCGACGACGAAGCCGGGTAAAGCCGTGCGCCCCGACTGGTCGTAGTGAACGGCGCCCTGCGCGCCCTTCTTGACGACGATAGTGGAGATGCCGCGGTCCAGCATTTCGCGTACCGCGCTTTCCTCGTCGGTTGCCTCGGCGAAGGTGAAGAGTTCCGCCCCGCTCGGCAGGAACACGTCGGTCTTTGACAACACGAAGTGCAAGGCGTCGCGCATGCCCGGTAGATCGAGCATCTCCTTGCGGATGTTGGGGTCGAAAGAGACGGTGCCGCCGCGCGTTTTGACGGCTTCGATGCCGTTGCGGGCAATTTCGATCACCTCGGGCGAGAACAGCGATGTACCCATGACGTGAAAATGGTCGGCGCCGGCCAGCAGCTCGCGCGCCTCCGCGCCCATCTCGATCAGGCCGGCGGCACTCTGCTTGATGTTGTAGACGAAGTGTCGGCTGCCATCGCTCTCATAGGTGACGAAGGCGGTTCCGGTCGCGGCGCCCTGATGGACGGTGATGGCCGAGATGTCGGCGCCGTCGGCACGCAGGCGCTCGATGTTCAGATGGCCGAAATCGTCGTCGCCCACTGCCGCGATCAGCCCCGCCGGCTGGCCGAGCCGCGCCGCCTGATCGATGAAGATGGCGGGAGCGCCTGACGGAAACGGGCCGACCAGCGGGCCGGGAGCGCGAAAACTCTGGCCGATCCGCTCGGCCATGATCTCGACCAGGATCTCGCCGGCACAAACCAGTTTCTTCATGTCCTCACCATCTGCCGGACGGACGGCCTCCCCTTTGGCCAGAACTTTCTTTGCCCGTGCATGTTCAAAACCTAAATTGTCGTTTTCGGAGCGTCAATAAACAATTTGACGTGCGCAATGCTTCTGCGTTGTACTGGAAACATGAAAATTTGACTGAATAAGTTCGCTCAAGCAATGCTGCCTCACCGCGACGATCGCAAGACTGATTCTGGCCAGAGCGTTAAGGCTGGCATCGAGGATAAGGGGGCCTGAAACATAGATGGCGGAAAAGACCCACCGGACGATGGATGATTTCGCCAGGGCGTCCGGCGTTTCGCGACCGACCCTGTCGAAGTATTTCGACGATCCGGCCAGCGTGAAGCCGGCGACACGGGCGCGCATCGAGGCGGCGCTTAGTTCGTCCGACTATCAGCCGAATGTTTTTGCCCGGAATCTCAACCGCAAGCGCACCCGTAATGTCGGCATCGTCGTACCGGCGATCACCGATCCCTTCTACGCCGAGATGGTCAGCCGCATCGAACGGCGCTGTCGCGACGAAGGGTTTTGGCCGATCGTCATCTCCTCGCACGGTTCGCCGAAGCTGGAGGCGGAATCGGTCAGGACGCTGATGTCGCTGAAAGTAGCCGGCGCCATCGTCGCGCCCTTGGGCTTAGTCTCCGAACCCGGCGTCTTCGAACGAATGAGCGAGGACATCCCGATCGTCTATTTCGACACCTATATCGAAGGCGACACACCATTCGTCGGCAATGACAACCACCAGAGCACCTCGACCATCGTCGATTATCTCTGCCGGTCCGGCGAACCGCCTGTCTATGTCGACATCCCGCACGTCAACCACAATTCGGGCGAACGCCTGCAGAGCTATATCGACACGATGCAGGCCGCGGGCCTGGAGCCCACCGTTCTCAAGGCGGCGGGCGACTATAGCTGGGACTTCGAGCGCATCGGCCACGAATGGATGGACAGGACGCTCGAGAAAGGCGGTCTGCCGGCCCGCACGCTGCTCTGCGCCAATGACCGTCTCGCCTTCGGTGTGATGGCGGCCGCCTTTTCGCGCGGGCTGAAGATCGGCCGCCGTGCCGATTGTGATTTTCGGGTCGCCGCCCACGACGATCATCCGCTGAGCCGCTACACCTGTCCCGCGCTGACCACCATGGCACAGGACTTCGCCGCCATGGCCGGCCGCAGCGTCGAGATCCTGCTGGCGTTGCTGGACGAGGCCGATCCACCCGGCCATGATCTGGCGCGCAACGTCAAGCTTGGCGCGACCCTTGTGATGCGTCAGTCGGCCTGAGTGATCGGCTCCGGCGTCTGCAGGCGGAGCCAGGCCGCCGCCTCGCTTGCCGTTTGCCGCGCGGCCAGGATGTGGCGGCCCATCGAGACGAAGCCGTGGATCTGACCCGGCCAGTGTCGCAACACCAGCGGCACTCCGTCGGCGCGCAGGCGCTCGGCATAGGCCGTGCCTTCGTCGGCAAGGATGTCGTGGCCGGCGATCACGACGAAGGCCGGCGGTGCACCGGCGAGGCTGGAGGCCAGCAGCGGCGATACGCGCCAATCCGCGATATCCTCGGGCGTTCGCACATAATGATCGCGGAACCAGGCCATGGTGGCGGCGGTGAGTCCGAAGCCGTCGCCGAAACGCCGGTAGCTGTCCGCCGTCTGGCGGGCATCGGTGTTGGGATAGATCAGGATCTGGGCGGCGAGCGGCGGCGCCAGCCTGTCGCGGGCAAGCAATGCCAGCACGGCGGCAACGTTGCCGCCGGCACTGTCGCCGCCGACGGCAATGCGGGTCGGGTCGATTCCGAGTCCTCCAGCAGCCGTGAAGCGCAGCGCTGTCGCGCAATCGTCTAGCCCGGCGGGAAACTTGTGCTCCGGCGCCAGCCTGTAGTCCGGGCAGATGACGACGGCGTTGCCGAGATTGGCCAGCCAGCGGCAGATCTCGTCATGCGAGGAGAGATTGCCGATCACCCAGCCGCCACCGTGGAGATAGAGCACCGCGCGCGCCCCGGTCCGCGGCGTGCCGATACCGCGATGGATGCGGATCGTCACCGGGCCGTTCGGCCCGTCGATCTGCCGCTGCTCGGTTGCCGCGACTGGCTCGTGCTCGCCCTGCAGCGTCGGGAACGAAGCGTTGTACGTGGCCCGCGCCGCCGCGACACTGCCGTTCTCGAAGGGTTCGCCGCCGGCGGCACGGCCGATTTCCAGGGCACGCAGCGCATCTGGGTCGAGCGTCATCGTTATCTCCGTCAAAGCAATTCCAGGAAAAGTGTGCAGCGGTTTTCCGTCCGGAATTGCGTGAAAACATGGAACGCTTAGGCGAGCAGGCCGCGCGCTTCGTCTTCGCCGAGCAGGGCCGGCTGGACGACGTCACCTGTTATGGCGACCGAACTTTTCGTCTCGCCCGAATGCAGGATCGCTTCCATGATCTCCAGCACATGCAGCGCCAGATTGCCGGAAGCGCGGGGCGTCGCGCCTGTCTGTAGCGAACGCACCAGGTCGGCGACGCCGAGCATGCGGTAGTTGGCGCGGTCGGGCGCCGCGTAAGGCCAGTTGCGGGCGCCGTAGAGTTCGCCTTCGCTGGCGAAATCCTTCCAGTCGGCGCCGCGTTCCGACAGCGACACCGTGCCGCCGAACGTATCCGGGTCGGGCAACCGCAGCGAGCCTTCCGTGCCGTGCAGTTCGATCGGATGGTTGGAATGCCTGAAGACATCCCATGACGCGCCGAAAGTGACGGTCGCGCCGGAACGGAATTCGAGCAGCGACAGCACATTGGTCGGCGTGCCGACCTTGAATGTGGTGTTCTTGAACGGCCCTTCGGCCGATATCAGCCGTTCCTCCTGGCCCCTCGTCGCCATCGCCATGACGCGCGCGACCGGGCCCAGCAGGTTGACCAGCATCGTCAGATAGTAGGGACCCATGTCGAACACCGGGCCGCCGCCCGGCTGGTAGTAGAATTGCGGATTGGGATGCCAGTGTTCCATGCCGCGCCCCATCATGAAGGCGGTGCCGGTGACAGGGCTGCCGATGGCGCCCTCATCCATCAGGCGGCGCGCTTTGCGGCCCGCTGCGCCAAGGAAAGTGTCCGGAGCCGAGCCGAGCAGCAGGCCGCGTTTGGCCGCCTCCGCCACCAGACGGCGGCCATCGCTGGCCGAGGTTGCGAGCGGTTTTTCAGTGAAGACATGCTTTCCCGCCGAAAGGGCGGAGAATGAAATGTCGAAATGCGCCGCCGGAATGGTCAGGTTGAGGACGAGGTCGATCTGTGGATCGGCCAGCAGCGCATCGACTCCAAGGGGCCGGATGCCGTATTCCTTGGCCCGCAGCGCCGCCATCTCGGCTGAAATATCGGCGCAGGCGCGCAATTCGATGCCGCCGAAAAGCGCGGCATTGCGCAGGTAGGTCATCGAGATGTTGCCGCATCCGATGACACCGATGCCGAGTTTGGCTTCTGATTTTGCCTGCATTTTCCGTCTTACCTCCCAATGCGATCATCTGCCTGATCTCTCGCGACGGTGCCGGATCGCGCTCGAAATGGCTATACAACATTTTAAATATTGACGCGCGTAAAATTTTTATGGAACATGCGTAAATGCTGCCGGAGCATCGGGAGGCTGCTGGCCTTGGGAGGAGAAAATGACGGACATGAAAAACGGCCGATCGCGGGCGCCAAAGCCGGTGGGTCATTCGCGCGTCGGATATTTCGAGGGCGCCCAGCTACCGCGACGGGTTCAGGCATAGATCACCGTGGCCCCGATCCTATCAAGCTCGCTGCGTATTGTACCGGGCAGGCCATCGTCGGTGATCACCACATCGACGCCCGACAGCGAAAAGGCCTTGGAGGTCCCGCTGACGCCAAATTTGCTCGAATCCGCCAGGAGGACGACGCGCCGGGCCATGCGCACTAGGATTCGCTTCGTTCGCGCCATGTCTTCGTTCACGTCGACCACATCCAGTGACGAGTCGATCGCGTGCGCTCCGACAAAGACCTGATGCGCTACCAAGCCGCCGAGAGCCGTGTCGGCATCGGTAATCAGCGTGCTCACCGTGTCTGGATAGACCCGGCCACCGATCATGTGAACGTCAAGCCCAGGCCGATGCATCAGATGCTGAACGATATTCATCGCCGTGGCCGCGACCACGACGTTGTTGAGCGGCGGTAACTGCATGGCAACCTGCATCAATGTCGAGCCGCCGTCGAAGATGACCGACTGGTTGTCCTCGAACAGCTCTACCGCTGCCCGGGCGATGCGTTTCTTCGCATCGAGGTTGGTTTGCATCCGGCGGGCGAACGCGGCCGTGGTCGAATCCGTGGTCCGGGTCACCGCCCCTCCACGGGTCTTGGTCAGCAGTCCCTTGCGGTCCAGTATCTCGAGGTCGGAGCGCACCGTGACTTCCGACACGCCAAAATCGTCTGACAGGTCCTTGATGCGAACCTGTCCGCTGCGTTGCACCTCACTCAGGATCGATTGGCGTCTCTGCTCTGACAACATTGCCTTGTCCTTGCCTCCATCTGCCAAGCAACCGCCCTGGCCTCGGCTCACTCTACCGAAAATACGCGAATTCGAAAGATTTCGAAAGATTGCATTTATTCTTTCTTTCGAAAACACTGGGTCCAGCATTTGGAAATCAATCGACTGGAGAATTTTGCACTCATGAGCCTCGGAACCCAGGTGCGCCTTGCGCGCCTCTTCTCGCATCCATCGGGCAATCTTTTCGGCGGCGCGGTCGACCACTTTGTCGGCTATGGCGACGTGCGCAAAGGAGGTCTTGCCGATCTGCCGGGCGCCCTGGCTCGCGTCATGGTGGGCAAACCCGACTATGTCAGCATCCAGCCTGGCACAGCGCGCCATCTATGGCCGCAATACGCGGGCAAGGCCTGCCTGGTGATCCAGGCCGGCTGCTTCACCCCGGACGATCGCATCAGTGAGCTGATCGCAACGCCCGAGGATGCCGTGCGCGCCGGCGCCGATGCCTTGGCCGTGGCCATTCCGGTACGCGGCGCGACCGAGGGCAAATACATACGCTGGCTGACCGATTCGGTGAATGCAGCGGCCCGCTACGGCATGCCGGTAGTCGCGCATATCTACCCTCGCGATTTCACCGACGGGGCAAAAATCGTCTTCACCCCCGACGAGATCGCCTATGCGGCGCGCATCGGCTACGAGTCCGGCGTCGACGTGATCAAGATCGGTTACACGGGCGATTTCGAATCGTTCCGAGAGACCGTTCGGACCTGCCCGGTGCCGGTTGTGATCGCGGGTGGCCCGAAGACAGATACGCTGCTCGGCGCCCTCCAGCAGACGGCGGACGCCATCCGTGCCGGTGCGCGCGGTGCCGTGGTGGGCCGCAATCTCTGGGGGCATGGCGATCCGGAGAAGGCAGCGATTGCCTTTCGGGGCGTCATCCATGACGGCCTTTCGGCGCAAGACGCCCTGGCAAGGGCGGGTGCCTGAACGATGCCCGCCGTCTCTTCAATCCTCGGCTTCGGAGCTATTGCGATCGACGACATCGTCTATGTCGATCAGCCGTTGTCGGCGGGCAAGGGGAAGGTTCTGCAAAGCGCCCGGGCTTTCGGCGGAAATGTCGCGACGGCCCTTGCCGCCGTCGCGCGGCTCGGCGGCACCGCCGGGTTCGTCGGATGGCTGGGCAGTGCCGCGGACGATGCCGTGCTGTGCGATCTCGTAGCGAGCGGCGTTGAAACTGCATTCGCGCCGCGCCACCCGCACGCCCGCCCGGTGCGCTCGCGGATCACCGTCGGCTCGGATGGCGAGCGGTTCATCGCCTATGACGACGAAGCGATGCTGGGCACCGCTCCGGACTTTCCGGACGAGGTCCTCAGCCGCGCGACAGTCCTGATCATCGATAGTTACGCGATCCGGTCGCTGGATGTCGTGGCACGGGCTCGCGATCTCGGCCTTGCGATCCTCGGTGATATCGAATGGAGCGCCGGCCCGGCCACCGAGAGGCTGATCGCGCTCTGCGACCATCTCATTCTTCCCCTGGGCTTTGCACAGACCGCTACGGGCTGCAGATCGCCGGCCGAGATGCTCGATGCATTGTGGTTGCCGTCGCGGTCCGCCGTGGTTCTGACGGATGGCGGCAGGGGCGTCTACTACCGCGGACGCAACGAGGCAGGGCTTTGGCACTTGCCTCCGCACCGGGTTGCCGTCGTCGATTCGACCGGCGCCGGCGACTGCTTTCATGGCGCCTATGCGCATGCACTGGCGCGCGGAGCCGACACCGCGGGCCGGGTCGCGTTCGCGGCCGCGGCGGCGGCGCTGTCGATAACGGGTCGGGGCGGGCGCGAGGCGCTTCCGACCGGCGCCCAGGTCACGGAATTATTGGCATCGGCGAACGCTCCGTCGGCGGTCGGGCTGAAATATGCGCGGCACGAGACCGGAACATAGGCTGGAAAGATCCGAGGAGACGTTTCGCAGGCAAAAAATGGCCACGAATAATCAAAAATCAGTGGCTTGGACTTGTGGAGGGAGGAAGATGGCAGAAGTCGTTCTTGAGAATATCTGCAAGACCTACGGGAACAATTTTCGAGCGATCGATCAATTGAACCTGGCGGTCGAGGACGGCGAGTTCTTGATTCTCGTCGGGCCGTCGGGCTGCGGCAAATCCACCGCGTTGCGAATGATCGCGGGATTGGAGGACATCACCAGCGGCAGCCTGCGGATCGGCGGCGTCGACGTCGTCGATATGCCGCCAAAGGACCGCGACATCGCGATGGTCTTCCAGAGCTACGCGCTCTACCCGCATATGACGGTATTTGAAAACATCGCCTTTTCGATGCGTCTGGCAGGCAAGCCGAAGGCCGAGCGCAAGAAGCGCGTCGACGAGATCGCCAAAACCCTTCAGCTAACGTCGCTGCTGGACAGCAAACCCGCGAACCTTTCAGGCGGACAGCGTCAAAGGGTTGCCATGGGCCGTGCCATGGTGCGCGAGCCGGCGGCCTTTCTCATGGACGAGCCGCTTTCCAATCTGGACGCGAAGCTGCGTGTTCAAATGCGCGCCGAAATCACCAGCCTGCAAAAGCAGCTCGGCGTCACGACCATATACGTGACCCACGACCAAATCGAAGCGATGACGATGGGGGACAGGGTCGCGGTGTTGAAAGGCGGTGTGCTGCAGCAGGTCGACACACCCAAGAGGCTCTATGAATCACCGGTGAACGCCTTCGTTGCCGGCTTCATCGGCTCTCCTTCGATGAACCTTTTCGAGGCCACGCTGAAGGGCGACGAACTGACGTCCGCCGCCTTCGCCATCCGGCTGCAGGAGGCAGCCTTCGTGCGCAGGCCGGGCTTGCGGTCTTATGCCGGGCGCAAGGTCGTGTTCGGGATCCGGCCGGAGGATCTCTATGACAGCAGTCTCGACTCCGGGCGCAAGTATCAGACGATACCGGCAAAGGTGACCTCGATCGAGGAACTCGGCTCCGAACAGATTGTCCACCTGAACATCGACGCGGTCCGGGTGGACTCCGGCGATCCGGACGCGGTGGACGATTTTGGCCTGGCATCGAACGCGGTGGCGAGGTTCGAGCCAATCAGCGCCGTCCGCTCAGGCTCGGAAATCCGGTTGGCGGTGGATGATGCCAAGTTCCATTTCTTCGATCCCGAGACGCATCTGGCGATCTGAAGAACCCCGGCAAGGCCCGCAGGCGAGGGCGAGGCGCCTGCGTAAGAAGACTTCTGAATAACCAGACGATCGGCAGCATTGTGCGGTCGATCCCAGAGAAGGAGGAGAAAATGATGTTTCGTATAAAACCCGCGATGCTGAAGATGGCCGCGGCCGCATGGTTGCTTGGTGCGACCGGCGCCATGGCCGACACGACGCTGGAATTCACCCAATGGTGGGAGCCCGAACTGCCGGCCGGCTCGCTCAGGGCAATCATGAATGACTTCGAGGCCGCAAACCCCGGCATCAAGGTGACACTGGTCAGCGGCCCCTATGCGACGACGCGAGACCAAATCTCGGTTGGTGCCGCAACCGGAACGCTGAGCGACGTCGTCGGTCTTGACGGCGCCTGGGTGAACAATCTGAATGCGCAGGGTGCGCTGGCCGACATGAACCCGCTGATGGATGCGAGCAAGTTCGACAAAGCCCAGGTCGCGGATATCATCAAGGTGGACGGCAAGGCGGTGATGTTCCCGGTCGCTTCGTTCGTCTATCCGGTCTTCGTGAATTTGGACCTCGCCGCCCAGGCAGGCGTGACCAAGCTGCCGTCGACGCGCGCGGAATTTCTCGAAGCCGCCAAGAAGATGACGCACGCCGACAAGAACCAGTATGGCTGGGTGCTGCCTCTGTCGCTGCAAACGCCGTCCGGTGTCCAGAACGACATGATGTCGTGGGTCTGGGCTTCGGGCCAATCGATGATGGCGAACGGCAAGCCCGACCTCGAGGGCAAACCGGTGGTGGATATGCTCACCTTCGTCAAATCGCTCAACGACGCCGGCACCATCTCGCCCGGCATTGCCACCAAGACCGAACAGGAAAAGGTCGAGGAATTCGTCAACGACCGCGTCGGGATGATGATCGACTCGCTCGCCCATGTGAACCTCATCCGCAAGCGTAATCCCAAGCTGAACTTCGACCTAATCCCGGTCCCGGTTGTGGAGAACTATACCGGAAAGCGCGGCCTTCCCTATGCCTCCTGGGGTATCGGCATCTCGGCGGCCTCGAAACATCAGGAGGAGGCCTGGAAACTCGTCCAGTATTTAATGAGCGAAAAGGTCAACGCCAAGCTCGTTTCGCTTGCCAACGCCTTCCCGGGCAACGTCAACGCCAAACCCGACTTCGTGACATCAGACAAGGCTTTCGGCAAGGCTTTCGAGATCTTCAAGACCGGCTACCTCGCCAACGAGTTCACGGGCCTGCCGGTGGCTGAAGACCTGATGACCCAGTTCGACGTGCAGGCTCAAAAGATGCTTGCCGGCGAGCAAACGCCGGAAGAAGCGGCCGCTGCCGCGCAAAAGGGCTGGATGGCGAAATTCTGATCGTCGTCCTCCGCTCTTGCGGCCCATTTATCGGTTGGCCTGCCATTAGGCGGGCCAGCCGGCAAATGACGACTCTGAATGGTATTTGAAGCTCATTTCTCTGTCGCGAGGTTGGCACCATGACCCAGCGGAAGCGCTCCCATCACAAGCTCAAACGAGCTGTGGCGCCCTATCTCTACCTGTCGCCCTCGCTGCTCATAATCGGCCTTTTGATGCTGTTGCCGATGGCGACGGTGATTGCCTACTCGTTCCAGAACAGCGCGGTGCTGCGTCGTGATCCATCCTTTGCCGGGCTAAAGCACTACCAGGCGATCTTCGACGATCCTGTGTTTTGGGCTTCGCTGTGGCATACGCTCTATTTCACCTGCATGAGTGTCGTTTTCCACATGACCATCGGCATGGTCTTCGCGCTCATGCTGAACAGCGACCGCATCAATCCGACGTTGCGCAATGTCTTGCGCGTGCTCTACATTCTGCCCTGGCTGTTCACGGCGGTGATCATCGCGGTGATCTGGCGCCTGCTGCTCGAGCCGAATGGTGTCGTGAACAGCATTCTCATGCAGTTGGGCTTCATTGGTTCCAAGGTCGAGTGGTTTTCCTCGCCGCAGACCGCGCTGCACGCCGTCACTTTCGCCAATATCTGGGCGGGCTATCCGCTTTTCATGGTCAGCCTGCTCGCAGGCTTGCAGGGCATTCCCAAGGATTTCTACGAGGCCGCCGATATCGACGGGGCGAAGGCCTACCAGAAGCTGATCTTCATCACCATTCCGCAGCTGATGCCGATCATCATCAGCATCTCGCTGCTCGACTTCATCTGGACCATGCAGGTCTTCCCGTTGATCTGGATAACGACGGGCGGTGGTCCGATCTACTCGACCGAGGTGCTCAGCACCTACACCTACAAGCTGGCGTTTTCGAGCTACAACCTGTCTCAAGCGTCGGCGAGTGCCGTAGTCATCCTGTTGATCTCTCTGGGCCTGACGCTGTTCTATATTCGCTATCAGCGGGCTAGGTAGGACGCCATGAGAAGACGAAACACCGGCAAAGACAAGCTGATCACCGTCGCGCTGCATATTGCTCTTGCGGCAGGGCTGTTCTTCGCGGCCTTCCCGATCTATTGGATGCTCAGCAGCTCATTCAAGTCGAATACCGAAATCTTCGCTTTGCCGCCAACCATCCTGCCGAAGGCCTTCACCCTGGAAGCCTACGCGGCCATCCTTGGCGACCCGGTAAAGCTGCGCTTCTTCTTCAACAGCTACTTCGTCGCGGGAGCGGTGACCGTGCTCACGGTGCTGATCGCCTTGCTGGCGGCCTATGGGTTCAGCCGCTTCAATTTCCGTGGCAAGGGCAGCCTGAACACGCTCATCATCAGCACGCAGACGATACCGCCGATCACGCTGCTGATCCCCTTCTTCGGGCTTGTCGTCTCATACGGTATCTTCGACACCTATGTCGCATTGATCCTGACTTACCTGGTGTTTACGCTGCCCTACGCGATCCTGCTGATGACGGGATATCTGAACACCTTGCCCCGCGATCTCGATGAAGCGGTGGCTGTCGATGGCGGCACCAGTTGGACAGCGCTTTGGCGGGTCATCGTCCCGATTTCACTGCCTGGTATCGTGGCGACATCGGTCTACACATTCCTGTTGTGCTGGAACGAATTTCTTTTTGCGCTGACGCTGACCAAGTCGACGTCCATGCGCACCGTGCCGATCGGCATCCAGCTGCTGATGGGGCAGCACGCCTTCGAATGGAACCAGATGATGGCAATGAGCGTGCTCGGCTCGCTACCCTTGTTGCTCATCTACCTCGTTGCCCAGAGGTACTTCCTCGCCGGCATGACCGCGGGTTCGGTCAAGTAGGATGTCGCACGGACAACTGATGGAACAGATCGGTATCAAGGAATGAAAGGATGAACGTGAAAGACCTCAAAGTCGGCTGCCAGACCTTCACCTGGGAAATGCTCGGAGACCGGTTCACCGGCGGCCCCGACGACCTGTTGAAGGCGATCGGCGATGGCGGCTATGCCGGCATCGAGATCACCGACACCATGATCGGCCACTATGGCGGCAAACCCATCGAGTTCGCCGCCGCGCTGAAGTCGTCCGGTCTGGCGCTCGTATCGTTCGCCTTCGGCTCCAGGAGCGGCTTCACGCTCAAGGACGGGATCGGCACCGATCTCGAAACCGCCAGGCGCTGGATCGATTTCGCCGCCGCCTTTCCGGGCGCACTGGTGTCGATGGGCTCGGCCACCGTCGTCTCCGACGGGCCGCGCGACGGCAAGTTCGCCATCGCCGCGGAGGTCTACAACAAGGCCGGCGAGATCGGCCGCAAGGCGGGTGTCCAGGTGGCGGTGCATCCGAGTTCGCACCACAACACGCTGCTGTTCGACCGTGCCGACTATGACGCGATGTTTGCCTTGCTCGATCCCGGTCTGGTCGGCTGGGTGCCGGACACCGGCCACATCCTGCGCGGCCACAAGGACATGGCCGACACGCTCTCCACCTATCGCGACCGCATCCGCTACATCCATTTGAAGGACGTCGACGCCAACGGCTCCTGGGCGATGCTTGGCCAGGGCGTCTGCGACACACCTCAAGTGATCGAGATCGCCGGTACCGCGCCGAACTTCAACGGCTGGCTGGTGCTGGAAGAAGAATCCGACACCGCCGCCGCCGATCCGGCCGGCGCGGTCAAGACCAACCGCCAGACCATGCGCGGCTACGGGGCCTGAGACGATGATCAAGAAACAGGACAGACGCCTCAGGGTCGGTGTGCTCGGCTGCGGCCCGATCGCCCAGTTCGCGCATCTGGAATCCTGCGTCAAGGCCGGCAATGCCGACCTCTACGCCATTTGCGATGCGGCACCCGATTTGCTCGCCCGCATGGGCGCCTCCTATGAACCTGGGAAGATGTATGCCGACTATGATGCCATGCTCGCCGATCCCGAGCTCGAAGCAGTCATCGTCGCCACGTCGGATGCCTATCACGTGCCGATGTCGATCAAGGCGCTCGATGCCGGCAAGCATGTTCTCTGCGAAAAGCCGATCGGTACCTCGGTCGAGGAAGGCGAAGCGCTGGCCGAGGCGGTGAAGCGCTCCGGCAAGGTGCTGCAGGTCGGCCACATGAAGCGCTTCGATCCGGCGCTGGAGGCCGCCCGCGACTTCGTCCGCGACGAGATGGGCGAGGTTCTGGCACTGAAGGCCTGGTATTGCGATTCCACCCACCGCTACACCAACACAGATGCCGTGCAGCCGCTGCCCGTCACCAGTAAGCTCGCGAAAAAGCCCGGCGGGAATCCCAAGGCTGATCTCAGGCAATATTTCATGCTGGCGCACGGATCGCATCTGGTTGACACCGCCCGCTTCCTCTGTGGCGACATCGTTGCCGTGCGCGCCCGCCTCAACGAGCGCTTCGGCGCCTATTGCTGGTTCGTCGAAACCGAATTCGCCAGCGGCGCGCTTGGCCATCTCGACCTCACCGTCGCCGTGCGCATGGACTGGCACGAAGGGTTTCAGCTCTACGGCGAGAACGGTTCCGTCATCGCCAAGACCTTCAATCCCTGGTACTTCCGCGCCAGCGAGGTCGACATCTTCCATGAGAAGGACGCGACCTCGCGAAAACCGCTTGGCGCCGACGGCCACTTCTTCCGCCGCCAGCTCGAGGGCCTTGCCGATACCGTGCTCACCGGCGCGCCGATGCGCGGCGCCAATGTCGGGGACGGCATCGCGTCGATCCGCGCCATGGTGGCGATTGCGCGCTCTGTCGAGACTGGCGAGCGGATCGAGCTTGCCTCGGTTTCGGGTGCGGTCTGATGTATCTAGGCATCTTCGCCAAGACATTTGCGGGTACCGACCCGGCCGCCGTGCTGGCTGCCGTGAAGCAGGCCGGCTATGAGACGACGCAGTTCAATCTCGCCTGCGCCGGCCTGCCGTCGATGCCGGATGCGGTGCCAGCGAATGCCGTCGCCGCCATTGGTGCCGCCGCGCGATCGTCAGGCGTTTCCCTGGCCGCGCTGTCGGGAACCTACAACATGGCGCATCCCGACAAGGCTGCGCGCGACGACGGGCTGAGGCGCCTGGCGGGGGTCATCTACACTGCGGCCACACTCGACATCCCACTGGTGACGCTCTGCACCGGCTCGCGCAACGCAGCCGACCAATGGGCATACCATCCCGACAATGCTGATCCGTCCGCCTGGTCCGACATGGCCGTCGAAATGGCGAAGGCACTGGCGCTGGCCGAGGAGGCCGGCGTCGATCTCGGCATCGAGCCCGAGCAGGCCAACGTCGTGACCTCGGCCATGGATGCGACCCGGCTGATCGCCGAGATGGGTTCGAAGCATCTGAAGATCGTGCTCGACCCCGCCAACCTGTTCGAGCATGCAAAGCCCGATGAAGCGAGAGCCGTCGTCGCCGCCGCGATCGATGAGGCCGCTGGCCACATCGCCATGGCGCACGCCAAGGATCGTTTTGCCGACGGCCGCTTCGCCACATCAGGCCAGGGCGTCGTCGACTTCCCGGATTTCGTCGCGCGGCTGAAGGGGGTGGATTTCGATGGCGCGCTGGTCACGCACGGCTTGCCCGCCGTCGAAGCCCCTGGCGTCGCTATCTTCCTGCGAGGGCTACTCTGATGGGTGCCGCGCCGACGATCATGCTGCGCGACGACGCTGCGCTCCACGTCTTGGACACAGGGCAGGGGCTTCCCATCGCCTTCCAGCATGGTCTCGGCGGCGATGCCGCGCAGGTGGCGCTGAACTTTCCCGACAGTCCGTCGCGCCGCCGGCTGACCATTGAATGCCGTGCGCAAGGCGGTTCCGGCGCCGGCGGCAAGCGTCCCTTCTCGATCGCGATGTTCGCCGACGACGTGCTGGCCGCCGCCGATGCGGTTGGAATGGAGCGCTTCGTCGCCGGCGGTATCTCGATGGGCGCCGCCATTGCACTGCACCTGGCGGCCCACCACCCGGATCGCGTCACAGGTCTTGTGCTGGTGCGCCCGGCCTGGACCTTCGGTGCGGCGCCGCGAAACATGCGCCCTTACGTCGAAGTGGCGGAACTCATCAGCCGGCTGCCGCTGGACGAGGCGCGCGACGCCTTCGCTTCCTCCGCGACTGCAACCCGCTTTCGCAGCGAGGCGCCGGACAATCTCGCCTCGTTGCTCGGCTTCTTCGCGCGTGACAACGCGACCGTTTTTGCCGAGGTGATGCAAGCGATCGCAAATGATGGGCCTAGCGTGACGCGGGCCACGGCGACCGGCCTCGCAATCCCGACGCTCGTCATCGGCAGCGGCATCGACCTCGTCCATCCCTTGGCGACCGCCCGCGAACTGGCTGAGACCATCCCCGGCGCCGTCTTCGCCGAGGTGACGCCGAAAGCCGTCGACAAGGATCGCCATTTCACCGAAATCCGCGCTGCCATCGGCGGCTTTCTCGATAGAAATTTCAACAACCAGGACCAATCATGATCTCGAAACCTTTGTCAGGCCCGGCCGCCATCGCCGCATTGCCGCGCGACCGTCTGATCGCCGAATTCTCATCGTGGTCGGCCAATCTCGCCAATTTCGAGAGCGACTTGCAGCGCATCGAACCCTATGTCGATATGCACCACATCGACGTCGCGGACGGCCATTTCGCGCCGTCCTTCCTGTTCTTCCCCGATCTCGTCGCCCGTATCGCCAAGCTGACGGCCAGGCCGATCCACGTCCATCTGATGATCGACCAAGCAATCGTCGAAGAACAGACGCGCCAGTTCATCGAGGCCGGCGCCGACATGGTCAGCGTCCATGCCGAGAACGGCGAAGCGGGTCTGCGCGCGGTGCGGCTGGCGCATGAACTCGGCGCCGAGGCCGGCGTCGTGCTGAGGCTGGAGACCCCGGTAGAGGCGGTGAAGCCCTTCGTCCAAGAGGTGGCGTTCGTCACGCTTCTTGGAACCGCGATCGGCGTCAAGGGCCAAGGCCTGTCGGAGAAGGCCTGTGACAGGCTGGGCGAAGCCCGCGTCGTCCTGAGGAACGCCGGTCGCGAGTCGGCCGTGGTGCTCGCCGCCGATGGCGGCATCCGCCAGGAAACCGTGCCGTTGCTGCGCGCCGCCGGCGCCGAGACCGTGGTGCTCGGTTCGCTCGCTTTCGGCGACAAGGATCTCGCCGGCCGCATCGGCTGGCTGCATGGTTTGAAGGTCGCGGCCTGATGAGCATTGAAGTCGCCCTCGCGATCGATCTTGGCGGCACCGAGCTTCGTGCCGCCCTGGTCGACCGTGACGGCAAGATCCTGGCCTTCGCTGCTGTGCCGACGCAGGCGCAGGCCGGCCCCGAAGTGGTGATCGGCCAGATCGAGGCGCTGGCCGCGACCGTTCATGCCGAAGCGCCGGGGCTGTCGATCCTCGGCGTCGGCATCGGCGCGCCGGGGCCGCTCGATCCGCTGGCCGGCATCGCCGTCGGACCGCCGACGCTGGCCGGCTGGCACGATGTGCCGCTGGCCGACATCCTCGGGCGGCGGCTCGGCCTGCCGGTGCGGCTGGAGAACGACGCCAATGCGGCAGCGCTCGGCGAATGGCGCTTCGGCGCCGGACACGGTGTGCGCTCCCTGGTCTTCGTCACCGTCTCGACCGGGATCGGCGGCGGTGTGGTTGCCGACGGACGCATCCTGCACGGCCGCCGCGGCCTTGCCGCCGAGATCGGCCACATGACCATCACCAACGAAGGCGAGCGCTGCGTGTGCGGAGTCGTCGGCTGCTTCGAGGCCATCGCTTCGGGAACCGCGCTCGGCCGCCGCGCCAATGCCGCAACGTCTCCTCTGGACGGTTCGACGCTGCGCCGCCTCTCGGCCAACGCCGAGGTCACGGGTCGCCACGTGGTCGAAGCCGCGCGGCTGCAGGACGACCTCGCTCTGGCTCTGCTCGAGGAGGAGGCGCGGTGGCTGGGGCTTGGCTTCACCAACCTTTTG
Organism: Mesorhizobium sp. P160927; assembly: GCF_057766385.1. NCBI lineage: Bacteria > Pseudomonadati > Pseudomonadota > Alphaproteobacteria > Hyphomicrobiales > Phyllobacteriaceae > Mesorhizobium > Mesorhizobium sp. P160927. The sequence goes on from NZ_JBYMDW010000001.1 coordinate 2,817,525, forward strand.
CACCTCTATTCGCCCGACGTGCTGGTCGTTGGCGGCGGCATCGCCAATGGCCTCGACCTGATGGCGCCCGTCATCGGCGCGACCATCCGCCAGCGCGCCATGCGCGCCTATCGCGACGTGCCGGTCGTCCAGGCCCAGCTCGGCCGCCATGCCGGGCTGGTCGGCGTGGCCAGCCTCGTCCTGTTCGATGATTTGGGCACGTTGGCGGCTCCCATGCCTGTCGGCCCAAGCACATGTCTGGACGCGAGGAGGGACTTCAAGGGCTGAGCTCAAGCTTGCGCGGCCCTGTCTCTGCCATCTCTTCGCGGCCGATGGCAAGGCCCTGCCGCCGCTGCGCAAAGCCGCCTGATAGCGATGACACATGACCATGGCCGCAAGCGGCGTGCTTGCGGCCATGGTCCGTGGCATGAAGCCGTGGATCACTCGGCGGGAACGATGTCCGCCGGGAGGCTGTCGTCGGCGCTCCCAGCCAGCGCTCTCGCCAGCTTGGCTTCGTCGAGTTCGCCTTCCCAGCGCGCCACGACCAGCGTCGCCACCGCATTGCCGACGAAGTTGGTCAGCGCCCGGCATTCCGACATGAAGCGGTCGACGCCGAGGATCAGCGCCATGCCGGCGACCGGCACCGAGGGAACCACCGAAAGCGTGGCGGCCAAGGTGATGAAGCCTGCCCCGGTGATGCCAGCGGCACCCTTCGACGACAGCATCGCCACCAGCAGCAGCAGGATCTGGTCTGATATCGACAGATGGATGTTCGTCGCCTGGGCAATGAACAGGGCGGCAAGCGTCATGTAGATGTTGGTGCCGTCGAGATTGAAGGAATAGCCGGTAGGGATGACCAATCCGACCACCGAGCGCTTGGCGCCGGCCTTCTCCATTTTCTCCATCAGCGAGGGCAATGCCGCCTCCGACGACGAGGTGCCCAGCACCAGCAGCAGCTCTTCCTTGATGTAGCGGATCAGGGACAGGATCGAGAAGCCGTTGTAGCGGCAGACGGCACCGAGCACGACGAACACGAACAGGAACGAGGTCGCGTAGAAGGTTCCGACCAGCATGGCGAGGTTTATGACCGAGCCGATGCCGTATTTGCCGATGGTGAAGGCCATCGCACCGAACGCACCGATCGGGGCTGCCTTCATCAGCACGCTGACCAGCTTGAACATCGGCGCCATCAGCGCCTGCAGGAAATTGAGCACCGGCGTGCCCTTGTCGCCGACCAGCGCCAGCGCGATGCCGAACAGCACCGAGAAGAACAGCACCTGCAGGATGTCGCCGTCGGCGAAGGCGCCGACGATCGTGCCGGGAATGATGTTCATCAGGAAGCCGGTGACCGACTGGTCATGTGCCTTGGCAGCGTAAGTGTTCACGGTCGAGGCGTCGAGCGTCGCCGGGTCGATGTTGAAGCCGGCGCCCGGCTGCACGACATTGGCCACGACAAGGCCGATGATCAGTGCCAGCGTCGAGAAGGTGAGGAAGTAGAGCATCGCCTTGCCGGCGACGCGGCCGACCTTCTGCAGGTCGCTCATGCCGGCGATGCCGGTTGCGACCGTCAGGAAGATGACCGGGGCGATGATCATCTTGACCAGCTTGATGAAGGCGTCGCCCAACGGCTTCATGCTCTCGCCGATCGATGGATAGTAGTGGCCGAGCAGGATGCCGACGGTGATCGCCGCCAGCACCTGCACGTAGAGCTGGGCATAGAGGGGCTTGCGCTGCGCCGCGGGCGCGGCGGATTGGTCTGCGATATGCATCGAACTCTCTCCCTGGCCGGATAGGCGGAACCCGCCCTGCGTGACTTCTCCCATCGCGGCGTTCCGGTCGCCCGCCGCTGCAAGAACTTTGCAAGCGCTGTGCCAGATGCCGGATAGGCCGGAATCCCTGGGTTCAGCCGTTTCTGTCCTGCCTGCGACGGGGAGTTGTGCGGATTTCCGCACAGGTCTTGTTTGCCCTGGCGGAATTTCGCATTAGACTGGGCAAAGCCGGGGAGCAAAGGGAGAGAGCCGACGCCACGACAGCGCATCGATAGCGGATCTCCGGGGTCTGCAGGCCGCGACCTGCTGCGCGAAGCGGTAGCGCGCCTGCGCGGCCGTTGGCTGTTTGCGGCAATAGCGCTCGCTGTGCTTGCCGGCGCGGTTGCCACCGCCGGGCGCATCGCCGAGGGTCAGGCCGCCGATGACCTGCGCAATGGGGCATTGGCCGCCTTGCCGCTGGCGGCCGGAACCTTGACCGGCGAAATCGAAAAGCAACGTCTCGTGCCGCTGGTGCTGGCGCGCGACGATGCGGTGCGTGATGCGCTGCGCCGCGCCGGGAAAGTCGAGGAAACAGCGCTCGACGCCAAGCTGAAGGCCATAGCCAGCGATGCGTCGGCCTCGGCCATCTATGTCATCGATACAGCGGGCATGGCGATATCGGCCAGCAATGCCGGCCAGCCGGACAGCTTTGTCGGCAGCGATTATAATTTTCGCCACTATTTCACCGATGCGATGGCCAAGGGCGCAGCCAGTCAATATGGCCTCGGCACGATCAGCGGCAAGCCGGGACTCTACCTTGCCGGCCGTGTCGACGATGGTGGCAAACCGCTTGGCGTCGCGGTTCTGAAGGTCGAACTCGGCGGCGTCGAAGCCAATTGGCGGGCGAGCGGCTTTCTCGTTTTCGTCACCGACGAGCGCGGCGTCGTTCTGGCCACCAGCCAGCCCGACTGGCGGTTCCATGCGCTGGCGCCGCTCTCCGCCGCGGATGCCGCCGCGGCGCATGACCAGCTTCAACTGGTCGAAGCCGCCTTCGATCCGCTGCCGATCCGGCGTGGCGCCGGTGACGGTCTGGCGACAATAGACGAAGCCGGAAAATCGCGCCGGTTCGTCGAAGTGGTGCAGGGCCTGCCCGGTGCCGTCCCCGGCTGGCGCCTGTGGTTGCTGACGCCCGCCGATGCCACCTTGGCCGCCGCCGCCAACACGGCGCGCCTGACGACACTGCTCGGGCTGCTGCTGATGGGGTTGCTTGCCTATGTGTTCACCCGGCGCCGGCGCACACGCCGGCTGCGGCAGGAGGCGCTGGGGCGCATGAATGCCGAACTCGAAAGCCGGGTCAGCACGCGGACCGCCGAGTTGACGCGCTCGAACACGGCTCTTGCCGGCGAAATCGCCGAGCGCGAAAACGCCGAGGCCAAGGTCCGCCGGCTGCGCGACGATCTCGCTCAGGCCAACCGGCTCTCCATCCTCGGGCAGATCGCCGCCGGCGTGGCGCATGAGATCAACCAGCCGGTCGCCGCGATCCGCACTTATGCCGAGAATGCCGGCCGTTTTCTCGAGGCCGGCAGGACCGAACCGGCGAACGGCAATCTGACCTCGATCGTGTCGATGACTGAACGCATCGGCGCGATCACCAGCACGCTGCGCACCTTTGCGCGACGACCTGGCGTCGCTGCCTCGCCGTTGCCGGTAGGCGAGGCGATCGACGGCGCGCTGTCGCTTCTATCCGGCCGCATCCGCGATTCCGGCGTCACCATCGTCAAGCCGCGCGGCACCACATCGCCCGTGGTCATGGCCAGCCGCATCCGGCTGGAGCAGATCCTCGTGAACCTGTTGCAGAACGCGCTGGACGTCATGAAGGACCGACCCGATCCCCGCATTGAGATCGACCTCGCCGAACGCGGCGACCGCGTGCTGATTTCCGTGCGCGACAACGGTCCCGGCCTCGGCCCGGACGCGGCTACCAATCTGTTCATGCCGTTCCAGACCACCAAGGAGAAGGGGCTTGGCCTCGGCCTGGTGATCTCGCAGGAGATCGCCCAGGAATTGGGCGGCACGCTGCGGCTCGACCCCGGCACGGCCAGCGGTGCATCCTTCACCATCGACTTGAGGCGGATCGAATGACGCAGGGATCAGGGCTGGTCGCGCTTGTCGACGACGATGCGGATCTGCTGCATGCCACCACGCAACTGCTCGAACTTGCCGGCTTCACGGTGATCGGGTTCGACAACGCCGAGGCAGCGCTTGGTGTCGTCGACCGGAACTTCGAGGGTGTGGTCGTCAGCGACATCCGCATGCCCGGCATGAATGGGCTGCAACTCTTCGACCGCGTCAAGGCTGTTGATCCCGACTTGCCGGTGATCCTGGTCACCGGGCATGGCGATGTCGATCTTGCGGTCGCCGCGCTCAAGGATGGCGTCTATGATTTCATCCCGAAACCATATGCGGGGGAGCGTCTGGTGGAGGCGCTGAAGCGTGCATCGGAGAAGCGGCGGCTGGTGATGGAAAACCGGCGGCTGCGCGAAGCCGCCGCACTTGCCGCGGACGGCATGCCGTTGATCGGCGAAGCGCTCGCCATAAGGCGGTTGCGCGAGACCTTGCGCCAGATTGCCGACATGGACGTCGACGTGCTGGTGGAAGGCGAGACCGGAACCGGCAAGGAAGTGGTGGCCGACCTCCTGCACCGGTGGGGCCGACGGCGTGCAAAGCCGCTCGTCGCACTGAACTGCGGCGCTCTGCCCGAGACCGTCATCGAAAGCGAGCTGTTCGGCCACGAGGCCGGCGCGTTTACCGGGGCGCAGCGACGGCGGATCGGCAGCATCGAGCATTCCAGCGGCGGCACGCTGTTCCTCGACGAGATCGAATCCATGCCGCCGGCCCTGCAGGTCAAGCTGTTGCGGGTGCTGGAGACGCGCAGCCTCACCCCGCTCGGCTCGAACGAAACAAGGCGCCTCGATCTCCGGGTCGTCGCGGCGACCAAGGTCGATCTCGGCCGCCAGGACCAGCGCGGCGATTTTCGCGAGGATCTCTATTTCCGCCTCAACGTGGTGACGCTGCGCATTCCGCCGCTGCGCGAGCGGCCCGGCGATATCGAGATGCTGTTCGGCCATTTCTTAGGCAAGGCGGCGGAACGGTTTGGCCGGCCTATCGCCAAGGTGAACGCCGCCGTGAGCCATCATCTCCAGTCGCACGACTGGCCGGGCAATGTGCGCGAGCTCGCCCATTTCGCCGATCGCGTCGCGCTCGGTCTTGGTCCCGATGACGAAACCAGGTCCTCGCCCCCACGATCGCCAGCGCCTGCAGCCGCACTGCCGGAGCGGGTCGGGCATTACGAGGCACAGCTCATCCGTGACGCGTTGCGCGACCATGCCGGCGACGTGCGCGGCGCCATCGACGCGCTCGGCGTGCCGCGCAAGACGTTCTACGACAAGCTCAAGCGCTATGGCATCGCCGCATCTGATTTTCGTCCCTCTTGACGTTTCCAAGCGAGTATCCGGAAAAGCCATGAACACGACATTTGAAACGACCGCCGATCCCCTGCCGGAAGAACTCGCTTTTCTCAGTGAACGGCTGACGGCGTTCAACGACGGCGATGTCGGCGCGTCCGAAAGGAAGGCGCTGGCCGTGTTCGTGCGCGACGAGATCGGGGCGATCGTCGCCGGCATTTCAGGCTACACCGCCTGGGGTTGGCTCTACGTACAGTGGCTGTGGGTCGACGAAAGGCTGCGCGGCCAGCACATGGCAGGCCGGATACTCGACGCGGCTGAACGCGAAGCCGTGGCGCGCGGCTGCCAAAACGCCTGGATCGATACATTCAATCCTAACGCCGCCAAGGTCTATCAGAGGCAAGGCTATCAGCCGTTCGGGACGCTGGCCGATTTCCCTGTCGGCCGCAGCCGCATCTTCCTGCGGAAGAAACTGGTCGACTGATCAGCCAGCCAGCTTTCCGCCACGCATCGGCTGCGGCGCGCCCGTCGTGCTCGGGAAACTGATCGGCAGGCCGCGCAGCACGCGAACCGCGAGGAAGGCAAAACACTCCGCCTCCACAGCGTCGCCGCTCCAGCCGAGGCTTTCGGCCAGCACCACCTCGACGCCGGCGCGGCTGGCGAGCATCGCCATCATCGTCGGGTTGTGGCGGCCGCCCCCGCTGACCACCAGCTTCTTCGGCCGGCTTGGCAGAAGGTCGAGCGCCTTGCCGACAGCCGACGCGGTGAAGGCGGTGAGCAGGGCCGCGCCATCCTCGGCGCTCAGGCCATCGGCCATGGCCGCGCCGAAGTCGAAACGGTCGAGTGACTTTGGGTACGGCTTGGTCAGATAAGGATGCTGCAACAGCTTGGCGAGCCGGGCTTCGTCCACCTTTCCCGCGCGGCCAAGCGCGCCGTCGCGGTCCATATCGCCGAGCCCTTTCGACTTGATGAAATCGTTGAGCGGGGCATTGGCGGGGCCGGTGTCGAAGGCGATGACATTGTCGGCGCCGTCCCACCAGGTGATGTTGGCGACGCCGCCGAGATTGAGCACTGCCACCTCGCCACCGGCGCCGGCGCCGGCGCCGCGCATCAGCGCGGTGTGATAGGCAGCGGCCAAAGGCGCGCCTTGTCCGCCGGCGCGCATGTCGGCCGAGCGGAAATCATAGGCGACCTTGGTGCCGAGGATGGCATGCATCAGCTCGCCGTCGCCGAGCTGCCGGGTCTGGCCGAGCCGTCCGACCCGCGGCGCGCGATGCAGCACGGTCTGGCCGTGAAAGCCGACGACCCCGATCTCGGCCATCGTCATGCCGTAACCTTCCACGAGTTCCTTCACCGCCGCCGACTGCGCGCGCGTCAGCGCCTCTTCGGCCCCGCGGAAAATCGCGGGTTCCGGCCCGGTGAAATTCCAGGCTCGCGCCGCCGCCAGCGTCTCTTCCAGCAGCGAACGGATCGACGCGGGATAAGGCATCAGCCGGTAAGTGCCGAAATCGTCTATCCGCTCGCCATCGGTCTTGATCAGGGCGACATCGATGTTGCCGTCAAGCACCGTGCCGGTCATCAGGCCGACGGCCCAGATAGCTTCCATCATTGAGCTCCATTTATTAGGTCGCCGACCGCTTGCCGAAGCTGAACGATCCCGCTGTCGAAATGACGTGTCGGATGGATCCGGTTGGTGAGCAAGGTCCAAGCCTTGCCCCGGTGGAAGTCGATCCACAGCCCGGTGCCGGTAAAGCCGGTGTGGCCGATCGTTCCCGGACTGCACAGCGCACCGCCGGACCAGCCTTCGTAAGGGCGCTCCCAGCCATGGGTGCGGGTGGCCGACAGGGGCTCGCGCATCAGCGCGATCGATTGTTCGGATGCGCCCGTTCCGTCCAGCAATCCCCGGGCGAAATCGAGCACCGAAGCTGCCGTGCCGAACAGGCCGGCATGGCCGGCACCATGCAGCGCCGAGCAATTGTCGTCGTGAACCTCGCCGGACAGCACGCGATGGCGCCAGGTGCAGTCCTCGGTCGCCGCGGCGGTATCGGGTTCCGCGAACCAGGCAAAGCCTGGGCCGGGCTCCATGGCGCGGATGCTCTTGCCCGACAGTCGCTCCATCGCGAAGCCGAGCAGGATGAAATTGATGTCGGAATAGACAGGGTCACGCGCCCGCCATTCCCGCTGCAGGATGAAGGCGCGGAGCAGTTCAGGGTCGCGCCCATAAGTGTAGATCGGCTCGACGGCGGGGAACGGCGTCTGGTGGCCAAGGCACTGGCGAAAGGTCACCTTCCGCTCCCATGCGTTCGCGTCATACTGGCGAAGGTCGGGAAGCAGGGAGATCAGCGGCGCGTCGAGATCGATGATACCGTCCTGCGCCAGCGCCAGGATACGCGGCGTGGCGAAGATCACCTTGGTCAGCGACGCCAGGTCGAACCAGGTGTTTTCCCGCATCGGGCGCGGCTTCGGCACGAGCTGCGCTGAGCCGGTCGCGCGGATGATACGTTCCCCGTTTTTGTCGACAATTCCGAGCACGCCGCCGGGGATTCGCTTGGCGGCTACTGCCATTGCAAGGGGCTGGAATGCGCTATCGAAAATCTCGGGGAGGTCGCTCAATGCCGGCCACCCTCGGAGAGATGGCGCTGTCCCGCAAACATCTCTAAGCCTCCGCCCTCGCCACATGATCCACCCCAAACCGCTCCCATTTCGCCGGCGCCGGCTCGAATCCTGGCGGGCGCACCAGCGAGGGCACCTGGCGCGTGTCGATCTCGAAATGCTCGCGCCGACGGTCGATGGCCGGAACGGCTGATATCAGCTTCTTCGTATAGGAATGCCTCGGCTTCGACAGCACGGATTGTGCGTCGCCGATCTCGACGATCTGGCCGGCATAGATGACCGCGATGCGGTGCGCTATCCGCTCGACCACCGCCATGTCATGCGAGATGAACAGATAGGCCAGCCTAAACTCGCGCTGCAGGTCGACCAGCAGCTCCAACACCTTGGCCTGCACCGACACATCGAGCGCCGACACTGCTTCATCGAGGACCACGACGGACGGGTTGAGCATCAGCGCTCGGGCGATGCACAGCCTTTGTCGTTGGCCGCCGGAGAATTCATGCGGATAGCGCTCAAGGCTGTTCTTGGGCAGGCCGACGCGTTCCAGCAGGCACGCCATTCTGGCCCGCGTTTCGGCATCCACCCGGCCGCCGGTGGCGATCACGGGTTCCGCCAGAATGCTCTCGATCGTCAGCCTCGGATTGAGAGAGGCGTAAGGGTTCTGGAACACCATCTGAATGGGCTTGGCGCTGCGCCTCGGCGAGGCCGCTCGGGCGCTGACCGAGAAGCTGCCGCGCGTCGACCGCACAAGCCCTAGCATCGCCTTGGCCGCAGTGGATTTGCCCGAACCGCTCTCGCCGACTATGGCCAGCGTCTCGCCGTGCATCAGGTCGAAATCGACGCCATCGACGGCATGCACCGCGCCGGTGGCGCGGCTGAAGAAACTGCTTTTGAGGGGAAACCGCACCACCAGGCCATCGACCTTCAAGGCCGGTTCGGCGCTCGCGCCGTTGTCACGTTGCCCATCCGAGCGCGTCGCGCGACCGCTGGCGAAATGTGGCACGGCATGCAGCAGATGCTGGGTGTAGGGATGCTGGGGGCTGTCGAGGACACGGTTGAGCTCACCCTGTTCCACGGCCTGCCCGTTCTGCATCACCATCACCTTGTCGGCGATGCCGGCAACCAGGCCGATATCGTGGGTGATGAAGATAACGGACATGCCGCTTTCGCGCTTCAGCTCGGCAAGCAGCGCCATGATTTGCGCCTGCACGGTAACATCGAGCGCCGTCGTCGGCTCGTCGGCGATCAGCAGGCGCGGGTTGCAGGCGAGGGCAATGGCGATCATCACCCGCTGCAGCATGCCGCCGGACAGCTGGTTGGGCGTGTATTTCAGCCGGCGCGCGGCATCGGGAATGCGCACGCGGTCGAGCGCGTCCCTCGCTGCCGCCGTGGCCTGCCGGCCGGTCAAGCCGCGATGCAGGCGGAACGATTCCTCGATCTGGGTGCCGATGGTCAGCACAGGGTTGAGCGAGGTCATCGGTTCCTGAAAGATCATGCCGATCTCGGCGCCGCGAATGCCGGTCAGTTGCGGTTCGGTCGCGGTCGTCAACTCGAAGATGGTCCCATCGGTCCGCTTGAGCTTCATCGAGCCACCAGTGATGCGGCCGCCACCGAAATCGACGAGCCGGTTGATCGACAGCGCCGTCACCGACTTGCCCGAGCCGCTTTCGCCCACAATGGCCAGCGTCTCGCCGTCGGCGATATCGAAACTGACGCCGCGCACCACCTCGTTGGCCCAGGGATTGCGGCTGAAGCCGACGCGCAGGTCCGAGACTGACAAGAGCGCGGTCATGCGAACGCGCTCCGCGTCCTCGGGTCGAGTATGTCGCGCAAGGCGTCGCCCAGAAGGTTGAAGCCGAGAATGCTGATCATGATCGCCAGGCCCGGGAAGATCATCAGCCAGGGTGCCGTCTCCATCAGATTGCGGCTGTCGCTCAGCATAAGTCCGAGCGACGCGGCGGGCGGCTGCGTGCCGAGGCCGAGAAAACTCAAGCCGGCTTCGGTCAGCAGCGCCCAGGCGAGTGCCAGCGTCACTTGCACGGTCAGCGGCGCCACCAGGTTGAGCAGCAGGTGGCGCGTGACGATGTAGCTTGAACTGCTGCCGAAGGTACGCGCGGCATCGACGAATTCGCGTGTCTTGAGCGACAGCGCGGGGCCGCGCACCACGCGGGTGAAGATCGGCGTGTAGACGATGCCGATGGCAACGACGCTGGTCCAGGTGCCGGGTCCGGCGACGGTGACGATGAGCAGTGCCAGAAGGATCGCCGGGAAGGCCAGCAGCACGTCCATGATCCGCATAACGACGCTGTCCCAGCGGCGCCCGAGCCAGGCGGCGGCCAACCCCAGGATCGTTCCGGCAAGCGCCGCGAAGGCCACCGAGAAGAAGGCGACGGTAAAAGACTGGCCGATGCCCGCCATCAGGCGGCTGGCGACGTCGCGGCCGAACAGGTCGGTGCCCATCCAGTAGGCGGCGCTGGGCGCATGTAGCCGGTCGATACGGTACTGCGTGATCGGATTGTGCGGCGTCAACCCGAGCAGGCCGAGGATGGCAAGCAGCAGATAGACGCACACGATGACGCCACCGATGCGGCCGCTGCCATGGCCGAAGATGGCACGCAGGATGCGCATCACTGTTCCCCCAGTCGGATGCGCGGATCGAGCGCGACATAGGCGAGGTCGACCAGGAGATTGACGATCATGAAGTTGAAGGCGATGAACAGCACGCTGCCCTGCACCAGCGCGTAATCGCGTTGCAGGATGGCGTCGAGCACCATGCGTCCGAGGCCGGGCAGGGCGTAGATCTGCTCGACGATGACGGCGCCGCCCAGGAGATAGCCGAATTCCATGCCGCTCAGCGTCACCACCGGAATCAGCGCATTGGGAAGCGCGTGCCGCCAGATGACGCTGCGCGCCGAAGCGCCCTTGCTGCGCGCGGTGCGCACATAATCGTCGCTCAACACGTCGAGCATTGCCGATCGCGCAATGCGGGTGACCGATGCCGCGAAGGCGAAGCCGAGCGTGATGGCTGGCAGGATCAACTGGCTGAGATTGCGCAAGGGATCCTGCCAGAGCGGCACGAATTCGCCCATCGCCGGCAGCACGCCGAAGCCCGCCGACAGCGTGTAGATGATCAACAAGCCAAGCACGAAGCTCGGCGTCGATTGGCCGATCATGGCGGCGACGCGCACACCGAGATCCGACAGCTTCTCATTGTGCGTGGCGGCGTGGATGCCGGCCGGCATACCGACCAGGAGCGCGATGATCATTGACAGCACGGCCAGTTCCAGCGTCAGCGGAAAGCGCTCGAGGATGACGTCGAGAACCGGCCTGCCATAGGTGACGGATATGCCGAAATTGCCGTGCAGGATGCCGCCGATCCAGTGCCAGTACTGGACGAACCAGGGCTGGTCGATGCCGAAATAGGCGGCGAGCGAATCCCGTTGCGCCGGCGTCAGCAGGCCGGCCTCGGTGCCCAGCATTGCCGTGATCGAATCGCCAGGCACCATCCGGATCGCCACGAAGACCAGGATGGACACGCCAAGCAGGACGAGAGGAAACGTCGCCAGCCGTCGCAAGAGATAGTTCACGCCAGGAAGACCTCTCGTCCCGTTGCCGAAGCTACTGGATCGTCACCTTGCTCAGGCTGAACAGCGTGCCGGTCGGCGTCGGCACGAATCCGGATATGTTCTTCTGCTGGGCCGTGTAGCTGTACGAGGTGTAGAGCCAGATCCACGGCGACATTTCGGCGAGATGCTTCTCGAATTCGGCGAAGATCGCTTTGCGTTTGGCCGGATCGGTTTCTGCACGGCCCTGCTGCATCAGGCTGTCGAGCGTATCGTCGATGTAGTTCGCCACCTTCTGCAGATTGCCTGATTTGGTCCAGTAACGGTTGTACATGGTATAGGGGTCGGCCCGGCCGCCATTGAGCGCGATCGCCATGTCGAAATCGCCCTTCAGCCAGGCGTCGACATAGACGTTGAGCTCCATCATCTTGATATCGAGTTTGACGCCGATTTCGGCGAGCTGCGACTGGATGACCTGCGCTTCGGCCACTGCCGTCGGCGGCTCGCCTGTGGCGCCGATCACCGTCGCCGAAAAGCCGTCGGCAAAGCCGGCCTCGGCCATCAGCTTCTTGGCCTTTTCGACATCGCGCTTGTAGCAGAACAACTGGTTCGGATCGGTCGCCAGCGCCGGGATGGTCAGCGGTCCGGTGACCTTGCCTTCGCCGAGCGAAGCGGTGTCCAGCACCTCCTGCCGGTCGATGGCGCAGGAGATCGCCTGGCGCACCTTGAGCTCGGTCATCGGTTTACGCGACGGGTTGAGCTGCAGCACGTGATAGGCCAGCACCGGCACGCGGTTGAGTTGCAGGCTGGCTTCCTTCGGCACCAGCGTGGCGACGAGCGGGTCATTCAGCAGCGCGAAATCGATCTGCTTGGTGCGCATGGCGGCGAGGATCGCCGCCTCATCCGGCAGCACGCTGATCTCGATGCCGTCGACGCCGGTCGCGCCGCCGGCCCAGTTCTTGTTAGCGCTCAAGACTTCCTTGGCATTGGGATCCCATTTGTCGAGCTTGAACGGGCCCGAACCGACCGTCTTGGTGCCGATCGAGCCGGCCTTGATCTCGGACGCCGGAACGATGGCCGCGTTGACGTCGCTCATCGCCGTCAGGATCGGCACGTCGGGTTGCGACAGGTGGAACACGACGGTCGCCGGATCGGGTGTATCGATGCTGGCGATGGACAGGAAGTTGGCGCGGGCGGCGGCGCCGGTCTTCTCGTCGAGAATGCGCTCGAACGACGCCTTGACGTCGGCCGGGGTCACGGCCGTGCCGTCCTGGAATTTCGCCTTGGGATCGAGCTTGAAGGTCAGCTCCTTGCCGTCCTTCGAAAACTCCCAGGAGGAGGCGATGGCGGGGATGATCCGCAGGCTGGCGTCGACGCGCACCAGCGGCTCATAGATCAGCTCCAAGAGCCGCAGCGACGAAAAGGCCGTCTGCTTGTGCGGATCAAGCCCGGTGGCGTCTTGGGACCAGGCCATATGCAGCGTCGCCGCCTGCGCCGAAACCGTCGCGATGCCGAGCATCGCGGCAAGGGTGATGCCCGAAAGCAGCCTTCTTGTAAGATGAACCATTCTCGTCTCCCATTATTGAACTCGATGCCTTGCAGTTTCCGAGGACCGCTTCCAAGGCACACATGCTATGGAGTGTCGGCCCAGTCTATGCGGCTTGACGCCGTCTTGTCTAAAGCGGCTTCAGGTCGCTTCGTCACCGATCGCCTTTCGCAGGAACCCTCCGGCCCTGGTCAAAGCAGCCCGCGCCGCGTCCACGTCGAGGCCGGTGATGGTCACCAGGATCGCCAGCTTGACGTCATTGCCGGTCCGGTCGAGCGACTCTCGTGCCTGTTGCGGAGTACAGCCGGTGGTCTGCATGATGATCCTGATCGCCCGGGCCACCAGCTTCCTGTTCGACGGGTTCAGGTCGACCATCAGATTCTGGTAGCTCTTGCCGATCCGGATCATCGAGGCCGTGGTCAGCATGTTGAGCACCAGCTTCTGCGCGGTTCCCGATTTCAGCCGCGTCGAGCCGGTCAGCACTTCGGGGCCGACGACGGGCGAGATGGCGATGTCGGCGATGCCGGCAATGGCCGATGCCGGATTGCAGGAGAGGGCGACCGTTGTCGCGCCCACCCGCTTGGCATAGTTCAGCCCGCCGATGACGTAGGGCGTGCGTCCGCTGACCGCGATGCCGACCACCACGTCGTCGGGTGTGAGTCCGATCCCTTGCAAGGCCTTGGTGGCCATCTTCGGGTCATCCTCGGCGCCTTCGAGCGAGCGCACCAGCGCGTCGGGCCCGCCGGCAATCAGGCCGACCACCATGCGTTCGGGCACGCCGAATGTCGGCGGGCATTCCGAAGCGTCGAGCACGCCAAGCCGGCCGCTGGTGCCGGCGCCCATGTAGATGAGGCGCGCGCCCCTCTGGAAGGCAAGCACGATCCGATCCACCGCGGCGGCAATTTCGGGCAGCACCTTTTCGACGGCCGCAGGGACGATCTTGTCCTCGTCATTGATCCTGCGCAGCACGTCGATGGTCGGCAGCAGATCGATGTCGACGGTCCTTGGGTTCCGACCCTCGGAAACCAAGCGATCCAGCTCGGACATCAACCCTTGCTCGGTCATCCCAGCGCTTTCAAAAATTCTGCCGCACGGCGCCCGGCAACACTCGTCTGGCAACCAGTGCGGACGGTCCTTGGTCCGTCATCGCAGTCTCTATGTTAACTTTTTAGAATTTGATATTCACATCGTCAACAGAGGTTTGGAATATTTTATTCCTGTCCCTGTGGCTATCCCTTGCAAACCGAACGCTTGGCAAGAATGATCGCGCCGGATACGGCGTCGCCGTCGGCGGGCTTCAGGCGGCGCCGCACATCGGGCGAAAGCCATGGTTCGAGCGGGCTGGCGAGGCCGCCCAGCAACGTCACGCGCGGCGCGCCCTTCTCGAACAGCACTCGCACCAGCGTGTCGATCTGTTCGGCGGCACCTTGCACGATGCGGCGCCCAACGGGATCGCCCTGGTCGGCATGGCGCATCACCATGGGTGCAAGCGCGGCATAGTCCGTGGCGCTGGCGCGGTCCATCCAGGCGACGGCCTCCATTGGGTCGCCCGCGAAGCGCTGCATGACCTCCGCCAGCAGCGCCGTGCGCTCGTGGCGGCCGTCATGGGCGCGCAATGCCAGTTGCACGGCTTTCAATCCAAGGTCGGCGCCGCTGCCCTCGTCGGAGATCGGAAACCCGTAGCCGCCGGCGCGCAGGTCGCGGCCCTCGACGAAGCCGAGGCCGATCGAGCCGGTCCCGGCGATGACGATGGCGCCGTCCTGGCCGGAATGCGCGCCAAGGCAGGCACCGATGCCGTCGCTGACGAAGTCGATGCCGGCAAAGGGGTGCGCGATTGCCCGCAACGCCTCAAGCGCGCCTTTGCGACCGATGCCGGCAAGGCCGACGCCGGCATGGATCTTGGCGGTTTCGGCTGGCGCGAAACCTGCGTCCTCGATCGCCGCGCCGAAAGCTTTGGCGATGGAGGCCCAGGCTGCCTCGATGCCGAGCCGCGTCGTCGCCGGCCCCGACAGGCTCTGTCCCAGCACCTTGCCTTGCGCGTCCTCGACACGGGCGCGGCAACCGGTGCCGCCGCCATCGACGCCGAGAAAATAATCCGCTTCGGTATTCATGCGCCCAGCCGCTCGATGTCGGCGCCGCATAGGCGCAGCTTGCGGTCCAGTTGCTCGTAGCCGCGGTCGAGGTGATAGACGCGGTTGATTGTCGTCTCGCCTTCACAGACCAGCGCGGCCAGCACCAGAGACACCGAAGCGCGCAGATCGGTGGCCATCACCTGCGCGCCGTGCAATTTCTCGCCGCCGCGCACCAGCGCCATGGTGCCTTGCAGCTTGATGTTGGCGCCGAGCCGCATCAGTTCGGGCACATGCATGAAGCGGTTCTCGAAGATGGTTTCGCGCAGCAGCGACGCACCCTGCGCGCAGCACATCAGCGCCATGAACTGCGCCTGCAGGTCGGTCGGAAAGCCCGGATAAGGTTCCGTCGTCAGATCCGCGGCCTTGAGCGGTCGGTCGCGCGAGACGATCAGACCGCGATCGCCTGGCCAGACGCTGACGCCGGTAGCCTCCAGCAATTGCACGACAGAGGCCATGTGCTCGAGCCGGGCATGCGTCAGTTCGAGCTGGCCGCCGGTGATTGCGGCCGCGATGGCATAGGTGCCGGCCTCGATGCGGTCGGGGATGATGTCATGCCTGGCGGCATGCCAGCTGGTGTCGCCCGCGATCAGGATACGGTGCGTGCCGGCGCCCTCGATGCGCGCGCCCATGGCAACGAGGCAAGCGGCGAGATCGGCTACTTCCGGCTCGCGCGCCGCGTTCAGGATCTCGCTTTCGCCCTTGGCCGCGGTCGCCGCCATCATCGCGGTTTCCGTCGCCCCGACCGATGGCGAGGGGAGCACGATGCGCGTGCCGGTCAGCCCGTTCGGGGCCGCGGCGACGATCAGGCCGTTCTCGACGGCGATCCTGGCGCCGAGCGCGGCGAGTGCGGCGACATGCATGTCGAGCGGCCGCGCGCCGATCGCGCAGCCGCCCGGCAGCGAAACCCGGGCATGGCCGAACCGCGCCAGCAACGGCGCCAGGACAAGCACCGTCGCCCGCATTTTCCGAACCGTGTCGTAGGACGTCTCCTTGGAAACGGCGGTACTTGTGTCGATGGTGGCGGCATGGGCGGACCGGGTGATTTCGGCGCCGTGAAGTCGCACCACGCCGAGCATGTTTTCGACGTCGGTCACATCGGGCAGATTGGTCAATTCCAGCGGATAGGGGCTGAGCAGCGCAGCCGCGATCTGCGGCAAAGCGGCATTCTTGGCGCCCGAAATGGTGACCGCGCCCTGCAGTCTCTGTCCGCCGACGATCCGCAATCTGTCCATGGCTGGAACCTTGACGGCCACATCCGGTGACCTGCCCGGGAATCCCGAGCGACGACCCCGGGCCAAGTCGAGAATTAATTCTGCGTTCTTGGCTGTCAATCAAAATTGGAATAATTTATTCCTCTTCTTGCAAGGAAGAGCGAGGGATTTCCGTGTCCGTCTTAAGCAGGATCAGTGCCGAGCTCGACGGCATGGCGCCCGGCGATCGCGAGATAGGCCGTTACATCATCGGAAATCCCGACCAGATGCTGCGGCTGTCGACGGCCGCACTCGCGGCCGAGATCGGCCGCAGCCAGTCTAGCGTCGTCAAGTTCAGCCAGAAGCTCGGCTATGCCAGCTACCAGGAGCTCAAGCTCGCCGTCAGCGAGGCCAAGGCGCAGGATTGGCAGGTGCCGGCCGGCGTCATCCACGGCTCGATCGAGGTGGGTGACGGTTTTCCGGTCATCCTGAAGAAGCTGATCGGCAGCAAGCTGCTGTCGATGCAGCAGACCGTCGCCGCCAACAGCGAGCGCATTCTCTCCCGGACGCTGGACCTGCTGGATGGCGCGCGGCGCATCCATCTGGTCGGCGTCGGCGCTTCCTCGCTAGTGGCACGTGATTTTTCCTACAAGCTGATGAAGCTCGGCCGCAATGTGCTGCATGACAGCGACAGCCACATCCAGATGGCCAACGCCTCGACGCTCGGGCCTGACGATGTGCTGTTCGCGCTGTCCTATTCCGGCGCCAGTATCGAAACCTTGCGCATCGCCGAACTTGCCAGCAAGCGTGGCACGACGGTGATCGCCGTCACCGGCCTGCACGACAATCCGCTGAGCCGCGTCGCCGACATCCGCCTCTACACCCTCGCTGACGAGGAACGTGCGCGCTCTTCCTCCATCACCGCGCGCGACGCCCAGCTGACGCTGACCGACCTTCTGTTCATCTTGCTGGTTCAGAAGCAGCCCGACGCCAACGACTACGTTCACAACAGCGAGGCCGCGGTCACGGTGCTGAAGGCCGAGCGCTCGTCGTAGAGGCCTCAGACGCTTTCGAGATAGGTCTCGATCTCGAAATCGCTCACGTTGAGGGCAAACGTATTCAATTCCTGGCGTTTGCAGGCGACGAAGGAGTCGCGCAGGATCGACGGGAAGATCTCCGCCACATGCGTCCCGCCTTCAAAGGTTGCGATCGCCGACGCCCAGTCCGGCGGCAGTTTGGCCGGGGCGACGCCTTGCCCGTCATTCCCCGCCGGGTCGCCTGGCGACATCTGCTTCTCGATGCCGATCAGCGCGGCGCCCAGTATGGCGGCAAGCACGAGGTAGGGGTTGGCGTCGGCTCCCGAGACGCGATGTTCGATGCGGCGCGCGCCGGTCGGGCCGCCGGGGATGCGGATCGCGACCATGCGGTTCTCGTAACCCCAGGCGACCGCGGTCGGCGCGTAGGATCTCGGGCGCAGCCTGCGGTAGGAATTGAAATGCGGCGCGAACACCAGCGTGCTTTCGGCCATCGCCGCCAGCAGCCCGCCGACCGCGTGTCGCATGATGTCGGAACCCTGGTCGGTGCCGTCGTCGAACACGTTGCGCCCATCGGCATCGACCAGGCTGAAATGGACATGGAAGCCGTTGCCGGCGCGGTCGCCATAGGGCTTGGCCATGAAGCAGGCGGCAAAGCCGTGCTTGCGGGCAATGCCCTTCACCGTGCGCTTGAACAACACCGCATCGTCGGCCGCCCGCAACGCGTCGGCGACATGGTTCAGGTTGATCTCGAACTGGCCGACGCCGTTTTCGGCGATGGCCGTATCGACGGGAATGCCTTGCGCGCGGCAGGCTTCATAGATGTCGTGGATGAAGGCTTCGAAATCGTCGATTTCGTCGATCGACAGCGCCGCGTCGGAATCGAGACGCCGCCCGGTGACCGGGGACACGGGCCCGACCGGCCGCTGTGATTGCGGATCGACCAGGTAGAATTCCAGTTCGGTTGCCGCGACAGGAGTGAGGCCGAGCGCCTTGTAGCGATCGAGGATGCGGGCGAGTGCCCGCCGGGGGTCGCCGAGATAGGGCGCTCCGCTCTCATCGGCTAGCCAGAGCGGGACGAGCGCCGTCGGATGCGCCGTCCATTCCACCGGCAGAATGCCGCGACCCGTCCATTGGCAAAGACCGTCGGCATCGCCGGTCGAGAAGACCAGGCTGTTGCCTTCGATGTCCTCGCCCCAGACATCGAGCCCGATCAGCGAGTAGGGCATGCGCAGCTTGCCCTCCAGCGCCTTGCGGGCCTGCTCGACGGGGATGCGTTTTCCCCGCATGATGCCGTTGAGGTCGCACACCGCGGCCCTCAGGCTCAGGATGTCGCTTCGGCTTTCAAGCCAGTTCAAAACGTCCGTAATTGCATCGCTCAATTTCAAACCTCTGGTTCCCTGCGGTGTCGCGTCTGAGGCGAGCACCCTATTTTCTACGACAAAGCAGCTGACGAGTTCATGAAGGCATCTCCGACATAGGTCGGAAATTTTCCTTCATCTTTTCAAGTCATTAGCCGGTATGTCGGGAGGCATTTCAGGAACCAATTGCGCGATCTGCGATCGCAACATAGCGACAAGGCAAGGGAAAGCCAAGTGGTCTGGGGTGCAGGAGACATCGGCCTAGCTCCTCGCTTCCGGGAATCTGACCTGCCGCAGGATGTGGGCAGCACCCTCGTCGATGTCGCGAACGATGGCCGCCCGCGCTCGCCCACCGTCCTGCGCCTCGATCGCGGCAACGACTTCCTCGTGATAGTCGATATCCAGAATGGAGGAGAGGTCGTCCTCGAATCCCATGGCGAGGTTTCTGAGAAACGGGCCGACCTGCATCCACACCGTCTCGATCAGGAAAATCATCTGCTCGTTGCCGCAATGGCGATAGATCGAGAATTTAAAATCGTGGTTCTTCCTGAGATAGTCGCCAATATCGCCTTTGCTGGCCGTCAGGGTCAGTTCTGTGCAATGGCGTCGGATCGTCCGCAGATTGTTGCCGTTGATCAGTTTCGTCGCAAGTTCGGTTGCCGGGCCTTCGAGCAGTGTGCGCACGGCGGTCAATTGCGAGAACCGCTCGGCCGAGATCACCGGCACCTCGACGCTGCCATTCGGCATCGGGCTCAGTGCCCGCAATGCCTGCAGCCGCATGAAGGCACTGCGCACCGGCATGTCGCTGGTGCCGAGTTCCTTGGCGAGTTTGCGCGAGGTCAGCTTCTGGCCGGGCAGGAATTGCCCCGACATCAGGGCTCGCACAAGCTCCAGATAGACCTTCTCGTGCAAGGGCACGGTGTCTACGGCGGTCAAACCGAAATGTGTTCTGCCGGCCATTGGCGGGGCGCACCTTCATCCGTTCTGAAAATGACCTGACGACACGCGCCGCGGACAAAGCTTAGGCCTGGCACGGCGGGAACACCCAAGCCGCCGATTGATCGAGCATGATAGACGCTTCGATCGTTGCGCGGCAAGCCAACCGCAGGAGCCGGCTCGGTGCGGCGGGCTGCCTTCCTTTCCGCCTATCGATCCGGAACCGGCCCGCTCTTCTCCAATGCCATATGCGTCAGCAAATTCCTGGTGATCCGGCCGACGTCGTTCATGGCATCGCTGACAGGCAAGGCGCCGCACCAAGCGACCGAACTCGCGCAGAAGATCAGGCCGCCCGAGGGCAGATGGCGCAGCGTCATCTCCGCGCAACGGCGCCCGTCGCGCTCTCTGTCACCTCCCTCGTACCATCGCGTGGCGTCATGGACGAAGCTGTCCGGGAACCCGGTCGCGCGCGCAATGACCATGGTGTCGGGGGATGTGCCCAGATGCGGGTCGGTGGCATCCACCTCGTAGCCGGCGGCGCCTCCAAGCACGATGCCCTCGTCGCCGAAGGTCTCGTTGGCGACGCCGTCGAACAGCCATGCAGCGGAAGCTTCATGGCTTTGAGGCGTGCGTGTGAAGGGCCGCGCGCCGTCGAACCCCATCAGCGAGATGGCGACGCCGGTCAGCGAGAACTCGCCGCGCCCGCTGGCGCGCAGGTACCCTCCCGGCTGGTTGGTAATCGACAGTGACTGTTCGGCGATAGAGCCGTCCCAGGTCCGGCCCGCCTCGAGCGGCGAGCGGCGCAATTCCATCAGATCGTCCTGGAACGCCACCTTGCCGGCAAGACCATTGCCGCCGAGATAGGCGATGCTGCCACCCGCCGCCGCGAATTGGCGCAGCGCATGCTCCATCTCGACCGACATGTATTCGGGATGGCTGCCGGTGATGACCGCCTCGTAGCCCTGCAGGCAGGCAAGACCCAGTTCGTGCAGGTCGCGGTCGGTGATGAGATCGAAGCCGATATCATTCTTGTGGCAGAAGCGCAGAAAATGCAGGTCGACGGGCAGGTTGTGCGGGCAGCCGCAGAGCGGATAATTGTAGTCGTCGCGCAGCGTCGCCTTGGGCTTCCTCGTGGAACAGATCGACACGCCGCTGAGATCGCTGTGATAGTCGTAGAGCGACTTCAGATTGTTATCGATCGCGAAGCGATGGCCGCGATCCTCGCACATCCATTCGTAGAGATGCGCCGGCAGGAATTCATCGGCATAGGCGAGATAGGTGGCCGTCGGCACCAGGAACAGCAGCGGTGCCCGGCGTGCCGTCGAGGTGATGAAGAAGACGATGCGCTCCGATCCACCGTCATGGCTGACTTCGAAGGCATAGACGCCGGCAGAGGCATCGGCAGGGATCTGCAGATGATAAGAGGGGGGCCAGCCCAACGCGCCCATGTCGTCGTCATGGCAATGCACGGCGTCGTAATGCGATGGCACCAAGCGGGGATCAAAGCTCGACCCATCCCAACGGCGTGAGGTCATGCAGAAGGCGGGCTGGTTGATCGTCTCCAGCAAGAGGACGCGATCGGTGCCTGTCGAGGCGAGCGGGCCGCTCGGCAGCAGGGTCGGAAAAATCCAGGCGATACGACCGGCCGCGGTTCGCAGCGAGATCGCCGAGAACTTGGCGTTCAGCGACCTTACATCGTTTGCCGTGCTGGTGCCGAAGACCATGTCACCGGTCAGGGGCCGCCACGGCAGGTCGAATCGATGATCCACGCGAAACGGCGACAGGAGATCGTCCGAGTCGATCCGCAGCACGGTCGCGCCGTCGTTCGACGAAATCTCGACCTTGAGCCAGGTGTTTGCCGGCAAGACCACGCCGCTATCGAGCGAGTTGCCGTCGGCGGCTGACATCAGCCGCCCGTCCTGCAAGCCGAGGCGCAGGTTCCCGCTTTCGAACAGCACGCGGGCGCCATCGTTGCGGGTCAAGTATACTTCGAAGGCGACGCCTTCGATCTCGGTGGCCTTGGCAAGTTCCGCCGCCGCGATCTTCAGGAAGGATCCGTGATCGAAATCGCGGTGAGACACGGCATTTCCCGTCGGCTCGACGCGCCAGCCCATCGGCTCGGCCGCGGGCGTGTCGAGCCGCACGACGTGCACGTGGCATACCTGCCGCGACGCCGAGACATGAAGGGCGACCGGTGTTCCGGCCGCTGTATGCCAGGGAACGGTATAGCCTGAGACGGCCATGGCGCCGTGGTCGACGGGGCGCTTCATCGCCGCGAAAATCCGCGTCGCGATCCCGGCTGTCGCAATCTCATCGATGGCAAACTGGACAATGCTTTCAAACCTTTGGGTCTGGAGGTCGTATATACCCCACGGCCTTGATTGCTGACGAAGTCCGTAGGAATCTCGCTCAGCCATCGATGGCCATCGGCAATGCGAGTTCTACGCATCCATCGCAGGCATCCGCTT
This sequence comes from Mesorhizobium sp. P160927, assembly GCF_057766385.1. Classification (NCBI taxonomy): domain Bacteria; kingdom Pseudomonadati; phylum Pseudomonadota; class Alphaproteobacteria; order Hyphomicrobiales; family Phyllobacteriaceae; genus Mesorhizobium; species Mesorhizobium sp. P160927. The sequence goes on from NZ_JBYMDW010000001.1 coordinate 2,839,559, forward strand.
GGTGCCTGATCGACGACGACATTATCGCGATCGTGCGAAACCGGACAGTCGTCCTCGCAGCTCGGCCTCTTCATCACAAAACTTGACCTTCACGCACTTGCACGTCCGGCCGCTCTCTGGCTTTTTGGGGCACCCATCCGAACGGACTGATTCGCGTCATGCCGCTCGATTGCAATGTCTTGTAGGCAGTCTGCTTGTGGGTCGTGAAGCGCACGCAATTGGCGAAGGAGAAGCAGGCATGGCCGAGTTCAAGAAGCCGGAAATCTCCGAGATGAGACCCAAGATCACCGTGATCGGCGTCGGCGGCGGCGGCGGCAACGCGATCAACAACATGATCGTGGAACAGCTTCAGGGAACCGAGTTCATTGCCGCCAACACCGATGCCCAGGCGCTTACCATGTCGAAGGCGACGCGGCTGATCCAGCTTGGCGCCCACGTCACGGAAGGCCTTGGCGCCGGCTCGTTGCCCGAGATCGGCCGTGCCGCGGCCGAAGAATCGCTAGACGAGATCATGGATCATCTGGCCGGCACCCACATGTGTTTCGTCACTGCCGGCATGGGCGGCGGCACCGGAACCGGTGCGGCCCCGATCATCGCCCAGGCGGCGCGCAAGGCCGGCATCCTGACGGTCGGCGTCGTCACCAAACCGTTTACCTTCGAGGGCAGGCGCCGCATGCAGATGGCGGAAGAAGGCATCGAGCGGCTGCGCGAAGCCGCCGACACCGTCATCGTGATCCCCAACCAGAACCTGTTCCGCATCGCCGATGCCAAGACCACCTTTGCCGATGCATTCGTCATCGCCGACAGGGTGCTTTATTCCGGCGTCAGCTGCATCACCGACCTCATCGTCAAGGAAGGCCTGATCAATCTCGACTTCGCCGACGTCAAATCGGTGATGCGCGGCATGGGCCGCGCCATGATGGGAACGGGCGAGGCCTCCGGCGACGGCCGGGCGATGAAGGCGGCGGAAGCCGCGATCGCCAATCCGCTGCTCGACGAAATGTCGATGAAGGGCGCCAAGGGCGTGCTGGTGTCGATTTCGGGCGGCCGGGACATGACCCTGTTCGAGGTCGACGAGGCGGCCACGCGCATCCGTGAAGAGGTCTATGAGGACGCCGACATCATCGTCGGCGCCATCTTCGACAAGAGCATGGAAGGCCGCTTCAGGGTCTCGGTGGTGGCGACGGGCCTCGATCGTTCGCTCGGCGAGGGTGATGCCGATGCCGGCATGGCACATGGCCATTCCATGCCGTCCGCCGCACGGACCTTGCAGTAGCCTTCCGTTCGAATTAACACTCCCGGGCAGGCGACCCGCGGTATCTGTCGCGTGCCAGGGCCGGAAACGGTGCTCTTCAGGACGCCTTCTCGCCGATGAGCTCGAATCGCTCGATCTCGCATTCGCGGGCGACCAGTGCCAGGATTGCCGTCTAGGGTTCGGGTCGCATCGGGCTGTCTCCATTCGAGATTGAACGAGTACACGAAGCGGTCGCGGCTGGAGTGATTCTCGACCTTGGCAAGGCGCGCGCCATAGCCGAGCGGCCGCACCCTCTTGGGAAGGTCAGGTGGGGATCCTTTTGCCCAGGAAACCGACAGGACCGCATAGTGGTCGCGCGGCAACTTGAGGTCGACCCATTTCAACACCTGAAGTGTCAGTAGCGTCAGCACGGTTGCAATTGCCGCAAGACCAAACTGGCCCCGCCAAAGGCAAGTCCGATCATCGTCATGATCCACATGGTGGCCGCAGTGGTGATCCCAGTCAGAGATCGCCGCGCCGAAGGATGGCGTCGCCGCCGATGAAGCCGACGCCGGTCAGCACGCCAAGCGGCAGACGAAGCACGTCCACGCTGGCGAAGAAGTAAGAACCTCTTGCCCTCCTGAGGTGCCCGGCCGAACCGTCGCGCGGCAGCCGACCAGACGCGACGCCATTTGAAGGTGGCGCTTGACTTCGGCCAAGCCATGTGAAAAATTTTGCAGCAACTGATAAAAATATCATCGGGACGGAAACGTGGTTGGTTTTGGAAACGGCCTTTTTCGGGACGACGATGCCAGCATGGCGGCGCGGGCCGCGTGGCTTCATTACGCCGGCGGCCTGACCCAGTCCGAGGTTGCCAAGCGGCTGGGGCTGACCAGTCTCAAGGCGCACCGCCTCATCACCAAGGCCAACCAGGAAGGGCTGGTGAAGGTCTATATCGACGGCGAAGTGTCGGAATGCGTCGAGCTCGAGGACGAATTGTCCCGCCGCTACGGCCTCGACTATTGCGAGGTGGTCCCGGATTTCGATTCCGAGGATCTGCCGCTCAAGGCGCTCGGCATCGCCGGCGCGCAGTTCCTCAAGCGCGAGATCGAGCGCGGCGAGCAGGCGCTGATCGGCGTCGGCCATGGCCGCACGCTCGCGGCCTGCGTGGAATATCTGCCGCGCACCACCACCGACCGCATCCGTTTCGTGTCGCTGCTTGGTGGCCTGACCCGGAAATTCTCGGCCAACCCGCATGATGTCATCCACCGTCTCGCCGAACGCACCGGTGCCGAAGCCTATGTGATGCCGGTGCCGATGTTCGCCAACACGGCGGAGGACCGCATCGTGCTGCTGGGCCAGAAGGGGATCAGCGAGGTCTTCGATCTCGCCAGATCGGCCGACCTGCTGTTTGCTGGGATCGGCACCGCCGAACGCGAGGCTTCGCTTGTCGCCACCGGCATGATCGAGAAGGGCGAGATGGAGGAGATCCGTCGCAATGGCGGTGTCGGCGAATTGCTCGGCCATTTCTTCGACGAGGCCGGCAAGGCAGTGGCGACAACCGTTTCCAACCGGGCGCTGGCCCTGGCGCGCGAGGATATCGCCAGCCGCCGGATTGTCGCCGTCGCCGGCGGCAGGATCAAGGTTCGCGCCATCAAGTCGGTGCTGGAGGGGCGCTATCTCGAGGGCCTGATAACGGACGAGCGCACGGCGCGATCGCTCGTGGAAGAGACGCCGGTCGGGTAGCCGGCAACAGTCCAGTTGAAACTACCCTGTGGAGGAGAAGACGAAATGCATGAGAAAGAGAAAGACCTGATAGACGCCTTCCTGCGCGGACAAGTCGACCGTCGTGGACTGATCAAGGGCCTGGGTGCCATGGGCCTCGCCGCCGGCACCGCCGGCACGCTGCTCAACCTGGGCCAGACCCGCGCGCTCGCCGCGGACTTCGACTGGCAGGCGCATAAGGGCAAGACCATCAAGCTCTTGCTCAACAAGCATCCATATGCCGACGCCATGATCGCCAATCTTGAGAACTTCAAGAAGCTGACCGGCATGAACGTCGTCTACGACGTATTCCCCGAAGACGTCTATTTCGACAAGGTGACGGCCGCATTGTCGGCGAGCTCGCCCGAATACGACGCCTTCATGACCGGCGCGTACATGACCTGGACCTATGGCCCAGCCGGCTGGATCACCGACCTCAACGAATGGATCAAGGATCCGGCCAAGACCAACCCGAACTATGCTTGGGACGACTTCCTGCCAGGCGTCAAGAATTCCTGCGCATGGAACGGCAAGCCGGGCGGAGCTTTGGGATCGGAAGACGCCAAGCAGTGGTGCATTCCGTGGGGGTTCGAGCAGAACAACATCACCTACAACAAGGCGATGTTCGACAAGGCGGGCGTCAAGGTTCCCGGCAACATGGACGAGATGGTGGCCGCTGCCGCCAAGCTCACCAAGGATGTCGGTGGCGGCGTCTACGGCATTGGTGTGCGCGGCTCACGCTCCTGGGCGACCATTCACCCGGGGTTCCTGTCGGCCTACGCCAATTTCGACCAGAAGGACCTGAATGTGTCGGCCGACGGCAAATTGTCGGCCGCCATGAACACCGCCCAATCCAAGGCTTTCCACAAGCAGTGGGTGCAGATGATCCAGCAGAGCGGCCCGAAGGACTGGTCGACCTATACGTGGTACCAGGTCGGAACCGATCTCGGCGCCGGCGCCTCGGCGATGATCTTCGACGCCGATATCCTCGGCTACTTCATGAATGGCGGCGACAACAAGATGGCCGGCAAGCTTGCCTTCGCCGCCTTCAAGGCGAATCCGGAGGCCAAGGCACCAACGCCGAACATCTGGATCTGGTCGCTGTCGATGTCCAACTTCTCCAAGGACAAGGACGCCACATGGTACTTCATGCAATGGGCCTCCGGACCCGAGCATGCGCTGTTCGGCGCCACCAAGATGGATTTCGTCAACCCAGTCCGCCAGTCGGTCTGGAAGGATGAGGTCTTCCGCGAGAAGCTGAACAAGAGCTATCCGGGCTATGTCGAGATGTTCGACGCCTCGGCACCCGGCGCCTCGATCAAGTTCACGGCGCAGCCGCTTTTCTTCGATCTCACCACCGAATGGGCGGCGACGCTGCAGAAGATGGTGTCCAAGGAAGTGCCGGTCGACGAGGGCCTCGACAAGCTCGCCGAGAGCATCAACGGCCAGCTCAAGGAAGCCGGCCTCGGTTAAGTCGCAACGAGGGCCGGCCTGCTTGGCGGTTCGGCCCTCGCCACATCTTTCATGTTTGCGATGCGGTGCCGAAAGGTGCCATTTCGCCCCACCGGCCGCCTTGCTCCCTTGGGCGGCCAGCAGGGCGAAGCGACAGCAACAACGGAGCAGCTCGATGACTGCGGTGGTATCGCAAAGGCTCAAGCCATCCGGCTTCAGGATCAGCAAGCGGGTGCTGCCCTATGTTCTCAGCCTGCCGGCCTTGCTGGTCTGCATAGGCATCCTGATCCCGTTCCTGACCTCGGTGGTCTATTCGTTCCAACGCTATCGTCTGAGCCAGCCCTGGGCGCGCCAGTTCAACTGGGGCGACAACTATATCTCCTTCTTCACCGATCCGAAGTTCTGGAACACGTTGAAAGTGTCGCTGCTCTATGCCGGCACCACGGTCGTGCTGGAACTGCTTCTCGGTCTCGCCATCGCGCTGCTGCTGCAGAAGCGCTCGACACTCAACAACTTCATCTCGATCATGCTGTTGATGCCGCTGATGACGGCACCCGCGCTGGCGGCACTGATGTGGAAGCTGATGACCAATCCGGGCTTCGGCGTGCTGAGCTATCTCGCCAGCCTCATCGGGCTGCAGGATTTTCGCTGGGCGTCGTCGCCGTCGACGGCGCTGTTCACCGTCGTGCTGGTCGACATCTGGGTCTACACTCCATTCATCATGATCCTGCTGCTCGCTGGGCTGCGCAGCCTGCCGACGCAGCCCTTCGAGGCCGCCGCGCTTGACGGCGTGCCGAGGAGCTTCGTCTTCTTCCGCATCACGCTGCCGATGCTGACGCCCTACATCCTGACAGCGACGCTGTTCCGGCTGCTCGATTCCATTCAGCAGTTCGACATCATCTACGCGATGACCCAAGGCGGGCCGGGCGACACGCTGACCGTGTTCCAGGTCGAGGCCTATCTCAACTTCTTCCAGTCGACCAATGTCGGCCGCTCGGCGGCGCTCATGATCATCCTGTGGGCGATCACCTATTTCCTCTCCAACATCTTCATCAAGAACTGGCTCAGGCTGCGCGAACGCGCCCGCGGCCAGGCATAGGAGGCGGCGATGGAACATACCTCGCTTCTCGAACGCATCCTGCGCGGCGCGGCACTGACGCTGGTCGTGATCTTCTTCATGTTCCCGATCCTGTGGATATTCATGATGTCGTTCCAGACCAACGAGACCATTCTGCGCATCCCGCCGCAGCTCATCTTCGATCCGACGCTCGCCAACTACACGGCGTTGATCACCGGCAAGCTGATGACCGCCGCCGGCACGCTCGACATCGCCTTCATGCGCAATCTCTGGAATTCGGTGTTCCTGTCGGTGACCTCGGTCGCCGTTTCGCTGCTGCTCGGCGTGCCGGCGGCTTACGCCTTCGCGCGTCACAAATTCCGCGGTTCGGAGGACATCGCCTTCACGCTGCTGTCGTTCAAGTTCGCGCCGGCACTTCTGGTCCTGCTGCCGCTGACCCTCTATTTCCAGAAGCTCGGCCTTGCCAACACCTATATCGGCCTGATCTGGGTCTACCAGTTGATATGCCTGCCGCTGATCCTGTGGATCGTGCGCGGCTATTTCGAGGACATTCCGGCCGACATCGAATATGCCTACCGCATCGGCGGCCATTCCTGGTTCGCCACCTTCCGCAAGATCGCGCTGCCGCTCGCCGGCCCCGGCATCGCGGCGGCAGGCCTGCTCGCCTTCATCTTCGCCTGGAACAATTTCGTCTTCGCGCTGGTGTTGGCTTCGGCCGACAAGCAGCCGGTGACGGTCGGCGCGCTGGCCTTCATCACTTCATCGGGCATCCAGTACGGCCAGATTTCGGCGGCCATCGTCTTGTCGATCACGCCGACGCTGGCGCTCGCCCTTTACGCACAGCGCTATCTGGTCGAGGGCTTGTCGCTCGGCGCGGTGAAAGGATAGAAATGGCCAGCCTCGAACTCAGAAACGTCGTCAAGCGCTACAAGAGCCAGACCGTCCTCGACAATCTGTCGCTGACGGTCGCCGATGGCGAGACGCTGGTGCTGTTTGGTCCCTCGGGCGCCGGCAAGACGGTGCTTTTGCGGCTGGTCGCCGGCGTCATCGATCCGGACGAAGGCAAGATCCTTATCGGCGGCGAGGACATGACCGATGTCGACGCGGAATTCCGCGGCGTCGGCATGGCGTTCCAGAATTTCGCGCTGTTTCCGCATATGAGCGCTTTCGACAATATCGCGACGCCGCTGGCGGCCAAGCGCTCGTCGCAGAGCGCGATCAAGGCCGGGGTCGAGAGCGTCGCCAAATTGTTGAAGATCGGCCATGTGCTGAGCCACAAGCCGCGCGCTCTCTCCAATGGCCAGAAGCAGCGCACGGCCCTTGCCCGCGCTTTGGTCGGTTCGCCGCCGCTCCTTCTGCTCGACGATCCCTTGCGCAATGTCGACGCCAAGCTGCGTTTCGAGATGCGGCTCGAACTGCCGCGGCTGCTCGCCGATCGCGGCGCCACCGTCGTTTACGTTACTCAGGACTACAAGGAAGCCATGGCGCTCGGCGACCGCATCGCGGTGATGTCGCAAGGCGTCATCAGGCAGCTTGGTACGCCCGAGCAGATCTATCGTGAGCCGGCCAACGTCGAGATCGCGCGGCTGTTCGGCGATCCGACCATCAATCTGCTCGACGTCAAGCCCGCGCGCGATGCCCGGGGGGTCTATGTCGGCCTGTCCAATGTACAGGTCCATCTCACCGATGCTCCGGAGGCCGCCATCGGCCGCGACTGCATCATCGGGCTGAGACCCGAGGCCCTGCATTTCGTTGGCGAGAACGAACCCGGCGCCATTCCGGTGACCGTCGAGGCGGAGACGCCGCTCAACGAAAAGATCGTCACGCTGGTGCGCACCGTGCGCGGCCGTGAAATTTTGGTCTCGCGCCCGGCCGGAACGCCGGGGCGCAGCGAAGGCAAGGCGCATATCGCCGTCGACGGCAGGAGCGCCCTGCTGTTCGATCGGGCGAGCGGCGAGCGCATCGGCGCCAGGAATGTCGTCAAACTGCGCAACGGAGAAGCGGCATGAGCCCGAGCGCGCTCACCATATCAGGCGTCGACAAATTCTATGGCCCGATCGACAGGGGCGTTCACGCCGTCAAGAACCTGACGATGGAGATCGGCAAGGGCGAGATCGTGGCGCTGCTCGGCTCTTCGGGCTGCGGCAAGACCTCGACCTTGCGCATGATTGCCGGCTTCGAGGAGGTGTCGCGCGGCGCGATCGCGGTCGCGGGCCGCAAGGTACACACCTTGCCGCCGGTCAAACGCAATGTGGCGATGGCCTTCGAGGGCTATTCGCTCTATCCGCCGCTCACCGTGCGCGAGAACATGGCCTTCGCGCTCAAGGCCGCCCGGCTGCCCAGGAGCGAGGTCGACGCCAAGGTCGCCAGCATCGCCAAGCTGCTGGAGATCGAGGACATATTGGAGCGCTATCCCAGCTCCATTTCCGGCGGCCAGCAGCAGCGCGCCAGCCTCGGCCGGGCGCTGATCCGCGAGGCCGACCTGCATCTGCTCGACGAGCCGATGGGCCAGCTCGAACCGCAGCTTCGCGCCGTGCTGCGCGGCCGCATCAAGCACTTCATCAAGGAGCGTGGCCTGACCGCGATCCTGGTCACCCACGACCAGACCGAGGCCAATGCGCTGGCCGACCGCATCGCGGTGATGGAGGGTGGCGTGCTGCAGCAGTTCGACACGCCGGACCGGATCAAGGAGCGCCCGGCGAACCTGTTCACCGGCACCTTCGTCGGCGAGCCACCGATGAACGTCTTCGAGGCCTTTGTCGGCACGGCCGCCGGCCGCATCAATCTCAGGCTGCCCGACGGGCTGTCGCTCGACTACGACAAGGACGCCTTCAGCGCTCCGGTTCGCGACCAGCTGCTCAGCCGTGAGCGGGTGGTTATCGGCATCAGGCCCTACGCGGTCCGGCGCTCGAAGGAGGGTGTTCCGGCCAGGGTCTCGGCCAACCAATGGCTCGGCGACCAGACCCACATCGCCGCCGACTTCGCCGGCGGCTCGCTGGTACTGGTGGAGCATGACCGCACCCGGCTCGACCTCGGCGCGCCGATCAATGTCAGCATAGATCCCAAAAACCTGCACGTCTTCGACCAAGCGAGCGGCATTGCGATCTCGCACGGCATGGAGCTCGCGTGATGCGCGACGTACTGATCGGCATAGATGCCGGCACCTCTGTCATCAAGTCCATCGCTTTCGATACGAAGGGCCGCCAGATCGCGGCCGCGGCAACGCCGAACCACTATGAGACGCTGCCGGGCGGCGGCGCCGAACAGGATCTGTCCCGCACATGGGCCGATGCCGCCACGACCCTGCGCCAGCTTGCCGACAAGGTGCCCGATCTCGCCAGCCGGACCGTCGCCATCGCGGTGACCGGGCAGGGCGACGGGACCTGGCTGATCGACGGCAAGGGCGAGCCGGTGGCCAAGGGTTGGCTCTGGCTCGACGCGCGCGCCGCCGGCATCGTCGAAGAAATCCGTGCGCGGCCCGATGACCGGCTGCGCTTCGAAAAGACCGGCAGCGGTCTTGCCGCCTGCCAGCAAGGCTCGCAGTTCGCCTTCATGAAGCGCACCATGCCCGAAATGCTCGGCAAGGCGGCGACCGCGTTCCATTGCAAGGACTGGCTTTATTTCAAGCTGACCGGCGAACGCGCCACCGATCCGTCCGAAGGGACCTTCACTTTCGGCGACTTCCGCACCCGTGACTACAGTGGGGAGGTGCTCGACGTCCTCGGCGTCGCCGATCTCAGGCACCTGCTGCCGCCGATCATCGACGGCACGAGGCACAGCGCCGGACTGTCGCCGGCCGCCGCCGACGTCACCGGCATGTTTGCCGGCACACCCGTCGTGCTCGGTTATGTCGACGTCGTCTGCACCGCGCTCGGCGCCGGCCTCCTCGACCGTGAACGCAAGCCCGGCTGCTCGATCATCGGTTCCACCGGCATGCACATGCGGCTGGCCGAGACCCCGGATGATGTGCAGCTCAACGAAGCGGCGACCGGTTACACGATGGCGATGCCGGCGCCGGGCGTCTTCGCGCAGATGCAGTCCAACATGGCGGCGACGCTCAACATCGACTGGGTGCTTGGCCTCGCTTCGGGCATCCTCGCCTCGCAAGGCATAACCCGCAGCAATGGCGAGATGATCGCGCTGGTCGATGCCTGGATCGCGGCCACGCGGCCAGCTTCGCTGCTCTACCAGCCCTACGTGTCGGAAGCCGGCGAGCGGGGACCGTTCGTCGATGCCAACGCCAGGGCAGGCTTCGTCGGCATTTCGTCGCGCCACGGCTACGCCGATCTGGTGCGCGCCGTCTTCGAAGGCTTGGCCTTCGCGGCGCGCGACTGCTACGCCGCCATGGGCCCGCTGCCTCGCGAAATTCGCCTGACCGGCGGCGCCGCCAGAAGCCCGGCGCTGCGCAGGATCCTGGGGGCCGCCATTGGTGCCGACACGCGCACCAGCGCGCGAGAGGAGGCCGGTGCGGCGGGTGCCGCAATGATCGCCGCCGTCTGCGTCGGTCAATACGCCTCCATGGACGAATGCGTCGGCGAATGGGTGACGCCGCTGCTCGGCGAGGCCGAGCCAAGCGACCCGGGCCTCGCCGCGATCTACGACAGGATGACCCCGTCCTACATGCTGGCGCACCAGGCCCTGCGGCCGGTCTGGCGTTCCATGGCGACATCGCAGGAAAATTGAGAAGTCGAGTATGCTGAGGAAAATAGCGATCATTGGCGACAACTTCATGCTGCCGGAGGTGTTTCGCGCCAAAGTCGAGAAGGTCGCCGGTGGCGACCTCGATATCAGGACATTGCAGACGGCCTGGCCCGACGAGCCGATGGAGTTCGGCAACGCCGCGCTCGGCCTCGACAAGGTCAAGGAATATTTTGGCCAGCCCGACGAGGTCGTCGATTTCATCGGCGATGCCGAAATCCTCGTCACGCAGCTAGCGCCCCTGTCGGAAGGCATGATGCGGCGTCTGCCGGGGCTCAAGCTGGTCGCGGTGTCGCGCGGCGGCCCGATCAACATCGACATGGAAGCGGCTAGGGCGCATGGCATCACCGTGGTCAATGTGCCCGGCCGCAACGCCACGGCCGTGGCCGAGTTCACCATCGGCGCCATCCTTGCCGAGACGCGGCTGATCCGGGTCGGCCACGAGGCCTTGCGCAAGGGGGAATGGCGCGGCGATCTCTACCGCGCCGACCGCACCGGCCGCGAACTCGGCGAAATGACCGTCGGCGTGGTCGGCTACGGCAATATCGGCACGAAGGTGGTGCGCCTGCTGCGCGCCTTCGGCTGCCACGTCCTGGTCAGCGATCCCTATGTGCAACTGAGCGCCGAGGATCGCAACGCTGGCGTCGAACTGGTTGCGCTCGACGACCTCCTGTCGCGCTCCGATGTGGTCACGCTGCATTCGCGGGTGACGCAGGAGACACGCGGTCTGATCGGCAAGGACACCATCGCGCGGATGAAGCCGGGCGTGATCTTCGTCAATACGGCGCGTGGCCCGCTGGTAGACTACGACGCACTTTACGAGGCGCTGGTTTCAGGGCAGATCGCCAGCGCCATGCTGGAAACCTTCGCGGTCGAACCGGTGCCCTCGGACTGGCCCTTGCTGCAGCTGCCAAACGTGACGCTGACGCCGCATATCGCCGGCGCTTCGGTGCGCACCGTGACCTATGCCGCCGAGCAGGCCGCCGAGGAAGTGCGCCGCTACCTGGCTGGCCTGCCTCCGGTCAATCCGTGCTGAGAGCGATGGCCATGATGCGAGAATTCGGCAGCGGGGTGACGGCAAGATGAGCGTCGGCCCTGACATCGTCGACCTCTTCGTCATCGGCGGCGGCGTCAACGGCGCCGGCATCGCGCGCGACGCCGCCGGCCGCGGGCTTTCCGTCATCCTGTGCGAAAAGGACGATCTCGCCGAAGGCACCAGCTCGCGCTCGGGCAAGCTCGTCCATGGCGGTCTGCGCTACCTCGAATATTACGAATTCCGCCTGGTGCGCGAGGCGCTGATCGAGCGCGAGGTGCTGCTGGAATCGGCGCCGCACATCATCTGGCCCATGCGCTTCGTGCTGCCGCACAGCCCGGACGACCGGCCGGCATGGCTGGTGCGGCTCGGCCTCTTCCTCTACGACCATCTCGGCGGCCGCAAGCGGCTGCCCGCCACCCGGACGCTCGATCTGCGCACAGCGCCCGAGGGGGCGCCGATCAAGGACGGCTTCAAGCGCGGTTTTGAATATTCGGACTGCTGGGTCGACGATGCCCGCCTCGTCGTCATCAATGCGCTCGACGCCGCCGAACGGGGAGCGAAGGTCCTCACCCGCACCGCCTGCACCGCGGCCCGCCGCGAGGGCGGCCTCTGGGTTGTCGAGATGCGCGACGTCAGGACCGGCATCAAAACCAGTGTACGGGCCCGCGCGCTGATCAATGCCGCCGGCCCTTGGGTCAACGACATCGTCAACCGCGTTGCTGGCCAGAACTCCAGGCGCAATGTCCGCCTCGTCAAGGGCAGCCATATCGTCGTACCCAAATTTTGGGATGGAAGGCAGGCTTATCTCGTCCAGAACAACGACAAGCGCGTCATTTTCATCAATCCGTACCAGAACGATCTGGCCTTGATCGGAACCACCGATATCCCCTACGAGGGCCGGCCCGAGGATGTGAGAGCGGATGAGAGCGAGATCGATTACCTCATCAAAGTGGTCAACCGCTATTTCAAGCGCGGCCTTGCGCGGGGCGACGTGGTCCATTCGTTCTCCGGTGTCCGGCCGCTCTATGACGACAATGCCGACAATCCGAGCGCGGTGACGCGCGACTATATTTTCGAACTCGACGCGCCGGACGCGCAGGCGCCGCTGCTCTCCGTCTTCGGCGGCAAGATCACCACCTTCCGCAAACTCGCCGAGCATGCGCTGGACAGGATCGCACCGTTCTTTCCCCGCATGGGCAAAGCCTGGACCGCGAAGGCGCATCTGCCGGGCGGCGACATCGCCAATGCCGACTTCGAACAGTTTCTTGGCAGCCTCGCAAACGAGTATCCATGGATGCCGGCATCGCTGCTCAAGCATTACGGCCGGCTCTACGGCACCAGGACGCGGTCCGTGGTCGGCGGCGCCCGATCGCTCGCCGCACTTGGGCGGTGCTTCGGCAAGGATTTCTTCGAGCGCGAGGCGAACTACCTCTTCGAACAGGAATGGGCTGAAGACGCGGCCGACATTCTCGAACGGCGCACCAAGCATGGCCTGCATTTGTCCGCCGAGGAGAAGGCGGCCTTCGAGCATTGGTGCGCGAGCCGGCAGGCGAGGGCAGGCTGATGGCGCTCATTGCCCCTGTTCCGCGCCAGCGTTGAAGGGATCGCGACCTTGCCTTTCACGCTCTCCCTCAACACCAATCCGCTGGTCAACCGCTTCGCCGAGCCGGACGATCTGATCGATACCGTCGCCTATGAGATCGGCATTCGCGACGTTCAGCTCACGCATGAATTCGTCAACCCAGGCTGGCCGGCGGCGACGATCGTCAAGTTCGTCCGCCTGTTCCGCAACGCCTTGAATCGCACCGGCGTGCGCGTCACCTCTGGCATGACCGGCCCCTATGGCCGGCTGAACCATTTCGGCCATCCGGATGCCGATGTGCGCCGCTACTATGTCGACTGGTTCAAGACCTTCGCCGATATCTCGGCCGAGCTTGGCGCCGACGGCATGGGCACGCAGTTCGCCATCTTCACGCATCGGGACTATGACGACCCCGCCCGTCGCGCCAGGCTGTTCGACATCGCGCTGGACTGCTGGCGCGAGGTCGCCGAGCACGCCCGGGCGGCAGGCCTGACTTATCTATTCTGGGAGCCGATGTCGGTCGGTCGCGAATTCGGCCACACCATCGAGAATTGCCGGATGCTGCAGGAGGCGATCGACGCGGCCGGCATGGCCATTCCGCTGGAGATGATGGTCGACATCGACCATGGCGACGTCACTTCCTCCAATCCGGCCGACATCGATCCCTATGCCTGGGCCGAAGCTTTCCCTCTGAAGTCGCCGATCATCCACATCAAGCAATCGTCGATGAACAAGGGCGGCCATTGGCCATTCACCGCGGCCTACAACAAGGACGGCCGCATCACGCCTGAGAAGCTGCTGGAGACGGTGCGACGCGGCGGCGGCACCGACAACGAAATCTGCCTCGAACTATCCTTCCGCGAGCGCGAGCCGGTCGACCATCAGGTGGTCGCCATGATCCGCGAGTCGGTCGACTTCTGGGCACCGTTCATCGAGACCGGCAGGCCTGGCCTGCTGCCGAAAGCCGGATAGAGATCGGACAGGAGCCCACGTGGCTCCTGTCCATGAAATGCAACCCGATCGAACTCAGGCGAATTTCGGATCGAGGCTGCCCGACTTGTAGCGCTTGGCCATGTCCGAAACCGGCAGCGGCTTGATCTTCGGCGCATTGCCGGCGGTGCCGAACTGCTCGAAGCGCTCCTTGCAGAGCTTCCTCATCGCCGCCATCGCCGGCGTCAGATATTTGCGCGGATCGAACTCGCTGGGATTTTCGGTCAGCACCTTGCGGATAGCGCCGGTCAGCGCCATGCGGTTGTCGGTGTCGATGTTGATCTTGCGCACGCCATGCTTGATGCCGCGCTGGATCTCCTCCACCGGGACACCCCAGGTCGGCTTCATCTGGCCGCCATATTTGTTGATGATCTCCTGCAGATCCTCCGGCACCGAGGATGAGCCGTGCATGACCAGATGCATGTTCGGCAAGCGGCGATGGATCTCCTCGATCACGTTCATCGCCAGCACCGCGCCGTCGGGCTTGCGCGAGAATTTATAGGCGCCGTGGCTGGTGCCCATGGCCACCGCCAGCGCATCGACATGGGTGTCGCGCACGAACTGTTCGGCCTGCACCGGATCGGTCAGGAGCTGGTCGTGGCTGATCGCGCCTTCGACGCCGTGGCCGTCTTCCTGCTCGCCGCCGCCGCTCTCGAGCGAGCCCAGCACGCCGATCTCGCCTTCCACCGACACGCCGCCCCAATGCGCCATGTCGACGACGCGCCGTGTGATGCCGGAATTATAGGCATAGTCGGCCGGCGACTTGCCGTCTTCCTTGAGCGAGCCGTCCATCATCACCGAGGTAAAGCCGTGCTGGATCGCGGTGACGCAGGTGGCTTCGTTGTTGCCATGGTCGAGATGCATGCAGACCGGGATGTCGGGATGGATCTCGACCAGCGCGTCGATCAGCTTGGCCAGCACCACGTCATTGGCATAGGCACGGGCGCCGCGGCTCGCCTGCAGGATGACCGGGGACTTAGTCTCCTCGGCAGCCTCCATGATGGCGAGGCCCTGTTCCATGTTGTTCATGTTGAAGGCCGGCACGCCATAGCCGTATTCGGCGGCGTGATCGAGCAATTGTCTCAGTGTGATGCGAGCCAACGATTAGTCTCCCGTATCTGGTTTCGAACCTGTGGTTGCGGGCCGCCCGCGCATCGTTCAGCCCACCGATGCTTCTGGCCGGAATCCTGCGCAACCGCAACCGTGACAGACCGTCCCGGCAGCAATTCTTGTTACAGCGGCGTGATAAAAGCCGGCGAAATATCCCACGGAAATATCTCATTATCACAAAAACTATGATACTTACGCGATCATATCTGTTATATCTTCGCTCGATCAAGGAGCCAGGGGTTCTGCGTTGGCGGGTCGGCGAGAATGAAGAGCGACAACAGACGCCAAGGGATCATGGACTTCCTGGTGGACGCCGGCGCGGCGAGCGTCGACGATCTTGCCTCCCGCTTTGGCGTATCCAGGATGACCGTGCATCGCGACCTCGACGAGCTCGAGGAGAGCGGTTTGCTGCGCAAGGTGCGCGGCGGCGCGTCGATTCAGCCGAGCAGTCTGTTTGAAAGCGATTTTCGCTACCGGCAGAAGCAGGCGATCGGGGAAAAACAGCGCCTTGCGGCGGCGGCCGTGACCATGATCGAACCCGGCCAGACGGTCATCATCGACGACGGCTCGACCGCGGGCGGTATCGCGCGGTATCTCGCCGATTTCAGGCCACTGACGGTGATCACCAACAACCTCGCCGTCATCCAAGATCTGGCCGGTGCCGCAGGCATCAACATGATCGCGCTGGGCGGCCAGTACTCGAAGAAATTCCACGGCTTCTTCGGGCTGCTCGCCGAGGCTTCGCTGCGGTCGCTGCGCGCCGACGTCGCCTTCCTGTCGTCGTCCGCCATCCATGGCGCCTCCGCCTTCCATCAGGACCAGGAAGTGGTGCAGGCCAAGCGACTGATGATGGCCGCCGCGACACGCAAATATCTGCTTGTCGATCACGGCAAGTTTGGCCGCAGCGCTCTGCATTTCCTGACCGATCTCAAGGCATTCGACGCCGTCTTCACCGGGCGCGAGCCGGGGCCCGGAATGCAAGACACACTGGATGCGGCCGGCGTCTCGCTCACGGTGGTCGCCGACAAGGATTGAGGATCAAGGAGTGTACGCGTGGTTTACTGGGTCGGTACAAGCTGGAAGATGAACAAGACGCTCGCCGAGGCGCTTGATTTTGCGGGCGCACTGGCCGGCTTCGTGGCGGGTTTCGACGATCGCATCCAGCCTTTCGTCGTCCCGCCTTTCACGGCGGTACGCGAGGTCGGGCAGGCGCTGTCGGCGACGCGCATCAAGGTCGGCGCGCAGAACATGCATTGGGCCGACGCCGGCGCCTGGACCGGCGAGATCTCGCCGGTGATGCTGAACGATTGCGGCCTAGACCTGGTCGAACTCGGCCACAGCGAAAGGCGCGAGCACTTCGGCGAGACCGACCGCACGGTCGGGCTGAAGACGGCGGCAGCGGTCAAGCACGGACTGATACCGCTGATCTGCGTCGGCGAGACGCTGGCCGAGCGCGAAAGCGGCAAGGCCGATGAGGTACTGACCAGCCAGGTCGAGGGCGCACTGCGATTCATCGAGGGCGGGGCCAGGGAAGCAAAAATCCTGTTCGCCTACGAGCCGGTCTGGGCGATCGGCGACAAGGGCATTCCGGCCAGTTCCGACTATGCCGACAAGCAGCAGGCGCTGATCAAGAAGGTCGCCGGCGGTCTGCTGCCGACCGTGCCGCCGGTGCTCTATGGCGGGAGCGTCAATCCGGGCAATGCCGCGGAACTGATCGCCCAGCCCAACATCGACGGCCTGTTCATCGGCCGCTCGGCCTGGCAGGCCGAAGGCTACATCGACATCCTGCGCCGCGCGTCGGCCGCCATCTGAATCATCGAACCGGAAAGGACAAAAGATGAAAATAGCCATTGGAGCCGACAGCGCTGGCAAGCCGCTGCTCGACGTCATATCAGCGCATCTGGCGACCAAGCCGGGGCTCACCGTCAGCGACCTCAGCCAGGCCGGCTTTTATGCCGACCTGTCACGGAAACTTGCCCAGACGATCGTCGACGGCGAGAACGATCGTGGCATCCTGTTCTGCGGCACCGGCATCGGCGTCTCGATCTCGGCCAACAAGGTGCCGGGCATCCGCGCCGCACTCACCCACGACACCTATTCGGCCGAACGCGCGGCGAAATCCAATAATGCCCAGATTATCACCATGGGCGCCCGCGTCATCGGCCCGGAACTGGCCAAGGCCATTGTCGATACCTGGCTGGCCTCGGAGTTCGACGAGAAGGGACCGTCGGCCGGCAACGTTGAGGCGATCAACAAGCTCGACACGGCGAAGAGCTAAGCGAGACTGTCGCGCATCGCGCCGATGACGGTGACGGCCGAAGCCGCACCGGGATCGATATGGCCGAGCGAGCGCTCGCCGAGCCGCGACGAGCGGCCCTTGGCGGCAATCATGTCCTTGGTCGATTCCGCGCCGCGCTCGGCGGCGGCAAAAGCTGCCTGGAGGCTTTCGGCAAGGTTCTTTCCTGCTGCATTGCTGGCGCCGGCTGCTTCCGCCGCCGGTTGCCAGGCGTCGACCATTGTCTTTTCGCCGGTTTCGGCCTTGCCGCGATCCTTGATGCCTTGCGCCATGGCCTGCAGCAGCGCGACGACATCGGCATCCGCCAGCGTCGCCTTGCCCTTGACGGTGGCGGCGGCGCGCATGAAGGCGGTGGCATAGAGCGGGCCGCAGGACGCGCCGACCGCATTGAGGAATGATTTCGCCGCGGTGTTGAGGAGCGCGGTCGGCTCGGCCGCCGCAAGGTCGAGCGACGCCAGCGCATCGCGCACGGCGTTGAACCCAAGCGCCATGGCAATGCCATGGTCGGCGTCGCCGATGACGCCGTCGAGCTGGCAAAGCCGGTCCCTGTCGGCTTCCATCGCCACCGCGATCGCATCGAACATTCTTTTCAGGTCGAACGCAGCGATGGTCATGGAGCGGTCCTCAGCCGGCACGGAACATGGCGCAGTCGCAGGGGTGGTCGAGCATCGCCTGCAATTCTTCGTCGAGATGGAAAAGCGTCACCGAAGCGCCGGCCATTTCCAGCGACGTGCAGTAATTGCCGACCCAGGTCGCGTGGATGGAAACGCCGATGGCGTCGAGCCTCTGCTTGACCCGGCGGTTCATGATGTAGAGCTCCATCAGCGGCGTCGATCCCAGCGAATTGATCAGCACCGCGACCTTGTCGCCGCGCTTCGGCGCCATCTCGGCGAAAATCTTGTCGAGCATCTCGTCGGTGATTTCGTCGGCGGTCCCGAGCTTGCCGCGGGCGATGCCGGGTTCGCCATGAATGCCCATGCCGATTTCCATCTCGTCGGCGCCGATCTCGAAATTCGGCCGCCGGGTCTGCGGCAGCGAGCAGGGCGACAGCGCCACGCCCATGGTGAAGGTGTGGTCGTTGGCCTTGCGCGCGACGCGCTCGACCTCGTCGAGGGAGAGCATCAGGTCGCAGGCGGCACCGGCCGCCTTGAAGATGAAGAAATTACCGGCGACTCCACGGCGCTTCCGCCGCTCGTCACGCGGCGCGGAGGCGACGTCGTCGGTGGTCAGCACCGTGCGCACCTCGATGTCGTCCATGGCGGCCATTTCGGCGGCCATGTCGAAATTCATCACGTCGCCGGCATAGTTGCCGTACATGAAGAGCACGCCGGCGCCGCCGCTGACCGCCTTGGCGCATGCCAGGATCGGATCGGGCGGCGGCGAGGCAAAGACGTTGCCGACAGCCGCCGCGTCCGCCAGCCCCTTGCCTACAAAGCCGAGAAAGGTCGGCTCGTGGCCGGAGCCGCCGCCGATCACCAGCCCGACCTTGCCGGGCCGTGGTCCGTCGCGGGCGATGATCGAGCGCGGGCTGCCGTCCACGCTTGTGAGATGGCGAGGATGCGCGGCGAGGATCCCTTCGAGCATTTCGTCGACGGCACGGTTGCCGTCATTGATGATCTTCTTGGTCTGCACCGGCATCCTCCCGAACTCGGTATTTTCCGGGATACTACAGCCCGTTACCGGGATTTCCACCCCGGCAGCGGCGCTTCAGGCCGCGATCTTTTCCCGCGCGGCGAGTATCTGCACACAGGCGTTGGCCGCTTCCTTGCCCTTGACCGTGAAATGCTCGAAGAAGAAGCGATGATGCTCGGCGCTGTCGTGAAAATTGTGCGGCGTCAGCACCGCCGAAAGCACGGGCACGCCGGTCGAGAGCTGCACGTTCATTATGCCGTCGATAACGGCGTTGGCGACGAAGTCGTGCCGGTAGATGCCGCCATTGACGACGAATGCCGTGCCGAGGATCGCGGCGTAGCGGCCGGTGCCGGCGAGCGTCTTGGCATGGAGCGGAATCTCGTAGGCGCCAGGCACGTCGAAGATGTCGACGGCAAAGCGTCCGCCGCCAATCTCGGCCAGTTCCGCCCCAAAGGCTTGCACACACTGGTCGACGATGTCGGCATGCCAGCGCGCCCTGATGACGGCAATGCGGGTTGTTTCATAGTCTTTGTGGGAATGCTGATTCATGGGTCCATCCTTCCGTTTCGAACCAGAATCAGGACGCACGATACGAAATCCGGCCCGCCGGGGCGGTCCGTCTCCCGTTTCGTTCTCTTTCATCCGGACTCTAACCGTCGGCTCCGGAATCACACCGGATCTGCTGACCTCTCCGATACCGGAAAGCGCTCGCGGGCTTCGGCCGAGACCGTTACCGCCGGTGGGGACTTTCACCCCGCCCTGAGAACATTGACGCGCTTTGTATGGAAGGCAGGGGTGCCGGTGTCAACTACGCGAAAGTCCGCTGGCCAATCACGTTGTACCGGCTGGAGCAATGCCAGGAGGAAGGTTCTATCGGGTGCGCCATGCCGCCGCGCCAGCGGCAATCAGCATCAGCAAGGCCGCGACCGCCGCGCATGTGGCGAAGCCGAAGCCGGAATAGAGCGGCCCGAAGCCGGTGGTGCCGACGAACACCGCGAGGTAGGTCACCGCGCTGTTCAGCCCCATGATCGTGCCCCGCCGCGACGGATCGAGCGCCGACAGGCGCATCACCAGCACGTTCAGCCCGAAATGATTGGCAAGTCCCCAGGCCGCGACCATGGCGAGCGTCAAGCCATAGCTGTCGCTGGTCGAGGCGATCGCCACGTGGATCATGGCGACCAGAAGATAAGCGAAGGGCATGACGCGCCGGGCGCCCAGCCGGTCGATGATGCCGTCGAAGAGCGCCGCGGTGCCAAATCCCGCGCCATAGGCGAGGGCGGCCAGGCCATTGGCGCTGACCGGCTGCCCCAGCCCGCTGTGAAGGTGATCGCCGAGATAGCCATAGACGCCGTAAAAGGCGGTCATGAAAGCGCCGCAGGCAACCAGGAGGGGCACAATGCCGGGAATGTTCAACGCGGCCAGCGGGGCGGGTGCCGGTCCGGCCTTCCTGACATCCGGGAGCGACGATGCGCTCAAGCCGCCGAGCGCCAGGGCGGCCAGCACGGCCACGGCGACAAAGACGGCGCGCCAGTGCACGAGATCGGCGAGCACCGCCGACAGCGAAACGCCGGCCACCATGCTGAGCGTCCATCCGGTCAGCACCACGCCGATCGTGCCGCTTTCCCGCCCGGGCGGGGCGATGGCCGCGGCACTGGCATAGATTGCCGGCATGGCGACGCCGGCGGCGATCCCAGCGACAAGCTGCGCGGCAACCAGCGCGCTCACCGTCGGCGCGGCCGCGCTGGCGACCAAGGCCAATGCCAGCAGCAGCAAGGCCGCCTGCAACATCCGCCGCGCGCCGAGCCGGTCGATATGGCGTGCCAGGAACAGGGCGCTCGCCGATGTGCCGAGGCCGAACGCGGCCGCCGCCATCATCACCATGGGAACGCTGGTCGAGAACGACACGGCAACTGCCGGAGCGATCGGGCCCAGCACCAGCGAATTCGAGCCGATCACGGCGATGCACCCGGTCAAGAGATAGGCGAGGGCCGGGATAGGCGGCCTGGTGTCCGCGCCCAAGGCTGTAGCTTGATCGTTGTTCGACATATCATCATAATGGCCGTATTAAATTCGGTGACAATCGGGAATACCGCTATGGATGAAGAAACAGATGGCATTCCGCGGAACAGGCCGGCGCCCCGGGATGTCGACGCGACCGACCGAAAAATATTAGGCGTTCTGGTCGACGACGCGACCGTCAGCTATGCCGAGCTCGGCGATCGCGTCGGCCTGTCGCCGCCGGCCGCGCATGAGCGCGTCAAGCGGCTTCGGCGCAGCGGCGCCATTCGCAACACGGCCGCCATCATCGATCCCAACGCGGTGCGAAAGCCTCTACTCACCTTCGTCCACATCGACACCAGCGGCTGGGGCAAGACCCCTGAACTGATGGCGATCTCGGAATATCCCGAAGTCGAGGAGATCCACACCGTCGCCGGCGATACATGCGTATTGCTCAAGGTGCGCACCGAGGACACCAAGGCGCTCGAAGGCCTGTTGTTGCGTCTCTACGAGACACCCGGCGTCACCTCGACGCGCAGCTACGTGGTTCTGGCGACCTATCTCGAACGGCCGGTGCAACCCGGCATCACGGCGCAGTGGCCGACGCCGAAGCACATGGGCAAGCCGCTTTATTGAACGACCTGGGTCGTCGCCTAGCTTCCCAGCCGGATCGTCTCGAAATAGGCGTCGGTGCCAACCTGGCCGCCTTTCAGCGCGATCTCAAGACCGTCGATTTCACCGCCGCCATGGGCCACACAGAGCGGTGATCCCGGCGATTGCGGCAGCGGCATGCGCACGGTCAGCGCGTC
Source organism: Mesorhizobium sp. P160927 (assembly GCF_057766385.1). Classification (NCBI taxonomy): domain Bacteria; kingdom Pseudomonadati; phylum Pseudomonadota; class Alphaproteobacteria; order Hyphomicrobiales; family Phyllobacteriaceae; genus Mesorhizobium; species Mesorhizobium sp. P160927. Next base: position 2,861,238 of record NZ_JBYMDW010000001.1, read on the forward strand.
GATGGCCAATTGTCCGAGTGCGTGGCTGGACGTATCGCCACCGGCGATCACCGCGCGCTTGAGTTTCTGCTCGGCGATCAGACGGCGCAGGATGGTCCCCAGCGCCCGCCCGAGCGTGTTCCGGGCGCCCTCGATTCGGTCGATCTCGGCGCCGCGATCGGCCTGCGGACCAAGCGCGGTGTAGAGGACGACGCTGTGGCCCTTGGCAAGGCTGGCCAGCCCGGCCGCGACCGCCTGCTCGATCGCTTCGCCGGCGCCTTCGCGGACCAGTCGCATCGCATCCATCTCAATACCCTCGAACCCGTGGGCGAGTGCGTGGCGGATTTGCTTTTCCGTGGTTGGGGAGACGCTGCCCGACACAACGGCGAGCCGATCCACCGGACCGGGCGATGGGAATGCCGCATGCCCCGACACGATGCCTTTGGCGGCCCACGCGGCAAGCAAGGCATATTCGGCGCCGGATGATCCGACGACAAAACCATGGCCCTTTTCATGGATGCGCCAGAGTTGCTCGCCGACTCGCTGCTGAGTCCGGAGGCTATCGACGTCGAACAGCACGATGTCCTTGTCTCGCAGGATCTGATCGACCGTTTGCGAGAGATTGTCCGCCTGCAACGTCGCCAGGTTGACCAAGCCGGAACCGAGGCTGGTCTGGCGCGAAAGGTGGACGAGCAGGTCGGCCTCGTCCATCGGCGTCACCGGATGCCTGCTCATCACCGGATGCCGGTCGATGCGGAAAAACGCGCCGCGGAATGCCGCGAAGAGATTGCCGAAGGCCGTGTAGCGCTTGAGCTGCGGCGCCCCGACCACCATCGGCACGCTCGCCTCGCCGAAAATGCGCCTGCCGATCTCGGTGGCGCGGCCGATGCTGCCGACCGCCGGGCTGGAATCGAAGGTAGAGCAGATCTTGTAGTGGCAGATCGCCGCCCCGAGGGCTTTGAGCCATTCGAAGGCCGGCGTCAGGTTTTCCTCCATCCATTGCGGCGTTTCGCTTCGGCTGGTGCCCGCTAATCCAACCGCGCGGCAATGCGAAAATCGCGCCAGCAAGGACGGGTCGGGCTGGCGCATGAACAGCACCGTCGGCACGCCGCCGAGCTCAAGCGCCTCCATGACATCAGTTGAACCGGTGAGGTCGTCGCCATAATAACTGAGGAGCAGGTTTTGCACGGCCATGCTCATGCTGTCTTGCCGTCGCCGAACTTTTCGATCGATCGGGCCAGTTCGATGTGATCGCGGGCATAATCCGCCAGCGCAATGCCCTCGACCGCGGCCTGCCAGGCTTGCAGCACGGCCCGCACGCCGGCGCCGGGCCCGTCCGGATGGCTGACGATGCCGCCGCCGCAGAGGTAGAGGAGGTCGACCGTGCGGCCGGTTCGCTCATAGGTTTCGGGTGCCTGGCCGCCCCATTGGCCGGAGCAGGCCACGGGCAGCGCGCAATCGTCTGATGAAAACAGCGGCGTGGTCACCGCCTCGAAAGAGCGGATGAAAGAATCGTCCGGCTCCCAATATTTCGAGCCGATGCCGTTGATCTGGAACTGGTCGACGCCCAGCAGCCGCCAGAATTGCTGCCAGACCTTGAAGTCCATGCCGAGGCCGGGGTGGCGAGTGAGGATGTCCCAGCCATTGCGGTGGGCATGCAGCACCAGGCCGGAGCGCTTCCTCAGATAAGCCATGCCGCCGAAGCCAATGGAGTTGATGTTGACGACCGCGCAATTGCCGCCGGCTTCGAGCACGAGATCGTGGTTGCGCATCATCTCGTCGGGATCGGCATGCGAGATGCCGAAGGCATACATCACCTTCTTGCCGGTCTTCTGCTCATTGTCGAGAATTCTTGGCATGATCGCCTTCACCCGCTCCGCCAGGGGCGAATAGGCCGGGCTCATCAGCTTCTCGTCGTCCTTGATGAAATCGACGCCGGCCTCGATCAGTTCTCCCACCATAGCTGCTGTCTCGTGTGGCCTGAGACCCAGCGCCGGTTTGACGATGGTGCCGATGATCGGGCGGCCCTCGACACCGGTTAGCCCGCGGCTGCCCGCAACGCCGAATTGTGGACCCGGATGGGCGCCCCGATACTGTTCCGGCAGCTTCATGTCGATGACGCGGATGCCGGACAGGCCCCTGATCGAAAAGGTGCCGCCGATGGCGATGGTCATCAGTGCCGACAGGTCGGTGCCGATGGCGTCAAAGGGGAAGCCGATATCGACATCGGCGCGCCGGAAAGGGCCGCTGCCGGATCCCGGGAGAGAGGGTTGCGCGGCATCCGGCAGGTGCCGGATCGCCAGAACGCGCGCCGCCACGCGCGCCTTCAGCTCCTCGGTCTCGCCCGGCAGCGCGACGAAGGTGCCGGTCGACTGGTCGCTGGCGATCTTGGCGGCTAGCGCCTCGATGCTGCCAGGGGTTTCGATGCGATAGGTAAGCGTGATCATGGTCGGTCGGCCGCTCGAAAAGGTTCGAAAAAAGTTTCGTCGCGCAGGAAGTCTGGTATAATGAGTACATAAGCATTGCAAGAGATATCCGAGCTCGGCAGGACTGGTGGGCTGCGGCAAAGCTGGAGCGAACCGCTCCAGGCGCGGGCATTCCGGTAATCCTGCCGGGAATGCTAAACAGGAACCGGGCCAGGGAGTGATTCGTCACGATGAACCGTTCGGAGCCGATCGTCCGGCGCAAACTTTCCGACGAAGTCTTTGCAAGACTGAAGCGGCTGATCACCAGCGGCGAACTGCAGCCGGGCAACGACATGCCGTCCGAGCGCGAGTTGATGGAGCGCTTCGAGGTCGGCCGGCCGGCGATCCGCGAGGCCATGCAGGCGCTGAGCAACATGGGGCTCGTCGCCATCTCGCATGGCGAGCGCGCCAAGGTGCTGCAACTCACCGCCAAGTCGATCATCAAGCAGGTCGACGGCGCGGCCAAGATCATCCTGTCCTCGTCCAGGGACACGCTGGAGCACCTGAAGACCGCGCGCATCTTCTTCGAGCGCGGCATGGTCAGGGAAGCCGCGGAAAAGGCCAAATCAGAGGATGTGCAATTGCTGAAGGCGACCGTGGCCGAGCAGCGCGCCGCGCGCGGCGATTCCGAAGCCTTCATCTCCGCCGACATGAAATTCCATACCCAGATCGCGTCCATTTCAGGCAATCCGATCTATGTCGCCGTCAGCGAAGCCACGCTGGGGTGGCTGAAGGAATACCATACCGAAATGCTGATCTGGACCGGCAAGGAAAAATACACGCTGACCGAGCACGAAGAGATCATCGACCGCATCGAGCACGGGGATGCCGACGGCGCCGAGAAGGCGATGATCAAGCACCTCGAGCGCTCGCGTGCGCTCTATGTGATGAATTCCGAGAAGTAACCGATCCTGGTGATCGCATAGGGCGGCATTACGAGATCGCCTTGGCCAAGCGCGGAAGCGTCGACCCGCATGTCGTTCGGTGTCAGGTTCGCCAGCCAGACGATGGTCTCGCCCGACGCCGAGCGGCCGGCCAGTCCCAGGACCCGCGTCTCGTCGCTCGTCGTGGCGGAAACATGCGTCAGCCCGGCCAACTCACAAAGCCCTTTGATGGCCTGGAAAATCGGCCGCGGCGATCCCTCTGCGACGGGTTCGCCCGATCCCGCGACCACGCCGAACGGTCCGGCGAAACTGGACAGTGTCAGCATCTCCAGTACCGCCGGCGCGACGCGCGCGGCATAGCCGATCGTCCATGCGGCGGCGAACTGCGCAGCGTGGCGCGGGTCGCGGTTCGCCATGGCGATGCGCTGCCCCTGAGGATTGTCCTTGGTCGCGCCGCCATACGGGTTCTGGCGCATGGCAATCGTCGATGGGCCGATCCGGTACGGCTTTGTCCCGAAGATCGCCCGCGTGGACCGGGTGATAAAGGGCAACGCCTCCAGAGACTGCATCACGCTGAGATCGTCGGCGGCGTGCACGATCGGGTTGGTGCAGTGGGTGATGAAGTCGAGCTGGCCGGCTGGAACGCGCTTGCGGTTGAGCTCGGTGAAATAGCTGAACATCCCGCCGCCGAGGCGGAGGCCGGGAAAGGCGCGGCGGGCGGCCGCGTAGACGTCCTCGAGCGGTGGGCATGCCGGCCAGGCACTGCCGGGCGGCGTCGACTGGCGGTCGACGGCAGGCGACACCGCGATGGCGTCGAGCCGCAGGCCTGCCAGGCGCACCATGTCGGCGACCTCGGAAAGTTCGGCGTCCAGATCGCCGGCACAAGCGACCACGCATTCCAGCGTCGTCGAAACAGGATAAGCGGCGGCGAGTCGGGCGTGGGCGCGTAGCGCATCGATGCCGTGGCCGCGCGTCGGGTCGAAGTGGAAAAGCAGTTGCCGGGGACCGAACCCTCGCAGCAACGGCAGATCGGCAAGTGTGGCCTCGACATCCTCGGGATAGACCATGATGCCGATATCAGGCAGCTGCGCGCCGGCTTGCCCAAGCTCGACGCGGACCGGTTCGGCCGGCGCCGCCGAGGCAGGCACACTGGCATCGCCGGTGATGCGCAGGCTGATCGTCTGGCGCAACGCCTGCCTTGCCGGCAGCACATAGGGCCATGGCAGCGCCAGCGGCCGCACATAGGTTTTGTAGGAGGCGTCGGACCAGTTGCGCTGGTCTTCCATCTCGAATGTGTCGCCTTTCATCCGGCATTCGGCGAAAACGCCGGGCCGTACCTGATGCGTGATGGCGCGCAAATCCTTGAACGGCTGCCAGGGGTCGATCAGATCGGGGAGTTCCGTCTCGACCACGCTGCCGTCGGTGTGCTCGACCGTCACCGGGCTGCCGGCGAGGCCGGCGATCGGGTGCAGGATGCAGAAGCCGCAGCGATTGGTTTCGAAATCCCTCTCCGGCAATGCGGTCACATCGAAAACCAGCCTGCCGTCGGCGGAGCCTTCGATCGTGGCGTGGAAGCCGAGCCGGCTGCCGTCCGGACCAAGGCAGCTTGCCGCGTAGGTGACGGAGAAGCGGTCGCCCTGCTGGTCGATGGTAAGGTCCGTCAGGTCAGGCTCATAGGTGCCCCAGTCGCGGTCGCGCACGATGTAAGCTATGGCACGCAGTACTTCGGTGCCGCCGTGGCGGATGTTGCGCAAATTGCCGTTGTCCAGTTCCGCGCTCAATGCACCCGCACGCAGCGTGACCGGCTTTGGCTCGGCCGCGCGCGTGCCGTAGAGCTGGAAAGCGTCCGCCTTCATCTGAGCAGCGCGTCGATCTGCACCGGTTCTCGACTGGCGGCACCGGCATAGGCGGCCTCGACCAGGGCGAATGTCTTGAGATTGTCCGCGCCTGAAGTCGCCGGTTCCTGGCCTGATGCAAGGCAGTCGACCCAGTGCTGCTGGATGGCGGCGACGCTTTCCTGGATATTGTGCCAAGGCCGCGAGGCCCAGGGCAGCAGCGGCGGCGAGACGTCGCTCACCTTGGTTCCGCTCTTGCCGGTGACGGTCAGCCGGTAGCCTTGCGCCAGCCGGATCGTGCCGTCGCTGCCGTCGAGTTCGATGAGCGTCTCCGGGAACGGCTCCACGGCAAGCTTGGTCGCATAACTGCAATCGACCACCGAGGTGGCGCCGCCAGCGTGGTCCATGAGGATCGTGGCGACATCCTCGCCGGCGATGGCCGGGTTGATGCGTTTGGTCCGCGCGGTCAGGCTCGACACGTCGCCGAGCAGGAAGCGGGCGATATCGAGGATATGGATGCCGAGGTCCTCGATGATGAAGCGCTTGCCCGTCGCGAGATAGGGCTGGCCGGAGAACACGTCGTAGCCGGAGCGGAAGGAGATGCGGCCGAAGAAAGGCGTGCCGATCTCGCCGCTGTCGAGCACGGCGCGCACCGCCTGGATCGGCGACTGCCAGCGAAAGTTTTCGTGGACCATCAGCGGGACGCCGGCATCCGCGCAAGCCTTCACCATCGCCTTGGCGTCGGCCAGCGTTGGCGCGAACGGTTTCTGGCAAATCACCGGAACGCGGTTCTCCGCAGCCATCTCGACCAGCGCCCGATGGCTGCCGACCGTCGTGGCGACGTCGACGAAGTCGAGTTTCTCCGCTGCAAACATCGCTGCAGCGTCCGTGTAGCGCCGGGCCACGCCGAACTGGTCGCCGACGAGCCTGAGCCGCTCCGGGTCCCGGTCGCAGATGGCGACGATCGAGACGCCTTCGATGTCACGCCAGGCATGCATCTGGTTGACGGCGAAGAAGCCGCAGCCGATAAGCGCTCCACTTAAACCCGCCATGCTCAACCCGCCTTGGCCATCTGCATCAGGGTAACGCGCTGCTGGAGCCGGCGCTGCGCCTGGTCCACCACGACGGCGACGATGATGACCAGCCCCTTGATCACCATCTGCCAGAACGAACTCACGCCCATCATCACCAGCCCGTCCGACAGGATGCCGATGACGAAGGCGCCGACGATGGTGCCGCCGATCGTGCCGCGCCCGCCCGACATCGAGGTGCCACCGAGCACCGCCGCGGCGATGGCGTTCAATTCGAAACTCTCGCCCGTTGCCGGATGCGAGGCCATCAGCTCCGACGAGATGATCAGCCCGACGATCGCTGCGCAGAAGCCGGAGAACATGTAAACGAACATCTTGACCATGTTGACGCGCACGCCCGAGATGCGCGCGGCGCGCTCATTGCCGCCGACGGCGAAGATGTGGCGGCCGAGCGGGGTGTAGCGGGCGAGATAGGCAGCCCCCAGCGCCACCACGACCAGAATCCAGATCGACACCGGCAGGCCGAGCAGCCGGCCGGCACCGAGGAAGCCGAAGCCGGTGGTGCCAAGTTCCGGCTTGCCGACCAGGTTGGGGAAGGTGCGGCCGTCGGACGACAGCAGCGCGAAACCGCGCGCGACGTAGAGCACGCCGAGCGTGGCGATGAAGGGCGCGACGTTGAGCCTGGTGATCAGCAGCCCGTTGACGGCGCCAATCGCGATGCCGACCAGAAGCGTGATCAGGGCGATCTCGACGACGTTGAAATAGATGGTGTAGCCGATCTGCAGGTCGATGCCGTTGAGCACGAGATAGCCGGCCACCATGCCGCACAGGCCGACGATCGATCCGACCGAGAGGTCGATGCCGCCGGTGATGATGACGAAGGTCATCCCCATGGCCAGGAAGGCGTTGAGCGCCACGTGCTTGGCCATCAGGATGAGGTTCGCCGCCGACAGGAAGTTCGGCGCCGCGATCGAGAAGAACACCAGCACCGCGATCAACGCGATAAAGGTCCTGAGCTTCATCAGCGTCAGCAGCGCGGAGCCGCTGGAGGCGGAAGGAGCGGCCGCCTTGGCCGGAATGTCAGTCATCAGCGTTGCTCCCCATGTGCGGCCGGTCCGTGGCCCAGCGCCGACGCGGCGACGATCGCCGCCTCCGTCGCTTCGGCGCGGTCGAACATGCCGGTCAGTCTGCCATTGCTCATCACCGCGATGCGGTCGGACAGCGCCATCACCTCGTCGAGGTCTGAGGTGGCGAACAGGATTCCCAGCCCGTCGCGCGAAAGCTTGCGCATGGTGCGGAAGACATCGGCCTTGGCGCCGACATCGATTCCGCGGCTGGGCTCGTCCATCAGGAGCACTTTCGGACCGGTGAGCAGCGCCTTGCCGATCACCACCTTCTGCTGGTTGCCGCCTGACAGCGACGAGACTTCCTGCGCCGGGTCGGCGACCTTGATCGCCAATTCCCCCACCATTTGCATCACGGCCTGCCGCTCGGCGCCGCCTCGGATATGGAACAGGCGCACGAAACGCGACAGGCTCGCCAGCGTCAGGTTGCTGGCCACCGAGAGGATCGACACCAGGCCTTCGCGCTGGCGATCCTCGGGGATCAGTGCAAGCCCGCGCTGGATACGGCGCGTCGTGTCGCGCTCCTTCACTTGCCTGCCGGCGATGAAGATCTTGCCGCTGGCATGGCCGTGACGGCCCATGATGCAGTCGAACAATTCGCTGCGCCCGGCGCCCATCAGCCCGTATATGCCGAGGATTTCGCCGGAGCGCAGCGACAGCGAGACATGGTCGACCGCCAGTCCGCCGGTGACGCGCGGCAGGCAGATCTCCTCGGCGCGGAAGATTTCCTCGCCTGGCTGGTGACCGTCGGCCTTGGCGAAATCCTTGGCATCCGAGCCGATCATCTGCCGCACGATCCACTGCGTGTCGACGTTCTTCATTTCCTCCTGGCCGGTGATGCGGCCGTCGCGCAGCACGGTGACCGTGTCGCCGATACGGATCAGTTCCTCAAGCCGGTGCGAGATGTAGACGATGGCGACGCCGCGCGCCTTGAGGTCGGCGATCACCTTGAACAGGATTTCGACTTCCGTAGCACTCAGCGCCGAGGTCGGCTCATCCATGATCAGGATCTTGGCGTCGAGCGAAACCGCCTTGGCGATCTCGACCAGCTGCTGCTGGCCGATGCGTAAATCCTCGACCAGCATGTCGGGTCGGATGCCGGCTTCTAGCCGGTCGAGGAATTCGCCCGCCCGCTCTTCCTGTGCCTTGCGATCGATCTTACCCAGGCGGTTGGTGATCTCGCGTGTGGCGAAGATGTTCTCGGCGACGGTCATGTTGCCGAACAGGTTCAGCTCCTGGAACACCATGCCGATGCCGCGCGCCACCGCGTCTCCCGACGAGGAGAAGGAAACCTCTTCGCCTTCGAGCAGGATACGGCCGAGGGTCGGCTGCTCGACGCCGGCGATGATCTTCATCAGCGTCGACTTGCCGGCGCCGTTTTCACCGACCAGCACGTTGACGGCCCCCTTGCGCACCTCGAAATTCGCCTGCTTGACCGCGACCGTGCCTGCATAGACCTTCGAGACGTCCTCCAGCTTGAGGATGACCTCGTGAGCGGGGCTCATGGCTTCGGCCCGATCTCGGCCTCCGCCGGGGTCACCAGCGGCAGGTCCTGGCCGCCTTCGATCGTATAGGCGCCGAGCACCTTGGCGGTGCGGCCTTCAAGGGCCTCGCGCGGCAGCTTGGACAGCACGGTCTTGCCGGCATAGGCGTTGAAGGCCTTGCCGAACTGGGCGAAGTCGATCTGGTTGGTGAAGTCGTTGAACTGGACGAAATCGAGGCTGTCTCTAAGTGCAGTGCCGCGCATCGCCGGCCCCATCTGGACGCGCGCATCGGCCTTGCCGTCGCCGTCCACGTCGATGTCCATCGTGCCCGCGCGCGACTGCGTGTTGGCGGCGACGATCTTGCCCTCGACGCGGACCGCGAAGGTCCATGGCGAATTCGCCTGCTTCCTTGGATTGCCGTATTTGGTGCCGGCCGCCGCCGGATCGGTTTTCGCCAAGGCATGGACCTCGGCGAACGGCCCAGCCTTCTGCCTGAGGTAGGGGATGACCTTCGAGGCCCAGATGTCCTCGACCATCTTGTCCGGATTAAAGGCAGACGCGCTGTTTTCACTCCGCGCCACCGGCGTCGGCAGGATTTTGCAACCGCCGAGGCCAAGGCCCGCGAGCGCGACAAGCGTCAGCCAACTAAAAGGGGTTAGCCAGGTCAATGTCTTCGGCATGGCGGTCAAAAGCACCCGGAACGTGAAATTAGAGCAATTCCAGGAAAACTGTGAAACGGTTTCCCGTCCGGAATTGCATCAAAATAAAGCACTGAGGGGCGAACGCGTGTCCGCCCCTCGCAATTATATCGCGCCGGCTCAGTTCTTCAGCGCGAAGGTTTCCAGCTTGGCGGCATTTTCGCCATTGATGAGCACGCAGTCCATCAGCTGCTTTTCCTTCTCGGGCGACTTCTTGTTCTTGATGAAGTCGTTGGCCTGTTCGACCGCCATCTGCGCCTGGGCGTAGGCCGGCTGCAGCACCGTCGCCTTGATGCCGCCCGAGGTGATGGAATCACGCACGTCGTTCGAACCGTCGAAGCCGACGACGATGACATCCTTGCGGTTAGCCGCCGCGAGCGCCGCATAGGCGCCCATCGCCATCGTGTCGTTGCCGGAGATGACGCCCTTGATGTCGGGGTTGGCCTGCAGGATCGATTCCATCTTGGAATAGGCCTCGGTCTGGCTCCAGTTGGCCGACTGCTGCGCGACCATCTTCAGGTCGGGGTAATCGTCGATGACGTCATGGTAGCCCTTCGAGCGGATGCCGGCATTGGTGTCGGATTCCTTGCCGACCAGTTCGACGAAATTGCCCTTCTCGCCCATCAGCTTGACGAACTCCTGCGCGCCGAGCTGGGCGCCCTGGTAGTTGTTGGAGACGATCTGCGCCACGGCAACGCCTGTGGCGTTGATCTCGCGGTCGATCAGGAAGGAGGGAATGCCGGCGTCCTTAGCCTTCTGCACGGCGGCGACGGTCGCGTCGGCGCCGGCATTGTCGAGGATGATCGCCTTGGCGCCGCGGCCGATCGCGGTATCGATCAGCTCGGATTGCTTGTTGGCGTCGTCGTCATGCACCAGCACCAGCGCCTCGTAGCCGAGTTCCTTGGCCTTGGCTTCGGCGCCGACGGCTTCCGCCTTGAAGAACGGATTGTCGTGCGATGGCGTGATGATGGCGATGAGGTCCGCCGCGTAGGCGGGCATCGCCGTGCCGAGCGCCAGCACGCCGGCGAAGGCGGCAAGCGTCATTCTGCGTGTTAGTTTCATGAAGTCCTCCCGTTTGAAAAGCCTGTGTCTCGATCGTTCGAGGCACTTGTCTGCGTTTGAATTCGTCAGCGTGTGAAGGGTCCGGACCGCCTGGGGCTCAAGCCGCCGGCTCCGCCAAGGCAAGTTCCTGTCCCCATCCTCTATTCGTCTCAGCATCGAACTCCCGGCGAAGCGTGATCCGAGCGAACATTAGCTTAGCTAACTGGTATGATGAGTCAACCACTAATTCAGGTGATCTGTACCTAAAGGCAGATCTGTACCGAAGGCTCTCAAGTGATCCGCTGGATGCTGGCCGCGATCTCTTCGGGCTCGAAGACGCGCTTCCAGTCGTCGCGCATCAGCACCGGCTTGCCAAACTCGATCGCCTTGTTGCAGGCATCCGAGAACACGCCCTTGGTTTCGCCGAAGATGACTGCGCCGAGCACGTTCATGTGGCCAAGCAGGAAGTCGAGCGCCGCCTGCTGGTCGACGCCGCGCGCCACCACCTCGTCGACGGCTTCCTTCATGACCACCAGCAGCGAGGCGCACACCGTTTCCGAAAGGCCTGGCTCAAGCAGCGCCATCTGTTCGACGGAAACGCGGTGCGAGCGCATTACCGGCGCCCAGATGATCTTGGCGATGGCCTCGCCTTTGGCGTAATCCGCTTCTGGTCCCTGCATCAGCGCGCTGACCATGTGCTGCTTGGCCTTGACGCCGCCGAAATAGTCTTTCTTGGCCGCCATGTCGGTTTCGTCGTTGAAGATCGGGGGATGACAGGGATGGGTGACGAAGTAGGTCAGGTCGGGACGATTAGGCAGATGGCCGGCAAACGGTGCGGCGGCATCCAGCACGATGACCATCGTGCCCGACGCAAGCTTGCTCTCGATGCCGGCCGCGACCTTGCCGATATGGGTGTCCGGCACGGCCAGGATCACCACGTCGACGCCTTCCAGCGCCTCCTCGGCGCTGACCGTGTCGAAGCCCAGTCCGTTCTTCAGCCGCTCGCGCCCGGCCTCGCTGACCTCGACATGGCGGATCGTATAGGGCGAACCGCGGAAATTGGTCGAAAGGCGGTAGCCCATTTTGCCGCCGGCACCGAACAGCGCAATCGTCGTCATCTAGCCCTTGCTCCCTAGTCGCGGACGCCGGCATTGCCGATCGTCATCTTGCCTACTGGTATGATCACTCTACCACAGCTTGGCAAGAGAAATCATCATCCCGAGTGTTATTCCGGCCGGATCGCCGCCGCACCTGACTCGGATTTCAGCGTGTCCTCGTCGCCTGCGCGGTCGACGGCGGCTCGCCGCGACAGCACCTGCCGGCCGGCCAGCGCCAGAACGAAGATCACGACGATGCCTTGCACGATGTCCTGTGCACCTGGCGGCAAGCCGACGATCTGCATGGTGGTGACGATGAGGATCAAAAGGATGCTGGCGAACAGCGTGCCGACGGCGCTGGCCGAGCCGCCGAAGATCAGCGTTCCGCCCAGAACCACCGCGGCGATCGACTGCAGGAGATAGGGCTGGCCCATCTCCAGGAAAGCGCCGCCTATATAGGCGCCGAGCAGCAGCCCGTTGAGCGAAGCCAGCACCGACGAGATGATGAACGCCGACGCGATGATCCGGTTGTTGCGGATCGCCGCCAATCGCGCGGCGGTGCGATTCTGGCCGACCGCCGACAGCAACTGTCCGAACACCGTGTAGCGCAGCACGAACGCGGTCGCCGCGACGCCGATAATGGCGATGACGGCCATGATCGGCACGCCGGAGACGCGGCCCGTCGCCAGCGTCTTCAAGAGCGGACTGACGGCGAAACCCGATATGGCGCGGTTCGACAGCAGCGTTGCCGTCGCCAGCACATAACCTGTCGCCAGCGTGGCGATGATAGCTGGTATGTTCAGCCCGACGACGAGCAGCGAATTCAAGCCGCCGACCGCGAGGCCGAGCAGGATCGCCGCACCCACGCCGATGGCGAGGTTAGCATCCTGGCCCTTGATGGTGAGCAGCGCCACGAAGGCGCTGAGCGTGATCACCGAGGCCACCGAAAGGTCGATATTGCCGCGCCCGGTGGTGACGACGAACATCTGGCCAATGCCAACCACGGTCAGGAACGACGCTGATAGAATGATGCCCGACAAGCTGGAGAGGCTGAACCGGTTGGTGACGATGGACAGCACCAGCCAAAGCACGAGCACGCCGATCGCCGACCAGACCCAGCGGTTTTTCTGCGCCCAGAGGCTGAAGGCGGCAAGGCCGTTCATTGTTCGCTCCTGCGATCGGCGGTCAGGCTGCGCAGCGTCAGCAGGGCAATGAGGATCAGCCCCTGCGTTGCCGCGTTGAAGTCGCTGCTCACGTTCAGCGTGCCGAGCAAGGCGCCGATCAAGGCCAACGTGACCGCGCCGGCGACCGCGCCGACTGGCGAGATGACGCCGCCCAACAGCGAGCAGCCGCCCATCACCACGGCGGCGACGCTGAGCAGCGTGAACGAATTGCCGGAATTGATGTCGCTTGCCGTGTTGATCGCGGTCAGCGACAGGCCGGCGGCAGCCGCGAACAGTCCGGCGACGAGGTAGCGCACCAGCGCGTAGCGCGTCGGCGACCAGCCGGAGCGGACCATGGCGGTTGGATTATTGCCGAAGCCGCGCAGCACCACACCGAGCGGCAGCCGGTCGATCAACAGCACCACAAGCGCGACCGCGGCGATGAGGATGATGGAGGTGGGCAGGAAACCCAGAGACCAGCTGAACATCGCCGACAGCCATTCGGGGCTGGCGCCGCCCGGCGTCGGCTGCAGCGCGTAGCCTAGTCCCATCCAGATGAAGGAGGCGCCAAGCGTGACGACGATGGCTGGGATCTTACGTGCCTGGATCAGGCCGCCAAGCCCGGCATAGGCGGCGACCGCCGCCACCAGCGCCAGCGCTCCGAGCCATGGCTGATCGTAGAGCAGCGTGGCGGAAAGCACGCTGACCAGGCCGGCAAAGGCGCCGACGCCGAGATCGATCTCGCTGCCGCCGACGATGAACATCTGCGCCGCCGTCACCAGCACCAGCGACAGCGCCGGCATCAGGAGCAGGTCGAGCCCGAAGATCGAGGCGACCGCCGGGTTGGCCGAGATCATCACCGCCAGCACTGCGGCGAGGCCGATGAAGGGAGCCGCGTTCACCAGCCGCCGGGCAAGCCCGGTGCCGGCGGTGCTGTGTCGCGGGCGGGCGCGCGTGTCCGCCTGCTGGGCGAAGGATGCGCCGACGACGGCCGATTCCGTGATCGCCTCTCCGCTCAATTCCTTGACGATGTGCCCACCCGAAAACACCAGCACGCGGTCGCAGGCCAAAAGCTCGGCATCTTCGGTCGTGTGCCAGACCAGCGTGCGCCCGCTGCGCGCGATCTCGTTGCAGAGCCTGTAGAAGTCCTGCTTGGTGGCGATGTCGACGCCGCGAGTCGGATCATCGAGCAGCAGGATCGGAGTGTCGGCGACGAGCGCGCGCGCAACCAGCGCCTTCTGCTGGTTGCCGCCGCTGAGTTCCAGGATGTTGGAGGCGAAGCGCTTGTCGTCGAGCCGCAGCCGGCCGGCCGCTTCGGCCGCCGCCTCCCGGTTGGCACGCTCCGAAACCAGCCCCAGTGCCGGACGGCGGGCAAGGCTGCCGATGCTGATGTTTCCAAGCACGCTCCACAGCGGGAACACGCCTTCCTTCTGGCGGTCGCCGGCAATGAAACCGGCATCGCCGCTCCTGGTCACCGCGGCCCACCTGGTGGAATCCGGCTCGAAAATGGCGTGCAGCAACTCCTTCTGGCCGCTGCCCTCGAGCCCTGCCAGTCCGATGATCTCGCCGCGGCCGATCTCGATGTCGCGGCCGAGCCCGGCGGTCAGGAAGCCGGACAATTTGACCAGCGCCTCGCCGCTGCTGGCTGCGGCGGCGCTGTGCTGGTGGATCGAATTGGCGTCGCCGCCCATGAGCTGCACAAGTTGGCCGATCGAAGTGCCGGCGACATCGCCGCGCCAGGCGGTGCGCCCGTTGCGCAGCACCATCACCTGCGTGGCGATGTCGATGATTTCCTGCAGCTTGTGGCTGATGAAGATGAAGGCAAGGCCGGATTTGGCCCGCTCGCGGATGAAGGCCCGCAACTGCCTCGAGCGGTCGAGGTCGAGCGAGGAGGTCGGCTCGTCGAGCACGATCAGCTTGACACCGGGCGTGGCGGCGGCGCGCGCGATCTCGACCATCTGCCGCTCGGCGATGGAGAGATGGCCGACTTCGGCGTTCACATCGATGCCGTTGGCGGGAAAGACGGCGTCCAGCGCCGCCCGGGCGCGGGCTCGATAGAGCGCTCGCCATCCCGGCCGGTTGGCCGCTTCGCCTGGCGTCTCCAGGAAGAAGTTCTCGGCGACGGAAAGGTTGGCGCACAGCGACAGTTCCTGGTGCACCATGCGGATGCCGCGCCTTTGCGCCGCCGCCGTGTCGTAGTCGGCGAAGCCCACATCCTGGCCGGTGAATGAAATCGAGCCGAGGGTCGGTGACGTCGCCCCGCACAAGATACGCATCAGCGTCGATTTGCCGGCGCCGTTGCCACCGACCAGGCCGATGATTTCGCCGGCCGAGACGGCGAGGTCGATCTGCGCATTCGCCAGCGTCGGGCCGAAGCTCTTGGTGATCCGCGACAGCGAAACGACGTTTGGCCTGGTGTCGGGCACCGTAGTGGCTGCGCCCTCCGGATCGGTCACGGCAAGATGGGACATTCGTCCTCCGATTCTTACGGGCAGGGACCGGGCGCGGCCGTCTGGCGCGCGCCCGGTCCCTGGCAATGGCGATCTTACTTGCTGAGCAGGTTCTGCTTGACCCAGTCGAGCGAATAGCTGGGGCTGATGATCTGGCCGCCCGGCAGCTTGGCATATTCCTTGAGGTTGCCGGCATCGACGGTAGCCACCGGCATGATCATCATCTTCGGCGCCTTGGCGCCCTTGAGCAGCGACAGGCCGAGCCAGAAGGCGGCGCCGCCGATGCCGGGCGTGGTGTTCATCGAGACCGTCTGGTAGCCGTTCTTGGCGTTCTCCTCGGCCCACCATTTTACGAAGTCGGTGCCGCCGCCCCCTTCGATGACGGGCATCTTGCCCGCATAATCGCCGCCATACTGGACGAAGGCCTGGGCGATGCCGACATCGTCGCTGCCGCCTTGAGCGAGCACTGCGTCGACATGTGGCAGCGAGGGCAGGACGTTGGCGATCGCCGCCTGCGCGACCGAGGCGGTCGCCTGGCCGTAGACGGTCGCGACAACCTTGACGTCGGGATATTTCGCCAGCACCGACTGCTGCGCGTTGAACATGTCGTTGTCGGGCGCAGAGCCCTTCACGCCGCGCACCTGGATGACGTTGCCCTTGCCGCCGATCATCTTGAAGACGGCTTCGGCCTGGGCCGCTTTGTAGCCCTTGAAGTCGAAGTTGAGCTGGTAGTTGCAGGGCGCCGAAGCAACCGAATCGAAGGAAACGACGATGATGCCGGCCTTGCAGGCCTTTTCGATGATGCCGTTGACCGCGGTCTCTGAGGCGGCGTCGACGGCGAGTACATCGACCTTCTTGAGGATCAGCTCGGCGATCTGGCTGTTCTGCTGCGCCACCGAGCCGTCACCGTTCATGATGATGTAATCGGCGATTTGGCCACCCGCCTTGGCTTCCTTGGCCGAGGCCTCGAACGCCTCCACCATCTGGTGGCGCCAGGTGTTGCCGTAATAGGCGTTGGCGAGCGCGATCACCGGTTTGTCCGACGATGCCATCGCCGGTAAAACAGAAACACTGGCCAGCGCGGCGCCGACAAGCGCCGCCACAATTGAAAACTTCATGATTTCTCCTCCCAAAAACCGGCCGACCTGGATCGGCTCGTCTGTCACTCCGTAATGCTGTCTCTTCCGAAAGACACCATACCAGCTACATGTTATACCAGCATACCAAATAGGCAAGCCGCTCGGAACTTCATTTGATTGCGTCGACAGGGCAACGCGCGCCCGCCGGGTTTTCTTTCTCATCCCTGGCAGCCGGTCGGGGCGACCATGTTGCCATCATGCGCCGCGTTGAGACTGGCCACACTGGACGCTAGGTCATCATATATGTAATGTCAATCACAGCGGGGACCTTGCCTGTCCGTGCGACTCGGGGTCGATTGCCTCGAGAAACGATCAGGAGAGATGCGGATGGAACCGGTCCAGAAGAAGAAATTGTATGTCGAGGTTCTCGATCGGCTGATGGCGGCGATCTCGACGTCCGAATTTCCGCCTGGTTCCCAATTGCCGTCGGAAAAGGAATTGATGACGATGATCGGCGTCGGACGGCCGTCGATCCGGGAGGCGATGCTGACGCTGCAACAGATGGGGCTCATCAGGATTTCGCACGGCGAACGCGCGCGCGTCATCAACCCGACGCCGGAGGTGATCGTCGATCAGGTCTCAGCGGCTATGGTCATGATGCTGGCGACGAACTCTCGCGGGCTTGAAGACCTAAAGGAAGTCAGGCTCTTGCTGGAAACTGGCCTGGTCCGGATCGCCACCCGACGTGCAACGGCCAAGAGCCTGGAACGGCTTGCCGAGACCTTGCGCCATCTGCGCGAGGCAAAGGGCGACCAGGCTCGGTTTGTAACCGCCGACATGGAATTCCACGCCGTCATCGCTGAAATGAGCGGCAATTCGATGATCGCGGCCGTGGCCAAGGGCATGCTCGAATGGCTGTCGCGCTTCAAGCGCGATCTCGTGGCGGTGAAAGGCGCCGAGCGTCTGACGGTCGAGGAGCACGAACGCATCTACAAGGCGATCGCCGGCGGCGACGCCGAAGGCGCCAGCGCCGCCATGGCGGACCATATAGGCCGCGCCAATGAACTCTATTCGAAACTGGCCGGCAGCGACGGCGGGAGCTGACAGCCGCAAAATTTTTTGATCGAGAAAACTCATGTGATGACATGATATCTTTTTGATGCTATCGCTCCCGCCATGAAGTTCATTCCAGCCGGGAAGCCTGCATTGACCGGTCGCCTTAACGCCACCTACCTGATCGAAACCCGCTATCCCATGGAGGTCGCCGCGGCCGCGATGGCGGGTGAGCAATCGAGCGGGACATTCCGTCCCATCCCTGGGGAGACGCCGGAACTGCTGCTCAGATTCGGCGCGCGCGTCGAATTAATCGAGGATCTTGGCGAGGTCGATGGCGAGGCGTTGCCGTTTTCGCGCGCGCCCCGAGATACGGCGGCCGTCAGGCCGCGCCGGGCCAAAGTGGGTCTTTCCTGGAACGTCGAGAACATGGGCACCGTGCTGGCTTCGGTCTGGTCGACGGTTCTCGGCAATCTGTTCGAGCTGCATCATTTCTCGGCCATGCGTCTGCTCGACGTCAGCTTTCCCGATGTCTTCGCTAATGCCTATCCGGGGCCGGCTTTCGCTGTCGAAGGCACGCGTCGTCTGACCGGCGTCGCGGGACGGCCGCTGGTCGGCACCATCGTCAAACCGAGCGTCGGTCTTACGCCAGCGGATACCGCGACCCTGGCCGATACGCTGATCTCATCTGGCCTCGACTTCATCAAGGACGACGAACTGATGGGAGATCCCCCGCATTCGCCGTTCGAACAGCGGTTCGAGGCGGTCATGGCTGTCATCGACCGGCACGCCGACAGGACCGGGCGCAAGGTCATGTACGCGGCCAACATTTCCGGGGACATCGACGCCATGCGCCGCCAGCTTGATCTGATCGAGCGCCGTGGCGGCACCTGCGCCATGCTGGTCCTGAATTCCGTCGGCCTGTCGGGTGTCGTCGAGATGCGCCGGCATTCCGCCGTTGCGCTTCACGGCCATCGGGCGGGCTGGGGCCTCTTCAGCCGTTCTCCTGATCTCGGCATGAGCTATCTCGCCTACCAGAAATTCTGGCGCCTGGCCGGCATCGACCACATGCACGTCAACGGGTTGTCCAACAAATTCTGCGAGCTCGACGGTTCGGTGATGGCATCCGCCCACGCCTGCCTCACTCCGATGTTCGGCCGGGCCGACCGTCCCGATACGGTGATGCCGGTGTTTTCGTCTGGACAGACCGCGGTGCAGGCGGGCGAGACCTATGAAAGGCTCGGCTCGAACGATTTCATCTATTGCTGCGGCGGCGGGATCATGGCGCATCCGGGCGGTCCGGCCGCCGGTGTTCAAAGCCTGCACGATGCTTTCGAAGCCGCGGCGGCAGGCATTCCCGCGCGCGACTACGCCGCCACGCGTCCGGAGCTCGAGGCCGCGCTGCAAGCGTTCGGCTGAATCTGCGTCATCGGCGCGCCATCAAGATAAAATGGGAGAAGAGATATGAGGATATCCGTAGCGGTGCTTGGAGCAGGCGGGAAGATGGGCTTCCGCGTGACACGTAAGCTGATCGAAGCGGGCTACGATGTCCGCGCCGTGGAGATCGGAGAGGCCGGCCGCAAGCGGCTGGGAGAAGCTGATATCGCCGCCGTCGCCATGGAGGAAGGCATTCCCGGAGCCAAAGTGGTGGTCATGGCCCTGCCGGACAACATCATCGGCCAGGTGACGCGGCAGGTCTCGCCGATGCTTGCCAAGGGCACCATGATCCTCGTTCTGGATGCCGCGGCGCCCTATGCCGGCGACCTGCCCGGCGATCGACCGGATCTCACCTATTTCGTCGGTCATCCCTGCCATCCGCCCTTGTTCGGCGACGAGACGGAGTGGGCCGCGCGTCGCGACTATCATGGCGGCATCGCCAGGCAGTCGATCGTCTGCGCCCTGATGCAGGGACCCGAAGAGGACTACGCGCTTGGCGAGGAGGTGTGTAAGGCAATGTGGTCGCCGATCATCGACAGCCACCGGGTGACGGTCGAACAGCTGGCAATCCTGGAGCCCGGCCTGTCCGAAATGGTCGCCATGCCTTTCGTCGACACGATGGTCGAGGCCGTCGAGGAGTGCGAGCGCAAATACGGCATTCCAAGGCAGGCCGCGCTCGACTTCCTGATCGGTCATCTAAATGTCGAGATCGCCATGTGGTTCGGCTTCTCGCCGAAAGTGCCGTCCGACGCCGCTCTGCGCCTGATGCGCTTCGCCAAGGGCGTCGTGGTCCGTGACGATTGGCGCGAGGCACTCTCGCCGGCCAAGGTGAAGGAAGCCTCGGAACTGATCGTCTACGGCAAGGGAGCCTGAGCCCTGCCTTCGCGGATCGTATCGGTATCGACCGCTCTCTTCGACGGCTATTCCATCGATTTCGCCATCGAGGAGATTGCCGCTGTGGGTGTCCATGTCGAGCCGGCCTTTATCAGCGGCTATGTCGATTTCGACGAGGATATGTTTGCCGAGGCGCAGGCATTGAAGCTGCGCCGGACGGCGCAAAATGCCGGGCTTGGCATCAACGCCGTGTCGGCTCATCTCGACCTGTCGGGGCCCGATGCGATCGAAGCGTTGTCCCGGCGGATCGGCTTTGCCGCCGGGCTTGGCGCTTCGTTCCTGATCACCAATACCGGTTCGGCGAGAAACAGCGCGGCTATCCGCGCGACGATCGATGCCGTTCTGCCGCGGCTGGAACAGGCTGATGTTGTTATGGCGCTCGAGAACCCCGGGCATGGGAGCGGCGATCTGCTCGGCAGCGCTCAATCAGGGGCAAGCTTCGTCCGCGATATCGGATCGCCGTACGTCCGCCTGAACCACGATGCCGGCAACGTCTTCACCTACAGCGGCGAGACGATGCAGCCGGCTCAAGATATCGCTGATGCCATCGATACGGTTGGACATGCTCATCTGAAGGATGTCGTCAGCACCGGGGCGGGGTGGGCGTTCTGCGCCATCGGCGACGGCTCTGTCGACTATGCATCCTACTGGGCCGTGTTGCCCGCCACGCTGCCAGTCAGCATCGAACTGCCGTTGCGGCTGCAGCGCCCGCGGCGCAGTGATCCCCAGCGGCGAAGCACGCCGGTGGATATCGGCACCATTCGCGGCGCCTTGCGGCGCTCGCTGGAATTCGTGAACGCGCTGGACAACGCCGAGTTCTGAGCGCGGCCCGACTACCCCCGCTCGGGGAACATCGCCTTCAGCCCTTCGCGCGACGCCTTGGCGACGCCGCGTTCGGTGATCAACCCGGTGACCAGCCGCGCCGGCGTCACGTCGAAGGCGGGGTTTGCCGCAGGCGTTGCTTCGGGCGAGACGCGTACCTGGGCGATCTCGCCGCTCGCTGTCTTGCCCCACACCAGCGAAACCTCGTCGCCGGAGCGTTCCTCGATCGGGATTTCGGCAAGTCCGTCGCCCACCGTCCAGTCGATGGTCGGCGAAGGCAGCGCGACGTAGAACGGCACGTCGTTGTCCGCGGCGGCGAGTGCCTTCAGATAGGTGCCGATCTTGTTGCAGACGTCGCCGTCGGCGGTGGTGCGGTCGGTGCCGACGATGACCATGTCGATTGCGCCGCGTTGCATCAGATGGCCGCCGGCATTGTCGACGATCAGCGTGTGCGGCACGCCGTGGCCGGCCATCTCCCAGGCGGTGAGTTGGGCGCCCTGGTTGCGTGGGCGTGTTTCATCGACATAGACATGGACCGGAATGCCGGCTTCGACAGCGAGGTAGATCGGTGAAGTGGCTGTCCCGTAGTCGACCGTCGCCAGCCAGCCGGCATTGCAGTGGGTGAGGATATTGACCGTCTCGCCCGGCTGCTTGCGCGCCGCGATATCCTTGATGATGGCGAGACCGTTCTCGCCGATGGCGCGGTTGAGCCCGACATCCTCGTCGGCGATCTCGTTGGCACGCCGGTAGGCGGCCGCGGCGCGTTCAC
Source organism: Mesorhizobium sp. P160927 (assembly GCF_057766385.1). NCBI lineage: Bacteria > Pseudomonadati > Pseudomonadota > Alphaproteobacteria > Hyphomicrobiales > Phyllobacteriaceae > Mesorhizobium > Mesorhizobium sp. P160927. The sequence continues at coordinate 2,882,543 of NZ_JBYMDW010000001.1, forward strand.
CAAGCGGCAACGGCCGCAGGAAACGGCGCATCTCGTCAAGCGCCCAGCGCAGGTTGATTGCCGTTGGCCTGGTATCGTGCAGTACCTCCCACACAGTGTCGAGCGCTTCGTCGGATGCATCATCCGTCATCTGCATGGCGACGCCATAGGCCGCGGTGACCCCGATCAGAGGTGCGCCACGCACCCACATGTCGCGGATCGCGGTGGCGACGCCGGCGACAGTGACGAGCTTCTCGATGCGGAATTCATGTGGCAGCCAGCGTTGGTCGATGATCTCCACCGAGCGGCCGTCCTCGCTGAGCCAGATGGTCCGGTAGTGGCGGTCGCCGACGTTCAAATGCTGTTCTCCTGTTCGATAAGCGCGGCCAGATTATTGATCTCGTCGATGCTGTGGATCTGGCGCCGGTTGACGGCGATGTGGCGGCCGAATTTCAGTGCCTTCGCCTCACAACTGGCGCGCAGATCTTCATCGGCAATGGTCTCGAAGTCGGCATTGTGGGCGAGGCCAAGGATGCGCCTGTGCACCTCGATGCCGGCAAAACCGAGCAGATCGTCCCAGATCTGGTGCAGGACGTTGTCGAGCGCCTGCTCGGCGCCCAGCCGGTCGCCCTGATCCTCGAACAGGCTTTTTTGATAGAGCATGCCGGTGCGCTCGGTGTGCCATAACAGCGAGAACTCGGCGCGGAACACCGCCCAGGTTTCAGCCGTGACGCCGAGCAGATAGGCGCGCATGGCGTCGCGCTTCCCGTTCTGCTCATGCCCGCGCTGCGAGAAGAACGACATCCAGAAATTGGCGAGCAGCATGCCGACATCGAAGGCCATCGGACCGTAGAAGGCGAACTCCGGATCGATCATCCGCGTTTCCTGATCGGTGACCATGATCGAGCCGGAATGCAGGTCGCCATGCAGCAGCGTCTCGGCATTGGCGGCGAACATATGCTTCAGCCGCTGCGCCTCCACCTTGAGGTCGCGGTCGGCGCGCAGTTCGGCGACCAGCCCGTCGAGCTGCGGACTGGTGTGGCGGTTCATCTTGGCGTCGAAATAGGGGTCGGAAAACACCAGGTTCTCGGTGATGTCGCAAAGCTCGACATTGTCGGCGAACAGCGCCAAATCCGCCTTGCGGTCCTTGGTCACCATCGACAGGTCGGAACCGCGAAACAGCGTGCGGGCCATGAACAGACCGATATCCCTGGCAATGTTCGGCAACTGGCGCCCGTCGATCAGGGCGCGCCTGAGAATGATGTGTGGCGGCGCCAGATACTCCATGATGATCAGCGCCTGGACCTCGTCGAAGTAGTAGATCGCCGGCACCGAGCCCGGCGCGCGCGCCTCTTGCCGGGTCAGTGCATGGTATTCGAAGAAAGAACGTTTGAGCGGCAGCGGCCAGCTGTCGCCGACGAGGCGGACATAGGGCAGGGCCTGCTTGACGATGGCGCCGCCACTGGCGCCTTCGACGATGAACACCAGGTTGAGATTGCCGTCGCCGACCTCGCGAACTTTCCAGGCGCTGGTGTCCTTCCCGATCCTGGCACACAAGGCCTCGTTCGCGCCCAGACGTGTTGCGAGCGTCTCCACCGACAATGCTTCGAACGGCAAGTTCCCAGTCATTCTTGTCCCTCCCGCCTATGTGCTCCGATCATAGGGAGCCCTAGCGGCGGGGCCAAGCTAGGAAGCTGTCTGGCAATTGTCAATCGTGTTGACAATTGCCGACATTGACCATAGCGTCATCACCAGGGAGGAACGCATGGTCGGTAATGCCGTGTTCCGCGTAGAGGGACTGAGGAAATCCTTTGGCCGTAACGAGGTGCTTGGCGGCATCGCGCTGGACCTCCATGCCGGTGAAGTGACCGTGCTGATGGGCGCCAACGGCGCCGGCAAATCCACCCTCGTCAAGATCGTCAGCGGCGTTTACGAGCGTGGCGGCGGCGCCATGACGCTCGCCGGGGAGGACTTCGCGCCGAACACTCCGGCGGAAGCTATCCGCGCCGGCGTCGTCACCGTGCACCAGAACATCAATGACGGCGTCGTCGCCGACCTTGATGTCGCCACCAATCTCACGCTCGACAGGCTGAGCGGCCGGGGCGTGCCGACCCTGTTCAATCCCGCTCGCGTGCGCCGTGAGGCCAGGGCGGTCGCCGACCGCATGGGGCTGGCCATCGATTTGAAGGCGCGCGTCAGCGATCTTTCGCTGGCCGACCGCCAGATGGTGGCGATTGCCCGGGCGCTGGCGCACCAGCCGAAAGTGCTGATCCTCGATGAGCCGACCTCGTCGCTCTCCAGTGCCGAGGCCGACAGGCTGTTCGCGCTGGTCGACCGGCTGCGCGAGCAGGGCGTGGCGATCCTCTACATCTCGCACCGCATGTCGGACATCAGGCGGCTCGCGGATCGCATCGTCTCGATGCGCGACGGTGTCGTCTCCGGCGCCTTCGATACCAAGCCGCTCGACTATGAAGGCGCGGTCAACGCCATGCTCGGCCGCAAGATCCATCTCGACCGGATCGTGGCCAGGAGTTCCGCCAGGGCGGTCCTGAGCGTCGAAGGCCTGCGCATCGCGCAGGGCGCCAAGCCGATGTCGCTGACACTCGGCGATGGCGAGGTCGTCGCCATCACCGGCCTCGTCGGCGTCGGCAAGACCGCTCTTGCCGAAACGCTGTTCGGTGTGCGCCGGCCGCTCGCCGGCACCATGACGATGAACGGCAAGCCTTACGCGCCGCGCTCGGCTGGCGACGCGATCGCAGCCGGCGTGTTCCTCGTCGCCAAGGATCGTGCGACCAGCGGCATCGTCGACGGCTTCAACATCGAGCGCAATGTCAGCCTGCCCTTTCTGAAGCGCATGTCCAGTCTGAGTGTGCTCAGGGGCCGCCTCGAACGCGCCACCGCACGCAGGCAGATCGAGCAACTAGGCATCGTCTGCCGCTCCGAAAAGGACGAGATGTCGGCGCTGTCGGGCGGCAACCAGCAGAAGGTGATGGTCGCCCGCTGGATGGCGCAGAATGCCGCGCTGTTCATCCTCGACGAGCCGTTCCAGGGCGTCGACATTTCGGCCCGGCGCGATATCGCCGCCAAGCTGAGGGCAAGCGCCAATGGCCGCGCCACGCTTCTGTTCGTCACCGAACTCGACGAAGCGCTGGAGACGGCCGACCGCATCCTGGTGATGTCGGAGCACACGATCGTCGGCGAACACCGCAATGCCGATGTCGACCTCGACCGCCTGTTGGCCGAGGTTGCCGGTGGACCGCTGCACAGCGCTGCCTGAGCGTGGCGGCCGATGGAATTGGAATGGAGAGACCATGGCTTCGAGTTGGGTAAAAACGGCAGCGGCGCCGGGGTGCGCCGAATGACGCTGCGCGACTACGCCATCCGCTATGGGTTCATCGTGCTGCTGTTCGGATTGGTTGCCTATTTCGCGATCGCCGCCGACGGGTTCGTCTCGCCGCAAAGTGCCGTCTTCATCTTCCAGTCTGTCGCCATCACCGGCGTGCTGGCGCTCGGTGTCACCGCCACGCTTGTCGTCGGCGGCTTCGACCTGTCGATCGGTTCGGTCGCAACCTCGGCCATGATGGCGGCGGCCTACGTGATGGTGGTGCTGGAGCAGAATGCATTCGTGGCGGTCATCGTCTGCCTGTCGATCGGCGCCATTGTCGGCCTGATCAATGGCTGGCTGATCGTCTACATGCGCGTACCCGATCTCCTGGCGACGCTCGGCATGATGTTCCTGCTGGTCGGTCTGCAGCGCATCCCAACGGAAGGCCGCTCCATCGCCACCGGCATGACCATGCCCGATGGCTCGGTCGCCGGGGGCAAGTTCTCCGATGCCTTCCTGGCGCTTGGCCGCCACCGCTTCGACTTCTTCATCCCCAACCTCATCCCGGTCTCGGTCGTCGTGCTTCTGGTGCTGGCGGTGCTCATCTGGTTCTTCCTCGAATACACCCGCTTCGGCCGCATGATGTATGCGGTCGGCAGCAATGAGCGCGCCGCCGAACTCGCCGGCGCGCCTGTCAAGGCATACAAGATCTGGGCCTACGTTATTTCAGGCGTTTTTGCCTCGATCGGTGGCATTTTGCTCGCCGCCCGGCTTGGACGTGGCGACATCGCCTCGGGTAATAATCTGCTGCTCGATGCGGTTGCCGCGGCGCTGATCGGCTACGCGGTGCTCGGCGCCGCCAAGCCAAACGCTTTCGGAACCGCCATCGGCGCGCTGTTCGTCGGCATCTTGCTGCAAGGCCTGACAATGATGAACGCGCCCTACTACACGCAGGATTTCGTCAAGGGCGTGGTTCTGGTCGTCGCCCTTGTCTTCACCTTTGCCCTTTCGGGCAGGGGCAGGAACTAGCATTCGGCCGGACAGGATTTTGGGTTCAACAAAAAGTGGAGGAAAACAAGGTGAACATCACAAGAAGACTTCTGGGGAAAGTGGCGCTCGGGCTCGCCGGCGCAACCATGCTGATGCAGGGGGCATTTGCCGCCGACAAGCCGGCGCCGTTCGACAAACCTGGCGTGAAGATCGCGCTGGTCCGCTATCTCTCGACCGGCGACTTCTTCCAGGCCTATCTGTCGGGCGTCGAGGCGCAGTCGAAGGCGCTCGGTATCGACCTGCGCGTGCTCGACAGCCGCCAGGACGCCGCCCTTCAGTCCGACATGGTCGATCAGGCCATCGCGCTCGGCGTGCAGGGCATCATCATCCAGCACGGCCTGACGGAATCTATGAAGGACGCCGCCCAGCGCGCCGTCGACGCGGGCATCAAGGTGGTGGCATTCGACGTCAATGTCGAAAACCCCAAGATCCCGCAAATCGAACAGTCGGACAAAGACCTGGCACGGCTGGCGCTTGAACAGGCAGTCAAGGACAATGGCGAGAGCTGGAATGCCGGCTATGTCTATGTCGCCGGCATCGCGCCGCTCGACCGCCGCAACGAGACCTGGGTAGACGTCAAGAAAAAGCATGCCGGCATCAAGGAAGCCGCCATGTTCGGCACGCTCGACAATCCGATCGCCAACTCCGTCGCCAACCAGGCGCGCTCGGTCCTGTCGGCACACCCCGACATCAACGTGATGTTCGCGCCCTATGACGAGTTCGCCAAGGGCGTGAAGATCGCCGTCGACGAAGCCGGCCTGAACAAAAAGATCAAGATCTATTCGGCCGACATTTCGACGTCCGACATCGCGGCGATGCGCGAGCCCGACAGTGCCTGGGCGGCAACCGCCGCCACCAACCCGGCCGTCGTCGGGCAGGTCTCGGTGCGCGCCCTGGCGCAACTGCTCGCCGGCGAAGATCCCGGCCACAACGTGATCGTGCCGCCGACGCTGATCACCCAACAGGAGCTGATCGACAAGGACATCAAGAACATGGAAGACTTGTCGGCCAAGCTGCCGCAGTTCGCCCATGCCGACGTCGCCATGCCGGCCTGGATGCCGAACCCGAACGCGAAGTAGGTTTCGCTGCAAGCGATAAGGCTAACAACTGAGAGCCGCCTGCAGCAATTGTTGCAGGCGGCTTTTCTATCGAAGACTGTCTTCACTCACGGAACAGGTCGGAATGCGAACCGGTACCAGCAAGCTGCAATTCGTCGCCGACAACGCGGTTCTTGCAAACCTACCGTAGCGCCGCCGCTATGTTGCCGCCGTCGACCGTCGTCACATCAGCGGTCGTCCGGTCGGCCAATGCATGGTGCAGGAAGGCCTGCGCCACATCCTGCGCCGTTACTTCCTGGCCGAGCAGATTGCCGGACATGTATTCCTTCTCCGACACGCCGCGCGCGCCGGAGCGGCTGGCGATCATGGCGTCGGTCAACAGGCCCGAGCGGATGCGGTCGGCGTTGACGGCGTTGGAGCGGATGCCATGGGCGCCGTAGTCGAGCGCGTATTGCCTTGACAGGAACAGCGTCGCCGCTTTCGGCACGCCATAGGCGCCGAATTTTGGACCCGGATTGACCGCCTGCTTGGAGGTGTTGAACAGGAGTGCGCCTCCGGTGCCCTGTTCCAGCATGATCCGCACGGCGTTCTGCGCTGCCGACTGGTGGGCGAAGAAATTGAGCTCGAAGCTCTTGCGCAGCAGCGTATCGTCAAGCTCGCCGATGCGGCCTTCCCAGGCAGCACCCGCATTGGACACCAATATGTCGACGCCGCCGAAGACGGCGACCGCCTTGTCGAAGGCGGCACGCATCTGGTCCGGGTCGGTGATGTCGGCGCCGACGCCAATCGAATTGTTGCCGGCTTTCTTGGCGGCATCAGCGGCCTTTTCGGCGTCGAGATCGACGACGACGGCATGAGCGCCATTGTCGGCGAACAGTTTTGCGGTCGCCGCACCAATTGCACCGGCGCCGCCGGTGATCAGCATCACTTGGCCGGTCAGCGGCTTCGGCTTGTTGGAGGCAAGCTTGGCCTGTTCCAGCGACCAGTATTCGAGCGGGAACAGGTCGGCCTTGGATAGCGGGTGGAAACGGCCGACGGCCTCGGCGCCGCGCACGGCCTCGATCCACATCTCGCCAACGTCCGAGGCGATCCTTGCGTCCTTCAGCGTGCGGCCGTGGCCGAACATGCCGAGCCCCGGCACCAGCGTCAGCCGGGGCATCGGATCGAGCATGGTGCGCTTGACGTCGTCGAGCGCGTCATTGGTCTCGAAATAGGCGCGGTAATCCTTGGCGAAAGCGTCGACATGGTTCTGGATTACGGCCTTGTAGTCGCCGATCTTGTCGGCGTCGGGCGCTGGCACGGCCATCGGCCCGGTCTTGATGCGGATCGACAGATCCGGCGTCGACACGCCGCGTCCTGCATAGTCGGCGATCTCTGCAGAACTGATGAAATCGACGATCGCGTCCGAGGTGCGGAAGTCAGAGATCATGCGGTCGAAGCGACCTTCGCCGCGTGGCGCCGCTACAGCGCCGCGCAGCATGGGCGCGATCGCCGCCGGTGACGATAGCCTTGCCGGCAATGCCGCCTTTGCAGCCTTCGGCTTGGCATGCTCGGCCACATAAGCCTCGGCTACGTTCACATAGTGGATCATCCGATCATAGGCCTGCCTGGCATCCTCGCCGAAAGTGAAGATGCCGTGCTTGTCGAGGATCAGGCCTTCTACCGTCGGGTCGGCGTCGAACACATCGGCGGCCGCCTTGGCGAGATCGAAGCCTGGCATGATGTAGGGCACATAGCCCATTTGTGCTCCGAACACCTTTGCCACCAGCGGCTTGCTGTCTTCCTGGTCGACGATGGCCAGGATGGCGGTGGAGTGGGTGTGGTCGACGAATTTATGCGGCAGGAAGGCATGTAGCAGGGTCTCGACCGAAGGGTTGGGCGAGGCGGGGTCGATCAGGTTGGCCCGCTGCAACGCGACCATGTCCTCGTCGGAAAGCCTGTCCAGCTTGCGCGCCTTGAGCAGGGCGCCCATCTTGACGGCGGGCAGGCCCTGCGGCTCGATGACGGCCATGTCCCAGCCGCTGCCCTTGACGCACAGCACGTCCCATTCGTCGCCGACGAGGTCGGTCGCCTTGATTTTGCAGGAGGTGTTGCCGCCGCCATGCAGGACCAGTTGTGGCACACCGCCCAGAAGCCGCGTCGTGTAGACGCGCAAGGCGAGGTCGCGGCCGACGCCCTTCTTCGCATAATCGGCAACGAGTTTTTCGGCCGCGTCGTCGTTCCACAGATTCTTCATGTTCGTTTCGTCCAGTTGCTATCTTTGATGGTGAACAGGAATGCCGCAACGCCTTGATGACAAATGCGTCGGCAAAGCGTTGGTTTTCAGGATGCCTTTTCTGCTGACATTCCGGCATGATCGAGCAGCCGCTGCGCCATATGCGCGCCGACCACCAGATGCGTGCAGAGGCCGCCGGCGATCGCCGCGAGCAGCGGCTCGAACTTGCTGTCTTCCTGCACGACCATCAGCCGCTTCCCGATAACGCGCAGTGAAGCAAGCCCCGCCGAGATGACCCGCCGGTTGTAGCTGCAGTCGAGCAACTCGCCACCGGCATCGATGATCTGCCCGGCAATAACACCCGCGGCACCTTCCCTGCGCAGCGCCGCCATCTCGGCCGCCGTCAGCGCGCCGCACTTCACCAGATGGCTGTCGGCATCGACCGCGCCGATGGAGTAGAGCGCAAGATCGCAGTCGCTGATCCCGGCAAGCTGGTCGCGGATCACAGGTTCGGCGCGCAGGCCTTGCGCCAGTTCCTCGGTCGACAGCACCAGGGGCGCGTAGAAGTTGAGGCCCTTGGCATTGAGCCGTCGCGCGATTTCCATCGTGCATTGATCGGGACGGTAGGAATACGGCGCGCCGAGATTGCCGCAGAGCTGCACCACGGTGACGTCCTGCAGGTCGGCATAGGACATGATGTCGGCGATGGTGTAGACGGTGCGGCCCCAGGCGACGCCGATGCGGTCGCCTTTCCCGACGAGTTCCAGGAAAACGCTTGCCGCCAGCACCGCGATATCGGTCGAGGGGTCGGCGAGATAGGCGTTCTCAGGCGCGATCCAGACGGCGTCGAGCTTCAGGGCGTCTTCCAGCCTGCGCGCCATGACGTCGTCCGTGAAGAGTTGCGTCGAGGTCGAGATGTTGACGATGCCTGTCTCACGCGCCTTGCGCAGATACATGGCGACGGAAGCGCGCGAAATGTTGAGTTGATTGGCCACTTCGTCCTGGCGAAGCCCATGGGCATAGTAAAGCCAGGCCGCCTTGTGGATGAGCTGTTCTGCCGGTCGGATCGCCATGCCGCCTCCTTGGCTGACATTAGTCACGGCTCTCGACAAAAGTCAAATTTGGACAAACATGAAGAGATCTCATGCTGGCGCGGCACAATCGAGATTCCCATTCTAGCAAGTCGGTGCAGGATAGCATTCTCAGCCCTTCAGGGGGGATAGCGTGACGACGAGTGTAAGGTTAGAAAGCTCGAAAAGAGTTTGGGGAGAATGGGATGGCCAATCCCTACGAACAGGATCTCGACAGGAACGCCGCCAACCACCAGCCACTGACGCCGCTCACCTATCTGGAGCGCGCGGCAAGAACCTATCCCGACCATGTCGCCATCATCCATGGCAGTCAGCGCATCAGTTACCGCGGTTTCTGGCGCCGTTCGTTGAAGCTCGCCTCTGCCCTGCACAAGCATGGCATCGGCAAGGGCGACACGGTGACGGTCATGCTGTCGAACACGCCGCCGATGCTGGAGGCGCATTTCGGCGTGCCGATGACCAAGGCGGTGCTGCACTCGCTCAACACGCGTCTCGACGCCGCCGTCATCGCCTTCCAGCTCGACCATGCCGAGACCAAGGTGCTGATCGTCGATCGCGAGTTTTCCAGCGTGGTGCGGGAAGCGCTCGGTCTGGCCGGGGTCAAACCGCTGGTCATCGACTACGACGATCCCGAATACGCCACCGACGCGCCCTATCCGAAAGGCGAGCGGGTCGGCACGGTGGACTATGAGGCCTTTGTCGCCAATGGCGACGAGGCGTTCGCCTGGTCGATGCCCGACGACGAATGGGATGCGATCTCGCTCAATTATACGTCGGGCACCACAGGCAATCCCAAGGGCGTCGTCTACCATCACCGAGGTGCTGCGTTGATGGCCTACACCAACACCATCCATGCCGGCATGGCCAAGCACGCGGTCTATCTCTGGACCCTGCCGATGTTCCACTGCAATGGTTGGTGTTTTCCCTGGACGCTCGCCGTCCAGGCCGGCACCCATGTCTGCCTGCGCTGGGTGCGACCGAAGCCCATCTTTGACGCTATCGCCGATCATGGCGTCACCCATCTGTGCGGGGCGCCGGTGGTCATGTCGGTGCTGGTCAACGCCAGGGACGAGGACAAGCGCGCGTTTGCGCAAACCGTAACCTTCAACACGGCCGCCGCCCCGCCGCCCGAAGCCGTGCTGTCGGGCATGGCCGATGCCGGCTTTGCCGTCACTCATCTCTACGGCCTGACAGAGACGTATGGTCCCGCAGTCGTCAACGAATGGCATAATGGCTGGGACGCACTCGACAAAGGGGCGAGGGCGGGCAAGAAGGCACGACAGGGCGTGCGCTATGCCGCGCTCGAAGGCCTGACGGTAATGGATCCGGAGACCATGGCCGAGACGCCCGCCGATGGCAAGACCATGGGCGAGGTGATGTTTCGTGGCAACATCGTCATGAAGGGTTATCTGAAGAACCGCAGGGCGACTGACGAGGCTTTCGGCGGCGGCTGGTTCCACTCTGGCGATCTCGGCGTCATGCACCCGGATGGCTATATCCAGCTCAAGGACCGCTCCAAGGACATCATCATCTCCGGGGGCGAGAACATTTCCTCGATCGAGGTCGAGGAAGCGCTCTACAAGCATCCTGCCGTCGCCTCCTGCGGCGTCGTGGCGCGCCGTGACGACAAATGGGGCGAGGTGCCTGTCGCGTATGTGGAACTGAAGCCGGGCAAGGAGGCGAGCGAGGCCGAGATCATCGAGCACTGCCGGACGCTGCTCGCCCGCTTCAAAGTGCCGAAAGCGGTGATCTTCGCTGAGATACCGAAGACCTCGACCGGCAAGATCCAGAAGTTCCGGCTGCGGGAAATGGCCAAGGTCGGCTGAAGCCCCCCGGCGGTCTTCGAGAGAATATTTTCAATGGCCCGCATCCTGAGCGCGCCTTGTGACATCTACTAGATGTCACCATTTGTCACCTATCGTACGCGTACATCGAATCGGTGTTGACACCCTGCTCATTTGGATTTACGAGTGATGAAAATCGAAATTCGTCACTCGTTATTTGACAGAGAGCTAATGTCCGAAGCCGCCAACATCGTCGCCGACGTCGCCCGACAGGAAAATGTAACGCGCATTCTCGATTGCGCCGAGCGCCTGTTCCGGCACTATGGCTACGGCAAGACCAATGTCGCCGACATCGCCCGTGAACTCGGCATGTCGCCGGCGAACATCTATAGGTTCTTCGCTTCCAAGGTCGAAATCCACCAGGCCGTATGTGGCCGGATGCTCGGCGCCAGCTACAAGATGGCGTACGAGATCATGCACCTGCCGATCAGCGCCGAGGAGCGGCTGCGTCGTTATGTGCATGCACAGTACAAGCTGACGATGGAGGTCATGCTCGACGACCAGAAGGTCCACGAGATGGTCATCGTCGCGCTCGAGCGGGACTGGGGCGTGATCGACAAGCATGTCGACAGCATTCACGATCTCTTCGCCGAGGTGATCGGCGAGGGCATCGAGGCCGGCGAGTTCAGAAAGCAGGACCCGGTTACCGCATCGCGGTGCTTCGGTGCCGCCACCGTCATCCTGTGCCATCCGCAGATGGTGGCGCAGTGCCTCGCCAAGACCAATCGGGCAATGCCCGACGACCTCATCGATTACGCCATCAGAGCCTTGAAATAGCCGCCGCCAGCCGGTGCCGGTGTCGACAGTCCGTCTCCAGTCGGGAGTACCAAGATGTTTTTGCCCAGTTCCATCCTTCGCAAGCTGCCGGCTGCCGGCCTGATCGTCGCGTCGCTTGCGCTCGCCGCCTGCTCGCAGGAAAAAGCCGAGGTGACGGACATCGTCCGCCCGGTCAAGGTCGTCGAGATCGCCCAGGCGCATGACACCCGCACGCTGTCCTATTCCGGATCGGTGCGCGCCCGCACCGAGAGCACGCTGGGTTTCCGGGTCAATGGCAAGATCACCGAGCGTCTCGTCGACATCGGCCAGCACGTGGCGCCTGGCGACGTGCTCGCCCGCATCGATCCCTCCGACTATGACCTGTCGGTCAAGAGCGCGCAGGCAGCACTCGATGCCTCCGAACGGCAGGTCGAGACGGTCGAACTCGCCCGCAAGCGCGCCGAACAGCTTTTCGCCAAGAATTTCGCGCCGAAATCGCAGCTCGAACAGGCGACACTGACCTACGACCAGGCAGTCGCCACGCGCGACTCCGCCCGCTCGACGCTTGCCCAGGCCAGGAACCAGGTCGGCTATACCGACCTCAAGGCCGACAGGGATGGCATCGTCACGGCGGTAAACGCCGATGTCGGCCAGGTGGTCGGCTCGGGCACGCCCGTGGTCACCGTCGCGGTCGACGGTGAAAAGGAAGTGCTGATCGCGGTTCCGGAAATGGAGATCGCCGAGTTCAAGCCGGGCAAGGACGTCAAGGCGGGCTTCTGGTCGGACGATCGGCTGAAGCTCGGTGGCAAGGTTCGTGAGGTCGCCGGCAGCGCCGATCCGCAGTCGCGCACCTTTGCCGTCCGCGTCAGCCTGCCCAACGACCCACGCGTGCTGCTCGGCATGACCGCCAATATCGAAGCGTCGGCGGCTAACGAAAAGCAGCTCGTGTCCATCCCGCTCAGTGCGCTGGCCGAGAAAGACAGCCAGTCAATCGTCTGGACGGTCGATCGTGACGCCGACACCGTCCATGCCCGTTCGGTCAAGGTCGCAGAGTTCGCCCCCGACGGCGTGCGTGTCGCGGAGGGATTGAAACCGGGTGACGTCGTGGTCGCCGCCGGTACGCAGTTCATGACCGAGAACCTGAAGGTGAAACTCCCTGGCGGCACCGCACAGCAGTCCGCCTCGGCCGAGGGCGACGAAGCCAGCCAGTTGCGCTGACGACAGACAGGTCGGCCGCGCGTTCCCGCGGCCGCGGGTTTCCGGGCGGCGTGCCCGAAGGTCGAGACGTCAAGGCCGATGTACCCCCCGCATCGATCCTCGCGTCCCACCGCGATGAGTGTCTCTCCGCTCGAGAGCAACGCCGCCCGGAAGCCAGTATCGAACGCAGATGATTCGTTCCGTGCGCCGCGCTTCCTAGAAGCCCCTTTTCGAAGCGCCGGCACCCAAGCAAAGTGGACCACCACCGATGACGACCCCCACTGAAGAAAAGCGGCCCTTCAACCTGTCGCGTTGGGCCATCGGCCATCCCTCCATCGCACGGTTCCTGTTCGGGCTGATCATCATCGCCGGCGCGCTCGGCTTGATGCGCATGGGCCAGAAGGAGGATCCCGACTTCACCTTCCGCGTCATGGTCGTGCAGGCGATCTGGCCGGGCTCCTCGATCCAGGAGATGGAGGACCAGGTCGTCAACAAGATCGAGCGCAAATTGCAGGAGACGCCGCATCTCGATTTCGTGCGTTCCTTCACCCGCGCCGGCAGCGCCATCATCACCGTCCAGATCAAGGGTGACACCAACGCCGCCGAAGTGACGGATGCTTTCTACCAGGTGCGCAAGAAGGTCGGCGATATCCAGGGGGATCTGCCGCAGGGCCTGCTCGGCCCGTATTTCAACGACGAGTTCGGCGACACGTTTATCACCCTGCATTCGATCAGCGGGGACGGCTTCTCCTTTCCCGAATTGAAGAAGTTCGCCATCCAGGCGCGCGATATGCTTTTGACGACGCCCGGCGTCGAAAAGGCCGTCATCATCGGCGACCAACCGGAAAAGCTCTATATCGATGTCTCGTCCAAGGCGCTGGCCGAACGCGGCCTGACGCTGACCGACCTGCAGAACGCGATCAAGGGCCAGAACAATGTCGACCCCTCGGGTTCAGTCGATACCGGCGTCAATTCGGTGCGCATCTCGGTTGAAGGCGACGTCGCCAAGGCGGCCGACATCCGCGAACTGCGCCTGCGCGCCGGCGGCCAGGTTACCCGGCTGGGTGACATCGCCACCGTCACTTCGGGCCTGGAGGACCCCTTCCAGCGCAAATACCGCTTCAATGGCCACGACAGCGTGCAGCTTGGCGTGGTCATGGCCAAGGGTTTTAAAGTCACCGATGTCGGCAAGGATGTCGAGGCGACCTACAAGCGCTTCGAGGAGGCGCTGCCCTATGGCGTTTCGGTCGACCAGATTTCCGACCAGCCGGGCGTCGTCACGGACGCCGTCAGCGAATTCATGCATGCGCTCGGCGAAGCGCTGCTGATCGTGCTCGTCGTCTCGTTCCTGTCGATCGGCTGGCGCTCGGGGCTGGTCATCGCCATCGCCATACCGCTGGTGCTCGCCGCCACCTTCGCCATCATGTACGAGATCGGCATCGACCTGCAGCGCATTTCGCTGGGCGCTCTGATCATCGCGCTCGGCCTGCTTGTCGACGATGCCATGATCGTCGTCGAGATGATGGAGCGCAAGCTCGAGGAGGGGCTGGTCAAGATCGAGGCGGCGAGCTTCGCCTATTCATCGACCGCCTTCCCGATGTTGACCGGCACACTGATCACCACCGCCGGCTTCATACCGGTCGGGTTCGCTGCTTCGACGGCTGGCGAATATGTGCGCACCTTGTTCTATGTCGTCGGCATCGCGCTGATCGTGTCGTGGTTCGTGGCGGTCTATTTCACGCCCTGGCTCGGCTATATGATCCTGAAGCAGCGCAAGCATGCCGGCAGCCATCACGACGCCTTCGATACAGGCTTCTATCGTCGGCTGCGCGCCACGGTCAGCTGGGCCGTGCGCCATCGCATCATCGTTTTGGTGATGACGCTGGCGACCTTCGGCACCAGCCTTTGGGCGTTCCAGTTCATCCCGCAGAATTTCTTCCCGCAATCGTCGCGGCCCGAAATTCTCGTCGACCTCTGGCTGCCGGAAGGCACCAGCATCAAGGAGGTCGAGGCGCAGGCCAAGGCCCTGGAAGCCAAGATGATGGACGACAAGGACAAGCGTTTCATCGCCACCTATATCGGCGAGGGCGCCCCGCGCTTCTTCCTGCCGCTCGACCAGCAACTGCGCAACCCGAACTTCGCCCAGATGCTAGTCATGGCCAATGACGAGCCGGCGCGCGAGCGGCTGATCGTCAAGCTGCGCACGGTTCTGGCTCAGGACTTCCCCTCGATCCGTGCCAAGGTCGACCGCCTGTTCCTCGGACCGCCGACCGGCTGGCCCGTGCAGATGCGCGTCATGGGTCCGGACCGCCAGGAGGTGCGCCGCATCGCCGACCAAGTGAAGGCGAAGTTCCGGCAGGATCCCCTGCTCGGCGCCGTCCATGACGACTGGCTGGAGCCCGTTCCGGCGATGAAGCTGGTCATCGATCAGGACCGCGCCCGTGCGCTCGGCGTCACCTCGCAGCGCATCCGCCAGATGCTGCAGGCGACGATGTCCGGCGCGCCGCTCGACGATTTCCGCGACGGCGAGGAGACGGTGTCGATCGTCGCCCGCGAGCCGGATGCCAGCCGCAGCCTGCTGTCCTCGGTGGACTCGGTCTATATCCCGACCGATTTCGGCGGCTTCGTGCCGCTGTCGCAGGTGGCCAAGGTGGTGCCTGTGCTGGAGCAAGGCATCGAGTGGCGCCGCGACCGCCTGCCGACGATCAGCGTGCGCGCCACCTTGCCAGACGGCGTGCAGTCAAACGATGTCGTCACCAAGATGTACAAGGACATGCAGGGCCTGCGTGATGGCCTGGCGCCCGGGTACAAGATCGAGATCCAAGGCGGGGCCGAGGATTCGGCCGAAAGCCAGGCTTCGATCGCCGCCAAGGCGCCGATCATGCTGGCCGTCATCGTCGTGCTCCTGATGATCCAGCTGCAGAATTTCGGCAAGGCGATGCTGGTGCTGGCTACCGGCCCGCTCGGCATCATCGGTGCGGCCGCGGCTCTGCTGATCAGCGGTGCACCGTTCGGCTTCGTCGCCATCCTCGGTGTCATCGCCCTGCTTGGCATCATCATGCGTAACTCGATCATCTTGGTCGACCAGATCGACCAGGACATTGCCAAGGGCATGGACCGTTCCGAAGCGATCGTCGGCTCGGCCGTGCGCCGCTTCAGGCCGATCGTGCTGACGGCGATGACGGCGGTGCTGGCACTGATCCCGATCTCGCGCGGCGTGTTCTGGGGACCGCTCGCCTATGCCATGATGGGCGGCATTCTGGTCGCCACCGTGCTCACCATCCTGGTGCTGCCGGCGGGCTATGCGCTCTTCTTCGGCCGCGAGCCGAAGAAGGCGAAGACCGACGAGCAGGCGCCGGATCAAGGAGAGATCGAACGCATCGAACGGCCGCAACTGCCGTTGGCGGCGGAATAAAAACCGGCCGGTCGATTTGCGACCGGCCGGTTTCCCTTGCTGCGGTGGCTTGGGCCGCGGTCAGACCATCAGATGACGAATACCCAATTGGCGATGAGCATGACCGCCACGCCGGCAACCAGCGTCAGATAGGGCAGCATGCCCGCCTTCTTGACCGAAAGGTCGGCTCCCGTCATGCCGAGATCGGCCAGCATATGGTCGGGGAACTTTCCGCCATCCTGGATGTAGTGGCGGAAGCAGAACACCGGGATGATCAGCGCCGCCGTGATCAGTCCAGCCCACAGCGCCATCGGGTTCCACACCTTGGCGCCTGCGCCCATGAAGATCGCGTTGACGTAGGCGAAGATCGCTCCGATCCCCAAGAGCCAGCTCGGTGCTTTCCATGGCCGTGCGATATGGCCGTTGTCGATGCGGTGGATCCAGCCGGCATTGAGGTTGAGGAAGTTGAAGATGATGTAACCGCAGTTCGACACGGCGAGGATGAAGAAGAAGCTCGTCGCGTCGGCCGAGGCGATCGCCAGCACGACCAGATTGAAGCACAGATCGGTCCACATGGCCCGCGTCGGCGCGCCGTGCTCGTTGACGTGGCTGAGATAACGGGGCAGCCAGCCGTCGACCGAGCCCTGGTAGAGCGTGCGCGACGAGCCGGCCATCGCCGTCATGATGCACAGCACCAGCGCCAGGATCATCAGCATCACCAGCAGGCTGTGGATAAGCCTGCCGCCGCCGACCATGCCGGCCAGCGCATCGGCCACGCCGGAGCCGTCGACGATCGGTGTTGCCAACATGCCGTTCAAGCCCAGCACGCCCTGGAAGGTGAAGGGCACCAGGATGAACAAAAGCATGCAGAGCAGGCCGGAATAGAAGATGGCCTTGAACGTGTCGGTACCCGGGTTCTTGAACTCCGACGTGTAGCAGACGGCGGTTTCGAACCCATAGGTCGACCATGCGGCGATGAACATGCCGCCGAGCGCCAATGTCCAGCCGGCGATGTTCCAGGAGCCGGGCTCAGGTGCATAGGCGGCGGCGAGCGGCACCAGCGGCGAAAAGTTCGACCAGTCGATCTGGCCGGTGAAGATCGGCACCACGCCGACGATCAGCATCGGGATGATGACCAGCAGTCCGATATATTTCTGCACGCTGGCAGTGCCCAGGATGCCGCGGTGCTGGATCGAGAAGATGATAAGCATCAGCACCGCGCCGATGAAGAAGGTCGCATTGAGCGTGAATGACACCGGGCCTAGCGTGTGGCTCCACAGCGTCCAGTTGCGGATCGCCGGCGTCGCGGCGGCGGTTACCGCGGTAATGGCGTCGGCAGGCGCCGTTCCGGCATGCGCGGCGATGTAGGCGACGACATCGGGCGAGGCCTCGGTGAACAGCGGCACCGGCGCCAGCGCATTGAGGATATAGGCGGCGGCGATCGAGCAGCCCAGCGACAGCACCGGCGACCAGGCGAACCAGTTGCACCACACCGACAGCGGCGCGATGAACTTGGAGTAGCGCAGCCAGGCGGTGGCGCCGTAGATCGAGGCACCGCCGGACTTGTTCGGGAACAGGCCGGCGATCTCGGCATAGGTGAAGGATTGCAGGAAGCCCATGATCATGGACACCGTCCAGATCAGGAACGCCAGCTTTCCCGTCGTGCCGGCAATGCCGCCGATCGAGAACAGGACCAGCGCCGGAACGCCGCTCGCCACCCAGAAGGCGCCGCGCCAGTCGATATGCCTGAGCAGCTTGCTTTCGGCAGGCTGGTCCAGGACCGTACTTATTGTGCTCATGTGGATAAGTTCCCCTTTTTCGATGTTCCCCGCCAGTGGTGCCTCGGCTACGCGAAACTTACTCCCCGGCAAATGATCGTTCCGGCCGCGGTGTTTCCACTCAGTCGTATTTTTTTCTTAAGAGTGAAGATTGATCCGGCGCGCTGTCACGTCAAGCGATTTGTGAAACCATGCACATCACGCTTGCGCGCGGGAACGGCAAAGCGTCCGGAGGTGCGGCCGGCGGGCGCTTTGCTAGCCCAAAAGGGCAGGTCAGGAACGTGGTTTGGTTTTTTGCGGATCGTAGTGGGCAAGGGCCACGACCCGAGCCGGCAGCCGCTTGGCATGGCCGTCGAGTTTGCCGATCTCGACCTCCGCGCCGATAGCGGCATGAGTGACGTCGAGCCGCGCCAGCGCGATGTTCTTGCTCAGCACCGGCGAACGCATGCCCGACGTGACGACGCCGATCTGGGCGCGGCCGACATGGACGCAGTCGCCGTGGCCGACGGCGACATTGCTGTCGACGTCGAGGCCGACCAGTTTCGTCTGCGGATGATCCTTGCGCCCGATCAGCGCCTCGCGGCCGATGAAATCGTCGGTCTTGCTCTTCAGCGGCACGGTGAAGCCGATACCGGCCTCGAAGGGGTCGGTCTGGTCGGAAAATTCGTAACCGGCGAAGATCAGTCCCGCCTCGATGCGCACCATGTCGAGCGCCTGCAAGCCCATCGGCTTCAGCCCATGCGGCTGTCCGGCCTCCCAGATCGCGTCGAAAACCTTTTGCGCGTCGCGCGGATGGCACCAGATCTCGTAGCCGAGTTCGCCGGTATAGCCGGTGCGTGAAACGACGACGGGGATGCCGTTGCCGCCGCCGATCCTGGCGACGGCGAAGCGAAACCATTCGAGTTCCTCCATCGACGGCTGCAGCGGCGAGGTCCAGATCACCTCCTTCAGGATGGCGCGGCTCTTTGGCCCTTGCACGGCGATGTTGTGCATCTGATCGGTGGACGAGCGCACCAGCACATTGAGGCCGAGCTTTGTCGCCGTCTCGCGCAGCCATTCGCCGGACAGATCGTCGCCGCCAATCCAGCGGAAATTGTCCTTGCCTAGCCGCAGAAGCGTGCCGTCGTCGATCATGCCGCCATGCTCGTAGCACATGGCGGAGTAGACGACCTGGCCGACGCCGAGCTTCTTGACGTCACGCGTCAGCGTATATTGCAGCAGCGCTTCGGCATCCGGGCCGGTCACTTCGAACTTGCGCAGCGGCGACAGGTCCATGATCACGGCATCCTGCCGGCAGGCCCAGTATTCGGCGATGGCGCCTCCCCGGGCGAACGAATTGGCCAGCCAATAGCCCCTGTACTCGACGAAGTCGCGCGTGTGTTTGGCAAAGCTCGAATGGAAAGCTGTCTCGCGGGTCATTTTCGGTTCCGAATCGGGCGTCATGCGTCTGGCGATCGCTCGCGAGAATTTGTGCTGGCCGGAATAGGTCCGCACGTGGATGTCGGTCAGGTCCCAGCCATTGGCCGGCGTCGTGTCGTCGGGGCAGGCGGACGAGACGCAGACGATGTCGGTCAGCGCTCTGAGCAGAACATAGTCGCCGGCCCGCGACCATGGCTCGTCCGACACCATGACACCATGGGCGTCGATCGCCGTGTTGAAGAAGAAGTTGATCGCCATCCAGCCGGCGCGGGGATTGACGCCCTTGCCGTCCAGCGCGCGATTAAAGTTCTCCGAGCAGTTGATGTGGCCGGGATAGCCGATGTCGTCGTAATATTTCGCCGCGCAGGCGAGCGCGAAGGCATCGTGCCGGCCGCATGTGTCCTGCACCACCTCAACCAGCGGTTCCATGTCCTGATCGTAATATTTCGAATGCAGGCCAGGCATCGGATAGCTCGCGCCCATCAGCGTGCGTGTCGTCGTGACGTCGAGCGGATGGTCGAGCCCCTTGTCAAGCTTGCGCGCCGAGAAACACTGGAAGTCGGTGCACTGGCGCCCGTCGACATCGATGATCTGCAGATAGTCGCCCGCCTTGACGAAATACGATCCCGCCGTCGCCGAATGGACGCGCAGGTCGAGCACCGGATCGGCCAATGGATCGGCAAGCCGGGACTTTGTTTTCAGGCGGATCGTGTTGCGCCGCACGACGACGCTGAGCGGCGTCGCTGTGTCGTGCCCATCGACCAGCATCGGACCGCCGGGTGCGGCGATCAGCATCGCACCGTCGCGCGCGACGGTGAATGCCTGCTCGGTACCGGCTGGTGTGGTGCCGCCAAACACGCGCACCGCCTCGGCCTGCCCAAGCTGAACCTGGCGACGTTCGAGGCCGCGGCGCACAGCCGAAAGACTGTCGTCGCCCTCGGTGAGCAGCGCCTTGATGCCGGCGGCATTGCTGTTGGATTTTTCACCGAGAATGCCGGGATCACTGGCGCCTGACCTGTCCCAGGCCAGCAACTCGCAGGCCTGGCCACCCTCGGCGTTGCGAACGGTGATCGTATCGCCGGCCTCGACCTCGATCAGCACCGCGCCGTTCCCCTGTACGGTATAGCGCTCCATGCCGGCCGGCAGCGAGATCTGGCCGGGCCGCAGGATCAGGCTTGGCCTGGGCGGTCCGGCTGTCACGGTGGGGTAGGGCGACTGGCTCATCTCAGCCTTGCGGTTCGAGAAACAAGTTTGCCTGTGCGTGAAATTATTTTAGCAGCAAGAATAGCAGCGGAGCGGAGTTTGGCAAGGCGGGGAAGAAGCGCAGTGCTACGCCAAGTCCTCCGAATGCCCGATCTCGACACCATACTCGGCAGCCGAGTCCAGCATCGTGTGCCACAGGCTTTCGGCGAAGGTCGAAAACACCAGAGCGGTGAAAACAGCCTGTCCGTCCGGCGCATCATTGCCGCGCCACAGCGTGACGCTGGTGTGATCCATCGAGGTGGTTGCCGCGGCTCCGACCGGGAACGCCGCCGGATACAGATCGATCGACGACAGCTTGGCGAGCAGGGCGCGCGCCTTGTTGCCGGAAATGCTGATCAACACCCGCGCATGTGACTGGTCCGATAGCGAAGCCGAGGTCGCGAAAACCAGGGCCAGCGACTCCACTGTGTGCCTGCCCTTCGACAGCACGAAGAACTGATCCGGTCCCGACCAGATGAGCGTTGCTTCGACTGCTGCAGCCGTCTTCGGCGTTTCCGGGACCGCCACGCCGAAATGCGCGTTCGCGGCGCTCGCCATCTCGGCCGTCTTGCCGCGCCGCGCCATCACCTGGACGAGGTCGAAATTGCGGATCTCGCTCAGGGTCACGCCGGCGTCGCCCCGCGCGCCATGTGGACCGGCGACGAGTGCGCGGTGGAGAGGGCTGCGGGTTTCCCAGGCAAACTCAGCCACGCTGGCGCCCTCCATCCGGGTCATAGAAGACGGGGTTGCACAGTTCCAAATCGTAATCCTCGCCGCGTAGAGGATCGTGCGCATGCACGATCTCGCCGAACCGCTCGCGGCCGCGTTCGACAAGTGCAAGCCCGATCCATTGGTCTGATGTCGGCGAGAAGCAGACCGAGGTGACGTAGCCCTGGTCGTTGTCGGGCCCGGGTGTCTGCCCCTTCGGAATGATGTGCGCGCCGGAACGCAGGCGCCGGGCCTTGTCGGTCGGCTTGATGCCGACGACGACCTGACGATCCGCTGCGATCAGCGCCTCGCGTCCGGCCATGACGCGGCCGATGAAATCCTTCTTGGTCGACATCATCTTGCCGAGGCCGAGGTCGGCCGCGGTGGTCGTGCCGCTGAGTTCCGGACCCGCGACGTGACCCTTTTCGATGCGCATGACGCCGAGTGCCTCGGTGCCGTAAGGCGTCACGCCGAACGGCTTGCCCGCAATCATCAGATTGCGCGCCATCGCCTCGCCGTAGCGCGCCGGCACCGAAATCTCGAACGCCATTTCGCCCGAGAACGAAATGCGGAACAGCCGCGCCCTGACGCTGCCGCGCAACGCGACTTCGCGCGCGCCCATGAAGGGAAACCCTCCGTTGGAAAGGTCTTCCGAAGGATCGACGATCTCTTTCAACAGGTCGCGGGTTTTGGGGCCGGCAATCGAAAATTGCGCCCACTGGTCAGAGACCGAGGTTAACTGCACATCGAGTTCCGGAAACAGCACCTGCCGGCAGAATTCGAGATGCTGCATCACCAGGCCGGCCTTGGCCGTGGTGGTGGTGAGGAAATAGTGGTCCTCGGCCAGCCGCGACGTGGTGCCGTCGTCATAGACGATGCCGTCCTCGCGCAGCATCAGCCCGTAGCGCGCTTTTCCCACCGCAAGACTGGAGAAGGTGTTGATGTAGACACGGTCGAGGAAGGTGCCGGCGTCCGCGCCATGCACGTCGATCTTGCCCAGCGTCGAGACATCGCAGAAGCCGACGCCTGAGCGCACCGCCTTGACCTCGCGGGTCACCGATTCCAGCCAGTCCTTCTCGCCGGCGCGCGGATACCATTGCGCGCGCTTCCACAGGCCGGTGTCGACGAAGATCGCGCCCTGTTCGGCGGCCCAGTGATGCGACGGCGTCAGCCGCGTGGCGTGAAAATTCTCGTCACGATGATGGCCGGCGAAGGCGCCGATGGCGACCGGCACATAGGGAGGCCGGTAGATTGTCGTGCCGGTCTCGGGAATGGATTTGCCCGTGACCGCCGCCATGATGGCAAGGCCGGCGACGTTCGAGGTCTTGCCCTGGTCGGTCGCCATGCCGAGCGTGGTGTAGCGCTTTAGGTGCTCGACCGATTCGAAACCTTCGCGCTGTGCCAGCTCGATATCCGATGCGGTGACATCATGCTGCTGGTCGACGAAAGCCTTGCCCTTGCCGGCGACGTGCCAAAGCGGCGTCAGCGAAAAGGCTTCGTCGTCGGCCACCGGCGTGGAGCCTGAACCTTTGCCGTGTCCAGCATCACGTGCCGCGGCCTCGCCCGCCGCAAATCCATCGCGCAAGCAGGCGCCAAGCCCGAAGGCGCCGTCGGCGGCACCAGCCGCGACCATTCCCGGAGGCGCGCCGTCGGGCACGAAGGCGGCGATATCGTCGCGCCATTTCGGCCGGCCGCGATGATAGGAGGTGAGCCCGACCGCCGGGTTCCAGCCGCCGGAAACGGCAAGCCCGTCGGCTTCCACTTCGGCCCGCGCGCCGCCGGTGAGTGAGACGGAAATCTTGCGCACGCCATTCTTGCCGCCATCGATGCCGCTGACGGAGCCATGCAGAACCGCAAAGCCGCCCTTGCTGGCAAGCGAGCGGTGCTCGGACGAGATTTCCGCGCGCGCGTCGATCACGGCGGCGACCTGCAGTCCGGCCCCGAGCGCTGCCTCGACGGTGCGCCAGCCGTCCTCATTGTTGGTGAACAGCGCGATGCGCCTGGCCGGTGCCGCGGCATAACGTGCGATATAGCTGCGCACGGCGGACGCCATCATCACGCCCGGCGTGTCGTTGCCGGCAAAGACGATTGGCCGTTCGAGCGCGCCTGCCGCGACGACGCAGCGCTTGGCCACGATCCGCCATAGTCGCTGGCGCACCTGGTGCTCCGGCGGCGAGGGTAGATGGTCGCTGACGCGCTCGATCGCGCCATAGGTGCCGCCATCATAGACGCCGAACAGCGTAGTGCGCGTCATGATGCGGACAGCAGGCATGGCGGCAAGCTCACTGAGCGTGCGCGCGATCCATTCGTCGGCAGCCATGCCGTCGATCGTGCCGCCATCGGCAAGCAGACGTCCGCCGGGAACAAAATCCTCTTCGCACAGGATGACGCGAGCGCCGCCGCGGCCTGCCGCGAGGGCGGCTGCGAGGCCCGTCGGGCCAGACCCGGCGATCAGCACGTCGCAATGCGCCCAGGCCTTGTCGTAATGATCCGGGTCGGCAATGCCGGCTGCACGGCCGAGACCCGCGGCGCGGCGGATCGCCGGCTCATAGATCGCTTCCCAGAACTTCGCCGGCCACATGAAGGTCTTGTAGTAGAAGCCGGCGACGAAGATCGGCGCGAACAGCTGGTTGACCGACATCACGTCGAAGGCGAGCGACGGCCAGCGGTTCTGGCTGGCGGCGTCGAGCCCTTCATAGAGCTCCGCTGTCGTCGCCTTGGTGTTCGGCTCGCGCCGTGCACCGCTGCGCAGTTCCACCAGCGCGTTAGGTTCTTCCGATCCCGCGGTCAGGATGCCGCGCGGGCGATGGTACTTGAACGAGCGGCCAACCAGCTTCACGCCGTTGGCAACCAGTGCCGAGGCAAGCGTGTCGCCCTGGAAGCCTGAGAAAGTCTTGCCGTCGAAGCGGAAGCTGAGCGGCGCCGAGCGGTCGATCAGGCCGCCTGATGTCAGGCGATGGGATTGGAAGGAAGTCACGATGCTTGACCCTCATGCGGGAGCGTCGCGCCGCCCCTCATCGCCCTGCCGGGCACTTCTCCCCGTATAGTGACGGGGAGAAGGAAGCTGTCGTCGAAGATTTCGCCGATCATCGACGTTCCCAAAAGGGCGCGGAGGTCGCGGCCAGCCCCCCTCTCCCCGTCTCTACACGGGGAGAGGACAGGCAGGTGAGGGGCGGCGCTGACCTGGCGAAAATAATTCATTTCACAACCTGCCTCGCGCCGGCACCCGCCGCCGGTTCAACCGCCGAAATCTCGTGCGTCAGCGTGTTGCGGGTGACCTTCAGCCAGGCCCGGCAGCCGCCGCCATGATACCAGTTCTCATCCATTACGCCGGCGATGTTGTCGCGCAGATAGACGTAATCGTAGACCTCGTCTTCCGATGCCCCAGGTGCTGGCCGCACCGGCCTGGCGTCGCCGAGATAGGTGAACTCGCCGAGCTCGCGTTCACCGCAGAAGGGACAGACAATACGCATGTTTTTCGACTGTCCTCAGTGCAGGTTCGGTTGGGCGCCCTGGCCCTTCTCGTCGATGACAGCACCAGACCGGAACCGGTCGAGCCGGAAGCGCGCGGCCTCGGCATGCGATTCGTCCCGAGCAAGCAGATGGGCGAAGACGAAGCCTGAGCCGGGTGTCGCCTTGAAGCCGCCATAGCACCAGCCGGCATTGAGGTAGAGCCCGTCGACCGGTGTCTTGTCGATGATCGGCGAGCCGTCCATCGACATATCCATGATGCCGCCCCATTGGCGCAACAGGCGCACGCGGCCTATCATCGGCATCAGCGCCATGCCGCCTTCGCAGACATCTTCCATGACAGGCATGTTGCCGCGCTGGGCATAGGAATTGTAGCCGTCGATGTCGCCGCCGAAGACCAGCCCGCCCTTGTCGGACTGGCTGACATAGAAATGGCCGGCGCCAAACGTCATGACGCCGGGAATGAGCGGCTTGATCGCCTCCGAGACGAAGGCCTGCAGCACATGACTTTCGATCGGTAGCCGCAGGCCAGCCATCGCCGCGACGCGCGATGAGGATCCGGCCACCGCCATGCCGACCTTGCCGGCGCCGATCCTGCCGCGCGAGGTCTCGACGCCAGTCACCTTGCCGTTGGTGTCCCTGACAAAGCCCGTGACTTCGCAATTCTGGATGATGTCGACGCCGAGTTCGCTGGCAGCGTGGGCGTAGCCCCAAACCACCGCGTCGTGCCGCGCCGTGCCGCCGCGCCGCTGCAAGAGCCCGCCTTGCACCGGGAAACGCGCATGGTCGAAATTCAGGAACGGCAGCATCTTCTTCAGTGCTGCCTGGTCGAGCAGTTCGGCATCGATGCCGTTGATGCGCATGGTGTTGCCGCGTCGCGCATAGGCGTCGCGCTGCGCGTCGGAATGATAGAGATTGAGAACGCCGCGCTGGCTGACCATGGCGTTGTAGTTGAGGTCCTGCTCCATCCGTTCCCAAAGCTTCATCGACAATTCGTAGAAGCCGGTATTGCCGGGCAGGCCGTAATTGGATCGGATGATGGTGGTGTTGCGGCCGGCATTGCCGGAGCCGATCCAGCCCTTTTCCAGCACGGCGACGTTTCTGACGCCGTACTCGCTGGCAAGAAACCAGGCGGTGGCAAGCCCATGGCCGCCGCCGCCGATGATCACCACGTCGTAGTGGTCTTTCGGGCTGGCGTCGCGCCAGGTGCGCCGCCAGTTCTTGTGGCCGGATAGAGCCGCACGTGCGAGCGAGAAGATCGAATATTTCATCAGGTCATTCCGAGGTCGCTCGCACTGCTGGTGCTCAGATGTCCAGCGTGTGGTCGCGCTCCCATTGCGTGAAGTGGGAAGCATAGGAATTCCATTCCTGGTGCTTCAGCTTTAGATAAGCCGACGAGAATTCCTCACCCAGCGCCGCCTTGAGCGATTTGTCCTTGTCGAACTCGCGCAACGCATCGAGCAGGTTGAGCGGCAGCTTAGGCGCGCCCTTCACCGTGTGGCCGTGCTGGTACATGTCGATGTCGTAGCGCTTGCCCGGATCGGCCTTCGAACGGATGCCGTCGAGGCCGGCGGCGATGATGACCGCCTGCAGGAGATAGGGGTTGGCAGCGCCATCCGGCAGGCGCAATTCGAAGCGGCCGGGGCCGGGCACGCGCACCATGTGGGTGCGGTTGTTGCCGGTCCAGGTCACCGTGTTCGGCGCCCAGGTCGCGCCCGAAATGGTGCGCGGCGCGTTGATGCGCTTATAGGAATTGACCGTCGGGTTGGTGATCGCGGCGAGCGCCGAAGCGTGCTTCATGATGCCGCCAAGGAAGTTCTTGCCCTTGGCGGAAAGACCGAGTTCCATCGAATTGTCGGCGAAGACATTGGTCTTGCCCGACTTGTCCCAGACAGAGATGTGGGCATGGCAGCCATTGCCGGTCAGGCCCTGGAACGGTTTGGGCATGAAGGTGGCGCGCAGCCCATGTTTTTCCGCGATCGACTTGACCATGAACTTGAAGAAGGAATGCTTGTCCGCGGTCGGCAACGCATCGTCGAACGCCCAGTTCATCTCGAATTGGCCGTTGGCGTCCTCGTGGTCGTTCTGGTAAGCGCCCCAGCCGAGCGCCAGCATGTGGTCGCAGATCTCGGCGATGACGTCGTAACGGCGCATCACCGCCTGCTGGTCGTAGCAAGGCTTCGATGCCGTGTCGTATTCATCAGAGATCGTCTTGCCGTCCGGCGAGATCAGGAAGAACTCGGCCTCGACGCCGGTCTTGACATGCATGCCGTCGGCGGCTGCCTCCGCGATCAGCCGCTTCAGTGTGTTGCGCGGCGCCTGGTCGACCTCCTTGTCGTCCATGATGCAGTTGGCGGCGACCCAGGCGACTTCCGGTTTCCATGGCAACTGGATGACCGAGTCCGGATCCGGCACCGCCAGCATGTCGGGATGCGCCGGCGTGAGATCGAGCCAGGTGGCGAACCCGGCAAAGCCGGCACCGTCCTTCTGCATGTCGGCGATGGCTTGCGCCGGTACCAGCTTGGCACGCTGGCCACTGAACAGGTCAGTGTAGGAAATCATGAAATATTTGACGCCGTTCTTCTTGGCGAAATCGGCGAGATCGTTCCCCATTATATTTCCTCGCTTATGTCTTTGGATGTGTTCTAGAAGCCGTTCTTCCCCGGTATCCAGTTGGTGCCGGCCAGCGGCACGCCGGCCATGGCGGCAGCCTCGATCGTCAATGCGACGAGGTCCTCGGGTTCGAGATTGTGCAGGCTGTTCTTGCCGCAGGCGCGGGCGATGGTCTGCGCCTCCAGCGTCATCACCTTCAAGTAGTTCGCCAACCGGCGCCCGGCGGCCACGGGGTCGACCCGCTTCATCAGTTCGGGGTCCTGCGTGGTGATGCCGGCAGGGTCCTTGCCCTCATGCCAGTCGTCATAGGCGCCCGATGTGGTGCCGAGTTCGTTGTACTCCGCCTCCCAGCGGGGATCGTTGTCACCGAGCGCCACGAGTGCCGCGGTGCCGATCGACACGGCGTCGACGCCGAGCGCCAGCGCCTTGGCCACATCGGCGCCGTTGCGGATGCCGCCTGAGACGATGAGCTGCACCTTGCGGTGCATGCCGAGATCCTGCAGCGCCTGCACCGCCGGCCTGATGCAGGCGAGCGTCGGCTGGCCGACATTCTCGATGAACACTTCCTGCGTCGCCGCCGTTCCGCCCTGCATGCCGTCGACCACGACGACGTCGGCGCCGGCCTTCACCGCAAGCGCTGTGTCGTAGTAGGGCCGGGCGCCGCCGACCTTGACGTAGATCGGTTTTTCCCAGTCGGTGATTTCGCGCAGTTCGAGGATCTTGATCTCGAGATCGTCCGGACCGGTCCAGTCGGGGTGGCGCGAGGCCGAGCGCTGGTCGATGCCTTTGGGCAGCGTGCGCATTTCGGCGACACGGTCGGAAATCTTCTGGCCGAGCAGCATGCCGCCACCGCCGGGCTTGGCGCCCTGGCCGACGACCACTTCGATCGCATCGGCGCGGCGCAGGTCGCGCAGGTTCATGCCGTAACGCGAGGGCAAGTACTGATAGACCAGTTGCTTGGAATGGCCGCGCTCTTCCTCTGTCATGCCGCCATCGCCGGTCGTGGTCGAGGTGCCCGACAGCGTCGCGCCGCGCCCGAGCGCTTCCTTGGCGGGACCGGACAGCGAGCCGAAGCTCATGCCGGCAATGGTGATCGGGATCTTCAGTTCGATAGGCTTCTTGGCGTGGCGCGAACCGAGCACCACGGATGTGTCGCAGCGCTCGCGGTAGCCTTCCAGCGGGTAGCGCGAGATCGAAGCGCCGAGGAACAGAAGGTCATCGAAATGCGGCAGCTTGCGCTTGGCGCCGGCACCTCTGATGTCGTAGATGCCGGTCGCCGCGGCGCGGCGGATTTCGGAGAGCGTGTAGTCGTCGAAGGTCGCGGATTTGCGCGGCGTCGTCGGCGGGTTGCGATAGGTCATGCTGCCTCAATACGCGTCGGCGTTGTCGATATTGAAATTGTAGAGCGTGCGCGCCGAGCCGTAGCGCTTGAACTCCGACGGCTTGACGCCGGTCACGCCGGCGCGGTCGAGCAGATCCTGCAGCAGTTCCAGATGCTCGGGCCGCATCTCCTTGGCGATACAGTCTGCACCAAGACTATCGACCTTGCCGCGCACGAAGAGCCGCGCCTCGTAGATGGAATCGCCCAGTGCATCGCCGGCATCGCCCAGAACAACGAGGTTGCCGGATTGCGCCATGAAGGCCGACATATGGCCGATATTGCCATGCACGACGATGTCGATGCCCTTCATCGAGATGCCGCAGCGCGACGAGGCATTGCCTTCGATGACCAGCAGCCCGCCCTTGCCGGTGGCGCCTGCATACTGGCTGGCATCGCCCTTGATGACGATGGAACCCGACATCATGTTCTCGCCAACGCCCGGGCCGGCCGAGCCGTGCACGGTGATGGCGCTGCCGGAGTTCATGCCGCCGCAGTAATAGCCGACGCTGCCGCGCACATCGATGCTGACAGGGTGGTCGACACCGACGGCGACCGAATGGCTCCCTTTCGGGTTGAGCACTTCCCACGCCGTCTCGTTCGAACCCGGAGCCAGATTGTGGAGCGCTTGATTGAGTTCGCGCAGCGACAGGATGTCGAGGTCGAAGACGCGCGCATGGCTGTCGCGCGTTGCCTTGGAGGTTGCCGGCATGAACTCAATGCTCCCAGAAATACACGGTTGCGGGCTCCGGTTCCCAGACCCTCGCATTGTCTATACCGGGCAGTTTGGTCAGCGCGCGATATTCCGAGCCGAAGGCGACATACTGGTCGGTCTCGGCCATCACGGCAGGCTTGCAGGCAATCGGATCGCGCACCACGCCAAAACCATTCTTGGTGCCGACGACGAAGGTGAAGAAGCCGTCGAGGTCGGACAGCGTGCCTTCCAGTGCCTCGCCGAGGTTCTTGCCATGCGCCATTTGCGAGGAAAGGTAAGCGGCCGCCACTTCGGTATCGTTCTCGGTCTCGAATTTCATGCCTTCGCGGATCAATTCGCGGCGGACATTGTTGTGGTTCGACAATGAACCATTGTGCACAAGACATTGGTCGGCACCGGTCGAGAAAGGATGCGCACCCATCGTCGTCACTGCCGATTCCGTCGCCATGCGGGTATGACCGATGCCATGCGTGCCGGTCATCTTGCGCACGTCGAAGCGATCGACGACGGCTTCGGGCAGGCCGACTTCCTTGTAGATTTCCACCGCTTCGCCGGCGCCCATGATGCGGATGTCGGGCCTGAGCGACTGGAGGGCTTCACGCGCCACGTCGACCTTGTCCGGCGTGGTCCTGACCACTGCGTGGGTCGATTTCACCGCAATGCTCACCGGCGCTCCGACGGCCTTCGCGAGTTCGGCGTCCAGGCCGCGGAAATCGCGCTCCGGCTTCGGCGACTGGATGGTGATCTTGGCCTCGTTGCCGGATGTCGCGCCATAGATGGCGATGCCGGCACTGTCAGGGCCGCGATCGCTGAGCGATACCAGCATCTCCGACAGCATCGCGCCGAGCTTCGGCTCCAGCGCCTTGTCCTTCAGGAAAAGTCCAACGATTCCGCACATGTCAGCCTCCCGACGTTTGTGACTAAGATGATGTATCGAATGAAATCCTCGAATTCAATGGCATGAAAGAAATTTTCCTCTGGTTACGTATGCGGCTCAATGCCGCTCTGTGTATCGTTTCCTTCCGGCCGGGCATTGTGAGCCCACTTGGCGGTACGGATGCGGGCGATCTTGTAGGCGTCGAGGATCGACAGCGCATAGATCAGGAAGCCGCCGGCGTGACGGCCGACGAAGCTGGCGTCCGGCGGCGAAATCTTGGCGGTCACCCAGGCCAGGATGACCATGAAGAAAAGAAATTGCAGTCCGCGCACAGGGACGCCCAGAATGACATGACCGCTTGCCGGCAGCACGATTGCGGCGCCGAGGACGAGATAGGGGCTCACCGGCGGCGGCGAAGTGTTTGAAGTGCTCATGCGGCCTGCCGTTCGCTTCCGTTGATGGCGTCGCGCAGATCCGAGAGTGATACGAGCAACCGCTCGATCAGCGCAGAATCGATCCGTGTGTCTCCGAACGCGGCTTGCCGGAAGACACCGTAGCGTGCCCGCTCGGCCTCGGCCAGCAGCCACACGATGCGCACTCCGTTCGGCGTGATCAGCAGCTCCTTGGCGCGGCCTTCTGAAAACGGCTCCATATGGTCGGCGATGATGCCCTGCGGGAACCGTGTGCCCCTGCGGTCTGTCCGCAGCACCGCCTCGGCCGGAAAACCGGGCGCCTTCGGCAACGTATGCTGGAGATGGTCGAAATTGGAGAACGTGGTCGGCGAGCCCGGCCGCATCATCATATCGAAGATGGCGGGTACCGAGACCTTCTCGGTGATCGATACGCTAAGCCAGCGCGCCGGCAGTTTCCGCGTCGCCAGCGTGTCGACGATGGTGCGCACCTGCACACGTTGGCCGTTCCACGATCCTTCCCAGGTGATGACGCCGGCGGTGCCGTCCGAGACATTCTCTGCATCCGCGACAATCGCGCGAATGCCCGCCTCGTCGGCCGCGAGCGATGCCGAGGCCCTGTCGCGGCTGCGGCGTGCCTGCCACGCAAGGTGAAGGACGAGAGCCAGGACAATTGCCCCGGCAAGCAGTGCTGATGTCACGTCGGACATTTTATCGTGCAAGGCCCGTCCAGATCCAGGACGGGCCTACTCCCATCAATAGCCCTGCGGTTTCGGCCACGGCATGGTGAACTGGTCCCCACGCCGCACGAATTTGTAGCGATAGAAATGGAACCACAGCGAAATCAGGAAATAGAAGGCGACCATGGCGATCAACTGAGAGCCGAAGCCGAGGAAGATGGCGAAGAAGGTCACCACGCACAGGCAGAACAGGACGATTGCCGGCAGCGGATGGAAGGGATGCGTGTAGCCGCGGCGGATCGAGCCCAGCGGCCACTTCTTCCTGAACATCATGATGTTGATGCTCATGAAGGTGTACTGCAGCACGCCCGACAGGATAGAGAAGGTGATCGCCTGGTTGAGATCGGCGATGAAGGCGAAGGCCAGCGCGATCGGCAGCAGGAACAGGATCGAGCGATAGGGCGTGCGGTATTTCGGATGCACCGCCGAAAACCAGCTCGGCAGATAGCGGTCGCGGCCGAGCGAGAACCAGGCGCGCGCCGCGTCGTTGATGCAACCATTGGCCGAGGCAAGCGCGGCGAGCAGCGTCGCTATGAACAGGAGGTTCTCGAGCAGCGGGCTGCCGGTCAGTTTGCCGGCGTCCCACAGCGGATAATAGGTGATGCCGAGATATTCCCAAGGCATAAGCGAGGCGCAGACATACCAGGTCATGGCGGCGGCGATCAGAAGCGTGATCATGCCGGCCATGGTGCCGTAGGGCAGGGAGCGTGCCGGCGAGCGCACTTCCTCGGCGGCCTGGGTGGTTCCTTCGATGCCGAGATAATACCAGATGCCGAACTGGAAGGCGGCGATGACGCCGATCCAGCCATAGGGCAGCGCGTTGCCTGGGGTGACCAGTTCGTTGAGCTTCAGCACCGCGCCTTGCGTCCACGGGCTGACCGAGAAGAACAGGACGACGATCGAGACATAGGCGATGGCCGTGATGACGAAGTTGACGTTGAGCGTCATCAGCACGCCGCGATAGTTGAGCCAGGCCAGCACCACGATGGTGGCGGCGATGAAGGAATTGTGGGTTAGCCCTTCTACACCTGCCTTGGCGACGATGGTGTCGCCGAGCAGGATGGCGTCGGACACTTCCAGCATCGTATAGGCAAAGACCAGGAACAGCGCGACGTTGAACGCCATCAGCGGCCCGACAATGTGCTTGGCCTGCGCATACTGGCCGCCGGCGGCGGCCACTGTCGACGTTACCTCGGAATCGATCATGGCCACCGAGGTGTAGAGCAGCCCGACGACCCAGCACACGATCAGGGCAGCCAGCGCGCCGCCCTTGTCGGCCGAGAAATTCCAGCCGGTGAACTCGCCGACCAGAACGATGCCGACGCCGAGTGCCCAGACATGGGCCGGGCCAAGCACCCGAAGCAGCGACACCCGGTCGCCGTGAATTGTGGTGGTGGTGTTTTCAATCGCGACCGTCATCGATCAATCCCCACTCAGATCCGGTGTTTTTCGGAAGCGGCTTCAAGCTCGCCTTCACGCGACGAGGTCAAAACGTCCTCGGAGTAGTTCGTATCGACCTTGAACCAGTCGTAGAGCATCCACAGCGCGAGCACGATCGAGATGCCCCAGCATGCGTAAGAGAGTGCCACCCACATGATCGTGTCCCCAAAATCTTCGTCGTCAAACTTTACTTATCGTCGAACTTCTCGTTGATGACATCGCGATATTCGCGGTCGGATGCCCGGAACAGGAACACGAAATAACCGATCAGGACGGCCGCCATGATGATCAGCGTCGGCCAGTCGATGATGTAGTGGAACCGGTTCTGGATGACGTCGTGCGCGGTCTCGGGCGTATAGCCGAGCTTTTCCCAGATCGACGCCATGGTTGGATTCTGCCCGAGCGCTTCCCAGGTCTTGGCCTCGAGCGCGTCGATCGATTTTGCGGCACCGGCAAGACCAAGCTTCAGCGGCAGCCACAGCGCCACGAAGATGGCGACCACGACAACGGCGATGTCGAAGACTTGCCCGGCCTTGCTCTGCTCCGGCGGCGTATAGCGGGACATTGTTTCTCCCCTCAGGACTTGCGGTTGCGGGATGCGTCGGCGTTCTTGATGTCGAGCCCGTAGATGAACTCCTTGTCTTCCTTGTAGTGTTTGACCATCGCCAGGATGGCTGCCGTGTTGAAGATGAGCACGGCGGCGGCGGCAATGGCGACGACGGCCTTGATGCTGCCCTGAGGAATGTATGGCCATGTCATGAAGAGGACGAAGAGGATCGTCGCCCACAGGCAGATGATCAGGATCGCGGATCCACGCAAGTCGGAGCGGTACAGCGCCTCGATGCGCTGCTGCAGGTCTGCCATCGGTTTTTCCCCTTTTTTGCCGACGCCCGGTTCCGAATCCACCGCCCGCCGCTCTCTTTCAAGAGAGTGAAATTTTTTTCATAAATTCAGGCCGAATTCCGCAATTGTCAAGATGAATTTACGCTGAGTTAACCGCTTGCTTCGACCTGCCGATTTTGCCTGACAATGAAATTATTTGCTTTAGGGGGATTGCGGGCCTCTCGCGTTTGCGATCAATATTCGACCAGGCTCCCGGCCTTGCGCACGGGAGCAGGGAACAGCAGCATTTTCGATGGAGACGAGCGGATGACGGCATCCTGGAGATTTTCGACCCTGGCGGATCGCCATCGTGCGCTGGGTTCGAAACTCGAAGACTGGAGCGGTATGGGTACCGCCTGGACCTACGACAAGGATGCCGACGAGGAATATATCGCCATCCGCACCAAGGCCGGGCTTATGGATGTTTCCGGCCTGAAGAAGGTTCACATCACAGGGCCACACGCCTCGCATCTGATCGACCTCGCCACCACGCGTGACGTCGAAAAGATCTATCCCGGCAAGTCGGCCTATGCCTGCATGCTGAACGAAGCGGGCAAATTCACCGACGACTGCATCCTCTACCGCACGGGACCGAATTCCTGGATGGTGGTGCACGGCTCGGGCACCGGCCATGAGGAACTGCAGCGGGCGGCGATGGGACGGGACGTGTCGTTGCGCTTCGACGACAATCTGCACGATTTGTCGCTGCAGGGGCCAACAGCGGTCGACTATCTGGCCAAGCACGTGCCCGGCATCCGCGACCTCAACTACTTCCATCACATGCAGACGCAACTGTTCGGCTTCCCCGTCATGATCTCGCGCACCGGCTATACCGGCGAACGCGGCTACGAAATCTTCTGCCGTGGCCAGGATGCGGGCACGATCTGGGACAGGATTCTCGACGAGGGCAAGAGCGCCGGCATCATTCCGTGCCGCTTCACCACGCTCGACATGCTGCGGGTCGAAAGCTACCTGCTGTTCTACCCCTACGACAATTCCCAAAAGTATCCGTTCGAGAATGAAGGACCCGGCGATACGCTTTGGGAGCTCGGCCTCGACTTCACCGTCAGTCCCGGCAAGACCGGCTTTCGCGGTGCCGAGGAGCACTATCGCCTGAAAGGCAAGGAGCGCTTCAAGATCTATGGCGTCCTGCTCGACGGCAGAGAGCCGGCGGACGAGGGCGCTCCGGTCTATCGCGACGGCAAAAAGGTCGGCGTTGTCACCTGCGCCATGTATTCGCCGCTGGTCGAGAAATCGATGGGCATCGCCCGGCTCGACGTCGACTGCGCGGTCAAGGACACCACGCTCGAAATCCGCAACAAGAGAGGATCGATCCAGGCGACGGCGCAGCCCTTGCCGTTCGACGATCCCAAGAAGACCAAGCGCACGGCGAAAGGCTGAGGTATAATCGACAGCGAGGGGTTTCGAGGCACGAAGACTTAAATGGCAGTCAAGACCATCATCAGCCGGCCCATCTACGGGACCCTGTCTCCGCAACCCGGCAAGCATCATCTTTTCGTGGCGGATGCGGAAGGCGCGCTCGCGATAAGAGACATGGCCGCCAGGGCTCTGGCCAGGTTCTTCGATGCAGCCGAAATCGTCTTCATTCCCGGTCCTGACGGCAAATATGTTGCCGCTCTCGAAGCATTGAAGCCGGCGCGGCTTCATCTGGCGCCGTCCTTCGCCAGCCTGCTGCCGCGTCTGAAGCAGACGCTGACCAACGCGCATATGGGTCTGCGCCTTTATCTCGCCGGCACCGAAGGGCTGATCGGCCAGGCCATGCAGGTGGCGCTCGAAGCCGGCGTCGACCACACCTCGGTGCAGACCGAGCATCGCGGCTCGCTGGCGCGCCGCATGCAATGTGTCCACTGCAAGGGCATCACCGAGAATGTGACGACACAGCCGGCGACCTGCTCGCATTGTGGCCTGCTGCTTCTCGTGCGCGATCACTATTCCCGACGCCTTGCCGCGTTCCAGGGCGTCTGCATCAATGCCGAAGATCGCAGTGAAATTCCTCCGATGGAGGAGATATTTCGATGAGCACCGGCACCACCAAGCTCGACGTCGTCGTCAGCGACGTCGTCCCGGTCAATGAGTTGGTCACCCGGTTCCATTTTCGCCGACGTGATGGCGAGCTGTTGCCGACCTTTTCCGGCGGCGCCCATGTCGTGGTCGAGATGCGCGATGGCGAGCGCACAAGGCTCAATCCCTATTCGCTGATGGGCTCGCCGCTAGACACGCGCGAATACACCATCTCGGTGCGCCGCGACGATGTCGGTCGCGGCGGCTCGCTGTTCATGCACAGGTCGGTCAAGCCGGGCCTGGAGATGGTGATCAGCTATCCTGTCAATCTTTTTTCGCTCGATCTGCGCGCCAAAAAACACCTGATGCTGGCCGGCGGCATCGGAATCACCCCGTTCATGGCCCAGACCGCGCAACTGGCGGGGGAGGGCGGCAATTTCGAACTGCACTACACCTGCCGCACCGCTTCGCTTGGCACCTATGCCGACGTGCTGCGGGAACGCTACGGCCGTCGCGTTCGGCTCTACCATGATGACCTTGAGGAGCGGATCGAACTCGACCGGTTGCTATCCTCGCAGCCGCTCGGGACGCACCTCTATGTCTGCGGCCCCGCAGGCATGATCAACTGGGTGCGCGACCGCGCAGCTAGCCTGGGCTGGCCGCCGGAGACCGTCCACTACGAGCATTTCGCGGCGCCGCAGCCCGGCCTGCCATTCGACGTGACGCTTGCCATCAGCGGCAAGACCATCCGCGTCGGCGAGCAGCAGAGCCTGCTGGAAGCCATCGAAGCCGCTGGCGTCGATCCGCCCTATCTCTGCCGTGGCGGCGTCTGCGGCCAGTGCGAGACCAACGTTATCTCGTGTGACGGCAAATTCATCCACAACGACCATTGGCTGAGCGAGGAAGAGCACCGTTCGGGCAATAAGATCATGCCGTGCGTGTCGCGCTTCGAGGGCAGGTCTCTGGTCCTGGAAAGATAGGAGGCGAGAATGGGCATCACCTTTCGCAAGGAAACGTTCCGCGACGACTTCACCTTCAAGAACAGCCCGGAGCATATCAGGCGGTTTCCGTTCCCCTTCCACGAGGATGCCTACATGTATGCGGTCAACATCGAGCCGCATGTCGTCGGGCCCAAGGGCTCGGTGCTCGAAAACCTGATCGACGTCGACGAACACTATGTCGCCGAGATGCAGGACCGCGCGATGGTGCTGGCCGAGGATCCCCTGCGCTGCCAGTCGCTGCCGCACATGACGCTCGCCGGCTGGGACCTGCTGGAACTTTTGATGGAGCAGCAGGCGCTGGGCTATCCCGAGCATTTCACGCTGACGCGCGACGGCGACCGCTGGCGCTGGATCAATCGGCCGCTCGGCATCGACGACACCTTCACCTTCGGTGACACCTCGACGCTGCCCTACGGGCCGATGGAGTATATCACCCGGCAAAGCCAAGGCGATTTCTGCATCCTCGATCAGCGCGACGGCAATCTGTGGATGGACGCCGGCATGGTCACCACCCAGGCCGACTGGTCGCTCGATTTCGACATCGGCATGAATTTCTTCGAATGGCACGCGCCGGTGCCGCTGGCGCATGAGAAGGGTATTTTCACGCGCGCCCTGAAGTTCCTCACCAACATCCAACAGGGCAAGCCGGCACGGCGCCTGAACTGGACGATGACCATCAATCCGCGGCTGGACACCAGCCCTGAGAATTATCACAAATGGGGTCCGGACCGCGCGACGGTCACGTCGGAGAATGTCGGCGACAAGGTGCATCTGCGTGTCGAACTGCAGAGTTTCTGGCGGCTGCCGCGCTCCAATGGCATCGTCTTTCCGATCCGCTGCTACCTGATCAAGATGGACGAACTGGTGACGCAGCCGAAATGGGCACGGCGCCTGCACCGCGTCATCCGCGACCTGCCCGAGGAACTCGCCAGCTACAAAGGCCTCACGCGCTTTCGCCCGACACTGGTCGAGTGGCTGTCGAAGCTGGACGATGGGAGCCCGACGAGCCCGGGGTTCGGGCCGGATTGAAAGGCCTCCCACATCCGGCCGCTTCGCGGCCACTTTCTCCCCGAGGGGAGAAGAGATCGCCAATGCTGGCGTCAGGCTCCTCTTCCCTTGGGGCAATCCAGGTGAGGAGGCTGCGGCGGCCCGCCTACCCAGCACTGCCCTGCGGGTAGCATATAATCGACAAATAACGCATCGGCAGTTTCGTCAGTCGCTCCGGTCCATGCGGTGCGTCGGCGTCGAAGAACAGGCTGTCGCCTGGCTTCATCGGATAGAGATTGCTACCGTGCCGGTAAACGACCTCGCCCTCGAGCATGTAGAGAAACTCCATGCCTTCGTGCTGGAAGGTCGGGAACACGTCGGAATCCTCGGTCAGCGTGATCAGATAGGGCTCGACGACGACGCCACTGGTGTTGGAACCGATATGGCCAAGCAGATTGTACTGGTGACCAGCGCGCGTGCCGCGGCGCTCGACGTCGAGGCCTTGGCCCGCCTTGACGAACACGGCGCTGCGTTCTTCCTCGAAGCGCCGGAAGAAGGCGGTGACGGGAACGCCGAGCGCCCGCGACAGTGCCTGCAAGGTGGTCAGCGACGGCGAGGTGATGCCGTTCTCGATCTTCGACAACATGCCCAGCGAAATATCGGTGGCGACCGCGAGATCCGCCACGGTGATGCCGAGCTTCTTGCGGAAGGCCCGCACCTCGCGGCCGATCGCGACCTCAAGCACTTTTTCGCGGGTATCGCGAATGGCGTGGGGGTTTTGTGTCAGCGGCGCGCGTATGGTCCTGCCGTCCGCCGAC
The DNA here is from genome assembly GCF_057766385.1 of Mesorhizobium sp. P160927. Taxonomy (NCBI): domain Bacteria; kingdom Pseudomonadati; phylum Pseudomonadota; class Alphaproteobacteria; order Hyphomicrobiales; family Phyllobacteriaceae; genus Mesorhizobium; species Mesorhizobium sp. P160927. The sequence goes on from NZ_JBYMDW010000001.1 coordinate 2,920,953, forward strand.
ACTTTCGGCGACGGCTTTGCCTTTGCGCTCGCGGGAGCCTTGGAATCCGAATTCGCCTTTGCCATGTCGCCCCCAATCGTCAGGATTTATTTCACTCAAGGTGAACATGTCAGGTGCCGATACAGGAGCGCAACCGCAACGGCAAGCCATCTTATGTCGCGCGCGGCAGTGCGACCATCGCGGCGCCCGTGGGTTTTCCGCCAGGAATCCTCTGCGCGCAAACGCCGTTCCAGCAGATGTCTGTTGACAGCACCAAGAGGCCAATTACTGTCACTGCCAGTGAAATTTGTTTCGCTGGGGAAATCAAAAAAGGAGGCCCGGAATGAACAATCGCGTTGCCGTCATCGGAGCCGGACCGTCCGGTCTGGCTCAACTCAGGGCTTTCAAGTCGGCGGCCGACAAGGGCGCCGAGATTCCCGAGATCGTCTGCTTCGAAAAGCAGTCCGACTGGGGTGGTCTGTGGAACTACACCTGGCGTACCGGCCTCGACGAACATGGCGATCCCGTGCACGGCTCGATGTACCGCTATCTCTGGTCGAACGGGCCGAAGGAATGCCTGGAATTCGCCGACTACACATTCGAGGAGCATTTCGGTCGGCCGATCGGCTCCTACCCGCCGCGTGCGGTGCTGTGGGACTACATCAAGGGCCGCGTCGAGAAGTCGGGTCTGCGCAAATGGGTGCGCTTCAACAGCCCGGTGCGGATGGTCACCTTCTCGGACGAGACGAAGAAATTCACCGTCACCGCGCATGACCGCACCAACGACGTGACTTACTCCGAGGAGTTCGACAATGTCGTCGTCGCCTCCGGGCATTTTTCTGTGCCCAACGTTCCCTATTTCGAGGGCTTCTCGACCTTCAACGGCCGCATCCTGCACAGCCACGATTTCCGCGACGCGATGGAGTTCAAGGGCAAGGACATCCTGATTATCGGCCGCTCCTACTCGGCCGAGGACATCGGTTCGCAGTGCTACAAATATGGCGCCAAGTCGATCACCTCCAGCTATCGTTCCAAACCGATGGGCTTCAAATGGCCCGAGAATTGGAAGGAAGTGCCGCTGCTGCAAAAGGTCGTCGGCAAGACCGCCCATTTCAAGGACGGCACGACCAAGGATGTCGACGCCATCATCTTGTGCACCGGCTATCTCCATTCCTTCCCGTTCCTGACCGACGATCTCAAGCTCAAGACCGCCAACCGCATGTGGCCGTTGGACCTCTATGAGGGCGTGGTCTGGGAGAAGAACCCGAAGCTGTCCTATATCGGCATGCAGGACCAGTTCTACACCTTCAACATGTTCGACGCGCAGGCCTGGTACGCCCGCGACGTCATCATGGGCCGCATCAAGCTGCCGTCCGCCGAGGCGATGGCGGCGCATGGTGCCAAATGGCGCGCCCGCGAGGAGACGCTGGAGGATGCCGAGCAGATGATTTGGTTCCAGGGCGACTACACCAAGGAACTCATGGACCAGACCGACTATCCCGGCTTCGACGTCGAGGCGGTCAACCAGACCTTCATGGCGTGGGAGCACCACAAGGCCGAAGACATTATGAGCTTCCGTGACCATTCCTACCGCTCACTGATGACCGGCACCATGGCTCCGCTGCATCACACGCCGTGGCTGCAGGCACTGGACGATTCCATGGAAAGCTATCTCGAGGTGAAAGGAGTGGCGGCCGAGTAGGCCGCCGCCGCTATCCAAGCCTCGCCCGCGCCTTGGCCGTCCAAGCATTGAACAGCCGGTCGGCGACGATGCCGATGAAGGCGATGGCGAGGCCGGCGACGATGCCGCGGCCGGAATCGGCCTTCGACAGCGCGATGAACACTTCCTGGCCGAGATCGCGCGTGCCGACCATGGCGCAGATGATGATCATCGCCAACGCCATCAGGATGGTCTGGTTGACGCCCAGCATGATTTCCGGCAACGCCAGCGGCAGTTGCACACGAAAGAAGGTCTGGCGCGGGGTGCAGCCCGACACTTTCGCTGCCTCGATCAGTGCCGACGGCACCTGCCTTATGCCGTGATTGGTGTAACGGATCGCCGGCACCACGGCGAAGGCTATCGTTGCAATCATCGCCGTCACGTCGCCGACCCTGAACAGCATCACGACCGGGATTATGAAACAGAAGGACGGCAGCACCTGCAGGGTGTCGATGACGGGTGTGACGATCTTTTCGAAGCGGTCGCTACGGGCAGCCATCAGGCCGACGGGAATGCCGATCAGGCAGGCGAGGAAGGCGGAGATGCCGCAGAGATAGACCGTCGCCATGGTCTTTTCCCACAGGCCGGTGACCGCGCAGAAAGCGGTCAGCATTGCCACCAGGACGGCCAGCCGCGGGCCGGAAAGCTGGTAGCCGGCAAGACCGAGCAGGAACGCCGCGCCCAGCCAAGGGAAGCCTTCGCAGAAGGCGCGCACCGGATTGAGCACATTGAGGATCAGCGCCACGCGGAAGGCTTCGATGACATCGAAGAAGTTTATCGTCACCCAGTTCACCGCCGCTTTCCACAGTGGCGCGGTGGTGAAGGTGATCGCCTTCGGCACGGTCGCGAGGGCGGGAACGAACAGGCCGAGCAGAGTGGTGACAGCAAGGATGGCGATGGCGAGCGTCAGATTGGGATGGCGGCGCCAGAAACCCGGGCTGCCGGACCGGTGGACATTGCCCTTCGCCTGCTTGCGGGCGATGGCCTGGCTCAGCCGGTCGAGCGCGATGGCCAGTGCCACGATGGCAAGCCCGGCTTCCATGGCCTCGCCGACCTTGAGCGCGCGAAGCGCCAAAAGCACGTCGTAGCCTAGGCCGCCGGCGCCGATCATCGAGGCGATGATCACCATGTTGAGTGCCAGCATGATCACCTGGTTGACGCCGACCATCAGCGTCGGCCGCGCCGATGGCAGCAGCACACGCCACAATTTCTGCCGCGCCGTGCAGCCTGCCATCTCGCTGAAATCGTCGATCTCGGACGGCACCCGAGACAGGCCCAGCATCGTTGCCCGAACCATCGGGGGCGTGGCGAAGATGGCGGTGGCGATCATCGCCGAGACCGGGCTGTTGCCGAACAGCAGCAGCATCGGGATGAGATAGGCGAAGGTGGGGATCGTCTGCATCAGGTCAAGTGCTGGGGAAACCACAAGCCGCTCGGCCCACGGCGTGCGCCAAGCCCAGATGCCGGCGAACAGCCCGGTGAGAATGCAGAACGGCACCGCGATCGAGATCAGCGCCAGGGTCAGCATGGCGCTCGTCCATTGGCCGAACAGCGCGATGTAGAGGAAACATCCACCAACCAGCAGGCTGAGCTTCCTGCCTCCTGCCGCATGGCCGGCGAGGAAGGCGACGGCGCAGACGCCAACCCAGGACAAACGCGGCAGCACGAAAGCGTCGGCGCCATGGCCGAACTTGAAATTCTTGGCCAAGAGATTGAGCGCGAAGTCGAGCGGCACGCCGAGCACCGCGGTGACCGAGCGCGTCAGCCAGGACAGGTTCGACTTGATCCAGCCCATCAGCGCGCTGACCCAGTCGGCGACGGGGACGACCGCCTCGACCGGGTAGTTGACGGCCCATGGCAGCCTGTCCTGCAGCAGGAACATCACCAGCACGGCGGCAAGCGCGAGCACCCAGATCACCAGCCACCGTTGGATCGGCGGCCTTGTCTGGCTGGCGTTTGCCGTTACCGTCATGCGCCGCCTCGCTCGATGCCGGCCAGAAGATCGATCACCGCTTGCGGCGTCACTTCGCCGATGGGCGTGCCGGTGCCGTTGATCACGGCGAAGGGTTTGCCGGCGGCAACGATGCTGGCCGAAAAACTCGATATCTTGGCCTCGGGCGCCACCGTGCCGCCGTGCTCGGCGCTAGCGCAGGTACGCATCAGGCTGCGCGCTGAGATCACCTTGGCGCGGTCGACGTCGCGGGTGAACTCGGCGACATAGTCGGTCGCCGGATTGACCACCAGTTCCTCCGGCGTGCCGATCTGGATGACTTGGCCGTCCTTCATGATGGCGATGCGGTCGGCCAGCCTGATGGCCTCGTCGAAATCATGGGTGATGAAGACAATGGTCTTGTGCAGCATGGTCTGCAGCCGCATCAACTCGTCCTGCATCTCGCGGCGGATCAGCGGATCGAGCGCGGAGAACGGCTCGTCGAGAAACCAGATCTCCGGCTTGGTGGCGAGGCTGCGGGCGATGCCGACGCGCTGCTGCTGGCCGCCCGACAGTTCGCGCGGATAGAAGTGCTCGCGGCCGCGCAGACCGACAAGTTCGATGACTTCCCGGGCGCGCGCCTCGCGTGTCGGCCGATCCTGCCCCTGGATACTCAGAGGAAAGGCGATGTTCTCGAGCACGTTGAGATGCGGCAACAGCGCGAAATTCTGGAACACCATGCCCATGCGATGGCGCCTGAGTTCGATCAGGGCGGCATCGGAAATCTTGAGCAGGTCCTTGCCTTCGAATTCGACCTTGCCGTGTGTCGGCTCGACTAGCCGCGACATGCAGCGCACCAGCGTCGACTTGCCGGAGCCGGACAGGCCCATGATGATGAAGATCTCGCCCTGGCGGATTTCGAGGTCGACGGCGCGCACCGCACCCACAAGGCCTGCCGCCGAGACCTCCGCCATGCTGGCCTTGCCGTCACGCTCGCGAATGAAATTGGCGGCGTTCGAGCCGAACAGTTTCCAGACGTTGCGGCAAGCAAGTTTTATCGGGCGGGCATCCGTCTCGTCGCATGCCTGTTCAATCGCTTCCGTCATTCAGTCGTCCTTCTGGAACATCAGGAATTGAGGCCGGCCGGTCAACAGCCGGGCCCCCCTTTCCAGTCGGAGGTCACTGCGCCCAGGCTTTCCAGTCCGCCTCGTGAGCCGCGATCCAGGCGGCGGCGACGTCTTCCGGCGTCTTGCCGTCAAGATCGATCTCGCCGCTCATCTTGTTCAACTCGTCGGTGTCGATCGTGTAGGCCTTGGCCACTTTGTAGGCGACCGGCCATTTGTCTTTCATCCCGTTCCAGGAGTACTTCCAGATCTCGCCATGCGGCTTGCCGCAATCGTATTTGGCGTCCGGGTTCACGCCCCATTTCGGGTCGCTGTAGCATTCGGGCGTGTATTCGGGAAACTGCACCCATTCGCCCTTGTATTTTGCAGGCGCCCAATGCGGCGAATAGATCCACAGCATGATCGGCGCCTTGCGCTGATAGGCGGAGTCCAACTCGGCGAACATCGCGGCATCAGTGCCGGCATGGATCACGGTGAAGGGCAGCTTCAGCGCCGCGACACGCTCGTCGTCAAAGCCTTCCCAGGTCACCGGGCCGCCGAGATAGCGCCCCTTTGGCGCCGTCTCGGCGGTCGAGAACGATGCCGCGCAGGTGGCGTCGAGCAGAGCGTGCCAGTCCGGCAAGGAGGGACATTTCTCCTTCATGTATTCGGGAAACCACCACTCTTCCTTGGCCTTCGGGCCGAGCTTGCCGAGCCTTTCGGTCTGGCCGGTGGCGTCCGAGGCCTTCATCGCTTCGCCAGCCGTCGTATCCCAGAATTCCAGGCCGACATCGATATCGCCATTGGTGAGGCCGGTTGTCAGGCTGGAGAGATAATCGGCGGTCGGGTATTCGACGGCATAGCCGAGCTTTTCCAGGATGCCGCCGAGGATCTTGGCGTTGAGATTGACGCTGGTCCAGTCGAACAGCGCGATCTTGATCGGGTCGTTCGATTCCGGCGCCGCTGCCTGCGCTGTCGGCGTCAGGACACTTGCCGCGGCAAGTGCAAAAGCTCCCATTGAGAATTTCGATATCACACTGCGAAATGACATGCTTGGTTCTCCTTCAAGCTGTGACGGTTATTGGTCGTTCCATTGTTGCGTCTTTTCTTGATTGTGTTGGAAAGGCAGGCTGTTGCGCAAGACCGTTCTCGCCATGCCGGAGCCAAAGCCGGCACAGGCGCGATGATGCTCGATTTCGGTGATGACGGACGCTGCCGAGACAGCCAGTCTCATGGCCGATCGATCGCCGCGAGAGCGATCATCCGCGGATCAATAGCGATCATCCGCCGATCAACTGCCAGTCCTGCGGCGCCCTGCAGGGTGCGAGCCATCAAGGTCCATGATCCCGAGCATTTCCGGCGGATTTGCTCTCGGCTATCGCCTGGCAAGTCCCATCTCGCCAGCGCGGTTTCATAGGATGAAAATATATATACCAACGTTCATGCAGCGCAACGATTAACGCCGCGAAGAAGCAGAATTCCGGACTGCATGCGCAGCCGGCGGGACACGGGTCCACGCCGTGTTTACCAGCAGACGTAGCCGCCATCGACGATCAGGTCGAGCCCGGTGACGAAGCTCGACGCGCGGCTGGCCAGGAAAACCGTCGGCCCGACCATTTCCTCCGGCGCCGCCATGCGCCCCATCGGCGTGTCGCGTTTGAAGATCTTCACCTCTTCGGCCACCTCCGGCCTTTTGTTCATCGGCGTCAGCGTATAGCCTGGGCTGACGACGTTGACACGCAGCCCACGATCGGCCCACTCCATGGCGAGGCTCTTCGACATGTGGATGACGGCGGCCTTCGAGGAATTGTAATGCGCCTGCGTCAATCCGCGATTGACGATGGTGCCCGACATCGAGGCGATGTTGATGATCGAGCCCTTGCCTCGCGCCAGCATCTTGCGCGCTTCTGCCTGGCAGGACAGGAACACGCCGGCGACATTGACCTCGTGCACCTTTCGCCATTTATCCAGCGCCAGTGTCTCCGCTGGTTCGGAACCGGCAATGCCGGCATTGTTGACGGCGACCGTCAACGGGCCGAGTTCGGCTTCGACGCGATCCATGGCCGCGGCCAGGTCGCCCTCCGACGTCACCGTGCCCGTCAGCACCAGCGCCCTGCGGCCGAGTGCCGTGATCCGGTGAGCGGTTTCGTCCAGCCCACCCTTCGACGCATGGCCAAAACAAGCGACATCGGCGCCTGCCTCGGCCAGTCCGATCGCGATTGCCTGGCCAATGCCGCTGCCAGCGCCGGTGACCAGCGCAACATCGCCGTCCAGTTTGAAAAGATCCATCGATAGCCCTCCCTGCTCAAGGAAGGTATGCGCTGACCTATATCTCGATCAAGCCTCAGCGGGCTGCGGCGTGCCTAGAAATATCCGTCGGACGCGGCCGTGGCTTCCTTCGAGATTTCGACGCCATCGACCAGGATCTTGTCGACCAGTTCGTGGTGGAAGCAGACCAGTCCCTTGATGCGTTCTGCCTCGTGCACCGGCTCCGGATAATACCAGACCATGTTCTCGTGCCGTTTCTTGGGCGTGGTCACGTGATAATAGTTGGAAATGCCCTTATAGGGGCAGCGTGATATGTAACGGCTGGGCGCGAACATATCGAGCCGCGTGTCGGAGATCGGCAGATAGTGGCGCACCGGGTGGCCGGTTTCGAACAGGAACACGCCGCGCCGTGAATCGGCGACTTGCTCGCCATCGAGGATGACCTGGACGCGCCGCGACGACGGCAGGCAGTCGACGCGGCGGAACGGGTCGCGGGCATGCACGAAGATCTCCTCGTCTTCCTCGAACCAGTGGCCCATCTTGCCCCACACGAACGACATGTAGCCCGAGATCGGCGGACAACCCTTGACGGGATCGAGATAGCGCCATGCACCATCTTCGACCAAGGTGATGCCTGTATTGAGCGAGTAGTGCGTGGCGATGCCCTTGTACGGATCTTCCGTCGTCGTCTTTGAGGGCAGCAGGAATTCCTCGCGCACGTCCTCGATCGGGAAATAGTAGACCGGCAGATGGTCGGATTCGTACAAAACCAATGCCCTGGTGGTGTCGGCAACGGTCATCGAACCGACCTGGACCCGGAGCCGCTTCAGCGACGGCATTGTGAAGGCGACATAGCCCGGCTCGAACTCGTACTGCTCGATAGTGTCGAGCACGGGGAAATGCGGTCCGCGACCGCGCAGATGAGGCTTGCGAATGGTAGTCTCCCGTTTCTGTCTGTCGTGGCCGAACGTTGGCGCGGCAGCCTCTATCCCAGCGACACTCGATCGAGCAGCAGCCCGGCGGCGATCGGCGGCAAGCCGCTGACATTCTTGCGCACCGGCACCAGGAGATCGGGGAAGTAGCTGAAGATGACGGGTGTCTCGTCGAGCAGCAGTTTCTGGATGTCGGAGGCTGCCGCGCGCTGCGCGCCGATATCCAGCGCCTTGAGATAGCTGGTGACCGTGTCGTCATAGGCAGGGTTCTTGAAATGCGCCGCGTTCCACGGACCGTCGCTGACCAGCGGGCTCTTGAGGAACACATTCGGCACGCTGCGATGAGCGTAGTCGGTGATGCCGAGCGGGCTGTCCAGCCAGTCTGATTGGCCGAATACAGCCTTGCCGTAATATTTGTCCTGATCTTCGATGTTGAGCGAGATGCGGGCGCCGATCTCCTTGGCGAAGTTCTGGAACAACTGCGCGTAGCCGGGGATATCGGAGTAGCGCAACGTCGTCAGTGTGATGTCGAAACCATCGGCAAGCCCCGCCGCCTCCATGAGTTGCTTGGCCTTGGCGATATCCTGCGTGCGTTGCGGCACCGATTTGTCGGTGGCCGGGAAGGCCGGCGCGAACGGGCTGTCATTGCCGGTCGCCGCCATGCCGCGGCACAGTCCGTCGACCAGCTTGGACCGATCGATGCTGAGCGCCAGCGCCTGGCGCACGCGCTTGTCGGTGAAGGGCGCCATGTCGCAGCGCATGTGCAACTGGCGATGCGCGGTCGAGGCGACGCGCAGCACCGTGATGTCGGGGCTGTTCAGCACCACCTGGCTGACGTCGAGCGGCACCGCGTCGAGAATGTCGACCTCGGCGGCCTGCAGCGCCAGGATGCGCGGCTGCACGTCGTTGTAGAACTTGAATTCGAGCCGGTCGGGCAATGCCTTCTCGCCCCAATAGTCGGGATTGCGCACGAAGGTCGCGCCGACCTTCGGCGTGTAGGTCTCCATCCGGAACGGCCCAGTTCCCTCAAAGGTCTTTTCATAATCGCCTTTGTAGCTCGCCGGCAGGATGACGGCGTTGTAATTGTCGATCGACACCGAATAGGGAAAGCTGCCGTTCGGCGCATCGAGATGGAAGGCGACGGTGTGATCGTCGACCTTCCGGGTTCCACCCTTCGACAACAGGCCCTTGAACACCGACAGCGCGTTGGAGGCGCCGTTCGGATCGGCCAGCCGATCGAACGTTGCGACGACGTCGTCGGCTTTGAACTCCTCACCATTGTGGAATTTCACGCCCTTGCGCAGCTTGAAGGTCCAGACGCTGCCGTCGGCATTGGGCGACCAGCTTTCCGCCAGAACCGGCTTCAAGGTCAGATCCGGCTGGGTGATGCAAAGGAATTCGGCGGTCTGGAAAACCAGCTGATAGCTGCCACTGTCATAGAAGGTAACAGGATCGATGGCACCGCCGGGCGTGGCCACGCCGGCGCGCACCGTGCCGCCCGGCTTGCCCTCGGCGCGGGCCTTCCGCGTGCCGAAACCGGCCGCTCCCAAAATGCCGCCAAGCAACGGCAGCGATAGGCCAAGCATGCTGCCGTGGCGGAGAAAATCACGCCGGTCGAGCCTGCCTGCCATGAACTCGTCGACAGCGGAATTTTCGATTTCCGTGAGGCTTTCGCGGGCGGCGTCGATCGTCACGAAATGCCTTGGCATGGCTGCATTCCTCGCTTGCCCTCGGGAGAGTGGCCATTTAGGTCATTGTTGACCGCGACCGGAAAGCGATATTTTTTGATGGGGTCCATCGAAATTTTCGATGCTGGAGAGATGGCATGGATACCGAAAATCTGCGCAGCTTCCTGGAGGTCGCCGAGCATGGCAGTTTCACCGTCGCGGCCAGCCGGCTCAATCTCGCGCAGTCAACCGTCAGCGCCCGGATAAGGGGGTTGGAGGAGCAGTTGGGGCGCCGGCTCTTTGTCCGTGACCGCGACGGCGTCACGCTGACGCCGGCTGGCCGGCAGTTCCTCCCGCACGCCTCCTCGATCACCCGCACTTGGGAGCAATCGCGGCAGGACATCGCCGTTCCCGACGGCTACGAGTCGCTGTTGCGCTTCACCGCGCCCGCCTATCTCTGGGATCGCGTCACCTCGCCATGGATCGCGTGGATGCGAGCCCAGCGGCCGAACGTGGCGCTGCGGCTCGAAGGAAGCTTTCCCGACCTGGCGATCGACCAGTTGGCCCAAGGGCTGCTCGACATCTGCATTCTCTATCTGCCGCGGCCGCATCCCGGCATCGTCTACGAGACGCTGGCCGTCGATCAGGTCGTGCTTGTCCAGCATTCCGCGCAGGCAGGACCGTGGACGCAGAACTATATCCTGATGGATTGGGGGCTCGAATTCCGCATCGAGCACGATCGCGCCTTCGCCGGGATGGTGCAGCCGGCAATCTCGGCCGGGCTGGTATTCATCGGCCTGCAGCACGTGCTGTCGCAAAAAGCCGCGGCCTATCTGCCGCTCAGTGCCGTCAGCGGCTACATCGAGAACGGTGAGATGAAACGCATAGAGGATGCGCCTGTGTTTCAGCGGCCGATCTATCTCGCCTATCCCAGCAATCCCGCATCGTCGGATGTGCTCGACGTCGCGTTGACCGGATTGCGGACGCTGGCAAGGGACTGGACCGGTGAGCAGGGCTTTGCCGAGGGCGACCGCTCCTTCAGCATGAGCGGCCAGGCCTAATGGATACGGGCCGCTACGCCGGCAGGGCCGCGACCGCCGCCGGTTTCTGCAGCCGCCTCAACTCGGCATAGGGAATGTGGCAACGGATCGAATGCCCCGGCTGGGCCTCGGCGAGCGGCGGCTCCTGTTGTTCGCAGATCGGCCCGATCTTGCGTGGGCAGCGCGTGTGGAAGACGCAGCCCGATGGCGGGTTGCTGGCGCTGGGGATTTCGCCATCGAGCCGGATGCGCGCTGTCTCGGCCTGATCGAGCTTGGGTACGGCCGATAGCAGCGCCTCGGTGTAGGGGTGATGCGGTCCGGAAAAAACGTCTTCCGATGGCCCGATCTCCAGGATGCGGCCGAGATAGAGCACGGCGATCTTGTCGGATAGATAACGCACCACGCCAAGGTCATGCGAAATAAAGATGTAGCTGACGTCCTCCTTTGCCTGCAGGTCGGCGAGCAGGTTGAGGATCGCCGCCTGGACGGAAACGTCGAGCGCCGAGGTCGGCTCGTCGCAGACGACGATGCGCGGATCGCCGGCGAAGGCACGCGCAATGGCGACTCGCTGCTTCAGCCCGCCCGAAAGCTGGCGCGGCTTGACCGCCAGATGCCGGTCGGTGAGCCGCACCGAGCGGACGAGATCGTTGAGGCGTGCCTCCAGTGCGGCACCCCTCAAGCCTGCCAGCCGCTTCAGCGCACGGCCGATCAGATGGCGGATCGAATGCGAGCGGTTGAGGGCGGAGTCCGGGTTCTGGAACACGATCTGCATCGCCTTGACCTGGTCGTCGCCGCGGTTCTCCAGCTTCGGCGCCAGCGCCTTGCCCTCGAGCTCGATGGTGCCGCCCTCATCGGGAGGCACCAGCCCGAGCAGCAGCCTGGCGAAGGTGGTCTTGCCCGAGCCGGATTCGCCGACGAGCCCGAGCGTCTCACCGGGCCTGAGATCGAGCGAAACGTCCTTGACGGCGCGCAGTGCATGGCCGTGGCTGGCGTAGGTCTTGTTCAGCCCGGCGACGCGCAGCACCGGCGCCGTTGTGGGTTTCGGTGCGGGCACCACGTTGGCGGGCGTGGCGCGTGGCAGGGCCTGCGCCTGGTCGTGGTAGTGGCAGCGCGACAGCCGCCTCCCGCGCTCGTCGGTCAGATCATAGAGCGGCGGCAATTCGGTGCGGCAGCGGTCGGTGGCCAGCGCGCAGCGGTCGGCGAAGGCGCAGCCCTTGATGTCAGCGCCGATGCCGGGCAGGAAGCCGGGGATGGTGTCGAGCCGGCCCTGGTCCTTGCGCTGGCCGCCGCGCGGCAGGCAACGCAGCAACGCCACCGTGTAAGGGTGGCGCGGATCGTTGAAGACGACGTCTGTCGGTCCTTCCTCCACCAGCATGCCGGCATAGAGCACGCCGACCCGGTCGCACATGTTGGAGACGACCGCGAGGTTGTGGCTGATGAACAGGATCGAGGCCGAGAGCTCTTGCCTGAGCTGCGCGATGAGGTCGAGCACCTCGGCCTCGACCGTCGCATCGAGCCCGGTGGTCGGCTCGTCGAGGATCAGCATCGAGGGATCGTTGGCCAGCGCCATGGCGATCGCCACGCGCTGCTGCATGCCGCCCGACAGCTGGTGCGGATAGCGCTGCATGACGCTTGGCGGATCGGAGATGCGCACGCGGTTCAGCATGGCGATGGCGCGATCGGTGGCCGCTTGGCCCGTGATGCCGCCAAGCTCGAAAATTTCGGTCAATTGCCGGCCGATGCGGATCGACGGGTTTAGCGCCTTTCCCGGATCCTGATAAACCATGGAGACGCTTTCGGCACGCGCGCGCCGAAGCGCCTCCGCGTCGAGCTTCATCACGTCCTGGCCGTCGAGTGAGATGGCGCCACCCGATATCGAGCCGTTGCGCGGGAGATAGCGCACCACGGTGAGGGCTACCGTCGACTTGCCGCAGCCGGATTCGCCGACCAGTCCATAGGCCTCGCCCTGGCCGATGGTGAGGCTGAGATCGCGCAGCACCGCGCGATTGCGGCCGGCGACCCGGTAGGCGACCGACAGATTCTTGATTGCGAGCGCGTCCTTTGCTTTCCCAATCGATGCATTGGCGGGTTCAGTCATTGAAGGCCCCATGCACGCCGTCGGCGGCCAGGTTGACGCCGATCACCAGCGAGGCGATGGCGAGCGCGTCGAACAGCACCGTCCACCAGAAGCCGCCGCCGATCATGCCGTAATTGCTGGAGATGGAGAGCCCCCAGTCGGGTGACGGCGGCTGAATGCCAAAGCCCATGAAGGAGAGGGTAGCGACCGCGAAGATGGCGTAGCCCAACCGCACCGTGGTCTCGACCAGGATCGGCGGGATGACGTTGGGCAGGATCTCGATGAACATCGTATGCAGAGCGCTCTCATGCCTGAGCTGTGCGGCGGCGACATAGTCGAGCTCGCGCTCGGCCAGCACCGCCGAACGCACGGTGCGCGCGATGATCGGCGCGAAGCTCAGGCCGATGACGATGATGACGGTGGTCTTGGACGTGCCCAGCGCGACGATCGCAAGCAGCGCCACGATCACCACGGGGACCGCCATGAAGGCTTCAAGGATGCGGCTGACGACGTCGTCGACGATGCCGCGGAAGTAGCCGGTGAGCAGGCCGAGCGCGGTGCCGGCGACCGTCGCCAGCAAGGTCGCCAGCGGCGCGACCGTCAGGATATCGCGCGAGCCGACGATGACGCGCGAGAACACGTCGCGGCCGATCTGGTCGGTGCCGAACCAGTGTTCGCGCGAAGGCGGCGCCAGGGCGTTGATGATGTCGTCGGCGAGCGGATCGTAGGGGACAAAATGTTCGCCAAACAGCGCGCAGGCAACCCAGAACAGCACGATGGCGATGCCGACCAGGAACGTTCGCGAGCGCAGCAGGGAGAAGAAGACTTCGGCCAGCGGGCCGCGGCGCCGCATGTCGTCCTGTGCGGGGGAGGGGGTCTGGACGGCGCTCATTGGTCTGACCCCAGGCGGATGCGCGGATTGAGCACGGAGTAGAGGAAGTCGGCGATCAACGTGGCCACCGCATAGACGATGCCGATGGTGAGGATGCCGGATTCCAGCATCGGAAAATCCTTGCCGCGCGCGGCGGTGAAGATCAGCGAGCCGATGCCCTGGTAGCGGAACAGCGTCTCGATCACGACCAGGCCTCCGATGAGATAGCCGGTCTGGGTGGCAATCACCGTGATGGTCGGCAGCAGCGCATTGCGCAGCACGTGGCGCCAGATCACCGTGCGCCACGGCAGGCCCTTGAGCACCGCCGTTCGCGTATAGTCGGAATCGAGCGCCTCGATCATGCCGGAACGCGCCATGCGCGCGATATAGCCGAACAGCACCAGGAATAGTGGCAGCGATGGCAGGATCAGGTAATAGAGTTGGGTGAAGACGCCGGCATCCCTGGGCCATGCGGCAGAGATCGGCAGCCAGCGCAGCCACACGCCGAAGATCAGGATCAGGATGATGCCGGTGACGAATTCCGGCAGCACCGTCACCGACAGGCCGCCGAGGCTGATGATACGATCAAGCGTGCGGTTGAGGTTGAGTGCGGCAATGACGCCGCCGAGGATGCCGATCGGCACCACCAGCACGAAGGCGACCGCCGCTAGTTTCATCGAATTGCCAAGCGCGCCGATGACGAAGGGCGCTACCGGCGAGCGGAATATGTAGGAGGTGCCCATATCGCCCTGGACGAAGTTCGAGATCCAGCTCCAGTACTGGATGAGCAGCGGGCGATCGACGCCGAGCGTGTGATTGAGCGCGTCGACCGCGCGTTGGTCGGCGAACGGGCCGAGGATCGCGCGCCCGACATTGCCAGGCAGGACCTGGCCACCCAAGAACACCATGATGCTGAGCAGGAACAGCGTCACCAGCGACAGGGACACACGCCGCGCAAAGAAGGAGAGAATGGCTAAGACTCCTTGCAAAGCCAGTCCCCCGCGGGAGCTGGCTGTTAGAGGACTGGCTTTCCCTTTTCGCTTACGCCTTCGATGCCTTTTCGAGGAACAGCTGCGACATGGCTGTCGGTTGCACGCCGGCCACGCCTTTCGCCGTCGCCGTCAGGTAGTCGTAGAAATAGCCGAAGATGACAGGCGTTTCCTCGAGCAGAAGCTTCTGGATCTTCCCGGCGTCGGCCTTCTGTGCCTCGAGGTCGAGCGCCGCGATATAGCTGGTCGCCAACGCATCGTAATCCTTGTTCTTGAAGTGCGCGGCATTCCAGGTGCCGTCGCTCTTCAGGGGAGCGGCAAGATAGACATTCGGCACGCCGCGATGGCCGTAGTCGGTGATGCCCATCACCGAATCCAGCCAGTTCGATTTGCCGAACACCGCGTCGCCATAATAGGCGCTCTGGTCGAGGATGTTGAGTTCGAGCTCGATGCCGATCTCCTTGACCCAGTTCTGGATGAGCTGGGCATATTCGGGGATTTCGAGATAGCGCTCGGTGGTCAGCGTGATCTTGAAGCCCTTGCCGGCACCGGCTGCTTCCATGAGCTGCTTGGCCTGCGCGATGTCCTGCTTGCGCTGCGGTATGCTCGTATCGGTCGAGGGGTAGACCGCGGCGAATGGGCTGTCATTGCCCAGCGACGAGCGTCCCTTCATCAGACCGGCGGCGAGCTTGTCGCGATCGAGGCAGAGCGCGATGGCGCGGCGCACACGTGCATCCTTCAGCGGACCGTCGTCGCAGCGCAGATGCAGTTGCTGGTGAGCCGACGACTTCAGGCTGATGATTTCGAAGCCCGGATCGTTGAGCAGGGCCACGCCGGCCAGCACCGGCATCTGGTTGATGACGTCGACCTGCCCACCCTGCAGCGCCAGGATCATCGGCTGCACGTCGGTAAAGAAGGTGAACTCGGTACGGTCAGGCAGCGCCTTCGCTCCCCAGTAGTTCTCGTTGCGGACGAAGGAAGCGCCGACCTTCGCTGTGTATTTCTCCACCTTGAACGGGCCGGTGCCGTCGAAGCTCTTCTCGTAGTCGCCCTTGTAGTCCGCCGGGATGATGACGGCGTTGTAATTGTCCGACGAGACCATGTAGGGAAAATTGCCGTTCGGCGCGTCGAGGTGGAATTCCACCGTGTAGTCGTCGACCTTCTTGCTGGCTCCTTTCGACAGGATACCGGTGAACACCGACAGCGCGTTGGACGAGTTTGCCGGATCGGCCAGGCGGTCGATGCTCGCCACCACGTCCTCGGCCTTCATCTCGCCGCCGCTGTGGAATTTGACGCCCTTGCGCAATTTGAAGGTCCAAACCGAGCCGTTGTCGTTCGGCTTCCAGCTCTCGGCCAATGCAGGCTGCAGCACCAGGTCGGGGCCGTCGACGCAGAGGAATTCCGCAACCTGCTGCATGATCAGCAGGCCGCCGGCGTCGGCGATCGTGACGGGATCGATGGCTGCCGCCGGCACGCTGCTGGCGACACGGATGGTGGCACCGGGCGCGCCCTGGGCGCGGGCCAGAGACGGCATGCCGCCAAGGCCGGCAGCCGTGGTGATGCCTCCAAGCAGCGGCAGCGACAGGCCAAGCAGGCTGCCATGGCGGATAAAATCGCGGCGGCTGACACGGCCGTCGACGAGACCGTCGATCAGGTGATTTTCAAGCGGCGAGCGATTGCGCCGGATCAGGTCGAGAATGCGGTAGTTCTTGATCATGGGTTTAACCCTTCCCCTGTTTCTTATGGTTTGATGAACGCGTCTCTCAGTTGAGGAAGTCCGTGGAATTCTCCTGTCCCCGGCCATCAACGATGTCAGTCGACCGGGACTGTAGCATGCGGTTTTCCCTGGTCCATCCGATCCCTGCGGCGCGGGGGTCAGATTTTCTTGAGCAATGCTTCCACCCGTCCGGTCCTGCCGTCGCCATCGATCGCCGCGGCGGACTCTTGTTCTTGAATTATGTTTCCTTTCCCGTGTCGTTCTCCTAGTTCAGCGGCAAACGGCGATATGTCCCGGGCTTGGCCGGGTCATGATATTTGTTGCAAGGGCCGTTCTCGGCAAAGTCGCGATGGCAGGCGGCGAGATTTTTCCGCGACAAGGTGACACCAAGACCGGGACCTTCCGGGACACGCACCGTATTGTTCCTGGGGTAAAACGGCCCCTCCTCGGTGATGTCCATGGGTTGCATACGAAACAGCGACTGGTTCGGCTCCCGGATCCAGCCCAGGGCCGCGCACAGATGCAGGTAGGCCGCGCTGCCGATGCCGCTGTCGCCGCTGTAGCACCAGAAATCGATGCCCGCGTGCTCGCAGGCGCCGACAAAGCGCAGCATCCGGCCGATGCCGCCATGCGCGGTGGGATTGCCGACGAATGCATCCGGCACCTTGAGGTCCATGGCGCGCGCGATGTCGATATTGTGGGTCGAGAAAGGGATCGAGCAATGCTTTCGCAACTGCCGCATCTCCTCGATCGTGGCCACCGGATCCTCCCAGTTGCGCACGCCGAGCTCTTCCAGCGGCCGCGCCAGCCGCCGCGCCGTGCTGAGCGAATAGGCCTGGTTGGAATCGATGCGTATCATCGCATCGTCGCCGAGTTGTTCGCGGATCAATTCGACCATTCTCAGCGAGATTTTTGGGTCGTCGGTCGAGAACTTACCTTCGAAGAAGGTCGTGCCATGTCTCTCGTGCAGTTCCACGCAATAGTCGGCGACTTCTTCCGGCGTCGTCTCGCCCTTGACACCATCCCCATCGCCGCGCAGCGAGAAATAGTCGGTGAACGGGATGTCCTTGCGCACGGCCCCGCCGAGCAACTGATAGAGCGGCTGGTTCCAGGCCTTGCCGCGCAGGTCCCAAAGCGCCATCTCGATGGCGCCGAAGGCCATGATGCGGGTGCGGTCGTTGATCGACTGCACGCCGGTCCAAAACGGCAGGCAGACATGTTCGGCGCCGGCAATGTCGAAGGCATCGCGGCCGACCAGCCGCTGGGCAAGAACATCATTGATGATGGCGGCCGCTGCCGGCGTTGGCGCTTCGCCCAGCCCGACAAGGCCTTCCTCGGTCTCGACTTCGACGATAACAGGGGAAAAACCGTCGAGTTCGCCGAACACCCAGGCATAGGGCGCTTCGAGGCGAAGATTGATCGGCGTGGCCTTGATGCCGCGGATCTTCATCTCAGCGTCCAACTTCGAAGAAGGGTTTGCCGAGCAGGTCGGGAACGACGTCGATGCCAAGGCCTGGACCGGCGGGAATACCCATGCGGCTGCCGGTGACCAGCGGTGCGTTCGACGCGGTGCGCACCGTCACCCATTCATGGAAGGCGATCGCGTGCAGCCGGCGCTCCTCCGGCGTCGAAAGCGACAGATGCGCCATGGCGGATGTGTCGATCTCGGCGCCGCCGGTGTCCTCGACCGTGATCATGAAGCCGAGATCGACGGCGACGTCACGGATCAGCCGGGTTTTGGTGACGCCGCCGAGCCGCGAGATCTTCAATGTCAGCCCGTCCGCCGCGCCGAGGCGATGGATTTCCAGCATAGCCTCCAGCGAGGTGACGGATTCGTCGAGCACCATCGGCTTGTCGAGCATGCGCCGCACCGACATGTTTTCGTCGATCGTCGTGCAGGGCTGCTCGAACGTATAGTCGATCGCCCGCGTCGCATCGGCGAACTGCCGCGCCTGGTATGGCGTCCACCCGGCATTGGCGTCGCAGAAAATGACAGTGCCTTTCGGCACCGAGGCGGCGACCGCCGTGACGCGCTCGACGTCGTCATGGACATTGCCGCCGACCTTGACCTGAAGCCGGCGGAAACCGTCCTCGACGATGCGCTTGGCAAGTGCGGCCATTTGATCGACCGTGCCATGGGTGACGACTTTGTAGAGTTCGGCCGTGTCGCTTTCCCTGCCGCCGAGCAGCGTCACCAGCGGCACGCCGGCGGCACGCGCCGCCAGATCCCAGCAGGCCATGTCGAGCGCCGATTTGATATAGGGATGGTCCTTGAATACCGTGTCCATCAGTCGGCCGATGCTGGCCAGCCCGCGCGGGTCCCGGCCGATAAGATGCGGTGCGATCTCCGGCACGCCGGCCCGGGTGCCGGCCGGGAAGGCGGCCGAGTAGAAATTGCCGAGCGGCGCCATCTCACCCCAACCGGTGATGCCGCTGTCGGAGGTGATGGAGACGATCACAGCGTCGAAGCAGTCGGCCATACGCCCCTTGGACATACGATAGGGGCCGTCCACGAAAGGCTGCACGACGTGATAGGCTTTGATGGTTTCGATCTGCACGTGGGGTATCCATTATCCGCGATGAGGGGAGGGTCAGGCGCCTTTCGACGAACGCTTTTCGAGGCCGCGCGCATAGGCAAGAAGCTCTTCGAAATCGTGGTCGATATGCTCTCGTGCGTGGCGCTGGGCGGCACGCATGTCGTCGCCCTTGAGCAGCGCCACATAGGTTTCATGAACGTGTTCGGCGGGCACGGCTTCCTTGCGCGCCTGCTGGTGCATGGCGAAGTACATCTGCAAACGGCTGGTCAGCCTTTGCCAGGTTTCCAAGAGCACTGAATTGTCGGCCCATTCATGGATCAGGCCATGCAGTTGCAGCGCGGTCTCGATCTGCCTTGTGGTGTCGCGGTCGCGCGTCGCCTGCTTGACCGCCTCGTGGCGCCCGTCGAGCTCATCGAAAAAGCGCTGGTCGCGCAGTTCCCACGTCCGCTCGATGGCGAATTCGTCGAGCACCTTGTTGAGTGAATAGGCGTCGTGGATGTCCTTGGCGGTGACATTGATGACGAAGGTGCCGGCATAGGGAATGCTGGTCAGGATGCCTTCCTGGACCAGCTCGCGCATCGCTTCGCGCAACGGCGCGCGGCTGACCCGCATCTGTTCGGAAATCCTGAGCTCGTTGAGCTTCTGGCCCGGCTCGAGCTGACCGGTCAGGATCGCGCGTCTGAGCAGTGCCACGATCTCGGCACGGCGTGTCGTGTCGGCAATCGGACTGAATTCCGTCGTCACCATCCGGCCCACTCCCGCGAGAACAGAAGCAGAGACAATCAGATTGTCGACAATCTGACAAGAGCCAACAATCGGGGTTTTCCACTTCCCAGCGCCGACGTCGCCGCTCTGGTCGGTCTGCTCGTGAAAACGGCGCCCGCGACCGGAGAAAAGGTCGGGGGCGCCGCGCGGAAACCGGGCCTGCGGGGGATTCAGGTAGCCGGTTTCTGTGGCAGGGGCGAAATCGGCATTCCGGGGCCGATCTTCTGCAGATTGCCTGTGATCACCTGGTCGCCTTCAGCGACGCCGCTGAGGATGGCGATCATGTCGCCGCTGGTCGGCCCCAGCGAAACCAGCCGCTGGTCGACCGTATTGCCCTTGCCGACGACATAGAGATACTTGCCGAGCTGGCTTGATCCCAATGCGACCTGCGGCACCATCAGCGCATCGGGCTGTTGCTTGACGTGCAGCCGCACGCGAACATACTGGCCAGGCAAGAGTGTGAACTTGGCGTTGCCGATGGTGGCGCGTGCGGTGATCGTGCCGGTCGAGTGATCGATCGTGTTGTCGATAAAGGTGAGCTCGCCCTTCTGGTGGGCCTCCGTCTCACCGGGAAGCAGGACCTCGACCTCGATCGGGCCGGCGGCACGCGCTTCCTCGATCTGCGCCAGATCCGTCTCGCTCGGATTGAAGGTGACGTAGATCGGATCGAGCTGCACCAGCGTGTTGAGAACGGTGCCGGCAACGCTGACCAGCGTTCCCACGGAAGCCTGGTTGCGGCCCAGACGTCCAGCGAACGGTGCGTGGATTTCAGCGTAGCTCAAATTGAGCTCGGCCGTGCGCACAGCCGCCTGGTTCAGCGCCAGCGACGCCTGCGCCTCGCGCAAGGTGCTGGTGCGCTGGTCGAAGCTGTCCTTGTCCAGGTAGCCGCTCTTGGCCAGCTCGGTACCGCGGCCGAGATTGGAACGTGCATAATCGAGGGTCGCCGTGTCACGCTCAACCTGTGCCTTCGCCTGGTCGAGCGAGGCCTGGAAGTCATCGGGCGATATCCTGTAGAGTAGGTCGCCCTGCCGCACGTCGGCGCCGTCTTGCGCCGTCTGTTCCTGCAAATAGCCGGGCACGCGTGCCTGCAGCGTGATGCTGCGGATCGGCTCGGTCCGCGCGGCATAGTCAAGATAGATCGGGATCGTCTTCTTGACCACGTTCGCTACCGGCACCGGCATGACGAACGCTGCTGGAGCCGGCGCGGCTCCGGCCGTGCCGGCATTCAGGCTGAGATTGCCCATGTCCAGCAGGTGGACACTCGCCACCGAGATCGCACCCAGCGCGACAGCCGTTCCCAACGCGATTTTCCATTTACGCATAATGATTCTCCAATATTATTCGGCCGCTTCCGCCAAGGGGGGGAAGGCGGGTTTGGCCGTTGGTTCAGTGTGTTGAGAAGCGGGCTCGTCGCCGCCGCGCCGTTCGCGCAGCTGTTCGATGACCGCGTAGAAGACCGGCACGAACACCAGCGACAGGATGGTCGCGGCGACCATGCCGCCGAACACGGTGGTGCCGATGGACTGGCGGCTGGCGGCACCCGCACCGGTGGCGATCATCAGCGGCACCACGCCTAGGATGAAGGCAAACGCGGTCATCAGGATCGGCCGCAGTCTCAGCCGGGCGGCCTCCATTGAAGCCTCGACGATGCTGAGGCCTTCCTCGCGCCGCCGTCTTGCGAACTCGACGATCAGGATCGCATTCTTGGCCGCAAGGCCGATCAGCATGACGAAGCCGATCTGCGAATAGACGTCGATCTGCATGCCGCGCACCCAAAGTGCGGCGAACGCGCCGAACAGGGCGAGCGGCACCGCCAGCAGCACCATGAACGGCATTGCCCAGCTCTCGTACTGCGCCGCCAGGATCAGGAAGACGAAGACGATGGCGAGGGCAAAGACCACCGACGCGATCGACCCCGCCTTGAGCTCCTGGAAAGTGATTCCGGTCCATTCGAAACCGAAATCCCTGGGCAGCGCGGTTGCCGCGGCCCGTTCCATGGCGGCGACCGCCTGGCCCGACGAGAAGCCGGGAGCGGCGCCGCCATTGATGGTGGCCGAGGCGTTGTTGTTGTAATGCGGCACGGTTTCCGGGCCGACGAACGGCACCAGCTTACCCAGCGTGCTGAGCGGCACCATGCCGCCGGAAGCATTGCGCACATAGAGCCGTGAAATGTCGGCTGCACCGGCACGTGAATCCTTGTCGGCCTGGATGGTCACCCGGAAGGTGCGGCCAAACAGGTTGAAGTCGTTCACGTAGAGCGAGCCGAGATAGATCTGCAGCGTGTTGAAGACGTCGGGCAGGTTGAGACCGAGCAGCTTCGCCTTGGGGCGGTCGAGATCGTAGTTGAACTGTGGCGTCGAGGTCGAGAACGGCGAAAACAGTTGCTGCGGATTGATTTCAGGCTGCTTGCGGGCCTCGGCGATCACCGCTTGCGTGGCGTCGTTGAGGGCCGTGCTGCCGCGGCCGGTGAGGTCCTCGACGACGAATTCGAAGCCGCCCGTGGTGCCGATGCCGGGGATCGAGGGCGGATCGAAGGAGAGCGCGAAAGCTTCAGGAATCTGCATCAGCTTGCCACGCACGTCGCCGACGAGCTTCGAGGCGCTCTGGTCGGGGCCACGCTCCTCCCACGGCTTGAGGATGGCGAACTCGACCGCCGAGTTCGACTGCGCCGCGCTGGTGAGGAAGTTCAGGCCGCTGATCGAGCCGACGATGTCGACGCCTGGCGTCGCCTGCAGGATGTCGCGCGCCTTCTGGGCCACCGCATCGGTACGCTCCAGCGAAGCGCCGTCGGGCAGCTGGATGACGACGAAGAAATAACCCTGGTCCTCAACCGGAAGGAAGGTCGAGGGCAGCTTTTGCCAGACGAAGTAGGTGGCGACCAGGCCGGCCGCGAACAGGCCAAGCATGATCCAGCGCAGCCGGATAAGGATGCGCACGCCATGGGCATACGCATGCGACAGTCTGTCGAAGCCCGTATTGAACCAGCGGAACAGGAAGAATTGCGTTTCGCCGCGATGGCGCAGGAAGGCTGCACTGAGCGCCGGGCTAAGCGTCAGCGAGTTGAAGGCGGAGATGCCGACAGAGATCGCCACCGTCAGCGCGAACTGGTTGTATAGCTTGCCGGAAACACCGGGAATGAAGGCAACCGGCACGAACACCGCCATCAGCACGGCGGTGGTCGCAATGATCGGGCCGGTGACCTCGGCCATGGCGGCCTTTGTCGCCGCCAGTGGTTTCAGTCCGGCCTCGAGCTGTCGTTCGACATTCTCGACCACGACGATGGCATCGTCGACGACAAGGCCGATCGCCAGCACCATGCCGAGCAGCGAGAGCATGTTGAGCGAGAAACCCATCATCTCCATGATGACAAGCGTCGCCACCAGCGACACCGGAATGGCAATGGTCGGAATGATGGTCGTTCGCCAGCTCTGCAGGAAGATGAACACCACGGCGACGACGAGCACCAGGGCTTCGCCGAGCGTGATCAGCACGTCATGCATCGAGGCCGAGACGAAGCGCGTCGTATCGTAGTGCATCGCATAGTCGACGCCCTTGGGAAAACGGGCCGAAAGTTCCTGCATCTTGTCCTTGACGCGCTGCTGCAGATCGAGCGCGTTGGAGCCGGGCATCTGATAGACGGCGAGCACCACGGTCGGGTCCTTGCCGAAAAAGGCCGAGGACGAATATTGCAGCGCGCCAAGCTCGATACGGGCGACGTCGCGCAGCCGCACCAGCGAACCGGTATCAGTGTTGGCACGCACGACGATGTCGCCGAATTCCTTCGGGTCGCTCAACCGGCCGACGGCGTTGACCTGCATCTCGAATGCGGTGCCGGCGGGCGCCGGCGACTGGCCGATCTTGCCGGCCGCCACCTGGACGTTCTGTTCGGCGATGGCATTTTGCACATCGACGGCGGTGATGCCGAGATTGGCGAGCTTGTCCGGATCGAGCCAGACGCGCATCGAATAGCGCCGTTCGCCGAAAATCTGCACGTCGCCGACACCAGGCAGCCGCTTCAGCGGGTCCACCACCTGCAGATAGGCAAGGTTGGAGAGCGCCACCGGATCGACCGAATGGTCGGGCGAGGTCAGGTTGACGATGAGCACGAAGTTCGGGTTCTGCTTCTTGATCGTCACGCCGCCCTGGTTGACGATCGCCGGCAGCGACGAGGCTGCCTGCGAGACGCGGTTCTGGACGTCGACGGCGGCCGTGCTCAGGGAATAGCCGACATCGAAGGTGATGGTGATGGTCGATGAGCCGTCATTGGAGCTCGTCGAGGACATGTAGGTCATGCCTTGCACGCCGTTGATCTGCTGCTCCAGCGGCGTCGTCACCGTGTCTGCCACCACTTGCGCGCTGGCGCCCGGATAGTGGGCGCTGACCACGACTTGCGGCGGTGTGATGTCGGGGAACTGCGAGACGGGCAGCAGGAAATAACAAATCGTGCCGGCGAGCACCATGATGATGGCGATCGCCGAGGCGAAGATCGGACGATGGATGAAAAAGTTTACCACGACACGCACGCCTCTCCGGCCGCTCTTGCCCGCCCGAAGGCGCTGGCGACCCTGGATAACTGGCCGCGCCCGTCCCGGGACCCTTCCTGTGAACGCAGCAACGGCACCTCGCGACGCTGCCCATCGGCAAGCGAGCGCAACATGTTCTCGAACGCGCGGGGGTCGACCCCATCTGCTTTCATGACCAGCCGGATCATCGGATCCCGGACGGCCTCATCTATGGTAAGATCGCGGCGCTGTGGCATTGGCCGGCTCCTTGTCTGTCGATTCGCAGCCCATGCTCGCGAACCGTTTTTTCATCTCTTCACCGGCCGAGGCCGCATGATTGGCAATCTTTTTGTCCATCTGATCTGGTAGGACCAGTTCACGACCTTGTTATTGACGACGGACGCTATAGGTGTTACCAGTAAGTAACATTCTGGAAGTTACAGACCGGTAACACCCTAGTCAAGAGGTGGCCGAGGGTTTTTTGGAAACGAAAGGAGATCATGATGACAGATGGCGTCGTGGAGCGCTCTCGTCCCCGGGATCGGATTCTGGAGACGGCGCGTGACATGTTCCACAAGCACGGCATCAAGGGCGTCGGCGTCGACGCCATCACCGAGGCTGCCGGCACGAACAAGATGACGCTCTATCGTCACTTCGAATCCAAGGACGAACTGATCGTCGAATGCCTGCGCGCCAACGCACTGAAAGCCGGCGCGATGTGGGAAACGTTCGAGGCCGAGCATCCGGGCGACAAACTCGCTCAACTTCATGCCTGGGTTCGCAAGGCCGCCGCCATGCTCAACACCGACGGCCGTGGCTGCGACATGGCCAACGCCGCCGCCGAGCTGACCGAACCCGATCATCCGGCAAGGCGCGTCATCAAGGAACTCAAGGAAGCCCAGCGCGAACGCCTGGTCGGGCTCTGCCGGGATGCCGGCATCGGCCAGGCCGAGCTTCTCGCCGATACGCTGTCGCTGCTGTTTGAAGGCGCGCGGGTCAGCGTGCAGACCGTCGGTGCCGAGGGCCCGAGCACGCAGTTCGTGCGGATGGCTGAAGGACTGATCGTTTCCTTCCGGGGCACCGCCGGTTAAGTATTGCCGTGGCTGGTGATTTGCGGTCGCGTGACCGACGATGCTTGGCTGCACGGTATCTCACCAGACCGCACCGTATCTCCCATTGACCGAACGAAAAAAGCCCGCTGCCGGGAGGAGGTGGCAGCGGGCTCGATTTCGAATGTGGCGCGGGAGGAGGTGCACCCCATTCAGCGTCGGCATCGCATCTGGGAGGAGTAGATGGCCGACAACCAGAACCTACGAGTTGCCCAATGATTCGGCAACAATGAATTGTGCATAGCTGCTGTGCAGATTTGCCGGGGCGGTCAGGTTCACCAGGAGATGCGGGATATCACTGCACGGGCACGTTTTCCCGGAAGATCAGTCGCGGCTCGATGAATTTGCGGGTGAGATAGGGCGCCGATGATGCGATCGAGCCGAGCAGTTGGATGACCGACTGCTCCGCGATCAGCCTGGCGTTCTGGTCGATGACGACGTCGGCGAGGTCGTCGACGAGGTAGCCGCGTGTCTCCCTTGTCAGGTCGTGGCAGATGAACACCGGCTTGCGGTTGGGCCTGGTTTCCCGGATCGCCTTGGCAATGCCGGAGCGCCCGGCGCCGACGCAATAGATGCCGAGCAGTTCCGGCTCGTTGCGCAACGCTTTCATGGTTGCCGCATAGCTGGCATCGGGCTCGTCATTGATCTCGACGGCGCTGCTGACGGTGAGGTTGGGAAACTCCTCGCCAAGCACGGAGCGGAAGCCCATTTCGCGCTCTTCATGGCCGCGATAGGAACGCGAGCCGACGACCATCGCCAGCTGCCCCTCGCGGCCGCCGAGGAAGCGTCCCATCAAAAGTGCCGCGGTCCGTCCCGCCACGCGGTTGTCGATGCCGACATAGGCCGAGCGAGGTGCGGCCGGAATATCGGACACCAGCGTCACCAGGCGGATGCCGGCCTCCACCATGTCGCGCAGGATGTTACGTGTCCTGGGATGATCGACCGCGATGACACCGACGCCGTTGGCGCGCAGCGACAGCTTTTCGACCGCGTTCTGCAAGGCATTGGGCGAGATACCGGCGAGATTGTGAATCCGGCAGGACGCCACCAATGGCAGGCGCGATGCGTAGTCCTCGATGTGCTTTGCCAGCTCGTGCATGAAGTCGTTCGAGCCGATCGGCAGGAAGAATTCGAGGTTTGCCGGCTTCGAGGGAAGCGTCACCTGGTCGGCGACCGGCAGATAGCCGAGCTGCTTGGCGGCCTCCATGACGCGTTGCCGGTTGGCGGCACTCGCTCCGGGCCGGTTGTTGAGCACCCTGTCGACCGTGGCGGTCGACAGCCCGCAGTTCCTGGCGATGTCGGAGACGGTAGCCTTCATGCCGCAGCCCTACACGTCGATCCGTACGTCCTCAGTGCGCCGGCTTGCCGTCGGCGAGGGCGTCGCGGATGTCCTTGTCCGACATGCCGGTGATGATGCGCTCGACTTCAGTCACGGTTGTCGTCTTCGGATCGATGTCGTCGGCGACAACCTTGCCCCTGCGCATGACGACGATGCGGTCGACCACCTGGAAGACATGGTGGATATTGTGCGCGATGAAGATGCAGGAGTGGCCGGAATCGCGGGCGTTGCGCACGAAGCTGAGCACGCCTTGGGTCTCGGCCACGCCGAGATTGTTGGTCGGTTCGTCGAGGATGATCAGGTCGCTGTCGAAATGCATGGCGCGCGCGATCGCCACCGCCTGCCGCTCGCCGCCGGAGAGCGAACCGATCGGCGTCGTTGGCGGGATGTTCTTGGAGATGCCGACCTGTTTGAGCAGATCGCGGGCCACGGTGTTCATGGCGTCCTGGTCCATGCGGTTGAGGAAGCGCGGCGGTTTGATCGGTTCTCGACCCAGGAACAGGTTGCGCGCGATCGACAGTTGCGTGACCAGGGCGGAGTCCTGGTAGATGGTCTCGATGCCGTGGGCGATGGCGTCGCTGGTATCGCGCAAGGTGACCTTCTTGCCGCGGATGAAGATATCGCCGCTGGTCAGCGGCACCGCGCCGGAGAGAACCTTGATCAGCGTCGATTTGCCGGCGCCATTGTCGCCGAGCAGGCCGACGATCTCACGCTCGTTGACATGGAAATTGGCGTCCACCAGCGCCTGGACGCGGCCGTAGGACTTGCGGATGTTGTGCATGCGGATCAATGGCTCGGCCATGATTTAAGTCCCCGCCTGGTGCCGGCGTTCCAGCCATGAATGCAACGCCATCATGCCAAGGATGATCGCGCCGATGAAGATGTTGTAGGCAAGGCCGGGCACGCCGACCAGCACGATGCCGTTGCGCATCACGCGCAGGATCAGGATACCGAGCACGGTGCCGATGATGGTGCCGCGCCCGCCGGTGAGTGCGGTGCCGCCGATCACCACCATGGCGATTACCTCGAGCTCGTAGCCGGTACCGCTGTTGGGGTTGGCGGCGGATGTGCGCAGCGAGGAGATGACGCCGGCAAGCGAGGCCATGACCGACGACAGGACGAACAGGCCGACCTTGACACGATTGACATTGACGCCGCGGGCACGCGCCGCGTTGGGATTGCCGCCCGCCGCCTGGATCCAGTTGCCGGTCCGGCTTTGCGTCAGGACATAGCCGAGCGCGATCGCCGCGGCGATGAACCAGAACAGCGACATGTAGATGCGGAACGGCCCGATGAAGAAGTCGCCGACCAGAGCCTCCGCCAGCCAGCTGCCTTCGGCACTCCAGGTGCGCTGCGGAAACCCGTCGGTGATAAAAAGCGCGCTGCCGCGCACCACGAGCAGCATGCCGAGCGTCACCAGGAAGGACGGGATCTTGAGCTGCGTGACGAACCAGCCATTGACCAGGCCGATCAAGGCGGCAACCACCAGTGCGACAAGGAAGCCCATTTCCAGCGAGGTGACGCCGGCATTGAACAGCGTCCACATCAGCACCGGCGAGAAGCCGAACAGGGACCCGACGGAAAGGTCGAATTCGCCCGACGTCATCAGCAGCGTCATCGCCAGCGCGATCAGGCCGAGCTCGACCGTGAAGGCCAGCGTATTGGAAATGTTCTGCGGCGACAGGAAGTCGTGGTTGAAACCCCAGAAAACGGCAATCTCCACGATGAGCAGAATGAAGGGTCCGAATTCCGGCCGCGCGATCAGGCGTTGGATGAGCGAATGATTTTCCACTGGGAACCCGCGACATGGTTGGGACGGGCCGCGGGCTCCACCGCATCGGGTGGATGAGCCACGGCGCAGGAAGATATCTGGCGCCGTGCGAAAACGCGCGGCGCCAGGGGATCGCGGATTATTTGCCGGACAGGATCTTGTCGTAGACCGCCGCGGTGTCCTTCTCATAGAGGGCGCCGGTTATGACGTTGAAGCCCGGAGGAATGCCGCTGGCCGCCATGTTGGCGAGCGACAGCGCCACATAGCTGGTCGCCTGCGGATCCTGCCACTGGCCGGCATTGACATAGCCGTTCAGCACTTCCTGGGTGGTGTCGAGCGAGTTGCCCCAGCCGACCACCGGGATTTCGCCCGGCTTGACGCCGACCTGGTCGAACACGCGCTTGATCGAACCGGTTACGAGGTCGCCCAGGCCGATGATGGCTTTGACCTTGCCCTTGTGGGCGGTGAGGTAGTCGACCATGCGGTTGATCACCTCGGCCTGGTCGAGCGTCGCTTCGGTCACTTCATAGGTGATGCCGAGTGGGCCGAAGACGCTCTTGATGCCTTCCTCTTCCTGCACGCCGTAGGTGGCGCCGGGGATCTCGACCGGCATCCAGACGAAGTCGCCCTTCTTCACCAGGCCCTTGTCGACCAGATACTGCGCCCAGTGCTTGCCGAAAGTGACGTTGTCGCCGCCGACATAGGCGTTGAAATTGGCCTTGGGATCGGGCGTGTTGAAGTTGATGATCGGGACGTTGGCAGCGCGCGCTTCCTTGACGATCTCGACCAGGCTGCCCGGATCGGGGCTGGTGGTGACGATGCCGTCGGCCTTGGCCGAGAGGGCGGCGCGGACAGCCTCCTGCTGCGAGGCGACGTCGCCATTGTGGAACGAGGTGTTGACGGTGTTGCCGGTGTCCTTGGCCCATTGCTTGGCGCCTGCGAGGAAGTAGGTCCAGACCGGGTCGGCCGGCCCGCCATGTGAAATCCAGTAGAACGTCTTGGCCTGCGCGGCTGCCGGAATGACCGTCAGCGCGATCAGCAGGCCGTAGAGCACAAGTCTTAGTCTCGTCAGCATTTGATTTCCTCCCGGTTGAAGATGATCCGTCCTTTGTTCCGGCTTCAGCCGGATTGCGTCTTTTTGCCAGCGCCGCTCGGATGCCTAAGAGCATTCCCTTTTTCGGCGAATGGCAAGCCTCCATCTGCAGATGTAGTTGGCGCCTGACGCGGCGCCATCAGCGACCCCATCAGATCGCATCAGTCGGGATGATTTTTTCCGGGCAGTCGGATGATTGTCGCCGAGAGCTCAACCGGGCGGACTGTCCCGATCATGTCTGGGCGGTCACTTGGGGCGAGAACCCCAAGAGCCGCCTAGAGCAGGCCGGCCTTGGCCAGGTCGCGCATCAAATGGCTGGCGCCATAGGTCCAGTGCGGACAATCGGGCGACAGCCGCACGCGGTTAACCAGCGCGCCGAATTTTTCCGACGAGATGGTAACGATGTCGCCGACCTTGTGCGTAAAACCCTTGCCCTTTTCGCCGCGATCCTTCGACGGCACGAACATCGTGCCGAGATAGAGCGCCAACCCGTCGGGATACTGGTGGTGCGGCCCCATCGCCGCGGCAACAAGCTCCTCCGGCGAGCGGCTGATCTCGGCCATCGAGCTTGCCCCCTCCAGCGAAAACCCGTCCTCGCCCTCCACCTTGAGGCGCACGACGGCCTGCTTCACGTCGGCGATAGAGAACACGTCGTCGAACAACCGGATGAAGGGGCCAAGCGAGGCCGAGGCGTTGTTGTCCTTGGCCTTGCCGAGCAGCAGCGCCGAACGCCCCTCGACGTCGCGCAGATTGACGTCGTTGCCGATGGTGGCGCCGACGATGCTGCCGCTCGAGCCGGCGATCATGGCGATCTCCGGCTCCGGATTGTTCCAGGTCGACACCGGGTGGAGGCCGACATCGGCGCCGAAGCCGACCGAGGCCATCGGCTGGCACTTGGTGAAGATCTCGGCATCCGGGCCGATGCCCACTTCCAGATATTGCGACCAGGCGCCGCGCGAAATCAGCTTGGCCTTGATCTCCATCGCTTCGGGCGAACCGGGCTTGAGCTTCGACAGGTCGTGGCCGATCAGCCCGGCAATGTCGGCGCGGATGGCGTCCGCCTTGTCAGCCGAACCGCGCGCCTGTTCCTCGATCACCCGCTCGAGCAGGCTGACGACGAACGTCACGCCCGATGCCTTGACCGCCTGCAGGTCGACCGGGGAGAGGAGATAGGGTTTTGCCGGATCGCGTTTGGCCGCAAAACTGTTGGCCGCGATGTCGTCGAGCGAGCCGATCGGCTTGCCCCTGGCTGAGCGCACGTGGCCGGCCGGGTCGGCCAGTTCGCAGACGTCGCGCACGGTGGGCGCCGCGCTCGATGTGATGTCGAAGACGGTGCCGTCGCGCACGGTGACCACCAGGGGGTGCGAGGCGCTTTTGGCGCGGCCGACAAAAAGGCCTTCAGCGGGCAGATGTGTCGGGTTGGTCATGTGTGCGCTCCTTTGATCATCGAAAGATACGGCCGTGCCGGGTCGGCGCGGCACTTTCACCGGAATCCTTGCAAAGGTCTATCCCATCGATGGTGATCAAAGGTGCTGTGTTTTTGGTTGCGAAATCCCGGATTCGCGGCGACCGGTCTGTCATGTGCAGGAGAGAAGTGGAGGGATTTTTCAAGAGCATGAAACCTCGATGGATTTGCTTGCGGTGTATTCAACCTCTGTCGCGACGGCCTCGGTGAGACGTTGAGCACAACCATCCCCTCATCGGGATTCCGCTTGACAGATTTCATGAATATGAAAAAGTCTTGGACAATTTCAAATCTCGGTGAGCAGGTCGATGGCGACCGTCGTTGCAACACAAGCGCAGGAGGCTCGCTCTTCATCGGGCTTCCGGCTCGCCATGCTGCTGCCGGGCGCGTTGGTCACTTTCCTGCTGATCCTGTTTGCGCTTGGCCTGGTGCTGTTTCTCGCCTTCCGCGGCAATGACGGCTCGCTGCTCGGCGTTGGGTTGACCATCGCAAACTTCGTCGCCGTGGCCACCGATCCGCTTTACTGGACGGTGACGCTGCGCTCGCTGGTCATCGCCAGCCTGGTGACGCTGGCAACAGTCGTCACGGCCTATCCCGTCGCATACTATCTCGCTTTCCACGCCGGGCGGCGGCGCGGCCTGCTCTTGTTCCTGGTGACGCTGCCGTTCTGGACCAGCTACCTGCTGCGCGTCTTCGCCTGGAAGATCGTGCTTGCCTATAATGGCGTGCTGAACTCGGCGCTGATCGAAAGCGGCATCTGGTCCCAGCCGACATTGGCCTTTCTGAATACGCCGGCGGCGGTGGTCGTCACGCTTGCCCATGCTTATGCGCCTTTCGCCATCCTGCCGATCTATGTGGCGCTGGACACCATCCCGAAATCGCTGCTCGAAGCCGCTTCCGACCTCGGCGCGCGGCCATTCACCGCTTTCCGCCGCGTCGTGCTGCCCAATTCAATGCCAGGCGTGCTGGCCGCGGCGCTCGTCGTCTTCGTACCGACGGTCGGCGACTATGTCACTCCCGCTATGGTCGGCGGCCCGGCCAGCACCATGATCGGCACGCTGATCCAGTCGCAGTTCGGCAAGGCCAATGACTGGCCGTTCGGCGCGGCGCTTTCGGTCTGCGTCATGCTGGTCATCCTGGTCGTGGTGCTGGTCGCACGCGGCGCCGACCGCAGATTTGGCAGCCGCACATGAAAGCCGAACGCGCAGGTACGAAACGGGATGGCCGCTGGCTCGCCCTGTACGTCCTTGCCTATCTCGTCTTCCTCTATCTGCCGGTCCTGCTGATCCCGCTGTTTTCCTTGAACGATTCCATCCAGGCGGCGTTCCCGCTGCAGGGGTTTACGCTGCAATGGTACAAGACGCTTTATGGGAACCCGGCGCTGTCGGGCGCGCTGTTGAACAGCCTCGTCATCGGCGTCATCGCGGCTTCCGGCGCCACGCTGTGCGGCATCACCGTTTCCTACATGGACCTCTACGGCCGCTCGCCATTGGCAACCACCATCAGCGCCATCGCCCGGCTGCCGATCCTCATCCCCGGCGTCATCGTCGGCATATCGCTGCTGATCCTGGTCAACCTCATCGGTCTCGGGCCATCACGCGTCGCCATCGTCCTCGGCCATATCCTCGTGGCCCTGCCGACCACGGTGGTGATCATGCGCAGCCGTTTCGCCGCCATCCCGAAAACCATTCGCGAGGCGGCGCTCGACCTCGGCGCCACCGACTGGACGACGTTCCGGCGGGTGATGCTGCCGCTCAGCCTGCCTGCCGTGCTGTCGGCCTTCATGCTCGCCTTCCTGATCTCCTTCGACGAATTCATCGTCGTCTTCTTCCTTGCCGGCACCGAGCCGACCCTGCCGCTCTATATCTGGAGCCAGCTACGCTTCCCCCGCTCGCTGCCGACCGTCATGGCGCTCGGAACGGTGATTCTGGCCGTATCCTTCATCATCGCCGGCACCGCCGAGATCCTGCGCCATCGCGGGCTCGGAGCCGCGCGCCGCAATCCAGCCTGACCACAACAATGAGAGGAGAACGAAAATGGCATTCCACCTGAAATCCATATCAGGGCACAAGGCCCGGGCCGGCCTTGCCGCACTGGCGCTCGCACTGTCGTCAACCGTGGCGCTGGCCGCCGAAAAGCTGCAATATTTCACCTGGTCGGGCTACGAACTGCCCGATTTCAACAAGAGTTTTCTTGCCGCCCACCCGGACGGCGTCGAGGCCTCTATCTTCGGTGACGACGACGACGCCTTCACCAAGGTCAAGGCCGGCTTCCGTCCCGACATTGCCCATCCCTGCTACGACAAGGTGGCGCGCTGGAACAAGGAAGGCCTGCTGCAGCCGATCGACACCAAGCGCATCAAAAACTGGGATTCGATCTTCCCGGTATTCAAGAACCTGCCTGATCTGCAGGCGGGCGACGGCAAGGTGTGGATGGTGCCATGGGACTGGGGCAACACCTCGATCCTCTACCGCACCGATCTGGTGAAGAACCCCGAGGCCAGCTGGAACCTTCTGTGGGACAAGCAATATGCCGGCCGCATGGCGACCATCGACGCCGTGCACGATACGCCGATTGTTGCCGCGCTTCTGGCTGGCGTCAATCCGTTCGACATGACGCCTGCTCAGATGGACAAGGTCGCGGCAAAACTGCGCGAACAGCGTCCGCTGCTCTCCAACTACACCACCGACATGACCTCGGTCGAACAGGCGCTGGCCAGCGGCCAGCTGGTCGCCGCCATGACCTGGAACGCGTCGGCCACCTCGCTGAAGAAACAGGGCGTGCCGGTCGAATTCATGAAGCCGAAAGAAGGCATGCTGACCTGGGCCTGCGGCTTCGTCATGCTGAAGGACGCCAAGAATGTCGATCTCGCCTATGACTTCATCAACAGCCGGCTCGACGCCGATTCGGGCAAGTTCCTGATCCAGTCCTACGGCTATGGCAGTTCGCTGAGCACTGCTTTCGCCGGCGTGTCGAAGGAGGAACTGGAGAAGCTGCAGCTGCCGGCCGACCCGGATGTCATGCTGAAGAGCACGATCTTCACCGGACCGATGAAACAGAATGACGATATGGCGAAGATGTTCGAGAAGGTGAAAGCGGGGGGCTGAGGGCCAATCGCCGATGCTGGTGCTGCCCCTCACCTGCCTACCGGCATCCTCTCCCCGTATAGGGACGGGGAGAGGGACGCTGTCATCGCAGATTTCGCCAATCGCCAGCGTTGCAGGAAGAAAGACGACGCGGGGGCAGCCACTTCTCCCCGTCACTATACGGGGAGAAGTGCCCGGCAGGGCGATGAGGGGCGGCGCCGGCTTCCGGCAAGATACGATCCTACTCTGATGCCGGCCTTCTCAGCCGTCGGCGCAGATGACTGCAATCGAAGGACCAACGGATGGATATAGTCGATGAAGCCGCCGAGAAACCCAAGGACGATGCCGACGTTCGCGTCGGCCGGCGCGTGCGGGCGCTGCGGCTTGAGCGCCGCCTGTCGCTGGCCGAACTGGCGGCAAAAGCCGGCGTGTCAATCGGTGCGCTGAGCCAGATCGAGCGCGGCATGTCCTCGCTGCGGGTCAAGGTGATCTGGCCGCTGGCCGCCGCACTCGATATCGAGCCGTCGGCGCTGATCGGCGACGGCAACGATGCCGTCAACGATCTCTATTGCGTGCGCGCCAACAGCCGCCGCGCGATTCCCGTAAAATCGGAAGGCATCGCCAAGGCGCTGCTGTCGCCGCCCGGTGCGACGCTCACCGGCATGCTGGTGACCGTGGAAGCCGGCGGCGGCACGGCGGAAGCCTACGCCCATGCCGGCCATGAATTCGGCTATGTGCTTTCGGGCGAGGTCGAACTGGTGGTGGATTCGACGACATACGGGCTGAAGACCGGCGACAGTTTTGCCTTCAAGAGCACGCTGTTGCACGCTTTCCGCAATCCCGGCGCCGAGCAATGCCAGATCCTCTGGGTCAACACCACGAAGCCCTCCGAGGTTCGCGATGGCGCCTGATCCACTCGTCAGGCTTGAGGCCGTCTCGAAGGTTTTCCCAGGCGGCATCGTCGGGCTCGATGCTGTCGACCTCGACATTATCAGCGGCGAATTCATCACGCTGCTCGGGCCGTCGGGCTGCGGCAAGACCACCAGCCTGCGCGTCATCGCCGGCTTTGAAAGCCCGTCGAGCGGCAAAGTCTTGCTCGACGGCCGAGACATCACGGCCCTTAGGCCGTTCGACCGGCCGGTCAACACCGTGTTTCAGGACTACGCGCTGTTTCCGCATATGAACGTCGCCGAAAATGTTGGCTTCGGCTTGTCCCTGCGAAAACTCACCAGTGCCGAGCAGGCAAAGCGCGTCGGTGAAGCCCTCGACATGGTCGGTCTCGGCGACAAGCTTCGCGCCCGCGTTTTGGAACTCTCGGGCGGCCAGCGCCAGCGCGTCGCGCTCGCCCGCGCCATCGTCTGCGAACCGCGCGTGCTGCTGCTCGATGAGCCGCTGTCGGCGCTCGACGCGCATTTGCGCGAACAGATGCAGATTGAGCTGAAGCGGCTGCAGTCGCGGCTCGGCACCACCTTCGTCATGGTCACCCACGACCAGACCGAGGCGCTATCGATTTCCGACCGCATCGTCGTCATGAACAAGGGCCGCATCGAGCAGATCGCGCCGCCGGCAACACTCTATGACCGGCCCGCGACCAAGTTCGTTGCCAGCTTCATCGGCACGATGAATCTCCTGCAGTCGCGCTTTCTCGGCCGAGATGGCGAGCGTTTGCGCTTTGCCGCCGGTGACCTGCCGCTGGAGGCTACCTCCGACAATGGCGAGACGCCGGCCGCGGGCGATACACGTACCATCGGCGTGCGCCCGGAGGATTTGCTGGCGGCCGCCAAAGCAGCCGACGGCACCGCGCCGGCGCGGGTGAGCGGGGTTGTCTTCCACGGTCGCACGTTGCGCCTTCATGCCCAGATCGGTCAGGGAACCTCCGTCGTCATCGATGCCCCGCGCCAGGCCGAAGGCTTTCAATTCAACGTCGGCGACGTGGCGCATATCAGCCTGCGCCGTGGTGCCAACTGCCCGATGCTCTCCGCATAGTTCGGCGGCTACAAGCAGTCGGCAACGGCCGCGAATATGCCGACTGGGGCGATCTTACGATTTTCTGAAGGTCACGGGCATCATCGCTACGGCGCGTGGGGTATGCGGATGTACCAAGGCGAGTTCGATTTCGGAATCATCTTTGCTGCCGCCCAATCGGGGCGGCGCATCGCGATGTCTGAGTTTGAGGTCACCCTTTCGTCATTCGGGAGCTTTCCCGGTTGCCCGGCAACGAGGGGCCCTTGGCCAAGCCTCCTTTCGTGCTTCTCGCCGATGACGGACCGGTTTGTGAATTGAGCAGGAAACCCGGCGCTGAAATGTTGCGCGAGGGCCTCAAAGCTTCGGACGGTTTCGTTCCACATTTGACGCTGGCCTATGACCAGAAACTTATTCCGCAACGGCCTATCGGCCCAATCAGCTTTGTCGCCCGGCAGTTCGTTCTTGTGCACAGTTTGCGCGGACTGAGGAGGTACGTTTTCCCGGGATGTCGGCCGCTGAGTGCGATTTGATGCCCCGATCCTCAAATCGTCGTCACATAGCCGCGCTATATCTATCGTGCTGACAAGCCTTGTCAGCTGTCGTGCGGGCAGGGGTGGCAGGCCAGCAAGTGCTTCCCTACTTCGAATGCGTCTGAACAGGAGGAACACCCATGACTATTACGGAAATTGCCAAGGATTTCACCGAGCTCCTCAAGCAGGGAGACAACAATGGTGCTGCCGAAAAATACAACGCCGACGATATCGCCAGCTATGAAGCCATGGAAGGGCCAATGGCCGTCAGCCATGGCAAGGAAGCCCTCAGGCAGAAAAGCCAGTGGTGGCAAGAGAACCACGAAGTGCATGGCGGCTCGGTAGAGGGCCCTTATGTCAATGGCGACCAGTTCGCGGTGCGCTTCACCTTTGACATAACGCCCAAGGCCACGGGCGAGCGTGTCACCATGGATGAGGTTGGCCTGTACACGGTCAAGAACGGCAAGATCACCGAAGAGCGCTTTTATTACTGAGGCCGGAACAGGCCTACCTAACTTGCTCTCTTTGCGGCAAGGTTGAAAATGAGCACGGCGGCCAGAGCGATCCTCTGGCCGCTGGGGGCGCTCAAATTGTCTTTCACATACTGCGCAAGTTCATCGCCACGGTGCCCCAGCCGTCGAAGAACCCATTTTTCATGGTTGTCGCGGGTGGAGGCGGGTCATCGAAAGTCCCGGGTCGTCAAAAAGCCGTTAGCGACAATTAGGTAATTTCCTTAGTGTTTCCGGTAATGCTGGCCAAGCTGCTGGCCAAGCGGAAAGGGCGGTTTTAGGCTGCGAAAAAGATTCGACTGTCAGCCTAGGGAAAGCGCGTCTTGACGACCACCATGTACGGCATCACCAATTGCGACACGATCAAGAAGGCGCGCGTCTGGCTGGAGGGCCATGGGGTTCCCTATCGTTTCCACGACTATCGGGCCGAAGGGATCGAGGCGGGCAAGCTGGATAGCTGGGTCGGCAAGGTCGGTTGGGAAAAGCTGCTCAACAAGGGCAGCACGACGTTTCGCGAACTGCCGGAGGCGGACAAGCAAGGCCTCGACGAGAAGAAGGCGAAAGCGCTGATGCTGGCCAAGCCGACAATGATCAAGCGGCCGGTGCTGGAGGTCGGCGACACAATTCTGGTCGGTTTCAAGCCGGATGTTTATGAAGGGGCGGTGGGCGGGAAATAGAACCGACTCTCACCGCGCTCCTTTGCACCCCCCGCTGTCCCGCCGGCGTCGCGATATTACGTGTGGGCTCGCAAATACCCCGTCAAAGCGACGGCGTTGTTATGCGCTTCGTCATGGGCGCCATAGAGCAGCGTCACCTTGCCGCGGCCGAGCATCGCGCGCAGTTGCGCCACGGTCTTTTCATTCGCATCCAACTCGCCACGGTACCGCTTCTGAAACTCCGCCCAGCGCGCCGGCTCGTGGCCGAACCATTTGCGCAACGCGTCGCTCGGCGCGATCTCCTTCAGCCACAGGGTCAACGCGGCATCCTTCTTGGCGACGCCGCGCGGCCATATTCGATCCACCAGCACCCGCTGGCCATCGGCCTGCCCGGGTGTCTCGTAGACGCGCTTGACTGCGATATCGAAGGCCATCACACCTCCGCTGGCTAGACCCGTTGGGCCCACTCGCCCTTGCGCATCACCGGCACGCGGCCGCCATCCTTGGCGACGCCGTCAATGTCGATCTTGTCCGACCCGATCATCCAGTCGATATGGATGAAGCTCTTGTTGCCGCCGCGCGCCGCGATTTCGTCCTGGCTGAGCGAGGCGCCCTCGACAAAGCATTTCGAATAGCATTGGCCGAGCGCGATGTGGCATGCGGCGTTTTCGTCGAACAGCGTGTTGAAAAACAGCAGGCCGCTGGCCGAGATCGGCGAGGAATGCGGCACCAGCGCCACTTCGCCCAGGCGGCGCGCGCCCTCGTCGGTGTCGAGCACCTTCCTCAGGACGTCCTCACCTTTCGACGCCTTGGCCTCGACGATCCTGCCGCCCTCGAAGCGCACCGAGATGTCATCGATCAGCGTGCCCTGGTAGGACAGCGGCTTGGTCGAGGAGACATGGCCCTCGACGCGCCGCGCATGGGGGGTGGTGAAAACTTCCTCGGTCGGGATGTTGGGATTGCAGGTGATGCCGTTCTTGGCGGTAGAGGCGCCGCCCATCCACTCATGGCCGTCCGCCAGCCCGACCGTCAGGTCGGTGCCCGGTCCGGTGAAATGCAGGGCATGAAAATTATGGCCGTTGAGCCATTCGGTGCGGCCGCGCAGCGCCGCATTGTGCGCCGTCCAGTTGCCGATCGGGTCTTCCACATCCACCCGCGAGGCGGCGAAGATGGCGTCGGCGAGCTTCGCAACCGCCACGTCGTCGGCATCGCCGGGGAAAACCTGCCTTGCCCAAGCGAGATCAGGATAGGCGACGATGTTCCAGTTGATGTCGAAGCCGGTGATCTTCTCCAGCGCCGGCTGGTAGGCCATCGAATTGGCCTTGTTGGCGCGCGCCACCTTCGCCGGATCCTGCGCCGACAGGAGCGACGGATCCTCGCCGCGCACGGCAAGCCGGGCTGCGTTGTTGGAGAAGGCCTTCGCCATGCCTTCGTAGAGCCAGCCGGCGGCGTGGTCGAAGCCAGCATCGGCGCCGAAGCGGTAGCGCGCCAGCGTCATCTCGTCATCGTTGAAGATCGGCGTCACCAGCCCGGCACCGGCCCTGTAAGCGTGTTCGACGATGCGCCTGGTCAGCGGCAGGGCCGCGATCGACGATGTCAGCACCAGGTCCTGTCCGGGCTGCAATTGCAGCCCCACCTTGATGGCGACTTCCGCCAGCCTGTCGAGCTTCACCGGGTCGATCGTTGCGGAAACGCCGCGCGAATGTGTGGTCATGATCCTGCCTGTCGTCTTGGGATGTCTGATTGAACATAGACCGGTGCCGCGGTGCTTTCCACCGCGATCGTGCCGCTGGGCTCGGCGACCGACGATCCGAACCGCGCCATCGTCGCCGCGATCTCCTCCTTGATCCAGGCCTTGAAGTCCCGGACCTTGCGGCTTTCGGCCTTTGTGGTGGAGGTCACCAGCCAGTAGCCGAGGCCGCTCTGGGCGCGGATTCCGAACGGCGCCACCAGGCGCCCGTCGGCCAGCGCATCGGCCGCAAGCAATTGCCAGCCTAGCATCACGCCATGGCCGGCGATCGCCGATTCCAGGCACAGCATCGGATCGGTGAAGCGGGCGCCTTTCTGGAAGGTGACGGGTTCAACCCCGGCGGCCGCGAACCAGCTTTCCCAGTTGATCATCGCCCGCTCGTCCGTGATGGCGCAGGTCTGGGCGAGGTCACCGATCGACGTCAGTTTTCTGGCAATCCCGGGCGCGCAGACCGGGAAGACTTCCTGCGCCAAGAGCAACTCCGCCCTTCCACCCGGCCATTTGCCGTCGCCAAGCCGGATGGCAATGTCGACGTCCGAGTGATCGAGATTGGCCAGCCGCACCGAAGCGTCGATACGCAGCAGCACGTTGGGATGCCTGTCGAAGTGCCGCGACAGCCGTGGCAGTAGCCATTTGGAGGCAAAGGCCGGTGCCGCCGAAACAACCAATGTGCATTGGCTGGCTTCGTCGGCCAGTGCCACGGCCTGGGCAAGCTCGCGAAATCCGGCGCCAAGGCGGGCCGCGAAGACGGCGC
The DNA here is from genome assembly GCF_057766385.1 of Mesorhizobium sp. P160927. Lineage (NCBI taxonomy): Bacteria > Pseudomonadati > Pseudomonadota > Alphaproteobacteria > Hyphomicrobiales > Phyllobacteriaceae > Mesorhizobium > Mesorhizobium sp. P160927. Next base: position 2,961,077 of record NZ_JBYMDW010000001.1, read on the forward strand.
CGAATTCGGTCAGCACGAGGCCGCTTGTCGTGCGCTCGAAGAGTGCCTGGCCGAGCTGTTTTTCGGTGCGGCTGATCTGCTGGCTTACGGCGCTGACGGAAACATTGAGTTCGCCGGCGGCGGTCGCGAGCGAGCCGAGACGGGCGACGGTTTCCACGGCGCGAAGGCCGTTGAGATGAACGCGGTTGAGCATGGCCATTTGAGATTTTCTAAACCGATCCGGCCGAAATCTCAATTGAAAGAATATCGAAACGGCAGACTTTACGGGTCGAAACAGGCACACGGAGCCGGAATGCTGAGCATGTTGCTGAAGGCCCTGGTCGCGGCCAATTCGCCGGGTGACACGCGCTGCGACTTCGATACGCTGAGCTGGCTCACCGATCCGCTTGCCCATCCCGCGCTGGATGTGATGTCGGAGCGCGAACTCGGTGATGTGCCGTTCCGGCTGACAGCGCGCCGGACCGTGCATGAGACTGTTTCACCGAGCGCCGGTTTCGGCGAGCGCTGCTGAGCGCGCGATTACGAACAAGGCCCTGGCCCAACACGAGGCGGATTGTTTCACCCGCTCGCACATCTATTGTGCACTGCAATGACTTCGCCCCAATCGACAGCGCTGCGTTACGCCTTCGCCGGCATGATCGCCATGGCCGTCGCCATGGGCATAGGCCGCTTCGTCTACACGCCAATCCTGCCTGGCATGATGGAGGAACTGCATCTGTCGCCGGCCGATGCCGGCTGGATCGCCTCGGCAAATTATCTGGGCTATCTCGTTGGCGCGTTGGTGGCGGCGGGCAGCTGGGCGCATCGACGCGAGCGTTTGCTGATGCTGGGCGCCCTCGGCGCCAGCGCCGTGCTGGCCGCCTCGATGGGGCTGACCGACGCCATGGCCGCCTTCGTCGCCATCCGTTTTCTAGCCGGTCTAGCGAGCGCTTTCGTCATGGTGTTCATGGCCAGCATCGTTTTCAGCCATATCGCGGCGGTGGGGCGCGGCGACCTGCAGGCCTGGCATTTCGGCGGTGTCGGCCTTGGCATAGCGATATCGGCGGCGATGATGGCGGTGCTGGTCACCGAACATGCCGGCTGGGCGCAGGGCTGGCTGTGGTCGGGGGCGATTTCGGCTTGCGGCTTCGTCGCCGTGGGGCTGCTGGTGAACCAGGGTCCGCTCACCAACGGCGAGGTCCGCCGTGAACCGGCGCTGCCGAAAGATCGGTCGCTGATGAAGGTGATCGTCGCCTATGGCCTGTTCGGTTTCGGCTATGTGGTGACGGCAACCTTCCTCGTCGCCATCGTCCGCCAAGCCGGCGGCAGCCGCGTCTTCGAGGCCGTGGTGTGGATGGTTGCCGGTCTTGCCGGTTTCCCTTCGGTCTGGCTGTGGCAGAAGATAGCGGCGCGGATCGGCCTTTATGCCGCCTATGCCTTGGGATGCTTCGTCGAAGTTGTCGGCGTGACCGCGAGCGTCGCCGCCGGCGGGCGCATAGGGCCGCTGCTTGGCGGCGTGCTGCTCGGCGGCACGTTCATAGCCATCACCGCACTTGGCCTGCAGGCCGCCAGGCAGCAGGCCCCAGCGTCGCCCCGGCGTATCTTTGCCCTAATGACCGCCTCGTTCGGTCTTGGCCAGATCATCGGCCCGATCGCGGCCGGATTATTGGCCCAGGCGTCGGGCGATTTCTTCCTCGCCTCGATCGTCGCCGCGGCCGTCCTGGTCGTCTCCGGCGCCGTCACATGGTCGGCTGCGCCAAAATCGCCATGATTTGTGGTCTTGCTCTGCACCGGCATCGGGCAGGCATTTTCTTTCCTCCTAATGTGTGACCTTATGCCCGCCGAACCCACCTGATTTGCGCATAGATCGAGGAATTCGCCACAGTGTTCGTATCCTTCTTCCCGCAGCCGAAGCTGTTCTTCTCTTCGGCCGCCATCTGGAGCCTTGCGGCAATCCTGTTCTGGTTTTTCGGCGGAGAGCAATTGGGGGCGGTTTTCGGCATGCCTCCCGCTGCTCCCGGCGCGCCACCCATCATCGGCATCGCCATTCTGGTATCGAAGCCATTCCTCTGGTTCTACATCTACTTCGTGCTGTGCGTGGCCATCTTCTATGCGTTCTGGAGCTGGTATTCGCCGCACCCATGGCAGCGCTGGTCGATCCTGATGACGGCGGTCATCCTGTTCTTCATCTATTTCAACGTGCAGGTCAGTGTCGCCGTCAACGCCTGGTACGGCCCGTTCTTCGACTATGTACAGGGGCTGATGTCGGGCACCGGAAAGTCGACGGACGCCGAGTTCTATACCGGATTGGCCGACTTCTCATGGCTGGCCCTGGTCGGCATGAACGTGCAAGTGGTCAACGCCTTCGTCGTCAGCCATTGGATCTTCCGCTGGCGCACAGCCATGAACAATTATTTTATCGAGAACTGGAGCAGGCTGCGCCATATCGAGGGCGCTTCGCAGCGCATACAGGAAGATACGATGCGGTTCTCGCAGATCATGGAGGATCTCGGTTCCAGCTTTGTCCAGTCGATCATGACCCTGATCGCCTTCCTGCCGGTGATGATCCAGTTGCAGGCCCATATCAGCGAACTGCCGATCATCGGCGCGATCCCGCAGCCATTGGTGGTCGCGGCACTTGCCTGGTGTCTGTTCGGCACGATCTCTGTGATGATTGCCGGCATGAAGCTTCCCGGCCTGCAGTTCCGCAACCAGCGCGTCGAAGCCGCTTACCGCAAGGAGCTGGTCTATGGCGAGGATCATGCGGACAGGGCGCAACCCGCCACCACCGCCGAGCTGTTCGCCAATGTCCGGCACAATTATTTCCGGCTCTATTTCCACTACATCTATTTCAACGTCGTCCGGTACACCTACCTGCAGGCCGACAACATTTTCTCGCTGCTGATCCTGGGTCCGTCGCTGGTCGCGCACAAGATAACGTTCGGCGCGCTGAACCAGATATCGAACGCGTTCGGCAAGGTGACGGGTTCGCTGCAGTTCCTGCTTACCTCGTGGTCGACCATCGTCGAGCTGCAATCGGTGCACAAACGCCTGCGCGCCTTCGAGGCGACGCTGCAGGGCGAGCCCCTGCCTGACATTGATCAGCGCTATCTGGCAAGGCAGGGCGCCGAGGATCCGGCTTGACGACAATCTGAACGAAACGCCGGTTGGCGGGTCAGCCGCCGACTGTCGCCTGCTTCTGGCCGCCATCCTGCCGCGAGACGTAATCGTGAAAACTGATGCACTCGACATCTGATTTGACGCAGACCTCGCCCGCAAAACGTTCCAGCGCGTTCCAGTAGGCGCCGTCATTCATCAGCGTGAAGTGGAAGCCGAGTTCCAGCGGAATGCGCTTGCCCCGATATTGCGCGTCGAAGGCGGCGTGAAACGCCTGGTAGGTCCGGTCCGCGAACTCGCCGGCGTTGCTCGGCCGCTCGAAGCCGCCGGAATGGCGGACGTACAGATTGTAGTCCATGGCGATCACCGGCCGTGATTTTGGCCCTTCCGGTATCTGCGGCAGGGAAAAGTTGGTGATGCCGCCAACGGTCAGCGGCAGGGCAGGCCCCATTGAAACGCCGCTGGCGTCGAACCGATAGCCGGCTGCCGGGAGTGCCTCGTAAAGCGCTTTGCCGGTCGACAGATACGGCGCCCGGAAACCCGCCACCGCATGCCGCGCGAATTCCCGCCAGCCCTCGGGTTCGGGCGCAATGCCGTTGATGGCATAGGCGTTCTCGAAAATGTGCTCGAAGGAGGCGAACTCCTTCAGCCAGTCGGCCTTGCTCCAATCCTTGCCGTCGAAATGGCCGCAGGCGTGGCTGGCAATGTCGTGACCCTCATGGGCGGCGAGGCCGATCTGTTCCAGCCGCTCGGCCACGTCCTGCCTTGATGCGGCAAAGCCGATGTTGGATTTGCCCGCCGTCTTCCCAGGCGCGGTGTATTGGCCGCGTGTCTCGGGCGACAACAGGAAGACACAGGACAGGAAATAGGTGAAATGCGCGCCGGTGCGCTGGGCCAGCGCCCGGCTGCGCTTCCACTGCGAGATGTCGCGCGCGCTGTCGAAGGAGATGATCACGATCTGCTTCGGCCTTGCCGGTGCTGGTGGCGCGGGCGGATCGGCCAGGGCCGCGCCGGCGGTGGCGAGCGAGGCAAGCGAGAACAAAACAACGCGGGACAAACAAGGCACTGGCAAATTCACGGGCTCCGGGTGGTCGGCAAGCCGGCTATCGCGCAAATGTGGCGCCGGTGCGATTGGGTTTTCGTGGGTTTGCCCTGGGACAAACATTGGTTTGCCCCTGGGACAAACATTGGTTTGCCCCTGGGACAAACATTGGTTTGCCCCTGGGACAAACATTGGTTTGCCCCTGGGACAAACATTGGTTTGCCCCGGGGACAAACATTGGTTTGCCCCGGGGACAAACATTGGTTTGCCCCGGGGACAAACATTGGTTTGCCCCGGGGACAAACATTGGTTTGCCCCGGGGACAAACATTGGTTTGCCCCGGGAATAGCCGATTTTCCGGCCGAACCCCTTCCATGCCGACAAAATTTCGCTAAAACGCGGGCTCATGAACCGCCCCGGCCCGGGGCAGGAATGGTTTGATTGATGTCCGACGACAGTTTTATTCGCGAAGTCAATGATGAGATGCGTCGCGAGCAGGCGCAGAAGCTGTGGGACCGTTTTGGCCCGGCCTTGCTTGTCATTGCGGTGCTTGTGGTGCTCGGCACCGCGGCCTTCGTCGGCTATCGCTATTGGGACGAGACGCGCGCCAATCGCTCCGGCGATGCCTTCTCGCAGGCGCTGAAGCTTGCCAATGATGGGAAGAACGATGACGCGCTGGCCGCGCTCGATCAGCTGGAAAAGGATGGTTACGGCGCCTATCCGCTACTCGCCCGCATGCGCGCCGCGACCGTCAAGGCCAACAAGGGCGACGTCGATGCCGCCGTCAAGGACTTCGACGATGTCGCCGCCGACACCGCCATTCCCCAGGGCCTGCGCGACATGGCGCGGCTGAGGGCGGCGCTCCTGCTCGTCGATCATGGCTCCTTCGCCGACGTGTCGAGCCGCGTCGAGGCGCTGACATCGGACACTAACACCCTGCGCCACAGCGCGCGCGAGGCGCTTGGCCTTGCCGCCTGGAAGGAAGGCAAGACCCAGGATGCGCTGAAACTGTTCGATCAGATCGCCTCCGATGATGGCGCCCCACGCAACACGCGCGAGCGGGCGACCTTGATGTCCGAGCTGATCCGCGGGTCGGGCAGTGCATCGTGACCTCTTGCCCAAAGCGCGCGGCGGTTTGGGACCACGACGTGCATGGAAGATGTAGGGTCGGATGACATTCAAAGTCGCCATCATCGGCAGACCTAACGTCGGCAAATCGACGCTTTTCAATCGGCTGGTGGGAAGAAAGCTGGCGCTCGTCGACGACACGCCGGGCGTCACCCGCGACCGCCGCGTCCACGCCGCCAAGCTTTACGATCTGCATTTCGATGTCATCGATACCGCGGGCTTCGAGGACGCCGGCGCTTCGACCTTGCCGGGCCGCATGCGCGCGCAGACCGAAATCGCCATCCGCGAGGCGGATCTGATCTTTTTCACCATCGACGCCAAGTCCGGCCTGCTGCCGGATGACAGGACCTTTGCCGAGATCGTGCGAAAATCCGGCAAGCCGGTCGTGCTGGTCGCCAACAAGGCCGAGGCGAAGGGTGCCCAGGGCGGCATGCTGGAGGCCTGGGAACTTGGCCTTGGCGAACCGATCCCGGTTTCTGCCGAGCACGGCCAGGGCATGCCCGACCTGCGCGACGCCGTGATCGAAGCGCTCGGCGAGGCGCGCGCCTTCGGTGAAGACGAGGATACAGACGACGAAGAGGCCGCCGCCAGCGAGGTGCTGATCGGCGAGGACATCGCCGATCCGGACGCCGAGCCATCCTATGACGACACCAAGCCGATGCGCATCGCCGTCGTCGGGCGGCCGAACGCCGGCAAATCGACGCTGATCAACGCGCTGATCGGCGAGGAGCGGCTGCTGACCGGACCGGAAGCCGGCATCACCCGCGATTCCATTTCGGTCGACTGGGACTGGCGCGGCCGCCGTATCAAATTGTTCGACACAGCCGGCATGCGCCGCAAGGCCAGGATCCACGAAAAGCTGGAAGTGATGTCGGTGCAGGATGGCCTGCGCGCCATCCGTTTCGCCGAGATCGTCATCATCGTACTCGACGCCACCATTCCCTTCGAGAAGCAGGACCTGCAGATCGCCGATCTGATCATCCGCGAGGGCCGGGCACCGGTGATCGCGTTCAACAAATGGGACCTGATCGACAACCCGCAGGAACTGTTGGCCGAATTGCGCGAGAAGACCGAGCGGCTGTTGCCTCAGGCGCGCGGCATCCAGGCTGTGCCGGTCTCGGCCGAGACCGGACGCGGCCTCGACAAGCTGATGGATGCGGTGTTGAGGACGCACAAGGTCTGGAACAGCCGTGTTTCGACCGGCAAGCTCAACCGCTGGCTTGAAGCCATCCTGACGCATCACCCGCCGCCCGCCGTTGCCGGGCGCCGGCTGAAGGTCAAATACGTCACCCAGGCCAAGACCCGGCCGCCGGGCTTCGTGGTCCAGTGTTCGCGGCCGGACGCGATGCCGCAAAGCTATGTCCGCTATCTCTCCAACAGCCTGCGCGAAGCCTTCGACATGCCGGGCGTGCCGATCCGCATCGCGCTGCGCACTTCGGACAATCCGTTCGCCGGCCGCGCGAAGAAGCGTTGAGGATGCGGGTGGCAACCCCCCTCCGTCGGGAGCTGCACTAAGCGACTTTTAGCGGGGTCTCTTTCATCTCGGCGCCCTCGGGCAACGCCTCGAACGCCGATTGGAGCAGGATGTCGGCCAGCCGCGCCGCGACCGGCTCGAGCTCGGCGTCCTTCTGATGCAGGTGCAGCGCCATCTTCGGCAGCGACGGCAGCCCGAGCATTCCGGGCGCGAGCGCCCGGACATTCGCGGGCAGGCCGATGTCGGTGCGGATCGTCAGCCCGAGGCCAGCCGCCACCGCCGCCCATATGCCGCCAAGGCTGGGGCTGGAGAACGCCATCCGCCAGGGCCGCCCGGCACGATCCAGCGTCTCGGTCGCCACGGTGCGCAGCAGGCAAGGCGCCTCGAACACAACCAGTTGCAGCGCCTCGCCATTGTGGGGGCCTGCCTCCATCGGTTTCGCCGGCCCGATCCAGCGCGCCTGCACGTCGGCGACATGCCGGCTATACGGCAGCGTCGTGCCATCATGCCAGGCGAGCGCAATGTCGAGGTTGCCGGAAAGGACACGCTCGGCCAATTCGTGGCTGCGTCCAATCCGTGCTTCGATCCGAACCTTGGGGTGGGCGCGAGCGAAGCGACCGAGCACCTCCGGCAACACGGCCTCGCCGAAATCCTCCTGCAAGCCGAGCCGCACCCAGCCCTCTAGTTCGACCTCGCGGATCGCCAGGGCTGCCTCGTCATTGAGCTCGATCAGGCGCCGCGCATAGCCGAGCATCGTCTCGCCGGCTTCGGTCAGTGACAGGCCGCGCCCCGCCTTGCGGAAGATCGGTGTATCGGCCTGCTCTTCCAGTTTCTTCAGCTGCGCGCTGACGGCGGAGGTCGAGCGGCCAAGCCGCTCAGCTGCCCTGGCAAAACTTCCCAGTTCCATCCCGGTGACGAAAGTCCTGAGCACGTCGAGATCGAATGTGACGCGGCGCATGAGATCATCCTTATTTTCAGGATTATCGATCAAAATATTCCTGATTTTATGGATGAAGCTATGGCGCTACATGCCTCCCGTCAAGGCCGCTCGACCGGCGTCACGGGAATGGAATCATGTCTGCCACCGTCATTCGCAACGATTGCCAGCTATCCGGGCGAGGCACCATCACGACCGCGGCCGGCCGGACCTTCGGCCCCAACCACCGCTGGAAGGTCTTGGGCATCGGAGTTGCCGCGAATGCCGGTTTCTCGGCTACTTTCTCCGGCATACCGGCAACGGCGGTCGTGCTTCGTCAGGGCTATCACTTGAGCAATGCCGAGCTTGGCCTGGTGCTCGGTCTTCTTGGACTGGGGGTTGCGCTCAGTGAACTGCCATGGGGCCTGCTCACCGACCGCTGGGGGGATCGCCGCGTGCTTCTGATCGGCCTCGGTGCAACGGCGGCCTGGCTGCTCGCGATAGCGATGCTCGTCGTGCCGACAAGGTCAAGCATTCCCGATGTCACGTTGCTGGCGGCAAGCCTGCTCGTCACGGGATTGCTCGGCGGAAGCGTCAATGGCTCGAGCGGCCGCGCCATCATGGCCTGGTTCCGGGAGAATGAGCGCGGTTTTGCCATGAGCATCAGGCAGACGGCGGTGCCGCTTGGCGGCGGCCTCGGCGCACTCGTCCTGCCTTCCCTTGCCCTGGCTTTCGGGTTCGCCGCGGTGTTCGGGCTTTTGGCGGCGGCATCCGCTCTCTCCGCCCTGTTCGCCTGGCGTTGGCTGCACGAACCGCCGATGGCGGGTGGCGGCCACGCCGCTTCATCTGAAGCGGCAGGCCCGGCGCCGTTGCGCAACATCGAGGTCTGGCGCATCTCGACCGCCATCGGCCTGCTCTGCTTTCCGCAGGTGGCGGTCCTCACTTTCGCGTCGGTGTTCCTGCACGACTTCGCCGGGCTTGGCACGACGGCGATCAGCGCCAGCCTCGCCGCTGTACAGGTCGGCGCCATGGTCATGCGCGTCTGGAGTGGCTGCTTTACCGACCGCCACGGTAACCGTCGTCAATTTCTCCGCTTGTGCAGTGCGCAGAGCGCGCTGGCCTTCGTGGTGCTCTGGTTGCTGGTTCTGGCCGCTCCCGCAATGCCTGCCAGCCAATCCTTCCTGATCGCTGTCCTGCCCCTGGTGCTTGTCGTTGCCGGCATCTCGGTCTCCGCCTGGCACGGCGTTGCCTATACCGAGCTTGCCACGCTTGCCGGTGCCGGCCATGTCGGAACCGCGCTCAGCCTTGCCAACAGCTTTGTCTTTGTCGGCTTCTTCCTGGTTCCGGTGGCCATCCCAGGGCTGCTGCACCTCTGGTCATGGCCTGGCGTGTGGCTGTCGGCAGCCGCCTGCGCCCTGGTCGCTTGGCCGATCTTCCTGCCGCGGACTGAGCCTCCCGCCGCAAAATCGCCAGACTTCGAAACCACGACCTCCAGCCGACCGAGAAAACCTGACCGACCTCGTTAACGTCCCATCAAGGTTAATGCATCATTTTGCTCTCCAGTGGGGTCAGTTGCGTTCCTGGAGAGAGTTCCGTGCATCGACGTGTCTTGAAGCGGCTGATGGCCGCCGCCGGTGAGAAACGCAGCCTTGTGTCTCCGTTCATCATCGGTCTCGGTATCTGGATCGGCTTTCCGACCGTCGCTGCCTACCAGGACATGACCAGCCTCGTTTCCGGCCTTGAATCGCCGACCACGCGCTGGAATTCCTATGTCGAGAAATCCGTCGCCGGTTCGGTCCATGCCGCCGAGATGCCGTTCGTCGATTCCGACGTCACCAGTTCGATCTCGGGTTCCGGCGTTCGCCTTCCCGGTGTCGGCGCGGTCTCGTTTCGCGGCAAGGGCGGCAAGGTCAGCGGGTCGCCCGACGAGGATCGCGTCGTGCGCGCCGACAAGAAGGGCCGCATCGTCCAGGTCTCTCCCGTGGCACCACCGAAGAACTTCAATGCCGGCTCGATCTTCCAGCGGACCTCCTCGCTGATGCGGCCGAGCATGGACGGCGACCTGAAAATGGCCTTCGCCAAACCGCGGATCAAAGGCAAGGAAATCCAGATCGCCGCGGCATTTCATGCGCGTGAGGACAAGAAGCCGGATCCCGGCGTGCCGGCCATGCTTGCCGCCCTGGTCAACAACGACCATCCCGATGTGCTGGCGACCGCCTATGCGCAATCCGCGCCCGACTATGCCAAGGCCTCACCCTTTGAGGCCCTGCTTCAGGATGAAGAGCCCAACAGCGGCCGCTTCATTCCGCCGATGGCCAAGGGCGACCACGCCTGGATCCAGAATCCGCTTCCGGCCAGCGTCTTCTCCAAGCCGGAGCAGAAGTGCCTGGCCAACGGCATCTATTTCGAGGCCCGCGGCGAAGCCGTGCGCGGTCAGGCCGCCGTTGCCCAGGTGATCCTCAACCGGGTCCGCAATCCTGCCTATCCCAATTCGATCTGCGGCGTCGTCTACCAGAACGACAGCTGGTTCAACCGCTGCCAGTTCTCCTTCGCCTGCGACGGCAGGAAGAAGCGCATCGACAATCCGGTCGCCTACAAGACCGCTCAGGATGTCGGCATGGCCGTCACCGCCGGCAAGATCTTCATTCCGGAAGTGGGATCGTCGACCCACTACTATGCCAATTACGTCCATCCTGGCTGGGCGCGCACGATGCAGAAGATGACCAAGATCGGCCTGCATATCTTCTACCGGACCTATGGTGGTGGCTGGAGCTGAGCGGTCCGCCGCCGCCCGTGTTTTCGCGCGGTCGCACGGTCGATCGGAGAGCCATTGTCGGGGGGATTCGCGCGGCGCATCCCGCCGATCGCAAAGGGCACGATGTCGCACCTTTCTAATTATCTGATTTTACTAGGTAAAATACACAGCGCGGAACTTCCCTCCGTGGCTTGACGGGCGCAAACCCTCTAACTATGTTGCCGGCGACTTTAGAAACGGACGGACGGTGACGGTCTGCCCGGGCAGGGGGGTTGCGATGGCCGAGAAAAACAGGCCAGACGGAACCGGAGAAACCGGCCGCGGCAAGCAGCATGACCCTGAAATCCGCGACGACGATCTTGAGCGACGTCGGCGTGAACTTGGAGCATCGCTTGCGACAAGGCTGCCGAACCGGCTCGAGGGGAAAGACGACGCGAGACCAGTGACCGGATACGGTCAGGCGATCAAACTATCCAGCGAGTTTATCGCCGGGGTGGTGGTAGGCGCCGGCATCGGCTGGATCATCGACCGTATGGCGGGGACATCGCCGTGGGGTCTGATCGTTTTCCTGCTGCTTGGCTTTGGCGCCGGCGTGCTCAATGTCATGCGTTCAGCTGGCGTTGTGGCGGAATTCGGACAGGGCAACAAATCGCGCCCTGACCGGGACAACAGCAAATAGCCGCTCTCGCGCGGCAATGATAAATTTGGCCGTACGCGGCATTGACGGGGTTAGAACGTGGCAGCTGACAAGGTCGATCCGATCCACCAGTTCCATATCATCAAGCTGGTTCCGATTAATATCGGCGGCTACGACCTGTCTTTCACGAATTCCGCACTGTTCATGGTCGCGACCGTGGTCGTTGCGGCGGCCTTCCTGCTGCTGACGACGTCGAGCCGCAGCCTGGTCCCCGGCCGGCTGCAGTCGGTCTCCGAGATGGCCTATGAGTTCGTCGGCAACATGCTGCGCGACGCCGCCGGCACGCAGGGCATGAAGTTCTTCCCCTTCGTGTTCTCGCTGTTCATGTTCGTGCTGGTCGCCAATCTGCTCGGCCTGTTCCCCTATTTCTTCACCGTCACCAGCCACATCATCGTCACTTTCGGTCTCGCCGCATTGGTGATCGGAACCGTGGTGGTCTACGGGTTCATGAAGCATGGTTTCGGTTTCCTGAAACTGTTCGTGCCGCATGGCGTGCCGGTGTTCCTGCTGCCGCTGGTTGTGTTGATCGAAGTCATTTCCTTCGTGTCGCGCCCGGTCAGCCTCTCGGTTCGTCTGTTCGCCAACATGTTGGCGGGCCACATCACGCTCAAGGTGTTCTCCGGCTTCGTCGTCAGCCTCTCCGCACTCGGCGCGGTCGGCGTCGCGGGCTCGGTCCTGCCGCTGGCCATGGCGGTGGCGCTGACGGCGCTTGAATTGCTGGTCGCCTTCCTGCAGGCCTACGTCTTCGCGGTATTGACCTGCATGTATCTCAACGACGCCCTGCATCCCGGGCACTAAGGCCCCAAGAGTTTCCGGCCCAAGGGTTTCCAACACTGGCGCCGGATGGAAATCGCAACGGAATTTCAGATCCAAAGGAGTTGAACAAATGGACGCAGAAGCAGCAAAGTACATCGGCGCCGGCATCGCTTGCCTGGGCATGGGTGGCGCGGGCATTGGCCTGGGCAACATCTTCGGCAGCTACCTCTCGGGCGCGCTGCGCAATCCGTCGGCTGCCGACGGCCAGTTCGGCCGCCTGATCTTCGGCTTCGCCGTGACCGAAGCTCTGGGCATCTTCTCGCTTCTCATCGCACTTCTGGCCCTGTTCGGCTGAGTACTGAGAAGATTGGACAGGCCGGCCGCGCAAGCGGCGGGCCTGATATCTGGGGATAGTCCATGTTCGTGACATCTGCCTTCGCGCAAGAGTCCGCGCCATCAGCTGACACCAGCCACGCTGCGACCGGAGGCGACACGCATTCCGGCACCAGCGTGCCTGCCGAAGCGCACGGCACGTTTCCGCCATTCAATCCGGAGACGTTTCCGTCGCAGCTTCTGTGGCTGGCGATCACGTTCGGGCTGTTCTACCTCTTCCTGAAGCGGGTCGTGATGCCGCGCGTCGGGGGCATCATCGATGTCCGCAACGACCGCATCAGCCAGGATCTCGACCAGGCAGCCAAGTTGAAGGGCGAGGCCGACGCCGCCGTTGCCGCTTACGAGCAGGAACTGGCGGAAGCCAAGAAGAACGCGAACTCGATCGGCCAGCAGGCCAACGATGCGGCCAAGGCGGAAGCCGACACCGCGCGCAAGAAAATCGAGGCCGCGCTCGATGAGAAGCTTGGCGAGGCCGAGGCACGCATTTCTTCCATCAAGGCCAATGCCATGAAGGAAGTCGGCAGCATCGCCGAGGATACCGCTTCGGCGATCGTCGAGGCACTCGTTGGCGGCAAGGCCAGCAAGGCCGAGATCGCGGCCGCGGTCAAATCCGTGGCCCGGTGAGGAGCGCATCATGGACGCTACATCTCTCGCAACGCTCTGGGCCACGATTGCCCTGATCATCTTCCTGGCCATCGCCGTCTACATCAAGGTGCCCGGCATGATCGCCAAGGCGCTCGACGCCCGCGCCGCCAGGATCAGCAGTGAGCTCGACGAGGCCCGCAAGCTGCGCGACGAAGCCCAGCAACTGCTCGGCCAATACAAGAAGAAGCGCAAGGAAGCCGAGCAGGAGGCCGCCGACATTGTAGCGGCCGCCAAGCGCGAGGCCGAATTGCTGGCCGCTGACGCCCACAAGAAGACCGAGGATTACGTTGCCAGGCGCACCGCGCTTGCCGAGCAGAAGATCGGCCAAGCCGAGCGTGACGCGGTTGCCGAAGTGCGCGCCAGCGCCGTCGACATAGCCGTCGAGGCGGCTCGCGCATTGCTCGCCGCCAAGGTTGACGCCAAGGCCGGAGCCGACCTGTTCAGGTCCGCGCTGCAGGACGTGAAGGCCAAGCTGAACTGAGCGTTCTTCAGTCGCTGACATGAAGCCGCCCGGGCAACCTGGCGGCTTTTTTTGTTGGGAGAAAGCGGCGCGTCAAAGCGGCCAATCTCCGCCCTCGTGGGCAAGATCGGCATTACCACTGCCGTCGCCTTACTCCAGCCCGGCCAAGCTCTCTTCCTCAACCACATCCGTCCCGCCCAGTCGGAACGGCGCAAACGAGGAGCGATGCAGTCGAGCCACTGGCCCATGCGCCTCGATCGCCGTGCGGTGCCGGACCGTGGCGTAGCCCATATGGACTTCGAAGCCGTAGCGGTCGTGATGATTGCCGCAGCCGCGCATCATGCGGTCGCGCATGACCTTGGCGACGATCGAGGCCGCGGCGATCGACTGGGAGCGCTGGTCGCCCTTGATCAGCGCGCGCCCCTCGCAGGGCAACCCCGGCGGCACGTCGCGCCCATCCGCGAGCGCGAGCTTAGCCTGCACCGGCAGCCCGACCAGTGCGCGGCGCATCGCTTCGAGGCTCGCCTTGAGGATGTTGCTGCCATCGATGCCCTCGGCGCTGATCGACGCCATCGAGACGCCGAGAGCGGAGCCGATGATGTGCAGGAACAGCGCTTCGCGCTGCAAGTGGCTAAGCCGCTTGGAATCGTCGAGACCCTCGGGAATATTGGCGGGGTCGAGCACCACTGCCGCCGCGACCACAGGACCCGCGAGCGGGCCGCGGCCGGCTTCGTCCATCCCCGCGACCGGCCACAAACCATCGGCCATCGCCTTCGTCTCGAAGGAGAAATCGGGTTTCTCGACGATTTCGAAGAGAGGCGGAGAATCAGAACGCGCGCGAGCCATGTTGCGGCGAGGTTCGCATCGGCTCCGATTCTCCGCAAGTCCCTCCGGGTCGGGTGGGGCGCCGGACCGGGAGGGCACCGTCTGCAGGCCGGGGCAGGCCGGACGGGATTTCTTTGCCACGGCGGCAATGAACAGCCGAGGCGATTTTCGGTTCAGAGCAGCATCAACTGCTCCTGGTCCTTGCCGGCAGCGACGAACTGGTCGGTCCGCAGCGTACGCCGCTCGGCATTGAGGCCGAGCCGCTTGGCGGTGATTTCGAAGCGCCGGCCGATCTGCCAGGCATAGGGTCCGGCGCCCTTCATGCGCTTGCCCCATTCCGAATCGTAGTCCTTGCCGTCGCGCATCGAACGGATCAGCGACATGACGTGGCGGTAGCGGTCGGGATAGTGGCGCAGCAGCCAGTCCTTGAAGATCGGGCTGACCTCCAGCGGCAGGCGCAGCACCACGTAGCCAGCCTCGCGCGCCCCGGCATGGTGCGCCGAATCGAGGACGCGTTCCATCTCCTGGTCGGTCAGGCCCGGAATGATCGGCGCCACCATCACCGAGGCGGGGATACCGGCATCCGAAAGCTGCCTGATCGCCTCCAGCCGCTTGGTCGGCGTCGATGCGCGAGGCTCCATCGTCCTGGCCAGCATGCGGTCAAGCGTCGTCACCGACAGCGCCACTTTGGCCAAGCCCCGCTCCGCCATGCGCGACAGAATGTCGATGTCGCGCACGACCAGGGCTGATTTGGTGACGATGCCGACCGGGTGGCCGCGCGCCTCCAGCACTTCGAGGATTTCGCGCATGATCCGGTACTGCTTCTCGATCGGCTGATAGGGATCGGTGTTGGTGCCGATGGCGATGGTGCGCGGCTGGTAGCCATCCTTTGACAATTCCTTGTCGAGCAGGCGTGCCGCGTCGGGCTTGGCGAACAACTTGGATTCGAAGTCCAGGCCCGGCGACAGGCCCATGAACGAGTGCGTCGGCCGCGCGAAGCAATAGACGCAACCGTGTTCGCAGCCGCGATAGGGATTGATCGACCGGTCGAAGGAGATGTCGGGCAATTCGTTGCGGGTGATGATGGTGCGCGGCTTTTCCACCTGCACCTCGGTCTTGAAGGGAGGAAGTTCCTCCAGCGAACTCCAGCCGTCGTCGAAGACATGCCGGCTGACAGGTTCGAACCGGCCGGACGGATTGATGCCTGCCGACCGGCCGCGGTTGCGGTCCGGACGGACCCGCATGCCGCTCTGCTCGATCATTGCATTGGCCATTTCGGCTCGTCCTGCTCCGAAGGCTGCAATGTCGGCGCGCATGATCGGTTCCATCTTCGCCCGCTCCCAAGGACTGTTCATGTTGTGTCGAATCGCTCTGCTCATGAAATTATTCCTATTTCGTCGATGAGAACAAATCAAGAACTTTCTATGGTGCGCCGCGAAAACTGGCGCCGATCGACGCTTTCCGGTATTCGGCTAATCATGCTCAGTGTTCTGATTGAAACGCACAATGACGAGGAGGGGCTCGCCCGTACGCTGTCGACGCTGATTGGCGGCGCGGTCGAGGGCGTGGTGCGCGAGGTCGTCGTCTGCGACACCGGCTCCAGCGACCAGACGCATCGCGTCGCCGAGCATGCCGGCTGCCACTATGTGGGGAGCGGCGGCATCGCCGCCGGCATCCGCCAGGCAAAGGGTGACTGGCTGCTGTTTCTCGAGCCGGGTGCGAGGCTGGTGGAGGGCTGGATCGACGCCGTCCTCGCCCATACGGCTAGGCAGACAATGGCGGCCCGGTTCTCGCGGGCGCGGGGCAGCCGTCCACCGTTCCTGGCCCGGGTCTTTTCCGCGAACCGCGCGCTCGCCGACGGACTGGTAATCAGCAAGCGACAGGCGGCATCTCTGTCCAAGAATGCCGGCAGCGCCGAGGCGTTGGCACGAGGTCTGGCGACAAAGAAACTCGACGCCGAGATCTGGGCGGCGCCGCCCAGGTACAAGCGCCGCCGGTAGTGTGCTGAGAGTTCTGCAAATTCGCTGAGAGAGGGCGTTCATGGCAGGCTGGTGATGTTCAACGTCACCTGATTCCCGCGAAGGAACGCCACCATGACCAAGACCGAAGATAAATCCGCCATCGCTGCCGTCAAAGACATTCTGCTTTCGAACCCGGATGGGCTGCACGAAGTGATCCGCGCGGTGATGCAGGAGGTGCTGGAGGCTTTTACGGGGCCGATTTGCCGCGCCGCAGATGTTCGTCCAGGCGCGGCATGATCTCGACGAAGTTACAGGGCATGTGCCGGTAGTCGAGCTGTGGCTCGAGGATGCCGTCCCAGGCGTCCTTGCAGGCGCCGGGCGAGCCCGGCAGCACAAAGACGAAGGTGGCGTTGACGACACCGCCGGTCGCCCGGCTCTGGATCGTCGAGGTGCCGATCTTGTCATAGGAAATGCGGTGGAACACTTCCGAAAAGCCGTCCATGCGCTTTTCGAAGATCGGCTCCAGCGCCTCGGGCGTCACATCGCGTCCGGTAAAACCGGTTCCGCCAGTGGTGATCACGACGTCGATGGCCTTGTCCCGCGACCATGCCAGAACGGTGTCGCGGATTCTTTCGCGGTCGTCGGTGACGATATCGCGGGTGGCCAGGATGTGGCCGGCCTTGGTGATGCGATCGACCAGTGTCTGGCCGGATTTGTCGTCGGCAAGGCTGCGTGTGTCGGAAACAGTCAGCACCGCGATGCGCACCGGAATGAAGGCACGGCTCTCGTCAATTCTGGCCATCTCGCCCAGCCTCCGACGCCATGCTGCGCGTTGCCGCGACGAACCAGTCGGGCTGGCGGCTGCGGATCTCGGCCGCCGCGCGCTTGGCGACATTGCCGGTCTCGAACAGGCCGAAGCACGTCCCACCCGATCCGGACATTCGTGAAAAGCCCGATCCGGCCTTATCAAGCCATGAAAGCGCCCTGCCTATGGCGGGCTGCATCGTAAGGGCTGGCTGCTCGAGATCGTTGCGGGTGATTTCCAGCCAGTTGCGCAGGCTGTGAAAATCGATACTGCGCGGCAGCGGCGGCAGCGGCTCACTATCGCGATGGGAAAGCGCGGCGAAGATTTCCGACGTCGAGACCGGAACGCCCGGATTGACCAGCACGAGACCCAGTGCCGAAAAATCCGGCACTATCGACAGTTCCTCGCCGATGCCGCGCGCGATCAGCGGCTTTGCCGCCAGGCACATCGGCACATCGGCGCCGAGCGAAAGACCGATCCGCGCCAGCTCAACGCTATCGAGCTCTAGCCCCCAGCTCTCGGTCAGCCCGCGCAGCACGGCTGCCGCATCGCTCGAACCTCCGCCCACGCCGGATGCGACCGGAAGGTTCTTTTCGAGCCTGATGCATACGGGCGGCGTGCTCCGAACGCCGGCGGCCTGCCGCAAGGCGTCGCGAGCCTTCAGCACCAGATTGCCGCCATCGAGCGGCACGTCCGCCGCAAAGCGTCCGGACACGCTGAACTCATCGGCGTCGGCCGGCGCGATCTCGATCCTGTCGCCAAAGCGCGTGAACACAGCCAGGCTGTCGATGAGATGATAGCCATCGGCGCGCCTGCCGGTGACGTGCAAAGCTAGGTTTATCTTGGCGGGTGCGGCCCATGTCCGGACACGCTGACCGGATTCCGCGGTCTCGATTGCGAGTAAAATGAGGGTCAGTCCTTGGCCAGCCGGTATTCGCCGGTCCGCGGATCCTTGACCAGCGTTCCCATCGCGCCGTTGGCCGCCTGTTTTTCGGTACGCCGCACCTTGGCCGTCACGCGTTCAGCCTCGCGCACGAAGGTGCGGTAGCCGAAATAGGCGGCGACGCCGACGACGGCGAAGAAAATGATCTGCGGCATGTCAAGCTCCTACCACGCTGGGCCGGTAAGACCGGCCGGTCGGGTCTTTCGGGCAACCATGCTAGACGCTTTCATGGCTTTTTCAAAGCCCGAAGCGCGCCCACGATGCGCGCTCTTCCGCCGCATCGATGACGCCGCTGGCGGCAGCCGCGGCGATATCGGGCGCCGAAAAGCCCTTGCTCGAGCCGAACAGGCCGAAGCGGCCGAACAAACCGCGCGGCGCCGCCACCAGCCTGAGCTGGGTCTTCGGCCCGAAGCGGGTCTTCAGCACCGTGCGCATGTCGCCCAGCGCATCGACGAGGCCGAGCTCCAGGCCTCGCTTGCCGGTCCAGAACAGCCCGGTGAACAGATCCGGATCGTCCGCCAGCTTCGTACCGCGGCGCTCCTTGACCAGATCGATGAAGGTCTCGTGCACTTCGAGCTGCAGCACCTTGAGCCGCTGGACGTCTTCCTTCTTCTCGGGCTTGAATGGATCGAGCACCGCCTTGTTCTGGCCGGCGGTGTGGACACGGCGCTCAACGCCGATCTTCTTCATCAGTTCCGGGAAGCCGAAGGAAGCCGATACCACGCCGATTGAGCCGACGATGGAGGAGGGATCGGCGAAGATCTCATCGCCTGCGACCGCGATCATGTAGCCGCCGGACGCCGCGACATCCTCGACGAAGACCAGGACCTTTTTATTCTTCTCGACCGCAAGGTCGCGGATGCGCTTGAAAATCAGCCGCGACTGCACCGGCGAGCCGCCCGGCGAATTGATCGAGATCGCGACCGCCGGCGCCTCGAAGGAAAACGCTTTTTCGATCAGTCCGGCGGTGGAAGCAAGCGACAGGCTCGGCCGGAACTGCCCCCCGCCGGCCATGATGGTGCCGTGCAGTCGGATGACCGGAACCGTAACGACGGTGGAGCGCCAGGACTTCGGCAGCAGGCGGTTGAAAAGACGTTTCACGATGGCGTGGTCTCCGGCGATGGTTGCAGGCATGTAGGGATTTCCGGGCCAACGGCAATGTGCGGGCCAGGCAACAGTTCAGTCTCCGAACAGCGAGGCGAGCCCGTTGGTGATCATTTCGCTGCGCTCGTCGGGGCCGTTGCCCGATCGCGCGTGAAGCATCAGGGGCGGACGGATGGCGAGCTTTCCTCGTGCCCCAAGGGCCGCCCGCACGATAATGCGGATTGCGGCCGCGTCCGGGCGAGGGTGCACGGCGAGCATCTCGGCTTCGCCGAAGCGGCCTGAAATCGCGTCGAGAATGGCGCCGAGCTGTTCGGGCCGGGCGATGACGGCAAGCCCGCCGCGCGGCCTGACAACCGCCGCCGCACTGCGGATCCAGCTTTCGAACAGCCCATCCTCCATGACGTGCGCTTCCTTTCTTAGCGGCTCGGGAGTGGCGCGGTCCCGTGCGGCGTTGAAAGGCGGGTTCATGATGACGAAGTCGAAATCATTGTCGGCAAGGCCGGTGGCGGCCCGTGCGCGGCCCGACACGGTGACATCGGCGACGAGCACGGCAGCGCGATCGCTGAGGTGCGCATTGCCCGGATGGGCAAGCGTGGCTGCCGCGAAAGACGCCATCTCAGGCGCGCGTTCGACCAGCACAGCCTGGGCACCCGGACAGCGCGACAGCACCGCAAGACCGGCAGCACCGGCGCCGGCCCCGAAATCGGCGAGCCGTCCGCCAAACGAGGATGGTACGGATGCGGCCAGCATCATTGCATCCATCCCGGCGCGATGGCCGCCATGCTTGGGCTGCACGAGCCAGAACCGGCCGCGGTGGAACGCATCGACCGTATGAGCCGGCGTATCCGGGACAAGGGCGGCTGGCGCGGCCGACATTATTTCCCCCGGATCTCGTTGGCGATGCCGGCATCGGTCAGGATGCGGCGCGCGGCGTCGGCCTGGTCGGCATCGACCATGAGGCGTCGCGGCAGGATACCAAGCGAGCCGTCGAGCACGCTCATGTTCTGGTCGGCCACGAAGCAGCCGATCCCGGCATCGCGCATCAGCGATTCGACAAAGGAGATGATGACGGCGTCGTTGGTGCGGATGAGCTCTATCATCGCAAGAAACTCGCAGGTTGCGGCGTGCATGTAAACGTGCGGCCGCATTCCCGCATTTCCCGGCGTTGACACGCTGTCGCCGCCGCGCCAATTCGCCACTTGCCGTGGCCGTGCCAGCGGCCCTAGAGTCTTGTCGGGACTAAGGGTGCCGTCGCACGCGTTATACCAAGACGGGAGTGATTGTCGTGGGTGTCGTTCTCAACATCGAAAACGGGAAGCGGGAGCCCGCCTCCATCAAGGATCTCATCGATCTGACTGCTGCCGATATGGGACGTGTCAACGAGCTGATCCTGTCCAAGGCCGGCTCCGACGTCGAGATGATCCCCGAGGTCGCCAACCACCTGATCTCGTCCGGCGGCAAGCGGCTCAGGCCAATGCTGACGCTAGCTGCGGCGCAGATGTTCGGCTATGCCGGCGAGGGCCACGTCAAGCTCGCCACTTCGGTCGAATTCATGCATACGGCCACGCTTCTGCATGACGACGTGGTCGATGAAAGCGGCATGCGGCGCGGCAAGAAGACCGCCCGCATGATCTGGGGCAACCAGGCCAGCGTGCTGGTCGGCGACTTCCTGCTTGGCCAGGCCTTCCGCATGATGGTCGATGTCGGCTCGCTCGAAGCGCTCGACATCCTGTCTAGTGCAGCCTCGATCATCGCCGAGGGCGAAGTCATGCAGCTGGCCGCCGCCAAGAACCTCGAAACCACCGAGGACGAGCATTTTGCCGTCATCAAGGCCAAGACCGCCGCGTTGTTTTCGGCCGCCGCCGAGGTTGGCCCGGTCATCGCCCAGGCGACCCGCAACGACCGTGCGGCGCTGCGTTCCTACGGCATGAATCTCGGCCTTGCCTTCCAGCTGATCGATGATGCGCTGGACTATGGCGGCACCAGCAAGGATCTCGGCAAGAATGTCGGCGACGATTTCCGCGAGGGCAAGGTGACCTTGCCGGTCATCCTCGCCTACCGGCGCGGCAGCAAGGCCGAACGCACCTTCTGGAAGCGCGCCATCGAGGACAATGTCACCGACGACGCCGGGCTGGAAAAGGCGATCGGCCTCATGACCCGCCACGGCGCCATTGCCGATACGATAGGGCGCGCCCGCCATTTCGGCGAAATCGCCCGCGACGCCTTGGCGCCGCTTGAAGAGACGTCGCAGAAATCGGCGCTGATCGACGTCATCGATTTCTGCATCAGCCGGGTGAACTGAGCGCCTGAAGGTTCCTAAGGGGCCGTCAGTAAAAAGACGCCTGTGAATCCGCCCTGCCGTCTCGACAAGCCGCACCACCGCAAATTATCTATAAATCATGGCAAAAGGCACGGACGACACCATAGCGGTGCGCATCGGCAAGGCGTTGGCGGACCGCATCATCTCCGGCGCGATCGAGCCGGGGGCGAGGTTGCGGCAGGATCATGTCGCCGAGGAATTCAACACCAGCCACGTTCCCGTGCGCGAGGCCTTTCGCCGCCTCGAGGCGCAGGGCCTCGCCGTCAGCGAGCCGCGCCGTGGCGTGCGTGTCGCGGCCTTCGATCTGGGCGAGGTCAAGGAGGTCGCCGAAATGCGGGCCGCGCTCGAAGTGCTGGCACTGCGCCACGCCGCGCCGCATCTGACCTCGGCCATTCTGGACCAGGCCGAGGAGGCGACAAAGGCCGGCGACAAATCCCGTGACGTCAGGTCGTGGGAGGAGGCCAATCGCGCCTTTCACCGGCTGATCCTGGCGCCCTGCGGCATGCCGCGCCTGCTTGCCACCATAGACGACCTGCACGCGGCAAGCGCGCGCTTCCTGTTCGCGGCCTGGCGCTCGGAGTGGGAGACGCGCACCGACCAGGACCACCGGGCGATCCTCACCGCCTTGCGGCAGGGAAATACCGAATCGGCCGCGGCAACATTGGGACGGCATGTCCAATGGATTGGCCGCAAGCCGGTCAGGACAGCCTCCGGCGCCACGCGCGAAGCTTTCGCCATCGTGGGTTAAGGTGCCTTTTTCCAAGCCCGGGCTTGCTATCACTCAAGAAATGTGGATTCGATAATAGATCGAAAGCAAAAATTATCTATAATTTGGATCGACCGAAGGGAAGCTTATGACCAACCTCGCATTCTCGTCCGCCAGACCGTCCTTCAGCCCGTTGCGCCTGCAGCAGCGATCGCTCGGCTGGCAGGCCGGCGCCGTCGTGCTCGGCACGCTGTTCCTGGCGCTGTGCTCCTACATCGAGGTGCCGATGGTGCCGGTTCCGGTGACCATGCAGACCTTCGCCGTGACGATGATCGGTGCGCTCTATGGCTGGCGGCTTGGCGCGGTGACGATCGCCGCATGGCTGGTCGAAGGTGCTGTCGGCTTTCCGGTCCTGGCCGGCGGTGCTGCCGGCATTCAGCATTTCGTCGGCCCGACGGGTGGCTATCTCTTCGCCTTTCCTGTCACCGGCGCGCTGGTCGGCTGGATGGCCGAGCGCGGCTGGAACGGCAACAGGGTTTTGCTTGCCTTCGCCGCCATGCTGCTCGGCAATCTTGCCTGTCTAGCGCTCGGCACAGCCTGGCTTGCCGTCATGATCGGCGCCGAAAAGGCCATCGCCTTCGGCTTCGTGCCGTTCATCGTCGGCGGGTTGCTGAAATCGGCGCTTGGCGCCGCGACGCTGATGGCGCTCCCGCGCGCCAAGATGAACTTGCCGAAGCCGTGACGATCAGGTTGCGCGCCCACCATCTCCTTTGCCTGCTCACCTATGTGGGCAAGGGCTACAGCCCCGTTTTCACCGCCAATTATGACGGGATCGCGGAGCGTCTGAGCCGGGGCGAGGACATCGTCCTCGTCGCCGGCTCGGACGACATCTGCGCACCGTTGCTTTATGAGCCGGAACCGCACTGCCTGCGAGAGGGCGCGGCCGAGCGGGACCGGCAGGCCGCGGAAGACGTGGAAGCGCTGCTGGCTCGGCCCATCCGGGACGGCGCACGCCTCGATGTCGATGCGCCCACCCTGATACGGCTGCGGCAGGCGTTTTCGGCCGGCCACGTGCGCAAGGCCTGCGGCGGCTGCGACTGGAGCGTGCTGTGCGGCGCGGTGGCAAGCGGCGGCTATCGCGATACGCGGCTGCAGCGGCCTGTTGACGCGCAAAACCGTCCCATTTAGCCATGGTTTGTTAATCGGGTGACCCGATTGTGAATTTCAGGCGGATTGAAGCGCGACCCCAAAAAGGCCATGCTTTGCCCGGAAAGATCGAGTCTGGGTCGATCCGCTGACGCGGAGATGGCGCCTGGCTGAAAGGGATATGATGCAGCAAGGACGTGCGCGCTGGCTGACAAGGCTGGCAATTGTGACGGGCGTGGCGATTTCCGCATTGCCGGCCTATGCCAAGCAATCCACCGAACCGGTCAAGATCTCGTCATTTTCGGGCGCCTATCTGGCTGCCAGGATCGCCGAGGGCGACAACGACCTCGACAGCGCCATCGCCTATTACAAGCAGGCCCTGGCCTTCAATCCTGGTGACACAGCCCTGCAGCAGAGCTTGATGCTGTCGCTGATCGCTCAAGGCCGCTTCGATGAATCGCTGGTCTATGCCGACAAGCTCAAGGAAGTGCCGGATGTCGAGCGCTTCTCGCGCTTGGCGCTTGCGGTCGATACCTTCCACAAGAAGGATTTCACGAAGGCGCAGTACTGGCTCAAGCTGTCGCTGGAATCCGATCTCGACCGGCTGATCTCCGGCGTCATGTCCGGCTGGGCCGAACAAGGTGCCGGCCAGGCCAGCGAAGCGATGGCTTCGATCGACAAGCTGCAGGGGCCGGACTGGTTCGGCCTGTTCAAATCCTTCCACCGCGCCTTGATCGCCGATGCGTCTGGTATGCCTGAAAAGGCCGAGGCTATTTATGCCGCGACGATGCAGGACACCACCGCCGGCGGTGCGGCGCCTGAAACCTGGATGCGCAATGCGCAGGCCTATGCCTCGTTTCTGGCCCGCAAGGGCGACAAGGCCAAAGCGATGTCGGTTCTCGACCAGGCCGAGGCGTTCTCGCCGGGCAAGCTGGAAATCGTCGCCTTGCGCGACAGGATCAGCAAGGGCGACAAGATCGCGCCCTTCGTGTCCGGTCCGTCCGACGGTGCTTCCGAGATCCTGCTCGATCTTGCCACCGCGCTCAACCGTGGCGGCGGCGAGCCATTCGTGCGCCTCTATTTGCAATATGCCTTGGCCCTGAAGCCCGACAGCGACGCTGCCCTCGTGCAACTCGCCGCCGTAGCCGAACAGCTGAAGAACGGCGAAGGCGCCATCGCGCTCTATCGGCGCATCCCCGACACTTCGCCGCTGAAGGAGATTTCGGACCTGCAGCTTGGCCTCAACCTTGCCGATCTCGACCGCCATGACGAGGCGATCACGCATCTGAAGGCCTTTGTCGAAGCTCATCCCAACGACATGCGCGCCTATCTGGCGCTCGGCGGTGTCTACTCCTCGAAGGACGATTTCCGCTCCGCCGCCAATCTCTACGACAAGGCCGTCGAGGTGCTGAAGACACCGACCGCCGCCAACTGGAACATCTTCTATCAGCGCGGCATCGCCTATGAACGGCTGAAGGAATGGCCGAAGGCCGAGCCGAATTTCCGCAAGGCGCTGGAATTGCAGCCAGACCAGCCGCAGGTTCTGAACTATCTCGGCTATTCCTGGGTCGACATGAACACCAACCTGAAGGAAGGCCTGGAGATGATCCAGAAGGCCGTCGATCTCAGGCCGAGCGACGGCTATATCGTCGATTCCCTGGGTTGGGCTTATTTCCGCCTCGGCCGGTTCGATGACGCGGTGCGCGAGATGGAACGCGCTGTCTCGCTGAAGCCGGAAGATCCGGTTCTGAACGACCATCTCGGCGACGCCTACTGGCGCGTCGGTCGCAAGCTGGAAGCCACCTTCCAGTGGAACCAGGCCCGCGACTTGAAGCCTGATCCGGATGTGCTGGCCACCCTGCAGCAGAAGCTGATGAAGGGCCTGCCGCCGATCGAGTCCAACACGGCGCAGGAAACCCCAAAGGTCAAGCCGGAGCCGGTTCCCGCCCCGAAGGGGTGAAACCGCCTTTTTGGAATGCGAACGGGGCTCTCGGAGCCCCGTTTTCGTTTGATATCCGTCCGCTTAAAACGCCTGCCGACGCGCTCAGAACATCTTTCGATAGACGACGAAGCCAGAGCGTTCGCCGACCTTGTCATAAAGCTTCATCGCCGTGTGATTGGTTTCATGCGTCAGCCAGTATACTCGGCCGGAACCGGCCGCCTGGGCGCGCTCGTAGACGCCTTCGATCAGCGCACGGCCGACGCCTTTGCCGCGCGACAATTCGTTGGTGAAAAGATCCTGCAGATAGCAGTTCGGGGCGATCGCCGTCGTGCTGCGGTGGAACAGGTAGTGGACGAGGCCAAGCAACTCGCCTTCGTTTTCCGCGACCAGCGCATGGACAGGCTCGTAGGCGTCGAAGAAGCGCGACCACGTCATTGCGGTGATCTCGCTTGCCAGCGCCGTCTCGCCCGAACGGCCGTAGAACGCGTTGTAGCCGTCCCACAGCGGCAGCCATCGGTCGAAATCCAGGGGCGTGAGGGGGCGGATGCTGATCGGGCTGGACATGGCTGAACCTGCTGTGCTTGGAAGGGACGCTTCGTCGAATTGGATCGCGGACCGTGGCGGCGGGCAATGGGCCAGTCGCTCGCAAAATCTTCAACATCGCCCGGCATGCTCACGGCGGGCCGCATCGGACGCGCTTGCTTGACGCTTTGCCGCCGTGTCTCTAGGACGTGGCCGCAAGCTAGCCTGTGTCGCCGAGGCCACCGTGACGATTGAAATCCCAGCCCATATGCATCCCAGCCGCTCGTTCCAGGGGCTGATCCTCACTTTGCACAATTACTGGGCGGCATATGGCTGCGTCATTCTCCAGCCTTATGACATGGAGGTCGGCGCCGGCACTTTTCACCCGGCAACGACGTTGCGCGCGCTAGGGCCCAAGGTCTGGAACGCCGCCTACGTCCAGCCTTCGCGCCGTCCCAAGGACGGCCGCTATGGCGAGAATCCCAACCGGCTGCAGCACTACTACCAGTACCAGGTGATCCTGAAGCCCAATCCACCGAACCTGCAGGAGCTTTATCTCGGCTCGCTTGCGACGATCGGCGTCGATCCTCTGTTGCACGACATACGCTTCGTCGAGGACGACTGGGAAAGCCCGACGTTGGGCGCCTGGGGCCTTGGCTGGGAATGCTGGTGCGACGGCATGGAAGTCTCGCAGTTTACCTATTTCCAACAGGTCTGCGGCATCGAATGCGCGCCGGTGGCGGGTGAACTCACCTACGGCCTGGAGCGCTTGGCCATGTATGTGCAGGGCGTCGACAATGTCTACGATCTCAACTTCAACGGCCGCGAGGGCGCCGACAAGGTAACCTATGGCGATGTTTTCCTGCAGGCCGAGCAGGAATATTCGCGCCACAATTTCGAATACGCTAACACGGCGATGCTGCTCAGGCATTTCGAGGACGCCGAGGCCGAGTGCAAGGCGCTGCTCGAGGCCGGCGCGCCGGCGTCGAACGACAATCTGCCGATGCACAAGATGGTCTTCCCGGCCTATGACCAGTGCATCAAGGCCAGCCATGTCTTCAATTTGCTGGACGCGCGTGGCGTGATCTCCGTCACCGAGCGCCAGAGCTACATCCTGCGAGTGCGCAATTTGGCGAAGGCCTGCGGCGAGGCGTTCTTGAAGACGCAGGCGGGTGGGTTGGCGGCCTGAGCCTCAAGCGTCCTCGATCATTTCGAGGGAAGCACTGATCGGCGGCAGGATCTGGCCGCTCGGACCAGCCATTGTCCTTAGCGCCTGCCGCACGCCCGGCATCGAGAAGGCGCCGTGGGCCTGCGCGGTGAAGCAGGCGCTGAGCGCAAGGATCTGAAGAAGTCTGGATGCCGTTTTCATCGTCGTTCAGCCAATAGTCCCCTGCCTGAGCGTGGGTCGCTTCAGCGCAGCCTTCGGTTCATGGAAATCTTTGATCCAAGGACGGGCGGGTTCGGCTCGTCCCGACAGGCCTATTGAAATTTATGGAAAGGGTGACAGCGGCCAGCCGAGTTGCTATGCCCCGCGCGGACCACTCTCCCGCATGAGCTGACCCCGATGCCTGACCTGCTTCTTGAACTTCGTTCCGAGGAAATTCCTGCCCGCATGCAGCGCAAGGCGGCGGGTGATTTGAAGAAGATGCTGACCGACGGTCTGGTCGAGGCGGGTCTCACCTATGAGGCCGCGCGTGAGTATTGGACGCCGCGGCGCCTGACGCTGGATATACGCGGACTCAACGCACGCTCGAAAGACATTCACGAGGATATCAAGGGGCCGTCGACATCGGCGCCAGAACAGGCCGTCCAAGGCTTCCTGCGCAAGGCCGGCCTGTCTTCGATCGCCGAGGCGCACGTCCATTCCGACCCGAAGAAAGGCGACTTCTACGTCGCCCATATTTCCAAGCCGGGCAGGGCGGCCGAAGAGATCATCGCCGGACTGGTGCCTGACATCATTCGGAATTTTCCGTGGCCGAAATCGATGCGCTGGGGACCAGCTTCGGCCAAGCCGGGCTCGCTGCGCTGGGTGCGGCCGCTGCAATCGATTCTATGCACCTTCGGCCCCGAGACCGAGGAGCCGGTGGTGGTCGATTTCGAGATCGACGGCATCCGTTCGGGCAACATCACCTACGGCCACCGTTTCCTCGCGCCCGGCGAAATCACCGTGCGCCGCTTCGATGATTATGTGGGCAAGCTCGAGGCGGGCAAGGTCGTGCTCGACGCCGACCGTCGCAAGGAGATCATCCTCGCCGACGCCCGCAACCTCGCCTTCGCCAACGGGCTCGACCTGGTCGAGGACGAGGGCTTGGTTGAGGAAGTGTCGGGACTGGTCGAATGGCCCGTCGTGCTGATGGGCGAGTTCGAAGAGGCATTCCTTGCCATTCCAGCCGAGGTGATCCGCCTGACGATCCGCGCCAACCAGAAATGCTTTGTCACGCGGCCGCAGGGGGAAAGCGAGGCGCTCTCCAACCGCTTCATCCTCACCGCCAACATCGAGGCGAAGGACGGCGGCAAGGAGATCGCCCACGGCAACGGCAAGGTGGTGCGCGCCCGCCTGTCCGACGCGCTTTATTTCTGGACGACCGACCAGGGCGACCTGCCCGATCTCGACCAGCTCCGGGCATCCGCCGAAAAATTCGGCCTCGATCTGAAGAAGCCGCTAGACCAGCGCATGGCCCGCCTCGACCATCTCAATGTGACCTTCCACGCCAAGCTTGGCACGCAGGGCGAGCGGGTGGAGCGCATCAAGCGATTGGCGGAGGAATTGGCGGCGGTCGTTGGCGCGGACCCCACGCTCGCGGGCCGTGCGGCGGTTCTCGCCAAGGCCGATCTCACCACTGAAGTCGTCGGCGAGTTTCCCGAATTGCAGGGCGCGATGGGCCGCAAATATGCGCTGCTGCAGGGCGAGCATCCATCCGTGGCCGCGGCCGTCGAGGAGCACTACAAGCCGCAAGGGCCGTCCGATTATGTGCCGAGCGATCCAGTGTCGGTCGCCGTGGCGCTCGCCGACAAGCTTGATACGCTGGTTGGTTTCTGGATCAGCGATGAAAAGCCGACTGGGTCGAAGGACCCCTACGCATTGCGCAGAGCCGCGCTGGGGATGGTGAGGCTGGCTCTGGAGAATGGAACGCGGCTATCGCTTCTTTCCACCATGGCCAACCATCGAAAGACCACTATTGACCAGATTGATAAAAGGCAAGCCAGGGAGCAAGCCGAGTCAGGCGGCGACCATGCGCACGGGGGCGGGCAAGTCGGCGACGGGAAGTCCGTGGATCGAGACCTCCTCGCCTTCTTCCACGACCGCCTGAAAGTCTACCTCCGCGACCAGGGCGCGCGCCATGACCTCATCGACGCGGTGATCACGTCTCAGTCCGACGACCTCCTGCAGATCGTTCGCCGCGTCGAGGCGCTTGGCTCTTTCCTTGACACCGAGGACGGCAAAAACCTGCTCGCCGGCACCAAGCGTGCTGCCAACATTCTGGCGGCCGAGGAGAAGAAGAAAACGGCGGTCGCCGAAGCCGTTGAGCCGGCGTTGTTCCGGCAAGATGCGGAGAAGTCGCTGTTTGCCGCGGTGAATCAGGCCGAGAAGCAAGCCGGCGAAGCGATTCAAAACCAAGACTTTTCGGCTGCCATGCTGGCGCTTAGCGTGCTGCGTGAACCCGTTGATTCATTCTTTGAGCATGTTCTCGTGAATGATGAGGACCTGTCCGTGCGTGCCAACCGACTGGCGCTGCTCGCGCGCATTCGCACGGCTACCGGTCAGGTCGCGGATTTCTCGAAAATCGCTGGTTAAGAAGCACTTTGCCGAAAAGTCGGCACCGATTTTCGGACAAGATCATGCCGGGATAAAGGGGCCGCGGGCCGCTGGAAAATATGTTCCGGCCGGCCCCTCGAGCCGGCTTACAGTCATATGACGATGATCTCTCCGTGGCAAAAGGGGCGTGTTCCCTACCCCAACGGAGGCTTCCATGAATTCCGATCACGAAATCGAAGTGACAGAAGAAACCTCGGCTCCTGCCGAGCCGCTTGAATTCGCTTCCGAAACCGCCCTCGATCATGCCGCTGCTGCCACCACGGTCGAGGCCGCTGATCTGTCTGACGAAGATGGAGATGGCGATGACGAGGAAGGCGACGACGAAGACGGCGAAGAGTCTGACGAAGACGACGCCGATGATACCGTGAAGGCCGAAGGCGATGACGCTGAAGAAGAATCCGACGACGGCGAGTCCGAAGACGACGACGACGACAAGGAAGAAGCAGCCTGATTTTTCAGGTAACAGGTTCTCGAGGGCGGCGCTTTCGCGCCGCCCTTCCGCCGTCTTCCCCAAATTGATTTAATCAGTTTTCCAGAATGCTGACGCGCACGCTGTTTTCATAGACGTCGACCTGGATCAGCGGCTCGCCATTGACGATGGCGCGCTTGGTCGAGGAACTCATCGCGCCGGGGCGCTCCAACATGCGCTGCAGGTCGGCGCGCTGGTCGTTGGTCCTGAACCAGGCGTCGCTCTCGTCGTCGCCGTCGCGGCGATGGAATTTGTGCCAGTTGGCGCGGTCCTGCCGCACCATCTGCGCGGCCCCATTTAGCGCATAGCCGTCGCTCGCCTGGTGATCGCGATCGGAAATGCGCGCGACATAGGATCCCAGCATGTCCTCCGCTTGGGCCACGCCCCCAAGCAATGACGCCAGCAGAAACCCAGCCACCGTAACGGTCTTCGAATTTTTCATGAGCAACCCCCTTTGCCTTGAACAATGCAATTGCGTCCGCCGGAGCCGCTTGGTGAAATTGAGGCGCAGAGCCGCCAGCGAGATACTCTAGACGAAATTCGCCGGACAATCGTGCGCAGGGCGCCAGACCGCCGTCAAGCCGCCGAGCATTTTGCCCGCCCGGTTGGCGAGATCGCTATTTGACCTTGCCGGCTCCCGAAGCAGGCTGGTGGGCTGGCGGTGGCTGCACGGCTGCCGCCGGTGCCGCTGCTTTCCCGTGCGCTGCCGGCGCGGGGGCTGCCGAGGCTGTCGCCGTCGCAGGGGCGGTTGGGGTGGCTGGGGCCGTTGCCGCGGCCGGCGCTTTGGCCTGCACGGGTGTCGAGAAAGCGCCGCCGACGACGCCACCCCTGATGATCATCGGGCTCTGCGCGAAGGAGTGCGTCGCCTCGGTCTTGTCCGGGATTGCCGCGACTTTCTCGTAGGTGACGTCAGGCTCGCCAAGCGCAATGACGGACACAACGTCGCTCGCCTTGCCGTCGGCCGCCTTCAGCGCAAGGATGGAGGGTGTCGAGGCCGGCGCACCGGGAAAGACCAGCGACGAGGCCTGAGCCCCGCCACCCATTGAGGCCAGAGTGATGGCAAGCGCTCCCCAAATACGAACAGACACCGACATAGCTCCCCGTTGCCCAGAAGCCGCATGATAGTACTTGGCGATTGATGCCGGCTTTCGTGGAAAGATAGCATTTTAGGGATTGGTGAATTGCCGATGCCCGCTTGCCCCGGCGGCCCCGTCGTATTACGCAGCCGGCATCCGCGAGGTGACGAGAGTGGCTGAGATACTTGCCGTCGGCGAAGCGATGGAACCGGCGTTGGCGCTGCTCCTGGGCGGCGATGTCGTCGCCATCCCGACGGAAACCGTCTACGGGCTGGCCGGCGATGCCACCAACGGCATTGGCGTGGCGCGCATTTTCGAAGCCAAGGGGCGGCCGCGTTTCAATCCGCTGATCGCCCATGTCGCCGACATGGCGATGGCCGAGCGCATCGCCTCGTTCGATCCGCTGTCTAGGACGCTCGCGCTTGCCTTCTGGCCGGGTCCGCTGACGCTGGTGCTGCCGCAGCGCCCCGGCAATGGCATTCATCCGCTGGTCACGGCCGGGCTCGACACGATCGCCGTGCGCATGCCGAGGGGTTTTGGCGGCGACCTGATCGCCAGGCTTGGCCGACCGCTTGCCGCGCCCAGCGCCAACTCATCCGGCAAGATCAGCGCGACGACAGCGCAAGCGGTGGCTGCGGATTTAGGCGCGCGCATCAAACTGGTGGTCGATGGCGGCGCCACGCCGGTCGGCCTGGAATCGACCATCGTCAAGGCCGAAGGCGAAAGATTGCGCCTGCTTCGGCCCGGCGGCATTGCCGCCGACGAGATCGAGGCGGCCATCCGCATGGAGCTGCAGCGCGGCGGCATTGCCGGCATCGAGGCGCCGGGCATGCTTGCCTCGCACTACGCACCGGGCGCGGCTGTTCGGCTCAATGCCGGCACGGTTGGTGAAGGAGAAGCGTTGCTTGCCTTCGGCGACCAGCGCGCGGAAGGCTGGCGCGGCGCAACCGCTTTCCTCAACCTCTCCCTGTCAGCTGACCTGCGTGAAGCGGCAAGCAATCTCTTTGCCTACATGCAGGATCTCGATCGCAGCGGCGCGCGGATTATCGCCGTCGAGCCAATTCCCTTTGACGGGCTCGGCGAGGCCATCAACGACCGGCTCTCCCGTGCCGCCGCTCCTCGTGACAACGCGCGGCCCACAACGTAGTTTTCCCAGATGACCGAAACCGCAAAGACACTCGATCCCGCTCTCGTCGATCGTTTCGCGGCGATCGTCGGCGACAAATATGCGCTGCGCGACCAGCAGGATATCGCGCCTTATCTGATCGAGCGGCGCGGCCTCTGGCATGGCGCGACGTCCCTGGTGCTGCGGCCGGGCAGCGTCGACGAGGTCAGCCGGATCATGCGGCTGGCGACAGAGACCGGAACGCCGATCGTGCCGCAAAGCGGCAACACCGGGCTGGTCGGCGCGCAGGTGCCGGACAGATCCGGCCGCGAGATCGTCCTGTCGCTGTCGCGACTGAACCGCATCCGCGAGATCGATGTACTGTCCAATACGGTCACGGTCGAGGCGGGTGTCATCCTGCAGACCTTGCAGGAAGCGGCCGATGCCGCCGACCGGCTGTTTCCGCTGTCGCTCGCCGCGCAAGGCTCCTGCCAGATCGGCGGCAACCTGTCGTCCAATGCCGGCGGCACCGGCGTGCTGGCCTATGGCAATGCGCGCGAACTGTGCCTCGGCGTCGAGGTGGTGCTGCCGACCGGCGAGGTGTTCGATGATTTGCGCAAACTGAAGAAGGACAACACCGGCTACGACCTGAAGAACCTATTCGTCGGCGCCGAAGGCACGCTCGGTGTCATCACCGCCGCCGTGCTCAAACTGTTCCCGAAGCCGAAGGGAAGGGATGTCGCCTTCGTCGGCCTATCGTCGCCCGACGCCGCCCTTTCCCTGTTCAGCCTGGCCATGGACCGCGCCGGAGCCGCACTCACGGCCTTCGAACTGATCGGCAAGCGCCCGTATGACTTTACCCTTGCGCACGCCCGGGGCGTCGTGCGGCCGCTGGCCGGAGACTGGCCCTGGTACGTGCTGATGCAGATATCGTCCGGCCGCTCAGCGGAGGATTCTCGGGCGCTGATCGAGGATGTGCTTTCGGCGGGTCTCGAGCAGGAATTCGTCGGCGATGCGGTCATCGCCGCCAGCCTCGGGCAGGGCGATGCCTTCTGGGATTTTCGCGAGCTGTTGCCCGAGGCACAGAAGCCGGAAGGCGCTTCGATCAAGCACGACATTTCAGTGCCGATCGCATCGATACCACGCTTCATCGTGGAGGCCGCCGGCGCGGTGGCGTCAGTGAGCGCCGGTGCCCGCGTGGTCTGCTTCGGCCATATGGGAGACGGCAATCTCCATTATAACATTTCACGGCCCGTCGACGGCGACGACGAAGCGTTCCTGGCGCTCTACCATGCCATGAACAAGGCCGTGCATGACGTGGTGCGCAGCCTGCACGGTTCGATCTCGGCCGAGCACGGCATCGGTCAGTTGAAGCGCGACGAACTGATCGCCACCGCGCCGCCCATGGCCATTGATCTGATGCGCCGGGTCAAGGCTGCCTTCGATCCGGCCGGCATCATGAATCCTGGTAAGGTTATCTGATCCTTTCAGCATCTTGTTGCTGGTGGCATTCCGATAACCATCCCTGAGATCAGCAAAATTTAACCGACTTTCTTAAGCGCGGCGGTAAGGAGCCGGCGCTACTGTTTCCCCATAACGAGGCCGGGAAAACTGGCCCGGAGAGAACCGGACACCGGCTCTCAGGAGACAGACAGGAAGGCGCTCTATGAACGTGAACACTGGACTGAAGCCAGTCTGGGCGGGACGCAACATGCGTCTCGACCCATTCCGCCTGCCGCAGGTGGTGAGCTATGCCACACGCGACGATTATGGCGACGTAACCTTCACGATCGACCAGCGCGGCGCCGTGATCCGCCGCCTGCTCGAGATGAGCGGGCTGCCGGCGATCATCGTGCTGCCCGCCAATGCATTTCGCGGCGTCGCCGCCCGTGCGATGGAGGATCCGGAAGGCAATGTCACGGTGACCCTGGAACTCCTGCACAACGATCCGATGCTGTCGGTGCCGCTGCTGGTGGCCGACGATCTCGAAGACGTCGCCGCCGACTGGCGCGCCTGGGCCGACGCCTACCGTCTGCCGATGCTGCTCATCGAATCCGATGGCGTCGCCCGCACCCTGGAAGAATCGCTGGGCGCCGCGATCAAGACGCTGCCGCCGCAGGGGCGCCGCAAGGGCCGCGTTTCCAATATGCGCCGCCCCCGTTTCCTTGCCCGCCGCAGAGCCGGTGACCTCGGTCTCAGGCTGGTGATCGGCGGCGAGGAGATCATTTCCAGAGACTAGCCTTCTTCTCCCCGTATAGAGACGGGGAGAAGGAAGACTACACCAGCGGCTTCAGCGCCACCCACAATGCGCCGCCGATCAGGCCGAGGAAGATTAGCCAGCCGACCTGGTTATTCGACCGAAACAGCCGCAGGCACTGGTCTGGATCGTCGATATCCAGAACCGCGATCTGCCGGGCCATGTGGGCGCCGGCGGCGATCAATCCCGCCAGTGCCACCACCGGCGCCTGTGCCGAGGCGAAGGCGATGGCGAAGCAGATCAGCGTACCGCCATAAAGGCCTGCGAGCCATGTCTTGGTGTTGTCGCCGAACAGCCGCGCGGTCGAACGCACGCCGACAATGGCGTCGTCTTCCTTGTCCTGGTGGGCATAGATCGTGTCGTAGCCGATCACCCACAGGATCGAACCGATATAGAGCATGATGGCGGGTCCATCGAGATCACCGAACTCGACCGCCCACCCCATCAGCGCGCCCCAGGAAAAGGCGAGGCCTAGAAACAGTTGCGGCCAGTTGCTTATCCGCTTCATGAATGGATAGACGGCGACGATCCCCAGCGAACAGACGCCGAGCAGAATGGCAAAGCTGTTGAACTGTAAGAGAACCGCCAGGCCGACCAGGGCCTGCAGGACAAGAAACAGCCAAGCCCGCCGGCGCGTGGTCTGGCCGGACGGCAGCGGGCGTGAGCGGGTGCGTTCGACCTGGCTATCGATGTCCTGGTCGACAATGTCGTTATAGCTGCACCCGGCGCCACGCATGGCGATGGCTCCAATCAGGAAGAGCACAAGGTACAAGGGCGCCGGCAGTAGCGAGAGCAGCGGGTCGCCTGGGCGCGGATAGGCGCTCGCCGCCAGTGCGGCCGACCACCAGCATGGCCACAAAAGCAACTGCCAGCCGATCGGCCTGTCCCACCGCGCCAGCTGCGCATAGGGCCAGATGGCGCGCGGCAGCACGCGATAGACCCAATGGCGGTTCGGCGCATCGGCGACGCGACCCTGGGCCGCTTTCGACTGGACAGGTTCCATTGGCATGGAGTGGCAGCAGCGGCGGAAACCGTCAAGCGGCAAGCGGAGGAGCGGCAAGCGGAGGAGCGGCGGCGGCCAACGGTCACGACACGAAGATGTCGCGTGTGGAAAACCAGACTTTCGCCACCGCGATGAAAGCCAGCGCCGCATTCGACACGCGCTGATGCGTGTCGTGGGTGAGAATGATGCGCTGCATGGGCAGCGGATCCGACAGCGGTTTGCAGACGAGGCGCAAGCCGTCATAGCTGTAGTCGCCATGCGGGCGAGTATAGCTGACCGCGACGCCGAAGCCGTTGGCCACCATGCTGCGCTGGAGTTCGAACGAACTTGTGCGCATGTCGGCCACCGGCGACAGGCCACGGCCGCGGAACAGGTCGAGCATATGCTGCCAGCTATGCGGCTGGTCGGTCGTGATCAGCGGATAGCCGGCCAGATCCGCCAGGCTGACCTCCGGGCGGCCCGCCAGTGCATGGCCCGCCGGCAGCAGCGCATGCGGCCGAAGCTCGTGCAACAGGATGCGGGCGAAATGCGACGGCAGGCCGAGATCGTAGCTGAGGCCGAGATCGACGGCGGCGTCCGCCAGGCGTCGCCCGAGCGTCTCGAACGTCTCGTCACGGACGACGACCGCGACCGCTGGATGGCGTTCGGAGAAGGCGCGGATGAGGCCCGGCGCGAAATAGGGCGCCAGATCCTCGAAGCAGCCGAGCACCAGCTCGCCACCGATGGCTGAATTGCCCGAACCCAGGCTCATCAGTTCGTCGGTCTCGGCAAGAACCTGCTTTGCCTTCGCTACCGCGACACGGCCAAAGGAGGTCAGCGAGACGCCGCTTCCCCGCTGGCGTACGAACAGCTTCTGGCCGAAATCCCTTTCGATGGCGTCGATGGCCACTGAAATCGACGGCTGTGAAATGTTGATCGCCCGCGCCGCGCCGGTGACGCTGCCATGGCGTGCGACGGCGATGAGATAGCGGAGTTGCGTGAGGGTAAGGCTCATAGCCAGAACCTATGTGTCAGATGAGAAGTTATTATTTTACTGAATGAGAGGAGATTGCGATAGTGCCCTCGATCCTGAGAGGAGGACACCATGGCTCCCCAAACCGCCGCACAGCCAATCGACTCCGAAATCATCGATGCGCGGACAATTGCCGACTATCAGCGTGACGGTGCGGTCTGTATCCGCGGAGCCTTCAAGGGCTGGGTCGACGCGATTGCCGCCGGCATCGAGCGCAACATGCGGAGCCGCAGCGCCACCGCGTCCGACATCGCTGGCGGCAAGGGCAGCTTCTTCGACGACTACTGCAACTGGGAGCGCATCCCTGAATTCGTCGATGTCGTGCGCAATTCGCCGGCGGCGCGACTGGCGGCCGCGGTGATGCAGTCGCGCACCGCGCAGTTCTTCCACGACCATGTCCTGGTAAAGGAGCCCGGTACGCAGAAGCCGACGCCGTGGCACCAGGACATCCCCTATTATTTCGTCGACGGCCAGCAGACGGTGAGCTTCTGGATCCCCATCGATCCGGTGAAGGAAGCGACGCTGCGCCTGATCGCCGGCTCGCACAAATGGGACAAGATGATCCTGCCGGTACGCTGGCTGGACGATGGCAATTTTTACGCCGCCGAGGGCGATTACCGCCCGGTGCCCGATCCCGACATCGATCCGTTGATGAAAGTTATCGAATGGGAGATGGAGCCGGGTGACGCCATCCTGTTCGACTTCAGGACGGCACACGGCGCGCGCGGCAATATGACCGCGGCCCGGCGCCGGGCGTTGTCGCTGCGCTGGGTCGGCGATGATGCCCATTATGTCGAGCGACCGGGCCGCACCTCGCCGCCCTATCCCGGCCATGGCATGCAGCCGGGACAGAAGTTGCGCGAGGATTGGTTTCCGGTGGTCTTTCAGGGCTGAACCAGCGCCGGAATAGGGGCGGCGGTGGCCGGCGCCCCTATTCGACAGGGATAACGTTCCCGTGCGCAATCCACCTTGATGCCTTGACCCGTCGCCCAGAGAGCAATAGCGGGTTGTTCTCTCTATGGGATAGGCGGCATCAAGAGGTGGCCATGAACGTTCTTCTTCTCGGCTCCGGCGGCCGCGAACATGCGCTGGCCTGGAAGATCGCCGCTTCGCCGCTGCTGACCAAGCTCTACGCGACCCCCGGCAATCCGGGCATCGGCAGCGAGGCCGAACTGACTAAGCTTGATATCACCGATCACGCCGCGGTCGTTGCCTTCTGCCGGGAGACAAAAATCGATCTCGTCGTGGTCGGCCCGGAAGGCCCGCTCGTCGCCGGCATCACCGATGATCTGCGCGCCGAAAACATCCGCGTCTTCGGGCCTTCGAAGGCCGCCGCGCGGCTCGAAGGCTCGAAGGGCTTCACCAAGGACCTCTGCGCCCGGTACAACATTCCGACCGCCGCCTATGGCCGGTTCGGCGACCTGGCCTCGGCTAAGGCCTATGTCGAGAAGACAGGCGCGCCGATCGTCATCAAGGCCGACGGGCTCGCAGCCGGCAAGGGTGTCACCGTCGCCATGACGATGGAGGAGGCACAGGCGGCCCTCGCGTCCTGCTTCGACGGGTCCTTCGGCGCCGCCGGCGCGGAGGTGGTGATCGAGGAATTCATGACCGGCGAGGAGGCGAGTTTCTTCTGTCTCTGCGACGGCACCACGGCGCTTCCCTTCGGCACCGCGCAAGACCACAAGCGCGTCGGTGACGGCGACGTCGGTCCCAACACCGGCGGCATGGGCGCCTATTCGCCGGCCCCGGTAATGACGCCTGACATGATCGAGCGCACCATGCGCGAGATCATCGAGCCGACGATGCGCGGCATGGCCGAGCTTGGCGCGCCTTTCGCCGGCATTCTGTTCGCCGGACTGATGATTACGGAAAGCGGGCCGAAGCTGATCGAATACAACACCCGCTTCGGCGATCCCGAATGCCAGGTGCTGGTGATGCGGCTCAGGGATGATCTGCTGGTGCTGCTCAATGCCGCGACCGATGGCCAGCTCGCGCATATGTCGGTACGCTGGCGCGACGAGGCGGCGCTGACCGTTGTGATGGCGGCCAGGGGCTATCCCGGCACACCGGAGAAGGGCTCCGTCATCCGTGGCGTCGACGCCGCCGCCGGTGAAGGCGTTCAGATTTTCCACGCCGGCACCGCAATCAATGGCGGCGCGCTGGTCGCCAATGGCGGCCGTGTGCTCAACGTCACGGCGACCGGCGCCACGGTCGGAGAGGCGCAGGCGCGGGCCTATGCCGCGCTCGACCGCATCGATTGGCCGGATGGGTTCTGCCGCCGCGACATCGGCTGGCAGGCTGTGGCGCGCGAACAGGCCGGCTGAAGCTCTGACCGGATGGCGGCTACCGCTGACCTCGGTCGAGGGTTGTCGAAGCGGTGCTGAGCGGGTCGGCCGCGGCAAAGGCGGCGTCGAGTTGTTCTGGGGAGCGCTGTTCGGTTCGCTTCCAGGCGACATATTGCACAATGCCGAACTCCGGCCGTCGCGGTACCGTCTTCACGACTGGCATGCGGAACCCGTCACGAAATTTTGACCAACGCGAACCAAGCACCGCGACCATTTCCTCGAATGTCGGCGGTGTTGCCACATCCGCATAGATGAGGGTGGCCTTGCCGGCGAGCGCGGCTTCGCGCGAGAGCGGCACCGGTACGCTGGCAAGATAGTCGGATGGCACGTCGATCAGCCCGCCAAAGGGCCATTGCTGGCGCAGCGTGGTGGCATCCGTCGGCGCGACGTTGACGTCGATATTGTCAGGCGTGCCGGCCACCCTGTAGGGGCAACGGAAGCGGCCGCAATTGGCTTGTGCCGAGAATTGCCAGAGCGCATAGCCCTGCCAGTTACCCATCGGAAAATGCACGTCGATATCAGGCTTGTAGCGTGCGTACCAAAGCGGCAGCCGCGACAGCAGCCGATACTTGTAGCGGTTGTCGGCGATGTATTGCGCCGTCTTGCCGTTGGTGTAGAGCACCGGGAAGCGACCGATGCGCCGATGCACCTGGCGCACGAACTCCTCGGCATCGTCGAGCGACATCCATTGCGACGGATCGATGCCCTCGATATCGAGAGCCATCAGATCGTCCGGCGCGGGATCGGCGAAATCGAGGAAATTATTAGCCTGCTCGACCGGATTGCCGGGGCGGGCGAGATGATAGGCACCCCATTTCATGCCGAGTGCTTTGGCCACGACCCGGCGCGTCTGAAACAGTTCGCGCGTCACCGCATGGCGCTTCCACAATGCCTTGCAGAGCTTCACCTCGGTGTCGCCGCCGAAGCAGAAATAAGGCGGCGGCATGCCGTCGGACGCCTTGTTGATGAAGGCGGTGATGCGCTTGTCGGTGGCAAGCCGCGCCCAGTCGATGGAATTGTATTCGTAGGCGTCGACCACCAGCGCGCGGTCGGCGTTCTTCCACGGCTCGGAAAAATCCGAGGCCTTTGCCGCTGATATCAGCACCATCATCGCCGCAAGAGCGATCGCTGAGCGGCGAAGAGGATGCGCCGGCGTTTTCAAACAGGGAATCCCCGCTGACCAAACACCGATGGTGAGCCGGTATGGTTAAGAAATGCTTCCCGATGCTGAGGCCGCGGTGAAGTCAGCGCTGGCTGAATGGTTGAAATTCGAACGGATCCGGCGCGGGCTCTTGCCGCAGCGTGCCTTCGGCGGCGCGCTTGCGGTGGTGGGCGAGCGAACATTGCGGCGAACACAATATGCCACGATCCGACCAGTAGGCAGCACCGTTTCCCAGGTCGCCGTGATAATAGGAAAACCCCGTTGCCCGATAGGGCAAGCCGCATTCGATGCAGCGATAGGCGTCAGGTCTGGCAAGCATGGGATTGTTCCGGTCGCTGGTTTTCGGTCGCCGGTCGATTTGTCCGGCATCTGTCGAATTTAATACAGCCCCGCCTGATTGCAAAATCAGCGTGACAAAGTTTGACGTTTACGTAAAAAGACGATGGGAGACCGCCAAAGGCGGGTGGTTTTGCGGCGGCGCTGGCTCTAGGGTCGGCGAGGCCGATGCATTAAGGGAGGATCGAGCGGCATGTATCGGGCACCGGTCGAGGATATCGCGTTCACCCTGAAGCATGTGGCAGGCATGAAATCCGCCATCGATAAGGGGGCGTTCGGAGACCTCAGCGAGGATCTGGTCGACGCCGTCCTTGGCGAGGCGGGCCGTTTCGCTTCCGAGGAGGTGGCCCCCCTTTATAAAATCGGCGACGAGCATGGCGCCGTGCTCAGGGATGCCGCGGTCACCACCCCGCCGGGTTGGAAGGAGCTCTATCGCCGCTGGATCGACGGTGGCTGGAATGCGCTTTCCGGGCCGGAAGAGTATGGCGGCCAGGCGCTGCCGACCATGCTTGGTGTCGCCGCACTCGAAATGTGGAACTCCGCCGCCATGGCGTTCGGCATCGGCCCGACGCTGACCATGGGCGCGGTCGAAGCGCTCGACAAGCACGCCTCCGAGGAGCTCAAGGCGACATATCTGGCAAAGCTCGTCTCCGGCGAATGGATGGGCACGATGAACCTGACCGAGCCGCAGGCCGGATCGGACCTTGCCGCCCTGCGCGCCCGCGCCGAGCCCGCCGGCGACGGCACCTACCGCCTCTTCGGCCAGAAGATATTCATCACCTATGGCGAGCATGATTTCACCGACAACATCATTCATCTGGTGCTGGCGCGGCTTCCCGATGCGCCGGCTGGAACGCGTGGCATCTCGCTGTTCCTGGTGCCGAAATTCCTGGTCGGCGACGATGGCTCGCTCGGCGCGCGCAACGACGTCTTCTGTTCCGGCCTCGAGCACAAGCTCGGCATCCATGCCTCGCCGACCTGCACCATGATCTATGGCGACGGTTTTCAAGGCACCAGGCCTGGCGCCATCGGCTGGTTGATCGGCGAGGAGAACAAAGGCCTCGCCTGCATGTTCACCATGATGAACAATGCCCGCCTCGCCGTTGGGATGCAGGGCGTGGCGGTCGCGGAAGCCGCGACCCAGAAGTCGATTGCCTATGCCAATGAGCGCCGCCAGGGCAAGGCGAGCGATTATTTTGGCGCCGGCATGGCGCCGATCGTCCATCACCCGGACGTGCAGCGCAATCTCCTGACCATGAAAGCGCTGACCCAGATCGCGCGGGCGATCAGCTATTCCTGTGCCCACGCTATCGACATGGCGCGTGCGTCGTCTGGCGACCAGGCGGCGCATTGGCGCGACCGTGCTAATTTGCTGACTCCGCTCGCCAAGGCGTTTTCGACCGATGTCGGCGTGGAAGTCGCTTCGCTTGGCGTCCAGGTGCATGGCGGCATGGGCTTCATCGAGGAAACGGGTGCGGCCGCGTACTATCGCGACGCGCGCATCGCGCCGATCTATGAGGGCACCAACGGCATCCAGGCGATCGATCTGGTGACCCGAAAACTGCCGCTCGGTGGCGGTGAGCATGTGCATGGCTACATCGACGAACTGGCTGGTATCGCCAATGCTGTGCGAACGTCGACCCTCGACGGTTTTGGCCGCGCCGCCGATGCTCTCGATCAGGCGCTGTCCGATTTGACGCAAGCGACGCGTTTCCTGCTGAAATTGTCGGCCGAGGGCCGGACGGAGGAGGCGCTGGCCGGTGCGACGCCGTATCTCCGGCTGATCTCGCTTGCCGCCGGCGGCGCCTATCTGGCGCGGGCCGCTCTTGCCGACCAGGGCCGCATCGCGCTTTGCCGCTTCTTCGCCGAGAACCTGCTTGGCGAAGCCAGTGCTTTGAAGGGGCGCGTCATCGATGGCGCCGGCAGCCTGGCTGCTGCCGCCGAGGCACTGATTTCCGCCTGACCTTCACAAGGAAAACACCGTGACAGACCACATCCTCGTCGAGCGCCAGGGCGCCATCCAGATAATCCGCATGAACCGGCCGGACAAGAAGAACGCGCTGACGCGTGCCATGTATGCGAAAATGTCGGCGGCCCTTGCCGAAGGCGACACCGATCCGGCGGTCCGCGTTCATGTCTTTCTCGGCGTGCCGGGCGCCTTTTCCTCCGGCAACGACCTTGCCGATTTCATGGTCGTGGCCACCGGTGGCGATGGCGGCACCGAAGTCTGGGATTTCCTGATCGCCCTGGCCGGGGTCGAAAAGCCCATCGTCTCCGGCGTCGACGGCATCGCGGTCGGCATCGGCACCACGATCAACCTCCACTGCGACCTGACTTTCGCCACGCCGCGCACCGTGTTTCGGACCCCCTTCGTCGATCTCGGCCTCGTGCCCGAGGCAGGATCGAGCCTTTTGGCACCCCGCATCCTGGGCCAGCAAGGTGCTTTCGCCCTGCTCGGTCTCGGTGAGGGCTTTTCGGCCGAGCGCGCGAAGGCCGCCGGGCTGATCTACGAGGTAGTCGAGGAAGGTGGGCTGGAGGCTTCGGTGCTTGCAGCGGCTGGCCAGATCGCGGCCAAGCCACCGGAAGCGCTCAAGATCGCGCGCGACCTGATGCGTGGCTCACGCGACGACCTGGTTGCCCGCATCGAGATAGAGAGCGAGCATTTTCGCGAGCGGCTGAAATCCGACGAGGCGCGCGCGGCCCTGACGGCATTCATGACCAGGAAAAAAGGCTGAAGGTTTTTTCAGGGATAGAGCCTGGCCTTGTCCCAACCGCCTGCCGCGTTTCGTGAAAAGACGACGCGGTCATGCAGCCGGAACGGCCGGTCGTGCCAGAATTCGATCGTCTTCGGCACGATCCGGAAGCCCGACCAATGTTTCGGTCGCGGGATGTCGCCGATGGCATAACGCGCCGTGTATTCGGCGACCGCCTTTTCCAGCGCGAAGCGGCTTTCCAACGGCCGCGATTGCTTCGATGCCCAGGCGCCGATGCGGCTGCCGCGTGGCCGCGTCGCGTAATAGCTGTCGGCTTCGGCATCGCTAACGAGCTCCACCGGACCGCGAATGCGCACCTGGCGGCGCAGCGATTTCCAATGGAAACACATCGCCGCCTTCATGCTGCCAAGAATCTCCTGGCCCTTGGCGCTCTCGAAATTCGTGTAGAACACAAAGCCGCTTTCATCGAACCCCTTGAGCAGCACCATCCTTACGTCCGGCATGCCCTCGGCATCGACGGTCGCCAATGCCACGCCATTGGCATCGTTGATTTCGCTTTTGACAGCGTCGTCCAACCATGCGGCAAAGAGGCGAAACGGCTCGGCCGCCTCGGTAAAGTCACTGCTTGTTAACTCTGTGTCACTCATAGTTTTTCTCAAATTGTCACGAGACCAGGGAGGTTGCCGATTGTCGCGTATCGCGCAAGCTTTTGACAGCAGGCAATGGGGCGTTATCGCTTCAGCCAGCACGAAAGTGGCGATCGTGGCAGTCGCCCTGCCGCTCGCGGCCTGCGGGGCAGGTGGCTTCAGCCTGCAGAAGGCCGAAGTCGACCGCTCGATGCTGACCAGCAGCACATCGGCTTCGCTCAAGCCGGCTGACTCGGATCGCGACTCCGACCAGACGACGATCGGCAATGCGGTATCGTCCGCCGATATCGAGCAACTCGGCGGCCAGGCGGTGCCGTGGGCGAACACCGGCACCGGCTCGCGCGGCTCCATCACAGAACTGGCGGAATTGAAGGACGGGGGCCAGACCTGCCGCCGCTTCAAGGCTTCGCGCGAAAGCTTTGACGGCGTTGCCATGTTCCAGGGTGAACTCTGTCTTGCCAGTGCCGGCGGCTGGCGCATGCAGGGCTTCAAGGCACTCTGATTTTCCGCCGTCGATATGAAGGTCCGCTACTGGAATTTCTTCCTATGCGAGCGCATATAGGGGGCAAGTATGGACTCAACTCATTTCCAGGGCAGGAAGCATGCGCGACCCCTATGAGGTGCTGGGCGTTGCAAAGAACGCATCGGCCAAGGACATAAAATCGGCGTACCGGAAACTCGCCAAGAAGCATCATCCGGACCAAAATCCGAATGATCCCAAGGCGAAGGACCGTTTTGCGGCGGCCAATCAGGCCTATGAGGTCATCGGCGACGAGAAGAACCGTGCGGCTTTCGATCGCGGCGAGATCGACGCCGACGGCAAGCCGCGTTTCCAGGGTTTTGAAGGTGCCGCGGGCGGTGGCGACCCCTTTGCCGGGTTCCGCCGCCAGCAACAGGGCGCAGGAGGCTCGCGATTCGAGTTCCGCTCGGGCCGTCCGGGCGGCGATCCGTTCGACGGCAACAGCGATATC
This sequence comes from Mesorhizobium sp. P160927, assembly GCF_057766385.1. Classification (NCBI taxonomy): domain Bacteria; kingdom Pseudomonadati; phylum Pseudomonadota; class Alphaproteobacteria; order Hyphomicrobiales; family Phyllobacteriaceae; genus Mesorhizobium; species Mesorhizobium sp. P160927. The sequence goes on from NZ_JBYMDW010000001.1 coordinate 3,005,627, forward strand.
TTCAGCCAGATCTTCGGCGATGCCTTTTCAGGCGCGCGCGGGCCAGGCGCGGGCGACCGCCGCCAGGCGGCGACAGCAGCCGACCTGAACGTCACGCTCGACGTCACCATCGAGGAAGCGGCCAATGCCGAGAAGGTGACGGCGATGTTCCCGGATGGCCGCAAGGTTGCGGTCAAGCTGCCGGCCTATGTCGAGGATGGCCAGACCATCCGGCTGAAAGGCCAGGGCGAGCAGGGACCGGGCCAACCCGGCGACGCACTGGTCAAGATCCATATCCGCCGCCATCCTCGTTACCGTATCGAAGGCCGTGACCTGCACGCCGACCTGCCGGTTTCGCTGGTCGATGCGGTGCTGGGCGCCAAGGTGCCGGTCGAGACGCCGACCGGCAGGCTCGCGGTCAACGTTCCCGCCTGGTCGAGCTCGGACAAGGTCCTGCGGCTCAAGGGCAGGGGCTTGCCGGAGAAAGCCGGCGGCCATGGCGATCTCTATGCCCATGTGCGCATCATGCTGCCGGAAGGCGGCGATAGCGCGCTGGAATCGCTGTTGCGCGGCCAAAAAGGCTGATCGAGAGCTTTTGTCCCCCGAACTGTCCGGTTTGAACGCTTGAAGGGCCTGTGTGCCTGTGCGATAGGCACTCCACAAAGCAGATATCTTGCGGAGAACACGCATATGGCGGGTGGACAGGGCCTGATGGCCGGCAAGCGCGGCCTGATTCTTGGCGTCGCCAACAACAGGTCGATCGCTTATGGCATTGCCAAAGCCTGCGTCGATCACGGCGCCGAGATAGCACTGACCTATCAGGGCGAAGCCTTCAAGAAGCGCGTCGAGCCGCTGGCGGCGGAACTGGGCGCCTTTGTCGCCGGCCATTGCGACGTAACCGATCCGGCGAGCCTGGACCAGGTCTTCGCCAATGTCGCCAGTCATTGGGGCAAGCTCGACTTCCTCGTGCACGCCATCGCCTTTTCCGATAAGGACGAGCTGACCGGCCGCTATGTCGAGACGACGCGCGACAATTTCCTGCGCACCATGGACATTTCGGTCTATTCCTTCACCACCATCGCCAAGCGCGCCGAAGCGCTGATGACCGAGGGCGGTTCGCTGCTGACGCTGACCTATTACGGCGCCGAGAAGGTCATGCCGCACTATAACGTCATGGGCGTCGCCAAGGCGGCACTGGAGGCCAGCGTGCGTTATCTCGCCGTCGACCTTGGCGCCAAGAAGATCCGTGTCAACGCCATTTCGGCCGGCCCGATCAAGACGCTTGCCGCCTCCGGCATCGGCGACTTCCGCTACATCCTGAAGTGGAACGAATACAATTCGCCACTGAAGCAGACGGTCACGCAGGAAGAGGTCGGCGATTCCGGCGTCTATTTCCTGTCCGACCTGTCGCGTGGCGTCACCGGCGAAGTGCACCATGTCGATTCCGGCTACCACGTCGTCGGCATGAAAGCGGTCGACGCGCCGGATATTTCGACAGTCAAGGATTAGGTCTCCCCGCCTTTCCTCCGTCCAGGCACTGGCCCGATCTCCGGAAGAGCTGATGTACCCGCTGGTTTATATCGTGCGCCACGGCCAGACCGCGTGGAACGCCGAGTTCCGGCTTCAAGGCCAGGCCGATACCGATCTCAATGCTCTTGGCCGCGAGCAGGCGAGCGCAAATGGGGGTCGGCTGGCCGCACTCGTCGGTGCTCCCCAGGAATTCGACTTCGTCGCCAGTCCGATGAGACGCACGCGCGAAACAATGGAACGCATCCGCGCCGCCATGAGGCTCGATCCGCTCGCCTATCGAACCGATATCAGACTGATTGAAGTCAATTTCGGCGATTGGCAGAGTTTTACCTTCGCCGAGCTTGAGAGGCAGTCGCCCGGAGCGAGCCGATCCCGCGCACTGGACAAGTGGAATTTTCAGCCGCCAGGTGAAGGCGCGGAGAGTTACCAGATGCTGCTCGAACGGGTGAAGCCATGGTTCGATGAGCTTCGGGGGCAGACGATTTGCGTGACGCACGGGGGTGTCATGCGCACGCTGTTTCGCTTCGTGCTTGATATGGCCGAGGACGAGGCCGCGAACCTGGAGATACCGCAGGATCGCGTGCTAAAGCTTGAGGGCAGGAGCCTGGAGTGGCTTTAGGACGCCCGGTGACGCCAACTCCTAGTTCGTGTCGCTGTCACCCGGCAGCTGCATGTCGGTGACGACGTTTTCGCCATCGGTCACATCATAAGCAATGACGATGTCCATCCCCGGCTTCAGCGCATCGAGATCGGTTTCGGCGTTCAGCTTGTAGGATTTGCCGTCGTCCAGCGTCAGCGTCAGCGCGTCCTTGTCGACCTTCTTGATCAGGCCTTCGGTCTGCCCGGCAAAGGCGGCGGTGGAGAGCAGCAGCGTGGCGGCAACAGCGCCAATCAGGGTACGCATCATCGTCCTCTTTGGTCATTGCGCCGGCCTGGGTGGCGGCGGATCCTCAACGGCGAATGGAGGAGAGCAGAAACCAACCGAATGTGTCAAAACTAAATCCGTCGGATCACAGTTTGACCACCGTGGAAAACGCCAATAGAAGGCTGGCTTCAGCCGGTTTCGATGCCGGGCAGGGCACTTTCCATGTCTCACAACACGTTCGGCCATCTTTTTCGCGTCACCACCTGGGGCGAGAGCCATGGCGCGGCACTCGGCTGCGTGGTCGATGGTTGTCCGCCGGGCGTCCGTTTCACGCGCGATGAAATCCAGGCCGAACTCGACAAGCGCCGCCCGGGCCAGTCGCGCTTCGTCACGCAGCGTCGCGAGCCGGACGAAGTGAAGATCCTTTCAGGCTTCGTCCTCGACGAGGACGGCGCGACGATGGTCACCACCGGCACGCCCGTGTCGATGCTGATCGAGAATGTCGATCAACGCTCGAAGGACTATGGAGAGATCGCCCGCCAGTTCCGGCCGGGCCATGCCGACTACACCTACGACGTCAAATACGGCATACGCGACTATCGCGGCGGCGGCCGCTCCTCGGCGCGCGAGACCGCTGCCAGGGTCGCTGCCGGCGCGCTCGCCCGCAAAGTGGTGCCGGGCATGGTGGTGCGCGGCGCGCTCGTGTCGATGGGCGAAAAGTCCATCGACCGCGCGAACTGGAACTGGAATTTCATCGGCGATGCCGAGAACCCGTTCTTCACGCCTGACCCGGCTTCGGTTCCTGTTTTTACGCAGTATCTCGACGGCATCCGCAAGGCCGGTTCCTCGGTCGGCGCGGTGATCGAGATCGTCGCCGACGGTGTGCCTGCCGGCCTCGGCGCGCCGATCTACGCCAAGCTCGACCAGGACATCGCCTCCGGCCTGATGTCGATCAACGCCGTCAAGGGTGTCGAGATCGGCAATGGTTTCGAGGCCGCCCGCATCACCGGCGAACAGAATGCAGACGAGATGCGCATGGGCAATGACGGCAAGCCGGTGTTCCTGTCCAACAACGCCGGCGGCATCCTGGGCGGCATCTCGACCGGCCAGGCGATCGTCGCCCGTTTTGCCGTGAAGCCGACTTCGTCGATCCTGACGCCGCGCAAATCGATCGACAAGGACGGCAGGGATGTCGAAGTGATGACGAAGGGTCGCCATGACCCCTGCGTCGGCATCCGAGCCGTGCCGATCGGCGAGGCCATGGTCGCCTGTGCCATTGCCGACCACTATCTGCGGCATCGAGGACAGACAGGTAGGTGAGTAGGGAGTAAGCTGCCCGGTCCGCCGACGCGTCGTTTTTTTCTTTTCGCTATTCCCCTACTGCCTTACTCCCTTACTCCCTGTTCCATCGAGTGAAACGAGCGCTTTATGCCTTACGACCAGAAGAAGATCGTGGAAGCCATTCGGGCCTTCGAACGTGGCGAGATCGTCGTCGTCATGGACGATGACGGGCGCGAGAACGAGGGCGACCTGATCGTCGCGGCCGTCCATTGCACGCCGGAGAAGATGGCCTTCATCGTCCGCAACACGTCGGGCATCGTCTGCACGCCGATGCCGCGCGAGGAGGCCAAGCGGCTGAACCTCGCGCCGATGGTGGCCGACAATGATTCGGCCCACACCACCGCCTTTACAGTCAGCGTCGACTTCAAGCATGGCACGACGACAGGCATTTCGGCCGACGACCGCACGCTGACCGTGCGCAACCTCGCCAACGGCAATGTCGGCGCCTCCGATTTTGTCCGCCCTGGCCACATCTTCCCGCTCATCGCGCGCGAGGGCGGCGTCTTGATGCGCTCGGGTCATACCGAGGCGGCGGTCGATTTGTGCAAGCTCGCCGGCCTGCCGCCGATCGGCGTGATCTCGGAACTGGTCAACGATGATGGCACCGTCAAGCGCGGCCCGCAGGTCGCGGCCTTCGCCGAGGAGCATGGCCTCAAGCAGGTATCGGTCGCCGACCTGATCGCTTACCGGCAACGCAAGGAAACGCTGGTCGAGCGCGTCGCCTGCTCCGACATCGAGACGCTGGGTGGCAAGGCGCAGGTCTTCACCTACACGCTGCCCTGGGACACGATGCATCACGTCGCCATCGTCTTCGGCGACATCCGCGACGGCGAGGAGGTGCCGGTGCGGCTGCATTCGGAGGATGTGGTGACCGACGTGTTCGGCACCAGCCACCGGCTCGACGGCATCATGAAGGCGATGGGTGAACGCAAGCGCGGCGTCATCGTCTATCTCAGGGAAGGCTCGGTCGGCGTCGCCCATCAGGAGCGCAACCGGCCGGCGCCAGGCGACCGCGAGGACCATGAAGAGGCGCGCCGGCGCGAGAGCGAATGGCGCGAGATCGGTCTCGGGGCCCAGATCCTGAAGGACCTCGGCATTTCCTCGATCAATCTGATTGCCTCACGCGAACGCCACTATGTCGGCCTCGAGGGTTTTGGCATTCACATCGCCAAGACCGAGATCATCTGAGCTCGACAAACCCTGCCCTGTCATTCGGCCGGGATTGCCGCCTCGCATCCTTCCAACTCGCATTCGTGGGTGGCGAGGCTGCGCTGGCCGAGCAGCACAGTGATCAGTGCGATAGCACCTGACGTCACCGAAACCCAGAACCCGTTCTGGGCGCCGAAGGCATCCACCACCGCGCCGGCGGCGAACGAACCCAGCGCCATGCCGATGCCGATGCCTGTAGTCACCCAGGTGATGCCTTCGGTCAGCATCGTTTCAGGAACATGCCGTTCGATCAGGCCGAAGGCGGTGATGAAGGTCGGCGAGATCGCCACGCCGCTGATGAAGACAGTCAGCGCGAGCGCTGGCACGGTGCTGGCGGTAAGCGGCAGCAGTGTGCCGAGCCCTACCAAGGCAACCGCCATGGCGAGCTGGCGCTGCAGCGGTGCTTTCAGGTTGAGCGCGCCGATGATGATGCCGAGCACGAAGGAGCCCAGCGCATAGACGCCGATGACGAGACTGGCAGTGCCCGGCTGGCCGAGTTCCTTGGTGATCGCCACCGTGCTCACCTCCGTCGTCGCGAAGGTCGCGCCGATGAAGATCATGGCGAAGGTGATGATTTGAACCGGCCCCAGACGGATTGCCGAGCCGCTGGAGCCATGGTCCACCGGCCGCACTTGCGGCTCGGTCGAACGCTGCAGGATGAAAGCTGTCGAGCCCAAGGCGAGGAACAGCGTGCTGACGAGCACGCCCGCTTCCGGGAACAGCGCGGCGCTGAGGCCCACTGACAGCGATGCGCCGGCGATATAGACCAGTTCGTCCGCCGCCGACTCGAAGGCGAAGGCGGTGTTCATCTCGGACCGGCCCCGGAAAATCTCGGTCCAGCGCGCCCGCACCATGGCCGGCATGCTTGGCATTGCCGCGGCCAGCAGCGCCGACGCGAACAGCGTCCATACCGGCCAGTCCTGATTGGCCGATGCGATCAGGGCCGCGAAAGCAAGCACGGAGATAATGGTGGTGGGTACGACGACCCGCGTCTGGCCGAGGCGGTCGACCAACCTCGATATTTGCGGCGCCAGGAAGGCATTGGCCAAGGCGAAAGTCGCCGAAACCGCGCCCGCCAGCCAGTATTCGCCACGCGTCTGCGACAGCATCGCCACGATGCCGATTGGCGCCATGGCGATCGGCAGGCGCGCCATGAAGCCGGCGGCGGCAAAGCCCCTGGCTCCGGGAGCGCGAAAGATTTCCGAATAGGGGTTTTGCATGGTTCTGTTCCTCGACGAGGGGCGATTCCACAATTACATACGAGACGTATAAGTGTTAAATAGAGCATACGCCGCGTATGTCAATTGGCATACGACGCGTATGTAGATAAGGCCGGAAGCATGCATCGACCGCGCAAGGAGATGATCGCCGAGACACGCGCCAAGCTGATTGCCGCGGCGCGCCAGGCTTTCGGCACCATCGGCTATGCCGAAGCGTCGATGGATGATTTCACCGCGTCGGCCGGGCTGACGCGCGGCGCCCTTTATCATCACTTCGGCGACAAGAAGGGGCTGCTTGAGGCGGTTATCGCCGAAATCGACGCGGAAATGGCGGGCCGGGTGAATGAGGTCGCGTCGCGGGCGCCGACCCGCTGGCAGCATTTCGTCGACGAATGCACTACCTATATCGAAATGGCGCTGGAGCCGGAAATCCAGCGCATCATGTTCCGGGATGGTCCGGCTGTGCTGGGCGATCCGGCACAGTGGTCGAATGCCAATGCCTGCGTCGGTTCAATGACCGATCATCTGACCGCGCTGCAAGGGGAGGGGGTGGTCGTCCCCGGCGTCGATCCGGAGTCGGCAGCGCGGCTGATCAATGGGGCGAGCAGCCAGGCTGCGCAGCGGATCGCCAATTCGCCAGATCCCGAAGGGACCTCGAAAATGGTGGTGGCCGCGTTCAAGCAATTGCTCGAAGGCCTGCTGAAAAAGCCGGAAGCGCTTTCAAGATGAACCTCCATGGCAGTCCCGCCACCACCTGCAATTGACAATAGCCGGTTTGAGCGCATCCTCGGCAGCCATCTCTGAGGGGAGATTCGGGCATGTGGGATTTTGATATCGGCAGGTCGGTGTCCATCATGATGCGGACCTGGCCTTTCATTGTCTTTCGCATGATCGTCTATTTCGGCATCACGCTGGCCTACATCATGGCAACCGGCACCGGCGCATCCGTCGGCTATGGCGTCGGCCATATTTCCACCGATCCCGACGGACCATTGTCTTTTGCGATGTGGGGCGGCGTGGTCGGTTTCGGCATCGTCTCGATCGCCGTCTACTGGATCCGCGAATACATCCTCTACGTCGTCAAAGCGGGCCATATAGCCGTCATGGTGCATCTGATCGACGGCCATGATGTTCCCGACGGCCAGCACCAGATCGCCTACGCAAAAGAGATCGTGACCGAGCGTTTTGCCGAGGCCAACATCCTTTTCGTTGTCGACCAATTGGTCAAGGGCGCCATCCGCGCCATCACCGGCCTGCTCGGCGGCATCGCGGCCTTCCTGCCTATTCCTGGCCTGAGCGGACTGGTTTCGTTCCTCAACACTGTGATTCGCCTGTCGCTGACCTATGTCGACGAGATCATTCTTGGCTACAACATCCGCATCAATTCGTCCTCGCCGTTCGAAACCGCGCGCCAAGGCGTCGTGCTCTACGCCCAGAACGGTAAGACCATGGTCAAGAACGCCGTCTGGCTGGCGGTCATCATGTGGGCCGTGTCGTTCGTGATTTTCCTGCTGATGCTCGCTCCGGCAGCCGCTATTCTTTACGTCATGCCCGGGCAGCTCGCCGGCTGGGCTTTCGTGCTGGCAATCGTCTTTGCCTGGGCTTTCAAGGCGGCCTTCATCGAGCCCTTCGCCATTGCCTGCCTGATGCAGGTCTATTTCAAGACCATCGAGGGTCAGGTGCCCGATGCCGCCTGGGACGCCAGGCTGGCCGAAGCTTCGTCGAAGTTCAGGGAACTCAAGGACAAGGCGCTCTCCACTTTCGGCGGTTCGCGCTGGGGCACGGCCGGCGCGACGAGCTGATCGGCCGGGCTCGCGGGCGCACCGGCGACGGTGCCGAGGCGCGCCACTGCTGATTTGAGCGGCGCTTCGCCTTGCCCGCGAAAAGTCTCGCTCATGATCAGCTCGGGCAGCGGCAGCCGCCGGCCCCAGCCATGCGTTTCGAGGTCCGGCTTCGGTGCGAACTCGGAAACGCGGCCGACGCAGAGATAGGCGATCGGCGTCACGTGATCGGGAATCGCCAGCAGGCTTTTCAGCGCTTGCGCCTCGATGATGCTGACCCAGCCGACCCCAACGCCCTCGGCACGCGCGGCCAGCCAGAAATTCTGCACCGCGCAGACCGTGCTGTAGAGATCCATCTCCGGATTGTGCCAGCGTCCCAGCGGCGAGCCTTTCGAGCGCTCGCGGTCGCAGGTGATGCAGATGTTTAGCGCGCTTTCGCAAACGCCTTCGAGCTTGAGCTTGCGGTAGAGCGCCTGCCGTTCCGCCTCTATTTCAGGCAGTTCCCGTTCTCGCGCGGCCAGGAACAGGTCGCGCACCTCCGCCCGCCGCGCGGCATCGCGGATGACGATGAAGTTCCAGGGTTGCATGAAGCCGACCGATGGCGCGTGGTGGGCGGCAAGCAGCAGCCGCGCCAGCACCTCGTCGTCGATCGCCTCCGATGTAAAATGGCTGCGGACGTCGCGCCGCGTAAACATGGCACGGTAAACCGCGTCGCGCGCACTCTGGTCAAATCCATCGCCCATTTGAGCGGTCATGGCTTCCCGCATCGCGTGTCCCCTTGCGATTGCAATCGATGCCATCCGCCTGACCATGCGGATGACGATGCCTGCCAGGCCGGTCTTCTGGCTCGGGATCAACCCGCGTCCGGTGCCTTCCCGTCATCGACAGTGGCATCTACCGGCGCGGTCCCCCTCACAGCGTTGGGCACGCCACGGAGTTCAACCGTGTTCCCGATTCTCCCGCCAGGGCATTTGTAGCCAAGTGCAAACACTTGGCGTCGCGGAATGCGGCTAAAACAAACAGACCGGCAGGCACCAGGCAGTAGCGGCAGTCTTACTCCGAAGGGCCGACGACTCCAATGCCGGCAGCGACATGAATGGACGCAGGTTCGATTTTCCCCAGCGATCAAGCCGCAACGCATGGCCATCACGGCGCCGGGGCACTAGATAGGGGGCATGGCCACCCGTCTTTACACGCACCCGATCTTTCTCGAACACATCACCCCGCCCGGTCACCCCGAGCGGCCCGACCGCCTGCGCGCCATCGAGCGCGTGCTCGACGACGAAGCTTTTGCCGCGCTTGACCGCGTCGAGGCACCGCAAGGCGACGAAGCGACCATCCTCTACGCGCATCCCGCCGATTTCGTCGCGCGTGTCCGCGCCGCCATCCCCGACGAAGGCATTGCCCGCATCGACGCAGACACCACCGCCAGCCCGAAAAGCTGGCAGGCGGTGATTACGGCGATCGGTGCCGCCAATGCCGCCGTCGACGACGTCTTTGCGGGCCGCGCCGACAACGTCTTCGTCGCCGCCCGTCCGCCCGGCCACCACGCCGAAAAGACCACTGCCATGGGCTTCTGCTTCTTCAACACGGCGGCAATCGCGGCCCGCTACGCGCAGAAGAAGCACGGCGCCGAGCGCGTCGCCGTCGTCGACTGGGACGTGCATCACGGCAATGGCACGCAAGATATTTTTTGGGACGATCCCTCGGTGCTTTATTGCTCGACGCACCAGATGCCGCTTTATCCCGGCACGGGCGCGAAGAGCGAGACCGGCGCGGGCAACATCGTCAATGCGCCGCTGGCGCCTCGGACCGGCAGCGAGGTGTTTCGCGATGCGTTCCTGTCGCGCGTGCTGCCGGCACTCGACAATTTCGCGCCGGATCTGATTGTCATTTCGGCCGGCTTCGACGCGCACCATCGCGACCCGCTGGCGGAAATCAATCTGACCGAGGACGATTTCGACTGGGCGACCGGCCAGCTGATGCAGCGCGCCGCAATCCACGGCGGCAACCGGCTCGTCAGCCTGCTCGAGGGCGGCTACGATCTGCAGGGATTGGCATTTTCGGTCGCCGCCCATGTCGGGCGACTGATGAAAGGATGAATGATGACCGGTGAGATCAACGAAGACGTCAAGGCGATGAGCTTTGAACAGGCACTCGACGCACTGGAGAAGATCGTCGATGATCTGGAGCGGGGCGACGTGCCGCTCGACCAGTCGATCCGGATTTACGAGCGGGGCGAGGCGCTGAAGGTCCATTGCGACCGGCTGCTGAAGGCCGCCGAGGACAAGGTCGAGAAGATCAGGCTGTCGCGGGACGGCAAGCCGGTTGGAACCGAGCCGCTCGACGCGGACTGAGTCCGGAGCAGCCTTACCGATTTTTGGACACGATCATCATTGAGGATACAGTTCGTCCCGATTGAAACGGACAAGAGGAGATACGGAAGCGATGTGCAGAAACATCAAGACCCTGTTCAATTTTGATCCGCCGGCAACTAACGACGAAGTCCGTGACGCGGCACTGCAGTTTGTCCGCAAGCTGAGCGGCACGACGCGGCCCTCTGCCAAGAACCAGCATGCGTTCGATCATGCGGTCGAAGCCATCGCCGCATCCGCACGCGAATTGCTCGAATCCCTCGAAACCCACCAGCATCCGCGCAATCGCGAAGAGGTGGCGGCCAAATTAAAAGCAAAAGCGGCGATCCGGTTCGCCTGATATGCCCACGCGCCCGCTGACCGCTGACGAGGAGAGTTCATGAGCTTCTTCCCCGGCAAAGACCCTGAGGCCGGCGATGCCTTCGCCAGCGACCAGATCGAGCTGATGGTCATCCCCAACGCCAAGGACATTGGCGGTTTCGAGGTGCGTCGCGCCTTGCCGACCGCCAAACGGCGCCTGGTCGGGCCGTTCATCTTCTTCGATCGAATGGGTCCCGCGATCATGCGCGCCGGCCAGGCGCTCGATGTCCGTCCGCACCCGCATATCGGCCTGTCGACCGTGACCTATCTGTTCGACGGCAAGATCAGGCATCGCAATTCGCTGGGCACCGAGATGGTCATCGAGCCCGGCGACGTGAACCTGATGACGGCTGGTCGCGGCATCGTCCACTCCGAGCGCACGCCGCAGGAATTGCGCGGCGCGCCGATGTCGATCTCCGGCCTGCAGACCTGGTTGGCTCTGCCGGACGGCAAGGAAGAGGTGGCACCGGTGTTCGAGAACACCGCGGCGCTGCGGCTTCCCGAAATCGACGCCGAAGGCGTCAGCGGCCGCGTCGTCATCGGTGAGTTCCAGGGCTTGCGGTCTCCGGTGCGGGCCGATACCGAAACACTCTATGCAGATTTGCGGGTGGCGCCCGGCGCCAGCGTCAAAATCTCGGCCGATGCCGAGGAGCGCGCCATCTACACGCTGGAGGGCGAGGTCTCGATTTCGGGTGATGTCTTTCCGGCGGAACGGCTGCTGGTGTTCCGGCCCGGCGACGAGATCGTCATATGGTCATCGACCGGGGCGCATTTCATGCTGTTCGGCGGCGCCTCGCTTGGCTCAAAGCGCTACATCTGGTGGAATTTCGTTTCCTCGTCCAAGGAGCGCATCGAGCAGGCCAAGCAGGAATGGAAGACCGGCCGCTTCGATATCGTTCCTGGTGATGAGAAAGAATTCATCCCGCTGCCGGAAGGTTGAGCGGATCGAAGGGTTGAGCGTCCGCGTCAGCGACACGCATTTACTTTCGCCTGCCGGCGGCCTATCCCGCAGATGAACAGAAAGTCTGGGCCCAACGTGAACGCAACGCCGCATACGCCGCTTCTCGATAGGGTTCGCGTCCCGGCCGATCTGCGCAGGCTGGCCGAGAGCGACTTGCCACAACTGGCATTTGAGCTTCGCGCCGAACTGGTCGATGCCGTTTCCCGCACCGGCGGCCATCTCGGTGCCGGCCTTGGCGTGGTCGAACTGACGGTGGCACTGCATTATGTCTTCAACACACCCGATGACCGGCTGATCTGGGATGTCGGCCACCAGGCCTATCCGCACAAGATCCTGACCGGCCGTCGCGACCGCATCCGCACCTTGCGCCAGGAAGGCGGTTTGTCGGGCTTCACCCGCCGAGCCGAGAGCGAATATGACCCGTTCGGCGCCGCCCATTCCTCGACATCGATATCGGCCGGCCTCGGCATGGCCGCCGCCCGCGACCTCTCAGGCGGCCGCAACAATGTCATTTCCGTCATCGGCGACGGCGCCATGTCGGCTGGCATGGCTTATGAGGCGATGAACAATGCCGGCGCGCTCGATGCGCGCCTCATCGTCATCCTCAACGACAATGATATGTCGATCGCCCCGCCAACCGGCGCCATGAGCGCCTATCTGGCGCGCCTGGCTTCCGGCAAGGCCTATGTCGGCCTGCGCGACTTTGGCAAGAAGCTGACCTCCTATCTCGGCAAGCGGGCCGATCGAGCCATCACCCGCGCGGTCGAGCATGCGCGCGGTTACGTCACCGGCGGCACCTTGTTCGAGGAACTCGGCTTCTATCACATCGGCCCGATTGACGGTCACAATCTGGAGCATCTCATCCCGGTCCTGAAAAATGTCCGTGACAACGGCAAGGGTCCGGTGCTGATCCATGTCGTCACCCAGAAGGGCAAGGGCTACGCGCCGGCGGAAGCGGCCGCCGACAAGTATCATGGCGTCAACAAATTCGATGTCATCACCGGCGCACAGGCCAAGGCGCCGGCCAATGCACCGGCCTACACCAAGGTGTTTGCCGAAAGCCTGATCCAGGAGGGCCGCGAGGACGACCGCATCGTCGCCGTCACCGCAGCCATGCCGAGCGGCACCGGCCTCGACCTGTTCGGCGAGGTGTTTCCGTCAAGGACTTTCGACGTCGGCATTGCCGAACAGCATGCGGTGACCTTCGCCGCCGGCCTGGCGACGGAAGGCTACAAGCCCTTCGCGGCGATCTATTCGACCTTCCTGCAGCGTGCCTATGATCAGGTCGTCCATGACGTCGCGATCCAGAAACTGCCGGTGCGTTTCCCCATCGATCGCGCTGGCTTTGTCGGCGCCGACGGTGCCACCCATTGCGGCGCGTTCGATACCACCTTCCTGGCAAGCCTGCCGGGCTTTGTCGTAATGGCCGCGGCCGACGAGGCGGAATTGCGTCACATGGTTCGCACCGCCGCCAGCTACGACGACGGGCCGATCGCCTTCCGCTATCCGCGCGGCAACGGCGTCGGCGTCGACATGCCCGAGCGCGGCTCGGTTCTGGAGATCGGCAAAGGCCGCATCGTCCGGGAAGGCAGCAAGGTTGCCCTCCTGTCCTTCGGCACAAGGCTGCAGGATTGCGTTGCCGCAGCCGAGGAACTCGGCGCGGCCGGGCTTTCCACCACGGTCGCCGATGCCCGTTTCGCCAAGCCGCTCGACCAGGATCTGATCCGGCGGCTGGCCCGCTCCCATGAGGTTCTGGTAACGGTGGAGGAGGGCGCCATTGGCGGCTTCGCCAGCCATGTGCTACAATTCCTCGCCCATGAAGGACTGCTCGAAAGCGGCCTGAAGGTACGCCCGCTGGTGCTGCCCGATGCCTTCACCGACCACGCCAAGCTAGAGAAGATGTATGCCGATGCTGGTCTCGACGTCGCCGGAATCGTGCGCACCGTATTCACCGCGCTCGGTCATACGGTCCGCGCCCAGCGCGCCTGAATCAAAACCTCAACAGCTTGAAGCAGTTTGCCGTCTCGATTTCGTAATGTGTTGTTAACGCTGCCGTTTGGCGTTTTGCTTACCCTGTCCCTTGGCCGTTTTTCAACGCCGCCCTGCTAGATCACAGGCAGGCAGGGAGACAACGAGAATGAAGACGCTTCTGTGCGGCGCGGCCTTGGCGGTGATGGTCGTACCGGCTGCCGCCGAAACGCCCTACGACCGCAATCTCGAAAAGGCGGCGGTAGGCATTGTCGCCAGCAAGATGGGCGATATCCGCGGTGCCTTTTCCTACAAGCAAATTCCGCAGCTTGTGGTGTCGCCGGATCCTTCGCCTGTTGCGACAGAGCATGCGCGTGAGCAGGCTTCAGGGGGTCGAGACGACGGATTGTCTCCAGCCATCGAGCGCCAGGCACCCCGAACCATCTTCTAAAACCACATGTCGCGTACGCAGCGGCCGTCGCGCGGCAGATCATCGTACGTGTCGAGGCCATCGAAATGGTCGATCGGCAGATCGGCGACGGCCTCGGGGGGCGCCAGCCGGACATTGACGGCCATGCGTCTTCGACCCGAGGCGCTGGCGCGCAGTCCGCGCCAGCCGAGCACGCAGGCGCAACGCGGGCAGAACAGGATCTCGAGCGACGGGTCTTCCTTTCCGGCGCGCGTATAGCTAGCCGTCGGCCCCGAAACGCGGATGCGTTCGTCGACATAATCATAGGCCCAGAGCGTGCCATAGCGGCGGCAAAGCGTGCAGTTGCAGGCCGTCACCGGGCCGGGGTCGCCCTCCAGCGTCCAGTGGGCGGCGCCACAGTGGCAGGTTCCCGTCAGCATTCGTTCTCCTTCGAGTTGCGACAAACAGTGGACTCTTTGTGACCAATATTCTGCCGGACCCGGCATGATGGGCGCAAGCCGCGGCCTGGTTCGATGCACCAGCCGCTCCCGTAGGAGCACTTCGGTCCATCTAATGTCCTTGCCTTCACCGCGGGCTTTCGTCAGAGAAGGCCGATGAACTCGCCTCTGCCAGCCAGCACACGCCAGCGGCTCGACGACCTGCTCGTACAGCGCGGGCTGTTTGCCAGCCGCTCGCGCGCTCGCGACGCGGTGGAGCGCGGCACGGTGATGGTCGACGGCGCCATGGCCCGCAAGGCCGGCCAGAACGTTTCGCCGCAATGCGTTGTTGCCATCGACGATCCGGCGCAAGCCTATGTCTCGCGCGGCGCGCTCAAGCTGATCGCCGGACTCGACCATTTCAGCCTCGACCCGGCCGGTCGCGAGGCCCTCGACATCGGCGCCTCGACCGGCGGTTTCACCCAGGTGCTGCTCGAACGCGGCGCGTCCCATGTCACGGCAATCGATGTCGGGCATGGCCAGATGCATCCTGATGTCGGTGGTGATCCGCGCGTGACAGTGATCGAGGGCCTGAACGCGCGCGATCTCACCGCTGCCGATCTTGCCGGCCGCAGTCCGGATTTCATCGTTTCCGACGTCAGTTTCATCTCATTGAAATTGGCGCTGCCCCCGGCACTCGCCATTGCCAAGCCCGGCGCCGGTGCGATCTTTCTGGTCAAGCCGCAATTCGAGGCCGGTCGCGAGGCGATCGGCAAGGGCGGTTTGTTGAAGGATCCCTTCGATGCCGCCCGTGTCGCGGGCTTGCTGCAGGATTGGCTGGATGCCGTTCCCGGCTGGCGCTCGCTTGGCCTGCATCTGTCGCCGATCGAAGGTGGCGACGGCAATCGCGAATTCCTGCTCGGTGGGATCAAGGATCGATGAGCGTACGCTTCACAATACGAAAGCTCGGATCGCAGGGCGACGGCATCGCCGAAACCGAGAGCGGCGATCTGTTCATTCCCTTCACGCTGCCGGGCGAAATCGTCACCGCCGCGCGCGAGCGGGATCGCGCCACGCTGATGGCGGTGCTGGAAGCCTCTCCGCTGCGCGTCGAACCCGCCTGCCGCCATTTCACCGAATGCGGCGGCTGTGCCCTCCAGCATTTGGAGATCGGAGCCTATCGCCGATGGAAACGCGAAAAGGTGGTGCATGCATTGAAGGGCAAGGGCATCGAGTGCGAGATCGGCGAACTGGTCACCTGCGCGCCGCAGTCGCGCCGCCGCGTCGTGCTTGCCGCCCGGCGCACGGACACAGGCATGCTGCTCGGCTTCAATCGCCATCTGTCGCCCGAGATCATCTCCATATCCGAATGCCCGATCTCACTGCCCGAGATCGTCGCGGCACTCGGCCAACTGAGGGCGCTGGCCGAATTGATATGCGCCACCACCAAATCGTTCCGGATGGCGGTCACCGTTACGGGTTCCGGCCTAGACATCGCGGTGCACGAGTCAGGCAAGCTCGGCGAACACCAACGCCATATCGCCTCCAACTTCGTCATTGCGCAAGGCTTTGCCAGGCTGTCCATCGATGACGAGATCGTCATCGAGCCAAGGAAGCCCGTGGTCATGTTCGGCAGTGTTGCGGTCGCCGTGCCGCCCGGCGCCTTTCTGCAGGCGACGGAGGCCGCGGAACGGACCATGGCCGAGATTGTCGGCGGACATCTAAAGCGTGCAAAAAAGGTCGCCGATCTCTTTGCCGGTTGCGGCAGCTTTGCCTTGCGGTTGGCGGCGAGATCGGAAGTCCATGCGGTCGAAGGCGATGCGGCCGCGCTTTCGGCGCTCGACCGGGGATCACGTTTCGCGACCGGCCTCAAGCGGGTGACGGGCGAACGACGCGACCTGTTTCGCCGGCCACTGACCTTTAAGGAGTTGAACGCCTTCGACGGCCTTGTCTTCGATCCGCCGCGCGCCGGCGCCGAAGACCAGTCGAAGCAGATCGCCCGCTCGGACGTTCCGTACATTGCCGCGGTGTCTTGCAACCCGGTGACGCTGGCCCGCGACCTGCGCATTCTCATCGACGGCGGCTATACCCTGAACAGCGTGACGCCAATCGATCAGTTCCTGTGGTCGCCACATGTCGAAGCGGTCGCCTTGCTGGAGAAGCCGAGGAGAAAGCGGTAGGGCGCCTGGCGTTCAGCGTATCTCCGACGGCAAGGATTCGTACGAACGGCATCTGCAAGAGGAATCGAGCCTATGGCGGGCAGCGTACCACCGTCAGGCCTCTAGGACGTTGTCATGTCCAGCGGTTTGCGCGACCTGGATGAGCTTTCGGTCGAAGGTCACGAAGCCGTCGCAGTGGGTGGACTTTCCCAGATGCAGCGCGTCGGCGAAATCCATTCCCCTTTCAGCCAGATCGAGTGCCGCCGCAACGATCACCGCATCCTCGATTTCTACCGTGGTAAGCCCGCCGAACGCCCTTAGTGTCCGGGCGATTTCGGGAGGCATATAGCCGTAGGCACTGCGCAGCACCCACTCGACCTCCAAAATCACGGTGGTGGCGACGAAAACCCTTCCCCCATCGATCAGCCGTCGGGCGCGCGAGGATTGCTCGGGATGGTCGCCCGTTAGATAACGAACGACAAGATTAGTATCAATCGCGAGCATGGCGTCGCCGTGCCTCGGCGAGCACGCCTGCATCCATTTCTTCCAGCGTCTTCGGCTTGCCGCTGTACGGCAAGGACGCAAACACGTCCTCAGGCCGCGTCTCGGTGAAAACCGGCGTCCGCTTTAGAAGGACACCCTCAGCGGTCTCCTCGACCACAAGGCGTGTGCCGGCTACCCATTCCCTGCGTTTCCGGATCGCGCTGGGCAGGATGACCTGTCCCTTGGTCGAGACGGTGGTTATGAGCTTTTCAGAAGCGGCCATAGGATACTCCCTTCGTAAGACAAAGGTAAGATATTGGAGCGGCCAGCAAAATTCAAGCCGCTAGGTGTCGGCCCGTGTCTGAAACCGTGCGTTCGAAGGCTGCAAACGATGTCCAATCGGCGCCATTGAATTCGCTTTGCGAAACAGGCACATTCCGCGGCGGGAAAAGGGAGTGAAAAAGATGATTTCACCGGGGTTTGTGGCCGAGATATTGGGTGCGGCTTTGATTATGGCGCTCACCGGAGCGCTGGTCGCTTGGCTTTTGAGAAAGATCGCCCGCATAGGATTGGTGCCGTCCTATGCTCTTGGCATCTCGGTCATGACCTTTGTCGGCGCGGCGCTGTACGTCTCCAGCCAGAACGGCGCAGTCGATTATCTGAATGCCTGGATCAAATATGCGATTGGTGGTGTCGTCGGCTTCCTAATCCTCTATTCGACGTCGAGGCGGTCCACCAGCAAGACGTAACCGGCCGCCTCGATCAGGTTGTCATTCAAACCCGCGTGCCGCCGACCGTCATCTGGTTCATCCTGAGATGCGGCTGGCCGACGCCGACGGGTACGCCCTGGCCGGCCTTGCCGCACATGCCGATGCCATTGTCGAGCTTCATGTCGTTGCCGACCATCGATACGCGGTGCATGGCATCAGGCCCGTTGCCGATCAGCATTGCGCCTTTGATCGGCTGCGTCACCTTGCCGTTCTCGATCATGTAGGCCTCGGTGCAGCCGAACACGAATTTGCCCGACGTTATGTCGACCTGGCCACCGCCGAAGGAGACGGCGTAGATGCCGTTCTTGACGGAGGCGATGATTTCGTCCGGCTCCATGTCGCCTGACGTCATGTAAGTGTTGGTCATGCGCGGCATCGGCTGGTGCGCATAGCCTTCTCGCCGGCCATTGCCGGTGGCTTTCATGCCCATCAGCCGGGCATTCTGCCGGTCCTGCATGTAGCCGACCAGTTTGCCGTCGTCGATCAAGACGTTGCGGGCCGAAGGCGTGCCTTCGTCGTCGACGGTGAGTGAGCCGCGCCGCTCTGGGATGGTGCCGTCGTCGACGACCGTCACCCCCTTGGCGGCCACCTGCTGCCCCATCAGGCCGGCGAACGCCGACGTTTTCTTGCGGTTGAAATCGCCTTCAAGACCATGGCCGACGGCTTCGTGCAGCATCACGCCCGGCCAGCCATTGGATAGCACGATGTCGAAAGTGCCTGCCGGGGCCGGGATTGCCTCCAGGTTGACCACCGCTTGCCGGAGCGCCTCCCTGGCGGCGTGCCTCCAACTATCCTCGATCAGGAATTCGCCGAATGCCTTGCGCCCGCCCATGCCGTAGGAGCCGCTTTCCTGGCGGTCGCCGTCGCCGACGACGACCGAGACGTTGACGCGGACCATCGGCCTGATATCGCGCACTATCTGGCCGTCGGCACGAACGATCTCGACATGCTGCCAGGACGCGGCGATCGAGGCCGTCACCTGGCGCACGCGTGGATCCTCGGCGCGCAGCCAGGCATCGATTTCTTGCAGCAGCTTCGCCTTGGCCTCGAAGGAAGGAGAGGGGATCGGGTTCTCGTCGCCGTAGAGATGGCGGTTGGTACGGGCGGGGGCTGCGGCAAGCGTGCCTGAATAGCCACCCTTGACGGTCGAGACAGCTTCGGCCGCGCGCAGCAGCGACGCCTCGGACAGGTCGCTGGAATGAGCGTAGCCGCTGGCCTCGCCGGCGACGGCCCGCAGGCCAAACCCCTGGTCGGTGTTGAAATTGGCGGTCTTCAGCTTGCCATTGTCGAACATCAGCGCTTCGCTCTCGCTGTATTCGAGGAAAAGCTCGCCGTCATCGGCGCCCTTGATGGTGTCAGCGA
The DNA here is from genome assembly GCF_057766385.1 of Mesorhizobium sp. P160927. Taxonomy (NCBI): domain Bacteria; kingdom Pseudomonadati; phylum Pseudomonadota; class Alphaproteobacteria; order Hyphomicrobiales; family Phyllobacteriaceae; genus Mesorhizobium; species Mesorhizobium sp. P160927. The sequence goes on from NZ_JBYMDW010000001.1 coordinate 3,024,836, forward strand.
CGATCTGCTTGATGCGGTCGTCTGAAATGTCGAATTGGCCGATCAGGCTGTTCATGGCGCGTCCGTCCGTGGGATGATTGCTTTCCCCCGATGTAGGCGTGAAGCCGCGCCCGCACAATCGGCAATGAGGAATCGGCGCCGACGAATGACTTCGTTCGCTGCAGGGCATGCGTCTGGGTCGGCAAAAGCCGCGTCCATGCCTGGTTCAGCGCGAAGCCGCGATCAGGGCAGAGCGGCGAAGCCTTCGGCGAAACCCTTGAGCTCGACGGGAATGCCGATACCCTCTTCCGGGGTCTGGAAAACGATGAATGTCGCCGATGTGCCGGTCTTCAGTGTGTCGAGCAGCGGCTTTTCGAGAATGACCTCGGCATAACAGCCGTCCTGGAAGCAGCGCACGAAGTAGGCGCGGCCAATGTCCTTGCCGTCGACGTTGAGGCCGAGGCCGTTCGGCAACAGCACGCCGAGCGGCGCCAGCACGCGCAGGATCTCGGCCTTGTTGTCGGCGGTGCGCAGCACGACGACCGAGAGCCCCATTTCCGGACGATCCTCGGCGACGACGTTCTGCATCATCACGCATTGTTCCGAGGTGGCGCCGGCCGGCGTGTCGCAGATGATCGACCATGCGCCATGCGTCGAGCGCACCGTGCCGCTTGGCTGGGCAGCATTGGCCTTGCCGGCGACGAACAGACCGGCCGCGCAAAGGACCCCTAGAAACACTGCGTTTGCCAGGGTTCTCGAAAGGCCTAGTCGCGTATGCCTCAGTCTCGAAAGCCAAGAGTTCATGACTGCTCCATTGCGAATCACGGCACTTTAAGCCGCGCCAATGCCAAGTAAAGGACGAGACCGTGGCCGGACTGTCCCTAAAAAGGCAATGCGGCGCTTTTCCTTGCCAAATTCGCCTGAATTACGACGCTTTGCGGGTGCCGCCGGCACAAGGCGTGCACCCCGCCGAACATACGCGATTCGCCATTACGGCCATTGCCCCGGAAGAGCCACGTCGGCTTGCGCGCAAAAATGCCGCACGGTTTCGACCGCTCCTTTCTTGCGGAGGGAAAAAGAGTATGGTTTGAACCAGCTTGAAACTGTCCGGGATTCCCGTCCCGGCATTGTTCGTTATTCTCGCGGGCACAGCCGGTGAGAGACTGGGAGACGAAGAGGGCGATGAGAAAATTCCTAGCGAGCACCGGTGCTGCTGCCACGTTCCTCGCCTGCGGATCCGCTTATGCGGACCAGCCCAGGCCGTGGGAGACCGGCTTCCAGGCGCCCGCGACCGACATGATGCGGCAGATCGAGTGGTTCGGAAACTACACGATGTGGTTTATCATCCCGGTCACGGTCCTGGTGCTGTTTCTGCTGATCTACTGCATCATCAAATTCCGCGCGAGCGCCAACCCGACCCCGTCCAAGACCAGCCACAACACGCTGATCGAGGTGATCTGGACTGTCGGTCCTGTCGTTATCCTGCTTTGCCTCGCCATCCCCTCGTTCACGCTCCTGACCGCCCAGTATACGCCACCGGAAGAGGCCAAGCTGACCGTTAAGGCGACCGGCAACCAGTGGAACTGGGATTACGAATACCAGACCGACAACACGCTCGCCTTCAATTCGGCCATCCTTCAGGATGGCGATCGCGCCAAGGCCGGCAAGGAGGATCGCGCCGTCTATCCGCGCCTGCTCGCCGTCGACAACGAACTGGTCGTGCCGGTCAACACGATGACCCGCGTGCTTGTCACCGCGACCGACGTGATCCATTCCTTTGCCATGCCGTCCTTCGGCATCAAGATCGACGCCATTCCCGGCCGCACCAACGAGACCTGGTTCAAGGCGGATAAAGAAGGCCTCTATTACGGCCAGTGCTCGCAGCTCTGCGGTAAGGACCACGCCTTCATGCCGATCGCCATTCGTGTTGTGTCGGACACGCAGTTCAAGACCTGGCTGGCCGCGGCCAAGACCGACCTGCCTGGTGCCAACAAGACGCTCATGGCCGAGGTCGATGGCCAGAACAAGGTAGCGGCCGCCGGCAACTGATGCCGCGGGTCAGCAAGATTTAGGGAACGGAGCGGAACATGGCAGACGCTGCAGCTCACGAGGGGCACGATCACAAGCCGTATCATGGCTGGGTGCGCTGGGTTTATTCGACCAACCACAAGGATATCGGTACGCTCTACCTGATCTTCGCGATCATGGCCGGCATTATCGGCGGCGCGCTTTCGGTCGCTATCCGCATGGAGCTGCAGGAGCCTGGCATCCAGATCTTCAGCGGCCTTGCGCAGATGGTCTATGGCATGAACGGCGATGCCGCGATCGACGGTGGCAAGAGCATGTACAATGCGTTTGCCACCGCGCACGCGCTGATCATGATCTTCTTCATGGTCATGCCGGCCCTGATCGGCGGTTTCGCCAACTGGATGGTGCCGATCATGATCGGTGCTCCCGACATGGCATTCCCGCGCATGAACAACATCTCGTTCTGGCTGCTGCCGCCGGCCTTCATCCTGTTGCTCACCTCGATGTTCGTGCCGAGTGCGCCCGGAGCCTTTGGCGTGGGCGGCGGCTGGACGCTCTATCCGCCGCTTTCGACTTCGGGCCAGCCCGGACCGGCCATGGATCTGGCGATCCTGTCGATCCACATCGCCGGCGCGTCCTCGATTCTCGGTGCCATCAACTTCATCACCACCATCTTCAACATGCGCGCGCCAGGCATGACCCTGCACAAGATGCCGCTGTTTGCATGGTCGGTGCTGGTCACCGCCTTCCTGCTCTTGCTGTCGCTGCCGGTTCTGGCCGGCGGCATCACCATGCTGCTCACCGACCGCAATTTCGGCACGACGTTCTTCGCGCCTGACGGTGGTGGTGACCCGATCCTCTTCCAGCACCTGTTCTGGTTCTTCGGTCACCCGGAAGTCTACATCCTGATCTTGCCGGGGTTCGGCATCATCAGCCATATTGTCTCGACCTTCTCGAGAAAGCCGGTATTCGGCTATCTCGGCATGGCCTACGCCATGGTTGCGATCGGCGCGGTCGGCTTCATCGTCTGGGCGCACCATATGTATACGACCGGTCTGTCGCTCGACACGCAGCGCTACTTCGTCTTCGCCACCATGGTCATCGCGGTGCCGACAGGCGTGAAGATCTTCTCCTGGATCGCAACCATGTGGGGCGGATCGATCTCGTTCAAACCGCCGATGCTGTGGGCGCTGGGCTTCATCTTCCTGTTCACCATCGGTGGAGTCACCGGTGTCCAGCTGGCCAATGCCGGCCTCGACCGGTCGCTGCATGACACCTATTTCGTCATTGCCCACTTCCACTACGTGCTGTCGTTGGGCGCGGTGTTCGCCATCTTCGCCGGCTGGTACTACTGGTTCCCGAAGATGACCGGCTACATGTACTCGCCCGTCATCGCCAACACCCATTTTTGGGTCATGTTCGTCGGCGTGAACCTGGTCTTTTTTCCGCAGCACTTCCTCGGCCTCGCCGGCATGCCGCGCCGCACCATCGACTATCCTGACGCGTTTGCGGGCTGGAACATGGTTTCGTCCTACGGCTCGTATATTTCGGCCGTCGGGGTGGTGATCTTCCTCTATGGCGTGTTCGAAGCCTTCCAGAAAAAGCGTATCGCCGGCGCCAACCCGTGGGGTGAGGGTGCTACCACACTCGAATGGCAGCTGCCTTCGCCGCCGCCGTTCCACCAATGGGAGCAGCTGCCGAAGATCAAGTGAAGGCGGCTCCCCGCTCGAATACGAAACCGCCGGCCCGCCGGCGGTTTTGGCCAACGGAATGATGGACTTGAGTACGCATGGCCCTAGTCGACAAAACCAGCATTGACGAAGCGGGCTTCCGTATGTCGGAAGCCACGGCGGGCGATTTCTTCGCCCTGTTGAAGCCGCGCGTCATGTCGCTGGTGGTGTTCACCGCCTTTGTCGGACTGGTCGCGGCACCGGTGACCATCAATCCGCTGCTGGCGGTGATCGCCATCCTGGCCATTGCGATTGGGGCCGGCGCCTCTGGCGCGCTCAACATGTGGTACGACGCCGACATCGACGCGGTGATGACCAGGACCGCCAGCCGCCCGGTGCCTTCCGGCCGGATCCAGCCGCACGAGGCGCTGAGCTTCGGCTTGGTGTTGTCGGTGCTGTCGGTGATGACGCTCGGCGTGTTGGTCAACTGGTTGTCGGCGACGCTGCTGGCCTTCACCATCTTCTTCTATGCCGTGGTCTACACGATGTGGCTGAAACGCTCGACGCCGCAGAATATCGTCATTGGCGGTGCAGCGGGCGCCATCCCACCGGTTATCGGCTGGGCCGCGGTGACCGGGTCGGTCAGCCTCGAAAGCATCATCCTGTTCCTGATCATTTTCCTGTGGACGCCGCCGCATTTCTGGGCGCTCGCGCTGTTCAAGTCCGAGGACTATGGCCGCGCCGGCATCCCGATGATGCCCAACGTCGCCGGCCATGCATCGACCCGCCGTCAGATTTTCGCCTACGCACTGGTGCTGGCTCCGGTCGGCGTGCTGCCCTGGCTGCTCGGCTACACGACGCCGTTCTATGGCGTGGCTGCCTTGCTGCTGGGGGCTGGTTTCGTCTGGTATGCCTGGAAAGTGCTTGGCATGGCCGACGATGACCGCGCCATGAAGCCGGCAAAGGCCCTGTTCGCCTATTCGCTGCTCTATCTCTTCGCGATCTTCGCCGTTTATCTGGCTGACAGTGTCGTCGAACGCGCGCTTGCCATGGGTGGGGCATGACCATGGTCGAGAAAGAACTCGAAACGGTCACCTTGACCGATCGCCAGAAGAAGGCCCAGCGCAGCCGTTCTATCGCCATTGGCGTGGCGCTGGCGGTGCTGGTCGTGATCTTCTACATCGCGACAATCGTGAAGTTCGGCCACAATTTGTCGGGCTCGATGTGATGAGCGCCGAGACGTCCAAGAAGACGGTAGGCAAGACCGGCAACCGCGTTGTCGCGGCTGTCTGCCTTGCCTTCTTCACCGGCATGATCGGCATGGCCTATGCCGCCGTGCCGCTCTACAAGATGTTTTGCCAGGCGACCGGCTATGGCGGCACGACGCAACGTGTCGAGAAGCAATATGCCGGCCGCGTGCTCGACCGCGAGATCACCGTCCGCTTCGACGCCAACATCGCCGGCGTGCCATGGGAGTTCCAGCCGGTCCAACGCTCGATGACCATGAAGATCGGGCAGACCGTGCAGGCGCATTATCAGGCGACCAACAAGTTCGATCGCCCCGTCACCGGCCGCGCAACCTTCAATGTGCAGCCGGAACTGGCGGGCCCGTATTTCAACAAGGTCGAATGCTTCTGCTTCACCGATACGACGCTAAAGCCGGGCGAGACGCTGGACATGCCGGTCCTGTTCTATGTGGACCCCGACATCGTGAATGTGCCGGAACTGAAGGACGTGAAGACGATCACCCTGTCCTATACGATGTTCCCGGTCGAGAAGACCAAGCCGGTGGCGTCGTCCGGGCCGGCCCAGGGCAATAGCAAGACAGTTTCAGATACCGAAGGAAATCTCGGGGGTTGATATGGCAGACGCGCACGCAAAACCACACCATGACTACCATCTCGTCGACCCGAGCCCGTGGCCCTTCCTGGGATCGGTCGGGGCGCTTGTCACCGCTTTTGGCGGTGTCTGCCTCATGGAATACCTGAAAGGCGGCTCCTTCCCGATCTTCGGCGTCAACATCGCCAATCCGTGGCTGTTCTTCATCGGCATTGTGATCGTGCTGTACACCATGTTCGCCTGGTGGTCGGACACGATCAAGGAAGCGCATGAGGGCCACCATACGCGCGTCGTGTCGCTGCACCTGCGCTATGGCATGATCATGTTCATCGCCTCGGAGGTGATGTTCTTCGTTGCCTGGTTCTGGGCCTATTTCGATGCCAGTCTTTTTGCCGGTGAGGTGCAAAACTACGCGCGTCACACGTTTACCGGTGGTGTCTGGCCGCCGAAGGGCATGGAGGTTCTCGATCCCTTCCATTTGCCGCTCTACAACACCATCATCCTGCTGCTGTCGGGCACCACGGTTACCTGGGCGCACCACTCGCTCATCCATGGCGACCGCAAGGGCCTGATCAACGGCCTGGTGCTGACCGTCGGGCTCGGCATGCTGTTCACCATGGTGCAGGCTTACGAGTACATGCACGCGCCGTTCGGCTTTAAGGATTCCATCTACGGCGCCACCTTCTTCATGGCGACCGGCTTCCATGGCTTCCATGTCATCATCGGCACCATCTTCCTGCTGGTCTGCCTGATCAGGGCGATGAAGGGCGACTTCACCCCCAAGCAGCATTTCGGCTTCGAGGCGGCCGCCTGGTATTGGCACTTCGTTGACGTGGTTTGGCTGTTCCTGTTCGCCTCGATCTACGTCTGGGGATCGGTCGGCGCGGTGATCGAAGGCCACTGATCCAGCCTTTTGGATGTCGATTTCGGGAAGGCGGTCGCGGCGACGTGGCCGCCTTTCTTCTTTTCGGCGCAAGGACAGCCGATCAATGAAAGATGCGGCTGACTTCGATTTGCGCATTGGCATTCCGGCTCTTGCCGCTGAGAAGGTCTGGTGCGCGTCGACCGGGCGAAGCGGCTTCGGCTGGTCGGGCTGGCTGCTTCAATTGGTCGACTGGACCGATGGCTGCATTGGGGTTACGGAGTCCGACATGGACCAAGTCTGGGCGATGGTGGCCGATGGGGCGCCGATCGAGATCGAGCAATAGCCATGAATGACGGCACTACGCATGAGTGAGGACAAGGCGATCTGGCCTCCGATCGATCCGATTTCGGCCGGCCTGCACGGCCGCTGCCCGCGTTGCGGCGAGGGGCGGCTGTTTTCCGGCTTTCTCGCCGTCGGCAAGCGCTGCGTCAATTGCGGCCTCGACTATTCCTACGCCGATGCCGGCGATGGACCGGCGGTGTTCGTCATCCTGATCATCGGCTTCATCATCGTCGGTCTGGCGCTCTGGGTGGAAGTGACGCTGAGCCCGCCGCTCTGGCTGCATCTGCTGATATGGATCCCACTGGCACTGGTGCTGTGTCTGACGGCGCTTCGGTTGATCAAGGGAGTGCTGCTCACCCTGCAATACAGCAACAAAGCAGCCGAGGGGCGGCTGGATCGCGGCGAATGAGCGAAGCATCCTTCAAAGATCGCGGCCATTCGCGGCCACGATCGGCACTGTTGTTCGTCCTTGGCCTTGTGCTGTTCTTGATTCTGCTGGCGCTGGGCACCTGGCAGGTCCAGCGCCTGCACTGGAAGGAAGGCCTGCTGCAGACCATCGACCATCGCACCCATTCGGCGCCACGACCGCTTTCCGAGGTCGAGAAGGAATTCGCCTCGACCGGTGACGTCGACTACACGCCGGTCACGGTCACCGGCACTTTCCTGCATTCCGGCGAGCGGCATTTCTACGCGACCTGGGAAGGGGAGGCCGGCTTCAATGTGTATACGCCGCTGGCCCTCGACGACGGCCGTTTCGTCCTGATCAACCGCGGCTTTGTTCCCTACGACCTCAAGGACGCGGCGAAGCGCGCCAAGGGACAGGTAACAGGCAGGGTCGCGGTCACCGGGCTGGCCCGCAACCCGCTGCCGACAAAGCCCTCCATGATGCTTCCCGACAATGATGTGGGGAAGAACATCTTCTACTGGAAGGACCGCGACGTCATGGCCGCGAGCGCCGGCCTGCCGGCTGGGTTCAACTTGGTGCCGGTCTTCATCGATGCCGACAAGACGCCAAATCCCGGCGGCCTTCCGATCGGGGGCGTCACCATCATCGACCTGCCGAACAGTCATCTGCAATATGCCGTCACCTGGTACGGGCTTGCCGCGGCACTCGCCGCGGTGCTTGTCCTCCGGCTTCGCCGGCCCGCGAAAGAGGAATGAACGCAGGCTACGCCTCCCTTTCCACCGATACCCTTGACAGGGCAGGGGTAGGCACCTCATTTCGGCGCTGACCAACCGGCAGGATTTGATGCTTCACACAATCGCCAAGCCTCCTCTGACGATCCGGCTCTGCCAGCCGCGCGGTTTTTGCGCGGGCGTGGACCGTGCCATCCAGATCGTCGTGCTGGCGCTGAAGAAATATGGCGCCCCGGTCTACGTCCGCCACGAGATCGTCCACAACCGCTATGTCGTCGAGGGGCTGCAGAGCCTTGGAGCCGTTTTCATAGAGGAACTTTCCGAAATCCCGGCCGAACATCGGCAGTCGCCGGTCGTCTTCTCCGCGCACGGTGTGCCCAAGTCCGTGCCGGCGGACGCGCAGGCGCGCAACCTGTTCTATCTCGACGCAACCTGTCCGCTGGTCTCCAAGGTCCACAAGCAGGCGATGCGTCACCAGCGGCTTGGCCGCCATGTGCTGTTGATCGGTCATGCCGGGCACCCCGAGGTGATCGGCACCATGGGGCAGTTACCGGAAGGCGCGGTAACGCTGATCGAGACCGAGGCCGACGCCGCCCGGCTTGTGCCCGCCGATCCAAAAGCACTTGGTTTCGTCACCCAGACCACGCTCTCGGTCGAGGATACCGCCGGCATCATCCGCGCATTGCAGGAGCGCTTTCCGGACCTGCAGGCGCCGGCGGCGGAATCGATTTGTTACGCCACCACCAACCGCCAGGAAGCGGTCAAGGACACGGCGCCCGGTGCTGATCTCTATCTGATCGTCGGCGCCCCCAATTCCTCGAATTCGCGCCGCCTTGTCGAAGTTGCGGAACGGGCAGGTGCCTCGATGTCGCTTCTCGTGCAGCGCGCCGCCGAAATTCCGTGGAATGACATCGGCACCATTTCGACGCTCGGCCTGTCGGCGGGAGCATCGGCGCCGGAGATCATCGTCGATGAGATCATCGACGCGTTCCGCCAGCGTTTCGACGTCACCATCGACCTGGCCGTCACGGCCACCGAAACAGAGGATTTTCCGGTCATGCGGGTATTGCGCGATGTCGAACTGACGCCGGCCGACATGGCCTTTGTCAACGGGACCGCGTGAACGGCCATGGCGGTCTACACCGACGTTGCGGAGGGCGAACTCGGCGCTTTCCTGAAGCACTATCCGGTCGGCGATCTCCTATCCTACAAGGGCATCGCCGAAGGCACCGAGAATTCGAACTTCCTGCTGCACACATCGAGCGGCTCCTACATCCTGACGCTCTATGAAAAGCGAGTCGAGAAGGCGGATTTGCCGTTCTTCCTCGGGCTGATGGGCCATCTCGCCAGCAAGGGCGTGTCCTGCCCGCTGCCGGTGACCGCGCATGACGGCAGCGTCATCGGCACGCTGGCCGGCCGGCCGGCCGTCATCATCACCTTCCTCGAAGGACTTTCGCTGCGGCGACCGGCCGCAACGCATTGCGCCGAGGTCGGCAAGGCGCTGGCGGCGCTGCACCTGGCCGGCGCCGATTTTTCGATGACGCGTCCGAACGCGCTCGCCCTCGACGGCTGGCGCAAGCTTTGGGATGCATCTCGCGGCCGCGCCGACGAGGTCGAGCCGGGCCTTGCGGCCGAGGTCGATGCCGACTTTGCCGATTTCGAGCAGAACTGGCCCAAAGGCCTCCCCAAGGGCATCATCCATGCCGACCTTTTCCCGGACAATGTATTTTTCCTAGGCGAGAAGCTTTCGGGGCTGATCGATTTCTATTTTGCCTGTGACGATCTCTATGCCTATGATGTCGCCACCTGCCTCAACGCCTGGTGTTTCGAGAAGGATTTTTCCTTCAACCTTACCAAGGGCAAGGCACTGCTTGCCGGTTATCAAAGCGTGCGCCCCCTGAGCCATGACGAGAAGGCGGCGCTGCCGATGCTGGCGCGCGGTTCGGCGCTACGCTTCATGCTGACCCGACTTTACGACTGGCTGACCGTCCCAGATGGCGGACTGGTGATGAAACGCGACCCGACCGAATACATCCGAAGGATGCGGTTCCACCGGGCGATCAGATTTCCTTCGGAATATGGACTGGCCGAAAACGGGGTGTCATGAGCAAGCAGGTTGAAATCTTTACCGATGGCGCCTGTTCGGGCAATCCCGGCCCCGGCGGCTGGGGCGCCATCCTGCGCTTCAACGGCACCACCAAGGAACTCTTCGGCGGCGAGGCCGAAACCACCAACAACCGCATGGAATTGCTGGCGGCCATTTCGGCGCTGAATGCGTTGAAGGAGCCTTGCACGGTCGTGCTTCATACCGACAGCAAATACGTCATGGACGGAATTTCCAAATGGATCCATGGCTGGAAGAAGAATGGCTGGAAGACCGCCGACAAGAAGCCGGTAAAGAACGGTGAACTCTGGCAGGCGCTGGACGAGGCCAACCGGCGCCACAAGGTCACCTGGAACTGGGTCAAGGGTCACGCCGGCCACGTCGAGAACGAGCGCGCCGACGAACTGGCAAGGGAAGGCATGGCCCCGTTCAAGAAAGGGCCTTTCAGGCCGGTGGCGTCGGCGCCAAAGCCGGATGTCCAGGCAAAGCGGCCGCTGGCTTCGAAGGCGCGTCGTTCGACCCAGAGCTATTGAGCTTCTGGCATTCCCGGCGCCCGGCCGACAGGAGAATTTCTGTTGTGCCGATCGCCTATTATATCACCCATCCTCAGGTTCAGATCGACGCCAGCGTGCCCGTGCCGGATTGGGGTCTGTCCGACATCGGTCGTGCCAGGGCGCATGCAATGCTGAACCAGCCGTGGATTGGATCGATCGGGCGCGTGGTGTCGTCGGGCGAACGCAAGGCAGTTGAAACCGCCGAGGTGCTCGGGCGGCACCTCGACCTTGCGGTGCAGGTGAGCGAACGGATGCATGAGAACGACCCGATGCATGAGAACGACCGGTCGGCGACGGGTTTCCTGCCGCCTCCGGCATTCGAGGCGGTCGCCGACCGGTTCTTCGCCAATCCGCACGAAAGCATTCGTGGCTGGGAGCGGGCCATCGACGCACAGCAGCGCATCATGAGTGAGGTCGAGGCCGTGCTCGGTGCCGGCGGCGCCTGCAACATCGCCCTTGTCGGCCATGGCGGTGTCGGCACGCTCCTTCTGCTGTCGCTCAGCGGCAGGCAGATCAGCCGCGAAGCCGATCAGCTGGCGGGCGGCGGCAACTATTTCGCCTTCGATCGCTATGAGTACGGCTGCGGTACCCCGATCAAGACAGCCGTCGATCGGCCGCCATCCATGCATAATTCGGCGCGTGTTTGTAGCGAAAACATACGGCCGGCCGATCGTTACTACGATCGATTAGAAGCGCGGGCCATGCAGCTGGCAGAGCCGCGCATGGGTGTCAGTCGACCCGATATCAGGCCTTCTGCACGAATGCTGGTGGAGGCGCCGTTTGTAATGCTCTACGAAACGATTCCAGACACGGACGATGGCCCGGTGGAGTGGGTTGAAATCGTCCGTGTGGTCGATGGGCGGCGGGATCTGAACCGTCTGTGCTAGCTGTCTAACGGATCAGCAGCGCCGTGCCCCAAAGCCCGAGCGCGAACACCGTGTGCGAGACCAGATTGAGCGCCCGGACCCGCATCGGATTGGGCCGCTTCGAGGCGGCCCAGCCGGCGCCCATGCCTGGCGCCAGCAGGAACCAGCCGGCGCCGACCGTGACGATGCCGAGGATGAAGGCCGGCAGGAAGGTCGGCGCGACCAGCCAGCCCGCACCCGCCAGCACGACCAGGATGATGCCGTAGACGATACCGACGAAGTAATGGAAAGCCCAGCCCAGCGCCTGTTCATACGCGTAGGGCGCCGCATCGCCGATATTGTCGTGAAACACCTGGTCGCGGAGGTGCCAGACCCAGCGCCCGACCGGGCCCCAGTTCGGGCGTGGCTGGCCGAATGCCTTGTGCAGGAAAAAGGCCCAGACATCCATCAGGACGGTCGCACCGACGCCGATCGCGATAGCGCGCCAGAAGACGTCAAACATCGTAGAATCCCCCCGAAAGCCGGCAATTCTGGAGCGCCGCCATTTGTCAGGCGAGGCCATTGCGGCCTCGCGTGATTGGCCGTCGAAGTTCAGAGCTGACCGAGAATATGAGCCGCGCCGGACTCGTCGACGCCGGGTTTGGTCTCGACATTGAGGGCGGTGACCTTGCCGTCGTCGATGATCATCGAAAACCGCTTCGAACGCAGGCCCATGCCGCCACCGGAGTAGTCCGCGTCAAGACCGACCGCCTTGGCGAAATCGCCATTGCCGTCGGCGAGGAACAGGATCTTGCCTTCGCCGCCGGTGAAGCGCGCCCAGGCGCCCATGACGTGGACGTCGTTGACCGAAACGACGGCGATGGTGTCGACGCCGCGCGCCAGGATCGCGTCGTGGTTCTCGAGATAGCCGGGCAGATGGTTGTTGCTGCAGGTCGGCGTGAAGGCGCCGGGAACGCCGAACAGCACCACTTTCTTGCCCGGAAAAATCTCGGCCGACGTGATCGGCTTGGCGCCGTCGGCGGTCATTGTCTTGAAGGTCGCCTCGGGCAGCTTGTCGCCAACGGAGATGGTCATGAGTTCCTCGCTCGGGATGGGGGAAGACGCGTGCTTGCGTAGCGAACTCGGCGGCTTCCTGCAACTATCGCGGCAGCGGCATCAGTACATGCCGCGGTTTTGGGATAACGACACGTACAAGAAGATGACCTTGCAGCGCATCGTATGGGATTCGTTTTCAATACGACGCGCTTCAAGGGAAAGGCAGCAACCCTTCGACCGCGCCCGCCGAACTCGTCAACGTGTAGTGAAGCCCGCCGTCGGTCGGCGTCGTCGAGGGGCGATCGAGGATCGGCACAGTGAAGATCAGCTTGCCGTCCTTTTCCGAGCGGGAAGGTGTTCCGAACATATAGTCGCGCTCGCCGGCAACGAAGAAATCCGCTGCCTGCGGATCGCCAGGAAAACTCGCCTCGACAACCAGCGTCTCGTGATCGCCGGACAGCACCTTGATGCCGAAGTCAGGCTTTGCAGCCGCCGGTAGTGCGGTGAAACCAGCCTTCACCAACGCCGCGTCGTCAGCATTATCGGGATCGGAAGCGGGGTCGACGCTCAGCCGTGTCTGCACGGGAATGCAGATGGATTCACAAATGCCGAGAAAGACGTCGGCATCGATGACCGCCGGCTGGTTCGGCGTCGCCAGCGTGAAAGTCACCGGCAGGGAAACCGGATAATTGTAACCGGCCCATTTGCCATAGCCATCGGCATGACGCTGCGGCGCTGGAAAAGACAGCGTCGCATCGGCTATATTGGTGCTGGCCGAAACGTCGAGCTGCGGCGGCACACCTGCGTCGCCCGGGTCGCGCCAATAAGTCTTCCAGCCGGGTTTGAGGGCGATATCGAGAACACCCTGGATGCGGCCGGCGTCGTCCGGCTTGCCTGATGTCACCAGCCGCACCTTGCCGCCTTCGCTGTTGTACCAGGCGGATGAGGAGGCGCTGGCAGGGAGGGCGGCCGCCAATCCAATGGCGGCGCCGAGCAACAGGATTTTCAAGCTTTGCATGACGGTGATTTGATCGTCCCTTCGTGGCCGCGCAATGATTTCATGGCCGTGCTGATATCATATTTGCGTGACCTTTGCGGGCAAGCCAACGCCGGACCCGCAATATGAGCTTTGGTCGAATCCGCTACGGCGCATCTTTTCGGCGCCGGGGAAACGCGTTACCTTCCCTGGCATGGATTTGTTGCGCCACAAAAAGACAGCCGCCGGCCGCGGCTTTCTCGACGATCAGTTCCTGATTGCCATGCCTGGTATGAAGGACGACCGTTTCACGCGCTCGGTCATCTACATCTGCGCCCATAGCGATGAAGGCGCGATGGGCCTGATCATCAACCAGACGCAGCAGATGCTGTTCCCGGACCTTCTGGTACAACTTGGCATCATGAACGAGCAGGAGGCGATCCGCCTGCCGGCACAGGCGCGCGATTTCGTCGTGCGCAATGGCGGGCCTGTCGACCGCAGCCGGGGCTTCGTCCTGCATTCGGGCGACTACCGTGTGGATTCCTCGCTCACCGTTTCCGACGACATCTGCCTCACCGCGACCGTCGACATACTGCGGGCGATATCGTCAGGGCGTGGGCCGCGGCGCGCGCTCATGGCGCTCGGTTATTCCGGCTGGGGCGCCGGTCAGTTGGAAACCGAGATCGCCGAGAATGGCTGGCTGACCTGCCCGGCGACGCCGGAATTGCTGTTCGACGCCGACATCGAACGCAAATACGACCGGATTCTCGCCTCGATCGGCATCGATCTCGCTCATCTCAGCCTCGCCGCCGGACATGCTTGAGCCTCGTCTTTGCCGGCCAGGACTCCTTCGCTAGGTTAGGCGCAGCCGGAACGCTGCGGCGTTAGCGCAATCTCATCCCATGGCGGTGCGCGAGAACTGTTCAGGCTTGGAATTGCGCAAACAGGCGAAACCGCCTGTCCGCGCGTTATCCGCTATGCCGGCTCATGGCCGTACGCTTTGTCCTCATGCATCACGCGGCCGACGCCCGGCCAGCCAAGGTGCGCTCCAGCGATCCATGTTCCAGCCTCGGCCGCGTCGCGGAAAATCTTCCGGCGTGTCGCACGTGCGATCCGTTGATCGAGGGATCTCAAGGATCACCAGTGCATAGCCCTGCGTCTTCCAGGCGGTCCATCTCGGTGGGAGTTCGAGCGTGCGAGAAAGTCGGTCACGATCAACGCCAGCGGCTCGCTCATAATCGACGATACTCACTTGGTGATTGAGGCGGCGCTGGCCGCGTTGGTCTCGGTCTCGCCTATGATGAGCAAGTCGCGGAGTATATCGCGGAGCGACGGCTTGTCCGTGTCCTGGAGGAATGGACGCCGTCAATCCCAGGCTTTTTCCTGTATTATCCCAGTCGTCGGCTTCAGCCAGCGGCGCTGTCAGCATTGGTCAATGCGCTGCGACTCTCGCAACAATAGTCCGAGCGCGACGCGTTAGGTGTCGAGACCCTCCGTCGCTTGCGTGGAAGCGGCCGGCGGCACGACGCGATCGGCATCTACGGCATGTCGCGGCCAATAGGATTGGCCCGACCTGCTGCAAGCTTCTGGTTTACGCATGTCATTGGTCCAGAACCGAGGACACGTCCGGGCGACATGCATTAGGCCTGCGTGAGCGGATACTGCTCCTTCAGCGTCTTCAGCACCTGGTCGCCCGGCATCGGCGCGCCGAACATGAAGCTCTGGACATATTCGCATCCCATCTGGCGCAGCTCCAGCGCATCGCGCTCGTCTGATATGCCCTCGGCGACTACCGAAAGGCCGAGCTCATGCGCCATGTTGACCATGGATTTGAGCAGCACCGTGCGTTTTGGCGTGCTGTCGTCGACGAAGCTCTTGTCGATCTTGATGGTATCGAACGGGAACCGCGTCAGATAGGCGAGCGATGAATAGCCGGTGCCGAAATCGTCCAGCGACAGGCCGATGCCGAGCTGCTTGAGCTTGGTCAGCACATGGGCCGTCTGCTCGGGATTGTCCATGACCAGCGACTCGGTCAGTTCGAGCCGGAAGCAGCGGGGCTTCAGATTGGCGCGCGCGATCACGGAACGCACGTCGCTGACCAGGTCGCGGCGGATGAGCTGGCGGCTTGACAGGTTGACCGACACCGACAGCGGCGCGTCGCCGATCTGCTTTTGCCATCCTGCCAGATCCTCGGCCGCCTGCTGCATGGCAAACAGCCCAAGCTGCACGATCAGCCCGCAGCTTTCCGCGACCGGGATGAAATCGGCCGGCGGGATCATGCCGCGGCGCGGATGGTCCCAGCGCAGCAGGGCCTCGAAGCCGGCGACGCTGCCATCCTCGAGCCGCACGATCGGCTGGTAGGCCAGGGTGAATTCGCGCCGCTCAATGGCGCGCCGCAGATCGGATTCGAACTGCAGGCGATCGGTGCCGACTGTGCGGAACGCCGGGCGGAACGGCTCGATCCTGTCGCCGCCGAAGCGCTTGGCCTGGTGCATGGCGAGCTCGGCGTCCTTGACCATGTCCTCGGCCGAGGTCTGCGCCGAGGTCCAGGTAATCAGGCCGATCGAGGCGGTCAGCACGATTTCGCGCTTGGCAAAGGTGATCGGATTGTTGATCGCATGCTTGATCGCATCGGCCACCCCGGCGATGCGGGCAGGGTCCTGCTCGGACAGCAGCATCAGGGCAAACTGGTCGCCGGCGAAGCGCGACAGCGAATCCTTCGGCTTCAACAGCCGATGCAGGCGGCGCGCTATAGTGAGCAGGATGGTGTCGCCGGCTGAAATGCCGAGCCCGTCATTGACCTGCTTGAAGCGGTCGATATCGATGACGAAGACGGTCGGCCGCACCTTCTCTTCGGTGCGAGCGATCGAAATGATTGCCTCCAGCCGGTTCATGAACAATTCGCGGTTCGGCAGGCCGGTCAGATTGTCGTGCACGGCGTCGTGCAGCAGCCGTTCCTCGGATTTCTTCTGTTCGGTGACATCGACCATGGTGCCAACGCAGCGGATCACCTCGCCGTCCGAACCGATGACGGGTCGCGCGCGCAGGGCAAACCAGTGATAGTGCCCGTCGGCGCCGCGCAGGCGGAAATTCTGTGCTACCCGGCCACGACGGTGTTCGAGAACCACGTCGAGCGTCGTGCGGAATGTGTCGCGGTCGTCGGCATGCAACACCGGCAGCCAGTTGCGCGCGGCACCGCCCAGGCTGTTGGGGGCGAGGCCGAGCTGGATGCTGACGTCGGGTTTGGTCACAACGCGGTCGCGCAGCACGTCCCAGTCCCACACCGTATCGCCCGATCCCGCGACGGCCAGCGCCTGCCGCTCGAGGTCGGAGAATAGCCCCTGATGCAGCGCACCGCCAGCAAAGGCGTGCTGCATGACGGTGAAGCCGATCAACAGGATGATCAGGATCAGCCCGCCGCCAAGTGCCGGCTGGGCGATGTCGTTGTCGAGCATGCCGGTGATTGCCATCCACGATCCGCATAGCCATAACAGCACCATGACCCAGCTGGGCACCAGCATGATCGCTCGGTCATAACCACGAATACCGAGGAAGATGATCAAGCCCAGCCCGGTCAGTGCGGTCGCGGCGAACGAGATGCGGGCGATGCCGGCGGCGACCGCCGGATCGACGATGGCGACACCGGCGATCAAGAGCAGCCCCAGAATCCAGACCAGGGCGCCATAGCTGAAATGGCCGTGCCATCGGTTGAGGTTGAGATAGGCAAACAGGAACACCACGAAAGTCGCCGCCAGCGCCACCTCGGTGCCGGCTCGCCACATCTGCTCGTTGCCGGGCGAGATCTCGATGACCTTGTTGAGGAAGCCGAAATCGACACAGATATAGGCAAGCACCGCCCAGGCGAGGGCCGCCGTCGCCGGGAACATCGACGTCCCTTTGACCACGAACAGGATGGTCAGGAACAGCGCCAAAAGGCCGGCGATACCGATGACGATGCCGCGAAACAGCGTGTAGGAATTGACCGAATCCTTGTAGGATTCAGGATCCCAGAGGTAGACCTGCGGCAGCTTCGGCGAGGCGAGTTCGGCAATGAAGGTGATCACCGTGCCGGGGTTCAGCGTCACCCGGAACACGTCGGCGTCGGGGCTGGTCTGGCGGTCGAGCGCGAAGCCTTCGCTGGGCGTAATGGCGGCGATGCGCGTAGAACCCAGATCCGGCCAGAAGATGCCGGAATTGACCAGCCGGAAGTGCGGCGCCACGATCAGCCGATCGAGTTGCTGGTCGGTGGTGTTGGCGAGCGCGAAGACAGCCCAGTCGCCGGTCGAGCGGGCATCGTTGGCTTCGACCTCGATCCGCCGCACGATGCCGTCCGGCCCGGGCGCGGTCGACACCTGGAAGTTCTCACCCTGGTTGCGGTAGATTTCGACGGCGCGCGAAAGATCGAGCGCGACATCGTCGCGGGCGATCTTGATGGGTTCCACGGCAAAGGCCGACGAAGCCGCGCACAGCGTCAGCATCGTCGCCAGCAGAAAGGCGAACAGCGGCCCGTTTCGCAGGGAATTCGTCAAAAATCAGTCCTTCGTTCCAGCGCCCGGCGGATCGTCGGCGATCCGGGCGTAGAGGTAGTGGTCCTGCCAGATGCCGTTGATCCTGAGATAGGATCGCAGAAGTCCTTCGCGCCGGAATCCGGCTTTTTCAAGCACGCGGATCGACCTGATATTGTCGGGGATACAGGCGGCTTCGATCCGGTGCAACCTCAGCGTATCGAAGGCGAAGCGGGCCACCACCTTGACCGCGTCTGTCATCAGGCCGCGGCCGCCGAAGCGCTCGCCGATCCAGTAGCCGACATGGCCGCTTTGCGAGACGCCGTGGCGTATGTTGCCGAGCGTGATGCCGCCCGCGAGTTTGCCGCTCGATTTCTCGAAGATGAAGAAGGCGATCGCGCTTCCCTGTGCGTAGTCCTCGCGATAGCGGCTGATGCGCAGGCGCCATGCCGTGCGGTCGAGTTCGTCGGGGGTCCAGCGCGGCTCCCACGGTTCCAGGAACGCCCGGCTTTCGCCGCGCACCGCCGACCACTCGCGGTAGTCATTGGTGAGCGGCACGCGCAGCGTGACGAGGTTGCCCTTCAGTGCCGGCAGGTCACGGCGAAAGAAAGGGAGCGCGAACACGGCGCTTGGGACTTAGACGGCGAGCCTGCGGGCCGTGGTCTGCGTGCCCGGAAGCGAATCGAGGATCGCCTCGTATGGTGCCAGCGTACCCACGGGCCCGACAGCGGTAAGCGTCGGCTTGGTCGAGAACATCCGTGACGACAGGTCGGTCAGGCGCTCGATCGTCAGCGCCGCCAGGCGCTCCATCAGCTCTTCCTTCGCGATCGGCCTGCCGAAAAGGAGTAGCTGCCGCGCGATCTGCGAGGCGCGGCTGGCCGGGCTCTCGGCCGACATGATCAGCCCGGCGCGATATTGTGCGCGCGCGCGGTCGAGTTCTTCCTGCAGGATGCTCTCGCCGGCCTTCTGCAACTCGTCGATGATGACAGGCACCAGCTTGGCGATATCGCTTTGGCCCGTCGCGGCATGAACGCCGAATATGCCCGTATCGGAAAAGCCCCAGTGGAAGGCATAAACCGAGTAGCAGAGGCCGCGTTTTTCGCGGACCTCCTGGAACAGACGCGATGACATGCCGCCGCCGAGGATCATAGACAGCACCTGCGAGGCGTAGAAATCGCGCACATGGTAGGCGCGGCCCTCGAAGCCCAGCACGATCTGCGCATCCATCAGGTCGCGGTCCTCGCGGAAGTCGCCGCCGACATATTGCGCGTATTGCGGAATGGTGCTGTCGGCCTTGCTGCGGAAACCGCCGAGCCGGTTTTCGACCTCGCGCACGAACTTGTCGTGCTTGATGTCGCCTGCGGCCACGATCACCATCCGTTCGGCGCCATACTGGCGTTCGATGAAATCGTGCAACTGCTTGGAGGTGAAGGATTTTACCGTTTCGGGCGTACCCAGGATCGAGCGGCCGATGGTCTGGTGGCGAAAGGCCGTCTCGGTGAAACGGTCGAAGACGATGTCGTCGGGCGTGTCGTGCGCGGCGCCGATCTCCTGCAAGATGACGTGCTGCTCGCGCTCAAGTTCCTGCGGGTCGAATTCGGACTCCTGCAGGATGTCGGACAGGATATCGACGGCCAGCGGCATATCGTCGGAGAGCACCCTGGCGTAGTAGGATGTGGTCTCGACGCTGGTGGCCGCATTGATCTCGCCGCCGACGTCCTCGATTTCCGAGGCGATCTCGAAGGCGCTTCGCCGCTTCGTCCCCTTGAACGCCATGTGCTCGAGCAGATGGGCCATGCCGTGCTCGTCTTCGCGTTCATTGCGGGCACCCGATTTGACCCAGGCACCCAAGGCAACCGATTCGATACTTGGAAGGGTTTCGGTGGCGACTGTCAGGCCGTTCGACAGACGGCTTACCTCAACACCCATATGGCTCGTACTCCCTAACGCGCCGCCCGCGCGCGGCGACTGACGTAATCTTCCACCATTTTGAGGTCGGATGGAAGTACCGTGTATTTTTCCTCGAATGTCATCAATCCCCCTAACCATGCGGGCAGGGCGGGCGAGACACCGCTGGCGGCTTCCACGGCGGCCGGGAATTTCGCCGGATGGGCGGTGCCGAGCACCACCATCGGCACGGCGCCGGCAGCCCTGGCCGTCGCCACATGCATGGCTGCCGCCGTATGTGGATCGAGCAGGTAGTTGCTGTTTGCCAGCGTCGAGCGGATGGTGGCGGCGACCTCGTCCATATCGGCGCGGCCGGCGTCGAATTCGGTTCGCATACCGGCGATTTCCGCGGCTTCGATGGTGAAGGCGCCCGATTGTTTGAGGCCGGCCATGTAGCGCCGCACCGTTGCGGCGTCGCGGTTTGACGCCTCGAAAAGCAGGCGTTCGAAGTTCGACGAAACCTGGATGTCCATCGACGGCGAGGTGGTCGCAAAGACCCCTTTGGTCCGGTATTCGCCGGTCGCGAAGGTGCGTGCCAATATGTCGTTATCGTTGGTGGCGATGACCAGCCGGTCGATCGGCAGGCCCATCTTCTTGGCGGCGTAGCCGGCGAAGATATCGCCGAAATTGCCGGTCGGCACGGTGAAGGACACCGGCCTGTCCGGTGCGCCGAGCGACAATGCCGAGGAGAAATAATAGACGATCTGGGCCATGATGCGCGCCCAGTTGATCGAATTGACCCCCGATAGCGACACCTGGTCGCGGAAGCCGTGATCGTTGAACATGTCCTTCAGCAGGCCCTGACAGTCGTCGAAATTGCCTTCGATCGCCAGCGCATGGACATTTTCAGCCTTCGACGTCGTCATCTGCCGCTGCTGCACCGGCGAGACGCGGCCATGCGGAAAAAGGATGAAGATGTCGGTGCGGCTGCGCCTGGCAAAGGCGTCTATGGCTGCGCCACCGGTATCGCCCGAGGTGGCGCCGACGATGGTGGCGTGCTGGTCGCGTTCGGCAAGCACATGGTCCATCAGCCGGGCAAGCAACTGCATCGCCACGTCCTTGAACGCCAATGTCGGTCCGTGAAAGAGTTCGAGGACAAAAGTGTTGGCACCGGTCTGCACCAGCGGGCAGACGGCCTCATGGCGGAAGGTGGCATAGGCTTCGCGGACCAGGCGCTCGAAGACCGGCGCGGCGATCTCGCCGCCGAGGAACGGCGTCAGCACGCGCATTGCGAGGTCTGGATACGCTAGGCCGCGCATGGCTCGAATCTCGGATGGAGAGAAATGCGGCCATTCGCGCGGTACATAGAGCCCGCCATCGCGCGCCAGGCCGGCCAGGACGGCGTCGGAAAATCCAAGCGCGGGCGCTTCGCCGCGGGTACTCACATAATGCATGTCACAGATCCGTTTGCCGCCTGTTTGTCCGTTCACCACAAGTTGGTTAATTTCTGCACCGGCTCTAGTCGCATTTTTGCCGCGCGGTTGATATACGTCACCAGCTTTGCGAGAGGGAAGTGCGGTTTCATGGCGTTTCGTATATCAAGTGGTCGCTTTTTGGCGGGTCTTGCGCTCACGGGCTTTATGCTTGCCGCCGCGGGCTGCCAATCAGGCGACAATGGCATCCTGAACCTCGGTTTCGGCAAGAAGGATCCGACGGCGCCACCGCCGCCCCAGGACCCCAAGGTGTTGGCCAGCCAGCTGAACGCCTATTGCCCAAGGGTGACGGTGCGCGACGGCACGGCCTTCTTCAATACCTATGTCAACGAGGTCAAGAAGCCCAAGCCGAAGCTTAAGAAGACCGGCGATGCCGCTGCGGATGCCGCGGCTCAGGCCGCCGCCGAAGCTGCTGCTTCTACGCCGCCCGACGATTCGGCGAGGATCATTTATCAGGCGTCGATCAGCGACGTGACCCGCGATTGCAGCCGTGCCGACGGACAACTGACGATGAAGATCGCGGTGGCCGGCAAGATCGTCCCAGGACCGAAGTTCACGCCCGGCACCATCACCATGCCGATCCGCACCGCGGTCATGCACGGCACCGACGTGCTTTATTCGCAGATCCACCAGTATCAGGTTCAGGTAACCGATCCCTCGGTCGCGACCCAGTTTGTCTTCACCGATTCCAACGTCGTCGTCCCGGCGCCGACGGCGCCCGACTACCAGGCCTATGCCGGTTACGACGAAACCGCGCCGAAGGCCACGACCGACAAGCCGAGGAAGAAGACCCACAGGAAGAAGACGGTCGCGACGAACTAGGCGGCTGTCGACCTAGCGTGCGTCCGGTCGGACGCATGCATCTCAGGCATCCGCCGACCACTCCGATAGAGCGGCAATGACGCTCTTCAGTTCCGCCCAGCGGCGGATCACCGTCTCGGCGCCGGCCTCTGTCAAGGCATCGGCATGGCCGGGATAGCTGTGGCTGGCGCCCGTAAAACCGATCACGCGCATGCCGGCGGCCTTGGCGCCGGTGACGCCGTGCACGGAATCCTCGATGACGAAGGTGTTCGCTGGGTTGGCGTCGAGCTTTTCGGCGGCATGTAGGAACACGTCTGGAGACGGCTTGGTCTTTCCGGTCGGCGTTTCCATCGCCGAGAAGATGCGGCCGGCGAAGAACGGCAACAGATGCACTTTCTCTAGCATGAACTCGATCCGCTCCGAACGTGAGTTGGAGCAGATGCAGCGTTGCGACGTGACCGAGGCGACCGCTTCGCGAACGCCTTCGATGGCGCGCACGTCGCTGCGCAGTTTGCGGTCGACCAGTTCCTCGGCGCGATCGATCAGCGACACCTGGAACGGGATTTTGGACTTCTCCTCGATTCGTATCAGTATGTCCTTGAAGGTCAGGCCGGCATAGGTCTCGGCAATCTCCTCCGCCGAGATTTCGTATCCGGCCAGGGTTATCAGTTCCGCTTCGACCCGCGCGGCGATGATTTCGGAATCGACGAGCACGCCGTCGCAATCGAAGATGACAAGGTCTGGCTGGGGCATGGTGATCCGGACGAGGGAGGGTGGAGGAATGGCCGCTCAGGGCCCAAGCGGCGCGGCATACACCAATGGACACGGCTTCGCAAACTCCTCCACGGCATCGATAAAGCTTCACCGAATATTTACGCTGATCGGTAACCATAACGGGCAGTAAACAGTAACGCGTGCCTTGGGTGTAAAAAATGTCAGCCGTGCGTCTTCTCGACGAGCTCTCCCACGCTCCCCAGCAATCCGAATGGCTGGACACGATCCTGAAAGGCGACTGCGTCGCGGCGCTCGACCGCCTGCCGGAAAAGTCGATCGACACTATCTTCGCCGATCCGCCCTACAATCTTCAGCTCGACGGCGACCTGCACCGTCCCGACCAGTCCAAGGTCGATGCGGTCGACGACGACTGGGACCAGTTCGAGAGCTTCGAAGCCTATGACGCCTTCACCCGCGCCTGGCTGCTGGCGGCACGCCGCGTGCTGAAGCCCCACGGCACCATCTGGGTCATTGGCTCCTATCACAACATCTTCCGCGTCGGCGCCAAGATGCAGGATCTCGGCTTCTGGATTCTCAACGACGTGGTCTGGCGCAAGACCAATCCGATGCCGAATTTTCGTGGCCGCCGCTTCCAGAACGCGCATGAGACGATGATCTGGGCTTCGCGTGACCAGAAGGGCAAGGGCTATACCTTCAACTACGAAGCGCTGAAGGCGTCGAACGATGACATCCAGATGCGCTCCGACTGGCTGTTCCCGATCTGCACCGGCGGCGAGCGCCTGAAGAACGAAAATGGCGACAAGCTGCATCCGACCCAAAAGCCCGAGGCGCTGCTTGCCCGCATCATGATGGCCTCGACCAAGCCGGGGGACGTCGTGCTCGACCCGTTCTTCGGCTCCGGCACGACAGGCGCGGTTGCCAAGCGCCTCGGTCGTCACTTCGTCGGCATCGAGCGCGAGCAGGCCTATATCGACGCCGCCAATGAGCGCATCGATGCCGTGCGGCCACTCGACGAAGCGGATCTCACCGTGCTTACCGGCAAGCGAGCCGAGCCGCGCGTCGCCTTCGTCAGCCTGATCGACACCGGGCTGATGACGCCCGGCGCCACGCTCTATGACGCCAAGAAGCGCTGGGCCGCCAGGGTTCGCGCCGATGGGACCGTCGCGATCGGCGACAGCGCCGGCTCGATCCACAAGATCGGCGCCGAGGTGCAGGGACTGGACGCCTGCAACGGCTGGACCTTCTGGCATTATGAGCGCAGTGGCGGGCTTACCCCCATCGACGAACTGCGCCGCATCGCTCGGCTCGGCATGGAAAGGGCAGGTGGCTGAGCCCTGCAGCCTGCCTCATATTTGCTGATTCAAGGTCTCAACGGGTCGCCGCAAGCGATGGAGATCACGCCCTGATCCCCAATCGCTCAAGGTCTGCTTTAAGCGTGCTGGCATCGGTGAACAGCACCGCTTGCCAGCCCGCGGCCTTGGCGCCGTCGACATTTTTCTGGCTGTCGTCGATGAACAGCGTCGCCGACGGGTCGAGGCCGAACGCGGCCACGTGGTGATCGTAAATGCCACGATCCGGTTTGATCTTGCCGATCTCGCCCGAGATGGTGATGCCGCGCGGACGGCCGAGAAAATCGAAACGTTCGCGCGCTTCGGCCAGCGTGTCGGAAGCAAAGTTGGTCAGCATCGTCACATCGTGGCCGCTGTCGATCAGGCCGAGCATGATGGCGACACTGTCGTCATGGGCATGCGGCACCATCTCGTGCCAGTGGCGGCGGAAATTGCGGATGTTTTCGGCGTGCTCGGGGTGCGCAGCGATCAACAGCGCTTCGGCCTCTTCCCACGTCCGGCCGCGATCCTGCTCTATGTTCCAGTCATGCGTGCAGATATTGTCGAAGAACCACTTTCTCTCTTCGTCGTCGGGAATGAGGCGGCTGAACGGAATGGTCGGATCGTAATGGATCAGCACCTTGCCGATGTCGAACACGATGTGGCGGATTTCAGTCATGGGGCCTCTTCGCACTCAATGGCGACGGTTTTTTCGTCGCGCCGGGTATCGCAGCCTCGATTGCCTTTTTCATGACGGTGGGCAGCGCCTCGCCTGAAATCTCATGGGCGGGCGACCAGAAATGTCCTGCCGGGGCATCACCTTCGATGTGAGCGCGAAAGACTTCGAGTTCGAGCGTGAAATGGGTGAACACATGCGCGACTGTCCCGGCGCGCCGCCAGTCCCCGGGAAAGGGCGCTGCCGCCTCTGTGGTCGCTCCGTCCACCCGAGCTGTCCAGGCGGTGGTCGGCACTTCCGTCATGCCGCCGAGCAGCCCTTTCTCAGGCCGCTTGCGCAAAAGAATGGCACCGTCGTCACCCATGGCAACGAAAGCAGCGCCGCGCCGCAACGGCTTTTCGGCCTTTGGCGGCCGCACAGGGAAATTCTCGGGATCTCCTGAAACAACGGCGCTGCAGTCCTCGCGCAACGGGCACAGCATGCAGCGCGGCCGGCGCGGCGTGCAGATCGTGGCGCCGAGATCCATCATGGCCTGGGCGAAGTCGCCGGGCCTTGTCGCCGGCACCATGCGCTCGACATGAACCCGTATCTCGGCCTTGGCTTCGCTGAGCGGCGTCGTGATCGAAAACAGCCGTGAGATTACGCGTTCGACATTGCCGTCGACAACGGCGGCGTGGCGGTCGAAGGCGATGGCCGTTATTGCCGCCGATGTATAGGCGCCGATCCCCGGCAATTCTCGAAGTCCGGTTTCGGTGTCTGGAAACCGGCCGCCGCGCGCCGCCACCAGATCGGCGCAGGCCTTGAGGTTGCGGGCGCGGGAGTAGTAGCCGAGCCCCGCCCAGGCTTTCATTACATCCTCCGTCGGCGCCGCGGCCAGCGCTTCGACATCGGGCCATTTCTCGATAAAGGCAAGGAAATACGATTTCACCGCCTCGACGGTGGTCTGCTGCAGCATCACCTCGGACAACCAGATACGGTAGGGGTCGGGCCGCACACCGCGCGCATGCTCGCGCGGTGTCACGCGCCACGGCAAATCGCGATGATGCGAGTCATACCAGGCGAGCAGGCGCAACGCCGTATCATTCGAGATGGCCTTGCTGGTCTGGGCCTTGCTGGTATGGGCCTTGCGGGTCTGGTCTGCTGGTGCCATTGATCTTTGCGTTGGCCTGGCCGGTATCTGCTGGGTCGTGGCTGGAGAACGCACATGGCAGGGAAAAGGCGCTTCGGCAATCCCGTTCCGGTGAGCGATCTCGCCACCGACATCCTCGACCCGGTGCTGCGCAAGCGGGCAGGCATCTCGATCGGTCTGGTCCAGTCATGGGAAGAGATTGCCGGACCGCGCCTGGCCATCCACTCGCGGCCCGAAAAAATCCAGTGGCCGCGCCGCCTGCACGAGGATGATCCGTTCGAGCCGGCCGTACTGGTCATCGCCTGCGAAGGCATGGCCGCGCTTCATCTGCAGCACGAGACCGGCGAGATCATAAACCGGGTGAACGCCTTCCTGGGTTTCAGGGCGATAGGTCGCATCAGGATCGTGCAGAAGCCGATAAGCTCGGGAAGAGCCCGGCCCAAACCCGCCCTCAGGGCGTTAAGCGCGGCCGAAAAGGCGAAATTGTCCGATACTGTCGGGCTGATCGAGGATGACGGGCTGCGCGCCTCGTTGGAACGGCTGGGCGCGACCATTCTGGGCGCAAGGAAAGCCTAGACGGCTGCAATGACACTGGGGACGATCCCAGGGCCGTCTGGCCAAGGGCGAAGTGGAACGGTTACAGCCGCCCCGGTCGGCCCAAATGGAGACAACCCTTGGTTCTAACTGGAAACGGTCATAGGTTTGTCGTTAATCTCGCGCATTCGTGATCGCGCTTGTCAGGTTTCGCGATTGGATTGGGGACAGGTATGCCTTAATTCGCGCCAACTCTCGCCTTTTCGTGCCTTTGCATTGCAAAATCCAACCCTAATCAGGTGATTCGTATGAGCCGTCCCCCGTTTGGCCAAAGCTTCTCTCGCAGAAACGTCCTGACGTCGCTGGCCGCGATCCCGGCGGTGGCCCTGCTCGCCGCCTGCAGTGATTCCGGCGAAGAGGCGAAGGCTGCGGACGTCAAACCCGCGAACCCCGCAACGCCCGCAAAGCCGGCCACGCCCGCCGCGATCCAGGTGCCGGAAGCGCAGGGCAACGTCGACATGACCGAACTGATGAAGCCGGGCGCGCTGCCCGACAAGCAGCTCGGCAAGGATGACGCCAAGGTCACCATCGTCGAATACGCCTCGATGACTTGCCCGCACTGCGCGCATTTCGCCGAGACCACCTTTCCGGATTTGAAGACTAAGTACATCGATACCGGCAAGGCGCGCTACATCCTGCGCGAATTCCCATTCGATCCGAGCGCCGAAGCCGGTTTCATGCTGGCGCGTTGCGCCAAGGATAATTATTTCCCGATGGTCGACGTGCTGTTCAGGCAGCAGGCGAACTGGGTCGGCGTGTCGAACACCAAGGAAGCGCTCCTGCAAATTTCCAAGCTTGCCGGTTTTACACAGGAGTCCTTCGAGGCCTGCTTGACGGACCAGAAACTTCTGGACGATGTGAGATCGGTCCAGAAGCGTGGCGCCAATGAATTCAAGGTCGACTCGACGCCGACCTTCTTCATCAACGGTAAGACCTACAAAGGGGCGATGTCGATTGAGGAAATGTCGGCCATCATCGACCCTCTGCTCTGACATCGGCTCAGTGCTGAAGCGGCAGCGCTCCGGCGCTGCTTGCCTCTTTATCCGTTCGCACGCTCCGCGCCGTATCGCAAAACCTCGGTACACTCTTGCCGAACCGGTGTATGAGGCGCGCGAATGAAGTTTTCGCGCCTCCGCCTCCTTGGTTTCAAGTCCTTCGTCGAACCCGGCGAGTTCGTCATCGAACGCGGCCTGACCGGCATTGTCGGGCCGAACGGCTGCGGCAAGTCGAACCTGGTCGAGGCGCTACGCTGGGTGATGGGCGAAAGCTCCTACAAGAACATGCGCGCGTCCGGCATGGACGACGTCATCTTTTCCGGCTCGGGAACCCGTCCCGCCCGCAACACCGCCGAAGTCACGCTTTTCCTTGACAACAGCGACCGCTCGGCTCCATCCGCCTTCAACGATGCCGACGAACTGCAGGTGTCGCGCCGCATCGAGCGCGAGGCGGGCTCGCTCTACCGCATCAACGGCAAGGAAGCGCGCGCCAAGGACGTGCAGCTTCTGTTCGCGGACCAGTCGACCGGCGCGCGCTCGCCCTCGATGGTCGGGCAAGGCCGTATCGGCGAGCTGATCCAGGCCAAGCCGCAGGCCCGTCGCGCCTTGCTCGAAGAAGCCGCCGGTATTTCCGGCCTGCACACCCGTCGCCACGAGGCGGAACTGCGGCTTAAGGCGGCCGAGCAGAACCTCGAACGGCTGGACGATGTCGTAGGCGAGCTGGAAAGCCAGATCGAAAGCCTCAAGCGCCAGGCGCGCCAGGCGTCGCGCTTCAAGAACCTGTCGGCCGACATCCGCAAGGCGGAAGCAACGCTCTTGCACCTGCGCTGGACGCTGGCCAAGACACAGGAAGGCGAGGCGCGTTCGGCGCTGGCTACGGCCACGGCGCTCGTCGGCGAGCGCGCCGCCACGCAGATGAACGCGGCCAAGGAGCAAGGCATCTCCGCCCATCGCTTGCCTGACCTGCGCGACGCGGAAGCCGCGGCTGCCGCGGCTTTCCAGCGCCTGTCGATCGCCAGGTCGCAGATCGAGGAAGAAGCTGGCCGTATCCGCAACCGGCAGGCCGAACTCGAACGCCGGCTGCAGCAGCTCGACGGCGACATTGCCCGCGAAGAACGGATGGTGCGCGACAATGCCGACGTTCTCGAGCGCCTGCGTGCGGAAGAGGCCGCGCTGAATTCCGAAAACGCCGGCGCCGCCGAGCGCGAGGCCACCACCCGCGCGGTGTTCGAACAGGCCGCCTCGACGCTTGCTCAAAGCGAGGCCAAGCTTGCCGCGCTGACCGCCGAGCGCGCCGAGGCCGCCGCCTCGCGCCACCAGATCGAACGGACTTTGCGCGAAACCGCGGAGCGGCGTGACCGGTTCTCCCGCCAACTCGGTGACGTCGACCGCGAATTATCGGACATCCTCTCCAAGGTCGCCGGCTTACCGGATCCGGCCGAGAAGCAGGTTCTGGTCGAGCAGGCGATGGCGTTGCTGGAGGAGTCCGAGGCAGCGGTGGAGCAGGCTGAACAGTCGGTCACCGACGGCCGTGGCGCTGAAAGCGCTGCCCGCCCGCCGCTTCAGGACGCCAAGGCCGAGCTCGCGCGGATCGAGACCGAAGCGCGCACGCTGGCCAAGATCCTGAACGCGGCCAGTGGCGACCTCTTCCCTTCGGTGCTGGAGCAGATCAGCGTCGAGCGTGGCTTCGAGACGGCGCTGGGGGCCGCCCTTGGTGAAGACCTTGACGTGCCGCTCGACCGCAGCGCACCGGCGCATTGGGGCGAAAGCGAAATCCAGCCCGGCGATGCCGCGCTTCCGGAAGGGATCAAGAGCCTTGCCAGCGTGGTTAGCGCGCCGGCGCAACTAGCCCGACGTCTTGCGCAGATTGGCATCGTCGAGGCCACTGACGGTCGCCGGTTGCAGGGGCTTCTGGCTCCAGGCCAGCGCCTGGTCAGCCGCCAGGGTGCGCTGTGGCGCTGGGACGGACTGACCGCCAGCGCCGATGCACCGACCGCCGCGGCACAAAGGCTGGCACAGAAGAACCGGCTTGCCGAACTCGATGCCGAAGCGGTGCAGGCGACGCTTGTGCTGCGCCAAGCCGAGGAAGCGCTAGCGCAAGCCGAGCAGGCGCTCCGCCAGGCAAGCGAAGCCGAACGGAACACGCGCCAGGCGGGACGTGAGGCCCAGCATCGGCTGGACGCCGCTCGCAATGTGCTGGCCGACGCCGAAAGGGCCGGCGGTGAACTATCGAGTCGGCGTGCCGCGCTGGACGAGGCGCGCGCCCGCATCGTCGACAGCCATGAGGAGACGTCAGCGGCTTTCGTCGAGGCTAAGATGCTGCTGCAGGACGCGCCCGATCTCGGCGACCTGCAATTCCAGCTCGAACAGTCCTCGGCCAATGTCTCGCGCGACCGCGCCGCGCTTGCCGATGCGCGCGCCGTCCATGAGGGCTTGCGGCGAGAAGCCGAGGCACGCACACGCCGGCTTGATGCCATAGGTGCCGAACGCAGCAACTGGCTGGTGCGCGCCGAAAACGCCTCGACGCAGATCGCATCGCTCGCCGAACGCAAGGCAGAGGCCGAGGCCGAGCGCGAACGGCTGGCCGATGCGCCTGACGAGATCGACGCCAAGCGGCGTGCGCTGCTGTCGCAGCTCACCGAGGCCGAAACCTTGCGCAAGGCGGCAGCGGACCGGTTGCAGGAGGCGGAGAACAGGCAGGCCGAACTGGACAAGGCGGCCACATCAGCCATCCAGTCGCTGGCCGAAGCGCGCGAAACCCGCGCCCGCGCCGAGGAACGGCTGACGGCGGCCGACGAACGCCGGCTGGAGATCGAGGCGCGCATCCAGGAAACGTTGAACACGCCGCCGCATCTGGTCATCCGCCACACCGGCCTGGAAGCCGACGATCCGATGCCCGAAATGCCCGAGATCGAGCGCCAGTTGGATCGGCTGAAGGTCGAGCGCGAGCGGCTCGGCGCCGTCAATCTGCGCGCCGAGGAAGAGCAGAGGGAGCTTTCCGAGCGCCTGGAGGCGATCGTTTCCGAGCGCGAGGACATTATCGAAGCGATCCGCAAGCTCAGGCAAGCGATCCAGAACCTCAATCGTGAGGGCCGCGAACGGCTGCTGGCCGCCTTCGATGTCGTCAACGGCCACTTTCAGCGACTGTTCTCGCATCTGTTCGGTGGCGGCACGGCGGAATTGCAGCTGATCGAATCCGAGGATCCGCTGGAGGCGGGCTTGGAGATTCTTGCCCGACCGCCCGGCAAGAAGCCGCAGACAATGACGCTGCTGTCGGGCGGAGAGCAGGCGCTGACGGCGATGTCGCTGATCTTCGCCGTCTTCCTGACCAACCCGGCACCGATCTGCGTGCTCGACGAAGTAGATGCGCCGCTCGATGATCACAATGTCGAGCGCTTCTGCAACCTCATGGACGAGATGGCCAAGACCACCGAGACGCGTTTCGTCATCATCACCCACAATCCCATCACCATGGCCCGCATGGACCGGCTGTTCGGCGTGACCATGGCCGAGCAGGGCGTCAGCCAGCTTGTCTCTGTCGATTTGCAGGCGGCAGAGGCGATGCGCGAGGCGAGTTGACGCGTCCGACCGCTATCGCGAGTTGAAGCTTCCGGCCGTCATCGGCGGACCGCTTAGTTTTCTGATCGCGTCTGTGGGAATGGTGTTTGGCCGAGGCCCAGACGAAATAGAGCAGACTCATCTTCAGCACAGGCACGCGACGATCCCGCTCGCGATCATACAGTTCGCGCTAGACCTTTACCTTCAGCGCCAACTTGTTGATTTGCTAATACATGCGTCGCGTAATCCAGTTCGCGCAGATCGCCGCCAGCAGTCCGCAAGCCACGCCGACGCAGTCGGCGATCCAGTCGAACACGTCGAAATCACGCTCTATCAGCGACGTGCCCTGGAGGATTTCGATCGCGGCTCCAACCAGGGCGAGGAAGATGATCAGCCTCGTCTTGCGGCCGGGCCAGCCCAGACTTCCCAGAAATGCCAGGATCGCGAAGGCGCTCGCGTGGTTGGCCTTGTCGTAGTGGAAGCCGATGTCGATGCCGAATTCGTCGAGGCGAGATATCGGCAGCAACGCGAGCACCAAGACCGCAATGAGCGTGGCGATAAAGGCAATGCGCTCGGCGGCCGAGTAAAATTTCATTCTGCTCCAACAGTATTCCGTCGATACACAGCCATCGAGGTCGGGTCCGGAGATATTGGTCAGGTGCCAATGTCGGGTGTCAGTGGCAGGCTGGCGTCCACGGCCACGATTGCATAAGCCGGCTTTGAAAAGCAACGAGCCCGTCTCCCGATAACTAGGGATCCCAAGGCGTGCCCGCCCGTTTGCCGGGCATGGCACGCCTTTCCGCCTATTGGGACGGAATGGTGCGGGGTCGTCACATTGAAGCGCGTTGGATACGCGACAGTCCAAAACCGCCTTTGCCCGACAAGCTCTCTTCGGCCGGCCGGAACATATCCTCGAAGTCCAGGTCCTGCTCGAAAACCACGCCCCCGACGGACACGGCCAGAATCTCCTCGGCTCCCTGAGGGGCGAAATAAACCTGCGAGACAGTGGCACGGATACGCTCGCCCACCGTCCTGGCGTCGGCCTCATCCGTTCCGGGAAGGAACACACCGAACATGGAGGCGCCTATGCGACCGACGACGTCTTGCGAACGCACGCAAGACCGGATGGTTGAAGCGATCAGACGCAAGGCCTCGTCGCCCCAGTTCAGGCCGAAGCGCAAGTTGATGGCGTTCAGGTGTTCAGGATGAATGACCAGGAAGGCGCCCGATCTCTCGCCTTGTGGGGAAGACCTGATCGCCCGTCTCTCGATCAGCGACGTGAAGACCCTCCCATTCAGGCAACCGGTCAGCGTGTCGAAGGTCGCGGCCCGGTTGAGTTCCCGCCGATAACGACGGATCTCGGCCAGTTTCAGGCCTATGAACACAAACAGCGGCAGGCAGATCACCACAGGCAAAAGCGTTGCGGTGATCATGCCGCGCCCGAAAGGCGTCAGCGTCTCGCTGAACAACAGCAGATAGTTCAGGATCAGGGACACGCACAGGCTGCCGACGGTTCCAAGAATTGCCAGCCAGGCAATGGTCTTCCATTCGTGATGGGCCGGGACATCAGCTGCTGCATTGCTCATCGTCGATCTCCGTTCGAGCGCCAAGCATAAGACCGGCAAGTTACGATTTCGGTTTCGAAGAACAATACAATTTGACACGTCGGGTAGATAGCCAAGGTTCTGAACGGAGGATGCGGCCCCTTGCGGCGAATCCGGTGCTGTCGCCTATGGTGGGCCGAAGATTCCCATCTCCGCCGCCCTCGCTGTTGCTTCGGCCTTGCCATAGATGCCGTTCGGCAAGGCCAACGCCCAGCCATTCGATACCAGCCAGGCGCCGACATCCTGTTTGCCCAGCTTGCATGTCGCCGCGACAGGGAAGCGGTCGACCACCGGAGGCACGAAACAGTTCAGCGCTCGCCCGCGCATCCAGTTGCTGAAAGCCGCGTAGGCCCGCTGTCCGCAAGGCCACGCGCTCTCGTGAAACAGGCAGACCCTGTCGGTCTGGACGCCCCGGGTTCCGCTGATGAACAGTTTACGCCCCATGGAGTCGAAACCAGCCGACGACGTAGCCACTGGATGGTACAGCAGTGTTTCCCGCCAGTCCCTGGGCATCGAT
This sequence comes from Mesorhizobium sp. P160927, assembly GCF_057766385.1. Lineage (NCBI taxonomy): Bacteria > Pseudomonadati > Pseudomonadota > Alphaproteobacteria > Hyphomicrobiales > Phyllobacteriaceae > Mesorhizobium > Mesorhizobium sp. P160927. The sequence continues at coordinate 3,058,053 of NZ_JBYMDW010000001.1, forward strand.
GACTTGGGGCGCGTTGCGAGGCCGAGATCGCCAAGCGGCAAACGAGGTTCCACCCGCTCCATCTCAGATCCCTCGATCTGCGGAGGTGCGATGAGATCCTCGGCAATCTTGCGGGCTGAGTTGACGATCGTTCGAGCCGGACGTCGCGCGACGTCATCGCCGACATCAGGGGCTGGGTCGGTGAGGCTTCGGTCGACGGGGAACAGGGTCGCTGCCTTGACCAGCAGCAGGATGCCGACGAGAAGTTCGAGGCCAGCGAGCCCGATCATCATGCGGACGCGCCCCCGATGACCCATCGGGCCGCCCGCGCCCAATGCGCTAGAAGCTGGACGTCGATTTGGCAACCAGTTTGAGCGCACCTTTTTCAATCCGGTAAAACGGCATCGAGCGTTCGCTGGATCCATCCGCGCGGAACCTGAACAAGCCGGTCGATCCGCGAAAGCCATTCGGGTTCTCGAAGACCTGCCTGTTGAAACCGTTGGGTCCGGCAGCGCTTGCGATGCCCGCGGTCAGCGCGACCATATCATAGGCATAAGCGACATTGACGTCGGCCTGGTAGTTGAAGCTTGCCTTGAAACGTTCCGAAATGGGGCCTGTTTCATGTTGGTCGATCGTCGCGATATAGGCGCCTTCGAAAAGCGGACTGGTCGGGTGCTCCAGCCAGCGGTTCGTGCCAACCACGGAGGTTGATTTTCCAGGAATGCCCTTTGCCTTCAGGGCGATCAGGATTGGCGATGGATTGCTGTCGCCACTGGCGACGATCACGGTGTCGGGGGCGTCCACGAGCGAGCCCATGTCCGCGACCGCCTTTGCCGCGCCGTCGGCGCTGGTATAGGGGATGGTGATCGCAAGTGCGGCGCCGTACACGCTGAGGCTGTTGGCGACCCGTTTTTCGACGATATCGGCACCCGCGCCCGCCGGCACCAGCAGGACGAATTTCTTGCCGCCCTTGGCCGCGATTGCGCCGGCGCCTGCCGCGGCGCTGTCCGCCTCGCCAAGGCATACCGCATAGACGCCGGGGCCGCCGGCAAAATTGTCCGCGAGAGCCAGAACCACCGGCCGGTTTGAGCCCGACAGTTTCGCGACATGCTGCGCCGCTGGCAGTTCGGTCGGACCGATGACCACTTTCGCTCCCGAAGTTATGGCCTTTACCGCCAGTTGCTGGGAGTAAGCCGCGTCTCCCCTTGTGTCCTCGACGGTAAGCGTCAGCAGCGGGTTACCGAGGTCCGTCATGGCGAGCTTGGCGGCGTCGAGCATCTTTCTGCCGTTTTCGCCCGCGGATCCGGAAGCGGACAGCGGCAGCAGCATGGCGACTTTCGTGGGTCCAGTGCCGAGGGACTGCGTCGCCTGGCTTGCGTTTGCCACGGCAACAACAGCAGCCGGCTGGTCGGCGACCTGGATGGCAGCGGGGTCGAGCGCGTCCGACACCGAGCCTTTGGATTGGCAGCCGAGCAACGATAGCGCCAGTGCGGAAGCGACCACCCATGTCCGCGGGCGGCGAACCTGTCGGTCAGATTCCATTTTCTGCCTGCGCGCTTTCGCTCCTGCGGTCAGTTCATGTACTCGACCATACGGTCGTGAAAACACTCGCACTTGTTGAGCGTGTCTTCGTCCTTGTAGTTCGTCTTCAGGTAGCCGTAAGCCATGCCACAGGCGACCTTGGCTTCCGATGCCCAGACGAAGACCGGCCGGGATGAATGGATCCATTCCGGGCTGTTGGCGACGGCGACCGACTCGTCCATCAGCTTGACGACCTGTCTCGTGAGGTCGACCGTGTTGTCGGTCAGCACGAGGTTGGAGGTTCCAACGGTGCGACAATAGTCGGCCACGGGTCCCTCGATGATGTCGGCGGCAAAGCCGGTCGATCCAGCCAACAGCAGCGCCGTGGCCGAAATCAGCAATCTTGAACCAATCTTCATGTAAGCCCCTCTCCAAATTACCGTTTTATGTTTCGCTAATATGTAGCACGAGAGAACGGCCACGTATAAGTGCTAAATCGTTGCCGTGTGCTGTGTGTGGGCCGTGTCGTCGTAAATCAGATTGATGGTGCCGGCGACAGGTGCGTTCTGCAAGACGGCGACGTCGACGAAATTGGCGCCGCCGGTTGTACCATTGGCGTCGACGCTGAGCGTGTGTGATGCCGAATCGTATTTCACGAAGTCCCCGATATTTGCCCCTGGTCCTGTTTCAAACAGGGATGACAGGTCGATCTTGTCGCCTTGCGCACCACTGTAGTCCGCGATCAGGTCCTTGATGTCCAACCCGTCGAGCTTGAATGTGTCGGCGCCCGTGCCGCCGGTCATGGTGTCCTGGCCGGCGCCGCCGATCAGAAGGTCGTTGCCGGCATTGCCGTTGATCGAATCGTTGCCGGCGCCGCCATAGAGCACGTTGTTGGCGCCGTCGCCGTTCAGCGTGTCGTTGAAATCCGACCCGATGATATGAGGCGCCGCCAGCGTCGAAGTATACAAGTGAGAGTCACCGGCCAGATCTGATGAGTGATTCTGGATGGTTTGTCCCGTCGGGCTCAACGTGATGCCGATGGTGCCCGCAGCTGTGTCGTTATCGCCATCGACAACACTAACCGGAAGAGCGAAGCTCACCGGACTGTTTGTCGACGCTGCTGCGCCAAAATCTCCGAGTTTGAACGTGTCACCCGACTCGTAGCCAATCTGGAGACTGTTGTACCCATTTGCCGTGTACGTAGCTATTGAGGTGTTCTGCAGGATTGATCCGACGACTGCCTCGTATTGAAGTCCAGGAGCGGCACCGTCGACGAAATGCACGGTAAATACGTGACCGCCAACCGTGACGTTCGTCGTCGTGGTGCTGATGTCGGCGAACGTCACCAGCTTGGTCTCGCCGTTGTAGCTCAATGCAACCGCGGTAACGGAATCCTGGACGCCGTCGCCAACCGTTACGTTCCCGACACCATCCGGATCGTCGAAGGCGGCGAAGCGAGCCGCGGACTGAGATGAGATACCGGTGAACTTCGCCGACGCGCCGTTCGTAGTATAATGTCCTTCGAAGAGATGGGTCGAGGGCGACGAGTAGCTGCCGTTCGGAGGGTTGCCGGTCAAGTCTACGACGAAGTCAAGGCGCATTTTCTCACCTGACCCAACCGAATTGCCGCCGCTGACACCGCCCTCATTCGCATTAGTGTTCAAAGTTCCGGAGCTGACACCGCTTTCTATCGGCGTAAGCAGCAGATCCTTGCTGTCGTCGTTGGCCGCCGTATTGAAGCCTGCCCAGGCCCCGTTGCCGCCAACGAAATCATAGCCACCTCCGTTGAAATCGACAGTGGTTATGCTGTCCACAGTTCCGTTCATATCGACGGAGTAGGAAGCGGTCGCCGGGTTGAGCGTAATGACAAACACGGATGTGGCGCCGGCCAGACCCGTGAGTGTGTGGCCGTCTGCTGAGACGTCATACACAATCGAAATGCCGTTGGAGGTCAGTCCGCTTGCCGTGCCCTCGAGCGACGTCGGGAAGATGACTGTTCCGCCATCAGCGCCGTAGTTGTTGGTAAGTATCCCGTCGATATCGAGGTCGAACGAGACAGGCGCTCCTGCTCCGTTTGCCACAACCGCGGAGGCCGGGACTATCGCCGTCGGACCGTCATCGAGGAAGGTCAGGTTCTGGCCGATGTTGAGTAGGGCCGAGGAGCTGTCGCCGTCCTTGTCGGTGATGGTTGCCGTCAGCGTCACGAGATTGTCCGCCGACAGGCTGACCGGCTCGTTCGGGTCCGTCGTCGGATGGACGACCGCCCGCACCTGGTCGAGCGTCACATTGCCCGCCGCGTCGGTGGTGACCGTGAACACGATCACACCGCCGATGCCCGCACGGCCGACCACCTGGCCAGCCTCGAGGCTCAGCACCACCGCCTGGCCGCTTGCCGTGTCGACCAGCCCCGTTGCGCCGGCAGTGAAGCCCAGCGCGTAGGTGATGGTGCCGGCGCCATCGGCGCCGTAGCTGGAGGTGAAGGCACTGGCGAAGCTCGCCGTCGCATTCGTGGCCAGGATGGTCTCGTCGACCGTCAGCGAGGCGCTGGCGCCCGGCGCCGAGATCGTCGGACCGTCATCGAGGAAGGTCAGGTTCTGGCCGATGTTGAGTAGGGCCGAGGAGCTGTCGCCGTCCTTGTCGGTGATGGTTGCCGTCAGCGTCACGAGATTGTCCGCCGACAGGCTGACCGGCTCGTTCGGGTCCGTCGTCGGATGGACGACCGCCCGCACCTGGTCGAGCGTCACATTGCCCGCCGCGTCGGTGGTGACCGTGAACACGATCACACCGCCGATGCCCGCACGGCCGACCACCTGGCCAGCCTCGAGGCTCAGCACCACCGCCTGGCCGCTTGCCGTGTCGACCAGCCCCGTTGCGCCGGCAGTGAAGCCCAGCGCGTAGGTGATGGTGCCGGCGCCATCGGCGCCGTAGCTGGAGGTGAAGGCACTGGCGAAGCTCGCCGTCGCATTCGTGGCCAGGATGGTCTCGTCGACCGTCAGCGAGGCGCTGGCGCCCGGCGCCGAGATCGTCGGACCGTCATCGAGGAAGGTCAGGTTCTGGCCGATGTTGAGTAGGGCCGAGGAGCTGTCGCCGTCCTTGTCGGTGATGGTTGCCGTCAGCGTCACGAGATTGTCCGCCGACAGGCTGACCGGCTCGTTCGGGTCCGTCGTCGGATGGACGACCGCCCGCACCTGGTCGAGCGTCACATTGCCCGCCGCGTCGGTGGTGACCGTGAACACGATCACACCGCCGATGCCCGCACGGCCGACCACCTGGCCAGCCTCGAGGCTCAGCACCACCGCCTGGCCGCTTGCCGTGTCGACCAGCCCCGTTGCGCCGGCAGTGAAGCCCAGCGCGTAGGTGATGGTGCCGGCGCCATCGGCGCCGTAGCTGGAGGTGAAGGCACTGGCGAAGCTCGCCGTCGCATTCGTGGCCAGGATGGTCTCGTCGACCGTCAGCGAGGCGCTGGCGCCCGGCGCCGAGATCGTCGGACCGTCATCGAGGAAGGTCAGGTTCTGGCCGATGTTGAGTAGGGCCGAGGAGCTGTCGCCGTCCTTGTCGGTGATGGTTGCCGTCAGCGTCACGAGATTGTCCGCCGACAGGCTGACCGGCTCGTTCGGGTCCGTCGTCGGATGGACGACCGCCCGCACCTGGTCGAGCGTCACATTGCCCGCCGCGTCGGTGGTGACCGTGAACACGATCACACCGCCGATGCCCGCACGGCCGACCACCTGGCCAGCCTCGAGGCTCAGCACCACCGCCTGGCCGCTTGCCGTGTCGACCAGCCCCGTTGCGCCGGCAGTGAAGCCCAGCGCGTAGGTGATGGTGCCGGCGCCATCGGCGCCGTAGCTGGAGGTGAAGGCACTGGCGAAGCTCGCCGTCGCATTCGTGGCCAGGATGGTCTCGTCGACCGTCAGCGAGGCGCTGGCGCCCGGCGCCGAGATCGTCGGACCGTCATCGAGGAAGGTCAGGTTCTGGCCGATGTTGAGTAGGGCCGAGGAGCTGTCGCCGTCCTTGTCGGTGATGGTTGCCGTCAGCGTCACGAGATTGTCCGCCGACAGGCTGACCGGCTCGTTCGGGTCCGTCGTCGGATGGACGACCGCCCGCACCTGGTCGAGCGTCACATTGCCCGCCGCGTCGGTGGTGACCGTGAACACGATCACACCGCCGATGCCCGCACGGCCGACCACCTGGCCAGCCTCGAGGCTCAGCACCACCGCCTGGCCGCTTGCCGTGTCGACCAGCCCCGTTGCGCCGGCAGTGAAGCCCAGCGCGTAGGTGATGGTGCCGGCGCCATCGGCGCCGTAGCTGGAGGTGAAGGCACTGGCGAAGCTCGCCGTCGCATTCGTGGCCAGGATGGTCTCGTCGACCGTCAGCGAGGCGCTGGCGCCCGGCGCCGAGATCGTCGGACCGTCATCGAGGAAGGTCAGGTTCTGGCCGATGTTGAGTAGGGCCGAGGAGCTGTCGCCGTCCTTGTCGGTGATGGTTGCCGTCAGCGTCACGAGATTGTCCGCCGACAGGCTGACCGGCTCGTTCGGGTCCGTCGTCGGATGGACGACCGCCCGCACCTGGTCGAGCGTCACATTGCCCGCCGCGTCGGTGGTGACCGTGAACACGATCACACCGCCGATGCCCGCACGGCCGACCACCTGGCCAGCCTCGAGGCTCAGCACCACCGCCTGGCCGCTTGCCGTGTCGACCAGCCCCGTTGCGCCGGCAGTGAAGCCCAGCGCGTAGGTGATGGTGCCGGCGCCATCGGCGCCGTAGCTGGAGGTGAAGGCACTGGCGAAGCTCGCCGTCGCATTCGTGGCCAGGATGGTCTCGTCGACCGTCAGCGAGGCGCTGGCGCCCGGCGCCGAGATCGTCGGACCGTCATCGAGGAAGGTCAGGTTCTGGCCGATGTTGAGTAGGGCCGAGGAGCTGTCGCCGTCCTTGTCGGTGATGGTTGCCGTCAGCGTCACGAGATTGTCCGCCGACAGGCTGACCGGCTCGTTCGGGTCCGTCGTCGGATGGACGACCGCCCGCACCTGGTCGAGCGTCACATTGCCCGCCGCGTCGGTGGTGACCGTGAACACGATCACACCGCCGATGCCCGCACGGCCGACCACCTGGCCAGCCTCGAGGCTCAGCACCACCGCCTGGCCGCTTGCCGTGTCGACCAGCCCCGTTGCGCCGGCAGTGAAGCCCAGCGCGTAGGTGATGGTGCCGGCGCCATCGGCGCCGTAGCTGGAGGTGAAGGCACTGGCGAAGCTCGCCGTCGCATTCGTGGCCAGGATGGTCTCGTCGACCGTCAGCGAGGCGCTGGCGCCCGGCGCCGAGATCGTCGGACCGTCATCGAGGAAGGTCAGGTTCTGGCCGATGTTGAGTAGGGCCGAGGAGCTGTCGCCGTCCTTGTCGGTGATGGTTGCCGTCAGCGTCACGAGATTGTCCGCCGACAGGCTGACCGGCTCGTTCGGGTCCGTCGTCGGATGGACGACCGCCCGCACCTGGTCGAGCGTCACATTGCCCGCCGCGTCGGTGGTGACCGTGAACACGATCACACCGCCGATGCCCGCACGGCCGACCACCTGGCCAGCCTCGAGGCTCAGCACCACCGCCTGGCCGCTTGCCGTGTCGACCAGCCCCGTTGCGCCGGCAGTGAAGCCCAGCGCGTAGGTGATGGTGCCGGCGCCATCGGCGCCATAGCTGGAGGTGAAGGCACTGGCGAAGCTCGCCGTCGCATTCGTGGCCAGGATGGTCTCGTCGACCGTCAGCGAGGCGCTGGCGCCCGGCGCCGAGATCGTCGGACCGTCATCGAGGAAGGTCAGGTTCTGGCCGATGTTGAGTAGGGCCGAGGAGCTGTCGCCGTCCTTGTCGGTGATGGTTGCCGTCAGCGTCACGAGATTGTCCGCCGACAGGCTGACCGGCTCGTTCGGGTCCGTCGTCGGATGGACGACCGCCCGCACCTGGTCGAGCGTCACATTGCCCGCCGCGTCGGTGGTGACCGTGAACACGATCACACCGCCGATGCCCGCACGGCCGACCACCTGGCCAGCCTCGAGGCTCAGCACCACCGCCTGGCCGCTTGCCGTGTCGACCAGCCCCGTTGCGCCGGCAGTGAAGCCCAGCGCGTAGGTGATGGTGCCGGCGCCATCGGCGCCGTAGCTGGAGGTGAAGGCACTGGCGAAGCTCGCCGTCGCATTCGTGGCCAGGATGGTCTCGTCGACCGTCAGCGAGGCGCTGGCGCCCGGCGCCGAGATCGTCGGACCGTCATCGAGGAAGGTCAGGTTCTGGCCGATGTTGAGTAGGGCCGAGGAGCTGTCGCCGTCCTTGTCGGTGATGGTTGCCGTCAGCGTCACGAGATTGTCCGCCGACAGGCTGACCGGCTCGTTCGGGTCCGTCGTCGGATGGACGACCGCCCGCACCTGGTCGAGCGTCACATTGCCCGCCGCGTCGGTGGTGACCGTGAACACGATCACACCGCCGATGCCCGCACGGCCGACCACCTGGCCAGCCTCGAGGCTCAGCACCACCGCCTGGCCGCTTGCCGTGTCGACCAGCCCCGTTGCGCCGGCAGTGAAGCCCAGCGCGTAGGTGATGGTGCCGGCGCCATCGGCGCCGTAGCTGGAGGTGAAGGCACTGGCGAAGCTCGCCGTCGCATTCGTGGCCAGGATGGTCTCGTCGACCGTCAGCGAGGCGCTGGCGCCCGGCGCCGAGATCGTCGGACCGTCATCGAGGAAGGTCAGGTTCTGGCCGATGTTGAGTAGGGCCGAGGAGCTGTCGCCGTCCTTGTCGGTGATGGTTGCCGTCAGCGTCACGAGATTGTCCGCCGACAGGCTGACCGGCTCGTTCGGGTCCGTCGTCGGATGGACGACCGCCCGCACCTGGTCGAGCGTCACATTGCCCGCCGCGTCGGTGGTGACCGTGAACACGATCACACCGCCGATGCCCGCACGGCCGACCACCTGGCCAGCCTCGAGGCTCAGCACCACCGCCTGGCCGCTTGCCGTGTCGACCAGCCCCGTTGCGCCGGCAGTGAAGCCCAGCGCGTAGGTGATGGTGCCGGCGCCATCGGCGCCGTAGCTGGAGGTGAAGGCACTGGCGAAGCTCGCCGTCGCATTCGTGGCCAGGATGGTCTCGTCGACCGTCAGCGAGGCGCTGGCGCCCGGCGCCGAGATCGTCGGCACATCGTCAACGATGTCAATAGTGATGGTTGAGGTCGAGCTGTTGCCGAAGCTGTCGGTCACTGTGTAGGTGAACACGTCCTTGCCGAATTCCGTCTCGGCGCCGTTGTCGGTGGCCGGCGTCGTCGTGAAGGGCGTCGTCAGCGTGTAGGTATAGTGGCCGTCTTGGTCGATCTGCAGCACGCCATAGGTGCCCTGCACGGTCACCGGGCTGCCGTCGACCGCCGATGAGGTGGCGCCGGTGACGTTGGTCACATGCGGGCTATCGGGATCGCCGAGCGTCAGCGCCCCCGTCACTGTCTCGGCCGTGCTCGACGGATTCGAGCCTGTCACCGTGCCGTGGTTGATGTCGTCGCCGGTCGTGCTGGTGTCCAGCGCCGCCTCGTTGACCGTCTGCGTTGCCGCTACCGGTTGCGGCTCGCCGCTCGCCACTGTGATCGTCAGCGTCGAGGGCGAGGTGTCGCCATCGCCGTCGGTGACCGTGTAGTTGAATACGTCGATGCCCGACACGTTCGGATTGGCATGATAGCTATAGGCGCCGTCCGTGCCGACCGTTAGCACGCCATACGTGCCCGTCACCGTGCTGCCCGCCGCACCCGCCCAGGCGATCGAGGCAATACCGTCGGCACCCGCAGTGTCCGCGCCATTGTCGCCGTTGGCTTCAGCATCCGTAATCACGTTGCCGGCCACCGTCTGGCCCGACTGCGCCGCATCCGTATCAGCGTGCGCCGTTGGCACGTCGTCGACCACGGTGATGGTCAGCGTGCCTGTAGCGGATTCGGGGTTGCTGGGGTCGGTGTCCGTCACGCCGATCGAGACAGGGATCGTGGTGTTGCTGGTGTCGCCGGTATCGTCCAGCAGCGCGTAAGTGTAGTGAATGTGTCCCGCAGTCGGAGTCGTGGCCTCGTACCACGCCGTGAGCGTCCCCGTGGAGTTGGAGATGACCGTCGTTGCGGTGGCTGCACTGGTGCCCGTAATCGTAACGCCCTGCAGGGAGACCGCCGACACTCCGTCCGGCGAGCTGATGTCAATGGCGCCCGAAACCGTTGTGGGATATGGCGCTTCGCCCGCATGCGAGCCCGCCGGCTCGCCGGGGCGTGCCGTAAGGCCCGCCTCGTAGACCGTCGTGTCGGCGTCACCGGTTGCGGGGACCGTATCGATGTGCGGGGCGGAATCGCCGATGCCGATGGTCAGAGTGGTCTGCGAGGTGTCGCCGTCGCCGTCCTTAATGGTGTAGGTGAAGACGTCGTTGACGCCGCCGGGCGTGCCGGCATCGCGAACGTAGCTGTAGGTGCCGTCGGCGGCCAGCGTCAGCTTTCCGTAGGCGCCCTGAATTTCGACGCCGAGCGTGGCTGCATTGTCGACAGCGGCATTGGTGTTACCAGCCTGGACGCCAACCACTGTCGCGCCGTCGGCGCCCTTGGTGTCGGCAACACCGTCCGTGGTGTTCGCGTCGACAGCGTCCGTACCGCCGACAAGGACATTGCCCGTCGCCGGGCCAAACTGGCCTGAGGCGACGCTGTCGGTGTCGGCAACCGCCGTCGGCACGTCGTCGACGATGGCGACGGCAAAGTTGGTGCTGGCCGTATCGCCGTCGACGTCCGTGACGGTGATGCTGAAATTGTCCGGAACCGTGTCGTTGGGATTGAAACCGTCCCCCTGTAGGGGATGAGTGACCGATTCAGTCACTGTGTAATTATATTCGATAGCACCCGTGCTCGGATTGTAGGAGACGATCGTCAGGTAGCCGAAATCGCCCGGAATCTGCTGGCCGACGCCGGTAACGGTGACGCCGTTGATAACGATCGACCCGATACCATCCGGCGCGTCGACGGTGATCGTTCCTTTGCCGGAGGTTTCCGCGTTACTCGGCGCGTCGCTACCCGGCGATTGTGACGGACCACCGTTAAGACCGGTTTCGCTGGCCGCCTCGTCCGGGGCAAGCAAGGACGTGGCCACCACTGAAACCGGCCGGTCGACGACAGACGGGAAAAGTTCGCGCCGGTCCAGAAGCCCAAATTGGAGAGCCGTCGGCGGCAACAGTGCCGACAGGCCGAACCCGTCACCAATACCGCCGGGGGGAACCGAGAAATTCCCGCCGGCGCTCGAGGTCGTGCTGCCGCCGGCCGATATCGAGCCGTCCGCGCCGAAGGCGACATCGACATGGCTCGCTTCCAGCGCTGCGATCAGGGCCACGCGCGGTACTTCGACTTCGCCTATGATGAAGGTCGGCACATGCAGGGCACCGTCCTTGATGACGATGACCGAGCCGTCCGCCTGCTCGAGCACGAGGTTGTGGCCGTCGACCTTGATGTTGTCGATCGAGACATTGGCGGGAAGTTTGACGACGTTGCTTGCGTCCGCGACATATTCGTGCGGGGCGTTTGCCGCTGGCGGAGCTGCCGCTGGCGCGCCGCCACCGACATCGACCGGCACAGGCTCGGCCGCGGCCGGCGCTGTTTGAGCCGGTGCCGCCGCTTGCTCGGCGGGCGCGGCTTGCGCCACCACCTGGGTCAGCGCTGTCAGGTCGTGATGATCGTTGGAGACGGAATGCTCGTCCCACGAGTTCGAAAGGTTGTCCAATTCAATACTGTTCGTCATAGCTTAAACCCCTCCGGCATTTCCCGGATAGAGACAGGCGGCGGCGTGAATTTGCAACGGTCCGCCAATCCATTCTATATATTTGGATATGCCTTCGATGACTTTTTTTACGCTTGGTAAACTGTGAACATATAATCAGTTATATGTTATCTGGTAAGCATAACGCTTCGCCACCGGCGGCGCAGAAAACTTGGTAAATAGAAGTATAAATACACGTAAAATTTTACTAAAATAAGCAACGTGAATTCGTGGGAAACTTATCCATCTTCCTTTCCAGTAATTTGAGACAAAATTGGTAGCGTCCACAGTCAAAGGTGGGCGTCATGAAAAAACAAAAGAATGCTCCGGGGAAGAGCAAGCTCAAGCTGCTTCTGCTGGCGGTGGGGATAGCCGGCTCGGCGCAGCCAGCCCTTGCCGGGCCCGTCATCAGGAATTTCATGCCCGAAACAGCACTGCTTGGAGTGGTCCAGGCGCCGCTTGGCCTCGGCGGCATTTCGCTGCAAAGATACCAGCCCTGGCAGCCGGCCACCCCCCACCGGATCAGCCTTGTCCTCAATGGCTACAGTCCCGTTTTCGCGCAAGACGGGTCCAGCACCTCGATGGCTCACGAAGGCGGGGGTATCGACCCGATTAAGACTGCGTCGATCATTCCGGGCGTTTTCGGGTCGGTTGCGCTGTCCATGCGCAATTTTCCCGTTTCGGCGCGTTGGGCACCGGTCTACCGAGCCATAACCGCTTGCACCGCGGGCAGCCCCTGTGACCACGAGAGCCCAGCTTTCACGGCCATGGTCTCGGCCGCCCAAGGCAAGGGGTTCGTCGAAAAACTATCGTTCATCGACAGCGGCATCAACCACCTGATCGCCTATAAGAAGGACAGCGTCGTTTACGGCAAGCTCGACTACTGGGCGAAGCCTTCGGAGATCCTCGCCAATCGTGCCGGCGACTGCGAGGACTTCGCCATCCTCAAGATGACGGCGTTGCTGAGGGCCGGCATTCCGGCACGCAGCATGTCGCTCGTCGTTCTGCAGGACCGCAAGCGAGGCTTCTTCCACGCCGTGCTTTCGGTCAGCACCGCAAGCGGCGCTTACATTCTCGACAGTCTCAACGATACGGTGCTCAAGGACAGCGCCCTTCCGAATTATCAGCCACTGTACTCGTTCAGCACCGACCGGGCCTGGATTCACGGCTCCAAGTCGGGGGACGCCCAGATGGCCGATGTCAAGGGCGGTTTCGCAACCGTCGCCCCTGGGGAAGGCGTCCAGACGGAAGTCAAGTAAGGGGCCCGCTCACCGGCTTTCTTGTGCTGGTTGAATGGCGGAAGAATTGCGGGAAAGGTCCCTTGGTGGTTTTCCGGCGGAATTGCGTCAAGCACATAGGGCCGTTCGGCGTTTGCGCGAACCGATGAATGGCGCTAGCCGTTGAAGACAAAGGCCATCAGCAATTCGAGATCCAGCACCGGCGCACGCACCACGTTCAGCTGGCCCCGATAACGGCGTTCGCCGGCTCCGATCACAAATCCGCTCGCAACGGCAACGTCGCCATTGGTGTCGAGGCGGGCGAATATATCGGCCACGTTGAGATCCAGCGCCAGCTTCAGGTCCTGGCGCGTGTCTTCGTCGAATGCCGCCGGCAATTGTCGTTTGACCAATTGCTGGAACGGCGCATTGAACGTCACGATCTTCTTCGTCGAGGCCAAGGCGAAGGCCGGCGACGGGCAGGCAAGTAGAATGGCGTTTATCGTCCTGATAGATGCAAGCCTGCGCAAATTCAAATTCTCGCGCCCCAACTCGCGGATGCAGGCCACGCGGATTGCCGAGGTCAGGTTTCCTTTCTCCGCGTGACCTTCGGCGATCTCGTCGACCAGCATGCCGATCGTGCATTTGCGGCTCTCAGCCATCTGTTTCAGCGAAACCCAGAAAGCCCGTTCCAGCCGAATGCCGCGCCTGATACCGCCGCGCGCCACGACGCGGAACTCGAGTTCGAAATCTTCTGTCGGGAGGGGCAGAAGCAAGAGGTCGCTACCGGTCGCGGGAGAGGTGGCGCTAGCGCTCACTCATTGCCTCCTGGCGGGCTTTGTTGATCGGCTTCAGCAGGTAGCTCAGGATCGTCTTGCGACCGGTCTTGATATCCACGGAACAGATCATGCCGGGGATGATCGAATATACCTTTCCGTCTCGCTCCAGTGTCGATCTATCGGTTGAAACACGCACCTGATAGTAGGGCTCGCCCGTCTTCTGATCGACCAGGCTGTCGGCGGTTATGTTTGAAACCTTGCCTTCGATGCCGCCAAAGATCGAGAAATCGTAAGCCGTGACTTTGATCAAGGCATCCTGGTCTGGGCGGATAAAGGCGACATCGCGGGGCGAAACACGCGCTTCGACCAGCAATGTCTCGGAAGTGGGCACGATGCCGGCCACGACAGTACCCGGCTGGACGAAGGCGCCGACGGTGTTCAGTTCCATCGTGTTGACGATACCGTCCACCGGCGAGCGGATATCCGTTCGCGCGACCTTGTCGGTCGCGCCGCGAATGGTTTCGTCCACCACTGAAAGATCGGCCAGGGCCTGCGTCAGGTCATCGAGCGCTTCCTGCTTCAACTGCAGCCCGAGTTCCTCGACCTGGAGCTGCGCCTCGGTGATCGCCGACTTGCCCTTCTTTATCGTCTCGCCGGCCAGGTTCAATTGGCCGTTGAGTTCGGTCTGTTCCTGCTCGACCTTAAGCTGCTCGGTCCTTGCCATCAGACCTTTCTTGACCATCCCCTCGACCAGCTTCGCTTGCTGGTCGCTCACCGCCAGGTTTTTTGTCAGGCGGTCGAGATTGGCGTCCGCCTCGTCCAGTTCCTTTTCGCGCTGGTCGAGTCGCGACTTGAGCACCGACAGCTTGTTGTCGAAGTTTTCGCGCCGGGCAACGAGGAGATTTTGCTCGTTGTCACAGATTTCCGGCGCCACGGATTGGATGTCCTGCGGACAGGGAAACGATCCGGTGATGCTGCCGCTCTGTTCGTATTTGAGCCTGGCGATGCGTGTTTGCAGGGCCCGCGCCTTGGCTTGCTGTTCGCCGAGGCTGGACGTGTTCAAGGTATTGTCGAGACGGATAATGAGGTCGTTCTTCCTGACGACCTGCCCCACCTTCACGGCGATTTCCTGAACGACGCCCGGCTCGCTGGCTTGAATGACCTGGGTCTTGGAGGCCGGTATGACCTTGCCGTCGCCACGCGCGATCTCGTCGACCTCGGCGAAGGACGACCAAGCGACAAAGGCGACGAAGAGCGCCCCTATGATGAATATGGACGCCGTCGCAAAAAGCGGCGGGCGGTCTTCCCTGGCAAGCATTTCCCACGTCCCGTTATTATATCGGTTTCAGCCCGATATAATTTGTTCATTCAGGAATTCGTTCTCTGCAGCGCCTGAATGACTTGTTCTTTTGGCCCGTCAGCAACAATCTTTCCTTGTTCGACAACAATAAGGCGATCAGCCAATTCGAGCATGCTGAAGCGATGCGTCGAGACGATCAGCGTCGTGTTGTGGTCGAAAGCGGTCTTGAGTTGCTTTATCAGTTGCCGTTCCGACGCCAGATCCATCGAGCCGGACGGTTCATCCAGAAAGACGATCTTCGGCTTGGTCAAAAGCAGCCGGGCGATCGCCACCGTCTGTCTCTGCCCACCGGAAAGATTGGTGCCCCGCTCACCGACATTCATGTCGTAGCCACGCGGGTGGCGAGACACGAACTCATCGACGCCGGCGGCTTTCGCGGCTTCGATGATTTGCTCGTCGGTCGCCTCCGGAGACGCCATCAGCAGGTTCTCCTTGATGGTGCCCGAAAACAGATCGCCGGCTTGCGCGACGATGCCGACGGCGGCGCGCACCTCTGACGGGTGATACTGGCGGATGTCGATGCCATCCACCAGCAATTCGCCGGAGCTTGGCAGAAAAAGCCTGCCGATCAGGCGTCCCATCGTCGTCTTGCCTGACCCGATGCGGCCGATGATGCCGATCCGCTCTCCCGGCTTCACCGAAAAGTTCAGGCCAGACAGAACCTCGTTTTCCGATCCGGGGTAGACGAAGCCGACATTCTTGAACGTCATCGCTCCATTGCGAATCGGGCGATTGACGAAGCCCACCGTATCCGGCCGGTCCTCCGGCTGGGCCATGATGGAATTCACCATTCTCAAGGAGAGCATGGCCTGGCGAAATCTCGACAGGGTGATCGCGATCTGGCCGAGCGGAGCCACGGCCCGGCTCGCCAGCATCACCGTTCCGATGATGGCTCCTGTCGAAACATGCCCTTCCGAAAAGGCGTAGGCTCCAGCCACGACCAGGGCGACCGTCACAAGCTGCTGGATGGCCTGGGTGATGTTGCCGGCCGCCGCCGAGAGCTGCTTGATCTTCTCGGAGGTGTTGGCCGCATTCTTCGAATGCTCGCCCCACTTCCTCAGCAAATAGGCTTCGGCGCGCAGCGACTTGATCGTTTCCAGCGTGGAGATTGACTCGACCAGCAGAGCCTGGCGCTGGGAGGCTTCATTCATGGAGGCTGCGACCCGTTTGCCGATGCGGCGTTGCGTGACCAGGCCAACGACTACCGACGCCACGAATGCGAGGGCCGGGATGACGACCAGCCAGCCGCCGATCGCGTAGATGACGAGCAGGAAGATGAAGACGAAAGCCGTATCGATGAACACGCTGATCGTGTTGGAGGTGAAAAATTCCCTGACGAACTCATATTGGGTGATGCGGTTGGCATATTCGCCTGTCGAGCCCGGGCGCGCGGATAGGGATGAATTCAGCACCTTCTCGAACAGCAGATACGATATCCGCAAATCCGCCTTGCGCCCGGCATAGTCGATGAGCGAAGCTCGGGCCGTTTTCAAAAGCAGATCGAAGAGAATGACGGCGCCGATGCCGATCGCCAGCACCCAAAGCGTCGATATCGCCTTGTTCGGCAATATGCGGTCATAGACATTCATGGTGAAGATCGGCGAGGCGATGGCCAAAAGGTTGATGAAGATCGCCGACAGCACGACCTTGGAATAGGTGCGCCAGAAAGCGCCCATTGTCCCCGTCAGCCAATGGCGCCGCTCGATCTGCTGCGCCGAGCCGACCTTCATGCCCTCGGTGGCGTTGGCATAGGTGATGGAGAAGGATACACCGCCACTGATGTAACTTGCGGCCAACTCGGATTTGCCGACAGTAGTGCGCCCGTCTTCCTGCGGGGCCGTGAGATACCCGTCGCCGTCGGTTTCCGCCAGCAGGGCGATCGGCAACTGACTGACGCGGAAGAGAATTGCCGGGAGATCCACGCGACCGCGCAGGAAGTCGCGATGGTTGAATTCCTGGGTCTCGAGACCGATACGCTCGGCAAGATGTCGGATCTCGGTGACCTCGATTCGCGTGTCCGAAATCGGCACTCCGGCAAACAGCACGGTCTCGGCGCTCGGCCTGCCGAGATAGGCGGCCACCGCCGAAAAGCAGGCCTTGAACGCCTCCTTGGGCGACAGAATATGTGGCTGCTGATTCACGACCCGCCCGCCAGAACCCCTAACACTCCTTAAGGCTCACTTCTTCCTGACAGGGGCGAGGATGTCGAAGGGCAGATCGTTCTTCTGTTCCGACGGGGTCCGTGCATAGGTTTCGGTGTCCGGGATCTCCGGAACCGCGAATTCCTCCTTGGCATAGGCCGCGGCCTGCTTCGGCGGCTGGATGTCCATCGTTTTCAGCAACTGCCCGGTTGCCGCCAGAAGCCGGTATTGGGCAAAGAGGGATGCGTAGGACGCGGTGTCCGCCAGCGTTGCTGTGTTGAACCGCGTATTCTGCGCATCCAGCACATCCAGCAGCGAGCGCTGTCCGACCTTGAACTGCTCGCGATAAGAGGCAACCAGCTTCTCGTTGGAAGCGGCTTGCAGCTTCAGGGTCTTTGCCAGGTCGGCTTGCCGGAAGCGGCGATCCCAAGACGTGCGAACGGCTTCTTCGATCTCCCGCAGAACCTGATGCAGCCCAAGCCGCTGTTCGCTGGCGCGGCGGATCTGCTCCTGTTCATTCGCTTTGTCGATGCCGCCCCGATACAGGTTCCACCGCAGCACCACCCGTGCCTGCAGATCGGACGTGTCTCCATTGTCGCCGTCAATGTCGTATCCGGCGCGGGCAACGCCTTCGGCGACGACCGACGGGCCGTATTTCGCCCGAGCGGCGTCAACCTGCGAGCCCGCGGCGGCGATATCGCTATTGGCCATGTGGACGCGCGGGTTGTTCTCCCGCGCAATGCCCAGCGCGTCGTCCAGGGACCTTGGCAGCGCAGAGGAAACATCGCCTGGCCGCGATGCATTGGTCAGAGGTTTCCCGACGGTCTTGAAGAAGCGTATCCTCGAGGCCTCGAGTTCCTCGGAAGCCTCCTGCATGCGGGCCTTGGCCGCAAACAAGCGCTCCTCGGCCTGTTGCCGGTCTGCTTCGTTCAACCCGCCGCCTGCTATGCCTTCCCTGATGTCGTGGAGAATCGCTTGGTGGAAGCCCAGATTCTTCTTTGCCTCGGTCACGATCGAGGCCTGAAGCATGTATTCCAGGTAATCCTGGACGACAGACAGCCCGATGAACTCGGATCGCTCCAGCACGCGGAATGAGGCGCCATCGACTCGCGAGGCTTGACGGTTGAGTTCGGCTCGCCTTGCGCCACTATCATAAAGCGTTTGCGAAACCGTCAGATCGGTCTCCGCGGGATAAAGCGCATCGTGCTCGATGGAGAGCGCGCGGCGGGAGGAGTTGTCCAGACGGCGAGCACCAGCGGATGCCTCCAGGTCGACGCTTGGAAGATAGAGCCCTTTTGCTTGCCGCAGTTCGAACTCGATGGCCTCGCGGTTTTCGATGGCTTGGCCGATTTCCGGGTTGGATTCCACCGCGACCGCCATGGCTTCCTTGAGTGTCAGTGCATGCGCCCCCCAGCAGCTCAGCATGGTAGCCGTCATCAAGAGACCAACGCCCATGACCTTGGTCGACAGACCTGTCGTCTTCATTTTCCCACCCACGTTTCCCCGCGCTTTTTAAGAGCGCCCCAGCCAGGCTTGGCGCCTGGCCTTGCCACTATCTTGCAAATTAATGTCCGCGTTTCATTATTAAGCTGTGACTTAATCATAGAATCTAAGCAGACGGCCAAAAAATGTAGCAAAAATAGCACACATTTGAGACGCTGACGGGACCAAGTGCCGGTATGGTAGCTGAAGCCCGAGACAAGATATGGAAGATGGACAACAGCAAGCTTGTTCTCGCATATGCCGACGAGTACGCATGTCCGCAAACAAAGTTGCTCTTGCGGACGCAACAAGGCGCCTTCAACGGTTCGGGGCAGGAGGATTTGCTCCGGCCCCACCCAGATTGACAACATGTTCTGGTCGCGCTTTCACCCGGTGTGGTTGGTGCATCGCCGAGGCACGGCCGAGCGTGACACTTCTTGGTCAAGTCTGGGCTCAGGGTATTGGGAGCAGGGCCTGTTCGGCGCGTGCTTCGGTCTCGAATGGAGTCTGCGTTTGGCTGGGGCGCCAGGATTCGAACCTGGGAATGTCGGTACCAAAAACCGATGCCTTACCACTTGGCGACGCCCCAATAGCCGTCAGAGTCGCTGTGCGGCGCGTTATTAGCAGAGCAGCCGAAAAGCACAATGCTATGAATGACTGCGAAGACGCTCGGCTGACCAGCGATGCAATCGGCGCCAGGTGATCCACAAACGGACTAGTGGGACCACACAGCCAGCTCGTTGCCGGCTGGATCGACGAAGTGGAAGCGTCGGCCGCCAGGGAATGAGATATCGGCCTGACGATCGTTCCGCCGGCACTTTCGACGGCGCGAAGGGTTTCCTCCAGATTGTCGCTGTAAAGCACGGGCAACGGCTTGGCCGGTGCTTCCGCGGCATCGGCCTGAAAACCGCCATCCAGGCCCTCGGCGAAGGCCGAATAGGTCGGCCCATAATCCGTGAAGGACCAGGCGAAGGCGGCGCTGTAGAAGGCCTTCAACCGATCCAGTGTGCCGGCGGTCGCCGGCATCTCCAGATAGTCGAGCTTTCCAGGCTGTTTCATGGCGCACCTCTTGTTCCCTTTATGTTCTAGAGGTCGCGCCGTGAGGTGGCAAGTCTTTTTGCCACAGGCCCAGGGGGAGTTTTTTCTTAATCGATTGTAGCGGCCGAACGGCTTGCCGACGCCTTGCCTTTCGCACTGCAGCATCATATCGCTCCAAAGTCGGGCACGATGGAACTTTGCGTTTCGCCAATCTTTCCAATCTCCTGCAACCGGAGAGCAAGCATGACCAAATGGGTTTTCACCTTTGGCGATGGTGCGGCGGAAGGCCGTGCCAGCGACAAGAATCTGCTGGGCGGGAAGGGCGCCAACCTGGCCGAGATGTGCAGCCTGGGGCTGCCAGTGCCGCCGGGCTTTACGATCACCACCGAGGTCTGCAATGCCTATTATGCCAACGGTCGCACCCACCCGGCGGGATTGGAGGCTGATGTCGCGGTCGCCCTCGACCATATCGGCCGGCTGACCGGTCGCCGGTTCGGCGACCCGTCGAAGCTGCTCCTGGTTTCGGTGCGTTCCGGCGCCCGGGCGTCGATGCCCGGCATGATGGATACCGTGCTCAATCTCGGATTGAACGACGAGACAGTCGAGGCGCTGGCCGCCGATTCCGGCGATGCGCGCTTTGCCTATGACAGCTACCGCCGTTTCATCCAGATGTATTCCGACGTCGTCATGGGCCTCGATCACGAGGTGTTCGAGGAAATCCTGGAAGACCAGAAAGCCGGCCTCGGCCACGAGCTCGACACCGAACTGACGGCGACCGAATGGCAAGGCGTCATCGCGCTCTACAAGGCCAAGGTCGAGGAGGAACTCGGCAGGCCGTTCCCGCAGGATCCGCACGAGCAACTCTGGGGAGCGATCGGCGCGGTGTTTTCAAGCTGGATGAACAACCGGGCCATCACCTACCGGCGTCTGCACGATATCCCAGAAAGCTGGGGCACGGCGGTCAATGTCCAGGCCATGGTGTTTGGCAATATGGGCGAGACCTCGGCCACCGGCGTTGCCTTCACCCGCAACCCCTCGACCGGTGAAAAAATGCTTTATGGCGAGTTCCTGGTGAATGCGCAGGGCGAGGATGTCGTCGCCGGCATCCGCACGCCGCAGAACATCACCGAGGCTGCGCGCATCGCGGCCGGTTCCGACAAGCCGTCGCTGCAGAAGCTGATGCCGGATGCCTTCCAGTCCTTCGTCACCATCTCCGACAGCCTGGAAAAGCACTACCGCGACATGCAGGATCTCGAATTCACCATCGAGCGCGGCAAGTTGTGGATGCTGCAGACCCGGTCCGGCAAGCGGACCGCCAAGGCGGCGCTCAGGATCGCGGTTGAAATGGCAAGGGACAGCCTGATCACGAAGCAAGAAGCCGTCGCACGCATCGATCCGGCATCTCTTGACCAATTGCTCCACCCGACCATCGACCCGAAGGCCGCGCGAGACGTCATCGGCGTCGGGCTGCCGGCGTCTCCGGGGGCTGCCACCGGCGAGATCGTCTTTTCCTCCGGCGATGCCGAGGATCTGAAGACACAGGGGCGCAAGGCGATCCTGGTGCGTATCGAGACCAGTCCGGAAGATATTCATGGCATGCATGCGGCCGAAGGCATCCTGACCACGCGCGGCGGCATGACCAGCCACGCCGCGGTCGTCGCGCGCGGCATGGGCAAGCCTTGCGTGTCCGGAGCCGGCTCGCTGCGCGTCGACTACAAGGCAGGCACACTGATCTCGATGGGGCAGACCTTCCGCAAAGGTGACATCATCACCATCGACGGCGGCAACGGCCAGGTGCTCAAGGGCGCCGTGGCGATGCTGCAGCCGGAATTGTCCGGCGATTTCGCCGCCATCATGGAATGGGCGGACGCGGTGCGCCGCATGAAGGTGCGCACCAATGCCGAAACGCCGCTCGATGCCCGCATGGCGCGCTCCTTCGGCGCCGAGGGCATTGGGCTATGCCGCACTGAGCACATGTTCTTCGACGGCGCCCGGATCGTCGCGATGCGCGAGATGATCCTGGCCGACAGCGAGAAGGACCGCCGCGCGGCGCTGGCCAAGCTTCTGCCCATGCAGCGCTCGGATTTCCTGGAACTGTTCGAGATCATGGCCGGCCTGCCGGTGACGATCCGCCTGCTCGATCCGCCGCTGCACGAATTCCTGCCCAAGACCGAAGCGGAAGTCGCCGAAGTCGCGGCCGCCATGAACGTGTCGGCAGACAAGCTCAGGCAGCGCACCGAGGCCTTGCACGAATTCAACCCGATGCTAGGCCATCGCGGCTGCCGGCTCGCCGTCTCCTACCCCGAGATCGCCGAGATGCAGGCGCGCGCCATTTTCGAGGCGGCGGTCGAGGCCGGCAAGAAAGCCGGCGCGCTGGTCGTCCCCGAGATCATGGTGCCGCTGGTCGGTCTGGCGAAGGAACTCGATTTTGTGAAGGCGCGCATCGACGCCGTCGCCAAGAGCGTCATGGACGAGAGCGGCGTCAACATCGATTACTTGACTGGGACCATGATTGAACTCCCCCGCGCGGCGATCCGCGCCCATGTCATTGCCGAGTCGGCCGAATTCTTCTCCTTCGGCACCAACGATCTCACCCAGACCACCTTCGGCATCTCGCGCGACGATGCCGCCTCCTTCCTGGAGACGTATCGCCAGAAGGGCATTATCGAGCAGGATCCGTTCGTCTCGCTCGACATTGAGGGCGTCGGCGAACTGGTGCGCATGGCGGCGCAGAAGGGCAGGGCGACGCGACCCGACATCAAGCTTGGCATCTGCGGCGAACATGGCGGCGATCCCTCGTCGATCCGCTTCTGCGAGGAGGTCGGGCTCGACTACGTCTCCTGCTCGCCTTACCGCGTGCCGATCGCCAGGCTGGCAGCGGCGCAGGCCGCAGTGCAGACAACGACGACGGCTCGTGGATAGACCGGTCCGAGCTTACGGTTTTGTATGAAAACTCACGCGAACGTGCTAGAGGTATCGCGCAATCTCGCCATTGTTTCTGACCAATTTCGTGATGATCGCCAAACGTCTCCGGAAACATATGTTGCAGATTTCACCCGCTCCGTTCCGCTCGATCCTGATCATTCAAACGAAGTTTATAGGCGATATCGTCCTCGCCTCGACGCTCGCTAGGAACCTTCGGCTCGAATTCCCCGGTGCCAGCATTGTGTTCCTCTGCGAAGCGCACTTGGAGAGCTTCGTGGTTGCGCATGGCCTCGCTTCCGAGGTGGTTCCGTTCAGGCGGGCTCGCGCGCGGGGCACCCCGCTGGAGCGCGGAAAAGAGCTCTACGCAACGGTGAAGGCACTGCGCGGCTTCCGCTTCGATTTGACGATCGACTTGACCGATTCAAAGACCTCTCGGCTTCTCAGCGGCTTGGTCAACGCAAAGACGCGAGTCGGCTACAATCCCCCGGAAAGGCCGCTGAAGCTGCTGGAGGGGCAGCCCGCCAATGTGTTCGCCAAACCATTCGGGTTTGGCGGCCAGCATTTTGTTTATCGCTATCTCTCCCCTCTTGAAGCGCTCGGCATCGATCTGCGGGTGACGGTACCGAGCCTCCAGCCGCCGCCAATCGAGGCCGCGAAAGCCTTGGCGCTTCTGGGCACGCACCACATCCGTCCGAACGCCTTCGTCGCTGTCCACGCAGGCGCGAGTTTCAAGGGCCGGCAGTGGCAGCCGGAACGGTTCGCCGAGGCCATTGACCAGATTGCGGCCGAAACCGGACTGGGCATCGTCCTGGTGGGAGGGCCGGGCGAAGGTGAAACCGCCGCGCGGATCGTTGCCGAGACGGCGACGCCGGTGGTCGACCTGGTCGGAGCGCTGTCGCTCGAGACCCTGCTGGCCGTTCTGGAACAGGCTCGGCTGTTTCTGGGCAATGAAAGCGGGCCGATGCATATGGCCGCTGCCGCCGGCACCCCGGTTGTCGGCCTTTTCGGCCTGACGCATCCGTCGCGCTGGGGACCTGTCGGCGTGCCCAGCATCGCGCTTCGGCCGTCAATGCCATGTGACTGCGTGGCCAAGGATTTGTGTCGCCGAACCGATCCCAGCAAGGCGTGCTGCGTTTGGCGCCTGGAGGTGAAGCCGGTTGTCGAAGCGGCGCGCGAAATTCTCGCGCGCACTGAGCTGAAAAATGAACGCTCTGGCTGAGGGCGATGGAACGGCAAGACTGTCGCTGAACGGCTCGTCGACCAAGTGGGAGGTCAAATTGCCGCGCCAGGCGTTTTTCTGCTATCCCCCGTCCGATTTCCGCCTTCATGCGGGTCTTGGGATATCGGCTTGAAACCGACCGGTCGGGAACTTGGTTCGATGCATTTGCCGCAAAAACATCTCTGCGTGATTGCCATGTCGGTGGCGCTGATATCCAGCGCTCATGGCGCGCCGCTGGTCGAACCCACGCTGCACATCAAGCCGGCTGAAAGCGGAACCGGTCGCGTTGCACTCACGCTCGATGCCTGCGGCGGCAAGACTGACACGCGCATTCTCTCGGCGTTGGTGGACAACAAGATACCGGCCACCATTTTCGTCACCGGCGTCTGGCTGAAGCGCAACGCCGAGGCCGTGGCGATCATGCGGGCTCATCCCGACCTGTTCGAACTGGAAAATCACGGTGGCCGTCATATTCCGGCTGTCGACACGCCCCGGAAGATTTATGGCATACGCAGTGCCGGCAGCCCGGAAGCAGTCCTTGCCGAAGTCGAGTCGGGGGCCGCGGCTCTGGCCACGACCGGCGAACCGGCGCCGAAATGGTTCCGTGGCGCAACAGCCGAATACAGTCCCTCGGCGATTGCGATGATCCGCAAGCTCGGCTTCAAGATTGCCGGCTTCTCGATCAATGGCGACGGCGGCTCGCTGCTCGGCGCCAAGGAGACGGCCAGGCGCATTGCCGCCGCCAAGGACGGTGATGTCATCATCTCCCACATCAATCAGCCGACCCATGCTGCCGGCGAGGGCGTGGTTCAGGGCCTGCTGGCGCTCAAGGACAGGGGCATGACCTTCGTACGCCTCGACGATGCCGACGGAACTGGCAACCACGGCACCACGGACTAGAGGCCGGCATCACCTGAATATCGATGCCTCCTGAGTGTCTTCAAGCCGAAGCGTTCAGTCCGGCTTGGCCTCGATGCTGACCTTGCTGGCGTAGAACGCGCCGTGGTCGCGGATGGCGGTCATCTCGTCGAAGGGCTGCCGATAGGCCCACATCGCGTCCTTGCCCGCTTCGCCCGCCGGCAGCACGCTCCAATAACTGGCATCACCCTTGTAGGGGCAGTGCGTCGCGTGATCCGTTCGGCTGAGCTTGTCGAAATCGATGTCGGCGAACGGAATATAGAACGCGGCGGGGTAGGGGGCCTCCGTCAGCACCTTCGCCTTGGCGGAAGAAGCAATGACCGTACTGCCGGCGCGGATTGTGACCGTCCCGGAATAGGGCTCTATCGTGATGATCTTGTCGGGATTGCGCTGGAAGCCGGGTGCCGGGTTGGCGATCTTGTCCATGCTGGTTCTCCTTGCCCCGACCTTAGGTGTGGTGGGCGGCCGGATAGAACAAGGCCCCCGGTAACAAACAAACAGACGCCAAGCGCCCGTGCGTGGCGCAAGACTGACCTTCGCGTGGCAGCGGAAAATCAGGCAGCGGTTTTGAAGGCGTCCATCAGCCCGGCATAGGCGGCCGCGATGCCCGCCACCGGGTTGCTGCTTCTCGAGATGGTCTCGACTTTCAGCGACCCTCCGACGGTTGGCAAGGTGAGCAGCAGGAACTGGCGATTGCCGCCATCGCCGACGGATGCCGCCGCGACGTGCTGGCCTTCGCCTTCGTTCTGGACGCACATCTTGAACAGCAGTGTGCCGCCGACCGCTTCTAGGGCGCCCCCGACAACTTCGACGAACTCGTCTTCGGAAACAGTCTTTTCGTCCGGCACCAGATCGGCCAGGCTTTCGGCAAGCGTACTCTCGAGAACCTTATCGTCGAGCGCGTCCATGCGAACCTCTTTCAGTCGCCAATCGCACCCCTTTGCCCGTTAACGAAGCTTAACACCGACGATGGCCGGATTATGGCACTTTCTGCGGTTGGTCCGACCACGAGGAGTTTGCGCCGATGGAATCTATTTTAAGCTCCTGCAATTCGACCGGCGGGCGGCCAAATTTCAGGAGCGCTTCAGCAGCGACCAGACGGCCGGCACGAGGCTGGCCGCGAGCGCGACTTTGATGAGATCGCCGACGATGAACGGCACGACGCCGAACTGCCAGGATTTTTCCGGACCGATGAGCAGCGCCAGCCAGGCGAAACCCATCACCATCATCACCACTTCGGCAACCAGCATGGCGTTGAAAAGCTTGATCGGATGACGGTCCCAGCCACGGTCGGCGGCCCAGCCGACAATCGCCGCCATGACCACGAAGCCGGCGAGATAGCCGCCGGTCGAGCCAAGCATGTAGGCAATGCCGATGCCTTTTTCCGGCGTGCCCTGGAAGACCGGGAAGCCCATAGCCCCTTCCGCCATGTAGAGCAGCAGGGTGGCGACGCCGAGCCGCATGCCGAAGGCGGCGGCGATCAGCAGGACGGCAAGCGTCTGCATCGAGATGTCGACAGGCCCGAGCATCACCTTGGTCTTGGCCGAAAGAGTTAGGAGCAGCGTCCCGGCGATCGCCAGCAAAAACTGCGTTGCAAGTCGCGCGGCACCTTCCTGCGGCAAGGCCAGGAAAACAAGCGGGCGCGTCGTCGTTGCGGTTGTCATGGTCTTCCCCAATCCAATCTTGCCGCGAACCAGAAATCGCGGTCTTGCATTTTCCTATATTGGCTTGCGTGCTATGCGGCAATCTGTTTTGCCGTTCCGGGAACAAAGCGCCGACATGGCTCTCAAATTCGATACCAGCTTCGACCCCGCTTACGGCCGAGGTGTAAGCGTGGCCCCCGACGTGCAACGACTCACGGCCCCCAATCCCAGTCCCTTCACTTTCCACGGCACCAACAGCTACGTCGTGGGCCACGATACGCTGGCGGTGATCGATCCGGGACCCGATGACGAGGCGCATCTTCAGACCTTGCTCGACCTGATAGCGGGCCGGCCGGTGAGCCACATTTTCGTCAGCCACACGCATCGCGACCATTCTCCGCTGGCGGCCCGGTTGAAGGAGCGCACCGGCGCCCAAGTGCTGGCGGAGGGACGGCACCGGCCGGCGAGGCCCTTGCACATTGGCGAAACCAATGCGCTCGACGCCAGCGCCGACACCGCCTTCGTTCCCGATATCGCCTTGCCGGACGGCGAACTGGTCAGCGGCGACGGCTGGGCGATCCGGACCGTCCTGACGCCCGGCCACACCGCCAACCATGCGGCATTCGCGCTGGAAGGCACCGGCATCCTGTTTTCAGCCGATCACGTCATGGGCTGGGCAACGTCGATCGTCGCGCCGCCGGACGGGGCAATGGCCGACTACATGGCATCGCTGGACCGCCTGATCGAGCGCGGCGACCGGCTGCTGCTGCCTGGCCATGGGGGACCGGTGACGGCGCCGCGCGCTTTCATGCGCGGGCTGAAGACCCATCGCAAAATGCGTGAACGAGCCATATTGGAACGGATCAGGGCCGGCGACAGGACAATCCCCGACATGGTCAAGGCGATCTACAGGGATACCGATCCCCGGCTGCACGGCGCTGCCGGCCTGTCGGTGCTTGCCCATCTGGAGGACCTGGTGGCGCGCGGCGTGGTGGCGACGGACGTCGCTCCCGCAATAGATGGCATTTTCACGCCAGGCCGATAGCCCTGCCTGCACCCACCCGTTCACCCAACCATGGTCGCGGGCGCGCGATTTGCCCGAAAAATGCTATTGTGCCGGCGCCGCGCCGATCTGGCCGGCGACTTCCTGATCCAGTTCCGCGAGGAATTCAGTGATGCGCGCGGCATTGTCGCCAAGGTCGTGGCGGCCGTAACGCGAGGCGGAGCGCATGTCGACGATGACCGTGTCGCCGTCATCCGTGACGCGAATGGCGACGTCCGCAGGAAGGCCAAGAACGAAACTCGAGGCGACGGCGGTGATGGTCACCTCCGTCTGTCCGGCGAGTTCGGGATAAGGCTCCGAAAGGTCCCAGCCGCGCCGGTCGAGCACCGTTTCAACGGCATTGACGACGGTCTCGAACGGCAGGTCGTAGCTGCGTGCGGTGACCAATGGATAGCTGTCCGTCTGCAACGTCTGCTCACCTGGCGTTGATGGGGACACTGCGTTCATGTCCTTGGTCCGGTCGCTGACATCGAGCAGGGGCGGTTCATCGAAATCGGTCGAAATGTCCCGCAGCGGCGGATATATCGTCGCCCAGTAGGCGGCAACGCCGTAGGGGGTGAGCACCAGCAGCGCCAGCAAGGCGCCGACGGTGAGATCACGGCCACCACGGTCACCAAAATTCCACAGCCTCGCAAAGGCCAGGCCGGCAAACAGCAGCGCCAGCGCCGCCAGCAGGGCGGCAATGCCCAGCACCCACAGGAAGACCGGCGTTTGGACGAGGCCGAAGCGATGGCCGACAAAGTTCGTCAGCAAAAGCACCGCCGAAAAGGCGCCCGTGCGCCGCGACCAGCCGGCAGCCTTCGACGTTTGCCGTTCGGGAATGCTAACCATTATTCTCTGCGCTGCCCCAACCCGGATGAGGTTTAGTGCCTTTTTGCGGAAACACGCAACATCCTCTCAATCCGTCGGCAAGCGATAGTCCCTGAACTGCTGACGCAAGGTGATCTTCTGGATCTTGCCTGTGGCGGTGTGCGGTATCTCGCCGACGAAAGCGACGTCGTCCGGCATCCACCATTTGGCCACCTTGCCATCCATGAAATCGAGAATCCCGGCCTTGGTGGGTTCCTTGCCCGGCTTGGCAACGACGACCAGCAGGGGCCGCTCGCCCCATTTCGAATGCTTGACGCCGATGGCCGCCGCTTCCGCCACATCGGGGTGGCCGACGGCCAGATTCTCCAGGTCGATGGTCGAAATCCATTCGCCGCCGGACTTGATGACGTCCTTGGCACGGTCGGTGATCTGCATGTAGCCGCCGGCATCGATATGGGCGACGTCTCCAGTGTCGAACCAGCCGTCCACGTCGAATTGCTCCGCGCCCGCACCGCCATAATAGGCGCGGGCGACGGCGGGGCCGCGCACCTTCAGCCGGCCGAACGTTTTGCCGTCCCATGGCTGCGGATTGTTCTCGTCGTCGGTTACCTTCATTTCGACGCCGAAGGGCGGGTAACCCTGCTTGCTTTGGACGTCGAGCCGAGCCTCGCCCTCGAGGCCGGCATAGTCCGGCTTCAAGGTGCACAGCGTGCCGAGCGGCGACATTTCGGTCATGCCCCAGGCATGGATGACCTGCACACCGTAGCTGTCCTGGAATTTCGTCATGATCGCACGCGGGCACGACGAGCCGCCGATTACGACCTTGCCCAGATGGGGAAGCGTCTTGCCAGTCTCCTCCAGATATTGCAGCAGCATCATCCACACGGTCGGCACGGCGGCGCTGAATGTCACCTTTTCCTGATCGAGCAATTCATAGATCGAGGCGCCGTCCATTTTGCAGCCGGGCATGACCAGCTTGGCGCCGATCATCGGGCCGCTCTGGCCAAGGCCCCAGGCATTGGCGTGGAACATCGGCACCACCGGCAGGATCGTGTCGCGTGACGACAGCCCCATCGCGTCGGGCATGGACGCGATCATGGCGTGCAGCACGTTCGAGCGGTGACTGTAGACGACGCCCTTGGGATCGCCTGTCGTGCCCGATGTGTAACACATGCCGGCGGCGGTGCCTTCGTCGAAGGTCTTCCAGGCGAAATCGCCATCGACCTCATCAAGCCAGTCCTCATAGGCGACGGCATTGGGGCAAGGTCGTCTGCGGCATGTGTGCCTTGTCGGTGAGCACGATCACCTTTTTCAGCGATTTGACGGCACCGGCGATTTTTTCCAGCAAAGGTATAAAGGTCAGGTCGACGAAGACGGCCTTGTCTTCGGCATGGTTCATGATCCAGACGATCTGCTCGGGAAACAGGCGCGGATTGAGCGTGTGATAGATCGCGCCGATGCCCATGATGCCGTACCACGCCTCGATATGGCGCGCGGTGTTCCAGGCCAGCGTGGCGATGCGGTCGCCCAACCCATAGCCGTCTCGCTCCAGCCGCTGGGCGACCTTGAGAGAACGGCGGTGGATGTCGGCATAGGTCGTGCGTACGATCGGCCCCTCGATCGAGCGCGACACGATCTCGCGCACGCCATGTTGCCGTTCAGCGTTGTCGATCAGCTTGTGGCACAGCAGCGGCCATTCCTGCATCAGTCCCAGCATGCCGGGTTCCTCCCTCACGCTTTTGGCGGTGCGCTTTTGATCGCATTGTGAAGCGAACCGGGGAATTGTCCAGCGTCCACAAGCGCAGCGGACGAAAGTCGGAGTTCGACCTGTATTGGCAAACGGTTGAATCCGGACGGCTTTTTGATTTCGCTCGGCTGCATCGGGCCCGGACCGGCCGTCGATGGTGGTCTGGCCAGGCGGTTGGCCGAATTGGCAGGGGCAATTGGTCGGCACCAAAGATATCGCCTTTATATCGGCTCGGGGTTCGCCCGTTTTCTTAACGAGTGGAGAATAATCCGGAATATTAGCCGCAGCTTTTAAATTACGATGCAGCAATGCTGCCGATAATAACTTCTGCCGACTAGTCCCGTTAAATAGATGCTTGCTGGTGAGGTCGCACTGGCGTAGCTCTTGATCTTGGACTGAGTCGAATCGCCAATGGTGAGCGGTCCGGTTCGATTTGCGAACTAACAGCCTGCCAAGTGTAGTGGCGATCGCCGACACGGGCACCTTTCGGGGAAGGAAAGGGGAAGAAGTTGAATGTCGCAACATCAACGATTGTCGGAAGCCGGCACTTCCTGTTCAGAATTCGTTTCCAACTCGTCGGCGGACTGACATTCGCGATCATCGCTCCAGCACTGATCCGGATAGCATCCTATGCGGATGCGATCTATTCGGCCAATCTGCAGATAACGGTTGCGGCTGCCATCATTGCGCATGTTACCGGCTTTCTTGCCTATCGCCGCATTGGCAATTTTCCGGGCGTGGCCGCGGCCAGCTACATCCTGCCGACATTCCTCCTGTCCTACGGTCTAGTTTTCCTGACGATTTTCTTTTTCCGCTTCGAGTATAGCCGGTTTCAGGCCGCCGCCAGCTTCACGCAGTCCACGCTGTGGTATTTCGGCCTGAGCCTCATGACCCGGCGTCTTGAGCCGTACCGGCTGGCCGTCATTCCCGGCGGCAACGTCGAGCGCCTCAGGGCGTTGCCGGGCGTGCACTGGTTCTGGCTAAAGTCGCCCGGCATCGTTATCGAAAGGGTTAACGGTGTGGTCGTCGATTTGCGTGCGGACCTCGGCGCCGAATGGGAACGCTACATCGCCGACCGGGCGCTGTCGGGCACGCCCGTCTATCACGTCAAGCAGGTCAGCGAATCGCTGACGGGTCGCGTCGAGATCGAACATCTGTCGGAGAACACGCTCGGCTCGCTCAATCCGAACCAGGCTTATCTCAAGATCAAGCAAGCCATCGACTGGACCTCCGCGCTTGTCCTCGTCGTGATTCTTTGTCCCGTTCTGCTGCTGGTCGCCCTGTCGATCCGGCTGGACTCGGAAGGTCCCGTGCTGTTTCGCCAACCCCGCATGGGCTACCGAGGCAGGATCTGCACCGTCTACAAATTTCGTTCGATGAGGCAGCAGGTCGGCTCCGGCAGCGACAAGGACAAGGCGATCACGAAACCGGATGACGATCGCATCACGCGGGTCGGGAGCTTCCTGCGCAAGTTCAGGATCGACGAGCTGCCGCAGGCCATCAACATCCTGCGCGGTGAGATGAGCTGGATCGGGCCACGGCCGGAAGCCGTCGTGCTGTCGCAATGGTACGAGGCGGAACTGCCGTTCTACCGGTACCGGCACATCGTCAGGCCGGGCGTGAGCGGGTGGGCACAAGTAAATCAGGGCCATGTCGCGGCGGTCGGTGATGTCATGGAAAAATTGCACTATGATTTTTACTACATAAAGAACTTCTCACCTTGGTTGGACGTGCTGATCGTTCTCAGGACCATAAAAACGATGTTCACCGGTTTTGGTGCGCGATAGCGATCATACGTGCAGGAAGCAATGGATCTCGCCTCAAGGAAAATAGCTGTCATCGGACTTGGCTATGTCGGTCTGCCGCTGGCCGTTGCCTTCGGGGCGACCAGGAATGTGATCGGTTTCGACATCAACCCGTCGCGCGTGGAGGCGCTGAAGCGCGGCGAGGACCACACGTTAGAAGCCAGCGAGGAGGAAATCGCCGCCGCCAGAGGGCTGAAGTTCACCAGCGAGAAGGCCGATCTGCGCGACTGCGGAATTTTCATCGTTACCGTGCCCACGCCGATCGACCGGGCCAACAGGCCGGACCTGAAACCTCTCGTCATGGGGTCGACAACGGTCGGCGAGGTCATATCCCCGGGCGCGGTGGTGATCTTTGAATCCAGCGTCTATCCCGGCTGCACGCAGGAAGTCTGCGCACCGCTGATCGAGAAACATTCCGGGCTGCGCTACAACAGCGATTTCTTCCTCGGCTACAGTCCCGAGCGCATCAACCCCGGCGATCGCGAGCACCGGTTGCAGACGATCGTGAAGGTCACCAGCGGTTCCACGCCGGAGGCGGCGGAGGCCATCGACGCGCTCTATGCCTCGATCGTGCCGGCGGGTACGCATCGTGCCTCCAGCATTGCCGTGGCCGAGGCCGCCAAGGTCATCGAGAACACGCAGCGCGACTTGAACATCGCCCTGGTGAACGAGCTGTCGCTGATCTTCGGCAAGCTGGGCATCGACACATCGGAAGTGCTGGAGGCAGCCGGCACGAAACGGAATTTCCTGCGCTTCACACCCGGTCTCGTCGGCGGGCACTGCATCGGCGTCGACCCTTATTATCTCACTCACAAAGCCCAGGAACTCGGCTATCATCCCGAGGTGATTCTTGCCGGCCGCCGTATCAACGACGGCATGGGCCAGCACGCGGCGGACCAGACGGCCCGCCTGATGATGCGCAAGGGCATACCTGTCGTGGGCAGCCGAATCCTGGTCATGGGTGCCGCCTTCAAGGAGAACTGTCCCGATCTGAGGAATTCCAAGGTGGCCGATATCGTTGCACAGCTCCGGCAGTACAATGCCAGCATCGACATCTGGGATCCTTGGGTTGGCGCGCAAGAGTGCGCGCGCGCCTTTGGCGTAGCCAGCGTGAAGGAAAAGCCCGCGGAGCGCTATGACGGCGTCATCGTCGCTGTCGGACACGCGCAGTTCCGCAGCTTGGGCGTTGCGGGCCTGAAGGCACTTTGCAAGGACCCCAGCGTAATCTACGACATCAAGGGGCTGTTCCCGAGGGACGTTACGGACGGGCGCTTCTGATGAAGGTATTGGTCACCGGCGCTGCCGGCTTCATAGGCTATCATGTCGCCAGGCGGCTCCTGGAGCGCGGTGACGAGGTTGTCGGCATCGACAGCATCAACGATTACTACGACCCGCAAATCAAGCGGGCGCGGCTGCGGCTCCTGGACGAGGCGAGCCGCAAGACCAATGCCGGCTATCATTTCATCCACGGCGATCTCGCCGACAGGGGCGTGGTCGACGGCTGCTTTACCGACCATGCCTTCGACCGGGTGATCCATCTCGCCGCCCAGGCCGGTGTGCGCTACAGCCTGGAAAACCCGCGCGCCTATGTCGAGAGCAACATTATCGCCTATACCAACATGCTCGAGGCCTGCCGCGGCAGCCGTGTCGGGCACCTGACCTATGCCAGCACCTCGAGCGTCTACGGCGCCAACACCGACATGCCGTTTTCCGAGCATCGGCCGGCCGACCATCCGCTGCAGTTCTACGCCGCCACCAAGCGCGCCAACGAACTGATGGCGCACAGCTACAGCCACCTGTTCGGCCTGCCGACCACGGGGCTGCGCTTCTTCACCGTGTACGGCCCCTGGGGACGCCCTGACATGGCGCTGTTCCTGTTCACCAGGAGCATCCTGGCCGGTGAGCCGATCAAGCTGTTCAACAACGGCAACCACACGCGCGACTTCACCTATGTCGAGGACATCGCCGAGGGCGTGATCCGTGCCAGCGACAGCCCCGCCGCGGCCAACCCGGCCTGGGATTCCGGCCGTCCGGATCCGGCGACCAGCAGCGCGCCCTGGCGCATCTTCAACATCGGCAACAACAATCCGGTGAAGCTGACCGCCTATGTCGAGGCACTGGAAAACGCGCTCGGCCGCAAGGCCGTGATCGAGCTGCTGCCGCTGCAGGCCGGCGACGTGCCCGACACCTTCGCCGACACTTCGGCGCTGCAGGCGGCCGTCGGCTATCGCCCCCGCACCTCCGTCACCGACGGGGTAGGGCGGTTCGTCGAGTGGTACCAGGATTATTTTGGGCGGGGATAGCGCGAAGCGATAAGGGAGGCAGTGTCGTTGCTGAGGGTGTTTGTACGCGCGAACGTGGCGGTCTCTGAATATCTTGACAGGGCCTTGCCGCCACGCCTTCGCGCGGACGGCAATCACACGTTCGCAACCGAAATCGCGCCGGCGCTGCTGTCTCCGGACGCATTGGTCTACGATCTGGGTGGAGGCGCAAGACCGCTCGTCAGCCTGCCGCAGAAGCGGCGCCTCGGGCTCGTCCTGGTAGGGCTTGATCTCGCCGCCGAGGAACTGTCCAAGGCTCCCGATGGACTCTATGACGAGCAGATCGAGGCAGACCTTACCGTGTTCAAGGGAAGGCAGGATGCTGATCTGGTCATATGCCAGGCGACCCTGGAACATGTTCGCGATGGAGAGGGCGCGCTTCGCGGCATCGCCAGTTGCGTCAAGCCGGGCGGTTTGGTTGCCATTTTCTCGCCATCACGCAATGCCGTTTTCGCCAGGTTGAACCTGATTTTGCCTGAGAGGATCAAGCGGCGGCTGCTGTTTGCCATCTATCCCGACAAAGGCAGGGGTCACGACGGATTTCCGGTTTTCTACGACAAATGCCTGCCAAGCGAGGTGGAAAGGATCGCGGCGCAAAATGGGTTGGAGCTTGTCCAGCGGCGCCTGTTCTGGAGAAGTTCATACTTCTATTCCTTCGTGCCGGCTTTCGTCGCCTGGCGCCTCTGGCTTGGCATCACCGCTCTCTTGCTCGGCAAGGATGCGGCGGAGACCTATGCCTATGTCTTTCGGCGAAAACAGTGATCCGTCGAAGATATTCTCCGCCGGTCCTGGCGCGTTTCCGGTTGCGCCTGCTCTCCAACGGGGGAGCAAGAGCCGAACGAGGCGGTATGGCGGCGGCCGGACTTTGAATCGGATGAAGCGAACGGGGAAAGATAGAAAGTCGTCGGGCGATCCGGATGCCCGGATCGCCGTCTTCATCCCCTCGCTGCGGGCAGGTGGCACCGAGCGCGCGATGCTTACCCTGGCCCGGGAATTCGACCGGCGCGGGTTGGTAACGGATCTCGTACTTGGATGTGCGACAGGGGAATATCTTCCACTGGTTCCAGACAGTATAAGGATAGTGGATCTGCAAGCGTCTCGCATGCTGTTTTCCCTGTTCGGCCTGATTCGCTACGTCAAGGCGGAGCAGCCGCGGGTGATGCTGTCGGCGCTGCCTCACGCGAACATCCTGGCAATAGTGTCGTCCTTCCTGTCACGGCAAGGGGTGCGTACGGTCATATCCGAGAGAAGCAACCTGTCCAGGACCCTTGCGGATACGAAATTGGTCCGTGAGAGATTTCTGCCGTTCCTCATGCGAATGACATATGGTTACGCCGACAGGATAATAGCCGTCTCACATGGCGTTGCGGACGATCTGATCAGGGGCATCGGGCTCGACCCGAATTCTGTCGAAGCAATCCACAACCCATTGGATGTCGAACACATTCGGGCACAGGCCAGCGCGCCCATTGATCATCCGTTCGCGGACGAGGACGGCAGGTCCCTGCTGGTCGCCGTCGGTCGCCTCGATTTCGCAAAGGACCATGCCACTCTGATTAGCAGCTTTTCACGGGTCGTAAGGAAACGACCGGTCAAACTGGCGATTGTGGGGGAAGGGCCGCTGCGGGCGTCGCTGCAGACGATGATCGATGAACTCGAGTTGCGTTCCTCGGTCGCCCTGATCGGCTTTTCGAAAAATCCGTATCCGTGGATGCGCCGCGCCGCGCTGTTTCTCCATTCGTCGCGAAGGGAGGGCTTTCCCAATACGATTATCGAAGCGATGGCCTGCGGAGCTAGGGTGGTGAGCACGAATTGCGAAAGCGGCCCAGCGGAAATCCTGGAGGACGGCAAGTGGGGGCGGCTTGTCGCGGTGGGCGACGTGCAAGCCTTCGCGGCCGCGATATTGGCCGGGCTGGATGATGCCAACCCACCCGATGTCAGACGTCGGGCCCAGGATTTCAGTGTCGAAATAGTGGCTGACGCGTATCTGCTCGCGATGGGTATGGGCCTGGCGAGCGCCACCCGAAAGGAGTTCCAGGATTAAAGTCCTGCATGTCATCACCGGGCTGCACAATGGCGGTGCTGAGGCGGCTTTGTTCCGTCTGTGCATGGCCGAGCACACTCATTCGCACGCAGTGGTCTCGCTTTCCGACGAAGGAAAATATGGCCCGCTGCTTCGGGAGGCGGGGGTGCCCCTGGCCTGTCTGTCGATGCCGAAGGGAAGGCTAAGCCTCGGCGGGCTCGCGGCATTTCGGCGTGTCTTGTCAGCCCATCGGCCTGATATAGTCCAGTGCTGGATGTACCATGCAAATCTGGTTGGTGGCGTCCTGTCGCGGCTTGTGGGTATCCGGCTGGTGGTTTGGGGAATGCACAATTCCGGTCTGGATCCGCTTGTCGCCCCCTTGGCCACGCGGATGGCGGACCGGGCCTGCGCGCTCATGTCCCGGGTGGTCCCGACCCAGATCGTGAGCTGTTCGCAACAAGCGTCACGGCGCCATATCAGTGCGGGTTACTCGGCTTCGAACTGGACGATAATTCCGAACGGTTATGATCTGGCTGTCTTCGAGCCGGATGCGAGGGCGCGCAGTCGGCTGCGTCGGGCTTGGTCGATAGATGAAGGCCAATTCGTCATCGGAAGCGTCGCCCGCTGGCATCCCGACAAGGATCACAGGAATCTCGCCGCTGCCTTGTCCAAGCTGTCGGCGCGCGCCGAGTTCCCTTTCAAATGTATTCTCGCCGGCCCCGGAATCTCTCCTGAAAATAACGACCTTGCCGGACTGCTCGACCGTTACGGCGTTCGCGACAAGGTGATGCTGCTTGGTCCGAGCGACGGTGTCGCCGCTCTCATGAGTGCGTTCGACATCCATGTGCTTGCCTCGAGGCGCGAGGCATTCCCTAACGTGGTCGCCGAAGCCATGGCGTGCGGTACGCCTTGCGTGGCGACGGACGTCGGCGATATCGGCGTGATTGTCGGCAACACTGGATGTGTTGTTCCGAGCCAGGATCCCGACGCGCTTTCTCGCGCCATTACAAACATGGCTGTGGAAAACCGCAACTCGCCATCCTGGGAGACCAGACAGCAGGCATGCCGCAACCGCGTCGCCTCCGATTTTTCACTTGAGCGGATGGCAAGGGCATACAGCGCGCTATGGGAGAGATTGTCCGCCAAGGACTTGCGCACGGAAAACGACCAGGAACAGACAATTATATGGTAACCTCGCGAGTCATCAGGCAGACGGTGGGGATTGCCGTGTTGGAAACCGACAAGCTGTTCGCAGGCTCGATTCCGGAAAACTACGACCGCTACATGGTGCCTTTGATCTTTGAGCCGTTCGCCGCGGAGATCGCACGACGAGCCGCGGCTCTATCGCCCGCTGCGGTCCTGGAAATCGCCGCGGGCACCGGGGTCGTCACCCGCGTATTGGCGCCAAGACTGTCGCCCGACGCAAGCTATGTCGTGACCGACCTAAACCAGCCGATGCTCGACTACGCGGCTTCGCGACAAACTCCTGACAGCCGCATCGAGTGGCGCCAAGCGGATGCCATGGCGCTGCCATTTGAAGATGGGGCCTTCGATCTTGTCTGTTGTCAGTTCGGTGCGATGTTCTTTCCGAACCGCACGTCTGCCTATCGCGAAGCCAGGCGGGTCCTGAAGCCCGGCGGACGGTTTTTGTTCAACGTGTGGGATCGCATCGAGGAGAATGTGTTCGCCGATGACGTGACCAACGCTCTCGCACGGATCTTTCCCGACGATCCCCCGCGCTTCCTGGCACGCACGCCGCACGGCTATCACGACAAGGTGCTGATCCGTCGCGACCTGGAGGATGCAGGTTTCTCCCGTGTTGTGATCGAGACGAGAGCCGAACAGAGCCGCGCATCCTCGGCACGTCTTCCGGCCGTTGCCTACTGTCAAGGCACTGTTCTTCGCACCGAAATCGAGGCCAGGGGCGCTGGAAAACTGGACGCCGCAACCGATTACGCGGCATCCGCCATCGCAGAAAGACACGGCGGCGGCGAAGTCGCCGCTAAAATTCAGGCCCATGTAATCATGGCCGAGGTCTAGGTGTCGGCGGGCCCGTTCCGCACGACATGTTGCCCGCCGTACCGCACTTGCAAGGCATTCGCAGCGCCACACCAGCCGGATTTGTGAGCCGCAGGGCGCGAGGATATTGGGAGCTAGGCACGAGGGTGATGGTGCGGGACGTCAGAAGAGATTACCTGGTCTCGTCCTTTGTGCTTACACCGCAAATGCTTTTGCTTATATCGAGCCTGCTTTATTTCTTTCCATTTCTTGCCGGCGGCTTTCAGTATGTTGACGTTGGCGGAAGGAAGTATGATTTCACATATGATTTGGGCACGGGGTATGCCATCGCCGTTTCCATGGCTTGCATCGTCGCGGCGATGGCTGGCTTCGTTCCGAGACGCCAGAGTTTCGAAATTGAAGGAGATAGCCAAGGAGAGTCGTTGGTAATAATCGCGATGATCATTATTTTCGGCGGAATTTCAATTGCGAACCCGGGACTTTTCTCCGCTTCTAAGGTTGATGTTTTATCGTCAACTGGTCGATTACAGTATATATTTTACAATGCTTGTGTCATCGGCGTGGTCTTTGGGGCTCTGGCCGGGTGGAGGAAATCCAAGCTTGTTATTGCCCTGAGCTGCCTTGGGCTAATCTTGACGCTCTATATTGGGCATCGATCCCCAGCTGCGATAACTATTCTATCTCTACTGTATATAAGATACAGGAATGTTCCGTTGATAATGATAAGCAAACGGAATGTAATCGGCGGGCTTTCAGCATTCTTTTTTCTGGCGATGTACAAGTCTGTCTACTCTGCGGTGAAGGCGGGGAATTTCGAGCTTGTCGGCCAGAAAATGAAATTCGACCAGCTGTCAGATTCCACCCTTGTCGGGTTGGAGCAGTTCGTGACATTGGCTCATTTGGATCTTATCGTAAAATATAACTACACATTGCCTTGTTCCAATCTGTGGTTGGTGCCGCTTTCTTTCATTCCATTTTCGGATGCGGTCTTCGGCAAGGATGGCTGCACTTACAACGAGCAGGTCCAGCCGCTGCTCTTTCCAGGCTACAGTGGCGGTGTTGCGGCAAATATCTGGGCGGAGTTCTATGCAAATTTCGGATACGCCGGATTTCCGCTGCTCGTCATTATTCTTTCCCTGGTCTGTGTCGCCATCGAAGCAATAATCCGCAACGTCCGCAGCGCGACGCTCAAGTCTGGTCTGATCGTGGCGATCATCCACCTTACATTCTACATCCAGCGCAAGGAACTGCTCGCCGCGTTCATCTCCGCCAAGCGGGTCATCCTTGTGTCGCTTTTCGTATTCGGGCTGGTGTATCTCCATCGAAAGTGCTTCCCGCAAGCGCCTGCGATGGAAGTGGGAGTGCGGGGCCTGCGCCGGGACCATGGCTGACGACATGACGGCGATAGCCAAACCTTCTGGATGGATACGCGCACGCAGGGTCGCCCGGGACGTCACCGTGACCACATCCTCAAGTGGGGTGGCGGCTTTGTGTTCCATCATCGCGTTGGCGCTCAATGCACGCTCGCTCGGCCCCGGAGATTTTGGCACCCTCGCCGTAATCCAGGCCTATGTCACGTTCATCTCCGGCCTCGCTACGTTCGAGAGTTGGCAGCCTGTCATCAGGCTGTCCGCCAGGTCGCGCTCGCGTCTTGGCCGGGCAGCATCATGCGGGATCGCGCTCGACGTTTCGGCGGCCGTTGTCGCCACTGCGATGGCGGCCGGTGGGGTCCTGCTGTTTGGAGAGTCGATCGGCGTGTCCCACCAGGATCGGCTTCTGGCGCTGATCTACAGTCTCACCTTGCTGGCCAGCCTCGCGGGCACACCCAAGGGGGTGCTTCGCCTGAATGGGCGGTACGACGTCATTGCCGGCAATCAACTCGCCCAGGGGGCTGCCGTGGTTGTTGCCGCGCTCGTCCTCTGGGCCATCGAAGCGCCTCTGATCGCCTATGTGGCTGTGTTGGCGGCGATCGGTGCGCTCTACAATCTGACGCTGTTCGTCCGGCTGCTTGTCTATGCCCGACGCGAGAACATCAAACTATTCAATCCGCTTCGTTCCCGTTCCAGGCGGCGTTTCTTTTGGACATTCCTTGTCATGGCTACTGGGACCGGTGTGCTGTCGACACTGGTGAGTGCTAGACGACATGTAGCCTTGTTCCTTGTCGCCGGTCTTTTAGGAGATGTTGCCGCCGGCGCCTATTCCGTAGCGTCGCGTCTGGCGACGATGATGTCCCGGCTGACCGGCCCCTTGAACCAGGTGATCTTTCCCGAAATGGCGAAAGTGTCCAACGAAGAATCTCCTTCCCGCCTAAACAGGTTGAACGCTCGCATCACGATGATTTCGGCATGTGTCGCCGCGGGCATGGCGGCTGGCGGTATCGTGCTGCAAAAATTCATCGTGGTTCTGGCCGCCGGCTCGGCCTATGCCGATGCCTCGCTGCTTTTCGCTATCTTGTTCGCGGCCGAGTGCCTCGGCCTGGCCGGAATGCATTTCAATCCTTTGATCCAGGTTCTGGCCGGAACAAAACCGCTTCTCAAGATCATGGCGTCGTCATTCATCGTCTACCTGCCGCTTTCGTTCGTCCTGTCGGGCTGGATCGGAATTCCGGGTATTGCATGGGCAGGTCTGATCGCATCGGCGCTGGTCTACACGGCAATGATGCTGGTTTCGCAATTGTTGCTGAAAAAGCAGATCCGAATCACGGAAAATATCCCAGGTCTGACAGTTTGAGATACTTGTTTTGCCTACCAAGATATCACACCAATGTTGTGCCTTGGGTGCGCATACTGACCTCGGCCGGGCATCATGTTGCAGTCGACGTCGTCGACACAGGGGCGACGGAGAACCACATACTTGTTTCTCCCAATGTGGTGGCACCATCGGCGCTGTCACGAAGAGTTATGCACATGGATCCGAGCGGTATCCCAAACTCGCCCTTTTCCTTTCCTGGTCTTGTTTCCTACTGGAGACATCTTCGGGTCGAGAATCCCGATGTGGTGATCGTGCGCGGCGTGACGCGATGGTTCTGCAGGATCGCCGCGTTGTGCGCGATTTTGCAAGGCCGCAAGCTGGTTATCTACGATCAGGAGGATGTCAGGCCTCAGGCATGGAGCGGCACATGGTTACGCAGAGCTGTCTTTCGGCAACTCGGGATTGCGCACTTCACGTCACGGCTTCCGTCCAATCCTGGCCCTATCGGTGCGGGAGGCGCCATGCCCCTGCCATTCGGAAATCCCTTCGAGCCGATCCAGATCGGAGGGCTGCGAGGCAGGCCGTTGCATTCGCCGCCCCGAATCTTGATGGTGGCAAAATACCGGGAGCGAAAGGGGCACAGTTTGCTTCTGAGGGCACTGGCGGTGATCTCGGCGTCCACACCATTCTCCATAACGTTGTGCGGCGAGGAGGCGACGCATTCCGATACGGCTTTTTGTGAGGCCTTGCGGCAAGAGGCCCAAGCGCTTGGTCTGGCGGACAGACTTCGGTTTCAAAACAACGTAGCTCATGACAGAATGATCTCGATCTATGCCATTCATGATCTCTTGATATTGCCCTCGCGTACCGAGCCTGCCGCGGTATCTCCCGTCGAGGCCGCCTGGGCGGGATGTGCCGTATTGATGTCGCGTGACAGCGGCACGAGGCATTACCTCCCTCCGGGTTCCGGGTTCGACTTCGATCCAGACGACCCGCAAGACATCGCCCGCGCGGTTGCCGGGCTTATTGCCCGGCCCGAGGACCTCAGGCTTGCAAGAGACGCATGCTTCACGCGCATTTCTTCAGTTGCCGATGACGATGTGATCTTGCGGCTGTTCGAGACTTTGCGGCCGCA
Source organism: Mesorhizobium sp. P160927 (assembly GCF_057766385.1). Taxonomy (NCBI): domain Bacteria; kingdom Pseudomonadati; phylum Pseudomonadota; class Alphaproteobacteria; order Hyphomicrobiales; family Phyllobacteriaceae; genus Mesorhizobium; species Mesorhizobium sp. P160927. Next base: position 3,099,668 of record NZ_JBYMDW010000001.1, read on the forward strand.
CGCCGTGCGGCTGTGCGAGACGATGGGCTGATGCATATCCGGAGGGGCGGGGAGTGGGGTCCGAAGTGGGAAGGAAGATTGTCATCTCGATCAACACGTCCTGGAACGTCGTCAATTTCCGCAAGGGCCTGATCGAGGGGTTGCGGCGGCGCGGCTATGATGTCGTCATCGTCGCGCCGAGGGACGAGTATTCATCCTTGATCCCAGGGATGGGTTGCCGCCACGTCGACATCGAAATCGACAATTCCGGCACCTCGCCTTTTCGCGACCTTGCGCTTCTGTGGCGCTACTGGCTTATCCTGCGCCGCGAGAAGCCGCTGGCGTTCGTAGGCTTCACCATCAAGCCCAACGTGTTCGGCTCTATGGCTGCAAACCTGAATGGCATTCCGGTCATAAACAATATTTCGGGGCTCGGCACTGTCTTCGTCCAGGGCGGCCTTCTCCAGGGAATCGCCAAAGCCCTTTATCGCCTGGCGCTGGCCCGTTCGAAGGTGGTCTTCTTTCAGAACGGCGACGACCGGATGCTGTTCGTCGGCGCGCGCATCGTGCGCAAGGAACGGACCGCGATGCTGCCCGGCTCAGGCGTCGATCTCGCGCGCTTCTCGCCGTCGCCGTGCCAGCGCGCGCCGTCCGATGCCGTCGTATTTCTGCTGGTGGCCAGGCTACTATGGGACAAGGGTGTCGGTGAGTTCATCGAAGCTGCCCGCCTCGTCCGTCGCCAAGCGCCTGCGGTGCGCTTCCAACTCCTTGGCTTTCTCGATGTCGAGAACCGAACCGCGATCAGCCGCGCTGAAATCGAGCAATGGGTCGACGAGGGTTTGGTCGAGTATCTCGGTGCCACCGACGACGTTCGCCCTTTCCTGGGTGCCGCCGATTGCGTCGTCCTGCCTTCCTACAGGGAGGGCACGCCGCGCTCGCTGCTGGAGGCGGCCGCGATGGGCAAACCTCTGATCGCCGCGGACGTGCCCGGCTGCAAGGAGGTGGTGGACCATGCCGTCAACGGTTTCCTCTGCAAGGTCAGGGATGCCAGCGACCTGTCGGCACGGATGATCGATTTCGTGACGATGGACGGTCACTCCAGGGACGCGATGGGGAACGAGAGCCGGAAAAAGGTTGAACGGCAGTTTTCGGAAACGATCGTCGTCGAGAGTTACATGCATCAGATAGAGAAGCTCACGGCTGCCGCCATGTGATGAGCGGCTATCGCCTTCCGCTTCTCGGCAGTGATCCGGCCGACACCGGATCTGTTCCGTCTTAGCGGCCGATCGCCGGGGCTTCATTGAGCCCCTGCCAGTCCACGATTGTCCGACCAGGCGCAAGCTGCCGTGGCTTCATCGGTGATGGTGAACCACCGTCCCCGTCCGCCAAGTCTGATCAGGAGCGCTCGCGCGCAGTTACGGGGAAAATGAAACCTCAATTGTTTGTCGGGTAATCTGAAATTCGTCGGCGATAGTCAGAACTGTTCATGCGCAATTGCTAAAGTGGTGAGATCCCAAAGGCACGAGCAAGTCAAAATTCTAGCGCCAGCGCGAAACAGGTTGGAATCGTGGCAAGAAACTGTTACGCGCTGATGTCATGAACTTTTGATTTGGCAAATTCCAAGGAGCGGCTTCGAGAGAAGGGAAAACGAATGAATCTCATCGTCAGAACTGTGGTGGTTGGATTTGTTGTTTCAGTCGGTTTCGGTTTCGGTTCCGTTTCCGCGTCTGCTCAGAAAGCATCTTGCAGTTGCGCGACTGCCTATCATGGTGCGTCAAATCCGGTTGGATCCATTGTTTCCGCCAAGGGCGATGTGATGGTGTCGCAGGCCGCCGGCTACAGCCCGGCCAAGGCAGGAAATACGCTTGATTCCGGCGGTCGTGTGGTGGTCGGCGCCAAGGGGTCGGCGTCCGTGGCCCTGGGCGGCTGCAACCTGGATGTGCCGGCGAATTCGAGCCTGGATATCTCTCTTGTCGAGGGCAACATCTGCCTCAAGCTGATTGGCTCCGAGCAGACCGCCGCCATCCAGCAGTCTGGCGGAGCGGTCGGCGGTTCCGGTCCGCCCGAGGGAATTTTTGCTGGTGGGCTTCTTGCGACCGGCGTGCTTGCGGCCACGCAGGACGACGACAGCGCTGTCAGCTGTTGAAGGCTGTGGCCCACTGCCGTGATTGGCCGCGGCGCGCCGATAGTGTCTTTAGACGGGTTCGTTAAACCATATTGCATTAGTACTTGTTGAAATAGTGTGGGCGATTCCTGGCAGGGAATAGCTGTTTCGGTGGGGCGGAAATGACGGGTCGAGTTGGAGTTGTTATTGCTTTTGTAGCGCTCGCAGCGGGAAATGCCTTGTTTGCCGGGTCCGCGGCTTTCGCACAGGCAGCGCAGTGTTCCTGCCTTGCAGCCATACCGGTTTCGGGAAGTGTGGTCGGCCAGTTGACCAATGTCCAAGGTGACGTGCGGATGTCACAGGCTGGCGGTTATGCCGGTGTGAATGGCGAGGCGTCGGTCTATTCGGGCGCACGCATCATGACAGGGGCGCAGGCTTCGGCTTCCCTGGTTGTGGGCACCAATTGCGCGTTCAACGTTCCGGCGAATGTGACCGTCCAGATCGACCCTGTCGAGGGCGGTATGTGCGTGTCGTTCGATGCACCGCAAGCCGCTGTCGTGCCGGCCGGTTCCGAGCCCGGCGTTTTGCCGGTTCTCCTCGGTGCCGGTGCGACTGGCGGTGGCGCGGCCCTTATTCTCGGCCTGCAGGATGACGATGACGCCGTCAGCCGCTAGTCGGCCCCCAGCGTTCCTGTTCTGAGTAAGCTTGTGAAATGCGTCATTCGCCGCCATGCGGGTGATGCGTTTGTATTTTGTCGAGGCTGTGGCGTCGCTTTGCCTCCATGCAGACAGAAACGCCAATGATCGACCTGCATTCCCATATTCTGCCTGGTCTCGACGATGGCTCTTCCAGTCTGGCTGAATCGCTCGAAATGGCGCGGCTGGCAGTGGCTGATGGGACAACGCATATGGTGTGCACCCCGCACGTCATGCCTGGCGTCCATGAGAACGGCACGACAAACATTCCCCAGGCAGTCGAGGCGCTGGTCAGGGAACTTGCTCGCGCCGGCATCCCGCTTGTCCTCTACGTCGGCGCCGACGTTCATGTTTCGCCTGATCTTCCCGACCGGCTAAAGCTCGGCAAAGTGCCGACGTTGAACGGGTCGCGCTATTTCCTCTTCGAGCCACCGCATCACATCTTGCCGCCGCGGCTCGAGGAACTCGCTTCCCGCCTCGTTGGCGCTGGCTATATTCCGATCCTAACCCATCCTGAACGGTTGACCTGGATCAAATCGAACTATGGCGTAGTCGAGCGATTGAACACATTGGGCTGCCTTATCCAGCTCACGGCGGATTCGGTCGTGGGAGCCTTTGGCCGGACCGCTCTCTACTACTCGGAAAAGCTGCTCGACGAAGGCAGGGTGGACATCATCGCATCCGATGCGCATGGCCTGTCGAGGCGTCGGCCGGGGCTTTCCCAGGCCGTGGTCGCTATAGCAAATCGGTGGGGCGAAGATGAAGCCTACAATATGGCGGTAAAACGGCCGGTCGCGATATTGCAGAATCGGCTGCTCGCGCCCATCGGAAAAGTGAGCACCAAGAAATTGTATGCCGGCAGCGCGGGCCGTTTCGGCGGATTGGGTCGGCTGTTCAAGAGCGGGTCTCTGGGATGAACATTTTCGATCTTGCCAGAAACAATGCAGGTATGCCGACGCTGGCCGCGTTGCTTGCACTCTCTGCTTGCGCGAGCTCTTCTTCGACATCATCAACGGCCTCGGTCGAAGCGTTGCAACCGACATCGTCTTTGAGGGCCCTTGCCGGCGGTGGTGCGCTGCAGGTGGTGAAAGACCTGCCGGCGCCGCAAAACACGCAAAATGGCAGCGAGCAGCCGCTGTCAGCCAACGACGTGCTCGAAGTCAGCGTCTTCCAGGTCGATAATTTGAACAGGACCGTTCAGGTCGATGCCAGCGGCCAGATTTCCCTTCCGCTCATTGGCGCGACGATCGCCGCCGGCAAGACCGTTCGTCAGCTCGAGAAGGAAATCGAGACCGCGTACGGCGCAAAATATCTGCAATCGCCTGACGTGACGATTTTCGTGAAGGAATCGGTAGGCCAGCGCATTACGGTCGACGGCGAAGTCAACAGGGCAGGTATCTATCCGGTGTCCAGCAGCGCTTCCTTGCTGGATGCGATCGCGCTCGCCGGAGGATTCAATGCTGTCGGCGACGGCGGCAAGGTGTTCGTCTATCGCAATTTTGGCCAGAGCAGGCTGGTCGCCAACTACAATGTCGAGGAAATTCGCGCAGGCAAGAATCGCAACCCGCGCATCTACGGCGGCGACGTGATCGTCGTTTTCGCTTCGAAGTCGAAAATCGCGATGAACAATCTCAAGGACGCCTTGGGTCTCGCCTCGAGCGCGGCCCGCATCGCGGTCATTCCATAAGACAGGCAAGGCCGGCCACGGACAAACCAGGATGACTTTGCGCCATGCTCGATCGCAACAGGCAGCCCCAAATTGCCGGCTCCGGACATGGCCAAGGCCTGTCCGCGGATCTTTATTACGATGCGGCGCAAAATTATAGCCCGTATGGTCGTGACTATGCCGCCCAGCACGAGGGCTTCAATCCGCTCCGTTTGCTGTTCTATGTCATCCAGTATCGCTGGCTGATCGTCATGATGGCAGTGGCGGGCCTCGTCGCCGGTGTCATTGTGACGATGATGCAGACACCCAAATATCAAGCGACGACGCAGTTGGAGGTTCTGGTCCCTTCGGCAAAGGTCTTCCAGGACATAGAAGTGGTTTCCGAAAACAGTGACGTCCGGGCTTTTCTAACCGCCCGGGAGAAATTGAAGAGCAGGGCCTTGGCACAGCGCGTGGTCTTTCAATTGGGCCTAGCCGAAAAGCCGGACTTCCTGTTTCCGACTCCGAGTTTTTCAATCGGCAACATCTTCTACCGCGCCTTCGGAATTTCCAAATCGCCCTCGATCCAGGAAAAGACCCCCGAAGAGCGGGAAGGCATGGCGATCAAGCGCGTCCTCGATGACCTCACGGTCAATCTGGTGACGAACACCAGCCTGTTGTCGATCACCTTTGTCGACCAAAAGCCGAAATATGCGAGCGATGTCGCCAATCAGGTCGCCCAGAGCTTCATCGATCAGCGTCTCGACCAGACCAGCGAGACGTCGGATCTGGCAAGGCAGTTCATTCAGGAGCAGGTCCTGCAGGTCAAACAGAAGCTGCAGAAGTCCGAGGAGGAACTGGTCGCCTATGCCAAGGATGCCGGCATAACCGTCACCGGCGGCGACAAATCGCTGATCGGGTCAAACATCGAGGCCCTCAACACGGCACTCGCGACCGCAATCCAGGAGCGTCTCGATGCCGGGCGGATGGTGGGCCAGATAGACAAGGGGCGTGGCGCCAGTCTCGGTCCGGTTCTGGAAAGCGAAGGCCTGCAGAAGCTCAGTGAAAAGCTCGCGGACCTCACAAGTCAATACCAGCAGAAATTAGGCGTCCTGAAACCTGGCTTTCCGGAGATGCAGCAGTTGCAGTCGCAGATCAAGGAGCTGCAGCGGCTCTACAACAATGGCGTGCTGGCGATAACCGACTCGCTAAGATTGAAATTTCAGGAAGCGCAGAACAAGGAAGCCGACCTCAAGGCCAAGCTTATGGAACTGGAAAAGCAGCAGATCGTCTTCAACGACAAGAACATCAAATACACCATCCTCAAGCGCGAGGTCGATTCCAACCGGTCGCAGTATGACGGCCTGATCGCCAAGCTGAACGAAGTCGGCGTGAGTTCTGAACTCAAGACGCAAAGCGCTGCCATTGTCGATTTCGCGAACCGGCCCTTGAGCCCTTATTCTCCTCGCCTCAGCATCAATCTTGCAATATCCCTGGCGCTCTTCATGGCCTTGAGTGCGTCGATCATCTACATCGTCGAATTGCTCAACAACACCTTCACAAATCCGGAGCAGATCGAAAAAGAGCTCGGATTGGCCATGCTCGGCATCTTGCCGCACGTCGACGACCGGGAACTCATAGCCAGCATAGCCGATCAGAAATCGGGGCTTTCGGAGGCCTATCGTTCGTTGCGGACGTCGCTGCAATTCTCAGGAGCGCAAGGGGCGCCGCGTTCGCTGCTGGTGACCAGCTCCGAACCGTCGGAGGGTAAATCGACCACATCGTTCAAGCTTAGCCAAGATTTTGCCGCTCTCGGCGCAAAGATTCTACTTGTCGACGGTGATTTGCGCAAACCCAATCTGCATCGACTGTTCGGCCTCGACAACGCGATCGGCTTGAGCAATCTCCTGACAAACACCGTTCGCAAGGAAGATCTGGCCGGTATCTTCAGAGCGACGAAATATCCCAATGTGACTGTTCTGACATCGGGGACGATACCGCCGAACCCGGCTGACCTGCTCTCTTCGCCCAAGATGGCGCTGATCATCACCAATCTCGGCAAGCGCTTCGATCTGGTCATCATCGATGCGCCGCCGGTCGTTGGCCTTTCGGATGCGCCGATCCTCGGCCGGCTTGCCGAAGGCACGCTGATGGTGATTTCCACCAACCAGGTAACCCGCAAATCCGCCAAAACGGCTCTGAAGCGTCTACGAGCAGCCGGAGCGAATGTCATCGGGGCAGCGATGTCGAAATTCCAAGTGAACAAGTTCGACTACAACTACGCCTACAAATATATGAATTACCAGTATTACGAATACGGCACGAATACCCCGAAAATCGAGGGCAAAGTCGATGGTGGAGCAGCAGACCAGCCCGCGCATGCAAAGTCTCCTGCGTTCAGGCGTTTGGTTCGTCGCCTCCGTTCTGGTGTTGATAGCTTCGTCGATCGGGCTAAGTCGTCTTCTTGAGACTGGAACGCCGAGCGTCTCTCTCTCGCTGGATCCGTTGAACGTAGATGCTTTGATAGGCGAGATCGCCGGCAAACTGATCCAGACGAACGACGGTGCCGACCTCGATGGATTAGCCATAAAGGCTCGAAATGCGCTTCGTTTCAATGTCGCGGATGCACGCCTCTATAGCCTGATCGGTGAGATCAAGTATCGTCAGGGCGAGAAGGACCAGGCGTTCGAACTCTTTGATCGGGCTCGAATGCTGTCCAAGACCGAAATACACGCATTGCAGAGATCCATCGATCGCTCCGTCGAGACGGGCAACCTGGTAAGGGCTGTAGCCGAAATCGATATCTTGCTGCGTCGGTGGCCTGATCAATTTTCAACCGTGGCCGTCGGTTGGCCGGCCATTCTCGCCAATCCCGACGGGTACGGGGCCGTGCTCGCCGCCATCCGGACGAAGGCGCCATGGCGGGGCAAGCTTTTTTCGACCCTTGGCCAGAACCACCAGGGCTTGGCGGCCGCAAACCAACTGCTGCTCGATCTCGCGGGGTCCTCGACGCCTCCAACGTCCAACGAATTGTCGGCCGTGATCGATGGCCACATCAAGCAAAGGCAATATGACCCGGCCTATCGGCTCTTTCTCTTCAGCCTGTCCGACGAGGAACGGAAACTGGGCGGCTACATTTTCAACGGCGGCTTCGAACCGGTCCAGAGCGGCAAACCATTCGACTGGGTGATACACGACCGGTCGGGTATGGAGATCACCTTCGCCGGGTCGCGGGATGCAGGTGAAAGCGACCGCGGAGCGACGATTCGATTTCTGAACACGCCGGTCAAGAACGCGGCGCTTCAGCAATTTATCAAACTTCCTCCTGGCTCCTACAGGATTTCCCTGAACGCTTCGGCCACGAATCTCAAACTGCCGAGGGATTTGTTCTGGTCTCTCAGGTGCGTCGCTCCCTCACGCGAGATAGCGCGCTTCAACATACCGGAAGGCACCTACAACAGGCGAAGCCTGACCCTGGACTTCACGGTTGAGCCGGCGGCGTGCCCGATGCAGTTGCTGAGACTGGAAACGGACGCGATCGCACAGAGTTGGCGGTTTCGGTATGTCGGGACGTTGGTCATGCACAAATTGAGCATTGAAAGAGTATCGTCGTGAGAGAACGGTCGCGACAGCCCACGCACTGGGACAAATATCTGCTTGGCTCGGTGCTCTTTCTATCCCTGCTGATTGGTGGCGGCACCGCGAGCGGTCTGTACACCGAGACGCTGATCGAGATTGCGGCGCTCATCTCCGCCGCGGCGATCCTCTCGAGGCCGTCGCAACAGGCAATTCCCCGCGTCGTCTTGTGGTTGCTTGCTCTCGTGGTTGCGGTGTTCTGTTTTCAGGTCGTGCCGCTGCCAGCGACCCTGCTCGAAGGGGTGCGGCCCGGGGTGCTGCTTGCGGACCCATGGCTGGATGGCGGAAGCCGGCTGCGCTTCGTCAGCGTCGGAGTGGGGCGCACTGTCGAGTGCATGCTCTATTTTGTCGCGGCCGCGGTATTCTTCCTCGCCGTCCTGCGCCTGCGCGCCGAGCAGGTCTACGGTCTTCTGCCGTTCTTTTTCATGGGGGTGATCTGCAACAGCCTGGCGGCGGCGATCCAGTATTCGCTCTCCGATACCGTTGCCATTGAGGGACTGCTGCCGTTTACCATCAACGCGGGTCTCTTTGCCAACCAGAACCATTTCTCGGCCTTGCTCTTCGTCTCGATCCCGTTCGTGGTTTATTATGGCTTGTTCCGCGGCCATCTTCTTTCAGGAGCGCTCGGCCTGGTAACCCTCCTGCTGCTTCTTCTCGCCGCCGGTTCGCGGGCTGGCATTTTGATCGGGCTGGTGATCACCGCCATCTCCGTTGTCTTCCTGTCCGCGCGTTCGAGGATTGGTGGTTATGGCATCCTCGCGGTTTTCATCGGTCTTTCGATCTACACGATCGGCGCGTGGGCAAAGATCGATGCCAAAGTGGTCGACCCGGCCTTCGGACGAGCCGAATTCGCACGGACCACGATTGAGGGAATTGAACAGAATTGGACCACCGGTGTCGGATTTGGTGCTTTTCAGAAGGTTTACCAGATCCATGAAAAAGGCAGCATGATCTTCAAGTCTTATGTCAATCATGCGCACAACGATTATCTGGAATTGGCGTTGGAGGGCGGTTTGCCAGTTATCTTGCTGATGGTTGCCTATGCAGTGCTGCTGTCCGCATCGTCCGCCGTAATTCGCGGAGAGCCGTTGCAGAAGGCGGCTTTTCTGTCGCTAGCTTTTCTGCTCGTTCATTCCCTCGTCGATTATCCCCTGCGAACCGCCGCCCTTGCGATGACGTTTGCCTGTTTGAACGGTATTGTCTTTCACCGCGGTTTTGCCGATCGGCTCAACCTGAGGGATGAACAGGGTAAGGCCAGCAGCCGTGACGAGGACAATCTGCTTGTCCCGGTCAGGGCATCGGCCACGTAGGACCAGGTAGGTTCGGCCGAAGCGGGAGGCGCCAGCCGATTGCCCGTGCGTGGCCAATGCGTTTGTTGTGTGCCGCATTGACAAGCCAATGCATGAAACCTAAGCACAGGCACTCAGGGCCGGGGGGCTTTGGCATGTCGAGGAGAGCTTCTTGAAAGGAATTATCCTTGCTGGAGGCAGTGGAACGCGTCTTTATCCACTAACATTAGCAGTCTCTAAGCAAATTCTTCCCATTTACGACAAGCCGATGATCTATTATCCGCTGAGCGTTTTGATGCTCGCGGGAATAAGAGAGATTTTGATCATTTCGACGCCGCGTGATCTGCCGGCTTTCCGTGGCTTGCTCGGCGACGGATCGGACTTCGGGCTGGCGCTGTCTTACGCTGAGCAGCCTCAGCCCAATGGCCTTGCCGAAGCCTTCATCATCGGCCGCGATTTCATCGGCAAGGACAGCGTGTCGATGATCCTGGGCGACAACATCTATTTTGGTGACGGGCTATCGCAGCTTTGCCGCGCCGCTGCATCGCGCCAGACAGGCGCTTCGGTGTTCGCCTACCATGTCGAGGATCCCGAACGCTATGGCGTGGTGTCTTTCGACAAGGCGACCGGGACCGCGCTGACGATCGAGGAAAAGCCACAAAGCCCGAAGTCCAACTGGGCCGTCACGGGTCTCTATTTCTACGACAATGACGTCGTCGACATCGCCCCGACCATCCGACCTTCGGTGCGGGGCGAGATCGAGATCACGGCGGTCAACAATGTCTATCTCGAGCGCGGCCAGCTTCATGTTCACCGATTGGGACGCGGCTATGCCTGGCTCGACACCGGCACGCATGACAGCCTGCATGAAGCCTCTTCCTTCGTGCGCACGATCGAACACCGCCAGGGCATCAAGGTCGCTTGTCCGGAGGAAATCGCCTTTGAGCAGGGCTGGCTGACGGCGGACATGGTGCTGGATCGTGCAACTCGCCTGGGAAAGAACGAGTATGCCAGCTATCTGCGCCGGCGAGTCGCCGACCTGTTGGAGGGGTAGATGCTCGAGGTGAGACCGCTTGGCCTCGACGGCGTGCTGGAGATCGTGCCGAAGCGACATGGCGACGCGCGCGGTTTCTTCATGGAAACCTACAATGCCGAGCGCTTTTCGCAGGCCGGCATCGACCTGGTTTTCGTGCAGGACAACCACTCCTATTCCGCCGCCGCGGGCGTGCTACGCGGGCTCCATTACCAGCTAGCGCCGCGTGCCCAGGACAAGCTGCTGCGGGTGATCCGCGGCAGCATTCTCGATGTCGCGGTCGATATCCGCCGCACCTCGAAAACCTTCGGAAAATGGGTCGCCCTCGAAGTGTCGGCGCAAAAAGGCAACCAGATCCTGGTGCCAAAGGGCTTCGCGCACGGCTTCGTCACGCTCGTGCCCGACACCGAGGTGCTGTACAAGGTGACCGACACCTATTCGCCCGAGCACGATCGGTCGATCCGTTTCGACGATCCAGCCATCGGCATCGAGTGGCCGTCGCTGACCGGCGGCTTCCAGCTTTCTGACAAGGACCTCAAGGCGCCGCTGCTCGCCGTCGCCGAGGTATTCGCCTGATGGATGTTTGCGTGAGGACCGCGGTATGAATTTTCTGGTGACGGGCGGTGCCGGCTTCATCGGCTCGGCGGTATGCAGGCATTTGTGCGCCAACCCGGCATACCGGGTTACCAATCTCGACAAGCTGACCTATGCGGGCAATCTGGCGTCGCTGCGGCCGATCGAGAACGCCCATAATTACAGCTTCGCTCAGGCCGACATCTGTGACGAGAGGGCGGTGCTCGACCTTCTGCGCCGGCACGACATCGATATCGTCATGAACCTGGCCGCCGAAAGCCATGTCGACCGCTCGATTGACGGACCGGGCGCCTTCATCGAGACCAACATCGTCGGCACCTACAAGATACTCAACGCCGCGCTGGAATACTGGCGTGGCCTGTCCAACGACAGGAAAAGCCGCTTCCGCTTCCATCACGTCTCCACCGACGAGGTGTTCGGCGACCTGCCTTTCGACGGCGGCATGTTCGTCGAGGAGACGCCCTACGCGCCGTCTTCGCCCTATTCCGCCTCGAAGGCGGCCTCGGACCATCTGGTGCGCGCCTGGCACGAGACCTACGGCCTGCCTGTCGTGCTTTCCAACTGTTCGAACAATTACGGCCCCTATCATTTTCCCGAGAAGCTGATCCCGCTCGTCATCCTCAACGCGCTCGACGAAAAGCCGCTGCCGGTCTATGGCGCCGGCGCCAATGTGCGCGACTGGCTGTTCGTCGAGGATCACGCGCGCGCCCTGGAGCTCGTCGCCACGAAAGGGCATCCGGGCGAGAGCTACAATGTCGGCGGCAATTCGGAACGTACGAACCTTGCCGTCGTCGAGACGATCTGCGATCTGCTTGACGCCAGGCGTCCGCGCGCCGGCGGCAGGCGCTATCGCGAGCTGATCTCCTTCGTGACCGACCGTCCCGGCCACGACCGCCGCTACGCCATCGATGCCGCCAAGATAAGCCGCGAGCTCGGCTGGACGCCCAGGGAGAATTTCGACAGCGGCCTGGCACGCACCGTGGACTGGTTCCTCGACAACGAATGGTGGTGGGGGCCGATCCGCGAACAGCGCTATGCCGGCGAGAGACTGGGCGAAGCCCGCAAGGTGGGCGCGTGAGGCTCCTCGTCACCGGACGCGACGGCCAGGTCGCGGCAAGCTTGCTCGCGGCCGGCCAGGCGCGCGCGGGCGTGGAGGTCGCCGCCATCGGCCGCCCGGAGCTTGACCTGGCACGGCCCGACGCCATCATCGACGTCATCGCGGGTGCCAAGCCCGATATCGTCGTGTCGGCCGCCGCCTACACGGCCGTCGACCAGGCCGAGGACGAGCCCGATCTGGCCTTTACGGTCAACGCGACCGGGGCCGGCAAGGTGGCGGAGACCGCGGCGCGGCTCGGCGTTCCCGTCATCCATCTTTCGACCGACTATGTCTTCGACGGCAGTAAGGCCGGCGCCTATGTCGAGGCGGATCCGACGGCGCCGCTCGGCGTCTATGGCGCCTCCAAGCTTGCCGGCGAGCAGGCGGTGGCCGCCGCCAATCCGCGCCACCTGATCCTGCGCACCGCCTGGGTCTACAGTCCGTTCGGCAAGAATTTCGTCAAGACCATGCTGCGGCTGGCCGCCGGCCGCGACGAGATATCGGTGGTATCGGATCAATGGGGAAATCCCACATCCGCACTTGACATCGCCGACGCGATCCTGCATGCGGCTGCGGTGCTGCATGGCGACAAGAGCTTCGCCCGGTTCGGCACTTATCATCTGGCCGGCAGTGGCGAGACCAGCTGGAGCGGCTTTGCCCGCCATATCCTCGACACAAGCCTGAAGTTTGGTGGTCCCTGGGCGCGGGTACGGGATATCACAACGATGGACTACCCAACCAAAGCGCGCCGCCCCGCCAATTCAAGACTATCAAGCGCGAAATTCGCGGACGCGTTCGGATGGACGGCGCCGGACTGGCGGATGTCAGCGGGGGAGGTGGTGCAGCGGCTTCTGGTTGGCAATACGAGACAGGCATTGACTCCATGAACAAGCACCCTTTGCCGGAGCGGCAGACTGCTGGTGAGGCCGGACCTAAAGTGCGCGCCATGAGGAAAGCCAAGCAACCTGGAGCACAAGGCGGCTCACTTCGTGACCTATACCAGGCCCATAGCGGCAAAGTGTCGGACAAATGGTCGATTTATCTTGAAACATATGATCGAATTTTCGCGCAATATCGAAACAAGCCGGTTAGAATTCTGGAAATCGGGGTCCAGAACGGTGGTTCACTTGAGATCTGGCGGCAATATTTTACCGAAGCAGAGCTCGTTCTCGGCTGTGACATCAACGTGGCGTGCGCGAATCTGATTTTCGATGACAAGAAAATCGGAGTTGTTGTCGGCGACGCAAATACGGATGAGGTAGAAAGAAATATTACTGCGATTTCCAAGGAATTTGATATTGTCATAGACGACGGATCGCATACGTCATCCGATATAATACGCTCCTTTGCTCGCTACTTCCCTCACCTTTCAGAGGGCGGAATGTATATAGCGGAAGATTTGCATTGCAGCTATTGGCAAGAGTTCGAAGGCGGTCTCTACGACCCTCTTTCCTCGATGTCATTTTTCAAACGCCTTCTTGATGTAGTCAACCATGAGCATTGGGGGCTGAACCGTGGTCGAGTGGAGGCTTTGGCCACCTTCACCGAAAAGCATAAGGTCGCCTTCGATGACGCTGCTCTGGCGTCGATCCATTCCGTCGAATTCCTCAACTCGCTCTGCATCGTAACGAAGCGATCGATCCAGGAAAACGTCCTGGGGTCTCGCAGCGTACAAGGCAGGATCGCTATCGCCGACGGGAGCATGATTGCCCTTGACGGCACCGAGAACAAGGCGATCGATCAGGTCGGGAATCCGTGGTCGCTGAACTCGATGACCATGGAAGAAGAAATTGAGACCAACAGAGAGTTGGCGGAAGGGCAGGGGGCGCAGATCGAGGCTTTATCCAGCAAGCTGATCGATGCGCGCACGCGTGTCAGGGATCGCGAGGACGAGATCGCGCAGGTGAGGGCCCAAACCATCGCCAAAGCTGAAGAGATCCAGATCTTGCAAGAAGAATTGTCGGCTGCACAGGAGATAACTGGCAGCTTGCTCGCTGACCGCGACAATGCGCGCTCCGAGGAAGCCCGGTTACATGGTGTTCTGGATGCCGTTTATGCCAGCACGTCCTGGCAACTCACAGGGCCATTTCGACGGCTTGGGAACCGCGCCCGCGCCATCGGCAAGGCGCCCGGCAGAGCTCGGCGCATCATGGCGCGCGGCGCTTACCGCTGTTGGCACAATCTGCCGCTACCCATGGGCGCGAAGAGAAAGTTGAAGAACACGGTTTTCTCGCACTTTCCGTCACTGTTTGGCGTGACGAACGCCTATCGTACCTGGAGAAGCTTGGAGGCGCCAGATGCCCCGCTGGGCGCAGACTCACAGGCGGTTCTGTTCAGGTCTGGCCCGAGTCTTGTGCCAGAACCGGTCTACGTGCCGCGTCTCGACGCGCCGCCATTGCTCCAGAAGCCGGTGCGGGTGATCGCATTCTATCTACCTCAGTTCCACCCGATTCCCGAAAATGATGAATGGTGGGGGCAGGGCTTCACCGAATGGACCAATGTCAGGCCCGCTCAGCCGCAGTTTGTCGGCCACCATCAGCCGCGTGTGCCGGAGGGGCTCGGTTACTATGATTTGCGCGATACCGCCGTGCAGCATCAGCAGGTCGAATTGGCAAAGCTCTATGGTGTGGAAGGCTTCTGTTTTTACTTCTATTGGTTTGGTGGCAAGCGGCTGCTGGAAACGCCGCTCGAAAACTGGCTTGAGGACAAGAGCCTCGATATGCCGTTTTGCCTTTGCTGGGCCAACGAGAACTGGTCACGCCGCTGGGATGGCATGGATCAGGAAATACTTGTCGCTCAGGATCATTCTCCCGAGGACGATCTCGCCTTTATCGCCGAGGTGGCTCCTTACCTTCGCGACTCTCGCTACATCCGCATCGACGGGAAGCCAGTGCTGCTTGTCTATCGCCCAAGCCTGCTTCCGGCGGCAGCGGAGACTGCCCGGCGCTGGCGGACATGGTGCCGGCAGAACGGTATTGGAGAGATTTTCCTCGCCTATACCCAATCCTTCGAATCTGTGTCTCCCGACCGCTACGGGTTCGATGGTGCGGCCGAATTTCCGCCGAACAATTCAGCACCACCAAACGTCACACACACCGTGACGCCGTTGCGCGGGGACTTTGCCACGACCGTCTATGATTGGTCGGTCTTCCCGCAACGCAGCGAGAACTATCCGGCCCGCAAATACAAACTCTTCCGTTCGGTTTGCCCGGGCTGGGACAACACGGCGCGCCGCAAGCGCGGCGGCACCGTATTCGTCAACAACACCCCCGCGCTCTACCGCAAATGGCTCGACAACGCCATCGAGGACACACTGGCTCAGGTCAAAGAGCCGTCCGAGCGGCTAGTCTTCGTCAATGCCTGGAACGAGTGGGCGGAAGGCGCCCACCTGGAGCCCGACAGTGCAAACGGCTATGCCTATCTGCAGGCGACCCGGGACGCTTTGGAGGCGGCGGGCGGAAAGGGCAAACCCCGGATCGTGATCGTATCCCACGACGCCCACCCGCATGGCGCGCAAGTGCTCGCGCTGGCAATGGCTCGCGAATTTGGAGAGTTGCGATACGATGTGGACATGATCGTCCTTGGCGACGGGCCCATGATGCCGCGCTTTGCCGAAGTTGCCTCCCTGCATCGCATCGCTCTCGACAGAGAACCGTCAGAATCGGTGCGTCGGAAGGTGGAGGCGATACGGACCGCCGGTGCCGATATCGCCATTGTCAACACCACGGTATCTGGCCTGATTGTCCCCATCTTGAAGAAAGCTGGCTTCCATACCGTCTCGCTGGTTCACGAACTGCCGGGAGTGCTGGAGTCCTACAGCCTGAACAGGCATGCCGCCGCGATCGCCGAACACGCTGACAAAATCGTTTTTGCAGCGCCCGTCGTCCAATCTGGATTCGAGCGCTTCCTGGGCGAACCGCTCAGGCAGGCGTTGATCCGTCCTCAGGGCCTTGTCCGGAAAAACCCGTTCAAGGGCCGGTCCGAGGAAGCGCGTCGTCTCGTTTGCAGCCAGCACGGCCTTGCACGGGACACCCGGTACGTTCTTGCCGTGGCCTTTGTGGACCACCGGAAAGGGCCGGACCTCTTCATCGAAGTGGCAGAGGAAGTTCTTCGCTCGCATCCCTGTACGGCATTCATCTGGATTGGTCATTTCGATCAGGGGATGAAGGAAACGATCGAGACGCTTCTCGCCCAGAAGGGGTTGACGGATAGCGTCAAGTTCGTCGGGTTTGTCCAGGACCCGATGGCGTACTATGCGGGAGCGTCCATATACGCACTGACGTCCCGCGAGGATCCGTTTCCGAATGTCGTGTTGGAGTCCGCGGAAGTCGGTGTCCCGGTCGTGGCCTTTCAGGAAGCTACCGGCGCGGCCGATTTCATCGTCGAGAACGGAGGAAGGCTCGCGGGAAAGCTCGACGTCGAAGATTTTGCCATCCAGCTAAGGGAAATCTTGGACAGGCCTGGCCAGCAGGACCTCGCTGCCGTCGGATCAATGCGGCACTATCTGATGGATCTCTTGCACTACGCGACGGGGTTCCAGCGCGTATCGGTGGTCGTTCCTAATTACAACTACGCGGCCCACTTGCCGCAACGGCTCAGGAGTATCGCGAACCAGACTTATCCGATTTATGAACTTATCGTGCTGGACGACGCCTCGACGGATCGAAGTGTCGAGACCATCAACGCCTTCCGCGCCGAGCACGACGCATTGGGTGCGGAACTGTTCATCAACAGCCAGAACTCGGGATCGGCCTTTCATCAGTGGGCGAAGGGCGTGGACCGTAGCCGTGGCGATCTGGTCTGGATTGCGGAAGCGGACGATTTCGCCGAGGCCGGCTTTCTCGAAGAGCTTGTGCCGGCATTCGCGGATCCGTCGCTCGTGCTTGCCTATAGCCAGTCCGGGCAATTGGACGGCAAGGGACGCGTGCTCGCGCAAGACTACATCGACTACACACGCGACATCTCTGATGATTGGTCGTCCGACTATACCAGGAATGGCCAAGCCGAGATTCGCGAGGCGATGAGCATCAAGAATACAATTCCGAATGTCAGTGCGGTCCTCTTCCGGCGCCTTGCCATCAGCAGGGCGATCACCGAAATCGGCGACGAGTTGTTCAGCTATCGCATAGCAGGAGATTGGCTCGTCTACCTCAGGGTATTGCTGCAGGGAAAGATACGATTCAGCGCGAAGCAGCTCAACTGGCACCGGCGTCACGCCCAAGGCGTGACGCAGTCCGAAGTGGCGGAAAAACATCTGGACGAGGTGCGGCGGGTGCAGGAGGCAGCGCGCTCGCTTGTGTCAGTTTCCGCCGAAACGCGTCGGAAGGCTGATGCCTGGCTGCGGCACGTTCGCACCTATCTCGGTGTCAAAGGTTCGGATGCGGCATGACGCAGGAGCGCCCACCGCCCGCCGGCAAGCACAGGAAGGCGGTGATCCTTGGAGCCTCCGGTTTCATAGGGATAAACCTCGCACGGACCCTGGCACAGCAGGGCTTTGAGATTGTATGCTTTGCCCGCAATGCGTGCGAACACTGGCCTGCCGGGAGCAGCGTCATTCTCGGTGACCTGGCCGCTCCCCCGCGCCAGCTCTTCGCAGCGATGGAAGACTCCATGGTCTTTCACCTGGCCAGTTCCACGCGCCCCACGGCGGCAACCGACATGGCCGTTGCGGAGATCGAGGCCAATCTGATTGCCACGGTGGGGTTGCTTGAGGCGACCAAGGGATCGGGCTGCCGATGGGTTTTTTCTTCGTCGGGCGGCACTGTCTACGGCCAGACCGACGATTTGCGGGTATCCGAGGAACACCGGAACGTCCCGATATCATCCTACGGCACGGTCAAACTCGCCATCGAGCGATATTACAGTCTCTACCGGGCGCTGCATGGTGTCGACAGCGTGATAGCGCGGATTTCGAACCCTTTTGGTCCGCATCAGTCGGCCGCGAAGGGGCAAGGATTGATCGCGGCCCTGTTCGACAGGATCGCAGGCCGAACCCCGGTGACCATATGGGGCGATGGCGAGAATGTGCGCGACTATGTCTATATCGACGACGTCGTGGAGGCGCTGGTATTGCTGGGCCTTGGTGGACGAGCCGGCGAAATCTACAATGTCGGCTCCGGCGCAGGTACGAGCGTGATCGAACTGGTGACGAAGATATCCGCCATTCTCCGCGTTCCGGCAAAACTTGTTTATGCCCCCGCCCGTGGGGTCGATGTCCGCCGGAACGTTCTCGATATACAGAAGATCGAACGCGAACTCGACTGGCGCCCGTCCCATACGCTCGATGAAGGCGTCGCTCTCACCTACCGCTGGCGACAGGGCCAAAGCTCAGCGGGGCAATTTCGCGATCACGGCCAAAGGCTGGCTTAGTCAGTGGATTCGCCACATTGCTATTGGGGTTAACAGAGCCCATGCGGTGCATCGAAATGCAGGGACAACGAACGATCATGATCCTCATCGCTATAAGCTAGCTAAATCGAGAATAGAGGATGAGAGATCATTTGCAGAGCGCGGCGTCCCTGTAAATCCAGGGACAAAAAAAAGGTCTTGTCCACAAATCCCGCAAAGCTCAGACTGAATTCTGTCAGCAACACTCTTTTCTGGCTGATCCCCAATCTCAATTACCTGCGTTTCTCTCCCCATGAAGACTGAATTGTGCAATACGCTGCCAGTAAACCCGATCAAGGTCTTTGCCCGCGAGATAGCTCGAACTTGCGCCTCCGCAGTCATACTTTGAGGAAGAATGGCTTGGACCCCTAGGTTGGCGAGCGTCTCATAGACCGCTCTTTCTGAAGGATGCCACCGTCTATGATCTTCCGACCTCATGACCAGCACTGTCTCGTCGTGTCGATCCTGCTCAAAGGCGGAGCGAATTCTCTCGTATACGCTGGATATCGCTGGGTGAATTGACGGGCTCGCAGTACCAAATGAAGTCAAACGCTGGGGTACGTAAAGGGACTTAGCCAAGACAGGCTTGGCTGTGACTATTATTCGGCGCCTACCCCATCCCGCAGCGTTCAGTATCGGCGCGACGTGTCTTTCATAGCCGTTCGTCCATTCGTTCTGCGCGGTAATCTCCCATGGCGAGAAGACGACCGGAACCTTTGGAAGTTCATCGGTGACCGCTGCGCTAGACAGCGTTTCGATCAAGAAATGACCCCAAGAGTAAAAGAAGTGCCCGCCATAAATGGCCTCCTCGAGTTTTAAGGGCTCGGCTGTCGGCTCAACACTTCGGGAAACCGGGATATCGGGTCTGTAGGTATACAGAGGCGACGCCGGTCGTAGGGAATGAAAAACGAGAGCCCCGGCACTATCATAGACCGCTCCCTTGTACGTCATCGAGGCTTTGTCAAAAACCGTCTCGGTCACTGTAGCGTAGGCAATCGCACGATAGTTGGGCACCAGATCATGACGAAACGCCGACTGGACGGATGTCGATTCGTCAAAAACGGCGGGCTCACTGGGCGTGGCTGGGAGGTAACGGCGTCGCCGAATAAACTGCAATATTCTATGCACAGACGTCCTTTTTCCAGCCAACTGGGTGGACTTAACAATCAGGCCGTAGTGGCCTCAAGTTCCAAATTTCCATAAGTCTCAGTCTCGCAAATACGAATAAAAAACCTGCTGGACGGTGCGCAGCGGACACATCGCGTTCGGTCCAAGGCGTGGCATCGGTTGTGCTAAGCCATCCGTTGTTCAGTCATATTCATCGCAATAGTGGATCGACCAAACCCCGCAGCAAAGAGGCTGGAGGGTGGCCGCCGTACACCCTGTCTTCGACCGAAGCCCAGAGCGGATTGTTGGCATAGAGGGTACCAAGATCCTCGTCTGTAAACCAGAACTCAGTGTTTCTGACATAGGGTGGCGTAACATTTGACCTGCACCGTGACAGAGCGTCGGCAACGTCGGCTTGTTGGAGATCGAACGCGTTCGCTACGTCGGCAGCTAGATGCTCCGTACGAAGCCAATGGTGAACGTCTATGTTGAAGAGGTCCAAGTAATCGTCGGCGCGATTAACGCAATTTCCATCGAAACATTTCCCGCGGACAATCATTTCGCGAGTAGCAACTAAGTGTTCGTTACGCGTCGCCTCGAAGATCACCATGCTCATAATCCATGACGGTAAGCGGCGAATACAAGCAAACACCCGCTTGCCAGACGGGTCGAAGTTGGGGTCGGCCGCTTGGCGCTCGGCTATAGTGTGGTGCCATCGACCAGTTACATCGTCGATTTCGTCGAACTCGATCGCCTATCTGCCCTGTAAGAGATCGCGCAACGCCAACTCCAAGGCAGTTCCAGCGCATTTGGGGAAATGAAGCCAGATAAAGTCTGGGCCTATGATCATATCCGCTCCCTGCGCCGCCTTTATCACTCGATTCTTGGTATCGGCAATTTGTTAAGCGATCAAGCGGATGAGGCATCATTCACAAGTTTCCGCTCTTGCTCATCCTCTATAGCCAAAACAGCTTCGTGATCTCTTCGTGAGATTGAAGGTCCGCGCTCTTTGTTAGGGCAATTCGGGAGTAAAACTCCTTAAGCGGTTTGTCGTCAACCCCCATGAACTCCCTTGCGATGGAGAAGTAGCCATCGGAGATGGTTAACGAATTTGGGTCCAGGTTCGTGATTGCCACCAAGCCGGTCGGAGGACAATCCAAATACGTAATGTGCAGGTCGGGTCTGTACTTTCGCAACGCAGGGAGGACCTTCCAGACATCCCCGGCCCAAGCGCCATGGGTGTGAACACGACTGATCATCTCGATTGTGGTCGGGAGGCAGTCATGGAGTAGGATAACAGAATTCCTCCCGCAATATCTCTCCGTATTGGCGAAATCTCTAAGTAGATACTCGAACCGATGCATTCCATCGAGGAATGCGAGTTCGATGGGACGCTTCAAATAGTCGATCGGCGAGTGATCGCGAAAGAAATCATCACTCGGTATCTGGAACATATGCAGAGAGGGTTTAGAGCCAATTACGTTTTCGGTAAGCTGGAATTGAGGGTCGACAGCGAGACTGGCGCATTTCATGGCCTTGAGAGACACTCCGGCATCGGTCCCAATCTCGAAATACGCCTTGGGATTGAGAGACGTTCCGATAATTTCTATCATCTTTGTATAAAATACACCGCCATGCTTAATGAGAGTGCCATTATTATTTAGGCCAAATGGGCTCATAGCAGTATATTCCTTCATAGGCGGGTTTCAGATTACACCGTCGAATGACTATGTCAGGTGATCCCGCAAGCAGGGATTACGGCCTAGCCACAGTTCCAGCACGCTTAACCGGCTCTGTCGTGAACGATTCGATTCGACCGCTCCTGAGCGTCATTTTTTTCGTGCACACACTTTGTATGAGCGCCTCACTGTGGCTCGCCAGGACGATGATGCCAGCCTTTTCCGCCAGTTCATCCATGCGCCTTTTCGCCTTGTCCTGGAAGGAGGCGTCGCCGGCGCCGATCCACTCATCCATCAACAGGATTTCGGGATCGAGCGCGGTTGCAGCCGAGAAGGCCAGCCGCGCAGCCATGCCTTGGCTATAGGCCTTGAACGGCAGGTCGATGAAGTCCCCGAGTTCGCTGAAGGCAATGATGTCCTCCATCTTCTCTTCGATCTCGGCTTCCGTCCATCCGCTGATCAACCCGCGCAAGACGATGTTCCTGCGCCCGGTGGCCTCGCGACGAAAGCCTATGTTGATGTTGAAAAGAGCGTCGACCTTGCCTTGGATCGCGACGCTTCCCCCGGTTGGCTCGTAGATGCCGTAGAGCACCTTGAGAAGAGTGGTCTTGCCTGCTCCATTCGGGCCGACAAGGCCCAATCGGTCGCCCGACTTGAGCTCGAAGCTCACGCCATTGAGCGCCTGCACAAACTGCTTTCTGCCCGAGCCGTCAATTCGGCCTCCAGGGCCACCCACGCGCTTGTCAGGCGCGGAAAGCGTTAGCTTCTCGTGCAGCTTGTAAAAAAGGCTAACGTTGTCCAGCTTTATAGAGACCATCGAGAACTCAGATCAGGAAGACGACTTGTTTGCGATACCGACCAAGCAGCAGCAACGCAATCACCCATGTAAATAACGATGCGATGATCGTTACAGTGAAGGCGTGAGCCGGAAACTCTGCGTTTATGATCGGCAAACGGACGATTTCCAGAAAATAGGTGAATGGGTTCCACTCGTAGGCGTATTTTTGGATGGGATCTTGGCTGTTGCTCATCCAGAAGACGGGCGTGAAAAACATGCCGACCCGCAACAAATTGCCGACGATAAACTGGCTGTCGGGAAAGAAAGCCCCAAGAAACGCGAACACGGTGATAAGGGCTGGCGTGGCCAACAAAATCAACAGCAACCCTGCCAACGACCACAGCCATGGAATGGCGATCGGGGAGCCGCTAAAGACCAGAATGACAACGCAACCTACGATCGCATAGCCGGCTCTGATGACGGACTGCAAACCCAGTCGCATCACGTACACGAACAAGGGCAGTGTCGTGCCTTCGATGAAGCTCTCCTCGCGTTGAAAAAGCGAGACGCTCATGGACATCACCTCCATCAGGTAGAACCATACCAGAAGGCCGATCGCGACGTAGGCGGAATACCCCGCCGCGCCCCTGCCGGCTGGCTGGAAGACGAAGACGAACGTTCCTACGAACGCCACGTAATTGACCAACAGCCAAAGCGGGCCGAGCGTCGTGCGCCTATGCTGGTCGCCGATGTCCTCGTTGGCGAGCGCGATCCAGACCTGGTGTAATCTCATGGCTTTCGAGATGTCGTCAAAAGCGCCGTTTAGTGCCGCAATCATAGCTGGGAGTGTCGCAATCTGTTGTTTCGGCGCATTATCCTTCGCTGGCCACAGCGAACCACCAAGCACCTCTCTAATAGTCATTTCGATGGGCATATGGCAACACATTGCGTCATAACGAGGTCTAGAACAGAGTCAACTGCGGCAAAGCTGGACGCATGCTGATGACGTGCGGCTGTCTGTAAGCAATGTCTAATGCCGACTTCGCAGCAATTTTCCGCGAACTGGGCTCCATGCTTCCCATTGACCATTCCACTCCCAAAAAACCGCTAGCTATGCCTCTCAACCCGCAGTATGCGATACAGCGCGGCGGGGGCCGGAAATGGTGATTTGACGGAGCGGTCGGCCACGAGTGATCTCGTGTTCGTACTTTGCCTTTGCCATCTCCGACAGCCTGGAGTTAAGTACTGCCTAATGAATACTTCCCAGGAAGCTGTGTTCGGGCTCAGGCCACAGATTCGGCGCGCCTTCATCATGGTCCAGGACGTGGTCATGGTCCTGGTCGCCGTTGCGCTCAGCCTCGTCCTGTCGCGGTCGGATCTTTCCTTCGGGGCGTTCTCCAGGCAGGGCCTTGTCACCTGGGCCGGCATCGTGGTCATCAGCCATCTGCTGTTCAGATATTGCGGCCTCTACACCACGGTCTGGCGCTTCGCCTCGACACCTGATTTCTTCAACATTCTGAAGAGCTGCGCGATCCTGACGTTCGTGCTCTACGCCGTTTCGCTGGTCGTACGTTCCTTTCAGCCTGTCGCGGGGCTCAACGAGCGCCAGTTCATCGTCTTCCTGCTCGTCTCCTTCACCATCATCTCGGCGCCCCGGCTGTTCTACCGCTTCCTGCGTGACGGCGCGAGCTGGGGTGTTCTCAGCGGAAAGGCCGACACGGCGCGCACCAAGCAGGCCCTGTTCGTCGGCCGGCTCGGCGAGGCCGACCTGATCATTCGTTTCACGCGCACGGCGCAACCCGCCGACCATACCATCGCCGGCATCATGGCTACCGAGCATGGCGCACCGCTGGGCACGCGCATTCAAGGAGTTCCGGTGGTGGCGACCCGGCCGCGTCTGATCGATGTCCTGGAAGACTATGCGACCGGCACCAAGAGCCTCGATCTCCTGATCTTCGGCAGCGGCGCCGAGCATGAGATCGAGGAATATTCGGAGCTGGTCCGCGTCGCGCGTCACGGCGACATTGCGGTCGTGCAGTTCGCTGGCCTTTCGCAGCTGGGCCAGGAAGGAAAGCTCGTTCTCGATGCCGTCGAGATGGAAACCATCCTGCGCCGCCCGACTGTGCCGTCCGACATCGAGCGCATCGGCGCCTTCGTCGGTGGCAAGCGCGTCCTTGTCACGGGAGGCGCCGGCTCCATCGGGCGAACGCTGGTCAAACGGTCGCTGGAGCTTGGAGCCGAGGCCGTGCTGGTCGCCGACAATTCCGAATTCGGCATCTTCCAGTTGAGCCAGTATGTCGACGAGAAGCACCATGAGCGCCTCAAGGTCCGCATCGTCGATGTCGCGGACCGGCGCCAGATGACGCGCGTCGTCACCGAGTTCAAGCCCGACATCATATACCATGCCGCGGCGCTGAAGCACGTTCCGCTGCTGGAGGAGAACTGGGAATCGGCCATCCAGACCAATGTCTTCGGCACGCTTGTCTGCGCCGAGGTCGCCGCCAAATGCGGGGTGGCGCAATTCGTAATGGTATCGAGCGACAAGGCCGTCGATCCGACCTCCGTGCTCGGCATGACCAAGCGGGCCGCCGAACAGATCGTCAGCGCCTTGCACGGCACGCCGGCCGGGGAACCGGGCCGCCGCCGCGCCGCCACCAAGTTCATCGCGGTGCGCTTCGGCAACGTCTTCGGCAGCAATGGCTCGGTGGCGACCATATTCCAGGCGCAGATCGAGGCCGGCGGGCCGGTGACCATAACCGACCGGCGCATGACGCGCTATTTCATGACTGTCGCCGAAGCCGTCGATCTCGTCATCATGTCGGCGGCCGATGCCGCCTCGCGGCCGGCCGGCCAGGACTACGCCGTCTACATGCTCGACATGGGCAAGCCCGTGCCGATCGTCGAAGTGGCCGAAACGATGATCCGCATGGCGGGAAAAATCCCCTATACGGACATTCCAATCCGCTTCACAGGCATCCGCCCGGGCGAAAAGCTCCACGAGACCCTGCACGGCGAAGACGAGGAACTGGTGGAACTCAGCATTGCCAAGATCTTCGGCCTGAGCACCGATGTCGCACTGTGGTCGGATGTCCAGGCAGCACTTGCGGCGCTGCAGCAATCCATGAAGGCAGAAGACAAGGCAGCCTCGCTCACCATCCTGGCCGATCTCGACCGCGCGACGAAGACAAGGGCGAACGCGCGGCAGGGCGCGGTCCCGAAAACGGCCGGGCAGGCGAGCTAAAGCAATTCCAGGAAAAGTGCGCAGCGGTTTTCCGTCCGGAATTGCGTGAAGGCAAAGTTGAGCAATTCCAGGAAAAGTGCGCAGCGGTTTTCCGTCCGGAATTGCGTGAAGGCAAAGTTGAGCAATTCCAGGAAAAGTGCGCAGCGGTTTTCCGTCCGGAATTGCGTGAAGGCAAAGTTGAGCAATTCCAGGAAAAGTGCGCAGCGGTTTTCCGTCCGGAATTGCGTGAAGGCAAAGTTGAGCAATTCCAGGAAAAGTGCGCAGCGGTGTTCCGTCCGGAATTGCGTGAAGGCAAAGTTGAGCAATTCCAGGAAAAGTGCACAGCGGTTTTCCGTCCGGAATTGCGTGAAGGCAAAGATGAGCAATTCCAGGAAAAGTGCACAGCGGTTTTCCGTCCGGAATTGCGTGAAGGCAAAGATGAGCAATTCCAGGAAAAGTGCACAGCGGTTTTCCTCGCGCGGCAAGGCGTTTGACATCAGTGGGTAAGACAGATCTGCGCATTGCGGTCCTGATGGGCACGAAGGATGGCGCCGCCTTTGTCGACGAGCAGATCCAGTCGCTGCTCGCGCAGTCCCATCTCCTGATCGACCTTTGGATATCCGACGACGGCTCCGCCGATGGCACGGTTGCCGTCATAGAAGCCTGGAAGCCCCGCTGGACAAAAGGTCGGATAACTTTGCTGGAAGGGCCGCGGCAAGGCTTTGCCGCCAATTTCCGGTCGATGATCCTGGACTCGGGCATCGACGCGGATTGTTACGCCTTCTGCGATCAGGACGATGTCTGGGAGCCCGACAGGCTTGAAAGCGCCCTTGGCTGGATGCAGGCATTTGATGCGGGGATCCCGCTGATGTCCTGCTCGCGAACCGCGACCATGACCGAAACTGGACGCCTGGTCGGCCATTCGCCGCTGTTTAGCCGTCCGCCGTCGTTCCGCAATGCGCTGGTGCAGAGTATCGCCGGCGGCAACACCATGCTGCTCAACCGCGCGGCGCGCGATCTGTTGGCCAAGGCCTCCGCGCGCACCGGTTTCGTCAGCCACGATTGGTGGGCCTATTTGATCGTCACCGGTGCCGGCGGGGTCGTCCGCTACGATCCGCGGCCATTGGTACGCTACCGCCAGCATGCGGCAAATCTGGTCGGCGCCAATGCATCGTGGCAGGCGCGGATCTCGCGGCTGGGCCGCCTCTTCAAGGGTCAGTTCGCGGACTGGACCGATCTCAATCTTGCCGGCCTTGCCGTCAATCGCGATCTCCTTACGAAGGATGCGGTGGCGTGCCTCGACCTGTTCGCGAACAGTCGGCGAGGTTCTCTTTTCCAACGCTTGGGCGCCCTGCGCAAAAGCGGCGTCTATCGACAGACTTTTGCCGGCACCCTTGGGCTCTATCTCGCCTTTGTCCTGGGTCGTATCTGAAAATGGCGAACCGCGCGGCGCGCTTGGTTGGGAAGGCGACCTCATGCTACGCCGGCCGGATTGACGGGCCTCGCTCGCGGTTATCGCGTCGAGCCTGGCAGGGAGTCCTATCGGCCACATGAAGACAGCCAAGAAGATCTTCGATCTCGCCGGTGCGGCTGTGCTGCTGGTGGCAACCTCTCCCATTCTATTGCTGGCCATTGTTGCCGTCCGGGTATCCTCGCCCGGTCCGGTGATTTTTTCACAAACGCGGATTGGCCGCGAAGGTGTGCTTTTTCGCTGCCACAAGTTGCGGACGATGTACCAGGGAACGCCATCCTTGCCCTCGCATGAGACCCCGGTGAGCGCCGTGACATCGGTTGGAAGGGGCTTGCGGAAATTCAAGCTCGACGAGTTGCCGCAGCTGTGGAATGTCCTGCGTGGCGAAATGAGCCTGGTCGGGCCGCGTCCTTGCCTGCCGAGCCAGACGGAACTGATCGAATGCCGCAGGCAGCTGGGCGTTTTGCAGGCTTTGCCCGGGATGACAGGCTTGGCCCAGATCCGGGGCATCGACATGTCGAACCCGCAACTTCTCGCCGAAACCGATGCCACCTATCTCAGGACCGCGTCGTTCTGGCTCGATCTTCGGATCCTGTTTGGAACACTTTATCGCGGCTGAGCAGCCCCGCTCCAGAAGCGGAAACTGTCTTTGGCAGGGATCAAACAGAGCGTCGGGGGTCTCGGAGCCGCGCTATCTCGGTCAGCCGCTCCAGCGTGCTGGTTTCCGGCGCCCAGCCTTCCGAGGCAAGCAGCGAAGGGTCGCATATTTGCGTCGCCGTTAGGCTGTCCCAGAACATCCGCTTGCCCAGCAGTGTGGCGACCGTCCGCATTGGGCCAGCCGGCACGGTCATCAGGCGCGTTGGCCTCCCCAAGCCACGGCGAAAGGCACCGATGACGGCAGCGACGGACACCGGCGGCTCGTCGCTGGCGAGATAGATCGGACGAAGTGGCTGGGAATGGCAAAGCAGATGCCACACCGCCCGTGCGGCGGATTGCGATGACAGCAGCGAACGGTTCGCCGTCAATGCGCCTGTCGGCATCGGCAGAGCCGTATCGGCGAGCCGCATCAGCGTCGCCAGGTTTCCTTTCATGCCGATCCCGTAGACTGGCGGCAGCCGCAATATGGCCGCGTCGGCACGGCCATGCGAGGCATAGGCGCCCAACACGGCAATTTCTGCTTCGCGTTTCGAGCGCCCGTAGGCGTCTTGTGGGTCGGGGATCGTGTTTTCGTCGATCGTTGCGCTGGCACGCGCGCCGATCACGGCCCGGATCGAGGAAAGATGGATGAACCGTCCGCTTGCCTGCGTGGCGGCGGCATGCGCCAGACGTGCGCTCAATTGCGCATTGGCTGCCCGAAAATCGGCTTCGGCGGCATTGCCCTGATCATTGTTCAGACCCGCGCAATGGACGACATCCGTAACATCCCTGGTCAGCGCCAGGAAAGCCTCGGCAGGTGCATCGTACCCCGGCATCCGCATCGTGTCGGGCCCCGTATCAAGTCTCTCCGGCTGGCGGGAGGCAAGGCGAAGTTCGACACCGGCCTCACGAAGCCGATGGACCACCTGGCGGCCAATGAAACCCGTCGTGCCCGTAACCAGGATTTTCATTGTCTTGCCCGGACCGGCTATCGGGCGGCCGGCGGAGGTGCCAGGTCTGATGGAGTGGCTTCCGTCACTAGTGGAGCGGCTTGGCTTTTCGGTAGTGACACCACTGGCGGAAGGGCCTGCCTTTCCACCAACGCGGCCTGGCGCCCACAAGCAAGATATGTTCCCGACACCAGGAAGACCATAAAGACCGAGTCCAGAATGTCATGGCCGATCAGGATGCCTGTCATGCCGGCAGTCAGATAGGTGATCACGACCGCGACGATCATGGTGGCGCCGAACCGTTCGATCGGATCGTTGCTGTCGCGAAGGACCAGGGCTGCATTTCTGGCGGCAGCCACAAAGATCGCCGCCAGCGTCACCGCACCCAGGATTCCCGCTTGCACCAAGGCGGTCAGGAAGCCGTTGTGGAAGTGACTGAAACCTGCATCCATCCCGAACTGATCCTGAAAGCCCTGCTTGATCAAGAGCCTGGTGGCACCCACCCCATGTCCAAACAATGGCATCTCATGAAACGCCTTCAGGCCGATATCCCAAAGCGCGACACG
Source organism: Mesorhizobium sp. P160927 (assembly GCF_057766385.1). Taxonomy (NCBI): domain Bacteria; kingdom Pseudomonadati; phylum Pseudomonadota; class Alphaproteobacteria; order Hyphomicrobiales; family Phyllobacteriaceae; genus Mesorhizobium; species Mesorhizobium sp. P160927. Next base: position 3,128,533 of record NZ_JBYMDW010000001.1, read on the forward strand.
TAGTCCCAAAGCAGTCGTGTGGTCACCATGGGCCGCCAGCGCATCCCAGTCGGAGTGCAGAAATGCGACACGCCCCGCTATCGTCTGGAACCCGAAAAACGCGATCGCGACCGCAATCGCGGCCAGCAGCAAAAGCACGCGAACGGCATCTCTCCCTCTTAGCTTCTGCTGGTTGATCAACAGAACGGCGACGCCGGCAATCAGCAATGCCAGCCAGACGATGCGCGTACCGGAGTAGATGACGGCGATCGTTCCGCCGAGTGCGGCGCAGGCGAGGGCGATCCTGTATTTCTCTATACCGGATAGGGCAGCGGCCACGCAGATCACCACGGCAAGGCAGAGGACCTCAGCAAAAACGATCGCATTCCCCGCCCCGCCCTCGGCGCGCATACCAAGTCGATATTGCTGATAGATCGCCAGCAGCAGCGCTCCGAAACAAGCCGCCATGCTGGCCAACACAATGATGCGGACGAGCGTTTTTTTTTGCGTAGTGCTCCAGGTCGAATAAGAGATGGGAAAAAACAGAAAGGTGATCAGCGGGACAAGATGCCGTGCGTCCTTCACGATCGCGTGGTTGACGATGGACGCCAGGACATTGCTCGCGCAATAGGCGTAGATCGCGATCGTCAGCGCCATCATCGCGCGGTCGACATTGAAGTGCCTTCTCCTCAAGGCGATCAACAGGACGGACCATAGTCCGCCGCCATTGAACACGAAGCTGACCGCCGATCCGAGGATCGGTGGACAAAAGAAGCAGAGAATGGAGAAATAGACATTGATCCGCGAAGGCGTGATTTGCTGCCTTATGAATGAAAGCCGGTTCAATTTTCGGACCCGCTATTCTCGAGAAACTTTATGCGGCACATTTGGTCAAACCGAATGCGCTCGCCTCGAAACCGCCCATGCTTCATCATGCACTTGCCCGCTCTCACAAAGCGTATAGCGGCTGGGCCGCTGTTTCGATAGTGCGCCCTGATCGATTGCCGCTTAAACGCGCGGTCGGCACCGGTTGACCCTGCAGCATCCCAGGCGCTCTCTCGGGCAATATTTTTCCAGCCCTTTCCCGGCTGGAGGCTTTCCGAGCAGAAATTTCCGGGTGTTGGGGCAAGCGTGGAAAATTCATTCCCGAACGAATGGCTGACCGGCTCGTCTTGCATTGTTCTGGGCCGCGACGATCTGCTAGAACGCCCGCACGAAACACTTGTCCAGAAGCGAAGCTTTGAACCGGGCGCAAAAGGCTCGATGATTTGACGCAGGATCTTCTGTTGCAAGGCATGAGAGAACGCCCACGGACCATGATACCAGCTCTTACGCATCTGCAGCGGCTTGAAGCCGAGTCCATCCACATATTCCGCGAGGTCGCGGCAGCCTTCACCAAGCCGGTCATGCTCTATTCCGTCGGCAAGGATTCGTCGGTGCTGATGCATCTGGCGATGAAGGCGTTCTATCCGGCCAAGCCGCCATTCCCGTTTCTTCACGTCGACACCACCTGGAAATTTCGCGAGATGATCGCATTTCGCGATCAGATGGCGCAGAAGCTGGGTTTCGACCTTCTGGTTCATGTCAACGAAGACGGGGTACGCGACAACATCAATCCGTTCGATCACGGCTCGAACACCCACACCCATGTGATGAAGACCGTGGCGCTGCGCCAGGCGCTCGACAAATACGGCTTCGACGCTGCCTTTGGTGGCGCCCGTCGCGACGAGGAAAAGTCGCGCGCCAAGGAGCGCATTTTCTCTTTCCGCAATGCCCAGCATGTGTGGGATCCGAAGAACCAGCGGCCTGAAATGTGGAAGATCTTCAACACACGTATCGCGCAGGGTGAATCGATACGAGTCTTCCCGCTGTCGAACTGGACCGAGCTCGACATCTGGCAGTACATTCTGCAGGAAAACATCCCGATCGTGCCGCTCTATTTCGCCAAGCGGCGCCCGGTTGTCGAACGCGATGGCATGCTGATTCTCAAGGACGATGATCGCATGAAGCTACTGCCCGGCGAGGTCGTGCAGGACAGGTTGGTGCGATTCCGTACGCTCGGCTGCTATCCGCTGACCGGCGCCATCGAATCCGACGCCGACACACTCGAAGCCATCGTTGGCGAGATGCTGACGGCACGCACCTCCGAACGGCAGGGTCGGTTGATCGACCGCGATGAAGCCGGTTCGATGGAAAAGAAGAAGCGCGAGGGGTATTTCTGACCATGCGCCACATCATGGCAAAGAGCCTGGCTCCAACCGACGGCGTTCGCGATTATCTGGCCGCGCAGGAGAAGAAGTCGCTGCTGCGCTTCCTGACCTGCGGTTCGGTGGATGATGGCAAGTCGACGTTGATCGGACGCCTGCTCTCCGACACCAAGCAGATTTTCGAGGACCAGCTCGCCGCGCTCGAACGCGATTCGCGCAAGCACGGCACGACGGGCGACGACGTCGACTTCGCGCTGTTGGTCGACGGCCTCGAGGCGGAGCGCGAGCAAGGCATCACCATCGACGTCGCCTACCGCTTCTTTGCCACGCCCAAGCGCAAGTTCATCGTCGCCGACACGCCCGGCCACGAGCAATATACCCGCAACATGGCGACAGGTGCTTCGACGGCCGACCTGGCGATCGTGCTGATCGATGCCCGGCAGGGGGTGTTGCGCCAGACGCGGCGCCATTCGATCATCGCCTCGCTGCTCGGCATCCGCCACATCGTGCTGGCGGTCAACAAGATCGATCTCGTCGGTTTTGACCAGGCGGTCTTCAACAGGATCGTCGAGGACTACCGGCAGTTCTCACGCGACCTTGGCTTCCAGACCATCGCGCCGATTCCGATGTCAGCCCGCTACGGCGACAATGTCAGCGGCCGCTCCGAAAACACGCATTGGTATTCCGGCCCGACATTGATCGAGCATCTCGAAACCGTCGCCGTCGAGGAAGCCACGGCCGAGCTGCCATTCCGCTTTCCGGTTCAGTACGTCAATCGCCCCAATCTCGATTTTCGCGGTTTTGCCGGCACCATTGCGTCCGGTATTATTGCGCAAGGCGACGAGGTCGTGGTCGCCAAATCGGGCAAGTCCTCGCATGTCAAACGCATCGTCGCCTATGGCGGCGATCTCGAACAGGCGGTGGCCGGCCAGGCCATAACGCTCGTTCTCGACGACGAGGTCGAGGTTTCCAGGGGCAACATGCTGGTTTCCCCGTCCGCACGGCCGCAGGTCGCCGACCAGTTCGCCGCCAACATCGTCTGGTTCGACGAGCATGCGCTACTGCCGGGCCGTTCCTATATCCTGCGCACCGAGACCGATCAGACCAGCGCCACCGTCACCGACCTGAAGTACCGCATCAATGTCAACGACTTTGCCCATGAGGCGGCCAAGTCGCTTGAAATGAACGAGGTCGGTATCTGTAACATTTCGACCCGGGCGCCGATCGCCTTCGATCCGTTTGGCGAGAACCGGACCACTGGCGCCTTTATTCTGATCGATCGCATCAGTAACGCCACGGTTGGCGCAGGCATGATCGTACACTCGCTGCGCCGCGCCGAAAACATCCATTGGCAATCGCTCGATGTCGGCAAGCGCGTGCGTGCCGACATGAAGAACCAGCGGCCCGCCGTGTTCTGGTTCACGGGGCTTTCGGGCTCCGGCAAGTCGACCATCGCCAACCTGTTCGAGAAGAAGCTTTTCGCCACCGGGCGTCATACCTACATTCTCGATGGCGACAATGTCCGCCACGGTCTCAACCGGGATCTCGGATTCACCGATGCCGATCGCGTCGAGAACATTCGCCGCGTCGCCGAAGTGGCCAAGCTGATGGCCGACGCCGGGCTGATCGTCATTGTCTCCTTCATTTCCCCGTTCAGCGCCGAGCGGCGGATGGCCAGGGAATTGATGGCCGATGGCGAGTTCATCGAGGTGTTTGTCGATACGCCTTTCGAGGAATGCGCAAGGCGCGATCCGAAGGGCCTCTATGCCCGCGCGCTGAATGGCGAGATCAAGAATTTCACCGGTGTCGATTCGCCGTACGAAGCACCGGAGAAACCGGAGATCCATCTGAAGACGCTCGGCAGATCGGCTGAAGAGATGGTAGATGCCTTGGAACACTGGCTGAACGAGCGTGACATTGCCGAAGACCAATATGACAATGGCGGCGGCATCTGACGACACGTCGATGCTTGAAATCTTCGAGCGGCTAGCGCTGGCGGCCGGGCGCGAGGTGATGCGCGTATTCCACGCTGGCTGCGCGGTCGACCGCAAGTCGGACGCCTCGCCGGTGACCGAGGCGGACCGCGAGAGCGAGAAGATCATTCTTGCAGGCCTGCGCGCCGCATTCCCGGATATTCCGTGCGTGGCCGAGGAGGAAGCGGCGGCCGGCGTCATGCCGGGCCAACTTGGCGAGACCTTCTTCCTCGTTGATCCGCTTGATGGCACCAAGGAATTCGTCAACCGGCGCACCGACTTTACCGTCAACATCGCGCTTGTCCGCCATGGCGTGCCGGAAGTCGGCGTGGTCTTCGCGCCCTGCAGCGGCCGGTTTTTTTCCGGCCGGCCGGGCAGGGCGGAAGCACTCGAAGTCGATGACGACTACCGGATCGTTTCCCGCCGGCCGATTTCGGTGAGAACGGCCGCGACGCCGCTGGCCGTGGTTGCCAGCCGCTCGCACAACACGCCGGAAACCGAAGCCTATATTCGCGACCTTGGTGCCGCCGAGATCGTCTCGGTAGGTTCGTCACTGAAATTCTGCCTCCTCGCCAATGCCGAGGCGGATGTTTATCCGCGCTTTGGTCGCACCATGGAATGGGACACCGCGGCGGGTGACGCGGTGCTACGTGCCGCCGGCGGCACGACCCGGACGCTGGACGGCAAGCCCTTGACCTATGGCAAGCGCAACCAGGCCGATGACGCGGATTTCGCCAACCCCCATTTCATCGCCAGCGGCAAGGCTGCAAGCCGAGGACGCATCGATTGTTGAGGTGAAAAATCCTCGTCGATGGCTTATCCTTTATCGACGTCCCCTGAGTCGGTAAGTGAATGTCGTTGTTTCAGAAATGCCATGCCGTCATTTTGGGCGGCTTTCCCGCATGGACCAGCAATCGTGATGAAATAGTCTTCAGGATGTTGCTGGGCCTCTACGCCCTCTCTCCCGCCCTTTTCGCCTTCGTTGAAATGTCTCCAACGGTCTTGGCGCTTGTGGGGGCACTCATGGGCGCTCTCGCCCTTTTGACGAAGCGTGCGCGTTTTGGCAGAGGCACGACAGGCCTCGCAGTTGCTCTCGCTCTCTTGTCAGGCTTTGTCCTTTCGAGCGCCCTGTGGTCGGTCGATGTGAGCCGCTCTCTCATGGCGGCGAGGGACGTGTTTGGCTACTCGATCGCCGCTGTCATGCTGTTTCAGGGCATCCTCGCGCTTGCGAGCGCTCAACGCGAGCGGCTCGCGCGGGTGTCATTGGCCGGCATGTTGATCGGCGTCGTATCGGTGATGGGCTGGGAACTGTATTTTGCGTTTTTGACCGAAGATCCACGCTTTGTGGAGAACGTTTTCACCCTCCACAAGATCACGGTTTCCGGGGTTTTTTTTGCCGTCATATTTCTCGCCCAGCCGAGGCTGGTCTGGAAAGGGCTTGCGGCTCTCTTCGCCGTGCTGACATTGCTCCACGGCCAATCGACCGGCGTCAATCTGGCGATTGTCTTCGTGGCGGTGATGTTTGTCATGCCCGCGAAATACCGCCAACACGTTTTGGTTGGATTTTTCGCCGTCTATTTGTCTCTTGCCCTGATCGCCCCCTTCGTCGTCGCGCCGCTGTTCGCCTACCTCAAAACAACGAGTTGGCTGGTTTTTTATCCAGGAACCTTCGCAGCGCGGCTTGATCTATGGCAGATGATTTCGCCCCACATCGCGGAGCAGCCGATCCTCGGCCATGGCGCCAATACGATGAGAAACGCGGCCGGAGTTGTCGTGAGTCCCACATATTATGCGCAGGCGGATCTCCCAAGCGCACATAATATTGTATTCGATTTGTGGTACGAACTGGGAGCGCTGGGCATCATCGTGTATGGGGTGCTCCTGGCGGCGATCATAAGAATGATCGGCGGTTTGAGCGGCCCCTGCCATTTCATAGCCAGCTGCTACCTGATGATAGCTGTCGTCGAACTCTCGGTAGACCATCGGATCTGGTTGTCATGGGTGTTGGGCACTTTGGTCTTCGCGGCGGGCATCTGCATAGTGCAGTGCCGTTCCGTGACCCGATCGGAAATGAAGGACCGGATCACAAGACACGCGGCGGCCTTCTCAAGCTAGTCTAACGGGCGAAGCGAACCGCCTGCGGCCGTCGGCGCCCTATGCCAAGGAGGTGTTGGTCAGCTATCCCGTGCCCGACGCCTATTCGGCCGCGGCCTGCGCCGAGTTCGAGCCGATATAATTGCGGATCGTTTCGATGATCCGGTCCTGGTCGGCCTCGCCGAGATAGGGGTGCATCGGCAGGCACAGGATGCGTTTCGGCAGGTCCTCCGAAACGGCAAGACCAGTCGGCGTGCGCGGGTAGTCGCGATAGGCGATCTGCTCATGCAGCGGCTTGACGTAGTAGATGACGGACGGAATGCCCTTTTCGCTCAAATGCGCTTTAAGCCCGTCGCGTTTCGGCGTCTCGATCGCGTATTGCGCCCAGGCCGAGCGGCTGCCATCCAGGTTGCGGGCTGCGGTGACGATGTCGCCGAGACCTTCAGCGTAGCGTTGGGCCACCACCTGCCGCGCCACCATCTCTTCCTCGAGGATGGCGAGCTTCTCGAGCAGGATCGCCGCCTGCAGCGTATCGAGCCGTGAATTGATGCCGACGCGGATGTTGTCGTACTGCGTCTCGCCCTTGCCGTGGAAGGCGAACGATCTGAGCGCGTCGGCCAGAGCGTCATCATTGGTGAACATCGCGCCGCCGTCGCCATAGCAGCCGAGCGGCTTGGCCGGATAGAAGCTGGTCGAGCCGACATGGCCGAACGCGCCGCACATCCTGCCTTCCAGCGAGCCACCCATGGACTGGGCTGCGTCCTCGATCACCAATAAGTCTTCGCGATTGGCAATAGTCATGAGCGCCTCATAGTCGGCGGCAAGACCGAACAGGTCGACAGGGATGATCGCCTTCGGCTTCAATCGACCTTCCTTCTTGATGGCCGCGATCGCCGCCTCGAGGCTGGCTATGTCGATGTTGTAGGTTGTCGGATCGACATCGACGAAAACCGGCTCGGCCTTGGCCAGCGCCACCACTTCCGCCGTGGCGGCGAAGGTGAAGCTCGGCACGAACACCGCGTCACCCGGGCCGATGCCGGCGGCGAACAGCGGCAAAAGCAGTGCGTCGGTGCCGTTGGCGCAGGCAATCACGTGCTTGACGCCGACATAGGCGGCGAGCTTCTTCTCGAATTCAGCAACCTGGGGACCAAGGATGTAGCGGCCATCCTCGACCACGTGATCGATCGCGGCTTTCAGCCGGTCGCGGATTCGTTCGCGCTGCGCGCTAAGATCGATGAATTGCATGTCGGCCTCAATACCTGCCAATAACCGGCCTGCTGGTACCAGACTTGGCGCGGCTGAAAAAGCCGGCTGCGGATTCGGGGACTTGGTGCAAGTGTCGCAGCCCGTTACCACATTTTGCCGGCATATTGTCCCACAAAGCCGGCAATCCGGGGTTGGCGGTACAATTCAGCTCATTCTTATCGAGGTTTTCCGGCGCCTGGAAACATAAAGTGATCGCGCTGGAGAGCCGATCAGCCGATCTCGTGCCGCCAGGGGGGATTGGCGCCGGCTCGTGATACCGTCACTGCCGCCGCCTTGGCGCCGAGCGCCAATGCTTTGCGAATAGCGTCCTCGGACAGGCTGGAAATCGCTGCCTTCGTCAACAGGCCTTGCTCATGCAGGGAGGCAAGGATGCCGGCGTTGAACGTGTCTCCGGCGCCGACGGTGTCCACCACCTTCACTGTGTCTGGCATGACGGTGACACGATGCTGTTTGCTGTAGCCAACGGCACCCTCGCTGCCATGCGTGACGACGATCAGCTTCGGGCCGCGGTCGAGCCAATTGCGCACGACATCCTCGTGCGAGCCGGCTTCGCCGAACCAGTCGAGGTCTTCGTCCGACAGTTTGACGATGTCGGCCATCGCCATCATCTCCCGGATGCGCCTGAGGTGTTTGGCCTTGTCGGGAATGAAGTTCGGCCGGATGTTGGGATCGAGCATCATCACGCGGGCCCCATGCTCGCGCTGCATGAATTCCTCATAGGCCGACCCAGCCGGCTCCGAGATCAGGCTGATGGCGCCGAACAGCATCGCCTCGATCTCGCTGCCGAGTTGCGGCAGGTCTTCGATGGTCAGCATGCGCCCGGCCGTGTTCTCGTCATAGAAGGTGTAGGTCGCCTGGCCATTGTTCAGCCGCACGAACGCCAGGGTCGTCGGTCGGGGCGAGGTGTGTGCGTAGGTGGAACTGACCTTGCTCGCCCCCAACGCGTCCCTGAATTGACCGCCGAACAGGTCCGACGACAGGCCCGAGAAGAAGCCGGCCGGCGCGCCCAAGCGGCCGAGCGCTATCGCTGTGTTGAAGACAGCGCCGCCGACATAGGGGGCAAAAGCCGGCTCATTCTCCGTGGTGGTGCGCGGCAGCATGTCGATCAAGGCTTCACCGCAGCAGAGGATCATGGCTTCTCGGTCTCCGGCGGATAGATCACGCCCTTGCGGATGATGATGTTGGCGTAAAGCCGCGGCTCGCTTGTCGCGACGATGGCATGCGCCGATTTGACCCGTGCATAGAAGTCGGCGCCGGCCAGCGCAACCACCTTACGGCCCGGCGCGCGTTTGGCGCAGATCGCTTCCATTTCACGATGGACAGGGTCGGCAAGCGACGGATCGCCTTTCACCGAGGCGCGAAACAGCGCCTCCGGCACGACATCGTCGACCGGAAGCAGCGTCAGTATCGCGTCGAGTACGGGCATGAGGGCATGGCCATCGGTCCTGATGAGGCGCCTTGCCTGCTCCTGTGCCGGATAGTTCCCGTCGACCAGGGCAATCTCGTCACCATGGCCCATGGCGCGCAACGTCGCCAGAAGCTCCGGACCAAGCAGCGCCGGAATCCCGATCAGCATTTCAAGCGCCCCTGGAGATCGTCGTCGAACCGATCAGGAAGCGTTCGGAAAGCGGCAGGCTGGCGCCCCCGAGCGCCCGGGCATGGATACCCACGCTTCCCTCGCGGACGGCCGGGAGTTTCAGCCCTTCGCCGTCGATGGCGCCGATTGCCGTCACGACCGCCTCGACCAGCCTCTGGCGCACGGCCTTCGGCATCCAGCCGTCGATCACCGCGGCTTCGAAATCGATGACCGAGGACGCTGCCACGATGGCGTAAGCGAGCGCCTGCGAGGCGCTGGCGATCCACTCGTCGAGCGCGGCGCCGATCTCCCCCCAATCCTCGGGTGAGGTCCACAGATAGGATGCCTCGACGCCACGCGCATTGAGTTTTTTTTCGAGCATGGCGATCGAGGCCACGTCGATCAGCTGGGTCGGTTTTCCATCCGGCCCCGGCACAGGCATGGAGCCGAGTGCGCCGGCATTGCCGGTCGGCCCGCCAAACAGCCGGCCGTTGAGCACGATGCCGCCGCCGGCAAAGGCGCCGATGTAGAAATAGACGAAATCCCGCGCCGCGCCCGTCTGGCCAAAGACCAGTTCGGCGCCGCAGGCAGAGGTGGCATCGTTCTGCAGATAGACCGGAAAGTCGCACTGCGCCTGGATGTCGGTCCTGATGTCACGATGGCGCCATTCGTCCATCACGTCGCGCGGGGCGCCGGCGGTGTCGGCCCAGTTCCAGAGCTCGAACGGCATGGCGATGCCAAGTCCGGCGATGCGCTTGTCCTGTGCCGGCGTCAGCTCGCCACGCATCGTCTTCATGCCTGAAGTGACGAACTCGACCGTCTCGCGTGGGGCAGGGTAGCGGTAGGAATGCTGCAGCATCGCGCGCACCTGTCCGAGGAAATCGATCAGCACGAGTTCGGCGCTGCGGCGGCCGATCTTGAGGCCGATGAAGAAGGCGCCTTCGGGGTTGAGCGCCATGGGGATCGAGGGCTGGCCGATCTTGCCGCGCAACGGCGCTTGGCGCACGAGCAGGCTTTCTTCCTCCAACTCGCGCATGATGACCGAGACCGTCTGCGCCGAAAGTCCGGTCATGCGGGCAATGTCGGACTTCGCCAGACTGCCGTGCTGGCGCACCAGCGAAAGCACCAGGCGCTCGTTGTGGTCGCGCATGCCGCTCTGGTTGGTGCCGCGGTGAATGAGGCTCTCGTTCGCTTCGGGCGAACCATGCCTCGCAGTGGCCGTCTCCACCCTGTTCCTCCCGTCGTTTCCCCACAATGCTTTTGGGTCAGAATGAGTGAACGACGCAACGCTGTCAATAATAAATAAGAGTGATTTAATTATTGACAGATGCCCTGGCGTGGTGTTCCTTGAGGGGGCATCCGCGCTGGGAGAAGTCGCCTGGATGCCGTGCGGGTGCCGGTTGGCCGGCATTCGAAAATGTTCCACTGGGAGGAAATCGTGACCAATACAAAACTGTTGAAGTCCACCGTTTTCGCGGCGGCCGCGCTGGGTCTGATGGCGTTCGCTTCGTCTGCGTCCGCTGCGGGCGTCGGCGCCTGCCTGATCACCAAGACCGACACCAATCCGTTCTTCGTCAAGATGAAGGAGGGCGCGACCGCCAAGGCCAAGGAACTTGGAGTCGATCTCAAAACCTATGCGGGCAAGATCGACGGTGACAGCGAGAGCCAGGTGGCGGCGATCGAAAGCTGCATCGCCGACGGCGCCAAGGGCATTTTGATAACCGCGTCCGACACCAAGGGCATCGTGCCGACGGTGAAGAAGGCGCGCGATGCGGGCCTCCTGGTGATTGCGCTGGACACGCCGCTCGATCCGATCGACGCCGCCGACGCGACCTTCGCCACCGACAATCTGGAGGCCGGCAAGCTGATCGGCGCCTGGGCGGCCGCCACGCTAGGCGACAAGGCAAAGGACGCCAAGATCGGCTTCCTCGACCTGACACCCTCGCAGCCGACGGTGGACGTTCTGCGCGACCAGGGCTTCATGATGGGCTACGGCATCGACGTGAAGGACCCCAACAAGATCGGCGATGAGACCGATCCGCGCATCGTCGGCCATGATGTGACGAACGGTAACGAGGAAGGCGGCCGCAAGGCGATGGAAAACCTTCTGCAAAAGGACAACACCATTACCGTCATCCACACTATCAACGAGCCGGCCGCGGTCGGCGCCTATCAGGCGCTCAAGGCTGTCGGCCTCGAAAGCCAGGTGCTGATCGTCTCGGTCGACGGTGGTTGCCCCGGTGTGAAGTCGGTCGCCGAAGGCGTGATCGGCGCCACCTCGCAGCAATATCCGCTGCAGATGGCCGCACTCGGCATCGAGGCGATCGCCGCTTTCGCCAAGGACGGCACCAAGCCGAAGCCGACCGAGGGCAAGAACTTCTTCGACACCGGCGTCAACCTCGTCACCGACAAGCCGGCGACGGGCGTCAAGTCCATCGACACCAAGGAAGGCCTCGCCAAGTGCTGGGGCTGATACTGGCCTGACCGGCAACGGAACCGACGCGGCCGGGGGACTTGATCCCCGGCCGCATCGGGTGGACGATGCATCACTGTAAACGCAGATAATCCCGGCGACAGACCGGAGGCGTGGACGGCGTCAGCGCGTGGCTGAAGCTCTACGGGGAGGAAACATGGCTCAAGCTCAGGAATTCGAGAAGGTTCTCTCGGCCAGCGATACAAGTGTAGCCGCTTTTGACGAGCACAAATCAGCCGTCAAGCGCATCCAGCATTTTCTGCATTCGACGCCCGCGGCGGTGCCGCTGATCGTGCTGCTTCTGTCGATCGTCATCTTCGGCATCACTATCGGAGGGCGGTTCTTCTCGTCCTACACGCTGACGCTGATCCTGCAGCAGATTGCCATCGTCGGCATTCTCGGGGCCGCGCAGACACTGGTCATCCTGACCGCCGGCATCGACCTTTCGATAGGGGTGATCATGGTGATTTCGGCGGTGATCATGGGCAATTGCGCGGTCAGCTACGGCATGCCGAGCGTGCTCGCCGTGGCGATCGGGCTTGCCGCCGGTGCGGCTTGCGGGCTGCTGAACGGGCTGCTGGTCGCCTATATGAAGCTGCCGCCCTTCATCGTGACGCTTGGCACCTGGAACATCGTCATGGCCACGAACTTCATCTATTCGGCCAATGAGACGATCCGCGACACCGACGTCGACAACCAGGCACCGCTGCTGCACCTGTTTGCCCTGAGCTTCAAGGTCGGCACGGCGGTGCTGACGCTCGGCGTCATCGCCACGGTCGTGCTCGTGATGGTTCTTTGGTACGTGCTCAACCATACGGCATGGGGCCGTCATGTCTACGCCGTCGGCGACGACCAGGAGGCGGCGAAGCTGTCGGGTATCCAGACCAAGAAGGTGCTGATGACGGTCTACACCCTTGCCGGGCTGATCGCCGCTTTCGCGGCCTGGGTCTCCATCGGCCGCAACGGCTCGATCTCGCCGTCCGCCGCTGTGACCGACTACAATCTGCAGGCGATCACCGCGACGGTGATCGGCGGTATTTCTCTCTTCGGCGGCCGCGGCTCCATCCTCGGCACGCTGTTCGGCGCGATGATCGTCGGCGTCGTCTCGATGGGGCTCAATATGCTGGGCGCCGATCCGCAATGGAAAGTACTGCTCACCGGCGTGCTGATCATCGGCGCCGTCGCCATCGACCAATGGATCAGAAAGGTTTCGGCATGACCCAGGAACCCATCCTCACCGCACGCGGTCTGGTCAAGCGGTATGGCCGCGTCACCGCTCTCGACAATGCCGATTTCGACCTTTACCCCGGCGAAATCCTTGCCGTCATCGGCGACAACGGCGCCGGCAAGTCGTCGCTCATCAAGGCGATTTCCGGCGCGGCCGTGCCGGACGAAGGCGAAATCCGGCTTGAAGGCAAACCCGTGTCCTTCAAGTCGCCGATGGAAGCTCGCGAAGCCGGCATCGAAACCGTATACCAGAACCTGGCCTTGTCGCCGGCGCTGTCGATCGCCGACAACATGTTCCTTGGCCGCGAGATCCGCAAACCCGGCTTCGTCGGCCAGTGGCTTCGCATGCTGGACCGTCCGGCAATGGAAAAGCGTGCCCGCGACAAGCTCACCGAACTCGGCTTGATGACCATCCAGAATATCAGCCAGGCGGTGGAGACCCTGTCGGGCGGCCAACGCCAGGGCGTGGCGGTGGCCCGCGCCGCCGCCTTCGGGTCGAAGATGGTCATCATGGACGAGCCGACGGCGGCGCTCGGTGTCAAGGAGAGCCGCCGCGTGCTCGAACTGATCCTCGACGTGAAGAAGCGCGGCCTGCCGATCGTGCTTATCTCGCACAACATGCCGCACGTCTTCGAGGTGGCGGACCGCATCCACATCCACCGTCTGGGCCGTCGACTGTGCGTCATCGACCCCAAGCAATATACCATGTCCGACGCCGTTGCCTTCATGACCGGGGCAAAAGCACCCCCGGAGGCGGCTTTGGCGGCCTGACTGCCAACTTGCCGCGGCGTAAGCAGACGGGGCGTTCTCTAAATCGATTGAAAACATGTTGCAATGCACTAGGATGGGCTGGGAGAAACGGCGAAAGCCGGTATGATCAGGCCAAACCGAACGAGAGGCGATATGACATCCGCCATGACGATCGAAGCCCCCGCTCTCGACAATCCCGATCCCAAGACGCTTGCTGAAGAAGTCTTGATGTCGCTCAAGTACCGGGTCGGCAAGGACACCACCGTCGCGACCCAGTACGACTGGCTGACCGCCACGATCAAGGTCGTGCGCGACCGCGTCGTCGACCATTGGATGCAGGCGACCAAGGAAGCTTACGACCAACAGGAAAAGCGCGTTTACTACCTGTCGCTCGAATTCCTGATTGGGCGTCTGATGCGCGACGCCTTTTCCAATCTCGGCCTGATGGAGAACATGCGTGAGGCGCTGTCGTCGCTCGGCGTCGATCTCGACCTGATCGCGGCGCTGGAACCGGACGCGGCCCTCGGCAATGGCGGCCTTGGCCGGCTCGCCGCCTGCTTCATGGAAAGCATGGCCACCGTCGACATCCCCGCGCATGGCTACGGCATCCGCTATGCCAACGGCATGTTCCGCCAGGAAATCCACGATGGCTGGCAGGTCGAGTTACCCGAGACCTGGCTTGACCACGGCAACCCCTGGGAATTCGAGCGGCGCGAGCGCTCCTTCGAAGTCGGTTTCGGTGGTTCGGTCGAATCGATCACCTCGAAGGACGGCCGCCTCGAACGCCATGTCTGGAAGCCGAGGGAGCATGTGCTTGCGGTCGCCTATGACACGCCCGTGGCTGGCTGGCGGGCCAAGCGCGTCAACACGCTGCGCCTGTGGTCCGGCATGCCGATCGACCCGATCCGGCTCGACAAGTTCAACGCCGGCGACCACATCGGGGCGCTGGCCGAAAGCAACAAGGCCGATGCGCTGTCGCGGGTGCTCTATCCAGCCGATTCCCACATGGCCGGGCAGGAGCTCAGGCTTCGCCAGGAATACTTCTTCTCCACCGCTTCGCTGCAGGACATCCTGCAGCGCCATCTCAGCCAATATGGCGATCTCAAGTCTCTGCCGGACAAGGCGGCGATCCACCTCAACGACACCCATCCGGCGATCGCCGTGCCCGAGCTGATGCGGCTCTTGATGGATGTCCATGGCATGGATTTCGATCTCGCCTGGGATGTCACCAAGCGCACCTTCGGCTACACCAACCACACGCTGTTGCCAGAGGCACTGGAAAGCTGGCCGGTGCCGCTGTTCGAGCGGCTTTTGCCGCGCCACATGCAGATCGTCTACGCCATCAACGCGCAGGTGCTGCTCGAAGCCCGCGCCACCGATCAGTTCTCGGACGAGCAGATCAGCCGTATCTCGCTTATCCAGGAGAATGGCGACCGCCGGGTGCGCATGGGCAATTTGGCCTTCGTCGGCTCGCATTCGATCAACGGCGTGTCGGCGCTGCACACCGAGTTGATGAAGGAGACGGTCTTCGCCGACCTCCACAAACTTTATCCCGATCGCATCAACAACAAGACCAACGGCATCACGCCGCGGCGCTGGCTCATCCAGTGCAATCCAGGCCTCACCGCGCTTGCCCGCGAGGCGATCGGCGACCGCTTCATGGATGACATCGAAGCGATCAAGGGGCTCGATCCTCTCGCCGACGACACCGCATTTCGCGAGAAATTCGCCGCCGTGAAACGCCAGAACAAGGTGAGGCTTGCCAATCTGGTCGCCGATCGCCTCGGCATCAAGCTCGATCCTTCGGCGCTCTTCGACATTCAGGTCAAGCGTATCCACGAATACAAGCGCCAGCTGCTCAACATCCTCGAAGCGATCGCGCTCTATGACCAGATCCGTTCGCATCCCGAACGCGACTGGATGCCACGCGTGAAATTCTTCGGCGGCAAGGCCGCGCCCAGCTACCACAACGCCAAGCTGATCATCAAACTGGCCAACGACGTCGCCAAAGTGATCAACAGCGACCCTTCGGTGCGTGGGCTGCTGAAGGTCGTGTTCGTGCCGAATTACAATGTCAGCCTGGCCGAGGTACTGATGCCAGCCGCCGATCTTTCGGAGCAAATCTCGACCGCCGGCATGGAAGCCTCTGGCACGGGCAACATGAAGTTCGCGCTGAACGGCGCGCTGACCATCGGCACGCTCGACGGCGCCAATGTCGAGATCAAGGAGCATGTTGGCGACGACAACATCTTCATCTTCGGCCTCACCACCGAAGAAGTCGCCGAGCGGCGCAACAATGGCTACAATCCGCGCGGCGTCATCGAGGCATCCCCCGAACTGGCGCAGGCGGTTGCGGCCGTTTCGTCGGGCGTCTTCTCGCCCGATGATCCCAATCGCTACCGCGACCTCATCAATGGCCTCTATGACAGCGACTGGTTCATGGTCGCGGCGGATTTCGACGCCTATGCCGCCTGCCAGCGCGAGGTGGACGCCGTCTGGCGCAACAGCCCCGAATGGTACGCGCGCGCCATCCGCAACGTCGCGCGGGTCGGCTGGTTCTCCTCCGATCGCACGATCCGCCAATATGCGAAAGAAATCTGGAACGTACCCGTCTGATATGATTGCATAAGGCCACGAACGATGGCCGCAAAAACAAACACTTGGTGCCCGGGGAGGGCGACCGCCTGATGAGGAAGCCGCGCGCGACCGCTGCGACAAGCGGGCCGGACGGACTGGCGCCAGCCAACGATGTCGAGGCGATTGTCGCCGGTACGCACGGCAACCCCTTTGCGGTTCTCGGTGTCCAGGAGGCCGGCAAGAGCCTGTTCGCACGCTGCTTCGTTCCGCACGCGCAGTCTGTTACCGCCTATACTCTGAGTGGCATCGAGGCCGGCGAATTGACCAGGCGCGACGAGGCCGGTTTCTTCGAAGGCAAGCTGTCGATCAAGAAGCGCCAGCCGCTGCGCTACCACGCCCGCAATGCCGGCGGCGACTGGTGGCTGACCGATCCCTATTCGTTCGGTCCGGTACTCGGGCCGATGGACGATTATTACATCGCCGAGGGTTCGCATCTCAGGCTGTTCGACAAGCTCGGCGCGCATGTCATCGAGCACGAAGGCGCTTCCGGCGTGCATTTCGCTGTGTGGGCCCCGAATGCCAGGCGCGTTTCGGTGGTCGGTGACTTCAACGACTGGGACGGCCGCCAGCACACGATGCGCGACCGTCGCGACACCGGCATCTGGGAGCTGTTCATTCCCGATATCGGTGCCGGCCGGCCCTATAAATATGAAATTATCGGTCCCGATGGCGTGAGGTTGCCGCTGAAGGCCGATCCGTTCGCCTTCAAATCAGAGCTGCGCCCGGCAACCGCCTCGGTGACCGCGGTGCCGCCGGCGCATGCATGGGGTGACGAGGCTCATCGCAGTTTCTGGCGCAACGCCGACCCTCGCCGCGAGGCCATTTCGATCTACGAGGTGCACGCCGGGTCCTGGCAGCTTGGCGATGACGGCACCTTCCTGTCATGGGATGAGCTGGCCGACCGGCTGATCCCCTATGTAATCGAGACCGGTTTTACCCATATCGAATTCCTGCCGATCTCCGAGCATCCCTATGACCCGTCCTGGGGTTATCAGACAACCGGGCTCTACGCGCCGTCGGCTCGCTTCGGCGACCCGGACGGCTTTGCCCGCTTTGTCGACGGCGCCCACCGTGCCGGCGTCGGCGTCATCCTCGACTGGGTGCCGGCGCATTTTCCTGTCGACGAGCACGGTCTGGTCCATTTCGACGGCACCGCGCTCTACGAGCATGCCGACCCGCGCAAGGGCTTCCATCCGGACTGGAACACCGCGATCTACAATTTCGGCCGTCGCGAGGTGGTGTCGTTCCTGGTCAACAACGCGCTGTTCTGGGCCGAAAAATACCATGTCGACGGTCTTCGCGTCGACGCGGTCGCCTCGATGCTCTACCTCGACTATTCGCGCAGGGCCGGCGAATGGATCCCCAATGAGAAGGGTGGGCGCGAAAACCTCGAGGCGGTCAGCTTCCTGCAGAAGATGAACAAGGAGGTGTACGGCCACCATCCGGGCGTCATGACCATCGCCGAGGAATCGACGTCATGGCCAAAGGTCTCGGCGCCTGTCCATGAAGGCGGGCTGGGCTTCGGCTTCAAATGGAACATGGGCTTCATGCACGACACGCTGGAGTATTTTTCCAAGGAGCCGATTTTCCGCAAGCATCACCACAACGAGCTGACCTTCGGCCTGACCTACGCCTTCTCGGAGAATTTCGTACTGCCGCTCTCGCATGACGAGGTCGTGCACGGCAAAGGCACGCTGCTGGGCAAGATGGCCGGCGACGACTGGCAGAAATTCGCGACCTTGCGTGCCTATTACGGCTTCATGTGGGGTTATCCCGGCAAGAAGCTGCTGTTCATGGGCCAGGAATTCGCGCAGCGACGCGAATGGAGCGAAGCGCGCGCGCTTGATTGGGACCTGCTCGATTTCCGCACGCATCGCGGCGTCTGGCAGACGGTGCGCGACCTCAACTATCTCTATCGTTCACGCCCGGCCCTGCATGGCCGCGACTGCGAGCCGGAAGGGTTTTCCTGGCTGATCGTCGACGACAGCCAGAATTCGGTTTTCGCCTGGGTGCGCAGCGCTCCCGGCGGCAATCCCGTCGCCGTCATC
Organism: Mesorhizobium sp. P160927; assembly: GCF_057766385.1. Taxonomy (NCBI): domain Bacteria; kingdom Pseudomonadati; phylum Pseudomonadota; class Alphaproteobacteria; order Hyphomicrobiales; family Phyllobacteriaceae; genus Mesorhizobium; species Mesorhizobium sp. P160927. The sequence goes on from NZ_JBYMDW010000001.1 coordinate 3,146,763, forward strand.
TCCAATTTCACACCGGTGCCGCGCGACAATTATCGTGTGCCGCTGCCGAAGGCCGGCAAGTGGCGCGAGATCATCAACACCGACGCTTCCGAATATGGCGGCTCCGGCATGGGCAATGGCGGGATGGTCGAGGCAAGGGCGGAGGGCAAGAGCATCTCGGCAACAATGCTTTTGCCTCCGCTGTCGACGATCATGCTTGAACTCGCTGCCGACTGAACTCGTTAAGGCTGGTTAGCGCATCGATACGAGTAACTTGGGAGGGTATAAATGGCAGACTTGAAAAGAACCCAGCCGCTGGCCCGCGACGCCATGGCCTACGTGTTGGCCGGCGGGCGCGGCAGCCGCCTCAAGGAACTGACCGACCGACGGGCCAAGCCTGCGGTCTATTTCGGCGGCAAAACGCGCATCATTGATTTCGCGCTCTCCAATGCGCTCAACTCCGGCATCCGCCGCCTCGGCGTCGCCACCCAATACAAGGCGCATTCGCTGATCCGCCACCTGCAGCGGGGCTGGAACTTCCTGCGGCCCGAACGAAACGAGAGTTTCGACATCCTGCCGGCCAGCCAGCGTGTGTCGGAAACGCAGTGGTATGAGGGGACGGCGGACGCCGTCTACCAGAACATCGATATCATCGAGGCCTATGGCCCGGAATACATGGTTATTCTGGCCGGCGATCACATCTACAAGATGGATTACGAGTTGATGCTGCGCCAGCATGTCGATGCCGGCGCCGATGTCACGGTTGGCTGCCTCGAAGTGCCGCGCATGGAGGCGACCGGCTTCGGCGTCATGCATGTCGATGCCAAGGACAACATCATCGCCTTTGTCGAAAAGCCCGCCGACCCGCCCGGCATTCCGGGTAACCCGGAATTGGCCCTGGCCTCGATGGGCATCTACGTTTTCAAGACCAAGTTCCTGATGGAACAACTGCGCCGCGACGCCGCCGAGCCGGGCTCCAGCCGCGACTTCGGCAAGGACATCATCCCCTATATCGTCACGCACGGTAAGGCGATCGCGCACCGCTTCACCAAGTCCTGCGTGCGTTCGACCGCTGAGAACGAGGCCTACTGGCGCGATGTCGGCACGGTCGACGCTTATTGGGAGGCCAACATCGACCTGACCGACGTGACGCCTGAACTCGACCTCTACGACCGCGACTGGCCGATCTGGACCTATGCCGAACTGAAGCCGCCGGCAAAGTTCGTGCATGACGAGGACGGCAGGCGCGGTTCCGCGATCTCGTCGCTGGTGTCGGGCGATTGCATCGTCTCGGGCGCTTCGCTGAAGAAAAGCCTGATCTTCACCGGCGCGCGCATCAATTCCTATTCAACGCTGGAAGAGGTTGTCATGCTGCCCGACGTTCATGTCGGCCGGAACGCAAAGTTGAAGCGCGTCGTCATCGACCACGGTGTAAGGATACCCGAAGGGCTGGTGGTCGGCGAGGATCCCGTCCTCGATGCCAAGCGCTTCCGGGTTTCGGAAAAGGGTATCTGCCTGATCACACAGGACATGATCAACAAGTTGTCGACCTGAACAGGTTGATCAACAAGCTGTCACTTTAGGGTGTTGTGCATGTCGTGGTCCAAACCGCACACGGTTTGGGCGGCATGGATGGGAAGCGGATCGTTAAGCGCATGCAGGTTCTGTCGGTCACGCCCGAAATCTTCCCGCTGATCAAGACAGGCGGGCTTGCCGACGTAGCCGGCGCGCTGCCCATTGCGCTCGCGGCCAAGGGCGTCACCATGCGCACGCTCGTTCCTGGCTTTCCCGTGGTGATGGGCGCCTTCAAGAAAAAGAAGGCCGTCTATCAGTATCCCTTGCTGCAGGGCGGCAAGGCCGCGGTCCATGCTGTCCAGGTCGCCGGGCTCGATTTGTTCGTGCTCGACGCACCGCATCTGTTTGACCGCCCCGGCGGCCCCTATGGCAACGCCTCGGGCGCGGACTGGCCGGACAATTGGCGGCGCTTCGCGGCGCTGAGCCAGGCCGGTGCCGATATCGCCGGGGGCGCCATCTCAGGCTACCTGCCAGACATCGTGCACGCCCATGACTGGCAGTCGGCGATGACGCTAGCCTATATGCGCTATGGCAAGGCGGTCGGCACACCATCGATGATGACCGTCCACAATCTCGCCTTCCAGGGCCAGTTCGGGGCTGGCATCTTCGGCGAGCTCGGCCTGCCGGCCGCGGCGATGGCGCTTGACGGGGTCGAATATTATGGCGGCGTCGGCTTCCTCAAGGCTGGCCTGCAGGCCGCCTGGGCGATCACCACGGTGAGCCCGACCTATGCGCAGGAGATCCGTTCACCGGAATTCGGCATGGGGCTCGACGGTCTCATCAACATGCGTTCCAGCGATCTCCACGGCATCGTCAACGGCATCGACACCTCCATCTGGGATCCGGCAACCGACAAGCATCTGGTATCGACCTATACGGCAGAAACGTTGAAGGCCCGCGCGCCGAACAGGGCCGCCGTCGAGGACCGTTTCGGCCTTGACCGTGACGGCAGTCCCATTGTCTGCGTCGTCAGCCGGCTGACCTGGCAGAAGGGCATGGACATATTGGCGACGGTGGTCGACGGCATCGTCGCGACAGGCGCAAGGCTGGCCATCCTTGGCTCGGGCGACGCCGGCCTCGAAGGCGCGCTGCTGGCCGCGGCCGCACGCCATCGTGGCCGCATCGGCGTGGTCGTCGGCTATGACGAGGGGCTGTCGCACACCATGCAGGGCGGCTGCGACGCCATCGTCATCCCGTCGCGCTTCGAGCCTTGCGGGCTGACGCAGCTTTACGGCCTGCGCTATGGCTGCGTGCCGATCGTCGCCCGCACCGGCGGCCTGGCCGACACCATCATTGACGCCAATGAAGCAGCGTTTGCCGCCGGCGTGGCGACCGGCTTTCAGTTTGCCCCCAGCAATGGCGGCGCGCTGCTGCACGCGATCCGACGCCTGGCCGACGCCCACGCCAGTCCCGCAATCTTCGAAACCATCCAGCGCCAGGGCATGAAGACCGATGTGTCGTGGGATCGAAGCGCCGAAAAATACGTCGAACTCTATCGCCTGCTGCTTTCGAAAAGGGTTGCCTGAACCATGACACGCACCGTTCCCACCAAGCCCTATTCCGACCAGAAGCCCGGCACGTCGGGCCTGCGCAAGAAGGTGCCCGTGTTCCAGCAGGAGCACTATGCCGAGAACTTCATCCAGTCGATTTTTGATGCGCTCGACGGGTTCAAGGGCAAGACCCTGGTGATCGGCGGCGACGGCCGTTTCTATAACCGGGAGGTCATTCAGAAGGCCATCGCCATGGCGGCCGCCAATGGCTTCGGCAAGGTGATGGTCGGGCAGGGCGGCATCCTGTCGACGCCGGCGGCCTCGCATGTCATCCGCAAATACAAGACCTTCGGCGGCATCATCCTCTCGGCCAGCCACAATCCCGGCGGCCCGCACGAGGACTTCGGCATCAAGTACAATGCCGGCAATGGCGGCCCGGCGCCGGAAAAGCTGACCGACGCCATCTTTGCCAAGACCAAGACGATTTCGAGCTTCAAGATCGCCGACATCGACCCGATCGACATCGATACGGTCGGAGCAGTCGAGGCTGCCGGCATGACCGTCGAGATCATCGATCCGGTTACCGACTATGCCGAGTTGATGGAGAGCCTGTTCGATTTCGACGCGCTGCGCAAACTGTTCAAGTCGGGCTTCCGGATGCGCTTCGACGCCATGCATGCGGTGACCGGGCCTTACGCCAAGGAAATCCTCGAACACCGCCTCGGCGCACCGAACGGCACCTGCCGCAATTTCAAGCCGCTGCCCGATTTCGGAGGTCATCACCCGGACCCCAACCTGGTCCATGCCAAGCACCTTTATGACGAGATGATGGGTCCGGACGCGCCGGATTTCGGCGCCGCCTCCGATGGCGACGGCGACCGCAACCTGATCATCGGCAAGGGCATTTTCGTCACCCCTTCGGATTCGGTCGCCATGCTCGCCGCCAATGCCCGCCTGGCGCCGGGCTACAAGGATGGGCTGAAAGGCATCGCCCGTTCGATGCCGACCAGTGGCGCGGCCGACCGCGTCGCTCACAAGCTAGGTGTCGGGATTTACGAGACGCCGACCGGCTGGAAGTTCTTCGGCAATCTGCTCGACGCCGGCATGGCGACGATCTGCGGTGAGGAAAGTGCCGGCACCGGCTCGAACCATGTCCGCGAAAAGGACGGTCTGTGGGCGGTGCTCTTGTGGCTCAACATCCTCGCCGCGCGCGGCGAAAGCTGCAAGCAGATCGTCACCGAGCATTGGGAGACCTATGGCCGCAACTACTACTCGCGCCACGATTATGAGGAGGTTGAGAGCGACCGGGCCAATGCGCTGGTCGACGAACTCAGGGCCAAGCTCGGCTCGCTGCCGGGCACCAGCGTGCGCGGCCTGAAGATCGCCAATGCCGATGATTTCGCCTATCACGACCCGGTTGACGGCTCGACCAGCGAGCACCAGGGCATAAGGGTGCTGTTCGAAGGCGGCTCGCGCGTGGTCTTTCGGCTTTCGGGCACCGGTACGTCTGGCGCGACCTTGCGCGTCTATATCGAGCGCTACGAGCCCGACAAGTCCAGGCACGACCTCGACACGCAGGAGGCGCTCGCCGACCTGATTTCGGCGGCCGACGACATTGCCGGGATCAAGAGCCACACCGGGCGCAACAAGCCGAGCGTCATAACTTGAGGGCGATGGAGCGCTCTTGACCCAGCTCGGCGCCACCATCACCAGCGAAGGCATCCGCTTCACCGCATGGTCCTCGTCGGCGAGACGGCTCTGGGTTTCGATCTTTGACGAGCAGGGAAACCGCGAACTCGATCGTCTCGAGCTGGCGTCGGAAGGCAACGGCGTGCATTCACTCTTTGTCTCCGGCTTGGCCGCGGGCGCCCGCTATGGCCTGCGCGCCGATGGCGACTATGCGCCCGAGCGGGGGCTGTGGTTCGATCCCGACAAGTTGCTCACCGATCCCTACGCCGTCGAAATCGACCGGGCCTACGCCTATCACTGGCGGCTCGCCGCGCGGCGCAATGAGGGCGCCGACACCGCGTCTCTGATGCCCAAGACCGTGACCAGGGCCTTGCCCACGGCTCCACCGACCCTGCCGCCGCTGTTTCGCCCGGGCGGCCTGATCTACGAACTGAACGTCCGCGCCTTCACCAAGCTGCATCCGGATGTACCGCAAGAAAAGCGCGGTACGATCGCTGCTCTTGCCCATCCAGCCATCATCGAGCATCTGCAAAGGCTCGGCGTCTCCGCCGTGGAACTGATGCCGATCACGGCCTCCATCGACGAGCGGCATCTGCCGCCGCTCGGGCTGAGCAACGCCTGGGGCTATAATCCCGTGACCTTCATGGCGCTCGACCCGCGCCTCGCGCCCGGCGGCCTGACGGAATTGCAGGGCACTGTCGCCGCGTTGCGCCGGGCCGGCATCGGCACCATTCTCGACCTCGTCTTCAACCACACCGGCGAAAGCGACAGGCTGGGGCCGACGCTCTCGCTGCGCGGCCTCGACAATAACGCCTACTATCGGCACCGGCCGGATGGCGGGCTGGTCAATGACACGGGCACCGGCAATACGATCGCTTGCGACCATCCGGCGATGCGGGAAATGGTGCTCGACACACTTCGTCACTTCGTTCGCCAGGCCGGCGTCGACGGCTTCCGTTTCGATCTGGCTCCGGTGTTGGGTCGGGTCGACGGTGCCTTCGATCCGGAAGCGCCGCTGCTCCAGGCCATCACCCATGATCCGGTGCTTTACGACCGCGTGCTGATCGCCGAGCCTTGGGACATCGGGGCAAACGGCTATCAACTCGGCAATTTCCGGCCGCCATTCCTTGAGTGGAACGACCGCTATCGCGACGACGTCAGACGCTTCTGGCGCGGCGATGCCGGCATGGTCGGTGCTCTCGCAACGCGCCTTGCCGGTTCGTCCGACGTGTTCAACAGGGCAGGGGAGCCGGCAAGCCGCGGCGTGAATTTTATCGCAGCCCATGACGGCATGACGCTGGCTGACATCGTCGCTTATGAGCGCAAGCACAACGCGGCCAATGGCGAGCAGGACCGCGACGGCCATAACGAGAACCTGTCCTGGAACAACGGCGTCGAAGGCGAGACGGACGACGCGGCGATCGTCACGGCCCGTTTCGAAGACCAGCGCGCTCTGCTCGCCACGTTGTTCGCCTCGCACGGCACCATCATGCTGACCGCAGGCGATGAATTCGGTCGCACCCAGAAGGGCAATAACAACGCCTACGCACAAGACAACCTCACTACCTGGCTTGACTGGGCAGGCCGCGATCAGGCGCTGGAGCGTTACGCATGGGCGCTCGGAGCCCTTCGCCAGGCGGTGCCCGCATTGTCGGACACGCGTTTCCTGACCGGAGAACCGATTGAGGCTTCAGGCGTTCCCGACGTCGCTTGGCTGACCGAGACCGGTGAGCTGCTCGACGCGACCGATTGGAACGACACGAGCCGGCATCGCCTCGTCATGCTGTTTGGCGGCGAGGACAACCGGCTTGCCGTTCTGATCAATGGCGACCGTCGCCAATGCGTCTTCACCTTACCGGCGCGGGAAGGTTTTCGATGGCATCCGGCGATCGAAACGCAGGCAACCGACCTTGCGCGCCCACTGCCGGGGCGTAGCGTCAATTTCATGATCGAGAGCCGAGCCGGAGACGGTGGTGCCAGGAAGGGTTCGCGATGACCGGCGAGAGTTTGGGACAGGGAGCCGAATGGTGGCGCGGCTGCGTCATCTATCAGGTCTATCCGCGCTCTTTTCAGGATACTACCGGTGATGGCAGCGGCGATCTCGGCGGCATTACGTCGAGGCTCGCCTATATCGCCTCGCTCGGCGTCGACGCTGTCTGGCTGTCGCCCTTTTTCAAGTCGCCGATGGCCGACATGGGCTATGATGTGTCGGATTATCGCGACGTCGACCCGATGTTTGGAACATTGGCCGATTTTGATGCGCTGATGGCCGAAGCCCACCGGCTCGGCCTGAAAATCATCATCGACCAGGTGCTGTCGCATTCATCCGACAAGCATGACTGGTTCATCGAAAGCCGCGCCAGCCGCGATAATGCCAAGGCCGACTGGTACGTCTGGGCCGATGCGAAGCCCGACGGCGGCGCGCCCAACAATTGGCTATCGGTCTTCGGGGGACCGTCCTGGGAATGGGACGCGACCCGCCGCCAATATTACATGCACAATTTCCTCGCCTCGCAGCCAGACCTCAATTTCCACAACCCGGAAGTCCAGGATGCGTTGCTGGACACAGTGCGGTTCTGGCTCGATCGCGGTGTCGACGGCTTCCGGCTCGACACGGTCAATTACTATGTCCACGACCGCTGGCTGCGCGGCAATCCGCCCTTGGCGTCGAGCGTCGCCGGCACCAACACAGAGACCAACACATACCTCTATCAGGAGCATCTGTTCGACAAGACGCAGCCCGAAAACCTGGCGTTCCTACGGCGCTTCCGCGCGTTGCTCGACGAATATGGCGACCGCGCCGCCGTCGGCGAAATCGGCGACGAGGGTCGCTCGCTGCAGACGCTTGCCGCCTACACCTCCGGCGGCGACAAGCTTCAGATGAGCTACACTTTCGACCTGCTGGGTTCGCGGTTTTCGGCGGCGCATGTGCGCGGCTGCGTCAAGGCCTTCGAAAGCGCGGTGGCCGACGGCTGGGTTTGCTGGGCGTTTTCCAACCATGACGTGGTGCGCCATGTCAGCCGCTGGATGCGGCCTGGTGGCGATCCCGATCTTGTGGCCAAATTCTCGATCATGCTGCTCGCCTGCCTCCGCGGCTCGATCTGCCTCTATCAGGGCGAGGAACTCGGCCTTGAAGAGGCGGAGCTTGCCTACAAGGATCTGCGCGATCCGGTCGGCATCCGCTTCTGGCCAGGCGTGAAGGGCAGGGATGGTTGCCGCACGCCGATGGTCTGGGAGGCCGAGGCCGACAATGCGGGCTTCTCCATAGCAAAACCCTGGCTGCCTGTGCCGGCAAGCCATCGCGCCCGCGCGGTCGATATGCAGAACGGCGAAGAGCAATCGGTGCTGTCGGCCTACCGCTCGGCGCTTGCCTTGCGCAAACAGCATCCGGCGCTGGTCGGCGGCTCGATCCGCTTTCTCGATACCGAGGGCGACGTGCTCGCCTTCATTCGCGAAGGTGGCGAGGAGCGGTTGCTCTGTGTCTTCAATTTCGCTGAGGAGCCGGCGACCTGGCCGTTGGTGGTTGATATCGGACCCGTCACGGCTGTCTTCGGCGGGACCGCTTCTATCGAGGGAAACACCCTCTCGCTGCCAACTCTCGGCTGCTTTCTCGGTCGGCTCGACTGATTGGCACTTCGGTCGTGGCTAGGCCGTCCTACTGAACGAGCACCGCTCGGCCGCAGGTCGCGCCGGTGACGCGCACGTCGGCCTGGCCGACGCCCACGCCCAAGGCCGACAGCACATTGTAGAGCAGGTCGTCGACGGGCGCCGTTACAGTGTTGAGCAGTGCCACCACTGCTGGTTTGACAGTTCCGAGCAGGGCGGTCACATCGATCCCAAGGCCAAGCAGATTGGCCGAAAGCGACAGATTGTTGACCAGTGACGTGGTGAGCGACTGCGAGATGTTTCGTGTCGAAACCGTCTTCACCGTCTTGTTGGAGATGTCGGTCGCGTTGAAGGTCAGGGTCTGCGGACTGTTGTTGGTGATTGCCGTCGCGGCCGAACCCATCACCTGGATCAACGGGATATTGATCAGCAGGAGCCTGAGGCTCACATCGGCGATGTCTGCATCCGTGAAGGTCTGCGGCTGGCTGAAGTCGGCGAAGCCGGAGGAATTGTTGCTGTTGGCCAGGTTTAGCTGGGCAACGCCCGGATGCGCGGCGATGGAAACGCTGATGCTGGAAGGCCCTGTCGGACAGGTTATGTCGGTCAGTTTGGCCTCGGCATAGGCGACTTCCACATTGAGCGGCAGGTTAACAGCGAGCAGGCTGATGCCGCCGGCGAGGCCCGGCGTGCCGATACCGACGGAGGCCGTCAGTTTGATGCGCGTCTGAGCGGTCCGCACGACGGTGCCGATACCATCGATCGCCAGCCAGGGCGAGGACTGCATCGGCTCGCCGATGGCGATGCTGAGTTTGGTGGAGAGCAGCCCCGGGATGGTGGCGCCGAGATCGATCGCGGCCTGGTTGGTACCGTTGGCGAGCACGGCGGCTGCCGTCAGCATGCCCATGGCGCTTGCGTCTACCCCGAGCCCGGACGGCTGTTGCCCGAGGCCCAGGCTGCCGACCGAACCAAGGTCGACAAGGCTGCTGAGCGGGATCTTGGCGGTGCTGGTCGATTTGGAGGCGATGGTCTGCAGGGCGACCTTGGCCGTATTGCCGAGGCCGGGAACATTGGCCATGGCGGTAGCGATCTGGCCGACCGTCGCCTTCGATGCCAGAACGTCGGAATAGGTTCCGGCCGTGATGTTCAGTTGCGTGGCGAGCGCACTGATGAAGGAAAGCACGCTCACATCCGCCGAGACCAGCCCGTTGTAATCCATGACGCTGAGCGAGATGTTGCCGCCGAGAAGTCCGCTCAAAAGTGCGTTGAGGATGCCGCCGTTGACGCTGAGCAACCGCGATCCGACCGAGAACGTCGCCAGCGGCGTCATGCTGGCCGTGGCCTGGGTGCCGATGACGGGAGTGGGGATCAACGAACTTGCGAAATAGCGGTTCGGAATCTTTGCCAAAGTGACGCGGACGGCGTTGTAAGGCGTCACACCCGCCTGGAAGCGCTGGGTGACATTGGTGGTCGATGAGGCATATCGGCCCTGCGTGACCGTCACCACCGTTTTGCCGGCGGCCGGGGCAATGGTCTGGCCCGAAGCTTGAACGACGACGCCCGGCATGCCGTTGTCGGTTAGCGTGGTGACGACCGCGGTGTTGACGTTGTTGATGTTCGAGGCGGCGGTAATCGCCGCCAGATCGACCATCGCCTGGGCTTCCCGGCGCTCGGTGTAGATGGACGCTTCGTCAATGGCCACCGCTGCCAGCGCCAATGCAACCGGCGCGCTCAATGCGGTCATGACGGCGAAGTTCGCCTTCCTGTCTCCCATCATCGACCGTGCAAGCCGACCGATACCCTTGCCCGCCCGCCGCAGCATTCAGATACCCCCGACCCTGATCGTCGACTGACGCTTGATGGTCGTCCCTGGCATCGCTATGCCAGGGAACAGATTCCAGATCGGCAGGTTGCGGGCATCGTAGGAGATGGACACCACGAACTGGCTCCCGTCGGCGACGCTGTCATTGGCCTGGTAGGTCAGTTTGCTGGCGTCCACGAAGGGGTAGCCGCCGGCATTGTTGGTGAGATAGCTGGCCACGAGCGTCCGCCGCTCGGTCTGGTTCACCCCGGCGATGGCCGTCCGGGCAGCGTCGGCTGCAATTTGCTGGATCGAATTGGCGGCGCCAAAATAGATGCCGTATGCAACCATTCCGAGCAGAAGAAGGATGAAAAGCGGTGACAGCAAGGCGAACTCGACCGCTGATGTTGCCGAATTGTCTGATCGGAACTGGCGCCTTCGAGCCTTGGAAATGAGGTTGTGGACCATAGCACCAGCATGCCCAAGTTCGCATGCAGAAAGCGAAAACTCTGGGCACAACCAAAGGGTGCGGTCGATTGAAAACGAATCTCTAATTTAGCCGTTGCTTTCTCGGCAATGGGATTGACTTAGGGTCAATCAGTACTCGGTTGAAAAGAGCTTACCTCCTGTCTAGTCTCCTGCCACCAGCCGCCGGAGGGAACCGACGGCACGCCCGAAGGAGCCAGACATCGGCTCCGGGGCGTCAACACGTAAAGGCGCGCCGATGGCAGCGCCGACAGGGAGAACTTCATGCTGAAAAATATGCTGAAGGCGACGGTATTCGCCACCACCATGGCTGTAACCGCCGGCGCATTCTACACGCCGGCTTTCGCGGAGACCGTCTATAACAGGGGCACCGCCGCTGAATCGGAATCGGTCGATCCGCACAAGACCTCTACGGTCTACGAAGCCAATGTGCTGCGTGATCTGTTCCAGGGATTGGTCATGCAGGACGAGAAGGCGAAGCTTATTCCGGGCGCCGCCGAAAGCTGGACGGTATCGGATGACGGCACCGTCTACACCTTCAAGCTGCGCAAGGACGGCATGTGGTCGGACGGCAGCCCGGTGACGGCGGACGACTTCGTCTATGCCTTCCACAGGCTGGAAGATCCGGCGACCGGGGCCGAATACGCCTCGATGCTGTATCCGGTGAAGGGCGCGGAGGACGTCAACACCAAGAAGGGCAAGCCCGAGGACATGGGTGTCAAGGCGATCGACGCCGGCACCCTGGAGGTGACGCTGAAGGCGCCGACGCCCTACTTCCTGGAGATGCTGACCCATCAGGCGACCTATCCGGTGAGCAAGGCCTCGATTGAAAAGCTTGGCGCCGACTGGATCAAGCCGGGCAATCTGGTTTCGAACGGCGCCTATACGCTGGCCGAATGGGTTCCCAACGACCACATGAAACTGGTCAAGAATCCCAAATTCTGGGACGCCGGGTCCGTCAAGTTCGACGTCGTCAACTACATTCCGACCGAGGATCGTTCATCGGCGATGAAGCGCTTCGAGGCCGGCGAACTCGACAGCTATGACGATCTGCCGACCGAACAGCTCGCCGACCTCAAGACCAAGTTCGGCGACCAGATCCATGTCGGGCCGTATCTCGGCACCTACTATTATGCCATCAAGACCGACAAGGCGCCGTGGAACAACCCTGAACTGCGCAATGCCATCTCGATGGCGATCGACCGTGATTTCATCGCCGAAAAGGTCTGGCAGAATTCGATGCTGCCCGGCTATTCGATGGTGCCCCCCGGCATCGAGGGCTACACGCCCGCAATGGCCAAATATGCCGACATGCCGCAGATCGACCGCGAGGACGCGGCCAAGAAGATCCTCGAGAAGCTTGGCTACACCCCCGAACATCCGCTGAAGATGGAAATCCGCTACAACACCTCGGAAAACCACAAGAACACGGCAGTGGCGATCCAGGAACAATTGAAGCCGCTTGGCGTCGACGTCACGCTGCTCAACACCGACACCAAGACCCACTACTCCTTCCTCGAGCAGAAGGGCGACTATGACGTGGCGCGTGCCGCCTGGATTGCCGACTACAAGGATCCAGAGACCTTCCTCGGCATCACACGCAAGGCCAGCGGCAACAACTATTCCAACTACAACAGCCCGCAATACGAAGCGGCAATGGACAAGGCCGCGGCCGCCGGCGGCAAGCCCGAAGAGCGCATGAAGGACCTCTCAGCGGCCGAGCGCATCCTCATCGACGATGTCGGCCAGATCCCGCTTCTCTACTACAGCTACCACGACATCGTTTCCTCGAAGCTGCATGGCTTCGTCGACAATGTGATGGACGTGCATCCGTCGCGCTTCGTCAGCAAGGACTGATCCCTGGCCAAGCCGCCGCGCAACTGATGCGCGGCGGCGCTGGTTTGCCATCGCATCGGCCCGGGAAGCGGAAATCGATTTTCAGAACATCCGGTGCGAAGATTTGAAGGCTGGAGCGCAATCGCCCGAGTGGACGAGCATGCTCCGGATCAAGCGGGGCACCGATGCTGCGATACGTATTCCGGCGGCTTTTGACCGCCATCCCGACGCTGTTCGTCATCGTGACGATGGCGTTCTTCCTGATGCGCGTCGCGCCAGGCGGTCCATTCAACCAGGAGCGGGGGCTGAGCCCTGAGATCAAGGCCAACTTGGAAGCCCAGTTCGGCCTCAACGACCCGCTCTGGCTGCAATATGTCCATTATCTCGGCAATCTGCTGCGGGGCAATTTCGGCCCGAGCTACAACATGCCGGATTTCACAGTCACCGAACTGTTTGCCAAGGGCCTGCCCATTTCCGTTCAGCTCGGCGCCTCGGCGCTGATCCTGGCGCTGCTGCTCGGCAGCGTGCTCGGCACCATTGCCGCGCTCAACCAGAACAAGCTTGGCGACTATACCGTGATCGCCTTGGCGACAGCCGGCAGCACCATCCCGACCTTCGTCATCGCGCCGGTGATCCAGCTTGTCTTCGGGCTGACCTGGAGGCTGTTGCCGATCGGCGGCTGGGGCGACGGCGCCTTCATCAACAAGGTCGGCCCGGTGCTGACACTTGCCTTGCCTCAAATCGCCATCGTTGCCCGGCTGATGCGCGGCTCGATGATCGAGTCGCTGCGATCCCATCATATCCGAACGGCGCGCGCGCTCGGCCTTTCCGACTGGTCGGTGGTGGTTAAGCACGCGCTGCGCGGCGCTATCCTGCCGATCGTCTCGTTCACCGGCCCGGCGGCGGCGGCACTGCTGACCGGCTCGGTCATCGTCGAGACGATCTTCTCTATTCCCGGCGTCGGCCGCTATTTCGTCGATGCCGCGCTCAACCGCGATTATACGCTGGTGATGGGAACGGTGGTGGTGATCGCCATTTTTACCATCGTCTTCAACCTGATCGTCGACGTCATGTACGCGGTCGTCGACCCGAGGGTGCGCTATGACTGACATCGCAGCCACGGCCCCCGCAATCGTTGGTCGCTCGCTTTGGGGCGATGCCTGGGCGCGCCTCAAGGCAAACCGCGCCGCCATGTTCAGCCTCTACTACCTCGCCCTAATTGGGGTCATCAGCGTCTTTGGCCCGTGGTTCGTGCCGCACCAATACACGACCATCTACGCCGATTATGTGCGCATGCCGCCAAGCCTCTCGGCCTATCCGAAACCCGATATGATCGAGACGGCACTTACCGAAGCGATCAAACGCATGCGGGTCGAAATCAAGGACTGGCACCAGGAGGGGAGCCAGGTCTTCGTCACGGTCAAGTCGACCAAGCCGATCGACGACCGCAACATCCGCTACCTCGATCGCTCCGATGCCTTCGACGACACCAAGATCGAAAACAAGTCGTCCGACGGCCTCGAAGTGACGATGAGCGCGTCGGTCAAGCAGCAGTATTTCCTGTTCGGCACCGACAATACCGGCCGCGATCTTCTCTCCCGCACGCTGATGGCGGGGCGCATATCGCTGGCCATCGGTCTGCTTGCCGGTGTCGTGGCGGTGGTGATCGGCGTGATCTACGGCGCCGCCGCCGGCTTTTCCGGCGGCAAGGTCGATGAAGTGATGATGCGCATCGTCGACGTGCTCTATTCCTTGCCGTTCATCTTCTTCGTCATCATGCTGGTGGTGTTCTTCGGCCGCAACTTCGTGCTGATGTTCCTGGCGGTCGGTGCCGTGCTGTGGCTCGACATGGCGCGCATCGTGCGCGGCCAGGCGCTGTCGATTCGCCGGCAGGAATATGTCCAGGCGGCGGAAGCCATGGGCATTGGCCAGGGTGGCATCCTGATCCGCCATGTCATCCCGAACCTGCTTGGCCCGGTGGTGATCTACATGACGCTGCTGGTGCCGCAGGTCATCATCCTGGAGAGCTTCCTGTCGTTCCTCGGGCTCGGCATCCAGGAGCCGATGACCAGCTGGGGCGTGCTGATCTCGGTCGGCGCCAAGAACATCGGCACCGCCAACTGGCTGCTCCTGTTTCCCGCCTTCTTTCTGGTCTCGACGCTGTTCGCCTTGAATTTCGTCGGCGACGGCCTGCGCGACGCGCTCGACCCAAGGGATCGATAAAGATGGGGATCGATAAAGATGGGATCGATAAAGATGGGGATCGATAAAGATGGGGACCGCTGAAATGGCTGCTTCCGAAACGATCCTCAGCGTCAAGGACCTGCGCGTCCGCTTCCGCACGCTCGACGGTGCGGTCGAAGCGGTCAAGGGCATCAACATCCACGTCAACGCGGGCGAAACGGTTGCCGTGGTCGGCGAGTCCGGCTCCGGCAAGAGCCAGACGATGATGGCGGCGATGAGCCTGCTGGCCTCCAATGGCGAAGCGTCAGGCCAAGTCGACTATCGCGGCCGCAACCTGCTGACCCTGAGCAAGTCCGAGCTGAACAAGGTCCGCGGCCGCAAGATCAGCATGATCTTCCAGGAGCCGATGACTTCGCTCGATCCGCTCTATTCGATCGGCAACCAGCTGATCGAGCCGATCCGGCGGCATCGTGGCCTGAGTGCCGCCGCAGCGCATGAAGAGGCGCTCAAGCTGCTGCGGCTCGTGCATATTCCCGATCCGGAACGGCGGATGAAATCCTATCCGCACGAAATGTCCGGCGGCCAGCGCCAGCGCGTGATGATCGCGATGGCGCTTGCCAATGACCCCGACATCCTGATCGCCGACGAGCCGACGACGGCGCTTGACGTGACCATCCAGGCGCAGATCCTGATGCTTTTGGCCGAACTGCAGCGCAAGCTCGGCATGGCGATCGTCTTCATCACCCATGACCTCGGTATCGTCCGGCGCTTTGCCGACCGTGTCTATGTCATGCGCCAGGGCGAGGTGGTCGAGGAAGGCGAGGCGGAAGCCATTTTTGCCAATCCACGGCACGCCTATACCAAAATGCTGCTGGCGGCTGAGCCGACGGGAACCAAGTCGCCGCCGCCAGCCGATGCGCCGGTGGTGCTCGAAGGTAGGAATGTCGAAGTCACATTCAGGATCGGCGGTGGGTTTCTGGCCGGCGAACCGCTGATGCTGCGGGCCGTCGATCACATCTCGATCCGGCTGCAGCGCAACCAGACCATCGGCATTGTCGGCGAATCCGGCTCGGGCAAGTCGACGCTCGGCCGCGCCTTGCTGCGGTTGCTGCCAAGCGATGGGCTCATTCGGTTCGGCGATCGCGATATCTCCACTGCCGACCGGCGGCAGATGCGGCCGCTGCGGCGCCAGATGCAACTCGTCTTCCAGGACCCGTTCGGCTCGCTGTCGCCGCGCATGACCGTCGGTCAGGTCGTCACCGAAGGGCTACTGGTGCATGAGCCCAACCTTTCAGGAAAGCAGCGCGACCAGCGCGCGGTCGAGGCCCTGCGCGAGGTCGGCCTCGACCCCAATGCACGCAACCGGTACCCGCACGAATTTTCCGGCGGACAAAGGCAGCGCATCGCCATTGCCCGCGCCATGATTCTGAAGCCGAAGATGGTCGTGCTGGACGAGCCGACATCGGCGCTTGACCGCTCGGTGCAGAAACAGATCGTCGAACTGCTGCGCAAGCTGCAGGCCGACCACGAACTGTCCTATCTCTTCATCAGCCACGATCTGTCGGTCGTGCGCGCCTTGGCCGACTACATCATCGTCATGAAGCAAGGCAAGATCGTCGAAGAGGGGCCGACGGAAGAGATATTCAGGAATCCACGGGCGCCTTATACGCAGACGCTGATGAACGCCGCGATCGACGTCACTCGGTTTCGACTGAGCGCGTAAAGCGCCGGTAGGGGCAATTATCGCGGCGTCTTCTGTCGCTCAGCTCGCGCACTTGCGTGCGCGCACAGCGACAATGGCATCCTGCTGTTGCTTCAGCCGGTCGATCCTGGCCGTTTCACGGTTGGCGACCGCGGTCTTGACGCGCGATCCGCCCAGCAGCCAACGCGGCACGCTGGTGTTGGCGACCTTGCCTCGGGTGATCGCCGTCTGCGAGATGTCGCGCGCGCTACTTCCCAGCGCACTGTTCAGCTCGCTACAGCTTAGGCTCTCGTATTTGGCCGGATCGGCCGTCCTGCCGATCGATGAGCATCCGGCAGCCAGGAAGGCCACAGCCAGAAGAGCGGGTGCCGACCTTGTCCTTGAAATCAAACTCATGCGCGCGTCCGGCCCGGCCGTTTTGCCGCCTCCCTGATCTTCATCGATCAACCTCGCGCTGATACCCATTTCGTCAAAGTTTCACCGGCCGGCCAGTGCTCGCGTTCTGCACTTGGCTATCGGCCCGCTTATCGCTGTCGGAATTTTTACGCTGCTTGGGCGGCCAATTCGGTCATGGAGCAACCACCGCCGAGCACAATCTGGGCAATGTCGGCCGCATTGTCGTCTACATGCGCCGTCACCAGCACAATCCCCTCGCCGATACTTAGCCGCTCGGGTGTTCTGGTGGCCGCGACCATGGCTCCGAGTAATCCGCCGAGGCCGCCGCAGAACACGCTGACCAGGGCTATTGCCGACAGGCCGGTCGAGAAAAGGTTGATGTCGTAAACAGCGACGGCGCCGAGCCACGCCAACAGCCCGGCGGCAGCGGCCAGCATGACACCCGGGGACCTCAGGACATCGATTTCGTCACGATAGGGCCCGATAATGGCGATCTGTACGCGCGGGACCCCGGCCGCCAACAGGTCCCCGGCGATCCGCGCCGCTTCGGCATGGGATTCGAAAAGCTTACTGATTGTTGGCATGGTCACTCGGACGTTGCGTCCGTCAGCGTGTCGGTAACGAACGATGCGGCGATCAGATCGTCCCCGTCGATGCGGCCTCGGCCGCCTTCGATCACGGCCGCTACTTTTTGGAAGGTCTTCATTTCACCCTCGGTGATCTGAGCGTGTTGCATTCTGGTTTTGAGGCTATCTATGCGCATCCCCAATACATGGGATGTTACAGTCTCATGGTTGGACATTGTGGTGCTCATCCGTTCCCGCTTCGCTTGGTTTTCCGCGCCCGAACTCGAACTTGGGCCGAGTGGAAACGTTCCCGGCGCAGGGCTTCGGTCGGGTGGATGTCGGACCTAAGTCTGAGCCTAGAACGCATTGGTCTTGCCAAGCCGGCCGGCCGGAACAGCCGCTCTTTATCACCGTTGTCTGATTGCAAATTACGGGAGAAGTTTGATGGAAAAGAGTGTTGGTCAGGCGCGCTGGTTGCTCGCACCGATTTTCGCGGTGGCCATCACGTTCATGGTGGCTGGAATAGTCCTCAGCTAATCCCTTAGCACATTGGCTCAGCCAAGTTCCTTCGTAGGTCGATAGGCTTCGTCCGTCGCATGCAAGTGCAAGCGAGCATGGATTCGGCGAACCCTCAAGTCTTGGTGGCCAGTTCACTTCACCGAGCAGAATTCTCGCGACTTGCTTCCGAGTGGTGTGAGATATTCGGGGTTGAAACGATCCGCTTCGCATGGCTGTATTTCAGGCGAGAACTCGAAGCAATTTGCATGAAACGCGCCGCGCAGCGTGCTGGGCAAAGTCACCTGGTGGCCGGGCTCGCGAGAGCCGGGCCACCAGTCAGGCATCAGTAACCGCCGTTTTCCATCACCACCGGATGATGGTGACGGTGGTGGGTGGAGACGGAGCCGGTGACGACGACTGTATTCCGATGGTGATGCCAATGCCGACGGCCATGGTCATAGAACGCTACCCTCCCGTGGTGTCGGTAATGCAGGCGCTGGCCTTCCTCGTTGATGATCCTGACGTTGTGGTGGTGCCGATGGTGGGTCCTGATGACGACGTCAGCCTCGGCTGCCGAAGCCAAAGCGGGCAATCCCATCGAAAGCGCCAAAGCGCACATGATCATTGTTTTCATTGCAAGTTCTCCAACTGCTTTGATTAGCCCTTCGTTGGATACAACTGCTGCTGATCCCTTTGGTTCCGGTTCCCCGGGACAGCCGGACGCAAGCATCGAAGGGCTGGCTATCGCGTCGCCACGATTTGAAAATGAGGGGCTTGCTTCCGGCCATCTGCGCAGGCGGTGGCAAACACCACTCGCGTTCTGTCACTGCTAGGGAGGAACGCTCTGCCGCAGATGTGAAGACAATTCGCCCACCTGGCGCCAGATCCCGTCAGGCGACGGAACATTAGGCCGGCCTAACAGTTCTTCCCGCAGCAGACATCACGGTTTGGTGTCCGCTGAAGATCAGCAGGCAAAGGCTGATCGGCCCGCGTCCTCCGCCAGAGGCGCGGGCTTCACCGGGCAACAGGAGTGAGATTATGAACAACATTATTTGGCTCGTGGGAGCGGTGGTCGTCGTCATAGCGGTATTGAGCTTTTTCGGCCTCCGCTAGACGCCTGCACACGGTGGCAGGGACTTCGGGGCCCATGCCCCTAAGGGGAACGAATCTCGCGTCCGTTCCCAAGGTGCAGATCTTGGGCAAGGCTCTATCTCTGGTGAATCTCGGGTGGGGCGCCAAGGTCGGGATGCGCTAACATACTGAATTTCTGGTCGGAGTGGCAGGATTTGAACCTGCGACCCCCTCGTCCCGAACGAGGTGCGCTACCAGGCTGCGCTACACTCCGTGACCAGATCGCGGGCTTATAGCCGCCACACTTCGTTCCTGCAAGCGGCAATGGCAGCCCTTCTGTCGCATTTCGTACGCTTTCCGCGGGCATTGCCGGATGGCCCGAATTTCGGTCGGGGATAAACGCGGTTTAAAGCCTTGTGTGCTAAGCCGCTGCATTGATGCATCGTATTTCTGCCGCTTGGAGCCCTGCCGTCTTGCCCCTAAAAATCGTCGGCGAAGCTTGGCCAAACAGCTTCGAATTCGAAACCGCGGCGCTGATCAAGGCATCCGGTTTTCGTGAATATGACGCGCGCTGGTGGTTCGGCCATCCCGGTTCGACAGTGCCGCCAGAACTCAATCTGATCGGCGTCCAGGCGCTTGGCATGGGGCTCGTCACGATGATCCGGCGTCTCGGCGTCGGGCCCGACATCGTCACCGGGCATGATTTCCGTTCCTATTCGCTTGGCATCAAGCTGGCGTTGGTTTCGGGGCTGATGGCGGCCGGCGCGCGGGTGAAGGATATCGGTCTGGCGCTGTCGCCGATGGCCTATTTCGCGCAGTTCGCGCTCGATACGCGGTCGGTGGCCATGGTCACGGCCTCGCACAACGAAAATGGCTGGACCGGCGTCAAGATGGGAGCGGCGCGGCCGCTGACCTTCGGCCCCGAGGAGATGAGCGCGCTGAAGGCGATCGTGCTGGCCGGCGATTTCGACCTTGTTGGCGGCGGTTCCTATGATCTCGTTTCCGACTTTCGAGAGACCTATCTCGACGATCTGACCCGTGACAAGCGCATCACACGAAAGCTCAAAGTGGTTGCCGCCTGCGGCAATGGCACTGCTGGCGCCTTTGCCCCTGAAGCGCTGGAACGGATCGGCTGCGAAGTGATCCCGCTCGATGTCGAGCTTGATCATACGTTTCCAAACTACAATCCCAATCCGGAAGACATGCAGATGCTGCATGCCATCCGAGACAAGGTGCTGGAGACCGGCGCCGATGTCGGGTTGGGATTCGATGGCGACGGCGACCGCTGCGGTGTCGTCGACAATGAAGGCAACGAGATCTTTGCCGACAAGGTTGGCGTCATGCTTGCGCGGGATATCTCGCGGCTCCATCCGGGTTCGACCTTCGTCGTCGACGTCAAGTCGACCGGACTGTTCAACACCGACGCGGTGCTGCGCGCCAACGGCGCTGTCACCGACTATTGGAAGACCGGCCATTCCTACATCAAGCGCCGGGTTGCCGAACTCGGCGCGGTCGCCGGCTTCGAAAAATCAGGCCACTTCTTCTTCAACCCTCCGATCGGGCGCGGCTATGACGACGGACTGGTCACGGCAATCGCCATCTGTCAGATGTTGGAGCGTAACCCGGCCAGCTCGATGGCCGATCTCTACCGGGGCCTGCCGCTGACCTTCGGCTCCCCCACAATGTCCCCGCACTGCGCGGACGAAGTGAAGTATGGCGTCGTCGAACGGGTGGTCTCCGACTTTCAGGCCATGATGCGCGACGGCGCCACCTTCGCCGGCCAGAAGATATCGGACCTGATCACCGTCAACGGCGTGCGCGTCGTCGCCGAGGACGGCACCTGGGGTCTGGTGCGCGCTTCGTCGAACAAGCCGGAACTGGTCGTGGTCGTCGAAAGTCCGGTCTCGTCCGAGCGTCGCCGGCAGATGTTCGATGCCGTCGACGCCGTGCTGCGCCGCAGTCCGGAAGTCGGCGCTTACAACCAGACTTTTTGACAGGGCATCCATGGGCCAGCGCATCGTCAGTTTTGTCATGAGCGGCGGCGTCGGCTCTCGGCTATGGCCGCTGTCACGCGAGGACAATCCCAAGCAGTTCCACGATCTGTCGGGCGACGGTTCCATGCTCGTCAAGACCTTGCGCCGCCTGACGGCGAGACCGGCTGGCGAAACGCCGATCTTCCTGATCGCTTCGGAGCGTCATGCCGATCGTGTCCATGCCGACTTGGCCGGTCTCGATCTTGCCGGCGGCGGCCCCCTGTTCGAGCCGGCGGGACGCAACACGGCCGCCGCCGTCGCACTGGCGACCCTGCGCACGCTGTCGGAATTCGGCGACAGTCTGGTTCTGGTGGTGCCCTCGGATCATGAAATAGCGACAGCAGGGCAATTCTGGCAAAGTATCGAGGCGGGATCGCAGGCGGCGCGCGCCGGCCGTCTGGTGGTGTTCGGCATCAAACCGACCCAGCCGGAAACCGGCTACGGCTATATCGAGGTATCGGCCGAGAGGGGCGGGGTGTTCGACGTTTCGCGTTTCGTCGAGAAGCCCGACCTTGCGAAGGCCAACGACTATCTCAAGGCGGGAAATTTCTACTGGAATACCGGCATCTTCCTGTTTCGGGCCGGTGCCATGCGCGACACCTTCAAGACATTCCAGCCCGACATCTGGCACGCTACCGAAGCGGCTTACGAGGCGGCCACAACGGACCTGTCCGGCCTCTATATGCCGCTGGAACTCTACGCGGCGATCCCGTCGAACTCGATCGACTATGCCATCATGGAGCGGGCAAAAGACATAGCCATGGTGCCGGCCGGCTTCCGCTGGAACGATCTCGGCTCCTGGCAATCGCTCCTCGATGTCGGTCCCGCCGACGACCGGGGCAACGTCGTTGTCGGCGATGTCGTCGCCATCGATTGCGAGAATTCCTATATCCGCAGCGATGGCCGCCTGCTGTCGGCGATCGGCATGAAGGACGTTGCCATCGTCTCGACGGCGGATGCCACTTTCGTTGCCCCGGTGAGCCACAGCCAGCACGTCAAGAAGATCGTCGAACAACTCGAAAAATCAGGACGGCTGGAAACCAAATTCACGCCGGCGCATGACCGCGTCATCGAAAGTGGCGCCTGGCGGCGGCGCGTGCATCACTGGCTCTTCCAGGAGACCTTGCCGTTGTGGTCGACATCAGGCGTCGACGAGCGGCACGGTGGCTTTCACGAGGCGCTGGGTTTCGACACCAAGCCGCTTGTCAAGCCCAAGCGCATGCGCACCCAGGCCAGGCAGGTCTATGCCTTCGCGGTTGCCAAGGAGCGCGGTTGGACCGGGCCGGCCGACCGGCTGATCGCGCATGGCATCGACTTCATGGCGGGGCAGGGCCGCACCGAACGAGGCGGTTGGGTGCGCACGCTGAATGTCGATGGCTCCGTCGCCGATCCGGTCGAGGACGCCTACGATCATTCCTGCATTCTGCTGGCGTTGGCGCATGCGCATATGTCGGGCAATGCCGACGCCTTGCGGCTCGGCGAAGAGACCTTCGCCTTCCTTGACGCGCATCTGGAGGACAGCCGCATGACCGGCTTCCTCGACACCTCGGACGGAGCGGGCGAGCGACGCTCCAACCCGCACATGCATCTGCTCGAAGCTTTCCTGGCCTGGCACCAGGCAACCGGTGAGCGTGCGCATCTGCGTCGCGCGGCGCGCATCATCGAGCTCTTCCGCAGCCATTTCTTCGACGCTGAGAGCTGGACACTCGGCGAGTATTTCGATGCAGAATGGAAACCGGTACCGGGAGAGAAGGGGACCTGGACCGAACCTGGCCATCACTTCGAATGGGCATCGCTGCTGGTCGATTTCGCCGGCCGCAGCGGCCAGGCCGAACTGAGCGTCTTTGCCCGAAAACTCTACGCCTCGGCAGTCGCCAATGGCCTCAACCGGGCCACTGGCCTTGCTTATGGCGCAGTCTCGCGGCAAGGACTGCCGCTCGACCTGATCTCGCGCAGCTGGCCGCAGGCCGAGGCGCTCAAGGCGGCGATCGCGCTGGATGGCTCGGGCGGTCCCGATCTGAAGCCGGAGATCGAGGCGAGGGTCGGCCGGCTGTTCCGCTGGCACGTCGACCCGGCGCCGCTCGGCCTGTGGATCGATCGCATCGACGAACGCGGCCGCTCGCTGGCAACCGACGTGCCGGCGAGCATCTTCTACCATTTGGTCTGTGCGCTGACGCAGTATCTGGATGGAACGGCGGAGAAGTAGGCGGGATCAGTACGGACTGGCGACGTCCCCGGTTTCCACATAGATCGACTTCAGCTGCGAATAGAGCGCCAGCGCCGCCAGCGAATTCTCACGCCCGATGCCGGATTGCTTGACGCCGCCGAAGGGGATTTCCACCGGCGTCAGATTGTAGGCGTTGATCCAGCAGGTTCCGGCCTGCAACTCGGCGATGACGCGATGGGCGCGCGGCAGGTCGCGTGTGAAAACGCCGGCGGCAAGACCGAACTCGGTGTCGTTGGCGCGGTCGATCACCTCATCCTCGCTGTCGAATTTCAGCACGCTCATGACCGGGCCGAAAATCTCCTCGCGGGCGATCCGCATCGTGTCGGTGACGCCGGTGAACACGGTCGGCTCGACGAAGAAGCCGCCCTGGAAGCCCTGCAGCGACGGCACATTGCCGCCGCAGGCCAGCGTCGCCCCATCCAGCTTGCCGGCCTCGATATGGCCGACGACCTTGTCTTGCTGTGCCTTGGAGACCAGCGGGCCCATCTGCGTTTCCGGGTCGAGCGGATCGCCGATGCGGATTTTCTTGGTCCGCTCGACCAGCCGCTCGACAAAGCGGTCGTGAATACCGCTCTGGACGAAGACGCGCGTGCCGTTGGAACAGATCTGGCCGGTCGAATAGAAGTTGCCGAGCATGGCGCCGCCAATGGAATTTTCTAGATCGGCATCGTCGAAGACGATCAACGGCGACTTGCCGCCGAGTTCCATCGTCGCGTGCTTCATCCTGGAGCCCGCCAGCGACAGCACCTTGCGCCCGGTCGGCACCGAGCCGGTCACTGAGACCTTGGCGACGACATCATGGCCAACAAGGCCGGCGCCGACGTCGCCATAGCCTTGCACGACGTTGAACAGCCCGTCGGGCAGGCCGGCTTCCGAGTAGATCTCGGCCAGCGCCAGCGCCGAAAGCGGCGTGTTTTCCGATGGCTTGAACACCATGGCGTTGCCCATGGCGAGTGCGGGTGCGGATTTCCAGCCGGCGATCTGGATCGGATAGTTCCAGGCGCCGATCCCGACGCAGACGCCGAGCGCCTCGCGGCGCGTATAGGCGAATGGCCCGCCGAGGTCGACCGCTTCGCCGTTGAAGACAGCGACCGCGCCGGCGAAATATTCAAGGCAGTCCGCGGCGGAAGGTGCATCCGCCACCAGCGTCTCCTGGATCGCCTTCCCGGTGTCGAGCGTCTCGATGCGGGCAAGATCGGCGTTGCGGGCGCGCAAAATGTCGGCGGCTCGGCGCAGGATGCGGCCGCGCTCGACCGGCTTGAGGCGCGCCCAGGCCGGCTGTGCGGCGCGGGCGGCCTCGACCGCC
The DNA here is from genome assembly GCF_057766385.1 of Mesorhizobium sp. P160927. Taxonomy (NCBI): domain Bacteria; kingdom Pseudomonadati; phylum Pseudomonadota; class Alphaproteobacteria; order Hyphomicrobiales; family Phyllobacteriaceae; genus Mesorhizobium; species Mesorhizobium sp. P160927. The sequence continues at coordinate 3,171,205 of NZ_JBYMDW010000001.1, forward strand.
AGTTCCAGCACGTTCGGCGTCGCCGAACGCAGCATGGCGATGGTCTCACCCGTAGCCGGATAGATCACCGGCAGCGGCGCGCCGCCTTCGTCCTCGATATAGCGTCCGTTGACATAGTGCGAAGCCGTGGGCTGGGCGCGCATGGGAAGTCTCCAAATCGTTTTGGCCCAAGCGACGGCTATTGGGCGGGCGCCTGTCGGGCGGCTCACTCTATCGGCGGATCATGGCCTATCTGTCGGACGCCTGCCAGCGCGGATTGATCCATGGTTCCTGGTTGGACGGCGCGAGCGGTGTGCGGCCAAGGATGTGATCGGACGCTTTTTCGCCGGTCATGATCGATGGCGCGTTGAGGTTGCCGTTGGTGACCCGCGGGAAGATCGAGGAGTCGGCGACCCGCAATCCGTCGACGCCGATAACCCGGCATTCCGGATCGACCACGCTCGATTGATCATCGACGTGGCCCATTCGGCAGGTGCCGCAGGGGTGGTAGGCGCTTTCGGCATGATCGCGAATGAACACGTCGAGATCGTCGTCCGACTGGACATGGCTGCCCGGAGAGAGTTCCTGTCCGCGATAGGCATCGAAGGCCGACTGGCCGAAGATTTCGCGGGTCAGGCGGATGCAGTGGCGGAACTCCGCCCAGTCGTCTGGATGCGACATGTAGTTGAAGCGGATGACCGGCTTCGCTTTCGGATCCGGCGAGCGTAGCGTCACCGAGCCGCGCGACTTCGAGCGCATCGGTCCGACATGCGCCTGGAAGCCGTGCGACTTCGCCGCCGCCTTGCCGTCATAACGCACCGCCGCCGGGATGAAGTGGTACTGGATGTCGGGATAGTCGACGCCTGCCTGCGAGCGCACGAAGGCGGCCGCCTCGAAATGATTGGTGGCGCCAAGGCCCGATTTGAAGAACAGCCACCGCGCCCCGATCATCGCCTTGGAGAACGGGTTCAGCACTGAATTCAGCGTGATCGGTTTGGTCGATTCCTGCTGTATGTAGAGCTCCAGATGGTCCTGCAGGTTGCCGCCGACTCCAGGCCGGTCGGCCACGACGGCAATGCCGTTTTCGCGCAAATGCCCGGCCGGGCCGATACCGGACAGCATCAGGATCTTTGGCGAGTTGATCGACGACGCCGCGACGATCACTTCACGTCGCGCCTTAACGACCTGAATCTGTTTGTGAGCTTCGATCTCGACGCCGATGGCGCGTTGATTCTCGATGATCACCCGGCGCGCGAAGCCTTTGACCAGTCTGACGTTTTTGCGCCGGAGGGCCGGCTTCATATAGGCTGATGCCGCCGACCAGCGGCGGCCGCCCAGAATGGTCTGCTCCATCGGGCCGAAGCCTTCCTGCTTGGCGCCATTGTAGTCGTCGGTCAGTTCAAACCCTGCCTGGCGGCCCGCTTCGACGAAGGCGCCATAGAGCGGATTGCGCCGCGAGCCGCGCTGCACATGCAGCGGGCCGCCGTGCCCGCGCCAGCCGTCCTCGCCGCCGTCTGAGTCCTCCATGCGCTTGAAGTAGGGCAGCACGTCGGCGAAGCCCCAGCCGGTCGCGCCCTGTTCGGCCCAATGGTCGAAGTCGCGGGCGTGGCCGCGCACATAGACCATGCCGTTGATCGAGGACGAGCCGCCGATCACCTTGCCGCGCGGTGTCGCCAGCACGCGGCCACCCAGATGCGGTTCCGGTTCACTGGCGAAGCCCCAGTCGTAGAGGCTCATGTTGAGCGGTATCGACAGCGCCGAAGGCATCTGGATTAACGGCCCGATATCGGTGCCGCCGAATTCGATGACGATGACCGAATGCTTGCCATCTTCCGACAGGCGGTAGGCCATGGCCGAACCGGCGGACCCGGAGCCGATGATGATGAAATCCGCTTCAAGCATGGTTCATATGCGCCATAAAATCGGCGAGCGAAACGTTGCCGCCGGTAGCCACCACCAGGACGGTCTTTTCCGCCACATCCACCTTGCCACCAGCAATGCCGCCAGCGACGCCGCACCTGACGGTTCGAGCACCAGCTTCATACGCTCGAAAGCGATCCGCATCGCGCGCCGCACCGACTGATCGTCGACCGTGATGCCGCGCACGCCAGCGGTCTTGACCGCGGCGAACGGCGCGTCGCCGGGCCGGCGCGACATCAGTCCGTCGCAGATCGATTTAGGACCGATCGGCATGGTCTCGATGCTGCCATGCGCCAGCGACGAGCCCATGCCGTCGAACCCTTCGGGCTCGACGCCGACGATCTCGGTCGCCGGCGACAGATAGTGGAAGGCGAGCGAAACGCCGCCGATCAGCCCACCGCCACCGACCGAGCAGAACAGGAGATCGGCACTGGCATCCCTAGCCGACAGCTGGTCGAGCGCCTCGAGGCCGGCACCTGCCTGACCCGCGACGATCTCGGGATCGTCGAATGGATGCAGGAGCGCTAGCCCTTCTGTTTCAGCGATTTCGCGCGCCTTGGCCGCCGCGACCTCTTCACGCGCGCGATCGCCATGGTCTGTCAGCACAACGCGCGCGCCATAGCCTGCGGTAGCATCGCGCTTGGCGGCCGGCGCGTCGATCGGCATGACGATGGTCACCGGAATGCCAAGCGCCTGGCCGGCCGCAGCCAGCCCTTGCGCGAAATTGCCGGAGGAATAGGCGACGACGCCCTTCTTCGCCTCGTCGGGCGAAAGCCGCTTCAGCCGCCAATAAGCGCCGCGGACCTTGAAGGATCCGGCCCATTGCAGCGATTCCGGCTTGATGAAGACGCGAGACGCGCCGGTCTCCCTGGCGAGCGCCGCCGATTCCAGCAGCGGCGTGACCTGTGTCGCCCGTGACGTTACCGCATAGGCCTGCCTGAGATGGTCGAGAGTGGGAACGAGAAGGTCTGCCATCATTCGCCTCGCGGATACCTTTTGCTCTCTTCGAGATTGTCCAGGTTCATGTGATTGCGCATGTACCGCTCTGACGCCTTCTGCAAGGGCTGGAAATCCCAGGGGTAGTAGGCGCCGTTGCGCAGCGCCGGATAGACGACCCAGCGGCGTGCCTGGTTTTCGCGCACGGCGGCATCGAAGCCGGCCATGTCCCAACGCGCCCGGACCTTTTCCAGGAATGCCGCCACAAGACCCGCATTGGCGGGGTCGTCGGCCAGGTTGTCCCGCTCGAGCGGATCGGCTTCGAGATCGAACAATTGCGGCGGATCGAGTTCGCAATGGACGAATTTGTATCTGCCTTCGCGGATTGCCACCAAGGGCGCATAGGACCCCTCCGCCGCGTACTCGATCAGCACCGGTGCCGTGCGCTGCCCGCCCTTGGTGAGCGGCAGCAGCGACTGGCCGTCGGTCCACGGCGCGATCGCCCCGATGTCGATGCCGGCAAGGTCGCAAAGTGTTGGTGCCACGTCGAGATTGGAGACCGGCGCCTCGATCAGCCCGGCACGAATGCCCTTGCCGGCGATCATCAACGGCACCCGCGCCGAGCCTTCGAAGAAGCTCATTTTGAACCACAGGCCTCGCTCGCCGAGCATGTCGCCGTGATCCGAACAGAACAGGATGATCGTGTCGTCGGACATACGCGTCCGCGTGAGAACGTCGAGGAGCTCGCCGACCTTGTCGTCGACATAGGAGATGTTGGCGAAATAGCCGCGGCGCGAACGACGCACCTCTTCGGGCGTGATCTCGAAAGAGGGATAGTCGCTGGCATGGTACAGTCGCCGAGAATGCGGATCCTGCTCGTCTTCAGCGATGTACCCGGTTTCCGGATCCAGCACCTGGCAATGCTCATAGAGATCCCAGTACTGCTTGCGCGCGACATAGGGATCGTGTGGGTGCGAGAGCGAGACGGTCAGGCACCAGGGCCGATGGCTCGCATCGTCCTGTTCGCGCGAAAGCTGATAGAGCTTCTGAGACGCGAGGAACACGACCTCGTCGTCATACTCCATCTGGTTGGTTGTTTCCGCAACGCCGGCGCCGGTCACCGAACCCAGATTATGATACCACCACTCAATGCGCTCGCCGGGTTTGCGGTAGTCCGGCGTCCAGCCGAAATCCGCCGGATAGATGTCGGTGGTCAGCCGTTCCTCGAAGCCGTGCAGCTGATCCGGTCCGACGAAATGCATCTTGCCCGACAGGCAGGTGTAGTAGCCGGCCGCACGCAAATGATGGGCGAAGGTGGGGATCGACGAGGCGAACTCGGCGGCATTGTCATAGACACCGGTGCGCGACGGCAACTGGCCGCTCATGAAGGAGGCGCGGCCCGGCGCGCAGAGTGGCGAGGCGGTGTAGTTGTTGGCAAAGCGCGCCGAACGCGCGGCCAGCCCCTTCAGATGCGGCGTGTGCAGAAATTCCGCCGGCCCATCCGGGAACAAGGTCCCATTGAGCTGGTCGACCATGACGATCAGGAAATTGGGTCGCTTCGCTGTCACTGCTTGTGCCGTCCGCCAAGTTTGGTTTCGAGATAATCCTCGACCAGCGCGATCGCTGTCGCGGCGTCAGGCACGCCATCCTTCAGCGCGCGCCTGATGTAGAGCCCGTCGATCATCGCCGCCGTCGCTTCCGCGGCGCGATCGGCTTCTGTCCTCGGCAGGATGCCGGTCAATCCACTCATCAGGTTGGAATGCAGCCGCCGGGCATAGATTCTGAGCAGCCGGCGCAGCGAAGACGATTGCTGCGCCTCGACATAAAAAGCGAGCCATGCGGCGATGGTTTCGGCCCGGAACTGGACATCGGAGAAGTTGACGGCGACCACGACCGAGACGCGCTCGCGCGCGGTGCCGGCGCACTGCAGGGCGCGGCGCATATCGATGGTCAGTTCGGCCAGGATGTGCCGCATCGTCGCGAACAGCAGCTCGTCCTTGGCGCCGAAATAGTGGTGGGCAAGCGCAGAAGACACACCGGCGCGTCCGGCGATCTCCGACATGGTCACGTCAAGCGAGCCACGCTCGCCGATCGCCGAGATCGTCGCGTCGATGAGCGCCCTGCGGCGCAATGGCTCCATTCCGACTTTTGGCATGCCGTTCCCGATTTTTGCGGGAGATTATTTTTTATTGACGCGTCAATCAATAAAAAATCGACCTCGACGCGACCTGTACCAAGCGATTTTCGCGTTGCGGCCCTTCACGGCTCCGGTGAGAATGTTTATATTTGAACAATAAAGGCGAAGTGCGTCACGAGCCGTGGGCGGTGGCGCCAAGATGGAGACCGCCATGACCGCATGCATCGTTGGCTGGGCGCATTCGCGCTTTGGCAAGCTTGAGGGCGAGACGCTCGAAAACCTGATCGTCAAGGTCGCGACGGACGCGCTCGACCATGCCGGCATCGGCCCGGACGAGGTCGACGAGATCGTGCTTGGCCATTTCAATGCCGGCTTTTCGGCGCAGGATTTCACGGCAAGTCTGGTTCTCCAGGCGGACGACCGGCTGCGCTTCAAGCCGGCGACACGCGTCGAGAATGCTTGCGCCACCGGTTCGGCCGCCGTCAGGCAAGGTGTCCGCGCCATTGATGCGAACGCCGCCCGAATCGTGCTGGTGGTTGGCGCCGAGCAGATGACGACGACGCCCGGGCCCGAAATCGGCAAGAATTTGCTTAAGGCTTCCTATCTGCCCGAGGACGGCGAGACGCCAGCCGGCTTCGCCGGCGTCTTCGGCAAGATCTCGCAGGCCTATTTCCAGCGCTATGGCGACCAGTCGGATGCGCTAGCCATGATCGCTGCCAAGAACCACAAGAATGGCGTCGACAATCCCTATGCGCAGATGCGCAAGGATTTCGGCTATGACTTCTGCCGGCAGGAAAGCGAGAAAAACCCGTTCGTCGCCGGTCCTCTCAAACGTACCGACTGCTCGTTGGTCTCCGACGGCGCCGCTGCCCTTGTCCTTGCCGACACGGCAACGGCGCTGAAGATGCGCCGCGCGGTCGCCTTCCGCGCTAACGAGCATGTGCAGGATTTCCTGCCGATGTCGAAGCGCGACATCCTGACGTTCGAGGGGTGCGAGCAGGCCTGGACCCGCGCTTTGAAGAATGCCGGCGTAACGCTCGACGATCTCTCCTTCGTCGAGACGCATGACTGCTTCACCATCGCCGAGTTGATCGAGTATGAAGCGATGGGACTGGCCAAGCCCGGTGAGGGCGCAAAACTGGCGCTGGATGGCACAACGGCAAAAAACGGCCGCCTGCCGGTCAATCCCTCCGGCGGGCTGAAGGCCAAGGGCCATCCAATCGGCGCCACCGGCGTCTCCATGCATGTCTTGACCGCCATGCAGCTTGTCGGCGAAGCCGGCGGCATCCAGGTGCCGGGCGCGAAACTCGGCGGCATCTTCAATATGGGCGGCGCGGCGGTCGCCAACTACGTTTCCATTCTCGACCGGATCAGGTAAACCGCCCGGCATTCGTGGGAGGTAGCATGGCAAATCCGGTTCTGATCGAAGTTTTGCGCGGCGCCATTGTCGAGAGCGCCCATCGCGGCGCCGTTGCCGTCTTCGATGCCGACGGCAAGCCGGTGCTGGAGATCGGCGATACGTCCAAGCCGGTCTTTCCGCGTTCCGCCGTAAAGGCGATCCAGGCCCTGCCGCTTGTCGAAACGGGTGCCGCGGATGCCTATGACTTCGGCAATCGCGAACTGGCGCTGGCCTGCGCCTCCCACTCCGGCGAACCGGCGCATGCCGAACTGGCGCGGTCCATGCTGGCCAGGGCCGGGCTGAACGGGTCGGCGCTCGAATGCGGGGTCCACTGGCCCTCGAACCATGACGCCGAGATTGCGCTCGCGCGTGCCGGTGGTTTACCGAATGCGTTGCACAACAACTGTTCCGGCAAGCACTCCGGTTTCCTCTGTACCTGCGTCCATGCGGGCATCGCGCATCGCGGCTATGTCAGACCGGATCACGCCATGCAGGAAATGGTGCGCGACGCCATGGAGGCAGTCACCGGCGCTGTGCACGGCCCCGAGGAACGCGCGACCGACGGTTGCTCGATCCCGACCTATGCGGTGCCGCTCAGGAGTTTCGCGCTCGGCTTTGCCCGCATGGCCGCGGCCCACGGCTTTGGCCCGGAGCGGGCGAAGGCCGCGAAGCGGCTGCTTTCGGCCTGCATGGCGGAGCCGTTCTTCGTCGCCGGCACCGGCCGCGCCGATCTGTTGCTGATGCAAGCCGCTCCCGGACGAATTTTCGCCAAAGGCGGGGCCGAGGGCGTCCACTGTGCCGCAATTCCCGAACTCGGCCTCGGCATCGCCGTGAAATGCGATGACGGTGCCGGGCGCGCCGGCGATGCAATCGCCGCCGCCGTGCTTGCCAGGTTGTTGCATGCGGACGAGAGCCTGTCCGCGAGACTGCTCCAATTGGCGAATCCGCCCATCGAAAGCCGGATTGGCGCCAAGGTCGGGGCGCTGACGCCGACGCCGGCCTTGAACTGAAAGCAACAATCAGCTGACGCGGTTGCGCTCGACGGTCAGGTGCGCATAGCCGCTGCTGCTGGTCTGGGTGAGGTCTGATGTCACCGGCTCGGCCCAGCGCTGGCCGACAACCGCTCCGTTCGACGCGCCGTCGATGACGTTGTCGGAGATGACGGCCGTGCCGGCACCTTCGACTACGCTGACGACGATGCCGGTGCCTGCCTTGCGAATGATGTTGCCGGTGGCCACGACGTTGCGCAGATACGGCCCCCAGCCGATCGACATGCCGTAGAGCGGCGCGTTCTCGATGACGTTGTTGGAAGCGACGGTGTCGGCCTCGACGGCGATCCCAACGCCGAAACCGGGTGGATCCGCGGTATAGGGGCCTGATGTCGACAGATTGCGCACCATGTTGCCGGAGCAGACACCCATGCGGCCGCCTTCGTTGAAGTTGACCATCGAGATGCCGTTGGCGGCGCCGTCGACGATGTTGTTGGAGATGACGGCACCCTCGAACGAGAACTCGGAATAGACCGCGGTCTCGCCCGAGCGCGAGCAGGTATTGCCCGATATCTGCAAATTGCTGGAACTGTTGGCCCGGATCGCCGAGAAGGCACAGTCCGAAACCACATTGCCCGAGATGACGACATTGCCGGCGCGGAAGGCATTGATGCCGTTGCCGTTCTGGCCTGTACCGCCGCTGCGCGCGCCAATGCGTTCGACGCGGTTGCCGGTGACCATGGTGTCGTCTTCCGCCGCTTGCCAACGGTGCACCAGAATGCCGCCATTGGCGCAATCGGAGACGGTATTGCCGGTGATTGCCAGCCCTGCGGCCTCCACCGAATAGATGCCGGCGTCCGCCGCCCCGGATATGTCCGAACGCTCGATCCGGCCCGCGGCATGTTCCAGCGCCAGCCCGTTCTTGCCGCTGCCCGTGATCTGGCAGTTGTCCACCACGAGGTGCGCCACCCGGCGCAGATCGAGCAGCCCCTGCGCATAGTTGCCCATAGAGCGGTTCGCGCCGTCGAAAACCAGTCCGCTGAGTTCGATATGGTCGGCCTGTTCGGCCATAAACAAATGGCCGTCGCCACCATAGACGATCCGCGTCGCGCCCGGCACGCCGGAAAGACGCACGCGCTCAGGCAGCGAGAGATTGGACACCACATAGGTGCCGGGCGGCAGGAAGACCGGCATGTCACGGCCATTCGCGTCGCGCAGCAGCTTGGCGAAAGCCTTGCTCTGGTCGTCAAACGTGCCGGGCTGGACGCCAAGTTCGGTGGCGTTGATCGAGCCGCGCATCGAGGCTTTCTCGATACCGGTCAGGCTGGCGGCCGCCGCCTTGCCGAGCGCGAGGCCCATGACCGCAAAGCCGGCGGTCTGCTTCAGCAGCGTTCGTCTGTTCAACATCGGCACAGAATCCCAGTGTTCAGCCCCGGCGCCGCAGGAATCATGCCAGACGTTCAACACGCCTCTTCTCGGCGGCAATGACTTGTCGGGCAGCCACTCGGCGCCTAAGTTCAGGGGATGAGCCGAGCTTTCACCCGCGAAGAAGACAGCGAAAACGCCATCGCCGGTGTTGGCGAGCGGCCGATCAGCACGCACCGCAACCTAGTGACGGAGCGCGGCATGGCGCAGATCGAGGACAATCTGGCCGATCTGCGCGATACATGGCGAAAGCGGAGCGGAAAGCCGACCGCGAGCGCATTGCGGTCGTGTCGCGCGACCTGCGCTACTGGACCGCGCGGCGCGAGAGTGCCGAGCTTTCCGTGCCGGAGCCCGGCAGTGATGTCGTCCGCTTCGGCATGGGTGTCACGCTGCAAAGTGACGACGGCAAGAAGGTGCACTGGAAGATCGTCGGCGAGGACGAAGCCGACCCGGCCAAGGGCAGCATTTCGCATGTCTCGCCAATGGCGGTTGCGCTATTCGGCAAGAAGGTTGGCGACGTGGCCAGCGTCAACGGCAAGGAGTGGGAGATCGTCAAGCTCTCGGAGAGCTAGTCTTCAAGCTTGACGACATGGTCGCGGAAAAGCGCGGCCTCACCCGCTTCGTCGATCTCGCCGGCCGCGACGGCCATGACGAATTCGTAGAGCGTGCCGTTGTCGGCCACCAGGACATGGCCGTTCACGATCAAAAATGCGCCGGCGGCGACGATCGATGTCCGTTTGTTGCCGTCGACAAAGGCATGGTTCCTGGCAATGCCGAAGACATAGGCGGCTGCAAGGTCCTCGACCGAAGGCTCCCCGTAGTTTGCCTTGTTTTCGGCGCGGGGAAGCGCCGGTTCAAGAGCATTTTCATCTCTCAGACCTTGTGCTCCGCCGTGCCTGCGCAATTGCTCTGCATGCATCGCTTCGACTGTGCGCCGGGTCAGGGACTCCCAACTCATTCGGCGAGCTTCTGAAGCGCGACCTTGTACTTGTCCATGACCTTGCGAGCAGCTTCCATCTGCCGTTCGAAACTGTCATCCACCGGCTCAAGGGCAATGCCCTTATCCGTTTCGACGATCTGGAGTTGATCACCGGTCTTCAGTGCGCTGGATGTTGCAACAGATATTATAACAGTTTCGTCAAGACGATAGCAGCCGATCCAGCAGCCGCTCAGCCGCTTCCGGAATGACCGTGCCCGGCGGGAAGATTTCCGCTGCGCCTGCTTGCAGCACCGCATCGTAATCCTGCGGCGGGATGACGCCGCCGGCCACGATCAGCATGTCGCCGCGGCCGAGCTTCTTCAGCGTGTCGCGCAATTCGGGGATCAGCGTCAGGTGACCCGCTGCCAGCGATGAGCCGCCGATGATGTGGACGTCGTTCTGGACAGCCAGTTTCGCGATCTCTTCCGGCGTCTGGAACATGGCGCCGACGGTAACGTCGAAGCCGAGATCGGCGAAGGCCGTGGCGATCACCTTCTGCCCGCGGTCGTGGCCGTCCTGTCCCATCTTGGCCACCAGGATGCGCGGCTTGCCGCCGTTTTTCTTTTCGAACGCATCAAGCTTGTCCTGCAGGCGGTCGACCACCGGATTGTCGCCAAGCGCTTTGCCGTAGACACCGGAAATGGTCTGCACCGTGGCCACATGGCGGCCATAGGCTCTTTCCAGGGCGAACGAGATTTCGCCGACAGTGGCATTGGCGCGCGCGGCGCGGATTGCGAACTCCAGGAGGTTGTCCTCGCTCTGTGCGGCACGAGTCAGTGCATCGAGCGCGCTTTCCACTGCGGAGACCTCACGCGTGCCTTTCAGCCGTTGCAGCTTCGAGAGTTGCCGGGCCCTGACCTCGGCATTGTCGATCTTCAGCACGTCGACCGCGATATCGGTCCCGGGGCGATGCGCATTGACGCCGACCAGCATCTGCTCGCCGGAATCGATGCGCGCCTGCGTGCGGGCCGCTGCTTCCTCGATGCGCAGCTTGGGTATGCCCTTTTCGATGGCCGCCGCCATGCCGCCGAGAGCCTCCACCTCCTCGATATGGGCGAGTGCACGCGCCGCCAGATCGTGTGTCAGCCGCTCGAGATAGGCCGAACCGCCCCAAGGATCGATGATGCGTGTGGTGCCGGATTCCTTCTGCAAGATGAGTTGCGTGTTGCGGGCGATGCGCGCCGAATGGTCGGTCGGCAGCGCCATTGCTTCATCGAAGGAGTTGGTGTGCAGCGACTGGGTATGCCCTTGGGTCGCGGCCATCGCCTCGATCATGGTGCGGATGATGTTGTTGTAGGGATCCTGCGCCGTCAGCGACCAGCCGGAGGTCTGGCAATGGGTGCGCAGGGACAGCGACCGCTCGTCCTTTGGCGCGAAGTTCTTTTTCATCAGCGTTGCCCACAACAGGCGTGCGGCCCTGAGCTTGGCCACTTCCATGAAGAAGTTCATGCCGATCGCCCAGAAGAACGACAGGCGCGGCGCGAAACGGTCGATGTCGAGCCCCGCCGCGACGCCGGCGCGGGCATATTCGATGCCGTCGGCGATCGTATAGGCGAGCTCCAGGTCGGCGGTCGCGCCGGCCTCCTGCATGTGATAGCCGGAGATCGAAATTGAATTGAACTTCGGCATGTTCTTCGAGGTGTAGGAGAAGATGTCCGAGACGATCCGCATCGAGGGCTTCGGCGGATAGATGTAGGTGTTGCGGACCATGAATTCCTTCAGAATATCGTTCTGAATGGTCCCGGCCAAATCCTTCTGCGCGACGCCTTGCTCTTCCGCCGCCACGATGTAGAGCGCCATGATCGGCAGCACCGCGCCGTTCATCGTCATCGACACGGTCATCTCGCCGAGCGGAATGCCGTCGAACAATTGCCGCATGTCGAGGATGGAATCGATGGCCACGCCGGCCATGCCGACATCGCCGGCGACGCGCGGATGGTCTGAGTCATAGCCGCGGTGCGTGGCGAGATCGAAGGCAACCGACAAGCCCTTCTGGCCGGCGGCAAGGTTGCGCCGGTAGAAGGCGTTGGATTCTTCGGCGGTCGAAAAGCCGGCATATTGCCGGATGGTCCAGGGCTGCTGGACATACATGGTCGGGTAGGGGCCGCGCACGAAGGGCGGCAGGCCCGGATAGGTGTCGAGATGCGACAATCCCTTGAGGTCGCCCTGACTGTACAGCTGCTTGACAACAAGGCCTTCCGGCGTTGTTCGCTGTCCCTTGACCTCGACAGGCGCGCGGCGCGGCGGCACCCAGCCGATCTGCCTGAAATCCGGAATCAAGAAGCAGCCCCGATGGATTGATCGATGCGGACCGGAGACAACGCTTCGCACAGGACGACGCCCTCGGTGAAGGCAGGCCGCTTCTCTGCGTCCAGCGTCTCGACCGGCCGCTCGCTTTTCAACGGATAAAGCGTGCAGCCGACAATGGCCCGCTCGCCTGACTTGAAGGCTATGGCGCGATGGGCGGCGGCGTTGCGGACGCGCTGCTGGATATGTCCGTCCCGAAGGCTGGACAGCACGCCACCTTCAGCCTCGATGGCCTGTAATTCGGCCCACGCGGCTTCGCAAAGGTCTGAGGTGAGCGCTTCGACGGCGCCGGAGCCATGGGCGGGATCGGCAACATGATCGACATGGCTTTCATTGGCCATGATCAACTGCGCGTTGCGCGCGACGCGGCGGGCAAACGCCGCCGGCAGGCCGTGCGCCATCGTATGCGGCAGGATTGAGATTGAATCGGCGCCTCCCGCCGCCGCGGCGAAGCAGCCGATCGTCGTGCGCAGGATGTTGGTTTCGGGATCCAATGCCGTCATCATGCGAAAAGATGTCTCGGCATGGATGTTGGCCGTGGAATTAGGGATCGAGCAGGCCTCCTGCACGCGTGCCCACAGCCTGCGCAGGGCTCGCACCTTGGCCATCGACAGGAACTGGTCCTGGTCGACGCTGAGCGCGAAACCGATATGAGGCGCGGCATAGACGAGCGGTTGCCGTGCCTTCTCGAACATTCTCAGATACGAGACCGCCGAGGCCAGCATAATGCCGAGTTCCTGCGATTCCGTGGCGCCGGCATTGTGGAAGACGCGACCGTCCGCCTCCAGAAGCACACCCGGAACGCCCATCGCGAAGAAATGCGCCAGCGATTGCGGCATGGATTCCTGCAGCGCCTCGATCGACATGCGCAGCCGGCCGGTGCCGGCGAGGATAGCAGCCGGATCGATGCCGAAGGACAGGTTGAGCTTTGCCGGATCCGAACGGCGCTTGCTCAGGAACGCCACCAGCCAGTCGGCCATGGGGCGGCTCCAGGGGTGGGTGTCGATACGGATCTGGACCCGGTTGAGTGGCACGCCCTCCAGCACCGTCTCGAGCGCCTGCGCCGTCCTCGGCAGGCCGTAGCCGAACGCGTTCGGGGCACCCTCGAAGACGAGCGACAATCCCGTCGCGCCCTGAGCGATATCTTCCAGGACCTGGCTCTTGGCGCGTTCGACATCGGGGTCGTCGACGCGCTGGCTGACGATCCACGGCAATTGAGGATTGGCGCGCACGATCGGTTCCGTTCCGGTCGCGCGTTCATAGAGCGGCTCGACGCGGATACTGTCGTCGGTATGCGAGACCAGCTTTTCCTCGAAGGTTGCGCCGGCCAATGCTTTTTCCGCCAGGGTCAGCCATCGCTGACGCTCCGCATTCGTTGGCTCAACATCCCTGGTCAAGGCTCCGGCGCCCATTCATCGTCCTCGTTCTATATGGCCGCACCAGCCCGGGCAGCTCAATCTACGGTTCCCGGCAAGTTATCGCAATGCACGCCCAGGGCTTGAATTCGACCCACCTGATATTCGATCCACCTGATATAGGTCGCTTGCCTGGACGGACCATGAACGATTGCCAAACACCATCGAAATCCGCAAGTTCTAAAATCCGATTTTGGCGACTGGTCCGATTTGGACGATAGCCCTGATTGGCTGATTGGCCCCGCCTTGGACAATTGTCATTGTCGCTGTGCGGCGGCCTCACTATACCTTCGGGCAAAGGCTGGCTTTGGACCACATCAGTTTTGCGGAGACCCGACCTATGGCTGACGACATTAGTATTTTCATCGGCGCCAGCCGCAAACCCGACGACAGCTATCAGCGCGCCGAAAACCTGCTGCTGCAATACGGAAATCGCCACGGCCTGGTGACCGGCGCCACCGGTACCGGCAAGACCGTCACCTTGCAGATCCTGGCGGAGGGATTTTCCAACGCCGGCGTGCCGGTCTTCTGCGCCGACATCAAGGGCGACCTTTCCGGCATCGCCATGATGGGCACCGCCCAGGATTTCCTGGTCAAGCGGGCAGAACAGGTCAAGCTCGACCCGTACGACTTCCAGGAATTTCCCGTCATCTTCTGGGACCTGTTCGGCGAGCAGGGCCACCCCATCCGCGCGACCATTTCGGAAATGGGACCGCTGCTTCTGTCGCGGCTGATGAACCTGACCGACGCGCAAGAAGGCATCATGAACATTGCCTTCCGCATTGCCGATGAAGAGGGCCTTCTTCTCCTCGACCTCAAGGACCTGCAGGCGCTGCTCGCCAACATCGCGGAGCGAGCCGAAGAAATCAGCGCCCGTTATGGCAACGTCACCAAGCCGTCGGTGGGGGCGATTCAGCGCACGCTTCTGGTCCTTGAGCAGCAGGGCGCGGCGAACTTTTTCGGCGAGCCGGCTTTGCGCATTGCCGACATCATGCGCACCACCCGGGACGGGCGCGGCGCCATCAGCGTGCTGGCCGCCGACAAGCTGATGATGAATCCGCGCCTCTACGCGACGTTCTTGCTCTGGCTGATGTCGGAGCTGTTCGAGGAACTGCCCGAGGTTGGCGACCCCGACAAGCCGAAGCTGGTGTTCTTCTTCGACGAGGCGCACCTCTTGTTCGACGAGGCGCCGAAGGTGCTGATCGACCGGGTCGAGCAGGTGGTCCGCCTGATCCGCTCGAAAGGCGTCGGCGTCTATTTCGTGACGCAGAACCCCTTGGATATCCCCGAAAAGGTCCTGGCCCAGCTCGGCAACCGCGTGCAGCACGCGTTACGCGCCTACACGCCCCGCGAGCAGCAGGCGGTGAGGACGGCGGCCGAAACTTTCCGGCCCAATCCCGATTTCGACTGCGGCACCGCCATCACCCAACTCGCCACCGGCGAAGCGCTGGTGTCGACCCTGGAGGCCAAGGGCATTCCGTCCATGGTCCAGCGCACGCTGATCCGCCCGCCGTCATCGCGGCTTGGACCCATCACCCCGGCCGAGCGGCAGAAGCTGATCGGGGAAAGCCCGGTCACCGGCCAGTATGACCAGGTTATCGACCGCGAATCGGCTTTCGAAATGCTGCAGAAGAAGGCCAAGCAGGCGCAGGACGCCGAGGCGCAGGCGCAGCAGACCGGCACCGGCGGCTCGCGCTGGACCATTCCAGGCTTCGGCAATGACGATCCGGCGCCGCGGTCCGGTGGCCGGCGCGCGCCGGCGCCGCGCCCCTCCAATCGCCAGACAGTGGCCGAGGCGGCGATCAAGTCGGTGGTTCGCTCGGTCGGCTCGTCGGTCGGACGTGCCATTGTGCGCGGAATATTGGGCAGCCTGTCGCGGGGGCGGTAGATCGGGGCAGCGGCAACGCCGCTGTCCCCTGAAACTCAGAAGATCGCGTTCGTGACCGCTTTGACTGGGCCGAGCAGCACCGATCCATCCGGCACGCCGGCATCGATCGGGATCGCCTTGTGGTTGGCCGTCGCCACCATCGGCTGGCGAGCGTCGCTGGTCACGATGACCGGCGTTTTCGAGGGCACGCGGTCATAAAGGTCGATAATGTCCTGGTTCATCAGGCGCACGCAGCCCGACGACACCGATTTGCCGATCGAGCGCCATTCCGGCGAGCCGTGCAGGCGATAGAGCGTGTCCACATTGCCCTGGAAGAGATAGAGCGCACGTGCGCCGAGCGGGTTCTTCAAGCCGCCAGGCATGCCGCCATTGTCGGCGCTGTACTGCTTCAATTCCGGCTGGCGGGCGATCATCTCATCCGGCGGCGTCCATTTCGGCCATTTCTGCTTCCACTGGACGACGGCGTCGCCCGACCATTCGAAGCCGGCGCGACCAAGGCCGACCCCATAGCGAATGGCCTGGCCGCCCGGGCGAACCAGATAGAGGAAGTGGCCTGTCGTATCGACGACGATGGTCCCCGGCTTCTGCCCGGTCGGGTCGGGGACGATCTGGCGCAGGAACTGCGGATCGATCCTGTCGACGGGGATGGCCGGCAGATCGAAGCCGCCATCGTTGACCGCCGCGTACATCGACGCATAGTCGGCGAGCGGAGGCTCGACATAGGTTGGTGGCGGCGGCTCGGCTGGCCCCGGTCCGGTAGTGGCGCATGCGGAAACCGCGATCGAGGCGGCGCCCAGGGCTGCGGCGTTGAGGAAGCCGCGACGGCTCAGGCGATAGGATTCGATTTCGGTTATGGACATGGCTGCCTTCTTCAAGACTCAAATAGCAACAAAGCGTCAACACGCCGACGTTCGCTGCGGGTGCCTGACAACACCTGAGGCGATAGGCGGTTCCGATTCTGGCCCGAACGTGGACAAACAAAGGCGAAGCTGTGACTGCGCCGCCACTGTGGCGCTGGGGCCACAGGCCAGCTAGGCGCCCGATACGAGGGCCTCCAGCGATGGCAGGATCAGGGCCGGTGGCAAGTCCTGGTATTCCTCCGGCTGGTTGGAGCGGTTGATCCAGACCGTGCGGAAGCCGAATTTGGTGGCGCCCGCAATGTCCCAGCGGTTGGAGGACTGGAAGGAGACCGCGCCGGGGTAGAGGCGCCATCCGGTGGCGACCACGTCGTAGACAACAGGATCGGTCTTGAAGCGACGCACCGCATCGACCGAATAGATGTCGTCCAGGACCTGGTCGAGTGCCGCCGACTTGACCGCTGCCTCCAGCATTTCGGGCGAACCGTTGGAGAGGATCGCCAGCCTGGCGCCCGAAGCCTTGAGCGCTTTCAGGACGGCGGGCACTTCGGGATAACAGTCCAGTCGCCAATAGGCTTCCAGCAGTTTCGCCTTAAGGCTCGGATCGGCCGAAGGGACCTTGCGCAAGGCGAAGTCCAGCGCCTGTTCGGTCAGCTGCCAGAAATCGACATAGGCGCCCATCAGCGTGCGAACCCAGGAATACTCGAGCTGTTTGGCGCGCCAGATTTCGGACAGGAGTTGGCCGTCCGGGCCGATCGCGTCCGCATGGCGGCGCACGGCGGCGTGCACGTCGAACAGCGTGCCATAGGCATCGAACACGTAGGCGGCGTATTGCATGGCAACAGTTTTGAGGCGAGGCGGGACAAGGTGCAAGCCTTGATTGCAGCGCACCCGTCGCTGGCCTCAACAAAACTCCCCAATGCTGGTTGACGGCGGCGGTCAAAGCATCATCCAATGTTGTCACACAAGATTGACCGGAACGGGAAAACGCGATGACACTGGCGGCGGCGGCGCAATCCGCGACATGGACTTTCGTCGATGGCGATTGGTACGAAGGCAATGTCGCCATTCTCGGGCCGCGCAGCCATGCCATGTGGCTCGGCACCAGCGTGTTCGACGGGGCGCGCTGGTTCGAAGGCGTGGCGCCCGATCTCGAACTTCATGCCGCACGCGTCAATGCCTCGGCGATCGCGCTTGGGCTGGCGCCGAACATGACGCCCGAGCAGATCGTCGGGCTGACCTGGGACGGGTTGAAGAGATTCGATGGTAAGACGGCGGTCTACATCAGGCCGATGTACTGGGCCGAGCATGGCGGCTACATGGGCGTGCCGGCCGATCCCGCCTCGACCCGTTTCTGCCTTTGCCTCTATGAATCGCCGATGATCTCGCCGACCGGCTTTTCGGTGACCGTGTCGCCATTCCGGCGCCCGACCATCGAAACCATGCCGACCAACGCCAAGGCCGGCTGCCTCTATCCCAACAACGGTCGCGCCATCCTAGAGGCCAAGGCGCGCGGCTTCGACAACGCGCTTGTGCTCGACATGCTGGGCAATGTCGCGGAGACGGGAAGCTCGAACATCTTCCTGGTCAAGGACGGCCATGTGCTGACGCCGGCGCCGAACGGAACCTTCCTGTCCGGCATTACCCGCGCGCGCACGATGACGCTGCTCGGCGACTATGGGTTCACGACGACTGAAAAGACGCTGTCGGTGCGGGATTTCCTCGAAGCGGACGAAATCTTCTCGACCGGCAACCACTCCAAGGTGGTGCCGGTCACCCGCATGGAGAGCCGCGATCTGCAACCCGGCCCGGTGGCCAAGAAAGCACGTGAACTCTATTGGGAGTGGGCGCATTCGACCTCGGCTGGCTGAGATAGCCGGCCTTTTTGTCGCCGCGCGGCTGGTCGCAGGAAAAGCGTGTGACAGTTCCCGGGAACCCGCTTAGAAAGGGAACCGGCGCTTCACTTCCGGAGTTGCTCCAGCTCAATCCCGACCTATCTTACTCCGGTATCCACACCGGATTTTCCACGAGGGAGTACTACCCATGGCTTTCGAATTGCCCGCTCTGCCCTACGACTATGAGGCCCTGCAGCCCTATATGTCCAAAGAGACGCTGGAGTATCACCACGACAAGCATCACAAGGCCTATGTCGACAACGGCAACAAGCTCGCCGCCGAAGCCGGCCTTGGGGATCTTTCGGTCGAAGAGGTGGTGAAGCAATCGTTCGGCAAGAATGCCGGTCTCTTCAACAACGCCGCCCAGCACTACAATCACATCCATTTCTGGAAATGGATGAAGAAGGGCGGCGGCGGCAACAAGCTCCCTGGCGCGCTGCAGAAGGCTTTCGACAGCGATCTCGGCGGCTACGACAAGTTCAAGGCTGATTTCATTGCCGCCGGCACCACGCAGTTCGGTTCGGGCTGGGCCTGGGTTTCGGCCAAGGACGGAAAGCTGGCGATCTCGAAGACACCGAACGGCGAGAACCCGCTGGTTCATGGCGCATCGCCGATCCTCGGCGTCGACGTCTGGGAGCACTCCTACTACATCGATTATCGCAACGCCCGGCCGAAATACCTCGAGGCCTTCGTAGATAGCCTTATCAACTGGGATCACGTGCTCGAACTCTACGAAAAGGCGAATTCCTGATCAGTCTTCCGAAAGGCCCGGCACCCCCGGGCCTTTTCTTTTCGTTTCGAACCCCACGGCAAGGGTCGTGCAATTTCATGCGGGAGAATGGGAATATTCCACCTCCGCATCCGTTAACGTCGTGTCCTGAAATGCCTCACCACGGAGCCAAATGAATGAGAAAGCTTGTCATCGCCATCTCCATGCTCGCACTCGCCGCATCGGCGGCCTTTGCCGATCCGATCCTCGACCGGCAGGCTCTGATGAAGGAACGCGGAAAGATCGTCGGCGGCCTGTCGAAAGTGGTCAAGGGCGAGGAGCCCTTTGATGCCGCCGCGGTGCTGACCCAGTTGCAGGCACTGCAGGCAAATGCCGAGAAGTTCGATGTAGAGGCCTTGTTCCCGAAGGGCACCGACCGCGGCGACACCACGGCGTCGCCAAAAATCTGGGAAGACATGGCTGGCTTCAAGGCGGCCGAGGATAAGTATCTCGCCGATGTCAAGGCTGCGGTCGCGGCGGCTCCGGCCGACGTCGATGCACTGAAGACGCAGATCGGCACCATCGGCTCGGACTGTGGTACCTGCCACCAGGGCTACAGGGTCAAAAAGGGCTGATCGCCAGCCATGGCATGGCTGAAGAAACTCGTCGTCGCGGCCCTCGTCCTGGGCGTCGCCGGCGCGTCGGCGGGGTGGCTGCTGTCGGCACCGGTCACGCTTGATGCGGCGACCCTGGCGCAACTCGGCCCAGGCGATGTTGCCCGGGGCAAGCGTATCTTCTATGCCGGCGGCTGCACCTCCTGCCATGCCAAGCCCGGGTCGCAGGGCGACGCACGCCTTCAGCTCGTAGGCGGGCTTGAACTCAAGACGCCATTCGGCACCTTTGTTCCGCCCAATATTTCGCAAGATCCCAAGGACGGCATCGGCGCATGGTCGGTCGGGGATCTCGCTAACGCCCTGCTGAAAGGTGTGTCGCCTTCGGGCGAGCATTTCTATCCGGCATTCCCCTATGCCTCCTATGCTCGCATGAAACCGTCAGATGTCGCCGACCTCTATGCTTTCTTGAAGACGCTTCCCGCCGTCGCCGGCAAGGCGCCAGGCAATTCGCTGGCGTTCCCGTTCAGCATCCGGCGCGGCATTGGTTTGTGGAAGCGGCTCTATCTCAGTGACAAGCCTGTCGTGCCCCTGCCTGATGGCGCGTCAGACCCTGTGATGTCAGGCCGCTACCTGGTCGAAGGGCCGGGTCATTGCGGCGAATGCCATACGCCGCGCGACTTGGCTGGCGGCACCAGGAAAAGCGAATGGCTGGCCGGTGCGGTGGCCGCCGAGGGCTCGGGCGTCGTGCCGAACATCACTTCGGGCGAGGGAGGTATCGGCAGCTGGTCCGCGTCCGACATCGCAAATTACCTCGAAACCGGATTCACGCCGGATTTCGATTCCGTCGGCGGCGCCATGGTGGACGTTCAGCGCAACATGGCCGAGCTGACGGCGGAGGACCGTGCGGCGATTGCTGCCTATCTCAAGGCGGTGCCGCCGCATCCCAACGGCTATCCGGCGCGCAAGAAAAGTACGAACTAATCCTCGGACTGCAGGTGGCGATCGCCGAGGAAATCGAAGCCCGTTTCGAAGAAAAGGTTGTAGTTGCAGGTCATTTCCTCGCCAGGCGCGATGTCGCGCAAGGCGTAGGTCTCCTCGGGCGACGAGACATCGCAATTCGGCTCGTCGTCATGGTTCATGTAGCGGGCGTCGTCGGCTTCGAAGACGATATAGGCCGGATCGCGACGGTCGGGATAGGAATAGCGGTCGAGATAGTTCTTCACCGGCCCGGTTTCGCCCTCATAGGTCTCGACGTCGATGATCCGATCGAACCGAGGGTCGAGCTTCCACACCAGCGTGCCCTTGGCAATATGGTTCTTGGCAAACACACCGATGCCCTGGATCGGCGATTTGTCGAGATAGACGTCGACGAGCAGCATAGTGGACCCTTGTGCAAGTGCGGGCGTCGTGCCCGGGAAAATCGTGCTTTGGGTAGCGCGCGACCGTCGCAATTGCGAGCGGAAATGAGCCGCGCGGAATTCAAAAAGTGATGATCATGCCGACGTGGGTCGCCTGACCTCAGCGCTGTTGCAAGGCGAGGCGGACACCCAGGGCGCAGTAGATGCCGCCGACAACCTTGCCTTGCCATTTCAGCACTGTCGGATTTCGGCGCAGGAAACCGCCGAGCCGCCCTGCGCTCACGGCAAACACGACCGTGCTGAAAAGCCCCAGCATGACGAAGATGATCCCCAATACGGCCAATTGAACCATCACTGATCCGTTTTCGGGCCGCACGAACTGAGGCAGGAACGCCAGGAAGAAAAGCGCGGTCTTGGGGTTGAGCACCTCGGTCAGGACAGCCTGTCGAAACGCCTTGCCGGCGGAGGTTGCAAGCGCGCCGGCGGTCGGATCGGTTGGCACTTTCTCGATGATGGCCCGAATGCCGAGGTAAACGAGGTAGGCCGCGCCGATATACTTTACGATGCTGAACAGCGTCGCCGATGTGGCGATGATCGCCGAGATCCCGACCATCGCCATGACGGTATGAAACACATCGCCGGCCGCGATCCCACCGCCGGTGGCTATCCCGACCCTCGTCCCCGAACTCGTTGCGCGGGCGATCGTCAACAGCGTGGCCGGGCCCGGAATGAAGACAAAGCCGAACACAACCGCCATGTAGGCTATCGCTGTGGACAGATCGATCATCGCGGCGTTCCTCCGTGAGCTATGCCTTGTCCGTAACCTTCAGCGTGAAGGCATAAGTATAGGCGATCTCCTCCAGGCGTGAAAACCGGCCGGAGGCACCAGCATGGCCGGAATCCATGTTGATCTTGAACAGTACCGGATTGTCGCCGATCTTGCGGTCGCGCAGCCGCACAACCCATTTGGCCGGCTCCCAATAGGTGACGCGCGGATCGGTGAGACCGGCGAGCGCCAGGATCGGGGGATAGTCGAGCGCGGCGACATTGTCGTATGGCGAATAGGCGGCGATCGTAAGGTAATCGTCGGCCGACGCGATTGGATTGCCCCATTCCGGCCATTCCGGCGGGGTCAGCGGCAGGGTTGCGTCGAGCATGGTGGTGAGTACATCGACGAAGGGAACCTCGGCTACGATGCCGCCGAAGCAATCCGGCGCCATGTTGGCGATGGCGCCCATCAGCATACCGCCGGCCGAGCCGCCTTGCGCGACGATCCGGTCATGCACGGTATAGCGCTCGGCAACGAGGTGGCGGGCGCAGGCGATGAAATCGGTGAAGGTGTTCATCTTGTGCGCCCGCTTGCCGTCGTCGTACCAGCCATATCCCTTGTCCTTGCCGCCGCGCACGTGGGCAATGGCAAAGACGAACCCGCGGTCCACCAGCGAGAACCAGTTGGTGTTGAAGGCCGCCGGCACGGTGATACCGTAGGAGCCGTAACCGTAGAGCAGACATGGCGCGGAGCCATCCAGCGGCGTGTCGCGGTGATGCAGAAGCGAGATCGGCACCAGTTCGCCGTCGGCCGCTGGCGCCATCAGCCGCCTCGTAACGTAGAGATGCGGGTCGTGGCCGGACGGCACTTCCTGGGTCTTGAGCAGCACACGCTCACGAGTGCGCATGTTGTAGTCGAACATCTGCGACGGTGTCGTCATCGACGAGTAGGAAAAACGCATCATCTCGGTGTCGTATTCCAGCGACCCTGAAAGGCCGAGCGAGAAGGCTTCCTCATCGAAGGAAATCAGATGCTCTTCGCCGCTGGCCCGATCCCGCACGACGATGCGTGGCAGGCCTTCCTTGCGCTCGAGCCGGACCATGTGGTCCTTGAAGCCGATCACCGACAGGATCAGCCGGCCCGGTTCATGCGGCACCAGTTCCTGCCAGTTGGCGCGGACCGGGTCGCTCGCCGGCGCCGTCATGATCTTGAAGTCCTTGGCACCGTCCGCGTTCGTCAGCACGAAGAAAATGTCGCCGCCTTCCTCAAGTTCATATTGAAGGCCGGTCTCGCGCGCCGAAACCAGCTTCGGCTCGGCAAATGGATCGCTGGCGCTCAACAGGCGGCATTCCGAAGTCTCGTGATCGTTGATGCCGATCATGATCCATTGATTGTTGCGGGTCCCGTCGACGTTCATGAAGAAGCCGGGGTCGGTTTCCTCATAGATCAGCCGGTCGTTTTCAGGGGTCTGCCCCAGTGCGTGGAACAGCACCTTCGACGGCCGGTGGTTGGGGTCGAGACGCGTGTAGAAGAACCCGTCATTGCCCGCGTCCCAGACCCCCGAACCGCCGGTGGCCTTTATCTGGTCCGCCAGTTCCTTGCCGTCGGCAAGGTCGCGCACACGCAGCGTGTAGAATTCCGAACCCTTGTCGTCGAAGGCCCACAGGAGCTTGCTATGATCGGCCGAATGATCGACGCCGCCAAGCCGGAAATAGGCCTTGCCCTCGGCCTCGGCGTCGCCGTCAAGCAGGATCTGCTCGGGTCCGCCGCCGCGCGGCGTTCGGAAATAGCGCGGCTGCTCGCCGCCGAGCTTGAAGGAAGAGCCGTAGGCATAAGGCCCGTCCTTCATGGGAACGGAAGAATCATCTTCCTTGATGCGGCCCTTCATCTCCTTGAAAAGCTGCTTTTGCAGATCTGACGTGTCGGCCATCAGCGTCGACTGATAGGTATTCTCGGCTTCGAGTTCGGCGCGGATCCGAGGATCGAGCAAGGAAGGATCCCTGAACATTTCTTGCCAGTTATCCGCTCGCAGCCAGGCATATTCATCGGTTCGCGTTTTGCCGTGATGCGTGTCCGAGACGGGCCTTTTCTCGGGGGCAGGGGCGCTGGCGATTGGAAATCGGGAAGTCCTGGTCATTGCGTCTCGCTCTGGAAATATCTTGAATGACGAATGAACACGCCGATCAGGGCAGGTTCAAGAGCCGTGGCGTAGAGGTGGTGTCGGCCCATGTGACGGCCGGGAGGAGAGAAGATGAGCATTCGGTCTCGTATTGCTGCGGTTTTCGCCGTCGCTTCGCTAGGTCTGGCCTTTGCCGGCCAGTCTCATGCGACCGTATTTTCGGCTTGGCAAGTGGCCAATGTGCCGTTCGGCGACACGCTGAATGTGCGCAAATATCCGTCGGGAACATCCCAGAAGCAGGCCGCCTATCCGAACGGGACCGTCCTACAGATGACCGGACGATGCACCGGCGGCATAAACCTGCTCGATATCGCCAATCAACCGGCATGGAAACAGCAGCAGACGGTTCGCTATCGCTGGTGCGAAATCTGGCATGAGCCGGCCAAGAACGGCACCTTAGTGACCGGCTGGGCATATGGCAGATACATTATCCCGTATTGAACACCATATCCCGTATTGAACACCATCGATTTTGGCCCCCACGGGTTCGGCCGGCGGGCATGTCGCCTGGTTGCCCGCCCGACAGAGATGAGCGGCAACCTGTGGTTTTGAGGACAGATGAGAACAACCAAGTTTGCCGAAGCGACGGCAAAGCAAACGAGAGCATTGAAACCTGATTTGTGAGTTATCCCGAATGTAATGGTGGGCTGACGTTACGTCAGGCTTTGTCGGTTTGGCGGGCGAAATATCGAAAAATTACATGATGCACGAAAGATTGAAGCTGATCGCGCAATAGTTGACCAACATTCACAAATATAATGCACACAGCGAATTGACTTACTTGACCTGCGGCCGCATTGATGTCCCCGTAACACGAATCGCAGCAGCTCTATGTGCGCAAATTCGTGCGATGCCCTGCCTGTAAAAAGGGGCACAGACCGACGTAACTCTTGTTGGGGCCTGAAGACCATGGATATTGTCGAAACACCTTCCAGAAACAATGACGCGCTGATCGAGCTCACCGCCGATGTGGTGGCAGCCTATGTCAGCAACAATCCCGTGCCGGTCGGCGAACTGCCGAACCTGATATCCGATGTCCATGCCGCCCTCGGGCGTGTGGGCGGAACCGTCGAACAGGCGCCTGCGGACAAGCAGAAGCCGGCTGTCAACCCGAAGCGTTCGGTTCATGACGATTACATTGTCTGTCTTGAAGACGGCAAGAAGTTCAAGTCGCTCAAGCGTCACCTGATGACCCACTACGATCTGACGCCCGATCAGTATCGTGAAAAGTGGAACCTGGACCCAAGCTATCCGATGGTTGCCCCGAACTACGCGGCGGCCCGCTCGCAGCTTGCCAAGAAGATGGGTCTCGGCCGCAAGCGCAAGGCGGCGCGGTAGTCGCTACTTGCCAGATTGGATTGAAATCAAACGGCGCCTTCGGGCGCCGTTTGATTTCAGGGGGTGGGTGGAAGATCGACCGGTCGGTCAGGCAGTCTGGGCGAGCGCCATCTCGGCATCGCGTTTGATGCGCTTGACCATCGAGCGAAGGCCGTTGGCACGCTGGGGCGACAGGTGCTCGTCGAGGCCGAGTGCCTTCAGCGTCGCTTCCGCATCGGTTTTCTGGATTTCGCTGGCCGTCTTTCCGGAAAACAGCGCCAGCATGATCGCAACCAATCCGCGCACGATATGGGCGTCCGAATCGCCGGTAAAGGTGATGACGGGGTCGGGGCCCGGACCCCGTCCGGTGGTCAACCAGACCTGGCTGACGCAACCTGGCACCTTGTTAGCGGCGTTGCGCTCCGCATCGGGAAAGGGCGGCAGCGCTTCGCCGAGTTCGATGACGTAACGATAACGATCCTCCCATTCGTCAAGGAACGAGAAGTCGTCGCGGATGGTCTGGATCGTGGTCGTCATGACCCGGATATAGTCACGGGGCGGCGCCGCGTCACGGAAAAAACAAGGACACCGCGGGCGTCGAGAGGGCAGACTGCCCGCGGTGCGCCGTCGAGACGGCTTAATTGTCTATCCGCAGGTTGACCGTTTCAGGCAGGACCACTTCCGGTACGCTGCCCGTCATTGTCGAGGTGTCGGGACCGGCGGATTTGTCGTCCAGCATGGCAGCCGCGATCTTGGCGGTTTCCTTGGCGCGTGCGGTGATGGTGTGCATCGCCGACTTACCCGTCTCGCAGACATCGGGCTTGCGTTCGCAGATACCGGCGATGTCGCCGACTGCGTCTCGCGCCGCGAACAGAGCCTGGATCGGCCCGACGCTTTCCTGGCCCGTTTCATCGGACCCGACACCCAGCGGCAGCGCCAGCAACACCAGTGAAAACCAGAAAGCCATTCTTATCAGGAAGAACATGCCTTGCCTCTCGTCGTGACCGGATCATGCATCATATGGCATGACCTCTTTTATGGGCAGGATGTTGGCACAGAGGCACGAAGGACGGCTTGCATGATCGCCGAGAATTTTCCTCAAATTTTAGGCAAATTCGAAACGAAACGTTTTGCTGCGGATTTGTTTCATATCGGGACGATTCTCCTCACCATTCGATAACCATCTATCCCGTTGAATGAATTGTGTCTTTGATGAAACAAAGCGGCTTCGGTGACTTGGCCGGCGGTCCCATGACAGGCCTGCCGGGATAACCCTCCGTTTACTATGGCTGCATTTGACCGGGTTTTCGGCCGCCGCCATCCCGATATTTGCCGCAGGGCGGGCCTTGGTCGGCCCTGCCTTATCCATTCCTTAAACGCTGGATGCGAGTTTCAAAGCCAATCAAGACAATCTGCAAAAGCAGAGCTGTTCACGACGAGTGCGAGTGCGTTGAATTGATGCCGATCGAGGCCAGATACGCTGAATTGCCTGGTGCAATGGCGGCCGGTTGTGAGCGCATGGTTCATCCCAGCGTTCTCGAACGGAGCGACCGCGAGCGCCAGCGCCGTTTCATCGGGGTGATGCTGGCCGCGCCGTTCTTTGCCGCGGGTGCTGCGGTCACGCTGGTTACATCGGGGATGGGCGCCGCGGTTACCATGGCCGCCATTTTCGCGGCCTTCGGCCTGTGCTGGTTCGTCGCCCTGCTGGTAGCCGCGACCGGCAAGATGGCTGCCGCGGGGCCGGTCGCCCTGGCGATGGCGGCGATTGCCCTTGCCGGTCTCATCGGTGCCGCCGGCGGATTGAGTTCACCTGTCGCCATGCTTGCCCTGGCGCTGCCATTCGAAGCCTGGTGGATCGGCGCGTCACGGCGTTCGGCATTATGGGGGGGCGCGACAGCCGTCATCGCCATCGCCCTTCCGTCGTTGTCGGCTGCCTTCCTTCCATTCGCGGACGCGCACATCGCCGCCTGGCACTGGCTGGTGCCATTGGCCTGGGCGCTGGCCCTCATCCCGCGCGCATCGGCCTTTCGCGGCACTTCCGGCGCGGCCGATACGCTCCATTCGGGTGACCGACTGGAAGACATCATCGACGCGGTGGTCTTGCGGGTCGCCCGCCACGGCGAAGTCGTGGATGCATCTGCCAAGGCGCGTACGCTTCTGAAATTGCCGCCTGAGCTGTTATCTGGAACGGGCCTCTTCGACCGGGTCCACCTGTCGGACCGTGTCTCCTATCTCAGCGCCCTGGCCGACATGCGTGACGGTGCACGGTCGCGCCGCCTCGAATTGCGCATCAGGCTGCCCCAGAGTGGCAACGGCGCCCACAACGGAAACGGCTTTGTGGCCGACAATTACCAGCCATTCGCGCTCGAACTGGTGCGTGGCGAGAAACAAGGCGACGTCTTCACGCTTGTCCTGCGCCAGAATGACGAGATGGCGCGACTGCGCGAAGAACTGGCGCAAGCCAATGAGACGGCGGCCGCCGCCGAAGTGGCCAAGGGCCGGTTCCTGGCAGTCGTGAGCCATGAACTGCGCACGCCGTTGAACGCCATCATCGGCTTCTCCGACATGCTGCTGCACGAGATGTTCGGCGCCTTCAAGGATCCGCGCCAGAAGGAATATGTCGGTCTGGTACGGGATTCGGGCCAGCATCTGCTGGCAGTGGTGACATCCATACTCGACGTATCGAGGATCGAATCGGGCGTCTACGCCACCGAGCCGGAGCCGTTCCGTTTCGTGGAAGCCGTGGACATGTGCCAGTCGATGATGCGGCTGCAGGCTCAGGCCAAGAATATCGACCTGCAGACGCAGATCGCCCCTGACGCCGGCGATATCAATGCCGATCGCCGTGCCGTACAGCAGATGCTCATCAACCTCGTTTCCAACGCGATCAAGTTCACCCCTGACGGTGGCGATGTCGTCGTCGGCGCCAAGCGGATCGGCTCACGTCTGCATTTCTGGGTGAGGGACACCGGTATCGGCATTGCCGAGGAGGATTTCGCCAATCTCGGCAAACCCTTCACGCAGATCCAGAACGATTATACCCGCCGTTTCGAGGGCACGGGTCTTGGCCTTTCCCTGGTGAAGGGGCTGGTGGCCTTGCATGAAGGGACCATGTCGATCGAAAGCATGCCGGGCGAGGGCACCACGGTGACCATTAGCCTGCCGGTCGGCGGGCCGAAGGGGCGCCCCGCCAACCCGACCGGAGTGCTGACAATGCCGGTGACGAGGGCGAAAGGGGACGGAAATGGCTCGCTCCGCAAAACAGGCTAAGGCGGTCAAACGCCGCGGCAATGCCTTTCAAGACGGCGCCATCGCCGTCGGCGGCATGATTTCGCGCAATCCTGTCCTGGTGGGAGGATCGACCGCATTCCTGGTGACGCTATTCTACGTCTCGGCGAATGCGCTATGGTATCAGCCTTTCCCGCACGCCGGGGCGTTTTTCGCCACACGCAATTTCCAGGGCTTTCCGCACGCTGGCGCCGACGAGCCCGAGACGACAATCAACATCGTGAGGTCCAATGCCGCGCCCGCCCCGATAAAGGGCGACCCGGTGGTCGAGCAGGTGCAAGGCATATTGAAGGACCTTGATTTCTACTCCGGCACCGTCGACGGCATCTCCGGCCCGAACACGCGCAAGGCCATACAGGCCTATCAACAGAAGGTCGGACTGAACGCCTCGGGCGAGATCGACGCGCTGCTCCTGGATCAACTGGGTGCAACGCCGAAGACGGCTGCCGTGCCGAAACCGCAACCCCGTCCTGACATGCCGCCAGCCGCCGTTCCCGTGTCCCTGCAGACCAACGAGGCACAGGCGAATGCCGCTTTGCAGGGGCCTGACCCCCGCATCGTCAAGATCCAGGCCGGGCTGAAGGCCTTCGGCAATGACGACATGCAACTGGATGGCGTCGTCGGCGCACGCACCAAGGCGGCGATCAAGGAGTTCCAGTCGCTGTTCGGCTTGCCGCAGACCGGCGAGCCCGACGAGATCGTCTATGTCAAGATGCGCGAGATCGGCCTCACCAACTGACGGCCGAAAACGACGCCTCGCCCTCCACGGGAAATTTCGGTAGAGAGGGCCCGCATGTCCTCGGGAGTCCTCCATGCGTGTAACCGCTGATCTGTGGGTCTCGGCCCTGTTGCGCCGGGTTTTCAGCGCAGGCGGATTTGCTGCCGTGGTCAATCGCGGTGCGACGGAGGCCGGGGCCGTGTTCATCCTGGCGCGGGGCAGGCTGGGTGAAACGGCTCTCTACGGGCCGGCACCGCAGACAAGCTACGATTCGGCCAAGCCCGAAGACCGTTTTTTCAGCCTTCTCGCCGCCAGCGAGGATGCCGCCGTACTCGATGCGAGACTGGAACGCGAGAAAAAATTCGATCCCGACATCTGGGTGGTCGAGATCGAGGCCGGGAGCGTTCCCGTCGAGCAGCTTATTTCCGTGAAGACGCCCTGAGGTCGGGAGCGTCGGCTTCGTCGCTGTTGGAGGCCTTGCGGCTGTCGCCGTTTGCCGGTGGTTTGCCGCGAACCGCCTTGGACAGGGTTACGGCCTTCCACTCCCGCACTTTATCCAGGGCAGCGTCGCGATGCAGCAGGCGGTAGCGGTCGAGATAGGTGCGGATGGCCTGGGGATGCGGGAACAGGCCGGGATAGACGGCGACCGTGACCAGGAATGCCCGGTCCTCGCTGAAGTCGAGCGAGCGCAGCGCCGCAAGCAGCGGCGCATAATTCTGGTGGGCGGTCAGCGATTGCGCGATCGCAAAATCGATGTCGAGAGCGTCCGCTAGCGCGGTGTGGAACAACGCGGCGTTTCCCGTCAGTGCCGTCTCGCGCAGTTTGACAAAGGTGTCCGCACCGGGAAACGCCTCGACCTTCGCCGCCAAGGCCTGGTCGCCAGTGCGCATCATGGAGCGCAGCTTGCGCCGCGCGCTCTCGGCGGCAACGCCGGGCGTTTGCTGGCCGGGCGTTTGCTGGCGGGGCGTTTGCTGGCTTGTCGCGCTGTCCGGTGTCGCTTGCGCCTGCACGACAAGGCTCTGCGCCGGGGCTGCGTCCGGATCCCGCCTCCGCACCAGGGTCGGCCTTTCGAGCGCTCTGATCAGATCGGCGATGGTCGGGTTCAGGTCCTTGCGCCGCGCTATGGCGCGCGCATGCGGCAACCCATGCCGGCCAATCAGCGCGATCAGGTCGATATCGCTGATGGCGCGCGAGCGGATGAGCAGTGGAGCGGCAATGTCGACCGGTTCCTCGCAGAGGCGCCGCACCAGGGCCGCGGGTGCGTATTCGCATTCGGAAAGGGCGGCTGCCACGTAGCGCCGCGATTCGACGGATACATCGTCGAACAGAGGCAGCGTCAGGTCTTCGAGCTGGCCGATCTCCCGGCGCGACGGTCGCGTCAGCGAGCAGAACGCGGAAACGGCGGCGCGGAACAGCCTTTCGGCTTTTCCCGATTGCGTCCTTATCGCGATTTGCCTGAAATCCGAAGATGACACGAAGGATACGCCTGACACCAGATACACACTCGACCTCGCGGCACCGGGACTATGCCGGTTTCGCGATTGCCTCGGTCAGAACTCTCTGACCCCGGGAACAAAGATCAATTTAGCGGCGATCCGTTAGCGCTCCGTTAACCCTCTGCCGGCCTTAATGATATTTGGAGGCGTGGCGTTGTGCTCCGGGGAAACCGAGAGGAATGCGCGAATCATGGGCATGGTACTGTCTTTCGTGCCGCGTGCGGCACCGGCCAATCGAGCCAAGCAAACCACCGAAATACCGGCGGCTGTGATCATATTTCCCGGCATCCGTTATGAGCGGTCCAGCACCGGCGAAGCCCGGCCTGCAGGGCCAGACAAGCCGGGGTCGCCACGGACGCCAGTCCCCCATCACTGAGCAGTCCCCCACTGAGCTTTGCTGAAGCCATGGTGTGGTCCGTCAGGCCCTCTGCTCCGGATCCGCGATCGAGGATCGCGGCTTAGAAATCCTGCAACTCGCAGGAACTCTGATCGAGAAAGCGCGACACGATCGGCTTCCAGCTCTCGTCGGGTACGAAGCTGCGGATGACGAAGATGCCTTCATCGACGGGCGCCTCGACGAAGATCGCTCCCTGAAGATCCTCGGGCAGGTCCTTGCGCACGTCGATCATCTGCGCCGGCGTCAGCACGACGGCATCCAGCTTGCCGCCCGCCGCCGTGTGGTCGTTGAAGGAATAGATGTTGTGACCGCTGCGGTCATAGACCGACACCGACCAGAACGGGACGTCTCCCGGCGCCTTGATCCGGACCATTCCTTCCTCGAGGTCGAAGCGGCAGGCCGTTGCGTAGAACAGCGGGTCGACCGATTTCACCACCGGTGCGCCGCCCGCTTCGGCATCGAGCCGGTTCATCTTGTAGAGATCCGAAGCCATGGAGAGACGCGACCAGGCGTCGCGTTCCGAAAATTCCGGCACCAGAAGCAGGACGACAATGTGGACGATGCCGGCGCCGACGAGGCCGAGCAGGATGGCGTGCAGAAGCCTGCGCAACGCGGAACGCAATCTACGCATCGCAGCCCGCCTTGACGATCCTGGGCAGCGAAACGTCTGACAGGCCGGTGCTGCTGGCGATCGGCGTGTCGTAGAGGGTCAGGACGAAATACATCCGTCCAGAACCGTCGGTCAGCAGCCAGTTGCCCGGCATGGGTTGATGGCCTACGGAAATAATCACGGAATTGTCCGGTTGGCGCAGCACCTCGTAGGACTGAAGAGCCGCAAGCCGCGATTTGCCGGTCTCGACGACGCCGAGCGATTGATCGGCGGCATAAAGCGTCCAGAACCGCGCTGTCGGAAACCCGCCCTCGATCCTGTAGGCGCATTCCCGCTTGAGCTGGTCGCCGGCGGCATCCTTTTCAGCCACGAAGGACAGCCCCTCGGCGCGACCGAGCGCCAGCACGCCCTCACGGGCCACGCGGGCCTTGGAATAGGGGTCCGCGGCCGGTGTGCCGATGTCGGGGAAGGCAGTCCACTGGCCGATCCTGATCGCGCCGACACCGTCCTGGATCTTCAGCGCATACCAGACGCTGGCGCCGCCCCCGCCAATGGCTATGGCAAGCGAAATCAGCATCAGGAAGGCGTTCTTGAGCATGAAGGGCCAGGTGCGCGCGGAATTGCCGTTCGGGGATATCGCGGTGCGGGGCCTTGTGGCAAGCAGGCGTGATGGATTTCCCTGTCGGTCTTGTCTCAGCGGGCGGATATCACAGCGCCGACAACCTTTCGGGTGGAGCGGGGGCGTCGAGTTTGGGGGCCGCCTGGAACATCTGGCTCATGTCCCGCAACGTCTGTGTGGTCCGACTGGACAGCACCGGCGGCCGCTCGGCGGCGGCATCGGCCGCTGCCTGCTCCTCGCTCTTCTTCTGTGCCTCGGCGGCCTTGGCCGCGACCTCCTCGTCGACGAAGGGCTTGTCGATCCCCGGGATCGGCTTCAGGTCGATGTTCTGGTGCGCGTAGACCATCAACCGCTGCCACACCATCGCCGGCAGCGAGCCGCCGGTCATGTTCTTGGTCGGGGTGAAATCGTCATTGCCCAGCCACACGGCCGCCGTGTAGTTGCCGGTGAAGCCGACGAACCAGGCATCGCGGTAGGATTGCGTGGTGCCGGTCTTGCCGGCAACGACGATGTTGGGAATTTGCGCCCGCCGCGCCGTGCCCATCACCGGCACGGCCGCCAGCATGGTGTTCATCGACTTCAGGGCCTGCTCGGACAGGACGCGATGCGGCGGCGGCGCGTCCTTGGTCCAGTCATACACCACGTCGCCGGTGCGGGTTACGAGCTGGGTGATGCCGTGCCGGGAACCGACGAAGCCGTTCTGAGCGAACACGCTGTAGCCCGTCGCTTGGTCCATCACCGTCATGCCCGAGGTGCCGAGCACCATCGTCTTGTGCCCTTCGAGCGGCGATTCCACCCCAAACGATTCCGCCAATGCCTTGATCGGCGCGATGCCGAGATGGTCCTTGGCCAGCCGCACAGGCACGGTGTTGATCGACTTGGCCATCGCCATGATCAGCGTGATGTTGCCCGCCGACTCGCCGCTGTAATTGTGCGGCGACCAGTTGCCCCAGCTGATCGGCCCGCCAGAAATGATCGAGTTCGGCGTGAAGCCGTGTTCCATCGCCGTGGCGTAGACATAGGGCTTGAACGACGAGCCGGTCTGGCGCAGTGCCTTGGTGGCGCGGTTGAACTGGCTGGCGCCGTAATCGCGGCCGCCGACGATCGCCCGCACCGCGCCATTGGTCTCGATGACCACCACGGCCCCTTCGGTGACGTTGTACTCCTTGCCGAACTGGCGCAGGTGGAACTCGACGGACTCCTCCGCCGCCTTCTGGATGTTGGCGTCGAAGGTGGTGTGGGCAACCAGCGAGTGCTGGCCGGGCTTGGCGATCTTCTTGACCTCGTCGAAGGCCCAATCGAGGTAGTAGTCGGGGCTCTTCTGTTCGCCGCGGTCGACGACGTCGGCCGGGTGCAGTCTGGCCTGCAGCACCTGGCCTTCGGTCATGAAGCCGGAATCGACGAGGTTGGACAGCACTACGTTGGCGCGCGCGCGCGCCGCCGGCAGGTTGATATGCGGCGCGTATTTGGTCGGGGCCTTGAACAGGCCGGCCAGCATCGCCGCCTCGGCAAGGTTCAGGTCCTTGACGCTCTTGCCGAAATAGAAGTCCGCCGCCGCCTCTATGCCGAACGTGCCACCGCCCATATAGGCGCGGTCGAGATAGAGCTGCAGGATTTCCTTCTTCGACAGATTGGCCTCCAGCCACAGCGACAGGAACGCCTCCTTGATCTTGCGCTCGAACGTGCGCTCATTGGTCAGGAACAGGTTCTTGGCCAGCTGCTGGGTGATGCTCGAGCCACCCTGGACGACCGAATTCGCCCGCACGTTCTCGAAGATCGCGCGCGACAGGCCGAGCACGTCGATACCGTAATGGTCGAAAAACCGGCGGTCCTCGGTGGCGAGCACCGCCTTGATGACATGGTCCGGCATCTCGTCGACCGGCACGGAATCGCGCTGGATGATGCCGCGCTGGCCGATCTCGTTGCCATAGCGGTCCAGGAAGGTGACGGCGAAGTCGCCCTGGGCGCGCCAGTCGCCGGTGGTATCCTGGAAAGCGGGTATTGCCAGCGCCAGCATCACCACCATGCCGCCGGCGCCGAGTGTAAAACCTTCGCTCAAAAGTTCGATGAAGCCGCGGCGCCAGCCCTTGAGACGGAAGCGCCGCGAGAAGATCGTCGCGGCCTCCCAGAACAGGCGCGCCTTGAACCCGATTTCATAGAGCGAGGAATCGAGCCACGCGTCCAGCGCCAGCAACCAGGCGGCGATCGGACCTCTTCTTCTGCGTGGTTCAGGGCTGACCATTCAAAAAACCCGGCTCGGTTCTGGCGCGACCTGAAAACCGCAAGCGGGCAATTTCAGGGCGGCACCCTGTCCGACTATTCATCCATTTACGGACACTCACAAGGGCGGCGAGGACACAGGGGCACGGTTTGTTGATGCGAAGGGGCAGGGGAGGCCGCCGCGACTTCTAAAACAATGCGCCTGGCCGGTTTCAGGTCGCCGAGATCACCTTGTCCGGGTGGGGCGCGAGGCGGCTGCGATTGTTGCCTGCAGCAGGACCCGTGCGCCGATGATCGCGTCCGCCGGCTCCACATATTCCGCCTCATTGTGGCTCAGCCCGTCACGGCACGGCACGAAGATCATCGCCGCAGGCGCCACACGGGCGATGAACAACGCGTCGTGGAACGCGCCCGATATCATCCGTTTGTAGGTTAATTCCAGGGACTCGGCGGCATCCTCTATGATTTTGATCATATCGGGACAGAACGCTGCACCCGGCATGTCGAACGACCGCCTGATCGTTGCGGAGCAATGCTGGCCGTCCACCTCCGCGGCGCAGACCGCGCGCACCTCAGCCTCGATAGCATCGAGCCGCTCCAGCTGTGGATGCCGCAGATCCACTGTGAAGGTCACGGACTGCGGTA
This sequence comes from Mesorhizobium sp. P160927, assembly GCF_057766385.1. Lineage (NCBI taxonomy): Bacteria > Pseudomonadati > Pseudomonadota > Alphaproteobacteria > Hyphomicrobiales > Phyllobacteriaceae > Mesorhizobium > Mesorhizobium sp. P160927. Next base: position 3,206,270 of record NZ_JBYMDW010000001.1, read on the forward strand.
TGGCATTGATCGATCCCGGCTGTGCCGATATCCGGCCGACCGTCAGTCGTGCGCTCGCGTCGAGCGGCATGATCGTCGTCTGCAGCCTGTGTATCGCGGCAATCGCGGCGACCATGGGGTCTCTGCGATAGGAAAGGCCAGTCGTGCCGGCGTGACCGGCACTGCCCTCGATGCAAACTTCCAGCCAGCGCGTGCCCTGAACGGCGGTGACGACACCGATCGGCGTCAGCTCTTTTTCGAGCGACGGCCCCTGTTCGATGTGCAATTCGATATAGCCGGATACAGGCATGCCGGTCGGGCGCAGCCTCGCTTCCGGCAAGGCCGCGATCGTCGCTTCGAGTTCCGTTGCGAGGGACGCTCCGTCGACACCGACGATCGATTTCCATGCAGCCGTATCGGTACCGGTGAAGGCCATGGAGCCCATGACGCCCGGCGCGAAGCGGCTGCCTTCTTCATTGGCCCATGCGACCACCTCGATCGGCCGCCTGGCTTCAATCATCGCGTCCTCCAACGCTTCAAGCACCTCGAAGGCGCAAAGCGTGCCGAGCGCGCCGTCGAAGCGTCCGCCGGTCGGCTGGCTGTCGAGATGGCTGCCGATCATGAGGGGCGGCAGCGCGGCATCCGAACCTTCGCGGCGGATGAAGAGGTTCGCGATGCCGTCCTGAAATATCGTGAAGCCGCGCATCAGTGCCAGTTGCGCAAGCAGGCGCCGGGCGCTGCGATCCTCAATGCTGAACGCCTGCCGGTTGACGCCTCCGGCCGGTGTCGCGCCGATGCGGGCGAAGGCGTCGAGCCGTCCGAGCAGCCGCTCGCCATTGATCTCCGGCACCAAAGTCACCGCTTGAGGCCGCCTATGAAGGCTTTCACCCGTTGCGGATCGACCTCATTCCACCAGACTCCGTCATATTTCAGGGAACTGGCGACGATGACGCCATCGACGATGTCGAGGATGTCGTTGGCATTTTCAGGCGTGACTCCGCTGCCAACCAGCGTCGGCAATCCGGCCGCTTCCTTGATCATCCTGATATAGCCGAGGTCAGCGGCGTGGCCGGTGCGCTGGCCGGTGGCGATCACAGCATCGGCATCGAAGAACACCAGATCCTTGACCTGTTCCTCGACCGGCCGGTCGCCAACGATGGCATGGGCGCCATGCTTGACATGGGCATCGGCGAAGATGCGGATGCCATTGGCCCGAAGCTTGGCGCGAAAGCGCATGGCGCGCGCCGCTTCGCCTTCGATGAACCCCTCATTGGCAACATAGGCGTTGGCCCATTGATTGACGCGCACGAAGGCCGCGCCCGAGGCGCTGGCGATCGACAGCGCTGGAATGGAAGCATTGGCGAGCACGTTGATGCCAATCGGCCGGCCCAATTCCCCGCGAATACGGTCGGACACGACGGACATATAGGCGGAAGTTTCCGGCCCGATGTCATCCGGTTTGGCAAACGGCACGTCGCCGTGGTTTTCAACAATCACGCCATCGCAGCCGCCATCGAGATAAGCTTTGGCGTCGTCCAGGCCGCGCTGGTAGATGGCCTCCACCGCCTCGCCATCGTAGCGCGGCGCGCCCGGCAGGGGGGCGAGGTGAACGACGCCGATCACCACCTTGCTCCTGCCGAAGATCGACCGCAGCGCGTCGTCCGTGACTTGTTTGGATCCGATGGCTTTGGGGGATTTTATCATGCGGTTTCCGCTTCCGTCGTTTCCATGAGCGTTTTCATCTCCCGCCTGTCGGGGCAGGATTGGAGAGTGCCGGCGCGTCCGACCGAGATGGCCGCGGCGCGTACCGCGATCCGCGCCGCTTTGGCGAGGTCGATGCCTGCCGCAAGACAACCGGCGAGGCAGCCGCAAAAGACGTCGCCGGCGCCGCTGGTGTCTATCACGGCCACTTTGGGCGCCGCGATCCGTTGGATTTGTCCGCTACCGTAGGCCACCATGCAGCCCTGTGCGCCAAGGGTCACGATCGCAGCACCAGCCCCTTGTTGGATCAAAACGCGGGCCGCCTCGGCAGGCTCCGCGGCTTCGGTCAAAACTGCTGCCTCGCCGGCGTTGGCGATGACCAGGCCGACGTTACACAAATCCGGTGGATGACCGGCCGCCAGTGGGCTTGGATTGAAGATCGTCATGGCTCCCGCGGCGCGCGTGGTCCGCAGGCAAGCGACCGTCACATCCGGATCCAAATTGCCTTGCATCACCACGATGTCACCGCGTTCGATCGATGGCAGGAGATCGCTATTTGCCAGCGGATCGAAAGCCTTTGCGCAACTGGCGCCGGTAACGATGAGGTTCTCGCCACGCCCATCGACCATGACAGTCGATCTGTCGCTGGGCAGTGGCAGCATCGTCAGATGGCTGATGTCGAGCTCTCGGCTGAGTTGTTCTCTTATCCATGCTCCGGCGGCATCGTTGCCGATCGCCGCATGGAAGCGGACATCGGCACCGGTGCGGGCGGTGGCCACCGCCTGGTTCGCTCCCTTGCCGCCAAGTCCGTCGGCGTGTTCGGCAGCGTTCAACGTTTCGCCAGGATGCGGAAACCGGTCCAGCCGAAACGTCGTGTCGACGCAGACATTGCCGACGATATGGAGGTGCATAGCCTAATCCCTGGATGTCGCCCAGCCGAGCATCTGTTCGAACAGCGTCTTGTAGCCGTTCCAGGCGATGAAGCCCGGCGGCAGCCAGTGCGGGCCGACATCCGACGTCCAGGCCAACGTACGGCCCTTGCCGAATTTGCCCGTCACCAGCAGCGGCAGCGAACGGTAGTCGGAAGAAACGGTGGCCAGAACTTCAGCATCGTCTTTGACCGTGACCTCATTGAAGCCGAGCAGGATCGGCCAATCCTTGCCCAGACCTTGGAGGATCGGATGGCTCTGCGGGCCGACAACGACCGGCGCATAGCCCTCCGGAACCTCGATGCGGTCGTCCACCGGCAGGCAGGTGACCGGCAGAACATCCTCCACAGGCGTCTTGTGATAGCGCGCGCCGCCATTGATACCCTGGAAGCTGTAATAGCCGCCGAACATCAAGAGGCCGCCGCCATTGCCAACATAGTCACGCAGCAGGCGCAGCCGGTTCGGCGTCGGCTTGGAGTGGACCCAGGTGTCGGGATGAAGCAGAAGCGTGTTGGCGCCAATATCGGAAAGCACGACCGCGTCGTAGGCCGAAAGCGTCTCCATGGTCTGGGGAAAATTCCGCTGCGCCTCATGCGCTGGCATGAAGGTGACGTCGAATGGACCGTCCTTCAATGCGGCCAACAATTCGTCGGCGCCTGTGTGATAGGTCACGGTTGGAAACTGGTCGAAGCCCTTGATGTGGGTCGCGGTCGAAACCCAGGACTCGCCTGCGAGAAGAACCTTCTTCCTGGACATGCATACTCCTTTATTGCTTAGGGCCGTGGCTCAGAGGCTCGCGGCGAACACGGTCTTTGGATTGTCGATGAGCATGCGGTCGATCGCCGTCTGCTCGACGCCATGGCGTTTCAACCTCGGCACAAAATGCTTGAGGATGAAACCGTAGCCGAAGCCGCCGAAGCGGGTCAGCATGATCTTCAGGAAAACGTCCTGCGACAGCAGGATACGGTCTCCCAGCCCCATCTCGATCAGCGAGCGGATCGCCTGCGCATTCTGCTCGTCGGACGGCGATTGCGCGTCCTGGTCGGCATAATAGAAATCCATGCCGATCATATCGTATTCCAGGAAGGCACCACGCACGGCCAGGCTTTTCTGGTAGGCGAGATCGTTGTGGCTCGGGTTCATATGGCAAAGCACCGTATGCCGGAGATTCGCGCCTTCCGCCTCGACGACATCGAGCACGTCATGCGCCAGCCGCTCCCAGCCGGGCAGATGGATCGTCAGCGGCACGCCGGTGATCCTGGCCGCGCGCGCCGAAGCCCGCAGCGACTTGCGCTCCTCGTCGGTAAAATCCTTGCTGACGCCGACCTCGCCGATGATGCCGGCCATGATTTCGGGCTGCGTCTTCGCGCCGCCGACATCGTTGACCAGGAATTCGGTGACGTCATCGACGTCCATCGCCTTCAGCCAATCGGGGTGGGTGTGCTGCAGGTAGAAGCCTGTTCCCATGACAATACGCAAGCCGGAAGAGCGGGCGATGCGCGCCAGCTTCACCGCATCGCGGCCAATGCCGATATTGGTGGCATCGACCACGGTGTGGCCGCCGAGCGCACGGTATTTCGCCAGTTCCGACAGGGCCAGGTCGCTGTCGTCGAGCGAGACGTTGTCGCGGTTCATGTAGGGGTTCATCCGCAGTTCGCCGATGATCTCCATGCTGACCGGCTGCTCGGCGATCTTCTTCTCGTCGGGATGGCAGGGGCATTTCCAGGATGTCGCGCCGTCGAGCAGGATATGCTCATGCATCAGCGTCACGCCCATATCGGCGATCGCGACCGGGCCGGTAACGGTCATCACCGTGCCGGAATGGACCCCGATCGGCGCCCGTTCCCTCGGCTTGTCGTCGAAAAGGTGATCCATGTCAGCGGCTCCGCACCGCGCCCTTGAACAGGCGGAAATTCAGCCAGATGGCAATGAGGATGATCGTACCGGTGACGATCGGGGTGAGGAACGGCGACATATGCGCCAGGATTAGGCCGTTGCCGATGACCGCGACGGTCAGTGCCCCGAGTACGGTGCCGATGATCGTGCCGCGCCCGCCGAACAGGCTGGTGCCGCCAAGCACCACGGCGGCGATGACGTCGAGTTCGAAGCCCTGGCCGGAGTTCGATGAGCCCGAACCGAGCCGGGCCGCGAGAATGATGCCGGCCGACGCCGCCGCCATGCCCGACAGTACATAGACGAACAGCGTGATGAAGCGCGTGTCGACACCGGCGCGGCGCACCGCCTCGGTGTTGGCTCCGATACCGGTCACATAGCGGCCGAACGGCGTCTGGTTGAAGGCGAGGTAGGCGACAATCAGCACGACAAGGGCGAGCAGCGCCGGCACCGGCACTCCGAGGAACCACGCCCGGCCGATGCTGACGAAAAAGCTCGTCGGCTCGACCGGGATCGAATAGCCACCCGTGATCAGCAGCGCCACGCCGCGGATGACGGAAAGACCGGCCAGCGTGACGATGAAGGCCGGAATGCGCTCATAGGCGATGAAGAAGCCCTGCAAGGCGCCGATCGCCGCGCCCAGCGCCAGCATGGCGACGACGACGAGCGGCCACGGCAGGCCAGCCTGCAGCAGGACGGCTGACAGCGTCGCCGCGAGCGCCAGCACGGAGCCGACCGACAGATCGATGCCGCCGGTGGTGATAACAAAGGTCATGGCTGCCGCGACGATCAACAGCGGGGCCGACTGGCGGACGATGTTGAGCAGATTGGGCGTCGTCAGGAAGGTGCCGGTGATCATCGAAAACACCACGCACACTACGATGAAGAACAGCGCGATGGAGACGACACTGCCATTGGCCAGCGCGACATCCTTCCAGCCGTTCTTGCGGGCGCGTTTGGACGACGGGGCCGCAATATCGGCCGACGGGGAGGTGGCGTTCATGGCTGTACCGCCTCATCACGGCTGGCGCGCGCCGAACGCGCGTTGAATTTCCGGCCGACGATCAGGTTGACGACCTCCTCGATGCTGGTGTCGCCGATTTTTCGTTCGGCGACGTTGCGGCCCTCATACATGACCTGGATACGGTCGCAGACCAGGAACAAATCCTGAAGCCGATGGGTAATCAGGATGACACTGACGCCGCGAGCGCTGACCGTGCGGATAAGCTCCAGCACCGCTTCGACTTCCGCCACGGCAAGAGCCGCGGTCGGTTCGTCCATGATCAGCACCGACGGATCGAAGGAGGCGGCGCGGCCGATGGCGATCGACTGGCGCTGCCCACCGGAGAGGTTCTCGACCTTGAGCCTTGTGTCCGCGATGACGATGCCGAGCCGGTCGAGCATGGTGCGCGTTTGGTCATGCATGCGCCTGTTGTCGAGAAACGGGACGCCGAGGACGTGGCGGCGCGGTTCGCGGCCGAGAAAGAGATTGCCCGCCACATCCACGGTGTCGCAGAGCGAAAGGTCCTGGTAGACCATCTCCACCCGTGAGGCGCGGGCATCCGCCGGCGACGAGAAAGAGACAGCTTTGCCGTCGATCTCGATGGACCCGGAATCCGGAATGACGGCGCCGGACAGGACTTTGCTTAGGGTCGATTTGCCCGCGCCATTGTCGCCGACAAGGCCGAGCACCTCGCCGGGCTTCAGCTGCAGCGAAACATCGTCCAGCGTCTGGATGGGGCCGTATCGTTTGGAAATACCGGTCATCCTGACGCGGTAGGTCTCGCCATCGCTCATCATGGTTCCAGTTCTTAAAGCGCGACATGTTCAATCGGTCGCCGGGCTGCGCAAGCAACCGTCAGGTCGATGCGCGGCCCGGCGGTCTTGGGATACTACTTGAACATGCCCTTGAACTGGCTGACATTTTCCTTGGTCACGATGGTGACCGGAACATTGATGATCGGATCGATCTTCTCGCCCTTCTTGAGCTTGCCGAAGGCCTCGATGGCAGCCTTGCCTTCGCCGGCCGGATCCTGCTGGACGACGGCGATGACCCAGCCCTCTTCTAGACCCTGTACCGCCGACTTGGTCAGATCCCAGCCGAATACCTTTACGTCGCCTGTACGGCCCTGGCTGGTGACGGCGGAAACCGCGCCGAGCAAGGCCGGCTCGCCAGTCGCATAAAGGGTCGTCATGTCGGCATTGGCCGTCATTAGGTTCTCGGAGGCTGACAGCGCCACGTCCTGTACGTTCTGGCCATCGACCGTATCTAGGAAGGTGACTTTCTGGCCGCTATCGGTGACGGCCTTCTTGAAGCCGTCGAGGCGCTGGTTCTGGATGAACGAATTGAGCGCGCCGACGACGCCGATCTTGGCGGTGCCGTTCAGCTTGGTCTTGACGTAGTCGGCATAGAATTTTCCGATATCTTCGCCGGCCTTGGTGTTGTCGACGCCGACGAAGGCGACGTTGTCGCCGTTCGGGATCTGCGCGTCGATGGCGATGACCGGAATGCCGGCGGCTTTTGCCGCTGTGATCGCCGGCTTCACGCCGTTGACATCGATGGCGACGAGGATGATGCCGTCGACCTTCTGGGTGATGTAGTTCTCGATCGCGTCGTTCTGCGCGCTCGGCACATTGTTGGCGTTGAAAATGACGAGGTCGACTCCGGCGGCCTTTGCCGCGGCCGTAGCACCGTCATTGATCTGGTTGAAGAACAGGGCCTGCTGGTTGATGGTGACGAGCGCATAGGTCTCGGCCATGGCGGAAGCAGAGCCGAGGGCGAGGGTCATGGCGATGGCTGCGGCGCAGCCTGAAAGAATCTTGGTAAGACGCATTTCGGTTCCCCTTGATGTTGCAAAAAGGCCCTTGATCGGGCTCACTTGGCACTGAGCGCAAACGGATAATTCAAGATACTTGATTTCTTGTCAAGTCACTTGAATTAGCAGCTTGAACGAAAGAAATGGGGATCAGAATGTCGCCGGCGTGTTGACCCAGAAAATGCTGGCGCGTTCATCGCCGACATTGCGATACCAGTGCGGCAGTTCGGAGTTGAAAACGAAGGAATCTCCGGCCGTCAGGCGAAACGTCTTTTCGCCGACCATCAGTTCGATAGCGCCCTCCAGGAGATAGCCGACTTCCTCGCCAGCATGCTGGATGGGGCCGGCACTTTCACCGCCCGCTTCGATGTGATGGATGTTGCACTGCAGGAGATGGCCCGGCGAATAGGGAATGACGCGCTCGAGCGAAATGCCTTCGCCGCGCCGCAGCGGATCGAGAGCGATCAGCGGTCGCGACCCGGCCCGAAAGACGATGCCTTCCTCGCCGTCGGACTCCTCGAACATCCAGCCGATATTGGTGCCGAGCACCTCGACCAGCCGGTGAAGCATGGGCAGTGAGGGCGAGACCTTGCCGTTTTCGACCTTGGAAAGCAGGCTCTCGGAGCAGTTGGCGGAGGCAGCCAGCGCCTTCAGGGTCAGGCCGTGCGTCTGCCGGGAGAGTTTCAAGCGTGTGCCGAGCCGCAAGAGGCTGGTCGCGGTCGAGCGCTCGTCGCCGTGCTTGCTGTTATGGGTATCGATCTTGTTCATTGGGGTGCGCGAACATCTCCGCTGGTAGGGCTGACTCGTAAAACCGATCCCGGTCGTTGTCCATCCTGCGAAAAACGGACAGCGCGTCGTCGGATAAGGTCAAAGACCAATCCAGGGCCGCCGCCGCGCGCCTCTCCAATGCTCGTGAGAGCGGCGGTCCTCTATGCCGCCTCACGTTTCAGCGCCTGTGCCATGCAATGGATACCGCCGCCGGTCTTGGAGATTTCGCTCATGTCGACTGCCGCGACCTCGAAGCCGCGCGCCTTGAGTTTTTCGATCAGCGTCTTGCTGGACGTCGGCGCGATCACCCGGTCCTTGCCCAGCGACATGAAGTTGCAGCCGAGCGCCATCGTGTCCTGGAAGGGAACGTCGATGATCTCGTGACCCTTGCCCTTCAGCCAGTCGACGATGCCGGGCTCGGTGCAGGCGAGGCAGACGGCGGTGAGCTTTTCGGCGATTGGCACCACCATCAGGTCGATATGGACGTAATATTCGTCGATGAAGGCAATGCGTGTCTCCCAGCCTTCCTTCTCGAACCAGGCCTGCACCTGGCGGGCGCCTTCCTCCTGCGTGCGGGCGCCGCCGCAGCCGATCAGCACCACGCCGTCCTCGATGACATTGAAGTCGCCGCCCTCGAAAGTGCCGGCTGTCACCATGTCATAGATCGGGATGCCGAGCTTTTCAAAGGTGCGGATGGCGGCGTAGTTCTCGCCGCGCCGCCACCAGTTGGCCATGGCGGTGATGATCGCGCCATAAGGCGTCATGACGCTGGAATCGCGGGAATAGACCTGCATCGGCAATTCCGGCGTCGGCTCGTGCCAGTGGATGTTGACGCCGAAATGCTCGTAGGCCGCGACAAGATCCTTGTGCTGCGCCTGCGCGATCTGGACGTTGCAGGGGGCTTCGCGCAGGTGCTTGCGCGACAGCGAGCTGGTCGACAGGTGGCGCAGGAAATTCGGCGATCCGAGCAGCACGTCGGTCAACACATCGGTTTCGTTGGCGAAGCCCCAGACGGTCAGCGGCTTGGTGCCGCCGGCCGGGTTGCGGCGTTGAAGCGAAAACGGCTCGGCGATGATGCGGTCATGGACGGTCATGCGGGTTCTCCTCGTGGGCTCGTTCTAAAGGGTTGCTCAGGTCATGCGTTGCTTGGGATCCACCAGTCGCGGCCGCGCGCGGTGGTGACATATTCCGGCCAGCGGAAGTTGATGGGCGGGTCGTAGTCGCAGAGTGGCGCGATCCAGTTGGAGCCGCCGACGCCACCGCCGGTACGGGTGGTGAACTCGTCCTTTGCCGCGTCGCGGGCGGTCTGGTCCTCGAGCAGGCGCAGCGCCGTCAGCGCGACCGTCTTGGCGGCGCAGATGACCATCGGGTCGATCGTCGCGGGAATGCCACCCAGCGCATTCATCACCCAAGAGGGATATGCGCTGCCATTCGCGGAGCGGAGCGCTGGGCGGGCGACATAGAAGCGGGCGGTCGGCGCGTGCCAGCTCATGTCGGTGTAGTCGTCGGAGGTCGAGTTCACCTGAGAGGGCGGCAGGTCGCGGCGCAGGACTGCCTCGGCCTCTTGTGGCGAAATCAGCCGCTCAAGCTCCTCGATAAAGGGGTTTTCGGTAGCAGTGCCGCCGGCATTGACCTGGATTTCCCGCGCGATCGTTCTGGCGACTTGGTCCCAGCGTGGCGGCCCGACAGTCGACAGGGCTTCATAGGCAATCCCGGCCATGGCGTGGTTCGCGAGCCCAGGCCGCGACTTCGACACCCAGTGCCGCTCGTAGCGGCAGCCGCTGATCGCGGCCGCGGCCGCGGCATTGCGGTCGAGCACCGCCGTTACCTGCTCGGCCATGCCGATGGTGGGCACGCGGATCATGTACTGGATCTCCGCCAGTCCCGCCGGCAGATTGTCGGCCGTGGCCTGGCCGGCCGTCAGGATCGCCTCGCTGATCGACCAGCCGCCCTGGTGCGGCAGCATGGAATCGCGCAACGCCTTGGAGGCCATGTACATGGTCATCAGTGCGTCGTTGGCGCCCGGTGCCCTGACGGCCGAATGCGCCTGCGGGATCGGTGCGCCGTCGCTTGCGCGAACCCAATTTTCGGGTTCGTCGCAGACGAATCGATAGATCATCGCGTAGGCCGCGCCGCAATGCGTGTCCCAGCGCGCGGTATTGCAGAGCGGCAGCATGTAGAAGGGATGGAAGGAGATCATGCCGGCAAGGCCGTCATAGTAGCCTTTTGCCGCATGGATCGGCTTCGAACCGCGCACTTTCTCAGCCGGCTCGCCGGTAAAGCGCAGCGTGCCTTGAATGTCGTGGCGCTGCATGGCGGCTTTGGTGGCGAGCAGGCCGCCGAGACTTGCTATGCCGAGCCCCGAATGCGGGTCGGTATGGCCGCCGGCCTCGGCGCCAAGGCCAGGTCGCGGCTGCCTCACAGTCACGGCGTCCTGGCAATTGCCGGGCACGGCATCATATTCGGCATACATGCCCACTGTCGGTCCGGCACCGTTCGTCCAATGGGCGCAAAAGGCGGTCGGCATGCCGCCCGAGCCTTCCTCGACCGAAAATCCCTCGCGCTTGAGCCGATCGACATACCAGGCGGCCGACTGGTACTCGCGCCAGGCGGTCTCGCCGAAATCGAAGATGGTGCGTGTCCATGCCGACAGCAGGGGCTGGATGCCGTCGAGGCAGGCAAGCGCGGTCTCTTGCGCCGATGTCGTCACCGGTTTGTCCATGCTCTAGAAGAAAGCAGTGAAGCGGCTCGCCAAAAAGTGATATGTTTTCCTGGTTCATGCAAATTCGGTTCACCTCTTGAGAATTCCATCGACACAGGCGCTACGCGCGCTCGACAGTTTTGCCAGGCATGGCAGCGTCTGGCGCGCCGCCGACGAACTGCACCTGACCCGCAGCGCGGTGAGCCACCAATTGCGGCTGCTCGAGCGCGATCTCGGCTTCGATCTGCTGGAGCGCATCGGCAAGGGGGTGGCGCTCACCCCGCGTGGGCAGCGCTATGCCAGCGACGTGCGCAAGGCGCTGACCGTGCTGGGTGACGCGGTGACGCGCGATGCCGGCACTGGCGTCGGCGGCTCGTTCGCCGTCTCTTGTACACCGGGCTTCGCCTCGCTGTTCCTGTGCACCCATATCGGCGAGTTCCGGCAGATGTACCCCGATGTCGCGCTGCGCATCCTGACGCCCCGGCGGCTCGACGATGTCAGCAATGCCGAGGCAGACGCCTTCATCGCATTTGGCGTGGGCAATTGGCCGAACCGTATGGCCGAGCTGTTGTGCGAAATCTCGTTCACCCCGCTCTGCAGCCCGACGCTGCTCAACAAGGTCGGCGGCTTTTCCCGGCCGGCGGACGTGCTGCGCGCCAATCTGCTCCATCTCGACGACACCGAGGATTGGGCACGCTGGCTGGCGCTGTCCAAGGTCGAGAACCCGGACACCGAAGGCGGCATCGTCTTTTCCGACATGAACCTCGTCTTCTCGGCGGCGATTGCCGGGCAGGGGATCGCCATGGGTGACGAACTGACCAGCCGCCGTGCGCTGAGCGAAGGCCGTCTGGTCAGGCCTTTCGACATCGCGATCAATTCGCCGCGCTCCTATTTTCTGGTCTCCGAACACGCCAAGGCCTCGCACCCGGTCCTGCAAGCGTTCGCGGGATGGCTGAGGTCGACTCTCTCCGAGAACCGCATTCAGCCTTATTGAGAGGCAGGGTGGCGCCAGCCCGCCATAGATGAATGAAATTTGCCGATGAGGCGAAAACTATTTGGTTGCGGTGAGCTTCGGCCCTGCCTACGATTTGGCTCAACGGTAAGGATAGAGGCAGGATGCAGCAACCCGGCCGGGCCGCAGAGATCAAGGCAATCGGGATCGGCAAGAGCTTCGGCTCGTTCCGTGCGCTGGACAATCTGACGCTCGACATAGGCCGCGGCGAATTCCTGACGCTGCTTGGGCCCTCCGGCTCCGGCAAGACCACCTTCCTGATGATCCTGGCCGGCTTCGTGCAGCCGACCGAGGGCAGGCTTTTCAGCGACGGCGCCGATATCACCGGCCGCCCGGCCGAGCAGCGTGCCGCCGGCATGGTGTTCCAGGGCTATGCGCTCTTTCCGCATATGAGCGTCGAGGCCAACATCGCCTTCCCGCTCAAGGTCCGCAAGAAATCGGCCGCCGAGATCAAAAAGCGTGTCGGCGAGATGATCGAGCGCGTCGGTCTGGTGGGCCACGAGAAGAAATTGCCCTCGCAGCTTTCCGGTGGCCAGCAGCAGCGCGTCGCGCTGGCCCGGGCGCTGGTGTTCGAGCCGGGCGTGCTCCTGCTCGACGAGCCGTTTTCGGCGCTGGACAAGAGCCTGCGCGGCCAGATGCAGGCAGAGATGAAGCGCCTGCACCAGGAGACTGGCACCACCTTCGTCTTCGTTACCCACGACCAGAGCGAGGCGCTGGCGCTGTCTTCGCGCGTCGCCATCTTCAATCATGGCAAACTGCTGCAGGTCGGCGCGCCGGACGAGGTCTATGACCGGCCGGACAATCGCTTCGTCGCCGAGTTCCTCGGCGAGATCAACATGCTGCCGCTGAAAGGGGTTAAGCCCCTCGACAACGGCTCGACCGGCCTCTGTGAGGACCGCGCGGTCAGCATGCACTGCAAGGCTGAGAAGGTCCGTGGCGACGCCATCCTGGCGATCCGGCCCGAACACATGTCGATAGCGCGCGAGGCCGCCGCGGGAGAGAACGGCATTGCCGCGACGGCAATCGCCTCGACCTACCTGGGGGCGGCGACCAAGCTCGACCTCACCACGCGCCAGGGTGCCAAAGTCACCGTCTCGGTGCCCAACGAGGTCGCGGCGGCGGCGCTCAGCAAGGGCAACTCCGTGTGGCTGACATGGCCGGCGGAAAAGGGTTTCCTCCTTCCGGACGGAGGACAATGAGCGCCGGCGCGGCCTGATCCGCCGCACCGGCTTCCGGAATTAAAATCAACGAAAACAAAGGGGAACTGACATGAACGACACCAAGAAACAGACCATCGAAACGCTGTCCGAAAGGACGAGGCGCGGCGAGATCTCGCGTCGTCAATTCACGCAACTCGCTGCCCTCGTGCTCGCCGGCACGCCGATGCTGCTGCGCTCGACCGGCGCCTTTGCCGCAGCGAAGGAACTTGTGCTGGTCAACTGGGGCGGCGATGCCATCACGGCCTACGACGCGGCCTATGGCCAGGCCTTCACCAAGGACACCGGCATCACCGTCAAGATGGACGGCTCGGGCCCGACCGAAGGCGCTATCGCCGCGCAATCCAAGAGCGGCGCCCCGACCTGGGACCTGGTCGACGTCGACCCGTTCTCGGCCATTACACTCGGCGCCCAAGGCATGCTCGAGCCGATCGACTACAACATAGTCGACAAGAAGAAGATGCGGCCGGGCTTCGGCTGGGACTATGCCGCCTCGACCTATTTCTTCTCCTATGTCATCGCCTACGATTCCGAGAAATACGGCAAGGATGCACCGACCGGCATGGCCGATTTCTTCGATGTGAAGAAATTCCCGGGCAAGCGTTCGCTCTACAAATGGGGCGTGTCGAGCTGGGAAGCGGCCCTTTTGGCCGACGGCGTCGCGCCGGCTTCGCTCTACCCGCTCGACCTAAAACGTGCGCATGACAAGATATCGGCCTTCAAGGAAAACGTCGTCGCCTATTGGGGCGGCGGCGCCGAGAGCCAGAGCGTGCTGCTCAATGGCGAAGCCTCGATGGCGATCGTCTGGTCGACGCGCGCCTCGCTGATCGAGCAGGATTCCGGCGGCAAGATAAAGTTCATCTGGGACCAGGGCCTGATCTCGCCCGGCGCGCTGGCCGTGCTCAAGAACAACCCAGGCGGCAAGGATGCGGCGATGAAGTTCATCGCCAGCGCCCAGGATCCGGAAAAGCAGCTCGTCATGTTCGACAAGCTCGGCCAGGGCCCGGCCAATCCGGCGACTGACGCGCTGATCCCCGCCGACAAGAAGCGCATCAACCCCGTCGATCCCGAGAACATGAAGAAGCAGATCGCGCTCGACATGGACTGGTACGCCAAGAACTATGGGCCGGCGCTCGACGAATACACCAAGATCATCTCCGCCTGAGCGGCGGCGATGCTGATCTGACATGAGAGGCGTTCTCTCCGACAGGATGGGCGCGGCGCTGTTGATGGCGCCGCTGCTCCTTTTTCTCGGCCTTGCCTATGCCTGGCCATTTCTCGGCGTGGTGAAATGGAGTTTCACCTTGCCGACGCCCGGGCTTGGCCAGTACCAGGCATTGCTCACCGACGATCTGGTCCAGTCGGTGTTCATCCGCACGCTACGCATCGCCGCGATTGTCACTATTGTGTCGGTCGCCGCCGCCTATGCCATCACGCTCGTCTGGGTTCGCGGCAGCCCGGCGCAACGTCTCATCGCCGAATTCTGCATCTTGGTGCCGTTCTGGATCTCGGTGCTGACACGCGCCTTCGGCTGGGTGGCGCTTCTGTCCAATCGCGGCCTGATCAACACCTGGCTGCAGTCGATCGGTTTTATCTCCGAACCGCTGACTTTGGTGCGCAACGAATTCGGCGTCATTGTCGGCATGACGCATTTCCTCATTCCTTTCGCCGTCTTTCCGCTGGCCTCGGCCATGCGCAGCCTTGACGACCGTGTGCTGCTCGCCGCGCGCGGCCTCGGCTCCAGCCGCATGCGCACCTTCTGGACGGTGTTCGTGCCGATGACGCGCTCCGGCATTATCGGCTCCGCGATGATCGTGTTTGTCTTCTCGCTCGGTTTCTTCGTCACGCCGGCGATTCTCGGTGGCGGGCGCAGCGTGATGATCGCCGAACTGATCTATCTCAGGATATTCCAGAGCCCGGACTGGGGGCTGGGGGCTGCGATCAGCGTCGTGCTGGTATTGTTCGTCGGCGCGCTGATGGCGCTCTTGTTCCGTTATGTCAGACCGAAGCAGCTGATCTGATGCCGACTTATCGCCCCGGTCCTGTCTCGCTGGTTGTCGCCGCCCTGGTGGCGTTGTTCCTGCTGTTGCCGCTGCTGGCCGTCATTCCCGTGTCGCTAACGCCGAGCCGCATGCTGGCTATGCCGACCGGGGAATTGTCGTTGCGCCACTACCGATCGCTGATCGAGGATCCGCGCTGGCTCCAGTCGATCCTGCTTTCGATCCGGATCGGCATCGTCAGCAGCGCCATTTCAACTGTGCTGGCGCTCTGCTTCAGCCTCGGCGTCTGGATGTTCCAGCCGCGCTTCACCGCGACCCTGGTCGGCTTCGTGCTGTTGCCGATGGTGGTGCCGCCGGTGGTTTCGGCGGTCACGCTGTATTTCCTGCTCACCTCGATCTCGGGCGTCAGTTCCTTCTTTGGCTACGACACCTGGCTTGGCGTTGCGATGGCGCATTCGGTGATGACGGTGCCGTTCGCGACGGTGCTGATCCTGGTCTCGCTTAGCCAGCTAGACCGACGCATCGACCTTGCCGCGCGGGGGCTTGGCGCAAGTGTCTGGGAGCGCGCCACGCGCGTCATCATGCCCAACATCAAGTTCGGCATCGTCACCGCGGCACTGCTGTCTTTCGTGCTGTCCTGGGAAGAGATCGGCGTCACCTTGTTCATCACCTCGGTCAACGCCATCACGCTGCCGCGCCTGATGTGGATGGGACTACGCGACAACATCGACCCGGCGATCGCTGCACTGTCCGTGATTTTGATCATCATCACCGTGCTGGTTCTGGCGGTGAGGAGCGTCGTGGTCAGGCTGAACCGGGGGAGCAAGCCGCTCTAGACGAACCGCACCGAGACTTTGCCAAACCTGCCCAAATCGCCAATGACTTCGTCACCGGCGGCGACGCTGATCGGTGTCACGCAAGTTCCGGTGATCACCACCTGTCCCGGCTGGAGCGCTATGCCAAGCCCCGACAGCTCATTGACGATCCATGTGAGCGCGATACGCGGGTCTCCCAATACAGCCGCGCCCGTTCCATCGTGCCGCGACTTACCCGAAACGAGACCGGTCACGGGGTGCTCCGCGAGGTTCACGTCGCGCCAATCACCTTCCGCGGGCTGGCCGATGACAAACAGATTGGCGCAGGCATTGTCCGCGATCAACTGCGGCGCGCCGACAGCGCGGAAATCATCATATCGTGAGTCCGGTATTTCGATCGCCGGATGCAAGGTCGCCACGGCGTCCATGACTTGAGCGATTTCATAAGGTGCCGCGCGAGGTGGGATCTGGCGGCTGAAACGGAACGCGAATTCGACCTCGGCGACCCGCATCTTGCTGGTCGCGAGCGAGACGATCCCGCCGATCTCGACCGCTTTTTCGGCAAGCAGACGCCCGGCCATCGGGCCATCGACATTGATATGCCTTTGACCGGCGAGGCTGGTTGCCGCGATCTTCCAGCCGAAAAGCGGGGCCGCCGAACGCTCCATGACATGCGACTGGATGGCGTAACCTTCGGTGCGCGTTTTCGGCCGCAGTTCCTCGGGTATGGCGTCGAGATGGGTGCCATTGTCCCAATGGCCTACCAGCAGACGTGACGCGGCCCTGGCCTTTTCTGTATCGAGCATGGTCAGCTCCGGAAACCGGGAAATGCCCTCTGTCCGGCCAAGCCGGCAAGGAACATTCCGTCGCATGGACCAGCCTATATGGGGCAAGATCGCGTGACCAGACAATCGGAGGCAAGCTCATGGTCAATCTGCCAGGCTCTACCGCGCCGGCTGACGAGATTGTCGGCAAGTCGTATTTTCGAGATCATCGGCGTTCACAATTCCGATGACGAATCGCCATCGTCTTCGCGTGGCGAACCGCTATATCTGAGAAGGGATGCGAACATGGGCAGGCTTTACGAAAAGCATTGTCGATGGCGCAACGGCTTAAGGAAATGGACGATGACCGCGCCCGGCGATTTGCAGCAGGCCCTGTTTCTGAGACTGAAAAGCGATGCGTCGCTATCGGCGCTGCTGGGCGGCGCCGGACTGCTCGAGCGGGCAACCGACAACGTAGCCTTTCCTTATGTGACTTCAGGCCAGACGTCTGCCTTCGAATGGGACACCGGCGCCGAGAACAACGACGACCAGCTGATCACGCTGCATGTCTGGTCGAAGGCGCATGGCGAGGCCGAGACGCGGGCGATCATGGATGCCATCAAGGCGCGGCTTGCCGGAGCGGTGTTGGTTATAGGCCCGCGTGGCCAGACGCGGCTGTCGCTGGAATTCAGCGAGGCGCGCTATGATGAGGAACTCCTTGTCCACCATGGGCTGCTGCGATTCCGTGCGCTGACGCAGGAAAACGCGTGACGCACTTTCAATATCACCGAAACGGAGTCTAGATTGAGCTTTCGCGGGTCTCACTGGCGGGGCGGTGAAATCCAAGGTGTCTGTCTCGCGTTGCAGAGGGGTGGCGAGCATGGTTTCAGCGCGGTTCACTGTTCATTTCACGTTCAGCACCGATGCGTTACAACGCGGGTCATGAAAACGCTTCGCTTCCATTTCCGAACCGCGACCCTGGCGCTTAGTGCCGCCGGGCTGTTTGCGTGGCAGGCAATGGCGATACCGGTCATCGAGCCCGATCAGGCCAGCCCGATCGTCCTGACTGCATCCGACTGCTATGCGATCGGTCAGCAGGTGGCTCAGCAGAATGGCGGAACGCTCGCCAAGGCCTCGGCATCGACGCGTGGCGGTCAGCCGGTCTGCGTCATCGTCGTGCTCGTGCCCGGCAAGGACGGACAACGTCCGCGCCGCTCCGAAATCGTCGTTCCACAGAACTGACCGGTCTCCCTCCGTTTCCCAGGCCGGCGGAATCGGCCTATACCTGAAATCTTCAATCAACAGGCATTGGTCCCCGTATGCGCGTACTCGTCGTCGAGGATGACAAGGATCTCAACCGGCAGATCTCGGATGCGCTGGTCGATGCCGGCTATGTCGTCGATCGTGCCTTCGACGGCGAGGAGGGCCATTTCCTCGGCGACACAGAGCCTTACGATGCCGTTGTGCTCGACATCGGCCTGCCGCAGATGGACGGCATCAGCGTGGTCGAGCGCTGGCGTCGCGGCGGCCGCAAAATGCCGGTGCTGATCCTGACCGCTCGTGACCGCTGGAGCGACAAGGTCTCCGGCATCGACGCGGGCGCCGACGACTACGTCACCAAGCCGTTCCACATCGAGGAGGTGCTGGCGCGCGTCAGGGCCCTGATCCGCCGCGCGGCCGGCCACGCCTCGTCGGAACTGACCTGCGGGCCGCTGCGTCTCGACACCAAGGCTTCGAAAGCCGATGTCAACGGCGTGCCGCTGAAATTGACGTCGCACGAATTCCGGCTGCTTGCCTATCTGATGCACCACATGGGCGAGGTCGTTTCGCGCACCGAACTGGTCGAGCATCTCTACGACCAGGACTTCGACCGTGATTCCAACACCATCGAGGTCTTTGTCGGGCGGTTGCGCAAGAAGATGGGCATCGACATGATCGAAACGGTACGCGGCATGGGCTACCGCATGCGTGAGCCGGAGGCGTAAGGCGGAACCGCTCCCCACCAACCTGACCGTGGACGGACGGCTCTCGCTGCGCGCGTGGCCGCGCTCGCTGACGTTCCGCGTCATCGCCTTCTCCACGGTGTGGGCGATCCTGACCCTGGTCGTTATCTTCACCCTGATCACCACCCTCTACCGGCAGGCCAGCGAGCGGGGCTTCGACAGCCTGTTGTCGGCGCATCTGTTCAACCTGATCGGCTCCATCGGCATCTCCGACAGCGGCGCGTTGACGGGCTCCCCCGATCTTGGCGATCTCCGTTTCTCGGAACCGAATTCGGGCTGGTACTGGTCCGTCGAGCCCGCCTCGGAAGGCGTTCACGGCGATCTTCACTCGTCGTCGATGACCCGGACCATCCCGTCGCCGGACGTGGCGGATGTTCCCTTCAACGCCAATTTCCAGCGCAGCTATGCCGCGCAAGGCATCAATGGCGAGGAACTGGTGGTATTCGAAAGCGAATTCGTTCTCGACGCGAAGAACCGCGCCGCGCGCTTCCGCGTCATGGGCAACAAGACCGAGTTGGAGCAGGAAATAGGAACGTTCCAACGCCGCTTGCTGACCTATCTCAGCCTGTTCGGCATCGGCATGATCGCCATCAACGCCATTGCCATCCTGCTCGGGCTGCAGCCGCTGCGCCGGGTCCGGAACGCGCTTGCCATGGTGCGGGAGGGCACCGCACAGAAGCTCGACGGCCGCTTCCCGGCCGAGATCGAACCGCTAGCCAACGAAACCAACGCGCTGATTGAAAACAACAAACGCATCGTGGAGCGCTCTCGGACCCAGGTCGGCAACCTCGCCCATTCCCTGAAGACACCGCTCGCCGTTCTGCTCAACGAGGGCCGGGCGCTTGGCGGCGCCAAGGGACAGTTGATCGCCGAGCAGGCCGCCTCCATGCAAAAGCAGATCGACCATTACCTGCAGCGTGCCCGCGTCGCGGCGCAGCGCGACAGCGTCGTCTATCGCACGCCGGTGGCACCGCTGGTGCAGCGCATGGTGCGCGTTTTGCAGAAGCTGAACCCGCAGACCAGCCTTTCGCTGTCGCTGCCGGCCACCGAGATCGTCTTTGCCGGCGAACGCGAGGACCTCGAGGAACTGCTTGGCAATCTTCTCGAAAATGCGGTGAAATGGGCAAGGAGTGCTGTCGCGGTCTCGGTCGTGCCCTTGGCCGGCAAGGATGAGAGCCTGTTCGAGATCAGCATCGAGGATGACGGACCGGGTATTCCCGAGGACAGGGCCCGTGAAGCGCTGAAGCGGGGGCGGCGCCTCGATGAGACCAAGCCTGGGACAGGCCTGGGCCTTGCCATTGTCGCCGATCTCGTCAACGAGTATGGAGGCGCCCTGGCGCTCGATCGGTCCGGCATGGGCGGACTGAAGGCGGCGGTGCGATTGCGGAGCCTGCAGTAATGCTACCCAAGCCAATCGGCAGCAATGGAAGGCGCATGTTGTGGCGGCATATCGATTGAGCCCGGAGCAGCCGCCAGCGGCCAAATTTCCGACAAATATCAACACTATCGCCACGCCTACTTTCTCCGATGACGCGGCCCCCGGCGCATCCATGGCAGGCTCCAACTCAAGAAAACCGGTTGTTGGCATGAAGATTCGCGTCGCGCTTGTTTCCGCATTGCTGGCCGTGTCGGGCTGCACCACCTTCAGCGGCAAGGGCCCGACCGTGGCGGCGACAGCGGCCTCGACGCCTCCGGCCGGCGGCAAGGTCGTCACCAAGTCGATCATTTCCGCCATGGGCGGCGGCCTCATTGGCGGGTCGATCGGCAACGGTCTGAGCGACACGGAGAAGCGCAGCGCGCTCGAGGCCGAATACAAGGCGCTCGAATACAACACCAGCGGCCAGAAGGTGACCTGGAAGGGCGATCAGGCCTCGCGCTATGGAGAGGTCGTCCCAGCCCAGCCTTACCGCGTCGGTTCGCAGGATTGCCGCCAATACACGCAGACGGTGTTCGCGGGCGGCGCCAGCGTCACGGCGCACGGAACAGCCTGTCGCAATGCCGACGGCAGTTGGACGCCATTGACCTAGCCAACCGGGTCCCGTTGCGATCCGGCCGGTGGATTTCGATCGCGACATTCGGCGCGCGTGCCGTCAAAGCGTCGCAGGATGCCTGTGTTGGCAGGGCAGGGCTCTGCCGTTATTGGAAGAACCATGCTGTTCTGGGTCATAGCCGCAATTCTCACGCTGGGCGCCAGCCTGGCGGTGCTTTTGCCGTTGGCCGGTGCCTCCGAAAGCGCATCATCGAGCGGCGATCACGATCTGGAAGTTTATCGCGATCAACTGTCCGAACTCGACCGCGATGCCGCGCGTGGCTTGATAGGGCCCGCCGAAGCCGCGGAGGCGCGCGCCGAGATCGCGCGCCGCATCCTTCGCCTGGGCAACGCGGACATGGCGGCCAAGACGTCCGGCAGGCCATCGGGCAGCGTGCGGCTTCTCGCGACCGTTGCGGTGCTGGCGGTTCCGTTGGTCAGTTGGGGCCTGTACAGTCAGATCGGCTCGCCTGACCTGCCATCGCAGCCGCTCAGCGAGCGGTTGGCCAAGAACCCCGCCGACAGTTCGGTCGATGAGCTGGTGGCGCGAGCCGAGGCCCATCTTGCCGCCAATCCTTCCGACGGCAGGGGCTGGGACGTGTTGGCGCCGGTCTATCTGCGTATGCAGCGCTTTGCCGACGCCGCGGCGGCCTACCGCAACGCCATTCGCCTCGACGGCGACAGCGCTGTCCGTCAGGCCGGTCTCGGCGAGGCGATCGCCGGTGCGGCGGGCGGCATTGTTTCGGCCGATGCCCAGGATGCCTTCGAGGCGGCCTTGAAGCTTGACCCGGCCAATGCGAAAGCCGGCTTCTATCTGGCCATGGCACTGGCGCAGGAGGGCCGTGCCAAGGAAGCGGGGGCGGCCTGGCAGGCAATGCTTGGTACGCTGCCGCCGGATTCGCCATGGCGCGGCGCTGTCGAACAGGCGCTGGCCAAATCCGGCGGCCCGGAAGTCGCCTCTGGCACGGCCGCGAAAGGCCCCGATGCCGCCGATGTCGACGCGGCGTCCTCCATGTCGCAGCAGGACAGGGAAGCCATGATCAACACCATGGTCGCCGGCCTGGACGACAAACTTCGTCAAAATCCGCGCGACCCGGAAGGATGGATGCGGCTGGTTCGTTCCTATGTCGTGCTGGGTAAGGCCGATCAGGCGCGCGATGCGCTGGGCCGCGCCATCGCGGTCTTTGGGGCCGATAGTGACGAAGCCAAGAAATTCACCGCCTTTGCCGCCTCGCTCGGCTTGACGGCGACGGAGTAGAATTGGGTATGACGCGCAAGCAGAAACGATTGTCGGTGATCGCGGGCGGATTGGTTTTTCTGGGTGCAGCCACCGGGCTGACCTTCTATGCGCTTGGCCAGAAGGCGTCCTATTTCTACATGCCGGCCGATCTGACCACGGCGAGCGTTCAGCCGGGCCAGCGCATCAGGCTCGGCGGTTTGGTCGAAAAAGGCACCATCCAGCGCGGCCAGGGCGCAACGGTTGCCTTTTCGGTCACCGACACCCACAAATCGGTCAAGGTGACCTATACCGGCATCTTGCCCGACCTTTTCCGCGAGGAGCAGGGTGTCATCACCGAGGGTACCTTCGGCCCTGACGGCGTCTTTGTCGCCGACAGCGTTCTGGCCAAGCACGACGAGCGCTATATGCCCAAGGAAGTAGCCGACGGCCTGAAGGCCAAGGGCGTCTGGCAGGAGAGCAAGAGTGAATAACTCTGGCAGAACAGCAAGCGTGAGTCGCGCGAATGGTTGAAACCGGACATTTCGCCCTGGTTCTGGCGTTCGCGCTTTCACTGGTGCAGACGATCGTGCCGCTGTTTGGCGCGCGGCTGAACAACCAGCGCCTGATGGCGGTTGGCGGTCCGGTAGCGGTCACCGGTTTCGCGATGACGGCGTTGTCCTTCGCGGCCCTTGCGAGCGCCTATGCAAGCTCTGATTTTTCCCTGGCGAACGTCTGGGAGAATTCGCATTCGCTGCAGCCGCTGATCTACAAGATCACCGGAACCTGGGGCAATCACGAAGGCTCGATGCTGCTCTGGGTGCTGATCCTGACCTTCTTCGGCGCGCTTGTCGCCGCTTTCGGCTCCAACTTGCCGGCGACGCTGCGCGCCAATGTGCTCGCCGTGCAGGGCTCTATTGGCGCTGCCTTCTTCCTGTTCATCCTGGTGACCTCCAATCCTTTCATCCGGCTCAATCCGGCGCCGATCGAAGGCCGCGATCTCAACCCGATCCTGCAGGATCTTGGCCTCGCCATTCATCCACCGATGCTCTATCTCGGTTATGTCGGCTTCTCGATCTGCTTTTCCTTCTCCGTCGCCGCCCTCATCGAGGGTCGCATCGATGCCTCCTGGGCGCGCTGGGTACGGCCATGGACGCTGGTCGCCTGGATGTTCTTGACCGGCGGCATCGCCATGGGATCGTACTGGGCCTATTACGAACTCGGCTGGGGCGGTTTCTGGTTCTGGGATCCGGTCGAGAACGCTTCCTTCATGCCGTGGCTGGCGGGCACCGCGCTGCTGCATTCGGCCATCGTCATGGAAAAGCGCTCGGCGTTGAAGATCTGGACGCTGCTGCTCGCCATTCTCACCTTCTCGCTGTCGCTGCTCGGCACCTTCCTGGTGCGTTCGGGCGTCCTGACTTCCGTCCACGCCTTTGCGACCGATCCGACGCGCGGCGTCTTTATCCTGTGCATCCTGACGCTGTTCATCGGCGGCTCGCTGGCGCTGTTTGCGCTGCGCGCCTCGAAGCTGACGGCAGGCGGCCTGTTTCACCCGGTTTCGCGCGAAGGCGCGCTCGTCCTCAACAATCTGTTCCTGACCACGGCGACCGCCACGGTGCTCGTCGGCACGCTCTATCCGCTGGCGATCGAGGCTTTTTCGGCCGACAAGATTTCGGTCGGAGCGCCGTTCTTCAACCTCACCTTCGCCCCGCTGATGGTGCCGCTGCTGGTGATGGTTCCCTTTGGGCCGCTGCTGGCCTGGAAGCGCGGCGATGTCTTCGGCGTCGCGCAGCGTCTGATGGCCGCGTTCGCGGCCGCGCTTCTTGCGACGCTGGTTACGGTCCTGTTCATCGACGGCGCTTCGGTGCTTGCCGCGGTTGGCGTCGGCCTCGGCGTCTGGCTGATCCTCGGCGCGCTGACCGACCTTGCTATCAAGGCGGGGATTGGCAGTGTCGCAACGCCGACAATGGTCAGGCGTCTGGTTGGTTTGCCACGCTCGGTTTTCGGGACCGCTTTGGCGCATCTTGGCCTCGGCCTGACCGTGCTCGGCATCGTTGGCACGCTCTGCTTCGGCACGGAGAAGATCCTGTCCATGCATGCCGGCGAAACCGTCGAAATCTCCGGCCGAATGGTGCGGTTCGTCGGGCTCTATCCTGCGCAGGGACCGAACTA
This sequence comes from Mesorhizobium sp. P160927, assembly GCF_057766385.1. Taxonomy (NCBI): domain Bacteria; kingdom Pseudomonadati; phylum Pseudomonadota; class Alphaproteobacteria; order Hyphomicrobiales; family Phyllobacteriaceae; genus Mesorhizobium; species Mesorhizobium sp. P160927. The sequence continues at coordinate 3,230,285 of NZ_JBYMDW010000001.1, forward strand.
CAACGAAGATCGCGGGCGTTTCGAGCTGATCGGCGTCAGCGGCAGCCCTGTCAGCGAAGTCAGCTCCGCCAAGCGTTTCTATCCGGTGCGGCAGATGACGACGACGGAGTCCGGCATCAAGACCATTGGCCTTTCTCAGCTCTACATTTCGCTCGGCGACGAGGGCAAGGACGGCTCGGTCGTGGTGCGTCTGTGGTGGAAGCCGCTGGTGACACTGATCTGGGGTGGCGGCCTGGTGATGATGGCGGGTGCGGCGATGTCGCTGATGGACAGGCGCCTGCGGGTCGGCGCGCCATCGCGCCGTCGCAAGCAGGCGGTGGCGCCTGCAGGCCTGCCATGAGGGCAAGGCTTTCGTTGACGTCGATAGTCCTGTTGCTGGCGTTGTTCTTCGCCGGAACGGCAATGGCGGTGAAGCCCGACGAGATGCTGGCCGACCCGGCACTCGAGGCGCGGGCGCGGGCGCTGTCGGAGGGCCTGCGCTGCATGGTCTGCCAGAACCAGTCGATCGACGAATCCGATGCCGACCTTGCCAGGGACCTTCGTATCCTGGTGCGACAACGCCTTGTCGCGGGCGATACCGACCGCCAGGTGATGGATTATGTGGTTTCGCGTTATGGCGAGTTCGTGCTGCTGAAGCCACGCTTCGATCTGCGCAACGCGATGCTGTGGGGCACGCCGGTTCTCCTGCTTTTGGCCGGCGGCGTGTTCATAGTGCTCAGTGCACGGTCACGCCGGCTTCCAGCAACGGCAGCGCTTTCGGTCGAAGAGCAGGCGGCATTGGATGCGATCCTCCGCCGCGACTGACGGTTGCCGTCGCCCGCCAACATTACCAAAGTTTCATGTGCCGGAAATGGCGTCGTAATGTGCGCTTCCCTAATTGTTGTTCCTTGAGGATGCCGATCAAGGCGCGTCCGTTTGAAAGAGGATAAGAGATCCATGAATATTGCCCCCGATTCATATTTCCGCACCCGCAAGCGTCTTCTGGCTGCTGCCGCGTCTGTCGCGGTCGCCGGTGCGATCGGCGTTGGCGCGTTGACCAGCGGAACCAGCCCCGTTCTCGCTGACGCCGTGCGCGTCGAAGCCCCGCAGGTTCCGAGCTTCGCCGATGTCGTGGAGCGTGTGTCGCCGGCCGTGGTCAGCGTCAAGGTCAAGGCCAAGATTCAGCCGACCGCCGATGATGGCTCCGACGATCAGGACGGCCTCGACAATCTTCCCAACAATCCGCAGCTGCGTCGTTTCTTTAAGGAATTCCGTGGCTTTGGCGACCAGGGCGGCCAGAACGACGAAGGTCATCGTCGCTTCGGTCATCGCGATCGCAACAACGGCGATCCGCGCCCGGTAGCGCAGGGCTCCGGCTTCTTCATCTCCGAAGACGGTTACCTCGTCACCAACAACCACGTCGTCGAAGAGGGCACCGCCTTCACCGTTGTGACCAATGACGGCAAGGAACTCGACGCCAAGCTGGTCGGCACCGATCCGCGCACCGATCTCGCCGTGCTCAAGGTCGATGGTGGCGGCAAGTTCACCTATGTCGACTTCGCCGACGATTCCAAGGTTCGTGTCGGCGACTGGGTCGTGGCTGTCGGCAATCCGTTCGGTCTCGGTGGCACCGTCACCGCCGGCATCGTCTCGGCGCGCGGCCGCGATATCGGCGCCGGCCCCTATGACGATTTCCTCCAGATCGACGCCTCGGTCAACCGCGGCAATTCAGGCGGCCCGACCTTCAATCTCAACGGCCAGGTGGTCGGCATCAACACCGCCATCTTCTCGCCTTCGGGCGGCAGTGTCGGCATCGCCTTCGACATTCCGGCCTCGACCGCCAAGCAGGTCGTGGGCGACCTGATGAAGAGCGGTGCGGTGCAGCGCGGCTGGCTCGGCGTCGAAATCCAGCCGGTCACCTCCGACATAGCCGAATCGCTCAGCCTGAAGTCCAACAATGGCGCGTTGGTGTCCAGCGCCCAGGACGATGGCCCCGGCAAGAAGGCCGGCATATCAGCCGGCGACGTGATCACCCAGGTCGACGGCAAGGACGTTGCGTCCCCGAAGGAACTCGCCCGCCTGATCGGCGCCTATTCGCCGGGCAAGTCGGTTGATGTGACGGTTTGGCGCGACGGCAAGAGTCAGACGGTCAAGGTCGATCTCGGCAAACTGCCGGCGAGCGACAAGCAGGCCTCGAACGACCAGCAACAGCAGCCTGCCGCTCCGGCAAAGCCTGACACGCTGGCCGATCTTGGCCTCACCGTCACCAAGTCTGAAAACGGCAAGGGTCTGGTGGTGACGGACGTCGACCCCGACAGCGCCGCCGCCGATCGCGGCATCCAGCCGGGCGACGTCATCACCGCGGTCAACTCGGCGGAGGTCAACGGCACCGAAGACGTCACCAAGGCCATGGCCGATGCGGTCAAATCCGGACGCAAGGCGGTGCTGATGCAGATCACCCGTGACGACAACAACCGCTTCGTCGCGGTGCCGGTGGCCAAGGGCTGAGACGACTTTTCCAATGCGGCGGTTTCAACACCCCCGAGTCGCCGCATGGGAAAGTAGGAAGGAGAGCCCGTTAGTCAGTCATCGTGCTCTTCTTCAGCGGCAGCGGGCTTCCCATCGCCCGTTGCCGCGCCCGCATGTGGCTGCCCACTCAGGCCTCGTGCCCGATGCCGGTTGGTCCCGGGTTGCAGGTAACGACATGACCGGAAACTGGCATGTTCGGCCTAACGACGCCACGGAACAAAGATTTTATCGCGTACGCTCTCGATCGTCTTGATCGCGATGCGCTTTGGCTAAGGCTAAAATGCAGATGCCGGCTACTCAACCTTCAAGCGAAATCGCGTATAACGGCCCTATGAAGATTCTCGTCATAGAAGACGATCGCGAGGCTGCGGATTATCTGCAGAAAGCCTTCACCGAAGCCGGTCATACCGCGCATGTTGCGGGTGACGGCGAGACCGGCTTCGCGCTTGCCGATGCGGGTGACTACGATGTGATGGTCATCGATCGGATGATGCCGCGCCGCGACGGCCTGTCGGTCATTGCCGCTCTCCGCTCCAGGGGCAACACGACGCCGGTGCTCATCCTTTCGGCGCTGGGCGAAGTCGATGACCGGGTCACCGGCCTGCGCGCCGGCGGCGACGATTATCTGACCAAGCCTTATGCCTTTTCCGAACTTCTGGCTCGTGTCGAGGTGCTCAACCGACGCGCCAGCGCCAAGGAGGCCGAGACCGTCTACCGGGTTGGCGATCTTGAACTCGACAGGCTCTCGCATTCTGTCCGCCGGGCGGCGCGTGAGATCACGCTCCAACCACGCGAATTCCGCCTGCTCGAATATCTCATGCGCCATGCCGGCCAGGTTGTGACGCGCACGATGCTGCTCGAAAATGTGTGGGACTATCATTTCGATCCGCAGACCAACGTCATCGATGTCCACGTCTCCCGGCTGCGCGGCAAGATCGAAAAGGGCTTCGACAAGCCGATCCTGCATACCGTTCGCGGCGCCGGATACATGCTGAAGGGCGGCTAGGCGGCGGCATGGCGCTTTCCGTGCCCGCCATCATGAAGACGACGGCCGCGCGGCTTTCGGCGCTTTATCTCTTGCTCTTCGCGCTCTGCGCGGTGCTGCTCGTCCTCTATATGACTTCGCTTTCGGCGCGCATGCTGACCGGGCAGACGCAGGAGACCATCAACGACGAGGTGCTCGGCCTTGCCCGCGCCTATCAGCGCGGTGGCCTTCCGGTATTGGTCCGCGTGGTCGAGGCCCGCTCGCGGCAGCCCGGCGCCAATCTCTATCTGATCGCCGATGCCAACGGCCAGATCCTGACCGGTAACGTGCAGAGCCTCGAGCCGGGCGTTCTCGAAAACGAAGGCTGGACCACCAGCCCATTTTCCTATCAGCGCTTTGGCGAGGGAGAACTCGATCGTCTACGCAACTTGCCTGCCGACAAGGGGACCGCACAGCCCGACCAGAGCGACACGCAAGCGCAGGGCGAGAAGGGCCACAACGCCATTGCCCTGGTGCTGCGGCTGCCGAACCAGATGATCATGCTGGTCGGCCGCGATCTGGGGGAACCAGAGCGGTTCCGTGCCGTCATACGCCGTTCGCTGATGCTGGCGCTCGGCATGATGGCCCTGGGTGGCATCCTGATCTGGTTCTTTGTCGGCCGCGCGGCGCTGAAGCGTATCGATGGCGTGTCGGAGGCAAGCCGGCGCATCATGGGCGGGGATCTCTCCGGCCGGCTGCCGGTGACCGGCACAGGCGACGAGTTCGACCGGCTTTCGGAAAACCTCAACGCCATGCTGGCCAGGATCGCCACGCTCAACGAAGGCCTCAAGCAGGTTTCCGACAACATCGCGCATGACCTTAAGACGCCGCTGACCCGGCTGCGCAACCGGGCCGAAGCGACGCTTTCCGGCAAGCAGAAGACATCGGACTATAGGCAGGCGCTGGAAGGCACCATCGCCGAGTCCGACCAGCTGATAAAGACCTTCAACGCCATCCTGATGATCTCCCGGCTGGAGGCGGGCTATTCTTCCGAGCACACCCACCGCGTCGATCTGGCGGCGGCCGTACGTGATGTCGTCGAACTCTATGAGCCGGTGGCCGAGGAGGCTGGCGTTTCGCTGGACACCGACGTGAATGGTGTTTTTGTCGTCGACGGCAACCGCGAGCTGATCGGCCAGGCGCTCTCCAACATCGTCGACAATGCGATCAAGTACTCGACCGATTCGACGTCCAAGCCGGCGGTCCGTGTAAAGCTCGAACGCACGCACGGCGAGATCAGGCTTTCCGTCACGGACAACGGCCAGGGCATTCCAGACGACGCCGATCGCGCCCGGGCGACGGAGCGCTTCGTGCGGCTGGAGAAGAGCCGTTCGCAGCCTGGTTCTGGCCTTGGCCTCAGTCTCGCCAAGGCGGTCATGACATTCCATTACGGCCGGCTTGACCTGCTGCCTGGCAATCCAGGACTATCCGTGGTCATGAGTTTCCCGGCACGCGAGGATCACTGATGGCGGCCGTCGCCAAGCGGAGCAAGACAGACTGGCTGCTCAGCCTGGAAACCCCGCTTGTCCCGCTCGACGAGGCCCGGGCACGACAGGAGCTCACCGAAATCGCGGACGCAGCGCGCGAAGAGGGGCTGACACGGGTGGCCAAATTCCTGGCCGGCAAAGGCAAGGCGCAGGATCTCCTCGCCGCTGTCTTCGACCTTTCGCCATTCCTGCGCGATACGGCGCGCCGCCGGCCCCAAATCCTGGACGGGCTGTTCGACCTGCCGATAGAGGCCCGTCTGAAGGCGATCACCGCCGCGATCGACAAGGCGCCGTTGGCCGAAACAGTCTCGGAATCCGGCCTGATGATGGAGCTGCGCCGGCATAAGGCCGAGGCACATTTCCTGATCGCGCTCGCCGATCTTTCGGGCGAGGCCGAAACTTCGCTGACCGTAAGGCGGTTGAGCGATCTCGCCGACGCCTGCACCCGCGCGGCAGTCGATTTCCTGCTGCGTGACGCGCATGGCCTGGGCAAGCTCAAGCTGCCCGACCTCGACAACCCCTCGCATCGATCGGGCTGGATCCTGCTCGGCATGGGCAAGCTCGGCGCGCATGAGCTGAATTTCTCGTCCGACATCGACCTCGTCGTGTTCTTCGATCCGGAGGCACCCGCCGTGGTCGATCCTCTCGACGTCACCGACCTGTTCTCACGCCTGACGCGTCGGCTGGTTCGCATCCTGCAGGACCGCACCGAGCACGGCTATGTCTTCCGTACCGATCTGCGGTTGCGTCCCGATCCCAGCTCCACCCCGCTGGCTATCCCGGTTGAAGCCGCGCTTCGCTATTACGAAGCGCGTGGCCAGAACTGGGAACGCGCCGCGATGATCAAGGCGCGCCCGGTGGCCGGCGATCTCGCCGCGGGCGATGCATTCCTCAAGGAACTCCAGCCCTATATCTGGCGCAAATACATGGACTACGCGGCGATTGCCGACGTCCATTCGATCAAGCGCCAGATTCATGCCCACAAGGGCCATGGCGAGATCGCCGTGAAAGGGCACAACGTCAAGCTTGGGCGCGGCGGCATCCGCGAGATCGAGTTCTTCGTCCAGACCCAGCAGCTCATCGCCGGCGGCCGCTTTCCGGAGCTGCGCGGCCGCGAAACCGTGCCGATGCTCGGTCAGCTCGCGGCCCGAGGCTGGATCACATCGGACGCACGAGACGCACTCGCCCTCCAGTACTGGTTCCTGCGCCGGGTCGAACACGCCATCCAGATGGTGGCCGACGAGCAGACGCACACGCTGCCGGAGGACGATGAAGGGTTGGAGCGCATCGCCGGCATGCTGGGCTTTGCCGGTGCCGCCGAGTTCGCCGGGGCCTTCCGTGCCTCGCTGCAGCAGGTCGAGCGCCACTATGCGGCGCTGTTCGAAACCGCGCCCGAGCTTTCGGCCGGCATCGGCAACCTGGTCTTCACCGGTGACGTCGACGACCCGGACACGCTGCAGACCCTGCACGGCCTCGGCTTTCAGCGGCCGAGCGATATCTGCCGCGTCATCCGCGGCTGGCATTTCGGCCGCTATCGCGTCACCCAGTCGGCGGAGGCGCGCGAGCGGCTGACGGAACTGACGCCGGCACTGCTCAAGGCCTTTGGCCAGACGCGCCGGGCCGACGAGGCGCTGGTCCGTTTCGACGAGTTCCTCGCTGGCCTGCCGGCCGGCATCCAGCTGTTTTCGCTGCTGCAGTCGAATCCCGCACTGCTCAAGCTGATGGCGACGATCATGGGCGCGGCACCAAGGCTGGCGGCCATCATCACTCGCCGGCCGCATGTGTTCGACGGCTTGCTCGACCCGGCGTTGCTGACCGAGCTGCCAGACCGCGCCTATCTCTCGGGGCGGCTTTCCGCCTTCCTTGAGGGCGACAGGGCCTATGAGGACGTGCTCGACCGCTTACGCATATTTGCTTCCGAGCAGAAATTCCTGATCGGTGTGCGGCTGCTCGCGGGCTCGATCGATCCGGCCCGCGCCGGCCGTGCTTTTTCAGATCTTGCTGACCTGACCATTGCGGCGGCCTTGCAAGCGGTGATGGCCGAATTCGCGGTGCGCCACGGCACGATCGCCGGTGGCGTGGTTTCGCTGCTTGGGATGGGCAAGCTTGGCAGCCGCGAATTGACGGCCGGATCGGATGTCGATCTCATCCTGCTTTACGATCACGACGCGGACGCCGAGGACTCTGATGGTGAAAAACCGCTGGCGCCGTCGCATTACTACACCCGCTTGACGCAGCGGCTGATATCCGCGGTATCGGCACCGACGGCGGAAGGGGTGCTTTACGAGCTCGACCTGCGTTTGCGGCCGTCCGGCAACAAGGGACCGGTCGCCACCCATATCGATGCCTTCAAGAAATACCAGCGCAAGGAAGCCTGGACCTGGGAACACATGGCGCTGTCGCGGGCGCGCCCGATTGCTGGCGACGCGGGCCTCTGCGCCGAGGTTGAAGCGGAAGTCGCCGCGCTGCTCGGCCAGCCACGCGACGCGGCGAAGGTGAAAACCGAAGCTTCCGACATGCGGGCCATGATCGAGCAGGAAAAACCGCCCCGCGACCCGTGGGACATCAAGCTGATCCCGGGCGGTCTGATCGATCTCGAATTCATCGCCCAGGTGGCTGTCATCATTGGGCAGGTCGAGGCCGGGCCACGCGCCACCGGTACGGCCGAGATCCTGTCTCGTCTGACGCCCCGTTTCGCCAATGCCGTGATCAGTCAGGACCTCGGCGAGGCTTACACCCTTTATCTGGCACTGAACCAGATGACGCGGCTGTGCCTCACCGGACCGTTCGAACGTGACGACGTTCCGCCGGGGCTTTCGGATCTGCTTCTGGCGGTCGCCGACCTGCCGGATTTCGGTGTGCTGGAAGCACATCTCAAGGAGACGTCGCAAAAGGTCAGGAAGGATTTCGACCTTCTGCTTCGTACCGGAGGGTCGTGACCAACGACCGTTCGGCCGCATCGGGGGTGACGATGCAACAGGAGAAAACCATGAGAAAGACAACCAAGCTTGCACTTGCCTACATCGCCCTGGCCGGAGCCGTCGGCGGCGCGGCCTATGGCGAGAACCTCGACAGCGCCAACGTGCGTGAGCGCACCATGATGCGGCTCGACAAGGCAATGAAGGACAATGACGGCAAAATCACCTTCGAGCAGTTCTCCGATGTCATGGACGCGCGGCTCAAGAAGCTTGTCACTGACAATGGCGGCAAGCTGACTGTCGCTCAACTCGCCGACGCGCTGGAGAAGGCGCGCTTCGAACGCATGGCCAGACGCATCATCGCCCGTTACGACAGCAAGGGCGACGGCACGCTGACATCGGATGACATCACCGGCCGCGAAAAGAAGCTTTTCGCGATGCTCGACAAGAACAATGACGGCAAGATCGAGAAGGGCGAACTGCCGAAGGACGGGCGCCATGACCGTCAATGGGATGACGAAGGCAACGACGGGGGCGTGCAGTAAGATTTGGTTGAGGCGGGCTCCGAGTCGTCGACCGGAGCCTGTCGCTCAGGCCGCGGCCTTGACCGCCGTTGGCGCCTTCTTCACGGGAATGCGCACCGATACGATCGTGCCGACACTTTCGGTCGAGCGGATCTTCAGTGCACCGCCTTGCAACTCGGCCAGCGAGCGCGAAATGGCAAGGCCAAGGCCGGAGCCGGCATGGTTCTTGGAAAACTGGTTCTGCACCTGCTCGAAGGGGCGCCCCAGTTTGCCGAGGGCTTCCTTCGGGATACCGCAGCCATTGTCCTCGATCGTCAGCACCAGCGCGCCTGATGTGTTGCGGGCCCTGACCGATATGTGGCCGCCCTGGCCGGTGAATTTCACCGCGTTGGACAGGAGATTGATGACGATCTGCTTGATCGCCCGGCGATCGGCAAACAAAGTCAAGGCGTCGGCAATGCGCGTTTCCACGGTGATCGCCTTCTGCGCCGCCTGCAGCGAGACGACACGCACCGTCTCGCTGATCAGCGGACCGAGGTCGATCTGTTCCTGGTCCAGTGAGAACTGGCCGGCTTCGATCTTGGACATGTCGAGAATGTCGTTGATGACGCCGAGCAGATATTTGCCGCTGCTGTTGATGTCGGTGGCGTACTCCTCGTAGCGCTCCGAGCCTAACGGACCGAACAGCCCCTGTTCCATCAGCTCGGAGAACCCGATGATGGCGTTGAGCGGTGTGCGCAGCTCATGCGACATGTTGGCCAGGAATTCGGATTTGGCGCGGTTCGCCGCTTCGGCGCGCTCGGTTTCCTTCATGTATTTGCGGTTGAGGTCGACCAGTTCGCGCGCCCGTTCCTCTTCGGCCCGGCGGGCGAGGCTGAGATCATGGATCGTCGCCATCAGCCGGCGTTCGCTGTCGACGAGTTTCTCCTGGTGCAGTTTGATCTGGGTGATATCGGACCCGACCGAGACGATGCCGCCGTCCCTGGTCCTGAGCTCGTTGACCTGCAGCCAGCGGCCGTCGGACAGCTGCCGCTCGAACGTGGCGCCGCCCTGCGGACCGTTGGTATTGGCCAGCCGGCGTTCCGAAGCGAAGGCCAGCATCCGCTCTTCCAGGGAAGCGCGCGTCACACCCGGCATCACGTCGCGGTCCGAGAGCCCGTTGTCCTGCTGGTATTTGGAATTGCACATGATCAGGTTCTGAGCCGAATCCCACAGCACGAAGGATTCATTGATGTTCTCGATCGCGGTCCTCAGGCGAAGATCTGCCGCTTCGGAGCGCAGCGCCAGATGGCGCTGCTCGGTGACGTCGACGGCGATGCCGATGAGCTGGATCTCCGGCGCTTCCGGGTCCATGACCTGGGCGCGGGCGCGCATCCACACCCACTGGCCATCGGCATGCCGCATCCGGAACACCTGGTCGATGTGGTCGATCTCGCGCGCGACGATCCTGTTGGCGAGTTCGAACAGGTCGCCGTCCTCGGGATGGATGATCTCGTCGACCTCGCCGAAGGACAGCATCGCCTCGCAGGGCTCATAGCCCAGCATGTCGTACATCGAGCGTGACCAGTACATCTTGCCGCGCACCATGTCCCAATCCCACAGGCCGCACCGGCCGCGAACCAGCGCCATGTCGATACGCTGATGCGCTTCGACATAGATGCGGTCGGCTGCTTGCGCGCGCGCCGCCTGACCGAAATAGGCATAGAGAATGATGATCAGCACGCCGGCCGTCAGCACGAACAGGGTGACGTTGAGCGAGACGGTCTTGCGCCACGTGTCGAAGACCGCCTCTTGGGGGACGAGCGCCGCCGCGGCTCCCTTCCTGTCCTTGCTCAGGCTGACCGCCGCGTACCAGTCCTGCCCGCCAATGTTGACCTCCATGACGCCAGCCCGGTCGCCGAACATGAACAGAGGTTGGCCGCCCTGGACGAGGCCGTCGAGCGAATGGCCTTGCCAGGGCACCGAACGCGGCGTCACCGCGGTGATCCTGAAAGCGCTGTCGGTGACGACCAGCACATGGCTGCGGCCCATGGCGCCCTGGCGGCTGGTGGTCTCCAGCAGGTCCTGCGTGGCGCCCGGCAGCGTGTCTGATGTGGTGGCGAGCGAACTGGCGAGCTGCGCGGCGGCCAGCGTCAGGATAGCCTTGGCATCGCGCTCCACGTCGTCGCGCTCGTTCATCAGCGAGATTACACGCAGCGCCGCAATGACGAGCAGGAAGATGACGGTGAGGGCCGGTATCGACCGGCGCAGCAGCGGTTCGGCCGCCAGAAGCCGCTTGTAGGCCGGTTCGGCAATGAGCCGCGTATTCCCGGCAAGGCCGTCGCCGCGCGTCTCGCGACGCGCAAAAACCATCCCGCCGGGCGCGCCCCACGCGTCCGCCTTTGCCATAAATGGCACTCCCCGATTTCAGTATGCCGCATTTCTATGTGCTGGTGATCCGGCAACACCGCACTTCCGAATCGCCATTAAAGAATCAAAGGTGATTCGCCTTGTCCAGTGGTCCGGCGAAAAAAGATTAAAAATCGACTAAAATAGTGGGCTTTTGAACCCGGCCTTCTCCCGCGGGGAAGAAGGCGGGAGCGCCTAAGCCAGCGTGCGCTCGACGATGTCGCGCAGATCCGCCGACAGGTTTTCGGCATTGGCGATCGAAACCAGCACTTCTCGGGCCTTGGCTTGCCGGCCCGGTTCGAGCGAGCGCCATGACCTGAGCGCCGTCGCCAGCCTTGCCGCCACTTGCGGATTGCGCTTTTCAACCTCAAGCACCGTTCGTGCGAAGAAGCGGTAGCCTTCGCCGTCGGCGCGGTGAAAGCCGGTCTGGTTGGCGCTGGAGAATGTGCCGATCAACGAGCGCACCCGGTTCGGATTGCCCATTGAGAAGCCGGCATGAGCGGTCAGGGCGCGAACCGTGTCCACCGCCTGCGGCCCAGGCACGCTGGCCTGGATCTGGAACCATTTGTCCATCACCAGCGGGTCCGACGCATATGTCTGTTCGAAAGCCACCAGCGCCTCGCCTGCCTCCGGCGATCCGTGGTGACGATGCGCAAGCACGGCCAATGCGGCTGCCCGGTCGGTCATGTTGGTCGCGGAGTGGAAATGCCCGGCAGCCAATGCTGCTCCACCCGGCAGCAGCGAGAGATAGTCCAGCACAATGTTGCGCAAGGCGCGCCGTCCCGCACTCGCCGCATCCGGGCTGAAAGCGCTCTTGTCGGCAAGGCTGTCGTAGAGGCCGGAAAAGGCCTCGCCATTGGCCATGCCGATCGCCCGCGCAAGCGCCTGTCGGGCCGCATGGATGGCATCGGGATCGATGTTCTTGCCGATGTCGCGGGCGATGTCGGCATCCCCCGGCAGCGCCAGCGCCAGGGCCCGGTAGGCTGGCTCCAGCGTCTCGTCGCTGGCGATGCTGCCGGCAAGCTCGGTCAGCCGTGGGGCGAAGTCCGGCTGTTTGCCGCCGAGGATCTGGCGGAAGGCAGCGATCAGCGCATCGGTCAGCAACGTGTTGAAGGCCTGCCAGCGCGAGAAGGCGTCGCTGTCATGGCGGGCGAGGAAGTACTGGTCGGCCGCCTTCTGCTCGACCGACAGCGTCACCGGCGCCGAAAAGCCACGGTTGAGCGACACCGCCGGGCGCTCGGCCACGCCCGAGAAACGCACCACATGGCGACGCTTGCGGACGTGGATGACGCCGTCCTCGACGCTGGCGCCCTCGACGTCGCTATATGCGACAGGTTTGCCGCCGGCGCCGATCAGGCCGAAGGCGAGCGGGATATGCATCAGCCGCTTGCGGCTTTCGGAGGGTGTCGGCGGCACCGACTGCTCGATCTCGAGCGTGAATTCCTGTGCGGCCGGATTGTGGGTCGAACTGACCGTAAGGTTGGGTGTGCCAGCCTGATGATACCAGAGCGCGAATTGTGACAGGTCGCGGCCGGACGCGTCCTCGAACACCTTGATGAAGTCCTCGATGGTCGCGGCCTCGCCGTCGTGGCGTTCGAAATAGAGGTCCATGCCGGCGCGAAAGACTTCGGGTCCGAGAATGGTGCGGATCATGCGCACCACTTCGGAGCCTTTCTCGTAGACCGTCGCCGTATAGAAATTGTTGATCTCGCGGTAGCGGCGCGGCCGCACCGGATGCGCCAGCGGGCCTTGGTCCTCGGGAAACTGGTGGGCCCGCAGCGTGCGCACCTCGGCGATGCGCTTGACCGCGCGCGAGCGCTGGTCGGCGGAGAACTCATGATCGCGGAAGACCGTTAGCCCTTCCTTCAGGCAAAGCTGGAACCAGTCGCGGCAAGTGATTCTGTTGCCTGTCCAATTGTGGAAATATTCATGCGCGATGATCGCCTCGATATTGGCGAAATCGGCGTCCGTCGCCGTCTCCTGGTCGGCCAGCACGTATTTGTCGTTGAAGATGTTGAGGCCCTTGTTCTCCATCGCGCCCATGTTGAAGTCCGACACGGCGACGATGTTGAAGACGTCGAGGTCGTACTCGCGGCCAAACGCCTCCTCGTCCCATTGCATCGACCGCTTCAGCGCGTCCATCGCGTAGCCGGCGAGCGCCTCCTTGCCGAGCTCGACATAGATGCCGAGCTCGACCTTGCGGCCGGACATAGTGACGAAATTGTCGGCGACCTGGCCGAGATTGCCGGCCACCAGGGCGAACAAATAGGACGGTTTGGGGAAGGGGTCGTGCCATTTGGCGTAGTGCCAGCCTTCGGCGAGATCGCCGCTCTCGACCGGATTGCCATTCGACAGGAGCAGCGGCGCCTCGTCGCGTCGCGCCTCGATGCGCACCGTGTAGACCGACAGGATATCGGGGCGGTCGAGGAAATAGGTGATGCGGCGAAAACCCTCCGCCTCGCATTGCGTGCAGTACACGTTATTCGAGCGGTAAAGGCCCATCAGGGCCTCGTTGCCGGCTGGGGCCAGCTCGGTTTCGATCAGCAGTTGGAAACGAGTAGCCGCCGGCGGTTTGAGCAGGGTAAGTTGGTCGGGGCTCGCCAGCAGATCCGCCGGTCTCACCATCTTGCCGTCGACCTCGATGCGTTTGAGCGTCAAACCATCGCCGTCGAGCACCAGCGGAGCCGACGTGGATATGTCCTCGCGGCGTTCGACGATCAGTATCGCGGTGACGACCGTTGCCTGCGGCGAAAGACGGAATTCAAGGTGGGTTTCCGGAATGAGGTAGTCGCTGGGGCGATAGTCCTCGAGTTTGAAGACTTGGCCGGTATCGGTGCGCATTCCCTGGCTTTTCCTGTCTTGTCCGGGGACCGGACATGATCTGACTGGTCCAAAAATTCGAAGTCCGCGCTCTTTACACGAAACACTCCCTCGACAAAACTGTGGCGGGGCCTAATTCAGGTCATCCTTTCCTTGTCGCGAGGCAGTCATGACGGCCGTCACACCGAAATTCGGGATGGGCGCTTTCGTTCGGCGCGCCGACAATTTCTCGTTCTACCGTTTCGAGAGCCGCAACGTGCCCTCGACCGCGGGCAGAGACGCATTGCCAAAGTGACATCAGGAGCGGGGGCGCAACCAGAGACGACGGGCGGCCACGGTACGCTGAGAGGCATCGTGCTGAAGATCGTCTCCGTTGCGGTTTTTGTCGGCATGCAAACCTGTATCAAGGCGGCAGGCGATGTGCCTGCCGGGCAGATCGTCTTCTTCCGTTCCTTCTTCGCCATCTTCCCGATCATTGTCTTCCTGACGTTGAAGGGACATCTGGCCACGGCGTTCGTCACGAAACGCCCCTTCAACCACGTCGCGCGTGGCGTCGTCGGCGTCGGTGCCATGGGGCTCGGCTTTTTCGCGCTCACCAGGCTGCCTCTTCCCGAGGCGATCACCCTGAACTATGCCCAGCCGCTGTTGGTCGTGGTGTTCTCCTCGGTCTTCCTCGGCGAGACGATCCGCGTCTATCGCTGGAGCGCTGTCGCCATCGGCCTCATTGGCGTGCTCGTCATTTCCTGGCCGGAACTGACGCTGCTCAATTCGGATGAAGGTCTCGACGACCAGGAGGTCCTGGGCGTCATGGCCGCGCTGGCGGCCGCGGCAATCTCGGCTGTCGCCATGCTGCTCGTGCGCAATCTGGTGCAGACGGAGAAGACGGCGACCATCGTGCTGTGGTTCTCGTCGACGGCAAGCGTGCTCTCATTGCTGACGCTGCCCTTCGGCTGGCAGTCGCTGACGTCGATACAAGCCACGTTGCTCATCCTCGCCGGCTTTTGTGGCGGCCTCGGCCAGATTTTGATGACCGCGGCCTATCGTCATGCCGAAGCCTCGGTCGTGGCGCCTTTCGAATACACCTCGATGATCCTCGGCGTCGTCGTCGGCTATTTCGTTTTCGGCGACGTGACCTCACCCGGCACGCTGGTCGGTGGCATGATCGTGGTCGCCGCCGGCATCTTCATCATCTGGCGCGAACGGCAGCTGGGTCTGGAACGAACGCGCACCCGCAAGGCTGCGCTGCCGCAAGGGTGATCAGGACCGTTCCGACCGCTCGTTTGCCAAGCGTACCAGCACCACCCGTGTCTGCTCATCGGCCGGGAAAAAGGATTCGATCGCCAGTTCCGAAAGGGTGACATCCAGTGGCGTGCCAAACACGGTAATGGTGCTGATGAAGGAAAGCACCGTATCCCCATGGGCAAGCCGCAGCGGATGCACGATCGCATTCGGCTCGACCGGCTTCGGCCGGCTGCTCTGCAGGCCAGAGGGATAACCGCGAAGCTCTTGCTCCAATGCCACCAGCACCGGGTCACCGGCGGCATCGTTCTGATGTTTCAGCCGTTCGAGCAGGTGGGTGCGCCATTCCTGAAGGTTCACGATGCGCGGCGCGACACCACCTGGGTGCAGGCTGAGCCGCAGCACATTGACGGGTGGCTGGAGCAGCGAGTGTTCGGAAACATCGGCCAGGAATGGCCCGATCGCCGTGTTCGCCGCAACCAGGTTCCAGTGCCGGTCCACCGCCAATGCCGGAAACGGCTCATGCCCCTTGAGCACCATCTCGACCGCCGCCATTGCCGGTGCCAGCGTCGTATCGGTGAGCGGCCGTTCGCTGAAGCTCGGCGCGAAGCCCGCGGCCAGCAGCAATTGATTGCGCTGCCGCAGCGGGATCGCAAGCTGCTCGGCCAGATGCAGCACCATGTCGCGCGAGGGCGCGGCACGCCCGCTTTCGACAAAGGAGAGATGCCGTTGCGAAATCTCCGCTTCCATGGCGAGATCGAGCTGGCTCATGTGGCGGCGCGTGCGCCATTCGCGGATCAGGCTACCGGCGGAGGTTTGGGGCGTTGTCATGCAGGACGACTAGGCTGACGCTGAATGCATTTCAATTACCCGCGAGGTCATCGCTAGCTCACTTCCCGCAGCTTCGCCTTCACTTCGAGAAAATCCCGCCATGCCAGCTTCTTGTGCGCGGGCGTGCGCAAGAGATAGGCCGGGTGCAATGTCGGCATGGCCGGGATGGCAACCCCGGAACCCGTTGTGTGGACACGCCAGTTGCCGCGCAGCCGCAGGATTCCTTCCGAGGTGTTGAGCAAGGTCTTGGCCGACGGGCCGCCGAGATTGATCAGCACCTTGGGATTGACCAGTTCGATCTGGCGCTCGATGAAAGGCCGGCAGATCTCGGTCTCGTGCGGCGTCGGCGTGCGGTTGCCGGGTGGGCGCCAGGGAATGACATTGGCGATGTAGACCGAGCTGCGGTCGAGGCCGATCGCGGCCAGCATCCGGTCGAGCAGGCGGCCCGAGCGGCCGACGAAGGGCAGTCCTTCAATGTCCTCGTCACGGCCGGGGGCTTCACCGACCAGCATGACAGCGGCTTGCGGGTTGCCGTCGGCGAAAACGAGGTTCTTGGCGGTGGCCTTGAGATTGCAGCCCTCGAAAGCGGCCATGTGCTGGCGTAATTCGTCCAGCGACATTGCCGCGTTTGCCAGCTGGCGCGCCAGTGCCGCCTGCGCTTCGTCGGGCACGGCCGAGGTGGGCGGGCGCGGGGCCGGAGCATCTGGCACGGCGCGCCCATCGAGGCGGGGCGGAGCCGTGCGCGGCTCCGGTGCGCTGCTTTCGCGTGGCGCCGTCGGCATGCGCTCCGCCGGCTTCGGCACGGCCTCAGCGAACCGATTGACCGGCACATCCTCCAAAGCCTCGTCTACACCCGCGCTAGCGTAGAAGGCGAGCAGATCGGCCAAATCGACCGGATTGTTGGGAGAGGCGGCAGTCATGGCCGCACCATCGTCCGGGCCGGATCAATTTGCAACCTCGGCGAAGTCGGTGGCGGCAGCCAATCCCGCTTGCCAAGGCGAGGTCGCGGTCTAGCCAGTGGGTATGCGTGGATCCTGCACCAAATAGAAGGTCCATCGCGGCGTGTAGTCGGTCATCAGGAATTCGAAGCTGGCGGTCTTCAGCGGGTCCACCTTGCCGTTTTTGAACAGCAACCGGTCATAGGGCTCGAAATCGCGGTCGAAATCGGCGAAATTGCTCGACCAGATATTGTCGGGCGTCTTGTTGCGCTGGTCGAACGAAAGCCCGTCTCCGAACACGCTTGGCTGGTCCAGTATTTCCTGAAGCTCGAACTGGAACTCGATCCAAGCCTGGCCGCTGTTGTTGAGGACGTCAATGCGCATATACATGATGCCGTTGGCGAACTCGCCTGCTCTGCCGAATGCCTGGATCGGCTTTGTGGTGCGGATGGTCAGCGTCACGGGTGTCGCCGAATTCAGCTCTTCGGTGATGACCAGCGGATCGTCCTTGGTTCCGATGCCGGAGGCTCCGGTGATGCGGAAACCGCCAAGCTCGTCGGAGAACGAGTACGCGCCTGTCGCCCAGACCTTCACTTCATCCGCGACGGCATGATCCGGGCTCAACGCCAGAAGGGCCAAAATAAGCGCCCGGCAGGCCCGGCCGGGCGTTGATGGAAAGCGCGTCGAAGAGAAGCCGCCTGGCCCGGGAATGCGCATGGCGGGAAGTATGGCCGATAAGCAAGCCGTCGAACAATAAAAAACGCAAGCCTGGCGGGTCGCGCCGCGCGGAAATGGCTTCTCTGCCGCGCAAAGCGCGACTTTTTGGCCAATTCGGCATTGTCACGTATGCGCCGGTTTCCTGTCGCCAATTGATGCGCTATGCAGCGCAGGAGCCAGCAAGATACGCCAACGGCGGCAAGCCAGTGCGGAGGGGTTGATGAGCGATATCGAACGCGAGAGCATGGAATTCGACGTGGTCATCGTCGGCGCCGGACCGGCCGGCCTCGCCGCGGCCATCCGCCTCAAGCAGGTCAATCCCGAGCTCTCCGTCGTCGTGCTGGAAAAGGGCGGCGAAGTCGGCGCCCACATCCTGTCGGGTGCCGTCGTCGATCCGATCGGCATCGACCGGTTGCTGCCTGGCTGGCGCGAGGAGGATGGTCATCCCTTCAAGACGCCGGTCACGGCGGACCATTTCCTGGTGCTCGGCCCCGCCGGTTCGTTCCGCCTGCCCAAGATCTTCATGCCGCCGCTGATGAACAACCACGGCAACTATATCGTCTCGCTCGGCAATGTCTGCCGCTGGCTGGCTGGCAAGGCCGAGGCGCTCGGCGTCGAGATCTACCCGGGCTTTGCCGCGGCCGGCCTGCTCTACAATGAAGAAGGCGCCGTCACCGGCGTCGTCACCGGAGACATGGGCGTCGAGAAGGACGGCACGCATGGTCCGGGCTTCGCGCCGGGCATGGCGCTGATGGGCAAATATGTGCTGATCGGCGAAGGCGCGCGCGGTTCGCTGGCCAAGCAGTTGATCGCTAGATATAAACTCTCCGATGGCCGCGAGCCCGGCAAATACGGCATCGGCCTCAAGGAACTCTGGCAGGTCAACCCGGAGAACCATCGGCCGGGTCTGGTGCAGCATTCCTTCGGCTGGCCGCTGGACATGAAGACTGGCGGCGGTTCGTTCCTCTATCATCTGGAGGACAACCAGGTGGCGGTCGGCTTCGTCCTCCACCTCAATTACAAGAATCCCTATCTGTCGCCTTTCGAGGAATTCCAGCGCTTCAAGACCCATCCGGCGATCGCGGGCACGTTCGAGGGCGCCAAGCGCCTGGGCTACGGCGCGCGCGCCATAACCGAGGGCGGCTGGCAGTCGGTGCCGAAATTGTCGTTCCCGGGCGGTGCGCTGATGGGGTGCGCGGCGGGCTTCGTCAACGTGCCGCGCATCAAGGGCTCGCACAATGCGGTGCTGTCGGGGATGCTGGCGGCCGAGCATGTCGCCAAGGCGATCGGCGCCGGCCGTGCCAATGACGAGCTTTCAGCCTATGAGGATGCCTGGCGGGCGACCGACATCGGCAAGGACCTGAAGAAGGTGCGCAACGTCAAGCCGCTCTGGTCGCGGTTCGGCACCATCATCGGCGTCAGCCTGGGCGGCCTCGACATGTGGCTGAACACGCTGTTCGGCGTCTCGCCCTTCGGCACGCTAAAGCACGGCAAGGCCGACTACGCGACGCTCGAGCCTGCCGCCCAGCACAAGAAGATCGTCTATCCAAAGCCGGATGGCGTGCTGACCTTCGACCGCCTCTCCTCGGTGTTCCTGTCCAACACCAATCACGAGGAAAACGAGCCGGTCCATTTGCTGGTCGGCGACATGGACCTGCAGAAACGCTCGGAACATGATGTCTTTGCCGGACCTTCCACACGCTATTGCCCGGCCGGCGTCTACGAATGGGTCGACAAGGACGGCAACGCCGCCGCCGATCCGCGGGCGAAGGACGTGCGCTTCGTCATCAACGCGCAGAACTGCGTCCACTGCAAGACCTGTGACATCAAGGACCCGAACCAGAACATCAACTGGGTGCCCCCGCAAGGCGGTGAAGGCCCGGTCTACCAGGGTATGTGACCCCTGCGCGCCGGGCCGTCCAGGGCGTGGCAGCAAAATTGCAGCGGAGTTCTGGCTGCAAGAGCATGCAGCACAGCAGAACCGTTGAAACTATCACCGGCTTATGGTTCCCTTCTCCGGGGACAAGGAGAAGGCCGATGCGCCGCACAGTTCTGACATGCCTCATCGTCATCGGGACACTGTGCGCGCCGGAGGCCCTGGCCGGCACCAGGGCAATCGTCCAGACGCGGACCTACGACATCACGGGAAACTCGGGTACGGCCTTCATCGACGCGATGGACAGCAAGGGGCCCAAGCATGGCTTCATGACGCATGCCATCGCCACAACCGCCTATACGGTCGACTGGGATCTCGGCGGAGGCCAGGACAACGGCGTCTGCCGGCTGCGGCGGGTCAACGGCACGCTCAATCTGTTCTACACCTTCCCTCGCGTAGGGTCGCCCATGGCGCCGACGTTGAAGAGGCGTTGGAACAGATTTTCCGCGGGTGTTCGCGCCCATGAGGAAACACATGGGCGCATCGCCAGGGAGATGATGCGCGTGACAGAAAGGTCGATAACTGGCCTGCGGGTCGCCAACGACCCATCATGCAACAAGGCGCGCCGCGAGGCTCGGCTTCGCATCAAGACCGTTTATGCAGAATATGAGGCGAGACAAAACGCCTTCGATCGGCGCGAGCATAGCGATGGCGGCCATGTCGAACATTTGATCGCTGCCTTGATCGGGAAACCTTGAACGAGTGATCCGTTCGCCATCTCAACGCTTCGCCGCGGCGCGGGTGCTCCATTCGTTGACGCGTCAGCTGTGCGGCTCAGCAGGCAAATCGTGCGCCGCGAGCGCAGTGGCGTGCCCATCGTCAGGCTGCTTCTCATCGGACCGGACCGAAAATTCGACCAGCACCGGCAGGTGGTCGGAGCCGGTATCTTCCAGCCGCGTCGAAGACAGGATCGTCACGCCGCCTTTGCTGAACACCTGGTCGATCGGCAGGCCTGCATAGCGGCGCAGGAAGTCCGGCAGTGTCCGGTGGATCCAGGTCGGGCCGGCGGAAGGCATGAGTGTCAGACCGCCGAGAGCCGCGACCCGCCGCACCGCGGCACTCCACGGCACGGCGTTGCAATCGCCCGCCATGATCGCGGTCTCGGCGAGCGCGGCGAGTGGCTGCGCCAGTTCGCCGATCTGCCAGTATTGCTCCTTCGGCCAGGGCCAGCTCAAATGGATCGCGGCGACATCGACATCGGTGCCGCCGAAGTCGACCGTGGCGATAGCCATCGCGCCGCGCGGCTCGCAGCGCGGCGCGGCGTCGGCGGCAAAGGGCCGGCGCGACAGCAGCGCCACGCCGAACATGCCGTTTGGGTAGGGGCAGAGGATTCGGTAGGGGTAGGCGGTGGCGATGTAGCCAAGCTCGGTCGTCCACATCTGCGACACCTCGTCGAGCGTGATCACGTCCGCATTGGTGCGGCCGATCAGTGAGAGCACTTTCTTCGGTGTTGGGTTGTTGAAGCGAAGATTCATCTGCAGCAGGCTGTAAACGATCTGGCCGGTCGGCTTGGCGGCCGCCTGTTGTCGCCACCCTTTGGGCAGCGCACCCGTCGTTGTGGCCAGGCAGGAAATGGCAAAAAGCAGCCCAGCCGCCGCTTGCAGCCGAAACGGGCTGGCGAGCAGCGGCAGCGCCAGAAGTGCCATCAGCACGCTGAGATGAATACGGAAATGCGAGAAGGAATCGAACGCCGGGTGCAGCGCGCCGAGAAATCCGGCCAACAAAGCGGCGGACAATGCCGTCATCGCCAGGAATGCCAGCCCAGCCGTCATATTCAAGCGCGCGCCTGTTGTCATTGAGGTCGTGTCTGCGAGGTCGTATCCGCTGAAGTCGCCTGTCGGTCCGTTCGATCTGATATCGGCCAAATTGCGGCCTGAGCAAGACGACGAATTGCCTCGCCGAGGCGTCGCGGTGGCCTACTGGAATGCAGTTTCCGAAAAGCTCCGGAGCTTGCGCGAATGCAGCCGCTCCATCGGCATCTCCGCCAGCTTCTCCATCGCCCTGATACCGATAGTCAGGTGCTGCGCCACCTGCCGCTTGTAGAACTCGGTCGCCATCCCAGGCAACTTCAACTCGCCATGCAGCGGCTTGTCGGAAACGCATAGCAGCGTGCCGTAAGGGACGCGGAAGCGGAAGCCATTGGCGGCGATAGTCGCCGATTCCATGTCGAGCGCAATGGCGCGCGACTGCGACAGGCGCTGCACCGGTCCGCGCTGGTCGCGCAGTTCCCAGTTGCGGTTGTCGATGGTGGCGACGGTGCCGGTACGCATGATGCGCTTCAAATCATAGCCCGACAGGCCGGTGACCTCGGCGACGGCTTCCTGCAGCGCGACTTGGATCTCGGCCAGCGGCGGGATCGGCACCCAGACCGGGAGATCGTCGTCCAGTACATGGTCCTCGCGCACATAGGCATGCGCCAGCACATAATCACCCAGCGCCTGGGTGTTGCGCAGCCCGGCGCAGTGACCAAGCATCACCCAGGCATGTGGCCGAAGCACTGCGATATGGTCGGTGATGGTCTTGGCGTTGGAAGGACCCACGCCGATGTTGACCATGGTGATGCCGCCATGGTTCGGCTTCTTCATATGATAGGCCGGCATCTGCGGCAGGCGCTGTGGCGCTACGCCTTCGCTAGGCGCGCTCTGTCCGGCCCGGGTAATAACGTTGCCAGGTTCGACAAATTCCGTGTAGCCGTCACCACCCTTTTCCATCAGGTCGCGGGCGCGGGCGACGAACTCGTCGATATAGAACTGATAGTTGGTGAACAGCACGAAGTTTTGGAAATGCTGCGGGCTGGTTGCGGTGTAGTGCGTCATGCGGTGCAGTGAATAATCGATGCGCTGCGCCGTGAAAGGCGCCAGTGGCCGGGGCTCGCCGAAGGCCACTTCGAACGTGCCATTGGCGATCTGATCGTCGGTGCCGTCGAGATCCGGCACATCGAACAGGTCGCGGATCGGCCGCTTGATGCGTTCGGCGGCGGCGCCGTCGACATAGGTGCCTTCCAGAAAAGCGAAATGCAGCGGGATCGGCGTGGTCGATTCCGAGACGGTTACCGACACGCCATGATTGCGCATGATCAGCCGAAGCTGCTCGATGAGGTAGGTCTCGAACAGGTCCGGCTGGGTAACCGTGGTGGCGAAATGCCCTGGTGTTGGCATGTGGCCATAGGCCTGGCGCGAGTCGACCTGGGTGAACGAACTCGTGGTGACGCCGATCTCGGGGTAGAAGGCCCGGTAGCGCTTGCTGCTGTCGCCGCCGGCGGCTAGGGCCGCGAAGGAATCGCGCAGAAACTTGGTATTGCGTTCGTAGAGCACCTGCAGCGCGGCAACGGCCTTCTCGGCGTTATCGAAGCTTTGCCGGCCAAAAGGCTCGGGCATGACGACAGATTCGATGGCCTGGGGATAGATTCGCTTTTCCATGGCTCAATATAGAGACTTGGACGGGCGGTTGGGAGGGGGCTCGCCGCCGAAGGCGCTCAAAGCGCCCTTTTTTCTTCAACCCCGCTGCAGGCTGACCAGCAGTACGAACCCGACGCCGGACTTTCTGAGCGCCGGCGCCTCGATCGTCGAGCCGCTATCGGCGCGCATCATCGGCACCGCCAGGACCGGGGCGGCCAGCAGTATCAGGATGAGCGCCGCCCGCGGCAGGAGCCGGAGGGTCTTGGAGAGGTTGGCGGCGATGCGGTTCATGATCTCTGTGCTTTTCTTTTCGAGGTCCGGGTTCTCTGTTTCAGTGACGAAAATCGGTCGGGCAGGCGAGGTGGCACATTCTGTTGGCTTCGTCCCAGGAGCGCGGGGAACGGCCCGCTTCGGCGACGAGGATGGCGAAGAACATTCCAAACAGGCTCGTCAGCAGGCAGACAATGGTGAAGCGGCGAGCAAGCATTGGGTCCGTGTCTCCTTCAACACGTATGAGAATGCCCTGACGCCTCTGAACCGGCTCTGATGCCGGCGTTCATCTGCCGTTCAAATTGATTGAAGAGATGTTGACTGGGTTGCGGGCAACCAGAATGCCGACCGAGCGCTGCCTGCTCGTCGACAACACGAAAACGGGGCCCGCCGGGCCCCGTTGGAGTTCACAAGGAAATGGTCGCTTAGAGCTTGTGCCAGGTCTGGCTCTTGCAGATCAATCCGCCGAGCACGCAACCGCTCATCTTGAGCGACGCGCCCGACAAGGTTGCCTTGCCCGAATAGGTCTTGTCATTTGCCGGATCGGTGATGTTGCCGGTGTATTTGTTGTCCCCGGCCGCCTTGAGCGAGCCAATGGTCTTGCCGGCATATTTGCCTGACTTGAGCGTGATGGAGAACGAGCTGCTGCCGGAAATGGCAGCGGTGTCGCCGGCTTGCGTTTTCCAGTTGCCCTCGATTGGATCGGCGCACGCCCCTCCGCTCAGGATCAAAGCGGCCGCCAGTGCCAGGCTCACTTTTCGAAACATGTCTTACTCCCTTTGGATAGCCAGCCGGATGCTCCGCCTCGCCGGTCTGCCGCTTACGCAAACGTAAGCTAATCCAGCTTCCGTCAAAACGAAAGCGGTGCCGCGACGGAAGGCTTTGGCATTTCGAAAGCGCCTGAATTCGCCCTGTTGGCCCGGAAATGAAAACGACCGGCGCCTCGTGTTTGTTTTCTAGGGTTAGCAGAGTGTTGACCGCGCGCTCGAAAATTTTCCTCAAATTTGGCGAAAAACAGCTGAATTGCTGGCTTCGTATCCTTAACGAATTTACGCGTTTACCTCTTGTTTTAGCTTTGTTTTCCTCAAATTAAGCACGCCATTTAACGACGGATTCAAGCCTGAGCGGCATTCTCGAAAGCATCGAAAGAGCGGCCCGGACAAGACGAACGGAGGCAGCTCTCGGGAGCCAGACAGGGGACTAAAAATGGCACGTTTTGAAATGCTTGAAGCAGGCTTCGGCGCCATGGGGGCAACTGCCCAGGCCGACATTCTCTTCGAACTGGGCATGATGTATGCGACCGGCCGCGATTGCGAAACCGACGTCGTTGCCGCCCACAAATGGTTCAACATCGCCGCCATCAAGGGTTCGGCCCGCGCCGCCGAACTGCGCTCGGAACTCTCGGCGGCCATGTCGAAGGTCGAGATCGCCAAGGCGCTGCGCGAAGCCCGCGAATGGATGACCATGCACTGAGTTCCGCCAGACGGGGACGCTCCGGCCAAGACCGCAGAAGACGGTCGGGCCAACAGGGACAAGGCTGCGCAGACAGCCAGGCCACGGCCATCGACAACGAGAACGCGGCACGCCGACAGGTCCAAGCCGCGCAACGAACCATGATCCCGAACACTCCGGTTTCGCAACGATCATGGTCAACAGGAAGACAGGGAAGGTGGGTTGGGTTCACAGCGCGGGGGCGCTGGGGAAACAGCCTGACAGGCAAAAAAGCCATGACCAGCCGAAACAAGGCTGGGGTGGCTTTTTTGCGCGGATGAGGCCGCGCAGGCCCAATCGAGTGGCGCCAATGCGCCTAGACAGGTCCGATGAAGGATGAAATTGTCCCGCCTCTCTGGAAGAAGCGCGGCCGGGGCGGCCGCGCGCGAGTGGAGGAGTTCTATTATCATGAAAAATATGAGTGTTTTGAGCGCGGCCATTTTCGGCCTGATGATGAGCGCGCCGATCGCGTTCGCCGACGACATCACCATCTCGGTGGTCGGCCCGATGACGGGACAGCTCGCCACCATCGGCGATCAGTTCAAGCAGGGCGCACAGGCCGCCGCCGCCGCCATCAACGCGGCTGGCGGCGTCAACGGTTCCCAGATCAAGCTCGACATCGAGGACGACCAATGCGATCCCAAGCAGGCGGTGTCGGTCGCCAATCGCATCGTCGCCAACAGCGTCAAGTTCATCGACGGGCATGCCTGCTCGGGTTCGAGCATTCCGGCCTCGGCGGTCTATGCCGAGGCCGGCGCGCTGATGATGAGCCCGGCTTCCTCGAACCCGGTGCTGACCGATGCGGCCGCCAAGTCCGGCTGGTCCACGATTATGCGTCTCTATACGCGTGACGACGCACAGGGCGCCTTCATCGGCCCGTGGATCGCCAAGAAATACGCCGGCAAGAACGTCGTCATCCTGCACGACAAGAGCGCTTACGGTCAGGGCGTGGCTGATGCCGTCAAGGCAACCATGAATACCGGTGGCCTCAAGGAGGTCTATTATGACGCCATCAACCCGGGCGAGAAGGACTATTCGGCGCTTGTCACCAAGCTGAAGGATCTCAAGGCCGACGTCGTCTATTTCGGCGGCTACCACCCTGAGGCGGGTCTGATCCTGCGCCAGTCGGCCGAACAGAATTTCAAGTTCCAGCTGATCATGCCGGATTCCATCGCCTCGCCGGAGTTCTGGCAGGTTGCCGGCCCGGCCGGCGAGGGCACGATGTTCGTGTTCCCGTCGGATCCGCAGGCAAAGCCGGAAGCCAAGGCAGCCGTCGAGAAGATCAAGGCCGGCGGCTTCGTGCCGGAAGGCTTCACGCTGTTCTCCTATGCGGTGGTCCAGGCATTCGCCGAAGGCATCAAGCGTGCCGGCAGCGACGATCCGGCCAAGGTTGCCGAGGCGCTGAAGAATGGCACGGCGATCAGCACGGTTGTCGGCGACGTCACCTTCGACGAGAAGGGCGACCTCAAGAATGCCAGCTACGACATCAACCAGTGGCATGACGGCAAGTACGCGCCGATCGCGCAGTAATCGCCCTGGCAGTCGAGTAAACGGAATGGCCGGGTTCGTCCCGGCCATTTCCTTTTGCGATACGCGGTGCGTTCCTTCTATCCGCCGGCAGCCGCGGTGGATGCGCTCTGGTCCTCGACGAACCGCACCAGCACCGTGCCGTCGGTGACCTGCGCTCCTTCACCGGCGATCTCGGCGATCACCCCATCATGCGGGGCGGCGATGATGTGCTCCATCTTCATCGCCTCGAGGATCAGCAGAGGTTGCCCTTTGATCACAGCGTCGCCTTTCGCCACGCGCACAAGCTTGACCAGACCTGGCATCGGCGCGCGCAGGCTGCCGGTGGCGGCAGCCGCTTCATCGCTCCTGGCCAAGGGATCCGGCACCGCGAAAGTATAGCCGACGGCGCCTTCGAACACCGTGATATGGCCAGGCCAGCGGGCGAGGCGGGGAACGGCGCGAAGATCATGCGAATTGGTGCTGTCATAAGGCGCATCGAGCGCCACCTGGAAGCGCCCGTCCGATCGCACTGAAATCCTCGCCTGAATGGCTTCGTCACCGAACTTCAGCCGCATGCGCCGCGCCACGCCGTGGAAATGCGCATAGCCGGCGAGTGACGACCATGGGTCGTTCGACGACGGCAACGCTCCGGCACCCGAGGCCGCCATGGCGGCAGCCGAGATGATTTCGCCGGTCGGCGGCGCGACCGCCGTCAACGCCTCCCGGTGTCTGCCGATCAGGCCGGTATCGATGTCTTCAGCAACAAAATCCGGATCGGCGGCAAGAGCGGCAAGAAAAGCGGTGTTGGCGGTGGAGCCGGCAATCTCGGTTTGTGCGAGCGCGGTGCGGAGCGCTTCCAGCCCCGCCAGTCTGTCTCCGGCATGAACGACCAGCTTCGCGATCATCGGGTCGTAATAGGGCGAGATGGCATCGCCAGCCCGCACGCCGGTCTCGATGCGCATCGCGGCGCCTTCGGGGGCAACGTCCGGAAATTTAAGGTGGTGCAGCGTGCCTGTCGCCGGTAGAAACCCCTTGGCCGCATCCTCGGCATAGATGCGCGCCTCGAAAGCATGGCCGGAAAGCGTGATCTCGCTCTGTGTCTTCGGCAGTTTCTCGCCGCAGGCGACCCGTAACTGCCACTCGACGAGATCGGTGCCGGTGACCATCTCGGTGACCGGATGCTCGACCTGCAGCCGGGTGTTCATTTCCATGAACCAGAAGCGGTCGGCCTCGAGGCCTTGCGAGGCGTCGACGATGAACTCGATGGTGCCGGCGCCGGAATAGTTGATTGACTTGGCGGCTTTTACCGCCGCCTCGGTCATTGCCTTGCGCAAAGCCGGCGTCATACCGGGGGCGGGGGCCTCCTCGATTACCTTCTGGTGGCGGCGTTGCGCCGAACAGTCGCGCTCGTAGAGATGCACCGCATTGCCGAAATTGTCGCCGAACACCTGCACCTCGATATGCCGCGGCTTGTCGACATATTTCTCGACCAGCACGCGGTCGTCGCCGAAAGCGGCCTTTGCTTCGCGCCGGGCGCTGGAGAGTGCCTCGGAAAAGTCATCGGGGTGCTCGACGCGGCGCATGCCCTTGCCGCCGCCGCCAGCGCGCGCCTTGATCAGGACGGGATAGCCGATCTCGCGGGCCTTTGACGCAAGCAGCACGATTTCCTGCGCCTCGCCATG
The DNA here is from genome assembly GCF_057766385.1 of Mesorhizobium sp. P160927. Taxonomy (NCBI): domain Bacteria; kingdom Pseudomonadati; phylum Pseudomonadota; class Alphaproteobacteria; order Hyphomicrobiales; family Phyllobacteriaceae; genus Mesorhizobium; species Mesorhizobium sp. P160927. The sequence goes on from NZ_JBYMDW010000001.1 coordinate 3,257,965, forward strand.
ATAGCCGGGAACGACCGGAACGCCGGCTTTTTCCATCAGCCGCTTGGCGGCGTCCTTCAACCCCATGGCGCGGATCGAGGCCGCCGACGGGCCGATGAAAACGAGGCCGGCCGCCACCACCTGGTCGACGAAATCGGGGTTTTCCGACAGGAAGCCGTAACCGGGATGGATAGCCTGGGCACCCGTGGCCAGGGCCGCGGCGACAATCCTGTCACCACGCAGATAGCTCTCGCCGACAGGCGAAGGACCGATATGGACCGCCTCGTCGGCCATCTCGACATGCAGGGATCTCGCGTCGGCATCCGAATAGACGGCGACAGTGTGCACGCCGAGCTTGCGAGCCGTGCGGATGACGCGGCAAGCGATCTCGCCCCGATTGGCGATCAGGATTTTCGTGAACATGGAGCCTCCCGGGTCAGTATCGGGCGGCGCCGTTTTGGCAGGCACCGGCCTATTTCGAAGCGGCGATCTCGCAGGCGCCGCCGGTGGTTACCTTGTAGTGCGTGCGCGTGGCCAGACAGGATTTCATAGCCAGTTCTTCCGCTGCCTTCTGTGACGGCGCGTTCAGATGCCCGCCGCAGATTATGTATGATGACATGATCCGGGCATAGGGCGTGGTGGCGTAGGCCGAATGGCCGCCGGCCGCCACATACGCCTTGTAGGCCTTGGTACATGGATCTTTCGAGTTTCGTGGCAAATAGGGCGGGAAACGTTTGTCTCCCTCGCTTCCCGTCAGCGATCCGGCCACGCCCAAACCGTACGAGGCGGCTAGCAGCAATGCCGAAAGTGTTAAAGTAGACACATTCCGTGAATATTTCTGTTTCATTCTCACCCCATCCCAACTGCAAAGTGCAGGAGGAGCGATAGCGAATATTCTCCGGCGCCGCCAGAGCCGCGGGATGAGCTCGCGATTTCGTGAGCGAACGAAGGGCCGGGTCTATAAAATTCAATATTCACCCAATATCGCAAGATGCCGTCGGTATAGTTTTGCCATGGCTTCGTCGAAGCAGCAGAGCACAACGATTTCGGGAAGCATGTTGTGCTTGATGAAGTCATTGACCTCATAAACGGCGACTTTGGCCGCGTCATCTTTCGGATAGCGGTATACACCGGTCGAGATGGCTGGGAACGCAACCGAGCGGCAATCATTGGCGACGGCTAGTTCAAGCGAACGCCGGTAACAGGACGCCAGCAGCTCGGCTTCGCCCTTGCCACCGCCCTGCCAGACGGGCCCGACAGTATGGATGACATGTCGAGCCGGCAGCTTGTAACCCTTGGTTATCTTGGCATCGCCGACTTTGCAGCCATTCAGCATCCGGCATTCGAATTCAAGCTCGCGGCCTGCCGCGCGATGAATGGCGCCGTCGACGCCGCCGCCACCAAGAAGCGAAGTGTTCGCGGCATTGACGATGGCGTCTACGTCGAGCTTCGTGATGTCCCCGGTGTGGACTTGGATCCTGTCTTGGGCCTTGCTCATCTCACATCCTGAACACGCCGAAGCGTGTCTCCTCGATCTCGGCGTTGAGCGCGGCGGACAGGCTGAGCGCCAGCACCTCGCGTGTCCTGGCCGGATCGATGATGCCGTCATCCCAGAGCCTTGCCGAGGAATAGAGCGGATGGCCTTCATGCTCGTACTTCATCAGGATCGGCTTCTTGAATTTCGCCTCCTCCTCGGCGCTCCATTCCCCGCCCTTGCGCTCGATGCCTTCCCGCTTGACCATGGCCAGCACCGTCGCCGCCTGCTCGCCGCCCATCACCGAGATGCGCGCGTTCGGCCACATCCACAGGAAGCGCGGTGAGTAGGCGCGGCCGCACATGCCGTAATTGCCGGCGCCGAACGAACCGCCGATGATGACGGTCACCTTTGGCACCTTGGCGGTCGCCACTGCCATCACCAGCTTGGCGCCGTCCTTGGCGATGCCGCCCGCCTCGTATCTCCGGCCGACCATGAAGCCGGTGATGTTCTGCAGGAAAACCAGCGGAATCTTGCGCTGACAGCACAATTCGATGAAGTGCGCGCCCTTCAGCGCGCTTTCGGAAAACAGCACTCCATTGTTGGCTATGACGCCGACCGGCATGCCATGGAGGTGGGCGAAACCGGTGATCAGAGTGGCGCCGTAGTTCTGCTTGAACTCATCGAATTCGGAGCCGTCGACGATGCGCGCGATCACCTCGCGCACGTCATAGGGCTGGCGCAAGTCGGTCGGAACAATGCCGTAGAGTTCGTCCGCTGGATGAAGCGGCGGAATCGGTTTCTGCAAATTGAGGCTTACAGCCTTGTTCCGATTCAGGTTCCTGACGATGCGCCGGCAAATGGCGAGCGCATGCTCGTCGTCCAGCGCGTAGTGATCGGCGACGCCGGAAAACCTGGTGTGTACATCCGCGCCGCCCAATTCCTCGGCGCTGACGTCTTCGCCGGTGGCCGCCTTCACCAGCGGCGGTCCGCCGAGGAAGATGGTCGCCTGGTTGCGCACCATGATCGTCTCGTCCGACATCGCCGGCACATAGGCGCCGCCAGCGGTGCAGGAGCCCATGACGCAGGCGATCTGCGGAACGCCGGCAGCCGACATGTTGGCCTGGTTGTAGAAGATGCGGCCGAAATGCTCGCGATCGGGAAAAACCTCGTCCTGGTTGGGCAGATTGGCGCCGCCGCTGTCGACCAGATAGACGCATGGCAAATTGTTCTGCAGCGCGATCTCCTGCGCGCGCAAATGCTTCTTCACCGTCAGCGGATAGTAGGTGCCGCCCTTCACCGTGGCGTCGTTGACAACGACGATCACCTCGGTGCCCTCGACGCGGCCGATGCCGGCGATCAGGCCGGCCGACGCAATCTCCTCGCCATACATGGACCAGGCCGCGAACTGGCCGATCTCGAGGAAGGGCGAGCCGGTGTCCAGCAATTGCGCCAGGCGTTCGCGCGGCAGCAGCTTGCCACGCGAAACATGGCGCTCGCGCGCCTCTTCCGAACCGCCGCGCTCGACAGTCGTGGCCTTTTCGGCGATGTCGGCGACCAGAGCCCGCATGCGTTCGGCATTGGCGCGGAAGGTATCGGAGGAGGGCGAGATCTGGGTTTGGAGGACGGCCATGCTACACCCCCTCCGCCATGATCTCGCGCCCGATCAGCCAGCGACGGATCTCGCTGGTGCCGGCGCCGATCTCGTAGAGCTTTGCGTCGCGCAAAAGCCGGCCGGTCGGATAGTCGTTAATATAGCCGTTGCCGCCAAGCAGCTGGATGGCGTCGAGTGCCATCTGCGTCGCTTTCTCGGCGGCGAACAGCACGCAGCCGGCTGCATCCTTGCGGCTGGTCTGGCCGCGGTCGCAGGCGGCGGCGACGGCGTATACGTAGGCACGCGCGGCGTTCATCGCCGTATACATATCGGCAAGCTTGCCTTGCACCAGCTGGAATTCCCCGATCGGCTGGCCGAACTGCTTGCGCTCGTGAACATAGGGGATCGCTACGTCGAGGCAGGCCGCCATCAGACCGATCGGGCCGCCGGCAAGCACGGTGCGCTCATAGTCGAGGCCGGACATCAGCACCTCGACGCCGCGTCCTTCCTCGTGCAGCACATTGTCGAACGGCACCTCGACGTCCGAAAAGACCAGTTCGCCGGTGTTGGACCCCCGCATGCCGAGCTTGTCGAGTTTCTGCGCCACCGAAAACCCCGGCATCACCTTTTCGACGATGAAGGCGGTGATGCCGCGCGATTTCCGGTCCGGGTCGGTTTTGGCGTAGACGACCAGCGTTTCCGCATCCGGGCCGTTGGTGATCCACATCTTGGTGCCGTTGAGCACGTAGCGGTCATTGCGCTTTTCGGCGCTCAACTTGAGTGACACCACGTCGGAGCCGGCGCCGGGTTCCGACATGGCCAGCGCGCCGACGTGCTCGCCTGAACATAGCGGCGGCAGGTATTTTTCCTTCTGTGCCGGCGTTGCCCAGCGGTTGATCTGGTTGACGCAGAGATTCGAGTGGGCGCCGTAGGAAAGGCCGACCGATGCCGAGGCACGCGAAATCTCCTCGACGGCGATCACGTGGGCGAGATAGCCCATGCCGCTGCCGCCGAAATCGGGATCGGCGGTTATGCCGAGCAGGCCAAGAGCGCCGAGTTCTCCCCATAGATGCGCCGGGAATTCGTTCTCGCGATCGATGTCGGCGGCTATCGGCGCGATTCTGTCCTGGGCGAAGCGCCGCACAAGGTCGCGCAGCGCCTCGATGTCCTCGTCATGCCCGAAGCTGAGCGTGTTCGTGTACATGTCGTTCCTCCTGCCGCATGCCTCTCGAAAGCCGACTTCGATTTTCGGAAAGGATCCCGCGCGAAATCAAAATGCTACAGCATCCTTTGCACATCCGAAGGGACGCGCGACGCTGTAGTATCGGTAGCCATCTTCGCGCCGACCAGGCGCATTGTCATCGAAAGGTATGTCTGCGTGACCTCGGCGATCGACAATCGCTCGCCCGGCCGGAACCAGACGATGACGCCGGTCATCATCTGGATCAGAGCCATGGCCGTCAGGCCGGTGTCCTCGATGCTGAAAATACCCGCCTCGGCGCCATCGCGCAGGATCGAACGAAGTTCCTTTTCGTAGGCCGTGCGCATGCGCAGGATCTGTGTCAGCCTGTCGGGCGACAGGCTGCGCAATTCCATGTTCGACACATGCGTGGCATGGCGGCGCTCGATATGAAAGGCGATGTGGTTGCGCACATAGGCGGCAAGCAGCCGCGCCGGATCCGCGCCAGCCGGCCTGGAGTGCTCCCAGGCTTCGCGAAGCCCTTGCATATGTTCGCGCATCAGCGTGAACAGCAGGCCTTCCTTGGTCGGGAAGTAGCGGTAGAGCGCGGCGGCCTGCACGCCGACCTCGGCGGCCAGCTGGCGCATCGACATTGCTTCATAGCCGTAACGCGCAATCAGGGTGACCGCCGCTTCGCGGATAGCCGCCTCGGTTCGGCCGCCGTCTGATCCCGTGGTGCGTGCCATTGTCACCTCACTGGCAACGTAATAAAACGAACGTTCAATTAATTCAAGTGGCGGAAATCGGTCTATGCTATGATTCTGAAGTCTCCAGGGGTGGTCCAGGTCTCCAATTCGTCCACATCGATCCACGAGACAGATGCGCACGGCGGGCCTTGCCGCAGCCGTTCAATCATGGCCGCAATCGCCGCGTCGCCGCCGGTGAGCCATGCCGTCACCGAGCCGTCTCTTTCGTTGCGCACCCAGCCCAATAGCCCGAGCCTTGTCGCTTCACCGCGTGCCCACGCCCTGTAGCCGACCCCTTGGACCGTGCCGAATATGTGCGCCTGCACTGCCCTTTTCCGGTCATTCATGGCTCGCTCCGTTGCATTGAGTCTGGCGCGGCATCGAACGAAGGCAACGGCTTGACAGAGTGACCGCGATGAAATCGACCGGCTTCTGTCTATTTTTGGTCGAGGCGCGGGTGCTGTTCAAGCTCGGCCGTCGCTCCTGCCATGGCGCCAATCGCCCGGGACCTCCAGGTGGAAGCCGCCTATGTTGCGAGAATCATCCGCACATTTTCTGCCGCCGGCCTGACCGAGATGTGCACCGGTCCCGCGCCACTCCGGCCGCGCGTTCTTTCGCTCACCGCGCGCGGCCAGGCCGCGCTTGCGCCACTTGATCCGGCCACGGATCGTGATCTCGCCCGCCTGACCGCAGGCTTGAATGACAGGGAAGCCGCGGAATTTTCGGATGGTGCTGGCGCGTGCCGCGCATCTGCTCGGCGCCGTGACGGCTCCCGAGCGCCGCGGAGTGCCCTAGTTTCCGCGCGCCGCTGCCAAGGCGCCAGGCAATTCCTCGGCGAAGATGTCCAGTTCGTGGACGAGACCGACACTGACCCGGATGCAGCGGTCGAGCCGTGGCGCCATCGGCTTGCGGATGAAGACGTCGCGCGACAACAGCCCCTGCAGCACTTTCAGGGCGAAAGCACCGTCATGGCCGCAGTCGATGGTGACGAAATTGGTCGCCGAGGCCAGCGGCTTCAATCCGTTCTGTTCGGCGATATCAGCAATGCGCCGACGTCCGGCGGCGACCCGGGCCACCACCGTCTTGAGATAGGCTTGGTCGGCGAGCGCCTCGACGCCGGCGATCTGCGCCATGCGGCTGACACCATAGTGGTTGCGGATCTTCTCGAAGTCGCTGATCACTTGCGTCTCCGCGACGGCATAGCCGCAGCGTATGCCGGCAAGTCCATAGGCCTTCGAAAAGGTTCGCATGCGGATGACGTTCGGCCGCGAGATGTCGATCGGCGGCAGGGCCGAGGCTGGTCCCAATTCGCCATAAGCCTCGTCGAGCACCAGCATGGAGGTTTCCGGCAAGGCTTCGATGAAGCGGATGACCTCGTCGGCTTCCCACCAACTGCCCATCGGATTGTCCGGGTTGGACAGATAGACCAGCGGCGCCTTCTCCCTGACGACTGCCGCGAGCAGACTGTCCAGGCTTTCCCTGTCATTCTCGTAAGGGACGGTCACCAGCCGGCCGCCGACACCGGCAATGTGGAAGTTGAAGGTTGGATAGGCGCCGAGCGAGGTGATCACCGCATCGCCGGGCGCCACGTACATGCGCGCCACCAGGCTGAGCAGACCGTCAATGCCTTCGCCGACCACGACGTTCTCGACAGCCACATTGTGATGCTCGGCGACCGCGACCTTCAGATCGTAATTGTCCGGGTCGCAATACATCCACTGGTCGCGCGCGACACTCTCCATGCGGGCGATGACGCGCGGCGAAGGACCAAAACTGCTCTCATTGGCGCCGATGCGGGCACGGAAAGCGCGCCGGCGCTCACGCTCCTGCGCTTCGGGACCGACAAACGGCACGGTCGACGGAAGCGCGGCGATGAGTGGTGAGAGGGCAGGGCGTTGAGGCATGTCCGGAAGCTCGCTTGGAAGGGGGCTTCTTGCTAACGTGCGCCACCGGTCGGTGCAAGCTGCGCGATAGAGCATCGCTATAAATACAAAAAGCCCGGCGGTTGCCCGCCGGGTTTCGATTTCAACAAGCCGAAATGTCTTAGACGAGCACTGGAAGCGGAGAATGCCGCCGATATTGCTCTTCTTCTCGGCGCCGTCCCAGGCCCGCGTCAGATCATCGCTAACGACGTTCTGATAGTCGACCTCGGCCGTGACCGTAAAGCCGGGAACAACGTCATGAGCCGGTGGCGTTCAACCACGATGGTACCGGCGAAAGGGCTGTCAGGCTGCCATCCCCCAGCGTTGTTGCGCAAATGACACCAATTTGGCCTCACTCAGAAAGCTCTCGTTAACCATCGGACCCGCCGCAACCGGCTTTCCAACCGAATCCGACGAACCGGCCTGCGGAATCAAGAGAAGGTCGCCAGTCAGTCGCCAGCGATTTGCCGCATAACCGCCGCATAGGGGACGCCTCTGGGCCGGCGCGCTGTTATTTTTCCATATAATGGCGCAGGCTTGTTGATTGTGCCGGCGCTTTTCTTTATCCAGCGGCGCAACGGAGAGGTGGCCGAGTGGTCGAAGGCGCTCCCCTGCTAAGGGAGTAGAGGTCAAAAGCTTCTCGTGGGTTCGAATCCCATCCTCTCCGCCACCCTACGCCCTGCGGAGTTCTGCAGACCGAGCCTCGCTAACCGGCCCCCAGATCATCTGTCCGGAATAAAAAAGAAAACGGCTCGTCTGGCTGCTTTTCGTCGGCCTTCGCTCACGATTCTGACTGGAGGTCAGAAGATGAACATCAAGAGCCTTCTTCTCGGCTCCGCTGCGGCCCTGATCGCGGTTTCCGGTGCGCACCCGACGCAACGCGACCATCAATCGAAAGATGGCCGCTCTCAGCAAACTGCTGCGCAAGGCTTACAAGATGGGAGATATTCCACAGCCTGCCCGAGTTTCGCCGCCAGAAGGTGCCGACGACCAGGTCGTGCCGCACATCCTGGGCCACACCTGCGCTTCGCGTCTTGTCCAGGGCGGCATCGACATCCGCAGCGTGCAGATGTGGCTTGGCCACCAGCCCTTGTCGATGACCATGCGCTACGCGCATTCGGCCACCAATGATCTCGATGGCTGCGTTGTCGTGCTGGAGAAGCCTTGCGGCGAGCAAGCGGCCGGCAGCGCGGAAAGCTCGCTGTTTTCGTCGCCGGTGACGACGCCGTCGGCGAAGCGGAAGCAGACGGATGAGGGCGCTTCGGCGAAGGCGCAGCCAAAAGCGACCCGCAAAAGCTCTAAGGCCAAGTAGTTCCGACAGTTTGCCTTTGCTGCCGTAACAGCCCCGGGATCTGATCTGGTCTTGGGGCTTATTACCTCTCGGCGCGATCGAGAAAAGCAGCAACGGTGCTGGGCAGGCTGCCGGTCTCGAGGAAAGGCGCGTGGCCTTGGCCCTCGACCGTGATGGCTTCGAGGTTGGGGTGGCGCTTCTTCATTTCTTCAAGCGTCTCGACGGACAAAAGTCTGGAGTTGGCGCCGCGTATGACAAAGCATAGGCATGGCGGCCAGCGCCTCGAACTGCCTCCACAGATCCGGCAGTTTCTTGCTGAGGTCGAGGTCGGCCAGCGTTTCAACCAGCCTCGGGTCGAAATCCGGCATCAATCCCTGATCCGTCTCGCGATAGAGCGCTGACGCCATCCGCTCCCAATCCGCCGAAGCGAGGGCGGGAAAGTCGCCGCCATGCGTGTCGCGCTGGGCGTTGACAGTCTCGGCACGACTCTTCGGTTTTGGCGCGGGATCGAGATAGGTGCGGATGTGGGCAAGGCCGGCGGGTTCGATCACTGGCCCAATGTCGTTGAGCACGATGGCTTTCAGCGCCGCCGGCTGCATCGCGCCAAGCACATGGATGATCAGCCCGCCGCGCGAGGTGCCGATGAAGTCCGCCTGTTGGATGCCGAGCGCCGTCAGCCCGGCAAGGATGTCCCCCGCCTCGACGCCGACATTATAGTGACTGACATCGGGATCGTAGGCCGACTGCCCGCGTCCGCGGTAGTCGAAGGCGATGACCTTGCGCGCTAGGGCGGATCGCGTTGAGAGATAGAGCGCCAGCCCGTGAAAATCCCGCGCATTACGTGTCAGGCCAGGCAAGCAGACGACCGGCCAATGAGCGGAATTCGCTTCGCCATAGACGCGCGCGTGAAGTCTCAGCCCATCTGGCGCGGCATAGAAGAAGTCGGAGAAACCTGGGTTGCTCGACACGGGACGGACTCCTTAGCCGAAGGATCGTCCACGTCTGCTATAGGCGGAGCGCGGGAGGGTCAAATGGGAAAGGCTCCTCCTTGTCGTCACGAGGAAGAGAAAGAGCCTCAGCTGCGCCCGTTCACGAGATCGCCGACGATGTCGTACTTGCCGGAGATACGCATCTTGTAGACCTCGTAGTTCTCCATTACGCGCTGCACGTAACTTCTTGTTTCCGTGTAGGGAATCCGTTCGATCCAGTCCACCACCGCATCGATGTCCTTGCCGCGCGGGTCACCATATTTCGCCACCCACTGGCCGGCCCGGCTCGGGCCGGCATTGTAGCCCGCGAAGGTCAATACGTACGAGCCGTTGAAGCGATCAAGCTGTTCGCCGAGGAAGGCCGAACCAAGCGTTGCATTATAGGCGGCGTCGGTTGTCAGCCTGTTCTGCGAAAACTGCAATCCAGCCTTCTTCGCCAATTGCCTGGCGGTTGCCGGCATCAGCTGCAGCAGCCCGCGCGCGCCGGCACTGGATATGGCGCCAATATTGAATTCGCTTTCCTGGCGGGCGATCGCGTAGGCCAGCGCCTTGCCGGAACCGGAAATATTGGCCGAATCAGGGATGACACCGAGCGGATGCGACAGCGCTCCGACGTCGATGCCCCGCGCCCCGGCGATCTTGCCGATCTTCAGCGCCATGAAATGGTTGTCCTGCTTTTCCGCCAGGACGGCGAGCAGTGCCAGTTCACCCGGGCTGGTCAACTGCCCGGCAAGGTCGCGGTAGAGCGTTTCGGCATAGCGGTCGTAGCCCGCCTCCTGCAGGCGCTTGATGGCGGAGACGGCTTCGCGGCCGGCAAAGCTCTGCCGGTCGGCGGCACTTGGCTGGGGATAGACGATGTTGAGTGCCTGCCGGCCGACACGTTCGGCGGCGAGCTGGCCGTAAAACGTGGTGCCGTAGGTCGCCGCACGTCCAAAATAGTCCTTGGCATAGCCGGGGCCCCCGACTTCCGCGGCGCGGCCGAGCCAGTAGTAGGCGCGCGACAGGGTCATCGGTCCCTGGGCAAGGTCGGCGATGCGCGTGAAATGCATCGCCGCGAGCTTGGGATCGTTCAGGCCGCGCAGCGCGTACCAGCCGGCATGGAACTCGGCTTCCGCGGCATTGGCCGCGCTTTCGGCGGCATGCGTGGCGACTATCTTGTATGCCGTCTTCATATCGCCCTGGTCGACCAGTTCGCGCGAGAGCACCCGGCGTTCGACCCACCAGGCATCCGGATCGACCAGGGAGTCACGGTCCGCCGGCGCCTTCATGACAACCGCCGCGGCGCCCGCAAAATCCTGCTGCTTGCGCAGATACTCGGCCTGCGCGAAGAAATAGCCGGCCGAATGCTGCGCGGCCCGCACGGCCTTCAGCAGTTTGGCGGCATTCTTGTCGCCCCTGTCGGCCGCCGCCCAGGCGTCGGCAAGCTGCTGGGCGCCGGCGAGCCCGGCGACACGCAAGGCGGAATTCACCCGGTCGGCATAGAACATGCGCTCCATGCGAAAACGGTGATCGGCGGCAGGAACAACGCTGCCGAACTCCTTGATCAGAGCCGTCTCGTCCTTGGCTTCCAGGATCGCGGTGCGCCAGAACGGCGACAGCACCGATCGCGCCGCCTTGGCGTTGCCGGACGACAGATAGGCGCGCGCGAGAACCATCACGCCTTCGAATGTCTGCGGCTGGCTGCCGTCGAATGCCTTGACGACGACGTCCGCCGCCGGGTTTTCGCGGTAGAGCGCGCGCTCGCTGTTCTTGCGCAAGGCAACGGTGCCAGGCCAGTTGGGCAGCATCTTCGCGGCCGCCGCGATGTCGCCGCTCGGAACCTTGTCTCCGCCGTAAAGCGCGATCGCCCACGCCAATATGTGCTGGTCGAGCGATTGTGCGGGCAGTGCATCACGCACACCGCGCGCGCCGGCAATATCGCCTGCCGCCAGCGCATCCAGCCCACTTTTCAACAGCGCGACGCTGGGTGAGGGGGCCTGTTGCGCCTTGTCCTGTACACCAGGCACCGGGATGGCCGAGGTGACCCGCACATCGACGCTGCCGCTGATCGCCACGCCGGGCATCAGCGCGGCCATGGCGCCAAGCAGCGCGAACAGATGAGGCCGACTGGTCGGCATGATGACGTGTCTTTCCTTAATCCAGCATCTTACCGGCGGGCGAAGAAGCCTTGAAGCCTAAACTTAGGTCGTGAAGGGCTCGTAAACAAAGGGTTATCGAGGCCGTTGGAATTACGCTTGCTGGCACCATGGCAATGCTTGCCGCGCAACAATGTCGAGACTATGGTGCGCGGCTTCGCTTTCGGTTAGAAGGCGCGCACCACGAAACGCCGATGCATGGCGCCCAAAAGTGGATACCGGTTTTGGGCTAACGACATGCATAACCAACAAAGTGCATGGCGCCCAAAAGTGGATACCGGTTTTGGGGTAACGACATTGCATTACCAACAAAGTGCATGGCGCCCAAAAGTGGATACCGGCTTTGGGACAACGACATGCGTGAACCAAGAAGTCCCAAGGAGTTGGACGACATGCTGAGAGGCTCGCTTACCGCGCTCGTGACACCGTTCGAGAAGAGCGGGCGTTTCGACGAGAAAGCCTTTCGCGTGTTCGTCGACTGGCAGCTTGGCGAGGGCACGACGGGCTTGGTTCCTGTCGGCACGACCGGCGAATCCCCGACGCTGTCGCATGACGAGCACCGCCATGTCGTCAAGGTCTGCGTCGAGGTGGCCAAGGGCCGCGCCCCGGTGGTTGCCGGCGCCGGTTCCAACAACACCGAGGAAGCCGTCGGGCTCGTGCAGTATGCCGAAAAGGCCGGCGCCGATGCCGCCCTGGTCGTCACGCCCTATTACAACAAGCCGACACAGCGCGGCCTCTACGAGCATTTCGCCGCCGTCGCCAGGGCGACCAAGCTGCCGATCATCATCTACAACATCCCGCCGCGCTCGGTCATCGACATGACGCCGGAGACGATGGGCCGGCTGGTACACGACTTCAAGAACATCGTCGGCGTCAAGGACGCTACCGGCAAGGTCGAGCGAGTGTCCGAGCAACGGATGACCTGCGGCAAGGATTTTATCCAGCTTTCGGGCGAGGACGCTTCCGCGCTGGGTTTCAACGCGCATGGTGGCGTCGGCTGCATCTCGGTGACCTCGAACGTCGCGCCACGGCTCTGCGCCGAATTCCAGGCAGCAACGCTTTCGGGCGACAGTGCGAAGGCGTTGGAGCTGCAGGACCGTCTATTGCCGCTGCACAAGGCAATCTTCATCGAGCCCGGTGTATCCGGCGCGAAATATGCACTGTCGAAGCTTGGCAAGGTCGAGAACGTGCTGCGTTCGCCGCTGGTGACTGTCGAGCCGGCAACGGCCGAGAGGATCGATGCGGCCATGAAGCACGCCGGCTTGATCAATTAGCGAGCCCGTTTGGGAAGTCTGCTCCCACGGTGATCTGAAGGCGCCACCTGCGCTTCCGGTGCTCCCGTACTATATGTACGCTCCGCTCCGGTTCTCGGTAGCGCCACCATCTGGCTCGCGGGAGCGAGTTTCGAAACGGACTCTAGGCCTCATGAACCAAGTCAGAAAAGCCGATCCCAACAACAAGACCGTTGCCGAAAACCGCAAGGCGCGGTTTTCGTATGAGGTGCTCGACACGATCGAGGCCGGCCTTGTGCTGACCGGAACCGAGGTCAAGTCGCTGCGTCAGGGCCAGGCCAACATCCAGGACAGCTATGCCTCGGTCGAAGGCGGCGAGATCTGGCTGATCAATTCCTATCTGCCGGAATATCTGCAGGCCAACCGTTTCAACCACGAGCCGCGCCGCCGCCGCAAACTGCTGCTCAACAAGCGCGAAATGGCCAAGCTGTCGCAGAGCGTGGACCGCGAAGGCATGACGCTGGTGCCGCTGAAAATCTATTTCAACGATCAGGGACGCGCCAAGCTGCTGCTTGCCGTCGGCCGCGGCAAGAAACTGCACGACAAGCGTGAGACCGAAAAGCAACGCGACTGGTCGCGCGAAAAAGGCCGGCTGCTGAAGGAACGCGGGTGATCGGGAGATAGCCTGGAAAGCCAACGATCGGGTTTTCAACCTCGAACACCGGCAAGTCCAACAGGGGATGGTCTTGAAGAAGCGGATTGTTCTCTGGGGCGTGGCCACTCTTGCCTTGGCATGTGTCATTGCTTTGGGGGGAGTGGCCTATTTCCGCACCTACTCTCCCGACCGCGACCGATATCCGCTCAGAGGCATCGACGTCTCCCATCATCAAGGCCGGATCGACTGGCGGCGTGTTGCCGCGGATGATGTGGCTTTCGTCGTCATCAAGGCGACTGAAGGCGGCGACCATGTCGACGACGCCTTCGGCGGCAATCTGCGCGAGGCCCGCGCCGCCGGCCTCGCCGTCGGCGCCTATCATTTCTTCACCTTCTGCCGGCCGGGCGCCGACCAGGCGAGGAATTTCATCTCGGTGGTGCCGCACGATCAGCCGCTGCTGCCGCCCGTGGTCGACATCGAGTTCGGCGGCAACTGTCCGCGGCGACCGTCGCCCGAACAGTTGAATGCCGAACTTCAGGCCTTCCTCGGACCTGTCGAGGCGGCATTCGGCAAGCCGGTGATCGTCTATCTGACGGATGAAGCCGAGGCCGCTTATGCCGGGCAAATCGCCGCTCGCCCACTCTGGCTACGCTCACTGCTCATGGAACCGGACCGCCGTGACTGGATCTACTGGCAGTACCACAACAGGGGGCGCGTGAACGGCATCGAGGGGGACGTCGATCTGAACGTTTTGCAGGGCGGGCCGGAGAAGTTGGCGGCGCTGCTCGCCTCCACACCTTGATGAACAGGCCCGATCTGATGCCGGTCCGGTTCTTCGGCAGCCTGCCATGCCCTGAAACCATTCACGATCCAGCTGATGTCGAGACGGCCAGATTTTCCCTGGTGCTGCGTCGACCCATCGCCGAATAGCCCATCCCGGCGGCCATGATGGCGATGGCCACGCATTGGATAGCCAGCGGGGTCTCGCCAAGCACGACCATGCCGACCATCACGGTGGCCACCGGCACACCTGGGAGGAATAGCGATGCGGCTTGTGAGCCCAATCGGTCGACAATGTAAGTGTAGAGGAACATTGCGGCAGCGCCCGCGAGAAGACCTTGAATGACGATCTGGCTGGCGATTTCGGCGCCTGCGGCGGCATGGAGGCCGCTTGGCGCAAAGACATAGAGAAGTGGCAGCGGTAGGCAGGACAAAAGCACGACGCTCGCGGTCGCCGTGACCGGGTCGACACGCCATCGCTGCACAAGGACGGCGTATGTGGAAAACATCGCGCCCGATCCGATAAACAGCAGGTCCCCGAACAGGACATCGCTGGCGCCGGTGCGCGCCGGCGCTATGAACAGCAACAAGCCGGCGATGATCGTGACGACACCAATGATTCGCCGACGCGACGCGCTTTCCCTGAACAGCGACAATAGGAACGAGAAGAACACGATCGAGGCCGGGCAGAGCGCCGCGGCATGGGCGGCGGGCGCGTGGGTCAGGCCCCAGTTGATGATCAGCGGATAGGGCAATCCGGCCAGTGCCGCCAACGTCAGTCCACGCCGCCAGCCCAGCGCCTTCATGGTCGCCAGCCCGCGCCTCCAGACGATCGGCAGGAACACCGCGCCGGCACCGGCAAAGCGCAGGCCGGCCATGTCGGTGGCCGTCAGATGCTCCCTGAGGCTGAAGCGGGCGGCGACGAACTGCGCTGCATAGATGGCGATCATGACAAGACCGGCGATCACCGCCAGTCTTGTGTCTCCGATGTCTCGTCCGTCGGCCATGTCAGTTCCGCCGCATGTTCATGCCGCCAGGACGAGACAGCCCCGACCTTGCGATGAAGCGGAGCCTATTGTCGAAAGGGCCGCGACAAAATACGCTGTTTTTCACAATTTGAAGTGTAATTCACGCAAATAGGATGGCTTGAACGTGAATCCTGAACCAGTCGACCTAGACGCCGTCGACCGCAGTCTTCTGCGACTGTTGCAGGAAGATGGACGCCGCACCACGCTCGACCTGGCAGCGCGCGTCGGCCTGTCACCGACCGGTGCCAGCCAGCGCGTGAAACGCCTGTTTCGCGACGGCTTCATCACCGCCGTCAGGGCGGTGCTCAATCCGGCAAAGATTGGCCGCGGCATGCTTGTCTTCATCGAGGTGCGGCTCGATCACGCGGCCCCGCATATCTTTGACCGCTTCGCCGAGGCGGTGGCAAAGGCGCCCGAGGTACTGGAATGCCACATGGTCGTCGGCGGCTTCGACTATCTCGTGAAGGCCCGCATTGCCGAGATGGCCGACTATCAGGACTTTCTCAAACGCGTCATCCTGCCGCTGCCGGGGGTGAAGGAGACACATACCTATGCCTCGATCGGCGACGTGAAGCCGGATGCCTTGCTGCCGGTGTGAGCAGGCACCGCGGACCGCACGGTACCCGAGAGCTCAGTTCTTCAGGAATGCCGCGATCTCGCCAAACACCCTGACGAACATGTCTTCGGTCAACACACCCGTATTGGTGTTGTAACGCGAGCAATGGTAGCTCGAAAACAGCATGATGCCGCCGGCTTCCAACTGGCCACCATGTTTGAACGGATAGGCGGCGACGCGCCCGCCCAGTGCCCGCACGGTCGACTGGTGCGCGATCGATCCCAGCGCCAGCACGGCGCGCAGGTTGGGAAAGCGAGCGATGGTCGGCACCAGGAATGTCCGGCAGGTGGCGATCTCGGCACCGACCGGCTTGTTCTCCGGCGGCACGCAGCGCACCGCGTTGGTGATCGCCGTGCCGACGAGCTCCAGCCCGTCATCGGGCCGCGCCTTGAACTCGCCGCGTGCGAAGTCGTGGGCAATCAGTGTCGAATAGAGCAGGTCGCCGGCATAGTCGCCGGTGAAGGGGCGCCCGGTGCGGTTGGCGCCCCGCAGGCCAGGCGCCAGACCGACGATCAGAAGCTGGACGGTATCTTCGCCGCCCAGTGGCAGGAAGGTCGGCACCGGGGCGTTGAACCATGACGGCTCGCGCTGCCGCCATTCGGCGATGAAATCATGCAGCCGCGGGCAGAGCGGGCAATCGCGGCTGGGTTCGGAAAGCGAGAGGGCGGTCAAGTCGACCGGCCTCAGTAGTCGTCCTCGTCGACTTCAGCCGGTTCGGGCCGCCGTGCCGGCCGTTCGGAGGGGTCGCGGCCAACTTCGTTCTTCAGCGTCGCCAGGTCGATGAAATGGTCGGCCTGCCGGCGCAGGTCGTCTGAGATCATCGGAGGCTGCGAGGCCATGGTCGAGACGATCGACACCTTGCGGCCACGCCGTTGCAGCGCTTCGACCAGCGTTCGGAAATCACCGTCTCCGGAGAATATGACATAGTGGTCGACGACATCGGCGAGTTCCAGCGCATCGACGGTGAGCTCGATGTCCATGTTGCCCTTGATCTTGCGGCGGCCGGTCGAGTCGGTGAATTCCTTGGCGGGCTTGGTGACCACCTTGAAGCCGTTATAGTCGAGCCAGTCGATCAGCGGCCGGATCGAGGAGTATTCCTGGTCCTCGACCAGCGCGGTGTAATAATAGGCGCGCAACAGGTAACCGCGCTTGTGGAAGCTCGCCAGGAGCTTGCGATAGTCGATGTCGAACCCGAGCGCGCGCGATGTGGCGTAGAGATTGGCGCCGTCGATGAACAGGGCGATTTTTTCACGAGGGTCGAACATGGAAATAGTCCTTTTCGAAAAAACGGCCGTCTAAACGAAATGCGGTAGCGACTTTCGGTCAGGCTCATAATAAACCGGCCGACCTTGGACCCACCGAGATAACGCCAGTTTGGTGGCAATCCAAGGGCATGTGGCGCACTGCAAGCAATTGTGATCGTGGCGCCGAACCCTGGACCCGGCTGGCTTTGCCAGATCGGGAGTTCGATGTTGAGATTGAGTGCCCTGTGGGCCCGCATCGCCATGATGCTTGTATTTTGGCCGCGTTCGGGTTAAGGACCGCGCCTGTTTTCCATCAAATCCAGGCATGAAAGGGGCAGTCCATGGCCCGCGTAACCGTTGAAGATTGCATCGACAAGGTCGATAACCGCTTCGAGCTGGTGCTTCTGGCCGGCCACCGCGCCCGTCAGATCAGCCAGGGCGCGCAGATCACCGTCCCGCGCGACAACGACAAGAACCCGGTCATCGCACTGCGCGAGATCGCCGACGAGACGCTGTCGCCCGACGATCTCAAGGAAGATCTGATCCATTCGCTGCAGAAGCATGTCGAGGTCGACGAGCCTGAAGTCGATGGCGAAGTGATCGCCGATCAGACCGGCGGCGCCGTTGCGGCCGCCGAAACCGACGACGCCGAGGAGAACGTCACCTTCGACCGGATGACCGAGGAAGATCTCCTGGCTGGCATCGAAGGCCTGGTGCCCCCGGAAAAGAGCGACGACTACTAAGTCGGCCGTCCGTTCCGGCGGTCGCTGAATCTTCCGGCACTTCCGTCCCGGCGGTTTCGTGGCTATCTATGACATGCGCCGTACAACAGTGCGGCGCATGATTCATTTCATCGCCGAGAGATTTAGCCCATGATGCGTCAGTATGAGCTTGTCGAGCGCGTCCAGCGCTACAAGCCTGACGTCAACGAGGCGTTGCTCAACAAGGCCTATGTCTACGCCATGCAGAAGCATGGCCACCAGAAGCGCGCTTCCGGCGATCCCTATTTCTCGCATCCGCTCGAAGTCGCCGCCATCCTCACCGAGATGCACATGGACGAGGCGACCATCGCCGTCGCCCTGCTGCACGACACCATCGAGGACACGACGGCGACGCGGGCCGAGATCGACGATCTGTTCGGTCCCGAAATGGGCAAGCTGGTCGAGGGCCTGACCAAGCTCAAGAAGCTCGACCTCGTCTCGAAGAAAGCCGAGCAGGCGGAGAACCTGCGCAAGCTTTTGCTGGCGATCTCGGAAGATGTTCGCGTGCTGCTGGTCAAGCTCGCCGACCGTTTGCACAACATGCGCACCCTTGATCACATGCCCGAGGCCAAACGCCTGCGCATCGCCGAGGAGACGATGGATATCTACGCGCCGCTGGCCGGGCGCATGGGCATGCAAGGCATGCGCGAGGAGCTGGAAGAGATCGCCTTCCGCTTCATCAATCCGGAAGCCTACCGGGCCGTCACCGCCCGGCTCGCCGAGATATTCGAGCGCAACAAGGGCGTTCTGACCGACATTGAAAAGGCGCTGTCGGCCTTGTTCGAGAAGCACGCCATCAACGCCGGCGTGAAGAGCCGGCAGAAGAAGCCATGGTCGGTGTTCCGAAAGATGGAGGCCAAGGCGCTGTCCTTCGAGCAACTGTCCGACATCTTCGGCTTCCGTGTTGTCGTCGACAGCGTCGAGGACTGCTATCGCGCGCTGGGTGCCATCCACACCACTTGGTCGATGGTGCCCGGCCGTTTCAAGGACTACATCTCGACCCCGAAGCAGAACGACTACCGTTCGATCCACACCACCATCGTCGGCCCTTCGCGCCAGCGCGTCGAGCTGCAGATCCGCACCCGCGAGATGAACAAGATCGCCGAATACGGCGTCGCCGCCCATTCAATCTACAAGGACACCGGCGGCAAGACGAACGGCGCCGGCCATGCGATCTCGAAGGAGACCAACGCGTACGCTTGGCTGCGTCGTACCATCGAGCAGTTGGCCGAGGGCGACAATCCCGAGGATTTTCTCGAGAACACCAAGCTTGAGCTGTTCCAGGACCAGGTGTTCTGCTTCACGCCGAAAGGCATGCTGATTGCCTTGCCGCGGGGCGCCACGCCGATCGATTTCGCCTATGCGGTCCACACCGATGTCGGCGACACCTGCGTCGGCGCCAAGGTCAATGGCCGCATCATGCCGCTGATGACGGAGCTGAAGAATGGCGACGAGGTCGAGATCATCCGCTCCAAGGCGCAGGTGCCGCCAGCCGCATGGGAATCGGTCGTCGTCACCGGCAAGGCGCGCGCCGCCATCCGCCGCGCCACCAAGAATGCGATCCGCAAGCAGTATTCTGGCCTTGGCGCGCGTATTCTGGAGCGTGCCTTCGAACGAGCCGGCAAGACCTTCACCAGGGAAAGCCTCAAGCCCGTGCTGCACAGGCTCGCACGCAAGGACATCGAGGATGTGCTGGCATCCGTGGGCCGCGGCGAACTGGCCTCGACCGATGTCATGAAGGCCGTGTTCCCCGACTACAAGGACGAGCGCGTCACGCCGGCGGCGCCCAAGCAGCGCGAGGAAGGCTGGTCGAAGATCCGCAATGCCGCAGGCATGCTGTTCCAGATACCTGGCCGGGCCGCGCGCAAGGACAAGGACCAACCAGGCGCCGGCGCCGTGCCGATCCGCGGCGTGCGCGGCGACCTGCCGGTGCGCTTCGCGCCGGAAGGCGCGGTCCCTGGCGATCGTATCGTCGGCATCGTCCAGCCGGGCACCGGCATCACCATCTACCCGATCCAGTCTCCGGCGCTGCAGGCCTTCGACGATCAACCGGAGCGCTGGATCGACGTGCGCTGGGACATCGACGAGCGCACCAAGGAGCGGTTCCCCGCGCGCGTCTCGGTCACCGCCATCAACGCGCCGGGTTCGCTTGCCGATATCGCCCAGGTCGTCGCCTCCAACGACGCCAACATCCATACGCTGTCGATGGTGCGCACCGCGCCCGATTTCACCGAAATGCTGATCGATCTCGAAGTCTGGGACCTGAAGCATCTCAACCGGCTGCTGTCGCAGCTCAAGGACAATTCGAGCGTCAGCGATGCGCGGCGCGTCAATGGCTAGCGATAGCCGACCATGGGGGACGAGATGAAGACCGACGAAGTGCTGGACATATTCCGTGAGGCTGGCGCTGTTCTGGAGGGTCATTTTATCCTGACGTCGGGCCTGCGCAGTCCAGTCTTCCTGCAGAAGGCACGCGTCTTCATGCATGCCGACAAGACCGAGCGGCTTTGCAAGGCGCTGGCCAAGAAGATTCGCGCCGCCGTGCCAGGCAAGATCGACTATGTCGTCGGGCCGGCGATCGGCGGCCTGATCCCTGCCTACGAAACCTCGCGCCACCTTGGCGTGCCAGCGATCTGGGTGGAGCGGGAGGGGGGCGAGTTCCGCCTGCGCCGCTTCGAGATCGATCGAGGCGCCCGCGTCGTCATCGTCGAGGACATCGTCACCACCGGTCTGTCGATCCGCGAAACCATCGATTGCCTGCGCGACGTTGGCGCAGAGGTGGTCGCGGCCGCCTGCATCATCGACCGTTCGGCCGGCAAGACCCATGTCGGCGTGCCGTTGATCGCGCTTGCCGAATATGAAGTTCCAGCCTATCCGCCGGACAGGTTGCCGCCGGAGCTTGCCGCCATCCCGGCCATCAAGCCGGGCAGCCGCAACATCTGACGAGGAGGTCGAAATGATCGCCGGCATCGACCATTTCGTGCTGACGGTCCGCTCGGTTGAAGCGACCTGCGACTTCTACCGGCGCGTGCTTGGCATGCGGCGCCTGGATCAGCCGAACCGGCCGACAGCGCTTCTGTTCGGTTCGCAGAAGATCAACCTGCACGAAGTCGGCCGCACTTTCGAGCCAAAGGCAAGGACGCCGACGCCGGGTTCTGGCGATTTCTGCCTCGTGTCGGCGGTGCCTCTCGCCGAAATCCAGGCCGGCCTCGCGGCCGAAGGCGTTGCCGTCGAAGTCGGTCCGGTCGAGCGCGTCGGCGCGCAAGGAGCTATGATGTCGGTCTATTTCCGCGATCCCGACGACAATCTGGTCGAGGTCAGCGAATATCTGAAGTAGGCGCCGTGCCGGAAGGCTATCGTCTGGCCCCTGATGGCGACCTTGTCGAAGTCGGTCGGAACCCCTGGCCGCATATCGGTCATCCGGCTGCGACAATTAGCCGAAACCACTTCTCAAATTCGCCGCGATTATCCGATGTGGAGGAGATGGATCCGAGCAAAAACCTGGCGCTGCGGACGCTGAGCGTAAGGCCTTCGGTTGTCGTTGGGCTTGCGGATGGCTATATCAAAGTCGCGATTGCCTTCTGGCGACCGTAAAGCGCAAGATGTGGCAGTCGAAACCTGGCTGGAAACAGCCGGCGTGTAAGCTGTGAATTGTCTGGAATAGGAATAGAGTGCTTTTTCGTCGCCGCAAGCCTGATGGCCTTTTCGAGCGGGTGCGTACCTATCTGTGGCCGCGCCGTTCGTTTTCGCGCTCGCTTCAATATTTCTCCAAGCGCATTCTGCGGCTGAAGGCCACCCCGCATGCGGTGGCCGCGGGTGTCGCGGCGGGTGTCTTTGCTTCGTTCTTCCCCGTCGGTTTCCACTTCATCATTGCCGCCGTTCTGTGTTGGGTGATCGCCGGCAATCTGGTGGCCGCCGCTCTCGGAGCCGTATTCTTCGGCAATCCGCTTACTTTTCCGCTCTTGTGGGGCGCATCCTGGGAAACCGGCAAGCTCATCCTGCACGATCGCTTGCCGACACACGGTCCGCCGGCGCATCTGGGCGAGATGCTGCACACGCTTTCCTTTGCCAAACTATGGCATCCCGTACTGGAGCCGATGCTGATCGGCGCGGTGCCGCTCGGGCTGGTGTTCGGCCTGGTGTTCTACGGCATCACGCGCTGGGGCATGAATGTCTTCCGCGAACAGAGGCGCAAGCGGCTGGCCGAGCGCGCGAGACGCCGTGAGCATTCGCCTCATTCCGCCGGAAGCGTCGGTTCTGCCGCCCAATGATCATCGGCATCGGCAGCGACCTGATCGACATCACACGCATCGAGAAATCGCTTGAGCGTCACGGCCAGCGCTTCATCCAGAGGATCTACACCGAGGTGGAACAGGCGCGTTCGGAGAACCGGCGCGCCCGCGCGGCTTCCTACGCCAAGCGCTTTGCCGCCAAGGAGGCATGCGCCAAGGCACTGGGCACTGGTCTGGCACAAGGGGTCTTCTGGCGTGACATGGGTGTCGTCAACCTGCCAAGCGGTGCGCCGACGATGGCGCTGACCGGCGGGGCGCTGGCGCGGCTGGAAGAGATCGTGCCCCGAGGTCATCGGGCAGCGATCCACCTCACCATCACGGATGATTTCCCGCTCGCTCAAGCCTTTGTGATCATAGAGGCGCTACCGGTCGAAGAAGCGCCACATTGATTGCATCTGACGACCGGCATGGACGTTGCCCAGCGCGCGCCGAGACTCTATACCATCCAACGCACAATCGAGGACGACATGAGCGTGGCTGAAAAATCTCAGAAGAAATCCGGCGGGCTTGGCGAAACCGTCAGCGTCATCGTCCAGGCGCTTTTGCTCGCCCTGGTCATTCGCACGCTGCTGTTCCAGCCGTTCTCGATCCCGTCGGGCTCGATGCGGCCGACGCTTCTGGAAGGCGACTATCTGTTCGTGACCAAATGGTCCTACGGCTATTCACGCTATTCGCTGCCTTTTGGACCGGACATTTTCTCGGGCCGCATCTGGGGCTCAGTGCCCAAGCGTGGCGACGTGGTGGTGTTCAAGTTCCCACCGGATCCATCCGTCGACTATATCAAGCGCGTCATCGGCCTGCCCGGCGACAAGATCCAGATGAAGGATGGCCAAGTCTTCATCAATGGCGTCGGCGTGCCGCGCGTCAAGACCGGCCAGATCGACAATCCCGACATCACGGAAAAGGATTATCCGATCGACGTCTATCGCGAGACGCTGCCCGATGGTGTCAGCTACGACACGCTCGACCTGTCGCCGAACTCGATTGGCGACAACACCCGCGAATTCGACGTGCCCCCCGGCCACTATTTCATGATGGGCGACAACAGGGACAATTCCGCCGACAGCCGCTTCACCGTCGGTTATGTTCCAGCCGAGAACCTGGTCGGCCGCGCCAACCTTGTCTTCTTCTCGATCGCCGGCAAGGCAAGCCCGCTCGAAATCTGGAAATGGCCGTCGCTGATGCGCGCTTCGCGCCTGTTCCACTTCGTCAACTGATGGCGTTGAAGCGCCCGACAGGCGAGACTCTGGCCGGTTTGGTGATGGCCAAGACCGGGCATGTTTTCAGGGATATCCGCTTACTTGAGACGGCCTTGACGCATTCCAGCGCGGTCAAGGCGACAAGCAACAATCAGCGTCTTGAATTCCTTGGCGACCGCGTGCTTGGTCTTGTCGTCGCCGATATGCTTTTCGAGAAATTCCCCGATGCACCGGAAGGCGAAATCGCGCCCCGTTTCAATGCGCTGGTCGATGCAAAAACATGCTCGGAAGTCGGCATCGAGATGCAGCTGGAGAATCTGGTTCGGGCCGACGCCGCCTTGAAGACGCGATCGCGCGGCTACGGCGGAAACTATCTGGCTGATGCCGTCGAAGCCCTAATCGCGGCAGTTTATATCGATGGTGGTATCGACGCCGCGCGGCGGTTCGTTCTGCGTTATTGGGAGCCACGTTCGAGCACGGTTGTGACGAAGCCACTTAATCCGAAATCCGATTTGCAGGAATGGATTGCCAAGTCGAGTGACGCGCGACCCGAATATGTGATCGAAAAACGCGAAGGGCCCGACCATCAGCCGGTCTTCACTATTTCTTTGCAGGTTAGCGGCTTTGCACCTTCCATCGGTACCGGCGGCTCCCGCAGAGCGGCCGAAGAAGCGGCGGCTTCGGCATTTCTCGTGCGCGAAGGCGTGTGGGCCAATAAAGGGAGCGCGGCATGACCGCAGAAGATACTGCAGCCGCTCCCGTCACGCACTCCGGCTTCGTTGCGCTGATCGGCGCGCCCAATGCGGGCAAGTCGACGCTGGTCAACCAGCTGGTCGGCGCCAAGGTCTCGATCGTCACCCATAAGGTGCAGACGACACGTGCCATCGTGCGCGGCATCGCCACGCACGACAACGCGCAGATCGTCTTTGTCGACACACCGGGCATCTTCAAACCCAAGCGGCGGCTCGACACCGCGATGGTGACCACCGCGTGGGGAGGCGCCAAGGACGCCGACATCGTGCTGCTGCTGATCGACGCCGAGCGCGGCATCAGGGGCGATGCAGACGCCATCCTCGAACGGCTGAAGGACGTGCGCCAACCGATGGTGCTGATTCTCAACAAGGTCGATCGGGTCAAGCACGAGGCGCTGCTGGCCCTGTCCGCGGCAGCGAACGAGAAAGTGCCGTTCCAGCGCACCTTCATGGTCTCCGCGCTGACCGGTTCCGGCTGCAAGGACCTCCTCGACTATCTGGCGCAGGCGCTGCCGGCCGGTCCCTGGTACTATCCGGAAGACCAGATTTCGGACCTGCCGATGCGCCAGCTGGCAGCCGAGATCACCCGCGAAAAACTCTATCTCAGGCTGCATCAGGAACTGCCCTATTCGTCGCACATCGAAACCGAGAAATGGGAAGAGAAACAGGACGGCTCGGTGCGCATCGACCAGACCATCTTTGTCGAGCGCGACAGCCAGAAGAAGATCGTGCTTGGCCACAAGGGCGAGACCATCCGCGCCATCGGCCAGGCCGCGCGGATGGAAATATCAGGCATACTGGAACAGAAGGTCCACCTGTTCCTGTTCGTGAAAGTGCGCGAGAACTGGGGCGATGACCCCGAGCGCTACCGCGAGATGGGGCTGGAGTTCCCCCGCTAAGGCCGAAAAATCCTGGCACGTCATCGGCGCGGTGCTGGCCGACCACAAGCATTGGGCGTGAGGCCAACGCATGTCGCCCGGAAGTGTCCTCGGTTCCGGGACAACGACATGCATAAAATCGGAAGCTTACAGCAGGTCGGCGAATCCGATTCGCCGCTACGAGCTGTAGAGCACGCCGCGGCTTTACGGGAACCGCTCCCCGGGTGCCGGAAAGCAGCTAAGGCGAAGCGCCGGTTCCTCCACGCGGCCCGCCATGGCGCCAGACCAACTCAGATTCTTGGCAAGCCGCCAACGAAGCGGCGACGCGCCATGAGGCCGGCTTTCAGCGCGGTGATCTGGAGCCGCTGATGGTGTTGTTTTCGCGCCGACAGCGATACGAGGACAGAAATCGCAGATTTATCGAGCCATCTTAGATTTATATTTTTAAAAGACTGTAATCCACAGAATTGACCGGCAAATGTAGAAGGATAAATCTAATTTTTACAAAAATATGACGACGTTCCATTTGTGCCATTTAAAAAACTCAAGCCAGCATCGCCTAGTGTTATTTGTGCAACACGGATTTAATCTGTGGCGAGAATCCAGCGCATTTATGGAATTGTCATTGAAGGTGGACGATTGGTGGGTATGTTCGCCGCGAAAAGGGGACGCGGTGCGGGCCTTTTTCATTGTGGGGGTGAGGCGGGAAAACATATCCGCCAGCCACAATTCAGAAGCCATTTTTCAAACTTGACTGGAGAGGTCAGAAAATGAACATCAAGAGCCTCCTTCTCGGCTCAGCCGCGGCTTTGATCGCGGTGTCCGGCGCGCGCGCCGCGGACGCGGTTGTCGTCGCCGAACCGGAACCGGCCGAATACGTCAAGATCTGCGACGTCTACGGCGCCGGCTACTTCTACATCCCGGGCACCGAGACCTGCCTGCGCATCGGCGGGTATGTCCGTTACGACATCGGCGTCGGCGATGCCGGTTCGTTCGATGGCGTCAACCACGTTCCGGATCACCAGGACGGCAGTACACATTCGACCTACTACAAGAACACCCGCTTCACACTGAAGACCTGGACGGGGCAGGAAACCGAACTCGGTACCCTGAAAACCTACACGGAGACCCGCTTCAACTACGGCAACAGCTCCGGCGACTACATTAATCAAGGCGCCTCCAACGCCGACGATTGGCAGGGCCGTAACAAGTCTCTCTCGCTGCGCTTCGCCTGGATTCAGCTCGGCGGTCTGCGCGTCGGTAAGGACGATACGGCTTTCGATACGTTCATCGGCTATGCCGGCAACGTCATCCAAGATACGATCGTCCCCTATGGCGGACAGGAGAGCAATGTCGTTCAATACTACTTCGACGCGGGCAACGGCTTCTCGGGGCTGGTGTCGCTCGAAGAAGGCGCTGGCAAAACCGGCACCATCGACAGCTATGTCCCGCATGTCGTCGGCGGCTTGAAGTACAAGGCCGACTGGGGCGCGATCACCGGTGTTGTCGCCTATGACAGCAATTATGAGGAAGTGGCCGGCAAGGTTCGTCTGGACGTCAACGTCACCAAGGAACTGTCGCTGTTCGTCATGGGCGGCTACGGCACCGATGACAACCTCACCGATCCAACCAACTTCATCAACGCCAAAGGTCGCGGCTTCTACAAGCAGTGGGGCGGCAACTGGGCAGTCTGGGGCGGCGGCACCTACAAGTTCAACGCCAAGACTTCGTTCAACGCCCAGGTCTCTTATGACGACTGGAAGAACCTCGGCATCGCCGCCAACATCGCTTATACTGTTGTGCCCGGATTCACGGTCACGGCCGAAGTCGATTACCAGAACGTCGGCAATGACACCCCGGCCAACTCCGTTTGGGCTGGCGCGGCTAAGAAAAGCAACGTTGGCGGCATCCTCCGCTTCCAGCGCTCCTTCTAAGGCTTGGACTGACCTCAGCAACCGCCCGCGGCACATCGCTGCGGGCGGCTTTTTTGCCTCGTTGCGAGAGCCGGCACAGGCGCCAGACCCATACCTTGATTTCGCCACCCGTTCGGTGAAAAGCTTCTAGTATGGAATGGCGCGACGAGGGAATCATTCTCGGCACCCGCAGGCATGGCGAAACCAGCGCCATTCTCGAGGTGATGACGCGCGCCCATGGCCGCCATCTCGGCCTCGTGCGCGGCGGCCGCTCCCGCAAGCAGCAGCCCGTTCTCCAGCCAGGCAATCGTGTCGATCTCTTGTGGCGCGCGCGCCTTGACGAGCACCTGGGCACCTTCCAGGCCGAAGCGATCGAGATGAACGCCGCCCGGCTGATGGACAGTGCCATTGCCGTCTACGGCCTGCAGACGATGGCGGCGCATCTGCGCCTGCTGCCCGAGCGCGATGCCCATGGCGGCCTCTACGAGGCGCTTTCGGTGATGATCGTGCACCTCGACGACGCGGATGCCGCCGGCGAACTGGTGGCGCGTTTCGAGCTTCTGATTCTCGATGAACTCGGCTTTGGCCTCGATCTCAGCCAATGCGCCGCCACCGGCACAAGGCAGGATCTGGCCTATGTCTCGCCTAAGTCCGGGCGCGCGGTGTCGCGTGAAGCCGGGGCGCCATGGCACGACAAGATGCTGGTGCTGCCCGCCTTCCTGCAGCGTGGCTCCGGCCAGCGCGCCAATCAGGCGGCGATCGCGGACGCCTTCCGCCTGACCGGCTTCTTCTTCACCCGCCACGTCTACGAGCCGCGCGGCATCGATCAGCCCGACGCGCGCGCCGGCTTTCTGGCCGCACTGCGCAAGCACCACGCAACGCAGAGGCCCATCGCCGGAGAGAGCGCGGCCAGAGAAATCATCCGGTGAGCGAAGTCGAACTCTATCCGGGCCGCCGCTCGGCCTCGGCACCATTCCTCATGCCGACGTCCTGAAATACCCCGGCCTGGAATTGCCGCAGCGAATCGTCGACGGCAAATACCCGGCCCCCCCGATCTCCCTCCGGCTCAGCTCGCGTTGACCGAGGTATCGGAAGGTCGCGCCGTGTTCCGCGGCGGCCGAATGAACGCCACCTCAACCCGCTGGGCGGCGTTCACGGCGGCTGGGCGGCGACGCTGCTCGATTCAGCGTTGGCTTGCGGGGTGCAGACCCTGCTAGAGAAGGGCGAGGCCTACACGACTGCAGAGTTCAAGGTGACTTAACGCGGCCGATCACGCCCAGGACCGGTGAGGTTGTCTGCGAAGGCAAGGTGGTTCACAAAGGCCGCACGCTTGCCGTTTCGGAAGCGACGCTGAAGGATGCCGACGGCAAGCTGCTGGCTTTCGGTACCGAGACATGTTCGATATTTCCAGCCGCCAATCTGCCGGCACGTTGAATTTTCAGCCGTTTAGCCGCCGTAATTGAATGTCAGTGAGATGAAGCGTCAGTGAAAACTGGCCTGGTTTGGGGGAACCGCCATGTTTGAGAGCCTGATCGGCCTCGTCGCCATCATTGCCTTGTTCGTCATCATTTCGCGTCAGCAGGGCCGCATCGGCCTGATCGAGCGCGAGCTTGGCGCACTGCGCAGCCTCGTGCTTTCGGGCGCGGTATCGCCCACGGTCAAGCCATCGGAACTGGAAGTGGCGCAGGGCACGGCCGACACGGCTCCGGTGGCCGCGCCTGCCGACATCGCCCCGGCAGCAATCGGCGAGCCGGCACCCGCACTACAGGCCACGGAGTCGGAAATTCCGGCAGGAGAGAGTGTGCCCGGCCCTTGGAGCGCGCCCGAGATCACACCGAAAAGGCCAGAGGTCGCGCCGGCCGCGGTCGCCAAAGCCGCTCGCCAGTCCGACGTCGAGACCGCGCTCGGCACGCGTTGGGCGGTCTGGGTCGGCGGCATTGCGCTGGCTCTGGGCGGCTTGTTCCTGATCCGCTACACCATCGAGGCCGGCATTTTCGGGCCCGGCGTGCGGCTCACCATGGCGGCGGTGCTCGGGTTGGTGCTGGTCGCCGGCGGCGAGTTCATTCGCCGCACCGGCTTCAAGGTACCGGTGCAAGGTATTGCCGGCGCCTATATTCCGGCGATCCTGACCGCGGCCGGCGCCTTCATCCTGTTCGGCACCGTCTATGCCGCCCATGGCGTTTACGGTTTTATCGGCCCGGCGCTTGCCTTTACGCTGCTCGGTGCGATCGGCATTGCCACCATCGCCGCCGCTCTCGTCCATGGCCAGGCGCTGGCCGGCATCGGTCTCGTCGGCGCCATGGTGACGCCGGTGCTGATCGCTTCGCAGGCGCCCAATCCGTGGGCGTTGTTCGGCTATCTCGCCATCGTGCTCGCCGCCACTGGCGTGATCGCCCGCATGCGCGACTGGAATGCCCTGATGGCGGCCGCTTTTTTCGGCACAGGCGTCTGGACCATCCTCTACATGACCGACGCACCGGGCGCGAACCTCTCCGCCATCTTGCTCATCGACGCCGTGACGCTGGCTGTGCTCGCCCTTGTCTGGCTGAGCAGTCGTGGCGGCCAGACCGGACAAGCAGGGACTTTCGACTGGCCATCCATCGTGCCTGGACTGTTCGTCGCCTTCTCGGCGCTTGGCCTCTCGGTTGACCCGGTCTTCGCCGCTGCCGGTGATGCTTTGCCGGGCGCGGTGCTGCTTATCGTGATGGTAACGGTCGCCCTCTACCGCCCACTGGCGCTGCCACTACTTTACGCCGCTGGACTGGTGACGGTGCTTATCTATCTCGGCATCATCCCGCCAACGTCTATCGCTTCCGACTTTTCGGGCGGCGCTTTGGGTGTTGATGGAGCGCCCGTGGCCAGCGCCAACGCCCTAAGCTTGCGTATCGGTATTGGCCTCGGTCTGGTTTTCGTCGCCGCTGGTTTGTGGGCCGCGCGCCGCTTCGTCGCCACGGCGCAGATCCGAGCAGCCTCTTGGGCTGCATGGGGTGTCATCGTGCCGCTGGTCATCCTGCTGGCGCTCTGGTTCACCTTCGGCAATCTCGACCGCGACTTTGTCTATGCCGCCGTCGCGGCCCTGCTGGTCCTGGCCTTCGCCGCCGGCGGGGAGTGGATCGCGCGGGCTGAGGAACCGTCGCTCAAGGGCGGAGCCGCAGTGTCGTTTGTTTTGGGCGGCGCGGCAGTCGCCGGCCTCCTGATGCTGCATATGGCTTTTGATTCCGGTTGGACCACCATCCTGCTTGGTGCCGCCGCGATCGTGCCGGCGCTCGCCACGCGCTGGCGCTCCTATCCTGTGCTCGGCTGGATTTCGGTCGCCGCTGTCATCGTGGTGCTTGGCCGCGCCGCCTTCGATCCGACGATCGTCGGCGCCGAATTCCTGTCGACGACACCGGTCTTCAACTGGTTGCTGCCGGGCTACGGCGTGCCGGCGCTCGCCTTCGGCTTCGCGGCCTGGCAACTCGCCCGAACCACCGATGGCCGTCCACGCCTGGCCATGGAAGCGGCGGCGGCACTGTTTGCGCTGCTGACGCTCGCCATGCTGGTGCGTCACGCAATGCATGGCGGCGCCATCAACAGCGATGCGCCGACGCTCGCCGAACAGGCGATCTACACGCTGATCGCCATCGGTGCCGGCGCCATCCTGATCGCCATCGACAGGCGCTCGCCAAGCTCGGTGCTGCGTTATGGTTCGATGGCGGTGGGCGTGCTTTCGGCCGCCTTCATCGTCATCCAGCATTTCCTGGTGCTCAATCCGTTGTTCACTGACGAATCGACCGGCCGGATCCCGGTCTTCAACCTCTTGTTCCTCGCCTATCTCCTGCCGGCCGTCGCCGCCGGTGGTCTGGCGCTCTATAGCAGGGGCAAGCGGCCGAAATGGTATTCGGCCATGCTGGCGCTGATGGCGGCGCTGCTTGCCTTCGCCTATGCCACGCTTTCGGTCAGGCGCCTGTTCAAGGGCGAGTTCATCGGCATGTGGAGCGGCCTTGGGCAGTTGGAGACCTATACCTATTCGGCGCTCTGGCTGGTTATCGGCGTGGCGCTGCTCACGGCTGGCGTCTGGCTGAAATCGCAGGTGCTGCGCATCGCCTCCGCCGCGCTGATCGCGGTGGCCGTCCTGAAGGTCTTCCTGTTCGACATGTCGGAACTGGAAGGGGTGCTCAGGGCGCTTTCCTTCATCGGGCTCGGCGCCGTTCTGATCGGCATCGGTCTGTTCTACCAGCGGCTGCTGACGCGGGCGGCAAAGGAGAAATTGCTGGCCGGCGAACAATAATAGCCCGAATTCAACGCTGTGCGGGAATAAACCGCCATCCGCCGGCGTTATCTCAGTGCTTGGGTGACCGGAGCGGTGGACCGCTTCGCGCTGGCTGCTTGCGCCGTGCCGGGAAGGCGCGTTCTATCGGGATCAACAAGGGCGACCTCAGAACCAGCGGTCATGGACGAAAAAAAGGCAGCAATCCTTGGCGAAATACCGCGCCTGCGCCGCTACGCACGCTCGCTTCTGCGCGGCCGTGATGCTGCCGACGACCTCGTTCAGGACTGCCTCGAGCGTGCGCTGTTGCGGCTCGACAACTGGCAGACGGGAGAAAGCCCCAGGAGGTGGCTGTTTACGATCATGCATCATTTGTTCATCGACCAGATGCGCAAGGTGAACCGCCGCGGCGAAGCGGCGATGCTGCCGCTGGAGGCGGGCGAGGCGGTTGCCCAGCCGCCCGAACAGTTGGATTGCATCGCTTCGCGCGAGATCATGGACGCGTTGCAGGCGCTCAGCCCCGATCGCCGCGCGGCCATTATCATGGTTGCCATAGAAGGCTTTTCCTATGCCGAGGCTGCCAACATTCTGGGCGTTCCCGCCGGCACGCTGATGTCGCGCATCGCGCGGGGGCGTGAGGAATTGCGCGGGCTGCTGGACGACACAGCGCGCCGCCGCGCCATAAGGATCGTCGAGAAATGATCCGCCGCGATTTTTCCGAACGGGACATCCATATGGCGCTCGACGGCGAACTGCCGGCCGATGAGCGCGCCGCCTACGATGCCTGGCTCGACGCCAATCCCGAGATGAAGGCCAGGAGCGCCCGCTTCACCGCCGACCGGGAGGCGTTGCGCTCGGCCTTTGCCGGCGTGCTGGACGAGGTGGTGCCAGTGCGCTTGCGCAAGGTGGTCCTCGGTGAAGCGCCTGTTAAGCTTGCTGCGCCACGCTCACGCTGGTGGCTTGCCGCCGCCGCGGCCGTCCTTCTCGCCACGGGCGGATTTGGCGGCTACTTTGCGGGTATCGGAGGGATCGGGCAGGAGGATCCGGCGGAGGATCAGCTCGCCGAACAGGCGATCGCCGCCCATGTCATCTATGCCGCCGAGAAGCGGCACGCGGTGGAAGTGCCGGCCAGCGACAAGGATCATCTGCAGACTTGGCTCTCCAACCGGGTCGGCCTGAAACTGGTGGCACCGGACCTGAGCGCGAACGGCTTTCAGCTGGTTGGCGGCCGGTTGTTGCCGGCGGGGGAAAGCAAGGCCGCGATGCTGCTCTACGAAGACGATAAGGGCGAGCGCATATCCCTCTTCGTGACGGCGGAATCGACCGAGAATGCCAAGGGCACCTATGCTTCGGCGCAGGACGGTCCGCGGGCCGTCTACTGGCTAGATAAGGGCTATGGCTGTGCCGTCGTTGGTTCGCTGCCGCGCGAGCAGTTGGCGGCCGTGGCCAAGAGCGCGTATGGCCAGCTTCTGGCCGGTCTGTCCAGCTGAGCCGGCTGCGATCTTGCGCGGTCGGCTGGCATGAAAACAGCGGTTCCGTTCAAAGCTTGCCGGCTTCCCTGCCGTCGCGGAAGCTGTCACAATTCGGCCCTAATCAAGGAGCGATAGCGCTTGGTGAATACCGGCGCTTCGGCCGGTGTCTGCGACGCTTTTCGACCGGGGCCGTTGCCGCAACGCAATCGAGGTTTTCTCAAGCCGCATGCCTGCCGAGATCCGCACGGCCCGCGCGTCTGACGTCGATGACCTCGCCGCCATCGAGAAAGCTGTATTCTCGAGCGACCGCATTTCCCGCCGCTCCTTCCGCCTGTTCATCGAGCGCGAGACCGCCGAGACGCTGGTCGCCGAAATCGATGGCCGCGTCGGCGGTTATGCGATCGTGCTGTTTCGCAAGGGCAGTGGGGTGGCACGGCTCTATTCGATCGCCGTTGGACCGTTTTTCGGCGGGCTCGGCATAGGTCGTCAATTGCTGGCCGCGGCCGAAGAGACAGCCTTCGAACACGGCCGCATGATGCTGCGTCTCGAAGTGCGCGAGGACAATGGCCGTGCCATCAGCATCTATGAACAGGCCGGCTACCGCAAGATTGGCCGCGAGCCCGGTTACTACGAGGACGGCGCGACGGCACTGCGCTATGAAAAAACCCTGCGCGGCGACCTTCCGGTCGCCACCAGGGTGCCATTCTATCAGCAGACCTGCGAGTTCACCTGCGGCCCATGCTGCCTGATGATGGCCATGGCCAATTTCGATCGTGGCTTCGTGCCCGATCCAGTGATGGAAATCCGACTCTGGCGCGAGGCGACGACCGTCTTCATGATGTCAGGACCGGGCGGCTGCGAACCATTCGGCCTGGCTGTCTCGGGCTACGAAAGCGGGCTTGCGGCGGAGATTTTCGTTTCCTTCTACGGCGCATTGTTCCTGCAGTCGGTGCGCAGCGAGGACAAGCGCCGGGTCATGGAACTGGCACAGGTCGACTTTCGCCGCCGCGCGGAACTTTACGGCATCCCGGTGAATTACCGTCCATTCACCATCGACGATATCAGGGCGGCTCTCGCCGGGGGCAAACTGGTGCTGGTGCTGATCAGCGGCTTCCTGATGTTCGGCAAGAAGGTGCCGCACTGGGTGCTGGCCATCGGCGATGATGGCGATCATATTCTGATCCACGATCCGTGGGTCGAGGATGAAAGGCAGGAAACCATCCTTGATGCCGCCAACATTCCCGTGCCTTACGGCATCTTCATGAACATGGCGCAGTTCGGCCGCGACGGACTGCGTGCCGCCATCACTTTGGGAAAGAGATAATGACCTGGGTCATTCTTACCGGCAGGCAGAGCGATCTCGACCAGGTGGCGACGCCGCACAAGATCATCACCAATCGCGACTATCTCGCGCATCCCTCGCTGTTTCGCGGTCAGCGGCCTAAGGTCATCAACCTGTCGAACAACTACGGCTATCAGAGCCGCGGCTACTATGCCTCGCTGCTGGCGAGTTCGCGCGGCCACAAGGTCATCCCGACGGTCGAGACTATGATCGACCTGTCGGAGCGCAAGCTCTACGAGCACGCCTTGCCGGAACTGGAACTGGCGCTCAACAAATGCCGCAAGGATCTCGGCGGCGTATTTCCGGCGAAGGTCTGCATCTTCTTCGGCATCGGCCCGTCCAAGGTCTGGGACCGTTTCGCCAAGCTGTTGTTCGACTGGTTCCGGGCGCCGGCGCTCGAAGTCCATATCAAGGACAGCGCCGAATGGGCTTCGATCCGCAAGATCGGCTTCCACCCCCTGGCTCGGATGACGGAGGACGAGGAAAAAAGCTTCATCCAGTGCCTGGAGACCTATACCAACCGCGAGTGGCGCGACACCAAGGGCCGCACGCCGGCGCGTTACACCTTCGCCACGTTGGTCGATCCGCATGAGGAATTGCCGCCCTCGGAAATCTCTTCGCTGCGCTACTGGGCCAAGATCGCCGAAAAGATGGGGGTCGAAATCGAGCCGATCACCAGAAAGGATCTGGCCAAGCTCGCGAATTACGATGCACTGTTCATCCGCGAGACCACCTCGATCTCCAACCACACTTACCGCTTCGCTCGCCGCGCCCAGCAGGAAGGCATGCCGGTCATCGACGACCCGCTGTCCATGATCCGCTGCACCAACAAGGTCTATCTCAACGAACTGATGGCCTACAACAAGGTGCCGGTGCCGCCGACGGTGATGATCGCCGGCACCTCTGACCTCGAACTAGCCGCACAGACGCTGGGTTTTCCTCTCGTGTTGAAGATCCCGGATTCGTCCTTTTCTCGCGGCGTCAAGAAATGCGAGAACCTGGAGGAGCTGACGCGGCTCGCGACCGAATGGCTGGAGGAATCCGACCTTCTCATCGCGCAGAAATTCATCCCGACCGAATATGACTGGCGTGTCGGCGTGCTCGGTGGCCAGCCGCTGTTTGCCGTGCACTATCTGATGGCCAAGAAACATTGGCAGATCGTCAACCACAAGGCCAATGGCAAGCCCGACCAGGGCGGCATCAAGACCTTCACGCTGAAGGAGACGCCGGCCCATGTCGTCGAGACCGCCGTCAAGGCGGCGCGCTGCATCGGCGACGGCCTCTACGGCGTCGACCTCAAGGAGACCAAGGACGGTGTCTTCGTCATCGAGGTCAACGACAATCCAAACCTCGATCACGGCTGGGAGGATTCCGGCGAGAAGGACGAGGTCTGGGTGCGGCTGACGCAGTGGTTCCTGGAGCGGCTCGACAGGCCTGGGCGGTAATTCATCCGAGGGGAATATGCAGTTCATCGTCATCGAGGATCACCGGCTGCGACCGCAATGAAATCTACCGCCGGTTCCGCGACCGCGGCCGGCTGAAGCCGGAGGAGCTTGTCGTGCATCACAGCTGGATCGCGGCTGATATGAGCCGCTGTTTCCTGCTGGTGGAGAGCGATGACGTCACGTCGCTGCAGCGCTGGGTCATCGAATGGGCTGATCTGGTCGAGTTCGAGATCGTGCCCGTGGCGACCAGCAAGGATATGGTGGCGGCCTTGAGCGGGCACCTCTGACCATAACCCTCCCGGTCAGCGCAGCGCCGGCGAGCCAACCGCGTGCTGGCATTCGTTGACCAGCCAATCGCGGAACGCGGCCACGACATCGCGCCTTGCGCTTCGCTCTGGAACCGTCAGGCAATAGGGCTGGCGCAATGCAATCGCGCCGACGGCCGGCCGGACCAGCCTGCCATCCTCCACCGCTTCGGCACAATAAATCCCTTGCGCCAGCGCCACGCCCAACCCCGAAATGGCGAGGTCTAGGGCCGCGCGCGACGAATTGGCCGAAAGGCCGCGCCGTGCCGCTCGGCCAGGGTGAGCACCCGCGACCTCGAACCAGTTGGGCCAGGACGGAAACGATGCGCCTGTCGGCCCCCAGTCGGTGTGGATGAGCGGCAGCCCGGCGAGCGGCTCGCCACCCGCCTTGGTGATGCCGGCAAGCCCTGGCGCGCAGACGGGATAGACGGCGTCCCGGGCGATCTCCTCGGTCGGGTGCTCGCGATAATGCGGACCATAGGAAAGCCTGATGTCGATCAACTCGCGGTCGAACGACACCGGGTCGTCATCGCCCCGGAGCGATATGTCAGCGGCGCCGTGGCTTGCGACAAAGCCGGCGAGGCGGCGCGAGAGCCAGCCCATGGCCATGGATGGCGGCACCGACACCACCAGGCGCGGGCGGAATGCATCGGCGCCCAGTTCGCGCGAGACACTGCCGATCTCCTGGAAGGCCACCGTCAGCCGAGGCAGCATTTCCACGCCGGCCTCGGTGAGGACAACGCGGCGGTTGACCCGATGAAACAGCTTGCGCCCCATCTGCTCCTCCACGGTGCGGATAAGCTGGCTGACGGCGGCGGCCGAAACCGAAAGCTCTTCCGCCGCCGCGGCAAAGCTGCCGGTGCGCGCCGCGGCCTCGAAAGCCTGAAGTCCTTTCAGGGATGGGGATGTGACCATGATCGCTGATAGCTAAGGTAAGCTTATCCAAATCGCAGGAATCGTCGTTTCTGGAAAGCTTTTTCGTCGACTAGAATGGCTTCATCAATCTTCAGCCTGGATCGAAGCCAATGGACCATCGCGACATCATTGCGTCATTAACACCGGAAGAGCGCAACCGCCTGACGGCCAAGTCCGATGTTGCGGGCATGGTCCAGCTCTGCGCTCACTTGGGTGCGATTATCTTCATTGGATCTTTGATCGCGGCCGAGGTCCCATTCTGGCCGTTGCTGATGCTGCCGCAAGGCATCCTGATAGTGTTCCTGTTCACGCTGCTGCACGAGACGGCGCACCGGACGGCTTTCGAAACACAGTGGCTGAACGACGGCGTGGCGCGGCTGTGCAGCCTGGCGATCGCGCTGCCGGCCGATTGGTTCCGCTACTTCCATTTCGCCCACCACCGGTACACGCAGGATCCCGAAAACGACCCCGAGCTTGCCTTCCCGAAGCCCGAGACCCTGCGGCAATACATTGTCCACGTCTCGGGGCTTCCGGTGTGGTGGGGCCATCTCAAGACACTCTACGCCAATGCGATTGGCGGTAGTCAGGAGAAC
Source organism: Mesorhizobium sp. P160927 (assembly GCF_057766385.1). Lineage (NCBI taxonomy): Bacteria > Pseudomonadati > Pseudomonadota > Alphaproteobacteria > Hyphomicrobiales > Phyllobacteriaceae > Mesorhizobium > Mesorhizobium sp. P160927. The sequence goes on from NZ_JBYMDW010000001.1 coordinate 3,294,946, forward strand.
TATGTACCGCCGAAAGGCCGACGCAAGGTGCGGACCGAGGCGCGCGCCATGATTGCCTTCTACGCTGTCCTCATTCTGCTCGCCGTGTATTTCCGGCTCACCGTGCTTTTCTATGTCTGGATCGTTCCCGCTCTGCTCGGACAGCCATTCCTGCGCCTCTATCTGCTGGCCGAGCACGGCCGTTGTCCGTTCGTGGCCAACATGCTGGAAAACACCAGGACGACGCTGACCAGCTGGGCGGTGCGCAAGCTCGCCTGGAACATGCCGTTCCATGCCGAGCATCATGCCTATCCCGGCGTTCCGTTTCACCAATTGCCGCTGTTTCATGCGCTGATCGAGCGGCATCTCAAGGTGGTCGAGCCCGGCTATGTCAGCTTCCATGAGAAATACCTGGAAACGCTGCGCTGACCTTGCGCTGACGCCATCAGCCGGTCTGACTGCGTGTCGCACGCGACTTCAGCAGGCGCTGGATGTCGGCCGGCTTAGACGGCACGCCGATCAAATAGCCTTGCGCCTCGATACAGCCATTGTCGCGCAGCATGTCGAGTTGCGCCTCGGTCTCGACGCCTTCGGCCGTGACGACGATGCCAAGCTCGGCACCCAACCCGATGATGGTCCGAACGATCGCCGCCGTGTCGCGGTTGCCCATGTCGCGAATGAATGATCGGTCGATCTTGATCTTGTCGACCGGAAAACGCCTGAGGTAGCCGAGCGAGGAATAGCCGGTGCCGAAATCGTCCAGGGCGATGCGGATGCCGAGCTCACGCAACTGGCGCAGCGTTTTCAGCACGGCCCTGCTTTCGTCCATCAGCACGGTTTCGGTGATCTCCAGCTCCAGCCGTCCAGCCGGAACGCCGGAAAATGCCAGCGCCGAGATCACGCCGCGGGCAAACCCGTTGCTTTTGAGCTGCACGGCCGAGACATTGACCGCAATACGCAAGCCGGGTGGCCAGCTTGCGGCCTCTGCGCAGGCTTTCCTCAGCGCCCACTCGCCGAGCGGCACGATCAGCCCGGTCTCTTCGGCGACCGGAATGAAATCGTCCGGCGCGACAGTGCCACGCCCTGGCGAATGCCAGCGCATCAAGGCTTCCGCGCCGGTGATCTCGCCGGAAGCGATGTTCATGATGGGCTGGAAATGCAGATCGAACTCCTGGCGCGGCAGTGCTGCCTCGAGGTCTACTTCAAGCGCCCTGCGGGCTTGCACGACAGCATCCATTCCGGGCTCGAAGAAGCGATAGAGGTTGCGTCCTTCGCTCTTCGCCCGGTAGAGCGCCGTATCCGCGTTTTTCAGCAGCGTGTCGGCGTCCTTGCCGTCGCCGGGGAAAACGGCAATGCCCATGCTAATGCCGACATGCATGTCCCGGCTCTTGTCTCTAAATGGTTTTGCGATTGCGTCGACGATGCGCTTCGCCAGTTTTTCGGTATCGCCAATGCCCTTGAAATGGAACTGCATGACGACGAATTCGTCGCCGCCGAAGCGGGCGACGATGTCTGTTTCGTTGCGGACGCAATGCCGCAGTCTCTCGGCGACGCTTCTCAGCAGCCAGTCGCCCGCGGGGTGTCCCCAGGTGTCGTTGACCGCCTTGAAGCGGTCGAGATCGAGCGAGAAGATCGCCAACGGCTTGGCTGCCGCGTCCTCCAGCGCAAGATCCAGCCGTTCGCGAAACATCGAGCGGTTCGGCAGTCCGGTCAGCGTGTCGTGATGCGCAAGATGGGTCATGCGCTCTTCGGTCCGGCGGCGCTCGGTCACGTCGTCGAAAGTCACCACCCAGCCGCCGCCGCTCATCGGCCTGCGTGTGACCAGAACCGTCCTGCCGTCGGTCAGATGCCGGTAGGCCGAATGCGTCTTTGCCGCCGCCAGACAGGCTTCGGTTTTGGCGACTTCGCTGTCGACGTCGATCTTCATGTAGATGCCGAGTTCCAGCAATCGTTCGAGCGCGTTGCGGTGCGTCGTTCCAAGCGGGAAGTCCTCCGCGGAGACGTTATAGAGCTCCAGAAAACGTCTGTTGCGCACAATCATCTTGCCGTCGGCGTCGTACATCAGCAGGCCTTGCGACATGTTGGCGAGTGCCGCGTCGAAACGGCGATGCTGCTCCTTGAGATCCTGCTCGGCGCGCCGTTGTTCGGTTATGTCCTCGTAGATCGAGACCCATCCACCCAGGGCCAACGGACGGTGCGAGATGTTGATGATGCGGCCATCCGACAGAGTCTCTTCATAAGTCGAAGGTTTTGCCTGGTCGATATAGGGCTTGCGGATGGCGTAGAGTTCTTCGGCGCTTTGCGAGGCAACGCCGATATCGACGCTGTGCCGCAGGATGTCGACGAAGCAGATGCCCGGCCGTACCACTTTGGCGTCGAGGCGGAAGATGTTGAGATAGTTGCCGTTGCAGATGATCATGCGTTCGTCGGCATCGAACATGCACAGGCCATGCGACATATTTTCGACAGCAGCTGAAAAGCGTTCGTTCTGCTCGCGCAGCTCATCTTGCATGCGGCGCTGATGTTCCATGCCTCCGGCCGCCCGTTCCGGGACGACCGAACCACCTTTGACATCCAAGACGGGCATGAGGCGCCCCTGCGATGCTTGATCGAACACCACACTGTTGACGCTTCCGGTTAATTTAGCGTTTTCTACCCAAGCGCGGATGTCGGAACGTGATGCCGCGACTTCTCGATCACCGAAAACCGCTTCAGGAACGCATTCTGCGCTGAGGTCACCGAGCGTGGCGCGAAGTCGAAGCGCTCGGCGGAAAAACCGCGCGGCCGGCCGAAGAACTCGGTCGCCTCGGCGGTCGAAAACCCGGCAAGCAGCGTCGCCTCGAAATAGGCGGCGATCTGGTCGGCGCGCTTGATCTCCTTGCGCAGGATGGCAGCCGGCTCCGGCGGCAGCGAGAAGCGCAGATGGATGGCGCGCTGCAGGCGCACTTCGCAGTCCCTGTAGCTGCCGCCCATCACCGACTTGAATGGCGAGATCATGTCGCCGATGACATATTCGGGCGCATCGTGCAGCAGCGCAGCCAATTGGTCGTCGGCCGAAGCCCGGGGCGCCAGCTCGTTGAACAGTGCCTCGACCAGCAGTGAATGCTGGGCAACCGAAAAAGCGTGCTCGCCGCTGGTCTGGCCGTTCCAGCGGGCGACGCGGGCAAGCCCATGGGCGATGTCCGAGATCTCGATATCGAGCGGCGAAGGGTCGAGCAGGTCGAGCCGGCGGCCGGACAGCATACGCTGCCAGGCCCGTGGCGGCGCACCGGCGCGGTCTGCCGCCATTAGGCTTCCTCCACGCCGGGCGTTTCTTGCGGAAAGCCGAATTTGGCCCAACTGGGGATGGTGAGCGTCACCGGTATGTCACCCGCCAGGATCGGCTGGCCAGCATCAAGCGCCGCCTTCACCCTGTCGATGCGGGCGATGGCGAGCCCTGTCACGGTAGCACTCGAGCCGAGCGTGCCGACCGGCCGCCCACCGACAGTTAGCTCGGCACCCGCAGCGGGCAGGGGAAGCCCAGCCTCGACAATCAGCACGCGCCGCCGGGCGGTGCCTCGATGCTGCATGCGCGAGACGACCTCTTGGCCGACATAGCAGCCCTTCTTGAAACCGACACCGCCCATTTCGTCGAGCAGAACGTCATGCGGGAACGCATCGCCAAGTGCATAATCCGCCCCGCTCTCGGCGACGCCGTGGCCAATGCGGAAGGCCTGCCACGCGCCAATGTCGCCAGCGTCTGGGGCGCCGGCATCGAAGCGCGTGACGCCTTCGTCGCCAAAGCGCCTGTCGGCAAGCGCGGTTGAATCGCTTTCTGAGGCGATTGACTCTTTTCCCCAGGCAACTGTGACAACTGCCTGCCCCAACTTGGCAATCTCAACCTTGGCGCGAAGTTTGTAGAGCATCAGCCGGCGAATGAAATCGTCTGAAATGTCGGCACGGCATTCGATGCGGAAGGCGTTTTCGCCTGCCCGCGAGATCAGGAAGTCGAACAGGATCTTGCCTTGCGGCGTCAAAAGCGCGCCCGGCTTTGCCTCGCCATTGCCAAGCGTATCGAGATCGGTAGTCAGGATGTTCTGCAGAAAATGCTCGGCATCCGGGCCGGAGACGGTGATGAGCGCGCGATCTTTCAGCAGGGCAAAGGGCATGGGGCGGATTAAAAGCCTGATCTTGCAAAACGGTTGGCCATTACGTAAGCCGCTGACACTCCCCCCGCAAGAGAGCATCACCATGACCTACGACCTCATCCTGACAGGCGGCACAGTGGTCAATCATGACGGCGAAGGACTGCGCGACATTGGTGTGAGGGGCGGGCGCATCGCCGCGATCGGCGATCTGCGCCAAGCATCGGCTGGCGAGACGATCGACTGCCGGGGCCTGCATATCCTGCCCGGTGTCGTCGACAGCCAGGTGCATTTCCGTGAGCCGGGACTGGAACACAAGGAAGACCTGGAAACGGGATCGCGGGCCGCGGTGCTGGGCGGTGTCACCGCCGTGTTCGAAATGCCCAACACCAATCCGCTGACTACCAGCGAGGCAACGCTTGCCGACAAGGTCCGGCGCGGCAGCGGCCGCATGCATTGCGACTTCGCCTTCTGGGTTGGCGGTACCCGCGACAACGCCAGGGACGTTGGCGAGCTCGAACGTTTGCCGGGGGCCGCGGGAATAAAGGTCTTCATGGGATCGTCCACCGGTGACCTGTTGGTCGAGGATGATGAAGGCGTCGCCTCCATCCTGCGAAACACGCGCCGCCGCGCCGCTTTTCATTCGGAGGACGAGTTCCGGCTGCGCGAGCGCGTTGGCGAGCGCATCGAGGGCGATCCGTCATCGCATCCGGTCTGGCGTGATGAGATCGCGGCTTTGCGCTGCACCGAGCGGCTGGTGCGCATCGCGCGCGACGTTCGTGCCCGCATCCACGTCCTGCACATCTCGACCGCCGAGGAGATCTTGCTCCTCGAACAGCACAAGGATGTTGCGACCTGTGAAGCCACGCCGCATCATCTGACGCTGAGCGCCGACGACTATGCGCGGCTTGGCACGCTGATCCAGATGAACCCGCCGGTGCGGGACAAACGCCATCGCGACGGCGTCTGGCATGGCATAGCGCAAGGCATCGTAGACGTGCTCGGCTCCGACCACGCGCCGCACACGCTGGCCGAGAAGGCAAAGCCCTATCCGGCCTCGCCCTCGGGCATGACCGGCGTGCAGACGCTGGTGCCGATCATGCTCGACCATGTCAACGCCGGCCGGCTGACCCTGCAGCGCTTCGTCGATCTCTCCAGCCATGGCCCGCAGCGCATCTTCGGCATGGCCAGAAAAGGCCGCATCGCCGCCGGCTATGACGCCGACTTCACCATTGTCGACATGAAGCGGCGCGAGATCATCACCAACGCGCAAGCCGGCTCGAAAGCCGGTTGGACCCCCTATGACGGCAAGCAGGTCACTGGCTGGCCGGTCGGCACGGTCATTCGCGGTCAGCGCATTATGTGGGACGGTGAAATCGCGACGCCAGGCCTGGGCACGGCGGTGGAGTTTTCCGAGGCGTTGCCGGGTTAGCCACCTGTGGCTGTGCGTCACGTCTTTGATTTTTAAGCGTTCCGCACTATGTTCAACGCATAATGCAGACACATGTCGCGCCTATGATTGACCCCGCCGAGTTTCCAGAGCTGCAAGCGCTCTTGTGGAATCGCGATGTCGCGCGACTGATCCCGGCCAACGAAGCATTTGCGTTGTACGAGCGCAATTGGCGCTTTGTCGATCAGACACGGCTTACGACGCGCGAGAAATTGCTTATCCAGAATCTCGCCAGGGAATTCGGTCACGGTATCCTTCTGACTGCCGGCTGAATTGTCCTCCCGTGCTGTTTTTCGCCTCGTATCTGCAACATTAAACCGGACACGTCGCGAGCGAAGGCCATGAAGGAAGTCAGAAAGCCTGAGCACAGGATTATCTCTGAAGCCCTCGCGCTTATGGACCGCGATTTCCTGACCGCGGCCCAATGCTGGTTCGGTGGCGGGACAGCGATAGTGTTGAAACTGGGCGAGTATCGTCGGTCGTTGGATGTCGATTTCCTGTGCGCGGATGCCGACGGGTATCGGCAATTGCGAACGTCAGCAGTCGAACGCGGGGTGAGGGCATTCTTTCCTGAACCAGTTGAGGCCATGCGAGATTTTCGCATTGATCAGTATGGCTTGAGGACCGTGGTGCGGTTGAAGGGGCAATTGATCAAGTTCGAAATTGTTCGTGAAGCCCGCATCTCGTTGCAAGGTCATTTCGATGACGATCTAAATGTACCTTCTTTGCTTCTCTCGGACATGTTCGCCGAGAAGTTATTGGCGAATGCCGACCGATGCCAAGACCGTGCTGTCGGCTATCGCGACGCTATTGATCTCGGAATGTTGGTCGGTGCCTATGGGCAGATCCCGAGTGACGCCTTAGCGAAAGCCCAGACTGCATATGGACAGGATATCCAACGCAAGGTTGCGTGGGTGGTCAACAAGCTTCGGGATGGAGAAGAGTTGAGTTACGCAGCCGAGATTCTGCAGATGGACGCTGATAAAGCTAGCGGTGCTATTTCGATTCTTCGAAACGAAAGCATTCGCATTTGGCCGGATGCCGCCATCAGTGCAAAACCTGCCGACCCGCTCAAATAGCAACATCGTCTACGATGCTGGTCGCATCCTGGCGCAAACCAGGCAGGGCACCTTCAGTCGCCGGCGACGAAAAAGGTCCACTGCCCGGCTGGCGTGATGCCGACGCGATAGAAGATGTAGGCTCCGAACTGCTTCATGTCGTCGAAATCGCCGGCGGTGACGATCTTGAACAGCTCGACCCGTTGCTTGGAGTCGAGTTTGTCCAGCGGCAGCGCGAAGAAATACGGCCAGACATAGAGGTCCTGTGGCGTGCCCGCATCCACATGGACGTAGCCTGCGGAAAGCACCTCCTCCAGAATGGCCAGGATCTCCTGACCGTCAGGGTCGCCGGACATCCCCTTGAGGAAGGTGATGGCGTCGCCTTCGATGTCGGCCAGCGACAGCTGGGTCATGCTATCGCCCTTGCCGATCAAGGGCCTGAGCTTCTCGATGTCGCCGCTCTTGCAGGCCTCGATGATCAGGTCATGCATGCGCCGCACGGGCTCGGGCAGCTTGCCAAGATCATAGACGACTTCCGGCGGAGGCGCCTCGGGATCGACGCGCGGCCTGTTACTGCCGCCATCCGATGGGCTGTCCGGCTCAGCGGCGTCGGGAGCGGCCGGCTGGCTGGCCGAAGGCGGCGTTCCCACCGGGTCAGGCATGGGAATCGCGCTTCCGGGCGGCGAAACATCGTCGTCCGACGGTGTGGCTGGCGCGGGGAGCTCTTCGCGTTTAATCTCGCTCAGTGCATGGGCCGGACTGCTAGCCAGGCAAGTCGTGAAGGCAACCGCGGCACAGCAAGCAGCGAGGCGGATGTAGAGGACCAAGCCCTTCGGCTTGCCTGACACCGGAAAATTCACTGCCCGTATCTCCCTACTTCCGGGCATGACGCCCGAACGGCATTCGATCGTCAGAGAACCTGATATCGGTTCAGTGCCGCAGCCGCTCAGGTTCGAAGGCGCCTGCGATCACCTTCTCGCGCATGCGGTCGAGCAGGGCAAGGGCCGAGGTTTCGCCGTTGGCGCGCAACATTTCACCGAATGCCGTCTCAAGGGCGGCCTCGGCGATGATTTCTGGCTCGATGCCGGCCGAGAGGCCTTCCGCCCAGGCTTCGCTGTGGCTCTCAACCGCCGTCAGGCGCTTCTCTTCCCTGACCAGCGCGTCGATGTCGTTGGCAGCATGTTCCATAAGCGATGTCCACCCTTCCAAGCGGCAACCCATCAGTGTGGATCAGGCTTGATCTGTTCCATTCATACGCAGCTGCAACTAAGTAACTGTAAATACGACATTTTTTTGATCATTATTTACAGGGACCAACTGTATTTGGCGAAGCTGCGTTTCAACCCGGATCGAACTTAGCCGATTAGGCTGGCCTGCGGGGCGAAAACCTTCAGTTTGAGTTAATTGCGCATTCGCGCGATAACGTTTGATTAACGCTGTGGCAAAAGTGCAACATCAGAATTGCACCAAGGTAAGGCGGGCACAAGCCGGATATATCGAGATCCCTGGCGACGGGCCGGATATCTGTTGATGAATGCTCAGTTGCCATACCGCGAGGCGATATCGCGCGACAGCGTCTCGCCTTCTTTCATGTAACGGCTGATGGCTTCAGTGGCCGAAGCGGTGCACTGGGTGTAAGTGCCGCCGAAAGAACGGTAGCCGCGATTGAAGCTGGCGATGAAGCGGGCGCGGCGCTCTGGGTCCGGGTTTTCCGAATCGAGCAGTTTTTCCATCTCACCACGCCACTGGTCGCCCTTCTCCCCGCACAGATTGCGCAGGAAATGCAGCGACCCAAGAACTTCCGCCAATCGCATCAGCCCCGGCTCGAACGGCGACTCGGCACTGAAGGCAGTCCGCGCCGGGACGACCGCGCTGACGGCAAGGCAAATGGCAAGGAGCATTGACGGACGGTTCATAAACCTTCTCTGCCCGACGGCTTAGGCCTTGTGGTCTGCCTGATGGCCTGAGACGTCGTGGCTGGCGAGACAACATAAGCCTTGTGACGAAACAATTTGTCGCCTGCAAGGCGGTTTTTCAGTGCTGCGTCAGCGGGCTTGAACGGGACCGAGGAGTTCCTGGGCGACCGCGAACACCGAGCCGGCGAGCGGCAGCAGCGTCATCTCCTTGAGTGTATAGAAGGCGGCTGTCTCGGCGTCGTCGCTGGCCTCGGCCTCGCCACCGGCATAGGCGGCGCCGAAGACCGTGAGGAGATAATCGACCGGGTGGCTGTCTAGCCTGCCGTCGATGTGGATTTCCCGAAGCGGGCGAAAGCCGTCGGCGAGCAAACCGGTCTCTTCCATCAGTTCACGCCGTGCCGCGTCCTCCAGCGTCTCACCGGCTTCGACCTTACCACCGGGAAAGGCGTAGAGCCCTTGCGAGGGCGGACGCGCCCGCTTGACCAAGAGTACGGTGTCGCCGCGCACGACGGCTACCGAGACGGCCGGAAGTACCTTGCGTGCTGTGTTCATCGATCCCTGATCAACTCATTCGAGACAGGTCTTTTGTGGATCGACAGCATGGGCAAGCTTTAGCGGTTGCGCAACGCCGGTTCGATCGCCACTTTCAACACCGAGCTATTCGAAAGACACAATCGATCATGTGCGGACGTTTTGCCTTGACCGCCACGCCGGAGCAGACCGCTGCCTCGCTGGGCCTTGCGGAACTGGAGGATTTCCCGGCACGCTACAACATCGCACCGACACAGCCGGTCCTGATGGTGACCGCTGGCGTGCCTCGAGCCCCCGGCTCCAATCTGCCGGACAGGCAACCGATGCTGGTGCGCTGGGGCCTGATTCCAGCTTGGGTGAAGGACACCAGGGAGTTTCCGCTGCTGTTCAACGCGCGCTCCGAGGGTGCGATCGAGAAGGCCTCGTTCAAGGCCGCCATGCGCCATCGCCGCGCGCTGGTGCCGGCATCCGGTTTTTACGAATGGCGGCAGACCGGAGGCAAGAAGGGACAACCCTATTGGATCCGGCCCAGGCATGGCGGGTTGATCGCCTTTGCAGGCCTTATCGAAACCTATTCCGAGCCCGGTGGCTCGGAGATGGATACCGGCGTTATCCTGACCGTCAACGCCAACGCCGATATCGCCCATATCCATGACCGCATGCCGGTGGTGGTCGATATTTCTGACTTTGCCCGTTGGCTGGATTGCCGCACGCTCGAACCGCGCGATGTCGTCAATTTGCTGCGGCCGGCGCGGTCCGATTTCTTCGAGGCGATTCCTGTCTCCGACCTCGTCAACAAGGTTGCCAACACCGGACCAGAGATTCAAGAGAGGGGCGAAATCGGGCCGGAACTCGAGAAGGTGAGGCGCCAGAAACCTGGCGCGGACGACAGTCAGATGACGCTGCTCTAGCGAAACCTATCTAGGTCTGTGTTCAGGACGCCTGTTCGCGCGCCCATCGCCGGCGATTGCGCCAGTCGCGTCATTTCAGGCGGCGCGGGGCGATACGATCTTCTGCGCCGGCTTGTTCTTCTTCGCGGTGTGGAGAAGGGCGGCGACGATGGCGGCCGGGCCGATCGCGCGATAGTGGTTGGCCAGCGCCGGTTGCTTGGCGCGGTTGGCTTCCTGCTTGCTTCGAGGCATGTTTCTCTTCCCTGGTAACGTTTCCGTGTCTGCGTTTGCTGGTTGATTCCGACCAAATCGTGACGCGTGGTGATCTAGCCGGCGAATGTTTCATGACTGTGCCGACATGTTTAATAAAATGTTTCACTGACTGATTCCGTCTGATCGGGCGATGCTTTTGCTAGCCCTCGCTACCTTTTTCCCGGGATCAGCGACTTGACGGCAACACTGCTCAGGGCGATAAAGCCGCCGATGAAAACGTCTATCGCCATTTGTGGCATTTGCATTATTGGCTAGCCTCGCGCTGGTCCGGACGTTTTCGCCTCATCTTCCCCAGATTGGACAAACGCCCCGGCCAGCAGGCTGGAACCTGATTGGCGCCTCGGCGCTGGGCTGGCTCCATCCAGACAAGAAGTTCTGAACGGGAAGCATGGAATGTCTGACGCATCAAAGGGCCTGCGCCTCCACAACACGCTGACGCGCATGAAAGAGGGTTTCGTGCCGATCGATCCGCTTGACGTGCGCATGTATGTCTGCGGCCCGACCGTTTACGACTTCGCCCATATCGGCAACGCCAGGCCGGTGATCGTGTTCGACGTGCTGTTTCGCTTACTGCGCCATCTCTACGGCGAGACGCACGTCACCTATGTGCGCAACATCACCGACGTCGACGACAAGATCAACGCGCGGGCGCTCCGCGATTTCGGCGGCGAGATCGCTTCGGGAACCCTTTCGCTCAATGAAGCGATCCGACGGGTGACCGAAAAAACGGCCGGCCAGTTCCACAGGGATGTCGCCACGCTTGGCTGCCTTGAGCCGACGGTCGAACCGCGCGCCACCGAATTCGTCGAACCCCGCGCCGACGGCAAGGCTGATATGATCACCTTGATCAAAAGCCTGATCGGACGCGGCCATGCCTATGTCGCGGCAGGCGAAGTTCTGTTCGATACGGCGTCGATGCCGGACTATGGTCAATTGTCGAAGCGCAATCTCGACGAGCAGCAGGCCGGTGCCCGCATCGCCGTCGACGCCCACAAGAAGAACCCCGGCGATTTCGTGCTGTGGAAACTGTCATCGCCGGAAGAGCCCGGTTGGCAAAGTCCATGGGGCAGGGGCCGCCCCGGCTGGCATATCGAATGCTCGGCCATGTCGGCCGCCTATCTCGGCGAGGTCTTCGACATCCATGGCGGCGGCCTCGATCTGATCTTCCCGCATCATGAGAACGAGATCGCCCAGTCGCGCTGCGCCCACGGGACCGATGTCATGGCCAATGTGTGGATGCACAATGGCTTCCTGCAGGTCGAGGGCCAAAAAATGTCGAAGAGCCTCGGCAATTTCTATTCGATCCATGAGTTGCTCGAGACCGAGACCTTCGGCGGCCGCAAATGGCCTGGCGAGGTGCTGCGGTTGGCTATGCTGATGACGCACTACCGCGAGCCGATCGATTTTTCCGTGCGCAAGCTTGAGGAGGCGGAGAATACGCTTCGCAAATGGAAACGGGCGTCGGACCTGGCGCCGGCTGCGGGAGGCCAGGTGCCGGCGGAGGTCGTGGAGGCGCTGTCGGATGATCTTGCGACATACGCGGCCTTCCAGCAACTGACCGAGCTTGCCGGCGAGGCGACCGACTTCAGCGGCGCTGGCGAGAATGGCGCTGCGGCTTCCTTGAAAACCTCGCTCGCGTTCCTCGGTTTCGACGTCGGCGCGGCCAAGGTCGACGAGGCCGCGATTGCGGGAACCATCGCCAGGCGCCTGCAGTTCATCGCCGCCAAGAACTGGGCCGAGGCCGACCGCATCCGCGACGAACTCCTGTCGCAAGGCGTGCAGTTGAAAGACGGCAAGGATCCGGCGACCGGAGAACGCGTGACGACGTGGGAGGTAAAGCGGTGAGGGTGGCGCCAGGCACCCCCCTCTGCCCTGCCGGGCATCTCCCCCTCATGGGGGGAGATTGGCCGGCATTTGGGCTTTCGCCAATCGCCAATGTCACAGATTGTGCGCGACCGGCAAAGCTGCTGATCTACCCCATGAGGGGGAGATGCCCGGCAGGGCAGAGAGGGGGCTCGCGATGACCCATCATCGGGTATCTCCCTTCAATCGCAGCAACACGCGCAAGATGCGCAAGTCAATGACCGAAGCCGAGCTAAAGCTCTTGAAAGAGATCAGGGCCCATCGTCTCATGGGATTGGCTTTCAGACGTCAGATGCCAATCGCCGGCTGCATCGTCGATTTCGCCTGCCCGAATAAAAAGCTGGTGGTCGAATTGGACGGGTCTCAGCATGCCCAAGTCGCAGTCTCGGAATGGGATGCAAGAACAGCGAGGCTCGAAGCACTCGGCTGGACCATTCTGCGCTTCTGGAACGACGACGTGATCCGCGATATCGACAATGTCTGCCAGCACATCGTCAACTCGGCCGGCACGGCCAACGTGCCGCAACCAGCAACGGAGGAGCTCGTTCCATGATCGACCATCTCGGCATCACCGTTTCAGATTTCGATGCCTCCAAGGCCTTCTATGACAAGGCGATGGCGCCGCTGGGTGGCTCGTTGCTTTATATGGTGCCGCAGGAATACACCGGCGGCGCCAAGGTCGGCGGCTATGGCCGCGACCGGCCGGTGTTCTGGTTGAGCGCGGCCGGGGAAAAGCCCCGAGATCATCAGCACGTCGCCTTCACCGCGCGCAACCGCGCCGAGGTCGACGCCTTCCATGCCGCCGCCCTTGCAGCCGGCGGCAAGGACAATGGCGGACCGGGCCTGCGCCCGCACTATCACCCCAACTATTACGGCGCTTTCGTCCTCGACCCCGACGGCAACAATGTCGAGGCGGTCTGCCATGATCCGGAGTGAAAACCGATGAGCCTCGACAACCGGCCGGTCTACACAGGCGGCTGCCAGTGCGGTGCGGTGCGCTTCCGCGTCGAAGGTGCGCTCGGCGACGCCTCGGTCTGCCACTGCCGCATGTGCCAGAAGGCCAGCGGCAATTTCTACCTGCCGCTGGTTTCGGTGCGCGGCGCCAAGGTCGAGTGGACGCGCGGCGAACCGAAGCGGTTCCGTTCCTCCAATGCCGTATGGCGCGGCTTCTGCGCCGAATGCGGCACGCCGCTGACCTTCGAGGCGCCCGACGGCATGGCTCTGGCGATCGCCGCCTTCGATGATCCGGCTGGCATCGCGCCGACCATCCAGTGGGGCACGGAAGCGAAACTGCCCTATGTGGATTCCATTCCGCGATTGCCGGGCGAGGACACGATGGCGGATATCGGCTCCGCTCCTTATCTCGCCGAACTCATCTCCTATCAGCATCCCGACCACGACACCGACCAATGGCCGCCGGAGGAAAGACCATGACCGAAACTGTCCGAACCGGCGGCTGCCAATGCGGCGCCGTGCGCTTCCGCATCAAGGGGGTGCTGGGACGCGCATCCATCTGCCATTGTCGCATGTGCCAGAAACAGTTCGGCTCCTTCTTCGGCGCGCTTGTGACGGTACCCAAGGATGGCGTCGAATGGACCCATGAAGAACCAAGTTATTTCCAATCTTCGGTCAACATCGATCGCGGCTTCTGCGCCCGTTGCGGCACGCCGCTGACCTATCGGCAGCCAGGCGGGCTCGAGATCGCCATCGGCGCCTTCGACGACCGCTCGGATCTGGCGCCGAGGATCCAGGTCAACTATGCGGCACGGCTGCCTTGGGTCGAGACGATCTTCGACCAACCTGTCCACCAGGATCCCGATTATTACGCGCGGCAGGAGCAGATCATCTCCTTCCAACACCCCGATCACGAAACGGCCAACTGGCCGCAACAGGGTCTGAAAATATGAGCTTGCGCACCCTCTACCCGGAAATCGAACCGTTCGACTCGGGGATGCTCGATGTCGGCGACGGCCATATGGTCTATTGGGAGCGGTCGGGCACCAAGGGCGCCAAGCCGGCCGTGTTCCTGCATGGTGGACCGGGCGGCACCATCTCGCCAAAACACCGGCGCCTGTTTGACCCCAAGCTTTACGATGTCATCCTGTTCGATCAGCGCGGCTGCGGAAAATCGACGCCGAACGCTTCGCTGGAGGCCAACACGACATGGCATCTCGTTGCCGACATCGAGCGACTGCGCGAAATGGCCGGCTTCGAAGATTGGCTGGTGTTCGGCGGTTCCTGGGGCTCGACGCTGGCGCTCGCCTATGCAGAGACACACCCTGATCGAGCCAGCGAACTGGTGGTGCGCGGCATCTACACGCTGACCCGCGCCGAGCTCGAATGGTATTATCAATTCGGCGTCTCGGAGATGTTCCCCGACAAATGGGAGCGTTTCCTGGCACCGATCCCGCAGGCCGAGCGCGGCGACATGATGGCCGCCTACCGCAAGCGGCTGGTCGGGTCCGACCGAAAGGCGCGGATCGAGGCCGCCCGCGCGTGGAGCCTGTGGGAAGGCGAGACGATCACCCTGCTTCCTGAACCCGAAACGAGCGGTCCGTTTGGCGAGGACGACTATGCGGTAGCCTTCGCCCGCATCGAAAACCACTACTTCGTCCATGCCGGCTGGCTCGAGGAGGGACAGTTGCTGCGCGATGCCGGGAAGCTCAAGGACATCCCCGGCACCATCGTCCACGGCCGCTACGACATGCCGTGCCCGGCGCGCTACGCCTGGGCGCTGCACAAGGCGTGGCCGAAGGCGGACTTTCATCTGATCGAAGGCGCCGGTCATGCCTATTCGGAGCCCGGCATTCTCGACCGGCTGATCCGCGCGACGGACAAGTTTGCGGGCAAATGACGATGAACCGCGAGCGCCTCTATCTCTTCGACACCACGCTCCGCGACGGCCAGCAGACGCCGGGCATCGACTTTTCGGTCGAGGACAAGATCGCGATTGCCAAACTGCTCGACGAGTTCGGCTTCGACTATGTCGAAGGTGGTTATCCCGGCGCCAATCCGACCGACACTGCATTCTTCCAGCAGAAGCGCACGGCACGCGCAAAATTCGTTGCGTTCGGCATGACCAAGCGGGCTGGGGTCTCAGCCTCTAACGATCCGGGGCTGGCGGCGCTTGTCCAATCGAAATCGGACGCCATCTGCTTCGTCGCCAAGAGCTGGGACTACCATGTTCGCGTGGCGCTCGGTTGCACCAACGAGGAGAACCTCGACTCCATAAAAGTTTCCGTCGAGGCGTCGGTCGCTTCGGACAAGGAAGCGATGGTCGATTGCGAGCATTTCTTCGACGGCTTCAAGGCCAATCCGGACTATGCGCTCGCTTGTGCGAAAACGGCCTACGATGCCGGCGCGCGCTGGGTGGTGCTTTGCGACACGAATGGCGGCACGCAGCCCTCGGAAGTCCGGGCAATCGTCGAGAAGGTCATCGCCGCGGGCATTCCGGGCAAGCATCTCGGCATTCATGCCCATGACGACACCGGCCAGGCGGTGGCCAATTCCCTTGCCGCAGTCGAGGCCGGCGTGCGCCAGATCCAGGGCACGCTGAATGGCATCGGCGAACGTTGCGGCAACGCCAATCTGATCTCGATCGTACCCACACTGGCGCTGAAGCCGGCTTTCGCCGACCGCTTCGAGACGGGAATTTCAGCCGAAGCACTGACCGGCATTTCGCGCCTGTCGCGCGCCTTCGACGAATTGTTGAACCGCGCCCCGGAAGCGCAGGCGCCCTATGTCGGCTCGTCCGCCTTTGCCACCAAGGCGGGTATCCACGCTTCGGCGCTGGCCAAGGAGCCGGCGACCTATGAGCATGTGGAACCGCAAGCCGTGGGCAACCGCCGCCGCGTCATGGTCTCCGACCAGGGCGGCAAGGCCAATTTCCTCGCCGAGTTGAAGCGGCGCGGCATCGATGTGCCGAAGGAGGACCATCGGCTCGACGCCCTGATATCGGTGGTCAAGGAGCGCGAGGCCTCGGGCTATGCGTACGAGGGCGCCGACGCCTCCTTCGAACTCCTGGCGCGCAAGATGCTGCACGGCCTGCCGGAATTCTTCCACGTCACCTCGTTCCGCTGCATGATCGAACGCCGCTTCGATGCCAATGGGCAGTTGAAGACGGTGTCGGAAGCGGTGGTCAAGGTGCTGGTCGAGGGCGAGGAGAAGATGTCGGTGGCCGAGGGCCATGGTCCCGTCAACGCGCTCGACATTGCGCTCCGCAAGGATCTCGGCAGATACCAGAACGAGATCGCGGATCTCGAACTTGCCGACTTTAAGGTGCGCATCCTCAATGGCGGCACCGAGGCCATTACCCGCGTGCTCATCGAATCGCATGACTCGACCGGCGCGCGCTGGTGGACCGTCGGGGTCTCGGAAAACATCATCGATGCCTCGTTTCAGGCGCTAATGGATTCGATCGTCTACAAGCTGATGAAGAATCGCGAGATGGCGGGGTTGGTGGCGGCCGAGTAAGTTTGAACCATCAGCGAAAGTCCATTGATCCATCAGAACTTTGCGATGGTCTTGCCAAGATTACTGGGTCATAGCGTTGGGCCATGGCCGCTGAAGCAATTACCCCCGATGCAGATGGAAAGGCCCGCCGCGGCTTCCTCCTGGCGCTTGGTGCTTATCTCTTGTGGGGGTTGCTGCCCTTCTACATGAAGGCGGTGGCGCATCTGCCGCTTGCCGAGGTGATTGCACACCGCATCGTCTGGTCGGTGCCGATTGCCGCGGCGGTCCTGGTCTGGGCCGGCCGCACAACCGACTTCAAGGTGGCGATCCGCTCGCCCCGCACCATCGCCATGGCGGCGCTGACGGCGGCACTGATCTCGGTCAACTGGGGCATCTATGTCTGGGCGATCGCCGTCGACCGCACCGTCGAGACAGCGCTCGGCTATTATATCAACCCACTGGTAAACGTCGTGGTCGGCGCGCTGCTGCTCGGCGAGCGGCTCGACCGGTTGCAGATCGCGGCGGTGGTGCTTGCGGCGGTCGCCGTCGCCGTGCTGACAGTCGACGGCGGCAAGCTGCCCTGGGTGTCGCTGGCATTGGCGTTTTCCTTCGCCGCCTACGGCTTCTTCCGCAAGACGTTGCCGATCGGCCCCAGCCAGGGTTTCCTGCTCGAAGTGCTTTTGCTGTCGGTACCGGCGCTGGGCTATATCGTCTTCCTGATTGCCACCGGACAGGACCATTTCGTCTCCAGCAATGGCACCGACACCGCGCTGCTCATCGGCTGCGGGCCGGTGACGGCCGTGCCGCTGCTGCTGTTCGCCTTCGGCGCCAAGCTGCTGCGCCTCTCGACCATCGGCATCATGCAGTACATAGCGCCGACCATGGTGTTTCTGATTGCCGTGCTGATCTTCGACGAGCCGTTCGGCACTACGCAGGCCGCCGCCTTTGCCCTTATCTGGGCGGCCCTTGCGGTCTATTCCTGGTCCATGCTGGCGACGGCGCGCCGGGCTACATCTGTCCGAGCCGCCTGACGAAAAGATAGGTCACGCCCGCGATCAGCAGCGACACGGCCGTGACCACCCAAAAACCCAATGGGGTGTTGACCAGCGGCAAACCACCGACATTCATGCCGAACAGGCCTGAGATGATGGTCATCGGCAACAGCACCGCCGTCATCACCGAGAGCACATAAAGCAGCCTGTTAGACTGCGTCGTCAGCTTGGCCATCAGTTCGTCCTGCAGCAGCCGCGTGCGCGCCTGCAACTGATCGCCGTCATAGTGCAGCGTCTGGGCGCGATGCGAAAGCCGCGCCGCCATGTCGTTGATCGAATCCGGCAGGTCGTTGCGGTGCGAATGGTCGAGATGGCGAAACAGATTGGTCAGCGTCGCCATCTGTCGGTGGATGACCACCAAGTGCCGTCGTGCATCGACCAACGCCTGCCGCTCATTGTGCCATGCGTCGCAGACGATACGGTCCTCGATGCCGTCGAGACTGTCGCTGAGTGCCGCGAGTTCCGCCGCCATTCCGTCGAACGATTGGCCGACGACAGCTTCGATCAACTCGGCCGGCGAGCGGAACTTGCGCGATCCGTTTTCGATCGCCTTGCGGATGTTGTCGACCGATTGCAGCGGTTGCTTGCGGGCGCCGACAAGCATCGTGTCGTTGAGGGCGAAGCGGAAATGACCAAGCCCGCCGGCTTCCGCCGAATAGTCATGGCGCAGGTCCGGCAGATCGCCATAGAGCCAGTCATCCTCGAGGTCGATGTGGCAGCCATGGCTGGCGGTCAGGAAGGCTTCGCGCACCGGCGCCGGCAAGGCCTGATCGGCGCCGATCTCGTGGCGGGCGCGCATGTCGGAAAGCTGGTAGCTGCGCCATGTCCAATGCGCGGCGGCGGCATCCCTGGTGCGCACCCCTTCGGTGGTAAAGTGATAGATGAAGAACAGCCCGTGCTCATCGGGCAGGTAAGGCGACAGGTCAATGCCTTCGGAGGGGATGGCGATGTTCATGGCGGCTTCGCCGGTCTCTGATGCGGTCGGGGTCGCGGGGGCGGTCAAATGCTATTTCTAGCATGGCATCCCGGATTTAGTGTGACTGTTTCGTGACGGCGTGCCTAAAGGACGCTGGTGATCCCGCCATCCACCAGCAGCGTCTGTCCGCTCACGAAACTGGCGGCGTCGGACGCCAGGAACACAGCAGCGCCCGCCCCCTCACTTCGCCCCAGCGCCGCATCGGCGTTCGGCCGGTCAGCCAGGCGGAGAATGTCTCGTCGGCGACCAGCGCGGCGTTGAGCTCGGTCTTGAAATAGCCCGGCGCGATGGCGTTGACGCGCACGCCGTACTGGCCCCATTCGCCGGCCATCGACTTGGTCAGCATGGTGATGGCGCCCTTGCTCGCCGCGTAGGGCGCGATCGAGGGGCGTGCGAGCACGCTCTGCACCGAGGAGACATTGATGATCGACCCCCTTTGGCGCGCGATCATGCCCTTTACGACGGCCCGGCTCACCTTGAACGCGCCGTCCAGGTTGGTGGCCATCAGCGCGTCCCAGTCGGCGTCGCTGAAGGTCTCCAACGGCGCCCGTCGCTGGATGCCGGCATTGTTGACCAGGATGTCGATCGGTGCGGTGCCGGTTTCCGCCGCTGCGATCGCCAAGTCGACCGACTGCGTGTCGGTCACGTCGATCACCGCTTCCGTGATCGAGTGGCCCGCGGCGCGCAGCTTGTCCGCGGCCGCTTTCAGATCGTCGGCCTTGCGGCCGCCGATCGTGACGCGCGCGCCGGCGCTCGCAAGCGCCTCCGCGAAGGCGAGGCCCAGGCCACGGCTGGCGCCGGTGATGAAGGCATGCTTGCCTTCGAGGCCGAACAGTTGGCCGAGATAGTCGGTCGAATGCAATTTGCACCTTCATCGATTGCGATTTATCGCCGTCAGTCGAAGGCTCGTTCGGCCCTTGGCAAGCGGCAGCGCCAGCGTGCCGCGTGGCTTGATGAGATGGAAGGCGCTTGTCGGCCTGGCGGTCTGGCTCACGACCACGATTGTCGCGGTCGTCGGCCTCAGCGCTTCGGCCCAAACCCCGGATAGGGATTGAGTGGTACGATCGCGGCAATGTCCATCATGCCGGCCTTGACCAGGGGCAAGGTGGCGAGATGGCCGCGCACATCGGCATCGCTGCCGACTTCGAACATGATGCCGCTGCCGGGAATGTCGCCGCGGTTCCAGATCTGGCGCACCGCGCCTTCGGCATAGAGGGTGCGACGCTGCTCGGCCTCGCCAGGCAGAAGGGGTGCGAAATCGGCATCGGTGAACTTTTCGGTGTTGCGGGTGAGAAGGGCAAGGAATTGCATTTCGATCTCCTGTTTGTCGGCGGTTGACCACAGGAGATATCGCGCCGGATAGTCAGACTGTCCAAGACTGATTAGGCTAAAGTTGAGACCCAAAAGGGCTTAACGTCGGAGGCAAAAATGTTCGACCTGCGCCAGATCAGATATTTCGTCACCGTCGCCGAAACCGGCAATGTGGGTCGAGCCGCCGAGCTGCTGCATATTTCGCAATCGCCGCTCAGTCGGCAGATCATGCAGCTGGAACAACAGCTTGGCGTCACTCTGTTCGAGCGGGCAAAGCAACGGGTTCATCTCAATGCCGAGGGCCGCGCCTTCCTGACCGAAGCCCGTGCGTTGCTGTCGAACGCGCGGCGGCTGGAGGAGCTTGGCCGCAACCTGGCCAGCGGTTCTGTCGGGCGCCTTGCCATCGGCTATGTCGAGGGTGCGGTCCATGCTGGGCTTGTCGCCGGCATGCTGCGTCAGTTCCGCCGCGACCGGCCGCATTTTCATCTGCAGTTGAGAAGCCTTCGCTCGGCGGCGCAGATGGAGGGACTTCGGCAACGGTCGCTCGATCTTGGTTTGACGTATGCCCCAGCAGCGGCCGACGATCCCGATATCGTCAGCGTGCCGCTGCGCCACGAGCCGCTGGTGCTTGCCATTCCTGAGGACGATCCGCTCGCCGATGTGGCTGATATCCAGCCGCGCCATCTCGACGGCCGCGTCTGGATCACCGTCGTGCGGCAGCCCGACGACACCAATCGTGGCCAGTTCCTCGCCGCTTGCGCCGAGGCTGGCTTCGTGCCCGACATTGCCTATGAAACAGCGGACCCGCTGACCTCGCTCGGGCTTGTCGGCGCCGGCCTTGGTCTCGCCACCGTGCAGGCGAGCCTGCGCACGGCCGCGCCGCCCTCCATCGTGTTCCGCGACATGCCATGGTTCGGCCGCATGGTTTCCATCCACCTCGCCTGGCGGCGGCAGGACCAGCGTGCGGTGATCGCCGATCTGCGGCAGGCTGCTCGTAGGGAGTAGGGGAAAGTGTACGCTCCGACACTGCAAACCTACTACTCTATTCCCGTACTTTACATCTTGTCGATCACCGACTGGACGCCCTCGGTCGGCGCGTCGACCGAGGAGCCGGCGACCATGATGGCGGCGACGATTGCCTCGGGGTCGTTGACGACCAGCGGCTTCACACGCTGCGCGGTATGAATGAAGCCTTCCGCCGCCATGTGATCAAGCAGCGCCGTCATCGGATCCCAGAATCCGTTGACATTGCCGAAGACGATCGGTTTGCGGTGATGGCCAAGCTGCGCCCAGGTCATGATCTCGACGATCTCCTCGACTGTGCCGATGCCACCAGGCAGCGCCACAAAGGCGTCGGATTTCTCGAACATCTTGTGTTTGCGCTCGTGCATGTTGTCGGTGATCGACAACTCGTCGAGCCGGTCAAGCGCGGTTTCGGTTGCTTCCTTGTTGATGAGGAAGCGCGGAATGATGCCCGTCACCTTGCCGCCGGCCTTGAGCGCGCCTTCGGCGACGGCGCCCATAACGCCTTTGGTGCCGCCGCCATAGACCAGCCGCAGGCCTGCCTTTGCAATTGAGCGTCCAAGCAGATGGCCGGCCTTGACATAGATTTCATCGTGGCCCGGAGATGAGCCGCAATAGACGCAAACGGATCGAATCGTGTTCATGCCGATGATTGGTGATTGGGTCTGAAAGCGCGGTCAAGCCCTAGGGTTGAGAAGGCCGGGCTTTTTCTTGTCGGTCATGGCAAAACACGCTAGACCGGCGTTAGGTGGCTAAGGGGCAGGGAAATACATGGCAATCAATCCATTGAAGGCGTTCTTGTTCGCGGCGGGTGGGACCGTCGCGGCCGCGGGAACCGCCTATGTATCGGGCGCACTCGACCCGTATCTTCATCGCACACCGCCGCCGGAAGTCGCGGCGTTGACGCCGCCCGCGGCGCCGAAGCCGGCCGATCCTGGCACGGAAGCGCGCCTGCCGGCTCCGGCGGTGCCGGCCGCGCCGGGCGCGGCACCTCAGGCGACGGCCCCGGCAGCACCTGCAACGGACGCTGCGGCTCCGCCCGCAACCGATGCGGCGGCGCCTGCGGCGCCCGCGACGGCGGGTCCGATCGCGCCGACTTTCGATGTCGTGCGGGTCGAGAGCAACGGCTCGATCGTCGTTGCCGGCAACGCGGCGCCCAACTCGAAGGTCGAAATTCTCAACGGCGCGACGGTGATCGGCTCCACGGTTGCTGGTCCCGATGGTGCCTTTGTCATCGTGCTCGAAGATCCGCTGAAGCCCGGCGACTATACAATCGCCCTGCGTTCGACGGTCGGCGCGGTGGTGACCGCCTCGGCGCAGACCGCTGTCGTCTCGGTGCCGGCGAATGCGGCTGGCCAGGTGCTGGCCATGGTCGAGGAGCCGGGCAAGCCGGCCGAACTGCTCACCGTTCCGGCATCTGAGCCAAAGCCAGCGCCGGCAACCGGCGACCAGGCTGCCGCTCCTGCTGCTGAAGCGCCCGCCGCGCCGGCGACGGCCACGCCAGCCGTGGCTGCAGCAAAACCTGCTCCGGCGGCACCGGCCGCGCCCGCGGCAGCCGCGGCCGAACCAAAGATCGTGGTCGAGGCAGTCGAGATCGATGGCAACAAGATCTTTGTCGCCGGCCTCGCAGATCCAGGCCGCAAGGTGCGCGCCTACGCCAACGACATCCTGCTCGGCGCCGCGCAGACCTCGTCGGACGGCCATTTCCTGGTTGAGGCGACGCGCGATATTCCGGTCGGCAGCTATACCATCCATGTTGACGGCCTCGACGCCGACGGCGTGAAGGTGGTGGCCCGCGCCGCAGTGCCCTTCGAGCGCGAGCCGGGCGAGGCGGTCGCCGCCGTTGCCCCCGCCGAGACCAAGCCCGCCGAGGCCAAGGCCGCGGCGCCCGCTGTTGCCGCCGCTGCTCCGGGCGAGACCGCGCCGGCTCCCGCCGCGCCAGCCACCGAGGCCCCGGCTAAGGTCGCGGCAGCCACGCCGCCGAGCGACGTGCCCGAAATCGTGTCGCCCAAGCTCGAACATGCCGACAGCGCGGTCATCATTCGGCGCAACGATACACTGTGGCGGATCTCGCGGCGCGTCTATGGTCACGGCATGCGCTACTCCACCATATACCTCGCCAACCAGGACCAGATCAGGAATCCGAACCGCATCTGGCCGGGGCAGGTGTTCAAGGTTCCGGAAAAGTCGAAGGAAGGCGAAGCCGCCGACCTCAAGGCCATGGGCGAGCAGGCGACGAGCGCGCCGATGAAGACGGAATAGGGATAGACCGGCAATTCCGGCAATCTACCCATCGGCCTAGCTTGCCCTGTCATCGTTCATCGTCTATCGCCGATGAACGATGACAGAATGCGTTCCCTTACCAGACCATGCCGCCTCGGCACTGCCTGGCTGCATGCCGGACAGCCGCGCTGTCGCGGCGCGGTTCGCAGCACTTTCGCATCCGGCGCGGATCGAGATACTGAGGCATCTGTCGGCCAGCAATTCCTGCTGCTGCCGTGAGGTCGTCGACCGTTTCGCTCTGGCCCAGTCGACGATCTCCCAGCATCTGAAAATACTGGTCGAGGCGGGCCTTGTCCGGTTCGAGCCCGACCGTCAGCGATCGCGCTATGCGGTCGATCGCGCGGCACTGGCCGACGTGTCGGCATCGCTGGCCGCGCTCATCAATTCCTGCTGCTCCGGCCGCTGACCCTCTCACCTAAAGGCAAGAAAAGTGGCCGAAAAAACCGTCTCCGCCGACACATCCACACTCACGACACTGCGCAATCTCTGGCCCTATATGTGGCCGGCCGACCGCGCCGATCTCAGGGCACGGGTGACGTGGGCGACGCTGCTGCTGGTCGTCGCCAAGGTGACGCTGGTCGCCGGTCCCTATTTCTTCAAATGGGCGACCGATGCGCTGGCGGGCGGCTTCAAAACGCCACCGCCGCTGCCATCGTTCATGCTTGCCCCGGTGATGCTGGTCATTGCCTATAATGTGCTGAGGCTCGTCCAGCTCGGCTTCAACCAGCTCCGCGATGCGCTGTTTGCCCGGGTCGGCCAGCATGCGGTTCGCCAGCTTGCCTTCCGCACCTTCGTGCACATGCATCAGCTGTCGCTACGCTTCCACCTGGAGCGCCGCACCGGCGGCCTGTCGCGCATCATCGAGCGCGGCACCAAGGGCATCGAGACGATCGTCCGCTTCATCATGCTCAACACCGCGCCGACGATCCTCGAATTCGGGCTGACCGCCGGCATATTCGGCTTCACCTATGGCTGGAAATATGTGGCCGTGGTGGCGGTCACCGTCTGCCTCTACGTCTGGTTCACGGTAAAGGCCAGCGATTGGCGCATCTCGATCCGCCGCGACATGAATGACAGCGACACCGACGCCAATACCAAGGCGATCGACTCGTTGCTCAACTTCGAGACGGTCAAGTATTTCACCAATGAGCGCATGGAGGCCGAGCGCTTCGACCGTTCGATGGCGCGTTACGAGGTCGCCGCAACCAAAACCTGGACCTCGCTCGGCTGGCTGAACTTCGGCCAGGGCTTCATCTTCGGCATCGGCACCGTCGTCGTCATGTGCATGTCGGCGCTGGAGGTGCAGGCCGGCACCCAGAGCGTCGGCGATTTCGTTTTCATCAATGCCATGCTGGTACAGCTTTCCGTGCCGCTCAATTTCATCGGCTTTATCTATCGCGAAATCCGCCAGGGCCTCACCGACATCGAGCACATGTTCGACCTCCTCGACGTGCCGCAGGAGATCGTCGACAAGCCCAACGCCAAGCCGCTGGCCGTCAGCGCCGGCAAGGTCGAGTTCCGCGACGTCCACTTTTCCTATGATCCGAACCGCAAGATCCTGAAGGGCGTCTCCTTCGAGGTGCCGGCCGGCAAGACCGTTGCCATTGTCGGGCCGTCGGGTGCGGGCAAGTCGACCATCTCGCGGTTGCTGTTCCGCTTCTACGACGTGCAGGGTGGCCAGGTTCTGATCGACGGCCAGGACGTGAGGGACGTGACGCAGGACAGCCTGCGCGCGGTGCTCGGCATGGTGCCGCAGGACACGGTGCTGTTCAACGACACCATCGCCTACAACATCCGCTACGGCCGTGTCGGCGCGGGCGAGGAAGAGGTGCGCAAGGCCGCCGAACTCGCCCAGATCGGGCCGTTTATCGAGAAGCTGCCCGACGGCTACAAGTCGATGGTCGGCGAGCGCGGGCTGAAACTTTCCGGCGGCGAGAAGCAGCGCGTGGCGATCGCCCGCACCATCCTGAAGGCACCGCCGATCCTGATGCTCGACGAAGCGACTTCCGCACTGGACAGTCATACAGAGCAGGAGATCCAGGCCGCGCTCGACCTCGTCAGCAAGGGCCGCACCACCATCGTCATCGCTCACCGCCTGTCGACGGTGATTGCCGCCGACGAAATCATCGTGCTGAAGGACGGTCAGATAGCCGAGCGCGGCACCCATGTCGACCTGATGCGAAAGCACGGCCTCTATGCCTCGATGTGGGACCGCCAGCGCGAGGCGACCGAAGCCGAGGAGCGGCTGCGCATTGCCCGCGAAAGTGACGAACTGGGTGTCGTCGTGCGCCGGCGCACATCGGAGATGTCGTAGCTCAAAAAACCTCTTGACCTCAACTTGGGTTGAGATTGTAGACCGTCGCCCGAGAGCCGCAAAACAGCATCGTCGAGGACGGAATCAAATGGATATGAGCACTACGAATCAGGATGTTAGCGGCGGCAGCGTGTTCAGGGTCGACAAGTTCGTGGTGCCTGCCAATGCCCGCGACGAGATCCTCGCAAAGGTGAAGATGACGCATGAGTTGCTGCGTCTGCAGCAAGGCTTCGTCCAGGACTTTCTGCTCGAGCAATTCTCAGGACCGGGCGAGTTCAACCTCGTCACGATCGTCGAATGGGAAAGCCAGGCTGCCGTCGACAATGTGGTGCCGATCGTCAGGGCGGCGCACGAGCGCATGGCCTTCAACCCGCAGGAGACGATCGCCCGGCTCGGAGTGCGAGCTGATATCGCCAATTATCAGCGCGTGGCCGGACTCTAGCCAGGCCAGCCCACGCCCGGCGCCGGCGCTTCGATGCCGAGCACCTGGCCGGTGCGGGCGTCGCTTGTCATATGCTCGAAGCCGCGCCACTCGGCGGCGGTGATGAACAGCGTTTTCCTGTTCGCACCGCCCAGCATGCAGGCAAAGCAGCCGCGATCGGCGGTGACGGTCTGCAAGACGTCACCGCCTTCGCGCACCCGCACGCAGTGCTTGTTGGGAACATCGGCATACCAGACCGCCCCGTCGGCATCGAGGCAGATGCCGTCGGGATATCCGTCGAGCTCGGCCCAAATGCGTCTGTTGGACAAGGAACCGTCGGCGGCAATGTCAAACGCGGTCAGCCGGCTGGCATGGGATTCGGCAATGATCAGCGTCTCGTTGTCCGGTGTCAACGCCATGCCGTTGGCGAAGGCGATAGTGTCCGCCACTTGCCTGATCGCGCCATCCGGTGTGACCAGCACGATGGTGCCGGGACCGAAATGCTGGCCGGCCGCCGGCGCCGGCCCGCCGCCATTGACGTAGATGTTGCCGCGCCCATCGACGACGATCTCGTTCCATGGGCTTTTCGACAAGCCACCCAGATCGGCGTGGGTGACCAGCGAGCCATCGGCATCCTGCCGCAAGAGCAAGCCCTCGCGGCCTGAGACAACCAGCAGACGACCATCCGGCAGCCAGTCGATGGAGTAGGGCAGGACAGCCGAAACCGTGAGCATGACCTCGCTGCCCCCGTGCGCATTGACGGCAATAATCTCGCCGGTTCCCCAATTGCAGACCCACAGGCGCCCGTCATGCCAGCGCGGCGATTCGCCGAAGGCGAGGCCTTCCGTGACGATATGCGGTTTGTTGGCGGATGGTGTTCGCATGATCAGGAGCCTCCGTTGCGCGCGTCATCGGCCCTTGGCGATGAGGCGCTTCTCCCCAAGGACGGGCGAGATGAAAGTCTCCCGACAGCGGGCCGGTGTATTTTCGTGCGGGAAGAGCGCTCCATCGGCTCACGTTGACGCCGAAGGTGCCGGTCTGCGCGAGGGCGGCGTCGGCGCAGATAGGTTTCTCGGCCTTTCTGGCGGCCCGGCGCAGTCAAAGGACAGCTTCGGCAGCTATGGCACAGGCATGCAATTCGGTCTCGACTTCACGAACACCGAGCATCCGGCCATCCCCGGTCATAGGCGATCCGTGCCTGTTCATCCGCGCCGGCGATTGTCGCGTTGCGGGCAGGGGGTGTTTCGGCTATTGAGGCCGGACCTGAAACAGGGACCGCCCCCAGCCCATGAGCCTTGTCGACACGGTCAAGAACGCGTTCGTACCGATCCATCGCGAAGGCTACCCCTTCATCGCGGCGTTTGGCGCGGCGACGCTTTTCCTCGGCTATTTCTCCTCGATCCTGTTCTGGATCGGCCTGATCCTGACCGCCTGGTGCGTTTATTTCTTCCGTGACCCCGAGCGCGTCACGCCTGTTGACGACCGCCTGGTGGTAAGCCCCGCCGATGGCATCGTCTCGGCGGTGGGACCTGCCGTGCCACCGCGCGAGCTTGGCCTCGGCAATGTCGAGATGACCCGCATCTCCGTGTTCATGAACGTCTTTTCCTGCCACGTGAACCGCTCTCCGGTGCGCGGCCGCATCGCCAGGATCGAACATCGGCCGGGAAAATTTCTCAATGCAGAACTGGACAAGGCGAGCACGGAAAACGAGCGCAACGGCCTTGTCATAGAGAGCCCCAACGGCACGGTGGCCGCAGTCCAGATCGCCGGCCTGGTGGCGCGCCGCATTGTCTGCTGGACCGAGGCCGGCGCTTCGATCGGCACCGGCGAGCGTTTCGGCCTGATCCGTTTCGGCTCGCGCGTCGACGTGTTCCTGCCCTTGACAGCCACGCCGCGCGTTGCCGTTGGCCAGACGGCGGTCGGCGGCGAAACCGTGCTCGCCGAATTCGGCGGTGTCGCCGGCACGCCCCTCGTGCGGATTTCCTGACGGTGGGCACGCAGTATAAAAAATTCGAGGCCCATGCCAGCGGCGGTCCGCGTATCCGCGAGATACCGATGCGCATGGTGCTGCCCAACCTGGTCACCGTGCTTGCCATCTGCGCCGGCCTGTCCGGCATCCGCTTCGCCTTCGAAAACCGTTTTGAGACCGCGGTGGTGATGGTGCTGCTCGCCGCCTTCCTCGACGGAATAGACGGGCGCCTTGCGCGCATGCTGAAGGCGACGTCCAAATTCGGCGCGCAGATGGATTCGCTGGCCGACATCGTCAATTTCGGCGTCGCGCCGGCATTGGTGCTCTATGCCTTCCTGCTCGATAGAGCCGGCTCGCCGGGCTGGATCGCGGCGCTTCTGTTCGCCATCGCTTGCGGGCTCAGGCTTGCCCGCTTCAACGTGCTCGACGACGAGAAGGCCGAACGTCCCATATGGCAGAGTGAATATTTCGTCGGTGTGCCGGCGCCTGCAGGCGCCGTGCTGGTCATGCTGCCGCTTTATCTCTATTTCCTGCGGCTTGGGCTGGAGCCTAGCCGTCCGGCCGCCTTCGTCGCAACCGGCTTCACCATCCTGGTGGCCTTCCTGCTGGTAAGCCGCTTGCCGGTCTATTCAGGCAAGAGCGTCAAGATTCCCGGGGACAGGGTGCTGCCGATCATCCTCGCCGTCGTCCTCTACATTCTCTTGCTGATGACCTATCCCTGGTACACGCTGACGGCATCGGTCGCGGGCTACCTGGTCTTTCTCCCATTCAGCGTGCGCGCCTACTCCAAGCGTGCCAAGCTGGAAGGCGAGAAGGTGCCGCCTTCGGACATAGGTTAGAAAGTCGGCCGAAGTCCCTGATCCGACTTAGGCAGCCACGCCAAGCCCAAGCCGGTCGATCGCCAGCTTGCGCGTCGAGACATAGTCGGTCTTGCCGGAGCCGAGTACCGGGATCTCCTCGACCTTGACGATGTCGTTGGGCACCATCAGTTCGGCCGCGCCAGCCTTTTTGCCGAACTGTCGCAACTCCTCGGCACTGGCATCGTCGGCGGTGGTGACCAGCACGATGCGCTCGCCCCGCCTCTTGTCCGGCACCGCCACCGCCGCATGGCGTTCTTCCGGCCAAAGCGACTGCACCAGCATCTCGACCGCGCCCAGCGACACCATCTCGCCAGCGATCTTGGCGAAGCGCTTGGCGCGACCGCGAATGCTGATGAAGCCTTCGCGGTCGACGGCGACGATATCGCCGGTGTCGTGCCAGCCGGTCAGCGGCTGTAGCTCGCCGGGGCGGTCCGCGGTCATGTAGCCCATCATCATGTTAGGCCCGTCGAGCCACAACTGGCCGGCATCGTTGATCCCTTCGACCGGCTCCAGTTTCATGCGAATGGCCGGCAGAAGCCGGCCGACCGTGCCGTCGCGGCCGTGGATCGCGGTGTTGACGGCAACCACGGGCGCCGCCTCGGTCAGTCCGAAGCCCTCGATGATCTCGGCCTGGAAGCGTTCGCGATAGACGCGGCGAGTATCCGGCTTCACCGCCTCGGCGCCGGCGACGACGAAGCGCAGACTGGAGAAATCCCCGTCCTTGGCGGTGCGCGCATAGTTGGCGAGGAACGTGTCGGTGCCGAACATGATGGTCGGTTTCACCTTGCGCGCGATCTCGGGGATGAGCTTGTAGTGGAGAGGCGAGGGATAGAGGAACAGCTTTACCCCGGTGACAAGCGGCAGGATGGTGCCGCCTGTCAGGCCGAACGAATGGAACACCGGCAGCACGTTGAGCAGGATGTCCGCCGGCGAAATGGTGATCCGCGCCTCGGCCTGCATGGCATTGGCGAGGAGGTTCTTTTGAGACAGAACAACGGCCTTCGGCGTACCTTCGGAGCCGGAGGTGAACAGGATCACGCCGGGCTTGGCCGCGTCCTGCCGCTGCAGCGCCAGGCGCCACAGCAAGGCGGCTGCAAGCTTGTCCAGCGTGGTGACGCTTTCGCGTACATCTTCCAACCACAGCAGCCTGGCGCCGCCCTTTTCGACCGCGGCGACGATATCGGCGAGATCGGCCTTCTCGACGAAGGCACGTGAAGAGACAACGGTGCGGATGACAGCGGTGCGGACAGCCGCGGTGACGCTTGCCGGCCCGGCCGTGTAGTTGATCATCGCCGCCACACGGCCCGCCGAGAGCAGGCCGACGAGCGACAGCACGACGCCGTTGGCGTTGGGCAGCATCACCCCCACAGCTTCGCCCGGCGCCGTCACCGCCTCGAAGCGCCTGCCCAGCACCCGCGCGCCGATGAACATCTTGCGGTAGCTCAGCGCCCCGGAAATGACGTCCTCGATGATCGGACGCGAAGCGCCGACTCTGGTTGCGGCGTCGCGCATGGCCAGGAACAGGCCGCGGTCGAGGTCGGTGCCAAAAAGCCGGGCCTCCGCGACGCGGTCGAACAGCGCATTGGTGTTGGAAGCCTGGTCCGGATTGCGCGCCACCAGTTCGGCGATCGTCATCGGCTCCAGGACACTGACCGACAGCCGTGGAAACCAGTGACGCGGTGCCTTGTCCGCCGGCGTCAGCGACACCGGCAGGTTGCGGGCGCCGGCGACGAAGATCGGCACGATGCGGGCGTCGGCCTGCATGGCGATGCGGGTGACCGCGCGAAACAGCCGAAACGTCTTGACGTCGGGCTCGACCGCGTCCGGCAGATAAACGGCCAGCCGGCCCTTGCCCTTCAGCACGCGCACCAGTCGGCGGCTGACGAAGACATGTTCGGCGTTGAAGGCAATGGTGCGGCCGAGTTCGCGCCAGGGTTCGAGCCAAGGCGAACGGGCCGAGACCCCGTCGAGTATATGCAGCGTGTCGTCGGGCAGCAGCGACAGCATCATCGCCGGCTCGAAGCGCGACTGGTGCGAGATGACATAGATGACCGGCACCTGCGCCTTGCGAGCGATCTTGATGCGATTGTCGCTGGTCCGGTAGGCGAGCTTGAACGGTGCGTAGAGCAGCGCCTGGGTGAAGCGCAGGCCCAGGCGGAATTTTTCTATCACGCCGATCAGCAACCAGGCCACAACCAGACCCGCAAGCAGCGCCAGTGTCAGGATCATGCCGCGTCTCTCCCAACGATTTTGTCATTGCGGCTCTTGTGCGACCGCTTCGGGGCAGAGCCTAGCGGAAGTCGAGGCAAGGTCAATGCGGAAGGGGCGCCCTTACGCCGCGTTCAGCCGCCCGCTGATGAAACGGAACTCCTGCGTCTTGCCGCCGTAGCCATAGGCCGCTGCCGGAACCTCATGCACGAAAGCATAGCTCTCCTGGTGCACGCCGCCTAGCAGGCGGCCAAAGGCGTCGAAGATCGCCTTGAGATAGGCCTCCAGTTCGAGCTTTGTGTTAGTGCCGTCGACCACCTTGATGTCGAGCCAGAACGTGTTGGTGCCGTGCTCGGCGAGCGACTTGCCGCCGGCGAACCAGTGCTGCGGATCGAGATAGGACACGGCAACGGCGGTGATCGTCGGATCCTTGCGCAACTGCGTGGCGGTGATCTCGGTTATTTCCTTAGCGATGCTGGCTGACAAGGTGGCGTCAGGCTTGCCGGTGACCCTGACATTGATGATTGGCATTTTTCTTCTCCTTGGTTTGTAGCGGCGTGGTCGCCGTTGAAAAGACCATGCCACCATCTGTTGATCAAAAAAACTGAATTGTTTTCAACTGATGATTCGATAAAGTCGAATTATGGAAACGCTCGATCCCGACCTGCTTAGAACCTTCCTTGCTTTCGTCGACAGCGGTTCGCTGGCGCAGGCGGCGGCCAATGTCGGCCGCTCACCCTCGGCGGTGACGGCGCAGATGCAGCGCTTGGAAGAGGTGGTCGGTGAGCCACTTCTGGCGCCGCGGGGCAGGGGGCGCGGCCTGACGCCGGCGGGCGAGGATCTTGTCGGGCACGCCAGGCGTATTCTTGCCGTGCATCGCGAGGCTTGGCTGGCGCTGAAGGGAGCACGGGCTGCCGGGCGCGTCGCCATCGGCACGACACAGGATTTCGCCGATAGCGGCCTGCCGGACCTGCTGCGTGCCTTCGCCTCCAGCCATCCCCGCGTCAGGACCGAACTGCGTGTCGGCCGCTCCGCCGAACTGGCGCAGGCGTTACAAGCTGGCAGCCTCGATCTGGCGATCGTCATGCGCCAGGCTGCCGTGCCGGACGAGGTCGGCGTGTTGCGCGAGCCGATGATATGGCTCTGTTCCAACAAGGGACTGGCCTCGCGGCAGGAAGAAGTGCCGCTGGCGCTGCTCGACCCCTATTGCGGGTTTCGCGAGGCGGCGCTCGCCGCGCTCGACGCCGCCGGCCGCCCCTATCGCATCGCTGCCGGCAGCGCCAGCCTGGCCGGGCTGCGCACTGCGGTAAATGCCGGTGTTGCGCTGACCTTGCGAACCCCGCGCTTTGCCCATTCCGGCATCGTCGAAGCGCCCCGCGAACTTGGCTTGCCGCCGGCTCCGACGGCTGAGTTCGCGATCCGGCTGCGCGCCGGTGCCGATGCGTCCGCGGGCGATCTGGCGACATTGCTCGGCGGAAGCCTCGCTTTGTCCGGACCGCTTGGTTAATTGACGAGGCGTGAAGCTCCGCCGCCGGTCTAGGGCGCGGAAACCGACTTGCGGTCGGCCGGTCTATGCGAACAAAAAGCCGTTGCAAAGAAAAAGCCGACCTTGCGGTCGGCTTGGAGTAGGACGGGCCGAGGGGTTTGGGGGACTTGGGGGGGTGGCCCGTCGCATCAACAATGTCTGAGCAGGGTGATGGTTCCGTGACTTGGAAAATTTTTTACGAAATATTTGAAGACGCTTGCCGGGAGCGTGCCTTCAGCCAGTCGCGGCCGGCATGGGCAAAGACGGCGCCGAGCACGATGGCACCGCCGACCATGCTGGCCATAGGCGGGATTTCGGCCAGGAACAGAAATGCAAACAGGATCGCGAACGGCACTTCCGCCGAACCGAGCAGGCCGGATTCAGGCGCCGGGATCAGCCGCGAGCCTTCCGTCCACAGGATGGAAGCCAGCGCGAAGGACGCGCCGAAGGTGGCAAGCAGGATAGCGTCCCTTGATGAGACCGCCAGGGGATCGGTGACGAACCATCCGAGTATAAACAGCAGGAACGCCGAAACCGCGCCGGCCCACACCACGGGCGTGTCACGGAATGCGCGAACCATGATCATGTACAGCGCGCTGCCGGCCGTCATCAGCAGCGCCAGCCCGTCGCCGAACAAATTGCCAGTGGCAAAACCCGACCACACCATGATGGCGACCCCGCACAGCGACACCGCCGCCGCCACCATCGTCTGCAGCCGGAACGGCTCGCGCACCAGCATCCAGGCCAGTACGGCGGCAATGAAGGGCGACGTCGCGTAGATGACCGCGACATTGGCGACAAAAGTGAACTTGAAAGCGGAAATGAAGGCGATGCTGGCCAGTGCGCCTTCGACGGCCAGCAGCCAGCCGCGCCAGCCAAGCCGAAGCGGTTCACGGTTGCCGGCACGGCGGCGGCGCCACAATACGTAGAGGCTGATCAGGATCGCGCCGACAAAGCCACGCCAGCAGGTGATAGTCAGCGGATCGGCATGGATCGACTTGGTCAGCACGCCGGTCAGCCCGAATACAGCTGCCGAGGATGAGACCAGCAGGATACCCAGCGTGCGTTCGATGGTTTCCGCGCTGGCCGTGATCTCAGTCATGTTGGCAGCCTACCTTGCCTCGTCCTGACATCGTGGTGTCGTGAGTAATGGCCATCCACGTCAAAGCCGCTTGCGGAAATGTTCACCGCCGACGATCAGCAGGCCAGCGGCGACAATAAGCGCGGCACCCAGAAAGACCTCGCGGCGCGGCACGTCGCCCGAGATCGCGAAGCCGAGCGCGAACGCCCACAATAGTGAGGTGTATTCGAGTGGCGCCAGGATCGATGCCGGCGTGCGCTTCATGCCCTCGAAGAGAAGGTATTGCGCGAGGCCGCCGAGCGCACCGACGCTGGCAAGAAGCAGCAATTGTGCCGGGTCCGGCGTATGCCACCACAACAGCGCCGGCACCGCCGAAAAAACCAGGAAATAGAAATTGTTGAGGAGGAGCTGGATCGTCGAGCGCTCGGCAAGCGCCGTCTTGCGCAGAAGCACGATGGCGATGCCCCACAGGAAAGCCGCCGTCAGTACCAGCAACACGGGCGCGGACAGGCCAAGATGGGTGGGATCGCAGGCGACAAAGACGCCGGCAAAGCCGACCAGAACGGCCAGCCAGCGCAGAAGGGGCACCTTTTCGCCGAGCAGGACCACCGATAGCACAGTGACGATGATCGGAGCCGCGTAATAGACGGTGGTCAGTTCGGCGAGTTGCAGGCTGCGCGCGGCATTGTAGTAACAGAGCCAGGCGGCGAGCGTGAAGGCGCTGCGCACCAGCATCGGCCGCACGATCGGCGAACGCACCGTGTCGGCGAACAGCGGCCGCCCGCCGATCACCGCGCAGGCGCCAAGAATGGTGATGCTGCGGAAGAACATGATCTGCCAGACGGTCATGCTGGTGACCAGCAGTTTGATCGAGGCGTCCTGTGTCGAAAACAGCAAATAGGCGGCGCCCGTCAGCAGGATTCCGGCGAAGACCCTTTCGCGTGTATCGAGAATGGCGATATCGGCCATAGGCGTGCGCCTGCTTGAGTGAAGGCGGCCCCAGCCCCTGTCGGCTCCGCACCTGCCAGCTATACGGGCGAAATCCCGCACGGCGCTGCTCCAGCACCGCGCTTGCTTTTGGGGCAGGCGGCAGTGGCGCGAAATGCAGCTTGTCCCGGATGCGGCTTCTGGCGCGGCACGGCCGATTGGTTTAGCATCATCTCATAAAGCCGAAGACGAAGGCAGGCGCGCAGAACGCCGGGGGACGGACAGCGAATTGGCGCTCAGCTCATGCCAGATGTAGCATGTACAGGCGCGGCTTGACGGCCGCCTCTGCCAGAGCGGATATTGCGGGGAGAAGGCTGATGCAGAAACTGCAGTCGCAAGGCGTCCATCACATCACGCTGGTGGGTGCCGGTCGCCAGACCTCGATCGATTTCTGGGAAGGTGTGCTGGGCATGCCTTTCATCTTCGAGCAGCCCAATCTCGACAAGCCGAGCGAAAGCCATCTTTATTTCGATCCGGGCGACGGCCGGCTGATCACCATCTTCACCGACGAGACCCGCACGGCCGTGCAGCGCCGAACCCCGACCGACCCGGGCTGCGTGCATCACATCGCCTTTGCGGTGTCCCGCGTCACTTTCCTGCAGGCTGTCGCCCGGCTCGACGAGCGCGCCATCAAGCACAGTGGCGTCAAGGATCGCGGCTTCATGGATTCAATCTATTTCGAGGATCCGCTCGGCCTTCTGATCGAGCTTGCCTCTTATCGTTTCGAGCCGCCTGCAGGGTTCACCCATGCCGATGTTCTGATGGAGGCGCATAAGCTTCGCGTCACGCGTGGCGACTACAACATCGCCGAGGTGCACCTGGCTGATGCGATCCAGGCGCTGGTGGAACGCGCGCGCGCGACATTGTCGGCGGACCGGGCGCCCAAAAATCCATACTGAAGGCTGAACAGGCAAGGGAGGAACACGTGGCAAAAGCAGTGACGAAGAGCGCAGGGAAACCGGCCGCCAAACCAGCGGCAAAAGCGACCGCAAAACCGGCGACCAAGATGGCGTCAAAGCCAGCCGCCGGCAAGGCCGCGGCCAAGGCCAAGGCGAAACCGGCAAGGAAATCGGCGCTGACCATCAGCATGCTGAAGCCGAGCGTCAACAACATGACCGTTCGCGTCTTTGCCCGCGCCGCCGGACTCGACCATGCGGAGACCGATGCGTGGGGGCACACGCGCTCGCCCGAATACATGGCGCGCAATCCGGCCCACCTGACGCCGATGATCGAGGACAAGGGCCTGCCGCGCGGCGTGCTGTGGGAGAGCTGCGCCATCATGCAATATCTATCCAACAAGCATGGGCTGGAGAAATTCTACCCCAAGGCGCCAGCCAAGCGGGCGATGATAGACAGCGCCATGTTCTATCTGATCGGCACGCTCTATCCCTATGTCGCGCGCGCCACCTATCCCGCGCTCGGCTTCCCGCAATATGCCGGCGAAGTCGGTCATAGCGACGCCCACCCCGACAGGAAATCGGAAGCGCAGAAGGCCGCGGTCGCCGCCATTGCCGAACCGCTCGAGGTCTTCCACTCCTTCTTCCGCGACGGCAAGCCGTTCATCGGCGGCAAGAACCCGTCGATCGCCGACATCCGTCTTGCGGCGACGCTCGAATTCCTCGCTGTCATCGACTACGCCCTGCCCAAATGGGCGAAGGAATACGTGGCGGCGATGGAGAAGAAGCTCGGCAAGGCCTATGCTGGTCCGGCCGGCGACGTGCGCGGCTACATCGCCCATGTGAGATCGCAGGCTAAGGCGTGAGTTCAACCAGTCGATGGGGCGATGAGCTGCGGAAGCGGCCGCGGGACTGATCTCACCGGCGACGTCGCGGTTCCCCGCCAGCTTGAAGTTGGCGGGGCTTGCGTTAGTCTGGACGCGGATGCAGTCGAATTTTTCTCTCGACCGGCTTGAACGCTGGAGTGGTGGCGTGGCCGCCGCGGCCCTGGCGGCAACGCCCGAAGACTTGTCGGCCCGCTTCAGCGCGGCGGCAAGGGTGCTGCTTGGCTCGGATCGTGTCTATGTTGGCTTCTATCGTCGCGACATAACATCCCTGACCATCGACGATGCCGGACCCGATCGCTGGAACCGCGACTATGATGCGCGCGTCTATCGCCAGGATCCGTTCTTTCAGAGGTTCGCCAGCACCAGACGGGATTTCCTGCTGCCGTTGTCGGCTCTCAGCCAAGGCGACTTCGAGCGCACGCCGTATTATCGCGAATTCTACGGGCCCTCCGGCAGCTTCGATGAAATAACCGGTGTGTTCAACCTTGACGGACTGACCGCCGGCTATGTGACCTTTTTGCGCCGCGACGGCGCGCCGCGTTTTTGCGAGCATGATCTGGCTGTGGCCGGCGCTGCTTGCAGCGCGACAAAGCTCATTCTGCAAAGGCTGCTTCATTTGTGCCGTCTTCGGGACAAGGCTTCCGCAATCGAAGCCACGGGGTCGCAACTCAGCGCCCGGGAAAGGCAGATCGCGCGGCTCCTGATCGAGGGTGGCAGCGCCAAGACGATTTCGCGAAACCTGTCGATTTCACCCGGCACCGTGCGCAACCACATCAAGCAGGTCTACCGCAAGCTCGGTGTGCACTCCCAAGTCGAGTTGCTGGCCGCCGGCTGGAAGGCCTCGCCCAACTGACGGTTCGCCAGCCTCACTGTCCCGTCACGACGCGTGTCCACATACGGTTTTGCAGTCGCAGCAGCTTTGCGTCGTTGTTCTCGACCACGAACAGCTTGGCCTTTACATCATCGGACGGGAAAACGCCGGGATCCTTTGCGACGGCCTGATCCATCAGCGGCAGGGATTCCGGGATGGCATTGGCATAGGAAACATAACTGGAATTGGCCGCTGCGATATCGGGCCGCAAGTTGAAATCGATCCAGGCC
This sequence comes from Mesorhizobium sp. P160927, assembly GCF_057766385.1. Classification (NCBI taxonomy): domain Bacteria; kingdom Pseudomonadati; phylum Pseudomonadota; class Alphaproteobacteria; order Hyphomicrobiales; family Phyllobacteriaceae; genus Mesorhizobium; species Mesorhizobium sp. P160927. The sequence continues at coordinate 3,332,376 of NZ_JBYMDW010000001.1, forward strand.
TGGGCATTCTCCGGATGCGGCGCATCCTTCGGCACGGCCATCGTATCGAAGTTTATCAGCGTGCCTTCCCTTGGAATGGAATAGGCAATCTCCAGCTTCTTCGCGGATTCCGCCGCACGGGTCTTGGCCTGCAATATGTCGCCCGACCAGCCCAGCACGACACAGATGTCGCCATTCGCCAGGTCGTTGATGTATTTCGACGAGTGGAAGTAACGGATATAGGGCCGCACCTTGCCCATCAGCTCTTCGACCTTGGCGAGGTCGTCCGGACTGGTCGACCTGGGATCGATGTGGAGATAGTTCATAGCCATAGGAATGATCTCCGCCGGAGCATCGATCATGGCGACGCCGCAATCGGAGAATTTCTTGACGACGTCGACGTCGAAGACCATGGCGAAGGATCCTGTCGGCGCATCCGGCATGCGTTGTTTGACGGCAGCGACATTGTAGCCGATCCCATCTGTGACGGCCATGTAAGGCACGGCGTACAGGCTCTGCGGATCCGCGCCCGCGATCAGCGACAAGGCTTGCGGATCGATTTTCGAGTGGTTTGAAAGCTTCGATCTGTCGAGCCTCAGGAAAGCGCCTGCCTTCACCTGGTTCTTCAGGAACGGAAAGGCCGAGGGATAGACCACGTCATATCCCGAGCCGCCGGTGAGCAGTTTCGTCTCAAGGACCTCGTTGCCGTCATAGACATCGTAGCGGACCTTGATACCTGTCTCCTTCTCGAATTTCTCAGCCGTGTCCGGCGCGATGTAGTCGGACCAGTTGTAGACGTTGACCACCTTCTCATCGTCCGCCCGGGCGACGCCGAAGCAGATAACGCAGGCAAGCGCGGCGGTCACGATTGGGAAGAGCAGAGCGCGCATGGGTATCTCCTTTTGCCGGGCGGGCCGATGCGGCGCACCGTTCTGATTTCGCTTCGGCACCCTTGCCGCTCAACGCCGTTGCGGCGCATAAACGGGTAAGGTGATACAGGCGACATTGCCGCCTCCGAGCAGAATTTCGCGGGAGTTCTCGATGCCGACGATCTTGTGGTCGGGAAACAGCGTGGCGAGCTGTTGCTTTGCCTTCCGGTCGAGATCGCAGCCGAACTCTGGCACGACCACGACGCTGTTGCCCGGATAATAGTTGATGTAACTCGCCGCGATCCGGTTGCCGGTCGGCCGCGCCCACGTCGAATCGACCCGGTCCACGCTCTCGCTTTCTTCCATCGTTATCTCGATCGGCAGGGGATGGTGCAGCCGATGAACCTCCAGGCGACGGCCACGCGCGTCACGGGTCGAACGCAGCACCTCTTCGGCTTCGCGTACGATCTCATATTGCGGATCATCCCGCTCGTCGGTCCAGCTCAGCGCCACAACGCCCGGACGAACGAAGCAGCAGAGGTCGTCGACATGGCCATCCGTCTCGTCGAAAGCAAAACCGCGCGGCAGCCAGATGATTTTGTCGACGCCGAGATACTCGCCCAGCTGTTCTTCCACCTTCGCCTTTCCGAGATGGCCATTACGATTGCGATTGAGCAGGCACTGCTCGGTCGTGATGAGCGTACCTTGGCCATCGCATTGCAGTCCGCCGCCTTCGGCGATCAGCGGTGCGCGATAACGGTCCATCCTCTCGATATCGAGGATCTTTCGCGCCACGAGGTCGTCGAGATCCCAAGGCGAGTAGAGGCCGCCGTCGAAACCGCCATAGGCGTTGAAGATCCAATCGACGCCGCGCACTTCGCCTCGATCACTGACGACGAAATTAGGGCCACTGTCGCGCAGCCAGGAATCATTGGTGGACATTTCGACGACGCGCACCTGGCTGGGCAACCGCGCTCTTGCGTTTTGCCACTGGCGGCTGGACGCCGCCACCGTCACCGGCTCGCTTTGCGCGATCGCCGCAGCGACATTGGCGAACAGCTTCTGCGCGGGCTTGGCGCCCAGCCGCCAGGTGTCCGGTCGTTCAGGCCAGATCAGCCAACAGGCCGATTTGGGCTCGAATTCGCCAGGTGCGCGAAACCCATCCTGCCTCGGTGTGGTCGAGAGCGTATGTGACATTGTGGACCGCCGGAAATGGAATGACGAAGCCTTGCCCGATCAGACGGTTTTGGGGCCTTGTCCGTCAATGTCCCATTTGGGACAGCTTGATCACCGCGCCCGCCACCGGGCCTGCACCGGCGCCAGGCCCTGGTTGCCGGAGGCTCGATGTCCTGTCGTTTACTGGGTTGCCTGGTAAAGCTCCGAAGCGGCCTGCTTCAGCGCGCGCCGTCCGTCGGGTTCGAGATACATCATGTGCCCACCTTCGACGACGTCGAGGCGGATCGGCCTGGCGCCGGCGAGCGACGGGATCTGGCTGACCAGATAACGCGATGCCAGATAGGGAGTGACGAGATCGGTGTAGCCGTTGACGATGACGACGCCCAGCGCGGGATTCAAGGACCGCGCCCGTTGCAGATCATCCATCACGCCGGCATAGCCCTGGCGCGAGGCGCTCGTCCCATAGTCCCAGTTGTGGCTGATGTCGCCGTTCAGCAAGCGGTAGCTGGCATCGGTGCGAAAGTTCAGCTCGTCGCGCGCGTAAGCGACAAAGGCCGAGGTCAGCGCCGGCACACTACGGTCCAGCACCGGATCGGGGCCAGCGATACGGGCGCTCTCGGGAGCGATGTCCGCCGTCGCGATCATGCCGTCATAAGGGCTGAGCACCTTGCCCGTGGCACGGCCAAACTCCCGTGCGAAGAGCGAGGTCGGAACGCGGGCGAAGTTGCGGTGAACGAGGTCGAGAGGCAGGCCGGTGATCTCGGCCACGCGATCGCCCGCCAGCCGTCCGCCTTGCTCCAGCCCACTGGTGAGCGCACTGAGGTACTCGCCAAGTGCATAATGCTCGACCTCGGCGAGCTTTTTCCGCAATGTGTCGCCGTTGACGCCTTCACTGCGCAGGCGAACCGCGGCGAGGGAGGGTAGTTCGAGAGCCCAATGCAGCGGCTCGAATTCGTCGGGCTGCACCAGGGTGAATTCCAGCGCTGGCGAGATCAGCACGATGCCGCTCGGGCTGATGCCGATGTCTTCCTGCAGCGTCCTGGCAAGCAGTGCCGCCCGGAATCCGCCATAGCTCTCACCGGCGAGGAACAGCGGAGATCCCATGCGGCCGTTTTGGGCGAGATAGAGCCTGATGAAGGCGCCGATCGAACTGGCGTCCTGGCTGACGCCCCAGAAGTCGTGCGTATCCTGGCCGGGCGCCTCGCGGCTGTAGCCGGTTCCCACCGGGTCGACGAAGACGAGGTCGGTCATGTCGAGCCAACTGTCGGGATTGTCGATGAGCTTTTGCGGCGCGGGGAGGAATTCCCCGCCGGCTCCGGTCGCCACGATGCGCGGTCCGAGCGCGCCGAGATGCAGATAGGCTGAAGCGGCGCCCGGGCCGCCGTTGAACACGAAGGTGATTGGCCGCGGTGCTTCCGTTGCCACGCTCTCCCGTGGCTTCAGCGTATAGGCAACATAGAAGATCTCCGCCGTGACCTCGCCCTTGCCGGAGAGCAGCGGAAGCGTGCCGGCCTTTGCTTGATACTGGAGGCTGCGTCCGCCAATCGTGATCGAATGGTCGGTGATCTCAGGTGACGGCAGCAGTGAAAGCACGCCGCCCGCGGGTGCCGGCCGCTCCGTCGTTTCGGCCAGGAGAGGCTGCGCGAAGCCGGCAAGCATGAAGAGGACAAGGGAGACGAGTTTCAGCTTGGAACGCATGAGACCTCCGCGGAAAGGACTCCCGCATAGCTATGGCCGAGGCGAATGAAGTCAAAGGGAACAGACGATGACGCGCCCAGTGCTGTTCCGCCGAAACCAGTTCCTGACAGCCGGGGTCGTCATGTTCGGATTGCCTCACACGTCTCGCAGGACCATGCTATCACAGCAGAAAGCCGTTCTCGGAGGAACGAAAATGGACGCAACCGAGCTCAAGGCCATGCAGGCGCCGCTGAAGCAGGCCTACCGCGACGACGCCGCGCAAGCACTGATCACGCTAAGGGCAAAGGGCTCGATCGACGAACAGTCGGTGGCCTGCAAGGTGGAGACGGGCAGGGCGTTGGCAATCGCCGGCCTTCATCCGGCAACAGGCGGCTCGGGGCTCGAACTGTGCTCCGGTGACATGCTGCTCGAGGCGCTGGTGGCGTGCGCCGGGGTGACGCTGAAGGCGGTGGCGACGGCGCTCGAATTCAAGCTCGGCGCCGCTACCGTTGAAGCCGAAGGCGACCTTGATTTTCGCGGCACGCTTGGTGTCGCCAAGGATGCGCCGGTTGGCTTTCGCGCCATTCGGCTCAATTTCAATCTCGACACGGCGGAGCCACGGGAGCGCATCGATTCGCTGCTGAAGCTGACCGAGCGCTATTGCGTGGTGTTCCAGACCATCAACCAGAAGCCGGAACTGACGGTGAGCGCGCGGGGATGAATCACAAGGCCCGCGGCAGCGGTCGCGGGCCTTGTGAATACCTGATGCTTACTGAGCTGCCGGCTCTTCGGCGTCGCCTTCGTCGGTGAAGGGCGAGGCGCTCGGCACGCACTGCACGGACCAGCCGGCGGGTGTCGGCTGCTTCTGATACTCGGTGATGGCGGCGGTGCACTGTTCGCGCTTGTCGAAGGTGCTGGGCAGCACGACCATGCCGCCCTGCGGGCCGGCGATTACCAGATACCAGACCAATGCTGCGGTCGTAGCCATGGAGTTTTCCTTGTTCTGCCCAGCTCGGGCTCTCGTTGCAGGAGTCGTTCGATCCTAACAACTCCTCGGAAATGACGAAAGCATGACCGCCCAGCGGCCTTCTCGCCTCAGATCACAGCCGCGTGATGATGCGTCGGGTTTTCTAGCCGGCGTGTTGCCCTCCACTATGGTTCAGTTCGTCGCAAAACAATAGAACAGGCCGTCGCCGCCTGTGCCTTTCAGCGCCTCCTGGCTGCAGCCGCCACGCGAGGCATGCGAGGAATTCCACGACTTCGCCGCCGCCGAATTGTCGAGACCGGTGCGGTCGTGATGGCCCATCATCGCCGCCCCTTCGGAGCCGCTCATCGTCCAGTCGCCGCAGGTCTGGTCGGCGATCCTGGTGCCGTCGGGCTTGGAGCCGGTCAGCATGTCGTGCCGGTTGGGCGTATCGCCGCGGCCGTTGACCGTTTCACCCTTCTCGTTCAGCGCGGTCTGCTTGGTGATGCCGTTGGCGTCGCCGTGCAGCGAGGCGATATCATCGGCGATCTTGGTGCCCTTGGCGTTGAACCAGGGACCCTTGCCGATGCGATCGCGCGCATCCTCCGCGCTGGTCGAGAGATAGGCGTGCCATGTCTTGCCGGTGACGCCGGCGGCTTCCGCCAGCGACGCGCAATAGGCATCCGCGCCCTTCAGCCCGCCGAGATCGGCCCCCTTGCCGGAGCCGACGCTGGTGACGAAGAAACTCATCTTGGCATCTTGGGAAACGGCCACACCGACCGTAGCTCCAAGAGCGGTGGTAAGGGCGGTGGCGGCAACGATGGCGAGTCTTGGCATGTCGGTCCTCCGGTTTCGAATGTCCTACGTCGGAAGAACGTAGCCGAAGGCTGTTTTAATCCGTTTCGAACCGGCTTTTATTCCGGTTGCCGGTAGGCGACGAAGCGGTTGTGCTTGGCCTGGAAGATCAGCCCGGTCTCTTTGAGGTCCGGGCTGGCCAGCGGCACGATGCGTTTGGCGATCTCGGAGGGGTGCGGCAATGTCTCGGGATCCTCACCGGGCACGGCTTGCGCGCGCATCGCGGTGCGGGTGGCGCCGGGATCGGCTGCATTGACGCGCAGCGGCAGGCTTTGCGTCTCATGCGCCCAGGAGCGCATCATGGTCTCCACCGCCGCCTTCGATGCCGCGTAAGGCGCCCAGAAGGCGCGCGCCGAATGCGCCACGTTGGACGACAGGATAATCGCCCGGCCGGCATCCGAAAGCCGCAGCAGCGGGTCGACCGAGCGGATCAGCCGCCAGGTCGAGGTGACGTTCATGGTCATCACCTTTTCGAAGGTCTTGGCCTCGACATGGCCGATCGGCGAGATGACGCCAAGCACGCCGGCATTGGCGACGAGGATGTCGAGCTTGCCCCAGCGCTCGTGGATGGCGCCGCCCAGCCGGTCGATGCCGGCCATGTCGGCGAGATCAAGCGGCACCAATGTCGCCTGGCCGCCGGCCGCCTTGATCTGGTCGTCGAGTTCTTCCAGCCCGCCGACGGTGCGGGCAACCGCGATGACATGCGCGCCGGCGGCAGCCAATTCCCTGGCGATGAAATAGCCAATGCCGCGCGAGGCGCCGGTGACGACCGCAACGCGGCCGGTAAGGTCGAGGGTCATGCGATGGCTTCCGGAACTCTGGCTAAGGCTGATGACAGTCCGGCAATTCTACGCCCCGCTTGTCGCCAGCAGCGACAGCGTGCGCACATTGTCGTGGCCTTCGAAGTCGAGCAGGCGGGTCGGATACTGGCCGGTGAAGCACGCGTCGCAGAACTGCGGCTGCTCATCGTCGCGGCTCGCCTCGCCGACGGCGCGGTAGAGCCCGTTGATCGACAGGAAACCGAGCGAATCGACCCGAATGAACTCGGCCATCTCTTCCACCGACATGCGCGAAGCCAGCAGCTTCGACTTCTCCGGCGTGTCGACGCCATAGAAGCATGATGCGCTGGTCGGCGGCGAGGCGATGCGCATGTGCACTTCCTTGGCGCCGGCGTCCCGCACCATCTGCACGATCTTCTGGCTGGTGGTGCCGCGCACGATGCTGTCGTCGACCAGCACCACGCGCTTGCCCTCGATCATGCGGCGATTGGCGTTGTGCTTGAGCTTGACGCCCATATGGCGGATCGAATCGCCGGGCTGGATGAAGGTGCGGCCGACATAGTGGTTGCGGATGATGCCGAGTTCGAAGGGAATGCCCGCCGCCTGGCTGAATCCGATTGCCGCCGGCGTGCCCGAGTCCGGCACCGGTACGACGATATCGGCGTCGACCGGATTTTCCTGCGCCAGTTCCGCGCCGATGCGCTTGCGCACCTCATAGACATTGCGGCCCTCGACCGAGGAGTCGGGTCGGGCGAAATAGACATATTCGAAGATGCAGAAGCGAGTCTTCTGCGGTTCGAACGGGAACAGGCTCTCAATGCCCTTGGAGGTGACGACGACCATCTCGCCGGGCTTCAGGTCGCGCACGAAACGCGCGCCGATGATGTCGAGCGCACAGGTCTCGGAGGCCAGGATCCAGGCGCCGTCGAGATCGCCCAGCACCAGCGGGCGGATGCCGAGCGGATCGCGGCAGCCGATCATCTTCTTGGCCGTCATCGCCACCAGCGAGAAGGCGCCCTCGACCTGGCGCACCGCGTCGATGAAGCGCGAGTTGAGGTCGCGCTCCTTGCTGGTCGCGACCAGATGCAAAAGCGTCTCGGTGTCGGAGGTGGAGGAGAAGATCGCGCCTTGTTTCTGCAGCGCGCGCTGTACCGTCATGGCGTTGGTGAGGTTGCCGTTATGGGCGACGGCAAAGCCGCCATCGGCCAATTCGGCGAAGAAGGGTTGGATGTTGCGCATGCCGGCGCCGCCGGTGGTCGCGTAGCGCGTATGGCCGATGGCGCGGTTGCCTTGCAGGCTGTCGATGACGCGCTGCTTGGTGAAGGTGTCGCCGATCAGGCCGACATGGCGTTCGACATGGAATTGGGTGCCGTCATAGGAGACGATGCCGGCCGCTTCCTGACCTCGATGCTGCAGCGCATGCAGGCCGAGTGTGACGATGGCTGCCGCGTCCTGCCGGCCAAAGATGCCGAACACGCCGCACTCGTCATGGAAATGATCGTCAGCCTCGGCGGAAAGCACGTCGTCTGCGTCTGCCATCTTAAGCTCCGCTAAAATCGCCATATAAGGCGGTCGCGCGTCGAAAGCAACGCACTGCATGCGATCGTTCACATGGATCGATCGTCAGACGCCGCGTTCGGACCTCAGTTGGCGGGCGCTGGCGCCGGCTTGGCGGTGTTGTCGGCAGGACCGGCGTCGTTGTCATCGGGCGCTGGCGCATTGGCGTCGTCGCCGCCGGCTGGTGCATCCGCCGCCGGTGCGTCGGGCGCGACGGGCGTCTCGACGGCCGGCTGATTCGGATTGAGCTTCTTGAGGATGGCGTTTTCCGGGTCCTCTGGCAGCAGGCTCTCGAGCTTGGCGCCGATCTGTTCCAGCAGCGGCCGCGACTTGGCTTCCGTGACCCAGGCCGGGGCCTTGGCGCCGGCCAGCCAGTTGAAGAACAGCAACGCCACCGCGACGACCAGGACGCCGCGCGCGGCGCCGTAGAGGAAGCCGAGCGTGCGGTCGAGGGCGCCGATGCGCGAATCGATGATCCAGTCGGCAAGCTTCATGGTGATGACTGAAACCACGATCAGCGCGATGATGAAGACCACGCCTGCGGCCGCCGCCATGGCGATCTTCTCATTGTCGACATAGGGCTTCAGGTAGGGCAGGACCGGTTTGTAGAAGAAGAAGGCCGCCGCCGCCGCCGCCGCCCAGGAGACGACCGAAAGCACCTCGCGCGAAAAGCCGCGAACCATGGCGAGCATCGCCGAGACCAGGGTGAAGCCGACGAGAATTCCGTCAAGCAGCGTAATCGGCATGTCTTTGGCCCCACTCCGATCTCTTGTTCACGACTCGACGAGCCGCGTCATTCTTCATCGTCGGCACGGCCCCGCCGTGAGCCGGCTATGCGCGCCACGAGGTCGGCAAGCTCGGCCGGTTGGAAAGCGCCGGCCCCGATCCCCCCAGCAAGTTCCTCGCTGCCCAAGGGCAGAACCGCGCTACCAAAACCCAGCTTTTCGGCTTCCTTGAGACGCTGCTGCGCATGCGCCACCGGCCTCACCGCGCCCGAAAGGCTGATTTCGCCGAAATAGACGCAATCGGCGGGGAGGGCAAGACCAGTGAGCGAGGAAACCAGTGCGGCTGCGACCGCGAGATCGGCTGCCGGCTCGCTGATGCGGTAGCCGCCGGCGACGTTGAGGTAGACGTCATGCTGCCCGAAACGGACACCGCAATGCGCTTCCAGCACTGCCAGGATCATCGACAGCCGCGCGCCGTCCCAGCCGACCACCGCCCGGCGCGGCGTGCCAAGCGAGGAGGCCGCGACCAGTGCCTGGATTTCGACCAGAACCGGCCTGGTGCCTTCCATGCCGGCGAAAACCGCTGCTCCCGGCGATTTCGCGTGCCGTTCGCCAAGGAAAAGCTCGGATGGATTGGAGACCTCGCGCAGACCTTTGTCCGACATTTCGAAGACCCCGATCTCGTCGGTCGGTCCGAAGCGGTTCTTCACCGTGCGCAGGATGCGGAAGTGGTGGCCGCCTTCGCCCTCGAAATAGAGCACGCCGTCAACCATGTGCTCGACCACGCGCGGACCCGCGATCTGGCCTTCCTTGGTGACATGGCCGACCAGCACGATGGCGGCACCCGTGGATTTCGCGTAGCGGATCATCGCCTGGGCGGCGGCGCGCACCTGTGTGACGGTGCCTGGCGCCGAATCGGCCAAGTCGGTCCACAGCGTCTGGATCGAATCGAGGATGACCAGATCGGGCCGCTTGCCGTCGGCGATCGTGGCAAGGATATCCTCGACATTGGTCTCGGCCGCGAGTTCAACCGGGGCCGAGGCGACGCCGAGCCTCTGCGCACGCAGCCTGATCTGGGCAACTGCCTCTTCGCCCGAGACATAGACGATGCGATGGCCCTTGGAGGCAAGGGCGGCCGCGGCCTGGGTGAGCAGCGTCGATTTGCCGATACCGGGATCGCCGCCGACCAGAAGTGCCGAGCCCCGAACGAAACCGCCACCAGTGGCGCGGTCGAGTTCACCGATGCCTGAGATGATACGCGGCGCGTCCTCGATATCGCCCGAAAGCGTTGTCAGCACCACCGCGCGGCCCTTGCGGGCGTTGCGCGAGTTGGCAGGGCCCGAGCCGATGCCGCCAGATGTGCCTTCCTCGACCAGCGTGTTCCACTCGCCGCAGGCATCGCATTTGCCGGCCCAGCGCTGATGCACCGAACCGCAATTCTGGCAGATGAACTGGACGCGGGATTTGACCACGCTTTACCTTCCCGCCCGCCGGCGGGCGCCGCGCGCGACAGCCAATCTCCCCCCGTGTAGAGGAGATGTCCGGCAGGACAGAGGGCGGCGCAGAGCGTCGAGAGCCGTTGCTATTGGCGAGGTCGCTGGCAAGAGGCTACTCAAACCTTTCAGCGATATGGTGCTCTTCCGCGAGATCGGAGAAGCGGGTGAATTCGCCGTGGAAGGCGAGCGTGACAGAGCCAGTCGGCCCATGGCGCTGCTTGGCCACGATCACCTCGGCCTTGCCGCGCATCTCGTTCATGTCGTTTTCCCACTTGACGTATTCCTCGGTGCCGAGCTTCGGCTCGCGGTTCTTGAGGTAATATTCCTCGCGATAGACGAACATGACGACGTCGGCGTCCTGCTCGATCGAACCGGATTCGCGCAGGTCGGAGAGCTGCGGGCGCTTGTCGTCGCGGCTTTCGACCTGACGCGAGAGCTGCGACAGCGCGATGATCGGCACGGCCAACTCCTTGGCCAGCGCCTTCAGGCCCGTGGTGATCTCGGTGATTTCCTGCACGCGGTTCTGGGAAGACTTGGCGGATGAGCCCTGCATCAGCTGAATATAGTCGATGACGATCAGGTCTAGGCCGCGCTGGCGCTTCAGACGACGCGCACGGGCAGACAACTGGGCAATGGAAATACCGCCGGTCTGGTCGATGAACAGCGGGATCTTCTGCATGGTCTGAGAACAGGCGACCAGCTTTTCGAAGTCCATTTCGCTGATTTCGCCGCGGCGGATCTTGGAGGACGAGATTTCCGTCTGTTCGGAAATGATGCGGGTTGCGAGCTGTTCGGACGACATTTCGAGCGAGAAAAAACCGACCACGCCGCCATTGGCCGCCTTGAATGAGCCATCGGCCTGCTGCGCCGGCTCATACATCTCGGCGATGTTGAAGGCGATGTTGGTGGCGAGTGATGTCTTGCCCATGCCTGGACGGCCGGCGATGATGATCAGATCGGACGACTGCAGGCCGCCCATGCGGCGGTCGAGATCGCGCATGCCGGTGGCGAGGCCCGATAGACCGCCGTCACGCATATAGGCGGCGTTGGCCATGTCGACCGCGGTCTTGACCGCGTCGGTGAAGCTCTCGAAGCCGCCGTCATAGCGCCCGGTCTCGGCCAGCTCGAACAGGCGGCGCTCCGCGTCCTCGATCTGTTCGGAAGGCGACATGTCGACAGGGGCGTCATAAGCGATGTTGACCATGTCCTCGCCGACGGTGATCAGCGCCCGGCGCGTCGCCAGATCATAAATGGCGCGGCCGTAGTCGGTGGCGTTGACGACGGTGACGGCTTCCACCGCCAGCCGCACCACATACTGCGCCACCGTCATGTCGCCGACCTTTTCGTCGGCGGGCAGGAAGGTCTTGAGCGTGATCGGCGTCGCCGCCTTGCCCATCCGGATCAGCTCGGCCGCGACATCGAAGATCTTGCGGTGCAGGGGTTCGTAGAAATGGCCGGACTTCAGGAAGTCGGACACCCGGTAGAAGGCGTCGTTGTTGACGAGTATAGCGCCAAGCAGCGCCTGCTCGGCCTCGATGTTGTTGGGCGATTCGCGATAGAGCGGTTGCTCCGCCACGCTGAATTTTCGTGCTGCCTCTGCCATGATGTCCCCGATTTCAATCCCCGTCTGTCGATATCAGAACTGGACAAGTCAGTGCTGACTTATCTGCAACAGCCCGTGAAGAAGCGGCTTTGGTACGCGCGATTCACAGCCAAAATTTTTCGGTGGAAAGAATCGCAATTGACTCGAATCGAGAGTTGCGAGCTTAGCGTTTTTCGCAGGAGAACAAAACAGGAAAGTGAGCGCTGCTGACACCGCATTGCAAGGCTGTCGCGTCTCTTTCATCCTCATGCCATTGCATCGCCCCAATCCGCCCGCCGCGCCACCTTGAACGCGTCACCGTCGCGCTTGGTGAAGAGCCTTTCGCTGGCGCTGCCGTTTGCCTCGCAAAGCTTGAGCACGACCTTGCCGGAACCGGATTTCGGCGGCGCGACGACCCGCGCGGCGCGGAAGGCAGCCGGCTGGCGCGAAGCGGCGACATAGATGAATTTCTCATCTTCCCACGGTACTTCCGCCTCTTTGGCCAGGCGGTGCAGGCGCGAGCGGGCGACGCGGCGGGAAAAGTGGCACCAGTCCGGCGGTTTGAGCGGGCAGGGCGCCTCGTGCGGACAGGGCGCCAGCACATGCGCGCCGGCCGCGATCAATTGTGCGCGTACAGCTAGAATGCGCAGCCAGCCCGCCGGCGTGCCCGGCTCGACGATCAACAGCGTGTCCCTGGTGAGTTGCCATAGCCGGTCGACCATTTTGGGCAGGGACGCCGGCGCGATCTCGTCCAGCACATAGGCGCATGTGACGAGGTCGGCGGACTGGAGGTCGGCAATGTCCGTCGTGACATCGCCGGCCCGCCAGACGGTCCGCGCCGTGATCGCATCGGCGGCAAGCGTCTCACCGACCTTGCGTACCGCGGCACTCGCCTCAAGCAGCGTGGCCAGTTCCAGTTCAGGCCAGAGATCACTGGTGGCCCAAAGCACGGTGCCGGGGCCGGCGCCGACGTCGAGCAAGGTCGCGGGTGCGAAATCCGGCCGGGCTTCGGCGAGCGCATCGAGGCTGGCGCGGACCGCGGCGTAGGTCGCCGGCATCCGCGTCGCCAGATAGGCCTTGACCGCCATGTCCTGCGCCATATGCAGCCGACCGTCGCGCAATTCGGCGCGGTAGCGGTCGGACAGGGTTTTCGCCGCCTGTTTCAGGTCCGGCAGCGGCACCTTTTCCAAAAGGCGATCGACAGCCTGCCGAAGAGCGGCCGGCAGCTCCACGGCTATGCCCCTCTCGGTGCAAGCAGGATGATCGAGGCGCCAGCCATGCAGAGCGCCGCGCCGGCAAGGTCCCATCGATCGGGCCGCACGCCCTCGGCCAGCCACAACCAGGCGAGCGAGGCAGCGATGTAGATACCGCCATACGCGGCAAAGGCGCGGCCGGCCGCATTGGTGCCGACCAACGCCACAAGCCAGGCGAACACAATCAGAGAGGCAAAGCCAGGCAGCAGCCAGAGCGGCGACTTCTCCAGCCGCCACCACGCCCACACCGAAAAGCAGCCGGCGATCTCGGCAAGCGCCGCGGCTGTGTAGAGGAGATAGGTCATGAAAAAGGCCTCGCGACGATCACGAGGCCCTTTTCGGGGCAGGAGCCTGCAATGGCAAGCGCCAATAATGCGTCCCGTCAGCGCTGTCCCTATTCCGCCACCTTGCGTCGGCGGGCGGGCTTGGCGGACTTCTCGACAGGAGCCGCCTCGCGGCGGCCCATGTCACGCAACTCCAGCGCCTTCTCGCATTTGCCCATATAGTCGCGCGTCATCGGCAGCGTGTCGTTCTTCTTGGTGATCTGGAACTGGAAAATCACCAAGTCCTGCCAACGGAAGGCAGCTTCCGAGGCGGCCAGATAGAACTCCCACATGCGGCAGAAACGTTCGTCATAGATCGCCTTTGCCGTGTCCCGGTTGGCGGCGAAGCGCTGGCCCCAATGCTTCAGCGTGTCGGCATAATGGAGCCGCAGGATCTCGACGTCGGTGACCACGAGGCCGGACTTTTCGATCGCCGGCAGCACCTCGGACATTGCCGGGATGTAGCCGCCCGGGAAAATATACTTGCGGATGAAGGCGCTGGTCGCCCAAGGCACGCCGGAGCGGCCGATCGTGTGCAAAAGCATGACGCCATCAGGCTTCAGCAATGTTGCCGCCTTGTCGAAGAAGGTGCGGTAATGGTTGACCCCGACATGCTCGAACATGCCGACCGAGACAATGCGGTCGAAGCGTTCGTTGAGCTCGCGATAGTCCTTCAATTCGAAATGGACGTGGTTTTCCAGCCCTTGCGCATGGGCCCGGTCGGTGGCGACGCCATGCTGTTCCGTCGACAGCGTCACGCCCTGCACGTCGACATCGAAGGCCTTGGCCAGATAGAGGCCGAGCCCGCCCCAGCCAGAGCCGATGTCGAGCACCGTCTGGCCGGCCTTCAGCCTGAGCTTGGCGGCGATATGACGTTTCTTTGCGGCCTGCGCCTCGTCGAGCGTCATGTCCGGCTGCTCGAAATAGGCACAGGAATACTGCATGTCCTCATCGAGGAAGAGCCGGTAAAGCTCGCCCGACAGATCGTAGTGGCGTTGCACGTTGCGGCGCGAGCGCGCGGCGGTGTTGATCTGCTGTAGGCGGCGGAAGGCGTGGCGAAGGCCCTCAATGGCTTTCGACCATGTCGCGTCGATGCCGCCGCTGCCCATGTTCTGGAAGGCAATCCGCATCAGTCCGAGCACGCCGCCTTCCAGAATGTCCAGCTCGCCGTCCATGTAGGATTCAGGCACCGCCAGCATCGGATCGAAGGTGATGGCGCGCTCGGCATGGCGGGTCTTGATGTGCATGTGCACCAACTCGCCGCTGCCGTCGCCGAAGATGAATGTCGTGCCTTTCGGCCCGGTTACCTTGAGACTGCCCGTGCGCACAAGGCGGTCGAGAACGCGCTTCAACAGAATATTCATGGTCCGGTGTCCCCTCACGGTCAGACAGGCTGTCCTACTCTGCATCAATATATAGGGTTTCGAAAAGTTCCTTTTGGCACAAAAATGCCCGGGCGAGAGGCCCGGGCATTGGTCCAGAAATAACTGGAAATCGACAGCATGATCGGAGCGCCGGTCCGGCGCTCGGAGCGCATGTGATCAGGCGTTTTCTTCGCCGCCTTCGAACTCGGCATTCGGATCGAAGAAGTTTTCCGGCCGCGCATTGTCGTTGATGTCGTCGCCATAAATGGCTTCGGCGGTGGTCAGCGTCTCGCCCTTGGACTGGCGCTCGGCTTCGTCAGCCGTGCGGGCGATGTTGAGGGTGATGGTGACTTCGACTTCCGGATGCAGCGCGATCGCCACATTGGTGACACCGATGGTCTTGATTGGCTGGTTGAGCTGGATCTGGTTGCGGTTGACCGTGAAGCCTTCCGCGATCAGCAGGTCGGCGATGTCGCGCGTCGACACCGAACCGTAGAGCTGACCGGTTTCACCAGCCGAGCGAACGGCGATGAAGCTCTTGCCGTCGAGCTTTTCGGCAACCTCTGCGGCTTCCGACTTGCGCTCGAGGTTGCGGGCTTCGAGCTGGGCGCGCTGGCCTTCGAACTTCTTTTTGTTGGCTTCGTTGGCGCGCAACGCCTTGCCCTGCGGCAGCAGGAAGTTGCGGGCAAAACCGTCCTTGACCTTGACGGTATCGCCCATCTGGCCGAGGCGGGAGACGCGTTCGAGAAGGATGACGTCCATGATTATGTTCCTTTTGGTTGGGCGTCCGCCCACAAGGCCGACGCCGAATTCTCTGGAACAGGTCAGGAAGCAAAAGGGCGTTGCCGCCGGTGTCGCTGTCCTGCCTGTCGCGGCAGTTAGAGGTATTGACCTCAACTCGGGATTTGACGCTAACCGGTCATGCCCGTCATGGCCGGTGACAGGAACGGGCGGCGAACCGCCCGTTCGGAAGACTTAGCGAACCACGTAGGGCAGCAGGCCGAGGAAACGGGCGCGCTTGATCGCCTTGGCGAGCTCGCGCTGCTTCTTCTGGCTGACGGCGGTGATGCGCGACGGCACGATCTTGCCGCGCTCGGAAATGTAGCGCTGCAAAAGACGCACGTCCTTGTAGTCGATCTTCGGGGCGTTGGCGCCGGAGAACGGGCAGGTCTTGCGGCGGCGATGGAAAGGGCGCCGGGTCGGGATCTGGTTGATGTCGACCATTATTCTGCACCCCCTTCAAAACCTTCGCGCGGACGGCGCGGACCACGGTCGCCGCCTTCGCGATCGCCGAACGAACGCGGGCCACGATCGCCGCGGTCGCCGAAGCTGCGGGCCGGCCGATCGCCACGGTCGCGATCGCCGAAGCCACCGCGCTCGGAGCGCTCTTCGCGCTTCTGCATCATGGCCGAAGGGCCTTCCTCATGCGCCTCGACCTTGATGGTCAGGAAACGCAGCACGTCCTCGGACAGACCCATCTGGCGCTCCATCTCGTTGAGCGCTGCCGGCGGGCAGGTGAGGTCCATCAGCGTGTAGTATGCCTTCCGGTTCTTGTTGACCCGGTAGGTGAGGGACTTCAGTCCCCAGTTCTCGACCCGGCCGACGGACCCGCCATTCGCTGAGATGACACCCTTGTACTGTTCGACAAGCGCATCGACCTGCTGCTGCGAGAGGTCCTGCCGGGCAAGAAACACATGTTCGTAAAGAGCCATTATGGTTCAGTGCCTTTCTTCGTTTCTCTCCCGGTTCCCGGCGGCAAAAGCCTCTGCAACTTCTCTGACCCGCATGTGCCTCAAAGGCGCGGGGAAGAAAGGAGCATGACGAGACGGTCGAGAGCGGAGACACGGGAGGCGGAAGCGCTTCTGGCTTCACACGAAGGTTTTCAAAAAACCTCCGGCCCTCCGTTCAGCCCCCAGCTGGGACCGGCAGATTGGCGGCGTCTATAAACCAATCCGCTGATAAAGCAAGGCCAAGCGCCATTCCCTGATGTCGCAGGCCGCAAGGACGAGGTGGCAGCGCCGGCAAGGCCTGGCGATTTCCCGGCAACCGGCCCTTAACCACAATGTCAGGTTGTGCAGGGTTGAGCCACGCCGTCAACGGTCGATTCATCATGCAAGGCGCAAAAGCCCGATAACCGCGCATATCGAGCGGCAAGCATTTGCGGGGTAAGGATGCTTCTCAACAGATTCTGGCGCTCGAAGAGCGGCAATTTCGCGCTTCTGATGGGATTGGGGCTGCCGGCCATTCTGTCGGCCGTGGCCTTCGCGACCGACGTCTCGACCATGATGCGGGCAAAGAGCAACCTGCAGAATGCACTCGATGCGGCAAATCTTGCCTCTTCCCATCTTGGCGATCTGGACATTACCCGCACCGATGCTTTCGACCGCTATTTCCAGGCCAACATCGCCGGGCATGGTGAACTCGTCAACGCCAAGGCGACCCTGGCCGTCGACCGGGGCGTCAATTTCATCAAGACCAAGGCGGTGGCCTCGGCCGACGTCGGCTTGAATTTCGCTTTCCTGTTTGGTCAGAGCAAGCACATCGTGGTCGATGCCTCGGCGGTCGAATCGAACAATCAGCTCGAAGTCGTGCTGGTGCTGGACAATACCGGTTCTATGGCAGGCGTCCGCATTGCCGCGCTGAGAACAGCGACGAAATCGTTGCTGGACACGCTTGAAGCGACAAAGTCGCCGACGCGCGAGGTCCGCGCCTCGCTGGTTCCTTTCGTCACGGCCGTCAACGTCAATGGCGACGAATTCGATCCGTCATGGGTCGACATGGACGGTAAATCCTCAACCAATGGCGTCAATTTCCCAGTCGTAGATGGCAAGCGGCCCAATCATATGGCGCTGTTCAAGCAGCTCAAGGAGAATGGATGGACCGAGCCCGGATGGAACGGCACAGGATGGAAGGGCTGCGTCGAGGCGCGACCGGGCGCTTACAATATTTCGGACACCCCACCCGATCCGGCCAAACCCGACTCTCTGTTCGTTCCGTATTTTGCACCGGACGACCCGGAAGATGCCCAGATGCCGTCAGCGTCCTATGGCAATTCGGCTAAATATTACAATAACTCCTATCTGGACGACGTCAGCGACAAGGCCAAGCTCGCCAAGCAGAAAGGCAACCTCCTGCGTATCGATTTCAGTGATCTTCTTGGCGATGTGTTGGCGCCTGGAAATTCCGCCAAGGAAAAGATCGCCAAATATGTCGCGCCCGCCAGGGAACTCATCACCGAGACCGGCTCCGCCATCACCGTAGGCCCGAACCGTGCGTGTCCGACACCGGTGGTTCCCCTGACCGGCGATTTCGACAAACTGCGCAAGGCAGCCAGTCAGATGACTGAGTGGAACGGCTCCGGGACCAATGTTTCCGAGGGCCTGTCATGGGGCATGCGCGTGCTCTCGCCTGGCGCGCCGTACACTGACGGCGCGCCATGGAAAACACCAGGCGTTAGCAAGATCGTGCTGCTGCTCACCGACGGCGAGAATGTCGTTTATGGCGCCAGCGAACAGCCAACCAAATCCGACTACACATCTTATGGCTATCTCGCGGGTGGCCGTTTCGGATCGGACAACCAGACGGCAGCGGCGCGCAACGTCGACGGGTGGACCAAGAGCGTCTGCACTCAATTGAAGGATGAGGGCGTGCAAATCTACACCATGGTGCTACAATCCGACACCGCCGCCAACCGCACCCTTTACAGCGCCTGCGCCTCGGCCCCCAGCGACTATTGTGCCGTCAACGATCCGACCAAGCTGCCGAACGTGTTTCTGCAGATCGCCAACAAATTTTCGAAGCTGCAACTGACGAACTGAGTTGGCTGATCCGAAGGCGCGCGGCAGGGAAATCAATCGCCCGCCGATCGGTTCAACTCGTATGGGGGACGACCTTGTCGACCGTTTCGGGGAAGAAGTCGGGCGCGGCATGGCGCTTGCCGAACATCATGTCATACTGGATCAGCTGGAAATCGCGGATCGCCGGGTCGATCTCCTTCTGACGCGACCAGTCGGGCGTGGCCGCGCCGGCCGGGGTGAGCAGCAGGTTGCGGTCGACAACGCGATAGCGCTCCCGCATCTCGCCCAGGAAGCCGGTGTAGTAAGGATGGGTGATGCCGGCGGCGGTGAGGATATGATAGGGCAGGAACGCGGGGCTGACCGTGCCCAGGTTCTCGACCGGGCCCGAGCGGTTCGACCAGATGATCAGCGGTGTCGCGTGATGTTCGAGGGCGGCTTCCGGCGTCGCTTCCTTGCGCGGTGCGACGTTGTCCTTCAGGAAGCCGGTCTCGACATAGACCGGTCCGAGCGGCGGCAGGTGGTCACCGAAAAACGCGACAATCGTCGGCCGCTCGCGCGTCTTGGCCCATTCGATCAGCCGTTCAAGGCCGCGATCCGCGTCGGCTGAACCTTCGGCGTAAGAGAGCAGCGAGTCGCGCGCCCACTGGCTGATCGGCGCTTGCACCGAATGGGTCGGGTTCGAATAACGGTTCGGTTCATAGGGGCCGTGGTTCTGCAGGCTGACGGCGAAGAAGAACACCGGGTCCTCGCTGGCGTCCGCTTCGCGTATGATCTCGTCGGTCATCGCCGCGTCGGATGCCAGCGGTCCGCGCTTTTCCATGGGCGCCAGCGTCTCTTCCGATTTGAAGTCGTTGAAACCGAAATCGGCATAGACCGCCCCGCGGTTCCAGAACCAGTTCGTGCCTGGATGGATGGCGCGTGCCCTATAGCCTTCGCTCTTCAGGAAGGTCGCCATCGACGGCGTCGGGGTGCGGACATATTGCTGGTAGGGGATGCTGCCGGCCGGCAGGAAAGCATTGGAAAAGCCGGTCAGCGCTTCGAATTCGATGTTGGCGGTCATGCCGCCGAATTCGGGCGAGAACATCGAGCCCGAGCGGAGCGCCCGCACATTGGGCATCGGATCGGGGTTAATGGTGACTCCGGGCAGCTTGGTTGGATCCCAGAAGGATTCGCTCATGACGATGATGATGTCCGGCTTCTGGGCCGGCACCGAGGCGGTCACCTCGGGCCGCTCGATCGCCGCGATCGCCTTGTCGGAATAGCCCGGCGGTGCCGAGACATGCGCCATCGGCACGTTGAGCGCGAAGGCGAGCGCGAAGCCGTTGGAGGCGTAGTTTTCCTTCTGGTCCCACATGATCGGGATGATCTGCAGCCGGTCCCGGGTCCACGAGAAGGTGGCGTAATCCATGATCGAGACGAAGAAGGCGAGCAGCGGCACCGCCAACGTCAGCCGGGCAAGGCGGCCCTTGCGGCTGAGGGCCGGAATCTTGCGGCGCCATAGCCGCCAGCCATAGACGAGCAGGGACAGGCCGGCGACGATGCCCGCGACCATGGCCAGCGCCGTCACTGGCCGCTCACGCACCAAGAGCGGCAACAGGGCGAAGATCTGGCGGGCGTAGAGGAAGTCCGTCGGGTAGAGGGGATCGCCGAGATAATGCGACTTCTGGTGGCCGACAAAGGCCAGCGACAGGGTCAGCGGCGCAACGATCATCAGGCTCTGATGACTGCGGCCGAGGACCGCGTCGAGACCGATCAGGACCAGCGCGAAGACGACGATGGTTGTCCAGCCCGGCTTGAACGGCTGCAGGAAGAAGGAAACGGTGCCGGCGATATCACCGCGCACGATCAATTCGATGGCGAACACTAGGACGGCCGAGATCGCTAGGCTGATCAGCCCGTAGCGGACAACAGGCCATCTACGACCCGGCAGATAGCCGGTGGACGGATCGTCTTCCAGGAACTGCGGCGCCGCGTTGCCGGCGCGTTTGAAACTCTTTGCCACTTTAACTTCCCGCCCGAAGACAACCCACGTCATTCGATTGTCATATAATTGTCACGCAAAGCTAGCGCCTGTGGCGGAAATAAGAAGAGCCAGCGAACGATTCGTGAGCGGTTTTCATCAGGTGTGATCGCCAAAAAGCCTTTCGGAACAGGCACTCACACAGGGATGGGCCCATTGCCATGGGCTGAAGTGGCTTGACTTGGCGGCCTGCCTTGCGTCACAGGCAGGAAAAATTCGTAGTATCAGGCAAGCAAAACCAGTCAGGGGAGCCCTCGCATGGCCGTTGCATTCACCTTTCCGGGACAGGGTAGCCAGGCTGTAGGGATGGGCAAGGATCTTGCCGATGCCTTTCCCGAGGCACGCAGGATTTTCCAGGAAGTCGATGACGCGCTCGGTGAAAACCTGTCGAAGCTGATCTGGGAAGGTCCCGAAGAGACGTTGACGCTGACGGCCAATGCGCAGCCGGCGCTGATGGCGGTGTCGCTGGCGGCGATCAGGGCGCTGGAAACGCGCGGTTTCTCGCTGAAGGACAAGATCGCTTATGTCGCCGGCCATTCGCTGGGCGAATATTCGGCACTCGCCGCCGCCGGCTTCGTTTCCGTTGCCGATGCCGCCCGTCTGCTGCGCATCCGCGGCAACGCCATGCAGGCAGCGGTGCCGGCCGGCGAGGGCGCCATGGCGGCGATCATCGGGTTGGAGCAGGCCGATGTCGAAGCCGCCTGCGTTGAGGCCGCCCTGGGGGCTGGCAAGGGGGCCGTCTGCCAGGTGGCGAACGACAATGGCGGCGGCCAACTGGTCATATCGGGGGCGAAGGCGGCGGTTGAACTGGCAGCGAAACTGTGCACCGCAAAAGGCGCCAAACGGGCGCTGATGCTGCAGGTTTCGGCGCCCTTCCATTCCGCGCTGATGACGCCGGCGGCCAATGTCATGCGTGAGGCACTTGCCGGCGTGACAACGACCGCGCCCATCGTTCCCGTGGTGTCCAACGTATCGGTGCAGCCGTCCACCGATCCTGACGGGATCGCCGGGCGCCTGGTCGAGCAGGTGACCGGTCGCGTCCGCTGGCGCGAAACGGTGGAATGGTTCGGCGCCAACGGCGTCACCACGCTTTACGAGATCGGTGCCGGCAAGGTGCTTTCAGGATTGGCTCGTCGCATCAACCGCGACATCGCCACCGCCTCCGTGGGTTCCGCAGCCGAGGTGGAGGCGGCTGTGGCTGCGCTGTGACTTGAATTCTTCGCCGCCGACATCTTCTTTGACGACTTTTTGGAGATATCGGATTGGGGATTACCGCGTAATCTGCGATGTACAGGACAGGCGGCTGGTCATTCTGGTGGTAACGATTGGCCATCGGGGTGATGTTTATCGATAACCGTCCGTACGATTTGAGAAGAGGACAAGAGATGTTCGAACTGACCGGCCGCAAGGCGCTTGTTACCGGCGCATCGGGGGGCATCGGCGAGGCCATCGCCAGGGTGTTGCATGCGCAAGGCGCGACCGTCGGCCTGCACGGCACGCGCGTCGAGAAACTGGAGACGCTGGCCTCCGAACTGGGCGACCGGGTCAAGCTGTTCCCGGCCAACCTGTCGAACCGCGACGAGGTCAAGGCACTCGGCCAGAAGGCGGAGGCCGATCTGGAGGGCGTCGACATCCTGGTCAACAATGCCGGCATCACCAAGGACGGCCTGTTCGTGCGCATGTCGGACGCCGACTGGGATACGGTGCTGGAGGTCAATCTCACCGCCGTTTTCCGGCTGACCCGTGAACTCACTCACCCGATGATGCGCCGCCGCCATGGGCGCATCATCAACATCACTTCGGTGGTCGGGGTGACCGGCAATCCCGGCCAGGCGAATTACTGCGCCTCCAAGGCCGGCATGATCGGCTTGTCCAAATCGCTGGCGCAGGAGATCGCCACCCGCAACATCACCGTCAACTGCGTCGCGCCGGGCTTCATCGAATCGGCAATGACCGACAAGCTCAATGACAAGCAGAAAGAGGCGATCATGGCGGCCATCCCCACCAGGCGCATGGGCACCAGTGCCGAAGTCGCATCCGCCGTTGCCTATCTGGCTTCGAATGAGGCAGCCTACGTAACCGGGCAGACCATTCATGTGAATGGCGGTATGGCGATGATCTGAGCGAGGTCCGAGAGCAACACCGACGGGCTGTGAAAACCCACCATTTCGGCTTGGACCTCGGCTATTTTTCGTGTAATGCGGCCCGCAACCCGGCGGTTCGGGCAAAACCGGTCCGTGGCCGTTGCGTTTCCGGCAGGACCATCTTTCAGCTTGATTAGCGGCATTCCGCCCGCTAACGAAGACAGACAAACAAAAGACGAGGATGCCCCAAATGAGTGACACCGCAGAGCGCGTCAAGAAGATCGTCATCGAGCACCTTGGCGTCGATGCCGACAAAGTGACGGAGCAGGCGAGCTTCATCGATGATCTGGGCGCTGACAGCCTCGACACAGTTGAACTCGTCATGGCGTTCGAAGAAGAATTCGGCGTCGAGATCCCCGATGACGCGGCCGAGACCATCCTGACGGTCGGCGATGCGGTGAAGTACATCGACAAGGCTTCGGCCTGACGCTTTTCGCAGTGGTCACCGGGGAGGACCTGCGATGAGGCGTGTCGTCGTCACGGGCCTTGGCCTGGTTTCGCCGTTCGGTATGGGCTTCGAGCACGGCTGGAAGGAACTGCTGACCGGCCGCAGCGCTGCCAAGCGCGTCACCGAGTTCGAGGTGGACGATCTTGCCTGCAAGATCGCCCACGTCATTCCGCGCGGCGACGGCTCCAACGGCACGCTCAATCCCGAAGCCATTCTTGAGCCGAAGGAACTTCGCAAGATCGGCGACTTCATCCTGTACGGGATCGCGGCCGCCGATGAAGCGCTGAAGGATTCGGGCTGGCAGCCTTCAACCGAGGAGGAGCGTTGCGCCACCGGTGTGCTGATCGGCTCCGGTATCGGCGGTCTTGAGGGCATCGCCGAGAACGCGATCATCCTCAAGGAACGCGGCCCGCGCCGCATCAGCCCGTTCTTCATTCCCGGAAACATCATCAATCTCGTTTCGGGCCAGGTTTCGATCCGGCACGGGTTGAAAGGCCCCAACCACGCAGTCGTCACCGCTTGCTCGACCGGTGCGCACGCCATTGGAGACGCCGCCCGGCTGATCATCTTCGGCGATGCCGACATCATGCTGGCTGGCGGCGCCGAATCGCCGGTGACCCGGCTGTCGCTCGCCGGCTTCGCCGCGTGCCGGGCGCTGTCGACCGAGCGCAACGATACCCCGCAAACGGCCTCGCGGCCCTATGACCGCGACCGTGACGGCTTCGTCATGGGCGAGGGCGCCGGCGTCCTCGTGCTGGAGGAGCTCGAGCATGCCAAGGCGCGCGGCGCCAAGATCTATGCCGAGGTGACCGGCTACGGCCTGACCGGCGACGCCTATCACATCACCGCACCGGCTGAAGATGGCGACGGCGCTTTCCGTTGCATGACGGCGGCATTGAACCGGGCAAAGCTTACGCCGGCCGATGTCGACTACATCAATGCGCACGGCACCTCGACCATGGCCGATACGATCGAACTCGGCGCTGTCGAGCGGCTGGTCGGCGATGCGGCGTCGAAGATCTCGATGTCGTCGACCAAATCGTCGATCGGCCATTTGCTGGGAGCGGCAGGCGCGGCCGAGGCGATCTTTTCGATCCTCGCCATCCGCGACAATATCGCACCGGCGACCATCAACCTCGACAATCCAGAACGCGAAACCGCGATCGACCTGGTGCCGAACAAGCCACGCGCCCGCCAGATCGACGTGGCACTGTCCAATTCCTTCGGCTTTGGCGGCACCAACGCCTCGCTCGTCTTCCAGCGGTATAATGGCTGACGGTCCGGTTGCCGGACAATGCTTTGGCGTGTCGTGAATTTTGCCATATTCACCCCTACTCTGCCGCAGGGGATTCGTTGAGAGATCGAACGGTAGGGCGACATGAACACTAATCCGTCGGGCAACGGAGAATTCGGGCAAAGGCCGGCGAACACCGGGCCAATCGTGCCGAAGACGGCCAGCGAAGCCTTGCGGCCGGAAGCCGGAACACCGCCGCCGAAACGCTCGCGCGCTTCGCGCAGCCAGGTCGTCGTGTTCATGAACTTCGTCCTCTCCGCGGTGATGCTGATGGTTCTGGCGGCGGGCGTGGCCCTCTATTTCGGCAAGCAGGAATTTACCGAACCCGGCCCATCCGCTAATGGCGACACTTTCCTTGTCAAGCCCAGCACCGGGGTCCAGGACATTGCCGACCAGCTCGAGCGCCGCGGACTGATCAGCGACGCCCGCGTGTTCCGCCTCGGCGTGCGTGCCTTCGGCAACGATTCCGCGCTCAAGGCCGGTGAGTACGAGATCAAGCCCAGGGCATCCATGCGCGACATCATGGAACTGCTGAAGAGCGGCAAGTCGGTGATGTATTCGCTGACTATTCCCGAGGGGCTGACGGTCGAGCAGGCCTTGCAGCGCATCGCCGACGAACCCGCTTTGAGCGGCGATATGCCGGCGAAGACGCCCCCCGAGGGCAGCCTTGCCACCGACACGCTACGCTTCACGCGTGGCGCAACGCGTCAGCAGATGGTCGACAAGCTGCTCGCCGATCAGAAGAAACTGGTCGATGAGGTGTGGCAGCGGCGCGCGCCGGATCTGCCCCTGGCCAGTGTCGAGGACTTTGTCACCCTGGCCTCGATCGTCGAGAAGGAAACCGGCAAGGGCGATGAACGCTCACGCGTGGCCGCCGTCTTCCTGAACCGGTTGGCCAAGGGCATGCGTCTACAGTCCGATCCGACCATCATCTACGGTCTGTTTGGCGGCAAGGGCAAGCCGGCGGATCGCCCGATCTATCAGTCCGACATCCAGAAGCAGACGCCTTACAACACCTATGTGATCAGCGGCTTGCCGCCGACACCGATCGCCAATCCGGGCCGCGCGGCCCTTGAGGCCGTGGCCAATCCGTCGAAGACCGAAGATCTCTATTTTGTCGCCGACGGCACGGGCGGTCATGTCTTTGCCTCGACACTGAACGAGCATAATGAAAACGTCGCCCGCTATCGCGCGCTGCAGAAGAAGCAGGCCGATGAGGCAGCCAAGGCTGCTGCTGCCGCCGGTACCGGCGGCAGTGCCGACACGCCTGCTGACGACAAGCCTGCTGACGACAGGCCTGCCATTGACAGCGGCACCGATGGCGACAATGGCGATGCGGGCGGTGATGCGGGCGCGGCCCAGTAAGGCGAAGAAAAGCGTTGCCTGGAAGGCGGCGGCCTGACATTTGAAGGAACGCCAGGCGTCCGATTTCGACGTATTCGCGGAGTGATCATTTTAAGCCGCACTTGTCCCTCCGGAAAACCGGTTTCGGGGTGAGGCGCCAGGGATGTGCAGGCGACATGAATTTGCAGAGCATGACCGGTTTTGCGCGCGCCGTCGCCGAGCATGACGGCACCTCCATTGCCTGGGAAGTCAAATCCGTCAACGGCAAGAGCGTTGAGGTGCGGTTGCGGCTGCCTCAGGGGTTCGAGCGGTTGGAGCCTGTGCTTCGGCAAACGCTGCAGAAGCGTTTCGCGCGCGGCAACTTCCAGGCGACGCTGACCATCGGCCGTGCCGCCGGCGCCCAGGCGCAACCAGTGGTCAACGAGGTGTTTCTGAAAGATCTCGCCGGCCTGGCCAAGCGATTGCAGGAACAGTTCGGCGTTGCGCCCGCGACGGCTGACGGATTGCTGTCGCTGCGTGGTGTGCTCGACGTTCCCGAAACCATCGAAACCGACGAGGCGCGGGCCGCGCTCGACACCGCCATCATGGCCGCGCTCGACGTGGCGCTGAACGGCCTGGAACAGGCCCGGCAGGGCGAAGGTGCCGCACTGGCCCTGCTCTTGTCAGGTCATATCGACACCATCGAGACACTGACGCTGCGCGCGGAAGCGGACCCGTCGCGCGAGACGGTGGCGATCCGCGAACGCATCGCCGAGCAGGTCAGGCTGTTGATGGACGCATCCGCCAATCTGGATGCAAGCCGATTGCACATGGAGGCGGCGTTTCTTGCCACCAAGGCCGATATTCGCGAAGAAATCGACCGGCTGAAAACGCACGTCGCGTCTGGCCGGGCCTTGCTCGAGGGCGGCGGCGCCGTTGGCCGCAAGCTCGATTTTCTGGCACAAGAATTTAACCGTGAATCGAATACGCTGTGTTCGAAGTCGAATGCCGCCGCCGTCACCGCGATCGGGCTGGAACTGAAGGCGGTCGTCGACCAGTTTCGTGAACAGGTCCAGAATCTGGAGTAGCCGATGGTTGCCAAGGAACCGATGGTTGCCAGGGATTTGGGATCCCGCATCCGCCGCCGGGGCTTGATGCTCGTCCTGTCGTCACCATCGGGTGCCGGCAAGTCGACGATCGCGCGCAACCTTCTGGAGAGCGATTCCAGCCTCGAACTGTCGGTCTCGGTCACCACAAGGCCTCGCCGCGGCTCGGAAATCGAGGGCGTTCACTACCATTTCAGCACGATGCGCGAATTCGAGCGGCTGCGGGATTCCGACGCGCTGCTCGAGTGGGCCGAAGTGCATGGGAATTGCTATGCGACGCCGCGCGAGCCTGCCGAACTGGCGCTGGCGCAGGGACGCGACATGCTGTTCGACATCGACTGGCAGGGCGCCCAGCAGCTCAAGGAGAAGATGCGCGCCGACATCGTCTCGATCTTCATCCTGCCTCCGTCGATGAAGGAATTGAAGGCTCGGCTGAAGCGCCGCGCCGAGGATCAGGAAGCAGTGATCGAGACGCGGCTCAAGAACGCCCGCAACGAGATCGAGCACTGGAAGGAATATGACTTCGTCATCGTCAACGACGATCTAGACCGTGCTTTCGCTGAAGTGCGCGGCATCGTCGTGGCCGAGCGGCTGCGCCGCGACCGCCGGCCGGGTCTTTTCGATTTCGTATCGGGCTTGCTGGACGAGAAGACGGATTGACCGCTTTTTTCCTTCTCTCCAGACAGCCCTGCGTGAGCGGGGAGGAGAGAGCTAAACCGCATTGGTCAACCGCACGAACTCCTCGACGCTAAGCGTTTCGGCGCGTCGTGTCGGGTCGATCCCCACTCGTTCGAGCAAGGCCTCGCCGCCAAGGCTTTTCACGCTTTGCCGCAACATCTTTCGGCGTTGGCCGAAGGCGGCTTCCGTGACTCGACCGAGTTTCTTCACATCGGCCGGCAGGGGTGTCGTGCGGGGTTCGAGATGCACCACCGAAGAGGTGACCTTGGGCGGTGGCGTGAAGGCCTGAGGCGGCACGTCGAAGGCGATCCTGGCCTGCGTGCGCCAGCCGGCGAGCACACTCAGCCTGCCATAGGCGTCGCTGTCGGGCGCTGCGACGATGCGCTGGGCGACCTCGCGCTGGAACATCAAAGTCATCGAGGCATAGAACGGCGGCCAGTCCGTGACCGTCAGCCATCGGACCAGCAGTTCCGTGCCAATGTTGTAGGGCAGATTGGCCACGATCCGCACTTGCCCATTGTCTCCAGCCGCCGCGGCGAGGGCGGCGAAGTCGGTCTTCAGCGCGTCGCCCGAAATCACCTCCAGCCGGCCGGGGTAATGAGCCGAGATTTCGGCAAGCGCTGCCAGGCAGCGTTCGTCGCGTTCTATGGCGACGACCCGGCGGGCGCCGTTGGAAAGCAGCGCCCTCGTCAGCCCTCCGGGCCCAGGCCCGACCTCGATCACCGTGGCATTTGTCAGGTCGCCGGCGCTGCGCGCGATCTTGCCTGTCAAATTGAGGTCGAGCAGGAAGTTCTGCCCAAGCGCCTTTTTCGCCTGCAGTCCATGACGCTCGATGACGTCGCGCAGCGGTGTCAGCCCATCGATGCTCATCAGGCCCCGGCCTTCGCGTGGGTGTCGGCGAGTTTTCTGGCGAGCTTCAGCGCCGCGATCAGGCTGTCGGGCCGCGCGATGCCCTTGCCGGCGATGTCGAAGGCGGTGCCGTGGTCCGGCGAGGTGCGGATGAAGGGCAGCCCCAGCGTGACATTGACCGCGTCGTCGAAGGCCAGCGCCTTGGCCGGGATCAAGGCCTGATCGTGATACATGCAAAGTGCTGCGTCGTAGCCTGCTCGCGCACGGGCATGGAACAGCGTGTCGGCGGGCAGGGGGCCGAAAGCATCGATGCCTTCGGCGCGCAGGATGTCGACCGCCGGGCGCACGACATGCTCGTCTTCCGTGCCCATGGAGCCGCCTTCGCCGGCATGCGGATTGAGGCCGGCAATGGCGAGCCGCGGCTTGGCGATACCGAAGCGGCTGGCAAGGTCGGCCGCGGTGATGCGCGCGGTTGCAACGATCAATTCGGTGCTCAGGGCCTTCGGCACCTCGGCCAGGGCGATGTGGATGGTGACGGGAACCGTGCGCAGGTCCGGGCCTGCCAGCATCATCACCGGCATCGCCTCGACGCCGCTGTGCCGAGCCGCGAGATGCGCCAGATATTCGGTGTGGCCGGGAAAAAGGAAGCCCGCATCGTAGAGCGGCTTCTTGGCAATCGGGCAGGTCACGATGGCGGCGGCCTCACCGGCAAGGCAGGCGGCGACCGCTCGGTCGATCGCTTCGACGATGCCGGCCGCATTGGCCGGGTCCGGCCGGCCGGGGCTGTCGATGAAGCGGGCCGTCAGCGGAACGACCGGCAAGGCGTGGCCAAAGACCTCGGTCGCCTGCACCGGCGTCACCTCCTCGACGGGCAGCAAAACGCCGAGGTGCCGCGCGCGTGTGGCGACCGCAGCCGGGTCGGCCAGCAGATAGAAGGGGGGCAAGCCGACATCGTCACGCGCAAGGAAGGCGGCGATGGCTATTTCAGGGCCGATACCGGATGGGTCGCCGACACTCAACGCCAGCGCGGTCATCGCGCTACCCACGTCAGCGCTTGACGATGCGGGCTTTGGCCTTCAGCTCGTCGACATATTTCTTGCTGAGATCGTCTGCGGCCTTGTCGTTGGAACCTTCGCTCTGGAACACCATCTGGGCGGTCTTGTCGTCGGACACTTCGCGCGAAGAGCAAATGCCGATGAATTCGACGCCGCGTTCGGTCTCGCGCGTAACGGTGGCGCCGCCGACCTTGGTCGCTTTGATCTGCTCGGCCCAGTCTGGCGGCAGTTGCGGTGCCAGAATCCGGCCGAGATCACGAACCGTGACGTCGATCAGGCCCTTGGCGAACTCGCGCGTCGTGTTGCAGCCGTTGAAGCGAGCGCGCATGGCGTCGGCCTCGCGCTTGCGCTTGGCCAGCGTCGCGCTGCGTTCGGCCGCGGGCACGACGAAGATGACCTGCTGCAGCATGTATTCCATGGCGCTCGGCTTGGCGCCGCCCTTGTCGAGCATGCGTCGCACCGCGTCCTGTTCGGTCACGCTGCCGCCTTCGCCGGAACGGTAGCGCGCGCTCAGGGCCTGATTCCAGGCCATCTGGGCGCGGATGAACTCCTTGAAATGATCCTTGCCGACACCGGATTTTTCCATGACGCCGTCGAGTTGGCCGAGCTGCATTTTGTTGTTGGTGGCAAAGCGCTGATAAGCGGCCTCGACCTGGGCATCGTTGATGCGGATGCCAAGCCGCCTGGCCTCGGCGAGGCGCAGCGTTTGGTCGATCATTTCCTGGCCAGCATCACCCTTTTTGCGCTGCAGCTTCAGGAAGGCGGCACGATGGGCGATATCACCGGTGGTGATCGGTATGTCGTTGACGACGTATTTGATCTCGCTGGCGAAAGCCGGCGGCGTCATGACGGTCATCGACACGGATGTCGCCGCCACAAGCAACGCGAACCCTGCTGAAAAGAGGTATTTCCTCATCCTTGGCATCCCAATTCTATTCCCGGCTCCGCCCGTTCCGTCCCCTTCCGGATGCGCGAATCCGTGCCAGCCCTATGCGGCGAAACGATGTCGCCGCCTATTGGATGGTGTCGACTCCGTTGCTCGACGAGCCGAAGTCGCCGAGGGTACGGAACGAGAGGTTGAATCCGATGCTCTGCGTCACTTCCCTGGTGTTCAGGTCACGCGACTGCGCGTACGTCATCAGATAGGTGAAGCAGGAATCGTTGTAGGCGAAGCCCACCCCGTCCTTGACCAGCAGGCCCTCCTGCAAATCGTAGGTTCCTGTCCCGAACACGCGCCAGTTCTCGGCAAGATGCGTGGATGCGCCGAGCGTGACCTCGTGACGGTCGCTGGTGAAACCGTAGAGCGGCTGGGCCTGGATGAAGGCATACTTGGCGCTCAACGACACCGGCAGGCCGGAATAGGCCGCTTTCAGCTCGGCGCGGCGGATCTCGAAGCTCTGTTCGTCGAACCGGCCGCTCACCGATGCCGCGAATCCATTGGGGCTGGTTATGCCAAACAGGCCGACATAGTCGGACTTGGTGGTCTCAAGGCCTGAATTTGCTCCGACATTGACGAGGTCGGGTGCCGCGAAGGAGTTCTCGCCGCCAATCTGATAGGATTGGCCGAAGATGGCATTGGTGCCCCAGCCATTGATGTAGGAGCCGGAATAGCGCAGCCCGACATTGGCACGCGAGCCACCCTCGATACGGTCATAACCGGAGAACTTGTCGCGCTCGAACAGCGTGGTCGCATCGAAAACCATGCTCTGCGCGTCTTCGTTCGGAACGGAGAGGCCGCCGACATACTGTTCGTTCGGACGCAGGAACACCTGCGCCATCGGCTCGACAACGTGGCTCGACCCGCTGGCCAGCGAGAACAACAGGGGCCAGCTCATCTCGAGCCCGGCAGTCGCCATGTAGCGGGCAAAGGACGAGCGCATGTCTTCGCTGGTATTTATCACAGGGTTGGCGGCCATCTCCTGAATGGCCGCGAGCGAAGCTGATGAAGCTCGGACGTAGTCAACGTCGCCCTGGAATGCCAGCAGCGGTGTCAACACCAGCCCGTCATCGGTGACGAAGCTCCGTTTCCACTCCGCCTCAGCGGTGAGGCGGCCGGACTCGCCTTCGATACCGCGCACGCGCTGCGCAAACGTAGAAGAGTCGTATGGCGTGTTGAAAGCCTCGTCGAGATCTTCGCGGCGGATGACGCGCGTATTGACGTTGAGCGACAACTGGCCGCCGGCGACCGATGTGTCGGGGATATAGGCATAGTCGAGCGAGGGCAGCACCCAGGGCTGCTGACCGCTTCGCGCGGCGGGATTGTCGTTGGGCGTATCTTCCTGGACCTCGAAATGCATGGCGCGCACGTCGAAATAATTTCGGTCATTGAGGCCCGTGAGGTAGACCGAGGACTGATGGACGTACGAATTGTACTTGGCGATGTTGTAGGTATTCGAGAAGTTCTTGTCGGTCTGCAGCAACACGTCCCAGCCGAAATTCCAGCGTTCGTTGATGGCGAACTGCCCTTGCGTGCCCATCATGCCGCGGAACTTGTTCGGATCGCCCACCGCACCGGAATCGATATTGTGGCCAGCGGTCGAGGGGAACGCGGCGCCGTCGAGGAAGTCGTCCGGATTCTGCTGCTGGATCCCGGCGACCTTAAATGTGTATTCGCCGTTGTTGAAGCGCTGGCGCCATTCGGCTTCGCCAAGGAAGCCCTGCTTGGTGTAACCGCTTCCGGTCACAGTCAGATCATATGTCGGCGAAAGGGCGAAATAATAGGGAACCTTGACGCTGTACCCCAGATGGCTGTTGTAGCCGATGCTGGGGATCAGGAAGCCGCTCTTGCGCTTCACTGTGGGATCGGCGATCTCGAACGCCGGCAGGTAGGCCAGCGGAAAGCCGAAGAACTCGAAATTCGCGTTCTCGAAGCGAACCGTCTTCTTCTCACCGTTCCAGATGATCTTCCTGGCTTTGACGCGCCATGTCGGCGCCTTGTCGGGCTTGTCCTCGCAAGGTTCGCAGGCGGTGTAGACGCCATTGTGGAAGGTGGTCAGCACACCGCCCATGCGTTCGGCGCTTTCGGCGGCGAAATAGGCCTTGTCGACCGTTTCAACGCGCAGCGCGTTGACGAAACCGTCGGCGAAATCGTCGGTGATGTCGATGTGCTGCGAATTGATCTTGGTGCCGTCGCTGTTGACGATCTCGACATTGCCGCTGGCAACCATCCGCTTGGTGTTGCGGTTGTAGACGACCTTCTGGGCGACGAGGCGGTTGCCGCCGTAGTCGATCTGCACGCCGCCGACGGCGGTCACGGTCTGGTTGTCGTTGTTGTATTCCAGCGTGTCGGCGGCCAGCAGCATCTGCGAACCGGATGGAACGGTGGTCGCCAAGTTGCCGACCTCCTGCGCGAAGGCCGGCAGCGGGACGCCGCAGGCAAGCAGGCACGCCAGGGCGCTCGCCGCATAAAGGCGCGCCAAATGGGCCTGCCTGTCGCTGGGCAAAAACGCCTCCCTCACTAGCCGTCTTCCTTGTATAGCAGGAAAGTCACCCCGAAGAACATAGCTACCACGACCGGCACCCAGGCGGCTATGGCTGTCGGCACGAACCCCGCCACGCCGAACGCCTTCACCAGCACCGAAACGACATAAAGCAGAAACCCGGCAACGACGCCACCCAGAATCATCGTTGCCGATTGTCCCATCCTCGCAAACCGCATTGAAACTGTTGCAGCAATCAGCGTCATGGCGACGAGCAGGAACGGCAACGCCACCAGCGAATCAAACTGCATGGCAAAGGCATTTGCCTTGAGGCCGAAGGAACGGGCAACCTCGATTTTTCCGGGCAGGTCATAGAAGGGAATTGTCTCCGGGCGCGCCAGCCGCTCCTGCACGAATTCCGGCTTCAGATTGGTCGGCACACGATCGCTCGCGACGGGCTGGATGGTGCCGTTCCTGAAGGTCTTTACATCCTGCAATTCCCAATAGCCGTCGCGCAGGTAGGCTTGTGCGGCGTCCTTGCGCTCGACGATGTTGCCTTGCTGGTCGAGGATGAAAAACACGGCATCGGCCATCTCCAGGCCCTGGTCGAGGATGGCCCGCGCGCCGATGATCGTGTCGCCGGAACTGGTTTTCTGGCGAATCCAGGGCGCGGCATCGGCTGAAACGGTATTGGATTTGCCGGAGCGCAGCTCGGTCTCGATCTGTTCGGACAAGGAGAAAGCGTGGGCGGCAAGCGGGTTGATGATCCCGACCGACACGACGCCGAACAGCAATGCGCCGATGCAGCACGGCAAAAGGAACTGCCAGGCGGAAACGCCCGCGGACCGCGCGATGACGAGTTCGTAACGTCGGTTGAGCGAAACCAGCGTCGCCATCGCCGAGAACAAGCCAACAAACGGCACCGTCTGCAGCATGATCATGGGCATTCGAAGGCCTGAAATGGCCATCGCCGTCCCATAGGTGAAGCCCGGCAGGCCAGTGGTGCGGCCCGACAATTCCGTGAAATCGATCAGGAATACCAGCGCGAGAAGGCCGATGAAGAACCAGATCGTGATCGCCACGTAACGGAAGAAGAAGTAACGGCCCAGCGTCCAGCCCATCAGCCGACTCCCTGGCCCGAGGTGTCGCGCCTGGACAAACGCGCCTTGAGGGCATTCCACCCTTCACCGATGCGGCCGGCCAGGTTTGTCATCCAGTCCGCCCAGGCAACCGGCAGTTCCATGGTCCTGTTCGACACGATGAACCAGATCGCCACCGCGGAAGCCGCGATCGGTATGCCATAGACCACATAGGAATATTGCGGGACCTCGTCGGCCTTGCTCGCGGCGAAGAATCCCAGCCAGCGTACGAACAGCGATATCGCGATAGCGGTGATCAGCGGATTGACGCGCGCCTCGCGATGCGAACGCGCGTCTCCCGCGACCGCGAGCGCGATCAGTGCGAAAACCATGGAGTATGTCCATTCCGAAAACCGCTGGTCGACCTCCGCCCGGTACTCCTGCGGACTTTGCTGGTAGTTCTTGTCGTTGGGGCTTGGATTGAGCAGGTACTGGGTGGTCTGGTCCTTTGGCAGGAGCGTTACCTGGTTGGCCGCCGACATAAAGGCCGACATGTCGAAGGCATAGGACGTGAACCGGATGACACTGAGGTCGCCTGTCAGCGTCTTGCGATGGATGACGCCGTCATTCATCATCAACACCTTTTCGCCGCCCCGCTCGATGATGCTGCCGGTCTTGGCATAATAGACGAGATTGACGCCTTCCTCACGGGAATCGGCGACGAAGATGCCACCCAGCCGGTTGTCGGGAAGCCGCTCGCCAATCTGCAGGAACAGTCCTTCCTCGATCTTGCGGAAGGTGCCTTCCTGAATGATCAGCGACAAAAGGTCGGCGCGCGACTCCGCCACCAGGGCGCGGTTCTTTTGTCGTGCATAGGGGTCGATCCCGTTGTCCACGGCGAACGAAAAGACGCTGGCGGCCAGCGCCAGCAGCATGATCGGCCGCACGATGAGCCAGCGCGAGGCACCCG
This sequence comes from Mesorhizobium sp. P160927, assembly GCF_057766385.1. Classification (NCBI taxonomy): domain Bacteria; kingdom Pseudomonadati; phylum Pseudomonadota; class Alphaproteobacteria; order Hyphomicrobiales; family Phyllobacteriaceae; genus Mesorhizobium; species Mesorhizobium sp. P160927. The sequence continues at coordinate 3,367,157 of NZ_JBYMDW010000001.1, forward strand.
ATGCATTGACCACCGCGAGTTCCGAATCCGAATTCATCACGCTGAGTGTCTGCGCGACCGCCACCACGAGCGCGAAAGGTACGACGATCGGAACGATGGACGGGAGAATGAGAGACGCGACCTCGAAGAAAGTCAAAGCCGACTGGCCGCTGTCGGTGACCAGATTGATCTTGGCCAGCACCTGCGTCGTCCACACGATGGCCAGCGTCCAGACCAGCGCTGCGATGAAGACAACGAAAGTGCGGCGCATGATGTAGCGTTCAATGACCTTCATGAAGGCTTTACTCGATTTTCTCGAACGGCATCATGCCACCACGCTAAGGGTAGCTGTCCGGCCACGCCCGCACAACTGGCTCCGTTGGGCTGCATCAGGCAGGCGATCCGGTTCCCGTCCCACGTCGCGTGCCGCAGCGGGTCGGAGTGTCGGCGGCAATGGATAAGAAAGGACGAACATCGATGGTTAACAACAGGTTGCGGCATGAAGCGGGGCCGTGCCGCGACGAATCGCCTCGATTCCACGTCACATATGGGTAGCCATTTTGGCAAAGTCTTGCCAAATGCAGGAAAACGACCAAATGTCGCGGATCGCTTCAAACCGCTTCGCGCAAAGTCGCCCAATCCCCGAAAGCAGGACATGATGAACCCGAGACCGTCGATCGCCTTTGCGAAATTCGCCGCGCCCCAGGCGGCGGCGAGCAGGAAGGGCACGGTCTTCGTGCTGTCGGCGGATAATGGCGGCCTGAGCGATTCGGCCAGGGCTTACGATCCGGGCAAGACGCTGGATCGGGCTTTCCCGATCGCCGAGTTTACCGGCAAGCTCGCCGGCATCGTCGAAATCCTGGCGCCGCAAACAACGTCGCTCGACAGGTTGGTCGCGATCGGCGCCGGCAAGGTCGCTGGGCTCGACGAATATGCCTGGCTGAAGCTCGGCGGCACCGTTGCGGCATCGCTGCGCAAGGCAACCGACGTGGCCGTGGTGCTCGACCTGGCCGGCGCCTCGCCCGATGGCAAGGACGCCGCGAACCTCGCGGCGGGCATTCTTTTGCGCAGCTATTCCTTCGACAAGTACAAGACCAGGAAGGATAAGGACGACGGACAGGGGGGCGGCCAAGGGAGCGGCCAAGGGAGCGGCCAAGGGAGCGGTAAGGCCGACCCGAAAAGGCCGGTCAAGGTGACCATTCATACCGCCGATCCTGCAGGCGCCAAGAAAGCTTTCGCCGATGCCGAGGCGGTGATCGACGGTGTGCTTCTGGCGCGCGATCTCGTCAACGAACCGGCAAACGTGCTGGGACCTGTCGAGTTCGCCGCCCGCGCCAAGGAACTCGAGGCGCTCGGCGTCAGCGTCGAGATCCTGACCGAGAAGGAGATGAAGAAGCTCGGCATGGGCTCGCTGCTGGGCGTCGCGCAAGGCTCGCCCCGAGGCGCCCGCATGGCTGTCATGCAATGGAACGGTGGCAAGCCCAAGGACAGGCCTGTCGCCTTCGTCGGGAAGGGTGTCACATTCGACACCGGAGGCAATTCGATCAAGCCGGCCTCGGGCATGGAGGATATGAAGGGCGACATGGGCGGGGCTGCCGCCGTGACCGGGTTGATGCATGCGCTCGCCGCGCGCAGGGCCAAGGCCAATGTCGTCGGCATCATCGGTCTTGTCGAAAACGCCGTCGACGGTCATGCCCAGCGCCCCGGCGATATCGTCACCTCCATGTCGGGACAGACCATCGAGGTGCTCAACACCGACGCGGAGGGGCGCCTCGTTCTGGCCGACGCGCTGTGGTACTGCAACGACCGCTTCCAGCCAAAATTCATGGTCAACCTGGCAACGCTGACCGGCGCCATCATGGTTGCGCTCGGCCTGCATTATGCCGGCCTGTTCTCCAATGACGACGAACTGGCGCAAAGGCTGACCGCGGCCGGACACTCAACGCAGGAACGGCTGTGGCGCATGCCGCTCGGCGCCGAATACGACAAGCTGATCGATTCCAAGAACGCCGACATGAAGAACATCGGCGGCCGCTACGGCGGCGCGATCATTGCCGCGCAGTTCCTGCAGCGCTTTGTCAAGGACACGCCCTGGGCGCATCTCGATATTGCCGGGACCGCGATGGGCTCGCCGTTGAACGAGATCAACCAGTCCTGGGGTTCGGGTTTCGGTGTTCGGCTGCTGGACCGGCTGGTGCGTGATCACTACGAGAGCTGACGTTCATCCATGGCCGATGTGCTGTTCTACCATCTGACCGAATCGACGTTGGAGGATGCGCTGCCGGGCCTGCTCGAGCGCAGTGTCGATCGCGGCTGGCGCGCCGTGGTGCAGACCGGCACCGAGGAGCGGCGCGACGCGCTCGACCAGCATCTGTGGACTTTCCGCGACGATTCCTTCCTGGCGCACGCGACCGATCGCGAAGCTTACCCCGGTGAACAGCCAATCCTGTTGACCACCGGCGACGGCAATCCCAACCAAGCCAAGATCAGGTTCCTCATAGACGGCGCGGCGCCGCCCGACCTCGGCGGCTATGAGCGTGCGGTGTTCCTGTTCGACGGCCATGACGCGGCCCAGGTCGAGATGGCCCGGGCGCATTGGAAGACGATGAAGGACGCGGGCCACGCCGTGACCTACTGGCAGCAAACCGCGGACCGCCGCTGGGAGCGCAAGGCGTAGGGCAACCCACGGAAAGTGTGGACCTATCCCGGGAAAAGCGCGCAGCGCTTCGCGTGGCGAATTGCACAAGAACGAAGCGAGAAACGAACAACAGCTCCAGCCCGGCGGCTTTCGCATGACAGTTCTAAAGCCTTGCCCTGATCCGGTTCTGTTTCCGGGTGACGTAGTCGCCGTATTCAACTTCATGGACTCGTCCGACCGGTTCCGATGCGAGCTCCTGAAAACGTGCCACTCGCCATCAGGCGACTTGCGCTTGTGGATCGCCTTGCCGGTCTGGCGATGCAAAAACAAGAACGGAGCAGGCGAAGGGGCAACCAGCCTTGCGGCAGACATCGACTTCGCGCTTGTAAGCGAAATCCAGTCCTTGGGTGCCCAGTTGGCCCAGGTGAATCCACCGTTCTTGTCTACCATTTCCTGCACCCAACTCGGGGCGGGGTGATGCGGCCAGTCCTTCGACCAGGTCCACGGCTCGATCGTGATTAACAGCGAGCGCCCGCGCTGCTGGGCATAGGCCAGAGGCAGCGTCGATAGGTGGGCGCAGAGTTGCGCCCTATCTCTTGCCCTTCGATCGCCATGGGCTCGGGGCCATGGAATATCCATGGCGTTCCGATCTCCTCATGAAGGTCGGCTCGGGCGGAGCCAGCCGTCATCGTCGCCGGGCGTCGGCCGTGGACGCGCGACATAGGCCGATGATCCGTTGGCCTCGTGATAGACGCGGGCCAGCATTTCCGCCAGCACGCCCGACGTCACCATCTGCACTCCAGCTATCAGCAGAAAGAAGCCAGTGAACAGCATCGGCCGTGTTCCGATGTCTTGCGCGAAAAACAGCTTCAGGCAAAGCAGATAGGCAAGTATGAGCGAACCCAGCGCGCCGAGCGCGATGCCGATGCCGCCGAAGAAATGTCCGGGCCTTGTGCGATAGCGCATGAAGAAATACATGAACACCAGATCGAGCACGACCCTGAAGGTGCGCGAAATGCCGTATTTGGACTGGCCGTGGATGCGGGCATGATGCGTCACAACCTCCTGCGCGATGCGTCTGGGGGTGGTCACGGTAGCCAGCCATGCCGGGATGAAGCGGTGCATCTCGCCATAGAGTTTGACGCTGCGGATGACGCTGCCGCGATAGACCTTGAGGCTGCAGCCATAGTCCTTGAGGCGCACGCCGGTGACGCGCGCAATCAGCGCATTGGCGATACGTGAAGGGAGTCTGCGCATCAAAAGCCCCTCCTGGCGGTCCTTGCGCCAGCCGACCACCAAATCGAGATCCTCGCTCAGCAGGCGGTAGACCATGCGCGGGATGTCGAAGGGATCATTTTGCAGGTCGCCGTCGATGGTGGCGATGACATCGCCGCGCGCCGCGTCGATGCCGGCCTGCATCGCGGCGGTCTGCCTGTAATTGCGCACGAGTTCGACCGCATGCACATGCGGGTCGTAATGCGCAGCCAGGCGCCTGATCTCGCTCACCGTCGCGTCTGTGCTGCCGTCATCGACCAGCACGACCTCCCACGGCTGCTCGTAGCGTTCCATCGCTTGGTGTATCCGTGTCAGCAGCGGCTCAACGTTTTCGGCCTCGTTGTACATGGGCACGACGATGGACAGCGTATGGTCCGGCATCACCGCGCCGTCCGGCAGCCCCGAAGCAGGGATGGGCAATATGTTCATTGGGATGGCTTCCTTGCAGGTCCGACGGCCGGAGTCCCTGGCAGCGTCGATTTCGAGGGAAACAGCCAGGCTATAGCGCCGGTAGCGATAGCCGAGCAGAAGATGAACAGGTGCAGCGCCAGTGCCGCCTGCAGACCACTCTTCATCGCGATTCCGGACGTGAGCAGCGCTGCCGCCGCTCCCGCTTCATAAGTGCCGAAGCCGGCGACGCCTTGCACCGGCAATATCGCGGCGCCTTCGGCCCCGACGACGCCTGGAAAGGCCGTCGTGAAGGATGTTCCCAGTATCAGGGCCAGCAGCCATCCCTGCACGGCGAGCTTTAGCGACCAGTTGGCGATCGTCCACCACCAGCCGTAACGCGAGCGCCCGGTCGCCTCGGTGAAGGTGTCGCGAAGCAGGCCTAGCTTCGACACGATCCTGCCGCGCCCGGCCCAGTCATGCGGCGCGCGCGCCCAGCGCGGCAGGTACCAAGCGCCAGCGATCAAGGCGGCGATTCCAGCGATCCTTATCGCCGCATGCAGGCCCGGCCACACCGCCAGGGCCAGCACGCCGACGACGAAAGCGTCCTGCAGCCTGAACCACAGCAGCGAGGCGCTGGCGCGCATGATCGGCACGCCGAAGACCTGGCGCAGGAGCAAGGGAAAGGCCGTCTCGCCGCCCCGGAAGGGTACGACGTTGATCATCGCATTGTGGATCAGAATGACGCGCAGGCAGGCTCCGAAACGGCCATTCACCTCGTCGCGGAATTCATCGCAGACGCGCAGCGCCCGCAAGACATAGGTAACGAACAGAGCGAGCGTGACAGTCACGAACGAACCCGGCGTGATGCTGCTGAAGGCATCGCCGACCATCTTCCAGCGGGAGTCGCTGACGAGCCAGGCCAGCAGCGCCAGTGTCACGACTATGGAGATCACTCTTTTCAACCAATTCTCCGTTGGCTTTCACCGCCGCGTTCCGCGGCAGCGTCCGCGTGGTGCGCGAGTATTCACGGCGTCATGCGGCCCGCTGCCTTGCCGTCGGGCGAATGCGGCCGTCGACCGTTGGCGCCACCTGTCCAGGACCCGCCGGCCTGAGACGGTCGCGGATCTCTCGGTGGGTGATCCTATAGATCAGCAAATCATCCGAATCCACAAGCTTGACCCCATCATGGTGCTCGACGAGCAGCCGCCAGAGTGGCCGGGGTAAAATGGCTGGTGCCAGGGGACGGCTCGCGGCTGCCGGCGGTCCCTGGCAGGACAATGACAAAACGGTCGCTCGTTCGGGACCGTAAGCGGCTTACTGCCCGCCCATTTCCTTCTTGAATGTGTCGAAATCGACCTGCATGCCGTTGAAGATAGTGCTCCAGTGGCGAGTCAGCGCCGCCATCGCCACGGCTTCCTGGATCTCCTCGTTGGTAGCGCCGGCGCGCTTGGCGTCCTGTGTGTCCGACCAGATGCAGTAGGTGCAAGGAATCTGCGCCGCCACGGCCAAGGAGATCAACGATTTGACCTTGGGCGGCAGCGCCGTCTTGTCGCTGAGCTCGATGGCCTTGACCTCGGCCCAGGCACCGGGCAGACCGGTTTTGGGAAACTGTTTTACAAAGCTTGGTACGCCGCCCATGGTCGACTGTATGTCCTTGAGGGTTGCATCATAGTCGTCGGCATGGGCAGGCGCGGAGCCAAGCGACAGGACACAGGCCGCGGCGGCGGACAGGAACACATGCTGGGACGAAGACTGCACGGATTTGACGATGCGATGGTACGACATGGTTTTCTCCTCTGGTCTTTGTTAGCCTTACGATGTAAGGTGACGGCGAAAATGAACCTTACACTGTAAGTTGTCAAGCGGCGCTATGGATCAATCAATCACGAAACAGAGAGCGCGCGGGCGTCTGTCGCGCGAAATGATCGAGGACGCGGCCTTCGAGGTGATCGAGAGGGAGGGCCTTTCCGGCTTTTCGATGCGCAAGCTCGCCGCCGCGCTCGGCTGCGAGGCCATGAGCATCTACCATCACTTCCCCTCGGTGGCGCATCTGCACGAGGCGCTGATCGACCGGCTGATCGGCGCCCTTGAAGTGCCCGACGCCAGCCTTCCCTGGCGGCAAAGAATGCGTGTTGCCGCCGACGATTTCCGCCGCATCGGCCGCGAGCATCCCGCCTATTCCACTTTTATTGTTACCTACCGGATGAATTCCCCGACTTGCCTTGCCTGGTTGAACGGCATTATCGGCTTGTTCAAGGATGGCGGCTTCGATGCGGAACGCGGTGCGCGGCTCTTCCGCGCCGTGGGTTATTATCTGATGGGCGCGGTGCTGGACGAGAACGCGGGCTATTCCAGAGGCCCGTCCGCGGTGAACACGGTCAGCGACGATCAACTTGCCAGGGACTATCCAAACGTCGTGGAGGCCGGGCGTTTTTTTGGCGCCGCCGAATTCGACAAGACCTTCGAACTCGGCCTCGACATGCTGCTGGACGAAATGGAACGCCTGCGCGACGGTGCCGATATAAGCCGACCGTCCGGCAAGGTTTGATTGCAAGGTGACCGCCTGAATGCGCTTTCTCTTCGTCCTGATCCTGTTGGCCGGCACCGGCATCGGTCTCATGTATCCCTGGGCAATGGCAAATTTTTCCGGCCGGGAAATCGGCACCTGGCGGGTCTACGAGCAGGGCCGATTCAAGCCGCTGACCGTATCGCTTAGGGGTCGCGATGCGCCGGTGCGGGTGCTGGTGGACCTGACCGCGAGGGCCGAACGCATCGTTTCGCAGCAGCGCACGGTGTTGACGCTGACCGCGGCCACCAATGGCCACACGGTGCTTGCGTCGACGCTGCAGTTCAACCACGTGGACAATCCGCGTCAGGCCAGCCCGCAACTGCCCGACAAGATCTTCCGCGACGAGGCTGGCCTGATCGCCACCGTCAGCCCTGGCGCTTACGTCTTCACGGTCGGCCCAGGCGATGCGGAGGACATACCGATGCGAGCGGTCGACCTTGTCTTGCGCTCCGGTGCCGGGGAAATCGACGGCCGCGCGCGGCCGATAGGCTTCTCGCTGATGGCGGTCGGCCTGATCGGTTTCTTGCTGTCCTTGCGTTCTGCTGGCGGGCGACCGGAAAATCCGAATTCGCAGCCGCCGCCGCCACGTTGGGGCAGGGGGCCCACGTGAACTACCGCCACGCCTACCACGCCGGCAATTTTGCCGATGTCGTCAAGCATGTCGTGCTGACGCGCCTGCTCGACTATCTGAAGCAGAAGGACAAGGCGTTTCGCGTCATCGACACGCATGCCGGAATTGGCCGCTACGATCTGTCGTCACTCGAAGCGCACAAGACCGGCGAGTGGCAGGGTGGCATAGGCAGGCTGGTCGATGCCTCTTTCGACGCGAAGGCGGCGGCGTTGCTGGCGCCTTATCTGGCGGCGGTGCGCTCGCTCAATCCCGAGGGCGGCGTGAGGAAATATCCGGGCTCGCCGCTGCTCGCGCGCAATCTCCTGCGCAAACAGGACCGGTTGTCGGCGATCGAACTGCACCCGAAAGACGCCGCCAGGCTGAAGACGGAGTTCGCCGGCGATTTCCAGACAAAGGTGATGGAGCTGGACGGCTGGCTTGCGCTCGGAGCGCACCTGCCGCCGAAAGAAAAGCGCGGTCTGGTGCTCATCGATCCGCCCTTCGAGGAAGAGGGTGAGTTCGGCCGCGTCGTCGACGGGCTGGTGAAGGCGCACAGGCGCTGGCCCAGCGGCATCTACGCGCTGTGGTATCCAATCAAGGACCGCAAGGCGGTGATCGCCTTCAGGAAAGCGCTGAAGCAATCCGGCATCTCGAAAATCCTCGACATAGAATTCGAGATCAGGCCGGCTTCTTCCGATCCCAGCCTCGATGGAACCGGCATGGTGGTGGTCAATCCGCCCTTCACGCTGGAAGGCGAACTGCAAACCATACTGCCGGCACTGCACAAATTGCTCGCCGTGGGCAAGCCGGCCCATTGGTCGCTGGAATGGTTGGCCGGCGAGCAGGTCCCGCCGGGATAGTCAGTTTCCATCGCCGCGTTCCATCCGACCGCACGATCAGTCCGCGGGGAACCTAGCCGTTACCCGCGGGTTGCTGCTTACAGCAACTGCCCGGCGCCGGTTTCTGGAAACCATTGTTTCAGCAACCGCTTGACCGCCGCCGAGCGAATCCGCACAGTGCACGCAATCGACATCGAGAGGCTGCCATGACTCGCTTCGCCAAATCCACACTTGCTGCCCTGATTTCGCTCTGCACGCCCCTTGCCGCGCCTCTCGGTATCACCCGGGTGGTCCAGGCGGCCGACCTCGGCGTCTATACTGAGGACGATGGCAGCGTCTGTGGCGAGACATGGGTGCTGAGCAAGATCACGCATCGGTTCTCCTACCAGGTGCATCACGTGCCTCATCTGCCTGACGTCGCCATCACCGATTTTCGCGACATTCGCCAGCACCGCTATCAGCAGGCGAGCGAGGAATGGCCGATCGGCCGTCACTATTGCCGGGCAACCGTCAGCCTGTCGGATGGCCGGGACCGGTCGATCTTCTATCTGATCGAGGAAGGCCAGGGCTTTGCCTCGATCGGCGACAATGTCGAGTTCTGCGTCTCTGGCTTCGATCGCTGGATGGTCTATAACGGCCTTTGCCGCGTCCTGCGCTGAGGGTTCTCTCAACCTGATCCAGCTAAACCGGAATGGACATCCGTCCCAGTTTCGTGATGGTGCGTTCGATCCAGTCGATCACCGTCGCGTTGCGTGCGAGGTGGCGAAGGTCGGGATGTATCGTCAACCAGATTTCACGTTCGGGCAATCGACCGCCGTCGCGATCGGCGTTCGTGCGGCGGGCAATGTCGGCGCCTATACCGCCTGGGTCCTGCTGGCTATGGCGCATTGCTGCCGGCGATCTTCATCGCCTTTCGCTGCAACCTTGTTGTCGATGCTCGGGCACCGGAAACCTGGAAGGCGCTGGGCGGCGGCCTGTTTGCGCTTCTGGCGTATGGCGTCGTGGTGGCCGCCTTCGCGCTCGGGCCTGCCGGTCCGATCGCCGCGATCCGCGCACGGGCGGCTCACCGTATCGTGAGGCGGTGAGCCAAGGCTCGTCGCTTGTTATTTTCTACGACGCGTTGCCTCTGCCTGATCGATGATCTTGCGAAGATAGGCAATGTGACCGCGAAAGGCCCGCCGCCCGGCCGTCGTGGCCTTGATCCGTGTCTGCGGTCGACGTCCGACGAAAAGCTTTTCAATGTCGACATAGCCAGCCCTGGCCAGCGTATCGAGATGTGCTCCGAGATTGCCGTCGGTGACTTCGATCATGGCTTTCAACTGGATGAACTCCAGGGCCTCGCGCCTTTCCAGCGTGTTCAGGACGGCCATGATCCTGAGCCGTGTACTCTGGTGGATAATGTCGTCGGCGCTCATCAATAGGCTCCAATGCGGCAAAGCCTTCGGTTGTGGCAATATGGCTTGGCGACTTTGCGGTGTCACTTGCTTCTGTATGGCCGAAACCGAAGGCGATCATATCTCGTTGACAGAATATTCTGTACCACAGAGTATTCTGTCAGTCGGAAAGCCGATGCTCGGAACATGCTTGACAAGGTGATCTTCAGGTCGAGCGTCGCATCGCGCTCGTGATCCGCGCGAACCGCGCACCTGCAAAAGATGATCACCTCGAAGACGCGGCGGGTCATGATGTTCACCCCCAAAGATCATGCGTGAAGCGGCTCGCTAATCTTCGGATCTTGATGGCGAGATCGCATCGGGAACGCCGGCATCGATTTGCTGGCGACGTCGGAAGATCAGCAGCGGATTTTGCGATGATGAGTGTGATTGTGTATGGATCGCAACCAAAATTTAAGTTGAGAAAATCATACCATTGCTTCGCTGGCTAGCGAGACGCGAGTCAGATATGCATTGCGCGCCGGGGTCATTCACGGCCATCGGCATAACGTGAAGGGGCATGACATGGCTAAGCAGTCATCTAAAGCGCCGGCATCCAAGGCACCGGCAAAGAAAGCACCCGCAAAGGCGGTCGCGGCGAAGGCCGCGGCTGCAGTGAAGAAAGCAGCGCCTGCCAAGGCGGCGGCAAAGCCGGCAGCGAAGGCAGCACCGGCTAAGAAGCCGGCGGCAGCCAAGGCTGTCGCGAAGCCGGCAGTGAAGAAGGCAGCGCCAGCGAAAGCCGCGGCGAAGCCGGCGCCGGCCAAGAAGCCTGCAGCCAAGGCGGCGGCCAAACCCGCAGCCAAACCCGCTGCTAAGAAGGCGGCTCCCGCGAAAACTTCGGCGAGGCCGGCAGCAAAAGCGGCACCGGCCAAGAAGCCGGCGGCCAAGCCAGCTGCGAAAGCAGCCGCCGCCGCGACCAAGCCGGCGGTGAAGAAAGCCGCGGCGCCGAAGGCAAAGGCAGCGCCTGCGAAGGCGAAGGCTCCGACCAAGAAGTAGACGGATCGTTGGGGCGTCGCGTGTCCTTCGGGATCCGGCAAGGACGCTCTGACGCTCAGTATGTTCGGCAACGGGTTCAGCCCTCTGGGCTGAGCGTCGGGAAGGGGCCGAGGGGCAAGCAAAGCGAGGCGCCGGTTGGCTGCCTCGCTCGCCCAACTCCTTTCGCTCCTCGCGGCGGTTGGCGAAGGTATCGGCGTGACGCTTAGCGCCTGCGAAGCATGGGTGCCAGGGAAGTGTGGGCGCACGTTCGAATCGGCGGCTTGTTGTCGTGGCCTGCTGATACTTTCCACAGTACCGGTATCAAGCTTGTCGTGATGCCACGGCGGAAACCGCAGCCGGTTTCTGGCCGCTGTTTTTTTTGCAGTCTGGCAATTGATCGCGACAGTCCTGCGGTCAACACTGTATGCTTGCAAACAGGAAACGGATCATGCCGAAGCTGCTCTACGCGTCCAGCTCTCCCTACAGCTCCAAGGTAAGAATGGCCGCGGCCTATGCCGGGATCACCCTCGATGAGGTGCCGGTCAAGACCGAGGACAGGCCGGCCGAACTGATCGGCGCCAATCCGCTGGGCAAGATCCCGGTGCTGGTGCTCGACGATGGCCGTTCGGTTCACGACAGCCGCGCCATCACCCAGCACCTCAACCGGCTTTCGAAGAACGCGTTGTTTCCGCGCAATCCCGACAAGCGTCTGGAAGCGGAAGTGCTGGAGGCGCTGGCCGACGGTATCTGCGATTGCGCGCTGTCGATGGTCTACGAACGCCGCACCCGGCCTGAAGAGATGGTCTATCAGCCCTGGCTCGATCGCCAGTGGGCGAAGATCACGGCAGCACTCGATCTGCTCAATGCCAATCCGCCAAAGCTGCCGAAGAAGATCACGGCCGGTCAGTTGGCATTGCGTGCCTGCCTCGGCTATCTCTCGCTGCGCTTTGGCGGTCGGTGGGAGAAGGGGCGCGGCCGGTTAAGCCGCTGGGCGGCGCGTTTCGACGAAAAATTCCCGGAGCTGAAGTCCGCCGTTCCGGCCTGAGCGACCGGCATAAAAAAGCCGGGCGCGAAGCCCGGCTTTTCGTGTCGTGGCTTGAACGACTTAGAACTTCATACCGAGGCCGAAGGTGACGCGGTTGTCCGTCGCCTTGACCTTGCCGATACCGTCGAAGCTCTTGCTGCCGAAGTCGGTGTAGCGATACTCGACGCGGCCGAAGACATTGTCGGTCAGCTTGATGTCGGTGCCGACGCCAGCGGTCCAGCCGAGCATGGTGGCGGTGTCGCTGGCAGGAATGACCGAGTCTTCCACCTTCAGGCTTCTGCCGGCGAGACCGCCGGTGCCGTAGAGCAGGATTTCCGGGGTCACGGCGTAGCCGAGACGGGCACGCAGCGAGCCTTCGATGCCGCCCTTGGAGTGGATGCCGTTATCGTCACCCTTGACGCCGTTGTAGCCGAGTTCGGCTTCACCGCCGTAAACGAAGTTCTCCTGCTGCCACTGATAGCCGCCGAAGACACTGCCGACAAAACCCTTGGTATCGGTCGAAACGCCGAAATCCTTTTCCTTGGTCTTGCCGCCGAAGCCGTAGCCAAGGTTGATACCGGCATAGGGACCGGCCCACGAGGCGACCGGAAGTTCGACAACCGGAGCGGGTGCCGGCGGCTCTTCCGAAACGACGTCCGCGGCATAAGCGGTACCGCCGAGGGCGAAGAGCCCGAGCGCAACAGCCAGCGGCCGTGCGAATTTGAGATTGGCTTGCATTGTTCTTTACTCCTTAAGCCACAGGACACAGGCTTGTTTCTCACGATCGCCATCGACCCGTCCGGGGGGTGAAACGGATCTGGCGTTCGTCGGTTCCAAATGTCGTGTCAAAATGCGGCTGAACCGAACCTGAACTTGGGTCATTCCCCGGCGCGAATGAGGCAGAACCTTGACGTTGCATCTTCGCAACAGCGAAATGTCAGCAGCAAGTTCGTGCTGCGCTGCACGCGGCTTGGTGCAAGGACTCCAGCGACCTATATTGCGGTCTTGCGGTTCCGAGTCCAACACGACCCGGCACCTCGAACTGGGCACTTCGCCACAATGTTGCCCCAGGTGCGAACGCCGTTTAACGCATGGCGGGCCATATTTCGTCGGCGTCGCGTTTTCGGCCGAAATTGAGGATTGACACATATGAGCAAAGCCACTGCCGTGGCGCTGGTGACCGGTGGGGCGAAACGGATCGGCAAGGCGATTGTCGAGGACCTCGCCAGCCATGGCTTTGCGGTCGCCGTCCATTCCAATCGCTCGCACGATGCGGCGGATGCGCTGGCGGCGGGGATCAACCGGTCGGGCGGCCGCGCCGCCGTGGTTGCGGCCGACCTGACCGACATGGATGCCGTCGGCGACCTCGTCGGCCAGGCGGAGGCCGCTCTGGGCCCAATCTCGCTGTTGGTCAACAATGCTTCGCTCTTCGTCGATGATTCCGTCGAGGATTTCGACTGGCGCGCCTGGGACCGCCATTTTGCCATTCACCTGAAAAGCCCGGCGCTGTTGGCCCAGAACTTCGCCCGCTCCTTGCCGGAAGGGCAGGAGGGGCTGATCGTCAACATCATCGACCAGCGCGTCTGGCGGCCGACGCCGCGCTATTTCTCCTATGCGCTATCGAAATCGGCATTGTGGACGCAGACGCAGATGTTGGCCCAGGCGCTCGGGCCGCGCATCCGCGTCAATGCGATTGGGCCAGGCCCGACGCTGAAGAACGTGCGCCAGGACGATTCGGATTTTGACGCGCAGGTCGCTGGCCTCATTCTGAGGCGCGGCCCGGAATTGCCGGAATTCGGCGCCACCATCCGCTATCTCTGGCAGGCGCGCTCGGTCACCGGTCAGATGATCGCGCTCGACGGCGGCCAGCATCTTGCATGGCAGACGCCCGATGTGACAGGCATGGCGGAATGAGTCATTTGGATCACAAGAACAAGGCGCGCGGCGGCGCCGATGATCTTCCACCCGAAATCGACCTTGAGGACGAGGCGCTGGAGGAGATCCTCGAACCGGTTGGCCCGGATGTCGCCTTCACGGCCATCGACTGGACGCCGCATGCAGGCGACGCCGAAGGCATGGTCGGCGCCGAGGTGATCCAGACGCTGGTCAAGCGGCTGCCCAATGCGCCCGGCGTCTACCGGATGATGAACGCCGCCGGCGACGTGCTCTACGTCGGCAAGGCGCGCAGCCTGAAGAAGCGTGTCACCAACTACGCACAAGGCAGATTCCACACCAGCCGCATCGGCCGCATGGTGCGCGAGACGTCGACGATGGAGTTCGTCGTCACCCGCACCGAGATCGAGGCGCTGCTGCTCGAAGCCAATCTCATCAAGCGTTTGCGGCCGCGATTCAATGTGCTGATGCGGGACGACAAGTCGTTCCCGTATATCCTTTTGACCGGCGACCATGTCTCGCCCGGCATTTACAAGCATCGCGGCGCGCGGTCGCGCAAGGGCGACTATTTCGGCCCCTTTGCCTCGGCCGGTGCCGTCGGCCGCACCATCAATTCCCTGCAGCGCGCCTTCCTCCTCAGAAGCTGCACCAATTCTTTCTACGAGAACCGCACGCGGCCATGCTTGCTCTACCAGATCAAGCGCTGCGCGGGTCCGTGCACCGGCGAAATTTCGCATGAGGGCTATGCCGAGTTGGTCGCCGAAGCGAAGGACTTTTTGTCCGGCCGCAGCCAGAAGGTGAAGACCGAGATTTCGGCTGCCATGCAGCAGGCTTCGCAAGACCTCGATTTCGAGCGCGCCGCCATCTATCGCGACCGTCTGGCGGCCCTGTCGCACGTCCAGAGCCATCAGGGCATCAACCCGGCGACCGTCGACGAGGCCGATGTGTTCGCCATCCACCAGGAAGGCGGCCAGGTCTGCATCCAGGTGTTTTTCTTCCGCACTGGCCAGAACTGGGGCAACCGCGCCTATTTCCCGAAGGCCGATCCGGCGCTGGAGGGATCGGAAGTGCTGGGCTCGTTCCTGGCGCAGTTCTATGACGACAAGCCGACACCACGTGCCATTCTCTTGTCGCGGCCCGTCGATGACCAGGACCTGCTGGCCGAGGCGCTCTCGACCCGCGCCGGCCGCAAGGTGGGGATTTCCGTACCACAGCGCGGCGAGAAGAAGGACCTGACCGACAACGCCCTGCAGAATGCGCGTGAGGCCCTCGGCCGTCGGCTGGCCGAAACCTCGACGCAAGCGCGGTTGCTTGCCGGTTTCGCCGAGACCTTCGGCCTCGCCAAGCCGCCGGTGCGCATCGAGGTTTACGACAATTCGCACATCATGGGCACCAACGCCGTCGGCGCCATGGTCGTCGCCGGGCCGGAAGGCTTTGTGAAAAACCAGTACAGAAAATTCAACATCCGCTCGACCGAGATCACGCCGGGCGACGATTTCGGCATGATGCGCGAAGTGATGGAGCGGCGTTTTTCGCGGCTGCTCAAGGAGCATGGCGATGTCGCCATGGCTGAGGATGCGGCAGCGGGCGAGCCGAGGGCGGCCGAGGCGGGCGATGATATCGAGGACGACATTTCCGGCAGCTTCCCGGCATGGCCGGACGTCATCCTGATCGATGGCGGTCAGGGCCAGATGACGGCGGTGCGCAAGATCCTGTCGGATCTCGGCATCGAGGACCGGGTCGTCGCCATCGGCATCGCCAAGGGCCAGGACCGCGACGCCGGCCGCGAGCGTTTCTTCGTCAGGGGCAGGGACTCGTTTTCATTGCCGGTGCGCGACCCCGTGCTCTATTTCGTCCAGCGGTTGCGCGACGAAGTCCACCGCTTCGCCATCGGCTCGCACCGGGCCCGCCGCAAGAAGGAGATGGTCAAGAGCCCGCTCGATGAAATCGCCGGCATCGGTCCCGGCCGCAAGCGCGCCCTGCTGCTGGCATTCGGAACCGCCAAGGCGGTCAGCCGCGCCGCCATCGAGGATCTGAGGAAAGTCGACGGCATTTCCGAGCAGGTTGCCAAATTGGTCTACAATCATTTCCACGATAGTTGAAAAAATTCGCCACTTTCATCTGGCCAGTCGAATCTGGCCTGTTGACCCCCTACAACAGCTTCTGATTTGAGTACGCAGGCAGAAAGAGTCCACCAGACATGGCCCAGCGCGCGTTCAACCTGCCTAATATACTGACCTACGCCCGTATCGTCGCGGTGCCGCTGGTCGTGTTGTGCTTTTTTCTCGAAGGCCATCTGAAATCGAGCGACTTCGCTCGCTGGTCAGCGCTGGTCATTTTCCTGCTGGCGTCCGTTACCGATTATTTCGACGGCTATTTTGCGCGTGCCTGGCAGCAGACCTCCAACATCGGCAAGATGCTCGACCCGATCGCCGACAAGCTGCTGGTCGCCACGTGCCTCTTGCTGCTTGCGGCCGACACCGACCGCCATGCCGGCATCGCCGGCTGGTCGTTGTGGGCGGCCATCATCATCCTGTGCCGCGAAATCCTGGTTTCTGGCCTGCGCGAATATCTGGCGGCACTCAAGGTCTCGGTGCCGGTGACGCAGCTCGCCAAGTGGAAGACCACCATTCAGATGGTCGCAATCGCTTTCCTGCTGGCGGGGCCGGCGGGCGACAAGGTCTTCCCGCTGACAACGCAGACCGGTCTCGTGCTGCTGTGGATCGCGGCCCTCGTGACGCTCTACACCGGCTACGACTATTTCCGCGCCGGCCTCAAGCACATCATGGACGAGTGAGATGACGACCCGTCTCATCTACTTTGCCTGGGTTCGCGAACGGATCGGCATGCCGGAAGAAGATGTTGAACTGCCGGCCGGCATAGAGACGGTCGCCGACCTCTTGCGCTGGCTGCGGTCGCGCGGCGAAGGCTACGAACACGCACTGCAATATCCCGACGTGATCCGCGTTGCCATCAACCAGGAACATGTCGACCACCGCGAGAAGATATCGGGCGCGCGCGAAATCGCGCTGTTCCCGCCGATGACCGGGGGCTGACACTCATGTCGGCCGTCCTGGTAGCGACCGTGCGCATTCAGCGCCAGGATTTCGACGTCGCCGCCGAGATCGCCGCACTGACCCAAGGGCGCGTCGACATTGGCGCGGTGGTCACCTTCTCAGGCCTGTGCCGCGACGAGCAGGGCGCGCTCTCGGCACTTGAACTTGAGCACTATCCGGGCATGGCTGAAGCCGAGATCGGCCGCATCGCGACCGAAGCTGGCGAACGCTGGCCGCTGCAAGGCCTCACCGTCATCCATCGCCATGGCAAGATCGCGCCGGGGGAGAACATCGTGCTGGTGGTGGCCGCTTCGGCGCACCGCCAGGCGGCGTTCGAGGCGGCGGACTTCCTTATGGACTACCTCAAGTCGCGTGCACCCTTCTGGAAGAAGGAACATCGCACCGACGGCTCCGAAGGCGGCTGGGTCGAGGCCAAGGAAACCGATACGCAGGCAGCCCGGCGCTGGAAGCGGCCGCCATCCGAATAATACCGTGCTGGCGTCACGGTACGACAGCAATCCTTCCCCCAACTGGCCACGTGACTGATCTGGGCAAGGGAAACGGTCATGCTGGACAGGATCGCCGACTTCTTCGTCTTCGGCTTGGTGCCCGACCTTGTTGGTCCATGGCAACCGCGATCGCTCGGCGCCCATCGAATTGACGGGCATTCCGTCGGCCCGGCTCATTCCGGACTGCCGTTCCTCGTTCATGAGGCCGCCGCATGGCCTCATGTCCACGCATATGGATCGGCTGCATGCCGATATGCTGCGATTCGTGCGCGAGAATTGACCGCCAGCAAAGAAAAAGGCCGGCGAAACACCGGCCTTCTCGCATGCAACGTGCAGTGTCGGCTCAGCCGACGATCTCGGTATCGGAGAACCAGTACTTGATCTCCTGCGCGGCCGTTTCCGGCGCATCCGAGCCGTGCACCGAGTTCTCACCGATCGAGAGTGCATGCACCTTGCGGATGGTGTCTTCGGCGGCACTGGCCGGATTGGTGGCGCCCATCACTTCGCGGTTCCTGGCGATGGCGTTCTCACCTTCCAGCACCTGCACGATGGTCGGGCCCGAGGACATGGACTCCACCAGCTCGCCGAAGAACGGGCGCTCCTTGTGGACGGCGTAGAAGCCCTCCGCCTCTCGGCGGCTCATCCACACCCGGCGCGAGGCGATAACGCGTAGGCCGGCCTCTTCCAGCATCCTGGTGATGGCGCCGGTGAGATTGCGCCGCGTTGCATCCGGCTTGATCATGGAAAAAGTGCGTTCGAGCGCCATGGGTCGTCCTTGTCTGAATTCGAATTGAGAGTGGCGGGCTCTATACAAGCCGCCCGGCTGATTGCCAAGAGGGGGTGAGGAGCGGGGGTGAGGAGTGGTCCGGCAGGCATCCGGAAAGCCAATTGCTTGGCTTACCGGACGACAAACGCCCGGAGCGACAGCGCAGCGCCGGAATGGTCGGTGCTTCCGTGGCTGATCCCGTCGGCCGGTGGGATCAGACGGCTGCACAGCAACAGTTTGCTTGCTATAGTCGCCAGGTCGGCGCCGCGCTGAAGTCGGCCCGAATGGAGACAACATGACCATGACAGACGATCGTCAGGAGCGCATTCGCAACCGTGCACATCAGATCTGGCAGGAAGAAGGGCACCCGCCCGGTCAGCACGAACGCCATTGGCACCAGGCGGCAGCCGACGTCGACCGGGAGGACGCGGGGAAGCCGACGGTGGGCAAGAAGCCGGCCAAGAAGGCATCTGGCGCCGGCAAGGCAAAAGCCCCGCCCAAGCAAGAAAAGCTCATCGCCAAAGCCAGCAAGCCGAAAGCCAGCAAGCCAAAGTAGGCTGCGAAGTAAGGTCAGCTGTTCGGCCCCTGATTTCGCAACAGGTTGACGGTGCTCGAGCTGCCCTGCGGATAGAAGGCCGTTGCGGCGTCACGCCGCCGCCGAAACCTTTCGTCCAACCCCGCCATGCAGGTCGAGGCAGCGGGTGAACCACTGCGCCACCACGTCGCTGTCTTCGAGCAACTTGTAAGGCGATGCGATGCGCGCCCATTGCAGTGCGCCGAAGACGATATAGTCGGCGAACAGCGGCGAGGCGCCGCCGATGAACGGCTGGTAGCTCAACATGGAGCGCAGCGGCTCCAGCGCCGCCCGGAAGGTTGCCAGGCCGGCGTCGCGTACGGCGACGACGTCCTCCAGCCGCTTGCCGAAGCGCTGCTCCCGGCTCTTGCGGAAATACGAGCCATTCTGTTCGTCTTGCATGGCATGAAGGTCGACGAGCGCCGCTGTGGTGACGTAAGGGTGGATGGTCGATTGCGACCAGCGCTCGATGAAGCGCGCCATCGCCTTGCCGCCTTCGCCGCCAAACAGGCTAGGCCGATCGGGATAGGCCTCTTCGAGATAGAGCGCGATGGCAAAGGAATCGGTGACGACCTTGTCGCCGTCGCGGATCACCGGAACGGTTTTCGAAACGCCGCCCTCGACGGCGGGCACTTCGAGAAAACGCGTCGGCGCGGTCGAGATATCGAGCCCCTTGTGGGCCAGCGCCATTGTTGCCTTCCAGCAGTGCGGACTGAACGGACGGCCCTCGTCACGCCCGACGAGATCATAAAGCAGAATGGTCATTGGCGCGGGTTCCTTTGCAGTCTAGGTATCGCTCCCGACACCCGAAACAGGCCCGGCGGGAAAAAATGAAACAGCACTTCACGATGTTTGCGGCATACAATCAATGGGCCAACGGCCGCATCTACGATGCCGCCGACGATCTCAACGACGAGGAGTTCAATCGCGACGTCGGCGCCTTCTTCGGCTCGCTGATGGGCACGCTCAACCACCTGCTCGCCGCCGATCGCATCTGGATGAAGCGCTTCACCGGCGAAGGCGCCGCGCCGACGACATTGGACGCTGTATTGTTCCGGGCCTTGCCTGTCCTGAGGACAGCGCGCGAGGCCGAGGACCGGCGGATTATCGACTGGCTCGGCGGGTTGGGCGACAAGGCGCTGTCGGGTCGTTTCACCTATATGACCGTATCGGACATGCGCACCGTCTCGCAACGCCTGGCGCCCGCGCTGGCTCATGTCTTCAATCACCAGACCCATCACCGCGGCCAGGCGCATATGATCCTGACGGTCCTGGGCCGCCCCTCAGTGCCGCTCGATCTGGCGCATTTCCAGCGCACCGAAGAGGGCAGGGCTTTCGCCTGATCCAGATGGTTTCGTTCTAAATTCGACAGCGAACGGTTGGAGCGGACTATCGCAGCATTTTCAGACAGCCGCCGAAGCCAGGCCGGAGACTTCGCCATCCAATTGGCTCTGTGTCTGAGCCGCTTCCGCCATCACCCATTGCTTGAACCGCAGCACCTTGCGCGTGGCAAGGCTCTTGTGGGGCGAGACGAAATACCAGCCGGCCGTGTTCGGATGATGGACCGCAAAGGGCGCGACCAGCCTCTCGGCGCGGATGTCGCTGGCCATATAGGCACGGTTGGCGACGGCAAAACCCATTCCGGCATTGGCCGCCTCGTAGGACATCATGCACGAGTCGAAATAGATGCTTTTGGTCTCGCTGAGCACAAAACTGGCCCCGGCGAAACCAAGCCAGGATTGCCAGTTCTGGGTGCAGGTGTCGGAATGCAGCAGCGTGAAGTGCTTGAGGTCGTCCGGCGTCACCTTCGACACCGGCTTGTCGCCGAGAACCTCATGGAACAATTTGCGGCTGCACACCGGGGTCAGGTCTTCCCGAAACAGCAGGTCGGACGGCAGTCCGTTGAAATGGCCGTCGCCATAGCGGATTTCCAGATCGAATTCGGAAGTCGTGAACTCATGCGTCGCGTACGAGGTCGAAACCCGCATCACGATATCGGGATGTTGCTGCTGGAACAGCGGCAGGCGCGGAAACAGCCAGCGCGCGGCAAATGTCGGCAGCACGGATATTTTCAGCACATGTTCCTGTGATTGCCCGGTCGCTTCCATGCTGGCGGCGACGATACGCTCCAGCGCCTCGCGAACGCGCGAGACATAGGTCTCGCCCTCCGGCGTCAGCGACACCGCATTGCCGCCTCGCTGGAAAATCTTGAAACGCAGCTGGTCCTCCAGGCTCTTGACGCGCTGGCTGACCGCCGAAGCGGTGATGAACTGTTCTTCTCCGGCACGCGTGAAATTGCCGTGCCTCGCAGCACTCTCCACGATTTTCAACGAATTGAGGTTGACCTGACTGAGCAGACGCACGGTTTCGACCTTAAGCTTGGCTTACGGTAGCACTAGCATTCCTAATTTTACAGGGGGTGCTAATTTAATTGACTGTTAACCAAGTGTTTGCCCCCACTTGGAGAAGTACAATGAACGCCCATACGATACCCGAATTGCGCTATGCGATGAGCCGCGAGGCCATTATCGGCCACGAAACCGCCTGGAAGGTGTCGAGCTTCGGCGTTGCGCAGTATCTGCACGGCTATGATCCGGCACTGCTTGCCGCGATCGAGGAGGCCGCCCTGAAGCTCAAGGCCAGCCATGCCGTGCACAAGCACCTCGATCTGACCTTCATCACCGGCGCCGACCGTTTCATACCTGAAATCAAGGAGTTGCTGAACGACAAGTTGCGCTTGGAGAGCCTGTCCGACATGATGGGCACGAAGCTGGAACCCTATCCGCTGTCGATCGTGGGTTCGACCGTCACCTTCATGAATCCCAGGGATGGCGCCGTCGAATGGCATTGCGACGGCGTTCCGGTCACCGAACTCATTCCGCTGTCGATCAGCGATCCGCTGGTCGGCGGCCATCTCGAAATCTATTGCGACGATTCCGAGACCGGCCGCGCCATTCTCGAATCCGGCCGCGAGATTCCGCGCAACCGCATCATGCGCATCGATCACAAGATGCGATATGCGACGCTCGGGCAGTTCCTCGGCGTCCTGCACCGCACGGCGCCGATCCAGTTCGGCGAACGCGTCACCCTGGTGCTCAACCAGCGCTCCGTGGCCAAGCCCTATGTCGACGACAACAGGATGTTTTACCTTGCCGCCGACAACGATCACGACCGCGAATGGGTCAATGAGCTGGCCGAGGACGTGTGGACCAATCAGCTGCCGGCCTATCGCCGGTTCGAGGCGGAACATCCGACGCCGGCCCCAGCCGAAGGACCGGTTCCGGGTGGGGCTAGGGAATCATGGTGACAGTCCATGATCCGGAAAAAAGGGAGCCGGTTTTCGGAAAGGATCATGGCCGAGCGCAGAGATAGAGCCCCATGGCGCTTTTTTCGGCATGGATCAGGCTCGATGTCCGCGCTGGTCTTCGCCACCGGCGCGGTAGCGTTGTGGTCGACAAATGCGCTGGTCGGCAAATCCCTGCTGGCCAGTCACCCGGTGTCGCAGGTGCAGTTCCTGCAATTTGTTGGGGCCGCACTGGTCTTCGCGGCCATCCGGTTGATGAGCCGGGAGAAAGCCACGGCAATCACGGCGAGCACCGCGCTGGTGCCGCTCGCGGTCGGCTTCATCGGTCTGGTCGGCACCATGGTGCTGCAATATATCGCCTTCGCCTCGATGCCGGTGATCGAAGCCAATCTCGTGGCCTACACCTGGCCCTTGATGGTTGCCGCGGCAGTGATCGCCTTCGAAAATCCCCGGCGTCCGGCTTTGCTGGGCCTTGCAGCGGCCCTTGGGTTCGTCGGCGTCGCACTGGTGATTTCGGGAGGCCGCGACCGCACCTGGTTTCAGGGTGATCTCGCCGGCTATTTATGCGCATTCGGGTCCGCGCTGTGCATGGCTTTCTATTCGGTGATGGTGGGACGGCTCGCCACTTCGCCGGACCGCCTGTTGCTGCCATCGTCGCTGGTTGGCGTCGCGTTGACGCTTATATGGTCCGCTCGCGAAGGCATCGCCTGGCCCACCGGAGTGGATCTGGCCCTCGGGCTCTATCTCGGTGCCGGCCCTATGGGGCTTGGTTATTACTTCTGGTCGCGGGCCCTGAAACTTGGAGGCAGCGGGAAGGTGGCTGTCATCGCCTATCTCACGCCGATCGCTTCGACACTGCTGCTGACCTTGTCCGGCGAACGGCTGACGACGACAGCCATTGCCGGAGCCGTCCTTGTCGTCGGCAGTTGCATCGCTGTTGGACTGGAGCGTTCGGAGGCGGAAAATTATGTTTGACGACAATGAACGTCTCGCCAGGCAGGAAGCGCATTGGCTCATCGAGGAATTTGGCGCCGAGGCACCACTTTACGCCGCGATGAGGGCCGAAAAGGCGATCGAGCAGAAGGATTTCGGGCGTTGTGCCCGCTGGAAGCGTATTCTTGAGATATTGGCTGACAGCCGTTCAACCAAGTCTGCCGTATACAAGTATTAGATTTTCTAATTTGCACGACGTCGATTTCGCATAAAAGTAGTTGACGCCAAGTCTTGATTCGTTTTGGGACTTGGCGGGCCCGTTGGGGGCGCGGTTAAAGAGATACATCGACAGAAGTCTTCACTGGGTAGACGACTTTGTCGCAAATAGGGTGAAAGAATTGTCAAATATCGAGGATAAGATCGTTATCGAGCTAACCGCCGATATTGTCTCGGCTTATGTAGGCAACAATCCGCTACCGGCTTCGGGCCTGCCTGACTTGATTGCCAGCGTCAGCGCCTCGGTCCGAAAGCTGGCTGGTGCGGCTGTCGTGGAAAGCCCGAGCCTTGTTCCGGCCGTAAATCCGAAAAGGTCGGTGTTTCCCGACTACATCATCTGCCTGGAGGACGGGAAGAAGTTCAAGTCGCTCAAGCGACACCTCAGGACGGACTACGGTTTGAGCCCTGACGACTATCGCGCCAAATGGGGCTTGCCGCCGGACTACCCGATGGTCGCGCCGAATTACTCCGCGACCCGGTCGGCCTTGGCGAAGTCGACGGGACTTGGCCGCAAGCCGGCCGCTGCGCCGGCAGTCGTGGCCAAGGCGACAAAGCGCGGCAAGGCTGCTGCCTGAAGCCTTGTCGGCTGGCACGGCAGGCCGCTGTCGCGGCTCTGACGGCGCGGTTGTGGGCGCCGTTTCCAGGCCTTGTGCGGCCAACTGGCCCGCAAGGTCTTGCGAAGCGTTGATGTCCAGTGCAAAAGCGCGGCCATGCTTATCATCAACGACCTCTCGCTCCGCATGGCGGGGCGCCTGCTACTCGACCACGCCTCGCTCACCCTGCCGGCCGGCACCAAGGCCGGTCTTGTCGGCCGCAACGGGACCGGCAAGACGACGCTGTTCAGGGCCATAACAGGCGATTTCCCCTCCGAGACGGGTTCGATCAGCCTGCCGAAGAATACGCGGATCGGTCAGGTGGCGCAGGAAGCGCCCGGCACCGAGGACCCGCTGATCGAGATCGTGCTCAAGGCCGACCTCGAACGTTCCGCGCTCCTCGACGAGGAAAAGACCGCCACCGATCCGCACCGCATCGCCGACATCCACATGCGGCTGGCCGATATCGACGCCCATTCAGCCGAGTCTCGCGCGGCCACCATCCTGGCCGGCCTAGGCTTCGACGACGCCGCGCAGCGCCGTCCGGCCTCCTCCTTCTCAGGCGGCTGGCGCATGCGCGTTGCACTGGCCGCCGTGCTGTTTTCAGAGCCCGACCTTCTGCTGCTCGACGAACCGACCAACTATCTCGACCTTGAAGGGACGTTGTGGCTTGAGAACTATGTTTCAAAGTATCCGCACACGGTGCTTCTGATTTCGCACGACCGAGATTTGCTCAACCGTGCCGTCAATTCGATCGTTCATCTCGACCAGAAGAAGCTAACGTTCTGGCGCGGCGGCTACGACCAGTTCGAACGCCAGTATACCGAGCAGAAGGAATTGCAGGAAAAGGGCCGGGTCAAGCAGGAAGCCGCCCGCAAGCACATGGAATCCTTCGTCGAGCGTTTTCGCGCAAAGGCATCCAAGGCAAGGCAGGCACAGTCGCGCATCAAGGCGCTGGAAAAGATGAAGCCGATCTCGGCCATCGTCAACGACACGGTACGGCCATTCTCTTTCCCCGAGCCTGTGAAGACCGTGGCCTCGCCGATCGTGGCGCTGAACAACGTCAATGTCGGCTATACCGAGGGTCAGCCTATCCTGAAGAAGATGACGTTGCGCATCGATGCCGACGACCGCATCGCGCTGCTCGGCGCCAATGGCAACGGCAAGTCGACCTTCGCCAAACTTCTGTCGGGTCGTCTGAAGCAGGAGACCGGCACCATGACGGTGGCGCCGGGTTTGAAGGTGGCGATCTTCGCCCAGCACCAGCTCGACGATCTGCGTCCTGAGGAAAATGCCTATGAGCACGTCCGCCGGCTGATGCCGGAGGCGCCCGAATCGAAAGTGCGCGGCCGCGTCGCCCAGTTCGGTCTCACGACCGAGAAAATGAATACGCCCGCCAAGGATCTGTCCGGTGGCGAGAAGGCGCGCCTTCTGATGGGTTTGTCTGCCTTCGAGGGGCCGAACCTGTTCATCCTCGACGAGCCGACCAACCATCTCGACATCGATAGCCGCGAATCGCTGATCCATGCGCTGAACGAATTCCCCGGCGCCGTTATCCTGATCTCGCACGACCGCCATCTGCTGGAAGCGACCGCCGACAGGCTGTGGCTGGTCAAGGACGGTGCGGTCAATCCCTATGACGGCGACCTGGAGGACTACAAGACGCTGGTCACCGGCGTCTCCGGCGACCGCCGTGGCAAGCGCGAAGCGGACAAGGCGTCAAAAGCCGACCGACGCCGCGACGCGGCCGCACGCCGCGCCGCCTTTGAGCCGCTGGCCAAGGAAATCCGCGCCACCGAAGCGCTGATGGATCGCATCCGCAAACGCATCGATGGCATCGAGGACGAGCTGTCCAATCCGGCGGTCTACGAAAAGGATCCCTCGACCGCGACGCGGCTCGCCAAGGAGCGCTCGCAGCTTGCGCAGACGCTGGCAGGCCACGAGGAAAAATGGCTGACCATGTCGGCCGAATATGAGCAAGGCACGGCGGAGTAGGATGAGCGCTTCTCCTCCTCCCATTGGGGGAGAAGGTGGCCTCGCGAAGCGAGGTCGGATGAAGGGTATGCCAGGGAACGCCAGCGTCTCATCCGCTAAGACGCCCTCAACATCTCGGCGCTATCACGCCGATCCACCTTTCTCCGCAAGGGGAGGAGGGAAGGTGCTATCTGGCCCTACACCTGACCGTCATAAACGGGTAGTTTGCTCCCATGAACCAGCACGCCAACCTCCGCATCGGCCATTCGGCCTGTCCGCATGATTGCCCGTCGACCTGTGCTCTCGAGGTCGAACTGCTCGACGGCAACCGCATCGGCCGGGTCCATGGCGCGAAGGCCAACAGCTACACGTCGGGCGTCGTCTGCGCCAAGGTCGCCCGCTATGCCGACCGCGTCCATCATCCCGGTCGGCTGCTGAAGCCGCTGGTGCGCAAGGGCGCCAAGGGCGAGGGCGTCTGGCAGGAAGCGAGCTGGGAGGCCGCACTCGACCTCATCGCCGAGAAATTCGACGCGGCCGAAGCGAAGTACGGCTCGGAGACGGTCTGGCCCTATTACTATGCCGGCACAATGGGGCTGGTGCAGCGCGACGGCATCGAGAGGTTGCGCCACGCGAAAAAGTACTCGGGCTTCTTCGGCTCGATCTGCACCAATCTCGCCTGGACCGGCTGGATGATGGGGGCAGGCGCGCTGCGAGGACCGGACCCGCGCGAGATGGCGAAATCCGATTGCGTGGTGATTTGGGGCACCAACGCCGTGGTCACGCAGGTCAATGTGATGACCCACGCCATCAAGGCGCGCAAGGAACGCGGCGCGAAGATCGTGGTCATCGACGTTTATGAGAATGCGACGATGAAGCAGGCCGACATCGGTCTGGTCCTGAAGCCCGGCACCGACGGCGCGCTCGCTTGTGCCGTCATGCATGTCCTGTTTCGCGAAGGCCTGGCCGACCGCGCCTATCTGCAGAAATACACGGACGATCCGAAGGGCCTGGAGGCGCATCTCGTTACCCGCACGCCGGAATGGGCGGCTGATATCACTGGTTTGACGGTCGCCGAGATCGAGACCTTCGCGCGCCTCGTCGGCACGACGAAAAAGACCTATTTTCGCCTCGGCTACGGCTTTGCCCGCCAGCGCAACGGCGCCGTCAACATGCATGCCGCGTCCTGCATCGCCGCCGTCACCGGCGCCTGGCAGTATGAGGGTGGCGGCGCCTTCCATTCCAATTCCGGCATCTTCAAGCTCAACCAGGAGGTGCTGGAGGGCACGCGCATGCGCGATCCCTCGATCCGCTATCTCGACCATTCCCGCATCGGCCCGGTGCTGACCAGCGCCAGTGACGCGCTCTATGGCGGACCGCCGGTGACGGCGATGCTGATCCAGAACACCAATCCGGTGAATGTCGCGCCCGAGCAGCGGCTGGTGAAGCAGGGCTTCCTGCGAGACGATTTGTTCACCTGCGTGCACGAGCAGTTCATGACGGACACGGCCAAGCTGGCCGACGTCTTGCTGCCGGCGACTATGTTTGTCGAGCATGACGATATCTACAAGGGTGGCGGCAACCAGCACATCACCTGCGGCCCCAAGCTGATCGAACCGCCGGAAGGGCCGCGCACCAACCATTTCGTCATCGAGCAACTGGCCGGGCGCCTTGGTGTCGCCGACAGGCCGGGCTTCGGGCTGACCGAGCAGCAGCATATCGACATCATCCTCGGCAAGCGCGGCTTGGGCAGCTTCGCCAGCTTGGAAGAGCAGAAGTGGATTGATCTGCAGCCGGATTTCGACACGGCCCATTTCATCCGGGGCTTTGGCCATGCGGATGGCAAATTCCGTTTTCGCGCCGACTGGACCGGCCAGGCGGCTCCCAACCGGCCGCCGAAGAGCATGGGCCTGTTCGGCCCGGTGGTGCGATTGCCCGAATTTCCCGATCATGTCGACCTGATCGAGGTGGCTGACGAAGCCCATCCGTTCCGGCTGACGACCTCGCCGGCGCGCAACTTCCTCAACTCGACCTTTTCCGAAACACCGGTGTCGAAGGCCAAGGAGGGCCGCCCGGAAGTCCTGCTGCATCCCGATGACGCGGCGGCTCTAGGGCTGGCCGAGGGCGACCGTGTCGAAATCGGCAACACGCGCGGCGAGGTGGTGCTGCACGCCAGATTGTTCGGCGGCGTCAAGCGCGGTGTCGTGATCGCCGAAGGTATCTGGCCGAACAGCGCGCATGAGCGCGGCGAGGGCATCAATGTGCTGACCGGCGCCGACGCCCCGGCACCCTACGGCGGCGCTGCCTTTCACGACAACAAGGTCTGGCTGCGCCGGGCGCAAGAGCTGAGTCCATAGCGACCGCGATTATCGATTGCGCCTGATGTCAATTTGTCCATCGTAATGGGAGAGTGTCGATGGCAGGCGCGATTTCGCTTCTGGGAATACCGCATGACGAGAATTCGTCCTACCTCCAGGGTGCGGCCAAGGCGCCGCCGCTCATCAGGCGCGAACTCACCAGCGATGCTTACTCCTCATGGAGCTAGACCGGCTTCGACCTGACCGGCCGCTTCGTCGATCATGGCGACATCGGCTTCGACAAACCTGGCGATCCCTGGCAGCGCATCGAAAGCGAAGTCGGTCGCGCCCTGGACGCTGGCCACCCGCTGATCAGCCTTGGGGGCGACCATGCGATCTCCTGGCCGGTGCTGCGCGCGGTGCTCCGTCGCCACCCGAGCCTGACGATCGTGCATATCGATGCTCACCCCGACATTTATCATACCTACGGTGACAATCCGCGTTCGCACACCTCGCCATTCGCGCGCATCATGGAGGAACGGCTAGCCGACCGACTGATCCAGATCGGCCTGCGCACCGTGAACGACCATCACCGTGATCAGTTCAAGCGCTTCGGCGTCGAGGTCGTGGAGGCCGCTCATTTCGGCGAAAGCCCGTCGCTTGATCTCAAGACGCCGGTCTATATCTCGATGGATCTCGACGGGCTCGATCCAGCCTTTGCGCCCGGCGTCTCCCACCGCGAGTCTGGCGGCCTGTCGACGCGGCAGGTCATCAACCTGATTCAAGGCATCAACCAGCCGATCGTTGCCGCTGATATCGTTGAATACAATCCGAGCCAAGACCTCTCCAACATGACGGCGCTTGTCGCCGCCAAACTGACGAAGGAGATCGCCGGCATGATGCTCAGGACATCGCCCGCGGTGGATTGAGGGCGCGGTCTGGGATCACACCGGCAGGGTTTCGGCCACCTTTTTCCTGTTTTGCCGCTGGCGGATGTCGTCGGCGACCGCCTGGGCTTCGATGCCGATTTCGCGCAACAGCCCGGTGACCGCATTGTGAAAGCCGACCAGATAGAGGCCGAGATCCGAAGCTCGGGCATTGACGCCGCTGGGGGCAGGCTCCACGCCGGGTTCGAGGAACCTGGCATAGCCTGGCCGGTAGCCGGTGGCGAAGAGGATGGCGTCGAATTCGCCGTGCTTGCCGTCCGCAAAACGGGCACCGCTTTCCGAGATTTCGGCGATGTCGGGCGCCACCTTGATCGCACCTTCCCGGATCTTGCCGATGGTGCCGACATCGATCACCGGAATGCGCGACGCAAGGGCGATCTGCTGCAGCAATCCCTGCTTCGGCCGTCTGAGCCCAAACTTCTCCAGCCTTCCCAGCACCAGATCGAGGATGACGGGGAACAGCGCGTCGTTGATGCGCCGCGGCCCGAGCCGCGTCGCCATACCGACCATCTGGATCGGCACGCCGAACAGTTCGCGCGGCACGATGTGAACGCCGCCGCGCACCGAGATCGTCGGTCGGGCGCCGCCTTCCACCAGATCGAGCGCAATCTCCGCGCCGGTATTGCCCATGCCGACCACCAGCACCTGCTGGCCGGCAAAAGGCGCGGCGTTGCGATAGTCGGCGCTGTGCAGCGTCATGCCCTTGAAGGCGTCGATACCGGCAAATCTGGGCAGCAAGGGTTCGGCATTGTAGCCGGACGCGATCACCACATGCGAAGCGCGTAAGGCGCCGGAGGTCGATTCCACCCGCCAACCGCGGCCCTCCCGGGCGACCGCCCGCACCGTTTCGCCGAAACGGGGCTCCAGGTCGAAGCGTTTTGCATAGGCGTCGAGATATTCGACCACGAGGTGGCGCGGCACATAGCGCGGATAATCCCTTGGGAAGGGAACGAAGGGCAGCGATGAGTAACGCTTCGTCGTATGCAGATGCACGCGGTCATAGTGACGCCGCCAGGCTGGCGCGGCCTGCTGCTCCTTTTCGAGCATGACGAAATCCTGCCCGGCCTGGCGAAGACACGCGGCAACCGCCAGGCCCGCCGGCCCGGCACCGATGATCGCGACTTTCGTGGTTTCGTCCATGCGCGCCTCCCTCCAATTGGCGATCCAGAATGTCAGAAACGTGGCAAGGGTGCCACCGGCTCATCCAGGCAGGGGCACCGTCAACCCGACCTTGGAGCGGTCCATGGCGACGAAGGTGCGGAACTTCCGCACATTGTTGCTGCCGAAGAACAGTTTTCGCGTCAGCGCCTCGTAGGCACCCATGTCGGCCACGGTGATGACGAGGATGAAGTCGGCCTCGCCGGTGACATAATAGCATTGCTGTACTTGCGGCTCCGCCGAGAATTGCCGCTTGGCCTCGTCGATCAGTTCGGTGCGTTCGCTCTCGAGCTCCACCTCGACGAAGATAGTGATTGGCTGGCCGACGGCCGCCGGCTCGACAATGGCGACATTGCCGGCAATGACGCCGGTCTGCTCCATGCGGTTGATGCGGCGCTGCACCGCCGGCGCCGACAGGTTCACCGCCTCGCCGATCAGCCGTTGCGGCGTCGTGTTGTCCCGCTGCAGGATGGCAAGGATGGCCAGATCGAAGCTGTCGAGTGAGGCTGGCCACCGAGACATTGTTATCCTGACGAAATAAACTTGCATTTCGAGAGCCAAAATACGGCGCTTTTTGCGCAAGGTTTGCAATATCTTCTCTTTGGACGACGCCAAGGAGAGCCGCCAATGTTCCTGCCCAATCGCCATGCCTTGCATCGCCAGCCGCTGGACGAGGCCGATGCCGAAACCGTCGGCATCGCCGGGGCGGATACTGTCGAGCGTTTCCTTGCCTGCCGTGACAATCATCTGACGACGCCGCTGCACGCCCTGCCGGCATTGGCTGGCGAACTCGGTCTCGGCACCTTGCATGTCAAGGATGAGGGCTTTCGCCTCGGCCTAGGCAGCTTCAAGGCGCTGGGCGGCGCCTATGCGGTCTTCCGTCTGGTCCTGGAGGAGGCAAGCAAGCGGCTCGGCCGATCCGTCGATGTCGGCGATCTCGATCGGCCCGAGGTCCGGTCGGTCGCGGCGACCATGACGGTTGCTTGCGCTACCGACGGCAATCATGGCCGCTCCGTCGCGCAAGGCGCCGAGCTTGTCGGCGCAAAGGCAGCGATCTTTGTCCATGCCGGTGTCAGCGACGGGCGCGTCGCGGCCATCGCCTGCTATGGGGCGGAGATGATCCGCGTCGACGGCAATTACGACAATTCGGTCAGGCAGGCGGCGCGCGTTGCCGCGGAGAAAGGCTGGACGGTGGTTTCCGACACGTCATGGCCGGGCTACGAACGCATTCCGGGCCTCGTCATGCAGGGCTACACGGCGATCGTGCGCGAGGCGCTGGGCCAGATCCCCGAACCGCCGACCCATGTCTTCGTGCAAGCCGGCGTCGGCGGCATCGCGGCGGCGGTCGCCGGCCATCTCGCCATAGTGCTTGGCGAAGCCAGGCCGGTTTTCACGGTGGTGGAACCCGCACGTGCCGCCTGCGTTTTCGGCGCCGCCAAGGCCGGGCATCCGATCAAGATCACGCATGGCGAGGCGACAGTCATGGCGATGCTCGAATGCTACGAGGCGTCGCCGGTCGCCTGGCGCGTGCTGGCACGCGTCGCCGATGCCTTCATGACCGTCGACGAGGACGAAGCCATCGCCGTGATGCGGCGGCTGGCACGCCCGGCCGGCAACGATCCGGCCATCGTCGCCGGTGAAAGCGGCGGCGTCGGCCTTGCCGGGCTGATCCGGGCGATGGCCGATCATAAGGCCGAGCTTGGCCTCGACGCCACTTCGCGCGTGCTGGTCGTCAACACCGAAGGCGCGACAGATCCCCACCGCTATGCCGAACTCGTCGGCACGAGTCCGGCGGATGTGCTTGCCGGTAATGTGCTTTCTGGAGCGACGCCATGACCTTGATGGATCCAATGACCTTGATCGATGCAATGACCTCGATCGACGCACAAAGGCTGCTTGGCCGCATCCTCGAGCTCGGCGGCATCGGTCGTGATGGCGAGGGCCGATTGGTGCGGCTGGCCGCCTCCGACGCCGACAGGCTGGGTCGCGACCGCTTCGTCGGCTGGCTGCGCGAGGCCGGTCTCGAAATCGCCATCGATCGCATGGGAAATATCTTCGGCGTCTGGCAGGTGCCGGAGAATGCCGGCCATGCGCCGATCCTCATCGGCTCGCATATCGATACCGTCATCGATGCCGGCATCTATGACGGCTCCTACGGCGTGCTCGCCGGGCTGGAGGTGATCGAGACTCTGAAGGCGTCGGCTCTTGTCCCGTCGCGCCCGCTCGCGGTCGCCGCCTTCACCAACGAGGAAGGGGTTCGCTTTTCCCCCGACATGATGGGTTCACTGGTCCATGCCGGCGGCGTCGGTATCGACGAGGCGCTGGCGGCCGTCGGCACCGACGGCAGCGTGCTGGGAGAGGAACTGGCCCGCATCGGCTATGCCGGCGACGAGGAGCCGGGCTTCCTCAAGCCGCATGTCTATCTCGAATTGCATATCGAGCAGGGCCCGGTTCTGGAACGCGAAGGCGTGCCGATCGGTGCTGTGGAAAACCTGCAAGGCATCTCCTGGCAGCGCATCACCATAGACGGCGTCGCCAACCACGCCGGCACCACGCCGATGTCGATGCGCAATGACGCCGGGCATGCGGCTGCGCGTGTCGTCACGTTCCTGCACGACCGCGCCAAGGCCTCGAACACACCGACCGTTGCAACGGTCGGCACGATGCGTTTCGAGCCAAACGCCATCAATGTCATTCCCTCCCGCGCCGTCTTCACCGTCGACCTGCGCGACCCTTTCGAGCATCGCCTGCAAGCCGAGGAAGCCGCACTCGCCGCGTTTCTTGAGGACCTCGCGGCCGACGATGGCGTCACTATCTCGATCGAGCGGCTGGCCCGCTTCGAGCCGGTGATCTTCGATGTCAGCATTGTCGAATTGATCGAGACTGCCGCGAAAAAGCGCGGGTACGCATCGAAGCGCATGACCTCAGGCGCCGGCCACGATGCGCAGATGATGGCGCGGCTCGCGCCCGCGGCGATGATTTTCGTGCCGAGCGCCGGCGGCATCAGCCACAATCCGCGCGAACATACCGCCGATGCCGAGCTTGTCGCCGGCGCCAACATCCTGCTTGATATCGTCGCCCACCTTGCGGATCCGGAGGTATCAGGCAATGGCTGAAATCGATCGTGATGTGCTGAAGCTGGAGATGACAGGGTGGCGGCATGATCTGCACGCGCACCCTGAATTTGGCTTCGAGGTGGAGCGCACCGCGGCCTTCGTTGCCGCCAAGCTGCGCGAATTCGGCCTGGACGATGTCGCCGAGGGTGTCGGCGGCACCGGCGTCGTCGGGACTTTGAAGCGCGGCAGCGGCAACCGCGCGATCGCGTTGCGGGCCGACATGGATGCTCTGCGCATATCAGAGCAATCGGCCGCGCCATACCGCTCCGGCAATCCCGGAATCATGCATGCCTGCGGCCATGACGGCCACACGGCGATGCTGCTCGGTGCGGCCAAGCTCCTGGCCGAGGAGGGCGGTTTCGACGGCATCGTGCGCTTCATCTTCCAGCCGGCGGAGGAATGGGGAAAGGGCGCGTTGGCGATGCTCGACGATGGCCTGATGCAGCGCTTTCCCTTCGACGAGATATTTGGCCTGCACAACATGCCGGGCTTGCCGATCGGACATTTCGAGACCCGCGTCGGCCCGGTCATGTCGGCCGAAGACATCTTCGAGATCGTGCTCAGGGGATTGGGCGGCCACGCTGCGCGGCCGCATTCGGGCCATGAAACGCTGGTCGCTGCCTGTGCGCTGGTTACCAACCTGCAGACCATCGTCTCGCGCCGGCTGAGTCCGGCCGACATTTCAGTGGTTTCGGTGACCGAACTGATCACCGACGGCACCCGCAACGCACTGCCGGGCCTTGCCCGCATCCTTGGCGACGCGCGCAGCTTCCGCTCCGAGGTCAGCGCCGAGATCGAATGCCAGATGCGCATCATCGCCGAAGGCATCGCTACCGCCTACAACGTTGCCGCCGAGGTCAACTACACCAGGGAATTCGTGCCTTTGCGCAACGATGCCGAGCTGGTCGACGCGGCCTTTGCCGCCGCCGGGACTGTTTTCGAACGCCGCAATATCGCGGTCGCCCGCGAGCCGATGACGGCGTCGGAGGATTTCGCCCGCTTCCTCGACCACGTGCCGGGCTGCTTCGTCTTCCTCGGCAACGGCGAGGCCTCGGCACCGCTTCACAATTCCAGCTACGACTTCAACGATGACGGGCTGTTGTTCGGCGCCAATTTCCATGTCGCCATCGCCAGGCAGCGGCTTGCGACTTGAAATCCGCGGGCGCTTTTCGCGGCATTTACCGGGGGAAAAACGCCCGGGAAGGCCGAAATACTTGATCTCGCATGACGCTGCGGCAAGACTCAGCTAGCCTCGCTCACGCGGCGGACCTGATATCCGCCTGGCCGGCGCTATCAGATTACCTCCCAAGCGGCGCCGGCCTTCTCCCCTCTGCGCTAAATTAGATTTTAAAGTTGGAGCGCTCGCGCTTGGCGGAAGTTAGGGTTTTGCTGTCATGGCTGTGGCACGTTTTTGGGTGCTGCGGGTTCAGGATGCGCGGGCGGAGCTGGATAAAGGCGGTGCGTGAGGATGAAGCACGGCGGGTGCGCGCCCGCATCGCTCAACTCGAACAAGATTTGACCGCCGCCTCGGCGCGGACACGACAGCTGCGCCAGGACGCAGGCCCCGAGTTGCGCAATGCCAAGTTCCGCCTCGACCGTATCGATGAATGCATCGGGGCAATGCGTTGAAGATCCCGCCATCGTTTTTCACTGGCTGGCAATGGCATTGTTCACGACAGGAATGGCGAGATCTTGATCGGCCCCAGTTGCCTTTGTCGGCGGCAATTTGTTGTCGCAGGCCGAGAAAGCCAAAGTCACCAGCGCGAGGATCAGTCCCAGCTTTTTCATGGCTCCTTCCTCCACCCGCGGAACGAGGTGGTGTCGGTTTGGTTGCACGATTGCGCCGAGGGAACAAAATCCCCCGCCTCAGGTTGACCCAGCGAAGGAGGACCGCCGCATGATCCGTTTGCTTCTGGTGGGCACGCTGGCCTTTGTCACTTACCGTCTCGCCCGCAAGATGATCGACGAGGTTCCCGACAGTGTCGATCCGCTCTTGCTGCCGGCGCCCGCAAACGACCGCGAGGCGCTGCGCCGGCAGTCGGCGTCGATGGGCGTTGACCCGAAGCGCTGATTGCTCCCGCTATATCGGCGGAGTTGCTTCTCTGTTGCGAACAAAGCGGAAACGATGCTTGATGGGCGATGAACCTCGCCGCCCATGATTCGACGTTTGTGGAACAGACCGTTCAGCCGGCCTATCTCGCCCGGCTGAACGACGCCCAACGGCAGGCGGTCGAACATGGCGACGGCAAGATTGCCGGCCCGCTGCTGGTTATCGCCGGCGCCGGCTCCGGCAAGACCAACACGCTGGCGCACCGTGTCGCCCATCTGATCGTCAAGGGAGCCGACCCGCGCCGCATCCTGCTGATGACCTTTTCGAGGCGCGCCGCTTCCGAAATGGCGCGACGTGTTGAGCGCATCGCCGGCGAAGTGCTCGGCCGCGACGCCGCGGTGATCACGGACGCGCTGACCTGGGCCGGCACTTTTCATGGCATCGGCGCGCGGCTGCTGCGGGATTATGCGCTGGAGATCGGCCTCGATCCGGCCTTCACCATCCATGATCGCGAGGATTCCGCCGATCTGATGAATCTCGTGCGCCACGAACTCGGTTTCTCCAGGACGGAAGCGCGCTTTCCGACCAAGGGCACCTGCCTTGCCATCTATTCGCGCGCCGTCAACGCGCAGGCGCCGCTGGGTGAGGTACTAGGGTCTGCCTTCCCCTGGTGCGCCGGCTGGGCCGAGCAGCTCAAGCAATTGTTTGCCGGTTACGTCGACGCCAAGCAGGCGCAGAATGTGCTCGATTACGACGATTTGCTGCTCTACTGGCCGCAGATGACGGCCGAGCCTGAAATCGCCACGCATCTGGGCGGACGGTTCGACCATGTGCTGGTCGACGAGTATCAGGACACCAACCGGCTACAGGCCTCGATCCTGATGGCGCTGAAACCCGACGGTGCCGGGCTGACGGTCGTCGGTGACGACGCGCAGTCGATCTAATCGTTCCGGGCCGCCGAAGTGCGCAACATTCTCGACTTCCCCAGACAGTTCGCGCGGACCGCCGATGTGGTGATGCTGGAGCGCAACTATCGCTCGACCGAGACCATTCTGGCGGCTGCCAATGCGGTCATCGGCGAAGCCTCGGAGCGCTTCACCAAGAACCTGTGGTCGGAACGCAAATCCGCCGATAAGCCAAGACTAGTGACCGTGCGCGACGAGGTCGAGCAAGCGAACTTCGTCTGCGACACCATCCTTGCCGAGCGCGAGGTCGGTACCGCGCTGAAGTCACAGGCGGTGCTGTTTCGCGCCTCGCACCACAGCGGGCCGCTGGAGATCGAGCTGACGCGGCGCAACATTCCCTTCGTCAAGTTCGGCGGCCTGAAATTCCTCGATGCCGCGCATGTCAAGGACGTGCTGGCGGTGCTGCGTTTTGCCGAAAATCCGCGCGATCGTGTCGCCGGCTTTCGCGTGCTGCAGCTTCTTCCCGGCATCGGCCCTTCCGCCGCCGCGCAGATCGTCGAGGCCATGACGTCGGCGCTGGACGAGGCGATGGGCCTGGCCGGCTGGCGTCCGCCGCAGCGTGCCGCGGACGACTGGCCCGGCTTCGTCTCGCTCTATTCCGGCTTGCGCGCCGGCGCCAAATGGCCGGCCGATCTCGAACAGATCAGGCTGTGGTACGAACCGCATCTGGAGCGCATCCACGAGGACGCGATCACGCGCCGCGCCGACCTGCTGCAACTCGAGCAAATCGGCTCGGGCTATGCTTCGCGCGAACGCTTCCTGACCGAGCTGACGCTCGATCCGCCGGATGCAACCAGCGACCAGGCCGGCCCTCCGCACCGCGACGAGGACTATTTGATCCTGTCGACCATCCACTCGGCCAAAGGCCAGGAGTGGAAGAACGTCTTCGTGCTGAACACGGTCGACGGCTGCATTCCGGCCGATCTCGGTGTCGGGACCAAGGAAGATATCGAGGAGGAGCGACGGCTGCTCTACGTGGCGATGACACGGGCCAAGGACAGTCTCAACCTCGTCATGCCACAGCGCTTCTTTCCGCATGGCCAGGCGGCACGCGGCGACCGCCATGTCTACGCCTCGCGCACCCGTTTCATTCCGGCCTCCATCCTCGCCGCGTTCCAGCAGCTTTCGTGGCCGGCCGCGCAAGCGGCGCAGGGCAGGGCGCCTCGGCCGGAGGTGCGCGTCGACATCGGCGCGCGCATGCGCGGCATGTGGAAATAGCAGGAGCCGATGCCGCAGCCGCCGATCAGGATCGCCATTTCTGGCGCTCTCGGCCGCATGGGTCGCCAGATGGCGGATGCGGTGCGGGCCGATGCGCGTCTGGCGCTCGCCGGCTGCTTTCACCCTCCGGGCAGTGTCGGCGATGGGCTGGTGAGCCGCGACGAGGCTATTGCCATGGCCGACGTGGTCGTCGACTTCACTACGCCGGCCGCCTCCGCGGAACTGGCCAGATTGTGTGCCGAAAGGGGCGGGCCAGCCTTGGTGATTGGCTCGACGGGTTTCGAGGCCGCCGAGATAGCCACCATCGCCGATGCCGCGAAAGCCATTGCCATCGTGCGCTCCGGCAGCTTCTCGCTCGGGCTCAACATGCTGGTCGGATTGGTCGAACAGGCGGCGCGGGCGCTCGACCCCGACGACTGGGATGCGGAGATTTTCGAGGCGCATCATCGCCACAAGATCGACGCGCCTTCGGGCACGGCGCTGATGCTGGGGCAGGCGGTTGCCGGCGGACGCGACGTCCGGCTGGACACGGTTGCGAGGCACGTCCGCGATGGTGTCACCGGCGCGCGGCCGGCGGGCGAGATAGGCTTCGCGGTGGCGCGCGGGGGCGGCATCGTCGGTGAGCACAGCGTCAGCTTCCGCGCCGAGGGCGAGACCGTCACCGTGTCGCATTCGGCTGGCGACCGCATCATGTTTGCACGCGGCGCCATCGCCGCGGCACTCTGGGTGGCGGGCCGCGCTCCCGGCGAATACGACATGCGCGACGTGCTGGGGCAGAGCGCTCGGGCGTGACGCTGCGAACGTTTTTGCCTCGCGGCTGAAAGCCAGCTGAAAGCTTGGGCATGTCATGACGGTTTTGCGGTGTCACCGCATGTCCGACCCGCGACGGTCGGCGAGGGAGGAATGCGGCGCGGCTTCACAGCCCGCCGCCCAAATGGAGGAAGTTTTGTGACCGGTTTCATCTCGAAGCGTGCCTTGCGCACCGCTGCCTTGACGCTTGCCATCACCGCCACGGGCGCCACAGTGGCATTGGCGGCCGACGAAAAGATTTCCATCATGGTGGGTGGCTACGAAAAGCAGATCTATCTGCCCGCCAAGCTCACCGAGGCCCTGGGCTATTTCAAGGACGAGGGTCTCGACATCGAGTTGCTGAACGAACCGGCCGGCGTCGATGCCGAAAACGAGATGCTGGCCGGCGCGGTGCAAGGCGTTGTCGGCTTCTACGACCATTGCATCGACCTCCAGGCCAAGGGCAAATTCGTCGAGTCCATTGTCCAGTTCAGCCAGGCGCCCGGCGAGGTCGAACTGGTTTCGACAAAGCATCCCGAAATCAAGTCACCGGCCGATTTCAAGGGCATGAGCCTTGGTGTCACCGGCCTCGGCTCCTCGACGAACTTCCTCACTGAATACCTCGCCGTGAAGAACGGCTTGAAGCTAGGTGAATTCACCTCAATCCCCGTCGGCGCCGGCGATACGTTCATCGCCGCGATGCAACAGGACAAGATCCAGGCGGGTATGACGACTGAACCGACCATCACCCGGCTCCTCAAGACGGGTGAAGCGAAAGTCCTTGTCGACATGCGTACGATAGAAGGCACCAAAGCCGCGCTCGGCGGCACATATCCGGCCGCCTCTCTCTACATGCAGACGGACTGGGTCGAGGCCCACAAGGATGTGGTGCAGAAGCTGACCAATGCTTTCGTCAAGACGCAGAAATTCATCAATACCCATAGCGGCGCTGAAATCGCCGACAAGATGCCGAAGGACTACTATGTCGGTGACAAGGCAGGCTATGTGAAGGCTCTTGATGACGGCAAGGCGATGTTTACCGCCGACGGTATAATGCCCGAGGGCGGCCCCGAGACGGTGCTGACTGTGCTGTCCGCCTTCAAGAAGGAACTGCAAGGCAAGCAGATCGACCTGTCGAAGACCTATACGACGGAATTCGTCAAAAACGCGAAGTGACCCGTCTGCCGGCGCGATGCACCGCCTCGCGCCGGCATCGTCTGGTTTTCACGCCCGGAGGCCTTGGCCGACGGCGGTCCTTCGTTCGAACCGGGAGTTAGCCCAGCATGACACAAGAAAACAGCGCACCGGCAATTGAGCTGATCAATGTCAGCCGCCGCTTCCTGTCCCCCACCGGCAAGTCGCTGACCGCGATCCGTGATTTCACCATGACCGTCGAGCGCGGCGAATTCGTCGCCGTCGTCGGCCCGACCGGCTGCGGAAAGTCCACCACCCTCAACCTCGTCACCGGATTGGCGAGCCCAAGCGCGGGCGAGGTCCGGGTCATGGGTGCACCCGTCAAGGGCATCGATCCCCGCATCGGTTTCGTCTTTCAAAGTGATGCGCTGTTTCCATGGCGCACGGTGATCGAGAACGTCATGGCCGGGCCGCTCTTCCGTGGCAGGGCCAAGTCGGAAGCGACCGCCGCGGCGCGCGACTGGCTGGCGCGCGTCGGCTTGGCGCGCTTCGAGCATCACTATCCGCACCAACTCTCCGGCGGCATGCGCAAGCGAGTCGCCTTGGCGCAGACCTTTATCAACGGGCCCGAGATTCTGCTGATGGACGAGCCGTTTTCCGCCCTCGACGTGCAGACACGTGTTCTCATGCACGAGGAACTGCTCCGTCTGTGGTCCGAAGCCAGGGCCTCGGTCGTCTTCGTCACCCATGATCTGGAGGAAGCAATAGCGCTGGCCGACAAAGTCTACGTGCTGACCGCCGGGCCGGCGACGGTGAAATCGGTCTACACCATCGACCTGCCGCGCCCGCGCGTCGTCGCCGACATCCGTTACGAGCAAAGCTTCATCGACTATTCGCGCACCATCTGGGCCGATCTCAAGGAAGAGGTCGAGACCAGCTACGCCCGCGCTGCCGCGTGAGGGAGGACACAATGACCGATGCCACCATCGACATCAGGGCAGGAAGTTTCAGGCCGGGAACCTCGGACGCCGAAATAGAAGCCGCCGCCGCCAAGGCCGCGCAGCATCGCCGCCGCACGGTGATCTTCTGGCGGTATGCCATCCTCATCGTCTTCCTCGCCGCCTGGGAAATCGCCGGGCGCAAGGCCTGGATCGATCCGTTCTTCTACGCCACGCCAAGTGCGATCGCGCAGAGGCTCTATGAGTGGATGACGGAAGGTACGTCCGAAGGGCCGCTCTGGTACCATCTCTATGTGACGATGGAGGAGTCCGTCCTCGGCTTCGTCACGGGCTCGGTTGCCGGCATCATCATCGGCGTCGCGCTTGGCCGCAACCGCATGGCCGCCGACATTTTTTCCATCTACATCAAGGTTATCAACTCCATCCCTCGCGTGGTGCTGGCGCCGATCTTCATCATGATCCTCGGCCTTGGCCTTGCTTCGAAAGTGGCGCTGGCCTTCATCATGGTGTTCTTCGTCGTCTTCCACAACGCCTTCCAGGGCGTGCGCGAGGCCGACCGGGCGATGATCGCCAATGCCCGCATCCTCGGCGCCTCCGACTGGCAGCTGACCCGCTCGGTGATCGTGCCGTCGGCGATGAGCTGGATCTTCGCCAGCCTGCATGTCAGCTTCGGCTTCGCCATCATCGGCGCCATCGTCGGCGAGTTCGTCGGCTCACGCTACGGTATCGGGCTCTTGATCAACATCGCCAAGGGTTCCTTCGATGCCGCGGGCATGTACGCCGCGATCGTCATCATCATGGTAGTGGCGCTGGGCGCGGAATATCTGATGACGATGGTCGAGAACCGGCTGGCGAAATGGCGTCCGCAGCCGCTGCACGAGACGCAGTAAGCAGATCCGAGTGGGCAGCCTAGCCGCTGGCCAACGGCAGGCGCACCTCGACCACCAGGCCGCCGGTCGCGCCATCCGCTAGGGTGATGCGACCGCTCGCATTTTCGACCACCTCGCGCACGATGGCGAGCCCGAGGCCGCTGCCTTCGTCGGTCTCGCCGGTCAGCCG
The DNA here is from genome assembly GCF_057766385.1 of Mesorhizobium sp. P160927. Taxonomy (NCBI): domain Bacteria; kingdom Pseudomonadati; phylum Pseudomonadota; class Alphaproteobacteria; order Hyphomicrobiales; family Phyllobacteriaceae; genus Mesorhizobium; species Mesorhizobium sp. P160927. The sequence continues at coordinate 3,408,456 of NZ_JBYMDW010000001.1, forward strand.
ATAGAAGCGCTCGAAGACATGGTCGCGCTCGTCGGCAGGTATGCCGGGCCCGTCGTCGGTAACGGTCAGCACGGCCTCGCCGCCGGCGGCGGCGAGCTTGACGGTGACGGTGCCGCCTGCCGGTGTGTAGCGCAGGGCGTTGTCGACGAGATTGACGATCATCTCCCGCAGCATAGTGCCGTCCCCGATGACCGGTACGGCGCCAGTCTCATCGAGACCAAGATCGACGTTGCGATCAATGGCCCTCGGCGCATGCGTTTCCAGCACTTGGCGCGCGGCTTGCGTCAGGTCGATGCGATCGGCGCGCGGTCGCCGGCTGCCCGGTTCCGCGCGGGACAAGGTCAAGAGCTGTTCGGCCAGCCTCGCCAACCGGGCGGAGCTTGCCTGCAGTGCGATGAGCGCTTCCCGGCGCGCATCGACAGCGTTTTCGCGCAGCGCGTAGCTCGCTTGCGTCGACAACAGCGCCAGCGGCGTGCGCAATTGATGCGCGGCATTGGCGATGAAACGGCGCTGCGCCGCCATCTGCGCCCGCACCCGTTCCATATAGGCGTTGAGCGCATCGACCAGCGGCCGGATTTCGCTCTGCGCACCGGCGACTTCGATGGGGTCGAGTTCGCTGCGTTTCGGTGAGCGCACCGCATCGCGCAGCCGGATGAGCGGCGTCAACCCTCGCCGCAGGCCGAGCAGCACGAAGACGCCGGCTATCGCCACCAGCGCCAGTTGCTGGGTGAAGGCGCTGAACCAGAGATGCCGCACCATCGCGTCGTGCCCGAAAAGCGTGACCCCGACGGTGACGGATATCGGCGAGTCTTCGCCGGCGCCGACCACCGCATGCGTAATTGTCAGCAGCCGCAGCGTCTGGTCGCGATAGGTCGCTTCCATGCTGGGGCGTCCGGGTGTCCTGGGCAGCCCGGGATAGCCTGTCAACAGCCGCCCTCCAGCTGCCTCGACACCGTAGTAGACCCTGTCGCGGTCGCCCGTGTCGAACATCTCGAGCGCTGCCGGCGGCACTGTGGCGTTGATCACCCCGTCGGTCATTGCGACCTGCTCGGCAATCATTCGTGCCGATCCGACCAACATGCGATCGGTGATCAGATCGGCGGTCGCCAATGCGTTGCGCTGGCTGGTCCACAGATTGATGGCCGCAAGCCCGGCGAGAGGGAGCACGACCCAGGCCAGCAATTGCAGGCGCAGGCTGCGCGTTCTCATGGCACGCGATCGTCATGGCGCAGGAGATAGCCGAGGCCGCGTAACGTGGTGATCTGGACCCGCGACCCTTCGAGCTTCTTGCGCACACGGTGCACATAGATCTCGATGGCGCTTGGATCGGCGTCGGTCTCGAAATCGTAGATCGCCGCCGATAGTGCTGCTTTGCTCACCGTGCGTCCCGCCTTGATCATCAATTGTTCAAGCACGGCATGTTCGCGCGGTGTCAGGGCCAGTGTTTCGCCGCCGAGCGAGAACAGCCTAGTGTTGGTGTCGAAGACGAGGTCTCCGCAGGCAACGACCGGTGCCGTCCGGTCATTGGCGCGGCGCAGTTGCACGCGGATGCGCGCTTCGAGCTCCTCTACCTGGAAGGGCTTCGGCAGATAGTCGTCGGCGCCTTCGTTCAGGCCTTTGACCCGGCCATCGAGACTGGCATTGGCGGTCAGTATGATCACCGGCACCCGGTTGCCGCGGGCTCGCAGCATGCGCAGCACTTCCAGTCCGCCCATGCGGGGCAACGCAAGGTCGAGAATGACAAGCGCGTGGTCGCCGGCGGCAAGCGCGTGCTCGACATCCTCGCCGTCATGGACGACGTCGACGACATAGTTCGCCTGGCGCAAGGTCTTGCCCAGCCAGTCCGCCAGTTCGCGATTGTCCTCCACAAGCAGCAATCGCATGTCTATTGCCGTTCCAGCATCGCCCACTTTCGGTCTCAACGGCCACCAAGGCTCGATCGACGATCCCATTCGGCAATCGGACCCGGATGATCGATAGTATCGGATCGCAACGCAAGGCAAATGCGGCTTGGCTGCGGCCGGCGATGTTTTTCGCGGGCTAGATGCCCCTGTTTTGAAAGTTAAACACGAGACCGCCGACAAGCCCGCCACCGACTGGCCCGAGCCTGGCCAGGGCATCTGGGGTAACTGATGTCGCGGGTGCGGCGGGTCTGATCTTCCGCACCCGCGACATCAGACTTCTAGCTCAGATCCTTCGGCCGCAGGCTATGTGTCAGTCTGGCGGCCGACAGACCGGACCAATCGTCTTCAAGGACGAAGCGCGCGAGGGCTGCTGTCGGAAACTTTTTCTCGAGCCTCTTGCGCGCCTTCGCCTCCGATCCCGGTCCGGCAAGCTGTTTTGCCAGCTCCTCAAGGCCCGGATTGTGGCCGAGAACCAGCAGGCAGCCGCTCGACGGGTCCGCTTTGCGTAGCTGACTCAGAATATCCGCCGCTGCAGCATCGTAGAGCGCCTCGGCAAACGCGACCCGGGGATGCACTGGCAGTTCCGCCGCCACCAGCCGCCAGGTATCGCGTGTGCGCAGCGCCGGCGAGACCAGCACCTGATCCGGCAGCCAGTCGCGCGCGGCAAGCTCGCGGCCGATCAGCCGGGCCGCCTTCAACCCGCGTTCCGCCAGCGGTCGGTCGAAATCGTCGAGGTCAGGGTCGTCCCAACTCGATTTGGCGTGACGCAGCAGGAGCAGCTGTTTCATCGCTGCGCTCTTCGCTCAGGGCGTGATCCGCGCCAGATGCTCGAGGTCGGCTTCCTCGCGCAGCGGATCGGGCGCCATCACCACCGAGGTGCCGTTGTCGGCATCGTCGGCGAAGTGGGCAAGAACCGTATGCCCGGCCTCCATGCGTGCCTTGCCATCGGCGACCAGGCCAAGCGCCAGAGGGTAGAGCCGGTGCTCAGCCTTGAGCACGCGGGCGGCCAGCGTATCGGCATTGTCTCCGACCATCACCGGCACGGCCGCTTGCGCGATGATCGGGCCATCATCCATCTCGGATGTGACGAAATGCACCGTGCAGCCATGGATGCGGATGCCGGCGGCCAATGCGCGCGCATGGGTGTCGAGCCCCTTGAAGGCCGGCAGCAGGGCAGGGTGGATGTTGATCATGCGGCCCTGCCATTTCTGGACAAAGCCGGGAGTCAGGATGCGCATATAGCCGGCCAGCGCCACGATGTCGGCGTTGAAGGCCGCAAGTGCCGCGTCGATCGCCGCGTCATGCGCCTGCTTGCTGCCATGGTCGGCGCGGGAAATGACCTGGGTGGCGATGCCGCGTGCCTTGGCGATGCCGAGGCCGGCGGCGTCCGCCTTGTCGGAAATGACGCCGGCAATCTCGGCCGGGAAGGCCGGATCGTTGGCTGCCGCGATCAGCGCGGTCATGTTGGAGCCGCGCCCCGAAATCAGGACAACAGTGCGTTTTCTCTGCGTGCTCATAGGCCGATCGAACCCCGATAGATGACGCCGGCGTCGCGCCGCGGCACGATGCGGCCGATCGGCGTCACCGTCTCGCCGGCTTCCTGCAACACGGCCGCGACCTGCGCCGCCTGACCGGAAGCGACAGCCAAAATCATGCCGATGCCGCAATTGAAGGTGCGCATCATCTCCTCCGGCGCCACGCCGCCTGTCTTGGCCAGCCAGGAAAACACCGGCGGCACGTCGATGGCTTCGAGATCGAGCTCGGCCGAGAAATCCTTGGGCAGCACGCGCGGAATGTTTTCCGGAAAGCCGCCGCCGGTGATGTGCGCCAGCGCCTTGATGCCATGCGTGTTGCGGATCGCCTTGAGGATCGACTTGACGTAGATGCGGGTGGGTTCGAGCAGTGCCTCGGCAAGCGTCGCCTCGTCGTTGAACGGTGCCGGATCGTTCCACGCCAGACCGCTGGCGGCGACGATGCGGCGCACCAGCGAGAAACCATTCGAATGCAAGCCGGAAGAGGCCAGCCCGAGCAGCACGTCGCCCTCGACGATGTCGTCGGTGGGCAGGAGTTGGCCACGTTCGGCCGCGCCCACGGCAAAGCCAGCAAGGTCATAATCCTTGCCGTGATACATGCCCGGCATTTCCGCCGTCTCGCCGCCGATCAGCGCGCAGCCGGCCTGGCGGCAGCCTTGCGCGATGCCGCCGACGATCGCGGCACCCTGATCGGGATCGAGTTTGCCGGTGGCGAAATAGTCGAGGAAGAACAGCGGTTCGGCGCCCTGCACGACGATGTCGTTGACGCACATGGCGACAAGGTCGATGCCGATCGTGTCGTGTTTCCCCGACTCGATGGCAATCTTGAGCTTGGTGCCGACGCCGTCATTGGCTGCTACCAGCACCGGATCGGTGAAACCGGCCGCCTTCAGGTCGAACAGGCCGCCGAAGCCGCCGATCTCGCCATCCGCCCCCGGCCGGCGCGTGGCGCGCACCAGCGGCTTGATCTTCTCCACCATGAGATTGCCGGCATCGATGTCGACACCGGCCTGCGCATAGGTGAGCCCGTTTCCGCGCTTTGATGCGTCGCGCTTGCTCATCGCATTTTCCCTGCTCGTTTGCGGGCTCTTCGCATGAATGGTTTCGGGGGGCAAGGATAACGGCCGAACCGGGTTCCGTTTGGCCCGACAAAAGCGTGGATAGCCGGGGCATCGCACTCAGTGCTTGCGGCTGGCCCAGCCGGCTCTCCCTTGCCTCGGCCCTCCATCTCCCTCATCTATCTCAACGCATAATACGGCGGGACAATGCGTTGACCATCCCCAACCTGATCACCATGCTGCGCGTTGTCCTGGTGCCTGCCGTGGTGATGGCCATGCTGCAGGCTCGTTGGGACTGGGCCTTTGCCTGCTTCGTCGTTGCCGGCATTTCCGACGGCGTCGACGGCTTCATAGCCCGCCGGTTCAACCAGCAGTCCAGGTTCGGCGCCTATCTCGATCCGATCGCGGACAAGCTGCTGCTGGTTTCGGTGTTCGTCGTCATGGGCATCATCGGGCAGTTGCCGCTCTGGCTGGTCGTCACCATGGTGTCGCGCGACGCGTTGATCGTCTGCGCGGTCCTGTTGTCCACGGCGATGGCCCATCCGGTCGAGATGAAACCGCTTTTGGTGTCGAAGGCGAATACCGCCGTCCAGATCGTGCTGGCGGCGGTTGTGCTGGGCGAACTCGCCTTTGCCGTGCACCTCGACCCTCTGCGGCCAGGCCTCATATTGCTGTCCGGGGTCTTGACCGTGGCTTCGGCCGCGGCCTATCTCGTGGCTTGGCTGAGGCATATGAGCGGCTATGGCGAAGGCGGTAAATCAGGCTGACAAGCCCATCGACGGCAAGCCTGCCCGCAAGCCGGCCGCCCGCAAGGCGGCGGCGCTGGGCAAGGCCTACGACGGCCAGATGGTTGTGGTCGTGCCGGAAGGCGAGACGGCGGCAGAGGCAGAGGCGTCTTCCACGTTCCGCCGCCAGATATTCTTCTGGCTGGCGGGGGCCGCGATCCTGGCGCTCTTCCTTTATGTCTTCAGCGACATCCTGCTGCCCTTCGTCGCCGGCATGGTGCTTGCCTATTTCCTCGATCCGGTCGCCGACCGTCTGCAGCGGCTCGGCCTCAGCCGCTTCATGGCGACCGTGGTCATCCTCATCACCTTCCTGATCGTACTGGTGCTGGCTTTCGTCATCCTCATCCCGGTGCTGGCGACGCAGATGGCCGATTTCGCCAGCAAGCTGCCGGAATACCTGACCCGGCTGCAGAGCCTGATCACCTCCTTTGACCCGAAGTGGCTTGAACAGAAATTCGGCGTCAACGCCAATGGCTTGCGCGATGGGTTGAATTCGCTGCTGACCTCCGGTTTCGGCCTGCTCACCACGGTTTTCACTTCGATCTGGAGTTCGGGCGTGGCCCTGGTCTCGGTGGTCAGCCTGTTCGTGGTGACGCCGGTCGTGGCCTTCTACATGCTGCTCGACTGGGACCGCATGGTGGCGGTCATCGACAGCTGGGTGCCGCGCGACAACGTCGCCACGGTCCGCGCCATCGCGCGTGACGTCAACACCGCCACAGCCGGCTTCGTGCGCGGGCAGGGCACGCTCTGCCTGGTGCTGGGCGCCATGTACGCCACCGGCCTGACACTGACCGGGCTGAACTTCGCCATCCTCATCGGCCTGTTCGCCGGGCTGATCTCCTTCATTCCCTATGTCGGCTCATTGACCGGGCTGGTGCTGGCCGTCGGCGTCGCCTTCGTCCAGTTCTGGCCGGACTGGACGATGATCGTCGCGGTTGCGGTGGTCTTCTTCATCGGCCAGTTCATCGAAGGCAACATCCTGCAGCCAAGGCTGGTCGGCAAAAGCGTCGGCCTGCATCCTGTATGGCTGATGTTCGCGCTGTTCGCCTTCGGCGCGCTGTTCGGCTTCGTCGGCCTTTTGATTGCCGTGCCGGCTTCAGCGGCGGTTGCGGTGCTGGTGCGATTTGCCATCGCCCGTTATCTTGAGTCGCCGCTCTACAAAGGCCATGCCACAGAACCCGCGCCGCCACTGCCAGCCGATCGCGACGGCGGCCACCGCTCGCAACCGCGTCGCTGAAGTGACCGCGCAGCGAACCGACCCGCCACGCCAGTTGCCGCTCGATCTCGGCCATGGCACCGGTTACTCGCGTGATGAGCTGGTCGTCTCCGGCACCAACAACCAGGCGGCCGCACTGGTCGACCGCTGGCCGGATTGGCCAGCACCGGTGGTGGTGCTGGCAGGCCCAGCTGGCTCCGGCAAGACGCATCTGGCCTCGATCTGGGGTGCGCGCGCCAAGGCGGTGACTGTCGACGCCAGGCGCATTGGCGACAGCATCGCAAATCTCGGTGCCCGCCCGGCCCTGATCGATGACGTCGACGCACGCGCGGTCGACGAACTGGGCCTGTTCCATCTCATCAATGCGGTGCGTGGCGCCGGCTCGACGCTGCTTTTGACCGCACGCCGCTTTCCCTCGGCCTGGGGTGTATCGCTGCCCGATCTTGCATCGCGGCTCAAGGCGGCGGCGACAGTCGAGATCCATGAGCCCGATGATCTCCTGCTCGCCGGCGTCATCACCAAGCTGTTCGCCGACCGCCAGGTCGAGGTCGAGCCGCATGTCGTGCAGTATTTGGTGCGGCGCATCGAGCGTTCTCTGGCAACCGCGATGCGTGTGGTGGAGCGCCTGGATCGTACCGCGCTGGAGCGCAAGATGCCGATCACCAGGGCATTGGCCGCCGAAACCGTCAATGCCATGGACGAGGGGCAGGGCGAGTTCGCGATTTGATGACTTCAGGTTTCCAGAGGTCTCCGTCTCGACCAGAGTCCCATTTTGGGAAACAAAACTGGCACTCATCTTGCTGCGTGAGCTTGCCGGCTGACCCCGGTCCTGATTGCGTTCCAAATCAGGTTGTAGGCTCGCCGGGAATGAGGCGGTTGGGGTTCTCGCCCGGCGAGCTTGCGTTCAAAATGCGTCGAGCGGTTGCGCCGCAGCGGACATTCACCCCGACGACAGTGACCGCCCAGCATCGTCGAAACTCTTCAAGCGGACCACTCGACGGTCTATTTCTCAATTGAAACTTGGACCAGAGACTGGTCCATGCGCAGTAATCGATGCAGGTATCCGTTACCGATGCCAAGGGACAACTGACCGAACTGGTGCGCCGCGCGGAGGGCGGAGCCGATTTTTCGAAAACCGATATCGAGGGTGTGCTCTCAACGTAGCACTGTTGGCGGTGAGCTTGCGGCCAATCACAGCCACATTCTGACGAAATACCGGACCAACAGATAGACGGCTGAGTGCACGGCGATATAGCAGGCGGCGACCAGCACAAAAATTCCGATGCTGGCTGCCCACGAACGGGAGGCGACGACGCCAGGTGCGAGCCTGCCAAGCCTGCGGCTCTCGCGATTGTTCCACATCGCCAAGGCCGCACAGGCGATCGCCCATGCCACCATGAACGGAACCGTCACGCCCGCATAGGCAAAATAGGCCGGCCCGAACAGCGAGACCCAAGCATCGATCCCAAGCACCGCAAACCCCCGTTTGCCGCAGCTTAAGCCGGCAATGGCGATGGAAGCGAGCATGAAATAGCGACACGCGGATAGGGGCCAAAACCCCTTCGGTGCCATCGGTGTCGCATTTTAAAGAGAAATGGTCGGAGTGGAGAGATTCGAACTCCCGACCCTCTGGTCCCAAACCAGATGCGCTACCAGGCTGCGCTACACTCCGAACGTTGCGGGCTATAGGGTTTCGGCCTTTCCGTGGCAACCCCTGAAATGTAAAAACGGAACGAACGGCATACAACTCCCACGAGAGGCGCCAAAAGTCCCACCAAAAGTCCCACGGATGTTCAATTCTTGTTCTCCGCCGGCGCCGGCGCTGCCGCAACTTCGGGCGCGCGTGCCGCCTCGCTTGCCTCCATTGCAGCCCGCAGATCATCCTTGGTCACGTGGGAATAGCGCGACGTGGTAGCAAGCTCGGTATGGCCGAGAAGCTTTTGGGCCATCTTCAGGTTGCCGGTGGCGCGCACCAGGCGCGTGGCGGCTGTGTGCCGATTATCGTGGAAACGGTAATCCTCGACGCCGGCGCGGCCCTTGGTGCGGCGCCATTCGGTTTTGAAGCCCTCCATGGTGATAGGAACTCGACTGCCCTTGATTGCGCCAGGGCGAGGGCGCTTGACGACGTAGGTGAACACCGCCGTCTTGTGGTGGTCCTTTAGGCTCCACAGAAGCGTGAACATCGCCTCGGTCATTGGGATCGTGCGCGTCTTGTCGCCTTTGCCGGTCACGCGGAATTCCCGGTTGAAGAAATCGACGTGCGGCCATTCCATGCCGACAATCTCGGCCCGCCGGCACCCTGACAGAAGCGCGAACCGGAGAGCTGGCGCATAGTCGCCCCGGATCGAGGCCATGAACTTGGCTTCCTCGTCCGCAGTGGCCTCCCTGACGCGTTCCTGCGGCTCCTTGAGGAAATGGTCCTTCCATTCGATATCCGCGACGGACTGCTTCCATGTGCGCCGGGCGCGCCGCAACAGAGCCCTCAGCACCTCGCAGACACTTCGGTTGACGGTTGCGGGGGAAACATCCTCGCCGCGCCTCTTAGCCACCGCCTTGGCGACGGTGGCGTCGTTGATGGCCGATATCAAGGTCGAGGCGCCGATCTGCTCCTGAAGCCATTCCAGGGCGCGCAGCGTGTCAACGTGGTTGCGATGGAACTGGCCGACTTCATTCCAGTACTGGGCGGCGGCGGCTCTGAAGGAGAGCGGCTTGCTGGCGTCGAATTGCAGCCCTTTCAGGCGCGTTCGCTCGGCCTCTTCAACCTTTTCAGCTTCGCGCTTCGACGTGCATCCAGTCGGGCCTGAAAATCGCTGGCGTCGATAATGGAAGTCGTACGAGTATTCCGATTGGCCGGGGCGCTTGAAAACAGACATTTGCGGGCCTCTCGAAATTCTTCAAGGTCGGTCGGGTCGTACCGCCTGGTTTCTCTCTTCTCGCCCAGGCCGACATTGACGTAGCGAATTCGGCCGGCGCAAGTCAGGGCGCGCAACTGCTTCTCGGATATGCACAGTTCCCGCGCAGCCTGACCGGGCGACAGTAGCGCCCGCTCACCCATGATCGCCGCCATCGTCTGTCATGGCTTCCTCGCTGCACGGATGATGATTTCAGCGGCTTCATCGTCGCCAGATACGGCATAGAGGGCCAAGGCAACCCGGCAGGGGTCGATGCTGCGAGCTTCCCAAAAAGAGCGTTCTGACTGGCTGTGCTGCTCACGGTGGAGGGCTGAACTCAGCGGAACCGTCCAACGATCGTCAGGTTTCTCGGCACCGCCGACTTCCCGCTTTCCATAGGCAGGATCGGCGTAACGGATATGAGCGGCTTCAACGGGCCTGTCACCGGTGACGATGCAGGGAAGGGTGCGGATCCATTTCAGGTGCGCGTCATCTTCCTGGCGCGGCCGGCGGCGGCCTTTTGCTGGCGAGGTGGAGAACGCCGTCGGCGGGCGCTTGATCGCGAACCCGGCCATCAGCGCGCCGCCTGGTCGTGAGGGATCACCTGAAGATCCACGTCCACGCCGAGAGCACCGCGAAGAGCCTCGGAAGCAACGGAGAGGTCGACGGAATACCCACCGTTTGGGCCGGCCTGCACACCTATGCTCGCTCGCAAACTTGGGGTTTGCCACAGGCTGCGCGGTAGGTTTGCCTGGATGAACATGGCGCGCTCGGCCCGGTCAAGACTTGGTGACGTGCGAGCCAATCGAATGCCGCCGGCCTCCTCGAACACGAGCCAGAAACCATAGATGACTTCGGTGCTGGTAACGCGGCTGTTTCTCGGAGCCATCACTGCACCCGCTTCTCGGCGAGTGCCGCCGTCGTGATACGCTTGGCCTCCAGGTCGAGTGCCGCAGCACCGCGCCTATGGTGCCGCCGGCATTCAGTCCGGCGTTTGTCGATCGCTGCGAGCTGCGGGATCGCGCGACGGGTCTCGCGGTGCGAGCGCCACAAGCTCCACTGTACGATCGTGCGGCGGATGAGAGCGGAGAGCGTCATGCGGCCTCGCTTTTCGCGGTCGCGCCACGCTCAACGCCAAGCAGATCGTCCACAAAGTCGAGAACGGCTTGCTTGCTCTCCTGAAATGCATTGGCGCCCATGGCTGCAACCGACTGGCTTTTCGCCGTCCAGATGCGCACTACGTTTTCGCGCGCCTCGATGATGGCGTAGTCGTCTAGGGGGCGGATGGTCCGCACCAGGTCGAGCGCGGCGGTTTTCGATGCGCAGACATATTCCCGCTCGTCGCGATAGCCTTTGCGGATCAGCGCCTTTTTCCGCAGATGCTCGGCGGTCGGGTAGATCTCGCTCAGTTCGTCGGGAAGGTTCTGCCAAGCCGAATGGATGCAGGCGAAATAGTGCCGATGCGAGTTGGCCGAACGGTCGTGATGTTCAATGATCCGGTAGGTTTCGCCCACGACGAATACCTTGTCGGCGCGTGCGGCCCAAAACTGCGAGACCGGAATCATCGCCTCGCGGTCCCAGCGCATTGTGATCGGAGTTTCAGCCATCGTCTGTTCCTTCAAAGGGATTGCCGGCGCGGTACGGGGACACAGCCGCGCCGGATCGCCGGAGGTCAGCCAGCGAGAACGTTTTGCACGAGGGGATTGTTGAGAATGTCGGATCGCCGCCCGTAGTGCCGGACGCGGTCGACAAGCGCCGCCAGTTCCGCGTTGAACTGGTCGATTGCTTTCGAGATTTCCGCGATGTAGGCCTCTTCACGGAAGGCGCGCTTGATGAAAACCGGCATGCCGGGCCAGTAGACGACAATGTCGATCCACTCGCGTTCGGCAACCCAGAGGGCACCCTGACATTGCGCCTTGTGCTCGGGCGGAAAGTCGCGGCGCTCCCAGCACTCGATAACCAGATCCGGCAACTTGGTCTTGATCTCAAGCATGCCGTTGGCGCCCACGAGCGAATCCGGTGAGCAACCCTTCTGGCCGCTGCGGATGAAGCCGACCTGTTCCGGGGCCGTGTCGGTCGCGAAGGCGTAGAGCTCGCGTGCTTCCGGCTCCATGTCGTGCCCCCGCTCCATATGGGCGTTGGTGAAGCCGTCCATGGGCTTGCCGGTAATGACCTCGCCGGCCAGCTGCCGCATATATTTCGCGCGGGTCTTACTGTCCCCGCCACCGCGTCCCGATGCAATGACAGTCGCAAACATGCTGGCGGTGGGGATGCCGGCCCGGGCGAGGTGCCATTCTTCGGAATTTTGGGCGCAGTTGATGATGGTGATCATTGTGCCGATCCCTTCATGCGGATCTTGGTTTCGAGCCGCTGCTTTTCCCGCGCGAAGAATTTCGCCTGGAGGTGCGTCAGCGCGTCGATACCCAGCCAGGCGCAATAGTCCGGGACGTTCCAGCCGAGCTCGTCGACCAAGTTCTGCAACTCGTCGCGCTGTTGATTGGTGATGGTCGCATCATCATCGGTGCGATTGCCGTCCCTGTCGTCGCCGGTGCTGATGTTGAACAGCAAGCAGAGCAGGTATCGCCGACCATAGGTGGCGGTGCTTCCAAACGCTTGGGTTCCGGTCTTGTTGACCTTGCCCTGAGAGCCGGCCGCGTCGACTGGAATTCCAGCATCACCACTTCGAACGTGCCCGTCTTCGTGGGAAATCTCCCAGAGAATGCGCAGTTCGCCGAGTTCGTTGTAGCCATCCGGCTGAAACGAGACGGCGAAGCCATGCTTGTGGATGATCGGCATGGCCTGCTGCTCGATTGCGGCAAGATCGGCATAGGTCGACTTGGTGTGGTCGTTCTTCTGGTTTTTGACGACGACCGGCAATTCGGCCTGGCACTTCGACATGGCGGCGAAAAACGCCTTCTTCGCCAGGCGGTCGGCGGCTTCAAGGGCGCGGTCTTCCATGCGCTCCTTCATCGCCAGCATTTCCTTGAGCCGCTCGATCGGAACGGTCGGGTCCATGGCGACGCGTTCGATTGCCGCGACCATGCGATCATCAGACGATGGTACGAGGTGTGTTTCGTCCGTGCGGACGTCGAGTGACGTGCTCATGCAACCTTCCTTTCGTAAGACGGCAGGTTTTCCGCTGCCCATTGGTCGTAGAGGGTGAGCCAGCGGCGACGCGCCATGCGCAGATCGTCGACGGGCGGGCCGTAGCCGGCATCCTTGTTCTGCTGTGCTTCCTGGATGAGTGCTGCGAGCGCTGTCAGTTGTTCATCGAGCGGCTTCCCGGCCATGACCGCGTCGACGTGCTCGGAGAAGAATGCGGGCGCCCTCATGGGAGCACCAGATCGAGCCGACCGGCAGCGATGCAGACCGCGCAAAGGACGGCACATGCCGTCCATCGGTGATCGACGAGCCAGTTGCAGGCGTGGGTGAGGGTGGCGTCCATCACGCGACCTCCGCGCGGCGCGCTTCAATCAGGCCGACCAGCTTGTCGAGCCGCTCCATCGGAAGCTTGAGAATGAAGGTACCGATGTCGTTGTTGAACCTTCTCCAGTCCGAGCCGCCATTGGCGCCGGGGGTGATGACGCCTGCCTGTTCAAGGTCCGACAGGTCGAGCATGTGGATGATCGAAAACACTTCGCGGAAGCTGAGCGGGGCCATTACGCCACCGCCTTGAATTCGACACCGAAGGTGCCGGCGATCACTGCATCCAGATCCGCGAGAAAGGCGACGCGGCGGGCGTGCTGCACTTCGCTAATCCAGGTTTTCCGGTTCTTCACCCAACAGCGCATCGCCCAAGCGGCGCCTCCCACCGTTGCATTGATGTCCGAACCGAACTCGCGGCAGACCATCGTGAAATCCGCAATGTCCGTATCGCCGCGCTCGCGCTTCATCGCGATCACGTCGCGGAGGAATTCAGCCTTGGTCTGTGGAAGCAGGTTGGGCTTGGCGGTCAACGCTGAAATCAGGCCGTCGCGGGTAAGGTCGAGGGAGTGGGTGTTCATTGCCGTTCCTCATCTGATGTGATGAGAATGCTATGGGAAACTCATAATTACGTCAAGCATGAATTATGGAAAAGTCATAATCACTTTGGCGCGACCGCCTCGTCGCGCGAATCAATGGGATCGCCGCCTGGTCGGTTCAGAACTGGCATGGGGCTGACGGAGCGTCACGCCAGCTTCACAGTTTAAACACCAACGGAGAGGATAGTTCTGCCATGGCCGAGACTTCGATCGAGTGGACAGATGCAACTTGGAATCCAGTGGCGGGCTGCACGATCCTCACGGCTGGCTGCACGAACTGCTACGCGATGCGCATGGCTGCGCGCCTCGAAGCTATGGGCATGGAAAAGTACCGGGGGCTGACACGCAAAACCGGCAGCCGTGCGAAATGGACCGGCAAAGTTGTGACTGATCCGAATTCGCTCGCGATCCCATCGACATGGTCTAAGCCGCGCCGCGTCTTCGTAAACTCGATGTCGGATCTCTTCCATGTCGACGTGCCAGCGAACTTCATCCGCCAGGTCTGGTCCGTGATGGAAGCAACGCCGCGGCACACTTACCAGATCCTGACAAAGCGGCCGGAAGTAATGGCCGACGTCCTTGCGCGCGGCGATTTCCCGGTTCTCCAGAACGTGTGGCTTGGGACCAGTGTCGAGGACAGCCGCGTGCTTGATCGTCTCGATGACCTCCGCCGCGTGCCGGCCGCCATCCGCTTCGTCTCACTCGAGCCGCTGATCGGCTCTGTCGCCGGCGCTGACCTCACCGATATTCATTGGGCTATCGTCGGCGGCGAGTCAGGCCCGGGCGCTCGCGAGATGGATCCGATTTGGGTCGATGAAATTGAGACCAGGTGCCGACGGAGCGGAACGGCGTTCTTTTTCAAGCAATGGGGTGGTCGCAACAAAAAGGCGACGGGTCGCCTTTTGAATGGTCAGACATATGACGAGATGCCTCTCACGTCCGCGCTTTGAGGATGTGATTTCCAATCTTGGTAGCAAGACCAATGGCCTTCGGTTCCGGATTGGAGATCGCCAAAAATAGCGAGAAAGAAGGGACCCCTCGGTCGCTGCGTAAGCGGCGAGGGGGAAGGACGGCTGGGAACAGCGCCTTCAATCTCTTCCCCACGAACTGTTCCATCGCGTCGACGTCGGCAATCCTCAAATGCGTTTCGTCGATGGTGCTGATAAGGTCGGCGACGGGTGGCGTGAACCGATACCATTCACTCTCCCATTCGTCGCTGCCAAGCATTCTCGTAATTGCAGCGCGTTTCCTAGCCGTAAGATTCTTTGGGTCGTGAGAGGCCTGACGAAAAAGCCCGGCCAACGACACCAGATACCACACGTCGATAGCTTCGGTGCGCCTAATAGCCTCGAGCGTCGACCACGCGACATCCATTCCGTAGGGGTCGAGAAACATCACAGCACGTTTTCCAACCCAACGGGTTGACGACAACTCCGCCAGGATAGCGGCGTTAGCATCCCCTCTGACGATGTCAATTTCTCGAGCTGGGAATTCCGCCTTGAGTGTCTCTAGCGCAGCACAATGCTTTCGCTTCTTGTCCATGAAGACAATGCGATCAAAACAAGGACTAACATCAAGGGCGATTCGGGCCGACCCGCGCCGCCGCTCTATCTTTTCTTCAATTGCAGGCAAAAAGTTGAGGGCCGGCACAGCCTTGGTTTTCACCGTGCGCTCGCCAGTGCCCGCGAAGGCGTCGATGTACCAAAGCTCCGGGAATTTGCTGCGTAAGGCCGATGTGAAGGCCTTCAAATATCCCTCAACTAGCGAGAGTTTTAAGTCGGTTGAGAGGTTGCCAAACTCATGGTCGGCGCCGCTAGTCACGCGTTACTCTCCGACGATCTGTCGCCGAATTCGGTGCTTTCGCGGATGCCGACTCAAATTCGTCCCTCCCAAAGCTGCGTGTTCCCGCGATCTAAGCGGTTTGCCCTTCAAGTAACAAGCGAAACGCATTTTACAGCGAGCGGCACGCTCCTGAAGGTACTTGTCAGGAGCGTCGCCGAGCGAACCCCGCGACCGGCCATTGACTCTGCGCCATAGGAACAGTTTCCTAGGCCTAACTGGTGCCGAATAGGTGGGGAGAAATGATCAAGGTAGAGACACGGCCAAAGGCAACGAACGAGGAAACGCTGACCCAGCTGCGCTGCTTGGCGGACACGATGTCGCTTTGGGAAATGCGTCAGATCGTGGATCGAGACGCTACTTTGAAGCTGATTTTGCTTTTGCCGGAGGCTGTGCTTGATCAGGCTCTGGCTGTTGGAAAGGCTTTGCAAGATTGCGCAGAATCTCGGCGTAGTTCGCTTGCAGATCGGGAGGAAGGCTATCGAAGGTCGTGAGCAACTCACGATACTTGGATGCCAGGTCGACCATGGGGCCGGTTCCTCGCATCAACCATTCGAAACGCACCTTGTATTTCCTGGCGTAGATCTCGCCCTTGTCGGCCCGAAAGCCAGAGCTGCCATTTTCGTGGCCTGAATAGGTGCCGTACGGAACGCCAACCGCCTCGGCGCCCTCGACCGCGGTTTCGTATCCGGCCTGCTTTCTGGCGGCCACCAATCGCTCGTGCAATTCCATCCTCTGAGTTTGCCAGAAATAATTATGGGAAACTCATTGACAGAGAACTATGAGTTTTCCATAATATCAGCATGGAACATCCAATCGACGTGCGGGCAATCCGCGCCAAACTCGGACTCACACAGGCGCAACTGGGCGAAGCAGTAGGCGTCGACCAGAGCACCGTTTCCAACTGGGAAAACGGTATGCCGCCGCGCGGGCCAGCTCGGAAGGTTCTCCAGACCCTCGCCGCCAGCGCTTCGGAGCGCGCGGCATGACCGACATCACCGAAACCAGCCAGACTGTCGCTGCCGGCCAACTCCGTGCTTTCGTCGATCGCATCCTTCGCTTGAAGGAAGAGCAGGACACGATCGGCGATGACATCAAGGAAGTCTATGCCGAATTGAAGGGTTGCGGTTTCGACCGCACCGCCGTTGGCGCGCTCGTCACCGAGTTGCGCAAGAAGTCCAAGGACAGCGCTGCGTTCGAAGAGCGCAACACCATCCTCGACCTTTACCGCTCGGCCTACGAGGAGGCCACGAGGCCTCAGGCGCATGCCCGTGCGCGTACACGAGAAATCATTGAAGAATTTCCGCCGCACGACACTGAGACCGGCGAGATAATCGAACAGAATTCGTCCGATCTGACTTCCTCCCCAGAAACGACGGATACGGCCGGAGCGGAACTTCCTCCCTCCGCTCCGGCCACCAATTCCGACTCTGTTGCAGTGCCCGCACCCCAAGCCCAACCTGCAACAAAGGAGGCCGGCGCCGAACCACCCCTCGCGGCGGCGGCCGATAATCCCGAGATGCCAGGCCGCGCTTGCACAGTGGTTGCCGACGGCCAACCAAGCACACCAAGCCCCGAAGCGGTTCGCGCAAAGAATGATGGTCCTCAGACCGCCATCATCGGTCAGGGGGTACGTCAGAATAATTCGGGGCAAGCCGTCACGATTTCCGATGCCGATGTTCCGGCATTCCTCAAGAAGCCACCGTCGCCGGCGCCAAATCCCGATTGCCAGAAACCGCAGTCGTGCCGATGGACGCATAGCCAGGCTTCTTGCGCCAAATGCGCCAACGATGCTGCCGTCGCTCGGCAGAAGGGCAGGGCGGCATGACCATTCTGGCCCTCTATCTTTATGCGGCGGGTTCATTGCTAGCGGTCCACTACGCCCATGAGATCGGCGAGGGACGGTTGTCAATTGGCACCGTCGCGCTCGCCTTGTTCTGGCCTGTCACGATCCCCTTCGTTTGGTGCTGGGGCATCGTGGAGACGCTTGTCGACGCGGTGCGGTCATGAGCACGTCCTTCGTCATCACCTGCACCTGTGACGGCACCTGGACCGCTCGCGACCCCCAAACCGGGGCCTTCGCTACCGGTGCCACTCGTTGCAACGCTGAGGCGGAGTTGCGCCGCCTCATCGCAATGGCGAGGGAGGCAGCATGATTATCGTTCGCCCCCCTCGTTCCTACCCGCGCGTGCAGTTCTTCCAGGAGCCTACGCGCGGCCTGACCAATCGTTTCGAACTCACTGTTTGTATCGTGTCTGTGGGGCCTTTCCATGTTGTTCGATCCTCTCCGGAGCCGCCACCAGGCGGGCTCTCCGCTCTTCCGCGAAGTCGACCCGATGTCGACGCCCCGGCTAGCTGGACTTCAATCCAGCATGGGGTGTCACAGAATGTCTTCGACCTTCGACCACAAAACATTGCGGCTCGACATGGACGGGTTTTGCCGGTTTGCGCGGCGGGCTTTTCCGACATCGACCGCGGCACATCTCGCCAGCATCGTCGGCGCCACGATGTCGACCGCAGAGAAATGGCTCAGCGGCCACACACGACCGTCCGGCGAGCATCTTGCGGCGATGATCTCAGCCTTCGGCCCGGCCTTTCTCGCCGAAGCAGTTCCAACTACCCGCCAGTGGGCCGCGCCGATCATCGAGCGCGCAAGGCTGGCTGAAATCTCACGGCAGCTTTCCGAGATCCTGGAGGCTGCGGAATGATCTGAAGGAGGTCGCAATGCCAGCATTCCAGCACGCCGGGCAAATGACCGATGCCGCTACCGTGGCGCGGGGTGCGCTGAACCGCACCGTAGTCGGCATGGCGCATTTCGCGGGCTCAGGGCCGTCCGGCTCATCGTGCAGTGCGTGCGAACATTGGGTCACAAATCGAAACAAGATGATCTGTGACAAATATCGCCAGCTCACCGGCGACGACCGCAAAGAGATCCCGTCGGGGGCGCCTTGCTGCCGGTATTTTGTCGCGAGGCCAAAATGACCGGCTATACCCAATCTGAAATCGACAGCATTGCCGTTTGGCTCAAGGCAGGGGATTCAGCGTCTAAGGCCGCCGGCAAGCTGTCCGCAATGAGAGGCCGGGCGGTCTCGCGCAATGCCATCATCGGAATTGTTCATCGCCACAAGACGCTCAGCGGCATCGGCTTCGCAAACGCCAAAAAAGGGCGCACCCGGCCAAGTAAGCAAGGCTTGGCTCCAGCCGAAGTTCGGCCGATGCCTGGTCCTAAACCGAAGGCCAAGCCTGCTCGCGCGTCGACTAAGCACCCCGCGCCGTACCAGCTCCCCGGCAGATTGTTCATCGCGGCAATTGAGGAGATCGACCGGGAGGGCGAAACGTTCCGGTTTAAGTCCCCTGCGACCAGCAGGCCTCCGACGTTGCGGCAGGCCCATTTCGCCGCCATGCGCTTTGTCGATTGCTTACCCGACAGGTGCCGCGCGCCGCTTAGTTCTGACCTGGAAGAGAAGCCCGGTCCCGATATGCTCAGCTGCGGGTTCCTAGCGGAATCCGGCAAGCCGTACTGCGCGTACCACGAAGTGCGGCTGACGAACCGTGAGCACAATTTCCTGGCGGAGGCAGCATGATCGCCGCCGGCCAGCCCATCACGTATCACGTCAAGCTCTCGACGGTGCGCGCGCTCATCGCCGGCAAGCAGGATTGGCTTTCCCGGTTCGCGTTTGGGAAGGCCAAGCGGCCTGATCACGAGATCGACCAGAAGCGAACCGAACTCCTGGTGCTCGGCACCATCGCTGAGGACTACGAGCGCGCTGTTGAAGTCACGAACGCGAGGGCGGCCGGGTGAATGTGGCTCTATGTCCCGAACGCATCGACATCCTCAGCCTCTGCACCGGAGGGGCCGGCCTCGATCTCGGCGTCGAACTGGCAATTCCGAGCGCTCGAACAGTCTGCATGGTGGAGAGGGAAGCCTTCGCCGTCGCGCACTTGGTGGCAGCAATGCAAAAAGGTCTCCTGGCTCCAGCTCCTGTTTGGAGTGATGCCAGAACCTTCAACGGCAGAGCTTGGCGTGGGGCTGTGGACGGGGTCATTGGCGGCATCCCGTGCCAGCCATGGAGCCGAGCTGGAAAGCGAAACGGCAAGGCCGACGAACGCGATTTATGGCCGGCAGCGCGACGCATCGTTGTGCAGTCGCGAGCTTGGTTCGTCCTCATTGAGAACGTCCCCGGCATGGTCGACGAAGGCGGAGCCGAAAGAGTTTGGCGAAACCTTCAGCGACTTGGCTTTGCGCTGGAGGGTGGACTGTTCAGCGCGGCTGAAACGGGCGCAGCAATCCGGCGTGACCGGCTATTCATTCTGGCAGTCGCCGACGACGCGCGATGCCAAAGGACAATCGGGAAGAGGGAATCGGATCAAAAGGGGCAATGGAGATCGTCTCCACGTAGCCAATCTTTGCGACCAGTTGGAAGACATGGACCGCCCAGACCTGATCAGGTCAGTCTCATTCCGCGAGACCCTGATGGGCTGGCCGCCCGCATTCTGCGACATCGCCACGACGCCCTCCGTATGTGTGGCAACGGTGTTCACCCGTTGGCGGCTGGAAATGCGATCCGCACTCTCGCAACTCGCCTCGCCGACCGCGGCTCCCGCGGCGCAATTAAGCTTGTGGGGATGATGGACGAATGAACATCACCTGCGAAACGTGCCAGACCCCTATTGAGGCGAAGCGCCGGACGCAGCGCTTTTGCTCGGCGCTTTGCCAGCAGCGCAGCAAGAGGCCTGCACCACGCCAGATGACGTGCAAGTGGTGCGGTACGCCGTTCGAGGCGTCTGGCCGATCGGACTGCAATCGGCGCTATTGCAACAAGAAATGCGCCAAGAACTCCAACAACAAGCGGATACGCGGCTGGACCGTTGAACGCCAAGAACGCCGACGCGAACTGGTCGCAGCCGATCCGGCCTACCACAGGAAGCACGCTGACAAGCAACGCGACCGCATTCTCGACCTTCTCGGCGGCAAGTGCGTCGTCTGTGGAGCGATGAACCGGCACTGGCTTCATGTCGACTACATCCATGGCACGCGCGGCTCCCAGCATCGGCATCCCCGTCACTTCGCCTATGTGCGCGATCATGTGACCGACTTCCGAGTTCTCTGCGCCAAACACCACTATGAGTTGACGCTCACCGGCAAGATCGAGGGAACGGAGATCACGCAATGATCGGCGCAACTCGCCTTGTTCGGATGATGGCACAATGAAAACCTCGTGCCCCCACTGCCACGGCGTTTTCGAAGACGGCCGCGCCGACGGCGCCTATCTGCGTGATGAACAGGCGCTTGCTGCCATCATCCTGTGGGGCTCTGGCCAGTTCGATACTGTCGACATCGCCAAGGCCCTGCAATGCCGCGAGGACGCCGTCTATCGCACCCTGCAAATGGCCAAAGACGGTGCGCGCGCCGACAGGAGGGTCGGGTGAGCAAGAATCGCCTGCCATACATGCCGATCGACACGACCGTGTTTCTTTCGGCGACGCGACACCTTCGAACGCGCGAGGTGGTGGAATTCATGCTTGTGCTAATCACGGCATGGGGCCGAGCCGCCAAGCCAGTCCCCACGAGGCGCGAACTAATCAAGTTCTATATCTTGCCCGAGACCTGCGAACGTATCATTCGGTACGACATGCACCCGAGCGCTTGGCCGGACGGCAAATGGTCGGTAGTCCGTGAAGCCGTGATTATTCGTGACGGCCACAGGTGCACTTACTGCGGGAATGCCAGCGGTCCGTTCGATGTCGACCACATCAAACCGAGGTCGCGCGGAGGCAAAAACTCGGCCCAAAACCTCACGACATCCTGTGTACATTGCAACAGGCAGAAGGGCGCTCGCACGCCCGAAGAATGGATGGGGGCGCGATGAGCGGCACCATCTGGTCGAAGTTCTATTGGTCGGATTGGGAAACTGATCCCGCCGTTCGCCTTTGCTCCATGGCGGCGCAAGGGCTCTGGATGCGCATGCTCTGCATTGCGGCAGCACACGACCCGATCGGCTACGTCGCGGTAGCAGGCAGGGGCCTTGATGAAACCTCACTCGCTCGTTTGACCGGGTGTCAGGAATCCGAGGTCTCATCCCTGCTGGGCGAGCTAGACCGAAACGGCGTGTTCTCCCGCGATCGGCATGGCCGCATCTACTCCAGGCGAATGGTGAAGGACGCCAAGAAGTCCGCAATCGCTCGCAAAAACGGCAAGAACGGAGGCAACCCAACCCTTTCAAATCGTAGTGGAAATTGGCCGTCGGATAAGGGTGGGGATAAGGCACCCCTTAAGCCCCAAGAGCCAAGAGCCAGAGACCAGAACGAAAAACCAAATGGTTTTTCTCAGCGCGCCGAGGCGCGAAAAAAAAGTGCCGAAATCGAAATCATGGGGGAGTTCACCGATGTCTGACCTCGTTCCACTGGACCAGTTCGACCGTCTGCCCGAGAAATACCGGCAGCGGGCTCGGGAGATCAGCGCCAGGGTGGCGGCGATCGACGCGATGATGAAGCCGAGCAATCCCCTGTTTGTTGGGGAAACCGTGGTCCGCATGTTCCGGCAGTTCCGTGAGCAGCCAGGCGTGAACAACGTCGACATGGCCAGCGAGTACAGGGCTGCATGCGCCGACCTGCCCGAATGGGCGCTGTCGGAAGCCGCGAACGACTTCCTCGCCGGTCGCGTCGACAATCACACCGGCCAGTTCATGCCGACATGTGCTGAGTTCGCCAAGCGGGCGCGATCGATCATGCTGCCGTTCCTGTCCGAGCGCGCGGCGCTACGCACCGAAGCCTCGAAGCTGATCGAGCGCGCGGCCGACGACCACAAGCGCCATCTGATTGATATGGAACGGCAGGATCCAGCCGTTCGCAAGCGTGTCGCTGCCTTGGCTGAGGCCGTGAATGCCGGCGCCAGCAAGCGTCAGGGCTTACCGCACCTTGGGCTGAACGAGGCCGAGCAGAAGCGCATCAATGCGCTCAAACGGCCACGGCAGGAAGTTTCGAAGCTCGAGCAAACCAAAATCGTGAAAGGTCGGTCATGAGCAGCACAGCAAAGTGGTTCATTGCCAGGATCGGCATGGGTGGCGCCAAGACCGCGAAGGATCGCATTGGGACGCCAGAGGATCGGAAGGGCGAAATCGTCGCCGAGCGCTCGATCCGGGATGCCGGTTTCGAATGCTACTACCCACGCATGCGCAAGGAGATTGTCCACCATCGGACCAACGTGCGCATCGTGCGCCGCTTCCCTCTGTTCACCGGGTACATCTTCGTGGCGCTCCCGTCGGCCAATGGCGAGTACCTGAAGGATTGTGACGGGCTCGGCCGGCTGCTCAGCTACGACGGGGAGTTCGGGAAGCCCTGGCAAGTTCCCAGGGGCGCCGTGGAAGGTTACATGCGCGCGGAGTCCGATCTTGAATTCGACGACACCAAGGAATCGCGCATCAAGCGCAGGCTCGAAGGAAAGACCAAGCGCGAGACGATCGCCATGACGTTCCCAGAGGGCCAGACCATCCGCGTCAAACAGGACTGGCAGCATACCCACATGCTCGCCGGCTTCCATGGCGAGGTGGTTGGCGTGACCGGTCGTGGCACGGTCAAGAGCATGATCGAGCTGTTCGGCCGCCTCGTCGCGGCTGAGTTCGATGCCGACGATATTGAGCCATGCCCTAGAGCGGCCTGATTAACTCAAACCCCAGGTTTGAGGTAGAGACCTTCGTCCCAAACGCCGATCTTGGTGCCATCTGTTTCCAGGTCCTTCAGGACATCGACTGCGAATTCATCGCGCCTCGGCGGGATGGCATGCCCATGTTGGCCGTTAATAGCGTCATAAACTTCTTTCGGGGTGTTACGTACAAATTGAACGTTTTTCCCGATCACCAATGCTGAGTTTATTTTGCCGCTCCAATCCGGCGTCTGCTGCGCTTTCGAAACAAAAGTAGGCCCAGTTGCTTTCGCACCATCAAACCAAACCGGATCTCCACCTGGCTGGGTGAGGCTGATGAAACTGTTCACTTCTTTTGCGACCGCCGCAGCGACAGATGTTGCAAGGTCGTTATAAAGGTTGCTACCAGTTATGGCGTCATCAACGCGCGATTTCCCGTTTGGACCGTCAATGTATGCTGTCTGTCGCACCCTGACAACGTCGCCCGCGTTCATCTGGATTGGCTGATTGTCATCCCGTGTAAGATTTAGCACATGACTCTCCCTGTCTTTGCTTAATTCAGCCAATCAGAGAAACCCGTCTGCTTCAAGGGGCGGCAAATGATTTTTCGAACGGAACAGGAACATCGCTTGCGCTTCGGTCCAGATGATTTATCATCTGCATTCAGGTGATTTGGCTGTTCTGTAGCGGACCTCCATCGGAGGGAATACTCGCCGGGCCATAGGGGAGAGCGTCACCGCTCCCTGTCCGAACGGCGAGCGTCTAGGGTTTCGGTTTTTTGAGTGGGTTAGCCGGGCCACCAAGGAAGTATATTGGTATACCGCTTTTAGCAATTCTTTAGGGCGTGGACTCGCTATCCGTCGTACTGCAGACTTAAACTGGACATCGCCTCATGTCCGAAACGGGCCAAAGACGGACATCGGGCCCTACCAAGCCCGACAAGCTGTCTTAGTCGTGTGCGCACTGTCGAGCGAGACCCTCGATGAAACGCCACTGGAGCACCGCGCGGCGGCATCAGCGCTTCAGGTTGATAAGTTCTGGATCGGCACGTTGATATCGACTGATAGTCCGTCAGGCCGCCAATCGTAATCGAGCGTGCCACCGAGTTCGCGGACGATGGTGTTGTGGGTGAGCGTACTGCCGAAGCCCTTCCTGATCGGTGCAGCCATGATCTGCGGGCCGCCGTTTTCCTGCCAGTGCAACAGCAGATACTCGTCTTTGCGGGTCCATGACACGTTGATCCTGCCTGAGCCGAGCGTCAGCGCTCCGTGTTTGGCGGCGTTGGTCGCGAGTTCATGGAAGACCATCGCCACGCCATTCGTGGCACGATCACCGAGGTGGACCGGCGGCCCGTTGATTTCGAAGCGGCTAAAGGCCGAATCTTCGTGCGGCTTGAGGATCTTCCGGAGAAGCTGGTCGAGTTCAGTCCCTTCGCTCACCGTCTCGTCGCCGATCTGACGCCTGACGAGGTCGTGGGCCGCCGCCAGCGCATGGAGGCGGCCGGAGAGAAGTTCCGACATCTCGGCTGGTGAGGACGCAGCCTTGGCGCTGACCCGGATCATTCCATTGGTGACGGCGAAAAGGTTCTTTACCCGGTGGTTCATCTCGCGCGTCAGCGTTTGCTGATGCTCCAATGCCCGCTTCAAGTTCTGCTCAGTCTGTTGCACGTGAAGCGCGATGCCGACGAACGAGGCGAGCTCGGTCATCACCCGCGCATGGCCGCTGTCATAGTAGTCCTCGTCTTGCGAAACCAGCCACAACGTCCCGATTGGTTTCACGCTGCCAACATAGAGCGGCACGAGCAGCAATTCTGGCAGCGAAATCTCCGCATCCTGAAGCCACGTGTAGGTCCTCTCAGGACGCTTGCACAAAACCGGCAAGTTGCGGTCTAAGGTCACGCCGCAAGGCGAAAACATCCGGGGCGTCGTTTCACCGGTGAACTTCTCCAGACGGCCACGCAGGTGATGCCAGCGGAAAATGCCCGGCGCTGGGTCCGGTTCGAACAGACTGAGGCCGCCGGTGACACTCCCGGTCATCTCCAGCGCCAAGTCAACGAGGCGCGGCATGATCTCGCCGGGATTGTCAGCCATCCGCGCTGCGAGGTCCTGTATCGCCAACTTTTCCATGAGGTAGTCCGTTGTTTTGGGCGCGCGACGGCTTAACTCACCGGTGATGTATACATCGACCGAAGCCTCAACCTCCTGCAACATTGTCATGAGCGCCCCTCCTATGGAGGCCGATTTCACCCTGCGCTCCTTATCCCGAATAAGCGAATCGTTTGATTTAACGAGCTCACCGCATCATCGGCGGCGACGCAGCAAAGGCCGGACCTGAAATTGCCAATGTGAGCATTGCCCAGGCCTGCGGGACTTGTCGCCTCCGCGTCGCGTAACTCTTGATGGCGTCTTGAAAAGCCGATGGCCCGAGCAAAACTCAATCGCGATCAGCAAACGTACGTCGTTCAAGCGCTCGCATGCTTTGATAGCCCGTCTGTGGTGGCCGCTGCACTCAAGAGGGATTTCGCGGTCACGCTGACGCCGCAAGCGGTCGAATGCTACGATCCGACCAAGAAAGCGGGCTCTGGCCTTGCGGTAAGGTGGCGTGCGCTGTTCGAGGAAACACGCAAGACCTTCCTCGAAGACACCGCCACCATCGCCATCAGCCACCGCGCCGTACGTCTCCGCGCTCTTCAGCGCATGGCAGATAAAGCCGAGACGATGGGCAACATGAGCTTGGCCGCGCAGCTGCATAAACAGGCGGCCGAGGAAGTGGGCAATGCCTACACCAATCGCCGAGAATTGACCGGGAAGGATGGAAAAGACTTGCCGGCGCCAACCGCACCGGTGACGATCTTCCAGTTACCCGACAATGGCAGGAGTTGAGCAAGGGCAGGCCGCCCCAACCATCATCAGGCCGCAGCCTGGTCCGCAGACAACGTTTCTTGGCTCTTCGGCCGATATCGCGATCTACGGCGGCGCGGCTGGTGGTGGCAAGACATGGGCGCTGCTCATGGAGCCGCTTCGGCATGTCGCCAATCCAGCCTTCGGGGCGGTTTTCTTCCGCCGAAATCTGACGCAGGTTCGCAACGAAGGCGGCCTTTGGGATGAGAGCGAAAAGCTCTATCCGCACCTGAGCGCGCAACCCCGATCCGCACCGGACCTGAGTTGGACCTTTCCATCCGGTGCTGGTGTATCGTTCGCACACCTCGAGCACGAAAAGACAATCTACAACTGGCAGGGCTCGCAGATTCCGCTCATTTGTTTCGATGAGCTGACGCATTTCTCGGCCAAGCAGTTCTGGTACATGCTTAGCCGCAACCGCTCCATGTGCGGAGTGCGGCCCTACGTTCGAGCAACATGCAATCCCGACGCCGATAGCTGGGTTGCTGAGTTCATCGCCTGGTGGATCGATCAGGAAACCGGCTTTGCGATCCCCGAGCGTGCTGGCGTCATCCGCTGGTTCGTTCGTATCGGCGACACGATAATCTGGGCCGACAGCAAGGAAGAGCTTGCTCACCACGTCAACCCGATCGACGGCCAGCCTATCCCGCCGAAATCGGTGACGTTCATACCCGCCAAGCTGAGCGACAATGCTCTGCTGATGGCGGCAGACCCCGGCTACCTCGCCAACTTGATGGCGCAGCCAACGGTCGAGCGGGAGCGGCTTCTTGGCGGCAACTGGAAAATCCGGCCGGCGGCTGGACTGCTATTCCAGCGCGGCTGGTGCGAAGTGGTCGATGTTGTTCCGGCCGGTGTCACATGGATGCGGGGCTGGGATCTGGCCTCGACCCCCAAGGTCGAGGGGAACGACCCGGACGGCACCGCCGGAACGAAAATCGGCAAGCTGCCCGACGGCCGCTACATCGTCGGCCACCACGTCAAGGACTTTCTGTCGCCCGCCGGCGTCGAGCGGTTGATCAAGAACACCGCCGATGCGGACGGCATCGCAACGAAAATTTCGCTGCCACAGGATCCGGGTCAGGCGGGCAAGTCTCAGGTCACCAACCTCGTGAAATTACTCGTGGGGTTCGACGCCAGGGCAACGCCGGAATCCGGCGACAAGGTTACCCGGTTTAGTCCCTTCTCGGCGCAAGCGGAGGCCGGCAATGTCTTGATCCTGCGAGCGCCATGGAATGAAGCTTGGTTCTCCGCGCTCGAAGCGTTTCCCGAAGCGGCGCACGATGACGATGCGGATAGCACTAGTCGGGCATTCAATGCCCTGATCGATGCCAGCACCTACACCTTGGCAAATATCTAGGAGCCGGCATGGGCAACATCATCACTCTTGCCAGGGACAGCCTGACCAATCTCGTATCCCGCATGGGGACGGGCAGGGACAAGGCAGCCTCGAGCTATTACGCCTTCGCGCCTTTGACGGATGCCGAGCTGCTGGCCGCCTACCGCACTGCCTGGCTTCCTCGGAAGATCGTTGACATCCCGGCCTTCGATTCCGTCCGCGCTTGGCGCGACTGGCAAGCCGAGGGAGACATCATCGAGCTGATCGAGAACGAGGAGAACAGGCTTAACCTCCGCGGCAAGGTGTTCGAGGCCAAGGTGAAGGCGCGGCTCTGGGGTGGCGCCGCCATCCACATCGGGACTGGTGATGCCGATCTGGCATCGCCGCTTGAAATCGAGCGCATCGGCAAGGGTGGGGTGAAATACCTCACCGTTCTGTCGCGTCGCCAGTTGAACGCCGGTGAGCTCGACCGTGATCCTGCCTCTGAATTCTACGGTCAGCCCAAGTTCTACACCCTTACAGCGGGAACGACCGCGCAAGTTCAGATCCATCCGTCGCGCCTTGTCATCTGTCAGGGCAACGCCCAGCCTGACATCGATCTGGTCGACGGGCAGTTGTCCTGGGGCGATAGCGTGCTCCAATCCGTGATGGACGCGATCAAGCAGGCCGACGGCACCGCGGCGAACATCGCGAGCCTCGTGTTCGAAGCCAAGATCGACATCATCAAGGTGCCGAACTTCATGGCGAGCCTGGCCAACGAGGACTACAAGGCGAAGATCATCGAGCGCTACACCCTCGCCAACACCGCCAAGGGCATCAACGGCACGCTGCTTCTCGACAAGGAAGAGGAGTACGAGCAGAAATCCGCCTCCTTCGCCACGCTGCCAGACGTCCTCGACCGTTTCCTGCAGATCGTCTCCGGTGCGGCCGATATCCCGGCGACACGATTGCTCGGCCAGGCACCCGCCGGCATGAACGCGACCGGTGAATCTGACCTTCGGAACTATTACGACCGCCTCAGCGCCATGCAGCAGGTCGAGATGACGCCTGCGATGCATCGCCTGGATGAAGCGCTGATCAGGTCTGCGCTTGGTTCGCGCCCCGCTGACGTCTACTACGAATGGGCGCCGCTCTGGGGCATGTCGGAAAAGGAAAAGGCCGACGTCTTCAAGACGAAGTCGGACGCGGCGAGGGCCTTGGCTGGTGGCAATGGCCAATCGCCGCTGCTCCCGATCGATGCTCTCTCCGAAGCATTGGTCAATGCCTTCGTCGAGGACGGCTCGCTGCCTGGTCTGGAAGCGGCGATCGAGGAGTTCGGCACGCTAGCCGAGCAGGAGCCGAGCGAGGAAGATATCGCCGCTGCCGCCACCAATCAGAACGCAGCGGCGCCGCCACAGCGGAAGGCCACCAACGATGCCGAGCCGCGTACGCTGTATGTGCGCCGCGACGTCGTCAACGCCTCAGAGATCAAGGTCTGGGCCGAAGGGCAGGGCATTCCCGATCTGGTCTCAGATCTCCACGTCACCATCGTCTACAGCCGGACACCGATCGACTGGATCAAGGCTGGCAATGCGAGCGAGTGGGGACCGGCGAACAATGGCCAGCTTCTCATCCCTCCTGGGGGGCCGCGTGTCGTGGAACCTCTCGGCAACATGACAGCTGTCCTAATGTTCGCCTCGTCGCAGATCTGTTGGCGGCATGAGGAGATCGTCAGGGCCGGTGCGAGCCACGATTTCGAGGGCTACCAGCCGCATATCAGCCTGACGAAGGCCAATGTCGATCTAGCCAAGATCGAGCCCTATCGTGGCAAGATCGTGCTTGGGCCGGAAGTGTTCGAGGAAGTGAACGACGGACGACAGATCTAAGGTTTGCAAAACCCGCACGGTTTCATGTCGTTCCGACCCAGTGATTTGGCTTTGGCGAATGCGATCTCGCGCTCGAAAGGGCCATGCCATTTCCCGTTCCGTCCGCTGTCATCGACGTCGCGCCCTTGGCCATGATTGCAAAATGAGCAAGTGGCGCGATGGATGCGCCCACGGTCCAGGGTCCAGTTTTCATACACGTAGAATTCCATTGAGCCCTCCACTCAGGGGGAGGATATCTGAAAGCCGAGCCTATGCAATTCACCGACAAAGTCTCTGTCGCGGGAACGCGCCGGACCGCCGACGGCTACCTTGTCGCTACGGCAAGGGCAGTCAGGACCGGCATTCAGCTCTACGCGGGCCATGAGGTCGGCATGCCGGATCAGGACGTCGTGCGCGTTTACCGCGCCGCAGATCAGGTGTTTTCGCAGGACAGCCTGCAATCCTTCAGCCATGCCCCGATCACCGTCGACCACCCTGACGAAGAGGTGACGGCCGACAATTGGAAGGCCCTGTCCGTTGGCGAAGTCTCGACCGCCGCCAAGCAGGACGGCCAATGGGTCATGCTCCCCGTGATCCTGAAGGACGCGGCCGCGATCAAGTCGGTGATGGACGGCAAGCGGGAGCTCTCCGCCGGCTACACCTGCGATCTCGACTTCACCCCCGGCATGACCGCCGACGGGGAAGCCTACGACGCGCAGCAGCGCGGCATCAAGATCAACCACCTGGCGCTCGTCGATCGAGCCCGGGCCGGTTCAAAAGCTCGCATCGGCGACGATGTCGGGAAGTGGGGCGCGAGCCCCGTCACCACCCAGACAGCAGATGA
Source organism: Mesorhizobium sp. P160927 (assembly GCF_057766385.1). Classification (NCBI taxonomy): domain Bacteria; kingdom Pseudomonadati; phylum Pseudomonadota; class Alphaproteobacteria; order Hyphomicrobiales; family Phyllobacteriaceae; genus Mesorhizobium; species Mesorhizobium sp. P160927. Next base: position 3,438,269 of record NZ_JBYMDW010000001.1, read on the forward strand.
AAGGAACATCCAAATGGATCTGCGCAAAGTGCTGGTCGATGGGCTCACGGTCGAGACGACCGACGCGGGTGCCCAGGCCATTTCGAAACTGCTCGGCGATCTTGCATCGTCGGCAGCGAAAATCACCACCCTGACGTCTGATCATGCCACGGCCATCGCCGCCAAGGACAAGGATCTCGCCAAGAAGGACGCCGAGATCGATGGTCTGAAGGCCAAGGTGCTCTCGGACGCCGATCTCGACAAGCGTGTCGCGGCCCGCGCCGATCTCATCGGCAAGGCCAAGGCGATCGCCAAGGACGTCAAGACCGACGGCCTCAGCGATGCTGCCATTCGTAAGGCCGCTGTGGCCGCAAAGCTCGGTGACGCCGCAATAGCGGACAAGACCGACGCCTACATCGATGCGCGCTTCGACATCCTGGTCGAGGACTCCGTGAAGGATGCCGGCGGCGCCGACCAGTTCCGCACCGTGGTCGCTGGCGGCCTGAAGGCCGTCGACACGGCGCCCGTGGCAACCGCGCACAAGGCCATGACCGACCATTTGTCGGGCGCTTGGCAGAAGAAGGAGGCCTAATCCATGCCGGCCATTCAGACTACCTATAACGCCCAGCATGCGCGCTGGATTGAGGGCATGGTCCTCGACATGGAACCGTCCGTCATCGTCTCGCGCCTTTGCGAAGACGTCGAGGGCATCGGCTTCGGCAAGATCGCGGTTCAGGGCACGGCTGACAACCAGGTCGTGGACAGCGAAGCCACCGTCAAGTTCTGCGGTATCGCGATGCTCGACGAAACCCAGCCCACGGGCAAGTACGAGCAGTACGCCACGGCTGCAATCATGAAGAAGGGCGTCATCGTCGTCCAGGCTTCGGTCGCGGTCGCCGTCGGCGATCCCGTCTACTACGTGCCGGCTACGGGCGTTCTCACGAACGTTGCGACATCCAACACCTTCATCGCCAACGCTCAGTGGGACACCAGCACCGCCGGTGCCGGCCTCGCTGCGCTGCGGCTCGGCTAACAGGAGCGGCCACAATGAACGCACACATCATGCAGGACGCTCAGCAAGTCGCGATGAGCTTCCTTATCCGCCAGGCCTCGCTCATCGAGCCGACGGTCTACGCGATCCGGTATCAGGACATCCAGTATCCGTCCCTGATCCCCGTCGACACTTCGGCGCCCGAATGGATCCAGTCCGTCACTTACTTCTCGATGGATTCGGTCGGCCAGGCGCAGTGGTTCAACGGCAATGCGCACGACGTCCCGAAGGTCGAACTGACCCGCGAGAAGTTCGAGACCACTGTCTCCATGGCGGCGATCGGCTACGGATACAATCTCGAGGAACTGGGCACCGCCCAGCTGCTCGGCATGAACCTGAGCAATGACAAAGCCTCGACGGCGCGCCGCGTGGCCGAGGAGAAGATCGACCAGGTCGCCTTCATCGGCGATACGGGCAAGGGCTTCTCCGGCCTTGTCAACGCGTCGACGCCGACCGCAACCACGGCTCCGGCCGATGGTACCGGCTCGGCAACGACGTTCGTATCGAAGACGCCGGACCAGATCCTGCGCGACATCAACGGCCAGCTCACCGGTATCTTCACCGGCACGCTGGGCGCGGAAATCGCGGATACTCTGCTCCTGCCGTATTCGGTGCTGCTGGACCTGTCGACGCGCCGCATCGACGCCGTAAACCAGACCACCATTCTGGAATGGATCGAGCGGAATAACATCTACACCCGCACCACCGGTGGAGCGCTCACCATCCGCGGCGTCTTCGGCTACCTCGATACGGCCGGCGCTTCCGGCACCAAGCGCATGGTCGCGTATCGGCGCAGTCCGGAAGTGCTGAAAATGCATATGCCGATGCCGTTCCGGTTCCTGCCGGCGTGGCAGACCGGGCCGATCAAGTTCGACGTGCCCGGCATCTTCCGTCTCGGCGGTGTCGACATCCGCCGGCCGAAGTCGGTCCGCTATCTCGACGGCATTTAAGGAGGCGACGATGAAAGTCACCAACAACCAAGCAGGCCCGCGCGGCCTGAACACTCTCGGCAGTGCCGTTCTGGTCGATCCGGGCCAGTCGGTCGACGTCGAAATGGCTGATGCCGAGCTGAAGGTCGCCAAAGCGACCGGATGGTTCAGCTTCGGCGCAGCCAAGGCGGCGGATGACGGCTCACTCGACCGTGAGGACCTGAAGAAGCAGGCGGATGAACTCGGCATCGAGTATGCCCGGAACATCCCGACCGACAAGCTCAAGGAGCTCGTCGACGCCAAGCTGGCGGAGTAACAGCCAATGGCCGGCTACGGATCAGATGCCGCCCTCAAGGCATATTGGGACGCGGCCGGCTACACCTATGCAGCCGATGCCCCGTTTGCCGCACTTCGGCAGCGGGGCAGCGCCTATATCGACGGGACCTATGGCTTGCGCTTCCCTGGCCAGCCGACTGGTGGGATTGCACAGGAGAGGGAATGGCCGCAGACTGGCGCCACAGCCTATGGCTCGGCGCTCGCTTCTGACCTGATTCCCACAAGGGTTGAATGGGCCAGCTATGAGGCGGCCTACATTGAGTTGAAGAAGCCTGGATCGCTGTCGATCACCTTCGATCCGGCCAAGAAGGTGAAGCGCCAGAAGGTCGAAGGGATCGAGCGCGAGTTTTTCGAACCCGGCGACAACGGCAACATTTTCGCGCCAGACGCGCCGGTCTCAACGGTGATCGAGGGGCTGCTTGCCCCGCTGATCGGTCCTGTCTTTGGCCAGCCCGCTATTATGGTGGTGTGAGCCGGCTAGACGTTATTCCGCAGGCGATGTCGTTCTACGAGGCCAGTATCGGCGGGCCAACTGCAGGCCCACTTGGACAGCAACTATTCCGCAGATCCCGGCAAGAGCTTTTAGAGAGCCGTCCGAGATGCGGGCGTGCCGTCCGGGGTCGAATGCCTGCATGAACTCCAGTGTTGCCGCCACGAACACTACCGTCGCGGTAGTTCTTGCTACCCGGTTTGGAAAGCCGAGGCCGAGCGTCAAACCGAACAGAACATAGGCGAGGGCACGTTCGAAGTTCGGATCGCCCATATGGGGACGCATTTGGATCGGCGACAGCGTCGCAAAGACGATGATTGCTAGCAAAACGAGCGCGGCAATGCGGAAAATCGAAGTCATTCCCGCTGGTAATGCGAACAAGCCGGCGAAACAATGACGGGGACGTCCTATGGTCGACTTTTATGACGACATGCAGGCAATGGCTTCGGAGATGCTCGGCGAGTTCAACCAGGGCTCGGTCCAGTTGAAGCGCGAGACGCCGGGCGTTGTCGATCCTGACCAGCCTTGGGTTCCGGTTGAGCCGACGGTGGAAACCTGGCCGCTCGATGCCGCTGTTAAGCGCGTCGACCAGCGCTACGAAAACGGCATCCTGATCGTCCAGACCGGCGACGTCGTGACGTTCGCGGTGCCGGAGGTTGTGCCGCTGCTCACCGATGCTCTGATCATCGACGGGATCGAGCGCGTTATCACCAGCCTGCTGCCAACGCCTTCGGCTGGGGCGGTGGTGGCGTGGAAGGCCTTCTGCGCAGCCTAAGCCTTGAAAGCCGTGCCTTCCTTGGCGTTCATGATGTAGCGGACCGTCCCGCTGCCGCCACGGTACTCAATGCACGTGACTTCGAACTGGCCATCCAGTTCCAAAGGCCTGATGTCGACCACGTCCGCGCACAAGAGGCCGTTCATGTTTATCATCGCCGCTGTTACTTGCTTCAGCTCGTCTGGCGTCATCGCCGATGCATTGAAAGTCGACAGCAAAAATGTTGCTGCGATTAGTACTGACTTTTTCATTTCAAATGCTCCGCGTCATCTCTACCCCGCATATCCACGTTCAGAATAAGAATGCAACCACAAAATGCTCGTCCGTCTCACGCCGCGCCAACGCTTCGAGATCCTCGTCTCTCAGTTCGAGCCGGCCATCCGCGCAGCCTTCATCGAGGCGATCGACGATATCACCAGCAACATCGTGCTGCGTCGAATCGTGGAGCGGTTGGAGCGAGGCGACGTCAACGGCGCGATCAACGCCATGAACTTGGACCCGGCCGCTTTCAGGCCGCTTGATGAGGCGATTAGGGCGGCTTTCAACGGTGGTGGGGTCGATACTGTCGAGGGCATGCCAACGCTCCGCGATCCATCCGGTCATCGCATCGTGGTCCGCTGGGATGCCCGCAATCTCGCGGCAGAGCAGTGGCTGCAGGATCATTCGGCGAAGTTGGTGACGGGGATTGTCACCGATCAGAAGACCGCGATCAGGACGGCGTTCGAGATGGGCCTTGCTCGAGGCGACAATCCGACCAAGACGGCTGTCGCTGTCGTCGGCAGGGTCAGCACAGTCACCGGCCGACGGGAAGGCGGATTGATCGGGCTCACCACAGTTCAAGGCGACTATGTTGCCCGAGCCCGCCAGGAACTGCTTTCCGGCGAGCCCGACCATCTGAGAAAATACCTCTCTCGGGGTCGTCGAGACAAGCGTTTCGATAAGACTGTGTTGGCTGCCATCGAAGCGGGAAAGCCCGTTTCGGCCGCCTTGGTCGATCGGATCACCGGCAGGTACGCGGACAGCCTGTTGAAGCTCCGCGCCGACACGATCGGCCTGCATGAAACCTTCGCGGCCTTGGGCGCATCAAAGGACATCGTCTTTCGCCAGCAGATCGAAAAGGGAAGCCTTCGGGCGGATGTGGTCACGAAGGGCTGGAAGCACACGCCGCAGAAGCACGGCCGGGAACAGCACGAGGCGATGCAGGGGCAGGTGGTGCCGTTCCATCAGCCCTTCACCGCGCCGGATGGCACCGCCATCCCATATCCGCACGCGCCCGGCGTCCCGACCAGGCACACGCTCGGGTGCAAATGCCTGGCTGAATACAAGATCGATTTCGTTGCTCAATTGGTGCGGTGATGAAGCCTGCAAACAATGCTCCCGTCTATATCGGCGCGTACAAAGAGCTGACCGAAATTGCCCGGAAGCACGGCTACGCGATGGCGGTGCACGGCTCCGTCGCTCGCGATCTAGACCTGATCTGCATTCCGTGGATTGATGATGCCGATGACCCTCAAGCGGTGGTTGATGAAATCACGAGCAGGTTTGCGATCAAGGAAACCGACAAGCCGCCGCGCGTGCGCGAGCATGGCCGGATCGTCTATACGCTGCTGGTCTCCTTCGGGGATTGTTTCATTGACCTGTCGTTCACGCCGCGCGCGGCACGCTGATGGCTCAATCCTTCGCGGCGACTGTAGGTGCATGGGCGGCCGCAGTGCCGAATGCTCTCGAAGCCGTGTTCAAGGTATCGGCGCAAGAGCTAGTCAGCCAACTCGACCAACTTCTTGCTGACGAGGTTTACGCCAAGCCGCAGCCGCCGGGCTACAAGCGAACCGGGTTCCTCCGCGCCTCGCTGGTGGCGTCGACATCGGCCATGCCGACACTGAGCAGCGAAAATCCAGGCGTCGCGGTGCCGGCTGACCTCGGCGACGTCATCCTGGTCATCAATGGCGCCGACCTCGGCGATACGATCTACCTCGGCTACACGGCAAACTATGCGGCATTCGTCCACTATGGCGCGAACGGCACGACGCCCCGGCCTTGGGTGACGCTCGTTGCGCAACGCTGGGTCATGATTGTCGAGGCCAAGGCGGCCGAAGTGAAAGCAAGGCTGGGGCTCTGATCATGCCGTCCATCGAAACCCAGATCTGGCTTGCACTGAAGGGGAGGGTGCAGGGGCTGGTCCTAACCCCGGCGTTGCCGATCGCGTGGCCGAACGAGGATTTCACCAAGCCGACGACCGGCTATCTCCGCGTCACCCATGTTCCTAACGTCAATCGGCGGCTGTTCATCGGTTCAACCGAGCCTCACCAGCGCATCGGGCTCCTGCAGGTCGACGTGTTCGCCAAGAAGAACCAGGACGCATCCGTCGCGGCCGAGATCGCAGGGCAGGTGGCTGCGTGGTTTCCGACCGATCTGCGGGCGAACTATGGCACCATGATCGTCCGCATCACCAAGGCGCCCGACGTCGCCCAAGCCATCGCCGATGACACGCATTGGCAGACGCCGGTGTCGGTCGAATACGAGACCTACGCCTGATCCTTCCCGCCGCTTCGCCCTTCGGCAAGGCAAATCCTGAAACCCTGAAAGGAGGCAGCAATGCCTATCAAAGTGTCCCCCGTGGCGGGCAGCCGCTTCTATATTGGTTCGGCTCCTGTGGAAGTTCCTGACGTCGACGTCGTCGAGGCTGATTTCGCCGCGGTGACATGGATCGAGGTCGGCCAGTACGAAACCATGGGCAATTCGGGCGACTCTGCCCAGGGCAACACGGTCAACCTGCTCAACCGCCGCCGCACCTACAATTGGAAGGGTTCGCGGCAGGCTCCGCAGCGGTCCGACAATTTCGCCCTCAACACGAACGATCCGGGCCAGCTTGCCATGATCGCGGCCGAGCAGACGGATTACAACTATCCGTTCAAGGTCGAGCTCAATGGCGCCCCGACGCCGAAGTCGGCCGCCGCCACAATCACCATCGCGTCGCCTGGCGTCGTGACGTGGACCGGCCACGGGCTGGCCGTCAACACGGCCGTCAAGTTCGCCACCACGGGTGCGCTGCCGACCGGCCTGACCGCCGGCACCACTTACTACGTGAAGACGGTCCTCGACCCCGACACCTTCACGCTGTCCGCCACGAAGGGCGGCACGGTGATTGCCACGACTGGAACACAGTCGGGCGTCCATACCGCGACGACCGTGCCCGCCGGCCCGCAGCGGCTGTTCATGGGCCAGGTCGCCGGTGCCGAGGAAGGCATGGGCGGCGCCAACAATGCGCAGATGCTGAACTGCACTGTGCTGCCCAACACCAACTACGTCCGCGTCGCGGCACTCGGCTAACAGGAGGCGAAGATGAAGATAACGAACATCGGCAAAGAGGCGCACAAGCTGTCGCACAATGGGCAGGAGTACCTTCTGGCGCCCAGCAACTTCATCGAGCTCGACCTCACTAAGGCCGAAGCGTCGGCTATCCCGGCCCCGTTCGAAGCGACCGGCACCCCGGTCAAGGCGCCCAAGGTCGAAGTGGAGAAAAAGGCATGAGCAAGCCAGCACTGGGCGCCGGCAACGTCGAGATCGAGCTCGATGGCGAGACCGTCGTGCTTCGCCCGTCCTTGATGGCCGCGCAGGCCATTTCTCGCCAGAGCGGCGGCATTTCCAGTGCCGTCCGTTCCGTCGGCAATTACGACTTCGACGTGATCGTGTCCGTCGTGGCGCTCGGCCTCGGCGCCACAGGCCAGGATGCGAAGTCCATTCCCGATAAGGTGTGGCGGACGGGCCTGACCGATCTGGTCGGTCCTGTCTCAACCTACCTGACCATCATCGCCAATGGCGGGCGCCCGATGTCCGGAGGAGAGGGAGAAGGCGACCCTCCGAAGTCCGCATAAGCCTGGCTGAATATTACGAAGATCTGGCCGAGAAAGCCTTGGGCTGGCTCGGCTGGACTGAAGAGCAGACGTTGCGAGCCGACGTCAATGCCATCCTCGTTGGTCTCGATGGGCGTGGCGACATGATCAGTTCCGTCCTTCGAGCTGTGTTCGGCGAAGATCCAAAGCTTGCAATCGAGATCACCGCTCAACCGATAACCGAGGACTATTTCGATGCAATGTTCGCGGTGGAATGAGGTGGCGCAGTGACCGTTGCCAATCTCGGCCTTGCTGTCGATTCGTCTCAGACCGTCACGGCGAAGACGAACCTGGACAATATGTCGGCCGCTTCCGCTAAGGCTGAAGCGGCCCAGAAGCGGCTACAATCCGCCTCGGCTGGCTCAAATGCTGCGCTTGGCAAGATCGCGGCTGGCGTCGACCAGGCCAATGCCACGCTCCTCAAACTGGCCAGCATTGCGGAGGGAAGCAATGCGTCCCTGATCAAGCTCGTAGCCACTGCGGAGAAGACCCAAACGACGCTGGCCGGAATGGGTTCCGGCTCGGCCCAAGTGGTGTCGAACATTGGTCGTGTTGCGCCGGCGGCAGACAAGTCGACCAGGGCGCTCAACGACAACGCAAACGCGGCGCGGTTGACGTCGAACCAGATGCTCAACCTTTCAAGGCAGGGCAACGACGTCATTACCATGTTCGCCTTGGGCGCGTCCCCGGTGCAGATCTTCGCCTCGCAGATCGGCCAGGTCTATGACGCACTGGAAAGCGGACCGACAGGCTTGCGCGGCTCACTGTCAGCCATCGGCACGGCGGCCAAGTCAGCAGGGCAGGCGCTTCTCGCGTTCATGGTCACGCCTGCCGGTCTCGCGGCGGGCGCCGGGGTTGCCGCTGTCGCTGGGCTCGCCACGTACATCATATCGACGCGTAAGGAGGTGAAAGGGCTCGATGAGCTCCTGAAGGACCACGCCTCCGTTCTGCGCGGCATTGGCGATATCTACGGATTTATCGCGGGAAAGGCCAAGGACGCGTTTTCAGTTTCCAACCTGAACGGTCTCCAGCTGCTGTCTTCATCGACACAGGCCGGGTTGAAAATCCAGATCGCGAACCAGGCGAGAGGGTCGCTTGGTGACATCCTAATCGACCGAGGCGGTGGCGGCTCGGGCAACCAGTTCGGCCCGCAGAACATCGTTTCTTCGGAATTCAAACCGTTTACCGATGCCATCGACTATCTTCGCAAAACCGCGCGCGACGGAACGCCCGACATCATCGGATTCCGCAAGATGGTCGAGGACAAGTGGGCGCTTGACCCGAACAACGCCGCGCTGACTGCTTCGGCTGGGAAGCTCATGGATCTGACGCGGGACGCGGATGCTGCGGCGCGCGCGCTGAAGCAGTTGCAGCTCGCGCAAGATGCACTGGCGAAGAGTGTCGGGCCGGGCGGACTGCCGCTTCGTCGCGGCTCTCTCAGCACCGAAGATATGAGCTCGCTCGACCGGTACAACGCCGCCGGGGCCGTTTCCGCATCTCGAGCTCAACAGTCCTTCGACGCGCAGCGGCAGGATCTATACGCCCGCTCGCCGGCCGAGCTCGCCGCAGCGGCGCGTGCCCAGGCTGGCGCTCAGTACAATGACAATGAGAACCCGGCTGAGCGAGCCCGCCGCATCGACATGGCCGGCCAGCAAGCTTCCTTGGCGGCCCAGCATGCCTTAGATGAGGCACAGAACGAGCGCAAGCGCTCCCTCGACGCGACGCTCGCCTCGCAGCAATTCGACCTTGACCTTATCGGCAAGACGGCCGGCGCGGCCGAAGCCATGCGCATGCAGTTCCAGTTGACGCAGCAGCTTCGCGAGGAAGCGGCACGAAACAATATCCCGGTCGATCAACAGGAACTGGACCTGATCAAGCAGAAGGCGGAGGCCTACGGGAAGGTGGCGGATCAGATCGCGCGTGCCCAGTTGGGTAATGACCTGGCGTTCGAGCGCTCGCAGCAATTTCTGTCGGCAGGCGACCAGCAGATCGCGTCCCGCCTCCGCAATAGCGGCATCGGCATGGATTCGCATGAAGCCCAGCAGATGCGCGACGCAACCAAGTTCGCGGATGCGAAAGGGCTGGCGGTAGGGTTCCTATCCGGCTTCAAATCGGAACTGCTGAACAGCGGCGGGAATATCGGCAAGGCGCTGGGCACCTCGATCCTGAATGCTCTGACTAACTTCATGGATAAGGCCTGGAGCAACATTTTCGACCGTTTGGCGACCGCGTTCGCTTCTGCGCTGACGGGCCAAATGCCCGGCGGCGGTGGTGTTGCATCGGCGGGGGCTAGCGTGGTCGGCTCCCTGCTTGGTGGGGCGAACGACAACTATGCACCAGGTGCTGTCACGCGTGCCCCGCTGGCGGCGCTCGGCGGCAACATGTCGGCGTATGCGGCCGCAATCCGTTCGATCGAAAGCGCTGGCAGTGGCGGCTATTCGGCGCTCGGCCCAATGCTGAAGAACGGCAACCAAGCGCTCGGCGCCTACCAGGTGATGAAGAGCAACTTGCCTTCGTGGTCTCAAGATGCCCTCGGCAAGACGCTCTCACCGAGCCAGTTCCTGGCCGATCCCGGCGCCCAGGATGCCATTTTCGAGAAGCAGTTCGGCAAATACATTTCGAAGTACGGCAATCCGCAGGATGCCGCCTCCGCATGGTTCACGGGTGGTCCGCTCTCGACCGGGGCCGGCGCCAAGGATGTGCTGGGCACCACCGGCTCCGTTTACGTCGACAAGTTCAACGCTGCTGTAGCGAAGGCGTCTGACAGCCTTGGCGGCCTCGACAGCACCGTAACCAACACCGTCCAGAGCCTGGCCGGCGGCTTGGGCGGGAAGGGCGGCCTGGCTTCGATCCTCGACGGTCTCAAGCCCGAGAATTTCCAGGCGAACACTACCCTGTCGGACATCCTCGGATATTCCGGCGGGGGCGCCCCGTCGGGCTCTTCTGGTGGTGGTTTCCTCGGCACGCTGCTCGGCTTCCTTCCGAAGCTGTTCGGCTTCGCGGACGGGACCGAAAGTGCTCCGGCTGGATGGGCATGGGTCGGCGAACGCGGTCCCGAACTGCGCAAGTTGCGCGCCGGCGACGTCATCCGGAGCAACCCGCGCTCGATGCAGATGGCGGCCAACGGAAATGGCCAGTCGTCCGCACCGCCGAAGGTTGACCTGCATGTCCACGTCACGGGAGCCAGCGGCGATGAGCACGTTCGCATGCTGGCAAAGCAGGGCGCCCAGGAAGCAATCGGCGAGTATCACCAAGGGCAGATCAACGGCGGCTTTGGTGAGACCCAGCGGCGCTATACGTCACAGAAGGGATAAGCGATGGGGCGGTACACCAATCTCCCCACGCTGGACATTGACTTCCTGAAGCCCACGAAACTGTCATTCGACACCAAGGGCGGCGGGCTGGAGGGCGGCCGCAACGGTCTCGGTGAATCGGTGACGATCGAAACCAGCGGCGGCGGCGTCCTCGTCGGCTCTTATGAGGGCTGCGTGATCCAAGCGAGGGAAGAGCACGAATACATCAACTGGGTCGCGGCACGCATGAACAGCTCCATCCGGTTCATGAACGTGCCGATCCTGTCCGACTGGATGGGGCCGTTTGCTGTCGGGGGAGGGAACGTTCCGAGGCCCATCATCAAGGGCATTCCGCATTCAGACACGTCCCTTTTCTCCGATGGCGCCGGCTACAGCCAGGCGACGGTGTTCGGCACAATGGGTGCGGCGGCCGCGCTCAATGCCGGACAGATCACGCTCAACATGTATGGCGCGGATCGTAACCTACGCTGGTCCGACTGGTTTTCGATCTACCATCCAACCAAGGGCTGGCGGGCCTATCGTTACTGGGAAAGTTCTGACCCGGTTCCCGTCACCGAAATCGTGGAAGGGGTTGCAGTCACCGGATCGCAATTTGTGCTCTCGCTCGACAAGCCGTTGCGCGAGGCCGTCCCGGCCGGCACCCGGATCGAGTTCGCACGGCCGCGCTGCGTCATGAAATTTCCCTCAACCTTCACCTTGGCGTGGGAAGCGGAGGGCTGGTGGCAGTCGTCTCCGACGCTGCAATTCGTGGAGGGTTTCTAATCTATGGCTTGGCAGGATCTGATCGGCTCCTACAGCCTCGACTACGTGCTGCAGGATGTTCTCGACCGCATGGCATCGAGCCACATGCTCGGCATCTTCTTCCGGCTCGACACCGATCCCGGATTGCACATCTGGGCCGGCGTCAATGACATCCCGGCGGGCTTCGACAGCCTCGACGAGGATGGAACCGTGTATCTCGGCGGCGGCCGGCTGCTCAACATCCCGACGCTTGAGGTGCTGGTCAATGGGCAGAGCTCCAGCGTCGAGTTCGGGATTTCCGGCATCGACCCGGACACGGCCGCCAATGTGCTCGAGACCATGCCCGATGTGCGAGGCAAGGACCTGAAGATCGGCTTCGCCACACTGGACGACTATTACCAGCCGACCGGTCCGATCATAGCGCTCTGGACCGGAACTGCGTCGCACCCGACAGAATCGAGCCCGGCGGTCTCGGGTACCGAAAATCCGACGACGACAATCACGCTGGCGACGGTCTCCGGCACCAATACCAGGTCGCGCGCCTCCCTCGTCCTTTGGTCAGGGCCACACCAGAAAGCGATGTATCCGACCGACAAATTCTGCGACGGCACGGCGCGTCTGGCGCGCGGTGTTGCCCCGGCATGGCCAAATTACTGAGGCTCAGAATGACGCTGGAAGAGTACATCCGGCTGCCTCATCGCTGGCAGTGGGGGTTCAGCGACTGCACCCTCTTCACAGCAAACTGGGTTGTGGCGGCGACAGGCAAGGATCCGGGAGCTGAACTGCGCAGCACGTATTTGGATGCCGAGGGCGCGGCGGCCATCCTACGGGCATCGGGCGGAGCGGAACGCCTCGTCGGTTCAAAGCTTGGCGCCCTCGGTTTCCCAAGGACCAATGACCCCCGCGATGGCGACATCGGCATAGTCAACGCCATGAGTGGTTTCGAGGCCGCCGGCGCATCGGTCAAGGAAATTCCTGCCATCCGGTTCGGCCCGCTGTGGGCAGTGATGTCGGCGCGCGGTGCGATGGTCAAACATCTCGATTGGACCGGCTCGGCATGGCGCATAGCGTGAACCCCTTCGATGACGCCTTGCGCGAGGCGCTGAAAACGGCGTCGCTTCGGCAAACCTATAATCCAGGCATCGGCGCTTTCGAGACTGCGACGACGCAGGAGATCATGGCCGAAGGCTGGACCGGCGAATATCGCTGGCCGGTCCACAAGGATCCGATCTTCACGCCGATCTTCACCGCCATTCTCGGGACCGGCGGCTTCACCTTGTTCGGCACCACGATCTCCTATGCGGCTATCGCATCGGCAATTGCCACCACCGCTATCGTCGCCGGCGTCCAGTATCTGCTGACGCCCAAGCCGCCGAAGCCTGAGGACGGCCGCGCGCCGCTGACGCAGCCGATCCCCTATCGCTTCTGGGGCGTTGGCGAAGCTCGGCTGGCCGGCGCGATGATGCTTTGGGAAGCGGTAGACAATAAGATCTATTCGGTTCAGGCGATCGTCGCCCATCGAATCAATGCCTATACCGGCTACTACCTGAACGATGACAAGGTTCTTCTGGACGGAAACCGCGTCATGAGCCCCAGCGGCGTGCGCTATGGCAAGGGCACCTTCGAATGGGTCCTGATCTATCGTCGCCTGGGGCTGGTGCCGGAGACCCCGATTTCCGAGGTCGTTTCAGTGCTCGGATCTCAGGGGATCTGGACAAATGACCACCGGGGCGACGGACAGGCATACGCCGGCATGCGTTGCGTGGCGCCGAATGCGGAGAACTTCCAAGCCTTCTATCCCTATGGCAAGCCGGCTCTCTCCGTGGTCGCGCAGCTCGCGCTGGTTTGGGATTTCCGCGACCCCGCGCAAGATCCGGAAGACCCGTCGACGTGGAAGTTCTCGAAGAATTCGATCCTCGCACTTGCCTGGCATGAATGCTTCAATCCGTTCGGGACCAAGCGGGATTATCGCAAGGCTCTGCTTCCAGTTCTCGATATGTGGCAGGAAGAGGCTGATGTCTGCGACGAGGACGTGCCCAGGGCGACTGGCGGCACCGAAAAGCGCTACGAATGCGGCGGCTTTGACACCACCGATCACGATCCAAAGAGCGGTACCAATGCCCTTCTCGCCACATTTGACGGGTGGATGTGCGAGCGCGGCGATGGCGCCTTGCTCGTCGTCGCCGGCAAATTCCGGGAAAAGTATGTCGCCACTCTAACCGATGCCGACATCGTCGGTCACACCGTGCAGCATGACGTACTGCCGGAGGAGGAGGTCAACCAGTTCGTCCCGAAATTCACCTATCCGGCGACCGATTATACGACCACGGACACCGACTATTTCGAGGACGCTGACGCGCAGATCAAGGCCGGCCGGGTTCTGCCACAGGAAGGCAATTACATCTGGGTTCAGCAATGGCGCCAGGCCCGCAGGCTGGGGAAGCGTGAGTTCACACGAGCTCGGGCAAAGAAGCGCGGCACTCTCGATGTCCGGCTGACTGGCATCAATGCGATCTACGCCCCCTGGATCAGATTGAAGACGCCGCGCCGCTTGCCGTCCCTCAACGGAGCGGTGGTGTCAAATCGCAAGTCTGTCCTCTCGGTGCAGCGTGGCGGTTTCCAAATGACCTGGGTCAAGATGCCGGGAACTGGTCCGGAGATCGACGACTGGAACCCGGCGGACGATGAAGGTGCCGCACCACCGGTGCCGCCGAAGCCTGTTTCGGACGGCATTCCGAAGCCGATGATCGATACCGCGACGGCTGTTTCGGGCAGCGGGACGGTTTATGTCCGGGTGGTGTTAGTCGACCCGAACCGTGACGACGTGACGCCATCCATCCGCTACCGCATCACTGATGTTGGCGGCGGCACGCCCGGTGCCTGGGTCGAGCAGAAATTCCCCGATGCAACACCATCGGCGGGCTTGATCGTCGTCAACACAAACCCGGTGCCGGCCAACACCTCGATCGACATCCAGGCCGCTTATATCGGATCGAACAACTCCTACGGCGACTGGACCAGCAGCGTCACGCTGGTCTCGACGGTCGACGGCACGCCGCCTGCGGCGGTCTCAGGCATTGTCGCGACCGGCGGCGTTGGCCAGGTGGCGCTCACCTGGAACACGCCGAACTCGGCCAACTACGTCGCCACGAACGTCCGACGCAACACCGTCAACACCGAAGGCACGGCGACGGTCGTTCGCACCGAATATGGCGCGCCATCTTCGGCTGATGCTTGGACTAACACAGGCCTTGCGGCCGGGACCTACTACTACTGGCTGCGCTCGGTGAACGGCTCTGGTGTCGAGAGCACAACCGGCGTCGCCACCGGCGCCGTCCTCGTCACTTAGCCGGCGAAACCTTTGGCATCCGCCGTAACCACCATTCTGGGGAGCTTATTTTATGGTCGAGAAAGCCAATACCATTTGGGCTGACGGTCCCGGCGGGAATCCGATACACCCGCAGAAAAGCCAGATACGGGCATGGGGAACTTACCTTGAAGGCCTACGCTTCGGGTCCGCTCTTCTCTTCACGTTTGCTACGTCGACCGTTGATTCCGATCCGGGAGAGGGCGCCTTCAGGCTGGACAACGCAACCGTTTCAGGAGCAACCGCAGCTTACCTCGATAACGTCGACGCGTCAGGCGCCGATGTGCGCGGCATAATCGATTCTTGGGATGACAGCGCGAATCTGGTCCGGGGGAACCTCACCATTCGTGGCCTCGCTGCCGTTCCAGTTCTTCTTAGTTTCAATGTTACAGGAGGTGTTACGGATAGTGGAGGGTACCGCAAAATCATCATCGCCTATCTTGGCGGCTCCGGAGCGTTGGTGGCGGGCGATCAATATCTCCTGACTTTCGACCGCTCGGGCGACGCCGGCGGTATCGTACCAACGGCCGGCGTTAATGGTGATGGCGTCACTTCGAACGTGGCGGCATTTACTGCGGCTGGTGCGCTCAATAACCTGTCGTTTGTGCCGAAGCCTGCAAGCAAATACGCATTCGCGGCCCCGTTGAGCACCGCGACGGTCGGCGGCGCCTGGCTTCCAGACCCGTCCATGACGTGGGACCAGCTCACGGACGGCGGTAAGTTCAACCTGTGGAAAGGCCGGGCAACCGGCCTCTCGACGGGGGCAAACATCTGGCGGCTGTCCGACCGGGTGTTCGTCGGTGGCGCCGCGAGCAAGTTTGCCGGCAACAATCTCGGCCCTTCTGATAGCGGTACATCCTGGCTTTCCAACGCGGCCAACGCGCCAGCCTACCTCGCTCTCAATGCGGGGGTCCTGTTCACAAACGAGGGAGGATCGGCTGCGAATCTGAATTCGCCTTATGGCTTTGTATCCGGCATCAAAACCAGCAATACAAGTTCTGGAGGCATCGCGTTTGGCGCGGCTGTTGTGGCCGACCTAGCCTCTAATTCAGCTTGGGCCTTTATGGCTGAGCTCCAGCGCGAAGCCGGTGCCGGCCAAGTCTACGGCCTGGAAATCGCCGGCAAGAACAAAGGCAACAATACGACGATGACGCCAAACGCCCAAGTCGATGGGCTTTTCGGCTTCTGGGCGCAAGGCGGCGGAGACAATGCATTCGGCGGTGCGTCGGTCAATCCAAGTACGGCAGTTTTGGCGGTCGTAAAGGGGTCGAACACCTGGAACTCCGGCTTGGTGTTCATGAAGGATGCTTTGACCTCTGGCGAGGTCATGGCAATGTCCTCGGAAGGCGTTGGGGGTGCGCATGCACTCAATTGGTACAACGCTTCCGGCATGAATACCTTCAGCATCTTGGGGTCATCGAACGATTCCATCAATTGGTCTATCAACAGGTCTAACAGCGGTCTGGTTGTTTCGGCTGGCGGCCGCGTCAGTCTGGCGCTCGTTGATGCCGCGAGCGCGGTCAACTATCTTTCGGTCCAACCTCAAGCGGCCGGGACCGGCGTCCTGCTACTCGCCCAAGGGCCGGGAAACGACAGCGGTCTGCTACGCGGCAAGGGTACGGGTGGGTGGAAGCTGCAGGATGGCGCCGCCGCGACCAAGGTCGAGTTCAACACTACCGGCATCGGGTTCTTTGGCACAACGCCGGTTGCCGCAAAGACAGGGTGGGGCGTTCCTACTGGCACATTGCTCCGCACCACATTCGCTTCTTATGCCGGCCAGACGCATACCGCTTCCTATGTTCAGGCGACGGTGCAGGCGCTCGACGATGCCGTGAAGTCGGTCTCCCAGAGATTTGCCGCCTTCGTAACAGACTTCCATCAGACCGCCGGCTACGGCCTCATCAGAACCTAAACCAGGAGTAATCTCAATGAAGATCGACTTTTCCCAGCCTATCCTTGATCTGGAAAACGCCGAAACGGGCCTGACGCTGGGGACGGCTGCGATACAGGCAATGATGACGCCGACGAGGGAGGACGAAAACATGCAGGCTTCCGAGAAGCTGAGGCTCTATGAGCTGTCTCTTAAAATCAAAGCCAATGGCAACGTCGATATGGTCGTCGAGGACGTTGCGTTCATCAGGGCCAGAATTGGAAAGGTGTTTTCACCGCTAGTCGTTGGCCGCGCATTTGCGATGTTGGGCTGATCAGCTCAGCGCCGGCCTGCTTGGTACAAAAATGAGCCTCGCTAGAGTGCCCTTGGTGGCTATCGTCAAGGGCATCTCAATCCAGCGATGCACCGCTATAGCGATGATTGTCAATATGGCGACCATCGTGAAGGTCGCGACTTGCGGGCCAGATGAACGAATTAGTGGGGTGTCTAAAAATAGCGTGGCGGCCAGATTCGATCGACCGAAGATCGCGATATAGTGGATCAGATAGAGTGAATAGGACGCGTCGCCTACCGCCGTAAGAGGTCGCCAGCGCAGTAGGTTTGGTCGTCTGCTTTCCCAGCAGACGGCCCCTAGCATCGTTGCCGCAGATGGCAAGCCCCACGCAAAGAAAATTGACCAGCCGGACGCTGACCCGGGCAAGAACCAGAAGGCAGTCGAGAACAATGTGAGCAAACCCGATGCGAAAACGTAAGGTGCTACTCGCTGTAGAACCGCGCTTCTATAAACCTTGAAAATCAACATCCCAATGGCAAATTCCAGCACGATAGGTTGAGCCAGAACACCGAAAGTCCGCTCCCCGATCAGTGTATCTGCCGCTACGAAGCAGGCGAGCGCGGTTGCGGCGAATATGACCGAACGCCCGGCCAAGACCACAACCGTTCCAAATACGAGATAGAAAAACATCTCGTAGTTCAAGGTCCAGCCAACGCCGAGCACCGGTGGCGCCTCTCTTGGGATGAAAAGCAGCGATTTCACCAAGTCAGGCCAGATGGTTTCGAGACTGTATTGGCTTGCATGGTTCGGATCGAGAAACGTCCGCGCCGCGACGAAGGCAAAGGTGCATAGCCAGTACATCGGCACGATGCGAGACACCCTATTGACGCAGAATTTTAGAGCTCCGGTCACACTTTTTTCTATTCGCTGCGATGCAATCACGAACCCTGAGATTACAAAGAACAGATGGACGCCTGCAGCACCAAAAATATGCGTGTAGTACCATGGCATGAAGTCACCAGGAGGCACCCATGCCTCGTACCCATAGCCGCAGTGAACGGCCACCACCAACAGGGCCGCAAGCGCCCGCAGAGCTTGAATTGAATAGAACATTGACGGTGCTTTGGCACAGCGCCTGGTATTCCTCAACTATCGATTGCCGATTTCTTGACACATAAGATTGTGGCCTGTAGGGCAGCCTCCATAGTCATGGTGGGTAATCAGCACACGATACGGCGGGAAATTGAGGGCCTGCGCGCGGTAGCCGTGGTCGCAGTGATATTGTTCCATTTCGGGGTCTCATGGCTGCCCGGCGGATTTTTAGGGGTTGACGTATTCTTCGTCATCTCTGGCTTCCTGATCACCAGTAATGTCCTTCGGGACATGCACGGCGAACGCTTTTCATTTCGAGGATTCTACCTGCGGCGGTTTCTCCGTCTCTTCCCTGCATTGGCTACAACAGCACTCGCTACCCTCGCAGTCAGTTTCGCGCTTTTACCCCCAGACGAAGTGCTGGATCTGGCGCAGTCGGCGGTCGCCGCTATATTCGCTGTTTCCAACATCTATTTTTGGAGCAAGGTTGGATATTTCGACACAGCCGCGCATCTGAAGCCGCTACTGCATACTTGGTCACTTGGCGTCGAAGAGCAGTTCTATTTATTTTGGCCAGCGGCGTTGCTTTTCACGTTACGCTATTTCGGCGTGAAGGTTTCCGCATGGATCGTTGGCTTCGCCGGAGTTGCATCATTGGTCGCGGCGCAAACTGTGATCGGGAACAGCCCGAGCACAGTATTCTACTGGATGCCCTTTCGGATTTTCGAGTTTGCTCTGGGCATCATGATTGCAATCCCCTGGTTCAAGGTGCGATTGACAGGAGCACTCGCGAATATGGTCGGCTGGTTTGGGCTTGCCTCGATTGTGGGAGCGTTTCTATTATTGCGAGACAACGTGCCAATGCCATCAGCTTGGTCGCTCATCGCTTGCGCTGGTGCCGCGGTGGTTATCCTTGTCGGCAATGTCCCGCCGATAGCTCCGCTTCTGTCAAACGTAGCAATGACCTTCATCGGTCGGATATCTTACAGTCTTTATCTTGTCCATTGGCCGGTCGCAGTCTTCATGCCCCTCGGCACTTCGCTCGAAAAGGCATTGGCATTGGCAGTCTGCCTTGGGCTAGCGGCTCTGCAATTCTACGCCGTCGAGCATCCTCTACGTCGCGGTACAAGGTCGGTTGATCTGACGACAACTCCCAAGGCCCTAGGTGTCGCTGCATCGATCATCGGCGCTACCTTTGCCATGTCTGGTTATGCGGCCTATAGCGATGGTCTGAGGTTTCGGCTTCCTCCGGAGCTCCGCAACATCCAGTCTGCCAACACTATGTGGAACGAGCGAAACCCGACAGTTCGGGTCGGAACATGCTTCATCCTTCCCGATCAGACTTTCAAGGATTTTGACCAAGCCGAGTGCCTCGATCTGAAGCCCGGGAGAAAAAACGTTCTGCTCGTAGGGGATAGCATAGCAGCAGACATGTATTCTGTGCTGAAGCAAGCCTATCCGGACGTGAATTTCTTGGAGGCGACGTCAGGATCTTGCGTCCCATTAGCTGGGAATAAGATGGACACAAACTGTGAAGCGTTGATGCGCTTCATATTCGATGATTTTGCCGGCCGAGAAGGGCTCGATGCGGTTGTCCTTTCGGCATCGTGGCACCCAAGCGACGTCGATCCAGGCATCCGGGAATCGATCGATGCGCTCGCAGGCAAGGTTGACCGGATTGTGCTGCTGGGCCCGCCGATCAGGTTTACGGAGAACGTGCCCGATCTGATTTTCGCTTCCCGCGCGGTCACTATCGCCGCGGTTGAACAGTTCGTTTTTGCCCATCGTCACCCCGCAGACGAAATGACGAAGCCGATACTGGAGATGTACGCCAAGAGGGCAGAAACCATCAGCATCGAAGATGTAATGTGTAGGGGACGCTGCCGCTTGTTTGACGATGAGGGGAATCTCATTTTCCTGGATTTCGCGCACCTCACCAAGGCTGGCGCCACCTATTTGGCGGGGAACATGAAAGCCGCTTATCCAAACCTATTCTAACAGATAGAAGGCTGACGGCCGGTAAAGTGACGCTCTTCAGCGGCGCCTCGTTCCGCTTTGATTAACCTAGTCCCTACCGCCCCTTTGCCGAGAATTGCCCATCATCAAAGGAAGGAACTGCCGTGGACACT
Source organism: Mesorhizobium sp. P160927 (assembly GCF_057766385.1). Classification (NCBI taxonomy): domain Bacteria; kingdom Pseudomonadati; phylum Pseudomonadota; class Alphaproteobacteria; order Hyphomicrobiales; family Phyllobacteriaceae; genus Mesorhizobium; species Mesorhizobium sp. P160927. The sequence continues at coordinate 3,458,530 of NZ_JBYMDW010000001.1, forward strand.
TCGTTCAAGGGCGCCGCCGCGCGCCTGCTCGACATCGACATTCCGCGCATCGGCGCCGAGATCAGCGTGGGCGAACTCCGTGCGAACGAACGTTCCGCTGTTGTCATAAGCGATCTGCACCGCAGCACCCTGCGAAGTGACGAACGTCTCGACCTGATCGAGCAGCCCCTCGGCAAGCAGCTGCAGTTTGAACTGGCGGGCCGACACAGACGCAGGCACGCGTACAAGCGGCCCCAGCAATCCGTAGGCCGCCAGGACGTCGGTCAATTCATCCTCGCTGGCGATGCGCGTAACTGCTTGGGTGATGGGCATCTATTCCTATCTCGATAGGAAACCCGCATGGCAAGGTCAAGACCGTCAAAACAACTATTGCAGGCTGAAGTCGAGCGCTTTTTGGTGGCGGCTACACTCCGACGCTCGCGGTGGAAAAACTCCTATTTCGAATGCCGAAACGGCAGGAACTTACATACTGACTAGACTCTTCCGCACCAGGGCGGCCAAGAACAAGGCGGCTTCATTCAAGAACCTTGACCTCGTACAGATAAGCCATGTCTGCACCGAGGTCTTCAATTTGGTTCTGCGTAGAGTAGCAGGATCGCGCAGAACCGCATCTTTGAAACCAGTGAGAATGGATATTAATTCGTCCCGGTGTGGCGCCAGGGCTTTCCCTCTGCGGGTATCGGGACGAATTGCTGCCTGGTACGCTTCCGCAATTATGATGTGCTGAAAACGAGGTACCAGACAATCGCGAAACACGAATCGCTTTCGAACAGTATCGTTAGGAAAATCTCTGTAAATCTTCTGGATAAACAGCCAGCGGCTTCTGCTCATCCGAATACCGAAGGATGTGCTTTCCTCATTAATGCACCACACCGTTACCGGCTGATCTACAAATATGTTTGAGAAGCCTGCTCGAAACATTCGCATAAAAAGATCGTCATCCTCATACCCCATGAATTGAACATCGAATCCACCAACGGCATCGAAGGCTGAGCGTTTTATTATCGAAGCAGACGGAAGGACGAACATATCTCCCGCGATCATTCGGAAGATGTCGCTCTTTGGATTGTGCGAGCAGTGGTGCTTTATCATTTCGCTCCGCACTATGTTGCCTTCACCGTCAGCCTCCATCAGGTCGGCGTACGCCCAACCGAAAAGGTCATCATCCTGAACGGCGTCGAGCAGGATTTCGATGTGCTTTGGGAGAAAATAGTCATCTTGGTCGAGCAGGCAGATGTACGGAGATACTGTTGCGGCGACACCAGCATTTCGAGCCGTCCCTTGACCGCCGTTCGTCTTATCGATAACTTTGAAATCCATTCCGTTCGCCAGGTCATGAAGAAAGGCGGCTTCTTCCTGGCTCGATCCATCGTTAACAACCACGAATTCAGCAGGCGAAACCGTTTGCTTTCGAACGCTTTCGACTGCGCGACGGATGTACTTTGAGCCATTGTAATAGGGAATGACGACGGCAACGTCGGATTTTTTCATGACGGCTTTCTCGGGAAACGAACCTGAGATTTCTCTAGGTAATCGGATGGACTTGCCTTGATGGACGCAGCCGCACTTCGAGCAACTCGCCAGCTAGGCGTTACCCCGATGTATCGCGCCAATTGCCAGATGAATGCTTGGGGATTCTGTAAGGCTTTTTCATAGGAAACCAGCATCGTAGGCACGGTCTGTTGAAGCGCAAAATCTGTCAGATTTAGCGACCATTCAGCAGCTCGACGCAACTGAATCCGAAAGTCGGAGACCATGGAAATTTCTTCCCGTTTCGCGATTGCCACTGGGTCGCGGAAGGTCAAAACCAGGCGAGGATTTCGAAATAGTCTTAGGTCAATGGTCTGATAGGCGGTCGGCCGTTTGAATCCCCACACGGAGTGAGCTCTGTTGTAGGCGGCGACGATGTCAGAAATCTCCTGGTTGTTTTGCTCTATCGCAGCCGAAAGGCGAAGGTCTTCCTGGACCGAGGCATCAATCTCATCGCCAAGAAAAACACCGAGGCTTTGCAGAGCTTTAGCCACCATGGTTGTGCCGGAGCGTGGAACGCCAGCGACGATGATTGTTAAAGTTCGCCCAATTGGTTGGTCATTAAACACTTCTATCCCACTATTATGCAATTCGTCTAACATTACAGTTTTCAACCCCCTCACAGAGTGCCATGCGAATACTTGAGATTGTGAATTTCTGCCGGATCAGCTGACCAGTCGTGTGTCGGAACACCGATCTTTCTCGCAAGACATGAACTAACCAGATAGGTTCTGTGGTCTTCGAATGTCTGCAAGGCCCCGCCACTGGCGTTGGCGGGAACGATGGATGCTTCTAATGCGTAGCCCGCGTCTATGATTTCAAACCCCGTGAACGGGCTGAAGATCGAGGACCATGCGTCTTTCGAAAAACGGAAGAAATCCCATGGCTCCTCATGTAGGGGCCACGAAGGATGTGACTGTATGAATACTAAAGCGCCGCTGTTGAGAACTCGGTTGAGTGCATGAGCCGCTACCCAAGGCATCATCAGGTGTTCGAAGACAGAGACCGAAAAGGCAAAGTCAAACTGCTTCGTAACACCTTTCATGGTGTGGGCGTCAGTCACCAGGTCAACATTCGGCCCGTCAGCCACGTCAATGCCGAAATATTCGCAATTGGGGAAAAGATGACGATAGGTACTGCCTGATCTGGCGCGCGAACCTATCTCAATGAGAGGGACACCAGATTTTCGATTTGCGGCTGTTAAGAACGCGCTCAGTACCGCAGGATGTGTGTCTGGCTGACTGGGAGAGCGGCGAAGCTCATTGCCATTGTCGAAACGGACAAAAACCTTCTCGTTGTCGATATTGCGGTTGACAAGAGGTGCGGCTATTCGAAAGCCATGCTTGTCCGCGAGAAACCGTTCTTTGCGCCCGTATCTGACGCACAATTGGTGGTCAACAGGGCTGCCATCATAGAGAATGATCGGATCGTCGCCGGTGGTCCATCCAGTGGCAATCAAAACACCGTCGAGAAAGGACAAGCGTTCCACTGCGTCTTCAGACGTGGGCCTATTCGTCCCTCTCGCGCGCTTCCTGGATAGAAACTTCACCACTCCATACCTCCGCTACAATCGGAGGAGCGTAGACGAGTTCAGGGATGCGTACAAATAAGAGTGGTCTAAACCAACAGTGGCGCTAAGCATCATCCCGTCGAAACCATTTCGTCCTACCGCTGCCAACCTGCGTCACCCTGATCCACTCTCCTGACGCCGGTTCCCGGCCCAGCCCGGTGTTGATTGGCCCGAGCGTTGCCGCCGCCTCATCATGGCTTCGGCCTGAACCTCGCGGCGCGTCACGGCCACGCCGTCGCGCATCAACTCGACTGTGAAAATCATTCCATCCCGCTTCTCCGTCTCAAACCAAGTGGTGGTGCAGCCGTCCGGATGCGTTACCCTGATCCACTCGCCGAATTGGGGCTCTTCGGCAAACGGGATCGTTACCGCACCCCACGTCTTCGCGGCCTCGACAGCGTTGTCAGCCTGGACCTCGGCACGCTGCACGGCCGTACCATCGCGTATCCACTCGACCTTGTAGACCTCCATCGGCTCGCTCCCGGCGCCGACCATAGCCAATCATCACCCGAAAGGAAGACCCATGGCTGTTTCCCGTGAGAAGGAATCGCTTGCCCGCGTGCTCTCGCATGAGGGCGGCTATTCGAACAACCCGAAAGACCCGGGTGGCGCCACGATGAAGGGCGTCACCCAGCGGGTCTATGACGCGTACCGGAAGAGCAAGGGCCTATCCACGCGCTCCGTAAAGGGCATTCAGACCGCTGAGTTGAACGAGATCTATGACCGGCAATACTGGGATGCGGTAATGGGCGACCAGCTACCGGCCGGCGTCGATTATGTAGTGTTTGACGGCGGCGTGAATTCCGGCCCCGGTCGGTCGATCATGTGGCTGCAACAGGCGCTGCGTCCCTCCTACAAGGGGCCGATCGACGGCGTGATGGGCGTGGGCACGCTTGCCGCGCTCCAAGCAAACACAAACAACGATGCGCTGATTGATCGGATCTGCGACACGCGCATGAATTTCCTGCGCCACCTCGGGACCTTCCCGACCTTCGGCAAGGGCTGGACGGCGCGCGTTTCCGAAGTCCGCGCGATCGGCAAGGCATGGGCGAGCGGCGAAAACCCGATGGCGGCAAACTTCGTCGATGGCGGCCACGCCAAGGCAATGGTTGAGGACGCAGCGGCCGCGCCGTCGACTGCGCCGGCGGACGCCGCGATCGGTGCGGGCGGTGGCGGTCTCGGCGTGTCTGGCACATTGCAGGGCCTTCAGGAGCAACTGTCGCCCCTGTCCTATGCCAGCGAGTGGATCACGAAGATTATCGTCATCCTTGCCCTAGTGAGCGCGCTGCTGCTCTGCGGGGGCGCTGCCTATCGCTGGTATGCCAATCGGAAGGCCCAGCGCCTCGCCGCGGCGCTGGGAGCGGTGCCGGCATGACTTGGCTGATCACATTGGTTGCCGGCGCTGTCGGCCTCCCTCGGCCCGCTGCTGGCATCCTGGCATGGGCGGCCATCGCCCTGGCCGTCTCGGGCGCCGCGCTCGGCGGCTACGAACTCATCAAACATTGGGGCGCCGACGAGGTCCGCGCCAAGATCGAAAAGGAGAATACCGATGCGATCAAAAAAGGCACCGACGCTCGCATGTCTCTTGACCAGTGCATTGACGCTGGCGGCGTGTACGACTTCGGGCGTCAGCGGTGTACCGCCGCTACGCTCGGCCATCGGTAGCAGCCTTCCTGGCGCTCAGGGCAAGACGGTTGCCGATCAGAACAAGATCGACAGGACGGTGGCGCCTGGCTGCGCGGTGAAGCTCTACACCCGCGCCGAATGCGATTTGCACACCAAGGCCAGCGCCGCGCGCCGGGCCGAACTGAAATCATAGCAGCAGGGCAGGGGCATGCCGACATCCGGAACGAAAAGCTTGGAAATGATGATCGGCGGCCTGCTTCAGGCCACGCAGGACATGCAGCGGGACATCACTGAGATCCGTCGCGACATCAAGGACAGCGATGCGCGCGCCGCACTCAGCTATGAGCAGTCCGAACAACGGGCCGCCTCGAGCCGCGCGAAAATGTATCAAAAAACCGACGAGCTGGTCGAGCGTGTGGGAGCTACCGAAACGGCCGTAACCAAGCTCAATGCTGATATGGCCAGCGTTAAGGAAGTCACGGCCGAGGTGACGCGCTGGAAGCTGATGGGGCTTGGCGCCCTTGGTGTGACGGGAATGGCAGCGGCCGCATTGGCTTCGCTGATCACTGCCTATTGGTCCGATATCTGGCGCGTTCTGCGAGGTGGCTAGTGACGCCCCGGCGCTAGGTGATCTCGTAATAGAAATCGCAGATCAAATCGGCGACTTTTACAGCTTCGAAATCGGTCATGTGCGCCGCATTCTTAACAGCCACCGTTTCCAAATCATCCTGATCGATCGCCAGGAGGTCCAGCAATTTTGCAAACTTGATTTTGAGTTCGCGGTCACCGTTGAATTCGTCGATCGTAACATTCACGATGTTTACGTTCGCTTCGATCAACCTCGCCTGAATGCTATCCGCAGAGGCTGAAAGCGCCCGGATCGCAGCGAAGAAGTGTTCACGGGCATTGGTATATTTGTCGTCCACTTTTTGGCACCTCTACCGGGAAAAGCGCGCCCTGGACGCGGGGTGCGAACCGCGACCTACGCCCTTCATGGAGCCGGAGTCAACGTCTTCGCGTCAACGGCACGCGCGACGTGATCCAGGACATGAAGGGGGAGATTGACGAGTTGCGGACAAGTAGGACGAAACCGACCCCACCGCCACCCGTTGTCCCATGCTGGTTGATCCCAGCACTTCCTGTGATTGCCCGCTGCCGAAAGGTGGCGGGCTTTTGTGTGCTGCGGAACATACTTCAGCGGCCAGGGTTCGGGAGCTGGCCGCACCGCTTCCGCGCGGTCTTCCCTGAGAGAGGATATCTCTGGCAACCAAAAAACTGCGGCTGTTGCCAACTGTCGCTAATCAAGTCATAAACGAATTGGGCACTCGCATATTGGGGGCAACATGCGTATCAAACCATCCATTCTAGTCACGGCTATTATTGGCTCATTCACGATTTCGTCCGCATTTGCTGCGGATCCACAGGTGGCGACTGTCGCAACGGGCGACGGAGTTTTCAATATCCGTTTGGGTGCTGCTTACGTGAACATGGACGTAGCCAATGGCTTTGGCACGGTTGTTGATGAATCGGATTTCACCTTTATTACGCAGCCGGACAACGGCGCGGGTATCTCTGCCGTCGGCGGCGAGCTTAGCGGAGACTATTGGGGTCCAGGCCTTGGTCTTGGCGGCATATATCTCGGCGCGAGTATCCTTAAGGTTTCCGACGATAATAACTCTGTTCTAGCGCTCCCCACCACAGGGCCCTTTCCGTTCCTTGACACACTACCGATCGACGGCAGCCCTTCACACGGAGCAATTACCGCCGGTCCCGGTGCGCAGGCGAATGTGTCCGTGGATGCCGACTTCCATCGCCTGGCGGCTTCTGCCGGCTACGCCCTTCCGACCCAGACGGCGGGAACAAATGTCGCTCTTGGCCTGTATGGCGCATACAGCCAATTGAACTTTGATGCGGCAACCAAGCCAGTTGGGGGCGGCGGCTTCGCCAATCTTTCGGAAGATGTGAACGTTGCTTCGGTTGGTCCGATGGTCGCCTTCCAGAAAACTGTCCCCTTGACCGAAACGGTTGAAGGTTTCATTGAAGGCCAAGTGGCATTGCTTTATGCGCGTGGCAACTTTGATGCCACTCAGTCCGCATCGAACATTTCCGGCATCTCTCTTAGCTCCCATGAAGGCGACATTGCGGGAATGGCCGAAGGGCGCGCGGGTGTCTCGGTACTGGCTTTCGGCGGCGGCAAGCTGAGCCTGTTCGGTGGCCTTGGGGTTCGCAACGACGTTTACAAAATCGTCAACCCACGTTCGGAGCCCGGTCTGGTTGCCAGCAATGCTGCGTCCTACCATCCAGGACCAGCCACCATTCAGCAGACGATCCAGTATTCCGTATCGGTCGGTGCGAAGTTCGCCATCCAGTTTTGAGGAGCGCCTACAGCCGCGTGTAGTGTCGTTCGGCTCTCAAGTGACCTGGCTAACCGCCACATCCTACGGCACGATAGCGCCTGACGTGGCCGCAAGCCGGTCTAGCAGCTTGCGGGATTTCTGGATTACGCGGCGCGTCTCGTCGATAGTCGAGCGAAGATCGGCAACCTGTGCCTCCGCCCGTCTCTGGTATAGGCGGGCTTGCTCATGAACAAGGTGGTCCAGTTCCCACGGTCCCATCTTCGATGGCAAGATGGCGGTCACCGCAGTCTGCAACGTGGCAGCTGTGGTCACTCCAAGACGCTCGACCTAGAATTGCTGCGCAACCGCTTCGGACCGGACGCGCCGGCCATGGAATGGGATCTCAGGCCTAAGCTGAAATGCGAAGTGTGTGGCTCGAAAGATGTCGGGCTGATCTATGCGCCCGACGCCAACAAGGTCTCGGGCATGGGCAAGAACCTATATCCCAAGGCGAAAGGCGGGTGACACCCCTTCATCCGGCGATGGCGCGCGCATATGGCAATCCCCAGGCCGATTGCCAAGGCCAAAGGCGGCATTGGCGAGCAGCGTGGTCGCGGACTTTCAGCATGTTAGTGGACCAATATCAACCCGGCTCGTTACAGCGCTGGCCAGCAACGGCCCTTCACTGGCTTTCCAAGGCGGCCCGCCACCTTTCACCTCAGTGCCGACTCCGTTAATGAGCACGAAAAAAGAGGCGGTGAGGACTACTGGGCCGATGACGCACGCTCTGCCGGCAGACAATGTTATCCGGGTTTCGGTACTCTGCCAGACCTTCAATCATGCTCGTTTCATCGGCCAAGCCTTGTCCTCCATTCTCATGCAGAAAACGAGCTTCCCGTTCGAGGTGATCGTTCATGACGATGCGTCCACCGACGGAACGACCGACATAGTCCGCGCGCATGTGGCGAAACATCCGGGAATGGTGCGCGCGATCACGCAGCAGACAAATCTCTATTCCTGCGGCGTCAGGGGGATGGTCGCGAAGTTTCTGCTTCCGCTGGCCAAGGGCCGATACTGGATTGTCTGCGACGGTGATGACTATTTCACCGACGAGCACAAGCTGGAGAAGCAAGCCCAATTCCTGGACGAGCGACCGGATTGTTCGGTGTGCTTTCATCCGGTTTTGTTCCATTTTGACGACGATAGGGAAAAAGCCTATCCGTTCCCTCCGGAGGGATTCGTCAGCAGGTTTGATCTGGACACCCTGTTGGCCCAGAACTTCATCCAGACCAATTCCGCAATGTTCCGGCGGCAACCCTACGACAATTTGTCCGTTTCAAACATGTTGCCGAACGACTGGTATTTGAACCTGTTCCACGCCTTGTCGGGCGGGATCGGATTCATTCCCGAGGTAATGGCAGCCTACAGACGCCACGAGGGCGGAATCTGGTGGCAGGGCTCCCAACATAGATACAGCCATCTGCGTGCTCACGGTCTCAGCATCCTTGTCATGCTGCACGAAGTCCTGAAACTGTGTACCAATCAGCCGTCGCGACAGCAAATCATCCACAGGCAAATCAAAGCGCTCGAGGAGGAAATCGTTCAGCATTTCGGGGTTCGTGGGCGTCTATGCATCGATGCGGTGCTGAGGTGGTAGTACAGCGCCTCGCAAGGCGGATGGCAGGACGTGCCAGACGGACGCTTCGTGCTGACCTGATCAGGGCGTCATTCCTGTTTAATGCTGAGTGGTACCTTGATCACTACCCTGATGTGCGCGATGCAGGGACCGATCCAGCCTTGCACTATCTCATTCATGGTGGGATCGAGTACCGTGATCCAAGCCCGAGCTTCAGCAGTTCTTGGTATTGGGATACCTACGAGGACGTTCGGACCGCGCGGATCAATCCGTTGTTGCATTTCTTGACGCACGGCAGATCTGAAGGTCGGCCGTTCGCCACCCGTCTGAAAGCCATCAATGACTTGTTAACCATCAACCAGAAGGTTTTCGTGATCGGCAACAAGACCGGGACAGCCTCGCTCGCCGCAGCATTAGAAGCGGCTGGTTACAGGATCGGCTCCCAGCATGAAGCGGAGGGGTTACTTGATGACTGGCAGCGGCGCGATTTTTGCGCTCTGCTCGACTATTGCCGGTCGGCAGACGCCTTCCAGGACGTTCCGTTCAGCCTGCCCCATACATACAAGGCATTGGATAACGCCTTCCCGAATGCAAAGTTCATTCTGACGATCCGGGATTCCGCTGAGCAGTGGTACAAGTCAGTGACGACGTTTCATGCCCATCTCATGGGCTTGAACCGCCGGCCGACAGCAGCCGACGTCAAGCAGTTCAGTTATCACGAACCGGGTTGGTTATGGCGCCAACAGCGCTACGTCTACGGTATCAATGAGGCGTCGCTATATGACCCTACGGTTTACAAAGCACACTATCTCCAGCACAACGCCGACGTGGTCGAGCATTTCAAGGGCCGGCCGCAAAGCCTGCTCGTACTCAATCTCTCCCATAAGACGGCTGCCGGAGACCTCGCGCGGTTCCTTGGCATTGGCCAGTTGGGGATGAACATTCCTCACCTGAATGCAATGTCTCGTGAATCGGACAGTAACAAGATATGAGAACGTCAAGCATCGAGGTTGATCGGTATCATGAATTGGCATTGGCTGGCGGGCTCCCACCGCGGTCTCATGCCGAGATAGACTCTGTTCACCCACTTGCGGGTGGGCGTGTCCGTTATGTCGAAGCCAAGACGCCAAATTGGCAACGCCTCATGGAATTGAGCGGTCTTTGTTTGGAGCAGAACCAGTGGACGAACAGTGGCCCACTGTCCTTGGCGCTTGGTCGCATGATCAGCCATGTTTCGCACCTGCCAGACGAATACCGCACAGTGATGGCGAGTTCAGGAACAGCAGCTCTTTATGCTGCGGCTGGGGTATTTGCCGCCAGGGCAGGCAAGCAGCTGCGTTGGGCTGTCTCGGCTTTCGGATTTTCGGCAACGCGGACAGGACCGTTCGCGGGAATGACCGTCGAGGTCGATAGTGACGAGCACGGGTTTCTTGATCTCTCCGCACTTGGTGAGATGGCAGACCACGAATGGGATGGATTACTGGTCACGCGACCATTTGGGCTCGAACGCGATATGTCGACCTATAGCCAATTCTGCTGCGAGCGGGGCAAGCCCTTGATTGTCGACGCGGCGCTGGCTTTTCCAGGGCTTCGCACTGTCGGTCCGAACGTCATCGAAATCGTCAGCTTCCATCACACCAAACCGTGGGGCTTCGGCGAGGGAGGATGTCTATTCGTGAGTGCGGCGGATGAGGCGCTGGCCCGCTCGGTTCTCAGTTTCGGTGGCGACGAGGCGGCGTGGGTCCTACCAAGCGTGTCTAACGGCAAGCTCTCGGATCTCGCGGCAGCGGCGATCATCGATCGCCTTGAGACAATGCCGATATGGTCGCCTCGCTGCCATGCTCAACGCAGGCGCATCTGCGAATTGGTCGAACGATCCGGCCTCGTGCGATTGGGAGCCTATGACGACGCTAACATCGCGGCTAGCGTGCCGGTTTTGGCACACGGGCCGATCGCGCTCGAAGACCTGCCAGACGTTGGTTTCGACTGCGGCAAATACTACGCGCCATTGTCAGCCTCGGCCAGGATGGCCGGTTCCATACATGACCGGATCATCAACATTCCTTGTCATGGCGACATGGCTGATATCAGCGATGCGCAGCTCGAAGCGCTGCTAGAGCGCATGGCGCACGACTCATGAAGGTGGTAATTTTCGGCGACGGACCGTTTGCCAGCCTGCTGTGGTATTGCCTGAAGCATGACAGCAGCCATCAGGTAGCAGCCTTCACGGTAGAGGGTGATTTCCTTTCGAAGGACCGGCACAACGATCTGCCGGTCCATGCCTTCGCGGACATCGAGGGTAGCTTCGATCCATCGAAGACAGCGGTTGCCGTCGCAATCGGCCCGCACGACAACAATCGTGTCAGAGCTAGGCTGCTTGCCCAGGTCAAGATGCGGGGATTCCAGACGATCAGCTACCTGGCGAGCCGCGCTATCGCCTGGCCCGATTTTAAGCTCGATGAGAACACCTTCATATTCGACGGCGCCGTGATCCAACCTTTCGCGACAATAGGCGGAAACTGCATCATCCGCAGCGCCGCTCATGTCTCGCATCATGTCCACATTGCCGATGACTGCTTTGTTGCTGCAGGAGCCTGCATCGGCGGGAGCACCAGGATCGGGGCGGGCGCGTCTATTGGACTGAATGCAACGATCCACGACAATATCGAGATAGCGCCGAATTGCGTGATTGCCGCCGGATCGGTCTTGACCCGCTCGACCGAACCCAGCGGCATCTATGCCGGAGTGCCGGCTCGTAGGTTGCGCCAATCTTAGCCGGCGTCGTTGTCTTGATTGGGCCGAACCGGGCCGCCGCTGCCGAAGGGTGAGGCCGTGTTCGGTGTTGAGCGCGCCTATGCCCGCAAGCTCGCCGGAGCGGATTTGCCCCGCAAGCCCCAGCCCATCGCCCCGCGATGGATGTTGCCTTCGCGCGGAAAGTCCCACGCAAAGTCCCACGGGCAATTCAGTGATGGGATTGAACTATCTGAAGGAGAGGGGGAATTCGCGCCAAGCGCCACTTTTCCCAAACCAGATGCGCTACCAGGCTGCGCTACACTCCGAACGGTCTGTTGCCTATTCATTTCGGTCGTACATGGCAAGTGCAAAAACCTTGCCGCCGCTGCCAATGCGCAGTAATGACGGCGAAGAGGGCGGCGATGCCGCCTTGCCAACAAAGAGGTGGCCATGTCCGCGCGCATTTTCAGTCCAGCCAAAACCGCGATGCAGTCCGGCAAGGCCAAGACCGGCCATTGGGTGCTGGAGTTCGACCCCGAGATGCGCAAGAAGATCGATCCCCTGATGGGCTACACCACGTCGGGTGACATGAGAAGCCAGATCCGGCTCACCTTCGACACGCGCGAAGAAGCGGTCGCCTACGCCGAAAAGGAAGGGCTTGCCTTCCGTGTCGAGGAACCGAAAGAGACCAAGCGCCGCCAGATTTCCTATGCGGAGAATTTCCGCTATGACCGCAGGACGCCCTGGACGCACTGAAGGGCGCAGGCGCCAAGCATCCAGCCGGCCGTGGCCGGCCGACGGTCCCGTAGCTCAGCTGGATAGAGCACCGGCCTTCTAAGCCGATGGTCACAGGTTCGAATCCTGTCGGGATCGCCATAATTTCAATGGCTTATATTGCATGACCTCACGCGGTCACTTGCCAGTGCTGCCACGCCGTCTACCGGAAGGCGAACAGAGGTCCGGTCCGCGCAGGGCTCTGGAATTATTTCGTGATCCGACCCTGTTGGAACCTTGGCCAAAACTACGCGTTCGGGGCCTTGTATTCGTGGAGCCTCATAAAAGGCAGCATGCGGGCAAGCGAACGGGTGGGGCAAAACAAGCGCGGGTTGGTGGAGGAGAAACAAGGCTATGTCGAAACGTGAAATTGGAACGTCCCCAGCCTTGGGGCGGCGTATCGCCGATCTCAGGGCCCGAATGCAAGACGCCGAAATATCCGGCCATGAAATGCAAACCTTTCACAAAGTCGCCGCCATCATGGGATCTGGCGACGGTTCCTTGCAACTGGATGCCGACGACCTGATCGCGGCATCCTTCGTCGCCGAGGCGGTCGGGCCGGCGCCTAGCCGCTGACTTCGGAATTTCCATGTCCGAAATCCGGTGAGCAAGTTGCGTCCAACCATCGGGGCACGGCCGCCTATTGGCGATCGTGCTCCATCTCCCGGCCCCCTGATCTCGTCTCGTCGCCACCTGAACTCGAATTGAAAGGAAAGTCTTATCATTTTGTTTGCGTTGGCACGTCATAGTAGGGACGGCTAACGGAGTAAAAAGGGATGAAGCTGGACCTGTCGCCCACCAGCTGGGGCAGGGTGATGGCCGTCACCGCCGCCGGCACGGCATTCTTCATTGCCGTGGCGTTTTTCGTCGATTCGTTCAATTTCCCCTATCTTTCGCCCGAGTCTGTCTGGCGCGCCAAGCTGACCGACCTCCTGCTGCCCTTGGTGCTCGGCGGCTCGTTTCTGTTTTTCCTGATGTGGAAGATCCGCCAACTGGCGATAGCCCAGCGCGACCTCAGCGTCATTGCCGCGACGGACAGCCTGACGGCGGTGCTGAACCGCGGCGCCTTCTCGATGCTGGTCGAGGCCTATCTCGAACAAACCCGCAAGCAGGAAGAGACCCGTACCGGCGCGCTGCTGATCATCGATGCCGACCACTTCAAGTCGATCAACGACCGCCTCGGCCATGATTGTGGCGACCAGGCGCTCAAACTGATCGCGCAGGCGATCAAGGGCCAACTGCGTGGCACCGATATCGTCGGCCGGATCGGCGGCGAGGAGTTCGGCGTGTTCCTTCCCGGCGTCGACCCCTCGCAATCCTGGCTGGTTGCCGAAGGCATCCGCCGACGGATACGCGAAATGGACTTTTCGCCCGATGGCCGGTCCTGTCCGCTTTCCGTCAGCATCGGCGGCACCAGCTTCAGCGGGCCGACGACCTACGAGGCAATATTCTCCGCCGCCGACAGACGGCTTTATGCCGCCAAGTCGAATGGACGCGATCAGGTCAGCTTCGATCCGGCGGAAGCCGCTCTAGCGTCTCCGCTCAGCGCCGCCACCGTTCATTGAAAGCAGCCTCGCAGCCGGGCTGGCACCGACCGCTTCCTTGACGCATACCTGTCTGTGTGCTTCCTCCGCGCAAGTGATGTATGGAGCATCGCCAGAAACAGTCCTGCTTTCTCGAGTCCCTCGATCGTGCGGTCCGCGGGCACGGCACGGCCCCCGGATGCAGGGAATTGAATGGCCAAACGCCCGGGCCCGATAAGCACCGCGATCATGATCCACTTATTCAACGGCTTTCAGAACCCGTTTGGCGGCAGTGAGCGCGAAACCCTGGAGTTGTATCGGCTGTTGAGCGCCGACTCGCAGGTGCGCCTCTGGGCAACCTCGTCGCGCGTATCCGAAGACCTGATGCAGGAATTTCCGATACGCCGCGTCTCGCCGGCAACACGCAATGTGCCGGCTGGCGGCACCTATGTCTTTCTCGGTGCGCACTGGCGCAACAAGACGTGGCCTTATCTGATCCCGCGACCGCGCCGGCTGATCTATGTCTTCAACACCTTTCATCCCAAGATCATCGCGCTGACGACACGCAGACCGCGCCTGCTGGGTTGGCCCGGTGCCGAACTGGTGCTGATCTCCGACTTTCAGAAGCGCATGCTGCGGGTTGAGGGCGTCGTGCATCCGTCACCCATCGATATCGAGCGCTTCTCGCCACGGCAGGCAAGGCCAAACGGTCCGTTCACGGTGGGGCGGCTGAGCCGCGATACGGCGGACAAGCATCATCCTGACGATGTGGCGCTCTATGAGGCATTGCTGGCCGACGGCGATGCGGTGCGGATTCAGGGCGGCATGGCGCTCAAGGACAGGCTCGCGCCGCATACGCAACTCGAGCTCCTGTTGCAGGGTGAATTTGCCGCCGAACAGTTTTTGCCGACGCTCGACGTCTTCTATTATCGCACCGGCTCGCATGTGGAGACGTTCGGCCGTGTGGTGTTCGAGGCGATGGCCTGCGGCCTGCCGGTCGTTTGCCATTCGCATGGCGGCTACGCCGATCATATCAGGCATGGCGAAAACGGTTTCCTGTTCGAAACGACGCAACAGGCAGCACGGATCCTGGCCGAGCTTAAAGCCGACCCGGCACTGCGGTCGGCCGTGGGTCAGAAGGCGCGGCAAACCGTCGAGCAGCTGTTTTCGCCACAGGCGGTGCAACGGCGGTTGGACTTCTATCGGCGTTAGCGGCGCCACGCCGTCCGGCTTTCCAAACACCCTCGGCCAGCAATCCACGTACCCCGTTTGGCATCGATGCCGACATCGCGCTAAAGCTGGCATCACGTGAATCGCGGGGCGGCCGGCATCGGCGCGCGGACAGATCGAGCAGGGCTTCTACCGATGACATTGACCGGCGCCGCGGCACTGCTGATCCTGATCTTGACTTATGCCGGCGTCGCAATCGGCCGCATACCTGGCTTGCGGCTCGACCGGGCAGGCATCGCGCTGCTTGGCGGCGCGGCGATGATCGCCATCGGCGCGCTCAGCATGGAGGATGCTTACCGGGCCATAAATTTCGACACCATCACGCTTCTGCTCGGCATGATGATAGTCGTGGCGCATCTGAAGGTGTCGGGTGCCTTTCGCGGTCTTGGCGCCATCGCGATCGAGCACGCACATGCACCGTTCATGCTGCTGGTGATGGTGACGCTCCTCACCGGCGTGCTGTCGGCCTTCCTGGTCAACGATGCCATCTGCCTGGTCATGGCGCCGATCGTCGTCCACGTTACCCGCGTTATCAACCGCAATCCGATTCCCTATCTGATCGCCACCGCCACCGCTTCGAACTGCGGCAGCGTCGCCACCATCACGGGCAATCCGCAGAACATGGTCATCGGCGCGCTGTCGGGCATTTCCTATCCGGCCTTTTCGGCGGCACTCGCGCCGGTCGCCTTGTTCGGCCTTGTCGCGGTCATCGCCATCGTGCGCATCGTCTACCGCGCCGAATTTACCCGCAACGGCGAACTGACCCCACACATCTCGCGCGGCCGCATGCATCGCGGCCAGGTGCTGAAGGCGGTGGTAGTCTGCATCGGGCTGGCGATCGCCTTCTTCGCCGGTGTTCCCGTAGCCAAGGCGGCGCTCATCGGCGGCGCCATTCTGCTGCTGACCCGCGCCATCAAGCCATCGCGCATCTACCGCGAGATCGACGGACCGCTGCTGTTCATGTTCGCGGGCCTGTTCGTGGTGGTTGCCGGCGCCGAAAAGACGCTGCTGACACCTGACATGATCGCCTCGGCCAAGACCATCGGGCTCGACGATGTCTGGAGGCTGTCGGGTTTCACCGCCGTGTTGTCCAACATCATGAGCAATGTTCCGGCCGTGCTGGCACTCAGGCCTTTCATACCCGGCCTGGAAAACCCCGAGCGCGCCTGGCTGGTCGTGGCCATGAGCTCGACGCTCGCCGGTAATTTCACGCTGCTCGGCTCGGTCGCCAATCTGATCGTCGCCGAGCAGTCCAAGGCCGCAGGCACGCCGTTGTCTTTTGGCGCCTTCTTCAAGGTCGGCCTGCCGCTGACGTTGATCACGCTGTTGGCCGGTACGGGGTGGCTGGCGTTCGGCGGATAGCCCTAGGCCTGGCTGCCCGACATTCGCGCCCTGACCAGCGTGGCCGCGGCTCGTCCGGCTGCTTCGACGTAGTCGGGGTTGCGATGGATGAGCATGATCGAAAAGCAGCCATCCATCAGCAGCACGATCTCGCGCGCCAGCGCCTGCGGCCCCTCGATATGGTGGCCGGACAATTCTGCCGCCAGCCATGTCTCGAAATTGCTTTTGTGCCGCGCCCCGACCTTGACCGCCGGGTGCCCTGGCATCGAGGCAAGCTCCGCAGCGGTGCGCAGGAAGCCGCATCCCTTCCATTTCGGATGGCGCGTGGCCCGGGCCAGGTTGGCGAAGATGGCTTCGACCTTGCTGTCCACGCCACCTTGCTCAGCCTCGAACCAGCCGGCCATCCGTTTCAGATTGGGCTGATCGCGGCCGTCGAGATAGGCTGCGATGAGGTCGTCCTTGCTCTTGAAGTGGTAATAGAGCGTCCGCTTCGTAAGACCCGCTTCCTCGGCGACGGCATCGACGCTGACACGGCCGATCCCCTCCGCGTAGAACAATCTGGTTGCTGCGTCGACAATGCGCTTGCGGGTAGGACTTTGTGCTTCGGGCATGGGTCTAGGTATACCGACTAGTGAATATACACAAGCCGCGAATGGCGTAACCTCCCATCTCGTCACCATGCTGGAGGAAGCCATGACCGATCTTGTCCTGAACGAAAACAGGGAAGGCATTGCCGTCCTTTCTCTCAACCGCCCGGAAAAGCTGAACGCGTTGAACTATGCGCTGATCGATCGCCTGCTCGCGACACTCGACGACATTGAAGTCGACGACCGCATCCGCGCGGTCATTCTGACCGGGGCCGGCGAGCGGGCCTTCTCGGCGGGCGCCGACATAGAGGAGTTCTCGGCCAGCGTGGCGCTGGGCGCCGAGATAGCGCTGCGAGACTTCGTCATGCGGGGACAGCGGCTGACGGCGAGGCTAGAAGCCTTTCGCAAGCCTGTCATCGCAGCCGTCAACGGCCTCGCCTTCGGCGGCGGCTGCGAAATCACGGAAGCCGTGCCGCTTGCAATTGCCAGCGACCGCGCGCTGTTCGCCAAGCCGGAGATCACTCTGGCAATGCCGCCGACTTTCGGCGGAACGCAGCGCCTGCCCAGGCTCGCAGGCCGCAAGCGCGCGCTCGAACTGCTTTTGACCGGCGACTGGTTCCCGCCACAGCGGGCTCTTGACCTTGGCCTCGTCAATCAGGTGGTTCCGCACGACGATCTGATGCCGGCTGCGTTCCATCTGGCCAGGCGTATCCTTCGGCCCTCCGGACTGGCGGTCGCGGGCATCCTTACGGCGGTGACGAGAGGGCTCAATCTGAGCATTGCCGAAGGCTTGCTGGCCGAGGCCGAGCAGTTCGCCCGTATGGCCCCGTCAGCCGATTTGCGCGAGGCGCTAGATGCCTGGATCAGCAGGCACAGGCCCGGACACGACGGATCGTGGACGCATGTCGCGAGACCCGATGAGGCAAGACGGGCCTCCTCGGCCTTGGATCACGGCGCCACCAGCAAGCGTCCCTTCATGTTGGGGTGGAAGCGGCAGAAATAGTCGACCGTTTGCGACGTCTTCAGCGTCATGCTTGCCGACCTCTTCGGCGGGATTACCACCTCCCAGCCGCCCTTCACGGTGGCCGTGTGGGCGATCACGTCCTTGTTCACCCACTCGATCGTGTCGCCGACCTTGGCATCGACGCTAGCCGGCGAAAAAACGAGCTTGTCGACGGTGACCTGGATGGTTGCCGCCGCTGCCGGCGCTGTGGATACCAACGCCAGCACGACCAGCCGCGCCAGATGATCCAAGGCGCCCGCTTTCATTTCAGCATGCCGGCGACGTGTTCGGCATGCTGCTCATGGCCTTGGAAGATCTTAAGACCGGTCTCGAGCAGGCTCTTCAGCTCGGCATTGCTGGCCGAGGGAATGAGCAGGGTTTCGAGCGCGCCATTGACCTGTTTGTGATAGGCGACCTCGTTTTCGATATAGGCCTTGTCGAAGGCAGCGCCTTTCAGCTTGGCGAGCTTGGCACGTTCCTCCTTCGCCGCCTTCGTCAGCGCCTGGCTGGTGGCGTTGTCCTCGGGCTTCACCTTGAGCTTCTTGACGAGATCGAGCGCCTGCTTGTTCACCGCTTCATGGTCGCGCTCCATGTCCTTGGCGAAATCGACGACCTCCTTGCTTTTTGACTTCTTGATCGCCTGCTTGGCCGCCTCGATGTCGAGGACGCCTGCCGTATAGGCGATATGGGCGATCTGCGGGTCGGTCGGCTTGTCGGCGGCTTTCGAGACCGGGGCAGCGCCGACGAGAAGCAGGGCTGCAAGGGCAACGGTATATCGGGTGAACATGGCATCCTCCTTGGCCCGGCCTCGCGGAGGCGCCGGGCTCGAATTTGCAGTTGACGCTCATTGGATGCGGGGCGGAGAGAAACGTTCCCGGAAAATCGGGACGGCATCATTCAAAACCCAGCCGTCCCATCACCGCTTGGGTCAGTCGATCGCAGCGCCGACCCGCGAAGGGGAAGGCATCCAGCAGCACAGGGCCGATTTCATCGTCCAGCGCCTTGCGCAACAGGGCGCGCGCCCGATGCAGTCTCGTCTTGACGGTTTCTGGCCGCACGCCGAGCAAATCGGCGGTTTCCTCCATGCTCAGGCCCTCGATGACGCGGGCGACGAAGACCATGCGGTAGATGTCGGGCAGGCTGTCGGTCGCCCGTTCGACAAGTGCGAGAATCTGCCGCTGCGCCATCGTCCGCTCCGGATCGTCGTTGGATTTGAGGGGAAACCTGATTATCCGCGCTTCCGGATCGGCAGGCATCTCCACCGTGCGACGTCTCTTGCGCAGGCGGCCGAGCGCTTCGTTGATGACGATGCGCGATAGCCAGGTGGCGAGCGTGGATTGGCCGCGAAACGCCGCCAGGCTCGCGAAGGCGTTGACATAGGCCTCCTGGACGACGTCCTCGGCTTCGGCGTCGTTGCGCAGAATGCCGCGCGCGATGCGGTAGAGCCGCTGGTTGTGTACCTTCATGATGACGCGAAAAGCATCCGGCTCGCGCGCCAGCGCGCGGTGGACAAGCAGCATGTCGCCGGAAGGCCTTTCGGCAATCGCCGGCACCGTGGCGGGCATTGGCTGCTTGCTCATCGCGACCGGATCTCCTCGTGCAAATGCTGCGCATTGGATGCGCCTGCCGGCAAAAGGTTCCCGGACCAGAGGGATCCGGGTTCGGTATTCTAGGCTGCCGCCAATCCCTTGTCTGCCCTCTGCACGCGTGCGGCCGCCGCCAAGAGGTCGGTCTGCGTGATCAGGCCGAGAATATGCCGCTCGCCGTCGACGATGACCACGGCATGGCTGCGCCCGTCGGTCAGCACCGGGAGCAAGCTCATCGCCGGTGTCTCGGGCCAGGCGGTGCCGGCTTTTGCCATGACGCTCTTCACTGTGTCGGTGGCTTTCGTCAGCTCGCGCAGGCCAACGGCGCCAACCAGCCGGGCATCCGCGTCGACCACGGGCAAGGTACGGATATTATGATCGAGCAGTTGCTGGCGCGCCTCGTCGGCGGTGGCTTGCTCGGACACCGAAACCACGTCGCGCGACATGATGTCCTCGCACAGCAGCGTGCGGTGTGAGCGCACCATGGCCTGCAGTTCGACTTGTCTCAGCAACCGTTCGAGGTCGTCGCGGTCGATGTCGAAGGTCTCGTCAAGTGTGGTCAGCGCCGCGTCGATATCCTCGGGCCGGAAGCCGACGCGCTGCTGAGCCGGCGCATCGGCGGTGCCGTGGCTGTTGGCGGCTGGTGTCGCGACATGCGGGTAATTGCGCCGCGCCAGCTTGTGGAAAAGGAAGCCCAGCGCCACCAGGATGGTCGAATTCAAGGCCACCGGCACGAACGGGAACATGAAGCCCGCGCTGATGACGGCCGGGCCGCCGAGCACCGCCGTCAGCGCGGCGGCACCGCCTGGCGGATGCAGGCAGCGCGTGAACGACATCGCGGCGATGGCGAGCGCCACCGCGAGCCCCGAGGCCATCACCGGATCATGGATGAAATGTGCCACGGTCACCCCGACCAGCGCCGATATGGAATTGCCGCCGATGATGGACCAGGGTTGCGCCAACGGGCTGGCCGGTACGGCGAACAGAAGCACTGCGGATGCGCCCATCGGCGCCACCAGCAGGGCCACATGCGGGCCGCCGCCCATCGCCAGCCCGCTGATCGCGCCCGTCAGCGCGATGCCGATCGTAGCGCCGATACACGCCAGGATGCGTTCACGCAGCGTGGCGCCGGCGAGGATGGGGACAAAAAGACGAAAGGCCATTGGAGAACTTTGCGAGGACTGGATCTGTCGAGATGAGCGGCACGCATGCAGGCGAATTCGCCGATTTGAAAGTCAAACAAATCCGTAAAGTCATGATGTAAGAGAATAATATTGCGCACCGGCCTTCGCCGGAGTGCTGGCAGCGCCTCGCGTTTTGTCATCAGCGACAAGGGCTTGCGGCCCCTTTGCTGACTTTGTTTGAGGTCAGCCCGCGCGCGCCGCTGCCGCAAGCCCGCTCCGAATGTCGGCTTTCAAGTCGTCGACATCCTCTAGGCCGATCTGCAGTCGTATCAGTGGACCTTCATAAGGGCCTTTCGCAACGACGCGGTCGCCAAGCCAGACCGGCACCGCGAGGCTCTCATAGCCTCCCCAGGAGTAGCCGAGACCGAAGATCCGCAGTGCGTCGAGGAAAGCGTGCTGCTCGTGCTGGCCCCCACCGGCCAGCACGATGGAAAAGATGCCGCTCGAACCGCGGAAGTCGCGCTTCCAAAGATCGTGGTCCGGATGGCTTGGAAGGGCAGGGTGGAGCACGCGCGCCACGCCTTCTTCGCCTTCGAGCCACGAGGCGATGGCTAGCGCGCTGCGCTGGTGACGGTCGAGCCGAACACCCATCGTGCGCAGGCCGCGCAACACTTGGTAGACGTCGTCGGGTCCAGCACAGCAGCCAAGCGTGCAAAAGCTCTCGTAGAGCTGCCCCCAGCAGGCCTCATTGGCCGAGACCGTGCCGAGCAGCACGTCCGAATGGCCTGCAGGATATTTCGTCGCCGCATGGATCGAGATGTCGACGCCATGGTCTAGCGGCCGGAAATAGAGCGGCGTCGCCCATGTATTGTCCATCATCACGATGGCGCCGGCCGCATGCGCCGCCTTGGCGATCGCCGGGATGTCCTGCACCTCGAACGTGTTGGAGGCTGGCAATTCGGTGAACACCACTTTGGTGTTCGGCTTGATCAACGTCGCGATGCCGGCGCCGATATTGGGAGCATAATATTCGACCTCGACGCCGAGCCGCTTCAGCATCGTGTCGGCGAAGTTTCTCGTGGGATGATAGACGGAATCGACGATCAGCAGATGATCGCCCGCCGATACGAAGGCGAGCAGCGGCACGGTCACAGCCGCAAGGCCCGACGGCACCGCGATCGTGCCGGCCGAGCCTTCCAGCGCGTCAATGGCATGCGCAAGAGCGTCCGTCGTCGGTGTGCCACGCGTGCCGTAAGTGTACTTCTGGCTGCGTGCGGCCATCACGGAGGCATTTGGGAACAGCACGGTCGAGGCATGCACGACCGGCGGGTTGACGAAGCCGAAATAGTCATGCGGGTTGTTACCCGAATGGGCGAGCCGCGTGTTGATGCCCATCGTGCCGGAACCCTGCTCGCTGCCGTCTTTCGCCATTCTTGGTCGCCTTGTTTGACAAGGCGCTAGCCATAATGCGGCGTCGTGGACCGTGCAACAGCCCACCGTTCGCCAGGAATGGACTTCGAATATGCCAATTCCTGGTCCCGAAGACAGCCCGCGATCTGATCCGGATTCGGACCAGCGACGCGCGGCGGCGCCCTGTCGAAAGCTTGCTCGCCAGCTGGTGAACCTATTGTAGCCGGCTGTGAAAGGTATATGATAAATTTCTAATGATAATCGCCGGATGCTTCGATCAGATGCTGCCGGATGGTTCTTGCCGGCTACCTCCTGGTCCCGATCCGGGTATCCCGCTCCAGCGAGCGGAAAGGGGAGGAATGTCATGCCTGACGTCAAATGGACGATGAAGGCGCGCGAATTCATCAACTGCAATTGTGCCTATGGCTGCCCATGCCAGTTCAATGCCATGCCGACATACGGATTCTGCCAAGCCGTCGCCGGCATGGAGATCGAGACCGGCCATCACGGCGACACCAAGCTCGACGGGT
Source organism: Mesorhizobium sp. P160927 (assembly GCF_057766385.1). NCBI lineage: Bacteria > Pseudomonadati > Pseudomonadota > Alphaproteobacteria > Hyphomicrobiales > Phyllobacteriaceae > Mesorhizobium > Mesorhizobium sp. P160927. The sequence goes on from NZ_JBYMDW010000001.1 coordinate 3,481,069, forward strand.
TGCGCTTCGTCGGCATCTTCAGCTGGCCCGGCGCGATACACCAGGGCAGGGGGGAGGCCGCGGTGGTTATCGACGAGAGGGCCAGCGAAGCCCAGCGTGAAGCCCTTCTCCGCATACTGGGCGGTCAGGACACCGAACCGGGCGCGACAATATTCCAGGTCTTTTCGACCACCTTGGAGAAGTTCCACGATCCGATTTTCGCCGCGATCGATTTCGAGGTCGACGTCGATGGGCGAACGGGCCGGCTGCACGTCAAGGGCGTAACCGACGGCCGCGGTGAGCCGATCAAGAACCCGGTCACCGGCGCCGAGCATCGGGCGCGCATCGACCTGCCGCACGGCTTCGAATACGCCATCGCCGAGGTCGGGCGCGGCTGGACCAAGACGACGAGCCCGATCAAATTCGAGGTGGCGGACACGCATAGCCATTTCGCCAACCTGCATCTCACGCAGAGCGGCATCGTGCATTGATCTGATCCGATGGGCGACACGGCTCTCGAGGCGGTGCTGCGGCGCGACCGCGCGGTCGTGACGGCCGCGCTCGCCGTAATTGCCGTGTTCGCCTGGGCCTATGTTCTTTGGCTCGCCGCCGACATGGCCATGCCTGGTAGCCCCATGTCGGGCGGCGAGGCAGGCGACATGGCCGGGATGGACATGGCCGGGATGGACATGGCCGGGATGGACATGGCGAGCATGGATATGGGCGCTGCCGTGGCGCCGGGTTTCCGGGCCTGGGCATCGGTCGATTTCGTCTTCACCTTCACGATGTGGGCCGTGATGATGGTCGGCATGATGACGCCGTCGGTCGCGCCGATGTTGCTGCTCTATGCCGGCGTCGCCCGCAAGGCGCTGGCGGACAGCCGGCCTATCGCTTCGACTGCATGGTTTTTTACCGGCTATCTCGTCGTCTGGGTCGTCTTCAGCATCGTGGCGACGGGTGCGCAATGGCTGCTCGCCCGTTTCGGGATGCTTGATCCCTTGATGGCGGCGCACAGCGCGGTCCTCGGCGGTATCATCCTGATCGCCGCCGGCCTCTACCAGTGGACGCCGATCAAGGGCGTCTGCCTGCGCCAATGCCAGGCGCCGGTCGCGTTCCTGGCGAGCCATGGCGGATTCCGCACCACCGCGCCCGGCGCACTTCGGCTTGGCATGGATCACGGCGCCTATTGTCTCGGCTGCTGCTGGGCGCTGATGACCCTGCTGTTCGTCGGCGGTGTCATGAACGTGCTGTGGATCGCCGGCATCGCCGTCCTTGTTCTTCTGGAGAAGGTGGTTCCGGCCGGGCAATTGATCCCGCGCATCTCCGGTGCATCGATGGTTGCGGTCGGCATCTGGCTGGGCTTTCCCGCGCTTTGAGACCGCGCGCCACTTTGTCCACAAGCAATATCGACCGGCAATCATGGGGTAATCGTCGGCCGAAAGTATTCCGTTACGTCAACGTATTTCGTGCCGGGGGCAGTAACGCCGAGGTATTGCCCGGAACGGATTCTACAGCGCCGGCTCACATCTGCGTCAAATGAGCTTTGCCGATTCAAGTCGCGCTTCTGACCAGATCGCATGCACGTTTGTCTGCAATTTAGCCATTTCAGGCAATCGATTTTCAAACCCGGTCGGATTCGGTCATTTTCCTTGACCTCACGGGAATTATCGCCTTCGATGCTGTTCGTGAATGGAAAGGCGGCGCGTCGGTTTGCGATGCGGGGTTTCGGGAATGGGACGGGATGGGAGCTGCGTTCACAAGGGAAAAAAGATCAGGGTTTGCCTGAAAAAACAGAAAAGGGTCTGTGGGTTATGAAACACATTGCTATCGGCATTCTTGGCGCCGCCACGCTCGGATTGATGGCGTCAGCCGCGTCGGCGGGCACGCTTGACACCGTCAAGGCGAAGGGCTTCATCCAGTGCGGCGTCTCGACCGGTCTGGCCGGCTTCTCCGCGCCGGACGACAAGGGTGACTGGCAGGGCATCGACGCCGATTTCTGTCGCGCGGTTGCCGCCGCCGTCTTCGGTGATGGCACCAAGGTCAAGTTCACGCCGCTCAGCGCCAAGGAACGCTTCACCGCGCTGCAGTCCGGCGAGGTCGACATCCTCTCGCGCAACACCACTTGGACGATCAACCGCGATACCGCGCTCGGCCTGAATTTCATCGGCACGACCTACTATGACGGTCAGGGCTTCATGATCAACGCCAAGAAGCTGCCCGGCGTCAATTCGGCGCTGCAGCTTTCGGGCGCCGCCGTCTGCGTGCAGAGCGGCACGACCACCGAGCTCAACCTCGCCGACTACTTCAAGGCGAACAAGATGGAGTACAATCCGGTCGTCTTCGAGAAGCTCGAAGAGGTCAATGCCGCTTATGATGCCGGCCGCTGCGACGTCTACACCACCGACCAGTCGGGCCTTTACGGCATTCGCTTGACGCTCGGCTCGCCGGCCGATCACGTCGTGCTGCCCGAGATCATCTCGAAAGAGCCGCTCGGACCTGCCGTTCGCCAGGGCGACGACCAGTGGTACCACATCGTCAAGTGGACCTATTTCGCTCTGCTCGACGCCGAGGAGCTCGGCATCACCAAGGCCAATGTCGACGAGATGAAAAACTCCGCCAGCCCGGAGATCAAGCGTGTGCTCGGCCAGGAAGCAGACACCAAGATCGGCACCGACCTTGGCGTCTCCAACGACTGGGTCGTCAACATCGTCAAGGCCACCGGCAATTACGGCGAAATGTTCGACCGCAATGTCGGCTCGGGCAGCCCGCTCAAGATTGCCCGTGGCATCAATGCGCTATGGACCAAGGGCGGCCTGCAATACGCGCCGCCGATCCGCTGATCGAAACGTGATCCGGAAGGCAGGCTCCTGCCTTCCGGTTTCTCTTTCACAGGGGACGTGACATGGCATCGCAGGAAATCCTACGCGAGGAGCCGAGCCGCGGCTCCTTCGTCAATGACCCGAGAATTCGCGGTCTCTTCTTTCAGACGCTGGTCGTCATCGTTCTGTTCGGCTCCATCTGGTGGATCGTGCAGAACGTCATCGACAATCTGCAGCGCCTGCACATCGCCTCCGGCTTCGGCTTCCTCAAGGGGCGCGCCGGCTTCGACATCTCGGACACGCCGATCGCCTATACGTCGGACTCGACCTATGGCCGCGCCATTGTCGTCGGCCTGATCAACACCATCATCGTTGCCGTCGCCGGCATCATCACCGCCACCATCATCGGCTTCGTCATCGGCATCGGCCGGCTGTCGCAGAACTGGCTGGTCCAGAAGATCTGCACGGTCTATGTCGAGATCTTCCGCAACATCCCGCCGCTGCTGGTCATCTTCTTCTGGTATTCCGGCGTGCTCGCCGTGCTGCCGGCGCCGCGCGATTCCTATCATCTCCCCTTCGGCTCCTTCCTCAACCAGCGCGGCTTCTATTTTCCGCGCCCGGTCTGGGGCGACGGCTCCTGGCTGATCCTGGTCGCCCTTGTCGTGGGCATCGCGATGTCGTGGTTCGTCGCCCGCAGGGCGCGTCAGCGGCAGATGGCGACGGGCCAGCAATTTCCGGTGTTCTGGACCTCCGCCGCGCTGATCGTCGGCCTGCCGCTGCTGGCTTACGTGCTGAGCGGCTTTCCGCTGAGCTTTGATTTGCCCAAGCAGTCGACCTTCAATCTGACCGGCGGCTTCCAGGTCAAACCGGAGTTCCTTTCGCTCTATCTGGCGCTGTCCTGCTACACGGCGGCGTTCATCGCCGAAATCGTGCGCGCCGGCATCAGGGGCGTCAGCAAGGGCCAGACCGAGGCGGCGGCCGCACTTGGGCTGCGATCCGGTTCGATCCTGCGGCTGGTCGTGGTGCCGCAGGCCATGCGCATCGTCATCCCGCCGCTGACCAGCCAGTATCTCAACCTGACCAAGAACTCCTCGCTGGCGATCGCCATCGGTTATCCCGACCTGACGGCAACGGCCGGCACCGTTCTGAACCAGACCGGACAAGCGGTCGAGGGCGTGCTGATCATGATGATCGCCTATCTCATACTCAGCCTGGTGACGTCGGCCGTGATGAACGTGGTCAACGCCAGGATGGCGCTGGTGGAGAGGTAGGACGATGCAGGAACACGATCTGTCCTGGGTGCGCACCGAAATGGCGCTGGCGCAGCCCGCGCCGGCGAGCGTCAGCGGCCCCATCGCCTGGGTGCGCAAGAACCTGATCGGCTCGGTCGGCGACACCATCCTCACCATCCTCGGCATCGTCATCGTCGCCTGGGTTCTGCCGCAGGTCATCAACTGGGCGTTCATCAACGCACAGTGGACCGGACCGGACCGCACGGTCTGCGCCACCGTCGCGCAAGGCGGCATTCAGCCCGATGGCTGGAGCGGAGCCTGCTGGGCTTTCGTCAACGCCAAGTTCGGCCAGTTCATGTTCGGCACCTATCCGGTCGAGGAGCGCTGGCGGCCAATCCTGGTCGCCATCCTGTTCGTGGCGCTGCTGGTGCCGATGCTGATGCCGCGTGTGCCGCGCAAGGGGCTGAACGCGATCTTGCTTTTCCTCGTGCTGCCGATCGTTTCCTTCTTCCTGCTGGTCGGCGGCGTATTCGGCCTGCCGCATGTCGAAACCTCGCGCTGGGGCGGGCTGCTGATCACGCTGAGCCTGTCCTTCGTCGGCATCGCCGTATCGCTGCCGCTGGGCACCGTGTTGGCGCTCGGGCGGCGCTCGAAGATGCCGATCGTCAAGATGCTGTGCATTATCTTCATCGAAGCCGTGCGCGGCATACCGCTGATCACCGTCCTGTTTTTCGTCAGCGTCATGCTGCCGCTGTTCCTGCCGGCCGGCGTCAGCTTCGATAAGTATCTGAGGGCGCTGATCGGCGTGTCGCTGTTTGCCGCGGCCTATATGGCCGAAGTGGTGCGCGGCGGCCTGCAGGCGATCCCCAAGGGCCAGTATGAAGGCGCCGATTCGCTCGGTCTCGGCTACTGGCAGAAGATGAGCTTGATCGTGTTGCCGCAGGCGCTGAAGCTGGTCATACCCGGCATCGTCAACACCTTCATCGGCATGTTCAAGGACACCAGCCTGGTCCTCATCATCTCGATGTTCGACCTGCTCGGCATCGTCAAGCAGAACTTCTCCGACGCCAACTGGGCTACGGCGCAGACCGCGAAATCCGGTCTTGTGTTCGCCGCCTTCGTCTTCTGGCTGTTCTGCTTCGGCATGTCGCGCTATTCAATGTACACGGAACGCCGGCTCGACACCGGCTACAAACGCTAAACAAAAGAACAAGGGGACCCCAGCCATGGCCACCGAAAATGCCGTCAGCGCGGAGGAGATCAAGGTCAACGCGGCCAAGATGCATATCTCGACCACCGATGTCGCCATCGACATCATCGCCATGCATAAATGGTACGGCGAGTTCCATGTGCTGAAGGACATCAATCTGAAGGTGATGCGCGGCGAGCGTATCGTCATTTGCGGACCGTCCGGGTCGGGCAAGTCGACCATGATCCGCTGCATCAACCGGCTGGAAGAGCACCAGAAGGGCAAGATCATCGTCGATGGCAAGGAACTCACCAACGATCTGAAGAAGATCGACGAGGTGCGCCGAGAGGTCGGCATGGTGTTTCAGCACTTCAACCTGTTCCCGCATCTGACCATCCTCGAGAACTGCACGCTGGCGCCGATCTGGGTGCGCAAGACGCCGAAGAAGCAGGCCGAGGAAATCGCCATGCATTTCCTCAAGCGCGTCAAAATCCCCGAGCAGGCCAACAAATATCCGGGTCAGCTTTCCGGCGGCCAGCAGCAACGCGTGGCGATCGCCCGCTCGCTGTGCATGAACCCGCGCATCATGCTGTTCGACGAGCCGACCTCGGCGCTGGACCCGGAAATGATCAAGGAAGTGCTGGAAACCATGGTGGGTCTGGCCGAGGAAGGCATGACCATGCTGTGCGTCACCCACGAGATGGGCTTTGCGCGGAAAGTCGCCAACCGGGTGATCTTCATGGATCAGGGCCAGATCGTGGAGCAGAACACGCCGGCCGAGTTCTTCGACCATCCGCGCCACGAACGCACGAAGCTGTTCCTGTCGCAGATCCTGCACTGAGCGGACTGACGCCAACTCGAGAAAGCCCGGTCGCGCCGCGGCCGGGCTTTTTTTGCCTCTGGCCGATCGAATAATGATCTTCTTCATTGAGCCGCGAATGGACACGCGAAGCCGCGCCGATGAGAAAACTCCTGCGTTTCCTGGCCATGCTGGTTGCAGCACTGGTGCTCGCCGTGTCGCTCGGCACGCTGGTGCCGCGCCCGCTCTGGCCGGCAGCCGCAGCGGGCGAGGGCATCATGCACATATTGGTGCTGAAAAATCCGATCCACACCGACATCGCCATTCCGGTGGATGACGAGGTGCGCCGGCGCTTCCATTTTCTGGCCGATGCCGGCCTGCCTTCAGATGCGCCCGATGTGCGCTACCTCGTCTTCGGCTGGGGCGGGCGCGCCTTCTACCTGGAAACGCCGACATGGTCGCAATTGAAGGCGCTGCCCGCATTCAAGGCTTTGACGCTCGATGCGTCGGTGATCCATGTCGACGTCGCCGGCAATATTCCCGAGCCGCACCCCGATGTCGCAGGCTTCGACGTGGGCGAAGACCGTTTTGCCGCATTGCTCGATTTCATCGAAGCGAGCTTTCAGCAGGGGCCGAACGGCCCGATCGTCGTCGACAATGCCGGCTACTCCAATTTTGACCGCTTGTATGAGGCGAATGGCCATTTCAACGCGCTGATCGGTTGCAACACCTGGACGGCGGCTGCACTGCGCACTGCCGGCCTGCGCACCGGCTGGTGGAACCCGCTGCCGGTTTCGCTTGGGCTGTCGATGCGGCTGTATAATTAGCTTTGCCGCTGGCTCCTTTCACCGAGGGATGATCCGCTGCTGCTCCCACCCGTAAAGCCAGTCCAGATCGGCTGCGAGCTTCTCTCCCGGTCGCGCCGCCAGAAACAGATTGCGGGCCAACGCCACCGGGCCATGGGCATGCCAGGCAAGCCGGTTGAGCGCGCCGCGACGGATGACCTTGGCGATGCGCGACCGCCGCAGGTTCTCCCAGATGATGAGGCTTTGCGTCAGGTCGCCGGGGATGTCGGCGACGAGGTTGGCCAGCGTCGCGGCGTCCTCGATCGCCATGGCAGCACCTTGCGCCGCGAACGGCGTCATCGCGTGCGCGGCGTCGCCGATCAGCGCGATGCCTTCCGGCACAGTCCAGCGTCGCTGCTCGACCGTGTGGATGGGGAAGGCGGTCCACGGGCCAGCGAATTCCACTAATTGCGCCAGCGCCGGCGCGGTGCGGCGCATGGCGCCCGAAAGGATGGCGGGGTCGGCACTGCGTGACCACCCCTCGGCGATGCGCTCGCCCCGGGTGAAGGCGGCAAGGTTGAAGGCGCTACCCCTGCTGACGGGGTAGGCGACCATGTGGAATCCCGGGTGCAGGAAGGTGGTGACGCAGTCGGTGGCGCCGATCGCGGCGAAGGCTCGCCCCGCCTCGTTGTCCGCGCTCACCGTCGCCCGCCAGGCCAGTTCGCCGGAGAAATGGCTGTTCGCGAAGCCGGCTCCGCTGCCTGGACTGGCAAACCTCCGCACCGCTGACCAGACGCCATCGGCGCCGACCAGCAGAGATCCTTGGATATCGATGACCTTGCGGCCGACCCCGTCTGTCCTGGTGATAACGAGTGAACCGGAGGCCACGCTGCTGACCTGCGCACCGGTGGTGAGATGGATGTCGGGCAGTTGCGCAACGCGCCCCATCAGGGCGTCTTGCAGATCCGCCCGGTGCGCCAGGAGATAGGGCGCGCGCCAGCGTTCCTCGCCGGCTCCGCCAAGCGGCACGCGTGCCAGTTGGCGCAGGCTCGCGGCGTCCTTCAGCACCACGGCTTCCGGCCGGACGGCATTGGCAAGAAGCGTGTCGAGTACGCCAAGCTGGCGCAGTATGCGCGTCGCGTTAGGAGAGAGCTGGATGCCGGCGCCCGCCGCTTCGAGGCGCTGCGCCTGTTCGAACACCCTCACGGAATAGCCGCGTTCGGCAAAGGCAATCGCTGCTGTCAGCCCGGCGATGCCAGCCCCGGCGATCACGACCTGCCGGGACTGCGTCTCGCTCATGATCGGAAGGTCAGGCGGCCTGGTCGATGTAGAGACAACCCGCCGGCAGCGTTTCGGTCGCCTTCAGCTTCGGCGAATAGCGATAGAGGGTCGAGCAGTAAGGGCAGACTTTCTCATTGTCGTCGCCCATGTCGAGAAAAACATGCGGATGGTCGAAAGGCGGGTTGGCGCCCGTGCACATGAATTCCTTGACCCCGATGTCGATCGCCGGGTGGCCCGCATCGTTCTGGAAATGGGGAATGGAACCGCCTGCCATCGTCGTCTCCTTAACGCAGTCGCTCTGCATCTGGATCATATCAAGTCTGTTTGCAAGTTCGATGAAATCAAACTGTCGCAAAAGCCTGTCAGAGAACTGTCGCAAAAGCCTGCCACAGGATAAGTTAAGCCGGTTAACCGGCTGAGGCGGGCGGAAGAGCAGGAATCATGAACGAACTGAAGCCGGTACAGAGCGAATTCAACAATGTCGCGGCAGCGAGCCCGGAAGGCAATCCGGACCGCTTCGTCAATCGCGAATTCTCCTGGCTGCAGTTCAATCGCCGCGTTCTCGAGGAATCGCTGAACACCCATCACCCGCTGCTGGAGCGCGTCCGCTTCCTGTCGATCTCGGCCGCCAATCTCGACGAATTCTTCATGGTGCGCGTCGCCGGCCTTGCCGGCCAGGTGCGCGAAGGCATCGTGCTGAAGAGCCCGGACGGACGCACTCCCGAACAGCAGCTCGAACAATTGCTGCGTGAGGTCGAGCGGCTGCAGGAGGACCAGCAGAAGAGCCTGTCGGCCCTCACGGTGCTGCTCAACAAGGAAGGCATCGAAACCATCACCCGCGACGCGCTGACCAAGGACGAGAAGGTCTGGCTGGAAGACCATTTCCAGGAGCAGGTGTTTCCCGTGCTGACCCCGCTCTCGATCGACCCGGCGCATCCGTTCCCGTTCATTCCCAATCTCGGCTTCTCGATGGCGTTGCAGCTTCGCCATCGCAAGAATGGCGAGGAGATGAGCGCGCTCTTGCGCCTGCCGGTGGCGCTGAAGCGCTTCATCCGCCTGCCGGACCGCAAGCACCATGTCCGCTTCATCCCGCTGGAGGAGGCGGTCGGCCTTTACATCGGCAAGCTCTTCCCCGGCTACGAGGTCAAGGGTTCCGGCACGTTCCGCATCATTCGTGACAGCGACATCGAGGTCGAAGAGGAATCGGAAGATCTCGTGCGTCTGTTCGAAACGGCGCTGAAGCGCCGCCGCCGCGGTTCGGTCATCCGAATCGAATTCGACAAGCTGATGCCCGGGGAATTGCGCGATTTTGTCGCCGGCGAGCTTGGCGTCTCGTCGAGCCGCATCAGTGTGCTCACCGGGCCGCTGGCGCTCAGCCAGATCTCCGAGATCGTCTCCGTTCCCCGCGACGACCTGAAATTCATCCCCTACAACCCACGTTTTCCCGAGCGTATCCGCGAGCATGGCGGCGACTGTTTCGCCGCCATTCGCGAGAAGGACATCGTCGTCCATCACCCCTATGAGTCGTTCGACGTGGTGGTGCAGTTCCTGCGCCAGGCAATGGCCGATCCCGAAGTGGTGGCGATCAAGCAGACGCTCTATCGCACCTCCAACGACAGCCCGATCGTGCGTGCTCTGGTTGATGCGGCCGAAGCCGGCAAGTCGGTGACGGCGCTGGTCGAGCTCAAGGCGCGTTTCGACGAGGAGGCCAACATCCGCTGGGCGCGCGATCTCGAACGTGCCGGCGTCCAGGTCGTGTTCGGGTTCCTCGAACTCAAGACCCACGCCAAGATGTCGCTGGTGGTGCGGCGCGAGGACGGCAAGCTGCGCAATTACGTCCATCTCGGCACCGGCAACTACCACCCGGTCACCGCGCGCATCTACACCGACCTGTCCTTCTTCACCACCGACCCGACGATCGCCCGCGATGTCGCCCAATTGTTCAATTTCATCACCGGCTATGCCGAGCCGACCGCCGAGATGCGGCTGGCGATCTCGCCGTTCACGCTGAGGAACCGCATCCTCCAGCACATTTCGGACGAGGTCACCCATGCGTTGGAGGGACGGCCGGCGCGTATCTGGATGAAGATGAACGCGCTCGTCGATCCCATCATCATCGATGCGCTCTACGATGCAAGCCGCGCCGGAGTGGAGATCGACCTCGTCGTGCGCGGCATCTGCTGCCTGCGGCCGCAGGTGCCGGGCCTGTCGGAAAACATCAGGGTCAAGTCGATCGTCGGCCGGTTCCTCGAGCACAGCCGCATCTACTGCTTCGGCAACGGCCACGGCCTCCCGTCGGACGAGGCGATCGTCTACATCTCCTCGGCCGACCTCATGCCGCGCAATCTCGACCGCCGCGTCGAGACCATGGTGCCGATCACCAATCCAACTGTGCATGAACAGATTCTGGGCCAGATCATGCTGGGCAACATCATGGACAATCAGCAAAGTTTCGACGTATTGGCTGATGGAACCTCCCGGCGCGTGGTGCTGGAGGAGGGCGAGGAACAGTTCAACGCGCAGGAATATTTCATGACCAATCCGAGCCTGTCGGGACGGGGTGACGCGCTGAAATCGCATGCGCCCAAGCGAATAGCCCAGTTCAAGCGCCGCAAGAAGAACGCCACCACCTGATGCTGTCCAATTCCCAGGGCCGGCTGCAGGACCGCCGACCGCTGTCCATCATCGACATCGGCTCCAATTCGATCCGTCTCGTCGTCTATGAGGGGCTGGCGCGCTCGCCGACCATGCTGTTCAACGAAAAGATGCTGGCCGGCCTCGGCCGCGGCATCGTGTCGACGGGGAAGCTAGACCCGGAGGGGGTGGCGCGCTCGATGGAGGAGTTTCGCCGTTTCCGCGCGCTCTCCGACCAGGCTGGCGCCGAACACATGTACGTGCTGGCAACCGCCGCCGCCCGCGAGGCGATCAACGGTCCTGATTTCATCCATCGCGCCGAGGATGTGCTCAAGACCGAAATCCGTGTGCTCTCCGGCCGCCAGGAAGCGCATTATTCCGCGCTCGGCGTCATCTCCGGCTTCCACCCGGCCAACGGCATTGCCGGCGACCTTGGCGGCGGCAGCCTCGAACTCATAGACATTGATGGCGAGGCGATCGGCGACGGTATCACGCTGCCGCTCGGCGGCCTGCGCCTGCAGGACATGGCGAAGAACTCGCTCGTCCAGGCACAGAAGATCGCGCGCCAGGAACTGGCCCGGGCCAAGCTCTTGAAGGGCGGACAAGGCAGGACTTTCTACGCTGTTGGCGGCACTTGGCGAAACCTCGCCAGGCTGCATATGGAGATGAACAACTACCCGCTCGGCGTCATGCACCACTACGAAATATCGGCCGAGAGCGCTCAGAACTTCCTCAAGCAGGTGACCAGGGGCGAAGTCGAAAAGGTGAGGGGTATCGAGGGTGTCTCCAAGAACCGCCGCTCGCTGCTGCCCTATGGCGCTCTCGTGCTGCAGGAGATCATGACGGCGATGCAGCCGTCCAGGATCATCGTTTCGGCGCAAGGCGTGCGTGAGGGTTTCCTCTATTCGCTCCTCGATGAGGCCGAGCAGAAGGCCGATCCGCTGATCTCGGCCGCCGAGGAGCTTGCGCTTCTGCGCTCGCGTTCGGTCCATCACGCGCATGACCTGGTCGAATGGACCGGCAAGGCTTTCAAGGCGTTCGGCATCGACGAGACGGAAGACGAAGCGCGCTATCGCCATGCCGCCTGCCTGCTCGCCGATATCGGCTGGCGCGCTCATCCGGAATATCGCGGCAAGCAGTCGCTCAACATCATCGCGCATGCCTCGTTCATCGGTGTCGATCACCCCGGCCGCGCCTACCTGGCGCTGACCAACGCCTACCGTCATGATGGCGTCTTCAATGAATTGGTGGCGCCCGAAATCAAGGCGCTGGCGCCGCCGCGCCTGCTGGAGCGCGCCCGCGTGCTGGCAGCGATGATGCGCGTCGTCTATCTGCTGACGGCCGCCATGCCCGGCATCATGCCGAGGCTGAAATGGGAAAGCCGCCCGAACGGCGCGCTGGCGCTAGTACTACCGGCTTCGCTCTCCAACCTGTACGGCGAGCGCCCGGCCGGCCGGCTGGCGCAACTGGCGCGCATCACCAACCGGCGTCTGGTGCTGGCGGTCGAGGGCGGGCAGAGCGTGTCGGCGAAATAGTCAAGTCGCGTCGGCGCCGATGCCGAAGCCGCGACTGTCGGCCGACCATGCGCCGGCGCCGGCCATGGCAAGCGCCAGGAACCCACCCGATATCGCGATATCCTTCATCAGCATCTGCTGGTGCAGGAAGGCGAGCGTCGCATCCTCGGCGCCTTGGCCGTAATGGCCGATATAGCCGGCCGCGACGCAGAAGCCGGCCAGCAGGAGTGCCACGATCCGCGCCTGCAAACCAACGAGGATCAGCAGCCCCGCGATCAACTCGAAAAGGCCAGTGCCCCAGGCGGCGAGCGCTGGCAACGGCAGGCCGAGACCGGCGAAATAGCTGGTGGTGCCGGCAATGTTGGCGAGCGCCTGGAAGCCGGACGGCACGAACAGCACGGCAAACAACAGCCGCGAAACCAGAAGCAATGCACTGCGACCCATGGCTCCCTCCCTTGCCGGCACGGTCGCCGGCGCCGTTGCAATCTAATGCATGTTGCCCGGGAGTGTCCTCGCTTCCGGGACAATGACATGCATAAAATCACAAGCTTACAGCAGGGTGGGCGAATTGCCGCGACATGCTGTAGGCCTGTGATCCCATAACGAAAAAGCGGCGCGGACAATTCCGCGCCGCTCATTTCAGGTCCTTGGAGGAAAACCTCAGCCGCGCTTGGCGTCGATCGAATATGCGCCGGCACCCGAGGAGGCCAGCAGCAGGAAACCGCCGGTGATGGCGACATTCTTGAGGAACTGGATCATCTGCATCTGGTCGGCCCAGCCGGTGTGGGCGACCAGCCCGGTCGCGATCGTGAAGATCGCGAGCACCCAGGCGGCGACCCTGGTCTGGAAACCGACGAGGACGGCAAGGCCGCCAAGCAGCTCGATCAATCCGACGATGACGGCCGTCGCCGTTGGTACCGGCAGGCCGAGGCCGCCGAAATAGGCGGCGGTGCCGGAAATGGCTGTGAGCTTGCCGAATCCGGAAAGCAGAAAAATGACCGCGAGCAGGATACGGCCGATGAGGATGGTGACGGAGCTGTTGGATGCGGTGCCGCTGCCGGCGAAGGAGGTGTTTGTGGACATGGTGGCTCTCCGAAAGAGGTTGATGCCCCATCAGATAGACCATGCCGACTGTTCACCAAAGCCGCCTGTCCGGCGACACATTGTTCACAGGGCATACGTTTCTGTGAGCCGGTAAAAAACGGAAATTCGTGTCAATCGATGCGCTGGAGTGAGGACATTCTCCCGCCGAAAAATGCCTTCACCCCGGATGCGTCATGTCCTGCGGCCGCACCAGGCGGTCATAGTCGGCCTCGCTGACCAGTCCGGTTGCCAACGCTTCCTCGCGCAACGTCGTCCCTTTCTTGTGCGCGGTCTTGGCGATCTTGGCGGCGTTGTCGTAGCCGATGGTGGGCGCAAGCGCAGTCACCAGCATCAGCGAACGGTCGAGCGCCGCCTTGATGTTGTCCTCTCGCGCCTCGATGCCGACGACGCAATTGTCGGTGAAGGAGACCGAAGCGTCGGCGAGCAACTGCACCGACTGCAGGAAATTGTAGGCCATTAGCGGATTGTAGACGTTGAGCTCGAAATGGCCCTGGCTGCCGGCGAAGGTCAGCGCCGCATTGTTGCCGAACACCTGCACGCAGACCTGCGTCATCGCCTCGCACTGGGTAGGATTGACCTTGCCCGGCATGATCGAGGAGCCCGGTTCATTTTCCGGCAGCGACAATTCGCCGAGGCCCGAGCGCGGGCCGGAGCCGAGGAAACGGATGTCGTTGGCGATCTTGAACAGTGCCGCGGCCGCGGCGTTGATGGCACCGTGCGAGAACACCATGGAATCATGGGCGGCGAGCGCCTCGAACTTGTTCGGCGCGGTGACGAAGGCGACGCCGGTAATGGCGGCGATGCGATCGGCCACCCGCTCGGCGAAACCGACCGGCGCATTGAGGCCGGTGCCGACGGCGGTGCCGCCCTGCGCCAGTTCCTGCAAGCCGGGCAGCGTCTGCTCGATGCGCTTGATCGAGGAGGCGACCTGCGCCGCATAGCCGGAGAATTCCTGGCCCAGCGTCAGCGGCGTGGCATCCTGCGTGTGGGTGCGGCCGATCTTGATGATGTGGTTGAAATCCCGGCTCTTGGCGGCGAGCGCCTTGTGCAGGTGGTGCAGCGCGGGGATCAGGTCATGTATGATCCGTTCGGCGCAGGCGATGTGCATGGCCGTCGGATAGGTGTCGTTGGAGGACTGGCTCATATTGACATGGTCGTTGGGGTGGACCGGCTTTTTCGAGCCCATGACGCCGCCCAGCATCTCGATCGCGCGGTTCGAGATCACCTCGTTGGCGTTCATGTTGGACTGCGTGCCCGAGCCGGTCTGCCAAACCACCAGCGGAAAGTGGTCGTTGAGCTTGCCGTCGATGACCTCCTGCGCGGCCTCGATGATCGGTTTGCCGATAACCGGATCGAGCCGCTTGAGTTCCATGTTGGCTTCCGCCGCCGCCCGCTTGACGATGCCCAGCGCGCGCACGATCGAAGCCGGCTGCTTCTCCCAACCGATCTTGAAATTGCCGAGGGAACGCTGCGCCTGCGCGCCCCAATAACGGTCGGCGGCGACCTCGATGGGGCCGAACGTATCGGTTTCGGTTCTCGTCTTTTGCGTGCTCACGGCAAGGCTCCGGTCTGTCGATTTGGGCAACGGCGTATCGCGTTGCACAAATGGCTTCAAGCGGAGAATGCGAACGGTAAGGATGCAAATCGGTTGAAGCTATAGCCGGTCTCCCCTATCGCGGCGGAGATGACTCACCCCGCCGTATACCCCCCGTCAATCGCAAAGATGCCGCCGCTGGTCCAGGCGGCATCATCGCTGGCGAGATGGACCGCCATCCCGGCGAGGTCGTCAGGGCGGCCGATGCGGCCGAGGGGATAGCTGCGCTCGACATAGGCTTTCAGTTCCGCCTGTGCCTCGGCCGGCAGGTTGTCGACAGTCTTGCGCCGCATTGCCGTGTCCACCGTACCGGGTGCGATTGCGTTGACGCGGATGCCGCGCGGGCCGAGTTCGAAGGCCAGCGATTTGGTCAGCGAGTTCAACGCGCCTTTCGACAGGGAGTAGAGGCTTGATGGCCGCTTCGGGATCATCTTGTTGGCGAAATAGGAGGAGATGTTGATGACGGATGCACCTGCACCGAGATGCGGCAGCAGCCCCTGGGTGAGGAAGAAGGCCGCCGTCACATTGAGCGCGAAAGAGTGCTGGAACTGTGCCTCGCTGACACTCTCGAACGGCACGAGATAGGCGACACCGGCATTGTTGACGAGAACGTCGAGTGGCCGGCCGGATTCTTTCACCTGCTCGACGACCGCTGCGAGGCCGGGGCTGGTGGCGAGATCGGCCGACAATATCGCCACCATGCCATTCGAGCCGAGGGCCGTCAGCTTATGGCGAGCGGTGTCGAGTTTGCCCGCGTCGCGGCCGACGATCAGGACATCGGCGCCCTCGTGCAGGAATGCCTCGGCGATCGCCAGGCCGATGCCGTCCGATCCGCCGGTGACCACCGCCCGCTTGCCGCGAAGCCTCATCACGCACCTCACCATGCGTTTGCCCTCAAACAGAGGGATCGCACCGCAAGTCCGTGACGGGGTCAAGCCATCAGGCTATCCAAGGGTATGAACTTCGGCCGGCGTTCGGCGCAAGCGCCCGACCTGATCCCGTCTCGTCTGGGCGCAAAATTGCGGTCGCGATCCCATTGGGAGGACCCGGCCTTTGTCGCCTCGGCGATGACGGGACAATTGACCGGCCGCTGATCACCGCAACAGCGACCGGGCCGTGGGCGCCAGCCGCAATGTCTCGACCGGCTTTATGCTGATGGCCTGCATGTTTTGGCCAAGCGCCTGCCACACCGGCGAAGTGGCGAGGCGATGGCTGGCATGGGCATCGCCGTCGGGGAAGCCGATAACGGTCATGAAGACGTTTTCGCCGGCGCGCACGGGAAGTCGCGGGAAGGTGTTTGCGGCTGGCTCCGTCAGGAAGGCGCCCAGCAGACGCGCGGCGGTCTGGGCAAGCCGCGCAACCATCTCCGCCCGGAAGCGCCCGGCGAGGTCGGCGCCGATGCCCGACCGCAAATGATGAATCGAAATCTCAACCAGGCTGGGCAACCCGCTCCGTTCGCTTGTGCTTTTGGCCGTGTCGGCCGTTGGCCGGTGCAATCCTGACAGATCGAAACCGGCATCCGGCCACGCCGGCCGCAGCAGCAACACATCGTCGGAATCGATCATCGTCGCGTTTGCGGCGTCGCGGTGCGCCGCCCATACCGGGCCGTCATAGAACGCACTCAGAGCGTCCTTGCGCGCATCCATGCTCTCGAAACCGCGCATCCAGACGAACATATCGGGGCGGTCTAGATCGCGGAACTGGCCGATGATGGTCATCCCCGCGTCTTCCTGGCTTTCGATGAACTGCGTGTCGAAGATATCGATCAACGTTTCGCGCCGGCCCGGCTTCAACGTGTACTGCCGCAATTCGACGATCGGCGAGGTGAGTACCGCCGGCTTAGGCGTGGCATTCGGGATCGGGTTCATCCGCGGAGTCTCCAAAACAGGTTGATCATCCTGTTTATAAACAGACCGGTTGCCCTGTTTTGTCAACATGCTATCCTTCGACAATGTCAGCAGAGCTCAACATCCGGCCGCGGCGAGTCCGAGGTAAACGCATCAATGACCCCGAAGGCATGCGCCGCAAAGTGCTCGATGTCGCCGAGGCGGCGTTTCAGGCACGCGGCTACCATGCTTCCAGCCTCGGCGACCTGATGGCGGCGGCAGGCGTCAGCGGTGGCGCCTTGCATCATCATTTCCCGACCAAGAAGGCGCTGGCGCTGGCGGTCATCGACGAGCGCGTGGCGGCGGCGGTCGAGGAGACGTGGATCGCGCCGGTGCGGCAGGCGGTTTCGGCTCGCGAGGGCGTGCGTCAAGTGTTCGACGCCGTGGCGGCGGAACTGGAACGGCAAGGTTTCGTGCGCGGTTGCCCTCTCAACAATCTGGCGCATGAACTGTCGCTCGCCGATCCCGAATTTCGGAATGCTCTTGCCGGCGTCTTTTCGGCCTGGCGCCAGGCGATCGCCGACAAGATCAGGGCCGACCAGCGGGAGGGCAGGGAGCAAGGCACGGATCCCGAGCATTTTGCGGTGTTTGCGGTCGCCGCCTATTCCGGCGCCATGTCGATGGCCAAGACAGCGCAGGACGCCGGCCCCTTGCGCGATTGCGTTGCGGCGCTGGAGCGGAGCGCCTCGCTCGCCGCATCACCGCAGGGCGAGCCGGTGGCGAGGCGACGTCGCAGGGTGCTGCGCCGGCACGGCGCTACTTGAGGCAGGTGGATCGCTAGGGCCCGGCTATGTGGCCGATGTCTCGACCAACTGGACGGACAGACGCCGCTTGTGCTGAATTCCCCGATGATGAATCGACTTCCGTCCCTATTGTTTTCACGACGTGGTTTTCTGGTGTGCAGCGATGCGGACCGCCAGGCCTTGCTGCCCGCCCTGAAGGGCTAGAACGTCGTTGCCGTCTTTCCACGGTCACCAGCACGAGGTGCCGATGATCTATCAACGCGCCGGCCTCGATCTCTTCAAGCCGAAAGCCGCCTAGATGGGCGGCTTCGCCTTGGCACGTGTCACCAGCAACAGCCTGGATGTCGTGCTGGGCGAAGCCGGCGACGATCATGGCGACGTGATTTTCACCAACGCTTTCAGCAAATCGCTGAAGACGTGAAAAGGGCCGCTCGACGCGGCCCCTTTCCTCAGCGGTCAAGCGATTTCTTGACCTTGTCCTTCGCGTCGCCATAGGCCTTCTGCACCTTGCCGGTGGCCTTGTCTGCCATGCCTTCTGCCTGCGTCTGCCTATCGCCGGTCACTTTGCCGGCGGCTTGCTTGACCGAGCCTTTTACCTGCTTGGCCGCACCGGCGACCTGATCCTTGTTCACCATTTTCTCATCTCCCGGGTTTGGTTCGCCTTGGCAAACGAGCCGGCACGGTTTCGGTTCCAACAGCCGCCGCTTATGTCGGCGAAACAGGGTGTCTTTCGGGCGCCGCGCCGGCAGGCTAGGGTGCCGGCCAGCGCACTCCGCAAGGAGCAAACCGCCAAGGGGGACAAATGTCGGAATTCACGCTCTATATCGGCAACAAGTGCTTCTCGTCCTGGTCGCTCAGGCCCTGGGTGGCGATGCGGCACCTGGAGATACCGTTCGAAGAGGTCTTGGTGCGGCTGCGCACCCCCGAGACCGCCGCCAACCTGGCGAAAGTGTCGCCGACAGGTCAGGTCCCTGTCTTGGTTCACAAGTCCTCGAATCACACTGGCGGAATGGTCTGGGAAACCCTTGCCATCCTTGAATACCTCGCCGATCTCTTTCCGGAGAAAAAGCTCTGGCCGGCCGATATCGGCGCCCGGGCGCTAGCGCGTTCGGCGGCGACCGAGATGCATTCCGGTTTTCGCGAAGTCCGCTATGGCTGGCCGATGAACTTGCGCCGACCGAGGGCCCACAAGCCACTCGACGCCGAGGGCGAGGCGCAACGCACCCGCATCGAAGCGCTGTGGCGCGAGTGCCGCGAGAAACACGGCAAGGGCGGCCCGTTTCTGTTCGGCCATTTCACCGCGGCCGACGCCATGTATGCGCCTGTCGTCACCCGCTTCGACACCTATGGCGGGGATCTGGCGCCCGATACCAGGGCCTATGTCGACGCGATCCTCGCGCTGCCGGCGATGCGCCAGTGGTATGCGGAAGCGGCGAAGGAGCCGTGGCCGGAGCCGGGGCCGGACGAATAGGACCTCTCTGCGAAGCGGCCTTCCCCGTTTATCGGGACGGCCTATCTAGGAGCATTGGCGCGGCGCCTTTTGGAGATGTTGCAATGAGCGTTTCTTACATGCTTGCCGGCAAGGTTGCTCTCGTCACCGGCGCCTCCTCGGGCATTGGCGAGGCGACGGCTGCGGCATTGGCCGCTGCCGGGGCAAGGGTGGCGGTCGCCGCCCGTCGGGTCGAGAGGCTCGAAGCTCTGGCCGCCCGCATCGAAAAAATCGGCGGAACGGCTTTGCGCATCGAGGCCGACGTCACCAGCAGCGACGATGTCGCGGCCATGGTCGGGAAGGTCGTGGCCGAATGGGGTCAGCTAGACATCCTCGTCAACAATGCCGGCGTGATGCTGCTCTCGCCGGCAGCGGAGGCAACGCTCGACGACTGGCGTCATATGGTGGAACTCAACCTGTTGGCGCTCATGGGCGTCACGAAGGCGGCGCTGCCGCATCTCAAGGTTGCCAAGGGCCATATCGTCAATGTCTCGTCGGTCGCCGGCCGCGTCGCCAATCCCGGCGCCAGCGGTTACGCGGCGACGAAATTTGGTGTCGTCGGTTTTTCGGAATCACTGCGGCGCGAAGTTTATGCCGACAAGGTTCGCGTCACCGTGATCGAGCCCGGCCTCGTGCGCACGGAGCTTGGCGACCATATCACCAACGCTGCCTCGAAGGCGGGGCTGGACCAGCGCCTCGCCACGATGGAAGCGCTGACCGCCGAGGATGTCGCCGCCGCCATCCTCTATGCCGTCGGTCAGCCGGCGCGCGTCAACGTCAACGAGATCGTCATCAGACCGACCGACCAGGAACGCTGAGCGGCCGCCGGCAACGCTCAGGTGCGGGCGCTTGTTCACCATGGATGTTGGCCAGATGACGCGCTTTCAGCCGTCGAATTCTCGGATCGATGGCGCAACATTTGACAGGCGTCTGAAACACGCGTAGAAGAAAGTTGTCGATATTTGTTTGACTGACTTTTGTTATCCGCGCTTCCGAGCGCGCCTTTGACGAACTTCCCACATCAAAAATCGAGACAAACGACGTTGTGCATCCGCATAACGGCGAACGAATATTTGCCATGGAAAGGGTTCGTCATGAGCACCGGCACAGTTAAGTGGTTCAACGCCACCAAGGGTTTTGGTTTTATTCAGCCTGACGACGGCTCCGCCGACGTTTTTGTTCACATCTCGGCCGTGGAACGCGCCGGCATGCGCGACATCGTCGAAGGCCAGAAGCTCGGCTACGAGATGGTCCGCGACAACAAGTCGGGCAAGATGTCCGCCGACCAGTTGAAGGCGGCCTGAAGAAAGAATTCAGCCGTCCCGGTGACCACGGATGTACTGGCACCGGTGAACGGCGAATTCGGGCGCATGGCCACGGGAACCTGAGTTTCCACGGCCTGTGCTGCCCATCAGGAGCTAGCCATGTGCATCCAGTTGGATGCGCGGCGCTCCCAGGGAAGGTCAGGCGGTGCCTGGCCTTTTTCATTTTACGCTTGTTGCCGCCGAAAATGCGCTGCGCATTGGGCCGAACGTGCTAAGGGACGCTCCAGCATCTTGAATCCGCTGCCGCATCGCTTTGTGCATGGTCCGGACCGAAGACCCGGTCTCGTCCTATCGGCACCAGGCTCCTGACAGGAGAAAGATTTTGACCGCCCATTCGAAGACAGCCGTCGATCCGGCCGTGTCGCTGTTCAGCAAAACGCAAACCCAGTCGATGTCGCTTAACCGCATCATTTCCGAACGCGACGCCGTCAGCGAAGCGCGGGAAGCCAAGACCGCGCGCCTGCGCGAGTTGCGGCTGGAGAAGGAGGCCGACGCGATGGCGGCCGCCGCGGCACTCGCGGCGCTGCCGAAACGAGCCGGAAAACGCTGATGGCCACCAAGCGCGTACCGCAAACGCCAATCGCGGCCGATGTGACCATCGCCGATATGGTCGAGACCTTGGACAAGCCGGTCGAATATGTCCGGCGCGTGCTGGAAAAGCTCGAACGCTGCAAGCGCGCCCATGGCGATGCCCAGGTGCGCGTCGGCGTGCGCGGCCGGGCCGAGTGCCCGAACTACCTCATCGAGTATGTCCGCGAAGACGCCAAGACCCGTGAGCGGGTCACCTATCAGGATGCCGCCTATAGCGGCAGCACGCATCGTGAGCTGGCGGCGCACCACATCGCGGAAGCCAGGAATTGGTCGCCCGAGGAAATGAACATCACGGCGGTTTCGGCGTTGATCGGCCGCTTGCGCAATCCGCGCGCACCATCATCGCGTTTCGCCGACGAGGATTGAAATGGCCATAAAATTCTCCGCCAAGGACCAGCCGGCAGCACCGGCTCCCGCCGCAAAGCCGGCCAAGCCGGTTGTCGCGCCGAAGGCCGCCGAGGCCGACCAGGCAGCGACCGATCTTTTCAAGTCGCCAGCGGACGCACCGAAGGGCAAGACCGGCAAGAAGAAGTAGCGCCTTGCCGCGGGACACCGATCGCAATCTTGCGAAGCCGGGGCTGATTGCCCAGCCAGCCACGACCAGCCTGCCGTCGGCTCAACCAGGCATCGCTCCCATGTTCGATTGCCAGAGCTGCGGCGCGTGCTGTTCCTATTCAGCCGAGTGGCCGCGCTTTTCGACCGAGGACGATGCGCAGCTCGACCGTATTCCGGAGAAATACGTGGCGGCCGACCTGTCGGGCATGCGCTGTGACGGCGTGCGCTGTTCGGCCCTGTCTGGCGAAGTCGGCAAGTCGACCGCTTGCACGATCTATGACCTGCGCCCGGATGTCTGCCGCGCCTGCATGCCTGGCGACGACGAGTGCCTGATGGCGCGCCGGGCGCTCGGATTTTCCGCCTCTTAGCGGCGGCTTCCTGGCGGCGAATGCATGTCGCCCGAAGCGTCCTCGGTTCCGGGACAGCGACATGCAGAAAATCGGAAGCTTACAGCAGGTCGGCGAATCCTGTCGCCGCGACATGCTGTAATTACTGGTCGCTTGTGCACACCCCGCTTGCTGGCTAGGCTGCGTCAGGGTAGGGCGCCGGAGGAAATCATCGTGAGCATCGAATTTCTGTTGACGTCGCTGATCGTCGTGGCTTCGCCGGGAACCGGCGTACTCTATACGCTGAGCGCCGGGCTTTCGCGTGGTGCGCGGGCCTCGATCATTGCCGCCTTCGGCTGCACGCTCGGCATCATCCCGCATATGGCGGCCGCCATCACCGGCCTGGCGGCGCTGCTGCACACCAGTGCTGTCGCCTTCGAGACGCTGAAATATCTGGGCGTCGCCTATCTGCTCTACATGGCCTGGAACACGCTGAAGGAAAAAGGCGGCCTGAGCGTCGACGACAATGTCGCGCCGCGCTCGGCTGGCAAGGTGATCGCCACCGGCATCCTCGTCAACGTGCTCAATCCGAAACTGTCGATCTTCTTCTTCGCCTTCCTGCCGCAATTCGTCAGCACCACCGAAACCCAACGCACTGTCGAAGATGCTGGAGCTCAGCTCGGTCTTCATGTTTTTGACCTTCGTGGTTTTTGTCGGCTACGGCATCTTCGCGGCGTCGATCCGCAGCCATGTCGTGTCGCGGCCAATGGTGCTGACCTGGATGCGCCGGACTTTTGCCGGCGCCTTCGTCATGCTCGGCGCCAAGCTGGCGCTGGCGGATAGGTGACCGAGGCGCTTGGTCTAGCCCTTGACATAACCCATCGCCTCGACGATCCGCCCGTCCGCGACGCGCATCAGGTTGACGCCGCGCAGCGAATTGCCGTCGGCCATCCAGTAGCGCCAGCGGACCGTGGCGCGGTCGCCGGCCACGAAAGTCTCTTCGAGGTCGAAGCGCGTACCGGGTGCGGCGGCGATCGCCGACCACAGCTCGACGCATGCTGCCTTGCCGGCGCGGCGCGCGCCGTCCGGTGCCGGCGTGGTGTTCTCGATCACGCAGTCCTGCGCCACCAGATCGTCGAGAGCCGAGGGATCGTGACGCTGGAACACATCGTTATAGCGCCGCATGATTTCAGCCGTTTCGCCGGAGCGGCTGGCCGTGGTGATGTCGATGATCAATTCCTGGGTCATGCGATTTCTCCTTCCGTTCAGTGACTTATGAGCTTCGCTTTCAGCGTGATCGTGGCGACGCCGGCCAGCGCCCGCGAGACGAGGCATCGCGCCTTGGCCGACTGCGCCAGCCGCTCGAAGTCGGCGGCGGCGAGCCCGGGGACGTTCGCCTCCGTCTCCAATTCAACGCGGGTAATGGTCGGCCCGGCCGCGGTGGCGCCCAGATGCACCTTGGCGATCGTGTGGATGTCGCTTGCGATGTGACCTTCGCTGCCGAGGATGGCGGTGAGCGCCATCGAGAAGCAGCCGGCATGGGCGGCCGCGATCAGTTCCTCCGGATTGGTGCCGGGCCCGTTTTCGAAGCGGGACGGGAATGAGTAGGGACCCTCGAACGCGCCGCTGCCCAGCCGGAGCCGTCCGGAACCTTCCTTAAGCGGGCCGTGCCATTCGGCCGATGCTTCGCGAATTGTCATTGCTACGTCTCCTCTGCTTGATGAAATGAAGGCTCCGCGACCGCTTCGCGAGCCAGGACGCCGTCTTGCCCTTCCCGCCAATACATCTATCTCTGTCACATATATAGACCGATTTACATATTATGTAGACCGATTGTCATATTGCGGGCAAGGGCTATAATGCGCACTCCTGACAGAGGTTGACATGGCGACGCACACACGCACGCGGATGATCGAGGCGACGGCACTGCTATTGCGGCGGCGCGGCTATCACGGCACGTCGCTCAACGATATCTTGAGCGCCAGCGGCGCGCCGCGCGGCTCGCTTTACTTCCACTTTCCCGGCGGCAAGGATCAGCTGGTCGTCGAGGTGACGCGCGCCAGCGTCGCCGAGGTAACCGAGCGTCTGGGCGAGGCTTTGGCCGCCGAACGCGACCCTGCGGTCGCCGTCCACCACATCTATCAATCGGTGGGACGCATGCTGGAAGACAATGAGTTCTCACTGGGCTGCCCGGTCGCGCCGGTCGTGCTGGACTCGCCAGGCGATGTGCCCGACCTTGTCGAACTGTGCCGCTCTGCATTCGAACAGTGGATCGGCTTGCTGCGTGAGGCTTTCGTCAGGGCAGGAGTGCCCGAGCGTCGCGCGCAGGCACTGGCGCTGCTGGTCGAGTCTTCGCTGGAAGGCTTGATGGTGATTGCCCGCGCCACCCGCGACCGCTCATCGCTCAACGCCGTTGCCGATGAGGTGGCCGTCCTTATCGAGCAGGCCGTGCTCGCCGGCAAGGCGCCCCAGCAAGCGGAGACTGCCGCTGTCTGACCGGTAGTCCCAACTACCGCGGTGGAGCACCAGCCTCAAGACGCAAAGAAAAGGGCGACCACTCGGCCGCCCCTTCAATAATTGTCGAGGATGGACTTCTTAGAAGTCCATGCCGCCACTCAAGCCCGCTTGCGGGCTTGAGCAACTTGGATTCATGGGCGCGCTTTATGGACTTCTTAGAAGTCCATACCGCCACTCAAGCCCGCTTGCGGGCTTGAGCAACTTGGATTCATGGGCGTGCTTTATGGACTTCTTAGAAGTCCATACCGCCACTCAAGCCCGCTTGCGGGCTTGAGCAACTTGGATTCATGGGCGTGCTTTATGGACTTCTTAGAAGTCCATACCGCCACTCAAGCCCGCTTGCGGGCTTGAGCAACTTGGATTCATGGGCGTGCTTTATGGACTTCTTAGAAGTCCATACCGCCCATGCCGCCCATGCCGCCGCCGCCCATGCCGCCAGGCATGCCGCCGGCGCCAGAGTCCTTCTTCGGAGCTTCGGCGATCATGGCTTCGGTGGTGACGAGCAGGCCGGCGACCGAGGCCGCGTCCTGGAGGGCCGTGCGCACGACCTTGACCGGATCGACGATACCCATGACGATCATGTCGCCATATTCGCCGGTCTGGGCGTTGTAGCCGAAGGTCGCGCCCTTGTTCTCAAGGATCTTGCCGGCAACGATCGAGGCTTCCGCACCAGCGTTGGCCGCGATCTGGCGGGCCGGAGCCTGCAGCGCACGACGCACGATGTTGATGCCGGCGGCCTGGTCGGCGTTGACGCCGGTCACCTTGATGTTGGCCGAAGCGCGCAGCAGGGCAACGCCACCGCCAGCAACGATGCCTTCTTCCACGGCCGCGCGGGTCGCGTTGAGGGCGTCATCGACGCGGTCCTTCTTTTCCTTGACTTCGACTTCCGTCGCACCGCCGACGCGGATCACCGCAACGCCGCCGGCGAGCTTCGCCAGACGTTCCTGCAGCTTCTCCTTGTCGTAGTCCGAGGTGGTCTCCTCGATCTGCTGCTTGATCTGGGCGACGCGGCCCTGGATCTCGGCTTTCTTGCCGGCGCCGTCGACGATGGTGGTGTTCTCCTTGGAGATCGACACCTTCTTGGCGCGGCCGAGCATGTTGAGGCCGACATTCTCGAGCTTGATGCCGAGGTCTTCCGAAATGACCTGGCCACCGGTCAGGATGGCGATGTCTTCCAGCATGGCCTTGCGGCGATCACCGAAGCCCGGCGCCTTGACGGCGGCGATCTTCAGGCCACCACGCAGCTTGTTGACGACCAGCGTGGCGAGCGCCTCGCCTTCGACGTCTTCCGAGATGATGAGCAGCGGCTTCGAGGTCTGCACGACGGCTTCGAGGACCGGCAGCATCGCCTGCAGGTTGGAGAGCTTCTTCTCGTGCAGGAGGATGTAGACGTCCTCCAGCTCGGCAACCATCTTGTCGGCGTTGGTCACGAAGTAGGGCGAGAGATAGCCGCGGTCGAACTGCATGCCTTCGACGACTTCGAGTTCGGTCTCGGCGGTCTTGGCTTCCTCAACCGTGATGACCCCTTCGTTGCCGACCTTCTGCATCGCTTCAGCGATCATCTTGCCGACCGACTCGTCGCCATTGGCCGAGATCGTGCCGACCTGGGCGACTTCCTCGGAAGTCTTGATCTTCTTGGCGGCCTTGCCGAGAGCAGCGACCACTTCGGTGACGGCGAGATCGATGCCGCGCTTCAGGTCCATCGGGTTCATGCCGGCGGCAACCGATTTGTGGCCTTCCTGGACGATCGACTGCGCCAGAACGGTCGCGGTCGTGGTGCCGTCGCCGGCGATGTCGTTGGTCTTCGAAGCAACTTCGCGGACCATCTGCGCGCCCATGTTCTCGAACTTGTCTTCAAGTTCGATTTCCTTGGCGACGGTGACGCCGTCCTTGGTGATGCGCGGGGCGCCGAACGACTTGTCGATGACGACGTTGCGGCCCTTGGGACCGAGCGTGACCTTCACCGCGTCGGCGAGGATGTTGACGCCGCGCAGCATGCGCTCACGGGCATCGCGGGAGAATTTTACGTCTTTGGCAGCCATGTTTTAGCTCCTGGCAGGGGCTCGGATAGAGCCCGAAAAATTCGAGTTGAGGGTGAGGCCGATAATCAGCCGATGATGCCCATGATGTCGGATTCCTTCATGATCAGAAGGTCTTCGCCATTGAGCTTGACTTCGGTGCCCGACCACTTGCCGAACAGGATGCGGTCGCCGGCCTTGACGTCCAGCGGGACCAGCTTGCCAGCTTCGTCACGAGCGCCGGAGCCGACGGCGATGATCTCGCCTTCCTGCGGCTTTTCCTTCGCCGTGTCCGGGATGATGATCCCGCCGGCGGTCTTGGATTCGGATTCGACCCGGCGAACGACCACGCGGTCATGAAGCGGGCGGAACTTCGACTTTGCCATTTTTTCTTCCTCGAATGAGAACGGTGAGAAACAGTTCCTCCGTCCGGCGAAGCCGGACAACCTACAACATCCGGCGGCGCCGGAGCTGTGGTTAGCACTCACCAAAGGCGAGTGCTAACGTGGCGCTGAAATAGGCCGCCGGCCTGCCAGAGTCAAGGCGCGTGAATCGCCTCTTGATAGGATGGCGATGAACTTATCAAAGCTTGGCACAACCGAGCACCAGGAGCGGGCAACGTTCCGCCAGGGGATAGCTGCCGCTTGGCACGACGCGCACCTGGTCGAACCAACCTCGCGCCTCGTCCACGAGCATGGCCAGCGTCGCGAAGCTGTACCTCGTTTCGGAGCCCGCATAGACATCGATCGTGTTGATGGATGCCATGCTCCATCCCGTGTCTGCCGCAAGAGCCTCCCGATCCGGAAACAGCTTGTCGAATGCCGCACGGACTGCCTGCACATCGACGCTGCTGTCGCAATCGACGGTCGTGCACGCCATGGCGATCCGCCATTTGAGCGCGTGGAAATTCTCGATTCCGCCGGCTCGGACCAGAGCTTCGATGCCGCGCAGGCCGTCCACGGTTTCCGGCCGAGCGAACACGCGGATCGCCGCGTGCCCGCCAGGCTTCAGTACCCTCGCGATTTCACCGAACAGCGAACCGCGCGCGGCCTTGGTATGGACCGCCGACAGGCAGCCGTCACCGATGACCGCGTCGAAACTTTTCTGCGCGACCGGGAGGTCAAGCCAGTTGCCGGCCATAGCCCTTCGCGATGTGTTGTCGCCGGCCCATACGCCAGAAATCATGGTGGCCGATTGATCGATCGCCAACATCGATCTGCCTAGAACAGCCAGTTCAGGTGTCACCCCAAGCAGAAGGACATCGGCATTTCCGAGATCGAGTTCGCGCTCGAATATGCCAACGGTTTCCGGCGTCGGCCGGAGGGGGGCGTCCAGGAGCTTCCAGTGCCGATGATAATTATCCCAATGATTCGTCATGCAGACCCGTTGGAGTCCAGGAAAGTCTGGCATTGATTGATTAGAGCCGCTTAATGGAAGTGGGGATGGAAGCCAAGGGGCTAGCTGGTGGCGCGCATCATTGTCATAACGCATGAGCATGACCGGTTCCTGGGTCACCGCGGCCTTCTGCTGCGCCGGAATAGCCGTTACATGCTTTTCGATGTTCTGGAGGACCTGAAAAGGAGGGGCCATTCGGTCCGGATTCAGCCTGGCCTCTCCGGACAATCCAGCGCCGATGTCGCGGTTCTGCACGTCGATGCGACAACGACGCCGGCAGATTATCTCGACTATGCGCGGAGTTTTCCCTTATGCCTCAATGTCGGGGCCGCCGATATATCGAAACGGCGGGTAAGCGGAGCGCTTCTGGCCAAGGGCAACAGCTGGCTGGGCCCGGTCATCGTCAAAAGCAATCTCAACAACCAGGGCATTCCGGAGACACGGCTCAATCGGCGGTCGAGGCGTGCCGGCCAACCGGCACCTTTTGCGCACGTGCCGGCCATGCCGTCCTACGAGGTCTACCAATCCCGGGACGACGTTCCCGATGGCGTCCTTGATCGCGATGATCTGGTCGTGGAAAAGTTCATCCCGGAAAAAGAACCTGACGGCTTTGCGGTGCGCTTCTGGGTGTTTTGCGGAGAGCGCGAGCGCTGCACCCGCTACGTCTCGCCAAACAGCATGGTCAAGGCATCGGAAACGATCCGGCGCGAGCCCGCCGCTGTTCCCGACGAACTGCGCGAACGGCGGCGTGAACTCGGCTTCGACTATGGGAAATTCGATTTCGTTATGCATGAGGGCAGGGCCATCCTCCTCGATGCCAACAAGACGCCCGGCCGCCCGCAGAACCTGGTGAAGATGTTCGCGGCCGGCGCTTCCGACCTGGCCGATGGTTTCGAAGGCCTCATCCGCCGGGCGAGATAGGTCCCCAATTGCCGGTCGCTAAAGAAACAGCCGCAACTGAGTGTGGATGATCGATCGGTAATCCTCGATGGTCCGGCGACCTTCCGCTTCGCCCTGCGCAAGCGCCAGGCGCACAACGCCGCCGGCGAGCTGGAAGATCAGCAGAACCATGCGTTCGAATTGCTCGTGCTTTTCCGGCTCGAGCAAGGCGATGACGTGGTCGCAGAACATTCTTGCTTGATGCCGGGTTTCGGCGATGTCGAGATTCTTCAGCGCCTTGTCAGCCTGGATGGCGTTCTGGAGATCCTGGATGGCCGGATCCCCGGCGACCCGGCCGAGGTAGTCGTCAAGCAACCGGTCGGACGCGGTGATGACGTCGGGCGCTTCGCGGACATCGGCGACGATCGCGGTCAATCGCGCGCGGCTGGCTTCGGAAAACCGCTCATAAAGCATTGCCAGGATCGCCGACTTGTTGGGAAAGTAGTGGTAGACGGTGGCGATCGGCCCGCCCGCATGCATGCCGACCTCCTTCATGGTGACGGCGTCGATGCCCTTCTCGCCGATCAGCCGCATGGTGGTCGACAGGATGGCGTCGATGCGCTCGCGGCTGCGCTCCTGCTTGGGCCTGCGCCTGGGCTCGGTGATCGTTCGACTTGCTTGGTTCATGCACCGATCTTTCGCACGAGTTCCCAAATTCCGGTTGACAAGAAATATGATCAAGTATCAGTTTCTGGAATGCTGACAGACTGTCAGCTTTTTTGGCGTGCGGCAAGGACGTTGGGAGGCGCCTTTGACTTCGACAAGCGCTGGTCTTCAGGGCGAAGGCGACTGGCTGGTCGGCAATCCCAGCGGCGGGCAGCTCGCCTCGGCCCTGTGGATCGGGTCGGTCGGCCTGCTCATTCTCGGTCTGCAGCCCGTCCTGCTCGGCGCCCTCTATACCGAGGGCCATGTCAGCGGCGACGAACTGGCGCTGGTCGCCACCGCCGAGATGATCGCCATCGCGATCGGTTCGGCGATCGTAGCGATGCTGCTTTCCGTCCACAACATGCGCTGGAAAAGTGCCGTCCTCCTGCTGCTCTTGGCGCTGGCCAATGTGTGGACCGCCTATGCCGCCGGCCCCAACACGCTGATGGCGGCCCGCGCGCTGGGCGGCCTTGCCGAAGGCGGCCTTGTCGCGGTCGCCACCGAATTGATTGCCCGTTCGCGGCGCGCCGAACGCATCGGCGGCTATTTCGTCACCATGCAGACCCTGGCGCAATGCGCTGTTGCCCTGGTGCTGGCGCTCTATGTCATTCCAGCCGCCGGGTCGGCGGGCGGCTTCCTCGTTCTTGCCGTCGTCTGCGTCGCGTCGCTGGTGGTCGCCTTTGCTGTCCCCGCCGAATATGCCGATCTGCCGAAGGACGAAAACCTCGCCAATGTGCTGACGGTTCCCTCGATCACCGCGCTGTTGTCGGTCTTCTGCTACTTCATGTTCTTCGGCGCCGTATGG
The DNA here is from genome assembly GCF_057766385.1 of Mesorhizobium sp. P160927. Lineage (NCBI taxonomy): Bacteria > Pseudomonadati > Pseudomonadota > Alphaproteobacteria > Hyphomicrobiales > Phyllobacteriaceae > Mesorhizobium > Mesorhizobium sp. P160927. The sequence goes on from NZ_JBYMDW010000001.1 coordinate 3,511,233, forward strand.
GCTTTTCTGGAGCCGCTTGGCGTCCAATTCGGCATCGATGGCCGCACGGTGGGGCTGATCGTCTCGGCCAGCCTCGCGGCGCAGGTCCTGGGCGCAATGACGGCGACCGTGTTCGAGGCGCGGATCGACTATCGCCTTGCCATCGCGGCGATCGGCATCGTCGCGCTTGTCGCCTCGCTCGTGCTTGCCAGCGGACCTGGCCTCACGACATTCTGGGGCGTCGCCCTGGTCATGGGTTTTATCCTGCTGTTCATCGTGCCCTACCAGATCCGCCTGGCGATCACCGCCGACGAGACCCGCACCGCCGTGCTGCTGGTGCCGGCTGCCCAGCTTTTCGGCCTGGCGATCGGACCGGTCGCGGCGTCGCTGCTCATCGACGGCAAGGAGTTTCGCCCGGTTCCCGAGTTCGCCGCCGCAAGCGCTGTCGCCAGCGTGGCGTTGCTCGGCCTGTTTGTCCTGGTGGCGCGGCGTCGCCGCGCGATTGCGTGAGCACCATGTCGAACGGCTGGAGCAACTGGTCCGGCTTTGTCACCGCCGAGCCGCGGCTGCTTGCCAGTCCGGCCGACGCCGGCGAACTCGGCGATCTCATTCGCACCGCACCCGGCCCGGTCCGCGTCGTCGGCGCCGGTCACTCCTTCACGCCACTGGTGAAGTCCCAAGGCACCATCCTGTCCCTGGAGAAGCTTGAAGGGCTGGTTGCTCATGACGCGAAAAAAAACCAGGCGCGCGTGCGGGCCGGGACGCGGCTTGGTCCGCTCATGCACATGCTGCAAGGCATCGGCCAGGGCCTGCCCAATATGGGCGACATCGACCGCCAGGCGATAGGCGGCGCGCTGGGCACGGCCACCCATGGCTCGGGCCCGACGCTGGGTGCCTATCACACACAGCTGGAAACGGTGCAGATCGTCGACGGGCTTGGCAAGGTCCGCGACTTCAAGCGGGAAGGGGATCAGGAAACGATCCATGCGATCGGCGTTGCGCTTGGCGCCTTCGGTGTGCTCAGCGAAGTGACGTTGAACAACATCGCGACCTACCGGCTGCGGCGCCGCAAATGGGTGCTGCCGATAGCCGACATGCTGCGCGATTTCGAAACGATGATGAACGAGCACCGGTCGGCCGAATTTTACTACATCCCATTTTCAGGCTACGCGCAGTTCATCGCCAGCGACTTCAGCACCGAGGCGACCACCCCGCGCCCGACCGACGATGACGAGGGCTCCCTGCGCACGCTGCGCCGCTTGCGCACCGGGCTTGCCTGGCTGCCGTCGCTGCGCCGCGGGCTGATCCTGGGCGCGGTCGCCAAGGTGCCGGCCGAGGATTACGTGCAGGACTGGCTCAACGTCTATGCCAGCGACCGGCAGACCAGGTTCAACGAGATGGAATATCACCTTCCGTTCGAGGAGGGGCCGAAGGCGCTGGCCGAGATCATCCAACTGACCGAGAAGCATTTCCCGGAAGTCTATTTCCCGATGGAAGTGCGGTCGGTGGCATCGGACGAATTCTGGCTCTCGCCTTTCCACAAAAGGCTCACCTGTTCCATCGCCATCCACCATGACGCAGCGAACGATCCGTTGCCGTTCATGCGCGCGTCCGAGCCGATCTTCCGCAGATATGGCGGCAGGCCCCATTGGGGCAAGATGCACAGCCTGAAAGCGGCCGACCTGAAAAAGCTCTATCCGCGCTGGGACGATGCGATGGCGGCGCGCCGCGACATAGATCCGCAGAACCGCTTCGTCTCGCCCTACATGGCCGACCTGTTCGGCATCGAACCCAGTTCTTTCGGCATCCAGCCATGAAGGCGTATTTCGCCACGCTTTCGGATGCGCTGAAAGAGGCGGGCATTTTCCAACCCTGCCTGCTGCTCGACCTCGATCGGCTGGATGGCAACATTGCCCTGGTGAAGCAGAGGCTTGACCCCAGCCTTGCCGTGAGGGTGGTCGACAAGTCGCTCGCTTGCCTGCCGCTGCTCTCCCATATCGGCAAGGCGCTTGGAACCCACCGCCTCATGACCTTCCATCCGCCGATCACCGAGGCGGTGCTGAGGGCGTTCCCGGATGCGGATCTGCTGTATGGCAAACCGATGCCGGTTGGCGCGGCAAGGGCGGTGCTTTCCAGAGGCGGTTTAGCCTGGTCGCGGGTCTGTTGGCTGATCGATACACAGGAGAGGCTGGCGGAATATGGCGCGCTCGCCGACGAACTCGGCGTCGAATTGCGCGTCGCATTCGAAATCGATGTCGGACTGCATCGCGGCGGCTTTGCCGAACCGGCGGCCCTGTCGCGGGCGCTGAATGCCCTGCCCACCCACAAAGCGCTGCGCTGCGAAGGCGTCATGGCCTATGAGGCGCATGCGCCGCACATACCCGGCCTGTTTGGTGGACCGGCCAAGGCGTTGGCGCGAGCCTCCGAACAGGCCGCCGCTTTCGTCGCACGCCTTGGCGCGGACCAGCGCCATATCCTGAACATCGGCGGCAGCAAGACCGCGCTGCTTCATCATGGCGGCATTGCCAATGAAGTGTCGATGGGCTCGGCCTTCGTCCTACCCGTCGATTTCGATACGCCCGGCCTTGATGGCTTCCAGCCGGCGGCCTTCATCGCGACGCCAATCCTGAAAGTGGTCGAGCCGATGCTGCCTGGCCCGCCGGCGGTCTCACGTCTGCTGCAGGCGCTCGGCCGGTTGCCGCGCAAGGGCTGCTATGTCTATGGCGGCAAGTGGATGGCCGAACCGTTGTTTCCCGAAGGCATGAGGACAAACGGCCTGATTGGCCTATCTTCCAACCAGCAGTTCATGGGTCTGCTCGCCCAGGCCGTCGTCAGCCCCGGCGACTATGCGTTCCTGCGGCCGACGCAGAGCGAGGCCGTGCTGCAGCAGTTCGGACCGATCGCGGTGCTTTCCGGTGGCAGGATCGTCGACCGCTGGCCGGTGTTGCCGATGATGTAGGCATCTCGGGCACCTTCCTTGATAGTTGACTCCGTCAAGTAAATGATCGATCCTGTGCCGGCAGGAGATGACTCGAATGACAATCCACCATCAGCCAGACAAGGCTGCGCCGAACAAGGACCTGATCGATGCGGTGCGGGCGTTCAACCGCTTCTACACCCGCCAGATCGGACTGCTTGATGAAGGGCTGCTGAAGAGCGCCTTCTCGCTGACCGAGGCACGCGTGCTCTACGAACTGGCGCATCGTGACGGACTGACCGCGACCGATCTCGGGCGCGATCTCGGTCTCGACGCCGGCTATGTCAGCCGTTTGCTGAAGAAGTTCGAGCGCCTTCACCTCATCTCCAGGGCCACCCTGGCTTCGGACGCTCGGCAATCGTCGATCGCGCTGACGCCGGCGGGCAGGAACGCCTTCGCGCCGCTTAACAAGGGTTCGCACGATCAGGTCGCGGCGCTGCTCGATCGTCTGCCTGCGTCGGAGCAGGACCGGCTGGTCAAGTCTATGCGGACCGTGCAGCGTCTGCTGGATGTCGATGCCGAGCTCAAAATCCCTTATCTGCTGCGGCCGCTGCAGGTCGGCGACATTGGCTGGATCATCCGCCGGCAAGGCATGCTCTACGCGCAGGATTATGGCTGGGATGCAACCTATGAGGCGCTGGTCGCCGAAATCCTCGCGGCGTTCGTAAAATCCTACGATCCGAAATGGGAGCGCGGCTGGGTCGCCGAGCGGGAAGGCGAGGTCGTCGGCTCGGTCTTCGTCGTGCGCAAGTCGGATCAGGTGGCCAAGCTGCGGCTGCTCTATGTCGAACCTTCGGCGCGGGGTCTCGGCATCGGCAAGCGCCTGGTCGAGGAATGCATCGGCTTTGCCCGCGCCAGGGGGTACAGAACGCTGACCCTATGGACCAACGACATTCTGACCGCCGCCCGGCACATTTACCAGGCGGTCGGTTTCAAGCTGATCGAGGAAGAGCCTCACCATTCCTTCGGCAACGATCTGATCGGCCAGAACTGGGAACTGGAGCTGTAGCGGCGCGTCATGCCTTGACCGGCACCCAGATCTCCAGCCCGCCATTGCCGGTGCGGGCATCGAATTCAGGCCCGTAGCGCTCGAATTCCGGCGCATCGGCAACCTCATGGCCGGATGCGGGCAGCCAGCTGTTCCAGATGGTGTTGATCGTGCGCCGGATGGTCGAGATGTGTTCGCGATGCGTGAAAACGGCGTATTTCCGCGCCGGCACCCGCACCCGTTGGAATTCCTTCGGCAGATCGGCGAAGTCGCGCACCTCGACGCCGACGACATAATCGAAATTGCCGGCATCGTCGCCGTTGAGGCAGACGCCGTAGAAAACGCCGGCCACTTGCCCGGGGATGTGGCCGATATAGGGAGCGAAGCGCTGCCATTGCATTGGAATGCCGGCACTGGACTCACAACTGTAGCGCTCGCCCAGTCCGGCTATGAGGAATGGTCGGCTGGTCTCGAACCGCGGTGGTTCAAGTGTGGTCAAAAGCGAATTGTCCATCAGGATGGGCTCCACAAGGTCGAGGGTCTCAGTCGAACCTTGCGCGCGCACCAACTCCGGCGTGGTGCCGAACTGGTCGCGGAAGGCCCGGGTGAATGCCTCATGCGAGTTGTAGCCGGCGTCGAGCGCGACGCACAGGATGTCGGGCGCGCCGCCGGCCAGCCTTCGCGCCGCCTCGGTCAGCCGGCGCGAGCGCATGTAACCCATGACGGAGCGGCCGGTGGCGGCGCCGAAGGCGCGCGTCACATGAAAGCGCGACGCGCCGCTGCTTTGGGCGACGTCGTCGAGCGTAACAGCCTCCGGCAGGTGGCTTTCCACAAACCATAGCGCCTTCTCGGTCGGGTTCATGTGTTCCTCGCATGTGGCGTCCTCACTCTGGCGCCTCGTTGCCCGGCCAGCTTGATCGAAATTGCGCATCGCGCAAATAGGCGATCGGGCCGCGCGGTGTCGTCCGAGCGGCCTGTCGTCTATCGTTGGCTCGGATCGCCAGCCGGCTGGTTCAGCGGTAGCGCGCCTGGTTCCATTTGTGGCCAAGCAGGGAGAGGATGATGATCAGCCCGTTGAAGAACTGGACGTAGAAGCCGCTGAGGCCAGCCGCCACGACGCCGGTTTGGATAAACGACACCGTGACGGCGCCGATCGCGCCGCCGGCCACGGTGCCGATGCCACCCCAGGTCGGCGTGCCGCCGACGAACACCGAGGCCAGCACCGGCAAGAGATAACCGTCGCCGGCGGTTGGCCACCAGGTGAAGTTGATCATCACCGAGAAGGTGCCGGCGATCGCGGCCCCGATGCCGACGAAGACGAACACTTTCACCCGCACGAGCTTGACGTCGATGCCCATCTGCTGGGCACTGTCGGGATTGTCACCGACCACCTTCACCTGCGCGCCGAAGCGGTGGCGGTTGTAGAGCATCGCCGAAAAGACGACGAAGGCGATGGCCCAGAAAATTTGCACCGGAATGCCCAGGACCTGGCTGGAGAAGATCCTGTAGGCCCAGCTGTCGGCAAGGCTGGTCAGCGAAGTCGATCTGCCCTCATTGATGATCTGAATCAGGCCGCGCAGCAGGAAATTCATGCCGAGCGTGGCGATCAGCGACGACAGCCCGCCATAGACCACCAGCGACCCGACGAGGAAGCCGAGCAGCGTGCCGGTGACCAGCGCCGCCGCGATGCCGAGGAACGGATCGTAGCCCGCCTGCACCACCAGCGCGAAGACCCAGGAGGCAAACCCCATCGTCGCGGGAAACGACAGGTCGATCTCGCCGCAGGTGACGACGAAGACCAGCGGCACGACCACGAACAGCGCCACCGGAAGCGTGGTGAGCACGGCGCTGTAGAGATACCAGGTTGTGAAGACCGTCGGGTTGGCGATCATGAAGACCGCCATCATGACGACGAACACGCCGAGCGTGCCAAGCGAGGCGCGGTTGTCAAGGATGAAGCCGCGCATCCAGTGATCGGACGGGTGCTTCCACTCGTTCTGAGAACTGCCTTGGCGGGAAATGCCGGCCGACGGCTCGTGCAGATCGGGCTGCATGGTCTTGCTCATCGTGCTCTCTGCTCCGCGTCGCCGGTGTCGTGCAGCCCAGCCAACCCGCCCGGATGCGCAACGTCTTCCATGAAGTTGATGAGGTCTTCGGCCGACTTGACCTCGCCGCGGTCGGCGGTGAGCGCGACCTTGCCGCGATCCAGCACCACGAAGCGATCGGCGATGTCGAAGACATGATGGATGTTATGGCCGATGAACAGGATGGAGCGGCCGCTCGCCCGCACCTGGCGCACGAAATGGAAGACCTTGGCGGTCTCGGTCAGAGACAGCGCCGTCGTCGGCTCGTCGAGGACGATCAGTTCCGCCTGCTTGTAGATGGCGCGCGCGATCGCCACGCCCTGGCGTTCACCGCCCGAAAGCTGGCCGACGATCGAATGCGGCGTGAACACTTTCGAGGTGAAGCCGATCTCGCGCATCAGCCGGCTCGCTTCCTCGATTTCCTTGCCGACCTTCAGCCAGCCCAAAGGGCCGGTGAGTTCGCGGCCCATGAAGATGTTGCGGACGATCGTCTGCTGCACGGCCAGCGCCCGGTCCTGGAACACCGTTTCGATGCCGGCCTCGCGCGAACGTGCCGCATTCCATCCGGTCACCGGCTTGCCGCGGATGAGGATATCGCCGCTGGTCGGCTTGACCACACCGGAGAGGATCTTGATCAGCGTCGACTTGCCGGCGCCGTTGTCGCCGATGAGGCCGACCACCTCGCCGCGATCCACGCTGAGGTTGACCCCGCCAAGTGCGTAGACATGGCCGTAGGACTTGGCGATATCGCGCAGTTCTATGAGACGTTCGGCCATCGCATCCTCGCTTGATTGTCTGGCACCAGCCTTCTCGCCAGCGGCCCCGCCGGCCGGGCCTGATCCCGGCCGGCGGCTTGGGAGGTCAGCGCAGCGCCTGCTTGGCGAGTTCTGCGACGATCTCGTAATTTTCGGGCGTGACGAAACCGGCGCCGGTGTCGACATTCATCGGCGCCAGACCCAGCACCACCTGCTGGCACAGGCTGAGGATCGGCAGATAGCCCTGCAGGAATGGCTGCTGGTCGGCCGTCAATTGCACCCAGCCCCCCTTGAAGCCCTCGACGATCTGCGGGCTGGTGTCGAAGCCGAAATTGAAGATGTCGCCAGGCTTTCTGCCAGCTGCCTGCATGTAGGTGGCGACATTGCCGAGCATCTGTCCGCCGGGATAGCCGACGGCCTTGACATCAGGATTGTTGAGCAGCGCTGCCGTAAGCACCGGTATCGCCAGATTGGGGTCGGAAGCCCATTCGCCGCTCGGCGGCGACGACAGCTGGATGACTTCGACGCCCGCCTCCTTCAAGGCCGCCACCGTGCCGCGCTCGCGTGCTCCGCGGCTCTCGTTCTCGAACGGGCCGATCATGATCGCCTTGTCGCCTGCCTTCAGCTTGCCGAGCTTGAACGCTTCGGCGCCGAGTGCGCGGCCCTGCTGTTCCTGCTGCGCGCCGATATAGCCGCCACCGAATGCCGCCGTCACCTTCGGCACCGGGACGTTCTGGTACATCATCTTGATGCCCTCCTTATGCGCCTCGTCGGCGAGCGGCATGATCGCGGCGTCGCCCGGATGGCCCATCATGGCGATGCCCTGGGGCTTGACCGCGACCGCTTCGCGCAATTGCTGCACCATCTTCTCCGCGTCCCACTGGGAGAAGATGTAGTCGACCTTGGGCCCGAGATCGGCCGCTGCCTGCTTGGCGCCATTGTAGACGATGGTGCCGAAGGCGTCGCCCTCGGCGCCGCCGACGAAGAAGCGGATGTGGACGTCCTTGCACCATTGGGCGTCGAGCGCCTGCGCCGGCAAGGTGAAGATTGCGGCGGTAAGCGCCGTGGCTGCTGCCACGACGGTCGTGCGCAGAAGTGTCGTCCTGATCGCGATGCTCATGCACGTTCCTCCCATGTTTTCCTCGTCAGCCGAGGGCCTTTGAACGATTGCTTTGGCAATGCCACTTGCGGCCGGCTCCTCCCGCCGACCGATCCTCACGCCGGATTTGGCAGGTAGCTCGCACCTCCCCGGCATAGTTTGAGATACTCCAGGGCGCGTGCCTGCCCCGTGATCTCGAGGTCGCCGCGATAGACCGGGTCGTGCCAGCCTTCGATGTCGATGGCGCCCTTGTACCCGGCCAGCCTGAGTTCACTGATCACCCGGGTCCAGTCGCTGTCGCCGAAGCCGGGCGTGCGCATCTGCACGAAGGGCAGGCGGCCGAACACGCCGTGCTCGCGGATGACGTCCCAGCGCACCGTGGCGTCCTTGCCGTGGACATGAAAGATGCGATGCGCCCATTTGCGGATCTGCGGCATCGGATCGATCAGGTAGACCAGTTGGTGGCAGGGCTCCCATTCGAGACCGAGATTGTCATTGGGCAATTCGTTGAACATCAGCTCCCAGGCATCCGGATTGTGGGCGATATTCCAGTCTCCGCCGGCCCAATTGCCGTCCATGGCGCAATTCTCGAAGGCGATGCGCACGCCCTTGTCGGCGGCGCGTCTGGCCAGTTCGCCCCATACCTCGCGATAGCGCGGTAGGCTGTCGGTCAGCGGTTTCCCGCGGATGCGGCCGGTGAAGCCGCTGACCAGCGTGGTGCCGAACAGATGGGCGTTGTCGATGACCGTTTTCCAGGCATCGAGCACGCCGCGGTCGGTGTCGCCGCTCTCGAGCGGATTGCCGAACATGCCGATCGAACTGACGGTGACGTCGGCATTGCCGATCGCCTCTTCAATCTCTCCGGCGAGCCGCGCCAGATCCTTGCCGCCGAGCGTCTGCCAGAAGAAGGGCTGGATGCTCTCGAAGCCGAGCGGCAGGATTTGCCTGACATAGGCGGCCGGGTCTTCGAGATTGGCCCGCACCATGGTGCCGATCCTGATGTCGAGAAGCGGGTTCGGCATGGTCATCCTTCCTGCGATGCGATGTTCACGCGACGACCGGTCTCGGCGCTCTCGATCGCCGCGAAGACCATGGCCAGGCTCTTGATGTTGTCCGAGCCCCGCGTCTCCGGCTCGGTGCCGGTTTTCACGGCTTGCACGAAGTCGGCAATGACCCCGAGATGCCCGCCGATACGGTCGGACGGATCGAGGGGAGGCACCGTCACCGGCCCGACCTTGTCGATCAGGCCTTCGCGCTCCGGCAGCACGACTTCCGCCTTCACCTCGTCATGGCCGTCCCAGATCAGGCTGCCGCGCTCACCGACGATACGCCAGCTGCCCTCCCAACTGGTGCGAAAGCCGTCGGCGCACCAGCTGCCCCGATAGGTGAACATCCTGTTTCGGCCGAGCTCGAAAGTGGCGCTTGCCGACGACCCTTGCCGATACCAGGAATTGGCCGGCTCCCATTCCTGGCAATAGACGTCGGCCGGTTCGCCGTTGACCATGTAGCGAGCGGCATCGAAGGTGTGGATCGCCATGTCGAGCAACAGCACGTGACGCATCTCTTCCCGAAAGCCGCCAAAATGCGGCGCCACGAAAAAATCCGCGTGGATGCTGGTCGGCGCGCCGATGGCGCCGGAATCGAGAAAGCGACGGATGCGCCGGACATTGGCGACATAGCGGCGGTTCTGGACGACGGCGTGGACGCGGCCGGCGCGCCGCGCGGCGTCGACGATGGCGCGGGCGTTGGCCGGACTGTCGGCGAGGGGCTTTTCCGTCAGCAGGTGACAGTGATGGGCAAAGGCCGAATTGGCCACCTGGCGGCGGGCGGCCGGAACGACCACGTCGAACACCGCATCGGCTTTGGTCTGATCCAGAATGACGTCGAGATCGGTGCCGATCGCGGCCCCTGCAAGTTCGTATTCGCGGGCTCGCTGGCGTGCCCTGTCGGCGTCGAGGTCGACGAGACCGGCAATCCTGATTTCAGGGGACTGACGGGCGGCCTCGAGCCACGTTTTGCTCATGGCTCCGCACCCGACCAGGACGACGTGCAGCATCCGGCGCTCCTCCGCCAACCCCTCCCGGTTGGCATTCACGGCCTTTCCGTAAACGTTTACGATGACACACCCGAAGGCGTAGAATGTCAACCGGATTTGTGGGCCGTTCGTCTGTGTGGCCTTGGCCGCAAGGTCCGCTAATGTTAGCGGGAACGGAAGGGGATTGGTCTTGGCATCCAGCATTCACGATCTTGCGCGTCATTTGAATATTTCGATCGGCACGGTGTCCCGCGCGCTCAATGGGCGCGCCGATGTCAATGCCGAGACGCGGCAGCGCGTGCTCGATGCGGCGCGCCTACTCAACTATTCACCCAACCAGTCGGGCAGGAACCTGCGCCGAGGCACCACCCATGCCGTTGCTTTCATGCTGCAGCCCCACCCGGGCGATCAGCAATATGGCGAGCCGTTTTTCATTCCGTTCCTGAGCGGGCTGCAAGCGGCACTGGCCGAGCACGGGCTCGACCTGATCATCGTCATGGGCGCGCCCGCCGATTATCAGCAGGAGCGCCTGCGACGGGTCGTCGAGACACGCCGCGCCGATGCCGTGCTGCTGGCCTGGACCCGGCGTGAGGACGATCGCATCGACTATCTCAGCAGCGCCGGCTTTCCCTTTGCGACGCTTGGCCGAAGCCAGTCGGGTGACGAGACCTATCCCTCGCTCGACCTCGATTTCGAGAAGGCGGGCGCCGACGCAGTCGACCGCCTGGTTGCACGCGGCCACCGCCGCATCGCCGCCATCCGGCCGTCGCTCGACCTAAACTTCGGCTATTTGTTTCTTGATGGCTATCGCAAGGCGCTGCGGCGGCACGGCATCGACATCGATCCCGAGCTGATAGCCGACGGCTTCATCAACGAAGCCGGCGGGTACGCGGTGACGCCGCAAGTCATGCGCTCGAAGGATCCGCCCACAGCGATCATCTTCAACAATGACGCGATGGCGCTCGGCGGCTGCAAGGCGCTTGCCGAGATGGGGATCATGCCCGGCCAGGGCATCGCGGTGATCGTCATTGTCGATACGCCGCTTTGCCGCTATTTCTCCCCGGCGCTGACCGCTTTCCGTCCGGCATTGGAGCCGATGGGACGGCGGCTCGGCGAAATCCTGCTCGCCTCGCTGCCGGCTTTCGCCGGCAGCGAGGGGCCGCAGACCATCCGGGAAGTCTGGCCGCTGGAACTGGTCGCGCGTGACAGTGACTGACCACATGCCTGTATTGTTACAACATGACAAAGACCGCCGCCTTGGCTCGCCGCCGCGCGCGGCCTAGGCTGCGGCTCGTGATGGTCCCAGGCCGAAAGGCGAGGGGCGAAAAAGGGAACGCGGTTAGACCGTCGGCAAGATCGTCGTCGACCTGCGGCTGCCGCGCACGATCCTGGCGATCTGTGTCGGACCGATGATCCCGCATCTGTCGCGGCGGCTGGCCGGTCCCTTGCACCAGCGCCTGATCGCAAGCAGCGCGCTGTTCCGGGCGGTGCTCCTTTTGGCAAGCGATCTTCTGGCTCGGACCTTGCTGCCGCCGCAGGAACCGCCGATCGGCATCATCACCAGCTCGTTCGGCGCGTTCTTCGTCGTTATCATGATTGTCTGAAACCGCCTTTGACAAAGGCATCTTCCGTGGCTTTCAGGCGTTGTCGCGGACGGGTACGGCGTTCACGCGGCGCCAACCAGGATCGAGTTGCAGGTCCGCCATACGTGTTTGCCGGCTTTCATCGCGAAATGCCATCTTGAATAGTAAGCACGCTTATTATATATATCGCTCATGGTTTCGGATGGCGTCGATAGATTGGGATTTTTGATCCACGACGTGCAACGCCTGATGCGCAAGCGCTTTGAGGCGCGTGCCAGCGGGCTCGGCCTGTCTTCGGCGCAATGGCGGCTTCTGGTCCGCGTTGCCAAGGAGGCGGGCGTTGCACAGGCGCGGCTCGCCGAACTGCTGGAAATCGAGCCGATCAGCGTTTCACGCCTGGTGGACCGGATGGAGGAGGGCGGCTGGATCGAACGCCGCTCCGACGCGGCCGACCGGCGCGTGCGCATGATCTTCCCGACCGAGAAGGCGAATGCGGCCTATGCGGAGGTCAAGAGCCTTGCTGGCGAGGTCTATGAGGAATCGCTCAGCGGCGTTTCGCCGGAAGACCGGCGCGTCCTGATCCGGGCGCTGGATGTAATCGTGCAAAATCTGACGGAAAGCGAAGCTTCGTCGCTTGAAAAGATCAAGAGTGCGGAAGGTGCGACAGCATGAACGCGGTAGCCAAGGTAGAAGAAAACGCTCCCAAGGTGGAGATGGAAAAGCCGGTCCAACCGGCATCAACCCCGGTCGCGGTCGCTCCTCCCGTGCAACCCGCACCGGCGCCGAAGAAGAAGCGCCGCATCGGCCGCTTCTTCTTGATGTTCGCCTTGCCGGCGGCATTGATCATCGGCGGCGGCTATGTCTGGGTGACGGGCGGGCGCTACCAGGAAACGGAAAACGCCAATCTGCAGCAGGCCAAGGTGTCGATCGCCTCTGATACGGCCGGTCGCATCGTCCAGGTCGCCATATCGGACAACCAGACGGTCAAGCACGGCGAGCTCCTGTTCGCCATCGATCCCGAGCCCTACCGGATCGCGCTCGCCCAGGCGGACGCCGCGGTCGCTACCGCGCGCCTCAATGTCGAGCAGTTGCGCGCGGCCTATAGCCAGGCGCTGTCGCAGCAGAAGTCCGCTGCCAGCGAGGTCGACTATGCGCAGTCGCAATTCGATCGCGCCGCCGATCTTGCCCAGAAGGGCATCAACGCCAAGTCGTCGCTGGATCAGGCCAAGAACGATCTCGACAAAGCCAGGCAGCAACTGGCTGTTGCCGAGCAAGGCATCGTCAGCGCCAAGGCGGCACTCGGCGGCAACCCCGACATCGAAACCGACAAGCATCCGACGGTGATGTCGGCGCTGGCGGCGCGCGACAAGGCTGCCTATGATCTGGAGCAAACGACGGTGAAGGCGCCTGCCGATGGTGTCGTCTATCAAGCCGCGTCCTTCAAGGTCGGCCAGTATGTCGGCTCCGGCACGCCATTGTTTGCGCTGGTCGAGACCGGCGACACCTGGGTCGACGCCAATTTCAAGGAAACCCAACTGACCAACATGAAGCCGGGCCAGAAGGCGGAGATCGTGGTCGACACCTATCCGGGCAGGACCTTCGAGGCGACGGTCAGGGCTATCGGTGCCGGTACCGGCGCGGACTTCTCGCTGCTGCCCGCCCAGAACGCCACCGGCAACTGGGTCAAGGTCACCCAGCGCATCCCGGTGCGCCTGGAACTGACCGACCCCGACGCCAAGATGGCGCTGCGCACCGGCATGAGCGCCTCTGTTACAGTCGATACGGGCGTCGCGCGTGGCTGGCCGTCGATCTTCGGTCACGCTACGGCCGGCGAGCCCGCGAAGTAGTCGGGCGGAAGCCCGCGGGCACCAGGCGGGTTAAAGCGAGTTGGAGGATTGGTCTGACGGGAGGGGTGGGAAGGATCAGCGTTTGGGCCGAGCCGCGTGGCAGGCGTCCAAAATCTGAAATCTTCGACACGGACCTGTCGGTCCTCAGGTTTCCGGGCGGCAGGCATCCGCTCATCAGAGACTTTCAGTCGATGTAACCCCCACATCGACAATCGCGTCCCACCGCGACGAAGGTCTCTCGACGGAAGGCTTCGCCGCCCGGAAACCCGTTGTACACGTTTCTGTTACCTTCTGGAAGTTCTGCCCCATGAGCACGTCCGAACCATTCAAAGAAGTGCCGCATCGTGGCCTGATCACGGTCGCGCTCATGCTGGCGACGATCATGCAGGCGCTTGACACCACCATCGCCAACGTCGCGCTGCCGACCATGACCGGCGATCTCGGCGCCTCGCCCGACAACATCAACTGGGTGCTGACCTCCTACATCGTCGCCGCCGCCATCATGACCCCTGTCACCGGCTGGCTCGCCGACCGTTTCGGCCGCAAGGAACTGTTCCTGACGGCGGTGGTCGGCTTCACAATCTTCTCGATGTTATGCGGCCTGGCGTGGAGCCTGGAAACCATCGTGCTTTTCCGGCTGATGCAAGGTGTGTTCGGCGCCGCGATCGTGCCGCTGTCGCAGACCTTCCTGCTCGACATCAACCCCAAGGAGCGCCATGGTCAGGCGATGGCCATATGGGGCGCCGGCATCATGCTGGGACCGATCCTCGGCCCCACGCTCGGCGGCTGGCTGACCGAGAATTTCAACTGGCGCTGGGTGTTCTTCATCAACCTGCCGGTCGGCATCGTCGCCTTTCTTGGCATGGCGGCCTATCTGCCGGCGGTCGCCAGGCGGGTGCGCAGCTTCGATTTCTTCGGCTTTGCCATGATATCGCTCGGCGTCGGCGCCCTGCAGCTGATGCTCGATCGCGGTGGCGAGGTCGACTGGTTTTCCTCGGTCGAGATCTGGATCGAGCTTGGTCTTTCGCTCACCGGCTTCTGGGTGTTCATCATCCACACGATGACATCGGAACATCCCTTCATCGATCCGAAGATTTTCCTCGATCGCAACTTTGTCACCGGGCTGGCATTCATCTTCGTCATGGGCGTGCTGATCCTGGCCTCGATGTCGCTGCTGCCGCCGATGCTGTCGACCATCTTCGGCTATCCGACGGTCACCATCGGCATCGTCATTGGGCCGCGCGGTGTCGGCACCATGATTTCCATGCTCGTCGTCGGGCGCATCATGGGCAAGGTCGATGCCAGGATTCTCGTCGTCATCGGTTTCCTCCTGACCGCGCAGTCGCTCTACACCATGGCCAGCTTCACCCCGCAGATGGACAACTGGCTGATCCTCAGCTCCGGCGTGATCCAGGGCCTGGGCATGGGCATGGTGTTCGTGCCGCTGTCGACGGTTGCCTTCGCCACGCTCGACGCCCGCTACCGCACCGATGCAACCTCATTGTTCAGCCTAGTGCGAAATCTTGGCTCGTCGATCGGCGTGTCGGTCGTGACCGTGCTGCTGGTGCGCAACACGCAGATCAACCATGCCGAGCTTTCAACCTTCATCAACCCGTTCAATCCCAATCTCTGGGCGGTTTCGCCGGCGGCCGCCGGCGGCGATCCGACGGCACTGTCGCAGGTCGACCGCATGGTCAATCTGCAGGCCATGATGATCTCTTACGTCAACGACTTCAAAATTCTGATGATCATGACGCTGGCCGCCATCCCGTTCGTCTTCCTGCTGCGCAAGCCGAAAACGGCGCCGGCCGGCGGCGCGCCTGCCGCCCATATGGACTGATGTAGCGGCTGTTCGTCAGTGGATGGCCGCTGCCGGCGATGTCTTTGCTACCTGCCGAGCACCAGCGACCAGTAGCGCAGGTTGGGGTCGCGGCCGTCACGAACGTAGGCAAGTCCAAAGCGGCTGAAGTCCGGATCGAGTATGTTGCGCCGGTGCCCCTGCGAATGCATCCAGATATCGAACAGCTTCTGTTGGTCGAAGCGGCCGGCCGCGATGTTCTCGGCCGCGGCGCCGTGCACGCCATTGTCCCTCATGCGCGAGGCGAAATCCTTGCCCCAGCCGGTGGTGTGGCTCATGTTTTCACGCTTCGCCATGTAGCCGGCCTGCTGCAATGCTGCTTGCTCCAACTGCGCGTCGGGGGTCAGCGGGCCGCGCCCGGCCGTGGCGCGCAGGCTTGCCAGCGTGCCGGTTGCCGAGGAGGAAACCCCGGCGCCTTGCCCTGTCGGCAGCGAGACGGTGCTGCAGGCGGCAAGCCCAAGCAAGGCCGCCAGGCCAGCCGCCTTGAGCCCAGCCGTCTTGAGCCAGGTGCGCCTGTTCAAGTTCGCGATCCGATCGCAATCGATTTTCGAAGTGGTCATGCGTGCCTGACTCGGTCGCGATCATGGCTTTTGCCGGGCAGGCGGTGAAAAATCTCGATCGAAGCGGCCATTGGCCGCTAGTTCACAAGCGTGATGAGGCGGCTGGAGTACATCTCTCGATTTCCGAACACCGCCGTGCAGTCGGTCTTGATGGAAGAGTTGCCTGTCATCTGCACGGTCAAGCCAACAAGCCTCAGGCAGTCCCCCTGACCACTCATATCC
Organism: Mesorhizobium sp. P160927; assembly: GCF_057766385.1. NCBI lineage: Bacteria > Pseudomonadati > Pseudomonadota > Alphaproteobacteria > Hyphomicrobiales > Phyllobacteriaceae > Mesorhizobium > Mesorhizobium sp. P160927. The sequence goes on from NZ_JBYMDW010000001.1 coordinate 3,527,220, forward strand.
GAGTTGCCGGCAAACGAAACGGCCGCGTCAGGCGCATAGACGAATCCGCTGATCACCGAATTTGCGCCGCCATTCAGGGTCAAGGCCGAAATGTTCCCGCGGCTCTGGAAGATCGTGATGCCGGCGTAAGGCCCGCTGGTCGGCGGGGAAAGGTTCACCTTTTCATTTGCGTTTATGGTGATCTGTGCCCCTTCCGTGAGGAATATGGTTACGCCCTGGCCGGTCAGGCTGCCATTCCCGCCCGGCTTCAGGGTGACGCCGCGCAAGATGTAGACGCCCGGGTTGAGCGTGATGTTTCCTGACAATGTCTTGTCGCAATAGGTGCCGGGCGACAGCGTGTAGGTTTTGCCGTTCGGCACCGGCAGGCAAAGTGTGTAGGGGGGAGGGACGATATCGGCGAGGGGATCGAAGGACGCATATTGATGTTCGAGCGGCGCGCCGCAGGTGAGATCGGCAGCGGGCGGAGAAAGCCCGGAAGTGCCGCCGACGGCCGATACGCAGCCCGCCGAAACCTGCGCGGAACCGCCCCTGCTGACGGCGTCGGATGCGTCCGAGTTTGCCGCGATCACGCAGTTGCTCATGGCGACATCGGTCGAGCCTTGCAGGCTCACCGCCGCCGACGCATGCGGATCGAGCGCCAGCACGCAGGCCTGCGCGCCCGGGTGCATCTTGACCGTCGCCGACCGTTGAGCTGGCCAGGGGGCAGCGCCATTGATGAAGCTCGGACGGTTGATGCCGGACGACAGCGAGATGTAATAGGCGCTCGGATCGCCGCTGGCGGTGGCCGAAAAGGCGGAAACGCTGTCTGAATATTCCTGCTGGTCGGCAATGCTCAAATTGGCTGCGAAGAATGTCAGCCCAAGCCCCTGGACATCGCTCGCGCTCATGCTGGGCAGGTATTTGGTACCGACGGCAAGGCCAGCCGCGTCGAGCGAGTTCTGCAGTTGCGCGGCGTCATCGCTCGTCCCCGTCAGGTCGAGGGTGCCGGCGACGACAGCCATTATCGGCAGCAAGGCTACGGCGGTCGCCATGGCGAAATTGCCCCGTTCGCAAGACCAGAAGCCCTTCAATGTGAACATCGCCCCACGCCAACGTTTGTAAAGCTCAGGTGATACGCTGTGGGTCTCTACGAGTAATTTAAGCAATAGCTAAAATGCATGGATTCTAAAATGAACTCAGTGGTTCGCCAGACGAGTGAACCTTATGAGGCGCGGCGACAATCCCGGGAAGATCGGCTATTATGCGAGCGTTCTTGAAGTGGCAGCTACGGGCAGCCACCCTAGGCGGTGACCGCCCCCCGAGAAAAACGGAGGAAGGTTATGGCCGGCTTTCATGTCATGGCGGACGCGTACGGGATGCATGTGCAACCTGCGATCCGCAGAATTTCCACGGCGGACCTCAGGGACGCGCTCAGGCTTGGCGCCGAGGACTTCTGGGCCAAGCCCTCGCATTACGTGTTCCTGTGCCTGATCTATCCGGTCGCCGGCCTGATCCTGACGCAGTGGACGTCCGGCTCCAACGCCATCCAGCTCGTCTATCCCTTGATGTCGGGCTTTGCCCTGGTCGGACCGTTCGCCGCGATCGGGCTCTATGAGATCAGCCGCCGGCGCGAGCTCGGCATGAACACCAACTGGCGGCATGCGCTCGATGTTCGTCATTCATCGGCGCTGCCCTCGATAGCGGTTATCGGCATCATGCTGTTCGCGCTGTTCCTGTTGTGGCTGTTCACGGCGCAGTCGATCTACACCAGCCTCTTCGGCGGCGAGCCGCCGGCCTCGGTCGGGGCCTTCCTGCGGGATGTGTCGACGACCAGCAAGGGCTGGAGGCTGATCCTTCTCGGCAACGCGGCCGGCCTGGTCTTCGCGGTGGTCGTGCTGGCGACCACGGTCGTTGCCTTCCCGCTCTTGCTCGATCGGGATGTCGGCGCCGTTTCGGCGATAGAGACCTCGGCGCGCGCGGTCATGGCAAATCCGCTGCAGATGGCGCTATGGGGCCTCATCGTCGCGGTGCTGCTGGTGATCGGCTCGATCCCGCTGTTTGCCGGTCTGGCCGTCGTCATGCCGATCCTCGGCCACGCGACCTGGCATCTCTACCGCAAGGTGGTCGAGCCGGCGCAGATCCGGCCGCCGCGCCGGCCGATGTGACGCTTCAGCGCTGCGCGTCGGTCGCCATCTTCAGCGCCAGCGCCGTCAGCACGGTTCCCATCAACCAGCGCTGGATGACCAGCCATAGCGGTCGTCCGGCGAGGAATGTGGCGATCGAGCCGGCCGTCAGCGCGATGACGGCGTTGACGCTGAGGCTGATCGATATCTGCGTCGCGCCCAGCACCAGAAGCTGCGACAGGACATGGCCCTTGCCGGGGCTGATGAACTGCGGCAGCAGCGACAGATAGAGAACGGCCACCTTGGGATTGAGCAGATTGGTCATCAATCCCATGGCGAACAGCTTGCGCGGCCGGTCTTTCGGCAGGTCGCGCACTTGGAATGGCGAGCGTCCGCCCGGTTTCACGGCCTGCCAAGCCAGCCACAAGAGGTAGAGTACGCCGGCAAAGCGCAGCACATCATAGGCATAGGGCACCGCGATCAGCAGCGCCGTGATGCCGAACGCTGCCGACAGCACGTAGAACAGGAAACCGACCGCAACCCCGCCAAGCGAGATCAGTCCTGCCTTGGGCCCTTGCGACAGTGAGCGCGAGATCAGATAGATCATGTTCGGACCCGGCGTCAGCACCATGCCGAGGCAGACCAGCGCGAAGGCAAGATGGTTGCCGGTGTCGGGCATTGTTCGTTCCCCAGCCTGCCGCGATGATGAGAGACCATGCGAGCGGCCAATCTGTGCCTGTCACGGCAGGCGCCCGCAAGGGCTTGACGGCGTCGGGCGTTGCGCCAGGGGAAGGAACTCGGGTTAGCCGACCACGCGCAGGTTGGACAGCTCGTTGCCGATTTCCTTGAAATCGTTTGCGAGGCTGGCGCCGGTCGCATTCCAGAACAGCTTCGCCGGTTTGCTCGGATCCGTCGCATCCTTGCGGAAGCGCGAATTCGACGAGCAGGATTTAAGCGCATCGATCGCCAGCTTGTCGCTGGTCTTGGTCGTCGACAGGTCGAGCGCCACCGTCATCACCATGATGTTGGCTGCCTTGGCGTTGTTGCAGAGCGTGGCCATCTGCTCGTTGAGGGCATTGGTGTAGTTGCCGTTCGAATAGTCGAACTGACCGATGGCGCTCGATGTGCCCATGAACAGGCGTCCGATTGGGGTGCCGTTGTATCCGGGGTTGAGGTAGCCGAAGGACGCGTAGGTCGATTTCGAATTGGCGGGGTCGGAGTAGCCCAGCGAGGATGGCGTATAATAGGTGTTGGCGCCGTCGGTCAGCACGATCACCACCTTGTCGTTGCCTCTTTCGGTTTCCGGGCGCCCTTGCGTGAACGGCTCTCCGCTCGAGACCACCCGCCAGCCCCAGGCCATACCCTCGGGAACATTGGTGCCGCCATTCGGCTGCATCAGGTCGATCGCCGCCTTGATCGAGGTGAGCCCGTCGGCGACGCTGACGTCGGTCAGCGGCGTGATCGGGTTGGTGGTGCAGCTGTAATTCGGCCCGTTGCCGGCGGGCAGCGCCGGCGCATCGATCGGCCGCGGTTGGAAATATTTGGCGATGTTGCGCAGCCGAGATTGGCCGCTGCTGCTCGATGGATCGTCGTTCCACCAGCTGTTGATGGCTCCATAAGTTACCGGTGCGGCCTCGTCGGGGTCCTGGGTGAGCTTCCAGTGATTGCCGGGTTCGTCGGGGGCGAACATCGGCACGAACATCGTTGCCGGATCGCCGACGGCGATGCCGGTATTGGCCGAGCCACCGGACGGCGTGGCGTCGTTGATATTGTAAGGGTAGGGCCGCGCCTCGACGCAGCCCTGCCAGCTGGCGAACGGTCCGTAGGAATCGACATAGTCGTATTCGTTGTGGCTGCTTTTGCAGGTGTTGTTCGAATTGTATTCGTCGCAGACCACGCGCTTGCTATTGACGACACGCTCGTGGTTGGTGACGACCTTCATGTCGCGGTAGAGCGAAAACCGGGTCAGCATCTGGCCTTCCTCGGTTCCCCAGCCGGTGCCGCGCTTGTACCAGATGCCGTTGGTCTGCTGGGCGTATTTGTTGGCCGTGTTCAGCGTCGACCAGTCGAAATTCTCGTTCGATACCGGCGATAGACCCTCGGTGTCCATCCACGAGGCGTTGCCGTTGCCGGGGCCGACATTGACGGAGGCGGCAAAGGGCACGAGGCCGAATTGCACCGGCCTGTCGACCTGCTTGATCATCGCGGCCTGCTGGGCAAGCGTGTCGACCAGTTGCTTGGCCGCTGTCTTGAGCAGATCGATGCGCATCTGTCCTGAGCCGGTGCCGGGCATGACCATCGATCCGGAATTGTCGAGCACCAGGGCAACCTCCAGCGTGTTCTTCAGCCGTACTTGCGAGGTAACGTTGACGCTGAGCCTCTGGTTGGCATCGGTCGCCGATTTGCCGACGAACTGGGCGAAGGCGGGGTAGAAATACGGTTTGTAATTGAGTTGGGCGGTCATGGTCAGCAGGCCGCCGCCGCTGGTGTTGCTCGGCAAGGTGACGTTGAGCGTCGCGCTGGCGGGATCGATGTCGTTCAAATTGGCGTTGAAAAAGTCGAGCGCGTAGGCTCTCAACTGGTCGTCGGTGGCGCCTTCCGTCAGCCGGCGGGCCGTGGCGAAGTTGGCGGCGTCGAGCGCGTTCATCACCATCTGCTTTTCACGGTTCATTTCCGTGAAATCGACCGCGATCGCCAGGCCGCCCATCAGCGGCACCATCGCCACAGCCGTCATGAGAGCATAGTTGCCGCGCCTGTCGCGGCGGAACTGACGCCAGATTTCAAACATGCTTGCAGCGGCCCCCGCCGACGGATTCTCGGCCGGCGCCAGCTTTCCACGAAACGCTGAAGGACGGGTTTGGGAAACCGCTCTATTGCTTGGTCGGCGCTTCACCAACCGCTAACCAATCAAGGCCGCGGCTTGCGCCGCAATTCGCGCCGATCAAGGCGAAAGCTGGTGACAGCATGGGCCGGTTCGGATAATTCGAACCGGCCGCGGAGAACCGTCGGCCGCTGTAACCGCAACGATCATACTGAAGGAAACGGCATGGCGGATTCGCCTCAAATCGTGGGCTCGCTCGAAGACGTCTCGAAAGCCTATTCGGCAATTCTCTGCGATGTCTGGGGCGTGGTGCACAATGGCGAATGGCATTTTCCGGCTGCCGCGGCTGCGCTGGCGGCGGCAAGGGCGGACGGCACTCCTGTCGTTCTGATCACCAATTCGCCGCGCCGCAGCGCCGATGTCGTGGCGCAGATGAGCGTGATCGGCGTCCCACCATCAGCCTATGACCGTGTGGTGACCTCGGGCGACGTGACCCGTGATCTGATCGCGGAGGGCCCGCGCAAGGTCTTCCACATCGGCGCCGACCGCGATCTGACCCTGTATGACGGCCTCGATGTCGAACTCGTCGAGGAGTTCGAGGCTGCCGGCGTCGTGTGCACCGGGCTGTTCGACGACGAGGTCGAGAAACCCGACGACTATACGGAACTGCTGCGCCGGTTGCGCGCCAGGAACCTGCCGTTCATCTGCGCCAATCCCGATATCATGGTGGAACGCGGCGAACGGATCATCTGGTGCGCCGGCGCGCTCGCGCGCGACTACGCGCAGCTCGGCGGTCGCACGCTGATCGCCGGAAAACCCTACGCGCCGATTTACGAGGTCGCGATGAAGGAGGTGGCCGAGATCCTTGGCCGGTCGGTTGAGCGTTCGCGAATACTGGCAATCGGCGACGGCATGATGACCGACGTCAAGGGCGCTGCCGACAATGGTTTCGACGTCCTCTATGTCTCTGGCGGCATTCATGCCCGCGACTATGGCGATCCATCCCGGCCGGATCCGGCAAAGCTCGGGCTCTTCCTGGAGCGGCACGGCTTTCGTCCGGTGGCAGTGATCGCAAGACTGCAGTAGGTGGCAATGGTCGCGTTCCAGCATCTTACGACAACCGCGCCGCTACCCGCAGATCTGCGAGGGGGCGTGGTCGCGATCGGCAATTTCGATGGCGTCCACCGCGGCCATCAAGCCGTGCTCGAACGGGCATTGGCGGAGGCCGTGCGGCGTGGCGTACCGGCCCTGGTGCTGACCTTCGAACCGCACCCGCGAACGGTTTTCAGGCCTGATCTGCCGCTTTTCGTGCTGACGCAGCCGCCGATGAAGGCGCGCCTCCTGTCGCTGCTGGGCTTTGCCGCGCTCGTCGAGCAGCCCTTCACGCGCGACTTCGCCTCGCTGTCGGCGGAAGCCTTCGTCACCGATGTGCTGGAGAGGGCGCTGGGCATCACCCACGCCGTGACCGGTTTCGATTTCCATTTCGGCAAGGACCGCCAGGGCGGGCCGGCTTATCTGATGGCCGCCGGCGAGCGCCACGGCTTCGGTGTTACCCTCGTCGACGCCTTTCGCGACGAAGGCGCCGAGGTGGTTTCGTCGAGCCGCATCCGTGCCTTGCTTTGCAAGGGCGAGGTGGCCGAGGCCGCCGGTCTGCTCGGCTATCGCTTCACGGTGGAAAGCGAGGTTGTCGGCGGCCAGCAGCTCGGGCGAACGCTTGGCTTTCCCACAGCCAATATGAGGCTTCCGGCGGAAGCCACGCTCAAGGAAGGAATCTACGCCGTCCGCTTCCGTCGCGCGGACGGTACGCTGCACGACGGCGTCGCCAGCTTTGGCCGCCGGCCGACCGTCGACGACAATGGCGCGCCGCTCCTGGAAACCTTCGTCTTCGATTTTTCCGGCGATCTCTATGGCGAGATTTGCGAGGTGTCGTTCTTCGGCTTCCTGCGCAGCGAGATCAAGTTCGACGGGCTCGACGCACTGGTCGTGCAGATGAAGCGCGATGAAGCCGAGGCCCGCGCGCTGCTTGGCGGCGTCAAGCCGCTCTCCGGCCTGGACGCCGCGGTGGCGTTCTGAAGCATGATCCTGAAAGGGGAAACGAGTTCCTATTTCCTCAACGCAAGACCGACGGCTATGAAAGTCCAGCCCTGGAAGATCAGGTCGATCGCCAGGAACAGTCCGAGCACCCACAGGCTGTTGACCGGCCAGCCCATGGCGATGATCAGGCCCGCGAGCACGCTGATGACGCCTGCCGCGACAATCCAGCCCCAGCCGCGCTCCGGACGGTGGCTGTAGCCGACCCAGGCCCGCAGCGCGCCGGAAGCGACGAGCGCGATGGCCAGCAGGAAGGTCAGCACCGCCGAGGCGAGCAGCGGATTGTCGAAAGCGAAGAACCCTGCGACGGCATAAAGCAGTCCGCTGAGCAGCCAGTAGAAGAAGCGTCCCCAGGTCTTGACCCCGAAGGCATGCATGATCTCGATTATGCCGGCCACCAGCATCAGCCATCCGACAACGTAGACGGAAGCCACCGTGGCTATGAACAGATTGCCGAAGGCAATGCCGCCGAGGATCAGCAGCACCACGCCTAGACCGACGAACCAGCCCCATTTGTCGCGCGTCTGGCCGATCGCGTTCTTCAGAGTATCGCCGTGCAAGGTCATGTCGCCACCTCCATGGAGGACCGCCAGCATGCAGGAGGTTACCCTCGGCGCCGACCCGCGTCCAGCCGATGGCGGGCGCGATGGCGCATGCAACACGCGCCGGATGTCTCGCTCTTAAATCAAATTTTACCAAAGCCTCGTCAAAGCTGTCGCCGCAGGACAGTTGTATCGTGTTAGTGGAGTGACCATGAGTCAGGTCGGGAAGATTTCTGTAGCCCTAGCCACTGTCGTGCTCGCTATGTCAGGCGCGGCCGAAGCCGGTGATGGCGCTTTCGGCTGGTTGTCCGGCGACTGGTATCTGACGGTCGGCGCGACCGGCTTGGTGGCGCCCAATTTCGAGGGCGGCAAGAAATATATGCTGAGCGCTCAGCCTATCATTTCGCTAGGCAAGGCCGGCCCTGCTGCTCGCTTCACCTCGCGCAACGACAATATCTCGCTGGCGCTCGTCGACGATGGCGGTGTCCGCGCCGGTCTGACCGGCAAGTTCCTGTTCTCGCGCGACGACGGCGATGCCGACGAACTCAGGGGGCTCGACCCGGTCCGCTGGGGCGGCGAGGTCGGCGGCTTCTTCGAAATTTATCCGACGGACTGGATGCGCGCGCGTGCCGAATTGCGGCATGGCATCCGAGCCCATAACGGCTTTGTCGCCGACATCGCCGCCGATGCTTTCTACGATGTGACGCCAACCGTCAGGATCTCGGGTGGCCCGCGCGTGTCGTTTGCCTCGGCGAACTATTTCGATGCCTATTACGGTGTCAACGCGCAGGAAGCCGTGGCCTCGGGCCTGAGCCAGTACAATCCCGGCGGCGGCCTGAAATCCGTTGGCCTCGGTGGCGCGGTGACCTGGAAGGTGACCGAGCCAGTGACCGCCAGCCTGTTTGGCGAATATTCGCGCCTCAAGGGTCCGGCCGCCGATTCCAGCCTGGTCAGGGAGCGTGGTGACCGCAACCAGTTCATGGTCGGCGTGTCGACCACCTACCGCTTCGACTTCAACATGTAAGCGAATCGAACGAGACGCTTTATTCCTGCGCTCTTCTCCGCTAAAAGCCCAGCAATGACGAGCTTTTTGCGCCTTGACGCGCCGACGATACGAATTACCAGCCCGGTGTTCCCAGCAGCCTGAAGGCTGTAGGAGCCGCCGGGAATATTGCGCGCGGCCTCTCGCGCTTTTCCAGATCATCAAAGCATGTCGCCCCCGAGTGGGCCCCGTTTTTGGGAACGGCATGCGTTTAAAATAGAATTTCACGCCGCAAGCCACGTGGCCCGGCATGCACATGGCAGACCAATGACCGACGAAACCCAATCGACCATCGACTATTCGAAGACCCTTTATCTGCCGCGGACGGAGTTTCCGATGCGCGCCGGCTTGCCCGAGAAGGAGCCGGTGCTGGTCAAGCGCTGGCAGGACATGGACCTCTACCGGAAGCTGCGCGAGAGCGCGGCGGGCCGCACAAAATACGTGCTGCATGACGGTCCGCCCTACGCCAACGGCAACATCCATATCGGCCACGCGCTGAACAAGATCCTCAAGGACGTCATCACCCGCTCATTCCAGATGCGCGGCTATGACTCGAACTATGTGCCCGGCTGGGACTGTCACGGCCTGCCGATCGAATGGAAGATCGAGGAACAATACCGCGCCAAGGGCAAGAACAAGGACGAGGTGCCGGTCAACGAATTCCGCCAGGAATGCCGTGAATTCGCCGCGCACTGGATCTCGGTGCAGGGTGGAGAGTTCCAGCGTCTCGGCGTCGTCGGCGACTTCAAGAACCCTTATACGACCATGGCCTTCCACGCCGAGTCGCGCATCGCCGGCGAATTGTTGAAATTCGCCATGTCCGGCCAGCTCTACCGTGGTTCGAAGCCGGTGATGTGGAGCGTCGTCGAGCGGACTGCGCTCGCCGAGGCCGAGATCGAGTACCAGGACTACGAGTCCGACACGATCTGGGCAAAGTTTCCGGTGGCCAATCTCGTCGTCGCCAGTGTCGTGGACGGGCAGCCGGCGGAGCTCGATCCGGACCTGAGTGGTCGGTCGCTTGACCTGCTGGATGCTCATGTCGTCATCTGGACGACGACGCCCTGGACCATCCCGGGCAACCGCGCCGTCAGCTATTCGCCGCGTGTGTCCTATGGCCTCTACGAGGTGGAGGCGGCCGAGAATGCGTTTGGCCCGCAGCCAGGCGAGAAGCTGATCTTTGCCGATGCGCTGGCCGAGGAAAGCCAGACCAAGGCCAAGGTCACCTTGAAGCGTCTTCACGGCATCAGCGCCGAACAGCTTGGAAATCTTGTGCTTTCGCATCCCTTCAAGGGCCTCGGTGGTGGCTATGAATTCCCGGTTGCGATGATTGCCGGCGACCACGTCACCGACGATGCCGGCACAGGCTTCGTGCACACCGCTCCCGGTCATGGCCGGGAGGATTTTGATGCCTGGATGGACGCCGCGCCCGCGCTGCGCCAACGTGGCATCGACACCGAAATCCCGTTCACCGTCGACGATGCCGGCTTCTTTACCAAGGATGCGCCGGGCTTCGGCCCGGACCGCGAAGGCGGACCCGCGCGCGTCATCGACGACAATGGCAAGAAGGGCAACGCCAACCAAGCAGTCATCGACGAGTTGATCAAGCGCAATGCGCTGTTCGCGCGCGGCCGGCTGAAGCACAGCTACCCGCACTCATGGCGTTCGAAGAAGCCGGTCATCTTCCGCAACACGCCGCAATGGTTCGTCTACATGGACAAGGACCTCGGCGACGGCAGCACGCTGCGCGGCCGCGCGCTGAAGGCGATCGACGAGACGCGCTTTGTCCCGGCCGCCGGCCAGAACCGCATCCGCGCCATGATCGAGGAGCGCCCGGACTGGGTGCTGTCGCGCCAGCGCGCCTGGGGCGTGCCGATCGCCGTCTTCGCCGACGAGGATGGCAATGTGCTGAAGGACGAGGCCGTCAACCGACGCATCATGGACGCCTTCGAGGCGGAAGGCGCCGACGCCTGGTTCGCGCCCGGCGCCAAGGAGCGCTTCCTCGGCAATCACGATGCCTCCAAATGGAAGCAGGTGATGGACATTCTCGACGTCTGGTTCGATTCGGGCTCGACACATGTCTTCACCCTGGAAGACCGGCCCGACCTGAAGTGGCCGGCCGACGTCTATCTCGAAGGGTCCGACCAGCATCGCGGGTGGTTCCACTCCTCGCTGCTCGAAAGTTGCGGCACCAGGGGCAGGGCGCCTTACGACACCGTCGTCACCCATGGCTTCACCATGGACGAGGATGGGCGCAAGATGTCGAAATCACTCGGCAACACGGTCGTGCCGCAAGATGTGATCAAGCAGTCCGGCGCCGATATCCTGCGGCTCTGGGTGGTGACGACCGACTATTGGGAAGACCAGCGGCTCGGCAAGAACGTGCTGCAGACCAACATCGACGCCTATCGCAAGCTGCGCAACACCATACGCTGGATGCTGGGCACGCTCGCCCATGACGATGGTGAGGTCGTTCCACTGGAGACGATGCCGGAGCTTGAGCGGCTGATGCTGCACCGGCTGGCCGAACTCGACGAGGTGGTGCGCCAGGGCTACGACGCCTTCGAGTTCAAGCGCATCACGCGCGCACTGCTCGATTTCATGGTGGTCGAGCTGTCGGCCTTCTATTTCGATATCCGCAAGGACGCGCTCTACTGCGACGGCCCGTCGAGCGTGAAGCGCAAGGCCTCGGTCCAGGTGGTGCGCCATCTCTTCGACTGCCTGGTGAAATGGCTGGCGCCGATGCTGCCCTTCACCACAGAGGAGGCGTGGCTCGAGCGTCATCCCGATGCGATGTCGGTGCATCTCGACCAGTTCCCGCAAATCCCGGCGAATTGGAGGAACGAGGCGCTGGCGGAGAAATGGCGCAACGTCAGGCAGGTGCGCCGCGTCGTCACCGGCGCCCTCGAGATTGCGCGTGCCCGGAAGGTGATCGGCTCGTCGCTGGAGGCCGTCCCCGTGGTCACGATCAACGACGCGACGCTCGAGGCGGCGATATCGGACGTCGACATGGCTGAAATGGCGATCACCAGCGATCTCGTCATTGCCCATGGCCAGGCGCCGCGAACCGCCTTCGCCCTCGACGATGTCAAGGGTGTTGCCGTGGTCGTCGAGAAAGCGGAGGATCGCGGCCTGGTCAAATGCGCGCGTTCGTGGCGCTACACCGCCGATGTCGGGCAGGATCCCGAGTTCCCGGATGTTTCGGCACGGGATGCCGCGGTGCTGCACGAACTGAAAGCGCTGGGAAGGCTCTAGTGCCTGTCGCCCAAAGAAGTGCACAAACGCCACGCCGCGCGGGTGCAAACCCGCCGGTGCGTTGCCCTTAACGAGTGGTTGAGGTAAACACGCGAAACTCCGGAAGACAAATTGTCGCCGGATTTCCGTCGCAAGTGCTTGCACGATGGGGACCGGACACAAGGCCGGTGCGATCGAGAGGTTGTCTAGAGTGGGACTTTTTGGCATGACCGAAAGATATAACGCGCGCCTTGCGCTGCTGGCGCCGCTTGTCGCATCGGGCCTTGCTTTGTCCGGCTGCATGGGCTCTCCGACCTATGGCACCGACAAGACGGCCGCCGAACAGTTGGCCGGCGATCTTACAGGCGCCGTTTCCTTCGCGCCGAAGCGCAAGGACCCGATCGACTACAAGCCCCGTCCCACCCTGGTGAAGCCGGCACCTGGCCAGAAGGGAGCGCTGCCTGCCCCGCAGGAAAGCATCCAGACGGCAAACGCCGGTTGGCCCGAATCGCCCGAGCAGCGTCGCGCGCGCCTGCGCGCCGACGCCACCGCGCACCAGAATGATCCGGCCTACCAGTCGGAGATCGTCGATGACGTGCAGACGGATCCGGCATCGGTGAAAAGGGCGATGGAGGATTCAGGATCCAGCCACCCGCCGGCGTGGAAACCCGCCGATTCCGACAAGGGCCGCGCCGCCGAGATCCAGCGCCGCCTTGCCGACAGCAAACAGGGCGACCCGAACACGCGCAAGTATCTCAGCGAACCGCCCTTGGCCTACCGCACCGCCTCCGGTGCCGCACCGCAGAACGAACTCGGCGAAGACGAGTACAAGAAGGAACGCCGCCTCAAGGCCAAGGCCGAGGGCAAGAAGGGCGGCTGGTTCGACTGGTTGCCGTCGCTGTAGGAACAGTGGCGCCGCTGATCTTGCAGCGTCCTTGGCTCAATCTCGACGTCCCCTGAAAAAATCCTTCAGCAGCAGGCCCGCTTCGGTCTCGGCCATGCCCGGATAGATGTCGGGCGTGTGGTGGCAGGTCGGAGAGGCGAAGAAGCGCACGCCGTTGACGACGGCGCCGCCCTTTTCGTCGGCCGCACCAAAATAGAGACGGCGCAGCCTGGCGAAGGAGATTGCCCCGGCGCACATGGCGCAGGGCTCCAGCGTGACATAGAGATCATGGCTGGTGAGCCGCTCGCTCGAGAGTTTGCCGCAGGCTTCACGGATCACCAGCATCTCGGCATGGGCTGTCGGGTCCGCAAGCTCGCGCGTGCGGTTACCGGCACTGGCAATAACCGCGCCGCCATTGGCGATGACCGCGCCGACCGGCACTTCGCCACGCAAGGCTGCCGCTTCGGCCTCTTTTAGCGCCAAGGCCATGAAATCCGGCCTCTTCAAGGGGTTTGTCTTCCCATTATGTCCTCGCCACCCGGCGGTGATCCTGTTATGGAGCGCATCAACCCGAAAAATCGGACTCGATTTTCGGAAATGATCATGCGCCAAATCAAAAGTGCTACAGCGTTCGTTGCGCGCCGAACGGATGCGCCACGCTGTAGCAGCGCAAACGGACAAAGGCCACATGGACGACAACGACAAGAAATCTCCGCGCAAAGCCGGCCCGGGCAGGAGTGGCCCGAAATCGGCAGGTGCACGTGGCCGCGATGCCGGCAAGGGCGGGAAGTCCTCCTTTGCTGCGAAAAAACCTTATGCGCCACGTGGCGATCGGCCGATGGCCGCCGACGGCGACCGGCCGAAGCGGGACTTCAAGGGCGGCGACAGGCCGTTCAGCAAGGGACCCCGCCCCGAAGGCAAGCCTTATGAAAAGCGCGAAGGCCCGCGCAAGCCAAATGCGCCGCGCGGCGACCGCCCGATGGCGGCCGAAGGCGAGCGCAAGCCTTATGAAAAGCGCGAGGGACCACGCAAGCCCTACGCGCCGCGCGGCGACCGCCCGATGGCGGCCGAAGGCGAGCGCAAGTCCTATGAAAAGCGCGAGGGACCACGCAAGCCCTACGCGCCGCGCGGCGACCGTCCGGTTTCTACTTCGGCGGAGGGCGGTGAAAAGCGCTTCGACCGTCCCAAGCGTGATTTCGGAGATCGTCCGAAGCGGGATTTCGCTGACAGTCCAAAGCGTGACTTTGGCGGCGACAGACCCAAGCGTGATTTCGGAGATCGGCCGCAAGGCGCGTCTGGCGGCGGCTTCAAGCCGCGCCCTCGGCCTGCCGAAGCAACGGAAGAAGCCGGCGAGCGCATCGCCAAGCGCCTGGCGCGTGCCGGACTCGCCTCGCGCCGCGACGCCGAGGAGTTGATCGCCGCCGGCCGCGTCAAGGTCAATGGCAAGGTGCTGGCCTCGCCGGCGTTCAACGTCATGCCCAATGACATCATCCATCTCGACGGCATGGAAATCCCGCCGATCGAACGCACACGCCTGTTCCTGTTCCACAAGCCGGCCGGCGTGGTCACCACCAACCGCGATCCGGAAGGCCGCAAGACCGTCTTCGACGTACTGCCGGCCGAACTGCCGCGGCTGATGACCATCGGCCGCCTCGATATCAACACCGAAGGCCTGCTGCTGCTGACTAATGATGGCGGCCTGTCGCGCGTACTCGAGCTGCCGGCCACTGGCTGGCTGCGCCGCTACCGCGTGCGCGTTCATGGCAAGGTCGAGGAAAGCGCGCTCGCCGGCCTGCGCGAAGGAATTGCCGTCGACGGCGTTTTCTACGGCGCCATCGAAGCCAGCTTGGATCGCGAGCAGGGCTCCAACGCCTGGCTGACGATCGGTCTGCGCGAGGGCAAGAACCGTGAGGTCAAGAACATCCTCGGCGCGCTCGGCCTGGACGTCACGCGGCTGATCCGCATCTCCTACGGTCCGTTCCAGCTCGAGGATCTCGCCGAGGGCCATGTTCTGGAGATCAAGGGCCGGGTGCTGCGCGACCAGCTTGGCGAGCGCCTAGTCGAGGAATCCGGCGCCAATTTCGACGCTGAGATAACAAAACCGTTTTCCAACCAGCCGGTGCGGCGTACCGAAGTGCGTGAGGTCGAGCCCGAACGGCCGAAGTTTACGCGAGACGGCGAGCGCCGGCCGATCGGCGAGGGCGGACTGATCAAGAACCGCAAACGCCGGGAAGGCAGCCGCGACGAGGCGCTCGGCAAACTGTCGACGAGCCCCGACAGGGGCGAGAGACCAGAAAAGAGCTTCGGCGATCGCGGCCCGCGACCGGAGCGCGGCGGCTTTGGCGATAAGCCGCGTGGAAGTTTTGGCGACAAGCCGCGCGGCGGATTCGGTGACAAGCCTCGTGGCGGCGGCAAGAAATCCGAACGCGAGCAACGGCCGATCGAGCCGCCCGGCCAGCGCAAGGCCAATGTCTGGATGGCGCCGGGAGCCCGGCCGATCGGCAAGGGCAGGGCGGAGGCCGATGCGGCCAAGGCGGCCGAGAACAAGGCACGCAAGGCGTCGTTCAAGCCATCTTATGGCAAGCCCGCCGGCAAACCAGGTGGCGCAAAGCCATTCGGCAAGCCGCGTGGCGAGCGTCCAGGAGGCGCCGGTGGCGGCGAGCGGCCGCGCGGCGGCCCCAAGGGCCCCCGGACAAGATGAGAATCGTCGGCGGTGAGTTTCGCGGGCGGCCGCTGGCGACGCCCCGTGACAGCGCCATCCGCCCGACGACCGACCGCACCCGCGAGGCCGTCTTCAACGTTCTGGCGCATCGCTTTGCCGGGCAACTGGACGGCGCGCGCGTGCTCGACCTGTTCGCCGGCACCGGTGCGCTTGGCCTGGAAGCCCTGTCGCGCGGGGCATCCTATGGCGTCTTTATCGAGGAATCGGCCGAGGGCCGTGGTCTGATCCGCGACAATGTCGAAGCCTTCGGCCTGACCGGACGCACCAAGATCTTCCGCCGTGATGCAACCGGGCTTGGCGAGGCGGGCACGCTGGCGCCGTTCGGCCTGGTCTTTGCCGATCCGCCCTATGGCAGGGGCCTTGGCGAGCAAGCCCTGCGGTCGGCCCAGGCCGGCGGCTGGCTGCGGCCAGGCGCACTCTGTGTGGTCGAGGAGACGGCGGTGGTTCCCTTCGAGCCGGGCCCGGGCTTTTCCGTCCTTGATGAGCGCAACTACGGCGAGACCGTGATCCGCTTCATCGAGGCTGCCTGACAGGCCTGCTTTCAGCAGTGGCCTCTTTGCCGCCGCCTTTGCCGGCAACATGACCAACAATTCACTTTGCTTGTCGCCAGCGCCTTGCCTATCGTCGCTGCATGAAACCGGAGCCATCGATGACATCCAGGACTAAATGGCTGCGGGCCACGTTGCTGGCGACGTCGCTGGCTTTGTTCATGACCGACCCCGTCCTGGCGGACGGCCCCGTATTGCCGAGCACCGTGCCGGCCGAGTTCAAGGTCACGGACTTCCTGCTCGACAACGGCATGGAAGTGGTCGTCATTCCCGATCACCGCGCGCCGATCGTCACCCACATGGTCTGGTACAAGATCGGCAGCGCCGACGAGCCGCCGGGCAAATCCGGCATCGCCCATTTCTTCGAGCATCTGATGTTCAAGGCCACGGCCCACCACGCGGCCGGCGAGTTCGACCGCGCCGTCTCCGACATTGGCGGCTCCAACAACGCCTTCACATCCTACGACTACACCGCTTTCCATGAGACGGTGGCGCCGTCGGCGCTCGAACTGATGATGAGCTTCGAAGCCGACCGCATGCGCAACCTCATCCTCACCGATGACGTCATCAAGACCGAGCGCGATGTTATCCTGGAGGAGCGCCGCTCGCGCATCGACAACAATCCGCAGGCCGTGCTCGACGAAGAGGTCGATGCCACGCTATGGCAGAACCAGCCCTATCGCATCCCGGTCATCGGCTGGATGCAGGAGATGGAGCAACTGAACCGCACTGACGCGGTCGCGTTCTACAACAAATACTATCGGCCCAACAACGTCGTGCTGATCGTGACCGGCGATGTCGAACCGGACACGGTGAAGGCGCTGGCCGAAAAGACCTATGGCAAGGTGGCCCGCGGGCCGGACCTGCCGCCGCGCGTCCGCCCGGTCGAGCCGGAGCAGAATACCAGGCGCACGGTCACGCTCTCCGACGCTCGCGTCAGCGTGCCGAGTTTCTCGACACAATGGGTCGTGCCCTCCTATCACACTGCGAAGCCCGGCGAGGCCGAAGCGCTCGATCTGCTGGCCGAGATCCTCGGCGGCGGCAACCGCAGCCGGCTTTACCAGGCGCTTGTCGTCAAGCAGGGCATAGCTTCCGGCGCCGGTGCGTACTTTCAGGGCACCATGCTCGACGACACCAATTTCACTGTCTACGGCGCGCCGCGCGGTGACGCCAAGCTGGCCGACGTCGAAGCCGCGGTCGATGCGGAAGTGGCGCGCATCGCCAGCGACGGCGTCACCCCGGATGAGCTCGAGAAAGCCAAGGACCGCTATGTCAGGTCGATGATCTTTGCTCGCGACAAGCAGGATTCCATGGCCAACATCTATGGCTCGACGCTCGCCACCGGCGGCAACGTCCAAGACGTGCAGCAATGGCCGGACCGCATCCGCAAGGTCACCACTGACGAGGTCAAGGCCGTTGCCGCGCGCTATCTGTTATTGGCCCGCTCGACGACCGGCTATCTCTTGCCGCAGCAACAGGCGGGGAATTGATAATGACGAACCAGTTTAGCGGCGCGTTGACGTCTCCCCGCCAGGCTCCCCCTTCTCCCCTCGCGCGAGAAGGGAAGGCCCTCCACGCCCTTGCAACCTTCTTCCTCTCCGTCCTCTTCCTTGTTCTGCCGGCGCTTGCCGCCCGCGCGATGGAGATCCAGTCCGTTACCTCTCCGAAAGGCGTCACGGCCTGGTTGGTCGAGGACTATTCGGTACCGGTGGTCGCCGTCCGCTTCGTCTTCGGCGGCGGCTCGACGCAGGATCCGGTGGGGAAGGAGGGTCTTGCAAATCTGATGACCGGCCTGTTCGACGAGGGTGCCGGCCCGCTCGACTCGGAAGCCTTCCAGATCAAGCTTGACGACGCCGGCGCCGAAATGAGCTTCGACGAGACCCGCGATGGCATCTACGGTTCCATGCGCATGCTGGCGGAACAGCGCGACGAAGCCTTCGACCTGTTGCGTTTGGCGGTCAATGAGCCGCGCTTCGACCAGGCGCCGATCGACCGCATCCGCGCGCAGGTCCTGTCCGGCATCATCGCCAACGAGAATGACCCCGACACGGTGGCGCAGAACCGGTGGGCGCGCGCCGTCTATGGCGACCACCCTTATTCGCGTTCCGACCAGGGCACCAGGCAGAGCATCGCCGCCGTCACGCAGGCCGATCTCGAGACTCTGCACAAAGCGGTGTTCGCGCGCGGCGGCTTGCATGTCGCCGTGGTCGGGGCCATCGACCCCGAGACCCTGAAGAAGAAACTCGACATGGTGTTCGGCGACTTGCCGCGGGACCAGACGCTCGCTCCTGTAGCCGATGTCGAGCCCAAGCTGGCGCAGCATATCGAGGTCAATTACGACCTGCCGCAGACATCGCTGCAGCTCGCCTGGCCGGGCGTGAAGCGCAAGGCGACGGATTTCTTCCCGGCGGTGCTGATGAACGAGATCCTCGGCGGTGGAACTTTCACCTCGCGCCTGTTCCAGGAGGTGCGCGAAAAGCGCGGGCTCGCCTACAGCGTCAATTCCTCGCTGGTCAACCAGGACCATGCCAATGCGCTGATCGTCACCACTGGGACGCGCTCGGACCGTGCGGCCGAGACGCTCGCCATCGTGCGCGACGTCGCCAAGCGCCTGGCCGAGGATGGCCCGACAGAGGCCGAACTGGCGGCGACCAAGAAATATCTCATCGGCGCCTATGCGATCAGCAATCTGGATTCCTCGAGTTCCATCGCCGCCACGCTTGTCGAGCTGCAGATCGACGATCTCGGCATCGACTACATGCAGCGCCGGGCCGGCTATATCAACGCGGTGACGATCGATCAGGTCAAGGCGGCGGCGAAGAAGCTGCTGACGACCGAGCCAACCATCATGGTGGTCGGGCCGCCGCTGGCGGGAGCCGGCAAGGGATGAGCCCCACTTTCGGCATAGCGTTCGGCGGTGGCGGCGCGCGCGGTCTGGCGCATATCCATGTCATCGAGGCGCTGGACGAGCTCGGCATCAAGCCGGTGGCGATAGCCGGCTCGTCGATCGGCGCCATCATGGGCGCCGGCATGGCCTCGGGCATGACCGGCAAGGATATCCACGACTATGCCCGCTCGATCCTCGGCCGCCGCGCCGAGGTCGCGAGCCGCATGTGGCGGGCGCGGCCTGGCACGATCGCGGAGGCCATGCAAAATGGCATCCGCGTCAGCCAGTTCAATGTCGAGCGCATACTGAAGGCGTTTCTGCCGGAGGCCATTCCCGAAAGCTTCGCCGAACTAAAAATCCCGCTGAAGGTCACGGCAACCGACTATTTCGGCCACAAGCTCGCTGTGTTCGACGACGGCGACCTGCATTCCGCACTTGCGGCCTCAACCGCCATTCCTGCCGTCTTCCGTCCGGTGACGCGCGATGGCAGGCTGCTGATCGACGGCGGCATCTATAACCCCGTGCCCTTCGACCTGATCGAGAAGGATGCCGATATCATCATCGGCGTCGACGTGGTCGGCGCGCCGGAAGAGGCCGACCGCAAGCAGCCGACCTCCGTCGACCTGATGTTCGGCGCCACGCAGCTGATGATGCAGTCGATCATCGCAAACAAGTTGAAACAGTGCCAGCCCGACATACTGGTCCGCCCGGCGGTGTCGAAATACCGCGTCCTCGATTTCCTGAAGATCGAGGCCCTGATGAGCGAGACAGTTGAAATCAAGGATCGGTTGAAGCGGGAGGTGGAGGTCGCAATTGAACGGCGTTCCGCCAAGGTCGAAGCAAAAAGGACAAAAACACCAGCCAAGTCGTGATCGCGGTCAGCGAGACTGCGAGCTTACTTTGTGCCGTGTCGGCGGGGCATCAATGCCGAGATGGCAACAATGCCCGCTTCGCTCAGTCCTTCGCCCGCTCCACATAAGCGCCATCCGCCGTCATCACCACGACGCGGGTGCCGGGCGCGATGTGCGGAGGCACGGTGGTGCGCACGCCATTGGAAAGCACGGCCGGCTTGTAGGACGACGATGCCGTCTGACCCTTGGTCGTCGGCTCGGTCTCGACCACTTCGAAGGTGGCGCGCTGCGGCAGCACCAGGGCGATCGCGATGCCGTTGAACTGTGACACCTGCACCGGCATGCCCTCCTTCAGATAGGGCGCCGCGTCGCCGACCACGGCTTCCGACACCGCCACCTGGTCGTAGGTTTCCGGGTTCATGAAGTGATAGCCTTCGCCGTCGGCGTAAAGGAAGGTGTGCTCGCGCTCCTCGACATAGGCGCGCTCCACCTGTTCGGTGGTGCGATAGCGCTCGGATACCTTCACCCCGTCGCCGATGCGGCGCATGTCGAGCTGCGTCACCGGCGTGCCCTTGCCTGGGTGGATGTTTTCGGCAAAGAGGATCACATAAAGCTTGCCGTCCTTGTCGACGACATTGCCTTTGCGGAGCGAACTGGCGATGACTTTCACCACGGTTTTAAATCCTGCGAGAGTTGACTGGCGTTTGCCGGCTTGTGCGGCGCTGGATGGGGGCCTAGCGCATCTTGGCGCGAACCGCCAGCCCCCTCGGCGAACCGAAGCGCGCTGATGACCGCCGCGTCGCCCTGGTGGACGCCGCATGTCCATGCCGACCGCCGTCCGCGCCTGATGCTGCGCAATGGGCTGACGGCTGCCTTTCGCGACTGGTTCGCCCGCCACGACTTCATCGAGGTTGAGACCGCGGCGCTGCAGGTCTCGCCCGGCAACGAGGCTCATCTGGCGGCCTTCGCTACCGAAGCGGTCGGGCCGGATGGCGCCCCCTCGCCGCTTTATCTCCACACCTCCCCCGAATTCGCCTGCAAGAAACTGCTCGCTGCCGGCGAGCGGCGCATTTTCAGTCTGGGTTCGGTTTACCGCAACCGTGAGCGCGGTCCCTTGCATCATCCCGAATTCACCATGCTCGAATGGTATCGGGTGGGCGAGACGTATGAGAGCCTGATGCGCGACTGCGCCGATCTGCTGGCGATGGCCGCGACACGGGCAGGGGCCACGCACTTCTCTTTCAGGGGCCGCGAGTGCGATCCGTTTTCCGAACCGGAGCGGCTGACCGTGGCGGACGCCTTCAGCCGGCACGCCGGGATCCGTCTGCTGGCAACGGTCGCGCCTGACGGCGGCACGGACCGGGACGCGCTGCATGCCGCTCTGATCCAGGCCGGCCTGCGCACCGCGCCTGACGACAGCTGGGCGGATTTGTTCAGCCGCGTGATGGTGGAAAAGATCGAGCCCAATCTCGGCCTCGGCCGCGCGACCATTCTTTGCGAATACCCGGTCGTCGAGGCGGCGCTGGCGCGGCCGAGCCCGAGGGATCCGCGCGTCGCCGAACGCTTCGAGCTCTACTGCTGCGGCGTCGAGCTCGCCAACGGCTTTGGCGAACTGACCGACGCGGCCGAGCAGCGCCGGCGCTTCGTCGTCGAGATGGACGAGAAAGAGCGCGTATATGGTGAGCGCTACCCGCTGGACGAGGACTTCCTCGCCGCGTTGGCCATCATGCCGCAGGCCAGCGGCATCGCGCTCGGCTTCGATCGGCTGGTGATGCTGGCGACCGGCGCGCGGAAGATCGAGGACGTGATCTGGACTCCGGTCGCCGCATCTTGAATGTGCTGCCGCCCCTCTGATCTCAATGCGCGAAAACCTGCTCAAGAGAGCGAAAACCCTTGAATTCCAAGGCATTGCCAGAGGGATCGCGGATAAACAATGTCGCTTGTTCGCCGGGCTCGCCCTTGAAGCGGACCATCGGCCGCTCCAGCCAGTCTATGTCGTCGCGCGCTTCCAGCCGCGTCGCCAGGCGCTGCCAGTCGTCCATCAAGAGCACAGCGCCGAAATGCGGGATCGGCACCAAAATGCCGTCGACCTTGCCGTCGCTTGCAGCTTGCGCGGCCTGCGGCCGCAAATGTGCCGACATCTGGTGGCCGTACAGGTCGAAATCGACCCAGGTCGCCGACGAGCGGCCGATCGCACAGCCCAGTACGTCGCCATAGAAAGTTCGGGTTTGATCGAGATCACGGACTGGAAAAGCAAGATGGAAAGGCGTCATGGCGAGGCTCCAGATAGGCAAAAACTGCGACGTCCGCTCTTTGCGGGCGCTTCGATGGCGATTTGGTCGCGACATCCTGATTGGCCTTCTGCCATTGCACAAGCGGCAGTGGAACAATAGATGGTGCGGCAGCACCTGCCTTCCGGACAGGCTGAAGAAATAGGATCAAGTGCATGACCGACAAGCTCGACGCCGCGAAATTGACGGACCGCGTCGCGGCCCTGGTCGAGGCCGCCAAACGCGCTGGCGCCGATGCCGCGGACGCCGTCGCGGTGCGTGGCCGCTCGACCGGTGTTTCGGTGCGGCTTGGCAAGGTCGAAAACACAGAGGCGTCCGAGGGCGACGACGTTTCGCTGCGGGTCTTCGTCGGCCAGCGTGTGGCCAGTGTATCGGCCACCGCCGCGTCCGATCCGAAGGCCCTTGCCGAGCGCGCCGTCGCCATGGCCAAAGTGTCTCCCGAGGATCCCTACCAGGGTCTTGCCGACCCCGCGCTGCTCGCCAGACAGACGCGCGATCTGGACCTGTTCGATGCAACCGAAGTGTCGGCAGACCAATTGAAGGAGGCGGCCCTCGCGGCCGAGGCGGCGGCTCTCGCCGTCAAGGGCGTAACCAATTCGGCCGGCAGCAATGCCAGCGCCGGCCTGGGCGGGCTGGTTCTGGCCACCTCGCACGGTTTTCTCGGCCAGTATGTCGCCTCGCGCTTTTCGCGCTCGGCCAGCGTGATTGCCGGCGAGGGCACGGGCATGGAACGCGACTATGAATTCTCCTCGCGCCAGCATTTTGCCGATCTCGACGCGGCCGAGGATATCGGCCGTCAGGCCGGCAAACGGGCCGTGCGTCGCCTTGGCGCGCGCAAGGCGGCGACCGGATCGGTCGACGTGGTGTTCGACCCACGCGTCGCGCGCGGCATTGCCGGCCATATCGCCGGAGCCATCAACGGCGCTTCCGTCGCGCGAAAAACCTCGTTCCTGCGCGACATGATGGGCAAGCAGGTGGCGGCTTCCGCCATCACCGTCACCGACGAGCCGCTGCGGCGCCGTGGCCAGGCCTCGCGCCCATTCGATGGCGAAGGCGTCGAGGGCGAGAAGCTCCTGATGATCGAAAAGGGCGTCCTGAATCACTGGTTCCTATCGACATCGGCGGCCCGGGAGCTCGGCCTCGTCACCAACGGGCGCGGCGCGCGCGGCGGCTCTTCCGTCTCGCCGTCTTCCACCAATCTTGCCATCGAGCCAGGCGAACGGTCGCCGGAAGACCTGATCGGCTCGCTCAAGAGCGGCTTCTACGTCACCGAAGTGTTTGGCCAGGGCGTCGACATGCTCACCGGCGAATACAGCCGCGGCGCCTCCGGCTTCTGGATCGAAAACGGAGCGCTTGCCTATCCGGTCGCCGAAGTCACCATCGCCTCGAACCTGAAGACGATGTTCCTCAACATGGTGCCCGCGAATGACCTTGATCGCAATTTCGGCACCGCCGCCCCGACGCTCCTGATCGAAGGCATGACCCTTGCCGGAGCATGAGCTGACCACCGCCGGTGCCGATCTGGACCTGCCGCTGCTGCGCGACGCCGCCCGCGAGGCGGGTCTTATCGCGATGCGCTACTTCGGCAACAATCCGCAGGTCTGGATGAAGGGCGGCACCTCGCCGGTCAGCGAAGCCGATCATGCCGCCGATGCGTATCTGCGCCAGACGTTGCTTGCGGCACGGCCGGATTATGGCTGGCTGTCGGAAGAGACGGCCGACGACCCGGCGCGGCTTTCGGCGCGCCGCACCTTCGTTGTCGACCCGATCGACGGCACGCGCGGCTTCCTTGAAGGCCAGCGCGCCTGGTGCGTCAGCGTCGCCGTCGTCGAGAATGGCCGCACGCTTGCCGGCGTGCTCGAATGCCCGGCGATGGACGAGACCTATTCCGCGCTGCCAGGCCAGGGCGCATTCCGCAACGGCAAGCGCATTGCGGTGCGCAAGCCAGGCGACAAGCCCGAGATTTCCGGCCTGAAGCAGTTGATCGACCTGATGCCGGCCGGCTGGCAGGAGCGGCTGCAACGGGCGCCCTACAGCCCTTCGCTTGCCTACCGCCTGGCGATGATCGCCAACGGCACGCTCGACGGCACCTTCGTCAAGCCGAACGCGCATGACTGGGACATTGCCGCCGCCGACCTCATCCTGCGCGAGGCAGGTGGCCAACTGCTCGACCCGCACGGCCACGCGCCGCTCTATGCCGGCGAGGTGACCCGCCACGGCGCGCTCGCGGCCGGCAGCGGCGATCTGCTGGCGGTGCTGGTCGACGTCATTGCCGGGCTGGATGGCTGAAAGCGTTTTCGAAGGTTTCAAAGTCGGCGGCTTTGGTCTAGACCTGTCACAAACTCACGATATGTGAAGGATCGACATGGCCGCGGAAGACGGAAAGAAACAGCTTTTGCATCTGGTGTTCGGCGGCGAACTGAAGAAGCTTGGCGGCACCGAGTTCCGCGATCTCGATGCGCTCGACATCGTCGGCGTCTATCCGGATTATCAATCCGCGCACACGGCGTGGAAAGCCAAGGCGCAGGCCAGTGTGGACAATGCCCATATGCGTTATTTCGTCGTTCATCTGCACCGTTTGCTGGATCCCGATAGCAAGGCCGCCGGTTGACTTCGATGGAGCATGATCTGGCGAAAGAGCCAGCCGGCGAGGCCGCGCCCACGGGCAGGGGCCGCAGCCGCACGACCAAGGCCTTCTGGCGCAGGATTCGCGAACCGCTCGCGCAGTCGCGATTCGTCAAGAACGCCATTGCCAGCCTGCTCGCGCAGTTCGTGCGGCTGGTTCGCCTGACCAGCCCCCTGGTCGCCGGATCGGCGCGCTTTTCGGGCGGCGCCTATGCCGAGTTCGAGCCGGGGATCATTGCTCTATGGCATGGCCAGCACCTTTTGACGCCGGCCTATTATCCCAAGCGCAAGCCGCTGGTTGCCATGGTGTCGCGCAGCGCCGATGCCGAGCTCAACGCCCTGATGCTGGAGAAATTCGGCATCGAGGCGGTGCGCGGTTCGGGTGGGCGCGACAATGCCAGGCATCTCGACAAGGGCGGGGCCAAGGCGCTCATCGCCCTCAAAAAGTCGCTCACATCAGGCAAGAACGTCGCCATGATCGCAGACATTCCCCATGGTACCCCGCGCGATGCAGGGCTCGGTATCGTTCTCCTGGCTCGCCTCTCCGGCCGGCCGCTGCTGCCCGTCGCCATCGCCACCAGCCGCCGCAAGGTGCTGGAAAAGAGCTGGGACAAGACCACCATCAACCTGCCCTTCGGCCGCTCCGCCGTGACCATCGGTGCGCCGATCTTCGTGGCGGCGGATGCCGATGACGCCGAAATGGAGCGCAAGCGCCAGGAAATCACCACGGCCCTCAATGCCGCGACCGCCGAGGCCTACCGCCTCGTGGACGGTCCGCGATGAGCGGCCGCTGGGCCCGCACGATGTTGTCGGCATACCGCTTTGCCGGCGCTGCCGCCTATCCGCTGGTCGGGCCTTACGTCGCCTGGCGCACCTCGCGCGGCAAGGAAGACCGCAATCGCCGCCGCGAGCGCTACGGCGTCGCCGGCCGGCCGCGCCCCGAGGGCCCGGTGATCTGGATCCACGCCGCGAGCGTCGGCGAGACCTTGGCCGTCGTGCCGCTTGTCGAAAGCATCCTCGACTATGGCGTCAACATCGTGCTGACGACCGGTACGGTCACCTCGGCCCAGGTCGTCGACGAGCGGCTCGGCGATCGCATCATCCACCAATATGTGCCACTCGATCTGAAGCCGGCGGTCAGCCGCTTCCTCGATCACTGGAAACCCGATCTGGCGATCATCGCCGAATCCGAGATATGGCCGATGACCATCCTCGAACTCGGTGCCCGCCACGTGCCGCAGGTGCTGGTCAATGGCCGGCTCTCCGATCGCTCCTTCACGTCTTGGAAGAAGCGGGCCAACATCGCCGAGGCCCTGTTCGAGAATCTGGCCCATGTAGTTGCCCAGTCCGACGTCGATGGCGAGCGTTTTCGGGCGCTCGGCGCCCGGCCGGTCACTGTGTCGGGCAATCTCAAGGTCGACACCAACCCGCCGCCGGTCGACTTGCGAGCGCTTGGCACATTGCAGCGGCAGATCGGCGATCGCCCGACCTGGGCGGCGATCTCGACCCATGATGGCGAGGAAGTGGTCGCCGCGGAAGTTCACGCGACGCTGCACAGGCGTCACCACGGGCTTTTGACGATCGTCGTTCCGCGCCATCCCGATCGGGCCGAAGCCCTTGCCCTGCAGATTTCCGGCATGGGCCTTAAAGTCGCCCGGCGCAGCAAGGGCGACCGTATCGGAGGCGATACCGATGTCCTGCTTGGCGATACGATCGGCGAAATGGGCTTGTATCTCCGGTTGACCGAAATCGCTTTCGTCGGCCGCTCGCTGACCTCCGAAGGCGGCCAGAATCCGCTTGAGCCGGCCATGCTCGACACCGCCGTTCTCGCCGGGCGCAACGTGCAGAATTTTCGCGAAGCCTATCAGCGCCTGCTCGACAGCGGCGGCGCCAAGCTGGTGCGCGACCGCGACATGCTGGCCGGCGCCGTCAATTTCCTCCTGACCAACGAAGTGGCGCGCCACGAGATGATGGCGGCGGGGATCGCGACTGTCGATGAGATGCGCGGCGCACTGGCACGCACGCTCAAATCGCTCGAACCCTATATCCAGCCGCTGGTGGTCAAGGCGCGCCTAAAGGGCGCCAACGGGCGTTAAAATGGCCTCCGAAGCACCGCCATTCTGGTGGGAAGAGCCGGACTGGAAGGTCCTAGCGCTGTCGCCGTTATCGGCTGTCTACGCGCTGGTCGCCGGTCGCGGCATGCGGCGGGCCCGGCGCGAGAAGATCCAGGCGCCGGTTCTGTGCGTCGGCAATTTCACCGTCGGCGGCACCGGCAAGACACCGGTGGCGATCGCACTCGCCCAACAGGCCAAGCGCATGCATCTGAAGCCCGGGTTCCTGTCGCGCGGCCACGGCGGTTCCTTCGCCGAGCCGCATGTCGTCAATGCCAGCCATGACAGCGCCAGGCATGTCGGCGACGAACCGCTGCTGCTGGCCGAACATGCCCCGGTGGCGGTGACGCCGAACCGTGCCGCCGGCGCCCGGCTGCTGCTGGAAAAACACGGTTGCGATTTCCTGATCATGGACGACGGCTTCCAGAGCGCGCGCATCCACATCGATTATGCGCTGGTCGTGGTCGATGCCCGCTACGGGATCGGCAATGGCCGCGTCATCCCGGGCGGTCCGCTCAGGGCCAAGATCGTCGACCAGTTGGTCTTCACCAGCGGGCTGCTGAAGATGGGCGAGGGCACGGCCGCCGACGCCGTGGTCCGCCGAGCCGCGCGTGCCGGCCGGCCGATCTTCGAGGCCCACACGGAGCCGAGAAGCACGGCCGGGCTTGCCGGCAAGCAGTTCCTGGCCTTTGCCGGCATCGGGCATCCCGAAAAGTTCTTCGACACGGTGCGTGACGCCGGGGGCGAAGTGGTGCTGCCCAGGCCCTTTCCGGACCATCACTTCTACGCCGAGGACGAGCTTACCGAACTGGCCGCGACGGCACGCGCCGAAGGCCTTGGCCTGATCACCACCGCCAAGGACGCCGTCCGGCTGCGTCACAACGCTCCGCAGGACTTTCTCGACCGTCTCGACGTGCTGGAAATCGACACGGTGTTCGAGCTTGATCACATGCCCGAACGGATCATCGGGGAAACGCTCGATGCCTGGCGGCAGCGCAAGCTGAGAAACTAAAGCTATTCCAGGAAGAGTGCGTAGCGGTTTTCCGTCCGGAATTGCATAAACAAAGAAGGAGAGCGGTCAAATTCTATCAAACGCCGAGCCGCTCTAACTCCGTTTGCGCAACTCCGGATGCACCTCGATTTCGCGGCGCAGCGATGCGGTGGCGTTCACGTAGGGCTCCTGCCTGGCGACGCTCCAGTATTTCAGCTCGTCCAACGGGATGCTTTCGCCCGTCACGGCGCAGCGCACGAACGAGCCCGGGCTGGTGACCTGGAAATCGCCATCGAGATAGCGGATGCGGGCTTCCTTGCTGCCCGGGCCTTCGAAACGGTTCATCATGCAACGGCACTTGAGTTCATCGGGATTCAATCGCCATAAATCGTGGGCAAGGTCAAGCTTGGCGCAATGCTCATATACTATTGCGGTTCGGCACAATGGTTGTCAGGAAGCGCCATGGACATCGCCAATGCCAGTATGACGTCTTTGCTGAAAGAAGCGCTCATTCCCGAGCCGGTGCCTTCGCCCAAGGCCGATCCCGCGACCGCGGCTCTGGTCAAGGCGCTCGTCCAGCCGCAGGCGCCCGCGATCGTGCAATCGGCGCAGTTCGCCGCCCAGGCGCTGCAAGGCTCGCTACCGCGGTCGGCCGGTCAAACGTCGCAACGCCTGTCTTCCCCCGAGATCGAGGATGCCTACCGGGCCGTCATGGAACCTGACGCCACCCACCATGCATTGGCACAAGCCTCGACGGGTGGGGCAGGGCCGGACGCCGATCAGGCTTCGCGCGGCCTGGCCCCGCCGCGGATAACGGCCAACGACAGTACCCCGAAACTGGCGGCGGCGCCGGCCCCGACCACATTCTCGCCGGTCGTCTCTGCCGCCGCGGTGTTGGTCGCGGCCAACGCCAACGCGCCGCAACCGCGCGGCGCCTCCATCCGTCCGGCGGGCCATGCTCCCCGATCCGAGCCAGTTCCTTCGTCGCTGTGGACGATATCGATCGTAACGGCCATCGTCTCCGCCGCAACCACCACGATCGTGCTTTTGCTGTTCCGTTAGTCTAGGCGAGTATCACGATCCGACAGCGGCCGTCACGCATGTCTCCGAGATACGTCAGCGCCTAATCGTCATCCTGCAGGAAAGCTTCCAGCCTTGCCGAAGCAAGCCCGGCCTGTTCGGCAATGCGCCTGGCGAGATCCGCGGCGGCCGCGCGCGGCCGGCCAATCGGACGATCCAGCCAGTAGGAAACGGGATTGAGCGCGGTGCGACCGTCAACCGCGACGAGGCGGCCGGACTGTATCTGGTGCTCGGTGAGCGGCGGCCGCGCCAGCGCGATGCCGAGGCCATGAGCCGCTGCATCGAGCACCAGATTGTAATCCTCGAAACGCCGATCTTGCGGGCGCGGCCGGTAGTCCATGTCCTGCGCGGCCAACCATGCGCGCCAGCCCGAAGCGTCGGAATCGTTGATCAGCGGGAATTTGAGCAACCGGGCCGGATCGCCGCTGCCGATCTCCCGTGCGAGGCCCGGCGAGGCGATCGGGAAGAGATATTCTTCGAACAGTTGCACCGAGACCCGGCCCGGGATGCGGCCGCGACCGCAGCGCACCGACAGGTCGATGCCTTCGTCGGCCAGATCGGCCTGGCGGTTGTCGACATCGAGCACGATGCGCAGGCGGGTGGGGTCGTTCTCCAGCGCCGCCATGCGCGGCATCAGCCACAGGCCGCTCACCGAAGGAATGGAGGCCAGGCGCACCACAGCGGTGCCGCGCGGCTCCACCCACCGGTCGGAATTGACCGAGATCAGCGCGAAGGCTTCGGTGGTCCTGAGATGCAGGCGATTGCCTTCGTTGGTCAGCGTAACGCCACGCGCGCCGCGCTCGAAAACCTTCAGGCCAAGCCAGTCCTCGAGTTTGGCGACCTGCCGGCTGACCGCGCCATGCGTGAGGTTGAGTTTTTCGGCGGCGGCCGAGAAGCTCCCCGTGCGCGCCGCCGCGTCGAAAGCGCGCAACGTCTCCAAAGGCAGCATGCTGTTCGAGCTGTGATCCATGCTCACAGGTGACCCTCGATTTGGTCGTTTGTCAATTAACCTGGAAAGGCGTTTCCTGCTCCCGAGACCTGAAGAATCCGAGGCACTGGGATGAGCACGACGACAGGCACATTGAATTCGACACAGCGGATGGACACCACGGCCGCCATCGCAGTGGCGCTGACCGTGATCGGCTGGGCCTCGGCCTTCCCCGCAATCCGGGCCGGGCTCGCCGCCTTTCAGCCGCTGGAGCTTGGCGCCCTGCGCTTTGCCATAGCCGCCGTGCCGGCTGCGATCTTCCTAGCCGTCAAGCGTCCGGCATTGCCCAGGATCGGCGATCTCTGGCGCTTCGCCTTTGGCGGCGCCATTTTCGTCGCGCTCTACACGGCGATGCTCAATTTCGGCGAACTGACCGTATCGGCCGGAGCCGCCGGCTTCATCATCAATGTCAGTCCCATCTTTACCGCCATCATGGCAATGGCGCTGCTCGGCGAGCGCTTCTCGGGCCTGGCCTGGATCGGTACGGTCATCTCCTTCGGCGGCATCGGCATCATCGCCGTCGCCGACGGGCACGGGCTTCATTTCAATGCCGGGGCGCTGCTGGTGCTTGGCTCGGCCCTCTGCTCGGCCGTCAACACCATCGTCCAGAAGCCGCTGTTTGCCCGTCATCATCCGCTGACGATCGCGGCGTCCAACATGGTGCTCGGCGCGCTCTGCCTGGCGCCCTTCCTGCCCGCCGCTCTCCAGCAGGCCGCTGTCGCCGACACCGCCGGCCTCGGCGCAGTCATCTATCTCGGCATCGTGCCGAGCCTGATCGCCTATGCGGCCTGGGCAACGGCCCTGTCGCGCCTGCCGGCGGCGCGTGCCTCGAACTTCCTCTATCTGGTCTCGCCGATGTCGGCCCTGATCGGCTTCTTCTGGCTGGGCGAGGTGCCGACGCTGCTCGGCATCCTCGGCGGCGCGCTGGCGCTGGGCGGTGTCATCGTGGTGAATTTGAAACGCTGATTCAAAAGCTTGCGATGTTTCCCTGACTCGTACCGGGAACCACTGATCTCATCGCCAGTTGACGGCTGCCGCAAGGCAAGGCAACTGTCACGCAGTCTTGGCGGATGGTCGACGCGGGGCGCTGCGAGGTCGGGATGGGAAGACGTTTTATCTCAACGGTCGTTTGCTTGTTGCTGCTTAACGCGAAAGCCGTCGCGGGTTGGTACCACGTGGAAAACTACGAGGGTTTCCTCGGCCCGTCTCCCATCCATTTCTCCATACAGACATATGATAGCTTGGGCAGCGCGCCAAAGGTCGATGGAAGCTACTTCTACGACGCGAAGCAAAGCCCGATTGCGCTGTATGGCACGGTCAGCGGCACCAAGTTCGTGCTTTGCGAGATCTCGGACGACAACGAATTCTATCGGATAATGGTGCAGGGGCCGAGACCCGCTGTCGATACCACAAGCTGCCCATTCTCCCTCGACCTCAATGGAAACGCTGTGACCGGAAGCTGGAGCAAGGGCACGGACAGATATCCCGTCACCCTCACGAAAGTAGCGAGCCTGGATGACACCGGCGATGCGAAGACCGATGGCACTGTCGAGATTTCCTTCTGGGCGCAGACAGCCACCGACAGGTTTTCGGGAATTTACACAGATACCAGCGCCGGCCTTTGCATGGAAAAAATGCGTGTCATCAAAAAGAGCAGCCGCAGGGTTGTCCAGGAAATTACCTTCCCCGATGACGACGTGTGCAGTGCCGGCATGCTGATGACGACCATCTACATGAACGTCGAGAGATGGGTGGAGCGAGGCAAGGACGTCATTTCCGTGAATTTTCGAGGCGGTGGCGCCGGAACCGCGGTCGATTACGTCTTCAATGGACGGACGGGGAAATATCAATGCAGGAAATGAGGGCTGGCCGCCGGGCAGCGCTTCAGCGCCGCCCGAACAGCCTTTCGATATCGGCCAGCTTGAGCTCGATATAGGTCGGGCGGCCATGGTTGCAGGTGCCGGATCCCGGCGTTGCTTCCATCTGGCGCAGCAGCGCGTTCATCTCCTCGGCCTTGAGCAGCCGCCCGGAGCGCACCGAGCCATGGCAGGCCATGGTGGCGGCGATCTTGTCCAGCCGTTGCTTGAGCGTCTCGACCGTGTCGTTGTCGGCAATCTCGTCGGCAAGGTCGCGGACCAATTGCTGGACGTTGGTCTCGCCGAGCATCGACGGCGTCTCGCGCACGGCAACCGCACCCGGTCCGAAACGCTCGATGCCGAGGCCGAAGCGGGCGAGCGTTTCGGAATGCATGGCCAGCCGTTCGGCGTCCTCCTCCGGCAGATCGATAATCTCGGGCAGGAGCAGCATCTGTGACGGCACCGGCCGCGCGTGCAGCGCGTTCTTCAGCGCCTCATAAACCAGCCGCTCATGGGCTGCGTGCTGGTCGACGATGATGAGCGAATCGTTGGTCTGGGCGACGATATAGTTCTCATGCACCTGCGCGCGCGCGGCCCCCAGCACCGCGCCGAGCAGCGTCTCCGCTGCCTCGCTCTGCCCGGCGCGCGCATCGGCGGTGGCAAGCGAGCCGGCATCGAACGCGGCTTGCTCATTTTCGCGAAATCCGCCCTGTCTGGCGCCGGTGCGTTCAAAGCCCGGGCTGTCGAATTGCATGTCGAGCGGACGCTGCGGCGAGCGCCTGGGATCGAAGCCGGCGGCGCCTGAAGCGCGATAGGCCGCGTCGTAGCTGCGATGGCCGTTGGCCGGGCCGGGATGCGCATAGGACGGGCTGCCCGGCCGGAACGCTGCCATCATCCCAGCGGCACCGGTGGTGGCCGAGCGGATGCCGGCATCGGCCAATGCTTGCCGGATCGCGCCGACGATCAGCCCGCGCACGAGGCCCGGATCGCGGAAGCGGACATCGGCCTTGGCCGGATGGACGTTGACGTCGACGATGGCCGGATCGAGCGAAACAAACAGTACCGTCACCGCATGGCGGTCGCGCGGCAGGACGTCGGCGAAGGCGCCGCGGATCGCTCCGGCGATCAGCTTGTCGCGCACCGGGCGGCCATTGACATAGGCATATTGCTGCAATGCGTTGGCGCGGGTGAAGGAGGGGATCGACACATGGCCGGTCAGGTGCACGCCTTCGCGCATCGCGTCGATGGCAATGGAATTGTCGGGAAAGTCGGCGCCCATCACCTGCGCGACCCGGCGCAGGCTGCCGTCCGCGCTATCCTCGGTGGCCGGCAGTTCCAGCGTCGTGCGGTCGGAACCGGCCATCGTGAAACGCACCGTGGGAAAGGCGATGGCGATGCGCTTGACGATGTCGCTGATGGCCGAGCTTTCGGCGCGTTCGCCCTTCATGAATTTCAGCCGTGCCGGTGTGGCGAAGAACAGGTCGCGCACCTCGACGGTCGTGCCGCGATTGGCCGCCGCCGGCCTGACGGGCAGGATGCGGCCGCCCTCGATGCCGATCTCGGCCGCGCTGTCGCCCGAGGCCGTGCGCGAGCGGATCGACAGCCGCGACACCGAGCCGATCGATGGCAACGCTTCGCCGCGAAAGCCGAGCGAGCGGATGTCGTTGATGTCCTCGGTGAGCTTGGAGGTGCAGTGACGTGCAATGGCCAGCGCCAGTTCCTGTTCGGGAATGCCAAGGCCGTCATCGGTGACGCGGATCAGGTTCAGCCCGCCACCCGATGTGACGACTTCTACCTTGCTGGCCCCGGCATCTAGCGCATTCTCGACCAGTTCCTTGACCACGCTCGCCGGACGCTCGATGACTTCGCCGGCGGCGATCTGGTTGATCATCGTTTCGGAAAGCTGGCGGATGGGCATGGGGGTACTATAGGCGGATTCGTCTCGTGCGGGAGGGGAGAATTGCCAGGGTGGATCAGTTTGCAGCGCGGATTTCGCGCACGCCCTTGCGAAGCCGCCGACGCAACAGATTGCGCAACGTCACCCCGTCGCCGTAGCCGACCTTGGCGGCAATCTCATCGACACTATCGGATGTGGTCTTCAACAAATGCACAGCCTGCTCGACGCGCAGATCCTGGAAATAGGATAGCGGCGTCTTGCCAAGTACGTCGTTGACCCGCCGCGACAGCGTCCGCTTGCTGGCACCCAGCGCCGCCGCCGCTTCGTCGAGATTGAAACCGGCGGCGAGATGGCCGCGCGCCCAGCGCTCGAAACGTTCTACCAGCGGGTTCGAATGGGCGAGGTGGTCGGAGATTGCATAGGCCGATTGCAACGGCCGGCTGTCGACGATGAGGTATTTCGCAGTCAGCGCGGCGAGCTCGGGACTGGTCTGGCGGATCACCATCAAAGCGAGATCGATATGGCCGAGCGCCGCACCCGCGGTTGCTAACTGCCCATCATTGATCAGCATTCGCGAAGCATCGAGCCGCACTTGCGGGTAACGTTGCCGGAACATCGGCGCCAGCCACCAGGTTGTGGTCGACGGCCGCCCATCGAGCAGGCCGGTCTCTGCCAGCACAAACGTACCGATGCAGGCAGCACCAATGCGCGCGCCGGCTTTGGCCGCGTCACGCAAGGCCACGACCGCCTCCGCGACATCCGGCCTGAGCAGCGCCTTGCCGAGCGGATCAGGCATCTTCTGGCCGAGTGCCGGAATGAGAAGCCAGTCCGGCGCCGGCTCACTGCCGATTGCCGACATCGGAACCTGCAGGCCTTGCGCCGTCAGCACCCTGTCCCTGACGCCGACAATGGTTGTGCTGAAGCGGGCGGGCGGCTCCGGCAGCAGGCCCGCCAGTTCGTTGGCGGTGCCGAAAACGTCGAGCACCGTAGCGAGGCCGGTGTCAAAGGCGCCATCGAGAACAAGCACGGAAATGTTCATGGCAAGAATTATATCAAAGATGTCATTTTTGCCAATACGATTTTCACGCCATTCCTGCGAGGCTTGAAATCGACGGCCGGTTCGGCCGCACGAATACCAACAGGAGGATTGAGATGATCAAGCTCGCGCTGTTCGCACGTTTCGAGGCCAAGCCCGGCAAGGAGAAGGACGTCGCCGCATTCCTGAGCGAGGGATTGCGGATGGCCAACCAGGAGGCGAAGACGCCGATCTGGTTCGCCCTTCGGCTTTCGCCAAGCGTCTTTGGCGTCTTCGATGCCTTTCATGATGAGACAGGACGCCAGGCGCATCTCACCGGCGAGATTGCCAAGGCACTGATGGCCAACGCCGAAGCGCTGTTCGTCGGCCTCCCGACTATCGACAAAATCGACGTGCTCGGGCTGAAGAACGACGGCTCGGTCTGATCTCTTTCAGCACGCGAACGCAATCCGGTCATGCGCCGGATTGCGCCGACGCATTTACGCTTGCGCCAGCAGCCAATCCCTTACCTTGCGCGCATTGTCGCTGAGCTCGCGGTTCTTCGGCCAGACGACGTAGAAAGCGGTGCCCGTCTTCATGACGTGATCCGTCACCGGCACCAGCAGTCCGGTCGACAGCAGCCGTTCGACAAGGTGGCGCCAGCCGAGCGCGATGCCTTGCCCTTCCATGACCGCCTGGATCACGATCGCATAGTCATTGATGCGCAAGCCACGCTCCGCATTGCGGAGGCTGGTTCCGGCCGACCGGAACCATTCGTCCCAGTTCGGGGCCTCGCGATAGGGCTCCTCAAGATGAATGAGGCGGTGTGTCGCCAATTGCTCCACGGTCTCCGGCTGGCCGAATTTCGTCAGATAGCTGGGACCCGCGACCGGAAAGATCTCTTCGTCGGAGAGCGATAGCGAGTGGTAGTCCGGCCAGTCGCGTGGCACGCCTCCGCGCACGGCGAGCGGAATGCCTTCCGCGATGATGTCGAGATCTCGGTCGCCGGTCTGGATGCGCAGATCGATGCCCGGCAGTTCGTCGCGGAACCGCTGCAGGCGCGGCATCATCCAGAACGAGCCGAAGGCCGTCGAGGCGGCGAGCGTCACATGGCCGCCAGTCGCCTGCAGACGCAGGTCCTCCGCCGACTTCCGGATGTGGGAAAGGCCGAGCGAGACGTCGGCATGGAAGCGCTCGCCGGCCTCGGTCAGGCTGACCTGGCGGTGGCGGCGCTGGAATAGCGTGGCGCCAAGCTGTTCTTCCAACCCGCGCACGGCATAGGAGACCGCGGCCTGCGTCATGCCGAGCTCGCGCCCGGCGGCGGTGAAACTCGACAACCGGCCGGCGGCTTCGAAGACGACAAGGCTGCCGGCGGAGGGCAAGAGATGGCGCAGGCTTCGCATAAGCTCAGCTTATACAAGAGATCAGGATTTTCCAGCGTCACAGTCGAATTTCACCTCGCTAAGTTGACCGGGATCGAAGGGATGGAGGCTCCATGAACGCGCCGGCCGCTGAATTGACCGAGCAAACCCATCGCCGTGGTGGTGGCCGTCTCGGGCGCAAGGCGATGAGGAGCGCGCCGATTGCCTCGTTCCCGACCCTGGTGCGCCAGATTCCGGTCTATGAGATCGTTCCCGATGAGGCGGTGGAACTGATCCACGAGGAATCGCTCAAGATACTCGAAGAAGTGGGGTGCGAATTCCGCGACGACGGAGCCATCGAGCTCTGGAATGCGGCTGGCGCCGATGTCAGGGAAACGCGCGTGCGCATCGACCGCGCGCTTCTGATGGAGCTCGTCTCGAAAGTTCCATCGGAATTCACGCTCAATGCACGCAATCCCGAGCGCACGGTCCGCGTTGGCGGCAAGAACTCGATCTTCGTGCCCATGTATGGCGCGCCGTACATACGCGACCTCGACAACAACAGGCGCTACGGCACGCTTGCCGACCTCAACAATTTCCACAAGCTTGCCTATATGGCGCCGGCGCTGCATTCCTCGAGTTCGGTCATCTGCGAGCCGATGGAAATCGCCGTGCCGAAGCGGCATCTGCACATCATCCATTCGGCGCTGAAACATTCCGACAAGCCGTTCATGG
The DNA here is from genome assembly GCF_057766385.1 of Mesorhizobium sp. P160927. NCBI lineage: Bacteria > Pseudomonadati > Pseudomonadota > Alphaproteobacteria > Hyphomicrobiales > Phyllobacteriaceae > Mesorhizobium > Mesorhizobium sp. P160927. The sequence continues at coordinate 3,563,890 of NZ_JBYMDW010000001.1, forward strand.
GCATCGTGACCTCGAAGGAGCGCGCCGAGGACACGATGGCGATGGCTGCAATCGTCTTCGGCGAGGAGTTCGTCCGTGAGAACCCGGTGCTGGTGGCGATCACCAACTGCAATTCGCCGCTGGTCTGGGACGCCACCATGATCGATGCGATGCGGGTCTATGCAAGCCACAACCAGCCGCTGATCCTGGCGCCGTTCGCGCTCTGCGGCGCCTCGACCGCGGCGTCGGCCGTCGGCGCGGTGGCCCAAGTCAATGCCGAGGCGCTCGCGGGCGTGGCCCTGACCCAGCTCATCCGTCCCGGTTCGCCCCAGATCTACGGCCAGTTCATGGTCACGGTCGACATGAAGACCGGCGCTCCCATGGGCGGCACGCCGGAGGCCGCCCAGATGATGTACTTGATGGGTGCGCTGGCGCGGAAATACAAACTGCCGTGGCGCACGTCGGGCTTTCATGTCGGCTCGAAGCTCAACGATGCCCAGGCTGGCTACGAGGCGAACATGCTGATGCATGCGGCCATCCTCGCCGGCGCCAACTACATCTGGCATTCGGCCGGATGGCTGGAAGCGGGTCTCACCTGCGGTTACTCGAAATTCGCCACCGACTGCGAACAGCTTGTCGGCTGGTACAAATATGCCGGCGGCCTGCCTTTCGACGATTTCAAGGAAGCGATGGCGGCGATCCGCGAGGTCGGGCCGCAGGGCCATTTCCTCGGCACCCAGCACACGCTAGAGCATTTCGAGAAGGCTTTCTTCATGCCTAGCATCATGGATTTCAACTCCTACGAACAATGGAAGGCGGAAGGGGCGAAGGACCATGACACGCGCGGCCGCGAGAAGGCGCGCAACATGCTCGCCGACTATGAGGAGCCGAAACTCGACGAGGGCATCGCCGACGGTCTCAAGGATCTGATCGCGCGGCGCGAGGAACAACTGCCTGACAGCGTCAGTTGAAAAAAGCAGGCAAAGACCTCACGGGAACAACAAGGGGAGAATGACATGACGATTTTCAGAAGCAACGGCGACCGTGTGCCGCCCGCAATCGAAGCGATGGCAGCGGAAGCGAAGGCGGGTCGCATGGACCGGCGCGAGTTCCTGGCGCTGGCCAGCGCGCTTGGTGCGTCAACGGCATTTGCCTATGGCATGATCGGCCTCGCGCCGACGCAAGCTGTGGCCGAGGAACCGAAGAAGGGCGGGACGCTGCACATCTCGATGGCGGTGAAAGCGCAGAAGGATCCGCGCACTTACGACTGGGTGGAACTGGCCAACATCTCGCGCAGCTGGCTGGAGCCTCTGGTGCGCTACACCAAGCAATTCACCTTCGAGCCGGTGCTGCTCGAAAGCTGGGACATCAACGACGACGCCACCGAATACACGCTGCATGTGCGCAAGGGCGTCACCTGGAACAATGGCGATGCCTTCGGCGCCGATGACGTGGTCCACAATGTGACGCGCTGGTGCGAGAAGGGCGTCGCCGGCAACTCGATGGCGGCCCGCGTCGGTGCGCTGATCGATGCCAAGACCGGCAAGGCCAGGGACGGCGCCATCACCAAGGTCGACGACAACACGGTCAAGCTGAAGCTCAGCGAGCCCGATATTTCGCTCATTCCCAATTTCACCGATTATCCGGCGCTCGTCGTGCACCGCAATTTCGACGCCGATGGCGCCGATCCGATCAAGAAGCCGATCGGCACGGGAGCGTTCGAACTGGTCTCTTACGACGTCGGCCAGAAGGCGGTGGTCAAGCGCCGCGAGAACGGCAAATGGTGGGGCGGCGAGGCGCCGCTCGACGGCATCGAATTCATCGACTACGGCACCGATTTCAACGCCACTGTGAACGCGTTCGATTCCGGTGAAATCGACCTCAACTTCGAGTCGCCCGCCGACTTCATCGACATTCTCGACAAGATGGGGCTGCAGAAGTCGGAGGTCGCGACCGCCACCACGCTGGTTGCCCGCACCAACATCACGCACAAGCCCTACGACGATCAGCGGGTTCGCAATGCGCTGCAGATGGCGGTCGACAACAACGCGGTGCTGCAGCTCGGCTACAACGGCCGCGGCACGGTCGGCGAGAACCACCATGTCAGCCCGATCCATCCCGAATATTATGCCCTGCCCAAGAAGGAGCGCGACGCCGCCGGCGCCAAGAAGCTGATGGCGGACGCCGGGCAGGCCGACTTCGAGCACGAGCTGATCACCATCGAGGACGACTGGCAGAAGAACACCGGCGACGCGATCGCCGGCCAGCTGCGTGACGCCGGCATCAAGGTCAAGCGCACGGTGCTGCCGGGCTCGACCTTCTGGAACGACTGGACCAAATATCCCTATTCGATGACCATCTGGTACATGCGCCCGCTCGGTGTCCAGGTGCTGGCGCTGGGATATCGCACCGGCGAGGCCTGGAACGAAACGGCCTATTCCAATCCCGATTTCGACGCCAAGCTCAAGCAGGCGCTGTCGCTGATCGACGTCGCCAAGCGCAAGGAGGTGATGAAGGATGTCGAGCAGATCCTGCAGGACTCCGGCGTCATCATCCAGCCGTTCTGGCAGAAGCTCTACAGTCACACGAACAAGAGGGTAAAGAACTACGGCGTCCACCAGACCTTCGAAATGGACCTCCAGAACGTCTGGCTGGACGCCTGACGCCAGAGGTTCAGCCACACAGCGCCGGCGTTCCCTTGCGCCGGCGCAATGCAGCCGATGGGGAGAGAATTTGCATGCCCGGCCGGGTCTTCAAACGTTTGTTCGAGCCGGCCACCTTGCGTGGCAAAACATTGCGCAACAGGATCGTGTTTGGAGCCCATACGGCGAACATGGCCGAGAACGGGCTGCCGACCGAACGCCATGTCGGCTACTACGCGGAACGCGCCATCGGCGGCGCCGGCATGATCGTGGTCGAGCCGATGCCCGTGCATCAGGCCGCCGTGCTTACCCGTGGCAATTTCAGCCCTTCCGATGACCGCGTCATCCCGCATTTTCGCAAGGTGACGGAGGCGATCCGCGGTAACGGCGCCGTCGCCATCCAGCAGCTCTATCATGTCGGTCAGCACGCGGACGCGGACAACTCGTTTCACCCCGGTTGGTCGCCGTCGGGCCTGCCGAGCTACCACGATTCCGACGGTTCGCATCGGATGTCCGAAGCCGAGATCGAAGAAACGATCGACGGCTTTGTCCAGGCCGCGCGCCGTTGCCACGAGGCCGGCTTCGACGGCGTCGAGGTCTGGGCGGCGTACCATTCGATGCTGGACCAGTTCTGGACACCCTGGTCGAACCGCCGGGACGACCGATGGGGCGGCAGCCTCGAAAATCGCACCCGGATGAGCCGTGAGGTGATGACCAGGATTCGCCGGGAATGCGGCGATGATTTCATCATCGGTCTGGCAATCACTGATGAGCCCGAAGTCGAAGTGGCGCTGAAGCGCGAAGCGCTGGCCGAGATCATCGACCTCCACGACCGCGACGCCTTGATGGACTATGTCACTTGCGGGACGGGTTCCTACTTCGATTTCTACAAGATCATGCCGACCTTTGTTTATCCGGAAAAGCTCGGTGCCGACCTGGCGTCCGTGCTGAAATCCACCGTGCGCCACGCGTTGATCACCGCCGAGAGCCATATCCGCACGCCCGAGAACGCCGAGAGCGTGCTGAGCGAAGGCCACGCCGATCTCGTTTCCATCGTGCGTGGGCAGATCGCCGATCCGCATCTGGCTGCAAAGGCTGCCGCCGGCCGGCCGCAGGACATTCGAGGCTGCCTGTCCTGCAACCAGATGTGCTGGGGCCGGCGCAGCCGTGACTACTGGATCAGCTGCGTCATCAATCCTTCCGCGGGGCGGGAATGGGAGTGGGGCGGCGACCGCTTTGCTCCGGCCGGCCAGCCGAAGCGCGTACTGGTCGTCGGTGGCGGCGCGGCCGGTCTCGAAGCGGCGCGCGCCGCCGCCGAGCGCGGCCATCGCGTCACGCTAGCCGAGGCATCCGACCGCCTTGGGGGGCAGTTCCGTCTTGCCGGACTGCAGCCGCGCCGTGCCCAGATTCTGGACCTGATCGACTGGTACGAGCGCCAGCTCGGCCAGCTCCAGGTCGACATCCGCTACGGGCAGTATGTCGAAGCTGACGATGTCGAGCGCGAAGGCGCCGATCACGTGATCGTCGCGACCGGGTCGATGCCGCCGGACGGCGCTTTCCAGCGGGCCTTGCCGCACTGGGAGAGCATTCCGGGCGGCGGTCCGGTGCTCTCGGCCGAAGCGGTGATGGCGCGCGAGGCGAGGCCGGGAAAAAATGTTCTCTTGCTGGACGATGGCGGCAATTGGAAGGGCTGCGGCACCGCCTGGAAACTCGCCGAGGATGGTCACAATGTGACGCTTGTGACACCGGACGCCCTGGTCGGCAAAGAGCTTCAGCGAATGGCCGTCGATGCGCCGCTGCGACGGGCACTCGCCAAGCTGAAGGTGCGGTTTGTGACCGAGAGCGCCGTCGTTCATTGGGACGGCAGGGCGGCCAGGATCGCTTCGCTGCTCGACGGGACCGAGCAGCAGGTCGAGGCCGACGCTTTGGTCTTCGCCGCAACCAGCATGGCGCGGGACAGCCTCTCCATCGAGCTCGAAAGGCGCGGAATTGCGCATACCTCCATCGGCGATTGCACCGCCTCCAGACAGGCGGCCTTTGCCATTCATGACGGGCGCAAGGTGGCGCTTGGTCTTTGACCATCGCGAAAGGTGCCATACCAGGCAAGGCATGAACGGGGCTAATGTCTGAATGCGTATCAGGGCGATCAAGGTCTATCAGGTGCTTCTGCCTGTTAAAGGCGGCGCCTACCGGATGGCCAGCGACACCGTGCAGAATTTGGACAGCACGCTGGTTGAAGTCACCACTGAGGATGGACTGTCAGGGTGGGGTGAGACTTGCCCGATCGGCCCTGTTTATCAACCTCAGCATGCTCTGGGCGCGAGAGCGGCAATTGCTGAAATAGCGCCGGGACTCATGGGCGAGGACACAGCGTCCATGCGCCGCCTCGCCAAACGAATGGACGAACGGCTGAACGGTCACAACTATGCCAAGGCGGCCTTGGACATAGCTCTCCTCGACCTCGCCGGCCAGCGGCTGGGCGTCCCTGTTTCAACACTTCTCGGCGGTGCGCTCACCGATCGCGTGCCGTCATACTACTCGACGACCGTCGGTGCTCCGGACGAGACCGCGCGTATTGCCGCCGACAAGGTCAATGCCGGATATCCACGGCTTCAGATCAAGATCGGCGGGCGGGATCTCGAACAAGATGTCGCCACTGTGCACAAAGTATGGGAGGCGGTTGGCTTCAAGGCTCGGATAGCCGTCGACGCCAATCGCGGTCTGACCGCTGCCGCGGCGCTGCACATCGATCGGCTTTGCCAGGCAATCCCGTTCGCGTTCGAACAGCCTTGCAACACCATGGAGGAAGTCGCTGGTCTCAAAGGACGCGTTACGCATCCGATCTATCTCGATGAGAGTACCGAGGATTTGAATGCCGTGCTTCGGGCAGTTTCGTCAGGGATCGCGGACGGATTCGGATTGAAGGTCACTCGTCTTGGTGGTCTCACCAAAATGGCCACGGTCCGCGACCTGTGTGCGATACGATCTCTTCCGCACAGCTGCGACGATGCCTGGGGCGGAGACGTCATCGCCGCGGCATGCGTCCACCTCGCCGCTACCGTCGAGCCGAGACGTTTTGAGGGAGCCTGGATCGCCCAGGAGTACATCGAAGGGCATACAGATCCCGCAAACCCGATCGTGATCGAGAACGGGCATATACGCGTCCCGCAGATCCCAGGGCTCGGTGTCAAGCCTGAGCGCTCCCAACTCAACGCGCCGATCGCCACTTTCGGAGACTAAGGATCGTTGGATTTGATCTATGCAAGCAGACGCGCCGCCCGGAGGCTTCATGGGCCGCAAAAAAGCCGATATGCACGATGCGTGATATTGATTGCTTTCCGCAGCCAAACATTCGGGGAAATCCATGAAACTGCTGCTCGCTGCCATCCTGTCGATTGCCGCACCAGCCGCGGCATTGGCCGGCCCGGCGTCCGACGCCGTGAAGTTCTTCTATGTCCCGCAGGTCAAGTTCGAGGCCGACGCGCAATACCGCGATCGCTTCACCGAGCCGGTGACGAAACTGTTCGACCTCAACGACCAGGCGACCAAGAAGAATCCGGACCAGGTCGCCTGTATCGACTTCGACCCCGGCCTCGACGCGCAGGATTTCGACCAGAAGGCCCTTTCCAGGACATTGAAGCTGTCCGAAACGGTGGAGGGCGACACGGCGCAGGTGATTGCGAGTTTCAGTCTTTTTCCGGAAGGAGACGATTCGCAGCGCGAAATGCACTGGTCGCTGAAGAAGGTCGACGGCAAGTGGAAGATATCGGACATTGCATCGAAGACCAGCGACTGGACGCTGAGCCAGCTCGAGTGCATGGCGGGCCAAGATCCGGAGTGATGGGATGGCCGGTCGCACGCTTCTTTTGTTCTCGGCCATGTGCCTGCTGGCGGCGGGCTTGAACGGCGCAGCTGCTCAGGGGCTGTTGGGCGCGCCGCCGGCAAAAGCTCCGGCCGGGACCGCGCCCGACAGCGTGACGCCGCAGGCAACCACGCCTGGCGGCGCCGCGGGGCCGCCGACGCCACCCGTCGCATGGCCGCCGAGCGAGCCTGCCGCTCCAATCCAGCCGGGGTCGCCGACAGCGGTGGTGCGGCCGTTCTACGATCAGGTCGGCCTGGAGGTCGATCCGGCTCAGCGCGGCCATTTCATCGATCCGGCGAAAACCGTGCTCGACAAAAGCGACGCCTTGCGCAAATCCGGGCAAGGCGAGTGCCTGGATCCCAACATGGCGCTCGACAATGCGGACTACGACAAGGCCGAGATCGACAAGAGCCTGAAGACGCTCGAAGCGATCAACGGCGACCAGGCCAAGGTGATCGTCGCCTTCGTCGTCGCCGGTAACCCGCACCGCCTCGAATGGAAGTTCAAGAAGGTCGATGGCGAATGGAAGATATCGGACCTTTTGTCGGTGACCGGCGAATGGGCGCTCAGCCAGTACCAGTGCGAATGATGGCCGAACTAGCCGCGCCCGCGATAGGGAGCCACGCCGGTATCCGGCAGCCAGGCGCCTTCGGGCGGAGCGCCGGTCTGCCAGAACACGTCGATCGGAATGCCGCCGCGCGGATACCAATAGCCGCCTATGCGCAACCAGAGCGGCTTGGTCGCGGCCACGATGCGACGTCCGATCATCACCGTGCAGTCTTCATGGAAGGCGCCATGGTTGCGAAACGAGGTCATGAACAGCTTGAGCGACTTCGATTCCACCAGGGCGGCATCAGGTGCGTAGTCGATGACGATATGGGCGAAATCCGGCTGTCCGGTCACCGGGCAGAGCGAGGTGAATTCCGGGCAGGTAAAGCGCACAATCGCCGGTGGTCCGTCGCCGCGCGAAAACGGCACGGTTTCCAGGACCGCGGCTTCGGGGCTCTGTGGCGTCTCGACCTGCGTGCCGAGCTGGGTGAGATTTTTGGTATCGATCATGTGCGGTTTCCCTTGGATTTGCCGCTCATTAGCACAAATTAAAACGGCAGGAAGACGATGACCAGCAACGACCCGCTTCTCCAACCCTACCAGCTCAAGCATTTGACGCTGAAGAACCGGGTGATGTCGACCAGTCACGAGCCGGCTTACTCGGAGGACGGCATGCCGAAGGAGCGCTACCGGCTCTACCATGCCGAAAAGGCCAAGGGCGGCATGGCGCTGACCATGACCGCGGGCTCGGCCATCGTTTCGCGCGACAGCCCGGCTGCCTTCGGCAATCTGCACGTCTATGACGACCGCATCGTGCCGTGGCTGGCTGAACTCACCGATGCCTGCCACGAGCACGACTGCAAGGTGATGATCCAGATCACCCATCTTGGCCGCCGCACGGGTTGGAACAAGGCCGACTGGCTGCCGGTGCTCTCGGCTTCGCCGGTGCGCGAGCCGGCGCATCGCGCTTTCCCCAAGACCATCGAGGAGTGGGATATCGAGCGCATCGTCGCCGACTATGCATCGGCCGCCCAGCGCTGCCAGGCGGCCGGGCTCGACGGCATCGAGTTCGAATCCTACGGCCATCTGATGGACGGCTTCTGGTCGCCTGCCACCAATCATCGCGATGACGAGTATGGCGGTCCGCTCGACAACCGCCTGCGCTTCACCAACATGGTGCTCGATGCGGTGCGGACGGCGGTCGGCGACAAATTCGTCGTCGGCATCCGCATGGTCGCCGACGAAGATTTCGACAAAGGCCTGTCGAAGGAGGAGGGCGTCGAGATCGCCAGGCGGCTGGCCGGCTCCGGCAAGCTCGATTTCCTCAACATCATCCGGGGCTCGATCGAGACCGACGCGGCGCTCACCAAGGTCATTCCGGTGACCGGCATGCGGTCTTCGCCGCATCTCGATTTCGCCGGTGAGGTAAGGGCGGCGACGAAATTCCCGACCTTCCACGCGGCGCGCATTTCCGACGTCGCCACCGCGCGCCATGCGATCGCCACCGGCAAGCTCGACATGGTCGGCATGACACGCGCCCACATCGCCGATCCGCACATCATCAAGAAGGTGATGGAGGGCCGCGAGCACGAGATACGTCCCTGTGTCGGCGCTACCTATTGTCTCGACCGCATCTATGAAGGCGGCGAGGCGCTGTGCGTTCACAATGCGGCGACCGGCCGCGAGGCGGATATCCCGCACATCATTGTCAAGACGGAAGGGCCTAAGCGGAAAGTGGTGGTCGTCGGCGCCGGCGCTGGTGGGCTGGAGGCGGCGCGCGTCGCAGCCGAGCGCGGTCATCAAGTGACGATCCTCGAGGCATCATCACAAGCGGGCGGCCAGGTGCGTCTGGCGACCCAGAACCCGCGCCGCAAGGAATTGATCGGCATCATCGACTGGCGACTGGCCGAACTCGCCCGGCTCGGCGTCGAGATCCGCTACGACACCTGGGCGGAACAGAACGATGTTCTGGCGCTGGCGCCCGATGTCGTGGTGATCGCCACCGGTGGCCTGCCGCAGAACCCGCCGCTGGCCTCCGGCGACAATCTCGTCACCTCGAGCTGGGACATCATGGCCGGCAGCGTCAAGTCGGCCGAGAATGTGTTGCTCTACGACGACAATGGCGGCCATCAGGGCATGGGCGCGGCCGAACTGATTGCCAACAGCGGCTCGAAGCTGGAACTGGTTTCGCCGGAACGCTTCTTCGCCCCCGAAATGGGCGGCATGAACCACGTACCCTATGTCAGGGCCTTCCAGGAAAAGGGCGTCACGGTCACCATCAATACCCGCCTGCGCTCGGTGCGGCGTGAGGGCAATCAACTGATCGCGGAACTCGCTTCGGATTTCGCCGATGGCTGGCGCGGAGAGCGCAGGGTCGATCAGGTGGTGGTCGAGCACGGCACGGCGCCGCTCGACGATCTGTATCTTTCGCTGAAACCGCTGTCGAAGAACGGTGGTGCGGTCGACTATGAGCGTCTGGTCAATGGCGGCGACATTTTTCCCAAGCGCAACGTGGATGGCGGCTTCGTGCTCTTGCGCATCGGCGACGCCGTTGCCTCGCGCAACATCCACGCCGCCATCTATGACGGGATCAGGTTCGGGATCAGGATTTGATCACGATCAGGTGGCGCGCAACGGCCTTTGCAAGGAGAGCCATCTGCCGCTCTGGTCCGTTGCGCGCCGCGCATGATCGGCTTTCACCGGCCGTGCGATTCTAAAACATCTTGGCGGTCGCCATGCAAAGCACGGTGATGACCAGCAGCCCGCCGGCGATGCGTTCGCCCCTGGTCATTTTCGCGCGCAGCTCCGTTTGGCTCGCGGCATCGGCGCCGGCAAGCTGCCTGCTGGCGGAGCCCACCAGCGCGCCTTGCACGCCGGCGGCGATCAGCGCCGTCAAAATTCCGAGCGCCAGTACCTTTTCCATCGAGCCGAAAGCACCCTCATGAAAGAAATACCAGAGCAGGAAACCGGTCAGGAAAGCCAAACCGGCCGCGCCCATTTGCGGCCGGAAGAACCGCTCTGCCCGGATGTCCGGATCGCGGCCAACCGCGATGGTCGTGCCGGCCCAGAAGACGCCGGCCATGACGTGCAGGCCGATGACAGCGATATAAACGTATTGCATGACCGCATTCCTCTCATTCGCCCACCGCCTACGCGCCGCAACCATGTTGCAATGCCACCGATAAAGCAAAATTAGATATCTAACGGTTAGATGTCAATCATGAAGCCAAGTTTCACATTCCCACTGCTTGCTCTACTGTCAGATCATGACACCATTTGACCGCCCGCCGGTCGGCATGAATCTCGGCCGCACCGCCAAGCTTGTCGCACAAGCATTCGACGCTGCCTTGGTTGAAGCAGGCGGCACATTGCCGGTCTGGCTCACACTGCTGTCCGTCAAGTCGAGCGAGCTTGCCAATCAGCGCGAACTCGCCGGCATGATCGGCATCCAGGGTGCGACGCTGACCCATCATCTCAACGCAATGGAGGCGCAGGGCCTGCTGACGCGGCGGCGCGATCCCGTCAACCGCCGGGTCCACCTGGTCGAATTGACGGAGACGGGAGAAGCGCTGTTCGAGACGTTGCGGCAAGCGGCACTCGTCTTCGACAAGCGGCTTCGCAAAGGACTGTCCGACGAGCGTCTGGCGGAATTTGCCCAGGTGCTCGCGGCGTTGCGGAAGAATGTAGAGAGCTAGGAATGCCGGCCTGATGCCTCAGTCGTCATAGCTCTGGATTGTTCCAAACGTATAGTGGCGTAGTTTCAGCGCGGCGATCAGGCTGGTCAATTTTGTCGTGCCGTCAAAGCCGTCCTGAAACCTGGCCGGGTTACGCCAGGCATCCCTGCAATACCGTCAGCCTGGCTTTCTTCGGCGTGCGGGCGGTCAGCCATTCGAGCGCCTTGTCATGCGGCATCGGGAAGGCGATGGAATAACCCTGCACCTGGTCGCAGCCGATCGCCATCAGCGAGTCGAGTTCCGCTTCGGTTTCCGCACCCTCGGCGACGATGGAGATGCCCAGCCCCCGGGCAAGTTCGGTGATGGCGCGCACGATCTTGGAGTTGTCGCCATTCTCGTGGATGTTTTGCACGAAGCGACGGTCGATCTTGAGCCGGTCGATCTCGTTGGGATTGACGTGGCTGAGCGAAGCATAGCCGGTGCCGAAATCATCGAGCTCCAGATGCACGCCGGCCGCCCTGATATGACGCAGCTTCGCCGCGATGCCGGTCTTCTCGTCGTCCAGAATGACGGATTCGACGATTTCCAGCGACAGTTTCTGCGGCGGCAGTCCGGCTTTCTCCAGCGTCTCGAACAGAAACGCATCGAAATCATGCTCGCGCAACTCGGTGCCCGAGACATTGACCGCAAGCCGGCCGAAGGCAATCCCGGCACGATTCCACTCGGCGGCCTCATTGATCGCCTTGCCGATCACGATGCGGCCGATCTCCGGCATGAAGCCGCATTTCTCGGCGACCGGGATGAATTCGCCCGGCGAGATCATGCCCCGCTCGGGATGGTTCCAGCGCACGAGCGCTTCGATGCCGCTGATGGAGCCGTCGGTCAGCGAGACCTGCGGCTGGAAATAGACCTGGAACGCCTTTTCGGAAATGGCGATCTTGATGTCATGTTCGAGCTGCTTGCGGTAGTCGAGTTCGCGGCGCAGCTCCTCCGAGAAGAAAGAGAAGTTGCCGCCCCCCATTTTCTTGGCGGAGTAGAGCGCCAGATCGGCATGGACGAGCAGGTCCTGCGCATTGTCGGCATCGATCGGATAGACCGCGATGCCGCCGCTGGCGCCCGGGAGAATGGTGGTGCCCTGGAACACGATCGGCTCGTTGATGTGCACCAGGATGCGCCGTGCCAGCATGTTGATGTCCTCGGTGCTGCCGGCTCCGTTGAGGATCATCACGAATTCGTCGCCGCCGAGCCGCGCGCACAGATCCGAAGCGCGGCAGGAATCGCGCATTCGCTGTGCCGTCACGACCAGGACATAGTCGCCGGCGGCGTGACCCAGCGTATCGTTGATCTGCTTGAAGCGGTCGAGGTCGAGCTGAACTACGGCCAGGCGCTCGCGCCGGCGATGCGCGCCCTTGATCAGCGTCTCGAAATGGTCGGTGAGGAAGGTGCGGTTGTGCAGGCCGGTCAGGCCGTCATGCACCGCGATGAAGGCCATTGAATTGCGGGCGTCGACCAACTCACGCGTCTTGCGCAGGATCGCGTTGGACATCGGCCTGAAGATGAACAGCGCCACCAGCAGGATGACGCCGAGTGTGGCGTAGAACAGCGTGCGGTGGAGGGAGAGCAGCTTTTCCGAGCGCTCGTCGGCATCGGCGCTGATGCGCTGGCCGAGCGCGGCATAGCCCGACAGCGTGGCATTGGCGACCGACGCATCGAGATTGACGCGTTCGGCGCCGCCCTTGTAGCCGCCATTGTCGCCAAGGTTGAGCTGCGATTCCAGTGCAGACACCAGCCGGTCGCCATTGGCGATCAGGCCAACCGAGAAATAGTCGAGATGGAAGGGTTTGGTGAAAAGCACGCTCTCGATCGACTTCGCATCGAGCTTGGCCGGCGATTGCGGATCCGCGCCCGTTTGCTTGAGCAGCAGATCGTAGTTCGTCTCGAACTCCGCCGTGGCCTGCTTCAGCGCGCTGACCAGCGCCGGCTGCTTGTCGCGCGAGGCGGCGCCCGTCGCGCTGGCAAGGAAAACGATGCGCTGCGACAGCGTCTTCTGCGTGCCGACGATGTCGAGCAAGGTGTGATTGTGCTGCTGCGTGGCCATCGTCTGCTGCAGCAGAACGAAGGAGGCCGCGACCATGGCGGCAATGATCAGCAGCGCCAGCCAGTAGCCAGCCTTGATCAGCAGTATGAGCCTGCCTGAAACGGTTTGCACCGGCTGCTGAGACATGTTCGGGGGCGGTCCTCTCGCCAACGGATCTATGCGAGCACCATTGGACTGCAAACGTTAACAGGACTGGAAATCGACAACCGGTCCGCAAGGGGGAAAGGGCCAAAGATCGCGAAATGGTTATCGCCTCCTTTCGCCGCAGGCCGGCATTTATGTATTCGTCGGCCCGAGCGTTCTTGCGTGGCGGTTGAACGATCTCCATGGCGTCCCAGCTGATGCTGCCGGGCCACCTGATCCGGTCGCTTTTGCGATGGATTTTTTGTGCGGGCGGGACGACAGTCTGCCGACGTCAAACGGGGCCCGATCATGACCGCAGCATTTCTCTCCCATATCGACAACGAGCTTGCAGGGTTGAAATCCGCCGGGCTCTACAAGTCCGAGCGGGTGATTTCCTCGATGCAGTCGGCTGAGATCGAGGTCGGCGGGGAGAAAGTGCTGAACTTCTGCGCCAACAACTATCTCGGCCTTGCCGACAGCGCGGAACTGCGTGCGGCGGCCACGCAGGCGCTCGACCGCTACGGCTACGGCATGGCCTCGGTACGCTTCATCTGCGGGACCCAGGAAGAACACAAGCAGCTCGAGACGACGATCTCCTCTTTCCTCGGCTTGGAAGACACCATCCTCTACGGCTCTTGCTTCGACGCCAATGGCGGCCTGTTCGAGACGCTGCTTGGCGAGGAAGACGCAATCATCTCGGATGCGCTGAACCACGCCTCGATCATCGACGGCGTCAGACTGTCGAAGGCCAAACGCTTCCGCTATGCCAACAACGACATGGCCGATCTCGAGGCACGCCTGAAGGAAGCCAAGGATTGCCGCTTCCGGCTGATCGCCACCGACGGCGTGTTTTCCATGGATGGCATCATCGCCAATCTCTCCGGCGTCTGCGATCTGGCCGAGAAATACGACGCCATGGTCATGGTGGATGACAGCCATGCGGTCGGCTTCGTCGGCGGAAATGGGCGCGGTTCGCCCGAGCATTGCGGTGTCGAGGGCAGGGTTGACATCATCACCGGCACGCTCGGCAAGGCGCTCGGCGGCGCTTCCGGCGGCTACACCTCGGGCAAGAAGCAGGTGGTCGACTGGCTGCGCCAGCGCTCGCGGCCCTATCTCTTTTCCAACACGCTGATGCCGGCGATCGCCGGCGCCTCGATCAAGGTGTTCGAGCTGATCCGCAATGGCGACGGATTGCGCGAGCGCCTATATGCCAATGCGGCCCGGTTCAGGTCCCAGATGGGCAAGCTTGGCTTCACGCTGGCTGGGGCCGATCATCCGATCATCCCGGTAATGCTGGGCGATGCCACGTTGGCGCAGGAGATGGCGGCGCGCATGCTGAAGCGTGGCATCTACGTCATCGGATTCTCATTCCCCGTGGTGCCGAAAGGCCAGGCGCGCATCCGCACCCAGATGTCGGCGGCGCACTCCAGCACCGACATCGACCGGGCCGTGGAAGCGTTCGGCGCGGTCGGCAGGCAATTGGGCGTGATTTCCTGAAGGGCCGGTAGCGAAAAGCGATTCCGGATCAAGAGATTCAAGGGACAAAAGAATGTCGAACATGATGAAGGCGCTGGTGAAGGCCAAGGCCGAACCGGGCATCTGGATGGAAGAGGTTCCGGTGCCGGAGATTGGCCCGAACGATGTGCTGATCAAGGTCAAGAAGACCGCGATCTGCGGCACCGACGTCCACATCTACAACTGGGACCAGTGGGCGCAAAAGACGGTTCCCGTGCCGATGGTTACCGGCCACGAATTCGTCGGCACGGTCGCCGACTTTGGTGCCGCGGTCACCGAATACAAGGTCGGCCAGCGCGTGTCGGGCGAGGGACACATCGTCTGCGGCCACTGCCGCAACTGCCGCGCGGGCAGGGGGCATCTGTGCCGCAACACGCTCGGCGTCGGCGTCAACCGTCCCGGTGCCTTCGGCGAGTACCTGGCCATTCCCCAGCACAATGTGGTGCCGATCCCCGACGACGTGCCGGACGAGATTGCCGCGATATTCGATCCCCTGGGCAACGCGGTCCATACGGCATTGTCCTTCGACCTGGTCGGCGAGGATGTGCTGGTCACCGGCGCCGGGCCGATCGGCATCATGGGCGCGCTGGTGGCGCAGTGCGTCGGCGCACGCAAGGTTGTCATCACCGACATCAACCCGGTGCGGCTGGCGCTGGCCAAGAAGCTTGGCGTCCAGCATGTTGTCGACGCCTCGAAGGAGAAGCTGCGCGATGTCATGCCGGTGCTCGGCATGACCGAGGGTTTTGACGTCGGCCTCGAAATGTCGGGCGCGGCCCCCGCCTTCCGCGACATGATCGATACCATGAACAATGGCGGCAAGATCGCCATTCTGGGCATTGCGCCCACCGGCTTCGAGATCGACTGGAACAAGGTCATCTTCAAGATGCTGCATCTCAAGGGCATCTACGGCCGCGAAATGTTCGAGACCTGGTACAAGATGATCGCGCTGGTACAGGGTCCGCTGGATGTGAGTGGGCTTATCACGCATCGGATTGGCATCGACGATTATCAGGTTGGGTTCGATGCGATGCGCAGTGGCAGTTCGGGCAAGGTGGTGATGGACTGGTAACGGCGGTATAGCGCCATCCGGTGAAACGTTTGCGCGAGGCGCCCCCCTCTGTCCTGCCGGACATCTCCCCCTCAAGTGGGGAGATCAAATTACGGGATAGATTTGCGTCAGGACAGAGGGGGCGCTGTCCCGCCAGCACATCCCCATTCTTTCGGCGCTACTTTGCTTCCAATGCCCTCTCAAGCGCCGCCACCCCACGCACAATCGCCGCACGTTCGTCCACGCCAAGTTTCGCCAGCAGTTCCCGCTCGAAACTCTGCGCCAGCGGCACCATCTCGCGATAGGCTGCAAGCCCGGCGTTGGTAAGCGTCAAGTGCTCGACGCGGCGGTCGTTCTCGTCAGGTGTTCGTACCAGCCAGCGCCGCCGTTCTAACTCGGCCACGGCGCGCGAGACCTTGGTCTTATGCATGGCCGACTGCTCGCCAAGTTCCGTCGCGGTCATCGTGCCGCGCTGTCCCAACCCCGATAACGTGCGCCATTCGGGCCGGGTCAGGCCGTGGCGGTCCTTATAGACTTTCGAAAATTCGCGGCTGACGGCGTCTGAAAGACGATACAGCCGGTAGGGCAGAAAGCTTTCGAGCTCGAGAATGTCCATTGTCCGCATCCGGGAAAAACGGAAGGTTGATAGTTACATTTTCGATGGTTACAAATGAAACCAATTTGGTCAATCCGGGAGGAAGCAATGGCCTTTTCCTACATGCCGGGTTTCGGCAACGACTTCGAAACCGAGACCCTGCCCGGTTCGCTGCCGCAGGGACGAAACTCGCCGCAACGGCCGGCCTACGGCCTCTACGCCGAGCAGCTTTCAGGCTCGCCCTTCACCGCTCCGCGCGGCACCAATGAGCGCTCCTGGCTCTACCGGATCCGGGCGAGCGTCAAGCACACGGGCAGGTTCAAGGCGGCGAGTTATCCCCTGTGGAAGACCGCGCCCAATGTCGGCGACCACGAGCTGGCGCTTGGCCAGTACCGCTGGAATCCGGTGCCGATGCCGAAGGAGCCGACCGACTTCATCAAGGGTATGCGCAGCATCACCACGGCCGGCGACGTACTTGGCCAGACCGGCATGGCTGCCCATGTCTATGTCGCCAATACGTCGATGGTCGACGATCATTTCTTCAATGCCGACGGCGAGTTGCTGGTCGTGCCCCAGGTGGGCAGCTTGCGCTTCGTCACCGAGGTGGGCGTCATCGAGCTTCGGCCCGGCGAGATCGCCGTGCTGCCACGCGGCCTCGTCTTCAAGGTCGAACTGGCCGACGCCGAAGTGCGCGGCTATGTCTGCGAAAATTATGGCGCCAAGCTGACTCTGCCCGACCGCGGCCCGATCGGCGCCAATTGCCTGGCCAATCCGCGCGACTTCAAGACGCCTTGCGCCTGGTTCGAGGAGAAGGAAACGCCGTGCCGGCTGATCGTGAAATGGTGCGGCAATTTCCATGTCACCGAGATCGGCCATTCGCCGCTCGACGTCGTTGCCTGGCACGGCAACTACGCGCCCTATAAATATGATCTGGCGACCTTTTCGCCGGTCGGCGCGCTGCTGTTCGATCATCCTGACCCGTCGATCTTCACCGTGCTGACGGCGCCGAGCGGCGAGGAAGGCACCGCCAACATCGACTTCGTCCTCTTCCCGCCGCGCTGGCTGGTGGCCGAGGATACGTTCCGGCCGCCCTGGTACCACCGAAACATCATGAGTGAGTTCATGGGTCTGATCCACGGCCAGTACGACGCCAAGGAGGAGGGTTTCGTCCCCGGCGGCATCAGCCTGCACAATCTGATGCTGGCCCATGGTCCGGATGCGCCTGGCTTCGAAAAGGCCTCGCGCGCGGAGCTGAAACCGGTCAAGCTCGACAATACCATGGCCTTCATGTTCGAGACCCGTTTTCCGCAGATGCTGACCCGCTACGGCGCCGAACTCGAAACCCGGCAGGACAACTACATCGATTGCTGGGCCGACCTGAAGAAGCGCTTCAATGGCACGCCCGAGGGCGACTGGTCTTGATCGGCAAACCAATGCCGGACCGGCTTGTGCTGCTCGGGTCGAAAGGCGGTCCGGCACTGCGGCCCCGCGGGCCGTGGCCGAGTTCGTCGCTGCTCGAGATTGGTGGGCGAGCCGTCGTCGTCGATTGCGGGCTTGGCGTGACGCGCGGTCTGGTCGATGCCGGGGTCAGCCTGAAGGTGCTCGACCTGATCTTCATCACGCATCTGCATTCCGACCATGTGCTGGAACTCGGGCCGCTGATCCACACCGCCTGGACGGCCGGATTGGCGACGCCGGTCACGGTGTTCGGGCCGCCTGGGGTTGGCCACTACTGGCGGCGCTTTTGTCAGGCCATGGAATTCGACATCGAGATCCGCATCGCCGACGAGGGCCGCCCCGATATTCGCGAGTTGGTCTCTGTCGACGAATTCGGCCAAGGGCATGTGGTCGAGCAGCGCGGACTGACGGTCACGGCGCTGCGCGTCGACCATCCGCCGGTGACCGACTGTTTTGCCCTGCGCTTCGAGCATGGCGGCAAAAGCGTGGTGTTTTCCGCCGATACGGCCTTCTTTCCGCCGCTGGCGCATTTCGCCGAAGGGGCTGACATTCTCGTCCACGAAGCCATGCTGGAAGAAGGCATCGAGCGGCTGGTTGCCAGGACCGGCAATGGCGCGCGGCTCAGGGAACATCTGCTCTCCAGTCACAGCTTTGCCGAGGAGGCAGGCCGTATCGCCCGCGATGCCGGCATCAAAAGATTGGTGCTCAACCACCTCATTCCAGCCGACGATGCCGAGATCGGCGAGCTCGACTGGATCGCCGCGGTCAGGAAAACATGGGCCGGCGACTTGACGATCGCTCGCGACGGCCTTGTTGTGGAGTTAAGCGGCGCCAAGGCCGCATCAGGAGAGGGAACCGCATGAAGCTTGCCACGCTGAAGGACGGAACACGCGATGGAAAGCTCGTCGTCGTTTCGCGCGACCTGACGCAATACACCGACGCCTCGTTCCTGGCGCGCACGCTGCAGGCCGCACTCGACGACTGGCGCAGGATCTCGCCGCATCTCGCGACCATAGCGGAATCGCTGGAGAACAATGCGATGCCGGCGGCCCGTTTTCACGAGCATGACGCGCATTCACCGCTGCCGCGCGCCTATCAATGGGCCGACGGCTCGGCCTATGTGAACCATGTCGAACTGGTGCGGAAGGCGCGCGGCGTCGAGATGCCGGCAAGCTTCTGGACCGACCCGCTGATCTACCAGGGCGGCTCGGACTCCTTCGTTGCCCCGCGCGATCCGATCCGTCTAGCGGATGAGGCCTTCGGCATCGACATGGAAGCCGAGATCTCCGTCATCGTCGACGATGTGCCGATGGGCGCCAGCCTCGACGAGGCGCGCGCCGCGATCCGGCTGGTGATGCTGGTCAACGATGTCACGCTGCGCGCGCTGACCGGGCCGGAACTCGCTAAGGGATTCGGCTTCTTCCAGTCGAAACCGTCCTCCGCCTTCTCTCCGGTCGCGGTGACGCCGGATGAGCTGGGCGATGCCTGGGACGGCGGCAAGGTCAATCTGCCGCTGCTTGCCGACATCAACGGCAAGCCGTTCGGCCGCGCCGATGCCGGTGTCGACATGACCTTCGATTTTCCGGCGCTGATTGCTCACGCCGCCCGCACAAGGCCGCTGGTATCAGGCGCCATCATCGGCTCGGGTACGGTGTCCAACAAACTCGACGGCGGCCCGGGCAAGCCGGTCTCTGCGGGCGGAGCCGGTTATTCCTGCATCGCCGAACTGCGCATGATAGAGACCATTGTGTCAGGCGAGCCCAAGACACCTTTCTTGCGCTTCGGCGACACCGTGCGCATCGAGATGAAGGACAGATCAGGGCATTCGATCTTCGGGGCCATCGAGCAGAAGGTCGAGAAATACCAGCGGTAGGCAAAATGAGAGGTTTGAGTGATGGACCTGCTGGATCATCTGCGTCGCATGGCGGGGAACAATCTCTGGTCGAACGACCGGCTCTATCGCGCCGTGCTTGCGCTGAAGCCCGGTGAATTCGAGGCCGAGCGCACCAGCTTTTTCCCGTCGATCAAGGCAACGCTCAACCATGTCCTCGCGGTCGATCATCTCTATCTCGATTTTCTCGAAGACGGCGGCGTCGGTGCGGCTGCCTACGATGACTTCGTACCTTTCGATGCCGCGCCGGAGCTTTACCTGGCTCAGCTTGCGGCCGATCGGCGGCTGATCGCCTTCTGCGATGGCCTGTCAGAGGCCGATCTCGACCGCCGCGTCGTCACCGACCGGCGTGAAGACGGCATGATCCCGGAAAAGATCGGCGATATCTTGGCGCACGTCTTCCTGCACGACATCCACCATCGCGGCCAGGTGCATGCGATGCTGTCCGGCACCTCGGTGGCGCCACCGCAACTCGACGAGTTCCTGCTCGACTATGATTTGAAGCTGAGGAGAGTGGAAGTCGAGCGGCTACGGTTGGACGATCAGACCAACGCAACATCATAGGCTGAAAAAGACGATCAGCGGCGACCAACGTCAGGCCTTTGATACGCGCGTGTGCTTTCGCCATCGGATGCTCATTGCCAGGCCCCTTATGACCAGATTTTGGTCATAAGGGGCCTGGCTGCAAGAAATCTTGGCGAAGGTCTGTCTATTCCGCGGCCTGAACCTTGATCACGCCGCGCTTGATCTGGTCCTGCTCGATCGATTCGAACAGCGCGCGGAAATTGCCTTCGCCAAAGCCTTCGTCGCCCTTGCGCTGGATGAACTCGAAGAAGATCGGCCCGATCACGGTCTTCGAAAAGATCTGCAATAGAATCTTGGTCATGCCGCCGTCGACCACACCTTCGCCGTCGATCAGGATGCCGTGCTTCTTCATCCGCTCGATCGGCTCGTCATGGCCGTTCACGCGATCATACGACATGTCGTAGTAGGTCTCGGGCGGGCCGGGCATGAATTTCAGCCCATTCTCCGCGAGCTTGTCGGTGGCGGCGTAGATCTCGTCGGTTCCCACCGCGATGTGCTGGATGCCTTCGCCATTGTACTTCTTCAGATATTCGGCGATCTGGCTGGTCTCGTCCTTGGACTCATTGAGTGGAATGCGGATCTTGCCGCAGGGCGAGGTGATCGCCCGGCTGACCAGGCCCGTGATCTTGCCGTCGATGTCGAAGAAATGGATCTGCTTGAAACCGAACAGATTGCGGTAGAAATCCCACCATTTGTCCATCTGGCCGCGATAAACGTTGTGGGTCAGGTGATCGAGGAAATAGAAGCCGACGCCTTGCGGCTTGGGGTCGCGTTCGCCGAGCCACTCGAATTCGGCGTCATAGGCCGAGCCCTTCTTGCCATAGCTGTCGATGAAATAGAGCAGCGAGCCGCCGATGCCGACGATAGCAGGCACGTCGAGCGCCTTGTCGCCGCCTTCGTAAGGCGTGGCGCCCTTCGAGACGGCATGCTCGAAAGCATGCTTGGCATCGACCACCCGCCAGGCCATCGAGGCAGCACAGGGGCCGTGCTTGTCGACGAATTTCATCGCATGCGAGCCGGGCTCGGCATTGACGACATAATTGATGTCGCCCTGGCGCCAGACGGTGATGTCCTTGGTGCGATGCCTTGCTACCGCGACATAACCCATGCGGGTGAACAGTTCGGCCAGCTTCTGCGGCTCCGGATGCGCGAATTCGACGAACTCGAAACCGTCGGTGCCGGCGGGGTTGTCCTTGCTGATCGTGGCGGGCGGTGCGTCGTGCGGGAAAGGACCCATGATATCCTCCGGATGCTGCTCGGCCTGAAAAGACCATCATAATAGCGCGGAGCCCACGCACGGTGCTTGCATTCAAACGCTTGAAATGGTGATCTGATGCGGGAACCGTGCATGACGAGAGATAAAACCATGGATCAGACGCGCATTGATCAGTTCGACCGCAAGATAATGGCGCTTTTGCAAGGCGACGCGCGGCTCACTAACAACGATCTCTCCGAGCGGGTAAACCTCTCTGCCTCGCAATGCTCGCGCCGCCGCCAGCGGTTGGAGGAGGACGGCTACATCAGGGGCTATCGTGCGGTGCTCGACCGCGACAAGCTCGGTTTCTCGCTGGTCAACGTCATCTCGGTGACACTGGCCACCCACAACCGCGACAATGCGCGCCGCTTCGGGGAATTGGTGGCGCGGCTGCCCGAGGTGCAGGAGGCCCATGCGCTGACCGGCGAGATGGACTACATCCTGAAGGTCGTAACCCCAGACCTCAAATCGCTGTCGGAATTCGTCAACGGCGTGCTCCTGCCGCACGAATCCGTGCAGCATGTGAAGACGGCGATCGTGCTGGAGACGCTGAAGGAGACCGGCGCGCTGCCGATTTAATCCTTCGACTGCTGGATCAGCCCGTACAGATTGGTACAGCGGGCGCCGGAGCGGCAATAGGCGAACACCGGGCCGTCGAGCTCGTCGAGTGCCTCGGCCTGGTCGTCGACATTCTCTCGCGTGATCTGGCCGCTGATCACCGGAATGTAGCGGAAGGCGAGGCCGGCGGCCTCGACCGCGGCCTTGAGCGTGTCCGCCGAAGGCTGTCCCGGCTGCTCATCATCAGGCCGGTTGCAGATCACGCTCTTGAAGCCGGCTTCCTTGATGGCGGCAACGTCCTCGGGCTGGATCTGGCCCGAGACCGAATAGTCTTCGCTGATCTGGCGGTATTCCATGGCTCGTATCCTCGCGATCTCTTTGACGGCAGTCTTGCCACTCCGGGAGGGGGGCGGCAATCCGCATCGAAGGAATTCTCTGCCAAATAGACATCGCGCGCCAGAAAATCCAACCGGGCCGATACGGCCCGGCTGGCCGCGGATCAAACTCAGCTGCCGAGAATGGCGCCTTTGATCTGGCGGATGTTGTTGTGCATCATGTCGATATAGGTCGAGCCGGGGCCGTCGGGCTGCGACAGCGCGTCCGAGTAAAGCGTGCCGCCGACCTTGATGCCGGTCTCGCTGGCAATCTGCTCGATCAGGCGAGGGTTGGTGATGTTCTCGACGAAGATGGCCGCGGCCCTGTCCTGCTTGACCTGCTCGACCAACTTGGCGACATCGGCGGCCGACGGCTCGGAATCGGTCGAGATACCTTGCGGGGCGAGGAAGATCAGGCCGTACTCGTGCTCGAAATAGCCAAAGGCGTCATGCGAGGTGATGACGACGCGCTTTGCCTCGGGGATCGACTGGATCGCCGTCCTCACTTCGCCTTCCAGCGCGTCAAGCTTCTTGGTGTAGGCGGCGGCGTTGGTCTGGTAGCTGACGCAGCCGTCGCTGTCGGCCGCGCAGAAAGATTCGGCGATGTTCTTCACATAAATCCTGGCATTGGCGATCGACTGGAAGGCGTGCGGGTCAGTGACCGTCTTGCCGCTGCCGGTGCCGGCGCCATCGGCCGCGTCGGCATCGGCGAATTCAGCCTTGAAGTCGATCGGCGTCACACCCTTGGTCAGCGTGACGATCGAGGCCTTGGTGGCGCTGGCATCGACCAGCCGCTGCAGGAAACCTTCGAAATGCAGGCCGTTGACCAGCACGATGTCGGCCTTGGCCATGGCGACCGCGTCGGCAGGGCTTGGCTCATAGACATGAGCGTCGCCATCCGGCCCGACGATCGTGGTGATCGCGACACGGTCGCCGCCGACGTTTTTGGCAAAGTCGGCAATGACCGTAAAGCTGGCGACCACCTTCAGCGGCGCCGCGAAGGCCGATGATGCGCCAAAGGCGGTTAATGTTATAACGCTCAATGTCAGGGCGGCGCGGACCGTTTTCAGCATAAGCGGGGTTCCTTCCAGAGGGTGAGGCGGATCAGGCCGTTCTGTGACGGTGATGGATGATGCGACCGCGCAGAATGCCGCGCGTGCCAAACAGGATCGAGGCGAAATAGATGACACCGGCCGACAGGATGATGGCCGGGCCGGATGGCAACGACGCGTGATAGGACAAGAGCAATCCGGCAATGCAGGAGGCAAAGCCGATCAGCACCGCCAGCACGCACATCGGCTCGACGCGTGCGGTCCAGAATTGCGCGGCTGCCGCGGGCAGCATCATCAATCCGACGGACAGCAAAGTGCCGAGCGCCTGGAAGCCGCCGACGAGGTTGAGCACGACGAGGCCGAGGAAGATGAAATGCACCGGGCTGCCCATGCGGCTGACCGAACGCAGGAACAGCGGGTCGAGGCACTCGGCGACCAGCGCCCGCCAGAAGATGGCCAGGCTGGCCAACGTCACCGCGACGATGCCGCCAATCAGCATCAATGCCTCGTTGTTGAGCGCCAGCACCGTGCCGAACAGCACATGCATGAGATCGACGCTGGAGCCGCGGATCGATACCATCAGCACTCCGATGGCGAGCGAAATCAGATAGAAGGCGGCCATCGAGGCGTCCTCGCGCTGGATGGTGAAGCGCGAGACAGCGCCAGCGCCGAGCGCGACGATGACGCCGGCGATCAGGCCGCCAATGGTCATCGGCAGGATCTCAAGGCCATAGAACAGGAATCCGGCCGCCGCTCCTGGCAGGATGGCATGCGCCATGGCGTCACCCGACAGGCTCATGCGTCGTAGCATCAGGAAGACGCCGATGGGGCAGGCGCCGAGCGACAGCATCAGCGAGCCGAACAGCGCCCGCTGCATGAACCCGAAATCGGCGAAGGGAGCAATGAAAAGACCGTAGAGCGCGTCCATCAGGCGGCCCTCGGTCCGGCGCCATGGTGATGGTCGTGATCGTGGCCATGATCATGGCCATGAGCGTGCTCGTCAGGCTCGCACCAGGGGGCGTTCTCTTCCCAGGCTTCGTGGAAGCGGCGCGCGCGCAGCAGGTTCTCCGGCTTCAGCGTCTCCCGGGTATCGCCCCAGGCAACCGGCTGGCGGGCAAGCAGCAGTGTTTCGGGAAAATTCTGGCGCACCAGATCCAGATCATGGACCACCACCATGATGGTGCGCTCTTCGCCATGCCAGCGATTGATCAGGGCAATGAGGTCACCGACCGTCTTGGCGTCGACCGCGTTGAAGGGCTCGTCGAGCAGGATCAGGTCGGCATCCTGCAACAGCACGCGGGCAAACAGCGTGCGCTGCAGCTGGCCGCCCGACAGGGTGTCGATCGGCCGCTTCTCGAAGCCGCCGAGGCCGACGGCCATCAATGCCTGGCTGACGGCTTCGCGATCTTCCCTGGTATAGCGGCCGAGCATGCCGCGCTTCGGCCACAGGCCAAGCGAGACCAGATCGACGACGCGGGCGGGAAAGGAGCGATCGAGTTCCGACTGCTGCGGCAGATAAGCTGCCCGCACGCCCGATGCGCGGATAACCTCGCCGGCCATTGGCTTCAGCACGCCGACAATACCCTTCATCAGCGTCGATTTTCCGGAGCCGTTGGCCCCGACGACGGCCGTCAGCGAACCCTTTCGGATCGTGCCATCGAGGTG
Source organism: Mesorhizobium sp. P160927 (assembly GCF_057766385.1). Taxonomy (NCBI): domain Bacteria; kingdom Pseudomonadati; phylum Pseudomonadota; class Alphaproteobacteria; order Hyphomicrobiales; family Phyllobacteriaceae; genus Mesorhizobium; species Mesorhizobium sp. P160927. The sequence goes on from NZ_JBYMDW010000001.1 coordinate 3,588,813, forward strand.
ATGGATCGCGGGATGGCTGTTGTAGCCCAGCGTCAAGTCACGGAAGGTTAGGCAGGTCTGGGTCATATCGTTCCGTTGGAAGTCGAGCCTGGCCGCGATAGTGGCCGTTGGATATGTGATGTTATTACATTAGTCAACAAGCCAATCCGGTTGATTTGCGACCCGGCGGCTCAATTTGCCGTGAGTTTCTTCCGTGCTGGTCCAAGGAGATTTGGCCCCGGCGGCCTTGCCCGAAGCCCGCGCCGACTCTAAACAGGCGCAACCCTCAAACGAAGGAACCTCGCAATGAGCATTCGTCGCATCGATGTTGGCCCGCGCATGAGCCAGATCGTCATCCACGGCAACACCGTCTATCTGGCCGGCCAGGTCGGCGAGCCCGGCGGCAACGTCGCCGCGCAGACCCGCGACATTCTCGCGACCATCGACGAATTGTTGGCCAAGGCCGGCACCGACAAGACCAAGATCGTCCAGGCGATCATCTGGCTGGCCGACATGGGCACCTTCGCCGAGATGAATTCCGAATGGGACAAGTGGGTGCCGCAGGGCCACACACCCGCTCGCGCGACCGGCGAGGCAAAGCTCGCCGGTCCCGAATATCTGGTCGAGATTATTATTACGGCTGCGCTGTAAAGCCGCTGCAGGTGCCGATCTTCCCCAAGCGGGAGATCGGCTTACCCCTGCGACGGCGTGAACCTTGCCACCAGCGTGTGGCTTTCCGCCGGATAGATGAAGCGCACGTGGGTAACCGGGTGCTCCGCGCTCCAAGTGCGACGCTCCACGACCAGGCAGGGCGCGCCAGGATCGATATCGAGCTCGTCACCGATAGTCTCATCGGCGGCCATGGCGCGTATCCGATGTTCGGCCTCGCTCCACGGCACGCGGCCGATCAGCCATGGACCCGCCGCGATTTCCAGAAACTCTTCGTCGCCGGCTTCCGCAACCGCCGAAAGATTGATCAGACGTCGCTCGAGTGCGAATGGCCGTTCGCCGGCAAAATGAAGGCCTTCGACCGCCAGTACCGACCCTGCGGCGGACAGTCCGAGCAAAGCCCTGTCCTCCACGTTGCTGCGCCGCCTCAGGCGTTCCAGTCGTTCGTAGCGGTAGGGCAGGCCGAGCGCCTCGACCTCGATCCTGATGTCGTGAAGCTCCAGCACCGCCGCTTGCGATTGCGGCTGACGGACAAAGCTGCCAGACCGGCGGCGGCGTTCAATCAAACCTGCCTTGGCCAACTGCGACAGAGCCTTGTTCACCGTCATGCGTGAGCATTTGTATTCGGCGGTCAGCTCATGTTCGAACGGGATACGGTGGCCGGGCGCCCAGGTGCCGGACAGGATTTTTTCCCGGATACCGGACAGGATGCGTTGATGCAACGAGACCGTCTCGTTGTCGTCTATCTCCGTCGGTTCAGCCATGCTCATCTGGGTTAACCCTCGGAAAGCGCAGTCATCACGCTGCGAAACCGTTCGGCGATAGCCCCGCGCCTGGCGTGTCTGCCAGCGCTGACCTGTTTCTTGCCATGCACCCAGACGCAATCGACCTTGCTGCCATTGGCAAAGATCCAGGCATCGAGGATCGCGTCGCCTGTCTTGCCGGCCAGCGAAGGGTTTTTGCCGTCCAGCGAGACGAGATCGGCGGATGCCCCAGTTGCGATTTGCGAGGCGCCGGCACCTAGGGCGACGCCGCCGCCGTCTAGCGCTGCGTCGAACAGGGCGCGGCCCGTTGAGCCGCCGGCTACCGAAAGCACATTGCGGGCGCGGTGCGCGACGCGCTGCGAATATTCCAGCTGGCGCAATTCGTCGGGCAGGCCGATCAGCACATTGGAATCGGAGCCGACGCCGAAGCGGCCGCCATGCTCCCTGAACAATGGCGCGGCAAAGGTGCCGTCGCCCAGATTGGCCTCCGTGATCGGGCAAAGGCCGGCAATGGCGCCGGTCTTCGCCATGCCGATGGTCTCGGCATCCGTCATATGGGTGGCGTGAATCAGACACCAACGCTGGTCGACAGCGGCAGCCCCAAGCAGAAATTCGACCGGACGCGCGCCGGACCAGGCAAGGCAATCCTCGACTTCCCTGACCTGTTCGGCGACGTGGATGTGGATCGGTCCGTTTGGCGCCATGGCGGCGACTTCGATCAGTTCTTCGGGCGTCGCGGCGCGCAGACTGTGCGGCGCGACCCCGACGACAGCTTGATTCAGCGCGCGAACCGATTCACGGCTTTTCTCCACGAGCCGGGCGAACCGATTCACATCGTTGATGAATCGGCGCTGGCCCTCATTTGGAGCCGCGCCGCCGAAAGAGGAGTGGGCGTAGAACACCGGCAGCAGCGTCAGGCCGATCCCTGTTTCACCAGCCGCGGCAGCGATGCGCTCGGCCATCTCGGCTGGGTTGGCATAGGGTTGTCCATCGCGATCATGGTGCAGATAATGAAATTCGCCGACGCGGGAAAAACCGGCCTCCAGCATTTCGACATAGAGCTGCGCCGCCACCGCCTCGACCTGGTCGGGAGTCATCGACAGCGCGAAGCGGTACATCACCTCGCGCCAGCTCCAGAAACTGTCGGCGGAGGGGCCGCGCAACTCGGCAAGGCCGGCCATGCCGCGCTGGAAGGCGTGGCTGTGCAGATTGGGCATGCCTGGCAGCAGAATGGAATGGCGTTCATCACCGGGCAAGGCGGCGGCTTCAGGCTCTACGGCCGTAATGCGCCCATTGGCTAAGGTGATCCGCACATTGTCGTGCCAGCCGTCGGGAAGAAGCGCCTGTGCCGCAAAGATATCGGTCACTTTTCTCTCCGCTTTCCGGTCTCGTATGCGATGATGGCACTTGCAGTGCGTTTCAATATGTATATACATAATCGCCACCGATTGAAACGGAAAAGATCATGGCCGTAGAGAGCAAAAACCGGGCGGGGAGGGTTCGCCTGTGGCGCAATGCGCGTCTGGCGACCATGGCTGGAAATCGTGCCGGATTGGGGATCGTCGAGCATGGTGCGCTGGCCGCGCGCGACGGCCGCATTGTTTATGCCGGTCCGCAATCCGAGATGTCCTCGGCTTTTGCCCAAGGCGAGATCATCGATTGCGAGGGCCGCTGGATTACGCCCGGCCTGATCGACTGCCACACCCACCTGATCCACGCTGGCAACCGCGCCAACGAATTCGAGATGCGGCTGGCCGGCGCCACCTATGAGGAAGTCGCCAGGGCCGGCGGCGGTATCGTCTCGTCGGTCAAATCCTTGCGTGCTGCCAGTGAGGGCGACCTGGTTGCCCAGACGCTGCCGCGCCTCGACGCGCTGATTGCCGAGGGCGTAACCACCGTGGAAGTAAAGTCGGGCTATGGCCTCGACCTCGAAAACGAGAAGAAATCGCTGCGCGCCGCGCGACAGCTGGGCAATGAACGCCCGGTGACGGTTCGCACCACATGTCTCGCAGCCCACGCGCTGCCGCCCGAAGCCAAGGGCGACAAGGATGCCTTCATCGATCTCGTCGCCAAAACGATCCTTCCCGGCGTCGTCGAGGAAGGCTTGGCCGATGCCGTCGATGGGTTCTGTGAAGGCATCGCCTTTTCGCCGGAACAGATGGCGCGCGTCTTCGATGTGGCCCAGGCGGCTGGCTTGCCCGTCAAACTCCACGCCGACCAGCTGTCCAATCTGCATGGCGCTGAACTTGCCGCCCGCTATGGCGCGTTGTCGGCCGACCATCTCGAATATACCGACGAGGCAGGCGCGGTGGCGATGGCCAAGGCGGGGACCGTGGCGACCATCCTGCCCGGCGCCTACTACTTCATCCGCGAGACCAAGAAGCCGCCGATCGGCCTGTTTCGCCAGCATGGCGTCAGAATGGCTGTTGCCACCGACAACAATCCCGGCACATCGCCGCTGACCTCGCTGCTTCTGACCATGAACATGGCGGCCACCCTGTTCGGCATGACGGTCGACGAATGTCTTGCCGGCGTCACCCGCGAAGCCGCCCGTGCGCTGGGGCTGCTCGGCGAGACCGGCACGCTGGTATCGGGCAAATCCGCCGATCTGGCGATCTGGGACATCGAGCGCCCCGCCGAACTCGTCTACCGCATGGGCTTCAACCCGCTGCATGCCCGCATCTGGAGAGGACAATGACCGAACTGACCCTGAAGCCCGGCAATGCGAAGCTGGCCGACTGGCGCGCCATATACCGTGGCGCCGTGCCGAAACTGGACGATGCCTGCCGTCCGAAAATCAAGGCGAGCGCCGAGGCCGTCGCCAGGATCGTTGCCAAGGGTGAGCCGGTCTATGGCATCAACACCGGTTTCGGCAAGCTGGCCAGCGTGCGCATCCCCGCCGAGGATCTCGAGACGCTGCAGCGCAACATCGTGCTTTCGCATGCCGCGGGCGTGGGCGAGCCGATGCCCGTTGCCGTTGCCCGGCTGATGATGGCGCTGAAACTTGCGAGCCTCGCGCAGGGCGCCTCCGGCGTGCGCTCGCGGACCATCGAGTTGCTTGAAGCGATGCTGGTCAACGACGTGATCCCCGTCGTGCCGGCGCAAGGGTCCGTCGGCGCCTCCGGCGACCTTGCCCCGCTGTCGCACATGACGGCGGTGATGATCGGCGTCGGCGAATGCTTTACTCCGCATGGCCGTTTCCCGGCCAAGGTCGCGTTCGTCTCGCATGGGCTGGAGCCCGTGACATTGGGCGCCAAGGAAGGTCTGGCGCTGCTCAACGGCACGCAGTTTTCGACGGCCTATGCACTGGCCGCTTTGTTCGATGCCGAGGTGCTCTACCAGTCGGCGCTTGTCGCCGGCGCGCTTTCGACCGACGCGGCCAAGGGTTCCGACGCGCCGTTCGACCCGCGCATTCATCTGTTGAGAAAGCACCGTGGCCAGATCGAGACCGCGGACGCGCTGCGCAATTTGATGGCCGGTAGCGCGATCCGCGAGTCGCACCGGGTCGGCGATGAGCGCGTGCAGGATCCCTATTGCCTGCGTTGCCAGCCGCAAGTGATGGGCGCCGCACTCGATGTCCTGCGCAAGGCCGCCGATACGCTTGAAACCGAGGCCAATGGCGTCACCGACAACCCGCTGATCTTCGCAGAAGACGATACTGCTCTGTCCGGCGGCAATTTCCACGCCGAGCCGGTGGCGTTCGCCGCCGACATGATCGCGCTCGCCGTCTGCGAGATCGGCTCGCTGTCGGAACGCCGCATCGCCATGCTGGTCGATCCCGCGCTGTCAGGCATGCCCGCTTTCCTGACGCCTAAGCCCGGTCTGAACTCCGGCTTCATGATCCCGCAGGTTACGGCGGCCGCGCTTGTCTCGGAAAATAAGCAAAAAGCCTATCCGGCCAGCGTCGATTCCATCCCGACCTCGGCCAACCAGGAAGACCACGTCTCGATGGCCGCGCATGGCGCACGCCGCCTGATCGGCATGGTCGAGAATGCAACCGCGGTGATCGGCATCGAATTGCTGGCCGCCGCCCAAGGCTGCGATTTCCATCAGCCGCTGGCGTCGAGCGCAGCACTGGAAGCCGTGCGCAAGCTGGTGCGCGCCGAGGTGCCGCATCTCGATAACGACCGGCATTTCCATCCCGACATGGAAAAGGCGATTGCCATGGTGCGCAGTGGTGCGGCTGTGAAAGTCGCGAGCGCGGTGGCACTGCCCTCGATCGCCGGAGCGGCGTGATGACGGCCAGCCCCTGGCTCACGGTCACGCGCGGCACGGCGCCGCTGCTGGTGTCGATCCCGCACACCGGTATCGACCTCGCCGGCCTCGAAAACCGGCTGGTCTCGCCTTGGCTCGGCCGTCGTGATTGCGACTGGTGGATCGACAATCTCTATGATTTCGCCGCCGGTCTCGGCGCCACTGTCGTGCACACCGCGATCTCGCGCACCGTCATCGACGTCAACCGCGATCCATCCGGCGCCTCGCTCTATCCCGGCCAGGCAACCACCGGCCTGTGCCCGACCGAAACCTTCGACGGCGACCCGCTCTACCGCGACGGCGAAGAGCCGGGGCCGTCGGAGATCGACGAGCGCCGGCAGAAGTTCTTTGCGCCCTATCACGCCGCCTTGCAGGCCGAGATCGACAGGTTGCGCACCTTGCATGGCAAGATTGTCCTCTACGACTGCCATTCGATCCGCTCGGTGCTGCCACGCTTGTTCGAAGGCACGCTGCCGGTGTTCAATCTCGGCACGAATGACGGCAAGAGCGCCGATCCGACCTTGCAGGCGATGGTCAACCAGATCATGGCCGAAACCGGCGAGACTTTTGTCGTCAACGGACGCTTCAAGGGCGGCTGGATCACGCGCCATTTCGGCCAGCCGCTTCAGGGCGTGCACGCGCTGCAGATGGAACTCTCCAATCGTGGCTATATGCGCGAGCCCGACGGGAAGGGCACGCCGGACAATTGGCCGGTGCCCTACGACGCCGCGTTCGCCGCACCGATCCGCGCCACGCTGACGCGGATTCTTCAAATCGCCATTGACTGGGCCGGGCGCTGACGCGCCGCCTCGTCCGAAAGGGACAATGATGAACAATCCCCGTCACAATATACGCGAAGTGCGCGCGCCGCGCGGCGACAAGCTCAATGCCAGGTATTGGACCACCGAAGCGCCGCTGCGCATGCTGATGAATAACCTCGACCCTGATGTTGCCGAAAACCCCAACGAACTGGTCGTCTACGGCGGCATCGGCCGGGCGGCGCGGACCTGGAACGATTTCGACCAAATCGTTGCGTCGCTGAAGACGCTTGGCGAGGACGAGACGCTGCTGGTGCAGTCGGGCAAGCCGGTCGGCGTGTTCCGCACCCACCCGGACGCGCCGCGCGTGCTCATCGCCAACTCCAATCTGGTGCCGCACTGGGCGACCTGGGAGAAATTCAACGAGCTCGATAGAAAGGGCCTGATGATGTACGGCCAGATGACGGCCGGCTCCTGGATCTACATCGGCACGCAAGGCATCGTGCAGGGCACCTACGAGACCTTCGTCGAGGCCGGCCGCCAGCATTATGGCGGCAATCTCAAGGGAAAATGGATCCTGACCGGCGGCCTCGGCGGCATGGGCGGCGCCCAGCCATTGGCCGCCGTCATGGCAGGCGCCTGCTGCCTGGCGATCGAATGCAATCCCGACTCGATCGATTTCCGCCTGCGCACCCGCTATGTCGACGAGAGAGCCGAGACGCTCGACGAAGCCATGGAAATGATCGAGCGCTGGACCAAGGCCGGGGAGGCGAAGTCCGTCGGCCTGCTAGGCAACGCCGCCGAGATCGTGCCCGAAATGTACCGTCGCGGCATCCGCCCCGACATGGTCACCGACCAGACCTCGGCCCACGACCCCATCAACGGCTATCTGCCGAAGGGCTGGACGATGGCCGAGTGGCGCGAAAAGCGTGTCAGCGACCCCAGGGCGGTCGAGAAGGCGGCTCGCGCCTCCATGCGCGAACATGTCGAGGCGATGGTCGCATTCTGGAACGCCGGCGTGCCGACGCTCGACTATGGCAACAATATTCGCCAGATCGCCAAGGATGAAGGGTTTGAAAACGCCTTTGTCTTCCCCGGTTTCGTGCCGGCCTATATCCGCCCGCTCTTTTGCCGCGGCATCGGCCCGTTCCGCTGGGCAGCTCTCTCCGGCGATCCGGAGGACATCTACAAGACGGACGCAAAGGTCCGCGAGCTCACCCCCGGCAACACCCATCTGCACAATTGGCTGGACATGGCCCGCGAGCGGATTTCCTTTCAGGGGTTGCCGGCGCGCATCTGCTGGGTGGGCCTCGGCGACCGGCACAGGCTGGGTCTCGCCTTCAACGAGATGGTGGCCAAGGGCGAACTGAAGGCGCCCGTTGTCATCGGCCGCGATCACCTCGATTCCGGTTCGGTCGCCTCGCCGAACCGCGAGACGGAAGCGATGAAGGACGGTTCGGACGCCGTGTCCGATTGGCCGCTGCTCAACGCGTTGCTCAACACAGCTTCGGGCGCCACCTGGGTGTCGCTGCATCATGGCGGCGGCGTCGGCATGGGTTTCTCGCAGCATGCCGGCATGGTCATCGTCGCCGACGGCACGCCGGATGCTGCAAGGCGCCTGGAACGGGTGTTGTGGAACGATCCGGCGACCGGTGTCATGCGCCACGCCGACGCCGGCTATGACATCGCGATCGAATGCGCCAAGGAGCACCAGCTCAACCTACCGGGCATTCTAGGCTAGCGCTGGCGTCATGCGCATTCTGCGTGCCACCGATTACCGCGTCATGCCGTGGAAAAACGGCGGCGGTACGACGACCGAGATCGCCGTCTCGCCCGCTGGCGCCGGGCTCGACGATTTCGAATGGCGCGTCTCGATGGCCCGGGTCGAGACGAGCGGGCCGTTCTCCAGCTTTGCCGGCATCGACCGCACCCTGTCCGTGCTGGAAGGCGAGGGGATCGTGCTTGACGTCGCCGGCCTTCCGCCCGAGCGGATGACAGCGGCTTGCCAGCCTTTTTCCTTTCCAGCCGACCAGCCGACAAGTGCCGCGCTGATCGCCGGCCCGATCACCGATCTCAACGTCATGACCCGCCGCGGCCGCGTGTTGCATCAAGTCGAACGCCTGCCGGTTTCGGCGCCTGTGGAAATCTCGACCGAGGCCTGTTCCACCCTGATCCTTTGCCACAGAGGCCATGCCATTTTCGCCGGCGACGCTCCTCTCCGCCTCGGGCCGCTCGACACCCTGCTGCTCGGGCCGGATATTTCCGTCTTGCGGGTAGAGCCCGCCCCGGATGCGACCCTTTTCGTGGTCCGCATAAGGGGGGCCGCCTGACGCGTTTACCGCCAACGGTTACCGCCTGTTTCCAAACATGATCGCGATGCCGGCGAAATATAGCGTAAGCTGACGGTGGCATCACGAAAAAGCCCGAATCCTCTCCGTCGATCGGTCCCGACGGGAGCGAGGGGCGCTCGTCTTTGAGTCGGTCGAAAGATGACGCTCCGTCGTGGTGCGGAAACAAACTTTCGGCATAGGGGTTGATGCAACCGATTGCATTTGAACCGGTTTTAGGGCCATTGCCGTGGCGGTGACGCCGCTGAGTGCCCGCTTACGGAATTTTCAATGAATATTCAGACGAACCCAGCCCAGATCGAGAAGACAAGCGCGAGCTTCCCGGCCATCACGGAAGAGCCGATACGATCGGTATTCCTGCCGGAGGAACGGCTCCGGCTGCTCGGCGAGAGCCTGGCCAAGGGCGATCTGACGGATCTGTTCGGCCTGATCCCGTTCGACTTCCAGGCCCGCATCCGTGACAGCGCCAAGAAGATCCTCGAAGTCTACCGGTCGACCAATGCCGCGCAGGGGAGGGGCGAAACCATCACGCCGGCCGCGCAGTGGCTGCTCGACAACAACTATCTGATCGAGGAAACCATTTTCCAGGTCAAACGCGACCTGCCGCGCCGCTTCTACCGGCAATTGCCAACGCTGAAACTCCCCGATGGCGGCACCGTGCCGCGCGCATTGGCGCTGGCCTGGACTTATGTCGCGCATTCCGACAGTTCCGTCTCGGCGACCATGTTCAAGTCCATCGTCCAGGGTTTTCAGTCGGTCGAGCCGCTGAAAATCGGCGAACTCTGGGCCCTGCCGTCCCTTTTGCGCTTCGTGCTCATCGAGAACCTCCGCCGCCTGGCGGTCAGGGTCAACCGCACCCGCCAGATGCGCCAGATCGCCAACGATGTGGCCGACAAGGTGCTTGCGACCGACGACAATCCGGACCGGCAGGCGATCCTTACCAATTTCAGCGCGCATGCACACGACACCACCTTCGCCACTCAGCTTCTCTACCGCCTGCGTGACGGATCGCAGAATGCCGGCAAGGCGCTGGAGTGGCTGGAAGGCGAACTTGAGAAGACCGGCTCGGATGCCGAGGAAATCATCATTTCCGAGCACCAGACGTTGTCCAGCGGCAATGTGACCACCGGCAACATCGTCCGCGGCCTGCGCCTCATCAACGACGTCGACTGGACGGTGTGGTTCGAAGGCGTCAGCCGCATCGATACCGTGCTGCGCGAGCGCACTGATTTCGCGGCACTCGACTTCTTCTCGCGCGATCAATACCGCACCGCGATCGAGGAACTGGCACGCCGCTCGAATCTGTCGGAGTACCGTGTCGCCGAAAAAGCCATCGAACTGGCCGGCCATGCTGTTAGTGAAACCGTCCCGGAGAGCGGCGAAGGGGTTGATGCCGAGGCTGCAGCCGTCCACACCGATGTCGGGTTCTATCTCGTTGGCCCGCGCCGGCTGGAACTCGAAAAGACGATCGGTTATCGGCCAACGATCAGCCAGATGGTCAAGCGGACCTTCGCCAAGACCGGATGGCTTGGCATCGTCCTGCCCGTCTTCGCCCTGACCGTCCTGCTGCTCGTCCTGTCGGGCAACGCCCTTTCCAATCTCGGCCTGTCGGTGCCGTCGATCGTGCTGATGCTGGCTCTGTTTGCCGTGCCGGCCAGCGAAGGCGCGCTCGCTTTCTTCAACACCGTGGTCTCGCTGTTCCTCAAGCCGACACGCCTGATCGGCTATGACTACAGGCACGGCGTGCCGCCCGAGGCGCGCACCCTGGTGGTCGTGCCGTCGCTGATCGGCTCGCGTGACGATGTCGAGGAGAACATCCGCAACATCGAAGTGCATTATCTTGCCAATCTGGCGGACGAGATCCATTTCGCGCTGCTTTCGGACTGGCCCGACAGCAAGATCGAGATCGAGGCGGCCGACACCGAGATATTAGACTTCGCCCGCGCCGAAATCGCCCGCCTCAATGCGCGCCATCCCTCCGAAGGCGCGCCGCGCTTCTACATCCTGCACCGCCGCCGGCTCTACAATGCCGCTCAAGGGTCCTGGATGGGTTGGGAGCGCAAGCGCGGCAAACTGCACGAACTCGACCTGTTGCTGCGTGGCGACAGCGATACCACCTTCCTGCCGCTCGAAGTGCCGCTGCCTGAAAAAGTCGTCCATGTGATGACGCTCGACGCCGATACCCGCACCACCCGTGATGCCGTATCGAGCCTGGTCGGCAAGCTATGCCATCCGCTCAACCGGCCGCATTTCGACGCCACCAGGCGCGTCGTCACCGCCGGCTACACCATCCTGCAGCCGCGCATCACCGCTTCGCTCACCAGCGGCGATGAAGCCTCGTTCTTCCAGCGCGTGTTCTCGGCCAATCGCGGCCTTGATCCTTATGTTTTCGCTGTTTCGGACCTCTATCAGGACGTCTTCAGCGACGGGTCTTTCACCGGCAAGGGCCTCTATCACGTCGATGCCTTCGAGGCCGCCTTGCAGGGCCGCATCGAGGAAAACACCATTCTCAGCCACGATCTGCTCGAAGGCGCGCTGGCACGCGCCGCGCTGGTCACCGACGTCGAGTTGGTCGAGGATTACCCGACCCGCTACTCGGTCGATGCCTCGCGCCACCATCGCTGGGCGCGCGGCGACTGGCAGCTTTTGGGATACATCTTCAACCCGCGCTCCGGCGTGCCGGCGCTGTCGCGCTGGAAGATGGTCGACAATCTCCGCCGCTCGCTGACGCCGATCTTCTGGGTGATGGCGGCGATCGCCGGCTGGACCTTGCTGCCCTTCACGCAGGCCGCGCAGTGGCAGGCATTGTTGATCCTCAGTCTGTTCATGGCGCCGACCTTCGACATCGTCAACGCCATCCTGCCCAAAAGCGGCGACCAGACGCCGCGCGGCCACTTCTCGGCTCTGGCGCGCGACGTCGCCTTCGGCACCGCCATGGTGGCGCTGAAGATCGTACTGATGGCACATAACGCCTGGATGATGGGCGATGCCATTGTGCGCACGCTCTACCGGCTGTTCGTCAGCCGGCAAAACCTCTTGGAATGGCGCACCGCCTCGCAGGCGCACAAAGCCGGCGACAACGATGTCGGCTCCTATTACGGCATGATGTATGGCGCCGTGATCATCGGCTTTGTCGGCCTCGCCATTCCCGTGCTGGCTGATTCCACCGGTGCCTTCGTTGCGTTCTTCTTTGCCTTGTTCTGGATCGGCTCGCCGGCGATCGCCAGTTGGATCAGTCGCTCCGCGGAAACCGAGGACCGGCTGCGCATCTCGCAAGCCGACATCCACACGCTGCGCACCGTGGCGCGCCGTACCTGGCACTATTTCGAGAGCTTCGTGACGGCAGAGCATCACAATCTGCCGCCGGACAATTTCCAGGAGAGCCCCGCGCCAGTCGTCGCGCCGCGCACCTCGCCGACCAACATCGGCGTTTACTTGCTCTCGGTCGTCTCGGCACGCGATTTCGGCTGGATCAGCCTGTCCGATGCCATCACCCGCATCGACGCCACCATGACCACCATCGAGAGCATGCCGCGCCATCGTGGCCATCTCTTCAACTGGTACGACACCACGACGCTGAAGCCGCTCTATCCGCTCTACATCTCGGCTGTCGACAGCGGCAATCTCGCCGGCCACCTGGTGGCGGTGGCGGCTACCTGCGCCGAATGGGCGGAAGCCCCTTCCGTCCACCTGCAGGGCGATTTCGAAGGCATCCTCGATACGGTGACCATCCTGAGCGAAAGCCTCGATGAACTGCCCGACGACCGCCGTCAGTTGCGGCCGTTGCGCCAACGCCTTGTCGATCGCCTCGACGGCATGCGGCGCGCCGTCGAAACGATCAAGGCGCAGCCGGAAATGGCCTCCATCCGCACCATCAACCTGGCCGTGCTGGCCGGCGAAATCCGCAAGCTCGCCACCGCCATTCACACCGAAGCCGCATCGCCGCAGAGCGACGTCATCGTCGACTGGACGGCAAGGCTCGAAACCACCTGCGAGGCGCACGTCCACGACGCCCATAGCGACGAAAACGCCGTCGAGGCTCTGCGTGCCAAGCTGCTCACCTTGCGCGAACGCACCCGTCGTTTCGCCTTCGAGATGGAGTTTGCCTTCCTGATGCGGCCGGAGCGCAAGCTCTTGTCTATCGGCTACCGGGTCGAGGAGCATCAGCTCGACGAAAGCTGCTACGACCTTCTCGCCTCCGAGGCGCGGCTGACCAGCCTGTTCGCCATCGCCAAGGGCGATCTGCCGACCGAACACTGGTTCAGGCTTGGCCGCCCGATCGTCGAGATCGGCTTCCAGGGCGCGCTGATGTCGTGGTCCGGCTCGATGTTCGAGTATCTGATGCCGCCGCTGGTGATGAAGGAACCGCAAGGCTCGATCCTCAACCAGACGAGCAAGCTGATCATCAAGCGCCAGATGCAGTATGGCCGCCAGAAGAACGTGCCGTGGGGTATTTCGGAAGCGGCCTACAACGCCCGTGACCGGGAACTGACCTATCAATATACCAATTTCGGCGTGCCCGGCCTGGGACTAAAGCGCGGCCTCGGCCAGAACACGGTGATTGCGCCTTACGCGACTATCATGGCGGCGCAGTTCAACCCGCGCGAAGCGGTGCAGAATCTGGCCCGGCTGCGGGAGATCGGCGCGCTTGGCCGTCATGGCTATTATGATGCAGTCGACTTCACGCCGCAGCGCGTACCGGAAGGCACCAACCACGCGGTCGTGCTGAACTACTATGCCCACCATTCGGGCATGTCCATCGCCGCCGTCGCCGACGCCATCTTCGAAGGTCGCCTACGCGATCGCTTCCATAGCGATCCGGTCATTGAATCGGCCGAATTGCTGCTGCAGGAGAGGGCGCCTCGCGACATTCCGACCGCCACCGTCCGCACCGAGGCGGACGAGCGCTCCAAGGACGAGACCGAGACCGAGAGCCCCGACACCCGCATCGTGCTCGATCCCGCGCGGGCGCTTCGTTCGACCAATGTGATGTCGAATGGCCGCTATTCGGTGATGGTGACCGCAACCGGCTCCGGCTACAGCCGCTGGGGCGATCTTTCCGTCACCCGCTGGCAGCCCGATCCGGTCGAGGATCGGCTTGGCTCCTACATATTCCTGCGCGATGCCGCCACTGGCGACTGGTGGTCCGCGACTTCGGAACCGAGGCGCGCGGCCGAGGAAAAGACGCAGGCCCTGTTTTCCGATGACAAGGCGAGCTTCGTGAAGCTGGTGGGCACGCTGCGCTCCGAAGTGGAGTGCATCGTCATCTCCGAGGGCAATGGCGAAGGCCGTCGCATCACGCTCTACAACGAGAGCACATCCGACCGTCACATCGAGGTGACGTCCTTTGCAGAACTGGTCCTGGGTTCGGAAGCTTCCGACAACGCGCATCCGGCCTTCTCGAAAATGTTCGTGGAAACGGAAATCGCCGCCAACAACGGCGCGATCTTCGCCACGCGCCGCAAGCGTGAAACCAGCGAGCCCGATGTAACGCTGGTGCATTTCGTCACCGATCCGTCGGGACCGGCGCGTGATGCCGAGGCCGAGACCGACAGGCGCGCCTTCATCGGCCGTGGCCGCACCATCGTCGATGCTGCCGCCTTCGATCCAGGCGCCAGGCTTGGCGGCCATTCCGGCTTCACGCTCGATCCCATCGCCTCGCTGCGTCGTCAGGTGCGCGTGCCCGCCAACAAGAAGGTATCTCTGACCTTCTGGACTGTCGTCGGGGCCAACCGTGCTGAGCTGGAGGAGGCGATAAACCGGCTCGACCATCAGGAGAGCTTTGCCCGGCAGGCGATGCTTGCCTGGACGCGGAGCCAGGTGCAGACCCGCCATATGGGCCTCAGTCTGACCGACGCGGCCAATGTGCAGAAACTGGCGCGCTATCTGATCTATCCCGACCCGTTCCTCCGGTTGCCGGCCGAGTCCATCGCTTCCGGGCTGGGCAAGCAGTCGAGCCTGTGGCCGACCAGTATTTCGGGCGATTACCCGATCTTCCTGGTCAGGATCGGCGACGTTGCCGATCTCGAGATCGTAGCCCAGGCGTTGCGCTTCCAGGAATATATGCGCACCCGCGGCATGATGATCGACTTCGTCGTCGTCAACGAGCAGGCTTCCTCCTATGTCCAGGATCTGCAGCGCGCGGTCGAGACGCTGTGCGAAAACAGCCGCTTGCGCGGCAAGGAACTCGGACCCCGCCAGCACATTTTCGCGGTCCGTCGCGACCTGATGGAGGAAACCACCTACAAGACGCTGCTCGCCGTCGCCCGGGTTGTGCTGCATACGCGCAATGGCACCATCTTCGACCAGATCGAACGGGCCGAGGCGGCCGCGCTGCAGACGCGCGATGGCCTGCAGCCGGCAGGATTGCCGAGTTCGCGCGAAATCGCGGCGCTCGCACCGCAGATGCATGCATTTGCCTCGCAGGCTGTGGCCGACGTCAGCGCCGATGGCTCCGGCCTCAGCCTGTGGAATGGTTTCGGTGGCTTCGACGGCGATGGTCGGCACTACGTGGTGCGCCTGGCCGGCCGGCGCACGACGCCGCAACCCTGGATCAACGTCGTCTCCAACGCCTCGTTCGGCTTCCACACCTCGGCCGAGGGGGCGGCCTTCACCTGGAGCCGCAACAGCCGCGATTACCAGCTGACGCCATGGTCGAACGACCCGGTGTCCAACCGACCGGGCGAGGGCATCTATATTTACGACCAGGCCAGCGGCAAGGCGTTCTCTCCGCTCGCAGCGATGGTGCGCGATCCCGCGATGACCTACGAGGCCTGGCATGGCCAAGGCTTCTCGACCTTCCGCTCGAAGCGCGGACCGTTGTCGATGGACCTGACCCATGTCGTCGATCCAATCGATCCGGTGAAGATCACACGGCTGCGCATCCAGAATTCCGGCCCGGTACCGGCTCGGCTGCGCGTCTATGCTTACGCCGAATGGGTGCTTGGCGGGCATCGGTCGCGCACCGCGGCAACCATAGTGCCGTCCCGCGACGGGGCCACCGGCGCGCTGCTGGCACAAAATCCCTACGGGCTCGATTTCAGCGAGCGGGTGGCCTTCCTCGCCGCCGACACCGGCGTCCACTCGGTGACGTCAGACCGGGCCGAGTTCCTCGGCCGGCACGGGTCCAGCGAGCTGCCACAGGCGGTGCTGAGCGGTTCGGCCCTGTCGGGTCGCGTCGAGGCCGGAGATGATCCTTGCGCGGCGATCGCTCGCGACGTCGAGATTCAGGCCGGCGCCGACGTCACGCTTATCTGGCTGCTCGGCGATGCCGATTCCGCGGCGCAGGCGAGCGCGTTGGTGCAGACGCACCGGGGCAAGGACTTCGACCAGCGCCTTGCCGACAATGAGCGCGAATGGCGCGCCTTCCTAGACACCATCCAGGTGGAGACGCCGGACAAGGCACTCGATGCCATGGTCAACCACTGGCTGCCCTATCAGAGCCTTGCCTGCCGCATCCGCGCCCGCTCGGCCTTCTATCAGGCAAGCGGCGCCTTCGGCTTCCGCGACCAGTTGCAGGACACGCTCGCCTTGCTGGCGCATGACCCGACGCTGGCGCGCGACCAGATCCTCAACGCCG
This sequence comes from Mesorhizobium sp. P160927, assembly GCF_057766385.1. Taxonomy (NCBI): domain Bacteria; kingdom Pseudomonadati; phylum Pseudomonadota; class Alphaproteobacteria; order Hyphomicrobiales; family Phyllobacteriaceae; genus Mesorhizobium; species Mesorhizobium sp. P160927. The sequence continues at coordinate 3,605,164 of NZ_JBYMDW010000001.1, forward strand.
CGCGGCGGCAGTTCCCGGAAGGGGACGTGCAGCATTGGTGGCTGCCGCGCACCGGCGCCGGCGTGCGTACCTTGATCTCCGACGACGTGGTGTGGCTCGCCCACGCCACGGCGCGCTATCTCACGGTAACCGGCGACGCCGCCATCCTGAAGGAGCAACTGCCTTTCCTCGACGGACAGGAGCTGGGTGAAGGCGAGCACGACGCCTTCTTCACCCCTGAAATCTCGAAGAAGACGGTGTCGCTCTACGACCACTGCGCGCGTGCGCTCGACCTTGCCATCAAGCGCAGCAGTCCAGCCGGCCTGCCGCTGATCCTTGGCGGCGACTGGAACGACGGCATGAACCGTGTCGGCGAACACGGCAAGGGCGAGAGCGTGTGGCTGGGGTGGTTCCTGTTGAAGACCCTGGGCGACTTCGCCGCGGTCGCCAAGACCGAGGGCGACACCAAGCGCGCACAGGCCTGGGCAAAACATGCCGACGCGCTGAAGCGGGCGCTTGAAAGCACGGCATGGGACGGCGAATGGTACCGGCGCGGCAGTTTCGATGACGGTACGCCTTTAGGGTCGCGCACATCGCAGGAGTGCAAGATCGACTCCATAGCACAGTCCTGGAGCGTGCTGTCGGGCGAGGGCGACCCGGCGCGGTCGACGACAGCGATGCAACAGGCGACTAAGCTGCTGGTCGATGATCATCTCAAGATCGTCAAACTGTTCACGCCACCCTTCTCGAAGACGCAGAAGGACCCCGGCTACATCAAGAGCTATCCGCCTGGCGTGCGCGAGAATGGCGGCCAGTACACCCACGCGGCGACATGGTTCGTCATTGCGCTGGCCGAGATGAGGCAGACCGATGAAGCCTATCGCTGCTTCTCGATGCTGAACCCGGTCAACCACGCGTCCGACGAGGCCTCGGCCGAGCACTACCGCGTCGAGCCCTACGTAGTGGCGGCTGATATCTACGCCGGGGACGACAAGGGAGGTCGCGGCGGCTGGACCTGGTACACCGGCTCGGCGGGCTGGCTTTATCGGGCGGCGGTCGAAGGCATCCTAGGCATTGAACGGCGCGGCAAGCAGATCACATTCCGGCCGAAGCTGCCCAGCCACTGGGATGGCTACCAGGCTTCACTCAAGATGCTGGGCGCCGAGATCAAGGTCCAGGTCATTCGCGACAAAAAGACCAAGACGATCTCGCTCGAAGTGAATGGTTCGAAGACAAAATCGACCTCCTTCGCACCAAAAGCTGGTGACCAGACCGAGGTTGTGGTCAAGATTCCGGCATGAAATCAACTCTCTAGTGATCAGATCGCGCGTCCCTCGGGACGCGCGACTTCGTGCATTGTTTACTTGCGCGCGGGGTGCTGACGACGTTGGCTAGGCGCCCGGACGAAAGTCATGCCGGCCTACCGTGATTAAAAATGTGGCACCGCTCGATCCCTGCCATGATTTTGCCGCAAGGCTGACATTTCACCTTTTATCTCAAACCGTTAGGTGATCACGCCAGATTTCGTATCGTCGTCATCTTTTGTTCGCTAAATGGGAACGGAAGAGATAGACGGGCATTGTTTTGCGACGCATCAACCGTTACGTGTCAAGGAATGGTGCGGTGCACAATATCGGTATTGGGCACAATAGAACGTTGGCGGAGTAGCTGAAGTGTCACTTCTGCAGATCTATTGGAGAGCGCTGGGGTATCTGGCTGCCGACAAGAAGCGCGTCGCGCTGATCTGTTCGGCCAACGTCGCTCTTGCAGCCATCGCGATCCTCGAGCCGATCATGTTCGGCCGGGTCATCGACGCTATTTCCGCGCATGGTTCCGTTTTCTCCACGCTCGCCGTGTGGGCCGGCCTCGGCGCCTTCAATGTGATGGCTTTCGTACTGGTGGCGCGCGGCGCCGACCGGTTCGCGCACGCCCGGCGCAGCGAAGTGCTCTGCCAGTCGTTCGAGCGCGTCATCACCATGCCGCTCGCCTGGCATCATCAACGCGGCACCTCGAATGCCCTCCACACGCTGCTGCGCGCCGTCGAGACGCTGTTCAGCCTTTGGCTCGAATTCATGCGTCAGCATTTGTCCACGGCTGTCGCGCTCGTTCTGCTGGTTCCGACGGCCCTCAGCATGGATGTGCGCATGTCGATGGTTCTGCTCGTGCTCGGCGTGCTCTATGTCGGCATCGGCCGCCTTGTGATGAAGCGCACCAAGGAAGGCCAGGCCGCGGTCGAGCGCCACTATCACAAGGTGTTCGCGCATGTGACCGACTCGGTGAGCAACGTCGCCGTGCTGCAAAGCTACAACCGTCTTGGTTATGAGGCCGAGGCGCTGCGCGGCTACGTCAAGAACCTGCTCGACGCGCAGAACCCGGTGCTCGACTGGTGGGCTATCGCCAATGCGCTCAATCGGCTGTCGTCGACGATCTCGATGATGGTGGTGCTTCTGATCGGCGCTTATCTGGTCACTCATGGCCAGCTGCGCATCGGTGACGTCATCGCCTTCACCGGCTTCGCCACGCTGCTGATCTCACGGCTCGACCAGATGTCGGCGTTCGCGAACCAGATTTCGGAAGCTCGCGCCAAGCTCGAGGATTTCTACAAGCTCCAGGACTCGGCCGCCGATACCGCCGAGCCGGACGGCTTGCGCGACCTTGCCAACGTCACCGGCCATGTCCGTTTCGAGGATGTCAACTTCGAGTTCGCCAATTCGGGGCAGGGCGTCAGCGATGTGTCCTTCGAGGTGCAGGCCGGCCAGACCGTCGCGATCGTCGGACCGACGGGTGCGGGCAAGACCACGCTCATCAACTTGCTGCAGCGCGTCTTCTCGCCGTCCAGCGGCCGGATCCTGATCGACGGCATCGATACGCGCACGGTGACCCGCAAGTCGCTGCGCCATTCGATCGCCACCGTATTCCAGGACGCTGGGCTTTTGAACCGCTCGATCGAGGACAACATCCGGGTCGGTCGTGCCGATGCGACCAACGACGAGATCCATGCCGCCGCCACCGCGGCCGCGGCGCAGGATTTCATCCTGGCCAAGAGCAATGGCTACGACACGGTGGTCGGCGAACGTGGCGGCCAGCTTTCAGGCGGCGAGCGCCAGCGCATCGCCATTGCCCGTGCCGTGCTGAAGGATGCCCCGATCCTGGTGCTCGACGAGGCGACCAGCGCGCTCGACGTCGAGACCGAGGACCGCGTCAAGGAGGCGATCGACGAATTGCGCCGCGACCGCACCACCTTCATCATCGCCCACCGCCTGACCACCGTTCGCGATGCCGACCTGGTCGTGTTCATGGACAAGGGCAGGGTGGTCGAGATGGGTGGCTTTGCCGAACTGTCGCTGCGCAACGGCCGCTTCGCCAGCCTGCTGCGCGCCGGCGGCCTGCTCAACGACGAGGAAGTCCGGCGCCTCAGCCGGTCGGTGCAGGGCGAGGCCGCCTGAGCCGTTAACGGTTCCGCCTTCCCCCGAACGGGAGAAGGCAAGACCAAACCTGCGACACCGCCGCTCGATTGCCCCAAACGCTTCGGCGGTCTATGTAAAGTCGCATGAGTGACACCACCTCACGCTTGAGCGGCTTGACCGATCTCGCCAATCCGACGCGGTTCGTCGGGCTTGCCGATAAGCTTGTGCCGTGGCTGGCCGCGCTCGCCGCGCTCATCCTCGCGATTGGCCTCTATATGAGCTTCACCGCGCCCGAGGACTTCCAGCAGGGTATCACCGTTCGCATCATGTACATCCACGTGCCTTTCGCCTGGCTCGCCATGATGTGCTACACGCTGATGGCGGTCTCCGCGCTTGGTACGCTGGTCTGGCGCCATCCGCTGGCCGATGTCGCGCTCAAGTCGGCCGCACCCATTGGAGCGGTGTTCACCGCGTTGGCGCTGATCACCGGTTCGATCTGGGGCAAGCCGATGTGGGGCACCTGGTGGGTGTGGGACGCCCGCCTGACTTCTGTCTTCGTGCTGTTCCTGATGTATCTCGGCATCATCGCGCTGACCCGCGCGCTGGATGATGCCAGCCGCGCCGCCTGGGCCGCCGCCATCATCACGCTGGTCGGCTTCATCAATATCCCGATTATCAAATTCTCGGTCGACTGGTGGAACACGCTGCACCAGCCTGCCTCGGTGTTCAGGCTCGGCGGCCCGACCATCGACCCGAGCCTGCTCTGGCCTCTGCTGGTGATGGCTGTCGGGTTTACCGTGCTGTTCTTCGCGCTGCACCTGATGGCAATGCGCACCGAAATCCGCCGCCGCCGGGTGATAGCCATGCGGCGGGTGGCGGCACGGCAGGCGGAGAGTCCGGTCTAAAACCTCATGTCATCAGCCCGCGTGCCGCTACCGGCAGCGTTTCGAGAACCTTCTCACCGTCTATCAGATTGACCTCGTTGAACAGGTTGGTGACGACGCAGCAGTGGTCCGGCACCACGCGCACGCGTTCGCCAATGCGGAGCCTGCCGTCGCCGGAAAGCGTGACCGTGCCGTGCTCCTCGCTCAGGCCCGTCACCAGCGCTCCGGGGACGCCCATCAACTCTCCAAAATCCTTTAGCCCAAGCGTATCGCTGGACAGGGCCTTGCTGCCGCTATCGAGAATGGCGCGCGTCGCTGTCGGATGGCTGACCACGGTTGCGAGCACCGTCAGCGCGCAATCGTCCAAGGTGCCGACGCCTTTGGCGACCTGGTAGCGGTCGAGATAGATGTAGGTTCCCGGGCGATACTCCGTGATGACGCATGCATCGGCGGAGCGCCACATATCAGGCGTGCCGCCGCTGGAGATGCGCTCGCAGGCAAGTCCCGAGGCTGCCAGCGCCTGCTTGGCGTCGGCAAGCCAGGCTTCAGCTTCACTCGCGCGGCCGGCGGCCGGATAGGTCATCAGTCCGCCGAAGGTGAGGCCACCTGCCTTGTCGATCAGCCTTGCCAGCGCCACTGCTTCATTGGCTGTCTGCACGCCGCAGCGACCCATGCCGGTGTCGCATTCGACCAACACGGGCAGAGGATGGCCGGCATCGGTGAAAGCTGCCGCGAGCCCTTCCAGCGTATCCATGCTGTCGGCCGTCACCGACAGGGTCACGCGGCCGTGCAGCGCCTTCAGCCGCTCGAGCTTGGCGCGCCCCAGAATGTTGTAGGGGAGAAAGATATCGGTCAGCCCGGCGTCGGCCATTACCTCGGCCTCGCCGATCTTCTGGCACGTGATGCCCACGGCACCTGCCGCCATTTGCTTCTTCGCCCAATAAGGTAGCTTGTGCGTCTTGATGTGCGGCCTGAGCTTCAGTCCGTTCTTGTCGGCATGAGCCTGTGCACGAGCAATGTTGGCTTCGGCGCGTGCGACGTCGACAAGGATCGAAGGCGTATCGAGGTCATGGATGGTCGGCATCGGCTATCCCTGTGCAATTCGCAAGGGGTTATGAGCCTCAAAGCACGCGATGTCACGCGGCCAGCGGGCCGCGATCTGTTGGCCATGGATAGCATGCGCGAGGCTCGGACAGGCAGGGCTCGAACCGGCAAGATGGATCGACACCGCACCGGCGTTCGGCTATGCGATTGTCGGAAAAATCGACACGAGGGTCATCATCTTGAAACGCTCCGCCATCAACGACATCATCCGCGAAGCCGACGCCTTCATCCGCTCGTTCGGCTATATCATGCCGCCTTTCGCCTACTGGTCGCCGGAAGAGATGAAGACACGCCAGGTCGATTCCTCGGCCATCTTCACCTCACGGCTCGGCTGGGACATCACCGACTACGGCCAGGGCAAGTTCGACGATCTCGGCCTGTTTCTGTTCACCGTTCGCAACGGCCGCTACGAGGACATGAAGAAGGGCATGGGCATGCTCTATGCCGAAAAGATCATGATTTCGCGCAAGGAACAGATGTCGCCGATGCACCGCCACAACATCAAGGCCGAGGACATCATCAACCGCGGCGGCGGCAAGCTGGTGCTTGAACTGTTCATGCATGATCGCGACGGCGGCATCGACCCCAAGGCCGAGGTATCGGTGCCGGTCGACGGAACCATCCACAGGCTGCCGGCGGGCGGACTGCTGAAGCTTGATCCGGGCCAAAGCGTCACGCTCTTGCCTGGCGTTTGGCACGCCTTCTGGGCCGAGGGCAAGGATGTCCTGATCGGCGAGGTGTCGACCGTCAATGACGATCGCACGGACAACGTCTTTCGCGAGCCGATCGGCCGTTTCGCCGATATCGAGGAAGACACATCGCCGCTGCATCTATTGGTGGCCGACTATGACAAATGGCTGGGCTGAGGGCGTCCGTTCTCAACCCCACATCGCCCCCGACTTGCGGGGCCAGCAACCAAGTCCGAGGAGAAATAAGTCTTGAAGTCAGCTCTAGTTCTAACCATTGCCGCCTTGGCGGCGCTCGGTTTCGGTATGCCGGCTCAGGCGGCGGGCTTCACCAATATCGTCATTTCCGCGACCAAGGACGGGGGAATGCCGCAAAGCAACTTCCCTGTCGAGACACCGGTGATCTACGTCTCGGCTGACTTCGTGGATATCGCGCCGACCTCGAAAATCACATTCTCCTGGGTCTCGGTTGATTCCCACGGCGCCGCGCCGGAGAACTATACCATCGACAAGGTCGACCTCGACGTAGGAGCCAACAATCAGGCTGATTCACAACTCAGCAAACCCACGGCGGGATGGCCGGAGGGCACCTATCGGGTTGATTTGGCCATTGATGGAAGTGTTGCTGAATCGGTACCCTTCAGCATTCCATGATTGAACTGCGCGAGAAGGGCGCGACGGGCATCAATGACAACATTTGAGTGCCGATTGCACGCCCGTCCGGCACAGGCACGATGAGCTGATCGGCACATCGGCCTTGGCCAGCGCCGTGGCGAGTTTTGCCTGCAGTGCAGGCAGCTCTTGGCTCTCGCCGCGCCGCCTCAAACATTCCACCAGCCCGTGCAGCGCCCAGACATTGTCCGGGTGCTGGGCGCAGCGCTGCACATTGCCGCTCAGGCCGAGATCGTCGCGATAGACCTGTTCGGCCTCTTGCGCGTGGCCCTGGTCGAGAAGCAGCGCCGCCAGCGCATGACGCGGCGGGTGCATCCACGCCCACGGCTCGGTGTAGGACAGATTGTCATCCAGCTCGACCGCGTGCCTGAGATGGCCGTAGGCCTGCTCGTGCCGGCCTTGATGATAGGCAAGCTCGCCGTCGAGCAAGGCGGCACCGACGGCGAGCGAGGCGCGGGCCGGGTTGCTAAGAAAACGCCGCTCGGCTGGAATGGCTTCGAGATGCTGGTGGAAACGTTCACGCTCGCGCTCGGCGTCGGTGAATTGCCTCAGCGTCGCATGCGCCACGCCCTTGGCGTAGTGCTGCATGGCCGCCGTCAGCACATAGAGGCCGGGCTCTTCGGTTGCCGGCTCCTTGATGATTTCCCGCCAGCGACCGAAGCGCACCAGCACGTGCGATCTCATCGCATGATAGCCTTCCACGGTCTGGGTGAGTTTGGGCCGATCCTGGATGGCGACCACGTCACGCGTCACCCGGCTGCGCACCTTGTCTGCGGCCCACAGCGCCGGCTGGTACTGGCCCGACAACATGCAGGTGAACATCATCAGGTGCAGGTCGTGGCAGCAGCCGAGCAGATAATAGGTCGGCTCATCGGCGTAGGCGAGATAGAGGTCGTTGGCCCGAACCGCCTTTTCGCTGGCGAGCTTCGCCTTCTCATAGTCGCCGCACAGCACATAGATATGCCCCGGCATGTGGTTCATGTGCCCGGCATCGGGGCACATCTCGCCGAGCTGATCGGCCGAGAGCATGCCGCGCTCCGGCTGGGTCGACATTTCCAGCAGATGGATGTGCAGGTGGACGATCGCCGGATGCTGGGCGATGCCGGATTCGTCTGCGAGCCGGATTGACCGCTCGCAAACCTCCAGCGCCTCGACGACGTCGGAATTCGGCGCCGGTTTACCTGTCTTGAGGTCCCACAGGCGCCGTACCGTGCGCATCATCAGCGCCTCGACGAGAAGCGCCATCACATCATGATCGTCGGGAAAATTCTGATGGACCCGCCGCATCGCGTCGGCATAGGCGTTGTCCCATTGCTCGAACTCCGGCGGCGCCACCCGGTGCGGTTTCCGGAAGCGGCAAGCCAACGCCTCGATCAATTGTCTTTCCATCTCGCTAGCTGCGGCCGCACTGGCGTGCGCGAGCTGGACATGCTCGAAGCAACGCTTCGTCGCGCTGTTTGCCTCGGCCTCGCCATGCTCCTTCCATGTCAGATTGTAGAAAGGCCCGGCTGCATAGGCTATGCCCCAATGAACCATCGGGCAGTCCGGATCGGTCTCCAGCGCCTTCTCAAAGCACTTGATGCCTTCCTCATGGTTGAAGCCGTAGCACCAGTTCAGACCGAGATCGAACCAGCGCTGGGTCTCGGTAGAGCGGGTGGAGATCGGGCGGCGGTAGCCGCCGAGATTGAAGCGATCCATGGGGCCTCATTCAAGTCGGGTTCGCCGCGAGCCAAGCCCTGGCCAGATTCTTCGCCGTCAATGTGTTCCGAAATTCGTAGCCATGGCAAACACCATGGTTTTGGGATGGATGTGAAGAGCGGCTATGCGCCGTCCTGGTCGGTCTCTTCGGGTGCCACTTCGCCTTGCCAGCCGCCTAACTCCGGCAGGTCCTCAAGCCAACTTTTCTCGGTCATCACGGCATCGCCGGCCTGTGGTGCGGCCTCGGTGGCGTTTTGAATCAGCCAGTCCACCCACTTCCGATAGGCAGCCGGATTCATCTGGGGCGGCAGCACTTTGGCCTTGAGCAGCATCCTCTTGCGGAAGCTGGTTTGCCTGCGCAGTTTGGTCGTCGTGAACTTGATTGCCTTGCCCTGGTATTCAACCGTCCAGCGGTCGCCTCCATGGCCGACAAGCCTGTCTACGGCGAAACCGGCATCGACCGGTCTCTCCCGCCAGGGAAGCTCGATGGCGTTCTTCCTCAAATCGATAGCCCATCGTCTGTAGTCGGCCCCGGGACGCTGGGGCGGCAGCACGCCGGCCTGTTCAAGAATCTTCCGTCGGAAGGTAGGCTGCTTCTTGAGCTGGCCGGTCGTCAGCTCGATGCGATGTCCACGGAATTCGACATGCCAGCGGATCCTCCCATTGCCGACATACTTCACCAATCTGTCGATAAAGAACTCGCCATCGGCAAGCATCACGCATCCCTGCTTGATGCTGGAGAGGATGTACTGGCTGTCAGTGACCATCAGGCGGCCTTACGCAGGATTCGTTCGCGAAGCGTAGCGACAGCGATGTGCCGGATTTATGCACCAGAAAAGCGTTCCGGTTCCGATTTTCGCTAAGTGACCACTTTCATTGAAAAATGCTTGGCTGGGGAACCTGGACAGTAATCCAATTATTTACAACGCCTTGGAATCATTTAAATTGCTGTTGTCATTGACCTTTTTCACCCATAGTTGTAACACACGTCTGTAACACACGGACCTTCCAAGTGGGGCAGTTATGGCACGTTTAAGCTACCTTTTACGACGCGGGGCATCCTATTATGCCCGCGCTCGCGTTCCTCTCGACCTTATAGATGTTCTTGGCAAGCGTGAGCTTGTGAAGGCGCTCGGCACCAAGGATGAGAACGAAGCCAAGCGCCTGCTGTGGCCGATTGTCGAGGCATGGAATCGGAAGTTCGACGATCTGCGCTCGCGTCGGGTTCTCACACCCGACGATAAGGCCGACGCGATTTGGCAACACTATACCGGCGCGCTCGACCGCGATGAGCAGGCTCGGTTGCACGTCGATGACGACCACGGCAGCGAGTTCGACCAGCCTTCCCCAGACGCCCGCCGCAAGTTGGAGGCCAACGCCCGGCGCATCAAGCTCGACGCCATGCGCAAGCATCTGGTCATCGGCGAGACGGCGCTCATCGAGGACGAGCTCGAGGACTACATCGAGCGCAACAAGCTCTTGATCGATCCGCTGGCGCCAGATCGTGGCGACCTCGCCCGGAAGATGATGCGCGCCGAGATCGAAGCCCTACAGCGCACCGTCGAGCGCGACCATGGCGACTACAGCGGCGCACCGAAAGACCCGATCGTGAAGCCTGCCACCGGAACGTCGCGCGAGCAGGCGGCACAGGGCGAGGGGATCATGGAACTGTTCGAGCAATACGCCGCCGAGAACCCCAAAGGTATCGCCACCGACACCATCGCCCAGGCTCGACGCGACGTTCGCAGCTTTGTCGACTATGTCGGCAGCACTTGCCCGGTTCATAGGATTGATAAGAAGGCCGTTCGCGAGTGGAAGGCGCTTTTGATGAAGTATCCGGTGAAGGCCACCGAGAGCAGCGTCTTCGCGGGCATGAAGCTCACGCAGATCGTCAAGCACAATGAGACGGTCGGCAAGCCGGTGATCACCGTCCGCACCGTCAACCGCTACATCGCTGGTTTCAGCGCCTTCTGTAGCTGGCTGGTGAACCACGGCTATCTCGTCCACAACCCGGCCGATGGCATGTTCTTGAAGAAGACGAGGGGCAACAAGCCTTTGGTCTTCACGTCCGACCAGCTAAACACCCTGTTCAAGTCGCCCCTGTTTACAGGATGCCAGAACGCTGACGAATGGCGCAACGTCGCTAAGCCCGGCAATGTCAAGATCCGCGATCATCGTTACTGGCTACCGCTGATCATGCTCTACTCGGGCGCACGGCCGGCAGAGATCGCACAGCTTGCCGTCGCCGACGTTCGCAAGGAACACGGATATTGGATTATGCACATCACCACGGACGGCGATGGCGACAAGAGCGTGAAGACCGAAGGTTCAATGCGCGTCGTGCCTGTGCATGATGAACTCACCCGCCTGGGCTTCATCAAGTATCGCAACGGCATGGAAGCGGCGGGCCATACGCGCCTGTTCCCTGAAGCCAAGCGCAACTCACGCGGCCAGATGGTCGCCGAGTTCTCGCGCGAGTTCGGACGCTACCTCACACGGCTGGGCATGAAGACAGGTCGCGGCCTGTCGCTCTACAGTTTCCGGCATGGTGCCGCCGACGCTTTACGACGGGCAGGGCATCTGGACGAGCAGTTCGGGTTCATGTTGGGCCACACCGCCGGCACCATGACGGGCCGCTATGGGATCATGCCGCAGGGAATGATTCAGCAGCGCGTCGATCTGGTGAACTCGATTGCCTACCCAAAACTGGACTTATCACATTTGAGTTTAGTTGCGGCCACCGAATACCTGAGCCCAAAGGGCTAGCGCAAGCAAACCAAAAACGAAGACGTGGAAACACACCCCGCTCCAAAAGCGAACGGGGTGCATATCCCTCAAATAGACACGACCTCTGGCTTTCAGAATGCCCGATGACAAGGCGAAACGAAAAACTGGAGGCGACATCCTCGACCAATAGATGAGTGCCCAGACCAGAACCCCGATGAGAAATATCCGTGCCATCCCAACCATATCACTGTAGAAGCATAGAAGCGGACAATAGTCAAGAAATTAATTACTACAAGGTGTAAATAAAGGACTTTTTTCCTATTTGCAAGCATGAGACAATAATTTTGAAATGGGTTTTCGGAGTTCTTGTGCGTTCACGTCCAGTTGAGTTTCTGAAAGGTATCTTCGGAAGCGGAATCGAAAAGAAGTCGGTTCCGCTTTCTGATTCAGTAGGCATGGAATCTATCTTCGGCGCGCCGAATACGGTTGCCGGGCCTGCTGTCAACGCCGCGACAGCGCTGCGCGTTCCTGCCGTCTTCTCTGCAATCGTGCTGATCACCGGCACGATTGGCTCGCTGACCGCAAAGGTCTTCCAATCCTCGCCACCCGGGAAGCAGACCGCCGACACCCATCCGGCCTATCGCCTGGTGCATGATGAGGCGAACGACTGGACTTCAGCCGGCGCTCTTCGCGGCCAACTCACCGCCGACGCACTCCTACACGACCACGGGTTTGCGTTCGCCAATCGCGTCAGCGAACGTGTCGTTGAGTTTATCCGTCTCGACCCGCGTTCCGTCACCATCAAGCAGGACGAGACGACCGGCGAGCCGTTCTATGAGCAGCGCGTCGGCACGCAAGTTCGGCGCTACGGCCATCGCGAGATTCTGCACATTTCCGCACCGCTGGGCCTGGCACCGATCAAAGCCGGTCGCGAAGCGATCGGCCTCGCCCTCACGCTAGAGGCTCATGCGGCCAAGCTGTTCGGCAATGGCGCTCGCCCGTCTTCCGTCATCTGGAATGAAAACCCGGCCGGCGGCAACGGCGACGGCGGCGCGAAAACTATCTCGAATATGCGCAACGCCTGGCGGCAGACATTCGGCGCTGGAAACAATGGCGACCCGCTGTTTCTCGACGGCGGATGGCAGCACAGGCAGGTCGCACTCACAAGCGTTGACGCCCAATTCGCAGAGATGCGGACAGAACAGATTGTCGAGATCGCCCGGCTGTTCCGCGTTCCGCCCCATCTGCTTTTCGAGCTTTCCCGCGCCACGTGGTCCAACGCGGAAGAAATGTTCCAATCGTTTCTCACGCTCACGCTGCGGCCCTGGCTGGACGCGTGGGAGTGGGCTTACGCCCGCGTGCTGCTCACGCCTGAAGAGCGCGCCAGCGGTTACTATGTCGAGTTCGTCATTGACGACATCATCACGGCGAACGCCGCCACGCGCGCCACGACCTATCAACAGTATCGCGCCATGGGCGTGCTGACCGCCAACGAAGTCCGGGCCGGTCTGAACCGCGCGCCGATCGAAGGCGGCAACACTCTCGAAAACCCGAACATCACGCCCGGTAAGCCGGCCGGCCAGAACGACAATCGCAAGCCGGGCGAGGTAGCCGCATGACCGACGACATCACCACCATCACCGTGAAAGCCGAAGTCGCGGCCTTCGACCACGCCGCTGAAGAGAAGTTCAAGCCAGCTCTTCGGAAGGCCATAGCCGAAGTCATGGATGAATTCTTTGATGACGCGGCTGACTTTGTGTCGATTTCGGAAAGCGGCGCATGACGCACACCGCTTTCTTCGGCGACGGCGACCGCGCGTTCACCCTCACGCCCGAACTCATCCAAGAGCTTGAGCGCAAGACGGGCGCCGGCATCGGCTCCCTATGCACCCGTATACCTGAAGGTCACTTCCGCCTGGCTGAGCTTGTCCAGATCCTACGCCTATCCCTTATCGGCGGCGGCACCTCGCCACAGGAAGCGGCGGCACTCGCCGACACCTACGCGGCCAAGCGCCCGCTCAATGAGTCATTCCCCATCGTCATAGCTGTCTTGCAGGCCGTCTGGTCAGGCGAGCCGGCGAAGACCAGCCAGGACGACGCCGCCAATGGATAAGCTCGAAATTAAGGCCGCCTTCAACGTGTCCGATGCCGGCGAGATCACTGGTCTTGCGTGGCCGTTCGGCACGCCCGATAGCGTCGGCGACATCATCCACAAGGGCGCGTTCGCAGCATCGGCGGCCCTGCCGATCTTGTTCGAGCACGACCCGAACCGCGTCATAGGCAATTGGGAGTCGTGCGCGGAAACCGACGCGGGCTTTGAAGTCAAAGGCCGGCTCTTTCTGGACGGCGTTCCCCGCGCTCGCGAGGTTCACACCAGCATCAAAACCGGCCGTGTCAACGGCCTGTCGATCGACAACCCAACCGGCGTATTCCCTATCTGGCCTTGCAAAGCGATTCCTGCTGGCGTGCTCGCCCTAACCGGCCCCCCCGACGGCGGGACCTTCGTGGCAGTCCATGTGGAGCATCCGCACCGATGTAACACTTAGAGTTTTCTAATATGGCCTAAGTTGTTGTTTCTATTGGAATTATTGTGAGTGGCTGGGGAACCTGGATTCGAACCAGGACTAACGGAGTCAGAGTCCGTGGGTCTACCGTTAACCTATTCCCCAGCAGGCGTGCTATCGCCACAAAAGCGAAAATCGCGCGGGCCGAACGGCTGAGCCGCTTGAGCGCTGCCTTGTAGCCGCCAGTGGAAAATAGTCAAGTCTGCTTTGCGGTTCAATTGCCAGGTTTTATCACCGGTTCCGAACGCCAGCTTTTCCGGCGGCGTGCGAACCTCCGAGCCTCAGCTCTCCTTGCGGCTGAACTGCGAGCGTTCGAAAAACAGCACGATGCCCAGGCCCATAAACAGCGGGACGATGAGATAAAACAGCCGGAACACCAGCAGCGCCGCCACCACGCCGACCGGGTCCATGTCGGAAAGCCCGGCAAGGAACACCACCTCAAACACGCCGAGTCCGCCTGGCGCGTGCGAGATCTGGGCGACTGAGAAGGAGACCAAGAAGACGCCCAGCACGACGAAATAGCCGGGATTATGCACCTCGGGCAGGGTGAAAAAGATGATCGCCGCGGCCGCGAGCAGTTCGATCGGGCCGATCAGCAACTGCCTGGCGACGATCGGCAGCGCGGGATAGTGCAACTGAAAGCCGGCGATCCTCAGCGGGCGCAGGTGCAGCCAACTGCCGAATACATAGGCTGCGATGAGGACCAGCATCGCAATGCCTGCCGCCTCCGACAGGCCGTGATGGGCGATGCCGGAAAAGCGATCAATGATCTGCGGCTCGAACACCAGCACAAGGCCGGAGGCGAGTAACGTCGACAGCACGAAGGTTATCCAGCAGATCGCCACCAGCACGCCGACTTCCTGGCCGGTCAGCCCCCTTGTGCCGTAGGCACGGTAGCGAATGACGGCGCCGGAGAACACCGAGCCGCCGATATTGTGCGACAGCGCGTAGGTGGTGAAGGAGCAGAGCGTCACGAACAGCCACGACACTTTTTTGCCAATATGCAGCAGCGCGATGTGATCGTAGCCGGCGAGCGCGGCATAGGCGACGAGCGAGCTCAAGCCTGCCAGGATCCAGCCACGAGTTGGAATAGCCGCCATCCCGTCCCAAACGTCGTCGAGCGAGATGCCGCGCAATTCATGCCAGAGCAGCAGCAGCGAGAAGATCACCGCGCCGATGCCGACGACCGGCCAGAAATAGCGTTTCCAGTTCATTGCCCGACCGCCATGCGTTGCGTATCCGCTTCCTTTCCGTCGAGAGGCCGTCCTCCCCGGTTTCCCCGTTCATTTCAGAAATGCCTCATTGAAGCCGGCTATTCAACCGCGAACACTTGTCGCGCCTGACGCCATCCTTGTTTGCCGCGCGCCGCCACGGTGTTGCGCTACCAGCCCAGCCTTGCCGGTACATTACGCCAGTGCAAAAACAGGCCCGCGCACCCGGCGGCAAAATTCAGCATGCGGCTCTTGGTGATCGAGCACGGCACTGTTAGTCTGGCGGCAACTTGAAACATGCCAAAGCGCCTGCTGCGTCCGTCACCGGTTCGCGCGGCGCCGGAAGGAACGACAGTGGAAGACCGCGACACCGGCGCAGGCGCGCCGGAGGTGGGCGCGTCCAGCGCTTCCCTTGGGCCATCAGGCCCGGGGACAGCCGGTTGGCAGCAACGCCGCGCAACGGAGCCTCGCTCCGTCAATGGGCAGGCTGGCGACGCGACCCAGAAGGGCAAGCCCAAGAAACGACGCAAGCGAAGGCGTGGACGCAAGGTTTTTGCGCGCGACGAGGCGCGCCCAGGGGCCAATCTATCGCCGGTACAAGGCAAGGCCGCTGTCGCGGCGGTGGATTTGAAGCCTGTTGCCGCCGCCACAATCTCGCCCGCCGTTGCAATGCCCGAGCAAGGCAACAGCCGGCCGCCGGTGCACGAGCTTCCCATCTTCGCCGCGCTGGACCTCGGCACCAACAATTGCCGGCTGCTGGTCGCCGTTCCCACGCGTCATGGCCAGTTCCGCGTCATCGATGCCTTCTCGCGCATCGTCAGGCTGGGCGAGGGGCTCACCGCCAATGGCCGGCTCGGCCAGCCGGCGATGGACCGCGCGGTCGAGGCGCTGAAGGTCTGCGGCGATAAATTGCGCGGCCGCAAGATCAGGAAGGCAAGGCTGATCGCCACCGAAGCCTGCCGAACAGCCGAAAACGGCGTGGAGTTCCTCGATCGCGTCGAACGCGAAGCCGGCCTGAAGCTCGAGATCATCGACCGCCAGACCGAAGCCCGCCTTGCGGTCTCCGGCTGCGGTTCGCTGGTCGAGCGCAACACGCAGGGCGTCGTCCTGTTCGACATTGGTGGCGGGTCTTCCGAGATCGCGCTGATCGATCTCACCGGCCGCCGTTCGCCGCGGCTGGCCAATCACATCGTCTCGTGGACCTCGCTGCCGGTCGGCGTCGTCTCGTTGGCGGAACGCTTTGGCGGCCGCACCGTGACGCGCGAGATATTCACCGCCATGGTCGACGACGTTGCCGGCAGGCTGGCCGCTTTCGATGGCCGGGATCGGTTGAGCCATCTCAAGGCCAGCCCGAATTTCCATCTGCTGGGCACTTCGGGTACGGTGACGACGCTGGCCGGCGTCCATCTCGACCTCGAACGCTACGACCGCCGGCGCGTCGACGGCCTGTGGATGGACCGCGACAGCGTCGACCGTATGGTGGAGAAACTGGTCGGCTGGGACTTCCAGCAGCGTTGCGCCAACCCCTGCATCGGCGCCGACCGCGCCGATCTCGTGTTGGCCGGTTGTGCCATCCTCGAAGCAATCCGCGCCGTCTGGCCGTCGGAACGGCTGCGCGTCGCGGACCGGGGCTTGCGCGAAGGAATATTGAGTGAGCTGATGGCCGATGACGGCGTCTGGCGCAATGACGGGCGTGCTAGGGCATCATGATCATGCTCAAACAAGAAATCAGGTAATGACGAAGAAACCGGAAAAGCCAGGGTCCGCCAGCATTCGCGTGCTGAAGACGCGGATCAAGAAGAAAAGCGGCCTGAAGGAATCGTCGCGCCGCTGGCTGCAGCGCCACATCAACGATCCCTATGTCCAGCGCTCCAAGGCCGACGGCTATCGCTCGCGCGCGGCCTACAAGCTGATCGAGATCGACGACAAGCACCACCTCTTGAAGCCCGGCATGAAGGTAATCGATCTGGGTGCCGCCCCCGGCGGCTGGTGCCAGGTCGCGGCCGCGCGCACGAAATCGACGGCCGAAAACCCGCATGTCATCGGCATCGACTATCTCGAAATGGACGCCGTGCCCGGTGCGCCGGTGCTGCTGATGGATTTCCTGGACGCCGACGCGCCGCGAAAGCTGGCCGAGGCGCTGGGCGGGGACCCGGATGTCGTGTTGTCCGACATGGCGGCGCCGACCACCGGCCACAAGCGAACCGACCATATCCGCACCATGCATCTCTGCGAGGTGGCGGCCGATTTCGCGCTCTCGGTCCTCAAGCCGGGCGGCCATTTCCTCGCCAAAACCTTCCAGGGCGGCGCCGAAAATGAGTTGCTCTCGATGCTCAAGAAGAATTTCCGCTCCGTCCATCACGTCAAGCCGCCGGCCTCACGCGATGAATCGGTGGAGCTCTATCTATTGGCCAAGGATTTTAAGGGGCGAGAGTCCGGTCCGCCGCCAGGCGGATCGGAACGTCCAGTGGACGTTCCGAAGGACTGGAGCGCCCGGAGCCATAGCGAAGGGCCGGGGGACGCCGACGGCTGAAAGGCCAGCCCTCCGCCAGGCGGATCGGAACGTCCAGTGGACGTTCCGAAGGACTCGAGCGCCCGGAGCCATAGCGAAGGGCCGGGGGACACCGACGGCTGATCGCTCTGCGGCGACTTTGCTTCACTCTCCCGGCGATCTGACCGGTTCCAGCGTCTTCGGCGTCGTCAGCCGGCCATGGCCAGATACGGCGTTGCCGGCGTCGGGCGCCATCCGCATGAACGACAGCGACGCCGCCGCTGACACCGCTGCCACGATGAAGAAGGCGGTGTGGAAGTCGCCCAGCGTCAGCGGGCCGCCATGGATCGAGGTCGAGACTTCGAGAATGCCGCCGGCGAGCGCCACGCCGAGCGCGATCGAGAGCTGCTGGAACACCGCCGTGATCGGCGTTGCCTTGCTGGTATCCTCGGCTGACACCTCGGCATAGGAGAGCGCGTTGACGCCGGTGAAGAACATCGAGCGGATGAAGCCGCCGACCAGCAATATGGCCAGCATCAGCGCGTAAGGTGTTTCGGGGGTGAAGAGGCCGTAGATGGCGATCGACGCGGCAGCGACCAGCGAGCCGACGATCAGCACGCGGCGAAAGCCGACAACGCGGAAGATCAGCGCGGTGACGAATTTCATGCCGATGGCGCCGATCGCCGAGACGAAGGTGATGATGCCGGACTGGAACGGTGTCAGCCCGAAACCGATCTGGAACATCAGCGGCAAAAGGAACGGCACGGCGCCGATGCCGATGCGAAACAGCGAGCCGCCAAGCACCGACGAGCGGAACACCTGGTTGCGGAACAGTTCGAGCGCCAGCAGCGGATTTTTGGCGCGGCGCGCATGCACGAGGTAGAGCGCGCCCGACAGCAGTCCCACGGCGATCGTAATGAAGCCGGTCGCCGGCGGCAGATAAGGCAGGCTAACCACCGACAGGCCAAAGACGACGCCGGAAGCGGCCAGCCCGCTCAGCACGAAGCCGACGAAATCGAGCGGCGGCGTCTCGGTTGCCTCGGTTTCCGGCAGGAAGCGGGTGGCAAGCCAAATGCCGATCAGGCCGATCGGGACGTTGATCAGGAAGATCCAGTGCCAGGTGAAGAAGGTGGTGATGAAGCCGCCAATCGGCGGACCCACCAGCGGGCCGACCAGTGCGGGAACGGTCAGCCACGACATGGCGGCGACCAGTTCGCTCTTGGGCGTGGCGCGTACCAGAACCAGGCGCCCGACCGGGGTCATCATGGCGCCGCCAATGCCTTGCAGGAAACGCGCAACCACGAAGGCGGGCAGCGAACCGGAGAGCGCGCACGCCACCGAACCGGCAATGAACACTGCAATCGCGGCACGAAAGATGGTCTTGGCGCCGAAGCGGTCGGCCATCCAGCCGCTGATTGGAATGAAGATCGCCAGCGACACCAGATAGGCCGTCAGCGCCAGTTTGAGCGCGATCGGGCTGGTGTGGATGTCGATGGCGATCGCCGGCAGCGATGTCGCGATCACGGTCGAATCCATGTTTTCCATGAAGAGAGCGACCGCCAATATGAGCGGAATGGTGCGGTTCACAAGACGCGTCCGGACTTATTCTCTGTGTCGTCGGCTGGGGGAAGCCGGCACGCAGGGCGGTTATCACGGCCAGAGGGTGATGTCGTGTTAAATTGCTGTCACATTTGTGCGACCGCAAGGATGCGGCCTTTCGCTTTGGCATGTCCCATGCTGGCAGAGATCCCTGCCAGGCAAGGGACACCTTGCATGGAGCGACACACATCATTATTGTAGTGAATATAACTACTATAGGGACACGCCATGGAAAAAGGTGTTTCGGCGGCCGATGCCAATCGCAGGTTTTCTCTCCTACTGCGCGGCGTCCGCGAAGGACAAAGCTACGTGGTGACCAGTCACGGGCGTCCGGTCGCCCGGATCGTGCCCGCAGATCATCAGGAGGGGGTGGCTGCCCAATCGCGCGCGGCGTTGTTGTCGCGCCTTGAGCGCCAGCCTGTTGTGGATGCCGGGCAGTGGACGCGCGATGAGCTTTATGAGGACGAGCATTGAAGATCGCGCTCGACACGAACATCCTTGCTTACGCGGAAGGGGTAAACGGTGCGGAGAAGCGCGACATCGTTCTCGAATTGCTGCGCGATCTCCGGCAAGGTGACGCGGTTATTCCTGTTCAGGTTCTTGGTGAACTCTTCAACGTTTTGGTCCGCAAAGCAGGAAGACCGCCCCTGGAGGCACGGGATGCCCTTCTGAGCTGGAGCGACGCATTTTCCGTTGCCGCGACAACGCAAGATGTGATGATGATGGCCGCTGATCTGGCTACCGACCATCGACTCAGCATTTGGGACTCGGTCGTTCTCTCCACGGCCTCGCAAGCTGGCTGTCGGCTGCTGGTCTCGGAAGATCTGCAAGACGGCTTCACATGGGGCGCGGTCACTGTCGTCAGTCCCTTCGCAGCGCCGCGTCACCCATTGCTTGATGCTCTGGCGGGGAAGTCTGGCGACTAGAACGCGGAACGCCGCAACGATCGGCTTTTCATCCGCCCCGCGACGTGTTACCAGCCACCGCCAATCCTGAAAGGGAATAACGAGTCGGCGCTGTCCATTCCGGTCCAGCGCTTTTTCGCATTCAAAGGGCTGGCCATGGCAAAAATCATCGAAACGTCCACCGGCGCACTGGCGCTGACCTTTGACGACGTGCTTTTGCAGCCCGGTCATTCCGAGGTGATGCCCGGCCAGACCGATATCCGCACCCGCATCGCCGGCGACATCGACCTCAACGTGCCGATCCTGTCGGCGGCGATGGACACGGTCACCGAGGCAAGGCTTGCCATCGCCATGGCGCAGGCCGGCGGCATCGGCGTCATCCATCGCAATTTCTCGCCCGCCGAACAGGCCGAGCAGGTGCGGCAGGTCAAGAAATTCGAATCAGGCATGGTGGTCAACCCGGTCACGATCGGGCCCGACGCCACGCTAGCCGACGCATTGTCGCTGATGCGCACCTATTCGATCTCGGGCATTCCGGTGGTCGAGAATGGCGGCGCCGGGGGCCACAAGACCGGCCGGCTGGTCGGCATCCTGACCAACCGCGATGTGCGCTTCGCTTCCGATCCGGCGCAAAAGGTCTACGAATTGATGACCCGTGAGAACTTGATTACGGTCAAGGAGAACGTCGACCAGGACGAGGCCAAGCGGCTTCTGCACCAGCACCGCATCGAGAAGCTGGTGGTGGTCGACAAAACGGGCAATTGCGTCGGGCTGATCACCGTCAAGGACATCGAGAAATCGCAGCTCAACCCGCACGCCACCAAGGATGCGCAGGGGCGCCTGCGCGCCGCGGCCGCCACCAGCGTCGGTGATGACGGCTTCGAGCGCGCCGAGCGTCTTATCGAGGCCGGCGTCGACCTTTTGGTGATCGACACAGCGCATGGCCACTCGCAGCGCGTGCTGGACGCGGTGACGCGGGCGAAGAAGCTTTCCAATTCCGTGCGCATCCTGGCCGGCAACGTCGCCACCACGGAAGGCACGCGGGCGCTGATCGACGCCGGCGCCGACGCCGTCAAGGTCGGCATTGGCCCGGGCTCCATCTGCACCACCCGCATTGTGGCCGGGGTCGGCGTTCCCCAGCTTTCGGCCATCATGTCGGCGGTCGAGACAGCACACAAATCAGGCGCCTCGGTGATCGCCGACGGCGGCATCAAATATTCCGGCGATCTCGCCAAGGCACTCGCCGCCGGCGCCAGCGCCGCCATGATCGGCTCGCTGCTTGCCGGAACCGACGAAAGCCCGGGCGAGGTCTATTTGCACCAGGGCCGCTCCTTCAAGGCCTATCGCGGCATGGGCTCGGTCGGCGCCATGGCGCGGGGCTCCGCCGATCGCTACTTCCAGGCCGAGGTGCGCGACACGCTGAAACTGGTGCCGGAAGGCATTGAAGGGCAGGTTCCCTATAAAGGACCTGTGTCTGGCGTGCTGCACCAGCTTGCGGGCGGGCTGAAAGCCGCTATGGGTTATGTTGGTGGCCGCGACCTTGCCGATTTCCGCGACCGCGCCACCTTTGTGCGCATATCCAACGCCGGACTTCGTGAAAGCCACGCCCATGACGTCACGATTACCCGCGAAAGCCCCAACTATCCCGGCGGAGCCTGATTCTTCCGGGCTTTGGGGGAACTTGACCGCCATGGTGCTGCGCCTGTCGCGCCATGTCGGGGCGCTCTGCTTCCTCTCGGCGGCGGTTTTTGTCGCCATGACGGGGATGGAGTTCTTCTATTTCCGTCGACTGAGCGGGGGCCTGGCTTCGCTCGACATGCGTTATTTCGGATTTACGCCCGACGAAGGCATGGCCTGGCTGACGGCGCTTGGCCGGCGCGGCAGCGAGATCATCCTGGTCTGGCACTACCTGACCTTCGATCTTCTGTTTCCGGCACTGTTGTCGCTGACGCTGGTCAGCCTGATCCTGGCAACTGGCCGGCGCCTGAAGAATTTCCGCGTGCTGCCGGCGCAGATGCAGGCGATCTTCGCGCTGGTCCTGGTGCTGCCCTATATGCTCGCCGACTACGCACAGAACATCGCCGTGGCGCGCCTTCTGTCCGATTTCCTCTACGCCAATCCGGACTCGCTGTCCTTTGCTTCGGCGCTGATCGTCACCAAATTCGCGCTTCTCGCCGTCCCGGTCATCGTCATTGCCGCTTTCTGGCTGGCAGGCCAAAGACGTCGGAATTGAAGCGGAGCAGGGCAGGGGCGACTTCATGAACCAGACCACGATCTTCTGGCCTGTGCTGGCTCACGTGCTGCTGATCTACATCGTCTATATCGTCATGGGCCGGCGCCGCTATTTTGCTGTCAAGTCGGGTGAAGCCAAGGTCGGCCAGTACAAGGTTCGCTCGACCGAGCCGGCCTCTACCGTCACCGTGGCGAACAATCTGATCAATCAATTCGAACTGCCGGTGCTTTTCTACGTACTGTGCCTGACACTGCACATGACCAACGGCGTCAATTACATCACCCTCGCACTGATGTGGATTTTTGTCGCGTCGCGCTATTTTCACGCCTGGTTTCACCTGACCAGCAACAAGCTGCTGGTGCGCAACCGCTCCTTCGTGCTGGGCGCGGTGGTGCTGGCGCTCGGTTGGATCTGGCTGGCCCTGCACTTGCTCGCGGTCGTATGAGCAGCGCCTAATCACCTTCTCCAAAAGGGAAGAGGAAAGGCCGGCGCCTATAGATCGAACACCGCGATCTTGCGATTGTCGAACTTGATGCCGATCTCGCCGCGTACCAGCTTCAGCGCGTGTTCGCCGAACACGGCGCGCCGCCATCCTTGCAGCGCAGGCACATCGGCATCCTCGCCCTCGGCCGCGATGCGATCGATGTCATCGCTGGAGGCCAGCACCTTCGAGGCGACGCCCTGTTTTTCGGCGACGATCCTGAGCAGCACCTTCAACAGTTCCGCGGCCGCATTCGAGCCCTCGGGCGGCTGGAAGTTTTTCGGCAGTTTCGGCATCTGCTCCTTGGGCAGGGCGAGCGCGGTGTTGACCGCGCCGAGCAATGCCGTCGCCGTCGAGGAGCGTTCCCAGCCTTTTGGCGTGGTGCGCAACTTGGCAAGGGCTGGCGCATCGCGCGGACCTTGTTGTGCGATCTCGTAGATTGCGTCGTCCTTGAGCACACGGCCGCGCGGCACGTCGCGCTCGCGCGCCTCGCGTTCGCGCCATGCCGCCACGGCCTGCACGATCGCCAGCTCCTGGGGCTTGCGAAGCCGCATCTTCAGCCGCTTCCAGGCATCCTCGGGGTGCGGATCGTAGGTCTCGCGCGAGGTCAGGACATCCATCTCCTCATTCAGCCAGTGGGCGCGGTTTTCCCGCGCCAGCTCGGCGTTGAGGTGCTGATAGACCTCGATCAGATGGGTGACGTCGGCCAGCGCGTAATCAAGCTGCTTGTCGGACAGCGGCCGATGGCGCCAGTCAGTGAAGCGCGACGACTTGTCGAGCCGCGCTCCGGTGATGCGCTGTACCAGCTGATCGTAGGAAACGCTGTCGCCGAAGCCGCAGACCATCGCCGCCACCTGGGTATCGAACACCGGGTGCGGAACGAGGTCGCCGAGATGGACGATGATTTCGATGTCCTGTCGCGCCGCATGGAAGACTTTGACCACCGCCTCGTTGGCCATCAGCCTGAAGAAGGGAGCCAAGTCGATATCAGGCGACAGCGGATCGATCAACGCGGTCACGCCGGGCGCGGCCATCTGGATCAGGCACAGGATTGGCCAGAAGGTCGTTTCGCGGATGAATTCGGTGTCGACGGTGACGAAATCCGACTTTTCGAAAGCGGCGAGAACGGTCTCGAGTTCTTTCTGGGTGGTGATGACGTGCATCAAATCGCTTTTGGCAGGAGTAGGGTCTTCCTAGATTTCAGCCGGGAAGGCTTTCGTCAAGCTGTGGTGCCCCCGTCACGGCCCTTCCGGACTGTCTTGATCACTATTTCTCCTCGCCAGCCGCGCGAAAATGGTCGACGTGCGCAACAGCGCCGTGAAGCGGCTGCGCTTGCCTGCCGGTACTCCTGAGCGTGCCTGCATGCGGTAGAGGATGACGGCAATGAAGATCGCGTAGACCACGGCGCTGAAGACGAACAGCGCGCTTGGCCCGAAATACTGCATCGCGGTCGACGCCGCGAAAGGCCCCCAATAGCGCCGAAGGAATAGAACAGCATCAGGGCGGCGTTGATTAGCACGAACTCGCCGGCATCCGCGCGGTCGTTGGAATGTGCCGCCGACAGCGAATACAGCGGCATGGCGAAACAACCGAAGATAAAGATGATGATGAAGTTGAGCAGCGGGTTGCTGCCGGCGATGAACACCAGCGCCAGTGCCGAAAGCATCGCGCAGCAGGTCGTCATCAACAGCACCCGGCGCCGATCCCAGCGGTCGGAAAGGTAACCAAGCGGATACTGGATGATGGCTCCGCCGAAAATGCCGACGCTGACGAAGGTGACGACGTCGCCGACCGACATGCCGATCTGCTCCGCATAGACCGGCGACAAGGTGCGAAAGGCACTGTTGGTGACGCCCACGGCGATGCAGCCAAAGCAGCCCAGCGGCGAAATCCGCCAGACGCGGGCCAGATCGAGCTTGACCTCTTCCGGCGGCGTCGGGTTGGAGCGGTCGCCGAGCGAAACCGGCACCAACGACAGAGTGATCATGATCGACATGATGGCGAAGATGGTGAAGCCACCGGCGCCGAAGACGGGAATCAGGAACTGGGCTGATGTCACCGATCCGGTATCGACCATCCGGTAGATCGCCAGCACGCGGGCGCGGTCGTGGTTGGTGACGCCGGAATTCAGCCAGCTTTCGACGATGGTGAACAATCCGGCGAAACAGAAGCCGCCGGCAAAGCGCACCGCGCACGACATCACCGGATCGAGAACCAGCACGAGCAGCAAGGTGCCGACGGAGGCGATCGCCGCCAGCGCCGAAAACGCCCTGATATGGCCGACCGCCTTCATGATGCGGGTGATGGCCAGGCAGCCGAGCAGGAACCCGGCGAAATAGAAGGTGCCCATCAGGCCGATGTCGGAAGCCGAAAACCCTTCCTGCGCGCCACGCAGTGCGATCAGCGTGCTCTGCAGCCCATTGCCGCCGAGGAGGATGCCTGCGGCGAGAAGAAGCGGGATCAGGGGACGGATGGAGGACATGAAGAAATACAGCCGCTCATCGTTGATCCTTTTTGGACCATCGTCTCCGTCGATGCCAGCGGCATTTGCCAATGAAAAGGCAGCGATGCCTCGGGTCGAATCAGCTCGGCGGATGAAACAGACGTCGATGGCGACCGGCAGCGCCGGTTAATCGATCAGCGTATCAATCGACGCGCTCAAAAGTGTCTAGGCTGGTCCCGAAGGCGCGCCATGTTCCAACCGTGGTCAGCTTTGCGGGCTCACCCTCGGCCTCGGCTGAAAGAGCCAGTCCAGCCACCGTGTGCCACAACATCTCGATCTTGCCGTCTCGAAAAATGCCGGTATAGCTCACAGCCGCCGGCCCTGTCTTTCCTGACGCTGCGGAAGTAAAGCCGATCACATCTCCATGAGCGGCCCCGTGAAGAGGCACTTCCATTCCGGAAAAGCTGCTGTCGGGCAACGCTGTCTTGAAGACACCGCGGATCAAACCCTCACTATCGTCGTCGATAATTACAACCGAACCGTATTGATTGCGCCAAGTGCCCTTCCAGGAAAACATGTTTGCCTCCTCTCAGTCCATCATGCGCTAACGCGACAGGCGGTTCACCGTTCCGCCATATGACCGGCCATAAATTGAAGCGGAGGTTCCAAGCTGAGAGATAGCCCCTCCGTCCCTTTGCCTTGACAAACCATGCCTCCCATGCGCTTTTCGCGCAAATTTTGAGGCCGGGCCGCAATGCTTCGGCCTACCATCCAGCACCCCGGACTTATATCCATGACCATGCACCGTTACCGCAGCCATACCTGTGCCCAGTTGCGAAAGAGCGACGTTGGCAACTCCGTTCGCCTGTCGGGTTGGGTGCATCGCGTACGCGACCATGGCGGCCTACTGTTCATCGACCTTCGCGACCATTACGGCCTGACCCAGATCGTTGCCGATCCCGATTCGCCTGCCTTCAAGGTCGCCGAGACCTTGCGCGGCGAGTGGGTGATCCGCGTCGATGGCGAGGTCAAGGCGCGCTTGCCCGAGACGGTCAACGCCAACCTGCCGACCGGTGAGATCGAAATCTTCGCTCGTGAGATCGAAGTGTTGTCGGCGGCCAAGGAATTGCCGCTGCCGGTGTTCGGCGAGCCCGATTATCCCGAGGACATCAGGCTGAAATACCGCTTCCTGGATCTGCGCCGCGAGACACTGCACAAGAACATCGTGGCGCGCACGAAAATCATCGCCGAGATGCGCAAGCGCATGGGCGAGGTCGGCTTCACCGAATTCTCGACGCCGATCCTGACCGCCTCGTCGCCGGAAGGCGCGCGCGACTTCCTGGTGCCGTCGCGCATCCATCCCGGCACCTTCTACGCGCTGCCGCAGGCGCCGCAGCAATACAAGCAGCTGATCATGGTGTCTGGCTTCGACCGCTATTTCCAGATCGCGCCCTGCTTCCGTGACGAGGACCCGCGCGCCGACCGCCTGCCCGGCGAGTTCTACCAGCTCGACCTCGAAATGAGTTTCGTCGAGCAGGACGACGTGCTGTCGACCATGGAACCGGTGATGCGCGGCGTCTTCGAGACCTTCGCCAACGGCAAGCCGGTGACGCAGAAATTCCAGCGTATCCCCTATGATGTCGCCATGCGCAAATACGGCTCCGACAAGCCGGACTTGCGCAATCCGATCGAGATGCAGGCCGTCTCCGACCATTTTCGCGATTCCGGCTTCAAGGTGTTCGCCAACATCCTGGCCAACGATCCGAAGGCCGAGGTCTGGGGCATTCCGGCAAAGACCGGCGGCAGCCGCGCCTTTTGCGACCGCATGAATAGCTGGGCGCAAGGCGAGGGCCAGCCGGGGCTGGGCTACATCTTCTGGCGCAAGGAAGGCGACAAGCTCGAAGGCGCCGGCCCGCTCGCCAAGAACATCGGCGAGGAGCGCACCGAGGCGATCCGCCTGCAGCTCGGCCTTGCCGACGGCGACGCCGCTTTTTTCGTCGCCGGTGATCCCAAGAAGTTCGTTTCGTTCGCCGGCGCGGCGCGCACCCGTGCCGGCGAGGAACTGAACCTCGTCGACCGCGAACGCTTCGAACTGTGCTGGATCGTCGACTTCCCGTTCTTCGAATGGAACGAGGAGGAGAAGAAGATCGACTTCGCCCACAACCCGTTCTCGATGCCGCAGGGTGGCATCGATGCGCTGAACGGCGAGGATCTGCTCGGCATCAAGGCCTTCCAGTACGACATGGTGTGCAACGGTTTCGAGATCGCCAGTGGCGGTATCCGCAACCATTTGCCCGAAACCATGGTCAAGGCGTTCGAGACGGTTGGGCTCGACCGTTCCACGGTCGAGGAACGCTTTGGCGGCCTCTACCGTGCCTTCCAGTATGGCGCGCCGCCGCATGGCGGCATGGCCGCCGGCGTCGACCGCGTCGTCATGCTGCTGGTCGGCGCCAAGAACCTGCGCGAAATCACCATGTTCCCCATGAACCAGCAGGCTTACGACCTGCTGATGAACGCGCCGTCGGAAGCCTCGCCGCAGCAGCTTCGCGAACTGGCGCTGCGTGTCGCGCCGGCCAAGAAGGACTGATTGCAGCGTCGCAACTGCCCTTTTCTCCCCGTCACTCTACGGGGAGAAATGTCGGGCAGGACAATGAGCGGCAGCGCGGATGCAGGCGTTTGGCGACCAGCCGCGACAACTGACGCCTTCTGACAGGCAGGCGGTTCGGCATTCAATTTCAAACTTGCAGGCGTCAGCGCTGCCCCTCATCCGCCTGCCGGCACCTTCTCCCCGTATAGGGACGGGGAGAAGGGAGTTGTCTTCGATCAGTCCTCGTTCGCCTTGACGCTGACGCCGAGCGTCTTCGGCAGGTCGAGCGGATTGGACATGGCACCCGCCATGATCAGTGCGAACGGCACCGATGCCGGCGGCTCGGCCGAGATTTCGAGGCTCTTCGGATCGTCGAGATATTTGCTGACAGCCGCCGTAACCTGAGCCGTCAGCTCGGGATTGTTGAGCTGCGACATGCCGAACGGCACGATTGCCTTGGCCTGATTGGCGATGTCCTTGGCTGACATGCCCTGCTGCTTGCCGACATAGTCCAGCACCTTGCCGGTCAGCGAATCGTCGTCGAAGCGGATCGATGCGCTGTTGAACGAAAGCTGCTGCAACAGGCCGAGCATGGCCATGCCTTGCGCCGAATTGTCGGCGCCTTCCGGCTGTGCGGCCATCTTCTTCTGCATTTCCTGCAGCGACTTGATGAAGTCGATCGTGTAGCCGCCGAGGTCGAACGTCATGCCGAGCGTGCCGGCATTCTCGACGGAGATGTCGTATTTCGACAGTTCCATCTTGCCGTCCGACGGCTGCCAGGTGCCGGCCATTTCAAGATTGCCCGAGATGTTCTGGTAGCCGAGCGCGTTGATGACCTCCTTGGATTTGGGATCCTCGACCAGCGACAGATCGGCCGTGAACTTCTCCGTGTTGGCGGTGAATTCCATCGCCTTGCCGTCGGCGGGCGGCGTGATCTGGATGGCGAGCCCATCCATCGAAAAGGCGGTCTTGTCGGCGACCTTGACCGTCATGTTCGAGAGTTCAGCGGATTTGTACATCATCAGCGAGCCAAGCGGGCTGGTGGAGCCGTCGGCCGGCACCGTCATGTCGTGGATAACGAAGGGGCTGAGATCGAGGGTGACGCCGTCCTTGCTGTGTTCGAAGGCCGAGGTCGACACGGTGCCGATATCATAGCCGCCATTGGCCTCGGTGATGTTCTCGAGCTTGACATCGCCGATCGTCAGCGCTTCCTTTTCCGCGGCCGGTTTCACCGACACGCCCTGCAGCACCATGCTGGTGTTGTCGCCGGTCACGCCGGTCCAGGAGATGTCGACGCCCTGTGCGGAGAGTGCTGCCTTCAGCCGGTCCGCGACCGCCGCGTCCTGGGCAAGGGCCGCATTCAGCGGCAGCGTGAGCAAGAAGGTCGAAAGTGCGAATTTCCGGAGAGTTGAGCGGTTGATTGTCATCGCAAGGTCCCTGAGAGTGTCCTGAAATTATTTTTCAATTCTTTGCGCCATCACCATTCCGTGACGAACTGGACGGGAAAAAGGCGTGTCTCGGCACAATGGTCGAAAATCGCGCTGAAAGGCAAACCCGATCCGAACGCTATTGGAGAACGCAGTGAATTTGGCATGAAGGTCGGGCCGCCAGCGTGCTTCGCAATAGATGCGGCATGTAACAGATTGATGTTGGCCGGCAGGCTCGACCTTGCGGTTTTCTGTTGCAGAACTGCGCGCAAATCGACTGGTCCGGTGCGCGCCTCTTGCCGCGAATCACCCGCTCGGCTAGGTCCAGCCCATGGGAAAAAGGCTTTTGCCGCCTGACAATGGCGGTGGCGATCATATCGAACCAGTCGACCTGAAGAAGGCGCTGGAAGAGCGCTATCTCGCCTATGCGTTGTCGACCATCATGCACCGGGCGCTCCCGGATGTGCGCGACGGACTGAAGCCGGTCCATCGCCGCATCATGCACGCCATGCGCCTGCTGCGCCTCAACCCGGACCAGGGGTTCGCCAAATGCGCTCGTATCGTCGGCGAGGTGATGGGCAAGTTCCACCCGCATGGCGACCAGTCGATCTATGATGCGCTGGTGCGGCTGGCGCAGGATTTTTCGATGCGATATCCCCTGGTCGACGGCCAGGGCAATTTCGGCAACATCGACGGCGATAACGCCGCCGCCATGCGCTACACCGAAGCGCGCATGACCGACGTGGCGACTGACCTGCTTGCCGGCATCACCGAAGACGCGGTCGACTATCGGCCGACCTACAATGAAGAAGACGAGGAGCCGGTCGTGCTCCCCGGTGCCTTCCCCAATCTCTTGGCCAACGGCTCGTCCGGCATCGCGGTTGGCATGGCCACCTCGATCCCGCCGCACAATGCCGCCGAGCTCTGCGACGCGGCGCTGCATCTGATCGAGCATCGCGATGCGCCGGTGGCGAAGCTGATGGATTTCGTCCAGGGCCCGGATTTTCCGACCGGCGGCATCATCGTCGACAGCCGTGCCTCGATCCTCGAAGCCTATGAGACCGGCCGCGGCGGGTTCCGCGTGCGGTCGAAATGGAACCAGGAAGACCAGGGCAGGGGCACCTGGAGCATTGTCGTCACCGAAATTCCCTATGGGGTGCAGAAGGCGCGGCTGATCGAGAAGATCGCCGAGCTGTTGATGGCCCGCAAGCTGCCGCTGCTCGAGGATATCAGGGACGAAAGCGCCGAGGACATCCGCGTCGTCCTGGTGCCGAAGAGCCGTTCGGTCGACCCAGGCATCCTGATGGAATCGCTGTTCAAGCTGACCGAGCTCGAAAGCCGTTTCCCCCTCAACATGAACGTGCTGTCGCGAGGCAAGGTGCCCAACGTGCTGTCGCTGAAGGGCGTGCTGCAGGAATGGCTGGACCACCGCCGCGACGTCCTCATCCGTCGCTCGAAATTTCGCCTCGGCGAGATCGAGAGGCGGCTGGAAATCCTTGCCGGCTACCTGATCGCCTATCTCAACATCGACGAGGTGATCAGGATCATCCGCGAGGAGGATGAGCCCAAGCAGGTCATGATGGCCCGCTGGTCGCTCACCGACACCCAGGCCGAAGCGATCCTCAACATGCGGCTGCGCGCCTTGCGCAAGCTGGAGGAATTCGAGATCCGCAAGGAATTCGACGGCCTGACCGCCGAGAAGAAGCAGATCGAGGCACTGCTGGCGTCCGATGCCAAGCAATGGTCGACCATCAAGTGGGAAGTCACTCAGGTTCGCGACAAGTTCGGTCCGGAGACCGAGATTGGCAAGCGCCGCACGCAGTTCGCCGACGCGCCCGAGCACGACCTGACCGATATCGCGCACGCCATGATCGAGCGCGAGCCGGTCACCGTGGTGGTTTCGGAAAAAGGCTGGCTGCGGGCGATGAAGGGCCATCTGGCCGATTTTTCGACGCTGACCTTCAAGGAGGGCGACAGCCTCAAGCTCGCCTTCCATGCTCAGACGACAGACAAGGTTCTGGTCTTTACCACCGGCGGCAAGTTTTACACGATCGGCGCCGATCGGCTGCCGGGCGGCCGCGGCCATGGCGAGCCGATCCGCATCATCGTCGACATGGACAATGACCAGGACATCGTCACCGCCTTCGTTCACGATCCCAAGCGCAAGCTGCTGCTCGCCTCTTTCGACGCCAACGGCTTCATCGTTCCGGAGGAAGAGGTGGTCGCCAACACCCGCAAGGGCAAGCAGGTGATGAACGTCAAGGCGCCGGACGAGGCCAAGCGCTGCGTGCCGGTCACCGGCAATCACCTGGCCATCGTCGGCGAGAACCGCAAGATGCTGGTGTTCGCGCTCTCGGAAATTCCGGAGATGGGTCGCGGCAAGGGCGTGCGGCTGCAGAAATACAAGGACGGCGGCCTGCTCGATCTCAAGCCTTTTACACTTGAGACAGGTCTCTCCTGGCAGGATTCGGCCGACCGTACCTTCACCCGGTCGCGCGAGGAATTGGCCGAATGGATCGGCGCCCGGGCGTCGGCGGGACGGATGGTGCCCAAGGGATTCCCCAGGACCGGGAAGTTCGGGTAGAAGCTGCCGATCCCCCTCGTGGGGGAAGGTGGCCGGCAGGCCAGAGGGGCGCGCTATCCCGCCGGCGCATCAAGCAAGCTACGCCTCTCGCAATTCTCGGTCCCTAAGATCAGATCAGAGGTCGCGCCCCCCTCTGTCCTGCCGGACATTCCCCACGAGGGGGGAGATTGGCAGCTCCACCATCACATTTGGACTATCGTCACGATTGCTGCACTATATCGGTGCATAACTGACCGGATGAGCCGGGGAGAGCAGGGCGTTTGAAGGAAGCAAAGATCCAGAAACCGGAACGGCAGCAGCGCCTCTTCGGGCTGTCCACACCGCTCCGTTCGGCCGTCATACCGCCGCTGTCGGCGGCGCGCTGGCTGCTGGTGCTGATCGTTGCCGCCGGCGTCTATTTCTTCCACGGCTTCCTGTTCCCGGTGCTGGCTGCCCTCGTCATCGCCTTTGCCAGCTGGCCGCTTTACCGACGACTGCTGGTCGGCGTTGGCGGCAATCGAACCATCGCCGCCACATTTGCCATCCTGTTCATCCTCGCCTTCCTGGTCATACCGATCGCGCTTGCTGGCACCTATGCCATCAACGAGGTGCGCGAATGGGTCGGCTGGGCGATAGAGACCAACCGCCACGGTGCGGTGACGCCGCACTGGATCGCCACCCTGCCTGTGGTGGGTGAATGGCTGAACGAGCAGTGGACGACCAATCTCGGCCATCCCGGCGGGATCGGCGAACTGATCCAGCTAGTCAGCGGCGCCAATATAGGGAGCATTTACCGAGGCGCGCTCGCCGCCGGCGGCAGCGCTTTCAGCCTCTTTCTAACGCTGCTGTTCATGATGATCGCCCTGTTTTTCGCCTATCGCGACGGCGAGAATTTCGCCGGCCAGATCGATCGCCTCGGCGAGCGCATTCTGCCCACCCGCTGGGAGCGGATCTCGCGCGTCGTGCCGGCGACCATTTCCTCGACCGTGACCGGCATGACTGTAATCGCCATCGGCGAGGGACTGGTGCTGGGCATCGCGTACTGGCTGGCTGGTGTGCCGTCGCCGGTGACGCTCGGCGCGCTGACCGGCGTGATGGCGCTCATCCCCGGCGGTGCGCCATTGTCCTTCACACTGGTCTCGATCTATCTCGCCGCCAGCGGCTCGCCGATGGCCGGCCTGGCGCTGTTCATCTGGGGAACGGTCGAGTTGTTCATCGTCGACAAGACGTTGCGCCCCAAGCTCGTCGGCGGCCCGATAAAACTGCCCTTCCTGCCGACCTTTTTCGGCCTGATCGGCGGCGTCAAGACCATGGGGTTTCTCGGCCTGTTCATCGGCCCGGTGCTGATGGCGCTGCTGGTCGCGATCTGGCGCGAGTGGCTGCGCGAGGTGGAACTGGCCGACGAGATCGTGCCGCCGAATGAAATCGAAGCCGGTCCACAAATCGAGGTCTTGCCCGAGCCCAGCGTGGTCAAGAAAGCCAGCGCCTGATCTCGACCTCTAAGCCGGATGGTGCACCGCGAGGTCGCCGCGGCGTTTGCGCCCATCATGCAACTGCCAGAGCGAATGGGCGACCAGCGTGACGATCAGGATGCCGCCGCCGATCAGGCTGTTGCGGGTCGGCGTCTCGGCAAAGATCATCCACACCCAGATCGGCGCCAGCACGGTTTCGAGCAGGTAGAACATCGCCACTTCCGGTCCAGAAATGTATTTCGGCCCAGCGGCGAGGCAGAAGAACGAGATCGGCATGATGACGGCGCCGTTGAAGATGATCCACCATGGCGCGTTCACGTGAAAGCCTTCGCCGCTCACCATGAAGGCTGCCAGCCCAAGCGGCAGAAGGACGCCGATCAGCGAGGTGAATCCCATATCCTTGCCGCTGGCTCGCGAGATGGTGATGGCCACCGCGATGAAGAATGCCGAGCACAGTGCCATGAAATCACCGAACAGCTTGCCGCTGCCAACCGAACCGCCGACGATGACCAGCACGCCGAGGATCATGACCAGCATGGCCGCGATCGTCACCGCCCCCGGCCTTTCCCGTAGGAATATCCAGGACAAGAGTGCGGCGAATACGGTGTTGAAGGCTAGGATGAACACCAGGTCGGCGGTCGAGGTGTGGAAGACCGCGGTAACGAAGGTGATCGAGGTCAGCCCATAGCATATCGCCACGATCAGCCCAGACCAGCCGGGGATAAGCGGCGGGACATTCCGGCTCAGCGCGCGCCAGACCGACCAGATGATCATCGCGGCGATGAAGGTGGTTCCGGTTCGCAGCAAAAGGATGGTCCACGCGCCGCCATCCGCAAGGCGGATCAACGGTATGTCGACGGTCAGTATCAGTCCGCCGATGGCGGTTATCAGAAGGCCCTTCTGGTGATCATGGTGAGAGGACATGCAGGAACTTTCGCAATTGCATTGCAGGCGGCCGATCGGCGCAAGCGCGCACTCTCTCCAGCCGAGCGGCTGAAAGACCAGCATCCCCTGCCTTGAAACAGTTTAAGCGTGGATCGGGGGAAAACTCGGCATCAGACCGCTTCGTTGGTATAGCGCTCCCAGCCTTTTGGGCCGAGATGCTCCTGCGGCATGAAGCGCATCTTATAATTCATCTTGCGCGAACCATTGACCCAGTAGCCAAGGTAGACATGGGGCAGCCCCATCGCCTTGGCACGGGCGATATGGTCGAGGATCATGAACGTGCCGAGCGAGCGGCTTTCGAAATCCGGATTGAAATAGGAATAGACCATCGACAGGCCATCGGCCATCTTGTCGGTGAGCGCCACCGCGATGAGTTCACCCTGGCCTTTGCCGGTGATGAAGGTGTCGGGTCCGCGCCGCCGGTATTCGATCACCTTGGTGTCGACATGGGTATCCTCGACCATCATGGCGTAGTCGAGCACCGTCATGTCGGACATGCCGCCGCGGCGGTGGCGGGCATCGAGATAGCCGCGAAACAACGAATACTGTTCGGTCGAGGGCTCGGCATTGTGCATGGCGCCGACGAGGTCGGAATTGTGCTGCAGCACGCGCTTCATGTTGCGGCTGGGGGTAAACTCATGGGCCAGGATACGCACCGACACACAGGCGCGGCAGGTCTCGCAGGCTGGCCTGTAGGCGATGTTCTGCGAGCGCCGGAAGCCGCCTTGCGTGAGCAGGTCATTCATCTCCGAGGCCTTGTCGCCGACCAGATGCGTGAACACCTTGCGCTCGAATTGGCCATCGAGATAAGGGCACGGCGACGGCGCGGTCAGGAAGAACTGCGGCGACTGGGTCGGGTGCTGCGTCATCGAGCCTTGGAAACACTCCTTCGAATCTCTCTACCTTTGGCTCCGGCGGCGAAAAATTCAACAGGATTGTGAAGGTGCGGGCAACTCAACACCTTCACATTTGCGCTCAAGGGGGGCTGCGGCTCTGCTTGAGAGCGATATCAGCGGCCGGTGCGGCTGACGACAGTGCCGAGCAAAAGATCGTGCAGCGTGCGCTTGCGATCCGAGAACAGGGTCACCAGCAGGACCAGCGGCGACAGGATGACGTTGCCGGCCCAAAACAGTACTGAGTGGACCACCGCGGTCAGCCCGTCGATGCGGGTGCCGTCGAGACGGTCAAGGCGGATGCCCATCATCTTCATACCCGTGGTGGCCTGGTCGGCGCTGCCCAACGTGTTCCAGATGTAGAGGATGGCGACCGCCGGCACCAGGACGCCGAACAGCATCCAGCCCAGGCCGAGGGTCAAAAGCCCGAGGAAGAACACCAGGATGGCGAACGGAATAGTCAGCAGGCCGACGATGAGATAGTCGAGCACGAAGGCCAGGATCCGCCTTGTGCGCACGCCTTCATAAGCCCTGGCATCGTCGAGCCGGGTGTTGATGATTTCGCCGTCGAAAACGCGAGCGTTCATGTCATCTCCTGGTAACAGGGGCCTGCTTAGCCTGAGCCCCACCGCACCAGAAATGGTGAAGGCTCATGGTGGAATCAAGATCGGACCGTTTCGTCGCGGCGCCAAGCGGCACACGACGGCGTGAGGGTCCGAAGCGGTTGAATTTGTAGCACGGATGGCGTTAGTTTGCTGCGGCGCAACAAGACGCCGAGGGGACGGGGCAATATGGACTACGACATGCTGGTCATCGGCAGCGGCCCTTCCGGCCGCCGCGCCGCCGTGCAATCGGCCAAACTCGGCAAATCGGTGCTGGTGGTCGATCGGGGCCGGCGTCTTGGCGGCGTCTCGGTGCACACCGGCACCATCCCCTCGAAAACGTTGCGCGAAACGGTGCTCAATCTCTCCGGCTGGCGCGAGCGCGGCTTCTATGGACGCGGCTATCGGGTCAAGCAGGATATCTCCGTCGGCGACCTGATCGAGCGTCTGCACAAGACGCTCGATCACGAGGTCGAGGTGCTGCAGCACCAGTTCATGCGCAACAAGGTCAAAAGCGCGCGCGCGGCGGTGAAATTTCTCGGCCCCAACAAGGTCAGCCTGACGTCGGACAGTGGCGACTACAGCGAAGTCGGTTTCGCCAATGCACTGATCGCCGTCGGCACCAGGCCGCATCGGCCGGCCGACGTGCCCTTCGACAAGACCCGGGTCTTCGACAGCGACGAAATGCTTGAACTCGACCGCCTGCCACGCACGCTGACGGTGATCGGCGCCGGGGTGATCGGCGTCGAATACGCCACGATCTTTTCCGCGCTCGACGTACCGGTGACGCTGGTCGAGCCGCGCAACTCCATCCTCGATTTCGTCGACCGGGAGATCGTCGACGATTTCATCCACCAGATGCGCGACCGCGGCATGACGATAAGACTGGGCAGCGCGGTCAAGGAAATCCGCTCCAAGCCGGATGCCGCCGAAGTGGAACTGGCCGATGGCCGCACTATCCGCTCCGAGGTCGTGCTTTACGCCGCCGGCCGCACCGGCAATATCGGCAGCCTCGGCCTCGACCTGATTGGTATCGAAGCCGACTCGCGGGGCCGCATCAAGGTCGATCCGCGGACGTTTCAGACCAGCGTGCCGAATATTTATGCCGCCGGCGATGTCATCGGCTTTCCGAGCCTCGCCTCCACCTCGATGGAGCAGGGCAGGGTGGCAGCATGCCATGCCTTTGGCGTGTCGCTTCCGCCACCGCCGGAGACCTTCCCGTACGGCATCTATGCGGTGCCGGAGATCTCGACGGTCGGCCAGTCCGAGGAGCAGGTGCGCCAAAGCGGCGGCGCCTATGAGGTTGGCGTCGCGCGCTTCCGTGAGACGTCGCGCGGCCACATCATGGGCGTCGACACCGGCTTCCTGAAGCTGTTGTTCTCCATCGAGACGCGGCGCCTGCTCGGCGCGCACATTGTCGGCGAGGGCGCCACAGAACTCATTCATATCGGCCAGGCGGTGATCAATCTCGGCGGCACGGTCGACTTCTTCGTCAACAACACCTTCAACTATCCAACCCTGGCCGAGGCCTACAAGATCGCCGGCCTCGACGCCTGGAACAGGATGGGGCGGGGATAGGCACTGTCTGATGCAAGTTCGGGGAAGCCGTACACTCCCCTTCATTCTGTTGCCACTTCGAGCGGCTGCTGGAATTTCTGGCGGGCAGCCATGGAATTGCTGATGACGGTCGGCCGCTACACAGTCGGCTGCGTCACGAGCAAGCCGAATATCCGTCAGGTCCGGGGCGTGGCGAAGCACTGGATGCGGCGGCGCATGATCATCCGCTTTTGCGCGAAGCCTTGGTGCACTACAGTGCCGGCGGACACGAGGCGCTGTTTGAAAGCGGGCTTGCCCTGCTGATCGCCGGGGCAAAGCTCGAATGGTGGCCGAACGCTGATTGGGCAGTGAGCGGTCCGCAAAGGCGGTCAGCCTCCCTGCGCCGCCGCCGCCGATTCCGCCAGCCAACGCTCGACGATCACTGCGTCCGGGTCGCCGATTTCATGGCCTAATGGAACGATCCGGGCGGCGATCTCGGTACCGTGCCGGCTGAGCAATGTCACCAGGGGCGGCGCGAAAGGCCCGTAGGTCTCGTCCTCCGCCCCGGCAATGATCAGCGTCCGTGTGCCCATGAGGTCCGTTGAAGGCACCTTGTCGAGCACCGGCATTGGCCTCAGCAGCGCCGCGCTTCGGACAATGCCGGGATGGAGCAGCATCAGGCTCGAAACCAGATTAGCGCCATTCGAATAGCCAAGGAATGTCGCGTGAGCGAGATCAAGCCCATGGCGGGTGGCGACTTCGCTTGCGAATTCCACGAAGGCAGCGGTTTCGACACGGATGCTTTGCTGGTCGAAGCGCGTCGGCGTGATTCGCTCGAACCAGCGAAAACCGTCTTCCTGGGGGATACGGCCGCGTACCGCGATCAGGGCGGCATCGGGCGCGATGCGCCTCGCCAGCGGCACCATGCTTGTCTCGTCGACACCCGATCCATGCAGCAGGAACAGGCATGCACGGCCGTTTTTGCCGGCACCGAGGAGCCGATAGGGAA
Source organism: Mesorhizobium sp. P160927 (assembly GCF_057766385.1). Lineage (NCBI taxonomy): Bacteria > Pseudomonadati > Pseudomonadota > Alphaproteobacteria > Hyphomicrobiales > Phyllobacteriaceae > Mesorhizobium > Mesorhizobium sp. P160927. The sequence continues at coordinate 3,643,281 of NZ_JBYMDW010000001.1, forward strand.
ACGTTAGATCCAGCATCAGAGGGCCATTTTCGCCACTGGCGCCAGTCATAATGCATCCCGTTGATTATATAAGGCTTTACTCAATTTGCCGGCTTCAAAACGCAATATTTTCATGCTCCGCGAAAGTTGATTGAACCAGGCTCATTCCGGCCCGTTTCTGCGCCGATACACTCCTTGTGGGAGGAATCGAAGCGGTGCGTCGGGGGTCGCATTGCTGGACATGAACAACCAGCTTTGAGGCCTTTTGTCGATGACTACCCCTGTTTCGCCAGATCGCGATTTGCGCATCTTGGTCCGCGACACGCGTATCGATGTACTGCGCGCGCTGGCACTGCTCACCATCTTCGTCGACCATGTGCCGGGTACCGCTTTCGAGACGCTGACGTACAAGAATTTCGGTTTTTCGGATGCGGCCGAGGCGTTCGTGCTGATATCAGGCATTTCGGTCGCGCTCGCCTACGGCACCAAGTTCCGGCCTGGCGGCCGGCTTCTGGCGACCTTGAAAATGTGGCGGCGGGCGGGCGTGCTCTACGTCGCCCATATCGTCACGACAATGGTGGTGATGGCCCTGTTCTGCGCCGTGGCGGTGTTTGCCAGGCGGCCGGAACTGCTGACGCTCATCAACATCGAGCCCTTGATGAAGAACACGCCGCAGGTGCTGATCGGCATCGTCACGCTCGGCCACCAGCTCGGCTATAACAACATCCTGCCGGTCTATGCAGCGCTGCTTTTGATGGCGCCGGCCTTCGTCCTGTTCGTCAGCTCCAGGCCCGTCGCGGCGCTTGTCGCGTCCGGCACGCTGTGGCTGGTTGCCGGAATTTGGGAGATCGCCCCGCCCAATTATCCGGAGCCGGGTTTCTGGTTCCTCAACCCGCTGTCCTGGCAGTTCCTGTTCAACATCGGCCTTGCCGCCATGCTGCATGTCAGGCGCGGCGGCGTCATTCCGGTCAACCGTTGGCTGGTCGGCGCGGCGGCGGTGTATGTGCTGGCCGCGCTGGTGTGGGTGCATAGCCCGCTCTGGGGACAGATAACGTGGTTCAACCTGCCGGTGGTGATCGGCGGCTTCGACAAGACCTTCCTGTCGTTGCCGCGGCTGTTGCACATCCTGGCGGTCAGCTACCTCGTCGTCGCCCTGCCGACGCTGTCAAACCTGTTCCGCACCAGCCCCGACCATCCGCTGGCCATACTGGGCAAAAGATCGCTGCCGGTCTTCATCGCCGGCACGGTGATAGCCATGGTCGCGCAGGTGGTGAAGCTGATCAATCCGGGCGGGCTCGTCTATGACAGCCTGCTGATATCGGCCGGCATTGCCATGCAGTTCGCGCTCGCCTTCTATCTCGAATGGCTGTCGACCATCGGCGGTTCGGGCAAGGCCCGCACGGCTCAAACGGTTCCCGCGCCGGTTCGTGCGCCTTTGGGGACTGCCATGGCAAGAGCCAATCGGTAGGCGGTTCAGTCGCGTGGCGAAGCCGACGAGGCTCGCACGATCAGTTCTGCCGGCAGTTGATGCCGGCTGACCGGCCCGTTGCTTTCCAGGATCGCCCTGACGGCAAGGCGGCCCATCTCGGCAATCGGCTGGGCGATCGTGGTCAATGGCGGCTCGGATACCGCTGCTTCCGGAACACCGTCGAACCCGACGATGGAAACGTCGTCAGGCACGCTCAGCCCGCGTGCGCTCAGCCAATCGAGCGCCACCAGGGCTATTCTGTCCGACATGGCCAGGATGGCGGTGGGCGGCGTGTCGGAGGCGAAGATGATCTCGAGCCCCGCCTTCGTGCTCGCCACGTCGTTGGCGGTCTCGTAGACAGGCACTTTGGATATATCGACGCCAACCCGCGAAAGCTCCCGGAAATACCCGGTGAGGCGGTCGCGCGTCCCTGCATAGGTCGCCGCCCGAACCTGTTCGGCCGAAACAAGGCCCGTCCTGTTGTCGGCGAAGGGCAGGGCCATGACGGCGAAGCGGCGATGGCCGAGATCCGTGAGATGGCGGGCCGCCACGCCGGCGCCGGCGATATTGTCGACACCGATCGCGGCGACCGAGCCGTCCTCGGAGTCGAGGTCGAGCGCGACGAAGGGCAGCTTGCGCTCACGTGCCAACTCCACCAGGCGCGAGCCACCTTCGATGCAAAAGACGATGAAGCCGTCGACCAGCGCACTCTGGATGTTCCAGGCAAGCTGCTCGTTATTGGCGGCCGAGACCAGGGAAATGCCAGCTCCGGTCGCATCGCAAGCTTGCGAGATGCCCGCCATCATGACCCGCGCAAACGGATCGTCGAAGAAATAGGAGAGGGGCTCGGCGGTCGCCACGCCAATGGCGTTGACCTTGCCGGCCCGGAGCAGCCTGCCCTTTGGATCGGGCCCGCCATAACCCATGGCCTCGGCCGCGGCGCGAACCCGTTCGCGGACTTCCTCGCGCACGATCTCGGGGCGGCTGAATACATTGGACGCGGTGCCGTGCGAAACACCGGCGGCCTTGGCGATGTCGGCCAGCCGTACGGGTCGTCGATTGCCTGCGGTGAGTGACGCCATTTGTGCGTGCCTCCTGACATCCATGTAGCACGTTCTTCCGCCGCATCTAGTATTTTCGTTGGATCGATTCAATTTTTGCTTGACCTGCGCTGGTTTCAATCTTATATTTGAATCGATCCAAGTGGCGGCTTGGGTCTGCTGAATAGCCAAGAGGGAGGAGCGCCGTGCATCCCGTTAACTACCTGTTCGCCGACATCTATCGCAACGACTGGAATATCGGGTCAGCCACCAACAAGGCCAAGCATCGTGGTGAGACGGGCCCATGGATTCGCGATCTTCGCTTCTTGGTGCTGCGCAGGCGGAGCTGATCAACCGGCTCTTTTCGTGCCCGACGATTGGATCGATTCAAGACAGGGAGGATGAGCTATGCATCCCATCAAGCATCTGTTCGAAGATATCTACCGCAACTACTGGGGCATCGGACCGGCCATCGAGCGACCGGAAGCGCGACGCCGGCTGAAACCTGCTGTTGACGGCCGTGCCCTTTGGGGTCGCCCGGCACGCCGCCGGGACTGACCTCAAGCGATCATTTCAGGGCCGTGGACATGCCACGGCCGAGATCGCTATCGCCAGCCAGCCTGCGATGAGCAGGGTGCCGCCGATCGGCGCCGACATCGGAAACAGCCTTGAGCCCCAGAAATCGCGGGCGAGAAGATCGCCCGCGAAGAGGAGCAGTCCGGCGAGCAGAACGAGGCTTGCGATGCGCAGCCAGCGGTTTGTGCCTATAACGCCGATGGCGAGGAAGACCGGCGCATGCATCAGCAGGAACGACGCGGCGGTGCCGGTGAGGGCGCCGCCGCGGTGGGCGGCGGCCGCCGAAAGCGCCACCCCCGCCGCGCCGACGAGGCCGCCGGCAAGCACGAGAAGGCGACTGCCGTTTGGATCGCGGTTCATGGCCGGCGTGCTCCTTCTTTCTTCAGCAAGCGTCAGGGCTTGCGCGCTTCCAGCGCCATATGCCGCGTCCGCCGCGACTGGACGATCCAGTTGTAGGCGGCCCCGAGCGCCATCAGCACCGACGTGCCGAGAAACACCGCCGGCATGGCGAAATGGCCGCCCACAAAACCGCCGGCCAACGGCCCCGCGACCTGTCCGACATACTGCGCCGAGATCGCCAGGCCAAGCACGTTGCCGCCAACGCCGTCGGGGATGTTGTGCCTGATGACACTGGTGATGCAGGGCAGGAGCCCGCCCAGCGCCAGGCCCATCAGGAAACGCAGGCCGATGAGCTGTAAGCTGTTGGTGACAAAAGCCTGCGGGATAAGCAGCAGCGCCGAAACGGCCAGCGCTCCCACGACAACGTTCCAGTGCCCGATCCGGTCCGCGAGCTTGCCGAGCCAGGACGCCGAGAGGATCGTGCCCAGCGCGGCGGCCGACATCACAACGCCGGCGACGAGCGTCACCCTGCTCTGGTCCTCGACGAGCTGTTGCACATAGACGGTGATGATCGGCTCGATCGACATTGTGGCGAAGGCGAGCAGCATACCGGTGGTCAGCATGGCCACGACCGGGCGCTTGTCCGGGATCTGCGACCAGCCGCTTTTCGGCTTTGCCGCCGACGCGGGTTTGGCTGGCTTCAGGCGCGGACTCTCCTTGATGAGGAAGGTCGTTGCCAGGAAGGCGAGGAAGATCACGCCGCCTGACAAGAGGAAGGTGGCGCGAATGCCGATCACCGGCGGCAGCACGCCGCCCAACAGGGGACCGACCAGCGAGCCCGCTGTAATGCCCGCCGACAGCACACCAAGCGCCCAGCCGGAACGCTCCTTCGGCGTCTGCATGGCCACCAGTATGGTTGAACCGGAGGAATAGCCGCCCGCGAAGCCGATCAGCAGGCGCAACAGAACCAGTTGCCAGACCGTCTCGACCATGCCCGTCAGCGACATGCAGATCGCCATGCCGAAGGAGGCGCGCACCAGCATCACCTTGCGCCCGTAGCGGTCGCCCAGGCGCCCCCATACCGGCGCGACTGTGGCCGCGGCGAAGAAGGTGGCGCCATACGCGATGCCGGACCACTGCACGATTGCCGCGTGGCCCTGTGCGCCGAGTTGTTCGACATAAAGCGGCAGGAATGGCAGCAGCAGGGTCATGGCGATGAGCGTGCTGAACGAGCCCGCGAAACAGACGGCGAGATTGCGCCGCCAGTGGAAGTTGTAGCCGCTTTGCTGCGTGTCTTCCTGCGTCATGCCCTGCCTGCCCGGTATCAGCGCTTGTTGCAGATACCATTTTGGGATACCAAACTGGTCTCCGTCATGAACTTCACGCCGGCCGCTGTCAATGCGGCTTCGGAAAGGACGCGCGATGTCGCAGATGCAGAATGTCGAACGGCAGCTTCGCGAGATGATCCTGGCGCTCGAGATCGGGCCGGGAGAGCGACTGACCGAGCGCTGGATCGAAAGCCAATTCGGCGCCTCGCGCACACCTGTCAGGGCGGCGCTGCTGCGGCTGGAAACCGAGGGGCTGGTCGGCAGGGACGGGCGCGGCTGGACCGTTTCGCCCATCAACCTGGCCGAACTCGAGCAGGTCGCGGTCTATCGCGAGGCGGTCGAGATCGCGGCATTGCGGCTGACGTGCGGGCAAGCCGACAAGAGCGCCATCGATGTCATCGAGGCGATGCTCAATTCCTGCGACGAAGATACGCCGCGCGAGGAGTGGCACCGTGTCGGCATGGATTTTCACATCGAGCTGGCGCGGCTCTCCGGCAACGAATTCCTGTTCCGGGCGGTTCGTGACGCGATGACGCGCCTGTCACGCGCCCGCTGGCTGGAAGTGCGTGACGAAACGGCCCTTGGCCGTGCCTGGGTCGAACATCGCGCCATCCTTGCCGCGACACGCCTCGGTCAGGCCGATGAAGCCGCGCGGCTGCTGTCGGCCCACATCGTCGGCAGCCGTGACCGGCTGGTGAGGTCGCTTGCGAACGACCGACGTGGCCTTCGCGCCAGGGGATTTGCCGTTGTCGCCGCTTAGTGCGGTCCATGCGCTGCGGCACACTGGCCGGAAAAACAGACGGGTCTGACGTGAAGCGCACTTTCGGCCTCGCTTCAAGGAAGCCGATGGCGTAAGAGCGGCGATGGAAAACAACCGGTTTGAAACACCCGTGACCGTCAAATCCGTCACGGCGGGAAGCACTCAACTCTTGCGTTCGGCAAGGGAGGCTTCCGATTACCTCCTCAACAACTGGCCCGGCAAGCGCAGCCCCAAGCATCGTGCGGCGCTGCAGGCCTGTCACGACGCGCTCGCCGGCGACAAGCCGGCGATGAATGCCAGGCGCGCTTTCATCGCCGCGGCGCGGGAAGTGGATGTCTTCATCAGCGACAAGGCGCCAGCCTGATATTAGCTCGCGGTTTGGGCTGACAATTTGGATTGAGGCTCGGCCCGCATTAGCGGGCCGGATGCCGTTAATCCTTCGTTTCGGTCTCAGTCTCGGTTTCCGGCTTCGTACGTTCGCGCGCGGCAACCTTGGCCGCCAGCTTTTCAGCCTTCTTGGCCGCTTTCTGGCGGTCGCGCTCCTTGCGTTCCTGATCGTAGTTTGGTGCTCGCGCCATGTCGGCTCCTTTTGTGACTGCCTTGCGGCCCTGAGCCTGCCTAGGAGCATTAGCCGTCAAACACAACAGCCGAAGCGACAATGCGTGGCTGCTGGCATCCAAGAGATGCGGGCACTTGCCAGATCGGCGCCACAATGATGTAGGACATGCGGGCGCCAATGAATTGAGAAGCCCGTTTGTTTTGATCAAGTGACCGATGGCCACAATTTCACGGACCGCAGCAAGAGTTTTCTATTATTCGAGAAACGTCGCGCGCGATATCGCTCCGCAAGCGCTGTTTCGTGCCAGGCTGGCTGGCCGTCTCGAAAAGGCCAGGCTTTCCGGTGAGGCGGCACGCCGCAGGCTGAATTACTACAACAAGTTGCAGGATGGTTTCGCGCCAAGCGCCCATGCCGTGCGCATCGGAAAACTGCCCTTCACGCCAACCATGTACTATTACGACCTGAAGGAATTCGCCCGCTACTTCGATCCCGGCCTGCTCATCGACCTGGAATTCGGCGACGTCAGGAATGTCCCTAAGGTGCCTTCGATCGTTAAGGACCGGCCAATCTGTGCTGACGACAAGAACGCGATCATCATGAAACTGGACAAGTTTCGTCATTTCCAGATGCCGGCTGACGCCATCTCGTTCGCCGACAAGCTGCCGTCCGTTGTCTGGCGTGGTGATCTCAACAATCCGATCAGGACAAGATTTCTGAACGCCGTGCACGACTTGCCGTTCTGCGATGCCGGTTCGCACAAGCCGAACGCACCGCCCGAATACGCCAGGCCTTTTCTCAGCATCAGCCAGCACCAGCGCTATCGCTACATCGTCTCGCTCGAGGGCAACGACGTGGCGACCAATCTCAAATGGATCATGAATTCGAAGTCGCTCTGCATGATGCCGCCGCCGACCTATGAGACATGGTTTGCGGAGCGGCAGCTCGAAGCCAACGTCCACTATGTGCCGCTCGCGGCGGATTTCTCGAACCTTGAGGACCACGTCGCCTATTTCGAGCGGAAACCGGCGGAGGCGGAGCGCATCATCGCGGCCGCGAACGCCTATTGCCGGACATTCGACGACGAACAGACCGAGCAGGCGATCTCCCTGCTGGTGCTCTACAAATACTTCGTTCTGTCGGGCCAGATCAAACCGGATGCCGAGGTGTGGCGCTACATAACGGGCTAGTTGCGGCGCTCGGTCGAGGCAGCTAGCCATGCATTGGGGTGCTATCGGAATGCGTGGCTGGATGATACGGCAATCATGCTGCGGGAACCATCCCGACCGTCATTTGTTTGAACGCGTTTATCTTTGATCAAAAGAACCCATGGCCACCCTCCAACGAACGACGGCAAAGGTCTTCTACTATGCGCGGAACGTCATGCGCGATATCGCGCCGCAGGCGATCTTCCGGCGGCGATTGGCCAGCCGCCTGCAGCAGGCCAGACTCTCGGACGAGGCCGTGCGCCGGCGTCTGAATCACTACAACAAGCTGCAGGACGCTTTTACGCCAGGCCCGGATGCGGTGCGCATCGACAAGATACCGTTTGAACCGAGCATGTACTATTACGACCTGAAGGAATTTGCCCGCTATTTCGATCCATCATTGCTCATCGACCTGAAGTTCGGCGATGTCATCGGCGTGCCCAAGCTGCCGACCCTCGTCAAGGACCGGCCGATCCGCGCCGACAACAGCAATGCCGTCGTCATGAAGTTCAACAAATTCCGCCACTTCCACATGCCCGTCGATACCGTCGCCTTCGCCGACAAGCGCCCTGCCGTGGTCTGGCGCGGCGACCTCAACAATCCGATCAGAACACGGTTCCTGGATGTCGCGCGCGACCTGCCGTTCTGCGATGCCGGTTCGCACAAGCGCAGCGCACCGGCTAAGTACAGCAAGCCCTTCCTCAGCATCAGCCAGCACCTGCGCTATCGCTACATCGTCTCGCTGGAGGGCAATGACGTGGCGACCAACCTCAAATGGATCATGAATTCCAACTCGCTCTGTCTGATGCCGCCGCCGACCTACGAAACATGGTTCGGCGAGAGCCAGCTCGAGGCCGGTGTCCACTATGCGCCGCTCGACCCCGATTTTGCCGATCTCGGCGCAAAAGTGCGCTATTTCGAAGCGCACCCGGCCGCGGCGGAGCGCATCATAGCCGCAGCCAATGCCTATTGCCGCAAATTCTCAAATGAACGGGACGAGCATTCGATCTCCTTGCTCGTCCTCTACAAATATTTCGTGCTCGGCGGCCAGATCGAACCCGATCCCGAACTCTGGCGGTTTATCGGCGGCTAGCTCTTGCTCTCGGCCTGATGCCGATCAGATATCGCTGCGGTCGAGAACCAGATCGGCGGGGCCGAAGCGATCCTTCGCTGTTAGTTGCTGGTGCCAGTAGGGGTAGAGCAGGGGCGGCCGGCTGACCGCGTCGAGGCGCTGGCGTTCTTCGGTGCCGAGCTTCAGGGCCGCCGCCGCAAGGTTGTCCTTGAGCTGAACGTCATTGCGGGCGCCGATCACCAGCGAGGAGACGGCAGGGCGACCGAGCAGCCAGGCGAGCGCCACCTGCGCCGCCGAGACGCCACGATCCTTGCCGATGTCGACCAGCACATCGACAATCCGCCACAGCCGGTCCTCGTCGCGGATCGGCGGCTCGGACCAGCCGGCAAGCTGGCGAGCGGTCGGGCTGTCACGGCGGTATTTGCCCGACAGCAGGCCGCCGGCGAGCGGGCTCCAGACCAGAACGCCCAGCCCCTGATCGACCGAGATCGGCAAGAGCTCGTACTCGGCCTCGCGTGCTTCCAGCGTATAGTGGATCTGCTGGGTGACGAAGCGTTGCTGGTGACGGCTGTCGCTGATGGAAAGCGCCTTCATCACCTGCCAGCCGGAATAGTTGGAGCAGCCGATGTAGCGCACCTTGCCCTGGCTGACCAAACTGTCGAGCGCGGCAACGGTCTCCTCGAGTGGGGTGAGGCCGTCCCATTGGTGGACGAAATAGATGTCGATGACATCGGTCTTCAAGCGCTTCAGACTGCTCTCGCATTCACGGATCAGATGGTGGCGCGACAGGCCCTCGTCGTTCGGGCCCTTGCCGATCCGCATCCGCGCCTTTGACGCGATCAGCACATCGTTCTTGCGCTTGCCGCCGAGCGCTTCGCCAATGATCTCTTCGGAGAGGCCGTTGGAATAGACGTTGGCGGTGTCGATGAGGTTGATGCCGGCATCGATGCACATGTCCATCATCCGCTTGGCTTCGGCGAGATCGCTGTTGCCGACCGCCGCGAAGGGCCCCGCGCCGCCGAATGTCATGGTGCCAAGCGTCAGTGTCGAAACCTTCAGGCCGGAACGGCCAAGGGTGCGGTATTCCATGTCAGATCCTCACGATTTGTTGAAGAGGCGTGCCGCCAAGGCAGGCCTGGAATGCGACCGCATTTGTAGGACAATTCAGCCTGCTTGTCGCCATGCAACGACGGTCGATCGATCGTACATTGCGGAATATGCAACGTCGGAAATTGCGCTCGGGCTGCAATAAAACCGTCACCGCCGGCCTATATTGAAGTCGGCTCAGGTGTTTCCATTCAGGCCGCTGGCCAGCAATTGGGGCGCCAGTGGTAACCGAGAGGGCTTGCAAGCGGAGCAGTTGATATGACCGAGCTGAAACAGAATTCCCCTGCCAAGGACTGGCTTGAGGCCGAGCTCGCCGACACGCTCGACGAGGACTATGAGCTCGAAATGTCGGAGCCGGCCCTCTCTATGGAGATCGCCAAGATCTACAAGAACTCGCATCCGCCTTCGATCGATCGCATGCGGTATTTTCGCGACCTGATCAGCCTCCAGTCCGAATTGATCAAGCTGCAATCCTGGGTCGCCTACCACAAGAAGAAACTGGTGGTGATATTCGAGGGCCGCGACTCCGCCGGCAAGGGCGGCGTCATCAAGCGCATCACACAGCGGCTCAATCCGCGTATCTGCCGCGTCGTGGCGCTTCCGGCTCCGACCGAACGCGAGAAGTCGCAATGGTATTTCCAGCGCTATGTCCCGCATTTGCCCGCAGGCGGCGAGATCGTTTTGCTCGACCGCTCCTGGTACAACCGCTCCGGCGTCGAACGGGTAATGGGTTTTGCCAACCCCGAGCAGGTCGAGGAGTTCTTCCATGACGTGCCGGAGTTCGAGCGCATGCTGGTGCGCTCGGGCATCACCGTGGTCAAATACTGGTTCTCGATCACCGACGAGGAACAACAAATGCGCTTCCTGATGCGTATCCACGACCCGATGAAACAGTGGAAGCTGTCGCCGATGGACCTGCAGTCGCGGGTGCGCTGGGAACAGTACACCAAGGCCAAGGAGGAGACCTTCGCCCGCACCAACATTCCCGAGGCGCCCTGGTTCATCGTCGAGGGTAACGACAAGAAGCGCGCGCGGCTGAACTGCATCGACCATTTGCTCAAGCAGCTGCCGTATGAAGAGGTGCCACACGAGGAGATCACGCTGCCGGAGCGCGTCTTCAACCCGGAATACGAGCGCCAGGTGCTGCCGCGCGAACTTTACGTGCCGGAGAAGTATTGAGCGAGAGTTTTGTCCTTCTCCCCGTCACTACGGGGAGAAGGTGCCGGCAGGCGGATGAGGGGCGGCGCTGGCTTTGATAATTGAGCCCGGATCAACCCCGCGCGCGCTATGTTCTTCTGCTGACACATTGCCATCTGACATGCTCGACAGCGCAATCTTCTAGCGCTAGCGCCGCCCCTCATTGTCCTGCCGGACATTTCTCCCCGTATAGTGACAGGGAGAAACGGGCGTTCGTCGAGGGTTTCGCCACCTTACGCCCGCTTGATCACCACATGCGTGGCAAGCGCCGTCGCCACTTGCTCGGTGCATTGATAGCCAAGCTTCACCATATCCAGCCCCGCAAAAAGGTTCTCGCCTCTGCCAAGCAGCACCGGCGAGATCGCCAGGTGCATCTCGTCGATCAGCTTTTCCTGCAGATACTGCCGGACGGTGGAGACGCCGCCGCCGACTCGCACGTCCTTGCCTGACGCGGCCGCTTTGGCCTGTTCGAGAGCCGAATGAATGCCGTCGGTTACGAAATAAAAGGTCGTGCCGCCTTCCATCACGATGGGATCGCGCTTGTAATGCGTCAGCACGAAGGTCGGGACGTGATAGGGCGGGTTGTCGCCCCACCAGCCCTTCCAGCTGTCGTCAGGCCATTCGCCGCGGATCGGCCCGAACATGTTGCGGCCGAGGATCCAGGCGCCGACATTCTCGAAGCTGCGCGCCGCAAAGTCTTCGTCGACGCCTGTCTCGCCGCCTTCCTCGCCAAACATCTTGCGGAAGGTGCGGGTGCTGAAAGCCCATTTGTGCAGGGCCGGTCCGCCGACTCCGAGCGGATTTTCAAGGCTCTGATCGGGACCGGCGCCATAGCCGTCAAGCGACAGGCTGAAAGCGTTGACGCGAAGTTTGGACATGAGGACCTCCTTCTTGAGAGCCAGTTGTATTTTGCAAGCGGTTTTCTAGCAAACTGATTTTGAATTGCAAGCGGTTTTTCGAGGCGGGAAAGGTGTTTCCGAATCTTGCCGCCAAGCTACGGCCACCGCCTCATTGCCCGGTCAGTTGGCGCGCGACGATTCCAAGGTCCTCGCTGTGGCTAATCGTCAGGTCGCGGCGGCCAGCGCCTGCCGCATGGCTTTCGCCATCGTCTTGGCATGGCAATAGGCAAGCATGACCGTTTCCTCGGGTTGCGGCGAAGCCTTCGTCAGTGCCCGCCTTGCCGACACCGTCGCCCGACGGTGAAACGGGTCAGGAAGCATCCTCAGGAGGCGTTCGCCATACCGCTTGGCCGAGGTGCGGGCCGCCTCCGGCCGTGCTTCGATCATAGCTGCAGCTGCCAGTTTTTGTCAGCGGGTTTTCGATGGAACAGCCGACCAATCGAAGGAAGTGGTGACATCTACTGAAGTGCCTTGCCCGGGAAGTCGGGCTACCCCTTCAGCATCACAGCCACTTCGGGTGCGAAATAGGTCAGGATGCCGTCACAGCCGGCGCGCTTGAAGGCGAGCAACGATTCCAGCATCGCCTTCTCGCCATCGATCCAGCCATTGGAATCAGCCGCCTTGATCATCGAATATTCGCCCGAGACCTGGTAGGCGAAGGTCGGCATCTGGAATTCGTCCTTCAGCCGGCGAATGATATCGAGATAGGGCAGGCCGGGCTTGACCATCAGCATGTCGGCGCCCTCGGCGATGTCCTGCTCGGCCTCGCGCACCGCCTCGTCCGAATTGGCGTGGTCGATATAATAGGTCTTCTTGTCGCCCTTGAGCAGGCCGGCGGTGCCGACCGCCTCGCGATAGGGGCCGTAGAAGGCCGAGGCGAATTTGGTGGCGTAGGACATGATCGCCACGTCCTGGAAACCGTTGGCGTCGAGCGCGTCGCGGATGCCGCCGATACGGCCGTCCATCATGTCGGACGGCGCGATGATGTCGGCGCCGGCCGCCGCCTGGATGACGGCCGCCGCCGCGACCTGTTCGACGGTCTCGTCATTGACGATGATGCCATCGCGCAGGATGCCGTCATGGCCATGGCTGGTGAACGGGTCGAGTGCGGCGTCGGTGATGATGCCGATCTCGGGTACCGCGTCCTTGATGGCACGCGTGGCGCGGTTGATGATGTTTTCCGGGTCGAGGATGTGGGACCCCGTCTGGTCTCGCAGGCCGAGATCGACGTTGGGAAAGGTGGCAAGAGCCGGGATGCCGAGCTTGGCCGCCCGTTCGGCCTCCTTGACGGCAAGGTCGACCGAAAGCCGGAAGACGCCGGGCATGGCGGCAATCGGCTCTCGGATATTCCTGCCCTCGACAACGAATATCGGCCAGATCAGGTCGTCCACCGAAAGCCTGTTCTCCTGCACGAGCCGGCGCGACCAGTCGGCCTTGCGCATGCGGCGCAGGCGGCGGCTACCGGTGACGTCATCGACGCTGCGCGCGCCGGCAGCTTTTGCTGGGGTGAATTTGTTCATGGCCAAAACTCCGGATCCGCTGCTTTTACCACGAGCCCTTGGTGCTGACCAATGCGACACGTTTGTGCCAGTGCCGAAAGCTGCCACAGCGCTGTCCCACCACGCCTATTGGGTCAGGGCTGCCCATTGCCCGAAAGGATCCGTGCCGCGCCTCCTATTGCCACACGGAACGCCTCGTCGAAGCTGACACCGCGCACCTGCCAGCGATAGGTCTTGCCGTGATCGGCCAGTCGCCAATCGGCGATCCAGCCCAGTTCCTCGTCGCTCCATATGATGCTGCCGGCGAGCGCTCGGTCGCCGCCGGTTTGCTTGGCCATCCGATCCAGCCTTGCCATGTCCGTCGCGCGTAGCGCTCCTTCACCCAAGCCGGCAAGTTGCGCGGCTTTCGGAAACGCGACATGCATCAGCATCGGCCCGGTGGCATTGACGAAGGATTCGCGCATCGTCTCGCCGCGCCCTTCCTCGGCGCTCAGAACGAAATGCCGCGCGCCTTGTTCGGTCGTGAGGAAGACGGTGAGTGTCGGCCGCTCGCCCAGCCAGGGCCTGCTGCCGAGCGACGCCAGCAGCCTGTCGATCACATCAGGTTTGTAGAAGCAGGTGAGATCATGCGGCCGGTCATGCGTGCCTTGCTCGTCATGGATCGGAATGCCCTCCATCCGGTCATGGTAGCGGAACGAGTCGACAAAGCTGCCGGCCTTGTCGCGCAGCGCGTCCATTTCGCGTCTGGCAAGCAGCCGCTGATCGCCCGAAACACGGACGAGCACCTTGTCGAGGCAAGTCCTAAAGCCGAGTTGACGGTTTTCTTCACCCTGGCCGGTGACAATGGTCTGCGAGTGGTAAAGGTCGCCGAGGTCGGTTGCCCCCGCGGCGACATTGGTTGCCATCAACACCGATAGGCAACTCAGAACAAAGGCAAGGCGCAAAAACGGCGGCATGGCTAACTATCCTGCTCTCGGCCTCTCGTAACGTCCACCAATAGCATCGGCCACCGCTAGCCGCCAAGATCGAGGCGGCCAGGCTGCAGCCATTGACGCACCCATGTGCCGCCTTTAGCACTTCAGTCCCGCAGGCGTGGGAACAAGGATTCTCTGGCGATGGATTTTGGTGGAGGCGACGAAATTCGCTTCGAAAGGTTGGGCAGGGCCGGGGTCGTCACGCTGACGCGGCCGCAGGCGCTCAACGCCGTCACCCATCGCATGATCAAGGCGCTAGGCAAGGCCCTGCGGTCTTGGGAGCGCGACGAGGGTGTGGATGTCGTCGTGGTCAAGGCCGAGGGCAGGGCGTTTTCGGCCGGGGGCGATATCCTGCACATCTACGAAGCCGGTCGGGCTGGAAACCCACCGGTAGAGTTTTTCGCAGACGAGTATCGCCTCAACGCCTACATCGCGCGTTTCAAGAAGCCCTATGTGGCGCTCATCGACGGTATGGTCATGGGCGGCGGGGTCGGCATTTCCTTCCACGGTTCGCACCGGGTGATGACCGAGAATGCCCAGTTCGCCATGCCGGAGGTCGGCATCGGCTTTTTCCCGGATGTCGGCGCCAGTCATCTGCTGCCCGACCTTGGCGGTTCCTTCGGCATGTACCTGGCGCTGACTGGGAACCGCATTCGTTATGGCGATGCGCTGTGGTCGGGGCTGGCCACCCACACCATCAAGGCCGAAGACCAGCTAAGCTTCCTCGATCGGCTGGCGCTGACGGGCGATCCGGAATCGGTGCTGCGCGGTTTCTTTGTTCCGGCCAAGCGGGAGACCGACAGGCCGATCCTGGAGGCGATCTCCCGCCATTTTGCCCAACCGTCGCTACCGGATCTCATCGACACCCTGGACCGCGCGGGCAAGGACGAATTCGCCGCCGGGACGCTGGCAACGATCCGCACGCGCTCGCCGACCAGTCTTCGCGTCGCCTGGCGACAGATCAGCGCCGGGCAGACCTTGTCGATGGACGACTGCATGAGGATGGAGTTCCGCATCCTGAACCGGATGCTGGCCGGCCACGATTTCTACGAAGGCATCCGCGCCGCCATCATCGACAAGGGCTCGAAGCCGCAATGGCGGCCGGCAGCGATCGATGCGGTCGGCGAGGCGGATGTCGAGGCCTATTTTGCCTCGCTCGGCGATCGGGAACTCGAGTTGTGAGCGAGGTGACATCGAGACGCGTCGTCCTGCAGCCCTCGACCGTCGAGGTGATCTTCGCCTGGTTCCAGCGTGTTATCGCGGGCTACTGCCTGCTGTTCGGCATCCTCTACTGGATCAAGCTGATCGGCTTCTATCCGGGCTCGCTGTGGCGGTTCGACCTTATGCCGGTGCATTGGCAGGTCGCGGCGGTGATGCTCGCGGTGTTCTTTCCCTTCGCCGCGGCAGGGTTGTGGATGCTGGCGTCCTGGGGCCCGGTGATCTGGTTCATCTGCGCGGTCACGGAGACGGTCATGTATGCCGGCTTTCCCGAGCTTTTCGGCCATCGTCCCCTGATCATCGTCTCGCATGCCTGCGTGGCGCTGCTCTATATCGTCTTTCGCGTCGTCATCTACCTGCAGAAACGGCCGGCACGGCACTAATGCATGTCGCCCGGAAGTGTCCTCGGTTCCGGGATCACGACATGCATAAAATCAGAGGCGACGTGCTGTAAGCCTTTATACCCATTGACGACCTGTCGACTGCCTGAATCCGGCGCGGCGGCCATTGCCTAAATCTTTAGGTTAATCATCCTTGCCCGGGTGACCGTTCGTTAAGCGTCTTGCGAAACCTCTTACCGGTAAGCTCTTGTTAGCCCTAGCGTTTAAGTCGAATTTTATGAGTATTCGATAGTGTCGCGATCAAGGTGAAAAACAAAAAATCACCAAGGCGACAAACGAGAGGCAAAGACAATGATCAATTCGCGTCCGGCGGCGAAGACCGCCAACGTTTCCGACGATCGCCGCGAGGCTATCCGTTCCCTGTACATGGAATCGCTGCAGCTGGTCGAGCGTTTGCACCGCCGTCTGCTTGATGTCATCAAGGACGAATTCGACCGCAACGGCCGCTCCGACATCAACGCCATCCAGGCGCTGCTGCTCTTCAACATCGGCAATTCCGAGCTGACCGCAGGCGAACTGCGCTCGCGTGGCTATTATCTCGGCTCGAACGTCTCCTACAATCTGAAGAAGCTGGTCGATCTCGGCTTCATCAACCACCAGCGCTCGCGCATCGACCGCCGTTCGGTCCGTGTCTCGCTGACGCCGAAAGGCAATGAAGTGGCGGACGTGGTTGCCGGTCTCTATGAGCGCCATGTCGGCTCGATCGAACAGGTCGGCGGCATCAACACCGACGAGTTCAAGCAGATGAACCGCGCTCTGCAGCGGCTCGACCGCTTCTGGAACGACACGATTGCCTACCGGATGTAAGACCATCCAGGAAACGGAGCCGCGCCGCAGAAGCGTGGCCGAAACAGCGACCTCCAGTCAGGGCCGGTGCCGAAAAGCACCGGTCTTTTCTTTCTTGCGTCCGGCCGAAGCAAATTACCGGCCAAGGCCACGTTGCCGCCATATTCCAGTGGAACCGAGAGCGGAAGTGATGCTGTGGTGAAGACCATGCGTCCACCCGCAACCGTGTCGCGCCCCTTGCCTTGGTCGCCAATGTGATACGGACCATGGTTGGCTAATTGTTAAGATTGCCGATTTTAGAGTGCGGGCGAGATCGCGCGATGGTCGATGCAGCAAGTGATCGAACCGCTACAAGAATGTCTGGAACGTCCATGAGAACCAGCCGCCGCTTTTTCCTTTCCGGAGCCTCCGCGCTCGCTGCCGCCGTGGTGGCTGGGCGTGCGAATGCGCAGGACGTGATCGGAGATATCCTGAAATCCTCGGCCCGCGGCAACTGGGACGATCAGTTCGATGCACGCGCCAGCGAAGGCGGCAAGGTGGCCTCGACGCTGCCCATCTTCAGTCCCCAGACTGTCGCCTTCACCGAGCAGGCGGTCGCGCAGTATCAGAACATTGTCGGGCAGGGCGGTTGGACAGACGTTCCCGCGACGAAGAGGCTGCAACTCGGCGTCGACGATCCGGACGTGGTGCCGCTGCGCAAGCGCCTGATGGTTGCGGGCGACCTGTCGCAGAGCGCCGGCATTTCGACGGCTTTCGATTCCTATGTCGACTCGGCGGTCAAGCGCTTCCAGTTGCGCCACGGCCTGCCGGCTGACGGCTCGATGGGCAAATACACCTATGCCGCGATGAACGTTTCGGCACAGATCCGGCTCGGCCAGTTGCAGACCAATCTGCAGCGGCTGAAGGAAAAGGCCGGTACGTTGGGCAGCCGTTATGTTCTGGTCGACATTCCGGCGGCGCAGGTCGAAGCGGTCGAGAACGACCGCGTCGTGCTTCGCCACACCGCGATCGTCGGCAAGATCGATCGCCAGACGCCGATCGTCAATTCCAAGATCAACGAGATCATCGTCAATCCGTACTGGAACGCACCGGTCTCGATCGTGCGCAAGGACATCATTCCGTTGATGCGGAAGAATCCCGACTATCTCAAGAACAGCCATATCCGCCTGTTCGCGCCTGATGGCAGCGAAGTCGATCCGATGAATGTGGACTGGTCGACCGACGATGCCGCCAAGTACCGTTTTCGTCAGGATCCCGGTTCGGAAAACGCCATGGCGTCGGTCAAAATCAATTTCCCGAGCCCGGACGGCGTCTACATGCACGACACGCCGCAGCAGAGCCTGTTCGGCAAGATGATGCGCTTCGATTCCTCGGGCTGCGTGCGTGTCCAGAACGTGCGCGATCTCGTCACCTGGATCCTGCGCGACACGCCCGGCTGGGATCGCCAGCATTTCGAGGCGGCCATCAAGACCGGCCAGAACACGCCGATCCAGGTCACCAACCCGGTGCCGGTGCATTTCCTCTATCTCTCTGCCTGGTCGACAGGACCCGGCGTCGTCCAGTTCCGCGACGACGTCTATGCGCTCGACGGCAACAGCGAGCTGCAGATCACGTCTTCACTGTAACGACCTGATATTTTTTTTAAAAAGCCGCTCTCAGGGCGGCTTTTTTGTTGCGGATGTCGTCAGATCCACTCATTCGACCGGCTGGACGAAGCTCAGGCGATTGGCGATGGTCGGCAAACAGCCGGGATCGTGCCATGGACGTCGCCATCTTCATTCTCGTCGTGCTGGTCTTCGTGGCGCTGTCCGGCGCGCTCGTCCGCCTGGTTCGAGTGCCGCTGCCGGTGCTGCAGATCGCCATCGGCGCGGCCCTTGCTTGGCCCGCCAAGGGCCTCCATGTCGAGATAGATCCGGAACTTTTCCTGCTGGTGTTCATCCCGCCGCTTCTGTTCGGCGACGCCTTCGCGGCGCCCAAACGCGAACTCGTCGCTTTGCGCGGACCTATACTCGATCTCGCCATCGGGCTGGTCTTCTTCACCATTGTCGGCTTCGGCTATGCCTTGCATTGGCTGGTGCCGAGCATTCCGCTCGTCGTCGCATTCGCGCTGGCCGCCGTTCTGTCGCCGACCGACGCCGTGGCTGTATCCGCCATCGTCGACAGGAATGTGGTTCCGTCCCGGTTGATGCACATATTGGAGGGCGAGTCGCTGCTCAACGACGCGTCGGGCCTGGTCATGTTCCGCTTTGCGGTGGCGGCGGCATTGACCGGCAGCTTCTCCTTCGCGGGAGCCTCGCTCAGCTTCCTCTACGCCGTCGCCGCTGGCATCCTGGCCGGTATCGCGGCGCTGTTCATCGCCGCCAAGGCGCTGCAACTGCTCAACCGCATCGGCGGCGTGCCCGCCGAAGCGCAGGTTCTCGTCATGATCCTGCTGCCTTTCGTCGCCTATCTCGGCGCCGAGCATGTCGGTGCCTCGGGTATCCTGGCGGCCGTCACCGCCGGCCTGCTGACCGGGGCTTCCGGCATGTACCGCTTCCTTGGCGTGTCGGCGCGCATGCAGACCCTGTCGCTTTGGGCGACGCTCACCTTCGTTTTCAATGGCGCTCTGTTCATTCTGCTCGGCCTGCAGCTTCCCGACATCATCCGCAAGGTCCCACCGGAACTGTCCAGCCGTCATTGGCTGATCGAGCCGGTGGCGACGGTGCTGATCCTGACGCTCTGCCTGATCGGGCTGCGCTTCCTGTGGATCTGGGTCGGGGACATCGCCCAGGCGATCGCGGCGCGCATCGGCAAACGCGAGGCCGAGCCGTTCGGATTTCGCGTCCGGCTTGCCGGCTCCGTAGCCGGCGTGCGCGGCGCAATCACATTGGCGGGCATCCTGTCATTGCCGCTCGCTTTGCAGGACGGCTCTCCCTTTCCGGAACGTGATGTGGTGATCTTCCTTGCCGCTGGCGTCATCATCTGCTCGCTTCTGATCGCCAGCCTTGCCTTGCCCAGGATAGCGCGGGGGCTGGTCGAGCCGGGCAAGGATCCGGCAGCGGCGGAAGAGCGCCGGGCGCGCGTCGGCGCCGCCAATGCGGCGATCGCCAAGATCGAGAGCATCGCCAGCGAGGCGGGCGAGGGCGAGGCGGTCCAGGCCCGCCTGGCCGTCGCCGACAGCATCGTGGCAGCTTACCGTAGACGCATCGCGGCTTCGGACGAAGCCGACGAGGCCCGCGCCGAAGCCCGCGAAGCCGGCAGGTTGGAGCTGGAACTCAGGGCGGCCGGCATCGAGGCGGAGCGTGCAGCGCTGCGCGCCATGTTCCGCAGCCAGGAGATCAACGATCACACGATGCGCGCGCTGTTTTCTGAAATCACCTTGACCGAGGCCTTATTGAAGCAGCGGCGGGACAGGAAATAGCGAACGGCCGCGATCCGTTGGCGCAAACCGGCCAGCAAATTTCGCGCTGCAAACGTGGCGAGCCCAAAACAACTGTGTTAATGGCCCGGCGAACGCAATGCATGTCGTCCAAGGCCGTTGAGTGGTTCGGGACGACGGCGTGCACGAATTTGCCCTTCCAACCCTAGGGGAACTCAGGCCATGGCAACAGCAGCGGCGGCGTCCAACAAATTCGAATCCTTCTTCGAAACCACTTTGGAAGATGCCGATCCGGAGATCTTCGGCTCCATCCGCAACGAGCTCGGTCGCCAGCGCCACGAGATCGAACTGATCGCCTCCGAAAACATCGTCTCGCGCGCCGTGCTCGAGGCCCAGGGGTCGATCATGACGAACAAATATGCCGAGGGCTATCCGGGCAAGCGCTACTATGGCGGCTGCCAGTTCGTCGACGTGGCCGAGGAACTGGCCATCGAGCGGGCCAAAAAACTGTTCGGATGCAACTTCGCCAACGTCCAGCCGAATTCCGGCAGCCAGATGAACCAGGCGGTGTTCCTGGCGCTGCTGCAGCCCGGCGACACTTTCATGGGGCTCGACCTCAATTCCGGCGGCCATCTCACCCATGGCTCGCCGGTCAACATGAGCGGCAAGTGGTTCAAGGTTGTCTCCTACGGCGTGCGCAAGGACGACCACCTGCTCGACATGGACGCCATCGAGAAGACCGCGCACGAGACCAAGCCGAAGCTGATCCTGGCCGGCGGCACAGCCTATTCGCGTATCTGGGACTGGAAGCGTTTTCGCGAGATCGCCGACGCCGTCGGCGCCTATCTGATGGTCGACATGGCCCACATCGCGGGCCTCGTTGCCGGCGGTGTGCATCCCTCGCCCTTGCCGCACGCCCATGTGGTGACGACCACCACGCACAAATCGCTGCGCGGCCCGCGCGGCGGCATGATCCTGTGCAATGACGAGGATATTGCCAAGAAGATGAACTCGGCGGTGTTCCCTGGCCTGCAGGGCGGACCGCTGATGCATGTCATCGCCGCCAAGGCGGTGGCCTTCGGCGAAGCGTTGAAGCCGAGCTTCAAGGTCTATGCCGAAAGCGTCGCAGCCAACGCCAAGGCGCTTGCCTCCAGCCTCAAGGAAACAGGCCTCGATATCGTCTCCGGCGGCACCGACAACCACCTGATGCTGGTTGACCTCAGGCCCAAGAACGCCACCGGCAAGCGCGCCGAGGCGGCCCTTGGCCGCGCCAACATCACCTGCAACAAGAACGGCATCCCCTTCGACCCGGAAAAGCCCTTCGTTACCTCTGGCGTGCGGCTCGGCACGCCCGCCGGCACCACGCGCGGTTTCGGCCAGGCCGAGTTCCGCGAGATCGGCAAACTGATCGCCGAGGTGCTGGATGGGCTCAAGGTTGCCAATTCCGACGAAGGCAATGCCGCGGTCGAGGCGGCGGTCAAGGCCAAGGTTGTCGCATTGACCGGTCAATTCCCCCTCTATCCCTATCTCGGTTGATCCCTTATCTCGGGCGATCCCTTATCGCGGTTGACCGGGCGCGAAGCGTCATCTTTTATCCACCGGCATCGCGTCACCCTGATTGGGTGACGCATCGACCCGGAGAATTGATGATGCGAAATTTTTGTCTTGCTTCTCTCGGCGCTTTAGGTTGGCTGGCCGCCTGCGGCCCCGTTTTGGCCCAGACGCAGCCCGCTGCGGACATGCCTGCCACCAGCACTTTCGGCCGGTGGACGACCATGGTCGATACGCTCGACACCGGCCAGGACGCACACAAGACCTGCGCGGCCTCGACGGCGTTCTTCGATGCGAGTGGCAATTCGGGCACGCTGACATTGTCGATCTCGACCGGCGACGCGCTGCCGCCTGACGCCTATCCGGCCGTCATGCTCACCATCGACAACCGGACCCTGCCGACCGACAAGAAGATCTCTGCCATTTTCGGCGATCCCGGCATCAAGGTTTCCGCGACGGTTTACTCCAGCGATGCCGTCAATGGCCGTCCGAGCTGGACGATCGACAATCAGGCCAAGACAAGTCTCGCGCTGCTGCGGGCCATGCGAAAAGTCACATCGCTCGACGTCACCTTCGGCAAGCAGGCTGTCGCCAGCATTCCGATGGACGGTTTCACAAAGGCCTATCGCACCCTCGGCACATCTTGTGGCTTCCCAACTAAGGACGTGGCACCTTAACGGCCTGGCCGGAGCAAGCTTGCCGCGCTGGCAATCTTCCTCGCGCCTCGCTATCTCTGAGGTGCGGCAGGCCGTGGAAAAAGCGGAACTGCTTCAATCCGCACCGGAAAGGCTCTAAGCCTTTCACCCCACCAGATTCGCGAACCCAAGGCTCTCCATGCGCTGTCCCTATTGCCAGTCCGAAGATACGCAGGTGAAGGATTCGCGCCCCGCCGAGGATGGCGCGGCGATCCGCCGGCGGCGTGTCTGCCCCGATTGCGGCGGCCGTTTCACGACGTTCGAGCGCGTGCAGTTGCGCGACCTCGTCGTGGTCAAGAAATCGGGACGAAAAGTGCCGTTCGACCGCGACAAGCTGTTGCGCTCGGTCGAGATCGCGGTGCGCAAGCGCAATGTCGATCCCGAGCGCATCGATCGCGCGGTGACCGGGATCGTGCGCCAACTGGAAAGCTCCGGCGAAACGGAAGTGGCCTCGGGCGAGGTCGGCCGGCTGGTCATGGATGCGCTGAAATCGCTCGACGATGTCGCCTATGTGCGCTTCGCCTCGGTCTATCGCAATTTCCGTGAGGCCAAGGATTTCCACGAGTTGCTCGGCGAACTGAAGGGGGACGAGGAAAAGAGCGAAGAGGACGCCGGCTGAGCATGGCAGCACCGCAACTCAGCGAGGCCGAACAAGCGACCTTTGACCGCCGTTTCGTGGCCGCGGCCTTGCGGCTGTCGCGCAAGAATGCCGGACGCACCTCGACCAACCCGTCCGTCGGCACGCTGATCGTGCGCGATGGTGGGACCGGGCCGATGATCGTCGGTACCGGCGTCACCGCCGTCGGCGGCCGGCCGCACGCCGAGACCGAGGCGCTTGCCGAGGCCGGCGAACTCGCGCGTGGCGCCACCGCCTATGTCACTTTGGAGCCTTGCGCCCATCACGGCCGCACGCCGCCTTGCGCCAACGCGCTGGTCAGTGCCGGCATTGCGCGTGTCGTGGGTGCGGCCAGCGATCCCGATCCGCGGGTCTCTGGCAAGGGTTACGCCATCCTGCGCGAGGCCGGTGTCGAAGTGGTCGAAAAGGTCCTCGCCACGGAAGCTGCCGAACAGATGGCGGGCTACTTGATTCGCTCTCTGAGAAAGCGCCCGGAAGTAATTCTGAAGCTTGCGCTTTCGAGCGACGGCAAGATTGGCAGGGAAGGCGCCGGCCAGGTCGCGATAACAGGCGACATGGCGCGCCGCGAAGTCTACCTCATGCGCGCCGAGGCGGACGCCATCCTGGTCGGCATCGGCACGGCGCTGGAAGATGATCCGGCGCTTACGGTGCGTTTGCCCGGACTGGAGAACCGCTCGCCGGCACGCATCGTGCTCGACCGCCAGATCAGGCTGCCGGAGGCCTCGAAGCTGGTGTCGGGCGTCGATCGAGTACCTCTTTATGTGGCGGCTTGCCTTGAGGCCGATTCGCGGCGGCGGGCCGCGCTCGAGCGCGCCGGCGTGCGCTTCATCGGTACGGAGACGCACGAGGGCGGCGTCGCATTGCCGGAGCTGCTCGAGGATTTGGCGGCGCTTGGCATGGCAAGCGTGCTGGTCGAGGGCGGCGCCAAGGTGGCGAGCGCCTTTCTGGCCGACGGGCTGGTCGACCGCATCGTGCTGTTCCAGGGACCGGAAGCGATCGGCCAAGACGGCATTGCATCGCCTGTCGACGCTGACCATATCCCGGTGGGTTTTCGCAAGCTGCGCGAGATGCGGTTCGGCGAAGACGGTTACGCCGAATGGATCAGGGATTTTCAGGGATAGCGATCGATGTTTACCGGGATTGTCACCGATATCGGCACCGTGGCCGCCATCAAGCCGCTGCGGGAAGGGGTGGGACTGCGCATCGACACCGCCTATGATCCCGAGACCATCGCCATCGGCGCCTCGATTTCCTGTGGTGGCGTCTGCCTGACGGTCACGGCTTTGCCCGACAGCGGCTCGAACGCGCGCTGGTTCGAGGTCGAGGCCTGGGAGGAGGCGCTCAGGCTGACCACGGCGGCGGGTTGGAAGGCCGGCACCAGGATCAATCTGGAACGGGCGCTGAAGCTCGGCGACGAGCTTGGCGGCCACATCGTTTCGGGCCATGTCGACGGCACCGCCGAGATCGTTGAACGCAGGGATGAGGGCGATGCGGTGCGCTTCACACTGGAAGCGCCGCGCGATCTGGCGAAATTCATTGCGCCGAAAGGCTCCGTTGCGCTCGATGGCACCTCGCTCACCGTCAACAGCGTTACGGGCACCCGCTTCGACGTGCTGTTGATCCATCATTCGCTGACCGTCACCACCTGGGGCGAGCGCAAGGCAGGCGACCGCGTCAATCTTGAGATCGATACCATGGCCCGCTACGCCGCCCGGCTGGCGGAGGCGGCGAAAGAGGGACAGGCATAGCCTCGGTCTTAATCGGCATTATTAAACTTGATTGCGAGGCCCTGACGGAAACAAAGGTTATCACTGCTCATGTTCCACTGCCGCTTGCGAGGAAAGTGGACCAACTGGCTGCTCGACTGAGCGTCCGCGCGGGTGGATCGTTAAACAGGCACTTTCCGCTTGGGTTGTTTTGGAGGAGGAACGTCCACGGCTCACGCTTGAAGCGCTGGCCGATGTCGACGCTGGTCGGGTTATAGACCGCCAGGCCGTTCAGGCCCGGGCAGAGAGCCTTGGTAGTGAAAAGCCGCTCCCTGCGCCACGCTGGTGGAGCTAAGTGGACCAGTAGGGCTTTGGCCGACCTGGTCGGGCTTCATGACTTTCTTGCATCAGCAAACAATCAGGCCGCCGCCAGTGTGGTGCGGTCGCTGGTTGCCGCTGCAGCACGGCTAAACGAAGATCCGCGTATCGGGAAGAAGCTGGAAGAGTTCGAGCCGCGTGAAGTCCGCCGCATTTTGGTCGGCAACTGCGAGGTCCGCTACGAGATAGAGAACACTACGATTTCACTGCTCCGTCCGTGGCAGACCCGAGAAGAGCGATAAGCGGACTTCGCCCCCAGCCAATCTTCCGCTTGCGATCAAACCGGCTTCGGCCTAAGTCACCGGCGACCCCGGAGACATCTATGGCTGGCACATCCCAACACGGCAAGGCGTTCATTCGTCCCAAGAAGAAGGCTCACCTTCTCGTCATCGAGGCGCGCTTTCACGACGATCTCGCCGACGCACTGCTCGATGGGGCGACAAGCGCGCTCGACGAAGCGGGCGCGACTTTCGACGTCGTCACTGTTCCCGGTTCGCTTGAAATTCCCGCGGTGATCACCTTCGCGCTCGACGGCATGGCTGAAGGCGGGACGGGCTATGACGGTTTCGTCGCCCTCGGCACGATTATCCGTGGCGATACCTATCATTTCGATATCGTCGCTAATGAATCCAGCCGTGCGCTCATGGACCTGTCCGTGCAGGACTCGGTCTGCATCGGCAACGGTATCCTGACCACCGAGAACGATGCGCAGGCGTGGACGCGGGCCAAGCGCTCCGAAGGCGACAAGGGTGGCTTTGCCGCGCGTGCGGCGCTGACCATGATCGCGCTGAAGGAACAATTGGGAGCGCAATCGTGAGCGAACCCGCTTCGCCCGGACAGCCCGCGGTGCGCCACGCCAACAAGCGCGGCGCTGCCCGTCTGGCCGCCGTGCAGGCGCTCTACCAAATGGATGTCGCCGGCAGCGGCGTGTTCGAGATCACCGCCGAGTACGAGGCGTTCCGTCTCGGCAAGGAAGTCGACGGCGCGCTCTATCGCGAGGCGGACGCGCAGTGGTTTCGCGCCATCCTGGCCGGCGTCGTCGAGAACCAGAAGACCATCGACCCGATTATTCGCCAGGCGCTGACCGACGACTGGCCGCTGTCGCGCCTCGATTCGACGCTGCGTGCCATCCTGCGCGCGGGCGTCTACGAACTGATGAAGCGCGAGGACGTTCCTGTCGCGGTCATCGTCACCGAATATGTCGACATCGCCAAGGCCTTCTACGAGGAAGACGAGCCGAAGCTGGTCAATGCCGTGCTCGACCGCGTGTCACGCCGGGTGCGTGGCGAGGGACGCGGCAAGGACGCTTCGTGACCGCCATCGCGGTCGAGGCGGGCAAGGAGGCGCGGCGCACCGCGCTGATCCTCGCCGCCTCGCAGGCGATCATCGGCTCGGCGGCTCCCATCGCGATTTCCATGGGCGCGCTAGCCGGGCAATATCTGCTCGGCGCCGACAAATCCCTGGCGACCGCGCCTATCACCGGCTTCAATCTCGGTGTGGCGCTCGGCGCCTTGCCCGCGGCCGCCATTATCCGCTGGCTGGGGCAGCGTGGCGGTTTCATGACCGGAACGGTGATCACCGCGCTCGGCGGGCTGGTCGCCACCCTGGCTTTGTTCCACGGCAGCTTCTGGCTGTTCGCGTTCGCGCTGCTCGTCATCGGTGTCGGCGGGGCCTTCGTCCAGCAGTTCCGTTTTGCCGCGGCCGACAACGCCCCGCCGGCGTTCAAGGCCCGCGCCATCTCCTTTGTGCTCGCCGGTGGCATCATCACCGCCATCCTCGGGCCGCAGATCGTCATCTTCACGCGCGAATTGTTCGCACCCGTCATGTTTGCCGGTTCATTCGCCTCGATCCTGCCGCTGGCGGCTGTCGGCGCCGTCATCCTGTCGTTCCTTCGTTTGCCGTCGAGGACCGCGAGCAAGGTGGACGTTGTCGACGGCGATGCCCGACCCCTTTCCGAAATCGTCACCAAGCCGCGTTTCGTCGCGGCGCTCTTCTGCGCCGTCGGCAGCTACGCGCTGATGAGTTTCGTCATGACCGGCGCGCCGCTCGCCATGGTGGGCTGCGGCCTGTCGGAGAACGATGCGACGCTGGGCATCTCCTGGCACGTCATGGCGATGTTCGGGCCAAGTTTCTTCACTGGCTCGCTGATCCATCGCTTCGGTGCCGAGCGCATTGTCGCCATTGGCCTGCTGTTGCTGATCGGCTGTGCCGTCGTTGCCTTGTCGGGCCTGGCGCTGTGGCAGTTCTGGACGGCGCTGATCCTGCTCGGCCTCGGCTGGAATTTCAGCTTCATCGGCGCCACCGCCATGGTGGCGGCCAGCTACCACCCTTCCGAAAAAGGTAAGGTGCAGGGCTTCCACGACTTCGTCCTGTTCGGCTCCGTCGCCTGTGCGTCGCTGATGTCGGGCATGGTCTATAATGCCTGGGGCTGGATGATGCTCAACTGGATGATCTTTCCGGTCGCCGCGCTTTGCTTCGTGGCACTCGGCGCGCTTAAGATCACAAGCTTGCGACCGGCTTGACGCGAATTTGAAGCTATGCGTCCGGCGGCAGAACCTGAAGCACCCGCGCTATGAACATGTGGAACTCAGCCATGTAATTGCGCAGGAAATCCTCA
This sequence comes from Mesorhizobium sp. P160927, assembly GCF_057766385.1. Lineage (NCBI taxonomy): Bacteria > Pseudomonadati > Pseudomonadota > Alphaproteobacteria > Hyphomicrobiales > Phyllobacteriaceae > Mesorhizobium > Mesorhizobium sp. P160927. The sequence goes on from NZ_JBYMDW010000001.1 coordinate 3,670,630, forward strand.
GTGGATTCAACCGTCACCTCGCCGTCATCCGTGATCAGTCCCGGCGTGAACTGGATATAGGCTTCGGGTGCATTCATCTGCGGTGAGTTGCAGAAACTCAGCACGCTGCGCAGGCTTTGTTGGGCGACAGCGGTCGCGATGGCGCCCGGCGATGTTCCAATGACGGCCGACGGTTTGCGCGCGAATGAATTTTTGCCGTAGGGGCGGCTGGCCCAGTCGATCGCGTTCTTAAGTCCGCCGGGAATCGAGCGGTTATACTCCGGGGTGACGAACAGCACGGCCTGGACGGAGGCGATCGCCTTTTTGAAAGCCTGGGCGGCCGGCGGGAAATTGGCGTCGTAGTCGTAGCTGTAGAGAGGCAGATCCTTGAAGCCGATTTCCGTCATTTCGAGCTCGGGAGGGGCAAGTTGAACGAGCGCCTTCGCGAGCTTGCGGTTGATGGATGCCTGGGCAAGGCTGCCGATGAGATAACCGACCTTGTGTATGGCCATAACACGCTCTCCGTGTTTGCCGCCACCCGCACGGCATTATCCACCCGATAGCGGCCAATCGCCAGCCCGCTCTTGCGGCGAAGCCCAAATCGGCGCGTCCGGAACAAAAATATTGCGCGGGTCCCCCTTCATATGAAACCGTGTGCCCCGACTGGCCGTTGAAGCCATGCTCATATGCGGCCACCGCATTACGGTTCATAGCAAGGGGTTTTCACGATGTTTTCAGTCAAGGTTCTGGCCAGCGCGGCGATGGCGTTCGCCATCACAACGGCTTCCGCTAGCGCTCAGGTCGTCGTCTCCTCGAAGATCGACACCGAGGGTGGCGTGCTCGGCAACATTATCCAGCTCGTCCTCAACGCCAACAACATCAAGACCACGGACCGCATCCAACTCGGCGGCACGCCTGTGGTGCGCAAGGCGATCACCGCCGGCGAGATCGACATCTATCCCGAATACACCGGCAACGCCGCCTTCTTTTTCGAAAAGGCCGATGACCCCGTGTGGAAGGATGCCGCCAAGGCCTATGAGACGGCCAAGAAGCTTGACTACGACGCCAACAAGATCGTCTGGCTGTCACCGGCGCCGGCCAACAACACCTGGGCGATCGCCCTGCGCAAGGAAGTGACGGATGAGAATAAGCTCGTCACGCTGTCGGACTTCGGCAAATATGTTGCCGGCGGCGGCAAGGTGGTCCTGGCGGCCTCCGCCGAGTTCGTCAATTCGGCGGCAGCCCTTCCGGCCTTCCAGACTACCTATGGCTTCACGTTGAAGCCGGACCAGCTGATCACGCTATCGGGCGGCGATACAGCAGCGACCATCGCGGCCGCCGCCAACCAGACCAGCGGCGCCAATGCTGCCATGGTCTACGGCACCGATGGGGGCATCGCGCCATCGGGCCTCGTGGTGTTGACTGACGACAAGGGCGTGCAGCCTGTCTATCAGCCGGCGCCGATCATCCGCGAATCCGTGCTGAAGGAGCACCCGGAGATCGAAACGCTGCTGAAGCCGGTCTTCGCCAAGCTCGATCTCGTCACGCTGCAGGAACTGAACGGCCGCGTGCAGGTCGGCGGCGAGCCGGTCAAGGGCGTCGCCGAGGACTTTTTGAAGAAGAACGGGTTTTTGAAATAGCTACGCGTCGATAAGTGACGTCAGTGCGAGGCGCCTTATGACCCTGCGTTTCGATAAGCTCGGCGTGGTCATCGCTGCACTCGCAGCTTACGCCGCGTTTCTCGCGCCATTCGCCACCTTCCGCGCCAACCGCATCGTTCCCGGCCAGGCACGCTCTATCCTCGAGGCGCTGCCGCAGGCGATAGGGCCGTTGCTGCTCGCGATCATTGTCGTGGTGGCAATCATCGCGCTCCTCAAAACGCCGCTCGTCTTGCGCCTTGCAGCGAGCGTCGTGGCGCTTGTCGCGCTGGCGCTGCTCATCGGCGTCGCCGGCACATTTCTCACTCCGGCCGGCAATACCTTTGCCCGGGTCTCGCCGGCATCCGGCTTCTGGATTCTTATCTTCGCCTTCACGCTTTTGCTCGCGGACGTGCTGACCCGGCTCAACCTGTCGCCCTCGGCGCGCGTCGGCGTGCTTGTCGTCGCGGCACTGGCCATCGGCTTGCTGCTGATTTCGGGACGCTGGGACAGCCTCTCGATCCTCAAGGAATACTCCAACCGCGCCGACAGCTTTTGGGCCGAAGGCTCCAAGCATGTCAGCCTTGCTCTCGGCTCGTTGCTTGCCGCCGTGATCGTCGGTCTGCCGCTCGGCATCCTATGCCACCGCGTCGAGAGCCTGCGGGCCGGCGTCCTCAACGTCTTGAACATCATCCAGACCATTCCCTCGATCGCGCTGTTCGGGCTGCTCATCGCGCCGCTTGGCTGGGTCGCGGCCCAGGTCCCGGGGGCCGCCGCGCTAGGCATCAGGGGCATCGGCACGGCGCCCGCCTTCGTCGCCCTGTTCCTCTATTCGCTTCTGCCGGTGGTGGCCAACACCGTGGTCGGCCTTGCCGGCGTGCCGCGCGCCGCCAATGACGCGGCGCGGGGCATGGGTATGACGGACCGCCAGCGCCTGTTCGGTGTGGAGTTTCCGCTGGCCTTTCCGGTGATCCTCACCGGCATTCGCATTGTCCTGGTGCAGAATATCGGTCTTGCCACCATCGCCGCGCTGATCGGCGGCGGCGGTTTCGGCGTGTTCGTCTTCCAGGGTGTCGGCCAGACGGCGATGGACCTGGTGCTGCTTGGCGCCGTGCCGACCGTGGCACTCGCTTTTGCCGCCGCCATCATCCTCGACGCTGTGATCGAAATGACCGCCACCAAGCGCAGGGTTGAAACGGCATGATCGAAATCGAAGGCATCACCAAGCGCTATGACGCGACCACTGTCGTGGACGACGTCTCGATGGTCATCGAGCCGCGCACGGTCTGCGTCATTGTCGGTACTTCGGGCTCCGGCAAGACGACGCTGCTGCGCATGATCAACCGGCTGGTCGAACCAACCGCCGGCGTCATCAAGCTCGACGGTGCCGACAATCGATCGGTACCCGGTTACGAACTGCGCCGCAGCATCGGCTACGCCATCCAGGGCCACGGCCTGTTTCCGCATCGCACGGTGGCGCAGAACATCGCCACCGTTCCGGTGCTGCTTGGCTGGGACAAGGCGCGCATCAAGTCCCGCGTCGACGAGCTGATGACGCTCTACCAACTCGACCCGCAGGAATTTGGCCCGCGCTACCCGCACGAACTGTCCGGGGGCCAGCAGCAGCGCGTCGGCGTTGCCCGCGCGCTCGCCGCCGAACCCAATGTGCTGTTGATGGACGAGCCGTTCGGCGCACTCGACCCGATCATCCGCACCAAGGCGCAAGAGGATCTGCTGGCAATCCAGAAGCGCTTCGGCACCACCATCATCCTCGTCACTCATGACATGGAGGAGGCCGTGCATATGGGTGACAAGATCGCGGTGATGGATGCCGGCAAGCTCGTGCAATATGCAAGGCCGGCGGAGATCCTGGCGAACCCGGCTAGCAGCTTTGTCGAGACCCTGGTCGGCGCCAGCGAAAGGCCGTTCAGGCTGCTGTCGCTGGGGCGGGTACGCGATGCGGTGGAGCAGGGCGGTGCCGAAGGCGAGGCGATCCCCGGCGACGCCAGCCAGCGTGACGCGCTCGCGGAACTTCTCTGGTCCGGCAAGCCGGCGCTGCCGGTGAAGGGTGCCGACGGCAAGCCGATCGGCCGCGTCACCGTGGACGGACTGGTCAAGCGCGCGGCGAGGCCGGCATGAAGGCCTGGCTGCCGCTGCTGCTCAGGCTTGCCTTGGTGGTGTTGCTTGTTGCCTTCATCACCAGTCCGGCTTGGTTCGAGCCGTTGTTGAAGCCGCTGACCGAAAACAACGCACCCGTAATCTACAACCAGGGTAGCCTGCTGACGCTGACGCTGCTGCATCTGCGCACCGTGTTGATCGCGACCGTCGCCGCCACCATCGTCGCGGTGGCGCTCGCCATCCTCGTCACCCGGCCGGCTGGCGTCGAATTTCTGCCGTTGTCGCGCAGCCTGGTCAACATCGGCCAGACCTTCCCGCCGGTGGCGGTGCTGGCGCTCGCCGTGCCGGCTGTCGGCTTCGGCGAGAAGCCGACGCTGATCGCGCTGTTTCTCTACGGACTGTTGCCAATCTTCGAGAACGCACTCACCGGGTTGACGACCTTGCCGGCCAATGTCGTCGAGGCGGCACGTGGCGCCGGCATGACCGGCTGGCAAAGGCTCACCAAGGTCGAGTTGCCGCTCAGTGCACCGATCATCCTTGGCGGCATAAGGCTCTCCGTGGTGATCAGCCTGGCCACGGCCACAATCGGCTCGACGGTGGCCGCCAAGACGCTCGGCGAAGTGATCATCGCCGGCCTGCTATCCAATAATCTCGCCTTTATCCTGCAGGGGGGCCTGATCGTGGCGGCGCTTGCCGTGCTGATCTATGACGGACTGTCGGCGGTCGAGCGATACACGGCGCGCCGGATGGGCCGCGAAGCGGAATGACCTCGGGGAGACCGGCGGTCTGCCCCGGATGTCTGATTCAATCGATCTAAATCGAAGGCTTTGTCGGCTCTGTCGTCCCGGTTTTTGTCTTTTGGGCGAAAGCCGGGCAAAAACCGAACAATATCTTGACGTTCGCGGCCCTGTTTCGCATACACCGATGCGAAGAGGCGGATTCCGCGCGCGGAATCCGTTCTTTGTCTCAACGGCCCAGGGAGGGGTTCTTTTGGGCCAACAATCGAGGAAAATTCGGCAATGACCATTATTTCCGCCGTCATCGCCTGCGGCCTGCTTTCAATCCTATACGCCATCTGGGCGACACGTTCGGTCCTCGCGGCCGATCAGGGCAATGCACGCATGCAGGAAATCTCCGCCGCCATCCGCGAAGGCGCCCAGGCCTATCTGGCGCGCCAATACACCACCATCGCCATCGTCGGAGCGGTCGTGCTCGTGCTCGCCTGGTGGCTGCTGTCGATCACCGCCGCCATCGGCTTCCTGATCGGCGCCGTTCTCTCGGGTGCCGCCGGCTTCATCGGCATGCATGTTTCGGTGCGGGCCAATGTACGCACCGCGCAAGCGGCTTCCAACAGCCTCGCCGCCGGCCTCGACATCGCTTTCAAGTCGGGCGCCATCACCGGCATGCTGGTGGCCGGCCTCGCTCTGCTGGGCGTTTCCATCTATTATCTCATCCTGACCCATTTCATGGGTCTTCAGCCCAACGATCGTATCGTCATCGACTCGTTGGTCTCGCTCGGCTTCGGCGCCTCGCTGATCTCGATCTTCGCCCGTCTCGGCGGCGGCATCTTCACCAAGGGCGCCGATGTCGGCGGCGATCTGGTCGGCAAGGTCGAAGCCGGTATCCCGGAGGATGATCCGCGCAACCCGGCCACCATCGCCGACAATGTCGGCGATAATGTCGGCGACTGCGCCGGCATGGCCGCCGACCTGTTCGAAACCTATGCGGTGACGGTTGTCGCCACCATGGTTCTCGCCGCCATTTTCTTCGGCGGCACCGCTGTCCTCGGTGCGGCGATGCTGTACCCGCTCGCCATCTGCGGCGCCTGCATCCTGACCTCGATCGTCGGCACCTTCTTCGTCAAGCTCGGCTCCAACGGCTCGATCATGGGCGCGCTCTACAAGGGCCTGATCGTGACCGGCCTGCTGTCGATCGTCGGCCTCGGCGTCGCCACCTCGGCCACCCTCGGCTGGGGCGAGGTCGGCACCGTCGCCGGCATGACGATCACCGGCAAGAACCTGTTCATCTGCGGCCTGATCGGCCTGGTGGTGACCGGGTTGATCGTGGTGATAACCGAGTACTACACCGGCACCAACAAGCGCCCGGTCAACTCCATCGCCCAGGCGTCGGTGACCGGCCACGGCACCAACGTCATCCAGGGCCTGGCGGTCTCGCTGGAATCGACGGCACTGCCGGCAATCGTCATCGTCGGCGGCATCATCGCCACCTACCAGCTCGGCGGCTTGTTCGGCACGGCGATCGCCGTCACCACCATGCTCGGTCTCGCCGGCATGATCGTGGCGCTCGACGCCTTCGGCCCGGTCACCGACAATGCCGGCGGCATTGCCGAAATGGCGGGCCTTCCCAAGGAAGTGCGCCACTCCACCGACGCGCTCGACGCGGTCGGCAACACCACCAAGGCGGTGACCAAGGGCTACGCCATCGGTTCGGCTGGCCTCGGCGCGCTGGTGCTGTTCGCGGCCTACTCGAACGACCTGAAGTTCTTCGCCGCCAATGGCGACAAATATCCCTACTTCCAGGGCATGGGCGAAATCTCCTTCGATCTCTCCAACCCTTACGTCGTCGCGGGCCTGATCTTCGGTGGCCTGATCCCGTACCTGTTCGGCGGCATCGCCATGACGGCGGTCGGCCGCGCCGCGGGCGCCATCGTCGAGGAGGTGCGCAAGCAGTTCCGCGAGGATCCGGGCATCATGGCCGGCACCTCGAAGCCGAACTATGCGCGTGCGGTCGACCTTCTGACCAAGGCGGCGATCCGGGAAATGATCATCCCGTCGCTGCTGCCTGTGCTGGCGCCGCTCGTCGTCTATTTCGGCGTGCTGCTGATCTCGGGCTCGAAGGCGTCCGCCTTCGCGGCGCTCGGCGCCTCGCTGCTCGGCGTCATCGTCAATGGCCTGTTCGTCGCCATCTCGATGACCTCGGGCGGCGGCGCCTGGGACAACGCCAAGAAGTCGTTCGAGGACGGGTTCACCGACAAGGACGGCGTCAAGCACCTCAAGGGCTCCGAAGCACACAAGGCTTCGGTGACCGGCGACACCGTCGGCGATCCCTACAAGGACACCGCCGGCCCGGCGGTCAACCCGGCGATCAAGATCACCAACATCGTGGCGCTCCTGTTGCTGGCCGTGCTCGCGCACGGCTGAGCGGAAGCGGTTGAAAAAAACCCGCGGGGAGCGATCCCCGCGGGTTTTTCATGTCAGCTGACTGGTCGCTTGGTCCGGCATTTGGACGCCGCGTGCGCGACGCCGCTATTCTCCGGTTTCTTCCCGCTTGCTGCCTCTGCGGTACTTAGCCAACAGATCATCCACGCTTGGCTCCCGTTCAGGCATGGGCGGCAGGCCGCGTACCTTTCGCAGCATGGAGACAAAAGCACCGCGTTGGTATTTGCGGCGAAACTCGACGGATCTCGGATGAATGCCGCACGCAGCCCAAACCCTGCGTTTCAGGTAGCTGGATTTCTTCAGGCGAGACGGCACCACCGCCGCGGCAAGAACCTTGAGACGCAGGTCGTCCGGTATGCGCATGCGATCGATGAGTTCCTCCTGCTCCATCGCCGTGTCTTCGAGATAACTGCCGCTGCGCTGGCCGGAGAAGATGCTCAGCACCGTCAGATGCGGCATGGTCGCGATCACGGCTCCCTTTCGCCAAGCCCGGAAGAGCCAGTCCTGCGAACTTTCGCAAGAGCATTTGCCGGCAGGCCGCCAGGGGCCGAGCCAGTCCAACGACGCCCGCCTGACCACCTGTGCCGATCCGTATCCGGCCGTGACGACGGGATCGTAAAAACCGTCTTTGCCCATTCCGTAAATCGAGGTCTTGAGAGCATCGCCCCTCGTCCGCACCGGTTCGATGATGGCGCCGCGAGCGATGACGACATCCGCACCGGTCGCATCGATCCATCCCGTGGTTGCCGCCAGATGATCCGGAAACCAAAGGTCGTCGTGATTGAGCACGGCGACAAGCCGGCCTCGCGCCCTGGCAAAACCGATATTGTTGGGGCCGGATTGCTCGCCGAAATTGACGGGCAGGTCTATATAGAAGATGCGCGGATCGGCGAATTCGGCGATGATCGCCGGTGTCTCAGGGCGACAGTCGTCGCCGATCACCAGAATTTCAAAATCCTGCAGCGTCTGGCGCAAGACGCTGAACAGGGTTTGCCGCAAGGCCGCGGGACGATTGTGGGTGGCAATCACCACCGAGACGAGCGGCACGCGCTGCCCTGCTGCATCCGACCGGCGCGATCCTTCCACGCTACACCAGCTTGTAAGGGATTTGTTCGGTGTCCGGTGGCAGGCGCCAATGGTCGGGCGCGTCGTAGGTATAGGCCTTGTCGACGAGATTGAGCAGCAGGGCGATCTCCGGCCCGAGCGCCGTCACGCCGTGCCACACGCCTGGCGGGATTATGACGATCGCCGGCCGCAACGCGCCGAGTATCTTGTGCCACACAGTGCCGAAACTGGGCGAAGCCTTTCGGCCGTCATAGAGCGATATGCGGACGCTGCCGGCACAACAGAAGAGCCGATCCAGCGTCACCTTGTGCGCGTGCCAGCCGGTTACCGCGCCTGGATACATCGTGCGTTGAAACACCTGGCCGACAGGCGATGGATCAAGTCCCCACTCTTCCCGAAAAACCTCGGTCAGATAGCCGTTGGATGTAGCGACCGGCCTGATTTCCTTGATTGTGACGCCATCGATCGACGGCGGATCGATGGCAAGCCAGTCTGATGTCACCGTCTGCCGGTCGGGTGTCCCGGTCGCCATCCAGCCATCCGGCATCGCATGGTCGTCACTGCTCATGTCCAAGTTCCCCAGCCTGGCGGTTTGATATGGGTTTGCCCCATCACTGGCAAGCCGGGCCCCGTTAAACAAAAACCCGTGGGATCGCTCCCACGGGCTTTTGGTCGCCTGAGACATTTCTGTTCCCCAAAGTCAGGGAAGCAGGATTCTAGCGATCAGGGGGTGCCGCCGCCGGGAATGCCGGGCGCCAGCTTGCTGGCGCCGTTGATGATCTGGCTGAGGAAGTTCTGGTCCTTGCCGCCGGTCGGCGTGGTGCGCGAAATGAAGTCGAAGATCTTGCCGTCCTTCAAACCGTAATTGGCGATCTGGGTGACGCGGCTGTCCGGGCCGAAATAGACCGCCAGCACTTTCTGGTCGACCAGCCTCGGCTTGTCGAATGCGACATAGCGCTTGCGCGTCTGCGAAATATAGTAAAACGCCTCATTGTCGAAAGTCGCCGTGGTCGACGGCGTGCCGAGCGCCAGGAGCACCTGCTCGCGGCTGGAACCGACCGGCACCGAATCGATCGCCTGCTGATCGAGGACATAGCCCTGCGTGAACGTCTCGCTCGGATTGAGGTCGCCGATCATCTTGTTGGTGTGGCATGCCGACAGCGCCGCAACGATAGCCAGCAGCGAGATCACGCCGGCAGCCCTGGAATTGAAACTCGACTTGAAATTCAGCGCGCGCAACAACAATTCTCCATTATATCGCCGCAACTTGCGCTGGGCCGCAAAACCGGTAAACCAGCTTGCTTGCCGATGCAACAAGGCCAATTCAACAAACGGTCCCCGGAGACCATCCCCATGTTCCAGCGCCTTTTTGGCCGCGAACGCCACGCCAACCGCGCCATCACCGACGCGCTTTACGCACAAATCGTGGCGGCGGCGCGGCAGACTGTTTTTTATTCCCACTGGAATGTGCCGGACACGCCGCTTGGCCGTTTCGAGATGCTTTCGTTGCACATGTTCCTGGTCCAGCACCGCTTGCGCGGCGAGGACGGCGTGGCGCAAGAGATCGCGCAGGTGCTGATCGACGAATTCTTTCTCGATGTCGATCATTCGCTGCGGGAACTGGGCATTGGTGACGTGGGTGTGCCAAAACGCATGAAGAAGCTGGCGAAGATGTTCTATGGCCGCACCGCCGCCTATGATGATGCGCTGGAACGAAGCGACCATGACGGTCTGACCGCGGCACTTGCCCGCAATGTCCGTCCCGACGCCGGCGGCTGGCCGGAAGCGTCACGTTTGGCCGGGTATGTCGCCGAGGCCAGCCGGCAACTGAGTGCGCAGCCGACCGAATCGATCGTTGCCGGCACTGTGGCGTTTCCTGTAGCCAACGGAGGCTGATCGATGAAAGACGCGGGTATGCAAAGTCCGGTATCCTTTTTCGCCAATGTCGCGCGTCTGCCGCACAAAGGGCTGCCGGTTGTGATCGAGGCCGATGCCGCGCAGCGCGCGGCCCTTGCCGAGGCCCATGGGCTGCTGTCGGTCGAAGCCTATCGCGCCGAACTGCTGGTTGCGTCATGGAAGCGCAACGGCGTGAAGGTCAGTGGCCGTGTCGAGGCGGACATTACGCAGGCCTGCATCGTCACGCTAGACCCCATCGAAGCGCATGTTGAAGAGCCGTTCGAGGCGCTGCTCTTGCCCGAGGACTCCAAACTCGGACGGCAGGGATTCGAAGGCGGCGGCGAAATCCTGCTCGATGCCGACGGACCCGACAGTCCCGAGACATTTTCGGGCGACACCATTGATGTCGGGGCACTTGCCGAACAGTTCTTCGGCTTGGCCATCGATCCCTATCCGCGCAAGCCCGGCGCCTCGATTGGCACCGATGACGACACCGGACCGGCCGAGAATGAATTTCAGCAAAAACTGCGATCCTTGCTGCGAAAATCCTGAAAACCTTGCTCGCGACGGAAAAGTCGGTTGTGCGACAGCCTAAAACCGCTATTTTCGCCGAACCTTTGCGATCACTAAAACGACTTGCCGCCTAACCGTGAGATTAATACCGCGTGATCAGGATTTCCATCGATGCCATGGGCGGCGATCACGGACCAGCCGTGGTCATTCCGGCGCTCATGACGGTCGCGACCCGCCGTCCCGACATCCGCTTCGTCATCTACGGACGTGAGGAATTGGTGCGCCCGGAACTCACCAAATTCCCCAAATTGGCCGAGGTCAGCGAGTTCTTCCACTGCGAGATCGCGGTCAGGATGGATGACAAGCCGAGCCAGGCGCTGCGCCATGGCCGCTGGAAATCGTCGATGTGGAAGGCGGTCGAGGCGGTGAAGTCGGGCGCCGCGGATGCATGCATCTCCGCCGGCAATACCGGCGCGCTGATGGCGATGTCTAAATTCTGCCTGCGCACCATGGCGACCATCGATCGCCCGGCGATCGCGGCCTTATGGCCGACATTGCGTGGCGAAAGCGTGGTTTTGGACGTCGGCGCCACCATCGGCGCCGACGCGCACCAGCTCATCGATTTTGCCATTCTTGGCACCGGTATGGCGCGTTCCGTATTCGGCATCGCCCGACCCACGGTAGGCCTGCTCAACGTCGGCGTGGAGGAGATCAAGGGCCAGGAAGAGGTCAAGGAGGCGGGACGCATGTTGCGCGAAGCCAATATGGCCTCGATGAATTACCATGGCTTTGTCGAAGGCGACGATATTGGCAAGGGCACGGTCGACGTGGTGGTGACGGAAGGCTTTGCCGGCAATATTGCTCTCAAGACGGCGGAAGGCACCGCGCGCCAGATAGCTGGCTATCTGCGCGCCGCGATGAGCCGCACCCTGATGGCCAAGATCGGCTATATCTTCGCCAAGGGCGCCTTCGACCGCCTGCGCGAAAAGATGGATGTCGGCCGCTCCAATGGCGGCGTCTTCCTTGGGCTGAACGGCATCGTCGTCAAAAGCCATGGCGGTGCCGACTCGGACGGTTTCGCCGCGGCGATCGAACTCGGCTATGACATGGTGCGCAACAATCTGCTTGATCGCATCGAGGCCGATCTCGACCTGTTTCATGCGCGCAACCCGCATGCCCTGACATCAAGGAAATCCGACGTCGTTACCGACGCAAAGGAATAGGAAAGAATTTTGATCAGATCAGTTGTGCGCGGCACGGGCGCCGCGCTGCCCCGCCGCATCATGAAGAATGCCGATTTTGAAGGTATGGTCGAGACCTCCGATGAGTGGATCGCTCAGCGCACCGGCATCCGCCAGCGCCATATCGCGGCTGATGACGAGACGACGGCTTCCCTGGGCGAGGCCGCGGCGCGTGCCGCCCTTGCCGATGCCGGATTGACTCCGGACGATATCGATCTGGTTGTGCTGGCGACCTCGACGCCCAACAACACGTTCCCGGCTACCGCGGTCGAGATCCAGAACCGGCTCGGTATGCGGCACGGTTTTGCGTTCGACATGCAGGCGGTATGCTCGGGCTTCGTCTATGCGATGACGACAGCCGATCTCTACATCCGCGGTGGCCTTGCAAAGCGCGTGCTGGTGATCGGCTCGGAGACGTTCTCGCGCATCCTCGACTGGAGCGATCGCTCGACTTGCGTGCTGTTCGGCGATGGCGCCGGTGCGGTCGTTCTGGAAGCGGGTGATGGGGCCGGCACGATCGCCGACCGTGGCGTCCTAGCGGCCAGCCTGCGTTCCGACGGCTCGCACAAGGAAAAGCTTTTCGTCGACGGCGGACCATCGACGACCGGCACGGTCGGTCATCTGCGCATGGAAGGCCGCGAGGTCTTCAAGCACGCGGTCGGCATGATCACCGATGTCATCGAGGCGACCTTCTCGGCCGCCGGTATTACCGCCGACGATCTCGACTGGTTCGTGCCTCATCAGGCCAATAAACGCATTATTGACGCTTCAGCCAAAAAGCTCGGGATAGCTGAGCAAAAGGTGGTGGTGACCGTCGATTTGCACGGTAACACCTCGGCTGCTTCCGTACCGCTGGCGCTGTCGGTGGCCGTCGCCGACGGCCGCATCAAGAAGGGAGACCTAGTGCTCCTGGAGGCGATGGGCGGCGGGTTCACCTGGGGCGCCATTCTGGTTCGCTGGTAAGTGCAGAACGGTCCGGTTTCGGTCCTTGACCTTGCCGGATCAATTACTTAGGCTCTGCCGTTGTTGTGCCGATTTTATGTTTGAGCTGATGGGGCGGTCGCATGGGGGGAAAGACACTTACGCGCGCCGACCTTGCCGAGGCCGTCTACCGAAAGGTCGGTCTGTCGCGCACTGAATCCGCCGAACTCGTCGAGGCGGTGCTGGACGAAATCTGCGAAGCGATCGTGCGCGGCGAGACGGTGAAGCTGTCGTCCTTCGCGACATTCCATGTCCGTTCCAAGAATGAGCGGATCGGACGCAATCCCAAGACCGGCGAAGAAGTACCGATCTTGCCACGCCGGGTGATGACTTTCAAATCGTCCAACGTCCTGAAGAACCGCATCCTGCGTTCTCACCAGAACAGCAAGGCCAAGGGCGGCAAATAGCCTCCATTGCACGGTTGAAAACCGGCTCCGCGACAACGGCGGACTTGAATATTGCTTCACAAACCGCTGAAATAAGGCCCGATTCGGCAGCATGGCCGGATGGGTGTTCTGGCTTATGATCGATTCCGCACCTGCGGAACACGCTCTTCTCATTGTTGAGCGGGATCTCGTCTGAGCGCCGTTCCGGGCTACACGCCAGCGTGAGGATTTCGCCCATGGACAAGAGCCCTGACGCCTTCCGCACCATCAGCGAGGTCGCTGAAGATCTCGACCTGCCACAGCATGTGCTGCGTTTCTGGGAGACGCGCTTCAACCAGATCAAGCCGATGAAGCGTGGCGGCGGCCGCCGCTACTACCGGCCGCAGGATGTGGAACTGATCAAGGGCATCCGCCATATGCTGTATGACCAGGGCTACACCATCAAGGGCGTGCAAAAGCTGCTGCGCGAAAACGGCAATCATTTCCTGGTCGCCATCGGCAATGGCGACATGGCCGCCGTCGAGGCGATCTCGCAGCGCAAGCAGGCCGATCAGGTGCCGCTGACGCCGGCAGCCCAGCCGCGCGGCGGAGATGACGAACTGGTTGGCCAGCCAAGGGTCAAGCCCAGCCGCCGCTTTTTCGGCCTGGGCAAGGGCGACGAGGAAGGTCCGGTAGCGCCGGACGCGTCGAAGCTCTCGCGTGACAACCGCGCGCTGCTGCAGGAGGCGCTGTTTGACCTCCTGGAATGCAAGCGCCTGCTCGACCAGGTGCGCTGACCGCCGCGAAGCGCTTTAAAGCCTCGGAACTGGAACTCGCTTTGGGGTGAGGCGTTACGTTTCCTTCTGCAAGACAAGGAAACGCATGATGCCATCATTTTCGACCCTATCGGACATCGACCTCGAAAAGCAGGTCGCGGCTCTCTCGAGGGAACTCGCCGCGTTGCGCAAGGCAGTGTCGAAGCGGGGTGGCGCTTACTATGAAGACGGCCGTGATGCTGCTCTTGATACCTATTCGGATCTTGCGGAGCGTCTGCGCGATGCTATGCCGGCAATCCGCAAACAGGGCAGGGTGATCGAGAAATCGGCACGCGACCATCCGGCGGCCGCCGCTGCGGTCGGCCTTGTCGTACTCGGTTTGGTGGCCAGCCTGCTGTTCAGCCGGCGCTGACTGCTACCCCAGGACAAGAATTTCCAGAGAGAAAATGGCGCTCGCCCTCCAGGCGCGGGCGCCATTCCCATTGATGTCAGCGAATTGCGATACCGCTCCGGAATCTGGCCGAAGCGTGTCGAGCCGCACGATTTCCGCGGCGATCGCCGGGTTTGTCCAGAAGTCCCGGCCTTGGGATTGTGACCATGAGAAAACCAGCCTTGGACAAGAAGCCAGGGCCGGTCTTCTCGCTGGCAATGCTTAGGCCTTGTTGCCCATCTTCTTCATGTGGTGATGATGATGATGGTGGTGGTGGCGATGATGGTGACGGTGATGATGGTGGTGACGATGGTGATGCTTTGCCATAGGGGCCGCGTCCGCGCTTGTCGCGCCGACCACCGGCACCGCGAAAGCGATTGCAGCTGCAAGCCCGAGGGCCGAGAGGAGGGATTTCTTCATTGGATCGTTTCCTTTTTTTCGCGGGCAGGTACCGATCGGGCCGATATCCCCGACGCCGCGAACGGAATTACGCTCCTGAATTTTTTCGTCAGTATTTCCCGATTGTAGAATCTTGTTTCTGAACTGTTTCCGAGGAACCGGCTTCCTGCCCCATGATCGCCAGGGTCGAAAGCCGGCTGCTTTGGCTTACATTGGCGGGATCACACCATTGTTTCCGACCACGACGCGGCTGGAACTCAGCGTGCCGTCCCTCTCGCGCTGAGCGGTAACGAAGACCGTCGCGCTTGGCTTGAGATCGGTCGGGGCGGCCGGCGCAAAAGTCACGACAGGCGTGCCGTCGGGGATCGAGATATTCTTCGTCTGCCCATTGTCATAGGTCAGCGTCACGGCACGCCCGTTTATGTCGGTGACGTCCGCGACGGTGCCGTTGGTCATGCGACTGTTCGGCTCCAGGTCCCAGGGGCGATCACCCTCTCCAGTGCCTTTCAAGGCCGCGGGAAAGACCACCACTTCCAGCGCGCCGCTGCCGCCGTCGGCCTTAGAGACGGAGGCGATGCCGACGAAATCGCCCTGCTTGATGTCTTTCACCGATGCGTTGGCGACGCCTGAAAGCTTCCAACCGTCTTTCAGCTTGATCGCGGCCGTGTCGCCTTGACGGGTTTTCACGGTCAGCAACGACGGCACGAAACTGACCACCGTGCCGCGCACGCGCAATGTGTCCGCCGCCTGCGTGCTGGCCACACCGATGCCGGAAAGCATGGAAATCGTGCCGAGCACGAGGAGAGGTGTCTTGAGGTTCATTGGAGTATCCTTTTGGGAAAGGCTGGCTGGAAGGAAATGGTTTCACGCCAGCGACGTCGAGATAACGAACGGGTGGGGCGAAACTGCCGGGCAAAACCCCTTCGCGCGTTCAAAACAACTTGATCAGGACAGGGCGAGGCAGATGCATGGGCATCCGGGTCACGATGCCGTGACGGCCAGATTGGCGCTTGGCAAATCGCTGACGAGAGGGCATCTTCCTGCTCGTCTCAGGCAACATCCCATTTTGATCAAACGCTTTCAGCCAACGGAGTTGCCAATGCCTAACAAAGCAAAAAGCCACGCCCCCTCCGAACCATTAGCCAACGAGATCGGGCCGGATTACAACGCCCTCAGGGCAATGCGGGAAACGCGCGGATACAGCCTCGAAGCGCTTTCGCTGACCTGCGGTCTCTCGGTCGAAGAGATCGAGGACATCGAGAGCGGCCGGGCGGCCGACCCGGCGAAGCTGCGTCGTATTGCGTCCGCGCTTCGTCTGCCTCACGACGCTCCGATTGCTTCCGCCGTGCCGACGCCGGCCGCACAAGGCCGGCCGCAGGCATAGAATGGCGCCAGGCATGCGCCAAAAACCCGCCAAGGTTCGTTTGGCGGGTTTCTTGTGGACACATGACGCTCGCCGGCAGGCCGGGCTTGCCGATTTGCAGAGCTTGCCGATTTGCCGAGCTTGCCGATTTGGAGATCGCACGCGTTTATGCGTGCGGCCCCCAAATCCGCGCCAAATCGCATCTGCCGTGCAGCGGGTCTGAACCGTGAGTTTTTCGATATGAGCCTGGGTTCCGTCAGTGCCTTCTTCGCGGCTCGCGCGCCTGATATCGAGGTTGTCGTCACACAATCAAGTTCGGCGACGGTGGCCCTGGCGGCGGAGGCGCATGGTGTATTGCCGGCACAGATCGCCAAGACGATCTGCCTTCGCGTCGGTGACCGCACCATGCTTGTCGTGACCAGCGGCATCGCCAGGCTGGACAACCGCAAATTCAAGGACCGGTTCAGCGGCAAGCCGCGCATGCTGGACGCGCAAGAGGTTGTCGCTGCCACCAGCCATCCGGTCGGCGGCGTCTGCCCATTCGGCCTGCCGTCGCCGCTGCCGGTCTATTGCGACGTCTCGCTGCGCGAATTCGCCGAGGTCGTCCCCGCCGCCGGCGCCACCAACGCCGCTGTGCGCATCCCACCGCAGCGCATGGTTGATTTGACTGGCGCCGAGTGGGTCGATGTGTGCCAAGCCTAGTGCTGGATCCGATCCAGGCCGGCGGGCAAAGGAACGCGCGATTCGAAAATTGGGTGATGCGGCAGGGCGGACTTTTGGGGGCAAGTCCAGCTTCGAAATGGTCGGAGTGGCCGGATTCGAACCGACGACCCCTTGACCCCCAGTCAAGTGCGCTACCGGGCTGCGCTACACTCCGGACCGGTCGCGATGTATCGTGATAACCCGGCTCGGGTCAACCGAAATTCGGCGTTAATCGCGCCGGTGCGGATGTGATGGCTGGTGGACCCGGCAATACCGGCCGCAATAGCCGCTGATGGCGGTATTCGAGCGCTATGGCACCCCAGATCAAGCCGAGCAGCAGATACACATGGCGCCAGTGGTCGATGTCGATGAAGGTGCCGAGCCCGACATTGCCGATGAAGGCGACGTAGGCGCATAGGAGATAAGGCTGCCACGGCCGATCGCGCAGCAGGATGCGGAATCCGGCTGAAATCGTCCAGATGACCAGCGTCAGGAACGAGACGAAGCCGAGCCAACCATAGTCCATCAGCATCTTCAGCCAGATGTCGTGTGTGTCCTCGCCGAAGATCGTGCCGAAGACCAGCGGCCCGATGCCGAACGGGTGCTCCATCGCCATCTGGAAACCGAGCGTGTAGCGGGCGAAGCGGCCCAGGCGTGCGGTGTCGTAGCTCTGTTCCAGATGCGCGCGGTTGGAGAACATGTCCGACACACCGGGCAGTTGCAAGATGACGATGACGGCGATGGCCAGCAGCGACAGCGCGGCGAGCGTCATGATCACCACGCGGAGCCGGAACATGCCGCTGGCGCTCTGCAGGAACAGGCAGCCGGTGAGCAGGATGGCCGAGACCGCGAACATGCCCCAGGCACCACGCGAGAAGGAGAAGAAAATGCCGGCGCTGATGATCAGCAGCGGCACAGCCAGCAGCGGCATGCGCGTGACCGGGCCCGTCAGCAGCAAATAGAGCAGATAGATGCCGGGCAGCACCAGGAACGGCCCGAACACATTCGGGTCCTGGAAGGCGCCGGCGGCGCGGTCGTATTTGGTGAAGATTTCGGCATCGGGGAAGGCATGGAAATAGCCCGCTATGCCAAGCAGCGACGTCGCCACCGCCGAAACGACATAGGCATTGAAGATCAACCGGTAGAGGTTCGGCTGCGTGGCCGTAACAGATGCGAAAAACACCGCGCTGAAAGCGAGAAACAGCGACACGGCAAGATAAAGCGGGGTGTTGGCGAGATCCGCCATCTGCGTCATGGAAATCATGCCGCCGATGTTCATCGTCACCAGAAGAACCAGAAGCGGCATGGCCGCGCGCGATATCCTCAGGCCGAACAGCGCCCAGATGGCGATCAGCGCGGACATGTAGATTTCGTAAGGCGCCGGCTCGCTGATGACGAAGCCCGACAAAAGAATGCCGAGCACGACCGCGCTCGAGGAGATCAGCGTGATCAGCTTGGCGTTGACCGCCGCGCGCGGCAGATCATGGCTGATCGCGCTCAATAGGCGTTTTCCGTGTTCAAGAGCCGGACCGGCGTCAGGAACAGGATGCGCAGGTCGAAAAGCAGCGACCAGTTCTCGATGTAGTAGAGGTCGTATTCCGTCCGCATGCGGATCTTTTCATTGGTGTCCATCTCGCCGCGCCAGCCATTGATCTGCGCCCAGCCGGTGACCCCCGGCTTGACCTTATGGCGCGCGAAATAGCCGTCCACCACCTCGTTGTAGAGCAGGTTGTGCGACTGGGCGGCAATGGCGTGCGGGCGCGGACCGATGAGCGACAGCGAGCCCAGCAGCGAGTTGAAGAACTGCGGCAGTTCGTCGATAGAGGTCTTGCGGATGAAGCGGCCGACAGGGGTGACGCGCGGATCGTTCTTGGTCACCGTCTGCTTGGCGGTCGGATCCGACCGGTCGGTGTACATGGAGCGGAACTTGTAGACCTCGATGATCTCGTTGTTGAAGCCATGCCGCTTCTGCTTGAACAGCACCGGTCCCTTGCTGTCGAGCTTGATGGCGATCGCCGCGGCCAGCATCACAGGCGAGAACACGACGATGCCGATGAGGCTGAAGATGATGTCGAAGGCGCGCTTGGCGACCGAATCCCAATCGTTGATCGGCTTGTCGAAGATGTCGAGCATCGGCACTGAACCGATGTAGGAATAGGCGCGCGGACGGAATTGCAGCGCATTGGAATGCGCCGACAGCCGGATGTCGACCGGCAGCACCCAAAGTTTCTTCAGCAACTGCAGCACGCGCGATTCGGCGGTCAGCGGCAACGACACGATCAGCATGTCGATGCGGGCGATGCGGGCGAATTCGATCAGTTCCGAAATGGTGCCGAGCTTGGGATAGCCGGCGACGAGGGATGGCGAACGCTTGTCGTTGCGATCATCGAAGATACCGCAGATGCGGATGTCGTTGTAAGGCTGCTTTTCCACCGAGCGGATGAGCACTTCCGCCGCCTTGCCGCCGCCAACGATGACGGCGCGCCGTTCCATGCTGCCATCGCGCGCCCAGCGCCGGATCAGCCTCGACATCACCAGCCTGAGGCCGAAGAGGCAGACGAAGGCGACGACGAACCAGGTGCCGAACAGCAGGCGCGAATAATCTTGCGACATCTTCATGGCGAATGCCGTCAGCGCCATCAGGGCGAAGGTGCCGGCCCAGACCAGCAGGATGCGCCCAAAATTGGCGATCGGCCGCATCAGGGACACCACCTGGTAGCAGTCGGTGACATCGAGCAGCACCACGGCGAGGAACGATGCGGCGGCGATCGTCAGCGGATATTGCCAGGCGAGATAATTGAAGAACCCGACATAGTAGAAATAGACGCCGAGCCCCGAGACCAGCAGCACCGCGAATTCGACCATGCGCAGCACGCCGCTGACCATGATCGGCGACATCGTATCGCGCCGGTATTGCGATGCGACCTGCCGGGCAACGTCGTTCATGCCGCCGGGCTTGTCGCCATCGGCAGGGCCGTCGAAGTGACGCACCGCTTCTGATGAAAAGCGGTGCGCGGGGTCGATCTCGTTCATGGAACAGTCCGCAAGCTTCCCCAGGGTGATTAGCAAAAGAGAGCTAAGAAACCCTTGAAACAACCTGTGGCTTTGGAAGGGCCCGAGCTAACTTTCGAGCGCGGCGAAGTAGGCCTTCTCGATTTCGGCGGCCATGACGTCGGCGCCGAAGCGCGCCCTGAGCGTGGATTCGTCCGGCATCAATCGGCGATAGGTGGCAAGGTCGCCCAGCGCCTGGCTCATTTTGTCGGCGAGCTCGGCCGGATCCGGGCGAATCAGGGCGGGGGAGCTTGAACCGAAAATCTCCGGTATGCCGCCGACCGAGGTCGCGATGACAGGTCTTGCCGCGGCAAGTGCCTCCAGCACGGTATAGGGCATGGCTTCCGCGCGCGAAGGAACGACGACGACCGCCCCCAGCACAAATGCCTGCCGGGCCGGCATTGGCGGCAGGAAGCGGACATTGCCTTGAAGCCCGAGGCGTTTCACCTGCGCGTGGTAGCGGGGCAGGTCGTCGCCGTCGCCGACCATCACGGCACTCGGTGCGCGGCCGAGCCGGGGAGCGGCGGCGGCCAGGGCATCGATGAAGATATCCGGGCCCTTGAGGTCCCGCATCATGCCAATATAGAGCAGATCTGCCGCATCGGCCCTGGTGGCTACCGGCTCGAATTCGGTGGTGCGAAGTCCATTGTAGACCAGCGTGGTCGGAATCGGCGGTTCGCCCACCTTCCTGCGGTAGGTCCGCCGCTCGTAGTCGGAGACGAACAGCAGGCAATCGGTGAAGCGCGCCATGAGATGCTCGAGCGCGAAGAACAGCTTTCCGGTGGCTGTGCTCTCGTCATAGTGGAGAGAGCCGCCATGCGGCGAATAGAGGCGGGCTACGCGAGACCTTGATACCCGCAACAATGAGCCGAACAGACGGGCATAGGCGCCACCCTTGGCGCCGTGCCCATGCAGCACGTCCGGCCGCAATTCCTTGATGATCCTGTAGGTGCGCCGGGCCGAGGCGAGGTCGCCCGGGCCGACATGGCGCTGCATTGGCGTACGATGGATGCCGAGCGCCAGCATCTCCTTCATCTGCCCGAAAAGACGCTCCTCGAATTCACCGCCCGTGGTCGAGTCGCAGACGATGCCGACCATGTGGCCGGCGGCGACCTGCGCTTCCGCTAGGTCGCGCACGTGCCGGAAAATTCCTCCCACGGGTGAGCGAAAGCAGTGGACGATCCTGAGCTTGTCCGCCACGAGGTGTCTGTCAGAACAGGCGTTCGCGGACGTAGACGGTATCTCCCGGCAGCAGGGGATCGGAGGTGACCACACGGCCGGTTATCACCTTGCCGTTGATATCGCGGGTGATGTCGACGCTCTCCTGGTTGGCGCGTGGCGTGAAGCCCCCGGCAATGGCGATGGCTTTCTGGACCGTCAGGCCGGGCACGTAGGAATACTGGCCGGCGGCGCCCACTTCGCCCATGACGAAGATCGGCCGGTAACGATCGATCTCGACCGAGACGTCGGGGTCGCGCAGATAGCCCTGCCGCAATTTGTCGGCGATCTCTTTTTCCATCTGCTGCGCGGTATGGCCTCGTGCCGGTATGGCGCCGACGAGCGGGAAGGAGATGTAACCGGACTGGTCGACGCTGTAGCTGTTGGTCAGGCCGTCCTGTTCGAACACTGTGACGCGGACCCGGTCGCCTGCGCCGAGGCGATACGGCTGTTCGAGGACCTCGTGGAAGGCGGCCGGCGTCGGCCGGTAGCTGGAACAGCCGGCGAGCATCGAAATGGCAAGCAGTGCGCGAAAGAGGGAAGCAGTGCTTTTCATGACCGGACAGGTACCTTCGACTGGCCGCTGCGATGTCGCAGCAAACATCTGGGATCGGGTCCGTTATCATCCTGTTAGGGTTAATGGCCGGTAAAGGAGCGCCTCAATAGCGTTTTAGCAGGCAAGGTTTCGCTATTTTATCGATTTTTTTGTCTGCCCCAGCAAATCCTAACGGAAGCTTACCGTGATCTTAACGGCTGGGTTACCATAGTTGTTTACGGTGCACCCTGATCCAGTTTCGGAGTAGGGATGCATGTCCGTTCAATCCGCGGCCGCAGACGTCGACGTTGATCTTAGGCAGCTCTTCGCCAGCCTGGGACGCAACTGGCTGCGGATTCTGGTCTTCGTTGTGGTGGTGACGGGGCTTGCATTCGTAGCTGCGTCGTTCGCGACCCGCCATTACAAGGCCCAGACGCAGGTGGAGATCGCCCCGCGAGAATCGGTCTACACGCGGCCCGCCAGCAGCAATCCGGACAGCGACAAGCCGATCCTCGACGAGCAAGGCGTTGCCACCCAGGTCCAGATAATTTCGTCCAACGAGATCCTCAAGCAGGTCGCCCAGAAGCTCGGCCTGTCGCGACTGCCCGAGTTCGACGAGACGATCGACATGTCGTCGCTGAGCCGCGTGCTGATCCTGCTTGGCCTGAAGAACGACCCGATGGATGTTCCGGCCGATGAACGTGTCCTGAAGAAGATGCGCGAGAAGCTCAACGTGTACGGCGTTGAAAAGACTCGCATCATTGCCATCGAGTTCTCCTCGGAAGATCCGAAGCTCGCGGCCGCCATCCCCGATGCCATTGCCGCCGCTTACATTGCGGGGCAGGGCGCGGCCAAGAGCGAATCGAACACCGCCGCCGCCGACTTTCTGGCGCCCGAGATCGCCGACCTGTCCAAGCAGGTCAGCGATGCCGAAGCCAAGGTCGCGGCTTACCGCTCCCAGTCCGACCTCCTGATGGGCGGCAACAATTCCACCCTGGCCACCCAGCAATTGGCCGAGCTGTCGACCGAGTTGTCGCGGGTGCGGGCCAACCGGGCCGCGGCCGAAGGCACTGCCGAGAGCGTGCGCAAGGCGCTGCAGAATGGCGGATCGCTGGATTCGCTGCCGGAAGTGCTGTCTTCCGATCTGATCCAGCGCTTGCGGGAGCGCCAGGTCGAGCTGCGCGCCAACATCGCCGATCTGTCGACGACGCTGCTCGACAATCATCCGCGTATTCGCGCGGCCAAATCGCAACTGGCCGATCTCGATGCGCAGATCCGCAGCGAAGCCCAAAAGATCATGAAGGGCCTGGCGATGCAGGCCGACGCCGCAAAGGCGCGCGAAAGCCAGCTGGTCGCCGACGTCAACACGCTCAAGGCTGCTTCTGCGCAGGCCGGCGAACAGCAGGTCGGTCTCGACGCGCTGCAGCGCGATGCCGCCGCCAAGCGCCAGCAGCTCGAACTTTACCTGACCAATTATCGTGAGGCGGCGTCGCGTCAGGATCGCAACTATATCCCGGTCGACGCCCGCATCGCCTCACCGGCTTCGGTCCCCGCCGAGCCATACTTCCCCAAGGTCGGGCCGATCGTTGGCGCTGCCGCCGCGGCTTCCCTTCTGCTGGCGGCCGTGTTCACGCTGCTGCGGGAGCTTTTCTCGGGCCGTGCCATGCGCCCGGCCAGGGGCGCGCGGTTTGAACCGATCGACGAGGTGATAATGCCGCCGGCCGCTTATCAGGAGCCGTCCACCCGCCTCGAACCGGCTGTCGCCACTGAGCGCGCCAATCGCACCGCCGACGTATCATGGCCCGAAACGGTCACCGAAACACCGGCACGGCCGCGGCCTGCCGCCGAGGTCGAGCCCGTCGCCACAGCGGAGCCTGTCGCCGAGCCTGAACCCTTGGCCAAATCCGAACCCTTGACCAAATCTGAACCCTTGACCAAATCTGAACCCGTGGCAGAGCCTGAGCCGATGGCTGTGCCGGAACCCGTGGAGGTTCGGCGGCCGCGCTCCGTGCTCGGCGAGATCGATGTCGAGAAGGCAGCCGAGAAGCTGATCGCCAGCGGGGCCGCGCGCGCCATATTCGTTTCCCCCGAGGGCGATGAAGCGGCGGCGTCGGCGGTCCTGGTGGCGCGCGAGGTTTCCGACGCCGGACTGCGCGTCCTGCTGCTCGACCTGACTGCCTCGGGGGCTGCCTCGCGCCCGATGCTGGACAGCGGGCTTTTCCCCGGTATCACCAATCTGCTGGCCTCGCAGGCGCAGTTCAGCGAAGTGATCCATGGCGACCTCTATTCCGACTGCCATGTCATCCCCGTCGGTACCGCCGATCCGGTCCGTGCCATGCGTGCGGCCGATCGGCTGCCGATCATCATGCAGTCGCTGACAACAGCCTACGATCTGGTGGTGGTCGAGTGCGGGCCGGCCGATGCACAAGGCATCAGCCGTCTGGGCGGCGAGGCCACCGAGGTGTTCTTGTCCATGCTGGAGGCCGACGACGAGGTGACGCAGGCCGCGGTCAAGCTGATCGAGAGCGGCTATCCCGACCTGACGCTGGTGACGCCGCTCGGCCATGAGCCGCCAGGCAATCCGGTGCCGGGGCGGCGTTCGGCTGCCTGAAAGAGCCGCCGTTCAAAGGCACGCCTGGCCGCAAGCCGCGGCAGGCCTAGTTGTCGTCGTCGCCGGCGGCCAGTGGCGCCTGGCCGGCTGCCTTGCGGCGCAGAAGCTTGGCGAGCTTCCAGATTGTCGGGCTGTTCTTGACGACAGCCTTCAGCCGCGCGCCTTGGCGAAGTGCCTGTCCCAGCGCACGGCCCTTGAGCGTCAGCGGGACGAGGACCTCGAAATGCCGGGTTTCGATATCGCACCATAACCGTTTGTAAGGTTCGTCTCCGACGGAGAAATCATAAACCGCGAACCCGCTCCGGCAGGCATCCTGGATGTTGTCGAAGAACAGGAAGTCGCCCGGGCTGGTGTGGGCAAGATCATCCTCGGCGATCGCTCCGAACTCGCAGATCAGCCTGCTGCCCGAGCGGCTCGTTCCGGTGACGGCGCGCAGCTTGCCGGCGACTTCCAGCCCGTGCACGACGAAGCAAGGCTTGTCGTCGGCAAGTGCTTGCTTGAACAGGCCCTGGAAGAAGGCGCGTGTCCGGTCGTCACCGAAGACGTTGGCGATGCCCATCTTGCGGAAGCGCTGTTCCTTCATCTCGAAGAACGCGTCGAGCAGCCTCTCCACGTCGTCGGCGCTGCTCGCCTCGATGCGCCGGTAGCTACCGACAGCCTCGAACTTGCGCGTTTGCGAGCGATGCTTCTTGCGTTTGCGCTTGCCGCTGGCGCGCAGCAGCAGCGCATCGAACCCGCCGCTGAGGTCGACGGCCAGCGAAAGATTGGGGCTGGCGAAGTGATCGAGCGATGCCAGCGGATTGGCGATGCCGTCAAGATCGGGGAGCAATCTTTCCAGCGCGATGAGATCTATGTCGGGCCGGAATTTGGCGATCGTCGCGAACATCGACCGGATGGCCGTGAGGTCGCCGCTGGCCAGCCATTGCGGTTCGACGGCGCAGAAATTGCCGTTGGCGTGGCGGCCGCCCATGAACTGGGCGACCCGCAACGGGCCGCGCTTGACCACCTCCAGCGCCAGTGCGAAGGCCGGCTTGCCCTCCAGTTCCAGCGTGGCAATGAGCAGATCGGGCTTGACCTCGGCGGCCCAGTTCAACACCCATGCCCCAGTTTGCGCCGGAGCACAGAGCGCCGAACGACAGAACGTCGCATATGCCGCGAGCCCCTCGGCGGCGGCAATGGAAACCGACGGCCCCGCGGCATTTCTGGGCAGTGTGCGTGGCGAGGCGTGGCTCGACGCGAGCCGCTTGCCATCAAATGACGCGGTCGCGTCAACCATACCTCAATCCTTAAGGCGTATTGATCCCGATTTGGGGGGCGCTCGGGCGTATTCCGTGCTTGGTTAGCCTAGGCGCAAAAGGTGAATGAATGATCGACGGTGGGGAGGCAATCCGGAAACTGGCGCTCAACGTCGCCCGTTATACCGGCCTCGCACCGCTGGCCAGGCCGTTTGTCGGCGGCATCGGCGCCATCCTGATGCTGCATCGCGTGACGGCGACGCCCGAAAAGCCCGACAGCGTCAACCGGCACCTCAACATCGCGCCCAGTTTTCTCGATGCGGTGATCGCCGACATGAAAGCGGGCGGCTATGCCTTCGTTTCGATGGATGAAGCGGTGGAGCGTATCAAGGCGGGCGGCAAGGGCGGCCGGTTCGCCACCATCACCGCCGACGATGCCTATCGCGACAACATGACCGAGGCCCTGCCGGTGCTGGAAAAGCATGGCGCGCCGCTCACCATCTATGTGGCGCCCGGGCTGATCGATGGCTCCGCCCACCTTTGGTGGGATGTGGTGGAGGACATCGTCAAGGCATGCGACCGGCTGACCTTGGCCACACCGAACGGCCCTGCGGTGATCGATTGCGCGACCCCCGCCAGGAAACATCAGGCCATCGCCCGCCTGCATGCCTATTTCACCACCGAGGTTCGCGAGGAAGACCTGCGGACCGTGCTGCGCGGTCTCGCCGCGTCGCATGGCGTCGACGCCGACGCCCCGCGCCTGCGCACGCTGATGACCTGGGATGAGATCCGCGCCGTCGCCGCGCACCCGCTGGTGACGATAGGCGCCCACACGATCAACCACAGCAATCTGAAGCGGCTTTCCGAGGCTGATGCGCGGCGCGAGATCGGCGCCGTCAAGGACATGCTGCGGACCGGGCTTGGCGAGGAGCCGAGCCATTTTGCCTATCCCTATGGCTATGCCAGCGCCGTCGGCTGCCGCGAAGTGGGCTTTGCGCGCGACGCCGGCTATGCCTCCGCGGTGACCACCCGCCACGGCGTGCTGCGCGCCGAACATGCCGGCTTCCTGCATGCCTTGCCGCGCATTTCGGTCAATGGCCGCTATCAGAGCCTCGCCCACATCCGCACCATGCTGTCGGGCGTGACGACCCCGCTCGCCAATGCCGGCAAGATGCTTGTTACCGTCTGACGTACGGCATGGCCGGGCAGGGCTCAGCGCTTAGTCCGCGGCTCCAGCATCAGCCATTTGATGATGCCCATCGCCGGCAGCACCCAAAGCAGGCCGCTGACGAGGAAAAACAGGAATTGCACCAGCGCGCCCGATTCCGACAGGCGGGCGACGGCGAAGATCGAGGCGACCAGCGCGTAGATGATGACCAGCGCCAACAGCAGGAACATTCCGATCAGTTTTTTCAGGCGAATGGGCATGTCTTGGCCTCGTTGATGGCTACCGCTTAGGCCGAACGCGGGGCACGCGCAACCCACGACGCCGGGCGCGACGGCGTGCCGCGCTGCGCGGCCTTGCCAGCCGGAGTGCGATGGTTCACCAATCCGCGACATTCAACCTGCCGGGACATATCCATGGCCGCCATCACTGCCGCCGCGCCCTATCAGGCCCGCGACCGCGATCTGCACAACCGGGCACTCGTGCGCGGCTGGCTTTACGTCGTGCTCCTGGTGCTGTTCGCGCTGGTGCTGGTTGGCGGCGCCACGCGGTTGACCCAATCCGGCCTTTCGATCACCGAATGGCAGCCGATCCACGGCGTCATCCCGCCGCTCAACGACGCCGAGTGGCAGGAGGAATTCCAGCGCTATCAACAGATCCCGCAATACACCGAACTCAACAAGGGCATGAGCGTCGAGGCGTTCAAGTCGATCTTCTGGTGGGAATGGGCGCATCGCCTGCTGGCGCGCAGCGTCGGTCTGGTCTTTGCCTTGCCGCTGCTGGTCTTCTGGGCGACGCGTCGCATCGAGCGCGGCCTTGGGCCGAAACTGGTCGGCATTCTGCTTCTCGGCGGCCTTCAGGGGGCCATCGGCTGGTGGATGGTGGCATCCGGACTGGTCGACCGCGTCTCGGTGAGCCAGTACAGGCTGGCGACGCATCTCACGCTGGCGGCACTGATCTTCACCGCGACCATGGTCGTCGCGCGTGGCCTGGCGCCGCATTCCGAACCCGCGGCCGATCGCTCGACGCAGCGTCTGGCCGGTTTTATCGTGCTTTTGGCGCTGGTCCAGATCTATCTCGGCGGTCTGGTCGCCGGTCTCGACGCCGGCATGAGCTCCAACACGTGGCCGCTGATGGACGGCCGGATCATCCCCGGCGATCTGCTCATCCTTGAGCCGGCGTGGCGCAATTTCTTCGAAAGCCCGAAAACGGTGCAGTTCATCCACCGGCTTGGCGCCTATACGGTGTTTGCCGTCGCGCTCTGGCACCTGATCGCCACGCGTCGGCGGCTGCCCGGCTCGACGCACGCGCGACGCGCGACACTGTTGTTCGTTCTGGTGCTGGTGCAGGCTTCGATCGGTATTTGTACGCTGCTGATGCAGGTGCCCTTGCACATGGCGCTGACCCATCAGGCTTTTGCGCTCGTCGTGCTGGGCTTTGCCGCAGCGCATTGGCGCGGCACCAAGGGCGCCTATCCCTTGCCCAACGAGATTGCCGTCGGACGTTGAGTGCCGCCGATCACATCCAGAAGTCGTTCGACTTCGTCTTCTTCTCGCCGTCGAATTCGGCCTGACGCAGGGCGGCGGCGGATGGTGCCGATTTGTCCTGGCCGGCCTTGGCCGCCTGGTCTTCCGTGATTCAGAAACGGGTCCGCACCGTCCGGATCGCCGTGGCGACCGACAGTTCGCGGTTCTCCTCGATCGCATTGCCGTCCTCATGGTGCCAGGCCGCGGACAGGCAGCCATAGGCGAGGGCGTGGTCCAGTATCGCTGCCGGTGATTGCCCCAGCGTCCGGGCAAAGATTTCGGCCATAAGCGCGATCCGCTCCGGGCTAGGCAAAGTGCATCGCGATCGAGCGGGTTGTAAAACATGTTGGCGGCGTCGAAGCCGGGATCGCCGAGCACGCCCTTCGGATCGATCGCCAGCCAGCCGCGCGGTCCCCGCAGGATGTTCTCGTGATGCAGGTCGCCATGCAGTGGCCTGATCTCATGCGGATTGGCCAGCAGTCGATCCGCGATGGCCGCGGCCTCGACATAGAGGCTGTGATAGCCGAGGTCACGATCGCTTGCGGCCTTCTTGAAAAGACTGGCGAACCGCTCCCTCAGCGGCTGAAGCTCGGGCGGGTAGGGGTGATCAGATGGCGAAAACAATTTCGCCATCACATCCGCCGCGATGGCGGTCGCTGCATTGTCGCCTTGTTCGTCGAGAACCTGCGACAGAAGTGTGTCCCCGCCATATTCGAGCAGCATGGAATGCCCGTCGCGGCCGAGAAGCCGCACCGCTCCTTCGCCGCGCCGCCAGGCAAGGAAATGCTCGCCGCGCAACTCGTCTGCAACGTCGTCGAACGGCTTCAGTGCCTTCACGATGGCAGGTGACCCGTCCTCAAGCCGCACCTTCCAGATGCGGCTCGAAAAGGTCTCGGCCACGAGTTCCGGTTCGCTGACCTTCCAGCGCGCTGGAAAGGCTGGTGCGTCCATCAGAGACCGAGCATCAGGTCCATGTTCTGGACGGCCGCACCCGAAGCGCCCTTGCCGAGATTGTCATAGACCGCCAGCAGCAGCGCCTGGGCTCTGCTGTCGTTGGCAAAGACATAGAGCTTCATGCGGTTGGTGCCGTTGTAGATCTCCGGATCGATGTCAGGCACGCGTTCCAGATGCGCATAGGGCGCCACCTCGACCACACCGCCCTTAATCGCGGCGAAATGGTCCGAAATGGCGGTGTGAAGTTCGGCGCCCGTCGGCACGCGGTCGAGGCCACCGAGCTGCAGCGGCACCACCGTGATCATGCCTTGCGCGAAATTGCCCACCGCCGGCTGCATGATCGGATCATGCGATAGCTTCGCATAGGCTTTCAATTCCGGCACGTGCTTGTGCTGCAGGGTCAGGCCATAGGGCAGGAATTCCGAGGCGTCCTCGCCCTTGGCGACGTAGTCCTCGATCATCGGGCGCCCGCCGCCCGAATACCCCGTAATGCCGTTGACCGCGACCGGGAAACTCGCCGGCAATAGGCCCGCGGTGACCAGTGGCCTGAGCGTCGCGATCGGCCCCTGCGGCCAGCAGCCGGGATTGGCGACGCGCTTGGCCGTGGCGATCTTTTTCGCCTGCTCCTTGTCCAGTTCGGCGAAGCCATATTCCCAGCCTTCGGCCACTCGATGCGCGGTCGACGCATCGATGACCTTGGTGGTTTCGTTGGCGATCAGCGAGACGCTTTCCTTGGCCGCATCGTCGGGCAGGCATAGGATCGCGATATCGGCGGCGTTGAGGAATTCGGCGCGCGCGGCCGTTTCCTTGCGGCGCTCGACCGGGATGGAAATGATCTCCAGATCGCCGCGCTCGGCAAGCAGCGCCCGGATCTGGAGGCCGGTAGTGCCGTGCTCGCCGTCGATGAAGATTTTCGGTTTCATTGCCTGATCAAATTCCCTGATATCTCAAAACTATATGCCGTTGCCATGATTGACCGCGGCGCCATTGTGGTTGCCGTTGTTCAGCTCCTCGATCCGGGCCTTTCGCTCGGCTAGCAGGCCAAGATATTGCATGGCCACCATCGAGCCGGCGATCGCCGTTATATCGGCGTGATCATAGGCCGGCGCAACCTCCACGACATCGGCCCCGACGATATCGACCTGGTTGAGCTGGCGCAGCGTCGACAGGATCTTCGCCGACGACGGGCCCCCCGAAACCGGCGTGCCGGTTCCCGGCGCATAGGCCGGATCGAGGCAGTCGATGTCGAAGGTCAGATACGTCTTCTTGCCACCGGTGCGATCGACGATGGCGTAGGCGATGTCGGAGGCGCGCATTTCCTCGATTTCATGGCCATGGAGAATCTTGATGCCGAACGTGTCGGGCGCATGGGTGCGAATGCCGATCTGGATCGAGCGATCGGGATCGACGATGCCTTCCTTGACCGCGCGGCCGACGAAGGAACCATGGTCGATGCGCTTGCCGTCATCGGGCCATGTGTCCTGATGGGCGTCGAACTGCACCAGGGCCAGCGGTCCGTGGATGGCGGCGTGCGCCTTGAGCAGCGGCCAAGTGATGAAATGGTCTCCGCCGAGCGTCAGCAGGAAGGCGCCCGATTTCAGGATTTTGGCCGCTTCGCGCTCGATCGTGCCTGGCGTCTTCTGGTGGTTGCCCGAATCGAGCAGGCAATCGCCATAATCGACCACGGCAAGGTGTTCGAACAGATCGCGCGAGAACGGGTATTGCGGGTCGTTGTCGAGGATCGCGGAGGCGCGGCGGATCGCCTGCGGTCCGAACCGGGCGCCAGGCCGGTTGGTGACGGCGGCGTCAAACGGAATGCCCCACACCACCGCATCGGCGCCCTTCACGTCCTTGGTGTATTTGCGGCGCATGAAAGACAGCGCGCCGGAGTAGGTCGGCTCGAGGGCGCCACCCGTTTTGGAGCGGGCGGTGAAGGCATGGTCGATGGTGTTGGTCGCCATTACGGGTCCTCGTTTTCATCGGGGTGCAACAACTACAGAACCGGCATGGAAGATGCCAGTCACGGCTTGGGGAGACGAAACCGCGCCGCCCGGGTGCCACGGCAAGACAGGACTTGTATCATCATGACGCAGACCGCGTTTCTTAATCCGTCGGATGCCGTGGTGTCGACCCACACCGGTACGATCGCCAGCGATCGGTTTCGAGTTCTCGACTCGTGGCGCGGCATCTGCGCGTTGCTGGTCGCGCTGTTTCATTTCCCGACCGCCTCGACGGTCTCGCAGAGCAGCTTTATCGGTTCGTCCTATCTCTTCGTCGACTTCTTCTTCGTCCTCTCCGGCTTCGTCATCGCCTCCAGCTATGCCGATCGGCTCGGCCGGACGGAGGAGGTCTGCCGCTTCGCGCTGGTCCGTTTCGGCCGCATCTATCCGCTGCATCTGGTCATGCTTGCCGCCTTTGCCGCCTTCGAGCTGTTGCGGCTGGTGCTGCCCCGGCTGCATGGCACGGGGGCTGCTCCCTTCACCGGCGGCTTCGACCTCAAGAGCTTGGCCGCCAATCTCCTTTTGCTGCAAGGTGTCGGCTTCGAGGATAGGTTGACCTGGAACGCCCCGAGCTGGAGCATCTCGGCCGAATTCTTTGCCTATCTGCTGTTTGCCGGCGTGGTCTTCGTCGCTGGCGCACGCGCCTGGACATGGTTCGTCGCCGCCGCCATCACCGCGCCGCTGTTCCTGCTCTGCTTCTCCACGCATCATATGGATGTGTCCTATGATTTCGGCTTCATCCGCTGCCTCTACGGCTTCTCGCTCGGCGCCCTGCTGGCCTGGTTTCAGCATGATTCCATTGCAAGGGCGCGACAGGTTCTGGCCGCGAACCGCCCGCGGATGAGCTGGACTGTTGCCGAAATCGTCATGGTGGCCGTCATCGCTCTCTTTGTCTCGCTGGCGGGCGACAATAACGCCGGCATTGCCGCGCCCCTGGTGTTCGCCTTGGCACTGTTTCTCTTCGCCCATGAAGGCGGCTGGATCAGCGCGTTGCTGAGGACGCCGTTCATGCTGATGCTCGGCGCGCTGTCCTATTCGATCTACATGGTCCACATCTTCGTTCAGGCGCGCCTGATCAATGTCGCCGGGCTGGTCGAGCGCAAACTCGGCCTCGGCCTGGTTGGCGACATCCTACTGCGTGGCGAGCCCGCGACCGGCTTTGGCGCCGGCTGGACGGGAACCGTGGCGATCGTCGTCATGCTCGCCGCCACCATCGCCGTGTCGTGGGTGACTTGGCGCCTGATCGAAATGCCTGCAATGGCCTGGTTCCGCAGGCTGTCGAAGCGTATCTGACTCGCGTCGCCGGCCGACCGCCAATGCATGTCGCCCAAAAGTGAGGTCGGTTTTGGCAAGACGGCAGGCATAGAAACAAGACCTAATGCATCTTGCCCGGAAGTATCCCCGGTTCCGGGACAACGACATGCATAATCAGAAGCTTACAGCAGGTCGGGCCAATCCAATTCGCCGCGACGTGCTGTAAAGCGCATCGCCTGAAACCGTTCGACGCGACGCGCTTTAGCCGGCTTCGTTCACGGGGATGTCACCGATGTCGCCTATCCCCGGCTCGATCCGGCAAGGAGCGATTCTCGATGCGGACGATCTGGCTGAGCCTTCTGCTTTCCACGGCACTTTCTGCAGCCTCCGGTCAGGCCTTGGCCGGCGAAACCCGCGCCAGGCAGATCCTCGACCGTTTCGAGCATGCCAATCAGTGGCGCGACCATATCATGGTGGCCGCCCATCGCGCCGGCAGCATGCAGGCCGGCAAGACGCTCTATGCGGAAAACTCGCTTGCCGCCGTGGAAGGCTCGATCGCGATCGGCGCCGAAATCGTCGAGGTCGACATCCGGCGCTCGAAGGACGGCGCGTTCATCGTCATGCATGACAGCTGGCTCGACCGCACGACGACGTGCAAGGGCGAGGTCATCAACTACACGCTGGCCGAATTGAAGAGATGCCGGCTGGTGATCGAGGGCACCCATGCCGTCACCAACGAGACCGTCTCGACGTTGCGCGAGATGCTGATGGCGACACGGGACAGGATCCTCATCAATCTCGACAACAAGCTCGAAGTCGGCGACCTCCCGGGCATGATCGCGGTGGCGCGCGACCTCGGCATGGCCGAGCAGGTTATCGTCAAGGAAAACCTTTGGAACCAGAACAGGATCAGCACGGTGAAGGCGGCCATGGCCGCGGCAGGCGGTGGCTTCCAGTTCATGCCGATCATCGCCGACGACGCGGTGCATGATGCCGGCTTCGCCTCGACGGTCGACCACGCTTTCGCGCCGCGCGCGATCGAACTGATCAACTGGCGGGCGGGCGCCGAGACGTTGACCGAAACCGGCGGGCCGCTGTTCAGCACGCGCATGCGCGCCGAGGCGGTAAGGGGTGACTGGCACATCTGGGCCGACACCTATGCCATCGTCAACAAACCAGGCGGCTTCCTCGCCGGCGGCCGTGGCGACGAACTGGCGGTCCAGGCCAGCTTGCCGCGCGAAACCTGGGGCTTCTGGGCCGATCGTGGCGCCACCATCATCCAGACCGACGAGCCGAAAGCGGCGATCGGCTGGCTTGCGGCGAATGGTTATCGGGTGCCCTATGCCGGCACGGGCGAACGCATCGAGCCGGCCGCGACCGCCAGCATCAATTGATCCGCCGCATCAAGCAAAAAGGCCGCCCGGAGGCGGCCTTTCGATTGTCTGGAACTTCGAAACGCTTAGCGCTTCGAGAACTTGGCCCCAAGCGCGCCTTAGCGCTTGGAAAACTGGAACGAGCGGCGGGCCTTCGCCTTGCCGTACTTCTTCCGCTCGACGACGCGGCTGTCGCGGGTCAGGAAGCCGCCTTTCTTGAGCACGGCGCGCAGCGCCGGCTCGTAATAGGTCAGCGCCTTCGAGATGCCGTGACGCACCGCGCCGGCCTGGCCGGAAAGCCCGCCGCCGACGACGGTGGCGATGATGTCGTACTGGCCCGAACGGTTGGACGCGATGATCGGCTGGTTGAGGATCATCTGCAGGACCGGACGCGCGAAATAGGTCGCGAATTCCTTGTCGTTGACGACGATCTTGCCGGAACCCGGCTTCACCCAGACGCGCGCGATGGCGTTCTTGCGCTTGCCGGTGGCGTAGGCGCGGCCCGACTTGTCGAGCTTCTGGACGTGGACGGGGGCGGCGGCCTGCGTGTTGGTATTGCCGGTGGCGGCGCCCAGTTCTGCGAGCGAGGAAAGCTCAGCCATCTTATGCGACCTTCTTGTTCTTGGAATTCAGCTTGGCCACGTCGAGGACTTCTGGCTGCTGGGCGACATGCGGATGCTCGGCACCTGCATAGACGCGCAGGTTCTTCATCTGGCGGCGGCCGAGCGGGCCACGCGGAACCATGCGCTCAACGGCCTTCTCGACGACACGCTCGGGGAAGCGGCCCTCGAGCAGCTGGCGCGCGGTGCGCTCCTTGATGCCGCCGGGGTGGCCGGTGTGCCAGTAATAGACCTTGTCGGTGAACTTCTTGCCGGTGAACACCACCTTGTCGGCATTGATGACGATGACATTGTCGCCGTCGTCGACATGCGGGGTGAAGGTCGGCTTGTGCTTGCCGCGAAGATGATTGGCGATGACAGTGGCGAGACGACCAACGACGAGACCTTCGGCGTCGATCAGGATCCACTTCTTCACCACATCCGCAGGCTTCTGCGAAAAGGTTGTCATGTTTTCTGCTCTCGGTTCTGACCTTCAAAGCGAAGGCGTTTCTTGTTGCTTGGATTGGCGAAAAGCGTTTGCCCGGTGCCAATAATAAAACGGCGGCCTTTGCGGGCCGCTGTTTCGTGAGGGCTTATAGGCGAGGGGAGGGATCGCGTCAAGGCGATAGAAAAAGCAGATAGCGAAGAAAAGTAAGCAAAAACAGTCATTTGTATAAAAGGTATTATTTTACCACGCTTGCCGGCGTACCAAACGCGCTGTCAACGCCAGCTTATTTTGCGACATCGCCGAGACGTTCAATCGTTACGATTGCCGCGGCGGGATCGAGTAGGTGCCCGTGGCATGCGCGATCGTGTGTCCTTCCGGGCCGGCGACGATGTCAATATCGAACACCATCAGGCTCTTGCCGAGCTTCAGGATGCGGCAATGGCCATCGATCGGTCCGGCCTCGGCCTTTCGCACGAAATTGATGTTGAGGTTCGTGGTGACCGAGAGCGCGTCCGGCCCGGCATGGCTGAGCACGCAGACATAGCCGCCAATGTCGGCCAGCGTGAACAGGGCGGGGCCGGACACCGTGCCGCCGGGACGCAAATGCCGTTCGCCGGCATTGAGCCGTACGATGCAGCCGCCTGGAAACACGTCGATCGCCTCGTAGGCGGCGGCACTCTCATTGAGTTGGGGAAAGACGGTTTCCATCAACAAATTGATCTGCGCAGCGGTCAGCACCGGCTTGAGGTTGGTGTGGGCGGGCATGTCGGTCTCTCGTTCTGCGCCAAGCCTGTATGGGCGCTGCCGGGTGTTTCTGGCAACATATACATCACCCTGGCGCAAGCGATGGGTGTTGGACGAAACCCGATCCGATATTAGATACTGCCAGCACGACCGGAATCGCGGAGACCTTAGCCATGGCCGAAATCCTTGCCATCAAGCCTGCTGCCGCCGACGAGGGCCCGGTCACGACAAGACAGGAGAAGGGCGTGCTGCGCCTGACGCTCGCCAATCCGCCCGCCAATGCCCTGTCGCTTTCGGTGATGGCGGCGCTCGTGGCTGAGTTGGAACGCGCCAAGGCGGACAAGGCGGTTCGCGTTATTGTGCTGTCGGCGGCGGGCAAGGTGTTCTGCGCGGGCCACGACCTCAAGGAAATGACCGCGCGGCGTGCCGATGCCGATCGCGGCAAGGCCTTCTTCGAAGAGACCTTTGCCGCTTGCGCCATGCTGATGCAGACGATCGTGCGCCATCCCTTGCCTGTCATCGCCGAGGTGGATGGTCTGGCGACAGCCGCCGGCCTGCAATTGGTCGCCAGCTGCGACTTGGCGATCGCCTCGCACGAGGCGACCTTCTGCACGCCGGGCGTCAACATCGGCCTGTTCTGTTCGACGCCGATGGTGGCGCTGTCGCGCAACGTCTCGCGCAAGCAGGCGATGGAAATGCTCTTGACCGGCGAGACGATCGACGCCGCGACCGCCAAGGAGTTCGGCCTCGTGAACCGCGTCGTGCCACGCGAGTACCTGAATCAGATAGTCACCAAATACGCGCAAACCATTGCTTCCAAATCCTCTTTGGTGATCAAGACCGGCAAGGAGGCTTTTTACGCGCAGGCCGAGATGGGCTTGGCCGATGCCTATGCCTATACCGGCCGGGTCATGGTCGAGAACATGCTGGCGCGGGACGCGGAAGAGGGCATCGGCGCCTTCATCGGCAAGCGCAAGGCGGAATGGACGGACGAATAGGATCATGGAACCGCGCATTTCCATTATCACCATCGCCACCGACAATCTGGATCGCGCCGTGCGCTTCTACGAGGCGATGGGTCTGAAGCGCCACGCAGGAATTACCGACGGCGTTGCCTTCTTCCAGATGGGCGGCGCCATCCTCGGCCTGTTCCCGCGCCCCAGCGCCGAGGAGGACTCCGGCATCACCTTCGCCCAGGCGCCCTCGGCGGTCTATCTCGCCTACAACACCCGCTCCGACGCCGAGGTCGACGAAGTGCTCGCCATGGCCGAGAAGGCTGGCGGCCATATCGTCAAGCCGGCTGGCCGCGCCTTCTGGGGCGGCTGGTACGGCTATTTCGCCGATGCCGACGGGCATGTTTGGGAGGTGGCGCACAATCCGGCCTTTCCGATCGCGGACGACGGCACGATTTCGCTGCCTGATTGATGGCCTACCGCAAGCAACTGACACGGCTCAAGGCACCGTACCTCAAACGGATTTTGCTCGATGCCGAGCGGGCGGCTGACTGGGAAAAATATCCCTGGAACCTGCCGCTGTTTCGCCGCCACGCGTTCGAGCTCGAATTCACCACGCCCATCACCATCATCGTCGGCGAGAACGGCACCGGTAAATCCACGCTGCTGGAGGCCATCGGCGCGCTGGCCGGTTATGACGAAGCTGGAGGCGGCAAGGGCTACCGGCCGGTCGACCACTCCCGCGCTGTCGACAAGAGCGGGGCCGCGCTAGCTGATGCGTTTCGTTGCCACTGGCTGCCGAAGGTTACTGCCGGTTGGTTCTTCCGCGCCGAATCCTTCTATTCCGTTGCCCGTTACCTCGACGAGGCGGCCAGGGAATCCGGCGGAATACCGCCCGACTTTCTGTCCTGGTCGCATGGCGAAGGCTTTATCCAGTTCTTCGAGGAGCGCTGCCGCAGGCAAGGCATCTATATTCTCGACGAGCCCGAGAGCGCGCTTTCGCCGACGCGCCAGATCGAATTGCTGAAGATGCTGCGGCGCATGGACCAATCGGGCACCGCGCAGGTGATCATGGCGACCCATTCGCCGCTATTGATGGCCTGTCCCGGCGCGCAATTGTTCCGCATCAGCCGCTTCGGGCTCGAGCCTGCCGACTTTCGTGATACGGACCACTTCCGCATGCTGCGCGATTTCAGCAATGACCCGGATGGTTTTCTCGCCGAGGCGTTGTATGAGGGCGAGACATGAACCACGACAGCTACGACAACGCCTATATCGGTGGCATCCTCAATTCGGTGAAGACGATCGCTATGGTCGGGGCGTCGGCCAATGATGTCAGGCCGAGCTATTTCGTCCTGAAATACCTGCTGGCCAAAGGGTTTTCGGTGTTCCCGATCAATCCTGGCCAAGCCGGCAAGGAAATCCTCGGCCGAATGACCTATGCCAGGCTGGCCGACATACCGGAGCCGATCGACATGGTCGATATTTTCCGCAATGCCGCGGCGGTCCCTGGCGTCCTCGACGAGGTGTTGCAACTCGATCCCTTGCCGAAAGTCATCTGGATGCAGCTTGGCGTGCGCCATGACGAGGCAGCCGCCCGTGGCGAAGCGGCCGGCATCAGGGTGGTGATGAACCGCTGCCCCAAGATCGAGTATGGCAAGCTCTCCGGCGAGATCGGCTGGACCGGCGTCAACTCCGGCGTCCTGTCGTCCAAGAAGCCGCTGATGCGCCAGGGCTTCCAGAGTTTCGGCGTGCGTCAGAAATAGGCGCGGCGCAGAGGCGCAAAATTATTCCGCTGAATGCCGCATTATCTTGCGGTGTGATCGGAGGACCGGCGCCGAAAGGTATTTTCTTCTTTGCATTCGCACGCCGCCTTCGCCAAGAATGCACGGCTAATTTAAGAAGTTCAAAGGGAGGTTTCAGTGACCCGTTCGCCCGGTTTCAACACGCTCGCCGTCCATGCCGGCGCCAAGCCCGATCCGGCGACCGGCGCACGCGCCACGCCGATCTACCAGACGACCTCCTTTGTTTTCGATGACGCCGACCACGCCGCTTCGCTGTTCGGGCTAAAGGCGTTCGGCAACATCTACACCCGCATCATGAACCCGACCCAGGCAGTGCTCGAAGAGCGCGTCGCGGCCCTCGAGGGCGGCACGGCCGCCCTTGCGGTCGCTTCCGGCCATGCCGCGCAGGTCATCGTGTTCCACAATCTGATGCAGCCCGGTGACAACTTCGTCGCCGCCAACAAGCTTTACGGTGGTTCGATCAACCAGTTCGGCCATGCCTTCAAGAATTATGGCTGGGAGGTGCGCTGGGCCGAAACCAACGACATCTCGACCTTCGAGAGCCAGATCGACGACAGGACCAAGGCGATCTTCATCGAGAGCCTGGCCAATCCGGGCGGCACCTTCGTCGATATCGAGAAGATCGGCGACATCGCCCGCAAGCACGGATTGCCGCTGATCGTCGACAACACGCTGGCCTCCCCCTATCTCATCCGGCCGATCGAGCATGGCGCCGACATCGTCGTGCATTCACTGACCAAGTTCATGGGCGGCCACGGCAATTCGATTGGCGGCGTCATTGTCGACGGTGGCACCTTCGACTGGTCGAAGTCGGGCAAATACCCGATGCTGTCGGAACCGCGCCCCGAATACGGTGGCCTCGTGCTGCACGAGACCTTCGGCAATTTCGCTTTTGCCATCGCCGCGCGCGTGCTCGGTCTGCGCGATCTCGGCCCGGCGATCTCGCCGTTCAATGCTTTCCTTATCCTTACCGGCCTCGAGACCTTGCCGCTGCGCATGCAGCGCCATTGCGACAATGCGATCACCGTCGCTGGCTGGCTGTCCAATCACCCCAAGGTCGCCTGGGTGAATTATCCCGGCCTGCCCAGTGGCAAGAACAACGCGCTACAGAAGAAATATTCGCCGCTGGGCTCTGGCGCCGTGTTCACCTTCGGTCTGAAGGGCGGCTACGAGGCCGGCATCAAATTCGTCGAGGCACTCGAACTGTTCTCGCACCTGGCCAATGTCGGCGACACCAAGTCGCTGGTCATCCATCCGGCCTCGACCACGCATAGGCAGCTTTCCGACGAACAGAAGGTCAAGGCTGGTGCCGGGCCGGACACGGTGCGGCTGTCCATCGGCATCGAGGATGTCACCGACATTGTCGCCGACCTCGAACAGGCACTCGCCAAGGTCTGACCTGATATGACCGCGTTTCTTTCCGTCGACGCCAAAAGCGTCGAGCCCGAATCCGGTGCGCCGGCGCCGGATCGCCTGATCTCGGGCGATCCGAAATTCCGCACCTGGAATGTCGAGGAGCGCGACGGCGGCCTCTATGCCGGCATCTGGGAATCGACCCCCGGCAAGTGGCGCATCGTCTATGACGAATGGGAGTTCTGCCACATTCTCTCAGGTGTTTCGGTAATCGCCGAAGAGGGCGCCGAAGCGCGCACCGTCAAAGCCGGTGACAGTTTCGTGCTGCGGCCGGGCTTCAAGGGAAGCTGGGAAGTGCTTGAAACGACTCGCAAGGAGTATGTGATCAAGCTTTGAAGCTTGATCACATTCGAGAATCCGATCGGATTTCCGGGCAACGCGCTAGCTAAAAATCGACGGCAAGTCGCTCCAGCCCATGGAAGTGGTAAGTGTCGCGGAAGCGTGGCTGTTCGGCGAGATGCAGTTGTGGGTGCCGCTCGAACAAGGTCCTCAGCGAAACCTGCAGTTCGAGGCGGGCCAGCGGCGCACCGATGCAGAAATGGATACCGGCGCCGAATGATACATTCTTCTGGTCGGTCCGCTCCGGCCGGAAGGCCCGAGGTCCGGCGAAGGCGTGCGGATCATGATTGGCCATGCCAAGCAAAAGTCCGATCGTCTGGCCCGGCCGCACGACGATGCCGGGCGCGATTTCGATTTCCTCGTAGGCATAGCGCATGAACATGTGCAGCGGCGCGTCGAAACGCAGGCATTCCTCGACCGTGGCTGCCGTCGCCTCCGGCGAGGTAAAGAAGCGGCGCGGGTCGCCGCCTTGTGCCAGGATGGAGTGGACGGCATTGCCTGTCTGGTGCACGGTTGCTTCATGGCCAGCGTTGAGCAGCAGGATGGCCGAGGAGACCAGCTCGTCCTCTGACAGTTTCTGGCCGTCCTCCTGAGCCGAGATCAGCAGCGACAGCAGGTCATCGCCCGGCTTTTTGCGCCGCTCGGTCACGTAGCCGCGCAGGAAATCGGAAAATTCGCCCGCGGCACGGTTGGCCGTCTCCTCGGTCTCACGGGTGCGGCCATGGATATACATCGCGACCATTTGATGTGACCAGTCGAGCAGTCGCGGCCCCATCTCCACCGGCACCCCAAGCATTTCGGCGATGATGGTGATCGGCAGCGGGGACGCGAAGGCCGGCAGGAGGTCGACGGCCTTGCCAGGTTCGAAACGATCGATCAATTCGTTGGCAAGCGCCTCGACGCGCGGCCGCAACCGTTCGACCTGACGGGAGACGAAAGCACGGTTGACCAGTGTTCTCAGGCGCGTATGCACCGGCGGCTCCAGCTCCAGCATCGAATTGGCTTCGATGCCGTCGAATGCCTCGAGATGGGTCCTGTCTCGGCCGACACCGCGGCTGTCGGGGATGCCGGCCGGGTTCTGGCGGCCGAAACGGCGGTCGCGCAACAGCCGGTTGACATCGCCGAAGCCGCCAAAGCACCAGAAGCCGAATTCTTCCCAGAAAAAAGCATTCGAAGCTTCGTGCAGGAAGCCGTAGGCCTCGTAAGGATCCAGGAAGAAAGCCGGTTCGCGGGGGTCGAGTCTGAGCCGGCGGGTGGCTGGATCGAAGGCCAGATAGGAGAGCGTCGATATGGTCATGCCAGACCCATAGCGCGGCTTGCCAGCCCGGTTCCAGACCGTATGTTGCGTCCGACAGCCCGATGCATTGAGCCAGCCAGTAGGGTTGCGGAAGGTCTGAACGGATGAATGTGATCGTTGTCGGCGCGGGTATCGCCGGTCTGTCCACGGCATGGTCGCTGGTAAAGGCGGGCCACGCCGTGTCGGTCGTCGAGCAGGGACCGATCCCCAATCCGCTGGCGGCGTCGGGCGACCATCACCGCATCATCCGCCGCGCCTACCGCGCTGGAACCGGCTATGGGCTGCTGATCACTGAAGCCTACGAGGCCTGGGACGAGATGTGGGCTGATCTCGGCGAGAACCACCTCGACGCGCGGGGCTTCGTCTGCGTTTCGCGCGAGCCCGGCGACGAGGCCGAGGAATACCGCGAGGGCCTTGAAGAAGGAAAATTCCCTTACGAATTGCTGGGACCGGACGCAGCCGTGGAGCGCTGGCCGTTCCTTGAGACCGGCTCGTTCCGCTACGCCTATTTTTCGCCCGAGGGCGGCGCGCTGCATTGCCGCGAAATAGCGGCTGGGCTGGCTAAATGGCTGCGTACCAATGGAGCCAATGTCTACGACCACAGCAAGGTGACGGAGATCGATGCCGAGGCCGGCCATATCGTGCTCGAATCCGGCGAGACGATGCAGGCCGACCGCATCGTCGTTGCCGCTGGCGCTTGGGTGCTGAAGCTATTTCCCGAACTCGGCGGCGAATTGAAAACCTTTCGCACCGCGCTCGCCTATGTCGACCCGCCAGCCGATCTCAGGGCCGCTTGGGAGGCGGCGCCCGTCATTCTCGATGTCGGCGGCACGACCGACGGCTATATGATCCCGCTTACGCGGGGTGCCGGCATGAAATTCGGCTCGGGCCTGCATAAGGTGCCGACCAGCGACGCCGACTGGAACCGCGAGCCGGTGCCCGGCGAGGGCGAGGCGATACGCAACCTGTTTTCGCCGCCGATCGCCCGCATCGAGGAGTACAAGGTGACCGAAGTGGTCACCTGCGCCTACACGTTCACCGAGGACGAGAAATTCCTGGCACATGAGACCGGCAAGTGCCTGGTCGTCTCGGCTTGCTCGGGCCATGGCTACAAGTTCGGCGCGGCGGTCGGGCGTCGCGTGGCCAAAGCCATTGGCGATGGCGATGTCGCCGGTCTTAAGGCCTGGCTGCGGGCCGAGGTGGCCTAAGCCTAGTCCTGGCAGTGCCTTGGAATATGCACCCGCCGCCAGCTGGATGACCCTTCGCGCACCAGCACGCGGCGGGGGACGGTCTGGTAGGCGGCGGGAATATCGATGACGCGCCTTTGCTCGGGCCGCACCAGCACCTCCTCGGCGATGCTGTCATATTGCGCCGGAATGACGACGCGCCGCGTGCGCTCGGGCTGGATCACCGCCGTCTCGGCGACGCGTTCATAGCGTGCCTTGTGCCAAACCTTGCACAACACGCGGCGGCCATGGATGACGCGCCATTCCCAGGAATAGCTGCCGCCATCGACCCTCACGGTATGGTAGACGGTCCTGGTGACCGCAGGCACCACCTCATACCGAACCTGGGCCGGCACAGTCATCACCACACGCTCGCGCGTGCCATGGATCGGCGGATCGTAGTCGACGATCTGCTGGCCAGGAGGGCTGACCATGACGTTTTCGTAGACGGTGTCGTAAACGGCCGGTGTGTGGACGTGCTCGTAGCATTCGACGGCGCGACCGCCGGCCGCCGTTTGCGAAATCGAGCC
Source organism: Mesorhizobium sp. P160927 (assembly GCF_057766385.1). Lineage (NCBI taxonomy): Bacteria > Pseudomonadati > Pseudomonadota > Alphaproteobacteria > Hyphomicrobiales > Phyllobacteriaceae > Mesorhizobium > Mesorhizobium sp. P160927. The sequence goes on from NZ_JBYMDW010000001.1 coordinate 3,713,550, forward strand.
GAGCATGGTCAGCCCGGCAATGGTGAAGCATGCGGTTTTCCCAGACATGGCACTCCCCGTTTGAACTGTAGGCACAAGTTCAACGTTGAATTGTAGGGGACGCCGGTGCCGAGAAAAGCATTTTGGCGCATTTCCTTAAGCCACGAGGTTAAGAAACTGCTACCTTGGCGGAGCCGGCTCGGTATTTAGGTCGGCGTGGCATCAGCTGTTGCTAATTCTTGCCCGGAAGCTTGATTCGACTTACCCAGATGGCTAGGACGGGTCGGCCTTGCACAAGGATGAGCCGGCATCCTATTTACATCTTAACGATCCAGAACCGATTCTGCCCGAGCTGCCAGCCTGTCCGGCGCCGGAATCCCACCGCGAGACAAGAGATAACTGATGAAGAATCCCGTCGAAACCTATATGAACCTCGTTCCGATGGTGGTCGAACAGACCAATCGCGGCGAGCGGGCCTACGACATTTTCTCGCGCCTCCTCAAGGAGCGCATCATTTTCATCACCGGTCCGGTCGAGGACGGCATGGCGACGCTGGTCTGCGCGCAACTCCTGTTCCTCGAAGCCGAGAACCCGAAGAAGGAAATCAACCTCTACATCAATTCGCCGGGCGGCGTCGTCACCTCGGGCATGGCGATCTACGACACCATGCAGTTCATCAAGCCGGCCGTGTCGACGCTGTGCATCGGCCAGGCGGCCTCGATGGGCTCGCTGCTGCTGACCGCCGGCCACAAGGACATGCGTTTCGCCACGCCCAACGCCCGCATCATGGTTCACCAGCCGTCCGGCGGCTTCCAGGGGCAGGCGTCCGATATCGAGCGTCACGCCCAGGACATCATCAAGCTGAAGCGTCGCCTCAACGAGGTCTATGTCAAGCACACCGGCAAGAGCTATGAGGACATCGAGAAGACGCTCGACCGGGACCATTTCATGACCGCCGACGAGGCCAAGGATTTTGGCCTGATCGACAAGGTCATTTCGTCGCGCGAGGCGGCCGAGGGGGCGTTGGCATAAAGGCTAGTTGGCAGTTGGATGGCACCATCACGCGCTTTTGGCGTGTCTTGCGTCATTTCGGCCACAATTGGCTGTTCCCTCGGAGGTCGGGATTGCCTACGTTAAGGCTATGTTGATTTTCGACGGCTTAGCTTTGCGAGGGGAAGCTGCGAATCATTGCCACGTTTTCTGATTTGTGTTTCGTACGGAATACGTTGCGGGGGCCGGAAGACTGGCGGCGGCGGATTCCCGCGATAAATAGAGTATGCGCCCTTTCAGCCAGACCATCGGCGGGCGGCCATGAAAGGACATGAAAATGAGCAAGGTCGGCAACAACAGCGGTGATTCCAAGAACACGCTTTATTGCTCGTTTTGCGGCAAGAGCCAGCACGAGGTGCGCAAGCTGATCGCCGGCCCGACGGTGTTCATCTGCGACGAGTGCGTCGAGCTGTGCATGGATATCATCCGCGAGGAGAACAAGACCTCGATGGTGAAGTCGCGCGAGGGCGTGCCGACCCCGCAGGAGATCCTCAAGGTCCTCGACGACTATGTCATCGGCCAGCCCTACGCCAAGCGCGTGCTGTCGGTGGCCGTCCACAACCACTACAAGCGCCTCGCGCATGCCGGCAAGAACAACGATGTCGAGCTGGCCAAGTCCAACATCCTGCTGATCGGCCCGACCGGCTGCGGCAAGACGCTGCTGGCACAGACGCTGGCCCGTATCATCGACGTACCCTTCACCATGGCCGACGCCACGACGCTGACCGAGGCCGGTTACGTCGGCGAAGACGTCGAGAACATCATCCTGAAGCTGCTGCAGTCGGCCGACTACAATGTCGAGCGCGCCCAGCGCGGCATCGTCTACATCGACGAGATCGACAAGATTTCACGCAAGTCCGACAATCCTTCGATCACCCGCGACGTGTCGGGCGAGGGCGTGCAACAGGCGCTGCTCAAGATCATGGAAGGCACGGTCGCCTCCGTGCCGCCGCAAGGCGGCCGCAAGCACCCACAGCAGGAGTTCCTGCAGGTCGACACCGCCAACATCCTGTTCATCTGCGGCGGCGCCTTCGCCGGGCTGGACAAGATCATTTCGGATCGCGGCAGGAAAACCTCGATCGGCTTCGGAGCTGTCGTCGCCTCGCCGGAGGATCGCCGCACGGGTGATGTTTTCCGCCTCGTCGAGCCCGAGGATCTGTTGAAATTCGGCCTCATTCCGGAGTTCGTCGGCCGGCTGCCGGTCCTGGCGACGCTGGAGGATCTCGACGAGCCAGCACTGATCCAGATCCTGACCGAGCCGAAGAATGCGCTGGTCAAGCAGTACCAGCGCCTGTTCGAGATGGAAAATGTCGATCTGACCTTCCACGAGAACGCGCTTTCGGCGATCGCCAAGCGCGCCATCGAGCGCAAGACCGGCGCGCGCGGCCTGCGTTCGATCATGGAAGCGATCCTGCTCGACACGATGTTCGAATTGCCCGCGCTCGAAGGCGTGCGCGAGGTTGTGATTTCGGAAGAGGTGGTGACCGGCAGCGCCCGGCCGCTCTACATCTATTCCGAACAGAAGGAAAAGAAGGGCAATGTCAGCGCCTGATATGGCACCTGGCCCAATATTTTGTGGAACGGCGCCCCTGCGGCGCCGTTTTGCTGTGAGGGACCGGCAAACCTTCGGGATGGAGTGGATTGCGGACGATGTTAACTCTTGATCTTTGGCCCGCCTGCCTCCACCTAACACGAGAAGGCCGAGGTGCCCGATTTCTGTGCTGTAAAACTCCCGTCATAAACGGTGGTAGGCGGAACGATCCCCGGTCGTTAATATGAGATTCGCGGTTGGCCTGATGGTGGCCGCGACATGAAAGGTTGGACAATGGCCAAAATATCCAAGGCTCCCAGCGACGGCGTCTTCGCGGTCCTCCCACTGCGCGACATCGTGGTGTTCCCGCATATGATCGTTCCGCTCTTCGTCGGGCGCGAAAAGTCGATCAAGGCGCTGGAAGAGGTGATGGGTCAGGAAAAGCAGATCCTGCTTGCCACCCAGATGAATGCCGCCGATGACGATCCCGAGCCCGATGCGATCTTCGACATCGGCACGCTCGCCAATGTGCTGCAATTGTTGAAGCTGCCCGACGGCACCGTCAAGGTTCTGGTCGAAGGCGCTTCGCGTGCGAAAATCGTCTCCTTCACCGACCGTCCCGATTTCCACGAGGCCAAGGCCACGGCTCTGGTCGAACCGGAAGAGGAAGAGGTCGAGGTCGAGGCCCTGGCCCGCTCGGTCGTCACCGACTTCGAGAACTACGTCAAGCTGAACAAGAAGATCTCGCCCGAAGTGGTGGGTGCCGCCAGCCAGATCGACGACTATTCCAAGCTCGCCGACACGGTTGCCTCGCATCTTGCCATCAAGATCCCTGAAAAGCAGGAAATGCTGGCCACGCTTTCCGTCAAGGAGCGGCTGGAAAAGGCGATGGGCTTCATGGAAGCCGAAATCTCCGTCCTGCAGGTGGAGAAGCGCATCCGCTCGCGCGTCAAGCGCCAGATGGAGAAGACGCAGCGCGAATACTACCTCAACGAGCAAATGAAGGCGATCCAGAAGGAGCTCGGCGAGGGCGAGGACGGCCGCGACGAGGCCGCCGAGATCGAGGCTCGCATCAAGAAGACCAAGCTCTCCAAGGAGGCCCGCGAAAAGGCGGACGCCGAATTGAAGAAGCTCAGGACGATGTCGCCGATGTCGGCCGAATCGACTGTCGTGCGCAACTATCTCGATTGGCTGCTGTCGATCCCGTGGGGCAAGAACTCCAAGGTCAAGCAGGACCTGGCCTATGCGCAGAACGTGCTCGATACCGATCACTTCGGCCTCGACAAGGTCAAGGACCGCATCGTCGAGTACCTTGCCGTGCAAAGCCGCCAGAAGAAGCTGAAGGGGCCGATCCTGTGCCTCGTCGGCCCTCCCGGCGTCGGCAAGACCTCGCTCGGCAAGTCGATCGCCAAGGCGACCGGTCGCGAATTCATCCGCATGGCGCTTGGCGGCGTGCGTGACGAGGCCGAGATCCGTGGCCACCGGCGCACCTATATCGGCTCGATGCCCGGCAAGGTCATCCAGTCGATGAAGAAGGCCAAGAAGTCCAACCCGCTCTTCCTGCTCGACGAGATCGACAAGATGGGCCAGGACTTCCGTGGCGATCCGTCGTCCGCGCTGCTCGAGGTGCTCGACCCCGAACAGAATTCGACGTTCATGGACCACTACCTCGAGGTCGAATACGACCTGTCGAGCGTGATGTTCGTGACGACGGCGAACACGCTGAACATCCCTGCGCCCCTGATGGACCGTATGGAGATCATCCGTATCGCCGGCTACACCGAGGACGAGAAGATCGAAATCGCCAAGCGGCACCTGATGCCGAAGGTGATCCGCGATCACGCGCTGCAGCCAAAGGAGTTCTCCGTCGGTGAGGATGCGATCCGCGCCATCATCCAGACCTACACCCGTGAAGCGGGCGTCAGAAGCCTGGAGCGCGAGCTGATGAAGCTCGGGCGCAAGGCGGTGACCGAGATCCTGAAGACGAAGAAGAAGACGGTGAGCATCACGGCGGCGAACCTCGCCGACTATCTCGGTGTTCAGCGCTACCGCTTCGGCCAGGTCGAGGCTGACGATCAGGTCGGTGTCGTCACCGGTCTTGCCTGGACGGAAGTCGGCGGCGAGCTGCTGACGGTCGAAGGCGTCATGATGCCTGGCAAGGGCCGCATGACGGTGACCGGCAATCTGCGCGACGTGATGAAGGAATCGATCTCGGCGGCGGCCTCCTATGTCCGCTCGCGCGCCATCGATTTCGGCATCGAGCCGCCGCTGTTCGACAAGCGCGACATCCACGTGCACTTGCCGGAAGGCGCCACGCCGAAGGACGGTCCGTCCGCCGGTGCCGCCATGGCCACGGCTATCGTGTCGGTGCTGACGGGCATTCCGGTGCGGGCCGATGTGGCGATGACTGGCGAGATAACGCTTCGCGGTCGTATCTTGCCGATCGGCGGCCTCAAGGAGAAGCTGCTCGCCGCGTTGCGCGGCGGCATCAAGAAGGTGCTGATCCCGGAAGACAACGCCAAGGATCTGGCGGAGATCCCGGATAACGTGAAGAACGGCATGGAAATCATTCCGGTCTCACGCGTCGGTGAGGTGTTGCGCCACGCGCTGGTGCGGATGCCGGAGCCGATCGAATGGGTCGAACCGGTCAATCCGCCGGCTTCCACGGACACGAGCGATGACGCTGGAAAGTCGCTTGCGCATTAGTTTTTTCTAAGGTTGCAGCGCACAAACAGAAAGCCGGGCCTCGCGCCCGGCTTTTTCATGTGAAAAACCCCGGAATTCCGGGCTTTTTCCGCTTTTTTCCTGCCTTTTCGACTTGGTTGCGGGAACGCTTCTTTCTAAAGTCCGTTTCCTGCCGGATGAGTCGTGAGTTCCGGTGTTCTCATGGAAGGGAATTTTTATGAACAAGAACGAACTGGTGTCCGCTGTCGCCGACGCCGCGAGCATTTCGAAGGGTGACGCGCAGTCCGCGGTCGATGCAGTGTTTTCTGTCATCTCCGGCGAACTGAAGAAGGGCGGCGATGTCCGGCTTGTCGGCTTTGGCAATTTCACCGTGTCAAAGCGCGCCGCATCCACCGGCCGCAACCCGCAGACCGGCGCCGAAGTGAAGATCCCGGCGCGCACCGTGCCGAAGTTCTCGGCCGGCAAAGGTCTCAAGGACGCCGTCAACTAAGCGCGTTTTGATTTTTGAAAAACCAGAAAAGCCGGGCTTGCCCGGCTTTTCTTTTTCGGATCCGTATTGGGCCGGACGGTAGCTCCTCAAGCTGCCGGGGCGTCGGCGCGCATGAGGCCTTCGTTCTTGAGATCGGCCCAGAGCGATGCAGGGAGTTTCGCGTCCAGCAGCGAGCGATTGCTCTCGACTTCTTCGGGCCGCTGACCGCCGGGGATGACTGAAACCACAGACGGGTGCAATAGCGGGAACTGCAGGGCGGCTTCGATCAACCCGACCCCATGGCGCTTGCAGACGGCCTCGATGCGCGTCACGCGATCGAGCACATCCTGCGGCGCCTCGGAATAATTGTAGTAAGCGCCGGGCTTCGGTCCGGTGGCCAGGATGCCGGAATTGTATGGTCCGCCGAGAACGATGCCGATGCCGCGTTTCTGGCAAAGCGGCAGGAACGATGTCAGCGCCTCCTGTTCCAGTAGCGTATAGCGGCCGGCAAGCAGGAACAGGTCGAAATCGCCGCGCTCGGCCAGGGTCTGGGCCACCTGCCATTCGTTGATGCCGCCGCCGAACGCCTTGATGACGCCCTGGTCGCGCAAGGCGAGCAGGCCATAATAGCCCGAGCGCATGAACTCCTCGATGCGCCGGTCGGACGCCTCCTTGCTGCCGTGGGTGAAGATATCGACATCGTGCACGAACAGGATGTCGATGCGGTCGACGCCAAGCCGCTCCAGCGAGGCCTCGAACGAGCGCATGACGCCGTCATAGCTGTAATCGTAGACCTCCTTGCGCGACGGCGTGTCGAAGAACTTGCCGATGCCGGTGCGCTCTTCTGGCGGGCAGGCGCGCATGATGCGGCCGACCTTGCTCGACAGCACGTAGTCGTCGCGCCTCCTGGAGCGCAGGAACGGGTTGAGACGTGTTTCCGACAGGCCGAGCCCATAGAGGGGCGCGGTGTCATAGTAGCGGCAGCCGGTCGCCCAGGCGGCCTCTAGCGTCGCATTGGCGTCCTCGTCCGAGACGGGGCGGTAAAGATTGCCGAGCGGCGCGGTACCGAAACCCAGCTCCGAGAAGGTAATGCCGCCATTGCCGATGCGGTCGAAATGCCGTGTCTTCATATCTTGAAATTTTCCCGGATTGCTTTGTCTGACATGACACTATCACGCTCGTGGCTTGGCAAAAGCGCCGCTGAGCGTTGGACACGCATTTTCCCGGTTGCTAGCATGAACGAAATCAAGCTGTTCCGGGGAAAAGCGTGATCAGGAATTGCCAATCCAATTCGATTGCCGGCGCGCAGGCGGCGTGGCCGTGAGCAACTCCAGCTCGGAGATGTTCAAGACCGCGCTCGACGAGCTTGGCGCGGTGCTGGCGCGCGTCGATGGCGATCGGATCGACGCCGCCTGTGGGATGCTGGTCGGTGCCAGACAAATTGTCGTCCATGGCTGCGGCCGCGAGGCCTTGCAGGTGAAGGGCTTCGCCATGCGGCTTTATCATCTGGGCCTGCCGGTTTCGGTCGTCGGCGACATGACCACCCCGCCTGTAGGGCAGGGCGATGTCCTGCTTGTCAGTTCCGGGCCCGGCGAAACCTCGACCGTACTCACCCTGATGCGCATCGCGCGCCAGGCAGGCGCGACCGTCCTGCTCCTGACCGCCCAGGCAGGCGGCAGCGCCGCAGGGCTGGCCGATTTGACGCTGCTGATCCCGGCGCAGACCATGGCCGACGATCAGGGGTCGCGAAAGACGTCGGTGCTGCCGATGGGCTCGGTGTTCGAGGGCGCGTTGTTCCTGCTGTTCGAGATCATGGTGCTGAAACTCAGGGACATGACCGCGGCGTTGCCGGAAGCGATGCGCGCCCGCCACACCAACATGGAATAGATCATGCGCTATGAACTGATGCTGCCGCACCAGATCCGCAAGGCGATCGCCCAGAATTGGCCAGTCGCGCTGCCGCTCGGCGTGCTCGAATACCATGGCGAGCACATGGCCGTCGGCATGGACACGCTGGCGGTCGTCAAGACGCTGGAGTTGTTCGAAAAAGAAAGCGATGTCGTCATCCTGCCGCCCTTCTACTATGGCGCGGCGAGTTACGCGGTGGCACCGCCGGAAGGCAGCGGCTCCGTCCAGGTCGGCGGCAATCAACTGGCGCCATTCGGCGAGGCGCTGTTCTACAGCCTGCTGCGCATTGGGTTTCGCAACATCCACGCCATCATTCATCACCAGACCGAGAATTTCGCCGCCGGCATGCCGACGGACCTCGCCTTCAAGACAGCTGGCAGGCAGGCGATCTTCCGCTTCCTCGAGAAGCAGCGTGGCGAGGGCTGGTGGGGCTCCGAGACGATGGCCGACTACTATGCCGGACATGCCGAGGGCGAGAACTTCTTCAACTGGGTGCAGGTGCATCCGCTGATGCCTGCCGCCATGAACGGCAAATATCCGTTCGACCATGCCGGCATCGGCGAGACATCGCTGATGCTGGCGCTATGCCCGGAAGCGGTGGACGCCGCGCATTTCGCGGACAACAAAAGCTGGTATACGGCGACTGCGGCGGAGGGTTCGGCAGCACTTGGACAGAAGGGCGTCGCCATGATCATGGATCATCTGCGCGCGATCCTGAAGTCCTAGACTAGCGCGACCTTCTCCCAGGGAGGGGAGGGTGAAGACGCCCGGTCACTTCACCGCGCCAGCGGTCATGCCCATGATCAGGTAGCGCTCCAGCGCGATGCCGATAATGGCAAGCGGCGCGATGGCCGCGGTGGCAAGCGCCGCCATCGACCACCAGTTGATGCCTTGCGAGCCCGTCTGGCTGGCAACCATGACGGGGATAGTCTTGGCGTCCGTCGAGGTCAAAAGAGCGGCGAAGAAGTACTCGTTCCAGCACAGCACCATCGCCAGGATGAAGGCGGCCACCATGCCCGGCAGCGCGATCGGCATGACGATACGGAAAAAGGCGCCCCAGATCGACAGGCCGTCGACGAGGGCTGCTTCCTCTAGTTCGACGGGGATGGAATTGAACTGGTCGCGCATGATCCAGATCACGATCGGCAGCACCATCAGCGTGTAGAGCAGGATCAGCCCGACGCGGGTATCGAGCAATCCGACTTCGCGGTAGAGCACCAGGAAGGGCAGGGCCAGCACCACCGGCGGCAGGATGAGCTGCGACAGGAAGAAGAAGGAGATGTCTTCGTTCTTGAACCAGGCGAAATGGTAGCGGTAGCGGGTCAGGCCATAGGCGGCGAGGCTGCCGATGATGATCGCCAGGCTCGACGCGCCAACCGAGGTGATGACCGAATTCATGAAGCGCTTGAGGAACTCGTCGCGCACCGTGGACGTCTGGAGGATCGAGTCCGGCGATAGGCCAAGCGATCGCCAGCCTTTCCAATCCGGCTGGAAGTCGACGAACGGGATCAGGTGGCCCTGCGTGACATCCACCGCCGTCTTGAACGATGTGGTGATGGTCCAATAGATCGGAAACAGGCAGATGAAGCCCCAGCAGGCGAGCGCGCCATAGATGAAGACGCGGCTGGCGAGGAAGCTCGCTGGCGAGCGGATTTCGGATGCGACGTAGTCGGTGGTCTGAACGCTCATCTCTACCTAATTCACATTGCGGACGAAACGGCTGGCGAACTTCAACAGCCAGGTCACGAACACCACGATGATGACGAGATACGCCATCGCCAGCATGGTGCCATAGCCGACATTCGAGCGGTCGCGGTACTCGCGATAGATGAAGCTCGAGACCGAATCGGTGGCGCCGCCCGGACCGCCCGAGGTGACCGTGATGATGATGTCGGCAAGCTTCAGCTTGAAGATGATGCGCAGGATCACCGCCGTCACCGACACCGGCAGCATCAGCGGGAACGTGACCTGCCAGAAGGTTTGCCAGGGCGTGGCGCCGTCGACACGTGCCGCCTCCAGCACCTCGCGCGACATCGCCTGCAGCCCCGCCAGCAGCATGATCATCATGAATGGAATGAAGGTCCAGGCGTCCAGCAGCATGATCGAGATGCGGGCGGTGATCGGGTTCGAGAAGAAGGCGGGGTCTTCCCAGCCGAGATGGCGCGCCAGCGTGGCTGCCGGTCCAAAGCGGTATTCCATCAGCGACTTGCCGATCATCCACGAGACCGCGACCGGCGATAGCATGAGCGGCATCAGGAACACCACCCGGAAGAATTTTCGAGCCCGGATCTGCGCGTTGAGCAGCAGCGCCAGACCAAAGGCGATGACATATTCGACCAGCACCGCCAGCACATAGAGCACCATGTTGAACAGGGCGTTGCGGTAGTAGGGATCGGCGAGCATCTGCCAGAAATTGTCGAGCCCGTTGAACCGGCGGCCGCTGAAGGAGGAGAGATTCCAGTCGGTAAGCGCGATGTAGAAGCCGAACAGGGTCGGGAAGATCACCATCGCAATGGTGAACAACAGGGCCGGCAGCAGGAACAGCGCGCGCTGACCGTCCTCGCCACGTGTCAGAACCTGGCCGATGCCGATCGCCACACCCCACAGCACATAGGCGTAGACCACGGGCCGCCATGTCTCGAAGCCGATCGGATCGACCTCGGTCTTGTAGAGAATCTGCAGCACGATCGTAGCCAGCAGGCCGAGCGTGGCAATCGCCATCAGCGCCCAGCCCAGACGCCTGCGGCCCGGCGGGATCAGATCATAGGGGGCGGCGTCTGCCGGCCACCGGGTCGCGGTCGAAGTCTGGTCAGCCACAAATCTCGCCCGTTTGGAAGGGAAGGCTGTGGCCCGGCGTTGCCGCCGGACCACGGTTCATGGCGTAGCCTACATGCCGAGCGAAGCCTTGTAGAGCTTGATCTGCTTGTCGCGGCCGATCTGGTCGGTCAGCTTCTCCCAGGCGGCTGCGATGGCATCGGCGCCTTCCTGCGCCTTCATCTTGCCGGCGAAGGTGTTGGCCAGGATATCCTCGGCGGCGCTGTAATATTGGAAGATGCCGGGGATGCGCGGCTCGATCGCCGCGTTGGGGTGGTTGTAGCTGTCGCCTTCCGACTTCAGATACGAGGTGATGAACGCCTCGTCGTAGCCGGCCGCCACCCACTCCGGAATGTCGAAGTGCGAATTGCGATAGGGCTGGAAGCCCGACGGATACATCGCCGTCCAGATCGACAAGTCCTTGCCGCCGAGATGGGCGGCAGCCGACCATGCCGCCTTCTTTTTCTTTTCGTCGCTATCGACGCGGGCCATGACATAGACGCCCCAGCCGAGATAGGCGCAGTTGGGCGCATAGTTCGGGCCGCTGGCGAGCTTCTCCCATTTGCCGGTCTTGGAGTTGTAGACATCGTCGGAGCCCGGCAGGATCGAGAAGCCGGTGACATCGCCGATGACCGAGCTGTCATTGGTCTTGACGTTCGAGCCGACGTCACCCCACCAGGGGATCATCGAGCCGGTGCCGGCCAGGAACTGCTGGAAGGCGGTGGTGTTCGGGTCGGCATTGATCTGGTCGGCCGGCTCCGACGGCAAGGCGTCGATGACGTCCTGGATGGCGCGTACCCAGGCCGGATTGTTGACGCGTGGCTTCATCGTGTCGGCGTCGAACAGCCAGGCCTTGTCGTCGGGGTGCTTGGCGTAGGCGGTGGCACGGCTGCCAAGGAAGTAAAAGCCGAACCCACCCCAGGGCTTGGGCGCGTCGAGATAGCCGTAGACGTCCTGACCCTTGAACTTCTTGCCTTTCAGGAACTTGGTCACTGCCTGAACCTCTTGCCAGGTCTTAGGCACGCCCCATTCGCTCGTCGCCCCGCCATCCTTCCACTGCTTGGCGAGGTCGGCGTCGGCAAACACGTCGGTGCGGTAGTTGAAATTGTGCGCGTCGCCGTCGATGGTGACCCGGTACTGCTTGCCATCCCAGGTGCCGACGGGCGGCTTGAGGTAGTTGACGAGATCGTCGAAGTCGATCTGCTTCTTGACCCAGTCGGGCATCTCCGAAGTCAGGCCCTTGCCGCAGACGTCGCCCTCGAACGGCGCGCCCATCTCGATGATGTCGAAGTCGACGGTGCCGGTGGCGATCGACTGCTGCAGGCGGGCGTTGTAGTCGGCCTGCGCCAGGTCGATCCAGCTGATCTTGGCGCCGGTATAGGTTTCCCACGGCTTCAGGAAACCACGGAACAGGACGTTGTGCAGGTTCTGGTTATTGAGGCCCATGAAGGTGAGCTCGACGCCGGCGAACTCGCCTTCCTTGACATTGGCCTTGGTCGCCTCCAGGCAAAGCTCGCCGACCTTCTGGAAATCGGCGTCTGTCGGTTGGCCTTTGCCAACCCCGGGGATCTGCAGGATTTTCGAGCGCAGTTCGCTTGCGGCGGAAGCCGGGCGCGTCAGCGCGCCAAGTCCGGCGCCAGATGCGGCCGCGATCGCGGCCATCGAGGCCGCGCCCTTCAATATGTCACGCCTTGTGGCGCCGGCACGTACCAGTTTGTCGTAAAGACCTACTCGCATGGACTATTTCCTCCCAGAACGTTAGTCGTGAATCGAAAGTGCCAATCGTGCCGGGCGCTGGCCTTTTAGAAGCGAAATCAGGACCCCAACCTGCGTCGCTTCGCCTTCCGTTTTTTCGGGTAGAGAACCGGCGTTCGGATTGGCGCTCGCCACTATTCTCACAACCAAACGCCGTGTCAACGACGACGGGTTTTTATCTATAAGAGACCGACTTGCCCTGACCGGTCGCGTTGGTTAGCTTCTGCGCCTACGGCCAGTGGAGCCGATGGGGGAACGATGGCTCAAGTCGCGATCAGCAATGTGGCCAAGGCGTTTGGAACCGTCAAGGTTCTGCACGAAGTCAGCGTCGACATCGCCGATGGCCAGTTCGTCGTGCTTGTCGGCCCGTCCGGTTGCGGAAAGTCCACGCTGCTCAGGATGGTGGCGGGGCTGGAGACCGTATCCGGCGGCACGATCGCCATCGGTGACCGTGTCGTCAATCACCTGCCACCCGCAAAACGCGACATCGCCATGGTGTTCCAGAACTATGCGCTCTACCCGCACAAGACGGTCGAGCAGAACATGGCCTTCGCCCTCAAACTGCGCAAGACCGATCCGGCCGTGGTTGCCGAGCGGGTCAAGCGCGCCGCCGACATCCTCGACCTCAGCCCCTATCTGAAGCGCTACCCGCGCCAGCTTTCCGGCGGCCAGCGTCAGCGCGTCGCCATGGGGCGCGCCATCGTGCGCAATCCGCAGGTATTCCTGTTCGACGAGCCGCTTTCGAACCTCGACGCCAAGCTGCGCGTGCAGATGCGCACCGAGATCAAGGAACTGCACCAGCGGCTGAAGACCACCACCATCTATGTCACCCACGACCAGATCGAAGCCATGACGATGGCCGACAAGATCGTCGTCATGCGCGATGGCCGCATCGAACAGGTCGGCGCGCCGCTGGAGCTTTTCGACAGGCCGGCGAACCTTTTCGTTGCCGGCTTCATCGGCTCGCCGTCGATGAACCTGCTCAAGGGTATCGGGCGCAAGGGCGGCGTCGAGATTGCCGGAACGCTATTCCCGGTGGCTCCGAACAACACCGTCGAGGAAGGGCGCTCCGTCGTCTATGGCGTGCGCCCCGAACATCTCGAGATCCATCCCGATGGCGTGCCGGCGAAGATTTCCGTGGTCGAGCCGACCGGCTCGGAAACCCTGGTGTTCCTCCGCTTCGGCGACGGCGAGATGGTGGCGCTGTTCCGTGAGCGTCATGACTTCAAGCCCGGCGATACGCTGAAGCTTCGGCCAAGGCTCGACCATATCCATCTGTTCGACGCCGAGACCGGCAAGCGTCTCTGATCTCAAACGCACTTCACGAGGACCATCATGCTCAAAGGGATCGATCCGTTGCTCAATGCCGACGTGCTCCAGGCATTGCGGGCGATGGGGCATGGCGACGACCTGATCATCGCCGACACCAACTTCCCGTCCGATTCGGTGGCGCGCCAGACGGCGCTCGGTCGGGTGCTGCGCATCGATGCGCCGGCCGCGAAAGTGGTCAAGGCGGTTCTGTCGCTCTACCCGCTGGACACCTTCGTCGATGATTCCGCCGCCCGGATGGAGATCGTCGGAAAGCCGGGCGAGATCCCAGCCGTGCAGAAGGAAGTCCAGAAAGAGATTGACGCCGCGGAGGGCAAGTCCTGGCCGATGGTGCCGGTCGAGCGTTACGCCTTCTACGAGCGCGCCAAGCAGGCCTATTGCGTCATCCAGACCGGCGAACGCCGCTTCTACGGCTGCTTTGCCTTCCGCAAGGGCGTCGTGCCGCCGGATGCGGAGTAGCGGCATGGCCTCGGGCAAGCCGGTCGTCATCCTCGGTGTGTTTGTCGCCGACACTGCCTACAGGGCCGAGCGCCAGCCGCGCATGGGCGAAACGATCCTTGGCAATTCCTTCAAGCTGGGGCCAGGCGGCAAGGGGTCGAACCAGGCCGTGGCCGCTGGCAAGCTGGGGGCCGGCGTCGCTTTCCTGACCCGCCTCGGTGTCGATGCCTTCGCCGACATGGCCAAACGGACCTGGAAGGATGCCGGCGTGAAGAGCGCCGCCATCGACACGCCGGACAGCTACACCGGTGCCGCCTATATCTTCGTCGAGGAGGGAAGCGGCAACAATGCCATCATCGTCAGCCCCGGCGCTGCCATGCTGATCACCCCCGAGGACATCGAAGCCAATGCCGACCTTATCAGGGGCGCCGGAGTTTTCGTGACGCAGCTCGAACAGCCGATCGATGCCGCGATGCGGGCGTTGGAGATCGCGCGCGGGGCCGGGGTGACGACCATCCTCAACCCGGCACCGGCGGCAAAGCTTCCCGACCGCATCTACACACTGTGCGACTATCTTACACCGAACGAGACAGAGACGGAGGAATTGACCGGGCTGAAAGTTTCGTCGGTCGACGAGGCCCGCGCCGCCGCCGGCAAGCTGCTCGAAAAGGGCGTCGGCACGGTCATCGTCACGCTGGGCGACAAGGGCGCTCTCCTGCACACGAACGATCGCTCCGAGCATGTTTCCGCCATCAGTGCCGGCCCTGTCGTCGAAACCACCGGCGCGGGGGACGCCTTCAATGGCGGACTGGCCGCAGCACTTTCACGAGGCGTGGAGCCGCTGGAGGCGGTGCGCTTCGCCTGCGCCGTCGCTGGCATTTCGGTGACCCGACCAGGCACGGCACCGTCGATGCCGACATTGCAGGAGGTCGAGGCGTTGCTGGCCAAGCGCTGAGGCTGCTCAGGGCTCGCGGGGTCCCCGGAGCCAGACCGTTCTGGCCTCCGGGTCCCGTGCCAGTGGGCATTGAGAAGCTACTGCATGACGTAGCAGCGCTTTCCCTGGTCGGGAGCGGGATCACCGAATGCATCGTTGTCGCATTGAACGCCATTGCGGAACACGTCCTGCGTGAACCGGCCGCGGGCGCCATACCTGACCACCTTGCGGCCATAGAAGTCGCAGAATTCGCCTTCCTCGGCGCAGACCGCCCACTGCTCGCGGCGAGGCTGATCGTAGTCGTCGTTCGACTCGTCACGGTCGCGCTTCACAATGAAGCAGAACTTTTCCCTGCCTGGCGCGGGATCGCCGAAAACGCGGTTCGAACAGGGTATCGCGTTGCGCTCGATGTAACGCGAGGTCGTGCGGCCCCTGGCACCGTAGACGACCTCGGCGGGATAGGGCAGGCGGCAGATCTCCCCCTCGCGAGCGCATCGCTGCAGCCGGTCGGCCGACGCGGCGGCGGGAAAAAGGACGGATGCGGCCGTCGTCGCGCCACCCAGGCAAATCAGCGTGAATATCGTGCGCGTGGAAATGTTCGGTGCAATTGACATTACGTCCTCCATGCCATTCCGGCAGCATACTCCAATCTGGCTGCCTGCGGCATGAATCGAGCCTTTTGTGGGCGATTGCGCAAGCAGATTCGCAACGAGCAATTCGGTCGCGTCTGCAGGGCCGCTTGGTCCGTTGCTTGTCGACCCACAGGAATCGCGTCGCGGGTTCCACGGCATCGCTCATGCATGGGTGATTTTGGAGCCAAGAAAAACCAGGCCGAAGAAGGCCTTCAGCACGCTCTTCCTGGAGAGAATATTGACAATTTGTCGGCATTTCCCCGGAGCCAAGGATCATCATCCTTGAGGGGAAATGGCGCGAGTGACGGGGCTCGAACCCGCGACCTCCGGCGTGACAGGCCGGCACTCTAACCAACTGAGCTACACCCGCGCATTGACGAGCACGTGTCAGCCGTGTTCGTCGTTGGGGCGCTGGATAAGGGGTTCGCTACCGGGTGTCAAGCGCACCAAACCATCATAACGCCAAACAGGAGAAGGTTTTTTGACAGCCGGCATTTTGTTCGCAAATCCGGCCTGCGAACAGGGCATCCCGCACTCATTTGGCCTTGCGAAGCAAGTCCCGACCGCTTAAAGGTCCGGCCCGGAGCGGGCGATTAGCTCAGTTGGTAGAGCGCTTCGTTTACACCGAAGATGTCGGCGGTTCGAGCCCGTCATCGCCCACCATTCAAACCCACATTTCAAGTCAGCTGAGAGCCGGCCGCTGGCGCATCGCGGTATCACGGCGGCACCATGCGGAAATCCTTCCCCTCGGGCAGCAATTGCCCGCCGTCGACCACGATAGTCGTGCCGGTGATGTAGCTGGCGTCGTCCGAGGCGAGGAACAGGAAGGCGTTGGCCACGTCGCGCGGGCTGCCGAGCCGGCCGAGCGGGATCGAATCCTCCATGTTCTTGATATAGGCAGCGCCGCGATGCTCCTGGATGGCTTCGGTGAGGATGTTGCCGGGTTCGACGCCGTTGACGGTTATGCCATAGCCGGAGAATTCAAGCGCTGCCGCGCGAATGAAGCCGTTGATGCCTGCTTTCGTCGCCGAATAGTGGCCGTGGCCGGGGCTGGTGACGTGCGGGCCGGTGATGGAGGAGGTGTAGAGCATGCGGCCAAAGCGCTGCGCCTTCATCGGCACCAGGGCCGCGCGGCTGGCGTTGAAGGTGCCGCGCAAATTGACCGCCATGACGCGGTCCCAGTCGTCGGCGCTGGTATTCTCGATCAACTGCCAGGGATAGATGCCGGCATTCTGGACGATGATGTCGAGGCGGCCATGGTGTTGCAACGAAAGCGCCACGGCGGCCTCGGCGTCGCTCATTCGCGAGATATCGGTGCGGATGAAGGGGACGCCGAGCTCATCCGCACTTGCCTGCCCGGCCTCGGTCTCGGAGTCGGCGAGCACCAGCCTCGCACCTTCCTCGGCGAAGCGCAGCGCGATGCCCTTGCCGATGCCGCGCGCGCCGCCGATGATCAGCGCCACCTTGTCGTTCAATCGTCCGGTCATGCGAGCCGTCCTGTCACGCCAGTCTTTGGCGAATGGTTTGCTTGAATGCGTCGAGCAGCACGGCGGCCAGCACCAAGAGGCCATGGATGACCTGGGTGAAGTTGGCGGGCAGGCCCATCAGGTTGATCGCCGTGTTGATGGCCGACAGCAGGAGCACTCCGGCATAGACGCCAGGCAAGGTGCCGACGCCGCCCTTCAGGCTGACGCCGCCGATAACCACGGCCGCGAAGGCGTTGAACAGAAGGCCGACGCCCAGATTGGCGGTGGCGCCCGAGGTGCGGATCGCCAGCAGCCAGCCGGCCAGCCCTGCGATGGCGCCGGCGAGCACGAAGGCGATGATCAGGTTGCGGTTCACCCGGATGCCGGCACGGAAGGTCGCGGTTTCATTGCCGCCGATCATCACCAGGTGCCTGCCGAACGGGGTCTTGGCCAAGATCAGCGAGAACACCACGAAACAGGCCACCGCGATCCAGGCGGTAAGCGGCAGGCCGACCAGGCGTTGGATGCCGAACCAGCGGATGGCGGGTGCCAGATCCTGTGCCGAGCGGCCGCCCGAAATGACCAGCACCAGGCCGCGCACCCAGATGTAGGAGGCGAGCGTGATGATGAAGGCGCTCATCTTGACCTTGACCACGAGATAGCCGTTGAAGGCGCCGATGAGGCCGCCGACGGCCAGCGCCAGCAGCAGCGAGACCGGAACCATCAGCCATTCCGGGTGCAACCGCACGCCGAGGCCGATGCCCGAGGAACAAAACAGGATGCCCACCACCATGGCGCTGAGCGCGGCGACGGATTCGACCGACAGGTCCATGTGCCCGGCAATGATGACCAGCGCCAGGCCGATCGACATGACGCCGAGCACGCTCGACGCTTCGATGATGTTGGCGAAGATGCCGAGCTGGAAATAGTTCGGGATGAACAGCGAGAAGACGACCAGGACAAAAAGCAGCATGAACCAGACGAGATTGTCGAGGACGAACTCCAGGGCGTGGCGTGTGCGAGGGTTCATGTGTCGATCCGGTTGGCGTGCGGGATCAAGGCCGCGGCAGGTTGCCTGCGTCTCGTTTCATTCGGGCAGGGAAGGGCTCCGGGCCGGGTATGGCCCGGAGCGGTCGGGCCATCTGTCTATTCGACCGACTTGACGGTATCCGTCGGCGGCTTCTGGTTGCCCCAGAAAGCCGGGTTGTCGACGTTTTCCTTGGTGATGGCGGCACCCGGGATCTTGATGTTGGGGCCCCAGGCTTCCTTGGTGAGGGTCGATTTCAGGCCAAGCACATCGTATTCGCCGGGCTTGATCTCTTCCTTCTTGACGACCTTGTCCATGAACATGGCGACGGCAGCGGCCTGTGCGTAAAGCGGCTGCTCGACCTCGACGTTGAGCCAGCCCTTGCGGATCAGGTCGAGGCCGACCGGTGCGCCGTTCGAGCTCATCAGCATGACGTCGCCAGGCTTCTTGCCGGCGGCCTCGAGCGAGGCGACGGCGGCGACCGACAAGTGTGCGGCATGGCTGAAGATCAGGTCGATGTCGGGGTTGGCCAGCATCTGGTCGGCAACGATGGTGCCGGCGTTGCTGGCCTCCCATTGCATGGCCGGCAGCGAGATGATCTTGACGTCCGGGAACGCCTTCATCTTCTCCTCGAAACCCTTCTGGATGTCCAGCGTGTAGGGATCGCCGGGATCGCCAAGCACCTGCAGGACCTTGCCCTTCACCGAGCCGTTCTTGGCTTTCAGAAGCTTTTCGGCCTGCTCTGCGGCGACGTAGCCGATCTCGACAGTGCCCGCGACCGACGTGAAGTCGGACGGTGCCGACGTGATCTGGCGGTCGAACTCGACCACCGGAATGCCGGCGGCGCGCGCTGCCTCGATCGATGGTTTCAGCGCATTGAAATCGACGGCGGCCAGGATGATCGCCGCCGGCTTCAGCGCGATGACGTCGTTCATTTGCGATTGCTGCGCGTCGGTCTTGTTGTCGGCGTTCAGCGTCTTCATCTCGTAGCCGGTCTGTTTCAGGAACAGCTCCAGCGCGCTCACCGAGCCGGTCTGGAACTCGTCGAGCAATGTCGGCACCATGTAGTAGACAATACCCTTGGACTGGGCGAATGCCGGCGTGAGCGTGGCAAAGGCCAGTGCCAGGATACCGAAGACAGCAAGAAGTATTCGCTTCATGTCGTTGGCTCCCTGTTAAGCCGGACCCCTCTATGTCCCTCGGCCCGCCGGTCCGGCACCGGCAAGCGTCTCTCCGGTGATCATGTTGATCACCGCATCGGGACTTGTCTTGTTGCGTGCGACATCGCCCGCCACGACGCCTTGCCGGATGACCACGATCCGGTCGGCGACCTGAAAAGCCTGCTGCATGATATGGGTGATGATGACGACGCCGATGCCCTGGCTCGCCACCTGGCGGATCATGTCGAGACCGCGCCGCGTCTGCTCGACGCCAAGCGCAGCGAACGGCTCGTCGAGCAGCACCAGCTTGCCGCCCCAATGCACGAAGCGGTTCAACTCGATGGCCTGCCGCTGGCCGCCCGAGAGATGCTCGACATTGGTGCGCAGCGAAGGAATGCGGGTCCCGGCGCTGGCCAGCGCCTTGCCGACCACGGCTTCCATGGCACGCTCATCGAGCACCGGAATGCCAAGCACCTTCCTGGTGATCTCGCGGCCCATGAAGAAATTGGCCACCACATCGACATTTGTGCACAGCGACAGGTCCTGGTAGACGGTCTCGATGCCCGCCGCCTTGGCTTCCGCCGGCGACCGGGCCAGGAATTCCTTGCCCTCGAACAGCATGCGGCCGGAGGTCGGTTCGAGACCGCCAGATATGATCTTGACCAGCGTCGACTTGCCGGCGCCATTGTCGCCGAGCAACGCCACCACTTCGCCCTTGCCGATGGAAAAGCTGATCCCCTTCAGCGCTTCGATCGCGCCGTAGTTCTTGGTCACGTTGTCGAGCACCAGCAGAGGTTCGCTCATGCGGCAATCTCCCTGGCCGAAAGTATGTCGCGGCCGCGCTCGCGTTCGGCGGTGAACATCTGGCCGAAGCGTGGCGACAACACCCCTGAAACGGCGAGCGCCGCCGCGCCGCGCAGCACGGCATGCTGGCCGCCGCCGGCGACGACGACACGCGGCGTCTTGCGGTCCGCGCGTGCCGAAACCGAATTGTGCAGCGGTTCGACCGCGTCCGCCAGGCGCTCGAGCAGTTCCGATGCCGCCAGGCCGCCGAGCACGACCGTCTCTGGATCGAAGAGGTTTTCGATAATGGCGATGGTGTTGCGGAAGATCGGGCCGACTTGCGCCACCCAATCGGCGTCGTTGCCGGCCCGGCGGCCTCGCGCCTCGAGCGACAGGTAGCGCTCGAGGCAGCCTCGGTTGCCGCAGGGGCAAAGCTCGCCATCGGGGACCACGGGAATGTGGCCGATCTCGCCCGCATTGCCCCAGGCGCCGCGCAGAACGCTGCCGTCATGCATCATCGCGCCGCCAAGTCCGACGCCGAAATAGAGATAGTAATAGTCGGAATGGCGGGCTCCGATGCCATAAAGCCGCTCGCCCATCGCGGCGGCGGCCATGTCGCTCTCGAAGAACGCCGGCAATCTTGTCGCGGCCGTCAGCCGCTCACGCAGCGCCACATGCTTCCAGCCGGTCATCGTGGTCGGGCCGACAAAGCTCATGGAGTCCACATCGAACGGGCCAGGAAGCGCCATGCCGACGCCGATGACGCGGCCGCCTGGCCGCTTGCCCGTCAGGTCGCGGACCATGGCGCCAATCTGGTCGAACGCGTGATCGGGCGTCGCGTTGGACGCCTCGCGGCGTGAACTCTCGATGACGTCGCCGCTGAGATTGATCAGCGCGGCGTCTATTCCAAGCGGCGTCAGGTGGATGCCGACGGCATAGCCGCCTTCCGGGTTGATGCGCAGCGTCGCCGGTGGCAGGCCACGCCCCTTCGGCTCTTCGCGCAAGGACAGGATGTAGCCCTGTTCCTCCAGTTCGCGAACGATGGTCGACACGGTCTGCACGGTGAGCCCGACGTGCCTGGCGATGTCGCCACGTGCAATCGGGCCATGACGGCGGATGGACTCAAGCACGATGCGCCGGTTGTACGGCCGCCCGAACTCCTGATTGGTCCCCCGCAATGCCATGCCTTGCGCCTCCACCTGACGTAAGGTTCGCATCAAATATTTATTCAGTCAAATGGAATTCAAAAATGATTCGGAACGCGGGGAGCCGCGGATATGACGGTTTACGGCGGTGCGGGATACCGCATGACGAGGAGAGGTGTGCCTGACCGGCACCGACGGCTCCGGATTCAGCAAGCCAGCGGTCGATCTTGTTAGAGATACTGGGCGACTTTCCTGCCGACAGTCAGGAAGCGCAGCGGATCGATCGCCTCGCCATTGTGACGCACTTCATAGTGCAGATGCGGGCCGGTCGAGCGCCCGCTGCTGCCGGTCTTGCCGATGACGGCGCCGGCGTCCACCTTCTCGCCCACCGTCACGTCGATCTCGCTGAGATGTCCGTAGCGCGTGGCAAAGCCATTGCCATGGTCGATCTCGACCATGCGGCCATAGCCGCCATTCCAGCCGGCCTTGGTTACGATGCCGGGCGCGGTGACCTTGGCCGCCATGCCGATCGGGGCCCTGAAATCCATGCCCGAATGCAAAGCGGCCGTCCCGAGAATGGGATCGGTGCGCACGCCGAACGGACTGGTGACGGAGTGGCCAGGGGCAGGGTTTTCAAGCGGCAACCGGCGCGCTTCCTTCTTTAGGTGATCGAGCGCATCCAGCGCCTCGTCCAGTTCCTTGACCTTGCTGTCGAAGATCATCGACGAGTTCGAGCGGAATCAGCGGTCCGCCGACATCGCTTTCGTTCTTGCCGAAATCACTGTCGACCGGCAGCCCGGCCGTCCGCAGCGCCTGCTGGATGGCATCGGCGCTTTTATAGGCATTGTCAGCGAGCGTGTTGATGCGGCTGAGCTGTTCATTCTCGATGGATTTCAGCGACTGGTTGATCGAAACGAACAGCCTGTCGGCGCGATCGGCGGCTGAGTCGCTGGGCAGCGGATCGGTGCGGGTCGACCACAAGGAGAAGGGCCTTGTGTCGGCGGTGCCGAGGTCGGCGCCCAAGCTGGCAATCGCGTAGTTCTGCGCTGGCTGGCCGATGCTGCCGGTCACCTCGGCGCCCTTGTCCGGCTTGGCGGCCGCAGCCGGATCTTCGGCGGGCACCGTTCCGACCTCACCTTCGGCACGTTCGAGCAGTGGGCCGAGACGGCCATGCCGCTGGCTCAGCTGCGTCTGGCGCTCGAGCAGTTCGCTGACTTTGGTTTCCATCAATTGCTGGTCGAGCAACTGCCTGCTCGTAATGCGGTCGACCTGGGCGCGAAGCGCCGAAATGCGGTCCTCGTAAGCCTGCTGCATGCGAGCCTGGCGCGCCGTGGTGGCGCCGATCAGGTCGTCACGCAGAACCAGATAAGATGTGGCCAGGAGGTAGCCGATGGCAATGGCGGCGAGTGCTGAACCAATGAATGCCGCCAACCAGGGGCGGATCGTGAAGTGCCTGATCTGGTCGCCCCGGGCGATGATGATCGTGTGCGGTTCCTTGCGCCTGCCGAAGACTGCGGACTGACCGGTTGCGTTCACGGGACCAAGCTTTCGTTACGACACCACGACAGCCTGATTACACATTATTAGGGTTAACAAAGGCTTGCCGTATCAGCTGCGCCACGCCGAATGCCCGCGATGCAGGCAAGAGGTTGCATGGGAATCGCCAGGGACGGCGCTACGTCGCGAAATCGTTGGCGAAGAGCCCCAATGTTCCACCAGCAGCGGTCGGTCACGCGCAGAGCAAGGTCCAGGTTTCTTAACTGTATTCGATTGCGTTTAATTGACTTTTTTCGAGTAAAGGCTTGCCGGTATTTCGGATTCATCGTGGCGGTAGGAATGCTGGACGACCTGATTGGCAAGATCGTCGACAAGATTTCGGGCGCCAGTCTGCTGGCGACCGGGCTTTTGCTGCTGACGGCCTTTGTCAGCGCGCTCGTGGCCTATTGGCGCACGGTCGAGGAGAAGAGCTGGAAGGAGTTTTTCGAGTTCGTCGTCCCCCATGAGGTCATCACCCATCCCTCCGCGAAAGCCGACCTGCTGTTCTGGGTCACCAAGAAGGCCCTGATGCCTTTCCTGATGCTGCCCGCCGGAATTGTCTTCGTCACGGCGGTGGGCTACGGGACCAACTGGCTGTTTTCGACACTGTTCCAGTTCCAGCCGCCTCTGATCGAGGGGCCGGCAGGACCGGTGACGGTGCTGATCTTCACCATCAGCATGCTGCTCGCCTACGACATTTCCTATTATCTCTATCACGTCGCCCAGCATCGCTATCCGATGCTTTGGGAGCTGCACAAGGTGCATCACTCGGCCGAGGTGATGGTCGGGATCACCAAGGATAGGGTCCATCCGCTCGACGAGCTGATGAACCGAGCCTGGGACGGGCTCATCGTGGGGCTGTGCTTCGGCGTCTGGTCGCTGATTTCGCTTAACCTTGTCGAACTGACGGTCTTTGGCGTCAACGTCTATGTGATGCGGAACATCTTGATGATGGATTTTGTCAGGCACACGCATTTCAAGATCTCGTTCGGCCCGCTCAACAACTTGATCCTGTGTCCTCATTGGCACCAGCTGCATCACAGCGTCGATCCACGCCACTACGACAAGAATTTCGGGCTGCTCTTCTCGTTCTGGGACCGGCTCTTTGGAACATTGTGTGTGCCGAGGCCCGACGAGGACTTCAAGTTCGGACTGGTCGACCGCGATGTGCGCGACTACCAGTCGCTCGCCGGCCTTTATGTCATGCCGCTGAAGCGGATGTGGGGTCATATTGCCAGGCGTATCCGGCCTGGAAAGCGACAGCCACGGACCGCGCGACCATCGGAAGGGACACGGCCATGAACGCCCCCGTCACGCTTTCCATCCAGCGGACACACACCTTCGAAATCGTGACATCGGCGGGGCGCCTGGCCGAGATCGCACCGGCCTGGAGCACGCTCTGGCAGCGGGCTGGCGGGCTTGTCTTCCAGCATCCCGACTGGATCGCGGCCTGGTGGCGCACCACCCCGCATCAGGAGCGGCGCGCACTCAGGATTGGGCTTGCCTGGAACGGCGACCGGCTCGAGGGCGTAATAGCGCTCGCGACCTTCAGGCGCTCCGGCATCCGCATGCTCGAATGGGCGGCGAAGGACCACAGTGACTATGGTGACGCGCTGGTTGCACCCGACAGCGACCCGCAGGCGATCTCCCGCCTTTGGCAGTATGTTTTCGATCAGGGCGGCTTCGACCTGATCTACCTCAACCGTCTGCTGCCGGATGCCGGTGTTCATGCCCTGCTGCGCCCGGCCCATGGCAAGGCGCTTCGGCCCAACCACCGCGGTGAAATCAGCTATCGTGTCACTGGTCCCTGGCGGAGTGGGGCGGAATGGTTCGAGACGTTGTCGAAAAAGGGCCGGCAGAACTATCGTCGTGGCCGCAAGTTCATGGAAGAGAGCGGCGCATTGCGTTTCCGCTTGCTGGATGCGGATGACCCGCGCGAGCCGGTGCTCGAGCGGGTGGCGACGCTGAAGCGGCTCTGGCTCGTTCGGCATGGCCGCGCTTCGGATCTGTTCGATGAGGGCTCGCCGGTTCTCACCGCGCTTATTTCCGTGCTGGCCGACCTCGGGCTGTTGCGCATCTTCGTGCTTGAGCTTGACGACACGATCATCGCTGTCTCGATCAACTTCGAGCAGCACGGCACGATGATGGCTTTCGTCACCACCTACGACCCCGAACACGAGCGCGCCTCGCCGGGTATGGTGCTGATGATGGACTATATCCAGTGGTCGCTCGACCGTGGCCTTGCCACGATTGATTTTCTCTGCGGCGGCGAGGATTTCAAGCGCCGCTTCGCCACGCAATCGGTCGCGCTGTCGTCGATGATGGGTGCGCGCGGCTTGCGCGGTCATCTCGCCGCACTGGCCGACCATGTGGACCATGTTTCGAAATCCTGGAAGACGCGGCGGCAGCCGAAAGCCGACGCGGTGCCTGACGAATAGCCCCATGATCGTCTTTTGCGTCGCGGGCTTTGGCGACGCTCAAAGCGCGCGAACGGCTTCCAGAACGGCCTCGGCATGGCCCTTGACCCGGACCTTGCGCCAGATCTTGGCAATCCGTCCGTCACTGCCGATCAAGAATGTCGCGCGCTCGACACCCATGTATCTGCGGCCGTACATCGATTTCTCGACCCACAGATTGTAAGCCTCGATCACCTTGCGCTCCTCGTCGGCGGCAAGATCGATGGTGAGATCATATTTCGACTTGAACTTGTCGTGCTTCTTGGCGCTGTCGGGCGACAGGCCGATGACGACAGCGCCGGCCTTCTCGAATTCCGGCTTCAACCGCGAGAAGCTGATCGCCTCTTGCGTGCAGCTTGTCGTATCGTCCTGCGGATAGAAATAGAGCACGACTGGCTTGCCGGCGGATGCGGCCAGGCTGAGCGATCCGCCGCCGTCCCGCGGCAGATCGAATTGCGGCGCGGGATCGCCTACTTCCAGGTCAGCCATATCGATGCCCTTGTTTGAGGTTACGCGCGAAGCCACACCGATATAGTGTCGACCGGGGATTCGTCCACGAGCGAGTTTGTACAACGGAAGATTGCGTGGATCAGGAGCAACCGCAGCACGAGAAGATCCGGTTCAGGCGGGACGAAATCACCGACCTGGGGGCCCTGCCGTCCGCGTGCCGCGTCCCGCCTCTTGGCCAGGCGGCGATCGGCCGCGGCTTTCGCATCCTTTCGCGCGTGTTTGCCGGCGTGGTCGCGTTCATGCTGCTGGCCGCGACGGCGGTCTATCTCGTCGGCCTTTCCGGCATTGGTTCGGACCGGCTCCGCGTCGAGGCGGAGAGCGCCATCGAGAGGCTGGCGGGCGTCGACGTCAATGTCGCGGTCGGGCCCGCCCGCATCACGCTCGACAGTTCGAGCTTCGTGGCGCTGCAGGTGAGCGATGTCAGCCTGAAGACATCGGACGGCAAACCCATGGCCGATGCCGGGCGTGTGCGCTTCGGTATCCGCCTGGTGCCGCTTTTGTGGGGCGAGGTGCGGCTGACCAGTGCCAGGATATCCGATGCCCGCATCGTCATGGCCGCGATGCCGTCCGGCGGCGACTGGACCGCGGCGCTGCGCAACGAGAGCGGCCTCGTCGATCCGGAGAAGCTGTCGGACGCGGTGTTCGGCGACATCCATCGTGCGCTCGACGCCGTGCGGGAGGATTCGATGCGCCGGATCGATCTCAGCAATGTCGAGTTCGTGCTCCCCGACGCTGGATCGATCAAGCTGATCAAGATCGCCGACGCCACCGTGGTTCAGTCGGGGCCGGGTGGCATGGAGTTCACCTCCGAAGCCGACGTCGACGGCAGGACAGTCACCGTTGTAGCCTCCGCCACCCGTAATATCGCGGCGCACCGGGTGACGGCGTTGGATGCCAGCATCAATCTGGCGGATGCCGGCGCCACCGCTGCCGGCTCCGGCAAGCTTGGTGCCGTCGCGCTGAAGTTGACAGGATCGGAAGGGTCAGGTGCCACCGCATCACGCTTGACGGCCGCCCTTTCGTCCACCGGGTCCGTGCTGGATCTCGGCACACGCGGGCTGCTGCCGGCGGATGCCGATGTCAATGCGACGCTTGTCCATGGCTCCAACAAGATCCAGGTGGACAGGCTGCTCTTGAAAACCGGCAGGTCTTCATTCGATTTCGGCGGCTCGATCGGGCCAAAACCAGCAACCGGGGTGGCTGGTGAGGAACCCTCCTACCGTTACGATCTGACCAGCGACGGTTCGACCCTGGCTCCATCGGAATCGCCTGAGCCCGCGCTGATGTTCCTGGCGCGCATCGCCGGCATCTACCAGCCGCAAAGCCATAAACTGGTGGCCGAGCAGATCGCGGTTCGGTCCGCCGGGTCCGGCGAGGTGCTTGGCACCGCGGCCGTGGAATTCGCGGAGGGCAAGGCTCCCGGGATCAATCTGGCGCTCAACATCCATGACATGCCGGTCTCGCACGTCAAACAGCTGTGGCCGTGGTTTTCGGCGCGCAATGCGCGGCTCTGGGTGCTGAACAATCTGTTCGGCGGCCGCGTGGTCGACGGCAGCCTGCAGTTCCAGGTGGTGCCGGATCGCCTCGGCAATGGCGTGCCGCTTTCCGCCGACGAGGTCTTCGGCCGCTTCCAGATCGAAGGCGCGCGTTTCGACACTGCCGGCCGCATTCCGCCGATCCGCGACGCGGTGGGCGTGGTCGGATTCCACGGCAACGATGTCGACGTATCCTTGTCGTCGGGCACCGTCTTCATGCCGAGTGGCCGCACGGTGGCGGCCAGCAACGGCACGCTGACGGTCAAGGCCGCCAACCGTCCGCCGGTCATCGGCGCACTTGACATCGATGTCGAGGGGGAGGCGCCGGCCGTCGCCGAGCTTGCCTCCTACGAACCGATCAACGCCATGCGCCATGTCGGCATCCTGCCTGAGGATCTTTCCGGCAGCGTCACCGGCCACGTCAAGGCGGACATTCCGCTGCAGTCGGGCGTCGATACCGCGAAGCTCGATTGGCTGGTGTCGCTCGACTACACCGGCCTGTCCCTGGCCAAGCCGTTCGAGGGACAGGCCGTGACGGACGCGGACGGCTCGATCACGGTCGACCCGCAAAAGGCCGTCATTTCGGCCAAGGCATCGCTGAACGGCATTCCGGCCGAACTCGATCTCGTCGAGCCGTTGGCGGATGATGGACCGGCGCGCAGCCGCAAAGTCGCCCTTGTGCTCGACGACAAGATCCGCGCCGCCGCCATGCCCGGCCTGACGCCGCTGCTTGGCGGAACGGTGAAGGTCGCGATCGACAAGAGCGGCAACGGCAACCAGAACGTTTCGGTCGACCTGACCAATGCCAGGCTGGACATCCCCTGGGCTGGCTGGAGCAAGGGGGCGGGGGTTCCCGCCAGCGCCAACTTCGTCATGACCAAGTCCGGCGACACCACGACGCTGGCCGACTTCGACCTCGGTGGCAAGACATTCTCCATCGATGGCGGCATCGTGCTGGTCAACGGCGCGCTGTCGTCGGCCAAGTTCAGCAGGGTCACCCTGAACCGGGGCGATGATGTTTCCGTGTCGGTGAAGCGATCGGGCAAGGGCTATGCGGTCGGCATCAATGGCAATGCGCTTGATGCTCGTTCGCTGATCAAGCAGTTCACATCCGATGTGGACACCGCGACCAAAACGACAGGAACTGACAACATTTCGGTCAGTGCGGACGTCAATCAGCTCACCGGTTTCCACGACGAGCAACTCTCCAACCTGAAGCTCGACTACAGTGCGGCCGGTTCGCGGGTGAACGGACTGAAGGTCAGCGCGACGGCGAGTTCGGGCGCCGCCATCGCCATCAGCAACACCACCGGCGACGGCAGGCGTTCGCTCAATGTGCAGTCGGCGGACGCCGGCGCCATCCTGCGGTTCCTCAACATCTATGAGCACATGGAAGGCGGATCGATCACGCTGGCGCTGACCGGGGCCAGCGACGGGCCGATGAAGGGCAAGGTCGACACCACCAACTTCTTTGTCGTCAACGAACCCAAGCTCGCCTCCATCGTCTCGACCACGCCGGCCGGCGACAGCCGCAGCCTCAACCAGGCGGTAAAGGGCAAGCTCGACACGTCGCGGGTGAAGTTCGAGCGCGGCTACGCCGAAATCGACAAGGGCAGCGGCTATCTCCGGCTGACCAATGGCGTGCTGCGCGGCCCGCGCATCGGCACGACCTTCCAAGGCATCCTCTACGACCAGAACAACAATATGGATATGACCGGCACTTTCATGCCGGTCTACGGCCTCAACCGCATCTTTGGCGAGCTGCCCATCGTCGGCGCGCTTCTGGGCAACGGCCGCGACCGCGGCCTAATCGGCGTCACCTACCGCCTCAGGGGAAATGCGAACAAGCCGGTGCTCGACGTCAATCCGCTGTCGGTGATCGCGCCGGGGATATTCAGGTCGATCTTCGAGTACCGCTAGAGTAATTCCAGGAAAAGTGTGAACCGGTTTTCCGTCCGGAACTGCGCCAAGACAAATAGTGGGAGCCGTTTCCAGGAAACGGCTCCAAGGGCCTCATGCCGGCCTGACCAGGATGTGTTTTTTCCTGCCCAATGAAAGCTTTATGACGTTTTCCGGACTCAGATCCTGAAGCGTCACCATGCGGCGATCGTCGCTGACCGGCTGGTCGTTCAGGCGCACGGCGCCGCCTTGGATATGCCGCCGTGCCTCGCCATTGGATGATGCCAGCCCGGCGCTGACCAGTAGCGACAGGATGCCGACACCGGCTTCGAGCGCGGCCTTGTCCGCCTCGACGGTCGGCAAAGTGTCGGCCAGAGCGCCTTCCTCGAAAGTCTTTCGCGCCGTCTCGCTGGCCTGTTCGGCGGCCGCGCGGCCATGCAGATGGGCGGTGATCTCGGTCGCGAGGATCTTCTTTGCCTCGTTGATCTCGGAGCCGCCCAGTCGCTCGAGCCCTGCGACCTCGTCCAGCGGCAATGTGGTGTAGAGTTTCAGGAACCGGGCAACGTCGGCATCCTCGGTGTTGCGCCAGTACTGCCAGAACTCGTAAGGGCTCAGCATCTGCGGATCGAGCCAGACCGCACCCGACGCCGACTTGCCCATCTTGGCGCCGGACGAGGTGGTGAGCAGCGGCGTGGTCAGCGCATAGAGTTGCGCATCTTCCATACGGCGACCGAGATCGATCCCGTTGATGATGTTGCCCCATTGGTCGGAGCCGCCCATCTGCAGGCGGCAGCCGAGGCGCTTGTAGAGTTCGACGAAATCATAGGCCTGCAGGATCATGTAGTTGAATTCGAGGAACGACAGCGATTGCTCGCGATCGAGCCGCAACTTGACGGAATCGAACGCAAGCATGCGGTTGACGGAAAAGTGCCGGCCGACATCGCGCAGGAAATTGACGTAGTTGATCTCCATCAGCCAGTCGGCATTGTTGACCATGACCGCATCGTTCGGACCACTGCCGAATTTGAGGTAGGGCATGAAGTTGCGGCGGATGCCGGCAAGATTGTCGTCGATGTCTTGCGGCGTGAGCAGCTTGCGCGCCTCGTCCTTGAAGGAGGGATCGCCGATCATCGACGTGCCGCCGCCCATCAGGGCGATCGGCCGATGGCCGGTCTGCTGCAGCCAATGCAGCATCATGATCTGGATCAGCGAGCCGGCATGCAGGCTTCTGGCGGTGGCGTCGAAGCCGATATAGGCCGTCACCGTTTCCTTGGCGAAGAGTTGGTCGAGACCGGCATCATCCGAGGTCTGGTGGATGAAACCGCGCTCGCTCATGGTGCGCAGGAAATCGGATTTGAAGGCAGGCATGGTTTTTTCCCGAAAGCGTATGCCCGGTCCAGCCGGGCATATGTGAACGCGCGCGTTTAGCACCCAAGCGCGATCAGCAAAAGTGGAATCCGGTTTTGCGTCGGATCGCGCGCCAACAAGGAGCCCGCGATCAGCAAAAGTGGAATCCTGTTTTGCGTCGGATCGCGCGCCAACAAGGAGCCCGCGATCAGCAAAAGTGGAATCCTGTTTTGCGGCCGGCGCGGAGGGAATTTGCCAATCCTTGCCTCATCCATGCCGCTGGCGTAATGAGGCGCCGCGCAAGGGCAGCGCCCGCACGCCGCGACGGGGTCATCCCGCAGATCAGATCCGGAAAGCTCCCGCGATGAACAGAAACTACCTCTTCCTCTTCCTGTTCAGCTTGGTCATGAGTATCAGCGGCTTGGCGAGCCTTCCGCCGATCGACCGCGATGAATCCCGCTTTGTCCAGGCGACCAAGCAGATGGTCGAAACCGGCGACTATATCGACATCCGCTTCCAGGATGTCTCGCGCTACAAGAAGCCGATCGGCATCTACTGGCTGCAATCGGCTGCTGTCGCATTGAGCGGCGAGGGCGCGGCCGCGCCGATCTGGGTGTACCGCCTTGTCTCGATGCTCGGAATCGCGCTCGCTGTCCTGGGCATCGGCTGGACGGGCACAAAATTGTTCGGCGCCAATGCCGGCCTTGCCGCCGGCCTGATGATGGCGGCGATCTTCGCAACCGCGTTCGAGGGACGCGACGCCAAAACCGATGCCATGCTTCTGGCCTGTTGCGTGGCCGCGCAGGGCGCGATGGCACAAGTCTACCTTGCGTCGCGCCGCAACGAGCCGGTGGCCGGCCATCTGCCGTGGATATTCTGGTTCGCGCAAGGCGTCGGGATCCTCATCAAGGGGCCCGTGGCCCCGCTTCTGTCACTGCTGACGGCGGCCGCGCTGTTTGCTTTCGAACGCGACTGGCGCTGGCTTTTGAAGCTGAAGCTGGTGCGCGGCGTCGCGCTCGTTTTGCTCATCGTGCTGCCCTGGGTCGCTTTTATCGGCTGGAAGAGCGGCGGCGCCTTTTTTCAGGAAGCCGTCGGCAAGGATATGCTGAACAAGGTCGCGTCGGGCGAGGAATCGCACGGCCTGCCGCCTGGCTTCTACATGCTGACCTATTCGCTGTTCATGTGGCCGTTCGGCCTGATCGCGGTCGGCGCTGGCCTGCAGGCCCTCAACCGAGTGCGCGACGATTTCAGGCTGCGCTTTTGCCTGGCATGGTACATTCCGTTCTGGCTGGTGTTCGAACTCATCCCGACCAAACTGCCGCATTACGTCCTGCCGGCCTATCCCGGCATGGCGCTGCTGATCGGCTGGGTGCTGACGTTGTCGCCGCAGGACGCCAATGCGCCGCTCAAGCGCTGGCAGCAGTGGTTGTGGTGGTCGACCGCGTTCGGTCTGGTGGTGGTCAGCCTCGGGCTGGCGGCGGTTTGTGTCGGGGCACCGATCTACATTACGCACAGCTTCTCGTGGTGGAGCATTCCTGCGGCAGCGTCAGCACTCGGCGCCGGCTATCTCGCATTCTCCAGGCAGTTACAGGTGCCGCTGCCTCGCATCGGAGCCACCGCCGCCTGCGCGGGCATCACCTATGCCTTGCTGTTCGGGGTCATCGCGCCGTCGCTGAAACCGATGTGGCTGAGCCCGGCGATCAGGCAAGCCGTGCTTGCCAACCAGGCATGCGACACAACGGTGCTGGCCTCGGCGCGATATCAGGAGCCGAGCCTGGTGTTTCTGGTCGGCACGAAAACGGTGCTGACCGATGTCGGAGGCGTGGCGGAGCACCTGCTCGCCGATCCTGCCTGTGCCTTGGGGCTGGCCCCCATCGGGGATGAGCAGAAGCTCAATGGCATGCTGTCGGTGCGAGGCAAATCGGTGAACCGCGTCGCTGAAATCGATGGCCTCAACTATTCGTCGGGAGACAAACTGTCGCTCGGCCTTTATCGTGTAGCCCAATGACGGCTGGGTCGATGACAGAGTCCAGTTTCCAATGCTCGTGAAATCACGCCCACCAGTTACCAACTCCCCCCTCGGGATAGGACGCCGGTCCCTCGGCAATTTTCGCGACACCCTACGGATCGCAAGGCGGCGCCTCGCCGTTCGGCCCGCTCGCTATCCAAACATCTCATGGTGGGCGTGGGGACTGGTCTGGGTCTTTCTGACGGCAGCGGCCTTTGTTCGTCTCGATACGCCGGCGGGGGTGGCTCATGGCCAATGGTCGGCGGGTGCCGCCAGGCTTGCCGAATTCTTCACGCAGTTCGGGCTGGGCGGCTGGTATCTCATCCCGTCCGCGCTTCTGCTTGTCGCGGCCAATCTGACGGATTGGCGAAGCCTTCCGCGGCGCGCGCAGATGCTGGTCTACAGCTGGACTTGTCTGGCTTTTCTGGTGCTGAGCGCCGTTGGCCTGTCGGGCCTGACCGTCAATGTCCTGAAATATGCCATTGGCAGGGCGCGCCCGCTCTACTTCCAGGATTTTGGCGTCCTTGCACTGCACCCCTTTGCCTTCGATGCGCGCTTTGCTGGCTTTCCGTCCGGCCATGCCACGACGATGGGCGCCGTCTTCGGTATCCTGCTGCTTTTGTTTCCGCGGCGTTGGTACATCGCCCTGGTGGTCACCGGCTGCATCGCCTCGACCAGGATCTTCGTCGGCGCGCACTATCCGAGCGACACCGTCGCCGGCTTCGGCCTCGGCTGTGCCTTCGCGCTGGCGTGCGGACTGGTCTTTGCCAGGCTCGGTTTCATCTTCCGGCCGACAACTTCAGGTTTGCCGGTCCGCAAATCATCGTTCCGGCTTATTGCTCCAGAAAAATAAGTCGCTGCCGGACCGCGGCACGCCATGTGGCGAGGAGGCGGATATTGACCGCCCGCCCATACCCCCGCGAATACGCCCGGCCTGACGTCTTAACGCAGCCGCTTCGGCCTCGGATCGGACAATTCTCCCGCCAGCCGTCGATCGAGATAATCGGAGCATTCCTCGATCAAGAGATCGGCGTCGTTGGCGAAAAAGTGGTTGGCGCCGGGCAGGGTCTTCTGCGTGATGGTGATGCCCTTCTGCGTATGCAGCTTGTCGACCAGTCCTTGCACATCCTTCGGCGGCGCCACCTTGTCGGCGTCGCCATGAATGATCAGGCCCGAAGACGGGCAGGGCGCCAGGAAGGAAAAATCATAGGTGTTGGGCTGCGGCGCGATCGAGATGAAGCCCTCGATCTCGGGCCGGCGCATCAGGAGCTGCATGCCGATCCACGAACCGAAGGAATAGCCGGCGACCCAGCAGCTCTTGGAATCCGGATGCAGCGACTGCACCCAGTCGAGCGCCGCCGCCGCGTCCGACAACTCTCCGGTACCATGGTCGAACTCGCCCTGGCTGCGGCCGATGCCACGGAAATTGAAGCGCAGCGTGGTGAAATCACGCTTCTGGAACATGTAGAAGAGGTCGTAGACGATCTTGTTGTTCATCGTGCCGCCGAACTGCGGGTGCGGATGCAACACGATGGCAATCGGCGCGCTCTTTTCCCGCGAGGGCTGGTAGCGTCCCTCCAGGCGGCCGGCCGGACCGGTGAAAATGACCTCAGGCATGAAATACTCCACGTGACATACAAGTGCGCGGTGCCGGGAAACTCTTCCTCTGGCCCCGCTTGCACAGACCTTGACGCAGGGCGAGCGTCTTCATAGAAGCTAGTTTAGAACTGTTCAAAACTGGCTGGCCGAAACGCAATCGCCCGGTCGCGCTCGCCGCAAGCCGCGTAAATAGGACGGCTTGCCTTGGAATTTCAAGGAAATAACGCCATACGTCCGCGGAATGGCTTCTGACGGGAAGAACTGGACAAAAATGGCCGCGACACGCGCCTATCTCGACTATAATGCCAGTGCGCCGCTGCTTTCAGCGGCGCGCGAGGCCATGGTCGCGGCGTTTGATGCGGCCAACCCTTCTTCGGTGCATGCCGAGGGGCGCGCCGCACGCAGGCTTGTCGACAATGCCAGGCGCGACGTGGCGGCACTGGTCAACGGCAAGGCCGAACATGTCGTCTTCACTTCAGGTGCGACCGAGGCCGCCTCGACGCTTCTGACGCCGGACTGGCGGATGGGGCGCGGCGCCATTCGCATGAGCCGGCTCTACGTGTGCGAGGCCGACCATCCGTGCCTGCTGAATGGCGGACGTTTCCCGCCAAGCCAGGTAACGCGGATCGGTGTCGACGCCGATGGCATCCTCAACCTCGACGCCTTGACGTCGGCGCTCGCCGGTCACGACAAGGCCGATGGCTTGCCGTTGGTCGCGATCCACGCCGCCAACAACGAAACCGGCGTTATTCAGCCGATCGATCGCATTGCCGAAATCGTCAAGTCGGCGGGCGGCATTCTTGTCGTCGATGCCGTGCAGGCCGCTGGCCGCGTTTCGGTCGACATGGCGGCTGGATATGCCGACTATGCGATTGTGTCCTCACACAAGATCGGCGGCCCCAAGGGCGCCGGCGCCATCGTTGCCGCGGCCGACCTGATGATGCCGACGCCCCTGATCAATGGCGGCGGCCAGGAAAAAGGCCACCGTGGCGGCACCGAGAACCTGCTTGGCATTGCCGGGTTTGGCGCCGCTGCACGAGAAGCCCTGGCCGGACTGAAGGCCATCGGTGCTATGCGTCAGCGTCGCGACGAGGCCGAAGCCATCCTCAAGACGCTGGTGCCGGACGTGGAAATCTTCGGAACGGGCGCGCCAAGGCTTGCCAACACGACATTCTTCGCTATTCCCGGCATCAAAGCCGAAACCGCCCAGATCGCCTTCGATCTGGCAGGCGTAGCGGTTTCCGCCGGCTCCGCCTGCTCGTCGGGCAAGGTCGGGCCGAGCCATGTGTTGAAAGCCATGGGGCACGGCGACAGCCTTGGCGCCATGCGCGTCTCGGTCGGTGCCGCGACCGGCGCCGAGGACATCGAACTGTTCCGCACCGCGCTGGCAAGCATTGCCGCGCGTCGGGCGGGTAGAGAGAAGGCCGCCTAGGGGGCATCGGACCGGAAAATCCGATGCTTGAGAAAAAAGGATTTGGGCCCTTTGGCCCGGTCGAGCCGTGCGTTTCATGCTGGCCGGGTGAATTTCCGGTCGAGGCGCACTATATTGAACTTACGCTGCCGCGGATGCTGCTCGGGCGTCCTTTTGGCGGTGCCATAGTTTGAAAACTGTCGGGCCTTGACCCCGGCGTGGATGGAGAACGCATATGCCTGCTGTGCAGGACACGATCGATCGGGTCCGAAAGATCGACGTCGACCAATACAAATACGGATTCCAGACCGAGATCGCCGTCGACAAGGCTCCCAAGGGCCTGAGCGAAGACATCATCCGTTTCATTTCGGCCAAGAAGGACGAACCGTCCTGGATGCTGGAATGGCGCCTCGAAGCCTATCGGCGCTGGCTGACGCTGGAAGAGCCGACCTGGGCGCGCGTCAACTATCCCAAGATCGATTTCCAGGACATCTACTATTACGCGGCGCCCAAGAGCACGCCCGGACCGACTTCGCTCAGCGACGTCGATCCTGAGATCTTGAAGGTGTACGAGAAACTCGGCATTCCATTGAAGGAGCAGGAGATCCTCGCAGGCGTCCAGAAGACCGACGCCTCGGAGTTCGAGGAAGCGAGCGACAATGTCTACAAGTCGGGCCGGGTTGCCGTCGACGCTGTGTTCGATTCCGTGTCCGTCGTCACCACCTTCAAAAAGGAACTGGCACAGGCCGGAGTCATCTTCTGCTCGATCTCCGAAGCCGTGCGCGAGCATCCTGAACTGGTGCGGAAATATCTCGGCTCGGTCGTGCCGACCTCCGACAATTACTACGCCACACTGAATTCGGCCGTGTTCACGGATGGGTCCTTCGTCTTCGTGCCGAAGGGGGTGCGCTGCCCGATGGAGCTATCGACCTATTTCCGCATGAACGAGAAGAACACCGGACAGTTCGAGCGCACGCTGATCATCGCCGAGGAGGGGGCTTACGTCTCCTATCTCGAGGGCTGCACGGCGCCGCAACGCGACGAGAACCAGCTTCATGCGGCGGTGGTCGAACTGGTCGCGCTCGACGATGCCGAAATCAAATATTCGACGGTGCAGAACTGGTACCCCGGCGACTCCGAGGGCAAGGGCGGCATCTACAATTTCGTCACCAAGCGTGGCGATTGCCGTGGCGACCGTTCGAAGATTTCGTGGACGCAGGTCGAGACCGGCTCGGCAATCACCTGGAAGTATCCGAGCTGCATCCTGCGCGGCGACGATTCGCAAGGCGAGTTCTATTCGATCGCCGTCTCGAACGGGTACCAGCAGGTCGATAGCGGCACCAAGATGATCCATCTTGGCAAGAACACGTCGAGCCGCATCATCTCCAAGGGCATCGCCGCCGGCTTCTCGCAGAACACCTATCGCGGCCAGGTCTCGGCGCACCGCAAGGCGACCAATGCCCGCAACTTCACCAACTGCGATTCATTGCTGATCGGCGACCAGTGCGGCGCCCACACCGTGCCCTACATGGAAGCCAAGAACTCGACGGCGCAGTTCGAGCACGAAGCGACGACGTCGAAGATTTCCGAGGACCAGAAATTCTACGTCATGCAGCGCGGCATTCCCGAGGAGGAAGCCATTGCGCTGATCGTCAACGGCTTCGTCAAGGACGTCATCCAGCAGCTGCCGATGGAGTTCGCCGTCGAGGCGCAGAAGCTGATCGGCATCTCGCTGGAAGGTTCCGTGGGCTGACGCCCAGATAAATATTCAGGAAACAAAGAATGCTTGAGATCAAGAACCTGCACGCCCGCATCGTCGATGACGGCACCGAGATCATCCGCGGCCTGAACCTGACGGTGAAAGCCGGCGAGGTCGCCGCGATCATGGGCCCGAACGGCTCCGGCAAGTCGACGCTGTCGTACATCCTCGCCGGCCGCGAGGACTATGAGGTGACCGAAGGCGACATCCTCTACAACGGCCAGTCGATCCTCGAAATGGATCCGGCCGAGCGCGCTACATCGGGAATTTTCCTCGCCTTCCAGTATCCGATGGAGATACCGGGCGTCGCGACCATGGAATTTCTCAAGGTGGCCATGAACGAGCAGCGCAAGGCGCGTGGTGAAGAGCCGCTGAAAATCCCGGAATTCCTCAAGCGCGTGAAGGAAGCCGCCGCCTCGCTCAACATGGACATGGCGATGCTGAAGCGGCCGCTCAATGTCGGTTTTTCCGGCGGGGAGAAGAAGCGTGCCGAGATCCTGCAGATGAAGCTTCTGGAGCCGAAACTCTGCGTGCTCGACGAGACCGATTCCGGCCTCGACATCGATGCGCTGAAGATCGTCTCGGACGGCGTCAACGCGTTGCGCGCGCCGGACCGGGCGTTCCTGGTCATCACCCACTACCAGCGCCTGCTCGAGCACATCGTGCCCGACAGCGTGCACGTGCTCTACAAGGGCCAGGTCATCAAGTCGGGCGACAAGTCCCTGGCGCTCGACCTCGAAGCCAATGGCTATGCCGGTGTGATCGGCGAAGCCGCGTGAGATGCCAGGTCATTTTGTGCCAAAAGACGGGGCAAAGCTGATGAATATGCATTCACAACCGCAGCGCACACCGGCCGAGACCGCGTTGATCGACGCGTTCGGCGACAGGCTGTCGCTGTTGCCGGGCGACGGCGCGGTAATGCTGAAGCGCGACGACGCCATCGAAACGATCAAGCACGGCTTGCCGACGAGACGCATCGAATCCTGGCATTATACCGACCTGCGCCGCCTTTTGAGCGCGGTGCCGGAGTTCGACCCGGCCGCGGCGGCGAAAGCGATTGCGCCAATCGTTGAAGGTTCGACGGTTCTGAGCCTGTTGAACGGCGTATCGAGCGCCAAGGCGCCGGTTGTCGAGGGCGTCAGCGTCCAGCGCCTGTCGGAAAAGCTGATTGACGGCAGCATCGCGCCGGGCCTGGATCCCTATGGCAATGACGATGCCATCGGTGCGCTGAACACGGCTTTCGTCGCCGACGGTTACTTCATCGACATCGCCGATGGCGCCGAACTGGAAAAGCCGTTCGAGCTGCAGAATTTGCAGGCCGGCGGCCAGACCCATGTGCGCTTGGCCGTTGGCGCCGGCGCCGGCGCCAAGGCCGTCATCGTCGAGCGTCAGGCAGGTGATGGCGCGGCGCTGGTCAGTTCTGTCAGCCAACTCGTGCTCGGCGAAGGCGCCGAGGTAACGTGGCTGATCGTGCAGGAGCAGCCGGAGACGGCGACGCATCTGGCACAGTTCAAGGCCCATATCGGCAAGAACGCGAAACTGACGCTGTTCGTCATGAACGCCGGCGGCAAGCTTGTGCGCCAGGAGATCATGGTCAGGACGACAGGCGAAGGCGCCGACTTCCAATTGCGCGGCATCAACCTGCTCGCCGGCGACACCCACACTGACGTGACCATGGTGCTCGACCACGCCGTGCCGCACACGACCTCGACGGAGATCGTCCGCAATGTGGTGACCGGCAAGGCGCGTGGCGTCTTCCAGGGCCGCATCAACGTCCATCAATATGCGCAGAAGACCAACGCTAAGATGGCCTGCAACACGCTGTTGCTGTCGGACGACGGCGAGTTCTCGACCAAGCCCGAACTCGAGATTTTCGCCGACGACGTCGTCTGCGGCCACGGCGCGACGGTGACCGAGATCGACCACGACCATCTGTTCTACCTGATGGCGCGCGGTGTCGACGAAAAGAGCGCGCGCGGTCTGCTGGTCAAAGCCTTCGTCGCCGAGGTGATCGAGGAACTGGACGACGAGACGATTGTCGAGGCGCTGGAAGCGAAGCTCGATGAGTGGTTTGTGACGCACGGGTGAAGCTGATGAACGCACCGGGCAAGATTGGAGATTTCTACGACGTCGAGGCGATCCGCCGCGACTTCCCGATCCTGTCGCGGGAAGTCTATGGCAAGCCACTGGTCTATCTAGACAATGGCGCCTCCGCACAAAAGCCGCGGGTAGTGCTCGACACGATCCAGCACGCCTACAGCCAGGAATACGCCAACGTCCACCGCGGCCTGCATTTCCTGTCCAATGCCGCCACCGACGCGTACGAAAAGGCGCGGGAAACGGTGCGCCGTTTCCTCAACGCGCCAAGCACCGATAACATCGTCTTCACCTCCAACACGACGTCGGCCATCAACACCGTCGCCTATGGCTATGGCATGCCCAATATCGCCGAGGGCGATGAGATCGTGCTGTCGATCATGGAGCACCATTCCAACATCGTGCCCTGGCACTTCATCCGCGAGCGGCAGGGCGCCAAGCTGGTCTGGGTGCCGGTTGACGATCTCGGCGTCTTCCATATCGAGGAATTCGAGAAACGGCTGACCAGCCGCACCAAGCTCGTCGCCATCACGCAAATGTCGAACGCGCTGGGCACGGTGACACCGATCAAGGAGATCGTGCGCATCGCGCATGCGCGTGGAATTCCGGTGCTTGTCGACGGCAGCCAGAGCGCGGTGCACATGGCCGTGGACGTCCAGGATCTCGATTGCGATTTCTTCGTCTTCACCGGCCACAAGGTCTATGGTCCCTCGGGCATCGGTGTGCTCTACGGCAAGAAGGATAGTCTCGCCGGCATGCGGCCCTTCATGGGCGGCGGCGAGATGATCGAGGAGGTGACGGAAGACATCGTCACCTACAACGACCCGCCGCATCGCTTCGAGGCCGGCACGCCGCCGATCGTCCAGGCGATCGGGTTGGGCGCCGCGCTCGACTACATGGACTCTGTCGGTCGTGAGCGCATCGCCGCGCATGAGGAAGACCTCAAGACCTACGCCCACGAACGCCTGCGCGCCATCAACTCGCTGCGCATCTTTGGCGACGCACCCGGCAAGGGCGCCATCATCTCCTTCGAACTAAGGGGTATTCATGCTCATGACGTGTCGATGGTGATAGATAGGCAAGGCGTGGCGGTCCGTGCCGGCACCCATTGCGCCCAGCCGCTGTTGAAACGCTTTGGCGTAACCTCCACATGCAGGGCATCGTTCGGCATGTATAATACCAGGGCCGAAGTCGACGCTTTGGCCGAGGCGCTTGAAAAAGCGCGCAAATTCTTCGGATGACGACCATGGATGATGTGAGCACCACCACCGAAGCTACGCCGGAAGCCGCCGGCAACAGCGTCGTTTCCGCCTCGGCCATCCCCGCCGATGAGCTGGCACGGCTGACCGACGACATCGTCTCGGCGCTGAAGACGGTCTACGACCCGGAAATCCCGGCCGATATCTACGAGCTTGGCCTCGTCTACAAGATCGACGTCGAGGACGACCGCTCGGTCAAGATCGACATGACGCTGACCGCGCCCGGCTGCCCTGTGGCCGGCGAAATGCCTGGCTGGGTGGAAAATGCCGTCGGCGCCGTCGAGGGCGTCTCCGGCGTCGAGGTCAATATGACCTTCGACCCGCCCTGGACGCCCGACCGCATGTCGGAAGAGGCGCAGGTGGCGGTGGGCTGGTACTAGCGCCGAACCTGGCA
This sequence comes from Mesorhizobium sp. P160927, assembly GCF_057766385.1. Taxonomy (NCBI): domain Bacteria; kingdom Pseudomonadati; phylum Pseudomonadota; class Alphaproteobacteria; order Hyphomicrobiales; family Phyllobacteriaceae; genus Mesorhizobium; species Mesorhizobium sp. P160927. Next base: position 3,754,465 of record NZ_JBYMDW010000001.1, read on the forward strand.
CACTTGCGCCAGTGGTAAAACTTCACCATTTTAGGTGAGGAATCATTCGGCAGGCCTTGAACCTGCATGGAATGGAGAAGGAAAACATGGGACGCTTTGCCGTCATCACGATGACCGATAAGGCCGCCGACCGGGTGCGCGAGATCGTCGCCACGCGCGAAAACGCGCATGGCATCCGCCTTGGCATCAAGAAGGGCGGCTGCGCCGGCATGGAATATACGGTCGACCTGGTGACCGACCCCAACACCAAGGACGACCATATCGAGCGCGATGGCGCCCATGTCTATGTGGCGCCGGAAGCCGCCCTTTTCCTGTTCGGCACCGAGATGGATTTCGAGCAGACGACGTTGCGCACCGGCTTCACCTTCCACAACCCTAACCAGAGTTCGGCCTGCGGCTGCGGCGAATCCGTCGAACTGAAGCCGGCCGATCTCAAAGCGCTGGCCGAGGCGCGCGCCACGGCCTGAAGCGCGGCCAGCGCACCATTGTATAATTTGCCGGTGTCAGAATTTGATGGCTTTTGAGGCGAATTTCCATGGACAGCCAAATCGTACCACTGGTTTTCGCATCGCTATTAATAATGGCGTTTGCCTATTTCGCGTACCACCGTGTTTACCGATACGCTAAGCGTAATCTATTTTTGGACATGAATTTGAGTAACAGAGAGATACGGATGTCTCTTGATTTACATATATTGTGTAAACCTATACCAGTAAATATTATGCTCATGTACGTTGCGTTCGAGTTGTGTATTCCAGCCGTTACCGGTTTGTTTGGAATTTACGCGTTCAAGGCAGATAGAATCGATATGGCTGTACTGCTTGGAATTTCAACCATTTTTGGTTTGATAGCCGCTTTTGGCGGGCTCTACAGGATGATCAAAGCGCTCTAGGAACATGATTCTTCTTGTAGTGGAAATCGCTACTCAACCCACATGCCGGTCCGCTTGTGCCAGTCGGCGATCGATTCCTCGGGATAGACCTCGAACACCTTGTCGCTCGGTCCGACATCAGGCTCGACCCAGTTCGCCTTGTATTTCAGCATCAGATGCACCTTCTCCGGCGGCTTGGGCAGGTCGATGTCGATCGCCGACGCGAAGGGATGCACCAGCTCTGGCCAGGTTGGGTCGTAGAGCCAGAGCGCCGACCCGCATTTGCGGCAAAAATTGCGCTCCCCGGTCGAGATCTCGCAGTGGGGATGCTCGTCATCCTCGATCTCGGCGCGATAGACGCCGAGATTGCTCTTGCCTCTGATGTTCAGCGTGTCGTTGACGGCGCCGAGATTGATGGCGAAGCCGCCGCCGCCCTGCTGCTTGCGACAGATCGAGCAGTAGCACAGCATGAATGGCACGGGTGTGTGGCTTTCCACCTCGAAACGCACGGCGCCGCAGCGACAGGACCCCTTGAGCAGCACAGGCATGGCAAAAACTCCGACAGGATAGTCACAACCTGTCAGCATGATTTTGGTTGCGGCGATGACAAGGCCAAATGCCGGTGACATGATCGCGGCATGGACAATGAGCGCATAGCAGAACTGTTCGACGGCCTCGGTCCGGTCAGCATCCGAAAACTATTCGGCGGCAAGGGCATCTATTTCGACGGCGTCATCGTCGCCATCGTGCTGCGCGGCGAATTGCTGCTGAAAGCCGACGAGCAGAGCGCATCGGAGTTCCAAGCCGCGGGCTGCCGGCAATGGACCTACACCGGCTCTCGCCACGGCAAGCTTGTCGCAATGCCCTATTGGAGCATTCCCGACAGCGCTTTCGACGATCCCGACGAAATGACGGTGTGGGCGCGACGCGCCTATGAGGCTGGGCGGCGGGCGGGGAAGTAGGCTCCCGCCAGCGCGAGGCCACCCCCTCATCCGGCCGCTTCGCGGCCACCTTCTCCCCGCCGGGAGAAGAGGTTTGCGTTGAAGCTGCAAGCTCCTCTCCCCTCGGGGAGAGGTCGGATTGCCCCGAATTGCTCCCGGTAATTCGACCTTGGCAAACCGGATGAGGGGGGACTTTCTTGGCAGACCCTACAGCGCCTTGGCGATCTCAGCCGCCAGCCTTGCATTGTTCTCGACCAGCGCGATGTTGGTCTTCAGGCTGCGGCCGCCGGTGAGTTCGAGGATTTTTCCCAGCAGGAACGGCGTCACGGCCTTGCCGGTGACGTTGAGGGCTTCGGCCGCCTTTTGGGCGGCTTCGATGTAGCCCGCCATTTCTTCAGCGGGGATTTCGTGGGATTCCGGCACGGGATTGGCAATCAGCATGCCGCCGCCCGAGCCCAGAGCGAGGCGTGTCCGGTAGAAATGCGCGATATCTTCCGGTCTGTGCAAGGTCAATGGCGCCCGGAACGGTGACTGCCGCGACCAGAAGGCCGGCATCGTCTCGCAGCCATGGCCGACCACGGGCACGCCGCGGGTCTCCAACACTTCCAGCGTCTTTTCGATGTCGAGGATCGCCTTGGCGCCGGCCGAGACGACGATGACCGGTGTACGCGCCAATTCATCGAGGTCGGCCGAGATGTCGAAGCTCTTTTCCGCCCCCTTGTGCACGCCGCCAATGCCGCCGGTGGCGAACACCTTTATCCCGACCATATCAGCGGCGATCATGGTAGCGGCGACGGTGGTGCCACCGGTGCGGCCTTGCGCGACGGCGAAGCCGAGATCGGCGCGCGACAGCTTCATGGCGTCACCGGTCATCGCCAGCGATTCGCGTTCGCCGTCCGAAAGCCCGATCTTGATGCGGCCGTTGACCACCGCGATGGTTGCAGGCACCGCGCCGCCGTCAGAGATGATCTTTTCGACATTGGCCGCCATGGCGCCATTGTCGGGGTAGGGCATGCCATGGGTGATGATGGTACTTTCGAGCGCCACCACCGGGCGCCCGGCGGCCAGGGCCTGCGCCACCGGTACGTGGATATCGATGAAGGGGCGAGCGGTCTCTGGCGTCATTCTCTGATCTCCAATCCGGAGTGCGGCGCATCCATCAGGAAAGCGTGGCTTCGATGCGCGTTATGAATTTGCCGGTCTCATGCCACTTCCCTGGCATCCGGCACAAGGGCCAGCGCTTCCGCGAAGCTCGCCGCGGTGAATTCGGGCACTGCATTGGCGCTTTCGATGGCCAGCGTTGCCGCGGCGACGCCCTCGCGCACGGCCTGGCGCAGTGGCAGGCCGCGCAGCAGTGCTGCGACCGTCGCACCTGCCAGCGCGTCGCCGGCGCCGGTGACATCGGCGACTTTTCTGGGGACAGGCGGCAGGATCGAAAAGGCGCCTGCCTCGTCGAAACCCAGCACAGGGCCGTTACCGGCCGTGACCACGCCGCGGGCAAGGCCGCTGCACCGCAACCCATCGACCATTTCCCGCTCGGCGGCCCCTGCATTGACGCCTGCCAGCACGACGGCCTCTCGCCGGTTCATGAAGAGCTGGGCCAGCCCGCCGAGAACCGGTATCAGCCGCGTTACCTTCGCCGGCGAAATCGCGATGGCGAAAACCGGTTTGCCGGCGGCGAGCGACAGCAGCCGCTCCAGGGCGGCCGACGGCAAATTGGCGTCGCACAGGATGGCATCGGCGGCGGCCACCTCCTGGCGTATCTTGGAACGCCTGATCTGTTTGGGAAAAGCCAGGTCATACAGCGCCATGTCGGCAAAGCCGACGATCAATTCGCCCTCGCGATCGATCAATGCCGTGTAGCTCGGCGTGGTACGGTCGAGGAACACCGCCGAAAGATCAGCGATGCCTGCCTCGGCGATGGCCCGTGAAACCGTATCGGCCGACGCATCGCCGCCCCGCATCGACAACAGGGAGGCCGACACGCCGCGCCGCACCATGCTGCGCAACGCATTGAAGACGCCCCCGCCGACATCCTCGCGCATCGTGCCGGGGTTGGAGGCGGCCGGCACGTAGGGACCGTACACCTGGCCACGCCGGTCGATATGGGCGCCGCCCACGGCTAGTATCTTCGGGGATTTCACCATGGCGGCGATATGACCTTTGTTGTTGCAGCCGCACAAGCGCTAGAGTGCGCGACAGAGCTCCGCATGCGGGTCGGCGATTCGGCCGGGCGATACGATCGAGCCGTCTGGCCCAATGCGCAGCCCGTTCATGCCCGGGATTGCGAGACAAAAAAAGAACAAATCGCAATATCGCTTGTTTTTCAGTTGGTTGTCACCCCTTGCCAAATGAGAACAAAAAAGGTACAAAATGGCAGGGATTACGGATTGTCCGGCCTTCATTGACGACCAAGGGGTGATGTATCATGGCTCAGAATTCTTTGCGGCTGGTAGAGGATAAGGCAGTGGACAAATCAAAGGCTCTGGATGCGGCGCTGTCGCAAATCGAGCGGGCTTTCGGCAAGGGCTCGATCATGCGGCTCGGCGCCAACGAGCAGGTCGTCGAGATCGAGACGGTGCCGACCGGCTCGCTCGGTCTCGACATCGCGCTCGGCGTCGGTGGCTTGCCGCGCGGCCGTATCATCGAGATCTATGGGCCGGAAAGCTCCGGTAAGACGACCCTGGCCCTGCACACCGTGGCTGAAGCCCAGAAGAAGGGCGGCATCTGCGCCTTCGTCGATGCCGAACACGCGCTCGATCCGGTCTACGCCCGCAAGCTCGGCGTCGATCTTGAAAACCTGCTGATCTCGCAGCCCGACACCGGCGAGCAGGCGCTGGAGATTTGCGACACGCTGGTGCGTTCCGGCGCCATCGACGTGCTGGTGGTCGATTCGGTGGCGGCGCTGACGCCGCGTGCCGAGATCGAGGGCGAGATGGGCGATTCGCTGCCGGGCCTGCAGGCCCGCCTGATGAGCCAGGCGTTGCGCAAGCTGACCGCCTCGATCTCGCGCTCCAACACCATGGTCATCTTCATCAATCAGATTCGCATGAAGATCGGCGTCATGTTCGGTTCGCCCGAAACCACGACCGGCGGCAACGCACTGAAATTCTACGCTTCGGTTCGCCTTGACATCCGCCGTATCGGCTCGGTCAAGGATCGCGACGAGGTCGTCGGCAACCAAACCCGCGTCAAGGTGGTCAAGAACAAGCTGGCGCCGCCCTTCAAGGTGGTCGAGTTCGACATCATGTATGGCGAGGGCGTCTCCAAGACCGGCGAACTGGTCGATCTTGGCGTCAAGGCCGGCGTGGTCGAGAAATCGGGCGCCTGGTTCTCCTACAATTCGCAACGTCTCGGCCAGGGCCGCGAGAATGCGAAACTGTTCCTGCGCGACAATCCCGACACCGCGCGCGAGATCGAGCTGGCGCTCAGGCAGAATGCCGGATTGATCGCCGAAAAATTCCTCGAAAATGGTGGCTCCGAGGGCAATGGCGACGACGGTTTTGAGGACGAAGCCGGCGCGATGTAGGCAACGGCCGGAGTTTGGCCATAAATCCAGCCTATTACCCGATGCTTAAGTAACAGAGTTCTGTAGTAACGCGTTCCAAACCGCCGGCCATCGCGCTGGCGGTTTTCGTTTGGGCGGCCCCGCAAGTGCCGGTGCAAAGCGCGAATTGGCTTAATTCCGTGTTTCTGGACAGGGTCAAGAGCTACGGCTAAAAGGCCAACTCCATCTTCTAGAAAATACAGAGCCATCTCCCGCCGGTCCGGCCGGCGGCTCTCTTGAAAAGGCAGTATCCATGAGTGGCGTCAACGAGATCCGGTCGACCTTTCTCGACTATTTCCGCAAGGAGGGCCACGAGGTCGTGGCCTCGAGCCCGCTGGTGCCGCGCAACGATCCGACATTGATGTTCACCAATGCCGGCATGGTGCAGTTCAAGAACGTCTTCACCGGTTTGGAGAAGCGACCCTATTCGCGTGCCACCACAGCTCAGAAAAGCGTTCGCGCCGGCGGCAAGCACAACGATCTCGACAATGTCGGCTATACCGCGCGCCACCTGACCTTCTTCGAGATGCTGGGCAATTTCTCTTTCGGCGATTACTTCAAGGAGCGTGCCATCGAGCTTGCCTGGAACCTCATCACCAGGGAGTTCGGGCTGAAGAAGGACAAGCTGCTGGTCACCGTCTATCACACGGACGACGAGGCGGCCGGCTTCTGGAAGAAGATCGCTGGTTTCTCCGACGATCGCATCATCCGCATCCCGACCTCGGACAATTTCTGGGCGATGGGCGACACCGGTCCTTGCGGACCATGCTCGGAAATCTTCATCGATCGTGGCGGGCACATCTGGGGTGGGCCTCCCGGCAGTCCCGAGGAAGACGGCGATCGCTTCCTTGAATTCTGGAACCTGGTGTTCATGCAGTACGAGCAGGTGACGAAAGAGGAGCGGGTCGACCTGCCGCGCCCTTCGATCGACACAGGGATGGGCCTGGAGCGCATGGCATCCATCCTGCAAGGGGTGGAGAGCGTCTTCGAGACCGACCTGTTTCGTCATTTGATCGATGCGGCGTCCTCGGCACTTGGGCGCGCGCCCGACGCCGAAACGGTCGCGTCCTACCGCGTCATTGCCGACCATCTGCGCTCGTCCTCCTTCCTGGTCGCCGACGGCGTGCTGCCGTCGAACGAAGGCCGCGGCTATGTGCTGCGCCGCATCATGCGCCGCGCCATGCGCCATGCGCAGTTGCTGGGGGCGAACGAGCCGCTGATGTGGAAGCTGGTGCCGGCGCTGGTGCGCGAGATGGGCCAGGCCTATCCCGAACTGGCACGCGGCGAAACGATGATTGCCGAGACCCTGAAACTCGAGGAGACCCGCTTCCGCAAGACGCTGGTGCGTGGCCTCGGGCTGCTCTCCGAGGCGACGGAGAAGCTCGGCGCCGGCGACATGCTCGATGGCGAAACGGCGTTCAAGCTCTACGACACCTATGGTTTCCCGCTCGACCTGACGCAGGATGCGCTGCGACAGCGCGGCATCTCGGTCGACCTTGCCGGTTTCACCAATGCGATGGAGCAGCAGAAGGCGGAGGCGCGCAAGCACTGGGCCGGGTCCGGCGAGGCCGCCACCGAGACGGTTTGGTTTTCCGTGCGTGAAAAGACCGGCGCCACCGAATTCCTCGGCTACGAAACCGAGCAGGCGGAAGGCCTCATCGAGGCGCTGGTCAAGGATGGCAAGACCGTCGACAGCGCCGGCAAGGGCGATGCGGTCGCCGTGGTCGTCAACCAGACGCCCTTCTATGGCGAGTCCGGGGGCCAGATGGGTGACACCGGCATGATCTCGGGCGAGGGCTTCTCGATCGAGGTTTCCGACACGCAGAAGAAGGCCGATGGCCTTTTCGTGCATCTCGGCAAGGTGGTCGCAGGCATGGTCAGGGCGGGTGCCGCGGTCGAACTGAAGGTCGATCATGCCAGGCGCTCCAGGCTGCGCGCCAACCACTCCGCGACGCACCTGATCCACGAGGCGTTGCGCGAGGTGCTGGGCACCCATGTCGCGCAGAAGGGCTCGCTGGTCGCACCCGAGCGTCTGCGCTTCGACATCTCGCACAACAAGCCGATCTCCGCGCAGGAGCTGGAAGAGGTCGAGCGCATGGCCAACGAGATCGTCGTGCAGAATGGCCCGGTGACCACGCGCCTGATGTCGGTCGACGACGCCATTGCCGAGGGCGCGATGGCGCTGTTCGGCGAGAAGTATGGCGATGAGGTGCGCGTCGTGTCGATGGGCACGGGCTTGCATGGCGCCAAGGCCAACCGGCCTTATTCGGTCGAGCTCTGCGGCGGCACGCATGTCAGGGCGACCGGCGATATCGGCCTGGTGCGCATCGTCTCGGATGGTGCTGTCGCCGCCGGCGTGCGCCGCATCGAGGCGTTGACCGGCGAAGCCGCGCGCAGGCATCTCGATGAGCAGGACCGACGCCTGAAGACCACGGCGGCGACGCTTAAGATATCGCCCGCGGATGTGCCAGCGCGCGTCGAAGCGCTGCTCGAGGAGCGCAAGAAGCTCGAGAAGGACTTGACCGAAGCGCGCAAGAAGCTGGCGCTGGGCGGCGGGTCGCCTGCCGATGCTCCTGCCGCCAACGAGATTGTCGCTGGCGTCGGCTTCCTCGGCAAGGCGGTGTCAGGTGTCTCGCCGAAGGACCTGAAACCGTTGGCCGACGCGGGCAAGACTTCGTTGGGCTCTGGCGTCGTCGTGTTCGTTGGCGCCGGCGAGGACAACAAGGCGAGCGTCGTGGTCGCAGTCACCGATGATCTCGTCAGCCGCTTCAGCGCCGTCGACCTTGTTCGCGTGGCCTCCGCCGCATTGGGCGGGCAGGGCGGCGGCGGCCGCCCCGACATGGCCCAGGCCGGCGGCCCGGATGCGTCGAAGGCCGATGATGCGATCGCGGCAGTGAGGGCGGCGCTGGAAGCAGCGTAGCTACCCACGCGTGGGGCTAGGCGAAATCCTTTCTCTTAGGGCAGCGCCGCCCCTCGTCTGGCTGCCGCCATCTTCTCCCTGTTGAACGGGGAGAAGGGCGCTTTCGTCGCGGCCTTCGCCAATCGCCCTCGTTGCAGGAGAGCGCCGGCAATGCGACCAGCCTCTTTCTCCCCGTTCACGGAGAGAAAGGCCCGGCAGGGCAATGAGGGGCGGCGCTGACGTGGAGGAAGCTCACCTCGAATTACGCTTTTTCGGTACGCACGAAGCTCAGGCGGCCAGCCATTCGCAAATACAAATCCCAGATGCCTGCAAACTGCGTCAGCAAGTTGTGCCCTTCTGGAACCTTGACGAAGTAGGCGATGATCGGCGCCGCGTGCAGATCGGCAAGCGTCAGCTGGTTGCCGAGCAACCATGGGCCTTGTGCCTTCAGTGACGTCAACACCTTGAGCACCGTCTCGGCTTGCCGAAGGCCATTGGCGATCAAAGCCACGTCCGGCTCCGTCTTCTGCAGCCGCTCGACGGCGACGTCCCATACCATCGCCCTGTAAGCATAGGCGTCGAGTATGCCGATGATCTGGTTCATGGTTGCGCGGGCGAGCGGATCGGTCGGCTGGAGAGCAGGGCCCGCAAAACCCTCGTCGACGTAGCGAGCGATCGCGCTCGCCTCGAACAGGCGGAAAGTATCATGCTCGAAGGCCGGGATGCGGCCGAAGGGATGGTGTTTGCCGTACCATTCCGGCACGCCACCTTCTGCAAAGATGTCGACCGGCACTATGTCGTAGGCAATGCCTTTCTCCTCGAGCGCAAGCCGGACGATGCGTACATAGACGCTGTAGTCCGCGCCGTAGACGACCGGCTTGCCCATTTGTCCTCGAGGTGGGTTAGGCCATCGCTTTCTGCAAATTCTCGTCGATCTTGTCGAGGAAGCCGGTGGTCGAGAGCCAAGGCTGATCGGGGCCGATCAAGAGCGACAGGTCCTTGGTCATGAAGCCGCTCTCGACAGTCTGGATGCAGACCTTTTCCAGCGTCTCGGAAAAACGCTTCAGTTCGACGTTGTCGTCGAGCTTGGCGCGGTGCGCGAGGCCTCGCGTCCAGGCGAAGATCGACGCGATCGAATTGGTCGAGGTTTCCTCGCCCTTCTGATGCTGGCGATAGTGGCGCGTCACGGTGCCGTGCGCGGCTTCGGCTTCCACCGTCTTGCCATCCGGCGTCATCAGCACCGAGGTCATCAGGCCGAGCGAACCGAACCCTTGCGCCACCGTGTCGGACTGGACGTCGCCGTCATAGTTCTTGCAGGCCCAGACATAGCCTCCCGACCATTTCAGGCTCGAGGCCACCATGTCGTCGATCAGGCGGTGCTCGTACCAAAGCTTCTTCGACTTGAACTCGGCCTCGAATTCAGCCTCGTAAACTTCCTGGAAAATATCCTTGAAGCGGCCGTCATAGGCCTTGAGGATGGTGTTCTTGGTCGACAGGTAGACCGGATAGTTGCGCAGCAGGCCGTAGTTCAGCGACGCCCGGGCGAATTCGCGGATGGAATCGTCGAGATTGTACATGGCCATGGCGACACCGGCGCCGGGCGCGTCGAACACGTCGTGCTCGATGACCTGGCCGTCCTGGCCGACGAACTTGATCGTCAGCTTGCCCTTGCCGGGAAAGCGGAAATCAGTGGCGCGATACTGGTCGCCGAAGGCGTGGCGGCCGACGATGATCGGCTTGGTCCAGCCGGGCACCAGGCGCGGCACGTTCTTCATGATGATCGGCTCGCGAAAGATGGTGCCGCCCAAAATGTTGCGGATGGTGCCGTTCGGCGATTTCCACATCTTCTTCAGCTTGAATTCCTCGACGCGCTGCTCGTCGGGGGTGATGGTCGCGCATTTCACGCCGACACCGTATTTCTTGATGGCGTTGGCCGAATCGATGGTCACCTGGTCGTTGGTGGCGTCGCGATGCTCGACGCCCAGGTCGTAATATTCGAGCTTGAGGTCGAGATAAGGGTGGATCAGCTTGTCCTTGATGAACTGCCAGATGATGCGGGTCATCTCGTCGCCGTCGAGTTCGACGACCGGGTTCGCCACCTTGATCTTCGCCATGGAAAGAATGCCTCGTTGCTGGGAATGGGACGGCCTTGCCCGCGTGGCGTCGGCCGGGGATGCCGCCCGTATATCAAAGCGCTTTTGGCCACGCAAACGGCGACGGTCACGAATGTGAGGCCACGGCGCCGTCATTTGCGAATGCTTCATTTTCGCGGCCGAATATGGCAGGGGACGCTGAAATGCCGCAAACAGCAGTTCATTGACAACCATGCCCATCACCAAAGACCCCGATAGCACCGCAGCCGCCGGCCCGGCGATCATCCTTGTCGAGCCGCAGCTCGGCGAGAATATCGGCATGGTCGCCCGCGCCATGGCCAATTTCGGACTGTCGGAACTGCGTCTGGTCAATCCGCGCGATGGCTGGCCGAGCGAGAAGGCGCGTGCCGCCGCCAGCCGTGCCGACCACGTCATCGATGCCGTCAAGGTTTTCGACGATCTGGCCTCGGCACTTGCCGACCTGAACTTCGTCTTCGCCACCACCGCCAGGCAACGCGACGGCTTCAAATCCGTGCGCGGCCCAGTGGAAGCGGGCAGGATGCTGCGCGCCCGTCACGGAATGGGGCAGCGCACCGGCATCCTGTTCGGTCGCGAGCGCTTCGGCCTCTACAATGACGAGGTTGGCCTCGCCGACGAGATCGTCACTTTCCCGGTCGATCCTGATTTCTCCTCGCTCAACATCGCCCAGGCGGCCTTGCTGATGTCCTACGAGTGGATGAAGTCGGGCCTGGAGGACGAGACCAGGACGAACTTTACCGGCCCTGACATGAAGCCGGCCAGCAAGGAAGAATTGCACGGCCTGTTCGCCTATCTCGAAGGCGCGCTCGAGGCGCGCGGATATTTCAGGCCGGCGCCGAAGAAGCCGAAAATGGTCGACAATCTGCGCGCCGTGCTGACGCGGGCAGGCTTTGCGGAACCGGAGCTCAAGGTGCTGCGCGGCATAATCTCTTCGCTCGACCGGTTCTCACCGGCGATGCCGCGCGGCGATGGGTCACCTGGCGATGACCCGAGGCGTTTGCCCGCGGCCGCCGCGCGCGCCCGCAAGGCGGAGGCGGCTGGCCGGGCACCGGACGCTGGCGACGACACGGACACGCCGCCGCTGGGCGGCAAGGGAACCGACAATGACTGACCAGCCGATCCTGATGTTCGATTCCGGCGTCGGCGGTCTGACCGTTTTGCGCGAGGCACGCGTCCTGATGCCCGACCGGCGCTTCATCTATGTCGCCGACGATGCCGCTTTTCCTTTTGGCGCCTGGGAGGAGCCGGCCCTAAAGGAGCATATACTCGGCCTATTCGCCAAACTGCTCGACCGGTTTGCGCCGGCTATATCAGTTATCGCCTGCAACACCGCCTCGACACTGGTGATCGACGCGCTGCGCGAAAGATTTCCCGGCCATCCCTTCGTCGGCACGGTGCCAGCGGTCAAGCCGGCGGCCGAGCGCACGCGCTCCGGGCTGGTCTCGGTGCTGGCGACGCCGGGCACGGTGAAGCGCCAGTACACGCGCGACCTGATCAGCAAATGGGCGCAGAAATGTCATGTCCGCCTGGTCGGCAGCGACAGGCTGGCTGGCCTGTCCGAAGCCTATATGCGCGAGGGCTTCGTCGACGAGGAGGTCGTGCGCGCCGAGATCGCGCCATGCTTCATCGAGCGGGACGGCAGGCGCACCGACATCGTCGTGCTGGCCTGCACGCACTATCCCTTTCTGGTCAATCGCATGCGCAAGACCGCCCCCTGGCCGGTCGACTGGATCGATCCGGCCGAGGCGATCGCACGGCGCGCCCTTTCGCTGCTGCCGCCCATCGATGGCGCGCTGCCGCAAACCGAGCCTGACATCGCGGTTTTCACCTCGGGCAAGGCGGACTTTGCAGTCAGCCGCCTGATGCAGGGGTTCGGGCTGACCGTGCACTTGGACAGTGGCAAAACCGCCCGCCACTCAAACAGGTTCGAAGACGATGCTGCGTTGATCCGGATCGGCCAGGACCAGCCTTAGCGTCAGACCATCGCCCTGTCTGAGCCCCGAGGCCTTCACGGTGGCAACGACAGCCATGTCGGCAAGCTGAATGCGCATGCCATGGTCGACGAAGTCGGTGACGACGGCTTTGAACGTCTCGCCCTCGCGCCCCTCCAGCATTACCGCCTCGGCAAGGTCGATGGCCGCGTGGTTGATCTGCGAAGCGCGACTATCCGCACGTCCCATCGCCTTCGGCAATCTGGCGAACGCCTCGGTGACAGGCTGGGGCACGGGCTGGCCGTTGGCGATAGCCAGCGCACAGCGAACGACATAGCGGTCGCCAAGGCGCCTTAGAGGCGCCGTTGCGTGGGCATAGGTCGCGGCCATCGCCTCATGCCAGGGGACAACGCCGTCCTGATACGGTTGATAAGATGCGCCGGGGCTCGCATGGCGGATTTCCAGCATCAGCGCCGCCTGATGCGGATCGGTCGGATCGAGGGTTCGCTGATAGTCCCTCAAGTTGGCGGAAGCCGGCCAGGACAATCCGAGAGCCTGTGCGGCGTTGCGCAGCCTTTGAACCTTGAAGGAATCCGGCCCCGACATCACCCGAAACAGGCCGGTATGATGCGCAAGCATGGCATTGGCAATCGCCATGTTGGCGGCCAGCGAAAGCGCGGCGTTGTCCTGCTCGGATTGCAGCAGTGGTCTGAACGAAAGCCGGAATGTGCCGTCGGCGAGCCTTTCCACCTCCTGCTCGGGTGGGTCGACGCGGGAAGCCCCACGGCGCTGTTCGTTCGCGGCCATGCGCCGCGCCATTTCGGCGAAGCCGGCCGGGACATCCGAGGCCTTCACCCTGTCATAGGCGAGCTTCGCGCGGCTTTGAATGATTGCCCGCTCCGCGCCGTCCAGCTTCGTCGCGCCGTCCTGCGCAACCCGAACCGTGAAGATGACAGCCGGACGGGGTCCATCCGGCAACAGGCTTGCCGCGCCCTCGGCAATCACCGGCGGGTAGAGCCCGGCCTTGCCGTCCGGCAAGTAAAGCGTCTCGCCCCGCGTCCAGGCTTCGCGATCGATCGCGTCGCCGTCCTCGACGAACCAGGCCACGTCGGCGATGGCGTAATGCAGCAGAAGATCGCCACCGCTCGCCTCGATCGAGAACGCCTGGTCAAGATCGGTGGAAGCAGCCGGATCGAGCGTGACGAACGGCATATCAGTCCGATCGGCATGCTGGTTGGGCACACGTATGGCCGCCGCCTCCGCCGCGGCAAGCACATCAGCCGGAAATCCGTCCGGCACGTGGAATTCGGCGCGTATTTTCGTCAGTCCAGTGGCGAGAACCTGTGAGGGATCGGTCAGGGATTTCATTTAGCCGTCCTACACTGGGGCTCCGGACACGGGAAGGATGCTGACGAAAATCGCCGAGCGGGGCCTCGGACTGGCACCAAGTGGACCGGGAGCCGCGCCGCTGGCGCTGGAACCGCTGCCGAAGCATGGCGTTTCTCCTGACAGCAAAGGAGACCCGCCATGCCAGCCACTTCGAAAGCCCAGCAGAAAGCCGCCGGCGCCGCACTCTCCGCCAAACGCGGCGAGACCAAGAAAAGCGAACTCAAGGGCGCCTCCAAGGGCATGTATGAATCGATGAATGAAAAGCAGCTCGAGGAATTCGCCGAGACGAAGCGCAAGGGACTACCGGAGAAAAAATCCTAGGATTGAGCGCTTCGAGCCAGACTATCCTGGAATGAAAAAGGGCCAGCGACGTTCGCTGGCCCGAGATTGTGGCGTTGAACATCCCTACCAGCGGCAGCGCCGTACTCTCTCGACGATCACTCTGCGATGGCCATGCCGCCACACCACACGCTTCTTCACGATGACGCGGCAAACCTGCTTGTGGCCGTGCCAATGACGCGCCATGGCCGGCTCAGGCGCCACCGCCATCGCCCCAGCAAGCACCGCGGCGCCTGCCAGGGTAAGGAAAAACTTCTTCATGCAATTAAGCTCCTCTAGCTCCAGTCCCTTCCTGGTGCCGCTGGCGCAAAACCTCCCGCCGCATCGGCATCGCATCAACGCCTTGGACGCTATAGGGTTGCGTTGTGCCGCGCCACTCACAAGCTTGACATCGGTTAAATCTCGGTTTAACCAGCCGCCAACGCCGGGCAGCGATGTCCGGTGTTTGTTTTGTATACGCAAGATCTGTCACGACAATCGTTTCCGATCCTGTTTGAACTGACGTGTCCCGTGGGTTTTCCGCCGCGTTGCGTGGGAAAACCCTGTCAGGTCTCGAAAACGGAGGCCAGAGGAGGGCGCGTTTCCTTCACCCGGACCATGAGGTGCCGGGTGTGTTGTTTTTGAAAGGGAATGCGATGAGCAAGCGCGAATCCGCGAAATACAAGATCGACCGCCGTCTCGGCGAAAATATCTGGGGCCGCCCTAAGTCCCCGGTCAACAAGCGTGAATACGGCCCCGGCCAGCATGGCCAGCGCCGCAAGGGCAAGCTTTCCGACTTCGGCCTGCAGCTCCGTGCCAAGCAGAAGCTGAAGGGCCACTACGGCGACGTGTCGGAAAAGCAGTTCCGCAAGGTCTATGAAGAGGCCGATCGCCGCAAGGGCGACACTTCGGAGAACCTGATCGGCCTGCTCGAATCGCGTCTCGACGCGGTCGTCTACCGCTCCAAGTTCGTGCCGACCATTTTTGCCGCCCGTCAGTTCGTCAACCACGGCCACGTCAACGTCAACGGCAAGCGCGTCAACATCGGCTCGTATCGCTGCAAGCCGGGCGATGTCGTCGAAGTGCGCGAAAAGTCGAAGCAGCTGGTGATCGTCCTTGAATCGGTCGGCCTCGCCGAGCGCGACGTGCCGGACTACATCGAAGCCGATCACAACAAGATGGTCGCGACCTTCTCGCGCATCCCGGGCCTGGCGGACGTTCCGTTCGCCGTGCAGATGGAACCGAACCTGGTCGTCGAATTCTACTCGCGCTAAGCGAACGCTTTTTTGCGATACCGGAAGGCCGCCCTCGTAGGCGGCCTTTTGTTTTGGGCACCCGCTTTGCGGTGTGTCGCTAAAATCAATTTCGATTTTCCGGACAATGCGCTAAGCCGGGCGCAAGTCACATCCGGGGCGTCGCGCCATGAACATGCAGCCTGACATCGAAACACTTGAACCGGCCGCCGAAGGCGGCTCTCACCCGCTGTTCGCCGATGTACCGTCCTCGGTCGAGTTCAACAAGCTGCGCAAGCGACTGCTGCGGCTGACCCGCCAGGCGATCGAGGATTTTTCGATGGTGAAGCCGGGCGAGCGCTGGCTGGTCGCGCTATCGGGCGGCAAGGATTCCTACGGTCTGCTGGCCATGTTGCTTGATCTCAATTGGCGCGGGATGCTGCCAGTCGAGTTGCTGGCCTGCAATCTCGACCAGGGCCAGCCGAATTTCCCCAAGCATATCCTGCCCGAATATCTCCACACCAACGGCATAGCGCACCGCATCGAATACCGGGACACCTATTCGGTCGTCACCGACAAGCTCCCTGAAGGCAGCACCTATTGCTCGCTCTGCTCGCGGCTGCGGCGCGGCCATCTCTATAGGATCGCTCGCGAGGAAGGCTGCTCGGCCCTGGTCCTCGGCCATCATCGCGAGGACATCCTCGAAACCTTCTTCATGAACCTGTTCCATGGCGGCCGGCTTGCCGCCATGCCGCCAAAACTGCTCAACGACGAAGGCGACGTCATGGTGTTGCGGCCGCTGAGCTACTGTGCCGAAATCGATCTGGAGAAATTCGCTGCCGCGATGCGGTTCCCGATCATCCCTTGCGATCTCTGCGGCAGCCAGGAAGGGCTGCAGCGCAACGCCATGAAGGCGATGCTCGAGGACATCGAAAAGCGCATGCCCGGCCGCAAGGACACCATGATTCGCGCTCTGTCCAACACCAGGCCGTCGCATTTGCTCGACCGAAAGCTGTTCGATTTCGCCGCCCTCAATGAAACCCTCGCGATCAGGCAAGACATTTCCGATGACATTTGACGACACCGCGATCGACTGGCTGGCCGGCATTCTGGCCGAGGCAGCCCAAGCAGAAATCATGCCGCGCTTTCGCCGACTGGGCGACGGCGACGTCAGGCAGAAGACTTCCGCCGCCGACCTGGTGACGGAGGCCGATGTCAACGCCGAGCGGCTGATCACCGCCAGGCTGCGCGAGCGTTATCCCTCTGCCATGGTGGTGGGCGAGGAGGCCTGCTCCGAAGATCCGGCGCTGCTCGACGGCTTGGGCGAGGCCGAACTGGCGTTCACCGTCGACCCGGTCGACGGGACCTTCAATTTCGCGTCCGGCGTGCCGCTGTTTGGGGTCATGCTGGCGGTCGTGGTCAGGGGGGAGACGGTCGCGGGCATCATCCATGATCCGGTGGGCAAGGACTGGCTTATCGCCGCCAGGGGCGCCGGAAGCCATATCAGCCATTCCAATGGCAGCCTGGAGAAAGTGCATGTGGCGCCGCCCGTGCCGATCTCGCGGATGACCGGCGCGGTCTCCTGGCAATATCTCGACGAACCGGAGCGCTCGCGCCTGGCGCGCAACCAGACCAAGGCACTGTCGCAGTTCGCCTACCGCTGCGCTGCTCACGAATATCGCCTGCTGGCGAGCGGGCATGCGCATTTTGTCGTCTACAACAAGCTGATGCCCTGGGATCATCTGCCCGGCGTGCTGATCCATCAGGAGGCCGGCGGCCATGCCGCTCGGATCGACGGCAGCGCTTATCTGCCTTCGCATGTCGATGGCGGTCTCCTTGTCGCGCCGGACCAGGACAGCTGGCAGGAACTGCGCCGCGAGCTGTGGGCGGAATAGGACAATTCCTGTGGCTTGAACCGTTGTATGATCGAGCCGGGCGTTTTGGCGGAGGCTCCCGGATGAAACCTCGGTTCGCAATTTTTGCGGCGGCTCTTGCCGGAGTGCTGTTTGCGAACTCCTGCGCGGCAATCGCGCAAGAACGCCCCTGTCACAGTCACGATCCCATCGACACCATCAAGGAGATGTCGGACGCTATCCATGCCTGTTGGACGCCGCCACCCGGAACCGCGGGCATGTCATTGACCATGCGGTTCTCGCTTCGTCGCAATGGCACCCTGATCGGGACGCCTCGCGCCACCTATTCCGATCTGGGGGCCGATCCGCGGCTCAGCCGAGCCTTCCTGGCGTCCATCCTCAAGGCGCTGGACGACGCTCTGCCGTTGCCCTTTTCGGATGGCATGGGCAGAGCGATCGCGGGGCGGATGCTCTCTCCTCGCTTCACGGCGGCGCTTGAAGGCGCATCCTGACCACCAGCAAACGAAAATCAGTGCAGGTCGGTGACGTGGCCTGAAACGGGGGCGTTCTGCGGCTGGAACATCTTGCCGCGCTCGGCAAACAGGATCATCAGCAGCGCGGCGACCGAGACGCTGCAGAAACCGGCGGCCAGCGGCGTCACCGTGCCGTTGAAAGCCTGGCCGATCAGCGTGCCGAGAATGCCGCCGAGAAAAGTCTGCATGAAACCCAGGATGGACGACGCCGTGCCGGCCAACTGGCCAAGCGGCTCCATGGCCAACGCATTGAAATTGGCTCCAAGACAGCCAAACGGCAGCATGGCACTGGCAAAGAAGGTGATGAACAGCCAGAGCGGCATCTTCGTTTCCAGTGAAACCACCAGCCAGGCCAGGCTGATCACCAGAAACAGCAGTAGCGCGCTTTGCGACAGGCGGCGCATGCCGACGCGGCCGACGAGGCGCGAGTTCAGATAGTTGGAGAAGGCGAGTACGCCCGCGACACCGGCGAAGATGACGGGAAACATCTCGCCGACGTCGAAGATGTTGACGTAAATCTGCTGCGCCGAGGCAATGAAGCCGAACATGGCGCCGAAGATGAAGGTGCTGGCGAAGGCATAGCAGAGCGCGATGCGGTTGGTGAGAACGATGCGGAAACCGCCGAGGATGGATGAAACCGTCAGTGGCCGGCGATATTCGGGATGCAGCGTCTCGGGCAGGCGCAGCAGCGACCATGTCGAGACAATCATAGCTCCGACGGCCATGGTGACGAATATCCAATGCCAGGTCGCGAATAGCATGATGAACTGGCCGATGCCTGGAGCCACGACCGGGATCGCCATGAACACCATGAAGATCAGCGACATGACCTCGGCCATACGCCGGCCGTCGAATGTATCACGCACGATCGAAACCGCTATGACGCGCGTGGCTGCCGCGCCAAGGCCTTGCACGGCGCGGCATATCAAGAGCGTTTCGAAGCTCGGCGCGATGGCGGCCGCGGCGGCCGCCGCCACATAGATAATCAGGCCGGCGACAAGCGGCGAGCGGCGCCCGAACCGGTCCGAGATCGGCCCGAAGAACAGTTGTCCGCCGCCGAAACCCAGTATGTAGGCGGTGACAACATATTGCCGATGATTTTCGTTCTCGACCCCGAGCGAAGCGCCGATCTGCTGCAGCGCCGGCAGCATGATGTCGATGGCTAGCGAATTGAGCGCCATCAGCGCGGCGCAGAGCGCAATGAACTCCCAGCGCGGAATCGGCAATTGGCCTGCCCGGGGCAAGGTGCTTGCCCCTTGCGGCGCTGATTTCTGCTGGTCCACGGCAAGTCCGATCTCTCAAACGAAAACGCGCCGGCGGGCCGGCGCATTTGGCTCGTCTTGGTCCCGGGATCCGGGCTTGTAAAATTGCCGAGGTGGGGCCGCCTCGGTGGCCTGGGCATGTCGAAATCGACATGCCTGAACGGAAGTCAGGCGGCGCCTTTGACGCTCACGCCCTTCTCGACCAGGAAGGTCTGCAACTCGCCGGCCTGGAACATTTCGCGAATGATATCGCAGCCGCCGACGAATTCGCCCTTGACGTAGAGTTGCGGGATTGTCGGCCAGTTGGAATAGTCCTTGATGCCCTGGCGCAGTTCGGCGGAGTCCAGAACGTTCACGCCTTTGTAGTCGGCGCCGATATAGTCGAGGATCTGGACGACCTGGCCAGAAAATCCGCATTGCGGGAAGCCGGGCGTGCCCTTCATGAAAAGGACGACGTCGTTGCCCTTCACTTCATTGTCGATGTAGTCGTTGATGCCGCTCATGGAATATCCTTTCACGCCTGTGGGAGTCAGGCTCGAAACATGTCCCTCAAATAAACCCATAGGTTGCCCGAAACAAGACTTTAACCGTGCCATCACCCGAATGGCGCAAAGAATGGGCGGTTTTGGGCCAAGCGTGTCGGGTGGAAATGCCTCAGTCGGGAACGCTGGTCTGCAGCGCCAGCGCGTGCAGCACGCCGCCCATATTGCCCTTCAGCGCGTCATAGACCATCTGATGCTGCTGAACGCGGCTTTTTCCGCGAAAGCTCTCGGCCACGACCTCAGCGGCGTAGTGGTCGCCGTCACCGGCGAGGTCGCGAATCGTCACACGGGCATCCGGTATGCCGTCCTTGATCAGTTTCTCGATGTCGTGGGCATCCATTGCCATTGCGGAAATTCCTGTTTCGGGAGGGCGGCGGCGCGGCGGCCCCTGCGATGAGAGTCGGGCAAGCCTAGAGCCTTTCCAATCCGGATTGAAGCGGTTCTGTCCAGTGTCCGTTCTGCTGGTGTTCAGGCGATGCTTTCACCCGGCCCCTGCGCCGGCTCATCCTCGCGCATCGAGAAGGCGCGGCCAAGGCTGAAGACCAGCACGTAGAGCGGGATGTTGACCGCCATGTTGGCGATCGGCAGATAGCTGGTCATTCGCCAGGCAGGCGAGAAGAACGGCTGGCCATAACCATCGCAGACAAGCGAAGAGCCGTACTCCCACAAGGCCCCCAAGACGGCCGAGACGGCGAAAAGCTTGATGCAGGTGACGACGTGTCTTGTCCGCGCCTGGTCCGGCAGAAGCCGATTCCAGAGCACCAGGCAGACGATCGGAACCGCATAGATGAGGTTCTGCAGGACAAGCATCGGAAGCGTGCCGTTGGCCGCGGCGAGGAATTCTCCGCGCGTTTCCAGCCTGGGACAAACCTCGCTCGATGTCGTCGAGAGCAGGAAGAAGACGAATGGCCCGAGGCACCAGAAGAAAAACAGCGACGGCCAGAATACGACTGCAAGCAGCGCCCGGACGGCCAGTTTCTTGTGATTGAGCGGGATCTCTGGACAAAACGGTTTTCCGTTTGTCCGAGAAAACGGGGTTCCACTTTTCGGGATCATGCTCTGGTCAATTGGCCTGATCCATGAAGCGCGGGAACCAGCCTTCATGGGCGGCGGTCAAGTCGCTGACAGGGATTGCCCTGGCATCGCCCAGCTTCAGCGCGGCGCCCCCCGTCGAGCCGATCCACGGCGCGAAAATGCCGAGTTCGCCCTGCTGCTTGCGGATGGCGTCCCATTCATCGCCATGCGGATCGATCGATAGCGTCAGCAGATAGCGGCCCTGGTCTTCGCCGAACCAGACCGGGATCGGATCGGTACCGACAAGCCCTGGAACAGTCGCGCCGACGCCCGACGCCATCGCCATTTCGGCCAGCGCCACCGCAATGCCGCCATCGGAGACGTCATGCGCGGCAGTGACGATGCCGGATGCGATCAACGAGCGTACATGGTCGCCGACGCGCTTCTCGTGTTCGAGGTCGACCGGCGGCGGCGGGCCGTCGGTTCGGCCGTGGACATCCCTGAAATAGACGGACTGGCCAAGATGCGTTCCCCAGGAAGCCGGTGCGCCGACCAGCAGGATCATCTGGCCCTCCGCGGCGAAACCGATCCGCGCCATCTTCGACCAGTCTGATATCAGGCCGACGCCGCCGATGGTCGGTGTCGGTAGGATGCCCTGGCCGTTGGTCTCGTTGTAGAGCGAGACATTGCCCGACACGATCGGGAAACCAAGCGCCCGGCAGGCGTCGCCGATGCCTTTCACCGCGCCGACCAGTTGGCCCATGATCTCAGGCCGTTCGGGATTGCCGAAATTGAGATTGTCGGTGGCGGCGAGCGGCAGCGCGCCGGTGGCGGTCAAGTTGCGCCAGCATTCGGCCACCGCCTGCTTGCCGCCCTCATAGGGGTCGGCCTCGCAATAGCGCGGCGTCACGTCGGAGGAGAAGGCCAGCGCCTTGGTCGGATGGCCCTCGACCCGCACCACGCCGGCATCACCGCCCGGAAGCTGCAGCGAATTGCCCTGGATCAGCGTGTCGTACTGTTCCCACACCCAGCGGCGCGAAGACAGGTCTGGTCCGCCAAGCAGCTTCAGCAGCGCATCGGCGAGGTCGGCCCGCGGGATATCGTTGGCGGCAAGCGGCGCCGGCTTCTTCGGCTCGACCCAAGGGCGATCGTATTCGGGAGCCTTGTCACCGAGATCCTTGATCGGCAGGTTGGCGACCTCGTTCCCCTGGTGCCGCACGCGGAAGCGCAGATCGTCGGTGGTCTTGCCGACGATGGCGAAGTCGAGGCCCCATTTGTGGAAGATCGCCTGGGCTTCCTTCTCTTTTTCGGGGCGCAGCACCATCAGCATGCGCTCCTGGCTTTCCGACAGCATCATCTCGTAGGCGCTCATGCGCTCCTCGCGCACCGGCACCTTGTCGAGGTCGAGTTCGATGCCGAGGTCGCCCTTGGCGCCCATTTCGACCGCCGAACAGGTGAGGCCGGCAGCACCCATGTCCTGGATGGCGATAACGGCGCCCGAAGCCATCAGTTCGAGAGAGGCCTCCAGCAGGCATTTTTCGGTGAAGGGATCGCCGACCTGCACGGTCGGGCGCTTCTCGTCGATCTTGTCGTCGAATTCGGCCGAGGCCATGGTGGCGCCGCCGACGCCATCGCGGCCGGTCTTGGCGCCGAGATAGACGACCGGCAGGCCGACGCCCTTTGCCTCGGACAGGAAGATGGCATCGGTCTTGGCAAGGCCCGCGGCAAAGGCGTTGACCAGGATGTTGCCATTGTAGCGGGCGTCGAAATTGACCTCGCCGCCGACCGTCGGCACGCCGAAGGCATTGCCGTAGCCGCCGACGCCGGAAACCACGCCCGCGACCAGATGCCTCGTCTTGGGATGGTCGGGCGCGCCAAAGCGCAGCGCGTTCATCGCCGCGATCGGCCGCGCGCCCATGGTGAAGACGTCGCGCAAGATGCCGCCGACGCCGGTCGCCGCACCCTGATAGGGTTCGATGAAGGAGGGGTGGTTGTGGCTTTCCATCTTGAAGACGACGCAGTCGCCGTCACCGATGTCGACCACGCCGGCATTCTCGCCTGGGCCCTGGATGACCTGCGGTCCGGTCGTCGGCAAGGTGCGCAGCCATTTCTTCGAGGATTTGTAGGAGCAGTGCTCGTTCCACATCGCCGAGAAGATGCCGAGTTCGGTGAAGCTCGGCTCGCGCCCGACCAGATCGAGGATGCGCTGATACTCGTCCGGCTTCAGCCCATGCGAGGCGATGAGGTCTGGTGTGATCGGGACGGAATTGGAAATGGTCATGGGCGGCGATTTATGTCCATGGAGCGGGGATTTTGAGTCTCCTCTTATCGCAAGCCTTGCGGCCGATACACCCGTCGGCTGAGGAAAAAGGCAGAAAGCAACAGGGGTGACGACCGCGACAGACCGCGGCGGGCCTTTTGGTGAACAGCGATAGGCGTCCCCCAGCTTTCAATTGCCCGCAAAACCAAAATTGGGAACGCTCTGATGCCCCGGTCGTTAGGTCGCTATCACCCGAGGAGACAGACCATGGCTACCAAGCAAGGCAAGAACGACAATCGCCTCTCGGACAAGGAAGCTCTCCATATCGCGGAGACCACCGACGTTTCGCCGCGGCAGGCCAAGGAATTGGCTGAGAAGCACGGCAAGGAAAAAGCCGAGAAGGAAGCCAAGAACTTCAAGGCCGAAGGCTGATCCGGGTCCGGTTCCGACAAGTCCCGGTTTCACACGGCGGCGTCTCGAGGCAAGCAGGGAAGCGTGGCCGCGAACGGTTCAGGAAAAACTGTCGTAGCCCGCGCGGCCCTCATCCAGCAGCCGCCTGATCACGCCGACGCCGCCGGCAATATCCTCGCGCCGGTTCGGCTGCGAGACGCCGAAGCGAACCCCATGGAAAACCCGCTCCGAGCGCCCCGCCTTGAACTCATCCTCATCGTCGATCAGCACGCCATGCCCCAGGCAGGCATTCTTGAACGTACCGGAAAGCCATGGGTCGGGCAGGGTGAGCCAGACGAACGGCACTTTGTCGTGCGATTTGAATGAGAAGCCCGCCAAACTTTCTCGCACTATGGACATGCGGGCGCTGATCTCAGCGATGCTGCGCTTGCGGATTTCGCTGGCCTGACCGGAAAGCACAAGCCGGGCATTCACCTCCGCCAACAGGAATGGCATGCCGCCCGTCATCATTTTGTGGGCGACCCGGATGCGATGGCGATAGGCGGGCGGGCAGGAGAGCCAGCCGCCACGCAGTCCGGCGGCGACCGATTTCGACAGGCCGCCGGCGATGATGGTGCGTTCGGGCGCAAATTCGGCAAGCAGCGGTGTCGGGTCGTCGGTCAAATGCCCGTAGAGGTCATCCTCGATCAGGATGACGTTGTAATCACGGGCGACACGCGCGATCGCCTCGCGTCGCGCCGACGACAAGGTCACCAAGGTCGGATTCTGCGCCGTCGGTATCAGAAAGATCATCTTGGGGTGCTTTTGCGCGCAGACACGTTCGAAATCCGCCGGGTCGAGGCCCTCATCGTCCGATGCCACCAGCGCGGTGCGCCGGCCGATCAGGCCGGCGCTGCGGGAAATCTGGGAGTAGGTGAGGTGCTCGAAGGCGACGTAGTCGCCGGGCGTGGTCAGGGCCGCGATCGCCGCCATCACCGCGGCATGGGTACCAAGGGTGGGGACGATTGTATCAATCGTTGGCCGGAAGGCATTCCGGGACAGCCACCGGGCGCCGGCTTCGTACCAGCGATCCGGGAAGTCGCGCGTGTAACTTGAAATCTCATGCGGATGGTCCTGTGCGGTGCGCGACAGGACGTCGGCTACAACGGCGCCCTGGCCAATATCAGGTGCGGCCGTGCTGTCGAACCGCAACTTGCCCTTGGGGGCATCGACATAGCGCGTGCCCTCCACGCTTGTGTCGGGCGCTTCCGGCTTCGTAACCCCGATGTTTTGACTGAGCACATAGGTACCGCGTCCGACTTCGCCGCTGACGAGACCGCGCTCGCGCAGCAATTGATACGCCCGCCCGACAGTGCCGACCGTGGCGCCGATGTCGTAGGCAAGGTCGCGCTGCGGCGGCAGCTTCGCCCCCGCGCCGATCACTCCTCGGTCGATATCGGTCTCGATGGAATCCGCGAGACGCTGATACAGCGGTCCTGAACCGGTGAGATCTGGAATCCAATTTGTCATGGTGACAATTTTCTATATTGCACCGTTTTGGGAGTCAATACATATCAGTAGCGCACCAAACCAAGGGTGCAATTGACATTTGGGCAGAAAGAAAATGAATACAATCGAAACATTTCGCCGCTCCGGAACCCAATTGCTCGGCCAGCCTGCTCGCCCCTCCGGGCAGCGCGGCTTCGCCGGCCGGGTTGTACAAGTGGTCAGCTCGCTGGCGAAATGGATCGACCATCTGCTTGAGCGCCGGCGCGGCCGGCTGGCGCTGCTGGAGATGACCGACGATCAACTCAAGGACATCGGCATCTCACGCTGCGACGCTCACCGCGAAGGCATCAAGCCGCTCTGGGAATAGTGGCCAATCTATCGGGCGTCTTCGCTCCCGAGGCGCCCGATCGCATGGTCGACGAAAACGGCGACGACGCATATCACCAGGAAAAGTAGGGTTATGGCGAGCGCGGCCACGGCGACGCTCTCAACGCCGTTCCTGGTGACATCGAGGAAGGGGTAGGGCATTTCGCCCGCCAGCGACGCGCGCATCAGCGCATAGGCCAGATAGGCGATGGGCCAGATAGGCGATGGGCCAGATAGGCGATGGGATAGAGCACCCACCAGGAGATGTCGCTCCATCGCGTCCTGCCATCGACGCCCGATATCAGCCACCACAGCACGAACAGCACCGGCGTCACGTAGTGCAGCAGGACGTCGCAGAGCAGGAACAGGCCTTGCGGCTGCCAGAGCCGCGCCAGAACCGTGGCATAGACAATGAAGACAGGGTGATCGAAGCCGCGACGCCCGCGCGCATCCGCGGTCCGGCAAAGGCCGGCAGCCATGCATGGAAGCTGGACGACAACAGCGAGGCGTGCACCAGCACGGCGCCAATGTTGGTCAGAATGGCGAAGGAGCTGAAATAGAACACGATTGAGCCGAGCACGCCGCAGCCCGCTTACATCGAAGCCGGAATGGTGATCGAGAACTGCAAAGCGAGCGCTATCAGGCCAACAGCCAATCCCGCGATCTGCAGGAACCGGCCCATGGCTGGCTCAGGCGGTGGCCGCGCAGGCCGGATTGCCCGCCTGCCAGCGCGCGATATCAGAGCTGATGCGTGCGCCAAGCGGGTCGTTCATCAACGGTCCGAAGACGTCGACACGGCTTGAATTGCCCTGTGCCTGCACGACCAGCAACGGTTTGCCGCCATAGTGCTTGGCCGGCACCAGAAGGAAGCGCGGCGTGCCGCTGAACGAGTTCAGCTCATTGGCCATCTGATATTGCTTGAAGGCCGGATCCTTGCTGGCGATCCAGCATTTGTGGGCCGATATCGCCACCTGTTCCATGGACAGCAGCGCGGCGCTCTTGCCCGACGGCACGGGGGTAATCTTGGGGCTCGATTGACAAGATGCCAAGGCAAAGCCTGACACGGCGATCAGGGCGATCGTCCTGTTCTTGATCAAGCGGCACCCATTTCGAGTTCGGACAGAAAGTTTTTCAGGCCGTCGGTCATCTCGCCCCACACCCTGGACAATGCCGGATGCTGCGAGGCGATCTGCTCATAGGCATCGAATTTGGGATAGGCGTCGAGCAGGTCGTGGCGGCCGGTCATGGCTCGGCAATTGTTGAAGATGAACCGCGTCGGCGTCAGCCAGGCATCGGCGAAACTGATGTCGCTGCCGAGCGCGAAGGGGCCTTGCGCCATGCGTGCCTCGATGGCGGCCAGCCCATGGTGTAGACGGACGAATTGGGCGTCGATCTCGGCAGTGTTGCGCTTCGGCACGAAATGCAGTTCGAAAAGCTTCATCGTCGGTGTGAGCACGTCGAGATCGACGATGCGGGCAAACATGCGCACCAGCGCGCGGTCCTTCGAATCGGACGGCAACAGCGCCGGTTCGGGAAACCGTTCCTCGAGGTATTCGGCGATGACCACCGATTCGACGATCGTTTCGCCCGAGCCGGTGATCAGAACCGGAATCCGGTTCATTGGCGAGATGGCGCGAAACGCCTCGGGGATCGGAAAACCGGGCGGCGGCGCGATGATCTTGATCGGCACATCCTTGATATAGGCCAGCGCCCGCACGATCGACGAGTAGGGCGACAACGGCCGCGAATAGAGTTTCATGACCGTCTCTCCCTCACGCTATGACCTTGAATTGCCGCAATTCTTAAGTTTGCGGTCGCAAACTTCAAGCGGCAATGCCCAAGGCGCCTTCGAACAGCGCTCTGCCGTCATTGCCGCCATGAGCTGCTTCTATCAGATTCTCGGGATGCGGCATCAGGCCGAGCACATTGCCTTGTTCGTTGACGATGCCGGCAATGTCGTTGATCGAGCCGTTGGGATTGGTGCCTTCGGCATAGCGGAACACCACCTGGCCTTCGCCTTCGAGACGGGCAAGTGTGTCGGCGTCGGCAAAGTAATTCCCGTCGTGATGCGCCACCGGTGAGCGGATGATCTGGCCCGGCTGGTAGCGACGCGTGAACATGGTGTTGGCGTTGGCGATCTCGAGCTTGACCTGCCGGCAGACGAATTTCAGCGAGGTGTTGCGCATCAGCGCACCTGGCAGCAGACCGGCCTCGACGAGAATCTGGAAACCGTTGCAGACGCCGATGACCATGACGCCCTTCGCAGCCTTTTCGGCGACCGCCCGCATGACCGGCATGCGTGCCGCGATCGCGCCGCAGCGCAGATAGTCGCCGAAGGAAAAGCCGCCGGGGATGGCGATCAGGTCGACATCGGGAATTTCGGTGTCGGTCTGCCAGACGGTTGCCGGCGCCTGTCCGGAAATCTTGGTCAGCGCCGCGATCATGTCGCGGTCGCGGTTGAGGCCAGGGAGAAGGACGACAGCTGATTTCATTTTGGTTCGTAAGGCCTTTGTGCTTCGGCAAGCTCGCGCGGGCCGAGACGGCGTTCTATGCGTTCAAGTCGATCAACCTGGCGGGTGAGAATGCCATGATGTTATGGACTTTGCGTTGCCACCAAGTGACCCGCATCACATTCAATTCCCGTTTCATCTCGGAACATCAACTCATCGGTGACTTCGGGCATACTGCCTCCGGCACAACCTCAGGTAAGCATCACACTATAATTCTCAATCACCGTGTTCGCCAGCAGCTTGTCGCACATGGCTTTCAGGTCGGCCTCGGCCTTGGCCTTGTCGCTTTCCGCCAGTTCGACGTCAAACACCTTGCCCTGCCGTACCGCGCCGACGCCATCGAAGCCCAGCCCCGACAGCGCGTGTTCGATCGCCTTGCCCTGCGGGTCGAGCACACCATTCTTGAGGGTGACGGTAATGCGGGCCTTGATCACGCTGGACATGCTCCTGTTATGAAGTTGGGGCGCAAGCCGCTGTCAGTGCGGCTTGCCTTTGAGGCCGTCGGTCGAGGCGACAAGCACCGGACCGGTGGGACGCGGCGGCTCGTTCTCGTTCATGATACCGAGGCGGCGGGCGACTTCCTGATAGGCCTCGACGAGGCCGCCCATGTCGCGGCGGAAACGGTCCTTATCGAGCTTATCCTGCGTCGCCACATCCCACAGGCGGCAGGAATCCGGCGAAATCTCGTCGGCCACGACGATGCGCATCATGTCGCCCTCGAACAGGCGACCGCACTCGATCTTGAAGTCGACGAGCTGGATGCCGACCCCCATGAACAGGCCCGAGAGGAAATCGTTGACGCGGATGGCCAGCGCCATGACATCGTCGATCTCCTGCGGGCTTGCCCAGCCGAACGCCGTGATGTGTTCTTCCGAAACCATCGGATCGTCGAGCGCGTCGGCCTTGTAGTAGAATTCGATGATCGAACGCGGCAGGACGGTGCCTTCCTCGATGCCGAGGCGCTTGGATAGCGAACCGGCGGCGACATTGCGCACCACCACCTCGAGCGGGATGATCTCGACTTCCTTGATCAGCTGCTCGCGCATGTTGAGCCGGCGGATGAAGTGGGTCGGGATGCCCATGCGGTTCAAATGGTTGAAGATGTATTCGGAAATGCGGTTGTTGAGCACACCCTTGCCGTCGATGACCTCGTGCTTCTTCTTGTTGAACGCGGTTGCGTCATCCTTGAAGAATTGGATCAGCGTGCCCGGCTCGGGACCTTCATAGAGGATCTTGGCCTTGCCTTCATAAATGCGGCGGCGATTTTTCATTTGAATTTTTCTCTGGATTTGCGGGCAGGCGGCAAGCGACCACTTCCTGTCCGTCCGCCTGAACTAATGCGGCGACGGTGACGTTCAATGCCGGGTCTATCCCAATCACACCGTTTGCTCAATCGGCAATTCCTTCCAATCAACCGCTTTCGGGACTGAAATGCCGCAGCGCAGCATATGACGAAGCATATTGACCGGCCCGCGACCTTTTGGTTTGTGCTTCGGCAACACACATATCCATTGCCAACGAATCGGATTTGACCCGGAGGGACGCCATGAGCAGCATGAAAGACCGCGAAGAGGGCTTCGAACGCAAATTCGCATTCGACGAGGAGCTTCGGTTCAAGGCTTCGGCGCGGCGGAACAAGGCGCTTGGTCTGTGGGCCGCCGAAAAGCTCGGAAAATCCGGCGCCGATGCCGACGCCTACGCCAAGGAAGTCGTTGTTTCCGACATCGAGGAAGCCGGCGACCACGACGTGTTCCGCAAGATCCGCAAGGATTTCGATGCCGCCGGCGTCGAGCAGTCCGATCACCAGATCCGCCGCACCATGGACGAAATGATGGCGCAGGCGATCGAGCAGATCAAGAACACCTGATCCGGCCCTTATCTGGACCAATGAACCGCCCGGCCGATCCGGGCGGTTTTTCTTTGCCTTTGCGGCGGTTTCCGGCTGAAACTGCCGACGTCAACGAGGAAAGAGATTAGATGTCCCTAAAGTCCCGTCTTGCCGCGGATGAAACGCTGGTAACCGCCTGGTCGGGCGTGCCGGACGCCTTGACCGTGGAGATCCTTGCCAGGCAGGACTTCGATGCCGTCACCCTCGACATGCAGCATGGCGGCCATCACGAGGACAGCGTCCTGCGCGGCCTGGCACCGGTACTAGCCCTGGGCAAGCCGGCGCTGGTGCGCATTCCCGTTGGCCGTTTCGACATGGCCAGCCGTGCTCTCGATTTCGGCGCCGAGGCGGTCATTGCGCCGATGGTCAACTCCGTGGCAGATGCAAAGCTGTTCGCAGCGGCCATGAAATATCCCCCACTCGGCGAGCGCTCGTGGGGTCCGACCTATGCCTTTCCCCGCCATGGCAAGGGCGACTATGCCGAATGGCTGCGCGACACCAATCAGCGCACCATGGCTTTTGCGATGGTCGAGACGCGCGCTGCGCTCGACGCGCTTGGCGGCATCCTCGACACGCCCGGCATCGACGGCATTTTCCTCGGGCCGTCCGACTTCTCAATCGCTTGGACCAACGGTGCCACGGTCAATTCCACGCTGGAAAGCATGATGGAGACGGTGGCCTCGGTTGCCGAGCGCACCCGCAAGGCCGGCAAGCATGCGGCGATCTACGTCGTCGAACCGGCTATCGCCGGCCGCGTCGTGTCGATGGGCTACCGCCTGCTCGCCACGGGCTCCGAGCACGCGCTGATTTCATTGGGAGCAAAGACCCTGCTCAAGGACATGCGGGACTCGATCGGATCCTGAAGCAGCGGACTGCTGTCGCCAGCGTGTTTGCTCAGGCCTTTGCCACGGCGAGCGCCGTGGCGGCCGATCCGCCGCGTCTGATTTTTGTCGAACAGAGCGCCGAGCGCCTGGACCCACCAGTTGTTGAAAGCCATCAGCGGCAATGCCGCGAGGATCGACCCAGATATCGCGGCGGCAGCGCCGAGTGCGGCGGAGTCGCTTGCCAACAGGACCCATGATCCCAACGAGCAGATAACGGGTACATGCACGAGGTAGAGCGGGAAAGACAGGTCGCCCAGGAAACGTGCGGCCTTGCCGGAGAGCCATGACGGTGGGTCATCCATGCTCAGCATGGCGTAAACCAGCATGATGCTTGCCGGGATGGCCACGCAAGCTTGCCGCAAACCGATATCGGAAGCTGCAAAATCGAGCACGGCGAAGGGCCGGTATATTCCGACAGCGTCTCCTGCATAGCCCAGCAGCGCCACGGAAACCGTGATCATCGCACCTCTCACCCATCGATTGGGACGAAACTCCATGGCGAGAAGAGAATAGAGCAGGAGACTGGCCGGAAAGGCGCAAACCAGGAAGCTGAATTGCAATGCCAGGAATGTGCCTGCGGCCACGCCGAAC
The DNA here is from genome assembly GCF_057766385.1 of Mesorhizobium sp. P160927. Lineage (NCBI taxonomy): Bacteria > Pseudomonadati > Pseudomonadota > Alphaproteobacteria > Hyphomicrobiales > Phyllobacteriaceae > Mesorhizobium > Mesorhizobium sp. P160927. The sequence continues at coordinate 3,785,327 of NZ_JBYMDW010000001.1, forward strand.
CATGACAGCAGCATCCAGCGGCCCTGGAGGGAGAAGATGATCGGGGCGAGGGCGAAGGTCATCATGCTCCCCCAGAACTCGACCGTCATGGTCCACAGGCTACTGTCATAGGATTTGTCGCCATAGATGAATGTCCGCCACGCCCCTTCCATGAACGCGTCGGCGAAGCTCGCGGTCTCCGGTGAAAGCAGCTTTGGAGCATTGCCGAATCTGCTCAGCCACGTGGATTGGGTAACGGCGGCGGCATCGCTGAAAAAATACAGATCGAGCTTGAAGAGGATACAGGATGACAGAACCGCAACCAGCACGGGGCCGGCCAGACGAGGTAGGCGCTTTATCGCTCCTAGCAACAAATCTTCTGCTTTGCGGGATTGAAAATAGCGCTTCACAAGCACGTACGAGGACAGGACGAAGAACAAATAGACGGCAGAGCCGCCATTGAAAACAACGAAAGCAAGACCCCTCTTCAGGGATTGCGCAGCCTGGTCTCCGTCACCTTCCGCTAACGGCGCAAAAGCTCTCAAAAGATGGCCGTTCAGAACGACGAGCGCCGCGACACCTCTCAGAAATTCGAGTGAAGCGTCCTTGCGCAAGCATTGGCCTCTGTTTCAAGAGCGAAGAATTGGCAGCCCGGTTCAAGCACAGATCATCATTCGGAAGCACTTTCCGCTGCCTCTGAATAATTAATGCTAGCCCTCTTAAATTATCATTTATTCGAGTCCCGCAGTTCGATCGAATGCCATCGTGCGTTGATTTTGGCGCGCCTCACAGGTCCGTCAGGAATTTGGCGAAGGTCATGGATCCCTCGGGCCAGGGGCCAAAGCCTGAATCCTCGCTGAGATGGCCGGTTTCTCCGGCATCGATGAACAGCGAGCCCCAGGCACCGGCGATGTCCTCGGCGACATCGAAGGGGCAGAAGGGGTCGTTGCGGCTGGCGATCACGATGGAGGGAAACGGCAGCGGTTCGCGAGGATAGGGGCCGAAGGTCATCAGATGTCTCGGCTTGATCTTGGGATTCGCGACGTCCGGCGGTGCCACGAAGAAGGCGCCGGCGACCGGCTTCCGGAACTGCGGAATGGCTTGCACGGCCGCGGCCACTCCCAGTGAGTGAGCGACGAGAACGACAGGTCTTTCGGCCTCGTTGACTGCCTTGGCGACGCTCGCCGTCCAGTCCTCGCGCAGCGGCTTCGACCACTCGGCCTGCTCCACGCGACGCGCCGTCGACAGTTTCGATTGCCAGCGGGTCTGCCAATGCTCAGGCCCCGAATTGGTGTATCCGGGAATGATCAGAATATCTGCGTCCTTGACTTTCATGGCGCTCAGATAGCGAGCGCGATTGCCTCATGCAACCTTCGATGGGCAGGCTTCCGGTCGTAACGGTGAACAACATGTTCGCCTTTCGCTGTCTTGTGTGAACGATGAAGATCGACGATCTCTGTCGGCAGAGAAACAGCCGTGGAGCACCGGGACTTTGGGGCTGAGACGACGTAAAATGATCGGCGCTGCCGGGCTCCTGGCTTTGGGAGCTTCGCGAAACGTCGCCGCAACGGAGACAATGATGAGCGAACTGCCATTTGCCGCCACCACGCCGGTGAGCGTCGCCCGCGTCGGACTGAAGGCGCGCGATGCCGAAAGTCTTGCCGCCTATTATCGTAAAGTCGTCGGACTGCGGGAATTGAGCCGCGCCGACGGCGCGATCACGCTCGGCGCCGGCAGCCGTCCGCTGATGGTGCTTGAGCCGGACAGTTCTGCCAAACCGGACGATCCGCGCAGCGCCGGCCTGTTCCATACGGCTTTCCTGCTGCCCAGCCGTGCCGATCTCGGACGCTGGATCAACCACGCCATCTCAGACAAGATCACTATCGAGGGCGCTTCGGACCATCTGGTCAGCGAAGCGCTCTACCTGACCGACCCCGAGGGCAACGGCATCGAAATCTATGCCGACCGCCGCCCGCAGGATTGGAAATGGAACGGCGACAAGATCGCCATGGCGACCGAGCGGATGAACATTCCGTCTGTCGTTGCCGAAGTGCCGGCCGGCGATGCGGGATGGCAAGGCGCGCCGGAAAACAGCATTGTCGGCCATGTCCACCTGCGCGTCGGCAGGCCGGAAGAGGCAGAAGCCTGGTGGAACCAGGAATTCGGCTTCGACACAGTCGCCAAATATCGCGGCCAGGCGGTGTTCCTGTCGTCGGGGCATTATCACCACCACATCGGCGCCAATGCCTGGCAAAGCGCCGGCGCCGGCCGCCGCGACCCCTCCCGCTCGGGCCTTGCCTGGGTCGAGATGCGTTCGGACAATGTGAGCAGCGAAACGACCCGTGAGGATCCTTGGGGCACGGTGATCAGGACCGTGCCGGGTAAGGCTTGATTGGCGGAGGCGTCTGCGGGAGCGTTTTTCTCCCCGTATGGTGACGGGAGAAGAAGCTAACTCACCCCTCCGAACACCCGCTTGAAGATCGTGTCGACGTGCTTGGTGTGGTAGCCTAGGTCGAATTTCTCGCGGATTTGCGCCTCCGGCAGCGCGGCTGTCACTTCCTTGTCGGCCAGAAGTTCCTCAAGAAAATCAGCGCCTTGTTCCCACACCTTCATGGCGTTGCGCTGCACCAGCCGGTAGGATTCCTCGCGTGACAGGCCGGCCTGCGTCAGCGCCAGCATGACGCGTTGCGAATGCACAAGACCGCGAAACTTGTTCATGTTGTTCAGCATGTTCTCGGGATAGACGACCAGCTTGTCGACCACGCTGGTCAGGCGTGACAGCGCGAAATCGAGCGTCACGGTGGCGTCCGGGCCGATCATGCGCTCGACCGAGGAGTGCGAGATGTCGCGCTCGTGCCAGAGCGCCACGTTCTCCATCGCCGGCAGCGCCATGGAGCGCACCATGCGGGCAAGGCCGGTGAGGTTTTCGGTCAGCACCGGGTTGCGTTTGTGCGGCATCGCCGACGAGCCTTTCTGGCCCGGCGAAAAATACTCTTCCGCTTCCAGCACTTCGGTGCGCTGCAGATGCCGGACCTCGGTCGCCAGCCGCTCGATCGAGGAGGCGACGACGCCGAGGGTCGCGAAGAACATGGCGTGGCGGTCGCGCGGAATCACCTGCGTCGACACCGGTTCCGGCTTCAGTCCGAGCTTTGCCGCCACATGTTCTTCGACATAGGGCTCGATGTTGGCGAAGGTGCCGACCGCGCCCGAAATCGCACAGGTGGCAATGTCTTCGCGCGCGTGCACCAGCCGCTCGCGGCAGCGCGAGAATTCGGCATAGGCCTGCGCCAGCTTGATGCCGAAGGTCGTCGGCTCGGCATGAATGCCGTGGCTGCGGCCGATGGTGACGGTGTCCTTGTGCTCGAAGGCGCGGCGCTTGAGCGCTGCAAGCAACGTATCGATGTCGGCCAGCAAAATGTCGCTGGCGCGGGTGAGTTGCACAGCAAAGCAGGTGTCGAGCACGTCCGAAGACGTCATGCCCTGATGGATGAAGCGCGCGTCGGGCCCGACGAATTCGGCAAGATGGGTGAGGAAGGCGATAACGTCATGCTTGGTGACGCGCTCGATCGCGTCGATCTTCTCGACATCGAATTCGGCCGCGCTTCCCTTTTCCCAGATCGTTTTGGCCGCTTCCTTGGGGATGACACCCAGTTCGGCCAGCGCGTCGCAGGCATGGGCCTCGATTTCGAACCAGATGCGAAACCGGGTTTCGGGCGACCAGATGGCGACCATTTCCGGCCGGGAATAGCGAGGGATCATCGGTCATTCCTGATGTATCGGAGGGATCTGTCCGCGTCCTAACAGAGGCGGACCAAATGCTCAACGCTGCTGCCGTGCAAACCAGAAGCTGACGGCGAACAAGGCGATGAAACCAAGCGGGAAATAGAGCCGGATGCCCAGCACAACGAACTGGTAGGACGCCACCGCCATCGTGAAGGCGAGCTGAAAGCCCCAGGTGAGGGTGAATACGGGCGCATGCCATTCGGCATAATAGGAGCGGTATTGCAGGGCATACAGCAGGGCGGTGAGGCCGATCGTTGCGGCAGCAAGCCCTACGAATGTCGCCGCGAAGGCGACCTCCCGGCCCCTTCCGAGCGAAACCAGTCGTGCGGCAAACAGGCCAACCGGAAAGGCCAGGGCGCCGCCGACGGCAAACAGCAGGAACACGGTGCCGATCTTGCCCGGCGTCACCCAATTGTCCAGCACCAGGTTGACGAGTGCGCTGGCGCCCGTGGTGGCGGCCCACAGCAGGGCGCCGAGAAGCGCTGCACGCAGTGTCGGCATGGCATCGCGAAGGTGGTGCAGGGCGCGATTGCGCCTGACGGGTTGGACAAGCTCTGTCACAGGCGGCCGGTCACGGCGATCCAGCGAAAGTCCGGCCCTTCGAAGCCATACTGGCGCACCGCGATCAGCACCGCGTAAGCGCTGAGGCTGTCCATCGAGAACGTCTGCACTGCGCCGATGCGGTAGCCGTTCGGGCAGCCCCGGCTCTTGGGGATCGCTTTGTCCTCGTGCAGCAATTTGGTGGTGCCGCCATCCCGCGCCTCGATACGCAGCAGCCGGAAGCCATTGATCTCGCCCTGACTGGCGCAACCTTCGGTGTCATTCATGCCGATCTCGTCGAGCCGGAACTCGAGCGGCTGGTCGACAAGGGAGAAGATCGGCCGCGGATTGACCACTATGCGATGCGGATCGGCCGAAAGCTCGGTCACCGGGTTGGAGCCGGCGGTGATGCCGCGGTTGGCACTCAACTCGGCCTGGCTGACAATGGCCTCGCCCTTTTGCCGGGCCTGAAGGCGGGCAGCGTCGAGAGTTGCGTTCTCGTCGTCGAGCCGGATCCTGACCGGCGTGCCCTTGACAAAGCTGTCGTTGCTCGTGTCGATGTAATAGCGGTTGGCATAGGGAAAGCCCGACCCGTCCTGGATGCCGTACTCCTCGAAGGCGAACACGCCGCCATCCCGGGTGAAGCCCAGGATTTCGAGCTCCGCGACATCGCCGGCCTGGGCGATCGACGCCGCGAACTGCGTGGCCAGGCAAACGGCAAACAGGAAAAGCGTCCGCATTGTCATCGCTCCTTCGGCCTGATCGCTTCAATCCTAGCACGACGAGATCAAAACGTCGTGCGGACCAAGGCCGATGCATCCAAACCGCTCGTCATTTGTTATTGTCGGCAGTCCCATGGAGACCCACCCCAACGGAGAAGCTAACATGACCGACACCAGCAAAATTCGTGAGCACATGGAAGTCGTCGGCGCCGATGGCGTGCATATCGGCACCGTCGACAAGGTCGATGGCCAGCGCATCAAGCTGACCAAGGCCGACAGCGGCGAGGGGGCTCACAAGGGCCATCACCATTATATTTCCCTGGCCCTGGTTGCCGAGGTCGATGGCAAGAAGGTGTGGCTGTCCGCGAATTCCGATGTCGCGGTGACGTTCGAGGAAGAAAAATCCGATCCGGTTTGATCAAAGCTCTAGCCAGCCTAGTGACGTGACGACCAGACGGGAAACAGGTCGTTGTCGGCTGGCGTCGCTGCAAACACGCCACGGCTGATGGCGCGCGCCATAGTGGCGCCGGCGGCGGCGTAGAAGTCGATTGCCGCGTCGGCCGTCAGCTCGAGCCCGCTCTTGCCGGTGGCCAGCGCGAACACCAGATCCCCGTCGGCCGGCGTATGGGTCGGCCAGATGGCGCGCACGAAGCCGTCATGCGCCGAAATCGCCAGGCGTTTGGCGGCGGCCTTGGTGAGAACCGCGTCCGTGGCAATGACCGCGATCGTCGTGTTGCCGCCGCTGTCCATCTTCCGACCGTGATCCTTGTCGCGGTATTTCAGCAAAATCCGCTTCGCGTCCGCGGGCATCGGCGAGGGATAACCAAGCCCGCCTAATTCATCGCCGATTTCGAAGGGTGCCGCCCAGAAATGACGGGTGCGGCCGACGGTTACCGAGCCGGTCGGGTTGACGGCGGCCAGCGCGCCGATGGTGATCCCATTGTCCAGCAGTGTCGAGGCCGAACCCAGGCCACCCTTCAGCCCCGATGTCAGTGCACCCGTCCCCGCGCCCGCCGTGCCAAATTGGAAATCGACTGCGGCAGCCTGAACCGACTCGTAGCCGAGGTCGCGATAGGGGGGATAGCGGCCCCAGTCCTTGTCGCCGCCGTTGCGCAGGTCGAAGAGGATCGCCGCCGGTACGATCGGTACGCGGAAGCCGCCAACCTCGAAGCCGATGCCGCGTTCGCGCAATGCGGCCTGCACGCCGGAGGCAGCATCGAGGCCGAAAGCCGAACCGCCTGACAGCACCACGGCATGGATCGTCTCCACCAAATTGTGCGGTTCCAGCAGATCGGTCTCGCGGGTGCCAGGCGCGCCGCCAAGAATCTGGACTCCCGCGACCGCCGGCTCGTCGCAAAGGACCGTCGTCACGCCGGACTTCACCCTGGCGTCGGAAGCATTGCCAACGCGCAGGCCCATGACATCGGTGATGAGATTGCGTGGACCGGTGCGGAACATCAGTTGTTTTCCAAGGGCACGAAGCGGGTGCCGTCGAAGCGGAAGACACGGTAGAGACTCTGGCTGAGATCGCCCTTGTCGTCGAAGCGGACCGGTCCGATCGCCGTCGTGAAATCATGCCCGGTGAGTGCCTCGGCCAGCGGCCCGCCGGAGCCTGCTGCGTCCGAGGATGCCGCCTTGGCGATCTCGACCGCCGCATAGGCCGGCAGGGTGTAGCCGTCCGGCACGATCTTGTGCGCGGAGAAGCTTTCCAGCACTTTGGGATCCGCGACATCGGCCCATTCGGGTGGCGCGATCATCAGGGTGCCGGTCGCGTAAGGCACGTCGCCGGGTGGCGTGCGCAGGTTTTCGCCGCCGGCAAAGATGATGCCCGTCTGGAGCTGGGCGGCATCGCGCCCCATAATGGCGATGTCGTCGCCGTCGCCGCCGGCAAAGACATGCGTGGCGCCGGCCTTTTTCAACCGTCCCACCAGGCCGATCTGGTTGTCGAGCTGCGGCCGGAACGTGTCGACGAAGACCGGTTTCAGTGCCGCCTGCTCGGCAGCGGCACGAAATGTCTCCGCCATCTCACGGCCATAGATGGTGCCGTCGTCGATGATCGCGAACAGCTCGTTCTGCCATAGCCGGGTGAGGGTAGAGGCGACGGCGTTGCGCTCGTCGTCGCCGCGCGGGCCGAGGCGATAAACCGGCCAGCCGGTGTTGGCGCGTCGGTCGGTCAGGCTTTCGGTTCGCACACCAACGGTGATGACAGGAATATTGGCGTCCTTAAGGACAGGCATCGCCGCCTCGATCGCCTCCGTGCAGAGGAAGCCGATCACGACATTGACCTTGGCTGCCACGAATTCCCTGGCCGCCGCGGCGCCGCCGTCTCCGGTGCAAGCGTCATCAACGGTCTTGAGTTGGATGCCGTCCACCTCTGCCGCGACCCCGGCGCCAGCCTCGATCTGCTTGCCGAGTATGGCCGATGGTCCCGACAGGGGTGCTGCGACACCGATCGTGAGCGTCTGTGCGCTGGCGGCGCCGGCCATGAACAGCCAGGCCAGCGCTGCGGTAATAGTTGCCCCGGATCGCATGCTGCCGAAGAATCCTCCAAGCCGGCGACGTCGCGCAGGCGTCAAATTCCCGCCAAGACCTAAAGGCTGCCCGGCCTTGGTGCAACACGCGAATTCGGGATATGGGCCAAGCACTTCGCTTGTGGCATGTGATGTCTGGCCATATATGTCAGGTGAACAATGGCCATGGAATCTTCAAGTGCTGAAGAAGAACGATATTGGACCGCAAGCCTATCGCGACGCGATGAGCCATTTTGCCGGTCATGTCCATGTGGTGACCACCGACGGACCCGCCGGAAAGCGCGGGACGACGGTGATCGCGGCATGTTCTGTGTCGGATACGCCGCCGACCATCCTGGTCTGCCTCAATCGTGAAAATGCCAAGAATGAGCTGTTCGTGAAGAACGGCAAATTTGCCCTGAACACGCTGGCTTCGCACCAGGAGCCGCTGTCTATTGGATTTTCCGGCATGACTGGACTGCCGGTCGAAGAGCGCTTCGCGCTCGGCGAATGGGATGCGATTTCCACCGGCGCGCCGACGCTGAAGGGCGCGCTCGCCGTGTTCGACTGTGAACTGATCGACACCAAGGACCTGGCCACCCATCGTGTGCTTTTTGGCAAGGTGACAGGTCTGCGTATGGGCGATAATTTGCGGCCGCTGATCTATCACGCCCGCGGCTACCACATCCTGGAAAGTGGGGCCGCCGCACCCACGGAGAAGGAATGAGCGACTTGAACCCGCGCCCCGTGCCGCGGACGATCGACGAAACGCTCGATCTCCTGACCGGCGCGGACTACATCGCGGACCGGTCGCTGGCAACGGTGCTTTTCCTGTCTCTGCGCATGAGACGGCCGCTTTTCCTCGAAGGCGAGGCCGGCGTCGGCAAGACCGAGATCGCCAAGGTGTTGGCCGAGGCGCTTGGCCGCCGGCTGATCCGTCTGCAGTGTTATGAGGGGCTTGACGTCTCCTCCGCCGTTTATGAGTGGAATTACGCCGCGCAGATGATCGAAATCCGCATGGAAGAGGCCGCCGGCAAGGTCGACCGCTCCGCAATGGAGCGTAACGTTTTCTCCGAAAAGTACCTGATCCGCCGGCCGGTGCTCGATGCGCTGACCGGCAAGGCGGGCGCAGCCCCGGTTTTCCTGATCGACGAACTCGACCGCACCGACGAAGCCTTCGAAGCCTTCCTGCTCGAAATCCTCTCCGACTTCCAGGTGACTGTGCCTGAACTCGGCACGATCAAGGCGGAAGAGCCGCCGATCGTCATCATCACCACCAACCGCACCCGCGAAATCCACGATGCGCTGAAGCGGCGCTGCCTTTATCACTGGGTCGACTACCCCAATGCCGAGCGCGAACTGGAGATCGTGCGCCGCAAGGTGCCTCGGGCCAACCAGCGGCTTTCGGCCGAAGTGGTGTCCTTCATCCAGAAGCTGCGTCAGATCGAGCTGTTCAAGGTGCCGGGCGTCGCCGAAACCATCGACTGGGCCGGCGCGCTGACCGAACTCGACAAGGTGGCGCTCGATCCGGAGACCGTGTCCGACACGATCGGGGTGCTGCTGAAATACCAGGACGACATTGCCCGCATCGGCGCGGGCGAGGGCCGGCGCATCCTCGACGAGGTCAAGACCGAGCTCGCGGCGGCGGAGTAGGGTGGTGAAGGCGTCCCGACCCGACCCTGGAGAGGCGACGGCGGACGGCCGGATCGCCGACAACATCGTCTATTTCGCCCGCACCTTGCGCAAGGCCGGCATGCGCGTCGGGCCCGCTTCGGTCAAGGACGCGATCGAGGCGGTGCTCGTCGCCGGCATCGGCTCGCGTGATGACTTTTACTGGACCTTGCACGCCGTTCTGGTCTCGCGGCATGAGGATCATGCCACCTTCGACGAAGCTTTCCGGCTGTTCTGGAAATCGCGCGAATTGATCGAGAAGCTGCTGGCGATGTTTTCGCCGGTGGCGCCGGATGTCAGGCAGAAGCAGAAGCCGCGCGCGGCTGAAAATCGCGTCAGTCAGGCGATGTTCGAGGGTCATCAGAAAAACCAGACGCCTCAGGAAGTCCCTGAGATCGAGGTCGACGCCCGCTTCACCTTTTCCGGCAACGAGCTGTTGCGGGGCAAGGATTTCGCGCAGATGAACGCAGTCGAAATGGCTGACGCCAGGAAGGCGATCGCGGCGTTGCGGCTGCCTGTCGACATGGTGCGGACCAGACGCTTCAAGGCCGATGCGCATGGCCGCCGCATCGATCCACGCGCCATGATGCGCTCGGCGGCACGCACCGGCGGTGAATTGATCCTGCCGAAATTCCGCTCGGTCCGCGAAGTTCATCCGCCCCTGGTGGTACTGGCCGATATTTCCGGTTCGATGAGCCAATACACGCGCATCTTCCTGCATTTCCTGCATGCGCTGACGGAAAAGCGCCGGCGCGTGCACACTTTCGTTTTCGGAACACGGCTGACCAACCTGACCCGGCAGATGCGCCACCGCGATCCCGATGCCGCCCTTGCCGATTGCTCGGCGGCGGTCAAGGACTGGTCGGGTGGCACGCGCATCGGCGATACGCTAGCCGAGTTCAACCTTGTATGGTCGCGACGTGTGCTGGGACAGGGCGCGGTGGTGCTTCTGATCACCGACGGGCTGGAGCGCGACGATATAGGGGGCTTGGCGGAAGAAATGGAGCGGCTGCACAAATCCTGCCGACGGCTGATCTGGCTCAATCCGTTGTTGCGCTTCGATGGTTTTCAGGCGCGCGCCCGCGGCGTCAAGGCGATGCTGCCGCATGTCGACGAATTCCGCTCGGTCCATAATCTCGACGCGCTCGCCGATCTCTGCGCCTCGCTGGACAAGAAATCGGTTCGTTCCGTCGATCCACGGCGGTGGATGGATGCTGGCGCAAGGCGCGCCGCATAGCCATATATTTTCCGGCTTTTTGAAAAACAGACCCTGAGAGAAGCAACGATGAGTGACAGTCTTTATCTCGATGAGGCCCGCGACCCGCTGATCATCGCGGAAGCCTGGATGAAGGACGGCAAGGATGTCGCTGTCGCGACGGTGGTCGAGACCTGGGGTTCAGCGCCGCGCCCGGTCGGCAGCCACCTTGTCATCGATGCCGATGGCAATTTCCACGGCTCTGTTTCGGGCGGTTGCGTCGAGGGCGCTGTCGTGACCGAGGCGGTCGACGTGATCGGCTCCGGCAAGGCCAGGATGCTGGAGTTCGGTGTTGCCGATGAGACCGCCTGGCAAGTCGGCCTGTCCTGCGGCGGCCGCATCAAGGTTTATGTTGAGCGATTGGGCTGACCTGCGATGGATCCTTATGCGCTGAAGACGCTCAATGCCGAGCGGCGCGCCCGCCGCGCGGCGATCCTCGTCACCGATCTCGGCGATGGTCGCGACCGTATCGTGCGGGAGGGCGATCAGGTCGCCGGCGATCTCGGAGCGGCGATCACCAAGGCGTTTCGATCCGGCAATTCGGGGTCCGTCGAGGCGGAAGGGCGGACCTTCTTCCTCAATGCGCATCTGCCGCGGCCGCGTCTGGTGGTGATCGGCGCCGTGCATATCAGTCAGGCGCTCGCGCCTATGGCCCGGATCGCCGGCTATCCGTTGGAGATCATCGATCCGCGCACCGCGTTCGCCACATCGGACCGCTTTCCCGATGTCGCCTTGCATGCCGACTGGCCACAGGATGTGCTGGAACGCCAGCCGCTCGACGCTTACACCGCGCTGGCCGCCGTTACCCATGACCCGAAGATCGACGATTTCGCGCTGAAGGCGGCACTCGACGCCAACTGTTTCTATGTCGGAGCGCTCGGCAGCCGAAAGACGCATGCCAAGCGCGTCGAGCGCCTGCTGTCGCTGGGCGCGAGTGCAGACCAGATCGCGCGTATCCACGCGCCGATCGGGCTCGACATCGGGGCGGCAAGCCCCGCCGAGATCGCCGTCGCCATTCTCGCGCAGACCATTCTTGCCTTCCGCTCACGGGGCCTCGATGCGAAGGGCGCGGCGGCGTGAAATTCGGTCCGATCCCGATCGACGCGGCCGAAGGGGCGGTGCTGGCGCATGCCACTGCGGCCGCCGAAAAGCGATTTCGCAAGGCGCACAGGCTGAGCGCCGAAGATATCTCCATGCTCAAGGGGGCAGGTGTTTCGCAGGTCGTTGCTGCCGTGCTGGCGCCGGATGATCTCGGCGAGGACGCCGCGGCGCAAAAAATTGCCGAAAGCATGACCTTAGGCGGCATCGAGGCGAAGCCCGCCGCCACCGGCCGGGTCAATCTCCACGCCAAGGCGGCTGGCATCTTCACCGTCAGTGAAGCTGTCATCGATGCCATCAATGCCGTCGATCCTGCCATCACCATCGCGACGCTGGCCCAGCACGCGCCGGTCGAAAAGGGCCAGATGGTCGCGACGGTGAAGATCATCCCCTTCGCGGTCTCTTCCTCGTTGGTGGCCGCCGTGGCGGAGATCTGCGCCAGCGGCGAAGTTTTTGCCGTCAACGCCTATCGGTCGATGCGTGTCGGCGTCATCCAGACGGTGCTGCCGGGCACCAAACCGACCGTGCTCGACAAGACGTTGCGTGTCACCGAAGCCCGGCTGGCGCGCTCCGGCGGCTGGCTGACGGCGGAGCGCCGTACGCCGCATGAGATTGCCCCTGTCGCGGAGGCCGCCATCGCGCTTGCGCGCGACAACGATATGGTGGTGATCTTCGGGGCTTCCGCCATGAGCGATTTCGCCGACGTCGTTCCGGCGGCGATCGAGAGGGCGGGCGGTACCGTCATCCGCGCGGGCATGCCGGTCGATCCCGGCAATCTGCTGGTGCTCGGCACACTCGGCGGCAAGCGCATCATCGGCGCGCCTGGCTGCGCCCGCAGCCCCAAGGAGAACGGCTTCGACTGGGTGCTCGATCGATTGATTGCCGGTCTGGACGTTACCGCGCGCGACATTGCCGGCATGGGCGTCGGCGGCCTGCTGATGGAGATACCGACGCGGCCGCAGCCGCGCGAGCCGCAGCCGCCCAAAAGTCGGCTCAAGGTCGGGATCGTGCTTCTGGCGGCGGGCCGGTCGAGCCGCATGGGCGGGCCGAACAAGCTGATGGCGCTGTTCGACGGCCAGCCGCTGGTGCGCCGCACCGCCGAACGCGCGCTCGCCTCGAAGGCTTCGGGCACGATCGTCGTCACCGGTCATCAGCGCGAGCGGGTGCGCGGGGCATTGTCAGGTCTGGACGTCACCTTCGCCGACAATCCCGATTTTGCCGATGGTCTGTCGACCTCGCTTAAGGCCGGCACTGCCTATCTGCCCGAAGACGCCGCTGGTGCGATGATCGTTCTGGGAGACATGCCGGGTGTCGCATCCGACGACCTCGACAGGCTTATCGATGTCTTCCGCAGGGCCGGCGGCAACTCGGTAATCCGTGCCACGCACCAAGGCAAACGCGGCAACCCGGTGCTTTTGCCGCGCTCGTTATTCGCGGCAATCGCCCATCTCGAAGGCGACACCGGCGCTCGCCATCTGGTCGAGGCCGAAGGGCTCGATGTCATCGATGTCGAGATCGGCGAGGGCGCGTCCGTCGATGTCGACACCCGAGAGGCACTGGAAGGCGCTGGCGGCGTGCTGCAGGATTGACAAACAGAGGCGGCATTAGCATGCCTGCGGTATGGCTATTCGTACCGTCGCGTGCCGCGCTTTCCTCACGGCAATGCTTTTCTTGTTTGGCTCGGCCGCCAGCGCCGACACGTTGTCCCTGAAACCCTTCAAGGACGATCTCTTCGCCTATCCGGCGACGCTCTCGTCCGACAGCAACGGCGCGTACACGGTCCTCGACTACCGTGAGATGCGCGACATCAACCAGCGCGACGAGGTGCCGGAAAAGCGCGTGCATACCCCGTACACCGACACCGGCGTACGCAAGGTGCAGCAGGATCTGATGTTGAAGACCGACGCCGGCGATGTCAGGCATGTCGCCGTCGGCAAGACGCAAGGAGCCACCGTCATCGTGCTTTACCTGCATGGGCAGGGCGGCAGCCGCAAGCAAGGCATCGACGATTTCACCTTCGGTGGCAATTTCAACCGGCTCAAGAACCTGATGGCCGGCAATGGCGGGCTCTATATTTCTCCGGATTTTCCTGATTTCGGCGACAAGGGCGCAGCACTGGTCGCGGCCCTGATCGACCATTATGCCGAACAGTCTCCGGACGCGAAAATCTTCGTCGCCTGCGGCTCGATGGGCGGCGCGCTGTGCTGGAAACTTGCAGCACGCGAGGATACTGGTGGCCGCGTGAATGGACTGTTGCTGCTCGGATCGTTGTGGGACGAGGGCTTTCTTGCAAGTCCCGCCTTCAAGCGTCGCGTGCCGGTGTTCTTCGGCCAGGGCAGCCATGACGTGGTCTTTCCCGTGGCCAACCAGGAAGTGTTTTTCCGCTCTATCCTTGCGAAATCCAAAAACTATCCGACCCGCTTCGTCCGCTTCGAGACCGGCACGCACGGCACGCCGATCCGCATGGTAGACTGGCGCGGCACGCTCAACTGGATGCTGTCGAAGGCACCCTAAGCCTGATGCGCTAGAGGATCTAAGGCGCGGTGTTGTAGTCGACGATCGTCTGCGGGTTCTCCTCGCCGTCATAGGACGCGTCGACGTCATACTGGACCAGCGAGAAATCGCCGTTGCGGAACAGATAGGTCCCGGCATCCGAAGCATCGCCGACGCCGCGCCATTTGTTGAACGTGGTGATGGTGTGAGCGTCCTGGTCATAGTCGGAATTGACAGCCCACCCTGTGGTGCGGAAGCCGATCACCGTTACACTCAACAGCTTGCCGTCGCTGTCGTTGTTCTCGTAGCGTATATCGGTCTCCGGCTCGGCGAACTGCAATTGCCTGACACCGTCCACCTCGTCGGTCATGTAATAGACCGAGCTTTCATTGTAGGCGGCGGCCGAGCAGGAAAAGTGGAACAGCCGGGTCTCCTTGTCAGGATCGTTCGGCTGAGCATTCCTGTCCTTGTATTTGATCGAAAAGACCTCCGGCTCATTGGCCAGACGGTCCTTGTCGCATTGGTCGCCATAGGTCGCCAGAAAGGCCTTCTTGGCCTGTTCCAGTGCGGTGTCCTTTTTGGGCGGCGGCGGGCCGTCGCCGCAGCTTGGCGGCAACGCCTCGTCGAAGTCGGCGGTGGAGGGCTTCAGCACCCCTTTGTCGATGAAAATAGGCTGGAACGGCGGCGCCTGGATTTGGGCGTTGACCTGGCGCAGCGTATAGCAGCCGGCAAAAACCTTCGCCTCGCCCTTCTTGTCGATTGCCTGGATAGCGACCGGGACGTTGTAATAGATGCTGCCCGCCGCGCCCTCGTCCGAAATCGGACCGGTCTTGACCTCCACCTTGTCCGTGCCGTCATAGCCTTTGACGAATGTATCGAAATCCTTTGCCGGCTTTGTATCGCCGTAGTAGCCCCAAGCGCGGGCGAATTCATGCCGGTTGATGGCGCTGTAGAGTGAATGCACGACCGCATCCGCGCTCGACCGATCGTCGACGTAAGGCGCTTCGGGTGTGTTGGCTGCGGCCAATGCCGCGTGGCCTGTCGTGGCAAGGGAGAGAAGGGCAGTCGCTGCGAAAAGGGCGCGTCTCATCGGGAATCTCCGCTCGATAACGAAGATTCTACCACAGCGATTGCGGCGACGTGGTGACGCCATGCGGCCGCCGCTTGAAGAATCGCGCCTGAGAGCGCTACGTCCTCCCGCCGGCGTTCCTGCCGGACAGGAGATCCGACGTGACGATATCGATGTATGAGGCATCCGTGCCCGTGTTTTCAGCCAGGCTGAAAGCACTTTCCAGTGTGCTGGCTGCAGCCGAACAGAATGCGCTTGACCGAAAGATCGACCCGCAGGTGTTTTTGACGGCGCGGCTGGCGCCCGACATGTTCGCACTCGCCAGGCAGGTACAGATCGCAACCGACCATGCCAAGGGCGCGCCTTCACGGCTGGCCGGCCGCGAAGTGCCTAAATATGAGGACAATGAAGCAAGCTTCGCCGATCTCGAAGCGAGGCTCGCCAAGACGGTCGCCTATTTGGCGACTTTTTCCGCGGCCGATATCGACGGGTCGGATGACAGGATGATCGAACTGAAGCTGGGCGGGCGGGAAACGACGCTGAGCGGCATGCAATATCTGCTGCATGTGGCCATGCCCAATTTCTATTTCCACCTGACCACCGCCTACGACATCCTGCGGCACAATGGCGTGCCGCTGGGCAAGGCGACATTCCTCGGATCGCGTTGAGAAATCAGACTTTGAGATGTCCCGGGTCGATCCGGGACATCTCGCAAGCTGCTTAGCGGATGGACATTTCGCGGGCGATGCGTGGGAAATCGGCGGGCTTGATGCCGATGTCGACGCGCTCGGCATTGCTCATCGAATAAAGGAGCGCGAGCGCCGCGCGATATCGCAGATGTTCCTGCGGGCGCGGCCGGGCGAACATTTCCGTGAAGAAACCCATGATTCAGGCTCCTGATTGGTCCTCCACATCAGGCAATATAGGTGAATCGTGAAGATTGTGCAGTGCAGCATATGCATGCCTGCCATGTCCGGATGGTTTTCGATGAAATTTTTGCAGCAAGGTGAAACTCTTGCGCAGCCCCAAACGTAGGCTTTGAAGCTGGTACATGGCCAGTTTTCCTCGCCACTCCTGGCGAAATTCCGGACTGCATGAATATGCAGTCCGGCTTTTTGCCTGCGCTTCCGGCAACGATTCCCTGACCGGAAATGAGTTAAGATCGGCGCTATTTATTTTTAACGAGCCGCTTCTATGGTGTGGAACTCGAACTGTCGGGCATAGGGGAGGCTGACATCGCTACCGGCGCCAAGCGGGATTTTGCGTCACTGCTCGACGACCTCTTCGTTGCGACCGACAAGGGCAACGGCAGTGAGGGCGCAGAGACCGGCGCGCTCCCATCCATCCCGTTCGACTATCTCTCGGTCGCCGATGAACTCCATTCCGGCCGCATCAAGGTATCCGCTGCGGAATATCGCGAGGCCGGCGCTGATCTGGCCAGCGAATTTGCCGCCGTGCTTGAACAGGCAAGGTTGGCGCTGGCTGGCGAAGAGCCGAAGCCGGAAGAGACATTGCCGCCAATCGATCCTGAATCGATTGCGGTCGAACTGGGACTGGAGCAGTCCAAGAGCGCCGCCGACTTCGGCCGCATGCGCCGCAGCTTTGCTTTCGCCAACCATCCCGATCGCGTCGCCCCGCATTTGCGCCAGCGCGCCATGATCCGCATGCAGGTGGCCAACATGCTGATCGACGAGGCCAAGCGCCGCGCCGTGGCCGCCGCACGACGCTAACCACGCTCTGCTCACGCAAAAGTCGGCCTGGCAAGGCTTGGAGAGCGCCTCCGCTTTTCCTATAAGATGCGAACTCCTCCCCGCGCAGCCGCGCATACATGCCCTCCGGAGCAGAATTCCATGCACAAACGCCGTCTCGGTCGGACCGATCTTCTTGTTACCCAGATCTGCCTTGGTTCGATGACCTGGGGCCAGCAGAACACCGAGGCCGAGGGCCATGCCCAGATGGATCTGGCCTTCTCGCGCGGCGTCAATTTCATCGACACCGCCGAACTCTATCCGATCCCGCCCAAGGCGGAGACGCAAGGACGGACCGAGAAGATCATCGGCAGTTGGCTGAAGGCCAAGGGCAACCGCGACAAGGTGATCCTGGCCTCCAAGGTCGTCGGCCGCACGGCCAACAGCTGGTTTCGCGGCGACCGGCCCTCGCAATTGGTGCGGGCCGATATCTTCGATGCCATCGACAAGTCGCTGGCGAAGCTTGGCACGGATTATCTCGACCTTTATCAGATCCACTGGCCGGAGCGGGACATTCCCTGGGGCGCTAACCCGACGCGCGTCGGCGCCGTGGCGCGGCGTGCCGATTCTGTCGGCGCACCGGTCGGTGAAACCCCGATCGCCGAGACGCTGGCGGTGTTCGATGACCTGGTGAAGGCAGGAAAGATCCGCCATTTCGGCCTTTCGAACGAGAGTTCCTGGGGCTTGATGCGCTTCCTTGCGGAGGCCGACAAAGGGATTGGTCCGCGCGTCGCCTCGATCCAGAATGCCTACAACCTCCTCAACCGCACTTTTGAGGTGAACCTCGCCGAGGTCTGCGAGCGCGAAGGGGTGTCGCTGCTTGCCTATTCGCCGTTGGCCCAGGGTTATCTGACCGGCAAATACGATCATGGCGCCCGCCCGCAGGGCTCGCGCTCGCAGCTGTTCAATCGCGGCCAGCGTTACGAGACGCCCAATGCCGCCGAAGCGCAGCTCGAATACAATGAACTGGCGCGCTCTTTCGGCCTGGAGCCGGCGCTGTTTGCCAATGCCTATGTATCGAGCCGGCCCTTCGTGACCTCCAACATCATTGGCGCGACAACCATTTCCCAACTGAAAATGGCGCTGTCGTCGGTGGATGTCGTCTGGACTGAAGAAATGCAGAAGGCGGTGGATGCCGTTCACCAGAGGGTCGGCAATCCCTGCCCGTGACCGAGCCCGGGGCCGAATTGTCGTAGCAGCAAAGGGATGGAGACGATGGTGGACTTTTCGATCGAGGCCGTGCGTGGGAAATTCCCCGCCCTCGCGCTGACCGACAACGGCCGGCGGCGCATCTATCTCGACAATCCTGCCGGCACGCAGGTGCCGCGGGCCGTGGCCGACGCGGTGTCGCGCTGCCTGCTTACCACCAACGCCAATCTGGGCGGCTATTTCGAAACGACGATCGCGGCGCAGCAGGTCGTCGACGAGGCGCATCTGGCCATGGGCGACTTCCTCGGCGCGGCAACCCCGCAGGAGATTGTCATCGGCGCCAACATGACGACGTTGACCTATCATATGTCACGCACGCTCGGCCGCACGATGAAATCAGGCGACGAGATCATCCTCACCCGCATGGATCATGAGGGCAATGTCTCGCCCTGGCTGCAACTGGCCGAGGACCTCGGCCTCGTCGTGCGCTGGTTGCCGTTCGACGAAAAGACCTGGCAGGTTGAGGAGACGACGCTCGCCGGTTTGCTGTCTGGGAAGACAAGGCTGGTGGCGTTGAACTACGCCAGCAATCTCACCGGCTCGATCAACCGGGTCAGGTCCTTGACCCAACTTGCAAAACAGGCCGGCGCGCTGGTTTATGTCGATGCCGTGCAATTCGCGCCGCATGGGCTCATCGATGTGCAGGAGCTCGGCTGCGATTTCCTGATCTGCTCGGCCTATAAATTCTTCGGTCCGCATATGGGCATATTGTGGGGCCGGCGCGAGGTCATCGAAGGTCTGCAAGCCTATAAATGCCGTTGCTCCTCGAACGGCCTGCCGGAGCGGTTCGAACTCGGCACGCCCCAGATCGAACTGATGGCCGGTTTGACCGCCGCGGTCGACTATTTTGCCGAGCTCGGCGCGGCGGCAGGTGAGGGTGGTTCAAGAAGGCAGAAGATCGCCAGAGCGTTCCAGGTCTCCATCGGCCATGAAAACCCGCTGGCGCAAAGGCTGATCGATGGCCTGTCCGACATTTCCGGGCTGACGGTCCGAGGCATCACCGACCCGAAACGGCTCGGCGATCGTGTGCCGACTGTCTCCTTCACCGTCAATGGCATTGTCCCCGAAACGATTGTGCGGCAGATGAACGCCGAGAACATCTTCGTGTGGTCGGGCCACAACTATGCCTGGGAGTTCGTCCATCAGCTCGGCATTCCGGCTGAGCAAGGTGTCGTGCGCATCGGCATCGCGCATTACAATACCGCGTCCGAAATCGACGAGACGCTGGAGAGCGTGCACAGGGTGATTGCCATGCTCAGGCAGCAACGCTCCTGATTTGGGTTTGAACTCACCGCGCCTTGCCGCCGAAGCCGGTGAGGAATGCGGTGAGATTGTCGCCGAGTTCGTCGCAGAGATAGCCGCCTTCCTGGACGATGACCGCCGGCAAGCCGAGCCCGGCGATGGCCTCGCCAATACGCGAAAAACCTGGCGTCGTCACCGAGAGCCCGCCGAACGGATCGCCCTCGAAGGCGTCGAGGCCCAGCGCCACAACCAACGCGTCGGGCGAGAAGGACCGGATACGCTGGAACGCCACCTCGAGCGCTTCGAGGAATGCCACGTCGGCGGATTTGCGCGGCAGTGGCAGGTTGAAATTGTAGCCTAGGCCCGGGCCTTCGCCACGTTCGTCGGCGTGACCCCAGAAAAACGGGTAAAAGCGCACGGGATCGGCATGCAGCGAAACGGTGAGCACATCGGGCCGCGCATAGAAGATACCTTGCGTCCCGTTGCCGTGATGCAGGTCGACATCGAGGATGGCCACGCGGGCCGCCTGCCTGCGCAGCACTTGCGCCGCCACGGCCGAGTTGTTGATGAAGCAGAAGCCGCCGGCGACATCGGCGAAGGCGTGGTGGCCAGGCGGGCGGCACAGCGCATAGGCAGACGGCGCGCCAGCCGTCACCGTTTCGGCTGCCTCCACCGCGCTCCAGGCGCTCCACAGCGCGCTCTGCCATGTTTCGCCTGAGATCGGGCAGGCGGTGTCGGCCATATGATAGCCGGCCTGGCCGACGGCGGAGGCCGGATAGGAGCCGTTGCGGGCGATCGGGTGGATGTTGGGAATGACCTCGGCCGACGCCCCTTCGATCCGCTGCCAGCGTTCGAAAATATGTTCGAGGAAGTCGAGATACTCGGGTGTGTGCACCGCCGAGACCGGCCCGAGCCCGTGATCGCGCGGTCGCTCGATCGTGCAACCGGCGGATTTTGCGCCGCCTAACAACCTCTCGACGCGTTCCGGTTTTTCAGGGTTGGGCTGCGCCGCGCCGCTGGAAAGAAAGGCCTTGGGATCGTGGCGCTTCTGCTCCTGCGCATAGAAGGCCTTCATTGCTGCTCCCCATTTTCCGGCGCTTCGGCGAAGGCGAAAAAGGCCTCGCCGATGATCTTCTGCGTCTGCTCGTAGCTCGACCAGGCAATGCCTAGCCGTTCGTAAAAGGCCTTGGCGCCCTCATTGTCGGTGTCGACCGACAGCCTCAGATACACGCCGCCCTCTTTGCGGCACTCGGCAGCCACGCGTCGCAGCAGGCGTTCGCCGATCTTGCGACCGCGAAACCGGTCCTCGACATAGAGGTCCTGCACATAGACGCCGGGCCGCCCCATCCAGGTCGAGAAGATCGGGAAATGCAGACACAGCCCGGCGAATTCGCCGTCGACTTCTGCAATCAGGGTGGTGAACGCGGGTTTTTCGCCAAAGCCCCAGCTTCTGAGATCGTCCGCCGTCGAGATGATTTCCTCGGGCGCACCGATATGAGTGCCAAGCTTCAGGATCGCCGCGTGAATGGTTTCGACGTCATCGATGGTGCCGGGGCGAAGGATAACCGCACTCATGACAGGTACAGGGGCAGGACCGGGCGCTGTCATCTCGTCAAAACGCCACCCTGTCGCCGCCCTTGAGCGCCAGCATCTCGCGCGCTTCGGCCGGCGTCGCGACCTCCAGCGACAGTCCATCGAGAATGCCACGGATGCGGCGCACCTGGTCGGCGTTGGACTTCGCCAGCTGGCGGCCATCATAGAGGCTGTCCTCCAGTCCGACCCGGACATTGCCGCCCATGGCCGCGGCGATCGAGATCAGCGGCATCTGGTTGCGGCCGGCGGCCAGCACCGAAAACTGGTAGCTGTCGCCGAACAATTTGTCGGCGATGCGCTTCATATGGATGAGATTGTCCGGGTCGGCGCCGATGCCGCCCAGGATGCCCAGCACGAACTGAATGAACAGCGGCCCCGAAACCAGCCCCCGATCGCGGAAATGCGCCAGCGAATAGAGATGGCCGACATCGTAGCACTCGAACTCGAAGCGGGTGCCGCAGCCCTTGCCCAGCCGCTCGATCACGCCTTCCATGTCGGCGAAGGTGTTCTTGAAGATGGTATCGCGGGTGGCTTCGAGCAGCTTCGGTTCCCATTCGTGCTGCCAGTCCCTTGGCTTGTCGAGCATCGGGAACAGCGCGAAATTCATCGAGCCCATATTGAGCGAGCACATTTCGGGCTGAGCCCGAAGCGGCGCCGCCAGCCGCTGGTCCAGCGTCATCAGCGAGGAGCCGCCTGTCGTGATGTTGATCACCGCATCGGTCGCCTGCTTGATGCGCGGCAGGAACTGCATGAACACTTCGGGGTCGGCGGTCGGGCGGCCATCCTTGGGATCGCGGGCGTGTAGATGCAGGATCGAGGCGCCGGCTTCGGCCGCGGCGATGGCGTCCGCGGCGATCTGGTCCGGCGTCACCGGCAGATAGGGCGACATCGACGGCGTGTGTACCGAGCCTGTAACGGCGCAGGTGATGATGACTTTTCGCGGTGCCATTCCGCTAACCCCGGCCTTCGACCGGCAGGTCGAGTTCGGTGGCCAGAACCTCAAGCGAGTCGCCGATGATGGAGATGATCTCGCCGACCTGCTCACCGGTGACGATCATCGGCGGCGCGACCATGAAATTGTCGCCGTCGACGCCTCCCTTGACCCTGCGGCCATAGATGATCAGCCCGCGCTCATAGGCGAGATCGAGCAGGCGCTGCGTGGCTTTTTTGCTCTGCTCGATCGGTTTCAGCGTATCGGGGTCGGCGACCATTTCGGCGCCGGTAAGCAGCCCCTTGCCACGCACATCGGCAATGAACGGGAACCGCCTCGCAAGTGCCTTCAATCCGTCCATCAGCACGTCGCCCATGCCAGCCGCATTGGCAATCAGGTCGAGCCGGTCCATTTCGCCCAGCACTGCAAGCCCGGCGGCGCAGGCGAGCGGATTGCCGGCATAGGTGTGGCCATGCTGGAAGCCGCCGGTGGCGAGAAGCGGCTCGACCAGTCGCATCGGTGCGGCCAGCGCGCCAAGCGGCGCATAGCCCGACCCCAAGCCCTTCGACAGCGCGACGATATCTGGCTTGCAGTTCCAGTGGTCGCCGCCGAGGAATTTGCCGGTGCGGCCGGCACCGCTCATCACTTCGTCGTGGATGAGCAGGATGCCGTGGCGATCGCAGATTTCGCGAATGCGCGCATAATAGCTGTCGGGTGCCACCAGGGCGGCGGTCGCCGCGCCGCCGATCGGCTCCATGATGAAGGCGACGACGCTTTCGGGACCTTCGGCGAGGATCTTCTCCTCCAGCATGTCGGCGTAGCGGACGCCCCGCTGCTCCATCGAGAGATTGTCGCGATCGCGCCAGGCGGTCGGTGCCGGCACGGTCGGCATCACCCGCATCATCGGCGTAAAAGTTTCGGCCAACGCGTCGTCGCCGGTGATCGAAAGCGAACCGAGCGTGCCGCCGTGGTAGGAAGGAAAGCGCGTGATCACCTTCCAGCGGCTGGCCTGGCCGGTGGCCACAGCCCATTGCCGCGCCAGCTTGATGCAGGATTCCGTCGCTTCCGAGCCGCCGGAGACGAAGAAGATGCGGTCCATGCCTTCAGGCAATTTTCCAGCCAGTTCGCGTGCCAATTCCTCCGCCGGCTCGTTCTCGAAATGCAGCCGGTAGGCGAAGGTGGCGCGGTCCATTTGCCGCTTCATCGCATCGAGCACATTGCGGTTGGAATGGCCGATATTGGCGACCATTGGGCCGCTCGATCCGTCGATGAAACGGCGGCCATCCTGCGTCCACATGTAGATGCCTTCGGCGCGGTCGATCAGTGGCCGGCGCAGGCTGGAGAGGTAGAACAAATGCGATTGGCGCCGGACATCAGTGTCTTGGACGGCGGTCTGGGCTTTCGACATGTCAGAACTTTCCGAGATAGCGGTCGAGGACATTTTGGGTGACCCGTTCGACCATCGGGTCTTGTCTTAGCAGACCGGCGACCCATTCGCAGCTTCCGGCGTGGAACACCTCGCCCTTGCCGCGTGGAAAATTGACGATCATGCCATTGCCGCGTTTGACCTTTTCAAGATTGCCGTCGCTTGCCTCGCCAAACAAGGTCTCGGCGGTGAAGCGGCCATCCTCGTCGGTGAGGAACTGGTCCTCGACCGGAATGTCGGCGCTTTCCTCGACCTGGCTGGCCATGCCGACGGCCAGCACTTGCAGGCCATCAGGCGCGCCGCTGTCTGGCGTGGGGTAGGGCAGCCCGCCGCGAATCTCGAAATCGAGCCCGTCGACCTCATAGCCATAGACGTGGCTGTCGGCGCCCAGCAGGTCGCCATAGTAGATGCCGGTGCCGGCAAAGGCCCAGTGCTCCGGCCGATAGACCGGAAAGCCGCGTACGCCGCGTGGCGCGCAGCCACCCCAGCCGGCATAGACGCCCCGTGTCGCATTGAGCCCGAAGGTCGCCGAACCCGGCCGGCCGATTTCCGGTGCTTCCCAGGAATTGGTGGCGCGGGTCACGTCGCCGCCGCGATAGGCCGGGTCCTCGGTGCGGGCGCGGTATTTGTAGCAGACCTGCCGACGGCCCTCATCTTCCAGCCGCGTCTGCCACATGAAATTGCCGGCAAAGCGCGCAACATGGCCGCCGCGTTCGACATAGAAGTCGACCGCGTCGCGCATCTCCCAAGTCCAATATTCGTCATGGCCGACGAAGACCGTGCAGTCGTAACCGTCGAGAATCTCGGGCGAGAAGTGGAGGTCATGCTGGCTGGCGAGGTCGACGCCGTAGCCTGATCGTTCGGCAAAGCGAAAAAAATGGCTATCGTAGCTGGCCCAGCCCGACGACGCGTATTTCTTCGAATGGCCGGTGGCGAGCGCCCATTCCATGTGCGGATAGCGCGGCACGGTCTTCGGCGGCACCGCGACCTCCAAAGGCACGCGCGGTGCATCCCGGGGCAGCAGGACGAAGCCGCGGCCCCATGGGCGCTGCGTCGACACGATGGGCGAGTACTGGTCGCGGTCGGGCCCGGTGATGCCCTGATAATGGTTGGAGCCGCCCCAGGTGTTGTAGGCAAGCCAGGTGCCCGTCGCCGCAACCTGCAGCACACGGCCAGGTTTCTTGCCGGGCTGGGGAGAGACGATGAAAACGTGGTGACTTTGGATCGGCCTGCCGTCGCGGCCTTCCGCCGCCAGCGTCACGCGATAGGCCCCAGAGGGCCAATCCTCCCCGATGCGAAATTCGAACGAGGCTTCCCAGCCGCAGCCTTCGACCGAGCACTGCTCCGGACTGTCCTGCCAGCGCGATGCGATATCAGACTTCTCGAACACCCTCGTCTCGGCACCGCCGTCCCGAACGATTGTCATGCCGAAGTACGGGGCGGTCGAACTGACGTACAGGGTAACTGTCTCACCGGCGCGATACGAAAACCGGTCGCCGTAGCACCAGATTTCGCCGCGCTCTCCGTCCATGCCTGGCCACTCGTAATAGTGACCGCGCACCGCGTGGCGGCGCTGCTCGGCTGTCAGCCCGAAATCGGGGAATTCGGTCGGCAGATTGATCATGAAGCCCTAGCCCATCTGAGGCGCCATTTCGGCGATCCGCCCGCCAGGCGTCAAATGGAAACGATCATGCCAGCATTCGTTAGCCGCACCCTTGGCCGCCTTCGCCAAACCGACTATCTCAGGACGACGGCGGCAGTTCCGCCAAGGGGACAGGCATGCTCAGGGTCCAAAAGGTCAAGGTCGACGACATCTACGTGCCCACGGCGCGGAAGAAGACGCTGCACCCCGAGACCGTCCGGCATCTGGCCGAGGACATACTTGAGAACGGCATGAAGACGCCGATCCAGGTCCGCCACGATGGCAAGCGGCACATCCTTGTCGAAGGTCTGCATCGGCTCGAAGCCGCCAAATGGCTGGGCGAGACCGTAATCGACGCCTATCTGGTGCAAGCCAAGCGCCACTGACACGGGCTCCGCTCGCCGTTTTCAGCCTCCGTTCCAGAATTTCTCGCGGGCAATGTCGGTTTGCTTTGCGTCGGCTCGTCCTTGGGACGGAAGCCAGATCAAACCAAGGAGACCACCGTGGCCGCCAAGCTCGACATCGCCCCCGCCGACGACCGCGAACTGGTTCTCGCCCGTATCATCGATGCACCGCGCCGGGACGTCTATCGCTGCTGGACCGAACCGAAATTGATCACGCAATGGTTCGCGCCAAAGCCGTGGACGACGCCGCGTGCCGAGATGGATGTGCGCACCGGTGGCAACAGCCTGGTCGTCATGGCAGGCCCCGATGGCAACGAGTTCCCCAACCCCGGCGTCTTCCTCGAGGTCGTTCCCGGCGAGAGGATCGTCTTCACCGATGCTTATACCCAGTCATGGGTGCCATCGGAAAAACCGTTCATGACAGTCGTACTGACCTTCGAGGACGAGGGCGAGGGCAAGACCCGCTACATCGCGCGCGTCCGGCACTGGAGCGTCACCGACCGCGAGCACCACGAGGCGATGGGCTTTCACACCGGTTGGGGCCAGTGCACCGATCAGCTCGAAGATCTCGCCAGGGCGCTCTGACAGAGCCACACCGGAGGAGATCGATATATCCAAAGTTCTGTTTTTTGCCATTTTTGCCTTGGCCGCTGCGTTTCTCGCTTGCCCGGGCACCATCAATGCAGAGGAGACAAAGCCTGCCATGACCACCGAAACGAAAACACTGCCGAAGCCACAAAAGTCCGGCCTGCTGCCGATCAACGGCGTAAATTACTATTACGCCGTCTATGGCAAGGGTGAGCCGCTGCTTCTGCTGCATGGCGGTCTCGGCTCCACCGACATGTTCGCGCCGATCCTGCCCAAGCTTGCCGAAAACCGCACCGTCATCGGGGTCGACCTGCAGGGGCATGGCCGCACCGCCCTTGGCGACCGGCCATTCAGCCTGCAGGCGATCGGCGACGACATGGCTGGTATCGTCAAGGCACTCGGCTACGACACGGTCGACGTCATGGGCTATTCGCTGGGCGGCGGGGTTGCCTTCCGCATGGCGGTCCAGCATCCCGAGGCTGTGCGCCGGCTGGTCCTTGTGTCGACCGGCTATGCCGCCGACGGCTTCTACGACGAGATGCGTCCGCAGCAGGCACAGGTGAGTGCCGCCGCCGCGGCGTACATGAAAGACACGCCGATGTACAAATCCTACGTCGCCGTCGCCCCGCATCCGGAGGACTTCCCGAAACTGCTCGACGCTCTCGGCAATTTCATGCGCCAGAACTACGACTTCTCGGCCGACGTTCCCAAGCTGAAAATGCCAGTCATGCTCGCTTACGGAGACAGCGACATGTACAAGCCCGAGCACGAGATCAAGTTCTACCAAATGCTCGGCGGCGGCCTGAAGGATGCCGGCTGGATGCGCGAGAACCTGTCGCAGAACCGGCTGGCCATCCTG
The DNA here is from genome assembly GCF_057766385.1 of Mesorhizobium sp. P160927. Classification (NCBI taxonomy): domain Bacteria; kingdom Pseudomonadati; phylum Pseudomonadota; class Alphaproteobacteria; order Hyphomicrobiales; family Phyllobacteriaceae; genus Mesorhizobium; species Mesorhizobium sp. P160927. The sequence goes on from NZ_JBYMDW010000001.1 coordinate 3,812,089, forward strand.
CCCAACCGCACCCACTACGATGTCTTCTTCGCTCCGGAACTGACGGCCGCCGCACTGCCGTTCCTCGATGGCGAGACCAGGGTGAAGAGCTGGGACGAGGTGGTCGGCGAAGCCGAATGACCCCTGCCATCTCCGCCGGCCGTCTCCAGCGAGACAGCCGGCGTGCTGTTCAGGAAGCCTTGGCCCGGCGCGGCTGCCTCAGATGCTTGATGCCGCTCATTTCAACGAAGTTCGTCGCCGACTCCCAGAGATAGTCGCCGTAAAGAAACGGCGCGAAGGGTTCGGAGCCGTCCAACGGTAGAGGCGAGATTTCCGCGTCGACACGTGGCTCGTAGAAGAACGGGATCGAGAACCGCACGGTTTTTGGCGCAATGACCCGGTGCCGTGTCGCCCGCACGCGGCCGCCGGTCCAGCGTTGCAGCAACTGGCCGAAATTGACCGCCAGCGTGCCATCGGCTGGGGGCACGTCGATCCATTCGCCGGTGAGGTTCTTCGCCTGCAAGCCCTCGACGCCGTCCTGCGCCAGCAGGGTGACGAAGCCTAAATCGGCGTGTTCCCGGCCGATGATGGTGCGCGTCTCGCCCTTGTGGGTCACCGAAAACTCCGGCCCGCTGGTATCGACGCCGGCACTGGCGTCGCGCAGGGGATAGCGGATCAGGCGCAGCGTCGAGATGCCGCCGTCGAAATAGCTATCGAAGATCATGTCAGGCAGGCCAAGCCCGCGGGCGATCGACCGCATCAGCATGGTGCCGACCGTTTCCATCACGCGATAGTAGTCGGCTGCGGCAGCGCGCCAGCCGGGCAGGGCATTCTCGGCGGGTAACGGTGTCGGCTCGCACAAAGGATCGTCGCTGGCCGTTACTCGCGCTGCATCGGCAAGGTCCGGCCCCATGTCGATGCCTTCCTTGTAGGAAACGGCTTGCGGCTGCAGCGGAAACCAGCCGCGGTAGAAATTCTTCTTGGTGTGATCGAAATTCCAGCGCAGTAACTCCTGCTTCTCGGCGTCGGGAAGCGCGAAGACGCGCAGCAATCGCGCGCGCTTGTTGGGCGTCAGCCAGTCATCGCCGGGAAAATCCCGGACCGCCAGAAAGCCGATGCCGGCCGCTGCCGCCATGATCTCAGCGTCGGCGCGGTCGCGCGCGGGCGAGGGCGGCCCGAACAGGGCCGCGATGCCGATCGTTTCGATCTCGGGTGTCATGACAATCCTGCAGCATCACCATAATCGATGACCTTGTATCAAAGCTTTTCAATTGACCCAATCGGCCTCGCCGTTACTTTTGCCGCCTGTTTACTCCACCAATGGATCCAGGCGATGGCAAAATACGAGGGCGGATGCCTGTGCAGGGCGGTGCGCTATCGCACCGATGCTACCCCCATCAACGAGCGCATCTGCCATTGCCGGCTTTGCCAGAAGGCGATCGGCGCGGCGTTCAATGCGCGTGTTCTGTTTCGCATCGACGATGTGACGGTCGAGGGCCCGTTGGCCACGGTCAACACTTCGCCGGACCTCAAGCGGGGGTTTTGTCCAGCCTGCGGCACGACGCTGTTTTCGCGGCGCGATTCCGCCGGCATCATCGGCGTGACGACCGGTTCGCTTGACGACCCGTCGCTGTTCCGGCCGCAGATGCACATCTGGACCGTCTCGAAACAGCCCTGGGTGATGCTGGATGACGGCCTGCCGCAATTTGAAGGCACTCCGCCGGCCTAGCGTTCCTTCTTCCCCGTGAAGGGAAAGGACGTGCCCCAGGATGACCAAAAATTAATCCAAAGAGACACGTGATAGCCGGCAAAACGTCATTGGCGGGCCATCTTTGTCTCCCTATCTAAGCGTCGCGGGCCCGGCATTCGAGGAGACGACGGATGAACGACAGCATCAGCACCCTGGACGAGCTTTTGAGCGATCCGATGGTCCTGCTTGTGATGGAACGTGACCGTGTGCGCCCGGAACAGGTGCGCATGCTGCTCGAGCGGGCTCGCCGGCCAGCCGCGGAGGAGCCTGTCGTGCCGCCCGCGCATGTGATTGCCAGGACCTGCCAGAAACTTTGGCTCTGCCCGTAATCGTCTTGCCAACCTCCATTCATGCGAGCATCGCTGGCCCTTCGGGCCGGTGAATGCATGTCGCCCTTTGGAAAGACGACATGCAAAAAAACAAATCTGAAGCGCGTAGCCTGAATCCGTATCGACGCGACGTGCTTTTGAAGCCGTGCGCGTCCGACGCGGCGGTGCCAGCTTACAAATCCGTAAATTGATTATCCGCCGCATGACGGTATGCCTTGCCGGGCACCGATCTCCTCCGATCGTGTCTTCGCGACTCCGATTTCTCCCGCATGGAACCCGACATGGCTGATATCTGCACGCAAGGCGTCGACACGGGCTTTGTCGGCCTTGGATTTGCCAAGGTCGCATTCCTCGGCCTCGTGCAAGGCATCACCGAACTGCTGCCGATTTCCTCGACCGCCCATATGCGCATCGTGCCGGCGGTGCTTGGCTGGCAGGATCCGGGTTCCGCCTTCTCCGCCGCCATGCAGCTTGCCGCCCTTGCCGCCGTGGTCAGCTATTTCTGGGGCGATGTCAGGGATCTCCTGTTCGGTTCGATCGACGCTCTCACACGGCGCGGTTTCGCCGATCGGCATTTCCAACTGGCTTCCTGGATCGTGCTGGCGACGATCCCCATCCTCATCGCCGGCGTGGTACTTTCGGGTGTTCTCAACGCCTGCAATTCGCCGTTGCGTAGCCTGAGCGTGATTGGCTGGGCCTGCATAGCCATGGCGATCCTGCTGGCCCTGGCCGAGATTTTCGCCCGCCACAAGCGCACCATCGGCGAAGCGTCGCTAGCCGACGCGCTACTTGTCGGTGTCGCCCAGGTTGGCGCGCTGATCCCGGGGGTCTCTCGCTCCGGCTCGACGCTGACGGCCGCACTGGGGCTCGGCTTCAAGCGGGCCGAGGCGGCACGCTTCTCGTTCCTGCTGGGGCTGCCGGCGATCGCACTCGCCGGCCTCAAGGAATTGTGGGAACTGCACAAGGTGCATCTCGATGCCCATGGATGGTCGGTTCTCGGCCTGGGGCTGCTCGTCGCCTCGATTTCGGCCTTCTTCGCCATCTGGGGCCTGATGCGTGTGCTGGAACGCTTCTCCGCCTGGCCCTTTGTCATCTACCGTGGCCTGCTCGGCGTCGTCCTGCTGCTGGGCGTGGCGATGGGATGGCTCGTCTAGCTCCCTAACCCCGAACCTCGGTGTTGCGCTGCTGCAACCCTCGAAGGGGCATGCGGCGTCCTCAAAGATGTAATCGGTCGGTTTGGTTGACTTCGGGATATAACCGCCCTTAACGTTCTGTTAACAAAACAGATGGGCGGGGCCGGATGGCATCCTCGATGGGTTGGCGCCGGAAGGCGAAGGGGCTGGGGCTTGCGATTGCCCTGATTGCTTTCTGTTCGGCGGCGAATTCCGCCTATACGGCTCCCGTTTCCATGGCTATCGGCGGCTCGACCTCCCAGCCGATCGGCCACTATGATTTTTGCAAGATCCATGCCGCCGAGTGCTCGATCCGTTCATCCGACAGCGAGCCGGAACAGATGACTGGCAAGCTGTTGCGGGAGATCGGCGCCGTAAACCTTTCGGTTAACGCGCGCGTCAAGCCGATGAGCGACATGGACAATTACCGCAAGGAGGAATGGTGGGCCTATCCGGACAATGGCTTCGGCGATTGCGAGGATTACGCGCTGGAAAAGCGGCGTGAGCTCAACAGCCTGGGCGTCGCCATAGCCAACCTCCTGATGACGGTGGTTCGCAAGCCGGACGGCGAAGGCCATGCCGTGCTGACGGTGCGCACCGACAAGGGCGACTTCATTCTCGACAATCTCGTCGACAAGGTTCGCCTCTGGAACCAGACGCCGTATCGCTATCTGAAAAGACAGGCGAGCGACAATACCGGGCGCTGGGTTTCCATTCTTGCCGGCGAAGAGGAACTGGTCAGCGCCGTCAAATAGCCGCTGCCCGACCTCCGGGCCATAATCCATACTTCTTTCCTTCATCGTGTCGGCAAGCGGTGCTATCCACGACAGTTCGTTGGAACTGCCAATCCGGAACGCGCATGGATTTTTTGACCGTCCTGTATTCGGCGCCCTTGCTGCTGAGCTTGTTCAAGGCCGCGTTGCCGTACGCGGTCGCCACGACAGTGGCATTCGGCCAGTGGTTCGCTTCGGTGCCGCCGTGCCGCGATGTCTCCTTCGAGGCTACGAGTTTCCTCGTCTGCGAGGTCGATCCGAAGCTCTATTCAATCGAACTGTTCTGGAAAGACCCGGCAGGCAAGCCTTTTCAGTCGCTGCACAATCTTGACAACGCCCAGCGCATGGCCGGCCGGACCCTGCTGTTTGCCATCAATGCCGGCATGTACCACCCCGATCTCAGGCCGGTCGGCCTCTATGTCGAACGCGGCCAGGAAATGGCGGGTGTGAAAACGGGATCGGGAAGCGGCAATTTTTCGCTGCAGCCGAATGGCATTTTCTATATCAGCCGCGGCAAGGCCGTGGTGCGGGCGACCAAGGACTTCGTCAGGCAGCGGCCAGCCACCGACTATGCGACACAATCAGGGCCAATGCTGGTGATCGACGGCCAGCTTCACCCGAAATTCCAGGCCGACGGCACCTCGCGCAAGAGCCGCGACGGCGTCGGAGTGCGAAAGGACGGTGTTGCCGTCTTTGCCATCTCGAACGGCACGGTGACGTTCCATGCCTTCGCTCGCCTTTTTCGCGACGCGCTCGGCTGCGACAACGCGCTCTTTCTCGACGGCACGATATCGAGCCTGCTCGCTCCGGCCATCGGCCGCAACGACGACTACTGGAATCTGGGACCGATGATCGGCGTCTTCAGGAAGCGCGGCTGATGCACGGCGCCCTCAATCGCGGCACCGCCTAAATCCGTGCATTGCGGCTGCCGCGCATTCTGACGACAAGCACGGCGACGATGATCGCCACCACCATGGCCGCGATCACCGCCAGGCCGACCAGGCTGGTCGCGTCGAGTTCGGGCAGATTGGCGGCTCCTTTCGCCACCAGCCATCCAGGCGACAGCACGACCGGCGCCCAGATGATCGCCGACAGGATGTTGGCAATCTGGAAGCGCCGCCTGTTCATGCCCATCATGCCGGCGACCAGCGGCACGGTGGCACGCACCGGACCGAAGAAGCGGCCGACGAAAACGGCGGCGACACCGTAGCGATGGAAGAACAGGCGCGCCCTGGCGATCTCGCGGCGATAGCGGTTGAGCGGCCATTTGTGGACGACGCCGCGCCCCAGCCATTTGCCGAGAAAATAGGAAATAGTGTCGCCTAGCGCCGCGCCGAGCATCGCGGCGAGGAGAACGGGCAGGGGCTGGACGATGCCGGCGCCCACCAAGCCGCCGACGATGATCAACACCGTGGTGCCGGGCAACAGGATGCCGACCAGCACCAGCGACTCGCCGAAGGCCAGCAATCCGACCACGAGACCCGCCCAGGCCTGATGGTTCTCGATGATACACACGCTCTGGTCGATGAACGACTGCACGCAAGCTCCCTGTTGAAAGTGTTCCTCGGCTGCCGCTGTCAGGCTCCTGAGTTCGTCGAGCTTGCCGTCGACGAGCCAGCCGTAATAGGTCTCGACCGGCAGCTTGCGGCCTTGGCACGGGCAAGGGCCGCCGCGCCGCACACCCGTTCTCAACAGCCACATCATGGCCCTGTCAAGGCTTGGCCGGGCCGATGCCGACGACTGCCTGAAAGCGGCTACATGCAGGGTAAAAAACTTGATTCAAACTTTATTGGTAATTTCTCGTTCATAACTCGTCTGGTTGTCCGTCGGCCGTCGCCTTCGGTCTGTTGTGTTCGAGTACAGGTCCAGATGCGGTTACCAGGCGTCGTCAGTTTCGTGATCGCATCGCTGTGCCTTGCCGGCTGTTCGTCGACATCGGGCATGGACGCGCTCGACATGCAGAAGCCGTCCAATGAAATCACCAATTCGGTGGTGCGGCCACGCGCGCCGATCGCGTCCGTTCCGATGGCCAAGGCAAACGCGGCGCGCAAGCTGGTTGAGGTTGCGCCCGAGGACACCGCTCGGCCTTTTGGCCTTGCCGAGGAAGAGACGGTGGCGTTTCCCGCACCCGAACTGCCCGACAGCGTCGAACCGCCGATCGAGGAGGCAGCCCTGGTGTCGCCGCCGAAGCTGTTGTCGCGGGCGGCATCGCCCATGCTGGCAGGCCCGGTCACGCGTTACGGCTTCCGCGATGCCAAGCCGATCAATTTCGGCCGCTCCTCGCCCCGACACCTTGCCGTGCACGGGGTGGACGTGTCACGCTGGCAAGGCAACGTCAACTGGGAGAAGCTGCGCGCCCAGGGCGCCAACTTCGCCTATATCAAGGCGACCGACGGCGGCGACCACCTCGATCCTCTGTTTATGAAGAACTGGCGTGACGCCGACGCTGCCGGCCTGAAGCGCGGTGCCTATCATTTCTTCTACTGGTGCCGCACCGCCGGCGAGCAGGCCGACTGGTTCATCCGCAACGTGCCGAAGGTCGACGGCGCGCTGCCGCCGGTGATCGACGTCGAGTGGAACGGCGACTCCAGCTGCCAGCGGCGTCCGTCGCGCGAAAAGGTGCTGGAGAAAATGCAGGTGTTCATGGACAAGCTGGAGCGCCACTACGGCCAGCGGCCGATCATCTACACGGCGCCCGATTTCTATCGCGACAATCTCCAGGGCGCATTCCCGGATTACCCGTTCTGGCTGCGCGCCGTGGCCCGGCATCCGTCGAAGGTCTATCCCGATCGCAAATGGCTGTTCTGGCAATATTCCGGCTCCGGCCTGTCGCATGGCGTAACCGGCCGCATCGATCTCAACGTCTTCCATGGCGATGAGCGGCAATGGCGCGCCTGGGCCGGCGGCGGAGGTCGGGCGGTGATGGCCGACGCGGATTAGAACAGATGCTTTCGCGTCGGCGCTCGTCCTGTCCACCTATCGGAACTGGTTGCTCCCGCCGTTTTTTTCCTCGCTCAAACGCAGCCGCGCCCTCAAGCCCATTATCTCGGCGATCGCGGCATCGATCATGGCGAGAAGGGTCAGCGTGTCGTGCTGGGTCGGATCGGCCCTGACATAGGCGAGCTGGTTCAGTATATCGGTGTCATCTTCGGTTTGTTCGCTCATGCGCATCGTCCCGGCTGTTGTGGATCTTCATCCGATCGGATCGATCGTCTTTTATCACGTCATCGTCCGGATGGCCCGCCACATTGGCCCAGTTCCTGGCGCGGTTGCCACCGTGCTTCGGATACGTCCCCGCGCCCTTCAGCTGGAGGGCTATGTTCGCGTCATGGCAATAGCCGAATAGCGGCTGGTCGTCGCTCCCGTAGCCACGCTACACCATTGAACCTTTCCGGCGGTCATTTCTTAATCTTGCGAATAGACGAGACATTGCCGTCGCCATGCTGTCACTATGCGTGCTGCCGCACTCTAATCGTCGGGGGGACGAGTTGGAGCTCAAGTTTCTGTTGGTCGGCTTTGCCTGCGCGGTCGCCGGCATGCTGTCGATCGTCACCTTCCTGAAATGGCTCGAGGTCAAGGCGGCCAGCCGCTGGTTGCCGACGCCTGGAAAGGTCGTCTCGTCGCGCGTCGAGGCGCGCGAGGTGACAAGCTCGGGTATTGGCTCGGAGAGCAGCACTTCGACCGAAATCCGCAATTTTCCGGCCATCACCTATGAATACAAGGTGGGCGGCAAGACATTTCAAAGCTCGCACTACAGCGTGCAGGAGAACCTCGGAAATTTCGAAGTCGCGGAAACCCTTGAGCGGTTTCCGCGTGGCGCGGCGGTAACCGTGTTCTATGACCCGTCCAGCCCGGGCAAGGCCGTGATCGAGCGCACCATGCCGGACGGCGCCTTCAAGTTCATGGTCCAGCTTTCGGCCGGGCTCGTGGTTTGCGCGCTGGTGTTGGTGTTTTCGGTCGGTGGCGTGCTGGACGCTATCGGGCCGCATCTGCCCAAGCCGGGGAACCTCGGTGCGGCGGCATTCCTGCTGTTCATGGGGCTTTTTGTGCTGCGCATGGGCTTTGCCCAAAGAACGATGGCCGAGCAGGCGGCAACATGGCCGACCGCCGCCGGCCGTATCGATGCGTCCGGCCTGCAGGCAATCAAGACCCGCGACCGGTTTGAGGGCGGTGGGTACCGGCCTTGGCGCACGGTGTTCAAATCCCGCATCGTCTACAGCTATGGTGTCGCCGGACAGCGCTACAGCGCCGATCGCGTCGCTTTCGGCGCCAGCGTGACAGCCTCGCTGCCCGGCCTCGTCGGCGGTCAGGCGCGGCGCTATGTCGAGGGCAGCAAGGTCGACGTGCGCTATGACCCCGCCAACCCCGCCTCGGCGGTGCTCGAATGCCGGGTGCGCGGGCTATGGCTGCTGTGGGTCTGCTCGGCAGGCCTTCTCGGCGGCGCGGCCTTGCTGGTCGGGTTGGTCTGAGTGTCACCGCTTCAGCAGCGCACGAGAGGTCCGCTGTCGAATCCGCGCCAGCTCAACCGCACCGTCCCACCGTCTCTTTTGATATGGATGGTGCGAGAAAATGGCTCGTCAAGCGATGGGTCCGCGCCATAGCACTGGCTGGCGTGAACCACCCAACCGGTGGCGGTTTTGCGAAAGATCGCATGCTCGCAACCGAGGTCGGGAAACGACAGGGCCGACTGATCCACAGTGAAGACAGTCTGGCGCTGGACGTCGGCGGTCGCATGGCAGTTCAACCTGTCTCTGGACCATGTCCCGACATAGGGCGCTGCCGCTACGGCCGGCACAATCGTAGTTGCGGAGATCGCTATGATCAGTGTCAAACGCTGCATCTTTTGTCCCCTGGGCCGCTGCGTTCGATCATACAGATTGCGGGTTTGTGTGGGGCAAGTTTTCGATCGACCAGATAAACGCAGCGGTTCCGGATTTCGCTTATGGTTTTGCACGGATGATGCGACTGTGCGGCCCGGCACGCCGCCGGCCTTGCTTCATTGACACGAACCGGCGGCACTGACGACGCAGGTGTTCTCGCTGACGGTGCCTCATACCGGCATACGCCTGCCGGCCGATATTACCTGGACCAATGGCAAGAATTCGTTTCCGCTCGGTACCATCCGCCACCCCTGCACCAACGACGACCGCGAAGCGGGTCTGCAAGACGACAGCGGGCTTTGCCGGATATGGGACGGGCAAATTTATGCCCTGACCGGAAGCGGAGCCGAGCAGCTGAATTCGCGCGAAGCGACACCGGCGCCGAAAGGGCTATTGCTGCCTGAGTTTGGTGCGACTTTCATCGAATGGCCCGATTTCGCCAATGCCAATCCCGACGGCTCGGCCTGGGACGCCTTTACTTTGACAGGATGCAGCGATGAATAGCGCCATGAGATCGGTCGTCTGGGCCTGCGACCTGTCCGCCAACGGGCGGACCGATCCGGCTTTAAGCCGTAACCTGAAGCCACGGCCTTTCAGGCGATGGAGAATTCACTCCACAAAGGAGCTACGATTTACGACGGATTTGCCGCTCCGCAGGGAAGCCTAAAGTAAATCCATTATGACTAGTGCAATGATCATGCCCTTGGGAACGCATCGCGGATTTCGACGGTTGGCCTGAGTTTCAGCGGTTCTAGGGCTGGTTGAATGATCAAGTCGCGGAAGGCATGCCAAAGAGTGCAGAGGTCGCTCGTAAAAAATCGAGTAGCTCTTCGACTGCCTAACCAGCAGGGCCGATATGAAGAACTGCGCACGCCTCCTCATACACACGCCGGACTTCTCCGGCACATGGTAGAAACTCTTTGCAGAATAGGAGTGGTCCGGTTCGGTGACAGTCTTAGACGGCCGAATGAGCATGGCCGCGAGCTGGCGAATGGCTTTATGCCTCCACATACTCGGCTAAGCTGACACCTTTGGGCACGTCCAGTCCATCGGCGCGTAAGCCTTCGATATGAAAGCGTATAGCATCACGAATTTCTGCTTCCACCTCAGGCACGGTCGCGCCCGTCGCGATGCAGCCGGGCAAGTCCGGCACATAAGCAGAGAAATTATTGCCAGCTTTTTCAATCACTACTGCATAACGCATACAATCACTCCTTCAAACCGGACTGCTTGAGGATGCTGTTCAGTGTACCTGGCGCAACTTCTTCAGACGATTTACCGGCCACGGTGACGCGGCCGGCTTTGATTTTGTGCTTATATTGGCGATGGCTGCCCTTGGTTGCAACTAGACTAGATACCAGGCGTCAGCCTCCAGTGACCTCGCGAACCGTAAGCCGAGGTAGCATGTTTCCTCAGCTGCACCCGCTCGTCGCGCCGCACGTATCGCACTTTTCACATGTCCCGTTCCGCACCATGGTGAAATTCTGGCACTCGGAGCAGGAATTGCCGGTGTAGCCCTGCAGCAGCGACTTGGCGCGGCGGTCGGCGGCGAGTTTCTTCGCTTCGGCCGCTTCATGGGCCGCCGTATCTGTGAACAGCGCCGCGGTGGTATCGGTCGAGGCATCGGAGGCCGCTTCCTCGAAGGCGATGTCTTCCGCCAGTTCCTTGGCCCGCTCCTCATAATCGCGCTTGTAGGCGACCGCCTCGTCGCTGGCCGGCTTCAACGCTAGCACGTTGGAGCCGGAGAAGGCTGTCGGCGCCGAGCGGGCAGGGGTGCCGGAGCCGGCAAAGCCCTTCGGCTCGCTGCCGATCGCCCGGGAAACCAGCTTCACTGGCGAACCGCGGGTCAGGCCCTTGGAGACGGCGTCGGTCTTGCCTTCGCTGATGCCGCGGCCCAGTGCGGTGTTGGAGAAATCCGACTGGTCGACATGGGCGAGATCGTTGCGGCCGAGATAGGAGATGGCCAGCTCACGGAACACATAGTCGAGGATCGACGTCGCGCTCTTGATGGCATCGTTGCCGATGACCATGCCGGCCGGCTCGAACTTGGTGAAGGTGAAGGCGTGCACATATTCGTCGAGCGGCACGCCATACTGCAGGCCAAGCGAGATCGCGATGGCGAAGTTGTTGAGAAGGCCACGCAGGGTGGCACCCTCCTTGTTCATGTCGATGAAGATCTCGCCGAGACGCCCATCGTCATATTCGCCGGTGCGCAGGAAGATGGTGTTGCCGCCGATCTTGGCCTTCTGCGTATAACCCTTGCGGCGGCCGGGCAGCTTTTCCTGCTCGCGCGACACGCGTTCGATGATGCGTTCGACGATGCGCTCCGTGATCTGCGCCGCGCGCGCCGCCGCCGGTGCCTGGATCAGCTGCTCGACCGCATCGTCCTCGTCCTCCTCGCCATCGGCGAGCAGCGAGGCATTGAGCGGCTGCGACAGCTTCGAGCCGTCGCGGTAGAGTGCGTTGGCCTTCAGCGCCAGCTTCCACGACAGCATGTAGGCGCTCTTTGCGTCCTCCACCGTCGCGTCGTTCGGCATGTTGATGGTCTTGGAGATGGCGCCGGAAATGAAGGGCTGTGCCGCCGCCATCATCTGGATGTGGCTGTTGATCGACAGCGAGCGCTTGCCGATCTTGCCGCACGGGCTGGCGCAGTCGAACACGGGCAGGTGTTCGGCCTTGAGGAAGGGCGCGCCTTCCAGCGTCATCGCACCACAAACGTGGATGTTGGCGGCCTCGATGTCCTTTCGGGAGAAACCCAGCGCCGGCAGCATCTCGAAGGAGAAGTCGTTGAGCTGCTCGTCGGTGAAACCGAACGTCTCCTTCACCCAGTCGGCGCCGAGCGTCCACTGGTTGAAGACGAACTTGATGTCGAAGGCCGACTTCAGCGCCGCGTTGAGCGCCGCGATCTTGTCGTCGGTGAAGCCCTTGGCCTTGAGCGAGCCAGGGTTGACGGCCGGCGCCTGGTTGAGGTTGCCGTGACCGACGGCGTAAGCCTCGATCTCGGCAATCTGGCTCTCCGAATAGCCCAGTGTGCGAAGCGCTTCCGGCACGGCGCGGTTGATGATCTTGAAATAACCGCCGCCGGCGAGCTTCTTGAACTTCACCAGGGCGAAGTCGGGCTCGATACCGGTGGTGTCGCAATCCATGACCAGGCCGATCGTGCCGGTCGGCGCGATCACGGTTGCCTGTGCGTTGCGGTAGCCATGCTCCTCGCCGAGTTCGATGGCGCGGTCCCAGGCCGCTTTGGCGTGAGTGGCCAGATCCTGCTGCTTCAGGTCCGATGCGACCAGAGGCACAGGATTGACGGCCAGCTTCTCGTAGCCGTCCTTCTCGCCATAGGCGGCGCGACGATGATTGCGCATGACGCGTAGCATGTTCTGGGCGTTGCGGTCATAGTCGGGGAAGGCGCCGAGTTCGGAGGCCATCTCGGCCGAGGTGGAGTAGGCGACGCCGGTCATGATCGCGGTCAGCGCTGCGCAGATGGCGCGGCCCTCGTCCGAATCGTAGGGAATTCCCGAGGTCATCAGCAGGCCGCCGATATTGGCATAGCCGAGGCCCAGCGTTCGGTAGTCGTAGGAGAGCTTGGCGATCTCCTTCGACGGGAACTGCGCCATCATGACCGAGATTTCCAGCACCATGGTCCACAGCCGCACGGTGTGCTCGTAGGCTGCGATATCGATCGTGCCGTCGGCATTGCGGTAGGGGAGCAGGTTGATCGAGGCGAGATTGCAGGCCGTGTCGTCGAGGAACATGTATTCCGAGCACGGATTGGAGGCCCGGATCGCACCGGCCGAAGCGCAGGTGTGCCAGTCGTTCATCGTGGTGTTGAAATGCAGGCCGGGATCAGCCGACGCCCAGGCGGCGTAGCCGATCTTTTCCCAGAGGTCCCGCGCCTTCAGCGTCTTCAAGACCTTGCCGTCCTTGCGGGCGGTCAGGTGCCAGTCCGCGTCCTCTTCAACGGCGCGTAGGAAATTGTCCTTCAGCGACACCGAATTGTTGGAGTTCTGGCCCGAAACGGTGAGGTAGGCGTCAGAATCCCAGTCGGTGTCGTAGGTCTTGAACGACATCGAGGTGTAGCCCTGCTTGGCGAACTGGATGACGCGGTAGATGTAGTTTTCCGGCACGGCCGATTTCTTGGCCAACTTGATTTCGCGCTTCAGCGCCGTGTTGATGGCAGGATCGAAACAGTCGTCATCATGGCCTTCGCAGTTCACGCAGGCCTTCATGATCGCTTCGAGATGCTTCTTGACGATCTTGGAGCCGGTCACCAGCGAGGCGACCTTCTGCTCTTCATTGACCTTCCAGTCGATGAATTCCTCGATATCGGGGTGATCGGCGTCGACGATGACCATTTTCGCCGCACGGCGTGTCGTGCCGCCCGACTTGATGGCACCCGCGGCGCGGTCGCCGATCTTGAGGAAGCTCATCAGGCCGGACGAGCGGCCGCCGCCGGACAGCTTTTCGCCTTCGCCGCGCAGCAGCGAGAAGTTCGAGCCGGTGCCCGAGCCATATTTGAACAGGCGCGCCTCGCGCACCCACAGATCCATGATGCCGCCCTCGTTGACGAGGTCGTCCTGCACGCCCTGGATGAAGCAGGCATGCGGCTGCGGATGCTCGTAGGAGGATTTCGACTTGGTCAGCTTGCCGGTGAACGGGTCGACATAGAAGTGACCCTGGCTCGGACCGTCTATGCCATAGGCCCAGTGCAGGCCGGTGTTGAACCATTGCGGCGAGTTCGGCGCGACGCGCTGGGTCGCCAGCATATAGGCAAGCTCGTCGCGGAAGGCGCGCGCGTCCTCCTCCGACGCCTTGAAGTAGCCGCCCTTCCAGCCCCAATAGGTCCAGGTGCCGGCCAGCCGGTCGAAGACCTGGCGGGCGTCGATCTCGGAGCCATAGCGCTCGGCCTCGGGAAGCTTGGCGAGTTCGGCCTCATCGGCGACGGAACGCCACAGGAAGGAGGGGACGTCGTTCTCCTCGACCTTCTTCAGGCGCGCGGGGACGCCGGCCTTGCGGAAATATTTTTGGGCCAGGATGTCGGCGGCGACCTGGGAGAACTGCGCAGGCACATCAATGTTGTCCAGGCGGAACACAACCGAGCCATCCGGATTCTTGATCTCGGAAAGCGCCTTGCGGAATTCGATCTCCGCATACGCTGCCCCTTCTTGACCTGCATGTCCTGGCTTGGTGAAACGACGCTCGATGCGCATTGGTCCGGTCCCTTTTGTCTATATGTAGCGCTTTCATCAGGGGATTTCTGCCCCCCAAAAGACGAAACGCGCAGTCCGCCGTTTGCCGACATTTTGAACAATGCCGACATCTCCCTTCGCAGGCTCGGCCACGCGCACGACAATAATGCCTTGCCAGGCATCTGCCGAGGCTGCCAACCGGCCCGCGGGCCCCCTCAAAACTGAATTTTTCGATTCCCTCACCCGAGGGAAATTCACACTATCTGGCGTCGAACTTAGCTGCAAACACTAAATATAGTATTAACAGACAATTTATGCCAGTCCGACAATTCTCCCTTTCGTCGCCCACCAACCCACGATCCCAACGCTTCCGCCGGCCTCGTAAATAGGCGGAAATGCGGGCAAAACGCACATAATCCGGGAAAAAGACCGGGCTCAGAACTTTCCGGTCGCGCTCTCAACAGGAGCGCATGGCCTATAAAAGGCGACTCGTTTCGGGCCGTCAAGGATTCGTTTGCGTAGCTTTTGTGACCCCAACATCTTGTGTGTCACACATGTGGATAACGGGGATACAATTGACCCGCCGTCGGCCATCTGCCCGGCGGCAAGCCGGTGCGATCAGCGACATGGGCGCGGCGAAACATTTGCTGGACGCCGCAAAAGGCCCGCCAAGCCGGTGCGCCTCGCCTTCAGCCGTAGTGTAGCTTCGGCTTGGGTTCGGTGCCGTTGAACTGTACGCCGATCCGCTCGCTGCGGCGCCAGCGGACCTCGCAGCGATAGGCCACGCCGTCGAGTGGTATGTAGAGAAGGAAATGATCGGGGACCCGGGCTTCGGCGGGTAATTTCAGTTCGGCGCCGCCCGCATGCTGGTTGCGCACCGTACAGGCGATTTCGGAATTCTGGATCCCCGTGATGACTGTTCCACCTTTGAGCACGCGCGGACGATGCTCGCGCTGCGGCTCGCCGGGATCGTGCTGAAGTGGGTCTGCGGGATTCGCCATCGATCAAACGCCAAGACTGATCGATCCTAACCAACAAAAATTAGCAAACCCTTGCGGCACAAGGTTGTGCGTCCGCCGCGATACACGCGAAAGGTGTCGATCAGGAGAACCTGCGTGGGTCGGCACAGAAATAGGCAATGATCTGGCAAAGGTCGGGTTCATTGACCATGCGCACGGCCTCGCTGGAACTGACCCATTTGCGGGTGCGGGAGTGCTTTTCCTTCCAGCGGTCCGCGACCTTTTCGACGTGCAGTGGGAACACCAGAACCTCGCAAGGCACTTCATCGCCCGAAGCCAGTACCTTGGCATAGAAATAACGACCGGCTTCGAGATGAGAGATGTTTCCGCGCAAGCCGGCTTCCTCGGCGGCCTCGCGGGCGGCCGCTTCGCAGAGCGGCTCCCTAGCTTCCGGCCAGCCTTTTGGGAGCACCCAGCGGCCAGTATCACGGCTGGTGATCAACATGACCTCGACGCCATTCCCGACATCGCGCCAGGGCAGGGCGGCAACCTGCAGACGGCACGGCGCCGTGCCGAAGAGTCGCCTGACCCTTTCAGCAAGGTGATTGTGCGTCGTTGGCCGTGTCAACATCGGAGAAGCTAGCCCCAGCCTCCAGAATCGTTTGCCGTCTCATGAATCTTACGGCTAATTGTGACCAATAAAAGTAAAAACTTCGGTCACGCTGGCTGATTGCCGCCAACAACGGTCGATTTCACAGGATACCTTGGCGGCGGGGCCCTCCGCGCAAGCAAATATTGCCCGTTCGGCATCGGCTTGATTGGAAAAAAGCAGCTTGCCGCGAATCAGCCGGCGTGATCGTCGGCGATCGGCTTCTGATAGGTGAAACCCATGTCCCAGGGAAAATAGATCCAGGTGTCCTGGCTGACCTCGGTGACGAACGTATCGACCAGCGGCCGGCCTTTCGGTTTGGCGTAGACGGTCGCGAAATGGGCCTTCGGCATCATTGCCCGCACGATGCCGGCGGTCTTGCCGGTGTCGGTCAGGTCGTCGACGATCAGCACGCCGGCGCCATCGTCGGCCAGCAAGGCCGGCGTGATCTCCTTCAGCACCTGCAACTGCCCTTGGCTGGTGTAGTCGTGATAAGAGGCGACACAGACCGTCTCGATCACGCGGATGCCGAGTTCGCGCGAAATGATCGCCGCCGGGACCAGGCCACCACGCGTGATGCAGACGATAGCCTTCCACTGACCTTTGCTGGTGCCGGCAAGCCGCCAGGCAAGTGCGCGCGCGTCGCGATGGAACTGATCCCAGGAGACCGGGAAGGCTTTTTCGGGAAGGGACATGTCTCGCGCACTCCACGGCACGCGGCGGCCGCGTGCAAGAAACAGGGAATGCGCGCGGAATTAACTGGAAACCCCCGGACTTGGCAAGGGCGGCCCGTAGCAATCGCTGTGGACTTATCGCGACAGGAAGGCCGCGACCTGTGCCGAGCGCAGCACCGTGCGTGTTACCCCGCCGAACAGCAGCTGACGCAGCCAGGAGTGGCTGTAGGCGCCAAGCACCAGCAGATCGGCGCCGGTCTCGGTGATCCTGTTCTGGATCATGTCGTCGACCGAGGTGCCGCCCGATTTCTGCACCGAGACGCTGACGGTGGCGCCGTGGCGCGACAGGGCCGACGCGATTTCGGCGCCCGCGGCCTCCGGGCGTTCGTCGAGCGAATCGGGCGGATCGATGACCAGTATGTCGGTTTTCTCGGCCTCGATGATGAAAGGCAAGGCATCGAAGGCGGCGCGCGCGGCCTCCTTGCTGCCGTTCCAGGCAAGCAGCACCCGTTTGAAGGTGGTGACCAGCGGGCCCGCACTCGGCACCACCAGCACCGGCCGGCCAGCGTCGTAGACAAGCGTATCGACGTCCGCGCTCGGATCGCCGCCGGTCTCGCGTTGGGCGGCGATGATGAGATCGGCGGCGCGCACGCTTGAAATGCCGGTCAGTGCGCTGTCGCCGGAGAAGCTCTCCAGGCTGCGCCATTCGAAGGAAAGGCCGGAATCCTCGATCCGCTTCACGAAGACAGCCTCGAGTTTGTCGGCCCGCTCCCGGTTCATGTCGGCGGACACCTGCAGGAATTCCGTATCGGGAAAGCCCGTGGCCGACGTGTAGGGCACCGGGAGCGCCTCGGCATGGATGCCGATCAGATGGCTCTCGAAGCGGCTGGCAAGCGGAATGGCGCAGTCGAGCACCCGCTCGGCGTCCTGCTCGTTCTGCAGAATGGCAATGATGGTCTTGAAACGCATGATGACCCCTCAATCCCGCGAGTGGCGAGCCCGCGGCAGGGAAACGTTGTAGCGTCGTTCTTGGTTCCGGTTTGCAGCGGATCAGCTCGCCTTAGCCGCGAAGCCTGCCACCAAGGCCTCGACATCGGCGCGCGCGGCTTCAAGCGCCTCCGCGCTGCGGGCACGAACGACCAGTTCGGTCCAGAACTTGCCGTCGCCATATTTGGGATAGGAGCCGATGATCGTATCCGGATGGGCTTTCTGGATCTCGCCCAATGGCCCGCCGACAAGGCCCTCGCCGAACGGACAGTGCACCGTGGCCGACAGCATTTTGGTGCCGGCTCTCAAGGTCGGCACGACATTGTCGAGCATGGCCTGGAAGATGGAGGGCACGCCAGCCATGACATGGACGTTGCCAATGCGGAATCCGGGCGCCACGGATACCGGGTTGTCGATATGGTCGGCGCCGCGAGGCATCCGCGCCATGCGCTTGCGCGCCTCCGTGTATTCGATGCCGCGCGCGGCATAGCTCGCCTCCAGCAGGGCATAGGCCTTGGCATCGTATTCGCAAGGCACACCGAATGCCTTGGCGATCGAATCGGCTGTGATGTCGTCATGCGTCGGGCCGATGCCGCCGGTGGTGAAGACATAGGTATAGCGTGCGCGCACGGCATTCACCGCCGCGACGATCTCGTCTTCCTCGTCGGGAACAATGCGCACCTCCTTCAGGTCGATGCCAATTGCCGTCATGATATCGGCGAGATGGCCGATGTTCTTGTCCTTGGTGCGGCCGGACAGAATCTCATCGCCGATGACGAGAATGGCGGCAGTGACGATTTCAGGCATGGAAGGCTCCGAAGGACGGGTCGCCTGAAATAGCGCGGCGGATGGACGGCGGCAATGGCCGTCCAAAGGCGAACGATAACACCTGCATTGCAGTACCCGGCGCGCTTGAGCAGGGTGGGAACAAGCCCTTCCAGATTATCCTCGGTCCCGGAGAGCGACGAAAGCCGAGGTGGTTGGCGACCTTGGCCACATGCCGCAAACCATCGCGCCCGAACAGGTCACATCCTTCGAGCGCATGGCGGCACACGCTTTGCCAACCCGGCATCACCGCCACTTCACGAGAATTTCAGGGAACCACGCGGCTGACGGGCAGGTTTACGCCATGTCGCATCCCAAGGCGGCCAAGATCAAGATACGGAGTAAAATCAATGTACAGGAAACTTTTCGCAGCATCCTTCCTGACCATCGGTCTCGCCACATCGGCGATGGCCCAATCGTCGGACGCTACCTATTCCAACCATCACAATTGGTGGCTGTTCGGCAATGAGGATTCCTCTGCCGTCGACCAGAGCACCACTGGCAGCATCAACGCCGACGGCTCCCGATTGAGCACTCTTGGCAATCCCGGCCCGGCCGGACCTTGTGCCTCAAGCACGCCAGGCCCTGATGCGAACGCGCAGGGCAACGTCAACGATCAGTATTGCGGTAAATAAATAGGCCAGCCGCGTATTGCCTGCCGCGGGACGCCGTCTCTCCTGGCGTCCGCGGCTGGCGCAGGGCTGGATCAATCCGAGATTTCAGTCTGAGGCCGATCGCGACCGTCGGCCAGTTCCTCGTGCCATTTGCCCTCGGCGTCCTCGTACTGGATGCCATCTGTGGAACCCGCCACCTGTTGTTCGGCCGAAGCGATCTCGGCGGCGCGCAATGCATCCTGATGGGTGGGAAATGTCTCCGAGAAGGTCGCACCGACCTTGTAGGCCCAGCCACCGTCATGCTCGACGATCTTGTAAGTCAGCTTCGCCATCTAAACCTCCAGTTAAAGGTCCGCCTGCTCAATGCAGCCGGTCATCGGGCAGCCGGTCGTCGGGCAGCCGGTCGTCGGGCAGCCGGTCGTCGGGCAGCTTGTCGTCGGGCACCAGCACTTCCGATTCCCTGGCGGCCTCGATCAGTGCCCGGCGCGCCTCCGCTGTCGAACGATAACCTTCCAGCACTTTGAGGCAAGTGTCGAGGGCATCACGATGACGAGGCCCGCGATTGAGCGGCCACACCGTCATCAGGCACTCGGCCGCCTCCTGGGTCGAGCGGATATGGCGATATTTGCCGACATGGCCAAGCTCGACCACGACCGGCGTTTCAAAGGGTTTGTTGTCCATCATCATGGCCGCAACGCAAAGCAGCCAATTTGGTTGCAAAAGTGGCCTTCGGCCTGCGCCCAAAGGTCGCGACGCCCTTGGGCAGCGCGCCGGTGCCGGGAGAATGGGCGATCAGCCGGCGGCCTTCATCCAATGTTCCATCGTCGTCACCGAGCGGGCGAGTTGCGGCGCCGGATGAATCTTTTCGCTGAACGTGGCGGCCGCACGCCATCCCCAGCGCGGATCGGCGAGGAAGGCTCGCGCCAGGGCCACCATGTCGGCGCGACCCTCCGCGATAACAGCCTCGGCCTGTTTCGGGTCGTCGATCAGGCCGACCGCCCGGGTCGGGATGCCCGCGCCCTTGCGCACGGCTTCGGCCAGATGCACCTGATAGCCGGGGCCGGTGGGCAATTTCTGCAATGGCGAATTGCCGCCGCTCGAGCAGCAGAGATAGGCGACGCCTTCGGCCTTCAGCGCTTTCGCCACCTCGACCGCGTCCGCGACGTCAAAGCCGCCATCGACCCAGTCCTTCACCGACAGCCGTGCGCCGAGCATCAGTTTCGGTGCGGCTTTCTTCACCGCCCTGGCGATCTCGACGACGAGACGCATCCGGTCTTCCAGCGAGCCACCCCAGCGATCCGTGCGCTGGTTGGACAGCGGCGACAGGAACTGGAAGATGAGGTAGCCATGCGCCGCATGCAGTTCGATGAAGTCGAAGCCGGCACGGTCGGCCCGCCTTGCGGCGTCCGCGAACCGCTCGACGAGCTGCAGGATTTCCTCGTCGTCCAGGGCGCGCGGCACGTTCCAGCCGGTGTCGTAGGCGATGGCCGAGGCCGAGACGGTCTGCCAGGGATCATCGTTTGGCTGCAACGGGCCGCCGCCTTCCCAGGGCTTGCGGTTCGAGGCCTTGCGGCCGGCATGCGCCAGCTGCGTGCCGAATTTGGTGCCGGGTGCGGCCACGCGCTTGGCCGCATCCAGCGCGCGTCGCGCGGCGGCTTCATTGTCTTCGGAGTAGAGGCCGAGACAGCCATGGCTGATGCGTCCGCGCCGCTCGACATCGGTCATCTCCACCGTGACCATGCCGGCACCGGACATGGCAAGGTTCATCCAGTGGTAAAGATGCCAGTCGCTGGCCGAGCCGTCCTCGGCGGAATACTGGCACATCGGCGCCACGGCGATGCGGTTGGGGAAGGTGAGCCCATCGAGGGTGATCGGCTGGAAAAGCGATGTCGTCATGGAAAAACTCCGAGAAGGGGAATGCGCTATCTAGGCGACGGCACCCGTCCATACCACACACGAGACGGTGAAGCGCGCTGGACCAATCGCTGGCCCGATTGCGCCTGTTCCGGTTCGCGGCTACGCCTGCGTCCGCCAGCCAGCATCGAGGTGTCATATGGAAGACCGCGTTCGTATCCGCTCGGAAGAGGTTCTCTCCGACGACTGGGCGGTCCTGAAAAAGACCGTGCTCGACTATCGCCGGCGCGACGGCCAATGGGAGACGCAGGTCCGCCAGACCTATGATCGCGGCGACGGCGCGGTGATCCTGCCCTATGACCCCCAGCGCTCGACCGTGCTTCTGGTGCGACAATTCCGCTATCCCGCTTACGTCACCGGCCACCGCGAGCCGCTGATCGAGGCCTGCGCCGGCCTGCTGGACGAAAACGATCCGGAAACCGCCATCCGCAAGGAAGCCGAGGAAGAACTGGGTTACCGGTTGAAGTACATCGAGCGGCTGTTCTCGCCCTATATGAGCCCAGGCAGCGTCACCGAGCGGCTCTGGTTCTTCGTCGCGCGCTACTCGCCCGCCGACCGCATCTCGGCCGGCGGCGGCGCTCCGGAGGAGGGCGAGGACATCGAGGTCCTGGAAATGCCGCTCGACGAAGCGCTGGCCGGCATCGCCGATGGCCGCATTGTCGACGCCAAGACCATCATCCTGATCCAGCATTTGAAGCTGAACCCAGTGACGGCTTGATCAGAGACCGAGCGATCTCAATTCAGCTCGCGTGACCCAACAGTCGGGTGGTGGCCGCGTCACGATGATGTTCGGAATTAACGCGATCGACGCCTTCGACGGTGATGGCGAACGTGCCGTTTTCCGTCCTGGCTATCCAGTCCTTCGCTTTCAGATACCAGAGGTGAAACTCGAGGTGCTCTTGCGGACAGCCTGACATTCGTTCGAGTTCTTCGTCGCCAATACCGGGATGGTTGACGTCCTGTCGGCGTTTTACATACAGCAGTGACAGCACTTTAGCTTGAATGACGGAATCTCGATCGAAGCCCTTTGTATTGCTCGCCTCATCGGTCAGCTCGGCCCGGTGGTTCAAATGGGCCTTGTACTGAATGTCGTACTGCGCACGCTTGACCGGATCCTTGAGCGTGTTGTGAGCCTCAAGAATATCGCTGAAGCGTGACTCGTTGCCGGTGACTTGGTTGTCGGGGTGGTAGCGCATGGCAAAATGACGAAAAATGCGTTCTATTGTTTCCGAATTGGCATTCGGACTGATTTCCAGCATTTCGTAGAAATCGATGAACATACCTGGCTTCCCCATCCCATTTTCGGCCGTTTCTGTCTCACCGTCAGGTGACAATTTTGGCGACGACCATAGAGTATATATTTCACGATTTACTAATGTGCCGAGCGTACAAAGGGACAGATACAGGAATTAAGCGAAAAAATCAGACCTTTGCGTCCTGAGCTGCAGACCTTGGTCTGGTAGCATTTCGCTCATCGGAGGCGGCTTGCCATGACCGATAAACCTTCTGAACCTCTAGTAGAGCGTCGGACGCACTTACGCGAGGTGGTTTTGAAGGAGGCGTTCATAATCACGCAGAATGGCGAAATAGGCTGCGCCGTCAGAAACCAGCATGAGCACGGCGCCGAGCTGCGTGTCGCTGCGGGGGTTGAAGTGCCAAATACCTTCCGGCTGCGCGTGCCTTTGGACGGTGCGAATTATCGAGCGGAAGTGCGCTGGAGAAAAGGCGAGCGACTGGGCATCCAGATCCACAGCAATTTCTCGCTTAAGGTCACCTAACAGGCGGTAAGCCGATTGATATGAGCGCACACCCAGCACTGCGTTGGGGTGGCTTTCGTCGTATCGCATCCCGGCCTCATCGCATAATCCTGACTTTGTCACCAATCGCTTGCCTACATATTAGAGCAAGCGCATATTATGCCTTGGGGACTAGGGCGGGGAATTAAGAATGTGCAGCACCTGTGATGGTACAGCGGTCGACCGGAGAGATTTCCTCAAAGTCGCCGCGGGGCTCGTTGCGTTCGGCGTTGGTGGCGCCACATGGTCGGCGCGCGCGGCCCAAGGTGCCGTGACCTCGCTGAGCCCCGATGAAGCGCTCGCCGCACTGAAATCCGGCAACGAAAGCTACGTCAGTCACCCGGAACTCTGCTCGATAGACCTTGCCGCGCAGCGGAATGCTGTGGCCGCACACCAGGCGCCCTGGGCCACGATCATCAGTTGCGCCGACAGTCGCGTTCCGCCTGAACTGATCTTCGGCGGTCACGGCGTTGGAGAACTGTTCGTCGCCCGGAATGCTGGCAACCTCGTCGACACTGCCACGCTCGGTACGGTCGAGTACGGGGCAGCGGTGCTTGGTTCGCCCTTGATCGTCGTTCTGGCGCACACAAACTGCGGCGCCGTCAAGGCGGCGTGCGACGTGGTGACCAAGAACGCGACCTATCCTGGTGCGATCGGCCCAATGATCGAACCGATCCTGCCCGCGGCGATAGCAGTGCGGAGCGAAGCGGGTGATTTCGTCGACAACACCGCCAAGGAAAGCGCACGGAGGACCGCGAGGCGCCTGGCCGCCTCGAGCAAGGTGCTGGCCGGCCTCATCAAGGCGGGGAAGCTGAAGATAGTCGCGGCAATCTATGATTTGCCAACGGGTGCGGTGACTTACGTCGAATGACACACCCGTCGTCGAGATCGAAGGCTCTGGGGGCCTCGATGCGTCGGCGTCTGGCTTGGCTGGCTTTGGCAGGCTCATTATTGAGCGGTTGCGCGACAAACGATGTCGAGCCGATCAACACCCATTTGACACAGGTCGGGCCGGGCTCGCCGGCGTTCATCCCGGATGCTGCCGACGACGGCTCGACCGTGGTCGCTCTGTCGTTCTCCGGTGGCGGGACGCGCGCCGCCGCCTTCGCTTATGGCGTGCTGAGGGCGCTCGACGACGTGACCATCGACAGTGGCCGGCGTGCCCATACGCTGATCGATGATGTGCGTGTCGTCGGTGGTGTTTCGGGCGGGGCAGTGACGGCTGCTTATCTCGGCTACAAGGGCCACGGCTACCGTGACCTGCGAGAGCGCTTCCTGATCCAGAATGCCGAGAGTTCGTTGCATACGGCAAGGCTCGCGCCGGCCAATCTGGCGCGGCTTTGGCGTGGTGGCGTCAACGACCGCGGCACCTTTGCCGCCTGGCTGAATAGAAACCTTTTCGATGGCGCCACCTATAGCGCCTTCAAGCGCCCCGGAGCGCCGCTTGTCTGGATCCATGCTTCCGATATCTACAACGCAACCGCCTTCGGCTTCACATATGACCGGTTCGCGGCGATTTGCAGCGATCTCGACAGGCTGCGCATCGCTGATGCAGTGGCGGCCTCAGCCGCGTTTCCGCTGGTATTCGCCCCTATGGTCATCTCGACGACCACGCCGCAAACCAAATGCAACTACAAGCAGCCGGCCTGGATCAAGCACGGGCTGCAGGATTCTGAAGCGGCGGTGCGGGTCAAAGCGGCGGCCCGGGCCATGGACTCCTATCAGAACAACGACCGCGTCAACTATATCAAGCTCCTGGATGGCGGTCTGACCGACAATATCGCCGTGGTCGGCTTCGCCGAATCGATCGACACCGCAGAGGACGCCCACAGTCCGCTGTCGCCACAAGCGGCGATCAGGATGCGCACCCTGATCATGATCGTGGCGGACGCCGGGCGACGGACCGAACCGAAGTGGGTCGAGGTCAAGCAGGGCCCAGGTCTGGTCGACATGATCGATGCTACCACGGGAACCTCGATATCGTCCTCGGTGCGTGATGAATTCGATGCCCTGAAGCTGGCGTTCCGGCTGTGGCGCCAGAAGCTGGTCAGGTATCGCTGCGGCCTCCCGACAGTCACGGTGGCGCGCTACCGCGGCAGCCTTGCCGGCTGGGACTGCCGCGACGTGAGGATGGCGGTGGAATTGGTCTCGTTTGGCGATCTGCCCCCGGCCGATCTGACCGCGCTGAACGCTATTCCGACCCGGCTTAGGCTGACGCCCGAACAGGTCGACAGAACCATCTCGGCCGGCCGCGATGCGGTGCGCGTCAACCCGCGCCTGCGGCAGGCGTTCGGCAGGGCGCAAGGACGCGCCGGAATCGTAATGGCGGTCATCAACTGACGACCTCCATTGCCAATCGGAATGAGCGGCATGCGCGAAGCTTTCATCGCAATGGTAATCTTCCTATGCCTGACGGTGGCCGCGCTCGCCAGCACGGCGATATGGCCAAAATTGTCTGCCAAACATCGCGACGACGACACGAACACCGTGGTTCGGCACGCCGCGAACCTGTTCGGGGTCATGACCTCGCTGATGCTCGGCCTGATGATCAACTCGGCCAGGAACACCTTCGAATCGATCGACCGCAACGTGCACGCCTATGCGACCGAATTGATTCTTCTCGACAGGACCTTGCGCCAATATGGCCCGCAAACCGACACGGTACGCCAGCCGCTGGTCGTCTATGTGCAGCGCGTGGCGGGTGATTCTTCGCCCACCGGCGAGACGCTGATCGCCGCCAACCGGCTCTCTGAACAGTTGCTGGCGGAAATCGGCACCCGGCTGAGTGCGCTGGCGCCGGCCGACGATGCGCATGGCTTCGTTGTGCAGGACGCCCGCCAGCATCTGCAGAAAGTGCTGGAGTTGCGCTGGGTGCTGATCGAGCAGTCGGAGGGCACGATCCCGGTGCCTCTGATCACGCTCCTGGTTACCTGGCTGGTGCTGATCTTCGCCAGCTTCGGCTTCAGGGC
Organism: Mesorhizobium sp. P160927; assembly: GCF_057766385.1. NCBI lineage: Bacteria > Pseudomonadati > Pseudomonadota > Alphaproteobacteria > Hyphomicrobiales > Phyllobacteriaceae > Mesorhizobium > Mesorhizobium sp. P160927. The sequence goes on from NZ_JBYMDW010000001.1 coordinate 3,837,545, forward strand.
GCCACGCAATACGATCACCATTTCGACCTACGCGGTATCGGCGGCTTTGGTTGCCGGGGCGATCTACCTGATCTTCGACATGGACGTGGCTTTTTCCGGCCCGATCCAGATTTCAATGGCCCCGATGGAGAGGGCGCTGTCCGAGTTACAGCAGTGACCCGCAGTGGCCACGCCGGCTAAATGACGTTGCTGCGGTTCAACAGAGAAAATCCAAACAAATTTGAAGACCTTTCTGGCGCGGACAACGGGAACCGAACCCGCACGATCAGAGATCGGGGACTTTAAGTCTGTTTTTCGGCGAGGCCTCCCGCTCAATGACCCGGACAATCAAGTGCGCCAGCACGCCCCATGCTCTTTGCAAAATCCCGTACCACGCGTACATGTGCGGGCACTGCGGGCGTGGTGAAATTGGTATACACACCGGACTTAAAATCCGGAGGCCTCGGCCATGCGGGTTCAAGTCCCGCCGCCCGCACCATGCTACCCATGAGATCGAACGCATCACGGCACGACGGCAATCTAGGATGTCTAGAGTTGGCACGGCAAAAACTGAGGTTGAAAACCGTCGCAACTCAGGAAGTGCAGAGGCAAGGTAGGCTGCCAAGGTAAACAACTCAAAACGTTGCAGTGGACGCGTGGGACATTTTTAAGTCCCTTGCGTCTTCCCAATTCCACCACGTCCGCAGGCCAGCCGTCTTCAGATGTCACAGCCGTCAAGTCGTGTCCTACTGTGGCCGAACGCGCAACCCAGAGGAGGTGGCATAACGATACTGGCGCGATCACGGAATTATCCGCGCCGCGGACATCGGTAAATATCTGCGTGGCGGATCTGATCCGCCTAAGGCCGGCGCCTCTCAGGCCAACCCATCCCCCCGCCCACTTGGGGGCGCCGGCCGCCCCCTTCCAGCAGATAACCGCGGCCGTTGTAAGCCAGGGCCGAAAAAGTCACCCAAGGACTACGTTCAGAAGTCATCCGGGAACTACGTTCAGAATTTGTAGCTGAGATTGATGCCGACCGTGTTCAGTTTCACGCTCTGATCGCGATCGTTGAAGGGGGCTGGCGCCTCGTGGTTCTCTGAGCCGAAGTCATAGTAGCGATATTGCGCGCCGACGACGAACTTGTCGGTCAGCGCGTAGTCGACTCCTGCGCCGACGGTCCAGCCGACATTTGAGCCGGTGTTGTCAAACCCTGGCCCCGAGCTCTGCGACGTCTCGATGCCGGCAAAGGCAATGCCGCCGATGCCATAGACCAGCAGGCGGTCCATGGCGAAGCCGGCCTTGGCGTTGACCGACCCGAACCACTTGATGTCGGCGCCGAATGTATCTCCCAGGCCCGATTGCGCCGTGCCGTCGACCGAGGAATAGTTGAGGTCCGCCTCGGCGCCCAGCACTGCCTGATCGAACTGCCAGAGGCCTGCGACATGGCCGCCGACGAACCCGCCGTCGACGTCCGGCGTGATGGAAAATGGCGCGCCTTCCGTCGTGGTGATCTCGGAGCGGCCCCAGCCATATCCTGCCTGCAGGCCCGCATAGTAGCCGGTCCAGTCGAACCCAGGCGCGGTCATCGGCACATCGAATGTCGCGTCGGCGGCAAATGCCGGCACGGACAGGGCAAGAAGACCGGCACTCGCGACCATCAGGCGATGCATCGAACTCACCGAGAAGAGTCAAAGATCGTGCTCGGAGCCTAACCGGATTTGCGGCAAAACGGAATCGGATTTCTGCAAAGGTGGTTAGCGTCCTCGCGGGTCTCGAGGCGTTGGCGGGTAGCGTCCCGCCGCGATTGCGGTGGCGCGCGCCTCGTGCGAAACAGACCGCCATCGTGAGAGGATCCTCCATGCGCATCTTGTTCCGCTTGGTCGCGGCCGTCGCGACGGTGCTGGTCGGTCAGACCGCGGTGGCCGAACCATTGACGCTCATCATTGCCAGAGCCGTGGCCGTTCCCGATTCTGTCTCGGGGCAGGCCATGCTTAGCCTGAAACTCACTCCCGACAGCGGCAAAGCCTTTGCCAGGTTTACGGGGGCAAATGTCGGCAAGATTGTCGATCTCAGCATCGACGGCGCCGTGATGATGTCGCCGCGCATCGTGGAGCCGATACGCGGCGGCGAGATCATGGTCAGCGGCACATTCAAGCCGGGCGAGGTCGAGCGTATCGCCGAGCGGATTTCAGCCGGCGACGCCAAGGTCGAAGTCGACGTGAAATCCGAGTAATCCGGCAATCTCCAGGCAAATCCATTCTTCCTCGCTGGCCAAAACGCCGTCGGCTTGGCACAGTCGGACAAACAGGAGCCTTTGATGATCAGGAAGCCGCTTGTCCGCGCGACAAAACCCAAACCGTGGACCGAAATGGCGACCGATCTGGTCGACGTCGCGATGGGCCGCAAACCCGCCGATCTGGTGATCCGCAATGGGCGCTGGGTGAACGTCCATTCGGGCGAGATCATCGCCGGCACCGACATCGCCATATCAGGCGGCCGCTTCGCCTATTGCGGGCCGAATGCCAGCCACACGATCGGGCAGGGCACCAAGGTGGCCGACGCCGGCGGGCGCTACCTCGTGCCCGGCCTATGCGACGCGCACATGCATGTCGAGAGCGGCATGGTGACGGTCACCGAATTCTGCCGCGCCGTCATCCCGCACGGCACCACCTCGATGTTCATCGATCCGCACGAGATCGCCAATGTGCTGGGCCTGCCGGGGGTGCGGCTGATGCATGACGAGGCTGTGGCCCTGCCCATCAACGTGCATGTTCAGATGCCGTCCTGCGTGCCGTCGGCGCCGGGGCTGGAGCATGCCGGCGCCGAGCTGACCGTTGCCGACGTTGCCGAGGCAATGACTTGGGACAACATCATCGGACTTGGCGAGGTGATGAATTTTCCAGGCGTCGCCGCCAATGATCCTGTCATGTCGGGCGAGATCGCCGCGACGGTTCGTGCAGGCAAGACGGTTGGCGGCCACTATGCCTCGCGCGACCTTGGCTTGCCGTTCCACGGCTATGTCGCCGGCGGACCCGAGGACGATCACGAAGGCACGCGTGCCGAGGACGCCATCGCCCGCGTGCGCCAGGGCATGAAGGCGATGCTGCGGCTGGGCTCGGCCTGGTATGACGTTGCTTCCCAGATCAAGGCGGTGACGGAGAGCGGCATCGATCCGCGCAATTTCATCCTGTGCACCGACGACAGCCACTCCGGCACGCTTGTCCAGGAAGGCCACATGGACCGAGTGGTGCGCCACGCCATCCAACAGGGGCTGAAGCCGGTGACCGCGATCCAGATGGCAACGCTCAACACCGCTCAGCATTTCAAACTGGAACGCGAGATCGGTTCGATCGCGCCGGGGCGGTTGGCCGACCTGCTGGTCGTTTCCGATCTCACCGCAATGAGCATCGACGAGGTCTATGCGCGCGGCGTCAGGCTGGCCAAGGGCGGCAAGCTCGACATCGATATCCCGGCCTACGACTATCCGGAGTCGGCGAAGAACACCGTCAAGTTGGGCAAGAAACTCAAGGCCGGTGATTTCGATATCGCGGCACCCAAGGGCGCCAACGAAGTGCGGGTGCGGGTGATCGGCGTCATCGAGAACCAGGCACCCACGCGGGCTCTGGAGGCCGATCTGCCGGTCGAGGATGGGCTGGTCGCGATGGATCGCCGCAACGATGTCTGCCAGATCGCGCTGGTCGAGCGACACAGGGGCACGGGTGGCGTCACCAATGCCTTCGTCTCCGGTTTCGGTTACATGGCCGATTGCGCCATGGCCTCCAGCGTCGCCCATGACGCCCATCACATCATTTGTGTTGGCACCAACAAGCAGGATATGGCGCTGGCCGTGAACCGGCTGGGTGAAGTCGGCGGCGGCGTCGTGCTGTTCTCCAGGGGCAAGGAACTGGCGCTGGTCGAAATGCCGATCGCCGGGCTGATGTCCGACGAGCGGGCCGAGATCGTCGCCGCCAAGGCTGAGAAACTGACCGAGGCGATGCGCGAGATGGGCTGTTCTCTGAACAACGCCTACATGCAGCACTCGCTGCTGGCGCTGGTCGTCATTCCCGAGCTCAGGATTTCCGACGTCGGGCTGATCGACGTGACGACGTTCCAGAAAGTCGATCTGTTCGTCTGAGACCAGTCGTCCGCTCGTGGCTGCTCAGCCGCCGGTGGCGATGGTCAGCACCTTGAACGGCGTCGTGATGATGACTTCTGCGGCGGAGCCGACGACCTTTCCCAGGCCCTGGCCGATATTGGCGAGCTGTGCCGGATTCTCGTCCGCGGCGAGCCCGGCCGGCGTGCGCAGCCGGTCGCCCAGCAATTGCACCAGGAACGGGTTGTCGGCGAACTTCGCGTGGTTGAGGCCGCCGTCACCGCCTTTCGTTTTGGTCAGATCGACCACCGACACGCCATAGGAGGCGAGATCGGCCGCATCGCCATAGTCGCCGACGCGCGGTTTGTCGCCGGAGATGAACGAGGACAATTTGAGCGCCCGGTCGTCGCCCGAAAGCAGCACGGCGAACGGCTTGTCGGGTTTGCCATAACGGATCATCTGCTTCTTGAACACGTCGACATCAATGTCCGGTGAGGCAAGGATGACATAACCCAGCTTGCCGCCGAGATCGCGGTCGCCGGTAATGGCAAGTTGGCGCAGCGCCTCCATCGTCAGCCAGGTTCCCATCGAATGGGCGATGATGTCGATGCTCTTGACGCGCGTCTTGGCGAGCATCCTGAGTGTTGCCTCGAGATCGTCACGGGCGGCGGTGGAACTGTCCTTGTCGTAGATGTAGCCCGTCGTCTTGGCGCTCGACGCCCATGAGAACAGCACCGGCGTGCCCGGATATTTGGTGTCGTGGGCGATCTGCGTCAGCCGGTAGATGCCGTCGTCGAAACCATTGTTGAAGCCATGCACGAAAACCAGCGCCCGGTCGCCGCGCATGGCGATGTCGGCGCCGACCGCCTTGGCGAATTGCGGCGCGCCTTCGTAGAAGGTGACATCCGTGGCCGCAAAATCCTTGGTCGGATTGCTGTTGGCGGAACCCTTGGCGCGCTCGATGTTACCGACCTGATGGCTCTTCGGAACCGTGACATCGACCCGCGCGAAACTGGTGGTCAGGGAACGGTCACCGTCGAAGACCTGTCGCGGGTCCTTCACCGCTTTCTGGCGGGTGGTGGCGACAAATATCTCATGGGTGGCCGCAATGTCGGATGCCGGTACGGTGACCGTCGTCTTGTTGAGCAGATCATGCGTGTTTCCGGCGCAGCCAGCGACCAGCAGCGCGACCGCGACGACACCTAAACTCTTCAAGCGCAAGGCCACGCGTCGGCTCCCGCATAGGGGGACGTCAAACGCATGACGTCGATCGATACTCCGATAAGGCCAGAGGCGGGCGCGGTCCAGTTCAAAGTGGGCCAATCGTTCGGCGATGCTGAACAGGCACGGCGAAATCCGCTGCGCCGCATTTTACTGTCCAAGCAGGCTGATGCGGTCGGTCACGTCCCGGTCGCTGGCGAAACCATCGTCCTCGCGCAGCCGCTGGCCGATCATCTTCACCAGTGCCGGATTGTCGGCGAATTTCGTGTGGTTGAAGCTGTCGCTGCCCTTGACCTTGGAGAGATCGACGACCGTCACGCCATAGGAGGCAAGGTCGGCGGCATCCTTGTAGTCGCCGACGCGTGGGCGCGAGCCGGCGATCAGGCCGGACAGTCTCAGCGCGCGATCGTCATCCGACAACAGCAGGATGAACGGCTTGTCGGGCTTGCCATAGCGGCGCATCTGGCTCTTGAACACATCGACGTCGATGTCGGGAGAGGCGAGCACCACATCGCCGAGCTTACCGCCGAGGTCGCGGTCGCCGGTGATGGCGAGCTGACGCAGTGTCTCCATCGTCACCCAGGTTCCCATCGAATGGGCGACGATGTCGATGCGCCGCGCGCCGCTCTGCGCCAGCATGCGCAACGTCACTTCGAGCTGGTCCCGGGCGGCACTGGCACTTTCCTTGTCATAGACATAGTCGGTGGTCTTGGCTCCCGAGGCCCACGAGAACAGCACCGGCGTTCCCGGATAACCGGAATCGTGGACGATCTGGGTCAAGCGATAGACGGCATCGTCGAAGCCGGTGTTGTAGCCGTGGACGAAGACCATGACGCGGCCGCCGCGTGCCGCTATGTCGGCGCTGATCGCGCTGGCGAATTTCGGCTGCGTGTCGTAGCCGACGACTTCGGAAGCCATGAAATACTTGGCCGGATCGTTCGATTTGCCGCGCGAGCGCCGCTCGATCTGGCCCGTCTGGTGGAGACCGGGAACGGTGATGTTGACCCGGGCGTAGTTCAGCGTCGCCGAGCGTTCGCCGTCGAAAACCTTGTTTGGATCGTCGGAGGGCTTGCGGGTCGTGGCAATGAAGATCGAGTGGTTGCCCGCGATTTCCGTCACCGGCGCGGACATGACCGCGCTGCCGAGCAGTTCCTCGGTTTTGCGGCCGCCGCAGCCCGCCATCAGCAGCGTCAGCGCAAGAATGCAAATCGTCTTCAAATGCACGTCAAAAATTCCACTCGAGCCCAAAAAGGGCCATCCACCCTCCGCGATATCTCCCCAGCAGGCGAAGTGCGGCGGAAGTAAGTCGTGTCCAGCCAAAATGCGGTCGGCGCCGCGCGACGGCAGGCGCAGTGTTGCCCGAAAGCCAAAGCGGGCAGCAACGCCACAACGTCGCGCAAGACCGGCACCTGCAACTCGGCCGGGTGTCGAACTTCGGCGTCCATCAATGCGCGACCCCGCGCGACGGAGAAGCATGAGCAAACATCCCCAAGTGCTTGCTAGTATTTCGGGAAGCCGCCGTTGCGGTTACAGGCCTGACGGGGCAATGGTCTTGCCGGGCCGGATGTGTAATAGGGTTGTCGTCTAACTCGCCCGCGGGCGATCCCGGGATGATCTTGCCATGACCAGCTTTTCCTCGCGCGTCGCCGTCGCCGCCTCCGCGATCCGCCAGATCTTCCCGGAAACGCCGCTGCAGGAAAATGACTATCTGTCGAAAAAGACCGGCGCGCGCGTGCTGCTGAAGCGCGAGGATTTGAGCCCCGTGCGCTCCTACAAGATCCGTGGCGCCTTCAACTTCTTCCGCAAGGCGCTTGGCGAAGGCAACCAGGCCGAGCTGTTTGTGTGTGCGTCCGCCGGCAACCACGCGCAGGGCTTCGCCTTCGTCTGCCGCCATTTCGGCAAGAAAGGCGTGGTGTTCATGCCGGTGACGACGCCCCAGCAGAAGATCGACAAGACCAGGCTATTTGGCGGCGATTTCGTCGAGATCAGGCAGGTCGGCGATTTCTTCGACGACTGCTACCGCGCCGCCTTCGAATTCACCGAAAGATCCGGTGCCCACATGGTGCCGCCCTTCGATCACAAGGATATCATCGAGGGCCAGGCGACGGTCGCCTATGAGATCGTGGACCAGATGCCGGGCGGGCGCGTGCCCGACATCGTCATGCTGCCGGTGGGTGGCGGCGGGCTCGCAGCCGGGGTGACGCACTATTTCGCCGATCAGGGCCGCGAGGCGCGTTTCGTCTTCTGCGAGCCGGCTGGCGCGCCGAGCCTGCGCGAGAGCCTAGCTGCGGGAAAACGGCTGAAGCTCGCCAAGGTCGACAACTTCGTCGACGGCGCGGCGGTCGCCGAGATCGGCCGCGAACCTTTGCGATATCTCAAGGAGTTTGCCGCCGACAGCGTGCGGCTCATCCCGGAAAACCGGCTCTGCGCGACCATGATCGAGATGCTCAACATCGAAGGCGTGGTCCTGGAACCCGCCGGCGCGCTGGCGATCGACGCGCTGAAGGATTTTTCCAGGAAGGAGATCAGGGGCAAGACCATCGTCGCCGTGGTGTCCGGGGGCAATTTCGATTTCGAGCGGCTGCCGGACGTCAAGGAACGGGCGCTGCGCTTCGAGGGCCTGAAGAAATACTTCATCATCCGCTTTCCGCAGCGGCCGGGCGCGCTGCGTGACTTCCTCGACATGCTGGGTCCGGATGACGACATCGCCCGCTTCGAATATCTGAAGAAGTCGGCGCGCAATTTCGGCTCGGTGCTGATCGGTATCGAAACCAAGGATCGGCGCAATTTCGATCTCCTCGAGGCAAATTTCGAGGCCGGGGGCGTCCAGTATCAGGACATCACCGAAAACGAGACATTGGCCGGGTTCATCATATGAGCGGAAAGATCTTCATCGCCCTGTTTTCCGGCATCAATGTCGGCGGCAATCGCATCGTCAAGATGGCGGAGTTGCGGGCCTTCTTCGAGGATCTCGGCTTTTCCGATGTCGCCACCTATGTTCAGAGCGGCAATGTCGTGTTCCGGGCCGACAAGGGTGACGCGGCCGCGCTGACCAAAGGGATCGAGGCAGCTTTCGAGACAAAATGGGGTTTCCATTCGCGCATCATGGTGCGCGATTTCGAATGGTTCGAAAGGCTCGTGCGCGAAAATCCGTATCCGGAAGCTGCCGCCGATCACACAAAGCTCCACGCCTATGCGCTGGAGCGTGAGCCGACCGCCGACGAGGTGGCGCGGTTGGCGGAAAAGTGCACCGGTCCCGAGCGTTTCGAGGTCAAGGGCGATGTGCTCTACCTCAGCGCGCCGGACGGGCTCGGCAAATCGGTGTTCGCCAACCTCATTCCGCGCACGTTGAAAGTGCCGGGCACGGCACGCAATTGGCGTTCGGTGCTGGCGCTGCTGGAGATGGCGGGCAAGTCCGGCAGCGATTGATCCATGCGTCTCGCCGGAAATGCGCGGCGGCGACACGCATGAACGAACTACGCCACCTCGGCGCGTTTCCAGTCGAAGGCCAGTTCTTCGCGGAACGCAAAGCGCTTGATGTGGTCGGCAACGACGCTTTCGAGGCGCTCGATCGAAGCGGGCTCGTTGGTCGATACCGTGATGTGCAGCGCTGCCCCGTCGGCGTCCATGACCGTACGGCCGAGTGAAAGGTCGATGATGCCGTGGTTGGGGTCGAACTCGACGGGAAACTTGTGGGCCCAATGCTTGCACAGCTGTTGCAGATAGCGGCTTGCATGGGCCGTGGCGACATTGGCATGGCTGGTCGGCATGAAGGGTTCTCCGAAGCTCAATCTGATGACGAGGCGGCGCCACTCTTCAGGGCAGGCGCCATAGCTGCATAGATAGGCACAACCTCACCAAACACCATCGAGTGGCCGCCGGCCACTCGAAAAGGGTGACCGATTACCAGCTTCCGGTATTCGCCATCGATGCCCACGGCTCTGCCTTGGCCTTGGCCGGGCCTTTCTGCAGAAGCTCGATGGAGATGCCGTCCGGCGACTTGATAAAAGCCATGTTGCCGTCGCGTGGCGGCCGGTTGATGGTGACGCCATTGTCCATCAGATGCTGGCAAGTAGCGTAGATATCGTCGACCTCATAGGCGAGGTGACCGAAATTGCGCCCGCCCTTGTAATCTTCCGGATCCCAATTGTAGGTGAGTTCGACCAGCGGCGCCTTCTCGTCGATGCCGCTCTGCTCGTCTTCCGAAGCCGCCAAGAAGATCAGCGTGAAGCGGCCCTGCTCGTTTTCATAGCGGCGAACTTCCTTCAGGCCGAGCTTGTTGCAGTAGAAATCGAGCGAGGCATCGACATCGGCGATGCGGACCATGGTGTGCAGATAGCGCATGTGTTTTCCTCGATCTGTTGAGTTGCGGCGCAACATAGGGTCGGCCCGGTCAAAGGGCAATCGTGAGGCGCAAGCGGTGCCGGCAAAGAACAAATCCGGTATTCCCGCAATGAACCGTGAAAAAAGGCACGTCAGCTCTTGCACACACCGGAAGCCGCGGTGTTAATCTGGTATCAAGAATCAATTGCGGTGTTCTTGAATAAAGGGGGCATTCTTATGGGGGAAAAGGCCTCTTTGACGGGGCGGGCCAATACCCTTGGCGACGCTTTGACGCGCGACGAAGGCAGCGATGCCGACCTGGCCGAGATTGCCGGCGCCATCAAGTGGTTCGATGTGGCCAAGGGCTATGGCTTCATCCTCCCCGATGACGGTGTTTCAGGCGATATCCTCCTCCATGTGACTTGCCTTCGACGGGACGGCTTCCAGACTGCCCTTGAAGGCGCGCGCGTGGTCTGCCTGGTCAAGCAAGGTGAGCGCGGGCTGCAGGCTTTCCGTGTGCTTTCCATGGATCTCACCACCGCCGTCCATCCCGCTGAAATGCAGGAACAGCGCACCCACGTCTCCGTGACGCCGGAGAGCGGGCTCGAACGGGCTTTGGTCAAATGGTTTAACCGCACGAAGGGGTTTGGCTTCCTGACGCGCGGCGAGGGCACCGAGGACATTTTTGTCCACATGGAGACCTTGCGCCGCTACGGCATCACCGAGCTTCGGCCGGGGCAAGTCGTGCTTGTCCGTTTCGGCCGCGGTGACAAAGGCCTTATGGCCGCCGAAATTCACCCCGATATGGGCACCTTGCCGGTCTCGCACTAGGGCGATCCGGCCGAGGATTTCATATGACACACAGGAACGGGCTGACGGCGGGCGTGATGTGCGCCGTGGCTGCCGTCATGGTCGCCGCTGCCGCGTTTTTCTATTTCCAGGTACCCAGCGCGGCCGATGGCCGGGCGATGATCCTTCCCGTCGATCCCGCGCCGCTGGTTGTGGCGACGAAAAACGGAGATCGCTCGTTTTCCATTGAAGTCGCCGACACCGACGCGGAGCGGGAGGCCGGACTGATGTATCGCCAGGATATGGCGGACGACCATGGCATGCTGTTCGTCTTTCCGATCCAGCAACAGGTCGGCTTCTGGATGAAGAACACGCCGCTGCCGCTTGACCTGATCTTTATTGGTCAGGACGGCAAGATTCGTGCGGTGAAGCAGGGCGTACCGCAGTCCGAGGCCGTCATTTCACCCGGCGTGCCCGTGCGTTTCGTACTTGAACTCAAGGCCGGCATGGCCGCCAGGAACGGCATCGAATATGGCAATCTGTTGAGCCATCCGGCCATCGGCACGGTCGTCGGTCCGAGCGCGCCGCCGGCGGACAACGGTGATGCGCCAAATGGCGGCGGCTGAGTGCCAATGGTGGTGTAGCCGATGCAGTTTTTCTCTCATGACGGGTTCGATCTAGCCTTCCTCGACCGCCAGCCGGCATCGGGCGAGGGCGATCCGGTGCTCATGATCCACGGCTTTGCGTCGAGTCATTATGTCAACTGGGTGTCGCCCGGCTGGTTCAAGACGCTCAACGATGCCGGCTACCGCGCCATCGCCTTCGACAATCGCGGCCATGGCTCGTCATCCAAGAGCTATGAGGAGGCCGATTATACACCGGCGAAAATGGCTTCGGACGCGGCAGCCCTGCTCGGTCATCTCGGCATCGAGCGCGCCCATGTCATGGGTTATTCGATGGGCGCGCGCATCGCGGCGTTCCTGGCGCTTTCTGACCCGGACAAGGTGGCGACGCTGGTCTTTGGTGGCCTCGGCATCGGCATGATCGATGGGGTAGGCGATTGGGATCCAATCGCTGCCGCCCTTCTGGCCGAGGATCCGGCCGCGACCACCCATCCGCGTGGTCGCTCTTTTCGTGCCTTCGCCGACCAGACCCGCAGTGACCGCCGGGCGCTTGCCGCCTGCATCGTCACCTCACGGGAACTGCTTGACGAGCAGGATATTGCCCGCATCGCCCAGCCGACGCTGATCGCCGTCGGTACCACCGACGACATCGGCGGATCGCCGGACGAGCTTGCGGCGCTGATGCCGAACGCCAAGGCCTTCCACATCGAGGGCAGGGACCATATGCTGGCCGTCGGGGACAAGACCTTCAAGCAGCGCGTGCTGGAGTTCTACGCCGAAAATCCGCTCTGAGGCTCCGGCGTTCGGGGACGAAGCGTCTCGGGTGGCGAAATCGATACATCAGGTCAAGGCCTGCAGCGATCGCGCCATGTTCAGCCTTGCCTGCGGCTCGAAGCGCTGCCGGAACTCCTGCGTGTGAAAAATATGCGGGCGGGCAAGGAAGCTTTTCAGCACCGCGCCGCGGCCGGCACGCCACATCGGCTCTTCCACCCAGCCATATTCGCGGCGAACCGCGCGTTCATAAGCGTCGAATGCATCCGGTGCGGCACCCAGGATCGAAAGATCCATGTCGAGGAACAAGCTGGCGTCGCGCGTCGCCGCAACGTCGTCGAACAGCGGCAACTGGTGCGTGGCGGTGGCGAGGATCATTGCGCTGACGCGGCTCAGGCGACCGGCATCGATGCGGCCGGCGAGCTTTTGCTCGGCAAGGGCGGCACTTTGCGCTTCATTGTCCTTGGCCCTGCTGTCGTAAACGGCGTCGTGGAACCAGATCGCCGCTTCGACGGCTTCGCGGTCGTCTAGAAGGGTTCGATAATCGCGGGCCAGTGCCAGCATCGCCTCGATATGGGCGAGGTTGTGATAGTGGCGATCGCCGCCCTTGTAGAGGACCGAAAGCTCGGTTTTCAGGTCATCGTCGATCAAGGGTTCGTTTTCCATGGCTGCTTGAATTCCCGCGAACCAAATCCATTTGACACAGCACTAAGGAAAATTGAGTTCAATCATGCTATGAACTGGCTTATATGTGCGGCCAGATGGCAGGCAGACTAGCAGGACGCAGGACGAGACGTCGATGAACAGCATCAGCATTTCCCGCCAAAGCGCGTTGCAGCCGGTCGATCCGATCTGGCGTTCGATCCGCGACGAAGCGATGGAAGCGGTCAACCGCGACCCCTTGTTGGCTGCGTTCCTCTATTCCACGATCCTCAACCAGGAGAGTCTGGAAGAGGCTGTCATCCATAGGATCGCGGAGCGGCTTGCCCATCAGGATATCGGCTCCGATCTCATTCGCCAGACCTTCAAGTCGATGCTCGCCGACGACAAGGACTGGCCGACCACGGTGCGCGTCGACATCCAGGCCTATTATGACCGCGACCCGGCTTGCGACCGGTTCATCATGCCGGTGCTCTATTTCAAGGGCTTTCATGCCATCCAGACCCACCGGCTTGCGCATTGGCTGTGGAACCACGGCCGCAAGGATTTCGCGCTCTACCTGCAGAGCCGTTCGTCCGCGGTCTTCCAGACCGACATCAATCCGGCCGCGCGCATTGGCAAGGGCATCTTCATCGATCACGCCACCGGCCTCGTCGTCGGCGAGACGGCGGTTATCGAGGACGACGTGTCGATCCTGCATGGCGTGACGCTGGGCGGCACCGGCAAGGCCGGCGGCGACCGCCATCCCAAGATCCGCCACGGCGTGCTGATTGGCGCCGGCGCCAAGATTCTCGGTAACATCGAGATCGGCCATTGCTCCAAGATTGCCGCCGGATCGGTAGTGCTGTCGCCTGTGCCGCATAACAAGACGGTAGCCGGCGTGCCGGCCCGCGTGGTTGGCGAGACCGGCTGCGACCAGCCATCGCGCCAGATGGACCAGCTTCTGCCGTCGCAGAAGATGGACCATGTTATCAGTTTCGATATCTGATTTGCCGGCACTTGCCCCGTAGGACTGCCCGGCAGCGCTGCCGCTTCCGGTGCAATAAGGCCGGCTTGCCTTTACATCGCCATTGTCGACGTGCCAGAAGCGCCGTTCAAATGAGCAAGCCGATGATCGGAGAAGACTGTTGAAGCCGGACGAAATCAGAAAGCTGGACGCCTATTTCAAGCGCGTCTTCCAGAACCCCAAGCTTGAGGTCAAGGCACGGCCGCGTAAGGAAGATTCGGCCGAGGTCTATGTCGGTGACGAATTCCTCGGCATCGTCTTCAAGGACGAGGACGACGGCGACTACAATTTCTCGATGGCGATCCTGGACATCGACCTGGCCTGAGCCCGCAATTCCACGGCAGGCCGCATCGAGCGCGGCCGGCCTCTTCAGCCTGTCAATGACCGGTTTTGAGGATCCGCCCCGCCTTGGCCATGATTGCCGCGTCGAGCGTCTGCCAGTCGCCAAGGAATTCCCTTGGGAAGCGATAGGTAAGGCTGAGATCATCCCCGACATGGATGTCCCGCTCGCAGGGCGCCAGCGATTCGCCGGCGCTCGGCCCGCTGAGGCAGCGGGCCACGAAAGGGTCGTTGCCCGCGCGCTTGCCGACGACCAGCACTTCATTCAGGTACCCTGATTTCTCATTGAACCCGTAGACCGTCGTGCCGCCGGGGCCTGGAATGCCGGGCTGGACGATGAGCGCGCTGTAGATCGGCCCGAACCGGCCGCTCATGTCACGCGACATCATCTGCTGCTCGAAGGACAGGAAAATGATGTTCCTGTCGGTTCCGGCGTGGTTGAAATCATCACGCGACGCCTCGCTGTAGCCGTCCATCTGGGGATAGCGCATATAAAGGTCGAGGCGCGTGGCGACGCTGTCGCGCCGGGCCTGCTCGAACCGGATGAAATTGGCCGGCACGGTGATGACGTTGTTGCCGATCGCCACTTCGCGCACGGTCGCGTCGTCGGTGTAGCCGGCCATGGCAATGGAACGGCCGAACCATTTGCCGCCGAGGCTGATGGCTATCGACAACACGGCCAGAGCCGCGAAGGCGTAGAACACCCGCTTCATCAGCATGGAATCGACCACGGTCAGTTTCGGGCCGTCGGCGATCGCTGCCTGCTTCATCTCGGTCCTCGTTCCGCCGCCAATCGGCCATCCCCGCGGTCGAAGTGTCCCTTGACGGCACACTTCGCACGGCACGGCCCTTGCAGACTTCCTGAAACGACTGTGCGATTTCATGGTAAATGGAGGGTTAACGTGGCCCAGATGGAACTCTTGCTGTTCGCTTTTGTCGTCGGACTGACGGTTTGCGGTCTGGCGGGCTCGACAATGGAGCTGGTATCGGGTCGCAAGGTCGCCTTCACCGAACCCTATGTGTCGCCCGCCCATGTGTTGCGCTCGCTGGCTGTCACCGCGGGCGCCGGGCCGTTCATGCTGGTCAACGATGCGCTTGACGCCAGGCGGGCGAACCGCATCTCGGTAGTGGCGCTCCTGTCATGCGGCTGCACCGCTATTGCCTGGTCGCTGGCGCTGGGCATCGTCGTGCTTGCCATTGCTTCCTGGGCCACCGGTCTCCTAGGGTTTCCGGCCTGAGGGGAATCGGAGACCGAAAATGCCGCTTTATGCGATCGATGGAACGGAGCCGAGCTTCGCCGACGCGGACTCGAACTGGATCGCGCCCGATGCGACGCTGATCGGCGACATCAGGATCGGCCGCAATGCCGGCTTCTGGTTCGGCGTCGTCATCAGGGGTGACAACGAGCCCATCGTCATCGGCGCCGAAACCAATGTGCAGGAACATACCGTCATGCACACCGATCCCGGCTTTCCGCTGACCGTCGGAGAGGGCTGTACGATCGGCCATCGCGCCATGCTGCATGGCTGCACGATTGGTGACAACAGCCTGATCGGCATGGGCGCCATCGTGCTCAACGGCGCCAGGATCGGCAAGAATTCACTCGTCGGTGCCGGCGCCCTGGTCACCGAAGGCAAGGAATTTCCGGACAATTCGCTGATCGTCGGTTCGCCGGCCAAGGCGATCAGGGTGCTGGACGACGTGGCGGTCGAGCGGCTGCGGGCCTCGGCCGCGCACTATGTCGCCAATGGCAAGAGGTTCAAGGCGGGGCTGACGAAGGTTTGAGGTCTCGGCCCGGGCATGCCGTCGGCCACCGGCGCCAATCAATCCCGGTTGGCGGTTGCGCGCTCCGCAAGAGCTGCCCGCAGCAGCGACGCGCCCACCTCGAACCCTGCAATGTCTGCTTCTTCCAGCGCTGTCGTGTAGTGGTCGATGCGAGTCCTCAAAGAGGGATCCGCGCCGGCGGCTAAAAGCAGGCGGATCGCCTCGGCGTCTCGCATGGCCACGGCTTGGTGGAGCGGCGTCCAGTCGTTGACACCTCGGATGTCCGCACCGGCGCCGTGATCGATGAGGATGCGGATAATGTCGAGTTTGTCCGCGCGCTCGGTGGACAGCGCCGCGATGATCGATGGAAATCCGGCATGATCGTCGTAGTTTGGGCTCGACCCGGCGTCGAGCAGCGCCGCGACGAAGGCAAGCGGGCTCCAGTAGATCGCGTATTCGAGCGGATGGCCAAGGCCGAGCTCAAACGGCATGCGCTCGTCGAACCAGCGGGGCGAACCGCTCAGGGCGGTGCCGAGGGCCTCGAAGTCGCCAGCCTTGAAGGCATCGTCGATCGCCTTGAACAGACGATCGCGCTCGCATCGATCTTCCGGAATTTCCAGCATGGCAATGACCCAACTCGTGCGGGATTGCAGACGATACGCCGCTGCGAATCCTCACGTGCAGAGGCGTTCCGGTCCAACTCACCCCGATTTGTTTTTCCCTTTTTTTGTGGGGGCGGTGTTGATGCGTATTCGCATGGCTCCGCCGCTGGCCTTGTCGATTTCGAAAGCAGCCGTCTCCCGCACCAGATCGCTCAGCTTCCCGAAACCGTAGGTACGGGGATCGAAATCCGAGAAGAGGTTTAAGAGCTGCTTTCCAAAGTTACTCAGGGACACCCAGCCATCCTCGCTGTCCATCTGACCGACAACTTTCCTCAGGATCGGCGTTGCGGCGTTCGGCGACTGGAGCGGCTTCGTGGCCGGTGCGGCATCCTGAACGCTAATTGCGCCACGCAGGAGATTTTCAGTGTAGATGAAACGGCGACATGCCTGCCGAAAGCTTTCTGGGGTTTTCCGCTCGCCGAAGCCGAACACATCGACGCCCTGTTCGCGGATGCGGGCAGCAAGCCTCGTGAAGTCGCTGTCGGACGAAACCAGACAGAAGCCGTCAAAGCGACTGCTATGGAGAAGATCCATGGCGTCGATCACCAGAGTGATATCTGACGCATTCTTACCGACAGTATAGGCAAACTGTTGCTGCGGTAT
Source organism: Mesorhizobium sp. P160927 (assembly GCF_057766385.1). Taxonomy (NCBI): domain Bacteria; kingdom Pseudomonadati; phylum Pseudomonadota; class Alphaproteobacteria; order Hyphomicrobiales; family Phyllobacteriaceae; genus Mesorhizobium; species Mesorhizobium sp. P160927. The sequence goes on from NZ_JBYMDW010000001.1 coordinate 3,854,378, forward strand.
GATGGCGTGTTTGGACAGGATGTCGGCCCACCCTTTCGACCGGGCGCTTGAGAAGTCGCCGTAAATTCGACGAACTCTGGCCTCGCCTATCTTGGCGATCTCCTCGAACAGACCGTCGGCAATCTTGGCGGAAGCGTTGTCGGCGTCGATCAGAACGGCAAGACGTGGTGATCGGGGTTCGGTCGGCATGCGACACCTTTGGTGACTAGCGCGCTTTCGACGTTCGCCAGCTTGGCCAGCGTATCTCGTGCGGAGAACGTCGGAACCATATCCGCCGACGAACCGACAGTCGAGGATCCTGCGGCATTCTGAAAGCAAGCGGAGTACGGAAGCCGGCTCATGTGCCGGCGCAATCGGCCAAAAATGGTGGAGCCGGCCCGGGGACGGGGCCGGCTCCTTTGACCCGGTCGTTGGGGACGGGGAGGGTGGGACTCGACCGGGTTTCTCGGTAAGCGCGTCGTGCAACGCGCCTGACCTCATTGGCGTCCTCAGCGGACGCTGGCGACCGCGTCGGAACGGCCGTCGTTGATCGTCATCCAAACGCCGGAATTCTCCGTCGATTGACGCTTGAGATAGGTATAGTCGGTGTCCGTCCAGGACAGCACCTTGGTTTCAAGATTGTCGAGGATGAACTCGCCGAGGCTGGTGCGCACGGTCAGTACCGCGTGGCCGTCACCATTCGGCTGCCGCGCAACCGTCATCAAGAGGTCGCCGGCCGGCACGCCCGCATCCATCAACTCGCGGCGCTTTTCCAGCGCGTAGTCCTCGCAATCGCCATAGCCATTGTCCGGGTAGGCCCAGTATTCCTCTGCACCGTAGTTTTCCATGTCGGTGCGCGGCTTGATGCGGGTGTTGACCGAATTGTTGATGCTGACGATCGTCGCCCAGAGCTTGCGGCTCAGGTCGACCGGCGTCCCCTTGGGGGTCTTCTCGTTGCATTCGCCGGGGATGCGTTGGCAGAATTCATAGTGGCCAACAGGCTGCGTCGTGCGTCCGCCGGTATGCATATAGGCCGGTCCCGCGGCATATGCTGATCCCCAGGCGGAAAGCTGCATCGCCATTGCCATCAGCAACAGCTTGCCCCTCGTTTTTTTCATTGTTCAGTCTCCCCGTTCGAAGGAGACAGTGCCACATCTGGATTTATTCGACGCAAAGGCCCGAAGTAGATTTTAAGTAAAACGCCAATAGAATAAACATAAAATTTGAATCATTTTAGTATTGAATTGGTTGGATTGCTGCGCCCGGTTTTCGGCAAATTCGGCCTCGCGCGGACCATTTCCGACTATGGCGACCTGCTATCCAGACATATCGACCGCCGCCCCCGAAATCAAAAAAAGCCGGCCGCGAGGGCCGGCATGACGGGCATGCTTTGCTGTCTAATCAGGAGCGCGGCGTGTTGAATTCGGAATCGAGCGTTTCGGGGCGCTGGATGACGGCGAATTCGATGGCGACGCCATCTTCGAAATGCCGCACGATCTGTCCGCGCATCGTGCCGAGCATGACCTGGACGCCGATCGCCGGTTTCACGTCGATCTCGATCGCTGCGCCCGACAGCGACAGATCGATGATCCGGCACTGATACTGACGACCGTCGGTGAGCTGCAGCACGCTGGTCGGGTTGCGGGGCGAGACACGCTCGTGGCGGCGGTCTTCCGGGAGGTCGAGTTCGTGCTTGTTGGCAAGCCACGTCAACTGTGCGGCGAGCTTGTCCTTCTTGCGGTCGGACGCAATCACCGTCATTGCGAAGCCATCCGGCAGCGTGCGTGTCAGCACACCCTCGATGCGGCCGATATGGTCGATATAGGCGATGACTTTCTCGCCGGGCATGCCGATGCGGTCGGTGCGGAGCGCCACGTTGCCGGGCGACATGTCCACGACCTGGCATGGGTGCTCGGTGCGGTCCTCCAGCATGAATCGTCCGTAGATCTTGACCCGGACGCGCTGAAAGTTACGCCTTTCAGCTTGGGACGGCGCGTAGTCGACCGCCGCTGACCTCATGACTGCCTACACCCTGTTTGGCATTCCCGCGCGTGGATGCGAGGAATTTCAGCAGAGAACTACAACAAATCGGGTTAACAAAGGGGAAAAACGGGCCTGCAAGACCATGCGATCGTCAACTATTCCTCCCGCCCGCCGTCGAAGACGACGAGATGGCGGATGCGGCGGGCGCGACCGAGCGCAGAGATCGTTTCGGGCGCCTCGATCTCGTCGGGAACGAGCGAGGGAACGTTGATCGCGGGACGGCCGCTCAGCAATTCCTTCTCCGGGTCGATAACGCGGATGGAATCGATCAAGGCATCGGTGATCGGATCCGCGCCCAGCCAGAACGGCTTCTCCACGGCGCTGATCACGCCGAGGCAGCGTGGATTTTCGATGCCGCCGTCAAGCGGCAAGGCGAGCAATTCGAACTTGTTGGAGCGGCCGTTGCGGCTGAAGCCCTCGAAAGTGATCAGCACGACCGATTTCTGCTCGAAAACCCCGTGAATGAGCCGCGAAACCAGCCTCTGATCCTTCTCCCGCCACAGCGAGGGGAAGGAGAACCCCTTGAGTTCGCGGCCGTAGGAGGCGCAGAGCCTGGTGCCGGCTAGGCGAAATACAGGTTGCCCACGCGTGTCCTTTTCGAGGATGAACGTATCGGCCAGCAGCGTCTTGATATCGGCCGGCTCGACTTCCGATCGCTTCGGAGCGGGGCGTCCGTCACGCAGGCGGTTCCAATAGTGGAACAGCGTGATCGATCCGTTTTGGTTCATACTACTAAGCTCCGCGCATTCTGTCGTCTGATGTCCCATCGGTGAACAGAAGGGCGCCCTCCGATGACCTACATGCGTTGGGGAGCAGGAAGCGTGCCAGCGTCGTTAACACTTGTTCACGGGTCGGGGCCGTTAAGGTTAACAACTGGTTTACGTTGCGCCCTGGGCCGCCGCGTGGCACACCAAAACCACTCCAGAAGCGGTCGTTTCGCGACGATCGGCAGCACTTCAGTCAAGAGTTCTAGGGGAGCAGGGGCTCGACCGGCCGTTCAGGGGAAACCTTGGACGGCTTCTTTTTCGATTCGCCCCTTTGATTCGGAGCGGGACGATTCGCCGTTTGCGGTTCCATCGGCGGTGATCTAGATGCTCGCCAGACCGAACCAGCCCAGACCGAACCAGCCCAGACCGAACCAGCCCAGACCGAACCAGCCCAGTCGACCAGCCCAGTCGAACCAGCCCAGTCGAACCAGCATCGAGTGCGATTGCAGATGAGCGAACCGCAAAATCCGTCCGAGTCCGAACCGGCCGAGACCATGCCGCCACCAGTGCGTGAGCCGGTGTTCAATCTGCCGCCGATCGTGCTGGCGGTGATCGGCATCTGTGCGGTCGTCTACCTGCTGCAGCAATATGCGCTGAACGACGCCCAGCAGATGACGCTACTCTATGACGGAGCTTTCATTCCGGTCCTCTATACCGGCAGGTACGGGTTCGACTGGTTTCTTTTCACGCGGCCTTTCACCTATGCCTTCATGCATGGCGGCTTTGCCCATATCGCCATCAACATGGTCTGGCTTGCCGCCTTCGGCTCACCGCTGGCCAATCGTCTCGGCGCGCTTCGGTTCGCGTTGTTCTTTGCCGCCACCGGATTGGCGTCGGTGGCGCTCTTCTGGGCGATGCATCCGTACGGAGAAGCGCCGCTGGTCGGCGCATCGGGCGCCATATCGGGCATGATGGGGGCTGCGGCGCGCTTTGGTTTCCGCACCGACCGCTCGGCCGGCAAGGCTGCTTTCGCCGGCCCGGTGCTGCCGGTCAAGGTCGTGCTGCGCTCGCGCGGCGTCGTCATCTTCCTGGCCATGTGGATGATCATCAATCTGGCCACCGGCCTTCTCGGCTTCGCACCGGGCGTGGACGGCCAAGTCGCCTGGGAGGCCCATATTGGCGGCTTTGTCGCGGGCTTCTTCGGCCTGCGCTGGTTCGACAGGGTATGGCAAGCGCCCGAATGGGAGACCTCCGACCGGGCTTGAAATGCAACCGATCACGGCGCACCATGTTCACTCTTATGTGAAGCCGGTCAGGGCAGGAACCGGTTGGCAAAGTAGAGGAGGACGCCATGACGGTTAAGGCCATTCTCGAGCAAAAAGGCCATGACGTGTTGACGCTCGGGCCGAACGAAAAACTGAGCGAAGCCATCCGCATCCTTGCCGAGCACAGGATCGGCGCGTTGGTCATCACCAATGGCGATCGCAAGATCGTCGGCATCCTTTCGGAGCGCGACATCGTGCGCGTGGTTGCCAGGGAGGGCGGTGCCGCGCTCGATATAGCAGTGCGTTCGGCGATGACGCCAAAGGTGAAGATCTGCAACGAGAACCACACCGTCAACGAGGTGATGGAGATCATGACCAGGGGCCGTTTCCGCCATCTCCCGGTGGAAAAGGATGGTCTGCTCGATGGGATCGTATCCATCGGCGACGTGGTCAAGCGCCGCATCGAGGACGTCGAGCGCGAGGCCGAGGAAATCCGGGCCTACATCGCCACCGCCTGAGCGGTGAAGGGAACCGCCGGCCGGAGACCGACCGGCAACGCCAGGACAACCTCTTGTCGAGTTCGGAGCGGACGAATTCGAGTCCGCGCCGGTGATGTGGTGGGGCCCATTTGACGGAGGCAATCCGTCTCTTGTCGTTCTTTTCGATTTCAATGCGTCCGACCTGCGGGAGCAGGTGCAGGATGCGCTGTTCCCAACAGCGCCGCGCGTCCGGGACTGAGCGGAAGTGGACATCCACTCTCCATTGGGATTGGCGTCCTGTAGGCGAAAATGGCTGGGAAGATCAGACTGAGGCTTTGCGCTTGTCTCGCAAGACAGTTTGCACTAGCGAAGTTCCAAACCAAAATATGCGTTACATGCATATTCCGAAGTTCAAATTTGTAGGCCGTCATGTCCCTTATCGACACTCGTACCCCTGACGCAAAACGTCTGATCTCCGGCGCCACCGGCGACTGGGAGATCATCATCGGCCTCGAGGTGCACGCACAGGTCATCTCGGAAGCAAAGCTGTTCTCCGGCGCTTCGACCTCTTTCGGTGCCGCGCCCAATGCCAATGTCAGCCTTGTCGATGCGGCAATGCCAGGCATGCTCCCCGTCATCAACGAGGAATGCGTCAAGCAGGCGATCCGCACCGGCCTGGGGCTTAAGGCACAGATCAACCACAAGTCGGTCTTCGACCGGAAAAATTATTTCTATCCGGACCTGCCGCAGGGCTACCAGATCTCGCAGTTCAAACAGCCGATCGTCGGCGAGGGCACGGTGATCGTCTCGGTCGGCCCCGACCGCCAGGGCGAGTTCGAGGACATCGAGGTTGGCATCGAGCGCCTGCATCTGGAGCAGGATGCCGGCAAGTCGATCCACGACCAGCACCCGACCATGTCCTATGTCGACCTCAATCGCTCCGGCGTGGCGCTGATGGAGATCGTGTCGAAACCCGACATGCGCTCCGGTGATGAGGCCAAGGCCTATGTGACCAAGCTGCGGACCATCATGCGCTATCTCGGCACCTGCGACGGCAACATGGACGAAGGCTCGTTGCGCGCCGACGTCAATGTCTCGGTACGCCGGCCAGGTGGCGAATTCGGCACCCGGTGCGAAATCAAGAACATGAACTCGATCCGCTTCATCGGCCAGGCCATCGACTACGAGGCGCGCCGGCAGATCGCCATCATCGAGGATGGCGGCAAGATCGACCAGGAAACGCGGCTGTTCGACGCCGTCAAGGGCGAGACGCGCTCGATGCGCTCCAAGGAAGAGGCGCACGACTATCGCTACTTCCCTGATCCCGATCTTCTGCCGCTGGAATTCGACCAAGCCTACGTCGATACGCTGGCCAAGGAATTGCCGGAACTGCCAGATGACAAGAAGCTGCGGCTGATCTCCTCGCTCGGCCTTTCTACATACGACGCCGCGATCCTGGTGTCGGAAAAGCCGATCGCCGATTATTTCGAGAAGGTGGCGGCCGGTCGCGACGGCAAGCTCGCCGCCAACTGGGTCATCAACGATCTGCTGGGCGCTCTCAACAAGGCCGGCAAGGACATTGAATCCGCTCCGGTTTCGCCCGACGAGCTCGGCGCCGTCATCGACCTGATCAAGGAAGGCACCATCTCCGGCAAGATCGCCAAGGACCTGTTCGATATCGTCTGGAACGAGGGTGGGGATCCGCGCCAGCTGGTCGAAAGCCGTGGCATGAAGCAGGTCACCGACACCGGAGCCATCGAGAAGGCGGTCGACGAGGTGATCGCGGCCAATCCCGACAAGGTCGAGCAGGCTCGCGCCAAGCCCACCATGGCCGGCTGGTTCGTCGGCCAGGTGATGAAGGCGACTGGCGGCAAGGCCAATCCGCAGGCCGTCAACGACCTCGTCAAGGCCAAGCTGGGCATCGAGTAAAAGCATGTTCGTTCGCACCGCCGGGGATCGCGACCTCGCAGCCGTCCGGGCGTTGCTGGTCGAGACCTGGCATGCGACGTATGACGACATTTATGGCGCTGAGCGGGTCACCGAAATCACCAATGAATGGCACTCCATCGCCTCATTGATGGCCAGGCTGGTAAAGCCGAGCAGCGAGTTCCTCGTTGCCGATGACGGCAAGCGCATTGGGGGCATGGCGTTTGCCGAAGCCGTCGATGGCGGCGGCGTGGTTATGCTCAGGCAGCTCTATGTGCTTCCCTCGCTGCAGGGCCGCGGTATCGGCGGCATGCTTCTCGACGAGATCATCGAGAGTTTTCCGGAAGCTCACCGCATTCGGCTCGAAGTGGAAGAGAAGGACGCCCGCGCCGTTGCCTTTTATCAGGCCAACGGCTTCGTCCAGGCCGGCCGCACCGAGAATTGCGGCTCCGCCAGCTCTGCCATCCCGGCGCTGATCTATGAACGGGTACTTGCAGCCTGAGCACGGTGGCGGCGTGATCACCTTCGCGCGAGCGCGCGTCGCGAGGTCTGTTTTCGTTTGACGGCCCTGGTGTCCGGCACCAAGCTACCTAGGCCGAACCGCGCGAAGCCCGAGTAAACCGACACACGCGGGATGGCTTTGGGGGAAACCATGCCAAGTCTGCCGGAACTGATGCCTACCGAGGTGTCGGATGAAACCTTTGGTGGCGTCACCTATCACATAGCGGGCGAACTGGTGCCCGTGCTTTCCGTCGACGTGACGCGGATGCCTGTCTATTTTGAGCACCACATCCTGCTGTGGAAGAATTCCACAATCACCATCGGTCTGAAATCGCTGAAGGGCGCGCTGAAGCGCATGATGGCCGGCATGCAGATCTTCGTCACCGAGGCGTCGGGGGCGGGCATCATCGCCTTCAGCCGTGATGGGCCGGGTCACATCGTGCCGATTCACCTGCGACGAGGCGAGGAGATCCAGGTCCGCGAGCACCAGTTTCTGGCCGCCACCGGCAATATCGACTACACGTTCGAACGCGTACGCGGCCTGGCGACGATGCTGTTCGGCCAGAGCGGCTTCTTCATCGACCGGTTTCGCGGCGATACCGGTGACGGCATCGTCTGGCTGCACGGCTATGGCAACGTTTTTGAAAAGACGCTCGCTCCGGGCGAGATCATAGACATCGAGCCCGGCGGCTGGCTGTTCAAGGATGCCTCGGTCAGGATGGAGACTAAGATCGATCGGCTGTCGAGCGGCTTCTTCGGTGCCAACTTGAATTTCATCGTCAACCGCTTCACCGGGCCGGGCAGGGTCGGCATCCAGTCGATGTACCTGCATATGCCGACCGAGGAATAGGCTGGGGGTCAGGGGCCAGACGGATGAAGCCTGGGCAAGCGCGAACGCGGCGGTGACTTATCAGCGGTTCGATTTGCCCGTGCCTTGGTGTCGGCAGGGCGAGCCTTCGACTTGATCGAGAGTACGAACGCCGATCAGGCGGCGGGAACTTCCACATTGTCGATCAGCCTGGTTTTTCCCAACCAGGCGGCGGCGAGAACGCGGCCCGCACGGTCGCGCCGCCATGGCGTGAGTGTCAGGCATTCGCGAGCCTCGACATAATCCACCGTCTGGAAGCCGGTCGCGACCAAAACTCGGCTTGCTTCGGCGATCGTTTCCTGCTGCCCTGCGCCCGCCGCCAGCGCAGCTGCTGCCTTGCGCAGAATGACGTTGAATTGGCGAGCGATCTGGAGTTCGGTTTCATCGAGATAGGCGTTGCGTGACGACATGGCGAGGCCATGCGCGTCGCGTATGGTCGGCGCGCCGATGATCTCGACGGGCAGGTCGAGGTCGCGGCAAAGCTGCCTGACGACGCAAAGCTGCTGGTAATCCTTTTCGCCAAAGATGGCGAAGTCGGGCGCGGCCTGCAGGAGAAGCTTGGCCACCACAGTGGCGACGCCGTCGAAAAAGGTGGGGCGAAAGTCCGTTTCGAGCCCGGCCGACGGGCCGCCGACCGAGATCTTCGTGGCAAAGCCTGCGCGATACATCTCGCTGACACCGGGCGTGAAGGCAAGGTCGGCTTTGACTACCGCCAGCATGTCGAGGTCGCGGGCCAACTGGCGCGGGTACTTGTCGAGATCCTCGGTCGGTGCGAACTGCCTCGGGTTGACGAAGATCGACACCACGCAACGATCAGCCCTTTCGAGGGCGATCTTGACCAGCGAAAGATGCCCGTCATGCAAGGCGCCCATGGTCGGCACCATGGCGATGCGTTGTCCGTCGCGCCGCCAGTCGCGGATTCGCGCGCGAAGCGCGGCAACGCTGTCAACGACGTGGGGCCGGTTCACGCGTCATCCCCGCCGTTGGTTTTTGAAAAGACGTGGGAGGGCCCGGGGAAAACGCGATCCCGCACCTCCGATGCATAGCGCTCCGCGGCATGCGTGATCACGCTGCGCAGATCGGCGTATTGCTTGACGAATTTCGGCACGCGGTCGACCGTCAGCCCGACCATGTCGTCGATGACCAGTATCTGGCCGTCGCAATCCCCGCTGGCGCCGATGCCGATGGTTGGAATGGCTATGCGGCGGGTGATGTCGGCGGCGACCGTCTCGATCGTGCCTTCGATGACCACCGAGAACGCGCCGGCCTTCTCGACCGCGAGCGCGTCGGCGATCAGGGCGGCTACAGTCTCGTCCGTGCGGCCCTTGATCTTGTAGCCGCCATCCTTTTCCACCGATTGCGGCTGCAGGCCGATATGGCCCATGACCGGAATATCGGCAGCCACGATCGCGGCAATCTGACGAGCCATGTCGACGCCGCCTTCGAGCTTCACCGCCTGGCAGCCGGTCTCGCCGACTATGCGCCGTGCCGAGGCCACGGCTTGCATGGCAGACTCCTCATAGCTGCCGGCCGGCATGTCGACGACCACGCAGGGCCGGGCTGAGCCCCTCATCACGGCTTGGCCGTGCGCGATCATCATCTCCAGCGAGGCGCCTAGCGTCGTCTCGTGGCCATGCAAGACCATGGCGACGCTGTCGCCGACCAGGAGCAGGTCGACGTGGGGATCGAGCAGGCGGGCGATCGGGTAGGTGTAGGCGGTGAGGCAGACGATCGGCGTGCCGCCCTTGCGGCGGCGAATCAGGTCGGCGCCGATGCGAATGTCGGTGGTCGGCAATTGCGTGGCCAATCGTCGCCTCCTTCAGCCCGGGCGGCACAGGATTTTCGCATGGGCGCGCAGAGCTTTAGAAAGAGCGGCAAGCCTTGGCAAGCGCGCATCCGGTCACCCTCGGAGTCACAGGCTGGTGTCGGGTCCCTGGCGCGCCATTTGCGCGCTCCCCGCGGCAAAACCCTTGCCTTCCCGAAGGCCTGACGCCATAAGCAGGAAACGGGCGCCGCCAGCGCGAGGGTTCTGAGATGAAGACTTTCCTGACGCAGTTTTTTACCTGGTGGAACAGCCAGACGCTGGGAACGCGCCTGCACACATGGCGCTACGGCAAGAGGGTTGGGCAGGACGAGGCCGGCAATGTCTATTACGAAGGCGGTATCGATTCGGAAGGCCGCACGCGTCGCTGGGTCATCTACCGCAACTATTCGGAAGCTTCGGCCATTCCGCCGGGCTGGCACGGCTGGATTCACCATCGTGTCGATATCGCTCCCCCCAGCGATGACTACCGGCCGCGCGACTGGCAAAAGCCGCATTTACCCAATCTGACCGGCACGCCATCGGCCTATCGTCCGAAAGGCTCGGTGCTGACCAATCAACACCGCCCGCAGGTCACCGGCGACTACGACGCCTGGACGCCGGGCTCGTAACGGCGCGGGTTACAAAGGTAAGGTGCAGGCCGGTCCTTTATCGCCACAATTGGTGTGTAGCTGCTTGCTGATCAGAAAACGGCGACTAGCCTTGGCGATTGACGGAATCACCTGGGCGCGAACCACCGGTACCTCCTGCATGAGCTTTTTCAACCCGATATCGACGGGCGCCCTGACGTTGGCCGCCAGCCTCGCCGTCAGCACCCTCGCCTTTGCGGCTTCACCCGCACCCGCACCCGCACCCGCCGCCCCGGCGCCGGCGGCGCCCGCGGGATCGGATCGCATCACCAACCCGGTCGCCGAGTTCGCCGGCATCGACAAGATCACCGGCCGCATCATCACCTTCGATGTTTATATCGACGAGACGGTGCAGTTCGGCGCCCTGCAGGTAACGCCGCGCGTCTGCTATTCCCGGCCGCAGAACGAACAGCCGAAGACCGATTCTTTCGTCGAGGTCGACGAGATCACGCTCGACCGCAAGATCCGCCGTATCTTCACCGGTTGGATGTTTGCCGAAAGTCCGGGGCTCAACGCGGTCGAACATGCCGTCTATGACGTCTGGCTGAAGGAATGCAAGCAGAAGTCGGATGTGCCGGCGCCCGATGCTGGCAAGAGCGGCGCGACCAAGGCCGATGGGGCGAAAGCCGACGCGTCGAAGCCAGCCGCGACCAAGCCAAATCCCCCGGTCGCTCCGGACGCGGCACAGCCCGACGACGCCGTGGAACCGGATACGACGGACACCAATTGATCTCTTGGAACCGCCATGGCTGGCGCGCGTTGGACCATCACCACGCGCGTTGAGGATAAGCCTATGTCGGACAGCAAGCGGATCATGGCCAACAAGGCCGAGTTGCTGGAGCTCGAAAAGGGGTTCTGGACGGGCGACACTGCCTACTACGCTGCAAATGTCGACACCGAATGCCTTGTGGCATTTCCGCAGATGGCACAGGCCATGGACAATGCCGATCTGGCCAAGACCGCAGCCAAACCCAACCGCTGGCGCGACCTCAACATCGAACTCAAGGGAATAATCGAACCCGGCAGCGATATCGTCATGCTGACCTATGAAGCGCATGCGACGCGCGAAAATGGCGAGCCCTATGCGGCGCTGGTCAGCACCGGCTACGTCCATCGCGTCAACGGCTGGAAGATGATGTTCCATGCGCAGACGCCGATCGAGGCGTCACCCAAGTAGGGCCTGATCCTACGGAAAAAAGACTGCTTCGCCTTTCAGCGCGTCTGCCAGCATCTTTTCATATTTGCCACGCGGCACGTCGACCGCGCCGAAACGCTTGAGGTGCTCTGTCGTGAACTGCGTATCGAGCAGCGCGAAGCCGCGTGCCCTCAGGCGCTCGACGAGATGCACCAGGCAGGTCTTCGACGCGTCCGTCTCTTTGGAAAACATGCTTTCGCCGAAGAACACCCGCCCGAGCGAGACGCCATAGAGGCCGCCGACCATACGCCCCTCGCGCCAGGCCTCGACCGAGTGGCAATGACCCATGCGGTGCAGTTGCACATAGGCTTCGCGGATCGGCGCATTGATCCAGGTAGAGCGGCGCTCCTCGCGGTTTTCGGCGCAGCCGTCGATCGTCGCTTCGAAATCGAAATCGAAACGGATTTCGAACGGGTGCCTGCGGATCGTCTTCTTCAGGCTTTTGGGTGTGTGAAAACCGTCGAGCGGAATGATGCCGCGCGTCTCCGGCCGCACCCAGAAGACCTCCGGGTCACCGGCACTTTCGGCCATGGGGAAGACGCCCGAGGCGTATGCCTTGAGCAGAAGGTCGGTCGGGATGCGATAGCCTGGCGCGTAGGGACGGGTCATCGCGTCATCATAGCGGCAAGTTGGGGCTATTCGCCCTTGGCCAAATATTTTTCCAGCCAGTGGATGTCGTAGTCGCCATTGGCGATGTCGGCGTTGCCGACGAGATCGCGAAACAGCGGCAACGTCGTCTTGATCCCGTCGACGACGAATTCGTCGAGCGCCCGCCGCAGCCGCATCATGCATTCGACGCGGTTGCGGCCATGCACGATCAGCTTGCCGATCAGGCTGTCATAGTAGGGCGGGATCTTGTAGCCGGAATAGACGCCGGAATCGACGCGGATGCCGAGGCCGCCCGGCGTGTGGAAATGCGTGATGGTGCCCGGCGAGGGGGTGAAGGTGCGTGGATCTTCGGCGTTGATCCGGCATTCGATGGCGTGGCCGTTGAACTTGATGTCTTCCTGCTTGACCGAAAGACCGCCGCCGGAGGCGACGCGTATCTGCTCGTGGACCAGATCGATGCCGGTGATCGCTTCCGTCACCGGATGCTCGACCTGCAGGCGCGTGTTCATCTCGATGAAATAGAACTCGCCGTTCTCGTACAGGAACTCGATGGTGCCGGCGCCCGAATAGCCGAGATCGGCAATCGCCTTGGCGCAGATGCCGCCGATGCGGGACCGCTCCTCGGCGTTGAGCGCCGGCGAATTGGCCTCTTCCCAGACTTTCTGGTGACGCCGCTGCAGCGAGCAGTCGCGCTCGCCGAAATGCACGCCGCCGCCAAAGCCGTCGCCGAACACCTGTACCTCGATGTGACGCGGTTTCTCCAGGTATTTCTCGATATAGACCGCGTCGTCGCCGAAGGCCGCGCCCGCTTCCGAGCGTGCCGTCTGCAGTGCGATTTCGAGGTCTGCCTCGGCATGCGCTACTTTCATGCCGCGTCCGCCGCCGCCGGCCGACGCCTTGATGATGACGGGATAGCCGATCTCGGCGGCAATGCGCCTGGCTTCCTTCTCCTCGGTGACCGCACCGTCGGAACCGGGCACCACTGGAATGCCGAGGCGTTTTGCGGTGCGCTTGGCCTCGATCTTGTCGCCCATGATGCGGATGTGGTCGCCGGACGGGCCGATGAAGGTGATGTTGTGCGCCGCCAAAATGTCGGCGAACTTGGCGTTCTCCGACAGGAAGCCATAGCCCGGATGCACGGCGTCGGCGCCGGTGATCTCACAGGCAGCGACGATCTGGTGGATGTTGAGATAGCTGTCGCGCGACGGCGGCGGACCGATGCACACGCTTTCGTCGGCGAGCCTGACATGCATGGCGTCAGCGTCGGCGGTCGAATGCACCACCACCGTCTGGATGCCGAGCTCCTTGCAGGCACGCAGCACCCGGAGCGCGATTTCGCCGCGATTGGCGATGAGGATCTTCTGAAACATCAGGTCCGCTCTACTCGATCACGACGAGCGGCATGCCGTATTCCACCGGCGTCGCGTCCTCGAACAGGATCGCCGTCACCGTGCCGGCGCGCGGCGAGGGGATCTGGTTCATCGTCTTCATCGCCTCGATGATCAGCAGCGTCTGGCCTTCCTTGATCTTCTGGCCGACCTCGATGAACGGCTTTGCGTCCGGCGACGGCGCCAGATAGGCGGTGCCGACCATTGGCGAGGTCACCGCGTTTTTCGACACGTCGACCGCCGCCGGCGCGGCCGCGGGCTGGGTTGCCGTTGGTGCATAGGCGGGCTGCGGGGCCGCGATCGCGTGAACGGCGGGCGCCTGTCGCGACACCCGTACCTTCAGGTCGCCGAGTTCAACCTCGATTTCTGTCAGGTTGGTGTCGTTCAGTATGCCCGCCAGATCGCGGATCAGTTGCTGGTCAACACCGGTCTTCTTTATCGACATTTTCGAGCCTTCTGTTTGTTGGCCGGTCATAGGCGTGCGGCCAGCGCTTGCAGCGCCAGCGTGTAGCCGAGCGGCCCAAAGCCACAGATCATGCCGACAGCGACCGGCGCGACCATGGAGACGTGGCGGAACGGTTCCCGCGCGTGGATGTTGGAAAGGTGAACTTCGGCGACCGGCAATGGCGCGACCGAACGGATGGCGTCGTGGATCGCGATCGAGGTATGGCTATAGGCGCCTGGGTTGATGACGATTCCGGCGGCTTTGTCGCCGGCCTCCTGGATCCAGTCGACAAGATCGCCTTCATGGTTCGACTGACGGAAATCGATCTCGATCCCAAGCGACGCGCCTGCCTGCTTGCAGTCCTCGGCGATCGCGGCAAGCGTCTTGCCGCCATAGATGCCCGGCTCGCGCTTGCCGAGCGCGTTGAGATTGGGACCGTTCAGGACGAATACCGTTTTCAAAAAGAGCCGACCTTTTCCGGCACCGGCGTCAAGCCGGCGCGCTGGGCCTCTATACCGGGCATAGTCGCCCGCGGAAAGAGCGCAAGTGCGTTCTTTCACTGTCCACAACAGGCCGAAATGCGCCCGTGAAGAAAACCGCTTGCCGCTCAAAGCGCGGCTTTCGCCGCCTCGATCTTTTCGGCAAGCACTTCTTGCCCGAGCGCCCCGAACACGACCTCGTTGCCGACGACGTAGGACGGGGTTCCGGTGATCTGCAGTTTGTTGGCAAGATCGTAAGTTTTGGTGAAGGCCTCGGTGATCGATGGGTCCTTCATCTTCTCGTGCAATGTCGCCTCGTCGGCGCCGAGCGAAAGCGCGATCTTGATCGCGGTTGCCTCGGTGGCGCGCCCCTGGCCGCCGAGCAGGGCATTGTGGAACTCGCCGTATTTCTCCGGCATCATCAGGTGAAACGCCATCGAGACGACGCTCGCCTTCTGCGAATCCGGACCGAGGATCGGAAATTCCTTGAGCACGAAACGCAGGTCCGGATCGGACTTGGTAAGCGCCCGCATGTCCTCGATGGCGCGTTTGCAGAAGCCGCAATTGTAGTCGTAGAACTCGACGATGGTGACCTTGCCGTTCGGGTTGCCGACGACGCCGTCGAAGGTGGAATTGAAAATCTGGTCCTTGGCGTTCTTGATGACGCCCAATGCCGCGAGCCGCTGTTCCTCCTTCTGCTTGGCCTCGAGCGCGTCCTGCACTTCCAGCAGCACCTCCGGATTCTTCAGGAGATAGTCGCGGATGATTTCCTCGACCTCGGTGCGGTCGATTTTGGTGTCGGCCGCAACTGTCTGGATAGGCTGAGCCGCCTGGACAGGCTGCGCCGTCTGGACAGCCTGTGCCGTTCCGGCCTTCGCAACCTGCGGACTGCCGGCCACGAAACCGAAAGCCAGCATGCCAAGGGCGACCGCAACCCCCGTGGTGCCCAGCAGCAGTGCCTTTTTCATCGTTGTCGTTCCTTCTGCCTATTTTCCGGTTTGGCTGTGTCGCAGCACGCGGCCGGAAGGTTCATGAGATTACTGGCTCTTGCCTGACGATTTGTAGTTTATGATGTCCTGGGCGCGTATCCAGCGCGGCTCGCCGCGCTTCATCTGCTGTTGCGCCCGCATGGCGAAGATCTTCGCATCCTTGTAGTTGCCGGAATAGAAATGGCCTTCGGCGGTGGCAAGCTCCGCGCCCGGTATGTCTCCCAGCTCCCCGTAAGCCTGCGCCAGATAACGATAGCCGGTGGAGTTTTCCTTGTCGCGGCCCAGGCCATCGTTGATCCGCACGACAGCTTGCTTGAGCGAGTCGGGCGTGCCGACCGCCATCAGCGCCTGGCCAAGCGAGACAGGCAGCAGGCCGGACCGTGCCGGGTCGAGGCTGACCGCTTTGGAATAAGCGTCGGCCGCATCCGCGGGCTTGTTGGCTTTCATCAGAATATCGCCGCGCAGCTCCTGCAAGTAGGCATTCCTGGGCTGCGCCTTGATCAGGGCGTTGGTCTTGGTGAGTGCCGCGGCGATGTTGCCGTAGAGATAGGCCGACTGGGCATCGCCATACAGCGCCGCCATGCTGCCCCGCATCTTTTGCATCAGCCGCGTCGCGGCGGCCTGGCCTTCCATGTAGACGGCAATCTTCACCCGCATCATGTCGTGGCGCTGCTGCAGTGCCGGCGCGTCGATCTTGTCGACGTTGGGGCTCTGTTTGACCAGCACCTCGAGGTTGGCGATGCGGTCCTGCGGCATCGGGTGGCTGATCCGGTAGGGATCGACCTGCGCCCCCGACAGCGACAGCGCGGTCTGGAAGCGATGAAAGGTCTTCAGCATGCCCATGCCGGACTGGCCGGTGGCATTGAGATAAGTGATGGCCGAGCGGTCGGCCGTGATTTCCTCGGTGCGCTGATAGGCGAGGATGCTGCGCTGCGCCATCTCGCCGCCGCCGGCCGCCACGCCCATGCCGGCGCCGGCAAGGCCGCGGCTGTTCGTGGTCGCACCGGCAACGATCGCACCGGCACCGAGCAAGGTGGCGATGATGGCCATGGTCTTGGCGCGTTCGAGCTGGTCGCGCAGTTTCTGCTGGTGGCCGCCGGCGATATGCCCGGCTTCGTGTGCGATGACGCCGATGATTTCGTTCGGCGTCTCAGCCGTCATCAACGCGCCGGTATTGATGAACAGCCGGCGCCCGGTGACGAAGGCGTTGAAGCTGGAATCGTTGACCAGCACGATGTCGATGCCGTCATTCGCCAGCCCGGCGGCCCTGAAGATCGGCCGTGCATAATCGCGCACGAGGGCTTCGATCTCGGCGTCGCGGACCACTGGCACGCCTTGGGCGAAGGCGGTCTGCGAACCGGCAACCGCGACCGCGGCGGCAAGCGAAACCGTCGCGAAGACACGCGCTGCCTGGGCAATCGTCGATCTGGGTCGGCTCAACATGATGTGTCCACTGGTAGACGAGCGGGCGAAAGATGAAAAGTCGGCGCCTGAAAAACTTCCTCAACTTGTGATCCTCACATCAATCGGGCATTTGTGCGGCGCATGCGTCAGGACCTGGCGCGCTCAATCCTCGGGACAGGGGTAAAAAAATGGTCGTTTCGCTCTCCCATCGCGGCAATGTCGAGCCGTTCCACGCCATGGATGTGCTGGCCGAAGCGAACCGGCTGAGGGCTCAGGGCGTGCCGGTGATTTCCATGGCGGTCGGCCAGCCATCCGATCCAGCGCCCGTACGGGTTCGCGCCGCCGCCGCCAAGGCGCTGGAGAATGGACGCATAGGCTATACCGACACCTTGGGTCTGGCCCCGCTGCGCAAGGCGATCGCCGGGCATTACGCGGATCATTATGGCCTCGATGTCGACCCCGGCCGGATCGCGGTGACCACCGGATCGTCGGCGGCCTTCAATCTCGCCTACCTGGCGATGTTCGACCCGGGCGACCGGGTCGCCATCGCCGCGCCCGGCTACCCCGCCTATCGCAACATCATGGCGGCCCTTGGCATCGACGTGGTCGAAATCGAACTCGGCGACGCGGCTTATCTGCACGCAGGACATCTGGACGCCGCGCATCGCGAGGCGCCGCTGAAGGGCGTGCTGTTTGCAAGTCCGGCCAATCCGACGGGCGCCGTCATCCCAACCGACGAGCTGGCGACGCTGATCACCACGGCGGAATCGCTCGGCATCGCCGTCATTTCCGATGAGATCTACCATCGGCTGGCCTATGGAGCCCCCGACACCACGGCACTCGCCTTCAGCGACAGCGTGACGGTGATCAACTCCTTCTCGAAATACTACTGCATGACCGGCTGGCGCATCGGCTGGATGGTTTTGCCGGAAGAACTCGTGCGGCCGGTCGAGCGCGTCGCCCAGAGCCTCTACATCTCGCCACCGGAGCTGTCGCAGATCGCCGCGATCGAGGCTTTTGCCGCAACCGAGGAATTGGAGGCGGTGAAGGCACGCTATGCCTGGAATCGCGAGCTCTTGATGAAGCGTTTGCCGGAGCTGGGTTTTCCCCTGGCGGCGCCCATGGATGGCGCCTTCTATGCCTTTTGCGATGTCGCCCGGCACAGCAACGACAGCATGGTCTTCGCCCGCAGGATGCTGGCCGAGGCGCATGTGGCCGCGACACCCGGCCGCGACTTCGACACTCGGGCGGGGCATCGCACGATGCGGTTTTCCTACGCCGGCAGCCACGACGACATGGTAGAGGCGATGGCGCGCATCGAAAGCTGGTTGAGGTAGCGTCATGCCGGAAGTCGAACAGGCCCCCAAACTTGATCAAGCATTGGCGGAAGTCGCGGCGGAAATGGCTGAACGCACCGATCGCGGCGATGTCGCGACCTATATTCCCCAGCTGGGCAAGATCGACCCTAAGAAATTCGGCATCGCGGCCGTCACCAATGATGGCCGCACGCTCGTAGCCGGCGATGCCGAGCAGGCGTTTTCGATCCAGAGCATCTCGAAGGTGTTCACCCTGACGTTGGCGCTCGGCAATGTGGGCGACGCGCTGTGGAAGCGGGTGGGGCGCGAGCCCTCAGGCAACCCGTTCAACTCGATTGTCCAGCTCGAGCATGAGAACGGCATTCCGCGCAATCCGTTCATCAACGCCGGTGCCATCGTCATTTCCGACATCCTGCTTGCCGGCCACCAGCCACGCGAGGCGATCGGCGAGATACTGCGCTTCATCCAGTTCCTCGCCGACGACGAGACGATCATCATCGACCGCGAGGTCGCGGCTTCCGAACGTGCCACTGGCTACCGCAACTTCGCGCTCGCCAACTATATGAAATCCTTCGGCAATCTCTATCATGCGCCGGAACTGGCGCTGGGCGTCTACTTCCACCATTGCGCCATCGCCATGAGCTGCCGGCAATTGGCGATGGCCGGCCGCTACCTCGCCAATGGCGGCAAGAACCCGGCAACCGGGCATTCCGTGGTGTCGTCGGAGCGGGCGCGGCGCATCGGCGCCATGATGCTGACCTGCGGCCACTATGACGGCTCTGGCGATTTTGCTTTCCGCGTCGGCATCCCCGGCAAGAGCGGCGTCGGCGGCGGCATATTGGGCATCGTGCCGGGTGTCGCCTCGCTCGCCGTCTGGTCGCCTGGCCTCAACGCCAACGGCAATTCCAAGCTGGGTTCGATCGCGCTGGAAAAGCTCGCCAGGATGATGAACTGGTCGATCTTCGCGCCTTAGAAACGTGACCTGCCGATAAGAAAAATCCCGCGCCGTTCATTTCGATCGGCGCGGGATTCTTTTGTCAGAGAATCAATTCAACGGTTTGAAAAGCTTAGAAAAAGCCTTTCCGCTGCCACCAGCCGGCACGCTTCGGCTTTTCTTCGGTCTTGACTTCAGGCTCATCGGCGACGGTCGAGGAAACCACCGGTGCGACAGGCGTATCAGCGGCTGCCGCCTTGCGGCGCGATGGCCGGGCCTTCGGCGTCTCCTCGGTGGCCGCTGCCTCGTCCGATGCCGCGGCTGGCGTTTCGGCGGGTGCCTGCACGGCCAGTTCCGCGGTCGGCTCCTCGGCGACGGCTTCGGCCGCCGCCTTCTTCGGCTTGGCTGCGCGACGCGGCTTCTTGGGCTTCTCGGTGCTTGGCACCTCGCCGCTCACGGTAGCCGCGGGTTGTTCGACGGCGGCGGCAGCCACCGGCTCGATCGACACAGGCTCGCTTAGCGAAGCGTCAGCCTCGGCGGGCTCGGTGGTTTCGCCGGCTTCCGCCTCGGTCTCGCCTTCACCGTCTTCGCGACGGTTACGCTTGCCGCCGCGCTTGCCGCGCCGACGCTTCTTGCCCTGGCCATCGTCGGACGCTTCCGCCGTTTCGACGGTCTCGGCTGCGGCGACCGCAGCCTCGTCGTCTGCCTCGGCATCGCCATGGTCCGCCGCGTTTTCCCGCGCGGAGAAACCGTCATCGGATGTGGAAAGGGAAGCGCCGTCCGTCGGGGCGCCATGCTCGCGATCGCGGTCCTTGCCGCCACGCCGCCTGCGGCGCTTGCGGCGCTTGCGATCGCGGCCTTCGCCGTCCTCGCCGGATTTGGCCTGCTGATGCTGCGGCTGCTGAGCGTGGCGCGGCTGTTCGGCCTGGGCCGGCGCCTCGTCTTCCTCCTCGGCGACGACGATCTCGTCCTCCGGTTCTTCCGGCTCGACATAGGCCGGCAGGCTGCGCACCTCGACGAAACCTTCCGGCTTTTCGGCCAGCGCGCCGCGGAAGATCGCGTAGTGCTGGGCACCGACCGCATCGTCTGCCTCGATGGTGATCGTCAGGCCGAAGCGGCTTTCCAGTTCCACCAGCGTGCCGCGCTTGTGGTTGAGTACGTAGAGCGCGGTCGCGGCCGGCGTGCGCACCGTGATGTGGCTTCTCGAATCCTTGAGCAGGAACTCCTCGATCGCCCGGACCACCATCAGCGCCACCGACGAATCGGACCTGACATGGCCGGTACCGCCGCAATGCGGGCACGGCTTCATGGTCGATTCCAGCACGCTGGCGCGGATGCGCTGGCGCGACATCTCCATCAGGCCGAAATGCGAGATGCGGCCGACCTGGATGCGAGCACGATCGTTTTTGAGGTGATCCTTCAGCCGCTTCTCGACAGAGCGGTTGTTGCGGTTCTCCTCCATGTCGATGAAGTCGATCACGATCAGGCCGGCGAGGTCGCGCAGCCTGAGCTGGCGGGCGACTTCCTCGGCCGCTTCCAGATTGGTGTGGAGCGCGGTGTCCTCGATCGAGTGCTCCTTGGTGGAACGGCCCGAATTGACGTCGATGGCGACCAGCGCTTCGGTCTGGTTGATGATGATGTAGCCGCCGCTCTTCAGCGTCACTTGCGGCTGCAGCATGCGGTCGAGCTGCGCCTCGATGCCGTTGCGCACGAAAATCGGCGTCGTGTCTCGGAACGGCTGAACCACCTTGGCGTGGCTCGGCATCAGCATGCGCATGAAATCCTTGGCCTCGCGATAGCCCTCATCGCCGGAGACGAGAATCTCGTCGATGTCCTTGTTGTAGAGGTCGCGCACCGAGCGCTTGATCAGGCTGCCTTCCTCATAGACGAGGGCAGGGGCCGTGGACTGGAGCGTGAGATTGCGCACGTTCTCCCACAGCCGCATCAGATATTCGTAGTCGCGCTTGATCTCGGCCTTGGTGCGGCTCTCGCCCGCGGTTCGCAGGATGACCCCCATGCCTTGCGGCACTTCGAGATCGGCAACGACCTCCTTGAGGCGCTTGCGGTCGACCGCACTGGTGATCTTGCGCGAAATGCCGCCGCCGCGCGCAGTGTTCGGCATCAGAACGGAATAGCGGCCGGCGAGCGACAGATATGTGGTGAGCGCCGCGCCCTTGTTGCCGCGCTCTTCCTTGACGACCTGCACCAGCAGGATCTGCCGGCGCTTGATCACTTCCTGGATCTTGTACTGGCGGCGCACCGGCTTGCGGCGGTTGCGCACTTCCTCGAGCGCGTCCTCGGCGCCGACCGATTCGATCTCATGATCGTCTGGATGGGAAGAGGATACTTCCTCGAGCATGCCGCGATCATTGTCGGTGGAGGTGGCTTCGCTTCCCTGTTCCGCCTGCGGGATGGGCTCGGAAATCACATCGCCTTCGACGGAGGCGGCGATCGACTTGGGGGGGGCGTCGTTGGTCTCGCTTTTATCCTGTTCGGAAGAAACCTCGTCCTGTTCGGATGCGTCGGCGTAATCCGAGGCGTCGGATGCGTGTTCCGAGGTCCCGGAAAAGTCGGCCATGTTCTCGGCGACAACATCCGGGCCGTTGTCATCCGGGCCATTGTCGTTGTTCTCGTCTGCCTCGCCGGCGACTTCGCTTGCCTCGCCGGATTCGGCCGTGCCGGCATCGCGCCTGTTTTCACCACGGTCGCGGGGCTTGCCGCCGCGCCGGCGACCGCGCCGTCCACGATCCCGGCTCTGGCGATCGTCGCCTTCGCTGTCCTCGTTCTCTTCGTCCTCGGCCTCCTGCGCTTCCGCGCGCAGCAGTGCCTGACGGTCGGCGACCGGAATCTGGTAGTAATCGGGGTGTATTTCACTGAAGGCGAGAAAACCGTGACGGTTGCCGCCATATTCGACAAAGGCTGCCTGAAGGGAGGGTTCGACGCGCGTTACACGGGCGAGATAGATATTTCCTTTGAGCTGCTTCTTGTCCTGGGATTCAAAGTCGAATTCTTCGATACGGTTACCGCGTACGACGACTACGCGTGTTTCCTCCGGGTGGGAGGCGTCTATCAGCATTTTGTTGGGCATTATTTCGTTTCCTCCCGGCAGCCGCCAGCCGCAGCTTGCAAGGCAAAGCCCGCTGCTGCGTTTCTGGTGTGTGGGTGCCGGATGTCTGAATGTCCGCCGGACGCTGCCTGCGTGTCATGGCGGTGCCGCCCGCAGCCATATTGGCGCGGTTTGATGCGGACCTTTCCATGATTGCGCTTGAAGCCATCGTCACCAGCAGAACCTTTTGAACCAAAGCCCGGAAACCGGACCAGCTTGTTTGCTCATACAGAGCCGGCGCGGGAATAAACCCGGCCGTTTTCCTCACGCAGGCGATTCCCCCGCCACGGGAGCACACCTGCGAAATTCGTCGCAATCACCTGAAGCCTTTTCGCGTGAAGCGAAAGGAGCCGCCTTTCATCTGACCCTGTAGCAGGAAGCTGCGGAGGAGGGCGGTTCCAGGATTGCAGTGATCCACCATCGCTTTTATGATTTGGCGGGTTGGAAGGCAACCCCGATTTCCGATGCCGGCAAAAAGCAGTTCCGTAGCGTAAGCCTGGCCCCGTCCTTGCGTGAAAAGGCTTGGTTAACCTTCTCTGGATACCAATCGTTAATCGAGCTCGCGGCCTAACCGGCATGTTGACGAAACGAACCGGCGCCTGGCGCCAAACCGGGAGCGACTGGAAGAAAGATGGGACTGGCGGACTTCACAGACAAGGGATGTCGTGTTGGCGGCCAGGTTCTCCGTGCCTTCTGTCTCCTGCTGCTGGTGGTGATTTCCCAGGTCTTTTTCCCTGTAGCCTTTTTCCCTGTTGCCAATGCCGCCGACGCTCCGCTCGTGGCCAAGGGCTACAAAATGGCCGGCGATGCCACCAAGATGCGCATCGTCATGGATTTCGATCGCGAGCCTGACATCAGATGGTTCCTGCTGCGCGGACCCAATCGCCTTGTCATCGATCTTGCAAACACCCGATTTGCCATCGATGCCAAGGATCTGAAGCCGCGTGGCCTGGTCAAGGGCGTGCGGCTCGGCGAACTCGGCGAGGGCGTCTCGCGACTGATCCTCACCGGCAAGGGGCCGTTCGCCGTCGACAAGCTCGATGTGCTCAAGAACGAGGACGGAACCGGCTACCGCCTTGCCGTCGACATGTCGGCGGCCTCCGAACGTGAGTTCGACGCCGCTCTTGCCAATCAGGCGCTGACGACCGGTTCCACGGTTTCGACCGACAAGGGCGGCCGGGTCGGAACCGGGCCTGTCTCCAATCCGGGCCACCGATTCACCGTCGTCATCGACCCCGGCCACGGCGGCATAGACGGCGGTGCCGAAGGCTTGAACGGCACTATCGAGAAGAACGTCACACTGGCCTTTGCCACGGAGCTGCGCGACAAACTCGCGGCCGCCGGCCGATACGATGTCTTCATGACCCGGGATACCGACGAATATCTGCGCCTGGACGACCGCGTCCGCATTGCCCGCCAGCATGAGGCCGATCTGCTGATTTCGATTCATGCCGATACGATCAGCGTCAAGGGCATCCGCGGCGCCACGGTCTACACCGTCTCCGACAAGGCCTCCGATCCGGAAGCGCAGGCGCTAGCCGACCGTGAAAACCTGTCCGACCAGTTCGCCGGCATGGTCATCAAGAACGACAACAAGGAAGTGACCGATATCCTGATCGATCTGATCCGGCGCGAGACGCACACCTTCTCGATGAGTTTTGCCCACACATTGGTTGGCCAGCTGTCGACCAGTGTCGGCCTTATAAACAATCCCCAGCGTTCGGCCGGGTTCAAGGTGCTGAAGGCCCCCGACGTGCCGTCCGTGCTGGTCGAGCTCGGCTATCTCTCCAATGCCAAGGACGAGGCGCAACTGCTTGACGCCGAATGGCGCGGCAAGGCAGCGCAAAGCATCACCAATGCCGTGGCATTGTTCGCTTCCGCGCGTGCCGGGGCTGGAACCGGAGGTTGACTATGCCCGGCGGCGCCTGCAACCAGAGGCGGCGTTGCGCGATGACAACACCCCGCGCTTTTATTTCGGGCTTGCGGCTGCGAAATCAGGCCTTGCCGTATTTTGTCCACATGGTGGCGACATGGGTTTCGATTACGGGTTGGGACCGGCTCGAAAGCTTGCGTGAAAGGCGGCTTCGTTTAGGAAATTCCCGAACCAAGGACTGGAGCGGGTATGATTCGTCTCATTGGCTATTTCTTCGGCATAGGCACGACGCTGGCCCTCCTGGCCGCGGCGGGCGTTGCCCTCTACATCGGCCATGTAGCGAAGGATCTGCCTGACTACGAAGTGCTGGCAAAGTACGAGCCTCCGGTGACCACCCGGATCCATGCCTCGGACGGCGCGCTGATGGCCGAGTACGCGCGGGAACGGCGCCTGTATTTGCCGATCCAGGCTATCCCGGATCGCGTCAAGGCTGCCTTCCTGTCGGCTGAGGACAAGAACTTCTACAGCCACCCCGGTGTCGACATAACGGGGTTGGGCAGAGCGGTTATCACTTACGTTTCGGGTGGCCCCATGCAGGGCGGCTCGACGATCACCCAACAGGTTGCCAAGAACTTCCTGCTCACCAACGAGCGTTCCCTGGAACGCAAGGTCAAGGAGGCCATCCTCTCGTTCCGCATCGAACAGGCCTATTCCAAGGATCGTATCCTCGAGCTCTATCTCAACGAGATTTTCTTTGGCTTCAACGCCTATGGCGTTGCCGGTGCGGCACTGACCTACTTCGATAAATCGGTAAACGAGCTGACCGTGGCCGAGGCCGCTTATCTGGCATCGCTCCCGAAAGGTCCGGCCAACTACAATCCCTTCAAGCATGCCGACCGAGCAATCGAACGGCGAAACTGGGTGATCGGCCAGATGGTCGAGAACGGTTACGTGACGCCTGAAGAGGGCGCAAAGGCGAAGGCCGAGCCGCTTGGCGTTGCTCCGCGCCGCAGCGGCTCCTACCTTTTCGCCGGCGAGTATTTCACGGAAGAGGTTCGTCGGCAAATCATCGCCCGCTATGGCGAGAACGCGCTGTATGAGGGCGGGCTGTCGATTCGCACCACTCTTGACCCGAAGGTCCAGCTCATTGCCCGCAAGGCGATGCAGAATGGATTGATGAAATACGATACTTTGCGTGGCTATCGCGGGCCGGTGAAGACGGTCGACGTGTCCGGCGACTGGGGTGTGCCGCTGGGCGCCGTCAAGGGCCTGGAAGACGTTCCCGAGTGGTCGCTGGCCGTCGTGCTCGACAGTTCGGCGTCCGGGCTGTCGATCGGCTTGCAGCCCGCACGCCAGGCGTCGGGCGACATCGTGAAGGAACGCGTCGAAGGCACCGTCAGTAAGGAGGACATGGGCTTTGCCATGCGCCATGTGGTCGACGGCAAAACAGTCAAGGCCAAGTCGCCGGCCGACGTGCTGAAGCCAGGCGACGTCATCTTCGTCCAGAAGAACGACGGCTCCGACAATACGTACAGCTTGCGGCAGGTTCCCGAGGTGGAAGGCGGCCTGATCGCGATGGATCCGCATACAGGCCGTGTGCTCGCCATGGTCGGCGGCTTCTCCTATTCGCAGTCGGAATTCAACCGCGCCACCCAGGCGATGCGCCAGCCGGGTTCGTCATTCAAGCCCATCGTCTATTCGGCCGCACTCGACAATGGCTATACACCGGCCTCGGTGATCATGGACGGACCGATCACCATCCAGAGCGGCAACACCACCTGGACGCCGAAGAACTATGACGGCACCGTCGCCGGGCCGGCAACGCTCCGCTCCGGCATCGAGAAGTCGCGCAACCTGATGACGGTGCGGCTTGCCAACGACATGGGCATGAAGCTGGTCGTCGAATATGCCGAGCGCTTCGGGGTCTATGATCATCTGGCGCCATATCTGCCGATGGCGCTGGGTTCGGGCGAGACGACCGTCATGCGCATGGTTTCGGCCTATTCGATCATGGCCAATGGCGGCAAGTCGATCAAACCGTCGCTGATCGACCGTATCCAGGACCGCTACGGCAAGACCGTGTTCAAGCAGGACGAGCGTGGCTGCGAAGGCTGCAACGCTCCTGAATGGAAAAACCAGCCCGAGCCGGAACTGGTCGACAATTCCGAGCAGGTGCTCGATCCGATGACCGCCTACCAGATCACCTCGATGATGGAAGGCGTCGTCCAGCGCGGCACCGGCGCCACAATCGGGGAACTTGGCCGCCACATAGCCGGCAAGACCGGCACCACCAACGACGAGAAGGACGCATGGTTCATCGGCTATACGCCGAACCTCGTGGTTGGGCTTTACATGGGCTATGACACGCCGCGCGGCCTCGGCCACGGCGCCACCGGCGGCGGTCTTGCCGCCCCGATCTTCAAGGACTTCATGCGTGTGGCGCTCGACGGCACGCCCAATGTCGACTTCAAGGTGCCTGACGGCATGAACCTGATCGCCATCAACCGCAAGACCGGCATGCGCTCCTCCTCGGGCGATGCGGGCACCATCATCGAGGCTTTCAAGCCGGGTACCGGCCCCGCTGACAGCTACTGGGTGATCGGCATGGGTGCTGATGGCTCCAACGCCTCGGGCGGCGCGCTGTCGCCGCAGGCCAACCAGGCCATCCAGGACGGCGGCGGCGGCCTTTACTGACGAATCCACGCGTCCAGTTGGGCCAGCCTCCGGCTGGCCCATTTCGCTTTACACATGGCGGCACCGTCCCTATGTATCGCGCCGACCGAAGCGTCATTCAGCAACAGGACAAAACATCAGGCCATGCGCGCGGAAACGCAGAATATCGTCGACGAGATCAGGCAGGCGATAACCCTGCTGAGGAGGCATCTTTGACTGGGATCAGGCCATAAAGCGGCTTGAATACCTGAACGTGCGTGCCGAGGACGCCAGTCTCTGGAACGAACCGCTGGAAGCGCAGAAGCTGATGCGCGAGCGCCAGGGGCTCGAGGAAGGCATCGCGGCGGTCAAGGGCCTGACCCAGGCGCTGGAAGACAATATCGGTCTCATCGAGCTCGGCGAGGAAGAGGGCGACGAAGGCGTCGTCGCCGAAGCCGAAGCCGCGATCCGTTCGATGCAGGGCGAGGCCAAGGCCCGACAGGTGGAAACGCTGCTCTCGGGCGAAGCGGACGCCAACGATACCTATCTCGAAATCCATGCCGGCGCCGGCGGCACCGAGAGCCAGGATTGGGCCTCGATGCTGTTGCGCATGTACACGCGCTGGGCCGAGCGCCGCCGCTTCAAGGTCGAGGTGCTTGAAGTGCACGACGGCGAAGAGGCTGGCATCAAGTCCGCGACCTTGCTGATCAAGGGCCACAATGCCTATGGCTGGATGAAGACCGAATCCGGCGTCCACCGTCTGGTGCGCATCTCACCCTATGACAGCAATGCGCGCCGTCATACGTCCTTCTCCAGCGTCTGGGTCTATCCTGTGGTCGACGACAGGATAGAGATCGACGTCTCCGAATCCGACGTGCGCATCGATACCTATCGTTCATCGGGTTCCGGCGGCCAGCACGTCAACACCACCGATTCGGCCGTGCGCATCACCCACATCGCCACCGGCATCGCGGTCGCCTGTCAGGCCGAACGCTCGCAGCACAAGAACAAGGCCAAGGCCTGGGAAATGCTGCGCTCGCGCCTCTACGAGGAAGAGCTGAAGAAGCGCGAAGCGGTGGCCAACGCCACCGAGGCATCGAAGAGCGACATCGGCTGGGGCCACCAGATACGGTCCTACGTGCTGCAGCCCTATCAGCTGGTCAAGGATCTGCGCACCGGTGTCGAAAGCACCAGCCCGTCGAGCGTGCTCGACGGCGACCTCGACGACTTCATGGAAGCCTCGTTGTCGCAACGCATCGAGGGCGGCGCGGGCGAAGCGGTGGCGGACCTGGATTAGGCTGCTTGCGCGGGCAATGATCGCGAGCCCCGTCGCAAAAGCGGACGTATTATCGTGCGGCGCCCAGTGTTGGCCTCAAGTGCTAGCCGGTGCGGCGCGCCAAGTTCGCGGTGATCGCAAGGGTCCGGATTCGCTTTTGCTCTGGTGCGGGAAGGGGGCTTTTCTTGCTCCAAGGCGGGCGCGGCGAGTGTTCGCCGTTCGGCCGGCTGCCCATGGCTTCGTCGGCTGCATGGCGGCTGATCCTCCTTTGCGGGCGATCGTCGGAACTGTCGCGGTCAATCAAGAGCATGTGATTGGATTTGACCGGCTGGAACTAGTCCGGGACCAATCCCGTTGTTTGCATGCCCCGCCTGCCGGGAACTTACCTGGCTTGAATCTCGTCAGCGGTAGCAGTGTGCTTATGGCGTGCGCCCCTATCTGGGCGCAGCGGCTTCTTGCGCCGACCAAGGAATCAGCCCAGCATCCAAATGCTGGGAGACAAAAAGCATTTATGGCCGGACGCGGCATATCTGCGACTGATGATCCGGCCACTGGGAAGACACGTTCCGGGAACGGGCAGGCGAAAAGCTTGACGCTCGAAAGGAACGTCCCATGTCTGCTGCCACGCCCAGATCGGCCCGAGCCGTTCAACCGGTCGGCCGACTTATGTTTTCTCTGTTTGCCGTCGCGATGTTCGCGCCTGCGGCCTTTGCTCATGATGCCAAGCCCACGGAGGCAAAGCCGCAGGGTTGGAGTTATCCGTTCGCCTGCTGCGCCAACTATGACTGTCGTGCCACGCATACCGGCGAAGTGCTGGAGAAGCCCGAGGGCTATGTGATTGCCGGCACCGGCGAAGTCGTTCCGATGACGGACAAGCGCATCAAGGACAGCCCTGACGGCGAATTTCACTGGTGCGCGCATCAGGCCGGTCTCGATGCCGGCAAGACGATATGTCTGTTCGTGCCGCCGCGCTCATTTTGAGCCGCGCCGACTGTTGAAGTGCATTGGCGCAAAAGCCTGCTGACGGCCAGTTGTCAGGATCGCTTCTTTATGGTGCCTTGCCGCTTGGGCGGCGGACAATGGAGAGGTGATATTCATGGCCATCAAGGGAAGCTGCCACTGCAAGGCGACGATGTTCGAGATGTCGGAAGCGCCGCAGACGGTGACGCAATGTACCTGTTCGTTCTGCTCGAAACGCGGCTCGCTTTGGGCCTACTATACCCCATCGCAGTTCAAGCTCGTCACGCCGCTGAAGAATGTTTCCTTTTATCAGTGGGGCTCAAAAACCGTAAAGCATGGTTTTTGCGCAACCTGCGGCTGCGGCACCTTCACTGAAACGCCGGACTGGTCGACCGGCGAGCCGGATTTCGACAATCCGAAGATCAGCGTCAACGCGCGGCTGTTCGATGACTTCGATCTCGACAAGGTCGAAGTGGTGGTCATTGACGGCAAGAATCTCTGGTAGCCACACCAGGCGGCCAACTGGATAATTGGCAGGCGCTTTTCCCGTTCCGTTTTTCGCCGCATTTCATGGTACAAGTCGCGGCAAGGGCTGATTTGGCGCCATCGTAAGGCGTGACTTGGAGAGGGACCATCCTATGAAGAAGACCGTGCTCGTCGTTATGGCGACGGCTCTGCTCGTGACCGCGTGCACCACCACCGACCCGTATACGGGCGACCAGAAGATTTCCAACACGGCGGCGGGCGCGGGCCTCGGCGCTCTGGCCGGTGCCAGCCTTGGTCTGCTTGCCGGCGGCAATGACCGCCGCAATGCCTTGATCGGCGCCGGCATCGGCGCGCTGGCCGGCGGCGCCATCGGCGCCACGATGGACCAGAACGAGGCCGAACTGCGCCGGCAGCTCGAGGGCAGCGGCGTCAGCGTCACCCGCAGCGGCGACCAGATCATCCTCAACATGCCGTCCGACATCACCTTCAACACCGACCAGGACGCGGTGAAGCCCGGCTTCTACCAGGTGCTGAATTCGGTGGCGCTGGTGCTGAAGAAGTTCAAGCAGACCACGGTCGACGTTTTCGGCCACACCAATTCGACCGGTGGCGACCAGCACAATTTCGACCTGTCGCAGCGCCGTGCACTGGCGGTCGCCAATTATCTCTCCGGCCAGGGCGTCGATCAGCGCCGCTTCGCCGTCACCGGATTTGGCAAGACAAGGCCCGTCGCCTCCAATGCCACGGCCGAGGGCCGGGCCCAGAACCGACGCGTCGAGATCCAGCTTTCGCCGCTCACCTAAAGCTGAATTGTGCTTGTGACGCGAAAACGGCCTCCAATGGGGGCCGTTTTCGTCCAGGCGTATATTGGCGTTCCCAGTCTCGTGACAGCAGTGAAATAAAATTAGCAAGATCTAATAAGTTCTTTTCCGAAGCCGTGGAAAGGATTAGCATTGCCGCGTTCCAAAGGGGATGGGGCGGTTTAATCGGCCGCGCAATCGACGTCTTTGCCGCCGCCTCGCTCTTGCACGGCCAGATCATGAAATCTGGGAGGAATGCATGACAAGAACAGCCAGCCTTGGGCGCTGCGGCGTCCTCGCTTTAACAGGTGTTGTAGGTGCATGGTTGGGCCTCGCCACGGCTCATGCCGAGGACGCCAACAAGGCCGACATCGACGCGTTGAAAAAATCGCTCGCCAAATATCAGGACTACACCGCCGCCGTCCGCGATCTCTATCTCTCGACGGTCGGCTGCGTCTACTACAGCGGAGAAAAGATACCCGGCTCCATGGACTATCCGAAAGGCGCCATGGGCATCCATTTCGTCAACGTTCCAAGCGTCGGCCAGAAACTGGACCCGATGAAGCCCAACGTCCTGATCTACGAGCCGACCAAGAAAGGCCTGAAGTTGGTCGGCGTGGAATGGCTGGTGCCGCTAACCCCGGACATCAAGGCGCCGCCGAAGCTATTTGGTCAAACCTTCATGGGCCCGATGGAAGGACACTACCCGCTCATCCCGAAGGAGTTCGTCCACTACGATCTTCATGCCTGGCTCGATGACAACCCGAACGGCATGTTCAGTCCGACGAACCCGAAGGTGAAATGCAACAGGGCCGAGTTTCCTATGCTGGAAAAACCGACCAAGATGATGCCCGGGCCGATGTGAACTGGAGCGGACCAGCGCTCGCCTGAATCGCCCCACGTCTTCGTTTCCGCAATTCGCGACGAAGAGCGCTATGCGCCTTTTCCTCGAATGCTTTCGGCTGCAGGGCAAAGGAAGGCAAGCCGGCCAGGCGCCTTGCTGGCTGGAATCAGACCTTGGCGACGATGCGCATGAAGGCCGGCATGTCGTCGCCGAAGCCGACTGTGGCGTCGTTGTCTTCCTGATGGTGGCGGGCAGGGCGGCTGTTGCTGCGCTGCGGCCTGGTGTCACCGCGCTCAGGGGCGCGCGGCTCATTGCGGTCTGACGATTTGCGATCGGTGTTTTCCGAGCGGATTGCATCCTTGCGCGCGCGCCGTTCGACGACATCGGCCGTCTCCGCTACATCGGGCTGCTCCTGCGGTTGAGCAGCCACGGCCGAGGCATCTTCCTCGCTGTGTCCGCCGCGACGCTCGCCGCCCTTCTTGCGCCCGCCTCTGTCGTTGCGGTCCTCGTCCTTGCGGCCGGCGCGGCGCGGCGCGCCTTTGCCGCGGCGCGGAGCATCGTCCTCGCCTTCGCTGGCAACCACCGTCGACAGGTCGCCGTCATGCCACTCGATCTTGGTCCCGATCAGCCGTTCGATGGCGTCGATATATTTGGTGTCGGACTTGGTCGCGATGGTGAAGGACTTGCCCGAGCGTCCGGCACGGCCGGTGCGGCCGATGCGGTGGACATAGTCCTCTGCATGGATCGGCACGTCGTAGTTGAAGACATGGCTGACATCGGGAATGTCGAGGCCGCGCGCGGCGACATCCGAGGCGACGAGATAGCGCAGCTTGCCGTCACGGAAATTGGCCAGCATCTGCATGCGCGCGCGCTGATCCATGTCGCCATGCAGCGCACCGGCATCGAAATCATATTTCAGCAGCGAGCGGAACAGCTCCGAAACCTCGATCTTGCGGTTGCAGAAGATGATCGCGTTCTTCAGCTCCGCATCCTCGGCTTTGATCAGGTTTCGCAGCGTTTCACGCTTGTCCCAAGGCTTTGAGCCCGATTTGACCAACCGCTGGATGATGTTGGTGGCCGCCGAAGCGGCCTTGGAGACCTCGACGCGCACCGGCGCATGCAGGAATTTTTCCGTCAGCTTGGTGATCTCTGGCGGCATGGTCGCCGAGAAGAACAGCGTCTGCCGGGTGAACGGGATCATCTCGCAGATCCGCTCGATATCGGGAATGAAACCCATGTCGAGCATGCGGTCCGCCTCGTCGATGACGAGGATCTCGACACCGTTGAGCAGCAGCTTGCCGCGCTCGCGGTGGTCGAGCAGACGGCCAGGCGTAGCGATCAGCACATCGGCGCCGCGCTCCAGCTTTTTGTCCTGTTCGTCGAACGACACCCCGCCGATCAGCAGCGCGATGTTGAGCTTGTGGTTCTTGCCGTATTTGACGAAGTTTTCCTCGACCTGCGCGGCAAGCTCACGCGTCGGCTCCAGGATCAGCGTGCGTGGCATGCGGGCGCGGGCACGGCCTTTTTCCAGCCGGGTCAGCATCGGCAGCACGAAGGACGCGGTCTTGCCGGTGCCGGTCTGGGCAATGCCCAGCACGTCCTTTCCGAGCAAGGCGTGCGGGATCGCACCAGCCTGGATCGGCGTCGGCTGGAGATAGCCGGCATCGGTGACTGCGGAAAGCACCTTCGGCGACAGGCCGAGGTCTGAAAAGGTCAACGCTTCTTGAGCGATCGTCGTGTCTGAGGACAAGTGTTGCTGTCTTTGGCTGGTTCGGGGAAGCGCAACGTCATTCGTCGCGGCAAGCGCCACGCGCCTGCAAGATTGGTATTGCGATTAGGCGCAAGCCCGCGATTTGTCAACAGAAACGGGCAGGATTGGCACGATTGTGAAGTTGTAACCTTAATCGCGATGCTCAATCCGGCCTCGTATCCCTGTGCCGGCTCAGTAACGGAACTGTTCGGCCAGGATGCGTTCGTTCCAGGAGTGGTTGGGATCGAACAGCAGAGTCGCGGTGGCCGTTGGCAATTCCCGCACCGTGACCGAGGTCACCGCCTTGACCTCCGTGTGGTCGGCGGCCGCGTTCACCGGCCGCTTTTCCGACTCCAGAATGTCGAAGCGCACGGTCGCCTTGTTGGAGAGCAATGCGCCGCGCCAGCGTCGCGGACGAAACGGGCTGACCGGCGTGAGAGCTAAAAGCGGCGCGTCGAGAGGCAGGATCGGGCCGTGGGCCGAAAGATTATACGCGGTCGATCCGGCCGGCGTCGCGATCATGACGCCGTCGCAGTTCAGTTCCTCCAGCCGTATCTGGTCATCGATGCTGATGCGGATCTTGGCCGTCTGATAGGATTGGCGCCACAGCGCGACTTCGTTGATCGCCAGTGCCGTGACGTGTTCGCCATCCGAGGTGGTCGCCAGCATCTCCAGCGGGCGGATCGTTTCGGCGACCGCGGCAGCGATGCGCTCGGTGAGTCCTCCGGACCGGTACTCATTCATCAGGAAGCCGATGGTGCCACGGTTCATGCCGTAGACCTTTTTTCCCGTACCCATCGTGTCGCGCAAGGTTTGCAGCAGAAAGCCGTCGCCGCCCAGCGCCACCACGACGGTCGCCTCGGCGACCGAACATTGGCCGTAGCGTGCCGACAGGCTGTCCAGCGCCGCCTTGGCGTCTGTTGTGTCGGACGAGACGAAGGCAATGCTGCTGGTGGCTGTGCTCATGGTTCCCCGATCGCGACCAATTGGCGCCGGCAGGTTCTGGCGCGCCAGCGCCGGGGTAGCATGGGCAGGCAGGTCTGCAAAGAGAGCCTATGTCAGCCCATGAGGCGAGGGTGCGGCAGGGCCGCCGCACCAGCCGCTCGCGGTTGATGTCATGGCGCGAGCGAATGTGATGGTTAAGGCCGGGCTTAAGGTCTCGTAAAGCCGGATCGATCATGTTAGCCGGCATGGGTGGCGTGGGGCGCCCGCAGCATCACCTTGTCCTTTGGGACGCAATGGACGCTGCGGCAGTTCAGATTTGTGTGCGTGATCCCGCGGTTCCCGATGCCAGGGGATATGCGCCAGCCAGACGAGGCCGACATGTTGCCGGTAGCACGCCTGATCATCGTCTTTGTCATGCTGGGAAGCTTCGCGCTTGTCTTCGCCGAACTGGTGCGCCAGTCGGAAGAAATGAGCGCCAGGCCGATCCCCACGGCGTCACGTTGCGGCGATGCCGCCGGCATGCCTTGCCCGCAAAGGGCGCTGTAGGGCTTCGGATCTGAAATCCGATTCTGTTCCCTCCTCTCCTGGGAACGAGCATGCGCCGAATTGACCGGCGGCGTTCTGGAGTGGAAGACTTTCGCGTGCCGGACCGGGAGACCAGGCGTCCTGCTTTTTGATCAACGCAATCGGTTTTTTCGGCTCGGACATTGTCGGCCTGGGAGAGCGCTTTCAACCGCGCGGCGACGAGGAAGCGTGGTTGTCGGCGACGCTTCCGGCCTGCCGCAGATGGCAGCCGGCCTGTCGCTTCTGCGCCAGATATTCGTCGATCAGCTGGCGATAGCGCACTTTGCCGAAACTCGGGAAATGGCCGCCATGGACGACCGAGACGTCGAGATCGCGCATGGCGAGCAGCGTCGCCATGTAATCTGGTATGTCCGAGTGGTAGACATCGTCGATCAGCGGGCCATCATAGATGATGTCGCCGGACAGCAGGATGCCGGTCTTCTTCTCGTAGAGCGCAATGCCGCCCGGCGAATGGCCTGGCGTGTGGACGACCTCGAAAGCCCGGTCGCCGAGATCGATGATGTCGCCATGCGCGAGCATACGGTCGGTCGGCGCGGGCTGGATGCGATAGCGCGCCGTGTCCCAGCCCCGCGGCAAGCCATCGAACATCTCTTCTGTCGCATAGGTGCCGGCAGCGGTCCATTCGTTGCGCGGATCGGCCAGGATTGCCGCTTCGGCCGAATGCACGCAGCGATCGGAAAACTCATGGTGGCAGCCGATATGGTCGAAATGCGTGTGGCTGGCAACGCAAGTCAGCTTGCGTTCGCTCACCAGGGACACATGGGTGCGCAGGCTGAAATGACCGAGGCCGGTGTCCAACAGGAGATCGCGGTCGCGTCCGCGCACATGCCACATATTGCAGCGGAAGAACGGTTTTATCCATGGCTCGTGGATCAGCGTGATGCCGTCGGCCATGCGGATTGTTTCGTACCAGTCCGGTGCCTCGATGACCGCAAGCATACTCATGTTCAATCCGTCAGCACGATGATCTGGTCGGTATCACACGAAATCGCGACCCTGTCGCCCGCATGGACGATGGCGGTTGCCGGCAGCTTGGCGACAAACCGCAGGGAGGGCTCTTCGACGGAGGTCGCCAGCACGCGCTTGAAACTACCCTGGAAAACGACGTCGCTCACATCAGCCTTGCCGAGCTTCGTGCCAGCCGACACAGCGCCAAGCACAAGGTGCTCAGGGCGTATCGCCAGTGCGGCGGTAGACCCCAACGGCAAGGCACTGGCTAAGGAAACCGGTCCGACCGGTGTCGTGACGATGCTCGTCATGTCCATGGTCTCGATGACCGTGCCGGCAAGGATCGTGCTCTCGCCCATGAACGTTGCGGAAAAACGCGTCGCCGGCCTCGCATATACGCGCTCGGGCGGCCCCTCGTCCTCGATGCGGCCGTCATTCATCACCACGCAATGGTCGGCCAGCGCCATCGCTTCTTCCTGGTCATGAGTGACATGGATGAAGGCGGTGCCGACCCGCTTCTGGATCGCCTTCAATTCGTCCTGCATCTGGCGGCGCAGTTTCAGGTCGAGCGCACCGAGCGGCTCATCGAGCAGAAGCACCGCCGGCTCGATCACCAGCGCGCGCGCCAGGGCGACGCGCTGGCGCTGGCCACCGGAAAGCTGGTGCGGTTTCTTGTCGAAGGCGGTGGCGAGACCCACTAGGGTCAAGGCTTCGCGCGCTTTTGCCGCCCGCGTCGCGCCGTCGATACCTTGCATGCGCAGGCCGAAACCGACATTGCCGCCGACGCTCATATGCGGGAACAGCGCATAATCCTGGAACACTGTCGTCGTCGGGCGTTTGGCCGGCGGCACCGAGGTGCAGTCCTGACCGCGGATGAGAACCTTGCCTTCGCTCGGATTGACAAAACCACCGAGAATGGAGAGCAGCGTCGTCTTGCCGGAACCGGATGGTCCAAGCAGGATCGTATAGCTGCCGGCGGCTATCGTCAGCGAGACATTCTTCAGCACGGGATGTTGTCCGAAGCGGTGCGAGACGTCGCGGATATCGACCAGGGGCGCATTCATGCCGGCTTTCTCCGCAGCAAGGTCAGTTCGAAGAAAACCACCAGCACGATCGAGACGGCAAAGACCAGCGACCCGACCGCGTTGGTCTTGGGGTTGAGGCCGGAGCGCAGCAGGTTCCAGATCTCCACCGGCAGCGTGGTCTCGAAGCGCGTCAGCAGGAAGGATATCACGAACTCGTCCCAGGAGAAGGTCATCGACAGGAAGAAGCCGGCGAAAATGGCCGGCGCCATGACTGGCACGGTGATCAACAGCAGCACCTTCCATTCCGGCGCGCCGAGGTCGCGCGCGGCGCGCTCGATGTTGATCTGGTGGTCGCCCAACTGGCTGTAGATGATGGCGAAGCACAGCGGCAGGTTGATCACGACATGGCCGATGCCTGCGGCAAGCAGCGATTTCGGCACGCCGGCCCAGTTGAACAGCACCAGCAGCCCCATGCCGATGATGAGATAGCTGACGGTGAGCGGCAAGGTGATCAACCCACGCAGCAGGCCCGAGCCTGGCAGGACGAAGCGCGCGAACCCCCAGGCCGACAGGAAGCCGAGCACGACCGCTACAGCCGAGGAAAGCAGCGCGACCAGCAGCGAATTGACCAGCGCCGAGGTCAGCCGGCTATCGGAAAGAACCGCCTCGTACCAGCGCAGCGACGGGCCTGTGAACGGGGGAATGGGGAAGGACGTCGACTGGAGCGAGAACAGCACCAGCACGACGACCGGCAGGAAGATGAAGCCGTAGACGGCAAGCGCGTAAATCCAGGAAGCGATGCGGGCAATGCTGCGCATGATCAGGTCCGCTCGATCTTCAGCCAGCGGGCGCAGGCGAGGTAGGCGATGGTCACGACCGCCATCAGGATGATCGACAGCGCCGAGGCCAATGGAAAATCGCCGCGCCGGCCAATCTGCATCATCACCAACTGCGGCATCAGAAGCTCGTTGTTCCCACCGAGGATCTGCGGCGTGATGTAGTCGCCGATGCACAGCACGAAAGTGAGAAAAGCGCCGACCATGATGCCGGGCAAGGTCAATGGCAGGATGACATGCAGGAAGGTGCGCACGGGTCCGGCGCCGAGATCTGCGGCGGCCTTGCGGTAACTGGGGCTGAGCTGCTTCAGATTGGCGAAGATGGTCAGCGTCAAAAGCATGACGAAGAAATGCACGAAGCCGGTGACGGTGGCCAGGCGCGTATTGGCGAGCTGCAGCGGTTCGGAGACCATACCGATGCCAGTCAGCGCCCGGTTGATGACGCCGTTCCGCGCCAGCACCAGCAGCCAGGAGTAGGAGCGCACGACATAGGAGGTCCAGAACGGCAGCACGGCCAGCATCAGCGCCAGCCGCTGCCAGCGTTCAGGAACCTGTTCGGCCAGAATCCAGGCGAAGGGATAGGCAAGCAACACGGAAACCACGGTGACGATCGCCGTCACCTGCAGCGAGTTCACCATCGCCTGCCAGTAGGCGGGGTTGGTGAAGAATTGGCTGTAGTTGGACAGGGTGCCCCCGCCGCCCTCCTGCGCGGTGAAGCTCGAAAGCCCCATGGCGACGAAAGGCAGCACGAAGAAGAGAAGCGTCCAGCCGAGTGCCGGGGTGACCAGCGCCCAGGGAAGGGCAAGGCCTGTCCGCGCGCCCTCACTGTTTCCCGCAGCGCTCATCAGCGTATCGGCTCACTTGGCCTGCAGCATTTCGGTCCACATATCCTGCATCTTCTTGTCGAGGTCGGCATTCGGCGACGGATAGGCCTGCGCACGGGCGAGGAAGCCGGGCTGCTCGTCGAAACGCAGGACCTTTTTCTGGTCATCGGTCAATGCGGCCTTGGTGTTGGACGGCATGCCCCAGTAACACGACGAGGTGGCGAGCCGTGCCTGGCCTTCGGGGCTCAGTATGTACTGGATGAATTTCAGCGCCATGTCCTTGTTCTTGGAATCCTTGAACATGGCGAGCGACTGCGACCACAGCACCGCACCTTCTTTCGGAATGGAGAAGTCCAGCGCCGGGTTTTCCTTGGCCAGCCCCGCCGTCACCCATTCGCCGCCGCCGACCAATATGTCGACCTCGCCGGTCGCCAGCGCGGTCTGGCTGGCTGTGACTTCACCGACCAGCTTGGCATTGGCCTTCATCTTGAGCAGCTCTTCCTTGAGCGCGGGCAGGTCGGCATCGGTGAGATCGGCCGTCTTCTTGCCGATGGCCAATGCCGCCATGCCGATGACGGGGAGATAATAATCGTAGATGGCGACCTTGCCCTTGTATTTGTCGCCGGTCAGCGACGCCAAGGATTGCATGTCCGCCGGGTCGACCTTTGTCTTGTTGAAGCCGATCGTGTTGTAGCCGAATTTTTCGGTGATGCCGTAGCGCTTGCCGCCGACAACGGTCGAGCCGTCCATCTTCACCTGCGGGAAGAGGTCGGCGAACGGCAGCTTGTCTTCCGGCAGCGGCTCGAACAGGCCTTTCTCGACGCCGCGCGGCACGTCGATGCTATCGATCACCATCACATCCCAGTCGCCGGGCTGCGACTGCTCGACGATGGCCAGCCCAGCCCCGGTGCCTTCGAATTCCTTGACATTGACCTTGACGTTGTTGGCCTCCTCGAAAGGCTGCAGCAGCGCCGGATCGGAATGGTCGCACCAGATCAGCGCGTTGAGATCGGCGGCGTCGGCAAGGCTGCCCGCCGCAAGCAGCAATGCCGTGGCGGCGGACGCGGCGTACAGCTGGCGCTTCAGGATTGAAAGCGCATTCCTGGATTTGAGGGCCATCGAGTGTTCTCCTTGCCTTCGTGGCTTCTTGCAAAAAATTGAACCAATTCTAAAATTGAGTCAATTCTGTTTTCGTGGCAAGAGGCTGATATGAGCGGATTGCGGGCAAGGCAAAAGGCGGATCGTCACCGCCGCATCATCGAGTCGGCGGCGGCGCTTTTTCGCGAGGCCGGCTACGAGGGCGCCAAGATCGAGACGATCGCCGCGCAAGCCGAAGTCTCGATTGGCACCATCTACAATTACTACCAGAACAAAGGCGATATTCTCGGCGCCATCGTCTCGATGGAAGTCAACGAGGTGCTCAATGCCGGGCGCGGCGTGGTCGCCCGGCCGCCCGCCAATGTCGGCGACGCGCTGGACACGCTGATCGGCATCTATATCGAGCACTCGCTGAACTATCTCAGCAAGGAGATGTGGCGGCAGGCGATGGCGATATCGACGCAACTGCCCGACAGCCCGTTCGGCCAAACCTACAATGGCCTCGACCGCTCGCTTACCGAACAGATCCGCGCGCTGATCGCCCGGTTGCAGGAGATCGGCGTTGTGCGGCAGGATATCGACGGCACGGCGCTCGGCGAACTGATCTTCAACAACATGAACATGATGTTCATCGAATTCGTGAAGCGGGACGACGCCAGGATACCGGAGTTGAGGGCCGCGATACGGCGACAGAACCGGATATTGGTGGCGGCGATCGGAGTGTGAGGCGTCAGGAGTAGGCAGGAGAAGTCGTCGCTTCGGCATCGGACGGCGTCTTACGCGATGATTGCCCTTGAGTTGAATTTGAAATCTGATACAACCTAGAGGAG
The DNA here is from genome assembly GCF_057766385.1 of Mesorhizobium sp. P160927. Taxonomy (NCBI): domain Bacteria; kingdom Pseudomonadati; phylum Pseudomonadota; class Alphaproteobacteria; order Hyphomicrobiales; family Phyllobacteriaceae; genus Mesorhizobium; species Mesorhizobium sp. P160927. Next base: position 3,894,194 of record NZ_JBYMDW010000001.1, read on the forward strand.
CATAAGAAGGAGAAGTGTAAATGGGGACGTTTTCTATCTGGCATTGGGCGATCGTGCTGCTGTTGATCGGCGTGCCTGTTGTCTTTGCTGTCCGGTCGGCAGCGAAGCCGTCACAAAATCCTGAGGTTCTTGTGGGCTTCGGTGGCTGGCTGATGCTGCTGGCTATCGGCCAGACATTGTCACCGCTGCGCACGCTCGCCCATTTCGCCAATTCCGCCGACGGCTACCAGAAAATCATGACCCTCCCAAACGGCTCTCTGGCTGTGTACGGCGAGGTTGCCCTCAATCTGGCGTTTCTGGCGCTTCAGCTGGTGGTGCTGGTTTCAATGCTTCGGCGAAGCCGTCGATTCCCGCAATTGTTTCTCTGCCAATGGTTTGCAATTCCTGCTGTGTTTATCCTCGATACGATCTGGACTTCGTCAATTCTGGGAGTTCCGGTGAACGAGGTGCTCGCAGGCGACGCGCTGGCGACACCCATAGCTTCGTTTGTGGTGACCGGCATCTGGGCCGCTTATGTCTATAAGTCGGTGAGGGTGAGGAATACGTTCACCAGGACGAACGTGTCGGCCCAGATCGCGAGCGCTTCATAGAGGTTGTGGCGATCGTAATCGCCCCACACGGGGGGTTCGGAGGACACTCCTGCGTCAAGGGACTCGGGGTGGCCGCCACCCGGAGCTCGAAGAGAGTAGGGTGGTGCCCCCGGACGGAATCGAACCGCCGACCTTCGGTTTACAAAACCGCTGCTCTACCAGCTGAGCTACAAGGGCACGGCGCTCCGGTTAGCATATTTGTTGCGCCAGTAAAGACAAAACTCCGTTTTTGGGCATCAGCTGTGGTGGATGATGCCATAGCCGCGTGCTGAAATCTGGGAACGCGCTTCTTACATCAGGGTAAGTGCAATGCGCTGAACGGAGTGTCGCATGATCAGGCTTGTCGTCATTCTCCCTATCGTCGTCGTGGCGTGGATGCTGCTGGTGAAGCTCATCAGCGATGTGAAGAAGGCCAATGTCGACTGGACAGGTGTCACCACCATCATCGGCTTTATCGCGCTCGCCTTCTGGCTTCGGCATATCACCGGCATGGGCTGAGTGGGTGAGTAGTGAGTAGTGAGTAGTGAGTAGTGAGTAGTGAGTAGTGAGTAATTGCTACCGGTCATGGCGTGAGCCGGTACTGCCTACTCTGTTTCGCCAACAGTGCGTCAAAAAATCTCCAGATCTGTCGAACCTTTTGCCGCGGCGCGCCGACTGATCCTCGGAGGCGAATTGTCGCCTCGATCAGAGATCCAGGAGGTCATCATGTTCAAGCGCAGTTTCGTTTCCGGCATCGTCGCAATCGTCGTCGCAACCGGCGCGCTCGCCGGCACCGTTCAGTCCTCGTCGGCTCATGGCATGCATCATCATCATCGTCATTTCGACGACTACCTCTACTACCAGGATTACCCGGACTATCCCGATTACTGGTGGGTCTATGGCCATCACCATCATCGTCGCCACCACCGCCACATCATCCTCTATTGAGCGCAGCCTGGCGGCTTGATTGAAAACCAATCCAGGATAGGGCGGCTTCGGCCGCCCTTTTCTCACTGATACGGCGCCTCCTGTCGCCGTCACGGACGATGACTGATCGGCGCAAGGTGCCTGAAGCGCCGGAATGGATGATCAACGCCGGCGAGGGTCGCCGCGCCTTTTAGGCAGCGAATTCCTGCTACTTCGAAAAAATCAAAAACCCGTCGAACCTTTTTCCTTGCCGCAACGACAGATCATCAAGAGGCGGATGGCTCGCCTCTCCAAACCAAGCAAGGAGATCATCATGTTCAAGCGCACAGTCGTTTCCGGCCTCATCGCCACCACCGTCGCCGCCGCCGCTTTGGTCGGCACCGTCCAGCCCTCGGCGGCCCACTCGCATCACCACGGCCTCGGCATCGGCATCGCCGCCGGCGTCGGCGGTTTCGTTCTCGGCAGCCTGCTTGCCCAGCAGCCGCCGCGCACCGTCTATGTCGATGAAGATGGCGGTTCCTGGCACGTCCGCCGCTGCTTCGATCGCTACTCCAGCTACGACCCGGACTCCGACACCTATATCGGCCGTGACGGCTACAGCCATTACTGCCAGCTCTGAGTGGCGACGGGCGACTGGAAAGAGGGGTTGCGAGGCAGCCCCTCTTCGTCGTTTGAAGACCGTCTTTCTAGAGGTGCATCTTCGGGTCGGGGATCGGCAGACCGGCCGCGCGGCAGGTGCCGCCAATCTGAAGCCGGGCAGCCTCGGTTTCGTCGTCCATCGCGACCAGTTCAAAGCGGCTTGAAGCATCCGGGTAGACCTTGGCGATGAACGGCTTGTCGCCGACGCCGGACGAGGTTTTGGCATTGACGGTGCTGCAGACCACGATCTCCTGGCGGCCATCAAGAGTTCGCTCGCCTGCGAGCATGGTCCCGAACCTGGCGGAGGCCGAATCCGGCAGCCTTTGGCGGATACCGCCCGTGATGATCTCCTCCAGCGCGAGTGAGATCGGAATGGGATTGACCCGCTGGTCGCCGGCATCGGATCGTGGTGCCACGGCCACGCATCCGCACAGCGAAATGGCGAGCAGAAGCTGAACCACTTTCCTCATTCGCCCCCTTTCGCATGCATTCGAGCGCGACGGCAAGACGGTCAGATCCCATGCATCCGGCGGCATACAGATTTTCGGCGCGTCTAGTCTGTCCCTTGATCAGCCTGCCTTCGAGCCGCCGATCATTTTCGTCACTTCGGCCGCCGCGTCGCGCACCAGCGGGCCGATCTCGGCCAATCGCTCGGGCGTGACCCGCACCGTCGGCCCGGACACGGAAACGCCGCCGATCGGCTCGCCATACTCATTGAAGATGGCGGCGGCCACGCATCGCATGCCGGGATGGCGCTCCTCGTCGTCGACCGACCAGCCGCGATGCTTGATGACGGCCAGATCGTGGGCGAGAGCGGAGATGTCGGAAAGGGTCTTGTCGGTATAGCGCTGCAGGCCCGCCTTGCGTAGGATGGTTCCGACGCGCTCCGGTTCGAGATGCGCCAACACTGCCTTGCCGATTCCCGAGGCATGGAAAGGGCTGCGCGTGCCCGGCCGGAAGAAGGCGCGGATCGCCTGGTGCGTCTCGACCTGGTTGACGAAGACCACGCAATCGTCCTCGGCGACGCCGAGATTGGCGGTCTCGCCGGTCTTCTCCATCAGTTCCTGCATGACGATGCGGGCGCGGTCGACCAGCTTGCGGCGGCGCAGGAACGCCGCGCCCATGCGGTAGGTCTCGACGCCGATCGACCAGAGCTGGTCCGATGTATCGAATTCGACCATGCCGTGGTTTTCGAGTGTTGTCAGCATGCGGTAGGCGGTGGAGGCGGCAAGCCCGCTCTGCGCCGATATCTCGCTCAGCGACAGGCCGCTGCCTTCCGCGACAATGGCCAGGATACGCAAGGCCCGGTCGAGCGACTGCACCGAGGCAGCTTCGGCCGGACCCTTGAAGGCGCGCGGGCGGCCACGCTGACGTTTTTCGCTCGTTTCCATGGGCAGGCATTCTCGACCGTTTCTCCCAAGATGCAATGAAAAATTTTTTCATAAAATTCTCGGTGCAAATCCTGGAAAAGGGAAAATGCAACAATATCAGATGGTAAAAGCCGCTTTCTAGAAATGAAAAAATATTTTGAAAAAATTGAAAAACCAAGAAGCCGGTGACATCCTTAGCCATCCAACAATCATCTCGTGGAGGCTGGAAATGGCCAGGATGCGTGCTGTCGATGCCGCGGTTCTCGTTCTCGAAAAAGAAGGCGTCTCCTGTGCCTTCGGCGTGCCGGGTGCGGCGATCAATCCGCTGTACTCGGCATTGAAGGCGAGGGGCACGATCCGCCATGTCCTCGCCCGCCACGTCGAGGGCGCCTCGCATATGGCTGAAGGCTATACCCGCGCCAAGGCGGGCAATATCGGCCTCTGCATCGGCACGTCGGGGCCCGCCGGCACCGATATGATAACCGGGCTCTATTCGGCCGCGGCCGATTCCATTCCGATCCTGTGCATCACCGGACAGGCGCCGCGCGCGCGGCTGAACAAGGAGGATTTCCAGGCTGTCGACATCGCCGCGATCGCTGCGCCCGTCGCCAAATGGGCGGTGACGGTGATGGAGCCCTATCTGGTGCCGATGGCGCTGCAAAAAGCGTTCCATTTGATGCGCTCGTCGCGGCCGGGTCCGGTGCTGATCGACCTGCCGGTCGACGTCCAACTGGCCGAGATCGAGTTCGACATCGATGCCTATGAACCGCTGACCCCATTCAAGCCGGCGATGACGCGCGCCCAGGCCGAAAAGGCGCTGGCGATGCTCAACGCGGCCGAGAAGCCGCTGATCGTTGCCGGCGGCGGCATCATCAATGCCGACGCGTCCGACCTGTTGATCGAGTTTGCCGAGATCACGGGCGTTCCGGTCATTCCCACGCTGATGGGTTGGGGTGCGATTCCCGACGATCACCGGCTGATGGCCGGCATGTGCGGGCTGCAGACCTCGCACCGCTACGGCAACGCCACCATGCTGGAAGCCGATTTCGTCTTCGGCATCGGCAACCGCTGGGCCAACCGTCACACCGGTTCGGTTGATGTCTACACCAAGGGCAAGAAATTCATCCATGTCGACATCGAGCCCACTCAAATAGGCCGTGTCTTCGCCCCCGATCTCGGCGTCGTTTCGGATGCGGGGGCGGCACTGAAGATGCTGCTCGATGTCGCGACCGAGTGGAAGATGGCGGGCAGGCTGCGCGACTGGTCGAGCTGGGCCAGGGAATGCCAGGGCCGCAAGAAGACGATGAAGCGCAAAACCCATTTCGAACAGGTGCCGCTGAAGCCGCAGCGTGTCTACGAGGAGATGAACATGGCGTTCGGCCGTGACGTCACCTATGTCACCACCATCGGCCTGTCGCAAATCGCCGGCGCGCAGTTCCTGCATGTCTACAAGCCGCGCAACTGGATCAATTGCGGCCAGGCCGGCCCGCTCGGTTGGACCTTGCCGGCCGCACTCGGCGTGCGCGCCGCCGATCCCGAGCGCACCATCGTGGCGCTGTCGGGCGACTATGATTTCCAGTTCATGATCGAGGAACTGGCGGTCGGCGCGCAGCACAAGCTGCCCTATATCCACGTCGTCGTGAACAATGCCTATCTCGGCCTCATCCGCCAGGCGCAGCGCGGCTTTTCGATGGACTATGAGGTCAGCCTTGCCTTCGAGAACATCAACCGGGCCGACGATCCGGAGGCGGGCTATGGCGTCGACCATGTCGCGGTCGCCGAGGCGATGGGATGCAAGGCGGTCAGGGTGCGCAAGCCGGAGGAATTCGCCGGCGCCTTCAAGCAAGCGCAGCGGTTGCTGAAGGAACACCAGGTTCCAGTCGTGCTCGAATTCATTCTCGAACGGGTCACCAACATCTCGATGGGGACCGAGATCGACAAGATCACCGAATTCGAGGACCTTGCCGAACATCAGGAAGACGCGCCGACCGCGATCGTGATGCTCGACTGATTTTGTTTGAGCATCGGATTATCCCAAAACCTGTTTCCACTTTTGGGTCCGATGCTGCAGGGAGAAAAGGAATGCCGCGTTTTTCAGCCAATCTGTCGATGCTCTTTGGCGAGCATGATTTCCTCGACCGTTTCGATGCCGCCGCCCGCGCCGGCTTCAAAGGGGTCGAATATATCGGCCCTTACGATCATCCGCCCGAGGTGGTCGCCGCCCGACTGAAGAAGAACGGCCTGACACAGGTGCTGTTCAACCTGCCCGCCGGCGACTGGGCCAAGGGCGAGCGCGGCATTGCCGTGCTGCCGGACCGCGTGCCGGAATTCCGCCAGGGCATTGCCAAGGCGATCACCTACGCGCAGGCCCTTGGCTGCGGGCAGGTCAACTGCCTGGCCGGCATCGCGCCAGCCAACGTCGACCGCAAGGTGCTGGGAGATGTCTTCGCCGAGAACCTGGCTTTCGCGGCGGAGAAACTCGACCAAGCCGGCATCAAGCTGCTGATCGAGCCGATCAACACCCGCGATATCCCGGGCTTCTTCCTCAACTACTCGGACCAGGCGCTGGCGCTGATCGACCGCGTCGGCTCGAAGAACCTATACCTGCAATATGACATCTACCACATGCAGATCATGGAGGGGGATCTCGCCCGTAAGATCGAGGAAAACCTCGGCCGCATCGCGCATATCCAGCTTGCGGACAATCCCGGCCGTCACGAGCCGGGTACGGGCGAGATCAACTATCCCTTCCTCTACGAGCATATCGACCGGATTGGTTATTCCGGCTGGATCGGCGCGGAGTACAAGCCGAAGGCAGGGACGGAAGCCGGTCTGGGGTGGTTCAGGGAACTGACCGGGCAGGGAAGTGCCGCGGCGTAGCCGTCGGAATTTCGTAGAACTCGCGTTCGCGCCCCCCTGGCCATCTCCCCACGAGGGGGGATCGAAAAGCATCAGGGCTTTCGCCAACCTCCGACGTTGCAGGGGCGAGCGACGCGCCGAAGCTGCCAATCTCCCCACCTGTGGCGAAGATGGCTGGCAGGCCAGAAGGGGCGCCACAGAACGCGGCCTAACACGGACGGAGAACACACATGGAAACTATCGGCTTCATCGGGCTGGGCATCATGGGTGCGCCGATGGCGGGGCATCTGCTGGCGGCCGGCTACAACGTCATCGCCAGCGACCACCGCTCAAGACCACCGGCCGATCTCGTCGCCAAGGGTCTGAAGTCGGTCGCCGGCCATGCCGCCGTCGCGAGCGCCGCCGAGATCATCATCCTGATGGTTCCCGACACCCCGCAGGTGGCGGATGTACTGTTCGGCGACAACGGCGTCGCGTCCGGACTGACAAAGGGCAAGCTGGTGATCGACATGAGTTCGATCTCGCCGATCGAGACCAAGGAATTCGCCAAAAGGATCAACGATCTCGGTTGCTACTATCTCGACGCGCCGGTTTCCGGCGGCGAGGTCGGCGCCAGGGCGGCTTCGCTCACCATCATGGTCGGTGGTGAGGAACCAGCCTTCGAGCGCGCAAAACCCGTGTTCGAGAAAATGGGCAAGAACATCACTTTGGTGGGGCCCAATGGTGTCGGCCAGACCACCAAGGTGGCCAACCAGATCGTCGTCGCGCTGACCATTGAAGCCGTCGCCGAAGCGCTTGTTTTTGCATCGAAAGCGGGGGCCGACCCAGCCAAGGTCAGGCAGGCGCTGATGGGCGGGCTGGCCGCCTCGCGCATTCTCGAAGTGCATGGCGAGCGCATGGTCAAGCGCACCTTCGCGCCGGGCTTCCGCATCGAACTGCACCAGAAGGACCTCAACCTGGCGCTGGAGGGAGCAAAGGCGCTTGGTGTGTCGCTGCCCAACACTTCGACCACCCAGCAACTGTTCAATTCCTGCGCCGCCAATGGCGGCGCGAAGGAAGATCACTCCGCGCTGGTCAGGGCGCTGGAGCGGATGGCGAATTTCGAAATCGGCAAGGAGGCAAAAGAAATCAAAGCGGCATAGGTCGGAAGAGGGCGGCTCAACGTTCCCAAGCCGTCAACTTCTGTCTTAACCCAGCAACGGGTTCCGGCAAGCATCGCCGGGACCCGTTTTGATTTCTGGCGGGAGGCGCTTGCCGCTTCCTGTCAGCCGCGCTTCAGAAATGCCCGCGCCGCATAAAGGCTCACCGCCGCTGCGTTCGAGACATTGAGCGAGCGGATGGCGCCGGGCATGTCGAGGCGGGCCAGCGTCGTCACCGTCTCGCGCGTCTTCTGCCGCAGGCCCTTGCCCTCGGCGCCGAGCACCAAGGCGATCCTGTCGCCGGCAAAGCTGGTTTCGAGCTCAGCCGGCCCGTCCGAATCGAGCCCGATGGTCTGGAAGCCCGCTTCGTGCAACTGGCCGAGCGCATCGGCGAGGTTCTTCACCTCGACCTGATCGATATGCTCAAGCGCACCGGAGGCGGATTTTGCCAGCACGCCTGACTCCTGCGGGCTGTGGCGCGCCGTGGTGATCAGCGCGCCAGCGCCGAAAGCGACCGCCGAACGCAGGATGGCGCCGACATTGTGCGGGTCGGTGACCTGGTCGAGCACCAGCACCAGCCTTGTGTCGCCAAGTGCGTCGAGGCCCTTGGGCTTCAGCGGCTCGGCCTCAATCAGCACCCCCTGGTGCACGGCGTCCGATCCGGTAATCTTGTCGATGTCCCTGGGTTCGACCAGTTCAGCCCTGAAGGGCAGGGCGGCGAGATCGGCGATCTCGAGCCGTTCGGCCGCATTGCGCGTCACCAGTATTTTCTTGATCCGGCGGCGGGGATTGTCGAGTGCCGCGCGCACCGTATGCAGGCCATAGAGCCGCACCAGCCCGTTGGCAACGTTTTCGCCTGGTGGCACTGGTTGCCGTGGCTTGAACGCCGGCGCGCCGCCGCTCTTCTCGTCGCGAAAGGCGCGGCGCAGCTTGGCGTAATGGGTGTCTTTGGGAGTGTTGGAATTGTTGCTCATGGCCGGCTTCTATAGCCGTCTCCTCCGGCCAAGGATATGCCCTGTCGCCGCAGCCGGCGAACAACATCGAAAAACCGTGGCCGCGCGGTTGACACCCAATGGCCTTGCCGCCATAAGGCGCTTCGCTGGTTTCGGAGAAGACATCTATCTCGGGTCCGGATCGGCAAGAATACCTCGTTGCATGGCTCCGGCGGCAGACTGGAGAGGTGCCCGAGTGGTTAAAGGGGACGGACTGTAAATCCGTTAGCTTAGCTTACGTTGGTTCGAATCCAACCCTCTCCACCACTGCCGGCCCGGAAGCCTGGACGTAAGGATCGGACCGAAAAGGGCATGGCGCTTTTCGGGTGAATCCGGTACTTCAGTGCAAGGTGCGGGTATAGCTCAGTGGTAGAGCAGCAGCCTTCCAAGCTGAATATGCGGGTTCGATTCCCGCTACCCGCTCCAGATATCTTTGAATCGCTATTGAAATCGTTTCTTTTGAAATGCGCCGTGTCACGCGTGTCAGTGGCGTGTACTGCCTCAATTTGGCCCTAGCATCGGCAACCCTGCGATTGTTGTCGAGATCACCGTTACGGACATCGCCTTGGGTTGTTTTCGACGTGATGTGACCGGCCATCTGATGATTGCCGGCGCGGGAGGTTGACAAGGCTCCCAGGCGCAAGGCAGTTTGCCGCCCTGGGTAAAGCGAGGGAGCATCACAATGAAGAAAACCTACCAGAAGCCCGTCTTGACTAGGCGTGAACGTTTGTCCGCTGTTACGGCAGGGACTTCTTCGTCGATTATCGACAAGGGGCCGGTCGGCTAACTGAAAGATCTGTCGTTACACCCGCCCGCTGGCTCACGCCGGCGGGCTTTTTTCGTTTTGGGGAACGCTGATGGAGTGCGATATAAGGGGCATGGGGGGTATTGATGCGGGGTGTTGCAATTTTAACCGAAGGGAGAAGCGGATCGAACTGGTTGGGAAGCCTGACAAATGCAACTGGCCTGATGGGCCGATCGGAGGAATGGCTAGATCCAGCCTATCTGCGCTTCAAGCCTCGCAGCTACGATGCTCTCGAAAAGGCGGTTATCGCGAAAGGATCGACCGACAACGGGCGGTTTGCCATCAAGTTATTCCCGCGCCATCTGATCTGGTGCAGGGAGACATTCGGAATGGATATCTTATTCCAGATTCGAAGCATTCACGGCCTGCAATTTATTGTGCTGGAACGTCGCGACCGAATTCAGCAAGCGATTTCGTTCTACCGCGCCAGGATGTCCGGTGTGTGGACCAGCCGGCACGAAGGCAAGGTCAAGCCTCGCGCTGTTCACTACAACTTTGCCGACATTAGCCAGGCATATTTCCAAATTGACCGGAGCTATGCGTTCTGGAAATCCTACCTGCAACTTTCAGGATTGGATTTTCGGCACTTCGTCTACGAGGATTTGCAACAAGACCCAAAGCCCTACCTGAAAGCCATGGCGGATTTTATGGGTGTCCAGGTTCCGGAAGACGTCGCCAAATCGAAGTTCACCATCCAGCGGGATAACGTCACGGAAGCATGGATGGTGCGCTTCCGGGAGGACGCCGCAGCCAAAGGCGCCATCGAGGGCATCAGAGAGATGGCGGTGCCTAGAACGCTCGACAATCTCGCCCGCTTTGCACTGAAGCGGCCGCTTGTCCGTAAGCGGTTCTGATCATTGGCACCTTGCGCCCAACAGTCATTTCATTTCCGTGTCGGAATGGAATGACTGTATCACCTTCCCGCTATTGTGACACGCGCATCAGAACTGAGTGACACGGCGCATTGATTTCGTTGCGTGCCGAGAGCCTTCCAAGCTGAATATGCGGGTTCGATTCCCATACCCGCTCCAGATTTTTCCACTTTACAACCGGCAAGCCGAAACACCGCGCGGCAGGCGCGCAGCGCTTCAGGCATTGGTGTACGCCGCGTCAGCTGTTGAAGGCGGAGGCGACCTGGTGCTGTTGCGGTAGCTGGCCGTTCGGGGTCAGCTTGTCGACGATGCCGGGCAAGGCGGCCGATAGCTGCTTGAGCAGCTCCTGCTCGTCGAGCCCCGTCCTTTGGGCGATCTCGCGAATGACCTGCGGTCCGATCGCGTTGCCCAGCTCATTGGCGTTGATCGACTGGTTCTGCCCGGTGCCGACCCAGGAGTCGGCGACGTTGCCATGGCCGGCGTTCTTGAGCTTGTCGAGCAGCCCGCCCAGTCCGCCGAGCAGCCCACCGTCACCTGACCCGGTCCCGACGGGCGTGGGATCGGCGGGCGCGGGCGCTTGAGCCTGGTCCGGCTGTTCGGCGCTTCTGCCGCTCAGCATCTTTCCAACCAGCAGCGCACCGAGCGCGATCATCAGCGGTTTGGTGATATTGCCGCCGGGAACGGCGTTGTCAAAAAGTCCCATAGTGGATCCTCCATCTCAACCAAGCCTAGCCCACCTTCAACAATGGCGCATTCGGGCGGAATTTCAAGCTGGCTTGAGCTTTTGACAATCATATGAAAATGTCCGGGTGGCGGAGGAATGGAGAGGAAAAAATGGGTATCATCAGCTGGATCATTCTGGGCGTAATTGCCGGGTTCATTGGCAGTAAGATCGTCAACAAGACCGGTCAGGGCATGATCATGGATATCGTGCTCGGCATTGTCGGCGCCATAGTTGGCGGCCTGATCTTCAGCGCCTTCGGTGCTTCGGGTGTGACCGGTCTCAACATCTATAGCCTGATCGTCGCCGTCGTGGGCGCCGTCGTGGTGTTGTGGGCCTATCATCAGTTCGCGGGCAAGCGGACGATCTAGTCGCGATCGGCAGACTATCGGCTGCCGAATCCTGAATTGCGATGGTCCGCCGTCGGTGCTGCCTGCACTCACGGCGTTGGTCTGGTTATGCCGGTGCGCCGCCGCGGATCAGGCGACCACGGCCAGCCGACGCTTGCGCTGGTCCAGCGACACGATGGTCAGCCCGCTGGCGACAACCAGCAGGATGCCGCAGACCGCCAGTGCATTGGGGAATTGCCCGAACACCAGCAGGCCCGAAATGACGGCCCAGACCGTGAAGCAGTAGTAGAACGGCGCCACCGCGCCTGTCGGCCCGACGCGATAAGCCATGAAGATGAAGAAGTGGCCGAAAATCAGGAAGAAACCGGCTCCGGCCATCAGCATCAGATGGTGCGCCTCCGGCGCCACCCAGCGCTCGGAAACCAGATGCGCGGCGCCTGCGCCGATCAGGACCACGACGACCGCCGAGATCGCCACGATCATTCCTGGCACTTCGGCGGCGATCTTGCGGCCGGCCAGATCGCGCGCGGCTGCGAATGTCGCGTTGCCGAGCGCCAGCAAGGCGTAGACCGAAATGCCTTGCATGGTCGGCTGCGCCACCATCAGCGCACCGATGAAGCCCAGCCCGATCAGCGCCATGCGTTGGCCGCCGATTCGCTCGCCAAACAGGATCGAGGAGCCGACCAGCATCAGCAGCGGCGTGATCTGCCCCAACGCGGTGGAATCGGCGATCTGCATGTTGGCGAGCGCGACGACGTAACAGAGGATCGCCGCCAGTTCGAGGAGGTTCCTGCGCAGCACCCGCCTGTCGAAGATCAGCGGGATCTGCTTGCCGTAGCCGAGCGCAAACAACAGCGGAAGGCCCCACAGCGTTGCCGCGGCACCACGCAGGAAGAGCACTTCGTAGGAGGGCAAACCCGACGTGGCGAGCTTCATCATCGTGTCGTTGACCAAATACGACCCGGTCGAGACGATCATGAACAGCGGGCCGCGAACGGCAGTCGGGATGAAATGCATCGGCGCAGGAAATCAGACGCGGATCGCCGCCGCAATGGGCCATGAACCGCTGATAAATCCGACAGCGACTGACGTGCAGGCCTGAGCAATCCTCGCGTCGCTCCCTCGGTTTCGCCCATTCCATTTTCAACGACGGATCCCTATATCAGCGCTACACCCCCGCAATCGGATCATGGGTTCTCGCCGAGTGAGATGGCGCCCGGGCAAAAGACGCTTGTGTTTTTTGGCCTTTGTCGCTAATCGCCCCGCATTCGACTGAACTGAAGGTCCAGGCCGTCCAAGGAAAGAGACTATGGCAAAAGGTAAATTCGAGCGCACCAAGCCTCATGTGAACATCGGCACGATTGGTCACGTCGACCATGGCAAGACGTCGCTGACGGCGGCGATCACCAAGTATTTTGGCGAATACAAGCGCTATGACCAGATTGATGCGGCGCCTGAAGAGAAGGCGCGCGGCATCACGATCTCGACGGCTCACGTCGAATACGAGACCGCCAACCGCCACTATGCCCACGTCGATTGCCCCGGCCACGCCGACTATGTGAAGAACATGATCACCGGTGCCGCGCAGATGGACGGCGCGATCCTGGTCGTGTCGGCCGCCGACGGCCCGATGCCGCAGACCCGCGAGCATATCCTGCTGGCCCGTCAGGTCGGCGTGCCGTCGATCGTGGTGTTCCTGAACAAGGTCGACCAGGTCGACGACGCCGAGCTGCTCGAACTGGTCGAGCTCGAGGTTCGCGAATTGCTGTCGAAGAACGAATTCCCCGGCGACGACATTCCGATCGTCAAGGGTTCGGCGCTTGCCGCTCTGGAAGATTCGGACAAGAAGATCGGCGAGGACGCGATCCGCGAACTGATGGCTGCGGTCGACGCTTACATCCCGACGCCGGTTCGTCCGCTGGACAAGCCGTTCCTGATGCCGATCGAGGACGTGTTCTCGATTTCGGGCCGCGGCACGGTCGTCACCGGCCGCGTCGAGCGCGGCGTGGTCAAGGTCGGCGAGGAACTGGAGATCATCGGCATCCGTCCGACGACCAAGACGACCTGCACGGGCGTGGAAATGTTCCGCAAGCTGCTCGACCAGGGTCAGGCTGGCGACAACATCGGCGCGCTGCTGCGCGGCGTTGACCGTGAAGGTGTCGAGCGCGGCCAGGTTCTGGCCAAGCCGGGCACGGTGAAGCCGCACAAGAAGTTCGTGGCCGAAGCCTACATCCTGACCAAGGACGAAGGCGGCCGTCATACGCCGTTCTTCACCAACTACCGTCCGCAGTTCTACTTCCGCACGACCGACGTGACCGGCATCGTGTCGCTGCCGGAAGGCACCGAGATGGTGATGCCCGGCGACAACATCACGGTCGATGTCGAGCTGATCGTGCCGATCGCCATGGAAGAGAAGCTGCGCTTCGCCATCCGTGAAGGCGGCCGCACCGTCGGTGCCGGCATCGTCGTCACCATCAAGGAATAATCGATCCGGCTGCTGCCGGTCTCGAACACGAAAGGGCGGTCTTCGGGCCGCCCTTTCTCGTTTCACACGCCTCGCAACGAAAGCATTGCGCGCTTGTTTCAAAGCTGTTGCAAGCGCCATGGCTGCAACTAGTATAGGTTGCACCGAGGGAGCTTTGCCGACAGTGGTTTCAAGGCACCGTTTCGATGGGAAGGCATGGCGGTTGTGGGCACTGGTTTGTCTCGCCGTCGCCATGGCACTGCCCGTTTTGATAGCGCGAGCGGAGGATGGGCCTCTCGACATCCCGCCTATGCGCTTCGTCGTGGTGCGCAGCAACGCTCCGGGATGCGAACCCAACTGTCCTGAATGGATATCGGCGGACGGCACCATCGACGCGGGCACGCCGTCGCTCCTCAAGCGCACGCTCAAGGCGCTCAGGGGAAGGCAATTGCCGGTCGTCGTCAATTCGCCCGGCGGTAACGTCGACGCCGCGCTGGCACTCGGCCGGATGATCCGCAAGAACAAGCTCGATATCGCCGTCGGCGTGACGGTTTTTTCCGGTTGCCAGCCGGAAGCGAAAAACTGCGGGGATAACAAGGGCAAGAGTGCCGATTATTTCGGGGCGGCCTATGACGACGGAGCCATGTGCAATTCGGCCTGTCCGCTAATGTTTTCCGGCGGTGTCCGCCGCGTCGTTGGGGATTTCGGCTATCTCGGTGTCCACCAGATCACCACCACATACCAGCGGGAGAAGCTGCTCTACCGGACCACGTACCGGATCGTGAACGGCAGGAAGAAGATCATCAGCACCAAGGTGGTCAGCCGCAAAAACGCTGGCAGCTACAAAACCTACGAGATGAGCAGGACCGTCGAGAAGACGCTTTCGGCGTACCTGAAGGAAATGGGGATAGCAGACGGCGTACTGGAAGTCATGAAAGCCACGCCGGCCAGTGAGATTCGTCAGATTCCGCTCGATGACATGGTGATGATGAAGTTGGTCACCAGCCGGGACGCAGTGGACCTGTTGACCACGGTAAGCCTCTGCGGCCTGGCCCAGCCGGCCACGAACTGCCGGCAAATAGCTGGACCCGCAAGCAAGACGACGCCATCGGCCGCAGCCAGGCCAATGGCTGCCGTAACCGTTCAAGCGGAAACCGCGAAGGCCGGCGGGGACATGCGGTTTGTCGTCGTTCGCGGCAGCAATCCGCTGTGCAATCCCGACTGTCCGGAATGGATATCGGCCGAAGGTGCGATCACGAACCGGGCGCCGGGGAAGCTGCGGCAGTTGCTGGCCACCCTTGGCAATCGGCGGCTGCCTATCGTCATCAGCTCACACGGAGGCGACCTGCCCAGCGCTCTCGCAATGGGACGGCTTATCCATGAAAGAAAGCTCGACATCGCCGTTGCCCGGACGGATTTCGTCGACTGTGACCCCGGCGCGTGGAACTGCCTGGCCACGGAAGGAGCCTATGCCGGATTGAGCATCGATGCGGGGGTGGAGTGTGATTCCGGCTGTGCGTTAGTGGTCGCCGGCGGCGCCAGGCGGCTTGTCGGTCCCCGGGCGCGGCTCAGCCTATATCCGATGGGACAGAAGCTGGTGGTCAAGGCCTACCTCGACGAGATGGCGATCGGCCCCGCTCTGTTCGCAACAATCGAACGACGCTCGACCGAGGGGCAACTTGACCCAGACGCCATGCTCAAGCTTGGACTGACAACAGGACCGCAATCGGTCGACGCGCTGACCGGCTCCACGACTTGCAAGGCTGTTGCCAAGCCCGACAATTGCCTGGGCCTGCCAGCCGCCAATGCACAGGCCGACGCGCCCGCAAGGCTGTAGAGCACGGTGATGTCGGGGGGAACTGCCCATCGAGGCAGGTTGAGCCGTATCCGATTTCCGCTATCGTCGCGGCGGGGCCGGCGAAGGATCGAGAATGAGCCAGGACGTTCCGACACTCTATGAATGGGCCGGAGGCGGCGAGGCGCTGAACCGGCTGACGCAAACCTTCTACGACAAGGTGGCGCAAGATCCGGTGGTTGGCCCGGTCTTCAAGCACATGTCGCCGGACCACCCCGCCCATGTCGCGGCCTTCATCGGCGAGGTCTTCGGCGGACCGAAAACCTACAGCGAAACCTTTGGCGGCCACCGCGAAATGGTCATGCATCATGTGGGCAAGCACCTCACCGAGGCGCAGCGCCGTCGCTGGATCAATCTTCTCGCCGACGCGGCGGATGAGGTCGGTCTGCCGGACGATCCAGAATTCCGTTCAGCCTTCATGGGCTACGTCGAATGGGGATCTCGGCTGGCCAAGATGAATTCCAATCTCGGCGAGACCTGCGATCCCGAGACCGAACCGATGCCAGCCTGGGGGTGGGGCGTGCCTGGCGGACCGTACCGGGTGCCGGACGCAAAATAGCTTCGGCTGCCGGGGGAGGTGGACGATTGATGCCGCAAGATGCAAAGATCGTGCGCTGGCGCGAGTGGGATGGGCCCGGCTCCGAACATCTTGTGCTGCGGGAGCACGCGGGGCGGTTGCTGGCCGATTCGGTCGTTATCCGCTCGGGCGAAACGCCATTTGCGGTCCGCTACCGCATCGCCTGCGATGCCGGCTGGCGCGCCGAGAGTGTCATTGTCAATGTGATCGGTGATAACCGGACACTTGTCCTGGCGTCCGATGGCGATGGTCAGTGGACCAGGGACGGCTTGGCGATGCCCGAGCTTGCCGGCGTGCTCGACCCGGACCTCACCGTCACGCCCTTCACCAACACGCTGCCGATCCGGCGCCTGGCGCTCGCGGCCGGCCAGAGTGGGGAAATCACCACCGCCTTCATCGAATTCCCGGCACTCACTGTCGTGCGCAACCCGCAGCGCTACACGTGCCTCGAAGCGGGCCGGCGATACCTCTATGAATCGCGCGCCAGCGACTTCAGGCGGGAGCTGGAGATCGATGCCGAGGGGCTGGTCGTCGACTATCCCGATTTCTGGCGCAGGGGTTAAGCACGTTTGCCTGCAAACCGCTCTTTACAGAGCGCACGGAAGCTTTTAGGAAGCGCCTGCGCTGAAGCGCGCGTGTACGGGCATAGCTCAGTTGGTAGAGCGGCGGTCTCCAAAACCGCAGGTCGTAGGTTCGAGCCCTGCTGCCCGTGCCATTCTCAATGAAAGAGGATGGTCTCTCAAGTTGTGCTACTTCGACAGGATAGAAGCCTCAATCTAGGTCAAAGACTTGGCCTCGTTCTTCGCCACCCACCTCTTCTGATCGATGCCACCCCAACCAAATTGGCTCCGAAATGTGGCCGTGCTGGATGAGCGCGTCTAGAAGCGTTTGCGCAAGCCAAGACGGCTCGGGTGCCAGCGGACCATTGTCGATATAGCAATCGACCCTGGAGTGCGGAAAATACCCTTCCGGCTGAATCTGCGGCCGCCATGCGTAAAATCGTCCAACAGGAGTGCTTACCGACCCTCCAGCTTTGTTGCGCGATATGTAGAGAATCACTCCATGCCGAAACAAATCATCTGCATCCGATACGACATAGTAGTCAGGGCTTAAGTTCAAGCCGGTCATCACGAGACGATATTCAGTTTGGCCAGAGCTGTCTAGGCGCGCGCTCGTCTTTGCAACCACCAGGCCCGGTCCTAGCGCAGGTTGCCGTTTCTATACACAGGAATTGTCCACAGATTTGTTGCAATGACAGGAACTGTCGTCTCTATCTCTGTTTGGCCGAATAGGGGTATCAATCCTGCACTTGCGGTCGGGAGCCGGCGTGTATGATTACACGGCTAATATATGGAATTATCTTTGCGTTGCTGCTCAGCCTAACTGTCGGCGGCACGGCCGCAGCCGATCAATTGCCGGTCTCAAACCCGGCGAGTTTCGTGCGCACCCTACTTGAAAGTGAGATTGACTTTGCCCGCGCCAAGCTAGCAGTGGACAAATTCATCGATCCCTCGGTTGACGAAGCGGCCACGCTTGCGGAACTCGATGGCATGGTGGCGACGGTCAACAAGATGCTCGGCACGCTCCCACCCGAGTCTGCGTCCACCAGCATGGAAAAGATGAAGGCCCTTCGCACATTTCTGTATGAAGGTGGCTGGTGGAACAATGGGCGACCATTCCAGTACGATCTCTCCGACCCCTATGGCCAGCAACCTGGGGCGCAAAGGCTTTCCAACTATCTAGTTACTCGAAAGGGTAACTGCGTCTCGATGCCGACGCTGTTTCTCGCCTTGGGCGAGCGGTTAGGACTGAATCTGACGTTGTCTACGGCCCCACTCCACGTCTTCGTGAAATTCACCGATGAAGCGACGGGCAAGACATGGAACCTGGAAACCACCAGCGGAGGGGGGCTTACGCGGGACGATTGGTATCGGCAAAAGGTGCCGATGACCGATGAAGCGATTGCCAACGGCGTCTATCTCAAGACGCTGTCACGCCGGGAAGCCCTGTCGATCATCGCGACGTCAGTCCTCGACAACCTGATCGCCACCGGCCGCAACGAGGATGCAATCGCCGTAGCTGATGTGTTGATCAAAGCCTATCCCGCCAACGCCTACACGTTGGTCAAGAAAGGGACGGCCTACTACCGGCTGCTCGATGTCAACATCATCAAAAAGTATCCGAAGCAGAGCGACATTCCGGCCGAAATGATCGCCTACGCGAACGATCTTTATAGGGCCAATCAAGACGCTTTCGCCAAAGCCGAGGCTCTCGGCTGGCGCGAGCCGAAGCTGAATTAGATACCGGGATGATTTGAGAGGGGCAGGGTATGACGACGAGATTTAGCGCTGCGAAAATCACTAAACGCTTACTGGCGGCGCTGCTAGCCATCTCCATGGTGGTTTCCGGCACGGCTACAGCCTCTGCGACATCAGCATACAGCCTGCGTGTGTTACCGCCACACAGCCCAGGCCCTGAAGTCCAGCGTGTCCGATTCATTTCACCTGATCCGACGGATCCGACCGTCCCTAGCGTTGGCACTAACCGATACGCCTACGCTCAAAATGACCCAATCAACAAGAGTGATCAGAATGGTCTCTGCCCTATTTGCATAGGGTTTGGGATCGCTGTGGGTGCGGTAATGTCGTACTTCAGCGGTACGACGGAGGCAAATACCCCGGAAACGCCAGACGATGTCTCGCAAACAAGCGAAACCATGGCTATGGCCAACATGGCCCTTGGTGCGACGGCGGCAGGTCCGGCCCGCAGCTTGGCTATGTCCATGGCTACGAATGCTGAGCGGGCTAGTTTCAGCTTTGCCCAAAAGACATACAGTGAAACTTTTAGTGCCATTTGCAGAGATAAATATTCCGCTCTCTCCAAGAGTACGATTAGAACCATCGACGATCTTTCGTCAGCAATTAAAAGTGGTAAAATTGACCCCAGTAAAATTACTGTTGACGTAGGAAAAATAAATGGAAGGGTTATATTGTTAATACGAGAACAGCAACAGCCCTTGAGAGGGCTGGCGTCCCGCGGTCAAAATGGTCCATAAGTGACATAACGAAAACGGATAAGGATGCTATGGATCGGTTGGCCGCTCAGCTCGAAAGGAACAATATATCCCCAGGCGAAACGGTTTCGAGCCCATCCAGCAGTTCCACGTCGTCGGGAGGGAATGCCTCGACCAAATCAAACGGAGGGGGGCTCCTCGGAGCGATTGGACGAGCTACTGGCCTCTGGTAAAATTTAGGAAGATACCATGCAGGAATTTTTGCGCCTCCCGTTAGATACAAGCGGATACGGAGATTTCGCGGCATCTTATGTGGGATCGAATGCGAAAGTACAGTTTCGATATAAATCTAGAGGAACCGATCTTGTTGCGGAGATAGGTTTTACGTTCTGCATATCCATGGAAATTAACGGGAATCTTTCATCTCAAAAGAGCCTTCCGTACGATACAATACTCTTTGAGATAGAGAATAATCCAAGAGTGGACGGAATATATAGGTACAACTTCATGCTCAGTGGGAGCGATTTTCAATTTTCGGTTGTTGCAAAAAAATGTACATTCGTAGAGTCAATAGATTCTGGCGTAATGATTGGAGTCTGATCGCCGGATGTCTTTATAATAGTTGTTGGATAAAGGAAAAGACCCTGCCGAAGAGTGCGTCAGTATTCGGTGCCGGTTGACAGGCTCGTTCCTGACACTTTAGACCCCGATGGGGCGTCGCAGGGGCAGCAATCGTCAGGCAGCGCCTTCTCGGTGCAATGGGGAGAGCCATAGCCTTTGTTAGACAGAGTATTTGTCAGAAAACTCTCGACAAAAATCGCTTCGGAACTGCATCCACAAGCCAAACGCCGTTGTCAGCTTTCCAGAAGGCAAAGCCTTTTTCATGCATGAGGCCGGAAGCCAACCGCAAAACCACAGGCTTCCCATGCCGCTGTCCAATTGTATGGGCTCTCTCCGGGTCAAGAGATAGATGCACTTTCTGCCGAAGCATGGGGCGCAGCCCCTCTGCTAGAATGGCCTCTAGATATTGTTCTGCTGTGCCATGGAAAAGAAGAGCAGGCGGCACGGATGGCGCAAGATCGAGATCAACGGCAACCGAGTGGCCCTGTGCCGCGCGGATGTGCGTTCCATCCTTCGAAATAGTGAAACGCTTTTTCCCACTTTTTAACGCGACCTCCAAGATATCTCCGATGGAATCGATAATTCCAACGCCAATAAGACGTGAAGATAAATCTTCAATATCTGCCCACCCGTTATCGTCTAGAGAAATACCTATGACGTCGGGCCGGTGCCGGAGCACATAGCTCAGATATTTACTTATATCTGACGACTTCTTGGCATCTGGGTCCATTGTGCGTACTTATATTATAAGCATGCGGAGCGAAACCAGGAAATTTCGGATTTATGCCCATCTCGGGAATATCCTGACTATTGTCGGATCGCAAATCATCCACATGGAGAGGGGAAATCCAAGGCATGGCCAGTCCGCGAACACCCTTTGATGACAGCTATGGTCATAGCAGAAAGAGTGTCGAAAACAGGTAGCTCCCGTTGGCCCTATAAGTAGGCCGGCTTCGAGGGTGGCCATCGTCGGTAGCCTGGCCCGGCTTCCATCTGGCCGTCCGTCGGGCGGTGGAATTCGCTGCTCGGGCGCGTCGGCGCCCAGCCATACTCGAAAGCACGTTGCAACGGACATCGTGCGCCGGTGGCAGCCAAAATGTGATTGAAAATAGGGATGAACGGCCAGTTTTTCTTGCACAAATCGTTGCACATCCTAGATAAAAATGCAAAATAGCGCTTTGCAAACAATGAGATATGATAAGGACGTTCGGTCTCCAAAACCGCAGGTCGTAGGTTCGAGCCCTGCTGCCCGTGCCATTTGCTCTGAAAGATGGCATCAAAACGATATTTCGCGGCTGCCTTTGAAAATCGGCGAGCCGCTTGCCATATTAGCCCGATTGGGGCATAAGAGCGCCATAGCCGGGACGGAACGACTGGATGGTTCCGAGGCGGCGTTTGGTCATAATGCGGGCACTTGCCACTTGCGTGGATCAAGAATCGGTTTTATGTAGACGAAACAGACACGCGACGCGTGGAGCTGGGAAGCCGGCTTTACGCGTCTGATTTGCATGGGCGAAATGATTGCGCTGATTCTGCGCGAGATTGGGCTCAGGCGGCACGTCCCGGCCAGCGGGATCATCCAGGGGGCCCGGCCAACGGGTCTTGAAGACAGGCGGCATATGGCTTCGAAAACCACAAATCCTTTCGTCTTTCTCCAGCAGGTGCGCGCGGAGACAGCCAAGGTGACTTGGCCGTCGCGCCGCGAGACGATGATCTCGACGGTCATGGTCCTGGCCTTTGCTGTGATTGCGATGATCTTCTTCTTCACCGCCGATCAGCTCATGGGCCTCGCGGTCGAGCAGATTCTGGGCATTGGACGCTAAGTCCGGCGATTAGGAGAAGTCGAAAAAATGGCTACGCGCTGGTACATCGTCCACGCCTATTCGAACTTCGAGAAGAAGGTCGCCGAGGACATAGAGAACAAGGCCAAGCAGAAGGGCCTGTCCGCCGATATCGAGCAGATCGTGGTGCCGACCGAGAAGGTCGTCGAGGTTCGTCGCGGCCGCAAGGTCGACGCGGAGCGCAAGTTCTTCCCGGGCTACGTGCTCTTGAAGGCCAATCTGACCGACGCCGTGTTCTCGCTGGTCAAGAACACGCCGAAAGTCACTGGTTTTCTCGGGGACTCCAAGCCGGTGCCGATCACCGAGGCCGAAGCCCAGCGCATCCTGAACCAGGTGCAGGAAGGCGTCGAGCGGCCGAAGCCCTCGGTCACCTTCGAGATCGGCGAGGCTATCCGCGTTTCGGATGGTCCCTTCGCGTCGTTCAACGGTTTCGTCCAGGAAGTGGACGAGGAGCGGGCGCGGCTCAAGGTGGAAGTTTCGATCTTCGGGCGCGCCGTGCCCGTCGATCTGGAATTCGGACAGGTCGAAAAGGGCTGATCCGAAATCCCTGATGCCGGTCCGGCGATCAGGGAAGGCGGCGCGGCAACGCGCGGCTTGAGAACGGTGGGAGGCGAAGGCGGCTTTGGCCGGCCGCAAGAACCGCACCACCAGACTGCAACCGCCGGTGTTTCCCAGATCGTGGGGCCGGCATAGACAAAGGCAGGAAAAGAGATGGCTAAGAAAATTGCAGGCCAGCTCAAGCTCCAGGTCTCCGCGGGATCGGCTACGCCGTCTCCCCCGATCGGCCCGGCGCTTGGTCAGCGTGGCATCAACATCATGGAGTTCTGCAAGGCGTTCAACGCGCAGACCCAGGAAATGGAAAAGGGATCGCCGGTTCCGGTCGTCATCACTTATTACCAGGACAAGTCGTTCACCTTCGTCATGAAGACGCCTCCGGTGAGCTACTTCCTGAAGAAGGCCGCGAACCTGAAGTCGGGCTCGAAGGAGCCGGGCAAGGTCAAGGCTGGCACGGTTTCGCGCGACAAGGTTCGCGAAATCGCGACCGCCAAGATGAAGGATCTGAACGCGAACGACGTCGAAGCGGCCATGCGCATGGTCGAGGGCTCCGCCCGCTCGATGGGTCTGGAAGTGGTGGGCTAAGATCATGGCAAAGATTGCAAAGCGTGTATCGAAGACCCGTGAAGGCATCGATCCCAACAAGGCTTACGCGCTCGGTGATGCGCTGAAGCTGCTCAAGGATCGTTCCTCGGTCAAGTTCGACGAGACCATCGAAGTGGCCATGAACCTCGGCGTCGACCCGCGTCATGCCGACCAGATGGTTCGCGGCGTGGTCAACCTGCCGAACGGCACCGGCCGCTCGGTCCGTGTCGCCGTGTTCGCCCGTGGCGACAAGGCCGAAGAGGCCAAGGCCGCCGGTGCCGACATCGTCGGTGCCGAGGATCTGGTCGACATCGTCCAGAAAGGCACGATCGATTTCGATCGCTGCATCGCCACGCCGGACATGATGCCGCTCGTCGGTCGTCTCGGTAAGGTGCTCGGCCCGCGCGGCATGATGCCGAACCCGAAGGTCGGCACCGTCACCACCGATGTCGCCGCGGCCGTCAAGGCATCGAAGGGCGGCGCGGTCGAGTTCCGTGTCGAGAAGGCCGGCATCGTTCATGCCGGCGTCGGCAAGGTCTCTTTCGACGTCAAGGCGCTGGAAGAGAACGTCCGTGCATTCGCCGATGCGGTGACCAAGGCAAAGCCGGCTGGCGCCAAGGGCAACTACGTCAAGAAGGTGTCTGTCACCTCGACGATGGGCCCGGGCCTCAAGCTCGACGTCTCGACGCTCGCCGCGTCCTGATTAGATTTGGATTGGCCTTTCGAAGGCTGATCCGTGACTGAATTCCGGGCCTTGGATTTATCCTGGGCCCGGTACCGGAAGCCGGAAGGCTTCCGGACATCCTGTCCGAGATTGCGGGCGGCCCGAACCTTGATTCAAGAGGAGGGCCTTAATTCATGTGGGCCTGCATGAGACGGGTGAAAACCGGACAACGGAGCAACAAGCTCCAATGAAAGGTTCGAACCGTGTTTGCCTTTTGTCTGCGCATCGCCGGCTTTGCCGTCGATGTGGCGAAAGGGGGCAGGATCCTCGAGCGTCGTTCGGGAGATCCGTTACTGGATGGCCCGGCCGGCAAAAGGCAACCCGACGCCTGTCCTCGAAATGGGAATGTTCCCATTGGCAGGACTGGGGTCAACTGGAGATAGGCAGTGGACAGAGCGGAAAAACGCGAACTCGTCACGGGCCTGAATGATGCGTTTTCGGGCGCGGGTTCAGTCGTCGTGGCCCACTATGCCGGTATCACCGTCGCGCAAATGAACGACCTTCGGTCGAAGATGCGCGCTGCCGGTGGCACCGTTAAAGTCGCGAAGAACCGTCTCGCCAAAATCGCTCTTCAGGGCACGGACTCCGCATCGATCATCGAGCTGTTCAAGGGACAGACGCTGATCGCCTATTCGGAGGATCCGATTGCGGCGCCGAAGGTCGCGTCCGATTTCGCCAAGGGGAATGACAAGCTTGTCATTCTCGGCGGCGCAATGGGCACCACCTCGCTCAACGCCGACGGTGTGAAGGCACTCGCCACACTTCCGTCGCTCGATGAGTTGCGCGCCAGGCTGGTTGGCATGATCGCCACGCCGGCAACCCGGATCGCCCAGATCGTCAATGCGCCAGCGGCCTCGGTCGCGCGCGTCATCGGCGCTTACGCCCGGAAGGACGAGGCGGCATGAGGCCGTTCCTCGCTATCAAAAACACACGTTCGAACCTAACGAAGGAACACAACAATGGCTGATCTGGCAAAGATCGTAGACGACCTTTCGAAGCTGACCGTCCTCGAGGCGGCTGAGCTGTCGAAGCTTCTGGAAGAAAAGTGGGGCGTTTCGGCTGCTGCTCCGGTGGCGGTTGCCGCTGCTGGCGGTGCTGCCGCTGCTGCTGCTCCGGTCGAGGAAAAGACGGAATTCGACGTCGTTCTCACCGAGGCCGGCGCTCAGAAGATCAACGTGATCAAGGAAGTGCGCGCTATCACCGGTCTTGGCCTCAAGGAAGCCAAGGACCTGGTCGAAGCGGCTCCGAAGCCGGTCAAGGAAGGCGTTTCCAAGGCCGACGCTGACAAGTTCAAGGCCCAGCTGGAAGCAGCCGGCGCCAAGGTCGACCTGAAGTAAGCGTAAAAAGCGGCGGGCGGCCTCGCGCCGTCCGCCACTCCCTTGGGTGACCAGGGCAGGTTGCGTAACGCGAGATGTACGAAAACCTCTTTTCTGAGGGCCGTAAACCGGCCTTCAGGAAACGGGTTTTCTCCCGTTTTAGCCGGTAACCGCCAAGCAATTGGAGAGGCGGCCGGAGAACAGACAGAGAGCCGCCGCCCAGGTGGCTCAGTATGCAAGGCGAACCGCGGCGAGGTTCGTCCCGAGTTTAGAGCTAAGGAGCGACGATGGCCCAGACCCAGACTTTCAATGGCCGCAGACGCGTACGCAAGTTCTTCGGGAAGATCCCGGAAGTTGCGGAGATGCCGAACCTTATCGAGGTTCAGAAGGCATCCTATGACCAGTTCCTAATGGTGGACGAGCCCAAGGGCGGACGTCCCGACGAAGGACTGCAGGCTGTTTTCAAGTCGGTCTTCCCGATCTCCGATTTTTCCGGCTCCTCCATGCTGGAGTTCGTGAAGTACGAGTTCGAAGGACCGAAATTCGACGTTGACGAATGCCGTCAGCGCGACCTGACCTATGCCGCGCCGCTGAAGGTGACGCTGCGCCTCATCGTGTTCGATATCGACGAGGATACTGGTGCCAAGTCGATCAAGGACATCAAGGAGCAGGACGTCTACATGGGCGACATGCCGCTCATGACCTTGAACGGCACCTTTATCGTCAACGGCACCGAGCGCGTCATCGTCTCGCAGATGCACCGCTCGCCGGGCGTCTTCTTCGACCACGACAAGGGCAAGTCGCACTCGTCGGGCAAGCTTCTGTTTGCCGCCCGTGTGATCCCCTACCGTGGCTCGTGGCTCGACATCGAGTTCGATTCCAAGGACGTTGTGCATGCCCGCATCGACCGTCGCCGCAAGATTCCGGTGACGTCGCTGCTGATGGCGCTCGGCATGGACGGCGAGGAGATCCTGTCGACCTTCTATAACAAGATCATCTACAAGCGCGCCGGCGACCATTGGCGCATTCCCTTCAACGTCGAGCGTTTCCGCGGCCTCAAGGCCGTCGGCGACCTGGTCGATGCCGACACCGGCGAAATCGTCGTCGAGGCGGGCAAGAAGATTACCGCTCGCCAGGCACGTCAGCTCGGCGAAAAGGGTCTCAAGGCGATCAAGGCGACCGACGAGGATCTGCTCGGCAATTACCTGGCCGAGGACATCGTCAACTACGCCACCGGCGAGATTTTCCTCGAGGCCGGCGACGAGATCGACGACAAGACGCTCAAGGTGCTGCTCGGCACCGGCGAGCACGAGATCCAGGTTCTCGACATCGACCATGTCAATGTCGGTGCCTATATCCGCAACACGCTCGCCGTCGACAAGAACGAGAGCCGCCAGGACGCGCTGTTCGACATCTACCGTGTCATGCGCCCGGGCGAGCCGCCGACGCTCGAGACCGCCGAAGCCATGTTCAACTCGCTGTTCTTCGACAGCGAGCGCTACGACCTGTCCGCCGTCGGCCGCGTCAAGATGAACATGCGTCTCGAGCTCAAGGCCGAGGACACGGTGCGCGTGCTGCGCAAGGACGACATCCTGGCCGTGGTCAGGACGCTGGTCGAACTGCGTGACGGCAAGGGCGAGATCGACGACATCGACAATCTCGGCAATCGCCGCGTACGTTCGGTCGGCGAGCTGATGGAGAATCAGTACCGCGTCGGCCTGTTGCGCATGGAGCGCGCGATCAAGGAGCGTATGTCCTCGATCGAGATCGACACGGTCATGCCGCAGGACCTGATCAACGCCAAGCCGGCGGCCGCCGCCGTGCGCGAGTTCTTCGGTTCCTCGCAGCTGTCGCAGTTCATGGACCAGACCAACCCGCTGTCGGAGATCACCCACAAGCGTCGTCTCTCGGCGCTTGGACCGGGCGGTCTGACCCGCGAGCGTGCCGGCTTCGAAGTGCGCGACGTGCACCCGACGCATTATGGCCGTATCTGCCCGATCGAGACGCCGGAAGGCCCGAATATCGGTCTGATCAACTCGCTGGCGACCTTCGCGCGCGTCAACAAGTACGGCTTCATCGAAAGCCCGTACCGCAAGATCGTTGACGGCAAGCTGACCAATGACGTCGTCTATCTCTCGGCGATGGAAGAGGCCAAGCACCATGTCGCGCAGGCGAACGCCGAGCTCGACAAGAATGGCGGCTTCGTCGACGAATTCGTCATTTGCCGCAGCGCCGGCGAAGTGATGATGGCGCCGCGCGAAAACGTCGACCTGATGGACGTGTCGCCCAAGCAGATGGTCTCTGTTGCCGCGGCACTTATCCCGTTCCTCGAGAACGACGACGCCAACCGCGCTCTGATGGGCTCGAACATGCAGCGCCAGGCCGTGCCGCTGGTGCGCGCCGAGGCGCCGTTCGTCGGCACCGGCATGGAGCCGATCGTCGCCCGTGACTCGGGCGCCGCCATCGGCGCGCGTCGTGGCGGCATCGTCGACCAGGTGGACGCCACGCGTATCGTTATCCGCGCCACCGAGGATCTCGATCCGGGCAAGTCCGGCGTCGACATCTACCGGCTGATGAAGTTCCAGCGTTCGAACCAGAACACCTGCATCAACCAGCGTCCGCTGGTGCGCATGGGTGACCGGGTCAACAAGGGCGACATCATCGCCGACGGTCCCTCGACCGAACTCGGTGATCTGGCGCTCGGCCGCAACGTGCTGGTCGCGTTCATGCCGTGGAACGGCTACAACTACGAGGACTCGATCCTGCTCTCCGAGCGGATCGTGGCCGACGACGTCTTCACCTCGATCCACATCGAGGAGTTCGAGGTCATGGCGCGCGATACCAAGCTCGGTCCGGAGGAAATCACGCGCGATATTCCAAACGTCTCGGAAGAAGCGCTGAAGAACCTCGACGAAGCCGGCATCGTCTATATCGGTGCGGAAGTGCAGCCGGGCGACATCCTGGTCGGCAAGATCACGCCGAAGGGCGAGAGCCCGATGACCCCGGAAGAGAAGCTTCTGCGCGCCATCTTCGGCGAAAAGGCTTCCGACGTGCGCGACACTTCGATGCGCATGCCTCCGGGTACTTTCGGCACCGTCGTCGAGGTGCGCGTGTTCAATCGCCACGGTGTGGAGAAGGACGAGCGCGCCATGGCGATCGAGCGCGAGGAGATCGAACGCCTCGCCAAGGATCGCGACGACGAGCAGGCCATTCTGGACCGTAACGTCTATGCGCGTCTTTCCGACGTTCTCGTCGGCAAGGAAGCGATCGCTGGACCGAAGGGCTTCAAGAAGGGCTCGACGCTGTCCAAGGACACGCTCGACGAGTATCCGCGTTCGCAGTGGTGGCAGTTTGCGGTGGAGAACGAAAAGCTCCAGAGCGAACTGGAAGCCCTGCGTGGCCAGTACGACGATTCCAAGAAGGCGCTCGAACAGCGCTTCATGGACAAGGTCGAGAAGGTGCAGCGCGGCGACGAAATGCCTCCAGGCGTCATGAAGATGGTCAAGGTCTTCGTGGCGGTGAAGCGCAAGATGCAGCCCGGCGACAAGATGGCCGGCCGTCACGGCAACAAGGGTGTCGTGTCGCGTATCGTTCCGGTCGAGGACATGCCTTTCCTCGAGGACGGCACGCATGCCGATATCGTGCTCAACCCGCTGGGTGTGCCGAGCCGCATGAATGTCGGCCAGATCCTGGAAACGCATCTGGGCTGGGCCTGCGCTGGCATGGGCAGGAAGATCGGCGAGCTTATCGATGCGTACAAGACAGCCGGCGACATCAAGCCGCTGCGCAAGACGCTCGAGAGCTTCATGCCGGCCAACGACCGCAACGAGCCGGTTCGCGAATATGACGACGAGAGCATCGTTCGCCTCAGCGAGCAGATGCGCCGCGGCGTGTCCATCGCGACCCCAGTGTTCGACGGCGCGCATGAGGCTGACATCAACATCATGCTGGAGCAGGCGGGCCTGCACACATCAGGTCAGTCGCAACTCTACGACGGACGCACCGGCGAGCCGTTCGATCGCAAGGTGACGATGGGCTATATCTACATGCTCAAGCTTCACCACCTCGTGGACGACAAGATCCACGCGCGTTCGATCGGTCCGTACTCGCTCGTCACCCAGCAGCCTCTGGGCGGCAAGGCGCAGTTCGGCGGCCAGCGCTTCGGCGAGATGGAGGTCTGGGCACTGGAAGCCTACGGCGCCGCTTACACGCTGCAGGAAATGCTGACGGTGAAGTCGGACGACGTCGCCGGCCGCACCAAGGTCTACGAGGCGATCGTGCGTGGCGACGACACGTTCGAGGCAGGCATTCCCGAGAGCTTCAACGTGCTCGTCAAGGAAATGCGGTCTCTCGGCCTCAATGTCGAGCTCGAGAACACCAAGCTCGACGACAACCCGATCCGGCTGCCCGATGCTGCCGAATAGGGGCGCGGCCGAGTAAACAAGACATCCGGACGCGGGAGAGGGCTCTCGCGACCGGATGCACCAATTCTTCGGCCGGTGGGCCGACCACTCAGCGGGCATTCGGCCCGCGCTAGATGCAAGGGGTTTTCGAGGACCCCGCAAAGGAGAACGGCATGAACCAAGAGGTCATGAATCTCTTCAATCCGCAGGCGCCTGCGCAGGTGTTCGATTCCATCCGGATTTCGCTTGCCAGCCCTGAGAAGATTCTGTCCTGGTCGTTCGGTGAGATCAAGAAGCCGGAGACCATCAACTACCGCACCTTCAAGCCGGAGCGTGACGGTCTGTTCTGCGCGCGCATTTTTGGCCCGATCAAGGACTATGAATGCCTGTGCGGAAAGTACAAGCGCATGAAGTACAAGGGCGTGATCTGCGAGAAGTGCGGCGTCGAAGTCACGTTGTCGCGCGTCCGCCGCGAGCGCATGGGCCATATCGAGCTGGCGGCCCCCGTCGCCCACATCTGGTTCCTGAAGTCGCTGCCCTCGCGCATCGGCACGCTGCTCGACATGACGCTGAAGGACATTGAGCGGGTCCTCTACTTCGAGAACTACATCGTCACCGAGCCTGGCCTCACCGCGCTGAAGGAGCACCAGCTGCTCAGCGAGGAAGAGTACATGATCGCCGTCGACGAATATGGCGAGGATAGTTTCACCGCCATGATCGGCGCCGAGGCCATTCATGACCTTCTGGCCGGCATGGACCTGGAGAAGATTGCCGGCGACCTGCGTTCGGAACTGGCATCGACCACGTCCGAGCTGAAGCAGAAGAAGTATCTGAAGCGGCTCAAGGTCGTCGAGAACTTCATGGAATCCGGCAACCGTCCGGAATGGATGATCATGAAGGTGGTTCCGGTGATCCCGCCGGACCTGCGCCCGCTCGTCCCGCTGGACGGCGGTCGTTTCGCGACGTCCGACCTGAACGATCTCTACCGCCGAGTCATCAACCGCAACAACCGCCTGAAGCGGCTGATCGAGCTGCGGGCGCCGGGCATTATCGTGCGCAATGAAAAGCGCATGCTGCAGGAAGCCGTCGATGCGCTGTTCGACAACGGCCGTCGCGGCCGCGTCATCACCGGCGCCAACAAGCGCCCGCTGAAGTCGCTGTCCGACATGCTCAAGGGCAAGCAGGGCCGGTTCCGTCAGAACCTGCTCGGCAAGCGCGTCGACTATTCTGGCCGCTCGGTCATCGTCACCGGTCCGGAGCTCAAGCTGCACCAGTGCGGCCTGCCGAAGAAGATGGCGCTCGAACTGTTCAAGCCCTTCATCTACGCCCGTCTCGACGCCAAGGGTTACTCCTCGACCGTCAAGCAGGCCAAGAAGCTGGTCGAGAAGGAGCGTCCGGAAGTCTGGGATATCCTCGATGAGGTCATCCGCGAGCATCCGGTTCTCCTTAATCGCGCGCCGACGCTGCACCGCCTCGGCATCCAGGCGTTCGAGCCGATCCTGATCGAAGGCAAGGCGATCCAGCTTCACCCGCTGGTCTGCACGGCCTTCAACGCCGACTTCGACGGCGACCAGATGGCCGTTCACGTGCCGCTGTCGCTGGAAGCGCAGCTCGAAGCCCGCGTGCTGATGATGTCGACCAACAACATCCTGCACCCGGCCTCCGGCGCGCCGATCATCGTCCCGTCGCAGGACATGGTTCTGGGTCTCTACTACCTCTCGATCGTCAACCAGAACGAGCCGGGCGAGGGCATGGTGTTTGCCGACATGGGCGAACTCCAGCACGCGCTCGAGACCAAGGCGGTGACCCTGCACGCCAAGATCAAGGGCCGCTTCCGCACGGTCGACGCCGAAGGCAAGGTTGTGTCGAAGATCCATGACACCACACCTGGCCGCATGATCATCGGCGAGCTTCTGCCGAAGAACGTCAACGTGCCTTACGAGACCGCCAACCAGGAGATGACCAAGAAGAACATCTCCAAGATGATCGACACCGTCTACCGCCATTGCGGTCAGAAGGAGACGGTCATTTTCTGCGACCGCATCATGGCGCTCGGCTTTGCCCATGCCTGCCGTGCCGG
Organism: Mesorhizobium sp. P160927; assembly: GCF_057766385.1. Lineage (NCBI taxonomy): Bacteria > Pseudomonadati > Pseudomonadota > Alphaproteobacteria > Hyphomicrobiales > Phyllobacteriaceae > Mesorhizobium > Mesorhizobium sp. P160927. The sequence goes on from NZ_JBYMDW010000001.1 coordinate 3,925,471, forward strand.
CATTTCGTTCGGCAAGGACGACATGCTGATCCCGGACACCAAGATCAAGCTGGTGTCGGACACCGAGGCTTTGGCCAAGGAGTACGAGCAGCAGTACAATGACGGCCTGATCACGCAGGGTGAGAAGTACAACAAGGTTGTCGACGCCTGGGCCAAGTGCTCGGAAAAGGTCGCCGACGAAATGATGGCCCGCATCAAGGCGGTCGAGTTCGAGGACAATGGCCGTCAGAAGCCGATGAACTCGATCTACATGATGTCGCACTCCGGTGCGCGCGGCTCGCCCACCCAGATGCGCCAGCTCGCCGGCATGCGCGGCCTGATGGCCAAGCCGTCGGGTGAAATCATCGAGACGCCGATCATCTCGAACTTCAAGGAAGGCCTGACCGTGCTCGAGTACTTCAACTCGACCCACGGTGCCCGCAAGGGTCTGGCCGATACCGCCTTGAAGACGGCGAACTCGGGTTACCTCACCCGTCGTCTGGTCGACGTGGCGCAGGACTGCATCGTCAACTCCGTGGATTGCGGCACCGACAAGGGCCTCACCATGCAGCCGATCGTCGATGCCGGTCAGGTCGTCGCTTCGGTCGGCCAGCGCGTGCTGGGCCGTACATCGCTCGACGACATCACCCATCCGGTGTCGGGCGAGGTTCTGGTCAAGGCCGGAACGCTGATGGACGAGCGTGACGTGGAGCAGATCGAAAAGGCCGGCGTGCAGTCGGTCCGCATCCGCTCGGCCCTGACCTGCGAAGTCAGGATCGGTGTCTGCGCGGTCTGCTACGGACGCGATCTGGCCCGCGGCACCCCGGTCAACCAGGGCGAAGCCGTCGGCGTCATCGCGGCGCAGTCGATCGGCGAGCCGGGCACGCAGCTCACCATGCGTACCTTCCACATGGGCGGTACGGCGCAGGTGGTGGATAGCTCCTTCCTTGAAGCCTCCTATGAGGGCAAGGTCGAGATCCGCAACCGCAACGTGGTGCGCAACTCGGACGGCCAGCAGATGGTCATGGGCCGCAATATGGCGGTGCTGATCCTCGACGAAGCCGGCAAGGAGCGCGCCACGCACCGTGTCACCTATGGTTCACGCATCTTCGTGGACGATGGCGACAAGGTGAAGCGCGGTCAGCGTATCGCCGAGTGGGATCCCTATACCCGTCCTGTCCTCACTGAAATCGAGGGCAAGGTGTCGTATGAGGATCTGGTCGACGGCATTTCCGTTCAGGAAACGGCCGACGAGTCGACCGGCATCACCAAGCGTGAGGTCATCGACTGGCGTTCGACGCCGCGCGGGAACGACCTCAAGCCGGCGATTGCCATCCTGGACACCAAGGGCAAGGTCGGCAAGCTGTCGAAGGGTGGCGACGCCCGCTTCCTGCTCTCGGTCGAGGCCATTCTCTCGGTCGAGCCGGGTGCTCAGGTTCGCCCCGGCGACGTGCTGGCGCGTATCCCGATGGAAAGCGCCAAGACCAAGGACATCACCGGCGGTCTGCCGCGTGTTGCCGAACTGTTCGAGGCACGTCGTCCGAAGGATCACGCCATCATCGCCGAGATCGATGGCACGATCCGCTTCGGCCGCGACTACAAGAACAAGCGCCGCATCATCATCGAGCCGCACGACTCGACGCTCGAGCCGGTCGAGTACCTGATCCCGAAGGGCAAGCCGTTCCATCTCCAGGACGGCGACGTCATCGAGAAGGGCGACTACATCCTCGACGGCAACCCGGCGCCGCACGACATCCTGGCGATCAAGGGCGTGGAGGCACTTGCTTCCTACCTCGTCAACGAGATCCAGGAAGTCTACCGCCTGCAGGGCGTGTCGATCAACGACAAGCACATCGAGGTGATAGTTCGCCAGATGCTGCAGAAGGTCGAGATCACGGTGCAGGGCGACTCGACCTATATCCCGGGCGACCACGTCGACGTGATCGAACTGGAAGAGGTCAACGAGCGCCTGGTCGAGGACGGCAAGAAGCCGGCCGAAGGCCAGCCGGTGCTCTTGGGCATCACCAAGGCATCGCTGCAGACGCCGTCCTTCATCTCGGCCGCCTCCTTCCAGGAGACGACCAGGGTGCTGACGGAAGCCGCGGTTGCCGGCAAGACCGACATGCTGCAGGGCTTGAAGGAAAACGTCATCGTCGGCCGGCTCATCCCGGCCGGCACCGGCGGCACGATGAGCCAGATCCGGCGCATCGCCACCTCGCGCGACGAACTGATCATCGACGAGCGCCGCAAGGCCTCCGGTGTGGAAGTCGCCGAGCCGATGCTGGCGGACATGACAACCGCCGCGCAGTAAGCGCGGCGGCAGAAATCTCAGGCAACAGAAGCCGTCGGGGCAACCCGGCGGCTTTTTCATTTTTGCGGTCGGAGGATAGCGGATGAACACGAAGACCTGGACGGCAGTCGATAACTACATCGTATCTTCTCTCTTCGAGGCGGATCCCGTTCTCGGGGCGGTTCTGGCGGCCAACCGCGACCAGGGCCTGCCGGCAATCGATGTCTCGGCGGCGCAAGGAAAGCTGCTCTCGCTGCTGGTGCGCATCAGCAGCGCGAAAAAGGTGCTCGAGATCGGCACGCTGGGTGGCTATTCGACCATCTGGATGGCGCGGGGATTGCCTGCCGACGGCAAGGTCGTGACACTCGAACTCGATCCGCACCATGCCAAGGTCGCGCGTTCGAATTTCGAACACGCAGGGGTTGCGGGCCGTGTGGAACTGCGTGTCGGTTCGGCGCTCCAGTCGCTCGCACAACTGGACGGCGAGAATGCCGGCCCATTCGATCTCATCTTCATCGACGCGGACAAGCCGAACAACCCGAACTATCTGGCCTGGGCCCTGCGGCTGTCGCGGTCAGGAACGGTCATCGTCTGTGACAACGTCATCCGCGACGGCGCCGTGCTGGATGAGGATGGTCGCGATGCCAATGTCGAGGGCGCCCGGGCTGCGTTCTCCTTCATCGGCGGCGACAAACGGCTGGACGGCACCGCCATCCAGACCGTCGGCTCCAAGGGCTATGACGGGTTTGCCATTGCCATTGTCCACTGAGGCAAGGCGCCGCCCATCGTCAGTCGAAAAACGCCTCGACCACGTTGCGCTTGCCCAGCATGAAGGCGTCGGCAACGTGCTGGAGCGGCGCAAGGTCCACATCCGACCTCCCGACGTGCACGATTTCGGCAAAGCGCCGGTAGAGCATCGGATATTCCGCTTCCGGCTCCTCGTGTACAACCTGTCCGTCGACTGCGAGCTTCGAGCCGCCACCCGAGAGCACCATCTGTCCGGTATCCGTATCGGCCAGGATGTCCCAGCTCTGCGGTCCGGTCTGCAACCAGTCGAGCTCCATCGTCACATCCGATCCGTTCGCGGCCCGGAACGCGACCTGGGCCGCGATCGGTGCGTCGCGGTTCGCCGGAAAGTCGAGCACGGCCGAAGTGATGTACATGGCCGGCAGGATGTAGGTTGCAATCGACAGCGCGTTGATGCCGGGGTCGAAGACGCCGAAACCGCCAGGCTGCCAGATCCAGTCCTGGTTCGGGTGCCAGCGGCGTACATCTTCTTTCCAGACGATCGCCGCCGATTTGATTTTGGTCGAAGCGAGGAACGTTCGCGCCGCTTCGACCGCCGGCGCGTAGCGCGAATGCCAGCTAGCGAACAGTGAGACGCCTTGTTTCGCCGCCAGCGCCTTCAGGTCCTCGACCTCGCTGACCGTGGCACCGGGCGGCTTTTCCAGGAAAACGTGCTTCCCAGCCTCGAGTGCCTTGCGCGCGGCGTCATAGCGGAACTGCGGCGGCATGCACAGCGACACTGCATCGAGTTCGGGAACCGCGCTAAGCATCGTCTCGATGTCGGGGAAATTCACAATGCCGTCGACCTTGCCGTGCCGGCTGGCCGCCGCGATCAGCTGGTAATCCCGATCCTTGGCCAAGGCGGGAAGGTGTTGGTCGCGGACGATCTTGCCGACGCCGACAATGCCGATTCTTATGGGCGAGATGGATGAGGACATGAGGCTCCGCCGGGTTTGGACGACTGCGCGTCTCTTAGCAGATCGGCCATGACGGGCAAGCGTCGGCCGTGCCGGCTATCCGAACGAATCGCGTCATGCCAAGCAGGCAAGGAAGGACACCGCGCCCATGACACGCCCATGATCAGATCGGCGCGTCGAAGGTGACGATCGACACTTCGCCTTCGAGCGCGCCCTGGTAGGCCGACAGATGCGGCTCGTCGTCGGGCACCCCGTCCATATCGCCGATCTGGTCCAGTTCGGCCTCGGCGTAACCTTCCGCCGCCAGCGATTCGAGTGCGCGTCGCACCGCCGAATCGTCGTCAGGAGCGACCAGCATCACATGCACGCCTTCCGCCTTGCCACCTTTGCGCTTCCACACCCGGCCGGTGATGATGGTGACCGGGCGTTCTTCATTATCGTTCACGGCTGATTCCTCCTGGCAAGCGCGGGCGAGGGGATGTTGAGTGCTCAGGCCGCCTTTTCGCACGGAGCAAGGGCGCGCAAAAGCGAAAAGCCGGTCACTTTCTTCCTCCGCATTGCAAAATGGCGAAAGAAAATTACATGCGGTTTTCGCATGGCTGCCAAGTCCCGGCTTCGGTGCGATATTTCCCACTGCGGGCTTGACGGTTCGCGGGCTTACGAGTAGAAGCCGCCCAGTCAGAACCGATGTGAGGCTCTCCCTTCCGAAGCGACACGCTTTGGAGTTTGCCTCAAACAGGGTTCATTTTGCGAGCGAAAAGACATTTCCGGCGTGTACGAAGCGGTTTCCGCTTCCTCTGCGATTTGTTCGGGCAAGACCGCGAGGCGCGGTTTGTGGCCCGAATTTGCGTATGGAAATGACGCTTTGAGCGAGCCTTGACCGGCACGAGACACGGAATTGAGAGACAAGAGGGTTTAATGCCTACCGTCAACCAGCTGATCCGCAAGCCGCGCATTGCGCCGGTGAAGCGCAACAAGGTCCCGGCCATGCAGCAGAACCCGCAGAAGCGGGGCGTCTGCACGCGCGTCTATACAACGACGCCGAAGAAGCCGAACTCGGCGCTGCGCAAGGTGGCCAAGATCCGCCTGACCAATGGTTTTGAAGTGATCGGCTACATCCCCGGCGAAGGTCACAACCTTCAGGAGCACTCCGTGGTCATGATCCGCGGCGGCCGCGTCAAGGATCTTCCGGGCGTGCGCTACCACATCATCCGCGGCGTGCTCGACACGCAGGGCGTGAAGAACCGCAAGCAGCGCCGTTCGAAGTACGGCGCCAAGCGTCCGAAGTAAGGCGTCCGAAGTAAGATTTTTCGGCCTTGGTGCTGCTTGAATGCGCCGGGCTACGAGATTGAGAGACAAAAGCCATGTCGCGTCGTCACAGTGCAGAAAAGCGTGAGATCAACCCGGATCCCAAGTTCGGCGATCTGATCGTCACCAAGTTCATGAATGCCGTCATGTATGACGGCAAGAAGTCGGTCGCCGAGACCATTGTCTACGGCGCGCTGGACCAGGTCCAGTCGAAGACCAAGCAGGAGCCGGTCACCGTCTTCCATCAGGCGCTCGACAATGTCGCGCCGCATGTGGAAGTGCGTTCGCGTCGCGTCGGCGGCGCCACCTACCAGGTTCCGGTCGACGTGCGCCCCGAGCGCCGCCAGGCGCTGGCAATCCGTTGGCTGATCGCCGCGGCCCGCAACCGCAACGAGACCACCATGGTCGACCGCCTCTCCGGCGAGCTGATGGACGCGGCCAACAACCGCGGCACCGCCGTGAAGAAGCGTGAAGACACCCACAAGATGGCAGAAGCCAACCGCGCTTTCGCGCACTACCGCTGGTAAAGCGCGAACGAGACTGAGAGGCAGCTACGATGGCCCGCGAATACAAAATCGAAGACTACCGCAATTTCGGTATCATGGCGCATATCGACGCCGGCAAGACGACGACCACCGAGCGCGTCCTCTATTACACGGGCAAGTCGCACAAGATCGGCGAAGTGCACGACGGTGCTGCCACCATGGATTGGATGGAGCAGGAGCAGGAGCGCGGCATCACCATCACGTCCGCCGCGACCACGACCTTCTGGAAGGCTCGTGACGGCAAGATGCACCGCTTCAACATCATCGACACCCCCGGACACGTCGACTTCACCATCGAAGTCGAGCGTTCGCTGCGCGTGCTCGACGGCGCCATTGCGCTGCTCGATGCCAATGCCGGTGTCGAGCCGCAGACGGAAACCGTCTGGCGCCAGGCGGACAAGTACCGCGTTCCGCGCATGATCTTCTGCAACAAGATGGACAAGATCGGCGCCGACTTCTACCGCTCGGTCGAAATGATCGGTTCGCGCCTCGGCGCGCATGCCGTCGTCATGCAGTTGCCGATCGGCGCCGAGACCGAATTCAAGGGCGTCGTCGACCTGGTCGAGATGAACGCACTGGTCTGGCGCGACGAGACGCTGGGCGCTGCCTGGGACGTCGTCGAGATCCCGGCCGACCTTCAGGCTCGTGCCGAAGAATATCGCGAGAAGATGATCGAAGCCGCCGTCGAAATGGACGAGACGGCGCTTGAGAATTACCTCGAAGGCAAGATGCCGTCGAATGACGAGATCCGCGCGCTGATCCGTAAGGGCACCATCGCGGTGAAGTTCTACCCGATGTTCTGCGGCTCGGCCTTCAAGAACAAGGGCGTGCAGCCGCTGCTCGACGCCGTCGTCGAATACCTGCCGTCGCCGGCCGATGTTCCGGCCATCAAGGGTGTCGATGCCAAGACCGATGCCGAGATCGAGCGTCACGCCGACGACAGCGAGCCGCTTTCGATGCTCGCCTTCAAGATCATGAACGACCCGTTCGTCGGTTCGTTGACCTTTGCCCGCATCTACTCGGGCAAGCTCACCAAGGGCATCTCGGTCGACAACACCGTGAAGGGCAAGAAGGAGCGCATCGGCCGCATGCTTCAGATGCATGCGAACTCGCGCGCCGACGTCGAAGAGGCTTTTGCCGGCGACATCGTCGCCCTGGCCGGCCTCAAGGACACCACCACCGGCGATACGCTGAGCGATCCGCTGCACCCGGTCATCCTCGAGCGCATGGAATTCCCCGATCCGGTCATTCAGATCGCCATCGAGCCGAAGACCAAGAACGACCAGGAAAAGATGGGCCTCGCCCTTCATCGCCTGGCCGCCGAGGATCCCTCCTTCCGCGTCAAGACCGACGAGGAATCTGGCCAGACCATCATTTCCGGCATGGGCGAGCTGCATCTCGACATCATCGTCGACCGCATGCGCCGCGAGTTCAAGGTCGAAGCCAACGTCGGTGCGCCGCAGGTGGCTTACCGTGAAACGATCACCCGCAAGCACGAGCAGGACTACACGCACAAGAAGCAGACCGGCGGTACCGGTCAGTTCGCCCGCGTCAAGATCCTGTTCGAGCCGAACCCGGAAAGCCCCGAGTTCGAGTTCGACACCAAGATCGTCGGCGGTGCGGTGCCGAAGGAATACATCCCGGGTGTCGAAAAGGGCATCAACAGCGTCATGTCGTCGGGTCCGTTCGCCGGCTTCCCAATGATCGGTGTCAAGGCGACGCTCATCGACGGCGCATACCACGACGTCGACTCCTCGGTGCTCGCCTTCGAAATCGCCGGCCGTGCCTGCTTCCGTGAGGCCGCGCCCAAGCTCGGGGTGCAACTGCTCGAGCCGATCATGAAGGTCGAGGTCGTCACGCCGGAAGATTACGTCGGCAGCGTCATCGGTGACCTGAACGGCCGCCGCGGCCAGATCCAGGGCCAGGAAGCACGTGGCGTCGCGGTGGTTATCAACGCGATGGTGCCGCTCGCCAACATGTTCAAGTATGTCGACAACCTGCGCTCGATGAGCCAGGGCCGCGCGGCCTACACGATGCAGTTCGATCACTACGAGCCTGTGCCGACCGCGGTCGCCCAGGAAGTCCAGAAGAAATACGCGTAACCCCGACGGGTTGCAGCAGTAACTTAAATCAAGGCCCGCACGGGCGAGCAGGATTGGAGACATCACATGGCAAAAGGTAAATTCGAGCGCACCAAGCCTCATGTGAACATCGGCACGATTGGTCACGTCGACCATGGCAAGACGTCGCTGACGGCGGCGATCACCAAGTATTTTGGCGAATACAAGCGCTATGACCAGATTGATGCGGCGCCTGAAGAGAAGGCGCGGGGCATCACGATCTCGACGGCTCACGTCGAATACGAGACCGCCAACCGCCACTATGCCCACGTCGATTGCCCCGGCCACGCCGACTATGTGAAGAACATGATCACCGGTGCCGCGCAGATGGACGGCGCGATCCTGGTCGTGTCGGCCGCCGACGGCCCGATGCCGCAGACCCGCGAGCATATCCTGCTGGCCCGTCAGGTCGGCGTGCCGTCGATCGTGGTGTTCCTGAACAAGGTCGACCAGGTCGACGACGCCGAGCTGCTCGAACTGGTCGAGCTCGAGGTTCGCGAATTGCTGTCGAAGAACGAATTCCCCGGCGACGACATTCCGATCGTCAAGGGTTCGGCGCTTGCCGCTCTGGAAGATTCGGACAAGAAGATCGGCGAGGACGCGATCCGCGAACTGATGGCTGCGGTCGACGCTTACATCCCGACGCCGGTTCGTCCGCTGGACAAGCCGTTCCTGATGCCGATCGAGGACGTGTTCTCGATTTCGGGCCGCGGCACGGTCGTCACCGGCCGCGTCGAGCGCGGCGTGGTCAAGGTCGGCGAGGAACTGGAGATCATCGGCATCCGTCCGACGACCAAGACGACCTGCACGGGCGTGGAAATGTTCCGCAAGCTGCTCGACCAGGGTCAGGCTGGCGACAACATCGGCGCGCTGCTGCGCGGCGTTGATCGTGAAGGTGTCGAGCGCGGCCAGGTTTTGGCCAAGCCGGGCACGGTGAAGCCGCACAAGAAGTTCGTGGCCGAAGCCTACATCCTGACCAAGGACGAAGGCGGCCGTCACACGCCATTCTTCACCAACTACCGTCCGCAGTTCTACTTCCGCACGACCGACGTGACCGGCATCGTGTCGCTGCCGGAAGGCACCGAGATGGTGATGCCCGGCGACAACATCACGGTCGATGTCGAGCTGATCGTGCCGATCGCCATGGAAGAGAAGCTGCGCTTCGCCATCCGTGAAGGCGGCCGCACCGTCGGTGCCGGCATCGTCGTCACCATCAAAGAGTAATTTGGACTTAAACCGATCTGTCGCGGGCGCCGGAGTTGCCCGCGCCGCGCCAGAACAAGGAAGTGACGCATGAACGGACAGAATATCCGCATCCGCCTGAAGGCGTTTGATCACCGCGTGCTCGACGCCTCGACGAAGGAAATCGTGTCGACGGCCAAGCGCACCGGGGCAAACGTCCGCGGCCCCATTCCGCTGCCGACGCGGATCGAAAAGTTCACGGTCAACCGGTCGCCCCACGTCGACAAGAAGAGCCGCGAACAGTTCGAGATGCGCACGCACAAGCGTCTGCTCGACATCGTCGATCCGACCCCGCAGACGGTCGATGCTTTGATGAAGCTCGATCTGGCCGCCGGCGTCGACGTCGAGATCAAGCTCTAAGGGAATGAGAGCGCGGTAAGGGGCGGTGCCCCTGGCCCGGAACTCTAAAGGAATTGAACCGATGCGTTCAGGTGTGATTGCAAAGAAGGTGGGAATGACCCGCATCTATAATGATGCCGGGGAACATGTTCCCGTCACCGTTCTCCAGATGGAGAACTGCCAGGTCGTGGCACAGCGCACGCAGGAGAAGAATGGCTACACCGCCGTTCAGCTCGGCGTTGGCCTCGCCAAGGTGAAGAACACGTCGAAGGCGATGCGCGGCCATTTCGCGACCGCCTCCGTCGAGCCGAAGGCGAAGGTCGCTGAGTTCCGCGTCTCCGCCGACAACATGATCGACGTCGGCGCCGAGATCACCGTCGACCATTTTGTCGCCGGCCAGAAGGTCGATGTGACGGGCACGACGATCGGCAAGGGTTTCCAGGGCGTCATCAAGCGCCACCACATGGGTGGTGGCCGCGCGACCCACGGTAACTCGGTCTCGCACCGTACACACGGTTCGACCGGTCAGCGCCAGGACCCGGGCAAGGTGTTCAAGGGCAAGCATATGGCTGGTCACATGGGCGACGTCAGGGTCACCACGCAGAATGTCGAGGTCGTTTCGACGGATGCCGACCGCGGCCTGATCCTGATCCGCGGCGCGGTTCCCGGATCGAAGGGCGCCTGGATCCTGGTCCGCGACGCGGCCAAGGTGGCTCTGCCGGCCAATGCGCCGAAGCCCGCCGCGATCCGCGCCGTTGAGGCAGCTGCTAAGAACGAGGCTCCGGCCACAGAGGGAGCGGAATAATGGATCTCAAGATCACAACGCTCGGCGGCAAAGACGCCGGCAAGGTGGAACTTTCCGACGGAATTTTCGGCCTTGATCCGCGCGAGGACATTCTGCAGCGCGTCGTGCGCTGGCAGCTTGCCAAGAAGCAGCAGGGCACGCACAAGGCTAAGGGCCGCGCCGAAATCGCGCGCACCGGTGCCAAGATGTACAAGCAGAAGGGTACGGGCCGCGCCCGTCACCACTCGGCACGCGCTCCGCAGTTCCGCGGCGGCGGCAAGGCCCACGGCCCGGTCGTTCGCAGCCATGAGCATGAACTCCCCAAGAAGGTTCGTGCGCTTGGCCTCAAGCATGCCCTTTCGGCCAAGGCCAAGAGCGCGTCGATCATCATCATCGACGAGCTGAAGCTGACCGAGGCCAAGACCAAGGCGCTGATAGCGAATTTCGCGACACTGGGCCTGACCAACGCCCTGGTGATTGGCGGCGCCGAGCTTGACAAGAACTTCAAGCTGGCAGCCACCAACATCCCCAACATCGACGTGCTGCCCATCCAGGGCATCAACGTCTACGACATTCTGCGCCGCGGCACGCTGGTCCTTTCGAAGGCCGCCGTCGAGGCTATCGAGGAGCGCTTTAAATGACCGACCTTCGTCACTACGACGTGATCGTCTCGCCGGCGATCACTGAAAAGTCGACCATGGCCTCCGAGCAGAACCAGGTCGTCTTCAACGTCGCCAAGAAGGCGTCGAAGCCCGAAATCAAGGCCGCCGTCGAAGCGCTGTTCGGCGTCAAGGTGATGGCCGTGAACACGCTTGTCCGCAAGGGCAAGATCAAGCGCTTCCGCGGCACGATCGGCCGCCAGAGCGACGTCAAGAAGGCGATCGTGACGCTGGCCGACGGCCAGTCGATCGACGTCGCGACGGGTCTCTGAGCAAGGCCGCGAGGACAACAACAATGGCACTGAAAAAATTCAACCCGGTAACGCCGAGCACCCGCCAGCTGGTCATCGTCGACCGCTCGGGCCTCTATAAGGGCAAGCCCGTCAAGGGCCTGACCGAGGGTCTGACCAAGTCGGGCGGCCGCAACAACCACGGCCGTATCACCGCCCGCTTCATCGGTGGTGGCCACAAGCGTTCGTACCGCATCATCGACTTCAAGCGTCGCAAGTTCGACGTTGTCGGCACGGTCGAGCGCATTGAATACGATCCGAACCGCACCGCCTTCATCGCACTGATCAAGTATGATGATGGTGAGCTGTCCTACATCATCGCTCCGCAGCGTCTGGCTCCTGGCGACAAGATCGTGGCTGGCGAAGCGGTCGACGTGAAGCCGGGCAATGCGATGCCGCTGGCCTCGATGCCGGTCGGCACCATCGTCCACAACATCGAGCTGAAGCCGGGCAAGGGCGCCCAGGTCGCCCGGTCGGCAGGTGGTTACGGCCAGTTGGTCGGCCGTGACCAGGGTATGGCGATCCTGCGCCTCAACTCGGGCGAGCAGCGTGTCGTTCACGGCTCCTGCATGGCCACCGTCGGTGCCGTGTCCAATCCGGACCACGGCAACATCAACGACGGCAAGGCCGGCCGCACGGTTTGGCGTGGCAAGCGCCCGCACAATCGCGGCGTGACCATGAACCCGGTCGACCACCCGCATGGTGGTGGTGAAGGCCGCACCTCCGGTGGCCGTCATCCGGTCAGCCCGTGGGGCAAGCCGACCAAGGGCAAGAAGACGCGGTCCAACAAGGCGACCGACAAGTTCATCCTGCGCTCGCGCCATCAGCGCAAGAGCTAAGAAGAGGTAACGCCAAGTGACTCGTTCTATTTGGAAAGGCCCCTTCATCGACGGCTACCTTCTCAAGAAGGTGGACAAGGTTCGTGAAGGCGGTCGCAATGAGGTGATCAAGATGTGGAGCCGTCGCTCCACCATCCTGCCGCAGTTCGTCGGCCTCACCTTCGGTGTCTACAACGGCCAGAAGCATGTTCCCGTTTCGGTGAACGAGGACATGGTCGGTCACAAGTTCGGTGAATTCGCTCCGACCCGGACCTATTACGGTCACGGCGCGGATAAGAAGGCGAAGAGGAAATAATCATGGGCAAGGCCAAAGCTCCGCGCAGGCTTGCTGACAACGAAGCGCGCGCCGTGTTGCGCACGATCCGTATCAGCCCGCAGAAGCTGAACCTGGTTGCCGCGCTGATCCGCGGCAAGAAGGTCGCGACAGCGCTTTCCGATCTCGAATTCTCGGCCAAGCGGATTTCCGGCACGGTCAAGAAGACGCTGGAATCGGCAATCGCCAACGCGGAAAACAACCACGACCTTGATGTCGATGCGCTGGTAGTGGCGGAAGCCTATGTCGGCAAGTCGATCGTCATGAAGCGGTTCCACGCTCGTGGCCGTGGTCGCGCCAGCCGTATCGAGAAGCCGTTCTCGCACCTCACGATCGTCGTTCGTGAAGTCGAAGAAAAAGGGGAGGCCGCATAATGGGCCAGAAAGTCAATCCGATCGGTCTTCGCCTCGGCATCAACCGCACCTGGGATTCGCGCTGGTTCGCGAACACCGGCGAGTACGGCAAGCTGCTGCATGAGGACATCAAGATCCGCAAGTATCTTGAGAAGGAACTCAAGCAGGCCGCGATCTCGAAGGTCGTGATCGAGCGTCCGCACAAGAAGTGCCGCGTCACCATCCATGCCGCGCGCCCGGGTCTGATCATCGGCAAGAAGGGCGCCGACATCGAGAAGCTTCGCAAGAAGCTGATGGAGATGACGAAGTCCGAGACGCACCTCAACATCGTTGAAGTGCGCAAGCCGGAGATCGACGCGACCCTGGTCGCCCAGTCGATCGCCCAGCAGCTCGAGCGCCGTATCGCGTTCCGCCGCGCCATGAAGCGTGCCGTTCAGTCGGCCATGCGCCTCGGTGCCGAAGGCATCCGCATCAACTGCGCCGGCCGTCTTGGCGGCGCCGAGATCGCGCGCATGGAATGGTACCGTGAAGGTCGCGTGCCGCTGCACACGCTGCGCGCCGATGTCGACTACGGCACGGCCGAGGCGAACACGGCGTATGGCATCTGCGGCGTCAAGGTCTGGGTATTCAAGGGCGAGATCCTCGAGCACGATCCGATGGCTTCGGAACGTCGCGCGACCGAGGGTGATGCCGCGCATGGCGGTGGTGGTGATCGCGAACGCGGTCGTCGTCGCGAAAACGCCTGAGACATTTAGGAATTTGGAGTTAGAACGATGCTGCAGCCAAAGCGCACAAAGTTCCGCAAGCAGTTCAAGGGCCGTATCCATGGTACCGCAAAGGGCGGCACCAACCTGGATTTCGGTGGTTTCGGGCTGAAGGCGCTTGAGCCGAACCGCGTCACCGCGCGTGAGATCGAGGCGGCCCGCCGCGCGATCACTCGCGAAATGAAGCGTGCCGGCCGCGTCTGGATCCGCATTTTCCCGGACGTGCCGGTCACGTCGAAGCCGACCGAAGTCCGCATGGGCAAGGGCAAGGGCGCGGTCGATTACTGGGCGGCGCGCGTCAAGCCGGGCCGCATCATGTTCGAGATCGACGGCGTCAATGAAGAAACCGCCCGTGAGGCGCTGCGTCTCGGCGCGGCCAAGCTCTCGGTCAGGACGCGCTTCGTACAGCGCATCGCAGAATAAGGACGGGCTGATCATGAAAGCCGAAGACATCCGGACCAAGACCCAGGACCAACTGACCGACGACTTGGCCAGCCTGAAGAAGGAGCAGTTCAACCTGCGCTTCCAGAAGGCCACCGGCCAGCTCGAGAAGACCGCGCGCGTGAGGCAGGTCCGCAAGGACATTGCGCGTATCAAGACCATCGCTGCGGAAAAGTCCGCGGCCAAGAAGGCTTAAGGACGAAAACCATGCCAAAGCGCATTCTGCAGGGCACCGTCGTCAGCGACAAGAACGAGAAGACGGTTGTCGTCAAGGTCGAACGGCGCTTCACGCATCCCGTGATGAAGAAGACCGTGCGCATGACCAAGAAGTACAAGGCGCACGACGAGAACAACGCCCACAAGGTTGGCGATCAGGTGTTCATCCAGGAATCGAAGCCGATTTCCAAGGACAAGCGCTGGATCGTCGTATCCTCGGATCAGGCGTAAACAAACGAATTTTGGACAGACCGGGGAGGGGCTTCGAGCCCATCCCGTTAGAAAAGAAGAAGGCGGCCAGTCATGATTCAGATGCAAACAAACCTCGACGTGGCGGATAATTCCGGCGCGCGTCGTGTCATGTGCATCAAGGTGCTGGGCGGCTCGAAGCGGAAATACGCTTCCGTGGGCGACATCATCGTGGTGTCGATCAAGGAAGCCATTCCGCGCGGCCGCGTTAAGAAGGGCGATGTGATGAAGGCGGTCGTGGTTCGCACGGCCAAGGACATCCGCCGCCCGGACGGCAGCGTGATCCGTTTCGACAAGAACGCGGCCGTTCTCGTCGACAACAAAAAAGAGCCGATCGGCACGCGTATCTTCGGACCGGTTCCGCGCGAACTTCGCGCCAAAAACCACATGAAGATCATCTCGCTCGCGCCTGAAGTGCTGTAAGGAGCCGGACCAATGCAAAAGATTAGAAAAGGCGACAAGGTCGTCGTGCTGGCCGGCAAGGACAAGGGCCGTTCGGGCGAAGTCCTCTCGGTTCAGCCGAAGGATGACACCGCGCTGGTGCGCGGCGTCAACATGATCCGTCGTCACCAGAAGCAGTCCCAGTCCCAAGAGGGCGGGATCATCACCAAGGAAGCGCCGATCCAGCTGTCGAACATCGCGCTGGCCGACCCGAAGGATGGCAAGCCGACCCGCGTCGGTTTCATCTTCCAGAAGGACGGCAAGAAGGTGCGCGTCGCCAAGCGCTCGGGAGAAGTCATCAATGGCTAAGGCTCAAACCAAGCAGGCGACTGCCAACAACACGCCGCGCCTCAAGCAGGTCTACAACGAGACCATCCGCAAGGCGCTGCAGGAGCAGTTCGGCTACGACAACGAGATGCAGGTTCCGCGCCTCGACAAGATCGTGCTGAACATGGGTGTGGGCGAAGCGACCGCCGATTCGAAGAAACCTTCGGTCGCGGCCGAGGACCTGGCGATGATTGCCGGCCAGAAGGCCGTCGTCACCCGCGCCCGCAATTCGATCGCGGGCTTCAAGGTTCGCGAGAAGATGCCAATCGGTGCCAAGGTCACGCTGCGCAAGGAACGCATGTACGAGTTCCTCGACCGCCTCGTGAACATCGCGCTGCCGCGCGTCCGCGACTTCCGCGGACTGAACCCCAAGAGCTTCGATGGCCGTGGCAACTACGCCATGGGCATCAAGGAGCACATCGTGTTCCCGGAGATCAATTACGACAAGGTTGATCAGATCTGGGGCATGGACGTCATCGTTTGTACGACTGCGAAGACGGACGACGAAGCCAGGGCTTTGCTCAAGGCCTTCAACTTCCCCTTCCGCCAGTAACGGCAGCGAGAAAAGGAAAAATCTGAAATGGCAAAGACCAGCTCAGTCGAGAAGAACAACAGGCGCCGCAAGCTTGCAGACCAGTACGGTCCCAAGCGCGCTGCGCTCAAAGCGATCATCATGGATCAATCCAAGCCGATGGAAGAGCGCTTCCGCGCTCAGCTCAAGCTTGCCGCCATGCCGCGCAACTCGGCCAAAATCCGCATCCGCAACCGCTGCGAAGTCACCGGCCGCCCGCGCGCCTACTATCGCAAGCTCAAAGTATCGCGCATCGCGCTTCGGGATCTCGGCAATAACGGCCAGATCCCGGGCCTGGTCAAGTCGAGCTGGTAAGGAGGACATAATATGTCATTGAGCGATCCTCTCGGCGATATGCTGACCCGCATCCGCAACGCCTATGGCCGCAAGAAGTCGAGTGTCTCGACGCCGGCCTCGCGTCTGCGCACCCGCGTCCTCGACGTGCTGAAGGCTGAAGGCTATATCCGCGACTACAGCCAGACCGACTTCGATAACGGCAAGTCCGAGATCGAAATCGAGCTGAAGTATTTCGACGGTGCCCCGGTGGTGCGCGAAATCGCCCGCGTATCGAAGCCCGGCCGCCGCGTTTACGTCTCGGCCAAGTCGATCCCGCACGTGGCCAACGGCCTCGGCATTGCCATCCTTTCGACACCGAAGGGCGTGATGGCCGACCATGAAGCACGCGAACAGAACGTCGGCGGCGAGATCCTCTGCCAGATCTTCTGATCCGGCAGCTTACCGCACGTGGAATTCGGTCTTCGGATCGTTCCCGAAGACAGAGACCTGAAACAAGAGAAGTGACGAGGACAACCTGATGTCTCGTATTGGAAAGAAACCCGTTTCGCTGCCGCAGGGCGTGACCGCGACCGTCAATGGCCAGACCGTGACGGCGAAGGGCCCCAAGGGCGAGCTGAAGTTCGTGGTGAACGACGAAGTCCTGGTCAAGATGGAAGGCAGCGAAATCGCTGTCCAGCCGCGCGACCAGACCAAGACCGCCCGCTCCAAGTGGGGCATGTCGCGCACGCAGATCGTCAACATCCTGCAGGGCGTGAAGGACGGTTTCGAGAAGAAGCTCGAGATCACCGGCGTCGGCTATCGCGCCGCCTTGCAGGGCAAGAACCTGCAACTAGCCCTTGGCTTCAGCCATGATGTCGTCTACGAGACGCCGGCCGGCATCACGATCACCGTGCCGAAGCCGACTGAAATCACCGTGGCCGGCATCGACAAGCAGCAGGTCGGCCAGGTCGCGGCGGAGATCCGCGAATACCGCGGTCCCGAGCCCTACAAGGGCAAGGGCGTCCGCTACGCTGGCGAGAAGATCGTCCGCAAGGAAGGCAAGAAGAAGTAATCGGCTTGGCCCTGAAAAGTTGCAGACTTTTCGGACAGGGACCAAGCCACGGAAGTTAACGCCGCGGGGAGCGGTCGCGGGAGGCGCTTCGCCTACCGCATATGGCGGCCCCCGTTTTTTGAAGGCAAGGAACTATCATGGCTATCAAGGAATCCATCCAGCGCCGAGCGCAGCGCGTGCGCCGTCAGATCAAGAAAGTCGCCGGCGAGCGTCCGCGTCTGTCGGTTCATCGCACGTCGAAGAACATCTACGTCCAGGTCATCGACGACGCCAAGGGCCACACCATCGCCGCCGCGTCGACGCTCGAGAAGGACCTCAAGGGTTCGCTCAAGACCGGCGCTGACACTGCTGCCGCCGCTGCGATCGGCAAGCTGATTGCAGAGCGCGCCACCAAGGCCGGCGTCAAGGAAGTCGTCTTCGATCGCGGCGCCTACATCTATCACGGCCGCGTCAAGGCACTGGCTGAAGCGGCCCGCGAAGGCGGTCTCAGCTTCTAAGCATGACCTCCGAAAGTTACAGACTTTTCGGATAAGATCATGCAAAGGAAGAAATAATTTTCACCGTCGGCGACCCAAAGCGGCGCCGGCAATCAGCAACCCGTGCTTCCGGAAAAGAACAAGGAACAGGATATGGCACAGGAACGTAGGGATGGCGGCCGCGGCCGCGATCGTGAAGAACGCGATGACGGGATGGTGGACAAGCTTGTCCACATCAACCGCGTCGCCAAGGTCGTCAAGGGCGGCCGTCGCTTTGGTTTTGCCGCACTCGTCGTCGTCGGCGACCAGAAGGGCCGCGTTGGCTTTGGTCACGGCAAGGCGCGCGAAGTGCCGGAAGCTATCCGCAAGGCAACTGAATCCGCAAAGCGCGACATGATCTTCGTGCCGTTGCGCTCGGGCCGGACGCTGCACCACGACGTTGAGGGACGTTGGGGCGCTGGCCGCGTTTTGTTGCGCGCTGCCAAGCAGGGTACCGGCATCATCGCCGGCGGCCCGATGCGCGCCGTCTTCGAGACGCTGGGCATGCACGATGTGGTTGCCAAGTCGATGGGTTCGTCGAACCCGTACAACATGGTTCGCGCCACCTTCGACGCGCTGAAGAGCCAGATGCATCCCAAGGATGTGGCTGCCGCGCGTGGCATCAAGTATTCGACCCTTCAGGCCCGCCGCGGCACCGCCGTTGCGGCTGAAGAATAGTCGATCTGACCAGGGATTTTGACCATGGCCAAGAAAGCAACCAAGACCATCACCGTTGAGCAGATCGGTTCGCCGATCCGCCGCCCGAAAGAACAGCGCGCAACGCTGGTCGGCCTCGGCCTCAACAAGATGCACAAGCAGCGCACACTGGAAGATACGCCTTCCGTGCGCGGCATGATCGCTGCCGTCCAGCATCTCGTCCGCGTCGTGGACGAGGGCTGAGCAAGAGCGCAGGAGAACCCAGATGAAACTCAATGATCTCCGTGACAAGGACGGCGCGACGCACTCCAAGAAGCGTCTCGGCCGCGGCATCGGCTCCGGCTCCGGCAAGACCGCCGGTCGCGGCGTCAAGGGCCAGAAGGCGCGCTCCGGCGTCGCCGTCAACGGCTTCGAGGGTGGCCAGATGCCTCTCTACAGGCGCCTGCCGAAGCGTGGCTTCAACAACATCTTCGCCAAGAGCTTCACCGTTGTCTCGCTGGCCCGTATCCAGGAAGCCGTCGATGCCAAGAAGCTTGACGTCAAGGCGACCGTGACGGCCGAGGCGCTTGTCGCCGCCGGTGTCATCCGTCGCGTCAAGGATGGCGTGCGCGTGCTGTCCGATGGCGAACTCAAGGCCAAACTCGCCTTCGACGTCGCCGGCGCCTCCAAGGCCGCGATCGAGAAGATCGAAAAGGCCGGCGGTTCGGTCAAGCTGCCGGAAAAGGCAGCCGCCGAGTAACGGCAATTTGAAGCGCGGGCGGCAAGAGTGGTATCCGTTTTTGCTTCCGATCGCGCTTTGACCTGCTCAATTTAGCGGCCGCGTCGACGCGGCCGCTTGCATGTTTACAGCCCGGAGCTTATCTCGTGAGCTTCGGTGAAACGCACCGCCTGACCTCACGGGCCATCAAGCGTTACCAAGCGGAGAATCAGGCATGGCTTCGGCTGCTGAACAACTAGCCTCGAATCTGAATTTCTCGGCCTTCGCCAAGGCGGAGGACCTTAAGAAACGCATCTGGTTCACCATCGGCGCGTTGCTCGTATATCGCCTCGGTACCTACATCCCGCTTCCCGGCATCAATCCCGACGCTTTCGCCCAGGCCTTCTCCTCGCAGAGCAAGGGCGTGCTCGGCATGTTCAACATGTTCGCCGGCGGTGCCGTGCAGCGCATGGCGATCTTTGCACTCGGCATCATGCCCTACATCTCCGCTTCCATCATCATGCAGCTGATGACCTCGGTCATTCCCTCGCTGGAAGCGCTGAAGAAGGAAGGCGAGCAGGGCCGCAAGGTCATCAACCAGTACACGCGCTACGGCACCGTGCTTCTGGCGCTGGTGCAGGCCTATGGCATTTCGGTGG
This sequence comes from Mesorhizobium sp. P160927, assembly GCF_057766385.1. Lineage (NCBI taxonomy): Bacteria > Pseudomonadati > Pseudomonadota > Alphaproteobacteria > Hyphomicrobiales > Phyllobacteriaceae > Mesorhizobium > Mesorhizobium sp. P160927. The sequence goes on from NZ_JBYMDW010000001.1 coordinate 3,945,120, forward strand.
GACTGGAGAACGGCAACGGCATCGTCAGCGATCCCGGCATGTTCTTCCGCATCTCCACCGTCGTCACGCTGGTCGGCGGCACCATGTTCCTGATGTGGCTGGGCGAGCAGATCACCGCGCGCGGCATCGGCAACGGCATTTCGCTGATTATCTTCTCCGGCATCGTCGCCGGCTTGCCGCATGCCATTTCCGGCACACTGGAGCTCGGCCGTACCGGCGCCCTGTCGACCGGTCTGATCCTGGCGATCATCGTGCTGGCCATCGTCGTCATCGCGCTTATCGTGTTCTTCGAGCGCGCCCAGCGCCGCCTGCTGATCCAGTATCCGAAGCGCCAGGTCGGCAATCGCATGTTCCAGGGCGACACCTCGCATCTGCCGCTTAAGCTCAACACCTCGGGCGTTATCCCGCCGATCTTCGCGTCGTCGCTGCTTCTGCTGCCGGCCACCGTCGCCGGCTTCTCGCAGACGACCAACATGCCGGCCTGGGCCAGCACCATCCTGGCCTCGCTTGGCCACGGCCAGCCGCTCTACATGGCATTCTATGCGGCCATGATCGTGTTCTTCGCCTTCTTCTACACAGCGATCGTGTTCAACCCGAAGGACACCGCCGACCAGCTCAAGAAGCATTCGGGCTTCATCCCGGGCTACCGTCCGGGCGAGCGCACCGCCGATTACATCGACTACGTTCTCACCCGCATCACTGTCGTCGGCGCCATCTATCTGGTGCTGGTGTGCCTGTTGCCGGAGTTCCTGATCTCGGCGACTGGCGTACCATTCTACCTCGGTGGCACATCGCTTCTGATCGTGGTCAGTGTCACGCTCGATACGGTTGCGCAGATTCAGGGTCACCTGATCGCGCACCAGTATGAAGGCCTGATCAAGAAGTCGAAGCTGCGCGGGGGGAAGAAAGCCAGATGAGGTTGATTTTGCTTGGGCCGCCAGGAGCGGGCAAGGGGACACAAGCACAAAGACTGGTAGGAAAACACGGCATACCGCAGCTCTCGACGGGTGATATGCTGCGTGCCGCCGTTCAGGCCGGTACCGAGGTCGGCAAGCGTGCCAAGGCGGTGATGGATGCCGGCGAGCTGGTGTCCGACGCCATCGTCAACGCCATCGTCGCCGAGCGTATCGATCAGGCTGACTGCGCCAAGGGTTTTATCCTCGACGGCTATCCGCGCACGCTGGTGCAGGCCGATGCGGTTGAATCGATGCTTTCAGAGCGTGGCATTGGTCTCGACACCGTCATTGAACTGGTTGTCGACGACAAGGCCCTGGTTGGTCGAATCGTCAAGCGCGCCGATGATGCAAAGGCCGCCGGCCAGCCGGTTCGCAAGGACGACAATCCCGCCGTGTTCGAGGAGCGCCTGCGGGAGTACTACAAGAAGACCGCTCCGCTGACCGGCTACTATTACGCCAAAGGCAAGCTCAAGACTGTCGACGGTATGGCCAGTATCGACGCGGTAACCGCCGAGATTGAAGCCGTGCTCGCCGCGGCCGAGAAGGCGCGGTAAGGGAATCTAAAGATTAAGCTTGACGGACATGGCTTGCTGCGGTATGGCGGCCCGTCTTCCTATCAGATGCGCGCTTTGCCTGTCCGCAAGGGCAGGGCAGTCGCTTTGAACTGGAAACTCCCGCAAGGGCCGGCCTCCACCGGACGCGGGGCAATCTGAATAATGCCGGCTTGTCCGGCCTACATGGAGAAGAGAAGAACATGGCTCGTATAGCCGGCGTCAACATTCCGACCAACAAGCGCGTCGTCATCGCGCTTCAGTACATTCACGGCATTGGCAAGAAGTTCGCCCAGGAGATCGTCGACAAGGTCGGCATCCCGGCCGAGCGTCGCGTCAACCAGCTGACCGATGCGGAAGTGCTGCAGATCCGCGAGACCATCGACCGCGACTATCAGGTCGAAGGCGACCTGCGTCGCGAAGTGTCGATGAACATCAAGCGGCTCATGGACCTTGGCTGCTATCGCGGCCTGCGTCACCGCCGCTCGCTGCCGGTTCGCGGCCAGCGCACGCACACCAACGCACGTACCCGCAAGGGCCCGGCCAAGTCGATCGCCGGCAAGAAGAAGTAAGAGACTGAGTAGCTGGTGGCGGGTAGTGAATTGCGGCGTTGACGCCTGCACTGTCACTACTCACTAATTCACTTCTCACTTTTCCAGGTGGAGCCGCTGGCATTACGGCGGTGTAGAGATCAACTGAAAGGACTATCATGGCCAAGGAAGCCGCTCGTGTTCGCCGTCGCGAACGCAAGAACATTTCGTCGGGCGTTGCCCACGTCAATTCGACCTTCAACAACACGATGATCACCATCACCGACGCGCAGGGCAATTCGATTGCCTGGTCGTCGGCCGGTGCCCAGGGCTTCAAGGGCTCGCGCAAGTCGACCCCGTTCGCCGCCCAGATGGCTGCCGAGGACGTTGCCAAGAAGGCCCAGGAACACGGCATGCGCATGCTCGAAGTCGAGGTCTGCGGACCGGGCTCTGGTCGTGAGTCGGCGTTGCGCGCCCTGCAGGCGGCCGGCTTCACCATCACCTCGATCCGTGATGTGACGCCGATCCCGCACAATGGCTGCCGCCCGCGCAAGAAGCGCCGCGTCTAAGCAATTTATCGAACGCCGCGTGAGCGCCCAAGGGCGTTCCTCCACGGTATTCCAGGTCGCCCGCCACGATTGGATGGTGGCGGGTCAACGGAAGGAAAGCATCATGATCCAGAAAAATTGGCAGGAACTGATCAAGCCGAACAAGATCGAGTTCTCGTCGAAGAAGAAGACGCTGACCACGCTGGTCGCCGAGCCGCTCGAGCGTGGCTTTGGCCTGACGCTTGGCAACGCGCTGCGCCGCGTGCTTCTGTCTTCGCTTCGCGGGGCGGCCGTCACCGCCGTGCAGATCGACGGTGTTCTGCACGAATTCTCGTCCATCGCCGGCGTGCGCGAGGACGTGACCGACATCGTCCTGAACATCAAGGAAATCGCCATCCGCATGGAGGGCGATGGCCCCAAGCGCATGGTCGTTCGCAAGCAGGGCCCGGGTGCGGTTCTTGCCGGCGACATCCAGACGGTTGGCGACGTGGAGATCCTCAATCCCGACCACGTCATCTGCACGCTGGACGAAGGCGCTGAAATCCGCATGGAATTCACCGTCGACACCGGCAAGGGCTACGTGCCTGCCGAGCGCAACCGCGCCGAGGACGCGCCGATTGGGCTGATCCCGGTCGACAGCCTCTATTCGCCGGTGAAGAAGGTCTCCTACAAGGTCGAGAACACCCGCGAGGGCCAGGTTCTCGACTATGACAAGCTGACCATGACCATCGAGACCGACGGTTCGATCTCGGGCGAGGACGCGGTGGCTTTCGCCGCCCGCATCCTGCAGGACCAGCTTGGCCTGTTCGTCAACTTCGACGAGCCGCAGAAGGAAGTCGCCGCCGAAGCCGTCACCGAGCTCGCCTTCAACCCGGCGCTGCTCAAGAAGGTCGACGAACTCGAGCTTTCGGTGCGTTCGGCCAACTGCCTGAAGAACGACAACATCGTCTATATCGGCGATCTCATCCAGAAGACCGAAGCCGAGATGCTGCGCACCCCGAACTTCGGCCGCAAGTCGCTGAACGAGATCAAGGAAGTGCTGGCGGCGATGGGTCTGCACCTCGGCATGGAAGTGCCGGACTGGCCGCCGGAAAACATCGAAGACCTCGCCAAGCGTTACGAAGACCAGTATTGAGCATGAATTCCAAGGATCAGCGGCGTGAGCCGCTCGATCCGACGGTCATGCGGAAAACCCTCGGAGGCCGTGGCCTCTTGAACAACTGAAGAAGGAAAAGAGCCATGCGCCACGGTTTTAAAGGCCGCCGCTTCGCCCGCAGCATTAGCCACCGCAAGTCGATGTTCGCCAACCTGGCGGTGTCGCTGCTCGAGCACGAGCAGATCGTCACCACCTTGCCGAAGGCGAAAGACCTGCGTCCGATCGTTGAGAAGCTGGTGACCCTCGGCAAGCGCGGCGACCTGCACGCGCGCCGCCAGGTGATCGCGCAGATCGGCAATGAAGGCGTCGTCAAGCGCCTGTTCGACACCATCGCCCCGCGCTATGCCACCCGCAACGGCGGCTATCTGCGCATCATGAAGGCCGGCTTCCGTCACGGCGACAATGCCGCGATGGCGGTCATCGAGTTCGTCGATCGCGACACCTCGGCCAAGGGCGCCGGCGATCGCGCTCGCATCGAAGCCGAAGGCACGGACGAAGTCGCAGCCGCATAAGGCTTCGCCTTTTCGGAGTGAATTAGAGGGGCCTGCGGGCCCCTTTTTCATAACGGCGTGCGCCAAGGCGTGCCCAAAACGATTGACTGCCGCGAAAATAATCGGATTTCAGCGGCTTAGCCTTTCATTTTGCACATTCGTCGGGACAATGCGCCCCAACTCGCTTGGAGGATTCGTAATGCGCCCCAAAAGACTGTCCTTTGTTCTGCTCTGCGCCTTCATGGTGTTCGCAGCCACACCGGCAGTTCGGCAGGCGCTGGCCGAAGACGCTGCCAAGCCCGCCGATCCAGGCCTCTCCGACGTGTTGACGGACTTGCTGCATGGCGTCGAAGGCGAGAATGCCACTTCAGGTCCGGACAAGCGCGTGCCTTTCGGCCGGGAGGAGGTCCAGCTTTCATTCGCGCCGCTGGTCAAGCAGACGGCACCAGCGGTGGTCAACGTCTATGCCTCGCAGACCGCCAAGGTGACATCGCCTTTCGAAGGCGATCCATTCTTCGAGGAATTCTTCGGCCGTGCCCAGCCGCGTGCGCAGTCTTCGCTCGGCTCGGGCGTGCTCGTCGATCCGAGCGGTGTCATCGTGACCAATTTCCACGTCATCAAGGATGCCGATGAGGTCAAGGTGGCGACCGCCGACGGCCGCGAATTCACCAGCAAGGTGATGCTGAAGGACGAGACGCTCGATCTCGCCGTGCTCAAGATCGAGTCCGACAAGCCGTTCCCGGTCATCGCCATCGGGGATTCCGACGCGCTCGAGGTCGGTGACCTGGTGCTGGCCATCGGCAACCCGTTCGGTGTTGGCCAGACCACAACCAGCGGCATCGTTTCCGCGCTTGCCCGCAGCCATATCGGCGTTTCGGATTCGGGTTATTTCATCCAGACAGACGCCGCCATCAACCCCGGCAATTCTGGCGGCGCGCTGATCAACATGGGCGGCCAGCTGATCGGCATCAACACCGCCATCTACAGCCGCAGCGGCGGCTCGATCGGCATCGGGTTCGCCATCCCCGCCAACATGGTGCGGGCTTTCGCCGATGCCGCCAAGGCCGGTCTCGATTTCTTCGAACGGCCCTATATCGGCGCCGAATTCGAAGCGGTGACGCCGCAGATCGCCGAATCGCTGGGCATGGAAAAGCCGACCGGCGCGCTGGTCTCCTCCGTCGACGTGACGGGTCCCGCCGGCAAGGCAGGATTGAAGCCGGGCGATGTCGTGCTGCAGATCAATGGCAAGCCGGTCGAGAGCATCGAGGCGCTCGACTACCGCATGGCGACGCTGTCGATCGGCACCAAGGCGAATTTCGCGATCCTGACCAAGGGTCAGCAAGCGGCGATGGACATTGCGCTGGAGCGCGCGCCGGCGGGGGCGAAAGCCTCGGAAGTGACGCTGCATGGCCGCAGCCCGTTCTCGGGCGCGAAGGTTTCGGAACTGTCGCCGCGGCTTGCCCAGAAGCTTGGCTTGCGCACCGATCTCAAGGGCGTGACGGTGATCGATATCAATCGCGATTCGCCGGCCGCCGATTTCGGCTTTCAGCCAGGCGACATCGTGCGCGAGGTCAACGGCACCACCATCGACACCGCCGCGGTGCTGGTGCAGGTCGCCCAGCAGGATACGCGCTGGTGGCGCTTTACCGTCGAGCGCGGCGGGCAGATACTGCGCCAGGTTTTGCGTTACTGAGTTCGACCCTGAAGGGATCGCGCTCCAAACTTGGAGCAGGTCGGTGTTTCACCAAAACGCCGACCTGCTCTATATCCTTGTTTTGACGCAATCCCGGACGGAAGTTTTGACGCAATCCCGGACGGAAAATCGCTTCACACTTTTCCTGGAATTGCTCTGAGGAAGTGCATGGCCGATCTGTTCAGCGTTGACGAACCGGAAAAGGTGCCGCCCGGACGGCCGCTGGCCGACAGGTTGCGTCCGAAAAATCTCGGCGAGGTCGTTGGCCAGGAACATCTAACGGGGCCCGATGGCGCGCTGACCCGGCTGATCGGCTCCGGCTCGCTGGGATCGATGATCTTCTGGGGGCCGCCAGGCACCGGCAAGACCACGGTGGCGAGGCTGCTTGCAGGCGAGACCAGCCTTGCCTTCGAGCAGATATCGGCGGTCTTTTCCGGTGTCGCCGACCTGAAGAAAGTGTTCGAGGCGGCCAAGCTGCGCCGTGCCAACGGCCGCCAGACCTTGCTTTTCGTCGACGAGATACATCGCTTCAACCGCGCCCAGCAGGATTCATTCCTCCCCGTCATGGAGGATGGGACGGTCGTGCTGGTGGGCGCCACCACAGAAAACCCGTCCTTCGAACTCAACGCGGCCTTGTTGTCGCGCGCGCGGGTCATGGTCTTTCATTCGCTGGGTGAGGACAGCATCGCCAAGCTGATGACGCGGGCGGAGGAGGCGGAGGGCAGGGCGCTGCCGCTTGATGATGAAGCGCGCACGATGCTCATTCGTATGAGCGATGGCGACGGACGCGCATCGCTGACACTGGCAGAAGAGGTCTGGCGCGCGGCCAAACCTGGCGAGATATTCGATCCCGAAGGGCTGCAGCGCATCGTCCAGCGCCGTGCGCCGATTTACGACAAGGGCCAGGATGGCCATTACAACCTGATCTCGGCGCTGCACAAGTCGGTGCGCGGCTCGGATCCCGATGCCGCCCTCTACTATCTCGCGCGCATGTTCGATGCCGGGGAGGATCCGCTCTATCTAGGTCGCCGGCTGGTTCGCATGGCGATGGAGGACATTGGGCTGGCCGATCCGCAGGCCCTGGTCGTCGCCAACGCGGCCAAGGATGCCTACGACTATCTCGGCTCTCCGGAGGGGGAACTCGCCTTTGCCGAGGCCACCGTCTATCTCGCCACCGCGCCCAAATCCAATGCCGTTTACACTGCCTTCAAGGCTGCCACGCGGGCCGCTAAGGAACATGGCTCGCTACTGCCGCCGAAGCATATTCTCAACGCGCCGACCAAGCTGATGAAGGAAGAGGATTACGGCGCCGGCTACCGCTACGACCATGATGAGCCAGATGCCTTTTCAGGCCAGGATTATTTTCCGGAAAAGATGGGCCGCCAGACCTTCTACGATCCGCCCGAGCGTGGTTTCGAGCGCGACATCAGGAAGCGGCTCGACTACTGGGCAAAGCTGCGCAAAGAGCGGGAATAGCCGGGCTTGCGGAGCCCGGTGGCCCTATCGGCGCAAAACGCGGCCTCGCCCTGGGGCATTTCCACTTCGGTTCTCCTGCATGGGCTGCTCGCCGCTAGCGTCATGTTGATACCATGCCGAAGCGCCCGAGCCGGCCAGAGGAGGAGCGCGTGTCGGTCGCCATCCTGACGTCACTGCCATTTGAGGTTTCGACAAGGCCGCACCCAGCCCGGCCAGATACCATGGCCGTTGTGCGGTGATCCAAAAAACCTTATCAAGGCGCACGGCCGGGCGGTGGCCGTTGCCATTATTGGGCACCTCATTCGCAACAGGATCGCGCTTCGCGCGTGGAAAAATGACAAAAACCCTTCGCAAATCCCTTCGCAAATTCGCCATTGCCATCCCTCTTCTCGCCCTTGGCTTCTATTTCATCCCGATCCTAACGACGATCTTCATCGTCTGTGGTCTGATCGACGTGTTGCGCAACGATAGGAAGGATTTGGCGCTGTTCAGCGGCTACTTCCTGGGCAACGGGCTCTTCACCTGGCTGCTGTCGCCCTTCAACCTGCTGGTCGATCTCCTGTGCTACAGAAATCCGGGCGTGTGGAAACTGGAGCAGTTTCCCGCCGACTATCAGCGTGAGGTCAATGAGGTCCTTGATGTATTCAAGGCGCGCAAGGATGAGATCATCGCCGACATCGACGCCAATTTCGGCGCCGGCCGGCGCGGCATGTATGTCTACCAGTGGTACGGCAAGCACAGGATCGACAACGTCGAGGAATTCAACAAGGACTTCAAATATATCAAGACGATTGCCGTTTCCGTCTTCAGCAAGCGCGAATCGACCTCTTGGCATTTCGGGCCGCTGCGGCTCAGCCTGCGTATCCTCTACAATCTGATCCCGGTGAAAGCGGAGATTTTCGTCGAATGCGGCAACGTCAAGAACTACTGGTACGACAATCCGCAGTTCATTTTCGACGACACGCTGCTGCATCGCTCGGTCAACGAGTATGATGGCCGCCGCTACTGCGTGTTCATGGATATTATCAGGCCGTCCCCGGTGCCCCGCCTGATCGCTGGCATGCTTGCGGTCGTCTCGGTGAGCGTCGAGCGCATCAACTCGATGTTCTACAAGAACTGGAAGATGATTGGCTCGACCAAACCGAAGAAGATTGGAACGACCTGAGCCGAAATTCGTCAACGCTACCGGCGACACCGGCAGCGTTCTGACGCCTGCAGGTGTGAGTTCGGCCATTCATTGCAGGGCGCTGATGTCCGGCGGACCTCCTGGAAAGGCGCGCTCCACGCTTGCGGCGTCCGCTTGTTCAAGTATACATCCGTTTCGAGCTCAATATTCATCCTGTGATTCTCATGGGGTGCGCATTTGCCGGAATGGCTCTTGGCTGTGCCAGCGCTTTCCCGTTTGATCGCAACGGTTCTTATCTCTTCCTCTCTTGGCGGCCTCAGGTGACAAGCGACAAGGTCTTCGGATTCTGGACGGCAACCTACATAGCCACCGCATTGCTGGGTGTTGCTGTCTGCGTCGTCTACATAAACCTCGAAGAATCCGTCTACTATTGGGACTTCGCCGCCTATTTCAACACGTTCAACCGGGAGGGCGCTCTCCTGGTCAAGAGCCCTCTGGAATGGCTGAGCCATGTTGGCATCTCCATCGAAAGGGACGACTACAGTGCGGCAATTCTGGTGCCTCTGATGCCGTTTTACCTGTTGTTTGGCGGCTCACGACTTTCCTATATGGCCTCAATAGTCGCAGTCTATTTTGTCCCGACGATTCTTGTCATAGCAAGAATGAGCTACGTTGAAGCGGTCTCCGCGACGTCTCCGTCCCGAGGCTGGTTTGCCGTCTGGATCGCGGTCTTTCTCTACACGCCGTTCTGGGCGGCAACGCTTCGTGGGCTGCCGGACATTGCCGGTTGTTTCGCGCTTGCCACGGGGACCTGGATTCTTTGGAAGTCGAAGTTCCTGACCCGTGAACCTGTGATCAGCGCAATGAGCGCCGGCGCGTGCCTGTGGTTGGCGTTCATGCTGCGCCGTTGGTACGCCTATAGCGTGATGGGGGTCGCTATTTCCGCGGCTTTCTTTTGTCTGTTGCTGGTTGCCAAGGATCGGGATTTCCCTGCGCTGCGGAAAGCCATGTTGGGGGGCATCTGCGCAATCGCCGTCATCCTGGGAAGCGCGTGGAATTTTCAGCTTCCGCTGATCGCCAGGATTCTGGGAACCAGCTATGGCGATCTTTACAGCGGGTACAGGACGGATCTCGTCACCCAACTTGGCGAAATGGCCTCCAGGCTCAGTTGCCTGAATTGGCTCTTGGTGCTGGTGGGCCTTTGCTTATCCGTTGCGCGAGGCAACAGGTTTGTCATGTTCTGCGCTGTCGCCTCGGTACTCACGTTTTTCCTTTTCACCCGAACGCAGGATCCGGAACGGCACCATTCGATGCCGATGTTTCTTTGGCTCTTTCCCGCCTATGCCCAAGCGATCGTTGCAATCGTTTCGGTGCCGGCGCTGAGAGCGCGATGGTCAACCGCCGTCATTGCCGTTGCCGCTGGACTCGCTTTTTTGGGCACCTTTTTTCCGATAGGTCGTCAGCTGCTGTCACCGGTCAGCGTCGTTTTTGCCAAGGAAGCCACACTCCCCCTGCATCTCGACAATCTTCCCGAATACAGACGGCTTATTGCCGATCTTACAAGCAAAATGGGACCAGAGGATCGGTTTTCCGTCTTTGCGTCGGGCTCGGTCCTGAGCGACTCGCTGCTTTTTGGCATGGACCGAAACCTTCTCCCTTACGTCGGGTGGTCTTGCCAGGTGGATAGTCGCGACCAGTTCGTACCGGAAGCATTGAAATCAAGGTATGCGGTCGTCACCGACCGACCGGTTACTCATTTGCAATGGGGCGCGCAACTGTGCGTCACGATGCCGAACCAATATATATTCGAAGGAAAAGGCATCGGTGCTGCCTATAAGCGCATTGCGGCATATCAGCTGTCCGGCGGTGTTGCCGGCTACCTCTACGAGCGGATGCGCCCGGTCAGCAAAGTGGAAATCGACGCCCTCTACAGCGAGTTCAAGAAGAAATATCCGCATTGGACCGCGCCTGAGTAGTCACCTTGTATCGATTGCATTTCAATGCTGCTCAGGCGACCCCAACCGAGCGCAGGCCACGGCCTTCTCCATATGCGCGTGGCGTGCCTTGCCAATCGCTGTGATCGCTCACAACCGAAATGCGCTGAAGTATGTAGCTTGTCGTTGTTGCGCGAATCTGATGCTTCGTAATCTGCAAGCGGTTTTTTGTTGTACATTAGCGGCGGCAAATATCTTGGCTCGGATTGGTCGGTTTCGCAATTTCGCTTCGGTGACCCAAGTGGAAAATCTCAGGAGCGGTTGGCTTTGGGGCGGGCTTTATATATGCACAGCATTGCTGTGCGTTGCTTTTGTAGCAATATACATAGGTCTGGAAGATCCAGTCTATTATTGGGATTATGACGCCTATTTCAAGGTGTTTAACCAGCAGGGTGATTTCCTGGTTGAGAATCCCGTCCAGTGGCTGCGCCAATTGCGGGCATCTATCCAGAAGGACAGTTACAGTGTGGCGATTTTGGCGCCGCTGATGCCATTCTACACGGTCTTCGGCGGCTCGAGATTTTCATACATCGCTGCGGTTGTTGCGGTTTACCTGGTTCCGGCTGCTCTCTTCATAGGTAGAATAAGCTATCTCGAGGCGGTCCCCGCGAAGCGTTCGCCACGAAGCTGGTTTGCCGTTTGGGTTGCGGCCGTTCTCTACACACCATTTTGGGCGGCGACACTTCGCGGGATGCCGGACATTGCCGGTTCCTTGGCGCTAGTCGCGGCAACCTATTTCATTTGGAAATCAAAATTCCTCACGCAGGAGCCGGTGGCCAGCGGAGTACGGGTCGGTGGATATCTGTGGTTGGCGTTCATGCTGCGCCGCTGGTATGCGTATTCCGCCGTGGCGGTCGCAATTTCCGCGGCATTCTTTTTTTTACCGCGGATCGCAATGAACCGGGACTTTCCGGCCCTCTGGAAAGCCGTGTTGGGAGGCTTGTGTGCGGTTCTCGTTGTTGCCGGAGCGGCATGGATTTTCCAGCTGCCCCTGATCCTCGAGATTTTGGGGACCAACTACGGCGAGCTCTACGCCGGATACAAGACGAATTTCCTCTCCCAACTCGAGCAAATTGGATCCAGGCTCAGCTATGCAAACTGGCTATTGATCCTGGTGGGCCTTTATTTCTCTGTTGTACGCGGCAACCGCTTCTCTTTGTTCTGTGCCGTTGCCTCGGCGCTCACCTTTTTTCTGTTTACCCGGACGCAGGATCCGGATCGCCATCATTCGATGCCTATATTTCTTTGGCTTTTTCCTGCCTATGCTCAGGCAATCGTCGCGATCGTTTCGGGGTCAACGCTGAGGGCGCGATGGACGGCAGCTAGTATAGCCGTTGCCGCTGGACTGGCGTTCTTGGGCACCTTCTTGCCGAGCGGTCGACAACTGCTGTCGCCGATCAGCTACGTGTACGCCAGGGAAGCCACGCTTCCTCTTCACCTCGACAATCTGCCTGAATATAAGCGGCTCGCTGATGACCTTCTCGCCAAGATGGAACCCGATGATCGTTTTGCGGTGTTTGCTTCAGGTTCGGTCATGAACGATTGGCTGTTGCTTGGAATGAACCCTGGTTTGTCCTTACACCTGGAGCCGACTTGTCAAGTGGACAGCCGTGATGAATTCGGGCCGAAAGCATTGAAATCTAAATTTATAGTCGTTACCGACCCGCCCGTTACCCACCTGCAGCAGGGCGCGCAGATCTGCGTCACGATGCCAAACCAATATATCCTCGAAGGCAAGGGCATTGGCGCCGCATACAGGCGCCTGGCGTCTTATCAACTCTCCGAGGGGGTCAACGGCTATCTCTATGAGCAGATGCGTCCGGTCAGCAAAGTCGAGCTCGACGCTCTTTATAGTGAATTTCAAAAGAAATACCCAAGCTGGCAACCGCCCCAATGGTGACGTCGGATCGATTGCGTTTCCGGTAGCTGGCCGATGTGAAGTTGCGCGAGTTGCAAGCGCGTTCCGGAGCGCCGTCGCAACCTTGAGGGATTGACGCCGCCACGCGTGCAAAGGCAGTAACGTTCTATGTTCAATCTGCTTCTCGTAGCCGTCGGCGGCGGCATCGGCGCCGGCATCCGCCATCTGACCAGCATGGGCGCGCTGCGCCTCGTCGGTCCCAACTATCCCTGGGGCACAATGGCGATCAACATCGTCGGCTCGTTTGCGATGGGACTGTTCATCGCCATCCTTGCGCGTCGCGGCGGGTCCAATGAGGTCAGGCTGTTCGTTGCTACCGGCATTCTTGGAGGCTTCACCACCTTCTCCGCCTTTTCGCTCGACTTCGCGGCCCTGTGGGAACGCGGCTCGACACTGCCGGCGTTCGGATATGCGCTTGCCAGCGTCGTTGGCGCGATCATTGCCCTGTTTCTGGGACTTTGGCTCGCAAGAACCGTTTCATAATGTTATTGCCGCGCCAAGCGCAGGCCAAGAGCCCTGCTCGGGAAACGGATAAGCGAAGAAGACATGGCAGGCGTTGAACAGATCACGGTGGAGGCCGGCGAGGCGGGCATGCGGCTCGATCGCTGGTTCAAGACCCATTTCCCGGGCCTTGGCTTCGGCCATCTACAGAAGCTGCTGCGCTCCGGCCAGATCCGCGTCGATGGCGGCCGGGTCAAGGCCGACACCCGCGTCGAGCCAGGGCAGATGGTTCGCGTTCCGCCGCTCGAGGTAGACAAGAAGGGCGAGAGCGCGCTCACCGGCCACTCGATCCGCAACCAGGGCGACGCCGATGTGCTCGCCAAGATGCTGATCCACGAGGATCCCAAGGTCTTCGTCTTCAACAAGCCGGCGGGCCTCGCCGTTCAGGGCGGCTCCGGCGTTACCCGCAATGTCGATGACATGCTGGAAGCATGGCGCAGCCAGAAAGGCGAGAAGCCGCGGCTGGTGCACCGGCTCGACCGCGACACGTCGGGTGTGCTGGTGGTGGCCCGCACGAGGCTGGCCGCGATGAAGCTTTCAGAGGCGTTCCGGGCGCGGGAAACCAAGAAGACCTACTGGGCGCTGGTCAAGGGCGTGCCGCCCAAGCGCGAGGACAAGATCTCGACCTGGCTGATCAAGGAGGCTACGCCGGACGGCGACCGCGTGCGCATCGCCGCGCATGGCGAGAAAGGCGCCGACCACGCCGTGTCCTATTATCGCATCATCGAGCAGGCGGCGCAGACCATGACCTGGCTGGAGATGGAACCCTATACCGGCCGCACACACCAGCTTCGCGTCCATGCCGCCCATATTGGCTGCCCGATCATCGGCGACCCGAAATACTTCGAGGCCGACACCAACTGGGATTTTCCTGGCGGCATTCAAAACCGGCTGCATCTGCACGCGCGCCGCATCATTATCCCGCACCCGGACAAGGGCGTCATCGACGTCACCGCGCCGATGCCGCCGCACATGCGCCAGAGCTGGAACCTGATCGGCTTCGATGACGCCAGCGCGGAGGACTAACCGTGAGCGGCGCCACCGATGCGCTCGATCGGCGCGACGCGGTCGACATGGCCGCCGCCTCGATCATGGTCGGCCTGACATTCTCCTGGGGACTGAACTACGTCGCCGCCAAGGTCTCTTATGCCGGTTACGACCCCGTCTTCCTCTCGATCGCGCGTTCGGTCATCGGTGGTTTCTGCGTCTTTCTCTGGTGTCGCTGGCGCGGCATTGCGCTGTTCACCAGGGATGGGACATTGCCGGCGGGTATCGCGGTCGGCTTGCTTTTCGGCGTCGAGTTCCTTTGTCTCTACGTTGGCCTGGAGCATACGACCGTGGCGCGCAATACTTTGCTGGTCAACTCAATGCCGTTCTGGATGCTGATCGGCGGCCACTTCCTGCTCGGCGAACAGATCACCATGCGCAAGTTCCTCGGACTGCTGTTGGCCTTCGCCGGCCTTGCCGCGGTCTTTTCCGATAAGCTCGGCGGTAGCGGAGACATGCTGTTCGGTGATCTCCTGAGCCTCGGTTCGGGGTTGTTCTGGGCCCTGACCAATATCCTTATCAAACGATCGAAACTGGTCGAGGCGAGTGCGGAAAAACTGCTGCTCTATCAACTCGCCGGCGCTGCGATCGTTGGCGTGATGGTCCTGCCTCTTGCCGGCCCGCCGGTGCGCGATCCCTCCCTGTTGCCGACATTGGCGCTGCTTTTCCAGGCGATCTATATCGTCGCCTTCACCTATGTGTTGTGGTTCTGGCTGCTGCGCCGCTATCCGGCCTCGGGCTTGTCCAGCTTCACCTTCCTGTCGCCGGTCTTCGGTGTCTTAAGCGGTGCGATCATCTTGAACGAGCCGCTGACCATTCGCATTTTTCTTGCACTTGGCTTGATTGCGGCCGGCCTGGTCATCGTCAACCGGCCGGCACGCAAGCTGATACCGGTGTAAGAAAGGCACTTCATGCGTGATATCCTCAACGACCTCGAAGCGGGCAAGTATCTTTCCGATCCGGATCCGGTGCGTCGCGCCCAGATTCAGATGAAGACGCCGCTGCCCAAGCGCTTCTATAAGAAGGTCTCGGTCGCGCCGGTGGAAGGTGGCTTTGCCATCCATCTCGACGGCAAGCCGGTGCGCACGCCGGGCAAAGCACTGCTGGCGCTGCCAACCGAGGCGGCCGCGACGCTGGTTGCCGGCGAGTTCGCGGAACAGGGCGAGACGATCAATCCGATGACGATGCCGGTTATGCGGCTGGTCAACACCGCCATCGATGGCGTGGCCAGCGATCCGCAGGCGGTTCTGGAAGACATTCTGCGGTTTGCCTCGTCGGATCTGCTCTGTTATCGCGCCGATGCCCCGCAAGGGCTGGTCGAGCGGCAGAACGAACAGTGGGATCGCGTCATCGACTGGGCCCGCGCGGCACTTGGGGCCCGCTTCAACCTTGCCGAGGGCATCATCCATGTCGAGCAACCGCGCGAAACCATTGCGGTGCTGGGCAGCCATCTGGCGCAACGCGCCGAACCGCTGCGCCTTGCCGCCATCCATGTCATGACGTCGTTGACCGGCTCGGCACTGCTGGCCTTGGCGGTCGATTTCGGCGAGCTAGACGGCGAGGAGGCCTGGGCCGCCGGCCATGTCGACGAGGACTGGCAGACCGCACAGTGGGGACAGGACGCCGAAGCCGTCGCGCGCCGCGCCGCTCGCAAACGGGACATGATGGCCGCCGTCGGCTTGCTCGAAGCACTGCGGGCCTGAGCGCTTCGCTCCGCCTTCGCACTGCACCTAATACGAAAGTCATAATCCCATCGTCGCGGTGCCCTTTCCCCGCCCTTTCTGCCATTTTCCCTGTGTTGGCTGCGTCTTTGAGTCCGCGTTCGGAGGAGAACGCGGACGTCGGCGCACAGCATCGAGGTCTCACGGGAGGATAAACCCTATGGCAATGGCATCGACCGCCGGCGGAACGAGCCGCGGCATGACGCGGGAGGAGAAGAAAGTCATCTTCGCTTCCTCGCTGGGCACTGTTTTCGAATGGTACGATTTCTATCTCTACGGCTCACTGGCGGCTTTCATCGGCTCAACCTTTTTCAGTCCGACCATTCCCGAGGCAACGCGTAACATCTTCGCACTGCTGGCCTTTGCCGCAGGCTTTCTGGTTCGCCCGTTCGGCGCGCTGCTGTTCGGTCGCATCGGCGACCTCGTCGGCCGCAAATACACATTCCTGGTCACAATGACTATCATGGGCCTGTCGACCTTCCTGGTCGGTCTGCTCCCCGGCTATGCAACCTTGGGCATCGCGGCTCCGGTGATCCTTATCGTCCTGCGCATGCTACAGGGTTTGGCGCTGGGCGGCGAATATGGTGGTGCGGCGACCTATGTCGCCGAACATGCACCCGATGACCGCCGTGGCTTCTACACCTCATGGATCCAGACAACAGCGACGCTCGGCCTGTTCCTGTCGCTGATCGTCATCCTGATCGTGCAGGGGTCGCTGAGCAAGGAGACCTACGCCGCCTGGGGCTGGCGCATTCCGTTCATCGTCTCTTTCCTGCTACTCGCCGTTTCGATCTGGATCCGGTTGTCACTCTCGGAGTCTCCGACCTTCCAGAAGATGAAGGACGAAGGCAAGGGCTCAAAGGCGCCGCTCTCGGAAGCCTTTGGTCAGTGGAAGAACGCCAAGATCGCGCTCCTGGCGCTGCTCGGCCTCACCGCCGGTCAGGCCGTGGTTTGGTACAATGGCCAGTTCTACGCGCTGTTCTTCCTGCAGAACGTGCTGAAGGTCGACGCGCAGTCGGTCAACATCATGATCGCCATCGCGCTGGCTATCGGCTCGATCTTCTTCGTCGTCTTCGGCTGGCTCTCCGACAAGATCGGCCGCAAGCCGATCATCATGGCTGGTCTTGCGCTGGCTATCGTCTGTACCTTCCCGCTGTTCAAGGCGTTGACCTGGGCCGCCAATCCGGCGCTCGCCAAGGCTCAGCAGAGCACTCGGGCAACGGTGACGGCAGCTCCCGGCGACTGCAAGTTCCAGTTCAATCCGGTGGGCACGGCGAAGTTCACGACGTCCTGCGACATCGCGACTTCGTTCCTGACCAAGAACTCGGTTCCCTATGAAGTGGTGTCGACGGCTGCGGCCGGGACGCCCGCGTCAGTCAAAATCGGTACAGAGACAGTGGCGTCTTACGATGCGGTCGCCGCCGGCGATCAGGCCAAGGCTAAGGAAGCCGCCTTCGTCAAGGCAGTCAACATGTCCTTGCAGGACGGTGGCTATCCGCTGAAGCGAGCGGCGATCAAGGTCGCGGACCAGAAACTCGATGCCTTCATCGCAGCCAATCCTGAACTTAAGCTCGACGCAGCCGCCATCCGCGGCGGCGAGAAGGCAGCGGTTCCGACCGATCAGGCGGTTAAGGACAAGGTCTTGACCGCCGATGAGGCAGCGGGCGCACCCGAGGTCACCGTCTACAACATACCGGGCGGCGGTGCCTTTGCGATGTTCGCCGATCCGGCGGCGGTTAACTGGCCGATGACGATCGGCATCCTGTTCATCCTGGTCCTGTTCGTGACCATGGTCTATGGACCGATCGCGGCGATCCTTGTCGAGATGTTCCCGACTCGCATTCGCTACACGGGCATGTCATTGCCCTACCACATCGGCAATGGCTGGTTCGGCGGCCTGCTGCCGGCGACGGTGTTTGCGCTCAGCGCCTACAAGGGCGATATCTACTATGGCCTTTGGTATCCGGTGGTCATCGCGGCGATGACGCTGATCATCGGCATGATCTTCGTCAAGGACACGCTCGGAACCGACCTGCGCGCCAAGGAATAGTCGGTAGGCCAGAACGAAAAGCCCGGCGCGAGCGATCGCGCCGGGCTTTTTCTTCAAGATCGACGTGGAAGGGTTCAGCTCTTCCGCCGCGGATCTTCTTCCTCAACGGCGGCCTCGTGGTACCAGCCATCGAAATCGGCGTGCTCGCCGCGAAGCGCGGCAAGCTCTGCCGCGAATTTGGCCTTGGCGCTTAAATTTAAGGCAGACCTGCGCGCTGCCAGCGGGAACATCAGGATTTTCGCCGACGGTCGCGATTGCGTGACTTGCATTGCCGGTCTCCCTGCTTTTTCAGAGGCTCATTGATTCAGCTCTCATCAAAATAGGTCCTGCGAGTCATTTAGGCAATATGCCTATGAAAAGATCATGATTTGCCTATGATTTAAGCAGTATTGCCGCCTGGATCATCCGCATGCATTGCTGAGGCGGCTTATTAAAATAACTGCCTGGGCATGATCATTTTGCCGCAGCCTGCGACAGCCGAGTGGCACACGAATTGCTTTTTATCCATCGGCAGGCCGGCCTGTTTCGGCCATGCATCGACATCCGCCTGCTTGCGGTGTCCAAGCAACGAGAGGCTCTAGAATGACCAAATACAAGCTCGAGTATATCTGGCTCGATGGATACACCCCCGTCCCGAATCTTCGCGGCAAGACGCAGATCAAGGAATTCGCTGAGTTCCCGACGCTCGAGCAACTGCCGCTGTGGGGTTTCGACGGGTCCTCGACGCAGCAGGCCGAGGGCCATAGCTCCGATTGCGTGCTGAAGCCGGTCGCGGTCTATCCCGATCCGGCCCGCACCAACGGCGTGCTCGTCATGTGCGAAGTCATGATGCCCGACGGCGTTACGCCGCATGCATCTAACAAGCGCGCCACCATCCTCGACGACGAAGGCGCCTGGTTCGGCTTCGAGCAGGAGTATTTCTTCTACAAGGACGGCCGTCCGCTCGGCTTCCCCGAGAGCGGCTATCCCGCACCGCAGGGGCCGTACTATACCGGCGTCGGCTATTCGAATGTCGGCTCCGTTGCGCGCCAGATCGTCGAGGAACATCTTGATCTCTGCCTCGCGGCCGGCATCAACCATGAAGGCATCAACGCCGAAGTGGCGAAGGGGCAGTGGGAGTTCCAGATTTTCGGCAAGGGTTCCAAAAAGGCCGCCGACCAGATGTGGATGGCCCGCTATCTGATGCAGCGCTTGACCGAAAAGTACGGCATCGACATCGAATACCACTGCAAGCCCCTCGGCGACACCGACTGGAACGGCTCGGGCATGCATGCCAATTTCTCGACCGCCTATATGCGTGAAGTCGGCGGCAAGGCCTATTTCGAAGCGCTGATGGCGGCTTTCGACAAGAACCTGATGGACCACATCGCCGTCTACGGCCCGGACAACGACAAACGTTTGACCGGCAAGCACGAGACCGCGCCGTGGAACAGGTTCAGCTATGGCATCGCCGATCGCGGCGCCTCGATCCGCGTCCCGCATTCGTTCGTCAAGAACGATTACAAGGGCTATCTGGAAGACCGTCGTCCGAACTCGCAGGGCGACCCCTACCAGATCGCCTCGCAGATCCTGAAGACGATCGCTTCGGTCTCGGCGAGCGCAGAGATTTCTGCCGCCGCATGATCCGTTTTACGGCGCGCATCAATGCGCGGCAGATGGATGTTCTTGCAATACAGGCCTGGGCGGAAGCGCCCGGGCCTTTCTTTTTACCGACCCGACATGACGCCACGCGCGGTCAGCGTCGTCACCGACTGCCCCGGAGCGGCGAATTCCCCCAAAAAAAGTCAGGTTGAAAAATAACGAGCGGTTCCACCGAAACGAGGGGCTTTGGTGGACGCTCCTTGCCGCCACTCGTCTCGTGCATTTCCAAGTTTTCATTGAAAAAGCCCGGAAAACAGCCTGTTTCAGCTCGGTCCGTACGCCAGCGATCCTTTATATAAGCCACTGTTCATACATTGAAATCGGCGATTTATGCCTCCGTGTGGCGGCGTTGACAGGCCACGCCGCGGCATGCGTATTCGTGGCCTTGGGGTTACGCCAAGCGATGCTGTTCGAACGGGGCGGGGGTTTCGTGAACGACGGCATTGGCGGGGGCGCCGGACGAGCGGGCATTGCAGCCTGAGGCAGTGTGCCGCTCGCTCCTGGCGATTGATTGCGTCCTCCAAAAAAGGAAGTTGGCCATCGTTGCGTGGCTGGCCGCACGCAATCCATCGATGAGCCTTTTCGGCAAAAAGCCCTTGAAGGGGGAAAACCTTCAAGGGCCTTGAAACATTGTTCGAGCGGATTCCTAGACCGAATAATACATGTCGTACTCGACCGGATGCGGGGTCATCTCGAAGCGCATCACTTCGGCCATCTTGAGCTCGATATAGCTGTCGATCTGGTCGTCGTCGAAGACGCCGCCAGCCTTCAGGAAGCCGCGGTCCTTGTCGAGGCTCTGGAGCGCTTCGCGCAGCGAACCGCAGACGGTCGGGATCTTCTTCAGTTCCTTCGGCGGCAGGTCGTAGAGATCCTTGTCCATCGGCTGTCCCGGGTGGATCTTGTTCTTGATCCCATCGAGGCCGGCCATCAGCAGCGCCGAGAACGCCAGGTAGGGGTTCGCGCCCGGATCGGGGAAGCGGACCTCGACGCGCTTGGCCTTCGGCGACGAGCCGAACGGGATGCGGCAGGAGGCCGAGCGGTTGCGCGCCGAATAGGCAAGCAGCACCGGCGCTTCATAGCCCGGCACCAGTCGCTTGTAGGAGTTGGTCAGCGGGTTGGTGAAGGCATTGATCGCCTTGGCGTGCTTGATGACACCGCCAATGAAGAACAGGCAGTTTTCCGACAGGCCGGCATATTCATTGCCGGCGAAGGTCGGCTTGCCACCCTTCCAGATCGACATATGGACGTGCATGCCCGAGCCGTTGTCGCCGAATATCGGCTTCGGCATAAAGGTGGCCGTCTTGCCATAGGCATTGGCGACCTGGTGCACGACGTACTTGTAGATCAGCATCTTGTCGGCGTTGCGGACAAGCGCGTCGAACTTGATGCCGAGCTCGTGCTGGGCGGCGGCGACCTCGTGGTGGTGCTTTTCGACGCGCACGCCCATTTCGGCGAGTACGGTCAGCATTTCGGAGCGCATGTCCTGCGCCGAATCGATCGGCGGCACCGGGAAATAGCCGCCCTTGACTCGCGGACGGTGGCCGAGATTGCCGGTCTCGTAATCGGTGTCGTCGTTCGACGGCAGTTCCGTCGAATCGAGCTTGAAGCCTGTGTTATAGGGATCGGCCTTGTATTTCACGTCATCGAACACGAAGAACTCGGCTTCCGGGCCGACATAGATGGTGTCGCCGATGCCTTCCGACTTCATGTAGGCCTCGGCTTTCTTGGCGGTGCCGCGCGGGTCGCGGTTGTAGGATTCGCCGGAGACCGGATCGAGAATGTCGCACAGGATGACCATGGTCGACTGCGCGAAGAACGGGTCCATGTGGACGGTGTCCGGGTCGGGCATCAGCACCATGTCGGATTCGTTGATGGCCTTCCAGCCTGCGATCGAGGAGCCGTCGAACATTACACCGTCGGCGAACATGTCTTCCTCGACCTCGACGACATCCATGGTGACGTGCTGCAGCTTGCCCTTCGGGTCGGTGAAGCGCAGGTCGACGAATTTAACGTCGTTGTCCTTGATCTGCTTCATGATGTCTTTGGCTGTCGTCATGTCATGTATCCCTGTGTGCTGACGTTTTTTGATGGATGACGTTTCTTAGAGGACGGCCCGCTCGGATCAAACCGCGTCCATTCCGGTTTCGCCGGTGCGGATGCGCACCACTTCCTCGATGTTGGAGACGAAGATTTTGCCGTCGCCGATGCGGCCGGTCTGGGCCGCCTTGCGGATAGCTTCAATCGCGCCTTCCACGGCATCGTCGCCGAGCACGACCTCGATTTTCACCTTGGGCAGGAAGTCGACGACATATTCAGCGCCGCGGTAGAGTTCGGTATGACCCTTCTGGCGGCCGAAGCCTTTGGCCTCGGTAACGGTAATGCCTTGCAGTCCGGCCTCCTGAAGCGCTTCCTTCACTTCGTCCAGCTTGAATGGCTTGATGATCGCTTCGATCTTTTTCATGTAAAAAGTGGCCTCCACTGCCAAAAAAACGGGTTGTGAGCCCCCGCTTGCGCCTCAATCAAGCACGAACTGTGCCAGTCGCAGGGAACAGAAGCGGTGTCATACGATTTCAAAGTCATGTCACCCCCGGATGCAAATTCGCGTCATTCGCTGCATCGGAAGCGGCATGGATGGCTGCAGCCTACCC
Source organism: Mesorhizobium sp. P160927 (assembly GCF_057766385.1). Taxonomy (NCBI): domain Bacteria; kingdom Pseudomonadati; phylum Pseudomonadota; class Alphaproteobacteria; order Hyphomicrobiales; family Phyllobacteriaceae; genus Mesorhizobium; species Mesorhizobium sp. P160927. Next base: position 3,967,167 of record NZ_JBYMDW010000001.1, read on the forward strand.
GGCACGACTGTGCATGTCTGCCCAATATTCGGGCAAATTGCTCATCCTGCGGGCAGATCCGTGCTTGCAATCCTCGCGCCGGTCGACGTGGTCATGACAGCGCCAACTCCTCCCCGTTTGCGTCGAGCCGAAAACTGGACAATGCTTGATCGAATGCGGATCGGCAATCCATGAGCCACGAACTTCTTACGTCCGCCGAGATGGGCGAGGCGGATCGGCTGACAATTGCAGCAGGTCCAATCGACGGCATTGGATTGATGCGCCGTGCCGGGCAGGCCGTCGCGACCGAAGTGCTCAGCCGCTATCCCTCCGCGGCGCATGTCCATGTGTTATGCGGCCCGGGCAACAATGGCGGCGACGGTTATGTCGTCGCTCGCATTCTGGCTGGCAGCGGTGTCGCCACCACGGTCTGGACGTCTGGCCCGCCGAGGCCGGATAGCGACGCGGCACTCGCCGCCGCGGAATGCCCCATCAAACCCCGGCCGCTATCGGACTTTGATGCCGGTCCCTGCTCGATCGTGGTCGATGCGCTTTATGGGGCAGGGCTGTCCAAGCCGCTGTCCGGCGAAGCCGCCAGGGCGGTCGATCTGGCCGCCAAGCTGCATTTGCCGGTTGTCGCGGTCGACCTGCCTTCCGGCATTTCAGGTGACAGCGGCAAGGTGCTCGGCACGTCCTTTTCGGCGGACCTCACCGTGACCTTCGCGCGCAAGAAGCCAGGCCATCTGCTCCTGCCCGGCCGGGAGCGATGCGGCGAGGTCGTGCTTGCCGGTATCGGAATCGGCGATGACGTGATTGCAAGGCTCCAGCCCCGGACCTTCGAGAACGGACCGGCACTCTGGTCGCGCGGTTTGCCGGTGCCGGCCGTCGACGCTCATAAATACAAGCGCGGCCATGTCGGCGTCTTTTCCGGCGGGCCGAGCGCCACCGGCGCGGCGCGGCTCTCAGCGCTAGCCGCTGCCCGAAGCGGGGCAGGGGCGGTGACGGTTCTGTCGCCGGGCAACGCCATGCAGGTCAATGCCGCGCACCTGACCTCGATCATGCTGCGCAAGGCCGACGATGCTGCCGACATTGAAGCATTCGTCGGGGAGCGCCGGCTATCGGCTTTTGTTCTCGGACCCGGCTTTGGCATCGGCGAAAAAACCCGGGCGTTCGCACTTGTGCTACTCGCGTCGGGCAAGCCGGCGGTCGCGTCCACCGGAATTGGCGGCCTGGTCTTCGACGCCGACGCGATCACCTCGTTTCGTGAGGCGCCGGATATCTTGTTCGAAGCCGCCCGCGGGCCGGGCGCGCCCGCGCTGGTGATGACACCGCACGAAGGCGAGTTCGCCAGGCTGTTTGCTGACATCGCCGATGACAATGTCTCGTCCAAGCTGGACAAGGCACGCGCGGCGGCCGCGCGCGCCAATGCCGTCATCGTCTACAAGGGCGCCGACACGGTGATCGCCGCTCCCGATGGCAGGGCGGCGATCAATTCCAACGGCGCGGCCTGGCTTGCCACCGCAGGATCGGGCGATGTGTTGTCCGGCATCACGGCCGGCCTGCTTGCCCAAGGCATGCTGGCTTTCGAAGCAGCCTGCGCGGCGGTCTGGATCCATGCCGAGGCCGGCAGTCGGTTCGGACCGGGGTTGATCGCCGAGGATTTGCCGCTGGCGATAGTGCCGGTGCTGCGCGACCTGGTGGCTGCCGGAGGCGGGCGCTGATCAACCACATTTGAGCGATGACCGCGACACCCGTTCACAGCGGGATATTGTCGTGCTTCTTCCAGGGGTTCTGCATATCCTTGTTGCGCAGCATGCGTAGCGCGCGCGCTACGCGGCGGCGGGTCGAATGCGGCATGATCACCTCGTCGACATAGCCGCGCTCGGCGGCCACGAAAGGCGACAGGAAGCGGTCCTCGTAAGCCTTTGTATGGGCCGCGATCTTTTCGGCATCGCCGATGTCTTTGCGGTAGATGATCTCGACCGCGCCTCTCGCCCCCATGACGGCGATCTGCGCCGTCGGCCAGGCATAGTTCATGTCGCCGCGCAGATGTTTTGACGCCATCACATCATAGGCGCCGCCATAGGCTTTGCGGGTGATGACGGTGATCTTCGGCACGGTCGCCTCGGCATAGGCGAAAAGCAGCTTGGCGCCGTGCTTGATCAGCCCGCCATATTCCTGCGCCGTGCCCGGCAAAAAGCCTGGAACATCGACGAAGGTGACGATGGGAATAGAAAAACAGTCGCAGAAGCGCACGAAGCGCGCCGCCTTGCGGCTGGCGTCGGAATCGAGCACGCCGGCCAGCACCATCGGCTGGTTGGCGACAAAGCCGACGGTTCGGCCTTCGACTCGGCCGAAACCGGTGACGATGTTCTTGGCGAAACTCTGCTGGATCTCGAAGAAGTCGCCCTCATCGGCGACCTTCAGGATCAATTCCTTGATGTCGTAGGGCTTGTTGGCGTTGTCGGGGATCAGCCGGTCGAGCGACATGTCATGGTCGGTGACCGACTGGTAGCATTCGATCTCGGGGATCTCCGACGTGTTGGAAGCTGGTAACAGGTCGATCAGCCGCCGCATCTGCAAGAGCGCCTCGACGTCATTGTCATAGGCGCCGTCGGCGATCGAGGACTTCGTCGTGTGCACCGACGCGCCGCCGAGGCTCTCGGCGGTCACCGTCTCATTGGTCACGGTCTTCACCACGTCCGGCCCGGTGACGAACATGTAGGAGGTGTCGCGCACCATGAAGATGAAGTCGGTCATGGCGGGCGAATAGACGTCACCGCCGGCGCACGGCCCCATGATCACAGAAATCTGCGGTATAACGCCGGACGCAAGCACGTTGCGCTGAAAAATCTCGGCATAGCCGCCGAGGGCTGCGACGCCCTCCTGGATACGCGCCCCACCGGCGTCGTAGAGGCCGATGATTGGCGCACGGTTGCGCAGCGCCATCTCCTGCACCTTGATGACCTTCTCGGCATGGGCTTCCGACAGCGAACCGCCGAACACGGTGAAATCCTTGGCGAAGAGGTAAACCGGGCGGCCATTGATCGTGCCCCAGCCGGTGACGACGCCGTCGCCGGCGATCTTTGTCTTCTCCATGCCGAAATCGGTCGAGCGGTGCTCGACATACATGTCGAATTCTTCGAACGAGCCTTCGTCGAGAAACACCTCGATGCGTTCGCGCGCGGTGAGCTTGCCCTTCTTGTGCTGCGCATCGATACGGGCTTGGCCGCCACCCATCCGGGCGATGTCGCGCCGCCGCTCGAGTTCCTTCAGCACGTCCTTCATCGTTCGGTCCCCAAAATCGGAAGCTGCATTTGTGGTAATGATGCCAGTCGGCGAGTGCAAGCGTCGGCTTTTGGTTGGATTTTGCTGCACCGCAGCATCGCGCCTCTTGCATTCCGGGGCGAACTCAGCCATATGCAGCCCATAGGCGCTTGGGCCGGGAGATTCCGGCCTTCTCGACAAATGAGACTGGTTGCGTCTGCTTTCCCTCTTTCCGGTATATCGGCCCCTCTTCCGGTACATCACAAAGTGGCGAAAAAAGCCCCGTGGCATGATGCCTGCGGGCACGGCAGCGCAGCCGAGTGGACGCCCGCGTCCGCCCGCCTTGTCGTTTCATATCAAATTTTCGACGGCAGGTTGCGCCCTGCCGCCATTGACGTTTGCGGCCAGAGGCCGCGTGAAAGAAGATTATTTTGACCAACGAAAACACATTGCCCGGCAACGACACCGCGGAACTCTCCGGGTTCGCGGCGCTGGGAATTACTGGTGCGCTGCTCAAGGCCACCCACAATGCCGGCTTCGCCGAACCGAAGCCGATCCAGATGCAGGCGATCCCGCCGCAGCTGGAAGGCCGTGACATTTTCGGCATCGCCCAGACCGGCTCCGGCAAGACCGCTGCCTTCGCGCTGCCGATCCTGTCGAAGATCATCGCACTCGGCACCAAGCGGCGCGCCAAGACGACCCGCGCGCTGATCCTGGCGCCGACCCGCGAACTCGCGGTGCAGATCGAGGACACCATCAAGATCCTCGCCAAGGGCGCGCATGTCTCGACGGCACTCGTGCTGGGCGGTGTCTCGCGCTTCAGCCAGGTGAAGAAGGTTGCTCCCGGCGTCGATATCCTCATCGCCACCCCGGGCCGGTTGACCGACCTGGTGCGCGAGGGCGACCTCATCCTCTCCGACACCAAATGGCTGGTGCTGGATGAGGGCGACCGCATGCTCGACATGGGCTTCATCAACGACGTCAAGCGCATCGCCAAGGCGACCGCGCCCGACCGCCAGACGGCGCTGTTCTCGGCCACCATGCCGGACGAGATCGCCGAACTCGCCAAGGGCCTCCTGAAGAACCCGGTCCGCATCGAGGTCTCGCCGCAAAGCACCGCGGCCGCCGAGATCGTGCAGGGCGTCGTCTTCGCCCGCACCAAGCAGAAGCGCCAGGTGCTGTCGACGATGCTCGCCGACGAAGCGATGAAGTCCGTCATCATCTTTTCGCGCACCAAGCATGGCGCGGACCGGGTGACCAAGGACCTCGAGCGCGACGGCTTCAAGGCCGCCGTCATTCACGGCAACAAATCGCAGAATGCCCGTCAGAAGGCACTGAACGATTTCCGTGATGGATCGGTGCGCATTCTGGTCGCGACCGACATCGCCGCGCGCGGCATCGACGTGCCCGGCATCAGCCATGTCGTGAATTTCGACCTGCCGGACGAAGCCGAAAGCTATGTCCACCGCATCGGCCGCACCGGCCGCAACGGTATGGATGGCATCGCGCTCACGCTTTGCGATCCTTCGGAGAATAGCAAGCTGCGCCAGGTCGAGCGCATCATCCGCACCAAGCTGCCAATCGTTGCCGACCATCTCGGCAGCCCCGATCCGGCACGCAATCCGGCGGAAAAGAACGAGCGCTTCGAACCCGCCAACGATCGCGACCGCAATGGCCGTCGCGATGGCAGGCGGCCGGGCGGCGAGAAGAAGCCGAATAGCGGTTTCAGCAAGAAGCGTTTCGGCGACAAGCCGGCCTTTGCCGGTGAGCGCAAGCCGGAAGGTGCAAAACCCTTCAAGGGCAACAACAAGCGCCGCTTCGGCGGCAAGCGTCCGGCGGCACGGGCTGCCTAACGAACCCCTGCGGTAACCGGCCAGTTCTTGGCGGTTGCCTCGTGCCCGACTACAAATAAAACGGCGGCTGAGCATTGCTTCAGCCGTCGTTTTTGTCTTCGACCCTTACTTCGCCACTGCTTGGATCCAGACGGCAATCCGTTGCGCCAGGAATCCGGTGGTGGATGGCGACAGCGCGTCGCCGGCAATGACATGGTTGTCTGGATCGCCAGTGCTTTCGATGGGCACCAGCTCATGCGGGGCACCCCAGCGCGCGGCGATCTCACGCGTGCGGTCGGGTCGCACGACCTTGTCTATATCCGAGAAGATGAACAGGGCGGGAATGGTCGCCTTCTCCACCGGCGCGCCATAGGCAAGGTCGGTCAGCGCCTGCATGGGCATCGTCGCGGCGATCGGATATCTGGTGGTCCAGAATTTCTCATGCAGCGCGTTGCGTGGCGCGAAGCTACGTTCCTTGCCGGCGACGAGTTCGGCGATCTGCTTGCCCCAGGGCATGGTCAGGATCTCGGCGCCGGATGCTTTCACGCCGAAATTGGGCGAGATGAATGCAATGGCCGCCACACCCTCGGATGCCCTGGGCTGCGTCGCCGCCCAGGCCGCCAGCGAGCCGCCGGTCGATGTCGAGATGACGATCACCTTGTCGCCGATTGCCCGGCCGATGGCGAGCGCCTCCTCATAGTCGTTGATCCAGGCATTGACGCTGCCTTGCGTCATCGCCGCGCCGTCCTGCCCGTGGCCGGTGAGGCGAGTGTAGAACAGGTTGGCGTCGAGCTGGTCGGCCACGTCGTCGGGCAAGGGCCGGATCTCGCCCTTCGATGCGGAAAAGCCGTGGATGTAGACGATCGATAGCGGCGTCTTTGCATGCACCATCGGGTCGGCCCAGACGATCTCCTTCTCCAGCCCATCACGGATACCGGGTATGGCTGCCTCCACTTTTGCCACATAGGCTTGCGGGTCGTCGCCAATGGCGGAAGGATCGAAGCGGATCGTGGTATCGACGGGTACGCGTGGACCCAATAGGAAGGTCAGTGCAAGGATGGCGATCAGGCCCAGCACAGCAAGCACGATCCGTCGCCCCATCGCAAACTCCATGCAACAACATTCAGACTATGGTGGTGGCCATGAACAGGCAACGGCGGTTCAGGCGGCCCAGCCACCAATCCTGTGGGCATCTATTTGTTGGGCGGTTTGCGCTCATAATGCAGTGGGCGTGCTTTCCAGCTGGTCGTCAGGCTGATCACCCATCGGCATAGCGGCCTTGGCAGCATGCCGAGAAATTTCAGCGGCCAGCTCGTTCTGTACGGGAAGGTCACTTCGAAGCCGCCGGATTTGATTCCCCGCATCATGCGGCGCGTCGCGCGGCCGACCGGCATCAGGCCAGGCATCGGCAGCATGTTCTTTTCGGTCAACGGCGTGTCGACAAAACCGGGGTTAATCACCTGGACGCGGATGTTCATCTTGTCGAAATCATATTTCAGCGACTCGGCCAGAATGTTGATCGCCGCCTTCGTACCGCCATAGGCCGCCGTGGTCGGCCAGCCGAAATAGGCGGTCACCGAGCCGACCAGAACGACATGGCCACGTGCCCGCACCCGCATATGCTCGACGACAGGCACCAGCCCATGGATGATGCCGAAATAGTTGACTTCGAAGGAGCGGCGAAAGTCCTTGACGACGAGGGACTCTCCGGGTGTCGAGATGTAATTGCCGGCATTGAAGATGGCGAGCACGATCGGTCCGAGGTCGTTCTCGATCGCGGCGACCGTTCTTGCCATGCGCGGCTCGTCGGTGACGTCGCAGGGAAAGGACACGACCTTGCCCGGCATCTGCGCGGTCTCGACGATGAGCGTGTCGATCGGATCGTCGTCCAGCGCTGTCACCGCCACCGCATAGCCTTGTGACGCCAGATCCCGCGCCAGCGAGCGGCCGATGCCGCTGCTGCCGCCAGTGACCCAGGCTACGCCGTGTTTCGGATCGGCCCGATAGAGTGTCATGCTGCGCCCTGCCGAGTTGTTGATGTCTTGCTCTATCGGTGGAGGAATCGAATGAAAAGAGTGCTTCTCGACGCCGGGTGCAAATGAACTGTCGGGTGTCCAGCCGGTCCCCGCGACATCCATACACCGCAGCGCCGGAAATGCGACTGGCCCAGACGAATTCTTGCCTTGAAACCTAAGCGTTGGGTTTCTAGGGTTCGGCGCACGCATACAAGGAATCCCGAATGCCCCGTTCAGTGATCGACGCGATCGGCAACACGCCCCTGATCCGCCTCAACAAGGCTTCCGAAGAAACTGGCTGCGAGATCCTGGGAAAGGCCGAGTTCATGAATCCGGGGCAGTCGGTTAAGGATCGCGCCGGCCTGTTCATCATCCGTGATGCCGAACAACGCGGCCTGTTGCAGCCGGGCGGTGTCATCGTCGAGGGGACCGCCGGCAATACCGGCATCGGGCTGACGCTCGTCGCCAAGGCGCTGGGCTATCGCACCGTCATCGTCATTCCGGATACGCAGAGCCAGGAAAAGAAGGACACGATCAGGTTGCTCGGCGCCGAGCTGATCGAAGTGCCGGCCGTGCCTTACAGGAATCCCAACAACTACGTGAAACTGTCGGGACGGCTGGCGGAGCAGATGGCCAGGAGCGAACCGAACGGCGCGATCTGGGCCAACCAGTTCGACAATGTCGCCAACCGCGATGGCCATATCCGCACGACGGCCGAGGAAATCTGGGCCCAGACCGGGGGCAAGGTCGACGGTTTTGTCTCGGCGGTCGGGTCAGGCGGAACGCTGGCCGGTGTCGGGCTCGGATTGAAAGCCAAGAGCAAGAACGTCAAGATCGCGCTCGCCGACCCTCTCGGCGCAGCGCTCTACAGTTTCTACACCAGCGGCGAGCTGAAGTCCGAAGGCAGTTCGATCACCGAAGGTATTGGGCAGGGGCGCATCACCGCAAATCTCGAAGGCTTCACACCTGACTTCTCCTACCAGATCAGGGATGAGGACGCGCTGCCGATCGTCTTCGACCTGATCCAGGAGGAAGGCCTGTGCGTCGGCGGGTCGACCGGCATCAACATTGCCGGCGCGATGCGCCTCGCTGCGGAATTGGGTCCGGGCCACACCATCGTGACGATCCTTTGCGACTACGGGACGCGCTACCAGTCGAAGCTGTTCAACCCCGAATTCCTGCGCGAAAAGCAACTGCCTGTACCAGGCTGGATGGAATTGCAGAGCAAGATTTCGGTGCCCTTCGAGAAGGTCGCGTGATGGCGCACAGGACCGAAGCGCTGTTTCGCGACGACGCCTATCTCACGACGGCTGACGCCACGGTCGTCGCCATCAATGAGCGCGGCGGCATCATCCTCGACCGGACGATCTTCTACGCCACCTCGGGCGGCCAGCCGGGCGATAGCGGCACGTTGGAGCGTGCCGACGGTAGCGGCATCGACATCGCCGCAACCATATCAGGCGAGAACAAGGATGAGATCATCCACGTGCCGGTGCTCGCGCAGGCGCCACTGGCCGTTGGCGAGCGGGTGAAGCTGGCAATCTCGTGGGAGCGTCGGCATCTGCTGATGCGCATGCACTCGGCTTGCCATCTGCTCACCGTCATCTGTCCGTTCCCGATCACCGGGGCGGCGGTTTCCGAGGACGACAGCCGTGTCGATTTTGACATTCCAGACGCCAGCTTCACCAAGGAAGAGGTAACCGCCGGCATGATGGATCTGGTGCGGGCTGATCATCCCATCTTCACCAGGCTTATCAGCGACGAGGAATTGGCCGCGAACCCTGGTTTGGTGAAGTCCAAGAACGTCCGGCCGCCTGTTGGCACCGGCAAGATCCGTCTGGTCTGCATCGGTGACAACGCCTCGGTGGACAGCCAGCCCTGCGGCGGCACCCATGTGAGGAGCACCGGCGAAATCGGCGAGATCCACATCGGCAAGATCGAAAAGAAGGGCCGGGAGAACAGGCGCTTCCGCATCCGCTTCGGTCCTATGCCGGCGAACTGAACAGCGTCAAAAGGCGGCAGGAGAAAAGAATGGCCGAGGATAGTCCTTTTACCGTCGATGCGGACTGGCTGCAGGGGCGCTTGGGCCAGCCGGGCCTGACGATCGTAGACGCCTCCTGGTATCTGCCTGCACAAAAGCGCGACGCGCGCGCCGAGTATGATGCGGCTCATATTCCTGGCGCCCGTTTCCTGGACCAGGACGCGGTTTCGGATCCTGACGCTGCCTTGCCCCACACGCTCGCATCGCCGCAGTATTTCGCCCAATATGTCGGCTCAATGGGCGTGTCGGCTGATGACACCGTCGTCGTCTATGATGGCCCGGGCTTTTTCTCCGCACCGCGGGCATGGTGGATGTTCCGGATCATGGGTGTCTTCCAGACCTATATTCTGGACGGCGGCTTCGACGGCTGGAAGGCGACCGGGCGGCCGGTAACGGCCGAGCCGACGAAGATCGCGCCAAGCGTCTTTCATGCCGATTTCGACGCCGGTCGCGTCGTCGGTCTGGCCGATATGCGCCGGCTTGTCGATACAAAGGCAGGCCAGATCGCCGATGCCCGCGGGCCGGGCCGCTTCACCGGCAGCGAACCCGAGCCTCGTGCGGGGATCCGCTCCGGTCACATGCCGGGCGCGCGCAATGTACCGTACTCCGCGCTCTCGGAAAACGGCAGGCTGCTGCCGAGGAACCGTTTGCGCAAAGTGATCGAGGACGCCGGTATCGACCTGTCCGGACCCGTGGTTACATCCTGCGGCTCCGGCGTCACCGCCGCGGTGGTCACGCTGGCGCTGGAGACGCTTGGCCATACCGATAACAGGCTTTATGACGGCTCATGGACCGAGTGGGGCGGATTGTCCGATACACCAGTCGTGACCGGCCCAACGACCACTGGCCCAGCAACGAGCGGCCAAGCAACGACCGGCCCAGCAACGACCGGCCCAGCAAAGACCGGCCCAGCAAAGACCGGCCCAGCAACGACCGGCAAGGAATGAATTGATGGAAAACGGCGTGCTGCAGGACATTGAGGTCACTGTGACTTTTCTCGAAATGCATGCCCCGCCGCCCGTCTCGCCACCGGTACCCTACAACCGCCAGGTAGCGCTGCTGAAGACCAGGGACATTCCCTTGCATTTTTATCGCTATCTCATGGACCGGGTGGGACGCAAATGGCAGTGGGTGAACGTTCTGAGGCTGAATGACGATGAGTTGTCGGCCGGAATCCACCGCGAGGATCGCGATATCAGGGTGCTCTATCTCGACGGTGCGCCAGCCGGCTTCTTCGATCTCAAGCCGCATCTGCCCGAGGAAGTCGAACTCGCCTATTTCGGCATGATGGAACATGCCACCGGTCAAGGCATCGGTCGCTGGTTCCTTGGTTCGGCGATTGCCGCCGCATGGTCATATGGGCCGAAAAGGGTGACGGTGCAGACCTGCACGCTCGACCACCCGGCCGCGCTACCGCTCTACCAGAAGCTCGGTTTCCAGCCGGTCGCGCAGAAGAAGGAAGTCGTGCATCCCCTACCTTTCGCCGAGCGCTCGGCCAGCGTCATGCGGCCGTAACTCAGCCGGAATCTGCCGCTGCTTCGGCAATTCATCAAAGGATTGTCGAACTGATTAGCCGATTTCGGTGGCCTTCCTTGAGCTCGAAAGGGTCGATCTGACGACGCTTGGCGGGAATCGGGTGGGAAGCACGGCGGCGAGCGCATAGTTTCCGGTCACCAGTACCGGAGATCTTGCGATGACCATCCTATTCACAGCTCTGCCGACCGAAAATGTCAGGGCCCTGCAGCGCGGCGGCCCCGATGCCTATGGCCGGACGCCCGAGCGGAAAGTCTCTGACGGCGACGGGATGCCCTGCCGTCATTGCCTCAGGAATATCGCCGCCGGCGATGTCTATCTCATCCTCGCCTACCGGCCATTTCCAGACCCTCAGCCCTATGCAGAAACCGGGCCGATCTTCCTGCATGCCCAGGAATGCGAACGTGCCGCCGGGACAGGGGAGCCGCCGGAGATCCTCGACAGCCCAGAGTATATCGTGCGCGGCTATGGCGGCGATGATCGCATCGTCTACGGCAGCGGTGGCGTCATCCCGACCGCAGCAATTGCCGCACGAGCCGAGACTTTGTTGGAGCGTGAGGACATTGCCTATGTGCATGTCCGCTCGGCCCGCAACAATTGCTATCAGTGCCGCGTCGAGCGCGCATGAGATCTAGGATTGGCGGCAGAAAGTCTCTGTCGTACTGCTGTCGCATATACGCGCTAGAAAGCCAGTGTCGATCGATTGGCCGACTGCGGATGAACCGGCGGCAATCTCGATATCGAGGAAGCGGGGCTTTGGCTCCGCTTTTTTGTTGCCTGTGCCGATTGCTCTAGAACAAACCCGCCGGTTCGAGCCGGCGGGGAAGACTGAAGGAAGCCTTAAGCCGCCAGCACTGCTTTCGGCTCGACCAGTTCGTAGCCGAGCGCTTCGGCGACCGCGCGGTTGGTAATCTTACCCTTGTGGACATTGAGGCCGTTGCGCAGGTGATGGTCATCGACCAGAGCCTTCAGGCCCTTGTCCGCGAGTTGCAGACCATAGTGCAGCGTCGCGTTGTTGAGCGCGTGGGCCGAGGTCACCGGCACGGCACCTGGCATGTTGGCAACGCAGTAGTGGATCACGCCGTCGACCTCGTAGGTGGGCTCGGCATGGGTGGTCGCGTGCGAGGTCTCGAAGCAGCCGCCCTGGTCGATCGCGACATCGACCAGTACCGAGCCTTTCTTCATGCCGGACAGCATTTCGCGGCTGACGAGCTTCGGTGCGGCGGCGCCCGGGATGAGTACGGCGCCGACGACGATGTCGGCGGAGAAGCATTCTTCCTCGAGCGCCTCGACGGTCGAGTAGCGGGTGTGGATCCGGCCGGCGAAGAGGTCGTCAAGCTGGCGCAGGCGCGGGATCGAGCGGTCGATAATGGTGACATCCGCGCCAAGGCCGGCGGCCATGCGGGCCGCGTGCAGACCAACGACGCCGCCGCCAAGCACGGTGACCTTGCCGGGCAGCACGCCGGGCACTCCGCCGAGCAGCACGCCGCGGCCGCCATTGGCCTTCTGCAGCGCCGTGGAGCCGGCTTGGATCGACAAGCGGCCTGCGACTTCCGACATCGGCGCCAGCAGCGGCAGGCCGCCACGATCATCGGTCACGGTTTCGTAGGCGATCGCGGTGACGCCCGAGGCGAGCAGGCCCTTGGTCTGCTCCGGATCAGGAGCCAAATGGAGATAGGTGTACAGGATCTGGCCTTCGCGCAGCTGCGCCCATTCATTGGGCTGCGGTTCCTTGACCTTGACGATCATGTCCGACTTGGCGAACACGTCGGCGGCCGTCTCGGCGATGACGGCGCCAGCGGCGCGATAGGCGTTGTCATCGGCACCGATGCCGGCGCCCGCGCCGGTCTCGACCAGCACTTCGTGGCCATGGGCGACATATTCGCGGACCGAGCCTGGCGTTAGGCCGACACGGTATTCATGGTTCTTGATTTCCTTGGGGCAGCCGATGCGCATTTTCTTCTCCTGATCCGGGCCCTTTTGGGCTCACTCCCTGTAGTGCTGGAGTGAACCATGAATCGGCGTGCAGGTGTTTGCGAATGCGCTTGCGTGAACAGGCTGGTTTCGATACTCGTTGCAAAAATCTTACGCTTTTTCGCAGGAATCACGAAAAATGCTGCTCGACAGGATTGATATCGCCATTCTGGAGACTTTGCAGAAGGACGGGCGGATGCCGAACGCGGCGCTTGCCGAGAAGGTCGGCCTATCGCAGTCGGCCTGCTCTCGCCGGCTCGACAATCTAGAGAAGTCCGGAACCATCCGCGGCTATCACGCCCGGCTGTCCAACGCGGCCCTTGGCCACCAGATGACGGCGATCGTCCACATATCGCTCTCCGGCCAGTTCGAGAAGACGCTGTCGGATTTCGAGGCAGCGATCAAACGCTGCCCCAACGTGCTGTCGTGCCACCTGATGTCGGGCGAGTACGACTATATCCTGCGGATCGCGGCCAAGGATCTCGTCGACTACGAGCGCATCCACAAGGAATGGCTGTCGGCGATGCCGCATGTGACGAAGATCAATTCGTCCTTCGCCCTGCGCGAAATCGTCGACCGCACGGCAATGGGTCTGAAGCCGGAGATGGCGTAGAGCCCTATACCGTGGCCGTCTCCGTCACGATCCGATCCATCGGGATGTCGTGCGGCTGCGGATAGATGGTGGCGATACGCTGCATTTCGTAGCCGACGCCGATGACCAGTGGCTTGAACGGCATGGCGGCCAGCGTACGGTCGAAGAAGCCGCCGCCATAGCCCAGGCGATAGCTTGCCGGATCAATGCCGACAATGGGCGAGATGACGATGTCCGGCAGCACCGGATCGCCTTCTGCCGGAATCGGGATGTTCCAGACGCCCTTTTCCAACCGGTCGCCCGGTTTGTAGGCGCGGAAGATCAGCGGTTGCCCTTTCTCGACCACGATGGGCAGTGCGGTGCGGCCGCCACGCTCATTGACGGACGCCATCCAGGGCCGCAGATCCGGCTCGCCGCGAAATGGCCAGTAAAGGCTGACCATGCGGCCCGCGATCTCGCCGACAAGTGCATCCAGCCCGCCGGCTATGCGTTGCGACATTGCCATTCGGGCATCGGCGGAAACTTCAAGTCGGGCGGAGATCAGCCTTTCGCGCTCGGCTTTGCGCCAACGCCGCACGTCGGTCCAGTCGCTGAGTGGTGCCTGGAACGCAGGGTCGAGCTCGTGCATGAAGCAGGGCGGCGAAGAGTATTGCGCCGGGCCCTGGTTGTCATGATCGTTAGCCATGCCTCACCTCATCTCACGTTCGATGACGCTATACCTCGCGATACGATAGAACATGTGCATTCACGACATGGAACGACGAGTCTCAAGCACTGTCCTGCCATTGTTGCATTGCACAAGATACCTACATCTAGGGCAGGCAATCTTGCCATCAGGGGTGAATCAAATGAGCGATGCCAGACATCATGTCGTCGTCGTTGGCGCCGGGTTCGGCGGTCTCGAATTCACCCGCGCACTGGCCGGCGCACCGGTGCGCATCACCATGATCGACAAGCGCAACCATCATCTGTTCCAGCCGCTGCTCTATCAGGTGGCAACCACGGCGCTTGCAACCTCGGAGGTTGCCTGGCCGATCCGCCATCTCTTGCGCAAGCGCAGGGATGTGACCACGCTGCTCGCCAATGTCACGGGTGTCGACCGGGCCGGCAAACGCGTTCTGCTCGACGACGGCAGCGCCGTCGCCTACGACACGCTGGTGCTCGCCACCGGGGCGCGCCATGCCTATTTCGGCCATGACGAGTGGGAGCCTTTCGCGCCGGGCTTGAAGACTTTGGAGGACGCCACCACCATTCGGCGCCGCATTCTTCTGGCCTTCGAGCAGGCGGAGCGGGAACCCGACGCTGCCAGGCGCGAGGCACTGCTGACCATTGCCATCGTCGGCGGCGGGCCGACCGGGGTCGAACTCGCCGGAACCATTGCCGAACTGGCACAAGACACGCTGCGCGGCGAATTCCGCAACATCGATACGCGCCAGACGCGCGTGGTGCTGATCGAGGCCGGCGACCGCATTCTGGCCAATTTCGCGCCAAAGCTCTCCGACTACGCCGGGAAGGCGCTGCAACGGCTTGGCGTTTCGGTCGAGCTCGGCCGGGCCGTTACGCGCTGCGATGCCAACGGCGTGGTTTTTGGCGACACGGTTCTACCGGCCCGCACGATCCTGTGGGCAGCCGGCGTTGCCGCTTCGCCAGCCGCCGAGTGGCTGGGAGCGAAAGCGGATCGGGCGGGCAGAGTGCTGGTCGAGCCTGATCTCAGGGTGCCCGGCAGCCCGGAGATTTTTGTCATCGGCGACGCCGCCCACGTGCTGCGGCCCGACGGGCGGCCGGTGCCCGGCGTGGCCCCTTCCGCCAAGCAGGAGGGACGGCATGTTGCCGCGACCGTCAAGGCCAGGCTTGCCGGCGACACCAGCCCGCGGCCTTTCCACTACAAGCACGCCGGCGATCTGGCGACGATCGGCAAGCGCGCCGCCGCGATCGATTTCGGCTGGATCAAGCTGACCGGCTGGCTCGCATGGTGGCTGTGGGGCATTGCCCATATCTATTTCCTGATCGGCTTTCGCAACCGGCTGGCGGTTTCGCTGAGCTGGCTTTGGATCTACGTCACAGGCCAGCGCAGCGCCCGGTTGATCACCCAGGGCGACGACGACAAGACCTGACTTTCTTCACCGCGCCTTTCATCCCGCCGTCATCTGTTGCTGATGGATTGGCGTGCCGATGCGCGCGACTTCTTGAGTGGACTTGAGCTGATTTCAGCGCGAAGTTCGCTTCGGGGCAGGGCTCGTCAGGTCGTCGAAGAAGGAGAAAACATGTCGCAACTGCTCCATCCCGTCTCTCGCCGTGGTCTCCTGGCGGGGGCCGCCGCCACAGGGGCGCTGATCGTGCTTCACCCCTTCTCCGCCCGGGCGCAGGCCAACCAGGCGCATCTAAGGATCATGGAAACCACCGATATCCATGTGAACGTGCTGCCTTATGACTACTACGCCGACAAAGCCAATGACACGATGGGCCTGTCGCGCACGGCCTCCCTCATCGACGCGGTGCGCAAGGAAGCCGCCAATTCGATGCTGATCGACAATGGCGACCTTTTGCAGGGCAACCCGATGGGCGACTACATCGCCTATGAGAAGGGCCTGAAGGAGGGCGATCTCCATCCGATCATGAAAGGCATGAACCTGCTCGGCTACGAGTGTTCGACGCTAGGCAATCACGAATTCAACTATGGCCTGTCCTTTCTGGACAAGGTGCTGGCCGGCGCCAATTTCCCGTTCGTCTGCGCTAATCTGATCCGGGGTACCGAGCTTGCCGCCAACCCGCGCGACGACAAGCTCTACCTCAAGCCCTACATAATCCTGGACAAGAAGATCAAGGACGGGTCAGGCGCGGAACAGCCGATCAGGGTCGGCATCATCGGTTTCGTGCCGCCGCAGATCATGGTCTGGGACCTCAAGAACCTCGAAGGCAACGTCAAGACGCGCGACATCGTCGAAGCGGCGAGGGCGTGGGTGCCGCGGATGAAGGAGGAGGGCGCCGACATCGTCATCGCGCTCTCGCATTCCGGCATCGACGTCAAGCAGGGTGACATGATGGAGAATGCCTCGTTCTTTGTCGCAGGCGTCGAAGGCATCGACGCGGTCTTCACCGGACACCAGCATCTGGTCTTCCCCGGCAAGAAAGATTTCCAGGCGCTCGAGGGCGTTGACGCACAGAAGGGGACGCTGCAGGGCAAGCCCGCCGTCATGGGCGGTTTCTGGGGCTCGCATATGGGCCTGATCGACCTGATGCTGGAGCGCGACGGGTCGAAGTGGAAAGTGGTCTCGGCGACATCGGAGGCGCGGCCCATCTTCGAGCGTGTCGACAGCAAGAACAAGCCGACCGTCCCGGACGACAAGCGCATCATCGCCGCTCTCGAGCAAGACCACCAAGCGACCCTCGCCTATGTACGCCGCCCTGTCGGCAAGACGTCCGCGCCGCTCTATTCCTATTTCGCGCTGGTCGCGGACGACCCGTCGGTACAGGTCGTCAGCCAGGCGCAAACCTGGTACCTGAAGGACATATTGAAAAGCACACAGTGGAAGGACGTGCCGTTGCTATCGGCGGCGGCCCCGTTCAAAGCCGGTGGACGCAACGGCGCCGACTACTATACCGACGTGCCGGCGGGCGACATCGCGATCAAGAACGTCGCCGACCTCTACCTCTATCCCAACACGGTGCGCGCCGTGGAAATTACGGGGGCTCAGGTCAAGGAATGGCTGGAAATGTCGGCCGGCATTTTCAACCGAATCGAGGCCGGGAAGGCCGACCAGGTTCTGATCAACACTGATTTTCCATCCTACAATTTCGACGTGATCGACGGCGTCACCTACAGGATAGACCTGTCGCAGCCGCCGAAATACGATTCCAAGGGCGGCATCGCCAATGCCGGTTCCAATCGCATTGTTGAGCTTATGTTCGACGGAAAACCCATTGATCCGGCAGCGAAATTCGTTGTCGCGACCAACAATTACCGGGCCGGCGGCGGTGGCAATTTCCCTGACATCAATGCCTCGAAGATCATCTACGAGGCGCCGGACACCAACCGCGATGTCATCGTTCGATACATCGTCAGCCAGGGCACCATCAACCCGTCGGCCGATGATAACTGGTCGTTCGCGCCGTTGCCGGGAACCAGCGTCGTCTTCGACACCGGCGTCAAGGCAAAGGACTTCATCGCCGATGTGAAGTCGCTTAAGATCGAACCTGCCGGCGAGGGCGAAGCTGGCTTTGCCAGATATCGCATCCTTCTCTGATCAGGCCGTCAAAAACTGGTGCGGTCAGCCTTGGCCGCATGTCAGATCCTTGGAGGGGCCGGCGGCACGAATCGCCCCTTGACTACCGGCATGACAAGATCCAGCGCATCGGTGGAAATGCCGCCCGCACAGGCTACGCCTTGTAGACCACCTGGCGCACATCAATGTAGCTGGCTCGGAAGCCGGCTTCGCAATAGTGCAGGTAGAACTCCCAGAGCTTCTTGAAGCGATCGTCGAAACCGAGCGGTACGATTTTCTCCCACGACCCTCGGAAACGCTGGCGCCATTCGGCAAGCGTACGGGCATAGTCCTCGGGGAAAACGCGTTCGCGCAGATGGGCAAGGCCGTGCGCGGCGCCAAGTGATTTCAAGATGGACGGCGTCGGCAGCATGCCGCCCGGGAAAACGTAGCGCTGGATGAAATCCGGCCTGGCGCGATAGGTGTCGTAGGCGGCTTCGTTGATGGTGATGATCTGCAGTCCAGCCATGCCGTCGGGCTTCAGGCAGTCCTTCATCTTGGAGAAGAACACCGGCCAGTATTTCTCGCCGACCGCCTCGAACATCTCGATCGAGGCGATGCGATCGTAGGTGCCCGTTTCGTCGCGGTAATCCTGCAACTTGATGTCGACCTTCTCGGCAAGGCCGGCCTTGGCGATGCGCGCCTTGGCGAAGTCGTGCTGCTCGCGGCTGATGGTCAATCCGGTGACTCGGCAACCGATTTCGCGTGCGGCGAATTCGGCAAAGCCGCCCCAACCGCAGCCTATCTCCAGCACATGATCCTTCGCGCCTACGCCCGTATCCCTGGCCAGCGCCCGGTATTTGGCGGCCTGGGCGCTCTCGAGATCGTTGACGCCATTGGCGTAAAGCGCCGAGGAATAGGTCATGCTCGGGTCGAGCCATTCCTTGTAGAAGGCGTTGCCGAGATCGTAGTGCGCCGAGATATTACGCTTCGATCCCGTGCGTGTGTTCTCGTTGAACCAGTGACGGATGCGCTGGACTGTGTTGATGAGCCAGCTGGCGCCGCCCGCAACCCTCTCACCGAAGGCGGAGTTGACCACGAACAATTCCAGGAAGCTGGTGACGTCAGGGCTTTCCCAATCGCCGTCCATATAGGATTCGGCAACACCAATTGTGCCGCCGGAAAAGGCGCGGCCCGGCAGGCGCCAGTTCTTGAGCACCAGTTCGGCATCGGGCCCCGGCGCCTTGCCGCCGACGAGAACGGCGCGGCCGTCCGGCATCCAGACCTTCAGCGAACCGCGCGGCAGGTTCATCGCCGCCGACAGCACCATGCGCGCTTTGGCCGGCAGGCCCTTGACGCTCTCGGCGAAATTGAACTCGTCGAGCCTGACCACGTCGCCCGGCGCTATGCCATCCTGTTCCCCGTGTGCCATTCCATGCCCCTGGATCTCCGTGGTGCCGGCGCAATTGCCGAGCCGCGGTTCTCTTGGTTCATTCGCCGGGTTCGAACGCCGTTGCCTAGTCCCGGGTTGCCTGCGGATCCGGCGACAGGCGGGCTCGAACGAAGCGCGCGACCATTAGCCCGAGCTTCAGCGCTTTCCGATGAATGCCTGCGCCAATCTTCCACTCGATGAGGCGGAACTTCAAGAGGCATGCCAAGAGCTGGACTGCGCCACGCGGGTGGCTGGCATACGCCGCCTTGCGTCAGGCTGCTGCCCGAAATCGAAAACGTCTATGGCAGCCGCAGCGCTAGTGCGATAGCTTTGGCCATGCGTTATGTGATTGTCATTGCCGCCATCGCGTTCTTTCTGATCTGGGACGGTCTCTACAATCAGGGCCGGTATCTTGACGTCACGGTCAGGGAACTCTCCCATGTCGTGCGCTACGTCACCGGAAAAGCCTGATATCCTCCTTGAGATAGCAGCCTGGCGCCTCATTTGGGGTGCTCACCGCGGTGAGACGAGGGCCAGCCCGATCGAGGCGCGTCGCAAGGACGCGTGGCGCCATGACCGGTTGACGCAAAGAGACCGCCGTCACAAAAGACCTCGACATTTCAGATCGAGGAGGCGGGATTGATCCGGCATATCGTTTTCTTCAGCGCGCGGCGCAAGGAAGATGTGGAAGCAGTTCGCACCGGACTGCTGGCGCTTGGTGACATTCCTCATTCCAGCCTCTTCGAGGTCACGTTGAACACCAAGGTCGACCCGCTGTCGGATGAAGTCGATGTCGTCGTCTACGCGGAATTCGCCGATGACGCGGCGCTGGCAGCCTACAAGGCGCACCCGCTCTATGCGCAGACCACCAGCAAGGTCAAACCATTGCGCGAGCTGCGCTATTCTGCTGATGTCGTGGCCCGAAGCTGATCCGTGCGGGGGATAGCCTCACGTCAAGTCCAGTTGCGGCGGAAGCGAATGTCCAAGACTCTTCCAGTTGGTTGTTGCGGGGCCGCCGCCGGCGGCATTGCGATCAAGTCTTGAACCGATCTTCCGAATGATGCACATCGCGCTTCCATGACCTCGTCAGACATTCATCCGCTCGATCATCTGGTTCTGCCGACGCAGAGCCTTGATGCGGCGCGTGCCCGGCTTAACGCCCTTGGCTTCGTCGTCGCTCCGACCGGAATCCATCCGTTTGGCACGGAAAACTGCTGCGTTTTCCTCGCCGACGGCTCCTATCTGGAGCCGCTTGCGATTGGCCGTAAACAGGCTGCGACAGAGGCGGCTGCCGAGGGCAATGTCTTCGTTGCGCGAGATCGCCTCTATCGGGAAAGTCGTGGCAACGAGGGATTTTCCGCGGTGGTCCTCGGCACGGACAATGCGGATGGCGACCATCAACGCTATGTCGAAGCGGGTCTGTCGGCGGGAGACAAGCTGAGCTTCTCCCGAGCCTTCACCGATTCGGCGGGCAAAAGCCATACGGCGTCGTTCAAGCTCGCCTTTGCCGCGGCTCCTGGCCAAACGGACGCATTTCTTTTTGCCTGTCAGCGCATCAACGCGCCGAGAGTAGACCGAGGAGCCTTGCAGGCTCACCCTAATGGGGTCGACGGAATTGTCGAGGTGATTGCAATCAGCAGCGCTTCCGCCGAGCAGCATCGGCTGATTTCAGTGGCGGTCAATGATCAGGCCGCCGATGCGCACGACGGCGTTTTTCATCTGCCGAACGCGGGCTTGACCGTGCTGGACGCCGCTGCTTTCACGGCGCGCTTCGGAATAACGGCCGGTACGCCATCAGAATTGCACTTCGCCGCCGTGGTTTTTTCGATCCCCGACATTGGCGCCACCGCACGCCTGCTTGCGGCCAATGCCATCCAGCACGATATGTCGGGCAATGACATCATCGTGCGGCCGGCATCCGGGCAGGGCGCGGCTTTCATCTTTCGGGAGATCCCATGAGCAACCCCCTGGCGCCCAATTCGTCGGTAACCGTCGGCAACGTCGTCTTCGACAATACCGGACCGCTGGCGCTGATCGCCGGCCCTTGCCAGTTCGAATCGCGCCAGCACGCCTTCGATATGGCCGGCACGCTGAAGGAGCTGACCGGCAGGCTCGGCATCGGCCTCGTCTACAAGACGAGTTACGACAAGGCCAATCGCACCTCGCTGTCAGCAACGCGGGGTGCCGGCATGGACGCCGCGCTTCCCGTCTTCGACGAGTTGCGCAAGGAATTCTCGCTTCCCGTGCTGACCGATGTCCACACCGAGGAACAGTGCGCGATCGTGGCGCCGCATGTCGACGTGCTGCAGATTCCGGCCTTCCTGTCGCGCCAGACCGATATGCTCGTCGCCGCAGCGAGAACGGGCAAGGTCATCAATGTGAAGAAGGGGCAGTTCCTCGCACCCTGGGACATGAAGAACGTGGTCGCCAAGATCACCGGCTCCGGCAATGCCAATGTGCTGACCACGGAGCGCGGCGCTTCTTTCGGGTACAACACGCTGGTGTCGGATATGCGCGCTCTGCCCGTCATGGCCGAGATCGGCGCCCCGGTGATCTTCGACGCCACCCATTCGGTGCAGCAGCCGGGCGGGCAGGGCGGATCGTCTGGCGGGGAGCGCCGCTTTGTCGAGACGCTGGCCCGCGCGGCCGTTGCCGTGGGCGTTGCCGGCGTGTTCATCGAGACCCACCAGGACCCGGACAATTCGACTTCCTCCGATGGTCCCAACATGCTGCCGCTGAAGGATATGCCGGCACTGCTGGAAAGGCTCATGGCCTTCGACAGGATAGCAAAGGGCTGAAAAGCCAATGTCTTGTAGCGAATAAGCCCCGGTTGTAGGCTTGTCCGGCAAATGAGCGCTTTGGCAGGAGGAAGCCAATGTCCGTCGCCCGTGTCACCGAAATCACCTCGTCGTCCAGGAAAAGCTTTCAAGACGCCATCGAGAAGGGGATTGCGCGCGCCGCGAAGACCCTGAAGAACGTCGAAGGCGCCTGGATCCAGGATCAGAAGATCGTCGTCGAGGATGGCAAGATCGCAGCCTATCGCGTCAATATGAAGGTGACTTTCATCCTCGCGGAGTGATTGGGCAGCCCGCCAAAAAAGTCGGGAACTTTCGCCCGCGCCCCTCATTGTCAAAGTGCGGATTAACGACAACGAGGAGCAAACAATGACGACGCAAACAGGTCACACCGAAGCCATTGCCGCTTCACGAGTCATCGGCACGACCGTCTACAACACCCAAGGCGACAGCATCGGCAGCATTGAGGACGTGATGCTCGACAAGACGTCGAACGGCATCATGTTCGCGGTGATCGGATTTGGCGGCTTTCTCGGCATTGGCGAGAAGTACCACGCCATCCCCTGGGCAAGCCTCGACTATGATGAGGCAAGAGGCGGCTATGTCATACCCTTCTCCAAGGAACAGCTGAAGGCAGCGCCTGCCCATTCGATCAACGAACTGGCCGGCGCGGATGGCGAGAGCGCGCGCGACGAGTCATACGAATATTACAAGGTCGCGCCCTACTGGCATTGACGCCATAATAGGAAAAAGGGGGGCCGTTCTACGGCCCCCCTTTTGATTCAAACGTAACGCTACTCGCTAGCGTGCAAAGCCGGCAAAGAGGCAGTAGCCTTTGGCGGCGACTGCTGGTTGTCGCATGACGTCAGGAACGCCGCGGCGATCAGAAACAGACTGACAATACCGCTCAACTCAGACATGGCGAACCCCTCCTGTTTCGCCCCGCGCGATTACAATCTTAACCTGGAATGCGCGTCCGGTGGCATGACTTATGATGACAGGAAATTGCGCTTCGTGAATCGGGCGGGCGGCACTATTCGATCAGGCCCCGATTGCCTTTTGCGTCGCTTTGGCTAAGACGGGCGCGACGTTTTCTCCAGATCAATCGAGGACATCGCAATGACCGCCATCATCGACATTGTCGGGCGTGAAATCCTGGACAGCCGTGGAAACCCGACCGTCGAGGTCGATGTTGTTCTCGAAGACGGTTCGATGGGCCGCGCCGCTGTGCCGTCGGGTGCCTCCACCGGAGCCCACGAAGCCGTCGAGATTCGTGACGGCGGCGCCCGCTACCTTGGCAAGGGCGTGCTCAGGGCCGTCGAGGCGGTCAATGGCGAATTGTTCGAGGCGATCGGCGGCATGGAAGCCGAAAACCAGATCCATATCGATCAGACCATGATCGAACTTGATGGCACGCCCAACAAGAGCCGGCTCGGCGCCAACGCCATTTTGGGCGTTTCGCTGGCGGTCGCGAAGGCCGCTGCCGAGGCCGCCGGGCTGCCGCTCTACCGCTATGTCGGCGGCACCAAGGCGCATGTCCTGCCCGTGCCGATGATGAACATCATCAATGGCGGCGCGCATGCCGACAACCCGATCGACTTCCAGGAATTCATGATCCTTCCGGTCGGCGCGCCGACGCTGCGCGAAGGCGTGCGCTGGGGCTCGGAAATCTTCCACACGCTGCGCAAGAAGCTGAAGGATGCCGGCCACAACACCAATGTCGGCGACGAGGGCGGCTTCGCGCCGAATCTGAAGAGCGCGCCGGTGGCGCTCGACTTCATCATGGAATCGATCGAGAAGGCCGGATTCAAACCGGGTGAAGAGATCGCGCTCGGCCTCGATTGCGCCGCGACCGAGTTCTTCAAGGACGGCAACTATGTCTATGAGGGCGAGAAGAAAACGCGCGATCCCAAGGCGCAGGCCAAGTATCTCGCCAAGCTCGCCGCCGACTATCCGATCATCTCGATCGAGGATGGCCTTGCCGAGGACGATTGGGAAGGCTGGAAGTACCTGACCGACCTGATCGGCAAGAAGACGCAGCTTGTCGGCGACGATCTCTTCGTCACCAACACGGCGCGCCTGCGCGACGGCATCCGCATGGGCGTCGCCAATTCGATCCTGGTCAAGGTCAACCAGATCGGCTCGCTGACCGAGACGCTCGACGCCGTCGAGACCGCGCACAAGGCTGCCTACACCGCCGTCATGTCGCACCGTTCGGGCGAGACCGAGGATTCGACCATCGCCGATCTCGCCGTCGCCACCAATTGCGGACAGATCAAGACCGGATCGCTGTCGCGCTCGGACCGTATGGCCAAATACAACCAGCTGATCCGGATCGAGGAAGAACTCGGCAAGCAGGCGCATTATGCCGGCAAGTCCGTGATCAAGGACTGATCCCGCCGCACATTGTTGATACGGAGAGGGCGGGACATCCCGCCCTTTTTCATTTCGGGCCGGCGGTCTCCCGTAACCGTCCGTTAAGCACAATCAGGCGAAAAAGACTTCGAGCCGTTCGAGTTCGCGGCAGGGGGAATCGGTCATGTGGACGCGTCAGCACAAGCAGAGAAACACCGGCCGGCTGATCGTTCCCTCGCTGTGCGTGCTGTTCCTGGCTTATTTCGGCTTCCATGCATATCACGGTGAATTCGGCATCAATTCGAAATACAAGCTTGAGGCCGAGACGGTCGCGTTGCAGGGACAGCTCGATGCGATCAAGGCACGCAGGACGGAACTTGAGCGGCGCGTCAAGCTCATGCATGACGGCACGCTGGAGAAGGACATGCTCGATGAGCAGGCGCGCAAGGCACTCAATCTGTCGCAGGCCGACGAGATCACCATCATGCTGCCCGCTCCGCCGAAGTAACCAGTTTCAGGTTAATCAACAATATTTTCAATGATTTTAATTGCTTAGGTGCATGCCAGCTATGCAATTTCGACATGGCGGAACGCCTTTCTACGTGTTAGCCTCCCATAAATCGAAGGGGAGGGCGATCTCCCCGGAGCAGTTTGATCTTGCTCCAGTGTCCGCAAAGAGACGCCAACAGGGAGTGATGCATGGCCACCGCAGCCAGAAGAGCGCCTGCCAAATCGAAATCCGACGGCAAGTCCGGTCTATCAGCACCCAAGCCTATTGACTTCACCAAGGACGAAGAGCTTGCCGCCTACCGGCACATGCTGCTCATCCGTCGCTTCGAGGAGAAGGCCGGCCAGCTCTACGGCATGGGCTTCATTGGCGGTTTCTGTCACCTCTATATCGGCCAGGAAGCGGTCGTCACCGGCATGAAGATGGCGCTGATCGACGGCGATCAGATGATCACGGCCTATCGCGATCACGGCCACATGCTGGCGATGGAGCTGTCGCCGCGTGGCGTGATGGCCGAGCTGACCGGACGCCGCGGCGGCTTGTCCAGGGGCAAGGGCGGCTCCATGCACATGTTCTCCAAGGAGAGGCATTTCTATGGCGGTCACGGCATTGTCGGTGCACAGGTGTCGCTTGGAACAGGTCTGGCTTTTGCCAACCGCTACCGCGACAACAACAATGTCTCGCTGACCTATTTCGGCGACGGCGCCGCCAACCAGGGCCAGGTCTACGAAAGCTTCAACATGGCCTCGCTGTGGAAGCTGCCGGTGATCTACATCATCGAGAACAACCGCTACGCCATGGGCACCTCGGTGTCGCGCTCTTCGGCGGAAACCAATTTTTCGCATCGTGGCGCGTCGTTCAAGATTCCGGGTATCCAGGTCGACGGCATGGATGTGCGTGCGGTCAAGGCGGCTGGCGATCTGGCTACCGAGTGGTGCCGTGCCGGCAACGGGCCGATCATTCTGGAAATGCAGACGTATCGCTATCGCGGCCACTCGATGTCCGACCCGGCGAAATACCGCTCCAAGGAAGAAGTCCAGAAGATGCGCTCCGATCATGATCCGATCGAGCAGGTCAAGGCGCGGCTCATCGAGAAGAAGTGGGCGACCGAGGACGAACTCAAGACCGTCGACAAGGAGGTTCGCGACATCGTCGCCGACGCCGCCGAATTTGCCCAGCACGACGCGGAGCCGGATCCGTCCGAGCTCTGGACCGATATCGTATTGTAAGGGAGGGCCAGGACATGCCGATCGAAATTCTCATGCCCGCCCTCTCGCCGACCATGGAAGAGGGCAATCTTTCCAAGTGGTTGAAGAACGAGGGCGACAAGGTCGTCGCCGGCGACGTCATCGCCGAGATCGAAACGGACAAGGCGACGATGGAAGTCGAGGCTGTCGACGAAGGTACGCTGGGCAAGATCCTGATCGCCGCCGGCACCGAAGGCGTCAAGGTCAACACCCCCATCGCCGTTCTGCTGCAGGATGGCGAAAGTTCTGGCGACATCGACAAGGCCTCCAAGGCGGCTCCCGCCTCCACGCAGGACGCGGTGTCAACTGGTGGCCAGCGCGCCGACGCGGCCGAGGAAGGCTCGCAACGGGCGCCGCAGGATGCTGGAGAGGCGCCGAAAGCCTCCGTCCCCGCCGCCCCGGCGGCCAAACTCGCTGCCGATCCGGACATTCCTGCCGGCACTGAAATGGTCTCGACCACGGTACGCGAGGCGCTGCGCGATGCCATGGCCGAGGAAATGCGCCGCGACGGCGATGTCTTCGTCATGGGTGAGGAAGTCGCCGAATACCAGGGCGCCTACAAGATCACGCAAGGCTTGCTGCAGGAATTTGGGCCGCGTCGCGTCGTCGATACGCCGATTACCGAGCATGGTTTTGCCGGCGTTGGTGTCGGTGCGGCGATGGCTGGGCTGAAGCCGATCGTCGAGTTCATGACCTTCAACTTCGCCATGCAGGCGATCGACCAGATCATCAATTCCGCCGCCAAGACGCTCTATATGTCGGGCGGCCAAATGGGCGCGCCAATCGTGTTCCGCGGGCCAAATGGCGCGGCGGCCCGTGTCGCGGCACAGCACTCGCAGTGCTATGCCGCCTGGTACAGCCACATTCCAGGCCTGAAGGTCGTGATGCCCTATACGGCCGCCGACGCCAAGGGCCTGCTCAAGGCAGCGATCCGCGACCCGAACCCGGTCATCTTCCTCGAGAATGAAATCCTCTACGGCCAGTCCTTCGACGTTCCGAAGCTGGACGACTTCGTGCTGCCGATCGGCAAGGCGCGCATCCACAAGGCAGGCAAGGATGTTACCATCGTATCCTTCGGCATCGGCATGACCTATGCGGTGAAGGCTGAAGCCGAGCTGCGCGGCATGGGCATCGACGCCGAGATCATCGACCTCAGGACTATCCGTCCGCTCGATCTCGACACAGTCATCGCCTCGGTTAAGAAAACCAACCGGCTGGTCGTGGTCGAAGAAGGCTACCCGCAGAATTCGGTTGGCGACCACATCGCCAACCAGGTCTCGCAGCGCGCCTTCGATTTCCTCGACGCACCGGTCATCACCATTGCCGGCAAGGACGTGCCGATGCCTTATGCGGCCAACCTCGAAAAACTGGCCTTGCCCAATGTCGGCGAAGTCATCGAGGCCGTCAAAGCCGTCGCATATCGCTGAACCGGGTGGGAGGACAATATGCCAATCAACATCACCATGCCGGCGCTCTCGCCCACGATGGAAGAGGGCAATCTGTCCAAGTGGCTGGTCAAGGAAGGCGACAAGGTTTCGCCCGGCGACGTGATCGCCGAGATCGAAACCGACAAGGCGACGATGGAGGTCGAGGCCGTCGATGAGGGCACGGTTGCCAAGCTCGTCGTGCCGGCGGGCACCGAGGGCGTCAAGGTCAACGCGCTGATCGCGGTGCTTGCGGCGGAAGGTGAAGATGCCGGCGCGGCGGCGAAAAGCGGCGGCGCCACACCGGCGAAAACCGAAGCTCCGAAAACCGATGCGCCTAAAGCCGAAGCGCCGAAGGCTGAAGCGCCAAAGGCCGAGGCCGCGGTCCCCAAGGCACAGGCGGCTCCGGCCGCCAATGGCAACGCGGCTGGCGAACGCACCTTTGCATCGCCGCTTGCCCGCCGTATCGCCAAGGATGCGGGTGTCGACGTCTCCGCGGTCACAGGCACCGGCCCGCACGGCCGCGTGGTCAAGGCTGACGTCGATGCCGCGATTGCCGGTGGTGGCGCCAAGGCGGCACCGGCTGCCAAGGCTCCGGCTGGCGCGCCTGCCTCCGCCCCGCCGGTGAAGGCGATGTCGGACGAGCAGGTGCTGAAACTGTTCGAGCAAGGCTCCTACGAACTCGTCCCTCACGACAACATGCGCAAGACCATCGCGCGGCGCCTGGTCGAAGCAAAAACCACCATCCCGCATTTCTATCTGACGCTCGACTGCGAACTCGACGCGCTGCTGGCTTTACGCACTCAGCTCAATGCCGCGGCGCCGGTGAAAAAGACCGAAAAGGGTGAGGCGCCCGCCTACAAGCTGTCGGTCAATGACATGGTGATCAAGGCGATGGCGATGGCGCTGAAGGCGGTGCCGGATGCCAATGCCTCATGGACCGAGAGCGCCATGGTCAAACACAAGCATGCCGATGTCGGGGTGGCCGTCTCCATTCCCGGCGGCCTGATCACGCCGATCATCCGGCATGCGGACGACAAGACGCTGTCGGTCATCTCCAACGAGATGAAGGACCTGGCCAGCCGCGCCCGCAGCCGCAAGCTGAAGCCGGAAGAGTATCAAGGCGGCACGACCGCCGTCTCCAATCTCGGCATGTTCGGCATCAAGGACTTT
This sequence comes from Mesorhizobium sp. P160927, assembly GCF_057766385.1. Taxonomy (NCBI): domain Bacteria; kingdom Pseudomonadati; phylum Pseudomonadota; class Alphaproteobacteria; order Hyphomicrobiales; family Phyllobacteriaceae; genus Mesorhizobium; species Mesorhizobium sp. P160927. Next base: position 3,995,536 of record NZ_JBYMDW010000001.1, read on the forward strand.
GCCGCCGTCATCAACCCGCCGCATGCGACGATCCTGGCGGTCGGCGCGGGCGAGCAGCGGGCGGTGGTCAGGAATGGCGAGATCAAGATCGCGACCGTGATGTCGGTGACACTGTCGACCGACCATCGTGCGGTTGATGGCGCGCTGGGGGCCGAATTGCTGGTCGCCTTCAAGAAGCTGATCGAGAATCCGATGGGCATGCTGGTCTAGGAAAGGAAAAGGCTGTGCGGATATTCTTCACCAGCCTTTTCGCCTTTTTGATTTCCGGCTTGGCCGGCGGCCTTATCGCGCAATGGTTGGCTGTCGCCACCGGCGCCGAGGAAGAATACATCATCGTCTTCATGTTCTCGGTGCTGGTGACTTTTGTCGTCACCTTCATCTTCTTCGTCGCGCAATTGACGAACGATCCGGTCGAGGCTGTTGCCAAGGCGGGCAAGTGGACGCTGATTGCCTTTGTGGCGCTTCTCATCCTGCTGGTCGCGCTGATCCTCTATAGCGACAGCAGCGCCGCGGTGGTCAGGAAAGACATGCCGATGGTTGCCGGTCTCGGCCTGCCGGGCCTGGTGACGATCGTCATCCATTGGTTGTTCGTACGCTCGCGCGTGAAGCGCGGCGTGGCCGACACAAAGGCAGGTTGAACGGATGAAGACGGTGCTTTGTTACGGCGACTCGCTGACCTGGGGCTACAACGCCGAAGGTGGGCGTCATGCGCTCGGGGATCGCTGGCCAAGCGTGCTGCAAGCAGGGCTCGGCGAAGGCGTTCAAGTCGTCGCCGAGGGGCTCAATGGCCGCACCACCGCTTTCGACGATCATCTCGCCGGAGCCGACCGCAACGGCGCGCGGCTGCTGCCGACGGTGTTGACGACGCATGCGCCCATCGACCTGATCGTCATCATGCTCGGCGCCAATGACATGAAGCCATGGATCCATGGCAATCCGGTTGCCGCCAAGCAAGGCATCCAGCGGCTGATCGATATCGTGCGTGGCCACGACTATCCGTTCGACTGGCCGGCACCGCAGATCCTGATCGTTTCGCCGCCTCTTGTCAGCCGCACCGAAAATGCCGACTTCAGGGAGATGTTCGCCGGCGGCGATGAGGCCTCGAAGCAGCTTGCGCCGCAATACGCCGCGCTCGCCGACGAGGTCGGCTGCGGCTTCTTCGACGCTGGCACGGCGGCGCAAACAACACCTCTCGATGGCGTCCACCTCGATGCCGAGAATACGCGAAACATTGGCGAGGCGCTGACGCCGGTCGTGCGCGTCATGCTGGAACTCTGATTGAAGGAGAAAACCCGTGGCTGAGAACTATGACGTCATCATCATCGGCTCCGGCCCGGGCGGCTATGTCACCGCGGTGCGTTCCGCCCAGCTCGGCTTTAAGACGGCGATCGTCGAGCGCGAGCATCTGGGCGGCATCTGTCTGAACTGGGGCTGTATTCCGACCAAGGCGCTGCTGCGGTCGGCCGAGATCATGCATTATTCCGATCATCTGAAGGATTACGGCCTGAAGCTCGATGGCGGCAAGATCAGTGCTGATACCGCCGCCGTCGTCGATCGGTCGCGAAAAGTGTCGCTCAGGCTCAATGGCGGCGTCGCCTTCCTGATGAAGAAGAACAAGGTCGACGTCATCTGGGGCGAGGCCAAACTATCCAAACCCGGTGAGATCGTGGTTTCCAAGACGGCCAAGAAGCCGATGGAGCCGCAGCCGCCGGTGCCGAAAGGCGTCAAGGGCGAGGGCACCTACACCGCCAAGCACATCATCCTGGCGACCGGCGCCCGGCCACGCGCTCTGCCCGGCATCGAGCCGGACGGCAAGCTGATCTGGACTTATTTCGAAGCCATGGTGCCGAAGGAGATGCCGAAGTCGCTGCTGGTGATGGGCTCAGGCGCCATCGGCATCGAATTCGCCTCCTTCTATCGCACAATGGGCGCCGACGTCACGGTAGTCGAGCTGCTGCCGGCGGTGATGCCGGTCGAGGACCCCGAAGTCTCGAAATTCGCGCAAAAGCAGTTCGAGAAGCAAGGCATGAAGATCATCCTCGAGGCCAAGGTGACCAAGGTCGAGAAGGGGGCGAACTCGGTTACCGCGCATGTCGAGATGAAGGACGGCAAGGTCGAGAAGATCACCGCCGACCGCATGATCTCGGCCGTCGGCGTTCAGGGCAATATCGAGAACCTCGGCCTTGAAGCACTCGGTGTTAAGACCGAGCGCGGTTGCGTGGTCATCGACGGTTACGGCAAGACCAATGTGCCTGGCATCTACGCCATCGGCGATGTCGCCGGTCCGCCCATGCTTGCTCACAAGGCCGAGCACGAGGGCGTCGTGTGCGTCGAGAAGATCGCGAACTTCCCCGGTGTTCACGCCACGGACAAGCTCAAGATCCCTGGTTGCACCTACTGCAATCCGCAGGTCGCCTCGGTTGGACTGACGGAAGCAAGAGCCAAGGCCGAGGGCAAGGATATCCGCGTCGGCCGCTTCCAGTTCGCGGCCAACGGCAAGGCCATCGCGCTTGGGGAAGACCAAGGCTTCATCAAGACCATCTTCGACAAGAAGACCGGTCAGTTGCTCGGCGCGCACATGGTCGGCGCCGAAGTCACGGAACTGATCCAGGGTTTTGTCGTGGCGATGAACCTCGAAACGACCGAGGAAGAGCTGATGCACACCATCTTCCCGCATCCGACGCTATCCGAGATGATGAAGGAAAGCGTGCTCGACGCCTATGGCCGCGCCTTGAACGCATGATAGATTCCCCGCGGGAGACTCAGCTGTCAAAGCCGTGGGATCTGGACGGCGAAGCAGTTCGTTTCCGAATGCATTTTTACTGGCGCAAGGAGAAGGCATATGCACTTGAACGGCGTGGGCTGGATCGCAGCAATCATCATCGGCGGCCTGGCAGGCTGGTTGGCCGAAATGGTCATGAAGAGCAACACCGGCATATTAATGAACATTATCATGGGCATCGTCGGCGCGGTGGTGCTGAACGCAGTCCTGCAGGCGCTCAACATCGGCGTGTTCGGCGTCGGCTGGACCGCCTATCTGATCACCGGCTTCATCGGTGCCTGCCTGCTGATCTGGGTCGGTCGCCTGGTGCGCCGTTAGTCGATATCGTTTTCGGCTATGCGAACACGGTTGTAGCGGCATGCGCCGCTGCAGCCTTTTTCTTTGTCCTGAAAAGTCTTAGATGACGTTAAAGTGACGATCGCCGACGGGCGGTCGCAAGAAAGGCCAGGGTTCAGATGGTCACTGTCCTCGACACGATCGCCAACGCGCCGCGGCCGCGGCATCCCGAGAAGGCCCACAAGCCCGACCAGGAGGTATTGCGCAAGCCGGACTGGATCCGCGTCAAGGCGCCGGTGTCGAAGGGATATGCCGAGACACGTGAGATCGTGAAATCGCACAAGCTGGTGACCGTATGCGAAGAGGCCGGTTGTCCGAACATCGGTGAATGCTGGGAAAAGAAGCACGCCACCTTCATGATCATGGGCGAGATCTGTACGCGCGCCTGCGCCTTCTGCAATGTCGCCACCGGCATCCCAACCGCGCTCGACTCCGACGAGCCCACGCGTGTCGCCCATGCCGTCAAGCAAATGGGCCTCAGCCACGTCGTCATCACCTCCGTTGACCGCGACGATCTCGACGATGGCGGTGCGCAGCACTTCGCCGATGTCATCCGAGCGATCCGGGCGGCAACGCCTCTGACGACCATCGAAATCTTGACGCCCGATTTCCTGCGCAAGGAAGGCGCGCTGGAGATCGTCGTGGCGGCCAGGCCCGACGTCTTCAACCACAATCTCGAAACCGTGCCGTCGAATTATCTGAAGGTTCGGCCAGGCGCCCGCTATTTCCACTCGATCCGGCTGCTGCAGCGGGTCAAGGAACTCGATCCGTCCATTTTCACCAAGTCCGGCATCATGGTCGGCCTTGGCGAGGAGCGGAACGAAATCCTGCAATTGATGGACGATCTGCGTTCGGCCAATGTCGACTTCATGACCATCGGCCAATATCTGCAGCCGTCGAAGAAGCACCACCCGGTGATCCGCTTCGTCACGCCGGAGGAATTCAAGTCCTTCGAGACGATCGGCAAAACCAAGGGTTTCCTGCTGGTGGCATCGAGCCCGCTGACACGCTCTTCGCACCATGCCGGCGACGATTTCGCCCGGCTGCGCGCCGCGCGCGAAGCGCAGCTCCAGAAATTGGTCTAACGCCGGTTTCATGCCGAAATTCGAAGCCACCCGCCGCGTTGCCCACACGCCTGAGCAGATGTTCGCGCTGGTCGCCGACATCGAAACTTACCCGCAATTCCTGCCGCTTTGCGAAGCGTTGACGGTCCGCTCGCGCAAGGAGCGTGACGGGCGCACCATCCTCGTGGCCGACATGAGCATCGGCTATAAGGCGATCCGGGAGACTTTCACGACGCAGGTGCTGCTCAAGCCCGACGAACATGCCATCGACGTGAAGTATATCGACGGCCCGTTTAAATATCTGAGCAATGTCTGGCGGTTCGAGCCGGATGGCGCCGGCTGTGCCGTGCGCTTCTTCATCGACTATGAATTCAAGAGTCGCATCCTGGGTGCGCTGATGGGCACGATGTTCGATCGTGCCTTCCGCATGTTCGCCGAGGCCTTTGAAAAGCGCGCCGACATCATCTACGGCAAGAAACCGGCGGCCTGACTCTCGCCAAGCGCCTGCAAGCCGAGCTCAAGTGCATGATGGACGGTTTCCCGGCGGATGAAGTCACGGCCGTCGTCGGCGAACAGCTTTCGGTCAGCCGTCACGGGTCGGCCGTTCACCGCAACACCAAACCAGACCAGCCCGACAGGCTTTTCCCTGGAACCGCCACCCGGACCGGCAATGCCGGTGACGGCCAGCGCCAACCCGGCATGCGAACGGGCGAGCGCTCCGGCGGCCATCTCGATGGCTGTCTCGCGGGAAACCGCACCATGCACGTCGAGCGTGGCGGCGCGAACGCCCAGCATGTCCATCTTGGCTTCATTGGAATAGGTGATGAAGCCGCGATCGACCACGGCGGAAGAACCGGCAATGTCGGTCAGCGCGGCGACGATCATCCCGCCGGTACAGCTTTCCGCGGTCGCCAGCATGATGCCGCGCTCCCGGCACGCCTCAAACAGGGCGACCGCCAGTTCGCTGTTGGTCATTCCGGAACCTCGCCTGGAAACACCACACTGGCGGTGGCGATAGCCGCGATACCTTCCTCGCGACCGACAAAGCCGAGCTTCTCGTTGGTTGTCGCCTTGACCGAGATGCGCTCGGCGGAAATGCCCAGCATCTGCGAAAGGACTGATGTCATCGCCTCGCGGTGCGGGCCGACGCGGGGCGCCTCGCAGATCAGCGTGATATCGGCATTGGCGATGCGTCCGCCGCGCTCGCGCACTAGTCTTGCGGCATGTTCGACGAATATCCGCGATGCAGCGCCTTTCCACTGCGGATCGGACGGAGGAAAGTGCGTGCCGATGTCGCCGGCCCCGCAGGTCGCCAGCAGCGCGTCGGTCAGGGCGTGCAGGCCGACATCCGCGTCGGAATGGCCCGACAGTTTCCTGTCATGCGGGATGGCGACGCCACAAAGCGTAACATGGTCGCCGGGCTCGAAGGCGTGGACATCGTAGCCATTGCCGGTGCGGATATCGGGAAAGTGTGTCCGCTCGCTGGAAAGTCGCTGGTGCGCCATGGCGATGTCCCGTGCCCATGTGAGTTTGACATTGTCGGGCGATCCGGGAACGAGCTTCACCGGCATTTGCATCCATTCGGCGATCGACGCGTCGTCGGTAAAGTCGGATTTGCCGCTGTTGTAGGCTTGCTCATGCATCGTCATGATCGCGAGGAAGGGAAAACCTTGCGGCGTTTGGGCCGCGTGCAGCCCGCTCCTTGGCACCGTTTCGCCGACCATACCGGTCTCCGATTCGCGTTTCAGCGTGTCGGCGACGGGCAGGGCGGGAAGCGCGCCTTCACGTTCGCCGATTGCCGCGATGGTGCGGTCGATCAGATCCATGTCGACAAAGGGGCGCGCGGCGTCGTGGATGAGAACCTTGTCCGGCGCGTAGTTTCTCAGCGCCTGCAGCCCGAGCCGAACCGAATCCTGCCTGGTCGCGCCTCCGGCAATTGCCGTTACCCGATCCGCATCGGTTCCGACCGCTTGCTGAAAAAGCTCGCGGTCCTCGGCATGGATAGCCACGACGATCCGGCCGATGAGCGGGTGCGCCAGAAAAATGTCTATGACACGAGCGATGACGGCGCGTCCGCCAATTCGTTGATATTGCTTCGGACCATCGGTTTGTCCGGCGCGCGCGCCGCGACCGGCCGCGACGATAACCACCGCGACTTTGCCACCCGGATCCGGAGCCTGATTTTCGGTTGCGCCAGTCATGCAGTCCGGTCCTAGTCGCGGCCAAGGCCGAAGGCCAGCATTTTCCCAATTGCGCCTCAATGTGGCGTCATTCCGCGTTGCACATTTCTTTCGATCTGGCTAGAGAATGTGCAACGAATGGACGTGCTTGGTTTTTGTGCATGGTTAACTTGATCGGATTGGCCCAGCCTCTCGACGTCGGCGGCGTCAGAATACGCAACCGCGTCTTCCTCGCGCCGATGTCGGGGATCACGGACGAGGCGTTCAGGCAGCGCGCCCATGGGCATGGCGCAGGCCTGGTTGTGTCCGAAATGGTGGCCAGCGGCGAACTCGCCAAGGGCAGGGCGGGTTGTGACCTGCGGATACGCCATTCCGGACTGCCGGTCCATATGGTTCAGCTTGCCGGGCGCGAGGCCATGCATATGGCCGAAGGCGCGCGGATCGCCGCGGGCGAGGGCGCCGACATCATCGACATCAACATGGGCTGCCCGGCCAAGAAGGTTACCGGTGGCTATGCCGGTTCGGCATTGATGCTGGACCTCGACCACGCGCTCTCGCTGATCGAGGCCGTGGTAGGAGCGGTCAAGGTGCCGGTGACCGTCAAGATGCGGCTGGGTTGGGACGAAGGCGCACTCAACGCTCCTGTCCTGGCGCGCCGGGCCGAGCAGGCGGGCGTCAGGATGGTCACGGTCCATGGCCGCACACGCTGCCAGTTCTACCTGGGCAAGGCGGACTGGCGCGCCATCGCTCGCGTCAAGGAGGCTGTTTCCATTCCGGTCGTCGCCAATGGCGATGTCTGCTCCCCAGGCGAGGCAGCCGCCGTTCTCGAACAGTCCGGCGCCGACGCGTTGATGGTCGGTCGCGCCCATTATGGCGCGCCGTGGGTCGCCGGCGGCATCGCTGCGGCTGCCGCCGGGACATTTTCGCCCGGCATTCCCGAGACCCCGCAAGCGATTACCGACTATGTCGTCGCCCACTACGAGGACATGCTGGCGCTTTACGGCATCGAGAGCGGCCTGCGCCAGGCGCGCAAGCATCTGGGCTGGTATCTCGATCGACACGCCGGAGGTGTCGCTGGCGAGAGTAGGAAAGCGATATTGACCGCGTCCGAACCTGCCCGCGTCATTGCCTTGCTGCGTGACGTGTTTTCGCGCGATCGGCAAACCTTGAACCTGCGGAGCGCCGCATGACCGCAAACCCTGGCCAAGGCATTGAAATGGCGGGTGCTGCCCAGATCGTACTAAACACGATCCGCCGCCCGGTGATCATGATCAGCGAGGAAGGCTTCATCACCTTCGCCAATGCCGATGCCGAGGACTTCTTTCGCTCCAGCGCGACCATGCTGGCGCGCAACACCCTGTCCAAGCTCATACCCTTCGGCAGCCCCCTGCTGACACTGGTCGACCAGGTGCGTGAGCGCCGCGCGCCCGTCAACGAATATCGGGTCGACGTTTCGTCGCCGCGCCTCGGCATCGAAAAGGTCGTCGATCTCTATGTCGCGCCGGTGCCGGAGTTTCCGGGCTCCGTCGTGGTCATGTTCCAGGAGCGGTCGATGGCCGACAAGATCGACCGGCAGATGACGCATCGCGGCGCCGCGCGCTCGGTGACCGGTCTGGCGGCGATGCTGGCGCATGAGATCAAGAACCCGCTCTCCGGTATCAGGGGGGCGGCTCAGCTGCTAGAGCTGTCCGCTTCCGATGAGGATCGCGCGCTGACGCGGCTGATCACCGATGAGACGGACCGTATCGTGTCGCTGGTTGACCGCATGGAGGTGTTTTCCGACGAGCGGCCGATCGACCGCTATCCCGTCAACATCCATGTGGTGCTCGACCACGTGAAAGCGATCGCAAAGAACGGTTTCGCAAGGAAAATCAAGATATTGGAGGACTATGATCCGTCATTGCCTCCGGTATTTGCCAATCGCGACCAGCTGATCCAGGTGTTCCTCAACCTGATCAAGAACGCCGCCGAGGCGATCGGCAGCGACCCCCAGGGCGAGATCGTGCTGTCCACCGCCTTCCGGCCCGGTATCCGCGTTTCGGTTCCGGGCACGCAGGACCGCGTATCGCTGCCGCTGGAGTTCTGCGTGCGCGACAATGGTTCCGGCGTCTCGGAGGATATCCTGCCGATCCTGTTCGATCCCTTCATTACCACCAAGCCGAACGGCTCGGGGCTCGGGCTGGCGCTGGTCGCCAAGATCGTCGGTGAACATGGCGGCATCATCGAATGCGATTCGACGCCGCGCGCGACAACATTCCGGGTCCTGATGCCGGCCTGGAAGGAAACGGCGCTTGGCGCTGATCAAGACGGTGAAGGAGACCGCAAATGACCGTTCGCGGCAATATTCTGGTCGCCGACGACGATGCTGCGATCCGCACCGTTCTCAATCAGGCCCTGTCGCGTGTCGGTCACGAGGTGCGCGTCACCTCCAACGCGTCGACCCTGTGGCGCTGGGTCGCGGCCGGCGAGGGTGACCTCGTCATCACCGACGTCGTGATGCCGGACGAGAACGCTTTCGACATGCTGCCGCGCATCAAGAAAGCGCGGCCGGAACTGCCCGTCATCGTCATGAGCGCCCAGAATACCTTCATGACGGCGATCCGCGCCTCCGAAACTGGCGCCTATGAATATCTGCCGAAGCCTTTCGACCTGACCGAACTCCTTAACATCGTCAACCGCGCTTTGTCCGAGCCCCGGCGGCCGAAGATCGATGCCAGGCAAGAAGAGCCGCCCGAAACGATGCCGCTGGTCGGCCGTTCGGCGGCCATGCAGGACATCTACCGCATGCTGGCGCGGATGATGCAGACCGACCTGACGGTGATGATTTCGGGCGAATCCGGCACCGGCAAGGAACTGGTGGCACGAGCGCTGCATGAATATGGGCGCCGTCGTGGCGGTCCGTTCGTTGCCATCAACATGGCGGCTATCCCGCGCGATCTCATCGAATCGGAATTGTTCGGCCACGAGAAGGGGGCTTTCACCGGCGCGCAGAGCCGCTCGACCGGCCGCTTCGAGCAGGCGGAGGGCGGCACGCTGTTCCTCGACGAGATCGGCGACATGCCGATGGAGGCGCAGACGCGTTTGCTGCGCGTCCTGCAGCAGGGCGAGTACACGACTGTCGGCGGCCGCACGCCGATCAAGACCGATGTGCGCATTGTCGCCGCCACCAACAAGGACCTGCGTACGCTGATCAACCAGGGCCTCTTCCGCGAGGATCTTTTCTACCGTCTCAATGTCGTGCCGCTCAGGTTGCCGGCCCTACGCGAACGCTCGGAGGACGTACCCGATCTGGTGCGCCATTTCTTCAAGCTCGGCGAAATGGAGGGGCTGCAGACCAAGCGCATCTCTTCCGGCGGCATCGAACTGATGAAGCGCTATCCCTGGCCAGGCAATGTGCGCGAGTTGGAAAACTTGGTCCGCAGGCTCGCCGCGCTTTATTCGCAGGACGAGATTTCCGCCGAGATCATCGAGACGGAGCTCAAGACAGGCGAACGCCCCGTGGTACCAGGCGGCGGCAACCTCATTCCCGACGATCTTTCCATCGGGCAGGCGGTGGAGCACTTCCTGCAGCGCTATTTCGCCTCCTTTGCAGGCGAATTGCCGCCTGCCGGTCTGTACGAGCGCATCCTGTCCGAAGTCGAATATCCGTTGGTGCTGGCTTCAATGACGGCAACCCGCGGCAACCAGATCAAGGCCGCGGAGCTTTTGGGACTCAACCGCAACACCCTGCGCAAGAAGATTCGCGAATTGGGCGTCAACGTTTACAAGTCCTCCCGCCAGACCTGAGCCCGCGCTGCATACAGGATCTTTTCAGGGGACCGACCGGGGAAAGAGTCCTGTAGTTGTCACACTTGTTGCATAATCGCCACAATGCGTTGCATAGATCGGACGCAATCACTGGCTCTAGACGGCGACATGGCTCCGCAAACACCTGTACTCAACAAACCGCTCTTCAGCGAACCTGGCGCGCGCGACGGGCGCCGGCTGCTGGCACTGCCTGGCGTGGTGGCGGTCGTCGGTGCCTTGGTCATGGCGGCTATTTCGTTCGCCATCCTGGTCGGTGCGACACCGATTGCGCCTGACGCCAAAACGACCTGGGCGCTGATCGCTCTCAACGCCGCCTTCGTGCTCTTCCTCATCGCGCTGGTTGGACGCGAGGTGCATCGCATCGTCATGGCGCGCCGGCATGGGAAGGCGGCTTCCCGGCTGCATGTGCGCATCGTTGCCATGTTCGCCCTCGTTGCCGCCATTCCCGCCATCATGGTGGCGATCATCGCCTCGATCACGCTCGATATCGGCCTTGATCGCTGGTTCGAGATCCGCACCAAGACCATCGTCAATTCGTCACTGTCGATCGCCGACGCCTATGTGCAGGAGAACGCGCGCAACCTGCAGGGTACGACGCTGTCGATGGCCTACGATCTTGATGCCTCCCGCACGCTCTACGGCCTCGATCGCACCGGGTTTCTCGACCTCATGAACAAGGAAGCCGTGGGTCGCTCGCTGGCGCATGCCGCGCTGATCAAGCCCGATGGCTCCTTCGTCATGAGCGCCAAGACTGATGCCGATTTCGCCATGCCGGAACCGCCGGAAGGAGCGGTGGCCACCGCCACCGACGGCAAGCCGGTGCTGATCGAGCCGCGCACGCGCAACATCATGGGCGCTATCGTCAAGCTGCGCGAGATCGATGGCCTCTATCTCTACACCATCCGTCTGGTCGACCCCGAGGTGATCAAGGCGCGGCAGATCGTCAGGTCCAACACCGACGAGTATCGCAATCTCGAGGACAACAGGCGTACCTCGCAAGTGGCGTTTGCACTGCCCTATCTGTCGCTGACCCTGATCATCATCCTGTCGGCAATCTGGACCGGCATAGCTGTTGCCGACCGGCTCGTGCGGCCGATCCGTCAGCTGATCGGCGCTGCCGACGAAGTCGCGACCGGCAATCTCGACGTCGCGGTGCCGGTGCGGCCATCCGATGGCGATGTCGCCTCGCTCGGCGACACGTTCAACAAGATGCTGCTGGAGCTCAAATCGCAACGCAACGAGATCCTGTCGGCGAAGGACCTGATCGATGAGAGGCGCCGTTTTTCCGAAGCCGTGCTTGCCGGCGTCACCGCCGGCGTCATCGGCGTCGACCCTTACGGCATCATCACCATCGTCAATCGTTCTGCCGAATCGATGCTGGCCGTTTCCGCCAGCGCGGCACTTGGGCAGAATCTGTCCGCGATCCTGCCGCATGTCGGCCGCGTCTTCGAGATCGGCCGTAAATCCGGCAAGCCGGTCCACCGCGAACAGGTGACGTTCTATCGCGCCGGCGCCGAGCGGACCTTCAATGTGCAGGTCACCATCGAGGCCGGCGCCGATGGCTCGGAGGAAAAATCCTATGTCGTGACCGTCGACGACATCACCGATCTGGTTCAGGCCCAGCGCTCATCCGCTTGGGCCGACGTGGCGCGGCGCATCGCCCACGAGATCAAGAATCCGCTGACGCCGATCCAGCTTTCCGCCGAACGCATAAAGCGCCGCTACGGCAAGGTCATCACCGAAGACCGCGAGGTTTTCGACCAGTGCACCGACACCATCATCCGCCAGGTGGAGGATATCGGCCGCATGGTCGACGAGTTCTCGGCTTTCGCGCGCATGCCAAAGCCCGAGATGAAGGCCATCGACCTGCGCGAATCACTGCGCGAGGCTTCCTTCCTGGTCGAAGTCAGCCGCGCCGACATCACCTTCGAGCGGATATTCGGGAACGAGCCGCTCAAGGGTACATTTGACAGCCGCCTGATGGCCCAGGCTTTCGGCAATGTGATCAAGAATGCCGCCGAGGCGATCGACGGACTGGAACATAAGGACGGTTCGCACGGCATAATCCGGATTCAAGCCGGCCGTCAGAATGGCGCGATTCGCATCGACGTCATCGACAATGGCAAAGGCCTGCCGCGGGAGAATCGCCAACGGTTGCTGGAGCCCTATATGACCACGCGTGAAAAAGGCACCGGGCTTGGCCTCGCTATCGTCAAGAAGATCGTGGAGGACCATGGCGGCAGGCTGGAACTCCATGACGCGCCTGCGGATTTCCACGGCGGGCGCGGCGCGATGATCAGCATCATCCTGCCGCCTGCGACCAGCGCGCTGCCGCGCGCCGAAAGCAAGGCGGACCACGAAAGAGAAACTGAAAAGGTCGACAATGGCGTCTGATATTCTCATCGTCGATGACGAGGAAGACATCCGCGAACTCGTCGCGGGCATCCTGAGTGACGAGGGTCACGAAACCCGTACGGCATTCGATGCCGACAGCGCACTGGCGGCTATCGCCGACCGAGCACCGAGGCTGATCTTCCTGGATATCTGGCTGCAGGGCTCGCGTCTGGACGGCTTGGCGTTGCTCGACGAGATCAAGACCATGCACCCGAACCTGCCCGTGGTGATGATTTCAGGCCACGGCAACATCGAAACGGCGGTTTCCGCCATCCGTCGCGGAGCCTATGATTTCATCGAAAAGCCGTTCAAGGCCGACAGGCTGATCCTCATTGCCGAACGCGCACTCGAGACCTCGAAACTGCGCCGCGAAGTTTCCGACCTCAAGCTGCGCAGCGGCGAGACTTTCGATTTGATCGGCATGTCCTCGGCGATGAGCCAGTTGCGCCAGACCATCGAGCGCGTCGCGCCGACCAACAGCCGGGTGATGATCGTTGGCCCTTCCGGATCGGGCAAGGAGCTGGCCGCCCGCGCCATCCATACGCTGTCGACGCGCAAGGGCGGGCCGTTCGTAACGCTGAGCGCCGCCAATATCACGCCTGAACGCATGGAGATCGAACTGTTCGGCACCGAATCGAACGGGGTCGAACGTAAGGTGGGGGCGCTGGAGGAGGCCCATCGCGGCATTCTCTACATCGACGAAGTGGCCGACATGCCGCGCGAGACGCAGAACAAGATTTTGCGCGTGCTGGTCGAACAGCAATTCGAGCGGGTGGGCGGTACTAAGCGGGTCAAGGTCGACGTCCGCATCATTTCCTCGACCTCGCAGAACCTCGAGGCGATGATCGCCGACGGGCGTTTCCGCGAGGATCTCTACCACCGGCTCGCCGTGGTTCCGGTCATGGTGCCGGGACTGGCCGAGCGGCGCGAGGACATCCCCTATCTCGTCGATAACTTCATGAAGCAGATCGCCCGCCAGGCTGGCATCAAGCCACGCCGTATCGGCGACGACGCCCTGGCCGTGCTGCAGGCGCACAACTGGCCGGGCAACGTGCGTCAGTTGCGCAACAACGTCGAGCGACTGATGATCCTGGCGCGCGGCGAGGACGTGGACGCGCCGATCACCGCGGATCTGCTCCCGTCCGAAATCGGCGATGTCATGCCGCGCACGCCAAACCAGTCGGACCAGCACATAATGGCGCTGCCGCTGCGCGAGGCACGCGAACAGTTCGAAAAGGACTATCTGATCGCCCAGATCAACCGGTTCGGCGGCAACATTTCGAAGACGGCCGAGTTCATCGGCATGGAGCGTTCCGCCTTGCACCGCAAGCTGAAGTCGCTGGGCGTCTGACCGGATCCTCGGTGGCCCACGCGATTGTCCGTTACCTGCACCGCGGAATCGCTTAAACACGCCAAACCAAATCTCCCGAGGTGACCATGCCGCGCATTGCCTATGTGAACGGGCGCTACATCACTCATGCCGATGCCGCCGTGCATATCGAGGATCGCGGCTATCAGTTCGCCGACGGCGTCTACGAGGTCTGTGAGGTGGCGCGCGGCTTCATCGTCGACATGCCGCGCCACCTTGCCCGGCTGAACCGCTCGCTGACCGAACTGTCGATCGCCTGGCCGGTGACACGCAATGTGTTGCCGCTGATCCTGCGCGAAGTGGTCAACCGCAATCATGTCGTCGACGGCCTTGTCTATGTTCAGGTGACGCGCGGTGTGGCCAGCCGGGAATTTGTCTTCCCATCGGCGGACACCAAGCCCGCGCTGGTGGTGACAGCCAGGAAGGCCGATCCTGCCGCGGGAGCCAAGCGAGCCGAGGCCGGTATCGCCGTCATCACCGTGCCGGAGAACCGGTGGGACCGTGTCGACATCAAGACCGTTGGGCTGCTGCCCAATGTATTGGCCAAGCAGAAGGCCAAGGAAGCGGGCGCGCAGGAGGCGTGGTTCGTGGATGCCGACGGCAACGTCAAGGAAGGCGGGTCCTCGAATGCCTGGATCGTTACCAGGGATGGCGTTCTGGTCACCCGGCCGGCCGAACATGGCATTCTGCGCGGCATCACGCGCACCACCATGTTCGAAGTCGCGGCAAGGCTCGGCCTGAAGATCGAGGAACGGGAATTTTCCGTCGCCGAGGCCAAAGCGGCCCGCGAAGCATTCATCAGTTCCGCGACGACTATTGCCATGCCGATCGTGGCCATTGACGGCGATCCCATAGCCAATGGCCACCCCGGCTCAATAACACTTTCGTTGCGGCATGCCTTTTTTGACATTGCGGAAAAAAGTCCAGCCTGATAACCGCACAGGTGGAATGAACATCAATATATCTCGTTCTGCTTGTCGTTACTGACGACAAGAGGGTGTTTGCGCGCTTGACATGTGCCCGCTAATTTGGCGCATTGGCTGCAAACCGAAGGGGATCGGCGAAAGACAAAAACAATGGCGGAACGATCGCAAAACCTTCAGGACCTGTTCCTGAATTCAGTTCGCAAGAGCAAGAACCCGCTCACCATCTTTCTCATCAACGGCGTGAAGCTGACCGGCGTGGTCACTTCTTTCGATAATTTCTGCGTCCTGCTGCGCCGCGACGGTCACTCCCAACTCGTCTACAAGCACGCCATTTCCACGATCATGCCGAGCCAACCGGTTCAGATGTTCGATGGCGAGGAAAGCCAGGGCGCCTGATTGGCACGTGAGAAGGACGCGGACGGCACGGTTCGCGGAAAACCAGCGCATCATCCCGGGACGGAAGCCAAGGGTCCGACCCGGGCCGTTGTCATTGTGCCTGTGCTTACCCGCCAACCCCGTAACGACGATGACACGAACCGTCCGCGGCTGACGCGCTCGGCCGAGGCGCGCCACGACGAAGCAGTCGGCCTTGCCCGCGCCATCGACCTTGATCTGATCCACACGGCGGTCGTGACCGTCAACGATCCGCGCCCGGCGACGTTGCTGGGCAGCGGCAAGGTCGAGGAGTTCGCCGGGATCGTCAAGGAAGGGCACGCGGAAGTGGTCATCGTCGACCATCCGCTGACGCCGGTGCAGCAGCGCAACCTCGAGAAGCAATTCAACGCCAAGGTGCTGGATCGCACCGGGCTGATCCTGGAGATCTTCGGCGAACGGGCGCGCACCAAGGAAGGCACGCTGCAGGTCGAGCTTGCCCATCTCAACTACCAGAAGGGCCGCCTGGTGCGCAGCTGGACCCACCTGGAACGTCAGCGTGGCGGTGCCGGCTTCCTCGGCGGCCCCGGTGAAACGCAGATCGAATCCGATCGTCGGCAGTTGCAGGAAAAGATCATAAAGCTGAAGCACGAGCTGGAAACCGTGCGCCGCACCCGCGACCTGCACCGCGCCAAGCGCAAGAAGGTGCCGTTTCCAGTGGTGGCGATCGTCGGCTACACCAACGCCGGCAAGTCGACGCTGTTCAACAAGCTGACCGGAGCAGGGGTGCTGGCGCAGGACATGCTGTTCGCCACGCTGGATCCCACACTGCGCCGCGTGCGGCTGCCGCATGGCACGCCGATCATTCTTTCCGATACGGTCGGCTTCATTTCGGACCTGCCGACGCATCTGATCGCGGCGTTCCGGGCGACCTTGGAAGAGGTGGTCGAGGCCGATCTCGTCATCCATCTGCGCGACATTTCCGATCCCGACACGGCCGCGCAAGCCGAGGATGTCGAGCGCATCCTCGCCGATCTCGGCGTCGACGCCAGCGACACCAGGCGCGTGATCGAAGTCTGGAACAAGATCGACCTGCTGGACGAAGGCAATAGGCAGCGGCTGCTCGCTGACAGCGCCGACGGTTCCAAAGAGCCGCCGATTGCCGTATCGGCGGTGTCAGGCGAAGGCATCGATGCGCTGAAAGCGGTTATCGAAACGCGGATGGCCGGCGAACTGCAAGACCTGACGGTGACGATCGAGCCCGCACAATTCGGCTTGGTCGACTGGCTGTATCGCAACGGCGATGTCGTTTCGCGAACCGACAATGACGATGGCAGCGCCACTATTTCGCTGAAGGCGACGCAAAGCGCCCGCGAAGAGATTGAAAGCCGATTGCGTCGCAAAAACAACAGCTAACGCGCAGAAATTCGAGGAAAAGTTATCGCGGTTTTCCGTCCGGAATTGCCGGAGCCATAGGCTTACCTTGCAGTTTTTGCTTCCTGCCAGAGCGCTTCCATCTCCTCCAGGCTGGCTTCCTCCAGCGAGCCGCCTGATTTTTCCAGGGCCTGCTCGACATAGTGGAAGCGTGAGCGGAATTTCTCGTTGGTGCCGCTGAGCGCCGCCTCCGAATCGAGCTTCAGGTGACGGCCGAGATTGACGACGGCAAACAACATGTCGCCGAACTCGTCCTTGATCGAGGCCGTTTCGCCCTTGGCGAGAGCCTCGCGCAACTCCCCGATCTCTTCCTCGATCTTGTCCAGGATGGGAGCAGCCTCGCTCCAGTCGAAGCCGACCCGGGCGGCTTTTTCCTGAAGCTTCAGCGCTCGCGTCAAGGCGGGCAGGGCGACCGGAACACTGTCCAGGAACCCCTTGCCGTTGTCCTCCGGGTCGAGGCCGCGCGCGAGGCGGGCTTGTCGCTTCTCGACCTTCTCCTGCGCCTTGATCTTCTCCCACATGCCCTTGGCCATGCCGGCGCTGCGGGCCTTCTCGTCGCCAAAAACGTGCGGATGGCGGCGGATCATCTTGGTGGTGATGGCCTGGACAACGTCAGGGAAGGCGAATTCGCCGGCTTCCTGCGCTATCTGGGCATGGTAGACGACCTGCAGCAGGAGGTCACCGAGTTCGTCGCGCAAATCGTCGAGATCGCCGCGCGCGATGGCATCCGCCACCTCGTAGGCCTCCTCGATCGTATAGGGCGCAATTGTGGAGAAGTCCTGCTCGATGTCCCACGGGCACCCGGTCTTCGGCGCCCGCAACGCCGCCATGATCTCGATCAGGCGTGAAATGTCTTTCGATGGCGTCATGGAGCGGATGCTATCGCGCGAACCGCCACTCGGCCAACGCTGTCAGCCGGCGAGGGGACCTTGTCCACAGGCGCACCGTACCCGCCCCGTCAGTCCAGCACGGAAACAATTGCCTTGGCGAGGTCATCCATGCCATCCTCGGGCAGGCCGGCGACGTTGATGCGGCTGTCGCCGACCATGTAGACGGCGTGCTCGGCGCGCAGCCTTTCGACCTGCGCTTCCGTGAGGCCGAGCCGCGAGAACATGCCGCGATGGCTGGCAACGAAGTCGAAGCGGTCGGAATTGGATTGCCTGCGCAGCGCCTCGGCGAATGCGACCCTAAGCCTCAGCATACGAAGACGCATCTCTTCCAGTTCTGCTTCCCAGTCGGCACGCAGCGCGACGTCTTCCAGGACGATGCGCACCGCTGCGGCGCCATGGTCGGGCGGCATCGAATACATGGCGCGCGCCGCCGACAGCATCTGGCTCATCGCGACGTCGGCCTGCGCGCCGTTCCTGGCCAGGACCATCGCCGCGCCGACCCGGTCGCGGTACACCGCGAAATTTTTCGAGCAGCTCGACGCGACAACCATTTCCGGAACTTTCGCGGCCAGAAGCCGCAAGCCGAGGGCATCGGCCTCCAGGCCGTCGCCAAAGCCTTGATAGGCGATGTCGACAAATGGCAGCAGGCCGCGCTCGACGGCGAGATCGGTGACGGCCTCCCACTGGGCCGCGTCCAGATTGGCGCCGGTCGGATTGTGGCAGCAGCCATGCAGCAACACCACGTCGCCGCTGTTGGCCGACCGCAGCGCCGCCAGCATGTCGTCGAAACGAACCGCTCCCGAGGCAGCATCGAAATAAGGATATTCGCGAATCTGCAGGCCGGCGGCACGCATCACCGGCATATGGTTCGGCCAGGTCGGGTCGGAGACCCAGACCGTGGCATCCGAACGCGTCCGCTTGAGCAGTTCTGCCACCAGCCGCAGCGCGCCGGAGCCACCGGGCGCCTGTGCCGCCCGGATGCGCGACAGGTCCGCGCCCGGACCGAAGGCGAGCTTGGCCATCACAGTGTTGAACCCGGTATCCCCGGCAAGACCGAGATAGGTCTTGCTATCCTGGCCCTGCAGCAGCCGCCTCTCGGCCTCCCGCACGGCGCGCATGACCGGCGTCTTGCCGTCGCGATCCTTGTAGACGCCGACGCCGAGGTCGACCTTGCCAGGACGTGGATCGGCGCGATAGAGCCCGATCAGCGCAAGAATCTTGTCGGCGGGAGCTGGCTGCAGGTCTTCGAACATCATTTTGGTTCCGTTGGCGCGGCGGAGTGATACGCAAATTGGCCAGGTTTCACCAGAGGTTTTGATCGCGCCGGCGCGAAAGGCGGCACCTGCTGGTGCGGCTTTTCAACCACTTCAGAGAAGGCATGCCATGCTCGTCCGTCTGACCATGATCTGCGCCGGTGCCACGGCGGCGACCCGGAAAGGGCGGTTTCCCTTGGATGAACCGCTGGAGCCAGGATCGCTGACATTGGCAAGGGCGGTGCGAGGGACGCTGCGTCGCGCCGACCGTGTGTGGACAGCGCCGGCGCTTCGCGCCTGTCAGACCGCCGAGGCGCTGTCGCTGGACGCGTCCGTCGATCCGATGCTGGCCGACCAGAACTATGGACTATGGGCGGGCAAGAGCGTTGAAGAGGTGCAGGCGCGACAGCCTGAAGAAATCGCCGCATGGCTCACGGATCCGAATGCGGCCCCGCATGGTGGCGAGCCGCTGGCCGAGGTTGTCCGACGGATCGCCGGATTGATGGATCGAGTGATCGCCGAACGTGGCCATACCATCGCCGTGACGCATGCCAGCGTCATCCGCGCCGCGATTCTGCATGTTCTCGGTGCGCCGCTTGCCGCCAGCTCGAAGATCGACGTCGAGCCACTGAGCATCACCGATTTTCGCAGCGACGGCCGCCGATGGGTTGTGCGCGCCTGCGGTGTCACCGCTCCCAAACCGGCAAAACCACTTGGACCTAAGGGTGCTCACGGCACCTAGGCGGGACGAGATACCTGCAACCGATATCTCCCGCGAAGAAAAATCGGCACGGCCAGGATTAAAATCCCCACATGCTCCGTAAACAGGGCATGAAACGGTCGATGCCGCGCTTTGACATCATAGGACAGCTCGGGTCCCTGCGGCGCTACGCCCGTTCGCTGACGCGCGACGGCGTCGACGCCGAGGATCTCGTGCACGACGCGCTGGTGCGCGCCTATGAGCGGCGCGGCACGTTCCGCTCCGGCGGAAATCTGCGCGCCTGGCTGCTGTCGATCGTTCACAACACCTTCATCGACCGCGTGCGCTCGCGCCGCTCGGAAGCGGCACGCCTCGAACAGGCCCGATATCTCGCCGACGGCAGCACCCCGGCGCCGCAGGAACACTCCGTGCGCTTGGCGCAGGTTCGCCAAGCCTTTTTCAGCCTGCCGGAAGAGCAGCGCTCGGCGCTGCACCTGGTCGCCATCGAAGGGCTCTCCTATCAGCAGGCCGCCAACGCCAGCGGCGTGCCGCTGGGCACGCTGATGTCGCGTATCGGCAGGGCGCGCGAGGCCTTGCGGCAGATGGAAGAGGGGCCCGCCCGGGGCAAAAATCATCTCAGGATCGTGGGAGGTGACTCATGACCGCTCTTGTTGACCCGGTTACGGACGCCGATCTCGACGCCTATGTCGACGACCAGCTCGACGTTAGCCGCCGCATCGCGGTCGAAGCCTTCCTGTCGGCGCGTCCGGACACGGCCGCGCGTGTGATGTCGGATCTGCGCACCCGCGACGAACTGCGCGTGGCGCTGGCCGGCTCCGAAGGCATGGCGCGGCCGGCCACGGCCGACGCGGCGCGGCGGCTGGAGAGGGGGCTTGGCCGGGGCCGCATCTTCGGTGTGCTGCAACGCGCGGCAGCGGTCGCGGCTTTCGTCGCCGCCGGCTGGCTGGCCAACGGCATCGTCGGGCCGATGTCGGTGACCGAGGTCGTCGCCTCGCCGCAGCCGCCCGCCTATGTCGATGAGGCGGTACAGGCACACAGGACGACGCTGCTGCGCGAAAACATGCCCTCGCAGACCGAGGCGCCCAATTACAATGCCGGCGAGATCCGCGCCGCCACCGCCATCGTCATGCCGGCGCTGCCGAAGGGTTGGAAGGTCCGCGACGTGCAAATCTATCCGTCGCGCTTCGGCCCGAGTGTCGAGATTGCGGTTGAAACGAAGGAGATGGGCCTGGTTTCGCTGTTCGCGATTCGGCCGGGCACTTTCGATGTGGTCAAGCCGACCGTCGCGCCCTCCGGCGACATCTCCTCGGCCTATTTCCAGATCGGCGATGTCGCTTACGCGGTTGTCGCGAAGAGCGAGGTTCATGACCTCGACCGCGCCGCCGAAACGCTCGCCAGAACGCTTTACTGACCAATCCACAAAGGAGACCTCGAATGAATACGCCCAATCTTGGATACCGCGTGGGCACAGGCGCCCGGACTGGAGCCGTCTACGACGAGGGCCTGCGCCAGCACATGCTACGCGTCTACAATTATATGGGCCTTGGCCTAGTGGTTACCGGCCTTGTCGCCTTCCTCGTGTCGTCGACGCCGGCGCTTTATGTGCCGATCTTTTCCAGCCCGCTGAAATGGGTGGTGATGCTGGCGCCGCTCGCCTTCGTGCTCCTATTTTCGTTCAAGATGCAGACCATGTCGGCGGCAAGCGCGCAGGCGATGTTTTGGGCCTTCTGTGCCGTCATGGGCCTGTCGCTGGCTTCGGTGTTCCTCGTCTTCACCGGCACCAGCATCGCGCGCACTTTCTTCATCGCCGCCACCATGTTCGGCGCCACCAGCCTCTACGGCTACACGACAAGGCGCGACCTGACGCAGTTCTCGTCCTTCCTGATCATGGGCTTGATCGGCGTGGTGATTGCCAGCATCGTCAACATCTTCCTCGGCTCGACCGCACTGCAGTTCGCCATTTCGGTGATCGGCATCGCCGTGTTCATCGGCCTGACGGCCTGGGACACGCAGACGATTAAGGAGCAATACGCGGAGAATTTCGATGCGGAGTCGCGCCAGAAGCTCGCCGTCTTCGGTGCCTTCTCACTCTATCTGAACTTCATCAACATCTTCCAGCTGCTTCTGAATTTCACCGGCGAGCGCGAATAGTCCGGACCGTGGCAGGCAGCAGCTTTGAGTCTTGGCTGGCCGGAGGGAAACCTCCGGCCAGCCTCTTTCAAAGGTCCACCATCAAGGTTCACCGCGATCGCGTGAATGCAAATGCGGTGCGCCACCTTGAGTTCACGCCCGGCCATTTGCTAGCCTGCCGTCCACGCCGGACGAACCGCGAGGACATATGGAACAGGACAGTCTGACGCTTCATGGCGATGGCATATCGGCAACCATCGTGGCCCACGGCGCAGAGTTGGTTACCCTGCGGGATGCACGAGAATTTGAGTTCCTGTGGCAGGCTGGACCGGCCTGGCGGCGCCATTCACCAGTGCTGTTTCCGATCGTCGGCCGGCTGAAGGGCGATCAACTGCACCATCGCGGCCAGGCCTATCCGATGACGCAGCACGGCTTCGCCCGCGACAAGCCTTTTATGTGGGCGCAGAGGGGACCTCGATCCTGCACGCTGGTGCTCACCGACGACGCGGAAACCCGAACGCACTACCCGTTCGCATTTCGACTGGCCGTGACCTATACGCTCGGCGAGGGGCAACTCGACATAGAATTCGAGATTACCAACTCGGGCGACGAACCGATGCCGGCGTCGATCGGGGCGCATCCGGCGTTCAACTGGCCGCTTCTGCCCGATATGGCGAAGGACGCCTATCGCCTGACGTTTGCCCAAGCAGAGCCCGCGCCGATCCGCCGGCTGAAGGATGGCCTGCTCATCGCAACGCGGCAGCCAACGCCGCTCAAAGGCAATGTGCTCGAGCTGTCCGAACGCCTGTTTGCAGACGACGCCGTGATCCTGGACCGGCCGGCCGGCAACAGCGTTCGCTATGGTGCCGATGACGGTCCGGCGATCGAGGTCTCATGGCAGGGATTTCAGGAACTGGGCATCTGGTCCAAACCCGGCGGCGCACCGTTCCTGTGCATCGAGCCGTGGCATGGCATTGCCAGTCCGCTGGATTTCGATGGAGAGTTCACCGACAAGCCCGGCCTGATGCTGATCGCGCCGGGCGCGAAGCGTTCGCTGAGTTACCGGATCAGCCTGGAGCAGGGGCCTCGGTAAGTTTTCCTGCAAGCCATGAAGCGGGCGCAAAGCCGGACCGGGCCGTATTCGCCGGGCTATCACGGCGGGATCGTTCATTGAAACCCGTCCGACTAAATAGCTGCTACAAATAAAAGTCGCATAAGATAGATTATGGAACTTACGCATTGGGTGCCACGGGCACTTCACGCATGCTCGAGCGTTCAGACGACGATTTGAAACGCCAACTGAGCAGCAGCCCCTACGGGTTTGACTCGTATGGGATTTCGATCACCATGCCATCATAGGCTGGTTCGACACTGTCGGGCGTCTCGGCCATCACGGCGGTGTAATCGAGCGGCACGTGCATGTGCGTCAGCACGGCGCTCCCCGGCGAAAGCGCCTCGATCCAGTCCAGCGCCTCGCCAAGCGAAAGATGGCTTGGGTGCGTGTTGTATTGCAAAGCGTCGATGACCAGCATGTCGAGGCCTCGCAGCCGTTCTACGGTGGTCTTGGGAAAGTCGCTGACATCGGGACAGTAGGCGAGCCCACCGATGCGGAAACCCAGCGAAATGATGTCGCCATGGATCTGAGGTAGCGGCTCGAAGGTGAGGGCACCCCCCTCTCCTTTGATCACGACCGGCCTGGTATGATCGATGATGTGGGCGTCGACGATCGGCGGATAGGAACTGCCTGCCGGCGTCTGGAAGCAATAGCCGAACGCCTCGCGCAGCCGCAGCATGGTCGGCTCGTCGGCATGGATTGCGATGCGATGCCGTTGTTCCTGCACATAGCCGCGCAGGTCATCGATGCCGTGGATGTGGTCAGCATGCGGATGCGTGTAGATGACCCCGTCGATGCGCCTGACTGAAGCCATCAGCATCTGCTCGCGGAAATCCGGGCCGGTGTCGATGACGACGGTGGTGCGGCCGCCATTGGCGGCAATGCGCTCGACAAGTGCCGCCGTGCGCATGCGCCGGTTCCTGGGATTGGTGGGGTCGCAATTCCCCCAGTCGCCGGTGATGCGCGGCGTGCCTGGCGACGACCCGCAGCCGAGAATTGTCAGGCGCAGCCGGTCGCTCATGTCTCGAGCGCCTGCTGGCGAGACATTTTTCCAAACAGCTGAAAGAAATTGTCGGTTGTCACCGCCGCGATCTCAGCCTCGCTGACGCCGATTGTCTCGGCCAGCACCTTGGCGGTTTGCGCGACGTAGGCCGGCTCGTTGCGCTTGCCGCGGAACGGTACCGGCGCCAGATATGGCGCGTCAGTCTCCACCAGCAGCCGGTCACGCGGCAAATCGGCGGCGATGGCGCGCAATTCGATCGAGTTCTTAAAGGTCAGGATGCCCGAGAACGACACATAGCCGCCTAACGACACGCCAACCTCGGCGAGTCGCCGTCCCGACGAAAAGCAATGCAGGATGAACGGGAAGGCGCCCTTCCCTGTCTCGTCCTCGAGAATGGCGGTCATATCGTTGTCGGCATCGCGCGAATGGATGACGAGAGGCAGCCCGGTCTCGCGGGCGGCGGCGATATGAGCGCGAAAACCCTGCGCCTGCGCATCGCGTGGTGCCTTGTCGTAGAAATAATCGAGGCCTGCTTCGCCGATCGCCACCACCTTTGGGTGAGTGGACAGGCGGACAAGGTCGGCGGTGGTGACATCGAGCTCCTCGGCGGCATTGTGCGGGTGGGTGCCGACCGAGCAATAGACTTCGTCGAAAGTTTCCGCGATCTCAAGAACTTGCTGGAACCGCTTCACGCGCGTGGAGATCGTCACCATCCGGCTGATACCAGCCGCCTTGGCGCGGGCGACAATGGCCGCCCGCTCTTCGGCAAAGTCTGGAAAATCCAGATGACAATGGCTGTCGACGAGCATCAGGCGTTCGCGTCCGTCTGCTCGACATAGCGCGGAAACACGCCCTCTGGCGGAGGCAGCGCCGTCCCGGACACAAGCGCATGGTCGGCATGGACATGCACGAAATCGCGATTGTCCGCCCGGACCGCCAGCAGGTCGAGCAGCTTGCCGGCCGAGCCCGGAATGTAGGGCTGGCATAGAACCGCTACGCGCCGGACCACCTCGGCCGTCGTCCACAGCACCGTTTCCATGCGCTCGGGATTGGTTTTCTTGAGCGCCCAGGGTTCCTGTCCGGCGAAATACCGGTCGGCTTCCGCAACCACGCCGAAGATTGCCGCCAGTGCCAGATGGATGCCCTGTTCGGCCATTGCCTTGCGCGCGGTGGCGAGAGCATCGACCGCTTGATCCAGGATCACCTTGTCGGCTTCCGCCAGGTCGCCGCGCTTCGGCACGACGCCGCCGCAATTCTTCGCGATCATCGACAGCGAGCGCTGCGCCAGATTGCCGAGACCGTTGGCCAGATCCGCATTGGTGCGGTTGACGATCGCCTCATGGCTGTAGCTGCCGTCCTGCCCGAACGGCACTTCGCGCAGGAAGAAGTAGCGCACCTGGTCGAGCCCGTAATGCTCGACCATGGCGAACGGGTCGATGACGTTGCCGACCGACTTCGACATCTTCTCGCCGCGGTTGAACAGGAAGCCGTGGCCGAAGACGCGCTTCGGCAGCGGGATGCCGGCCGACATCAGGAAGGCCGGCCAATAAACGGCGTGGAAGCGCACGATGTCCTTGCCGATGATGTGCGCATCGGCTGGCCAGAACTTCCATTTCTCATCTTTTTCATCGGGATAGCCGACACCGGTGATGTAGTTGGTCAGCGCGTCGACCCAAACATACATGACATGCTTTTCATCGCCCGGCACCGGCACGCCCCAATCGAAAGTGGTGCGCGAGATCGACAGGTCCTTCAGTCCCGACTTGACGAAGCTCATCACCTCGTTGCGGCGCTCGGCGGGGCCGATGAAGTCGGGCTGGCCTTCATAAAGCGCGACGAGCTTGTCCTGATAGGCCGACAGGCGGAAGAAATAGCTCTCTTCCTCGACCCATTCGACCGGCGTTCCCTGCGGCCCGTAGCGGACATTGTCAGGACGGACCTCGGTCTCCTCCTCGCCGTAATAGGCTTCGTCGCGCACCGAGTACCACCCGGCATAGCCGCCCTTATAGACGTCGCCATTGGCGGCCATCGCCTTCCAGATCGCCTGCGAAGCAGCGTAATGGCGCTCCTCCGTGGTGCGGATGAAATCGTCGTTGGAGGCGTTGAGCGCGGTCGCCATGTGCTTGAACTCGGCTGAATTGCGGTCTGCCAGTTCACGCGCCGAAATGCCTTCGCGCTTGGCTGTCTGCAGCATCTTGATGCCGTGCTCGTCGGTGCCGGTAAGGAAGAAGACCTGCTTGCCGTCGAGCCGCTGGAAGCGGGCAAGAGCGTCGGTGGCGATCAGCTCGTAGGCATGGCCGATATGCGGCTTGCCGTTCGGATAGGAAATCGCGGTTGTGATGTAGAATGTGTCGCGTGACATGGATGAACCGTCATGAATGTCTGAATGGAGGCCGTGGCGGTGGATATCGCATCGGAATGGCGATTGCCATCCCGAGACCATGCATGCCGCCCAAAAGTGGCCCCGGTTTCAGGGGCAACGGCATGCACCAGAAAGGCCGTCACATTCGCATTGCAGAATTCAGGCGGTCGATCATGGTCAGGGCGTGCTGCTTTTTGTCGAGATTGTAGGTGTCCGTCTCAGATATCGCGTCCAGCGCCTCATGCCAACTATCCGACAGCGTTTTGGCCCGCTTGAGATCGCCAGCCCGCGCCGCCTGGCTTGCCGCATCCGACAGAAGGTCCAGCGCCCGGCGGTTGAAGATGTCGAACTGTATCGCCTGGTCCTTGCCCGCGACCGCTTCGGCCAGGCGATAGGCGCCGCCAATATCGCTCTTTCCCGTCGCCACCAGGCCATCCAGCGTCCGCGCGATCTCCAGCCCGCCATACTGCGTCAATAGGATCGCGTTGCGGGCGCTTCCCCCTGCCCGCTCGACCAATGCGGCCCTCGCGGCCGGATCGTCCGGCGGCGGCGGCTCCGCTGTCTCCAGCACCGACATCAGTTCGTTGGCGTCAAGCGGTGTCAGCCGCACCACCTGGCAGCGCGAGCGGATCGTCGGCAGCAGACTGCCCGGTGCATGGACGATGAGAATGAACAGAGTCCGTGCCGGTGGCTCCTCAAGATTCTTCAGCAAGGCGTTGGCCGCATTGGCATTCATGTCGTCGGCCGGATCGACGATCACCACCCGGTAGCTGCCGTCGTGCGAAGTCAGCGACAGGAAGCGGCTGACCTTGCGGATTTCGTCAACGGTGACGACGGTCTTGAAACTCTTTGTCTTGTCGTTCAGCGGGCGGGTCAGATGCAGTACGCCGGGATGCGCGCCGGTTGCGATCTGGCGAAACAGCGGCGAGGCCGGATCGGGAACCGCCAGGTTGCCAGGCGCCTGGTCGAAGGCCGGATGCTTCAACAGGTGGTGGGCGAGATGGAAGGCGAGCGTCGCCTTGCCGATCCCGACCGGACCGGCGAAGATAAGCGCATGCGGCAGCTTTCCCGCACGATAGGCGGCAGCAAGCATGGTGACCGCCTGTCCGTGTCCGACCAGACGCGGTGTTTCGGAGGGTTCCGGCACACCGTCCAGCGTATCATGCTGTTCCGGCGCGATGCGTTCGAAGATCATACGGGTGCGACCTGCCTGTTGCGCTCGGACGCCCTTGCCTCCAGTGCCGCGAACACGGTCGCCGTGACGACATCTTCCACCGTGTCCGGATCGGCGGACGCATCGACGACGATGCAGCGTTCCGGCTCTGCCGCGGCGATCGCCAGGAACGCTTCGCGGCGAGCCTGGTGGATGGCCAGCGTCTCCTTTTCGAAGCGGTCGGCGGCGGCATCGCTGCCACGCCGCAATGTCGCGCGCTTCAAACCCTCGGCCGGGTCGATATCGAAGATCAGCGTCATGTCGGGCATCATGCCGTTGATCGAGACCTGTTCCAGCATGGCCATGAATGCCGGATCGATCCCACCCGTAACGCCCTGATAGACACGCGAGGAATCCAGGAAGCGGTCACAAAGCACAATGGAGCCGCGTTCGACCGCCGGACGGATGACCTGCTCGACGTGGTCGGAACGCGCGGCTGCGAAGAGCAGCGCTTCCATCTTGGGCCCGAACGGTTCGGCGGCACCTGAAAGCAGCACATGCCGGACCGCTTCGGCGCCCGGCGAGCCGCCCGGCTCACGTGTCCGTACGACATCATACTTCTTGGCGCGCATCTTGGTGGCCAGCCGCTCGATCTGTGTCGACTTGCCTGCGCCTTCGCCGCCTTCGAAGGTGATGAAAAATCCGCGCGCCAACCGAGGGCCTTTGTTCCTGTTCGAGTGGATTGTTGCGCTCTAGATAGTCCGCGTTCGGGAAAACGTCCATGCCGTCGGTGCTATCGAAGCCAGCCGATCGCCAGTTCCTTGACGGCATCGAGGGCGCGTTGCGGCAAACTGCCGACGCTGATCGACTCGGCGGCGAACAACGGTGTTTCCTGGCTCAGCGTGTCGCCGATCCAGACGCGCAGTGCGCCCACCGGCTGCCCCTCCTCCACCGGTGCCGCGACCGGGCCGGTGTAGATGATCCTGGCCGTCAGCTTGTCGCGGTTGGTGATCGGCAGGAAGATGTCGATCGGACCTTTTGCCTTAAGCGTCACGCCGGATTTCATGCCGCCAAAAACCTGGGCCTCTCCGACCACCTCGTCCTTGGCGAAGATTTCGGTCTTCTCGAACGAGCGAACGCCCCAATCGAGCAGTTTGCGTGCCTCTTCTGCGCGCTCCTTGTCATTTGCCAGCCCGCTCATCGCCGCGATCACCCGCGTGCCGTTGTGGCTGACCGAAGCGACGATGCCGAAACCGGATGTCTCGCTCGCGCCGACAGCAAGGCCGTCGGCGCCGATATCCATCGCCAGCAACGGGTTGCGGTTCCTCTGCGAGATCTTGTTCCAGGTGAAATCCTTCAAGCCGTAATACCGGTAGAAATCGGGGTATTCGCGCCATAAATGAAGGGCGAGCTGCGCCAATTCCCGCACGTTTGTCTGCTGGCCGTCTGCCGGCAGGCCGGTCGAGTTGACGAAAGTCGAGGTCTTGAGGCCGATCTGGCGCGCGCGTTCGGTCATCTCTCCGGCAAAGTTGTCCTCGGATCCGACCATGCCTTCGGCGATGACGATACAGCCGTCATTGGCGGCTTGCACGGTCACCCCCTGGATCAGGTCCTCGAGCCGGATCGCCGATTTGAGCTTGGCGAACATCGTCGAGGTCCCCGACGGTGCGCCACCTTTGCGCCAGGCATTTTCGCTGACCACGAACGTATCGTCGAGTTTGAGGCGGCCGGATTTGAGGGCGTTGAAAACCACTTCCATAGTCATCAGCTTGGCCATCGAAGCCGGCGGAATGGGTTTGTCGGCATCTTTCGAAAACAGCACCGTTCCGGTGTCGGCATCGATCATGAAGGCCTGCGCGGCCTTGGTCTCGAAGAGCTGCGCTTGGGCCGGCGAAAGCGTAAGCAGGAGGCTGAGGAGAAAAAAAACGGCGAAAGGGTGTAGCAAGCGAAACTGCATGAAAATCGACCCGTTGGCCGGCCCCTCCGGCGTGCCGAAACTATCGAGCTTTTTCGGTGAGGGATCAACTGCCGGGCGCAAAACCGCCGCTGGATCAGTCGCGCACGACCAGCGCGTCGGGCGCGCCATGAGACCACGCCGCCTTCAGCAACTCGTCCAGGCCGCCATGGCCGTCCGGATAGAGGTTGACCGCATACCAGTCATTGCCGTCGAGATCGGAGCGCTGGATTTCTATTCTGCCGAAGGGCTTTAGCGCCGAGGCCACATGTGTGGCTTCGGTGACGTCGTCGAACGTGCCGGCGGCGACATAGTCGGCGCTGGACGGTGCCGCTTGGCGGCCGGTCTTTTTCCACGACCGCAGGATGTCCGCGGGCGACATGCCGCTGTTGTCCAGGGCGGCAAAGACATCCGCGCGACGGACGCGTTCATCCGCATAGGACAGCGAGGCCATGGCGAACGGCGACTGCGGCGGCAGGCTGATCTGCGGCCGTTCCGGCACGATCGGTCCAAAATCGGGCAGCGCCAGATCGCCGAAGGCCGGCTGCGCGGCAATCCGTCCCTGTACCGGGGCTGCGGCATCGGTCAGCTGACCTGGAAACGGCACGGCGGCCGCGCCGGCTGGAAGGCTCGGCGAAGGCCCGTTCATGGCCACCATGACGCCGGTCGGCAGGCCATCCGATGGATCAGGTACGCGGTTGCCTGGATGGTAAGAGGCCATCAGGTACTGGTCGTCATTGCCGTCGAGCGGCGCGCGGCCGACATATTCGACCTTCACCTTCGCGGTGCCGACCTTGTCGTAGTCGAGCATCTGCGCGGCTCGCTCCGAGACGTCGATGATGCGGCCCTCATGGTAAGGGCCGCGGTCATTGACGCGCACGATGACCGAACTGCCGGTTTGGAGGTTGGTGACGCGGGCATAACTGGGCAGCGGCATGGTCGGATGCGCCGCCGTCAGATGCGCCATGTCGTAGACTTCGCCATTGGCGGTCAGCCGGCCATGGAAGGCGTCGCCATACCATGAGGCCAGACCCACCTTCGCGTACTTCTTGTCTTCCTTGGGATAATACCACTTGCCGCGCACCTGATAGGGCTTGCCAAGCTGGTCGCGACCGCCGCCGCGGCGCATGAAGGCAACGCGCGGACTGGCCTTCACTCCGTATTCGGTCTCGGCGAAATATTCCTTGGAGCGGGTCTTCTTGTAGACCATCCCCTTCGGCTCGGGCTGCGACGCGCAAGCGGCGAGCAATGCAGCCGACGCCGCGAGCAACGCACCCGTGGCAACGCGACGAAGACGCGTCACAGCCTGCATTCTTGATCGCCCCCTAAGTCTCGATGAAGACGTCGCATCCACCATCCGAGGAGCCAAAGCACTCACTCGACAATGTCAACGACGCTTCGACCCCAATCCTTTTTGCGCAGGAATTGTTTATCACGGTATTAACCGATTGTGGCCGGAACCGGGCAAGATTGTGACGCTGTTTGCCCTGCCCCTAGGTTCAGGGGGCGACCTGCTCACCCAAGCCTGGTTGACAGGCCTTTGTCGGGCACACTAGAGCAGTGGCCGGCAGTCGCTGGAGGGATGGCCGAGCGGTTTAAGGCACCGGTCTTGAAAACCGGCGTGGGCGCAAGTTCACCGTGGGTTCGAATCCCACTCCCTCCGCCACAACGTCTATGAATCAGATAGGGACCCACCGCTATCCCGCTGCGGTGGTACCAAAAGACGTTCACCAATCATCTGCCGGGGCCATGGTCGAGTTCGAGACGGGCATCTGGGCCGATTTGAGGGATGCCGATAAGGGGTGACCGCAAGTGCCGCAAAGCGCCTCGCGGTCACCATCCACGTTGACTTTGAGCGTGGTGGGCACAGGGAACCGGTAGCTATCCACCGCGTTCTCTCGGCATGCTCAAGAAAATCGCCTTTGCCGCCGTGCTTGTTCAAGTTGCAGCCTTGTCAGCCCTGCTAACGCAAACATTCCTCCTTGCATCCACGCCCACCCAAGCGGCCAGTGTGCGAGGCGAGCCCGTGGTGGCCGTTACGGCATCGGAATGCGCCAAGGCGGCATGGCCTGATATTCCCGTTCAGTGCCTTGAGAGGGTTGAGGCGAGAGTGCAATAAAACGGGAGAAATCCAAGCCGGCGGGCCGCTGCCGAAACACGGAATCGTTCCATTGCGTCCAAGGCGGTCATTGCTAAACGTCGCAAGTTACAGGTTACTGCTGACGCCCGGCCGGCGAAACTGTCACGATTAACGAATCGTTGACCGCGCTGTCCTATTCTGAGACAGCGCGGTCAAATCCCAACCGGACTGCGCAGGCGGCTCCGGCAACCCAGCCCCCGCCGCACTGTCGGAGCCGCCACCATACGATGAATAAATACCAGCAATGGTTGAATCAACCGTTACTGTAGTTGTTGCAACTAGAACGAACGACATCCACCGTTCCGCACCATTCCACCTTTTGCGCCTGGTTCAAAAAACCGCAGGACCTCATAAGGGCCAAAAAAGCCCGCCGGGCGGAGCCAGCCCGCTCAGCGTGACAAACAGAAGACTGATAGCGAATCCGTTTCGATTGATGCTCTGAGCATGGAATGCGCCTTCGATGGCATCGCCAGCGCCCAGACAGCCCGGCAAACGGCAATGGGAAGCGCTATAGCAGCGAGTTCTGCTAAATCTCTCTCGCAAGCGTGAGCCGTGCTACAGCCGGCTAACCACTCTACAGAAGAGCCGAGCAGTCTATCTGATCGCGCATCGAGGCTAGATCGTCGCGAACGAGCCATTCCGAGTAAGCCCTCAATCGCCTGAGGCCAGCAGTCTTGGCGTCTCGCTCGGTTCGCTCCGTTTCCAGCGTTGCGGACGCTGCGATCCACGCGATGCATTTAGGCTTCGGATGGTGTCGAAATGATCCGACAATTTGATCCTTCACCGGCCATTCCCCTCGTGCGACCTGTCAAGCTTTTCACATATGGCAGGGTACGTCGTCCGTCATTGTGATGATGTGGCACGGCCAACTGCGATGCTATGGCAATCGCTTGGTCCGTCTGAACTATCGCCGTGCCGACCGCATTGTTTCCCGGCTGTTTCCGATGGCGGCAGCTCCAGGCCGCGTGGCATGCAAAAAGGGCCTTCAGCCGGGGCAGGAGGCAATTCAAAAGGGGGGAACCGACAGCAGGGTAAGCCGACCAGTCCCGCACCTTCATGACCGGCACATATTTTCCAACCCACCCAGCAAAAGGCCCGCCAGGTGGGAACCGGCGGGCAAGTTCTGGAGTGCTGGGATCAACCAGCATAGGTCAACGATGGGCGGCGAAGTTGGTTGCGGGGACGACCCCAACCGTAGACGGCTATTTCGACTCCACGCCCGGCTCAGGCTGAATGTCGATCGTGTCGCCATCTCCATGCACGGCGTCACGGTCCCAGTCATTGGTCTTGTCAGGTGTTTCGGCAACCGCTTTTCGGGTGTCCCTTCCTCGGTCCTTGCGGGGTTCTGGACCTGGCACTTCGCGTGATGACTTCGGCTCCACATGCGCCTCCTGTTCTCGAACCAAAACAAAGTCGGGCGGCTCGGGTTCCAACAAAGCAAAGCCCGCCCCCTCCGGGAGGAGCGCGGCGGGCCATTCGGCTAGGAGTTGAGGGGACATCTCCACGCTACCAAAACAACAGATCGGCAGCGGATTGGTTCCCTGACGACGGGACCGTGAGATAGCGTGTTAGCCCAACAGCCGCCGCGACCGCTCCGCCCCGGCTGCAAACGATGTGGCGTTTGCTATTTGGCTTTTAGCCGGAGACATATCAGCCAGATTTTTTCGCTCGGTTTTTGAAGCCGCTTTTCGTTGCGCGCGTTCGTCTGGTGGCCCCGACGCTTGATGCAGCCCGGCCGTCTCCGCCGTTTGAATGATGCCGTTTCTGGAAGCTGGCGTATTAACGGTCAAGCTGGCGGGTAATCATCCCAACCCAACACCGCTGGTCAGGCCCGGCGGCGTCCCACCCCTCCTCGCCGGGCCGCCCGCATGTTGCACAAAGCGAAGGTCGCCACCTTGCTCAGTCGGACTGCTGTGTGCGCTCCGCGATGGCAAACGCCTGCAGGTTCCTGGCCTTGCCGATGTCCCGGTCGGCGTTTGCGATGATCGAAAAGAAGGCTGCTCTCGCAATATCCTTCTTGGAGGCCTTGGGGTGCGCTTTCCGGGCAGCTTTGACAAGCTGCTTGGGAGACATGTCGGGCGTGACGATCCTCATGAGGGTATCGCCGATCGCACTCATTTCGCTTGCATCCATGATGGGCGTCCCTGTGCTGACCGCAATGCCACGATAGCAAGGACAACTCGCGACCGACAATATGGTTCTGAAAATGAAAAACCCCGCCGGGGTTTGTCCTGGGAGGACCCGCGTTGAGCTGCGTTCGACAAGCGCGCGCCGACCAAGTAGCGCCAGATCGCGACTAGGATGTGACCCCCGGCGAGTGCGTTTGTCACATGGCAAGCCATGAGCACGGCAATGCAAACGCCCCTGTCGTGTCGCTTGATGGCAGCAGAAATTCCCTCGCGGGTTGGTATTGGCGGGTGCCGACGGTAAATCTAGGCGTGCGCGTTTGGAGGCTGTTAGGCAATGGATTATCGCGACGACGACCTGGCGAAATTCGAAGCGAATGGCGCCGCTCCTTTGCCGGCTGCGGCGGATGAAGGCCAGGTCGAGCACGAGGGTGCAAGGATCTGGTACGCGACGTTTGGGACGGGTTATCCCGTGATCCTGTTGCATGGTGGCCTTGGCCATAGCGGCAATTGGGGATTTCAAGTCCCTGCTTTGGTCAAGCACGGTTATCAGGTCGTCACCATCGACAGTCGCGGCCATGGGCGCAGCACCCGCGACGAACGGCCATACAAATACGAACTGATGGCTTCGGATGTCCTGGCGGTAATGGAACGCCTGCAATTGAACAAGGCTATCGCGGTGGGCTGGAGCGATGGCGCCTGCGTTGCCCTAATCCTTGGCATGAAGGCCGCCGATCGGATCGCGGGCGTGTTCTTCTTCGGCTGCAATATGGATCCCAGCGGCACGAAGGATTTTGAGGCCACTCCGGTCATCGAGCGGTGTTTCGGCCGGCACAAAAAGGACTATGCCGAGCTGTCGGCCACGCCAGGTGAATTCGACGCGTTTGTCGAAGCTGTGGGCCTGATGATGAAGAGCGAACCCAACTATGGCGCCGCCCAGTTGCGAGAGGTTCGCGCGCCCGTTGCGGTTGTCCAAAGCGAGCACGACGAATTCATCAAGGACGAGCACGCGATCTACCTGGCCCGCAGCATACCGGCATCGGAATTGATCGTGCTGCCTGGCGTCAGTCACTTCGCGCCCTTGCAGCGTCCCGACCAGTTCAATCGTGCGCTGTTGGCCTTCCTGGCAAAAATTCATTGTTGAGCCCTGCCGCATCGCTTCCGAAATCCGGCTCTGGGCAGGCACGCGCCACCATTCGCCTGCGAGGCTTTTCATCTCGAATCGGCTAGACCTTGCGCTATGAACGAGACCTCACTCTACGCGCCGGTGAAGCGTTTCCTCGAAAACCTCGACTTCGTCGTGAAAGGGGAAATCGGTGGTTGCGACATCGTCGCTTTGCGCGAGGGAGAGCCGCCGATCGTCGTCATCTGCGAGCTGAAGCTGCAGTTCAATCTCGAACTGGTTCTGCAAGGCGTCGACCGTGCGGCTGCTTGCGATGAAGTTTGGCTGGCGGCGCGCATGTCGGTGCGGGGCAAGGGACGCGAAAGCGATGCCAGGTTTCGCAATCTCTGTCGCCGGCTTGGCTTCGGCCTGCTCGGCGTGACCGCCAATGATAGGGTCGAAGTGCTTGTCACTCCGGTCGCCCCGGCGCCGCGCAAAAATGCGCGACGGCGTTCTCGCCTTGTCGACGAGCACCAGCGCCGCCGCGGCGATCCTGTCGCTGGCGGCGGATCGCGCACTCCGATCATGACCGCCTACCGGCAGAGCGCCCTCACCTGCGCCGCGGCGTTGGCGGACGGACCCAAGCGCCCGCGCGATCTGAAGGCGTTGACGCCGCTCGCGCCGAAAATTCTGCAGCACAATGTCTATGGCTGGTTCGCGCGCGTCGATCGCGGCGTCTACGACCTCACCGACGCCGGCCGCGCCTCGTTGATGCGTTGGCCGCAGGTCGAGCAGATGAAGGCCGACACGAGATTTTGATTGCGCCGGACCTCTGAATACCGGGTTTGCCGAGCATGAACCGCCGCTATTGGTTGATTCTTCAGACAAAACATGTTGCTTGTCCCGCCCATGAAGACACTCTGCATGATGGCCATTGCGTCCCTGACGCTGGCTTTTCCGGCCAGTGCGATGGACAACGCCTTGCGCGCCGGGCTGATGAAACTTGACCCGCAAACTCGCCTCGAACAGCGTTGCGATGCCGAAATCCTGGACCGGATCACCCACGATGATCGCAAGTTCAAGGCCGACCGCGTCGTCGCTTACGCCTTCGCGACGCCGGAGATGAGCGCCGACGCAATTCGGAGCTCCGGTGCGGCGTTCCGCAGCAAGGGGCAGTGGTACCGGCTGAAGTTCAAATGCCAGACGGGGCCGGATCATATGGAAGTTCTCCAGCTCCGCTATCGGATCGGGGACGAGATTCCGGAAGCCGACTGGCCGAAATACAATCTCTACGATTAGGTTCTCGCGAGCTTGCGACCGTCTCTGGCTTGCGCGCGGCGGCTGTTGAGAACCTCCTGTAAGTCCACCGCCACGAAAATGGTTTCCAGCGTTGCCCGTTGCCGCGACTTGACGCCAGCGGACCATGCCTTTAGGCCCGTTCGGACGATCGACGACGAACACTCGACGAAGGGCTTCCATGTCGATGGAAATATTTACCGCCGCGGGCTTTTCGGCTCTCCTTCAGGTCATCGCCATCGACCTTGCGCTCGCGGGCGACAATGCCATCGTTATCGGCCTTGCCGCGGCCGGCCTGCCGGCCAGCCAGCGTCAGCGAGCCATTCTTGTCGGCATCGCGGCGGCTACCGTTCTTCGCATTTTCTTCGCCCTGATCACGCAATGGCTGCTGACCATTGGTCCCATGCTGCTTATCGGCGGCGGCCTGCTTTTGCTGTGGGTTTGCTGGAAGATGTGGCGCGAATTGCGTGTCAGCCACGACGATGAGCGCGACGCCACAGAAGCGCTGTCGAACGGCGACTTCGACAAGGATGGCGTCATTGGCGGCAAGGGGCCGAGCAAAACCTTCTCGCAGGCCGCCTGGCAGATCGTCATTGCCGACGTCTCGATGTCGCTCGACAATGTTCTGGCCGTCGCGGGAGCGGCTATGAACCATCCGACGGTGCTGATTGTCGGACTGGCGCTGTCGATCGCGTTGATGGGTTTTGCCGCGTCGTTCGTCGCGCGCTTGCTGCACAAATACCGCTGGATTGCCTATATCGGCCTGGTCATCATCCTCTATGTCGCGGTCAAGATGCTGCTGGACGGGGCCGTGCAGCAATTCCCCGATCATTTCGCCTTCCTGTCACCCTGGTTCGGGTCAAGCGGGCACTGACACACATGCCGGGCCGCGGGGCTCCGTTTGCCTGATTGAGCAAGCCGTGCTATTGCGCCGCCCGAATTGAGCTCCTGCCAGGAGCCATGCAAACCGTCATATGTTGAGACTGCGGGCCGGATCGGTGTTTCCGGTTCGCGTCCATTGGAAAATTGCCCATGTCCGCCCCGCGCGTCAGCTTCGTCAGTCTCGGATGTCCCAAAGCCCTTGTCGATTCCGAGCGCATCATCACGCGTCTGCGGGCCGAGGGCTACGAGATCGCCCGCAAGCACGACGGCGCCGATCTCGTTGTCGTCAACACCTGTGGCTTTCTCGACTCCGCCCGCGACGAGTCGCTCAACGCCATCGGCTCGGCATTGTCGGAAAACGGCAGGGTCATCGTCACCGGCTGTCTCGGCGCCGAGCCGGACGTGATCCGGGAGAGGCACCCCAACGTGCTGGCGATCACCGGCCCGCAGGCCTATGAGAGCGTGATGGCCGCCGTCCATGAGGCAGCCCCTCCCTCACACGATCCCTACATCGACCTGCTGCCGCCGCAAGGCGTCAAGTTGACGCCACGCCATTACGCCTATTTGAAGATTTCGGAAGGCTGCAACAACCGTTGCACCTTCTGTATCATTCCGGCACTGCGCGGCGATCTCGTCTCGCGGCCGGCCGCCGATGTGCTGCGCGAAGCCGAGAAACTGGCCAATGCCGGCGTCAAGGAACTGCTCGTCATCTCG
This sequence comes from Mesorhizobium sp. P160927, assembly GCF_057766385.1. NCBI lineage: Bacteria > Pseudomonadati > Pseudomonadota > Alphaproteobacteria > Hyphomicrobiales > Phyllobacteriaceae > Mesorhizobium > Mesorhizobium sp. P160927. The sequence continues at coordinate 4,033,040 of NZ_JBYMDW010000001.1, forward strand.
CAGGATACCAGCGCCTACGGCATCGACATCAAGTACCAGACGTCCATGTTCGGCGACCGCGAAGTGCGGGCGAAATTCCTCGACCTCTCGGAGGAATTGGGCAAGCTCGGCATCTGGGTGCGCATGCATTATGTCTATCCCTATCCGCATGTCGCCGACGTCATCCCGCTGATGGCCGAAGGAAAAATCCTTCCTTACCTGGACATCCCCTTCCAGCATGCCTCGCCACAGGTGCTGAAGAACATGCGCCGGCCCGCCCATGGCGAAAAGACGCTCGAGCGCATTCGCGGCTGGCGCGACGTGTGCCCGGATCTCGCCATCCGCTCGACTTTCATCGTGGGCTTCCCCGGCGAAACGGATGACGACTTCGAGATGCTCCTCGATTGGCTGGATGAAGCGAAAATCGATCGCGCCGGTTGCTTCAAATACGAGCCGGTCAGAGGCGCCCGCTCCAACGAGCTCGGGCTCGAGCAGGTGCCGCAGGAGATCAAGGAAGCGCGCTGGCATCGCTTCATGCAGCGCCAGCAGAAGATCTCGGCAGCGCAGCTGGCCAGGAAGGTCGGCAAGCGTCTGCCGGTGCTGATCGACGAAGCGCACGGCACATCGGCAAAGGGTCGCACCAAATATGATGCGCCCGAGATCGATGGCTCGGTCCATATCCAGTCGCGCCGCCCGATGCGCGCCGGCGACATCGTCACCGTCAAGATCGAGCGTGCGGACGCTTACGACCTCTACGGCTCGGCTGTCTGAGCCTTCCGTCAAGTTGTCCATCCAAATGAAAAAGGGCGCCTCGCGGCGCCCTCTCCCAATCGAGACGTGGCGTGCTGTCTATTGCGGCAGCTTGTCGTCGACGCCCTTGACGTAGAAATTCATGCCGAGCAGCGTCCCGTCGTCGGCGACTTCGCCGTCCTTCAGCCATGCCGAGCCGTCCTGCTTGGCGATCGGCCCGGTGAAGGGGTTCCAGCCTCCGGCGATCTTCTTTTCGGTCGCTTCGGCCATCGCCTTCACGTCGTCTGGCATGTTGGTGTACGGCGCGAGCTTAACCGCGCCGTCCTTGATGCCGAGCCAGACATTGTCCGGCTTCCAGCTGCCGTCGATGGCTGCCTGCACGCGGCTGATATAGTAGGGCCCCCATTCGTCGGTCAGCGAGGTCAGCTGCGCGTTGGGCGCGAACTTGATCATATCGGACGACTGGCCGAAGCCGTGCAGCTTGCGCTCCTCGGCCACCTGCAGGGCAGCGGTCGAGTCGGTGTGCTGGACGATGATGTCGGCGCCCTGGTCGAACAGCGCCTTGGCGGCGTCGGCTTCCTTGCCCGGATCGAACCACGAATTGACCCAGACGATCTTGGCCTTGAAGTTCGGATTGATCGACTGCGCGCCGAGCATGAAGGAGTTGATCCCCATCACCACTTCCGGGATCGGGAAGGAGACGATGTAGCCGGCGACGCCGGATTTCGATTCCTTGGCGGCGATCTGGCCGAGCACATAGCGGCCTTCATAGAAGCGGGCATTGTAGATGCCGAGATTGTCCGCGGTCTTATAGCCGGTGGCGTGCTCGAACATCACCTTGGGAAACTTCTTGGCGACCTTCACTTCGGCGTCCATGAAGCCGAACGAGGTGCCGAAGATGATCTTGCAGCCTTCGCGCGCCAGGCGCTCGAAAGCGCGGTCGGCATCGGGGCCTTCGGAGACGTTTTCCAGGTAAGCAGTCTCGACCTTGTCGCCAAGCGCCTTCTCGACCTGGAGGCGGCCCTGGTCGTGCTGGTAGGAATAGCCGAAATCGCCGATCGGGCCGGTGTAGACCCAGCAGGCCTTCAACTTGTCGGCTGCCTCCGCGGACGCGGCTAGCGACAAAGCCGCTGTCGCCGTCATCAGGGCAATAAGCAGTTTTTTCATTGTGTTACCTCTCTGAGTTAAGCCTTGGAGCTTCCCGTCTTGTTCTTGTTGTCAACGATCCGGAACGAATGGCTGCCCCAGGGATGCCGGCGTGTTCATCATCGTCAGACGCTTGTTGCGCGAGATTAGAACGAGAACCACGACGGTTGCCAGATAGGGCAGAGAAGAAAGCATCTGCGAGGGCACTGGAATGCCAAAAGCCTGTGCATGAAGCTGGCCGATCCACACCGCGCCGAAGATGTAGGCACCGGCCAGCACCCGCCATGGCCGCCATGACGCGAACACCACTAGTGCGAGCGCGATCCAGCCGCGGCCCGCGGACATGTTCTCGACCCACTGTGGCGTATACACCAGCGACAGATGCCCGCCGGCCAGACCGGCGCAGGCACCGCCGAAGATGACCGAGAGATAGCGGTAGCGGACGACCTTGATGCCGAGCGCATGGGCCGAGGCATGGCTGTCACCAATCGAGCGCAGCGTGAGGCCAGTACGCGTCTTGAACAGGAACCACATCACCGCGGCCGTCAGCGCGATCGAAATGTAGAAGATCGGATCCTGGCCAAAAAGAAGCCTGCCCACGATCGGTATGGAACTGAGGCCGGGAATATCGAGATTGGGCAGCCTGACGCCGGGCTGGCCAACGAAGCCTGTTCCCATCATGCCGGAAAGGCCGAGACCAAGCAACGTCAGTGACAAGCCGGTTGCCACCTGGTTGGTGGCCAGCGACAGCGTCATCACGGCAAAAAGCAAGGAGAACAGCGCGCCCACGACGATCGCCGCCAAAAGGCCGATCCAGGGCGATCCCGTCAGATAGCCAGCCCCGAAGCCGCCGACGGCGCCCATGACCATCATGCCCTCGACACCGAGGTTGAGCACGCCGGAACGTTCGACCACCAATTCGCCAATCGCCGCTATCAATAGCGGCGTCGCCGCCGTGGCGATGGTCAGGAGGATGTTGACGGTAATGTCCATCAGCGGGCTTCCTTCAACTTTGGCGCGGTCTCGAGCTTCGCGGGCGTTTCCTGTTTCGTCAGCGCCAGACCGATCAAGCGGATGCGGTAGTGAATGAGCGTGTCGCAGCCAAGCACGAAGAACAGCAGCATGCCCTGGAACACCCTCGCCACCTTGTCGGAAATGCCGAGCGCGCTTTGCACGGCCTCGCCACCGAGATAGGTCAGGGCCAGCACCAGGCCCGCGGCGACGATGCCGAGCGGATTGAGGCGGCCGAGGAATGCCACGATGATAGCCGTGAAGCCGTACCCGGGCGAAATTACGGGCTGAAGTTGCCCGATGGCGCCGGAGACTTCAGAGATGCCGGCAAGGCCGGCCAGCGCTCCCGATAGCAGGAAGGCAAAGAACACCATGCGGTTGAGTCCGAAGCCGGCGAAGCGCCCTGCTCTCGGGCTGGAGCCCAGCACGCGGACCTCGAAGCCCTTGAGCATGCGGCCCATCAGGATCCAGATCAGCACCGCGGCCACCAGGGCGAACACAAACCCCCAATTGGCGCGTCCGGCATCAGGCATCAGTTCCGGCAGCACGGCCGAGTCGCCGAACTGGATCGTCTGCGGAAAGCCGTGGCCCTGCGGATCGCGCCAGGGACCCCGCACCAGCCAGTCGAGGAACAGCTGCGCGACATAGACCAGCATGAGGCTGGTCAGGATCTCGTTGGTATTGAACCGGGTCTTCAGCAAGGCCGGGATCGCCGCGTAGGCCGCACCGCCGACCATGCCGAGCAGAAGCATCAGCGGCAGCACCAACGGGCCTTCGAATTGCGGGAACAGCACGGGAATGATGGAGCCGAAGATCGCGCCGAAGATGAACTGGCCCTCGGCGCCGATGTTCCAGATATTGGCCTTGTAGCAGACCGACAGGCCGACAGCGATCAGGATCAGCGGCGCCGCCTTGATCGCCAGCTCATGCAACTGCCAGACCTGGCTGACCGGCTCGATGAAATAGATCTGGAATGCATTCAGCGGATTGACGCCGAGCAGCGCGAACAGAACCGCGCCGGCAATGATGGTCAGCGCGAAGGCGATGAACGGCGACAGTGCCGAAAACAGCGCCGAGCGCTGCGGGCGTTTGACGAGTTCGAGGCGCATCATGCCGTCTCCAGCGTATGTTCGGCGTGGCCTGGCTCGGCGCCGCCCATCAGCAAGCCGACCTTCTCGAAAGTCGCTTCTGCGATCGGCATCGGCCTGGACAATTCTCCATTGTGCATGACGGCGATTGCGTCCGATATTTCGAACAGCTCGTCGAGATCCTGGCTGATCACCAGCACCGCCGATCCGCCGCGCGACAGTTCGATCAGAGCCTGACGGATGTGGGCGGCGGCACCGGCGTCGACACCCCATGTCGGCTGGTTCACCACCATCACGCTTGGGCGGCGGTCGAGTTCGCGGCCGACGATGAATTTCTGCAGATTGCCGCCCGAAAGTGCTGCCGCTTCAGGATCCGGCGCGCTCTTGCGCACATCCATCGCCTCGATGATGCGTTGCGAGGCGGCATAGACGGCGCCGCTCTTGACCATGCCGCCGGTGCCGACAAAAGCCTTGCCGTCCGTGGCATGGCGCGACAGCAGTAGGTTTTCCGAGAGCTTCATGCGCGGCGCGGCGCCATGGCCGAGACGCTCCTCCGGCACGAACGCAGCCCCCAACAGGCGCCTTCCGGTAATGGTGAGGCCGCCTGCGTTCTTGCCGCGGATGCGCACCGAAGCGGCATCCTGCTGCAAAACCTCGCCGGAGACGGATTCGAAGAACTCGCCCTGGCCATTGCCGGCGACACCGGCAATGCCGATCACCTCTCCAGCGCGGACATTGAGGCTGATGTTCTTGAGCGGAATGGAAAACGGCGTTGCCGGCTTGCGGTTGAGGTTGAGGATTTCGAGCAGCGGCTGCGCGGTTTCGATCCCTTCGACCGGCGCTCGCACCACGGCCTGTACTTCGTTGCCGACCATCATGCGGGCGAGCGATGAGGCTGTCTCCTCGCGCGGGTTGCAGTGACCAACCACCTTGCCGTGCCGCAGCACCGTGGCGCGGTCGCAGATGCGTTTGACCTCTTCAAGCCGGTGCGAGATGTAGAGGATCGATTTGCCTTCCGCGCGCAAGCGTTCCAGCGTCTCGAACAGCTTGTCCGCTTCCTGCGGGGTCAGCACCGATGTCGGCTCGTCCAGGATGATGAGCTGTGGCGTCTGCAGCAAGCAGCGGATGATCTCGATGCGCTGGCGCTCGCCGACGGACAGATCGCCGACCAGCGATTCCGGATCGAGCGGCAGGCCATAGCTGTAGGAAAGCGCCCTCGCCTTGGCCGCGATGCTGCCGATCGGCGAGCCGTCATCCAACGACAGCGCGATGTTCTCGGCGGCCGTCAGGGCTTCGAACAGCGAAAAATGCTGGAAAACCATGCCGATGCCGAGCTTTTTGGCAACGCCTGGGCTGGTGATCCGCACTGCCTGGCCGTTCCAGAAAATGTCGCCGGAATTGGGTTCCAGCGAGCCGAACAGCATCTTGACCAGTGTCGATTTGCCGGCGCCGTTCTCACCGAGCAAAGCGTGGATTTCACCTTTGGCGATGTTGAGATCGACATGATCGCACGCTGTCAGCGTGCCGAATATCTTGGTCAGGCCACGAACCTCGAGCAGGTTCGCCCCATCATGATTTGCACTCACAGTGCCTCCCATCCGGATTACCGGACATGTTCTGTGTTCCCGCAAGCATCGTATGCGCGGCCGCCTCTCGTGCGAAAGCAGCACCCAACTTGAAAGAGCTTCAAGAATTTCAGCGGAAACTCAAGGACAAAGATCAGCCTTCCTTCGCACAAGCATATGGCGGGCCGGCTTTTCGGGCAAACCGTGCCTGCGGCTGCGGCAGCGCGCTGGAAACCCAGGCAGATTGTCGTCAGGGAACCAGGATAGTCGTACCTGTCGTTCTGCGGCCTTCAAGGTCCGCATGTGCCTTGCCGGCGTCTTTCAGCGCGTAGCGCTGATTGATCTTGATCTCGACGGCGCCGCTGAGCACGACCTCGAACAGTGCGGCGGCGGAGGCATCGAGGTCCTCGCGCCTGGCATTGTAGACGAACAGCGTCGGCCTGGTTGCGAACAGCGAGCCCTTCTGCGCCAGCAGCGACATCGAGAACGGCGGGATGGGTCCCGAGGACTGGCCGAAGCTGACGAACATGCCGAGCGGCCTCAGGCACTCGAGCGATGCCGGAAATGTGTCGTTACCCACCGAATCGTAGACGACGTCGCACTTCTTGCCGCCGGTGATGGCTGCTACGCCGGCGACGAAATCCTGCTCCTTGTAGTTGATGACATGGTCGAAGCCGTGCGCCTTGGCGAGTTCGATCTTGTCGGTGGAACTGGCGGTGCCGATGACAGTCGCGCCGAGATGCTTCGCCCATTGGCCGAGGATCAGGCCGACCCCGCCGGCCGCGGCGTGAAACAGGATGGTGTCGCCCGCCTTCACCTTGAAGGTGCGGCGCAGGAGGTATTCCGCGGTCATGCCTTTCAGCATCATGGCGGCGGCCTGCTCGTCGCTGATGCCGTCCGGTATCTTGACGACCTTGCTGGCATCAATGACGCGTTCTTGCGCGTAAGCGCCCGTCGTCACGGCATAGGCAATCCGGTCGCCCGGCTTCAGCCAGTCGATGCCCCCGCCGACTTCCAGCACCACGCCGGCGGCTTCACTGCCCGGAACGAGCGGAAATCCGCCGGGCGGCGGATAAAGACCCGAGCGATGATAGACATCGATGAAATTGAGGCCGATCGCGGTATGCCTGATCAGGATCTGCCCCGAACCAGGTTGGCCAGGATCGGTGTCCTCATAGATCAGGACTTCCGGACCGCCATTGGCGTGGATGCGGATGGCTTTGGACATGGAGAGGATTCCTTGAAGAGCGGCGGGTCAGGCCTTTTTGGCGCCGAGGTTCGGAAAGAACTGCATGAGGCCACCAATGGTTGCGAGGTAGAGCCCGGTAACGGTGATGCCGATCTTGGTGAAAGTGCCGACTTGCTCGCCCAGCACGCCGATCTGGTCGTAGAAAGCGGCGAGTGCGGCCTGCGCAAGCGCGAGCGCGCCGAAAGCACACCACAACAGCGTCATGCCGAGATTGATCGGCCGCAGCCTCTTCACCCGCACCGGATGGATGAAGTTTATCGGGACAAAAGTCAGAATGCCGGCCACCACCACCACCGCGAACGAGACCCATTGTCCCGGTTCGATGACAAACAGCGTGAACACCACCATGTTCCAGACCACCGGGAAGCCCTTGAAGAAATTCTCCTTCGTCTTCATGCCGGTGTCGGCATAGTAGATCGCGCTGGAGACGACGATGATCGCCGCCGAAAGGAACGACAGGCCTTCGCCCATGAAGCCCCGTTGGTAGAGCGCGAAGGCCGGGATCAGCACGTAGGTCACGTAGTCGATGATGTTGTCGAGGAGTTCGCCGGACCAGGTCGGCAGGATTTCCTTGACCTCCAGCTTTCGGGCGATCGGCCCGTCGATGCCATCGACGAACAGCGCCAGGCCTAGCCACCAGAACATAGCCGTCCAGCGCTCCTCGCTCGCCGCCACCAGCGACAGGAAAGCCAGGAACGAACCCGAGGCGGTCAGCAGATGCACCGAAAACGCACGCGCTTGCGGCCAGGTGACCTTCTTCTTCGGCCGCGGAATCCGGTCGGTGATCTTCCCGGCGATCTTGCGGGCTTTTGTGTTCTTGCTCACGGGCCCCGCCAATCAAGCTTGCATATCTCGGCCGAGCGGCCGGCGAAATTCCAGTTGCGGCCAAAGGCGCGCATCTTGCTCTTGTCGGACCTCGCCACGATGATCTCCGGTGCGATCCAGTATTCCGAATTCGTGATCACCGTATCCTTGTCGCGGTCCTTGCCCGCGATTGGCGTGACCGCTCCGTCGATGATCTTCGGAATCTGGAAGATGCGGGTCTTGTCCCGTGTCTCGTAGGTGATCGGCACCTGTTCGACGCCCAGGAATTTGCCGACGAGGATCGAGAGCAGCGACGTGGTCCCGCCGGCTTTGCCGGTGAAGATCCTGGTCAATGCCTTGACCGCGTAAACCGAGGCTCTGATGTCGATGAACAGGCCCGCGGTCCAATTGCCGCGGCTCATGTAACCGGGGATTTCCATGATCAGCCCAAGGTTGAGGCCGGAGAGGTCGACTTCGCCGAAGTGACCCGCATCGATACGGAAACCCGCCCATGTCTGGCAATAGCCTTCTGTTGGCGGGTGACTGCCGAGCGACAAGACGCAAGGGCAAAAAACCGTGCAATTGCAGGAGAGTACGAGCTCTCCTTTCATTGCCCAGCCCGGGTCAGTCATCGAATTCCCCCCCAATCACAGTGAGACTACTAGCAGCACGGCTGCCCAGACAAGCAGTATCGCACCGGCCAGCCGGGTTGGAAGACTGCCCGTCGTTTGTTTTTCGATCAGGGTGAACACGCCGATCAGCGCCATCCAGAAGACGTTCATGACGCCGACTGCGAACATCACCAGCATCAGTGCCCAGCAGCATCCCAGGCACCAGACGCCTTGCACGAAGCCCAGCCGAAAGATGCGGAAGATCTCGGCACTCCAGTTTGAAAACAAGGTCGAGAACGGGTTCCGGCATTTCGTCAGGCAGGCCTCCTTGAGGCCGCTGAACTGGTAGAGGCCGGCAACCAGCAAGGCCAGTCCACCCGCAACGCCAAGCACCGGATCGAATACCCCTCCGGACGCGGCGACGGCGTGGACGGCAAGTGTCAGTGCAGCAAACAGCAGCGAGGCGGCGAGCCAGGCGCAGAGGTAGCCTGCAACCAGCACCAGCGGATGGACGACCGGCGCCCCCTTTATCCGCGCCGTATCGGCGATCTCGCAATAGGTGCGGATCATCGGCGCCGCCGACGGCAGCATCGCGGCGATCGCCATCAGGAACCACATGAGGATGAGTGCCAAAGCGCGCGGGCCGATGCTCGCGTCCAGCGGTGCTGGCGAAAGGCATAGAACGAAAAAACGTTCCAGGAAATCGGGCAGCGGCAGCTGTGGCAGGTTGCGCAGGAGACCGTCGCCCGGCGCGCTGATCCGCGCCTCGGCGCCGCGTATCGCCATCGCGGCAAGCAGCAGCCAGGCCACCGCGATGCTGGCACACACGACGACATTGACCGTCCAACGCGGGTTGCGCGCGACATTTGCCGTGGCGCGGCCGGCGCGGTCGAGATGGCTGAAATCGTCCTGTTGGCCGGTCATGACACCCGAATGGGCCGAATCGCCGCGTTGATCAAGCCGCATCATCTGCCCTATATGCCTCTTTCGACCGGCGGGTCTGGTGGCCGCCTCTCAACTGCAGACCGGAAGCCGATCTTGGAGCATCAGGAAACAGCGCGGATACTGATTGCGGGCACGGGGCCGGCCGGGTTGATCGCCGCGCTTGCCTTCGCCGATGCCGGCTTTCCGGTGACGATTGTCGGGCCGGACACCTCGGCTCCCGACGGTCGCACCACGGCGCTCATGACGCCTGCCCTGAAGATGCTCGAACGGCTGGGCGTGCTCGAGGACATCAGGCCCAAGGGCGCGCCCCTGAAGGTGATGCGCATTGTCGATGCGACCGGCCGGCTGATCCGCAGCCCCGTCGTCACCTTCCGCGCCAGCGAGATCGACGAGGAACAGTTCGGCCTGAACCTCCCCAACGGCGTCCTTGGCCCGGCGCTTGCCGGCAAGGTGACCGCGCATTCCGGGATCGAATGGCGCAGATCCATGGTGAAGGCATGGCACCTCGGCGCCGTCAAAGCGCATGCCGCGCTGGCTGATGGCAGCGAGATCGATGCGTCCCTTGCGGTAGCCGCCGACGGCCGCCTGTCGCCCGCCCGCGAGGCCGCGGGCATCTCGACGGCGGCGCGCGCCTACCCCCAGGCGGCGCTCGTCCTCAATTTCGGCCACAACCGCGAACATGGCTTCACCTCGACGGAATTCCATACAGAGACCGGCCCGTTCACGCAGGTTCCACTGCCGGGCAATCGCTCCAGCCTTGTCTGGGTGGTCAAGCCCGAGACCGCCAAGGAGCTTGCCGCTTTGGACGATGCAACGCTCTCGCTCCGGGTCGAGCGACAGATGCAGTCGATGCTGGGCCGGGTAACCGTGGAGCCGGGCAGCCAGATCTATCCATTGTCGACGGTTACCCCCCTGCGTTTCGCCGCACGACGGGTGGCGCTTGTCGGCGAGGCGGCGCACGTGTTCCCGCCGATTGGCGCGCAAGGCCTCAACCTAGCGATCAGGGATATTGACGATCTGGTTGGAATCGCGCGGGAAAATCGTGAGGATCCGGGGGCTGTTGCGGCCCTTGCTGCATACGATTTCAAGCGCCGGCCCGATGTTCTGGCGCGCAGCAGCGCTGTCAATCTCCTCAACATGTCGCTGCTTTCGGACATGTTGCCGGCGCAGATGGCGCGTGGCGTTGGCCTGGGTGTACTTGGCGGCTTTACACCGCTGCGTGCCTTCTTCATGCGTGAAGGGCTTCGCCCGGGCAGCGGCTTTGCGGCACTTGCGGGTGGCCTTCGGAAGCCGGCTCGGCAGCGCTAGCGATTTTGGGGACTTTGCAGCGGTATCGCGACGTTCACCAGAACCTTTGTTGCGCGTACCGCGTATCTTGAAGGCGCTCAGACGCTCGGGATTGAATTGATGCGGAGTCTGCGCCAAATAAAGCCAAGGAATTCAGTGGTGAGTACGATGAAAACGGCCAAATTCGCGATCGGACAGGTGGTTCGCCACCGGCTGTTCCCGTTCCGAGGCGTTATTTTCGACGTCGATCCGCAATTCGCCAACACCGACGAATGGTACGAGGCCATCCCCGCCGACGTACGGCCGCGCAAGGACCAGCCGTTCTACCACCTGCTCGCCGAGAATTCTGAAACCGAATACATCGCCTATGTGTCCGAGCAGAATTTGCTCGAGGATCAGTCGGGAGAACCCGTCCGCCATCCGCAAATCAAGGAAATGTTCGACAAGAAGCCGGATGGGTGCTACGCGCCGAAACGGCAGTCCAGGCACTGACTTCCGGCATGCTGAGTATGGCCAGAAATGAAAAAAGCGGGGCATGACCCCGCTTTTTTGACTGGATATGTTGCCGACGCCGGATCAGTTGGCGGTCTTCGCCTTCTCCTGCTCGTCCTTGAGCTTCTTGGCGAAATCCTGGTTGTTCTTGGCGACGAAGTCCTGAAGCTTTTTCTGCCGGTCCTCGATGTCGGACTGCTGCAGCGGCGGTCCGTCATAGGCGCCGCTGAAGCCCTGCAGCGCGATCTTGATCGGGTTGGCCTGGTTCTGGAAATTGATCGAGGTCAGCGTGATCCCCTGACCCTTCTTGAACGAAGCGACGAGCTGATCGGTCAGCGGCACTTCCGCCACGCAGCGATCCGGGAAGCAGATGACATAGTCGAGCTTCTGCGCCTTGCCGGTGTCGATTTGCAGGCCAATGCCGGGAGGCACGAGGCGGCCGGTCGGGACCGTCACCTGGAACACTTTGCGGTTCACCTTGCCCTTGAGCTCGATCAGGCTGACGCCGGTGACGAGTTGGCCATTGCCAGCGGTGACGATGTTCTGGACATTGCAGATGTCGACGTCTTCCTGCTTGGTGCAGGCCTTGAACCAGCCCTGCGGAATCTGCGGCTGCTGCTGCGCGGAAGCAGAGGGAAGTCCTGCGCCGAGAAAGCCAACCACGCCTGCGGCCATGACCGACAGGCGGTACGCGTTGCTGTTCAGGCTCGTCATGTCGTGCACTTCCTCTCAATGATCCCGGGGACCGGCTTCTTCGTGCCGTGTGGTCCAGCTACCTGTTGCCGAAATGAGGCAACAGAATGACTTCGGACGGCGTGTTACACTGCATGCGGCGTCGAATCCAGCCCGCGCACCGGTAATTCTTGACGACGCCATTGGCCGCCACGCAGGTGCCCCATGCTAGGGTGCGCACCGAATCATCAAGCCGACTTGTTAGGGAGACGGTCATGGGCCGCGTTCTTGTTTGGCTGGTCACCGCATTATCGTTTCTCAGCCTGTCGTCGCCACCGGCGCTGTCGGAGCCGCAACACGCGATTGCGATGCAGGGCGAACCGGCCCTGCCGCCGAACTACGCCCATTTCAGCTACGTCAATCCCGACGCGCCGAAGGGTGGCAGCATTACCTATTGCGTCGTCGGCAGCTTCGACAATCTCAACCCTTTCATCCTGAAAAGCCTGCGCACGACCGCGCGCGGCATGATGGACACAATTTACGGCAATCTGGTCTTCGAACCGCTGATGCAGCGCAGTGCCGACGAGGCCTTTACCCTCTATGGGCTTCTGGCCGACACCGCCGACCTGGATCCCGAGCGCAAGAGCGTCGAATTCCATCTCAACCCGAATGCCAAATGGTCGGATGGTCAGCCAGTGACGCCGGAAGACGTGCTGTTCACCTACGATGCCTATACGCAGAAAGGCCGTCCGCCCTACAGCGACCGCATGGCCAGGATCGCCAAGCTCGAAAAGACGGGCGACCATAGCGTGCGCTTCACCTTCAATGACAAGGCCGATCGTGAGTTTCCCCTGATCATCGCGCTGACGCCGATCATCCCCAAGCACGCTTTCGACATCGACACTTTCGACAGGACGACGCTGAAGCCGCTAATCGGCAGCGGTCCCTACGGGATCGCGCAGGTGACGCCCGGCCAGCGCATCGTCTTCAAGCGCAACCCCGATTATTGGGGCAAGGACGTTCCCGCCAAGCGCGGTTTCGACAATTACGACCAGATCACCATCGAGTATTTTCTCAACGCCAACGCCAAGCTCGAAGCCTTCAAGAAGGGTCTTTGCGCCATCGACGACGACAGCGATCCGGTGAAACGCGAGCGCGATCTCGACTTTCCGGCGTTTCATAGGGGAGACGTTGTCTCTGAAACCTTCGATACAGGCATTCCACCCGTCGTGACAGGTTTTCTGTTCAACACGAGGCTGCCGAAGTTTTCCAACCCCGTGGTTCGGCGCGCGCTCGGCATGCTTTATGATTTCGAATGGGCCAACAAGAACCTGTTCGGCGGCAAGTACACCCGCACGATGAGCTACTGGCAGAACTCGGAGCTCTCCGCGCTCGGCCATCCGGCTGATGACAGGGAAAAGGCACTGCTGGCACCCTATCCCGGCCGCGTGCCGGCCGACGTCATGGATGGCACCTGGAAACCGCCGGTGACGGACGGTTCGGGGCAGGACCGCAAGGTGCTGAAGACCGCTTTCGATCTTCTGAAAAGCATCGGCTACCATGTGCAGGACGGCACGATGATCGATTCCGACGGCAAACCTTTCGGCTTCGAGATTCTGACCGCCTCGCAGGATGAAGAACGTCTGGCCGGCATCTATCAGCGCACGCTTGAGAAGATCGGCATCAATGTCAGCATCCGCGGCCTGGACGGCGACCAGATCCAGTCGCGCAAGCAGCGTTTCGATTTCGAGGTCCTGATCGGCTCCAGCGGCTTCAACAATTCGCTGTCTCCTGGGATCGAGCAGATCGGGCGCTGGTCGTCCGCCGCGGCCAGGACCGAGGGATCGTTCAACCTCGCCGGCGTCGCCGATCCGGCGATCGATGCGGCCATCGACGCAATGCTGCGAGCCCGTTCGAAAGAGGATTACGTCGCCGCGGTTCGCGTTCTCGACCGGCTGCTGATCTCCGGCAATTACATGGTGCCGATGCAGTACAATACGCAGCAGTGGCTTGCTTACTGGAATTATCTGGAACATCCGCGCAAGACGCCCATATTCGGTTATCAGCTGCCAACATGGTGGCGCAAACCGAACTGAAACCCGGAGATCGAGATGAGCGAAGCGAACGCCATAACCGTCGATGTGGTGTCGGATGTCGTCTGCCCGTGGTGCTTCATCGGTCAGAAGCGGCTGGACAAGGCGATCGCCGCGGCCGGCGATGTCGAAGTGCATGTACGCTGGCGGCCGTTCCAGCTTGATCCAACCATTCCGCCGCAAGGCAAGGACCGCCACGACTATATGCTAGCCAAGTTCGGCAGCGACGAGCGCATTCGCGAAATTCACGCCCGCATCGAACCGCTTGGCGACGCTGAAGGTATTTCCTTTGCTTTCGACGCCATTAAGGTGGCGCCGAACACGCTCGACGCGCATCGGCTGATCCGCTGGGCCGGTGCCGCCGGCGAGGACGTTCAGAACCGACTGGTGCGCCGCCTGTTCCAGCTGAATTTCGAGGAGGGCGTCAATATCGGCGATCACACCGTCTTGGTCGAAGCTGCCCGCGAGGCCGGAATGGACGCCGCTGTTGTTGAAACGCTCTTGCCGAGTGACGCTGATGTCGAGGCGGTTCGCACGGAAATCGCCACCGCGTCGCGCATGGGCATCACAGGGGTGCCGTGCTTCTTGCTCGAGGACAAATATGCCGTGATGGGCGCGCAGGATGCCGACACGTTGGCCGATGCGATCCGTCAGGTCGCGGCGGCCAAGGCGCGTGGCGAGTTGGAGAAGGTTGTCTGAGGGCCAGCGGACGCCACTTCTCCTCCATTTTGGCGTAGCTGATGAAAGAGCCGCTTGCCATTGGGCCGGTGCGGATCATGGGCAAGAGAACGATCCTGCACTCCCGCTGTTCCAATGCGATACTAGCGACTTCGCCGCAGCACGGAATCGGCGTTGATCCCCGGCCCTCATGATTTTTTGAATCACGAAACCGTGTGCCAGGTTTCCCCAGGGGAAGATCGACAGCAGCCCCGTTCGCCGCGTCCAAGCTGCTGAAACCTTTCAAGATTTTCTGATCGTTGGCCTTCCGTTTTGCTGGCGATTGATCTTCAATCTGTTGCCTCAGTGCAACGGCCGCGAGAGCAATCCTATAGGCCTGGTTTAAAAATTAATGGAAAATGATCAATTGGTGTTACCATCCGTAACAAAACAAAAAAGGTTTGGGCGGGATCGTGATTCGGATCGGCAGGCGATCGCAAGAGTCAGTACCGGATGGACTACGCAGCGACGCCGCAGGGCGGTCGCATTTGACGCCGGTATCCTCGATGCGCAATTTCTGGGGGCTCGTGCGAGCCTACTGGATCTCGGACCGCTGGAAGGAAGCCTGGGCGCTGACGCTGGTGATAGCCCTGCTCACAGCGCTATCCAGCAAGGCTAGCGTGTGGTTCGCCATGGCGTCGGGCGAATTGGTCAATTCGATCGCCTTCCTGCACGATGCGGCCAACACCAGCCCCTTGGAGACAATCCTGACCAACGCCGGCATACTGGTGCTGCTGGTCATGCTCAAGGATGTCGGCTTCACCGGTGTGCGCAATCTCGTCTCGGCAACTTTGCATCGCAAATGGCGTGGCTGGCTGAACGACCAATTCAACCAGGCCTTGCTCGACGGCAACCATACCCATTTTCACGCTCAACATGGTTCCGCGGACGGCGGCATCGTTGCGCCCGACAATGTCGACCAGCGCATCCAGGAATCGATCAAGGACATGACCGGCGGTGCGATCGGCCTCGCCATGGGCGTGCTGGGGTTGGCGACTTCGCTCTACTTTATAGGCCAGAACCTGTTGCAGTCGTCAGTGGAGGTCAAAGGCCTGGAGTTCCTTGGGAGCTATGGGAGCGCTGTTCTCGCCCTTCTCGCGGTTGCCACATACGTCCCCCTCAACACCTGGATCGCCGTCAAGCTCGGCAGCCTGCTGGAACGGCTCAATATTCGCATGCAGAAGGCCGAGGGAAGTTATCGTAGCGAACTGACGACGTTCCTGCGCCGCAGCTTCCATGTCGCCGCCTCGCATGGCGAGGGCGTGCAGAAGAGGATGCACGACCGGCTCTATGTCGACATCGATCGCACCTGGGGGCGGCTGAATGTCGTCAACACCAGCTATATGTCGTTCGAGCTGATCTACAACTTCGTCGGCGCCCGTATCGTCGCCTATGCTCCAGGCCTTGTGCCGTTCATCCACAGCCGCTTGGACTATAAAGGCTACATCACCGGCTCTGAAATGGTCGCCCAGCTCATCAGCCAGTGTTCCTGGTTCATCCATGTCATGCCCGCCATCGCCACGCTGCGCGCCAACAGCCAGCGCGTGACGGAGCTCGCCAACGCGATCGAGAAAGTCCAGTACCCGCAGGAATTCTACAGCCAGAGCGGCCGTTCCGACTTCCACTACGCCAGCCAGAATCCGGTCTTCGGCCTGACCATCCAGAAGCTGGAGCTGGCGCATCAGGGTGAGGATGCGACACCGTTCCTAAGTTCCGCCAACCTGCGCTTCCGGCGCGGCGAATGGACCTTCCTGAAAGGCGAATCCGGGTGCGGCAAGACCTCGCTGATCAAGGCGATCAACGGCCTCTGGCCCTATGGCCGCGGCACCATCGTCTTCCCGGAGGGCGTCAAGAGCTTCTATGCCGCCCAGGAGGTCAAGCTGCCGCAGGTGTCGCTGAAACAGCTGGTCTGCCTGCCAGGCTCCGAAGGTGACCATGGCGATACCCAGGTCGCGTCGGCACTGCACAAGGCTGGCCTTGGCGATTTCATCGAACACATGGCCAATGAAAGCCGCGAGGGCAAGAGCTGGGATCAAGTCCTGTCGGGCGGCCAGAAGCAGAAGCTGGTGGTGGCTCGTATCATCCTGCAGCAACCGGGCCTGCTGTTCCTTGACGAGGCCACCGGGGCTCTCGACCCTGATGGCAAGATTGCCTTCCACCAGGCCATCAAGGACAACTGCCCCGATGTGACGGTGATCAGTGTCATGCACGAAGCCGTGGCACCGAGATCTGCTGCCGGGACCGAGTTCTACCACTCGATGGTCCTGATCGCCGATGGCGTCGCAACCAAGAGGCCGCTTGCCCCGAGCCTGCCGCTGGAACTCACCACGATCCTGGCCCAGCCAAGGCCGGTCGAGGACAAATGGACGCGTTTCTCGCGCCGGCTGAAGCAGAAATAACGGCGATGTCACCGTGGCTTGCCACGGCGACCGATCCACGGTGATCACAGTCTCGCGAATAGAGCCGTTCGGCACTGTTTTCCTTCCTCACGGCGATTGACTCGGCAATGCGCGCTCTTATGTTGCGCCGGCTTGCAGCAGTCAAAAGCGAACCCGCAAGCAGAAAGGTCACCGCGCCATGCCTGGCGACAGTCACAGTCGAACGCAACCGCCGTCCGCCTAGACGTGACCTGAGTGGTTCATGTCCTGCCGGACGGCAAGGAGTGAGCCATGAACGATTTTTTCCCCGTAGCGGACGACGAGGCCGTCGCCATCGCCCGCATCCTTGCCAACGATCACGTCGCCGACCTTGTCGACGCGCTCAACCATGAATCGCGCGAAACCGCGACGGAGCTGCTTTGCGCCGTACCCTTCGAACGGCTGGTCGAGATTTTCGACCAGCCTGAGCTCGAAGGCGCGGCCGAACTGGCGGGGGCCCTGCCCCGTCCCAACGCGAGCAAGCTGCTCACAGCCATGTCCGTCGACCGCGCGGCCGACATCCTGCGCGAGCTCGACGAGCCGGCACGCTCCGAGCTGCTCGGTGCGTTGGCGCCGCCGCTGCGCGCCACCCTGCTTTCCATTCTGGGCTATCCCGAAGGCAGCGCCGCCTCGATCATGACGACGGAGTTCGTCAGCGTGCCCTCCGACTGGACCGTCGGACGCACGCTCGACTACATCCGCAAGGTCGAACGGACGCGCGAGACCGTCTATGCAATCTACATCGTCGATCCGCGGACAAATCTCCTGGTGCGGTCGACGGGCTTGCGTCGGCTCATCACCGGTGAACCGGACGACCCGATCCTGTCGGTAGCGCCGGATCGCGTGCCGGTGACGGTCACTCCGCTGACGGATCGTGAACACCTGGCGCAGACGATCTCCAAATACGATCTGCTCGCCGTCCCGGTCGTCGACAACGGCAAGATCCTCGGCATCGTCACCATCGACGACATCATCGACGCGATGATCGAGGAGACGACCGAAGACGTGCATCGCTTTGGCGGCATGGAGGCTTTGGACGAGCCGTATATGAAGATGAGCTTTCTCGCCATGATCAAGAAGCGCGGTGGTTGGCTCTGTGCGCTGTTCATCAGCGAGATGCTGACGGCCAATGCCATGCAAAGCTATGAGGGCGAGTTGGAGAAAGCGATCGTGCTGACGCTGTTCATCCCGCTGATCATGAGCTCCGGCGGCAATTCCGGCTCGCAGGCGACCTCGCTGGTCATCCGCGCGTTGGCGCTGCGCGAAATCGGCCTTCGTGACTGGTGGCGGGTGGCGTTGCGCGAACTGCCTACCGGTCTCGTGCTCGGCGCCATGCTGGGCGTGGTCGGCGTCGGCCGCATCGCGCTCTGGCAGTATATGGGCTTCTATGACTATGGCCCGCACTGGCTGCTGATTGCCGCAACGGTTGGTGCCGCACTGATCGGCATCGTCACCTTCGGTTCGCTGTCGGGATCGATGCTGCCTTTCGCCCTGAAACGGATCGGTTTCGACCCAGCCAGTGCATCCGCGCCGTTCGTCGCCACGCTGGTCGATGTCACCGGACTGGTGATCTATTTCTCGGTGGCGCTCGTCATCCTGCGCGGCACCTTGCTGTAGCGATTCGACCGCCGCCGCCGGCCATGGCTGGCGGCGGCAGAGCCGCGTCAGGCACGTCAGACGCGCTCGCCGTCCTTCACCCGATAGGTCGGCTTGTACATGGTGACGAGCTCTTCGGAGGCGGTCGGGTGCACGGCCATCGTGCGGTCGAAGTCGTCCTTGGTCAGTCCGGCCTTCAGGGGGATGCCGAGCAGCTGTGCCATTTCGCCGGCATCCGGCCCCAATATGTGGGCGCCGAGAACCCTGCGCGAAGCGCCATCGACGACCAGCTTTATCAGCATCTTTTCGTCACGGCCCGACAACGTGTGCCGCATCGGCCGGAAGCTGGCGCGGTAGATTTCGATATCGGCGAAGCGCTTGACGGCTTCGTCTTCCGACAGGCCGACCGTGCCGATTTCCGGTTGCGAGAAGACAGCCGTTGCGATCGTGTCGTGGTCGGGCGCCGTCGGATTGTCCTTGAAGGCCGTCTCGACGAAGCACATGGCTTCGTGAATCGCCACCGGGGTCAGCTGCACGCGGTTGGTGACATCGCCGATCGCCCAGATATTGTCGATGTTGGTGCGGGAATACGGGTCGACCTTGATCGCACCGGTCGCGGCGGTCATCTCGATGCCTATGCCTTCGAGGCCCATATTCTCGGTGTTGGGGATGCGGCCGATGGCCAGCATCACCTGATCTACCGTCAGTACCTGCCCCCCGATGAGCTGCGCGTCGAGCCGCCCGTCCGGCCGCTTGCTGACCGATTCGGAGACGGAATGGCAAAGGATCTTTATCCCCTTCTTCTCCATCGTCTCATGCAGCGTGCGCCGCAGGTCCATGTCGAAGCGGCCGAGGATTTCCTTGCCGCGATAGACCAGCGTGGTGTCTACGCCGAGGCCATGGAAGATGTTGGCGAACTCGACCGCGATATAGCCGCCGCCCTCGATCATGATCGCCTTTGGCAGTTCCTTGAGGTCGAAAGCCTCATTGGAAAAGATGCAGTGTTCGTGGCCGGGCAGCGCCGGATGCGCCGCCGGACGGCCGCCGGTGGCGATCAGGATCTGATCGGCGGTGACGGTGCGATCCTCACGCAGGAGGTGGATCACGTGCGGGTCGACGATCATCGCCCGCGTGTGAAACGTCTCGCCACCCGAACCCTCGACATTCTTCTTGTAGATCGCTTCCAGGCGGCTGATCTCGCGGTCCTTGTTGGCTACCAGCGTCTGCCAGTCGAAACTGGCTTTCGGCACTGTCCAGCCATAGCCGACGGCATCGGCGAAATGCTCGGGAAATTGCGAGGCATAGACATAGAGCTTCTTCGGCACGCAGCCCCTGATGACGCAGGTCCCACCGAAACGGTATTCTTCGGCAATGCCGACGCGTTTGCCGAGCGCTGCGGCGACCCGCGCTGCCCTCACCCCTCCAGAGCCGCCGCCGATGACGAAGAGGTCGTAGTCATAACCGGCCATGAAGCGGCTCCTTGAACGCCAAAATGCGACTGACAGGTAGGCTGCGAACCGTCAAAAGAAAAGCCCGGACAAGCCGGGCTTCACAGATGGCCGCAAGGCCGTCGAAAAGATCTCGATCAGTTCTGCGTGCCGTCCGCGGGCGCAGAACCGTCGGCGGGGGCTGCGCTATCCGCCGGAGCAGCACCGTCCGCGGGAGCGGTCGCATCGGCGGGTGCGGCCGGCGCCTTGGCTTTTGCCGCCGCAGCCAGAGTCTCGCCGACTTGCTGGGCGAGATCGCGCGCTACGCCGTTCTGCCAGATGTCGGCGGCCTTGACGAGGTCACGCGTCACGGTCGGGCCGCTGTCGAGCAGCTTCTTGCCGGACTCGGAGCTGTAGAACGCCGCGATGTCGGAGAGCTCCTTTTCGGAAAACACCTTCGCATAGGCAAGAGCCGCTTCCTTCTCGAGATCCGCACGGCGCGAGGCCATCGCCAGTGCCTTCTCGTTGATCGTCTTGCCGATCAGTTCCTGCATGTCAGGGTTCTTCTGGATAAGCTGCGATTCGAGCGCCGCGGCGGCCTGCGGCAGGATGTTGTCGAACGGGTCGGTCGCATGGATCGCGGCGACCGCGGCGCGTGCGGCCTTCAGATGCGATTCCGTGACGTCCTGCGCGAAGACAGGCGAGGAGAACGCGAAGACGGCCGAAGCCGCCACAAGGACGGAAAGACGGCGAACCCGGTTATGCAACATCATGATCGGTAGAACTCCCTGGTTTTCGGGCGGCATGGACAGTTTGGATACCGTCGCCGCCGGCGATGATGGCCGCTGACGCCAGCCCGATGAAAAGACCATGCTCAACCACGCCAGGAATGGCGTGGAGAGCATTCGAAAGCGCTCTTGTATCCGGAATGCGGCCAAAAGATGCATCCAGGATAAAATGGCCGCCGTCTGTAACAAAAGGCTGGCTCCCCGTCATCCTCAATATCACCGCACCGGAAAGGCCGAGATTTCCAGCCGCCATGGTCACGGCGATCTCAGTCGCGCGCAGGCCGAACCGGTTGACTTCGATCGGAAGCGGAAACCGGCCGAGTGTCTCGACCATCTTCGAACGGTCGGCGATGACGATCATGCGCTGCGAGGCCGCGGCCACGATCTTCTCGCGCAGCAGCGCGCCGCCGCCGCCCTTGATCAATGTCAGTTCCGGGTCGACCTCGTCGGCACCGTCGACGGTGAGATCGAGCTCGGGCGTTTCCTCCAGCGTCGACAGCGGCACGCCGAGTTCGCGGCACAGCGCGGCAGTGCGTTCGGAGGTCGGCACGCCTGTTATGGTCATGCCGGTGGCGACCTTGTCGGCAAGCAGCCGCACGAACTCCTCGGCAGTGGTGCCGGTGCCGATGCCGAGCCGCATGCCGTCGCTGACATGGGCAAGGGCCGCCCGCGCGGCCTCGACCTTCAATAGCCTCGCATCCATGCTGCTTTGCTGCCCCGAAACCGAATGCATGTCGCCCAAAATGACTTCGGCTTTGGGAAAACGACATGCTTGAAAGATAAAGACCAGAAGCGCGCCGCATGAGTCCGTTCGACGCGACGCGCTTCAGCGTTTTCGGCTCCTAGCATTTTTGCAAGCCGGGTCAAAGCCCTTGGGGCCGTCTCGCCGGTCTGCTTGCCTTAACGCGTCGCAGCCGCTATCGCCTGCCCATGCACAAACCTGCGCAGGATGGATCATGACTCGCCCGATCATCGTGTTCGACCTCGATGGAACGCTGATTGACACGGCGCCGGACCTGCTCGACAGCCTCAACCACAGCCTGGCGGCCAGCGAACTGTCGGCGGTCGACGAAGCCGGCTTTAAACGCTTCGTCGGCCATGGCGGTCGGGTGATGATCGAACGGGCGCATGCCGCGCAGCAACGATCCCTCAAGGTCGAGGAGCACGACCGGCTGCTGAAACTGTTCCTCGATCACTACACCGACAACATTCCGGGCAAATCCCGCCCCTACCCCGGCGTGATCGAGGCGATTGCCCGTTTTGAGAAGGCCGGCTATCTGCTGGCCATCTGCACGAACAAATACCAGGCCAATTCGCTGGCGCTGATCGAAGCACTCGGCTTGACCAGGCATTTCGCGGCAATTGCCGGGCAGGACACGTTCGCGTTCCGCAAGCCCGATCCGCGCCACCTGATCGAGACCATCAAACTCGCCGGCGGAGATCCGCACCGCGCCCTGATGGTCGGCGATTCGCAAACCGATATCGACACCGCCAAGGCCGCCGGCATTCCTGTCGTCGCCGTCGATTTCGGCTACACCGACCGTCATGTGCGCGAGTTCGAGCCCTCGGCGGTGATATCGCATTTCGATGCGTTGACACTCGATCTGGCGCAAAGGTTGATCGGCGCCGCCGCACACTGAGCGCCGACGATGAAAACTCTACGGAACGGGCCTTGGCGAGACCGCAAATCCGATCTGTGTGACAACACCAGACGCTGCCTTGACTTAATGGGTCGGCCTCCCTTATATCGCGGCTCGCTTGGCCTTCGGGCAACGAGCGGGCGATTAGCTCAGCGGGAGAGCACACCCTTCACACGGGTGGGGTCGCAGGTTCAATCCCTGCATCGCCCACCATCTTTGCTGAACATCACATCGGCAGCTACAGCCCGTCTTTTCCCTTTGGCGCGGGGCCTTTCTGCACAGGCGCTCAACGCCGGGACACCCACGTGCGGAACAAACCTGCGTGACAGCGAGTTTCCTTGCGTCGAAACTTGAGGGAAAACCATGTCCAGATTTCTCCTTGCGGCCTCCGTCGCCGTTCTTTTCGCCGCCGGACCCGCCTTTGCCGCGGATGAAACTGCACTGCCGCCACCCAATGCCAAGAAGCTGTCGGAGATCATCGCCAAGGTCGAGCAGCGTGACGGGTTTCGCTACGTGAAAGAGGTCGACTGGGACAAGGATGGCTACACCGTCACCTACTATACCTCGGACAAGGCGAAGGTCGAAATCGTCTTCGATCCTGTGACGGCCGAACCAAAATAAGGTTCGTAGGACATCCCCGTCGCGAATGCGCTGCGTCCGCGTATTCTCAAAGACGAAACCAGCGTCAAAATTGTCCATACTGGAGTATGTTAGGCTCCGGTGCCGGGTCGCGCCTTGGGCAATCCCTGCTGGCTTGGGGGCCATGATGCGATGTTTCGTTAGACCCTATCTTCTGTCGGTATTGGCCATCGTCCCAGCCGGCGGCTTCCTTGCTGTTTCTCCGGCATCGGCGGACGGGCCGCCCTTCGACTGCGGCAAGGCAAACCTGCCGGCGGAAAAGGCGATCTGCGCCGACACGCAATTGTCGGCGATCGATCTGCTGGTTTCGAAGGCCTACAAGGAATTCGAGCCGGCGTTCGGCGGCGACAAGCGCAAGATTGCCCGCGGGCTGATCGCTGATCGCAATGCTTGCAAGAGCGATACCGCCTGTATCGCCAGCGCGCTCAACAACGCCTTGCAGACCTATGGAAATGCACCGTCTTGGATGCAGGACTACACCATCGCGCTGATCGGCAAGAAGGCGCTGGACGCAGCCGCGCGGAACCCCGGCAATAAGGACCAGCCCCTGCCCTCGGTGATCGGCCAATGCGCGTCGACGCATATCGAGACGCTGACCACGCGGCTTGGCGACGATCCGCTGGAAACGGCTACTCCCGAAGCGGGCAGCGCGGCCACATTCACCAATGGCGGCGGGGCCGTGTCCTATGATCGCGAGGCTGGCCTTGCCGCCTCGAAGGTGGGTGAACCCGTCGTCATGTGCTTGATCTCCATTCCCAGGGACTGCCCCAAGGACGACGACCGTGGCCGGGTTTATTATTCCGTCGACCTCGTCGCGAAAGGCTCCTGGGCTCTCCCGGATTCGCAGCATATGTGCGGCGGCGCCTGAGCTGCGGGATTTCACCAGCGGGCCCAGGAGTGTTCCGTCTCCCCTTGCGTCAATTCGCCATTTGATGGCTGATTGTGGAAGGACCGGGCTTCAGGGTGGGGTGGGCATGTCGACTGCGAAGCACTTGATGAAGCGCGTCCTCATGATGCTGGCCGGCTATCTCGTCGCCATACTGGTTGGTCTGATCGCCGTCGTGGCGATCTATGCCGCGTTGAGTTCGCTGCCCAACGCGCCAGCCTATTTCGACCTCTTGGGAGTCTCGCCGATCGCCGCCTTTGTGGTACCGCCGCTCGGCATATTCATCTATTTCCTGACCATCGTGGTAACCGCGCCTCAGACGCTGATTTTTGCGCTGATCGCTGAATTCTTCTCTCTTCGCAGCGCTATGCTGCACATGGTCTTCGGCGCCGCGGCTGCGGACGGAGGTTTCTTCCTGATCTGGCCGAGCGCGGCGGAGGAAGTGGATCTGGAGCGCTGGGCCGACATCGGCATTATAGCCGCCGCCGGTCTGGTTGCCGGGCTGATCTATTGGCTGATCGCCGGGCGCGACGCCGGTTTCAGGCGCTCGCTGTCGGAGCGATAACGACTAGCTCGAGGGTGAGCGCACCGCCTCGGTTGCGTCCAGAGCCTGCTTCAGCCGGGAATCGCGATCGTAGACGTCGCTGAAATACTCTACCTTGCCGGACATGTCGGGCCAGGCGGTGAAATAAGCGACATAGACTGGGATATCGCGTGTCACATCCTCGGTCGAGTGTCCATGCTTCAGCTTCTCCGCGATATAATCGACCGAGGTGCCGAGCACTGCAGCCGCCATGCCGCGCGGATCCTGCAGGCGCACGCAGCCATGGCTGAGCGCGCGCATATCCTGCTTGAAGAACGATTTCTGGGGCGTGTCGTGCATATAGATCGCATGCTTGTTGGGGAACAGGATCTTCAGTTCGCCCAGCGCATTGGCCTCGCTCGGCTGCTGGCGCACATTATAGGGAATGTTGGCGCCATAAGCGCCCCAGTTCACCGCCGACGAAGGGATGCGCTTGCCGCGTGAATCCGTCACCTCGTAGCCGGCCCGGTCAAGATAGCCGGGATCGCCGCGCAACCTCGGCAGCATTTCGTTTACGATGATCGACTGCGGCACGCCCCAGTAGGGGTGGAAATCGACCTGCTTGATCTGGTCGTAGAAGAAGGCGGTCTGGTTGGTGACGCGGCCGACGACCGCGCGCGTCTTCAATTTTTCCTGGCCGTCGTCGATATAGCTCGCGGTGAAAGCAGGCTGGTTGATGAAAACACGCGGGCTGCCGAGATCGGAAGGCAGCCAGCGCAATTCTTCCAGCGCCACCTCCACCTTCAGCAGCCTGTCGGCCTTCGACGTCCCGGCTAGTGTGGCGACCGTGCGTGGACCGATGACGCCGTCGCCCTTCATGCCTTCCTTCTGCTGCACCGCCTTGATCAGCGGCACCAGCTCGGGAACGTAGACTTCGCTGGTTGCCAGCCGCGACAGGACCTCGCCATAGGTGCCGCCCATTTCGTCATCGAGATTACGCGCGATCAGCGACAGCAGCTTCGGCAATTCGGGGCTGGTTTCGCCTGGCTTCAACAGCAGCTTGGGATCGACGACGATTTCGTTCTCGGCGCTCGCCTGCAGCGCTTCCAGTTCGACGCGCAGCGCCTGATATTCCGCATTCTGCGGATGGCGCGATTCCAGATAGGTGCGAACCTCCTGGGTATGCGCCAGAGTCTTCAGCGCGCCGATCATGTCGAGCGGCTTGGCCGGGAAATCGTAGTAGCCGGTCATGCGGTTCGGCTCGACACGGCCATTCTGGGCGTCATGCGCATAGCGCAGGGCACGTGCCGACAGCGCCATCTCGAAACGCACGAGCTCCTTCAGCTTGGCTGCGTCATCCGCCGAGGACGAACTGGCGGCTGGCACATCGACCGTGTAGTCGGCAGGCGTGAGGCCGTAGCTTGCAGCCTCGCCAAGCACCCGCACCGCATCCTGCGCGCGGTTGTTCGGGGTGGTCCCGGTCACCCAGATGAAATCCGGGTTGGCCGAGTAATACGCGATCAGCGCCTTGGCGATGTCGGGCTCGGCATAGAGTTCATAGTCGGCGAGCCCGGCAATGGCTTCATGGAAGGCAGCACCCGTGGCCGAAGGCACGAAAGCGGCGTCTTGCGGCGTAGCCGGCTGCGGCGCCGTCGCCAGCGTCGAGAAGTCGACACGCACCAGCTTGTCGGCTTTGTAAGTATAGTAGGACGGACTGCTGATCCTCACGCCGCCGCCGGCCGGAGCGTTCGGCTGGGGTTTGTGCTTTGGCGGAGGAGGCGGAAACTCGCCTTTCGGCTCATGCCTGATGCCACCGCCGAATAGCATGTCGAAAAATCCCTGGGCCCCTGCCTGAGGCATGCCGAAAGCCAGCGTCGCCGTAATCGCCACCAGCGGCATCACGGTTGCTTTTTTACCGAGGAATTTCATCGATCACCCGCTCCGGTCGTAACCGGTTCCCGTTCCGCACGCTAGACCGTCCCGCTCACCGCATGGCGGATGTAAGGCGCGACTATACCGATTCATACCGATTTCGTTAAGCTTTCATAAATTTCGGCTGGGCTGTTGCCGAACGGTTTCACAACATCGTGACGGCTGGCGCGACCGAACTGGCGCTCCGGCCGCGGGAATCCCGGCGCCTCACGCGTTTGCGCCTTCCGTCGATGGTCAGCGCGGCTCCGGTGACGAACCGGGCCCTCCGGCCCGGCGAGCCAGGCAACCATGCCGGCGATATCGTCCGCCTCGCCGAATCGCGGGGTGGCCATCTTCTGGCGCTGATGCTTGGCATGCGGGCCGTCGGCCGGGTTCATGTCGGTGTCGGTCGAACCGGGATGGACGACATTGGCGGTGATGCCGCGTGACCCGAGGTCGCGGGCCAATGCCTTGGTCAGACCGACGGCGCCGCCTTGCTGGCCGAGTAGGCTCCCAGGCTGGAGCCTCTATGCCGCCTATGGCAGCAAGGAGGCCCTGTTCCTCGAGGCGACCGCCCTCTATTCCCGCGTGGAGGGCGCCGACATCTGGCTCGCGCTGGAAAAGGCGCCAACGGCGCGGCTTGCGATCGAGCGGTTCTTGCGCCGGACCGCGAAGGCTTATTCGCAAAGCGATCGTCCGCAGGGCTGCCTGATTACGCTGGGGTGCGCTGCACGAAGACTCGAGCCGGGGCGCGATCTGCGCGGATTTGCGGCGCCCGCGCGCCGAGAATCTTACCGCGCTGAAGAAGCGTCTGGAGCGCGCAGTGGCCGAGGGTGAATTGCCTGCCGACTTCGATTGCCGTGCAGCCGCGATCTTTTTCGCAACGGTCCAGCATGGCATGTCGATTCAGGCGCGTGACGGCGCTTCCCGCTCCGCCCTGATGGCGACGGTAGCCGGGGCACTGGCCGCTTGGAAGACCATGGCCGGCACCGTCGAGGCGTGACAAACACCATCCGTTGTGCTCGAAATCCGTCTTGCAGCAAACCCGCGGCCGGAGGGGACCATGTGAAAAAAGGATATCGCGAACTGCTGGATGAGGCCAACGCCGAGATCGAAGTGGTTTCGCCCGAGGAAGCGGCAGGGCTGCTTGAGGACGAAGACACCATTTTCGTCGATCTGCGCGATCCTCGTGAAATCGAACGCGACGGCGGAATTCCCGGCGCCAAGCACGTCACGCGTGGCATGCTGGAGTTCTGGATCGATCCCGAAAGCCCCTACCACAAGCCCTTCTTCGCTTCCGGAAAAAGCTTCGTCTTCTTCTGCGCCGGCGGCTGGCGTTCAGCGCTGGCCACCAAGACGGCGCAGGACATGGGTCTTTCCCCGGTCAAGCACATCCTCGGCGGCTACACGGCCTGGAAGGCAGCTGGACTGCCTGTAGCACCCGGAGACAAGAAGAAATAGCCTGATGACCGCTCAGTTGAGCAGCGACGGGTTCTGCTGCGTGGTCATGAAGCCGACGGCGCGTTCAACCACGCCCTTGTCGGTCAGAATGCGGCGGTGGCCGAGCCCCTCGGCCCAGTGCAGCCGCACATGGTCGCCGGCGCCGGCATAGCGTCGTGCATGTTCAGCCGGCACCTCCCGGTCGTCGGGCGCGTGGATGACCAACGTCGGCACGGGCGCCTGGGCGAGCTGCCGGTCACCGGTGAACTCGTGCAGCGGCCGGCCGGAGAGATATTCGACGCGGTCAGCCATGGCGACCTGCGAGCGGGGACCGACATTGAGCATCCGGCTGAAGTCGGCGAAGATTGCCGGCAGCGAGCTTGGTGCCGCGATTAGCACAAGACGTGCGGCCGACAGCGGTGGGATGTCCTTGACGGAGCCGGCGATCGCATTGGCTGCAACGGCGCCTCCGAAGGAATGGCCGACGGCAGCCACGAACGGCCCAAACCATTCGCCGGCCATTCTTGCGGCCTCGACGGCATTGACCATGTTCAGGTGCCTGCCCTGCGAATGGCCATGACCGGGAAGATCGAGCGAGACGACCTTGTAGCCGGCAGCGCGAAAACCTTCGATCAGCACGCGCATATATTCGGTACGCGAGCGCCAGCCATGGATGACGAGGACGCTGCCGGCGGACTCGCGGCCCGGCTCGGGGCGGAATTCATGAACCATGACGCAGCCGGTCGCGGTCTCCAGCCGGTGATGGCGCGCCTCGGCCATGAACTCCGCGGCGCGGTCGATGGCGCGGCGCTCGCCGTCGGTCAGTGTCCTGGTGCTTGGCGTACGGCAGAACAATTCGAAAGCCGCGCGCCCGGTGATGCGCGGCGCGACATGTTCGGCCGCACCAAACACACCTCGGATGACCTTCAGCCCGAATGATGCCATAGTCAGAATCCATCCATACGTTCAAGCATGAACATAATAGTTCAAAGATGAACAATAAACAAGAGCTACCCTGGGACAACCCGCGTTTTCGCAACTGGGTCGCGGTGGCGCGCGCCTGCCATGTGCTGGAGCGCACGCTCGCGGTGAAACTTGCGCCGCTCGACCTGAAGCCGGCGCAGCTCGACGTGCTGATGAACCTCTACCGTCACCCAGGCATGTCGCAGCACGACCTCGCCCGCAAGCTGCTCGTGGGCCGCTCCAACATCACCATGCTGTTGCCGCAGTTGGAGACGCGTGGCCTGCTGCGGCGCGAAGGCGATGAGAAGGACAAGCGCATCTTGCGGCTTACGCTGACCGAAACCGGCGAGGCGCTGCTGATGCGGGCGCTGAAAGTGCATATGGCGCTGATCGAGAAGGCGATGAGCCAGTCGACGCCGGAACAATGCGACATGATCGGCGAGCAGATGCGCAAGATCTATGACGTGCTGAACGAGGCGTGATCGCCCTTTCAGGCGATCACCACATCGACTTCTTCGCCCGCTCCGGCCACTCCCTGTCGTAGGTTTCGCCGTCGATATTCTTGCGGCTGGTGATTTCCAAAATCCTTCCGGGTGTCGGCAGCGACTTCGGGTCGACATGCTTGGCGGGGTTCCACAGTTCCGACCGCACGATGGCGCGAGCGCACTGGAAATAGACCGAATCGACATCGATCACGGTGACCGAACGCGCCGGCTTGCCGTCGACCATGAACGACGCGCACAGCGCTGGGTCCGTGGTGATATGGGCTCGTCCGTTGATGCGCAGCGTCGTGCCGGAGCCCGGCACCAGGAACAGCAGGGCGACGCGCGGATCCCTGATGATGTTCTTCAGCGAATCGGCACGGTTGTTGCCGCGCCGGTCCGGCATCATCAGCGTTTTCGCATCGACGATGCGCACGAAGCCCGCGAGATCGCCGCGCGGCGAACAATCCAGCCCCTCCGGACCGCTGGTGGCTAGCGCGACAAAGGGCGAGGCTTCGATAAAGGCGGCGTATTCTGGGATGACATGGTCGAGTTCCTTGACCACCGAGGCCTCGCCCGGCAATCCGTAACTGGCTTCGAGTTGTTCGACTGTGGTGATGACCGACATTTTTCGTCTCCCGTTCCGCCGCCCTACTCCCGATCGGTGACGTTTTGACGACGCAATGGCGGCTAACGATCGCGGCTCAGGCCCTTCTCGGCGAGTTCCGCGAGATAGCCATTCCAGCGCGCATGCTTCTCGTGGCCGAGCGTGTGCAGGTAATTCCAGGTGAAGATGCCGGTGTCATGGAAGTCGTCAAAGGTGATGCGCACCGCGTAATTGCCGACCGGCTCGATCTTCAGGATGGCCACATCGCGTTTGCCGGGAACCGTCACCCGCTGTTCGGGCGAATGGCCCTGCACCTCCGCGGAAGGGGACGCCACGCGCAGCAGTTCCGCCGGCAGCTCGAACGGCTGATGGCCGGGAAAGGTCACGGTGAGCAGCTTGCGGTCCTTGGAGACCCTCAGTTCTTTCGGCGCCGTCATGGTCGATCCTGCATGAATTTGCCCTTCCCTACGCTGCTTCGCGCCGTGCGAAAAGGTATGGGATCGTGCCGACACGCGATGTCGGTCGCGGAATGTTACCAAAGATCGAGGCCGGCTATCTTGAATGGCGGGCTGGATCGTATCACATAGCTGTATATAACGGCGCCGTTAACGGCCACGGAAACGCTCCGAACATGAACATGATCGACCCCTTCGGTCGCACGATCAGCTATCTCAGAGTGTCGGTCACCGACCGCTGCGATTTCCGCTGCACCTATTGCATGGCCGAGGATATGGCCTTCCTGCCCAAGAAGGACCTGCTGTCGCTAGAAGAACTCGACCGGCTCTGCACCGTGTTCATCGAAAAGGGTGTCAAACGGTTGCGCCTCACCGGCGGTGAGCCGCTGGTGCGCAAGAACATCATGCATCTGGTGCGCCAGCTTTCGCGGCACCTCGACAGCGGCGCACTGGAAGAACTGACGCTGACCACCAACGGTTCGCAGCTTTCGCGCTTCGCCGCCGAGCTCGCCGATTGCGGCGTCAAGCGCATCAATGTTTCGCTCGACACGCTCGATGCCGACAAGTTCCACGCCATCACCCGCTGGGGTCATCTTGGCAAGGTCATGACGGGCATTGATGCCGCCCAGGCGGCTGGACTGAAAGTCAAGCTCAACGCGGTGGCGCTGAAGGATTTCAACGACGCCGAACTGCCCGAAATGATGCGCTGGGCGCATGGCCGCGGCATGGACCTGACCGTCATCGAAACCATGCCGATGGGCGAGATCG
The DNA here is from genome assembly GCF_057766385.1 of Mesorhizobium sp. P160927. Taxonomy (NCBI): domain Bacteria; kingdom Pseudomonadati; phylum Pseudomonadota; class Alphaproteobacteria; order Hyphomicrobiales; family Phyllobacteriaceae; genus Mesorhizobium; species Mesorhizobium sp. P160927. The sequence goes on from NZ_JBYMDW010000001.1 coordinate 4,063,991, forward strand.
ACGCCGATCGCACCGACCAGTACTTGCCGCTGTCGCTGCTGCGTGCATCGCTCGAGCGCCAGTTCACGCTGACCGACATCCCCTTCAAGACCGGTGGCCCGGCCCGCTATGTCCAAGTCGCCGAGACCGGTGGAAAACTCGGCTTCATCACGCCGATGACGCATAATTTCTGCGAAAGCTGCAACCGGGTCAGGCTGACTTGCACGGGCACGCTCTATATGTGCCTTGGCCAGGAAGACGCAGCCGACCTGCGCACCCCGTTGCGCGCGTCCGAAGGCAATGAACTGGTTGCCGACGCTATAGACGAAGCCATCGGCCGCAAGCCAAAGGGCCATGACTTCATCATCGACCGCCGCACCAGCCGTCCGTCGGTGTCTCGGCACATGAGTGTCACGGGCGGCTGACCTTGTCGCCTGTCCGTGCGAGAACGCCTTGCAATGATCGGCTCCGGGGTAAGGCATGCGACGGCTCTACTCAATCGTCATATCTCTTGCCGCGGTCTCGGCGAATACCGCGTTTGCCGCGCAATTCACCTACGTGAACGAGCGCTTCGGCACCGTTTGCACCTTCCGCGACGATATCTTCACCGATCGCCAGCCCGAGCCTGAGAACGGCGACGGCCAGGTATGGCTGAGCGCGGACGGGGCCAGCCTGACATGCTCCGGCATCCCAGACATCGACCATGAGACGCCGAAAGACTTTGTCGTCGGCGAAAAGACGAGCAATGAGCCTGGCTACAAGGTCACCTACGGCAAGGCCGGCAAGGATTGGGCCGTGCTGTCGGGCGTGAAGAACGGAAAGATTTTTTACGAGCGGCGGCTGTTTGGCGGGGATGGCGTCATCCGCACGGTCTGGATCGACTATCCGCCGGCGCTGAAATCGAAATATGACCCGCTGGTCGGCGCCATCGCTGGCAGCCTTAAGGGGCCATGAACCGTTCGGGCCAAGAGTATTTTAGCCACACCGCGAACAAATATCTGTCGGCAAATGTCGGTCTGATTTACTGGTCATGGTTTCCCGCCTACCCTCCGCTCCGTAGCGATTCATCGCGTTCTCGGGGGATTACACCATGCGCAAACTCCTTCTCGCTTTTGCCTTGCTCGGCTTGGCTACCCTGCCGGCGGCTGCCCAGTCGATCGGCGGCACTTACACCGTCGCCGGCACCAATTTCGATGGTTCGTCCTATGGCGGCGAAGCCACCATCGCGCTGACCAGCGGCACCACCTGCACGATCCATTGGGAGACGGGCGGTTCTTCTTCCGATGGCATCTGCATGCGCAACGACAACGCGTTCTCAGCTGGCTACGCAATGGGCAAGGATATCGGCCTCGTCGTCTACAAGGTCGAGGATGACGGGTCGCTGCATGGTTTGTGGACCATCGCCGGCAAGGAGGGGAACGGCACCGAGGTGCTGACACCCAAGAAGTAGACAATCCCTCATCTGCACCATGTCGGGAGGCGATGCCGCCTTCCGACAGAATTCGTATCTCGCCCAGAAGATTCACGCCGGCGAAGATAGATATCCGGTCCTGGCCCAGCCCTTTGCCGTTGCTGTTTCGTGGTGGGCTGTTAGAGGCTTGCTTGCCAAAGCAACGGTAGATGTCTTGCCCCTTTCCCCAAATCTTCGCGGCGCGTTGTTCATGGTGGTGGCGATGGTTGGCTTTACGCTCAACGACGCCATCACCAAATACTCTTCGGAGTCGATGAACATGGCGCAGGTCATGTTGATCAGAGGGGCGTTCGCCTCGCTGTTCGTCGGACTGCTGGCTTGGCAACGTGGCGCACTTTTTCAGCCGCGCCTGATGCTGCAGCCGCTGGTGGCGGTCCGTGTCCTGGGCGAGGCGGGCGCTACCGTGTCCTTCCTGGTCGCGCTCGCCCATTTGCCGATCGGCAGCGTTTCAGCCGTTCTCCAAGCGCTGCCGCTGGCGGTGACGATGGGCGCGGCGCTGTTTTTCGGTGAAGCGGTCGGCTGGCGGCGCTGGCTGGCGATCGCTATCGGGTTTGCCGGGGTCATCATCATCGTGCGGCCGGGTTTCGAGGGCTTCAGCATTTACTCGCTGGTGGCGCTGGCATCCGTCGCCTGCTGCACGGTGCGGGACCTTGCCACCAAGCGCATCCCCCAGGCCATCCCGACGATGCTGGTCTCGACCGCCACCGCGCTGGCCATGACCGTCGTCGGTGCGTTTCTGTTGACGCCGATGGGTGGCTGGACACCGATGACCGGCAAAAGCACGGTGCTGCTGGCGCTGGCCGCGGTGCTGGTGCTCATCGGCTACCAATTCATCATCATGGCGATGCGATCGGGTGAGATCTCCTTCATCGCTCCGTTCCGCTACACGGCGCTCCTCTGGTCGATACTGCTTGGCTTGACTATTTTCGGTGACATACCGGACGTGCCGATGATTGCCGGCGCGGCAATAGTTGTTGGCTCGGGCCTCTATACGCTTTATCGCGAGCGGATGGTCGGCCGGCGGAAGATCGTCGCCGAAAGCACCGGCCCGGCCATGGCGCCGGAAGGACTCTAGCACCCCTTGAAGCCGCTTGCGATTTCCCCCGGCTGGCGTACAGGCTGGATGGCATGAAGCGGGATATCGCTGGGATCATCCTGGCAGGTGGCCAGTCGAGGCGGATGGGCGGTGGCGACAAGGCGTTGTTGCCGCTGGGCGGCGGCTGCGTGCTCGACAAGGTGCTGTCGCGATTTGGCCCGCAGCTCGAGATCCTGGCGCTCAGCGCCAATGGCGATCCGGCGCGGTTCGCCCGGTTCGGGCTGCCGGTGCTTGCCGATGCCATCGAAGGCTTTGCCGGGCCGCTTGCCGGAATCCTGACCGGCCTGGAATGGGCCGCCGCCGGACTGCCTTGCAAGGCGATCGTCACCGCGGCCGGCGACACGCCTTTCCTGCCGCTGGATCTCGTCGACCGTCTGGCGGCGGCGGCGGATGAACATCCCGGTTCTATCGCCGTCGCCTCTTCGGCGGGCCGGCGGCATCCGACCTTCGCGCTGTGGCCAACCGGATGCCGCGATGCCTTGCGGCATTTACTGGTCGATCAGGACAACAGGCGCGTGTCGGCCTTTATCGAACAACACGGCCATGTCGACGTGGAATTCCCTGTCCGGCAATCCGTCGGAATCGATCCTTTCTTCAACATCAATGTCCCGGACGATCTTGCCCAGGCCGAACAGCTGTTGCAGAGCATGTCGCCATGAACAGACGCATCTTCGGCATCACCGGCTGGAAAAACTCCGGCAAGACCACACTGACGGAAAGGCTGGTCGCGGAGCTTGTGCGGCGCGGCTGGAAGGTCTCGACGGTCAAACATGCTCATCATCATTTCGACATCGACAAGCCCGGCGCGGACAGCTTCCGCCACCGGCAGGCGGGTGCTACCGAGGTTGCGATCGTATCGGGCAATCGCTGGGCGCTGATGCACGAATTGCGTGGCGAGCGAGAGCCGCCGCTGGACGCCATCCTGTCGCGGCTCGCCCCCTGCGACATCGTGCTGGTCGAAGGCTACAAGCGCGAATCCCACCGCAAGATCGAAACGAGGCGGCTGGAAGCGAAGGACCGGACGCCGCTTGCGGTGGGTGATCCCAATATTGTCGCCGTCGCCGCGGATTTCGCTATCACCGACCAGAGCCTGCCGGTGTTCGACCTCGACGACGCAAAATCCATAGCCGACTTCATCGAGCGCACGACCGGCCTCGTTGCTTGAGAAGTAACGTAACGGTAGAAGCCCATTACCGGTTTCGGCGGTTTTGCGGTTGCTTTTTTCTTGGAAAGAGTGGGAGTATCGGCTCAGCGGGCGGTCAAAAAGCACCGCCCCACAGAGCCGTTTCGGAACGACGGCCGGGACCATAAAGAGAGGACTATCATGCGTATTGCACTGCGTATCGCGCTCGCCGCATCGGCTGCGCTGCTGACGCTCGGCGTAGCCCAGGCCCAGGAGAAGACCCTGCGGATTGGCACCGAAGGCGCCTACCCCCCCTTCAACAACCTCACCGCGGACGGCCAGCTTGTCGGCTTCGACATCGACATCGCCAAGGCGCTTTGCGATGAGATGAAGGTCAAGTGCACCTTCGTCGCCCAGGATTGGGACGGCATCATTCCCGCACTTCAGGCCGGCAAGTTCGACGCCATCGTCGCCTCGATGTCGATCACGCCGGAGAGGCAGGAGAAGGTCGACTTCTCGCACAAATACTACAACACCCCGTCGGCAATCGCCGTGCCGAAGGATTCGCCGCTCAAGGGCGTGACCAAGGAAGACCTCGCCGGAAAGAATATCGGCGTCGCCACCACGACAACCCATTTCAACTATGCCTCGAAGACCTACACGGACAGCACCATCAAGGGCTATCCGAGCAGCCCCGAGGAACAGGCTGACCTCGCCAATGGCCGTCTCGACGCCATCGAGGACGATATCGTAGTGCTGCAGCAGTTTCTGGATTCGCCTGAAGGCGCCTGCTGCAAGATTCTCGGCCAGCCCTCGCCGCAACCTGTCGAAATTTTCGGACCTGGCGCCGGCATCGCCGTTCGAAAGGGCGATACCGACCTGGTCAACAAGTTGAATTCCGCCATCGACGCCATCCGCGCAAACGGAAAATATAAGGAAATCAACGACAAGTACTTTAAGTTCGACGTCTACGGCGCCGAGTCCTGATCATCATTGCCAAGGCGGCGGGGTTTCCCTGCCGCCTTGTTCATCTCGGGAGCGCCGTGGGGTAAGGCCAGTCAATGCCAGTCCAAAGCATATGGACGCTGCTCAGTTGGGGACCGGAGGGCTGGAGTGACGATATTGCCTATGGTGCGTTGGTCACCATCGCGCTCGCGCTTGCAACGCTGCCGATCGGCCTGACGATCGGCTTTTTCGTGGCCTGGGCCAAGCAGTCCGAAGAACCGTCGCTGCGGCTGGCCGCCAACATCTACACCACCATGTTTCGCGGCCTGCCGGAATTGGTGACGCTGTTCCTGTTTTTCTTCGGCATGCCCATCCTGCTGCAATACGTCATCCGCCTCTTCAAACCGGAGGCAACGATCGATGTCGACAGCTTCATCGCAGGCATGATCGTGCTGTCGCTGATCTTTTCTTCCTACGCCAGCGAGGTATTCCTCTCCGCCTTTCGCGCCATTCCGAAGGGCCAGTATGAAGGCGGCTACGCAATCGGCCTGTCGAAATGGCTTACCATGCGCAAGGTGATCCTGCCGCAGCTGCTGCGCATCGCCTTTCCCGGCCTTGAGAATTGCTGGCTGAGCCTGCTCAAGGACACCGCCCTCGTCTCGGTCGTCAACCTCGCTGAAACCCTGCGCAATGCCGGCGTGGCGGCACGTGTCACCAAGCATTCCTTCCTGTTCTACAGCGTCGCCGCACTGGTTTTCCTCGTCCTGGCGATCCTGTCCTCGATCGCGACCGGGTTCATCTTGCGCTCGCTAGGGCGGAGGGAGGCACGATGAGCGTCACGGAAGCGATCTCGGTCGACCGCCCGCCGCCGCGGGCACGCGGCTGGCCGCGCACCCGCATCGTCGGTTACGCACTCGTCGGCCTCTGGATCCTCTTCGGCCTGGGTATCTTCGCCTATCTCGTCTACGCCTGGAATGGCGAGTTCTTTGCCAGATATGCACCCGCCTATCTGCAGGGACTGTGGACCACGCTGTCGCTCGTCGCGATCTCGATAGTGGCCGGCGCGATCTTTTCGCTGCCCGTCACCTATGGCCGCATGTCGAAGAACCGGTTCTTGTCCGGCCTTGCCTATTGCTATGTCTATTTCTTCCGCGGCACACCGCTGCTCGTCCAAGTCTACCTCGTTTACTATGGCTTGGGCTCTTTCCGGCTGCAGCTCGAGTCCATCGGGCTGTGGTGGTTCTTCCGCGAGGCCTTTAACTGCGGCGTGTTTGCCTTTGCGCTCAACACCGCGGCCTACCAGGCCGAAATCCTCCGCGGCGCCATCGAGAGTGTTCCCAGGGGCCAATGGGAAGGTGCTGCCTCGCTCGGCCTGCACAAGCTGCAGACGCTGCGCAAGGTCATCCTGCCGCAGGCGTTCATCGTGGGCTTGCGGCCCTACGGCAATGAACTGGTTCTGATGATCAAGGCCTCGGCCATCGTCGCCATCATCACGGTCTATGACCTGATGGGCAATGCGAAGCTTGCCTACGCCAAATCCTTCGATTTCCAGGCCTATGTCTGGGTCGCCATCGTCTATCTGGTGATGGTCGAAATCCTGCGCCATGGCGTCGAATGGATCGAGCGCAGGATTACGATCCACCTCAATCGCTGAGCCGTTCCCGATCGGCCTGTGCCAGTCGATGCCGCAGCGCGCGCCTTGACGAATTCGTCGCATGGCCTAGAGCTTCCGCAGCTGAAATCTCTTTTCCGTCGGAAGGACAAGGCATGGCATCGGTGGCATTTCTCGGTCTTGGCGTCATGGGCTATCCCATGGCCGGACACCTGAAGAACAAGGGTGGCCACGAAGTGACCGTCTACAACCGCACCCAGGCCAAAGCTGAGCAGTGGGTCGCCCAACATGGCGGCGGCTTTGCCGCGACGCCGGCCCAGGTCGCCGAGGGCAAGGATTTCGTTTTTTCCTGTGTCGGCAACGATGACGACCTGCGTTCCGTGACCACAGGCCCCGCGGGAGCCTTCAAGTCGATGAAGAAAGGTTCGGTCTTCATCGATAACACCACGGCTTCGGCTGAAGTCGCGCGCGAACTGGCCGAAGCCGCGCAATCGGGCGGCTTCTCATTTCTCGACGCGCCCGTCTCCGGTGGCCAGGCCGGCGCCGAGAACGGTGTGCTGACCGTCATGGTGGGCGGCGATGAGGCCGCCTTCGACAGGGCCAGGCCAGTTATCGACGCTTTTGCTCGCATGGTTGGACTGATGGGATCGGCGGGCGCCGGGCAGCTCACCAAGATGATCAACCAGATCTGTATCGCCGGGCTGGTGCAGGGGCTTTCGGAAGGCATCCATTTCGGCAAGAAGGCAGGTCTCGACATTGAGAAGGTCATCGAGGTGATTTCCAAGGGCGCGGCCGGTTCCTGGCAGATGGAAAACCGGCACAAGACCATGAACGCCGGCAAATATGACTTCGGTTTCGCCGTCGACTGGATGCGCAAGGATCTCGGCATCTGCCTTGAAGAGGCCGATCGCAACGGGGCCAGGCTGCCGGTGACCGCGCTGGTCGACCAGTTCTACAAGGACGTACAGGCGATGGGCGGCAAGCGCTGGGACACGTCTTCGCTGCTGGCGCGGCTGGAGAGGTAGGCGCAGTGTCCGCGCCCGTTCCAGGCTGGACCGCGCAGGACATCGTCGCCCATCTGCACTCGATCGGAACCGAGGAAATCCGCGCCGGCATGGGGCGGTTCGGTATCAACACCGCGACCGCGCTCGGTGTCGCCAATGCGGATTTGCGGCCTTTGGCGCGCAAGCTGAAACGCAACCACGAGCGATCCCTGGCGCTGTGGGACAGCGGCGTTCGCGAAGCACGGCTGATGGCGGCCTTCACCGGCGAGCCGAAAAAGATCACCATTGAAGAGTGCCGCCGCTGGGCCGGCGATTTCGATTCCTGGGAGATCGTCGACACCGTCTCGGATCTGTTCGTGGATACGCTGTTCTGGCGCCAGCTGGTCGAGGAGTTTGCCGCCGACGAGCGCGAATTCGTTCGCCGCACGGCCTTCGCCATGCTGGCATGGGCGTCAGTGCATTTGAAAAAGGAACCGGACGCGACGTTTCTGTCCTACCTGCCGCTAGTCGAGGCTCATTCCCGCGACGAGCGCAATTTCGTCAGGAAAGCGGTCAACTGGGCGTTGCGGCAAATCGGCAAACGGTCGGTGGGTTTGCATGGCCCTGCCCTTGCCCTGGCGCAGGAACTTGCCAACTCCGCGAACAGGACGGCGCGCTGGATCGGCAAGGATGCGGTAAAAGAACTTTCGCATGCCAAAACCCACGAACGCCTCGCCGCCAGAAAGACCTGACAGGGCGAGGATTGCCGCGGCCGGTTCTCGCTGACAGGTGATGCGGCTCGAGCATTGACGCCACCGACAGCGGCGTCTTTAGTCGCCCGCAAAGGATGCGACCATGAACCATTTTAAAGCGATCCTGGCGCTTGCGGCCGCGCTCGCACTCTCCACTGCGGGCGCTTCGGCCGAGACCACGCACATCTTCTGGAAGGATCTGCGCCCGGCGACGCAGGCCATCGCCGAAGACGCCGGCTTGCCGATGATCGCGGCGAAACTGCCGGATCATGGCGAGACACTCTCAGTCGCCCTGTACGACAAGATCATACAGTTGGCCGGCTATGCATTGCCGGTCGATCGCGACGGAGATCTCGTCTATCAGTTCCTGCTGGTGCCATGGACGGGTGCGTGCAGCCACATGCCGACGCCTCCGCCCAACCAGATCGTGCTGGTCACACCAGCCCATCCCTACAAGATGTCCGGGGCCTACCAGTCGGTTGCCGTCACCGGCGCCCTGAAGCCGGACATGGAGAAGAGCCAACTGTTCATTCTCGACGGCGTCAGCCTCATCCAGTCCGGCTACACCGTGCGCAAGGCAGATGTCGTGGGCGTCGACACGGTTCCGGACTCCGTTGTGTTGCCGGTGAACTCGCCCTGGCGCTTCCTCAACAAGAAGAAGAATTGAACGGCGGGCTCAGGCCGCGTTCGCGCCCGACTCCTTGTCCAGCACCATATAGTCGAGCGGGATTTCGGTCGTGTACTTGATCTGCTCCATGGCGAAGGACGACGACACGTCCCGGATCTCGATCTTCGCGATCAGCCGTTTGTAAAAGGCGTCATAGGCGGCGATGTCGGGCACCACGACGCGCAAGAGGTAATCGACGTCGCCACTCATGCGGTAAAATTCGACCACCTCGGGAAATTCCTGGATGACCTCGGAAAACCGGCGCAGCCATTCATGGCTGTGCGAATTGGTGCGGATCGACACGAAGACGGTGACCCGCACATTGACCTTCTCGTGGTCGAGAATGGCGACGCGCCGCTTGATGACGCCCTCCTCCTCCAGCTTCTGGATGCGCCGCCAGCACGGCGTGGTCGACAGGCCAACTTTCTTGGCGACGTCGGCGACCGCGAGCGTCGCGTCCTCCTGCAGCAGGCGGAGAATTTTTCGGTCGAGGCGATCCATCGGAGGCTCCTGGTGGAATAATTTCGCTATATTCCCTTTTATTTGGGCCGTTCACAAGAAAGAAATTCTGCCACCAGCGTTGAAAGCGAGTGATTTCTTGCTCAATGTCTAACCCAGGCGATAGCGAATTTCCGGGCGCAGGAAAGGCAGCAATTCCATTTCAAACCACGGATTCTGTTTCAACCAGCCCGTGTTGCGCCAGGATGGATGTGGCAGCGGCAGCACTTTGGGACCGACGGAATTCTCCCAGATGGCGCGCCAGTCCATCACCGTTTCCGTCAGCGAGGCGCGCCGCGCCGCGCCCATATGCCAGGACTGCGCGTAGATGCCGATCGTCAGCACCAGGTCGATCCTCGGCATCAGCGCCATCAAGGGGGCGCGCCAGGCCGGGGCGCATTCGCGCCTCGGCGGCAGGTCGCCGCCCTTGGCGTCCTGTCCGGGAAAGCAGAAGCCCATCGGCACGATGGCGAATTTCTCGATGTCGTAGAATTCGTCGCTGGTCACATCAAGCCAAGTCCGCAAACGGTCGCCCGAAGCATCGGTGAAGGGCATGCCCGACAGATGCACCTTGGTTCCCGGTGCTTGGCTGGCGATCAGGATGCGGGCGCTGGAAGAGGGTCGCAGCACCGGACGCGGCTCATGCGGCAGCGGCTTGCCGATGGGGTTGTCCGCGCAGATGCGGCAAGCGCGGACCGTCGTGGCGAAGCTGTCCAGTTCCACGCTCAAGCGGCGGCACTCGGCCGGCTGGAGATCGCCTGATGCCACCGCGACACATTGGTGCATTCCTCCGGCACCTTGATGCGTGCCGGCTTCATGAAGTCGATCGCGATCAAACCTGTGATGTCGGCAATGGAATAGCTGTCGCCGGCGACGAATTCACGGCTACCGAGTTCAGCATCCAGCAACGTGAGAAACTCCACGGCTTTCGGCTTGTTGGCCTCGCCCCATTCGGGGATCTGCGGGATTTCCCATTCCTTCATGGCGGGATGGATATGGCGGAAAGACTGCGTGACGCTGGCGAGCAGGTTGAACTCCATCCGCCTCTGCCACATCTCGACCTGCGCCTTGCCAAGCGCGCCGTTCCCGAACAATGCCGGCTTGGGATGGAGTTCCTCGAAATAGCGGCAGATCGCGACGGATTCGGTGAGGATGGTGCCGTCATCGAGTTCCAGCACCGGCAGGCGCCGCAGCGGGTTGCGCGAGCTTACCGGCGGCTGCTTGTGCTCCAGCGCGCCCATGTCGACGGGCACCAACGGAACCGCGATCCCCTTCTCGGCGAGAAAAACCCGAACCCGCCGAGGGTTGGGTGCCCGGCCGCCGTCGAACAGCTTCATTTCGATCCTCCTTTTCCTTCCGCCAGACACGCTTCACCAGAAGCGAAAAATCTCGCGCGCCGCGTCGCCCATGGACGCCAGTGTGCCATGTTTTCGCTCGACGGCCCCGCCGTGGTGACTGTCGCGCCAGTCCTGCGGCTGGTCGAACGTGCCCGCCCAGATGCCAACCCTGGCCGCGCGGGCCGTCGCTTCCTCGCCTTCGAAAGCGCCATATGCAACGGCCCAGCCGGCCTCGACCTGGGCCCGGTTTAGGTCGGTGCCGCCGGCCTTGCAGTCGCCGAGCAACCGGCCATAGCGGTCGCGCTGCCAGCCGCTGCAGGTGACCGGCCTGCCGGCAATCAACCGCACCAGTGACTGGCGCGCCAGCGTGCCACAGGCATAATCGGCCCCGTTATTGCGACAAGTCTGGGTGTATTCCGGGGCATCGATGCCACGCATGCGGAAGCGCTCGGCGCCAAGCGTGATCGAATCGCCGTCATTGATGATGGCTATACCTTGAGTCTTGCGTGTCTCCACTCGATCGAGACGCGCCGCAAGCAGGATCAGCAGCCCCAGAATGATGACGGTCAGCCCGTAGTCCAGCAGCTTGCGCCACGGGCTTCTCGGGTGCGCTGCCGCGTACCTCGGGCGCGACCTTGGCGACCAGGAACGGCTCATATGGCAAACGGTTGGTTAATCATTCGAACGTAGCTTAACACCTTGAAATCGCTGCGCGCATAAATTGAAGCTTTTGATGCCCTTGCAACGCTCGAACACAGCGGACAAGTTCATTGTGGACCGCAGGAAACGGCATCGCAACAGCGATGTCGCGCGCGCGGTTCGCAAGACGCGCGACCGTCTTTCGCAGCAGGCCGGCAATCTCGATTTCGACCGCGAGCTGCTGAAGCTCCATGCCCAGGCGATGACCAGCGGTGCCGTCGTCATCCCGATGCTCGTCCTGGCGATCGCCGCGGCCGGCCGTCTGGCCGGTGTGGGCAATGAGATCGGGCTCTGGGCGTTGTTTACGCTGATCTCTTATACGATCGTCGTTTTCATGGCGCGGCGCATCGAGCGCACGGAAGCTTCCGAACTTAACGCCTTGCAAACGCGAAGGGAATTCCTGGTCGGCCACTTCCTTTGTGGTCTGGGCTGGGCCTGGTTCGTCTGGCTGGGCTGCGGGGCCTGCGAGGTCGACCAGTTCCAGGCGGTCAAGGCGGTGGTGCTGCTGTTTGCCATGGCAGGGACCGCCCTCATGGCCTCCTCCCTGAGCGGAGCACTGCTGGCGACCTTCGCGGTTCCAGTGGCACTCTACGCCTATGCCGCGACCAAGTCGTGGATGCCGGTCGGGGCCATCATGGCCGCCTTGCTTGTCCTGTCGCTGCCTTTCTTCGCCTATATTGCCAGTCACCTCAATCGCTTCTCTCTGCTGCTGTTGTCATTCCGCTCCGAAAAGGACGCGCTGATCGCCGAAGTGGAGACGGCGAAGTCGATGTCGGACGAGGCGCGGCGGCGGGCCGAGGACGCCAACCTGGCAAAGTCGCGTTTCCTCGCTTCGATGAGCCATGAATTGCGCACGCCGCTCAATGCCATTCTCGGCTTTTCCGAGGTGATGGCGAACGAGGTCCTCGGGCCGATGAGCAATCCCACCTATCGCGACTACGCCCACGACGTGCATGACTCAGGCCAGCATCTGCTCGATCTTATCAACGAGATCCTCGACCTATCGCGCATCGAGGCCGGCCGATATCAGCTCAACGAGGAGCCTGTCATGTTGCTCAACATCGTCGAGGATTGCTGCCACATGATGGAGTTGAAGGCGCGCAACAAGGACATCCGCGTCCTCCAGGATTTCGAACAGACATTGCCGCGCCTGTTCGCCGACGAGCGCGCCGTGCGCCAGATCACTCTCAACCTTCTGTCCAATGCCATCAAGTTCACCGCCTCCGGCGGCGAAATCCGCGTCCGGGTCGGCTGGACGGCGGGCGGCGGACAATACATTTCGATCAAGGACAACGGTCCGGGCATTCCCGAGGACGAGATCCCGGTCGTGCTTTCAGCCTTCGGCCAGGGTTCGATCGCCATCAAGAGCGCCGAGCAAGGCACCGGGCTTGGCCTGCCGATCGTACAAGGGCTGCTCGCCATGCATGGCGGCGAGTTCGAGCTTCATTCCAAGCTGCGCGAAGGCACCGAGGCGATCGCCATCTTCCCGCTGAGCCGGGTGATGGAAGAACTGCCGGCGCTGCCGACCGCGGCGGTGGCCGCGCGACGGCGGTAAGGGCCTCGTAAACGCCGGTGCCGTGTGGTCAACCGCGAACCGCGGCCGCCATGCCCGAACTGGTCAGTGCCGCCGCCTTGACCAGCCCAGCCGCCAGAGCGGCTCCTGCCCCTTCGCCGTGGCCGATCCCCAGATCGAGCAGCGGACGCAGCCCAAGGCGCTCGGCGGCCCTTGCATGCGCGGGCTCCGGCGACAGGCTGGCGAGAAGACAGTGATCAAGCGCTGCGGGGTTCGCTGCATGCAGCACCGCCGCGGCTGCCGTTGCCGCGAAGCCATCGAGCAGTACCGGTATCCGCTGCATCCGCGCGGCAAGGATTGCGCCGGCTATCGCGGCGAACTCGCGGCCGCCGACCCGGCGCAGCGCTTCAAGCGGGTCTTCGAGATCGCGGCCGTGAAAGGCCAGCGCCGCATCGACCACCTCTGCCTTGCGAGCCCGCATCGCCGCATCGGCGCCGGATCCCGGGCCAACCCAGTCGACACCCCTGCCCCCAAAAACCGCGGCGAGCAGGGCGGCGGCGACGGTGGAGTTGCCGACGCCGAGATCGCCGAGACAAAGCAGATCGGTGCCGCCGGCAATCGCCTCCATGCCGAAGGCCATGGTGGCGGCGCAACCGCGCTCATCGAGCGCTGCGTCCGCGGCGATGTCGCCGGTCGGGATGTGCAGGGCAAGATCGAACACCTTCAGACCGAGGTCGTGGGCAATGCAGATCTGGTTGATCGCCGCACCACCGGCCGCGCAAAGCTCGACCGCGTTGGCGGTCGCCGCCACGGGCCTCGGCGAAATGCCATGCCTGGCAACGCCGTGGTTGCCGGCAAAGACAGCCATCAGGGGCCTAGTCACGGCAGGCGGAGCGCGACCGCTCCAGGCCGCGAGCCATGCGGCGATGTCCTCGACGCGGCCAAGCGAATTTTCAGGCTTGCCGGCCTTGGCAAACAGTGCGCGCACGCGCGCTTCAGCTTTGAGGTCGGCTAATGGCAGATTGCCGAGCAGGTCGCGGAAATCGTCGAAAGGCAGTGCATTGGTCATGTCGCGAACAATGGTTCCTGGAGCAGAGGAGCGGAATAGCTGCCTTGCGTGCTCGGCACAACCTCCTCGATCGTCCTTCCTGGTTTGCCGCAAAGGCGGCCACGGAAGGCGCAATCGGGAGGGCTTGCATTGGCTGCGCCGTTGCACCATGTGGAGATGGAAGAGCGGATTCCGGACCGGGTCTCTCGAGAGAAAGTCATGACGGCCATCGAATCTCCCTGCATCCTGGTCTGTTCGATCGATATGCAAACCGGCTTCTGCTTCGGTTGCGGCCGCACGCGCGAGGAGATCGGCGCCTGGATAGGGATGACGCCCGAGACGCGCCGGAGCGTGATGGCCGAACTGCCGGCCCGGCTTGAAACCGTCGAGCGCCGGCCGCGCCGGGAAACGCGCCGCACCCGCATGGCACGCGAACGCGACGCACTCTAGCGAGGGACGAGTGAGCAGCCGGCTGTTCTGGATTGTGATGGCGGTGATCGGTGTCGGGGCAGCCCTGCTCATGCTCAACGATTCCGCCGGCAGCACGTTCGGCGTCGAGAACCACGATTTTGGTCGGCTGATCTGGCTTGGGGCTTTCGGCGCCCTTATCGGCGCCGGCTTGCTGCGGTCGGCTCCGCTGGGAGCAATGGCCCGCAACCTCGGCGCCTGGGCGGCTATCGTGCTCGCGCTGATCGCCGGCTATCAATATCGCTACGAGTTGCAGGACGTCGCCAGCCGGGTGACCGCCGGTCTCGTTCCCGGCAGCCCGCTGGCGCTCGGTGTCGAAGACGGCCACGCCACCGTGACCTTGGACAAGGCCGACAATGGTCATTTCGAAGCGCGCATCCTGGTCAACGGCAACCCGGTTCGCGCCGTTGTCGACACCGGCGCCACCAGCACGGTGCTGAGTTCGGAGGACGCCCAGGCCTCAGGCTTCAATCCCGCGGCGCTCAACTACACGCTACCGGTTTCGACCGCCAATGGCATGGCGCGCGCCGCGGCGGTCAAAACCGACGAACTGGCGATCGGCGGCATCGTGCGCAAGCATATGCCGGTGATGATCGCCGCCCCCGGCATGCTGAGCCAAAGCCTGCTGGGCATGAATTTCATCGGTTCGCTGTCGGGTTTCGACGTGCGCGGCGACCGGATGATCCTCAGGGACTGAGCTCAGGCCGCTTCGGCGGCCGCTCCACCGAGTTCGACAGCCGCGAAAGCCATCTTCAGCATATCCGCCCCAGCCCCGGGTCGAGTTGCGTCGGTGGACAGGATCTGACGGTAGCGGCGCGCGCCGGGCAGCCCGTGAAACAGGCCGACCATATGGCGGGTAACATGGCCGAGCCGGCCGCCCCGTTCGATATGGCGCGCCGCATAATCCGCCATCGCATCGATCAGTGCCGCGAAATCGAACGCTTCCGACCGCGCACCGTAGAAGGCGGCGTCAACCCCGGCCAGAATGCCTGGTGTGTGGTACGCGGCGCGGCCGAGCATGGCTCCGTCGGCATGGTCGAGATGCAGCCGCGCCTCGTCAAGAGATTGAATACCGCCATTGATGCCAATGAATTTGTTTTGTTTACCAGCCTTCAGCCGGTAGACCCTGTTATAGTCGAGCGGCGGGATGTCGCGATTTTCCTTGGGGCTCAGCCCTTCCAGCCACGCCTTGCGTGCGTGCACCCACAAAGCATCGGCGCCGGCATCGAAAACCCCATTCGCCAGTGCATCGAGCGCCGGCTCCGGATCCTGTTCGTCTACGCCGATGCGGCACTTGACCGTGACTGGCACCGTCACCGCCGCCTTCATCGCCGCGACGCAGGTTGCGACGAGGTCGGGTACTTTCATCAAGCAGGCGCCGAACGTGCCCGACTGGACGCGGTCGGACGGGCAGCCGACATTGAGATTGATTTCGTCATAACCGAAGGCTTCGCCAACGCGCGCCGCTTCGGCAAGTTTTGCCGCATCGGAGCCGCCAAGTTGCAGGGCGACGGGATGTTCCACCTCATCGAAGCCAAGCAGCCGCTCTCGCGCGCCGTGGATGACCGCGTCGGCCACAACCATTTCGGTATAAAGCAGTGCATGTGTCGTCAGCTGGCGATGAAAGAACCGGCAATGCCGGTCCGTCCAGTCCATCATGGGTGCAATAGCCAGTCTATGACCTTGATTTTTCAGCATTTTTTCTTTAACATCAAATCGTTAGACCTGCCGAGTGCACACGAATTTACGCCAGAATACGACCCTTTTCGCCACGTTTCGTCTCTCAGTGCACACGGAGCGCACGAAAATATGGCCACCTACACAAAACTCTCGTCCGGTTCCTGGCGTGTCCAAGTCCGTCGCAAAGGTGGCTACGTCAGCGAGACCTTCCTGCGCCGAGACGACGCACGGCGTTGGGCAACCGACGCCGAGCGCCAAGCGGATCGCGGTGAGACGCCGACAAAGTCCCGAATAGCGCGCCTGAAAACCTTCGGCGAACTCATCGACCTTCATATCGACGACATGTGCGATGTAGGCAAGTCCCCTGCTCCAAGGCCGCGGGATCGTATCCCGCGTGGCGTAGCTGGCGGGTTTGGTCGCCGTGCTGTCCGGCTTGGGCCGGGGTGATCAGCGCGCCAAGACGCTGTCTTGCGGTTCAAGCGCTGTTTCGAGCCGTAAGAAAAACTGATCGTGCAAAGCGCAATCAGAGATAATTAAATTAGCAATATTGCGCATTGCGGTGTAATTTTGTGTTGCAGTGCAGCATGTCGCCATAACTCACACCGTCCAGGTTCCTGCACCACGCGCAGTCGGCAGAGCCATCGAAGTCAGGGGTGCGCGTCGCTGAGAAGCTCGCCGGGCGCCCGGTTACAGTGCCTGCATAGCCAACTGTTCGCGGAGACAACAGAGGCCCATGATCCAAGACAATACCACGGTGGGCGTCGTGGTGCCGATGTTCAATGCTGAACGAACGATTCGCGCGACCCTGAACAGCATCTGCGGGCAACACTACCAGGCGCTGGACATTGTCGTCGTCGACGACGGCTCGACAGACCTTTCTGCTTCGATTGTGGCCTCCTACACTGAACAGGATCGCCGTATCCGCTTGATAAGGCAGTCGAACGGCGGCGTTGCGAAAGCGCGCAATCGTGGAGTTGCTTCTACCGATGCGGAGTTCCTGGCTTTTGTCGACGCCGACGATCTTTGGGCCCCCTCCAAAATCGCGCTTCAGATGTGCACCTTACAGCAAGGCGGCTCTTCGGCAGGCCTGGCATATTGCTGGTTCGCCGATATAGACGGCGACGGCCGGGTATTCTCATTGCATAACCGGCCCGATGCCGAGGGTCGCGTGCTCCAACGCATGTGCAGGACGAATTTTGTTGGCAACGGAAGTTCAATGCTGGTCCGTCGCGCCGCGTTCGAGCGAGCGGGAGGCTTCGACCCTTCCTTGAGAGCTAGGAACGCACAAGGCTGCGAGGACCTGCTGATGTGCCTCAGAATAGCCGAAAGTTACGAGTTTCGCGTCGTCCCTCAGTACCTCGTGGGTTACCGGATGACGAACGCCAACATGTCGAGCGATGTCATGCAGATGCTTCGTTCTTGTGAAATTGTCCTTGCCGAGTTTCGCCAGAAGTACCCGCAGTTCGGGGACGATCTCGACGATCATCTGATCGACATGCTGCATTGGCTCGCCGTAAGAGCCTTGATCTGTGGGCGGCTTTCGGCAGCGTATGGCCTGATGAAGAAACTCTTCCTTATGGAGCCAGGGACGGCGATTTCTCGCCTGCCAAGAATGATGGACATTTATTGCCGAGCCCGGCTGGTCCCTCGGTGGGTCAAAATCCGGATGAAAAGGATGCGAAACAAGAACGCCGAGTTCCAACCCCACTACGCAGAGAGCATCTGGTGAGACTGGTCGTGCGATTGCGGCGGCTCTTTCGCCTGGCGGCGGCGCCAGCCTGGGCTGGGCCGACCGTGGTGGGGCTTGGACTGCTCGCAGCGGTTCTGGAAGGTACGGGTCTCGTTCTGTTCATTCCCCTGCTGCAGAGCCTCGGAGCCTCGCCGCCTCAGCCCGGTAGATGGCAACCGATGTTTGATAGAATCCTGTCGCCCATTCCGCATCATTACCTAACCGCCTTCCTGGTCGGAGCGCTTTGCGTCAGCATCGTCCTCAAGAATGCAGTCCATCTCGCCAACACCTGGGTAACCAGATACATCGACGGCCTCGTCGCGCACCGGTTGCGATCCAGGGTTTTCGATCAGACGATAAGTTCGTGCATCGACTACCGTGTCGAGAACAGACGAACGGACATCATCACGACGATTGCCAACAATACCTGGAAGGTCAGCCAAGGCCTGAGCCTGGCCTACCGATTGATGGTCTGCCTTTGTACCTTCGGCGTCTTCGTTCTCTTGATGCTATTGATCTCGGTCCGATTGACCTTTTTTTCGATGATTTTCCTGCTTTTCGCAGCAATGGCCATTCGTCTGGCCACGCGACGCGCTGACGAGACCGGCAAGGCCGTCGTCGAGGAAAACAAGCAGTTCGGCCTCAGGATGTGGGAAAGTATCAATTCATTGCAATTGATCCGTGCCTTCGCACAGGAATCCTACGAGCATGACCGGTTCGTTCAGACATCGGACAGGGTAAGGCGTCGTCTGTTGAGGCTCGACATGCTTTGGGCGACCCCCGGGCCTGTCTCGGAGATCTCGATCACGATCCTGATCGGTGCACTGGTTCTCATTGCCGAATCCGCAAGCATAGGAATCGCGGCTCTCGCCGCTTTCCTGTCGCTGCTTTATCGTCTCCAAGGTCCCACACGGGAATTGCTGCAGTCGAAGATTGCGCTGGACGGGCTTGCGGGCGCGATTGACGATGTGGACGAGTACCTGCGCACAACGCAAACGCCGTTTCTCAGCCAAGGCTATCTGCCGGCGCCCGCGCTCAAGACCGCCGTCGAATTTCGCGATGTCTGCTTTCGGTATGCGCCCGATCAGCCTTTGGCGCTACAGGATGTCTCTTTCAGTATCCCCGCCGGCAAGACTACGGCAATCGTTGGCGAGTCGGGTGCCGGCAAGTCAACCGTCATGGCCCTGCTCTTTCGCTTCATGGATCCGACGTCGGGGGAAGTCCTTGCCGACGGTATGCCGCTTCCATGTTTCGAGTTGCGCAGTTGGCGCAAGCGGCTGTCGCTGATGTCCCAGGAGGTGTACCTCTTCAACGATACCATCGCTGCCAACATCGCTTACGGCGATTTCGATGCTGGTCAGAATGAACTGAGCCAAGCGGCCCGCATTGCGAAGGCGGACGATTTCATCCGCTCGCTTCCGGAGGGCTACGAGACGCAGATCGGCGACCAGGGAATGCGCGTGTCGGGGGGCCAGAGGCAGCGGATCGCCCTGGCCCGGACCATACTTCGCAATCCCGACATTCTCCTTTTGGACGAAGCCACGAATGCGCTCGACGGCGGGACGGAACAGGCGTTCCAGATCGCCCTCGAGCAATATTCGCACAATCGCACCGTGGTTGTCATTGCGCATCGCCTGTCCACCGTCCAGGCCGCTGACCAGATCATCGTGATGTCGAAAGGACGCGTGATCGAGATTGGTCCGCCGGATCAACTCCTGAAGCGAGCGGGCCATTTTTCAAAACTTCACGAGTTTCAAAACGGTCGTGTTGCCATGGGTGCGAATTAAGGCGATGGGCTACAAGATTGTCGACATCGAACTGTCAATTCCGCTGGCCCCGGTTGAGCTTGCGCCAGAGCACGACGGCGTTGGTCTCATTGCCCGCTGGCAGGGCCGGCTTGTCGGCTTTGAGATGATCGCGCTCGCCTCCGCCGCGATCCTGTCGGCGGAGCAACTGAAATCCATTGCCGATGAACGTTTCGCCGATCGGATCTTGGTTGCGAAGATGGATAAGGAATTGCTGCGGCGAAGACCGGTTGGGCAATTGCCCCTGCCGAGCCTCTCCATCGCGATTTGTACGAAGGACCGCGCCGAACGTCTTTCGAGGTTGCTGGGTTCGCTCGACAGCATCCGACTTGGAACCGCTTTTCCGAGCGTCGAAGTCGTCGTGGTGGACAATGCGTCTGTGGATTCGTCCACGCGCGAAGCAGTCGGGCGCTTCAAGGACGTTCTCTATGTATTCGAACCGAGGCCCGGGCTAGATTTTGCACGAAACGCCGCTCTTCACTCGGCCAGCGGTGGCCTGATTGCCTATCTTGACGATGACGTGGTCGTCGACCGCAACTGGCTTGACGGGCTTGCCAAAGCCTGCCGGGACAATCCCGGTGCCGGCGGCTTTACGGGTTTGGTGCTGCCGCTTCGCCTGGACACAGAGGCGCAGATCTTTTTCGAACGAAGGGGCGGATTTGGCCGCGGCTTCAGGCGTAATGAATTCCACAACACCCGATTCGACAATGCGCTGCACCCGGTAGGGTCTGGTATTCTCGGCGCCGGCTGCAACATGGCTTTCGACCGGACGCTGCTCGTATCGCTGGGCGGTTTCGACGAAGCGCTCGATACCGGAGCACCGCTGCCTGGCGGTGGCGATCTCGACATTTTCTATCGTGTCCTGCGATCAGGCCGGCCCATGATCTATGAACCGGAGTATGCCGTTTACCACGAGCATCGCGAGACTATCGAGCAATTGAGACGGCAATATTGGACATGGGGACTTGGTATGATGGCCTTTCTTGTCAAAAGCCGTCGGACCGACGGAGAGCTCAAGGCACGGCACCGTGGCATGGTTTGCTGGTGGTTTTTCGATCGGCTGAAAGCGCTGGCACGGGCCGCGCGCAAGCTTCAAGGTCGTGATTTGCGTTTCGGCATTGCAGAGTTGTGGGGCGGAATCTACGGCCTGGCAGGCGAATATGATCGCTCACGTATCCGCGTCCAGAGAATCCGGGAGCAGAACCGGTGAATGGCGACGCCTTCCGTGTCAGGCAAATCGATCTCGGCTCCGTCTGTGCGGACGCCGATGCCGGAGATACCCCTTCACTATCGATCTTCTGGTGGAAGGACTTGCCGCTGGGAATGCGAGCGTCCTTGCCTGACGAATTGCCCTACAGCGAGGCACGTCTGCGGCAGTTCGCGGCGGAATTTTCGGCAGCACAATTGGCCGCCCGCAGCACCCCGCTGGGCGCCCCCTTGCGGGCGACCTATGAAGGATCGCCCAAGTCCGCGCTCTGTTTGACGGCGGCGCTCGGGGCCGAGGGCCTTGTCGGCCGCCTTGATGAACTTGCAACTGCGTCGTCAGCGTCGGCCCAGCACATCTCAGTCGTAATTTGCACGCGTGACCGCGGCCCCGCCCTGGCGGAGTGCCTTCAAAGCGTTGCAAGGCAACGCAGCGCCCCGGGCGAAGTCATCGTCGTTGATAACTCCCGCGACGGCAGCGCTCGGCCGGTATGTATCGGCTTTCCTGAGGTCCGTTACGTTCATGAGCCGCGGCCTGGATTGAGTGTTGCCCGATCCGCCGGCATCCGGGAAAGCCGTCAAGACATCATCGCGTTCACGGATGACGACGTCGAGGTTCATCCTGGCTGGACTGCCGAAATCGCACGCGCCTTTGAAGAAAGGGACGTCGAGGCCCTGACCGGCCTGGTGCTGCCAGCCCGGCTCGATACGATCGCCCAACGCCGCTTCCAGTTCGACATGGGCGGTTTTGGGACCACCTTCGTGCCGCTTCTCTTCGACCGCCGCTTTTTCGACGAGACTCGGCCAAGCGGAGCGCATGTCTGGAAAATCGGAGCCGGAGCCAACATGGCCTTCCGGCGATCAGCCTTCGATCGGGTAGGCTCGTTCGACGAGCGCCTCGGCGCCGGTGCTGCCGGATGTTCCGAAGATTCGGAGCTATGGTACCGGCTGCTAGCCACAGGAGGGACTTGCCTGTATGAACCTCGCGCCGTTGTCTTCCATCATCATCGCCGCGACTGGCCGGGCTTCAGACAGCAAATAAGAGCCTACATGAAGGGCCACGTCGCAGCTCTTGTCACGCAATATGACAATTTTGGCGATCGCGGAAACATCGATCGCATCTGGAAGCAACTGCCCGCATATTTTTTGAGAACATTCGTCAAGGCGCTTTTCGAAGGCCCCCCCGGCAGGACCAGGATCCTCGCGGCAGAGGTCGAAGGCTGGCTGGCTGGTCTTCAATTCCTCGTCCGTTTCGGCTGGCGAAAACGGCGAACATCAAATTGGTTGAGGAAGAAAATCGATGATCCGCAAGGCGCCGCTCGGACAATTCCTGTCTCGAAATCCCTTTCCAAACGCTCTGACCGACGGCCTTTTCTACCGTGAGAAGATGCGCGCGATTCATCGCGTCGCGCCCGCGGCGATCGACGGGCCCGGCCGGATACTCGAAATTGGAGGCGGGCGCAGCGGGATGGCAAGTATCCTCTATCCGAACGCTGAAGTCGTTAACCTCGATCTCGATCCCGAGTTGGGCAACCACCAGCCAGATTGGGCGAGGTCGACCTTCGTCTGCGGCGATGCCTGTGACCTCCCCTTCGCGAATGACAGTTTCGACGTGGCGACGCTCTTCGACGTGCTTGAACACATCGAGGATGACCGTAGTGCCGCACAAGAGGCCTTGAGGGTCGTGCGCCCAGGCGGGTATGTTCTTGTCTCGACGCCACATGCGGAGTGGCATTACCCGTATTTCCGCATCATGAAGCCCTATTGCCCGCATGAAAGCGAACTGATGCAGGAATGGGGTCACGTTCGTCGCGGCTACTGGGATCCCGAACTCGCAGCGCTCTTCGACCGTGTGCCGGAACGCCGCGCCACATTTATTAACCCGGTGACGGCACTGTTTCACGACATCGCATTTTCTCGTTTCGGACGTCGTCGCCGCAAGATACTTTACGCTCTAGCGGCGCCGATAACGGCTGTCGGATACGTGCTGCACCAACGCTCGACACGCGGCACGGAGACGGCTTTTTCCTGGCGCAAATGAATTTTTGAGGCACTTGATGGGCCGCCGCTCTTCCCTCGTCATCGCCCTCTTTCCATGGGGCGACGTCGTGGAGGAATTCCTCGATCCGATAGGATTGCGGCTTAAGGATTTCGTCGAACAGATGACCGGCGGCTGGCTGTTCGGTTACGCCTCCGCTCTGCAACTGGCCGGGCATAGGCCGGTCATCGTGTGCGCTTCCGAAAATGCTTCGCGGATAGAATGCCACTACCATGCCGGCACGGGCGCGCCGATCTGGATTGTTCCCGGCGCGCGCGCGCGTCAAGGTCACTCCGCAGCGGCTCACAGTCTGCGGCGCTGGTCCGCGACGCCGCTCCCGGCATTCCGGAAGGTGCTCGCCCGATCCCAATGTGATGCAATTCTCGTTCAGGAATACGAATACACGCGGTTTGATGCGCTTGCCTGGCTGGCAGTCCGTATGCGGATTCCGCTCTATGCAACGTTCCAGGGCGGCGACCGGACGCTCTCCTGGATAGAGGCGATCGCCAGGCAGGCTTCTCTCCGTGCCTGCAGCGGCCTGATCGTCGCATCGGCAGCGGAGCGTGAACGCCTCGCCAAAGCTTACCCGCACATAGCGCTCAACATCGCCAATATCCCCAACCCCATCGATTGCGGAGAGTGGATAGCGATCGAGCGTCGGCAGGCGCGGCAAGATCTCGGCTTGGCGAGCGGGAATTTCGTCGTCGTCAACCACGGACGCATCGACGTTCGCCGGAAAGGGCTCGATGTGCTCCTGAACGCATGGTCCCTTTTTTCGCGCGATGCTTCGTCCGAACTGGTTATCATCGGCTCGGGGCAGGACCGAGACATTTTTGCCAGGCTGTTGAGCGAGGCCTCTCTACCGAATGCGAGATGGCTTTGCGACTATACCACGGACCGGGCTTTGATACGGCGTTGGCTTTCGGCGGCGGATGCCTATGTCACAGCGTCCCGCACCGAAGGTATGCCCGTCGCACCGTTGGAGGCGATGGCCTGCGGCCTTCCGATCGTTGCCACCGACGCACAGGGCCTACCCGACATCTTGGCGAATGGCGAGGCATCCGGCGGCCTCATTGTTCCAAGGGACGAGCCGGCGGCCATTGCACGGGCGCTGAAGAAACTTAAGGACGATCCGGTCATGCGAGAGCGCCTCGGACAGGCGGCGCGAAAGCGGATAGAGGAAAATTTTTCGCTCGGCGCGGTTGCTGGCGCTCTTGATCGCTTGCTGACCGCGCGGTAGCCCACCTGCGCTATATTTGTTCCAATCGGCTGCGATGCCAAGCCAGTGCTGTCTCGACGATCCTGTCGATGCCCGATTGTTCGGGCACCCAACCGAGTTCCCGCTCGGCCTTGCCGGCCTCGGCAACAAGCGCTGGCGGGTCGCCTGGCCTGCGCGGCCCGTAAGCCACCGGAAGCCGTATTCCCGAAGTCCGGCTGACGGCGTCGACCAGTTCTGCCACCGTTGTGCCGGCTCCGGTTCCGAGGTTGTAGACGTGGACGCCCTTGTCCCGGAGAAGCTTCTCCCCTGCCAGGACGTGGGCGCGCGCGAGATCGACAACGTGGACGTAGTCCCGCATGGCGGTTCCGTCGCGGGTATCGAAATCGGCCCCGTTGATGACGAAGGTGCGGCCTGGCTTCACTGCCGCCGCTATGGCAAGCGGGATGACATGTGTTTCCGGTTCATGCCTTTCGCCGATTTCGCCGTCGGGGTCACATCCGGCCGCATTGAAATACCGAAGTACGACCGCGTTGAGGCCGCGAGCAAGCGAGATATCCTCGACCATCCTTTCTATGATGAATTTGGACCAGCCATAGGGATTGATGGGCGACTGTCGATGCGTTTCGTCTATCGGAGACCGCGTCGGAATCCCGTAAGTTGCGCAGGTGCTCGAAAAAATCAGCTTGTCCAGGCCGGCCTTCAGCATTTCCTCGAGCAGGACCAGGGTGCCGAAACTATTGTTTCGGTAGTAAAGTTCCGGCCGCTCGACTGACTCGCCAACGTAAGCGTAGGCAGCGAAATGCGCCACGGCGTCCGGCCGATACTGGTCCAGGGCGGCCGCCACAGCGGCGGCGTCGGAAATATCGGCTTCGATCAACGGTCCCCATTTCACCGCGTCGCGCCAGCCGCGCGAAAGGTTGTCAAAGGCAACAACCGACCATCCGGATTCGGCGAATGCTTTGCAGCAGTGCGACCCGATATAGCCGGCCCCGCCAGTTACCAGGACCGTCTTCATTCGGCTGCGGCGGGCCGAATGTGCCCAGATGAAAGCACG
Source organism: Mesorhizobium sp. P160927 (assembly GCF_057766385.1). Lineage (NCBI taxonomy): Bacteria > Pseudomonadati > Pseudomonadota > Alphaproteobacteria > Hyphomicrobiales > Phyllobacteriaceae > Mesorhizobium > Mesorhizobium sp. P160927. Next base: position 4,088,910 of record NZ_JBYMDW010000001.1, read on the forward strand.
TCCTCGAAATACGAAATGGTCTTGGCAAGGCCAGCACGCAATGCAATTTTTGGCTTCCATTTGAGTTCGCGGGAAGCATATCGGATATCGGGCTGCCGCTGCTTTGGGTCGTCCACGGGTAGAGGCGAGAACCTGATCTTCGATCCGCTTCCGGTAAGTTCGATCACCAGATTCGCGAGCTCGAGCATCGTGAATTCCGCCGGGTTGCCGAGATTGACAGGACCGGTGATATCGTCGGACGTCTGCATAAGACGTACCAGACCGTCGATGAGGTCCTCGACGTAGCAGAATGAACGCGTCTGCTGGCCAGTGCCGTAGACCGTTATCGGTTTGTTTTGCAGCGCCTGCACGATGAAATTGGAAACGACACGACCGTCGTCGGGACGCATCCTAGGACCGTAGGTATTGAAAATACGGGCTACCTTGATCCTCAGCTTGTGCTGTCGCCAATAGTCGAAAAACAGGGTCTCGGCACATCGCTTGCCTTCGTCATAGCAGGAACGAGGGCCAATCGGGTTCACTCTGCCCCAATAGTCTTCCAACTGCGGATGAACTTCGGGGTCGCCATAGACTTCGGAGGTGGACGCCTGCAGAATCTGTGCGCGAACCCGCTTGGCCAGTCCGAGCATATTGATCGCGCCATGGACGCTGGTCTTGGTCGTCTGGACGGGGTCGGACTGATAGTGGACGGGGCTCGCCGGACAGGCGAGATTGTATATTTCGTCCACCTCTACGTAGAGTGGAAATGTCACGTCATGACGAATAATCTCGAACGATCGGTCATCGAGGAGATGAGAGACGTTTCTGCGGCTTCCTGTGAAGAAGTTATCTGCACAAATTACCTGATGGCCCTCAGCAAGGAGCCGCTCGCATAAAAATGATCCCAGGAAACCTGCGCCGCCGGTCACCAAGATTTGTTTTGCCTGCTGCATTTTCAGGACCTCCGGCTTAATCTTAGACAGGACTAATAAAATAACCTTACGCAGGGCCATAGGCCACCGGCCCGCTTTCAATTTACGTTACGGGCAAGACATTGTTCTCGATGGACCACGGTTTGCGATCAGCGTCAGGATCCTGTCGACGCTGCCATCGGCAGGCGTCGCCGCCTTCTTGGCCTTAGTGAAGCTGTTTTAATTGATCGCGCTCATCGGCGTGATCCTGCTCGTCGGCATCGTCAGGAAGAACGCGATTGATGATCGACTTCGCGCTCGATGGCCGCGAACGCGCAATCCGTAAGCGGAAGATGCCACCTACCGCCTGCATCCTGCGGTTCAGGGGATCATGATGACGATGGCGGCCCTGCTCGGCGCCTTGCCGCTGGCGCTCGGCAGCGGCGCGGGTTCCGGGCTTCGCCGGCCACTCGGTATCGCCATCGTCGGCGGCTTGCTGCTGGCCTAACTCCTGACGCCCTGCACCCACCCGTCGTCCATGTCTGTCTCAGTCGGTTCAGCCACCTCAGATGGTTCTGGCATCCCAAAGGCCGACCCCCCTAAATCGTCGTGGGCTCGGTCCAGGCACCGACGTAAGCACATGAGTTGTCCGGTTTTATCGCCAGCCAAAGGGGGCTGGGGATGACACGGACAGTCTGGGCTGGGCACCAGCCTTCAATCCAACGGCACGAATTTTTCCGAAGCAGGAACATAGAAGCATTATGCGAGTTAGGCGCGGACGCCTGCTCGCGTTCCACGATCTGCCAGGGTTCTCTTGATGTTCGACCGAATGCCCAAGACAATGTATCGCTGTCAGCTTTTCTTATCTGTCTTTGGTCTGCTGTTGCTGATGGGCGACCTGCTCCACGATGACAAGGCCATGGCTCAGCAGCCTTGTCCAGCCGATCACGATAGGCTGCTTACAGTCCTCAAAGCCAACGTGAAGGCAAGCGGCGGACCAGCCAATGGCGGCTTTGAAACCAACGAATGGGGCGCGATCGTTGCCCGCGACGGCACTGTCTGCGCGATTGCGTTCAGCGGCCCCGCGGTCGATTCGCAATGGCCGGGGAGTCGGCTCATCGCAGCGGAGAAAGCCAACACCGCCAACGGTCTCAGCCTGGCTCAAATGGCCCTGTCGACGGCCAATCTTTACGCCGGCGTGCAACCGGGTGGGCCGCTGTTCGGACTACAGGCGACCAACCCCGTCAACCAAGCCGCGGCATATGCGGGCGATCCCAAAACCTTCGGCAGCGCCAACGATCCGTTGGTCGGCAAGCCTATCGGCGGCGTCGTCGTGTTTGGCGGGGGCCTGGCCCTTTACGACGGCAAAACGATCGTCGGCGCGCTTGGCGTCAGTGGCGATTCCTCTTGCGCCGACCACAATGTCGCCTGGCGCGTTCGCGCGGCTCTCGACCTCGACAAGGTTCCGGCAGGCGTCAATCCCAACCGTAAGGATGCCATCATCTATGATCTCGATCCCGGCGGAAAAAGCGCCTCCGGCTGGGGTCACCCGCTGTGCTCGGGCACCGAGGCCGACATCGCGGCGGAACTCGGTTCAGGCGTCGGAGGCGCGACACCGAAATGAAGCAAGCAGCGCGGAGTGCAACACCCTGCGTTGACGCGGTACGCACGAACCGCCCGGCGGCAGCGGGAAAACGTCTCCAGAGCTTCCTTGCGGTGCTGCTGCTGGCTTGCACTCCCCTGCTGACGGGCGCTTCCGAAGCTCCGCCACTGTCGGCGATCTCGCCGCCTGCTTCCGCCGCGCCGCGCGACGATGGGCAATGGACGATGCCGGCCAAGAACTACGCGTCGACCCGCTACAGCGAGCTCACCGAAATCAACGAAGGCAACGTCAAGAACCTGCAGGTGGCCTTCACCTTCTCCACCGGCGTCAACAAAGGTCAGGAAGCGGCGCCGCTGGTCGTCGGCGGCACAATGTACATCGTGGCCCCCTTCCCCAACGTCGTCTACGCGCTCGACCTCACCAAGCCAGGCGCGCCGATGAAATGGAAGTTCGAACCCAATCCCGAACCCGCGGCGCAAGGGGTTGCCTGTTGCGACGTCGTGAATCGCGGCGCGACTTTCGCGGACGGGCGCATCTTCTTCAACACACTGGACGGTCACACCATCGCGCTCGATGCGAACACCGGTCAGCCGATCTGGAACTCCCATATAGGCAACATCAACATCGGCGAGACCATCACCATGGCGCCGTTGGTGGTGAAAGGCAAAGTGCTGGTCGGCAATTCAGGCGGCGAGATGGGCGTCCGCGGCTGGGTCAAGGCGCTCGACGCCGGCGACGGTCATGTCGTCTGGACGGCCTACGGCACCGGACCGGACAAGGACGTGCTGATCGGCCCGGATTTCAAGCCGCATTACGACATGGACAAGGGCAAGGACCTTGGCGTCACGACATGGCCGCCGGAAGCCTGGAAAATCGGCGGCGGCAACATGTGGGGCTGGATTTCCTACGACCCGGATCTCAACCTGATCTTCCACGGCACCGGCAACCCTGGACCGTGGAACCCGGATCTGCGGCCCGGCGACAACAAATGGACGTCAGGGATTTTCGCCCGCGACCCCGATACCGGAGCGGCGAAATGGTTCTACCAGTGGAGCCCGCATGACCTTCATGACTATGACGGGATCAACGAGCAGGTCCTGCTCGACATGAACTGGCAGGGCAAGCCGCGCAAGGTGCTGATCCGGCCCGAGCGCAACGGCTATCTCTACATTCTCGACCGGACCACCGGCGAAGTGCTGTCCGCGAAGCCCTACGGCCCCGTCAATTCCAGCAAGGGTGTCGACCTCAACAGCGGCCGTCTGATCGAAAACCCGGACAAGAAGACCGGTACCGGCAAGGTCGTCCGCGACATCTGCCCGACCGCGTCGGGGCTCAAGGACTGGCAGCCTTCCGCCTTCTCGCCGAAGACAGGGCTGCTCTACATACCGCATAACAATCTGTGCATGGACGAAGAAGGCGTCGAGGTGAACTACATCGCCGGCACGCCCTATGTCGGCATGAACGTGCGCATGATCCCCGGGCCTGGTGGGAACCGGGGCGCCTTCACCGCCTGGGACATCGCCGCGGAGAAGCCCGCCTGGACCCTCAAGGAGAACTTCCCGGTGTGGAGCGGCGCGGTCGTGACCGCCGGCGATGTCGTCTTCTACGGAACCATGGAGGGTTGGTTCAAGGCGGTCAGCGCCAAGACCGGCGAGCTGCTTTGGCAGTTCAAGACGTCGTCCGGCATCATCGGCCAGCCCATCACATATCGCGGTCCCGACGGACACCAATATGTGGCGATCCTGTCGGGTGTAGGCGGCTGGGCCGGCGTCATCGTGTCCGGCGATCTCGATCCGCGCGACGCCACCGCCGCCCTCGGTTTCGTCAACGCGATGAAGGATCTCAAGGACGCGACAACGGCGGGAGGCACGCTCTATGTGTTCCGGCTGCCCTGAGCCACTCAAGCGGGCCTCGCGCCAGGCGCGAAAGGCGCTCCAGCGAATGGCAACCGCCATGGCCGCCCTTGCCTTGCTCCTCTTGCCGGCGGCAGCCAATGCCCGGGAATTGAGGGTCTGCGCCGACCCGAACAACATGCCCTTCTCCAACGCCGCCGGTCAGGGCTTCGAGAACAGGATCGCCGAGATCGTGGCAGCCGCTCTCGGCGCCAAGCTGACCTATACGTGGTGGGCACAGCGCCGGGGCTTCGTGCGCAACACGTTGAAGGCCGGCCTTTGCGATCTCGTGCCCGGCACGCCGGCCAATCTCGAAATGCTGCGCACCACCACACCCTACTATCGGTCGTCCTATGTTTTTGTCACCCGCCAGGACAGTCCGGATGTGGCGTCCTTCAACGATCCGCGGCTACGCGGCATGCGGATCGGCGTGCAACTAATCGGCGACGACGGTGTCAATTCGCCTCCTGTCCAGGCGCTCGGCCGCCGCGGCATCGTCGGGCATCTCGTCGGCTATCCCGTCTATGGCGACTACTCCGCACCCAACCCTCCGGCGCGCATCGTCGAAGCGGTGGCGACCGGCGACATCGATCTTGCCGTCGTCTGGGGCCCGCTCGCCGGCTACTTCGCGGCCAAGCAGAAAGTGCCCCTCCGCGTCACGCCCGTCACGCCTCGCATCGACGGACCGCAATTGCCCATGATCTACGACATCTCGATGGGCGTTCGGCGCGAGGACGATGCGCTGCGTGGCGATGTGAACAGCGCGCTGGCCAGGCACAAGGCCGAGATCGACGCATTGCTGTCGGAATACGGCGTGCCGCGCCTCGATGGCCCGGGGGGCCCAGTGCGATGAAGCATGGTGCCGCCATGCTCTTGTTTACGGTTCTAGCGCTTACGGCATGCCAGCGCGAGGAGCGGGACACGCGCCCGCAATCCTCGCTCGGATCGGGCGAGCAGCCGACGCCTGTGACGACATTGGAACCCGGTGGACAGCGGCCCTCCGCCAGCGACAACAAGGCAGCCAGCTTCGAGGCCAATGCCTTCCACCTCAGCGAGGGCAAGCGCCTGTTCAGCTGGTTCAACTGTTCGGGCTGTCATGCCAATGGCGGCGGCGGCATGGGGCCGGCCTTGATGGACCAGAAATGGCTTTACGGCAGTTCGATCGAGAGCATCCACGCTACCATCCGCGATGGGCGGCCAAAAGGCATGCCGAGCTTCCGCGACAAGATTCCCGATGACCAGATTTGGGAGCTTGCCGCCTTCGTTCGCTCGCTGAGCGGCAACGCACCCTCGTCCGCCGCGCCGCAACGCAATGACGACATGATGCCACATCCGTCGGAAAACCGCATGCCGGATGCAGCCACACTGGGGAAATCACCGTGAAGCGCCTTGCGTCGACCGGGTTCGGCACGGCCTGCGTCATGTTTTTGCAGGGATGCTCGGGATGGCAATCAGCGCTCGACCCGAAAGGGCCCGCTGCCAGTGAGCTGGCATGGCTCATCTGGTTTTTCACCGCGCTTTGCGCGGTGATCTGGGTCCTGGTGATGATTGCTCTTGCCACGCCGTTGATGATGCGGTCGCGGGACGGCGCCGAGCCGCTCGTGCTCGACGCCGGCGCCGATCATCGAAAGTTGCGCGTTGTCGTGATCGCCGTCGGGCTGACCGCAGTGATCGTGGTCGGGCTGACCTTGCTGAGTTTCTTCGCCAACAGGACGCTTGCGGCGATCGGCTCCGACGCCGCGCTCACCATTCGCGTTACGGGCCACCAATGGTGGTGGGAAGTGCGCTACGAAGACGCCACGCCGAGCCGCATCCTGACCACGGCGAACGAGATCCACATCCCCGCCGGGGAGCCCGTGCGGCTTCTGCTGACATCGACGGACGTGATCCATTCCTTCTGGGTCCCGAGCCTTTCCGGCAAGCTTGACCTCATCCCCGGTCATATCAATGTGCTCGACATCAAGGCCGATAAGCCTGGCGTATATCGCGGCCAGTGCGCCGAGTTCTGCGGTGCGCAGCATGCGAACATGGGCACCTTCATCATCGCCGAGCCGAAGGAAAAGTTCGACGCTTGGTGGAACGACCAGTTGCAACCGTCTGGCCCTCCCGCGAGCGACGAGGCCAAGGCTGGCGAGGACCTGTTTCTAAAGCGCCCCTGCGTGATGTGCCACAGGATCGGGGGCACTCCAGCGGGAGGAACCATCGCGCCGGATCTGACGCATATTGCCAGCCGGCGAACGCTCGCCGCCGGCACGTTGACGATGAGCCGAGGCAATATCGCCGCCTGGATAGCGGACCCCCAAGGCGTGAAGCCCGGTTCCCACATGCCTGTGGTGGAGCTCAACGGCGACGAACTCAACGCAATGGTCGCCTATCTCGAGGGTCTGAAATGAGCAGCGCGGATCTGACCAGCGAACGCGACCTGCCGCCGAAACGCGAGACCGCCACCAAGGGCGACCTGGCTCCCGAGCATGACGGACCGCGCGATACCGGCATGGACGATGCCAGCCTGCACCACTGGCTCACGCGGGCATGGCGCACGCCGCCCGGCATCATCGGAGCCCTGTCGAGCGTCGACCACAAGGTCATCGCAAGGCGCTATCTGATCACGGCCTTCATCTTCCTGTGCCTTGGCGGGCTGAACGCGGTCGCCATGCGAATCCAACTCTCGGGGCCGCAGCGTGGGCTGATCGGGCCGGACCTCTACAACCAGCTGTTCACGATGCATGGCGTCACCATGATGTTCCTGTTCGCTGTTCCTGTCGTGCAGGCAACGGGAATCTATCTGGTGCCGCTGATGGTCGGCACGCGCAACATCGCCTTCCCGCGGCTCAATGCATTCGGCTACTGGATCTACGTCTCGGGCGGGGTCTTTGCCTGGACCTCATTCCTCCTCAACATGGCGCCGGACGTCGGCTGGTTCGCCTATGTGCCCCTATCCGGACCGGAATTTTCCCCGGGCAAGCGCGCCGACGTCTGGGCGCAAATGATCACCTATACCGAAGTGTCGTCGCTCGCCGTCGCCGTCGCCACCATCGTCACCGTGTTCAAGCAACGCGCGCCCGGCATGTCGCTGGACAAGATACCGGTTTATGTGTGGGCCCTGCTGGTCACTTCCTTTGTCGTCGTCTTCGCGATGCCGGCAGTCATGATCACCTCGACCTTCCTCATTCTCGACCGGCTTGTCGGAACCCACATTTTCAATCCCGCGGAGGGCGGCGACGCCCTGCTGTTTCAGCATCTGTTCTGGTTCTTCGGTCATCCCGAGGTCTACATCATCTTCCTGCCGGCGACAGGGATGGTCTCCTCCATCATTCCCGCTTTTGCCCGGCGACCGACATTCGGCCATTTAGGGCTGGTCCTGTCGCTGATCGCGGTGGGTTTCCTGTCGTTCGGCCTTTGGGTTCACCATATGTTTGCGACGGGATTGCCGAAGCTCGGGGCGAGCTTCTTCACGGCGTCCAGCATGCTGATCGCCATCCCCAATGGCGTGCAGATCTTCTGCTGGCTGGCGACCTTGTGGGATGGCAGACCGGTGATCCGCACGCCGCTGCTGTTCGTCTTCGGCTTTTTCTTCATCTTCGTTATCGGCGGGCTAACCGGCGTCATGCTCGCCTCGGTGCCGCTCGACCTTCAGGTGCACGACACCTATTTCGTCGTCGCCCACTTCCATTATGTGCTGATCGGCGGATCGGTATTCCCGCTGCTGGGCGCGGCCTATTTCTGGTTCCCCAAGATCACCGGGCGCATGATGAGTGAACGTCTCGGACGCTGGCATTTCGGGCTGGCCTTCATCGGCTTCAACGCGGCCTTCTTCCCGATGCATCTCGTCGGCCTTTGGGGCATGCCGCGCAGGGTCTACACCTATCCGGCGGAGCTTGGCTGGGGAAACATCAACCTGTTCATCAGTGCCGGCGCGGTGCTGTTCTTCCTGAGCTTCGTACTGTTCACTTTCAACCTGATACATGGCGCATTGAAAGGGGCTCCGGCCGGGGATAACCCCTGGGATGCCGGCACCCTGGAATGGGCCACGTCGTCCCCGCCTCCAAGTTACAATTTCACGCGCATTCCGATCGTGACGAATGTCGAGCCGCTGTGGGCCGAACGAGAGGCGCTCCCTGTCGCAACCGGACTCCGCGTCGATGTCCGCGAGTTGCTCATCTCGACTGTGGCGGAGGCCTACCCTGACATTCGCGAGAAATCTGCGACGCCGTCGATCTGGCCGCTGCTGGCGGCGATCGCCGTGGGCGGCACGTTCCTCTACTCGATCTTCACGCCGTGGGCGATCGTCTGGGGCGCCGTGCCGATCGCACTCACGCTGGTCGGCTGGTTCTGGCCCAAGGGCGATCCGGAGGACGAGGAATGAACCAGCGGCCCGTCACCGACCTTTCCGCTCTCCCTACGTTCGGCCATGGTCCGCGCAGCCCGACCTGGTGGGGCACACTCGGCTTCATGGCGTTGGAAGGGACGGGCTTCGCGCTGGCGGCCGGCGCCTATCTCTACCTGGCGATGTCATGGCCCAACTGGCGTCTGAGCGCCCCGGAACCTAACCATTGGCCGGGAACCATCCTCACCCTGTTGCTGATCGCCAGCCTGGTCCCAAACCACATCCTCAATCGCTACGCCAAGCATTGCGCAATGGTACCGGTGCGAATCGGCATGGTGGTGATGTCGCTGTTCGGTCTCGCCCCGCTCGTGGTGCGCTGGTTCGAGTTCCTGGCGTTGAACATCTATTGGGACTCAAACGCGTACGGCTCGATGCTTTGGGTGCTGCTTGGACTGCACACCACGCATCTGATCACCGACGTGGGCGACACGATCGTGCTGACGGTGCTGATGTTCACTCGCCATGGCTATAGCGGCCGGCGCTTCGGCGATGTGGGCGACAACGTATTCTATTGGGATTTCGTGGTGCTCACCTGGATCCCGATCTACCTGCTCATCTACTGGGTACCGAGGCTAGGCTGATGCGCGCGCTGCGGTTGGGAACGTCCTGGGGTGGTCTTCTGTCGGGGCCTTTGGCTTGGGCAATCTCGACGCAGCTGAACTACGCGCTTGTTCCGTGGCAGTGCAATCGCCAGATTCCGGTCGTGCTTCCGATCGCATTGCTGCTGGCCTTGCTTTCGCTTCTCGGCGGCGTGCTTTCTTGGCGGGCACGGCGGCAGGGGGGCGCGGCTTTCAAGCCGGAGCGCACGCGCGGGACCGAGCAATTCGTCGCCGATCTCGGCATTCTTGCGGCTTTGCTTTTTGCCCTCGTCATCGTCATGCAGGGCAGCGCCGCGCTCATTCTCGACGAGTGCCTGCGATGAGCTTCGAGGCCTTTTTCTCAACCTCGATCTGCTATGGCGCCGGCGCGCCCCAAGCGGGATGGACGCTTGCGTTTCCCATCACGCTCCCTTTGGCCGCAATCGCGCTCATCTATGCGCTCGGAGCGAGCCGGCTGTGGCGCCGCAGCAGCCGGGGCCGCTCCGAGCGGACGCGGCAGGTTCTGTTGTTTGCCGCCGGCTGGGGCGTACTGACCGGAGCACTGGTTAGCCCGATCCATGCGCTTGGCGAACGCGTGTTTGCCGCCCACATGATCGAGCATGAACTGCTGATGGCGGTAGCGGCGCCACTCCTTGTCGCCGCCTGCCCCGGCGCGGCCCTGATATGGGCATTGCCAGCCGCACTCCGCCGAGGGACGGGAAGGCTCACGCACGGCAGGATTGTCCAGGCGATCTGGACCGTTGCCAGCCGTCCCTTCAACGCAACCATCATCCATGGTATCGCGATCTGGATCTGGCACGTTCCCGTCCTGTTCGAGGCAGCGCTTCAGCAGGGCGTGCTGCACTACGCCCAGCATGCGAGCTTCCTCGGCACAGCCCTGCTGTTCTGGTGGGTGATTCTGCCGCGTTCCGGCCGCCAGCAGGCCTGTGGCAGCGCGGTCATGCATCTCTTCTTCACGTCACTGCACACCGGTCTGCTCGGCGTGCTCCTGCTGTTGTCGCCCAGACTCTGGTACCCGCAAAATGCCGGAGGCGCGGCGCTCTGGGGCCTAACCCCCATCGAGGACCAGCAGCTCGCCGGACTGGTGATGTGGGTTCCGGCTGGCCTGATCTATGGCGGAGCCGCCTTGCTGCTTGCCGGCCTTTGGATAAGCAAGAGCGGAACCAGAGAGGTAACCCATGCGCTCCGGCCTGGCTAGGATGGTGAGCGGCGCGCTCGCCGCGATCCTGCTGCTGACCGCGGCAGTCGCCGCGGCGACCTTGTGGTCCGACCGCGCTGATCGTGTTCGCAACGAATCGGACATGGCGACCGGCGGCTTGGGCGCGCGCGCCATTCCGATCATGATCGCGAACGGGTGCTCCGGATGTCATACGATCCCCGGCGTGCCGGGGGCACAGGGCCAGGTTGGTCCACGCCTCGATTCCAGCCTTGCCGACCGGGTCTTTATCGGTGGCGTGCTGGCGAACAATCCGGAGAACCTGATCCGTTGGATACGAGCGGCCAGGGAGATCAATCCGCACACGGCCATGCCATCGACTGGGATCACGGAGCAGCAGGCGCGTGATATCGCCGCCTACCTCTACGCCTTGAAATAATCAGCCCTCGCCGCCGCGCCGGGACCACAGGCCGCGGCCGGGGTCGTAGCCGACCACTGCCGCCAGGAAAAACACGACGAGGCAGGCGAGAACGACAATGGCGGAAACGGGATCGAAGCGCAGATAGAGCGTGAAGCGTATCAGTTCGACCGCCGAACTGAACGGGTTCCATGCGGCGATCGTAGCCAGCACCGGCCCCGCCTCGGCGAGCCGCCATATCGGATAAAGCGCCGTCGAGGCGAAGAACGTCGGGAAGATGACGAAGTTCATCACGCCGGCGAAGTTCTCCATCTGCGTCGAAACGGACGATACCAGCAACCCGAACGCGCCCAGCATCAGGCCTGACAGGACCAACGCCGGAAACACGGCGAGGTAGCCTAGAAGCGGCGGGCGCACGTCCCAATAACGCGCGATCAGCAGGAACAGATAGACCAGTGGCAGACCGACGACGACGCTCGCCAGCAGCCGCGCGGCAAGCAGATACCAGCGTGGTAGCGGCGCTGTCAGCAACAGGCGCATGCTGCCCATCTCACGGTCGTAGACCATTGCCAGCGAGCTTGCCATGGCATGGAAGAGCAGCATCATGGCCGCCAGCCCAGGGACGACATAGACCTCGTAGAGCACGTAGGTCTGATAGGGCGGCGTGATTGACAGGCCAAGCACCGAGCGGAAGCCGGCGGCGAAGATGGCGAGCCAGACCAAAGGCCGTATGATCGCCGAGAGCAGCCGGCCGCGCTGCCGAAGCGTTCGCAACATCTCCCTGCGTAGGATTCCCATGAGCGCCCGCACCGCGTGAGGTGTCTTCATCCCGCCTCCGTCAGCAGATCGAATGCATCGGCGAGACTGCCGACCGCAAGATCCGCGGCGACGCGGCCGGCGCCGCCGGCCCAGCGCAGCCTGCCCTTGTGCAGCACCACCAGGTCGTCGGCGGCCGATACCTCTTCCAGGAAATGCGTCGCCCAGAGAACAGCAATACCTCGTTCCCGGCACAGCGCGCGTACGTGCTGCTCGATCGCCCGGCGCCCAGGCACGTCGAGCCCGGTCGTCGGCTCATCGAGCAGCAGGATACGCGGCTGGTGCATCAGCGCGCGAGCGATTTCGACGCGCCGCCGCTGACCGCCCGATAGCGAACGGACCGGCTCGTCGCACCGGTCGAGAACCTCCAGCCGGTCGAGTTCCTCGCGCAATCTCGTTTCGCTGATGCCGGTCTCCAGCCCATGCAGTGAGGCGTGATAGCGCAGATTTTCGGCAGCGGTGAGGTCGAGGTCGAGCGTCTGCTGCTGGAAGACCACGCCCATCTGGGCAAGTGCGGCGCCCGGATCGGTTCGCATGGAGTGGCCGAACACATCGATCTGGCCGGATCGGGCATGGTAGAGGCCGGTGACCAGCGAGAACAACGTCGTCTTGCCGGCGCCGTTGCGTCCGAGCAGCACGCACATCCCGCCTTCAGCGACCGAGAACGACACGGCATCGAGGACCCGCCGCTCTCCGAAGCTGTGCCCGAGGCCTTCGAGTGACAGCGCCTTCATGGACCGATCACCACTCCCCAGGGGCCGCGTCCCACCGGCACCGACTTCACCACCTCCTCATTTTCCAGATCGATGAACGAGATGTCGCCGGAATTGCCATTGGCGCTGACCAGGCGCTTCTGGTCATCGGACAGCGCCACATGCCAGGGCCGCTGGCCGACGAGATAGAGGCGGCGCACCGCCAGCGTCTTGGTATCCACTTCGGCCACCCGGTTGGCCGGACCGAGCGCCACATAGGCAGTGGCGCCGTCGCGTGCCATTTCGATGCCGACCGCCTGGACGCCCTCGCGGCGGATACCAGGGACCTCGAACTCGATCTTGCCGGTCTCTGCACGAGACGTGGTGTCGAAGACGGTCACGGTTCCGCGTATTTCGGAAGACACCCAAAGCTGCTTTCCATCCGGGGAGAACGCCACGGCGCGCGGACGGGTGTCGACCAGGAGGTTGTCGAGGAGTTCGAGCGTGCCGGCATCCATGAGATGCACCATGCTGGTGGTCTCCGAGGTGCAGGCAACGTAGCGGCCGTCGGCACTGACCGCCATGCCCTCGGGTTCGACGCCGACGTCGACAGTACCGATAACCTTGGCGGAGGCGATATCGACCACCGAAACCAGATTGTCGTTCTCATTGGCGACGAACAGCCGTTTACCGTCGGGATGCACGACAAAAAACTCCGGATCGGCTCCCGAGGGGAGCTGGCCGATCACCTGCCGTTTGGCAAGATCGACAATGTCGATCCGGTTGTCGTCGCCAACAGCAACGAAGAGCAGCTTCTTGTCTACCGAAGGCGCCATTCCGCGCGGGCGCCTTCCCACATTGATGGTCGTGGACAGGCTCATGCTGGCGCCATCCACCACCGCCACCGTGTTGTCCTGCTCGTTCGACACGTAGATTGTCTCCGCGGCGGCAGGTCCGGCCACGATGGACATCGACAGCAGGATCGCGATCAGAACCTGCATGCGCTTTCCTCCAGGTCGATGCCCAGCGTGTCGAGCGGCGTGCGCTGGTGCAGGAAACCCGGCTGCGGCGAACTGGAGACGAGCAGTCGCGGTCCCGATATCAGGATAGGTTGCCGCATCTGGCCGTCCCATGGCCGGAAGCTCAGACCCTGTCCCTTGAAGCCGGCGAGAAGGAAGTCGCCGCTTCGCAAATACGCCGTAATCGCCGCGGGATCGAGGCTTCGCAGGCGTGTTGCCGCTTCACCGATGCTGCGCACGGCAAGCCAGGCGGCGTAGTCGTAAGCCGTCATCCAGCGCTTGGCTTGCTTGCGAAACCGATCTTGAAGTTGGGTTGCGCCCCACTCCTCGTTGACCGCGCTCCACCCGCTCGCCACGAGCCCCTGCGTCCCGGCGACCGGCCGCGGCAATGCGGTTCGGCCTTCGAGATAGGCGCCAAACTCGTCCGCCTCGTCGGCGACGACCAGCACGTCGTAATCACCGACCTGGGTGGCGGCCGGTATCTCGGTCTGCAGCGTGACATGTCCGGTGTCGGCCCGGCCATTGGCCGGCCGGAACGTCCACGGCTTGTCGACGACGATCTCGGCGCCGAAGCGTGCCGCCGAACGGCGCAACGCTGCCGCCATCGCCTGGTCCGCAGGATGCGGGCCGACGAGCAGGAACCAGCGCTGCCACCGTTTCCAAACAAAATATTGCGCCAGGCCGTCGGCGAGCATGGCGCGGCTTGGAACCGTATGCAGGAGGTTCTTGCGGCAGTCCTGCTGGCGGAGCGCATCGTCGGGCGCGCGGCTGTTGAAGAACAGCATCTTGTCCGCTACGGGCGCTGCAACCGCCTGGCTCAGCGTGGCCGCGTCGAGATCGGCCACGACGAAAGTGACCCCCGTTGCGGCCAGGCTGGCGATTGCGTCCTTCGGCGCTTCGCCTGGCTTCAGGACGCGTTCTTCGAGCTTGAAATTCTGCCCCAGGAAGCGCCCCGTCCCGTCGTCGTCGGCGATGCCCAGCCGCGCGCCCTGCAGGCCGTCATCGCTGACGGGCTGGTCGAGCGGTCCCAAAGGCAGGGGTGGCATGCGCGTCTGGCCGATATAGCCGATCACCATCGTCCGCGGTGCCGCGGACCCGGGCGCGGCGACCAACAGAAGCAGCAGGATCGAGAGCGCAAGTTTCATCCCGCTCCGCCTGCCTGCGCTCCGGCTGCGAAACACCGTGAAGCCGATCCGTCATCCCGCGCAATCCGGACGTCACGCATGATATCTGCTGGCGAGCCCTCCAAGAACGACGATGCGGTCGGCCAGCGACGAGGCCTGAGCCAAGGTGTGCGTGACAATCAGCGCGGCGGACCGCGGGGCGTCAAGGCTTCGTTCGTGCACCAGCAGAGTTGTATCCGGCGTCAGGTATCGCGCTTCTTTGGGAACCGCGGCCAAAATAGTGATGCCTGCGGAATAGACATTCGTTTTCCCCACGGCGGGACGTCCGGCATGGCGCTGCAACCACTGGAGTTCAACCGCAATGCGGCGCGCGGCGTCGGCGTCTCTGCCCTGCGTGTTCAGTTCTACCCGCAGAGGACTGTTCTGCTGGAGTCGTTCAAGCACGAACTTTACCGTGTTGGCGGCATGCAAGCCGTTGATGGAGCGGTTGGGCGAGTTCATTGACGATCCGAGGATCGGCCACGTCAGATCTTCGCCTCTTCGCCCGCGGGTCGTCAACCGGCGATGGTAGAGCCGGCAATGCCGGTCTGTCCAATCCAGGTGCAATGGCGAGTTTTGCTTCTAGCATGCTTGATATTGACGCCGGTTCGCGATTCGCTCGATTGTGGGTTCAGGGAGAATTGAGAAGCGATACCTCGACATGTCCCGAAAGGGCAGACACAACCTCCATCGCGTCCGTCACGGGCGCGATCCACCAGAAGCAAAGGGGCGTGGCGGCTATCGCCGCAGCGCGTGTATGCTCGCCATGCTGTCGCTGCCCATCGGCAGCGCCATGTCATCGTCGAGAAGCCGCGTGATCCGGGCGAATCCGGTGAACGCTTTTCTGGCTTCCTCCGCCGACATCTGTCCCGACAGGGCAGCCGAGCAGCAATTCAGCGCGCACTGATACACTGGGCCACGTCGTCCCGTCGGCCATTTACGCAAGAAAACCATCGCCTCGGCAACACTATCCACTTCTTCTACAGGATGCCCCTGCCCGCGCGATATCCGCACGGGCGCAAAGAAATGCAGGTAGTCCATTGTTTCCTCCCGGTCGATCGAGATGTGCTCGATCGAACCCTGTGAAACGCCCCGCCTGGCCATTTGTTCCATACGGAAAACAGAAATGTTTAAAGAAATTTAGCGGCCGGATTGGTGCTCCCTCAACTCCGGCCGTTCCGATCGGCAGCGCTCAACCGCGATTGGGCATCGGGGGGCGCTTACGCGTCCCACTGGGCGTCGTCTGCACGACGGGAACGGCCGAGATCAGGGCCTGGCTGTAAGGGTGGGCGGGGGCTGAAAACACCTCTTCCGCCGGGCCCTCCTCGACGATCGAGCCGATATACATGACCGCGATGCGGGTTTCTCCTGGAGATCGGCAAGCAGGTTGACGATCTGCGTGCAACGGTTCGGCCACCAGGTTGCCGATTCTTGGCAATGCCGAGCACGCCGAGGACGTGCACCGGGCTGCCTTGCCGGGCCAGCGCGATCAGCAGGCCGACCACTGCGGCCGCAACGCCCATGTCGGCCTTCATATCGAACATCTGCTGGCCGCGTTTTGTGCAGAGACCGCCGGAATCAACACAACGCCGAAATCCAACACGACGCTGGATGATTGTACGCTGATCATGCGTGAGACGATCAATGGCGCTGGAATAGCGCTCGCCGACAGGATGACGGCCCAGAATCTGCTGCAGCAGGGCAAACTGGAAGCCGTGGATCGAGAATTCGAATCAACAGGCAGCCCTGTTGCAAAAGCGGCTCACCATCAGGGCCTGTCGATAATCGCCGTTCGCATTGAATATCTTTAAGGCCAAAGCCTGCAAATCGATTGCTTGCCGGTTCCCCTACGTCAGGCGTAACCTCTGCGGTCAACGCGTGAGGGCGCGTGCTGCAAGAAGGGGACATTGCAATGACGATACAAGGCGCATCGCCTGACCTGTATAATGAAGACCTCGCTCCTGCCAAGGTTCGGAACTGGGGACCGTTCTCGATCTTCAACGTCTGGACGTCGGACGTCCATAGCCTATGGGGCTACTACCTCGCCGCCAGCCTGTTTCTGTTTTGTGGCGGCTTCGTCAATTTCATCATCGCCATCGGCATCGGTTCGCTGATCATCTACGCACTGATGAACATGGTTGGTTACGCCGGTGTGAAGACCGGTGTGCCCTACCCCGTGCTCGCCCGCGCCTCCTTCGGCATCTGGGGCGCCAACATTCCGGCACTGGTGCGCGCCATCGTCGCCTGCTTCTGGTACGGCGCGCAGACAGCGGCCGCCTCAGGCGCCATCGTCGCATTGCTGATCCGCTCGCAATGGTTTGCCGATTTCAACGCCAACACCCATTTCCTTGGCCATTCCGGCCTGGAGGTGATCTGCTTCGTAGTCATATGGGCACTGCAACTGCTGATCATCCAACGCGGCATGGAAACGGTGCGCCGCTTCCAGGACTGGGCTGGCCCGGCGGTCTGGGTGATGATGCTGATCCTGGCGGTCTATCTCTGCGTCAAATCAGGAACCTTCGCCTTCACCAGCGATATCCCAATGGATGTACTGCTGGAAAAGACCAAGGATGCGGGGGTCCCTGGTGATCCAGGGTCTTGGACCGCACTGTTTGCCGTGGCGGCGATCTGGGTGACGTACTTCTCGGCGCTCTATCTCAACTTCTGCGATTTCGCCCGTTATGCCCCCGACCAGGCATCGCTGCGCAAGGGCAATATTTGGGGCCTGCCTATCAACCTGATCCTGTTCTCGCTGGTCGCCGGCGTCACCACCATCGCCGCATACGACGTCTACCATGAGGTGCTGCTGCACCCCGACCAGATCTCGGCCAAGTTCGACAGCTGGTTCCTGGCCGCCCTTGCCGCCCTGACCTTCGCCGTGGCGACTCTCGGCATCAATGTCGTGGCCAACTTCGTCTCGCCGGCCTTCGATTTTTCCAATGTCTTTCCCCGCCAGATCGACTTCAAGAAAGGCGGCTACATCGCGGCCGTCATCGCGCTGGTGCTCTATCCCTTTGCGCCGTGGGAAGGCAGTGCCGCATCCTTCGTCAACGTCATCGGCGCAACGATGGGGCCGATCTTCGGCGTGATGATGGTCGATTACTATCTGATCCGCAAAGGTGAAGTCGACGTCGAGGCGCTATATCGCGAGGACGGCGAGTTCCGCTTCCAGGGTGGCTGGCACGTCAATGCCTTCGTCGCCGCCGGCATCGGCGCCATCTTCTCGTCGATCCTGCCCAACTTCACCAACTGGCTGCCGTCCTGGTGGGGCGTCTATGGCTGGTTCTTCGGCGTGGCGATTGCCGGCGTCATCTACTACGTGCTGCGCACTGCGGCCGTGAGCGCCAGCGCCAAGATGGCGAAAGCTTGATGAAACCAAAGCGGGGCGGCCCCGAGCCGCCTCGCTTTACCGCGCGATCATTTCGGCCAGCTTGCGCACGGTGTTCCAGTTGCGCGAGGTGCCGACGCCCATGCGCTTGTGGTTGGCAGCGGCAAGTAGGCGCGAGCTGGGCCTCTCCCTTGAAAAGACGACCCAGATGTCGCCGCCGACCAGAAGCACTTTCTCGTCCGCGGCGGCACAGGCTTGAAGCCCGGATATGGCGTCTTCGGCTACAGGTTTGCGCATTACGCGCACCGCCACCTGGTCGCCGGCTTCCACCGACTCGGTCGGGAATGGATTGCTGCTTGCGAGTTTGCGCCAGTCTTCGGCGGCACGGACGATGATATCGACGTGGCGGCCAAAGGCCTGTTCGAACGCGGATTCCAGCAGCTTCTCGAGTCCGGCGACCGAGATCCTTTCGCTCTCGAAGACCAGGTTGCCGGTCGCCACCAGGGTGCGGACATTATTCAGGCCGAGGCTTTCCGCCATGGCCTTGAGGTCGGACATGACGACCCGCCGCCCCTCTCCCAGGATGATGCTGTAGAGAAGCGCGACATAGGTCCGCATGGAAGCCGTCAGACCAGGCGGCTCTGCTCCACCGCCGCCTCGATGAAGCTGGCAAACAGCGGATGCGGATCGAGCGGCCGGCTCTTCAGTTCGGGGTGATATTGCACGCCGATGAACCAGGGATGGTCGGGGTATTCGACCGTCTCCGGCAGCACACCGTCGGGCGACATGCCTGCAAACACCAGCCCGCAATCCTCCAGGCGCTGCTTGTAGTCGATATTGACCTCGTAGCGGTGCCGGTGACGTTCGGAAATCTGGGTGTCGCCATAGATGTCGGCGATCTTCGAACCCTTGGCGAGCTCGGCCTGATAGGCGCCGAGCCGCATGGTGCCGCCGAGATCGCCAGTCGCCCTGCGCTTTTCCAGCATGTTGCCTTTCAGCCATTCGGTCATCAAACCGACGACAGGTTCCTTGGTCGGGCCGAATTCAGTCGACGAGGCATGTTCGACACCGGCCAGCGATCGCGCCGCCTCGATGCACGCCATCTGCATGCCGAAGCAGATGCCGAAATACGGCACCTTGCGCTCGCGTGCGAATTTTGCCGCCAGGATCTTGCCTTCCGAGCCGCGTTCGCCGAAGCCGCCGGGCACCAATATGCCGTGCACCTTCTCCAGCCATGGCGTCGGGTCTTCCTTTTCGAATATCTCCGATTCGATCCAGTCGAGCTTGACCTTGACGTGGTTGGCCAGCCCGCCATGCGAAAGCGCCTCGATCAGCGATTTGTAGGCATCCTTGAGGCCGGTATACTTCCCGACGATGGCGATGGTGACCTCGCCTTCCGGATTGTGGATACGGTTGGAGACTGCCTGCCACGGCTCCATGCGCGGCTTGGGCGCCGGCTCAATGCCGAAGGCGGCCAGCACTTCCGAATCCAGACCTTCCTTGTGATAAGCCATCGGCACATCGTAGATGTGCGGCACGTCGAGCGCCTGGATGACGGCGCTTTCCCTGACATTGCAGAACAGCGACAGCTTGCGGCGCTCTTCCTTGGGGATGGCGCGGTCGGCGCGCACCAGAAGAATGTCGGGCGCGATACCTATGCCGCGCAGTTCCTTGACCGAATGCTGGGTCGGCTTGGTCTTCAGCTCGCCCGCCGTCGGGATGTAGGGCATCAGCGTCAGGTGGACATAGACGGCGTTGTTGCGCGGCAGGTCGTTGCCGAGCTGGCGGATTGCCTCGAGGAAAGGCATCGCCTCGATGTCGCCGACCGTGCCGCCGATCTCGCACAGCACGAAATCATAGTCGTCATTGCCGTCGAGGACGAAGTTCTTGATCTCGTCGGTGACGTGCGGGATCACCTGCACCGTGGCGCCGAGATAATCGCCGCGCCGCTCGCGCTCGATGATGTTCTTGTAGATACGCCCGGTCGTGATGTTGTCCTGCTGATTGGCGGACCGGCCGGTGAAGCGCTCGTAATGGCCAAGATCGAGGTCCGTCTCGGCACCGTCGTCGGTGACGAACACCTCGCCGTGCTGGTACGGCGACATCGTGCCGGGATCGACGTTCAAGTAGGGGTCGAGTTTTTTGATGCGTGCGCGATAACCTCGCGCCTGCAGGAGAGCCCCAAGGGCCGCTGCGGCAATGCCTTTTCCAAGTGAGGAAACCACGCCGCCTGTGATGAATACATATCGCGCCATGGGAGTCATCGCTTAACGCGGCCGGATTGATTCCGCCAGAGAAAAAACCGCCGCGAAGGCTTTTTCCCAAAAAGGCGCTCGGACCATGATCCCGAAAAGTGGGATCCGGTTTTCGGGACAGGCATCACCGCCAAAGGGTTTTGACCGGGGACCTTAGAGCAATTCCAGGAAAAAGTGCGTAGCGGTTTTCCGTCCGGAATTTGCAGTAAAAACAAAGCAGTTACAGAGATTCCATCAAACATTGAATTGCGCTAAGCAAAACAAAAGGGCCGGCTGAGCCGGCCCTTTCGGCATGATGACGGAAACGTCAGATGATGACGACTTTGGTGCCGACCCGGACGCGGCTGTATAGATCCATGACGTGCTCATTCATCATGCGGAAGCAGCCATTGGACGCGCTGGTGCCGATCGACTGCGGCGCGATGGTGCCGTGGATACGCAGATGCGTGTCCTTCCTGCCGTCATAGAGATAGATAGCACGGGCGCCGAGCGGGTTCTGGCCGCCGCCGGCCATGCCGTCCTTGTACTGGCCGTAGTGCTTGGGCTCGCGCTTCTGCATGTCGAGCGTCGGGATCCAGCGCGGCCACTCCTGCTTGTCACCGACCGCGACCGTGCCCTTGAACTGCAGGCCTTCGCGGCCGACCGCGATGGCGTAACGGCGTGCGGTGGTCGACGATTCCACGAGGTAGAGTCGGCGAGCGCTGGTGTCGATGACGATTGTGCCGGCGTCATAGCCGGTGAATTCCACGTCCTGAGGCACGAATTCCGGCTTCACCTTGAACGGCTTCTTGGCGTTCTTCTGGGCAAGTGCCGAGTCGAGCGCGCGTGTCTCGGGCAGATAGCTGATCGATGAGCCAGACGAGGTTCCACCGAACAGACCCGCGAACAGGCCGCCGCTTGACTGCTTCTGGCCGCCGACGACCTCGCTGCGCAGTTCGCCATTGTTGCCCGTCAAAGCGACATTCATCGCCTCGGCTGGGATGGCCTCGGCCGCCGGGATCGGGGTGACAGGTTCGATCGGTTCGATGATCTTGACGGTCTTCTTGGCCGGCTTGGCGTCGGCCAAGTCCGTTGCCGCCGCTTTCTGGCCCTTGCTGACTAGGAACGCCTGCCGATCTGCGTCAGCCCTGGCCTTGGCCGCCTCGCGCATCGCCATTTTCCTGGCCTCGAGCGCCTTGGCCTTGGCATCCTCCTTGTCGGCAACGATCTTGGCCTCGATCTTCTTGATCTGGGCGAGATCCTCCGGCGTGGGGTTTTTCTTCTTCTTGAGAAGCTTCAACTGCGTCGCATCGCTTTTGGCAGCGACGGGGATGGCGTCGGTCTTTTCAAGCGATACCGACTGTTGTGCGGCCATGTTTGCCGGCATGGCGGCGGAGGCCGGGGAACTCATGCCGATTGCGGCGCAAAGTCCCAGGAAAATGAAGCTGCGAAGCTGCATGGCGAAGATCCGATCGTTCAATGCTTGTTGCCCACGGCGTCGCCCGACGTCCCCCAAGGACGCGAAAATGCCGCGTGCAATCTATAGTCGAATAAGCGCGTATGCCTCAAGCGCGAGACCGCGCCGCGGTCCGTCGAATCTTCGTGATTGCGCAGCATTTGCCGCGACTGTGTTCAAACGAACACAGATCGCGGTTTCGAACGTAAGGTTATTGGTTCGGAACCTGAGGCGACGCCGGCGCGGTGTTGGTGGCTCCATTGGCCGCTGGCGGCGTGGTGCCGCCGGCGGGCGCGGTGGCCGGGGCAGTTGCCAGCGGTTTTGTCGCGGCGTCGTTGCCGGACGGCGGCGTCGGCGTGGTGTTGCCGGCGGGTGCCGGCGTGGCCGTACCCGGCAATTGGTTGAGCACGCCCTTGCCGGCGCCATCCGAGGTCGCGGGAACCCGATCGAGAATGTCGATCGGCTTTTCGCCATAGCGGGCAATGATCGACAAGGTCAGCGACGTCACAAAGAACGCTGCCGCCAGGATCGCCGTCGCCCGGGTCAATGCGTTTGCGGCGCCGCGCGCGGTCATGAAGCCCGATCCGCCACCAATGCCGAGACCGCCGCCTTCGGAGCGCTGCAGCAGCACCACGCCAACAAGGGCGAGCACGACCATGAGATGGATGACGATCAGTACGGTTTGCATAATTTATCCTGGCAAGGCCCTGCCCGGCCGCGGACACGGCCGGTGAATTGGAGGCGGCTCAATACAATGCTTTCACGGCATTTCCAAGCCCGTGGCCGGAATATGGGAAGCAACGCCCCCTTTGCAACGAATTTGGAAGGGATGAGACCCCGCCATCCTGGTGAATCTCAGCCCGCAATGCTGCGATAGGCTTCGGCGATACCCAGGAAATCAGCCGCTTTCAGGCTGGCGCCGCCGACCAGCGCGCCGTCTACATTCCTGACGCCCAGCAGTTCAACGGCGTTGGAGGGCTTGACCGAGCCACCGTAGAGGATGCGCATCCTGGCGGCGGCGGTCCCAAGTTTTTCCGCCAGCTTTTCGCGGATATGCGCATGCGCCTCGGCCACATCGGCCGTGGTTGGCGTAAGGCCGGTGCCGATCGCCCACACCGGCTCATAGGCAATGACGGTGTTGGATGGCGTGGCGCTTGGCGGCACTGAGCCGGCGACCTGGCGCGACAGCACCTCCAGCGTGGCTCCAGCCTCACGCTCCTGCCGCGTCTCCCCGATGCACACGATGGCCACGAGCCCGGCCCGCCAGGCGGCGGTGGCCTTGGCCTGGACCGTCGCATCGTCCTCGCCGCTTTGCTCGCGACATTCGGAATGGCCGACAATGACGTGGCTGGCGCCTGCGTCCTTCAGCATCTCCGCGGAAATGCAGCCGGTATAAGCACCGCTTTCCTTGGGATGACAGTCCTCGCCACCGGCATGGACCGGCGTGCGCGACAAAATCTCCGCGGCATGGGAAAGCAGCGTCGCGGGAACGCACACCAGCGCTTCGGTCTCGGCGTCGAGCCCGCTCATGAAACCGTTGCCGATCATCCTGAGCTCGTTCAGCGAGGCGCTGGTACCGTTCATTTTCCAGTTGCCGGCGACAATCGGGCGAATTCCTGGCGTCATGGTGTGCTTCTCCGGGCGATATCAAGCTCTGGCCCTCACTACCAAAATCAGGCCACAAAGCAATCGACAGTGGGCCGGAAGGGCGCTATTGCGCTTGTTTCAGACTCGGCGCATGCGAAAATGCGCATAAATCGGAAGTAACCATGCTTGGTGTATTGAGAAGCGCGGCGGGTACCTGGGTCGCGAAGACATTGCTTTCGCTGCTGGTGGTCAGTTTCGCCGCCTGGGGCATCTCCGGACGGCTGATGGGCGGCTTTGCGGGCCACGATTCGGTGATAACGGCCGGCGGCACCAAGGTATCGATCAACGAATACCGCCTCGCTTATGACCGCCAGCTCGCCGTCATGTCGCAGCAGTTTGGTCAACGCCTCACTCATGAACAGGCAAAGGCGCTCGGCATCGACAACCAGGTGCTGGCGCAACTCGTTTCCGGTGCCGTCCTCGACGAGCAGGCACGCAAGCTCGGCCTCGGCCTCTCCAAGGACCGGCTGGCCGAACTCACCCGCGAAGATCCGGCTTTCAAGGGCCCTGGCGGTCAGTTCGACCGAAGGACATTCGACTACATGCTGCACCAAGTCGGCATGCGGCCCGAGGATTATCTGAAGAACCGTGCCCAGGTGGCGGTGCGCCAGCAGATTGTCGAGGCGGTCTCGGACGGCCTCAAGGCACCGGACACGTTTTTCAAGGCGGTCGCGCTCTATCGAGGTGAAGACCGCACGGTCGACTATTTGACTTTGCCTAGGGCGCTGGTCGAGCCGATCGCGGCGCCGAGCGACAGCGTGCTTCAGGCCTATTTCGAGGCCAACAAGAAAAGCTATGCCGCACCTGAATACCGAAAATTCTCCTATGTCCGCCTGGAACCGGCGGACATCATGGATACGACCGCGGTCACCGACCAGCAGGTCAGTGACGACTATAACAAGAACAAGGCACGCTACACCACGCCCGAAACGCGCACCATCGAGCAGCTTGTGTTCAAGACGCCGGATGCCGCCAAGGCGGCGCTCGATTCGCTCAAGGCCGGCGCTACCTTCGACAAGCTGGTGACCGCCGAGGGCAAGACCCCGGTCGACACGCTGCTTGGCACGCTCGCCAAGGACAAGATCGCCGACAAGGCGGTTGCCGATGCCGCCTTCGCGCTCAACGCCAACGAAGTCAGCCAGGTCGTGCAGGGCGCCTTCGGTCCAGTGCTGCTGCGCGTGACCGAGATCAAGCCCGAGGTGGTAAAGCCGCTCGCCGAAGTGTCCGACCAGATTCGCAAGGACCTGGCGCTGGGCGAGGCAAGCCGCATCCTTTTGGATGTGCACGACAACTATGAAGACACCCGCGCATCGGGTAGTTCGCTGGCCGACGCGGCCGCCAAATTGAAGCTTAAAGACATCACCATCGACGCCATCGACCGCAACGGCCTGAGGCCCGATGGCTCCATAGTCAAGGACCTGCCGGAATCGCCGGCGTTGATCAAGGCCGTCTTCGATGCGGAGCCGAACACCGAAAACGAGGCGCTGACCACGGCGGACAACGGCTTCGTCTTCTATGAAGTCGGTTCGATCACACCGGCCCGCGACCGCACTCTTGATGAGGTGCGCCAGAAGGTTGTCGCCGACTGGACGGCGGCCGAGACCGCCAAGCGGCTCGCCGCCAAGGCGGACGAACTCGAGAAGCGCCTCAAGGCCGGTGCCACGCTCGACGTCATCGCCGGCGAACTCAAGCTGGAGAAGCAGACCAAGCGCGGCTTGAAGCGCGAAGCCGACGATGCCGATTTCGGCAAGGAGGGCGCCGCCGTCATGTTCGGCGTCGGCGAAGGCGGCACCGGATTGATCCCCTCGCCCACCGGCGACGGCCAGATCCTGTTCAAGGTCGCCGAAGTGTTCGAACCGGCCGGCGCCGACGCCAACTCGGTGCCGGACGACGCGCAGAAATCATTCACCTCCGGCATGTCCGACGACCTGCTCGACCAGTTGGTGGCGCAGTTGCAGACGCAGTACGACGTCCGCATCGACCGGGCCGCCGTTGCCCAAGCCTCGACAAGATGAGCGCGCTGAAAACCCATATTGCCAAAGTCGCGACCGGCACCGCCCTGTCCTTCGAGGAGGCCTGCGAGGCCTTCGACATCATCATGTCGGGCGATGCGACCCCAGGCCAGATCGGCGGTTTCCTGATGGCGTTGCGCGTACGCGGCGAGACGGTGAGCGAAATTTCGGGCGCTGTCGCCACAATGCGCGCCAAGATGCTGCGCGTCGATGCTCCTGACGGCGCCATCGACATCGTCGGCACCGGTGGCGACAATTCGCACTCGGTCAACATCTCGACGGCTTCCGCCTTTGTCATTGCCGGCAGCGGCGTGCCGGTCGCCAAGCACGGCAATCGCGGCCTGTCCTCGCTGACCGGCGCGGCCGACGTGCTGATTGCCCTTGGCGTCAGGATCGACATCGCGCCGGAGCTAATCGGCAAGTGCATCCATGAAGCCGGCGTCGGCTTCATGTTCGCGCCAGCGCACCATCCGGCTATGAAGCATGTCGGTCCGGTTCGTGGCGAGCTTGGTACGCGCACCATCTTCAACCTGCTCGGCCCGCTTTCGAACCCGGCTAGCGTCAGGCGGCAGATGGTCGGCGTGTTCATGCCGGAATGGATCATGCCGGTGGCCGAAACGCTGAAGGCGCTCGGCACCGAGCATGCCTGGGTCGCTCACGGCGATGGTTATGACGAGATCACCACCACAGGCGAGACACAGGTAGCCGAACTGATCGGCGGCGAAATCCGCGGCTTCACGCTGACCCCGGAAGAGGTTGGACTGAAGCGTCATACCAAGGATGAGTTGCGTGGCGGTGATGCGGCCTACAATGCCAAGGCCTTGCGCGATATGCTGGGCGGCACCGCCGGCGCTTATCGCGACACGGTGTTGATGAATGCCGGCGCCGGACTGGTGATTGCGGGCAAGGCTACGACGCTCCGTGATGGCATCGCCATCGCCGCACAGGCCATCGACAGCGGCCGGGCGCTGCAGGTGCTCGACCGGCTGGTCGAGATTTCGAACGGGTGAACCGTGTCTGACATTCTGCGCAAGATCGAAGCCTACAAGCGCGACGAGATCGCCGCCGCCAAGGCACGCGTGCCGCTGGCAGAGATCAAGGCGCGCGCGAAGGACGCCGACGCGCCGCGCGGGTTCCTCGCCGCGCTCGAAGCGAAGCGCGGATCGGGTGGTTTCGCACTGATCGCCGAGATCAAGAAAGCAAGCCCGTCCAAAGGGTTGATCCGTGCCGATTTCGATCCGCCCAGCCTGGCCAGGGCCTATGAAAAAGGCGGCGCGGCCTGTCTTTCCGTGCTGACCGATGCGCCCTCCTTTCAGGGCGCACCGGAGTTTCTGACCGAAGCGCGAGCAGCCGTGGCGCTGCCCGCCCTGCGCAAGGATTTCCTGTTCGACCCTTACCAGGTCTACGAGGCGCGGGCCTGGGGCGCGGACGCCATTTTGATCATCATGGCCAGCGTCGATGATGCCATGGCCAGCCAACTCGAATCGACCGCTTTCGAGCTCGGCATGGATGCCCTGATCGAGGTCCACGATGAACCCGAGACGGAGCGAGCGCTGAAACTGTCATCGCAATTGATCGGCATCAACAACCGCAATCTGCGGACATTCGAGACCAGCCTCGATACGTCGGAGCGGTTGCGGGCGATGGTGCCGGGCGGTCATTTGCTGGTCAGCGAAAGCGGCATCTTCTCGCATGACGATTGTCTTAGACTGCAAAGGATGGACATCGGCGCCTTCCTGGTGGGCGAGAGCTTGATGCGCCAACGGGACGTGACTGGTGCAACGCGCTCGCTGCTCACGGGCAAGGCGTCCGATGCATCGGGCCGAAAATCGGAATCGATTTTCGGAGAGCACGATGCATAGAGTCAAAGCGATAGAGCGCACTTTGTGCGTCCGAATGGACGCACGTCGCTCTATGGCGATTTGACGATGACAGGCGCTCTCACCCATCTTGGCGCACAGGGCGAGGCCAATATGGTCGATGTCGGCGGCAAGGACGAGACGACGCGCACCGCGATCGCCGAGGGTTTCGTCTCGATGCAGCCTGAGACGCTGAAGACCATCCTCGCCGGCAATGCCAAAAAAGGCGATGTGCTCGGCACGGCGCGCATAGCCGGCATCATGGCGGCGAAGAAGACGCATGAACTGATCCCGCTCTGCCACCCCCTGCTGCTGACCAAGGTTTCCGTGGACATCGAGCCTGACCATGCTCTGCCCGGCCTGAAGGTCACCGCCCTTGCACGCGTCACCGGCAAGACCGGCGTCGAAATGGAAGCATTGACGGCAGCTTCGGTGGCCTGCCTGACCATTTACGACATGGCCAAGGCGGTGGACCGCGCCATGATCATCTCCGGCATACGGCTGGTCGAAAAGACCGGTGGCAAGTCCGGCGACTACAAGGCAGGTCTTTGATGGCACTGGTTCCGGTCGCCGACGCGCTCGAGCGCCTGCTCGACGACACTATGCCGCTGGCAGGCGAAAGCGTCCCGCTCATCGAGGCGATCGATCGTGTGCTGACTGAACCGGTCATGGCGCTGCGCACCCAGCCGCCCTTCAACGCTTCGGCCATGGACGGCTATGCAGTGCGAGCCGCTGATGTCGCGTCGGTCCCGTCGAAACTCTCGGTGGTCGGCATGGCGCCCGCCGGACGTGGCTTTGACGGCGCGGTCGGCCAGGCACAGGCAGTGCGTATCTTCACCGGCGCACCGTTGCCTGACGGCGCCGACACCATCGTTATCCAGGAAAACGTCCGGGATCTCGGCGGCGGCAACATCGAAGTGATCGAGCCCACCGCCACGTGGCGTAACATTCGCCGCGTCGGCCTCGATTTTTCCAAGGGCGACGTGCTGCTGGAGAAGGGGCGCGTGCTCGACCCGGCGGCACTGTCGCTGACGGCATCGGCCAATCATCCCCGAGTAAGCGTGGTGAAGCGGCCGCTGGTCGCCATCATCGCCACCGGTGACGAGCTGTTGCCGCCCGGCAGCGAACTCGGGCCTGACCAGATTATTTCGTCCAACTCCTACGGCGTCGCCGCTGCGGCACAATCGGTCGGTGCCTGTGCGCTCGATCTCGGGATCGCTGCCGACCGCAAGGACGATATCGCCGGCCTGGTCAGGAAAGCAGTCGCGGCGGGCGCCGATGTCATCGTCACGCTGGGCGGCGCCTCGGTCGGCGACCACGACCTGATTCATGACGTGCTGACCGGCGAAGGCATGACGCTCGGCTTCTGGAAGATCGCAATGCGTCCCGGCAAGCCGCTGATGTTCGGGCGCCTCGGCGCTATCAGATGCATCGGCCTGCCCGGCAACCCGGTAGCAAGCCTGGTCTGCTCGCAACTGTTCCTGAAGCCGCTTCTGGCACGGCTGGGCGGTCGCGACCATCGTCAGGACATCCGCCCGGCACGGCTGGGCGCCGCACTGGCGGCCAATGATCTGCGCCAGGATTACGTGCGGGCGGTGGTCAGGGAAGATGACGGCGAACTGGTGGCGACGCCGTTCGGCATCCAGGATTCCTCGATGCTGAGAATGCTGGCCGACGCCAACGGACTGGTCGTGCGCGCGCCTTTTGCCCCTGCGTCCGCCGCGGGCGACACTTGCAGGGTTCTGATGTTACGCTGAAGAATTGCATCATAACCAGCCGATAACTGGACCTATTCCGAGATCAATGTTTGCGTCAACGCATGCGCCGGATCGGCAAGGCCATCGACAACGTCGTAATGATGCCGGTCGGGCTCGACCACGGTACTGGTGGTGGCGCCAAGTCCGGTCCAGATGTTGGCCAGTAACGCATTCTGGCGCAAGAACTCGGAACGCTCTCCACCGCCGGCCCAGCAGGTGATGCGGACACCATCGATTGGCCGCAGCAGTGCCGGGCTTTCCGTCAGCGCCTCATGCTCATCGATTTTCAGCACGGCGTTCATGCCGGTGCGCATCAGCGGGCGCAAATCGTGCAAGCCGGAAATCGAAACGACGTGGCGTATGCGCCGCACGACATCGGTGGCGAGCGGTGTGGTTGTGGTCACCATGCGGCTGGCGAGATGTCCACCGGCCGAATGTCCGGTCAATATCAGCGGTCCCCCGACCATTGCCGCCGCTTTGCCGATCGCCGCCCCGATTTCGCTGACAATGCCGGCAATGCGGATGTCCGGGCAGAGCGTGTAGGAAGGCGCAGCCACGGCAAAGCCGTTGCCGACCGCGCCCTTGGCGAGATGCGACCAGCCGCTTTTATCGGACTCCAGCCAGTAGCCGCCATGGATGAACACGACGAGCCCCCTGGGCGTGGCCTCCGGCAGGAAAAGGTCGAACCGGGTGCGCGGCCGATCGCCATAAGCGATGTCGAACCGTGCCCGGCCCTCCCCCGACAGTGCGTCACGGAACGCTTGCGCCGGTCCTGACCAGGCGGCCGGCCAACGGTCGCTGCCGGCAATATTCGGGCCGTTGGCGTAGGCATTGTCCCAATCGGCAATGCGATGGTCGAGCATCGGCACCCTCCCCGAACAGCGTCGTCTCCGCGTAGCAATGGCCGCCACCATGTCGTGCGTCAAGGCTTTGGGGTGAAACATTTTAGGCTTGAAACAAATTTCGACTGGTGCGATCCTGCCTGCAGAAGAACCGACAGAATGGGAAGGTCCGCTGTGCTTTCCGAACCTGCCGATGGTCACCTTTCCGGTGACATGTCGACAAGAGTGTAGCCGGCCGCACGAAGCCTTCCGCGAGAGACAGGAATTCAGATCCACCGCCTCCCGCCAAGTGCCTTGCACGCTGGCCGGCGGCAGACAGGGACAGCGGCGACATGCTTGTGCCTTCAGCGCATACCGACACGTTCACGCGCGATAATCTGCCGCCGCCCGAGCAATGGCCTGACTTCCTGCTCGACGGCTTCGACTATCCAGAACACCTCAATGCCGGTGTCGAATTGACCGACAGGCTGGTCGAGAAGGGCCTCGGTGACCACACCGCGCTGATCGGCAACGGCCGCCGCCGCACCTACAAGGAACTGTCCGACTGGACGAACCGGCTCGCCCATGCGCTGGTCGAGAACTACGGCGTCAAGCCGGGCAACCGGGTGCTGATCCGCTCCGCCAACAACCCGGCAATGGTCGCCTGCTGGCTGGCCGCCACCAAGGTCGGTGCTGTCGTGGTCAACACCATGCCGATGTTGCGCGCCGGAGAACTCACCAAGATCGTCGACAAGGCCGAGATCACGACCGCGCTCTGCGACACAAGGCTGATGGACGAGATGACCGCCTGCGCCAAGGACAGCGCATTCCTGAAGCAGGTGATCGGCTTCGACGGCACGGCCAACCATGACGCCGAGCTCGACCGCGCCGCCCTTGACAAGCCGGTTACCTTCACCGCCGTCAGCACCGGCCGCGACGATGTAGCCCTGCTCGGCTTCACTTCGGGGACGACCGGCGTGCCGAAGGCGACGATGCATTTCCACCGCGACCTGCTGATCATCGCCGATGCCTACGCCCGTGAAGTCCTGCAGGTGACGCCCGACGACATCTTCGTCGGCTCGCCGCCGCTCGCCTTCACCTTCGGCCTTGGCGGGCTTGCCATCTTCCCCCTGCGCTTCGGCGCGGCGGCAACACTGCTGGAACAGGCGACGCCGCCCAACATGGTCCATATCATCGAGACCTACAAAGCGACCATTTCCTTCACCGCGCCGACCGCCTACCGGGCCATGCTGAGGGCCATGGACGAAGGCGCCGATCTGTCATCGTTGCGCGTTGCTGTCTCCGCAGGCGAGACCTTGCCGGCGCCGGTCTTCGAAGAGTGGACGCGAAAGACCGGCAAGCCTATCCTTGACGGCATCGGCGCCACCGAAATGCTGCACATCTTCATCTCCAACCGCTTTGACGACAGGAAGCCCGCTTCGACCGGCAAGCCGGTGGGCGGTTACGAGGCGCGCATCGTCGACGAGGAGATGCGCGAGGTGCCGCGTGGCGAGACCGGACGGCTGGCGGTGCGCGGGCCGACCGGCTGCCGCTACATGGCCGATGACAGGCAGAAGGACTATGTGCGCGACGGCTGGAACCTCACCGGCGATACCTTCACGCAGGATGAGGACGGCTTCTTCCACTTCGCCGCACGTTCCGACGACATGATCGTCAGCGCCGGCTACAACATCGCCGGACCCGAGGTCGAGGCGGCGCTGCTGTCGCATCCCGATGTCGCCGAATGCGCGGTCATCGGTGCCGAGGACGGCGAGCGAGGCCAGATCGTCGAGGCGCATGTCGTGCTGGTGCAAGGTGTCCCGCCAGACGCAATGACCGTCAAGCGCCTGCAGGACCACGTCAAGGCAGCCATCGCGCCCTACAAATATCCCCGATCGGTCAAATTCATCGCCGCTCTGCCGAAGACCCAGACCGGCAAGATCCAGCGCTTCCGGCTGCGCACGGAGAAGATCAAGTGA
This sequence comes from Mesorhizobium sp. P160927, assembly GCF_057766385.1. NCBI lineage: Bacteria > Pseudomonadati > Pseudomonadota > Alphaproteobacteria > Hyphomicrobiales > Phyllobacteriaceae > Mesorhizobium > Mesorhizobium sp. P160927. The sequence goes on from NZ_JBYMDW010000001.1 coordinate 4,120,638, forward strand.
GCGAGCCTTACGATCCGGCCTCCGAAGGCGCAGAGATGTCGTTCAAGGAGCGCATGTCCTACAGCGACTATCTGCACCTGGAGAAAGTGCTGGAGGCCCAGACGCCGATGTCCTCGGCGCATGATGAAATGCTGTTCATCATCCAGCACCAGACATCGGAATTGTGGATGAAACTCGCCTTGCACGAGATTGGCGCGGCGATCCGCTCGATCCGTGCCGACCGCCTCGAACCGAGCTTTAAGATGCTGTCGCGTGTCGCCCGCATTTTCGAGCAGTTGAACAATGCCTGGGACGTGCTGCGCACGATGACGCCCAGCGAATACACCGAGTTTCGCGACGCGCTCGGCCAGTCCTCGGGTTTCCAGTCCTGGCAGTATCGCGCCATCGAGTTCATGGCCGGTAACCGCAACCTCGCCATGCTCGGGCCGCACAAGCACCGGCCGGACCTCAGCCAGAAGCTGGAGACGATCCTGGCGGAGCCGTCGCTCTACGATGAAGCGCTGCTGCTTCTGGCGCGCAATGGCTTCGACATCGGGCCGGACGCAAAGCGCACGGATTGGCGCGAGACGCGGACCGAGAACGAAGAAGTCCTGGTCGCCTGGCAGACGGTGTACCGCGATCCGCAGCGCTACTGGATGTTTTATGAACTGGCGGAGAAGCTGGTCGACTTCGAGGACTATTTCCGCCGCTGGCGGTTCAACCACGTCACCACCGTCGAGCGCATCATCGGCCTGAAGCGCGGTACCGGCGGCACGTCGGGAGCCTCCTATCTCAAGAAGATGCTCGAGGTCGTCCTGTTTCCGGAACTGTGGACGGTTCGCACCCGGCTTTGAACTCTCGTTTGGCTCAATTCCCGTGGGAAAAACCGCGTCACGGTTTCCCACGGGAATTGCGCCGCTTTTCAGGTCACCGCCGTCTTGACCGCGAAGCGCGCATCCTGCCAGGCGCCGGTGCGCAGGATATCTTCCAGCACCTCGACCGCCCGCCAAACATCGGCGTAGCCGACATAGAGCGGGGTGAAGCCGAAGCGGATGGTCGACGGCGCACGGAAATCGCCGATCACGCCGCGCTCGACCAGGGCCCGCATCACCTGGTAGCCGTTGGGGTGGAGGAACGAAACCTGGCTGCCACGCTGCTTGCCGTCGCGCGGGCTTTCCAGCTCCAGGCCGTAGGCGCCGCATCTGGCCTCGACGAGCTGAATGAACAGGTCGGTGAGCGCGATACTCTTCTTGCGCACCGCCGCCATGTCGACGTCGTCCCACATATCCAGCGCCCCCTTCAGCGCCCGCATCGACAACACCGGCTGCGTGCCGCACAGGAACCGGCGGATACCGCTGCCGGCCGCATAACCCTGCTCGAAAGCGAAGGGCCGCGCATGGCCCCACCAACCGCTGAGCGGCTGCTGGACCTTATCGTGATGACGCTCGGCGGCGTAGATGAAGGCAGGCGCGCCCGGGCCGCCATTGAGATATTTGTAGCTGCAGCCGATGGCGAAATCGGCATTGGCGCTGTCGAGCTCGACAGGCAGCGCGCCGGCGGTGTGGCAGAGATCCCAGACGATCAGCGCTCCGACCTGATGGGCCTTGCATGTCAGTGCCGCCATGTCGCGCAATTTGCCGGATTTGTAGTTGACGTGGTTGACCAGGATGACCGCGACGCGCTCGTCGATGAGATCCTCAATGGTCGGCGCATCAACGCCCTCAAGCCGCAACACCGTGCCGGGGCGCGTCGAGGCCACGCCTTCGGCCATGTAGAGATCGGTTGGAAAGCTGTCGCCCTCGGCGACGATGACCGAGCGGTCCGGCCGCATGCCGAGTGCGGCATGCAGCACCTTGTAGATGTTGATCGAGGTCGTATCGCAGACCACCGTCTGGCCGGCCGCCGCGCCGATCAGCCGCCCCAGTTGGTCGCCGAGCGCGACCGGCATGTCGAACCAGCCGGCGGTGTTCCAGGCACGGATCAGATCCTGCGCCCATTCCTGGGTCGCGGCTTTCCGCAGCTCGTCGAAGACGGCGGGTGCCGCGGCGCCGAGTGAATTGCCGTCGAGATAGATGACGCCTTCCGGCAAGATGAACCGGTCGCGCATGGCACGCAGCGGGTCCGCCGCGTCCATGGCTCCGACGGCTGCGAGATCGAGCGTTGCACGCATCATTTGTACATTTCCTGGTTATTCACGCCCTGGTTATTTCCGCCTTGGTGATTCACGCCGGGCTACTCACGAATAGCTTCGCGAACCGGTGCGTACCCCCGGCTGCGCTTGAGGCTGGGCAAGGCAAGCATGGCCAGCACGAACAGGCCCGTCGCAAGCTTCAGGTCAGGCGGCGGCATGCCGGCCGCAAGGCAGAACGACACCAGCTGGTAGTAGATGATCGCGCCGGCGAAGGGCGCCAGCAGTTGCCGCCAGACCGTTTGCTTGCCGACGACGGCTTCGCCGATCATCAGCGCGGCAAGGCCGTTGATGAGAATTCCCAGGCCCATATTGACGTCGGCGAACCCTTGCGACTGCACCATCAGCGCACCGCTTGACGCCGAAAAAGCGCTGGCCAGCCCGACACCGCCTATGGTCGCGGCCCAGACATTGATGCCTTGCGCCTCGGCCATGTCAGGATTGGCGCCCACGGCGCGGACGGCAGTCCCCTTCTCGGTCCTGAAGAACATGTAGAGCAGCATGAAGGCGACAAGCGCGAGGAGACCCGCGACGACGATCTTGCTGGCGGGGAAACCCGGCCGCGCGAACGGCACCCAGTCGAACACCGAGGGCGAACCGAAGACCGACAGGTTGGACTTGCCCATGATGCGAAGGTTGATGCTGTAGAGCATCGTCATCATCAGGATGCCCGCAAGCAGCGTGTGGATGCGGAAGCGCAGATGGATGAAGGCGGTGCAGCAGCCCGCCGCGAAGCCGGCGACAAGGGCGGCGGCGATGCCCATCAGCGGCGATGCGCCGGCGGCAAGGAGAACGCCGCAGACGCAGCCGCCCAGCGGAAAAGCGCCTTCGCTGGTGAGATCGGGAAAATTCAGCATGCGAAACGGGATCATGATCCCGAGCACGACAAAGGCCAGGATCAGGCTTTGCGCCAGGGTGACCGGCATGATCGCGACGAAGCTGGCGAGAACGTCCCCAACAAAACCCATGATGATCAACTCGCCAGCAACATGCGATCGGTCTTGACGGAGAAATGGCCGATCAGATCGACAACCGTGACCCTCGCCTTCTCCTGCCCTGTGACTTCCAGGAGCACCCGGCCGGCATCGAGCATGATCACCCGGCTGCCATGGTCGACGGCGTGTTGCATGTTGTGGGTCACCATCAGGGTGGTCAGCTTCAGCGCATTGACGGCGCGCACCGTCGCGCGCATGACGATCTCGGCCGTGCGCGGATCGAGCGCTGCCGTATGCTCGTCGAGCAGCAGCAGATCCGGCGATCCTCCGACAGCCATGATCAGCGACAGCGACTGCCGCTGCCCGCCCGAGAGCAGGTCGACACGGGTATCGAGACGGTTTTCAAGGCCGAGGCCCAATATCGACAGGCGCTCCTTGTAGGACGCCAGCCGTGTGGCGTTCAACCCCTGCCGCAGCGTGCGTTTTTGACTGCGCAGGTCGGCCAGCAGCATGTTCTCCGCCACGGTCATGCTGGCGGCGGTGCCGCGCATCGGATCCTGGAAGACGCGCGCCAATCTTTCGGCACGCTTGTGCACCGGCATCCCTGTCACATCCGCGCCATTGATCAGGATCTTGCCGGAATCCAGCACAAGAGCACCAGAAATGGCGTTGAGCATGCTGCTCTTGCCGGCCCCGTTTGAGCCGATGACGACCCCGAACTCTCCCGTGGCCAAGGACAGGCTGAGACCGTCCAGCGCGACCTTCTCGTCGGCCTGGCCTTTGTAGAACACTTTGCGCGCGGATCGTATCTCGAGCATCGTTCCTCCGTGACCTCGGGATGATGGCGCCGACGCCATCATCCCAGCAGTTCCGATGTTAGTCGACGATGCAGCCGCAATCGGCCATTGAAGCCGGTATCTCGACGCCGAACGCGGCCATCGCCTTGCGCGAGATCGTTGCCATGTGGTCCTTGTAGGCCGGGCGCGACGGCGCGATCGTCTTGGGATCCTTGCCCTTGAGGATCTCGGCGGCGATGTTGCCGGCGTTGATGCCGACCTGGGTGTAATTGACCGCGAAGCTCGCCGGCACGGTGCCGTTGCGGACCGCGCTGTCATCGGAGTTGACGACCGGGATACCGGCCTGGCGGGCGGCCGCTGAGACAGCGGCGATCGCCGGCTGAATCAGGTTCGAGGCCGGGCCGTAGATCACGTCGGCCTTGCCGGCGAACGAAGCGATACGCTGCTGGATGTCATTTACGTTGTCGATGCCGAGCTCGACCACCTCGAAACCGGCGGCCGGTGCCGCCGCCTTGATCTTTTCGACCAAGGCAACGTCATTGGCCTCACCGGGATTATAAGGCACGCCGAAGCGCTTGGCGTTCGGCAGCAGCTTCTTGGTGAAGGCCATCACCGCGGCGACGTCCTGCAGATCGCTGGCGCCGGTCATGCCTTCGTCTCCGGCGTCCCATGATGGCACCAGCTTGGCCGCCACCGGATCGGTGACCGCGGCAAAAACGATCGGAATGCCGGAACCCGCGAGCGCTTTCTTGGCGATCTGCGAGACCGGCGTGGTGATGGTGTAGATCAGCTTGGGCTGCTCGGCCTGCAGCTTGGCGATCATCTGCGGCACCAGCGACGCATCGAAATTGGTGTGGCTCTCCGTGTAGACGACGTCCTTGCCCTCGACGAAGCCGTTATCCGTCAGCGCCTTCTTGAAGCCGGCTATGGCGGCGTTCAATTGCGGGTGCTCGCCGAAATTGGCAATGCCGATACGGATCTGATCGGCCGCGGCACTGCCGGCGCTGACCATCAATGCGCCTGCCAGGGCCAAACCCGACAACCAAGCGGATTTCGACTTCAACATCATTTCCTCCCAGATTTGATCAGGGCCGCTTGGAAACGCGGCTGCTCCGCGATCATGGTCAGTCCGCCGGTCTGTGTCAAACATTATATATAATTGTTGTAGTGACCCAGTATCATATATACTTTTAGCCAGACGACGGATTGATCACGATGCGGGATGAGACGAGTTCCACAAAAACGGAAGCCGCCTATCAGCTGTTGCGGCGCGACATCCTGACCACGCGCCTCATGCCCGGCGCCCCGCTCAAACTGAGTGCGCTGCGCGGCACATATGGCGTCGGTTGGACACCGTTGCGCGAAGCCCTGTCGCGGCTCGAGGCCGAACGCTTGGTCACCGCCATCAGCAATCGTGGTTTTGCCGTGGCTCCGGTGTCGCGGGCCGAGCTGGAGGATCTGGCACGCGCCAGAATGGTGGTCGAGATACCCCTGTTCCTCGAATTGATGGAAAAAGGCGGCAGGGAGTGGGAGGATGCCGTAGTCACTGCCCACTACCGGCTCTCGCGTTGCAAGACGGCGGTCGACGATCCCTCCGACACGGCCGTCGACAGATGGGATGAGAACCACGAGGCTTTCCATGCGGCGCTGCTGAGCGCCGCCACATGCGACTGGCTGTTGCGGTTCCGCTCGACAATCTCGGATCAGTTGCGCCGGCATCATCGCTTTCTTGGTCTGGCGCCGACATTGCGGGCCGCGGCCGGCCTCAAGGACGGCTATGAACAGGCAATGGAGGCGTTGCGCGAAGCGATCGCGATCGAACACCATACCGCGATCATGGAAGCGGCACTCGATCGTGACGTCGAACGGGCCAAGGCGCTGATGACGGCGCATATCGGCTACACACTGCACGTCTATGTTCATAGCGAAGACAGCGGCGCGACCAGATACGCCGCCCGCGCCGGCAGCTTGAAGGGGTCGGGATAACTTCAGCGCTTCCGCGACGCCTATTCGCACGCGCTGGCCGGAGTGCGCCGAACGCCCGGGTCCATGGCCGCCCGGAGCTACCAATGGTTGGCATTTTGGTTTCGTTTCGTTCCGCGAATAATGGATCCATGAAATATACGGTACCCCGTGGGAAGAAGCCTTCCAGATGGCTGATGCCAGCTCCATCGGCGGATAGGCCACAGGCCATTAACCAAACGATTTCAATGTGCCTGCCGATCGCGGAAAGGACCGGTTGCTGACGCCGGCGGGGGCAAAAAACTTCAGACCCCTTAACAAATTCATTAAACTTTAAACGGTTGCAGAACACAACTGGAACAGATAGTGTTTGTTCTGGGTTTGTTTTTTCGATTCTGGTTCAACCTTTCGTTCAATGTCTTGGGGGCCGCCATGCTGACACGCAAGCAACATGAACTGTTGATGTTCATCCACGAACGGCTCAAGGAAAGCGGGATACCGCCTTCCTTCGACGAGATGAAGGAAGCACTCGATCTTGCCTCCAAGTCGGGGATCCATCGCCTGATCACGGCGCTGGAGGAGCGCGGCTTCATTCGCCGGCTACCCAATCGGGCGCGCGCGCTGGAAGTGCTGCGGCTGCCGGACTCGATCGCGCCGGGCCTCAATGCGGCAAAGAAGTTCTCGCCAAGTGTCATCCAAGGCAGCCTTGGCCAAGGCAGTCTCGGACGCCAGATCAGGCCGGCCGCTGCGCCTTCGCGCCTGCCCGCGGCCGGCAACGACGACGATGCGGTTTCAGCCGTGTCCATCCCGGTCATGGGCCGTATCGCCGCCGGTGTGCCGATCGATGCAATCCAGCATCAGACGCATTCGATCTCGGTGCCGCCGGACATGATCATGGGCGGCGAGCACTATGCGCTGGAGGTCAAGGGCGACTCGATGATCGAGGCTGGTATCTTCGATGGGGACACGGTCATTATCCGCAATGCCGACACGGCAAGCCCGGGCGAAATTATCGTGGCTCTGGTCGACGAGGAGGAAGCGACGCTGAAGCGGTTCCGCCGCAAAGGCGCTTCGATCGCGCTCGAGGCCGCCAATCCAGCCTACGAAACACGCATTTTCGGGCCGGACAGGGTCAAGGTACAAGGCAAGCTGGTCGGGTTGATCAGGCGCTACTGAGCCGGCTTTCCATCGGGCTTGTCGGGTTTTTTGTACGGCGGCAGCCCCCTCGCCTCGCGTGAGAATTTTCGCTGTTCGTGCCAGGGTCGGTATGGTCCGTCGACGGCGAATTCGATCCCGGCCCGGGTCGTGGCCGACTGGGGATTGAAGAAGACGGCAGCGCTTCCCTTGCGGGCGAGCTGCCGTTTGGTGACGACGAGAACCAGTGGATTGTGGCAGGCGTCATAGGCGGTCGCGTCGTTCACGATGATCAGGTCAGCGAAAGCGCAGGCTTTCCAGGTGGTCTTGCGGTCCTCGACATAAGCAATGATCGCGCCGGAAGGGTGCCTGGCAAGGCACAGGCCTTCGCGGCAGTAGAAGGGCGATCCCGGCGGCAGGTCGGCGGGACTGGCAACGTCGAATTGCCCGTCTGTCTTGTCGAACATTTCCGGTTTGACGATTGTTTCGGAGATCAGAGCGCGCTTCCAGTTGTCGGTTGCGAATTCGTTCGGACGTTCCCGGTTGACGGCCAGTTCGCCATTGCCGATCGGCAGCGCGACCAGCCGCGCATCTTCCGAGATCAGCACATCGGGCGCGCGCGTGTGCGACACAGTCAACAGGCCGGCGAGCGCGAATGGCAGCGCCGCGAGCCGCAGCCAGGTCGTCGCCATCGTCGCGATAACCAGCGCGACGGTGACCAGCAGCACGGATTGCTGCGAAATCAGCCCGACTCCGTCGACCGGAGAGCGCTCCGATATCCACGCCGACACGGCGATCATCGCCGTCAGGCCCTTGCCCATGAGGTAGAGAGCCGGCCAATCCAGTCCGAATGGCATCAGCAGCGCGCTAGCGACGGCCAGGAACATCACGACCGACACGATCGGCATCACGGCCAGATTGGCGAACAGGCTGAGGGGCGATACCCGCTGGAAATGCCAGATGGCAAACAGTGCCGTGGCGCTGCCGGCGATAATGGACGTCATGGCCAATCCACCTGTCGCCAGCAGGAATTTTCGCGTCAGGAGCCCGGGCAGGGATCGCTTTGGCGGCGGTGGCCTGGTCTTTCCCGCACGGTGATCGGCCCAGCCGGCATAAGCGCCAACCAGGGCCGCGGTCGCGGCGAACGACATCTGAAAGCTTGGGCCGACGACCTCGTGCGGCGAGACCAGGATGACGGCGATCGCCGAGATCGCCAGATTGCGCATGGTCAGCGCAGCGCGATCGAAGAAGACGGCAATCAGCATCACCGCCAACATGATGAAGCTGCGTTCGGCCGCAACGACGACACCGGAAATCATGAGATAGGCGGCGATCGAGAACAGTGCGGCGGCGGCGGCGTATTTCTTCACCGGCCGGCGCGCGGAAAAGTCTGGTAACAGTGCGAAGGCACCACGCAGCAGACCCATGATGGTGCCGGCCACAAGCGCCATATGCAGTCCCGAAATAGAGATGATGTGATAGATGCCGGTACGCCGCATCGCTTCATTGATTTCATCGGGTATGCCGGCGCGCACGCCGACGATCAGCGCCGCCGCGATCTCGCCTTCAGCGCCGCCGACGCTGCCCCTGATGTGGTCGGCGATGGCTTCGCGGGCATTTTCAACGCCTGAGAAAAGGCGAGCCGATAGCGGCATCTCACCGTCAGCGGGGGAAACAACCGTCGGATTGCCGAGGAAGAAGCCGCTGCCGCCGATGCCGGCGAAATAACTGTCGAAAGAGAAGTCGTAACTGTCCGGCCGGACCGGGCCGGTCGGCGGCAACAGTTTGGCGTAGCCTGTGATGAGCGAGCCGGCGGTCATTCCCGGCGGTATCTTGCGTGCGGAAAGCCGGACCCTTTCCGGCGCATAGCGCAGTTTCGGCCGCGCGGTCGAAATCACGTCCATGGTCAGCCGGATGCGGCCGCTCTCCATCTCTTCGAGCGAGACCACGCGGCCGGTCAATTGCGTGGAGATTTCCGAACCCAGCATACGGGTTCCGGCTCGCCATGTTTCGACCTTCGCCGCGAGTAAGCCCAGCGCGCACAACAGCACTGCCATGAAACACAGATGGGTTTTCGACCACGAACGCGAGACGAAGGCACAGACCGCCATCAGCACCACGACCGCGACGGGCTTTGCAAAGTCGGGCTCGGACGCCAGCGAGAAATAGGCGATCGCCCCAACGGTCAGACAGACCGGCACCAGCAGGAACGCGATGCCCCGGTCGAGTTCGAGCTCCGCCGCCTTGGCCACGCCATGGCGCAGGCGAGGCAAGGATATCGGGCCGATTTGCCGGCGCACGCGCACGATCCTGCCCCCGGCAGGAGACGGCGCCGGCGCCGGCCCACCCGCCCGCAGCGGCCCGGTTTCGGGCGCAGCCACGAGCGGCGATGGCAGTGGGATCGTCGGAGGCGCCGCAAAAAGGGATCGCTCGCTGACGCCGACAGCGGCATCCTCGCTTCGATCCGAGCTCCGGCCTCTTCCAGTCATCGGGTCTGCCCCTTGCACCCTCGACGCCCTATGCTACATGAACGCGCAACGCGCGAAAGTCCGCACGTTCCGCACCCAGCTTCAGACGTTTTCCGAGAGTTCCATGCCCGACAAGGTCATCACCCGTTTTGCCCCCTCGCCGACCGGCTATCTGCACATCGGCGGCGCGCGCACGGCGCTCTTCAACTGGCTCTATGCAAAGCATACCGGCGGCACGATGCTGCTGCGCATCGAGGACACCGATCGCGAGCGTTCGACCGATGCGGCCACATTGGCCATTCTCGATGGCCTGACCTGGCTCGGCCTTTCGTGGGACGGTGACGCGGTCTCTCAATTCGAGCGTGCGCCGCGCCATCGCGAGGTAGCCGAGGAACTGGTGCGCCTGGGCAAGGCCTATTACAGCTACGAGACTTCAGCCGAGCTCGAGGCAATGCGCGAGGCTGCACGCGCCAAGGGCCTGCCGCCACGGTATAACGGCCATTGGCGTGACCGCGACCCGTCGGAGGCGCCGTCCGGCGTCAAGGGCGCCATCCGCATCAAGGCACCGACCGAGGGCGAGACGGTGGTGAAGGACCGGGTCCAGGGAGACGTGCGCTTCCCCAACAAGGATCTCGACGACTTCATCATCCTGCGTTCGGACGGCAACCCGACCTACATGCATGCCGTCGTCGTCGACGATCACGACATGGGCGTCACTCACATCATCCGTGGCGACGATCACCTGACCAACGCCGCCCGCCAGACCGTGATCTACAACGCCATGGGCTGGGACGTGCCGTCGATGTCACATATCCCGCTGATCCATGGCGCCGACGGCGCCAAGCTGTCGAAGCGCCACGGCGCGCTCGGCGTCGAAGCCTATCGCGCCATGGGCTATCTGCCGGAGGCGCTGCTCAATTACCTTGCGCGGCTCGGCTGGAGCCATGGCGACGACGAGATCATGTCGATCGAGGACATGGTCTCGTGGTTCGACATTGGCGACGTCAACAAGGGCGCGGCGCGCTTCGATTTCGCCAAGCTGGAAGCGATCAACGGGGCGCATATGCGCCGTATGGCCGACACCGAGCTGTTCGATATCTTCATCGCCACCTTGCCCTATCTGGAGGGAGGCCCGGCGATGGCGGCGCGCCTCGACGAGAAGAACAAGACGCAGCTGCTGGCAGCACTTCCGGGCCTGAAGGAGCGCGCCAAGACGCTGGTCGAGCTTCTCGACGGCGCCGGCTTCCTGTTTGCCGCTCGGCCGCTGCCGATCGACGACAAGGCGGCACTGCTGCTCAATGACGATGCGCGCAAGATCCTGCGTGGCGCTCACGAAGCTTTGAAGTCGCTGTCACACGACTGGACGGCGGCCACGGCCGAGGCCGTGATCCGCGACTTCGCGTCGGCTGGCGGCCACAAGCTTGGCGCCGTGGCCCAGCCGTTGCGGGCTGCCTTGACCGGCAAGAGCACGTCACCGGGCGTATTCGACGTGCTTGCCGTTCTGGGGCGTGAGGAAAGCCTGGCGCGCATAGGGGATCAAATCGATTAGGAGCAAACTGGCCCAAGAAGATTGGCATTGAAAGGCGGGTTTCGCAGTGCAACATTAGGCCTTGGCCCAATCTGGCACGCACCTCCTAGAATGCGGTGGCGAATACGTACATTGCGGTGATTTCAACGTGTCGCTCCGCGGAATTTGCCTTTGCCGGCATGAGGAAACAAGAAGGAGTTTGCAATGACCGAAGCTGCGAAAAAACTGGATGTGGGCGGCCAAGAGGAGGCCACGGCAACGCTGGAATTCGCCGGCAAGACTCACGAATTCAAGGTGCGAAGCGGCTCGGTCGGGCCTGACGTCATCGACATCGCCTCGCTCTACAGCACCACTGGCGCCTTTACCTATGACCCCGGCTTCACCTCGACGGCAAGCTGCGAGTCGGAGATCACCTTCATCGATGGCGACGCCGGCATCCTGCTGCATCGGGGCTATCCGATCGACCAGTTGGCCGAACATGGCGACTTCCTCGAAGTCTGCTACCTCCTGCTCTACGGCGAATTGCCGACCAAGGCGCAGAAGGACGATTTCGACTACCGCGTGACGCGCCATACAATGGTGCACGAGCAGATGTCGCGCTTTTTCACCGGCTTCCGCCGCGACGCGCACCCGATGGCGGTGATGTGCGGCGTGGTCGGCGCGCTGTCGGCCTTCTATCACGACTCGACCGACATCTCCGACCCGTACCAGCGCATGGTTGCCTCCATGCGCCTGATCGCCAAAATGCCGACGATCGCGGCCATGGCCTACAAATATCACATCGGCCAGCCCTTTATTTACCCGAAGAACGATCTCGGTTTCGCGGCAAACTTCCTGCATATGTGCTTTGCCGTGCCGTGCGAGGAGTACAAGATCAACCCGGTGCTGGCGCGCGCCATGGAGCGTATCTTCATCCTGCATGCCGATCATGAGCAGAACGCTTCGACCTCGACCGTTCGCCTCGCCGGCTCCTCGGGCGCCAACCCGTTCGCCTGCATCGCCGCCGGCATTGCTTGCCTGTGGGGGCCGGCCCATGGCGGCGCCAACGAAGCGGCGCTCAACATGCTGGGCGAGATCGGCCATGTCGATCACATCCCGGAATTCATCGCCCGCGCCAAGGACAAGAACGATCCATTCCGCCTGATGGGCTTTGGCCACCGCGTCTACAAGAACTACGATCCGCGGGCCAAGATCATGCAGAAGACGGCGCATGAGGTTCTGGGCGAACTCGGCATCAAGGACGATCCGCTGCTCGACATCGCGATGGAACTGGAAAAGATCGCGTTGACCGATCCCTATTTCATCGAGAAGAAACTCTATCCGAACGTCGACTTCTATTCCGGCATCACCCTGAAGGCGCTGGGCTTCCCCACCACCATGTTCACCGTGCTTTTCGCGGTCGCCCGCACGGTCGGCTGGATCGCCCAGTGGAAGGAAATGATCGAGGATCCACGCCAGAAGATCGGCCGTCCGCGCCAGCTCTATACCGGCGCGCCGGAACGCGACTACGTGCCGATCGCCAAGCGCTGAGACAAGTGACACGCGCTGAGACAAGTGAGTAGTGGGTAGTGGTTCGTGAGGAGTGAGGTTGGAGAGTTTTCTAACTCACTACTCGTTACTCACTACTGCCTACGCACTCGCTTGATACACCCCATCACCACCTGCGCCGCGATCTCACCGGACGGTTTGTCCGTTGCCATGCGCCGTGAAATCTCGGCGAAACCGTCTTTCTGCCAGGCGCGCATGCCACTGTCGGCCAACAACGCTTCCAGCTGGCGTGCCAGATTGTTCGGTCTGACGTATTCGTCGTAGAACTCCGGGATCAACGCGCGATCCGAGATAAGGTTGGGCAGAAGCGCCGACCAGACGGAAACGAGATACCGCGCCACGGCGCGTGCGACAGGGTCGAGCCGGTAGCAAGAGATCATCGGCACGCCGGACAGCGCCAGTTCCAGGGAGACGGTGCCGGACGCGATCAACGCCGCGTCGGCCTTGCCGAAGGCCTGCCATTTGCGCTCGGGCTCAAGGATAATCTCGGGTTTTTCATCCCAGCGCGTGACCGCGGATCGTACGGTGTCCGCGACATGCGGCACCGTCGGCAACATCAGCCGAAGCCGATGCCCGCGTGCCCGCAGCATCGACACGGTCTCACCGAACGGCTCGAGCAGCCGCCGCACCTCGCCGCGCCGCGAGCCGGGCAGGACAAGCAGCGTCTTCACGCGGTCTGGTGAAAGATCACGCGGCTGGGCCTGCGCCCTGGCGGCCGACAGCACGCCTGGATCATGCGTCAGGCGATGGCCCACATAGGTGCCGGGCGGGCCACCCAGCCGATCGAGCTCCTTCACTTCGAACGGAAGGATGCACAGGATGTGATCGACATACGGTTTCATCGCCACCGCCCTGCCCGGCCGCCATGCCCAGACGCTCGGGCAGACATAGTGGACGATCGGGATCGCCGGGTTGGCGGCGCGCACCTTTTTGGCGACGCGCAGCGAAAAATCGGGGCTGTCGATGGTGACGAGGCAGTCCGGCTTGGCATCCGCAACCAACCCCGCCAGCTGACCGATCCGCCGCATCAGGCGCGGCAGGTCACGCAGGACGGCGCTGAACCCCATCAGCGCGACCTCTCCGGCGTCGAACGGGGAAACCAGCCCAAGCGCCTGCAGGTGGCGGCCACCGAGGCCGACGAGCCGTACCTCGCGCCCTGTTATTTGACGCAGCGACTGGACAATGTCGGCGCCAAGCAGGTCACCTGACTCCTCACCCGCGACGATCGCGATCTTCAGCGCCCCGTCAGCCATATCAGGACTCCGTTGCGGCCAGGCCGACAATGAACAGCCCAAGGTCATTGGCACGCGAGAGGGTTGCGGGACCTTCGAGGATCAGGGAGCGTCCCGCCTCGACGGCAATGCCGGCAAGCCCGGCCGCATGCGCTGCTTCTACCGTCTGGGGCCCCATGGAAGGAAGATCCGCGCGCAGCTCCTGGCCAGGCTTGGCGCATTTGACCAGCACGCCGCGCGTCTTGCCGGCGATACGACCGTGGCCACGCAGCAGCCTGGCGCGGTCCAGCAATCCGGCCGTGCCCTCGATGCCTTCAAGCGCGATGGTCCGGCCGCCGACCGCGATCGCCGCCTGGCCGATATCCAGCGCCCCGATGGCTTTTGCCGCGGCAAAACCTGCCTCGATGTCGCGCCAGTCCGACGTCCGAGGCGTGGCCCTGGTCAACACCCCTTCGGCGGCGACAAGGTTCGGCACGATCTCGTGGGCACCCATGACCTTTATCCCCCGGGCCTCGAGTCCGCGCGCCACCACCTTGAGCAGTCCATCGTCGCCGCGCGCCAACGCCATGACGACGACGGGTATCACAGCGAGCAGGCTGAGGCTTGGACGCATATGTGTCAGCCTTGGCCTGCGCTTTATCTCGCCGGCAAGCACCAGATGCGTAATCCGGTTACGCTTGAGCAGCGGAATGAGCGATCCTATCGCCTCCAAGGCAAGGGTCTCATGCTCGTAACGGCACAATTCCGCCAGGCGGTCGGCCTCACCTTCCATGAGCACGATGAAGGGCGGATGACCCTGTTCGGCCAAACCGGCAGCGACTTCGACCGGAAGGCTGCCGCCGCCGGCGATGATGCCGACCCTGGCACCAGGCGGAAGATCAAGACCAGCCGCGGCTGCCTCAGCCTTCGTCATCGGCATCGTCGCCATCGCCGCCCTTGAGCGATGGCACCGCATAGTGTCGCTTGCCGCGACTGGTGATGAAGTCGATGATCTTCATCGCTGTCGGCGACGAGGCGAACTCCACCTTGGCGAACTCGATGTTCTCGCCGACGGTGCGGGAGCGGTCGAAGATCGTCTTGTAGGCCCTGCGCAGCAGATGGATTTCGGAACGCGGCAGACCGGCGCGCTTGAGGCCGATGATGTTCAAGCCGCGCAGGCTGGCGCGGTTACCGACCGCGATGGCATAGGGAATGACATCACCGACAAAAGCCGAGCACCCGCCAAGAAAGGCGTTGTCGCCCACGCGCACGAATTGATGGACGGCGCTGAGGCCGCCAATATAGACATTGTTGCCGATCTCGCAGTGGCCGCCCAATGTCGCCCCATTGGCGAAGGTGGCGTTGTTGCCGACAGCGCAGTCATGGGCGATATGGGCGTAGGCGAGGAAATTGCCATTGTCGCCGACCGTGGTTTCGCCACGGCTGGTGTCGGTGCCGACATGCATGGTCACGCCTTCGCGGATGGTGCAGTTGGCGCCGATGACCAGCGTCGTGCGGCCGCCCTTGTGCTTGGTGTTTTGCGGCGGTGCGCCCAGTGTCGCCATCGGATAGACCTTGGTCGACGCTCCGATGGTGGTCGCGCCCATCACCGAGACATGGCTGACCAGTTCGACCCCGTCGCCAATCACGGCATCGGCGCTGACATGGCAGAACGGCCCAATGCGCACACCCTGGCCGATCTGGGCGCCTTCTTCCACGACGGAGGAAGGATGGATTGACGTCTTGATTTTCATAGGCACTCAATCGTCAGTCGCCGGTGACCATCATGGCTGAAATCTCGGCCTCGGCCGCCTTGGTACCTTCGACCAGGGCTTCACAGGCGAATTTGAGCAGGTTGCCGCGCTTCTTGATTTTCTTGACATGGATCTTCAACTGGTCGCCGGGGACGACCGGTTTGCGGAATTTGGCGTTGTCGATGGTCAGAAAATAGACCAGAGACGGCTTCGATGCCCCGAGGCTGCGGATGCAGATGGCTCCGGCCGTCTGGGCCATGGCCTCGACGATCAGCACGCCCGGCATCACCGGCTGCTCCGGGAAATGCCCCTGAAAATGCGGCTCGTTTATGGTTACGTTCTTGATGCCGATGGCGGAGTCGTCGCCGTCGATGTCCACAATGCGGTCGATCATCAGAAAGGGATAACGGTGCGGCAGGAGCTTCATCAGCCCCAATATGTCGACCGCTTCCAGCGTTGTCGCCGCCACCATGTCAGCCATTGTCCTTGCCCTGCTTGCGTGCCCTGGCCATCGTGCGCAACATGGCTATCTCTCGCATGGCTTCCGCCATAGGCTGCGCCGGATAGCCACCCCAGATCTCGCCGGCGGGAACATTGCTCATGAATCCACTTCTGGCTGCAAGCTTGGCACCTGTACCAATCGTCAGATGATCCGCAAGCCCGACGCCTCCGCCCATGGTGACATTGTCACCCACCACCACGGAACCGGAAATACCCGAAAGCCCGGCCACTATGCAATTGCGACCGATGCGGACGTTATGGGCGATCTGCACGAGATTGTCGATCTTGGTACCTTGCCCGATGATCGTATCGGACATGGCGCCACGATCGACGGTGGAATTGGAGCCGATCTCGACATCGTCCTGGATCACGACGCGTCCGATCTGTGGAACACGCTCCGGCCCCTTGGCGCCTCCGACAAAGCCAAAGCCGTCCTGGCCGATCCTGGCACCACCATGGATGATGACCCGATTGCCGATCAGAGCGTACTGGATACTGGCGCCCGGGCCGACATAACCGTCACGGCCAATCTGGCAGGACTGTCCAATGACGGCGTTGGGCGCAATGACTGTGCCGCCGCCGATCGAGACACCTGGCCCGATGACCGCGCCGGCTTCGATGATAGCGCCAGCTTCGACATGCGCCGTCGGATCGACATGGGCATGCGGCGAAACGCCGGTCTCACCGGTCATTGGCCCCGGCGTGGCGGCTGTCGGGAACAGCAGGCGCCCAACCAGCGCGAAAGCCTGCTGCGGACGTGGATGAGTCAAGACAGCAACGGTGGAAGGCGCTTTGTTCGCGAATTCGGCCGGGCATAGGACCGCCGCCGCCCGCAGCGACGGCATCAGCGCGGAATTACGCCTGCCGTCGACGAAGACAAGCGCATTTGCGCCGCCTTCATTAGCCGGCGCCAGCGCTTCGATCAAAACGTCGGATTGGCCGGAATCGACTAGCACCGAGCCGGTCAGATTCGCGACTTCGGCCGCCGTATACCGGCGTGATGGCGCGAAGAACACCGGGTCGGTCATTCCAGAAGCTATATCCAGCTAGGTCGGAACATTTCCCCCGGGTCCAAAAACCCGGGAGCATCGTTGGCCGCCGATCAGAAGCGGGTCGATATGCCGAAGTTGAATTCCTGCACGTCGTCGCTCGCTTCCTTCCTGACCGGGATTGCATAGTCGATACGGATCGGACCAAACGGTGAAGCCCACATAAGGCCGAGACCAACCGAGGCGCGCAACTTCATGCCGGTGCTCGCGATGGTTATGTCGGGGGCGGGATCTGCCCCAAGATGTTGATTGATCTTGCTACCGTATAGTGTTGCAGCGTCGGCGAACACCGCACCGCGCAGGCCGAAGCTCTCGGGAATGACCGGCAACGGGAACTGCGCTTCGGCCGAGGCGTTGAAATAGGTCACACCTCCCAGATGGTCACCCGTAGTTGGGTCAACCGGACCAATGCCATTATACGCAAAGCCGCGGATCATGCGGTCGGTGCTCTGGAATTGATCGAAGATTCGCAGATTGCCGTCGCCGCCATAAGCCTCCACATGCCCTGCGCCGGCCGAGATCAGCCCGACAAGGTCAAGCTGCTCCGACAGCGTCTGGTAGATGCTGCCACGCCCGGTAATCTTCACGAACTTTGCATCACCACCAAGACCAGCCATCTCGACCGTCGTATTGGCATAGATGCCTTCATGTGGGTTCTTCATATCGTCAATGGTGTTGTAGACCAGCCCCAGGCTGATCGACGACTTGATCCATGGACTTTGCGCGATACCATCCAAGATAGCCGGTGAAATCGTGCAGTTAGGTCCATCCGGATCTCCAACGCTGGTAGCACCGCAATCGTCGTCGACCTTATACTTCTCTTGCGAGATGTTGTACGCCAACTGGGTGGTGATGCTGTTGGTGATCGGCAGTCCGAAGCGGATCGTCGCGCCGGTCGTGTCGCTGTCGTAATTGTTTTTGTATTGCCGCGTCGACTTGAAAATGTCGAAGCCGGCGGCGATGCGCCGCCCGAGGAAATAGGGCTCGGTGAAGGACAGGCTGTAGTCGCGCGAGTTCTTGCCGCCGCCGGCCGACACTTTAATGAACTGGCCGCGGCCGAGGAAGTTGCGCTCTGTGATCGATCCTTCAACAGACGGTCCAGCCGAATCGCCACCAGTCGAATAGCCGGCGCCAACCGAGAATTCACCCGTCGACTTCTCGACCACGTCGACCACAAGCACGACTTGGTCAGGGGCCGAGCCGGGCACAGTCGAAATCTCGACTTTGTCAAAATAATTCAAGTTTTCCAGGCGCTTCTTCGCGCGCTGAATGAGCACTTGGTTGAACGCATCGCCTTCGCTGACATCGAATTCGCGGCGAATGACGTAGTCACGCGTGCGGTCGTTGCCGCGGATCTCGATGCGCTCGACATAGGCCTTGGTGCCCTGGTCGACGGTGTAGACCACCGAAATCGTATGGTTCTCGAAATTGCGGTCGCCGCGCGGTGTCACCTGGGCGAAAGCATAGCCGGAACCAGCCACCTTCTCCGTCAGCGCAATGATGGAGTCTTCGACGTTCTTGGCGTTGTAGACATCGCCCTTGCGGGTTTCGACCACCGATTCCAGCGACTTGGAGTCGACTTCCGGGATCGTGCTTTCGACGCTGATGTCGCCGAAATTATAGCGCTCGCCTTCCTGGACGGTGATGGTGACCGTGTATTTGTTGGTCGCATTGTCGAGCTCGCCGACGGCGGACACGACCTGGAAGTCGGCATAACCGTGATTGTAATAGAAGCGGCGCAGCAGCTCCTGGTCGGCGCGCAGCTTGTCTTCGTCGTAGACGTCGTCGCGCAGGATGAACGAGACCCAGGACGAGCGCTTGGTGTTGATCACATCAGACAGGCGGCGGCTGGAATAGGCGCTGTTGCCGACGAAATTGATTGCCGCGATCTGTGTGCGATCGCCTTCGGTAACGTGGAAGACCACGTTCACGCGGTTGTCGCCGAGCTCCATGATCTGTGTGGTCACGCCGGCATCGTCACGGCCGATGCGCCTGTAGGCGGCCTTGACCGCCTCGACATCCGAATCGAGCGTAGCCTGAGAGAACGTGCCGCGGGGCTTCAGCTGAACCGCTGCCTGAAGCGCGTTGTCCTTGAGCTTCTTGTTGCCCTGGAACAGCACCTGATTGACAACCTTGTATTCCGAAACCTTGACCACCAGGGTCGAGCCGACCTGGTTGATCTGGACATCCGAGAACAGGCCGGTGCCGAACAGCGCCTTGACCGCGCTATCGACATCGGAGCTGGAGAAGGCCTTGCCGGGCTTGATGGTGATGTAGTTGCGGATGGTGTCGGCGTCGACACGCTGGTTGCCGCTCACCTCCACCCTGCTTACGACAGCGGCTTCGGCCGCCGATGTGGCAACGAACTGCACTGCGAGCGCACCTGGTACGACCAGAGCGGCGGACAGTGCCGCCGCTGACGCGGCGTTTAGAAACTTGGATGCTGCCTTCATCGGGCTTAATAACCTTTTCTCGTAGTCCCCACGGCGAGAAAACCGGACGTGCGGTCATTTCCCCTACCGTATTAACCGGATTTTCCCTACACGCAAGGCTTCTGGTTAATTTGTATTTACTTAACCCTGTTGCGTGGCTTTCGCGTCACTCATATCCCCATGCATGGTAAACGGCGTCTCAACATTCGCCATGCTCAGGCCAAATTCCTTCATGATTTCAGCATCCAAAGAGATCGTTCCAGAACACGAACCCCATGAAGCACAGCACCAGAAGCAGACCGGCCCGATAGGCCATTTCCATCATCCGTTCCGACACCGGCCGGCGGATGACGGCCTCCACCCCGTAGAACAACAGATGGCCGCCGTCGAGGGGGGGAATCGGCAAAAGGTTTAGAATGCCTATCCCCACGGACAGCAGCGCGACGAGCTGCACCAGCCATTCGAAACCGAGTTTGGCCGCCTTGCCGGCCATGTCGGCGATCTTGACCGGGCCACCCAACTGGCACTTGTCCTCGCGCCCGACGGCGAAGCGCTGCAGGAACTGTCCGGTGCGCTCGATGACGTGGCCCGTTTCCTCAACGGCCGCCGCGACGGCTCCGACCGGGGTGTAGGTTATGAGGCGGGGCTGACCGAGTTCCTTGTTGTTGACGACGCCGATCACGGCGACCTTGACCTTGTTGCCGAGCGCGTCCTCCTGCTCCATCAGCCGCGGCGACGCGGTCACCGTGACCTCCTTGCCGCCGCGCAGCATGACGAAGGTGATGGTGTCGCCGGCGCGGCCCGAGACCAGCCGCTGCACGTCGCCGAAGGTTTCGACCTTGCTGCCGTCAACGCTGACGAATCGATCGCCAGGCAAGATGCCGGCCTTGGCCGCGGGACTGTCTGTTGTAACCTCCGCGACCATGGGCTCCGCGACGTAACGCCCATAGGCGGCAAACAGCACGGAAAAGACGACGATCGTCAGCAGGAAGTTGAACAGCGGCCCGGCCACCACCGTTGCCGCGCGCTTCCAGATCGCCTGGGTGTGGAAGGCAACCTTGCGTTCCTCGTCGGTCAGCGTTTCGAGTTCTTCCGATGTCGGCTGGCTGGAGGTGGCGTTCATGTCGCCGACAAACTTCACATAGCCGCCGAGCGGTATGGCGCAAAGCTTCCAGCGCGTACCATGCCTGTCGTTGAAGCCGATGAGCTCCGGACCGAAGCCGATGGAGAAGGCCCTGACCCCGATGCCGCACCAGCGGCCGACAAGATAGTGGCCCATCTCGTGAACGAACACCACGACGGTCAGAACGAAGAGAAACGGCACGAGCGTGCCGAGAAAGAGGCCTTCCGTGCTGAAAATCGCGTGAAGAATCTCGTTCAATTCAGGCCCTCAAGTTCTTCCGCGTCGCTGGGTGACTGTGACATCAATACAGGCGAATCCAAGGCGCCCGCGCCAGATCGTGGAATGACACCGTTCAAATGGGAAACAGCCCTTGTGCCGGATGCTCGGCGCCCGCCGCGATCCAGCCGATGACGTATAGGGCAAGAGCGGCCGCGACAAGCCCGTCGACACGGTCCATGATGCCGCCATGGCCAGGGATGAGCACGCCAGAATCCTTGCGGCCGTGTCGCCGCTTGACCCAGGATTCGAAGAGGTCGCCGGCTTGGGCGACAATCGACAGCACCAGCGCCACAACACCCAGCAACGCCAGGTTGCCGGCGCCGGCGAAGGCGGCAAGCAGAAGCCCCGCGACGACACCACCGACCGCCCCGCCGAGGGCGCCGCTGCGGGTCTTGCCGGGCGAGATCGAAGGCGCCAGTTTAGGCCCGCCGACGGCGCGCCCGACGAAATAGGCAAAAATGTCGGTTGCCCAGACGACCGCGAACAGGAACAGGATGGCGACGAGGCCCGAATGGTCGCCGTCCCGCAGCAGGGCAAGCGACAGACCGGACATGCAGGCATAGGCAAGGCCGCCGGCGTCCCACTGGCCGATTTTGCGAACTCCAGCGGTGATCGCGGCTGTCGCAACCAGAATCACGACGAGCGGCAGCAGCCACCGTGCGGGAAGGCCGGCAAGCAAGGCGCCGACGAAAATGACCATCAGCGCTTCCGGCAGAAAACCAAGCCCGTCGGCCGCGGCGGGCCGCGACATACGTGTCCACTCGTAAAAGATCATTGCCGCCATGACGGCGCACAGCAGCCGGAACGGCAGGCCGCCGAGCCAGGTCAGGCCGAGGGCGACAATGGCCAGCACGACGGCCGAAATGACGCGCAGCTGAAGGTTGCTCATCCCGCGGCCGGTCGCGAAGCGACGTCCTGCGGGGCCAGTCCGCCGAAGCGGCGCTCGCGGCGGGCATATTCGCGCAACGCCTCGGCGAGATGCTCGCGGTTGAAATCCGGCCAGTAGCACGGCAGGAAGACGAGCTCGCTGTATGCGGCCTGCCACAAGAGGAAGTTGGACAGGCGCAGTTCGCCTGATGTGCGGATGACCAGCTCCGGATCGGGAATGCCTTGCGTGTCAAGAGAGCCGGCAAAGCTTTCAGCCGATATCGCCTCGCTGTCCATTTCGCCGCGCGCCACGGCCGCGGCAAGCTTGCGTGCCGTGCGGACGATCTCGTCGCGCCCGCCGTAATTGAAGGCGATCACCAGCGTCAGCGAGGTGTTGTGGATCGTCAGCGATTCGGCCTCGTCGAGCAGCCCCCTGATGTCGGCCTGCAGCCCTGTGCGGTCGCCGATGATCCTGATCCGTACGCCGCTCTGGTGCAGCTCGGCAAGGTCGCGACGGATGAACAGCTTCAACAGACCCATAAGGTCGCTGACCTCGGACTTCGGCCGCGACCAGTTCTCCGATGAGAAAGCGTAGACGGTCAGGAAGGAGATGCCGAGACCCGGGGCGGCGCGCACCGCCTTGCGCAGGGCCTCGACGCCGGCGCGATGACCGGCGAGCCTCGGCATACCGCGCGCCTTGGCCCAGCGTCCATTTCCATCCATGATGATCGCGACATGCGCGGGCGTTGTCATGATCTCGCTTTCGGGTCAGCCAAGGGCCAACCCTAAACCTGCATGATTTCAGCTTCCTTGTCGGAAAGCAGATGATCAATGGTGCTGATGGTTTCGTCGGTAAGTTTCTGGACCTGGTCGGAACGCTTGCGCTGATCGTCCTCGCTGATGTCGCCGTCCTTCTCCGCCTTTTTCAGGAAATCCATGCCGTCACGGCGCACATGGCGCGCGGCGACACGGGCGTTCTCTGCGTAGCCATGCGAGATCTTGACCAGTTCCTTGCGGCGCTGTTCGTTGAGCTCCGGCAGCGGAATCCTCAGATTGGTGCCATCGACGATCGGGTTGAAGCCCAGATTGGATTCCCGGATCGCGCGGTCGACCGCGCCGACCATCGATTTGTCCCAGACCGAGACCGAGATCATACGCGGCTCCGGCACCGAAACATTGGCCACTTGGTTGATCGGCATGGTGGTGCCATAGGCCTGCACCTGGATCGCATCGAGCAGATTGCTGGAGGCGCGACCGGTCCGCAGCGAAGCCAGGTCATGCTTGAACGCGGCGATGGCCCCGTCCATGCGCCGCTTCAGATCGTCGTACTCACCACTCATCTTAGTCTCCTCGACCCGTCTGCCGCGGGTTCACTGCTTCGGGGCAAGGCCCCGTGTTCGAGCCTGATTTTCGAAAGCCGGTTTCCCCTTCCAGGGATCGGCCCCGATCATTCGTCCGCGACGACCGTGCAGCGGCCGCCGCCCCTCAGAATATCGCCGAAACCACCCTTTTCGTGGATCGAATAGACGATTATCGGAATGTTGTTTTCGCGCGCAAGTGCAATCGCAGCGGTATCCATGATGGAAAGGCCGCGATTTATGACTTCGGCGTGGCTGATGCGCTCGAAACGCGCCGCATTCGGGTCCTTTTTCGGGTCGGCCGAATAGACGCCGTCGACCTGGGTACCCTTGAACAGCGCATCGGCGCCGATTTCGGCCGCGCGAAGTGCCGCCGCCGAATCAGTGGTGAAGAACGGATTGCCAGTGCCGCCGGCGAAGATCACCACCTTGCCCTGGTTCATGTAGGCGGTTGCCTGGCGCTGCGAAAAACTCTCGCAAAGCTCGGGCATGGCAATTGCGGACAGCACGACGGCATCGACACCGATCTTGTTCAGCGACGTGCGCAACGCCAGCGAATTGATGACCGTGGCAAGCATGCCCATGTGATCGCCGGTAACGCGGTCGCCTCCCTTGGAGGCGACGGCCACGCCGCGAAAGATATTGCCGCCGCCGATAACGACACCCACCTCGATGCCCAGCGCACGGGCTTCGGCAATGTCGCCGGCGATGCGGTCGACGACCGAGACGTCGATGCCGAAATGCTGTTCGCCCATCAACGCTTCGCCCGAAGCTTTCAGCAGAACACGTCGGTAGCGGGGCTTGACCGTCATCTGGTTCCTCGAAATTCCGGCGTGGCAAGCTCTGAAGGCGAAAACGCCCCCTGCTTCGCCCGGCGGTGCTGTCATGACGGGTTGACCCGATACACGAAGGGCGCGGCGATGTCACGCCGCGCCCTTGTGCAAAATTCCAGGCTTTCTGGATCAGTTGCTGCTGATGGCAACCGCCTCGCCTTCGACCACGACCTGCAATGCGTAGCCTGACGGCTTGTCGCCGGTCACGACACCGCCCGCGACACGGACCTGGATCTCGGGACCGAAATAAGAATGCGGGAACGGCGCCGGCGTGCCGCTCACCTTGTCCAGGCGCTGGCGAAGCGCGGGCGGTATGGAGAAATCGAGCGCCGCAAGATTATCCTGCAACTGCGAAAGCCGCGTTGCTCCGAGAATGACGGTGGCTACTCCTGGCTGAGTCGCCACCCAGTTCAGCGCGACCTGAGCCATGCCGCGGCCAAGTTCGGCGGCGACTTTTTCCAGCTCCGCCACGACAGCCCAGTTGTGCTCGCTGAATTTCTGGAAACCTGGATGGGTGGTGTTGCGGAAGCCGTCGAGCCGGCCGGCATTGCCTGCCCGCACCGGGCGGTATTTGCCACTTAGCAGTCCGCTTGCCAGCGGGCTCCAGACCATGATGCCGGCGCCATGGCGTGTCCCGAACGGCACGAATTCATGCTCGATGGCACGCTCCGCCAGGGAGTATTCAAGCTGCAACGCCGAGATCGGCTCATAGCCGCGCAGTTCCGCGATCGCCTGCGCCCGCCCGGCATACCAGGCCGGCACATCGGACAGGCCGATGTGACGTATTTTGCCTACCCGAACCAGATCGTCGAGCGTACGCAGCACTTCTTCGGCCGGCGTCAGCCGGTCCCAGATATGCATGAGATAGAGATCGATATAGTCGGTGCCCAGCCGCTTCAGCGATGCGTCGACGGCACGCATGATGTTCTTGCGGCCATTGCCGCCGGCGTTCGGATTGCCGGCGTTCGAGTTCATGGTAAATTTGGTGGCGATCACCGCCTTGTCGCGCAAGCCCCGCTCGGCCACGAATTCACCGAGCCAAGTCTCGGCCGTGCCGCCGGTGTAAAGGTCGGCGGTGTCGAAGAAATTGCCCCCGGCCTCGACATAGGCGTCGAACATCGCGCGCGCCGTATCCCGGTCCGCGCCCCAGCCCCATTCCGTCCCGAAAGTCATCGTGCCCAGTGCCAGCCGGCTGACGCGCAGGCCGCTGTTGCCGAGTGTGTAGTAGCTCATCGTCATTGTCTTTTCCGATCTTGGTCCGGTTGATGCGGGCGTCATTGGCCAGGCGTCGCCTTGACCCAGGGATTGCCGCGCTCATGCGTCATGCGGAAGGTGAAGCCATCGACCTTCCAGCCAGCCGCGGAGCGCGTGAGGTGATGCTCATACGTGCCCCAGACCTCCCAGAGCGGGTCGCCATTGCCCTCCATCCGGTTCCAGGCATAGCCGTTCGACACAACGGTCGCCGTGTCCGCTTCAAGGACGACCAGGTGATTGGTGCGCAGATGCAGGCTGGTCTTGCTGCCTTTGAGATTGCCGGCCCACGCGCCGATCAGATCGTCGGAGGCGATGTTGGCCGCGGGCTGCCCGGACAGGCTGCTGAAGTCGGCGGTTACCCGTTCCGCGAAATAGCTGCGCGCACGTTTCCAGTCCTGCGCGTCGACGGCGCGGTCGATGGCATCGACGATGCGGATGACGGCGTGGTCATCGGCAAGCGCCTGCCAGCCCACCGGTTCGGCCCCGCCAGCGTCGAGCGGCGCCAAGGCAAGGTCAGCGGCGAAGGTAACGTGTTTCAAGGCATTCATGTCTCTTCTCCTCGATGCCATCAGCCAATCGCCGATGTGTTGGAGACAATGTGGACCTCTGCCTGGGCGTCGATAAGATTGCATTGTCCGCAAAGACCATGCGATATGGTTCATGAATGGATCGGGATCTGCTCAGCCATCTGCCCGTCATCATCGCGGTCGCCCGGCGCGGCGGTTTTGCCCTTGCCGCGGCCGAACTGGGCATGAGCCCTTCGGCGGTCAGCCATGCAGTGCGCCTCGTCGAGGAGCGGATCGGCCAGCCGCTGTTTGCGCGCACGACGCGCAGCGTTTCGCTTACCGAGGCCGGCAAGGCGCTGGTGGAAACGGCGGCCCCTGCCCTCCAGGATATCGCCGAGCGGATGGATCGTATCCGCAGCGTCAAGGGCAAGCCGTCCGGGCTGCTCAGGATCAACGCCTCCAACATCGCAATCCCGTTGGCGGTGACGCCGGTCGTGGCGGCAATGGCCGAGCGCTATCCCGACATCACGGTCGAGATTTTTGCCGATCAAGGTTTGGTCGACATCGTCGGCGAAGGTTTCGACGCGGGCATCCGGCTCGGCGAGATGATCGCTCAGGACATGGTGGCCATCCGACTGACGCAGCCCTTCAAAGCCGTTATCGTCGCCTCGCCCGCCTATATCGGGCGACATGGCCGTCCGCGCAGCGTGGCCGATCTCGCGAACCACAATTGTATCGGATACCGTCTCGTTCGCTCCGGTGCCCTTTACCGCTGGGATTTGACCTGGGATGGCAAGGACGTGGTCATGGAAACCAGCGGTACGGCCGTCGTGACGGACTCGCTTGCGGCAATCGATCTGGCTCTCGCCGGAGTGGGCCTTGCCTATATGTTCGAGCCGCTGGCGCGCGCGGATCTCGCTGCCGGCCGCCTGGTGCAGGTTCTGCCGCAATCGGCGATCGAGGAACCCGGCCTTTTCCTCTACTTTCCGCGTCGCGCGGCGATGGCGCCCAAACTCAGGGCCTTTATCGACACCGCGAACGAAATCGGCCGGGCATCCTCGCGGACGTCCGGCCGAAAAAACACAGGGGAAATGGGTCGGTAAGAAGTTACTTCTTGACCGCAGCGGCGACTTCCGCGGCGAAATCCGTCTCTTCCTTCTCGATGCCCTCGCCAAGGGCGAAGCGCAGATAGGCTGTGATCTTGGCCGGCGCGCCGATTTCCTTCTCGGCATCCTTAAGCGCCTGCTCGACGGTGATGTCGGGATTGAGCACGAAGGCCTGCTTCAGGAGTACGACTTCCTCGTAGAACTTGCGCAGGCGACCTTCGACCATCTTTTCGATGATGGCTTCCGGCTTGCCGGACTGGCGCGCCTGGTCGGAGAAGATAGCCTTCTCGCGCTCGACCGCGGCCGGATCGATCTGCTCGGCGGTCAGCGCCATCGGGTTGGTGGCGGCGACATGCATGGCGACTTGGCGGCCAAAGGCATTGGCGGCATGCTCGTTGCCCGTGGTCTCGATCGCGACCAGCACACCGAGCTTGCCGAGCCCATCGGCAACAGCGTTGTGCACATAGGTCGCAACCGCGCCATGCGGAACGGTGAGCTTGGCCGAGCGGCGGAAGCCCATGTTCTCGCCGATGGTGCCGACCGCGTCCTTGATGGTGTCGGTAACCGACTTGTCGGAGCCCGGATATTTGGCGGCGGCGACCGTTTCGGTCGTGCCATAGGCAAGCGCCACCTTGGCGACGTTGGCGACGATTTCCTGGAAGGCGGCATTGCGGGCGACGAAGTCGGTCTCGGAATTCACCTCGACGACGGCAGCTTCACGCACACCGTTGTCGACGCCGATCAGACCTTCGGCAGCAGTGCGGCCGGCCTTCTTGTCGGCCTTGGAGATACCCTTCTTGCGCAGCCAGTCGACGGCCTCTTCCAAGTTGCCGTTCGTTTCGTTCAACGCCGCCTTGCAGTCCATCATGCCCGCGCCGGTCAAGTCGCGGAGTTCTTTGACCTGTGCAGCCGAAATGCTCATTGTCGCCTCTTTGTTTAAATGCACCGACGCACCATCGGTATTCGATGGTGCGTCTGTTTAGCGTGCCAAAATATGAGAAAGATGAAGGCCGCAACCGGCCCTCGATTATCAAGCCTCGGGGGCTTCCGACGCCGGAGCCGGATCGAGCGCCGGTTCGACCGGAGCTTCGACCGAAGCGCCGATATCCATGCCGAGCGCGCCCTGCTGACGGGCGATGCCGTCGATGGCGGCCTTGGCGATCAGATCGCAATAAAGCTGGATGGCGCGGGCCGCGTCGTCATTGCCGGGGATCGGGAAATCGATCTTGTCCGGATCGCAGTTCGAATCGATAATGGCGACGACCGGGATGCCCAGGCGCTTGGCCTCAAGGATGGCAATCGCCTCCTTGTTGGTGTCGATCACGAACATCAGGTCGGGTGTCGAGCCCATGTCCTTGATACCGCCGAGCGCCTTGTCGAGCTTCTCGCGCTCGCGATCGAGGTTCAGGCGTTCCTTCTTGGTCAACCCTTGCGCTTCGCCGGCCAGCATCTCGTCGAGCTTGCGCAGGCGCTGGATCGAGTTCGAGATCGTCTTCCAGTTGGTCAGCATGCCGCCGAGCCAACGCGAGTTGACGTAATATTGGGCCGAACGCTGTGCCGCATCGGCAACGATGTCCGACGCCTGGCGCTTGGTGCCGACGAACAGCACGCGGCCGCCCTTGGCAACGGTGTCGGAAACCTGCTTCAGCGCCTGGTGCAGCAAAGGCACCGTCTGCGAGAGGTCGATGATGTGGATGTTGTTGCGGGCGCCGTAGATGTAGGACGCCATCTTCGGGTTCCAGCGGTGAGTCTGGTGGCCGAAGTGAATGCCAGCTTCCAAAAGCTGGCGCATGCTGAAATCAGGCAGTGCCATTCTAAGTTCCTTTCCGGTTAGCCTCCACGGACACAGGCATTTTTGGACCGAGGTCCTCGAACGCCACCGGAGGTCTCAGCCGGATTTCTCCCGGGCAGACACCAAAGTCCGTGTGTGGAATGAGCGCGCATATAGAGGGGAAGTCCGACAAACGCAAGCGGGGCGGCGCTTTAACGCCTAGCGTGCGGCAATCAGCGCTCCGGTGCCGATCATGGCGCTGCCGGCGAACCTGTTCATCAGCCGCATGCGCCTGGGTGTCCTGAACCAGCCCGAAGCCCGGCCCGCGAGCGCGGCATAGACCCCCATTGTCACGATATTGACGCTGATGACGGTCGCCACAACCAGCAGGCCATCGAAAAAGGTCATCGTGTCGAGGTCGAGAATCAGCGGCATGATCGAGGCATGGAACAGGATCGCCTTCGGGTTTCCGAGCGCTATGGACGCGCCGAGCAGGAAGGATCGTGACAATTTCGCCTGCCCCGTCCGCGGCTCATTCGATTGCGCGGCCGAGGCCCGCCACATCCTGACGCCGAGAAAGATCAGATAGGCGGCGCCGGCATATTTCAACAGGAGGAAGATCCATTCGAAGGTCTGAGCCAGGGCCACTAGCCCCAGCAGCGCCAGAGTGACGAGCACGGCATCGCCGGCGGCGACCCCAAGGCCGGCCATGAAGGCCCTCGGGAACCCACGCGACACGCCGTTGGTGATGACCGCGAACATTGCCGGCCCTGGCGTGGCGGCGGCGAGCGTCACGGCGGCGCAATATGCCAGGAATGCCGTTAGTGTCATCGCTTCGCCTTTCCGTTGGGCACCCGCACGCGCCGGAAGATGGCGACGATCTGCTCGCGGCTGCACTCGATGGCGCCGAGCCGCACCGCACGGTCGCGCTCGAAGCCGGTTATGTCATAGTGCGGAGCGGATGTCTTGGGCGGGCCCTGGTAGGACGAGCGCTTGATGCCGAGTTCGGCCGCAAAGCGATGCAACTCGTCGGTGTCGTCGGCCAGGAGATGGCACCAGAGATGGCCGGCCCATTTCCAGATCGCCGCATCGACATAGACCGCCATCAAGTGATTGCCATCAGGCCTGCCACGGCTAGCTCAATTGCCCGCCTCTGCTATTTCGATACTGGGCAAGGCTTTGTCTGGTCGAACAGCGACAGGTTGACCAGCTTGCCGGTCATCGAGAAGTCGCCATAATCCATGACGAGATCACGGGTGATGCCGTTCTCGTGCAGCTTGAAGCTGATCCGGTATTCCGGCACTTCCTCGCCGTTCTGGGCGCTGTCGTCGAAATAGGCGATGTCGACCGGCCAATATTTGTCGGTGGCAAGCTTCGCCAATGCCGGCGCTTCCGGATCCGCCTTGTCGGCCTCGCTCTTCTTGCCGACGACAACCGTGGTCGTCATCACCTTGTTGGCGTCCTCGGACCCGTCGAACAGGTTCGTCTGATAGAAGTTTTCGCCTTTTTCGGCCTTTCCGATCAGTTCGACCAGGTGCTGGGTCGGAAACTGGGTGGAAGCGAGTTCGAGGCTGTTCTTCTCCGGCTTATCGATGTCGACTTTGAGGCCCTTCGCGTCTTTCGTGGCCATACCCTTGACTTCCTTGTCGAGGTTCTGGTCGACAAAGGATTTGGTCACGAACGAAAAGGTCTTGCCTTCGGCATCCTCGAAAGTCGTCGTCTGCTGGTCGGTCAGCTTCGTGTTGTCATTGGTGGCGATTTGGGTGACGAAACGGAATTTCACCGTATAGCCTTCGCAGGCCGAGCCGTTGAACTCATAGACCATGCGGCCGGTGATGCCGGTGATGCCGGACCGATCATCCGCCTTCTTGAGCGTGAGATCATAGACGGCTCGATGCGCCTGCAGCGCCGGTGCGGCGACAGCGGAGAATGTTGGCAAAAGCGCCGACAACAGAACGGCGTGGAATGCAAGGCGCGTCGCGCGCATGAGGTACTCCGATCGTCGCGGCTGATGGCAGGCCGCAGGGAAGGATGGTCCAGCTTAAAAAAAGTCGTGGCGGAAGCGAGGCAAAAATAGCAATTTCGGCCCGGCCAGCGCGGCGCCTTCCAGCAATAGGGAAAAGCAATGAGTGAAACAATCGAAAAGCGGCTAAGTGATCTCGGCGTGAGGCTTCCTGTTGCCGCCGCGCCCGCCGCCAACTACGTGCCCTATTGCAGGACCGGCAACCTGCTGTTCACTGCTGGTCAGTTGCCGCTCAAGGACGGCAAGCTGCAGGCAAGCGGCCTGCTCGGCCGCGACGTCAACACGGCAAGCGGCAAGGACGCGGCGAAATACTGCGCCATCAACATCCTGGCGCAAGCCAAGGCAGCACTTGGCGACCTCGAGAAGATCCGTCGTCTGGTGAAGATCACCGTCTTCGTGGCCTCTGCCCCCGACTTCGTCGAGCAGCATCTGGTCGCCAACGGCGCCTCCGATTTCCTGGTTGCCGCGCTCGGCGAAAGCGGCAAGCACGCGCGCTCCGCCGTCGGCACCGCCTCCCTGCCGCTCAATGCCGCGGTGGAAATCGAAGCGATCTTCGAAGTCGAATGAGTGTAGGTGCTGACATGAACGACCTCTCCTGGCTGACGGCCCGGCCGGTTGCCCATCGCGGCTTTCACGACATGAACAAGACGCGCTGGGAAAACACGCTTTCCGCCTTCGCCGCCGCGGCCGAACGCGGCTACGCGATCGAATGCGACGTGCATCTGTCGTCGGATGGCGTTCCCATCGTCATCCATGATGACGATTTGCAACGGCTGACCGGGCAGGACGGTTTCGTCTGGCAACGCAGCGCGGCCG
This sequence comes from Mesorhizobium sp. P160927, assembly GCF_057766385.1. Taxonomy (NCBI): domain Bacteria; kingdom Pseudomonadati; phylum Pseudomonadota; class Alphaproteobacteria; order Hyphomicrobiales; family Phyllobacteriaceae; genus Mesorhizobium; species Mesorhizobium sp. P160927. The sequence continues at coordinate 4,152,060 of NZ_JBYMDW010000001.1, forward strand.
AACTTGCCGCGCTCAAGGTTGGCGGCACGGCGGACCACGTGCCGACGTTGCAGGAAGCCCTCGACCTCGTCGATGGTCGCGTGCCCATGGTCGTCGAACTGAAAGGAACTCCCGGTCGCGACGAAGGCCTGGTGGCGCGCGTCGGCAAGATGCTCAAGCACTACAAGGGCAAGGCGGCGATCATGTCGTTCGATCACTGGCTGATCCGCGATTTCCCCAAACACGCGCCCGGCATTCCGGCTGGGTTGACCGCCTATGGCAAGGACGCCAAGCTGATCGAAGCACATTTCTCCATGCTGGCGCACGAACTCGCCTTTACCTCCTATGCCGCCGGCGATCTGCCGAACCCGTTTGTCAGCTTCGTGCGCGAAAGGCTGAAAATGCCTGTCATCACCTGGACGGTGCATGATCAGCCCGCGATCGACCTGACCTTTAGATATGCCGACCAGATGACATTCGAAGGGTTCGAACCCGACCTGGTCGAAGTCGCCTGAGCAGGGTGCCCGAAACGTGACTTGTAGCGGCCCGAATGGAGCTTAAATAAGCCTCATGGATCAGGGTGACGACGGCGACGGACAAATGGCGAATGCGGACTATTCGATCCGCATCGCCGCCGGCATCGGAGCCTTTACCTGCGACGAATGGAACGGCTTTGCCGGAACCACGCGTGCCGATACAGGGGCGGAGTACAACCCGCTCGTTTCATACGCTTTTTTGAGCGCTCTGGAGGATTCCGGCTGTGCCGTGCGTCGCACCGGCTGGCAAGGTCATCACTTGCGGCTGGAGACCGCGCAAGGCAGGCTCCTCGGCGCCGTTCCCTGTTATCTCAAGTCGCACAGTCAGGGCGAATACGTGTTCGATCACGGCTGGTCGGATGCCTTCGAGCGCGCCGGCGGCCGTTACTATCCAAAACTGCAAAGTGCCGTGCCGTTCACGCCCGTCACCGGCCCTCGCCTGCTGGTCGGCAAAGGCGAGGATCAGGACGCGGTGAAGGCTGGGCTTGCCGCCGGTCTCAAAATGGTGACCGACAAGCTCGGCGTGTCCTCTGCGCATGTCACCTTCGCGCAGGAGAGCGACGTCGCGACGTTGGAAGCCGCGGGCTTCCTGCATCGCACCGACCAGCAATTCCATTTTTTCAACGAAGGCTTTTCGACCTACGACGACTTCCTCGCCACGCTTGCCTCACGCAAACGCAAGGCGATGAAGAAGGAACGACGCGAGGCGCTGGCCGATGGCATCTCGATCGACTGGCTGACGGGAAAGGACCTGACCGAAAAGGCCTGGGACGACTTCTTCGCTTTCTATATGGACACCGGCAACCGCAAATGGGGCCGCCCCTACCTGAACCGCCAGTTTTTCTCGCTGATCGGCGAACGCATGGCGGACGACATCCTGCTGGTGATGGCCAGGCGCAACGGGCGCTACATTGCCGGCGCCATCAACTTCATCGGCTCCGACGCCCTCTACGGCCGCAACTGGGGCTGCATCGAGGATCACCCTTACCTGCATTTCGAGGTTTGCTATCATCAGGCCATCGACTTCGCCATCGAACGCAAGCTGAAGGTGGTCGAGGCAGGCGCGCAGGGCGAGCACAAGCTGGCGCGCGGCTACCGGCCGGTGACGATGCATTCCGCCCACTATATTTCCCATCCTGGCCTGCGCAACGCGGTCGCCGACTATCTCAGGCGCGAGCGGCGCGAAGTGGAGCGGATGGGCGAATATCTGGAAGAACATACCCCGTTCCGCAAGGATATTGGCGACCTCGGTTGATCGCGGCGCAGCTTCGCCTTGCTGCTCGCAGGCGGCTTCGCTACACCGGACGGCAAGGCACATTTCGGAGCGTTCGCCATGACTGAGGCCGCCTACGATACCGGCAACATCTTCGCAAAGATCCTGCGCGGAGAGATCCCCTCGCATCGCGTTTACGAGGACGAAGCCGTCGTGGCTTTCATGGATGTGATGCCGCAAGGGCCCGGCCATACGCTGGTGGTGCCGAAAGCGCCGTCGCGCAACCTGCTCGACGCCGCCCCATCGACATTCGGTCCGCTTTTTTCAACCGTCCAGAAAGTGGCACGCGCCGTCAGGAAAGCTCTCAACGCCGACGGCGTCACCGTCATGCAGTTCAACGAGCCGGCATCCGGGCAGACCGTCTATCACCTGCATGTCCATGTCATCCCGCGTTTCAACGGCATCCCGCTGAAGCCGCACACGGGCACAATGGAAAAACCTGAAGTGCTGGCGCAGCACGCCGAAAAAATACGCGCCGCGCTGGGAAGCTGATCCCCCGCGGTCTTCCCAGCACTCAAGACATTTCATTTGGCCGCTTGCGTGAGCCGTTCGATCGCACTCGGCCGCGGGCGTTGCATCAGTCCGACCCGGATTACTTCCGCGCACTGCGTGGGGCTCAGCAGCGACGTGTCGACCTCCAGATCGTATATGCCTGGCCGATGGACCTCGTCTTGCCACAGGCGCACGGGCAAAGGAGCGGGTTCCCCTGGGGTGCCGGTGACATAACCCTTCCCCGCCGCGCTGGCCGCACGCCTTTGGAGAATGACTTCGATGGGACAGCGAACCCCGACAAACAGCACCGGCAGTCCAGCAAGACGACGCGTGCAATCCACGAGGCAGCCGAGCGGCTTCGAATAGGCGTCGTGATGGCCGACATCCGCAACCACATTCAGCCCCATCCGGCTATGCGCCGCGATCGACTCATAGAGGGCGGCGTAGAAGCGTGGCACGAAAACTTCGAGATCGGGCCGCTCGCCGCCAGGGCGCAGCCCTATTCCGGGACGATAGCGCGGCGGTGTGATCTGCTCATAGCTGTCGACGCCCAGATTCATCCACGGGCCATCAAAGCTTTCCCCGATGGCCCTCGCGATATTCGACTTTCCTGAACGCGGCGCGCCATTGAGAATGATGATTTGACCGGTCACGCGCCACCTCATCGCCCAAATGAAAAAAGCCCCGTTCCCAGGGCTCTCTTCCAGTTTTTTATCAGGCCTCAGCCTTTTCTGGGCAGTTGAGGCACAAGGCTACGCTTGCCGCCGTCCTTGCCCTTGGGCTCCGGCTTCTGCGCCACGGCCTTCTTTGCCGCGGGCTTCTTGGCCACCGCCTTGGGCGGCTTCGGCGCGTCTTCCGGCTCTTCCTTCTTCGGCTTCACCGGCGCCTCGTCGGCGAGCGATTCGAGCTTCAGGCCGGTCTCGCCGGTTTCCTTCTTCTCGACGGTGACGCGCACCGTGCCGCCCTTCTTCAGCTTGCCGAACAGCACCTCGTCGGCCAGCGGCTTCTTGATGTGCTCCTGGATGACGCGGCCAAGCGGACGCGCGCCCATGCGTTCGTCATAACCCTTGTCGGCAAGCCAGGCGATGGCGTCCGGCGACAGGTCGAAGGTAACGCCACGCTCGGAGAGCTGGGCTTCCAGCTGCATGACGAACTTCTGCACCACCTGATGGATCACCGGCACCGGCAGCGATCCGAACGGGATGATCGCATCGAGACGGTTGCGGAATTCCGGCGTGAACAGCCGGTTGATCGCCTCGACATCGTCGCCTTCGCGCTTGGTCGAACCGAAACCGATCGCCGCGCGCTGCGCATCGGATGCGCCCGCATTGGTCGTCATGATCAGGATGACATTGCGGAAGTCGATCTGCTTGCCATTGTGGTCGGTCAGCTTGCCGTGGTCCATCACCTGCAACAGGATGTTGAACAGGTCCGGATGCGCCTTCTCGACCTCGTCCAGCAGCAGCACGCAGTGCGGATGCTGGTCGACGCCGTCGGTCAAAAGGCCGCCCTGGTCGAAACCGACATACCCGGGAGGCGCGCCGATCAGCCGCGAGACGGTGTGGCGTTCCATATATTCCGACATGTCGAAGCGGATCAGTTCGACCCCGAGCGAGGCGGCCAACTGCTTGGCGACCTCCGTCTTCCCGACGCCGGTCGGGCCCGAGAACAGGTACGAGCCGATCGGCTTTTCCGGTTCGCGCAGGCCGGCCCGTGCAAGCTTGATCGCCGAAGTCAGGGCCGTAATGGCGGTGTCCTGCCCGTAGACGACGCGCTTGAGCTCAATATCCAGGCCCTGCAGCACCTTCTCGTCATCGGCCGAAACCGTCTTCGGCGGAATACGCGCCATGGTGGCGATCGTCGCTTCGATCTCCTTGATGCCGATCGTCTTCTTGCGCTTGGCTTCCGGCACCAGCATCTGCGAGGCGCCGGTCTCGTCGATCACGTCGATCGCCTTGTCCGGCAGCTTGCGGTCGTTGATGTAGCGCGCCGACAGTTCCACAGAGGCCTTGATCGCCTCGTTGGTGAACTTCACCTTGTGGAATTCCTCATAATAGGGCTTCAGGCCCTTCATGATCTCGATAGCATCCTCGATGGTCGGCTCGTTGACGTCGATCTTCTGGAAGCGCCGCACCAAGGCACGGTCCTTCTCGAAGAACTGGCGGAACTCCTTGTAGGTGGTCGAACCGATGCAGCGGATCGCACCGGAAGACAGCGCCGGCTTCAACAGGTTCGACGCATCCATGGCGCCGCCCGAAGTGGCGCCGGCGCCGATCACCGTATGGATCTCGTCGATGAACAGCACGGCACCCGGATAATCCTCGAGTTCCTTGACGACCTGCTTCAGCCGTTCCTCGAAATCGCCACGATAGCGCGTACCGGCCAACAGCGTGCCCATGTCGAGCGCGAAGATGGTGGCATTGTGCAGCACTTCCGGCACGTCGCCCTCTACGATGCGCTTGGCCAGCCCTTCGGCGATCGCCGTCTTGCCGACGCCGGGGTCACCGACATACAGCGGGTTATTCTTGGAACGGCGGCACAGCACCTGGATGGTGCGGTTGATCTCGCCTTCACGGCCGATCAGCGGATCGATCTTGCCGGCCTTGGCCTTGTTGTTGAGGTTGACGCAATAAGCGGTCAGCGCGTCCTGCTGCTGCTTCTTCTTGCCGCCCTCCTCCTGTGGCTCGGCGCCGTTCGGGCCGCCCTGCTCGTCATCGGCGCCGCGCGGGCTGCGGCTCTCCGACGCGCCCGGACGCTTGGCAATGCCGTGCGAGATGTAGTTGACCGCGTCGTAGCGGGTCATTTGCTGTTCTTGCAGGAAATAAGCGGCATGGCTTTCGCGCTCGGCGAAGATCGCCACGAGCACGTTGGCCCCCGACACTTCCTCGCGACCCGATGACTGCACATGGATCACCGCGCGCTGGATGACGCGCTGGAAGCCGGCGGTCGGCTTGGAATCCTCGTCGTAGCCGGTAACCAGATTGTCCAGCTCTGTATCGATATAGGTGAGAACGGTGTGCTTCAGCTCGTCGAGATCGACGTTGCAGGCGCGCATGACGGCGGCCGCCTCGGTGTCGTCGATGAGCGCGAGCAGCAAATGTTCAAGGGTTGCATATTCATGGTGCCGCTCATTGGCGAGCGTCAGCGCCTGGTGAAGCGCCTTTTCCAGGCCTTGGGAGAAAGCCGGCATGTTACCTCACTTCTTCTCCATCACGCATTGCAGCGGATGCTGATTCTGTCGGGCGAAATCCATGACCTGAGACACTTTGGTCTCGGCCACCTCGAATGTATAGACCCCGCACTCGCCCACTCCATGATTGTGAACATGAAGCATGATGCGTGTGGCGGCTTCGCGGTCCTTCTGGAAAAAACGCTCCAGCACATGAACCACGAACTCCATCGGAGTGTAGTCGTCGTTGAGGATGAGGACCCGGTAAAGGCTGGGCTTCTTGGTTTTGGTTTTGGTGCGCGTGATGACGGCCGTCCCGCGGCCGGCCTCATTGCCGTCGCCGCCGCCGTTTTGCATCCGCGCCACTTGTCTCGTGGCAGTCAAACCGATCGTCACGTAATCCTGCCTCTTTCGAATCCCCATGCGAGTTCAACATGTAGGTGTTCGATGGACGATTTTAAGCCCTTCTGGTTAGCTGACAATATGGCTAGGTGACCAACCTGGCGGTTTTTCGCAATCGAGAAGCGCTGGCATGAAAAAACCCGGCCGCGTTTCCACGGCCGGGTTTGTCCTGCGCCCAAAGAGCCGGATCTTTAATTCTCGGGCGAAAATTACTTTGCCTTGGCAACGATCGATTCGAACGGCTTGTAGGCCTCCTTGGCGAGTTCGGCATAGAGGTCGCCGATCTTGGTAGCCTCGGCGACGAACGCCTCGTAGGACTGCTTGGCATAGTCGGATTGAATCTCGATCGCCTTGTCCAGCGACTTGGCCGAGAACAGCTTCTCGCACGCGACGCTGCCGGCTTCGAAGCTCTTCTTGGTGTATTCGCCGGCCTCGGTGGCGATCGCCTGCGCGCCCTTTGACAAGGAGGCGAAGCTCTTCAATCCGGTGTCGGCGAACTCCTTGCCGTATTTGCTGAAGTCCTCATAGGTCTGGGTCATTTCGTACTCTCCCTGGACGGTTGACGCGCCCTGCCCCGAGCGCCGTTGTGCAATGCATAATATATATTGTGCAGCGCACAAAAGTCAAGAAGTCGGGGGCTCGCGACCCTCCAGGCAGCGGCAATGGCTAAAATTCGAATAAAGGAAGGCTCAAACTCCCGGAAAATGGTGAACGCGGCGGTTACCATAAACGGATTGGTAACGCTGCCCCGCTAGCTTGGCCGGAAGTGAGGCAGGATCCCTTTGCCGCCTCCAGCGCAACGAGAAATTCAAAGGAACTACCAGTGCGTCAGGCGTTGTCGGGCATCGTTTCCAAATCCGCGTTCCCTCTTAAGACGATTATGATCTTCGCCATGGCGATGACATTCGTCGTCGCGGACGTCGCCTCGTCGCTCGCGGCGAAATCCGCGGCCATCGTCGTCGATGCCAAAACCGGCAAGGTGCTTTACTCGGCTAATGCCGATGGCCGGCGCTATCCCGCTTCGCTGACCAAGATGATGACGCTCTATCTGACCTTCGAAGCGATGGCGAAGGGCAAGATCAGCAGAAACTCGCCAGTCGTGTTTTCGGCCCATGCGTCAGCCGAGGCGCCGACCAAGCTCGGCGTGAAGCCGGGCGGATCGGTGGCGGTCGAGACCGCGATCCTGTCGATAGTGACGAAGTCGGCCAACGACTCGGCGACAGCGCTCGGCGAGATGCTCGGCGGCAACGAAACCAACTTCGCCCGCATGATGACGGCCAAGGCGCGGCAGCTCGGCATGAACGGCACGGTCTTCCGCAACGCCAACGGCCTGCCGGATCCGGGACAGTTCACCACGGCGCGCGACATGGCCACGCTCGGCATTGCGCTCAGGGAACATTTTCCCCAGTACTACGGCTATTTCGCGCAGCGATCCTTTCTCTACGGTCGCCAGCGCATCAATGGCCATAACCGTCTGCTCGGACGCATCAAGGGCGTCGACGGCATCAAGACCGGCTATACCCGCGCCTCCGGCTTCAATCTCGTCTCGTCCGTCAATGACGGCAACCGCCGCCTGGTCGCCGTTGTCATGGGCGGCACGTCGGGCGGCAGCCGCGACAACCAGATGGCAGGCCTGATCAACACCTATTTGCCGAGGGCCTCGACCCGCGGTGGCGGCGACCTCGTCGCCAAGGCGGACAGCAATGCGATCAGCGCACTTGCAAAGGTTCTCCTCCCCAAGCATGACGCGCCGACCCCGGACGAAAAGCCGGTGGCCGTGGCGGAAGCCGATACGGCCGTCGCCGACGACGCGACCGTTGCCCAGGGCGACAGTGAGGACGAGGATACAGCCGAGGCGGAGGCACCCAAGCTGGTTGTCCCGGCAAAGAAGGTAAAGACGGTCATCGTCTCCGCTCCCAAGGTCGCCACCGCCCAGGTCGTGGCCGCCTATGCCGAGCCCACCCCGGTTGTTGATCCGGTCAACACCGCGTCGGTTCCGCCAGGCTGGGCCATCCAGGTTGCCTCCTCGCCGAAGCAGTCCGAAGCCCAGGCTTTCCTCGACAAGACCATCAAGCAGGCTCCCAAGGTGCTGGCCGACGCTTCCGGCTTCACCGTCGCTTTCGACAAGGACGGCGCCACCTACTACCGCGCTCGCTTCGGCGGCTTTGGGTCCAAGGATGCCGCCTGGAAGGCCTGCACCGCTTTGAAGAAGAAGAAAATCGAGTGCTACGCCGTCCAGCAATAGGACTGTGTGGAAGATATCTCCCGGAAAATTTTTGCGTCGAAGGAGACTAGTTGTGATTGGAGAGCAAGACGTCCTTGGCTTCGTTAATCCGCGCCGCCAGGAAAGACGTGCCGCCGACATCGGGGTGCAGGCGCTGCATCAGGCGGCGGTGCGCCTTGCGGACATCCGCCGCGGCGGCCCCCGCTTCAAGACCAAGGACCTTGTAGGCCTCCTCCTTAGTCATGGCGCCCGGACTTGGCGCAATACCCAGCCCTTCGCCACCGTTCGTCTCAGCGTATTTGCGCCAGACGGGAAACCTGCCGTCAAGATACGTCTCTAGCAACTGCGAACTCTCCGGATCGCCGGAGAGTTCGCGGTAGAGATGCTGCAATTGCGCAAGGGTCATCGAGCCAAGCATCTTGCCATCGTGGCGGCCGGCCAGAACCAACCCTTCTAGGCCGCCAGTATTGTGATCGAGTTCCATCTCAAGTGCCGCCGTCCGCACGGTTGAGCGTTTTGCAGCAACCGGCCTGGCCCTTGGCCGGCCGGTATGCATGGCGCCGTACCAGGCGATTGCCACGAACAGGATGATGCCGCCGATGCCTTGGCGCCCGACCAGGAGCACGGTGCCGCCGACCAGCGCCAGCAGGATCGGTCCCAATTTTCTCATTCCGCTTGCGAGTTGAGCCGGATCCGCGCGGAGAAAGGCGGTCGCTACCCCCAGCAGCGCCAGCAACAACGCGACCACAATGATAATTGCGCCTAACATTTTGCACCGCCCCGCAGGGATCCTGTCCGCTCGGACAGCCGCGTGATGTCCTTCAACACTTTTCCTGCGCCAGAATCATGGCCTTTAACCGGGCCGGCAGCGGCCTGTGTCGACAGTTCCTCATCGCGCATGGATTTCAAGATGTGGCGTTGTCGCGTCGCTTGCAAGTCCAGGGCGGAGCAAGATTGAGGGCCAGAAAACGCGGGCGCGGCAGCAGGCATTCCTTCGCTCAAGCCCTAGAGCAGGCCGAGGTCGGCCAGCTCGCGCCTGAGTTTCGGCGGCATCTCGACCAATCCCGCCTTGCCCTTGCCGAGGTCGGCCGGGGCGTCCGCCGGCTTCAGGTAACGCCAGCCCTGGAAGGCGCGGCGCGGCTGCCAGTCAGTGCGCACCACCTCGGGATCGAGCATCAAATGGCAGCGGCCGATGCCGTCGTCATCGGTGAACGGCCGGATTTCCGTGATTAACTGGCGGCACTGCACGCTGCCCTTGATCACCCAGTAGAGCGAACCGCCGTCGGTCACCTCGTCGCCACGTGTCGGCATCATGCGGGTGGTGTGCCAGTGTTCGGCTGGTTCGCCGGCACGGCGGCGCTCGTCAAGACGGAAGGCGATCCACTCTTCGAGATCCTCGACACTGTCGCAACCGACGCAAAGCTTTAGGAGATTGAGACCCATCGCCCAAGGTTAGCCCGGAGCGCCGACACGTCAACGGCCTGACGGACTTCTCCACAGTGCCAGCTTGGCCAGCCTCAACATTCAACGACATTGACGGCCAGGCCGCCAAGGCTGGTTTCCTTGTACTTCTCGTTCATGTCGAGGCCGGTTTGGCGCATCGTCTCGATCGCCGCATCGAGCGGCACGAAATGCACGCCGTCGCCTTTGATGGCCAGTGACGCGGCCGTCACTGCCTTGACGGCACCCAATGCGTTGCGCTCGATGCAAGGCACCTGCACGAGCCCGCCCACCGGATCGCAGGTCATGCCCAGATGATGTTCCAGCGCGATTTCGGCAGCATTCTCGACCTGCTCGGGCGTGCCGCCCATGACCGCGCACAGGCCGGCCGCAGCCATCGCCGAGGCGGAACCGACCTCGCCTTGGCAGCCGACCTCGGCGCCCGATATCGACGCATTGGACTTGATGATGCCGCCGACCGCCGCTGCCGTCAGCAGGAAGTCGCGAATGCTCGGCTGGTCGGCCTCGGGATGGAAATGCAGCCAGTAACGCAGCACCGCCGGCAGCGTGCCGGCGGCACCATTGGTCGGCGCGGTGACGACACGCCCGCCGGCCGCATTCTCCTCGTTGACCGCCATCGCATAGATCGACAGCCAGTCATTGGCGAGTAGCGGGTTCGGCCGGTTCTGTTGCCACTGCTCCTGCAGCTTGTCATGGAGCTGCCTGGCGCGGCGGCGCACCTTCAGGCCGCCCGGCATGATGCCGTCCTGCGACAGGCCGCGGTCGATGCAGCCCTTCATGGCGTCCCATATCGCGTCGAGGCCGGTGTCGAGCTCATCGCGCGACATCTGCGTCTCCTCGTTGACGCGCTTCATTTCGGCAATGGAAAGGCCGCTCTTGGCCGCCATCTTCAGCATCTCGACCGCGTTCTTGAAGGGATACGGCACTTTCTTGCCCTCGGTTGTGACCGAGCCCTTCGACTTCATCCGTTGCAGCTCTTCTTCCGAAACCACGAAGCCGCCGCCGATCGAATAGTAGATGCGCTTGAGCAGCAACCGGCCGCCGGCGTCGTAAGCGTGGAACGCCATGCCGTTGGCATGACCGGTGAGCGGCGTCTTGCGGTCCAGCACCAGATCGGTGGCCGGATCGAAATGGTAGGGAGGGTGACCGGGCGGTGAAACCAGCTTGTCGGCGGTGATGCGGCTGACAATGTCGTCGGCTCGGTCGGGGTCCACCGTTTGTGGCGTCTGGCCGGCAAGGCCTAGAATGACGGCACGGTCGCTGCCATGGCCGATGCCGGTATAGGCGAGCGAGCCATGCAGGCTGGCGCCGATGCGGTAGACGTTGACGCCGGCGGGACGCGGCCAGTCGTCGCCCGCGACCTCTTCGAGGAAGCGGCGCGCGGCCGTCATCGGCCCCATCGTGTGCGAGCTCGAGGGGCCGATGCCGATCTTGAACAGGTCGAAAACCGAAAGGAACACGCTGTCTCCTGGGTCACGTCGAGGATTACATATAGGAATTCCAGCGATGTTTCCGCTCTTTTGACAGTCGCGGCGCAGCACCTGCCGACCTTGTTTGCTCCGGCAGCGACATCGAGTGCAACACGCCGTGCAAGGTCATCGAAGCAACCGGGCCGAATATGGTAAATTCGGCGCCATGGGCGATTCCTATCTTTCGACGGCCGATCTCGCGGCGCTGGGCTTTTTCCTCCTCGCATGGGTGCTGCACACGCTCGCCTCGGACGGCCACCTGGTCAGCCGCGTGTCGCTGACCACCGCCATGAATGCGCAACGCGAGGCCTGGATGCGCACCATGGCCGAGCGCGAGATCCGCATCGTCGACACCGCCATCATGAGCGGCCTGCAGCAGGGAACCGCCTTTTTCGCCTCCAGTTCGCTGATCGCGCTCGGCGGCTGCTTCGCCCTGCTTGGCGCGTCGGACCGGGTGCTTGAGGTGCTGAGCACCCTGCCCTTGGGCGGCGCGCCGTCGCGCTCGGCCTTTCAGATCAAAGTGCTGGGACTGGTGTTGATTCTGGCCTTTTCCTTCTTCAAATTCGGCTGGGCCTACAGGCTGTTCAACTACTGTTCGATCCTGATCGGCGCCGTGCCGATCCCGCATGGCGAAGCCTCGCGCAATCCCCTCACGCAAACGGCCGTGTGGCGCGCGACGCAAATGAACATGCTGGCCGGCAAGCATTTCAACTCGGGCCTGCGCGGTGTGTTCTTCTCGATCGGCTATCTCGGCTGGTTCGTCGATCCCCTGGTGTTCGTGCTGTCGACGCTTCTGCTGCTGGCCGTCCTGGTACGGCGCCAGTTCTTCTCCGCGCCGCGGCGCGCTGTGATCGGTCAGCCGCCGGGCGTCGGAAACGGCTGATCGATGCGCCCGGAAAGCCAATAGGCGAAAAGCCCGATCCATTCGCGAACCGCGATGGTCGTGTTCTGCAGCGAATCGGCCGCATTGTCGCGAAACAAGCCGACGCCTTCCCGACCCGAGGTGCGATAGTCGACCGGCCATTGGACAGTTGGAAAACCTGCCTTGTCGAACAGGGCCTTGGCGCGCGGCATGTGAAAGGCTGATGTCACCAAAAGCCATGTCTCGCCCGGTTTGGGCTTGACCAGTTCGCGGCTGAAGACCGCGTTCTCGTATGTGTTGCGGGATTTATCTTCGAGGAGCAGCCGGTCGGCCGGGACACCCAGCGCCTCGAGGAGGCGCGGCGCGGTGTCGGCATCACCTTCGCCGTCGAAGAACAGTGAGCCGTTTCCACCGGAGACCACCACTTTTGCCTGCGGGAAACGCCGGGCGAGGATCGCTGTCTCGACCATGCGATCGCCGCTGCTGTTCAATTCATAGCCCCGGCGCGCGAGGTTGATAGCGCCCTCGAAGCCGCCGCCGAGCACGACGATGCCGTCTACCTTCTTCGGCAGCGGCGGCCTGGGAAAGCGTTCCTCCAGCGGATTGAGCATCATCGCTCCAAGTGACGTCCAGGCCGGCAGCGCAAGGATCAGAAACGCCAGCACGCCGCCGCTGACGGCAAGTCGCCGGCGGCCGACCATCCCGGCGAGCAGCCCTGCCGAAAGCAGGAAGATCGTCAGGTTGAGCGGCTGGATGACGAACCAGAATATCTTGGAAAGATAATAGAACATCGCTCACTCATTAAAGTCCGCAAGGCTGTCCAAAAATCGATCGTGATTTTAAGGATCATGCGTCAGGCGAGCGATATCCCTACCACCACTTCTCCGGCTGGAACGTGCCGGCCGCCTGCTCGATGACGGCGGCGGTCTGGAAGAGCGTCTCTTCCTCGAACGGCCTGCCGATCAGCTGCAGGCCGAGCGGCAGCCCCTTGGGGTCGAGGCCGGCGGGGACGGCGATACCGGGCAGGCCGGCCATGTTCACGGTGACCGTGAAAATGTCGTTGAGATACATCTTGACCGGATCGGCGGCCATGTCCTCGTCGGCAATGCCGAAGGCGGCCGACGGGGTCGCCGGGGTCAGGATGACATCGACCCCGGCGGCGAAGACATTTTCGAAGTCGCGCTTGATCAGATTGCGCACCTTCTGAGCCTGCAGGTAGTAGGCGTCATAGTAGCCGGCCGACAGCACATAGGTGCCGATCATGATGCGGCGCTTGACCTCGCGGCCGAAGCCGGCGGCGCGGGTTCTCTCGTACATCTCAACGATGTCCTTGCCCGGCACGCGCAAGCCGTAGCGGACGCCGTCATAGCGGGCGAGGTTGGAAGAAGCTTCCGCGGGCGCCACGATGTAATAGGCCGGCAGCGCGTATTTGGTGTGCGGCAGGGAGATGTCGACGATTTCGGCGCCGGCATCCTTGAGCCAGGAAATGCCCTTCTGCCACAACGCCTCGATCTCTTCCGGCATGCCGTCGACACGGTATTCCTTGGGAATGCCGACTTTCATGCCCTTGATCGGCTTGCCGATCGCCGCCTCGTAGTCCGGCACCGGCCGGTCGACGGACGTGGTGTCCTTGGGATCGACCGAGGCCATGGATTTCAGAAGAATGGCGGCGTCGCGCACGTCGCGGGCGATCGGTCCGGCCTGATCGAGCGATGAGGCGAAGGCGACGATGCCCCAGCGCGAGCAGCGGCCATAGGTCGGCTTGATGCCGACGGTACCGGTAAACGCGGCTGGCTGGCGGATCGAACCGCCGGTGTCGGTGGCGGTTGCGCCCGCACACAGAAAGGCCGACACCGCGGTCGCCGAACCACCGGAAGAACCACCTGGCACCAGCTGCGCATTGTCGAGGCTACGCTGGGTTTTCGTGCCACCTGCCGAGACGAAGCCGCCATCACCCTGATGCGTCGTCGGCATCACCACCGTATCGAGGCGCGAACGCCGCCACGGGTTGATGACCGGGCCGTAGTAGGAGGTCTCGTTGGACGAGCCCATGGCGAATTCGTCCATGTTGAGCTTGCCCAGCATGACCGCGCCGTCGGCCCACAGATTGGACGTGACCGTTGATTCATAGCGCGGCTTGAAGCCGTCGAGCACGTGGCTGCAGGCCTGGGTATGGACGCCCTCGGTACCGAACAGGTCCTTGATTCCCAGCGGAATGCCTTCCAGCGCACCGCCCACGCCCTTGAGCAGCCGGGCGTCCGACGCCTTGGCCATGTCGCGCGCCTTGTCGCCGGTCACCGCCACATAGGCATTCAGCGCCGGATTGGCGCGATCGATCGCCAAGAGATAGGCTTCGGTCATCTCGGTCGCGGTGATTTCCTTGGCGCGCAGCTTGGCGCGGGCCTGCGAAATCGTCAGTCGGGTCAGGTCGCTCATCAAAGGCTCTTTTCGTAAAACACCGACCACTCGGAATCGGGATAATCCAGCACCGGGCCGCAGCGCGAGAACCCGGCACGTTCATAGACGGTCCAGGCGGCGGGATGGCGATCGCCGGTCTCCAGCACCAGCCGCTTCAACCGTTCATCGCGCGCCAGCGCCTCGACCCGTTCGACGATTCCAGCGCCGATCTTGCGGCCACGATGCGAAGGCCTCGTGTACATGCGCTTGACCTCGCCAATGGCATTGTCATGCCGCTTGAGTGCACCACAACCAATGGCGACGCCGTTGTCGCGAGCGATGAAAACGGTCGTGTCCTTGCCCGCCATCTGCTCGACCGTCAGGTGGTAGCAGTGCTCCGGCGGCGTCAATTCGAGCAAGGTCGCGTTGAGTTCCGCGACCAGGCCGCGCACGTCGTCCTGCAGCGGAGTTTCGATGGCAATCTTGATAGCCATCGGCGCCCTACTCCACGACCTTCGGCACGAGGAAGAAATTCTCGTCGGTCGCCGGTGCGTTGGCGACGATGTCGGCCGCCTTGTTGCCGTCGGTCACGACATCGCCGCGCTTCTTCATTTCCATCGGCGTCACCGACGTCATTGGCTCGACGCCGGAAACATCGACTTCGTTCAACTGCTCGACGAAGCCCAGTATGGCATTCAACTCGCCGGTCATACGCTCGGCATCTTCCTCGCTCACGGCGATGCGGGCGAGATGCGCGACGCGCTTCACTGTCTTGACATCAACGGACATGTATTTGCCTCGGGGAAAACCAGTCCGGGCTATAGCGGCGCGGCGCGCGACGCGCAACATGTGCCGCCCGACAATCGGGCAACAGCCTCATGGCAGGGCGATGCCCTCGCACAGATAGTAGCTGCCGCTGTTGCCGCTCGCCTCGCTTTCATCGTCAATCGGCCGGACCGACACGAGATCGACCTGCGTCGGGTTCATCTGCGTCACCGACAGGACGTCAGGAAAGACATAGCCCGGCTCCTGGCATATCGCCGTCACCGCCCAGCTCGGCGAGCGTGTCGCCTTGCTGACCTGAACGAATTCGCAATTGTATTCGACGCCTTGCAGGCCGTTCTTCGAAAGAACGATGTTGCCGGCATCGATCAGCGTCTGCAGCGTATCCTTCTTGGCCTGGGTACAGAGTTCCTCCGACTGGAGATAGACACCTTCGATGAAGTCATCCGCGGCAAGAGCGGGCGACGCCGCGACAAACATCGATACGCAAAGAGATCGCCCTAATGCCATGGATTTGTTCCGCTTTGGCTGTTTCTAGATGGTAATGGTTTCACCAATCTTCGGCAATGCAAGCTTGACCCCAGATCCTTCCAGCCCGGCGTCGAACTTCTCGGGCGTCGGGTCAATCATTGGAAACGTGCCGAAATGACAAGGGACCACCGTTTCAAACTTGAAGAAGCGGCGGCAGGCAAGGGCCGCCACCGCACCGCCCATGGTGAAGCGGTCGCCGATCGGAACGATGCCAATCTTTGGCTCGTGCAATTCATTGATCAGCGCCATGTCGGAAAAGATGTCGGTATCGCCCATGTGGTAGAGCGTCTCGTCTTCCGGGAAATGCAGAACCAGCCCACCCGGATTGCCGAGATAGACGTTCTTGCCGCCCTCTTCGCCAAAGGAGGACGAATGCAGCGCCTGAACGAAAGTGGAGGTGAAACCGCCGCAATCGACCGTGCCGCCAATGTTGCCGGGATTGATCTTCTTGTCGCTGACGCCCCTGCCGACAAGGTACATGCAGATCTCGAAATTGGCGACCAGTTGCGCGCCGCTCTTGCCGAGCACTTCCAGCGCACCGCTGATGTGGTCACTGTGCCCGTGCGTCAAAAGAACATGCGTGATCCCTTCGGCCGGCCCTTCCCACCCACCCGTCCAGGAGGGATTGCCGATCAGATAGGGATCTATGAGGATTTTCGCGTCACCGGTTTCGATGCGGAAGGCCGAGTGGCCATACCAGGTCAGTTTCATGAATGCATTCCTCGATTTTTCCCGAGCCAAAGGATAGAACGCCGATAGCCTTGAGATCAAAGGGTATAGTGTCCGCCGGGTATCCGAAAGGACGCGTGCCGTCGAAAAACACGAGGGGAAACCGTTGGCCGTCATCACGATTGAGCAATTGCCGGCACGGCTCGCCAACGGCAGGACCTTGGCGGGGCTCGATCTCGGCGACAAGACGATCGGCGTGGCGGTTTCCGATCGGGGGTTCTCCTTCGCTCATCCGCGTCCGGTCATCATCCGGCGGAAATTCTCGCTCGACGCCGCCGTCCTTTTGGCATTGCTGAAGAAGGAGAATGTCGGTGCGGTGGCGATCGGATTGCCGATCAACATGGATGGGTCGGAAGGTCCGCGCGCACAGAAATCGCGCGCCTTCGTGCGCAACATGGCGCAGCTAAGCGACCTGCCCTTCGTGTTCTGGGATGAGCGGCTGTCGACCGTCGCGGCCGAACGGACGCTGATCGAGATGGATTTCTCGCGCGCCAAACGCGCCGGCAAGATCGATTCGGCGGCGGCCGCCTTTATTCTGCAGGGAGTTTTGGACCGGCTTCAGTCGCTCGATGCAGCCGATCGAACGGACCCGTCCAGCGACGCCTGACCCAGCCCAACATCTCGCGACGTCTGCGAAACACCCATATCGCCACGAGCAGCAAGCCATCGAACACGCAGGCTTTTGCCACCATGCCCGGGATGGTTGCGGGGTCGATGCCGAGCATCTGACCGTAGAGCTGGAACACGAAATCGTGCAGCTGCCGGCTGAGCATCACATAGCCGAAATTCATGTCGTTGAGCGACAGGTAGAACCAGCCCCAAAACAGCGCCATCGGAGCGGCCCACAACGCGAAGATGTAGCGCATCAGCGGCCCCCTTTCCCGTTCGGGCCGGTCCGTCCCGATATCATGGAGAGCAGGGAATTATGCGCTGCGGCCTTCGCCATGCTGTGCGCCGTTGCCTGGAAATCCTTCTCATCCAGCGCAGCTACCGAACGCCGTTCGGCGAGCATCGCGACATAGGAGACCAGAAGTGCGGCCAGTTGCACGGCGACCACCATGAAGAGGCCGTTGATGCCTTGGGCGGCACCGCCGATCAGGATCATCGACATCACCCCGGAAGCGGAAATAAAGGCGATGCGAACGACGCTATCGGCGCCGGGGCTGGACGCGTCGTTGATCAGTGTATCGACAAAGGCCCAGAAGAACAGCACCGCCACGACCAGCAACGCGATCGCCAGCGGAGCGACCACGACGATGTTCTCCAGATTGACAAACTGGGCGCTCTCGACGGTCACGCCGAGCACGCCGAGAGCCGCCGTCACACCTCGATTTCCATCGACACAGATCAGCGCGAGCAGAGCAAAAACGATCGCCCAGTGCACGGACAGAAAGGAGGTCAGTACGTGTCGCATCGTGGCTCCTGCTTCGACAGGAATGACAGTGGGCTTTGCGGTTCGCCGCCGCAACGGAAACCATTTGTTAAGGTTAACGGCGACGACGGGGTCACTGGGGATTCCGGCAACGCCCTCGAACATGAATGGCGTCTCCGTCAATTCACCGGCGGATAGAGCGTATCGATGATCATGCGCGCGTCGTGGCGCGAATCGAGCATGCCGTAAGTATTGCGCCACTGGCCCGCGAGCCGCGTCTCGACGAAAGCATCGGCGATCCGCCCTGCCCCGAGTCGACGCAACTCGGCGGCCGCCGCGGAGAGCGCAAGCTGTTCCGTCAGCAGCCGGGCCGAGCCCTCGTCGGTCGAAGCGACCTGCATGGCCGCCTTCAGGACGCCGATCGTGCCGCGCCCGCCGGCGCCGAGGTCGCGGTCGATACCGGTCAATACCTCTTCGAAAAGCCCCGGCGCGCGGCCAAGCACGCGCAGCACGTCGAGCGCCATGACATTGCCCGATCCTTCCCAGATCGCGTTGACAGGCGCTTCGCGGTAATAACGGGCGAGCGGAGCTTCCTCGACATAGCCATTGCCGCCAATGCACTCCATCGCCTCGTAAAGCAGCGGCGGCGCGATCTTGCAGACCCAGTATTTGACGACCGGCGTCATGGCGCGGGCGAACGCCGCCTCGCCGCGATCGCTCGCCGCCTCGTCGAAGGAACGCGCCAGCCGGAACGACAGGGCGGTCGCCGCGGCAACATCGAGCGCCATGTCGGCCAGCACGCGCTGCATCAACGGCTGCTCGATCAAGGTCGAACCGAACACCTGGCGATGGCGGGCATGATGGATCGCTTCGGCCAGCCCCGCCCGCATGATCGCCGAAGACGCCACCGCGCAGTCGAGCCGGGTCAGCGTCACCATGTCCATGATCGTTTTGACGCCGGCGCCGGGTTCGCCGATCATCTCCCCGATGGCGTTGACGAATTCAACCTCGGAAGACGCGTTCGAGCGATTGCCGAGCTTGTCCTTCAGCCGCTGGAAGCGAAAGCCATTGCCAGACCCGTCGCCGAGCACGCGCGGCACCAGGAAGCAAGACAGTCCCTCCGGAGCCTGTGCCAGCACCAGGAAGGCATCCGACATCGGCGCCGACATGAACCATTTATGTCCCGTCAGGCGGTAGAAGCCGTTGCCGACGCGTTCCGCCCGGGTCACATTGGCACGCACATCGGTGCCGCCCTGTTTCTCGGTCATGCCCATACCGAGCGTCAGTCCGGTCTTCTCGACCGGCGGCTTCTGGCTCTGGTCGTATTTGCGCGTCGTCACGCGCGGTGCCCATTCGCGAAACAGTTTTGGGCTTGCCATCAATGCCGCCAGCGAGGCGCTGGTCATGGTGATAGGGCAGAGATGCCCGGTTTCGAGTTCCGCCGTCAGGTAAAAACGGGCGGCCCGTACCTGATGGCGGCGGCCGATCTCGGCGTCGCCATTTTCCCAGACAGAGGAATGCAGCCCGTTGGCCACCGAGCGGCGCATCAAGGCGTGATAGGCGGGATGGAATTCGACCAGGTCGATGCGCCGTCCCTGGCGATCATGCGTCCTGAGTTTCGGCGTCTCGACATTGGCGAGGCGCGCCAGCTCCTGCGCTTCTTGCGTCACCACGAAACGGCCGAGCCCGTCGAGATCCTTGCGCACCGGCTCGGAAAAGCGCTCGGCAAGTTGGATCAGCAACGGATCGCCTCGCCAGGCGTTGCCGCCCGTCAGCGGCGGCGGCTGATTCGTTACGTCGTCGGTCACGCCCAATCCTTCTAGCCAATCCTTCTGGAAAAGCCCTATTGTCGGAAAGCCTCGAATCCGGGGCCGTCGGCTTAGGTATAGCCAAGCGTTGCTGCGCGCGCGATGAAAATACCGGCCGATTCAATCGGCTATCTACACGAAAAAATCGAGGAGAACGGCGTCAATCCGAAGCGGGTGCTTGCGGGCGCGATATCCGCACCCTATAGCAGCCCCTTGAGATGACCGACGCTTCGTCCCTGCCACTCTACCCTCACCGCCATCTTCTGGGCATCAGCGATCTTTCGCCCGCCGACATCGAGCTTTTGCTCGACAGGGCGGATCGGGCGGTCGCGATCTCGCGCCAGTCCGAGAAAAAGACCTCGACGCTGCGCGGCCGCACCCAGATCAATCTCTTCTACGAAGCGTCGACCCGCACGCAATCCTCGTTTGAACTGGCCGGAAAGCGGCTTGGCGCCGATGTCATGAACATGTCGGTGGCGAGTTCCTCGGTAAAGAAGGGCGAGACGCTCATCGACACCGCGATGACACTCAACGCCATGCGGCCCGACATATTGATCATCCGCCATCAGTCGGCGGGCGCGGCGGCGCTCCTGGCGCAGAAGGTCGGCTGCTCGGTGGTCAATGCCGGCGACGGCGCCCATGAACACCCGACACAGGCGCTGCTCGACGCGCTCACCATCCGCCGCGCCAAGGGTGCGCTGTCGAAGCTGATCGTGGCCATCTGCGGCGACATCCTGCATTCGCGTGTGGCACGCTCCAACATCATGCTGCTCAACGCACTCGGCGCACAAATCCGGGTGGTGGCGCCCTCGACGCTGTTGCCCTCGGGCATCGACAGAATGGGCGTGATCGTCTGCCGTTCGATGGCGGAAGGCCTGAAGGACGCGGATGTGGTGATGATGTTGCGCTTGCAGCGCGAGCGCATGGAAGGAGCCTTCGTGCCGTCGGTCCGCGAATATTTCCGTTATTTTGGTCTGGACGCCGAGAAACTGAAGGCCGCCAAGGATGACGCGCTTGTCATGCATCCTGGCCCGATGAACCGCGGCGTCGAGATCGCGTCCGAAATCGCCGACGGCCCGCAAAGCGTCATCCAGGAGCAGGTGGAAATGGGCGTCGCCGTGCGCATGGCGGTTATGGAAGCGCTGCTCGATCCCCGCCGTAATCAAGAAGGCCGCGCCTGATGAGCATCACGGTCTTTGAACGCGCCCGCATCGTCGACCCGTCACGCGGCCTTGATGAAGTCGGCTCCGTCATAGTCGAAGGCAGGAAAATCGTTGCCGCGGGCAAGGCGGCGTTGAACCAGGGCGTCCCCGACGGCGCTACGGCGATCGACTGCGCTGGCAAGGCGATCATCCCCGGCCTGATCGATGGTCGGGTCTTCATCGGCGAGCCCGGCGGCGAGCATCGCGAAACCATCGCTTCGGCAAGTGTCGCCGCGGCGGCCGGCGGCGTCACGTCCATCGTGATGATGCCAGACACCGATCCGGTGATCGACAATGTGGCGCTGGTCGAATTCGTGCTGCGCACCGCCAAGGACACGGCCGTCGTCAATATTTTTCCCGCCGCCGCCATCACCAAGGGCCTCCACGGGCGCGAAATGACGGAGTTCGGCCTGCTGCGCGAGGCGGGTGCGGTCGCCTTCACCGATGGCAGGCATACCATATCGAGCGCGCTGGTGATGCGTCGCGCGCTAACCTATGCGCGCGATTTCGGCGCCACCATCGTCCATGAAACGCAGGATGCCGATCTTGGGTCGTCGGGCGTCATGAACGAAGGCCTGTATGCCAGTTGGCTCGGCCTCTCTGGCATTCCGCGTGAGGCCGAATCCATCCCGCTCGAGCGTGACCTCGCGCTAGCGCGCCTGACGCAAGGTTCGTACCACGCCGCGAAGATCTCGACGGCAATGGCGGCAAGCGCCGTGGCGCGTGCGAAGGCCGACGGCGCTGCAGTGACATCGGGCGTGTCGATCCACAATCTGTCGCTAAATGAAAACGACGTCGGCGAGTACCGCACCTTCTTCCGCCTGACGCCGCCGCTGCGGGCGGAGGAAGACCGGCTGGCGATGATCGACGCGGTCAAGGACGGAACGGTCGATGTCATCGTCTCCTCGCACGATCCGCAGGATGTCGATACCAAGCGCCTGCCCTTCGCCGACGCCGCGGCCGGTGCCATTGGCCTCGAGACCCTGCTGGGCGCGGCCCTGCGCCTCTACCACAATGGCGACGTGCCCCTGCTCAGGCTGATCGAAACCTTGTCCACCGCGCCGGCGAGGCTGTTTGGATTGGCCGGCGGCACGCTGAAGCCAGGCGCCGTCGCCGATCTTGCACTTGTCGACCTCGATGAACCCTGGATAGTCAGTGAAAGCGGTATCCGCTCGCGCTCGAAAAACACCTGCTTCGAAGGCGCGCGGCTGCAAGGCAAGGTCTTGCAAACGCTGGTCGCGGGCCGCACAGTATTTTCTGCCTGAGCCGGCGGTAGCCATGCGAGATCAGGCATGGTTGGGGGAACGCGGGGGGAACAATGACTTACAGCCCAATCCTAGCGCTGGTATTCGGCTATCTGCTGGGCTCGATACCATTCGGCCTGCTACTTACCCGCGCGGCCGGCCTTGGCGATGTGCGCAAGATCGGTTCAGGCAATATCGGCGCCACCAATGTGCTGCGCACCGGCAACAAGGGGCTTGCCGCCGCGACTTTGCTGCTCGATGCGCTGAAAGGCACGGCCGCCGTGCTGATAGCGGGCCATTTCGCGCCTGAAGCCGCGATCTGGGCAGGTCTCGGCGCCTTTCTGGGTCACCTGTTCCCGGCATGGCTCGGCTTCAAGGGTGGCAAGGGCGTCGCCACTTATCTCGGCGTGCTGGTCGGCCTTGCCTGGCAAGTCGCATTGATCTTCGCTGTCGTATGGTTGGTGATGGCTTTCCTCTTCCGCTACTCATCGCTGGCGGCACTGGCAACTGCCGTGGTGGTGCCGATCGCGCTTTGTTTCCTGAGCACGCCGCGGATAGCCATTCTGTTCGTGGTGATGAGCATCATTGTCTTCATCAAGCACCGAGAAAACATTTCGCGGCTGATTGCCGGCACCGAAGGCAAGATCGGAGCCAAGGGATGAGCGAACCGGCCGCCGGGCCGCGTCTCACCGATCGCCAGCGGCTGAGCTGGCTGCGGCTAATCCGCACCCAGAATGTCGGCCCGGCCTCCTTTCGCGACCTGATCAACCGTTTCGGTTCGGCCGAAGTCGCGTTGGAAATGCTGCCGGAACTGATGATTTCCGGCGGCGCCAACCGGATCGTGCGCATCCCTTCCCTTGCCGAGGCCGAGGCCGAGATGGAGGCCGCGCGGCGAGTTGGAGCACGCTTTGTCGGTATCGGCGAGGCAGAATATCCGCCCCTGTTGCGCAGCATGGACAATCCGCCGCCGCTGCTGGCGGTCAGGGGCAATGCCGCGGTCTTCCGGTTGCCGGGTGTTGCGATTGTCGGCGCGCGCAACGCATCGCTTGCCGGAATCAAGATGGCGCGCATGCTGGCAGCCGATCTCGGACGAGACGGCTACGGCATCGTCTCCGGCCTCGCACGTGGCATCGACACGGCGGCGCATCAGGGCAGTCTCTTGACCGGTACGGTCGGCGTGCTCGCAGGTGGGCTCGACCTGCCCTACCCGCCCGAAAATGCCGGTCTGTGCGATGACATTGCGGAGCGTGGCGCCGTCATCTCGGAAATGCCGTTCGGCTGGCAGCCGCGTGCCCAGGACTTCCCGCGCCGCAACCGCCTTGTGGCGGGCGCGGCTCTTGGGCTGGTGGTGGTCGAGGCAGCGCAGCGCTCAGGCTCGCTGATCAGCGCCAGGCTTGCCGGCGAGATGGGCCGGCTGGTCTTTGCGGTACCCGGCTCGCCGCTCGATCCGCGCGCGGCCGGTACCAACGGTCTGCTCAAGGACGGCGCCACGCTGGTCACCGAAGCTTCGGATATTTCCAGGGCGATCCTTCCGCTGACCGGCATGCGAGCGCCTGATCTGCCGCCGTTTGAGGACCCACCCGACTTTTCGGCCACACCGCCACCAGGCGAGAGCGACCGAACCCAGGTGATCGAGGCGCTGGGGCCGACACCGGTGCCGGTCGACGAGATCATCCGCCACACCGGCCTGCACCCTGCCCAGGTCTTCATGGTGCTGCTTGAACTCGACCTCGCCGGCCGCCTCGAGCGTCACGCGGGTGGAAATGTGTCGCTTGTTTTGGGGGAAGGCTAACCGCCCTCAATGGCGGCTGGTCTTTTTATCTCCGGTCTCGTCGTGATCCTGCATGTTGGCGCCTAAGAAATCCTTTTGAACAAACTGGCGCCAGACCTCGTCCGCGTCCTGCGGGCGCGACGGATCGAAACTCTGCTGGCTCTCGTGCGTATTCGGGAGCGACCGCCGGCGTAGCCAAGCAGGCATGATCTCCAAGATGAGACTGGTGAATTGGGTCATCACGGACTCCTTCGGTGCGAGGGGTCGACCAGACCGGTCGATCCATCTAAATTCCGCTTGCACACCGCACCTAGCCAAGCCAAGGCCTCACCGACGTCGGCAAGCACATGGCGCGCCGCTGTCGGTCCGTGCGGTTTGATGCGGATCGACATGCCGTCAATCTCATTGACGGCCTCGAAACCATTTTCGTCGGATGTGTCGTCGCCAAGAAACACCGGCCGCCGCCCCTCGAAGGCCGGCAGATCCAGAAAGCGCCTGATGGCCGCTCCCTTTGCTGCGTCCAGCGGCATCAATTCAACGCCGGCATTGCCGGCCAGCACCCGATATCCCGTAGGCAACCTGCCCAACGCCTGTTCGACCAATTGCGTCGCGCGCTGCAACAGTTGCGGTGCCGCGCGCGTGTGGACTGCCAGGATCGGTCCCTTGCGCTCGATATAGACGTCCGAACTGCCCAGCTCCGCTTCGATTTCCTCGGCGAGTGCCGCAATGTCGGCCGGCTCTCCCGCCGCCTCGACCGGGCCATCACGGGTGAGCCTGTGCTCAAGCCCATACAGCCCGGCGGCGCGCAATCTGAGCGGCTGGAAAAGATGATCGACCGCGGCGATCGATCGTCCCGTGATGAACGCCAGAGCTCCATCCAATTGCAATTCGAGCCTCGCCAGCAGCGTACGCAATTCATCGCCGACAACCACCGCATCGGGATGCGCGGCATGTTCGAGAAGCGTGCCATCTATGTCCAGGAACAAGGCCCACGGCCCTGTTGGGAGCTCAGGCACGGGGAGTTTTGGCAAAAGCGACATCACAGCGCCGCCACCCGTCTGCGATCGAGTAGCGAGATCACGTTGCCGGACGACGTCGGGGCTGCGCCGACGGCGCGATCGACCGCAACGCGTTTGCGCAGGCGCGCGGCATCGAGAAGCATGCTGCCTGCCCACCGGTAGACATTGTTGTCGCGAACGACCTCACGCATCCTTTGCATGCGCTGCCGCTGCTCGTCCGGCGACATCGTCAAAGCCTGCAGCAGGGCGTCGCCCATCATTGTGGCGTCGTACGGATTGACGATCAGCGCTTCCAGCAGTTCCTTGGAGGCGCCGGCGAACATGCTGAGCAGCAGGACCCCTTGTTCGTCATCGCGCGCCGCGACGAATTCCTTGGCCACCAGGTTCATGCCGTCATGCAGGCTCGTGACCATGCAAACGTCGGCGGCCCGGTAGATTTCGTAGACCTGTTCCTGCGAATGATGTTCCGTGACCATCAGGACGGGAGTGTAGCCGTCGCGGCCATAGCGCCGGTTGAGATCCTCGGCTTGACGCAGACACTCGTCGTGCAACTGTTGGTATGCGGGTAAGGTGCCGCGGCTGGGGGCCGCGATCTGCAGGAAGGCGACCTTGCCAATCCATTCCGGATGGAGCCTCAGCAGTTCGTCGAGTGCGGTAAAGCGATCGAGGATACCCTTGGTGTAGTCGAGACGTTCGACCCCGACACACAGCCTGACATCGTCCGCCAGCCCGAATTTTTCACGAACATGCCGCCGGCATTCCGCCACGTCGGGCAGTTGGGCCTGTCGCGCCGGCTCCCATTCGATTGAAATCGGATACGCGTGAACCAGGCTGATCTGGCCGCCGTAGGAGATGGCGGAATCCTCGCGCTCGATCCTGCTCTCCAGGAAGCGGTCGACGCTATCGATGAAGTTG
Source organism: Mesorhizobium sp. P160927 (assembly GCF_057766385.1). Taxonomy (NCBI): domain Bacteria; kingdom Pseudomonadati; phylum Pseudomonadota; class Alphaproteobacteria; order Hyphomicrobiales; family Phyllobacteriaceae; genus Mesorhizobium; species Mesorhizobium sp. P160927. Next base: position 4,177,698 of record NZ_JBYMDW010000001.1, read on the forward strand.
TTGCAATGGAACTGGGTGTGGAAGCCGACGATCGAACTGCCCAGCAATCCTTCGAGGATCTTCTCGCGCCATGGGCAGATGCTGAACACCTCCGAATTCGGCCATGGGATGTGCCAGAAGGTAATGATGATCGCTTCCGGCAGTCGCTCCCGGATCATCCGCGGCAACAGCGCGAAATGGTAGTCCTGGACCAGCACGATGGGCCGCTCATTGCGTGCCTCCGCGACGACGGTGTCGGCGAATTTGCGGTTGACCGCCTCGTAGGCCTCCCAGTCGGAGGCACGGAATATCGGTCGGGTGAAGGCTATGTGGCACAGCGGCCAAAGCCCCTCATTGGCAAAGCCGAGATAATAGCCTTGCTGTTCTTCCTCGCTCAGCCAGACACGGCGCAACGTATAGGAAGGGTTTTCCGGCGGCACTGCAATGCGGTCGTTTTCATCGACCACCAGCGTATCGGCCGAACCGCCGCCATACGCGATCCATGTGCCCGCACAGGCGCGCGTGATCGGCTCCAGGGCGGAGACCAGCCCGCTGGCGGGTACGACCAGCTGGATGTCGTCGCCCTCGCGGTTATGGATGTAGGGTTCGCGATTTGACACCACGATCACCTGCGCATCGGGAAGTTCCTTCGCCAGAATGTGACGCAACGTTTCCGGCGACCATTGGACGAGCGCGGCGGCTGCGGATTGCCCGTTCTTTTCGAACTCCGGCAATGGACTGCGAACGGATCCTGCTTCCAGACGAGCGAGCTTGGCGTTTCTGGCCTGGCGCGCCCGTGACAGCACCACCGCGAGCGTGAGGCTTAAGATACCGACAATTACGAGAATGAGGAGCCACAGTGCGGCCGAGGGGACGACCAGGTACGAACTGTTGTCGGGCATTTCGAACTGATTACCTTTCAATGCGATACGGAAGGTCCACCGACAGGAACTCCAGCATCCTTGGCGTGGTGATCCAACGTTCAGCACACATGATGGTTCCGATTTTTCAACTCTTGACCACCAGTGGCACCAACCCTTCATGCGCATCCGCGAGGAAGGCGCCGACACGATCCCCCACGCGCTGAAACGTCAGGTCCACGGCCACATGTCCAACCGAGAGATGGCGAATGACAAGATTGTCGATGCCGATCGGCAAGTGCGGCCGGGTCACGTGAATTTCGTTCGTCCAACCGTCGATCTGTAGGCCGAGGCAGGCCTGCATGAGCATGAAGGCGGAGCCCGCGGACCAGGCCTGCGGCAGGCAAGCCACCGGATAGGCAATCGGCGCTTCGCCGGCCGAGCGCGTGAACCCGCAGAACAGTTCGGGTAGCCGCATGTTGAAATGAACCGCGGATTCGAAGGTCCCGCTCATCAACCGCACCACGCTGTCGCGGATGCCGTATCGTGCTAGCCCAGCAGCGCAGATCGCGGTGTCGTGCGGCCAGATCGAGCCGTTATGATAGGACATCGGATTGAAGAAGATCGCGTCGTCCGCCAACGTTCTCAGCCCCCAGCCCGAATGGAACGAAGCCGACAGCAGCTGGTCGGCGACCATGCGGGCGCGATCCGGATTGGGAAGGCCGACATAGAGCAGGTGACCCGCATTTGACGTGCGCACCTTGCAGGGTTGGCCATCGCCATCGATCGCCAGCGCATAGTAGCCAAGCTCTTCGATCCAGAAATGGCGTTCGACTTGTTGGCGAATGGCATCGGCGCGCAGCTCCCAATTCTCCGCCCGCTCCTCTTCGCCGCGCAGCCGCGCCAGCTTTGCCAATCCCCGGAATGCCGCAAAGACGTAACCCTGCACCTCGACCAGCGCGATCGGCCCTTTCGGAATGCGGCCGTCGGCATGGAAGACGGAATCGAAGCTGTCCTTCCATCCCTGGTTGGCAAGGCCGGATTCCGCGGCGCGCTGATAGGTAAGAAACCCTGTCGAACGGCTCGCTGTCTCGATCCACTCGGCGGCGGCGCACAGCGATGGCCAAAGCCCATCGATGAAAGCCGTGTCTCCCGTGCGGTCCGCATAGGCGCAGGCGAGATGGATGTAGAGCGGCGTCGTATCGACGCCGCCATAGTAGCGGCCGAACGGCAACTCGCTCAGCGCCGCCATCTCGCCCTTGCGGGTCTCGTGCATGATCTTGCCGGGCTCGGAATCGCTGAAGGAAGAGGTCTCGGTCGCCTGGTGCTGGGCGAGAAAGGCAAGCACGCCGCGAGCCAGGCCAGGATTGAGCCAAAGCATCTGCAGAGCTGAAATCACGCCGTCGCGGCCGAAGGCGGTGGAGAACCACGGGATCCCGGCATAGGGGTAAGGCCCGGTCGCCAGTTCCGTGGTGAGCAACGCCACATCGGCACGCGCCCGTTCCATCCAATCATTAAAGACGCGGCCTGAACTGTGCAGCGTTGCCCCATGCCGGCGCTTGGCGCGCATGCCGAAACGGGCGCGCGCCGCGGCGGACCGGAACCGATCAGTTTGCGGGCGGGCCGCTGTCTTGCTTCCCACCTCTACGTACAGCGTCTGGCGGCTGCGCTTGGTGACAGCAATGAAGAAATCCGCCCGCTCGGAGGTCAGGTGATCCGGCGGCTGTGAAAACGAAATGGCCGATGTCCGCACGACCTTGTCCAGCCCTTCGTAGCGGTGCACGACCGAACTCTGATCCATCTCGGCCGTGTGCGCGGTGCCACGCTTGGAGCGGGTCGAGCCCCGGACTTCGAACATGTCGCGAAAATCGACACCAAAGCGCAGTGATACCAAGACCGTCGAATGCTCCCGGCTATAATTCGAGAGCGTGATGCGTTCATATAGCCTCTCCTGCCACAGAAGCCTGACCCGCTCGATATGGATCGCGCCCTGCGGGATCTGGCGGCCCGCGGCGCTCTCGATCGGCAGATTGGTCAGGTTGCTGGTGAACAGGACGTTGTCCTGGCTGAGCGATGCGCCAAGCAGCGACAGCGATCGTCCGCCAACCGTCAGGCGAAATTCGGAGAGCACGCGCGTGTCGTCGCGGAAGAAGCCGTCGCCGGCGCCGCGTATGTCGCCGTAGGCGTCGGCGACGGCAAAGCAATCGCCATGCTTGAGCGCGTAAAGCCGATGCGGCTCCCTGGGCGCGGTTTCGTCCAGGGAAGCCAGTGCTATCGCAGGATCGAGCTTGCGCTCGTCGAGTTGGGTAATGGTCAAGAAGATTGTCCCGTGCTGGTTTCCGAACGGGTTGAAGATCTACGAGGCCCTGCTCTCTTCGTGGCCGCTGGTCAGCCGCGAATAAGCCTCGACGTAATCCCTGGCCATTCTGTTGGCCGAAAACCGCCTTTCGAAGGCCGTTCTTATTCGTCGCCTGTCGAGTTGCAGGAGAGCCGGCATCGAGGCGACGGCATCTTCGATGGTTTCGACGACAAAGCCGGTGACCCCATGATCGATGATCTCGGGCATGGCGCCGCAACTCCAAGCCATGACCGGGGTTCCGCACGCCATGGCCTCGATCACCGCAAGCCCGAAGGGTTCTGGCCAGTCGATGGGAAACAGCAAGGCGGCCGCATTGCCCAGAAACCGGGCCTTCTGGTCCTCGCCAATCTCGCCGACATACTCGACCCTGTCGCCATCGATCAGCGGCTGCACGACTTCCTCGAAATAAGCGCGGTCGCCATCGCCGACCTTGGCGGCGAGCTTCAGTTTCAGGCCGGTTCGGCGGGCAATCTCGATTGCCCGGTCCGGCCGCTTGTCGCGTGACATTCTGCCGAGAAAAGCAAGGTAGGTACCGTCCGAACCGGCCTCGAAATCGGCCTCATAAAGGTCAAGCGGCAGCCCGTGATGGATCGTCGCCAGCCAGTTCGCGGATGCGAACCGCGCCCGCTGGCTGCGGGATATGGAAATCATCGGGAACCCTGGGAACCGGTCATAGGCCTGCGCGAGGTCCGCGTAATCCAGCCTGCCATGCGGCGTCGTCACCGTGCGCTGCGGCATATCACGGAAAAACGGGAAATGCAGGAAATGGCTCAGATGGAAATGCACGACGTCGAAGTCGTCGGCCCGTCTGCGCACTTCGTCGAGCATCGACAAATGCGCAGCGATCTCCGACTTCAGCGGACGCGGATCGAGACGAAGCGCCCTTTCGCGGCATGGCACCAGTTTGGCGGAGCTCTTCGTGTCGCCGCTGGCAAACAACGTCACCTCGTGGCCGAGATCGACGAGAGCTTCGGTAAGATATGAGATGATACGCTCGGTACCCCCGTAAAGTCGTGGCGGCACCAATTCGTAGAGTGGTGCGACATGGGCAATCTTCATGTCCGGCGTCCCTCAATGAGCTGGTCATAGAGGCAAAATGCATCAGGGCCCGGATCGTTCCTATATCAGCGCAAGATGCGTCGAATGATCGATCCGTCCCCTGTTTGAGTAGATCCGCCGCCCTATTTCCTTTTGGTGCTGTCGACCTTGCGCTTGCGGCAGTCGAAGGAGGCCCAGATGCAGGAACCCAGGAATATCGCAGCCCGGCGTCTGAGCATGATCATCGAGCAATATGTCGAGGCCAGAAAACGGCATTTTGGCTTTGTGTCGACGGACCAGGCTGCCCGAGTGATCCGCAGAACCCTGAGGCCCGATCCTTCGGAGCCAGCGTTTTCCGATCACGACCTCGACGACATGGTCGCCGCCCTCGCCGTGAAAAACGGCTTGGCCGTTATCTTCGACCGTGGCGTGCGGGGACCGGCCAACGGCTCCGAGGCCGACCTGAACAGAAAGGAACCGATTATGCGAGCACCGAAGGAGACCCCGGATGTTGCCGGCGCGGTGGACGCTATCCTGAGCGATCGCACTGCCCAGCTTTCGATGAGCGCGGTGATCTCGTTGCTGCGCGAACGGACCGGAACCAAGCGATCCGACGCGGATCTGGAAGGTTTGGTTGCTAAGAAAGCCGCCGTTTTGGACGTGCACCTGTCACGGGGCGTCTGAGCAGTCGTTGCACGCCGCACAGGCAAATCAAAGCGCTGGCATGTCATTTGACAATGGTGAGCGCGATGGGATTCGAACCCATGACCTACTGATTAAAAGTCAGTTGCTCTACCGGCTGAGCTACGCGCTCCCGGGGGCTCGAAAAGGCCGCCCTCGAAATTGCGCGGAACATAGGGAGAGTGCCGCGACCGGTCAACCGGAAAAGATGGGTCTCAAATCCGCTCTCTGCCCTAAATCGCTGCCCCTTGCTTGTTCCCCGGTTCTGGCGAGCAGCCCGGCGGTTTTGGTTCAGTCCGGCCATGGAGGCCAGCAGGGGGAACAAATCGGACGCACTATCGTTTTTCGCCAAAGGGACGTTCGCAAACCCTCGAGGAGAATACCAATGAATAGAATTACGACAGGCCTGCTTGCCGCCACCCTTTCGGCCACATTCGTCGCGGCGGAGGTGGTGCCGGTCAACGCCCAGCCCAACTATGTGCCACTCTCCCAGGCGGCAACGCCGGATGTTCAGACGGTGCAGTACCGGGAGTGGAGGAGAAACCGCTCTTTCGATCGCAATTTCTCGCGCAATCGAAGCTTCAGCCGCAACGGTGACATGTATTGGAATGGCCATCGCGGCTATCGTGAATATCGCCGCGGCTATCGCCGTCATGGCGACTACTGGTTCCCGCTGGCCGCCTTCGCGACTGGCGCGCTGATCACCGGCGCGATTGTCAACAACGAGAACAACCGCGTCTATGAAGGCAATTCGCACGTTCAGTGGTGCTACGATCATTATCGGAGCTACCGCGCTTCCGACAACACCTTCCAGCCGAACAATGGTCCTCGTCGGGAGTGCCGTTCGCCTTACTGATCTGGTTGGCGGAATTCGCCAATCCTTTGAAGCCCGCGCCGCAAAGCGCGGGCTTTTTGCGATGCATTTTTTTGAACTCGTACACAGCGAACCGAAGGCCCTGCATCAGCTAGCCCACTTTATACTTTTCAAGATCAGATAGAGCCCTCCACCTGCACCCCGCAGGGAACGATAGGCGCCGAGGGCCTCGCAAACTCGAACCATCGTCCCGGCCAGTTCCCAACCGAGCGCTTCAAGATCATCGCCGGCATCCGTTACATAAGGGTGAGCAAGTTCGTCGATGCCGTTGTCCTCTCCGAAGGATCGAACGCGTTTTGCATCCTCAAGCAGTTCACCAGGCATATTCGAATTGGCCCAGGCCCAAAGCCAGTAGCCGGCCTTGGCGCTCGTCGAGCCCGCGACCTGAACCTCCGTGACCACCTTGACGATCCCTTGCTCCGAGAAGAGCAGCTTTCCGGCCGTCAGATCGTAATCATAGCGTGGCCAGTGGCCGAGGCGGAAATCTTTCTCCAACTGGGCATTCTTGGCGACGAGCTGTTTGAAAGCATCGTCACGCCATGCGGGATACCAGTCCGGCTGCATGTGCCCTCCTCCTCACCGAGTCGCGCTCGTGTTATGGCATGCTCAGCGTCCTGCGCACAGCATCGCGCCACCCAGCAAGCTTGGCGGTGCGCACGGAGGCGTCCATCTGCGGCTTGAACCGTCGCTCAAGCGCCCAGCTTTTCGCGAACTCCCCGATCTTCGGCCATACGCCCGCCTTCGAACCAGCGAGCCACGCCGCCCCCAGCGCGGTCGTCTCCAGAATTGTCGGCCGGTCGACCGGCGCGTCGAGAATGTCGGCCAGGCGCTGCATGGTCCAGTCCGATGCCACCATGCCGCCATCAACCCTGAGCACCGTCTTTGCCTTGGCGCCCTTCCAATCCTTGTGCATGGCGTCGAGCAGGTCGCGGGTCTGGTAGGCAACGGATTCCAAAGCCGCACGGGCAAACTCGGCCGGGCTGGAATTGCGCGTCAGACCGAAAATCGCCCCTCTCGCGTCCGCGTCCCAGTGCGGCGCACCAAGCCCGACAAAGGCCGGCACCAGATAGACGTTTTGCGTCGGATCGGCCTCCGCCGCCAGCTTGCCGCTCTGCTCGGCCTTGCCAATCACCTTGATGCCGTCGCGCAGCCATTGCACGGCAGCCCCAGCGATGAAGATCGAGCCTTCCAGCGCATAGGTGGTCTTGCCATTCAGCCGATAGGCAATGGTGGCCAAGAGCCGGTTCTTCGACCGCACTAGGTCGCTGCCGGTGTTGAGCAGCGCAAAACAGCCGGTGCCATAGGTCGATTTCATCATGCCCGGTTCGAAACAGGCCTGGCCAATCGTTGCTGCATGCTGGTCTCCGGCAACGCCGAGGATTCTGATTTCGGCGCCAAACAGGTTTTTCTCAGTGGTTCCATAATCATCGGCGCAATCCTTGACTTCGGGCAGTATCGCGGCGGGGATACGCAGGATGGCCAGCAGCTCCTCGTCCCAGGCATTCTCCGCGATGTTGTAGACCAGCGTGCGCGAAGCGTTGGTGGCATCGGTGGCGTGAACCTTGCCACCGGTCAGCCGCCAGATCAAAAAGCTGTCGATGGTGCCGGCGAGCAGCTCGCCCCTCTCGGCACGCTTCCTCGCGCCCTTCACCTTGTCCAGCATCCAGGCGATCTTGGTGCCGGAGAAATAGGGATCGACCAGCAAGCCGGTCTTGCGGGTGAATTTCTTCTCGAGCCCCTGCTTCCTGAGCTTCTGGCATAGGGGTGCGGTGCGGCGGTCCTGCCAGACAATGGCGTTGTGGATCGGTTTGCCGGTCACTTTGTCCCAGATGACGACCGTCTCGCGCTGGTTGGTGATGCCGATCGCAGCCACATCCGAAGCGTCGCGGCGGGCATTCTTCAGCGCGGCCTTCACAGTCTCAACGACGCTCGACCAGATCTCCTCCGGATCGTGTTCAACCCAGCCTGAGGCCGGATAGTGCTGGGTGAATTCCTTCTGCCCGCTGCCCGCGACCTTCATCGAGCTGTCGAACAGGATCGCCCGGCTCGATGTCGTACCCTGGTCGATCGCAAGGATATATCCGGTCATTCTCCCTCCCGGTAAGCAGCTTATACGAACAGGGGAGACGGCAAGATGCCGCCTCCCCGATCATTATGACGCCGGCGCGAACGCCAGCACCAGAATTTACTTCTGCCAGCTCTTCACCAGCTCGTCGTAGTTGACGGTGATCGGCTTGTCCTTCTCCTTCTCGAGCTTCAGCTGAGGCGCCAGATTGCCGCCCTTGACCGCATCGGCGTTCCAGTAGGCAAGGTCATGCTCCTCGGCCATCTTCGGTCCGATGTCGCCCTGGACACCGGATTTCTCGATACGTGCCATCACTTTTTCCTGATCGGCGCAGAGCGAATCCATGGCTTCCTGCGGTGTCTTGGCACCAGACGATGCGTCACCGATGTTCTGCCACCAGAGCTGCGCCAGCTTCGGATAGTCCGGCACGTTGGTACCGGTCGGCGTCCACTGCACACGGGCCGGCGAGCGATAGAACTCGATCAGACCGCCGAGCTTCGGCGCACGTTCGGTGAAGCTCTTGTCATGGATGGTGGAGTCGCGAATGAAGGTCAGGCCAACCTGACTCTTCTTCACATCGACGGTCTTCGAGGTGACGAACTGGGCATAAAGCCAGGCGGCCTTGGCGCGGTCGGTCGGCGTCGACTTCATCAGAGTCCAGGAGCCGACGTCCTGATAGCCGAGCTTCATGCCGTCCTTCCAGTAGGAGCCGTGCGGAGACGGCGCCATGCGCCACTTCGGCGTACCGTCGTCGTTCATGACCGGCAGGCCGGGCTTGACCATGTCGGCGGTGAACGCTGTGTACCAGAAGATCTGCTGGGCGACATTGCCTTGCGAGGGCACGGGGCCGGACTCGGAGAAGGTCATGCCCTGGGCTTCCGGCGGCGCATAGGCCTTCAGCCAATCGAGATACTTCTGGATGGCATAAACCGATGCTGGTCCATTGGTGTCGCCGCCGCGCGCGGTGCACGAGCCGACAGGCCGTGAATTCGCATCGACCTTGATACCCCATTCGTCGACCGGCACGCCGTTCGGCAGGCCCTTGTCGCCATTGCCGGCCATCGACAGCCAGGCGTCGGTGAACCGCCAGCCGAGCGACGGATCCTTCTTGCCGTAGTCCATGTGGCCATAGACTTTCTTGCCGTTGACGTCGCGGCCAGTGAAGAATTCGGCGATGTCCTCATAGGCCGACCAGTTGACCGGCACGCCGAGATCGTAGCCGTACTTGGCCTTGAAATCGGCCTTGTTCTTCTCATCGTTGAACCAGTCGTAGCGGAACCAGTAGAGGTTCGCGAACTGCTGGTCGGGCAGTTGGTAGAGCTTCTTGTCTGGCGCGGTGGTGAACTTCGTGCCGACGAAATCGTCGACGTCGAGCATCGGATCGGTAACGTCCTTGCCTTCGCCCGCCATCCAGTCGGTCAGGTTGCGCACCTGCTGGTAACGCCAGTGGGTGCCGATCAGATCGGAATCGTTGACCCAGCCGTCATAGATGTTCTGGCCGGTTTGCATCTGGGTCTGGATCTTCTCGACGACGTCGCCTTCCTGAATGACGTCATGCGTGACCTTGATGCCGGTGATGGCGGTAAAGGCCGGCGCCAGCACCTGAGACTCGTACTGGTGGGTGGTCAAGGTTTCAGACACGACTTTGATTTCCATGCCGGCGAAGGGCTTGGCCGCGTCGATGAACCACTGCATTTGCTTTTCCTGGTCGGCGCGGGAAAGCGTCGAGAGCGGGCCTATCTCCTTGTCGAGAAAGGCTTTTGCTTCATCCATCCCGGCATAGGCATTACCGGCCCCGAGCAATAGGACAAGGGCCGTCGTCGATGTTAAAAATTGCCGTCGCATGTGTTCCTCCACAGTTAAAATGTTTCAAGTACGATCTGGAGCGGCCACCGGCACGCGACCGCTCCAACAGTTTCCCCCTCTATACGTAGCGGAACACGCCGATGGCGTAGACCACGGAGAGAGCGAGAGCCCACCACAGGTTGGGTCCGACTAGACCCAGCCAAGTGAGATGGATAAAGGCGCTGCCGAGCAGCGACAGGAAAAGACGATCGCCGCGCGTCGTCTCGAAGCGCAGGATGCCGACGCGCGGATTGCCGCCCGGCGAGGCGTATTCCCAGACGCCCATGCCAAGCAAAAGCAGCGCTATGACGGTGAAGAACGCGGCCGTCGGCCAGGTCCATGCCATCCAGGAGAAGTCGAGGTTCATGTTACACCCTCCCCAGGGCAAAGCCCTTGGCGATATAATTTCGCACGAACCAGATGACGAGCGCGCCGGGGATCAGCGTCAGCACGCCGGCGGCGGCGAGCAGGCCCCAATCCATGCCCGAGGCCGATACCGTACGCGTCATGGTGGCGGCGATCGGCTTGGCGTCGGTGGTGGTCAGCGTGCGTGCGATCAGCAATTCGACCCACGAGAACATGAAGCAGAAGAAGCAGGCCACACCGATGCCGCTCGCGATCAGCGGCATGAAGATCTTTACGAAGAAGCGCGGGAAGGAATAGCCGTCGATATAGGCGGTCTCGTCGATCTCCTTCGGCACGCCCGACATGAAGCCCTCGAGAATCCACACCGCCAGCGGAACGTTGAACAGGCAATGCGCCAGCGCCACCGCGATATGCGTGTCGATCAGCCCGAAGGCCGAGTAGAGTTGGAAGAACGGCAGTGCGAACACCGCCGGCGGCGCCATGCGGTTGGTCAGCAGCCAGAAGAACAGATGCTTGTCGCCAAGGAAGCGGTAGCGCGAAAAGGCATAGGCCGCCGGCAGCGCCACCGATACCGAAATCACCATGTTCATGACAACATAGGTGATCGAGTTGATGTAGCCGGAGTACCAGGCCTTCTCGGTGAAGATGGTGACGTAGTTGGCGATTGTCGGTGTGTGCGGGTAGAGCGTCATCGAGTTGACGATCTCGGCATTGGTCTTGAAGCTCATATTGATGAGCCAGTAGATCGGCAGCAAAAGTACGATGATGTAGAGCGTCGGCACGATCCACCACCAGCGTGATTCCTCGCCGCGCCGGCGCATGCGCCTGTCGAGATCGCTCTGCGACAGCGTACCGGCCAGACTTTCCGAGGCGGTCCGGTTCATCACATTGCGCTCGGTTCGTTCATTGGCGCCAGCCATTTCAGCGCTCCGCGTCGTAATTGGTCATCACGGTGTAGAACACCCATGACAACAACAGGATGATGAGGAAGTAGACCAGCGACATGGCGGCCGCCGGGCCAAGGTCGAATTGGCCGAGCGCCGTCTTGACGAGGTCGATCGACAGGAAGGTCGTCGAGTTGCCCGGCCCGCCGCCGGTGACGACGAACGGTTCGGTGTAGATCATGAAACTGTCCATGAAGCGCAGCAGCACGGCGATCAAAAGCACGCGCTGCATTTTCGGCAGCTGGATGTAGCGGAATACCGCCCAGCGCGAGGCCCCGTCGATCTTTGCCGCCTGGTAGAAGGCATCGGGGATCGAGACCAGGCCGGCGTAGCAGAGCAGCACGACAAGGCTGGTCCAGTGCCAGACATCCATGACGATGATGGTCACCCAGGCATCGAACGGATCTTGCACGTAATTGTAGTCGATGCCGAGCGCATTGAGGTAATAGCCCAACAGCCCGATGTCGTTGCGACCGAACACCTGCCAGATGGTGCCGACAACGTTCCACGGGATCAGCAGCGGCAGCGACATCAGCACCAGGCAGACCGGCACGCCCCAGCCCTTCTTCGGCATGTTGAGCGCGATGAAAATGCCGAGCGGCACCTCTATTGCCAGGATGATGAAAGAAAAGATCAGGTTGCGGACCATCGCTTCCCAGAAGCGGCTGGATGAAAGCAGTTCCTCGAACCATTCGGTGCCGGCCCAGGTGAAGACATTGTTGCCGAACGTGTCCTGCACCGAATAGTTCACGACCGTCATCAGCGGGATGACGGCGGTGAAGGCTACCAGCACCAGCACCGGCAGCACGAGGAACCAGGCCTTGTTGTTCCAGGTCTTGTCCATCTATGCCCCCATCTCGACACGCCAGGAATCGGCATAAATGTTGATGCCGGCCGGATCGAACCGCACCTTCGGTTCGGCCGGCACCGTCTCGTCCTCGCCGATCACCGCCGCGATCTCCCGGCCCTCGAGCTTGGCACGCACCACCTTGTGGCGGCCGACATCCTCGACCTTGGTGATTGAAACAGCCATGCCGTCGCGGCCGAGTCGAACATATTCCGGACGGATGCCAAGCTCGACGGCGCCGGGGGCCGCCTTCGGCGCGCCCGGCAGTTCGATACGCTGCGAGCCGAGGGTCGCCGTCTTGCCGTCGATCGCCACAGGCATGACGTTCATGCCCGGCGAGCCGATGAAATAACCGACAAAAGTATGGCGCGGCCGCTCGAACAGCTCTGCCGGCGTGCCGATCTGCACGATGCCGCCATCATACATGACCACGACCTGGTCGGCGAAGGTCAGCGCCTCGGTCTGGTCGTGCGTGACATAGACCATCGTGTAGCCGAAGCGGCGATGCAGCTGTTTCAATTGCGAGCGCAGCACCCATTTCATGTGCGGGTCGATGACGGTCAGCGGTTCGTCGAACAGGATGGCGTTCACGTCCGAGCGCACCAGCCCACGGCCGAGCGAGATCTTCTGCTTCTGGTCGGCGGTCAGGCCCCTGGCCTTCTTGTTCGCCCAGGAAGCGAGGTCGATCATCTCCAGCGTCTCGCGAACCTTGCGGTCGACATCTGCCTCCGGCACGCCGCGATTGCGCAGCGGGAATGCCAGATTGTCGTAGACGGTCATGGTGTCGTAGATCACCGGGAACTGGAAAACCTGCGCGATATTGCGTTCCTGCGTCGACAGATTGGTCACGTCCCTGCCGTTGAACAGCAACTGGCCGTGCGAGGGATGCAGCAGGCCCGAAATGATGTTGAGCAGCGTGGTCTTGCCGCAGCCGGACGGTCCGAGCAGCGCATAGGCACCACCATCCTCGAAAGTGTGATGCACTTCGCGCAGCGCGAAATCGGCATCCTTGCGCGGGTTCGGCAGATAGGAATGCCTGACATGGTTGACGTCGATACGCGCCATATCGTCCTCCTACGCCGCCAGCTTCGCCGCGGTCACGGCGCGGCCGTGCTCGTCGAAGACCATGATGTGACGCGGATCGATGAACACTTCGACCACCGCGTCTGTCTCGAAATCCCTGATGCCGTGGGTCAACATCACCCAGCGCACATCGGCAAAGTCGAGATGGATGAAGCTTTCGGATCCGGTGATTTCCGTGATGGTGACCTTCGCCCGCACCGGCACCGCGGAGGCATCGGGCCGGTCGAGCGAAAGATGGTGCGGCTGGAAGCCGACCGTATAGTTCGCATCGGCGATGCCGACGAGGTCAGCGGGCACCGGCAGCTTGACGCCGCCCTCAAGCAGAAAATCCGCCCCCTTCTTGGCCAGCACGATGGTGTTGAGCGGCGGATCGGCGAAGGTCCTCGCCGTCACCAGGTCGACCGGTTTGCGGAATACGTCGATGGTCGGCCCGAACTGGGTGATGCGGCCTTCCGACAGTGTTGCCGTATTGCCGCCGAGCAGCAGGGCCTCATGCGGCTCGGTGGTGGCATAGACGAAGATGGTGCCGGCGGCCGCAAATATCCTCGGCAGTTCGGCTCGCAACTCCTCGCGTAATTTGTAGTCGAGATTTGCAAGCGGTTCGTCGAGCAGCACAAGGCTGGCATTCTTGACGATGGCGCGCGCCAGCGCGGTGCGCTGCTGCTGCCCGCCCGACAGACTGAGCGGCGTGCGGTCGAGATAAGGGGTCAGTTTGAGGAGTGCCGCCGCTTCGCGCACCTGGCTGTCGATCTTGCCCTGCTCGACGCCGGCCACCTTGAGGGGTGAGGCGATGTTGTCATAGACCGTCATCGCCGGATAATTGATGAACTGCTGGTAGACCATGGCGATCTTGCGCTTCTGCACAGGCGTGCCGGTGACATTCCGGCCGTCGAACCAGACCGAGCCGGAGGTCGGCACATCGAGGCCGGCCATCAGCCGCATCAGGCTGGTCTTGCCCGAAAGCGTGGGCCCAAGCAAAACGTTGAGCGAGCCGTGCTGAAGCGTCAGCGACACGTCCCGGATGTGCTCGACCGCACCGACCGTCTTGGTGACGTTCCTCAGTTCCAGCATGACGCCTCCTCCCAGGCTTTCCGCATCAGCTCAAAACCCTCTTCATTCGGCGGCCGCGACGTGCTGCCGGCTTATGCCGCGCATGAATTCATCGAGTGCCGCGACCTGCTCGCGGTTAAGATGCAGGCCGCGCTTGGTCCGCCGCCACAGCACGTCTTCCGCCGTGACAGCCCATTCGTTTTCAACGAGATAGCGCACCTCGGCCTCGTGGAGATCGCCACCGAAATTGCGGCCGAGATCGGCAATCGACTTGGCCAAGCCAAGCAGCATCTGCGCGCGCGTGCCGTAGAGCCTCGTCAGCCGGCGCGCCAAGCGCTGGTCGAGGAAAGGATAGGCGCTTTTCAGCTTCGCCACCTGCGCATCGAAACCCGTGGCAGGAAAATCGCCGCCCGGCAGCGGCGCATCTGATGTCCACGGCTTGCCGCGCTTGCCGAGAAAACCTTCGATCTTCTCCAGCATCGATTCCGACAGCCGGCGGTAGGTGGTGATCTTGCCGCCAAACGCGTTGACCAGCGGCGCGGCGCCCTCGCCGCCATCCGCCTTCAGCACATAGTCACGTGTCGCTTCCTGCGCCTTGGAGGCGCCGTCGTCGTAGAGCGGACGCACGGCCGAATAGGTCCAGACGATGTCGGAACGCTTGACGGGAACCGCGAAATATTCGCTGGCCGCGGCACAGAGATAGTCGATCTCGGTGTCGCTGATCTTCACATCATGCGGATCGCCGGGATAGTCCTGGTCGGTGGTACCGATCAGCGTGAACTCGTCCTCGTAGGGGATGGCGAAGATGATGCGACCATCCTTGTTCTGGAAGAAATAGGCGCGCGGGTCGTCGAACTTCTTGGCGATAACGATGTGGCTGCCCTGCACGAGGCGGACATTGTGCACGTCGTTGAGGCCAACAACGCCGGACAGCACGTGGTCGACCCATGGACCCGCCGCATTGACCAGCAACCGTGCCTTGACCTCTTCGGTCTCGCCGGTCTGCAGGTCCTCGATCTTTATCGCCCAGATTCCGCCCTCGCGGCGCGCTCCAACCACTTGGGTGCGAGTGCGGATCGTTGCGCCCCGGTCAGCGGCGTCACGTGCATTCAGCGCCACCAGCCGCGCATCGTTGACCCAGCCATCCGAATATTCGAAAGCCTTTTTGAACAGCGGCTTCAAAGGCTTACCTGCCGGATCGCTTGCCATGTCGAGCGTCCTGGTCGCTGGCAGCAACTTGCGCCCGCCGATGTGGTCGTAGAGGAAAAGGCCGAGCCGGATCAGCCAGGCCGGGCGCAGACCCTTGGCATAGGGCAGCACGAAGCGCATCGGCCAGATTATGTGCGGAGCGTTCTTCCACAGAACCTCACGCTCCATCAGCGCCTCGCGCACCAGGCGGAATTCATAAAATTCGAGATAGCGCAACCCGCCATGTATCAGCTTGGTCGAACCGGATGAGGTTCCGCTGGCGAGATCGTTCATTTCGGCGAGAAAGACCGAGAACCCGCGTCCCACGGCATCACGGGCGATGCCGCAGCCGTTGATGCCGCCACCAATGACGAAAATGTCCTGGACTGAAGATGTGTCCACCTAACTCCTCCACGATTTCGCATTGCA
Organism: Mesorhizobium sp. P160927; assembly: GCF_057766385.1. NCBI lineage: Bacteria > Pseudomonadati > Pseudomonadota > Alphaproteobacteria > Hyphomicrobiales > Phyllobacteriaceae > Mesorhizobium > Mesorhizobium sp. P160927. Next base: position 4,193,306 of record NZ_JBYMDW010000001.1, read on the forward strand.
CCATTTTTGCTCTTATGCGAAACCGTGGAGGGATTATTTCGAACTCATAACGAATGTCAAACGAAATATCGCGCGCCTTTGAGAAGACCGTGAATTGCGTCAGCCAAGCGACGTCTCGATGAGCTGAACCTCGGCCTCCTGGCAGATCTTGCGCACGGACGGGATGTCGCAGCGATCAGTGATGAAGGTGTTGACCTGCGACAGATGGCCGATACGCACAGGCGCCGTGCGTTCGAACTTGGTCTGGTCGGAAACCAGAATGACGTGCCTGGCATTGGCGATGATCGCTTGCGCCACCTTCACCTCGCGGAAATCAAAATCGAGCAGCGCCCCATCATGATCGATAGCCGAGGCGCCGATGACAGCGTAGTCGACCTTGAACTGCCTAATGAAATCGACCGCCGCCTCGCCGACAACACCCCCGTCGGAGCCGCGCACCACTCCGCCCGCAATCACCACCTCGATCGAGGGATAGACGCGCATCCTATTGGCAACATTGATGTTATTGGTGATGACCATCAGGCCGTCATGATCGAGTAGCGCCTTGCTGACTGCCTCTGTTGTGGTGCCGATGTTGATGAACAGCGAGGCGTTGTCGGGAATCAACCTGGCCGCCGCGCGGCCTATCGCTTCCTTCTCGTCGGCCGCGATCTTGCGCCTGGCTTCATACTCCATGTTCTCGATACCAGACGGGAACAATGCCCCCCCATGGACGCGCGAAAGCAGCCGCTGGTCGCACAAATCGTTGAGGTCCTTGCGTATGGTCTGCGGCGTCACGTTGAAATGCGTAGCCAGGTCATCAACCAGCACGCGGCCGTTGTCCTTGGCCATCTGGATGATCTCGGCATGGCGCGGCGACAGATACATAAGGCAAGCTCCCGTTTTCGTTTTTCTTGCTTATAATAGAAAACGAAACCGATGAAAAGGTGCAAGCCGGCTAACGAAATCTGATGATTGTACGGGTGAACCCTCCGCGCGACCTTCATGCCGTCTTTTCAGGCCGTGGCACGCGCAATTTCGGTAATGGCGGTGAAAGCGGCATCGACGTCTCCCGCCGTCGCGTCGAACTGGCCGACCTGGAAGCGGATCGCCACCTTCCCATCGACCTTCGTTTGCGTCAGGTAGATGCGGCCATCATCGTTGATCGCGTTGACGAGCCGCAGATTGTGCTCGTCGGCATCGGCGGCCGAGGCAGCCTTGTGCCGGAACGAAAACAGCGACAGCATCGGCTCGGTGACGATCTCGAAATCCACCTCCCTTGCCAGCCGTGCGGCAAGGCCCTCGCTCCAGGCGACATGGTTGCGAATCATGGTTCGCAGGTTTTCCAGTCCATGCGCGCGCAACAGAAACCAAAGCTTCAGCGCCCGGAAGCGCCGACCAAGCGGCACCGACCATTCGGAATAGTTGATGATGCCGTCGCGGCCGTGTGTCTTGAGGAATTCGGGCTTGATGGCCAGCGTGCGAACGAGGTCCTCGGGCCGGCGAATGAACTGCATCGAGCAGTCGAATTGCGCGCCCAGCCATTTGTGGGGGTTGAAGACGATGGAATCCGCCAGCTCGGCGCCAGCCCAAAAATGCCGGTACTCCGGACAGATCATCGCCGACCCGGCCCAGGCGGCATCGACATGCAGGTAGAGCCCATGCCGACCGGCGACCGCCGCAACGGCTGCAATATCGTCCGTGCCCCCGGTGCTGGTGCCGCCGACGCTGGCGATGATGCCGGCGGGCAACATGCCGGCCGCGCGGTCGGCGACGATTGCCGCCTCGAGTGCGGTCGCATCCATGGCGCGAAAACGGCCGGCGACCGGAATGCGCACGAGATTGTCCTCGCCTATGCCTGACACCCAGATCGCCCGATCGATCGAAGTGTGCACCTGGTCGGAGGAATAGATGCGCAACCGCCCCTGCCCGGCCAATCCTTTTTTGTTGCCTTGCCAGTCCAGCGCCCGCTCGCGCATGGTCAATACCGCGTTGAGTGTCGCCGACGAGGCCGAATCCTGGATAACGCCGGAGAATCCTTCCGGCAGGCCGAGCGCCTGGCGCATCCAGTCGACGGTCCGCATTTCAAGCTCGGTCGCCGCCGGCGAGGTCTGCCAGAGCATGCATTGCGCTGCCATCGCCGACACCAGATATTCAGCCACCACCGAGACCGGCGCCGCGTTGGCCGGGAAATAGGCGAAGAAGCGCGGGTGCTGCCAATGCGTCATCCCCGGCACGATCTTCTCTTGGAAATCGGCGAAAATCCTGTCCATCGACTCCGCGTCTTCGGGCGGCGACGCCTCGATGCTCCTGTAAATGTCGCCCGGCTCGATCAGCGGCCGCACCGGCCGCTCACGCAAATTGTTGCGGTAGTCGGCGCCCCAATCGGCGGCGCGTTGCGACCATTGCCGGAAATCGTCATTGTTCATCTTGTCCTCCCGACATGATCATTCGCTGCCGGTGGTAGCCCCCCGGCTCCTCAAGATCGGATATTAGTCACCACGTGAAACATTTGAAGTCGCCGACGGGCGGCGAGATTTGCGGACTAGCCAGGAAAATCCGGCAGGCTGGCGAAGGCCGTCTTCAGCGCATTCGACCATCCATCGGAGATCGTGCGGTAATACTGGTCGTCCTGGCCGATCCGCTTTTTAAGGCCGACCTGAAAGGCGTCCTGCTCCAGGAAAAGCAGATCGAGCGGCAGGCCGACCGACAGGTTCGACTTCAGCGTCGAATCGAACGACACCAGAAGCAGTTTCACCGTCTCGGCCAGGCTCATCGTCTTTTCGTAGGCGCGAATGATGATCGGCTTGCCGTACTTGGTCTCTCCGATCTGGAAGAACGGCGTGTCCTCGGTCGACTCGATGAAATTGCCTTCGGGGTAGATCATGAACAGGCGTGGCGGGCTGCCCTTGATCTGCCCGCCGAGGATGAAGGAGGCATTGAAATAGGAATCTGCCTTCTCGCCGGCGGGCGACGATTGCGCGATCACTTCCTTCACCGTGTCGCCGAGCAGCCGCACCGTCTGATACATGGATGGCGTCTCGAGCAGCTTCTCATGGCGGTCGGTCACCGCCTTGGTGCGTTCGTCGAGCAGGCTGACCACGGCCTGTGTGGTCGCCAGGTTGCCGGCCGACATCAGCACGATGACGCGCTCGCCCGGCTGTTCCCAGACATGCATCTTCTTGAAGGTCGAGATCGAATCCATGCCGGCATTGGTACGCGTGTCCGACATGAACACGAGTCCGCGATCGATCTTGAGGCCGACGCAATAGGTCATGGAATCTCTTAAGGCGGTAATCCCTGGGGGATTACTGCTCTACCGTGACGGTGACCGCAAGCAGTTCTTCCGCCTGTCCCAGTCGAATTCCCGACACCGGCGAAGCGTCACGGTAGTCGCGACCGGTGGCCACCTTCACATAACGTTCGTCGGGAGAAATACCGTTGGCGGGATCGAAGGCAACCCAGCCGAGGCCCGCGACATGCGCTTCGGCCCACGCGTGGCTTGCCGCCTGCTCCACCGCATCCATCATCAGATAGCCGCTGACATAGCGGGCCGGAAATCCCATGGCGCGCGCGGCGGCGGCAAAGATGTGGCTATGGTCCTGGCAGACTCCGGTTTTCAGTACCAAAGCTTCCTCGGCCGAGGTCGTCGCATTGGTTGTTCCCGGCGTGTAGGCGACGCGCTCGCCAATGGCGGCCATCAGCCGGTGCAGCCTGTCAAGGTCGGTGCCCTTGCCGACTGCCTCGGTAAGATCACGGATGCCGCCGCCTATGGTGGTCAAAGCGGTCTCCTGCGCGAACAACCAGAGTGGCGCGAAGCCTTGATGAGGCCCGCAAACACCCGATGTATCGCGCGTCACCACCTCGCCCGACGCTTCGACAGTGATGAAGTCGTGGTCACCCTCGACGCTCAACAGCCTGTTGTCGTTGCCGTAATGGTCGGTAAATCGCACTTCCTCGCGCGCACCCTCGACCTTCAGCGCCCAGGACAGCACGGTCTGAGTCGGCCCGCTCACCGGAAGCAGCCGCAGCCTCTGGAGCAAATACTGCACCGGTGCATCGTAGCGGTATTCGGTCCGGTGCGTGATTTTCAGCCGCATGGCCATCTTCCGTTCGCGTGCACGATCTCTAGCGAAAAACGATATCCACTTCCCGGCATCATGCTCAATTAAACCTGTAATCCTGCGCGATCTCGTCGCCGAGCTTGGTGTTGTCGCGAATGAACCCTGCCAGGAACTCGTGCAGTCCGGCGTCGAATATGTCCTTGATCGATCCTGCTTGCAGCATTGCCTGCGTCTTTTCCGCCGTCGCATGGCAGGCATGGCGCTTGCCATAGTCGTCACCCAGGAACTTCAGATGCTCTGCCAGGAAGCGATAGCAGAAGGTCAGCGATCGCGGCATGCGGACGTTGAGGATCAGGTAGTCGGCGATGTTGGTCGGCTTGTAGTCGGCATCATAAACCCAGCGATACGAGCGATGCGCCGACACCGAGCGCAGGATCGATTCCCACTGGTAGTTGTCGAGCGTCGAGCCGACCCAGGAGATCGACGGCAACAGCACGTAGTATTTCACGTCGAGGATGCGCGCGGTGTTGTCGGCGCGCTCGACATAGGTGCCGAGCTGCGAGAAATCGAAGATCTCGTTGCGCAGCATGGTGCCGTAAAACGAGCCGCGGATCAGCGCGGTCTCGCGCTTGATCGCGTCGAGCACGTTGGGCAGGTCGCGCTCGTCGATCGGCCGCGCCAGCATCCGTTTCAGCGCCATCCAGGCTTCGTTGATGCTCTCCCACGTCTCGCGCGTCAGCGCGGTGCGCACCATGCGCGCATTGTTGCGGGCGGTCTCGATCGACGACATCGTGCTCGATGGGTTCGACGTGTCGCGCAAGAGGAAATCAGAGACATTGGCCGCGGTATAGTCCGGGTATTTCTGCTTGAAGGTGATGTCGGAGCCGGCGCTGAGCAGCACCGAATTCCACTCCTCCGACGCGCTCTGGGTGCGGGTGAGCGCCATGCGCAACCCGGCGTCGACCAGCCGCGCCATGTTTTCCGCCCGCTCGATATAGCGGTTCATCCAGTAGAGCCCGTTCGCGGTGCGGCCGAGAAGCATGTGAGGCCCTTCGGGCTAGTGAATAAGAAATAGTGAATAGGAAGTAGAAAGCGATTGAATCCCAATGGAATGTGGCATTTATTTCCCTCTGCTTCACTACTGACTACTGACTACCGACTACTGACTACTGACTCAGCTCAATCATCCAGTACCCAGGTATCTTTCGTCCCGCCGCCCTGGGATGAGTTCACCACCAGTGAGCCTTCCTTCAGCGCGACGCGCGTCAGCCCGCCGGGCACGATCTGGATGCGATCCGAGACGAGTACGTAGGGCCTGAGATCGACGTGGCGCGGCGCCAGCCCCTTTTCAGTCAGGATCGGACAGGTCGAGAGCGCGAGCGTCGGCTGGGCGATGTAATTAGACGGTTTGGCCTGCAGCTTCTTGGCGAAATCCTGACATTCCATCTTGGTCGCCGCCGGGCCGACCAGCATGCCGTAGCCGCCGGAACCATGCACTTCCTTGATGACCAGTTCGTGGATGTGCTCGAGCACATATTTCAGGCTGTCCGGCTCCGAACAGCGCCAGGTCGGGATATTGCCGAGGATCGCCTTGCGGCCGGTGTAGAACTCGACGATCTCCGGCATATACGAATAGATCGCCTTGTCGTCGGCTATACCCGTGCCAGGCGCATTGGCGATGGTGATATTGCCGGCTCGGTAGACGTCCATGATGCCGGGTATGCCAAGCGCTGAATCCGGCCTGAAGGTCAGCGGATCGAGGAAAGAATCGTCGACGCGGCGGTAAAGCACGTCGATCTGCTTGTAGCCTTCAGTGGTGCGCATCGCGACATGGCCGTCGACGACGCGCAGGTCCTGGCCCTCCACAAGCTGCACACCCATCTGGTCGGCAAGGAAAGCGTGTTCGAAATAGGCGGAATTGAAACTGCCCGGCGTCAGCACCGCGATGGTCGGGGCACCCTTGGTGTTCTGCGGCCGCACGGCCGCCAGCGACTGGCGCAGCAGCTGCGGGTAGTTCTCCACTGGCCGCACCTTAATCTTCTGGAACAGCTCGGGGAACAGCTGCATCATCGTTTCACGGTTCTCCAGCATGTAGGAGACACCGGACGGCGTGCGCGCATTGTCTTCCAGAACGTAGAACTCGTCCTCGCTGATGCGAACGATGTCGACGCCGATAATGTGGGTATAGACGCCGGCCGGCGGCCGCACGCCGATCATCTCCGGGAGGAAGGCCTCGTTCCTGGCGATGAGATCCCTTGGAACGCGGCCGGCGCGCAGGATTTCCTGGCGATGGTAGATGTCGTCGAGGAAGGCGTTCAGCGCCTGTACGCGCTGCTCGATGCCTTGCGTCAGGCGCCGCCACTCATTGCCGGAAATGATGCGAGGGACGATGTCGAACGGGATCAGCCGTTCGGAGGCTTCCTGTTCGCCATAGACGGCGAAGGTAATGCCCGTCTTGCGAAAAACGCGCTCGGCGTCCTGCATCTTCTCGGTAAGCCGGGCTGGATCCTGCTCCTTCAGCCAGTGATCGTAAGCCGAATACGGTCTTCTCAATCCGGAGACTTCCGGAAGCATTTCATCGAACGCTGCCAATCGCATACTCCCCTGTGAGGCCATTTCACTGGCGTCGTGGGAGAAAATCAAGCGCAATCGGTGATTTGGGGGAAGCGGACGATCAGTATGTTGCGGCTGCCTAAAATTAAGGCAGCCCAAATACAGGCTTGATCAGCCTTTGCCTCGTGGCCGGGCAACTGCCTCGCACTGTTAGAAAGCGCGGAAGGTGACGACGGTGAACGTGTCCTTGATGCCGGGGAGAATCTGCACCTTCTCGTTGACGAAATGGCCGACGTCTTCTTCGTCGTCGACATAGAATTTGGCGAGCAGATCGTAGTTGCCGGCGGTGGAGTAGATTTCCGAGGCGATCTCGGCGTCGGCAAGCGCGCTGGCAACCTCATAGGATTTGCCCAGCTCGCATTTGATCTGCACGAAAAACGCCTTCATGGCTTCGTCCCGCTAAACTTCCAGGTCAAGCGGCCCTTCTGGCAGACTGGAGGCGGCCTTTCAAGCACTGGAATGCGCACTTAGCCGGCGCGGGCCCTGGCCACCGCCTCTCGCGCGGCTCCGCAACCGGCATGCCGCTCTTGGACAGCCTGCCGCCGATCACTAGCGCCGGCGTGCCCTGCAATATCGTTCGTGCATGGCTTCTGCACCGGGGCGGGACGAATATTGGCGGCCGCTGAAACCGTGAAGCGCCCGCGCGCGTATGTTAGGGTGTCTCCTGGAAACTTTTCTGGAGGCGGTTCGAGGGACGGTGGAGACAAGCCATGCGCCGCGGCTTTTTCGCATTCGCGTTCGTTTCGCTCATTTTGGCTTCCCAGGCGCTTGCCGGAGATGCCGAGATCAAGGCTGGTCAGTCCGTCATCGACGGTCAGTTGAAGGCCCTCATCGCCGATAACGGCGCCAAGGCCTACAGCTTTGCCGCCCCGAACGTGAAGCAGATATTCCCGACTGTCGATGCCTTCATGAATATGGTGACTAACGGCTACCCGCCTGTGCGCAAACCCCAGTCCTACGCTTTCGGCAAGGTCGAGCAGACTGGTCCCGGTTCTATCGTCCAGCAGGTACTGATCGTCGGCCCGGACGGCAAGGATTACGAGGCGGTGTACACGCTGCAGCAGCAGCCTGACGGCACATTCCGGATCACCGGTTGCAGCCTGCGGGCGTCGAACTCGCTCAGCACCTGAACGGGTTTACAGCGCCGGGATATCGCCCCCCGCCCAGCCTTCGCTGATCTCGGCCCCGCGCGTCTCGAAGGTGCCGGTTTCGATCGAGGCGCGGATGTGCTGCATCAGCTTCTGGTAGTAGGACAGGTTGTTCCAGGTCAGCAGCATCGCGCCGAGCGCCTCCTGCGAGCGCACCAGATGGTGCAGATAGGCACGCGAATAATCCCCGGCTGCCGGGCAGTCGCTCTCTTCATCGAGAGGGCGCGGATCGTCGGCATGGCGGGCGTTGCGCAGGTTGACCTTGCCGCGCCTCGTATAGGCCAGGCCGTGCCGGCCGGCCCGCGTCGGCATCACGCAATCGAACATGTCGATGCCGCGCGCAACCGATTTGAGGATATCGTCCGGGGTTCCCACGCCCATCAGATAGCGCGGCCTGTTATCTGGCAGTTCGGGACAGGTGATGTCGAGCATGTCGAGCATCACCGCCTGCGGCTCGCCGACGGCCAAGCCGCCGACAGCATAGCCCTTGAGCTCCATCGCGCTCAGCGCCTGTGCCGAGCGCACCCTGAGCGCCGCGTTGTCACCACCCTGCACGATGCCGAACATCGCTTTGCCCGGCTGGTCGCCGAACGCCGTCTTGCAGCGCTCCGCCCAGCGCAGCGACAGTTCCATGGCGCGCTCGATCTCCTTGATCTCGGCCGGCAGCGCGGTGCATTCGTCGAGCTGCATCTGGATGTCGGAATCGAGCAGACCTTGAATTTCGATCGAGCGCTCCGGCGACATCTCGTAAGCCGCACCATCAATGTGCGAACGGAAGGTGACGCCCTTTTCCGTCAGCTTCCTCAGCTTCGACAGGGACATCACTTGAAAACCGCCGCTGTCGGTCAGGATCGGATGCGGCCAGCGGGCGAATTCGTGCAGACCGCCGAGCCGCGCGACGCGCTCGGCCCCGGGCCGCAGCATCAGGTGATAGGTGTTGCCAAGGATAATGTCGGCGCCAACGCCGCGCACCTGGTCCATGTACATGGCCTTGACCGTGCCACCGGTGCCGACCGGCATGAAGGCCGGCGTGCGGATTTCGCCGCGCGGCATGTCGATCAGACCGCGCCGCGCCTTGCCATCGGTCGCCAACACCTTGAAGGTGAAATTCTCAGCCATTGAATTCCTTGTCGAATACCGGAGCATCCGGCGCCTGCTCGTCGAGCGCCATCCGGTATTGGATGCAGCCGCGCATGAATTTTGGCCAGGGCGGCACTGCGATTGACGGCTCGGTCTTTTCCGGCAGCAGGTCCCACAGATCGGGGTGATGCCAGCAGAGATCATGACCTGTGGAATCCCGGTGCGCGCGAATGCCGGCGCGCAGCTTTTTCACTTCCGCGATCAGCCTGTCGCGGTCGAAGGTTTGCAGATCATCGTCCATCGTTCTCCTCCCTGAACAAGAGACTGGCGTCTCCATAGGAATAGAACCTGTAACCGCTCTCGATGGCATGCGCATAGGCGGCACGCATCGTGTCGAGGCCGCTGAAAGCCGAGACCAGCATGAACAGCGTCGAGCGCGGCAGATGGAAGTTGGTCATCAGCATGTCGGCCGTGCGAAAGCGGTAGCCGGGCGTGATGAAAATGTCGGTCGGTCCGGACCATGGCGCCAAGGTGCCGTCTTCACGCGACGCACTCTCGAGCAGGCGCAGCGAGGTCGTGCCGACGGCAACAATGCGCCCGCCCCTCGCCTTTACGGCGTTGAGCGCATCGGCGGTCGCCTGGCTGACCGAGCCGATCTCGGCATGCATCTTGTGGTCCGCGGTATCGTCCGCCTTGACCGGGAGGAACGTACCGGCGCCCACATGCAAAGTGACGAAGCGGCGTTCGACGCCTTTGGCGTCCAGCGCCGCGAAAAGCGCCGGCGTGAAGTGCAGGCCCGCGGTGGGCGCCGCTACCGCACCTTCTTCCCGGGCATAGATGGTCTGGTAGTCGGCACGGTCGCGCTCGTCGTCATCGCGCTTCGAGGCGATGTAGGGCGGCAGCGGAATGTGGCCGACCGCGTGCAGCGCCTCGTCGAGGAAAGGACCGGATAGATCAAAGCCGAGCAGCGCTTCGCCGCCCTCGCCTTTTTCAATCACGGTGGCGTCGAGCTGGCCGAGGAAACAGGAATTGCCGTCATGGCCGAAATGGATGCGGTCGCCGGCGGCAATGCGCTTGCCCGGCCGCATGAAGGCCAGCCAGCGGTCCGGCGCCATGCGCATGTGCAGCGTGGCCTCGACCTGTGACTGTGCTTCGCCGCGCCGCCTGATGCCTTTCAACTGCGCCGGAATGACCTTGGTGTCGTTGAAGACCAGCACGTCGCCGCCGCGGAGCAAGGATGGCAGGCAGCCGACCGTCGTGTCCTCCAGCCCCTTGCCTGGCTTGACCACCAGCATTTTGGCGCTGTCGCGCGGATCTGCCGGGCGAAGCGCGATGCGCTCCTCCGGCAAGTCGAAGTCAAAGATGTCGACGCGCATCGGGACTCAAAACAGCCGAACGAGCAGCGCTCCGGCCAGCAGAAGCACCGCGCCGGCGACGCGGCCGAGCGAGATTTCACGCACGGCGACGCCAAGGAAGCCGACGCGGTCGATGAGCATACCTGCGAGCAACTGGCCGGCCACCAGGAACGCCATCAGGGCGGCGGCACCAATGCGCGGCGTCAGGATCGTCGACAGCGTGACGTAGAAGCCGCCGAGCATGCCGCCGGCGACAAACAGCCAGGGCGCCGGCGCCTTCCAGTCGAGCGAGATGCCTTGCAGCTTCGCCACGGTGACAGAGATGATGCCAAGCACGACCGCGCCCGACAGGAACGAAAACGCGGCTGCAGCTACGGGGAGACCCAGGCCGCGCGCAAGCTGCGAATTGATCGGCGCCTGGATGGCAATGAAGGCGCCGGACAGGATGCCGAGAAGCGACCAGACGACGCCCATCATTGTCGTTTGTCCTTACTTGACGTCGGCCGCGACCTTTAGCGACACGATCTTGTCGGGATCCTGCACCGGCTCGCCGCGCTTGATCTTGTCGACATTGTCCATGCCCTCGATGACCTGGCCCCAGACCGTGTACTGGCGGTTGAGGAACGCGGCGTCGTCGAAGCAGATGAAGAACTGCGAATTGGCCGAGTTCGGGTTCTGCGAACGAGCCATAGAGCAGGTGCCGCGGCCGTGGTTCGCGTTGGAGAACTCGGCCTTCAGGTCAGGCTTTTCCGAGCCGCCCATGCCGGCGCGAGACGGCGCGAAGCTGGGCTTGCTGGAATTGCCGAATTTCACGTCGCCGGTCTGCGCCATGAAGCCTTCGATGACACGATGGAAGACGACGCCGTCATAGGCGCCTTCACGCGCCAGTTCCTTGATGCGGGCGACATGGCCGGGAGCCAAATCGGGAAACAGTTCGATGACGACCTTGCCCTTGGTCGTTTCCATGATGAGCGCGTTCTCGCGGTCCTTGATCTCAGCCATGTCAGATATCCTTTTGTAAAAATGAAATTATTTGTCGGCGGCGATGCGCACTTTGATCATCCGGTCGGGATCGGTGACCGTGCCATTGTCCGCCTCGTCGCCCTTCTTGATCTTGTCCACCAGGTCCATGCCGCTGACGACATTGCCGACGATCGTATACTGGCCATCGAGCGGCGGCGCCGGTCCGAACATGATGAAGAACTGCGAATTGGCGGAGTTCGGATCCTGCGAACGGGCCATGCCGACCACGCCGCGCTTGTAATGCTCGGCCTGCGAGAACTCGGCAGGCAGGTCGGGCAGGTCGGAGCCGCCGGTGCCGACGGCCTGGGCATTGAAGCCCTTGTTCATGTTGCCGAACTTGACGTCGCCGGTCTGCGCCATGAAACCATCGATGACACGGTGGAATGCGACATTGTCGTAGGCATGGTCACGCACCAGCTTCTTGATCTGCGCGACATGCTTGGGCGCCAGATCGGGTCGCAGCGCGATCGTCACGTCGCCATCTTTCAGCGTGATGATCATCGTGTTTTCCGGATCTGCTGCATAGGCCGAGACCGATGCGGTCACGAGACCGGCGAGCACAACAAAGAATGAGGCGAGCCTTCTGAGCTGCATGAGGGTTCTCCGAGCTTATTTCGCGAATTTTGCGGTGAGCGCGCCGGCCACGGCCGCCGGCACGAAGGGGCGGATGTCGCCACCCATCGAGGCTATCTGGCGCACAAGTGTGGCGGTAATGGTGCGCACCGACGGGCTGGCGGGCAGGAAAACCGTCTGCAGCTCAGGCGCCATGGTTTCGTTCATGCCAGCCATTTGCATTTCGTAGTCGAGGTCGGTGCCGTCGCGCAGACCGCGGATCATGATCGAGGCGCCTTCTCTCCTGGCCGCATCGATCACCAGGCCATCGAAGGCAACCACCTTGATGCGGGCGCCGTCGCGGCCGAATTCGGCTTTCGCGGCGGCTTCGATCAACTGCACCCGATCTTCGAACGAAAACAGCGGCTTCTTGCCCGGATGAATGCCGATCGCGGCATAAACAATGTCGGCAACCGCCAGCGACGCTTTCAGCACATCGAGATGGCCGTTGGTCAGCGGGTCGAAGGAGCCGGCATAAAGGGCGATGCGTTCGGTCATGGCGGAGCTTCTAGCGAGCCTCTATCACAAAGGCAAATCCGATTGGCAGGCGGCCCATGAACCTTTTCGGCACATGAACGACAGATGAACACGCTGATCACGAAGCCTTCACGCAGCGTTCACTAGGCTGCACCCTTAATAAGATGAAACCAAAGTCCCATATCTCCGTTGTAAGGCGCAGGAGAACACGCACATGCTGATCTACATGCTCGCCACCGCAATGACCGTCGCCATGCTGATCGCCACGCTATTCGGGCTGCATCAGGAAGCACAGCGCATCCGCGTCAAGGCCACCACCAAACGCTTCGAAGGCTTTGGCCTGCGCAAGCCGTATCGCCACTATTAAGACAGTCCGCACTTGCTGCCGCGCCGGCCGACAGGCCGGCGTTGCTATGTCAAATCTGCTCCAGGACTATTCGGCGTTATCCGGACCGCTGTCAGTCGAATCCGACCCCGCGCCACCCTCGACGGCCTCTTCCACTTCCTCGTCCGATTGCGGCTCCGAAATCCGCTCGACCGAAACCACCTTTTCACCTTCAGCCGTATTGAAGATCGTCACGCCCTTGGTGGCGCGGCTGGCGAAACGGATGCCGTTGACAGGTACCCGGATGACGGTGCCGCCATCCGACACCAGCATGATCTGATCGTCATTTCCGACCGGGAAGGTCGCCACCAGCTGGCCGATCTCGGCCGCCTTCGACACGTCGGTGGCGCGGATGCCCTTGCCGCCGCGGCCGGTCAGGCGGAAATCGTAGGACGATGAGCGCTTGCCGTATCCAAATTCGGTCACCGTCAGCACGTACTGCTCATGCGCCTTGAGAAATTCGTAGCGGTCGTCTGGAAGCTCGGTCTCCTCGCCGATCTCCTCATTGGTGAGCGCGATCTCTTCTTCCTCTCCGACCGTCTCGGCGGCAAACCGCCGCTCCAACGCCGCCCGCTTGAGGTAAGCAGCGCGTTCCGCCGGTGAAGCATTGACATGCTCGATCACCGACATGGAGATGATGCGGTCGGTTTCAGCCATGGTTATGCCGCGAACGCCGACCGAATTGCGGCTCTGGAAGACGCGCACGTCGCCGACGGAGAAGCGAATGCACTGACCCGAATTCGCCGTCAGAAGCACGTCGTCATTGTCGGTGCAGGTCTCGACGCCGAGAATTTCGTCGCCCTCCTCCTCCAGCTTCATGGCGATCTTGCCGTTGCGATTGACCTGGACGAAGTCGGACAATTTGTTTCGGCGCACGGTGCCGCGCGTCGTGGCGAACATCACGTCGAGATCGCCCCAGCTGGTCTCGTCCTCGGGCAGCGGCATGATGGTGGTGATGCGCTCGCCCTGCTCCAGCGGCAGCATGTTGATCAGGGCCTTGCCGCGTGACTGCGGGTTGCCGATCGGCAGCCGCCACACCTTTTCCTTGTAGACAATGCCGCGCGAGGAGAAGAACAGCACCGGCGTGTGTGTGTTGGCCACGAACAGCCGGGTGACGAAATCCTCTTCCTTGGTCGACATGCCGGAGCGGCCCTTGCCGCCGCGGCGCTGCGCTCGATAGAGCGACAGCGGCACGCGCTTGATGTAGCCGGAATGGCTCACCGTCACGACCATGTCCTCGCGCTGGATCAGATCCTCGTCTTCCATGTCCGCGCCGCCGTCGGTGAGCTCGGTGCGGCGTGGCGTGCCGAACTCGTCGCGCACGGCGGCGAGTTCGTCCTTGACGATCTGCTGAATACGCGCCCGCGACGACAGGATGTCGAGGTAGTCCTTGATCTCGTCGCCGATCGTATTCAACTCATCGGCGATTTCGTCGCGGCCAAGCGCGGTCAGGCGCTGCAGGCGCAGTTCGAGGATGGCGCGAGCCTGTTCCTCGGACAGATTGTAGGTGCCGTCCTCGTTGATACGGTGGCGCGGATCGTCGATGAGGAGGATCAGCGATTCAACGTCGCCCGAGGGCCAGCGCCGCTCCATCAATTGCTCGCGCGCCGTCTGCGGGTCCGGCGCGGTGCGGATCAGCTTGATGACCTCGTCGATGTTGGCGACGGCGATGGCAAGGCCAACCAGCACATGGGCACGGTCCCGCGCCTTGCGCAGCAGGAACTTCGTCCGCCGGCTGATCACCTCCTCGCGGAAGGTGACGAACGCCTTCAGCATGTCGGTCAGGTTCAGCAGCTCCGGTTTGCCGCCGTTCAGAGCCACCATGTTGGCGCCGAAGGAGCTCTGCAGCGGCGTGAACCGGTAGAGCTGGTTGAGGACGACGTCGGCAACGGCGTCACGCTTGAGTTCGATGACGACGCGATAACCCTGACGGTCGCTTTCGTCGCGTATATCGGAAATGCCCTCGACGCGCTTGTCGCGCACCAGTTCGGCCATCTTCTCGATCATCGAGGCCTTGTTCACCTGGTAGGGAACCTCGGTGATGATGATCGACTCGCGGTCATTGCCGCGCTGCTCTATGTTGACCTTGCCGCGCATGACGATGGAGCCGCGGCCGGTGGAATAGGCGCTGTAGATGCCGGAGCGGCCAAGCACAATACCGCCGGTCGGGAAATCGGGGCCCGGAATGATTTCCATCAGCGCCGGCAGGTCGATCGCCGGATTGTCAATGACGGCGATGGCGGCGTTGCAGACTTCACCGAGATTGTGCGGCGGAATGTTGGTGGCCATGCCGACGGCAATGCCGCCCGAACCGTTGACCAGCAGATTGGGAAAGCGCGCCGGCAGAACCTTCGGCTCGGTGTCCGAAGCATCATAGGTGTCCTGGAAATCGACGGTATCCTTGTCGATATCCTCCAACAGCTCGTGCGCGACCTTGGTCAGGCGCGATTCGGTGTAGCGCATCGCCGCAGGCGGATCGCCGTCGATCGAACCGAAATTGCCCTGCCCATCGATCAACGGCACGCGCAGCGACCAGTCCTGCGCCATGCGCACCAAGGCGTCATAGATCGAGGCGTCGCCATGCGGATGGTATTTACCCATCACGTCGGCGACGGGGCGCGCCGATTTCACATATTTGCGATTCCAGTGATAGCCGCTCTCATGGGCGGCGTAGAGGATGCGACGGTGCACCGGCTTCAGGCCGTCGCGCACATCGGGCAGCGCACGGCTGACGATCACGCTCATGGCGTAATCGAGATAGGAGCGCTGCATCTCCTCGATAATGGATATCGGCTCGATGCCGCTGGGGCCGCCGTCTGTGCCGCGCGGTGTCTTCTGGTCGGTCAAATCGGATCACAATCTAATCAGGAATCACTCGCTGCTTATATAGGAAGCGAGGCCGAAACTCCAATGTCCGGGGCACTTTTCCAGTGTCAATTTTAGCGGTAATTTCAAATGGATACCACTGATTGCGACGATATGGCCACAACCCTTTCGCCGCCAGCACGGCAAAAGCCGCCAATGGACCGTTTTCCCCAGACGAACGCCGCGCGGCCGATCAATTGGAGGTCGTGGCAACTTTTCAGCGGCTGCCAACGCGCCCGGACCGATACCGGCCCGGCGTTTCACCCATGACGCGTCGAAACCGGCGATTGAAGGTCGACAGATCGTTGAAGCCGGCCTCGAAAGCAATTGTCGAGATGGCATCGTTGGACGTGCGCAATCGCACCGCCGCGCGATGCAACCGGGTCCTGAGCAGGTACTGATAGGGCGTCATGCCGGTGACCTGCCGGAAGGTGCGCAGGAAATGATAGGGACTGGTCGCGGTCTCATCCGCCAACGCTGGAAGCGAGACCGGTCCGTCGGAATCCAGTTCGATCCGCCTCACCGCCTCGGCAACCCTTTTCTGATCGCGGCGGCTTGGATCGCGACTGGCGTGCCTTGCGCCTGAGATTGTCGCCACGGCGGCACCTGCCATGCGCAGGGCGAGTTCCTCGAAGGCGCCTGCGTCGGCAATGTCGCGCGCGGCTTCCGCCTCGGCCAGCAGCGGTGCGATGGCGGGTAACGGCGGCAGGCGTGGCGTCTCGAAGGTCAGCTTCCCAGCGCCCGGTACGTCGGCGACGATCCGGTCCATATAGGCCGGCCCGAAATGGAAGGAGAGGCAACGGTCGCCGCTGCCATGCTCGTGCCCGCATTCGTAGCATGTGCCGGAATTGCCAAGCAGGAGGCTGCCTGGCGCGAGCATTGCGGTGCCTTGCTGTGCGCGATAGCGGAACGTGCCACCGGTGACCGCCGCGACGCAAAAATCTCTATGCACTTCCTCGAACGGCCGATCGCCGGCGCTGGCCGTGCAGATCACATCCGCCACATGCCAGCCAGGTCCGGATGCAAGGGTATTCGCGGTCGCCGTCATGGCTGAAATATAGCAATTTTTCCCAAGCCCATAACCCCGCCGGCACCTATTGCTTGCGGTCTCCTGACAAGAAGAGGCCGCAGCCATGCTCGACCAATCCACATTTGCCGAAGCCTTGCACAGTCCCGGACCGATCGAAGGGCTTGCCGAAAAACTGAACCTTTACGGCCGCTTCGCGGGTGCCTGGACGTTTGACGCCGCGCGCCATCTCGAGGACGGGACGGTGCTGACCGGACGCGGCGAGGTGCATTTCGGCTGGGCGCTGGAAGGCCGCGCCATCCAGGACGTCTGGATCCTGCCCGCGCGTGACGCCGGCCCCTCGCCATCGCTCGGCAAATGGACCTTTTACGGAACAACGCTGCGAGTCTATGACCCCGGAGTCGATGCCTGGCACATCTTCTGGAGCGACCCGCGCAACCAGTATTTCAGCCGCCAGCTCGGCCGCGCCGATGGCGACACGATCGTGCAGGTCGGCGCCGACGGCACCGGTTCGTCGGTACGCTGGAGCTTTTCGCGCATCACCGAGAATTCCTTCCGATGGCTCGGCGAGCGCTCGCATGACGGCGCGGACTGGCGCATGGAGGTCGAGTTCCTGGCGCATCGTCAATCTAAAAGATGACATCACAACCCTTTGTATTAAAGGAGAAAACCATGTTCGATCATATCTCGATCGGCGTTCGCGACGTCACCGCCTCCAAACGTTTCTACGATGCCGCGCTGGGGCCCCTCGGCTTCACTTGCGTCAGCCAATCGCCGGGCTCGCTCGGCTATGGTGTCAAGGCTGTCGCGCCCCAGGCTGTCGCGCAATGGGTCAACGAGGCGGCGCGCCCGGTGCCGGCGGACGAGAGATCCGGCCTGCATTTCTGCTTCGCCGCGCCGACACGGGATAGCGTCGTTGCCTTTCATGCCGGGGCGCTGCGCGAAGGCGCCAGCGACAAGGGCGCACCGGGCCTGCGCGCCGATTATGGCGAGAACTATGACGCGGCCTTCGTCGTCGGTCCGGACGGTTATCGCCTGGAGGCCTATTGCGGCGCTGCCGCCTAACCTGCGGTTCTGACTGTTCCCACCGACCGGGGTTTGCTCTACCAGTGTGGGTACGGGCTTGGCCCGGCGGGAGGGGTCAGCAATGCCGAGTTTCGACAGCCTGTTCAATGCCTTCGTCACCATTCTCGTGACCATCGATCCGCCTGGGCTGGCGCCTCTGTTCCTGGCCGTGACGCGCGGCATGAACCGCGAGGAGCGCAGCCAGGTTTCCGTGCGCGCCTCGGTCATCGGTTTTCTGGTGATGGCGCTGTTTGCGGTGGCCGGGGCGTCGATCCTGTCGGTGTTCGGCATCACCCTGCCCGCGTTCCGTGTCGCCGGCGGGTTCCTGCTGTTCTTCATCGCCTTCGAAATGGTGTTCGAGCGCCGGCAGGACCGCAAGGAAAAGATCGGCGACGTCGCCATCACCAAGGACATGATTCACAACATCGCCGCCTTCCCCCTGGCGATCCCGCTGATCGCCGGTCCCGGCGCGATTTCAGCGACGGTGCTGCTCTCCGGCTCGTTTCAGGGTTTTGCGGCGCAGGCGGCCCTGGTCGGCATCATTCTTGTCTGTCTCGTCATAACCTATCTGGTCTTCGTGCTGTCGGAACGCATCGACCGCATCCTCGGCCAGACCGGCCGCTCGATCCTGACCCGCCTGCTCGGGGTTATCCTGGCGGCACTGGCCGTGCAGTTCGTGGCAGATGGCATCAAGGCGCTGATGGCCGGTTGAGCGGTATACCTACGGCCCTATTTCGCCGTCGTATCGACGATCTCGAAATCATGCGTAATCGTGGCTGTCTTGGCCATCATGGCGGAAGCCGAGCAGTATTTGTCGATCGACAGGTCGATCGCGCGTTTCACCTTGTCGGGCGACAACGCACGGCCCTTGATGATGAAATGCATATGGATCCGGGTGAACACTTTCGGGTCGGTCTCGGCGCGGTCGGCGTCGAGTTCGATCACGCAGTCCTCGACCGCCTCGCGGCCCTTTTCGAGGATATGGACGACATCATAAGCCGAGCAGCCGCCGGTGCCGATCAGCACCAGCTCCATCGGGCTCGGTCCCGGCGTCTTGCCTTCCGGGCTTGACGCCGTGCCCAGCACGACCTTGTGACCGCTGCCGGACTCGCCGACGAAGGTGCGCTCCTCGACCCATTTTACCCGTGCCTTCATCGCCAGTCCTCTTTACGTCTCCGATCGCGCCAAGGTCAGTTCAAAACCACCATGCAAAACCCCGAAAGTCCATGCGGACCCTCGGGGCATATCAAGCAAAGGTATTCGCTATTTGGTACGGGTTTCGATCAGAATGGAATTTCGTCGTCCAATTCGCGCGACGAACCACCGCCACCGCCGCCTCTGGGAGCGTTGCCGCCACCGCGGTTGAACCCTTCGTTCGGGCTCGACTGGCCGAAATCGGAACCACGGCTGCTGCCGCCACCGCTGTAGCCGCCAACCTGACCGCCCTCACCCTGGCCACGCGCATCGAGCATCTGCAACTCGCCGCGGAATTTCTGCAGCACGACTTCGGTCGTATATTTGTCGGCACCGGTCTGGTCCTGCCATTTGCGCGTCTGCAGCTGGCCCTCGACATAAACCTTCATACCCTTCTTCAGATACTGCTCGGCCACCTTGGCGATGCCCTCATTGAAGATGACGACGTTATGCCACTCGGTCTTTTCCTTGCGCTCGCCGGAATTCTTGTCGCGCCAGCTTTCCGACGTCGCGATGCGAATGTTGACGACCGGCTCGCCCGAGTTCAGGCGGCGGATTTCAGGGTCAGCGCCGAGATTGCCGACCAGAATGACCTTGTTGACGCTACCCGCCATGATATTTCTCCGCGCTATCCGAAACAAATTTTTGTCGCAGCACCTTACAGGCTACGCACGTCAGCCGCTTGCCAAGGCTGGCTTTTCCCACAACGTTTTTGTTCCCTTTTTGTTCCTATATGCACCGCCCCCGATTGTCAAGGAATGGCAGCAATGCCCGAGCGCTGTATATGGGTCTCAAAACACCGCTTGCCAAATCGATAAGTATCGACTTATGCTTTTGTCATGATCGAAGCAGAGATTTTCCGCGCCTTGGCCGACCCGACACGCCGTGCTGTCTTCGAGCGTCTCGCCACAAGTGAGATGAGCGTGTCGGAATTGCGCAACGGCTTGACGGTGTCGCAGCCGGCGGTGTCGCAGCATCTGGCGGTGCTGCGGGGCGCCGGCCTCGTCGTCGAGCGTCGGGCCGGCCGCAACGCCTACTATCGTGCGGATCCGCGGGGGCTTGCCCCGCTGCTCTCATGGATCGAACGCTACCGTACCTTCTGGCCGGAGCGCATCGAAAGGCTGAAGACGGTTTTGAAGGACATGGATCAATGAAGAGCCAAAGCGAAGTCTCTCCCGATGCGATCGAGTTCGAATACGATCTTGCCGAGCCGCCGGAAAAGGTTTGGCGGGCGCTTACCGTGCCGGAACTGCTCGCCGCCTGGATGATGCCCAACGACATCAGGCCGCAGACCGGCAGCCGCTTTGCCTTCGCCGGTCAAGACGCGGCGATCCAATGCGAGATTCTCGATGCCGAGCCCGAGCGCCTGCTGCGCTATTCCTGGCACGAGAAGTCGGACGATGCCGCGCACCCACTGGACAGCACCGTCACCTTCACACTCGCCCGTACCGTTTCCGGCGGCACCCATCTGCGCATCGTCCATGACGGCTTTGCTGGCAAGGCGATGCCGGCCGTGGCCATGGCGGGGGCCGGCTGCCGGCTTTCGCTGCGCGGGGCCGGAACGCCTATAGCCGCGAACACACCACGCCTTCTGCTGCTGCACGCGGCCTGAACACGGAAAATTGGAGACAGAAAAATGAGCGGTGTTGCCAGTCTTGTGCCGATGGTAATCGAGCAATCGAGCCGCGGCGAACGCGCATTCGACATTTTTTCGCGGCTGCTGCGCGAGCGCATCGTCTTCGTCAACGGCGAGATCAACGACGACGTCTCGGCGCTGGTCTGCGCGCAGCTTTTGTCGCTGGAGTCGGACAATCCCGAGAAGGAGATCTCGCTCTACATCAACTCGCCGGGCGGCATGGTGACCAGCGGCTTCGCCATCTACGACACGATGCAGTATATCAGTTGCCCGGTGTCGACCGTGTGCATGGGCTTTGCGGCATCGATGGGATCGTTCCTGCTGATGGCGGGCACGGCCGGGCGCCGCATCGCACTGCCCAACGCCACTATCCTGCTGCATCAGCCGCTGGGCGGCTTCCAGGGCCAGGCTTCCGACATCCAGCGGCACGCCGAACGCATCGGCCAGACCAAACGCCACATGACCGAACTCTACGCCCAGCACTGCGGCCGCAGCTATGAAGACGTCGAGCGCACGCTCGACCGCGACCATTTCATGACCGCTCGCGAGGCCAAGGCCTGGGGCATTGTCGACCATGTGTTCGACACCCGCAAAAAGGCTGCGTAGCTGCTCGTCGAAGATTTGACGATCCCGCTCTGGTTCCGGTGGCGGCAGGCCCCTATAACAAGGGGATGACCGACACTAATCGATCAAGAACATCGCACCGTGTCACCGCCGCCTTGGTGCTTGCCATCGTTGGCCTCGTGTCCAGATCGGCACTTGCCGACGACGCCTCGTCGTCGGTCCGGAAAAGCGCCCTGCCCGGCGTAACCGGCGACTATCGCATCGCCAAGCCGGCCCCGGCGCCCGAACCCGACGACGCGTTCCCCAGCAGCGGCAACGGGCAGTTCAAGATCGGCAATACCGACGTCAGGATTTCCGGCAGCATCACCGTCGATGTCGGAGCTGGCGGGATCAAGCCACCCAGATAGGCAAAGATCGGGCCTTCCAACTGGAGCCGCCCAAAAGAACAGCCCCGCCGTGCCTTGGGCAAACGGACGGGGCTTTTCTGGATCTCAAATCCATTTTTTGCCGGGAGTGTACTGCCGGCGTTTGATTTCGGATGCTTCGCGGCATTCAGCCGACGATCCGACTAGCAGTCTCTGATTTTCAGGGATACGGCAGGTCACGGTTTGTCGGGCGGCGAAAACACCTGCCCTTGGCACTTATGCCTGCCGCGGCTCCAGTAACAACTGAAGCCCTGGGGGACTATCCGGTGGCGTCATGCTCCGCTCCTCTTGTCCGTTGCGACATTGTCGTCGTGAAGCGCAAATCGCAAATGCCTGCGGCGTCTCGCAGGCCGCCTTGGGGCGGCGAGGCCATCGATAGACGGCCGGCTTCGCTGACTTTCGAAGACTGCTCCCGTGCGTTGGCCGCGTCAACCATCAATAGCCGGTTACGGAAAAATGTGATCGCCGGGAGCCTACGTTCGGGTCAGTTTCCGCACAGCTTTGTCAGGAGCGTGTTCGGCCTTTGTTCTTTCCGCTTGCCCCCTCGCGCGAAAGGCGGTTAAACGACTTCTGTCGAGAATTGTGGCGTCTCTCGACGTGGCGGCAAAAATAACTACATAGGGAACGGTCGGGGAAACCCGCCGATCCCACAAATTCCAGATCCGAGGCGGCGACCTGATATGGCCGACCATAAATATCTTTCCATTCGCGGGGCGCGCGAACACAATCTGAAGAATGTCGATCTCGACCTGCCGCGTGACAGCTTGATCGTCATGACCGGCCTGTCGGGCTCCGGCAAATCGTCGCTCGCCTTCGACACCATCTATGCCGAAGGCCAGCGCCGCTATGTCGAGAGCCTCTCGGCCTATGCCCGGCAATTCCTCGAAATGATGCAGAAGCCGGACGTCGACCAGATCGACGGCCTGTCGCCGGCCATCTCGATCGAGCAGAAGACCACGTCGAAGAACCCGCGTTCCACGGTCGGCACCGTCACCGAGATCTACGACTATATGCGCCTTTTGTTTGCCCGCGTCGGCGTGCCCTATTCGCCGGCCACCGGCCTGCCGATCGAGAGCCAGACAGTCAGCCAGATGGTCGACCGGGTGCTGGCGGTCGAGGAAGGCACGCGCCTGTTCCTGCTGGCGCCCATCGTGCGCGGCCGCAAGGGCGAGTACCGCAAGGAACTGCTGGAGTTGCAGAAGAAGGGCTTCCAGCGCGTCAAGGTCGACGGCGTCTTCTATGAAATCGCCGATGTGCCGGCGCTGGACAAGAAATACAAGCACGACATCGATGTCGTCGTCGACCGCATCGTCGTGCGGGGCGACCTTGCCACAAGGCTTGCTGACTCCATCGAGACGGCATTGAAGCTGGCCGAGGGGCTGGCGGTGGCTGAGTTTGCCGACAAGCCGCTCGATGCCAGCCAGACTGGCGAGGATTCGGTCAACAAGTCGAAGAACGAGACGCATGAGCGCATCCTGTTCTCGGAAAAGTTCGCCTGCCCGGTCTCCGGCTTTACCATTCCGGAAATCGAGCCCAGGCTGTTCTCCTTCAACAACCCGTTTGGCGCCTGCCCGACCTGCGACGGTCTCGGCAGCCAGCGCGCCATCGACCCAAACCTTGTGGTGCCCGACGAGAACGTGTCGTTGCGCGACGGCGCCGTCAGCCCATGGGCGAAATCGACCTCGCCCTATTACTCGCAGACGCTCGAGGCATTGGGCAAGGCTTACGACTTCAAACTCGGCGACAAGTTCAAGGATCTTTCAACGTCGGCCCAGGAAGCGATCCTGCGCGGCACCGGCGAGCGCGAGATCACCTTCCAGTATGATGACGGCCTGCGCTCCTACAAGACGACCAAGACCTTCGAAGGCGTCATCCCCAATCTCGAGCGCCGCTGGAAGGAGACCGAATCCGCCTGGATGCGCGAAGAAATCGAGCGTTTCATGTCGGCAACGCCCTGCCCGGTCTGCAAGGGCTACCGGCTGAAGCCGGAGGCGCTGGCGGTGAAGATCGGCGGCAAACACATTGGCGAAGTGACGGAACAGTCGATCCGCAACGCCGACAAATGGTTCACCGACCTGCCGGCGCAGCTCAACGACAAGCAGAACGAGATCGCTGTCCGCGTCTTGAAGGAAATCCGCGAGCGTCTGCGTTTCCTCAACGATGTCGGGCTCGACTATCTCACCTTGTCGCGGAATTCCGGCACGCTGTCAGGTGGCGAAAGCCAGCGCATCCGGCTGGCCTCCCAGATCGGCTCGGGCCTGACCGGCGTGCTCTATGTGCTGGACGAGCCGTCGATCGGCCTGCACCAACGCGACAACACGCGCCTGCTCGATACGCTCAAGCATCTGCGCGACATCGGCAACACCGTGATCGTCGTCGAGCATGACGAGGACGCCATCCTGCATGCCGACTATGTCGTCGATATGGGTCCGGCCGCCGGCATCCATGGCGGCGAGATCATCGCCCAGGGCACGCCGCAGCAGGTGATGGCCAACCCCAATTCGATCACCGGCAAATATCTGTCGGGGGCGCTCGAAGTGGCAACGCCCGGCATGCGCCGCGAGGCGAAGAAAAACCGGCGGCTGAAGATCATCGGCGCGCGCGGCAACAATCTGAAGAACGTCACCGCCGAAATCCCGCTCGGCACCTTCACCGCCGTCACCGGCGTATCGGGCGGCGGCAAGTCGACCTTCCTGATCGAGACGCTGTTCAAGGCGGCCTCGCGCCGCATCATGGGTTCGCGCGAGCATCCGGCCGAGCATGACCGCATTGAGGGATTGGAGTTTCTCGACAAGGTCATCGACATCGACCAGTCGCCAATTGGGCGGACGCCGCGTTCGAACCCCGCCACCTATACCGGCGCCTTCACGCCGATCCGCGATTGGTTCGCCGGGCTACCGGAAGCGAAGGCGCGCGGCTATCAGCCGGGCCGCTTCTCCTTCAACGTCAAGGGCGGCCGCTGCGAGGCCTGCCAGGGCGACGGCGTCATCAAGATCGAGATGCACTTTTTGCCCGACGTCTACGTCACCTGCGACGTCTGCCATGGCAAGCGCTACAACAGGGAGACGCTCGACGTCCTGTTCAAGGGCAAGTCGATCGCCGACGTGCTCGACATGACCGTCGAGGAAGGCGTCGATTTCTTCGCCGCCGTGCCTGGCGTGCGCGACAAGCTGGAGACGCTGAAGCAGGTTGGGCTGGGCTACATCCACATCGGCCAGCAGGCGACGACGCTTTCCGGCGGAGAAGCGCAGCGCATCAAGCTCGCCAAGGAACTGTCGCGCAAGGCGACCGGCAAGACGCTCTACATTCTCGATGAACCGACCACCGGCCTGCATTTCCACGACGTCGCCAAGCTGTTGGAAGTGCTGCACGAACTGGTCGACCAGGGCAATACGGTGGTGGTCATCGAGCACAATCTCGAAGTGATAAAAACCGCCGACTGGGTGCTCGACCTCGGCCCCGAGGGCGGTGACGGCGGCGGCGAACTTGTCGCCTCGGGCACGCCGGAAGCGATCGTGCGCGAAAAGCGCAGCTACACCGGCCAGTTCCTCAAGGAGTTGCTGGAGCGTCGCCCCGGAGGCAAGCGCGAAGCGGCGGAGTGATGGGTAAGGATGATTCCATCACGATCCAGAGCAGCTTTGGCGTGAGGCTTGCCGGCCCCGAAGACCTCGCCGCGATCATCGCGCTGACGCAAGCCGCCTACGCTCCCTACTCCGCTATACTCGACGCACCGCCGATCCCGGTTACCGAGGAGTATGCGCCGCGTATCGCCCAAGGCGAGGTCTGGCTGCTGGAGAGTGACGGCGAACTCGCCGGAGTGATCGCGCTGGAGCGGCATGAAGATCACGCGATGATTTTCTCCGTCGCGGTGTCGCCTGCCTTCCAGGGCAAGGGGTTCGGTATTGCATTGCTGAAACACGCCGACGAGCAGGCGCGGCAGTGGGGCCTGCCGGAGATACGGCTCTACACCAACGCGAAAATGGAACGCAACATCGCGCTCTATCTTGCTTATGGTTATCGCGAAACCGGTCGCCGGCCCAATCCCTACCGGCCAGGATGGGTGCTCGTCGACATGGCGAAGGCGTTCGACACAACCTCTGCGTCGTGATCGCTGTTGACTATCGGGGGGACGGCAATGAGCAATGATGGGGATATCCGGCGTGGCATGGACGGCCGGATTTTCGGTCCTTGGATCGTGGCCCCGGGAGAAACATCGTGACCACACGGGTTCTCATGATCGCGCTCGACGGAGCGGATGGAGCCTTGGTCGACCGGGCCAGCCAGGACGGTATGCTGCCCAGTCTCACCGCGTTGCGGGCACGTGGCAGGGTCAAATATCTGACCGCACATGCGGGCGCGACGGATGATGCGCTGTGGGCCTCGTTTCAATACGCGTCCGGCATGGGTGAACACGGTCGCTATCACTATGAGCAACGGCTGCGCAGCGGCAAATTCGGCTTGGCCTGCACCGATGAGATCGACCGCGAGACGTTCTGGGAAACGGCGCCGGATCTCAGGATAGCCGTCTTCGACATTCCGAAATGCCGCCTCCCGCGACAGTTCAATGGCATCCATCTCGCCGACTGGCTTGTCCATGGACGTTATTTCCGCGACCCCAAAAGCTATCCGGCAGCGCTTGCCAATGACGTCGTCACGCGTTTCGGCGCAGCGCCGCCGAGCAGATGTGACCATGAAGGCCGATTGGACGACACCGAGGCCATGGCGGTCGTGGTCAATCTACGCCTTGCGGTCGCCCGGAAAGGTGCCGCCGCCCTGCACTATCTGGGCAGCGAAGCTTGGGATCTGTTCATTGTCGGGTTCAAGGATGCTCACTGCGCCAGCCATGCACTTTGGGATCTCGTCGACGCAGCCGATCCGAAGTTCGACCCGGCCCGCAACAGTCGGCTCGGCGCCCCAATCGACATGATTCTTGGCGACATTGATCGAGCAATCGGCGATCTCGTCTCCTCAGCCGGCCCGGACACCGAGATCGTGGTCTTCTCGACGACTGAAATGCAGCCGAACGCTACGCTGGCTCACCTGATGCCAGCAATTGTCGACCGTATGAACCGCATTCTCGGTGAAACGCATTGGACTCGGTTTATGCGCAATGTCGTGAAAGCCAGGGACCAGCACTGGTGGCCGCTTTGCGAAATGCTGCCTTACAACGAGAACTGCACGGCTCTTCGCATCAATCCATCCGTGGTTTTCAAGGATGCTGGCATTGAGATCGAGCGATTGAGACTGCTCGACCAAATTGAGTTCCTCCTGATGGAATTGAGGGACGATCAGACCAGCCAGCCGGTGATCACGCTGATCGACAGGGCGGCTCTACAGCATGCCGGCACGCGCGCGACCGAACTGCCTGATCTCTTAGTGCATTATGGCGCTGGCTTGTGCCCGGGGGCGGTGCGCTCATCCAGACTCGGACGTATTGAAGCCAAGCCACCGGGATTGAGGCCCGGCAATCACGCCCCGGGCGGCTTCCTCATTGTCGTCGGGGACAAGCTCGATGCCTCGAAGGTCATCGGCATGCAGAACCTGGGGCCGATGGCAATGAGTGTCCTCAACGGTTCTGGTGGTTTGGCAACGGACAAGAGCGGGTTTGCCGGTTTTCTTGACCCTCGTGGGACGACCGCGCACATCAAGCGACAGGGAGAAATACAATGAGCAAATCGGGAACAATCCGCGCCGGCGTGGGCGGCTGGACCTTCGAACCCTGGGACACGTCCTTCTATCCCGAGAAACTGTCGAAGGCCAAGCAACTGCACTACGCCACCCGGCAGGTGCCGAGCATCGAGGTCAACGGCACTTATTATTCGAGTTTCAAGGAGCCGACGTTCGTCAAATGGGCCAACGAGGCGCCTGACAATTTCGTCTATTCGCTGAAAGGCAACCGGTTCGTCACCAACCGGCGCGTGCTGGGCGAGGCCGCTGAATCGATGATGCGTTTCCTGGGTTCCGGCGTTGCCGCGCTCGGCGACAAGCTGGGACCGATCCTATGGCAGTTCGCGCCGACCAAGAAGTTCGATCCGGACGATTTCGAGGCGTTTCTGAAGCTGCTGCCGGAAAAGCAGGACGGTGTCGCGCTGCGCCACGCGCTG
The DNA here is from genome assembly GCF_057766385.1 of Mesorhizobium sp. P160927. Lineage (NCBI taxonomy): Bacteria > Pseudomonadati > Pseudomonadota > Alphaproteobacteria > Hyphomicrobiales > Phyllobacteriaceae > Mesorhizobium > Mesorhizobium sp. P160927. The sequence continues at coordinate 4,220,922 of NZ_JBYMDW010000001.1, forward strand.
GAGGTGCGCAACGACAGTTTCATCGTGCCGGAGTTCCCAGCGCTCGCCCGCAAGTACAAGGCGGCGATCGTCTATGCCGACCATGCCAAATATCCTGACATCGCCGACATCACTGGCGATTTCATCTATGCGCGGCTGCAGACCGGCAGCGACGACAATCCTGATTGCTATACGCCAAAGGGCCTCGACGAATGGGCGGCGCGGGCCAAGGTCTGGGCGGTAGGCAAGCAGCCCGCCGATCTGCGGCGCGCCGACCCCGCCACCGACGCCCCGGTCCAGCCGCGCGACGTGTTCGTCTACTTCATCAGCGAGGGCAAGGTGCGGGCGCCGTTCGGGGCGATGGCATTGATGAAGCGGGTAGCCGACTGAAAGGGCGTCGGTCGGTTTCCAGCTACACACAATAAGCACATAGCCTGTGCGTATTGAGCGTAGCAAAGCGCCTGTTCCTGGGCATCTTCGCCACGATCGTAACCTTATCGACACTTCCTTGCCGCATGAATGCGCCGACGCCAAGCCGCGGAGCTGGGACCGCCGCCGGCAGGGAAAGAGGGCATGTCGCTCGACTACACTTCGCTTCTGCTGGCCGTCGGTTTCTCTGCCGTTTGCCTCAGCCTGACATTGTTCGGGATGTGGCTGACCGCCCGCTCGGAAAAATTCCTGCTGACATGGGCGATCAGCCTGGTGTTCGTGGTCGGCGATATTTTTATTTATGACGCCTATATCGAGATGCCGGGACGCCTGCTCGGCATCGCGACCTCGGCGTTTCTGCTGATCGGCTTTTCGGCCATGCTGGGTGCGGCCTATCAGTTCCGAACCGGCGGCTCGCCACTGCCGCGGGCCGTGTGGGGGTGCTATTCGCTCGCGATAGCATTGCCCCCCATGGCCCTGGGTTATGATGGCCTCGGCTTCATGGCGGAGAACATGTTTGCCGCCGTGCTCCTGTTCGTCACGGCGTTCGAATACTGGAAGGGCCGTGATGAAGCACCCGCCCTGACGATCGGCATCACTGCGCTCTATTCGGCCACGGCCACCTCCTTCGGGCTCTGCGCCATGGTTCTCGCCTGGGAAGGAAAACTGGTGCTCGGACATGCACCAAGCAATTGGGCCGAGGAACTCAGCCTCATCGTGGTTATCGCCAGCATGACAGGCATTGGCGCGCTCTCGCTTGCCCTCAATCAGGGGCGTCTGGCGAGGCACCACCATCGCGACGCCCAGACGGATTCCCTGACTGGCCTGCTCAACCGGCGAGCGCTGTTCGACATGCATGGCCATGTCCCGGTCGGCGCCTTTACAGCGGTGGTCGTCTTCGACCTCGACAACTTCAAAACCATCAACGACGAATTCGGCCATGCGGCGGGCGATGAAGTGCTGAGGGTGTTCGCCAACGAGTTGACAGCCAACCTTCGGCCGGCCGACGTCGCAGCGCGCATGGGCGGCGAGGAATTCGCGCTGGTGCTGAAGCGCACGCTGCCGGAGACCGTCGAGCAAGCAGCCGAGCGCATCCGGGCGGCTTTCGCGACGCGACTGATAGAAACCGAAGCCGGTTCCCTCACCTGTACGGTCAGCGCCGGATTTGCGTTTGGCAGCAAAGAGGGGATCAGCCTGGACAAGGTGCTCAGCGCCGCCGACAAGGCGCTCTATGACGCCAAGCGCGGAGGCCGCAACCGCGTCACCGCCTCTCCATTCCGACGCGCGAGCTAAACGCGCGTATCATGCCAAGCCAGCCAGGCGACATGCATTAGGCCGCCATGACGATTTCATTGAAGGTATCGAGGTCGACATAGAAGACCTTGGTGATCTCCTCGATCAGGTCGTCGTAGTCACAGCCCTGTGACCTCAGAATGTTGATGGCGGCGATGATGTCGACGCGTTCGGTAAGCCGCCGCTTCTGGTAGTCTTCGACGTAACGTTCCATGGCAGTCCCTTAGCCTGTGTGCCCAAACGCGTTTGAACGACAATCAGATCGGGAAGCTAGGAAGCCTTGCTTGCGTGGAACTTGCAGGGCCTTTGCCGCGCCGCGATCCGTGATAACCAGACTGATACGGAAACGGCCGACTCACAAAGCCACGGAAAGACTAGCATGCGATGTTGCATGTGCCAGAGACGCAGATGATGGATGTAAGAAATATTGGACTTGCCAATAAACTTGAAATCTTCAATGAAGTCTGGTGCCGATTCTAGACCGTGAGGAATTTGCGGACATCAGCCCGGTCTAAATCTTCCGCCGGGCCGGTGTGGACGATCAGGCCGCGATCCATGATGTTGACCTCGTCGGCGAGTTCGCGGCAGAAATCGAGATACTGTTCGACCAGAAGCACCGCAATGCCGGCCTGGTCGCGCAGGTAGCGTATGGCGCGGCCGATATCCTTGATGACGGAGGGCTGGATGCCTTCGGTCGGCTCGTCGAGCACCAGCAGCTTCGGTCGCATCACGAGTGCCCTGCCGATGGCGAGCTGCTGTTGCTGACCGCCGGAGAGATCGCCGCCACGGCGGCCAAGCATCTGCTTGAGCACTGGAAACAGCTCGAAGACGTGCGCCGGCACGTTACGGTCGGCGCGCTTCAAGGGCGCGAAGCCGGATTCGAGATTTTCCCGCACGCTGAGCAGCGGAAAGATCTCCCTGCCCTGCGGCACGAATGCGATGCCCGACCGGGCGCGGTCATACGCCGCGCTCCGGTCGAGCGCCTTCCCCTCGAAGGCAACGCTTCCGCTCGTCAACCTGTGGTGGCCGACGATCGATCTCATCAAACTGGTCTTGCCGACGCCGTTGCGGCCGAGCACGCAGGTGATTTTGCCCGCACCCGCCTTCAGCGACACCCCGCGCAACGCCTGAGCGGCGCCGTAGTGGAGCGTGGCATTGGAAACCTCGAGCATGTCAGCCCCTTCTCCAGAACCGAAGAAACGACATGTCGAAGCGATGGAATTGAACCCGCCAATGCATGCTCATCTCCCCAGATAGACTTCGACGACGCGCTCGTCGGCCGAAACGAAATCGAGCGTCCCTTCCGAGAGCACCGAGCCCTCATGCAGGCAGGTAACCTTGACGCCGAGTTCGCGGACGAAATGCATGTCGTGCTCGACGACAATGACCGAGTGGTCGCGGGCGATATCCCTGAGCAGCCGCGCGGTCTCCTCGGTCTCGGCATCGGTCATGCCGGCAACCGGCTCGTCGACCAGAAGCAGCTTCGGGTCCTGCGCCAGCAGCATGCCGATTTCGAGCCATTGTTTCTGGCCGTGGCTTAGATTGGCGGCGAATTCGCGGCGCTTGTCGCCCAACCGGATGATGCCAAGGATATTATCGATCTGCCGCGCCTCGGCGGGCGATTGGCGATGGAACAGCGCCGGGAAAATCGAACGCGGACCCTTCATCGCCAGCATCAGGTTTTCTTCGATCGTGTGGCTTTCGAAAACGGTCGGCTTCTGGAATTTGCGGCCGATGCCCATCATGGCGATCTCGGCTTCATCATGCCTTGTGAGATCTACCTGGCCGTCGAAGAACACTTCGCCTTCGTCCGGCCTCGTCTTGCCGGTGACGATGTCCATCATCGTCGTCTTGCCGGCGCCGTTGGGGCCGATGATGGCGCGCATCTCGCCCTTGTCGAGCACCAGGGACAGATTGTTGATGGCGCGAAAGCCGTCGAAGGACACCGAGACGCCGTCAAGATAGAGGATAGTGTTGGATTTGCTCATGGGCGCTTACTCCGCCGCCTGCGGTTCGGGGTCGGACAAGGACCATTCGCCTGGATTTCGCGCTGGCGAGCGGACAGGCTTGGATGTCGCGGACGCGATGCCAACCTCGGTGCCGGCTTCTTCAGCCAGGGACGCCACGCGCAGCGCCCTGGCATTGCCACGCCAGCTGTCCCACATGCCTATGATGCCCTTGGGCAGGAGCAAGGTGACGGCGACGAACAGGCCGCCGAGCGCGAACAGCCAGAATTCCGGCAGCACCCCGGTGAACCAGGATTTGCCAGCATTGACCAGCAACGCGCCGATGATCGGCCCGACAATAGTGCCGCGGCCGCCGACCGCCGCCCAGATCACCACCTCGATCGAATTGGACGGCTCGAATTCGCCTGGATTGATGATGCCGACCTGCGGCACATAGAGTGCGCCGGCAATGCCTGCCATGACGGCCGAAACGGTGAAAGCGAACAGCTTTACGTTCTCGGCCCGCCAGCCGAGGAAGCGCGTGCGGCTCTCGGCGTCGCGCACGGCCATCAGCAGCTTGCCGTATTTGGAGCCGACGATCGCCCAGGTGATGAAAACGGCGAGTGCCAGCATCACCGCGCTGGCCGCGAACAGTGCCGAACGCGTCGTATCGGCCTGCACGTTGAAGCCCAGGATATCCTTGAAATCGGTCAGGCCGTTATTGCCTCCGAAACCCATGTCGTTGCGGAAGAAGGCAAGCAGCAGCGCATAGGTCATCGCCTGGGTGATGATGGAGAGGTAGACACCTGTGACCCGGCTGCGGAAGGCGAACCAGCCGAAGATGAAGGCAAGCAGGCCGGGCACCGCCAGCACCATGATGGCGGCAAACCAGAAATGGTCGAAACCGGTCCAGAACCAGGGCAATTCCTTGTAGTTCAGGAACACCATGAAATCGGGCAGGATCGGGTTGCCGTAGACGCCGCGCGAGCCGATCTGGCGCATCAGATACATTCCCATCGCATAGCCGCCGAGCGCGAAGAAGGCGCCGTGGCCGAGCGAGAGGATGCCGCAATAGCCCCAGACCAGATCGAGCGAGAGCGCCAGCAGCGCATAGCAGAGATATTTGCCGGTCAGCGCCACGATATAGGACGGAATGTAGAAGGCGCTTGTCGGCGAGACGGCTAGGTTAAGCACCGGCACGATTATAGCCACTGCCAGCAGGATGAAGATGGTGATGCCGATGCGGCGGTCCGCGCCAGCGGCAAAGAATGGTCCCGATATCATGCTTCCACCGCCCTGCCCTTGAGCGCGAACAGGCCGCGCGGGCGCTTCTGGATGAACAGAATGATCAGCACCAGCACGACGATCTTGCCGAGCACCGCGCCGGCATATGGCTCGAGAACCTTGTTGACGATGCCGAGCGAAAAGGCGCCGACCAGTGTACCCCAGAGATTGCCGACACCGCCGAAGACGACCACCATGAAGCTGTCGATGATGTAGCCGCGACCAAGATTGGGCGAGACGTTGTCGATCTGGCTGAGCGCGACGCCGGCGATGCCGGCGATGCCGGATCCCAGCGCGAAGGTCAGCGCGTCGACCCAGGGCGTCCTGATGCCCATCGAGGCGGCCATGCGGCGGTTGGCGGTGACGGCGCGCATCTGCAGCCCCCAGGGCGTGCGCTTCATCACATAGAGCAACATGCCGAACACCGTGAGCGCGAACACCAGAATCCACAGACGGTTCCAGGTGATGGCCAGTTGTCCGACGTCGAAGGAGCCGGACATCCAGGACGGATTGCCGACCTCCTGGTTGGTCGGTCCGAAGATCGAGCGCACCGCCTGCTGCAGGATGAGCGAGACGCCCCAGGTCGCCAGCAGCGTCTCCAGCGGCCGGCCGTACAGGAACCGGATCACGCCGCGCTCGATGATGAGACCGACGAATGCCGCGACCAGGAAGGCGAGCGGCAGCGCGATCACCAGCGACCAGTCGAACAGGCCGGGAAAGGACGTCCGGATCACCTGCTGGACGACAAAGGTCGTATAGGCGCCAAGCATCACCATCTCGCCATGCGCCATGTTGATGACGCCCATGACGCCGAATGTGATGGCAAGCCCGATCGCGGCCAGCAGCAGCACCGAACCCAGCGAAATCCCGTACCAGATGTTCTGTCCGGCATCCCACAAGGCCAGCGTCGAATTGATGTTGGCGATCGTTGCCGTCGCCGCGTCCTTGACCGCGCCGGAGGCACTGGCCTCGACCGAAGTGAGTAGCGAAACCGCGTCGCGGTCGCCACGCGCGCCGATCAGGGCGACCGCGGCGAGTTTGTCGGTCTCGGGCCTGTCGGAAACAAGCACCGAGGCCGCGCGGGCCTGTTCGAGCAGAGCCTTGACGCTGGCCACGGTCTCGCTGGCGATTGCCGTGTCGAGTGGCTCGATGTTGGCTGCATCGGGCGTCTTGAACATGGTGCCGGCGGCGGCCAGCCGCACGGCCGGATCCTTGGCGCCAAGCGTCAACGTGCCGAGCGCATCGCGGATAACGCGGCGCAGCGTGTTGTTGACCTTGATCTTGGCGACGTCGTCCTTGGCAGCCTCGCCCGATGCTTCGCTGCTGAGCGGATCGAAAAGCTGGACGCTTTCGCCGGCTTCCTTGCCAACAAAGACCAGGGAATCGGCTTCGCGGATATAGAGATTGCCGTCGGCGAGTGCCGAAAGCGGGTGTTCGACCAAGGAATCGCCGGTGGCGGCGAGGTCATGCACGACGGCTCCGATCTCGGAAAAGCCCTTGGCGGTAGCGAACTTGGCGATGATGGCGCGCAGATCGGCTTCGCCTGCGTCCGACGACGACAGTGTCGCCAGCAGGAACAACAGCGTCAGGCCAATCGTGCGGATCAAGGTCATCGGCTTGTGTTAATCCCTGAAGGTTTGAAATGGCGCGTCCGGACAGTGGAGGAAACCGTCCGGACGCGTGCGGTCTTGGGCGTGAAGGCCCAGCCCGGGAGGATCAGTTTGTGCCCTTGCCGCCGCACTTGCCGGTGGCAACGTTGAAGTTGCCGCACGACAGCGGCTTGCGCCAATCGGAGATCAAATCCTTGGAGTCCGGCAGGTAGTCGGACCATTCGTCGCCCATCACAAGGCCCGGCGTGCGCGAAACCGTTTCGAACTGGCCGTCAGCCTGGATTTCGCCGATCAGCACCGGCTTGGTGATGTGATGGTTCGGCATCATCGTCGAGTAGCCGCCGGTCAGGTTCGGCACGGAAACGCCGATCATGGCATCGATGACCTTGTCTGGATCGGTGGTGCCGGCCTTCTCGACCGCCTTGACCCACATGTTGAAGCCGATGTAATGGGCTTCCATCGGGTCGTTGGTGGTGCGCTTGTTATTTTTGATGAACTTGTGCCAGTTGGCGATGAACTTTTTGTTCTCAGGCGTGTTGACGCTCTCGAAATAGTTCCAGGCGGCGAGATGGCCGACCAGAGGCTTGGTGTCGAGACCGGCAAGCTCTTCCTCGCCAACCGAGAAGGCCATGACCGGGATATCCTCGGCCTTGATGCCCTGGTTGCCGAGTTCCTTGTAGAACGGCACGTTGGCATCGCCATTGACGGTCGATACGACGGCGGTCTTCTTGCCGGCCGAGCCGAATTTCTTGATCGCCGAGACTTCGGTCTGCCAGTCGGAGAAGCCGAACGGCGTATAGTTGACCATGATGTCTTCGGCCGCGACGCCCTTGGCCTTCAGATAGGCTTCGAGGATCTTGTTGGTGGTTCGTGGATAGACGTAGTCGGTGCCTTCGAGCACCCAGCGCTTCACCGAACCGCCATCCTCGCTCATCAGGTAATCGACGGCGGGAATGGCCTGCTGGTTCGGCGCGGCACCCGTGTAGAAGACGTTGCGCTCGCTTTCCTCGCCCTCATACTGGACCGGATAGAACAGGATATTGTTGAGTTCGGAGAACACCGGCAGCACCGACTTGCGCGACACCGAGGTCCAGCAGCCGAACACCGCGGCGACCTTGTCCTTCGAGATCAGCTCACGCGCCTTTTCGGCGAACAGCGGCCAGTTGGAAGCCGGATCGACGACGACGGCTTCAAGCTTCTTGCCGAGCAGGCCACCCTTTGCGTTCTGCTCGTCGATGAGCATCAGCATGGCGTCCTTCAGCGTCGTCTCCGAAATCGCCATCGTGCCCGACAGCGAATGAAGAATGCCGACATTGATCGTATCATCGGCGGCCCTGGCCGGAGCAGACATCATCAGGCCGGCGGCAACTACGCTCGCCGAGAACATTTTTGCTATTGTCGAGAAATTACCCCTCATACGGAAGACTCCCAAGCTGGTTGATTGCACCGCGACTATGCAATGCAACCCCCGTGCCAACCGCTTTAGGCATGCCGAAACACACAGAATAGCCCAACGTTATCAGCGCGTTGCTATATTGGATTGAATCAAACAAAGAGAGCCGGTTAAAAATTGATTGAGGGAAATTTACGCAACGCATAAAGCATATGCCTAAGTTTTGCCCATTTTCCCCACATGCCTATATTTTGACCTTAGAGGCAGATCGCCGACGGCAAATGTTGCGGCGCGACGCAAAAATAGGGCAAGCTTGGTCGTTCAAGCGGACGGCATCATGACATCAACCATTTCACGCATATTCATCGGCATAGTGACTCTGGCGGCGGCAACCGGAGCCGCCCGAGCCGACTTCAGCGAGGGCAGGATGCCCGACGGCATCTACCACTGCGAGGCCTACCTGCTCGGCATGTTCCTCAACCTCGGCGACATCACCATAAAGGGAAATGTCTACAGCGGCCCGGTCACGTTCGGGACCGCGCAGCAGGGCTACAACTACCAGATGGATGCAAACGGCGTGATCTCCTGGTTGGGACCGGTTGGCGGTTACACCACCGGCGGCAACTCGCTCTCGCTCACCCAGGCAACGCTGGACGGCCAGAGTCCGCCCTCCTTCGACATCATCATGAAACAGCCCGACGGCGCCTTCACCGCCACGACTTGCACCAGGGGAAGCAATCAGTAGATCTTCCTGGCAACGACACCACCTCGGTCCGCAATCCTGCCCGCCTTCTCATGTCATCTGGATGTTACCAAGGACGGCCAGCCGGTCGGCGCGATATAGTCGGCCTGGCGGATCGCCAGCGAGACGCCGTCGGCGGCCTTCTCGCTCATCCGGTTGGTGCCGAGATTGTGCGTCGAGGGATAGGGTGGCGTCGGGAAGGTGCGTGTGGCGCCGACCGCATCGTAAAGCGCCGTGGCCTGCTTGTAGGCATGATTGCGCATTGCCGTGTCGTTGGCATGGTCGTCGAAATGCACATCGGCGATCGGCATGCCGTGCTCGTCCTTCTCGTCGCCATGCAGCGTGATGCGGTTCTCCTCGCGGGGCATGTCCTCACCGACGATCCACAGGCCGGCCATGTGGTCTAGTGGTCGAGCGCGGTGGTGAAGGAACGCCCCCAGCCGCCATGGAGGAGGTGTTGAAGCGAGAGGCCGCCTAGCGCCCTTCCGTGGCGACTTCGAGCGCGAGCCGGCTCATGTCGGTGAAAAGCGCCTGGCGTTCGGAATAGTCGGTCTGTTCGCCGGTAAGCAGATTGTCGACGACGGTCAGCAGCGACAATGCCCTCGCGCCGAAATGGGCCGATATGCGATAGAGAGCGCTGGTTTCCATATCTACTGCCAGCGCCCCGAGCGCCCTTGCGTCGGCATAGCGGGCACGCGCTTCAGGATGGTAGAATATGTCGGTGCAGGCTGTCAGGCCGGCGTGGTGGTCGATGCCAAGTGCGGCTGCCTTGGTCAATGCGCAAGCCAGCAGCGCCGGATCCGGGCCAGCATCGGCTTCGTAAAGGCCAAAGACCTGACCGCTCTCGGTATTTTCAGGCCGTGCCGATTGCGAGATCACAAGGCTGCGCAGCTTTGCCTCGGCCCTCAGGCTGCCGCAGGTACCGGTGCGGATCAGTGTTCGGACGCCATAAAAGTCAAGCAGTTCATGGGCGTAGATCAGGAACGATGAAACACCGATGCCCGTCGCCTGAATGCTGACAGGCTTGCCGCGAAACAAGCCGGTAAAGCCGAGAGCGCCGCGTCGGCGATTGACGCAGGCCGGCGCGTCCAAGAATGTCCGCGCCATCCACGCCGCGCGCTCCGGGTCGCCCGGCAACAAAACTGTGTCGGCGTAATCGCCTTTGCCTGCCTCGATGTGTGGCGTCAACAGCCGCTCCCCAAGCCCGCCTGCTGTATTTTCAAGAATCATGGCGTTGTTACGGCGTCGTGCAAGGGCGCCGCATTGGAAGCACCTAGGATTCAAGGACATCCTTGACGATCGTGGCCAGTTGCTTCAGCGAAAACGGCTTTGGCAGGAAGCCGAACTGCGCCTCCGCCGGCAGGTTCCTGGCAAAAGCGTCCTCGGCGTAGCCGGAGACGAAGACGAACTTGATGTCCGGCTGGCGTTTGCGCAACTCACCGAGCAGGGTCGGTCCGTCCATTTCCGGCATCACCACGTCGGAAACGACGATGTCGACCTTGCCGCCCAGCGCTTCGAACACTTCCAGCGCCTCGACGCCCGAGGATGCCTCGTGAACGGTATAGCCGCGCGAGGTCAGTGCCCGCATGCCGCCCATGCGCACGGCGTCCTCATCCTCGACCAGCAGGACCGTCGCCGACCCGGACAGATCCTTGGTGCTATCGGCCAGTTTGACTGCCGCTGCCGCCGGCGCTTCACCGGCTTCGGCTGCGGTTTTCGCTTCCATGATGTGACGCGGCAGGAAGATGCGGAAGGTCGACCCCTTGCCGACTTCGGAATCGCAGAAAATGAAGCCGCCGGTCTGCTTGATGATACCGTAGACCATGGACAGACCAAGGCCCGTGCCCTTGCCGACCTCCTTTGTGGTGAAGAACGGCTCGAAGATCTTCTTCAGCACGTCGGGCGCGATGCCTGAACCGGTATCCTCGACTTCGACCACCACATAGTCGGCGGCCGCGAGTTCGCGATAGGGAAAGGTCTTGCATTCCTCGGCGGTCACGTTGCGGGTGCGCACGGTGAGATCGCCGCCGGCCGGCATCGCGTCGCGCGCGTTGACCGCCAGGTTGACCACCACTTGCTCGAACTGCCCGATATCGACCTTGACCGGCCACAAGTCGCGGCCATGGTCGACCTTGAGCTTGATGTCGTTGCCGACCAGTCGGGCAAGCAGCATCCTGAGATCGGCGAGCACGTCGGTGAGGTTCAGCACTTCCGGCCGCAGCGTCTGCTTGCGCGAGAAGGCCAGCAACTGCCTGACCAGGGAGGCGGCGCGATTGGCGTTCTGCTTGATGTTCATGATGTCGGGGAAGGACGGATCCGACGGCCGGTGATTGGTCAAAAGCAGGTCGGACGCCATGATGATGGCGGTCAGCACATTGTTGAAGTCGTGCGCGATGCCACCGGCGAGCTGGCCGACGGCCTGCATCTTCTGGCTTTGCGCCATCTGCCCTTCGAGCGCCTTCTGCTCGGTTGTCTCGACGGCGTAGACGATGGCCGCTTCCTCGGCCCCTTCGCCGCCGGTGCCATCGGCCACGGCGTTGACGTAGAAACGGATATGCCGCTCATCATTGCCGGGCAGCACGGTCTCGATTGGATCGATGTCGGCCTGCCGCTGCCGGGCTTTCTCGAACGCCGCCGCAAAGGCCGGCCGGTCGCGCTCATGGATCACCGTGTCGAGCCGCACGCGGCGATCCACGGCATCGCGATCGACCACCGAGGAAAACAGCGACAGGAACGGCGCGTTGGTGCGCAGGATGCGTCCGCTGGCATCGACACCGGCAATCGCCATCGGTGTCGAGTTGAAAAAGCGGGTGAAGCGCACTTCCGAGGCGCGCAAGTCGGCCGAGGCATCCTCGCCCTGTGTGCGGTTGAGCACGATGGTGCGGGTTGGCCCGCCGACGCCCTCACGGCTGGCCGAAACGCGATGCATGAAGCGCACCGGCAGCGCCTCGCCGGTCATCGTCGTCAAATCGAGATCGATGACCGCATTGCGCGTCGTGCCGGGGTCCGCCTTGACGGAGCGCACCAGCGCCATGCCGTCACCGGCAACAATATCCGGCAAGGCGACGGCACCGGGGGTGAAGCTGGCGAGATCGATGCCCAGCCATCCGGCGAGCGTGGCGTTGATGTAGGTGACGCGGCCGTCCTGGTCGGCCGAAAAGAAACCGGCCGGCGCGTGGTCGAGGTGGTCGATTGCCTTCTGCAGATCGAGGAAGAAACGCTCCTGCTCGGCCCGCTCTTGCGAAATGTCGGCGAGCTGCCAGGCCAGCATCGGCAGCCGCTGGCCCGGAACGCTGAACGCGCGGGCGCGTGCCCGGTACCAGCGCGCGCCCGGTTCGGCCCCGGGCCGGATCGATTGCGCGAGCCGGAACTCGCCGTCGCCCGGCTGCCCGTCACGCAAGCCGGACGCCAGCCGGTAAATGGTCACCGAGGCTTCGGGGACATCGGAGAGCAATCCTTCGACCGTCTTCAGGTCAGCGGCCGACGAGGCGCCGGTCATATCGGCATAGGCGCGGTTGGCGTAGACGACACGACCCTTGGTGTCCGTGACCAGCAGGCCCTGCGACATCGAATCGACGAAGGCCTTGGACAGTTCGTCGCCCGTCGAGCGCGGTGTGATCTGCACGAAGCCGATCGCGGTCGCGAACAGGAAGCCGACACCGATCATCGCCAGTACGCCGAGCATGCCGAGCAAGAACGGATCGCCGAGGCGCTCGCGGAAAAAGCCGAAGACGATTGCGGCGCCCGTCAGGACGACGATGAAGATGATAAGCCGGGTGACCGCGCCCGGTCGCGTATTCTGGTCGACGATCGGTGCCGGATAGAAATCGCCGCGCGCTTCCTTGGCCATATGCCCCCTGCTCATGAAATCCGATGTTCCGACACCCGCCCCCAATGCATGTCGCCCAAAATGACTTCGGTTTTGGGAAAGCGACATGCATGAAAAACACGGACCTGAAACGCGTCGCATGAATCCGTTTCAGCGCGACGCGCTTTAGCCGGTTGAATCACATTCTCCTGGTCTGGAAAAGGCCCGGGCGGCAAATGTCGGATAAAAATGCTGTCGGCTGGCCTTCCCTGTGTTTCAAGCTGTTCACGATGCGTGAAGGCAACTTGCGGTAGCCAGTCGCAACGGTCTAGTGTCGCGTCACTTCCAAACCGATCGGGGGAAACCAATGCAGTGGCTGGATAGCGTGGCGGGTCCCGGTTATGCGGCGGCACTCCTGTGGACCTTCGCGGCGCTGATCCTGCTGGTCATCGTTCTCATCATCGTCAGGCTGGTGCGCAACCTGACCTTCGGCACGTTTGTCGCCGGTGGTCGCAACCGCAAGACACGGCTCGCCGTCATGGACGCAACCGCCGTCGACAGCCATCGCCGACTGGTGCTGGTGCGACGCGACGACATCGAACATCTGCTTCTGATCGGCGGCCCGACCGACGTCGTTGTCGAACGCGACATCCGCCTCGCCGCGCCGCGCCGTCCGGCGTTGACCGGAGACGGCGGCCTGCAGCCTGTCCCGGCGGCCGCGGCCCCGGCTGCGAAGCCGCGGTCGCCGCAGCCCCCTCCCGTGCCTCCGAGACAAGCACCCGCTCCGCAGCCGGTGGCCATGGCACAGCCAGCCCGCCAGCGTCCGGCGGCGCCACCACCGGCTCCGGCGCCCGCACCGAAACCAGCGGCGCAAGCCTATCCATCGACCAATGTCACGCCGCTGCCTGCCTATGGCTCCGCCAACGCCAATGCCGCCAGGCACACGCCACCAGCGCCGACGCGGGACAGCATCGATGACACGCTGATGAAGGAACTCGAGGTTTCGCTCGACCAGCCCCGCTCCGGCGGCCCGGTAGGCAAACCGGCAGCCAAGGCGCCGCCCTCGCTCGACGATGAAATGACCAGGCTGTTGGGCGAACTTTCAAGCCAAAAGAAATGAACTGCGCCTGAGTCGCCTGCCAGTGACGTGGCTGGCCGGCATTCAAGCGTGTTCGAAACTATTGACGATGGCACGCATCGAAGAAAAATGGCCGGACAGCCGGCCATCTGGAAATCAATGCAAAGGCGGTCTATCAATCGTCGCGATAGACCTTTTCACGGCGCTCGTGCCGTTCTTGCGCTTCGATCGACAAGGTGGCGATCGGGCGCGCGTCGAGCCGCTTCAAGGCGATCGGCTCACCGGTTTCTTCGCAATAGCCGTAGGTGCCTTCATCGATGCGCTGGAGCGCCGAATCGATCTTCGAGATGAGTTTCCGCTGACGGTCGCGGGCCCTGAGCTCGATGGCGCGGTCGGTTTCCGAAGAGGCGCGGTCGGCGAGGTCGGGATGGTTGGCGTTTTCCTGCTGCAGGATTTCGAGGGTTTCGCGCGCCTCGCGCAAGATGTCATTTTTCCAGGTGACGAGCTTCTGCCGGAAGTAGGATTTCTGCCGTTCGTTCATGAACGGCTCGTCTTCGGAGGGTACGTAATCGGCGGTAACGATGTCGTTCATTCAACTCACCCAACAGCCCCAAATTTGGCGCCTATATATTCGCCACCAGACGCCTGCACAAGCGCAATCAGCCACCGACTCACGCAATTGTTAAAGTGCGTCTCCAAGCTTCTCCGGAGCGGCATAAATCTGTTTTGATGGCGAAAGTACGACGATCCTCGCCTATCTCCCTGCAAGTGATTCGCCGCGCCGAAGCACGCACACCATTGTGCGTGCGGCTTTTCTCGTGGCTAATCGCGGCAGGACTTCAGCTTTCGGGCACGTTGGAGGTTGGGTGAGCAGGCTTTATCTGTTGCGACACGCCAAGGCCGGTTGGGCCTTGCCGGGCATGCGTGATTTCGATCGTCCATTGGACGCATCCGGCCACGCCGATGCCGAAAAAATGGGGACCGCGATGCGTTCCCGCTCCTATGTGCCGGACCTGACGCTGTGCTCCAACGCCAAACGCGCCAGGGAAACCCTCGAGGGTCTGGCCGGCCAGACCGACACAGGCAAGGTGCTGTTTTTCGACGCGCTCTACAGCGAGGACGCGGCCTGCTATCTCCGCCTCGTCCGGGATCATGGCGGCCCCGGTTCATTGCTGGTCATAGGCCACAACCCGATGACGGAGGATCTCGCCATGGCGATTTCGGGCGATGGCGGCGAGGCGGAGCGGGCAATGCTCAATCATGGCTTTCCAACTTCGGGTCTTGCGGTCGTCCGTTTCCCCGGCGATCTGGCGAAAGCGACCCAGGGAGCGGGCTATCTCGAAGCGTTCCTGACACCGGCCGATCCCTGATGCCGATTCCCAGCGCCATTTCAAAGCCGGGTTCCAGCGCCTATATCGGGCGGACGCAAGCCCGAGAGATCATGTTTTGGCATCATCGCTGACCACCTTCACCGACGAGGCAAGAATTGCCCTCGACACATTGTCGGGACGTGCCACCGGACTTTTTTCTCCATCGCTGCGTCTGGGTGTCACGGGTCTCTCCCGCGCCGGCAAGACCGTCTTCATCTCGGCCTTCGTCCACAATCTGATCCACGGCGGACGTCTGCCGCTGTTCGAGGCGCAGAAATCGGGGCGTATCGCGCGCGCCTTCCTCGAACAGCAGCCCGACGACGCCGTGCCGCGTTTTCAATACGAGGATCACATCGCCGC
Source organism: Mesorhizobium sp. P160927 (assembly GCF_057766385.1). NCBI lineage: Bacteria > Pseudomonadati > Pseudomonadota > Alphaproteobacteria > Hyphomicrobiales > Phyllobacteriaceae > Mesorhizobium > Mesorhizobium sp. P160927. Next base: position 4,236,214 of record NZ_JBYMDW010000001.1, read on the forward strand.
TTTGGTCAACGATCGCGTCTGGCCGGACTCGACCCGCGCCATTTCGGAACTGCGGCTGACGATCGAATATGAATCGGCCTCCGGCTGGAACCGCATGTTCTCGTCGGGCAAGCTGTCGGTCGACATCGTCGATTACCCCGGCGAATGGCTGCTTGACCTGCCGCTGCTCGGCAAATCCTTCGCCGATTTTTCGCGCGAAGCCCTCGAAATGGCCACGCTGCCGGTCCGCGAGGACCTTTCGCGGGCCTGGCGAGCGATCTCGGCGGAAATCGACCCGAATGCCGACGCCGACGAAATGACGGCACGCCGGCTGGCTGAAAGCTTCGCCGCCTATCTCAAGGCATGCAAGCTCGACGAACGGGCGCTTTCGACCTTGCCGCCCGGTCGTTTCCTGATGCCCGGCGATCTCGAAGGCTCGCCCGCGCTGACTTTCGCGCCGCTGGCCGGCCTGGGCGACAGGCGTGCGCGCAACGGCTCGTTGCACGCCATGATGGAACGGCGCTACGAGGCCTACAAGACGCATGTCGTCAAACCGTTCTTCCGCGAGCACATCACGCGCCTCGACCGCCAGATCGTGCTCATCGACGCCATGCAGGCGCTGAACGCCGGGCCTGGTGCCATGGCCGACCTGGAGCGCGCCGTCACCGAGATCCTCGGCTGTTTTCGCCCCGGCCGGGGCAGCTTCATAACCGACCTGTTCTCCCGGCGTATCGACCGCATCCTGGTCGCAGCGACCAAGGCAGATCATCTGCACCACGAAAGCCATGACCGGCTGCAGGCGATCGTACGGCGCCTTGCCGACCGCGCCGTGGCGCGGGCGAATTTCACCGGCGCCGACGTCGACGTCGTCGCCATGGCGGCGGTGCGCGCCACCCGCGAAGGCACCGTCAAACAGGGCCGAGAGACATTGCCTGTTATCATCGGCACGCCGATCGCCGGCGAGAAAATCGATGGTGAAACATTCGACGGAAAGACGGAAACAGCTATATTTCCTGGTGATTTGCCAGAGAACATTGATGCTGTTTTCGACCTTTCGGGGCCGGATCACAGGCAGGACTCCACGGACCCGGCAATCCGCTTCGTCCGGTTCCGTCCGCCGAAACTCGAACGCACGGCCGAAGGTGTCACGCTGTCGCTGCCGCATATCAGGCTCGACCGCGCCTTGCAGTTCCTGATCGGAGACCACCTGGCATGACCGCGCCCCGCAAACCGGCGGCATTCCGCATCGAGCCGGAAGCCACGCCGAGACAAGACGCGCCACAAGCACGCCACACCGAACCGTCGCGCAGACCGCGCTCCATGAAGGCCGATGTGGCGCTGGTCATCCCGGCGGAGGTCGACGTCTTTGACGAACCGGACGTTATTGCCGCCGAGCCGCCGCCATCGGTCGCCCCCAGAAGGCGCTCGGTTCTCGGCAGCATCTTCTTCGGCGCATTCGGCGTGCTGGTTTCGCTGGCTGTCGGCCTGTGGACCGACCAGTTGATACGCGATCTCTTTGCCCGCGCCGAATGGCTGGGCTGGCTGGCCGCCGGGATGGGGGCGATTGCGTTGCTGGCGCTTCTGGTAATCCTGATTCGCGAGTTCCTGGCCATCGCCCGCCTCGCCGAGGTCGAAAAGCTGCAGAAGCGCGCACTCGATGCCATCGCGCGCGACGATCCTAAGGCGGCACGCGCGGTGGTCGACGAGCTGTCGGCCTTTGTCGCGGCCAAACCCGAGACCGCTGCCGGCCGGCGCGCGCTGGCCGAATTGCGCGGCGAGATCATCGACGGCGCCAATCTGGTGCGCCTGGCGGAGGCTGAAATCCTCGGCCGCCTCGATGTCAGGGCTAAGGTGATGATTCTCGAGGCCGCCAAGCGGGTTTCGCTGGTGACGGCGGTGAGCCCGCGCGCGCTGGTCGATGTCGCCTATGTCGTGTTCGAGGCCGGGCGCCTCATCCGCCGGTTGTCGGAACTCTATGGCGGACGGCCCGGAACGCTGGGTTTTTTCCGCCTGGCGCGCAGCGTACTGGCGCATCTGGCGGTCACCGGTTCGATCGCCATCGGCGACAGTTTCGTCCAGCAGATCGTCGGCCACGGCCTGGCGGCCCGCCTCTCGGCAAAGCTGGGCGAAGGCGTCGTGAACGGCATGATGACGGCGCGCATCGGTCTCGCCGCGATGGAGACGGTGCGCCCCCTGCCCTTCAGCGCAGCCAGGCGCCCGGGACTGGGCGATTTCCTCGCCGCGTTGACTTCGTTCGCAACCAAGAAAGACGCCGAGACAGCCGGCTCTGGCAAATAGCGTCCAGCTCTTCGGAACGATGCTCGGATTGCTGTTTCGAGGGCCCGCGGTGACGAAGCATTAACCAATCTTCTTCATGGTCGAACCGGTTTCAAACAGCCTCGTTGTTGCCGGGTGTCGTCGATGAAAAGCGTAATACTGTCCAGCGTCCTGCCCCTGGCGGCGGTGATCACAGCTGTCGTCGGCATCGCCTCGGCGGCCTCTGCCACGGAACCGGACAAGCAGTTTTTCCAGTCGGCCGAAGGCAAATGGGTTGGCCCGGGCGAGATCGTCGCCGGCAAGTACAAGGGCACGAAATTCAACTGCAGCTTCACCGGTTCCACGCCGGACGGCAAGATGGGCATGACACTGGACGGCGGCTGCCGGGTCGGCATGTTCACCCAGCCCATGTCGGCCAAGATCGAGCGCAAGGGCCGCGACTACAAGGGTTCCTTCATGGGCGGCGCTGCCGGCGCCGGCCTCGATATTATCGGCGGCAACGTCGTCGACGCCCACAAGGTGGTCTTCACCATCAACCGCAACCAATTGCGCGGTGTCATGCAGGCCCGCATTCCCGACGACAATTCCATGACGGTAACGGTTGCCGTGCGCGTTCAGGACCAGTTGGTGCCCGTCATCGGCATGAGCCTGAAGCGCGTCGATGCCGTCGAAGTCGGCTCCATCGCGCCGAACTGAGCGCACCCTCGCCTCTGTTTCTTTGCGCAATTCCGGTCGGAAAAACACTTTTCCTAGGATTGTTCGAATACATCCCACAAGACATAGAGGCGGCAGCCCATCGCCACCGCCTCCTTGGAAACGGACGAACCAGGCGTCAGCCCTTGATCGCCTTGGTCAGCTCGTCATACGCCTTGCAGGCATCGGCCAGGGTCGTGGAACCCTGATACTTGGTCGTCACTGCCTGGACCTTGGCGGTCAGGTCAGCCGCCTTGGACGGATCCTTGGTGATCGCCTCCTGCAACGCGGCGGCCATTTCCTGCGCCTTCTTGGTCGCGATCTCGGTCGTGCATTCCGGCGCCTTCGAACAGGCCGAGCCGGCAAGCACCGCCAGCCCGACGGCAACGAGCAAAAACTTCTTCATGTCAGTCATCTCCTCAAAAGGGTGCGACTTGATCGCCGCTCACCCCCAATGGCCGAAGCCGAGCGTGCTTAGCCTTCGATTGCGGCAACAAGCAACGCGCGCATGGCGTAAACTTGTGTAAAGAGCCTGCTGCAACATTGCGGCGGTTCGATTTCAGCCCTTCCATATCAGCTGGCGCAAAGTTCAGCCGCGAGGCTGCAGCAGAGCGAGCACAGCTGTCGATGCAGCAAGGACGGCCGTAACGGTCAACGGCGCCGTGGCACCATAGGTGTCCACGACATAGCCACCGACAACCGCGCCGATCGTGATGGCAACCTGGAAAGAGACGACCATCAGGCTGCCCGCTGCTTCCAGCGCGTCAGGTGCCGCACGTGAGAGATTGGTTGGCAGCACCACCGGCCCCATGCCGAAGGCGAAGCCCCAAAGCGTGACAAACCCGAAGGCAACGCCAATGTGCACGCCCCAAAGCACCAAGGCCAGCGCCGCGACCGCCATTAACGCGGCGGTGACCACGAGAGCCATGTGAATATTGGCATCGGCCATGCGACCGCCGGCAATGTTGCCGATCACGGCGGCGATGCCAAATCCAAGCAGAGCCAGGGCAATTGGACCGGTTGCAAGCAGCGTGACGTGTTCGAGGAAGGGCCGCACATAGACAGAACCAGCAAAATGCCCCGTCATCAGCAAGACAATAGCCAACATGCCGATTTGAATGCCGCGCCGCCGTGTAAGCCGAAACACGTCCGCAAGACTGTTGCTCGCTGTCGCCGGCAAGGTCGGCAGGCTGAGCAACTGCGCCAACATGGCCAATACGGCCAGCCCCGCTGTCATGGCCATGGCGCTGCGCCATCCCAGCCAGTCGCTGATCAACGCCCCCATCGACGGCGCGGCAATGGTGGCGAGCGAGACGCCGAGGGTGACGATAGCCATGCCCCGGCCTGTCGCATTGGCGCCAACCAGCCTCGCCACGACGGCGACCGAAAGTGCCCAGAAGGCGCTGAGAGCGATCCCCAGCCCGGCCCGGCCTAACAACAACAGCCAGAAATTGGGTGCCAGCGCCGCAAGAATATTGGAAGCGACCGCCAAGGCCATGAGACCGACCAGCACCGTCTTGCGGTTCAGTCGGCCGATGAGAACATTGCTCAACATGGCCGTCACGGCGCCGACGGAAGCGGTGGCGGTGACCACCTGTCCGGCCGTTCCCTCACTGATACCGAGATCGCGCGCCATTGGCGTCAGCAGGCCTGCCGGCAGGAATTCGGCTGACACCAGGGCAAAGCTGGTGGCCGCCAGTGAGATGACCGCGAACCAGGTGGCTGCGCTCCACGCGGCTGGCGTGTTGGCGTCAGGGCCAATGGCGGCGTCTTCAAGCTGTAATGTTGTGTCTGTCACGGAAAGATCTCCAAAGTTTGGAGATCTTCATAGACGAGTTATGTCGGATGATATGTATCTTAAAATCCGAAATTCATGTCTATTCGTCCGGGATTTGTGCGACGCACAATTCCCGGCGAGACATTGGTGATGCGCTTGAACGCGCGAGCGAAGGATGCCTCGGAATCATAGCCCAAACGGGTAGCGACCTCGGCAACCGACAAGCCGCCTTGCCCCAACAACTCGCGGGCAAGCTGCATGCGCAGACGGGCGAGATAGCGTGCGGCACCCTCGCCTAACACCGCGCTGAAACGCGCGGCGAAAATCGATCGCGATTGGCCTGCCACGCTTGCAAGGCTTCCCAGCGTCCAGTTGTGGCCGGGGTCTCGATGCATGGCTGCAAGAGCGCGGCCGATATGTGGATCGCGGATGGCTGTGAGCCAACCTGTGGTCGAGGCTCCGTTGCAATTGACCCAACAGCGGATGAGCCGGGCTGTCAGCAAATCCGCCATACGCGACAAGATGGTGGCGCTGCCCATCTGCGGTTGTGCGGCCTCCATCGTCATAGCCGCCAGCAAAGGACCAACGACCGGGTCGTTGCCGGCCACGTCGCACCCCTTGATGACAGGCGGCATCAGCGTGATCAATGGATTGAGCGCACAGGAGTCCAAGGCCATGGATCCGCAGAAAAGGGTGCTTGTCGCGCCTGTCCCTTCCCGCACCACTTCGCAGACATTACCCCCTAACTTGATCACCTGGCAGCCCTCAAGCGAGTCGCCCACCACGTCCGGCGCACTCGCCAGCCGATGGGCGATGCCCTGCGGCAGAAGCACCAGATCGCCATCGCGCAACTCTTGCCAGCCTTGCGCTTCGGTATGAATCCAGCACGGACCCTGGCCGACAAAGTGAAAACGTAGCAGCGATTGTCGCGGAAATTCTATGCTCCATGGATGTCGGAGCTCGCAGCGACCATAATTGACGCCACTCAGGCGAAAGTCTTGCAGGACTTCGCTGAGCGCGTCCATCGGGATATGGGGCGGCGAAGCCGGCTGGGACGAACGGTCAAGCATGCAGCTGATATAGATGCCGAACGTCCCGCAGACAAGCGGAGACCATTGTTCCACCGGGGGCAGTCGCACCGACAGCACCCTACCTTTCTTGGCAGGCTACCCGCCCTTGCCTCCCGCTCCCACTGCATGCAAGGAGTGCTATACGAAAAAGGGACAGAGCATGGCGGCAGAGGCAGCGGGCAGCGATCTCATTCAGGTGGTGGCATTGCTGGCGGCGGGCGTGGTGGCCGTCCCGATCTTCAAGCGCATGGGTCTGGGTTCGATTCTCGGTTACCTGGCCGCCGGCGTGGTGATCGGTCCGTTCGGCCTCGGCGTCTTTTCCGAATCCGGAGCCATCCTCCATGTCGCCGAACTCGGCGTGGTCATGTTCCTGTTCATCATCGGCCTGGAAATGCAGCCGTCGCGGCTCTGGGGCCTGCGCCGCGAGATCTTTGGGCTTGGCGCGCTTCAAGTCGGCGTCTGCGCGGTGCTCTTGACTGGTGTCGGCATGGCCGGAGGATTTCCGATCGCGCAATCCTTCGTCGCCGGCGCCGGCTTCGTGCTGACCTCGACGGCCATCGTCATGCAACTTCTGGAAGAACGCGGCGAAATCTCCGCGCCCAAGGGCCAGCGCATCGTCTCCATCCTGCTGCTGGAGGACCTAGCCATCGTGCCGCTGCTCGCCTTGATTGCTTTCCTGGCGCCGGGCGGTGCCGGCACCAGCCTGTCGGAGCGGCTGACCGAGGTCGGCATCGGCATCGCCGCGATCATCGGCCTGGTGGTGGCGGGACGCTATCTGCTCAACCCCTTCTTCCGCATCCTGGCGGATGCCCGTGCGCGCGAAGTGATGACGGCCGCGGCTCTGCTGGTGGTGCTCGGATCGGCGCTTGCCATGCAGCTCAGCGGCCTGTCGATGGCGATGGGCGCGTTCCTGGCCGGCGTGCTGCTCTCGGAATCGACGTTCCGCCATCAGCTCGAAGCCGACATCGAGCCGTTCCGCGGCATCCTGCTCGGCCTGTTCTTCCTTGCGGTCGGCATGTCGCTCGATCTGCACGTGGTGGCCGCGAACTGGAAGCTGATCGCCGTCTACGTCGTGGCTTACATGGTGATGAAGGCTTTCGGCATCTACATCGTCGCCCGCATCCTGAAATCAGGCCACCGCGAGGCACTGGAGCGCGCGGTCTTCATGGCGCAAGGCGGTGAATTCGCTTTCGTGCTCTATTCCGCGGCCGCCGCCGTCGGCATCATCGACGGCCAGGCAAACGCAACGTTGACCGCGATAGTCATCATCTCCATGGTGCTGACGCCGCTGGCGATCATCGCCCTGCGCTATTTTACGCCGCGGGACGAGCAGTCGCTGGACGGCGTCGAAGTCGCCGACGGCCTGACCGGCAGCGTGCTGGTCATCGGCTTTGGCCGCTTTGGCCAGATCGCTAGCCAACCCCTGCTCTTGCGCGGCATCGACGTCTCGATCATCGACAACGATGTCGAGATGATCCAGGCGGCCGCCGATTTCGGCTTCAAGGTCTATTATGGCGACGGCACGCGGCTGGACATCCTGCACGCGGCCGGGGCCGGCCGGGCGCGGGCCGTGCTCATTTGTGTCGACAAGCCCGACGCCGCCATCCGCATCGCAGAACTCGTCAAGGCTGAGTTCCCCTTGCTTACGGTGCTGGCCCGTGCGTTCGACCGCGGCACGGCGCTGCAGCTCATCCGCACCGGCGTCGATTATCAGCTGCGCGAAACCTTCGAATCGGCGCTCGTCTTCGGTGGCTCGACCCTGGAGGCGCTGGGCGTCGATCCCGAGGACGTCGCCGAAACGATCGAGGACGTCAGGCGCCGCGACACGGCCCGGTTCGAGACCCAGCTCGCCGAAGGCATCCGCTCGGGACAGCGTTTCCTGAAAGGCAATATCGGTACGCCGATCCCGACCCCGCTCTCCACGCCCCGCCGTCCTGGCAAGGCGCTCAACGAGGAAACGGCCGGCGTCCTGCATAAATCCGAATCGGCGGATTGAGGGAATTAGGCATGGAATTGGACAGCAGAGCCCTGTCGGTCACCAAGTTCTGGCGCGACGCCGGCGAGGATTCATGGTTCGAGAAGATCGACGCTTTCGATGCCGATTTCCGCGACCGCTTCCTCGACCTCCACTACGCAGCCGCGCGGCGCGAATGCGATGTCTGGTCAAGCCATGCCGAGGGCTCGCTGGCGCTGATGATCCTGCTCGACCAGTTCCCGCGCAATTGCTTTCGCGGCACCGGCCACATGTTTGCGACAGACCCTCTGGCAAAGCATTTTGCGCAAAAGGCGGTGGCCGCCGGCCACGATCTGGCGCTGGACCCGGAGGTCCGCGTGTTCCTCTATTTGCCGTTCGAACATTCGGAAAATCTTGCGGACCAGGAGCGGTCGGTTGAACTTCATACCGCCAGGGCCGCGTTCAATCTGAAATACGCGCTGGAACATCGTGATATCATCCAGCGCTTCGGCCGCTTTCCGCACCGCAACCGGATGCTTGGCCGCGAGACCACGGCTGAGGAAAAAGCATTCCTGGATGACGGTGGTTTTTCCGGCTGATCCGCGATTTAGCGCCGCCACCACTCCCGGCCCGACGGCAGCCGCTCGATGCCGGCCGCATCGACCGCACCCAGACGCTCCGACACGCGCAGCCCGCCGACGGCAAGATCCGGCGCGATTTCGGCCAACGGCGCCAGCACGAAGGCGCGCTCCAGCATGCGCGGGTGCGGCACCTCCAGGCCCGTTTCATGGATGACGCGGTCGCCGAACACCAGGATGTCTATGTCGATCAGGCGCGGCCCCCACCTCTCCTCGCGCACGCGTTTGAGCTTTCGCTCGGCATCGAGGCAGAGGTCGAGCAATGCCCGTGGCGACAGCCGCGTCGACAATTCGGCGGCCGCGTTAAGGAAGTCCGGCTGGTCGAGCTTGCCCCAGGGCGGCGTCCGGTAGAGCGAGGAGACGGCGGCCACGTCGGTATCGGGATCGGCGTCGAGCAGGCGCAACGCGGCCCCCATCGACGCCGCCGGATCGCCCAGATTGCCGCCGAGGCTCAGATAGACGGTGTTACTCGGGCCAGACAACGGTCACCTCGACGTAATCGAGCACGCCAGGCACCGGCGCATTGGGCTTGCGAACGGTGACCTCGGCTTTCCGGATCTGGGGAAAGCGCCCGGTGAGGGCCTTCGCGACTTCCAGCGCCAGCGCTTCGATCAGGAAGCGCCTGTGTCCGGTGATGATCTCCTCGATGACCGTGAAGGCAACGCCGTAATTCACCGTTTCCCCGATGGCGTCATCGACGAGCGCGCGTCCGGGCTCGACGGTGAGCGAGGCATCGACATAGAAGCGCTGCCCCAGCGCTTCTTCCTCGTCCAGCACGCCGTGCCGGGCAAAGAAGGCGCAGTTCTTCATGCGGATGACATACATGGCTCAGCGTTCCGATCCGGTTTCCCGCGCCAGCATAGCATCCGCCACGGCCAGCGCGTCCACGTTGATTGCGACATCATGGACGCGAAACAGATGCGCGCCCTTGAGCCGGAGAATGACGCTGGTCGCCGCCGTGCCGGCCGCCCGGTCGGCGGCGTCGCGGCCGGTGACGGTGCCGATGAAACGCTTTCGCGACGTACCGGCCATCAGCGGGAGGCCGAGCGCGCCAAGCTCGGCAAACCGTGCCATCAGATCGAGGTTTTCCTCCGCCGTCTCCTTGGCGAAGCCGAAGCCGGGGTCGAGCACGACATGGTCGTCGGCGACACCTTGCCCGCGCCCGATCTCAAGCGATTTTCCCAGGAACGCCAGCTGGTCCGCAATCACATCGGGCAGCTTGTCGCGATCCCGTCCGGTATGCATGATGACGAGCCCGGCCCCGGTTTCGGCCGCCACCCGCGCAATGTCGGGCTCGCGCTGCAGGCCCCAGACATCGTTGACGATATGCGCACCGGCCTTGACGGCGAGCCGCGCGGTGTCGGCACGATAGGTGTCGACCGAAATCAGCACGTCGCCGACCTGCGCCAACGCCTCGATCACGGGCAGGATACGGGCCTGCTCCTCGCTGGCCGATATCGCGGCGGCGCCCGGGCGGGTCGATTCTCCGCCGACATCGATGACGGCAGCTCCTTCCCCGATCATGCGGCGCGCCTGGACGAGCGCGGGTTCAGGAGCATCAAACAAGCCGCCATCGGAGAAGCTGTCGGGTGTGACATTGAGGATGCCGACGACCACGGCCTTGCCGCCAAGCTCGAGATGGCGCCCATGCGCCAGTTGCCATCGCCCCGCCGTCATTGCGCTTCAACCATGGGCTCATCAACCAAGGGCTCATCAACGATGTGTGATCCGCATTGGATCAAATCCGTTGCGCCGGCGAAGGCCGTAAAGCAAGGTGATTGAAGAGGCAACATGATGATACGCTCCCTGCTCTGCGCACTGCTGCTTACCGTCGCCGTTCCGGCGGATGCGGCCAATCTGGTGAAGACATACAGCTATTTCGCCATTGGCGGCAGAACCCTGGAGGATATCGAGCAGCAACTTGCCAAACACGGGCCCCAGGTCAAAAGCACGGGGTCGCGCCACCCTGGCGCCACCCAGATGGCTTTCACGACACGCATCAGCTACGCCAGCCAACCCGGCTCCTGCCGGATCGCCGACGCGGTCGTCACCGTCAAGGTCAAGGTGATCCTTCCCGAATGGCGCCGCCCGGGCAAAGCCGACGCCGATGTGCGGCTGTTCTGGGATACGTTGTCCGCCGACATCAAGCGCCATGAAGACCGCCACGTCGAGATTGCCCAGAACCACGGCCGCGCGCTGGAAGACGCCCTGAAGGCAGCTTATCCGCAGAAGGATTGCGATGCCGCGAAGGTCAATGCCGCCGCGATCACGGCGGCCGAGCTTGCCAGGCACGATCGGGACCAGGTGCGGTTCGACCGTGTCGAAGGCGCCAATTTCGAAAGCCGCATCCTGCGGCTGCTGCGTTACCGGATGGAGCGCATCGAGAGCGGCCAGTTACGGCCGCCGGCCTGAATCTCCTCGCCGCCTCCGTTCGCCTGGACGGTAGCCAACCGGGCGGAAGCGTAGTGCCAGCCTGGATTTTTTTTCGAGCAACGGTCGAAATCGGCCTATACGGAACGACATATCCAGGGTTGCCAAGGGCACAATCCGGAAGCACGGGCATCACGATCGATCGCGCCGCGGATGCACCAGACAAGCCCAATGGTGATGCGGCAGCGCAAAGTGCATGGACGAGAAGATTTATGGACCAGGCTGTCGACAAGCAGGCCGTGGCGGCCGCCAGCGCGCCGCTGAGCGAAAGCGAAAAGAACGCCATTATCGGCGGCGTCCTCCTGTCGATGCTGCTGGCAGCCCTCGACCAGACCATCGTCGCGCCCGCCATGCCGACCATCGGGCGCTTGCTCGGCCATGCCGAATACCTGCCATGGATCGTCACCGGCTACCTCTTGACCGCAACCGCCGTGGCACCGCTTTACGGCAAGATTTCCGACGTCCATGGGCGTCGCCCGACCGTCTACGCGGCAATCCTCATCTTCCTTGCTGGATCGCTGGTCAGCGCACTGGCCCCAAACATGTTCATCCTCATCCTGGGTCGCGCGATCCAGGGGGCCGGTGGCGGCGGTCTTTTCGCGCTGACGCAGACCGTGGTCGGAGACCTCGTCCCGCCGCGCGAGCGGGCGCGCTACGCGGCGTGGTTTTCCGGCACCTGGGCCGTCGCCAGCGTCGCCGGGCCGCTGCTGGGCGGCACCTTCGCCGAGCATCTGCACTGGTCTCTCATCTTCTGGATCAATATCCCGCTGGGCCTTCTAGCCATGGCGATCATCAACAAGCCGCTCAAGAAGCTGCCCATCGCGGCCAAGAACCACAGCATCGATGGTCTTGGCGCATTGCTGCTGATCGTGGCAACGGCGCTGTTGCTGCTGGCGCTGAACTGGGGCGGCAGTGCCTACCCCTGGTTATCGCCTGAAGTCATCGGCGTCCTGGCGTGCTCGGCGCTGTTCTGGAGCGCCTTTGCCTTGCGGCTAATGCGGGCGGCCGAACCGCTCATCTCGCTCGAAGTGCTAGGCAACCCGATCGTCCTGGCCGGCACCCTGTCGATGTTCCTGCTCCAGGCCTCCAGCGTCGGCCTTGCCGTCTATCTGCCGGTCTATCTGCAGTCGATACTTGGCCTGACGGCGAGCGAGTCGGGCATTGCAATGCTTGGCCTTCTGCTTGGAACCGTGGGCGGCGCCGCTTCCAGCGGCCGCCTGATACCACGCTTCACCCACTACAAGCGCATCGCCATGGTCGGCGTCATCTTCGCCATCCTATGCATGGGCCTGCTGGCCTTTGTCGCCGGCCATGCATCGCTGCTTGTCGTCGAAGTCCTGACCATCTGCATCGGGCTGGGAACCGGCACGACATTTCCGGTAACCACCGTGTCCGTGCAGAACGCCGTCGACCGCATGCATCTTGGCGTGGCAACGGGGGTGCTTACCTTTCTGCGTTCGCTGGGCAGTGCATTGGGGGTCGCGATGCTGGGCGCGGTGGCTCTTGGCTTTGGGTTGCCGCTGGCCGGCGAAGGCGTTCGGGTGGCTGGACATGTCGTATCGGCCGAACCCTTCGTGATGATCTTTCTCGTCGCGGCCGGCACTCTGGGGCTGGGCCTCGTCACGCTGACGTTGATGCCCGAGAAAGAACTTCGAGGCCACGTCGACGATCCGGCGTCGATCCTGACGGAATAACTAGCCGGAGACGCCGAGCTTCTTTTGCAGGCTCGTGGACGAGGTCGTGTACTGGAACACGATGCGCTCGCCGGGGCTGACGATGCGCTTGGCGGCCTGCGCCATCAGCGCCACCTCGTGAAAGCCCGACAGGATCAGCTTCAGCTTGCCCGGATACCAGTTGATGTCGCCCACCGCGAAAATGCCGGGCACCGAGGTCTGGAACTTCTCGGTATCGACCGGGATCAGGTTCTCGTGGAGATTGAGCCCCCATTCCGCGATCGGGCCGAGCTTCATCGTCAGTCCGAAGAACGGCAGCATGCGGGTGCAAGGCGCCTCGATGTCGCCATCCGGGCCGCCCTTGATGGTGGCCGATGACAGCTGGCCGTCGGCCCCGGTGAGCCCGGTCACCTGACCGACTCTGAATTCCAGCTGCTTCATCTCCTGCATGGCGTACATCTTGTTGACGCTGTCGGGCGCCGCGCGAAACTCAGCCCGCCGGTGAACCAATGTCACGCTCTTTGCCACCGGCTGCAGGTTCAGCGTCCAGTCCAGCGCCGAGTCGCCGCCGCCGACGATGACAAGGTCATGGCCGCGGAAATCCTCCATCCGGCGCACGGAATAGAAGACGCTCTTGCCCTCATAGGGTTCGATGCCGGGGATCGGCGGACGCTTGGGCTGGAATGAGCCGCCGCCGGCGGCGATGACCACTACCTTGGCCTCGAACACCTCGTTCTCGTCCGTGGTGACGCGAAAGCCGCCGTCTTCCAGCTTCTCAAGGCTGGAGACCATGCGGTTATAGGTGAATTCAGGCTTGAACGGCGCGACCTGTTCGAGCAGCTTGTCGACGAGCCCTTGCGCCGAGATCGAGGGCCAGCCGGGAATGTCGTAGATCGGCTTTTCCGGATAGAGTTCCGCGCATTGGCCACCGGGCTTGTCGAGGATGTCGATCAGGTGGCATTTTAGGTCCAGCAGGCCGAGCTCGAACACGGCGAACAGGCCGACCGGCCCCGCCCCGACAATGAGAACGTCTGTGCTGATGATGCCGGTCATGATGCGCCTCGCTTCGAAAGTCCGGGCGAGACTGCATGACCAGCGGCCCGCTGCCAAGCGTCAGCGGCAAAAATCGCCCATGCTGGCTTTCAGCCCTGACGCTCGGGCACCCGCACGATCAGGCCGTCGAGCGCATCGCGTACCTTGATCTGGCAGGACAGGCGCGAGTTCGGCTGGACGTCGTAGGCGAAGTCCAACATGTCTTCCTCCATCGCCTCGGGCTCGCCGACTTCGGCCGTCCATGCCTCATCGACATAGACATGGCAGGTCGCGCAGGCGCAGGCGCCGCCGCACTCCGCCTCGATGCCAGGGACAGCGTTGCGGATGGCGTTCTCCATGACCGTCGAGCCGTTTTCGGCGTCCACGTCGAAATGTGTGCCGTCATGGGCGATGAAGGTCAGTTTGGTCATTTGTCACCTGAAGGGAGTTTCGCCCCGGACGAAGGGAGTTCGCCCGAGGGGAAAGCGAGTTTCGCCCGAGATAATCACTCCGGCAAACAAGTCAACTGCCGTGCGAAAGCGGCGCTCCGTGACGTTTTTGTCGCAAACCTGGATCAGCGATTGATGGCGGCGATGAAGTCGCGCACTTCGTCGATCAGCCGGCCGAGCCGCTTGAGCGTCTGGGCGTCCTCCGGGCGATGCTCGATATCGGTGACGCAATCGGCGATGGCGAAGGCACCCACGCCGCGGGCCGACCCTTTCAAACCATGAGCCAGCAGGAGCCGGTCCTTGATGTCGGCATCGACTATTTTGTCGCGTACCGACAGTGCCTGCTGTACAAACAGCGCCAGCACCTCTTGCTCGAGGGCGCGGTCGCCCATCGTTTGCCGGGCAAGGTGTGCCAAATCGACCGGTCGGGACTGCCTCGTTCCCGATACGTCGCCCCCCGGCATCGAGAAGGCAATGCCGCTTTCGCCACGCATGAACTCGAACTCCATCTTCTTCGGTCGCCTGAAAACCTAGGCGAATCCAGTGGACAACGGGTTAATGAATGGCCGGGAAAAATGTTGCGAAAGCGGCGCCCAAATCACGCTTCCGTTAACCTTATATTTAAAGTTTTACGTATCCCGCGGAATGCATGTTTTCTTTACCCCCCTGTGTCATTACGATACGAGGGTCCATTTTCAGCCTCCTGCGCGGGGGTAAGACAAACAGAATCATAAGCCCCCGCGGCAGCTAGTACAGGGTAGCGAAGGCATGGCGAAGAAACCAACGACGACCAGAACTCTCGACAGCGACGTAGCCAGGGAACTCGAAAAAGCGCTCGATCTCGACCTGAGCGGCGATACCGATAGCGGCGACCTCGATATCGCGGCTTCGATGGAAGATCTGGAAGCGCAGATATCACAGGCCGCCGACGAACTGGCGCGCGAGGGACGCAATCAGCAGCCGGCGCCAGTCGTCAATCAGCCCCAGGCCGCGAAGCCCGCTCCAACGCCCAAGCCGGCCGAACTTCGCCCGGTCGAGACGCGCAATGGTGGCCAGCCCGCCGGCTTCGCGCCAGCCAACGACGATCGTCAGAAAGACTACAAGACCCTTCTGCACAGCCTGAACAGGCGCGCCTCCAACACCATTTACTGGGTCATCGCCTTTGTCTCGCTCGCCTGGATCGCGGGCGCCGGCGGACTGGCGAACCTGCTTTTTGGACCGAGCATCTGGCGGATCCGCACGCTGGACCAGTTCTTTGCCCGCCCCGAACTGATCGGCCTTGCCGTCGCGGCTATCGTGCCTGTCATCCTGTTCTGGGCCTTCGCAACGATGATTCGCCGCGCTCAGGACATGCGCATCGCCGCGCAATCGATGACGGAAGTGGCCTTCCGCCTGACCGAGCCGGAAAACATGGCCCAGGATCGCGTCATGATGATCGGCCAGGCCGTCCGCCGCGAGGTGGCTGCGATGGGCGAAGGCATCGAACGCACCCTTGCCCGTGCCGTCGAACTGGAAACGCTGGTCCACAGCGAGGTCAACCAGATCGAGCGTTCCTATTCGGAAAACGAAACCCGCATAAGGTCGCTGGTCGACGGATTGGGCAGCGAACGCGAAGCGGTGGTCACCCATGCCGAACGCGTCCGCGCCTCGATCTCCGGTGCGCACGAGACCCTGCGCGATGAAATCGGCGCGGCAAGCGACATCATCCGTGACAGCATCCTCAACGCGTCGACCAAACTATCGATGACGATCACCAATTCCGGCGACACGCTGATCGACCGCATCAACGAAAGCTCGATGTCGATCTTCGATTCGGTGGAAGGCCGGCTCGACAACATTACCGACCGGCTTTCGACCTCCGGCGAGGCTTTCGCCAGCCTGCTCGACACCCGTATCGCCAAGCTGACGGACACCACGGACGGCTTGACCCGTTCGTTGACGGACCTGCTCGACGATCGCACCACCGGCATGGTGTCGCTGCTCGGCGGCGCCGCGCGCACCCTCAATTCCGAGTTCGAGGCCAGCCTCAACGGCATCGAGCGCACCTTGGCCGAACGCGGCCAAGCGCTGATCAGCGAATTTCAGACCCGCGCGGAAGCGCTGGACACCGGCACCCAGAAGCTCAATGCCGCGCTGGAAGCCCGCGCCCGCCAGATCAACGAAACGCTGGTCGAGCGCGCGCGTGAAATCGCCCACACCTTCGCCGAGAGCAAGGACACGCTGTCGGCCATGATCGATCAGGGCAAGACCCAGATCGGCGCCGACATGGCCGACATCGTCACCTCGACCTCTTCCATGCTCGAAGCGCGCGCCAGCGATTTCGCCGGCCGCATGGAGGCAGCCCGCCACGTCGTGTCGCGCTCCTTTGACGCCGACATCCAGCGGCTTGCCGACGCGCGCGTCGGTATCGAGGAAGCCGTCGAAAACCATAGCCGCAAGCTCTCCGAGAGCCGCGAGCGCATGGCGGCAGCCATGCAGGCGGACCTGGAGAAATTCGACGAAGGCCGCGCCGGCATCGATGCGGCGGTGACCAATCAGGTACAGAGGCTGGCCGAAGGCCGCGGCCTGATAGCCCGTGCGCTTGAAGAAGACCTGCGCAAGGTCAACGAATCGCGTGCCGCCATCGATGCGTCGCTCGGCAGCCACCTCGAAAGGCTGGAGGAAGGCCGCAACCGGCTCTCACTGGCTCTCAACGAAGACTCCGGAAAATTGGTGCAAGCTCGTACCATCATTGATGAAATGGTGGCCGGGCATGTTGGAAAACTGGCCGAAGGCCGCAACATTTTGTCGCGCGCCTTGGAGGCCGATCTCGGCAAATTGTCCGACAGCCGCGCCGACATAGACGGCCTTGTCGCCGGCCAGGTCGAGAAAATCGCCGAGGGCCGCGCGGTGCTCGCCAAGGCGCTTGAAAACGACATTGCCGGTATCAAGAACCTCATCGAGGCGCATTCGGCGAAACTGGCCGAAGACCGCACGCAGCTCGGCCGTTCGCTCGAAAGCGACCTGTCGGGGATACGTGGCCTGATCGACAGCCATTCCGGGCGCCTGGCGGAAGACCGCGGCCTGCTGTCGCAGACGCTCGAAGCCGACCTCGCCAAGCTGGCCGAAAGCCGCTCCAGCATCGACGGTTTGGTCGCCGGCCAGGTCGAGAAGCTCGCCGAGGGCCGCGACATCCTCAAGCGTGCGCTGGAATCCGACCTCAATACGATCAAGAACGTCATATCGAGCCAGTCGGACAGACTGGCCGAGGATCGCGGGCAGCTCTCACGTGTTCTGGAAGCCGATCTGCAGAATGTGAACAGCGTCATCGCCGACCACATGAACAGGCTGGTTCAGGATCGCTCGACCTTGTCGAAGGCGCTGGAGGACGATCTCGCCAAGCTGGCCGAAAGCCGCTCCGGCATCGACGGCCTGGTCGCCGGCCAGGTCGAGAAGCTCGCCGAGGGCCGCGACATCCTGCGCCGCGCATTGGAAGCCGACCTCGGCACCGTCAGAAACACCGTTGCCGATCAGTCCCAGAAACTGGTCGACGACCGCGCCCAGTTCGCCCGCGCGCTGGAGGCCGATCTCGAAACCGTCAACAGCCTTGTCAACAGCCACTCGGACCGACTTGCCCAAGAGCGTTCGACACTGTCGAAGGCGCTTGAGGCCGACCTCGAGACTGTCGGCACGCACGTCAACAATCACGCGGAACGGCTTGTGCAGGAGCGTTCGACCTTGTCGAAAGCTCTCGAAGACGATCTTGCCAAGCTGGCCGAGAGCCGCTCCAGCATCGACGGTCTTGTCGCCGGCCAGGTTGAGAAGCTTGCCGAAGGCCGCGATGTCCTCAAGCGTGCGCTGGAGGCAGATCTTGCCAAGCTGGCCGAAAGCCGCTCCAGCATCGACGGTCTGGTCGCCGGCCAGGTCGAGAAGCTCGCCGAAGGCCGCGACATTCTCAAGCGCGCTCTCGAAGCCGACCTGCAGAAGCTGACCGAAAGCCGCGGCGATATCGACGATATCATCGCCGGACATGTCGGCAAGTTGTCCGAAGGCCGCGACATGCTCAGCCGCGCGCTGGAAGATGACCTCGGCAAGCTCGCCGAGAGCCGCAAGGACGTCGATCGTTCGCTGTCCGGCCACATCGACCAGATCGCGGCCAGGAGCACGGACATTTCCGCCGCGATCGCCGCCGATGTCGACAAGATCGAGCAGGCGTTCAGCCGCCAGACTGGCATCATCGAGGAACGCGCCGGCACCATGGAGCGCGCGCTCTCGACTGGGGTCGACAACGTCCGTAACGTGCTCGAGAAGAGCGCTGTCTTCGTCGCCGGCGCATTGCGCGAAAAGGTGCTGGAAGTCACCAGCACGCTGCACGAACAGGCCGGTGCGGCCTTCAGCGACGCCGATCGCAAGATCGCCGAGCGCGCCGAGCAGACGTCCGCCGCCCTGCTGGCCCGGGCCGAAGACATCGCCCGCACCTTCGAGGAGGCCGATCGTCGCCTGCACGCCCGTGCGGAGGATACTTCGAACGCCCTGCTCGCCCGCGCCGATGACACCTCCAGCTCGCTGCTGGCCCGTGCCCACGAAACCGCCGATCAGCTCGCTGCCCGCGCCGGCGAGATTGCCGGCACCTTCGACATGGCCGACCAGAAGCTCGCCGCCCGTGCCCAGGAAACCGCCGATCAGCTGGCTGCCCGCGCAAGCGAGATTGCCGGGACGTTCGACGCGGCCGACCAGAAGCTGGTCGCCCGTGCGGTGGAAACGGCGCAGTCGCTGGCCGCCCGCGCCGGCGACATCCTGCGGAACTTCGAAAGCGCCGACCAGCGGCTCGGCATGCGCATCGGCGAATCCGCCGAGGCGCTCGCCGCCCGCGCGTCGGACCTCGGTCGTATTTTCGATGCCGCCGACCAGCATTTGGTCTCGCGCATCGCCGAGGGTTCGGGCGCGCTGTCCAGCCGGGCATCCGAAATCGCCCGCATCTTCGACGACGCCGACCAGCGCCTGGTTTCGCGTATCGCCGACAGCACCTCGACGATCGGCGAGCATGCGCAGACCATTGTCGGCGCCTTTGCAAGCACCGAGCAGCGGGTCGCCGATCGCGCCCGCCAGACCGGCCAGGAGCTGGCCGTGCACGCCCGCGAAATCGAGCAGGCGCTTGCCGGCGCCGACGAGCGTCTTGCATCGAGCGCGGCGGCAGCGGCCGCCCGTGTCGAAGAACAGATCGCTGGGGTCGAAAACCGGCTCGCCTACACCGCCGAAACCATGGGCCAGAAGCTCAACGAGCAGGTGTCGAGTGCCGAGGCACAGCTCGTATCGCGTGCCAATGTGATCGCGGAAACCTTCACCGCGGTCGGACAACATATCGGCCAGAGCACCAACGACGCGGCCAAGACGATTGGCGCCAACACCCGCGAGCTCAACACCATGCTCGCGGCGCGGTCGGCCGAGATGTCGAAGATCCTCGACGAAACCGCGCGGCCTTTGGTCGAGCGCTTCGCCCAGGGCGGCTCGGAATTGCAAAAGAGCATGGAAGAGGTCACGGAGCGCGCGACCGAGAAGCTGCGCAGCGAAAATGCAGCCCTGGTCAACGCACTGGCCAGCCGCACCGCCGAGACCTTGTCGGCGGTCGAAGGCGCCCGCTCGTCGCTGTCCGACAGCGTCGCCGATCTGATCGGCCGTATGACCAAGTCCAGCTCGCAGCTTGGTCAGCTGATCGAACAGGCCGCGGTCAACCTCGGCGAGGTCGACGAACGTCTGACCGGCAGCACGCAAAGCTTCGCGGCGACAACCGAAAAGGCGGCGCAGACCTTTGCCAGCTCGGCGCGTCTGGTCGATTCGAACACGACGAGACTGACGGAACTGTCGTCGTCGACCTTGCGCGAAGTCGCCTCGATCGCAACCAAGTTCGATGAACACAGCCGCTTGCTGGCTAGCGCCTCGGACCTGTTGAGCTCGGCCCAGAGCAACCTCGAACACACGCTGGAAAGGCAGTCCTCACTTGAGGACCTCGCCGTCGGCCTGGTCAAGAAGTCGGAAGATCTCGAAAGGGTCATGCGCTCGTTCGAAAATCTCGTCGGCCAGACCCTGCAGAACGCCGAGGGCAAGACGATGGAGTCCGCCGACAAGATCCGCAACGCCATCACCGACGTCGTCGATTCGGCAACCAAGCGCTTCGCCGATGCGACCGAGGAGATGCGGCGCACCGCGGGCTCGATCAAGAGTGAACTCGACCTCACCCGCGCCGAACTCAAGAAGGGCGTCATCGAGATGCCCGAAGAGGCAAAGGAGTCGACATCGGCCATCCGCCGCGCCGTTTCCGAGCAGATCAACGCCTTGAAGGAGCTTTCGGACATCGTGGCGAAGTCGGGTCGTGGCGGCAACTCTTCAGAACCTCGCCCCTTGCGGCCTGCGCCGCAGGCGCCGGCGGCGCGCGCCGCCGAGCCGCCTCGCCGCGCTCCGGCACCGCAGGCGGACCTGCGCCCGCCACAGGCGCCGCTGGGCGGCGCGGGACTGCGTGGCACGCTCGATCTGGAGCGCCCGGCTGAGGCAGCACCGCGCCAGCGTGCAGCCGACGCCACAGCCCGCGCGCCGCAAGGCGGCTGGGTGCGCGATCTCTTGACCGCCGCGTCGAACGATGCCGAGCTCAGGCCGGCGGCTCCCCAGGCGCCAGCGGAAGCCCCGCGCGCGGCCCCTGCCCAGCGTTCGCCGCAGCATGTCGTGGAATCGCTGAACTCGCTGTCCGTCGATATCGCGCGGGCCATCGACCACGATGCCTCGATCGAGCTGTGGAACCGCTACCGGCGCGGCGAGCGTGACGTGTTCACGCGCAGGCTCTACACGCTCAAGGGCCAGCAGACGTTCGACGAAATCCGCCGCAAGTACCAGGCGGAGGCCGAATTCCGCACCGCCGTCGACCGCTATTGCGACGATTTCGAGAAGCTGCTCAAGGATGTCTCGCGCAACGACCGCGACAACATCATGGCCCAGACCTATCTCACGTCGGACACCGGCAAGGTCTACACCATGCTGGCCCATGCCAGCGGCCGCCTGCATTAGGCGGTCGACAAGCCAAATCGAACAAGGCGGGGGCTTGTCTCCCGCCTTTTTCTTGAAGGAACTGACTTTGCCACCCGGAGACGCATCCGGGTTTGATCTCGCTTTCCGGAACCGGATCCTGAGTTGTGAAGACGGCAATCATATTCGACTGCGAGTTTCTCTGCCTTGAGGGGTCACAACGCCGATTCTGGTGCGCGGCCCACGATCCCGATCCGATCATCGCGCAGATCGGCGCGGCAAGGCTCGGCCTCGAAGGTGACTTCCCCGTGCTGGGCACGCACAAAGCCTATATCAGACCGGTCGACCGGTTTGGCGAGCGGTACACGCTCGATCCGTTCTTCATTGGACTGACCGGCATCACCGAAGAAATCATCGAGGCCGAGGGCGTTGCGCTGAAGGAGGCCCTGGCCGGCGTCGATCAGTTTTCCGCCGGAGCGCGGCTGTGGTCCTGGGGCAAGGACGAACTGAACATGATCGCCATCAGTTGCTATGCCGCCGGCATCAGGCCGCCTATCCCGGCCACCCGGTTCGACAATGCCGTCAAGCTGCTGATCGCGGCCGGCATGCCGATCGAGGACCTGGCAAGGACACCGAGCAACAAGCTTGCGGATTATTACGGCGTCGAACATCCGCCACTGCAGGGGCATGACGCGCTCGACGATGCGCTGTCCGTGACCTACACCCTGCAGCACCTGATGAAGACTGGAAAGCTGCGGCCGGAGACCTTCGGCCGTCCATAAACCGGAAGCGTTGGTGGTAGCCCTGCGCGCCTGGCGCTCAGATCACCGAATCGGTCCAGCGAACGATCTGCTGGGCCGCATCGCCGAAGGCCGCGTCGAGCGCGCTGACATAGGCCGGGTTGCCGCTGCCCGAAACGGGTGCCGAT
Source organism: Mesorhizobium sp. P160927 (assembly GCF_057766385.1). Classification (NCBI taxonomy): domain Bacteria; kingdom Pseudomonadati; phylum Pseudomonadota; class Alphaproteobacteria; order Hyphomicrobiales; family Phyllobacteriaceae; genus Mesorhizobium; species Mesorhizobium sp. P160927. The sequence continues at coordinate 4,258,107 of NZ_JBYMDW010000001.1, forward strand.
GCAGTGAAGCTCTTGGAAGCCTTCACTTCGCCGTTGCGGTCGTTGAGCAAGCGCACGAACAGGTCGACCTCGGCATGTTCACCGCCGTTGACGCGCACTTCGAAGGAGCGAACCTCGACGATCACCTGATAGTCGATCGCCAGCCCCTCGCCCGGCTTGCCGACGCCGGCAAAGCTGCCCGAGCGCTGGAACGTCTCGGCCAGCCGCGCCTGCACGATCAGCGGCAGCCGGTCAGCCCATTGCGCGCCCTTCAGATATTGGATCGAGCCGTCGGAGGGTTTGATGACTATGTTCTGGCTGTCCAGTGCCTTCAGTGCCGAAGGCTGGGCGATCAGGATTTGCTTTCGGCTATGGCCATGCGCGTCGACCGACGGTGCCGACAATTCGAACGTGTCGAGCGGTGCCGGCTTGCCGCCGAGCGCCGCGCAGCCGGCAACCGCCAGGACAAGCAGCGCCGCAGCCGATTTCAACCCGCTCGTTCCAAGCCTACTCAATCTCACGCGTGAGCCCCGTTATCCCCTGATCGCACGATCAACCCGCATTCACGAGCACTGTTCTTGCGGCGGGCCGATGCCGAAGTCAACGCCGCGCCCTGCCATCGAACTGCCGAACCTCGCCGTCGCCACCCGAAAGGATGCGTTGCGGATTGCGGCTGAGATCCGTCACCGCCTCCTCGATGCGGTTGATCGAGCGGCGGCTATCCTGCACCAGCGCCTCGACATTCTGCAGCCCCTGGCCCGAGAAGCGTGCCAGATTGTCGGTGATGACCCCAAGCCGGGCATTCAGCGTATCGGCAACCTGCTTGAACGATTTCAGCGTATCCCTGGCGTCGGCCATCACGCCGTCGGCCTGGCCCGAGCCGAGCAGCTTGTCGACCTTGGCGAGAATGCCGTCGACCCGCACCGAGGCGTCGTTGAGCCGTTGCGCCAGCTGCCTGGCGTCCTTGATCGTCTGGTCGATGTCATCAGCCCGATTGGCGATCTTGCCGGTCACCTCCGCGATATCGGCAGCCGCCTTGTTGGCGCTGTCGCTGGCCTTCTGGATGTTGGCGAGCGCTTGGCGCACCTGCCCCGGATCGATACCGTCGAGCACGCCATCGACCTTGGCCAGCGTGCCTTGAGTCTGCTTGGCGAAATCGTTGACCGATCCCACTGCCGTATCGACGTTCCTGATTACACCGTCCAGCTGCTGCGACGTTTGCTTGAGATTGCCCGTCACGGCATCGACATTGGCAACGATGCTCTTGATCTTGTCCTTGTCGACGGCATTGAGCAGGCCTTCCGCTGCTTTCAACGTGCCGTCGAGCTTGCCTGAAACGCCCTTCAGCTCATCGGACAACGCGCTGACGGCGGACAGGAATTTGTCAATGCCATCAGAATTCCTGGCCAATGCGTCGGAAAACGTCTGCACGTTCTGCACGGTCTGCGTCAGCGGCCCGCGCACATCCTTGGTAAAGCCTTCGAGTTCCGTCAGCACCTTGTCGGCGCGGGTGAAGATGTTTTGCGCCGTCTGCAGCAGATTGGTCACGGCAGAAGGATTGGCGACGATCTCGGCGACCTTGCCGTCCTTCTCGGCCTGATCGAGCAGCTTGACTTCCTTGGGGTCGGCGCCCTTGAGCTCGATATTGGCCTGCCCGGTGAGGCCGGCGAGGCCGATATCGGCCTGCGTCGACTTGGTGATGGGCGTCATCCGGTCGATCTCGGTGTCGGCGATGGCGACAGTCGGATTGTCGACGTCGATATAGACGCGCTTGACGTCGCCGACCTTGACGCCGTTGAACAGCACGAAGCTGCCGCGGCCGAGACCAGAGGCCGAGCCAGGAATGCGCACCCGCAGCAGCGTCGTCTCGCCCCTATCGCCGATCGCGGCCGTCCAATAGACGAAGCCGAACGCCGCCAGGATCGCAACCAGCGTGAAAATGCCGACAATGACGTAGTTGGCTCTAGTTTCCATTGCTTCACTTATGGCTATGCACGTGCGGCAAGATCAAGTTGCCGTGCGCGTTTTCCGCGGAAATAGGATTTTACCCACGGCTCCTCGCTCTTCAGCATGTCGTCGATCGTGCCTTCGACCAGCACCTTTTTCTTGCCGAGCACCGCCACGTGGTCGCAGGCGGTAAACAGCGTGTCGAGGTCGTGAGTCACCATGTAGACGGTCAGATCCATGGTGTCGCGCAGCTTGACGACAAGTTCGTCGAACTCGGCCGCGCTGATCGGATCGAGGCCTGACGTCGGCTCGTCGAGAAAAACGATGTCGGGGTCGAGCGCCAGGGCGCGGGCAAGTGCCGCACGCTTGATCATACCGCCGGAGAGCTCGGAGGGAAACTTCTGCGCCGCATCCGGCGGCAGTCCGACCAGCTCGATTTTCAGCAGCGCCAACTCGTCCATCAGCTTTCTTGGCAGATCGAGATATTCGCGCATCGGCACCTGCACGTTCTCCATCACGGTCAGCGCCGAAAACAGCGCCCCATGCTGGAACAGAACGCCAAGACGCATGTCGATGCGCAGCCGCTCGAGATCGCTTGCCTTGTCGACGTCGACGCCAAACAGTTTGATTGTTCCCGACTGCTTGGGCATCAGTCCGAGAATCGTTCGCAACAGCACGGACTTGCCGGCGCCCGAGGCACCGACGAACCCCAGTATCTCGCCGCGCTTGATGTCGAGCGACAGTTTGTCGAGGATCAGCTTGTCGTCGATGGCAACGGTGACATCGTGCACCGAAAGCACGATTTCGCTCTCGTCCGGCGCCTCAGTCGTGATTCCGTTTCCCTTTGCCATGTTACTAGAACTGGATCGCTGCGTAGAACATGGCGAAAAGTCCGTCGAGAATGATGACGACGAAGATCGACTTCACCACAGAAGCGGTCACGTGCTGCCCGAGCGATTCGGCACTGCCGCCGACCTTCATGCCCTCGACTGAAGCGATCGTGCCGATGATCATGGCCATGAACGGCGCCTTGATCAGCCCGGCGAAAATCGTGCTGAGATCGATTGCGACACGCAACCGGTCGATGAAGGCAGCGGGGGGGATATCGGAGTAGAGCCATGCGGCGATGATGCCGCCGCCGAGCGCGGCGAAATTGGCGATGATCGTCAGGCAGGGCAAGGCGATCACCAAGGCAACCAGACGTGGAAAAACCAGGACGCCGATCGGATTGAGGCCGATGACCTTCAGCGCGTCGACCTCCTCGCGCATCTTCATCGAGCCGATTTCGGCGGTGATCGCGCTGCCGGAGCGGCCGGCGATCATGATTGCCGTCATCAGCACGCCGAGTTCGCGCAGGATCAGCACGCCGACCAAGTCGACGACGAAGATGTCGGCGCCGAAATAGCTGAGCTGATACGCACCCTGCTGGGCCACGATGGCGCCGACGATCGCCGACATCAGCACGACCACGGGGATAGCGCCGACGCCCATGCGATCGATCTGGTTGAAGATCGCCGCCGGGTTCACGGCATGGCCACGGCCGAGCTTCATCTGCGCGCCGCGGATGGTGGCGCCCAATATGTTCATCGAGGCGAGGAAATCGTCGCGCATCTCGTAGACGCGGCGGCCCACCGCCTCCAGTGCCCGAATGACAATGTTGGGCGGTCGCGCCGGTCCGACTTCGGGTTCGCGCCGGACGGCTTCGCTCACCGCTTCGAGCAGGATGGAAGCGACGTCACTTTGGCCTTGCAGCCTTACCTCGACATTCTTCTTCTCGAAGACGCTGACCAGCCGGTCGATCAGCCAGGCGCCAGCGGTGTCGATCTTCTCGATTTTCGAAAGGTCGAGCGCCAACATCTTGAAACCGCTTCGTTTCTCGATCTTGCGCATCTCGGCGTCGATGAGCGCCACCGTCCGCGTCGTCCAGATGCCGGAGAACGCACAGCCGAGGACCCCATCCTCCTCGCCGACCGCGACGCGCGGGTCGTGGTCAGCCCCCGAGGCGGTCGTGCCGCTTGCGTCGCGTTTGCCGATGGTCAACATGGCGTCCTGTTTAGCCTGATGGGTCCGACCTTGTCGATTTGCCGACAACCCTTCTCGCATAGCCGGAGCAGAAAAATATGGCGCGTGTCATTTCGGTCGAGGCCGAGCGTTTTCCAATCGCCGGGACCTTCACCATTTCGCGCGGCTCCAAGACAGAGGCCGAGGTCATCACCTGCACGATCAGGCAAAACGGCCATGTCGGTCGCGGCGAATGCGTACCCTACAAGCGCTATGGCGAGACCATGGACGGTGTGAGCGGCGCGATCGCGGCGATGCGCGACCGGATCGCCGGCGGGATGGACCGCGCAGCCCTGCTCGACGCAATGCCTGCCGGAGCGGCGCGTAACGCCATAGACTGTGCCCTGTGGGACCTTGAAGCCAAGATCAACGGCAATCCGGTGGCGAACACGATCTGGCCGGCCCCGTTGCGTCAGCTCGAAACCGCCTACACGCTGTCGCTCGGCGAACCGGAGACGATGGCGGCGCAGGCCCGCGCCAATGCCGGCAGGCCGCTGCTGAAGGTCAAGATCGGCGGCGACAACGATGTCGCCCGCATCCAGGCGGTGAGGCAGGCGGCTCCAGGGAGCCGATTGATCCTTGATGCGAATGAAGGCTGGACCGACGAAAACATAGTCGCGAATCTCGCTTTTGCCGCGAAGCAAGACATCGCCCTGATCGAGCAGCCGCTGCCGGCGGGCCGTGACGGCATCCTGCGCCATATAGCCCATCCGGTGCCGATCTGCGCTGACGAGAGCGTCCATGAAGCAGGGAACCTCGAGGCGCTTGTCGGCCTCTACGACGCAGTCAACATCAAGCTCGACAAGTCCGGCGGGCTGACGGCGGCGCTCACCTTGCGCGACCGCGCCCGTGAGCTGGGTTTTGGCATCATGGTCGGCTGCATGGTCGGCACGTCGCTGGCAATGGCGCCGGCGGTGCTGCTCGCGCAAGGAGCGGATTTCGTCGACCTCGACGGCCCGCTGCTGCTTGCCCGGGATCGTGTGCCGGGTCTCGTTTACCAGGGATCGCTCGTCTCACCCCCGGACCGGGCTCTGTGGGGCTGAGCGCGCGGCAAGCCCGATCAGCATAAGGCCCACGATCGCGATCGGGATCATCGCCAGGAAACCATCCACGCCGAGACGGTCATAGAGCGGGCCCGAAACAAGTGTAACGGCGGCCATGAAGAAGCCGGTGAAGAAATAGGCGATGCCTTGCGCGGCACCCGTGCGCTCTTCGGGGACGGTCTCGCCGATCATTTTCTGCAGGCCGATCAGCACCATTGCGACAGACACCGAATGCAGCGACTGCACGGCAAAGAAGCCGGCGATGCCGAGGCCGAGCGGCCATATCAGTGGAAAGATGATCCAGCGCGCAACGGAGCCGATGCCGGCAATCACCATCACCTTGACGACGGACACGGAGGCGAAAATGCGGTTGAAAAACAGAAACATGCAGACTTCCGACACCACGCCCCACGCCCACAGGAGGCCGACAACGGAATCGCTGATGCCGATCGATTTCCAATAGATGGAAACGAAACCGTAGAGGAAGGCGTGGCTGGCTGTAATGATGCCGACGCCAAGGGTGAAGGAGAGGAAATAAGCGTTGAACAGGCTTGGCGCCGCGTGCTGGATTTCCACTGCCGACAGCGGCGAGGCTTTTCGCGGCCGTCCCATGCGCGGTGCCAGCAGGCCTGCGATCAGTGCCGCGCCAAGGGCAAGGACTATGATCACCGGGACGGCTCCAGGGCCGCTGGCCGCCAGGATGAAACCGCCCGCGACATTGGCCAGGAGATAACAGATCGACCCCCATTTGCGCATGCTCGCATAATTGGCCCCGAAGCGGCGCACGCCCGAAAGCGCCAGCGAATCGGCGATCGGCGAATGTGGCGTCCAGACAATGGTCAGCACCAGCGACACCGCCAGCACCGTCGCGTATGTCGGGGTCAGGAAGTATCCCGCGGACAGCAGCAGCGATGCGGCGACGAGCACGACATAGACATCGGCACGGTCCCTGGCTCGATCGGCAAGTGTCGTCAGCAGCGGCGTCGTTATTACGCGCAGGAACATCGGCGCCGCCAGGATGACGGCGATCTGCTCGGCATGAAACCCCTTGGCCTGCAACCAAAGCGGGAAATAGGGCAAATGGGTGCCAAGCGATATGAACAACGTGCCGAAGATCAGGCTCATGCGCAGTTCAAAACGGCTCGGCTTCACGAGTTGTTCGGGCGAAAGCGGTGGCAGCGGCATGAATCGATCCAATGACGCTGCGCTCAACGATCGGAGAGCAGCGCAAGCCGATCCTTAACATGAGGAAAAACCGGACGAAACCGGCTGGACCAGTCGATTAGCACCAGAAATCGCGGGGCCGGCTTCGGCTTCAGGCCGCCTGCACCACCCTGTCCTCGATCAGCATCGGGATGAAGGGCTCGTCAAGCGCTTCAGGCAACACATGCGCCCAGGTCAGGATTTCCATGCGGCCGTCGAAATGCTCGACCACGGCGGTGCAGCTCTCTACCCAGTCACCGGTGTTGATATATTGCACATCGCCGTAGCTTTCGATGGCGGCATGGTGGATGTGCCCGCAGATGACGCCGTCGACATGCGAGCGTCGCGCTTCCTCGCTGAGCACTGTCTGGAACGAGCCGATGAAGTTCACCGCCTTCTTGACCTTGACCTTGGCCCAGGACGAAAACGACCAGTAAGGCAGGCCGAGCAGCTGGCGCAACCGCGTGATCACCCGGTTGACCTGCATGGCGGCGTCGTAGGCATGGTCGCCGAGATAGGCGAGCCAGCGCTGGTTGTGGACGACGGTATCGAACTGGTCGCCATGGATGACCAGCAGCCGCCGGCCATCGGCGGTTTCGTGGATGGCGCGGTCGGCAACGACGATGCCGCCGAAATGCACGCCCTGGAACTGGCGGGCGAATTCGTCGTGATTGCCGGCGATATACGTGATCGAGGCGCCCTTGCGCGCCTTGCGCAGCAGTTTCTGCACGACGTCATTATGGCTTTGCGGCCAGTGCCAGCTGCGCCGCAGGCGCCAGCCGTCGACGATATCGCCCACCAGATAGATGATGTCGGCATCGTGGTAGCGCAGGAAGTCGATCAGGAAATCGGCCTTCGCCGCCTTCGAGCCCAGATGGACATCGGAAATGAACATGCTGCGGAAAGTGCGGGGCTCTTGGACTGACATCGCGGATTCACCCTTGCTTTCGAGCAGCCTATGCTCCGATTCATGCAACAACCGTATGACGGTTGCGATTGGTCCAGCGCTGGCGCTAGCCTGCCGCGCAAATCAAAGGAGAAAATCGTCATGGATCTCGGTATCCGCGGGAAGAAGGCCATCGTCTGCGCTTCGAGCAAGGGGCTTGGCCGTGGCTGCGCCATGGCGCTGGCCGAGGCGGGCTGCGACATCGTCGTCAATGGCCGCAATCCGGAGCTGGTCGCGAAAACCGCCGCGGACCTGCGCCAGCGCCATGGCGTGACGGTGACGGAAGTCGTCGGCGACGTTTCGAAGCCGGAGATACAGAAAGCGCTGCTCGCCGCCTGTCCGGAACCCGACATCCTCGTCAACAACAATGGCGGACCGCCATTGCGCGATTTCCGCGAACTCGATCGCGGAAAAATCCTTGAAGGCGTGACCCAGAACATGGTGACGCCGATCGAACTGGTGCAGGCGGTCATTGACGGCATGGCTGCGCGCGGCTTCGGGCGCATCGTCAACATCACCTCGCTATCGGTCTATGTCCCCATACCCGGCCTTGACCTGTCATCGGGCGCGCGCGCCGGACTGACCTCGTTTCTCGCCGGTGTGGCGCGCACGGTGATCGAGCGCAACGTGACCATCAACAGTCTCTTGCCCGGCAAGCTCGACACCGACCGACTGCGCGGCCCGCATGAGGCTGGCACGCCAGAGGATCCCAAGGCGGCCGCGGCGCGCAAGACCCGCATCAGTGCCGACGTGCCGGCCAAACGGCTCGGCACGCCGGAGGAATTCGGCCAGATCTGCGCCTTTCTCTGCTCGGTCCATGCCGGCTATCTGACCGGGCGGAACATACCCGTCGATGGCGGTCTCTACGTCAGTGCTTTCTGACCAGGATGTCGGCAAAGCGGTGCGAAACACCCGGCATGTAACCGCCGTAAGTGCCTGACATTTAATGACCTTCGACGCGCTGGCGCTTAAAGCTGCCGGCGCGTCAATTAGCGTCGCGAAAAACCTTGGCCTCATGCTAAAAGGACTCCCGAAGCAGGTTTCGAGGAGCGGCCGCATGGAAGGCGAGAACAAGAAAACGGCACGTTCGGACCTCGACGAAGCCGCGCTTTATTTCCACAAGCACCCGACGCCGGGAAAGCTCGAGATCCAGGCGACCAAGCCGCTCGGCAACCAGCGCGACCTGGCGCTCGCTTATTCGCCCGGCGTCGCCGCCCCTTGCCTCGAAATCCGCGACAATCCGGCGACCGCCGCCGACTACACGGCGCGCGCCAACCTTGTCGGTGTCGTATCGAACGGCTCGGCCGTGCTCGGCCTCGGCAATATCGGGCCGCTCGCCTCCAAGCCGGTGATGGAGGGCAAGGCGGTCCTGTTCAAGAAGTTCGCCGGCATCGACGTCTTCGACATCGAGATCGACGCGCCGGAAATCGAGCGCATGGTCGAGACCATCGCCGCTCTGGAGCCGACCTTCGGCGGCATCAACCTCGAGGACATCAAGGCGCCGGAGTGTTTCGAGGTCGAGGAACGCCTGAAGGCTCGGATGAGCATACCGGTTTTCCATGACGACCAGCACGGCACAGCCATCATCGTTGCCGCCGCGGTGCTCAACGGGCTGGAGTTCGCCGGCAAGACCATCTCGGACATCAAGGTCGTCACCTCCGGCGCGGGTGCTGCCGCGCTTGCCTGTCTCAATCTTCTCGTTTCCCTGGGCGTGCGCGTCGAGAACATCTGGGTCACCGACCGGTTCGGCGTCGCCTACAAGGGCCGTGTCGACGAGATGGATCGTTGGAAAGACCCTTATGTGAAGGACACCGACGCGCGCACGCTGGCCGACGTCATGGCGGGCGCCGATGTTTTCCTCGGTCTCTCCGCCGCCGGCGTGCTGAAGCCGGACCTGCTGCAACACATGGCACCGAAGCCGCTGATCCTGGCGCTGGCCAATCCAAATCCGGAGATCATGCCGGAAGTGGCGCGCGCGGCCCGTCCGGACGCCATGATCTGCACCGGACGGTCCGATTTTCCCAATCAGGTCAACAACGTGCTTTGCTTCCCCTACATCTTCAGGGGTGCGCTCGACTGCGGCGCCAGCGCCATCAACGAGGAGATGAAGATGGCGGCGGTGCGGGCCATTGCCGCCCTTGCCCGCGAAGAGCCTTCCGATGTCGCCGCGCGCGCCTATTCCAGCGAGACGCCGGTCTTTGGCCCCGAATTCCTGATCCCCTCGCCCTTCGATCCGCGCCTCATCCTGCGCATTGCGCCGGCGGTGGCCAAGGCAGCCTGCGACACCGGTGTGGCGACACGGCCGATCACCGACTTCGCCGCCTATATCGACAAGCTCAACCGCTTCGTCTTCCGCTCCGGCCTGGTGATGAAGCCGGTGTTCTCCTCCGCCAAGGCCTCCAGCGCCAAGCGCGTCATCTACGCCGACGGCGAGGACGAGCGCGTGCTGCGTGCCGCCCAGGTTGTGCTTGAGGAGGGCATCGCCGAACCGATCCTGATCGGCCGGCCGCACGTCGTCGAGGTCAGGCTGAAGCGTTATGGCCTGCGCATCAAGCCCGGGGTCGATTTCGGCCTGATCAACCCGGAGGACGATCCGCGCTACCGCCACTATGTCGACCTCCTGATCGAACTCGCCGGCCGCCGCGGCGTGACGACGGAGGCCGCGCGCACCATGGTGCGCACCGACAACACGGTGATCGCCGCACTTGCGCTGAAGCGCGGCGATGCCGACGCCATGGTCTGCGGCCTCGAAGGCCGTTTCGAGCGGCATCTGCGCAATGTGACGCTGATCATAGGGCCGCGCACCGGCATCAAGGACCGGGACCTGTCGACGCTATCCATGCTGATCTCGCAACGCGGCATCATCTTTCTCACCGACACCCACGTCTCCGTCGACCCGACGGCCGACGAGATCGCCGAGATGACCGTGCTGGCGGCGGAAGAAATCCAGCGTTTCGGCATCGAGCCGAAGGCGGCACTCTTGTCGCATTCGGATTTCGGCTCGCGCGATTCGCCGAGCGCGCTGAAGATGCGTCAGGCCGCGGCCATTCTGGCGCGCATCGCGCCGGAGCTGCAGTGCGACGGCGAAATGCACGCCGATTCCGCTTTGTCGGAGCATCTGCGCCAGCGCGTCTATCCGCATTCGCGCCTGAAGGGCGAAGCCAATCTCCTGGTGTTCCCGAACCTCGACTCGGCCAACATCACGCTGACGGCGCTGCGGGCCATGATGGATGCCTTGCATGTCGGCCCCATCCTTCTCGGCACCGACAAGCCGGCGCACATATTGACACCCTCGGTGACCTCGCGCGGCGTCGTAAATATGACCGCGCTGGCGGTGGTCGAAGCCGCGCATAAGGCACAGGCGATCGCCAATCTGGACTGAACCGGCGGTCGCGATCGGATTGATCCGGCCCCGATTGAGGCATGGTGGCGACGCGACACGCCACATTCGCGGATCGAGTGTTGCGAGCCGACAACTCTTAACCGAGAATCCGGCATCGGACGAATGCGTCTCGGACCGGGTCAATTTGATATGGTCACGCCGTCTGATTGGGCAGTGAAAATGTCATGAGAGCCCTGTTGCTCGCGTCGGCAATGCTGATTGTGGTTGGCGGACAGGCGTTTGCCGCCGACGCCATCGGGCTGGAGCCGGCCGCGCATGACTGGTCCGGCGTCTATGTCGGCGAGCATCTTGGCTAGGGGTTCGGCAAAACCGACGCGACCTACAACCTGCCCAACACGCTAGCGGTACCGGGCACGCAGGACTACGACATCGACGGCTGGGCGGTGTCCAGATCGGCTACAATTACCAGGTCAATTCCACGGTTCTGGGGATCGAGTCCGATATTTCGGGCGCCGATGTTCCGACGAGGTCAATGTCGGCGGAGGCGATGTCTACGATACCAAGGTGGATTGGTTCGGGTCGATCCGCGCCAGGGCTGGCTATGCCTTCGGCAGCACTCTTGTCTACGGGACCGGCGGCCTCGCTATCGGGGTGTCGAGAACCGGTATCTCGATGGCCCCGCCGACAGCTATTCCGAAAAGAACACCAAAATTGGCTGGACGATTGGCGCGGGGCTGGAGCAGGCAATCACCGATCATTGGTCGGCAAATGCCGAATATCGATACGTCGACCTGCGGGATCAGACGATCAACTACGCGCCGAACTCCAGCACGACTTTCGACAACACGTTCAGTACCGTCAGGATCGGGATGAACTACAAGTTCTGATGGCCCACCCGGCCATTGCCAGACTGATGGGTACATCGAATGCGCGCGGCTTTTCGGCCGGCAACCAAGCAACTTCCGAAATGGACGATTAACCGCGAACGGGGTAGCCTTGGCGACCACAGGCAAGCGGGATCGAGGCGGATGGCGAGCGGAGGTTTGAAGCAGGCGCATGCTGCCGTGCTGCTTGGCCTCCTGCTGTCCGGCGTGGTGGTCAGCGAGCCCCAGGCCGCTTCGCGGGTCTGCCGTCAACTGGAGGCCGAGCTCGCCGCGACCTCACGCGGCGGTGGCGGTAGCCCGGCAATGGTCCGGAAATACGATGCCGCGATCGAAAGGCAGCGCCAACAGATCTCGAAAGCTCGCGGTCAGGCGAGCAGCGCCGGCTGCGGGTTCTCGTTGTTTTCGCGCAACATCAACCAGTGTGCCGGGCTGAACGCCACCATTGAGCGCATGACCGCCAATCTCGACAGTCTGCAGGCCAAGCGCGCCCAACTAGCCGGCAGCGGCCCACACCGCGACCGGGGCCGTATCCTGGCGGCGCTCGATGCCAATGACTGCCGTGACGATGCGGTGTCCCCCCGCCGCGCGCCTCCGCTGGAGGCGAATCGTGAAGATGGAGGCAATGCGAATCTCTTCGACCAGCTTTTCGGCGGCGACAACCGCCAGGTCGATACATTGGACCAGCCGGACGCTCCCGGCGAGGAACGCAATGTCGGCCGCGTCCTGAACCTGCCCGGCGCTCCAGACGCTCCGGGCAGTGGCGGCGAGTTCCACACCAGTTGCGTGCGCACCTGCGACGGCTATTTCTTCCCGATGTCGAACGCCGCCTCGCCCGGCGATTTCGAGCGCGACCAGAAGAATTGCGAATCGGCCTGTCCCGGCACCGAGATGCAGGTCTTTTATTCGCGCGGCATGGACGATGATTCGGCATCGATGATGTCATCGGTCACCGGCAGGCCCTACGGCGAATTGCCGACCGCCTATCTCTACAAGCAACCCAACATGTCGCGGCCGCCCGCTTGCGGCTGCAACGCCGCGCAGAATTTCCAGATCATTGGCGGCAACTCGCCAAGCCCACAACAGTCACAGCCCGAACCGGAAGCGGCGCCGCTCGTTCCGGTACCGGCCTTAAAGCCCGATCCGGGTGCCGACCCGGAGACCCTGGCCAATAGGGACGGCGGGCTCGACCGTGAGGCCATCAAGCGCCTCTCGGCCAAGCCTGTGACATCGCCCGTTTCGGCCGTGCCTCCGGACCAGCGCAAGGTCAGGGTCGTCGGGCCAACGTTCCTTCCCGACCCATCAGGGGCAATAGATCTGCAAGCTCCGGCCCCGAAGGCAGTCCAGTAAGGGCAAGCCTGAGCGGCATGAACAGCGCCTTGCCCTTGCGGCCGGTCGCTTCCCTGATCTTGCCGGTCCAATCCTTCCAGATCGTCCCGTTCCACGGCTCCTCAGGCAGGAGATCGAGCGCCTGGTGAAGAAAATCGCGGTCGTCGTCGGAAAAGTCGGGCTTCTCCCGCGGCCCTTCGCGCAGGACGCGCCACCAGGCACCCGCATCCGCCAGCCGGTCGAGATTGCCGCGCACCGCCAGCCAGAATGGTTCGGCCTGCTCACCGGCAATACCTAGCACCATCAGCCGGTCCCGCGCCTCGTCGAACGGCATATTATGCAGCAGCACCCGGTTGAGCACGAACAGTTCGGCCGGATCGAACTTGGACGACGATTTCGAGGTCGCGGCCGGGTCGAAATGGCTGGCGAGTTCGGTCAGGTCATGCGCGGCCGCGACATTCTCGGACGTGCCGACCAGTACGGCCAGCGAAGCGACGGCCATCGGCTCGATGCCGTCATCGCGCAGGCTCTCGATGGAAAGTGCGCCAGTGCGCTTCGACAGCCCCTCGCCCGAGACGGTGGTCAGGAGATTGTGGTGCCCGAAGACGGGCGGCTCGGCACCCAGCGCCTTGAACAGGGTGATTTGCACGCCGGTGTTCGTGACATGATCGTCGCCGCGGATGACATGGCTGACACCCATCTCGATGTCGTCGACGACGGAGGGCAGCGTGTAGAGATAGGTGCCGTCCTCACGCACCAGCACCGGATCGGACAGCGAGGCCAGATCCACCGTCTCCTCGCCACGCACCAAATCGTCCCAGCGGATCTCGGTGCGCTCCGGCTGCAGCGGATCGCCAGAGAAATTGGGCAGCAGGAAACGCCAGTGGGGCCGGCGCCCATCGGCCTGATATTCGGCCACCTGCTCTGTCGTCAGCGCCAATGCCTCGCGGCCATAGACCGGCGGCAGGCCTCGCGTGCGGCGCACCTTGCGCCTGAGATCGAGTTCTTCCGGCGTTTCGTAGCAGGCGTAAAGAACACCCGCCGCCTTCAGCCGCTCCACCGCCGCGTCATAGATTTCGAAGCGCCGCGACTGATACTCGGTGGCATCTGGGAAAATGCCCAGCCAGTGCAAGTCGTAAAGGATGGCGTCGGCGAATTCCTGCTTCGAGCGGGCGATGTCGGTGTCGTCGAAGCGCTGGATGAAGCGGCCCTTGTTGTTGAGGGCAAACAGCCAGTTGAACAGAGCGGTGCGCGCATTGCCGATGTGGATGCGGCCGGTCGGTGACGGGGCGAAACGAACGGTAACTGTCATAAGCGGGGCGTACCGGATGCCTTTGTGATTGACAAGATGCGCCCCCGCGCCGTGCCGAAGACATAGAACATGGCGGCTGGAATGAAAAGACCGGGCCGGCAGGCGGCGCAAGGCCCCCCATGAGAGGGCAAGCAGCCGACGGAGCCGACGAACGGGTGGTTGACGACGATCAGCGGCCGAAGTCGTCTGAACTCAGGCGGGTCCAGCGGTCGCCCATTAAGCCGCCGATAGCGATGTCGCCGGAGCGGACCGCTTGCGCAACCTCGGCGATTCGCGAGCGGACCATCGTCCCGCCGGCATAGCGGAAGAAGACATTCCTGTAGCCGAAGAGGTGAGGCATGAACTTGCCCTGGGTCTGCCCGGTGATGCCTGCGCAGCCCATATCCCGCGCTGCCGCGACGAGGCCGTCCAGCGTCGCGCCCCAGTGGTGTCCGGAAGTCTGGATTTGCAGCAGGACCGCCATGTCTCCGACTCGGCCGTAAAAGGCATAGCAACCGAGCATTTTGCCTGTCTCATCGTAAGTCCCGCCGAAATGAAGTGGTCCGTCGGCCTGCTTCTCGGCCGCCAGCGCGAGCAGCCGCGGCAGTTCGCCGTCCTTCCAACTCGGCCGAAGAGCGTAATCGGAGAGAAGGGTCGGCAGCCGCTCGGCGAACTGCGCGGCATTGATCGGCTCCGCATGGACCCGATGCGACGATGAAGGCTGGAAAGGCGACCCGAACCTTCGCTTCGCGACAGCGTCGAGTGCTCTCGCGCACGGGTCGAGTGCCAAGCGAGGCAGGCCGGGCCATTTACGGTGCAGCGCGGCGGCGGCCATCGCGGCTGGCCGGAAGATGCAGGTCCATCCCAGGCAATGGACCGGCAGGAGCTGGTATTTCATCGGTCGCGCGAAGGCCAGGGACACCCGGTTGGCCGAATCCGTCAGTTGCAGATCGAATTCGCCTTGGTGCAAGGCGCGCAGCAATTGCGGTCCTGCCGAGCCATCATCGGCGCCGGTGTCGGCCATGAACGGACCGATGATCGCCGCATTCAATCCAGCGCCGTTAAACTCGTAACGGGCTTTCAGGACGCCGAGGAACCCGCCCAGATCGCCCTGCCGGGTGATCTGGACAAGAGCGCTGCTCGCACCGGGTTGGCCGGCGGGGTCAAGATAGATCTTTCTCATGTATTCGGCCGTCTCCTCGATAGCGCGATCGAGGAGGTGACGCCGGCCGCGGCGAAACTTCGTCAGGAAGAGTGCCGCGACGCGCTCGAGATCTTCGGCGGCGAGTGGCCGAACCGAGCCGTGCTGGGAATCCAGCACCGACGGGGCGGTCACCTTTTGCGCGCCGGCATTTGCGGAAACGAGATGCATCGTAAACACCGAAAAGTTGCTTTTACAGAATACAGCAACCAAAAGTAGAAACAACGAATCTCGGCCGGTAACGTAAACAGACGTCACGCACTCGGGACTTTGGCCTCGCCCTGCGATTGCGAGCGCCACATGGCTCGCCGGCTTATGGCACCGATAGAGGTGGCCCCCGACAGGAGCCGGAGGCCACCTTGGGTCACATCACGAGGCCCTTGGTAAGTTCCAGCGCCTGGCGCTCGAACAGGCGGCGGTAGATGCCACCCTTCAGCCGGATCAACTCGTCATGCGAGCCTTCCTCGACGATCTTGCCGCGATCGAAGACCAGCAGCCTGTCGAGCGCCCGCACCGTCGAAAGCCGATGCGCGATGACCAGTGTCGTGCGGCCGACCATCAGCCGTTCCATCGCCTGCTGGATGAGCACCTCCGATTCCGAATCGAGGCTCGACGTCGCCTCGTCCAGGATCAGAATGCGCGCATCGGCCAGGAAAGCGCGGGCGATCGCCACGCGCTGGCGCTCGCCGCCCGACAGTTTCACGCCACGTTCGCCGACCAGCGTGCCATAGCCCTTTGGCAGGCTGGTGATGAAGTCGTGCGCGCTCGCCAGCCTGGCGGCATGCTCGATCTCCTCCTGCGTCGCGCTTGGCCTGGCATAGGCGATGTTTTCGGCCAGCGACCGGTGGAACAGGATTGGTTCCTGCTGAACGATGGCGATCTGGCCGCGCAGCGACGCCTGGGCGACCTGCGAGATATCCTGGCCATCGATCACGATCTTTCCCGCATTCACGTCATAGAGCCGCTGGATGAGCTTGACGAACGTTGTCTTGCCCGAACCCGAGTGACCAACGAGCCCGACACGTTCGCCCGGCGCGATATCCACCGAAAAGTCGCGGTAGAGCGGCGACCGGTGACTGCCGTAGTGAAAGGTGACGTTGTCGAAGGCGATGTGGCCCTGCGTGATCGCAATCGGTTCGGCGCCGGGCGTGTCTTCGATGCCGAGCGGTTCGGATTGGAAATCGACCAGTTCCTCCATGTCGTTGATCGAACGCTGCAAATTGCGGATATGCGTGCCGATATCGCGCAAATAGCCTTGCAGCACGAAGAACGAGGTCAGCACGAAAGCGACATCGCCGGCGCTCGCCTGCCCCCACGACCACAGCATCAGCGCCAGCCCGATCACGGCGGCCCGCATGAGCAGCAGCAGCGCCCCTTGCGTGGTGCCGTTGATGGTGCCGCGCACCCAGGTGCGCCGCGTGCGGTCGCGCCATTTGGCGACCACCGTGGCGAGGCGGCGCTCTTCGCGCGCCTCGGCGCCAAAGCCCTTGACCACGGCATTGCAGCTGACCGCGTCGGCCAGCGAGCCGCCGAGGCGCGTGTCCCAGGTGTTCGCAAGCCTTGCCGCGGGCGCGACATAGCCAAGCGACAACATGGCCGTCACCGTGATGAACAGCAGGGAGCCAGCCGCGACGACCGCGCCCATCAGCGGCCAGAACCAGCCGAGCAGCAGCGTCGAGCCGGCGAGCATGACCACCGACGGCAGCAGCGCGATCAGGATCGTGTCGTTGAGCAGGTCGAGCGCCCACATGCCGCGCGTCACCTTGCGCACCGTCGAGCCGGCAAACGAGTTGGCATGCCAGTCGGTCGAAAAGCGCTGAACGCGATGGAAGGCGTCGGCCGCGATGTCGGCCATCATCTTGAGTGTCAGCTCAACGATGCCCATGAAGGCAAGATTGCGCA
The DNA here is from genome assembly GCF_057766385.1 of Mesorhizobium sp. P160927. NCBI lineage: Bacteria > Pseudomonadati > Pseudomonadota > Alphaproteobacteria > Hyphomicrobiales > Phyllobacteriaceae > Mesorhizobium > Mesorhizobium sp. P160927. Next base: position 4,275,233 of record NZ_JBYMDW010000001.1, read on the forward strand.
ACACGACGCCAGTCAGCGCCAGCGCCATCAAAAAGGCAAATGCCGTCATCGCGGCGTTCCAGGCAATGGCATCCGCTCCGGCGCTGCTGGCGACAGCATCGACCAGCCGACCGGAATAGAGCGGCGTCAGCACGTCGGCCAGCGTCGACAGCAGGAAGCCGCCCATGATGAGCGAGAGCCGCCAAGGCTGACGCCGCCAATGGGTAAGTGTGAAGCCAAGAACGCTGCGAAAGGCGCTCGCGCGCAAATCGATCTTGAAACGAGCCATGATGTCATTCGGACGCAAAACGAGCCCGATCCCAGTAAGGTCGAAAATTGAAAAGCCGCGATAGGGCAGGTGATGCCCGGGATGCGGAGTGGCATATTGGTGTCGAGCCCCTCGGGAGGGCGGCGACCGGCATCGGCATAAGCTTGAACTCGATCCGGCTTCGGCACGAGAGACAGACCCTCGCGGAGCACCGGATGAGACCTAAGCTTCGCGGCCTCGCATTACCATTTGAAATACTGCCATTCGGACCTCCCGCAAATGAATCGCGGAACGGTCCTTATAGGGACAGCCCGACGCATCGCCAAGACCAGCCCGTCCCCAAAGCGTATCTGGTTCAGTCACTGAGGTTATTTTGCAACAACGGCTGGTGGACGCTTGCTCGCCGGCGCACGGTTTGCCCCGATCTCGCTTCTGCGTAACAGTGACCCCGACTATCCTGAAGACCGCGGTAGGAGATCTTGCAGCATGGCGAAGCTCATTTTCAGAATGAACCAATCCCTCGATGGTTACGTCGACCACCTGGCAATGCCCTCACGCCCCACTATCTTTCGTCACTGGATAGACCAAGTGCGCGACCTTGCCGGTAGTGTATACGGTCGCGGCATGTACGAGGTCATGCGTTATTGGGACGAAGACCGTCCCGAGTGGAGCGCGGAAGGGCACGAATTCGCGGCGGCGTGGAGGAGCCAACCGAAATGGGTCGTGTCGCGCTCGCTGAAGTCAGTCGGCCCCAACGCCACACTTGTCCGGGATGACATCGAGGCGGTGATACGTGGGCTGAAGGCTGGTCTCGCTGGGGAGATTTCGCTGTCTGGACCCAACCTCGCACGAAGCGCAACCGACCTCGGTCTGATCGACGAATATCAACTCTACTTGCACCCGGTCGTGCTTGGCCACGGCAAACCATTCTTCGCAGGCCCTCGGCCACCACTGCGCTTTGTGGCCAGCGATCGGATTGACGATGACGTGATCAGGTTGACCTACGTTCCTGCCTGATCCGCCGATGCACATCCGGCATCGATCCACTAGCCGCGATCCCGGAATCGGTTGGTGATGGGATAGCGGCGGTCGCGGCCGAAATTCTTCCTGGTGATCTTCACGCCCGGTGCCGCCTGCCGGCGCTTGTACTCGGCGATGTAGAGCAGATGTTCGATGCGCGCCACCGTCGCCCGGTCATGGCCGCGCGAGACGATGTCGTCGACGCCCATCTCGTTCTCGACCAGGCATTCGAGGATGTCGTCCAGCACCGGATAAGGCGGCAGCGAATCCTGGTCGGTCTGGTTCTCGCGCAATTCGGCCGATGGCGCCTTGTCGATGATGCTCTTCGGGATCACCTCGCCCGAAGGCCCGAGCGCACCCGGCGGCACATGGCTGTTGCGCCAGCGCGAGAGCGCGTAGACCTGCATCTTGTAAAGGTCCTTGATCGGATTGAAGCCGCCATTCATGTCGCCGTAGAGGGTAGCGTAGCCGACCGACATCTCGCTCTTGTTGCCCGTGGTGACGACCATCGAGCCGAATTTGTTTGAGATCGCCATCAGGACGGTGCCGCGCGCGCGGCTCTGCAAATTCTCCTCGGTGATGCCTTCCTTGGTGCCTTCGAACAATTGCGTCAGCGCATGCAAAAAGCCTTCGACGGGCTCGAAGATCGGGACGATGTCATAGCGGCAGCCGAGGGCGCGGGCGCAGTCCTCGGCGTCCTTGAGGGAATCCTTCGAAGTGTAGCGATAAGGCATCATGACGGCACGCAGCCGTTCCTCGCCCAGCGCATCGACGGCCAATGCGGCACAGATCGCGGAATCGATGCCGCCGGAAAGGCCAAGCACCACATTCTTGAAGCCGTTCTTGTTGACGTAATCGCGCAGGCCAAGCATGCAGGCGCGGTAGTCGGCCTCCTCCTTGTCCGGGATTTTCGACATCGGTCCTTCCGAACAGACCCAGCCGTCATCGGTACGTTTCCAGGTGGTGACGTCGACCGCGTCCTCGAACTGACTCATCTGGAAGGCGAGCGTCTTGTCCGCCCCGATAGCGAAGGAGGCGCCGTCGAAGATCAGCTCGTCCTGGCCGCCGAGCTGGTTGGCGTAGATGATCGGCAGGCCACATTCGATGACTTGCTTGATCACGACCTGGTGGCGAACGTCGATCTTGGCGCGATAATAGGGCGAGCCGTTCGGCACCAGCAGGATTTCCGCGCCGCTTTCGGCCAGCGTCTCGCAGACCGCGACGTCGCCCCAGATGTCCTCGCAGATCGGTATGCCGATGCGCACGCCGCGGAAGTTGACCGGTCCCTGGATCTCGGGCCCGGCCTGGAAGACGCGCTTCTCGTCGAATTCACCGTAGTTGGGCAGATCGAGCTTGTAGCGTTCGGCGATGATCTTGCCGCCATCGGCGAAGACGATGGAATTATGCGTGCCGCTCTTGCGCTTCAGCGGCGTACCGATGATGACGCCCGGACCGCCATCGGCGGTATCCGCGGCAAAATCCTGCGCTGCCCGCTCGCATGCCTTGAGGAAGGCCGGCTTGAGCACCAGATCCTCCGGCGGATAGCCGGCGAGGAAAAGCTCGGTGAAGAGCACAAGGTCGGCGCCTTGGCGGGCGGCATCCGCCCTCGCCTCGCGCGCCTTGGCGAGGTTGCCGGCGACATCGCCGACAGTCGGGTTGAGCTGGGCGATGGCGATACGCAGTATGTCAAGCTTCTTGGTCATGCTGCTGACTTAGCGCGGCGGAATTCACCTCGCAATGGCGTTCGTTTGGACCAATTCAGCCGTCAATCGTCGCCCATATACTCGCGCAGCGATTGCGGAGAGTGGTTTTCGCCGATCGACATCGCCAGGATGCGCGAGAGATGCCGGCGCGGCAGGCCTGTCTCGCCGGCCCAGCGGTTGATCTGGACCTGGATCTTGTCGAGGTCCTTCTTCGATGTCGGGTTGTCCGCGATGTCGAGACCCGAATCGCGAAGGGCTGCCGCCATGTCGGCGGAAATGACGAAAGCATCCCAGCCCAGCCAGCGCAAAAAATACTGGCCGGTGTTGCCGCCGAGCCGGCTGCCATGCTTGCCGAGATAGGTCATCAGCCCGACTTGGTCATCGGCGGGCCATTCGGCGAGAAAATTGCCGAAGCCGCCATGTTCCCGGGACACGCGCTCGACGAAGGCGGCGTTGTCGCGAACGGACCTGATCTTCTGCGGATTGCGCACGATGCGCTGGTCGGAAGCCAGGTCGTGCCAGAAATCCTCGGGCTGGAACAAAAGCCGCTTCGGCTCGAAGCGCAGGAACGCTTCCTCGAAACCGGGCCATTTCTGCTCGATGACGCGCCAGACGAAACCGGCGGCAAAGACGCGTTCGGCCATGGTCGACAGGATACGGTCGTCGGTGACGTCGGCCACCGCCGCGTTGTCGGGTATCGGACCCAACAGCGAGATCAGTTCCGCCTCACCACCCTTGCGATTTGCCGCACGAGCGCGAATTTTCTTGAAGTCGGCCATCGGTCCCCCTCGGTTCGCCTCAATCTAGCACTTCCCGCCCGGGCCGGCAGCCTCTACCTCTAGCGCGGCAAAGCGCTTGGAGACGGCCATGAACAAGACGATCGACGATCTGGCGAACCGTTGGCTGAAGCGAAAGCCGGATGGGCTGAGCCAGTTGGAAAGCCGGGTGCTGCAAAGCACCATCGAACGTACCACCATCACCAGGGACACCAACAAGGCCGTCGCTTTCCACCAGACCTTTGGCGACCGTCTTGCCGATACGATCGCCCGCGTCGGCGGCTCCTGGTCGTTCATCCTGACCTTCATCGCCTTCCTGATCGTATGGACATCAGGCAATGTCTGGCTGTTGTCGCGCGATGCGTTCGACCCCTATCCCTTCATCTTCCTCAACCTCGTCCTGTCGATGGTCGCCGCCTTGCAGGCGCCGGTGATCATGATGGCGCAGAACCGCCAGACCGAACGCGACCGTATCGACGCCGCCCACGACTACGAGGTCAATCTGAAGGCCGAGATCGAGATCATGGCGCTGCATGAGAAGCTGAACGAGCTGCGCCACAGCCAGATCATCGGCATGCGTGACGAAATCGGGCGGCTGGCGGAAGTGGTCAAGCGGATCGACGAAAGGCTGTCACAGCAGTCGGCGTCATGAGCGAGGCGATCCACCATTTCATCGAGCAATACGGGTTGCTGGCGGTTTTTCTCGGCTGTGTGGCCGAAGGCGAAAGTGTCGCGATCCTGGGAGGCTTCTTCGCCCACCAGCATGTTTTCGTGCTGTGGCACGCCTTTGTCGCGGCAGCGCTGGGCGCCTTCGCTGGCGACACCTTTTTCTTCATCCTCGGCAGGAGTTTCGCTGATAATCGCCATGTCGTCAGGCTGCGCCGGCGGCCCGGCTTTCGCCGCGCCTACCGCCTGCTCAACACCCATCCCAACATCTTCGTGCTGTCGAACCGCTATGTCTACGGCATGCGCCTGGTCGGCGGCATCGCGGCCGGCCTTTCAACCATAGCGGCGCCGCGCTTCGTCATCCTCAACGCCATTTCCTCGGTCATCTGGGCGGTCCTGTTCAGCACGATCGGCTATGTCTTCGGATTGGGAGCCGAACAGTTGATTGGCCAGGCGCTGATGAAGCACGAGCGGCTGTTCGTCGGGCTCGGCATCGGCCTTGCCGTGGCCGTGCTTGCCTGGTTTGTCGCCCGCAACATCGCCAAGCGGGAGCGCGACAAGGAGTTTTGACCGTCAGTCGATGCCGAGCGCCTGGTCCCCCCGATCGAGGATGAGCGGGATGATCAGGTCCTCCTCATCGGCCAGATGCCGGGTCAGCATCGCGATCAGTCGGCTGTTTTCGTCGGCATAGGTATCGGCGGCGAAGCGCTGCTTATCCTCACTCTCCTGAAGTGTACGGATGAAGGCGTTCGCCGCCTCGGCGTTGCGCTCCAATCCTTCATGGATGGTGTGGTGGTCGGCATCGAGAATCTCGAAACCGCGCGTCAGACGGGGCTCCGCCTTGGTGAAGGCCGGGAAATACTGGTAATCCTCGACATTGTGGTGGCCGTCGAGATGCCCGAGAAAATGGTTGAGGCGCGGCGCGAACCAGCGCGCGAAGTCGGGAGCCGTCAGTCTGCCTTCGCGATAGTTGCCAATGCCGCCGGTGAGCATGCCGCCGAGTTCGCGAAACATGTCATGCCGCTGCAGCCACATATTGGCCATGCCGTGAATGTTGGCGTGAGCCTGCCAGTTCTCTCGCGGATACTTTTCGGCCAGCCAGCGCAGGTCTTCCGGCAGGCCCAGGCGTTCAAGAAGCGAGGAATTCGTGACCTCTGCCATGACGGTCTCCTTTGGTGACTGTCATATAGGGATCAAAGTCTCAGATCGGCACCCCCGTAATGCGCTCGATGAGAGCGATGCCCCAGACGCCGCCGGCAATCACGACTGAAATCAGCACCGCCAGCGAGCCGCAATCCTTGGCGAGCTGGATATCGATATGGAATTCACGAGAAATTGCATCGCACGCCGCCTCGATGCCGGTGTTCAGCACTTCGACCATGATCAAGAGGAGCACCGCGCCGATCAGTAGCGCGTAACCGCGCCACGACACTGAAACGAACCAGCCAGCGGGCAAGGCCAGCACCAGCAGCATCAGTTCCTGCTGGAAAGCCTTCTCGCTAACCGCAAGTTTGCGAAATGCCCGCACCGAATTGATAAATGCATCGATCAGCCGCTGCATGCCAAGGCCCCTCTCGGAATCACCGGCCCGGGATAAAGCAATGCCCCGATCAATGGAATAAGGCGGATCGTCCAAATTTCATTCGGCGACCGGTATGGCCGGTGTCGACTTTTCAAACTGCGGCAGCCCATCGTCGATCGAATAATAGTCGCCCTTGTCGCCGACGAAGATATGACATTCGCCCTTGAGCGCTGTCGGCTTGTCGAATGATCCGGCCATGACCGAGATATAGTCTTGATCCATTGCCTTCCAGAACAGCAGCGACCCGCATGTCTTGCAAAAGCCGCGCCTGGCGAAGCCCGACGCTTCATACCAGGTGATGCTTTCCGTGCCTTCGATCGCGATGTCGACGTCGGCAACATTGGTCGCGGCATAGAAATGCCCGCTCTGTTTGCGGCATTGCGAACAATGACAGTAGACAACGCCACGCAGTGCCCCACTTGTCCGGAAGCGAACCGCGCCGCACAGGCATGATCCCTGGTGACTGTCGCTCATTTCGGCACTCCTCGAAGACATCTTGCCTAGCATCCTTGTCAAGATTCCAGCTTTGCGGTGGTTACGCGCAAGCAAATGCGACATCGATTGGTGTGACGAATTCGAAATTCAGTTTCGTTGCCAGCAGCACGCCGCAGGGTTCCGAATTCAAAAACACCAAACAGAGGTGTTTTCCCACGATGGCGGCGCAAAAATTCACGCGCTCACAGCTCCAGCTAGGGAAGAACCTGGGAAATCGGGTGAATTAAGGAAACTTTAGCGCTGTCGCAACTATGATCTCTCAAAGCGAAGGGCGCGGGTGGGGACGCACCTCTTCGCAAGATGTTCTGGAGCATCGGGTGCGCTCCCCAGGTCGGCGATCAATGGACCCGCGAATTTCACGTCGGGACCCAAGGGGAAGAGTGAATCAGACATGCAGCCGGCAGCAGCCCCGACCGAACGAAGCACCAACATTGCAAGCACCGTTGTTGCGACCATGCATCAGCTTGGCGTGCTCGGCCTGCCGCGCAACTATGAGATTTTCTATGAGGCCTTGAGCGGCACCAACCGCGAGCTCGGTCTTGCCGTTTTGTCGCTGAGCAGCCGGCCGACTCAGGATGAGCTGGATCAGATCGGGCGCACCTTCTTCGCCCACAACCATGGTCCCGGCATCGTCGAACACGCCAGGGACGTCATCGCCCGGGAACTCGAGGAAGTCGCCTCGCTCCTGCGCAGCGAGCGCAGCCATATCGAAAAATACGGCCGGATTCTCGGTGAGACATCCAGTGGCCTGAGCAACCGCAGCCTTCTCTCCCAGGATCTTCTGCAAAAGATCGCCAACGCAATGACGATCGCAACCAATTCGACGATCGATCACGGTCGGCAGGTCGCCGCGACGCTTAGCGACAAGACGGCCGAGCTTGAGAGCGTCAAGTCGAAGCTCGAGGAATATAAGCGGCTGGCCGATACGGATCCGTTGACCCAGATCTGGAATCGTCGCGCTTTCGACAAGGAAATCGCCAGGATCTACAACAGCAACAAGGGTATTCTGTTCAATGCCCTTGTCCTCGTCGACATCGACCGGTTCAAGGACATCAATGACCGCTATGGCCATCCTGTCGGCGACAAGATCATCCAGATCATCGCCGAGATTTTCCAGACCAGCATTCGCGGCGACATGTTCGTCGCCCGAACCGGCGGCGAGGAGTTCGCGCTGATCATCGAGGGCGCCAGCGAGGACGCAACCTACGAAATCGTGGAACGCATTCGCGCCCTGGTCGAGCAGACGCCGTTCACCAGCAGCCAGACCGGCATGAATTACGGCACCGTGACGGTGTCGATGGGCATCTGCATGGCATCAGAGGCCGAAGGCCCCGAAGACCTCTACACCAAGGCGGATCGGGCGCTCTACCGCTCCAAGGTCAGCGGGCGCAACCGCGTCACCAGGCATTCAGGCATGGCAGGGCGCGCCGGCAAAAGCTGGCTGCTCTACAAGAAAGACTGAGGCTTTCGCTTTTCCCGGTTGCGCCGACGCGGTCGGAAGCACAACCGAAAGTTGAAATAAAAAAGGCGCCGGTTTCCCAGGCGCCTTTTCCTGATTGGTTCCAATTGGCTGAGATCAGCCGTTCGCGACCTGCTTGTGCTGCACCGGATGGCTCTTCTTCAACAGGTCCGAGACCAGGAAGGCCAGTTCGATCGCCTGGTCGGCATTGAGGCGCGGATCGCAATGGGTGTGGTAGCGGTCCTGCAACTCCTCGGCGGTGATGGCACGGGCGCCACCGGTGCATTCGGTGACGTTCTTGCCGGTCATCTCGACATGGATGCCGCCGGGATGCGTGCCTTCGGCGCGATGCACCTCGAAGAAGGTCTGAACTTCTTTCAGAATGCGGTCGAAGGGCCGTGTCTTGTAGCCGGCGGCCTCGATCGTGTTGCCATGCATCGGATCCGAGGACCAGACGACGCTGCGGCCTTCCTTCTGCACAGCACGCACCAGCTTCGGCAGATGGTCGGCAACCTTGTCCGAACCGAAGCGGGCGATCAGCGTCAGCCGCCCCGGCTCGTTCTCGGGGTTCAGCAGGTCGATCAATTCCAGGAGGCCGTCCGGCGTCAGCGACGGACCGCATTTCAGGCCAAGCGGGTTCTTGATGCCGCGGCAATATTCGACATGGGCGTGGTCGGGTTGACGCGTGCGGTCGCCGATCCAGATCATGTGACCCGACGTGGCGTACCAGTCGCCCGAGGTCGAATCGACACGGGTCAGCGCCTCCTCGTAGCCGAGCAGCAGGGCCTCGTGGCTGGTGTAGAAGTCGGTTTCGCGCAGCGCGAAATTGGTTTCGGACGTAATGCCGACCGCGCGCATGAAATCCATCGTCTCGGTGATGCGATTGGCAAGCGACTCGTATTTCTCGCCCTGCGGGCTGTCGGAGACGAAGCCGAGCATCCAGCGATGCACATTCTCCAGGCTGGCATAACCGCCCTGTGCGAAGGCACGCAGAAGGTTGAGGGTGGCCGCCGACTGGCGGTAGGCCATTTCCTGGCGGGCGGGATCGGGAATGCGCGACTTCTGGTCGAACTCGATGCCGTTGATGATGTCGCCGCGATAGCTCGGCAGCGTCACTTCGCCCTTGGTCTCGTTGTCGGACGAGCGCGGCTTGGCGAACTGGCCGGCAACGCGGCCGACCTTCACCACCGGCTGCGCACCGGCGAAGGTCAGCACCACGGACATCTGCAGGAAGACCCGGAAGAAGTCGCGGATGTTGTCGGCGCCATGCTCGGCAAAACTCTCCGCGCAATCACCACCCTGGAGCAGGAAGGCTTCGCCGGCGGCAACCGCCGCCAACTGCTTCTTCAGCTTGCGCGCCTCGCCGGCAAAGACCAACGGCGGGAAGGTGGCGAGTTGGGCTTCCGTGTTCTTCAGCGCGGCAAGGTCCGGATAGGCGGGAACTTGCTTGATCGGCTTTGCTCTCCACGAATTCGGCGACCATTTCGTCATCGCTGCACCCAACGCTCTTTCCGGCGGACACCCTCGCCCGCCATTTCTCGCCCCAACTGGGGTGGCGGCTCCATACACGAAGCCGATTTCCTATTCTAGACCGGAATTGCGGTGCTGGCGAATGGCTGACGCGCCCAGGACGGCCCGAAAGGCGAGATCAGGCCGTCTTCTCCACCAGTCGCGCCAGTTGCGTCATGACCACAGCCGAGCCCGCCAGACGCTTCTCCGCCGTCGGCCAGTCGCGGATGAAGACCACGCTGTGGTCGGCCCTGATCTTGGCCAGCGCGCCCTGTTCGCCGATGTATTTGACAAGCCCGACCGGGTTCGAGAACTCGCGCTTGCGGAAATGGATGACGATACCCTTCGGCCCGGCATCGAGCTTCTCGACATTGGCCTTGCGGCACAGCGCCTTGATGAAGACGATCTTAAGAAGATGTTTCACTTCCTCCGGCAACGGGCCGAAACGGTCGATCAGTTCGGCGCCGAAAGCGTCGATCTCCTCGGTGTTTTCGAGATCGCCGAGGCGGCGGTAAAGCGCCAGCCTGAGCTGCAGGTCCGGCACGTAGCCTTCCGGGATCATCACCGCCGTGCCGACGGCGATCTGCGGCGACCAGCCGCCATCCTGCACCTCGCCGGAATCCTTCACCTCGGCGACCGCTTCCTCCAGCATCTGCTGGTAGAGCTCGAAACCGACCTCCTTGATGTGCCCGGACTGTTCCTCCCCCAGCAGATTGCCGGCGCCCCTGATATCCAGGTCATGGCTGGCGAGTTGGAAGCCGGCGCCGAGCGTGTCGAGCGACTGCAGTACCTTCAGACGGCGCTCGGCAGTGTCGGTGAGCTTGCGGTTGGCCGGCAGTGTGAACAGCGCATAGGCGCGCACCTTCGAGCGTCCGACGCGGCCGCGCAATTGGTAGAGCTGCGACAGGCCGAACATGTCGGCGCGATGGATGATCAGCGTGTTTGCGGTTGGGATATCGAGCCCGGATTCGACGATGGTGGTCGACAAAAGCACATCGTACTGGCCGTCATAGAAGGCATTCATGATGTCGTCGAGTTCGCCCGGTGGCATCTGGCCATGCGCCACCGCTACCTTCAGCTCAGGGACTGATTCCTTCAGGAAATCATGAATTTCCGCCAGATCGCTGATACGCGGAACGACATAGAAGGAATGGCCGCCCCGGTAGCGCTCGCGCAACAACGTCTCGCGAATGACCAATGGGTCGAAGGGCGAGATGAAGGTGCGCACCGCCATGCGGTCGACCGGTGGCGTGGCAATCAGCGACAGCTCGCGCACGCCCGTCAGCGCCAGTTGCAGCGTGCGCGGGATCGGCGTCGCCGACAAGGTCAAAACATGGACGTCGGTCTTCAGGTCCTTCAGCCGTTCCTTATGCTTGACGCCAAAATGCTGCTCCTCGTCGATGATCAGCAGGCCGAGATTCTTGAACGAAATTGCGGAGCCCAGCAGCGCATGGGTGCCGATAACGATATCGACCTGCCCTTCGGCAATGCCCTTCTTGGTCTCGGCTAACTCCTTTGAGCCCACCAGCCGCGACGCTTGTGCGACACGTATCGGCAGTCCGGAAAAGCGCTGCGAGAATGTCTTGAAATGCTGACGCGACAACAATGTCGTCGGCACCACCACCGCGACCTGAAACCCTTCCATCGCCGCGATAAAGGCGGCGCGCAGCGCCACTTCGGTCTTGCCGAAGCCGACATCGCCGCAGATCAGCCGGTCCATCGGCCTACCCGCGCCGAGATCGTCACGTACCGAGTCGATGGCCGTCTGCTGGTCGTCGGTTTCCTCGTAAGGGAACCGGGCGGCGAACTCGTCATAGAGGCCTTCGGCCGGCACCAGGGCCGGTGCCGCCCGCATCTGCCGCTCGGCGGCGATGCGGATCAGTTGTCCGGCCATGTCGAGCAGGCGCCGCTTCAGCTTCGCCTTGCGCGACTGCCAGGCGCCGCCACCGAGCTTGTCGAGCGTCGCTTCGGCCGTGTCGGAGCCGTAGCGCGACAACAGCTCGATGTTCTCCACCGGCAGGAATAGGCGGTCGTCGCCGGCATAATGGATTTCCAGGCAGTCATGCGGCGCGCCGACCGCTTCGATGGTGCGCAGGCCGATGAAACGGCCAATGCCATGGTCGGCATGGACGACAATATCGCCGGCCGACAAGGCCGAGGCTTCGGCAATGAAGTCGGACGCGCGCTTCTTGCGCTTCGAACGCCGGATCAGCCGGTCACCCAGAATGTCCTGTTCGGCGACGACAACCAGCTTTTCAGTCTCGAAGCCGGATTCCAGTGGCAAAACCGCCAATGCGGCCTGTCCCGGCTCGAGCTGTTCGGCCTCTGCCAGCGTCTTGACCTGCTTGAGATTGCCGAGACGGTGCTCGGCCAGGATCTGGCCAAGCCGGTCGAGCGAGCCTTCGGTCCAGCCGGCTATAACGACCCGGCGGCGCGCCGCGCGCTCGTCGGCTATGTGCCGGACGACGACATCGAAGACATTGACGTTCGGATCGGCTCGCTCCTCGACGAAGCTGCGGCCATGGCGCGAGCCGGCGTGGAAGACTTTCTTGCTCCCCAGGTCCGGCGCGTCGAACACGGTAAAGTCGATGTCTTCGCGCTCGCCAAGCGAAGCCTTCAGATTCTCCGGCGAGAGATAGAGCAGATCCGGCGCCACCGGCTTGTAGGGAACCGCATCCTTGAGCGCCGCGTCAGCCTGCTTTTTGCGCGCCTCGTAGTGATCGAGGATCAGCGTATGGCGCTCGGCCAGCGCCTCATGTGCCAGATGGTCGAAAACCACGGGTGCGTCGGGCAGGTAGTCGAACACCGTCTCCAGCCGCTCGTAGAAGAACGGCAGCCAATGCTCCATGCCCGCGAAGCGCCGGCCTTCGCTGACCGCCGCATAGAGTCCGTCGTCACGCTGGGGTGCGCCGAAAGCCTCGATATAGGAGCGGCGGAAGCGGCTGATGGTTTCGGGCGTCAGCGCCACCTCGCTCATCGCCTGAAGCGCCATCGACTTGCGCTGGCCGGTGGTGCGCTGCGTGGCGGCATCGAAGACGCGGATCGATTCCAGCGTGTCGCCGAAGAAATCAAGCCTCAGCGCCTCGCTCCAGCCGGGCGCAAAGAGGTCGAGAATGCCGCCGCGCACCGCGAATTCGCCGATGCCGCGCACGGTCGGCACCCGCTCGAATCCCGACGTCTCCAGCCGCGCGATCAACGCATTCATGTCGATCTGGTTGCCGGGCCGGGCGTGGAAGGTTTGGGCCTCGACAAGCTCCGCGGGCGGAATGCGCTGCAGCAGCGCATTGGCGGTGGTGAGAATGACCGCACGGTGCGGCTTCTTCGCCAGTGCTATCATGGCGGTCAGCGCATCGAGGCGCTTGGCGGCGGCATCCGAACCGGGCGAAACACGGTCGTATGGCAGGCAGTCCCAGGCAGGCAGTTCCAGCACAGGCAGGCCCGGCGCGACGAACGACAGCGCCTCGATGATGGAAGGCAGGCGCTGGCCGTCGCGGGCCACGAACAGCACCGGCTTGTCGGGTGCGATCTCGAGCGCCGTCTGCACCAGCGCGAAAGCCTCGTAGCCGTCCGCGACACCGTCAACGATGAACTGGCCGGCGCGGCCCTTCGGCAAGCCAATGGTGGGAATGAGAGCCATCAAATCACGGTCTTGTTTGTCGCAATTCCCATGGGAAAACCGCTTCGCACTTTTCCTGGAATTGCTTGTGTGTTCAGAAAGTCATTGTCCGGCGGGACGCCAGGATTTTTTGCAGGACGGCACAGTCGATCTCCGCCGGGACCGGGCGTTCGCCCGTGACCAGCGGCAGGAATTCCGTGTCGACAATATCGAGGAGCCCCTCATATTGGTCGATTTCCTCGGCGGTCAAGGTGCCGATCTCGGCATCGGCGAAGGTGCCGAGGATGAGGTCCATCTCGCGCATGCCGCGATGCCACGAACGGAACAACAGCTTGCGGCGATGCGCGTCCAGCCCCTCGCTTGATCGTTTCGTTCCGGTCATTGTGCCGCATCCTCGCTACAAGCGGCGCATATAGCGTGGATAGTGGGCGCTGTCAGCCTTGCGCTGCGGCCGTCGCGACATAAGCTGACATCATGCGTCCTTCCATCCTCGATCCCCTGTTTGTCCCGATCACCTCGCTTGCCGGCGTCGGGCCGAAGGTTGGCGCGCTGATCGAGAAGGTCGTTGCCGCCGATCTCGGCGACCGCGCCGCACGCGCCGGCGACCTCCTGTTCGTGCTGCCGCACACCGTCATCGACCGCCGAAACCGGCCGGGCATCGCACTTGCGGCCGAAGGCGCCATCGTGACGCTTGAGTTGCGCATAGACCGCCACCAGCCGCCACCGCGCGGCAACAGGTCGGTGCCGTACCGGGTGTACGCCCATGACGACACCGGCGAAATCGGCCTGACCTTCTTCCATGCCCATGCCGCCTATCTCGAAAAGGCAATGCCTGTGGGCGAGCATGTCGTGGTGTCAGGCCGGATGGAATGGTTCAACGGCCGCCCGACCATGGTCCACCCCGACCATATCGCGCTCGCCAGCGAAGCCGAGAACCTGCCGCTGGTGGAGCCGGTCTATCCGCTGACCGCGGGACTGTCCGGCAAGGTGCTGCGCCGTGCGATCGGCCAGGCGCTCAGCCGCCTGCCGGAGCTGCCGGAATGGCAGGATGATGCCTTCATGCGCCGCGAGAGCTTCGCGCCCTTCGGCGACGCGCTGACCCGCGTCCATTATCCCGCCGACCCGATCGATGTCGCGGTCGAAGGGGCTGCATGGCGCCGCCTCGCCTATGATGAATTGCTCGCCGGCCAGGTCTCGCTGGCCCTGGTGCGGGCAAAGGTGCGGCGCCTGTCAGGCCGCCCTCTCGTCGGCGATGGCCGCATCGTCGAGAAGCTGCGGGCCGCACTGCCCTATTCGCTTACGCCCTCGCAGGAATTCGCGCTCGCCGAAATCAACGCTGATCTCGCCGATCCGGAGCGCATGCTGCGGCTGCTGCAAGGTGATGTCGGCTCGGGCAAGACGGTGGTGGCGCTGCTTGCCATGGCACGTGCTGTCGAGGCCGGCGGCCAGGCGGCGCTGATGGCGCCGACCGAAATCCTCGCGCGCCAGCATCTGGCGACGATCGCCCCGCTTGCCGCCAAGGTCGGCTTGCGCGTTGCCATCCTGACCGGCCGTGAAAAGGGCCGCGAGCGAGCCGAAACGCTGGCGGGTCTTGCCAGCGGCGAGATAGACATCGTCGTCGGCACCCATGCGCTGTTTCAGGAAACCGTCAGCTTCCACGACCTGGTCCTGGCCGTCATCGATGAGCAGCATCGCTTCGGCGTTCATCAGCGGCTTGCCATCACCGCCAAGGGCGACGCGCCCGACATGCTGGTCATGACCGCGACCCCCATCCCGCGCACGCTGGTGCTGACCGCCTTCGGCGACATGGACGTGTCGAAGCTGACTGAAAAACCGGCCGGCCGCCAGCCGATCCGCACCGTTACGCTGCCGCTGGAGCGGCTCGACGAGCTGGTCGGCCGCATGCTCGATGCCGTCGCGGATGGCCAGAAAATCTACTGGATTTGCCCGCTGGTCGAGGAATCCGAAGAAATAAAACTGATGTCGGCCGAGGATCGTTTTGCCTCGCTGAAGCCACTGTTCGGCGAGCGCATCGGCCTTGTCCATGGCCGTATGAAGGGTGTCGAGAAGGACGAGGCGATGCGCGCCTTCAAGCAGGGTGAGACGCGCATCCTGATCGCCACCACGGTCATCGAGGTCGGCGTCGACGTTCCTGACGCCACGATCATGGTCATCGAGCATGCCGAACGCTTCGGCCTCGCCCAATTGCACCAGCTGCGCGGCCGGGTCGGACGCGGCGACAAGCCCTCGTCCTGCGTACTGCTGTACAAGGATCCGCTTGGCGAGACCGCAAAACGCCGGCTGTCGGTGATGCGCGAGACCGAGGACGGTTTCCTGATCGCCGAGGAGGACCTGAAACTGCGTGGCGAAGGCGAATTGCTGGGCACCCGCCAGTCCGGCACGCCGGGTTTCCAGGTGGCGCGCATCGAGGTGCACGCCGACCTGCTGGAGGCCGCCAGAGACGACGCCAGGCTGATCCTGTCGCGCGACCCCGAACTGCAATCGGACCGCGGCGAGGCGCTGCGGCTCCTGCTCTACTTGTTTGGCCGCGACGAGGCCGTGCGGCTCCTGCGGGCCGGATGAGGGCCCAGCGGCGGGTTGGCCAGGGTTCCGTTGATCGGCTCGCCGTTCAGCGTCACCAGTTTCGTCTTCACCTCGGGGGCCACCAGCCCGGCCGACACGATCAGTTTGGCGCCGTCCTCGATGGTCATGTCGAGCGGCACGATGTCCGACTTCAGAACATACATCAGGAAACCGGTCGTCGGGTTCGGTGTGCAGGGCATGAACACGGCGATCAGGGGGTCGCCTTCCCGGTCGAGCTTCTGGTTGATCTCGGTTTCCTTTTCGCTGGCGACGAACACCAGCGACCACACGCCCTTGCGTGGATATTCGACCAGCCCGACCTGGCGGAACATGTCGCCCTTGTTCGACAGCACGGTCTCGAAAATCTGCTTCAGCGAGCCGTATATGCCGCGCACCAGCGGCATGCGGCCAAGCAAGCGCTCGCCAAAGCCGACTATGGCGCGGCCGACAATGTTGGCTGTCAGGAAACCGATCAGCGTGATCAGGATGAGCGCGACGATGAGCCCGAACCCCGGAACCGGAAACGGCAGATAGGTGTCGGGGCTGTACCGCGCCGGAATATACGGTTTCACCCAGGAATCGACCCAGCCGATGAACGACCAGGCGATATAGGCGGTGATCGCCAGCGGGGCGCAGACGATGAAGCCCGTGAGGAAATAGTTCCTCAGCCGCGTCATGCCGGAAGTCTTGGGAGCGTCTGACATGGTTCACCGGAGGCGCTATTGCGACGCGACATTAGTGAACCGGAAGGCGCTTTGGAACTGCGAAGTTTTTAAAGGCGCCTGTTTACAAGCACCTATTCCACGGTCACCGACTTCGCCAGATTGCGCGGCTGGTCGACGTCGGTGCCCATGAACACGGCGGCGAAGTAGGCGAGCATCTGGATCGGCAGCGCATAGATGATTGGCGAGATGATTTCCGGCACATCCGGAAGCACGATCGTCTCCATCGTCTTCAGGCTCACCTGCGCCGCGCCCTTGGCGTCGGTGATCAGGATGATCTTGCCGCCACGCGCCGCCACTTCCTGCATGTTGGACACGGTCTTTTCGAAGATGCGGTCGTGCGGCGCGATCACGATCACCGGCATGTTCTCGTCGATCAGCGCGATCGGCCCATGCTTCAACTCCCCCGCGGCATAGCCTTCGGCGTGGATGTAGGAAATTTCCTTGAGCTTCAGCGCGCCTTCCATGGCGAGCGGGAAATTGGTGTCCCGTCCGAGATAGAGCACGTCCTTGTAACGCGACAGTTCCCGGGCGATCCGTTCGATCTGCTCCTCGAGCTTGAGCACCTGGTTGGCATAGCGCGGCGCTTCCGAAAGCGCTCGCACCAGCGTTTTCTCTTGCTCCTTCGAGATCGCTCCGCGCGCCACGCCGGCGCGCACGGCAAGCGACGCGAGCACGGACAACTGGCAGGTGAAAGCCTTGGTCGAAGCGACGCCAATCTCTGGCCCGGCCAGCGTCGGCAGCACGACGTCGGATTCGCGAGCCATGGTCGATTCCCGCACATTGACGACGGCGCCGATCTTCATCCCGGCCTTGCGGCAATAGCGCAAGGAGGCGAGTGTATCGGCGGTCTCGCCCGACTGCGAGATGAAGAAGGCGGCGTCGTTGGCCGACAACGGCATCTCGCGGTAACGGAATTCCGACGCGACATCGATATCGACCGGGAGCCGCGCATAGCGCTCGAACCAGTATTTGCCGATCAAGCCGGCGAGATAGGCGGTGCCGCAGGCGGAGATCGCCAGCCGGCCGATCTTGGCGAAGTCGAATGGCAGATCGAGCGGCTTGGAGACACCGGAGACGAAGTCCACATAATGAGCCAGCGTGTGCGAGATCACCTCGGGCTGCTCATGGATCTCCTTCTCCATGAAATGGCGGCGGTTGCCCTTGTCGACCATGAAGCTGGTCGACAGCGACTGCTGGCGCTTGCGGTCGACCTTTTTGCCGTCGATGTCGAAGATGGCGACGCCGTCGCGGCGCACCACCGCCCAGTCGCCGTCCTCGAGATAGGTGATCGAATTGGTGAACGGAGCGAGCGCGATGGCGTCGGATCCCAAAAACATCTCTCCATCGCCATGGCCAACGGCCAAAGGCGGGCCATTGCGCGCACCGACGATCAGGTCCTCGTCACCCTTGAACATGATGGCCAGCGCAAAGGCGCCTTCCAGCCGCTTCAGCGCCTTGTGCGCGGCCTCGACCGGCTTCAACCCTTTGGCAAGCTCGCGCGCTACCAGGTGAGCAACAACCTCGGTATCGGTCTGCGACGAGAAGGAATAGCCGTCGCGGATCAGCTCCTCGCGCAATTCGGCGAAATTCTCGATGATGCCGTTGTGGACGATGGCGACGCCGTCCGAAAAATGCGGGTGGGCATTGGTCTCGTTGGGCACGCCGTGGGTTGCCCAGCGCGTATGGCCGATACCGATCATGCCGTCGAGCGGCTCATCCTTTAGCCGGCGTTCGAGGTTGACCAGCTTGCCCTCGGCACGGCGGCGGCCGAGCTCGCCCTTCTCGATGGTGGCGACGCCGGCGGAGTCATAGCCGCGATATTCGAGCCGCTTCAGTGCGTCGACGATGAGCGGCGCAACCTGCGAGTGGCCGACGATTCCAACGATACCGCACATGCAGACAGTCCCCGATTGCCAACGGAAAACCAGCGATATTTAGGCGTGGCCGGCCTGCCGCGAAAGTCACATTGCATTTCGCCCGCTGTAACGGACGCTTCAGCAGGCATGCACCATGACAGCCCGCTCTTGCAATCCAGTTACTGCAATCATTCGGCTTTTCGATGGCTTCGGCGAGAAAGCAGACCGTCGACCCAATCGCTAATGGTCGGCGCCAGCCGCTTTCTTCTTCGCGGCCGCCGCGGAAGCAAAGCGTTCGCGCAATTCCTTGCCTTTGCCGGGGATCGTCTTCTGGCGGGCGCGGCCGAAGGCCAGCGCATCGTCGGGTACGCTTTCGGTGATGACGCTGCCCGAGGCGATGTAGCCGCCCTTGCCGATCGACACCGGCGCCACGAGCGAGGAATTGGAGCCGATGAAGGCGCCCTCGCCGATGTCCGTGAAGAACTTTGAGTAGCCGTCGTAGTTGCAGGTGATGGTGCCCGCCCCGATATTGGCGCCCGCGCCGACACGCGCGTCGCCGATATAGGTCAAATGGTTGACCTTGGCGCCGTCCTCGATAACGGCTTGCTTGACCTCGCAGAAATTGCCGACCTTGGCCTTGTTTCTGAGATCGGCGCCTGGCCGCAGCCGTGCGAACGGCCCGACATCGCAATTGGACCCGATGGTGGCGCCCTCGATGTGGCTGAAGGCGTGGATTTTAGCGCCGCCGGCGATCCTCACGCCCGGACCAAACCAGACGTTGGGTTCGACGATGGTGTCTGCGCCGATGTCGGTGTCGTACGAGAAGAACACGGTTTCCGGGGCGATCAGCGTCACGCCCGACAGCATCGCGTCATGGCGCCGGCGCTGTTGCCAGATGGCTTCGGCTTGCGCCAGTTCGGCGCGATTGTTGATGCCGAGCGCGCTTTCGAAGCTAGCTTCGGTGGCAACGACATCGAGACTTTGTGCACTGGCGATCTCGACGATATCGGTCAGATAATACTCGCCCTTGGCATTCTTGTTGCCGACCGCGTCGAGCAGTGTCAGCGCGTGCGCGCCGGCCACCGCCATCATGCCGGCATTGCAGAAGCCGATTTTCTTCTCCTCTTCGGAGCAGTCCTTTTCCTCGCGGATAGCCGTGAGCTTGCCATCCTTTTCGATCAACCGGCCATAGCCGGTCGGATTGGGTGGGCGGAATCCGATCACCACGACGGCAGCACCTTCCGCCAATCTCAGCCGCGCCATCGTGAGCGCTTCCGCATCGATCAGCGGCGTGTCGCCGAACATCACCAGGATGTCGTCATAACCCCTTGATATAGCTTCACGTGCGGCAAGAACAGCATGCGCCGTACCCAAGCGCTCTTCCTGCACGAAGGTTTCGGCCTTGGGTGAAAATTTCGCTACCGCCTTGCGCATCTCTTCCGCTCCATGTCCGATGACGATCGCATCGCTGCTGGCGCCGGCGGCGTCGGCCGCCTTCACCACGTGAGCGACCATCGGCAGGCCCGCGATCTGGTGCAGCACCTTCGGCAGCGCGCTCTTCATGCGCGTGCCTTCGCCGGCGGCGAGGATGACGGACAGGCAGGATCTCTGGCTCATGGACGGGCAACCGTATGAAAGGGTTGGGAATCAAGACACGATAGCAGTGGCGCCATGCTGCACCAATGCGGTTAAATTCCGGTGAGATGATAAAGCAGCTGACTCTTAATCAGCGGGTCCTCAGTTGAAATCCCGCACCTCACCGCAAGTCGACAAGCGTCAGCCCAGCCGCCCCAGCACCGGGAAATTTTCCAACAACCAGTAGGACACCGTCTGCACGCCACCGGTGAGGAAAAAGACGCCAGCGACCACCAGCAGTGCGCCGATGGCCTTTTCGACGCGGCCGAGATGGACGCGAAATTTGCCGAGGAAGCGCATGAAGGCGCCGGAGAACAGCGCCGCGATCAGGAACGGGATGCCAAGTCCGAGCGAATAGGCGGCGAGCAG
Source organism: Mesorhizobium sp. P160927 (assembly GCF_057766385.1). Lineage (NCBI taxonomy): Bacteria > Pseudomonadati > Pseudomonadota > Alphaproteobacteria > Hyphomicrobiales > Phyllobacteriaceae > Mesorhizobium > Mesorhizobium sp. P160927. The sequence continues at coordinate 4,295,474 of NZ_JBYMDW010000001.1, forward strand.
CAGCGCGCCCTCGCCCACCGTTTCGCGGCCGCCGGCCAGGGTCAGGATCGGCCCCAGCACCGGGCCGATACAGGGGGTCCAGCCGAAGGCAAAGGCGAGCCCCATGACATAGGCGGCGATAGCATTTGCCGGCTTGCCCTGCGACTGGAAACGCGCCTCGCGCGACAACAGCGGAATACGCAGGATGCCGAGGAAATTCAGGCCCATCAGGATGATCAGCACGCCGGCGCCCATCGCCAGCGGCTCCTGCCAGACGCGCAGCAGCCGACCGATGGTCGACGCGCCGGCGCCTAGCGCCACGAACACGGTGGAAAAACCGAGCACGAAGGCGATCGAGGAATAGAGCAGCGCGCCGCGCGCGCCCTCGCGTGCCGTCGCACCTGCATTGCCGCGGAAATCGTCGACGGAGACGCCGGCCATGTAGCAGAGATAAGGCGGCACCAGCGGCAGCACGCATGGCGAGAGGAACGAGATGGCCCCCGCCCCGACCGCGCTGACATAGCCGATATCCAATGCCATTCCAAAACTCCAACCTTTGGCGACGATATAGCGGCACGCCGGTTTGTCCGCCAATCACCATCGTGTGGTAAGTCATCGCGGGCGGGGAAGAAAGCATCCGCGCAGGGCGTTGACACGACGAGGCCGCGATTTCCCGCGCGCCTTCGAATATCAGCCACGGAGATTTCCATGAAAACGACAACCGCAGCGCTGGCCGCGCTCCTGCTCAGCAGCGCCGTATCCTTTGCCGCCGAAGCGTGGAAGGAAGCCGAGGTCAATGGCGCCAAGATCTACACCGACGCCAACGGCATGACGCTTTACACCTATGACAAGGACGAAAAGGGCAAGACCAACTGCTACGACAAGTGCGCCGCCAACTGGCCGCCGCTGAAGGCCAAGGCCGGCGCCAAGGCGGACGATGAATGGAGCGTCGTCGACCGTACCGACGGCACCAAGATGTGGGCCTATGACGGCAAGCCGGTCTACACCTTCATCAAGGACAAGAAGGCCGGCGACGTGACGGGTGATGGCGTCGCCGGCGTCTGGCACGTCGTCAAGGCGGACTGAGTTTCCCATCGGGAGTTCCGCCAAACGGGACTTCTCAACGGCCGCCGGGCATCCCTCCGAGTCCGGCGGCCGGGCCGTCGCCGGACTCGACCTGGCCCATTCCAGCCCGATTGGACCAGCAACAAATTGAACTTCTCCCAATCTTCCGAGGCTTGCGCCCACTCATTCTAAAATATGTGATGTTCTCCATACACTCTTAGAGTGTATTGCTGTCGGCGGCCCCGCATTTTGGGCGCCTGCCCTTGACCGGATGCAAAAGCGCGGCCATGTGAGCGACGAACAGAACCGAGATTTCGTCGCGCGCAGCGGAATTCTTCTGCCGCATCACAGCTGATATGAGACCTCATGGACGTCGTCGTCGTCGAATCGCCGGCCAAGGCAAAAACAATCAACAAATATCTGGGCAGGAACTACAAGGTTCTGGCCTCGTTCGGCCATGTCCGCGATTTGCCGGCCAAGGATGGCTCGGTGCGCCCGGATGAGGATTTTGCCATGTCCTGGGCGGTCGACACCGCCTCCGGCAAGCGGCTCGCCGACATCGCCAAGGCGGTCAAGGACGCCGACGGCCTGATCCTTGCCACCGATCCGGATCGCGAAGGTGAAGCCATCTCCTGGCACGTTCTGGAAGTGCTCAAGCAGAAGCGCGCGCTGAAGGACAAGCCGGTCAGCCGCGTCGTCTTCAACGCCATCACCAAATCATCGGTGCTGGAGGCGATGGCCAATCCGCGCCAGATCGATGCGCCGCTGGTCGACGCTTATCTGGCCCGCCGCGCGCTCGACTATCTCGTCGGCTTCACCCTGTCGCCTGTCCTGTGGCGCAAATTGCCGGGCGCCCGCTCCGCCGGCCGCGTCCAGTCGGTGGCGCTGCGCCTGGTCTGCGACCGCGAATCCGAGATCGAGCGCTTCATCCGCGAGGAATATTGGCAGATATCAGCTCTCCTCGGCACGCCGCGCAACGAGACCTTCGAAGCCCGCCTCACCGCCTTCGAGCGCAAGAAGCTGCAAAAGCTCGACATTGCCAACAAGGCACAGGCCGACGACATCAAGGCGATGCTCGAAGGCGCCACCTTCAAGGCGCTGTCCGTCGAAGCCAAGCCGACCAGGCGCAACCCCGGTCCGCCCTTCACCACCTCGACATTGCAGCAGGCCGCCTCATCGGGCCTCGGCTTCTCGGCCACGCGCACCATGCAGGTGGCCCAGCGGCTCTATGAGGGCATGGAGATCGGCGGCGAGACCACCGGCCTGATCACCTATATGCGAACCGACGGCGTGCAGATGGCCCCCGAGGCGATCGATGCTGCTCGCGATGCCATTGCGAAGGAATTCGGCCCGAAGTACCTGCCGGAGAAACCACGCCAGTACACCGCCAAGGCCAAGAACGCCCAGGAAGCGCACGAGGCCATCCGGCCGACGGATTTCATGCGCACCCCCGCATCGGTCAGGCAATATCTCGATTCCGACCAGATGCGGCTTTATGAACTGATCTGGAAGCGCGCCATCGCCAGCCAGATGCAGTCGGCCGAGATCGAGCGCACCACTGTCGAGATCGAGGCGCTGAATGGCGCCCGCACCGCGGAACTTCGCGCTGTCGGCTCGGTCGTTCGCTTCGACGGCTTCATCGCCGCCTACACCGATCAGAAGGACGACGACACCGAAGACGAGGAAAACCGCCGTCTGCCGGAGATCCGCTCCGGCGAGCAGCTTGCCCGCCGCGCGATCAATGCCACCCAGCACACGACCGAGCCGCCGCCGCGCTACTCCGAGGCGTCGCTGATCAAGAAGCTGGAAGAACTCGGCATCGGCCGCCCCTCGACCTACACCGCGATCTTGAAGACGCTCGAGGACCGCGACTACGTCACCATCGACAAGCGCCGGCTGGTGCCGCAGGCCAAGGGCCGCCTGCTGTCGGCTTTCCTGGAAAGCTTCTTCGCGCGTTATGTCGAGTATGACTTCACCGCGTCGCTGGAGGAGAAACTCGACGAGATCTCCGACGGCAAGCTCGCCTGGAAGGACGTGCTGCGCGATTTCTGGAAGGATTTCTCGGGCGCCGTCGCCGACATCAAGGAGCTGCGCGTCACCGATGTGCTCGATGCGCTGAACGAGGAACTGGCACCGCTGGTTTTTCCCGCCCGCGAGGACGGTTCCAACCCGCGCATCTGCCCCAAATGCGGCACCGGTAATCTGTCGCTGAAGCTCGGCAAGTTCGGCGCTTTCGTCGGCTGCTCGAACTATCCCGAATGCTCCTTCACCCGCCAGCTCGGCGACGCCGCCAATCCCAATGGCGAGAATGGCGGCGGCGAGGACGGTACCAAGTTGCTCGGCAAGGATCCTTATACGGCCGAGGAAATCACGCTGCGCTCGGGGCGCTTCGGCCCCTACATCCAGCGCGGCGACGGCAAGGAGGCAAAGCGTTCGAGCCTGCCCAAGGGCTGGACGCCTGATTCCATCGACCATGAGAAGGCGCTGGCCTTGCTGGGGCTGCCGCGCGACGTGGGCAAACATCCCGAATCCGGCAAGATGATCTCGGCGGGCCTCGGCCGTTACGGGCCGTTCGTGCTGCACGATGGCACCTACGCCAATCTCGACAGCATCGAGGATGTGTTTTCCATTGGCCTCAACCGTGCCGTCACGGTGATTGCCGAGAAGCAGTCCAAGGGCAAGGGTGGCCGCAACGGTGGCACGCCTGCGGCTCTGAAGGAGCTTGGCGACCATCCGGATGGCGGCAAGATCGTCGTGCGCGACGGCAAATACGGCCCCTACGTCAATTTCGGCAAGGTCAACGCCACGCTGCCCAAGGGCAAGGATCCGCAATCGGTGACGATCGAGGATGCGCTGGCGCTGATTGCCGAGAAGGAAGCCAAGGGCGGCGGTGGCAAGAAGCCGTTCCGCAAGGCGGCGGCAATCAAAGCCCCCACCGCCAAGAAAACAGCGGCCAAGAAGCCGGCCGCGAAGAAAAAAGGGTAGAACGGCGTGGCGCGCAGGATCACCGGAAGAAGTCACGGCGATCCCCGCACCGCCGACACACGGGCCAAGGTCAAGGACGACTATCGGCCCTCGCGCGACGAAATCCTGCGCTATATCGCCGAAAACCCAGATCGCGCCGGAAAGCGCGACATCGCCAAGGCGTTCGCGCTGCGCGGCGACGACCGCGTCTGGCTGAAAGATCTCCTGCGCGACCTGCAGGACGAAGGCGTTCTGACCAAGGAGCGCAAGCGGTTGGCCAGGGTCGGCGCCCTACCCCATGTCGCCGTGCTCGACATCTTTGGCCGCGACGGCGATGGCATCTTGCTGGCGCACCCGGCCGAGGCAGTCGGTCCGGGCGAGCCTCCCGTGGTCTCGATCCGCGTTTCGCGCAGCGGCAACGGTCCCGCGCCAGGCATCGGCGACCGCGTGCTGGCCAAAACCTTCCCGACCGACGATCCGTCAGGGCCTGCCTATACCGGCCGAGTGATGAAGATCTTCGAGAAGCGCACGGACGCTGTCCTCGGCGTCTTTCGCGTGCTTCAGGACGGCAGCTTCCGCATCGAGCCGGTGGAACGGCGCCAGCCCGAGCTGATCGTCGACAAGGAATTCCAGAACGGCGCCAAAAACGGCGACCTGGTCGAAGTCGAGCCAGCGCGAGCCTCCCGCTTTGGGTTGCCCCGCGCCAAGGTGCTGAATGTGCTGGGTTCGCTGACCAGCGAAAAGGCGGTTTCGATGATCGCCATCCACGCGCACGACATTCCCCACATTTTCCCAGCCGACGTCATTGCCGAATCCGAGGCGGCGAAGCCCGCGACGCTTGACCATCGCGAGGACTGGCGCGACCTGCCGCTGGTTACCATCGATCCGGCCGACGCCAAGGACCATGACGACGCGGTCTTCGCCACCCCTGACCTCGACGAAAAGAACCCCGGCGGCGTCATCGCGACGGTCGCCATCGCGGATGTCGCGGCCTACGTCCGCCATGGCACGGCGCTCGACCGCGAAGCGCTGAAGCGCGGCAATTCGGTTTATTTCCCCGATCGCGTCGTGCCGATGCTGCCCGAACGCATCTCCAACGATCTCTGTTCGCTGCGCGAGGGTCAGGATCGTCCGGCACTCGCGGTGCGCATGACTTTCTCCGCGGAGGGCAGAAAGATCAGGCATTCCTTCCACCGCGTCATGATGAAGTCGGCGGCCAAGCTGGCCTATAGCCAGGCCCAGGCCGCGATCGACGGTGTACCGGACGATAAGACCGGCCCGATCCTCGACACTGTGCTGAGGCCGCTGTGGGAGGCCTATGCGATCCTCAAGCGCGGCCGCGACGGCCGCCAGCCGCTGGAGCTCGACCTGCCGGAGCGCAAGATCCTGCTCAAGCCGGATGGCACGGTCGACCGCGTCGTCGTGCCGGAGCGGCTCGACGCCCACAAGCTGATCGAAGAGTTCATGATCCAGGCCAATGTCGCCGCGGCCGAAACGCTGGAGGGCAAGAAGCAGGCGCTGGTCTATCGCGTCCATGACGCGCCGTCGCTGGCCAAGCAGGAATCGCTGCGCGAATTCCTGCAGACGCTTAGCCTGTCATTGGCACGCGGCGCCCAGATGCGGCCCAGCCAGTTCAACGGCATTCTTGAGCGTGTGCGCGGCGCCGACAACGAGGCGCTGGTCAACGAAGTGGTGCTGCGCTCGCAGAGCCAGGCCGAATATTCACCCAAGAACATCGGCCATTTCGGCCTCAACCTCAGCCGTTACGCCCATTTCACCTCGCCGATCCGCCGCTACGCCGACCTGATCGTGCATCGCGGACTTATTGCCGCGCTCGGCCTGGGCCCAGGCGGACTGACGCAGGATGAGGAGGCCCGCCTCGAAGACGTTGCGGTACTGATCTCCGGCACCGAGCGGCGCGCAATGGCTGCCGAGCGCGACACGGTTGACCGGCTGATTTCGGCCTACCTCGCTGAGCGCATCGACGACCGCTTCGATGCCCGCATCTCCGGCGTCACCAAATCAGGACTTTTTGTCCAATTGCCGCAATATGGCGCCGATGGTTTCATCCCGGTTTCAACTTTGGGCGGCGATTACTATATATACGATGAAACGGCCCGCTCCCTGTTCGGAGAACGCTCGGGCAAAGGCTACCAGCTCGCGGACCGCGTCGAGGTCCGGCTCGTCGAGGTGGCGCCAATGGCCGGCGCGATGCGCTTCGAGATGTTGACCGACCCAAAGCCCCTGCCAGGCTCCAGCAGGTCGTTTCACAAGGCTAAGGGCCGCGCCCGTGCGTCGCAATCGCGACCGGGGTCGCGCGGCAGGAGACGATGATGGAACAACAGGTTTTTGGCGGCGAACATCAGTCTGGCCGGATTGCCCGCCCACTGTGGACGGCGATGAAGCGGGGCATCTTGGGCCGCTGCCCGAACTGCGGCGAAGGCAAGCTGTTCCGCGGCTTCACCAAGACTGTCGAAACCTGCAGCGTCTGCGGCGAGGAGATCCATCACCATCGCGCCGACGATCTGCCAGCCTACCTGGTCATCGTCATCGTCGGCCATATCGTTCTCGGTGCCTTCATGGGCGTGGAAGCGACCTCGACGCTCTCCACCTGGCAGCACATTGCGATATGGGTGCCTTTGACCATCCTGCTCTCCATCGCGCTGCTGCAACCGGTCAAGGGTGCCGTCATCGGACTGCAATGGGCGTTCTATATGCACGGATTCGGTGGCGAAAAGGATGGGACGGAGTCCCACCACGGCGCCTGAGGCGCCGCTGGCGCAACACGCCAATCGCTAAGGCTACTTTCGCATGCAAGAAGTTTCCGCTAGGTCCCTGCGCATGGAAGCATTGACCAAGGCGGATGCCGACAAGCTCGACAAGGGTCTTGCCACGCATGGCGGCGGGCGCCTGCGTCCGCGTGACGCCGCGACGCTCATCCTGCTCGACCGCAATGGCGACGACGTCCAGGTGTTGATGGGACGCCGCCACGCCGCACACGCTTTCATGCCAGGCAAGTTCGTGTTCCCCGGCGGCCGAACAGACCCTGCCGACAGCCGCATACCGACAGCGACGGCACTCGACCAGCACGAAGAAGCCAAGCTGACGGCCGGCCCCGGCCGCACCAGCCGCGCCCGTGCCCGCGCCATTGCTTTGTCGGCGGTCCGCGAGACCTACGAGGAAGCCGGCCTGCTGATCGGCCGCAAAGGCGCCTTTGCCACGACCAGGCGCGATTGGCAGGGTTTCGTCGAACATGGCGTGGCACCGTCGCTGGAAGCGCTGCGCTTCGTCGCGCGCGCCATCACGCCACCGAACCGGGTGCGCCGCTTCGACACCCGCTTCTTCAGCGCCTGGCGTGGCGATGTCGCCGTCGAACTGGCCGATGGCGGCCCGACCAACGAATTGGAGGAACTGGTCTGGCTGCCGCTCGCCAAGGCCAAGCAGGCCGACATACCCGACATCACCCGAATGATCCTAGACGAACTGGAAAAGCGGCTCGCCGACGATCCGCTGCTGCGGCCGGGCGGACCTGTTCCTTTCTACCGGCTTGTCCGCAACAGCTTCACCCGCGAACTTCTCTAGAGCAATTCCAGGAAAAGTGTGCCGCGGTTTTCCCACGGGAATTGCGCAAGATCAAAGAGACAGAGTATTCAGCATCCCATGACGGTCGATACCCAACCACAGGGCGACGAACGCGTACACTGGCTGCCGATGGTGGCGGCGATTTCGTCGATCAGCGTCGTCGGCATCGCCATCGGCCTCGGCATGCCCTTGCTCAGCGTCATCCTGGAAACACGCGGTCATTCGGCCTCGATGATCGGCCTAAACACGGCTGTCGCCGGCCTGGCCTCGATCGCCGGGGCGCCGCTGGCCACGCCGCTCGCCATGCGCTTCGGCGTCGCCTGGACCATGATCGCCATGATTGCCACCGGGGCGCTCGCCTTCGTCGGTTTCCATTTCGCGCCCGATTTCTGGATGTGGTTTCCGCTGCGCGTCGTTCTGCACATCGCGCTGACAGTGCTGTTCATCCTGTCGGAATTCTGGATCAGCACGTCGGCGCCGCCACACCGGCGCGGCCTTGTGCTTGGCATCTATGCCACCGTCCTGTCGCTCGGCTTTGCCGCCGGGCCGTGGCTGTTTGCTCATCTCGGCAGCTCCGGCTTCAGGCCGTTCGGCGTCATCATTGCCCTGGTGACGCTGGCTGCCATACCGGTGCTCGCCGCGCGCAACGAAAGCCCGACCATCGTGGCCGACAGCGAAACCAGCCACTTCCTGCGCTATATCTGGCTGGTGCCAACCGCGACTTTCGCCGTACTCGTGTTCGGCGCCGTCGAGACTGGCGGCTTCGCGCTGTTCCCGATCTACGGCAACCGCATCGGTTATTCCGAGGCCGACGCGGCGCTGCTGCTGACCATGATCGGTCTCGGCAACGTGCTGTTGCAGATCCCGATCGGCATGATCAGCGACCGCGTCTCGGACCGGCGCTATCTGCTGCTCGCCTGCGCCACGGTCGGTCTCGCCGGCACGATGTTCATGCCGTTTTTTGCCGCTAACTGGCACTTGATGGCTGCCCTGCTTTTCGTCTGGGGCGGTGTCGTCGCGGCCATGTACACGATCGGCCTCGCCCATCTCGGTTCGCAGCTCTCCGGCCACGAGCTGGCTTCGGCCAATGCCGCTTTCGTGCTGTGCTACGGCGTCGGCATGGTGCTTGGTCCGCAGGCGATCGGCATCGGAATGGACAGTTTCGGGCCTTCCGGCTTTGGCTGGTCGCTCGGCCTGTTCTTCGCCGCCTACATCGCCTTGGTCTGCTTCAGGCTCGTCCGCAAGCTCCTGCTGTAGCACCCCACCGTCGAGTGCCCTTATCCGCCGCGCCGCGGCAGATACTGACAGAACCGTGTCAGGAGCGTGCGGTTAAAAGAGTGTCCCCTGATACCCGAAGTTGAGGACACTGCCATGATCGACAGCGGCTTTGAGACCACATCACTGCGAATGACGCTTCTGCTGCTTGTAACCTTCCAGGCTCCGGCCTCGGACGTGGACCGCATCATGGATGCGGTGGTTGCGATCGCCCCGCTGGTTATGGGTAAATATGATCGAAACGCCTACCAGTCGGCGCATGGCATCGAGCGCTACCGGCCACTTGACGGCGCGGCAGCCGGCGCCGAGGCCGAATTGCGGCGGCGCCCCGGCACGGTCGAGGTTTCGTTCGAACTGCCCGACGACCAGGCGCTGGCGGCTCGCGTCGTCGAGGCGATTTTCCAGGCGCATTCCTATCAGGAGCCGGTGATCCGCATCCAGCCGATCCTTGCCAGCCGCTCCAAGGGGCTGGACGACCGTGCCAATCCGAATCGCTGGTGGAACACGACCGGAGACTGGAAGAAGGTTGCGGTATCCGAAGCGGAAACCGCCTGATTTATGCATTCTGGGCTGCTTGGGCGAGCCACATAAGGTTGGCCGGGCTTGACTTTCCAGGCACGTTCTTTATGTGTCGCGCCAAGTTTCCCGCGTCCGGGTGTTTTCCCGTGCTCCAGCGGCCAAAACCCCACGAACATAACGGACTGAGATCATGGCCAAAGCCGCAAACATCAAGATCAAGCTTCTGTCGACCGCCGACACCGGTTTCTTCTACGTCACCAGCAAGAACAGCCGTACCAAGACCGACAAGCTGTCGTTCCGCAAGTACGACCCGGTCGCCAAGAAGCACGTAGAATTCAAGGAAACCAAGATCAAGTAATCTGGTTTCCCTTTGGAATGCCGAAACGCCGCCCATCGGGCGGCGTTTTCGTTTGGCCGGGCGGCTGATGTCCGTCAGCCCGGCTGAGCGCTTAGCCGATGCGGTCGCCGCTCTTCTCGTCGAACAAATGCAGCGATGCCGGATCGGCCGACAGGCGCACCATGTCGCCGGGCTTCACGGCCGCGCGGCCCATCGCAAAGACGCAAAGCTGCTGGCCGGCCAGTTTGACGTAGAACTGCGTCGACAGGCCGAGCGGCTCCACCACTCCCACTTCGCCTTGCAGGGCGCCGTCATCAGCCAGCCGGATATGCTCGGGCCGCAGGCCGACGGTGATGACGTCACCGTCCCTGAGCGGCAGGCCGTGCGGCAGCCGAAGCTTCTGGCCATCGGACAACACGGCGTCCACCTTGGCGCCCTTCTCCACCGTCGCCGGCAGGAAATTCATCCCAGGCGAGCCAATGAAGCCGGCGACGAACATATTGGCCGGCCGGTCATAGAGATCGAGCGGCGCGCCCACCTGCTGGATCAGCCCGTCATGCATGACAACGATGCGGTCGGCCATGGTCATCGCCTCGATCTGGTCGTGGGTGACGTAGACCGAAGTGGTCTTCAGTTGCTGGTGAAGCGCCTTGATCTCGGCGCGCATATGAACGCGCAGCTTGGCATCGAGGTTCGACAGCGGCTCGTCGAAGAGAAAGACCTTGGGATCGCGCACGATGGCACGGCCCATGGCGACACGCTGGCGCTGGCCGCCAGACAATTGCCTGGGCAGGCGTTGCAGGAACGTATCGAGCCCCAGCCGCTTGGCGGCACCATCGACGCGCGCATCGATCGCCGGCTTCTCGGCCTTGCGCAGCATCAGGCTGAAGCCCATGTTCTTCGAGACGTCCATATGCGGATAGAGCGCATAGGACTGGAACACCATGGCGATGTCGCGGTCCTTGGGCGCAACATCGTTGACCAGCCGCTCGCCGATGCGGATCTCGCCGCCCGAGGCTTCCTCGAGCCCGGCGATCATGCGCAAAAGCGTGGACTTGCCGCAGCCGGACGGTCCGACCAGGACGACGAACTCGCCATCGGCGATTTCGAGATCGACCGCGTGCAGGACGCGCACGGAGCCATAATCCTTGCGGACCTTTTCGAGCGTGACAGAGGCCATCGGTCTATCCTTTGACGGCGCCGGCGGTCAGGCCGGTGACGAGATAGCGTTGCAGGAAAGCGAAGAAGATGCAGACCGGGATCAGCGCCAGGATCGACGCCGCCATCATCTGTCCCCAGTCGACGGCGAACTTGCCGATGAAGGTGAGCAGGCCGACGGCGAAGGTCTTCTGGTCGTCGCTGGAGATCAGCATCAGCGCGAACAGCAGCTCGCTCCATGCGGCGGTGAAGACGAAGCCCAGCGTCGCGCCCATGCCGGGCAACGTCAGCGGCACGATCACTTTGCGCATTGCCTGCGCGCGCGTGCAGCCGTCGATCATCGCCGCCTCCTCCAGGTCTTTGGGAATGCCGTCGAAGAACGACTGCATCAGAAAGGTGGCGAAGGCGGTGTTGAAGGCGGTGTAGATGATGATCAGCCCGGTCAGGCTGTTGATCAGGCCGATCTGCCCCATCACGCGGTAGATAGGCGGAATGACCATCACCAGCGGAAAGGTCTGGGTCAGAAGCAACATGAGAGCCAGTGCAGCCTTGCCGCGAAAGGTGAAACGCGACATGGCGTAGCCGGCGAGCGTGGCGATGACCGTGACCAGTGCCGCCGTCGACACCGAGACGATGACGCTGTTGAGGAAATAGCGCGGGAAATCGGTGGCTTCGAGCACGGTCACGAAATTCTGGATCGTCATGTGCGACGGCCAGAAGGTGATGCCTTCGGAATAGAGCAGCCGCTCCGGCGTGACCGAGATCTTCAGCGTCCAGTAGATCGGGAACAGAGCGAAGACGACGTAGGCGGCGATCGCGGCGTAAAGGCCGATGCCGCCGAAGAAGCGCTGTGAAGCTGAGCGTCCGGCGATCATCAGACGTGCCTCACAAGCGAGCGGCGAATGGCGATCAGCACGATCGCGTAGGCGATGAGCAGGACGAGCAGCAGCACCGCCACGGCCGAGGCATAGCCCTTGTCCAGCGACTTGAAGGCGCTGACATAGATGTAGACGGGCACCGTGTTGGTCGAGCCGGCCGGTCCGCCCTCGGTCATGACAAAGATGAGGTCGGCAAAAGTGGCGATCCAGATCGTGCGCAACATCACCGTTATGGCGATGGTTGGGGCCAGGAAGGGCAGCGTCACCTTGGTGAAACGTTGCAACGGCGAAGCGCCGTCGATCGCCGCCGCCTCATGCAGTTCCGAGGGAATAGACTTCAGCGCCGCCAGCAGCGTTATGGCGAAGAACGGAATGCCGAACCAGACATTGGCTACGATCGGCCCCCACATGGCGGTGGAGGGATCGGACAGGACGTTGGTCGGTTCGGCTTTCAGCCCCAAGGCGAACAGCCAGTGCGGCAGCGGACCGACGATCGGATTGAACAGCCAGGCCCATGTAAGGCCCGACAGGAAGGACGGAACCGCCCAGGGCAGGAAGACCAGCGCCTGCACCGCCTTGCGGCCTGGAAAAGGTTTGTCGAGCAGCAGCGCCAGGCCAAGGCCGAGGAAGAACTGAAAGAAGAGGCTGGCCACCGTCCACCACAACGTGTTGATCAGCGCCTGGCCCAGCACCTGGTCCGACAGCATCGCCTCATACTGCCCGAGCCCGACATACTCGGACTTGAAGGCCGAAAATTTGCGGAAGGAGTAGCTGATGCCGATGACCAACGGCACGAGCAGCACCACGACCAGCAGGATGATCGCCGGGCTGAGGTAGAGCCAAGGCTCGATCGTCGCGTAGGAGAGCCGCTTTTTTCGTGGCGGCGCCGCGGATCGAATTTCGGATACGGCATAGGTCATACGATGCTCACGGTGAAGGATGGATGCCGGCATTGAAGCTGCCCCCTTCCCCCGTTCACGGGGAGAAGATGCCGGTAGGCAGATGAGGGGCAGCGCGAACTTGCGAATGCTGGCGCCGCCCCTCATCCGTCACCTCGTGACACCTTCTCCCCGTGAGTGAACGGGGAGAAGGAAGAGCAGGTGCCTACTTCTTGTTCTTCGCCAGCCAGTCCTGCTGTTCCTTGGTCAGGAAGGCAGCCCATTGGTCGGCGATCTCCTTGGCCGTCTTCTGGCCGAGCAGCACTTCCTGGAAGTTCTTGATCGCGACCTGGTCGACGAAATTGCCGAGGTTTTCCAGATGCGTCGGCGGCGTCACCATTTCATATTTGGAGCCGTCGCTGAGTTCCGTGAACCAGCCCTTGAACTGCTCGGTCTTGAAATGGGGATCCTGGTCCGCACCCTTGTGGATCGGCACGACGCCGACTTCCTTGGCCCATTCCAGATTGTCCTTCGGCGACAGAAGCGTCGCCATCAGCTTCCAGGCGTCGTCCTTGTGCTGCGAGTTGGCGAACATCGCCCAGCCGGCATAGCCGAGCGTCGGATAGGACTTTCCGCTTGGTCCGACCGGCAGCGGCGCCACGGCGAAGTCGTCGGCGCTCATCTTGTCGGCGATGCCGAGAAGCGCGTCCGGATCCTGATTGAGCATGGCGCAAGTGCCGGAGTAGAAGCCGGTGACGGTTTCGTTGAAGCCCCAGCTCACTGCATCCTTCGGCGCCAGACCATTCTTGTACATGTCGGCCAGCATCTGCAGGCCCTTGACCGAGCCCTCTTCATTGATGGTCGAGGTACCGTCCTCGTTGAAATAGCCGCCCTTGCCCTGAGCGATGTTCATGAACATGTGCATGCCGTTGAAGGCGCCTGGCCCGCCGCGCAGGCAGTAGCCGTATTTTCCGGGAATGGCCGAGATCTTCTTGGAATCGGCGACAAACTCGTCGAGTGTCGCCGGCGGGCCGTCGAGACCAGCCTCCTTGAACAGCTTCTTGTTCCAGAACAGCGCGTTCACATAGTAGCCATACGGGATCATAAACTGGGTGTTGTTGACCGTCGAGCCGAACTGTTTGGCGCGGTCGCCGAGCGTCTTGGCGTCGTCCCATTTGGCCATATAGGGGCCGAGATCCTCGAGCTGGGCATTGTTGGCGTAGAGCCCCATCCAGCGTTCCGGCATCTCGACCACATCGGGCGTATCGCCGGCCTGCACCATGGTCAGGAATTTCTCGAAAGCCTGGCCCCAGGGCAGCGAGACCAATTCGACCTTGACGCCTGGATTGGCCGCCTCGAACTCGGCGATCTGTTTCTTGAGGAATTCGGTGCGCGGCGGGCTGGTGATCACCTCGACCATTTTCAGGGTTGAATCGGCGAGCGCGCCACCGGCGGAAATCGCCAGCCCCGCGACGGTGGCAAGCATGACGGTCAGTTTTTTCATGTTCAAGACTCCCATTTTGAACCCGCTATTTTCTGGCTTTTTCGAAGGCCTGGGCGACATCCGCCCAGAGATCCTCGACACTTTCCAATCCGACATTGAAGCGGATGGTTCGGGGGCTGACGCCGAAGCGCGCCATCGAATTCAGTCCCGGCGTCTGCTCCAGCGACGCCTTGGCCGGTACGACCAGGCTCTCATGCCCACCCCAGCTGACGCCGATGCGGAAATATTTCAGCGCGTCGACGAACACGGGAATGTCGATGTCCTCGGTAACCTCGAACGAGAACAATCCGCCATAGCCGGCAAGCGTCGCCTTGCCCGGATGGTTCGAATAGGCGGGATGGTTGACCCGCTCGACATTGCCATGCGCCTTCAGCCGCTCGGCGATGGCAAGCCCGCTCTTCATATGGTGGGGCAGACGCAGCGGCAGCGTGCGCAGGCCGCGCAGCAAAAGCCAGGCCTCGAACGGCGACAGCTTGCCGCCGAGATAGGAATAGGTCTGCTCGTTGATATGCTTGATGTGCGCTGCCGAGCCGGCCACCACGCCGGCAACGGTGTCGCTGTGGCCGCCGAGATATTTCGAGGCCGAGTGCAGCACGAGGTCGACGCCATGCGAGATCGGCTTCTGGAACACCGGGGTCGCCCAGGAATTGTCGATGGTGGTGACGATGCCCTGCTCTTTTGCCAGCCGGGTCAGATGCGGCAGGTCCTGGAGCTCGAACACCATCGAGGTCGGGCTTTCCAGATAGAGCAGCTTGGCGCCGGGCAATGCCGCGGCAACCGCATCCGGGTCGGAGCCGTCGACATAATCGACCTTGATGTTGAGCCGCGGCAGAAGCCGCTCGAACAGCCGGTAGGCATCGCCATAGCAGTTGCGTACCGCAACGATGCGCTCGCCCGCGCCGACGAAGGCAAGCACGGTGGCGCTGATCGCCGCCATACCGCTGGAGAAGCCGCGTGCGGCCTCTGCACCCTCGAGCGCGGCGACTCGGGCCTCGAACTCCATGACCGTCGGATTGTCGCCGCGTGAATAGATCGGCTGCTTTCGTTTGCCGGCAAAAGTATCGGCCATTTCCGCATAATTGGCGAAGGTGAACAACGAGGTCTGGTAGATCGGAGGCACGACGGCACCGCCGGGAAACGGTTCGTCATGCGCCAGAAGCGTCGCCGCCTCGGCGAGATAATCGTGGTCGAAGCCGTCTGGATGCCCGTTCATTTCAGGTCCGAAAGTTTGAGTTTGGCCGCACCGCGCTTCAGATCTTCCTCGACGGTGGCGATGAGCTTGAGCGCCTCGTCGCGGGCTCCCTGCGGATCACGCGCGGCGATACGTTCGTAGATGGTGCGGTGATAGGGAAAGCTGGCATGGCCGAAATCGCGCACACCGAGCGGATGCTCCCAGAAGCGATGGAACAGTTCGTGCATGGCGGCGATGATCTGTTCGAACAGCGGATTGCCGGAGACCCGGTAGATCGCCTGGTGGAATTCCCAGTCCTCTTCCGATGACATGCCGTCGAGGGTGCGAAACGCCTGCTCCATTATATCGAGCTTGCCTTCGATCTCGGCAATGTCGGCCGGGCTTGCCCGCTCGGCGCACAGTGCCGCTGCTTCCGCCTCCAGCGCGCGGCGGATTTCCAGCGTCTGCATCAGGCTGGTGAAGTCATTGCCGCCCGCCAGCGTCAACGGCAAATGCAGCATGTCGGGCGAGACGGCCGCCTTGAGAAACGTGCCGCTGCCTTGCCGGCGTTCGACCAGACCCAGTCCTTCCCACCGCGTCAGCGCCTCGCGCACCGTGTTGCGGCTCACCTTGAGCCGCTCGGCCAGGATGCGCTCGGTCGGCAGTCGCTCGCCAGGCCGCAAGGCCTCGGCGCGGACGAAGCTCACCAATGCCTTCAGCACGGCGTCGTCACGGGCCGTCGTCTGAATGGGTGGCAGACTGTTCTGGTCCAAATTTCCTCCAAGTGGTCCAATGGTCCAACCAATTTCTGCACAGACGGAGCCTCCTGTCAATCGCTTGTCAGGAGGCACACGGCATTCAGCCCATGGAAGGTGACGCGCTGCGTTCGGAAGGGCGCCCGGCTCCGGCAGTCGGTCCGAACCATCTGGTCAGCGCATCGGCCAATCCCTGTTCATTCTCAACGCCAACCCAAGCCACGTATCCATCGGGCCGAATCAAGACCGCGTCGGGTGCGCCGACCGTTCCGAGTAGGGGAAGCTCCCAGGCACCGGCATACAAAGCGTTGATCTGCCGGATCCGGCCGGCCCAAGGCACAATATCCAGCCTGCCTGGCTCACCGAAATTGAGGAGCAGCGGCCGCGCGTCGTGGAGCAACGTCAACAGTCGCAACGGCCCGTTGGCGGTGGAGAGATCGAGGTCGGGTATTCGTCGCCCAAGCAGCCCGTGCCCTTCCCCGAGATCGTAGTGGACACCCAGGCCAGACATCTCCGCGGCGATCCGTTTGCGTGGCCCATCCATGGCGAGCAGTTCGGAGAATGTGTCGCTTAAGGCCTTGGTGCGAGCATCCATCCGACGAAGCGCGACCTGCGCCATCGCGTTGCGCAGCACGCGGGCGGCGACCGGATGGCGTTCGGCCTGGTAGCTGTCGAGCAGGCTTTCCGGCGATATTCGCTTTACCACCTGGGCCAGCTTCCATCCCAGGTTCACCGCGTCCTGCACGCCGATATTGAGACCCTGTCCGCCCATTGGGGGATGGACATGCGCGGCATCACCGGCCAGCAGCACACGTCTGTCGCGGTAAGCGGCAGCCTGCCGCGTCACGTCGGTGAACCTGGAAATCCAGGTCGGACTGTGGACCCCGTAGTCAGTGCCGTAGACGCCGGCAAGCGCCTCGCTGAGATCGCGCAGTGTCGGTTCACCACCAATGTTCAGGTGTCGCTCGGTCAGCACAACACCCACCCGGCCACCTTCCTCAATCTTGCCGATCGCATGGATGCCATGGGCGTCACTGCGAAAGCCCAATGCTGGTTCCTCCGCCATCTCGACCTCGGCGATCATCCAGCTCATCGTCGGATCCCATCCTTCGAACGCGATCCCCGCGGCCTTGCGGATCATGCTGCGTCCTCCGTCGCAGCCGACGAGATACTGCGTCCGCAACCGCTGGCCGCCGGACAAATCGATGTCGACGCCACCATCATCCTGTGCGAAGCCCGTGACGTCCTGCCCGCGATAAATCGGCACTCCGAACTCGCTGATCCAGTCGGCCAATATCCGCTCGATGTGGTTTTGCCGCAGCGCCAGCAGATAGTTGTGCCGCGTGGGAAAGTCGCTGATGTCCAACCGGGTCATGTGGAAGCCCACCGACGGCGATGTCTGTCCCTGCGAGAGGAAGCGGTCGGCAATTCCGCGCTGGTCGAGCACCTCGATGGTGCGGGCGTGCAGGCCACCCGCGCGCAAACCGATGAGTTCCTGGTTTGGCCGCCGCTCGACAATGGCCACATCGACGCCCGCCAATGCGAGTTCGCCAGCCAGCATCAACCCGGTCGGACCGCCTCCGGCGATCACCACCGCATGATCCCCACGCACTCGGCCTCCTGGCAACAATTCCGGCATTTCGCCACTCCCGTTTCCGTTAACTCAGGTCGTGGTTCTACGGGAACAGGCGGGTCTTGCCGCAAGCCCCTTGCGCGCCATATGTATGAAATGGAGGGGATGGCTCTCCTTCCCCCTATGCATATGGCTGTGAAAAGTCGCGGGCGTTGCCAAGCGATAGCGGGCGAAGGTGCAACCCTTCAATCCAGAAAGCGGGACCCTGCCGCAAAAAAGCCCCGGCACTTCCGGGGCTTGATGCCGATTCCTGATGTCATATCGGATGAAGGGGGCCGGTCGGCGTTTGGCAGCGGTACGAGGAGGCCACTATGTGCCAGCGCCGGCCGGCCGACCCCACGGACCCAGGAGATGCGGCGGACCTGAGCATCATGGGGTATTCGAGGATCGAGCCGGCTGTCTACCTCGTGCCGGCTTCTTCTTGGACTTCACATTTGCGCAAGAGCTTATGAAAATCAACAGTTTCTTAACCAAGGCTCGTGAATCGCTTGGATTAAGGTAAATGGGTAACCCTGTTGGGGTTGACCGGATAATCGGGCCCGGACTGTCAGGCTGCCTTGGCAACGACGCGGTTGCGGCCGCCGCTCTTGGCTTCGTAGAGCGCGAGATCGGCGCGCTTCATCAGCGCCGCAACTGTATCCACGCCCTTCAGCACCGATGACACGCCAACGCTGACGGTGACCTCGATCGTCTTGCCCTCGGCTCCGATGGCGAACGGCATCTGGGCGATTTCGGCACGAATGCGTTCGGCCACCCTCTCGGCCACTGCGCCGTCGGTATCGGGCATCACCACCACGAACTCCTCGCCGCCGAACCGGCAGGCAAGGTCGATACCCCGGACGTTTTTGCGCAGCCGCCGCGCGAATTCGCGCAGCACCTCGTCGCCGCCGTCATGCCCATGCGCATCATTGATGGACTTGAAGCGGTCGAGATCGGTGATCATCACCGACAGGGGCCGTCGCCGCGCGACGGCGCGGTCGAACAGCGTCTGCAGATGGCTGTCTAGATAGCGGCGATTGTGCAGCCCGGTCAGGCCGTCGGTCACGGCCATTTCGATGGTCTGGGTGACGCTGGCGCGCAATTGGTCATTGTAGCGCTTGCGGCGCACCTGGGTGCGCAGCCGCGCCGTCAGTTCCTGCTGGTCGATCGGCCGCATCAGATAATCGTTGATGCCCAGTTCGAGCCCTCGGATGATGCGCTCCTCCTCGCCCTCCTCCGCCAGCAGGATGATCGGCACGAAACGGGTGCGGTCGAGGGAGCGCAGTTGCGAGCAGAGCCTGAGCGGGTCGAAATCAGCGAAGGCCGTCGAGATCATCACGCATTCATAGGGCGTCTCCGCGGCCTGGAAGAACCCGGCATGCGGATCGCCGGTGACGTCGAGGTCGGCTCGGTCGCGCAGCATCTTCTGGAGGCGCTCGACCGACGATTTGCGCTCGTCGATCAAAAGTACCTTCGGCGTCGTGTCCTCGGACGCGAAATTGCGGCTCAAAAGTTCTTCGATGCCGATGTTGCGCGTGGTCGAGGCGCGCAGCCGAAGCTCGTCGGTCAGTGACTTCAGTCGCACCAAGCTCTTGACGCGCGTCATCAGCTGCAAGTCGTTGACCGGCTTGGTCAGGAAATCGTCGGCGCCGGCCTCGAGCCCGCGCACGCGGTCGGTGACTTGGTCGAGCGCGGTGATCATCACCACCGGAATGTGCGATGTCGCCGGATCGCTCTTCAATCGCCGGCAGACCTCGAACCCGTCCATGTCGGGCATCATTACGTCGAGCAGCACGACATCGACCTTGCCGTTCTCGCAGGTCTCGATCGCATCGGACCCATTGGTGGCGGTCAGAACCTCGAAATACTCGGCCAGCAGCCGGACTTCCAGCAGCCTCACATTGGCAGGGATGTCGTCGACGACGAGGATCCGTGCAGTCATTTCACAACGCTCCGGCTCGGCTGGAAGGGTACATCAGGCATCGCCCAGATAAGATTTGATGGTTTCGATGAAACGCGGCACCGAGATCGGCTTCGAAATATACGCCTCGCAGCCGCCTTGGCGGATGCGTTCCTCATCGCCCTTCATCGCAAAGGCAGTCACCGCAATCACCGGGATGACGTGAAGATCGTCGTCCTCTTTCAGCCATTTGGTCACCTCCAGTCCCGACACTTCGGGTAGTTGGATGTCCATCAGGATGAGGTCCGGCCGGTGCTGGCGCGCCAGATCGAGCGCCTCCAGACCGTTTCGGGTGCGCACCGTCTCGTAACCGCTTGCTTCGATGAGGTCCCGAAAGAGCTTCATATTGAGCTCATTGTCCTCGACGATCATGACCTTCTTAGGCATCGACATCCCGTCCCGGCCGTCCTCCGCCGGAGGTGGCCGTCATGCGCTCTTTCCTTGAACGCACCAAACCCTGCTTCACTATACGGCAATATCATTGACGAAACGGAAACCCGAAGCCTGCAAAGCAGCATGAATTCCGCCTCGCCTCCCTGCGCGTCCAAAGGGCGCGCCCTACGCTAATGGCTTGCCGCAAGCAATTCTTGCCATTACTGCGGGAGAGACTCATTCCACACACCGAAGGTAGTGATGGCAAACGCAGCGTCAATGCGCGAGGAGGCGGAAACCATTGCCGTGAAGGCACTGGGCTTCGTTGCCGCCGATCCGGAGCTTTTACCGCGCTTTCTGGCGATCACGGGAATAGAGGCGCATTCGATCCGCCGGGCGGCCGGCGAGCCGGGTTTCCTGGCCGGCGTCCTGCAGTTCATTCTCGCCCACGAGCCGACCTTGATGCGCTTCGCCGAGGAAACCGGCACGCCACCAGCGGCTGTCGGCAAGGCGTTGCGCGCCTTGCCGCTTGGCGATGACAATCACGAGTATTCCACATGAGCGATGATCCCGAAACCGCGCGCCAGATCGAGGAACTGGCGGCTGACGACCGACCACTGCTGGTGCTCGACGTCGATGACGTGGTGCTCGAATTCATCCGGCCTTTCCCGCATTTTCTCAAGGCGCGCGGCTATGGCCTGACGCTGGCTTCCTTCCGGCTGACCGGCAACATTGCCGAGACAGCGAGCGGCCGCCTGATCGAACAACCCGAAGTCACCGCACTCCTGGGCGATTTCTTCGACGCGCAAGCCGATTGGCAAAGCATCACCGATGGCGCCGCGGAAGCCCTGACGGGGCTCGGAGACCGCGCGGAAATTATATTGCTGACAGCCATGCCGCACCGGCATCGTGCCGTGCGACGCGCCCATCTCGATGCACTGGGGCTAGCCTATCCGCTGCTGACCACCGAGATGGCCAAGGGACCGGCGGTAGCCAAATTGCGCGGCAAGAGCGGCAGGCCGGTGGTCTTCGTCGACGATCAGCCGGCCAATCTGGCGTCGGTGCGTGACTCGGTCGCCGACGCAAATCTTTTCCATCTGATGGCCGACAATTCGCTGCGCACATTCCTGCCATCGGTCCCGGACGATGTCATCGTCGTCCAGGATTGGCACGAAGCCGCGCCTAAGATCGCTGGCGCGCTGGGGTTCTAATCCAGGCGTTTTGGTGCGATCCCGGACAGAAAAACGGTTCGCACTGTTCCGGAATTGCTCGAGGGCAGAACACTCAAGGATTGAGCTTCGCCCCCGCCCCGCCGCCAGCGCCGCCGCCATTATCGCTGCCGCCATTATCGCTACCGCCATTGTCGCCGCCGCTCTCATCGTCCGAGCCGTCACCGCCGTCGACGCCATCGTCCACCGCAGGGTCGGCGGGCTTCAGCATGACACCGTTGACAGTGACCGAGCCGTCGGCCTTGGTGTTGATAGCCCATTCCAGCTTGCCGTCCGGCAGCGTCTTGGCAAAACCCTTCGCCATGAGAGCGACAGGCACATACTGCCCGACCTCAGGCTCCGCCTTCGCCGCTTCCTGCAGATGCTCCATGATCTTGTCGAAGCCGGCGACATCGACAGTGAGATTTGCGTCGGGTTTCTGGCCGAAACTTGTCATCTCACCTTCCAGTGCGATCTCCATGTCCTTGTTCTTCACGATACTGTGGCCGATGACGACCTTCGGCGTCTTGGCGAGGAAGTCGGCTTTGAGCTGGTCGCCGAACTCGGCCGGCAGCGGCGGATCCTGGTTGAGATCAAAGGCTTCGATGGCCTTCTTCGCCATGCTGTCGAGATCGATGTTGGCGCCACCGAAATTCAGGTCGATATCGGTGGGCAGCAATGCCACGCTCCAACTCGGCAAAAGCTGCTGCGGCACAGTCAACCCCGAAGCCTTGATGCCATAGCTGACCTTACCGTTCTGGGCGACGCCGTCGGAACCGAACGCTATGCCGAACTGGGTTGCTCCGAACGTGCCGATCGGGCTGTCGACCCCGAAGTCCTTGAAGCCATAGGTTCCGTCGACACGCTCCCACACCGGAAGCGCTGCAAGCAGAAGCGACTTGAGCCGCGCCTGGTTTGCCTTCAGCGTGTTCTCGTCCTCGTTGGCCACGGCAAACGCCAGAAGATCGAGCAGAGGCTTGGTCTGCACGCCCTTGCCGCTGGCCTCCACGGAAAATTCCGGCGACTTCACGGTGACGGGAAAATTCAGCCCGCTCTCGGGATCGTTGAATTTTATCGCTTCGACGAAGTTCGAAATCTTTTGCGACGTCGTGAAATCGACGCCGCCATTGGTCGCCTTGGTCGCGGAAAGCGTCACGGAGCCGGCGCCGGCGGTCACATCCATCTTTTGCTTGGCATCCTGCGACGACATCGTCATCCCGGCCATCGAACTCGTGGCGTTGGTGAAGGCCGCCAGCTTGGGGTCGTAGACGCCGTTGCCCTTGCCGTCCTTGATCGAGAACTGCGTGCTCTGCTTTCCCTGAGGGCCGTTGAATTCAAAGGAGGCGCTCTGCGAAAAATCCATCGAGACATCCCAAGACCCGTCGCTGCGCGGCTTGACCAGCAGGGCGTAGGGCGCAAAGTCGAATTTCACCAGCTTCTGGTCGGGAAAGCTGCTGGCCAGCGCCTTGAAATCAAATTCGATCTTGTAGGCGTCCCCTTCTGTCGAAACCTTCAGGATCCCCTTGTCGAGCGCCTGTTTGCCGACATAGCGCGACAGATCATCGGACAATTGCTTGGCGCCCTGACTGTCGACGGACTGGCCGAAAGCAGGCGCGCTCAGCAGGAGCGCGGTAAAGGCAATAGGCAGCATACGGTTCACGGGAATTCTCCGTTCGCTCGAAAGGCAAAAATGGTTTCGTATCTCTGGTAGGGAAATACCATCGCGACTGCAAGCCGATGACAGTCAGGCAATCGGCTTCAACACCAGCCGCATCAGCGGCCGACCGGCCTTGCGCTCCACAAGCCTTTCGAACCCGGCTGTCTCGAACACCCCCGATGACCCGACAAACAGGCCGATCGAACGCGAATCGCGGGACAGGTCGATCGGGCAGGCCTCGACGAGCCGCGCCCCGTGCCTGCGGGCGAACTCGATGCCACCTTCGACGAGGCGGTGCGTGATGCCCCTGCCGCGCGCGTTGGCGCGGATGAAAAAGCACGAGATCGCCCAAACGGCCGGATCGGACGCGTCGGTGGGATCGATCGGCGCCGAGCCCCTACCCTTGTTGTTCCATTCGGGCACGTCGGCGCGTGGCCCGATCTGCATCCAGCCGACCGCCTTGCCGTCCTCGAAAGCCAGCAGGCCGGGCGGCGGGCCGGCTTCGATGCGCGCCTTGATGTGATCCTTGTTGCGTTCACGGCTGCTCTCGCGCCGCGCGGCCGGCGCCAGCCGGAAATGCGTACACCAGCAGCCGTAGCAGGCGCCCTGCTTGCCGAAAAGGTCCTCGAATTCAGGCCAGAGCTCCGGCGCCAGCGGCACTACGGTCGTGCTCATGCGTTCTCCCCAGGCCAGGCTTGTCGCTGGCCTTGCGCTGTCGTACCATTGGTTCTGTTCTCTTTATGTTCGCAGCGATGGCGGCCCCTGTCAACAATCCCGACCACGGTTTTTGTCGTGACTGCCTGACCTTTCAGCGCAGTGAAACGGGCCGTTGCGAACGCTGCGGCAGCCCTCGTCTTGCCCGCCATCCCGAGCTTTACCGGCTGCACCTTGCCCATATCGATTGCGACGCCTTCTACGCGGCCATCGAAAAGCGCGACAACCCTGCGCTCAAGGACAAGCCGCTGATCATCGGCGGCGGCAAGCGCGGGGTCGTCTCCACCGCCTGCTACATCGCTCGCATCCGCGGCGTGCGCTCCGCCATGCCGATGTTCAAGGCGCTCGAGGCCTGCCCGGAGGCCGTCGTGATCACGCCCAACATGGAAAAGTACGTGGCCGTCGGCCGCGAGGTACGCGCCATGATGCAGGCGTTGACACCGCTGGTCGAGCCGCTGTCGATCGATGAGGCCTTCCTCGATCTTGCCGGCACCGAGCGCCTGCACGGACTGCCACCGGCCGTGGTGCTGGCGCGCTTTTCGCTGGCGGTTGAGAAGGAGATCGGCATCACCGTTTCATCAGGCCTGTCCTATTGCAAATTCCTCGCCAAGATAGCGTCCGATTTCCGCAAACCGCGCGGCTTTTCCGTTATCGGCGAGGCGGAGGCGGTCGGCTTTCTGGCCACGCAGCCGGTGACCATGATCTGGGGCGTCGGCAAGGCGTTCAACGCCACGCTGGAACAGGATGGCATCCGCACCATCGGCCAGCTCCAGAAGATGGAGCGTGGCGACCTGATGCGCCGCTATGGGGTGATGGGCGAACGACTCTACCGGCTTTCGCGCGGTGAGGATGTCCGCCGCGTCGACCCCGACCAGGACGCCAAGAGCGTATCGGCCGAAACCACTTTCGACACCGATATCGCCTCACTGGACGAGCTTGTCTCGGTGCTGAGGGGCCTTTCGGAAAAAGTCTCGGCGAGGCTGAAGAAATCAGGTATCGCCGGGCGCACCGTGGTGCTGAAGCTGAAGACCCAGGATTTCAGGCTGCGCACGCGCAACCGTCAGCTCGGCGACCCGACCCGGCTCGCCGACCGCATCTTTTCGACCGGCGTGGAACTTCTTCGCAAGGAGACCGACGGAACGAAATTCCGATTGCTCGGCATCGGCGTCAGCGACCTCTCTGACGACGACAAGGCCGATCCGCCGGATTTGGTCGATGTGCAGTCGCGCAAGCGCGCCATGGCCGAAGGTGCCATCGATGCGCTACGCGACAAGTTCGGCCGCAAGGCGGTGCAAACCGGCTACACCTTCGGCAAGGGCCGCGACGCCCATCCGCCGGAGCCGCTGGAAGATTGAACCCGATCAGCTGCGTCGAAGATCGATGCGGCTGGTCACCACGCTCTTACCGGTCTTGGGATCGCGGTCGACCACGGTCAAGACAATGCCGTCCGCACCGTTTTTCTGCACGGTAAGCTGCGCGGCGCGGTCGCCATTGACCTCCTTGGCCCAGCGGATGGCAAGGTTTATCGCATTGCCGGAACGGTTTCCGTTCAACTGCGCCGGTCCGGTGCGCGATCCCACATAGACACCGCTGTATTTGGCGCCGCTGGTCTTCAGGCGAGCACTGATGGCGCGTGTCACCAGGATCAGGCCGCGGCAATTGCCGTCGAGGGACAGCGAAGACGATGTCGCATTCGATTTGAACGTACAGGAAACGCTGACCGTTGGCGCCTGCGTCGTCACCTGAACGGTTCCCTTGCCGGCGAAATTGCCCTTGAATGATTGGAGAAATTTGCTCTCGTCCGCATGCGCGGCAGTGGCCGCGACGGCCAGGCACCCGGCAAGCACAAACCGCGTGAGTAATGTCATCGAAGGTCTCCTTGTGACGGGTGGAACGGCGATCGGTGATGCTCAGGCGGACATCGCGACTCAACGCGGCTTGCCATGTCAGGTTCCGCCCGCGACAGGGCCGTTTTGCAACGTCGCGTCGATATCCCTGGCCCAGTCAAATGCGGCGGCTAGTGGTTGCGGCAAAAACCCCGGCTTGCGAGATAACTGACATGGCACCTACCCCCTCGATCCCCAAGGCCGCTTTCTGGATGGCGCTGTCGATCGCCTCGTTCCTGGCGATGTCGGTCGCCGGGCGCGCCACGACCGCCGAGCTCAACGTCTTCCAGGTGCTGGAACTGCGTTCGGTCATCGGGCTCTTCATTCTGCTGCCGCTGGTGATGATGAGCGGCGGCTTCGCGGCGATGCGCACGCAGCGTCCCACCGCTCATATCGCCAGAAACGTCATCCACTATACCGGGCAGGCGGCATGGCTCTACGCATTGACCTTGATTCCGTTGGCCGTGCTGATTTCGATCGAATTCACCACACCGATCTGGACGGCGATCCTGGCGGCGACTTTTCTTGGTGAAAGGCTGTCCCGGCCAAAGCTTGCCGCGATCGTGCTGGGCCTGATCGGGGTGGTGATCATCGTTCGCCCCGGTGTGGGCTCGATCGATCCTGGCCATCTCATCGTACTCGGCGCCGCGGTTTGCTTCGGGATCTCGGTGGTCCTGGTCAAGTCGCTGACGCGGACGGACAGCGTCGTGCGCATCATCTTCTGGATGCTGATCATCCAGTCCGTGGTCGGCCTCGTTCCAGCCCTTTACGAGTGGCGCAACCCGCCGCTGGAACTGTGGCCATGGATCGTGCTGATTGCCTTCACCGGCATGTCGTCGCATTTCTGCATGGCCCGTGCGCTTGGCTATGCCGACGCCACCGTCATTTCGCCGATGGATTTCCTGCGTGTACCGTTGTCGGCGCTCATCGGCTGGCTGCTTTACAGCGAGCAGATCGACGCCTTCACCGCTGGCGGTGCATTGCTGATCCTGACGGGCAATCTGCTCAACTTGCAGCGCAAGGCAGTCAAGCCGGCAGAGGTCGCGGCGTCGTAGCGTTGCCGGTCAGTTCCCTTCGTCTGGAATGTTGAGCACGTGTCCGCACGCCTTGCAGTGTACTGCGTCCGGCTCATGACGCTGCAACCCGCATTGCGGGCAGGGAAAGAACACCTTGGCCGGCCGAAAGATCGCCTGCGCCAGCCTCACGAACAGCGATATGCCGATGATCATGGTGACGATCGCCGTCAGCTTGCCGGCTATGCCCGGCAGCACGATGTCGCCGAAGCCTGTGGTCGTCACGGTCGCGACGGTGAAGTAAAGCGCGTCGATGTAGTTTTCCAGTCCGGCTCCGTCGCGAAAAAAGAACGTGTAGACGAAGCCCGTGATGACAAAGAGAAAGGTCAAAAGGCTGATGACCGCTTGGCTTGCCTCGCGCCAGGGCCGCAGACCGCGCATCTCGAAATGCCGCCAGATCGAACCGCTGCGCGACAGCGACCATAGCCGCAGGATGCGCAGAAAGCCGAGGCTCGCGAGAGCCGTCGGCATCAGCAGCGTCAGAAGGATGAAGGCATCCACCCATAGGGTCGGCTGCTTCATCAGGCGCTGCATGTCGTTGGAGGCGAGCAGCCTGGCAATCAGATCGAAGGCGACGAGAGCCGCCACGGCATAGTCCAGCCACAAAAACGAGGCCGACTGCTGGATGACCGGGGTGGCGATGAAAAAGCCGATGATGGCGAGGTCGATGATGACAGCCACCAGTTGAAACCGGAACGCGGCCGGCGAGCGTCCGTGATAGAGCCTGCGCAGCCTGTCGCGTAATCGCGCCGTCGCGGAAAGGTCCTGCGATGGGCGCCTCTCCTTGGCCTTCATGCTGGCATGAGCAGCCGGTGCTGGCCCGCGGATAGCCGCCTGTCAAGCGCGCGGATCACACCAGTTCCACTTCAATCACGCCCGGCACGGCGCGCATCGCCGAGGCGATCTGTGGCGAGACGCGATAGCCGCCTTGCAGAGCGATCTCGACCTCGCCCTGCGCCTCTTCCTTGATCACGATGATGCTCACCTGGCTTTCACCCCGCTGCGTGAGCTGGGATTGGATCATCGAGGCAGGTCCATCGTTCCTGACGAAAATGCGCAGCGCCTTCTGGATGCGGCTTGCCTCGTCTTCCAGCGATTGCACCGAGTTGATGCGCAGGTTGACGCCCTCGGGCCTGTCCTCCGCCGCGACGGTGATGACAACCGAGCGGCCGGCTTCGAGGAGGTCACGGTACTGCGCCAGCCCTTCCGAAAACAGCACCGCCTCGTACTGGCCGGAGGTGTCGGAAAAGGCCACCACGCCCATCTTGTTGCCGGTGCGCGTCTTGCGCTCCTGCTTGCTGGTAACAGTGCCGGCAAGCCGGCCGGCGGAAGCGCCGCGCTTGACGGCGGCGGAGAACTCCGCCCAGTTTTGCACCCGCATCTTCTGCAGCGCCGCCTTGTACTCGTCGAGCGGATGCGCCGAGAGATAGAAGCCGACGACCTGGAATTCACGGTGCAGCCGGTCGGCGGCGAGCCACGGATCGGTCGCCGGCAGATTGAGCGCCTGGGACTGTGCGCCGAGCGAGGCGCCGAAGATGTCGGCCTGACCCGAAACGGCGTTCTGCTGGGCGAGCGACGCCAGCCCCATCATCCGTTCGACGCCAGCCAACATCTGGGCGCGGTCGTGGCCGAAGCAGTCGAGCGCGCCGGCCATTATCAGGCTTTCGAAAACCCGTTTGCCGACGATCTTCGGGTCGACCCTTTCACAGAAATCGGCCAGGCTCTTGAACGGCTTTTCGCCGCGAACGGCGACGATGTGCTCCACCGCGGCATCGCCGACGCCCTTCAGCGCGGCCATCGAATAATAGATCCGGTTCTCGCCTACCTCGAAGGCACGGAAACTCGTCATGACCGACGGCGCCAGGACTTCGATGCCGAGGCGCAGCGCATCCTGGCGGAAGTCGGCGAGCTTGTCGGTGTTGCCCATGTCTAGCGTCATCGACGCCGCCAGGAACTCGACCGGATAATGCGCCTTCAGATAGGCGGTCTGGTAGGAGACGACGGCGTAAGCGGCCGCGTGAGACTTGTTGAAACCGTAGTCGGCGAACTTTGCCAGCAGGTCGAAAATGAAGTCGGCTTGCGGCTTTGCGACGCCGCGCTCGACCGCGCCGGAGACAAAGCGTTCGCGCTGCTTGTCCATCTCGGCGCGGATTTTCTTGCCCATGGCGCGGCGCAGAAGGTCGGCTTCGCCAAGCGAATAGCCTGACAGCTCCTGCGCGATCTGCATCACCTGTTCCTGGTAGACGATGACGCCTTGCGTCTCCTTCACGAGATGATCGATCTTGGGATGGATCGAGGCCATCTCCTCCTCGCCATGCTTTCTGGCGTTGTAGGTCGGGATGTTCTCCATCGGTCCCGGCCGGTAGAGGGCAACCAGCGCGATGATGTCCTCGATGCAGTCGGGCCGCATGCCGATCAGCGCCTTGCGCATGCCGGCACTTTCCACCTGGAACACGCCAACCACCTCGCCGCGCGACAGCATTGCGTAGGTCTCGGGATCGTCGAGCGGGATGGTCGCCAGATCGATATCGATGCCGCGCCGGCGGATCAACTTGACGGCCGTCTCCAGCACCGTCAGCGTCTTCAGCCCGAGGAAGTCGAACTTCACCAACCCCGCCTGCTCGACATATTTCATGTTGAACTGGGTGACAGGCATGTCCGAACGCGGATCGCGGTACATCGGCACCAGTTCCGACAAAGGTCTGTCGCCGATGACGATGCCGGCGGCGTGCGTCGAGGCGTGGCGGTAGAGGCCCTCCAGCTTCTGCGCCATGTCGAGCAGCGTCTGGACGATCGGCTCCTTCTCGGCCTCCTCGGCAAAGCGCGGCTCGTTGGCGATGGCATCGGCGAGCTTGACCGGATTGGCCGGATTCTGCGGCACCATTTTCGAGAGTTTGTCGACCTGCCCATAGGGCATCTGCAGCACACGGCCGACGTCGCGCAGCACGGCGCGCGCCTGCAGCGTACCGAAAGTGATGATCTGGCCGACCTGGTCGCGGCCGTATTTCTGCTGGACGTAGCGGATCACCTCTTCCCGGCGGTCCTGGCAGAAATCGATGTCGAAATCGGGCATCGACACGCGGTCCGGATTGAGGAAGCGTTCGAACAGCAGCGAGAAACGCAGCGGATCGATGTCGGTGATGGTGGTCGAATAGGCAACCAGCGAACCAGCGCCCGAACCACGCCCCGGGCCGACCGGAATGCCTTGCGCCTTGGCCCATTTGATGAAATCGGCAACGATCAGGAAGTAGCCGGGGAATTTCATCTTTTCGATGATGCCAAGCTCGAATTCGAGCCTCTCACGATACTGCTCCACCGTGTAGCCCGGCGTCGGTCCGTGCAGGGCGAGCCGTGCATCGAGCCCCTCGCGCGCCTGACGGGCCAGTTCCTCGGCCTCGGCCTTTTCGGCGGCGTCCTTGTCGGAGGCATCTCCGCCCGTGAAACGCGGCAGGATCGGACTGCGGGTTTTTGGATAGTAGGAGCAGCGCAGCGCGATCTCGACAGTGTTGTCGATGGCTTCAGGCAGGTCGGCGAACAATTTCGCCATATCGGCCTGACTGCGCAGGAAATTGTCCGGCGACAGCCGGCGGCGGGTGTCGACGGCGACAACCGACCCCTCGGCGATGGCGATCAACGCATCATGCGCCTCATACTCGTCGCGCGATGAGAAGAAAGCTTCGTTGGTGGCAACCAGCGGCAATTCATGGGCATAGGCGAGATCGATCGAGGATCTCTCGATCATCCGGTCGTAGCCCGAAACCCGGTCCAGTTCGACATAGAGGCGGTCGCCAAACATCGCCTTGAGCGTCAGCAGGCGCACTTCGGCAAGATCGCGGCGATCTTCCTTCAGGGCCATGCCGATCGGGCCGCGCGGCCCGCCACTAAGACAAATCAGGCCGTCACATTGGCCGTCCATCATTTCGGTGGTCAGGTGCACCGCTTCGCCGGGCGGTGTTTCGAGATAAACGCGGCTGACCAGTCTGACGAGGTTGGAATAGCCGGTTTCCGTGGCCGCGATCAGCACGACCGGCCGCATATCGGGACCTTGCCGACGGCGGTCACGCTGGCCGTCGCTGTTTTCGCCGGAAAAGGCGAGCGCGATCTGGCAGCCGATGATCGGCTGGATGCCGTCCTTCACCGCCTTCTGGGCGAACTCCAAGGCGCCAAACAAATTGTTGGTGTCGGTCACCGCGATTGCTGGCGCTTCGTCCTTGATGGCATGGCCTACAATCTTGCCGAGTTGCAGAGCGCCTTCCAGCAGCGAATAGGCCGAGTGCACGCGAAGATGGACGAACGGCCGCGCCGGCGCCTCCGGCCGCGCGGCCGCGATCGCGGCCTCGCGCTTCAGGGGATCGCGTGGAAGTCTCTCATCCGCCATGGTTTCTCGCGCTGTCCGTAAGGCTTGAGTCGATGGAGATGTATTGTCCGGGACCGGACGATGCCAGTCCAGCACAAACGACTACCGACCCACAGGCTTCCA
Organism: Mesorhizobium sp. P160927; assembly: GCF_057766385.1. Lineage (NCBI taxonomy): Bacteria > Pseudomonadati > Pseudomonadota > Alphaproteobacteria > Hyphomicrobiales > Phyllobacteriaceae > Mesorhizobium > Mesorhizobium sp. P160927. The sequence continues at coordinate 4,326,501 of NZ_JBYMDW010000001.1, forward strand.
GCCGTTCAGGCGAATTCCATGATCACCGCGTCGACGGCCAGGCTGTCGCCCGGCTTGGCGTTGAGTTTCGAGACGACGAGGTCGCGCTCGGCGCGCAGAACGTTTTCCATCTTCATCGCCTCGACCACGGCCAGCGTCTCGCCCGCCTTGACCTCCTGGCCTTCGGCGACAGCGATCGACACGACGAAGCCCGGCATCGGGCAAAGCAGCAGCTTCGACGTGTCCGGCGCTATTTTCTCCGGCATCAGCCGTTCCAATTCGGCGGTGCGCGGCAGCATGGCGCGCGCGGTCACCGACATGCCTTTCCAGGCGATGCGGAGGCCATTGGCGACAGGACGAATCTGGGCGGCAACCCTGCGCTTGCCGACCGTGCCGCGCCAGATCAGATCGCCAGGCCGCCAATCGGACGAAATGGTCAGCGCCTTGCCGCCATCTATGGACAGGTCCATTTCCATCGGGATGGAAATCATGCCTTCGAGGATCGACACCGACAAATACTCTTCGCCAATCTTCAACACCCAGTCGCGCTTGAGCGCTCCCGAATGCGGCGCCAGCCGCCCGCCCAGCCGGTCGAGACGATCGCGGCGCAGCAGTTCCACCGCGGTCGCGATCGATGCCAGCACGGCTTTTTCATCGCTGTTCGGCACGACGGGGGCAAAACCGCCGGGATATTCCTCCGCGATGAAGCCAGTCGATATCGCCCCTTCCCGCCAGCGTGGATGCTGCATCAACGCCGCCAGGAACGGGATGTTGTGCTCGATGCCGTCGACGACAAAGCTGTCCAGCGCTTCCGACATGGCGTCGATGGCCTCGAGCCGCGTCGGCGCCCAGGTGCACAGCTTGGCCAGCATCGGATCGTAGAACATGGAAATTTCGGAGCCTTCGGTGACGCCGGTGTCGTTGCGGATGACCACGTCGCCGAAGCGGCCTTCCTCCGGCGGCCGATAACGTGTCAGCCGGCCGATCGACGGCAGGAAATTGCGATAGGGATCCTCGGCGTAAAGCCGGCTTTCCACGGCCCAGCCGTTCAGTTTGATGTCGCCCTGCTTGAAGGCGAGCTTTTCGCCGGCGGCGACGCGGATCATCTGCTCGACCAGATCGACCCCGGTGACGAGTTCGGTCACCGGATGCTCGACCTGCAATCGTGTGTTCATTTCAAGGAAATAGAAGTTCTTGTCCTTGTCGACGATGAACTCGACGGTGCCGGCGCTCTGGTAGTCGACAGCCCTGGCCAACGCCACCGACTGCTCGCCCATCGCCTTGCGCGTCTTGGCATCGAGGAAGGGCGATGGCGCCTCTTCCGCCACCTTCTGGTTGCGGCGCTGGATCGAGCATTCGCGTTCGCCAAGATAGAGCGCGTTGCCATGCCCGTCGGCCAGCACCTGTATTTCGATGTGACGCGGATCGACCACGAACTTTTCGATGAAGACACGGTCGTCGCCGAACGAACTCTTGGCTTCCGAGCGCGCTCGGTCGAATCCGTCGCGTACTTCCGACTGGTCCCAGGCGATGCGCATGCCTTTGCCGCCGCCACCGGCCGAGGCCTTGATCATCACGGGATAGCCGATCTCGCCGGCGATCTTTTCGGCATGATCGGCATTCTCGATGACGCCGAGCCAACCCGGAACCGTCGAAACCTCGGCGGCGTTGGCGAATTTTTTCGACTCGATCTTGTCGCCCATCGCCTTGATCGCCTTGGGTTTCGGCCCGATGAAGACGATGCCTTCCGCTTCCAGGGCTTCACAGAACGCGGCTCGCTCGGACAGGAAGCCATAGCCGGGGTGCACGGCCTGAGCGCCCGTCGCCTTGCAGGCCGTGATGATCTTTTCAGGAACGAGGTAGCTCTGCGCGGCCGGCGACGGCCCGATATGCACCGCCTCGTCGGCCATTTCGACATGCACGGCATCGCGATCGGCGTCGGAATAGACAGCAACCGTGGCAATGCCCATCTTGCGCGCCGTCCTGATGACGCGGCAGGCGATCTCGCCACGATTGGCGATCAGGATCTTGGTGAACATGCGGGCAGAATTCCCCTCCGGCGGATGGTTCAGTTCTATGGACTAAGTCGCCAGGTCTCAAGTGCCGCGGTGGACGACATGACGAGCGTTCCTTGCCGGCGCTCTATCGCACTGCCCTGCCGAGCCGGGCTGGTTGTCGAGCGGTGTGCTATCTGCGTCAAGAAAGCCAAGATTTCGTCTCATCTGAGAGTTGATGAGCAGCCCAAAACCTGAAACCTTGAGCTCAAAAATCGCCTTTGGAGGAATTGCCCGATGAAAACCCGCGCCGCTGTCGCTGTCGCCGCCGGAAAGCCGTTGGAGATCATGGAGGTCGACCTCGATGGACCGCGCGATGGCGAGGTGCTGGTCGAGATCAAGGCGACCGGCATCTGCCACACCGACGAATTCACACTGTCGGGCGCCGATCCGGAAGGCCTGTTTCCGGCCATTCTCGGCCATGAAGGCGCCGGCGTGGTGGTCGATGTCGGCAAGGGCGTCACCTCGGTCAAGAAGGGCGACCATGTCATCCCGCTCTATACGCCCGAATGCCGTCAGTGCCCGTCGTGTTTGTCGAGGAAGACAAATCTGTGCACGGCCATCCGCGCCACCCAGGGCCAAGGGTTGATGCCGGACGGCTCGTCGCGCTTCTCGATCGGCAAGGACAAGATCTTCCACTACATGGGCTGCTCGACCTTCTCCAACTTCACCGTGCTGCCGGAGATCGCGGTGGCCAAGGTTAACCCCGACGCCCCCTTCGACAAGATCTGCTACATCGGCTGCGGCGTCACCACCGGCATTGGTGCCGTCATCAACACCGCCAAGGTCGAGCAAGGCGCGACATCGGTGGTCTTCGGCCTCGGCGGCATCGGCCTCAACGTCATCCAGGGCCTGAAGCTTGCCGGCGCCGACATGATCATCGGTGTCGATCTGAACAACGACAAGAAGGAGTGGGGCGAGCGATTCGGAATGACGCATTTCGTCAATCCGAAGGAGATCGACGGCGACATCGTGCCCCACCTCGTCAACATGACCAAGCGCGGTGCCGACCAGATCGGCGGCGCCGACTATACATTCGATTGCACCGGCAACACCAAGGTCATGCGCCAGGCGCTGGAAGCCTCGCATCGCGGTTGGGGCAAGTCGGTCGTCATCGGCGTCGCCGGCGCCGGCCAGGAGATCTCGACCAGGCCGTTCCAGCTGGTCACCGGCCGCAGCTGGATGGGCACCGCCTTCGGCGGCGCGCGCGGCCGCACCGATGTGCCGAAGATCGTCGACTGGTATATGGACGGCAAGATCCAGATCGACCCGATGATCACCCACACGCTGAAGCTCGAGGACATCAACAAGGGATTCGACCTCATGCATGAGGGCAAGTCGATCCGCAGTGTCGTGGTTTACTAAAGACAGCCACACGCCGCCGGCCATCCGGCCGGCGACCCCTGTGGTGAAACATGGGAGGAGAGAAAAAATGGCGGAGAAACTGCATCCGAAGATCGACAATGGGCTGCCCAGGGAAAGCGCCAGCTTTGCCGGCGGCACGCTGGTCTGCGCCTGCACCAGCAAGCCGGTCAAGGTGAAGGTCAAGGGCCAGATCGCCCACAACCACGCCTGCGGCTGCACCAAATGCTGGAAGCCAGAAGGTGCTGTATTCTCGGTGGTTGCGGTCGCCGGCACCGGCGATGTCACCGTCACCGAGAACGGCGACAAGCTCAAGGTGATCGACCCCTCGGCGCTGATCCAGCGTCATGCCTGCACCCAATGCGGGGTCCACATGCACGGGCCGGTCGAGCGCGACCATCCGTTCAAGGGCCTGTCCTTCATTCATCCCGAGCGCTTCGAGGAAGACGGCTGGTCGCCGCCGGGCTTCACCGCCTTCGTGTCCTCGATCATCGAATCGGGTGTCGATCCGAGCCGCATGGACGGCATTCGCGGCAGGCTGAGGACAATCGGGCTGGAGCCCTACGACTGCCTCAATCCGGGCCTGATGGACTACATCGCCACCTGGACGGCGAAGAAGTCCGGCGCCCTGCCGGCCTGATGGCCGTGAGATTTCAGGCGGGGGCCGGATATGTTTCCGGCCCCCGCTCGTTTCCGGAGAGACAATGCCCGCACCCGCCATCTACGTCGACGCCGACGCCTGCCCGGTCAAGGCGGAGGTAGAAAAGGTCGCCGAGCGCCATGGCGTCGTCGTCACTTATGTCTCCAATGGCGGTCTGCGCCCCTCCCGCGACCCGATGATCCGCAATGTCGTGGTCTCCAAGAGCGCCGATGCCGCCGACGACTGGATCGTCGAGAACACCAAGCCCAACGACATCGTGGTGACGGCGGACATTCCGCTCGCCGCCCGCACTGTGGCGCTCGGCGCGCATGTGCTGGGACCGACCGGACGTCCTTTCACGCCCGAGACGATCGGCATGGCGGTGGCGATGCGGGACCTCAAGCAGCATCTGCGCGAAACCGGCGAGAGCAAGGGCTACAATGCCAGCTTCGCGCCGCAGGATCGTTCCCGGTTCCTGGGTGAACTCGACCGCATCTTGCGGCGCGCGCTGAAATCCGCCACACCGGGCTAGCAACAAAGCGCCATCCAGGTGGAGACCGCCATGGCCGCCGAAACCCCGATCAAGAAACCGATGCAGCGCCACATGCTGTTCGCGGTGTCGGCATGTATCGGTGCGTTTGCGCTGCTTTTGGCGTTGCTGCTGCACGCCCCACTCGCCTATTCGATCGGCGCCAACATATTTTTTGCCGCTTACGTCCTTCTTGTTGTCAGCCAGATGCCCAAATTCACCGGCAAGTACCTGAGCAAGAATGCACGCGCCACCGATCAGCCGGTGCTGGTGATCTTCGCCGTGACGCTCGTTGTCGTCTGCCTTGCCCTTGTCTCCCTGTTCCTGCTGATCAATCGCAAGGATGGGGATCACCCGATCGAACTCGGCTTCGCACTGCTGTCGATCCCGCTCGGCTGGTTCACCATCCACGCCATGGCAGCGCTCCACTATGCCCATGTCTACTGGATGGACGGCGACGCGGTCGACGCCGGCACCAACAAGAAGATCCCGGTCGGCGGCCTGCTGTTCCCGGGCGACAAACGCCCCGAGGGCTGGGATTTCCTCTATTTCTCGACCGTCATCGGCATGACGGCGCAGACCGCCGACATCAACATCTCGACGACGCATATGCGATGTGTCGTGCTTGTGCACTCGGTCCTGTCGTTCTTCTTCAACACGGTCATCGTCGCCGCCGCCGTCAATCTCGCCGTCAGCCTGGGCGGTCCGTAATAAATCCGTGATCGCATGAAACATCGGTTTGGATCGCGACGTATCAAGAGGACAATGAACTCTTAGGACAAGCCGCAAGGCCGGGAGACCAGACAAGATGGAATCGGTTGCCAGAAGCCAATCCGAAATTGGACCGGGCGCCCCCGCGTCAAAAGAGAAAACATTGATCTACCGGCAGTCGCGCTGGACGCGGCTGACACACTGGCTCTGGGCCATCTCGTTGTTTTTCATGCTGCTGTCCGGCCTGCAGATCTTCAATGCCCGCCCGCAACTCTACATCGGCAAGCAATCCGGCTTCGACTACAACAACACCATTTTCGCCATAGGCGCCGAAAACACCAATGCCGGGCCGCGCGGCTACACCGAAATCTTCGGGCACCGCTTCGACACGACAGGCGTCCTCGGCTGGTCGGGCCCGGCCGGTAACGAGACGGCGCGCGGTTTCCCGTCCTGGGCGACGATCCCGTCCTACTATGACCTCGGTACCGCCCGGGTGATCCATTTCTTCTTCGCCTGGATATTGACGACGACCTTGATCGTCTGGCTCGTCGCCAGCCTGATCAACGGCCACATACGCCGCGACCTGGCGCCGCGCCTGGATGACCTCAGACGCTTGCCACGGGACATCGCCAACCACGCCAGGCTTAAATTCCACCACACGCGCGAATACAACACGCTGCAGAAGATGGCCTATGGCGGCGTGCTGTTCGTGCTCTTGCCGCTGATGATCATCACCGGCCTCGCCATGTCGCCGAGCATGAATTCGGTGCTGCCCTTCCTCAATGAATTGACCGGTGGCCGGCAGACGGCACGCACCATCCATTTCACCGTCATGCTGCTGCTGGTCGCCTTCTTCGTCATTCACATCCTGATGATCCTCGCCGCCGGCCCGATCAACGAACTGCGCTCGATAATCACCGGCTGGTACCGCACCGATCCTCCCGTTCATGACGACAAAACGTCACAGAGGAGTGCCTGAGATGGCGAAATTTGAGATAAGCCGCCGAAAATTCCTCACCGCCGCCAGCCTCGGCGCTTCCGGCATCATGCTGTCTGGCTGCGACGCCTTCGACAGCCAGCTCAGCATCGGCAGCGGCCTACGCAGCTTCCTCGAAAACGCCAATGGCCTGACCCACAAGGCACAACGGTTGCTCGGCGGCGGCAATTCGCTGGCGCCGGAATTCACCGAGGCTGATATCCGTCAGCCAATGCGGCCGAACGGCGTGACCGCGCCGGACGACGACGCTTACAAGGCCCTGCTCACCAACAACTTCGCCGAATGGCGCCTGGAAGTGTCAGGCATCGTGGAAAAGCCGCTGTCGCTCACCCGCGAGCAGCTCATGAACATGCCGAGCCGCACCCAGATCACCCGCCACGACTGCGTCGAAGGCTGGAGCTGCATCGCCAAATGGACGGGCACGCCGCTGGCGCTGCTGCTCGACCAGGCGGTGGTCAAGCCACAGGCGCGCTATGTCATGTTCCATTGCCTCGACACGATCGACCGCAGCCTGTCAGGCGACATCAAATATTACGGCACGATCGACCTAATCGATGCTCGCCATCCGCAAACGATCCTTGCCTACGGCCTGAACGGCAAGCCGCTGCCGGTCGAGAACGGCGCGCCGCTGCGTGTCCGCGTGGAGCGCCAGCTCGGCTACAAAATGCCGAAATATCTCTACAAGATCGAACTGGTGGACGGCTTCGCCACTATCGGTGGCGGCCGGGGCGGCTATTGGGAAGACAACGGCTATGACTGGTATGGCGGGATTTGATGGTCCCTCGCATACGGGCCGAGCACGATTTGTCCCCCATGGAATTGAGTTCGCTGGAGGAGCGTCTCCACCGCGATAACCGACGTATGACGGACCGCGACGATGACCGAGGGCTGGCCTTTGTCATCCGCGATGGTGCGGGACACGCAGTCGGAGTAGCCGCCGGCTATTCCTGGGCGGGCACGTCCGAACTGACCTTGATGTGGATTGCCGAGGCTCACCGAGGTCGCGGCTACGCAAGGCAGTTGCTCGACGCCTTTGTCGCGGAGGCCGCCGATCGCGGCGTCAGGAAAATCTGGGTCTCCAGCCACGACTTCCAGGCACCAGGCCTTTATGAAAAGGCTGGCTTCGAGCGCATGGCCGAATTCTCGGGATGGCCCGAAGGCCATTCCAATATCATTCTTTGCAGAACGATAGCAGCGGACGGCGGGGCTTAGGCAACCTTGTCGAGCAACGGCTTCAGCGCCGGATGAATTTCCGGCGAGGCATGCTTGATCAGGGTCAGCAGTGCGCGCTCATTTTCGTACAAGGGCCGGTTCACCCCCATATGTCCGACCAGCCACTTTGCCTCACCGGCATCGATCGTCTCGGCACGGCGGGCCAGCGCCTCGGTGGCTCTGTTCTTGGCTTCCCATTCGGTCTCTATGTCGTCAGGAGAGCGGTAGGCCTCGATGATACCGGCAAGACCACCGGAGATCATGCGGCTGAAGAAGCCGCCGATTTCCGGATCGGCGTGATCGAGGAACGTTTCCTGGCGCAGCGCCACCTCGCGGGTGGGCGCCTCATAACCGGCCGAGCACATGACAAAATTGGCGATCGCCTTGACGAACAGGTCGTTCCAGGACGGATCATTATTGGCCTGGGCGGTCCGCTCGTTGATCCTGAACAGCACCTCGGCCTCGGCCTGGGTGATGGCGATGTTGCCGTCGCCACCATGGGCATGGAGGATGCGGCGCAAAAGCTCGACTTCGGCCCTGGCGATCAGTCCGGGCACCAGAGCGCCGCCGAGCATCAGCGCTCCCTTACCGTCGACGACGGCGTGGGCGACCTGCTCCAGCGCGTAGACGCAAAGCCGGCTCGGCGAGGATTTCGCCTCTTCCAGCACATGGACCAGCAATTCGAGTTCGGTCCGGCTGTCGACCATGCCGTCGCGCGAAATCGTGCGGACCAGCCAGTCGGCATTCTCCCCCGAAATGTAGCCCAAGGGCTTTTCCTGATGGACGATGTAGTCGGTGACCGCCTCGACGAAGAACGGCGCCCATTCAGCGCATTTGTCCCGCGCCGTCTGGTCGAGCGCGAACAAGGCCTCGGCTTCGCCCCGGCTCACCACGCCGTCGGCGAACACGTCGCGGCGCAGCATCACGACATCCTCTGAAGCAATGCGGTTCTTCGAAGTCAGCCCCGCCACCGGAGCACTCATGATCAACTCGCCCATCTGTCGTCCCCGTCCCCCAACGCGTCACGTCGGTCAGCTTTATCAGGAGTGTCTTGAAAAACCGGCAAACGGCGTGGTTAGCGAAGACTTGTCAGAACAATGTCGCTGGGAGGTGACAAGGTGTCGTCGACGGGCTATGGATGGCGCGTCGAGGGCTTAGGGTTTTGAGTCCTACCTGTTTGCGGGAGAGAGCAGCGAGAGCTGCCGCCGAAGGGGAAATCGCCCGAAATCTCTCAGGCAAAAGAACCGTAGACGGGAAAGACACTCTGGAAAGTCGGGGCTTGCCCCCGCGCCGAAGGTGTAAGCGCCGCTGACAGAGTTCCGGCTGCGCGAGTCTCTCAGGCTTCAGACAGAGGGGCACGGACTGGTCGCCATCAGCGGCCGATTGCGTGCGACTCTGGAGGCGACATGACGGGCGACGACGACAAACACCTTCCCCTCGAAGATATTCATGCGGCTGCCGGAGCGCGCTTCGGCGCCTTTGCCGGCTGGTCGATGCCGCTGACCTATCCGGCCGGCGTCATGAAAGAGCATCTCCACACCCGCGAGCATGCGGGGTTGTTCGACATCTCGCATATGAAACTGTTCGAGGTCAGCGGGTCGGAAGCGGTTGCGCTGTTGAACCGCGCCTGCCCGCTGGACGCCGACGCGCTCGAAATCTCGCAGTCAAAGCTATCCTTCTTCCTGAATGAAGCAGGCGGCATTCTCGACGATCTGATCGTCACCCGGCTCGGCGACAGCAGGTTCATGGTGGTCGCCAATGCCGGCAATGCCGTCGCCGACGAAAAGCATTTGCGCGCCCTGGCGACCGATTTCGAAGCCAAGGTCGAGCCGCTCGACCGCGTCTTCCTGGCGATCCAGGGCCCCGAAGCCTGGGCTGCCCTCTCCCGCGCCGGCATCGAGACCGGCTCACTGCTGTTCATGCATGGTGTCGAGCCGCGAAAAAACTGGTTCATGAGCCGGTCCGGCTACACTGGCGAGGACGGTTTCGAGATCGGCCTGCCGGAGGCCGATGCGCGTGACCTTGTCACCAAGCTGTTGGAAGATGAACGCGTGCTCTGGATCGGCCTTGCCGCGCGCGACAGCCTGCGGCTGGAGGCCGGCCTCTGCCTGCATGGCCAGGACATCACGGCGGAGACCGACCCGGCCGCGGCGGCGCTGATGTGGGCGATCCCGAAAGAAATCCGTTCCTCCGGCACCTTCATTGGCGCCGAACCCTTGCGCGCCGCCGTGGAACGTGGCCCGGCGCAAAAGCGCGTCGGGCTGAAACCGGAGGGTCGCCAGCCGGTGCGCGCCGGTGCCGCGCTGTTCGAAGCCGACGGCAATCCTGCCGGCCATGTCACATCGGGCGGCTTCGGCCCTTCCGCCGGCCATCCGGTCGCCATGGGCTATGTCGCCACGCCGCTGGCAAAGCCCGGAACGCGGATTTTCGCCGACGTGCGCGGCACCAAGATCCCAGTCGATGTCAGTTCTCTGCCCTTCACCCCTCATCGCTACCGCAAAGGATGAATTCCATGGCAACAACCTATTTCACATCGGATCACGAGTGGCTCAGCGTCGAGGGCGGCATCGCCACTGTCGGCATCACCGACTACGCGCAGGAGCAGCTCGGCGACCTCGTCTTCGTGGAACTGCCGGAAACGGGAAAGAAGCTCGCCAAGGGCGACACCGCCGTCGTGGTCGAATCAGTCAAGGCAGCCTCGGACGTTTATGCGCCGGTCGATGGCGAGATCACCGAAGCCAATGGCACGCTGTCCTCCGACCCCTCGCTGGTCAACTCGGCGGCAACCGGGGCCGGTTGGCTGTGGAAGATGAAGCTCGCCGACGAAAGTCAGCTCGCCAGCCTCATGGATGAGGCAGCCTACAAAGCCCATATCGCCTGACATCAGGAATTTATTGACATGACCGCAGCTCCCTACCCGTTCTCGGCCCGCCACATTGGACCCGGCCTTGCCGACGTCAGAGCCATGCTCGCCGTCATCGGTGTTCCCTCGGTCGAGACGCTGATCAGCCAGGCCGTGCCGAGATCGATCCGGCTCGACCAGCCGCTGGACCTCCCGGCGCCCGCCAGCGAAGCCGAAGCTCTCGCCGAATTGTCGGTGATAATGGCAAGGAATATGGTGCTGAAAAGCTTTATCGGCGCTGGTTACCACGGCGTTCACGTGCCGCCGGTCATCCAGCGCAATCTGTTCGAGAATCCGGCCTGGTACACCGCCTACACGCCCTATCAGGCCGAGATCAGCCAGGGCCGGCTCGAAATGCTGTTCAACTTCCAGACGCTGGTCACCGAACTGACCGGCCTGCCGGTGGCATCAGCCTCACTGCTGGATGAAGCGACAGCGGTCGCCGAAGCGGTCGGCATTGCGCTGCGCCACCACCGCGACAAGCGCACCAAGGTGGCGCTTGCGGGCACGCCGCACCCGCAGACGCTGGACGTCGTGCGCACCCGCGCCGAGCCGCTCGGCATCGAGATCGACGGCGAGACGATCGACGACAACACCGCCGCCCTGCTCGTCTCCTGGCCGGACACCTTTGGCGTCTATGGCGACCACAAGGCGGCGATCGAAAAAGCGCGCGCCACCGGCGCGGTTGTCGTCTTTATCGCCGACCCGCTTGGTCTGACGCTGACCGACGCGCCGGCGAAACTCGGCGCCGACATCGCGGTCGGCCCGATGCAGCGCTTCGGCGTGCCGATGGGCTTTGGCGGCCCGCATGCGGCCTATTGCGCGGTCTCCGACAAGCTGACGCGGCTTATGCCCGGCCGCCTGGTCGGCCAGTCGACCGACAGCAAGGGCCGTCCCGGCTACCGCCTCGCCTTGCAGACGCGCGAGCAGCATATCCGCCGCGACAAGGCGACGTCCAACATCTGCACCGCACAGGCCCTGCTTGCCAATATGGCCACCGCCTACGCCATCTGGCACGGCCCGGTCGGCCTGCAGGCGATCGCCGGGCGCATACACGCGCTGGCCAACTGCCTGGCAAGCGGCCTCGAGGCGGCGGGCGTATCGGTGCTCGGCTCCAGCCGCTTCGACACGGTGACGGTGGAGACCAACGGCAAGGCCGCCCAGATCGCGGTCGCCGCCGAAAAGACCGGCCGGCTGCTGCGTGTGCTCGATGCCGACCATGTCGGCATCAGTTTCGACGAGACCTCGACCGACGCCGATCTCGACGCGATCGCGGCCTTGTTCGATGCCAAGGCTGCCGCTTCCGCCGACAGCACGGTGCCCGGCAAGCCGCGTGGCACGGAGTTTTTGACCCAGCCGGTCTTTCACCAGAACAAGTCGGAAACCGAGATGATGCGCTTTCTGCGCCGGTTGGCCGACAAGGACCTGGCGCTCGACCGCGCCATGATCCCGCTGGGCTCCTGCACCATGAAGCTCAACGCCGCGGCGGAAATGATGCCGGTGAGCTGGCCGGAAATCGCCAATTTGCATCCCTTCGCGCCCGCAAGCCATTCGGCCGGTTACCGCGCCATGATCGGCGAACTGGAAGGCTGGCTGTCGGAGATCACCGGCTTCGACGCCGTGACCTTGCAGCCCAATGCTGGCAGCCAGGGCGAATATGCCGGGCTGCTCGCCATTCGCGCCTACCACCGCTCGCGCGGCGAGGGCCATCGTACCGTCTGCCTGATCCCGTCTTCCGCGCATGGCACCAATCCGGCGAGTGCCGCGATGGCCGGCATGAGCGTCGTCGTCGTGCGCTGTCTGGAAGACGGCAACATCGACATGGACGATATGCGCGCCAAGGCCAACGAGCATTCCAAGAATCTCGCGGCGCTGATGTTCACCTATCCCTCCACCCATGGCGTCTACGAGGAAGGCGCGCGCCACCTCTGCGCACTCATCCATGAGCATGGCGGCCAGGTCTATTTCGATGGCGCCAACCTCAACGCGCTGGTCGGCCTCGCCCGGCCAGGCGACATCGGCGCCGACGTCTGCCACATGAACCTGCACAAGACCTTCTGCATCCCGCATGGCGGCGGCGGCCCGGGTGTCGGTCCGATCGGTGTCAGGGCGCATCTGAAGCCCTATCTGCCGGGCCATGTCAGCGAAGGCTCGGCTCATGCCGTGGCCGCCGCTCCCTTCGGCAGCGCTTCCATCCTGCCGATCACCTGGATGTACATCCGCATGATGGGCGCTTCCGGCCTGAAGCAGGCGACCGAGACAGCGATCGTTTCGGCCAATTATGTGGCGACACGGCTCGCCCCGCACTTCCCGCTGCTTTACAAGGGCCGGAGCGACCGCGTCGCCCACGAATGCATCCTCGACACCCGCGTGCTCAAGGAGAGCGCCGGCATCAGTGTCGAGGACATTGCCAAGCGCCTGATCGACTATGGTTTCCACGCGCCGACCATGTCGTTCCCGGTCGCCGGCACGCTGATGGTGGAGCCGACCGAGTCCGAGCCCAAGCGCGAGTTGGATCGCTTCTGCGAGGCCATGATCGCCATTGCCGGCGAAGCGGCGAAAGTGGCCAAAGGCGAATGGCCCTTGGCCGACAATCCGCTGGTCAACGCGCCGCACACGTCTGCCGAGGCGCTGGCCGGTCAATGGACCCACCCGTATTCGCGTCTGGAGGCGGCTTATCCCGCCGGCGATGCCGACACGGCGACGAAGTACTGGCCGCCAGTGTCGCGCATCGACAATGTCGCGGGCGACCGTAATCTGGTCTGCTCCTGCCCGCCGCTGTCGGATTATCTTGGCGCGGCCGAATAGCTACTCGGAACGCAAGGCCGGCCTGACCGGGTCGGCCTTGCCCGTCCTCTTGCAGCCGATGACGCAATTTCGCCCCGCGCGCTTGGCGCCATAGAGCGTGAGTCGGGCCCTGGCCATCACCTCGTCGAGGGTGCTGCCGTCGGGCGCCAGCGCGATCTGGCAAAGCAGCGGATCGGGCTCCCTGGTATAGCGCCAGAAGAGGATCACATGCGCCACGAGCACGATAATGCCGCACGCCACCGTCAGCACGAAACCCGCCCGCGGCGCCGTGAGCCAGATCGCAACCATGGTAGCGGCTGACAGGTACCCGACAGCGCGGCTGCGAGCAGGAGCGAACTGAAATCCAGCATATCGGGCGGGGGCCTCTCGAGCGTCGGCGGTTGCGCCGCATTCTAGGTCAGCGGCAGCCCTCGCACATGGCTTGGGCGATATCTCGACCCAAGCCGCGGATAGGGTTTACAAAGCGTCGATGCCAACTGTGCCGAAATCGCCCTTGGACGGCGCGACCATCAAACGGCATCAGCCCTTGTTCAGCAAGGCGAGGTTGGCGTCGACAACGGTGGGATCGGTCATGCCGGTCTTCGCCTCGAGCAGCAGCGCCCGGGCCTTCTTCTTGTTGCCGCGCAACAGTTGCGAATAGCCCATATTGTTGACGATCTGCGGCTTGCGGCCGGCAACCTTCAGGAGCTGGCCATAGGCGCGGTCGGCGAAGTCGAAGCGGCCAAGTTCGTCATACGAAGCCGCAAGCCCCATCCAGGCCTCGGCACTGTCGGCCTTCAGCTCGACGGCCTTGCGGAAATGCGCTTCGGCAAGACCATAATTGGCATCGCGAAACTGTGCCTTGCCTTCCGCCAGGTCGGATGTGGCGACATCCTTCCCTGCCGGCTGGATTGCAGTGGTCTTGGTCGTGTCGACGTTATTGTTCGTCGTACACCCGCTGATCATTAGGGCGGCTGCCATCATGGCCATCGCCGCAAATTTTATCTGACGCATGCCCTGCCCCGTCGCCCGATTTGCCGGGTCGTTCTTCGGGAAAGAGACTACAGAAGAGCGATTAAGCTTCGGTGCCGAAATGCAGCTAACTTTCAGTTTCCGGAATAGCAATCATTAACCACCGGGCGTGCCATCTCAAATCTCCGCGGACGCGAGCGGCGGCGGGGCGAGGCCCAGCAAGAGGGTGCGCAAGACATTTGCATGGGACCTGTCACTCATTTAAGGCCGTTGCAGGTCCGATTTACCCCTGCCGTACCCAATAACTTTCTTGAAATCGCCTCGACGGACTTTTGCACGGTGAACACCATCACCTCGCCCGCACTCCAAATTACAGCTAATGGGCCGTCAGTTTGACGATGATGGGAATGACCGCGATCATCAACACCACCGGCAGGATGCAGACCACGACCGGCACGGACATCTTGGCCGGCAAGGCATGGGCCTTCTCCTCTGCCAACGACATGCGCTTGTGGCGCATCTCGTCCGAAAACACCCTGAGCGCGCCCGACAGGCTGGTGCCGAGTTCCTTCGACTGCTGCAGGAGCGTGGCGAAGGAGCGTACCTCATCCAGGCTGAGGCGATCGGCGAGCGCCTTCAGCGCGTCGTCCAGGCTGCGCCCCGCCCGAAGTTCCAAGCACACGAGCTGCAGGTTCTGGCTGAGCGACGGATAGCTCTTGGCGAGTTCTTTCGAAACGCGCTCGACGCCGGCTTCCATGCTCATGCCGGCATCCGAACAGACGATCATCAAGTCCATGAAATCGGGGAAGCCGTTGCGGTATTCGCGCATCTTCTCGCGCACCTTCTGGGTCAGCACCAGGCCCGGCAAAAAATAGCCGGCGGCCCCCGACAGGATGATGAAGGTCCACCGGCTGGTCATGGTCGCGTCGGGACTGGCCATCCACCGATTGAGCACGAAGACGGCGAACGTCGTGCCGATCATTGCCGTGAACCGGATGAGGAAGAACATGCCGACGGCGCGCGGCTCCATGTAGCCCGCCTGGATGAGCTTCAAGCGCAGGCGAGCGACATTTTCCGGGTCGCTCTTTGCATAGAATTCCTGTGCCCTCTTCATCGCTTGCTCGCGCACGACGCCGCTATTCTTCTTCTGCACCGGTTCGGGTCTGGCGGCCACCGGACCCTGGTCGACCTTGAGCCGGCGCTTGACGTCGTTGCGGTCGCCCTTCGCCACCACCATCGGCCATGCGACAGCGGCCGCTCCCGCGGCCAGCAGGAGGACGGCCACCGGCATCAGCGAGGTCGGCGCGAGGGAAGCGAGGAATTCAATGACGCTTTGCATGTCAGAACTTGAAATTCGACATTTTGAACATGATCAGATTGCCCAGCATCAGCCAGCTAACCGAGCCGCCGATCATGTACCATGTCTTCGCCACGCCCCAGACGTCGCTGTAGTATCCCGGCATCATGGCCATGATGGCGGTGAACAGCAGCGCCGGTACGGCCGTCAAAATATAGGCCGAGAGGCGGCCTTCCGTCGAAATGGCGCGCACCTTGCGTCGCAGCTTGCCGCGTTCGCGGATCGTCGTCGACAACCCATCGAGGATCTCGCGCAGGTTGCCGCCCGAACTGGTCTGGATCGACACGGCGGTGATGAACAGCGGCAGATCCTCGTGTCCGACCCGGTCGAACAGTGCATTCAGCGCCGTGACCAGGTCGGAACCATAAGTGACTTCGTCGGCAATGACGCCGAATTCCGTGCCGATCGGATCGGGCATCTCGCGCGACACCATGGCGATGGCCACCGGCACCGGATGACCGGCCTTGAGGCCGCGCGTGATCAGCTCGAGCGCTTCCGGCAGCTGCATGCCGAAACGCTTCAGCCGGCGCTTGCGCATGGAGCGCATCGCCATGACCGGCAGCAACGGCACCAGCACGACGAACAGGATGAGCCCCATCAGCAGCGGCAGCCCGCGCCAGATCGCGGCCAGGGCAACGGCCGTCGCCACACCGCAGGTGATCGTCAGGAATTTCGAAAGCGGCATCACCATGCCCGACTGCGTGCGCAGGGCACGGAACCGGTCCGGCGAAAACAGCGACGTTCCCGCGTCGAGACCGCGCTCCTTGCGCAGCTGGATCAGCACCTGTTCCTGGCTGATCTTGCTTTCCTGCAGTTTCATGCGCCGGTTGATGGCGGTGCGCTTGTCGCTGCGTCCGGCGTAGAGCAGGTAGACGGCCTCGGCCACCATGATGCCGGTCAGTGCGGCTCCGGCATAGACCACATAGATCGCGCTGAACCCGTCGAACACGCCGGCTACTCCTGCGGCCGGCCGGGTTCGAAATAACGTCCGGGAAAGTCGATGCCCATGGCGCGCAGGTCTTCCAGGAAACGCGGCCGAATGCCGGTCGCCTCGTAGTAGCCAAGGATCTTGCCATCGGCCTCCATGCCGGTGCGCACGAAGCGGAAGATCTCCTGCATCTGGATGACATCGCCCTCCATTCCGGTCACCTCGGCGACGCTCGTCACCTTGCGCTTGCCGTCGGAAAGTCGGGTCAGCTGGACGATGATGTCGATGGCGCTGGCGATCTGGCTGCGGATCGACTGCACCGTCATCGGCATGCCGGTCATGCCCAGCATCTGCTCGAGGCGCGAAATGCAGTCGCGCGGCGTATTGGCGTGGATGGTCGCCATCGAGCCTTCGTGGCCGGTGTTCATGGCCTGCAGCATGTCGAAGGCTTCCTCGCCGCGGCACTCGCCGAGGATGACGCGGTCGGGACGCATGCGCAGCGCGTTCTTGACCAAGTCGCGCTGTTTGAGCTCGCCATGGCCTTCGATGTTGGCGGGACGCGTCTCCATGCGTGCGACATGCGGCTGCTGCAATTGAAGTTCCGCCGCGTCCTCGATGGTGATCAACCGCTCGTCTTCTGGAATGAACGCCGACAGTGCGTTAAGCATCGTCGTCTTGCCGGTGCCGGTGCCGCCCGAAATGATCGTCGTCTTGCGGGCGTGGACGGCCGCGGCCAGCACTTCGGCCATGTTCTGCGTGATGGCGCCGAATTCGACCAGCCTGTGCAGGCCAAGCTTGTTCTTGGAGAACTTGCGGATCGACACCAGCGGGCCGTCGACGGCCACCGGGCGGATGGCTGCGTTGAACCGCGAGCCGTCCAGCATGCGAGCGTCGACCATCGGCTGCGATTCATCGACGCGGCGACCGACGGCGGCCACGATCTTGTTGACGATTCTGAGCAGATGCGCCTCGTCCTTGAACGGGATATGGACCTGCTGCAGCTTGCCTTTCTTTTCAACGAAGCAGTTCTGATGGCCGTTGATCAGGATATCATTGATATCGGGATCCTTGAGCAGCGGCTCAAGCGGGCCGAGGCCGACCATCTCGTCGACGATGTCGTCAACCAGCGCGTCGAGTTCGGCGGTGTTGATCGCCATCCGCTCTTGGCGGGTCTTTTCCGAAACGAAATCATGCACTTGCCGGCGCATCTCCTCCTTGGGCAAGCGCTCCAGCGCGACGAGATTGATCTCCTCGAGCAGCAGCCGGTGGATGCGCACGCGGGCATCGAGCACCTTGTTGGCATTCTTTGCCGGCGCCGCCTCCGCCTTCGCAGGCAAAGCCTTTCGGCTGGTCGGGATGACGACTGCGTGATGCGCGACCGGCGTCGATTCAGCCGGGCGCGGACGCGCGTCACGGTTCTGCAGGGTGGAAAAACGGCTGGTCATCCAGCTTTCCTTTTCAAGAGGCCCCTGCCGAAGCCGAACAGCGACTTCGACTTGCTCGCGGTTGCCACCGCCTCTTCCGGAAGGATGATCTTCTTCAGGTCGTTGACGACATTGGCATTGGGATCGATCTCGTGCAGCGGCACGCCGCGGTCGACAGCCTCGCGCACCAGCCGGTAATTGTTGGCGATGCCGCCGACAAAATGCTCGCCGAGGATTTCCTGGACGTCCGCGTGCTTGATGCCGTTGTCGAACATCTTCTGCTCGAAACGGTTGACGATCACGTTCGGCTTCACCTCCTTGCCGGCGGTCTCGTAGACGGCCTGGATCAGACGCTGCGTATGGCGCAGGCACGGCACCGTCATTTCGGCAACGATGTAAAGCTTGTTGGAACCGAGCAGCACCGTTTCCGTCCACGGAAACCAGGTGCGCGGCATGTCGATGACGACATTGTCGAAATAGGCCGAAACCAGGTCCAGCATGCGCACCACGACATCGGTCTTGAACGAGCGCATTTCCGACGGATGCGTCGGCGCCGCCAGCACACACAGCCCGCTGGCGTGCTTGGACAGCATCACATCGAGCAGTTGCCGGTCGAGGCGCTCAGGCTGGTTCTCGATTTCGGTGATGTCGAAACGCGGCTCCAGGTCGAGATATTCAGCGCAGGCACCTTGCTGGAAATTGAGGTCGACCACGCAGGTTGAGGCGCCGCGCGTCACCGAATGATGCAGCTGGAACGCGGTCTGCAGCGCCAGCGTCGTGGTGCCGACGCCGCCGGCGGCCGGCATGAAGGTATAGATCTGCGACTCGCTGTTTTCCTCGCGCCCAGGCCCCTGCAGAGCCCGCACCACCGAACGCACGAGGTCTGCCGTGGTGATCGGCTTGACCAGGAAGTCGGCGACCTTGAGCTGCACCAGGATGCGCACGGCCGCGGCGTTGAACTCTTGGGTGACCACGACCACCGGCGCCTTGCCCTCGAGCCGGCGCATGACGCGCTGCAGTGACTCGATCTCCTCGAGTTTCGCCGCATCCATGTCGACGATGACGACGCCGAACTCGGCTTCCTGGACCTCGCCGCGCAGCTCGGTGACGTTCTTCTCCACCGTTATGAGCTGGATGACCTCGGAAGCGGCAAAGGCCGTCTTCGTGTCCTGCGCGAAGGTCCGGTCTGTCGATACGAGCAGGATTTTCTTGGTGCTGTTGTTTGCCATTCTCGCCGCCTGTGAGGTCGATCGCCGTCTGGATCAGTTGTCGGTGGTCGTTTGCGCAGCCTTGGCACCGGCCGCCTGATCGGGCGCGACGGGGCCGGCACTGCCACGCTTGGCAGGCACGAGAAGTGTCGTGTTCTGGACGCCGTACTTCCACGGGTCGACCATCTGCATGACGGTGTTGGCGGCCTGTGCCTCGCCGGTGCCGGACGTCACCCCTTCGCTGCGCACGTAGTCGTCGCTGGTGCAGCCGCTTGCCAGACCGGCAAGAGGCAGGGCGATGCACCATTTCAGGATCAGACGCATGGCTCAGTCCTTCGGCAGGTCGAGGAAATGACCGACTTTGGTGGCAGGAGCGGCCCGTGCCGCACTGCCATCGGCCAGCGCCAGCGCGCGGCCCGTATCCGACGCCTTCACCTCCTCGGTGTTGTTGAGGAAATAGTCGACATTGCTGGCGGGCTGGGTGCCGTCGGTCGGCTCGGCCAATTTCTTCGACGGATCGACCGGCTTGACCAGGTACGGCGTGACGATGATGACCAGGTCGGTCTCGCGCCGCTGATAGGATTTCGACGAAAACAGCGCTCCAAGCACCGGCATCTTGCCAAGGCCGGGAATGCGAGACGTGGTGATGTCGTTCTGGGACTGCAAAAGCCCGGCGATCATGAAGCTCTGGCCGTTCTTCAGGTCGACCGAGGTCTTGGCGCGGCGCACGATGAAGCCGGGCACGGAAATGTTGCCGATATTGTAGGATGCCGACGCATCGATCGAGGAGACTTCCGGCGCGATGTCGAGGCTGACCAGCCCGTCCTTGAGTACGGTCGGCTTGAAATCCAGGCTAACGCCATATTTCTTGTAGCTCACCGAAATCTTGCCGTTGTCCTCCGAAACCGGGATCGGAAATTCGCCGCCGGCCAGGAAGCTCGCTGTCTCACCTGAACGCGCGATCAGGTTCGGCTCAGCCAGCCGACGGGCAAGGCCGCGCTCTTCCAGCGCCTTGATGGCAATGTCGATCGAGACGCCGTTCGACAGCAGTCGGCCGATGATCTCGCCGTTCCCCGCCGCTGGCACCGTGCCCGGATCCAGTGAAACGTCGCGACCGCCGAAGCCGTAGGCGAAATTGGCGCTGTATTTCGCGCCCAAGTCCTGCCCTGCCTGGCGGTTGATCTCGACGAACCGGACATTGAGCTGAACCTGCTGCGACGACGAGATATTGACCGAGTTGATCACTTCCTCATTGCCGGAAAAGCGGCTGGCGATCTTGCTTGCCTTATCCGCCGCAACGGCGTCATCCGCCTCACCCGACAGCACGACACGGCCGTTGGCCGAGCCGACCTTGATCTTGGCGTCCGGCACACTGGCACGGATTGTGTTCGCCAATTGGTCGGTGTCGAGCGTCACCTCGATGTCCACGGTGCCGACGAGCTGCTTGTTCTGGTCGAACAGCGCAATGCCGGTGGTGCCGAGATTGTTGCCCAGGACATAGAAGGATTTGTCGGTCAGCGGGTTGACGTTCGCGATTTCCGGATCGCCGATGACGATCTGGTAGAAGGCGGCGCTCGTCATGATCGTCTTGGGCTTGCCCTTGGCAACCTTGATCGACGCATTCTTCGTCGACGAGACATAGACGATGTCGTTGTCCGCCTTTGCCGCTCCGGGCAAGGCGAGCACGCCGCTCGCAGCCAGGGCAAACGCCGTTGCCAGGGCGCGCACGAAGCGCGACCGAGCCGTCATTCGATATAGGGTACGCATCAACATTGTCCCGTCCCGCCCGGTCCCCACCGGTCTTTACTTCTGGTCCCGCGTTGGAACCTGATATTCCTCGGCCTGCGTGCCGCGCGTCACGATGATCGTCTTGAATTTCGGCTTCTCCGGCTCCTTCGCTATGGCATCGAACAAAGAGCCGGCCACGGCCTGTGTCTTGGAAGCGACGGATCCGCCGAAGGAAGAGATGGTGGTGACGCCGTTCTTGCCATCGCCGCCTTCGCTGGCGGAGCGAAGCGACAGCGACAGCGTTCCGACGGTACGGGCAAGCGCCACTTTCTGCGCGCCGTCGCTCGTCACCTCGAGGGTCACGGAATTGGCCACCTGCGGCGTTGTCTGGCGCTCGTCGGCGCCCTGCCCGACGCTGAGCACCTTGGCGTCGGCAACGACGATCTCCGAGGTGATGGTCGAACCGGCAGCCCCTTGCGCGTTCTTGGCGACTTCCTGGATTTCGCCGGCGTCGCGGGTCAGCACGACATCGACCCGGTCGCCCGGCGTGACGAAGCCACCGACGCCGGCGATCTCGTCGGTGCGGATGGTGACCGCGCGCATTCCGGGCGTCAGCATGTTGGACAGCGTCGCGCGGCCGTTCGGTCCCGACAGCTTGGTGAGCAGCACCGGCTCGTTGATCTCGATCGGCGACAGCGCGACCCGGCCGCCTTCGCCAAGCAATCCATCGATGGTGGCAAAGGCGCCCTGCGGAAGGGAATCCTGCGGCCACGGGATTTCGCTGAGCTTGGCGCGGTCGAGTTCCATGCCGTAGCGCAATGGCGCGTTCGCCACCACGATGGTCTTGAACTCGATCCTGGGCGCGGCCGGAGCAGCGATCGAGGCCGTTTTCTCCTGGGCATCGGCCTTGGCCTGGCTCTTGACCCAGAAATCCGCGACAAAGATCGAGATCGCCCCGAAAACGGCGGCGATGCCGATCATCGTTATGGCCTTGCCCCTCACGCCGAAAACCCCTGATGCCGGTCGTTTCTTGTTATGTTGGGCTCACGCTAGGCGGCATTGTTAAAGAATCAGGAATATTGCGCGGCGGCATTTGAGCTATTTCCGCCCGCTTGGTTATCGAATGGTTTTAGGGTAAGAGCAGTTAAATCCCCGAACGTAACAGGAACCTCCGTCGCTTGGCGCTGAAAAGCGTGGCAGTATCGACGGGGTGATTCGCAGCTTGGACTCTATGGCAGGCATGGACGACAACAACGATCTTTTCGGCAATCTGGAGAAACAGCAGCAGCCGGTTCGCACGCCGGCGCGCCCGGCGGATCCGCTGGTGCAGGCGGCCGCCAGGCGCCCAGCCGCAACCAAGGATGGCAGCGAGGGCTACAGCGCCGCCGACATCGAGGTGCTTGAGGGCCTTGAGCCGGTGCGCCGCCGGCCAGGCATGTATATTGGCGGCACCGACGACAAGGCGATGCACCATCTCTTCGCCGAGGTCATCGACAATTCGATGGACGAAGCGGTTGCCGGCCATGCCACCTTCATCGATGTCGAACTCTCCGCCGACGGCCATCTCACAGTCACGGACAATGGCCGCGGCATTCCGGTCGACATGCACCCAAAATTCAAGAAGCCGGCGCTCGAAGTCATCATGACGACGCTGCATTCGGGCGGCAAGTTCGACTCCAAGGTCTACGAGACATCAGGCGGCCTCCACGGCGTTGGCGTCTCCGTCGTCAACGCCCTGTCGGATCATCTCGAGGTCGAGGTCGCGCGGGGCCGCCAGCTCTATCGCCAACGCTTTTCGCGCGGCGTCCCGGTGACCGGACTGGAGCAACTCGGCGAAGTTCACAACCGGCGCGGCACAAAAATCCGCTTCCACCCCGATGAGCAGATATTCGGCAAGGGGGCGGCCTTCGAGCCGGCGCGTCTCTACCGCATGACGCGTTCGAAGGCTTACCTGTTTGGCGGCGTCGAGATCCGCTGGACCTGCGATCCCTCCCTGATCAAGGAAAAGGATCAGACACCGGCCAAGGCGGAATTCCATTTCCCA
Source organism: Mesorhizobium sp. P160927 (assembly GCF_057766385.1). Classification (NCBI taxonomy): domain Bacteria; kingdom Pseudomonadati; phylum Pseudomonadota; class Alphaproteobacteria; order Hyphomicrobiales; family Phyllobacteriaceae; genus Mesorhizobium; species Mesorhizobium sp. P160927. The sequence continues at coordinate 4,349,335 of NZ_JBYMDW010000001.1, forward strand.
GGCGGCCTCAAGGATTATCTGAAGGCGTCGCTCGGCGACGACTTCCAGGTGACGCGCGAAATCTTCGCCGGCAAGAGCGACAAGCAAGGCGGCCATGGCTCGCTGGAATGGGCGGTGACCTGGTTCGGTGGCGACGGCTTCATCAATTCCTACTGCAACACCATCCCGACCGGTGAAGGCGGCACCCACGAAGCCGGCTTCCGAAACGTGCTGACGCGCGGCCTGCGCGCCTATGCCGACCTCGTCGGCAACAAGCGCGCCTCGATCGTCACGTCGGAAGACGTCATGATCTCGGCCGCCGGCATGCTGTCGGTGTTCATCCGCGAGCCGGAATTCGTCGGCCAGACCAAGGACAGGCTGGCGACGATCGAAGCGATACGCATCGTCGAGACCGCGATCCGCGACCCGTTCGACCATTGGCTGGCCGATAATCCGCAGGAAGCCTCGAAGCTGCTCGACTGGGTGATCGCGCGCGCCGACGAACGCGTGCGCCGCCGCCAGGAAAAGGAAGTGTCGCGCAAGAGCGCGGTGCGCAAGCTGCGCTTGCCGGGCAAGCTCGCCGACTGCACGCAGAACGCGGCGGCTGGTGCCGAACTCTTCATCGTCGAAGGTGATTCCGCCGGCGGCTCGGCCAAGCAGGCACGCGACCGTGCCAGCCAGGCCGTGTTGCCGCTGCGTGGAAAAATCCTCAATGTCGCCAGCGCCGGCAATGACAAGCTTGCCGCCAACCAACAGATATCGGACCTGATCCAGGCGCTCGGCTGCGGCACGCGGTCAAAATACCGTGACGAGGATTTGCGCTACGACCGCGTCATCATCATGACCGATGCCGATGTCGACGGCGCCCACATCGCTTCGCTGCTGATCACCTTCTTTTACCAGGAGATGCCGGCGCTGGTGCGCGGCGGCCATCTCTACCTGGCGGTGCCGCCGCTTTACTCGATCAGGCAAGGCGGCAAGGTCGCCTATGCCCGCGACGACGCCCACAAGGATGAGCTTCTGCGCACCGAGTTCACCGGCCGCGGCAAGGTCGAGCTTGGCCGCTTCAAGGGCCTGGGCGAAATGATGGCCGCGCAGCTCAAGGAAACCACCATGGACCCAAGGAAGCGTACCTTGCTCAGGGTTGATGTGAACGAAATCGATTCCGCCACCAAGGACAGGGTCGATGAGCTGATGGGCACCAAGCCCGAAGCCCGTTTCCGCTTCATCCAGGAACGCGCCGAATTCGCCGAGACGGAAGTGCTGGATATCTAGCCGCTGGCGCGTTTAGCTTGCATTCCTGACATGGAGACCAGCATGTGACCTGGCCGCGGCTGAAGACCTATTTCGAGACGAGCCTGGCCGGGCTGACGCAACCGACACGCTCTGACTGGATTTTTGCGCTCCGCACCGTTTCGGCCGGCATGATCGCATTGCTGGCCGCTTACGCGCTGAAGCTCGACCATCCGCAATGGGCGATGATGACGGTGTTCATCGTCGCCCAGCCGGTTGCCGGCATGGTGCTGGCGAAAGGCTTCTACCGCCTGCTCGGCACGCTGGCCGGCGGTGTCGCGGCAATCGGCATCACCACGGCGTTCGGTACCGGCCCCTGGATTCTGGTGACGGCGCTTGCCGTCTGGATTGGCATTTGCACCTTCGTCTCGTCGCTGCTGCGCAATCCCGAGGCCTATGGCGCGGCCCTTGCAGGCTACACCGCAATGATTATCGGCCTGCCCGCTTTCGGACAACCGCATCTGGTCGTCGACCTCGCGGTCGCGCGTTGTGCCGAGATCGTGCTCGGCATCGTCTGCGCCGGCCTGACTAGCCGGCTGATCTTGCCAAAACTGGCCGGCGACGCCATCGTCTCGCGGCTGAAACGCTGCATTCTCGACCTCGCCACCTATGCCGGCGGTGCGTTTTCAGGCGGCGACCGGGCAACGCTGATCGGCCTGCACCGGAAGCTTGTCGCCGATACCCAGACGCTTGGCGAGATGCGCGCCTATGCCAGGCTCGAAGCGCCGAGCTTCGCGCCGCGCGCGCATCCGGTGCGGCGCACCATCGGACAACTGCTTTCGGCTCTTTCGGCGGCGCGCGCGCTCTATTCGCATGCCGCTCCGAAAAACGCGGCCCTCATCCCGGTGCGCTCGGAACTGCAGGCCCTTGTCAGCGAACTGGCAGCCAAGCCGGGAGCGCTGGACGATACCTCATCCTGGGTGGCGCGGCTCGACGCGATCTCGATCAGGGCCCGGCAAATGCCCGACGCCTCGACCGACCAGGGTGAGGACAGGGTCGGCACCATTACCCGCCTCACCATCGCGGCCGATTTCGCCGAGGCGCTGAAACAGGTGCTGCGTGGCCTCGACGCCTTGCGCGCGCCGGTTACGCGCCGTCCAGGTCCCGGCAGCCAGCAGCCGGCCCTGGTGGTGCATCGCGACTATCCCGGTGCTGCGCGCAACGCCGTCCGTGCGGCCGTTGCCACGCTGCTGGTCGCTGCTTTTTGGCTGACGACGAAGTGGTCGGAAGCGGCCGGCACCGTCATCCTCGTTGCCGTGGTGTCGAGCCTGTTTTCCGCTCGCCCCGACCCGGTGCAAGTATCCTGGGGGTTCTTCAAGGGCACGCTGCTCGCTTTGCCTTTTGCCTTTCTCGTCGGCCAGGTTGCGCTCCCCGCTATGCCCGGCTTCGGCTGGTTCATGCTGTTCGTCGTGCCCATCATGGTGCCAGCGGCACTCGCCATGGCCAATCCGCGCTATGTCGGCGTGGCGACAGCCTTCGCCATCAACTTCCTGGCCTTTCTCAGCCCACATCAGGCGATGACCTACGATCCCGGCCCCTTCTTCGCAGGCTCGGCATCGATCCTGGTCGGCATCCTCTTGGCCATCGGCGTCTTCATCGTCGTGTTGCCGGCCGATCCATGGCTCGCGGCCGACCGCATCGTGCGCGCCATGCGCGAGGATCTGGCGCGGCTTTGCCTGCATGAGCGCGTGCCGAGGCGTTCGGCCTTCGAGAGCCTCGCTTATGACCGGGTCAATCAGTTGATGCCGCTGGTCCAGAATTCCGGCAGGAAGGGTGAGGCGGTGCTGGGAGGCGGCGTCGCTTCCGTCACGGTCGGCTTGGAGATCCTGCGACTGCGCATTGCCAGCCAAAACCATGCCATCCCATCGGAAACGACGCTTTCAATCGCCAATTTCCTGAGGGGACTGGCGCGCGAGCTGCTTTTCCGTACCCCTGGCGATCCGCAAACAGCGACCATTGCCGTCGCCCGGCAGTATGCGGCAGGCATCGCCCAGCGAAACGCCACTGGGGACATGCTGCGGATCGCGGCGTCCCTGCGCATCATCGCCGCGGCGATGGAGGATTTCCCGGACTTCTTCGCGAGGGAAAAGATCTAAGCTGCGGCGATCGCCAGCGCATGGCCGCGTGCATTCTCACGCAGGGCGCCGAGATGGATCGACTTGACCAAGGCGGCAAGATCGCCTTCGGCGGATTGCCCGCCTAATTCCTTGAGCATCAGCCAACTGACTTCCTGCACGCCGGCGACGCGCTTACCGTTGGCAACCTCGCGCCAGATTTTCAGGGCGCGCAGGATGACGGCATGCGTGGCGGCAGCCATGCCGGCACCGCGGAACAGCGCCTGCAGGGCCACGTCGTGCCCGCCGGCCAGCAGCGCCCTCACCCGTGCTTCGGACTGCTGGCTGAGCGCGACCAGCGCCGAGCCGAAGAAATCGACCTTGCCATGCGCGATTGTGCGGATCAGGAAGCTCGCGGTCAGGTCGCCGCGCAGCCTGAGATGCTCGATCAGGGCCGCGTGCTCTTCTTGGCGCGTGCCCTCGATCAGCGTCACCGAGGCCTTGACGCAAGCATCGCGCATGACCCGGTCGGCACGCGCGGCTCCCATCAACGCCATGACCAGCGGCGATGTCTTCAATGTCTCGCCGAGCTTGACGAGCAGCATATGCCGGCAGTCGGCAGGCAGCCTGATGTCCGAGATCAGCGCCTCGCGCACCAGAGGCAGATGCCCATGGCGTTCCGCCATGCGCCGGAAGCTGACTGACGCGATGTCGGCGCCGCTATTGGCCAAAAGCACGGCGCAGGCCTCCGCCTCGCCGATCTCGGCGATGGCCGCCGAAAGCGCCATCGAGACTACAGGCCGGTCGGCGATCAGCTTCTGCGTTGCTTTCTGGCTCGCCGCCACGCGGTTGATCAGGTCGGCGTCGGTGAGCAGCGGCGAGCGCGCCAGCACGACCCCGGCGACCTCCGGCTGGTCTGCGGCAAGCGCACTGATGATCTGCAACGGCGCGTGATGGCTCATCGAGAGCGCTTCCGCCATCGCCAGCCGCACTTTCGACGAGGCGTCGTCGAGCAGCAGCGTCAGCGCCGCCTCGGCGGCGCAGCGATCCTCGAACGGCAATTCGCAATTGACATAGGCTCGGGCCAGCGCATGGGCCGCGGCGGCGCGCTCCGACACCCTGGCCGTGTAGATCCATTTCAGAAAATGCGAAACAACAACCATGCCGTCTGCTCACGCCCCTCGCCGGAGGGTTTCCGGCCCCGTGAGTAGGGTAGGCAGAAATGGTTTACGAACGGTTCACCATGTTCATTAACTGGCTTGCGAGGGCCTGAAGCAGCGCCTATCAACCGTCAGACAGCGCAGGAGGCGGAAGATGGCAGGGCTATATCTCGAGGAGTTTGTTGTCGGCCATGTCTTCCATCACACGCTGCGCAAGACCGTCACCGAGAGCGACAACATGCTGTTTTCGGTGATGACGCTGAACCCGCAGCCGCTGCATATCGACTTCGATTTCGCCGCCAAGAGCGAATGGGGCAAGCCGCTGGTCAACTCGCTGTTCACGCTCGGCCTGATGATCGGCATTTCGGTAAACGACATCACTGTCGGCACGACGGTCGCCAATCTCGGCATGAAGGAAACCGTGTTTCCTCACCCGGTCTTTCATGGCGACACCATCCGCGTCGAAACATCTGTCGTCTCGGTGCGCGAATCCAGGTCGAAGCCCGACCGCGGCATCGTCGAATTCGAGCACCGCGCCTACAACCAGCATGGCGATCTGGTCGCTCAATGCATCAGGCAAGCGATGATGCTGAAGAAGGCAGACTGATGCGCTCGCTGCTGTTCGTTCCAGGCGATTCCGAACGGAAGCTGGAGAAGGGATTTGGCGCCGGCGCCGACGTGGTCATCGTCGATCTCGAGGACTCCGTGGCGCCGCGGAACAAGGAGCGGGCGCGCGAGATCGCGGCGCGCTTCATCCTCGAACGCAGGGGGCAAACCAACTCGGCGCTCTATGTCAGGGTCAATGACCTCTCGACCGGGATGACGGACGATGATCTTGCCAAGCTCGTTCCGGCAAGACCGGACGGCATCATGGTGCCTAAATCGAACAGCGGCCAGCATGTGCAGCAGCTCGCGGCCAAGCTCAGGGTCCGGGAGGCTGAAAACGGCCTGCCCGACGGGTCGATAAAAATCCTGCCGATCATCACCGAAACTCCGGCGGGCGTGCTCGCCGCCGCCACCTATGCGGGGACAAGCGCACGGCTCGCCGGTCTCACCTGGGGCGCGGAAGACCTGTCGGCGGCGATAGGCGCACGCTCTGCCCGCGACGAGCACGGCCGCTACACCGATCTTTTCCGTCACGCCCGTCTGACGACCATTCTCGCGGCCGGAGCCGCGGAAGTCGCCGCGATCGACACCGTATTCCCCGGCTTTCGCGACATGGCGGCCCTCGCCGCGGAATGTGCCGAGGCCGAGCGTGACGGCTTCACCGGCAAGATGGCAATCCACCCCGATCAGGTGTCTGTCATCAACGCTGCGTTCACGCCCTCTGCCGAGGCGGTGAGACAGTCGGCGGCTATCGTAGCGGCCTTCGAGGCGGCCGGAAATCCGGGCGTCGTCGGCATCGACGGCAAGATGTTCGACCGCCCGCATCTACGGCTGGCCGAACGGCTTCTGGCCCGCGCGAAAGCCGCCGGGATATCCGCCTGACGGCTACTCCCTGCCCCAGCGCGGCCGGCGCATCGCAAAGACCTCGTCGACGCTGGCATAATCCATGTAGCCGAGACGCGCCACGTTGCCGGCCTTGGTGATGTCGAACAGGCCGTCTTTCAGGAAAGCATCGTCGATGTACACGCCGATCACCTCACCGGCGACGACAAAGGCACTCGTTGGCGATCCGTCCAGCGCCTTTGGGTGAAACACTTCCGTAACCCGGCATTCGAGCGCCGCGGGTGCAGCCGCCACGCGCGGCGGCTTGACGAGACGCGAAGGCGCCATGGCGAGATCGGCATAGACGAACTCGTTGACGCCGCGCGGCGCGTCGACGGATGTGTAATTCATCTTCTCCGCAAGATCGCGGCTGACCAGGTTGGCGACGAACTCGCCGGTTTCCTGCGCAAACGAGGCGCTGTCCTTCTCGCCTTCGGAGGAAAACCAAACGATGAAAGGCCGGGTCGAGAAGGCGTTGAAGAACGAATATGGTGCCAGATTGACCTCGCCTGCCTTGTTCAGCGTCGATATCCAGCCGATCGGGCGCGGCGCCACGATCGCCTTCGACGGATCGTGCGGCAGTCCATGCCCCTTGGACGGCTCGTAGAACATTCAGCCCGCCCAGGGTCCGGCGTAATCGGTGTAGAGCTTGGCCGGATCGGGCCGTGGCCGCTCCGGCGCCGGACCGGCGTAGGAGCCGATATGGATGAAACCGACGACGCGCTCCTGCGGCGCCAGTCCGAGGATCGCCCTGCCCTCCGGCACGTCGGAATACCAGTTGCTGATCATGTTCGTGCCATAGCCCAGTGCATTGGCCGCGATCACCAGGTTCATCGCCGCCATGCCTCCGGACAGGAACATCTCCCATTGCGGGATTTTTGGGTTCTCCCTCGGAATGGATACGACACCGATCACCAGTGGAGCGCGCGAGAACCGCGCCAGTTCCTGGTTGCGACGGCCTTCCGGCAACAGCCCCTCGCGCTGTTCGGCCAAGGCCGCTAGTTTCTTGCCGATCTCGATGCGGGCTTCGCCGCGATAAAGGATGAAGCGCCAGGGTTCGAGCCGTCCATGGTCGGGCACGCGCGTGGCGGCAGTGATCATCGTGGCGATGTCGGCGTCGCTTGGCGCCGGTTCCCTGAGGTCGGGGATCGGCGCCGAATTTCGGGTCAGCAGGAAGTCGATGATCGGCGACGCCATGGACGCAAGTCTCCTGAAACACTCTGTCTTGAGCTGAAGCGCACCATCGGGAATCGGGTGGCTTGGGCAAAGGCGCGCTAACGCCGGGCTGAAGAGTCCCGGATCGGACTCTTAAGCCTTGAAATTGCCACCGCCATGGGCTTCAACGCAAGGCATGTTTGAGGGGCGACTGCGTCTTTTCCTGGTTCGGCTCTGCGCCGCGCTGTTCCTGCTGCCGGTCTCCATGGCTGTCGCGCAGGAAAAGGACGGCGTCGGCGACCTGAAACTTCCCGGAATTTCGAGCTATGCAACGCCGAAGAGCGAGACCCCGCTGGCGCTTGGCGGCGGTGGCGCCATCACGCTCTCGGCCCAGTTGACCGACAAGGGCACCGACATCACACGTGGACTAGTCTGGCGTGTCTTCAAGCCCGAAGCGGTCAACGGCAAATTGCCGATGGTCGCCTCCTCCCATGGCGGCAGCGCCGTCTTCCAGCTCGAGCCCGGCAGTTACCTAGTCCACGCTTCCTATGGCCGCGCCGGCGCCACCAAGCGCATCACCGTCGGCAAGGAAGCCAAGCAAGAAAGCCTCGTGCTCGATGCCGGCGGCCTGAAGCTCGACGCGGTTCTGTCCGGCGGCGTGCGCATTCCGCCGAAGAAACTGCGCTTTTCGATCTATGAGGGCACCGCCGAGGCCAATGGCGACCGCGCGCTGATCATTCCCGATGTCGAACCCAACAGCGTCGTGCGGCTCAATGCCGGCATCTACCATGTCGTCTCGACCTACGGCGCGGTCAATGCGGTCATCCGATCCGACATCCGCGTCGAGGCCGGCAAGCTGACCGAAGCCACCGTTGAGCATCACGCCGCCGAAATCACCATGAAGCTGGTGCGCGAGGCGGGCGGCGAAGCGATTGCCGACACCTCGTGGTCGCTGCTCAACGAGTCCGGCGATCCGATCAAGGAAACCGTCGGCGCCTTCGCTTCGATGGTGCTGGCCGAAGGCGACTACACCATCATCGCCAAGAACCGCGACCGCATCTACCAGAAGGATTTCACGGTCGTTGGCGGGCAGAACCAGGAGATCGAGGTTCTCGCCACCGAAGCGGCGGCGATGGATCCGGAAGAAGGCGCGGACTAGCTTTCAGGCAGCCAACTTGGTTCGTGCCGGGAGGAACGGAATGCGACGGCGCGGCAGGCTCGGCGCCAGATCGAATACACCGCGATAGAGACGGTCGAGCAACGTTTTGCGGTCGCGCAACGGCTCCAGTTCGTTCCAGCTCAGCACATTGCCGACACGCACGTCGATCGCCCTGCCGGACAGCCGCGCGAATTCACGAATGAGCAGCGAGGTGCGCAAGGTCAACGAGGCCTTGCCGACGAATTTGGCCACACGCCCGTCGCGCTCGGCCATGTTCATCGGCCCACTGACCAGATGGAAAAGCCTGCCGTTCTGGCCGGAGAAATGCATCGGGATGACCGATGCCTTGGCCTCCTGGACGAGACGGGCGGGAAACATCTTCCACGGCAGGTCGCGCGCGCGGCCAAAACCCTTGGGCGCTGTGGCGACGCCGCCGGCCGGAAACACCACGATCGTGACACCTTCCCTGAGCAGCCGCACTGCTTCATGGCGCACGGCCATGTTGTTCTTCACCGCGTCCTTGGTCTCGGAAAAGTCGATCGGCAGCGAATAGGGCTCCATCTCGCGGATCCTGAGCAGGTCCTTGTGGATCATCACGCGGAAGGGCCGGCCGAGTTGCTCAGCCAGCGAGAGCACGGCAATGCCGTCGCCGATTCCGAAGGGGTGGTTGGCGACGATCACCAGCGGCGTATTGGGCAGATCCTTCGGCGGCCATTGGTCCGGGCTTTGCACGCGCACGTCGATGAGGTCCAGCATTCGGCTGAACACACGTTCGCCCGGCGGAACCACCTGGCGGCGCCAGAAATCATAAAGCGCGGCAAAGCGATCGCGGCCCGACAGGCCTTCGACCGAATGGATGAACCAGCGCGCCAGCGCCGGCTGGTGCGGATTGGCATAGGAAAGCTCTGGGAACGGTCGTTCGCGCGATTTCAGCTTGAGCATAGGGGCTCGTTACAACGTTGCCATGACAGGGATATGAAAATGGCGGTGGATCGCTCCACCGCCATTCGATCGAAAACACTCCGATTCAAGCCGCGCGCTTGCGTCGGCGGTCAGGTGTGATCGCTTCTTCGGTCAGCCGTTCGATTGCTTCGGCAAGGCCGAGCGATTCCTGGTCGCGCGAACCGAGGCGGCGGATGTTGACCGTCTGCTCCTCCGCCTCGCGTTTGCCACAGACCAGAATGACGGGCACCTTGGCCAGGCTGTGCTCGCGGACCTTGTAGTTGATCTTCTCGTTGCGCAGGTCGGCTTCCGCCAGCAGGCCGGCGGCCTTCAGTTTCGCCACCACCTCGGTCGCATAGCTGTCGGCGTCTGACGTGATCGTCGCCACCACCACTTGCAGCGGCGCGAACCATAGCGGGAAATGGCCGGAATAATTCTCGATCAGGATGCCGAGAAAACGCTCCATCGAACCGCATATGGCGCGGTGCACCATGACCGGCTGCTTCTTCTCCGAATCCGAGCCGATGTAGAAGGCGCCGAAGCGTTCCGGCAGGTTGAAGTCGACCTGCGTCGTGCCGCATTGCCATTCGCGGCCGATGGCATCCTTCAGCACATATTCGAACTTCGGCCCGTAGAAGGCGCCCTCGCCCGGATTGATCGAGGTCTTGATGCGGTTGCCGGACCTTGTCCGGATCGTCTCCAGCACGCCGCCCATGATCGCCTCGGCATGATCCCAGGCCTCGTCCGTGCCGACGCGCTTTTCGGGCCGTGTCGACAGTTTGACGCTGATTTCGTCGAAACCGAAATCGGCATAGGTCGACAAGATCAGGTCATTGATGCGCAGGCACTCGGAAGCCAGCTGCTCCTCGGTGCAGAAGATATGCGCATCGTCTTGCGTGAAGCCGCGCACGCGCATCAGCCCGTGCAGCGCGCCCGACGGCTCGTAGCGATGCACATTGCCGAACTCCGCCAGCTTTACGGGCAGGTCACGATAGGATTTCAGCCCGTGCTTGAAAATCTGCACGTGGCCCGGGCAGTTCATCGGCTTCAGCGCGAAGATGCGGTCATCGTCGGTTTCATCGCCGGCGACTGTCACCTTGAACATGGCGTCGCGGTACCAGCCCCAGTGGCCCGACGTCTCCCAAAGGCTCTTGTCGAGCACCTGCGGGGCGTTGACCTCCTGGTAGCCCTGCTCGTCGAGCCGGCGCCGCATGTAGTTGACCAGGTTCTGGAACATCTTCCAGCCCTTGGCGTGCCAGAAGACCACGCCCGGCCCCTCTTCCTGGAAATGGAAAAGGTCCATTTCGCGGCCGAGCTTGCGGTGATCGCGCTTCTCGGCCTCCTCCAGCATCGTCTGGTAGGCTTCGAGCTGCGCCTGGTCGGCCCAGGCCGTGCCGTAGATGCGCGTCAGCATCGGGTTGTTCGAGTCGCCGCGCCAATAGGCGCCAGCCACCTTCATCAGCTTGAAGGCGTTGCCGATCTGGCCGGTCGAGGCCATGTGAGGACCGCGGCAGAGATCGAACCAGTCGCCCTGCGCATAGATCTTGAGATCCTGGTCCTCGGGAATGGCATCGATCAGTTCGAGCTTGTAGCGCTCGCCCTTGTCGGCGAAGACTTGTCTCGCCTTGTCGCGCGACCAGACCTCCTTGGTGAACGGCTTGTTGCGCGCGATGATCTCGCGCATCTTCTTCTCGATCACCGGGAAATCGTCCGGGGTGAACGGCTCGTTGCGGGCAAAGTCGTAATAGAATCCGTTCTCGATCACCGGCCCGATGGTGACCTGCGTTCCCGGCCATATCTCCTGAACGGCTTCCGCCAGCACATGCGCGGTGTCATGGCGGATCAGTTCCAGCGCGCGCGGATCTTCGCGGGTGATGATCTCGACCTTGCCGGATTTGCCGAGCGGGTCCGAGAGATCGCGCACGGTGCCATCGATTGCATAGGCCACGGCCTTCTTGGCAAGCGACTTGGAGATCGATTCGGCCAGGCCGGCACCGGTCATCGCGGCATCGTAGTCACGCACGGAGCCATCGGGAAATGTCAGGGAAACGGAATTCAGCATGTGTATCTCCTATCCAGTCCCGCAAACGAGCGCGGGTGGTAAATGCAGATCATCAGCGGTTCGGGGCTGCGACCTGCCAGGGTGCCGGATGCGTCCGGCGGCGGCAGTCTTTTATGAGCAGATGCCGCCGCCGTAAAGCCCGGCTCACTTAATCAGCCGTGGCAGGTCCTTCAGGAACGCGGCCCGTGTCGCCAGCCCCTTCGGCATATCGGTGCGCTTCGTATCGACGACGAGCCGGGCGAACACGATCTGGCGGCCGTCTTTCCCAGCCCAGCCGACAAACCATCCGAGCGAGCGCTTGCCCTTGCCGCCCGCGCCGAGCCTCGTCGTGCCGGTCTTGCCCTGAACGGCCCAGTCGCCAGCCTTGAAGTTCGGCATGATGGCGCGTGTCATGTCATGCGCCCTGGCCGACACCGGCATTGTGCCGGCGAGCAGTTGCCGCAGGAAGGCAACCTGTTCGACTGGCGTGATCTTAAGCGAGGAGTTGACCCAGGAATGGGTGAGCCCGTCATCCTTGCCAGGATTGCCGGTAACGTCACCATTGCCATAGTTGAACTTCGATACGTAGCCGGCAAATTTCTGAGTTCCGAGCCTGCGGGTGATTTCGCGTGAGAACCAGATGATGGAATCACGTTCCCAGATCGTCGGATCGACGGTTTTCTGGTCGCGTTTCACCGCGTTGATCTCGGGCTTGTAGTCCCATGCCGGGGTATGTTCATCGCCAAGGATGCCTGCGTCGTAACCGATCAGCGAAAGCGGCACCTTGAACGTGGAGGCTGGGCTGAAGCGCTGGTCGCATGTACCGTCCTGGTAAAGCGTCTTGCCGGTTACAGCATCGGCGATCAGCGTGCATTGCACATCCGCGAGCGGCTCGGACTGCGCGCGCATCGGAAATCCCAGCAGCCAGGCGAGCAGGAACAGGACACCAGCCATGATAAAGGGAAGACGATCGACATTGCGCATTTTCTGCTCGCTCCAGAAGGGGGTTCGCGAGCGGGCTTAGCGAGGTCTCTTGTCTCGATTTTGTCTCAAATGCGCAGTTGTTGTGCAGGCTTGCGTTAACCCTACCGGAGCGTAAACAGCGCGGCGTGACCAGCCACTTAGTCCTGCGCTTCGCCGCGCTTGCGGCCGATCCGCCAGTACCGCCATGGCATGAACCAGACGTAGTGGGATGGAAGCGCCTGCGGCACGAGATCAACGCCGTGCGTGCCGAACGGACCGCAGCGCAGCACGCGGAACAACCCCATCCAGCCGCCGGCCCAAAGGCCATGGCGGGCGATCGCCTCATGCGCGTATTCCGAACAGGTCGGCAGATGACGGCAGGAATTGCCGACAAAGCCGGACAGCGTCAATTGGTAAAGCCGCACGAGCGAGGTGCCGAACAAGCGCCCAGGCGTCTTGCGCCAGGGGCCGGGCCAGTTGCGGCCGCGCCTCGACGCTCCGGCAGTATGCGCATGCCTGTGCTGGTCGCCCACTGCGATCTCCGCGTTTTCCAGCTGATAGATGTGCGCTTGCACTGGAGAACGCAATCCCGATCGCCGTGCGGTCACGGGCGGGAACGGCGAAATGGCCGCCGGTCGGCTGGCGGCGCCCACTGGCCAGGATGAGACCACTGTTCGTGATGCCTTGTAGCGCGTCTTTCGTCGCGCCATTGGAACGTAGCGATCCGTATGACGTCGCCAAGGATCTCCAGCAACTGAATCATGGCGGCATCTCCTTTGACGAGATTAGACTGCCGCTGGCGCTCCCCTTCAAACGAGTATAATTTCTATTTCGGATAATCCTGGGTTATGCGAAATGAAGCGTGGACGCTTGCCCCTTACGGCGTTGAGGAGCTTCGAGGCGGCGGGGCGGCATTTGAGCTTCAGCAAGGCCGCCGAGGAGCTTTTCGTCTCCCAGGCGGCGATCAGCCGGCAGATCCGCGAACTCGAAACCTTCCTGTGCCAACCGCTTTTCGACCGGCACCATCGCCGCGTCGAACTGACGGACGCAGGCCGTCGGCTGCTTGCTCAACTGGTCAGAAGTTTCGACGATATCGACAAACTGCTCTCGGAACTGGTCGCGGTCCCCGCGCAGGCCGTGGTTCGTGTCAGCGTCGAGCCGTCGATTGCAGCCGTCTGGCTGGTGCCCCGGCTCAACCGGTTTCGCCAGTTGCGGCCCGATATCGACGTCTCCCTCGAAGTGGACCCAAGGCTGATCGAGTTCCGCAGCGACCAGCCCGAACTTGCCTTACGTTTCAGCTCGAACGCGACGTCATGGCCCCGCAGCGAAGCCGAGCGGCTGGCCTCGACAGTTGATTCACCAGTTCTGTCGCCGGCGCTGCTTTCATCGGGCCCAGCCCTCGAGAAGCCGGCCGATCTTGCTCGCTTCACGCTTTTGCACGAGGAAAATCGCCAGGGTTGGGCGCGCTGGTTCGAAGCGGCGGGCGTACCTGCCAACGCCATGCCCACGCGCGGGCCGATGCTTGCGGACGCCTCACTCTCCAAGCAGGCCGCGCTGCTCGGCCACGGCGTGGCGCTGGGCGATCTCCTGCAGATGGGAGAAGAATTGGAGACCGGGGCACTGGTCAAACCGTTCGACATCGATGTCGCATCCGGGGCCTATTGGCTGGTGGCCAGGAGTTTGCACGGTCTCTCGGAACCGGCAGCGGCCTTCGCCAACTGGCTAAGAAGCGAATTCATCGAAAGCAGGCGAGCGCTGAAAGCTCCGGCCTGAGCCGTGCGCTGGCCGAATCCGGCTACGTTAGCTTCTTGTATTTTCCGAAAAGCTTATCGAGGTCGTTGATATCCATGGACGGACCTCCCGCCGCCGGGTCGACTGCCGGATTGGATGTGAGGACGATGTCGCGTCACAAATCATACCGGGCGCCCCGGTATGCCAGGTTCGGGAAACGGCGCGCAACGCGTGATCGCCCGAATGGCGGCTTCGGCAACCAGGCTATGGCATGTGAACGACCGCTCTGGCGGGACCCGCTCGTCGTAAGGTCGAAGCCCACTTCAGGCCGCTTCGCCGGCGCGCTTCTTCTCGATCTGGCCGATGGCGTCGACCACGGCGTCGAAGGTCAGCATGGTCGACGCATGGCGCGCCTTGTAGTCGCGCACCGGCTCCAGATAGCCGAGGTCGGCGAAGCGGCCTTCCGGCGGCGCGCCGTTCTCCTTCAGCATCTTCAGCATGGTCTGGCGCACCGCGCGCAATTCCTCGGCACTGGCGCCGACTACATGTTGCGCCATGATCGAGGACGATGCCTGGCCGAGCGCGCAGGCCTTCACGTCGTGGGCGAAGTCGGTGACCACACCGTCCTCCATCTTGAGGTCGACGGTAACGGTCGACCCGCACAGCTTGGAATGCGCCTTCGCGGTCGCGTCGGGATGATCGAGCCGGCCGATGCGGGCGATATTTCCGGCAAAACCGAGAATTTTCGCGTTGTAGACGTCGTTGATCATTATTTTCCAATCCGTCGCCGCCAAGCGAACAGCGATTGCCGTTGCTGCGTCTTTCATTCGCTCGGCACGACCATATATAATGCTGGCAGTCCGGTATCGACAAGGCGGCGAACGCCACTGTCCTTGCCGGGAAGTTCACGCCGCTTACGGGGCTGGAAACGGGGCGAGTTTCCGACACCGAAAGGTCGTGGTCCGTTCAACTCGTTCCTCCTCTGAGAGGAACTACGGGAGACGCCTTTTATGGATGCCGTCATCAAGAAACTCATGCCCCAGTCCGCCTACATGGAAAAGCCGGTCACCGACCGCCCGAGCGAGGCCGAAGTCGAGGCCGCCGTGCGCACCTTGCTGCGCTGGACCGGCGACAATCCGGATCGCGAGGGTTTGATCGACACGCCCAAGCGCGTGGCCAAGGCCTATCGCGAGATGTTCGGCGGCTACGACATGTGCCCTGCCGAGGAGCTTGGCCGTACTTTCGAGGAGGTCGCCGGCTACGATGACCTGGTCATCGTCAAGGACATCCAGTTCCATTCGCATTGCGAACATCACATGGTGCCGATCATCGGCAAGGCGCATGTCGGCTATCTGCCCGACGGCAAGGTCGTCGGCCTGTCCAAGATCGCGCGCGTCGTCGATATCTTTGCCCATCGGCTGCAGACGCAGGAAGCCCTGACCGCCCAGATTGCCGGCGTAATCCAGGACGTCCTCAACCCGCGCGGCGTCGCCGTCATGATCGAGGCCGAGCACATGTGCATGGCCATGCGCGGCATCCGCAAGCAAGGTTCCACCACGCTGACCTCCACCTTCACAGGCGTCTTCAAGGATACGCCTGAAGAGCAGGTTCGCTTTGTCACCATGGTGCGCGGCGGCAGGGCGTAAGCCCCTTGCCGACGTCGCGGTCAACAGGAAGATAGACCGGCAATGTCGGCACTGGAATTTCCGGAAGCTCCCTCGGACAAGAAGGCCCTGGAGGAAGGCGCGGTGTTTTCGCCGCGCTTCGATCCCGCCGGTCTTGTCACCGTCGTCGTGACCGATGCCGCCGACGGCATGCTGCTGATGGTCGCTCACATGAACGCACAGGCGCTGGCTCTGACGCTTGAAACAGGCATTGCCCACTACTGGTCGCGCTCGCGCAACACGCTCTGGAAGAAGGGCGAAACCTCGGGCAATTTCCAACATGTCGTCGAGATGCTCACGGATTGTGACCAGGATGCGGTGTGGCTTCGCGTGAAAGTGTTGGGCCACGACGCAACCTGTCACACCGGCCGGCGTTCATGCTTTTATCGGACGGTGGGGCTGATCGACGGCAAGGGGACGCTTGCCGACGACGGCAGCAGGCCGCTGTTCGATGCGGAAAACACGTATCGAAAGCCATCAATTTGAACCTTCTGCCTGACACCGACCACATAGATTCATCATTTCGATACAGCCCATCCGTATACTAGCCTGGGACAAGGGAGATCATGATGCTCGAATGGGCGTCATTGCGTAACAGACCAGATGTCAGGGAGGCCAATGGCCTGTCCTCGGCAGGCGGCGCGTCCGAAACAACCTCCCCCAAGAAAACAGGCATTTCGCTCGCGCTCGGTGGCGGTTGCGCCAGAGGCTGGGCTCATATCGGCGTACTGCGCGCGCTCGATGAAGCCGGCATCGAAGTCTCGATGATCGCCGGCACTTCGATCGGCGCCCTGGTCGGAGGCTGTTACCTCGCCGGCAAACTGGATGAGCTGGAAGAGTTCGCCCGCAGCCTCACCAGACGACGCATCTTCGGCCTGCTCGATCTCAACCTGCGCGGCAGCGGCCTCTTCGGCGGCATGAAGCTGGACGCGCGCCTGCGCGAGCACGTGGCCGGCATCCGCTTCGACGATCTGCCCAAGCCATTTGTCTGCGTTGCATCGGAAATCCGTACCGGCCACGAGATCTGGCTGTCGAGCGGTTCGCTGATCACCGCCATGCGCGCGTCCTACGCGCTGCCTGGCGTGTTCGAGCCTGTCGATTGCAACGGCCGCGTGCTGGTCGACGGAGCGCTGGTCAACCCGGTGCCCGTTTCGGTCTGCCGCGCCTACGAGCAGCCGCTCGTCGTGGCGGTCAACCTCCACTACGACCTGTTCGGCCGCGCCGCCGTGATCAAGCACAGCGCCGGCGAGCTGGTTATCGAAAAGGATGCGCCAAGGCCCGGCCAGGTCGACGCTCAACACCAATCGCACCAGACGCGTCTGGGCATCACCGGCGTGATGGTCGAAGCCTTCAACATCATCCAGGACCGTATTTCGCGGGCGAGACTTGCCGGTGATCCGCCCGACATGTCGCTGCAACCCAAGCTCAGCCATATCGGTCTCACCGAATTTCACCGGGCCGATGAGGCGATCCAGCTCGGCTACCAAGCGACGATGGCGCAGATCGGCGAACTGACGCGGCTGCAGACGGTTCTCGCCTAGACCGTTTCCTGTATTTGGCCTCAGGACAAACTGATTGCAAAACGCAATTGGTTATGATGATCTGCGTCGATCGAGGCGGAGGTGCCGATGGCCAGGATTGTCTATTCCATGCTGACGTCGTTGGACGGCTATATCGCCCGATCGAACGATGACATCGGCTTGCCGGTGCCCGAGGCGGAACTGCACCAGCATTTCAACGACCTGATGAGACAGGCCTCCGCCGTGCTCGCCGGACGGCGCATGTACGGAACCATGCGCTTCTGGGACAGCCCTGAACGCGAGACCGGCGCCACCCAGGTCGAGCGGGATTTTGCCCATGCATGGCGCGAAACGCCGAAGATCGTCTTCTCGACCACGCTTCGGCAAGTCGGGCTCAATACCCGGCTGGTGGATGGCGATGCGCAGGATGCGGTACGATCTCTCAAGGCGCGGACCGACGGCCTCGTCATCCTTGGCGGCGCCGATCTTGCCGCCTCTCTGGCACGAGCCGGCCTCATCGACGAATACCGGCTCTACATGCATCCCGTGGTGCTGGGTGGCGGCAAACCGTATTTTCAATCCGGCCTGTCGCTGGCGCTGACCCCGGTCGGCACCCAAAGTCTCCCCCAGGGCGTGACGCTGTTGCGTTATGCGCCGGCCGGCTGAATTGCCCGGGTTTCCGGCACGCGCCTACGCCCGCGCGGCATCGATGATGCGAAACTGCACCGTACGGTTGCCGTTCCAGTAATTGCCCGACAGCGAGCCGGCGACATGCACCGTCTTGCCGCGGTTCTTGAACAGGAACTCGCCGAGCACTGTATCGACGGCGCGAAAGGCGATCGCCTGGATGCGGCCGCCGCTCTCCGACTGTAAATCGGCGCGAATGTGGCTGGTGCCGACCGGCCTGATATCGGCCAGCCGATGGCGTGGCAGCGCGAAAACCGGCGCGACATGCCCGGCCCCGAAGGGGCCCGCCTTTTCCAGGGCATCGAGCAGGCCGAGCGTCGCGCCTTCGGCGGCAAGCGCGCCGTCTATCGCCAGGCTTTCCTCATCCTGCAATCTGAAAACGTCGGCGGCCGCCCGCTCCTCGAAGAAGGCCCTGAGCTCACCCAGTCTTGCCCGCTCGACGGTGATGCCGGCAGCCATGCCATGGCCGCCGCCCTTGACGATGAGCCCGGCATTGGCAGCTTCGCGCACCAGCCGGCCAAGGTCGAAACCCGACACGGAACGACCGGAGCCCGTGCCGGTGCCGTTGGCGTTGAAAGCGATAGCGAATGCCGGCCGCCGTGCGTGATCCTTCAGCCGTGAGGCAAGCAGGCCCACGATGCCGGGGTGCCAACTGTTGCTGGCGGTGACGACGATCGCAGGGCCGCTGCCGCCGGCGAGTTCGGCATCGGCCTCGGCGCGCGCGGCGGCGAGCATCTCCTGCTCCATCAGCTGCCGCTCCTGGTTCAGCCGGTCGAGCGTCTCGGCGATGGTCTGCGCCTCGACCGGATCGTCCGTTGCAAGCAGCCGGCTGCCGAGTGCTGCATCGCCGATGCGCCCGCCCGCATTGATGCGCGGACCGATCAGGTAGGCGAGATGGAAGGTGCTGATCGGCTCGCCAACGCGTGACACCCTTGCCAGCGCGGCCATTCCTTCATTCTTCTGCTGTCGCGCCACCTGCAAACCCTTGACGACGAAGGCGCGATTGACGCCCGTGAGCGGCACCACGTCGCAGACGGTGGCAAGCGCCACGAGATCGAGCAGGAAAAGCAGGTCGGGCGGCGTGACATCGCTCAGGCCACGCAGCACCTTTGCAGTGTGTACCAAGGCGAGGAACACGACACCCGCGGCACAGAGATGGCCCTGTCCGGAAAGGTCGTCGTCGCGGTTTGGATTGACGACGGCAATTGCCGCGGGCAAGACGCCGCCGACCTGGTGGTGGTCGAGCACCACGACATCGGCGCCGGCGGCATTGGCCGCGTCGATCGAAACGGCGCTGTTGGTGCCGCAATCGACTGTGACGATCAGCGTCGCGCCGCGAGATACCAGTTCGCGCATGGCATCGGGATTGGGACCGTAGCCCTCGAAAATACGATCCGGGATATAGATTTCCGACGGCACCGAGAAATGCGTGAGAAACCGCTTCAGCAAGGCCGACGAGGCCGCGCCATCGACGTCGTAATCGCCGAAGATCGCAATTTTCTCCCGCGCCATGACGGCGGCGGCGATGCGGATGGCGGCCTTGTCCATGTCGGTCAGCGAGGCCGGGTTCGGCAACAGGTCGCGGATCGTCGGGTCCAGAAACCGCTCCGTCTCCTCGACGGCCACGCCGCGTCCGGCAAGAACGCGCGCGACGATGTCGGGCACGCCATGACCCTGTGCGATGGCAAGCGCGATCATGTCCTGCCGTTCGGTCAGCCGGTGCTCCCAGGAGAGACCGGTTGCCGACTGCCTGACATCGAGGAAAAGGCGCCTTTCGCCCATCATGCGCTTTGCCAACTCATGGTTGGCGGCAGGATAAGCCAAAGGCCGCCAAAGCCAAGTTCGCGGTGACGCGCCGTGCGGGAGAAGTTCAAGAAATTACGCTTTCCGCCTTTCAGCTTGGCGCCGAAGCCATTCGTCTGCCGCATCTCCCATCGTCTTCTCCGCACCGTCCTTGAGCCAGGCCATAAACGGTCGGTCGAACCTGAAAGCATTACCGCATTCACGGGTGAAAAAGCGGCGCACGTTCTGGGTGTTGCGGTAGGATTTCGTGATGGCGGTGGCGCGCGAGATCGTATCCGCGTGCCAGTCGAACGGCTTCATCGTCAAATCCCTGCGGCCAGCATCATCCGATGCAGCCACAGGGCTAACGGCTGCGATGCACGTTCGCAAGCACTAAGGCCGACAACAGGATGGAACCTAGAACTTATCCAGATCCTGGTGCCTGGCCTTGATCTCGCGCACGGTCCGCGATGACGATCGCAGCACGATCGTGTGGGTGGTGATGTATGTGCGGCCAAACTTGACGCCGGCCAGCATATTGCCATCGGTGACACCGGTGGCCGCGAACAGCACGTCGCCGCGCGCCATGTCTTCCGCTTGATAGATCCGCTTCGGATTGGAAATGCCCATCTTTGCGGCACGTGCGACCTTTTCCGGCGTATCGATGATCAGTCTGCCTTGCATCTGGCCGCCGGTGCAGCGCAACGCCGCGGCGGCCAGCACACCTTCCGGCGCGCCGCCGGTGCCGAGATAGATATCGATGCCGGTTTCTTCCGCGTCCGTGGTGTGGATGACGCCGGCGACGTCGCCGTCGCCGATCAGCCGGATCGCGGCGCCCGTGGCCCGCACGGCATCAATCAGCTTGGCGTGGCGCGGACGGTCGAGAATGCAGGCCGTGATGTCGGCCACAGCAACGCCCTTCGCTCGCGCGAGGCTGGCGACGTTTTCGGCCGGCGAGGCGTCGATATCGATGACCCCTTCTGGATAACCCGGACCGACCGCGATCTTGTCCATGTAGACGTCGGGCGCGAACAGCAGGCTGCCCTTCTCGGCGATCGCGATCACGGCGAGCGCGTTCGGCAGGTTCTTGGCGCAGATCGTCGTGCCTTCGAGCGGATCAAGCGCGATATCGACCGCAGGCCCTTTGCCGGTCCCGACCTCCTCGCCGATATAGAGCATCGGCGCCTCGTCCCGCTCGCCCTCGCCGATCACCACCGTGCCCTTGATGGCGAGGCGGTTGAGCTCCTCGCGCATGGCATCGACGGCGACCTGGTCGGCAGCCTTTTCGTCGCCGCGGCCGCGCAACCTGGCGGCCGCGACCGCGGCCCGTTCGGTGACGCGCACCAGTTCCATGGTGAGTATCCGGTCAAGGCCGGCGACGATGTTCTGGGCCACATTCATTCGGCAAATCCTCGTTTGATGCCGCCTCCCGCCAGAGGCGTGCTTGTTTTGTCAAACGACCATGACAACGGCAAGACCTGCCGGGTGGTTAATCGAAAGCT
The DNA here is from genome assembly GCF_057766385.1 of Mesorhizobium sp. P160927. Lineage (NCBI taxonomy): Bacteria > Pseudomonadati > Pseudomonadota > Alphaproteobacteria > Hyphomicrobiales > Phyllobacteriaceae > Mesorhizobium > Mesorhizobium sp. P160927. Next base: position 4,370,455 of record NZ_JBYMDW010000001.1, read on the forward strand.
TAGCAATAACAATCGATTGAACCGAATCTTCGAAAACAATGCCGGCCCGGTTTGAGATGAACCGGGCCGGCACCGAACAGAAATTGCCGTGCTTCGCGGCCCTAGAAAACCGCGAGGTATTTGAGCAGCGAAATAATGCCGATGATGATGACGATGACCTGCACGATCTGCCTCATCCTGGCATCAAGCGGCAGCCGCTGCACCAGGTAGAGAACGAGAATGATAACGAGAAATGTAATCAGGATGCCGATCAGCACGGACAAACCCATGGTGCCCTCCTTGAATGATTGCCTGAAACGGAGAAACGAGACGGCAAGGCCGGCTCGGCACAAGCACGATCAGTACCAGCGACGCGACGTGTCGTTCATCGACTGGCCGACGGCAATCCCGGCCAGAAAGCCGAGTAGGCCGATCACGCCAAGCACGGCTGTGGTCGCGCCCGGATTTTCACGCGCGACTTCCGAAACGGATTGAGCCCGGCTGCGCAACTGCCGCGCTGTCCGCGAGGCGCGGGAAGCGGCTGTATCGTAGAAATCCGATGCTTGCTCACTGGCATCATCGAGCATCTCCGCGCTGCGCTGCGAAATGCTCTTGTTGATCTTGGTGATCTCCTTGCGCAGGTCGGCGATCTGCTTTTCCAGTGTCTTCTGGATGTCGCCGATGTCAGGGGCGTCGGATTTGTTGGTATCGGCCATGAAGCGGCTCCCTTGGTTGCTGACCAAGAGAACGGTACCGACGCCAATTCGTTCCGGCCGGCAGTGGGATGCCCTCACCCAACCAAGACACGCCGCCGGGGGTTTTGCCCACGGCAACGAGGCTGCCTGCTACCCTGCCCGCTCGATGCGGATGACCTGTGGCTTGTCGGTCAGATGGCCGTCCTTGGTGATGCCGTCGACAGCTTTGCGCACGGCGGCCTCGGTGGTCTCGTGGGTGACGAGAATTACCGTCTTCTGCGCCGCCGCCTCGCCGCTGACCGCATGCTGGACGATCGATTCCAGCGAAATATCGTTGTCGGCCATGCGCTTGGCGATCGCCGCGAACACGCCGATTCGGTCATGTACGGTCAGCCGGATGAAGTAGCCGCCGGCATGGCTGCGCATCTGCGCCTTCTTATACGGTCTCAGTTCCTTCGCCGGACGGCCGAAGACGGGACCATGCTGGAAGCCGGGCCGGCTCTTGGCGATGTCGGCGATATCGCCGATGACCGCCGAGGCGGTGGCATTGCCGCCGGCGCCGGGGCCCGAGAGCAGCAACTCGCCCAGAATATCGGTCTCGATCGCCACTGCGTTGGTGACACCATGAACCTGAGCGATGACCGAAGCAGTCGGCACCATGGTCGGATGCACACGCTGCTCGATGCCGCTTTCGGTGCGCTGGGCGACGCCGAGCAGCTTGATCCGGTAGCCGAGATCGCCGGCGGCACGGATGTCGGCCTGGGTAATGTTGGAAATGCCTTCCATGTAGATGTCGTTGGCGGCGATCTTGGTGCCGAAGGCAAGGCTAGTCAGGATCGACAGCTTGTGCGCGGTGTCATGGCCCTCGATGTCGAAGGTTGGGTCGGCTTCGGCATAGCCCAGCCGCTGCGCGTCCTTCAGCACGACGTCGAAGGAGACGCCCTCGGCCTCCATGCGGGTCAGGATATAGTTGCAGGTCCCGTTGAGGATGCCGAAGACGCGGGTGACGGAATTGCCGGCCATCGCCTCGCGCATCGTCTTGATGACCGGGATGCCACCTGCCACCGCGGCCTCGTAGTTGAGCAGCACGCCCTTCTTCTCGGCGATTTCAGCAAGCGCCACGCCATGCTTGGCAAGCAGTGCCTTGTTGGCGGTGACGACATGGCGGCCGGCTTCGAGCGCGGCCTTCACCGAGGCGCGCGCCGGCCCCTCATCGCCGCCGACCAGCTCGACGAACACGTCGATCTCGGCGGTCTGCGCCATTTTGACCGGATCGTCGAACCAATTCGCGGAGCTCAAATCGATGCCGCGGTCGCGTTTCCGGTCGCGCGCCGAAATCGCCGACACGATAATGTCGCGCCCGCATTGGCGGGTCAGTTCCGCCGCCTTGTCGCGCAACACGCGCGCCACCGATGCACCGACCGTGCCAAGTCCGGCAATTCCAACACGCAGTGCTTCAGCCATGGAAGGCGACGCCCCTCAAATCAGATCGAATTTGTATTACCGGTGGGCGGACAGCGGCACCACATTGTTGGGCTGCTTGGCGCTGGCCGAGAGGAAGCGCTTGATGTTGCGCGCCGCCTGGCGGATCCGGTGTTCGTTCTCGACCAGCGCTACGCGCACGAAATCGTCGCCATGCTCGCCGAAGCCGACACCGGGCGCCACCGCCACATCGGCGTGCTCGATGAGCAGCTTGGAGAATTCGAGCGAGCCCAGATGACGGAACGGCTCCGGGATCGGCGCCCAGGCGAACATCGAGGCCGCGGGGGCCGGTATGGTCCATCCCGCGCGGCCGAACGCTTCGACCATCACGTCGCGGCGTTTGTGATAGATGTCACGCACCTCGGCGATATCGGCGCCGTCGCCATTGAGCGCGTGCGCCGCCGCCACCTGGATCGGCGTGAAGGCACCGTAATCGAGATAGGATTTGACCCGTGTCAGCGCCGAGATCAGCCGTTCGTTTCCGACGGCGAAGCCCATGCGCCAGCCGGGCATTGAGAAGGTCTTCGACATTGAGGTGAACTCGACGCAGACGTCGATGGCGCCCGGCACCTGCAGCACGGAAGGCGGCGGATTGCCGTCGAAGTAGATTTCGGAATAGGCAAGGTCGGACAGGATAATGATGTCGTTCTTCTTTGCGAAGGCCACAACGTCCTTGTAGAAATCGAGCGAGGCGACCAGCGCCGTCGGGTTCGATGGATAGTTGAGGATCAGGGCCAGCGGCTTCGGGATCGAATGGCGGACGCCGCGCTCGAGCGCCGGAATGAAGCCGTCATCGGGCTCGACTTGCAGCGAGCGGATGACTCCGCCCGACATGATGAAGCCGAAGGCATGGATCGGATAGGTCGGGTTGGGGCACAGGATCACGTCACCGGGCGCGGTGATCGCCTGCGCCATGTTGGCGAAGCCTTCCTTCGAGCCTAGCGTGGCCACCACCTGGGTGTCGGGGTTGAGCTTCACGCCGAAGCGGCGGGCATAGTAGTTTGCCTGGGCGCGGCGCAAACCGGGAATGCCGCGCGACGAGGAATAGCGGTGCGTGCGCGGATCGCGCACGACCTCGCACAATTTGTCGACGATGGCCTTGGGCGTCGGCAGGTCCGGATTGCCCATGCCGAGGTCGACGATGTCGGCGCCCCGCGAACGGGCGCTCGCCTTGAGCCGGTTGACCTGCTCGAACACGTAAGGCGGAAGCCGGCGGACCTTGTGAAATTCTTCCATGGCAGTTCCAGACAGCGAGGGAGCGTTGGGCGCGCGCTATATACTCATTTGCAGGTAGGGTCGAGGGCGGGGTCGCATTTGCCTTCGATCTGCTTCAGGGTCTGCGGACCATGCTTCTTGGCGAGATCGGTCAGCGCCGCCTGGTTGGTGACGGCCGCGCCACCGCCCTTGGCGCCTTGCCTGTTCGCATCGGCCTTCAACTGGGCGAGCTTGGCATTCTTCTCGGCCTCGGTGAATTGTTTAGCCGCCACCTGCGGCGGAATGTTCAGGTTCGGAAAGGTGCCGGTGTCCTTCGGGCCCGCGTCGGTGGCCATCGGCACCGGACCGCCGGTATTCGTGCTTGAGCATCCGGCAACGGCCAGGAGCGTGAGGGCCGCGCTGATGCGGCAAAAGTGGCCGGCACAGAAAAAAACAGTCTCGCCAAACTTAATCGTCATATTGTTTCCTTGACAGCCGGGGTAGAGCGAGATTGGACCCTGTCGGATGTCCCATGTTAATATGTCAAGAAAACGCTTCCGGAGGAACCCCGCGAACCATGTCCAAAACACCCGATTCGGGCAAAGCGGAAGATGGCGGACCTTCGACGGTCGAGCAATATCTGGTGAAAGACCCGGAACGCTTCGCGCTGAACATGGCTCGGATGATCGAGCAGGCTGGGAAGGCGGCTTCCGCATGGGCCGAACCGCGCGAAAAAGGTGAGGTGCGCGACCAAGTCGCCGAGCCTGTCGTCGACATGGTCAAGACCTTCTCCAAGCTCAGCGAATACTGGCTCGCCGATCCGCAGCGGGCGCTTGAAGCGCAGACGCGGCTGTTCGCCGGCTACATGACGGTTTGGGCGAATGCCATCCAGCGCGTCAGCCCCAATGCCGAGCGCGCCGACGATGCCGTCAAGCCGGAGCGCGGCGACAAGCGGTTCCAGGACCCGGAATGGGGCCGCAACGCCTTCTTCGACTTCTTGAAACAGGCCTATCTCGTCACCTCGCGCTGGGCGTCCGAACTGGTCGACCATGCCGAAGGCCTGGACGAGCATACCCGCCACAAGGCGAGTTTCTACGTCAAGCAGGTATCCAACGCCATCTCGCCGTCCAATTTCATCCTGACCAATCCCGAACTGTTTCGCGAAACCGTCGCCTCCAACGGCGAAAACCTGGTGCGCGGAATGAAGATGCTGGCCGAGGACATCGCCGCCGGCAACGGCGACCTCAAACTGCGTCAGGCCGACTATTCACCCTTCGAGATCGGCAGGAACATCGCCACCACGCCCGGCAAGGTGGTCGGTCGCAGCGATGTCGCCGAGATCATCCAATATGATCCGGCGACCGAGACGGTGCTGAAGCGCCCGCTGCTGATTTGCCCGCCTTGGATCAATAAGTTCTACATACTCGACCTCAACCCGCAGAAATCCTTCATCCGCTGGGCGATCGAGCAAGGCCATACCGTTTTCGTCATCTCCTGGATCAATCCGGACGAACGCCACGGCGCGAAGAACTGGGAAGCCTATATCAGGGAAGGCCTGCAATACGGCCTCGACACGATCGAGAAGGCCACCGGCGAGCGCGACGTCAATGCCATAGGCTACTGCGTCGGCGGCACGCTGCTGGCGGCGGCTTTGGCGCTGATGGCTGGGGAAGGCGACGACCGCATCAAGTCGGCGACCTTCTTCACCACGCAGGTCGACTTCACCCATGCCGGCGATCTGAAAGTGTTCGTCGACGAGGAACAGGTCGCGGCGGTGGAAAAGTCGATGAACGAAAAGGGCTATCTCGACGGCACAAAGATGGCGACCGCCTTCAACATGCTGCGATCGGGCGACCTGATTTGGCCCTATGTTGTCAACAACTACATGCGCGGCAAGGACCCCCTGCCCTTCGACCTGCTCTACTGGAACGCCGATTCGACCCGCATGGCGGCGGCCAACCACTCCTTCTACCTGCGCAACTGCTATCTCGAGAACAACCTCTCGCGCGGCACGATGGAACTGGCGGGCCACACGGTCTCGCTCGGCGATGTCACCATTCCGGTCTACAATCTCGCCTCCCGGGAAGATCACATCGCGCCGGCTCTGTCCGTCTTCATTGGCTCGAAATATTTCGGCGGCCCGGTCGAGTACGTGATGGCGGGATCGGGGCATATCGCGGGCGTCGTCAATCCGCCCGCATCCAACAAATATCAGTACTGGACCGGCGGTCCGCCGAAGGGCGACTTCGACCAGTGGATAGCCTCCGCCACCGACCATCCGGGATCCTGGTGGCCGCACTGGCAAGGCTGGATAGAGACCAAGGACAACATCCGTGTGCCTGCCCGCAAACCCGGCAAGCATATGAAAACCTTGGGCGATGCTCCCGGTACCTATGTCAAGGTCCGTGTGTAACGGACTGTAATGTCTGGTGAGTTGACGCCCCCGCAAAAGCGGGCGAAATGGTGTCGTCAACCATCAAGCAGCCGCAATTCGGCAATCGCTGCAAAAATACCTAAAGGCTTGCTGATTTGACACAGGTCTCGTTTCCGGATCGGAGACAAAGGTCACCATGACGCGGACATACCAGTCGGCGCCACGGAAATACCGATCGGACATCGAGGGGGAATTTGACTTTGAAATCAGCAGGATGGAGCCTCGCAAAGGGAGAACGCCGCGCCATTGTGGCAGCGCTCTGCTCCATGCTTCTGGCCTCCTGCACATCGGCTGGTGACCCGACACTGTCGGTTGGAATGCCCGGCTACAATGCTTCCGCATCGGACCTTCACGCCGCCTCCGCGGGCAAGCCTCTCGCCGCCGATTCGTCGTCACAGGTGGCGACAGAGCAGACGACCGTGATGAGCGAAAGCGATACGGCACTTCCCGAAACGGTTGCTTACGTACCGATGGCCAAGCCGGGGCCCACTTTCCCGCTCACCATACCGGCCGGCGCGGAGACGATCGCGGGACAGACGCCGCAGTCCTTGCAGCAGCCAGTAGAGACGGCGCAGCGGACCGACGCGGTCGCCCAGAAGATCGCCGCCGCCGGTGCCGCCGCGACGGCGCCAACCGCGGCACCGGTGATGAACAACCCGGTGTACGTGACCGCCGGCGAGGCACCGCAAGCTGACACGCCCAAGAAAAAAGGCTTCCTGGCCTCCATGTTTGGCGCCACCCCGGCTTCGGCGACACCTGCTCCGCTGGTCAACACTCGATCGGGCGAACAGCCCGCCGTGCAGCCCAAGCCCGCTGCTGCCGCGGCAAAACCGATCATCACTTTGGCCTCTGCTGATTCCACGCAGAAGCCACTGCAACTGGCTTCACTCGGCGGCGATACCGGTCACATCACCGGCAGCGACGCCTTGCCCGGCGTGCGCCAGACAGCCCTGTTCGAGATAAAGCGCAAATCCGGCCTCGACGATGAAAGCGACGTCGACCTCAACGAGGACGAAGGCTCCGGCGGCTCATATCAGGTTGCGTCCGCCGCCGGCATGGCTCGGCTCGCGCCCAACGGGCTTCTGAAGCAGAATGAGAGCGTCGACGTCGCCTGCCTGAAGCCGTCCCTTGTACGCGTGCTGAAGACGATCGAAGGCCATTATGGCCGCAAGATGATGGTGACCTCGGGCTATCGCGATCCGGCCCGCAATCGTCGCGCCAATGGCGCCAAGAACTCGCTGCACATGTATTGCGCCGCCGCCGACATCCAGGTGCCCGGCGTCTCCAAATGGGAGCTTGCGAGCTACATCAGGACCATGCCCGGCCGCGGCGGCGTCGGCACCTACTGCCACACCGAATCGGTTCACGTCGACGTCGGCCCCGAGCGCGACTGGAACTGGCGCTGCCGCCGGCGCAGCGGCGGTGACGACGGCTAGCAGCGATTTGGCGGGCTGGAGGCTGTCGGCGGAGTCGCCGACTTCGTCATCCGCTGGCAGAGCAGGAGCGAAGCTCCGTCGCGAACACCCGAGGATGCCGGAGCTGACGTCACCGCAAATCGCAAGCTCTTCCGCCCTCGCGAAAACGCCGATTTGGCAGGCTGGAAAAAAGTTGTCCAAGGCGGCACCTAACGGGTTGCCGGTTGCGCGCAACGCCAGTATAAGCCGCTTCGTCTGAGCGCGCCCATCGTCTAGCGGTTAGGACACCGCCCTTTCAAGGCGGTAACAGGGGTTCGATTCCCCTTGGGCGTACCAGATCTTTCAACGGCTTAGCTCGAGTGAGCTTGGTTTCCGTCCAAGTTCTGGCCAATTTCCCCCTTTGAAAAAGCTGCTTCGAAGCCAAATTGCAAGCGCGGAGCAATCGGTCCCTGATGCCCATTGAAGTGAGTAACAACGCCCGTGATTCGTGCGAGATTGCGAAGGATGGGCCTGACTTCAATCGGTCCGCAGTTTACTTTCGCGGATATATAAGGCGGAAATTGCCCTATTCACCCAACCCGAGTTTCAGGAGCTGCGTCGGCACTTCTTTTTATAAGGCCAGCGAAATTGCTGGGGCCTGCTGCTCGGGCGCCCCACTGCCACTATGGATCAAGTGCCGCGAGTTTTTGCAATTTATGTAGGTGAAGAGAGCACGTCCAGGCGGTGCGGCTACGCGGTTAACTCGACCCGCTTCGTGAATTGGGTCCCCAAATGCCTAGTAAAGGCGATGTCGTCAGAGACAATCGGCCCTTGGGATGACGTATAGACGGAATTTAGGCCCGGAAGCCAAAGCCGCCGGGCCAATCTCAATACCTGTGGCGGTAATAGTGCCTGTGGTGGTGCCTATGGTGGTGCCTGTGGTGGTAGAAATATCTGGGATAATACCTGTGGTGGTATCTGTAGTAGGGCCGGTATGGTCCCTCGTAATACGGGTCGCCATAGTAAGGCCCGACGTAACGGTGGGGGAACGGGAATCCTCCGAGCCCACCGCCATAATAGCCGCCAAAGGGGCCGCCAAAAGGTGAGAAGAGAAATTGCGCCTGGGTCGGCGAGGAGACAGCGGCAGTAGTGGCAAGCGCAAGAACGGATGCGAATATCAGCTTCCTCACGGTTACCTCCATCGGTTTGATGGACAATAACGCTACCGCTGGCCGACTCGTTCCTTGCGCCACACGCAAAGCCCACCACCGTGAGGCAGCGGCACCGGCTCAGACGTTCCGCCGCGCATATCCATACCCAACATAGTTAGGAACGCATGTGAAGAACACCGGCCATGGTCCCTGGCGGCCGACTTGCATCGCAATCCCTAGATGCGCGTGGTGCTATTCTCCCGGCTACCAAAATGTCGCGTCGGCGCCGGCGGCCGATCGGAGCTTCGCTCTTGGTCCGATCCTTCGCTTACAACCTCAATGATTCCAACCAGTGCGCGAACAAACTGAACCATATTGTTTGCCGTGATGGCTGCCTCGTCAGGACTTTGCCCGATGTGCTCGGCGGCTGCGCAACATGACAGGCGGAGGAGGTCGTAGTGTGAATCCCTTTCATCCTCCGGCAACGCCGCTATTTTAAGGGCTCGGCGATGAATCAACTGCAGCAATCGTTCGAGAGTTGCTCTGACGACACTCATGCGTTTGCTCCGCTCCGCATTGGTCGAGCGGCGCTCCAGGTGCGCGCGCGTTGTAACGTCGATGAGGGAGATGCTTTCCCGTCCTCATTATGTGGAAGGGTGCGTCACAGTCCTTAATATATCGTTGCTTGCTAATATAAGGACACATCGCAAGAAAGCCGCCCTGCGCACCAGGCTGGGCGCTTGAGCGCTAGGCTGAGCAGCCCTGCCTGGATAAGAAAAGCGCCCAAACCACGTTTTCCGCACCGGGCGCTAGTTGGGGAGGTATGAACCGCGTCGCGGTCAGGGGGCATCCCCTTTGCCCGATGGTGACGGTACGCCTCGCTTAGCTGGACAATAAGCGCTCGCAGGTTGAATCCCCGCATTTCAAAGTTGCGTGACTTTTCCGCCACATCACGTTCTTCAATCATCAGCACCGGCGCGCTTACCGGGACACCCATCTGAAACTGCCGATGCGAGAAATTCACACCTACTTCCCCGGACTACCGCAGCGATGCCGAATGGCAAGCGACCCTCGAAAAGACTAAACCGACGTGAGTTCCTGGTTTCTACCGCTGTGTTTCCTGCAGCTAGGATGATGATGTGGCCTGCGGAGCAGCCGTGCTCACGCCGCCCTTTTCCGGCAAACGTAAGCGTAGGTTCGCTTCCCGCCCCTTATTTCGGTGACACGCAGCCAGTCTTCCTCCTGGTGCCTCAATGTGACCCGCTGGCCGACGTGTAATTCTGCCGCCTTGAATGGCACCTGGGCCATCACGACCTGCGAAGACACAACCGACCCGCCGGCCATAATATCAACTCGATACTCCAACACTCACGCCCTCCCGATTGTTACCCAACCGCGATTCAATTAGTTCGAGCTAAAATAGTTCCGGAACATTTGGCATGGTCGGATGTTGCAGCCCGCATGATGAAGCTATCTGACCTTGGCCCTCCGATTCCCGGCAAACTGCATGGAGGGCAGCATATTGAGGAGCATCTTCACTTCTATAACTGCCCTAGATGTGGCCAGCGGGTCGACCAACGCGATCTGCGCCAAGTCTTCTGGGATGACCGGGCTGGTCATGAACCGCTGGAGCCGGAGCCTGAGGCGAAGGTGATCGAATTTCCAAGGCGGAAATAACAGAGTACAGGAGGTTAGGTCCCGGTGTCGCGCGGACCGGTACCCAACCTGAAAATCTCAAGCTTTTCGCTGTAAGACAGCCGTACCCTTTGACCGCATCGCTTACAGGTGAACGTCGTTACCGACTTGATCCAGGAGCCTTTCCTGACCAGTGGGGTTTTGCAGCCCGGACACTGAAAGGTCAGGTTTTTGTCGAGCAGCTGATTGGATAGAGCCATTCTGTCTTCTCCCACGACAAAATGGCGTTGCAAGACGAATGCCACAGCGGCGTGTGCTGGATCGACACAGTGGCGCTGCCGAGCATGCCCAGTTTGCCCAATGCTTATCCAGCCGCCGAAGGGCGGCCTGCGCGGATTTCAGGTTTTCGAATGAGCTCACGAGCAGCCGCTCGCCTTGAATGGACAAGGCGGTCTCCTGGTCGCGAACGATGTCAGGAAGGTACTCTTTGACGGGGTCCATGCCTCATCTACCCTGATAGGGGGGACGCATGATTGTCTTCCAAACGGTCCGATGCCGGAAATCTCGGGGGCGACCAGGGCACCGTACGCCTTTTGGAGGCAGATAGCCCCGAGCGATCACATTGACGGCGTGACGACCATTCTGGCTTGTGGGCGCACGGCGGACCTGTAAGGTCGCCTGGCCGCACGGTAGCTCTCAGGCACTGCGTCGGCCTTCACTTCCGCTTGAACCGGTGCTGGATCGCTTTTCGAGAGCCGCCTGCAACCTTGCAGCGGCCAAGAGAATGCTGTCCGGGATCGGTTCTGGAGGATCGGCCTTTTCCATAAACGCCCCAACAAATGTTAATGCCGATTGTTCCGCACCGTACAATTGCAAAAGCCCGCCAGCCGGAGCCAGCGCGCTTGATTGCTGCACTAAATGGGTCAGACGTCGCTCGGGCCGGATACAGGGACGATCTGAGCCGAGATTGACGCAAGCTTCTCTCGCTTGATCAGCGCTGGTTTCTGATAGGTTTTCTTCACACTGGTGCTCACCCGTCTGTAATCGGGCCGGATATGATGACCAACAGGGCCACGATCCTTCAGCTAATCGCAGCGGTCATCACGATCTGCCTGATGGCCGTACTGCATGACTGGCTGGGCTGGTATCTGCACAGGTTGGACCCAAAATTCTTGCAGGGGTTGGCTGTTGGCATATGCCTAACAATCGTCATCGTCCTTATGGCGCTCAGGTACGATCATCGCAAATCAGTGGCGCTGACCCTACGTGAGCAGCAGCGCACGCGCAACATTATCGATCTCTGAAGTCTGTAGCCGAGAGCCGGCATTGGCCGTCAGAAGCGCGCACCGCGCTGTTGTTGCTGGTCAAAGTCCGCGCGATATCGGCCCTTGACGCCTCCGTCTTCAGGCCTTTCAAGGCACCTATCACAGCATTCGTGCCCTTCAGTCCGCTGGCCCGAACCGCCCCTGTACGTCGGCGCACAATGGCGGGAGCAATTTCCTCAACATCTTTGTTTAATATGGACAATCGCGAACAACAGCGCGGACTGATTCTTGGGCGTACCAGACTTTTTTCAGGCCTGGATCTCTCCTTCCCGATTCTACACAGCGAGTGCCCGGCAGATTTGGCAGGGCGGCACCGCATCGACAATTTGAGGATCACGGCGTCCGTTGCGGCCGATGCTCAAGCCCGTTGCGGTGACCGTTCGGATTCTCGATCTTGTCGAGCAAACGGGCCGGTGGTTAAATGGACCGTAAGGGAGCGCTCATATGGCAGTTCACCTTTCGGCGGATACACGCGCTCCTGCGGCAACGCCTCCAAAATATCTCTTTGGTCCGCTCACGGACTTTCTGATGCTTGGCGGCAGCGCATTCCTGATTTTGCCGGTGCTGTATTTCGTGCCGCTGAGATACGAAGGGCTCGTTGCGGCGACGATGCTTTTCCTGGCTTATCTGATCAACTATCCGCACTTCGCCCACTCCTACCAACTCTTCTACCGCAATTTTGGGCGGAAGCTACGCGGCGACGGATACGACAGGAACCTGCAGATCCGCTACATCTTCGCCGGCATCGTCGTTCCCCTGCTCATGGGCGCATTTTTCGCTTATGGCTCGATAACGGCTAACGCCCGGCTCTTGGGGAACGCAACCAACGCGATGTTCTTTTTCGTGGGTTGGCATTACGTCAAGCAAGGCTACGGCATGTTGATGGTTGATGCCGTTCTGAAGCGCCGGTTCTTCACCGATCCGGACAAGAAAATCCTGCTGGTCAACAGCTATGCCGTTTGGCTGTTCGCATGGCTTCAGACGAGCACGGCGGTCAGCCAGGGAAAATATCTGGGGCTGGAATATTATACGTTTGCCACTCCTGCATGGCTCAATGCGATTGCACTCTCGGCCGCGGCCGCTTCCACGGCTGCCACCGTTGTGATGCTGATCAATCGCTGGACCAGGAATGGCGGCAGCCTGCCATATAACGGCATCATCGCCTACAGCGCGTCGCTATATCTTTGGATTCTGATCGTAAGGATAAATCCGCTCTGGCTGCTCGTGGTGCCGGCGCTCCATTCCTTGCAGTACTTGGCGGTGGTCTGGCGCTACCAGAGCAATGTCGAGCGTGATGAGCGCGATGCCGAAAAAATTCCGCAATCCAGAATCCTGTCGATCCTTGGTCCGGCCCACAGAGTGCGGCTCCTGGAGTTCATCAGTGCTGGCCTCCTCCTCGGCGGTCTGGGTTTCTGGCTGATTCCGACCGCGCTGACTGCCATTGTCCCCTATGACCGGGAGGTCCTTGGATCGTCGCTGTTCTTCTTTATCGTGTTGATTTTCATCAACGTACACCACTACTTCCTCGATAACGTGATGTGGCGCCGCGGCAACCCCGAGGTGTCGAGATATCTGTTCCGTTAGAGCTTTTTGCACCCAAGCGGAACCGCTTGGCGTAATGCGGAATGGAACCAGCCGCATCGGAATTTGGAGGCCTCGCCTCGGAATCGAACCGAGGCTTCCGAGATTTGCAGTCTCTAGCGTAGCCGCTCCGCCACGAGGCCATACGTGCTTTCGTAAAGGGCAGACGTTTAAGGATTCTTGATAGCTTGGGTAAAAATTTCGGCAATCCCGCCCTGGCAAAAGAGTCCGTTACTGGGCGGGAATGGAACAGTTCCAAGACTCCTTCGCCGACATGGCAGGGATAGCCTACGTGTCTAACTGCCGACCAGCGGCACGGTAACCGTCGTCGCGTAGTTGATCGGGAAGACGTTGAAATAAGGAAAGTCTATGACGAAGGCATAGGTGGCGGTCAGATGCGCCATGCGAAAGCCGCCGCTCACGGGATCGATAGCGATGGTGACGTTGACATCCTTCAGGCCCAGGGCCTGCAGTTTCTGCGTCGCGATCGATTGCAGGGCGGCTTGGGACAACGTGTTCTGGAGTTGCAGCGAACGCGACGTCGTCTCCAGCGTATAGCGAACGCTGGAGACGGCGTTCATCGACCAACCAAAGGCAAAGATTCCGAACAACAGCATGACAAGGAACGGCGCTATGAGCGCGAATTCCAACCCGGCCCCGCCGGACCGATCCCACCTGAACGCGCTTGCTCCCGAGTTGCCTATCGACGCAATTCCGAAAGGAAACCCACCAGGCACCTTTCCTGCACTACCCCTAGCGGACACGGATCACCTCCAGGTGGCCGATGGTGCTGGAGGCTGAAAAGACGCCGAAGGTGACGGGCGGCTCCCAGGTGGCGGACGCCTGGATCTGAACAAAGACCGAGGGCGCCTTCGGCCCGCTGCACAAAGTGGACGCGTCGACAACGGTCGTCCCGCACATATAGATCCGACTTAGGGCGACCTGGCCGTCCGCCGGCCGCTTTTCCCAGCTCGCAATGGCAACGGCCTGGGTCGCCGTATCATTGGTCGACCCAGCCATGATCAGGTTCGCGGCGGTCTTCACGCCGGCGCGCATCGACAGCGAGCTGGTCACATAGGACCAACCGTCCAAGATACCAAGCAACGCCACGCACAGGAAAGGGAGCACTAGTGCGAACTCGACCGCGGCGACGCCGGCATCATCGCTCAGGATCGGCACGGATGGTCGTTCCATGGAAGGCTACTCGACCAGCGCTACGGATTGCGTGGCGGGAATGTCGCGCATTCCGAGACTTGTGCAGTCCTGATTGATGGTCGAGTTGCCGGACCATTGGATCATATCGGCGACAACCTGCGTGCATCCGTTCTGGCCGGAGAAATTGCCGAGATAATTGACCTGCTGCTTGGGAAAATAGAGCGCGCCCGTCAGCAGCGAGGTTGCCGTGCCGTTGAAGGTGCTCTGTCCGCCGGTGGCCGTTCTGTCGCCATACATCAGCACGCCCGAGTAGATGCCGGATGTCGCCGCGCTCAGATTGACCGTGGCGTTGCCATTCATCGACACACGCGATCCAGCGGCGAGGTAAATGAGTACGCCATCGCCGGCTATGTTGGCGTTGGCGTTCACCTTGAAATCGCCACCCTGGATGACATAAACGCCAGGCTGCAGCGTCACGCTGCCGCTCAAGCTCAGTCCATTGCAATATGTACCCGGTCCCAGCGCTGATTTGTTGGCATTCTGACAGGGGTTCGAGGCCGCCGGGGCCGGCAGGCCGGCAAATGGATCCGCGGCAGGCAGCGCCTGTGTGATCGGGGCCGCGCAAACGGTGGTGACGGGGTTGCTGAGGGAGATGCCGCCCGCCGTTATCAGGCAATCGGCCTGGAGACCCGCCGATCCCTGAAGCTTGATGGCATCCGAGGCGATCGAATTGGCCATCACCGAGCAGCCTGTGACCTTCACGCTGGTGTTGCCTGAAAAGAGGGCAGCCTGCGAGGCGGTCGGATCGAGCGCCAGCATGCAGGCCTTCGAAGCATTGGTGATCAGGGCCACCGCCCTCGCCTGTTCTGGAACCTGGGTCTGAGTGAAGATCAGAGTGAACATCCGATTGAGCTTTTGGCCGACGATCACTTCAACCGCTTTCTTGGCCGTGTTCGGTCCGGATGCGGGCGGCGTGTTGACAACGATCGTGCCTACGCCAAGCCCATTCGTCGCTGCCGACTGGGTCGCCGCCGCGACGATCGTCGGCGTGTCGGAACCCGAGATCTGCTCCAGCGCGCCGGCATAGGCCGCGGCATCCGCCGTGGCCTGCAGTCTCAAGCTATTATAGTACCAATAGGAGGTTTCCACACCAAAACCCGCCGCGCCGACAACGATCGGCAGGGTGAGGGCAAAGATGGTGGCGACGTTCGCGGCTCTGCTGCGACCTATGCCGGCCCCCGTCAGCCGTATCCGGGTGAAGCAGTTGAACACCATGATCAATTAGAAAGCACGCATATATGAACGAAAGGCTAAAAACTTAGGCTCATTTTCGATCAGGGGTGCCATTGTTTGATTGGCGGCCGCCGCCAAACTGGAAGAACGGGAAGCCAACGGCCGGCAGGCAGGAATGGTTTACCGTTCCTGATGACAGACACCGCGAATGACATGCCCCGATGGGCGCGAGACATTCCCTGGGCACGGTGTTCTTGTTTGCCCGTCTCGGCCATTTGTCCAGGAGTCCGGCGCAAGGCCTGAATGGCATGCGCGTCAACAAGGGGATTGCACGAGCCTCTTCGCTTCTCCCGTACCGTTGCCTACCAGTTCACCTTGAAGCCGACATTGCCGCCATAGGTCTGCACGCCGTCGCCGAACTTGCCATCGAACGTGGCAAACATCCTGGTGTTGTTGCTCCAGTTCATCTTCAGGCCGGCGTTGACGGCGACCGCGTCCTCAGCTGCCGCGGCGCCCTGGACCACGAAGGAATAGCCCGGCGCTGCCTGGAAGCTCGGCCTGACGGAACGGTCAGGTTCGAACTCGTGGACCCATGCCGCACGACCCCAGGCCTGCAGCGACTGGTCGCCGCCGACGGCGATCGTCGTGTCGAGTTGCAGGCCGAGGGAGACCGGCAGCGAGGTGACGACGCGGTGGTCGAAGCTCAAACCGAGCGCGCCGGTGCCAAGCGACGTTTGCTGGCAGGCGTCGCCGGCGTGATCGTTCACCGCGCTGGATCATTACTGCTGCAGGTGTAGTGCCGCACGCCCGCACTTGGATCAGCGGGGGCAGCGCCTGTCCCGGTAAGCGATATCCTGCTGGATTGATCGTCAGCTTCTTCAGGCAGAAAGAACTGGCACGGACTCGCCGTTCGACTCAGCCAACAATTCTCTTTGCACTGCCAGGAAGAACCTGCGTACTTCGTCGCTGGCTGCCGTTCTGTCCCTGCCCGTCCCGACAACGAGATCGAGCAACTCCGTCGCTTTTGCCTTCCAGAACGAAGTGGCGGTCTCGCCATGCAGATTGCCGAGCTTGGCGGCAACTTCCCTGACCAAGAATAACTGACGATCGATCGGGAACGCACGGACTTTTTCTGGGTACATCTTCCGAACCATGAAACTGACGCAACGAATCAACCATTGCCGAACAAGCAATGGCTAAACCCGAAGGTGGAAACGGAAGCTTAACGGTGACCGGCCGATACGTCGCGCACGCGAATTGTCATGTACTCTCGAAGCCGGACTGATTCACCCGGCCATTCGCTGCAGCCCTCAGGCCTCCAATGCTCTCGCCTCGCCGCCGCGCTTGCGCGGCACCATCATGTCGCCGGCCATCAGTCCGGTGACACGGCAGAACGCCATGAATGCCCGGCAGGCGTCTTCGGTCTCGACCACATCCACCGTGGCACCGAAGCAGGCGTTGAAGGCTTTCTGATACACTGGCCCCTGCCGGCGTGCCGGCCAATCCTGCAGAAAATCGAGCGCCTGCTCGACGCTGTAGATTTCCTCGACGGGCAAGCCAGGGCCTGGTGCGATGCGCACCGGCACCTCGAATTGCAATCTGTCCATTCGACATCTCCCGAACCGGCATCGCCCAAGCAACGCCGTTCGTGGTCAAAAGTTGCTTTGTCCGTTTTGTGCCACGGAAATGTGTCGTCACTGCGGAAAGCCGCCGCTTTGCTGCAGCGGGCAAAGGCCAAGCCTGCCCGCACCAGGCGGCCCGGCAGTGCTTTCCTTCGCCCCCGCAGCGATTACTGGTTTGCCGGATCGGTCTCCGCGTCGAAGGCCATGCGTACCGCCATCAGCAGAACGTAGGCCGACGGCAAGGCAAACAGCACGCCAAGGACGAGCGCTCCGGCTCCCGACAAATAGAGCGTTTCCGCGATTGCCCAATAAACGGTTCCGATGCCGATGAAAGCCTGGACGGAAAGAAATGAAGCAGCCGAGGCCGCGCCTGACAGGCTTTTGAATGTCTTGATACGCTGTTGCATTGCAATGATCCGAAAATGACGCGCTTCGCCACCAATGCGCGGCTCTCGGCCGCCGCACGGGTCCCGACGCGAATGGTTTGGAATGAAGGTGAACGTGCGGTCCCGGACCGCTCAGGGTCGTATGGACGGTGGCGCACGCGGCTGGTTGGTGCTCACGCCAGGCGCGGAGACCGGCCCACGGCCGGCAACAGACATCTCCCGCGACGTCGGGGCCAACCGACGGAAGACAGCCTGCGGAACCGACAGGGTCGGATGGCCGCCGGCGAACTTGGCGATCACCGGCCGGGCGCCGCGAACCTCCAGCGCCTGGGCCTTGCTGGTGACACGCAGCAGCGCTGCCACCTCCCCCGACCGTTCCAGGCCGATGCTGGCACCGCCTTGCGCACGATCCCAGGAAATGGGCGTGTGCGGCCGGCCGAGGCACAGCATCGCCAGCAGCACAAGGCCCATCAGACATGAGCAGGCTGGCGTCAGTGGCGCTTCAAGCGACTTGAAGCGCCTGGTCGCCGCGAACGGAAGCGATCTCCAAAACATAAACCCGCCCTAACGCACGATTGCCTCAAAGGAAAGCAACGCCGCGAAAAACGGGAAAAAGTATAGCCTCGGCAAGCGAATATCCGGGCGGCTGGGGCCGCATCAGGCAGTTCTTCCTTGAACCATTCGCCCCCAAGTGCCAAATCTGGTGGGATCCACGCGCCTGCACTCCTGCCGCGCGCCACCTTCAATATGGACAAAATGGTCACCTATCTCGACGCCGCCACGGCACCGCTCAGAAACACCGGCCAGATCCGCCTCTATGGCGAGGAAGGTTTTGCCGGCATGCGCAAGGCATGCGACCTCACCGCGCGCTGCCTGGACGAGCTGGTGCCAATGGTCGGTCCCGGCGTCACCACGGACACGATCGACCGTTTCGTCTTCGAGTTCGGCATGGACAACGGTGCGCTGCCGGCCACACTCAACTATCGCGGTTACACGAAATCCTCCTGCACCTCGATCAATCATGTCGTCTGTCACGGCATTCCCGACAACAAGCCGCTGAAGGATGGCGATATCGTCAACATCGACGTGACCTATATCCTCGATGGCTGGCACGGCGATTCCTCGCGCATGTATCCGGTCGGCACGATCAAGCGCGCCGCCGAACGCCTTCTCGAGGTCACCCATGAGTGCCTGATGCGCGGCATCGCCGCGGTCAGGCCGGGCGCGCGCACCGGCGCCATCGGCGCCGCCATCCAGACCTACGCCGAAGCGGAGCGCTGCTCCGTGGTGCGCGATTTCTGCGGCCACGGCGTCGGCCAGCTGTTCCATGACGCCCCCAACATCCTGCATTATGGCAGCGCCAATGAAGGTGTGGAAATGCGCGCCGGCATGATCTTTACCATCGAACCGATGATCAATCTTGGCCGGCCGCATGTGAAGGTGTTGTCGGATGGCTGGACGGCGGTGACGCGCGATCGCTCGCTGTCGGCGCAGTACGAGCACACGATCGGCGTGACCGACACCGGCTGCGAGATTTTCACGCTGTCGCCCAAAAAGCTCGACCGTCCGGGCTTGCCGGCTTAGGACGACGTGGCGAGGTTCTTTGAATAGCGGCCTATTCCCAGTGCTTGCGTGGCCGCCAGTCTTCATCCTCGTCCATATCTCGTAGCCAGCGCATTATTTTCCGGCAACTGCGCGGTCGGCCATCGCTGACCCAGCCATCGGTGCAGGGATCGTAGCGTTGGCGCGGGTAATTGTCGTGCCGTTCCCGATAACGATCCCGGCGGTCCAGCATGCGCAAGAGCTCCCGGCAGTTATGCGGCTTGCCGTCGCTGTAACGCCCGTCCGTGCAGGGATCATCGTATTGGATGAAATGGATCGGAAGGCTCTGATCGGAGCGGCTACCGGCGGGTACGGCATCGATCACCGGGGCAGCCATTGCAGGACCGAAGCCTAGAAACAGTCCGACGTATAGCAGGATACGAACGAGGCTGGGCATCTTGGTTCTCCGATGCGGGCCATCAATGGCAATGCGGTGAGCTTGCGCGACCCCCATTGCCGCAACATTGCGTCGAAGTCGGAGGCTACTCATTCCTTGCCGCCGAAAAGACCTCGACCGCACCCTGCCCGCCGTCCTAGTATTTCGCGGGGATCAGCGATCATTGCTCGGGCTGGATGGGCGGCACATGGCGACACAAGGCGATGACGACGAACGGAGTTTCTTCTCCGAGGCGCCGGTGCGGCAAGCCACGAAGGCCAGACAGGCTCCTACCGAAAAGCCTCACTATCTCGGCCATCGCGATCGTCTGCGCGAGCGCTTTGCCTCGGCCGGCCCAGATGCCTTGCCCGATTATGAACTTCTGGAACTCCTGCTCTTCCGCCTGATCCCGCGCGCCGACACCAAACCGGTCGCGAAGGCGCTGCTGGCCCGCTTCGGCACGTTGGCCGAAGTGCTCGGCGCGCCCGTCGGCCTGTTGCAGGAGGTCAAGGGCATCGGACCGGCCGTGGCGATCGAGCTGAAGGTCGTCGCGGCGACCGCCCAGCGCATGGCGCGCGGCGAGGTTCAGGGCCGCGAAATCCTCTCGTCGTGGCAGCAGCTTCTCGACTATTGCCGCTCGGCAATGGCGTTCGAGGCGCGCGAGCAGTTCCGCATCCTTTTCCTCGACAAGAAGAACGCGCTGATATCAGATGAGGTGCAGCAGACAGGCACGGTCGACCACACGCCCGTCTATCCCAGGGAAGTGGTCAAGCGCGCGCTCGAACTGTCGGCTACCGCGATCATTCTGGTCCACAATCATCCCACTCACGTCTTTTAGGTCACGCTCGATCACGCTTTAGCACATTGATACATATAACTTTTTCGACTTGTCGCAGAGTCGGACATTATGGCATATTGGGGTCGGTTTTAGGGGGATCGAAGCCCGTTTTGAGCCCAACCGCAGACCCCTGCTACCCGTCAGCCGATCCCACTCGAAAGCCTACGGGAGATCCTAGTGCCAAGCCTTACCGATGGAGAGATTCGCCGCGCTTTGAAGCAAGTCGAGGAGACCGGAAAGCAGCAGAACCTTGTCGATGGCGAGGGCCACGGAACAGGGCGCCTCGTTCTCGTGATAAAGCCGATGCCGACCCGCGTGACGGCAGACTGGATGGCACAACAGTGGCGAGACCAAAAGCGTCTCAAGAAAAAACTCGGCTCGTACCCGTCAATGGGCCTCAGCCAGGCCCGCGAGATTTTCAAGCGCGACTTCGCCGACATGATCCAGAAGGGACGCAGTATCAAGATTGCCGGCGACACTCGACCCGGCACGGTCGCCGACCTGTTCGAGGCTTACGTCGCGTCGCTCAAGGCGGATGGAAAACCGTCCTGGAAGGAGGCCGAAAAGGGGTTGAACAAGATCGCCGATTCGCTCGGTCGCAACCGCCCTGCCCGCGACATCGAGCCTGATGAGATTAGGGACATTATTCGCCCTATTTATCAGCGAGGCAAACGGTCCATGGCCGATCATGTTCGGAGCTATGTTCGCTCAGCCTACAGTTGGGGGCTGAAGTCCGAGCATGACTACCGCTCAACCTCGGTCCGTCGCTTTCGTCTCGTCTACAATCCAGCTGCAGGTATTCCGACCGAACCGAAAAACGTTGGAACGCGTTGGTTGGACGAAGAGGAATTTATCCGTCTCTATCGTTGGCTCGAATTTCCCGATGCGCCGGTTCACCCCCCTTACACGCGTGCCGTAAGAATTCTTATGCTGACCGGGCAGCGCGTCGAGGAGATCGCTCGGCTACACGTCGATCAATGGGATGCGGCCGAACGCATCATCGATTGGTCTAAAACTAAGAATGGAAAGCCTCACGCCATCCCCGTGCCTAAGATTGCGGCGGAGCTTATCGGGTCGATAAAGCCGAATGAATTTGGCTGGTTTTTTCCATCCGCAACCGACCCGTCCAAGCCAGTCAGCCACGGCACGCTCTATTCGTTCATGTGGCGCCAACGCGACCGCGAGGTCATCCCCGTCGTGACGAACCGCGATCTCCGGCGAACCTGGAAGACGCTTGCCGGTAAGGCAGGTCTCTCGAAGGAGATCCGAGACCGACTGCAGAACCACACTTTGCAGGACGTCAGTTCCAAGAGCTACGATCGCTGGAATTATATGCCGGAAAAACGTGCCGCCATGGCGCGATGGGACAAGTTTGTCCGCGATATCCTGATGAAGAAGAAGCGTAAAGCCGCATTCAAGGAAGCTGCCTGACGACTGCGGGGCGGGCTGCGTTTCTTGAGAGCATTGGTCTGCAACCGCGGCGCACGACAGACGTGGCCTATGTCGTAGCGTCTCAAATCGCTTCTGAAGCCCATTCCGTCATGAGCGAGGCAAGGGTCGGTATTGGCGTGGCGTAGATGGTCCGGGAAACCGGGTCCCAAGAACTCTGAAGCGCGACAATCCAATATCGAACCTTTGGCCCTGGATCGATCCGGAATCCGAAGATCGGTCCGCCGCTCATACCCTTGACACTTTTGGGCTCGGGTCCGTCCACCTTGGCCACGAACTGAGGGTGACGCCTAGTTTCGCGGTTCGGGTCGGGAGTCGCCGGTGTCAAAAACGCCATAAGCGGCGCTGCACTGACTCCGACACCCGGTGTTACCCTGTCAGACGCGAGCTCCTCTGGGAGGCCGAGCAAGGCATAACGGTCCTCAAAGGTAATTTTATGCTGGTGAGCCCATTGCTCCTCGCCTAGCGCAACCACGCCGTTCTTCGAGAGCAACCGGGCAAAGTGTGGATTGATTGCGATGACTCCGAAATCTAGCCCTTCCTCGTCGTCATCGATGTAGAACAGGTCAGCATTCACCAAGTCGAACGGGATCGGGACATCGCTGATGGTCCCAAGACCGAATGTGTCCGCAAAGGCAGAACTCTCGATCCTGACATTCGGATGACCGCGCAGTTCCTCCAGTTCCTTCAATACGTGACCTGCCGTGAGAAAGCACAGCACGTCGTGGATAACGATGAGCGTGCCAGAGCAGATTGAGAAGCGTTCCGGCTTGTCGTCGTCGTCAGGGATATGGCGATACGCTACGCAGAGACCAACGAGGTGTCGGCAAAAGTATTGGACTAAGCCGTTTTCAGGAGCGGTCGTCATGAGATCGCCTCGTGCGCAACAAGTGCTGGGAAATTGCTCACTATTTGCCGCCGTAGGGTCTCCGCCTCCAATTCCCTTATGGCACGGACCTGGCGGTGTGAACACAGCTTCTACGCGGACTGCCTTTGGGCCTTACGCAGTTGGTGCCGTCTACGAGCTATCGGAGCGCCTCGGGCAATCTGTACAGTAGGCGTCTGGCTGCGGGCCACCCGGCATCGACAAATACCTCCAACGTCTCGACGAGAATGACCCGCCGCACAGGGTCAGTGAAAATTTCTCGATGGTCAGCAATTGCCCTGCCAACGATCTTCGCAAAAAGATCGGCTCCAAGTGACTCAAATTGGTAGCCATGAAGCTTGCCGGCCCTTAGCAGCGCATGACTGACAAGGTCAAACACTGGTCCAGGAGCGCTAGACATCAGATAGTCCAGCAACTGAAGCATATAGTGGATCGTCTTGGGAATCCCGGCGTCACCAACCCGCCTCAGCGTATGCGAATTGTCCTGGATGAATCTTCGCTGCTCATCCAAACTGCGAAGTGCGCGCGGCTCCTTTCCGTTCTTGATTTCAGTCGGCCCCACGGCGAAAAGGAACTGATCGGCCATCTTGTCCAACAGCGCGGCATCGTTAGATGCTTCGGCTTGTTTTTCATCCGTGTGCTGGTTGGCATCTGCGCTCATAAAAGCTTCGACCCCAAGCGCGGACGTATCGATGATTTCAAAGGCCAATTTCTGACAGCGCTCTCGTGTGGCATTTTCGGTCGCGTTGTCCTGCTCGTATCCAAGAACCAGCCCCTCACGAATGTAGAACGCCCCTTTGCCAAGCTCGATCTTGTTCTCGAGGCGGTTAGCTAACCAATGGTCAATTGCATCGCGGGCACCTCCTTGGCCGTGCCTGACCCACAAGTGGAAAATGAGAGACCCCACCCCTTCCCGAAGTCCCCGACGGTTATCGTCTTCTAAGATGTCCTTTCGGGATAGCAGCCCGTTGGCGATTGCTCCTACGTGCTCGGGTTCAACGTTTGCCGCCCGTATCAGAAAATCGACAACACCAAGCAAGACCCTCGCGTCTTGCTCAGTCGCGATGAACTCACCCACAAGCTTCCAAGCCAACTGGCGGCGGACATTCCACAGGTACTGCAGCCGCCAAGCGATCTCGAACCTGACGTCCGGCGAGCTATCGGCTGCGAGTGCGATGATCGAGGACTCGACTTCAAGGGCGATTGCGTTGTCGAGGCGTGCCACATTCATGGCCGCGCCAGCGAGATTTGCCCGACAACGTTTGCCTACCTCAGGATCCCCCAAAGGAGCCAACGAGGCCACTGTGTTCACGTTTGCGATGATAGAACCAACAAATGACCGTTCCTCGGCGCTAAGTAGCTGAACGGTTTCCCACTTATGAGTGACGTCTTCGATCGTGCGCGTAAGCTGCTCCCAGCCATGGGCGATTGTCATTGGGTGGGCAGTCAAAGGAGAATGCAACAAACGCGCTTGCAGGACCTTGGCACCAGCAATCCTCGGCGATGGCGGTTCATCGTTGGTTGCCTTTGGACCGGACGCCTCGATCGCATCCAAAATAGGCGAATTCTCGGCAAATTCCGTGTCGACACCCTTCTCTCGAAGCCAGTCGAAGTTGCCGGTGGCAATCCACTCAGCTTCGCCACCGCGATACAGCGGCTCGTTTGATACTGAACTATTTTGGGCGATGGCAGCCTGGAGAACCTGCTTCGCGTTCTCAGTTGCAAGACCTTCAGCACCAATGGTTCCGAACACCCTACGCTGAAAGCGCTGCTCCGCTTTCATTGGGTCGCTCGCGTTAGGGAACCCAGCGCTAGAGACGCGATTTTCGAGATCAATTCGTTCGGCCGTTGATCGATCGGAGTAGCCGGCTGCAACCAAATCAACGGCGTCTTTCATCGCATCAGGCGATTGCAGAAATTCTATCTGAGCTGCCCATGGCCAGAGCATAGCCGCGAGCGCTCCGCCGCGCTGCGCAGCCACGCTAAACAGCCGAGCCCAAAGCCATCCCAACTCGTTGGTAGCGATTACGTGTTTGGCAAACGCGACGGCTTCTTGGTCTGGCGCCTGGAGTAGCCTATCCACAAACGAGTCTACTATCTCTTGTGCGTCATCGGAGTATTGCGCCTTATGCTCCGCCGCCCAGATATAGCTCAAATCGGGGCAGAGCTTTGCCTCAACGTCACCGACCTTAACTGATAAGACTTCGACCGCTTCGATCAGCGGATGCTCGTTGTCTCGATAAGCTCTTGCGACCTTTACCGCCGCTGATACGGCGGCAAGCGGATGCTTTTGCATAAAATCTGGGAACTTCTCCTTGAGCGCCCACTGCGCCAGCTTGAAATCCTGGCGCCGGTTGCTCGTCATCGGAAGAATCTGGCTGCGGCCGAGTTGGGTCGGACTGTCATCCTTAATGACGTGCCTAAACACCTTGTCATAAATTGAAATAACCAGCTCAGGATCGACCTCCGCTATCCGACTGGCCTCTTGCGCAAGCCAATGCATGTCGCTGGGGGCATGTTCTGCCATCCGTTTGGGGTGGAGGAGCCGTTCGACAAGGTTCCGCGATGCCGCCGGATCACTGCCAAACGTCTTTCCAACGAAGCTGATAGCCAACGGCATCAAGCCGTCCCCGCCGGTGGCGGTGAAGGAATGATCCATCAATGCTCTGGCAGCTACACCCAGCTGGGCTCTACTCGCCTGCATTGTCACCCACCCGGTCGATGAGACTGATTAATAGATTCTTGAGTGGCCAGGCGATCTTGTCGACGTAAGGGGCGAGCCCCTCAGCGAGATAGCACCACGGACCAGCCGGGACCGCTTCCCGTTCATCTTCGAGCCGTACCGCAAGGGAACCGATAATATGACGAAGGGAGTTGAAGGCTAGGTCTGGCTTCTTGCCATTCATCAATGCCAACAAGCCGTTTAGATCACTATCTATGCGCGGGAAATCGCTCGCTGACCGGGCGGCAACCGTACGCGCGATCGGATCGCTATTAGGGTCTCCCGCGAGGAGAGCGATTGCTTCCCAAAAACGCGGCCGCCCGTCTCCAGAATTTTCCCAAAGGTGTTGAAGTGTAAAGGAAAGCGCCGGAGCGAGGAGCAATCCGGCCTGCGAACTCCTCATTAGCTGCTGTGTCGCAGGAATATCATCAATGTCAATCACAGCACGGCTAGCTACATAATCGAACAGAATATGGTGGCGGAAGGCAACATCGCGCTCACCGTTAACCGGAATAAGTACACCGGCACGTTGCAGCTGGTCTAAAGCATCAGCGGTATTTGCCCCCGCTGAGATTCGGCTTGTCTCCATGCGACCCCGGCCGATCATGGAGGTGACAGTGTTCCGAAGGCATTGCTCGGCACCGGCGCCTATAGGCCGAACACGCTTGTTCCAGTACAGGTCAAGCAGTTGCACTTGAGACCCGAGGTTCTTGAAATCCTCTGGCGTCGCCCCGGCTGTCAGCAAGTCCGCCAATAGCCGTGTATTGAAAGGCACACGGGCGAGGTCGGCGAGTTTCTGCCCCCCCTTTTCGACCGCTGTTCGGAGCGCAGGAAGCCGGACTAGCAGGTCGCCGAATTCTGCATCTGACCACTCAGGGACCCTTATATGTCGGACAGCGAGAAACTGCCGGTCGACGTAGGTCAGGTCAGGAGGACTCCCCCTAAATAGGCTCCCAAACTCCTGGCCCACCAAGAGGTCGAAGCTGCGGATAGATGCAATGACGTGCCACCTCTTTCCATCGAGCTGCAACACATCTTGCATGACCGTCCGAAAGAGTGCCTCGCACTTCCCAAACCGGCATGCATCAAGTGCATCCAGCAGAAGAAACGCCGGTCCTGAACCCGGCCAGTTGTCAAGTACGTCATGCAGCGTATGCTCGATCCCCAAGGCGCCTGACAAACCCTCAAGTGTTTCCACCTGAAGGCGGTCAACTGCTAGAAGAACGACTTCCTTCCCTTGTGCCTTCAGGCGGCGTGCCGTCTCATTAATCACGGCGCTCTTGCCGCTGCCAGGATCACCCACGACGACAAAAGAGCCTCCTTCGGCGGCAGCTACGCACGCTGCGGTGCAAGTCCGATCGATCGTGACGTCTATGCCGCCCACCTGAGTGCTCTCAAAGTCAAGAAGCGTTCCCGACACCCGAGCGCTCTTGTCACGAAGCGCGGCAACATCTGCTTGAAAATCCAGCGGTGCCTTTACCGCTACACCGCTTCTCGCGAGCTCCGCGCGAAGTCCAGAAGTTGATATCCCATCGCGGGTCGCCATCCGGCGCTCGCACTCCCTTTCCAAAACGGCGAAGGCAGCTGGCGCTGCTGAAGGCAAAGTCAGAACGTTCGCCAGACACGCCTCGCTAGCGGAGCGATCTGCCCCACCAAAATCGAACGGCGCGACATGCATGAAATTGAGAATCTCATCCGCCTTTATGAAGCTGGCCTTCGCGCCGCGTTCAGCAATGGCCTCGTCTATCAACGCTCGAACATTGGCAACCGCGGTCCTTTGAGAGTTATTCATGGTTGCGCCCGAGCCGGACCGATGCATATTCAGAGCTTGTGGCAGGTCATTCTTGATCGGGCCTGAGCTGGTGGGGCCGACCGCGATAACCAACGCATCCTTTCCGCTCTGCAACGGACGGTCCCAGCCGTGTTTGCCCGTGCCGTTCGCGGTCAATTCCCACAGCCTTACAAACTCATCGCAAGTTTTTCCCAGCTCGCTTGTCAGGTCGGATTGGTTCGCGAGGGAATTTTTTGCTTGAACGAACACCCAGCCGCCGGTGTTTAGCTCCACCAATATATCGTCAACGGGTGCCTCCGTTTCGAAGCGTAGTGCCCCGGGCTTGGCAGCGCCAAGGCCGAAGCGTCTATCAACTGAAATGCCCGCGACGGCTTGCCCCGCCAGTAGCGCAGCTACAGAGGCCTGAAAACTCACCCCGGAGGCGGTGGCATTTCCCCCGCCTGTGGCTAGTGTCCTGTTATTGTTTTGATTTTTTACTCGCGACATCGGAACTCCACTACTCGGATAGTAGCCGAGTATTCGTGGGGCGTCACGAGCTTAGGGCACATTCGCACGGCTTTCGTGCGTTGCTTCGTGGCAGCTTGAGATTGGTATCAAGCAGGCGTTGCATGAAAGTTACATGGCAGGATGACGAGTGGTCTGAATACGTCTAACTCATTGAAAACATGGGTGGGCGGTAGCAGAATTGAACGTTCAACCCTGGCATTTTCGGGCAGCGAGCGTTGCCAGTGGCGCTAGGTTCCGTCAGAGCGCCAGTGCCTCAATCGAACCGGCGCCGAACCACTGTTGAAGCTTGGCTAGCGCTGCAGCCGATAGTTCTTGAGTGAACAGCAAGGTTAGGCGGCGTTTCGGCCTGGAGCATGCCACGTAGAACAGATTGCGGTTCCGCTCAAAGGCCGCCTGCTTGTTCGCAGGAACATTGGCATCCCCGGCCAATTCCAGCATCTCCCCGAAGTTGTATTGGTTCCAGCCTCGGCCGAGAACGACCAGAACGTTCTCGAACTCGGCACCTTTGACGCCATGTTTGGTTTCGAACGGCGAATAGCCTTCGAGGTATTTTCGCAGCGCCTTGACCTCCGAATACGAAACCACCCGAAGCTTTTCCAACTCTGCAAGCGATCGGGGTTTTTCAATGCCCGCCACCGGATAGAATGCTGCTAGCGCGTTTTGCAAGTCTTCGACCCTGTCCGGCAATCGCGGGCGTTGTTCTGCCATGAGATGGTCGACGACGTCGCCAATCAACCCGCCTTCCCTAAGCTCCAGGAGTCTATCAAAAGAAGCTGCCCATGCAGCCTTGTCTGCCTGACGCTTGAGGAGTGGCACAGTTCCGCCCATTGCCTCAAACATGGCGCCATAACGCTTTGCCGAGTAGGCGTCGGCAGCCGGCTCCAAGACGTCTATCAGGAACGCGATTAGGCGGTCTTCCTTTTTGAGATAGGAATCGTTGTAGCGGAACGCATCTGCGAGGTTCGAGTAACCTTGCTCGCTGGCAAGGACCCGATGGGTCAGCATCAAAATCTTCGTCTGCTTGGGAGCGAGGTCCCAGCCGTCCGCTACCATCTGGGCTTTTGTAGCTTCGAGAGCTTGGTGAGCGACTTCAGACGGCAGGTCGCCGCCCCAATGTTGCCCTCCTTGCCGCTGCCCAACCCAGCCATTGGTGTGGAAGATTCGAACTCGACCTGGCGCTTCAGGGTCTTTGACAAACTGCGGCAAGGCCGGTCGCATCCGGTTGAGGCATTCGACAATCGCGTTCACCGAGCGAAAATTCGCCTTCTTGCCGATCGGGGTTACGGCGTCGTCATTGAGCTCGCCGCATCCATTGCCGTAGATCTTCTGCCAGTGGTCCCCGAAGAAGCCAAAGAGCGGTGAATTGGGCTGTCCAAAGAATCGCAGCCTGAGTGCATCAACCCAGTCTTTGTCGGTGTCCTGATATTCGTCAATCAGGATGATGGGGAACCGGTCCGCCATGATTTTACGAAACTTCGGATTCTCCATCAGCGAGATCGTGAGCGGTATAACGTCGTCATGGTGTAGCGAAAGCACATGTTCGCGCACGGCGCGGTGTCCCAGGCTGTATTCGACCCCCCGATCGCCTATGCCGCCAGCCTCCAGGAGCTTATCCTGCCACGCAGGCATCTGCTGCACCAGGGCCTTGAGTTGCTTCTGGAAGCCGCCAGTGAGCAGCCAGCAGAAGGAGTGATTGGTGTTGCAATAGACTATCGGGTGCTTGTCCGTTCGAGTTTCGATCTCATCCTTTGCCACGTTGGTGAAGGTGATGCAGGCGATCTGCTGCCCCCGCCGCATGAAATCTCTCTCGTGGCGCTTAATCAGATACTTGAGCGCCTCGACCAATGAGTACGTCTTTCCGGCGCCAGCGCCCGCCTCAAGACGGAAGCTCCGACCGGCCTGAATGCACGCGAAGACCTCCTCAAGGGCGATGCGGCTCGCCTCTTCGGCAGGGGACTCGTGATTATTCAAGGCCCCCTCCTTCCGGAGCAGGTGCTGGCACCGCCTCGGGTTCGGCTGCGGGTGCAGGCGCCGGTGCGGCGGCGGCGACAGCTGCTACAATCGCAAGTGCCGGATCAATGGGAGGCACATAGTCGATGGCCAGCCAGCGGATGCCGTCGGCAAGATACTTTGGAGCCACCCAACCCGTATTTTCAATTGCATATTTCAACGCGAATTCCGATTTCTTTTGCCCTGCGGCCATATCGCGTGCCGCCACTTCCTGCTCTTGGGGGGTGCCCGCCGCGAGGCCGAAAAGGGCTTGATTGGCCAGAATGAAGGCGTCTTCGAATGTTCGCCCGCAGGGTCCCCCGTTTACCTCCGGAACCTGATAGGCGATGCGCCCGCGTCCATCAGTCTTGTCATCGTCGGATTTGGCCATCACCCCGGCCAGGCTATGAGGATTGTCGTTGAACCACGTTTTCAGGCAAGCGTTACTGGACGCTGTACCGAGGTGAACCGGGCATGCGGCGCCCCCGGGTGCCTCGACAGAATCCAAATCTGTGATGATGAGGTAATGAAGCTCGAGGAAATCGAGCAGACCGAAGAAGAGATGTGCGTAGGCCCCGCCAACCTCCATGATGGTCAGGTATTGGCTTGAGAGCCTAATCGCGGGATCTGCAGCCTCGGCCTTTCCGATGATAACCGGGAGCATGACGCGTTCGCTGAGACCTTCGACAAGGATGGCCTTGTCGGCGAAAAACAGGTCGCAGCGCGTCAATGTCAGATACTGGTGCAGAAACTGCTTGGCGGGGGCCGGGGTGCTACCCGGTCCTTCGCGGAGGTCTTTGATCTTGGTCTGCCGAATACCGGCGTCAGCGCCCTCCACATCGGCGCCGAGGAAGTATCGGATACTCTCGAAACCAGCCGCGTTGGCGATGTGCGATGAGTGAGTTGAGACTACAAACTGCACAGGCCAAGGGACAGCGCCCACGCCCTCGCCAGCCAGTTGCTTGGCGATCTTGCCCAACTGCTTGATGAAGACTTCCTGCATCTGGGGATGCAGATGCGCCTCTGGCTCTTCGATGAACACGAGATGGACGCCTGGCGTTTTGGGCTCGGCCTTGAACGCTTTGTGAAACTCGACGATCCGGAGCAAAATGAATATCAGGTTGCGCACACCCAACCCGTTGTAGGACTCGGGGAGCGTCACGCCGCCGTAGCCGGCATATCGAACCCTGGTAAAATTCGAAAGAAGCTTGCGGATATCGAGGGTTGTCTCGGTCTGCAGCTCCTGGCCGCCCAATCCCGGATAGCCAAAGCTGGTCAAGGTCGGCATCAGGTTCTGCAACTGATTTCCGAAATTACCATCGATCTGCGTCTGAAGTCCTTGGACAACAGTGGCAAGGGCCTCGGCGATGACCTTGTCCGCCGCATCTGCGGTTGGCGAAGAGGCGGTGACGAAGAGACCTTCAAGGATCTTGGCGAGAACGTCGGTCTCTCGCGACGTCACATCATCCAAACCACGCTGCGCGTTGATGAAACCGGTCCGCACCAAGCTGCGCAATGCCGCCGGCTGCAACTGCCGGTAATTCGTCGGGTCGTTCGGATCTTCCGCGCGTATCCTGAGGCCAAAGTTCGCGGGTATCCTCTCCCGTAGGGCAACAAGGAACGCCTTGCGGTATGCGTCATCCAATGAACCATCGGGAAGCCCGTCAAAAAGAGCGCCCAGCCCCCCGTCCTTCAGCTCATAGCGAAGTACGATCAAGGCCTCGCTCACGCCTGGATCAAGATCCACCACGAACGGGGCGAGCGGACCTAGCTCGGGGGCATCGGGATCATATGTGCAATACAGGCGCAATTCGATAGCCGGCAGAAGGGCGCGGACCTCATCCTCCTGTTGGGCTGCGAGATGGGCATGGACGGCAGCACAGAATCCGCGGTAGCTCGCGCTGGAGAAATCTTCAAGTTGAAAGGTCACAGGACCATCGTCGAGCAGCCGACGCATGACCTCTGATAGGGACGTTTTGCCACTATTGTTGCGCCCGACGATGAGCGTCTCGGACGCCTCCAGAACGAGACTCACGTCAGACAGCAACCTGAAATTCTTGATTGCGACCTTTTTAATGCGCATAGTTACCCCAAGCACTACATTTAGCGAACCCACGAACACCCATGACTTATTTGGGATGGTGCGACAAGATATTTTGTTACAAAAGTAACTGGTTAAGTTGAACATGCGGGGTCTACGTTCGAGCCTGCCGATTTCCCGACTCCCCAAGCCCTCGAAACTCCTCAAAACATAGGCACAGGCATGCAATACGCATTGGTTGACAATGTTCGTCGAGAGGCCTTTCCCGGCGGGAAGGGCAACTGCCCCTCCTGCGGCTCCGGGATGGTCGCAAAATGCGGCCCTCGCGTGCTCCACCATTGGGCCCATTTCGGTCGACGCAACTGCGACCCTTGGTGGGAGAACGAAACTCAATGGCACCGAGACTGGAAGAACCTGTTTCCGGAGGCATGCCGTGAAATCTCGCACGTTGCCGCAAACGGCGAAATCCATCGCGCTGATGTCAAAACGCCCACCGGCATTGTTGTTGAGGTTCAGCACTCAGCCATGACCGACGCTGAACGCATTTCTCGCGAAAGCTTCTACGGCAACCTTGTTTGGGTTATTGACGGAGCGGGTTTTCGGCAGAACTTCGACATCTATCATCTGCTTCCGGACCCCGCCTCAGACGTCGCCCGGGACGTCGTATGGTCCAAAGCCCAGCGCCACATGAACGGAGCGAATGCGGGCCTGTTCTTCCGATGGAGCGAATATCTGGTAGACCGCCCAGGCGCGACGAAGGCCGAAGTTAAATCGGGTTGGATTCATTCCGTCCGAGAGATTGAGGATGAAGTGCACCGCAGCTACTGCGGCCATCACCAGTTCGACTGGGTGCGACCACGACGAACTTGGCTTGATGCCGCCTGCCCTGTCTACATTGACTTCGGGGAAGACTTTCTGGTCAAGCTGGAGACCTATGACGAGTCCGGCTTGCCCTGTGTCCGGCGTGTTGCAAAACGGAAGTTTGTGCATGACGTCATGGTGGAAGTCAGAGCCCACGCTATTGCGACGCGCTTTTATCCGCTGCCGCCTAGCTCTATTTGACCGGGCATAGATCTGGGCCGCCACCACGTTGCAGATCGCGGAATTGAAGGTTATGAGCGTATCGATTGTGAATCTGGAGCCCGACATGTCCGAAGAAGCCGGCAGTAATCTGATCGAACTTACCGCAGATATCGTTTCTGCTTACGTCCAAAAGAACGCAGTGCCCGTGTCAGGACTGCCGGATTTGATCGCTAGCGTT
Organism: Mesorhizobium sp. P160927; assembly: GCF_057766385.1. NCBI lineage: Bacteria > Pseudomonadati > Pseudomonadota > Alphaproteobacteria > Hyphomicrobiales > Phyllobacteriaceae > Mesorhizobium > Mesorhizobium sp. P160927. The sequence goes on from NZ_JBYMDW010000001.1 coordinate 4,403,184, forward strand.
AATTCCGCATTGTCTAATATTGGTCAGAAAGCTCCGGAAGAAGCACCGGCGCCAAAGCCGGCAGTCAATCCCAAAAGGTCCGTGTTCCCAGACTATATTATCAGCCTTGAAGACGGCCACAAATACAAGTCGCTCAAGCGCCATCTCGCAACCAGACATGGAATGACACCTAATGAATACCGGGAAAAATGGGGGTTGGCGAAGGATTATCCCATGGTAGCTCCGAACTATTCGGCTGCCCGATCAGCCTTGGCAAAGTCGCTGGGATTGGGAAGGAAAGCCGCTCCGGTCAAGAAGCCCTCCTTGAAACGCAAGGCGAAAGCGTAGGCTGTAGGTGGAACGGGAAATCTTCGGATGCCCGGAAACCAACGCAGCGTCATTGGAACCGGCTCACCAGAGCGTGAAGTTCTGACGTTGTGCGACTTCGCCGATCCGGAAGAAGCGGCGAGAGCCGCTGTCGCTATCTACGGACCTGAAGCTGCCACTGCTGCGGGCCACTGCGCGCTGACCGCACACTTCGATAGTCGCGACCGTGATTTTCGATTTTGGTTTGCGGTCTTCGCGCAACTCGAAGGCTTGTTTACTGCGGGCCATTCCGCAAGACGCCATTAGCACAGACGCCCGGAGGCCAGGTGTGCTGCAAATCGTCAGCGGCAAGTTTTACACAGATGAGGCGCGCCGCCGAAACATCATGCGCGGCACGCTCTATAGCAACATGCGGCTACCTTGGCGCTGCGACCGTATCGAGACCGCCGCAGGCGCACTTCAGCCGTCCACAGCTTTTCGTGGCTTGCGGACTCTCTCCTACGAGATTGTCGAAGAATATGAGGGCACAGAAGACACGGCGGTCCTTCTTTCAATCGGTGTCGATCCATTTTTGAAGGACTTCGCTTCGATTGCATCGTTCGCCCTCAATGTGGTCTGCACACCAGACCCGGATCTCCTGCGGCGACTGGTTGGCGATCAGCCGTTGTCCCCAAGCACTATTGCATCGCCTCGGACATATGTTGGACGCGTCTTCGACGGAGAGGTGCACGTCACTGACGAGGAATTGGACAAACTCAAGGATTTCGTCCGGGATCTGATAGCGCTAAAGCGAACCCACTACCTTTCGGCCATTGGAGCGATCCGCACCTATGTGACCGGCCTGCACCGCATCGGCGACGATATTGACGTGGCTTACACGTTGCTCGTCGCATCCATTGAGTCACTGGCTCAAAAATACAAAGGTGCGAGCGCGAGGTGGGAAGACTATGACTCGCCCAAACGGTCGACCATGGACAAGGCACTAAAAGGTGCCCCTGAAGAGATCGGAAATCGCGTGCGCGATGCTTTACTGGAGATCGAGCATGTCGGCCTTGCGCGCCGGTTTCGATCGTTCGCTCTCGAGAATTTGGCACCGACCTTTTTCAGAGAGGAAGCGCAAGGCCAAGAGTACCCGGCCGGCAAGGCCGACCTGGTCGGTGCGCTTGCCCGAGCTTATTCAATCCGCTCAAAGTATGTTCACAACCTGGCGCCTGTTCCGAAACTGGTCAGCCATGTCTGGCACAGAGGCGATCTCGTCAACGTCGGCGGCAAACCGGTCTTGACGCTTCATGGGCTGGCCCGCCTCGCTCGCCATTTGATTTGGGTATTTGTGCGCAGCGGACAGAAAGTCGAAAAAGAAAGGTATCCGTATCAGGACGACTTTCCCAATATCGTCCACGTTGAATTTGCACCTCAGTACTGGGTTTGGAAGCATGAGGGGTTTAGGCCGGCCGCCGCTCGCCAGAAGCTGGGGGGCTTTCTGAGCCTAGTCAGCGCTCTACAGAAAAAAGCTCCCGACGCACAGCTGATCGATATGCGTGACCTGCTTCGCAAATACGAAGCGCTCATACCGCAAGCCAAGGCACATCGGCTGCCGATGGTGGCGCTATATTTTCTATTCAATAGCTTCGTCAAACCGGCAGACCGGCTTCCGGATGCCCAAAAATTTATGGATCGCTACCATAGCGTCCTTGTGTCCCCTTCACTCGAAGGCATCGGGGTTCGGTTCGCGCTGAAACGCGATGTTGAATGGCCGACCGAAGAGGTCGCCTCGCTATATAGTCGGTACTACAAGCAGAAATACGAAAAGCCGGGCCTGAAACTGCCGGAACTGTATGAGACGGCATTTGCGCTGACACTCGCTGAAGCCTATCGCAGGGACGGCAAGCTGGCCGAAGCCGGGGAAACCCTCTTCGAGGCAATCAACAATCAGCCGAAAGCCAGCACGCTTCAATCTGCGCTTGCAACTTTGAAGTTGAATGAGAGCGCACCTATTTCGTGGCAAGTCCTGCTTCTGCCGGAACCTCCAGAGGTCGATCGACCGCCGGAAGCCAGCTGACACTTGCTGGCGCAAGATTTGCTGGTGAATGGCCTTCGGCGCTATCATGGAGCTATGGAATCGCTAGCCCCTCAGTCAGAGCTGATGGAACTGCCGCCTGAGCGCCCCAAGGCGCTCGACAATCGGACGTGCGTCTATTGCGGCACTACGCTTTCGCCCAGCAACATTTCGCGGGAACATGTCATCGGCCGCCGCTTCGTTCCTAAAGGGAAGCTGCACGGGCAATGGAATCTGATTTTGAATGCCTGCCGTCGCTGCAATTCGCGCAAGGCTGATCTCGAGGATGATATTTCCGCGATTACGCTCCAGCCCGACTCTTGGGGTCGCTACGGACATGACGATATCCCGGCAATCGAGGATGCCCTGCGAAAGGCGAGAGACTCGCGCAGCCGCCGGACCCGGAAGCCGGTTAAAGACAGCGGCGAAGAGATCAAAATCCATCGGAGCCTCGGACCAGGCATCAACCTATCGGTTCAATATTCAAGGCCTCCGCAGATCGACGATGATCGAGCGTTCGAACTGGCTCGACTGCAATTGATGGCCTTCTTCTATATGCAGACCTACAACAGTGAGACCCGTCGCGGCGGCTATTGGCTTCACAGCTATCACCCGGTCATGACCGTTCACCGTGGCGATTGGGGTAATCCGCTGATGGTTGGTTTCATGTGGGCCATCGAGAATTGGGGTTGCCGGCTCCTGGCTGTTTCAGCTGACGGCTTTTTCAAGCTCATCACACGCCGACACCCGTCTGCCGAGACTTGGGCTTGGGCGCTTGCGTGGAACCACAACCGCCGCCTGATCGGTTTCTTTGGCGAGTTGGCGCCGGCGCAAACAGTCTACGACAGCCTTCCGAAGTTGGTGGCCCGAACCGTCTACCAAGCTCCCAATGAGTCCCTTTCGTACCGGACGGAAGTCCCTTTGAAAGACGACGAAGACTCTCTTTTCTCGATCGAGGACGGGCCTATTGGGTAAGCGCGTAAGAGAGCTAGACGGGTTTCACTGATTCAGCGATTCGGCTTTCTTGTCGGCTATTGCAACAAATCGCTCTGAGGTTCCCAAAAGCCGCTCGTCGCCAGCCATTGCGCCCGCGCCAAATGCGAAGTCCACACCCGACGCGCCTTTCCGGCTCACGCTCGGGGTCTATTTTCAGAGTGACACGCGCTACGATAATGGACTGCCGTGAGCGAGCATCCAGCATTCGTTTTTCGTTCCGGGGTACTCCGCGAATCGCGGGCCGGCGCGAAAAGAACGGACGCCGCGTTTAACGCCTATATTCTGATCCGCCGTTGAGTCCCAACGAAGGCCCCGGCCCCAAACCAAGATTGGTGGCCTGCATTTCCAAAGCGAGCAGATCGGCCGCTATCGCCTGATAACGCCTACAGTCCACGTGAACGACGGATCGCTGAGGCCGTTCGAGCGGCAGGCTCCCAGCGATTTTCTTCAAGTCATTAAGGACCGAAGCAATATGGGACCAGGGAAAGTCTGTTGGATCATCGATATCGCGATCTGCACCCGCAATGATTTCGAGCTTGGCGACAACGCCAAGGAGGGACCGCGCCTGTACGTGGGGAATTTTGTCTTGAAGCTTCAAGGCAGCAGTTGTGGCCTCGACTTCCGCTTGGCAGGCGATTGAATAGCCGATCTTCTTATCCATCGCGTTCGGGGCCGTAGCGTCAAGAACGCGTCTCTCTAGACGCTGTTGAAGTCGGCAAAGGACATGCGAGACATGCTGTGCTCGCAACCAGCCTTGGAGCAGTGCAAGAGCCGGGTCTGCCTCGTCGAAACGATCTACCCCGTGTGCCGTCTGCCGTTGCCCTCGCCCGTGCGTGACGGGAGGCAAAGACGTGCTATTGTCGGAATCAGCCATGATCCGAGCTCCTCAACAGCTTTGGCGTGGCCAGGCCGGATTGGTGTTGCATCACCCATCCGGCCGCCAAGTGAAACCGAGACTACACACAGTGCATTATCTAAGCAACCAAAATCACCATAAAATGGTGATTTTATGAATCCGGTGCAGTGCCGCATGGCTCGGGCTGCATTAGGATGGGGTGTTTTAGACCTCTCAAAGGAAGCCAAAATATCAACCCAGACGATTGTTCGCTTCGAAAGGGGCGAGGCGTTGAAGCAATCGACTGTGGATCTAATAAGAAGCACGTTTGAAAGCGCCGGCATTGAATTCATTCCAGAGAATGGCGGCGGCCCTGGCGTTCGTCTGTCTCGCAATCAGAACTGACGCTCTTTTCGCCATGCAACAGGATCGGCGATCCATCGATTGACATCGGATTCCCGCCAGCCCGCCCCGTTTATGCTGATCTTGATCTGAGATGGGAAAGTGCCTTCGGCAATCTTGCGATAGAGGGTCGAGCGGGACATGCCGGTCCGGTCAAGGACGGTTTTAAGGCGTATGATACGATCTGGCTCGGACACAGCGCGCCTTTCCTCACTGGTTGTTGTCGGTATCCGCTGGGACAACAGGGCGCACCAATGCTGGGCGCAATCCGATTTTTCGCTTCACCCGCCTGTAGCGTGGAAACGGCCGCAAATCGGAGGGGTCATAGTCCAATACCTCGCCCCCTGCCGATGCCATGGCTAAATGCGAGTTCCGCGGCAAGGCGCCGGCCGGAATCGATGTTGATGCCAAGCTCGCGCTTGCGGTTGGCAAGGAGGGATTCAAGCTGGGGATCGCGTTCGAGGCTTTTGGCCATGTCGGACATGGCCATGCGCGTTGACTTATAGCCCGACATGTCGCCGGCCTGGTATTGCGTTAAGCTCATGCGATCGAGCTTCTGCCAGCCTTCCACGAACCGATCGGCACGGCGGCCCGGATCGATGTCCAATCCGGTGCGAATTTCCGTTTCAAGCTGGAGAGCAAGGACGACACGGTTGACCCGGCCTGCGCCCGCCTCACGGACAAGCTCGGGGCTTTTAGCGTAAGCCGCTTCGGCATCGCGCCAGCCATGCGGCCGAACCTTCTCGAAAGCTCTGCGGGCATCCCTCAATTCGCGCATCTGCGCGGGACTGCCCTGCCCGTCCGCATTTCCGGTGCTGAGGATCGCATCGATGGCGCGCGCGTGACGCACAAGCGCCTGGGTGCGGGCGCGGCGCAACGCCGCTTCTGCGTTCATCGGCGCATCCGTATCGCGCTGCATTCCCCTGGCGGGAGCGTCTCTCTGAGGCGCAGCGCCGACATCTGCGCTCTGCGCCCCAACATTTTCCCTTCCCGGCCTGCGGCCACGGTCCTGGCCGGGCTCGGCGTCCGCGGCCGAGCGCAATCCGTCCAGCAGCTCGCCGACCCTGTCGCGCAGCTTCTCCGGAACGATCCGGCGCACGAGGTCGACCACACGCTCGCGGAAGGTGATGCCGCGCCGTTCTGCATAGCTCTGCGCTGGGTCGACCTGCTCGTAGTCCGACGCCATGTCCTTGGCGCGGTCGCGTGACAAGGCACTGGCGAGCCGTTCCCGGGTCGCGAAGTCGTCACTGGCGTAATAGAGGTCCGTGCCGTCTCGATGCCGCGAGAGAGCCACATAGCTGCCATGCGCATCCATGCCTGGCGTAGCCAATACATGCGTACGGTCGACGGTCATGCCTTGGGCCTTGTGGATGGTCGCGGCATAGCCGTGGTCGATGTGTGCATAGTCTTTCAGGTCAAAGCGCACCGACCTGCCGTCGTCGATGCTAACGATCATGCTCTGTGTGCTTACTTCCTCTACGGTGCCGAGCGTGCCGTTTTTGACGCCGAGCCCGCGCTCGTTGCGCAGGAACATGACGCGGTCGCCGCTGGCGAAGCTTCTTGCGCCGCGTTCAACAAGGACCTGAATATCTTCGCCGAGATCGCCGGCAGCGCGCATGCGCTCGCGCGCTGCCTGGTTGAGTGCGCGCACCTCGTCGTTTGTGTGGGTGAGGATGATCCGGCTCGCCTCAGGCTCTGCCTGCCTGTCGCGGTCCCAGCGCTCGACCAGATCGCCCCGCGCCTCGTCGCGCGTCGCGGCCTGGTGCACCATTCCTTGCGTGTCATAGGCGCCGATCGCGGCGCCTATCCTGCCAGTTGCCAGATCGCGCGTGGCGGCACGCTGCCAGTCCTCTTGCTGCCTACGTACCTGGCCGATCTCGACGCCGCCATGACGCTCGTGGATCGAACGGAAAGCGGCGCCGGCTTCAATCGCTTGCAACTGTTGGGGATCACCAACAAGGACGACCTTTGCGCCAACATCCGCCGCATGGGAGAGCACGCGCTGCAACTGGCGCGTGCCGACCATGCCGGCTTCATCGATCACCAGGACATCGCGCGCGGTAAGCAGATCACGACCCTGTCCCCAACTGTGTTCCATACTGGCAATGGTGCGCGACGAGATGCCTGATCCGCTTTCCAGATTCTCGGCCGCAATGCCGGAGAGTGCCGCGCCTCGAACCTCATAGCCCGCCGCTGCCCATGCCTGGCGCGCGACACCCAGCATGGCGCTCTTGCCCGTACCGGCAAAGCCGACGACGACACCGAGACCGCGGCCGTCGGTGATGTGATCCAGCGCGTCGGTCTGCTCGGCCGACAGGAGAAGGCCGCGTTGCGCTGCCCGCGCCAAAGCTGTCTCGCGATGTGCGTCACTGACCGCATGGCGGTCCTGACCAACCATGCGTTCCGCCGCGCTATGCAGGCGCTGTTCGGTCTCGATCATCTGCCTGGTGCTGAAGCGATCTTCGCCGCGTCCGTCCTTACCGAGTTCGACAAGATCGGGTGCGTTGCTGATGGCGCCCATTACCTGGTTGAACTGCTCCATTCCGTCGCTGTGCCGATGCGCGAACTTCGCGATGTCGCGGCGGGTAAAAGTCGATTGCTGGTGCGTGATGGCATCGAGCGCCACGGATGGATCGGCAATGATGCGCACCCCATTGTTGCGCGCGATCTCGCGGTGCAGTTCGGCGCGATCTGCTTCGATGCCGGCAGTGTCGAGGCCGCCGCCTTCAATGCGTTGGGCCGGCGCACCAATCTGGGTCTGCGGCTCCAAGGCAATGCCCTGCGCTTCCAGACTGCGATGGTCGATGCGGGCGTCGAAATCGAGTTCGGCAAGCCGCTCATTGGCAAGCTCGGACCATCGCTCGCGCCAGCGCTCGACCATCTGGGTAGCGTTCCAGTCGCGCACCTTCGCCCCGAAACCCTTCTCATCGACCGACCGCATGGTGAGCATGACATGGGCATGCGGTTTGGGACTGCCATCCTCTGCCCTGTCCCAATGCACATTGAGATCGGCGACCATGCCTTGGTTGACGAACTCGGCCTGAACGAAGTCGCGCGCCAGTTCGATGCCTTGCGCCTGGCTCAATTCACGTGGAAGAGCAAACTCCACCTCGCGGGCAAGCTGCGCATCCTTCCTTACCTCGAACGCCTCGACATCGTTCCACAGCCGTTCGCGGTCGCTCCAGGCTTCGGGTGCATCCTCCGGCAGCATCACCTCGGAATGGACGACGCCGCGCTTGGCCGAGAAATCATGCGTACGTTCGATCCGCTCATCACGCAGCCGCGAGGCCGAGCGGTAGGCAGCAGATGCCACGGCACTCGAGCCGGCCTTGCGGCCAATGACCTTGACGTGAAGATGATAGATCGCCATCGCGACCAGATCATTTGCACGTCAAAGCGCACGTCGGCACGACGTATAAGCGCGCCCTCCCTCGAAAAAATCTCGGGATGGACCAGCCCGTCCCGGGCTGTCTCAGCAACCCTGAAGCCTTCCGGCGGACGCTCCCCTATCATCGTCGCATCGACAATTGATGGAGACAGCCATGCGCAAACCACGGGACTTCGACACCGAACTGAAGGCACTGGAAGACAAGGCGCGGGAGCTCAAAGTGCGAAAGGTGCAGCAGCTGGGCGAACTGGTGATCGCCACCGGCGCCGATCAACTCAGCCCCGACGAACTGGCTGGCGCGCTGGTTGCAATCGCCGAGACGAAAGACGCCGCAAAGCTCGAGGCATGGGCCAAGCGTGGGGCGATGTTTTTCGAGAGCCGGCCCCGGCGAATTGATCCGGCATCTAAACGAAACCCTCGCAGCGCTCCAGCGCAACCGGGCGGCACACAATCGCCGGCAAGCGGCTCTGGCTCGCAATGACATGCGCACCTGGCAAGTCGAGCGCCGCAAGCGCACCCGGCATCTGATCGAACTCGGCGGTCTCGTCGTCAAGGCCGGCATTGTCGACCTGACCAATGACGATCGCGCCATCATCTACGGCGCGCTCCTCTGGATCGCAGCCAAGCTGCACAGCCATCAAGGAGAGCATGCGCGGGACCTATGGGCCGCGAAGGGAAAGCAGGCGTTCGCTCAGAACGGCATGATGAGCAAAAGGGCCAGCGAACCTAGCGGTGATTGACGCGAGGAGCGGATGATGGTGCGCAAGCGAGGCGGCCGCAAGCGGGCATTGGGCACCAGGGCGCCGATAGCAATCCCGCGGAGCGCCAACCAGCGCCTGAGCCTCGACTTCGTCTCCGACATGCTGACTGATGGCCTCCGCATGGCTTCGTGGAAAGCCTCAATGACTACTCGACGCGTGCCTCAACGAACGGCCCCTTTGACCTGCCCCTAAGAATTTCCTCCATCTGAGATTAGAGTCCGGCCCTTGATCGAAGGACGGACTGATGAAGAGAAAGCGGTTCACAGAAGAGCAGATCATTGCGGTTCTGCGCGAGCATGAGGCGGGTGTAAAGGCGGGCGATCTGGCCCGCAAGCACGGGGTCTCGGAGGCGACGCTGTATAATTGGAAGGCGAAGTATGGCGGGATGGACGTGTCCGACGCCAAGCGGCTGAAGGCGCTGGAAGACGAGAACGCCAAGCTGAAGAAGCTGCTCGCCGATCAGATGCTGGAAGCCTCGGCGCTGCGTGAGCTTCTGTCAAAAAAATGGTAGGGCCCGCCGCCAAGCGCGAAGCCGTCGCGCATCTGCAGGCCGTCATGGGTCTGTCGGAGCGTCGGGCCTGTTCCTTTGTGGGCGCCGATCGCAAGATGATCCGCTACCGGTCAAGGCGTCCGCCCGAGACGGAGCTGCGTGGCAGGTTGCGCGACCTCGCCAATGAGCGCCGACGCTTTGGCTACAGGCGGCTGTTCATCCTGCTCAGGCGCGAGGGCGAGGCATCTGGGGTCAACCGCATCTATCGTCTGTACCGCGAGGAGGGCCTGACGGTGCGCAAGCGCCGGGCAAGGCGGCGAGCGGTCGGCACGCGGGCGCCGATCCTGGTCGAGGCAAAGCCGAACGCGCGCTGGTCGCTGGATTTCGTGCATGACCAGTTCGCCTGCGGCCGCAGGTTTCGCGTGCTCAACGTCGTCGACGACGTGACGCGCGAATGCCTGGCGGCGATCCCGGACACCTCGATCTCCGGCCGTCGGGTTGCCCGTGAACTGACGGAACTGATCACCCAGCGCGGCAAGCCACGCATGATCGTCTCCGATCACGGCACCGAGTTCACCTCGAACGCCATCCTCGCCTGGTCGAAGGATTACAGGATCGAATGGCACTACATCGCGCCGGGCAAGCCGATGCAGAACGGCTATGTCGAGAGTTTCAACGGCCGGATGCGCGATGAGCTGTTGAACGAGAGCCTGTTCTTCGGTCTCGACCACGCCCGAAGCGCCATCGCCGAATGGAGGGAGGACTTCAACACCGCGAGGCCACATTCCTCGCTCGGCTACCAGACCCCGGCAGCCTATGCCCAGGTCATCACCGCAACCGGCTCCGACGCTGTGCTGATGGAAGGCTCCGCGCCTCCGCCGGTTGCTCAACCCGCGCCACAAGGCGTAACAAAAACGGTCGAGGCTCTAATCGCAGCTGGATGACAGTTCAGTAGCAGGTCACAATTGAGGAACTGGAGACGTGGGATCAAAAGAATACAGTGGCGTGCCGTGCGTCAAAGCGATTCAACATGAACGGCGGTGAGTGAGTGTGGTTAGTGACGGAGGAGCATCCAATACCGCCCCCAGAAGCCGCTCCTCACGTTCTCGGATATGGGGATTTTTTCAATATATAACAACAAGTTAGCTTACGGTGAGAGGAAGTTCCACAATCACCCCTCCGGCGACCCGACTCCGTCGCGTGCCGATATCGCCATGACGAAAGAGGTCATCGAGGCCGCCAAGCGGCTGGGCATTTCCGTGCATGACCACATCATAATCGGGCGCAAGGGCTATTCCAGCATGAAGGGCCTGCTGCTCATCTAGGTCCAGAATTCAGCGAGGCAGCACCGCCACGGCGCTGGCGATTATCCTCGCCGGAATTTGAGATCATTCAATCGTTGAAAGAACGATGCTGATACCGCGCATTTCGCGGATCAATCTTCCAGTGGCGACAGCCCAAAAGATCGCCACTCTTCTAAAATCAAGGCCGATCGGTCTTGCAGCTGCCGGCAATCTGGCTGACCGCCTCGTCGAAGCCGGCGAGGTCGAAATCGGCTTGGCCCCGCCCGGACAACAATCCGAAGCGCCATGACAGCAGCAGGCGGTTTGCCGGAACGAGGCGCTTGATGCCATCGGCGCCGTCGCGCATCAGCTGCCTGCCGCGCGTGCCGACGGACCAGCTCTCGTCGAATTTGCCGGCGCCGTCGATGGTAACCGACATGGTGATTTTCCGGCTGGCGGAGACCGCGTCGTTCAATTGCAGCCATTCGGTCCAGCCCGGCTCCCCGTCAGCCCGGCAAGCGATGGTCAGCACCGGGCTGTAGCTCAGCGCGCCGCCTCCGGTGATAAGCTTGTTGGTGGCATAGACCGAGGCGGTGACAAGGCCGTCATTGGCGGTGTCAAAACGCCAATTGTCCGTACCGGCCCCCGCAGCGCCGCAGGCCCAGGCAAGGAAAAGCACCGTGGCGGCAGCGCGCCTCATTCCCACGAACACCCCAACGACATCACCAATTACCTCTGGTCTTCCAACCAACCAGATAATGATCAAGGCTTCGTATCGCCACCGGTGCCATCAGGAAGGAATCCGATGTTGCAGTTTGGCAACGAAAAAGGCCGCCCAGAGGCGGCCTATCGGAATTCGCTGCAATGAGCGACCTATTCGGCGTCCTTGGCGGCCTTCTTTTTCGGCGCGGCCTTTTTCTTCGGCTCTTCCGCCTCGTCAGCGGCATCGCTTGCCTTGGCTTCGGCCTTCTTCGACGCGGCCTTCTTGGCCGGCTTCGCCTTGCCCTTGGTGTCGTCTTCCTCGTCGTCGGCCATCAGCTCTTCCTTGCTGACCTTGACGTCGGTGACCGAGATCTGTTCGAGCAGGTGGTCGACAACCTTCTCCTCGAACATCGGCGCCCTCAGCGCGTTGAGCGCCTCGGGATTGCTGCGGTAGAACTCGAAGGCTTCCTGCTGCTGGTTGGCCGGGAAGCGACGAACCTGCTCGAACAGCCCGCGCTGCAGTTCCTCGTCCGAAACCGTGACGCCCGCCTTCTCGCCGATCTCGGCCAGCACCAGGCCAAGGCGCACGCGGCGCTCGGCAAGGCGCATGTATTCGGCGCGCGCTTCTTCCTCGGTGGTCTCTTCGTCGGCGAAGGTGCGGCCAGCGGCTTCCAGGTCGCGGTTGACCTGCGCCCAGATGTTGTTGAACTCGGCTTCGACGAGCTTCGACGGCGCTTCGAACGAATAGGCCGCATCGAGCTGGTCGAGCAGCTGGCGCTTGACCTTCTGGCGCGTCATCGAGCCGAACTGGTTCTCGATCTGGCCGCGCACGATGTCACGCAAGCGCTCGAGCGATTCCAGGCCAAGGTTCTTGGCGGTCTCGTCGTTGATTTCGAGGTCGCCGGGCTTCGATACGTCCTTGACGGTTACCTCGAAGGTCGCTTCCTTGCCGGCCAGATGCGCCGCCTGGTAGTTTTCCGGGAAGGTCACCGTGACCTGCTTCTCGTCACCGGCCTTGGCGCCGATCAGTTGATCCTCGAAGCCCGGAATGAACTCCTTGGAACCCAGCACCAGCGGCTGGTCAGTGCCGGCGCCGCCAGCGAAAGCCTCGCCGTCGATCTTGCCGACATAGTCGATCGTGACGCGGTCGCCTTCGGCGGCCTTGCCGGTCTTCGGCTCGTAGCTGCGCGCCGATTCGGCGACGCGCTTGACCTGGTCGTCGATTTCCGAATCCGGCACGTCGAACACCTGGCGCGTCACCTTGATGTCGGAGAAATCCTTGATCTCGATCGCCGGAATGACCTCGTAGTTGAGGCGGAACTCGAAGTCGGCGCCGCCGGCCAGGATCTTCTCGGCTTCCTTCTCGTCCTCGGTCATGATGACCTCGGGCTGCATGGCGGCCTTTTCGCCGCGCCCGGTGATGATCGAGCGAGTCGAGTCGTTGAGGATCTCGTTGACCACTTCGGCCATGAACGACTTGCCATAGACCTTGCGCAGGTGCTGCACCGGCACCTTGCCCGGACGGAAGCCGTTGATGCGGACCTTGTTGCGGGCGTCCGACAGCCGCGCCATCAGCTTGGCTTCCATATCACCGGCCGGCACGGTGATCTTGATCTCGCGCTTGAGACCGGAATTGAGTGTTTCGGTGACCTGCATCGTAAAACCTTTGTTTTCACCAATGAGGCTGCCAAACGGCTCCCTGCCGTTCACAGCCTGCCGGTAATTCTTGCCGGGAATGGCTTTTGGTACGGAACCTGGCGATTTGACCGGAAATACGGCTCAAACTCTCCCAAACTGCGTTCCAAAATGTGAATAAGTTCTTGTTTTTCCTACTTCTTATCACATTTTGTAGAAGCGGATCGTCGCGTTCCGTCACATTTGACACGCCTTTTGTCACAGGCGAGCCCAATTTTCAACAGTCTTCGCGTTCAGGCGAATAACCAACATTCCGGCCCTGAGCCGACATCTTGTCTCCGACATTGACAGAATGATGGCTACATGGGATTGCCGGGCCACGCGGGTATGGCGGAACTGGTAGACGCACCAGATTTAGGTTCTGGCGAGAGATCGTGGGGGTTCGAGTCCCTCTACCCGCACCACCCTTCGCGCTTCGAGCGTCGGGTGGCAGGCCACCCGACGCTCGCTAGACGAAGGAGCGTGCTCCGAAGCCTGGCGAAGGAGGACCGGCCTCGTTATCGCGCGTCTCACGACCCTAATAAAGCGGCTCCTCGAAAAGCGTCTTGTCGCCATCCATCAGCGCCTTGATCTGCGCCGTGCCGTCGGCGGCGAGCGCGAGCTTGATCCCGAACGGGCGCACCCGCATGTCGCTCTGGATCGCCATCCCCTCGCCTTCGGGCAGATAGAAGCGCTCGATGCCGTAATCCGGGGCGATCGTCATGCCTTCGCCGCGAAGGTCCCAACCTGCGGCGACATGGCCCGAAATGTCGGCTTCGTCCGCGGCGACCGGCGTCGGCGCCGTGCCGAACCAGGCGGCGGTCGGCGTCCAGTAGCCGTCGGCGCCCTTCTTTAGCCGGACCACAATCGAGGTGTCGTCGCTGGACTGTTTGTCCGGCGCAATGTTGGCGATCATTTTCACCGGTATGCGCGAGATGTCATAGCCAAGGACGATATAGTCGCCGCGCAGTAAGTCGCGCGGATCGACCGGTTCGATCTTCAGCAGCACTTCCTTGCCGTTACGCAGGATCGCCGCCCGGCTGGCGATGATCCAACTGAGAAAACCGAGCTGGGCGAGCGCCAGCACCAGCGCCGAGATGACAAGCCTCTTCCCGGTCATCATGCCGTGGCTCCCCCAATGGCCGGACCCTTCATGCGTTTTTCGACGCGGATGATGACGATAGCAAGCACCCCGAGCAGCAGCGCCGCGGCAAGGAAGAAGCCGGCGGTGTCTAGCATCGACTGAAGCGTCACGACATAAATCATGGCGAGTTCGAAGGCGAAGCCGAGATAGGCCAGCCAGCGCAGGCCACGGCTCTCACGGCCTGCGAACACGATTGCCGCGACGATACCAGCCAATGCGACGACCGAAGCGGTCGCGAAACCGCTGTTGTAGGTGCTCTCGTCAGCCAGTTCGAACTGGATGATGGCCAGGCCGGTGAGAAAGCCAAGCAGCGCGTGCAGGGGTAAACGGCCGCCAAGTTGCACGATCCTGTCGACCGGTTCCGGCGCAAGGACGGCAGCAGCGAAAAGCACGACAGAGACGATGACCAGAGGGATCGCCACTGGCAGGGTCGCGTGATCCATGGCCAACAGCACGAGATAGAAGAGCAGCGACAGGATGATCAGGTGCCTTGCCGACTGGCTGCGGGTCCAGAACGAAACGGCAAACAGCACCACCGCCATGACGACGAAAGCGTGCGGAAACTCGCTGCGGCTGTAATAGTCGAACCCTTTCAGGAACAGCCAGGCATCGGCGACACCGACCGCTGCCACGGTCAGCGCGTTGGAGCGCAGCGCCACCGCGGCCAACGCCGTTCCGGCGCCCCAGGTGACCAGGGCGGAAGCCTGGTCGCCGGACAAATGGTACATCTGCCCGATCAGGGCGATCGAACCGCCGAACGCGGCAGCAGCCACGATCCACAGGGCTTCGCCGATCGCCGCATGGTCGCACGTCTTCAGCACCGCGCCGCCGACATAGCCGCCAAGGATAACCGCGAACAGCGCGGCCACCCGCGCCAGTCTTGGGATCGCTTCCCAATTGGCGGCGACGAAGATCAGGATCGCCGCGCCAAAGAGCAGGGCCGCCATCATCGCGAGGATCGAGCCAAAGCTGAGCGACCGGCGGGCGTTTGCGTCGACGTCACGGGTCAGGGAGTCGGCTGTGGCGGCGTCGATCAGGCCTGCCTGCCGCCACCGCGCGATATCGGACTTTAGTCGTGATGAATAGCCCGCCATTCCCCTTCCTCCCCCAGCTGGTCTTTTTTCAGCCGATCAGGCCAAACCGTTGACGTTACGGCCTTTCTGATTCCGACTTCCTTGCGTCGGGTCGGTGAAGCCGCGTTAATGTTGCATTGCACAATTTGCATTGCTGCCATGCAGCCATAGCGCTTTTAAATCGATATGGGTCCCCCTACTTATGGTTCGTACACAAACGGAATGATCCGCAAGAAAGACGAAACGAGAACTACCATGAACCTGATCCGCAACTACCGCAACTGGCGCCGCTACCGGGACACCGTCTCCGAGCTGAGCCGCCTGAGCAACCGTGAACTGACCGACCTCGGCATTAGCCGCAGCGACATTCCTTACGTCGCTCGCAAGGCGGTCTAATTCTTCGGACCGCGAATGGTCCGAACAAGTTTCTGAAAAGAGAACGACAATGAACCTGATCCGCAACTATCGTAACTGGCGCGTTTATCGCGAGACGGTTACCGAGCTGGGTCGCCTTTCGAACCGCCAGCTGCATGATCTCGGTATCGTCCGCGACGAAATCAAGATCGTCGCCCGCCGGGCGATCTAACCAAGGAATTTCGCTGGGGTCGACCTCCTCCCCGACCCAGGCGAATACGGTCAGCCCTTACCTCCTCCCAAGGGTTGACCACCAAAACGGCGCCCGCCGCACCTCCTCCCGCGGCGGGCGTTGTTCCCCCGGGGCAAACGAATTTTGCCCCAGAGGTTTCGCCCTCTCTAAAAATGCGAAGAGAATTTCGTCCGAGCCGACCTCCTCCCCGGCGATGACGAATAGGCCCAACCATCACCTCCTCCCGAAGGTTGGCCACCCAAACGGCGCCCGCCGCACCTCCTCCTGCGGCGGGCGCTGTTTCCCCGGGCAAACGAATTCGCCCCAGAGGTTTCGCCCTCTCTAAAAATGCGAAGAGAATTTCGTCTGAGCCGACCTCCTCCCCGGCGATGGCGAATACGGTCGGCCTTCACCTCCTCCCGAGGGTCGACCCCCAAAACGACACCCGCCGGACCTCCTCCCCCGGCGGGTGTTGTTGTATTCAGGGGCAGATGTTCCCGACCCGGCGTTTCGCGTTACCGCCACGCGACAATTGCAATCGCCGCGGCAAGCGATTATTCCGGCGACCATGAGCAAAAATCCAATCCATATCATCGGCGGCGGCCTCGCCGGTTCCGAAGCGGCATGGCAGGCGGCCGAGGCCGGCGTTCCCGTCATCCTGCATGAAATGCGCCCGGTTCGCGGCACCGATGCCCACAAGACCGACGGCCTGGCCGAACTCGTCTGTTCCAATTCCTTCCGCTCCGACGACGCCGAAAACAACGCCGTCGGCCTGCTGCATGCCGAAATGCGGCTGGCCGGCTCGCTGATCATGAGCGCCGGCGACGCCAACCAGGTGCCGGCAGGCGGCGCGCTTGCCGTCGACCGCGATGGTTTTTCCGACGCGGTGACGAAAAAGCTCGAGGCACACCCGCTGATCACCATCGAGCGCGAGGAAGTTCCCGGCCTGCCGCCGGCGGAGTGGGACCAGACGATCATCGCCACCGGGCCGCTGACCGCGCCATCGCTTGCCCAGTCGATCGCCGAAGCGACCGGCGCCGATGCGCTCGCCTTCTTCGATGCCATCGCGCCGATCATCCATTTCGACACGATCGACATGGATACCTGCTGGTTCCAGTCGCGCTACGACAAGGTGGGGCCTGGCGGCACCGGCAAGGACTACATCAACTGTCCGATGGACAAGGATCAGTATCTCGCCTTCGTGCAGGCGCTGGTCGACGGCCAGAAGACCGAGTTCAAGCAATGGGAAGGCACGCCCTATTTCGACGGTTGCCTGCCGATCGAGATCATGGCCGAACGCGGCGTCGAGACGCTGCGCTACGGACCGATGAAGCCGATGGGCCTCACCAATGCGCACAATCCGACGGTGAAGGCCTATGCGGTCGTCCAGTTGCGGCAGGACAATGCGCTGGGCACGCTCTACAACATGGTCGGCTTCCAGACCAAGCTGAAGCATGCCGAACAGGTGCGCGTGTTCCGCACCATTCCGGGCCTCGAAAACGCCGACTTCGCGCGCCTGGGCGGCCTGCACCGCAACACCTACATCAATTCGCCGACCTTGCTCGACGGCTCGCTGCAGCTGAAGTCGCGTCCCGGCCTACGCTTCGCCGGCCAGATCACCGGTTGCGAGGGTTACGTCGAAAGCGCCGCCATCGGCCTGCTCGCCGGGCGCTTCGCCGCCGCCGAGCGGCTTGGGCACACACCATCGCTGCCGCCGCTCACCACAGCCTTCGGCGCCCTGCTCAACCACATCACCGGCGGCCACATCGTCTCCGACGATGAACCGGGAAAGCGTTCCTTCCAGCCCATGAACGTCAATTTCGGCCTGTTCCCACCGGTGGAAGCGGTGAAGATCGAAGGCAAGCGCCTGCGCGGCAAGGACAAGACCGTTGCCAAGCGCCACGCCATCACCTCGCGTGCCCTGCAAGACTGCCGTGAATGGCTGGGCGTGCCGGCGCAAACGGCTGAGGCTGCCGAATAACCTCGCGGTTCTGATTGGAACGCTCGGTGTAAAGTAGGATATTATCCTACTTTACACCGAGCGGAGCCGTTCCATGGAAGCAGCCGAGAAACTATCCGTCACCGTCACACCCGCGATGGCACGCACGATCCGCGAACGAGTCGAGGACGGTTCGTTCGGCTCGGCCAGCGAGGTTATCCGCGCGGCTCTTCACGCTTTCCAATGCGAAGAAGAGGAACACGCCGAACGCATGGCCTCGATCAGGGCGCGTGTGAAGGCGTCGATCGAGGATACGAGACCCGCCATTCCACTCAATGAGGCAATCGACAGAGTTAAGGACCGCATTTCGCAACTGGCGCGAGACAATGATAAGTCAGCGTCTCGCCGTCGTTCTTAGTGAAGGAATATCCGAACCTGACCAGGTTGAAACCGAAGGTGAAGGCAATCACGGGCAAGCTCATGAACGGGATCTCCTCCGGGCCAGCCTGTCGTCTTCGGCGACAGTTCTCGGCAGGCGGACTTCCATCACGATTGACGTTTACGTCAATGTTGGCCAGCCCTTGCCCGCACGGCGCAACAGCAGCCAGTGCCGGCGCAACGCCGACAGCCGCGCCACGTCCATGATCGGAGCTTGGCGCGAGCCTTCCATCTTGTCGAGATAAGCGCGTGACAGCACCAGCGGCAGGAATGCCGGACGCAACGGCCCCGGCAGCGCGGCAGCACCCCGCTCGAAGGCGGAAAGATGTTCGCGCGCCAGCGAGATCATCGCGGCCACGGCGCGCTGCGCACCAGGGCCGCCATCGCCGGCAACGAATTCTTCCGGTGACGAGCCTGCCGCCGCCAGGATGTCAGCCGGCACAAAACACTGCCCGCGCCTGCGGTGCAGCGGCAACAGAAGCAAAAGGCCCGTCATTGCCTGCGCGCAGCCCGCCCTGCCCGCCAGTTCGGCGAACCTTGGCGCCTCGACAGGATCGAGCACCATTGCCGCAAGCTGGATCAGCGCGGCTGCCGTCTCGCCGCAATAGCCTTCCAGATCGGTGCGCGACGGCATCGGATCGTCGTAGAGGTCGAAGATGCGGGCTTCGAGCATGTTCTCGAAAGCTAATTTGGGCAGCTTGAACGCCGCAATGGTGGCGTTCAAGGCTTCGGCAATGGGATGGCCCGCGCCCGCCTCGCCGCTGGCGGCGATGACATCGCGCCACCATTGCAGCCGCATTTCGCCGGGCAGCGGCTCGTGGATGCGGTCGCGAATGCCCGCGATCTCGGCATTGAAGGCGTACAGCGAAAACAGCGCGTCGCGCTTGTCGGCCGGCGCGTAGAGCGCGGTGAGATACCGATCATGATCGGCGACGCGCACCGCATCCATGACGATTTCAGCGTTCTGCGACATATCAATCGACGGCGATGAGCGCGGCCGCCACGGCGCGATTTTCAGCCAGAAGGACATTATAGGTCCGCACTGCCGCCCCAGTCGACATCGGGTCGGACGCTATGCCGGCATCCTTCAGCGCCGCCCGCAGCACCGCCGGCAGCGGCTTGAGATCCCTGCCCATGCCAACCAGCAGGATCTCGACCTTGTCGGCCTCGGCGAGCAGCCTGTCGAAATCCGCCACCGTCAGCGCCAGCGGATTTGCCGGCTCCCAGCCATGGATGCCTGTGGGCAGGCACATGAGAGAGCCGCGATGCGACATGTCGGCAAAGCGGAAGCCGCCGTTGCCATAGGCCTCGATCGGCGCTCGGCCGGGGAAATGCGCCTCGCGGATGATGATGCCTTTGCCGCCCATCACTCTGCCACCCCTCGGGGCCGCGCGTCAGGTCGCGACGGCCTTGCCGCCGCTGACCGGCTTTTCCTCGTCGGCCGAAGCCTGCGGCCGCAGCTTGAACAGGATCAGCAACGGCGCCGCGATGAAGATCGACGAATACGTGCCGAACACGACGCCGAACAGCATCGCCAGCGTGAAGGAGCGGATCACTTCGCCGCCGAACAGCACCAGCGCCAGCAGCGCCAAGCTGGTCGTCACGGACGTCAGCGTCGTTCTCGACAACGTCTCGTTGATGGCGTTGTTCAACAGCTGCGGCAACGGCATTCGCTTGTATTTTCGCAGATCCTCGCGGACGCGGTCATAGACCACGATCGTGTCGTTCAGCGAATAACCGATAATGGTCAGGATCGCCGCCAGCGACGACTGGTTGAATTCGAGCCCGGTGATGACGAAAAAACCGAGCGTCATGACCACATCATGCACCGTCGCGACGATGGCGCCGACCGCGAACTGCCATTCGAAGCGGAACCAGACATAGATCAGGATGCCGGCCAGCGCGACGATCATGGCGATCGTGCCTTGCTTGGCCAACTCGCCGGAAACCGTCGGACCCACCACTTCGACGCGGCGGAAATTATACTGATCCTGCAGCTCGCCGCGCACCTTGTCGATCACGGTCTGCTCGGCATTTTCACCGGCATCCTGCGTGCCGACGCGGATCAACACGTCGTTGGGTGCACCGAACTGCTGCACCTGCACTTCGCCGATGTTCAGTTCCGTCAATCGGCTGCGGATATCACCAATATTGGCATCGCCGCTCTTCGACTGCACCTCGATCAGGGAACCGCCCTTGAAGTCGATGCCGTAATTGATGCCGACGCTCATGAACAACACGACGGACAATATCGACAATGTGCTCGACAGCGCGAACGTCCACCGGCGGATACCCATGAACGGAATTTTCGTGCCGGGTGGAACGAAGGTCACCGGTGCGCGCGGCAGTTCCTTCGGACGTGCGCGGCGCAGCCAGATCGACACCAGCAGGCGGGTGAAGGTGAAAGCGGTGAAGACCGTGGTCAGGATGCCGATGGCATAGGTGATGGCAAAGCCCTTCACCGGTCCGGTACCGAGATAGAACAGCACCACCGTGGCAATCAGCGAGGTGACGTTGGAATCGACGATGGTCGCCAGCGCCTTCGAGAAGCCGGTGTCGATCGCCTGGATCACCGAGCGACCGGCGCGTCGCTCCTCGCGGATACGCTCGTAGATCAGCACGTTGGAATCGACCGCCATGCCTATGGTCAGCACGATACCGGCAATACCGGGCAAGGTCAGGGTCGCGCCGAGCAGCGACAGCAGTCCGACGATCATCGCCACGTGCACAGCCAGCGCGATATTGGCGAGGAAGCCGAGGAAACCGTAGGCGACGAACATGAATGCCACGACGAGGATCGAACCGATGATGCCGGCGACCTTGCCGGCATGGATCGAATCCTGGCCGAGGCCCGGACCCACGGTACGCTCCTCGATCACCGTCAATGTCGCGGGCAGCGCGCCGGCGCGCAGCAGGACGGCGAGGTCGTTGGCGCTTTGCGCGGTGAAATTACCGGAGATCTGGCCGGTGCCGCCAAGGATCGGTTCACGGATCTGCGGTGCCGATATCACCTGGTTGTCGAGGATGATGGCAAACAGCTTGCCGACATTCTGCGCGGTGGCCTGGCCGAAGCGGGCGGCACCCTTGGAATCGAAGCGGAACGAAACCACCGGCTCGTTGTTCTGCGAATTGTACGTCGCCTGTGCGTCGACGAGGTTTTCACCCGACACGATAACGCGGTTCTCGATCAGGTACGGAACCGGCGGATCGTCCTGGGAATAGAGCACCGACGAACCGGCTGGCGGGCGCGCCTTGAGCGCGTCCTGCACCGGCATCGACTGGTCGACCATCTGGAAGGTCAGCTTCGCGGTCTGGCCGAGAATTTCCTTAAGCCGCTGCGGATCCTGCAGGCCAGGCACCTGGACGAGGATGCGGTCCTCGCCTTGCCGCTGCACGATAGGCTCGGTCGTGCCGAGTTCGTTGACGCGGCGCTCGACCACCTCGATCGACTGCGCCAATGCGGTTGACGTACGGTATTTGATGCCGGCTTCGGTGACGGTGAACTTGAGCAGGCCCGGCTCGGAATCATCGAGCGCCATTTCCTGGATGGAACCGCCGGTGAACAAGCCAGCGGCGACAGGATCGGTCAAAGTCTTCAATGCCTTCTTGGCGGCATCGAGCTGGGCGGGATCGGTGATGCGGACCTGCAGGGTCTTGCCGCTGCCGGCAAGACCGGTATAGCCGATCTTGGCATCGCGCAGCAGTGTACGGATTTCGTCGCGCGTCGTCTCCAACCGATCCTTGATCAGATCGTTCTGGTTCATCTCCAGCAGGATATGCGAACCGCCCTGCAGGTCGAGGCCGAGCGTCATCTGCCGCTTCGGCACCCAACTGGGCAGCTGAGCCAGCGTGCTGGCGGGGAACAGGTTGGGCGCGGCGAGGATCACTGTGGCGGCCACGGCCAGCCAGATCAGGATCATCTTGAAGCGCGAGAAATAAAGCATAGGGCGTCGTCCGTCAGAGCGTGTCCGCGGATCGCTCCGCCTTGAATTTGGTTATTTCTTGGCGTTCTGGTTGGCCACCGGTTCGCCCTTGACGCGCACATCGGCGATCGTCGAGCGCAGCGCCGTTACCTTGGTGCCGCCGCCAAGATCGATCTCCAGCTCGTTGTCGTCGATCACCTTCGTCACCTTGCCGACAAAGCCGCCGCCGGTGACGACAGTGTCGCCGCGACGAACCGCCGCCAGCATCTCGCCGCGCTTCTTCAGCTGCGTGCGCTGCGGACGGATGATCAGAAAATACATGATCACGAAAATCAGGACAAACGGCAAAATGCTGATGAACATATCGGGAGAGGCGCCGCCGATGCCTTGGGCGTATGCCGGTGTCACGAACATCGAGGTACTCCTGAATTTTGAAAAACAGCCACCAAACGATCAAGCGAGATTTGGCGGCCCCTAGAAATTTGGCCGGAATATAGTCGGTAAAGTTGTCAATGCAACTGCGCGGCCAGGCAAATCGGCTGCTTTTCCGGCCTGTTTAGCCGTGTTAGAGCAGGAACACGAAGACCGCGAGCCGGTTTTCGGAAAAGATCACGCTCGAACAAATGGTTGCAGCCGGTTTCGCAACCGCCGAAATCGAACCGGGTCCACCTGCCGCCCCAAAAACCGAAGCAAAAGACCTGACATGACCGACACCAGCATCGACGCCCTGAACCAGAAACTCGACCGCCTGATCGAGGCGGTCAGCCGCCTCACGCCGCCGCCGGTGCCTCAAACCGACCTCAACGTGGCCGACTGCTTCGTCTGGCAGGCCGATCCCGGTTATCTGGAGCCGGTGCGCAAGGTCAACCGCGTCGATATCGGCCTGATCCGCGGTGTCGACCGCGTCCGCGACATCCTCGTCGACAACACCGAGCGCTTCGCCGCCGGTTTCGCCGCCAACAACGTCCTGTTGTGGGGTGCGCGCGGCATGGGCAAATCGTCGCTGGTCAAGGCCGTACACGCGCGGGTAAATGCCAAGGCCAAGCCCGGCCTGCCGCTCAAGCTGATAGAAATCCACCGCGAGGACATCGACACGCTGCCGAAGCTGATGGGCCTGCTGAAGGCGGCCCCCTTCCGCGTCATCCTGTTTTGCGACGATCTGTCCTTTGACCATGACGATACGTCCTACAAGTCGCTGAAGGCGGCGCTTGAGGGCGGCGTCGAGGGCCGTCCGGCCAACGTGATCTTCTACGCGACCTCGAACCGCCGCCACCTGTTGCCGCGCGACATGATCGACAATGAGCGCTCGACCGCCATCAACCCGTCGGAAGCGGTCGAGGAAAAGGTCTCGCTATCCGACCGCTTCGGCCTGTGGCTCGGCTTCCACAAGTGCTCGCAGGACGAATATCTCGACATGGTCAACGGCTATGCCAGCCACCATGGCCTCGACATCGACCTCGAGCAGTTGCGCGCCGAAGCGCTGGAATGGGCAACCACACGCGGCAGCCGCTCGGGCCGCGTCGCCTGGCAGTTCACCCAGGATCTGGCCGGCAGGCTCGGCAAGCCATTGAAGGATTGAGCCATTGGATCGCGTCGCCATCCCGATCGACCGGCAACGTCATTTGGGCGGCGGCGTCGGTCGCAAATCGCGCGGCGTTTGACCGATCTCGCGGCGCATCCAATGCGCTAGGTGTGACTGGTGCGCGAAGCCTGTCATTTCAGCTACTTCGCTTGTGCTGAGGTCGCCTCGCCACAGCAGAACGCGTGCGCGCTCAACGCGACGCCGTAACACATACCGGTGTAGGGTGACGCCCGTCGCCACTTTGAACCATGTCCGCAAATGCGAGCTGCTCGCGCCGGCAACTCGGCTTAGACGATGAATTGAAAGCGGCTCGTGAAGAGCCGCCTCGATGTGCTCAAGCACGCGTTTGAGCTGGGTATCCGACAAACGGTTCGTTCGACCGATATCAGGTTCACCAAGGCCGAGCAGCCTCACCGCCAGTGCGGCGCCAATGCTGTCGGCAAACAAGGGGCCGCTCGGCGAATCTGCATTCAGTTCGCTCTCGAGCGCCCGGGCGAGATGTTCGATGCGCTGGTCGCGAAGCAGGTGGCGCGTGTCGAGCCGCAATGCTTGGCCCTTGCCACCAAGCTCCGCCACCACCCTTTCCATCAGCGCTGGTTGCAACGCAATTTCGATCGTGTCGAACGGGGTTTCGGCCTCGAAGCCGCCCTCCTGGCCGGCTGGTACCAAGTCGATATCCCCGGCGCGCCTTACGAAATATCGCCCAACCTGATTGCAGTAGGAGCGTGTCGCCGCGCTGGCATGCACCATGATGCGATCGTGTGGCGCCCGGGACAGGCGGTGGACTCCGGCTTCGATATGCCGGGAGGCCATTGTTACGTCGGACACGGCTTGAGCCGGAGCGTATTGCGACCGCATGCTCTCTCTCGATTCATGGCAGAACCTGTCCGAGATTTGGCAATTCCCGCGCGATTTTCAATGCCGTCGACCTGTACTCACGCCTCTCCATCAAACTTGGACGAGAGGTTACACCATGAGTTTCTACGTTGTTGTCGGAGCGGGCCCGGTCGGTCGCGAAACGCGCTCGCCTTCTTGGCGAGGAAGGACATGATGTCGTTCTCACCAGCCGAAGCGTCGGCTCGAACGCATTGCGGAACGTGCGGGCCATGCAGGCCGACGCTACCGATGCGTCGGAACTCGCGCGCGTCTGCCAAGGCGCCGATGCCATCTTCATGTGCGCCATGGCTACGTATCACAGGTGGCCAACCGATTTTTTCCCCATCATCGACGGCACCGTGCGCGCGGCCGAAGCGGTCGGCGCGAAACTCATCGTGTTGGGAAACCTGTATGGCTATGGGGAAAATGCCGATAGCCCGCTTCGTTCCGACCTGTCTCTGAATCCGACTTCGAAGAAGGGGACGGCCAGGACGATCATGGGCAGCGAGCCGCCCGTGCCGATGTACCGGCAATCGAAGTGCGGTCCAGCGACTATCTCGGCCATGGCGCGATCAGCTACTTCTCGCTGGTCGCTCTGCCATCCATCATCGAAGGGAAGCCTACCGCTTTCATTGGAAACCTCGATGCGACGCATGCCTGGGCCTTCACCAACGACGTCGCCAGGACGCTTGTCGCGGCTTCCCGCTACACGGGCGAATGGGGACGGGCGTTTCACGTCCCCTCGCAATACGCCTCACCCCGGGAGCTCATCCAAAAAACCGCTGCAATGCTTCGACAGGAGATCTCAGAAATCCGTTCCTATTCCATTGCCGAGATGGAAGCACTGGGCATGCATGAGCTTATCGAGATGAGCTATCTTTTCGAGAACCCCTTGCTGGTGGATTCTTCCGACGCCGAGGTGCTTCTCGGTATCAAGGCCAGCAGCCTTGAGGTCATGATCGCCGACACGCTGCGTGATCATCGCCGCGCTTGAGGGCCGGCCTTCGGGAAAACTGAAAAAGCCCGCTCCTTGCGGAACGGGCTGAGCCGGCGGGCTGGACTGGAGGTCAGGCGGCCCGCATATCGCTTTTTTCTTCTATTCGAGATAGCCTGACGGATCGACCGGAGCCGAATTCTTGCGCACTTCGAAGTGCAGCTTCGGCGAATCCGTGGTGCCGCTCATGCCGGACAGCGCGATCTCCTGGCCGCGCTTGACCTTCTGGCCGCGCTGGACCTCGATCGAGCTGGCGTGGCCATAGACGGTGACCAGGCCGTTTTCGTGGCGCACCAGCACCGTGTTGCCGAATTCCTTGAGCCCGTCGCCGGCATAGATGACGACGCCGTTCTCGGCCGCCTTGACCGGCGTGCCCGTGGGCACGGCGATATCGACGCCGTCCTTGCCGGATCCGAAACCGGAGATCACCCGGCCGCGCACCGGCCAGCGCATCTTGCCGATGCCGGTGGCATCGGGTGCCACCGCGTCGTCGTCCTCGGCCTGCTGGATGACCTTGGCGTCCTTCTTCGGCGGCGTGTAGGAAGCCAGCGTTTCCGAAGGCGTGGCCTTTGCCGGGGCTTGCGTGGTTGCGGTGGTCACCGGATCGACCTTGGCCGGCTTGGCGCTGGCGACCGTCGCCGTTCCGCCGCCCGGCACCTTCAAGGTCTGGCCGATTTTCAATATGCCATCCTTCATGCCATTGGCCTGCTTCAGCGCGACCACGCCGACGCCGGTCTTTCTGGCAATCGAGGACATCGTGTCACCCGACTGGACCGTATAGGTACCGGCGGCGCCCGTTGCCTTGGCCACCTGCGCCGGCTTGGGTTCCTTGGGCTGGTTCGCCGCGGCCGACGCATCGACCTGGGCGGCGGACTTGCCCTCCTTCAGCTTAGGCTGCTGCGGCAGCACCGCCACCTTGTCCGGCGCGCTGGCCGGCAGGTCATGCTTGCCGTCCTTCGCCGGCTTCGCGTCGGCGACCTTCGTCTCGGCCTTGCTCGAATAGGCATAGGCTGGGATGACGACCTTCTGGCCGGTCTTCAGCCCCTTGGTCGGGCTCAGGCCATTCACTTTCATGATGACATCGGCCGGCACCTTGTAATGCGCCGCCAGGCCGGAAATGGTTTCGCCGTCCCTGACGGTGATTTCGGTCGCGTGCGGCCTGCCTGCCTGCGCCATCCTCGGCTCGTCGGGCTGGGCATTCTTGAAAGGTTTGGCGGCCGGCGCGACAGTGCCGGTCGTCGTTCTGTCGACATGAGGGGCGGGCCGAACCAAGGCCGGCGCCGATGCGACGCGCACCGGATTGGCGGCAGGCGCGAGCGCTGGAGCCGGCTGCGCCTGCGCGGAGGCTGGCGGCGGCAACGGCCGGCTCGAAACCGGATCGAGGCTGGAACGGCTCACCGACTGCGTGTGGCTGCCATCAAGCGGAGCAGCCGAGACATCGCCTGGATAAGGCTGCACCGCATCCTGCTTGTTGATGATGGCGCGCTGATTGTTGGTCGAGGACGTGAAGACGTCGTCGACACTGTTGAACCGCGAAGCCTGGGAACTGCACCCGGCCGCCGCGCCCGCAATCATCAGAACAGCGCAGCCCCGCGCCAGATTGCGACTATTTGTCTTCAAAACACTGAGTTGCATCGCACTAACCCGCACAAACGCTGCACCAACTGGACAGGATTAAAGCGCGTTAATGTTACTGGCCGGTTAACCCATTAGAATCCGACGAAAATTTTCTTAAAACATTTGGGGACGATCAGCGGCACGATGGCGAGCCCGAAAGAGATCCTGCGACCGGCCGGAAACTAGATAACCGCTGCAATGCTGCGCAGGATCGGCTGCAGCCGCACGAGACCGATATCCTCGCGCTCGAAACGGCTGCCGACCTTGGTGAGCTTGGCCAGCACCTGCTCGCCCTCCTCCGGCCCGATCGGCGCGATGACGATGCCGCCGCTCGACAATTGGTCGAGCAGGAAGCGCGGCAGGCTGTCGAATGCCGCCCAAGCGACGATGCGGTCAAACGGCCCTTCATTGGGCAATCCGTTGGAACCATCGGCCTGCCGCACGATGGCATTGCCGATGCCGAGTGCCTCGAAACGCTGCCTGGCCTGCTCGACCAGCGTCTTGTAGCGATCCACGGTCACGACCCGCGCCGCCAGCCGCGACATGACAGCCGACGTGTAGCCGGAGCCGGTGCCGATCTCGAGCACGCGGTTTCCCGTTTCTATGGCGAGTGCGGCGATCACCGCCGCCTGCAGATCCGCCCCTTCGATCGCTTCGCCGCATTCGATCGGCAGCATGCGGTCCGACCAGGCGATCTGGTGATATTGCGCTGCCAGGAAGCCGCGCCGCGGCGTTGCCTCGAAAGCCGCGATCAGCGCCTTCGGCACCGTTCCCCTGCCGCGCAGGCGCAGCAGGAAGGCGGCAAATCCTTCGCGATCATCGATTGGAAAGCCCTGATTCATGCAAGCGCCTTGCTCAGCTGGTCGCGGATCTCATGCGCGGTAAGGTCAAGCTGCAGCGGCGTCACCGACACCAGCCTGTTGCGCAGGGCAAAGAGGTCGGTGCCCTGCTTGCCCTCGACCGGCTCGCGGCCGAAGCGCAGCCAGTAATAAGGCAGGCCGCGCCCGTCGCGGCGCTCGTCGACCCACAGGCTGTGCACCAGCTTGCCCTGCGTGGTGACCACCGTGCCGGCCACTTCCTCGGGAAGGCAGTTGGGAAAATTGACGTTGAGCAGGACGCCGTCCGGCAGCGGCGTCGCCACGAGCTTCCTCAGCAGTGCCGGCGCCAGCGCCTCAGTGGTCTCGTAAGGGACGACGCGGTCCTCGCCGACAGTGCTGTAGCCCTGGCTGAGCGCTATCGACCGGATACCGAGCAGCGCGCCTTCCATGGCGCCGGCGACGGTACCGGAATAGGTCACGTCGTCGGCGATGTTGGCGCCCGAATTGATACCGGACAGGATCAGGTCGGGCGCACCGGGCAGGATCTTCTTGACGCCCATGATGACGCAATCGGTTGGCGTGCCGCGCACGGCAAAATGCCTTTCGCCGATTTTCCGCAACCGCAGCGGCTCCGAGATCGACAGCGAATGCGCATAGCCGGACTGGTCCTGCTCCGGCGCCACCACCCAGACATCGTCTGACAGCGTGCGGGCGACGCGTTCGAGCGACGCCAGGCCCTCGGCATGAATGCCGTCGTCATTGGTCAGAAGAATGCGCATTATTTCGATTCGATCTTTTCCAGACCGCCCATGTAAGGCCGCAGCACTTCAGGAATGGTTACGCTGCCATCCTCATTCTGGTAGTTTTCGATGACAGCTATGAGCGCGCGGCCGACAGCGGTGCCCGAACCGTTCAGCGTATGGACGAAGCGGTTGCCCTTGCCATCCTTGTCCTTGTAACGGGCATCCATGCGGCGCGCCTGGAAATCGCCGCAGACCGAGCAGGAAGAGATTTCGCGATAGGCGTTCTGTCCCGGCAGCCAGACCTCGATGTCGTAGGTCTTGCGCGCGCCAAACCCCATGTCGCCGGTGCACAGCACCATGGTGCGGAACGGCAATTCCAGCCGCCTCAGCACCTCTTCGGCGCATTGCGTCATCCGCTCATGTTCGGCAAGCGAAGACTCCTGGTCGGTGATCGACACCAGCTCGACCTTGTAAAACTGGTGCTGGCGCAACATGCCGCGCGTATCGCGTCCCGCCGAGCCTGCCTCCGAACGGAAGCAGGGCGTCAGCGCCGTGAAGCGCAGCGGCAGCTTATCATGCGCCGTGATTTCTTCGCGCACGAGGTTGGTGAGCGGCACCTCGGCGGTCGGGATCAGGCCAAGCCTGCCCTCCCCATGTGGCGTGAAGAACAGATCGTCCTCGAACTTCGGCAACTGGTTGGTGCCGAACAGAACGTCGTCCTTCACCATCAGCGGCGGGATCACTTCCTCATAGCCATGCTCGGTCGTGTGCAGGTCGAGCATGAACTGGCCGATCGCGCGTTCCATCCGCGCCAGGCCACTCCTGAGCACGGTGAAGCGCGATCCCGAAAGTTTCGCCGCGCGCTCGAAATCCATCATGCCGAGCGCTTCGCCGATTTCGAAATGCTCCTTCACCCAGTTTGGCCGCGTCGGCGCCTTGCCGACAAGATGCTTGACGACATTGTCGTGCTCGTCCTTGCCGACCGGCACGTCGTCGAAGGGCACATTGGGCAGCACCGCCAGCGCATCGTTCAGCGCCTTGTCGAGCTCGCGCTCGCGCGCCTCGCCGTTCTGGATGAAGGTCTTGATCTCGCCGACTTCGGCCTTGAGTTTCTCGGCAAGCGCGGCATCGCCCGAACGCATGGCGTTGCCGATCTCCTTCGAGGCGGCGTTGCGGCGCTCCTGCCTGGTCTGCAGCTCGGTGACATGTTCGCGCCGCGCCTCGTCCTTGGCGATCAGCCCGTCGACCGTGGACTGCGCTTCATCCGCCGACCACGAGCGCTTGGTGAGCGCCTCGACAAGGGCCTTCGGGTTGTCGCGAATCCATTTGATGTCAAGCATGGTTGTCCGTCCTCAAGCTAGGTTTGAGGGGCGTAAACCGCATCCTTGATCGATGCAAGATGGGCAGGGCGGCGGTTGTCGTTTTCCGCCGCCGCCGATGCCCTACGAGGCTGCCGGCGCTGGCGGCTCGTCCGGCGCCTTGTCGGCCACGGTCTCGCCGGCTTCCTGCTTCTCGCGCGCAAGCCGCTGTTTCTCCTGGTCGCGCTCGATCCACCGCGCGGCCCAGATGGAAACCTCGTAGAGAAGGATGGTCGGAATGGCCAGGCCGATCTGGCTCATCGGATCCGGAGGTGTCAGCACCGCGGCAACGATAAAGGCGATGACGATCGCCCATTTGCGTTTTTCGGCCAGCGCCTTGGACGACAGCATGCCGACGCGCGTCATCAGGCTGGTTACCACCGGCAGCTGGAACACCAGGCCGAAGGAGAAGATCAGCGTCATGATGAGGCTGAGATATTCCGACACTTTCGGCAGCAGCGAAATCTGTACCTGGTCGTCGGTGCCGACCTGCTGCATGGCGAGGAAGAACCACATCACCATCGGCGTGAAGAAGAAATAGACCAGCGAGGCGCCCATCAGGAACAGGATGGGCGATGCGATCAGGAACGGCAGGAAGGCATTGCGCTCGTTCTTGTAGAGGCCGGGCGCAATGAATTTGTAGATTTGCGTGGCGATCAGCGGAAAGGCGATGACCATGCCGCCGAACATGGCGAGCTTGACCTGCGTAAAGAAGAATTCCTGCGGCGCGGTATAGATCAGCTCGACCTTGTGCGGGTCGAGCCCTGCCCATTTCGTCGCCCATTTGAAGGGAACAACCAGAAGGTTGAACAGCCGCTTGGCGAAGAAGAAGCAAACCAGGAAGGCTACGAAGAAGCCGCCAAGAGACCAGATCAGGCGTCTGCGCAGCTCGATCAGATGCTCCATCAGAGGCGCCGACGATTTTTCGATCTCGTCCTTTTCCTTGTCCGAAACGCTCACTTGGCGGCTCCAGCCGTCTTTTTGGCTGCCGGCTTCTTGGCCACAGCAGGTTTCGGTTCGGTTTTCGCGGACGCCTTGGCAGCAGGCGCCTTGGCCACGGCAGGCTTCGTCACAGCCGCGGTTTCAGGCGCTGCCGCTGTCGTGGCCCTTGTCGAGGCCCTGGCCACGGGTGCGGTTTTTGCCGCCCCCGCGGGTAAAGCTTTTGCCGCCGCCTTCATGGATGCCGAGGCCTTGGACGGCGCTTTTGCGGCCGATACCGCCTTGGCGGTTTTCTTGGATGCCTTCGGTTCCGTGGAAGCCGCCACCACCGATTCATCGGTCATCGCCGGGAAAATCGATCCCGGTGTCGTGGCTTCCGGGCCATTGACGCCAGGCATGGTCGTTGCACCGTTCTTCAACGGCTCGGTCGCCGGTGGCGTCGCCGCGGCAGGGGCCGACGGATCGGCGGCCGGCTTCGGCTTCATCGCCGCGTCGACGCCGGCGCGCACATCGACCGCCGCCTGCTCGAACGGATTGAGCTGCTTCTTGATCTCGGCGACTGGACTGAGACCCCGGAGTTCGTCGACCGACTTTTTGACCTCGTCGAGCTCGGCTTCCTTCAAAGCCTCGTTGAATTGCTTCTGGAAATCGGCGGCCATGGCGCGCAGCTTCGCCGTCGTGCGGCCGAATGTGCGCAGCATGTTGGGCAAATCCTTCGGCCCGACGACCACGATCATGACGATCGCGATCACCAGCATTTCGGTCCAGCCGACTTCAAACATGGCAATCTGTTCCGACTAGAACTTCTGGCTCAGCTCTTGCTGGCCTTTTCCTTCGCGGCCGAAACGGTCTCGTCGGCACGGTGTTCGACGGTGCGCTTGTCGTCGGCAACGTCGTCGTCGGCCATGCCCTTCTTGAAGCTCTTGATGCCCTTGGCCATGTCACCCATCAGCTCGGGAATCTTGCCGCGGCCGAACACCAGCAGCACGATCACCAGCACGATCATCCAGTGCCAAATCGAAAATGAACCCATAGCCAAATCTCTCTCGAATGTTTTCCCTGGCGATGATCTATGCGTTTTCGCTTTGGGATTCAAACACAACCGCGACAGAGTTTATGAAAGGCCGACGGATGTCACGCATTTTCGCCGATGCGGCCCGCTACCAAACGGCGCATGTAAAGCCGGAAAGCAGCTTTTGAAAGGCGCTCGTGGTCAATCTTCCGTGACGCGCGGCGTCAGCAGACCGAGCTCCTCGAGGTCGATGTCGGTCAGCGGATCCTCGTCCTCGGTCAGCGCGTCGGGATCGGCCGGCGGTTGCGGGATGGAGAAATTCGACGGCATGCGGCCTGAAAGCAGGCCGGCGCCCTTCAGTTCCTCCATGCCTGGAAGATCACGGATTTCCTCGAGCGCAAAATGGTCGAGGAAGGTTTCGGTGGTGCCATAGGTGACGGGGCGGCCGGGCGTCTTTCGGCGGCCGCGCATGCGCACCCATTCCGTCTCGAGCAGCGTGTCCAGCGTCCCCTTCGAGGTCTCGACGCCTCTGATGTCCTCGATCTCGGCGCGCGTCACCGGCTGGTGGTAGGCTATGATCGCCAGCACCTCGAGCGCCGCCCGTGACAGCTTGCGCTGCTGCACCGTATCGCGGCTCATCAGGAAGGCCAGGTCGCCGGCGGTTCGGAAGGCCCAGGCATCGCCGACCCGCACCAGATTGACGCCGCGCCGGGCGTAGATCCGCTGCAGCTCCCTCATGGCTAGCGCGACATTGATGCCATCGGGAAGGCGTGCGGCAAGCTGCTTTTCGCTGACGGGTTCGGCGCTGGCGAACACGATCGCCTCCGCCATGCGCACGGCTTCCGCCATATGCGGACGCTCGGCCAGGTTTTGCACCTGCTCGGCCAAATCCTCGGAGAACGACTCCTGCCCAGGCTCGTCCTCGACGTTGAACGGGATAACCGAAGCGTTGGCGCGTTCGCTCATGGTGCCACCTCGACTGCCTTGATTGCTTGCGTGCGGCCGCGCAAATAGATCGGGGCAAATGTCTGATCCTGCCGCACGTCCATCGTGCCGTCGCGCACCAGTTCCAATGTTGCCGCGAAGGAACTGGCGATCGCCGTGCGCCTTTCCTCGGGGCTGGTCATGTACACGATCAGGAAACTTTCCAGTGTCATCCAGTCGCTTACAGCCCCGACAAGGCGGGTCAGGATGTCGCGCGCGTCCTTGAGCGACCAGACACCGCGCCTGGCGATCGTCACGTTGTTGATCGCCTGCTTCTGCCGCTGCTGGGCATAGGCCGTCAGCAAGTCGTAGAGCGACGCTGAATAGGCGTTGCGCTTCTCGATGATCACCATTTCAGGCATGCCGCGCGCGAACACGTCGCGACCGAGCCGGTTGCGGTTGACCAGACGCGCCGACGCGTCGCGCATGGCTTCGAGCCGCTTCAGCCGGAACTGCAGCACCGCCGCCAGTTCCTCACCGCTTTCGCCCTCCTCGCCCGGCTGCTTGGGGATCAGCAGCTTCGACTTGAGGAAGGCCAGCCAAGCCGCCATCACCAGATAGTCGGCGGCAAGTTCGAGCCGGAGCGCCCTCGCCGTCTCGACAAAGGTCAGATATTGCTCGACCAGTGCCACGATCGAAATGCGCGCCAGATCGACCTTCTGGGTACGGGCAAGGTGCAGGAGAAGGTCGAGCGGGCCTTCGAAGCCGGCCACGTCGACGACCAGCGACGGATCGCCGGTGACGCGTGAATCGTCATTCTCGGCCCACAGGCGGTCCATCGGTGCGGCCTTTGGAGCCTTGCTTTCCAATGCTTCCGCCACTGCCCTGTCGCTTCCCCTGGTTATGCCACCGCGTCGAAATAGGTGGCGAATTCAGCGCGTATCTCGGTTTCTTCTACCGTGTCGCTTTTCTTTATATAGGTCATTGCCCGCTTGGCACGCTCCAGCGACTTGCCTTCAAGCCCTTTGGTGCGCGATGCGATCCCCACCATCTCCTCGAAAACGCCGTTGCAGTGAAGGACCAGATCACAGCCGGCCGCAAGGATCGAGGCGGCCTTTGTCGGGAAATCCCCAGAAAGTGCCTTCATCGAGGTGTCGTCGCTCATCAAGAGCCCGTCGAAGCCGATCTCGCGGCGGATGATCTCGTCGATGACCTTGCCGGAAGTGGTCGCCGGGTTCTTGGGATCGATGGCGCTGTAGACGACATGCGCGGTCATCGCCATCGGCAGATGGTTGAGTTCGCGGAACGGGGCAAAGTCGTGCCGTTGCAGATCGCTGAGCGACGCGTCGACGACAGGCAGCTCGAAATGGGTGTCCGCAAACGCCCGGCCGTGCCCCGGAACATGCTTCATCACGGGCAGCACGCCGCCCGACATCAGGCCTTCGGCCGCGGCGCGACCGAGTTCGATGACCGGACGCGGATCCTTGCCATAGGCACGCGCACCGATGACATCGCTGGCCCCTTCGATCGGGACGTCGAGCACCGGCAGGCAATCCGCCGATATGCCGTAGCGCAGCAGATCGAAGGCATGCAGCCGCGCCATCAGCCAGGCGGCGCGCGCGCCGGCGTCGTGATCGTCGCGCCAAAGCGCCCCCAGCGCGCCACCGGCCGGATAGTTCGGCGCCAGCGGCGGTCGCAGGCGTTGCACCCTGCCGCCTTCCTGGTCGATGAACACCAGCGCGTCCGGGCGCCCGATACAATCGCGCATCTCGGCGACCAGGTCGCGGATCTGCTCGGCCTCGCCGATGTTGCGGGCAAACAGGATGAAGGCCCACGGGCACTCATTGCGATAGAAACGGATTTCTTCGCGGGTGAGCGTTTTCCCGGCACAGCCGAGGATCATGGATTTTGATTCGGTCATTTCAGGAGTCTAGGGCTTCGCGCGTTCAAAGGGAATCATCCCTGACCGCATGGCCGGCTGCAAAACAAGCTTCCCCATGAAAAAGTCGGCGCGGTCTTGGGGCCGCGCCGACTTTGAGAGATTCGATCGACGTCTAGCGCGAGACGAAGCAGTTGCCGCCCGCGGTCTTGTAGCTGGTGCACAAATTGATCGCATCGTTGCGCGACTGAGCCGGAACGCGCACGCGGTAGAACGTGCCCTTGCCGGCGATCTCGGCCTTGACGATGTTGGCCGTGCGGCCGGAAAGCACGCTTCCGTAGCGGCGCTGCAGGTCCTGATAGGTCGACTGGGCACTCTCTACCGTCGGCTGAGAAGCGATCTGCATCGACCACGAACCGCTGCCGGTCGCGGTCGAGGCGGGATCGATGGAAGCGACCTGATCTGGCTTGACCTCGCCGACCACGTCGACCGGCTGGTCGGACGGACGCTGCGGCGCGATAGCAACCTTGGCCGGCGTGTTGGCAGACTGCGCCTTGGCTTCAGCCTTGGCAGGCTTGGCCGCGGGCTTCAGAGCCGGCTCATCGTCGGCCTGCGCGGCGGCGGGCGCCACGGTGCCAGTCTGGTCGGTGCCAGCCTGGGCGGTACCGGTGCCAGTCTGGGCGGTACCGGTCTGGGCGGTACCGGTCTGGTCGGCGCCAGTCAGGTCGGCGCCAGTCTGATCAGCGCCAGTCTGGTCGGCATTGGCCTGCGCGGCAGGCGCCACATGCTGTGGTGCCGGATCGGTCGGCTCCGCCGCGGCGACCTGGGGTGCCGCCGGCGTCGGATCCTCACGCGCCACCAGCGAGCCGTCGGACTTGACCACCATGGTCCTGACCTTGCGCGGCGCAACGGCAACGACGTCGTTGCTGGTGCCCTTGTCGGCTTCCTGCAGGACCTGCGCGATGCGATCCTCCGACTTCGGCGTGGGCGCTGCTATATTGGCGGGGGCCGCACCAGCGGTCGAGATGTCGCCTCCGCCATCCGTGCCGCCGGCAGCGTTCTGGTCGGAAGAAAGATCGGCGGCGCGGGCCGGGTCCTTCGCCTGCACGTCCACCGGCTCCTCGGCGTTGGTGACGAGCTTCTGCTGGACCGGCTCGGCCGGCTTCACGCCCTTGACCACCGCGTCATAGACCTTGTTGTCCTGGTTCGGCACCACGGTGCCGCCCGGATTTTCCGGCTTGATCTTGATCGGTGAATTGTCGGCCTTGACGATCACCGGAGCCTCACTGCCGCCCTTGCCGCCGAAAGACAGCGCAAAGGCGCCGAGACCGCCCGCGACCGCCACGGCACCGACAATCGCCGCGATGAAGAGGCCCCGCCGGCCGGACGACCTGGCGGCTTCGCGCTCGCCGAGACCCGGAACCGACATCGCTTCGTCCAGTTCGGGATCGTAGTCGAGTTCATCGACGGTGAAGTCGTCCGCCTGCGAGATCGGCTGGCTGCCGGGCAGATCATCGAACCCTTCAGCAGCGTCGGCATAGGTCGACGCCGCCGCCGCGCGGGCAGGCGTTTCCGCCGGCCGTGCCGCATAGGTCCGCGCTTCCGGTTGATAGGCCGGCCTGGATTCTTCATATCCCGGATTGACCGCGTCATATCCCGGATTGACCGCGTCATATCCCGGAGTGGCGTTGCCGTATCCCGGAGTGGCGTTACCATATCCCGGATTGGCCGCACCGTATCCCGGATTGAACCCGGCATTATAGGATTCATCCGCATAGGCGGCGCTGCTGGCGGAAGCTGGCGCGACCTCCACCGAATTCATTTCAGTCAGAAGGCTGGCGAATTCAGCGTCGAGATCGTCATAACCGGATGCTACCGGCTCATCGTCCTCGAAATGCAACTCTGGAATGTCGAGATCGTCGGCCAGCGCCACCACGCGCTCCGGCACATCGACCGTCTCGACATCGGGCATCTCTTCGTAACGGGAGGACTGCTGCGCCTGCGGTGCCGATGGAGCCACGTAGGGAGCGGCCGCAACCGGCTCGGCCGGACGGTAGGACGGCACCGCGGCCATTTCCGGTGCTGCCGTCCAGGCCGCCATCGAGGCGGCAGGCTGCGCGGTAAATGCCGGCTGCTGGGGAACTGGTGTCACGCGGCTCCACGAACGGGCCGGCTCCGACGGCGCGGAGCGTTCCGCCAGCCAATCGAGCGAATCGGCTTGATCCTGCAGGGAAGCTGTTTCCTCATGCGGGTCGATGCCCTTGGCCCGGGTTGCGTCGGAGACGCCATTGTCGAAATCGACCTCGCCCTGTTCAGCGGCCTCCGAGCCGAAATCCTGATCCCGAAGCTCGTCGAGCAGCAGGTCGTCGAGGTCAACATCGGCGGCCTGGGCGGAACCGGACTGATGCACATCCTGGGACGCTGCTTCATCGAGATCCCAGTCGAGATCACCAACAAGATCGACAGGTTCCTCCGCGGCCTTTGCAGTCGTAACGAGTGGCGGCTGAACAGGCGCGGCGGCCGGCTGGGTCACGACCGGCTGAGCCATGGCCGGCTCCTTGGCCGACGGCAGCGTGCGCGCGGTCATGGCGCCAAGAAGCGCGTTCAACTCGTCTTCGAGGCTTCGTTCGTCCGTGATGGGCGCCTGCACTGGCGACGCGATGGCTGCCGCGGGCGCCATCGGCAGCGCGGGAGCCGCTGCAATTCCGGCGACGGGCTCTTCGCCGGGCTCTGCAAACGCCTCGTCCAAATCCAGGTCGAAAGCGTCATTCGAAATGGCTTCAGCGCCTGGAATCTCGTCCTTCGTGCCGATGACATCGGCACGCAACTCATGCGCTCGCGGCTCCTCGAAAGCCTCTGGCTCATCGGCCTGAACGTCAAAATCCACGTCGACATCGGCCATGGCGTCGTCGAACTGACCAACAAAATCGTCGCCGGAGATCGACTGGGTCTCATTCGCGGCGGCCGGCGCCGGCTCTGGATATTCGGCAGCAGCCACTTGGCGCTGATCCGTCGAATGGTCGTCGAGCATCAGCTCGTCTTCGAGCGAGATCGCAACGGCATCGTCGTATTCTTGATGGAAAGCCGGCTCGGCCGCCGCCGGCACTTCCGCAACCGGCGATTCAACGGCATACCGGGGCTCGGCGGCCTCGTCCTCGATATGGAAGTCCCGGTCGAGGGAAGCGGCAAGCTCGTCTTCCATCGGCAGATCGTCGTCAAAGGCCGAAACGTCTTCGAGCGAGCTGGCCACTGCATTGTCGAAATCGGCGTCGACGGCAGGCTCGACGGACGGCACGGCTTCCGAGGCGCCGGCATGGCTGGCGGCCACCGTCCGGTCATCGACCTCAGCCATGTCCAGGTGAAAATCGTCATCAAGCGACAGCGCGAGATCGTCATCCGACACATCGATTGGCTCGAATGCCGGCTCATGAGCCTCGACAAGCGGAGCGGCGACGCTATCGGCAGCGTCGAATTCGCCCATCAGTTCCTTCTCGAGATCGATGTCGAAATCGCCCTCTCCCGCAGCCTGATCGGCGACCGCGGCTTTCGGCTCCGCCGGCGCCTGCGGCTTGACCGGCTGGCGGGGGTCGAATCCCATGATCCTGGTCAGTTCCGCGAACGGATCATCGGCGGCGATGTCGTTGTTGTCGGCTACTCTCAGCTGGGTTCTGTCTGCCATTATTGTTCCCGAACTCGCACTCATTCGGACGCCATGGACGTCGCGCAGGGTTGGCCCTTACCAGCGCAATGTGGGCAAAAGGTGACAGGTTTTTTAGTCAAACCTAACGCATCTCGGTTGGCGCGGCGGCCCCGATCAACGTCAGGCCGGACGTCAGAACATCCGAAACAGCCTGCACCAGCCCTAGTCTGGCATGCGTCAATTGTCGGTTGTTAACCTTAACAAAACGTAAGTCCGGATTATCCGTACCCCGGTTCCAGTGTCCATGGAAACTGGAAGCAAGATCATAAAGATAAAATGCCAGCCGATGCGGCTCGAGCGCAAGAGCGGCGGACTCGATCAGGCGCGGATATTCGGCAAGCTTCCTGATCAAGCCGATTTCACCTTCGTCGGTCAACGACGTTGACGCTGCCGCCAGGCTGTTGCGGTCGAAATTCGCCTCGCCCAATTGTTCGCTCGCCTGCCGGAACACCGAATGGCAGCGCGCCGAGGCGTACTGCACGTAAAACACCGGATTGTCCTTGGACTGTTCGGTCACCTTGGCGAAGTCGAAATCGAGCGGCGCATCATTCTTGCGATAAAGCATCATGAAGCGGATCGGATCGCGTCCGACTTCTTCCACCACCTCGCGCAGCGTCACGAAGTCACCGGACCGCTTCGACATCCGCACCGGCTCGCCATCGCGAAACAGCTTGACGAGATTGCACAGGAGAACGGTGAGCTTGACATCGTCGCCGGCAATGGCCCGCGCCAAGGCTTCCAGGCGCTTGACGTAGCCGCCATGGTCGGCGCCGAGAACATAGATCAGATCGACGAAGCCGCGGTCGACTTTGTCCTTGAGATAAGCCACGTCAGCCGCGAAATAGGTGAACGAGCCGTCGGACTTGACCAGCGCCCGATCCATGTCATCGCCGACGGCGGTCGAGCGGAACAGCGTCTGTTCGCGGTCTTCCCAGTCGTCCGGCTTCTCGCCCTTGGGCGGCGGCAGCTTGCCCTTGTAGATGTGGCCCTTCAGCGTCAGGTCGTTGATCGCCGAGCGGATCTTCCTGGCACTGTCGGCATGCAGCGTGCGTTCGGAGAAGAACACGTCGTGATGCACGTTGAGCAGAGCAAGGTCCTCGCGGATCATCACCATCATCGCATCTATGGTGCGATCCTTGACGATGGCCAATGCCTCGTCATCGGGCATCTGCAGCAAGGAACGGCCAAACTTCCTGACCAGAGCCTCGCCGACGGAGACCAGATAGTCACCGGGATAAAGTCCTGCTGGAATCTCGCCTATATCGTCGCCAAGCGCCTCGCGATAGCGCAACATCGCCGAGCGCCCGAGCACGTCGATCTGCGAGCCGGCGTCGTTGATGACATATTCCTTGGTCACGTCGTAACCGGCGAACGCCATCAGGTTGGCGAGCGCATCCCCGACGACGGCGCCGCGGCAATGGCCGACATGCATAGGCCCGGTCGGATTGGCCGAGACATATTCGACATTGGTTTTCCGGCCGGCGCCGACCGTCGAGCGGCCATAGTTGGGACCCTCGCCCAAAAGCGCCGACAGATGCGCCTGCCAGAAACCGTCCTGGAGCCTGAGATTGACGAAGCCGGGACCGGCGACCTCGGCGGCGGCGACATCCTTGTCGGCCCGCAGGGCGTCTGCCAATCTTTCGGCCAGCGCGCGCGGGTTCTGTCCGGTTGGCTTGGCCAGCACCATCGCCGCATTGGTCGCGAGATCGCCATGGCTGGCGTCGCGCGGCGGCTCGACGGCAATACGCGACAGATCAGGCGAAACGCCGTCCTGGTCCCTCAGATCAAGCGCTTCGACAGCCTTTGTGACTCGCGCGGTGAAATCGGCGAAGATGTTCATGGGGTATGCTCGGTGGCTTATGACGAATCCGGCCCTTTGGCCGGCAAATCGAGCCCGCCCTAGCTCAAATCCGGGGTGCGGTCAAACAAACGCCTATGTTCCTTGAGCGCGTAGGTGTCGGTCATGCCGGCCAGGAAATCGGTGACGCTGCGCGCTTTGATGCGATCCTCGGCGCGGTCCAGCCCTTCGCGCCAGCCGTCCGGCATGGCGCGCGGGTCGGCGAAATAGACGTCGAACAGGTCCCGGACGATCTGCTCGGCGTCCGCACGCACCCGCATGACCTCCTCGTGCCGGTAGAGATGCTTGTAGAGGAAGGCCTTCAGTTCCTTCTCGGCTTCCGCCATCTCTATCGAAAAGGTTACCATCGTTTCGCCAGCCGCCCTCACCGCGTCGGCGCTCAGCGGCCTGATCCGCTCCAGATTAGCGGTGGTCGACTTGATCACATCCTCGACCATGGCCGTGATCTGGCGTCGCATCAATTCGTGGCCGGTGCGCACGTCATCAAGCCTGGGATAGCGCTCGCGCACACTCTTCAGGATCGTCCCAGGCAGCGAAACGGCCTTCAGCATGTCAAGCGTCAGCAGCCCTGACCGCAGCCCATCGTCGATATCATGCGTGTTGTAGGCGATATCGTCGGCAATCGCCGCGCACTGCGCTTCGATGCCGGCGAACCGGTCGAGTTCGAGATCCTGCAATTGCGAGTAGTCGCGGATGGCCTGCGGCACCGGCCCTTTCAGGCCTTGGCCGTTACTGTCGGTGAGCGGACCATTGTGCTTGACCAGGCCTTCCAGCGTCTCCCAGCTCAGATTGAGCCCGTCGAATTCAGCATAGCGCGCCTCCAGCCTCGTCACGATGCGCAGCGATTGTGCGTTGTGATCGAAGCCGCCCCAGGCCGCCATCTTTTCGTTCAGCGCGTCCTCGCCTGTGTGGCCAAAAGGCGTGTGGCCGAAATCATGCACCAGCGCCACCGCCTCGGCGAGATCCTCGTCGCCGCGCAGCGCCCGCGCCAAGGCACGTGCGATCTGTGCCACTTCGATCGAATGGGTCAGCCTTGTGCGGTAGTGGTCGCCTTCGTGGGCGATGAAGACTTGCGTCTTGTGCTTGAGCCGCCGAAACGCCGTCGAATGGATGATCCGGTCGCGGTCACGCTGAAACGGCGTGCGGGTCGGACTTTCCAGCTCGTCGAACAGCCGGCCGCGCGACCGTGCGGGATCGGTGGCGTAGGCCGCGCGCGGCCGATAGCCAAAACCGATGTCGCCAAGCTCATTTGTCATGGCTGATGCTGCCGCAGTTGACTTGCCCCGTCGCGCTTCATACCTATCATGTGAAACCGAAAGCAAGGTGACGCCCATGGGCGCGGATGCCAAAACTGCCATGAAAGTCGATATGACCGAGGCTGCGGCCAAGCGGATCGCCAGGATTGTTTCGGCCGAAGCCGGCAAGACGGCGCTGCGTGTCTCCGTCGAAGGTGGCGGCTGCTCCGGCTTTTCCTACAAATTCGATCTGGTCGACACACGCAATGACGACGACATCGCCATCGAGAAGGATGGTGCCACGGTGCTGATCGACGATTTGTCGCTGGTCTATATGGGTGGTTCGGTGATCGACTTCGTCGACGATCTTATGGGTCAATCGTTCCAGATCAGGAACCCGAATGCGGTCGCCTCCTGCGGCTGCGGCACCAGCTTCTCCATCTAGGACCGAGATGCCCGCAACTGGCGCGGTTCGTCAGGTTGCGCTCTCGGCCGGTCGCGACCTTGACGCGACGCTGGCCTTTTGGCGCGACGTCCTCGGTATGAGCATTCATGCCCGCTACGATCCGCCCGGCATCGCCTTCATCATGGCCGGCGATGTCAGGTTGTTGTTCACCGATGGCATCCCCGCCGGCACCCTCTATCTCGACATGTCAGGCCTTGAAGCCTTCCACGCCGAGGCCAAGGCAGCCGGCATTCCCTTCACCGCGCCACCGGCGCTCGTCCATCGCGACACCGAAGGCCAGTTCGGCCCGGCGGGGGAAAGCGAATGGATGGCCTTTATAAAGGACCCGGCAGGCAATACGATCGGTTTGGTCGAACGCCTTCCGTCGCAAGAACAATGAGACCGTCATGAAAATCGTCACCTGGAACATCAACGGCGTGCGCGCCCGCATCGGCAACCTGACCCATTGGCTGACCGAGAGCGCGCCCGACATTGTCTGCCTGCAGGAGATCAAGACTGTCGACGAGCAGTTCCCGCGCGCCGAGATCGAGGCGCTTGGCTATAATGTCGAAACCCATGGCCAGAAAGGCTTCAACGGCGTCGCCCTGCTGTCGAAGCTTCCTTTCCACGAGGTCATTAGGGGCCTGCCGGGCGATGACATCGACGAGCAGGCACGTTTCATCGAAGGTGTTTTTTCGACCGACAAGGGCGCGCTTCGTGTCGCCTCGCTCTATCTGCCCAACGGCAATCCGATCGATGACGAGAAGAAGTTCCCCTACAAGCTGTCGTGGATGGCGCGGCTGGAGCGGTGGGCGCAGGAGCGCCTGACGCTGGAAGAGGCGCTGGTGCTGGCCGGCGACTACAATGTGATCCCCGAGCCGATCGACGCACGGTTTCCGGAGAACTGGCTGGGCGACGCGCTGTTCCAGCCGCGGACGCGGCAGGCCTTCCGCCGGTTGCTGAACCTCGGCTTTACCGAAGCGGTGCGTGCGGTCACCGATGCGCCTGAAACCTACACGTTCTGGGATTATCAGGCCGGCGCCTGGCAGAAGAACAACGGCATCCGCATCGACCATCTGCTGTTGTCGCCGGAAGCAGCGAACCGGTTCTCATCGGCTTCGATCGAAAAGCATGTGCGCGCCTGGGAAAAACCGTCCGATCACGTCCCGGTAGCGATCAACCTCGCGCTGCAGCCGGCCGGATAACCAGAGAAACCCTCATATCGCCACATTCCGACGCATGATGGGAGATCATCATGGCGGCTGGGGTTCCCATGACCATTCGATCTGCTCTTTGTCCGATCGGCTTGGCATTCGCCACGGCCGCGATCGTGCCGGCCTTCGCCGCGCAGGAATGTCTTGCCAATGGAAAATCCTATCCGGTCGGCCAGGTCGCTTGTCTGACGGTCGCCGATCAGAGTCATTTGGCTCGCTGCGACATGGTGCTCAACAACACGTCGTGGACAAAGGTCGGCGATAGTTGCCCCGCAAACACGATGGCGCCGCACCCGCCCGTCACGCCGATCTCCACACCCGCGCCAAGCATGGTGCCGACGGAGCCAAGCGAAAACTGATTTTCTGGTTCCTCGTAAGAACCTTACTGATCGGCGTTGCTGCCCTTGGTCAGGATATCGTCCGCCAGCGAGATCGCGGTGCGGCGGTCCGCTTCGCCGGCAGCGGCGAAGGCCTCTTCCTGCATGCCGCGGATCCAGGGCTGATCGGCCGGGGAAGCACGCTCGAGGGCCGCTGTCATCATCGCTAGGCCGCGCACGACCTTGCCGCTCTGGAACAAGAGATGGCCAAGCGTCGCCTGCGCGCCGGCATGGCCCTTCTCGGCGGCGAGTTGGAACCAGCGCCCGGCCTGCCTGACGCTGGCCTTCACGCCGCCCTCGCCCTTCAGGAACATCTGTCC
The DNA here is from genome assembly GCF_057766385.1 of Mesorhizobium sp. P160927. Lineage (NCBI taxonomy): Bacteria > Pseudomonadati > Pseudomonadota > Alphaproteobacteria > Hyphomicrobiales > Phyllobacteriaceae > Mesorhizobium > Mesorhizobium sp. P160927. The sequence goes on from NZ_JBYMDW010000001.1 coordinate 4,447,071, forward strand.
CATCTCGAACTGGGCGTTCGGATTGCGGTAATTGGCGGCGGCGCGCATGTAGTATTCCTGCGCCGCCACCTCGTTCTCGCTGACCGGGCTGCCGGGAATGCCCTTGCGCAGATAGTCGCCCAGCGCCACCAGCGCGTCGGAGACGTAGCTTTCTTCAGGAGAGCCGGGCTCGACATCCTGGTCGACAATCTCCGAGAAGAACTTGAACGCCTCATAATCGTCGCGGGCCACGCCGTCGCCTTCGGCATACATGCGGGCAAGCTTCCAGGTGGCGCCGATCTGGCCGTTCTCGGCGGCGTATTTATAGGCCTCGGCTGCCTGTTCCTTGTGGCCGTTCTTGTAGGCGGAGAAGCCGAACTGGAACACCGCCCAGGGGCTCGACTGCGGCTTCACTCCGGTCTTGTCGTCGAACACCTTGTCGTCGAAAGCCATGGCCTGGCCCACGGCGCCAAAGATCGCAACCGCGACCAGTGCCGGAAGAACAGATGACCTCAGCAACTCTGGTGTTGACTTCAACAACTCAGATATCCGCATAGCAGTGTGTTTCTTTCGCACCGCCCGGATGGGTGACCGCGCCATCCCGGGCGGATCCCACCGTCTGTGCGTATTTCCATATCGCGCCCGACTGATAGTCGGTCGTACGCGCCTTCCATGTCTTCGCCCGAGCCGCCAGCTCGCTATCGGACAGCGCCACCTCTATCGTGCCGTTCACCGCGTCGATCGTGATCACGTCGCCATCCTTGACGAGACCGATCGGACCGCCAACGGCTGCTTCTGGCCCGACATGGCCGATGCAGAAGCCGCGTGTGGCGCCCGAGAAGCGACCGTCGGTGATCAATGCCACCTTGCCGCCCATGCCCTGGCCGTAGAGTGCCGCCGTCGTCGACAGCATCTCGCGCATGCCAGGGCCGCCGCGCGGTCCCTCATAGCGGATGACCAGAACCTCGCCTTCCCGGTAGTTGCGATGCGTCACCGCTTCGAAACATTCCTCTTCCGAATCGAAGCAGCGCGCCGGACCGGAGAATTTCAACTCCGCCATGCCCGCGACCTTCACGATCGCGCCTTCGGGGGCTAGGTTTCCCCTCAAGCCCACGACACCACCGGTTTGGGTAATTGGTCTGTCGGCCGGGCGGACCACATCCTGGTGTTCATTCCAGACAACGTGCTCCATATTTTCGGCCAAAGTGCGGCCAGTGACCGTCAGGCAATCGCCATGCAGATAGCCATGGTCGAGCAGCGTCTTCATCAGCAGCGGAATGCCGCCGGCCTCGAACATGTCCTTGGCGACATATTTGCCGCCCGGCTTGAGGTCGGCGATATAAGGCGTCTTCTCGAAGATGCGCGCCACGTCGAACAGGTCGAACTTGATCCCAGCCTCATGCGCGATCGCCGGCAGGTGCAGGGCCGCATTGGTCGAGCCGCCGGTGGCCGAGACCACGGTCGCCGCGTTTTCCAGCGCCTTCAACGTGACGATGTCGCGCGGGCGGATGTTTTTGGCGATCAGCTCCATGATTTTTTCGCCGGAAGCGAAATTGAAGCGGTCGCGCATTTCGTAGGGTGCCGGCGCTCCGCAGGAATAAGGCAGCGCGAGACCGATTGCCTCCGCGACGGTGGCCATGGTGTTGGCGGTGAACTGGGCACCGCAGGAGCCGGCCGAGGGACAGGCGGCCTGCTCGATTTCGAGCAGCTCGGCATCGCCGATGGTGCCGACCGAGTGCTGCCCGACAGCCTCGAACACATCCTGCACGGTGATCTGGCGGCCGCGGTAGCTACCGGGCAGGATCGAACCGCCATAGATGAAAATCGACGGCACGTTGAGCCGCACCATGGCCATCATCATGCCGGGCAGCGACTTGTCGCAGCCGGCGAGCCCGACCAGCGCGTCGTAGCAATGGCCGCGCATGGTGAGCTCGACCGAATCGGCGATGACCTCGCGCGACACCAGCGACGACTTCATGCCCTGGTGGCCCATGGCGATGCCGTCGGTGACTGTGATGGTGCAGAATTCGCGCGGCGTACCGTTGGCGGCCGCGACGCCCTTCTTGACCACCTGCGCCTGGCGCATCAGCGAAATATTGCAGGGTGCCGCTTCGTTCCAGCAGGATGCGACGCCGACCAGCGGCTGCGCGATCTCTGCCGAAGAGAGGCCCATGGCATACAGATAGGACCGGTGCGGTGCACGCGCCGGACCGACAGTCACATGGCGGCTAGGGAGCTTAGCCTTTGAGATGACCTTGGCGTCCATTCTCTTCCTTGCCGCGGGCGGTGCGGCCTGTCCCATCGCCGAGCCTTTTGGCGCGTGTCCCGAGACGAGGTTCGAGGTGCGCCGGGTTTATGGCGGGAAATGGGCAATTTCCTCGGCCTGACTTCTAGCGCAGGGGTTGTTCAGAAAGTGTTGCCAAAACGTCACAATCGCACGAAGCGGCCCCAGTGCGGCTTATATGCAACGAAGCTTGAATGATGGGCGTATCGGCGATGCCGGTGCCAACAAAAAGGCCGGGCAATGCCCGGCCTTTTAGGTTCAAATTCAGCTAGTTACCACTTGACCTTCAATGTAGTCGAGAGTGCCGTGACAAGGTCATTACCGAAGTCAGCCGTATAGCCATTGTCGTATGTTAGACCATCATCCTTGCTTACGGACGTATGTATCGTTCCGCTGGTCAGCACGCCGATCGCTCCACCGAGGCGAACTTCGATGTTCTGAGTTGGCGTGTAGGCCACGCCACCGCTGAGGGTCCACGTATCCGTCTGGGCGCTCAGGCCGGTGGACGTTCCACGATCCCAGGTGATAACCGCCGCGCCACTCCACTGATCGTTGAATTTGTGGCCGACACCGCCGGAAACCGTCCAACCGTCGCGATAGAGCAGATCAAGCGAGGTGGCGCGTACAGGGCTGGTCGTCGAGCAAGCGACAAGCCCCTGGGTCGAGGTCGGGCAGAATGGAATGCTCTGCAGCTCGCTCCAATTCACCCATTTGATGGAGCCAAACGCCAGCCAGCCGGGCGCTATGCCCGACTGCAGCTTGAGTTCAACCGAATCCGGAACCTCCGCAGACCCGTAAACATCAGTTACGCGTCCAAGAAGCGGGTTCGTCGGGTTAATGAATCCGGGAACTTGGGTCAGGTCGAGCGTTCCGCTCAGATTGTCGAGCTTGACCGCCGAATTGTAGACCAAGCTTCCACGCAACGCGATATCGGGGATTTCGTAAGCAACACCAGCGCGCCAGCCCCAACCGTCTCCCTGGAGATCAAGGCGACCGATGCCGCTGCCCAAAAGCGGTGAAGGAAGCGGAGCGACCAGTTGTTCCTTGAAGCCCGAAACATCCTCATGGAACACGCCGCCGATGAAACGAAACTGACCTTTGCCGAGGTCCATCTTATACGAGCAGGTGGCACCAAAGGCTTCACTTTTTACCTGCGTGTCAACATTGCTTTGTGCACCCGCCCAGTTAGCACCGGGATTGCTGGAGGCACCGATGGGCTGAGAGTAGTCGCCCAGGCAATCGATCGGGCCCATGCCGACCTTGATGCCGGCGTTGGGCACCCAGTAGCTTTCTGTGTCACGTGCCGAGGTGGAAAACTTGGGCCCACTCAGGGTGCCGTCTGACGGATCGGTATCCTTTGCGTTCTTCAAATCCCGTTGCGGCATCACATAAGTGCCTGAAAGTTCGCCTGTGACCTGAGCCGGATCGAACAACAGGTCGATATCGTACCAGCCACGCTCCAGTCCGCCGGCATGCGCCGAACTCATCGCCGCACCCACCAAAGCCAGCGAAAAGCATCCTGCTCCCAGCAGTGCTTTCAGACGCGAATTGTTCATGGATGTCCTCCCCGAATAACTAGTGCATCAAGCTAGAACCAATTCGGGTTAACGGTGCAATAACGAATTCTTGGGGCGTACGTGTACATGCTTGCCAAACGCATTTCCGACAAAATGCTGAGGGCAACCGCGGGGCGGAAAAACGGCCCTAGGCGCACTTGTCCAACCATGAAATGAAGAAAAGCCGCCTCAGAAGGCTCAAAAACAGCCATTTCCAGGGGGTCTCGGCCCCATTGTTACATTATGGCAACAATGGGGCTAAAACTTCCGTTTACGTCAACATTCACGCAACGGAATGCCTGCTTTCGAGGCAGAAGCACTGCCATTTTAGACGGGGCTAAAGTCCTCGAATCTATCGCTCAACCTGCGTCGCGAACCCTAGTCAGCGCCACCAAAAGCTTGTCCTGCGCGTCGCGATATTCGGCGAGCTTTTCCCGCTCGCCTTCGACGATCTCGGCCGGCGCGCTGGCGACGAACTTCTCGTTCGACAGCTTCTTGTGCAGGCGCGCGATTTCCTCGGTGACCTTGGCCAGTTCCTTCCGCAGCCGCGCGGCCTCCGCGGTGAGGTCGATCAGGCTGCCGAGCGGCAGGCAGATCGTCGCCTCGTTTAGCACGATCTGTGCCGACCCCTTGGGTGCCGCATCGGCGAGCGAGATGTCGCCGACACGCGCCAGCCGTTTGATCGCGGACTCTTCGCGAACCAGCCGCTCGCGCGTCACCTCGTTGGCGCCGACCACCACCAGCGGACCAATGGCTGCCGGCGGCACGTTCATCTCCGAGCGCACCGAGCGGATGCCGGAGACGAGATCGACCAGCCAGTTGATGTCGCCAGCCGCTTCATGGTCCTCGAAATCCGGCGACGGCCATGCGGCATGGCACAGCAGCGAGCCCCGATCCCTGCCCTCGCCCGCCGTCTGCGCCCAGAGCTCCTCGGTCATGAACGGCATCATCGGATGCAGGAGCTTGTAGATCTCGTCGAGCACAAAGGCGACGCAGGCGCGGCTTTCGGCCTTGGCGGCCCCGTCCGAGCCCATGAACACCGGCTTCAAGAGTTCCAGATACCAGTCGCAGAACAGGTTCCAGACGAAGCGGTAGGCGGCTCCAGCCGCCTCGTTGAAGCGATATGAGGTGATGCCCTCGGTGATCTCGCGCGCGGCGCGCGTCAGTTCGGTCAGGATCCAGCGGTTGACCGCGAGCTTGGCGTCGTTCAGCCAAAAATCGTCGTTGCGGGCGACCTCGTTCATCTCGGCGAAGCGCGTCGCGTTCCACAGCTTGGTACCGAAATTGCGGTAGCCGGCGATACGCGCCGGATCGAGCTTCACGTCGCGCCCCTGTGCCGCCATCACCGTCAGCGTGAAGCGCAGCGCATCGGCGCCATATTCGTCGATCAGGTCGAGCGGATCGATGACGTTGCCTTTCGACTTCGACATCTTGGCCCCGTTCTTGTCGCGCACCAGCGCATGCACATAGACGGTGTGGAAAGGCTCCTCATCCATGAAGTGCAGGCCCATCATCATCATGCGGGCAACCCAGAAGAAGATGATGTCGAAGCCGGTCACCAACACGTCGGTCTGGTAATAGGTTTTCAGTTCCGGCGTCTGGTCCGGCCATCCCAAAGTCGAGAACGGCCACAGTGCCGACGAGAACCAGGTGTCGAGCACGTCCTCGTCACGGGTCAGGATTTCGCCCGGCTTGAAGTTTTCCAGCTTGTCCTCGACCCAGGCCTTCCAGGGGCCTTCGAGCGCCAGATAATATTCGATCGCCGCACTCAGCGCCTCTTCCTCGGTCTTCTCGACGAAGACACGCCCGTCCGGCCCGTACCAGGCAGGGATCTGGTGGCCCCACCAGAGCTGGCGCGAAATGCACCAGGGCTGGATGTTCTCCATCCAGTCGAAATAGGTTTTTTCCCAGTTCTTCGGCACGAAGTTGGTGCGCCCCTCGCGCACCGAGGCGATCGCCGGCTTGGCGAGTTCCGCCGCGTTGGCGTACCACTGCTCGGTCAGGAACGGTTCGATCGGCACGCCGCCGCGGTCGCCATGGGGCACCGCGTGGCGGTGCGGCTCGACCTTGTCGAGGAAGCCGCCGGCCTCCATCAGTTCGACGATCTTCTTACGCGCAACGAAACGGTCGAGGCCGTCGAGCTGGTCCCAGACGGCCTGGCGCTCCGGTGTCACCTCGACGCCGGCGAGGAAGTCCTCATTATCCCTGAGCTTGATGGCGGCCTCGACGGTCAGGATGTTGATCGCCGGCAGCTTGTGGCGCTTGCCGACCTCGAAGTCGTTGAAATCATGCGCCGGCGTGATCTTGACCGCTCCGGACCCCTTTTCCGGATCGGAATACTCGTCGGCCACGACAGGGATCTTGCGCCCGACGATCGGCAGGACGACGTTCTTGCCGACGAGATGTCGGAACCGGTCGTCCTCTGGATTCACCGCGACAGCAGTGTCGCCCAGCATTGTCTCGGGACGAGTCGTCGCCACGATGACGAAGCTTTTTGGATTCTCGGGATCGAACGTCCCGCCTTCGACCGGATAGCGGAAGTGCCAGAGATTGCCGTTGACCTCCTGCTGCTCGACCTCCAGATCGGAGATCGCGGTCAACAGCTTCGGGTCCCAGTTCACAAGGCGCTTGTCCTTGTAGATCAGCCCTTCCTTGTAGAGCGTGACGAAGACTTCGAGCACGGCCTTGGACAGGCCCTCGTCCATGGTGAAGCGTTCGCGCGACCAATCGGCGGAAGCGCCGAGACGTTTCAGTTGATTGAAGATCGCGCCGCCCGATTCGGCCTTCCACTCCCACACTTTCTCGATGAATTCCTCGCGCGTGAGATCGCGGCGATGGATCTGCTTTTCCATCAATTGCCGTTCGACCACCATCTGCGTGGCGATGCCTGCATGGTCCATGCCGGGCTGCCACAGGACATTCTTGCCGCGCATGCGCTCGAAGCGGACCAGAATGTCCTGCAGTGTGTTGTTGAGCGCATGGCCCATATGCAGCGAGCCGGTGACGTTGGGCGGCGGAATGACGATGGTAAAGGCCTCCGCCCCCTCCTCCGCCCCAGCGCCCGCGCGGAAGGCGTCCGCCTCTTCCCATACTTTGGCGATCTTCGGCTCTACGGTCTTTGCGTCGTAGGTCTTTTCAAGCATGGGAAAACGGTCCGCGCTGTCGGGATTTTTGCTGGTTCGGTGTAAACCGGAAGGTCTTGGCCAAGTCAACCGCAAGGGCCGCCTCGGTTCATGAGAAGCAAATAGGTGTGTCCACGGTCATTTCAACGTAAGGTCGTGGCGCGTGGCATTCGCACCTTGACCGCCAGGCGTCGCAGCCATACCGTGCGGGCGCTGCAGTAGGGCGCATCGGCTTCCAGCCGGAGGGGCATTGCCCGCCTACGCCACCTCAACCCCACAATGCGTCCATGCCGACCCTCGAACACCACAAGAAACAGGCCAAGCTCTATCTGAAATGGCATCGCGAACGGTATTATCCCGTCGCCGCTGTGATTGGATGGCTCTTGCCGCGTTTCCACCATCTCAGCGACAGCCAGATCCTCGATCACGGCTTCAAGCTTACCGACGCCCAGGAACTCGTCGCCAGGAAGTCAGGATTTGAGAGCTGGCAGGCGCTGAAGGAAGGCCTTCAAACCGTGACCGATCATGCAGCAACAGACGCCGCAAAACCGCATCTCGCCTTTGCCGAGCCACAGCTCTTTGTCTGCGACATCGTAGCGGCCTGTAATTTCTACCGGCAAAAGCTCGGCTTCGAGACGCGCTTCACCTATGGCGAGCCGCCCTTCTACGCCCAAATCATCCGCGATGGCGCACGGCTCAACCTGCGCCATGTCGACAAGCCTCCACTCGCCGCCAATTCGACCGATGACCTACTGGCGGCGACGATCGTTATCGACAACATCAAGGCTCTGTTTCTGGAGTATCAGGCGGCCACGGCCCCATTCCACCAGACATTGCGTACCGAACCCTGGGGCGCCCGCACCTTCATCATCAAAGACCCCGACGGCAACCTCATCTGCTTCGCGACCAGCGCGGGCTGACCTCATCGACAAAAACGCCGCCTCATGGGCGGCGTTTCGAGAGTGGTCATTGGAGGAGATTATTGCGCGCCGCGCGCAACGCGCTCGATCTCCTCGCGCACCAGGCGCTCGACCAGCGTCGGCAGATTGTTGTCCAGCCAATCCTGCAGCATCGGCCGCAGCATTTCTTCGGCCATCTCGTCGAATGTCTTCTTGCTGCGGCTGGCAAAGGCGTCGGACAGCTCGCCGAAGGCGGCCGCGACCTGGCGGCCGGTATGTTCGGATAGAATCGCGGGACGCACCGCGGGCGTTTCGTTCGCCCCCGCGCGCGCCTCAGCCGTACCCGTTGGAGCATCGCTTGAAGGAGCCCGGTCGACCGCAGCTTCCGCCACCACTGGTTTGCTTGCCGAAACCTCCGGCTGTGCCGCTGGCTTGCGGATGCTACGATCCGGCATCGCCTTGGCTTGCTCGCCAACCGCCGCGATCTCGCGCCGCCAATCGGCGACGATGGCTTCACTTGTCCCAATCTCCGGGGGAGCCGCTGGCGCGTCCGCGGCAGGCTCGGCAGCAACCCGGGCGCCGACCTCGGCCAGTGTCATCGGCGTCCTGTCCGGAGCCGGATCGGCACGCGGCGGCGCGTCCATGCGCGCGATCGCCGGCTGCGCCTGGATTTTTTCGGCCGTAGCGACCGGATTCCTGACCTCGGGCACAGCATGCAATTCGGCGCGGAACGCATCGATGTCGGCGGCCGCGACAGCGCTCGGCGCCGGTTCCAGGTCCTGCTGCAATTCGTCGGCCTCGCCGGGCTGCTTGCGGCCATTGTCGCTGTCTTCGATGATCCTCCTGATGGAAGCCAGTATCTCTTCCATGGAAGGTTCGCGCTGCGCGCTGCTTGCCGTTGCCATCGTCACATCCGCCGCCCTTGTGACCCGTTGCAGATTTTCCGCTCCGGCAAAGCCGGATTCGAATCATGGCGACAGCGTAACCGACGGATCGCCGCACGAGAATCCCCAATCTGGGGACATGTGGGATTTCAACAGATTAGAGCAATTCCGCCAAAGCCGTGTGACGGTCCCCGTTAGCAACCGGCAAAAGGACAACGACGATTGTCGATCGAATCGCCCAGCCAGGAAACGCCGATCGAACGAACGGCCTAGCGGCCGTCCGGCGTGCGCAGGCCGAACCACTTGTCCTTGACGGCATTGTAGTGCTCTTCAGGCCTGTACTTCGTCACCTGCAGCGCAAGCCGGTCGACAGACAGGCGGCCGATCGCCTGAAGGATGGCATAGCTTGCCACGACCACATCGTGTTCGGAATTGGCCTGGTTGATCTTGGCGGTAATCACGGTGGCCTGCGCATTGAGCACGTCAAGCGTCGTGCGCTGGCCGACATTGCGTTCCTCGATGACGCCGTTCAGCGCCAATTGTGCGGCGTCGATAACCTGCCTGTTGGCGGATACGCTTTGCTGCGCGGCGGTGTATTGAGACCATGCCGTGGCGATGGCCTGTCGCACCTGGTCGCGGGTGACGTCGACCTGGATGCGCGCTTGCCCCAGCGATTCCTTGTTCTGCCGCACGACCGCCGACGTCCGGCCGCCGGAGTAGATCGGGATGGTCAGCGTCGCGCCAATATTGGCCGAGGTCGAATTGCCGTTGGAACCCGTCACGTCGGGGATGGCGTTGCGGTAGTTTTCCGAAACGCCGGCCGAAGCAGACAACTGCGGCAACAGCGCGCCCTCTGACGATTTAACCGAGAAGGCCGCGGCGTCGACCAGATGCTGAGTGGCGAGGATGGCCGGGTGCTCGGCCGAGCCGACGGCGATCGCCGCGTCGAGGCTCGACGGCAGCAACCGACCCAATGGCGAAGCGGGCTTGAGCTTGCCAGGCTCGTCGCCGACGACCTGGTGATAGGTTGCAGCGCTGGCCAGCGCCTGTGCGCGGGCGGCACTGAGCGATGCCACCGCCGAAGCGCGTGACGCATCGGCCTGCGCGACGTCGGTGCGGGTGCCTTCGCCGACCTCGAAACGCGAGCGCGCGGCGCGCGCCTGCTCGCTCAGAAACTGCAGGTTCTGCTCGGTCAACACCGCGATCTGCCGGTCGCGAATCACGTCCATATAGGCCATGGCCGCGTTGAACAGCGTGTTTTCCTCGGTGTTGCGCAGGCTTTCTACCGACGCCTTGACCTGGGATTCGGCGGCCGCGACATTGTTCCTCGTCTGAAAGCCGTCGAACAGCGATTGATTGATTTGAATGCCGTAGCTGCCGCTTGTCAGCTTCGAACTGCCACCGCCATTTGCCTGGCGTGTGTTCGTATAATCGATGTTGGCTGAACCTGTAACCGTCGGGCGCCAGCCCGACTTGGCGATGGCCACACTCTCGTCGGTGACACGCACGCCAGCGCGCGATGCATTCAGCGTGGAATTGTACTGATAGGCTTTTGAAAGCGCGCCGGTGATGGTTTCAGCCGAAGCAGCCAGTGGGGATAGCGCGGTCGCCGAAACAAGGACGGCGGTGAAAAGTGACTTACGTACTGACGGCACGGTATATCCCTCATTCGTTTTCCATGGGAACCGCGCCGCGCCGGCTTCTCCTTCCAGAGCAGGCGGCGTGGCGTGTTTATGTTCCCTGTCGCTCAACCCAAAGTGCCCCCAGTCTGGGATCAACAACGATCGTTCGAATGCAAGCGACCATGACAAGGTCTTTGCTGCAAGGCAAATCATTCAGAATTCGAAAGCATGCTCACGTTCGAACCCGGGTAGTGGCTTAATTGCCGCATTAAACGCCCTTCTCCCGGTTACAACCCCCCCGGCTTTGACAAAAAGTCGCGCCACGCCCGAATTGCCCTGGCCCTCGACCGCCACTAGGCGGCCGCCTTCGGCGAGCTGGTCGAGCAGCGCCGACGGCACTTTGCTGACACTGCCGCCGATGAATATGACCTGGTAAGGCGCCTTCGCGGCATGGCCTTGCGCCAGGGCGCCCTGAACCACGGTCACATTGCCGCAGCCAAGTCCGGACAGGGTCGACGCGGCGGTTTCCCCCAGTGCCGAATCGCTTTCGAGCGCCACGACGTATCTCGCCAGTCGCGACAGGATTGCCGAGGCGTAACCGGTGCCGCACCCGACATCGAGTGCCGAATCGGTCGGGTTGATCTCGGCCAGTTGCATCAGCTTGGCCAGCGGCGAAGCTTCCATCAGGTAACGCGGGCCATCGGCGCTATCGGCGATGCGGATGTCCTCGTCGATATAGGCCAGATCGCGCTGGCGATCGCCGACGAAAACCTCGCGCGGCACGGAAAGCATCGCGTCGAGCAGCGGCGCGCTGGTCACGTCGGTGGTGCGAACCTGACCATCGACCATCTTGACGCGAAGTTCGGAAAAATCAGCGCTCATGCTCCAACCAATCTGCTTGCCGCGTCAGAATCGCGGTTCATTTCGACCGGAACTTCAGGCTCCGGCGCCGACGCGCTGGAGCCCGGGTATTGGAGGCCTCGCCCGGAATCGAACCGGGGTGCAAGGATTTGCAGTCCTCTGCGTAACCACTCCGCCACGAGGCCTCATTGCTCCCGGCGTTCCACCCGGTTCCAATAGGTTGCGGCGAAAATGCCGTCAAGCGGCCACGCGCATTCCGAAACGGTTTCCTTGCGCCCCCTCCGCCCCCTCGGATCGCCGTCAGAGCCGCCCATTCACATTGGCAAACCGTTAAGCATGGCGGATGATCGCGCGAAACTCCGCGCACCGGCTTGTGTTGACAAACGGGAGGACTGCGCCATGGCCCTGGCCAAACCGAAGGACGAAACGCACGAAACCGAGAGCGTGCCGCTGCTGGGGTGCGAAGAATTGGTGCGCTACGCCATCGAGTGCCTGAGAATAGAAGGCACCGGCAGGCTTTCCTCCCGCGACCGGGCGCGCCTCGCCTCGGCTTCAGCCGTCCTGAAGGAGATCAGCGAAGACTTGAAGGCAGGCCAGCAACAGGACTCGGAAGAATCCAGCGACACCGAGGGACAGCGCGACGATTGATTCTGGTCGGAGGCCACCGCCGTGCGACATGCATCGGTATCAGCCGCTCAGTTCGGCCGGCGTCGCCGCTCCCACCAGACGACCAGGCGGCGCCGGTGGCGGCGCACCATGGCAAATTCGTAGGAGAGCACAAGCAGTCCGAGCGGCACCATCCAGAAGCCGAGGATCGGCAAGAACCCGAGAATGCCGCCAAGGGTCAATAGCACGCCGATCGTGATCCTGAGGCCGCGCGACTGCGGCATGGTGAATTCGCGCCCGAACACCGAGATCTTTCGTGCGGGTATCGGGTTTTCGTCCGCTGCCGTCATCGCGAAGAACTGCCTGTGTCAGGGCTCGACAATCTCATTTTACGAAAGCCGCGACCGCCCTTTCGGTTCCGCGCCCCGTTGCCAAGACGGCTAATATGAGGGTGGGCAAGACCGATTGCGAGAAACGCCTGAGCGAAAAAGTCTCGGAAAAATGCGAAATGCTTCTTTGCAAAGCCGAAACGGGTTTGCTATAGGCTGCGCCACTTGCTCAAAGAGCCTCCGTTCCCCGGTAGCTCAGTGGTAGAGCAACCGGCTGTTAACCGGTTGGTCGCTGGTTCGAATCCGGCCCGGGGAGCCAAAATCTTTTTATCGACTTAACGCCTTTCCTTATCCTGGAAATGCGATGCCCTGCCGCTAGGGCTACATATTGGGCTACATCAGCGGAATCTATAACCTTCGTGTTCTTTCCTTTTCCGTGCGATAAGCCTTTCCTTTTCCGTGCGATAAGATAGCGCTGGCCGCACTTATTGTGGCCCTGACAGCACTCGTTGTGTCCGTCTACTTCTGGAGGCGGCAATTCAGAACGATCGTAACGGCGATGGTGAAGACCCATCATGGCGGCAACACCGGAATCACCTACAATCTCGTCTTGCTCAACTCGGGCACAATCCCAGCCAAGAATATCAAGCTGACGGGCGCCGATCACGTGGCATTAGAAGCTGCTCTCGGGACAGGCGCCGATGATGGGACTAGAAAACTCTGGCTAGCCTGTTTTGATCCGGGCACACAAATTCTGATCCTACACAACGGCGAAAAAGCTTCTTGTTGGTTTGGCACGACGACCAGAAACAAAGCTACTGGAGGCCGAAGGCGCAATTTCCAATCCGTATCGACAAGGCTGGTTCGGAGCGGAGTACCATCAACTTCAGACCCTACAGATTGCCGACTCCGACAACTTCACCGGAGGAATGTGGGCGCCAGTCAAATAGAAGCCCGGGCAGGCCAGTCCGCTCAGCCGTTCCGCCGCGCATCCACCCCCAAATAAGTCCTCCGTTCCATATTGCCATATTAGCAAAAGCGCATATACATTGCCATGCGGCGCCTAGATTGGAGTTCCAGATGGGCGGGCATAAGGGCTGGCATGATGCTATTCACGACCACCAGGTCGAATGTTTCGCTTCGGAGAACGGTTTGACAGCGGACGTGGTCTGGGAGTTGATCCTAAAACACGGTAACAACCGCAAGGCGGTGATCAAAGCCGCGCAGGGCTTAAAAGGTGATGTCAGGCTACACGGCCGACCAACACCCCGCTCCCCTGTGGAGCCGACGTCGACCCTGACGATGAGCGTGGGCCGACGAAAACAATAGCCGGCTTGCCGAAGCAGGGCGCGGCGGCTGCTGCTGATGCTAGGCCAAGGACAGATGAGCCCGCCACCGTAGCGGGGTTTGCCATGGCTGCGATTCGACCAGTATGAGACTGCGGGCAGCGACACCTCTGGGCAGTGCCGCTGCCGTCGTCTCGGTTAGGCGGCCACCCCACCGCGGCCTGATTTGGTGCCGCTCATCCAGGGCAGCGGAGCAAGCGGCTCCTGCAGCATCTTGACGGATCTCGCGAACCCAGCGACGGCATCGCGCGCGACCGACAGTGGTATCTGGCCATCGTAAGCACGCTGGCAAGCCCGGAAGGCCGTTTCGAAAATCGGGCCTCGACGCTCCCGCGGCCACTCGTCCAGGAAATCGAATGCATCCTCAAGGCTTCCTATTTCTTGGATGAACTGGCCATCCTTCACCAGCACCGGCCGATCGAATGTCCTGTCGCTCATATAGTCCTCCATTCAGTTGAGCGAGTTAGTTTGTTTCAGCTTTTCACGCGACGGCATGCTCAGCCACCGCGAACATGCCACCATCCCCACATCTGGGTGGGACTCCGGCATATGCCGGAACCGGTGGCGGATCGTCGTCATCGTCATCTCGCCAGGGGTACCGCAGCCAGTAGCGCCTCGTTTTGTTGCGACGCCGGTCCGAGGATTGATTGCGATCAAACGGTGCCCTGGCGGGCGGCTTGCGCGCAATCTCGTCCAAGGTGTGGAGCGCACGAAGAATCTCGCTGACCTGCGCAGTCGCACCGTTGTCCAATTGACGTAGGGTTGGTTTGTCAGGAACCGCATGGGCGTCCGAGGCCCAGAAGGCGAGCAGAGCCCTCTTCTCGCCAATCGCCATGTTCTCGTTCAGGACGTCCTCGGGCGTACGCAGCGCAGCGAATTCCGCTGCGTAATCCGTCGGTTTGGATTCATGAAAACTGTAAGCTTGCGATCTCATCTCCGTTCTCCGCGATCTGTGCCTCCCGGCCGAGCCGGGAGGCGGACCACAGACTGAGGTTTCCTGTATCAGGCCACCTTGCGTTGCGGCCCGGCATCCACATCTATGGACTGCTTGTTGCCGCCATCCTGAAGCGGAACCGCTGCGGCGTTGGAACCGATCTCGATGCGCCGGGGCTTGAGTTCCTCGGGCACTTCGCGGACGAGGTCCACCGACAGCAGGCCATTATGGATATTGGCCGCCTTGACCTTGACGTGGTCTGCAAGTTTGAACACCTGCTTGAAGTTACCCATCGCCAGGCCCCGGTGGAGGATTTCCCGATGTTGCTGATCGGGCTTTCTCTGTCCGATGACCGACAATTCAGGGCCGTTCTGCACAAGGTCCACTTCGTCGAGACCGAAGCCGGCGACGGCCATCGTGATACGATAATCGTTGTCGCCATTCTTCTCGATATTGTAGGGCGGCCAGTCGGAGCGCACGCTGTTTTCGAGCATGTCGAAGAGCCGATCGAAGCCCACCGTGGTGCGGTAAAGAGGCGAATAATCAAAGCTTCTCATAGCCATATCCTCCGTGAAGCAACATGGTTTACGGGTCGCCGCAGCGTCGCCGCGACGCGGTATGTCGAGCCGAAGCCTCGACGGAAAACGATCTGGGAATCACGATTTTTTTGTTCAAGAGGTCGCCCGAAATTTTTTTGAAGCGGCACCACGGCCATTCATGACCGGGCATGCATCACACCTTGCGGCGACAGCCTTCCGGTTAGAAGCGGGTGAGGAATATGGCCCGGGTGGATCAACTGCCGGTGCAAATGCACGCCAGTTCGGCCTCTGGTCACGAGCGACCTTGCACGCTGCCGCCGCCGCGCGATAGATGCGTCGGTCAAGGGAGGACATCGTGCGGAAAATCCTGGCATCAGCATTGCTGCTCACGGCAGCATCGTTCGCGACCGGCGCTCATGCGCTGGACAGCAGCGGAACCCCGGTCGTCGTGACGCCACTCGCATCACGCACCACCACTGCATCGGGGCAGCCGATCACGCTGCCACGGAGGAACGTGCAGGTGTTGGTCTCGGCCTATGACATCGCGCCCGGCGCGACCTTGCCGGTCCATCGCCATCCGTTCCCGCGCTACGCCTATGTCGAGGCTGGAACGCTGAAGGTTACCAATGTCGAAACCGGCAACAGCAACACCTACAAGACTGGCGATTTCATCATTGAAATGATCGGGCAGTGGCACCAGGCCACCAACATTGGCGACGGGCCGGTCAAGCTCCTGGTGATCGATCAGGTCGAGGAAGGCGCCAAGAATACCGAATTGCGACAGTAGCCACCAAGTTGCATGGGTGTTTGCAGCGGGCGGGAAGGCAATGCGCCGCCCGCCCCTCGCCTCGTGGACCAGCCCCATTTGAACCAGGCGCTCAGCCCCAGGCGCCAACCGGCTGCCGGGTCGTCGCGTTCAGCCTATTGAAGGCGTTGATCACGGCGATCTGGATGACCAGTGCGGCAAGCGCCTTCTCGTCATAGCGCCGGGCCGCCTCCTCCCAGACATCGTCCGGCACCGCGTCCGGCCGGTCGGCGAGCCTTGTGCCGGCTTCTGCCAGCGCCAATGCCGCGCGTTCGGCGTCGGTGAAATAAGGCGTTTCCCTCCAGGCCGCGAGGGCAAAGATGCGCTCGTCCTTCTCGCCGGCTTTCTTGAGTTCGCGCGCGTGCATGTCGACGCAGACGCTGCAACTGTTGATCTGACTGGCGCGCAGATGCAGGAGCTTGCGTGTCGCATAGGGCAGGTCCGCTGCCTCGGTCGACTTGTCCAGCGCCAGAAACGCCTGCAGGGCGCCTGGGATGAGCATCACCGGGTTCTTGATTCTCGCTTGCATGTGTCTTCTCCTTTTGAACTGTTCTCCGGGCGTGTTTTCCCGGCCCGGACGCCCTCGCATCCAGGGATTCGACTTGATGAAACTGTTAGCTGCCTGCCGCGTGTCAGGTCTGTTTTGAGGTAACCTGTTCGAGCCGTTCGAGAATGCGCGGCCAGCCACTTCCCATGGCGATATAGCCACGCTCGTCGGCGGGCCGGAATCCCGACTGCTCCATTCGCACCCGGGTCGCCATCCCCTCGGGTGTCAGTGACCACGTCACCACGGTTTTCAACCCACTGTCCGATTCCGTTCCATCGCCCCAGCTATAAGCCAGCAGCCGCGGCGCCTCGACTTTCAGCACCACGCAGTTCGTCACCCCGGACCATCCGGGAACTGGCGTCGCACGGAATGTGAAGCGATGCCCCTCTAGGGCAGCGAAGTCATTCTGCATGAACCATTCGCCGACGAGTGCCGGCACGGTCAGTGCTCGCCATATCTTTTCGGCCGAATATGGAATCAGCCTCTCGACGACGATCGATTTGGTTTCCGTCATGCCTTGATCCTCTCGTTGCTGTCGTGGTGCCATGCGCAAAATCATAACCCGCCAGCTATGTATCATCCATAACCCTGCAGTTATGCGACTGTCAAGAATGGAATCTGCCGTCTGGTCCAGTGGCGGCGTAGCGTTCACGCTTCCGCGCCCGGCGCCCGGGTGCTAGGGCTTGCGTAACACCATGGATTGGATCGCCCCTTGACCCCAAAAATTCGCCCGCCGCTTATCGAAATCTGTGTCGAGGGCATTGATGGCCTGCTCGCCGCGCAGGCTGCCGGAGCCGACCGGGTCGAACTCTGCGCCAGCCTTGTCGAAGGCGGCACTACGCCGAGCCTCGGCACCGTGCGCGCCGCTCTCGACCGGGCGACCGTGCCGTTTCATGTCATGGTACGGCCGCGCGGCGGAGATTTTCTCTACAGCGAGACCGAATACCGCTCCATGCTCGCCGACGTCGCCGCGCTCCGCGAACTGGGCGTGCCCGGCGCGGTGTTCGGCTGCCTGAACCCCGACGGCGCGATCGACGAGCAGCGCATGCGCGAATTGACCGAGGCCGCAGGCCCCTTGAACGTCACCTGCCACCGCGCCTTCGATATGGCGCGCGATCCGGCCGAAGCCCTGGAAGCGCTGATCCGCTGCAGGGTCGGCCGCGTCCTGACCAGCGGCCAGCGCGACACGGCGATCGAAGGCCTGGCATTGCTGCAAGAGCTGGTCCGGCTGGCCGGCGAGCGCATCATCATCCTCGGTTGCGGCGGGCTCGATCTCGGCAATATCGCCGAGGTGCGCGCAAGGACCGGCCTGGCCGAAATGCACTTCGCCGCCCTCAAGGACGTGTCGAGCGCCATGCGCTACCGCAATCCGAAGGTCGGCATGGGCGGCTCCGATCTCGACCGCGAGTATCGCAACACGCTGACCGATACAGCGCTGGTGGCGGCGACAATAGCGGCGGCCAAGGCATGACCTCGCCCATAAACCGCATTGCGCAGGCCGACGAAGCGGCCATACTGGCGCTCAACAACGAGCACGCCGCCGAATTGTCCTGGCTTGAAGCCGAACGGCTGTCGTTCCTGCTCGGCGAGGCCTTTTACGCGCGCCGCATCGGCGATCTCGAAGCCTTCATCATGACCTTCGACCAGGATGCGAATTACGACAGCCCTAACTTCGTCTGGTTCCGCGAGCGCTACATCAGCTTCATCTATGTCGACCGCGTCGTCGTGGCGGCGCACGCAAGAGGCCGCGGCCATGCTCGCCGGCTTTATCGGGACCTGTTCGACCACGCGCGGAGCGCCGGCCACGCGCTGGTGACCTGCGAGGTCAACACCGACCCGCCCAACCCCGCCTCGGACGCTTTCCACGCCGCACTCGGCTTCGCCGAAGTCGGCGACGCGGTGATCCACGGCGGTAAGAAAGCGGTGCGCTATTACGTCAGGCAGATAGCCACCTGATCGGGTGGCAACCGCCGACTCGCCTGGACGTTGCGCCAACCCGGAAAACAGCTAAGCGCTATCTGGAGAAAAGGACCTCGCGGTCGTGCGGCTATCGTCTGGCCACTATCAAAACAATCGGGCGGCTCACCAATTGCGGTTGAGCCACTCGCGTGCCGGGCGCTCGATGAGGTAGTAGCTACAGAGCGCGCAGGCAAAAACCCCGGCCAGCATCGGCCATGGATTGCTGCCTTGCTCGTAGACGAATTTGTAGAAGGGCTGCTGCCACAGATAGAGCGAATATGACCATAGACCCAGCGTCGTCATCGGCAGGGACGACAGCCATCCGGACAAGAACCGCGTGCTGAAATCCAGCGCGTTGACGGCAATCGCCAGCAATGGCACCGCGAGCAGGTAGTGGATCGGTGTCGGTACCGAGTCCATGAACAGGCAAACCGCGCCGACGGCCGCCGCAACGGCGACATAAGGCCCCTTCAGCAAGGTCGGCAGCTTGCCGTCCGCTTTGAGCAGGCAGATCGCGGCCGACAGCAGGATCGAGGCGATGTGCACGTCGGTGCGCCAGTACGTGGTTTCATAATCCATGTGCAGGACCCAGTAGGAAACCGCGCCATTGACCATGGCCAGCAGAGCCAGGACCAGCAGCAGCGGGATGACACGGCTGCGGCTGGCAACGACTGCGCTGATCGCCGCCAGGATGATGTAGGCATGCTCTTCGATGCAGAGCGACCAGATGTGGTCGAGCGCGCCGGCCCGATTCAAGAGAATTCCGGCATAGTTGTAGGTGAAGGTCAGCGCCGTCAGGGCCGCCTTCCATTTGAAGGCGATGAACGTGCCTGAGAGCGCGATCATGGCGACGACGACAAAGACCAGAAGCGCCGGATAGATGCGCGAGAACCGGCGTTTGAAAAATTTCTTCAGCGGATAGCGTTCGATAAATAGGATTTCGGCCATCAGCCGGCCGCTGAGCACGAAGAAGAATTCGACGCCCAGCACGCCCAGATTGATCCCGGGAACGGGAAAAAAATGCCCGATTAGCACCAGCGCGATCGACATACCGCGCCAGCCATCGAGATAGGCCAGTCTTGTCCTGGCCGTTCGCTCGACGATCGCTCGGGGCGGAACCAGATGGGTCGCGGAAATTTCGGACATGCCGATCCCTTCGCATTGTAATGCGAGCCGATCCCTTCGCATTGTAATGCGAGCCGATCCCTTCGCATTGTAATGCGAGCCGATCCCTTCGCATTGTAATGCGAGCCGATCCCTTCGCATTGTAATGCGAAAGGCACGGCCAATTCCCGAACCCGGCTCGCATTCCCGCACTGATCTATACTGCAGTGCAATATAAGTTTGTGCAAGTGCGAGATTGTCGCTGATGCATATCCCCGGCGGCATGGGCCGGAATTGCCTCAAGCAAGGATGGGCACGGCCGCCGGGAACCGAGCAACTACAGTCGCCGGGAATGAAAACGGGGCCGTGACAGCCCGTTGCCTCGTCCGTAATCGATCTTGCGTCAGGCGTTCGCTGCCGCCACCGCGCGCTTGGCCATGACCGTGATCAGATCGGCACGGTAGTCCGATGAAGCGTGAATGTCGCTCATCAGGTTCTTTGCCGGCACTTTCACACCATTGAGCGAAGCGGCATCGAAGCTTTTGGCAAGTGCTGCCTCGATCTCCTTCGAGCGGAAGACGCCGTCGTCGCCGGCGCCGGTGACGGCAACACTGACGCCGTCCTTGCCCTTGGCCACGAACACGCCGACGATCGCGTAGCGCGAGGCCGGATTGCGGAATTTTTCGTACGCTGCCTTCGCCGGTGCCGTAAAGGAGACCGCCGTGACGATCTCGCCGTCCTTCAAGGACGTTTCGAACAGCCCCTTGAAGAACTTGTCGGCCGACATCTCGCGCTTGTTGGTGATGATAGTGGCGCCGAGCGCCAGAAGTGCCGCCGGGTAGTCCGCCGCCGGATCGTTATTGGCGATCGAACCGCCGATCGTGCCCTTGTGGCGTACCGCCGGATCGCCGATCAGCGACGCCAGATGGGCAAGTGCCGGACAGGCCTTGCGCAGCTTCTCGTCATTGGCGACGTCGAAATGCGTGGTGGCGGCGCCGATCGTGACCGTCTTGCCTGATACCTTGACCCCCTGCAGTTCCTTGATGCGGGACAGGTCAACGAGATCGGACGGCGCCGCCAGCCGCGTCTTCATGGCGGGGATCAAGGTCATGCCGCCCGAGAGCAGCTTGGCGTCGCCATTCTTCACGAGCTTGGCGGCTTCAGTGAGCGAGGCGGCACGGTGGTAGTTGACTGCGTACATGGGATCCTCCCCCTAAGTGGTTAGTCAGCAGTGAGTAGTCAGTAGGGAGCAGGGAATGGCCGCTGCCGGAGGTGGCACGCTGCCCGTATCCGCAACTCACTACTTCCCTACTCACTCATTTCGCGGCGCGGATCGCGGCCCACACGGTGGACGGTGTGGCCGGCATGGCTATATCGACGATGCCGATGGCGTCGGTAATGGCATTGATCACTGCCGGCGGCGAGCCGATGGCACCGGCCTCTCCGCAGCCTTTGATCCCGAGTGGGTTGCTCGGACATGGCGTGTTCGACGTCGAGACCTTGAACGACGGCAGGTCGCCGGCACGCGGCATGGTGTAATCCATGTAGCTTGCCGTCAGCAGTTGCCCGCTGGCATCGTAGTGAGCGCCTTCCAGCAGCGCCTGGCCGACGCCCTGGGCGATGCCGCCGTGCACCTGGCCTTCGACGATCATCGGATTGATGATGTTGCCGAAATCGTCCGCAGCCACGAACTGGACGATCTCGGTCGTTCCGGTTTCCGGATCGATCTCGACCTCGCAGATATAGCAGCCCGCCGGGAAGGTGAAGTTCGCCGGATCGTAGAACGCCGTTTCCTTCAGGCCTGGCTCCATGCCGGCCGGCAAATTGTGCGCGGTATAGGCGGCCAAAGCCACCTGGAACCACGGCAGGCTCTTGTCGGTGCCGGCGACCTTGACTTCGCCGTTCTCGATGACGATATCGCCCTCGTCGGCTTCGAGCAGGTGGGCGGCGATCTTCTTGGCCTTGGCCTCGACCTTGTCGAGCGCCTTGGCAATCGCCGACATGCCGACCGCGCCCGAGCGCGAGCCGTAAGTACCCATGCCCATCTGCACCTTGTCGGTGTCGCCGTGGACGATCGACACCGAATCGATCGGCACCCCGAAACGCTGGTTGACCAGTTGCGCGAAGGTCGTCTCGTGCCCCTGGCCATGGCTGTGCGAGCCGGTCAGCACCTCGATCGTGCCGACGGCGTTGACCCTTACCTCAGCCGATTCCCACAGGCCCACGCCGGCGCCGAGCGAACCGACAGCCGCCGACGGTGCGATGCCGCAGGCCTCGATGTAGCAGCTCATGCCAATGCCGCGTAGCTTGCCATTCCTGACCGAATCCGCCTTGCGCCCGGCAAAGCCGGTATAGTCAGCGGTCTTCATCGCCGCATCGAGCGAAGCGCCATAGTCCCCGGCGTCATAGTTCATGATCACCGGTGTCTGGTGTGGAAACGTGGTGATGAAATTCTTGCGCCTAAGGTCTGCCGGAGAGACGCCGAGCTCGCGTGCCGCCGCTTCCATGGTGCGTTCCAGAAGATAGGTGGCTTCCGGACGCCCTGCCCCGCGATAGGCATCGACGGGTGCCGTGTTGGTATAGACAGTGCGCACATTGGCGTGGATGGCCGGGATGTCATATTGGCCCGACAGCAGCGTTGCATAGAGATAGGTTGGCACACAGGACGAGAACAGCGACATATAGGCGCCGAGATTGGCGATCGTATCGACCTTGAGACCGGTAATCCTGTTGTTCTTGTCGAACGCCATTTCCACCGTCGAGACGTGGTCTCGGCCATGCGCGTCGGTGAGGAAGCTCTCGGTGCGATCGGCGACCCATTTGACCGGCACGCCGGTCTTCTTCGAGGCCCACAGGCAGACGATCTCTTCCGGGTAGATATAGATCTTGGAACCGAAGCCGCCGCCGACATCCGGCGCGATCACGCGCAGCTTGTTTTCAGGCGCGACATTGTAGAAGGCGCTCATCACCAGCCGCGCGACATGCGGGTTTTGCGATGTCGTCCAGCAGGTGTAATGATCCTCGGCCCTGTCGTAATGGCCAAGTGCGGCGCGCGGCTCCATGGCGTTCGGCACCAGCCGGTTGTTGACGATCTTCATGCGCGTGACATGCGCCGCCGCCCCGATGGCGGCGTCCGTGGCTTTGGCATCGCCGATCTCCCAGTCGAAGATCAGGTTGTTTTCGGCCTCGGCATGGACCTGCGGGGCGCCCTTTTCGAGCGCCTTGGTCGCATCGACGACCGCCTTCAATTCCTTGTAGGTGATCTCGACCGCCTCGGCCGCATCGCGTGCCTGGCCCTTGGTTTCCGCCACCACCACGACGACCGCATCGCCGACATAACGGACCTTGTCGACGGCCAGCGGCGACCATGCGCCCATCTTCATGGGCGTGCCGTCCTTGGAATGGATCATCCAGCCGCAGATGAGATTGCCGATGCCGTCGGCCTTGAGTTCCTTGCCGGTCAAGACGCCGATGACGCCCGGCATGCCTTGAGCCGCTTTCACGTCGATCTTCTTGATCTGCGCATGAGCGTGCGGGCTGCGAACGAAGGCCGCATGCTTCATGCCGGGCACCACCATGTCGTCGACATAGCGGCCGGCGCCGGTGATGAACCTTTTGTCTTCCTTGCGCGCGACCCGAGCGCCGACACCTTCGATACCCATGCAGAGATTCCTCCCGAAAAGTGAATAGGAAGTGTGAATAGGAAGTAGTGAGGACAGCCGCCGGTTCAGAACGATTACTGACGCCGACTACTCCACTCCTCTTTTCCCTCACGCCGCTTGCTTCGCCTTGCCCCTGGTCCCCTTCGACATCGTCGTCGATGCGGCGAGGATGGCTTTCACGATGTTGTGGTAACCTGTGCAGCGGCAGATATTGCCTTCGAGTTCTGCCCGCACCGTGGCCTCGTCGAGGCCTTCGGGGTGGCGGTTGATCATGTCGGTCGCGGCCATGATCATGCCCGGCGTGCAAAAGCCGCATTGCAGACCATGATGTTCCTTGAAGGCTGCCTGGACGGGATGCAGGTCGGCGCCGTTGGCCAGGCCTTCGATCGTAACCACGCTCGACCCCGAGGCCTGGGCCGCGAGCATGGTACAGGACTTCACCGCCTTGCCGTCGACATGGACGACGCAGGCGCCGCATTGGGAGGTATCGCAACCGACATGAGTTCCGGTCAGGCCGAGATTCTCCCGCAGGAAATGGACGAGCAGCGTTCGATCCTCGACAGCACCGCCGACCCGCTTGCCGTTCACCATCAACGAAACGTCCGACATAGCCCCTCCCTGGGTGTCAACCTTGGTCATTACGCTGCCGACGCGCCGCTGGCACTTCGGCTGTGCTAGTCGTACACCGCACAACGCACAAACAACAGCACGACGGAAAAGGCGGATCATTGTACTTTCGGTCATGGCCAGAGCACCAAAGCGCATTCCTCGGCCCCATTGCCAAAACGCCTCCTGGCGGCAACAATGCCCTCGTCGCCCGCGCGCCAGAAGCACTTGAAAAGCCGCGCACAAGAAGGCGTCGGAGGAAATGCGGGAGGACGCCGCTGACAAGCTCACGGACGCGCTACGCATGCGGCTTGTCGGTGCTGACCACGGACGAGCCCGACCCGGATGTCTTCGCACGAGCGGTAGCCGCCGAGGCCGCCGCCATCAATGCCGGCTTTGCCCTCGTGTTCTTTTCCCAGAGCCTGATCGAGGCCGGCGCCCTCTCACGGGCACTCTCGGCCCACGCGCCGTGTCTCCACCATGCAGGCTGTTCCACCGCCGGCGAGATCACGCCGCAGGGGCTCGAGGAAGGCCATATGCTGGCGATGCTGCTGCCCTCGGCGTCGTTCACGGCGGTCAGCACGATGGTCGACAATCTGTCGACGTCGGGCATGGACAGGATCACCGAAGAGGTCGAGGCCCTGCGGCGCACACTGCGCGCCCGGCTCGGCGGCGAGCAGACCCGCAACACCTTCGCGCTCTGCTTCATCGACGGGCTGTCCTATGCCGAGGAAGCTGTGAGTTCGGCCATCCACTGGGGTCTCGACGACATACCGCTTCTTGGCGGCTCGGCCGGCGACGATTTGAAATTCGAGACGACGCGCCTGATCTCGAACGGCACGGTCACTTCGGACAGCGCCATCATCGTGCTGGTCGCCACGGAAATTCCGTTCCACGTCTTCAAGACCGACAATTTCGTTCCCACCGACGAAAAGCTGGTGGTGACCGCGTCCGACCCTGATCACCGCGTCGTGCGGGAATTCAACGCCACGAATGCAGCGGAGGAATATGCCGCTTCGGTCGGGATCCTCCCACAGACCCTGACACCGTTGAGCTTCGCCTCGCATCCGGTGGTGGTGAAGGTGGGCGGAGAATATTACTGCCGCTCGATCCAGAAGATGCACGCGGATGGCTCGCTGTCGTTCTTCTGCGCCATCGACGACGGTGTAGTGCTGTCGATCGCCCAGCCCAAGGACATGGTGGACGCGACACGAGCGGCATTGCGCGAGGTCGAGGAAAGGCTTGGCGGCATCGATATGATCCTTGGCTTCGACTGCGTGCTGCGCCGGTTGGACGCACGCAACAGGCAGGTCTTTCGCGACATTTCGGAACTCTACCGGGTCAACAATGTCATCGGCTTCGGCACCTACGGCGAACAATATCGGTCGATGCACCTCAACCAGACTTTCACCGGCATCGCTTTCGGCGACCGCCAGGCGGCTGAATAGAGCGGCGCAACAGCATGCCGCTCAGGGACATAAACGATCTCGACAGGCTGAAGAAGATCAACGCCGCCCTGGTCAGCCGCGTCGAGCGCTCGATGGACCAGCAAGGCAATGCCTTTTCGCTGTTCCAGACCGCGATCTCGCTGGAAAGCCGAGTGCGTACGCGCACCGAGGAACTGCATTCGACGTTGCGGCGGCTGGAGCAGTCGAACATCGACCTCAGCGCCGCCAAGGAAAACGCCGAACAGGCGAACCTGTCCAAGACACGGTTCCTCGCCGCGGCCAGCCACGACGTACTGCAGCCGCTGAACGCCGCCCATCTCTCCGTCTCCGCCCTTGCCGAGGTGCAGACCAGCGATGAGGGAAAGAAGCTCGTGCGGCAGGTCGAGCGCTCGCTGGAAACGATGGAAGACCTGCTGCGCACCTTGCTCGACATCTCCAAGCTCGACGCCGGCGTGGTCCAGCCCGACATTGGCGACGTCAGCCTGGAGGCGCTGTTCTCGTCGCTGCGCTCGGATTTCCAGCCCGTGGCGGAATTGAAGGCACTGTCGCTGAAATTCCGGCCGGTCAACGCCGTAGTCCGTTCCGACCGAACTCTTCTGCGCCGCATCCTGCAGAATATTCTCTCCAATGCGCTGGGCTATACGCGCTCGGGCGGCGTCCTTGTCGGCACACGCCATCGCGGCGACACCATCCGCATCGATGTCGCCGACACGGGCTGCGGCATTCCCGAGGATCAGCGCGAAGCGGTGTTCGAGGAGTTCCACCGCGGCACCTTGCCGGCTCCTGCCGAACTCGACAGCGGCGGTCTTGGGCTGGGGCTCGCCATCGTGCGCCGCATGGCCGGCGCACTCGGCCATCCCGTGACGTTTTCATCCAAGGTCGGACGCGGTACCATCTTCCACATCGATGTCCCCGTCGGCCTCGGCGCGCCCGCCGATGCCATCGCCAGCGCCGCTAGCATGGAGCGGCCGCGCGGCTACGGCCTGTTCGGCAGCAAGGTGCTGCTGGTCGAAAACGACGCCGAAGTGCTGGAAGCCATGACCTTCCTGCTCGAACGCTGGCAGTGCCTGGTGCGCGCCGCGACCTCGACCGCCGATGCGCTGGACATGCTTGGCGACACCGACTGGGTGCCCGACATCGTCATCGCCGACCAGCACCTCGACGGCGGCGATCTCGGCACTGCTACCATATCGGAGGTCCGCGACTATCTCGGCCGCGCCGTGCCGGCGCTGATCGTCACCGCCGACAGCTCCGAAGCCGTGGCCAAGGCAGCACGGGCCGGCGGCATCGAACTGATGCGCAAGCCGGTGAAGCCGGCGCAGCTAAGGGCACTGTTGGCGCATCTGCTGGCTTAGCGGGAGGGTTTGGTTCAAAACCCTACCTGATCCCGAAACAGCTCGGCACTGTCGAGTTTCGAGACCTCGATCACCGCTTGCGTCCGGCTATACACATTGAGCTTGCGCAGGATCTCAGACACATGCGCCTTGACCGTGGTCTCGCCGACCTGCAGCTCGTAGGCGATCTGCTTGTTGAGCAGGCCCTGGCGCAGCATCTGCAGCACGCGCAATTGCTGCGGCGTCAGCTTGGAAAGCCGCTGCACCATATCGGCGCGATCGGTGCTGTCCGCCCCCGGCGGAAGGCCCTCATAGGTTTCAGGCACATAGATCGCGCCGTCCATCACCGAGCGAATGGCGGCGGCGAGATCGCTCTTGCGCGCCGATTTCGGAATGAAGCCGGCAGCGCCGTAGGACAAGGCCTCGGAAATGATTCTCGGCTCCTCATGACCCGACACGATCACCACCGGCAGGCGCGGATAGCGGGTCCTGAGCTGCAACAACCCCTCGAAGCCGTGCACGTCGGGCATGCTGAGGTCCAGAAGCGCAAGGTCGAAAGGCTTTGCGTCGGCCAGCAAGTCCAGCGCCTCGGCGATCGAGCGCGCCTCGACCGTATCGACCTCGGGATAAGCCATTTGAACGGCGCTGTGCAGCGCCTCGCGAAACAGCGGATGATCGTCGATGATAAGGAACCGGGCGCGATCGGTAGGGGCTGTCATGGGGCTCGTTCCGGTTTACCGGGCACACCATAGTCTCCTGACCATGGCCGGATTATTGGCAAATAGTCTATCGCCGTTGAACAGGATTCATCGCTGCAGAAAGTGATCGGAAGCCTGGATTCCTTATACAGCCACGGCGAAGGCCACGCTTTATGAAAAGCGACGCCTTGCCCGCCCCCGGAAATCGGCCGAATGTGCCGCCAACTCCCCATCAAACGCAGAGACCGTCATGACCGCCTTTGTCCTTCCCGCCCCGCCAACGCCTTCTGTCGCCATTGCGGGTTCCGGCGAACGCTTTGCCGTGCGGCGCATTTTCTGCGTCGGGCGCAACTATGCGGCGCATGCGCGCGAGTTCGGCAATGACGATCGCGATCCGCCCTTCTTCTTCACCAAGCCGGCCGACGCGGTGGTCGATTGCGGCACTGATATCCCCTACCCGCCGCTGACCGAAAACCTCCACTTCGAGATCGAGCTGGTGGTGGCGATCGGCAACTCAGGCTTTCGCATTGCCCGCGGCAAGGCGCTGGATCATGTCTGGGGCTACGGCGTCGGCATCGACCTCACCCGCCGCGACCTCCAGGATGCCGCCAAGAAGGCGGCGCGGCCCTGGGACTGGTCGAAGGCCTTCGACCGTTCCGCGCCCTGCGGCCCGCTGGTTGCCGCGGAGAAATCCGGTCACCCGACGAAGGGGCGCATCTGGCTCGCCGTCGACGGTGTGGTGAAACAGGATGCCGACCTCGCCGAACTGATCTGGCCGGTATCGGACATCGTCTCGATCTGCAGCGAAGGCGTGGAATTGCAGGCCGGCGACCTGATCTTCACCGGCACGCCCGCCGGTGTCGGCGCGATCAAGCCGGGTGAAACGATATCAGGCGGTGTCGATGGCATCGGCACGATCGAAGTGACGATCGGCCAACGGAAGTGACCGTATGAGCGACATTGTCCTGCACAACTACTTCCGCTCCTCCACCTCGCACCGGGTGCGGATTGCCCTGGAGATGAAAGGTGTGGGCTATGACTACATCCCGCATCACCTGCGCCATGGCGAGCATCTCGAAGCAGCCTATCTCGCGGTCAATCCGCAGGGGCTGGTGCCGGCACTGATCTGGAGCGACGGCATGCTCCTGACCCAATCGCTGGCGATCATCGAGTTTCTCGACGAGACCATACCTGAACCCCCGCTATTGCCGAAGGATCCGCCGAGCCGGGCACGAGTGAGAATGCTGGCGCAGATGATCGCCTGCGACATCCATCCGGTGAACAATCTGCGCGTGCTGACTTCGCTGCGCACTCTGTTCGGCGCCGGCGACCAGGATGTCGCCAACTGGTTCCGGCATTGGGTCAATGAAGGATTTGGGCCACTCGAAAAATTGCTCACGGCGTCGTCCGAAACCGGCGCATTCTGTCATGGCGAGGCGGCGGGGCTGGCCGACATCTGCCTTGCCGCGCAAGTCACTAGCAACGCCCGCTTTGGCGTTGATTTGACGCCCTACCCGACAATCGCTCGTATCAATGCCGCCTGCATGGCGCTACCCGCCTTCCAGAAAGCCGCGCCACAAAACCAGATCGACGCCGAATAGAGTTGTCACCGACCCCGACTTCAAGGCGCGCCGGGCACACATACGCGGTCCAAACGCCGCGCTCGAACCGATTTCCGCTTGACCAGACAGGGAATCGGCTATCGTTTCCCTGAGTCCGTGCAAGGGTGGAGTTGCCGATGAAAGCCGTCGTCTTTGAACAGTTCGGCGAAGCGCCGACGATCCAGACCGTGCCAGACCCGAAGCCGGCGGCCGATGGCGTCGTCATCAAGGTCGAGGCGACCGGGCTTTGCCGCAGCGACTGGCACGGCTGGATGGGCCATGACGCCGATATCCGCCTGCCGCATGTGCCGGGCCACGAACTGGCCGGCGTCGTGGTTGCCGCCGGCAAGCACGTCACTCGCTGGAAGGCGGGCGAACGCGTCACCGTGCCGTTTGCCGTCGGCTGCGGCCACTGCTTCGAATGCACATCCGGCAATCACCAGGTCTGCGAACACCAGTCCCAGCCTGGCTTCAACGCCTGGGGCTCGTTCGCCGAATATGTCGCTATCGAACACGCCGACACCAATCTCGTGCGCCTGCCCGATGAAATGGAGTTCGCGACGGCCGCCAGCCTCGGCTGCCGCTTCGTCACATCGTTCCGCGCCATTGTCGATCAGGGCCGGGTAAAGCCCGGCGAATGGGTGGCGGTGCATGGCTGCGGCGGCGTCGGCCTGTCGGCAATCATGATCGCCAGTTCGATGGGCGCCAATGTCATCGCCATCGACCTCACCGAGGAGAAGCTGGACTTCGCCAAACAGATCGGCGCCGTGGCGACCATCAACGCTTCGACGACACCGAACGTCGTCAAGGCCGTCAAGCAGATCACCGATGGTGGCGCTCACATGTCGATGGACGCGCTCGGCCATCCGACGACGTCCTTCAACTCGATCGCCAACCTCCGCCGGCGCGGCCGTCACGTGCAGGTCGGCTTGATGCTGGGCGAACACGCCCGCCCGCAGGTGCCGATGGACAAGGTGATCGCCTTCGAACTCGAAATCCTCGGCACTCACGGCATGCAGGCCTATCGCTACCCCGCGATGATGGAGATGATCCGCCACGGCAAGCTCAAACCCGAACTGTTGGTCGGCAAGAAGATCAGCCTCGACGAAGCGCCAGCGGCCTTGATGGCGATGGGCGGCTTCGAGGGTATCGGCATTGGGGTGGTGACGAAGTTCTCGTGAGGGTCGGGATCGCTATGCAGCCGCACGGCGCGGCAAATCCTGCTTGGCAAACTTCTTCGCGCCGAAAACGCAAAGCACCACGCCGAGCGTGACGACGATCATCATCGGACTGACCTGTTCATGCAGCAGCGTCGCCGCTAGTGCGAGCCCGAAGAATGGCTGCAGAAGCTGCAACTGCCCCACCGCCGCAATGCCGCCTTGCGCCAGGCCGCGATACCAGAACACGAAGCCGATGAGCATGCTGAACAGCGAAACATAGCCAAGACCGATCCAGGCATTGGAGCCGACGCTGGCGAAGGATGGCGGCAAGGTCGCAAAGGTCAGCACCAGCATGACCGGCAGGGACAGCACCAGCGCCCAGCAGATCACTTGCCAGCCACCGAGCCTGCGCGACAGCGCGGCACCCTCGGCGTAGCCAAGGCCGCAGGCGATGATGGCCGCCAGCATCAGTCCATCGCCGGCCGGCGAAGCCGTCACGCCTTGCGCAAGCGCAAAGCCCGCCACCAGGGCACTGCCCAGGCATGAGAACAGCCAGAAGGCCGGCCGGGGCCGTTCACCGCCGCGCAGCACGCCGAAGATCGCGGTCGCCAGCGGCAGCAGGCCGACGAAGATGATCGAGTGGGCCGAGGTGACATGCTTCAGCGCCAATGCCGTCAGCAAGGGAAAGCCGACGACCACGCCAAGCGCAACGATGATGAGCGACAGCAAGTCTTGACGCCCGGGGCGCTTCTCACGAAACACAAGCAGCAGCGCGAGACCGAGCAGGCCGGCAATGACCGCGCGGGCCGATGTCAGGAATATCGGATCGAGATCCATCACCGCCACGCGCGTCGCGGGCAACGAACCGCTGAAAATCAGCACGCCGATAAATCCGCTCACCCAGCCGCTCGCCGTCTTGTCCATCGCAGGCTCCGTTTGTCTCGCCCTCTATTGGGCCTGCAGCTATGGCGCCACCAGAGACAATGCAGTACAATTCGACAAAACTGTCATGGTTTCTGGAAGGTACAGATGGATGAAGCAGTCAGGCTCGACAGCGGCGGAACTCTCGTCGAAGGGGTCATGGCCGCCATCCGGCAGCGCATTGCCGCGCGCAGCCTGACGCCTGGAGCAAGGCTGCCCTCGATCCGCGCTTTCGCCAAATCCATGCAGGTGTCGAAATCCACGGTGGTCGAGGCCTACGAACGGCTTGCCGCCGAAGGCGCGATCCGTTCGCGGCCCGGTTCCGGTTTCTATGCCGCCGGGGCGCTGGCACCGCTGTCGCTCGCTGAGATCGGTCCCCGGCTCGACCGTGCCGTCGATCCGCTCTGGGTCTCGCGCCAATCCCTGGAGGCTGGCGACGAGGTCCTGAAACCCGGCTGCGGCTGGTTGCCGGCTTCATGGATGCCGCAGGCCGGGCTGCGCCGGGCATTGCGCACGGTCGCGCGTGCCGAAGATGTCGCGCTTGCCGATTACGGCACGCCGCTCGGGCTGCCGCCGCTGCGGCAATTGCTGGCGCGGCGCATGGCCGGGCACGGCATAGAAGCCACCCCCGACCAGATCATGCTGACGGCATCGGGCACCCAGGCCATCGACCTCTTGTGCCGGTTCCTGATCGAGCCCGGCGACACCGTGCTGGTCGACGATCCCTGCTACTTCAATTTCCACGCTCTGCTACGCGCCCACCGCGCCAAGGTCGTCAGCGTGCCCTACACGCCGTCGGGGCCGGACATCGAGCTGTTCGCCCAGGCGCTCGCCGAACACCGGCCGCGCCTCTACATCACCAACTCGGGCATCCATAACCCGACCGGCGCGATCCTGTCTCCGGTGACGGCCCATCGTTTGCTCAAACTGGCCGACCAGTCGGATCTGACCATCGTCGAGGATGATATCTTCGCCGACTTCGAGCACATTCCTGCCCCAAGGCTGGCGGCGTTCGATGGCCTTAGTCGCGTCGTCCAGATCGGCAGTTTCTCCAAGACACTGTCGGCGTCGGTTCGCTGCGGTTTCATCGCCGCGCCCCGTGACTGGATCGAGGGCCTGACCGATCTTAAGATCGCCACGACTTTCGGCGGCGGACGGCTGGCGGCCGAACTTGTGCTGATGCTGCTGAAGGACGGCAGCTACCGTAAGCACATGGACTTGCTGCGCGCCCGCCTTTCGCGGGCCATGGGCGAGACCAGCGCCCGGCTGAAAGCGATCGGCATCACACCCTGGATCGAGCAGCCGGCCGGACTGTTCCTGTGGTGCACCCTGCCGGAAGGCGTGGATGCGGCCGAAACCGCCCGCCGTGCGCTCGCTGACAACATCGTGCTGGCGCCCGGCAATGCGTTCAGCCTGTCGCGGTCCGCCAGCCGCTTCCTGCGCTTCAACATCGCCCAGTGCGCGGACGAGCGGATTTTCAAGGTGCTCGAAACGGTGATGGCTCGCTGACATCGCACGCGCCTCCCGTTGCCTGGAAAACTTCAGGCTGCTAGTCGACTGCTCGCACATTCGAGGGAATGTCGGCGCAATCATTTTTCGGGACGGCGGTATGGCCTGGCGGGTCGCCGTTCAGGCCCCTGCCCGCTTGCGGCGCTCGTAGAGCATGACGAGTGTTTCAGCTATCAGCGCCGGCTTTTCCTCGCCTTCGATCTCGACCGTGTTGTCTGCCTTCATCAGATACTGGCCCGGGCCTTTGTCTTCCATGGAAAGCAGTGTCGTGCGCAGGCGAATGCGTGCACCGACCTTGACCGGCGCCAGAAAACGCACCTTGTCGAAACCATAGTTGAAGGCTGCCTGCGTATTCTCGGGCACGATCCCCATTTCGAGGGCCAGCGCGCCGATGATCGACAGCGTCAGATATCCATGCGCGATCGTGGTGCGGAACGGGCTTTGCCGCCGCGCCCGTTCAGGATCGACGTGGATCCATTGATGGTCGCCGGTGCATTCGGCGAACTGGTTGATACGGTTCTGGTCGACCGTGGTCCATTCCGAGACGCCGAGCTCCTGTCCGGACATCGTTCTCAGCTGCTCGTAGGTTGGCGGCGTTTTAGGCCGTACTTCCGTCATTCCTGCTTTCCCGATCGCTTCCGAAGCTTCCGGACCACGAACCGGCGGCCTCTGTCAATTCGTCCCGCGCAAAATCCGTTCCGGCGGATTCGCGCTCACTCGTGGCATGTCTTGCCAGGCGATGGCAGGCGAATTGGGTCTTTTCCGACCTTTTCGGACTGGCGGGAGCTTATGGCGTGGCGCTAATGCAACTGTGCGAAAGGTTGCGGTATCGGGAACGGGGTGTGCCCGGCCGAGAGCGGAACGACAGCCCATGAGAACCTACTTCTCCCCGTAACCGGCGCGGACCTCCTCCATCGCCTCCTTGATGCGCGCGCGCAGGATGTCGATCGATTCTGCGCCTGATTTCCTGGCCAGCTCAGCCACTTCCCCGGCGTTCTTGAGCGCAGCCTCGAAGGATTTTCTGGCAAACTCCGTCTGCTTGGCCATCAACTCCTGCGGATTGCCCGATGCGCGGTAGCTCTGCGCCATGTCGGCGATTTCACGCAGCGTGTCCTGCAGCATTTCGCGTTGCCTAGACAACAGCGAGGACGTCCCAGCCGCCCCGGCACGCGCGGATTTCTCCAAAGCTTCGAGATTCTTGCGGTGATGCGCAAGAATCGCTTCGACATCCACATTCGGCACCTTCAGGTCACGGCCGAACCTGCCGAACATTTCCACGAAGGAATCGGATTCCGATTGTCTGGCCATGATTCTCATCTCCCCTTTGCCGCGGTCGCGGTCGCCCTCATCGAGGAGAATAGCACTCGAACGCCTCGTGTCCATTTCGAACACGGGCCTAGGCGATCGATAGGGATCAATTGACTGGGAGCAGCAACTCGATCGTGTAAAGTACGATGCCCGCCAGCCCGCCGATGATCATGCCGTTGAACCGGATATATTGCAGGTCCCTGCCGATGTTCATCTCGATCAGGCGTGTCAGTTGGGCGAGGTCCCAGCGCTTGACCTGGTCGGCGATGAATTTCGACACACCGCTCTTCTGGCTCTCGACAAAAGAGGCGAGCGCCACCACGAATCCTTGGTTCATGTCGGCCCGGATCTGCGCGTCTCCGGCAAGATGGCGGCCGACTTCGACGAACATGTTGGCTAGATGCTCCCTGATCAACGAATTCGGCGCCCTGGCGTCCTGCTCGATGAACAGGCTGAGGCTCTCCCACAAGTCGCTGGCCAGCGCCCTGATTTCGGGTCTGGCGAGGAAGTCGCGCTTCATTTTCTCCGCTCGCCTGGCATATTGCTTGGACGTGCGCAGCTGCTCGACGAAACCTTGCGCGAAACGGTCGAACTCGGCACGCATCGGGTGGTCGGGATCGGCACGCACCTCGTCCAGCAAGGAGCCGGCCGAAGCGACGATCTTCTTCAGGAGATAGGCGTCGGCCCGGAACAGGTTGAACAGCGACGGCAGTTCCTCGCGGATCTTGTCGCGCATCGTCGCCAGCGCCTGTTCGTCGTTGAGAAACCGGCCGATGACCTTGATGAATTCGTCAAACAGCTTCTGG
Organism: Mesorhizobium sp. P160927; assembly: GCF_057766385.1. NCBI lineage: Bacteria > Pseudomonadati > Pseudomonadota > Alphaproteobacteria > Hyphomicrobiales > Phyllobacteriaceae > Mesorhizobium > Mesorhizobium sp. P160927. The sequence continues at coordinate 4,481,500 of NZ_JBYMDW010000001.1, forward strand.
TGGCGGCGGTCGTCGGTGAGCGCCGACAGAAGTTCGGCCGCAAGCGGTGCCAGCGGCACCTTTTCGATCTGTTCGAGCATGCGGCTGGTGACGAAGCCGCGCAGACCGGATTGTTCGACGGCGGCAAGCGTCCGCGGCACCAGCCGCACGACGAAACGCGACAGCCCGGCGGCACGTTCGGCATCGGCCAGCCAATCGGCCACGAGCGCCGAAAAATCAACTTCGGCGAGTTTTTCACGTACCGGTTCCGGCGCCAGGAAATTGACCTCGATGAAACGGCCGAGATTGTCGGCGATGCGGTCCTGGTTTTCCGGGATGATGGCCGTGTGCGGGATCGGCAGCCCGAGCGGCCGTTTGAACAGCGCCACCACCGCATACCAGTCGGCGAGGCCACCGATCGTTGCCGCCTCGGCAAAGGCGGCCACGAAGCCGAGCCATGGATAGCTGCTCTGGAAAGACTTGGCCAAGGCAAAGACCACCACGCAGAGTGCCAATGCCGCCGTGGCGACGAACTTTGTCCGCCGTAGCGCGGAAAGCTTGTCGCCAGCGTCGGCATCGAACCGCACTGGCGCCAGGGGTTGGTCGGACTGAGCCATGGATGGGCCGCTCCTCGTCTATTTCAGGCCTATCTAGTGCCGCGGCCGGAATGCCCGTGGCAGCCGGTTTGTCTGTCCCGGCTTTTGCCCGGTGACGCACGTAAAGTTGACGAGCCTATTCATCTATGATGCCCGGCTAGTCTGGAATTATTCCAAGGTATAGGCCATATTCCGCCGAAACCAGTGCAGCGATCCGGATTCCGGACGAGGGCCGCGCCAGCAAAGTTTAGAATCTGGCGTGGTTGCATCAGATCAGCGCCGAGTGAGGACAAGATGCGGCTTACGCGCCAAACCAACTATGCCATGCGCATTCTGATGTATTGCGCCGCCAACAATGACCGGTTGAGCCGCATCCCGGAGATCGCGGCCGCCTATTCGGTGTCGGAACTGTTCCTGTTCAAAATCCTTCAGCCTCTGGTCGAGAACGGCATGGTAGAGACCGTGCGCGGGCGGAACGGAGGGGTACGGCTCGGTCGTGCCGCCGAATCGATAAGCCTGTTCGACGTCGTGCGCGTGACCGAGGAAAGCTTTGCCATGGCGGAGTGCTTCGAGAACGATGCCGCCGAATGCCCCCTGATCGACAGCTGCGCGCTGAACTCCGCATTGCGCGAAGCGCTCAACGCCTTCTTCGATGTGCTTGCCCGCTACACGATCGCCGACCTCGTGGCGGCACGGCCGAATGTGCGCGCCCTTCTCGGCATCGACATGCTGACGGAGCGCCGCGCCCCGGCGGCTTGATCACTGCCGCGTCGCGCGAGGATCGGCTGAATATCAGCTGACGGACGATTGCGGGAGCACGAACGGCATGTTGCCGGGCGGCAGCACGCCGACCTTGAGCCGGCAATCGAACACCTTCTCGATCAGCTCATCACTCAGCACGTCGTGGGGCGAGCCGCTCGCGGCCAACTGGCCGCGATGCATCACGAAGATGCGGTCGGCGTACACGGCCGTCAGATTGAGGTCGTGCAGGATCGCAACCACGCCCCCGCCCCTTCTGGCGAAGTCGCGGGCGATGTTCATGATGATCAGCTGGTGCTTGATGTCGAGGCTGGACACCGGCTCGTCCAGGAACAGATAGCGCGGCTTGCCGTCGAGCACCGGTGCCCAGACCTGGCACAGCACGCGCGCAAGCTGGACACGCTGCTGCTCGCCACCGGAAAGCTCCTGGTAGAAGCGGCCGGCAAAACCGTCGAGATCGACCCGAGCCAGCGCCCGTTCCGGTAGGCGTCCGTCCTCGCCCGGCAGCACGCCCGAACGGCCACCGACCAGGCCAAGCGTGACGACCTCCCGCACAGTGAAAGGAAACGACAGAGTCGTCGCTTGCGGCAGCACGGCCCGCTGGACGGCGACCTCCACCGGCTTCATTGCCGCGAGGTCGCGGCCGTTGAGAACGATGCTTCCGATATAGGCGAGGTCCCCCGACAACGCCTTCAGGAAGGTCGTCTTGCCCGAACCATTAGGGCCGACGATTGCCGCCACCTCGCCCGGCCGCGCATCGAAATCGACACCGGCAACGATTCTCTTGCCGGCGATGTCAATCGAAACATCCCTCGCCTCGATCATTCCAGCCTCACAAATCGATCACGCCGCGCTTGCGCAGCAATATCCACAGGAAGAACGGCGCACCTGATATCGCGGTAACGATGCCGATCGGCAGCTCGGCCGGCGCCACGATGGTGCGGGCGACCGCATCGGCGAGCAGCAACAACGAGGCGCCGAGCAGCGCCGATGCCGGCAGCAGGTAGCGATTGTCGGGCCCGATCAGCAGGCGCAATAGATGCGGCACGACGATGCCGACGAAGCCGATGCCGCCGCTGACGGCGACGGAGGCGCCGACCGCCGCCGAAACGCCGATGATGGCGGTGTATTTCAGCCGCTGCACCGGAATGCCGAGATGGCCCGCGGTCGCTTCGCCCAGCGCCAGCGCGTTAAGGCCCCGTGCCAGGAACGGCATCGCCGCCAGTGCCAGGACGATTATGGGTCCGACGGAAGCGATCTTGGCCCATGTCGCACCGCCGAGCGATCCCAGTGACCAGAAGGTCAGGTCGCGCAGCTGGCGATCGTCGGCCATGAATATCAGTGTTCCGGTCAGCGCCATGGCAAGTGCCGCCAGGGCTATGCCGGCGAGCAGCATGGTGGCGACCGAGGTTTGGCCCCGTCGCGTGGCGACCTGATAAAGCGCCAATGTGGTGACGAGACCGCCGACGAACGCCGCAAGTGGCAGTGCAAGCGTCCCGAGCAAGGCGGTCACTGGGGCCACCGCGGTCCCGCCAAGCACGATGATCACCACCGCGCCAAGGCTGGACCCTGCGGAAACGCCGATCAGTCCGGGGTCGGCAAGCGGATTGCGGAACAGCCCTTGCATGACGGCGCCACAAACCGCGAGCGCCGCACCCACCAACATGCCGAGGATGATGCGTGGCATGCGGATGTAATAGACGATCAAGCTGTCGCGGGCGTTGGGCGCCGCATCGCCGGGGGCGGAGCCAAAGAGCCAATCCCTGAAGACGGTCACGGCGGATGCATCCGACGCCCCGGATGTGAGCGACAGCAAGACGGCGATCGCCAAGCACACGCTCAGCAGAAGGATGACGGCACGGGCGCGGCCGGAACGATCCCCTTCGGATGCCCTCGTCGCCTTCACCGGACCGGCGATCGACTGGTCGGCCATGATGCTCGGTCCGTGACCTGTGCGCCATAGAGAGAAACGGCGAGATCGTGGATCGCGTCGGCCGTGCGCGGCCCGAAGCCGAGTAGATAGGCGCCATCGATTCGGATCAGCTTGCGCGCCGTTCCGGCCGGCGTTGAGGCGATGGATGGATTGCCGAACACTTCGTCGTCCGAGACCGGCGGCCCGGCATTGCTCATCATCAGGATCACGTCCGGCCTGGCGGTGATGATCGCTTCGTCCGACATTTGCTTGTAGCCGGAAAAGCCTTCCACCGCATTGACCCCGCCCGCCAGCTTGACCATGCCGTCGGCAGCGGTTTCGCTACCGGCCGCCAGGATCTTGCCACCCTGCGTCGAGAGAATAAACAACACGCGCTTGCGCTCCCTGATGGAGGCTGTCTGCTTTTCGGCGGCTGTGAGTTTCGCATCGAGCGCCTTGGCCAGCACCCCGGCCTTGGCCTCGACCCCGATCGCCTTGCCGACAATGCGAACCTTCTGGAGGATGCCTTCGCGGTTGTACTGCTCGGGCACTTCGATGAAAGGAATGCTCGTCTTCTTCAGCACGTCGACGGCTTCCCTGGGGCCGCTGCCGTGCAATGCCACTATGCCTGTCGGATTGACCGACAAGACGCCTTCCGGCGACAGCTGGCGCATGTAACCGACATCAGGCAGGTCGAGCGCGGCCTCTGGATAGAGGCTGGTGGAATCACGCGCCACCAAATGTCTCTCCTCGCCAAGCGCATAGACGATCTCGGTGATGGACCCGCCAATGGCGACGATCTTCGAAGGATCGGGAAACACCGAAACGCCTTCGCTTGCGCCAGCTGGTTGCAGCGCGGCGAAAGCCATGGAAAGGCCGATTGCACAACCGATCATCGATCCGCGCAGGGCGGACGGTCTCGAAACAAAACGCATCACACTTTCCTCAGGCTGCCGTCGGGTTCGGAGTGCGCGGCAGGTGCTCGGCCAGAAAACGCCAGTCGTCGCGCTCGCTTTCGCCTTCATGGCGCTTGCCGAAGAACTGGATGATCATATCGCCATTGGCGGCATAGACCTCGAGCGATGTGACATGGCCGTCCTTGGTCGGCTTGCGCACTGCCCAGACTTCATGGATGTGGTCGGTGCGCAGGTGCAGGTGGAAGGTCTCGTCGAGCACGTTGATCCACGGGCCCATGGACTTGATCGATTTGATCGGACCGGAGTGGATCTGGATGCAGCCGCGGTTGCCCACGAAGCACATGATCGGCGTCTCGCTTTCGGCGGCGTGATGGAACATGGCGCGCACCGCGTCATTGTCGAGCAGCCAGGCGTAGTCCTGGCCAACCATGCGCACCGCCTGGCGGCGGCTGAGCTTCAGCGTCTTCAGCATGCCGAAGAATTGGTGCACGTCCGTCAGCCGGCTCCAGCGGTCACGCAGGTCACGCAGGCTCGCCGTCGATGCTTCGGCCCCGCTTTCCTCATCGAGAACCGGCCCTGAAATGTCTATCGTCGGCTCCTGGTTCGGCGGTTCCAGCGAGGCGACCAGTTTCTGGTAGGCATAAAGGCTGGAGGCCGGGCGCAGATGCACCTTGTGCACGGCGTCGCCGGCCGCATCGAAGAACTGCAGGCTGCGGCGGATGTCGTCGCCGTCGCGCTTCTCCACGGCAAAGCCATGCGCCCAGACTTTCGGAAAGATGCGCAGGTCGATGTTCTCGCCGAGCACCATGGCATTATTGTTGCCGGTGACAACCTTGTCATAGACGCCGATCTTCTCGTGTACGGCGCTTTCGTTGCGGGTCAGCGCCATCACCTCACCAACAGCCTCGAGACCGGTCAGAAGGTCGTTGACGCGGGGTTCGACGCGCACGACGCCGTCGCCGCAATGCGCCGCCACCAGCTCGGCCTCCGAAATGCCGAGCTGCGCGGCAAGGTCACGCTCGCGCGCTTTCGGATTCTCGGTCCGGGCCCGCCGGATTTCATGCGGAGCGGGTTTTAGGCGCTGATCCATGTCTTTACCCCTGATGCCTTGCGTTACTTGTTGAGAATGAGCTTGCCCTGGCGGGTGATCTTCAGCCGGTAGAGCGCGCCATGATGCTCGATGCCGATTTCGTGCTCGCCCTGGAACAGCGTGTTGCTGGACAGTGTCCGCACCGCCAGCGAGACCCGATCGAAACGGGTGGAGGTGTCGTCGGAACGGCGGACACGATAGCGAAACTCGTTGGGATTGTGCGTGTTCATCTGGGTCGATCCCTTTCCTGTGCCGGGCATCTGGCTAGGCGTTGCGAACTGCCGATTAATTTCTTGACTCGAATAATCATGTTTACTAGTCAGTGCAATACCGGACTAAATGAGTCAACATTTAAGATGCCGGATACGATCAAAAATGCCAGCAAGCCCCGGGCCAGCCAGCATGGAACCTGGGATTTGGAGTTGGGGCATGGGGTTGATAGTTAGGGAATGGCGCGGCCGTTCGGCGGCGAACGGTGCGGCGGCTTTGCTCGCAAGCGTGGCGGCGATCGCTCTATCCGCGCCATCGGCGCACGCGCAACAGGCGACGCACCCGACTGATCAATCGAAAGGGGCTGAACAGCAAAGGGCAGCCCTAGCGGGCGCTACGCTTCTCGACAAGATCCTGGTGCTCAGCCGCACAGGTGAAACGGCGATTCAGTCGCTGGCCTCGGCCAGCCATGTCGACCAGGAACAGCTCGATCGCCGAATGGCGACGACGCCGAACGAGATGCTTCTCGGTGTGCCTGGTGTCGCTGCACAGGCCGACGCCAGGCGCGTCAGCACCAGCATCAACATCCGCGGCCTGCAGGATTTCGGCCGCGTCGCGGTGATCGTCGATGGCGCGCGTCAGAATTTCCAGCGTTCCGACCACGGCACCCAGTCGACCTTCTACATCGATCCCGAGCTCGTCAAATCCGTCGACGTGATCCGTGGTCCTGTCGCCAACACCTATGGCTCCGGCGCCATTGGCGGCGTCGTCTTCTTCGACACCAAGGATGCGGTCGATTTCCTCAAGCCCGACGAGACCTGGGCCGGTTCCGTCACCGGACGATACGAGAGCAACGGCAAGGGCTGGACCACCAGCGCCACCGGTGCCTATCGCATCAATGAGAACTGGGACGTGTTGGGCAACATCGTTTACCGCGACTACGACAACTACAAGGACGGCGACGGCGACACCGTCAACGGCACCGGCTTCGACGTGCTGAGCGGCCTGCTCAACACGACCGTCCGGCCAACCGAGAACAGTGAGCTCAAGCTCGGCTGGGTCGGTTCGAGCGACGACTGGGACGAGACCAGCGGCGGCGTGCCGGTCAACGATGTCGACCTGAAGTCGAACACCTTCACGGCCCGCTACAACATCACGGACGAAGACAAGAGCTGGCTCGATCTCCATATCAACACGTCCTACAACAAGACCAATCTCGACCTGACCAGTCTCGCGCCGCAGAACCGGTTCGATCCGGTGACCGGTCTTCCCGTGGTGCTGCCGGCAGGATCACTGTCGACATTCGATGTCGGCACGACCGGCATCGATATCTGGAACACGTCGCGGTTCGAAACGAACGGCATCGCGCATGAACTGACCTATGGCGGCGATTGGGTCGGCGACAACGTCAAGACGGGTGGCGCGGCCGGGGGCGACAGTTTCTACACGCCGTCGGGCAAGCGCAACGTGTCCGGCGCCTATGTCCAGGACAAGCTCACCTGGGACTGGCTCGAAGTCATCGCTGGCCTGCGCTACGACAGCTACAGCCTGAAGGATGACACGCATGATATTTCCGGCGACAGGCTATCCCCGCGCGTCACCGTCGGTGTCTCGCCATTCAACAGCGGCGGGCTTGCCGGCCTGCAATTCTACGGCACTTATGCGGAAGGCTACCGCTCTCCCTCGATCACGGAAACGCTGATCAGCGGCAATCATCCGGCCGGCGTCAGCTTCCCATTCCTGCCCAATCCAAATCTGCGGCCCGAGACCGGCAAGACGACCGAGCTCGGCGTCAACTACAAGCAGAACGATATCTTCGAGCCGGGCGACGCCTTGCGCCTGAAAGCAGCCTATTTCAACAACGATGTCGACGACTATATCGACGGCGTAACGCTGTCGCCGTTCGCTCCAGGCAGTGGCTGCCCCTTCGGCCCCGGAATCCCGATCTGCTTCCAGTATCAAAATTTCGCCAAGGCCAAGATCAACGGTTTCGAGCTGGAAGGCGTCTATGACGCGGCATGGGGCTATGCCGGCCTCTCGGCCTCGATCACGGATGGCCACACCGTTTCCTACAAGGGTGTGGAAGCCGACCTCGCCACTATTCCCTCCTCTCAGGTCACCGCTCAGCTAGGCCTGCGTTTCCTCGAGGACAAGCTGACCGTCGGCGGTGAGGTGCAGTATAACGGCAAGCCGAAGGGCAATGCCGTCGCGGCGGACTACACACTGGTCAATGCTTTCGCCAGCTATCAGGCGACCGACGATCTGAAAGTCGATTTCCGCGCCGACAATCTGTTCGACGTCAAATACGCCAATCCGCTGAACGGCAGCACCACAATTGCGGTCTACGAACCCGGTATCACGCTGAAGCTGGCGGCAACCATGCGCTTTGGAGGCTGACCATGACGCGCTTGACGACATCCCTTCGTCCGCTGACCTCGACGCTGGCGATGTCGCTGACGACAGTTCCGTGGCTGAGCAGTCCGCGCCGGTCCTGACCCTCGAACTTTAATGCCGCGCAGCCTTCCGACAAGGGCTGCCGGCTGACCTTCCTGGTCAGCAACAATCTCGGCGCCGACCTGACCAAGGCGGCGTTCGAGATCGCCCTGTTCAACGAGGCCGGCGTCGTCGACCGGCTGACCGTGCTCGATTTCAAGGACCTGCCGCACGGCAAGACCAAGGTGACGCGCTTAGACCTGGCCGGCACCGACTGCACCAGGGTGGGCCGCGTACTGATCAACAGCGCGACGGATTGCGCTGGCACGGGCGTCGAACCAACTGCCTGCGCGCAAGCTGAGGACGGACACCAAGACCCGCCTCGCTTTCGGCGCCTGAGGCGGGACCGCATCCCGCATTCCCAGGAAAAACCGTGGCAGGGTCGCTGGCCTGGCTTCGATTGGTTACCGGTTGAGGCAACCGATCTTGATTTGACAAGTCTAGGCGCATCGCTGCAATTTCGCGCCCGCGACATGCAGGAAATCAGTCCTTCCCCCGACGCTGGCAACGAGCTGGCAATAGCGCCGGCAGAGCGACTTGCCCAGGCGCGAGCGCAAGCCAGCAACGGCAAGTGGCAGGCTGCGATAGCCATCTCCTGCCTGCTCCATGCCGGCGTGGCGGCGGCTTTTCTGATCTCGTCCGCCGGCAGGTTCGATTCCAGGGAGGCAGAGCAGTCGGAAGGCGGCGATCACAAAGGTGACAAGGTCGCAGGCAGTGCATTGGACAAGGACCCGGCGGCAATGAATGTCACGCTGGTGCCGCCCCTGCCGACGGCCAAGCCTCATCCGGCAAAGGCGGCCGGGCCGGCACCGACCCAACATTCTCAGCCCGCGCAGGAACCGATGACACACGCTCCCGAGCCTGCCCGGGACGCCGCGAAGCAGGCTTCGGAGCCCTCGGCGGAACCGGTCAAACAGCCCGTGGCCACGCCGGACATACTGGTGGCGGCAACCCCGCGCCCGGATGACCAGAGCGTGGCTGCCAGGACAGAAACGCCGGCACAGCCGAACGCCCAGGCCGAAACCAGCGAAATGCCTGTCACCGTTCCGAACCAACCGCCGATCCCCGTTGCAAGGCCAACTCCAACGGCTGCCCCTGCGACTGCTCGAGCGGAGGAACGGAGCGGCACGGCCGATGGCCAGGACCGGCTGGCGGAAGCGGCCAGCAAGGGCAAGAGGCAAAAAGACCCGGGCGGCGCCGCGGAAGACAGCTACCGCGGCAACGTCTTTCGAAAGCTCGGCAGCGTCAATCGTACTCTCCCGCCTTCGCTGCAACTGGCCGCGCGTAACAATGCGGTTGTGGCATTCGCCATAGGCAGGAAGGGCAACATAGACCAGTTGCGCATTCTGGAAAGCTCAGGATCGCCGACTTTCGACGAGGCCGCGCTTGGCATCGTGCGCAAGGCCGCTCCCTTCCCTCCAATTCCGTCACAGGCATCGAACCCGAGCTTGGAGTTCGAGGTCGGGATCGGCCCGTTTTGACCAGGCCCGGAACAGACGTTGCGGCGCAACCATCAACATCCGCATGAAAGAGATCCCATGTACATCGCCATGAACCACTTTAAGGTCCAGACCGGCTCGGAGCGCGACTTCGAAGCCGTGTGGAAGAACCGCCACTCCAGCCTGGCCGACATGAAGGGTTTTCGCGAGTTCCACCTGCTGCGCGGTCCGGTCAACGAGACCGAGGGCTACACGCTGTTTGCGTCGCACACGGTGTGGGCAACTCACGATGATTTCGTCGCCTGGACCAAGTCGGAGAATTTCCGCGCCGCCCACCGGAATGTCGGCATGACGAAAGTCCACTATCTCGGCCACCCGCAATTCGAGGGTTTTTCCGTCGTCGAGGGCGCGTAGATATCGACCTATGCGGCGGCCAACAAGCTGGCATTGCCGCCCGCGGCGGTCGTGTCGACGCAGACCGCTCGCTCATGCGCATAGGCCGCGGGATAAAGCACCTCGCTGACCAGCGGGATGATCGGCCCGCTGCGCTCGGCGATGACCTTGCGCACGATGCGCGCCGCCTCGGGCGTGCCTGAAAAAGCAACCACATCGACGCGCAGCGAGCGCGCCTCGACAGGATCGGGGCGGCCGTCGATGGCCGCCAGCGGCAGGCCTTTGCCGGTCAATGCCGAGAGCACCGCCGGTGCACCAGGCGCAACGGCCAGCACCGCATTGCCGGCGGCGAGCGCCTGGATGGTCTGCGCCAGCAGCGTGTCGCCGTCCGGTCCCAGGCACAGCACCCGGCCGCGCGGCGACAGCGACAGCGTGTTGGCCTCGCCGGTCGGCCCGGGCAGATCGACCTGGCCGAAATCAATGCCGGCGGCGGCACCGATCGCGGCCGCGCCCTTGCCGCGCAGATGCTTCCTCAGGATGGCGACCCGGTCCGGCCGCGTCGACCAGCCGCCGAGAGCGGGATCGGGCAGATTGTCGGCCAGTTCGGTCGCCGTCACCTTATGGCCTTCGCCGACTTCCGTGCCCGCTTCGGGCCCCTTGCGGAAACGCCTGAGATAGTGCGGCCCACCGGCCTTTGGTCCGGTGCCGGACAGGCCCTCGCCGCCAAATGGCTGCGAACCGACGACAGCGCCGATCTGGTTGCGGTTGACATAGATGTTGCCGGCATGAATGCCGTCGACGAAATGCTGCACCCGGCCCTCGATACGGGTGTGCAGGCCGAAGGTCAGGCCGTAGCCCTTGCGGTTGATGGCGGCGATGACGCTGTCGATCTGGTCGGCGTCGAAGGTCGCGACGTGCAGCACCGGCCCGAACACTTCGCGCTCCATCTCCTCAATGCCCTTGACCCGGAAGACATGCGGCGCGACGAAGCGGCCATCCTTGGGCGCCTCAAGTTTAGCGATCAGCCGGCCCTGCAGGCCCATAGTCGTGCAATAATCGCGGATCGAACTTTGCGCTTCATCGTCGATCACCGGACCGACATCGGTCGAAATCCGCCAGGGATCGCCGACGTTAAGCGCCTCCATGGCGCCTTTCAGCATCTCCAACATCTTCTTCTCGACGTCTTTCTGGACATAGAGCACGCGCAACGCCGAGCAGCGCTGGCCGGCACTCTGGAAAGCCGACGCGAGGATGTCACGCACCGCCTGCTCGGGAAGTGCCGTGGAATCGACGATCATTGCGTTGAGGCCGCCGGTCTCGGCGATCAGCATGGCGGCCGGCGCCGCGGTCTCGGCCAATTGCTTTTCGATCAGCTTGGCGACCTCGGTCGAGCCGGTGAAGCAGACGCCGGCAATACGCGGGTCCGCTGTCAGCGGGCCACCGACCGTCGGGCCGTCCCCTGGCAGGAGTTGGATAACGTCTTCCGGCACGCCGGCCTCGCGAAGCATCTCGACGGCGCGGAAGGCGATCAGCGGGGTCTGCTCCGCTGGCTTGGCGATCACTGAATTGCCGGTGACGAGTGCTGCCGCGATCTGGCCGGTGAAGATGGCGAGTGGGAAATTCCACGGCGAGATGCAGACGATGGCGCCGCGCGCTTGAGTGCCCGTTTCGGCGTTCGCCGCCTCGGTGGCGTAATAACGCAGGAAGTCGACCGCCTCGCGCACTTCAGCGACGCCGTCGGCCAGCGATTTGCCGGCCTCGCGCGTGGCGAGCGCGAAGAACTCGACGGCATTGGCCTCGTAAAGATCGGCGGCGCGGTTGAGGATAGCGGCACGCTCGGCGACGGGGCGTTTAGCCCAGGCCGGCTGCGCCTCGACAGCCATGCGCACGGCGGTCGCGACTTGCTTGGCGGCGGCCTCGTGAACCGTGCCGACCACCTCGGAAGGCTTTGCCGGATTGAGGATCGGGCGCTGCTTGCCGTAGCCGGCGGCGCGCGTGATCGGCTTGGCCTGCCAGCGATCGGGACCCGCGAATGCCGCTCTGGCCTGCTCGATCGCCGCCAGCGTCACCGTGTCGGTGATGTCGAACCCCTTCGAGTTGCGGCGCCCGATCCCAAATATTCGCGAAGGCCGGGCAATCGCCGGATTGATGGCGGACCCCTGGCTTTCGATCGTTTCCAGCGGATCGCGCGCGATATCCTCCGGCTCGACCTCCTCGTCGGTCAATTGGTGCACGAAGGAGGAGTTGGCGCCGTTTTCCAGGAGCCGGCGGACCAGGTAAGCCAGCAGGTCCGAATGCGCGCCGACCGGCGCATAGATACGGCAACGCGTGCCTTCGGCCTTGCGCACCGTTTCGTGCAAGGCCTCGCCCATGCCATGCAGGCGCTGGAATTCGAAGGTGTCACGATTGTCAGCCATCGACAGGATGGCGGCGACGGTGTGCGCGTTATGAGTGGCGAACTGCGGATAGATGCGGTCGGTCATGCCAAGCAGCTTTTTCGCGCAAGCCATGTAGGAGACATCGGTGTTGGCCTTGCGCGTGAACACGGGATAGCCGGCAAGCCCGAGTGTCTGCGCCCGCTTGATCTCCGTGTCCCAATAGGCACCCTTGACCAGCCGGACCATGATGTTGCGATTATGCTTCTTGGCCAGGGCATACAGCCAATCGATGGTGAAAGCCGCGCGCGGACCATAGGCCTGCACGACGACGCCAAAGCCGTTCCAGCCGGCGAGTTCCGGCTCGGCCAGCACCCGCTCGATCACGTCGAGCGACAGGTCGAGCCGGTCGGCCTCCTCGGCGTCGATGTTGAGGCCCATCCGCGAATGCCGTGCGGCCAGGGCCAACGACAACAGTCGTTCGGCCATGACAGGCAGCATCTCTTCCTTTTGCGCTTCTTCGTAGCGTGGATGCAGCGCCGAAAGCTTGACGGAGATGCCATGGTTCTGGCGGATATCTGGCCCGTTCGAGCCGGCATCGAGCGAGGAAATGGCGTCGGCATAGGCCTTGTGATAGCGCAGCGCGTCCGCCTCGGTGCGGGCCGCCTCGCCCAGCATGTCGAAGGAGTAGAGATAACCCTTCTGCGTCATCGGCCGGCCGCGCTTGACGGCTTCCGCGATCGTGCGGCCAAGCACGAACTGCTCGCCCATCTCGCGCATGGCGGCGGCCACCGCCTTGCGAATGACCGGTTCGCCCAGCCGGCGCACCATCGAGCGCAGCGTGCCTTCGATACCGCCTTCACCTTCCTCGAGCACGCGGCCGGTCAGCATCAGCGCCCAGGTCGAGGCGTTGACGAAGATCGAACTCGAACCGCCCGAATGCGCCGACCAGTCGTGCGGGGCGATCTTGTCGGCGATGAGATCGTCCATCGTCTCTGTGTCGGGCACGCGCAGCAGCGCCTCGGCCAGGCACATCAGCGCCACGCCTTCCTTGGTGGAGAGGCCGTAGGCCGAGAGGAAGACTTCCATCAGCCGTGGATCGGACGAACCCCGCACCGCTCGCACCAGGTCGGCCGCCCGCGCCGAGATCGCCTTACGGTCTCCGGCCGAAAGCCCGGCCGCCTCGGCCAATCGCTTAACCGCTGCCTCTTCGTCGGGCAAATAATTGGCGCGGATCTGCTGGCGGATGGCGTCGAGCGGCATGGCGGTCCTATGAGCAAGCACAAGGGAACGGGCCGGCGGTCACCGGACCGAATGGCGCAAGCTAGCACAAGTACCAGATTTCAGGCGGTCTGAAAAAATCGACAGGGCAGCTCAATTGACCTATGATGTTGCCAAAAATTGCTCATTCAGGCTGCGGTTTCGATGACAGAAGATCAATTGGACCGCATCGACAGGAACATCCTGTCGGCACTGGCCGGCAACGGCCGGCTTTCGATGTCGGAACTGGCGGCCAAGGTCGGCCTGTCGAAGACACCGGTGCAGGCGCGGGTAAAGCGGCTGGAGAAGGACGGCTATATCAGGGGGTACCAGGCGATCATCGACCGCGAGCGCATGGGCGAAGGCCATGTCGCTTTCGTTCAGGTGAAATTATCGGACACCCGATCCGCCGCGCTCGACGCTTTCAACCGGTCTGTCCAGGCCGTGCCGGAGATCGAGCAGTGCCACATGATGGCGTCGAGCTTCGACTATCTCCTGAAGGTCCGCACGAAGGACATCGCCGCCTATCGCCGCGTGCTCGGTGAGCGCATCTCCGCCCTGCCCCACGTCGCCCAGACCTCCACCTTCGTGGCGATGGAGACGGTCAAGGACAGGTAACCCTATTCCGATAGCGTCTTCAGGAACGCCACCAGTGCGGCGCGCTCGCGGTACGAGAGCTCCAGCGGGTGAATTTCAGAAGTGCCCTCGACGCTTGGCCCAGCCTTGGCATAGTGAGCGACGACCTCGTCGAGCGATGAAAATTGCCCGGCGTGCATGTAAGGCGGCCGCGTCGCCGCACCGCGCAGCGACGGCGTCTTGTAGGCGCGCACAAGTTCCGACGCATCCTTGACCATGAAGCGCAGCTCGCCGCAGGCACTGGCCTCGCCATCGCGATAGGCGCCGAAGCAGTTGAACGGGTCGGCCTCGACCTGAGCCACCGCATCGACGCGCCCGCGGTCCTGCTGCAGATCCGCAACAGGCGACACGCCCGTGTTGTGAAAACCGTTGTCGGTGAAGCGCGGGCCGTTGTGGCAGGTCACGCAATTGGCCTTGCCGATGAACAGTTTCAACCCAAGGATTTCCTCCGTGGAAAAGACGGCATCGCCTTTCGGCTCGGCACCTGTCGCAAGGTCCAGCGCAAAGCGGTCGAAGCGTGTCGGTGCCGGCTCGATCGAGCGTTCGAAAGCGGCGATCGCCTTGCCGATGTTGGCATAGACGCCGTTGATTGCATCACGCTGCGCGTCGCTCATCGCGTTCCAGGCGGTTTTTTCGGCATCGCTTCCAAGCGGGCTGGCATTTGGCGGAATGCTGGATAAATCAGGCAATGGCCCGAAGATGCGCTCATAGCGTTCGCCGAAACGCGCCTTCACGTAATGCGCGTAGGCAGCACGGTTTCCCGCCTGTTCCAACGGGTTTTCGAGCGGTGTCAGCGCCTGCGCCCACAGGCTGTCGCGCCGTCCGTCCCAGAAAAACCAGGGGTCCCGCGCCACGCCGGCCAGCGGCATGGTGCGCCGGTTGGTGTGGCCGACCCCGACCGCCTGCGGCAGGTCGTCCTGGAACTGCCGGTCGATCTTGTGGCAGGTCGAGCAGGACACCGTACCGTCGCGGCTCATCCCGACGTCGAAGAACAGCGTCGAGCCGAGCGCGGCCGCGGCCGGCTCATCGGCGAAGCGGTTGGTGGTATCAGGCTTCAGCGCCGGCAGCGTATTCAGCGCGAGCGATGCAATCGTCTTCTTCTCGGCATCGGAAAAATCCGGCTTGCCGCAACCGGCAAGGATGGCTGCCACCGTCAGTGCCAAAAAGCAGAAAAAGCGCTTCATCGACCGCTCACAGCACCACGTTGAACAGCACCGTGTCGGAGCCCGCGCCGGATGATATGGCGAAACGCAGTTGCCACCAGCCGCTCATGGTGAATTTCACCCCTTCGATGCGGTAGCGTCCCTGGCCTAGATAGTCGGTCGCCTGCGGGCTGGTCGGCAGACCGTGATTGTGTTGCGGCATGCCGCCGGAGATGGCAATCGCGGCTCGTTCCACCGAGGCCCCTGTCTTCGTCTTCAGCGTCAGCAGCCAGGATTCCAGTTCGCCCTGCCGCACGACGCCCCGTTCCGGCACGAAACTCGCTACGTACAGCCCGTTGTCGGTTTTTTTCGTCCGCGAGACATCCGGGCCGACGGGCTGTGCCGAATGCGGCGCGGTCAGATAGACGGCGGCGAGAACGCCGACCAGCAAAGCAGCCAGACCAAGACCTGCCAGGAGATAACGCCATAATGATGCCAAACCGGTTCCTCTTTCGCGGATAACGTCCTGCCGGGCGGATCGCATCCCGCCGGCCTGTGGGAAAACGCTGTGGCGGAAAAAGCCTGCTTGCCAAGCATGGCGCCGCGTCCGGCAAAAAGCTACAGCACCGAAAGCACTGGAGGATTGCAGATGGTGGGAAACGGCGTCGCCTCGATCGGCGAATGCATGCTGGAACTGTCGGGCCAGACCGGGCCGAACTGGCGCATGGGCTTTGCCGGCGACACGTTCAACACGCTGTGGGCCTTGCATGCGCTAAGCGCTGGCCGGCCGGCAACCTATGTCTCGGCCTTCGGCGACGACCCTTTCTCGCAGGGTCAGATCGACTTCTTCGCCGAAAACGGCATCGGCATCGGCTCCAGTCCGGTCATACCGGGCGCGCGTCCTGGCCTCTATGCCATCACGCTGACCGGCGCCGAGCGCTCCTTCACCTACTGGCGCGGTGACGCCGCCGCCAGGCAGCTCGCGTCGGACCCGGCGGCACTGGCGAAAAATTTGGAAAATCAGGCGCTTGTGTACTTTTCCGGAATCACTTTGGCAATTCTCGATGAGACCGCGCGCAAGACGCTGCTGGCCGCCGTGGCAAAGGCGCGCGCGGCGGGCTCGCTGATTGCCTTCGACCCAAATTATCGGCCACGGCTCTGGCGCAACCGCGAGGACGCGCAAACAGCGGTTGCCGAGGCGCTTGCGGTTACCGACATCGCGCTGCCGACGTTCCCGGACGAGCAGATGCTGTTCGGCGATGATACACCGCAGGCGACCGCCGAGCGCCTCGGGCAATTGGTCAAGGAGGTCGTGGTCAAGAACGGCGAGGCACCGGCGTTGATTGGCAAGGGTGGAGCGCCGCGGGAGGTCGCCGCAATCCACGTGGCTGCGCCCGTGGACACGACAGGTGCGGGCGATTCCTTCAACGGCGGCTATCTCGCCGCACGGCTTGGCGGGATTGACCCGGCGGACGCTGTCCAGCGTGCGCACCGCGTCGCCGCCGCCGTCGTGCAGGTCCGCGGCGCGCTGGCGCCGTTCGAGACGCTACGGGCGGCGTTCGAGCAATCCTGAAAAAGTTAGCCCTGCCGGAAGCGATATTCCGTCACGTGGTGGTAGATCGCGCCAGGCCATAGCGTCGCCTGCGGGAAATAGGGCCGGTTCGGCGCGTCGGGCCATATCTGCGGCTCCAGACAGAAGCCGCTGAAGGCCTTGTAACCCCGTCCGTCCAGGCCGCTGCGTGGCGTCACATACTGCCCGGTATAAAGCTGAACACCGGGCTCGGTGGTCCAGACTTCCATCTCGACGCCGGAACTCGCCCCTTGCACCCAGGCTGCCTGCTTAAGCGGACCGCGCGCCGCGGCCAGGCAGAAATTCTGGTCGTAGGGCAACTGTTCGCCCTCGGTCTCCATGCGCAGCGGTCGCGCCTGGCGAAAATCGAAGGGCGTGCCGTTGACCGGCTTGACCACGCCCGTCGGGATCATGTCGCCGTCGACAGGCAGATAGGCGCCCGCGTTCAGCATCATCCTGTGGTCGAGAATGTCGCCCGTGCCGCCATCGTCGAGGTTGAAATAGGAATGCTGGGTGAGATTGCACGGCGTCGGCTCTTCGCAGGTCGCCGTCAGTTCGACGCTGAGAGTGCCGGGGATTTTCAGCCGGTAGGTGCAGGTAACGTCGAGCGCGCCGGGAAAGCCCATAGCGCCATCGGGATCATGCAGCGTCAGCGTGACGAAGTCCCTGCCATGCAGCGAAACCGTCCATGGCCGGTGGGAATAGCCTTGCGAGCCGCCATGCAGCGTATGCTTGTCCAGGAAGTTGCGCTCAGTCTGATAGCGGTTGCCGCCAATTGTAAAACGAGCGTCGCCGATGCGGTTGGCGTAGCGCCCAACCACCGCCCCGAAGAAGCCAGTATCGGTCTCATACGCTTCCAGAGTGCCGTAGCCGAGAACCAGCGGCGCATCATGCCCGGCCAGGCGCAGGTCCTGGACGATGGCGCCGAGCCCGATGATGTTGGCGGTGAGGCCACCGCCCGTGATCGTGAAGCGGCGGACCGGTTCGCCTGCCTGCGTCGTGCCGAAAACCTCGCCGTCCTTCATCATCATGCCCGCAAAACGTCAGTGGATCCAAAGGACTTCGGCTGGTTCTTCAGCCTTGAGGCAGGTTTACGAGCCTGCCTCAGGACTAGCCTATCAGAGGCCGAGGCCGCCGATGCACACATATTTCGTATCGAGGTAATCCTCGATGCCCTGATGTCCGCCCTCCTTGCCAAGTCCGGATTCCTTGACGCCGCCGAACGGTGCTTCAGGTGTCGTGATCAGCCCTTCATTGACGCCGACCATGCCGTATTTCAGGCCTTCCATGACCCGGAAGGCGCGGCCGAGGTCGCCGGTGTAGAAGTAGCAGGCAAGGCCGAACTCTGTGTCGTTGGCGAGCGCCACGGCCTCTTCCTCGGTCTCGAACTTGAACACAGGTGCGACCGGGCCGAAGATCTCTTCCTTCATGAAGCGCATTTTCGGCGTCGCGTTGGCGATGACCGTCGGCTGGAAGAACGAACCGCCGAGCGCGTGGCGCTTGCCCCCGGCGACGACCTTGCCGCCCTTGGCCGTGGCGTCGGCGATCAGCTCCTCGACCTTCTCGACCGCCTTCTCGTCGATCAGGGGCCCCTGCTGGACGCCCTCTTCCAGGCCGGAACCGACCTTCAGCCCGTTGCTGGCCGCGGCGAGTTTCTCGACGAACTTGTCATAGACGCCGGCCTGGACCAGGAAGCGGTTGGTGCAAACGCAGGTCTGGCCGGAGTTGCGATATTTGGCGGTGATCGCGCCGGCCACGGCACGCTCGATATCGGCGTCGTCGAAGACGATGAAGGGCGCGTTGCCGCCGAGTTCCATCGATACCTTCTTGACGGTCACCGACGATTTCTGGATCAGGATCTTGCCGACCTCGGTGGAGCCGGTAAAGGTGATCTTCTTGACCAGCGGATTGGCGCAAATCTCGTCGCCGATCTCACCGGCGGCGCCGGTCAGGATGTTGACGACGCCCTTGGGAAAGCCGACTTCCTCGGCAAGCGCCCCCCAGGCAAGGCCGGAATATGGCGTCTGCGAGGCCGGCTTGACGACAGCGGTGCAGCCCGCGGCAAGTGCGGGACCGAGCTTGCGGGCCAGCATCGAGGACGGGAAATTCCATGGCGTGATGGCGGCGATGACACCGACAGGTTCTTTCGTCACCAGGATGCGGCGGTCCGCCCACGGCGAGGGCACGACATCGCCATAAGTGCGGCGGCCTTCTTCGGCGAACCACAGGATGTAGGCGGCAGCCGAACCGATCTCGCCCTTGGACTCGAACAGCGACTTGCCCTGCTCGATGGTGAGCAGTTCGGCGAGCACGTCCTGATTGTCCATCATCGCGTCATGCAGCTTGCGCAGCAGCTTCGAGCGCTCGAGCGCGGTCGTCTTGCGCCAGGTTTTGAAAGCTTCATCGGCGGCCTCGATGGCGCGGCGAGTTTCTGCCTTGCCCGACTTCGGTACGGTGCCGATCTTGAGACCTGTAGCCGGGTTGTTCACATCGACCGTCTGGCCGCTGTCGGCCTGCACCCATTCCCCGTTGATGAGATTGGCCTGCCGCATGAAATGGCTGGTTTTCTGAAGCATGGTCTAGCCTCCGTTCGGCGCTCACGGGCCGCTATCTGGATGTCTTCGGTAAAGCGCAGGCAGGACCGCGCGCTGGAGCCATTGCTCTTAACCTAGGGAAAGCCCCGCAAGCAATCGCAAGATGGCATATAGGGGTTGGACCAGCACAAGACGAGAGCGCGTTGCGTACGCCGTCGCCAACCTTATCCGAAAACATGCAGGACAACCGTCAGCCAGAAAGCGGTTGTGATCGCCGCGCAGGCCGTGGCGATGGTCATCTGGTTCGATGCCAGCGCCTGGCCGGTGTTGAACTGCACCGCGATGAGATAGGAATTGATGCCGGAGGGCAGCGCCGCCACCACGACCGCCACCTTGGCGGTCAGGGGCGGCAGGCCGAGCAGCCAGACGAAGGCAAGAACCAGTGCCGGCATCAGGAACAGTTTGAGCGCCGAAAGCGCCAGCGCCGGCCGGACATTGCCTGATATCCCGAAGCGGCGCAGGCTGAGCCCGATGGCAAACAGCGCCACCGGCCCGGCCGTATCTGCCAATGCATCCACCAGGCGCATGGCGAGACCAGGCAGCGGCACGCCGCTGAGCCGCCATGCCAGCCCCAGCACAATGCCGATGATCAGCGGATTGATGAACAGCCGCCTGAGGAAACTTCTGATAACGCGCAGGGGATGGACGTGTTCGCCGCTGCCGCGCCCGAACATCTCGAACAGCACGATCGAAGCCATCATCATGATCGGCAGATGCACCGAGACCAGCAGCGACAGCACTTCGAAGCCGCTCGGACCGAATATGCCAAGGATGAAGGGAGCGCCGAGCAGCACGACGTTGGAGTAGGCAGACGACACCCCGCCGACAACCCCGGCGCGCGCATCGCGACCGAAGACCCGCGTGGTGACGACATGGCCGGCAGCCCAGGTGATCGCCACGGCGGTGAAATAGGCACCCCATAGCGGCCATGGCGCCACGCCATGAAAATCGGCATTGACCATGGTCTGGAACAAGAGCAGCGGCATTGCCACCGAAACCGCGAAGTCGGATATCCCCTCGCCGCTCGCCGGTCTCAAATAGCCCGTGAGCCCGGCGAGATAGCCGAGCGCGACAAGACTGAAGACGAACAGGACGGTTTCGGTAAGCGGAGACATTTTTCAGGGATAGGCGAGCCACGGTCGCGGCGCAATCGCGCCCGAATTTGATCATCGTCGGCTGGCGGGGTTATAGATGGCTTGGATCATCAGGGCAGAACGACAAATGACCTTTGTCGAAACCTCGAAACCGCGTCTTTTCCGGCGTGCGTGGCTGGCGTTGTTAGTCGCCATGCTTGTCTGCGTTGCCGCGTCGATGCTTCGGCCTGTCGAGGCAAAAGACCTCAAGGGCGTGGCGCTGATCGTTGGCCAGTCCAGATACGAACACCTCGCCGCCCTGCCCAACCCGGCCAATGATGCTCGCGACATGGCCAAGATGTTGACGGATCTCGGCTTCGACGCCCGCAATGTCACCGACCGCGATGCGAGTAAGCTGAAGCGCGACCTCGAACGCTTCGTCGAGGATGCCGAGGGCGCCGACGTAGCCCTCGTCTATTATTCGGGTCATGGCATCGAAGCCGGCGGCGAGAATTATCTGGTCCCGGTCGATGCCGATGTTGCGTCGCTCAAGGATGCCAATCAGGCACTGGTGCCGATTTCCGACGTCGTGGACGAATTGAGGAAAACCGTGCCGGTGACGATCATGCTGCTCGATGCCTGCCGCACCAATCCGTTTCCAGCCGATGCCATGGTGCGGCGCGCGCCAACCGCCTCGGCCGAGCCCATCGGAGCTGGCGGGCTGGAACCAGTGCGCGGCGCCAAGGCCCTCGGCAACGCGCCGGCGGCCAATGCGAGCCTCGGCACGGTGATCGGCTTCGCCGCGGAACCCGGCCGTCCGGCGCTCGATGGCGCCGCTGGTGAAAACAGCCCCTACGCGGCCGCTTTGCTGCGCCACCTCGCGGCGATGAAAGGCACCGAGTTCGGCTCGGTGATGCGCATGGTGACGGAGGAGGTCTATCTCGACACCAAGACCAAGCAGCGCCCCTGGGTCAACGAAAGCCTGCGCCGCCTACTCTATTTCGGTGTCGCGCCGCCGGAGCCGACCGGCGATGACGGGCTGATCACCGGCGAGCGGCGGCAGTTGCTGCTGACCATTTCCGATCTGCCCGACCCCAAGCGGGCACAGGTGGAGCTGGCATCGCTGCAGGAAGGCGTCCCGCTCGACGCGCTCTACGGCGTGCTGAAGGCGCTCGGCACCGAGAAAATCCCCGAAGATCCGACCGACCTGCGGAAAGTGCTCGATGCGCAGGCCGAGCGCCTGAAGAAGATGATGTCCGAGCGCGCCGCGTTGCGCACCGACGACCCGGATATCAAACGTCTGGTCGCCTCCGCCGACAAGGCCATCGGCCAGGGTGCGATGGCCACGGCGCGAAAATTCCTCGACGATGCCGTGGGGCGGGTCGAGGAGACCAACGACACGGTCGATCAGGCTGAGGAATTGATCAAGCGGAAGCGCATCGCCGATGCCGCGATCTACGCCAAACGGGCCGACGCCTCGGCGCTGGTCTTCGACTACAGATCGGCCGCCAGCGACTACGCCAAGGCGTTCTCGCTGGCCGAGAAATGGGATGACAAGCTTCGCTGGAACTACAAGAATCAGGAGGCGGAGGCGCTTAATTCCTATGGCTACGCCACCGGCGACCTGGATGCACTTCAGCACGCGATCGCTTATCGCGCCATCTTGAACTTCATTCCCAATGGCGAACAGAATCGCGACTGGGCCATCACCCGCGATAACATGGCCGTGGTGCTGCAGAACATCGGCGAGCGAGAGACCGAAACCGCGCATCTTGAAGAGGCCGCGCCGAACGTGTGAAAGACGATCTCAACTGGGCCGCCGCGCAGAACAATCTCGGCAACGTGCTGTCGAAGATCGGCGAACGCGAGAGCGACCCGAAGCGCTTGAACGAGGCGGTGGCGGCGATGCGCGCCACACTGGAGAAGCGCCCGCGCCACAAGGTTCCCCTCGACTGGGCTTCCTCGCAGAACAATCTTGGCCTCGCGCTCTACGCACTCTCCGAACGTGAACCCGGCGGCGAGCATCTGGCGCAGGCGGAAGCGGCCTACCGGCTGGCGCTCGAGGAATACACGCGCCAGAAAACGCCGGTCGAATGGGCGATGGTCGAGAACAATCTCGGCAATACGCTTGCGACCTTCGGCATCCAGCTCAACGACAAGGCCAGGATCAACCAGGCCGCCGACGCCTTCCGCGCCGCGCTCGAAGTGCGAACCCGCGACACATTCCCCGTCTCGTGGGCCACCAGCCGGCTCAACCTCGGCAATGCGCTGAGTGGTATCGCCCGTTTCGACATGGGCACCGGCACGCTCGAAGAGGCCGCGGCAGCCTACGATGATGCGCTGACGGTGTTCACCAGGCAGCGCTTTCCGATGGACTGGGCGTCGGCGCAGAACAATCTCGGCTCGATTTACCTGACACTTGGCCAGCGCACCCGCGATGCAGCCAGGCTGGAGCAGTCGGCGGCGGCGTTCCAGGCAGCCCGGCAGGTCTATGTCAGGCGAAAATTCCCGCTAGACTGGGCGATGAGCTACTACAATCTCGGCAACACGCTGCAGCTTCTTGACGGCGTGACGGACAAACCCGAACTACAGCGAGGCGATCGCCGCCTACCGCGACGCATTGCGCGAGTACAAACGCGACACCAACCCGCGGCAATGGGCGCTGAGCCAGGCCGGCCTCGGCTCGACGCTGCACTGGTTGAGCATGAGTAATGCCGACGCCGGGACCTTGCGGGATTCGATCGCCGCGCGGCGATCGGCACTTGAAGTGCTGACCCTCGAGGCGGCCCCCGTCGACTGGGCCAACGCCCAGAACGGCATCGGCATGAGCCTGCTCAACCTCGGCAACATCGAACGGACCGGCAAATATCTCGATAAGGCCGAGGCGGCGTTCACGGCGACGCTGAAAGTGTTCACCAGGCAAAGCCAGCCCTTGCAGTGGGCCTTCGAACAGAACAACCTTGGCGATGTCAGCTGGAACCGCGCCAGCCATGGCGGCGGCAAGCCGGAATACCTCAAGGCGATTGCATTCTTCGAGAACGCCAAACAGGGCTTTACCGAAGCCGGCTACACGATCCCCATCCCGCTCACCGAACAGAAGATCGATCTGGTGAAGCAGCAGCTCGCAAAATGTGAGGCGTGAGACGCGGCTGACGCCCGGCTTGTCTTTGTGCCCGCTTTCCAATCCCTATATGCGAATGGTTGGAGCCCGATACGGACTCACGGAAGGGTGGCGATGATCCGGTTAGCCTTGGCGTTGTTCCTGCTTGTCGTCCCCGCTGCCGCGCACGCGACGGACGCTGGCTGGGCGCTGCTGCGCGATGGCGGCCATGTCGTGCTGCTGCGCCACGCCATGGTCACCGGCACCACCGACCCGGCCAATTTCGACATCGGCAATTGCGCCACCCAGGTCAATCTGTCGGCGCGCGGCAAGCAGCAGGCAAGCAAGATCGGCGCCCTGTTTGCCGCGCGCGCGGCTCCCATCGAGCGCATCCTGTCCAGCCGCTATTGCCGCTGCCTCGACACCGCGCGCACCGCCTTCGAGGCCGAGCCGGAGCTGTTCGCGCCGCTCGATCTCTTGAAAGGTGACGACGCGCGGAAAGCAGCGCAGATCGCCGCCATCATGAAGGAAATTCGCGCCTATTCCGGCTCGGACAACCTGGTCCTGGTCACCCATCTCGAAAACATCGTGGCGCTGACCGGCGTGTCGCCCCGCGAAGGCGAAGCCGTGGTGGTCGAGCCACAAGGCGACGGCTTGCGCGTACTTGGCCGCGTCACCTTCTGAGGCCACTGCTCCCGATCGCGGGCGCGGCATGAGTGTTGCCGAAATGCCACCGCCGGAAGAAGCCGCGAATTCGACATGACAATGTCGCTTGCGACAACCAGTCGCAGGGGCTATAGGCGCGCTCCCGGTCACGAAACCGAAGCGAGCACAGCGGTTGGAGCTTTCGTCTCCGCTCGTGCAGGCTGCTTTGCAGTCCTGTATACGGCGCCGTTTCGGGGATTGGGATTGAGGATGTAGCTCAGAGGTGAGAGCGCCGGATTTGGGTCCGGAGGTCGAGGGTTCGAGTCCCTTCATCCACACCACGGATAGCTCAGTTGGGTAGAGCATCAGATCGTTAATCTGATTGTCGAAGGTTCAAATCCTTCTCCATTGGCCTGATAAGCCAGCACCCTGCCAGGTGTTATCTGAACCGGTCCGGGGACTGCAATGCTGAAGACGTGACGGACGGCCGAAGCCTTCGGGCCAGGACGTATCGAAAGGTCCGATGCCATCGGCTCGCGGCCAGGCTCGCGGTAATGGTCAAGGCGCATCGATGCCGGCAAGGGAGGCTCGCTCCGGCGCCCGCTTCGCTGCCCCGCGATCCGCTCCCACAGGCCCGCCGCGCATCGATGCCAGTCCCCGGACCATTCGTGTCCGGAATTGGAAGTGAACGAGAAACGAAGGGAAGATCGACGCATGACGTGACGCCCGCATAGGCCATGCCCGACAGGAGTAAGACAATGACTATTCTCGATACAGTTCTTGGGCGCGAGCGCGTCCTGGTTAAGGAAAACGAACGTGCCCTCACTCTCTACAAGGGAGAGATCAAGGCTGTCCTGCTGCCGGGTGAGCACTGGCTCGCCAACCGGAACCAGAGCCTTGAGGTGTCCCGGCACGATCTGAAGAGCCCGGAATTCGTTTCGGCGTACGAGAAGGCGTTGTTCGACAAGCTCCCGGACGTGGCCGCGCGTCATTTCACCGTCGTGCGCACCGGGCGCACGGAAGTTGCGGTCATCGAGCGTGATGGCAACCTGCATTCCTTGCAGGCCCCCGACCGTAAGCTGGTGCTGTGGACGGACGCCGGACCGTGGAAGGTGACGGTTGTCGACACCTCGGCCGATCTTGCCATCGATCCAGCGGTCATGCGCCGGCTCGGCCAGGCTCGGAAGACGGAATTGATGTCCGTTCACCCGGTTGTCGACGGCCAAGCCGGGCTGCTGTTCATCGACGGTGTCCTTGTGCGGACGCTTGCCGCTGGCGTGCACGGCTTCTGGAACGTCGGACGGATGGTGCAGATCAAGGTCGTCGACCTCAAGCGTCAGTCGCTCGATGTCGCCGGGCAGGAAGTGCTGACCAGGGATCGCGTCACGATCCGCGTCAACATCGCGGCCGAATACCGGGTCGTCGATCCGGTCAAGGCGGTGAGCGCGGTGAAGGACTTCTCCGAGGCCCTCTACCGCGCCCTGCAGTACGCGTTCCGCAAGACGCTGGGCGCGCTCAGCCTCGACCAGATCCTCGAAAAGAAGGTGACGGTCGACGAGGAAGCGGCGGCCAAGGTCCGTGCCGACATGGCCGAGATCGGGGTCGAGGTCAGCGACATCGCGCTCAAGGATGTCATCCTGCCGGGTGAGATGCGCGAGATCCTCAACCAGGTGGTTTCGGCCGAAAAGCAGGCCGAGGCCAACGTCATCCGCCGCCGCGAAGAGACGAACGCCACGCGTTCCCTGCTCAACACGGCCAAGGTGATGGCGGAGAACCCGGTGATGCTGCGGCTGAAGGAGCTCGAGGCTCTGGAAACCATCGCCGGCAAGGTCGAGCGGCTGACCGTCCACAACGGAACGGGCGGGCTGCTGAACGACCTGGTCAAGCTCCGCGACGGTTGAGCTTACGTTGCGTCAACGGAAGGGCCGCCGGGTCGACCGGCGCCCCTTCTTGCGTTTCCTGGGCATCCCACCCATCTGCGCCCGGCTTAACAGGCCTTTTCCTGCCGGGAAAAACCGATTAGACAGCGCCCAAACGAATGCGGACAGATTCCGCCCGCAAAGAAGGAAAAGCCCCTTGTCCACCACGAACTCCACCACGTTCGACAAAGTCGCCAAGATCATTGCCGACACCAGCGAGATCGATATCGACACCATCACGCCCGAGAGCCACACCATTGACGATCTCGGCATCGACAGCCTTGACTTCCTGGACATCGTGTTCGCCATCGACAAGGAATTCGGCATCAAGGTGCCGCTGGAAAAGTGGACCCAGGAAGTCAATGACGGCAAGGCTTCGACCGATGATTACTTCGTCATGAAGAACCTGTGCGCCAAGATCGACGCGCTGGTTGCCGCCAAGACCGTGTGAGGTCATCAGGGCGCGTGACTTGACGCGCTCCGTCACCTGACCCACAAAGCCGCTCATGAGCAGCCCCCACGACGTCGTCATCACAGGGATCGGCCTAGTTTCCTCGCTGGGGGAAGGTCCTGAAGCCCATTGGCAGAAGCTGGCGCAACCCGGCCCGGAGCCGGTGCTCGATCCCGCGCGCTTCGCGCCCTACACGGTTCATCCACTGCCCGAGATCGACTGGAACCTGCAGATCGCCAAGCGCGGCGATCAGCGGCAGATGGAGACATGGCAGAGGCTCGGCACCTATGCGGCGGGCCTCGCGCTCGACGACGCCGGCATCAAGGGCAATGACGAACTCTGCACCACAATGGACATGGTTGTGGCGGCCGGCGGCGGCGAGCGCGACGAAGCGGTCGACGCCGACATTCTAGCCGCTTCGGAAAACCGCAACGACCGCGACGTGCTGCTCAACGAGAAGCTGACCACCGAATTGCGGCCGACGCTTTTCCTGGCGCAGCTTTCCAATCTGCTCGCCGGCAACATCTCCATCGTCCACAAGGTCACCGGCTCGTCCAGGACCTTCATGGGTGAGGAAGGCGCTGGCGTCGCCGCCGTCGAGACGGCCGCCGCGCGCATCCGCTCCGGCCAGTCGACGCACATCCTGGTCGGCGGCGCCTTCCAGACGGAACATTCCGACATGCTGCTGGGCTACGAGCTGGCCGGTTATCTGCATCGCGGCCCGTGGAAGCCTGTCTGGCAAAGGCAGGGCGCCGAGGGCGGCGGCGTGGTCTCTGGTTCCGGCGGAGCCTTCCTGGTGCTTGAGCAGCGCGAACACGCGGCAAGCCGCGGACGCAAGATCTATGCTGAACTCGGCCCCGTCGTCTCCGGCCGCGCCAGGCGCGCGCGCGGAGAACTCGACACCGAGATCGCTCTCCTCCTCAAACAGGCGCTGCTGCCGAACGCCAAAATGCTCGCCATGTCGGGAGCATCAGGCGCGCATGCGGCAACATCGGCCGAAAAGGCGGCGCTCGACGCCAATCCGGCGATATCGGCGCGCGGTTTTGCAACGTTGACCGGGCACATGAAGGAAGCGCAGTTTCCCTTCGCCGTGGCGCTGGCGGCACTCGCGGTCGACCGCAAGGCCGCCTACCCTGTCTTTGACGCCACGGCCGAAAAGCCATTTGCAGGCATTCCCGTGAGCGTCCTTGCAACGGCGATCGGCTATCACCAATTCGAGGGCATGGCGCTGGTCAACGCCGCTTGAGGCGGCGTTTGGCGAACGCACTGCAGAGATAAGAGGGCTCCCGGATGGCCAATTTCAGAGATCACATGGGCAGGCCCGTGGTTGCCGTCACCGGTATCGGGGTGGTGACCTCGCTGGGCGTCGGCAAATCAGACAACTGGGCCGCGCTGACCTCGGGCAAGTCGGGCATCCACCCGATCACTCGCTTTCCGGTCGACCACCTCAACACACGGATCTCCGGCATGGTCGATTTCCTGTCGTCGAGCTCAAAGGGAGCAAGCCTCCTCACCTATGAACTGGCGGAAACCGCGGCGCAGGAGGCTGTTGGCGAAGCCGGCCTGACTTCCGGCGATTTCGGCGGCCCTCTCTTCCTCGCCTCGCCGCCGGTCGAGCTCGACTGGCACGACCGCTTTTCGCTCTACAATTCAGACAAGCACGATTCCGGCGCCGAAAGGTTGCTGCGCGTGGCGCGCGGCCTGAAGGAACTCGATCTCTTCGAAACCACCCAGTTCGGCTCGATCGCCGACCGGCTCGCCGACCGGTTCGGCACACGTGGCCTGCCGATCACGCTTTCGACGGCTTGCGCCTCCGGCGCCACCGCCATCCAGCTCGGCGTCGAGGCGATCCGCCGTGGCGAATGCGATCGGGCGCTGTCGATCGGCGCCGACGGCTCGGCGACCGCCGAGGCGCTGATCCGCTTCTCGCTGCTGTCGGCGCTCTCCACCCACAACGACAATCCGGAAAAGGCTTCCAAGCCGTTTTCCAAGGACCGTGACGGCTTCGTGTTGGCCGAGGGATCTGGCGCTCTGGTGCTGGAATCGCTGGAGGCGGCGCTTGCCCGTGGGGCCGCCGTTCTCGGCATCCTCAGCGGCTGTGGCGAAAAGGCCGACGATTTCCATCGCACGCGCTCCAAGCCGGATGGATCGCCGGCGATCGCCGCCGTCCGGGCCGCACTTGCCGATGCGGGTCTCGGCGAAGACGAGATCGACTATGTCAACGCACACGGCACCTCGACGCCGGAAAACGACAAGATGGAACACCTGTCGCTGTCGACGGTGTTTGGCGAGCGCATCGGCTCGATGCCGATCTCGTCCAACAAGTCGATGATCGGCCACACGCTGTCGGCGGCGGGCGCTGTCGAAGCGGCGTTTTCGCTGATGACGATGCGCGAAAGCGTCATTCCTCCGACCATCAATTATGACAATCCTGACCCGGCGATCGTGCTCGACGTCGTGCCGAACAAGAAGCGCGATGCGCAGGTTCGCTCCGTTCTGTCGAACTCCTTCGGCTTTGGCGGCCAGAACACTTGCCTTGTCATGGCGCGGGAACCGGTCTAAGCGAGCCCTTTCCGCTTAACAGAACCGACAGGCTCCATGCGCGCACTGCAACTTATCGAGGACCGCCGCCTTGAAACGGTGGACCTGCCACTCCCGCCGCCTCCCGCGCTTGGCGAAGTGACGCTGCGCATCAAGGCGGTGGCGCTGAACCATATCGACGTCTGGGGCTGGCGTGGCATGGCCTTCGCCAAGCGCAAGCTGCCGCTGGTCGTCGGCGCGGAGGCCTCCGGCGAGGTGGAGGCGGTCGGTCCCGGCGTTTCCAGCCTGCTGCCCGGACAATTGGTATCGATCTACGGCGCGCGCACCTGCGGCCTCTGTCGTGCCTGCCGCGAAGGTCGCGACAACCTGTGCGAGCATGTTTCGGGCGTTCACGGCTTCCATCTCGACGGTTTCGCGCAGGAGAAGATCAACCTGCCGGCGCGCCTGCTGGTCCCCGCCCCGCCCGGTGTGACCGATATCGGGGCCGCGGTCGCGCCCGTTACCTTCGGCACCGTCGAGCACATGCTGTTCGACAATGCCAGGCTGCAGCCCGGTGAGACGATCCTCGTTCATGCCGGCGGGTCCGGCATCGGCTCGGCGGCCATCCAGTTGGCCAAGCGGATGGGCTGCACGATCATCACAACGGTCGGCTCGAACGACAAGATCGACAAGGCCCAGGCTCTCGGCGCCGACCATGTCATCAACTACCGCGACGATCGCTTCGAGGGCGTCGTGCGCAAGCTGACGAAGAAGAAAGGCGTCGACGTGGTGTTCGAGCATGTCGGCACCGACACCTTTGCCGGCTCGATGCTGTGCCTGAAGCGCGGCGGTCGCCTGGTGACCTGTGGTTCGACCTCCGGCGTGTCGGCGCAGATCAACCTGATGCAGCTCTTCCAGCAGCAGTTGAAACTGCTCGGATCCTTCGGTTGCCGCATGGAGAACATGGCCAACGCCATGCAAAAGATGGCCGCGGGACAGGTCGCCCCGGTAATCGACACCGAGGTCGGCTTCGACGATATCGATGCCGCGCTGAAGCGCATGGAAGGCCGCGACGTTTTCGGCAAGATCATCCTGCGCGTCGCCTAGAGTCGGATGATTTCAGGTCGAATCGACCTGAAATCTGAATCCGCCTCTAAATCAAGGAATAGAGCATGATGTCATCCGAAAACCGCTTCACACTTTTCGGCATCATGCTCTAGGGCCTCGATGTCCGTGCTCAAGAAGCTTCGCCGCGATCTGAAATTTCGCCATGGCAGACAATTGCGCCAGGTGAATTACTGGTTTGTTGCGCGTCTCGCGATGGTCATCATGTCGCTGCTGCGCCTGCTGCCGGTTGACAGCGCGCTGAATTTTGCCGACCGCACCGCACGCCTCATCGGTCCAAGGGTCGGGCGCCACCAGGTCGCCCTCGACAATTTGCGCAAGGCGTATCCGGAAAAGAGCGAGGACGAAATCCGATCCATCGCGTCCGACATGTGGGGCAACATGGCCCGCCTTGCCGCCGAATACATCTTCCTCGACGCCCTCTTCGACTATGACCCAGCCGCCGGCAAGCCCGGCCGTATCGAGGTCAAGGGAACAGAGCATTTCGTTGAGATCGCGGCCGAGAAGCAGCCGCACATCGTCTTCACCGGCCATCTCGGCAATTTCGAGCTGCTGCCGGTGGCGGCCGCGACCTTCGGCATGAACATCACGGCGCTGTTTCGGCCGCCCAACAACCCTTACCTCGCCGACTATATCCTTTCGACAAGGCGATCGACCATGGGAGGCTTGCTGCCTTCGATGGCCGGCGCCTCGTTCGCGCTGGCGGGAGTGTTGGACAATGGCGGCAATATCGGCGTTCTCGTCGACCAGAAGTTCTCCAACGGCCTGGACACGACCTTCTTCGGCCGCCCCTGCCAGAGCAACCGCGTGCTCGGCACCCTTGCCCGCCACTATGACTGCGACGTCTATCCGGCGCGTTGTATCAGGTTGCCGGGCAACCGCTTCCGGCTCGAGATCGAGGACAAGTTGGTCCTGCCGCGCACCGCCGACGGCAGCGTCGATGTCCACGCCACCACCCAGATGCTGAACGACGTTGTCGAGCGCTGGGTCCGAGAGGATCCAGGCCAATGGATGTGGTTCCACAAAAGGTGGGAGATCAGCAACTGGCGGCGAAAAAACCGCACCAAGCCGGCTCCCGCCTCAAACAGCTGAGCAAGCCGCTGGCGGGAACGTGCGTTCCTCCGCCAGCAAACAAAGCCATATCAACAAACCGCCAATTGCCTAATTGGTGACGACAATGCGCGTATTCCCGAAGCCCACTTCGCGGACCATCGAATAGAAGGCCGCGGCATTGGCGGTGTGCAGCCTTACGCAGCCATGCGAGGCCGGACGGCCGAGTTGCCTGACGGCGCCCGTTCCATGGATGGCATAGCCGCCACGGAAGAACACCGAGTACGGCATCGGCGACATCTCGTACTTGCGCGAATACCACATCCGCGCCGTGCGCTGCGGCCGGTAGGTCCCGCGCGGCGTGAAATAGCCCGGACGGGCGGTGGAGACGGCCCACCGATAGACAGAATCGCCATAACGAACGGTCATCGTCTGCGACGACACGTCGATGTTCGCCACCAATGTGGCGGCCTGACTTGCTGCCGATGCGCCAAACAGCGCAACGACCAATACTGCTGCCTTGAGAAATGACGTATTCATGCGATCAAACCCCTCTGATTGCCCATGCCTGCTCGCCATCACGTTGTTTTTCACCTCTTTAATGGCGGCGAACAGATAGCACACAGTCTTTGACCAATTCGCCAATCCGAAGCAGTGAATTTGAACGATTTCCCGCGATAGTTGCCACAACGACACGTTGCACGGTTTGATCGACGGGCTTGCAAAACCACTGGGATCGCTGCTCAACTCGCGGCATGAACGGGCGACTCCTCAAGGCAATCGACATCAGGCGCGACGAGTTGGTGGCGCTGACCGCCGACCTAATCCGCTTTCCGACCATAAATCCACCCGGCGAAGCTTACGGACCGTGCGCCGACTATATCGGTGAGCGGCTAAGGAAGAACGGCTTCGAGACCGAGTTCATCCGCGCCGAAGGCACGCCCGGCGACACCGATCGCTATCCGCGCATCAATGTCGTGGCGCGGCTTGATGGACGGTCACCTGGTGCCTGCGTCCATTTCAATTCGCATATCGACGTTGTCGAAGCCGGCGACGGCTGGACCGTCGATCCCTTCGCTGGCACCGTCAGGGACGGCAAGGTCTATGGACGCGGCGCCTGCGACATGAAGGGCGGCCTCGCTGCCTCCATCATCGCTGTCGAAGCCTTTGTGGAAGTCTTTCCCGACTTTCCCGGCGCCATCGAGATCTCGGGAACGGTCGATGAGGAATCCGGCGGCTTCGGCGGCGTCGCCCATCTGGCCGGCCTCGGCTATTTCTCGAAACCCAGGGTCGATCACGTCATCATTCCCGAGCCTCTCAACAAGGACCGCATCTGCCTCGGCCATCGCGGTGTCTGGTGGGCGGAGATCGAGACCAAGGGTGAGATCGCGCACGGCTCGATGCCGTTTCTCGGCGACAATGCGGTGCGCCATATGGGCGCGGTGCTGCAGGCATTCGAGGACGAACTGTTCCCGGCACTCGACCGAAAGATCACCCGCATGCCGGTGGTGCCGGAAGGCGCCAGGCGCTCGACCATGAACATCAATTCCATTCATGGCGGCCAGACCGAGGATTTCCGCCCCGGTCTGCCCTCGCCCAACGTGCCCGATTCCTGCCGTCTGACCATCGACCGCCGTTTCCTCCTCGAGGAGGATCTGGCCACGGTCAAAGCCGAAGTGACCGGCGTTCTCGACCGGCTGAAACGCGAGCGCAAAAAATTCGACTACGAGATCCGCGATCTGATGGAAGTACTGCCCCTGATGACCGAGCGCGACGCCCCCGTCGTCAAGGCGGTGGCGCAAGGCATTCATGCGATCTTCGACCGCGAGCCCGACTACGTCATTTCGCCCGGCACCTACGACCAGAAGCACATCGCCCGCATCGGGCATATCTACGACTGCATCGCCTATGGCCCGGGCATTCTCGACCTCGCCCATCGGCCGGACGAGTGGGTTGGCATATCGGACATGGTGGAATCGGCCAAGGTGATGGCGATCGGGCTCAACGTGCTGCTGCGCGGCACGGCCACGGGATGATCCTGCATCGCGATAAGCTTCGGCCCGCCGACAGGGCTGGCACGGCAAAAAACATTCCCGGCCACCCTGCCTGGCAGCACGAAACGCAATTTACTCCCACGCGAAATCACGCTTCTATCGCCCGGCTTGAGCACGTATCCTGAACGCATGGGGAGTTGCACGATGAGATTGTGGAAAACCATTCTGGCCGCCGCGGTTCTCGCATTGGCCGCTGGAACCTCCGCCTTTGCGGCCCGAACCGACCTGGTCATCGGCATTCCGCTCGAACCGCCGCACCTCGACCCAACCGCTGGTGCCGCTGCGGCGATCAAGGAAGTGCTCTACGCCAATGTCTTCGAGGGGCTGACCCGGATCGGACCCAATGGCGAGGTGCTGCCGGATCTGGCGGAAAGCTGGACCATTTCCGATGACGGCAAGGTCTACACCTTCAAGCTGCACGCCGGCGTCAAATTCCACGACGGCGCCGATTTCAGCGCCGATGACGTGAAATTCTCGCTCGACCGTGCCCGCGCCGACAATTCGGTCAACGCGCAGAAGGGCTTGTTCGCGGCCATCGACAAGGTCGACGTCATCGATCCGGCGACGGTGAAAATCACGCTGAAAAACCCGCAAGGATCCTTCCTTTACAATTTGGGCTGGGGCGACGCGGTGATGGTGTCGCCGAAATCCGCCGACACCAACAAGGAAAACCCGGTTGGCACCGGCCCGTTCAAGTTCCAGAACTGGGCCAAGGGATCATCGATCACGCTGGTCAAATCTGACCATTACTGGGGCTCTCCGGTGTTCCTCGACAAGGTCGAGTTCCGCATCGTGCCGGATGCCGCGGCCTATGTGCCTGCCCTTTTGTCCGGCGACATCCAAGCCTTTCCCTTCTTCGATCCCGACAGCCTCGCACAGATCAAGGACGATCCGCGTTTCAAGGTGGTGATCGGTTCGACCGAAGGCGAAACCATCCTCTCGATCAACAACAAGAAGCCACCTTTCGACAAGCTGCAGGTCAGGCAGGCGATCTCCTATGCGCTCGACCGCAAGGCGATCATCGACGGCGCCTCGGCCGGCCTTGGCCTGCCGATCGGCTCGCATATGTCGCCGGCGAACAAGGACTATGTCGACCTCACCGGCCTCTATCCGCACAATGTCGACAAGGCCAAGGAACTGCTGAAGGAGGCCGGGCTGGAGAACGGCTTCAAGGCAACGCTGAAACTGCCGCCGCCCAGCTATGCACGGCTCGGTGGCGAGATCATCGCCTCGCAACTTCGCGATGTCGGCATCAACCTGGAGATCATCCCGGTCGAATGGGCGCAGTGGCTGGACCAGGTGTTCACCAAGAAGGATTACGACCTGACCATCGTCTCCCATACCGAGCCCAACGACATCGATATCTATTCGCGCAAGGACTATTACTTCAACTACGACAATCCGACCTTCGACAAAGTGATCGCCGACCTCAACCTCACCTCCGACGAGACCAAGCGCAAGGAACTGCTTGGCGAGGCGCAGAAGATCCTGGCCGACGACGCCGTGGTCGGCTTCCTCTACGAATTGCCCAAGGTCGGTGTCTGGGACGCCAAGCTGCAGGGCCTGTGGGAAAATGCGCCGATCCAGGCCAACGACCTGACCAAGGTGAAGTGGAGCGAGTGAGGTTCTTGGTGCGCGCGGCACTCCCTTGCCTTCCATGAGCGCCTACCTCCTCAAGCGTCTCGCCGTCGCTTTGGCAACGCTGGTACTTGCCTCAATGGTGGTGTTCGCCGTGCTGGAGATCCTCCCCGGCGATCCGGCGCGGCTGATGCTGGGCATGAACGCCAGTGCCGACCAAGTGGAACTCTTGCGCAACCAGATGGGCCTCAACGCGCCGATCGTCCTGCGCTATCTGCACTGGGCCGGGGGCTTGCTCACCCTCGATTTCGGCCGCTCCTATACCTACTCGGTCCCGGTCATCGATCTCGTGCGCGAACGGCTGGCCGTCTCGCTGCCGCTGGCGCTGATCGCGCTCGCGCTCTCCACCTTGATCGCCATTCCGGTCGGCCTGTTTTCCGCCAGCCGGCGCGGACGGGCCGGCGATACGATTTCAATGGGCATCGCGCAGCTTGGCGTTGCCGTGCCCAATTTCTGGTTCGCGCTGATGCTGATCTATATCTTCGCGGTCTGGCTGCGTCTGGTCCCGGCCGGTGGTTTTCCCGGTTGGGGCGCCGGCGCCTGGCCGGCACTGAAATCGCTGCTGTTGCCGGCGGTGGCGCTTGCCTTGCCGCAAGCGGCAATCCTGGCACGCGTCACCCGCTCGGCGCTGATCGAGGTGCTCGACGAGGATTACATCCGCACCGCCCGCGCCAAGGGCCTGCCCTATCGGGCCGTGCTGTGGCGGCACGCGCTACGCAACGCCATGATCCCGGTGCTGACAATCCTTGGCCTGCAGTTCGCCTTCCTGCTCGCCGGCACCATCATCATCGAAAATGTCTTCTATTTGCCCGGGCTCGGCCGGCTGGTGTTCCAGGCGATCACCCAGCGCGACCTGATCGTCGTCGAGAGCGTCATCATGCTGCTGGTCGCCGCCGTCATCGCCGTCAACCTCGTCGTCGAGCTTTCCTATGCGGTGGTCGATCCCCGCCTGAGGACCCGGCAATGACGCTGCGCATCGACATCCCCGACGAGACGTTCCGCAGCATCCTGGCCAAGGCGTTTGGGAATACCGCTTTCGTTACCGGTTTCGTCATCACCGTGCTGATCCTGGCGATGGCCGTCGTGTCCTATGTCTGGACGCCCTTTAATGTAACGAGGCTCGTTATAGCGGACAAGACGCAAGGTCCCTCGCTAGCGCACTGGTTCGGCACCGACCATTTCGGCCGCGATATCCTGTCGATGATCATGGTTGGCGCCCGCAACTCGATCGCCGTGGCGCTGGTCGCCGTCGGGATCGGCATGGGTGTCGGCGTGCCGCTTGGCGCCTTCGCCGCCGCGCGCGGCGGCCTCGTCGACGAGGCGTTGATGCGCATCAACGACCTCGTCTTCGCCTTCCCCGCACTGCTGTCGGCCATCATGATAACAGCCATTTTCGGGCCGGGCGCCGTCAATGCGATCATCGCCATCGGTATCTTCAACATTCCGGTGTTCGCCCGCGTCACCCGCGCCGGCGCGCTGGCCATCTGGCCGCGTGAATTCATCCTTGCAGCGCGCGCCGCCGGCAAGAGCAGCACGCAGATATCGATCGAACACGTGCTGCCCAACATCGCCACGCTGCTGTTGGTGCAGGGCACAATCCAATTCGCGCTGGGCATCCTGGCCGAAGCCGGGCTTTCCTATCTCGGCCTCGGCGCTCAGCCGCCAATGCCGAGTTGGGGCCGCATGCTGTTCGACGCCCAGACGCGCATGGTGGTGGCGCCGTGGATGGCGATCTTCCCCGGCATGGCGATCGTCGTCGCCGTGCTCGGCCTGAATCTTCTGGGCGACGGCATCGCCGACATTCTCGACCCGAAATCGCGGCGGCGGCGATGAGCCTGCTCGAAATCGATAATCTGTCGCTGGTCATCGGCGACACACAGATCCTGAAAAATATGGAGCTCTCCGTCGCGCCCGGCGAAGTGATGGGGCTGGTCGGCGAATCAGGCTCCGGCAAATCGATGACCGCGCTGACGGTGATGCGGCTCCTGCCCCATGCCGCACGCGCCACCGGGCGCATCACATTCGACGGCATCGATATTCTGGGAGCGACCGAGGACCAGATGTGTGCCTTGCGCGGCGACGACATCGGTATGGTGTTCCAGGAGCCGATGACGGCGCTCAACCCGGTCAAGACAATCGGCGAACAAGTCGCCGAAGGCATACGCTGGCACACCGGGGCGAGCCGTGCCGACGCCGAGGAGCGGGCGCGAAAAATGCTCGACCGCGTCGGCCTGCCCGAAGCAAAATTCCCGCTGTCGCGCTATCCGCACGAATTGTCGGGCGGCCAGCGCCAACGCGTCGTCATCGCCATCGCCTGCGCGCTGAAGCCGAAGCTGCTGATCGCCGACGAGCCGACGACGGCGCTCGACGTGGTGCTGCAGGCACAGATCCTCGACCTCCTGCGCGATCTCGTGGCGGAGAACCGCATGGGCCTGCTGCTGATCTCGCATGATCTCGCTGTCGTGACAGAGATGGCCGACCGCATCACCATCCTGCGCCATGGCGAAGTGATGGACGCCGGCGACACGGCGCGCACGCTCTCCGAACAGTTCCATCCCTATACGCGCCAGTTGGCGCAGGCCTCGATGCATGTTCCGGCGCGCTCCAAACCTCATCATGTCGGGATGGACCAACCCTTGCTGCAGGTTGAGGGCGTCAGCCGCGACTACCCCGGACGCCGCATCTCGCTGTTCCGGCGCGCGCCAGACATACGTGCGGTCGACGATGTCTCCCTGTCGATGGCGCCGGGGCAGTCGGTGGCGCTGGTCGGCCGCTCCGGCTGCGGCAAGTCGACCCTTGCCCGCATGATCCTGGCGTTGGACCGGCCGAGTTCGGGAACGATCCGGTTTGGCGGCGAACCCATCACCGGCAGGAGCGAGGCCGAGCTGAAGCCGGCCAGACGCAATATGCAGGTTGTCTTTCAGGATCCCTACGGCTCCTTCGATCCGCGCCAGAAGGTCGAAAAACTGGTCGCCGAACCCCTGCATGTCCTGGAGAAAAAACCGACGCGCGCCGAGTGCCGCGAGATGGTGGCGCATGCGCTCCAC
The DNA here is from genome assembly GCF_057766385.1 of Mesorhizobium sp. P160927. Lineage (NCBI taxonomy): Bacteria > Pseudomonadati > Pseudomonadota > Alphaproteobacteria > Hyphomicrobiales > Phyllobacteriaceae > Mesorhizobium > Mesorhizobium sp. P160927. Next base: position 4,519,487 of record NZ_JBYMDW010000001.1, read on the forward strand.
GAGGTCGGCCTCGACCAACGCGACATGGACAAATACCCGCACGAATTTTCCGGCGGCCAGCGCCAACGCCTGTCGATCGCCCGCGCCATCATCACGCGCCCCAAGCTTGTCGTCGCCGACGAGCCAGTCTCGGCACTCGATGTCTCGATCCGTGCACAGATCCTGGACCTGTTCGCCGGATTGAACCAGAAACTCGGCATCGCTTATCTCTTCATCACCCACGACCTGACCGTCGCCCGCGCCATCACCGACGACGTGCTGGTCATGCATGACGGCAAGATCGTCGAGCGCGGCAGGACGAGCGAAGTGCTCGACCATCCGCAATCAGAGGCGGCGCAAGCGCTGGTCGCCGCAGCGCCGGATCTTCGCCGGGCGATCGCGAAACGGATGCAGGAACAAGGGTAAGCTGCCGATCCGCCCGCTACTCTTCCGGCTTCACCACATCGACCGGGCTGATGTCGAGCAAATCGAGCGTGCGGCGCAACAGACGCACCTCGGTCTCGGCCAGTTGCGAATCCGCCTTGGCGATTTCCGCCATGTGCTGCGCCAATTGCTTGCGCCGCCCGACGTCGAGGTCACGAAACAGCGCGATCGCCTGCGAGCCGTTGGTCTCATAGCCGTATTCGTTGAGATATTCGATAACCGCGTCGATGCTGGCCTCCGGAATGCCGAAAGCATCCTTGCAGATGCGCCGGAAGGCAACCATCTCGCTCTCGCTCACCGTGCCATCGGCCAAGATCATCCGGAACAGCATCAGCAGTTCCGCCGACAGGACGGGATCGTCCGCGACCTTGCGCACGCCCGGGTCGCCGTCGAAGATCGAGCGTATCTGGTCAAGCAATGCGAATGCCATGAACGGGCCCTTTCCGATTCTTCTTCAACAGAATTAGCGCGGAATCGGCCTTGCGCAAACCGGGTCGGCGTGGTCGAACGCGCGCTACAGCCGACGGACATCTCGACATATCAGATGATCGACCTCACCGCCCAGACAATCGCCATGCTCGCTTTCGCCGCCTTTGCCGGGGGGTTTGTCGATTCGATTGCCGGCGGCGGCGGGCTGATCACCATTCCGGCGCTGCTGCTCGCCGGTTTTTCGCCGGTCGAGGCGCTTGGAACCAACAAGCTGCAAGGCATGTTCGGCTCCGGGTCGGCGACGATCCACTATGCCTCGAAAGGCCATGTCGACCTGCGCCGGCAGCTGCCATCGGCGCTGCTTGCCCTCGCCGGCGGCGCCATCGGCGCATTGCTGGCCACGATCGTGCCCGGCGACCTGTTGCGAGCGGCCCTGCCGCTGGTACTGATTGCCATTGCGCTCTACTTCGCGCTCAAGCCCAACATGAACGATGTCGACCGGGCCGAGCGCCTGTCGCCCTTCCTGTTCGGCGTGACCCTGGTGCCGGCTATCGGCTTCTATGACGGCGTATTCGGGCCGGGCGCCGGTTCCTTCTACATGCTGGCCTTCGTGACGCTCGCCGGCTACGGCGTGCTCAAGGCAACGGCGCACACCAAACTGCTCAATTTCGCCTCCAACATCGGCGGCTTCATCATCTTCGCCGCCGTCGGCGTCATCTCGTGGAAGATTGGCCTGGTGATGGGCGTCGCCCAGTTCCTCGGTGCCCGCGTCGGCGCGAGCTTGGCCATGCGCATCGGCGCCAAGCTGATCAAGCCGCTGCTGGTCATCGTCTGCGTGGCTCTGGCGGTGAAGCTGCTGGCCGATCCGGCCAACCCGTTGCGCGTCATGATTGGTGTGTAATCACGCGCCTGTTACAATGCCGCTGTTCGAATCATGTTGGAGGAGCCAGACATGAATCTCAGCGCGCCTACCCAGATTGTTTTCATCGTCTCCGTTGTCATCGCCATCATCGGCATTCTTGCCGCGCTTGGCGTCCTTGCGTTCATTCCGATCGCATCGGTGTGGATCGTGCTTATCGCCTATATCGTGCTCGCCGCCGGCTGCCTGATGCGCGGCGCCTGACAAGTTTCCGTCGACAGGCGGGGACCGAGAGCGCCCGGCCAAAGCCGGGCGTTTTTGATTATGATGCGGGCTCTGCTAGCTTCGCTTGGCGGAAGGACGGCCAATGCCAATCGAGATGCAGCGCCGGAAAGAACAGGATCGCTCCATATCGGGGCTTTTCGAAATGCGTCGACGGCTTCCCAGTGCCGCGCTTGACGGCGTTGTCACCGATATCTGCGGTTATCGCGAAACCGCGCCCGGCTATTTCCATAACATCGAATATGCCTCGCTGACCGTGCCGCTGGTGATCAGCTTTGCCGAACCATTCGCTATCGGGCTTGGCCGAACCCCCGGCGATAACGACCGTTTCGCCAGCTTCGCCGCCGGCCTTTATGCCGGACCGGTGATGATCCAGTCTTTCGGTGGCGCCTGCTGCGTCCAGGTCAACTTCACCCCGCTGGGCGCACGCCGGTTTTTCGGCCGGCCGATGAGTGAACTGGTCGATCGCATGGTAGCCCTCGACGACGTGCTCGGTCTCGAAGGCATCGCCCTGCGCGAAAAACTTGGCAACGCGCCGGATTGGAACATGCGTTTCGACTTGGCGGAAATGTTCGTCGCCGGCCGGCTGGCCGCTGCCCAGGAGACCCGGGCCGAGATCGCCTGGGCTTATGACAGGATCATCTTTTCGGGCGGCCGCACGCGCATCGCCTCTCTTGCGGAAAAGCTGGGCTGGAGCCGCAAGCATCTTGCCGAGAGATTCACCGACGCCACCGGCATCGGTCCGAAAACCCTGTCGCGCATCGTGCGCTTCAACCGAGCCCTCGGCCTGTCCAGGCAACAGGCGAGCGGCTGGGCCGACATCGCCGCCGATTGCGGCTATGCTGACCAGGCGCATCTGGCCCGCGAGTTCCGCGACCTGGCCGGCGAAACGCCGACCGCACTGTCGTTGGGGGTCTAGTTCCGAACAAGCCGCGCGCACTGGCCGGCAGGTAACATTTCTTCAAGACGCCGGAACGGCCTTCGAACAGAGTGGGTTATCGACCAATCCGGATGAAGGAGGCAGCCATGCCCACAACCAATGAAGCACCACGGCTCTACCCTGCCCTGCGCTACAGAAACGCGGCGAAGATGATCGACTGGCTGGGCGAAGCCTTCGGCTTCAGCGTCCGCGCCCGCTACGGCGAAGGCGATGTCGTGCACCATGCCGAACTGGTCTTCGGCTCTTCGATCATCATGCTGGGCTCGGTCCGCGACGATGATTACGGCAAGATGGTAGGCGAACCCGGTTCAGGCGGCGGCAAGTCGATCTATGTCGCCGTCGACGATGCCGATGCCGCGTATAAGAGAGCCAGGAAGGCCGGCGCCGTCATCATCCAGGAATTGACCGACCGCGACTACGGCAGCCGTGAGTTCGTCTGCCGTGACCCGGAAGGCAATGTCTGGTCGTTCGGCACCTACTGGCCGAAGGCCAGTGAGAAGGTCTGACCTTCAACGCGCCAGCGAAAAAATCGCGTCGCAGTCGAGATGGGTCTCCAGCTCGGCCGCGACTTCGTCCAGCGCCCGCTCGACTTCGGAACGATAGTCGAGGCCACCGCCCTTGATGCCGAGGCTTTCGAGGAATTTTCCGCGAAAGCCGTCGGCGCCGAACAGGCCGTGCATGTAGGTGCCGATCACCTTGCCGTCGGCGGAGATCGCGCCATCCTCGGCGCCGTTGATGATCGCCGACGGGCGCCTGGTGTCGGGGCCCGTCGTGCGGCCGAGGTGGATCTCGTAGCCTTCAAGCGGCAGGCCGAACGGCACTGACCGGGCGCTGACATTTCGCACCGTCTTTTCCGGCTCCATCACCGTCTCGACATCGAGCAGGCCGAGCCCCTCGGCTTCTATGACGGAGCCTTCGATGCCGTCGGGATCGCGCACCATGCGGCCGAGCATCTGGAACCCGCCGCAAATGCCGACGACATGGCCACCGCGCTTGCGATGCGCCGCAAGATCCCGATCCCAACCATTCTCGCGAAACTTCAGGAGATCGCCGATTGTCGACTTGGAGCCGGGAATGACCACCAGCCCAGCATCGGCCGGCAGCTTCTTTCCCGGCGGCACGAACACCACCTCGACCTGCGGTTCGGCCTTGAGCGGGTCGAGATCGTCGAAATTCGCGATACGGCCAAGCATCGGCACCGCCACTTTGAGCGCGCGCGCCTCGCCGGATGCCAGCCGCTCCAGCACCACGGAATCCTCCGACGGCAGCCGTGCCGCGGCCTTCAGCCACGGCACGACGCCGAAACAGCGCCATCCGGTGAATTTCTCGATCGCCCTCAGGCCATCATCGAACAGGGAGACGTCTCCCCGGAACTTGTTGATGAGATAGCCGACGATCATGCGCCGGTCTTCTTCCGGCAGGATCAGATGCGTGCCGGCGAGCGAGGCGATGACGCCGCCGCGATCGATGTCGCCGACCAGCACCACCGGCACATCGGCGCGCGTGGCAAAGCCCATATTGGCGATGTCGCGGCTCCTAAGGTTGATTTCGGCCGGCGAGCCGGCACCCTCGACGATGACGAGATCGGCACCCTCGCCGACCCTGCCCCAGGACTCCAGCACCGCATCCATCAGCCGGCCCTTGAACGCCTGGTAGTCGCGCGCCCGTGCTTCGCCGAACACCTTGCCCTGGACGATGACCTGCGCGCCGACATCTGTCTGCGGTTTGAGCAGCACCGGGTTCATATGCACCGATGGCGGCACGCCGCAGGCGATCGCCTGCAGCCATTGCGCGCGGCCGATCTCGCCGCCGCCATGGTTGTTGTCGCCGGGAATTTCGGCGACGGCGGCATTGTTCGACATGTTCTGCGGCTTGAACGGCCGCACCTTCAGACCGCGCTTTTTCGCGACGCGACAAAGGCCCGCGACCAGCACCGTCTTGCCGACGTCCGACCCTGTGCCTTGCAGCATGATTGCCCTGGCCATCAGCCTCTGCCCTGCGTCGCCGTGCCGGTGATCGTGGATTTTTGCGCCAACGGCCCGCCGCGCCAGATGTAGAGCGCCAGCAGCGGCTCATTATCCGTACGCATGGCGTGGTTGACGGTGGAGGCATGGTGGACGACCTCGCCGGCCTCCCGCCTGCGAAAACCGCCCTCGCCCATGCGCCACTCCGTGCCGCCGGTCAGCGGAATATAGATTTCCTCGGCGACATGATGATGGTCGGGGTAGACGATCCCGGGTCCGAGAATCAGCAGCCCGGCGGCAACCTCTTCGTTGACGAAGTGCCCACGCGTGCCAAACATTTCCAGCCAGCCGTAATTGTCGATGAAGGCCCTGCCAAAATCGGCCTCGGTGTAGGTCTGCCCCCAATGCAGTTCGTTGCGCTGCTCGGCCAGCAATCGCACCAGCGGCCTCGCATCCAGCGGCGCCAGTTCGGCCGCGCGATCGAGATGGCGCAGGCAACCAAGCCGGTGCGGCTCCAAATTTCGGGCTGGCATAACCCAGCCGATACGCGCCACCGCCTCGCGCACCGGAACGTCATCGACGGAAGCGAGATAGGCGTGGAACTTTTCCAGCAGTTCGTCGAATTTGGTCGTCACATCTTGCTCCGGGCATGCATCGATGCACAGCCGCTCCGCGATAGGTCGGGTTGCGCGGCGGCATCATTGGTCTAGATTGATGCGCGCGCAAAGCCAAAAACGACAGGCCAGCGGGCTAGCTGGCCAGCCTATAGGGAGCACGCCATGGACGCCGCGGTCGATGCGAGCACCAGCCAGTTCGAACTCAACGAGGAACAGCGTGCCATCCAGGAGATGGCCCAGGCCTTCGCCGCCGATCGCGTGGCGCCCAATGCGCTCGACTGGGACCGAAGGCGACATTTCCCCGCCGATGTGATCCGTGAAACCGGGCCGCTCGGCCTCGGCGGCATCTATGTCAGGGACGATGTCGGCGGTTCCGCGCTCGGCCGGCTCGACGCCGTACTGATCTTCGAGGCGCTGTCGCACGCCGACCCGGCCTTTTCCTCCTTCATCTCGATCCACAATATGGTGGCCTCGATGATCGACCGCTTCGGCAATGATGAGCAGCGCCAGCGCTTCCTGCCGAAGCTCACCTCCATGGAATGGCTGGCGAGCTATTGCCTGACCGAGCCTGGCTCGGGTTCGGATGCGGCGGCGCTGAAGACGCGCGCGATGAAAATCGGCGGCGATTACATCCTCAACGGCGCCAAGCAGTTCATCTCCGGAGCCGGCGACAGCGATGTCTACGCCGTCATGGTGCGCACCGGCGCCGACGGCCCGAAAGGCATCTCCACCATTATCGTGCCCAGGGATGCGCCCGGCCTCTCCTTCGGCGCCAATGAGCACAAGATGGGCTGGCACATGCAATCGACCCGCCAGGTCATCTTCGAGGATTGCAAGGTGCCGGCGGAAAACCTCTTGTCGGGCGAAGGCGCCGGCTTCGGCATCGCCATGGCTGGGCTCGACGGCGGCCGCCTGAACATCGCCGCCTGTTCGCTGGGCGGCGCCCAGTCGGCGCTCGACAAGGCGCTCTCCTATACCGGAGAGCGCAAAGCCTTTGGCTCGAAGATCAACCAGTTCCAGGCGCTGCAGTTCAGGCTGGCCGACATGGAGACGGAGTTACAGGCAGCGCGCATCTTCCTCTATGCGGCGGCCTCCAAGCTCGACCGCAAGGCGCCGGACGCCGGCAAATGGTCGGCAATGGCCAAGCGCTTCGTCACCGACACCGGCTTCGACGTCGCCAACGATGCGCTGCAACTGCTCGGCGGCTACGGCTATTTGCATGATTACGGCATCGAGAAGCTGGTGCGCGATCTCAGGGTGCACCAGATCCTCGAAGGCACCAACGAAATCATGCGCGTCATCATCGCGCGCGCCCTGATCGGCCGCTGACGCCAGCAACTCCGGGAGAGAGACTATGACGACGATCGCCTTTATCGGCCTCGGCAATATGGGCAATCCGATGGCCGCAAACCTGGTCAAGGCTGGGCATGCCGTGCACGGTTTCGACCTGATGCCGGAAAACCTCGCGGTCGCGCGCGAACATGGCGTCGTCGTCATGGCCAATGCCGTCGCCGCCGTGAAGGACGCCGATGTGGTCATCACCATGCTGCCAGCCGGCAAGCATGTTTTGTCGGTCTATGGGGACATCGCTCCCAAGGCCAGGAACGGCGCGCTGTTCATCGATTCCTCGACGATCGACGTCGAATCGGCGCGCAAGGCGCATACGATCGCGGCAAAGCACGGCCTGCTGTCGATCGACGCGCCGGTTTCGGGCGGCACCGGCGGCGCCACGGCTGGCACATTGACCTTCATGGCCGGGGGAGCCGACGATGCCTTCTCGGCCGCCGAGCCGATCCTGAAGCCGATGGCCGGTCGCATCGTCCATTGCGGCGGTGACGGCGCCGGACAGGCGGCGAAGATATGCAACAACATGATCCTCGGCATTTCGATGATCGGCGTCGCCGAGGCGTTCGTGCTGGCGGAAAAACTCGGCCTGTCGCATCAGGCGCTGTTCGACGTCGCCTCGACCTCGTCGGGCCAGTGCTGGTCGCTGACCACCTATTGCCCGGTGCCGGGCCCGGTTCCCACTTCGCCCGCCAACAGGGATTACAAGCCGGGATTTGCGGCGGCTCTTATGCTGAAAGACCTCAAATTGTCCCAGGAAGCAGCGCTTGGCGCGGGCGCGGTGACGCCGCTTGGCGCCGAAGCGGCGCAGCTCTATACCCTGTTCAACGCCCAGGGCCATGGCGGCGCCGATTTCTCCGGCATAATTAATTTTCTGCGCGGCAACTCGGCGTAAGCAGTTAGTTTTTTCAGGCTCTTCCGGACTAAGGACCGCAAATTTAGATTTGCTTAAGCTCTCGATAACTCGGCGGTAACGATGTTCCTATAAAACGGATTGCGAGGCGGACATATCGCATCCGCCCGGCGCTCCGGATCAGGTCTCGCGTACCGGAGCCCGTAAGTTTCGCAAGTGCCTTGGTAGCGAAACGCCATGCGTATCTGGCAAAGCCGCGTTCCCGATGGGGCGCGGTTTTTGCATTTCCAGCCCTTTATTACCGACGATCCGTCTATATTCCGATCGCCGCACCCGGGATCGGCACATGGTCTTCATTGGTCAGCACCATCGGTGCATCGACGCCGTCCACGCGGACGACGAGCAGGCGCGTGCTCCATGTGCCGGCATTGCGAACCAGGTGGGAATAAACGGTGCCCTTACCCTTGGCGCCGTGGACGGGAATGCTGAACTGGGCGTCGCCCGCGCCATTCGCATTGACGTTGAGATGACCGCCGACCCAGAAATTGTCGGCCAAATCGTCGCCGATGGCGGCCTTGACCCGAACATCGGCGCGGACGACGTCCATGGTCATGCGGTAGGCGTCGCTGCCTTTGAGCACGAAAGGGATGCTGCCGACCATCGTCGCACAACCGCCGATACTGACCACCCATACGGCAAGGCCGGCAATCGCCCAATTGCGCTGCGTCTTGCGGAACTGCTCGGCGTCGCGCCAGGCCCGGTTCTGCCAGGCCCAGCGGCTGCCGCGTGCGCCGAGCACGAAGATCATGATGAAGTTGACGACCGGGATCAGCGCCAGCAGCGCGATGAAGGTGCTGTTGCCGATACCCCAAATCCAGTTGAGGAAGAAGGCGCCCCAGTTCCAGCGATCGAGTTCGGCTGGAATTTCAGCCGGTTGGTTGAGCGGTTGTCCGGCCATGTTGTTCCCCATCGGCGTGTATGCCGATTGGTTCTAGCGCAAGACTTCGACGATGCGCAAAAAAGTTCCGGGGCCTCCGCTTCAACCCTTTGTGGAAAGTCGGCGAAAATTTGCCCTCACCGCGCGGCCGGCCGGCTTCAGCGCTGCGCTGATCGACCGTTCGGCCGCGACGCCGTTGAACAGCGACGGCGTTCGACCCGAGAGAACCTCCGGCCAGAAACGCGACGCCGATTGCAGGAAAGACATTTGCGCCGCAAGCGCGCCCTCGGCCATGGCGACGGTCTTCTCGCTGACCGCCATTGCCGTCTCCGCGCTCCAGGGCTCGCCGCTTCGCGCCTCCACGGCCATCAGTGGCAGCCGCATCATCACCACCAGCGGCGCCAGCATCAGGTCCGCGCCAAGGCTGGCCGCCTCTTGCACGCGTCGGCTTTTGCCGGTCTTTCTCATGTGGGCAATCCCCTGTCGCGGCCGGATCGGCCGCCTCTTACACTACGCGCCGAAGGCGAAATTCGTTCCCGCTCAAAGAGCATATTTCCGGGGATTGGGCGTTTCTTCGCAGAAACGCCCAATCGAGGGTTGCTCCTATCGCTTGCGCAGGTCCGCCTGAGCCAGGTCGAGCGCCTTGCCGATGCGCTCGCAAGCCATGTCGATCGTATCGCGGGTCCAGATCAGCGGCGGCGACAGGATCATCGTATCGCCGGTGGCGCGCAGCATCATGCCGTTGGCGATCGCGTGGTCGCGCACCGTCACCGCGGCACTTCCCGACGGCAGGAAGCGCTCCTTCGTCGCCTTGTCCTTGACGATCTCGATCGCGCCCATCAGGCCGATCGAGCGCACCTCGCCCACCAGATCATGCCCGGCTATACGCTCCTGCAATGCGCTAGCGAAATAAGGTCCGGTGTCGTTCCTGACACGGTCGACCAGCCCTTCCCTCTCGATGATCTCCAGGTTCTTCAAGGCCACGGCGCAAGCCACTGGGTGCCCTGAATAGGTGTAGCCATGGTTGAATTCGCCGCCCTTCTCCACCAGCGTCGAGGCAATGCGGTCGCCAACCAGCAGCGCCGAAAGAGGCTGATAGCCCGAGGTCAGCGCCTTGGCCGTGGTGATGGTGTCCGCTTCGATGCCGAAGGTCTGCGCCGCGAACCACTCACCTGTGCGGCCATAGCCGGTGATGACCTCGTCCAGCATCAAAAGCACATCGTATTTGCGGCAGATGCGCTGCACTTCGGGCCAGTAGCTCGCCGGCGGTATCTTGACGCCGCCCGCGCCCATCACCGGCTCGCCGATGAAGGCCGCGACCTTGTCGACGCCGGCCTCGAGGATGGCATCCTCGACGGACTTTGCCGCGCGCAGGCCGAAATCGTGGTCGCTTTCGCCCGGCAGAGCCAGCTCATAGGCATAGGGCATCATCACATGGACGATGTTGGGCACCGCACCGTTGAGCTGCTTGTGCATGGCATCCATGCCGCCGAGCGAAGTGCCGGCAATGGTCGAGCCGTGATAGGCCATCTTGCGCGAGATGACGCGGTTCTTCTCCGGCTTGCCCTCAAGCACCCAGTAATGGCGCACAAGGCGCAAGGCGGTGTCGTTGGCCTCCGAACCGGAGGAGCCATAAAACACCTGGTTCACGTTGCGTGGTGCGATCTCGGCCAGCTTCTTCGACAACAGCACCGGCGTCGGCGTCGAGCATTTGAAGAAGGAATTGTAGTAAGGCAGTTCCTTCATCTGTGCATAGGCGGCCTCGGCCAGCTCGTCGCGGCCGTAGCCGATATTGACGCACCACAGGCCGGCCATGCCGTCCAACAGTTCCGTCCCTTCGGAATCGTAGATGAACGGGCCATTGGCGCGGGTGATGACGCGCGCGCCTGCCTCACGCAGCTCCTTATGGTCGGTGAAGGGATGCAGGTGATGCGCGGCGTCGATCTGCTGAAGCTGCTTCAGCGAATAGTTCTGGTAAGTCATTGATTTGGTCTTTCCTCTGAAATCATTCCGGCGGTGCCGGGGCGAATTCTTCAGAGGACGGCAGGCGGCGAATAGCCGATGCGGGCACACAGCCGCAAAAGCTCGGCGCGCAGCGTGCGTGACGACGGTGTCACCGCGACCCGGAATGCGCGAGCTGATAGTCTAGCGAGAGCCATGAAGGTACCTTAGAGCAAAGGCCGGTCGAGGTGAACCACCCTTTGCTCAGGGGTGCCATGGGGATGAGGTCAGGCTTTTCCGCTCAGTGCCCGCTGCAGGAAGACATATTTCATCGCCGTCTGCGCCGCCTGCGGCCGGCGGTCGCCGCGCCCGCCATGTCCGCCTTCGGTCTCCTCGAAGAACAGCGTCTTGCCGTGTCCTGCCTGCTGCAGGCGGGCCGCCATCTTGCGCGCATGGCCGGGGTGGACCCGGTCGTCGGCGGTCGAGGTCGTCAAGAGCACCGGCGGATAGGCGGCGTCGGCCTTGACATGTTGATAGGGCGAATAGGCGGAAAGCCACTTGGCGTCTTCCGGCTTTGACGGATCGCCATATTCGGCCATCCACGAAGCGCCCGGCGGCAATTCGGTGTAGCGCAGCATGTCGAGCAGCGGCACCTCGATGATGACGGCGCCGAAAAGCTCGGGATGCTGCGTCAGCGAAGCGCCGGTCAGCAGGCCGCCATTGGAGCCGCCCTGGATGCCGAGCGATTGAGCCGTGGCGATACCGCGCCTGACGACATCTTCGGCCACCGCCGAAAAGTCGTCGAAGCCGTTCTGGCGCTTGCCTTTCAGCGCCGCCTGGTGCCAGGCCGGTCCGAACTCGCCGCCGCCGCGAATGCAGGCCTGCACATATGCATTGCCTTTCTCCAGCCACAGCCTGCCGCGCACGCCGGCATAGCCGGGCAACAGCGGCACCTCGAAACCGCCATAGCCGTAGAGTAGCGTCGGCACCGGACCGTTCTGGTCGCGCCGCCGGACGACGAAATAAGGGATCATCGTGCCGTCCTTCGAGCGCGCCTCGAACTGCTCCGAGATCAGCGGCGAGGCATCGAAGCGGGCCGGTTGCGATTTCACGGTCGCCAGCGTCTCGCCATTGTCATCGGACCAGATGATCGAGCTTGGCGTCAGGAAATCGGTGAAGGAAAAGGAGACCGTGGAACCGAAATGCTCGGCATGGCTGATGCCGACAGTGCCGTTTTCAGGCAGCACGACTGACTTCAGCGACCAGGCGCCGCGCTCGCGCTCGCAGACGAGAACCTTGCCGCGCACATTGTCCATCAAGCTGATGAACAGGCGGTCCTGTGTTCTAGCCAGCCCGGCAATGGAAACCCGATGCGCCGGCGCCAACAAGGTTTCGATGGCGCCAAAACCGCCGGTTTCGATCCAATGCGCGAAGTCGAAGGAGTAAAGCCCGTCCGGCTGGCATGCGGTGCCGTCCGGCGCCGTCCATGGCGTGCGCACCCCGAACACCAGTTGATCCCGAAAGAGCGAGGTGTCGGTGACGTCGTCGGGCAGCGGGATGCGACGGTTCTCGCCCGAAGGCAGGCGCAGGAAACTGTGCGATGCGAAGAAGTTGAGTGTCCGCGCCAGAAACAGGTGACGCTTCTCGCCGTCGAACTCGACACCGGCGCCAACTGCAAGATCCTCGGTCTTTCCCTCGAAGATCGGGGTCGCCTCTTCCAGCCTTGTGCCGCGCTTCCAGAGCTTGACCACGCGCGGATATCCGGACTCTGTCTTGTCGGCCTCTTCGAAAGCGGCCGAGACGATGATCGTATCCTCGTCCAGCCAGCCGAAGCCCGATTTCGAGGCCGGCGCCTGAAAACCGCCTTTCACGAAGGACTTGGCAGCAATGTCGAACTCGCGCATCGCGCTGGCATCACCGCCATCGGGCGACATCGAGACCAGGCAGCGGTTGAAATCGGGATAGAGCCTGACGGCGCCGCCGAACACCCATTTTATCCCCTCCTTCGCAGCCAGCTGGTCGAAGTCGATGATTGTCTCCCAGTCGGGCTTGTCGGTCTTGTAGGAGGTGACCGTCGTGCGGCGCCACAGGCCGAGCGCATTGGTCTTGTCCTGCCAGAAATTGTAGACATGACCGGCGATCGCCGCGCCAACCGCGATATTGTCCTCGGCCGTCATCAGGTCGAGAGCCGTCTGGAATGACGCCTCATAGGATGGATCGCCCTGCAATTCCGCCACAGTGACCTCGTTCTGGCGATGCACCCAGTCGAGCGATTCCTTGCTTGTCCTGTCCTCCAGCCAGAGGAAGGGGTCCTGCATCTCGCCAACTGAATGTAGCTGCGTTTGTGCGATCGAATTGGTCATGTGGTCTCCGAAAAATTCGTCAAGCTCGGTGCCACAAACATCGGCACGACGCTACCGACATTCAACAGGAACACGTAAAACCAGCAGACTTAGTAGACGCGATAGATCGGCCGCGCAGCCCGCGAGGACACCCATGCAACAACTTTACATTGCGATGGAAAAGTTTGGCCCATCCGGGAGCGGATGGAATGAGTATATCGAGTGGTCGGGCCTCACTCAGTTAACCGAGGTGGTCACACTCGACGGGATACTTTGCCCGTTTGCACTCCCACAAATCAAGGATCACCACTGGGCTCACATCGTCTGCGAAGACAACATGCTCAATTTCTTCGTCGACCTGGATTTCCTCCTCTCGGAACTGCCCGATACCGGCAACCTCAATATCCTTGGGGTTATCCGCGGACCCACGGTGGACGTGCGCTCACTCGGTTGGGATGAGTTCGCCTTCATGGGCTATGACTTGCTGGACAAGGATGTCGGCACCAGCGCATTGAGCAATTGCGGCGGATTCGCCGACGTATTTGCAAACGCAGAGCTATCCAGCGTCGGACTGATTGATGACTTCGATCGAGCCGTGAACATTCGGAATTTGCTACATGAGATGTACCCCGAAGAGCATCATGCCGATTGTGACCTTTGGGCTATTTTCAGGCGGCAGAGCAGCTCGGGAGCATCCGATAGTTCAGGCAAGGGCTACACAACTCGTCTTCGAACGACGGTGGCGCCTGCGAGCATGGCGCAGATCGCACCAAGCGTGGCCGGCAGGCCACCCGCGCCGAGCACATCCATCACGCCGCCGGTGAGCGGCGGGACCAGAATGCCGCCGACACCCCACATCAGGGAGAATGCCGCATTGCCGGCAACCAGCGCCGAACCGGTGAAGCGCTCGCCAAGTTCGATGATCGACATCGTGTAGATGCCGTAGGACACAGCCCCCCAGACGAAGACGCAAGGCCAGATCAGCGGCGTTTCGATCAGCATCGGCAAAAGCACGCAGCCAAACAGCGTCAGCAGTACGCAGATGAAGCGTACGAGACGGGCCGTCAGCCGCTCGGCCAGCAGGCCAAGCGGAACCTGCATGGCGATGTTGCCGGCGATCATGACCGACAGCAGCGCCGACATGCGAGCCTCCGCGATGCCATGATGCGTGCCGTAGACGGGCAGCAGCGCCAGCACCGCCTGCTCGAAGCCGGCGGCCACGACCACCGCCGACAGGAGCAGCCAGGCGAGAGGCATGAAACCCATTACCGAAACCTGGTGCCCGGCCTCGTCCACCCTGGGCAGGCGCCTGACCACCAACGCCAGGCAGAAGCCGCAGAGCACGAAGGCGGCAATGCCGACGAGGAACGGGCGCCAGCCCTGCGTGCCGACGGCGAGCAGGCAGAGCGGGCCGGCGGCGAAGCCGGCCGAAATGATCGTTGAATAGAGGCCCATGATGCGGCCGCGCCGGGCCGGCGGCGCCAGGGCGATCACCCAGATTTCGCTCAGCACATAGAGCGGGTTGGTCACGGCGCCGATCAGCAAGCGCAGCGGAAACCAGAGATAGACGTTCTGCGTCCAGCCGATCAGCGCCAGCACGACAGCCGAAAGCGCCGCGCAAGTGAGAGCCGTGCGCCCTGCTCCGAACCGCCTCGCCAGCGCTGGAATGATTGGCGACGAGACGATGAACCCGATCGGCGTCATGGCAGCCGACAGTCCGATCATCGCCGGCGAGACGCCCTGGCGCTGCAGGATGAAGCTCAGCAGCGGATAGGAAAGGCCCTGCGCGATGGCGAAAACGGACACGGTCGCGATCACACCGGTGATCGCCGCCCATTGCATCGTCTCGTCGCTTCTCGTGTCCACCAGTTCAAGATCCATACTGCTGTCGCGGTTGCAGACTTACCGGTTCGGCCCGGCGGCGGTAAGCCCTGCGGCCCGAACGGATGCCCGGCTCCAGCCAAACCCTGTCAGGAGCCTCAGCGGTTGGCCGATCTATAGAGCGCGAAGGCGACCAGCAAAGCGTCGAGGCCAATGATCACGGTTGGCAACCCCACCGGCCCGATCGCCTGCATCAGCAGGCCCGCGCCCGGCGGACCAACGATACCGCCGACGCCCCATAGCAAGGCGAACGCCGCATTGCCGGTGACCAGCAGCGAACCCTTGAAGCGGCTGCCGAGTTCGACCAGTGCCATCGTGTAGACACCGTAGCCGACCGCGCCCATCACCAGAAGCACGCCCCAGATCAGTGGTGTGGTGATCAGCAGTGGGAGCAGAACAGCGCATATGGTCGTCGCGACGGCGCAGGCCAGGATCATCGGTCGGCCACCGAAGCGTTCGGCGAGCAGGCCGAGCGGAATCTGCAGAAGGATGTTGCCCAGCGACAGCGACATCACCAGCGCGGCGAGCACCGCCTCCGGCAAGCCATAGCCGGCCCCAAACACAGGAACCAGGGCATAGGTGCTTTGCTGGACGGCGGCCGAGACCAGCACCGCCAGCAACAGCGCCGGCGCCAGCCGGGCAAAACCGACAAAACTGCCGGCAGGCTGGCCGTCATCCTCGAAACCGGCGAGCTTCGAGGAGACAAGGCGCAAAATGATGGCACAGAGCAGGAAACCGACGATGCCGACGCTGAAGGGAGCCCAGCCCTCGATGCCGACCAGAGTGAGCGTAAAGGGGCCGGCGGCATAGCCGGCGCCCATTAGTGTGTTGAACACGCCCATCACTCGCCCGCGCCGCGACGGCGACGCCAGCGACAGCGCCCAGACTTCGCCCAGCACATAGAGCGGGTTGATGACGATGCCGATGATGAATCGGATGACGTACCAGGCCACCCAATTCTGGAGGTAACCGATGCCCAGGAAGCACATCGCCCCGATCAGCGAGCAGCCAACCGCCAGATTTCGCGCCCCGAACAGCCGCACGGCAGCCGGGACGAAAGAGGCCGAAAGGATGAGGCCAACCGGCATCATCGCCGCCGACAGGCCGATCAGGGCGGGCGACATGGCTTGCTTCTGCATCAGGAGCGTGAACAGCGGCGAGCTCAACCCTTGCGCCGCTCCGAACATGGCCAACGCGGCGGTGACGCCCGCGAGCGCCGCCCATTGCGTTCCCGCTTCGCCTTCGCTCGAGCCGGTCGCGACCATGCCGTCATCCATGTGAGTGCGGCCATCGGCCAGCAAGCAAGACTAGCTACTGGTTCGACCGGAGAAAGAGAAGAGCCGGACCGGAGATCCGCTTGCACCAAGGAAATCAACCGACCGACCGACGCCAATCGGTCCCGAATGAACGAATCTTTGATGCAGACGCGATGGCTACGGGAAGTAGCGGGCGATTGCGCCTTTCTTGCCGTCCGCATAAGGCTTCAGCCACTTGTCGTCGATGGCAATCCCGTCAGCATCGGACGGCCCCTTGCCGATCGTCCTGCGCCAAGCCCGGAACTTATAGTGGTCGAAGACGTCGAGCATGTGCACGGCATAGGCCGCGGCAAAGGTCTTGTCGCCTTCCACGATGACCAAATTCTCGTCGTTTTCGTAGGACGCCTTGTAACCGAGGTTGTGGCTGCCGGTAATGACGGTGGCGTTGTCCTCCATCGGATCGATGACAACGATCTTGTCGTGCACGATCGCGTGGCCCACGGTGAGCACTTCGGCCTGGAAATCCGTGGCAATCGTGGCGCCGGTCAGGTTCGCCGCCCTTACGATGGAGACATTCGGGGCCTCCCAGACCTTCTCCGGATAGACAAAGGGCGACTTGCCGTCCTTGTTCGACTTGTGGGTGACCGGATCCTTGGTCGGAGCGACATAGTTGGGCATGGCCGTCTCGTCGCTGATCGCGCCCTGCACGATGAGGTTCGGATCCGCTTTCGCCGCCGCAACCGCCTGGTCTACGATCGAATTTTCGCCGAGCAGCGAAGGGTTGAACACCAGGAACAGCACGGCCCGCTTCGCCGCTTTGATGCGGGCAAAGACGTCCTGGAGGTCAACCGGACGCACCGAAATGTCCTTTTTGTTGCGGGTCGGGTCGTTGGGCGAAAACCACACCGTCATGCCGTCCAACACCACCGAGGCGCCGTTGAGCGGGTTTGGCATGTGGTTCTCCTTGCGGAACGGCACGCCCTGCGTCTGCACGACGTGGCCGGCAGCACTTTCCGAAGCCGGTGGCGGAAACACATCGGCTTTCATGCGTTCCCAATAGGCATCGAATACCTCCGCCATCGCCGGATCGTCGCGGACAAAAGCGTTGTTGGACTGGCCGCATATGCCAGTCGACGTCCAGTTGGTACTGCCGGTCATAACCGCTTGCGGATTGCCCTGGGTGTCGCGGTAGACGGCGAACTTGTTGTGGCCGATATGGTTGTTGTTGAACAGGCGGTCCGTCACCACGACCCCAGCATTGTGCAAACGCTTCCTGGAGGGTGCGTTGCCGGCATCCCAGGCCTTGGTCCGGTCATCCCTGCCCGAATTGGACAGGATGACTTCAACTACATCCCTGGCCGCGATAATGGCGTCGCACAATTCGTCGTCGCCGAGCTCATAGAGCGCAAGCCTGACGGTGCCGCCTTCGGCCTTGGCCCGTTTCAACAGGCTGGTCAGCACGTCAGGCACGTCGCCATGCAGATAGGCGCGGATCTTGCTGGTCGGGTCTTGCAGCACCGCCCTGATCTTGTCGCGCTGGCCGACCTTGATGCCGGCTTCCGCCAGCGCATGAGACATCCATTGCGTCGAAAGCACGCCGTTGGTGAAGGCAACGCGTGCCTTGCCGAACATTTGGCCCAGGAAGATTGGCGGACTGACCGCGCCCTGCCCGAGATAGCCAAGGGGTCGCGCCGGTCCGGTATAGGCGGGTTTGCCGCCGACGACCTGATCGGGGCGCACCGGCACGGGATCGAGGCCCGGCTTCATGCCCCCAACGGGACGCACGCGGTAGGCGATCATTTCGCCGTCCGGCCTGACGTCTATGCTGTCGCGGCGGCGTCTGACAGTCAAATCGCGCCAGAATGTCTTCTGTACCGGCCAGACACCCGTATCCTGCGGAATCCATCGGGCATTGCGCTGACCCTTGAAGGGCACCCAGGACGCAAGGCAACGCTCCTCGCCTGTATCGGGATAGAGGCGCACGATCTCGAAACCGAGGCAGCCTGGGATCATCCCGTCAAGATCCCAGGAAAGGAACGCGACTTCGTTGTTTGTCGCGGCACGCACTTTGACGACGTCAGGCATGGCTGTCCCTCCAAAACAGTTCAACGCGCAAGTATGTCAGAAGTAAAAGACGGTACTGTAACGTCTTTTTAAATCTGCACCATCCGACGGCCTCATTCAGGCGCCTGCCGGCGCGCCGGTGTGGCCAGGGCGGATGTCGCGGCCACCTGGCTGCCGTTCCGGCATGTCGCTTCCCTCGCTCTAGTGGTCGCCGCCTCCGCAATGGCCGGAGGGGCGCCGGTCCATTATGCCGCCCGTTATCGCATCCTACGAGGACCATCATGACCGCCGCCCTACACCCCTCAGAACCGGCATTGGCGCCCGACCGTGCCCGCCGTGGCGGTCGCGCCGGCAAACGCGCCGGTGGCTCGGCCGCGTTCGAGCAGCCGGCTTTCCGCCAACTGAAGAATCCGCTGACCCCGACCAAGCTGGTGTCCGAGGATGAGCTGGAATCGATCCACCTCGCCTCCTTGCGGGTGTTGCGCGAGATTGGCGTGGACGTCCTGCACGACGAAGCACGCAGCATCATGAAGGCGCATGGCGCCGACGTACGCGAGGGCTCGGAGCGCGTGCGCTTCGACAGCGACATGATCCTGGAGCTGGTGTCGAACTGCCCGTCCGAATTCACCATCCATGCCCGCAACCCCGCGCACAATGTGCGCTTCGGCGGTGACAATCTGATCATCTCGATGATGGCCTCGGCGCCCAATTGCTCCGACATCGATCGTGGCCGCCGGCCCGGCAACCAGCAGGATTATCGCAATTTCCTGCGGCTGGCGCAGATGCACAACATCCTGAATTGCACGGGCGGCTATCCGGTCGAGCCGACCGACATCCACCCATCGGTTCGTCACCTCGAATGCATCCGCGACCTCGCCACGCTGACCGACAAGGTGTTCCACATCTATTCGCTCGGCAAGGAGCGCAATGTCGACGGCATCGAGATCACCCGCATCGCGCGCGGCATCAGCCATGAGCAATTGCTCGCGGAACCATCCGTCTTCACCATCATCAACACCAATTCGCCGCTCAAGCTCGACGTTCCGATGATGGAAGGCATCATCCAGATGTCGAGCAAGGGCCAGGTTGTCATCGTGACACCCTTCACCCTCTCGGGAGCGATGGCGCCCGTAACCATCGCCGGGGCGCTGGTGCAGCAGAATGCCGAGGCGCTGTCCGGCATTGCCTTCGCCCAGATGGTGCGCAAGGGCGCACCGGTCGGGTATGGCGGCTTCACCTCCAATGTCGACATGAAGTCCGGCTCACCGGCCTTCGGCACGCCCGAATACATGAAGGCGCAACTGGTCGGGGGCCAGCTCGCCCGCCGCTACAAGATCCCCTACCGCACCTCCAACACCTGCGCCGCCAACACCGTCGACGCGCAGGCAGCTTATGAGAGCGTCTTTTCGCTGTGGGGCGCGGTCCAGGGCGGCGGCAACCTGATGATGCATGCGGCCGGCTGGCTAGAAGGCGGCCTGCGCTGTTCCTACGAGAAGACCATTCTGGATATCGACCTGTTGCAGATGGTTGCCGAATTCCTGACCCCGCTTGACCTTTCCGATGAAGCGCTCGGCTTCGACGCCATCCAGTCGGTCGGCCCCGGCGGCCACTTCTTCGGCACCCAGCACACGCAAGACCGCTACAAGACCGCGTTTTATTCGCCCATCCTTTCGGACTGGCGCAATTTCGAAACCTGGGCGGAAGCCGGCTCGCCAACGGCAATGGAAAAGGCCAACAAGGTGTGGAAAGAGCGGCTGGCCTCCTATGACGAGCCTTACATGGATCCCGCCATCCGCGAGGAGCTCAACGCCTTTGTTGCGAAGCGCACGACCGAAGGCGGCGCGCCGACCGATTTCTAGACAGACCACTCTCCGGGCCGTTCGGTTTCGCTGCAAAGCGGGTCGGGGTCTTCAAAATATCTGATTCAGTTTACACGAAAACGGAACTATCCTCATGAAATCCCACGTTAAAGCGGTTGTCATTGGCGGCGGCGTCGTCGGCTGCTCGGTGCTCTACCACCTGGCCAAGGCCGGCTGGACCGACATCATGCTGATCGAGCGCTCGGAGCTAACCTCCGGCTCGTCCTGGCATGCGGCCGGCGGCTTCCATACGCTGAACGGCGATCCGAACGTCGCCAAGCTGCAGGCCTATACGGTCCAGCTTTACAAGGAAATCGAGGAGATTTCGGGCCAGTCCTGCTCGCTGCACCTGACCGGCGGCGTGATGTTGGCCGATACGCCCGAACGCATGGACTTCCTGCGCCTTGCCCACGCCAAAGGCCGCTATCTCGGCATGGACACCGAACTGATCACGCCGTCCGAGGCCAAGGCGATGTTCCCGCTGATGGACGAAACCAATTTCGTCGGCGCCATGTGGGATCCGGTCGAAGGCCATCTCGACCCCTCCGGGACCACCATTGCATATTCCAAGGCGGCCAAAAAACTCGGCGCCGAAATCGTGCTGCGCAACCGCGTGGTCGACCTGACACAGCAGCCGGACGGCACCTGGAACGTCGTCACCGAACAGGGCACGGTTCACGCCGAACACGTCGTCAACTGCGGCGGTCTGTGGGCGCGCGAGATCGGCCGCATGGTCGGCGTCGAGCTGCCGGTACTGGCCATGGAGCACATGTATCTCTTGACCGAGCCGATGCCGGAGGTCGAGGAGTTCAACAAGTCGACCGGCCGCGAAATGATCGGTGTGCTTGACTTCAAGGGCGAGATCTACACCCGCCAGGAGCGCAACGGGATCCTGCTCGGCACCTATGAAAAGGCTTGCAAGCCGTGGTCGCCGGTCAACACGCCGTGGGACTTCGGCCATGAACTGCTGCCGCCCGATCTCGACCGCATCGCGCCGTCGCTGGAAATCGGCTTCAAGCATTTCCCTGGCATCGAAAAGGCCGGTATCAAGCAGATCATCAACGGCCCCTTTACCTTCGCGCTCGACGGCAATCCTCTGGTCGGCCCTGTGCAAGGCCTGACCAATTTCTGGTGCGCCTGCGCCGTCATGGCCGGCTTCAGCCAGGGCGGCGGCGTCGGCCTTGCTCTATCCAACTGGATGGTGCATGGCGATCCGGGCTTCGACGTCTGGGGCATGGATGTCGCCCGCTTCGGCGAATGGGCTGGGCTGCGCTACACTAACGCCAAGGTGCGCGAAAACTATTCGCGCCGCTTCTCCATCCGATTCCCCAACGAGGAACTGCCGGCTGCCCGACCGGCACAGACGACGCCGCTCTACGACACGATGCTCGCCAACAATGCCGTGATGGGCGACTCCTGGGGCCTCGAAACCCCGCTCTGGTTCGCGCCGAAGGGCAGCGAGCCGAAGGACGTCGTCTCCTTCCACCGCTCCAACGACTTTGGTCCGATCGGCGAGGAAGTGCGCGCCACGCGCGAGCGCGTCGGCGTCACCGAGATCGCCAACTTCGCCAAATACGAAGTGTCGGGACCCGGCGCGGAAGAGTTCCTCAACCGGCTGATGACCAACCGCATGCCGAAGACCGGCCGCATCGTGCTGACACCGATGATCAACGAGTTCGGCAAGCTGATCGGCGACTTCACCATCGCCAAGGCCGGTGAAGACCGCTTCATGATCTGGGGCTCGTCGGCCGCGCAGAAATACCACATGCGCTGGTTCGAAAAGCACCTGCCCAAGGATGGTTCGGTGCGCATCCACCGTTTCGACCAGACACTGGTCGGCCTGTCGATCGCCGGCCCGAAGTCGCGCGACCTCCTGCAGAAGCTGGTCGAGGTCGACATCTCGACCAAGGCGTTCCGCTTCATGGATTTCCGCGAGATGGCGGTCGGCGGCGCGCCCTGCCTAGTCAACCGCATCACCTATACCGGAGACCTCGGCTACGAGATCTGGATGGCGCCAGCCTATGAGCGCCTTGTCTATAAGGCGATCAAGGACGCCGGCGAGGAATTCGGGATCGTCGATTTCGGCATGCGCGCCTTGCTGTCGATGCGCCTGGAAAAAAATTTCCCGACCTGGTTCCGTGAGTTGCGGCCGATCTATGGGCCGTTCGAAGGCTCCATGGACCGCTTCATCAAGCTCGAGAAGAACGATTTCATCGGCCGTGAAGCCGCAGCCAAGGAACAGGCGCAAGGGCCTAAACTGCGCCGTGTCTCCTTCATCGTCGAGGCCGCCGATGCCGACGTGATGGGCGACGAGCCTATCTGGGCCAAGGTCGGCAAGGATTACGGCACGGTTGAAAAGCCGCATGGCTATGGCGCGCCGCGCTTCGACACATCAGGCAAGGAAATACGTGGCTCGAAGGCCGCCGAAGGCGCGTCCGCCGTGCGCGGCATCGTCGACGGCGACTGGCGCGTGGTCGGCTGGGTGACGTCGGGCGGCTATGCGCATTACGTGCAAAAGTCGATGGCGCAAGGCTATGTGCCGGCCGCCCTTGCCGAGGATGAAAGCGCGGGCCTGTTCGAGATCGAGATTATTGGGTCTCGGCGCCCGGCCCGCATCAATGTCGAGGCGCCCTTCGACCCAAGCGGCGAGAAGATGCGGACCTGAGGGCCGGATGGACAGCGGGGCGCCAAAGGGAAGCTTCGGCCGCCATCGCAAGATCATGCCGTTTGTATCAGGCTCGATCGAGGCGTTGCGCGATGCCTCCCGCGAAAAGGCGGCTTCGCTCAACCAGCATGTGCTGGGCTATGGCGCGCAAGCCGAAGCGGAATGGGCGGCGGCGGGTATTGCCGCGCCCGACCTGCCGGCAATGCGAAAATACCGGCTCGAGCGCATCCGCGCCGAGCTGAAGCGCCGCGGCTATGCCGGCGCCTTGCTCTATGATCCCGTCAACATCCGATATGCGACCGACTCGACCAACATGCAGCTCTGGGTCGCGCACAATCCGACGCGGCATTGCTTCGTGGCCACCGAGGGTCCGGTGGTGCTGTTCGACTACTTTTCCTGTGAGCACCTGTCCGATCATTCCGGCATCGTCGACGAAGTGCGGCCGGCGGTGTCGTGGATGTACCTCTATGGTGGGGAACTGACCGAGCAGAAAGTCCGCCGCTGGGCCGCCGGTATCGCCGATTTGGTCAGGGCACATGGCGGCGGCAACAACCGCATCGCCGTCGACCACATCAATCCGGAAGGTGTTGAAGAACTCCACCGCCTTGGCATTTCCATCGGCAATGGCGAGGCGGTGATGGAAAACGCGCGGCTGATCAAATCGCCGGATGAAATCCTTGCCATGCGCCGCGCCGTCGTCGCTTGCGAGGCAGCGATGGGCGAGATGGAACAGGCGCTCAAGCCCGGTATCTCCGAGAACGATTTGTGGGCGCAACTCCATCGCGGCAACATCGCGCGCGGCGGCGAATGGATCGAGACCCGGCTGCTGACGTCGGGACCGCGCACCAATCCATGGTTCCAGGAATGCTCGTCGCGGATCATGGAGGCGGGCGATCTCGTCGCCTTCGATACCGATTTGATCGGCCCCTACGGCTTCTGCGCCGATCTCTCGCGCACCTGGCTCTGTGGCGACACAAAGCCGACCAACGAACAGCGCGACCTGTTCCGCATCGCCGCCGACCAGATCGAGTACAACACCGCTTTGATGCAGCCCTGCGTCTCGTTCCGCGATCTGGTCGAACGCTCGGCTGTACCGCCTCGAGACTGCTTCCCAACTCGCTACGGCGTGCTCTACCACGGCGTCGGACTGGCCGACGAATATCCGACCTTGCCGCATGCCAGCGACTGGACATCCGATACACCCGACGGCGTGCTGGAACCGGGCATGGTGCTGTGTGTGGAGAGCTATATCGGCCGGCTTGGCGGTCGAGAGGGTGTCAAGATCGAGGAACAGATCCTGATCACCGACACCGGCAACGAAAAGCTTTCAACCTACCCGTTGGATCGGAGGCTGCTCGGCTAGCCCGGCAAGGGCTTCACGCATCGCGCGCACGTTTTTTTCCGGCGTCGTCCTGGCGGTGATGAACGGCAAGCCTTTGCGCCTTCCCGTCCAGCCGACGATCCTCACAGTTTTCGCCGCCGGCTCGAAACGTTGTGCCAGCGCCCAGCTTTCGCAATCTATCGCGGCAACATCCGCTTTGCCTTCGGCGACCGCCACGATCGAGTCGCGATGACCGCCGCTTTCGCTGCGCGATGAAAATATGGTCAGGTTTTCGCCGGCCGCTTTCAGGTCGCGTGTCAGCGCGATGATGCCCGACATGGAATCGAGGCTGTTGAAGGTGAAGCGCCTGTCCCGGATGAGGTCGAGCGGCAGCAAGGCCTTGCCATCGGCGGGCGACCGAACCTCCGGCCCCTCGCCCGAACGCATCACCAGCGCGCTCGAATAAAGTTCGCCCTGGCCGCCTTCATAGGCATCATAGCTTGGCTGGCCGACCACCTGCACATGCCGGGACAGACCGAGTTCCATCGGCCCCCAGCAGGTCTGCGCGAACAGCAGCGCCGGATGCATCCAGAGCTTGTGGAAATCGAGTTCGTCCGGCGGCAGGGTCGTCGGATTGGGCGCGACGAGTTTACCTTCGCCGTCCCGAATGCCGCCCGGCACCGGCGGCAGGTCGCCATTGCGGCGCACGATGGATTGCGGCGCATCGATACCCTTTCGCCGGAAGGCATCGCGCAACGACGCCCATTGGGCATCGACCTCGTCGCGCGCCTCCGGCCAGTCATACATCGGCAACGCCGCAATCAATTCGCTCATGCGATATCAAACCACCATGCCGGGATAAAGGATCGCAAAAACGCGGCGCCCAATCAGAATTGGCCGACACGGTATCCACTCTACACGCGGATACTATTCCTTGGGCGGTTCGGCGGGAACCGGCGCGCTGCCAAGCCCACTGATGCTGCGCGCCCTGACGCGCGGCTTGAACGCCCTGCCCGGCTCGGGCGCGCGCCGCAGAACCGGATGCACGATCGGCTCCTTGGCCTTGAAGGCATAGGATCTGAGCAGCGCGAAATAGTTCGGATAGGCATAGCCATTGTTCATCCGCAGCCATTCCTCCCGCCGGTCACGAAACAGCTTCGGCAGCCGGTACCAGGCGATGGTCGGGCTCTTGTGATGGACGAAGTGCAGATTGTTGTTGAGGAACAGGAATGACAGCGGCGAGCGCTCCACAATCACCGTGCGGCCTTCCGGATGCTCCGACCATTGGTGCTCGGCATAGGTGCGAATCGAGATCAGCGACTGGCCGAGCCAGACCGGCACCAACACATAGAGCCAAACCGGCATGCCAAAGCCGAACTGCACGACCGGCAGCACCACGGCAAGGCCGATCGCATGCAGCAGCCAGGCCTTGCGGATCGCCTTGTCTCCGGCAATCACATGCTTGGCGTCATCGATGAAGAAGCCGATGCAGGACAGCCATGGCCCCAGGACGAGGCGACCTGCCATGGTGTTGTTGACCTTCAGCACGAATTTCATCAGCGGCGGCATTTCTTCGTGCATCCAGAGCGCCTGGTAATAGCTCTCGGGATCGTCGAGAGGATCGGTCAGCCGCTCGTCCGCATGGTGGCGCAGGTGAATAGTCTTGAAACGGCGAAACGGCCAGGCGAGGCCGATCGGCAAGAAGACGAAAGCTTCATTGACGAGGCCGTTGCGGGTCGGGTGCCCATGCAGCACCTCATGCATGATAGAGGATTGCAATGCCAGCGTGACGGCCATGACGATCAGCGCTGCTGTGGGATACGATGGCCAGAGGAAGAAGCCGGCGGCGAACCATGTCCCGTAGCAGAAGAGAGCGAGAACCACCGTCGGCCATTCGATGGCCGGTCTGCTGCTTCGACGGATGCTCTTGCCAGCCATGCTATCGACCACTGTCCCTCAGTCGCCGGAACCCCAACTGGTTCCTGACAGCATTGTGTCAGGAGAGATGATTCCACTCAACGCGACAAAGTGCACAAAATGTTGCGATTGCGCATTCTTGACCGCATATGTTGCACATTGTAAACAATCTTAGGGATTCATTTACGCCTCGGGCACCTAATTAGCTTAACTCCGGCGCAAATTTTTCCTACGGAGGATAAGGGCGAGGCCATGGACAAGCGCGATCTGTCGACGATCTTCCGGGAGCGTCTGAAGCTCCTCCTGACACGATCCGACCTCAACCAGTCGGCTTTCGCGTCAGCAGTCGGCATCGACAGGTCGGCGTTGTCGCAACTGATGTCGGGTGCCTCGACCCGCCTGCCACGTGCCGAAACGCTTCTGAACATCGCCGCCGAATTCAAAGTGTCGCTAGACTGGCTGCTTGGCCTCAGCCAGGATGAAGGCGTGACCGGCGAAATCCGCGAGAGCCTTGAGATCGAGGAAGCGCCCGACGGTTTCGACCGCACGCTGCTCGCCAAATGGTTCGCGGAAGCGGCGGGCACCAAGATCCGCTATGTGCCTGCCGGCATTCCCGATCTCCTGCGCACCCACGCGCTCGTCGACTATGAGGCCAACATCACCAACAGGAGCCGATTGGCGCAGGCCAGCGAAACGCAATACCGCATCGAGTACAACCGGCGGCCGGAAACCGACATGGAAGTCTGCATGCCGCGCCACACGCTGGAGATCTTCGCCCGCGGTCTCGGCGTGTGGGACCGTTTCCCGGCGGCCGACCGCCAGCAGCAGCTTGCCCATATGGCAACGCTGCTCGACGACCTCTATCCGACCTTCCGCCTGTTCCTATATGACGGCCGCATGCGCTATTCCATACCGCTGACCATTTTCGGCCCCTATCGCGCGGCGATCTATGTCGGCGACATGTATGTGGTGCTGAACGCCACTCAGCCGGTCCAGGCCTTGACCCGACATTTCGACAATCTGATCCGCGCCGCCGACATTAATCCGCACGAAGCGGCAGCCTTTGCACGCAACCTCGCCGGTATGTCGTTCGCATCAGGCTCTGCCTGAGCACTCAGCGCCGCATTTTCATTGACTAGACATAAAGACTTCTTTATATCCTTATTCGAATTTCCATACATGTTCGAATTCCAAGACACGAAAGCCAATCCGATGACGAGCAATCCGATCGATGCGTTGCTGGCTGAAAAGGGCGTGCTGCTGGCCGATGGCGCCACGGGCACCAATTTGTTCGCCATGGGTCTGGAGGCCGGTGAGGCGCCGGAACTGCTGAACGAAACCGCGCCCGACACCATCACCAGCCTGCACCAGAATTTCGTCGACGCAGGCGCCGACATCATCCTGACCAACTCGTTCGGCGGCACCCGCCACCGGCTGAAACTGCACCATGCGCAGGACCGCGTGCATGCGCTGAACAAGCGCGCAGCCGAGATCGCCCGCGCCGTCGCCGACAAGGCCGGCCGCAAGGTGATCGTCGCCGGCTCGGTCGGTCCGACAGGGGAATTGCTGGTGCCGCTTGGCGCCATGACCTATGACGAGGCGGTTGACGCCTTTGCCGAGCAGATCGAGGGTCTCAAGGAGGGTGGCGCCGAAGTCGCCTGGATCGAGACGATGTCGGCGCCCGGCGAGATCCGCGCGGCTGCCGAAGCCGCCATACGCGTCGGCCTGCCCTACACCTATACCGGCTCGTTCGACACCGCCGGTCGCACCATGATGGGCCTGCTGCCGAAAGACATCCACGGCGTCGCCGACGGCCTGTCGCAAGCACCGCTCGGGGTTGGCGCCAATTGCGGCGTCGGCGCTTCCGACATCCTGGCCTCGCTGCTCGACATGACCGAGGCCAAGCCGGAGGCGACTGTCATCGTCAAGGGCAATTGCGGCATTCCCGAATTCCGTGGCACCGAGATCCACTATTCCGGTACGCCGGAACTGATGGCCGACTATGTCAGGCTCGCCGTGGATGGCGGAGCCAAGATCATCGGTGGCTGCTGCGGCACCTCGTTCCAGCATCTGGCCGCGATGCGCAAGGCGCTCGACGCCCACACCAGGGCGGATCGCCCGACGGTCGAAAAAATCGTCGAGCGCATAGGCCCGATGCGCAACAAGGTGGCGACGGCAAACACCGCCGAGACCAGCGAAGCACGCCGCGAGCGGCGGCGCAGCCGCGCCTGACGCGATTTCCTTTGCGGTTATTCGCTGTTGTCGGCGTAGCTTGACAGGGCCGACTTGAAATCAACCACGTTGTCGCCGCGCATTGTTGCCAGCGCGCCGGATGCGCTCGGATCGGAAATCTGCTCCAGCATGGCGCGGAAGCGGTCATTGGTCAGCGCCGACATGGCGGTGTGGCGCGCCTGCGCGACATCGTCGCTGATGCGTCTGGATTCGGCTGACGGTGATAAACCCGCCGAAGCATCACGTGCCGGCGGAGTCGGGTTGGCGATGGTTGTGATTTTCAATTCCGG
This sequence comes from Mesorhizobium sp. P160927, assembly GCF_057766385.1. Lineage (NCBI taxonomy): Bacteria > Pseudomonadati > Pseudomonadota > Alphaproteobacteria > Hyphomicrobiales > Phyllobacteriaceae > Mesorhizobium > Mesorhizobium sp. P160927. The sequence continues at coordinate 4,547,903 of NZ_JBYMDW010000001.1, forward strand.
CTCCCTCAAGCCTTAGACATGACCGGTGTAGCGAGAGGAAATTGCGATCCGGTACCGGAAATGCCGAGCAATTTAACGATCCCGTGCGGATCGCTCCAACTTGCGGCAGTATCGTCGTCGACCAACTAGATCAAAGGCGGAAAAAGTTTACGCAGGAACCCGTTAAACCAGGAGGCCTGCGCTGCATCATGCAGGCTTATAAGACGATCCTGTTCTTCACGCGTCTGCGCGCCCGGCTTGTCATAGTTCGCGGTCGGGCGGTCCTGCACACGTCGAAATCCTGTAGGCGTGACTTCCGGATGGAACTGCAGTCCGTAGATCTTATCACCAATGCAAAAAGCCTGGTTGGGAAACGAGGCGCTCGAAGCAAGGTGCCGAGCGCCTTCAGGCAATTCAAAGCCGTGCCAGTGTGATTGCGTGACATGGATCGGCTCGGACAGAAAATCCTCCGCTCCCTCTGTCGGGTAGAGTGGATAGCAGCCAAATTCGTGCACGCCGCTAACCGGCGGACCGACATGAGCACCGCGATGCCAGGCGATCTGCTGCGCGCCCTGGCAGATGCCGAGCAAGGGGATATCGGAGCTCATGCAGAAGTCGATAAATCGGTACTCGTTCAGCAAGAATGGATGCAGTGACGTGTCGTAGACATTGTACATTCCGCCGTAGACCACGCCGCCCGCGACATCCTCATCAACGTCCAGCACCTCTCCGGCATAGGCTCGACGCAAGACGGGCTCGTAGCCGCTTTGCTGGAGGTAGGCGAACACACGGTCGTCGGCAGGTTCGTCGCTGTGCCGCACCAGGATAATACGTCTCTTCATTGCTCTCTGCCTCCCGCTCGCCAGAATGGGTGGCGGACAAGCATGGCGCAACGAAAAAAAGGCCGGCAAGGGCAAAGATCCCTAGCCGGCCTGCCTCACCCGCCCGTCGGCCGGTGATCAGAACGATCCCGTCATCTGAAAGAAACCGGCCGTCATCGCCACTACCGGTTGCCGCCCAGCGCCGAGGCAAGGCGCACAAGCGAAAGGAACTCGGACCTGTACCCAAACGGGTCGGCTCCTCGGGCGGCGGTGGCAATCTCCATGATCTTGTCGTAGCCGAACTTCCCGGTCGCATCCTCGTCGCGCAGCTTCTGGCCGAAGGCCGCGACGGCGACGGAGAAACGCTGGTCGGTACTCGCCCGGTCGAAGGACGCGACCTCGTTGGCCGAGGTCACCGGCGTGGTGATCAGCTTCGAGACATCCTCGTTGGGCAGCTTGTAGCGGATCTTGACGAAGGCATATTCGTCCGCATTGGCAACGCCGCCATTGTTGACCGTCGCCTGGCCGTAGCGTAGCGGATCGATTTGCTCACCACCACCGCCTTTGGGCGTGATCTCGTAGATCGCGGTGACCGAATGCCCCGAGCCGATATCGCCGGCATCGACGCGGTCATTGTTGAAATCCTCGCGGTTAAGCGCCCGGGTCTCGTAGCCGATAAGACGATATTCGGAGACCTTGTCCGGGTTGAACTCGACCTGGATCTTCACGTCCTTGGCGATGGTGAACAGCGTCGAGGACGCGTCCTCGACCAGCACCTTCTCTGCCTCGGCCAGCGTGTCGATATAGGCGGCGGTGCCGTTGCCGTTCTGGGCAATGGTCTGCATCATTTCATCGTTCAGATTGCCGCGGCCGAAGCCGAACACCGACAGGAACACGCCGGTCTTGCGTTCGCTCTCGATCAGCCGCTTCAGGTCGTCGTCATCGGTCTGGCCGACATTGAAGTCGCCGTCAGTGGCAAGCATCACCCGGTTGACGCCGTCCTTGATGAAGGACTGCTGGGCAAGCTTGTAGGCTTCCTTGATGCCGGCCTCGCCTGCCGTCGAGCCACCGGGCCGCAGATTGTCGATGGCATTGAGGATCTTGTCCTTCTCGGCAACCTTTGTCGGCATCAGCACGGTGCCGGCATCGCCCGCATAGGTGACGATCGAGATGGTGTCGTCGGCCTTCAGCTTGCTGACCAGCAGCCGGAACGCCGACTTGAGCAGCGGCAGCTTGTCCGGTTCGTCCATCGAGCCCGACACGTCGATCAGGAAGACCAGATTGGCCTCCGGCTGCTCGGTCGGCTTGACGTCGAAACCCTTGATGGCGACGTGCATCAGCTTGGTGTGCGCGTTCCACGGGGTCGGCATGACGCTGACGGTCGAGTTGAACGGCGTTGATACCGAGTCCGGCCCCTTCCAGTCATAGGGGAAGTAATTGATCATCTCCTCGACGCGAACCGTGTCGGCTTGCGGCAGGTACCCCTGCTTCAGCGAGCCGCGCACGAAGGAATAGGACGCGGTGTCGACATCGATCGAGAAGGTCGAGACCGGGTCCTCCAATGCGGCGTGCACCGGATTGGTCTTGAAATCCTGGACGCGGTCGCGGTTTTCCTCCTGCGGCGCCACCTGGTCGGCCGGGATGGCCGCCGGCTGCTGCGGGGACATAAGCTTGGGCTCGGCAGCCGGCATGCGAGCAACTCGCGACGGTGCGCTTGTCGTGCCATCCAGTGCGAATTCACCTTTGGGGGCCGGTGCTGGCTTGTAAGCCCGCAAGGTGGCCGACTGAGATTCGTTAACTGTTGCCGGGGCGTCAGCATTCGGCGTCACGTTTTGCGTACGTCCATCCTGCGGTGCCAAGCCCCCGACGGCAGTCGTCTGCGACTGTGGCGGAGAAGCTGGTGGCGCAAGCGCGTCGCCGCTGGCATCGCGGCTTTCCACGTCCACGTCTGCCTTTTTGTCCTTCTCCAGCGCCGCCGCAGCCTGTTTCGGCTCGGCGGTGGTTGTCTTCAGCGTCGCCGGCTTGTCGGCCAGTGTCTCGGTGATCTTCTCGTCGCCGCCGACCGGCGACGGCTGTTCCCTCAGCATATGGAAGGTGGCGTACCCGGCGATCGGCAGGGCGACGAGGCCGGCAAGGGCCGGCGTGGCAATGAGTTTCTTTTGCATGATCTCGCTCCAGAGCTTTTGTGCTCGCTCCGTGAGACGAAGGCCGCCAGCCGATCCTTGGGTGACAGGGGAAATATTTTCCTGATCGTAGGCGCGCAGGGCGGCTTCGAAGGCGCGTGCCTTCGCGCTCTCGCCCGGCGCCGGTACCGCTGCATTGCTCAGCTTTCTGAGTTCGTTGTCGTCGACCATGGTCACACTTCCCCGGCTGAACGCATCAACGTCTTCAGCCGTTTCTTCGCTTCATGGATGTGCCAGGAAACCGTCGTCTCCGAGATCGCCATCGCCTCGGCGGCGGCCGCGTGGCTCAAGCCTTCGCCATGGACAAGCATTACCGCATCGCGCTGCTTGTCCGGCAATTGCCGCACCGCCGCCCACAACGCCTCGGTCGGGTCTTCACCCTCGGCCGGGCCGTCGCCCGAAATCAGCGCATGGACGCCATAGGCCTCGGTCTTGACCGTCTCGCGCTGGGTCTTGCGCATCGTGTCGCGCGCCGCGTTCATCGTCATGGTGTAGAGCCATGTCGTGAACGCGCCGCCGCCGCGATAATCGCGGATTGCCTTGCCCAGCCTGACACAGACTTCCTGGGCGATGTCTTCGGCATCGGCCTTCCTGCCGCACCAGCGATAGGCGGCGCGATAGACGAAGTCGTAGTGACGCTCCAGCAATTTGCCGAAGGCCCCCCTGTCTCCGCCCTTCGCCCGCCCAATCAGTTCGGCGTCGGAGGCTTCGCTCTCATCCAGCATCATCGCCATCATTTGCCTGTTGGACGAAGGCTAATGGCTAATCCTTGGGGTGATGGAAAGATTTTTCTCGAATTGGACGTTTGTGTCTGGGGCGTGTCGAGTCAGGCAGGCCGGCCTCGCCTGAACGTCAACACGCCTGGCCCGCCGCCCAGCCCGACGACCACGCCCATTGGAAATTATAGCCGCCGAGCCAGCCGGTGACGTCGACGACCTCGCCGATGAAGAACAGGCCCGGCATCAACTTCGCCTGCATCGTCTTCTGGTCGAGGCTGTTGGTGTCTACCCCGCCGAGCGTCACTTCGGCCGTCCGGTAGCCCTCCGAACCGGCTGGCTTGATGCGCCAGTCGTTGACCGCGACCTCGACTGTTTTGATCTGGGCCTCGGAAAGGTCGGCGAGGTTGCCGTCTAGCCCGGTTCGCTCGGCTATCGCCTGAGCCAGCCGTTTCGGCAGATGATTCGCCAGCACGGTCTGCACCGCTTGCCGGCCATTGCCACGCCTGGCGGCGCGGACGAGCTCAGCCACATCAGTGCCCGGCAGCATGGCGATGCGGATCTCATCGCCCTCGCGCCAATAGGAGGATATCTGCAGGATGGATGGCCCACTGACGCCGCGATGCGTGAACAGCATCGCTTCGGAAAACCGCGTCTTGCCGCAGGCAATCTCGGCGTCGACCGCGTTTCCGGCCAGGGGCGAAAGCCGCTCAAGCGTTTTTGCGTCAAAGGTCAACGGCACCAGTGCAGGCCGTGTTTCGACGACGGCAAGGCCAAACCGCTCGGCAAGCTCGTAGCCGAAGCCCGTCGCGCCCATCTTGGGGATCGACTTGCCGCCACAGGCCACGACGAGGGACTGGGAGGAAACCGAGCCCGTGGAGAGGGTGAGTTCAAACCCTTCCGCGGTTTTGCCGATAGTCTCGACGCGGGTCGACAATACCAGCTCGGCGCCCCTGCCCCGCATTTCCGAGACTAGCATATCGATGATCTGGCGCGCGGAGCCGTCAGAAAACAGCTGCCCCAATGTCTTCTCGTGATAGGCAATACCGTGGCGTTCGACCAGCGCAATGAAATCGCGCTGCGTATAGCGGCTGAGCGCCGAGATGCAGAAATGCGGATTCCTCGAGATGAAATTCTTCGGGCTCGCATGGATGTTGGTGAAATTGCATCGGCCGCCGCCGGAGATGCGGATCTTTTCGCCAGGTGCCGCCGCATGATCGAGGATCAGCACCGAACGGCCGCGCTTGGCCGCTTCCACGGCGCACATCATTCCGGCGGCGCCGGCGCCGATGATCACGACATCATAGGATTGCATAATGTTGATCGTTCCCGCGCGGCTCCCGCTCATTCAGCGAGACGCCCTGATACCGCGAACGGATTGGGCAGCCAACAGGCGAGAACAGACGCGAGACTCAGGTCAGTGTCTCGGCGAACAGCGCCGTCAGCCGCTTCCAGTGACGCTCGGCTCCAGCTTCGTCGTAGACGCTGTGGTCGGGCACGCACCAGCCATGCGCCATGCCGACATAGTTCTCCAGCAGATGGTCGACTTCCGCCGCCCTCAGCGCCTCGGCCAGCTTGGTCGACTGCTCCGGTGGAAAACTCCGGTCGACGCCCGCCATGCCGACATAGACGCGCGCCTTGATGGAAGCCGCCTTGCGGTGCGGGCTGTCGGCGGCATCGCTGGCTAGGTTGCCGCCATGAAAACTGGCGGCGGCCTTGACCCTGTCGGGGTAGGTCGCGGCCGCGTTGAGCGCCCGTGCCCCGCCCATGCAATAGCCCACAGTGCCGATCGGTCCCGTGACGCCTTCGCCGGCGAGCGCGTCGACAAAGGCGGCGCTGTCGCTGATGGTCATTTCCTGCGTCGTACCGGTGACCAGCGCCATCAGCGGCGCCTTTGTCTTTTCTTCGACAAAGGCGGTCTTGGCGGCGAACGGCCCATAGGGAGCATTGCGATAGAATAGATCGGGCACCAGCACCGCATAGCCCTCGACCGCCAGCCGTTCCGCCATCTGGTCAAGCGCCGGGCGAGGACCGAAGGCATCCTGGTAGAGAATGACACCGGCCTTGGCTGAAGAGACCTTGACCGAGCGGAACAGGCCCGCCTTCGCCACGCCGTCACGGGTCTTGATGTGAAGGTCCTGCTTCGTCATTGCCTGCTCCGTTTGCCAGATGCGCGATACATATCCGCGCAAGCCGCCACGGCAAGGCGTTCCCTGAGCCCGATAGTCAACATTTCGTGCGGAATCGCGTGATGCGCTTGCAGGCTGCCTGCGGAAAGTTTCGATCAGCTTTGGCCCTCGAGGCGTATGGTCCTGGCTCCGACATGCTGCGCACGGCCGGCGCCGCACCCCATGATGGCAGCGCCAAGACCGAGCGCGACGAACAGAAAGGCCGATACCGAAAAACTGCCGGTCCAGCCACGGATCAGTCGGACCAGAAGCGGACCGGTCGCGGTCAAGGCGCCCATCGGCGTAGCCTGCTTGGCGGGGGCAAAAATCAGGTGGCGGCCCGTGCAAAACTAGCCATGTGAAACGCCTGAACCTCCGGCGGATAGCCATAGGAGCAGCCATAGGGGCAGGCGTTGCGATCGAGGCAACCGCCACTGCGGCACGGCTCGCCATTCGCCCCCCGCACATGCGCAAGGCAGGCCTGGTAGGCGAAACCATCCGTCGAATAAGCGTCGACCGGACAGGATTTCAGACAAGGTTTGTCGACGCATGTGTCGCAAAGATGGATCGTCTCCCGAAATTCCGGAAGCGTTATCTCCTCCTCGAACAGCAACGCGCCGCGATAAGCATGCCAAAGCCCGTATTGCGGATGCATGAGGATGCCGAGCGGGGACGGCTTCAGCCCCTCCGCCCGAACAGCCCATTGCTGGAACGGCAGGTAAGGCTTGTCCGAGGGCGAAACGAAGCGGGCACCAAACTCTTGCGCTACCTCGCCGATGACCTGCCGTGACCAGGTGTCGAGCGGATCGGCGATCGCCTGTGGCTGTTGCTGCCGCCAGCGCAGGAAATGCGGCCAAGGCGCGGCACCCGCCTGCCCTACCAGCAGGACAGACTTTGCCGGCCGACCCGAGGCGCCATCAGGAACACCCTCGTCATCGCGAAAAAGAAGACCGCCACGCAGGATGAGGCCGTTGGCGCCAAGCGCGGCCGTGATCTCGTCGATCATGCCGCGCATGCAATCATCCCTTCTTGTCCGGATCGGAGAAGGCGCTCCGCCAGACTTCCTTGTGAATGATGTTGGCGACTTTAGCCCCGCCTGACTCGGGCTCCTTTCAGGTGAAGGCGTCGGGCATCGACCCCTTCTTCTTGGCGATGAAATCCTTCAAGGCTTCGTCGATGCCTTCATCAAGGTGCGGCGCTTCGTAGACCTCCAGCCAGCGCCGCGCCAGATCGTTGGCGCGCTGCGGTGCGGTCTTCTGGCCCTCGGCCAGCCACTGCTCGTAGGAGTTGTTGTCGGCGATCGACGAGCGGTAGAATGCGGTCTGGAAATTGGCCTGCGTATGGTCGCAGCCGAGATAGTGGCTACCCGGGCCGACCTGGCGGATGGCGTCCATCGCCTGGCCGTTTTCCGACAGGTCGACGCCCTCGGAGAATTTCTGGGTCATACCGAGCTGGTCGATATCCATCATGAATTTTTCGTAGCAGGAGGCCAGTCCACCTTCGAGCCAGCCTGCCGAATGCAGGACGAAATTGGTGCCGGCGAGAATGGTCGAGTTCAGCGTGTTGGCGCTCTCATAGGCTGCCTGTGCGTCCGGAACTTTCGAAGCACAGAGCGAGCCTCCGGTACGGAACGGCAAGCCGAGCCGGCGGGCGAGTTGTGCCGCGCCATAGGAGACCAGCGACGGCTCCGGCGTGCCGAAGGTCGGCGCGCCCGACTGCATCGAGATCGACGAGGCGAAGGTGCCGAACAGCACCGGCGCGCCCGGACGGATCAGCTGCGTGAACGAGGCGCCGGCCAGCACTTCGGCCAGGACCTGCGTCAGCGTGCCGGCGACCGTCACCGGGCTCATCGCGCCGGCCAGGATGAACGGCGTGACGATGCAGGCCTGGTTATGCCGCGAATAGACTTTCAAGGCGCCGAGCATGGTTTCGTCGAACACCATCGGCGAGTTGGCGTTGATCAGGCTCGTCAGCACCGTGTTGTTCTCGACGAAGTCGTCGCCGAAGACGAGCTTGGCCATCGCCACCGTGTCCTCGGCGCGCTCCGGTGCGGTCACCGAACCCATGAACGGCTTGTCGGAATATTTGATGTGCGCGTAGACCATGTCGAGATGGCGCTTGTTGACCGGCACGTCGACCGGCTCGCATACCGTGCCGCCCGAATGGTGGATCGACGGCGCCATGTAGGCAAGCTTCACGAAATTCTGGAAATCCTCGATCGTCGCGTAGCGCCTGACGCCGTCGAGATCGCGCACGAAGGGCGGACCATAGACCGGTGCGAATACCGTCGCATTGCCACCGATCTGCACCGAGCGTTCTGAATTGCGGGCATGCTGGGTGTAGATGGGGGGGGCGGTCTTCAAGAGCGAACGGCAGAGTCCCTTGGGAAAATGCACGCGCTCGCCCTTGACGTCGGCGCCGGCCTCTTTCCAGAGCTGCAGCGCTTCCGCGTCATCGCGAAAAATAATGCCGATCTCTTCCAGCACCGTGTCGGTGTTCTTCTCGATGAGCGCCAGGCCTTCTTCGTTCAGCACCTCGTAGACGTTGATCTTGCGCTTGATGTAGGTGAGCTGGGTGCCGGGGCCGCCGCCGGAGCGCGCCGCACGCCTGGCCGCTGCTCCGCCGCTGGCGCCGCGCCCACGGCGCGCGTTTGACGCTTCCTGGTCGACTGCCGCGTGTTCGCTCATGATCGCTCTTCCCTGAATATGGCCTGCCTGACTATGGCTGGTCCGTAACCGTTGCAGCCGCATGACGCGGCTTTGCCCGGATCGTAGCCATGCACCCTATTCGAAACGGCCCGTCCGCGCCAACGCCTGTCGCAAAATCGACAAGAAAACCGATAGATTTTCCAGTCGCTTTCCTTTTGCGGGAAGTCGCAAATCAGCTATGGATACCCGCCCGTTGCGGGTTAGGTATGAACACCAATATTTTGTGCCTTGCGACACAGTCGCGATGCCGTGAGGAGCTGGATAAAAATGTCCGACGACGAGATCATCCTTTCCGAGCTTTCCGACGACGAGCTGGTGCAGCAGATGCACGACGATCTCTATGACGGGCTGAAGGAAGAGATCGAGGAAGGCACCAACATCCTCCTCGAGCGCGGCTGGGCGCCCTACAAGGTGCTTACCGAGGCGCTGGTCGAAGGCATGCGTATCGTCGGCGAGGATTTTCGCGACGGCATCCTGTTCGTGCCGGAAGTGCTGTTGTCCGCCAACGCCATGAAGGCCGGCATGTTCATCCTGCGTCCGCTGCTCGCCGCCACCGGCGCGCCGAAACAGGGCAAGATGGTGATCGGCACCGTCAAGGGCGACATCCACGACATCGGCAAGAACCTCGTCGGCATGATGATGGAGGGTGCGGGCTTCGACGTCATCGATCTCGGCATCAACAACGCGGTCGAGAAGTATCTCGACGCGATCGAAAAGCACCAGCCCGACATCATCGGCATGTCGGCGCTGCTCACCACCACCATGCCCTACATGAAGGTCGTTATCGACACGATGAAGGAAAAGGGCATTCGCGACGACTACGTCGTGCTGGTCGGCGGCGCGCCGCTCAACGAGGAATTCGGCAAGGCCGTCGGCGCCGACGCTTATTGCCGCGACGCGGCGGTGGCGGTCGAGACCGCCAAGGATTTCATGAAGCGCAAGCACAACGTGCGTGCTTCGGCCTGATCCAAGGCATCAGGGCGACGAAAGAAAAGCCGCGCCTTGCAGCGCGGCTTTTTTGTCCCCAGATGAGAGACGGCCGCCGATCAATTGGCGACGGTGTCTTTGACCGCCCTGGCCGTCGACTTGACATCCTTGCCGACACCCCGAACGGTGTTGGCGCAGGCCGTAAGTGCAAGAGCGCAGGCAAGGATAGCCATCGGCGCTATGCGTAGTAGTTTCATGGACGGTGTCTCCCTCGAAAGATAAATTAGCCCCGCAGCGAAAAGCCGGCTCGACTTGGTCAAGACGAAAAAAACAAAACCGAATCAGACAGACAGGCTGCTCGTCATCGCCTGCGGGATGATTGCGCGCGAGGTGTTGGCCGTCAAGGAACAGCTCGGGCTGGATCACCTCGAATTGACATGTTTGCCGGCGGAGTTTCATTTCCATCCCGACCGCATCGCGCCGGCCATGGACAAGGCGATCGAAAAGGCCAGGGCGGAAGGCTATGAACACATCTTCGTCGGCTATGCCGATTGCGGCACTGGCGGGCTGCTTGACCGCGTGTTGGAGAAGCATGGCGTCGAACGCATGGCCGGCCCGCATTGCTTCGCCTTCTATCAAGGCATGGAAGCCTATGCGAAGGTCGCCGACGACGACATGATGTCCTTCTACATGACGGACTTCCTGTGCCGCCAGTTCGATGCCTTTTTCATGAAGCCGCTCGGGCTGGACAAGCATCCGGAGCTGATCAAGGACTATTTCGGCAACTACGAGAAGCTGATCTATCTGGCGCAGACCGATGATCCGGAGCTCGACAAGGTCGCGGAAAAGGCCGCCGCCCTGCTCGGCCTCGCCTACGAGCGCCGCTCCACCGGTTTTGGTGACCTGACGCCAGGCCTGGCGCGGGCGGCCGCGAACGCCTGACGGCTTCAGGCCGGGTCTTCGGCTGCCAGCGCCGCCATCACGTCGGCAAAGCGCGTCCTGCAGGCAAAACCCAGCCTGTCCCTCGCCCGCGACGCGTCATAGATCCGGTCGATCGAGGAAAACATCGTCCAGCCCTTCCTCGCGTAGAGAGCGGGAAATTCAGGAAAGTACCGCGCCACCACGGACGGCGCATCCCTGATCAACGCCTCGCAATCTTCGGGTTGGAACGGCGTCGGCGCACAGACTATGAAGATGTCGAAGCCGAGCTCCGGTGCCTTCTCCAAGGCCACGACATGCGCCTGCGCCGCGTCCTCCACCGTCAGCCGCCGAAACAGCAGTTCGTTTGCTTTGGTGTTGGCGTCCGATTGCTCGATGGCATGCGCCATGTCGTCGGCCTCGGGGAAGAAACGTGCCGTGCGCAGCACCACCACCGGCAGCCCGTGCTGGAGATGGTAGAGACGGCAGAGATGCTCGGCCGATAGCTTGGTGACACCGTAGATATTGCGCGGCTCGGGCGACATCGCTTCCGTCAGCCACGCCGCCTTGCGCGCACCGCCCTTGAGGCCGTCGCGCATCGCCTGCGAAATCATCAGTGAGGTCGTTGACGTGAAGACGAACCGTTGCACATTGGCAGCCACCGCCGCGTCGAGCAGGTTTAGCGTGCCTTGCACGTTGGCCGCGATGAAATCGCTGTTGGCATGGCTGTCTATGTTGGGCTTGTGCAGCGCGCCGCTGTGAATAATGGCCTCTGTCCGGTTTTCTCCGACGGCGCGCATGACGAGGTCACGGTCGGCGATCGAACCGACGATCCGCGTTTCGGCCGAAGGAACGGGATCGAGGCCGGTGACGTCGTGTCCAAGTCCACGCAGGAGCGGCGCCAACGCGCTGCCCAGCCAACCCGACGATCCCGTAAGCAAGATTCGCATGCGTCACCATAAGTTTTGACCGAGACGCTGTTAAGCACGATGACAGGCGCCAGCGACCCGGTAAGTTATGCGCCAGGCGGCAGCAGCGCCGTTCCAGACAAACAGGGAATCCTTTGATGATCCTTCGCCCATTGATCGCCGCCCTTGGTCTCCTCTGCTGCAGTTTGCCCGCCCTTGCCGACGGTCAAGTGCAAAAACTGATCACGCCTGCCGATAAGGCGCGGCTCGACAAATATGGCGACACCCGCAAGGCGGCGCTCGCCGAAGCAAAGGCGGCCAACCCCGCCGAGCTCAAGCAACTCGACACGCTGTTGGCCAAGCCGCTGGTCGCCTTCTCCGACAAGGATCTCACCGGCAAGTGGCGGTGCCGCACGATCAAGGTCGGCGGACTGAGCCCGCTCGTTGTCTATGGCTGGTTCAAATGCAGGGTCACCGATGATGGCTCCGGTTGGCGACTGGAAAAGATCAGCGGTTCTCAGCGCACCCAGGGCCGCTTCTTCGACGACGGCGACAAGCGCTCGATCTATCTTGGCTCCGGCTCCGTCAACGACGATCGGGCAAAGCCCTATGGCAGCGGCCCGCAAACCGACCAGGTCGGCTACGCCTTCCGAAACAGTGCCAAGGAATGGCGTATCGAGTTCCCCGCGCCCTATTATGAATCGAAGCTCGACATCGTGGAGTTAAAGCGCTGACTGGGGTCTTCATGCGTTGGTAAGGCTTCGGCATACCAAGGATTAACCTGCCCGCCCTAAGGTCCGGCCAACTCAGCCGGTCCTTGGAGCACGGAAAGATCAATGGCAGCGTCGCAACCAAATCCGCGACCTATTGTCGTCGTCACCGGTGGCGGCGCGCACGTCTGGGCCATGATCAACGACCTCGCCGACCGCGTCGGCCCTGTCAGCGTCGTTCTCGAAATCCCTGAATCGAAAAAGCAATTGCTGCGCGGCCGCGCCCGACGCCAGGGCTGGATCTCTGCCATCGGCCAGCTCGGCACGATGGTGCTGAGCAGGCTCGGCAAACGGCTTAACGTCAAACACGCCGCCCGTTTGATTGCCGAGGAGAAGCTTGAAACGGAACCGCGGCAAGGCCAGGTCATCGTCCATGTGGCATCCGCCAACGGGCCGGAATGTCTGCAGGCAATCCAGACGATCAAGCCCGGCGTCGTGCTGCTGAACGGCTGTCGGCTGATTTCCAGGGAGATGCTGGCCAAAATGCCGTGTCCGGTGCTCAACTATCATGCCGGCATCACCCCGAAATATCGCGGCATGAATGGCGGCTATTGGGCGTTGACGTCAGGCGATCCGCAGAATTTCGGCACCACCGTCCATCTGGTCGATGCGGGTGTCGACACTGGTGGCGTGCTGAAGCAGGTGCGCGGCAAGCCGAAACAAGGTGACACCATTTCAAGCTATGCGCTGCGCCAGGCGGCGTTTTCGCGCGACATCTGCGTCGAGGCGGTCAGCGACGCGTTGGCCGGTAAACTTGCAACGTTCGATCCAGGGCTGCCATCAAAGCAGTGGTACCACCCGACGATCTGGTTCTACGTCTGGACAGGGCTGAGAACCGGCATTTGGTAACGCATCCGGTGTCCGGAACGGTGCAAACTCCGCCGCCTTTATCGCTGCAGTGACCCCGTCGCGGCATGGGTCGCAAACGAATAAACGCACCTTTCATTTTACGACATCCAAATGCGTCGCTTTTGAATGCGCGCGCGTCGTCCCATAACAAGCGGGTCAACTGCGCTTGCGGCAATGCTCGGGGATCGAGGAGCGAGAATTCATGGCCGATCTTATCGTCGTCTACTGGCGCGACATTCCTGCCCAGGTCATCGTCAAGAAAGGCCGGCAGAACGCCAAGCGCGAACTGCCGTTGCGCTTCACCGAGGCGATCGACATGTGCGCCATGCGCACCGGCGCCGGCGGCACGGACGACTATCTGGCCGAGTGGCGCAAGGCTGATCCAGTTCCGGTCGGTGACGATCTCGAAGCCGAGGTCGAAAAGGCCTTCAACGAGATCGACGCGAAATATGACCGCGAGCGGCTGGTCGCTCTGGTCAAGGCCGGCGGCAAAGAAATGTCTGAAACCACTCCCGTGAGCAAGGAAGGGGTGGCCATTACGCAGGCCACTCAGGTCAAGAAGGCGGCGCCGAAGTCCGACTACAAGCCGGCCGATGTCTCGCCGCAGCGGCGCGTACAGCGCTCCTTCGCGATACGGCTGTGGTCGATCAGGCATTCGCGCTTGCTCGAATGGTTCTACGCCCGCTTCGCCGACACGTTCTTGCTGCTGCATCCCTTGTGGAAGGGTATCGGCTATGGCCGTGTCGAGGCTCCAATCAAGTTCGTCGAAAAGCGCGTAAAAGGCTTCATGTTCGACTGCCGCATGTGCGGTCAGTGCATCCTCTCCTCGACCGGCATGTCTTGCCCGATGAACTGCCCCAAGCAGTTGCGCAACGGCCCTTGCGGCGGCGTGCGCGCCAACGGCAATTGCGAGGTCGAACCCGACATGCCCTGCGTCTGGGTCAAGGCCTGGGAAGGTTCGCGGAACATGGTCAACTCCGACAGGATCCTCACAGTGCAGAAGCCGGTCGATCAGTCGTTGCGCGAAACCTCTGCCTGGCTGCGGGTAACCGCGCAGGCCGCGGCAGCCCGTGAAGCCGCCGCTGCGGCGAAGACCGGAGCCTCCTCGTGACCGGCCGCCAGCTCGACGAAAATCCGGCCGGCATCCATTTGCCGCTCGATCCCCTGCCCGGCCACACCTCGCGCGGCCGCCTGGAGCGCGTGCTCAGGCGCGGCGAGTTCGCGGTGACGACCGAACTGAACCCGCCCGACAGCGCCGATCCGGAGGATGTCTACAACCGTGCAAAGATCTTCGACGGCTGGGTCGACGCCATCAACGCCGTCGATGCGTCCGGCGCCAATTGCCATATGTCGTCGGTCGGCATCTGTGCGCTTCTGACCCGCATGGGCTACGCACCAATCATGCAGATCGCCTGCCGCGACAAGAACCGCATCGCCATCCAGGGCGACGTGCTGGGCGGCGCCGCGATGGGCGTCGCCAACATGCTGTGCCTGACCGGCGACGGCGTGCAGGCCGGCGACCAGCCGGGCGCCAAGCCGGTGTTCGACCTCGATTCCATGTCGCTGTTGGAGACCTGCCGCATCATGCGAGACAACGGCAAGTTTCTGTCCGGCCGCAAGCTGACGACGCCGCCGCAGCTGTTCCTGGGCGCTGCCGTCAATCCGTTCGCGCCGCCCTTCGACTTTCGCCCGATCCATCTCGGCAAGAAGATCGCCGCCGGCGCGCAGTTCGTGCAAACGCAGTATTGCTTCGACGTGCCGATGTTCAAGACCTTCATGCAGAAGGCACGTGATCTCGGCCACACCGAGAAAGTGTTCATCCTGTGTGGCGTCGGCCCTCTCGCTTCCGCCAAGACGGCAAAATGGATCCGCTCCAACGTGCCGGGCATCCATATCCCCGACGCTATCATCAAGCGGCTGGAAGGCGCCCAGGACCAGAAGAAGGAAGGCAAGCAGCTCTGCACCGACATCATCAACGAGGTGAAGGAAATTCCCGGTGTCTCCGGCATCCATGTGATGGCCTATCGCCAGGAGGAATATGTCGCCGAGATCGTCGATGAATCGGGCGTGCTGAAGGGCCGCCAGCCGTGGAAGCGCGAGATCCGCCGCGACGACCAGATGGTCGCCGACCGGCTGGACCACATCCTGCACGACGACATTACCGAAACCCAGGTGGACATGGTGAAGACCGCGCATTGACTTGCGCGGAGAGCGACCATTCGCTTGATCGACAAGAGATAACGATATAAAGAACTCTTTATATCACGACGGAGAGATTTCATGACCCGGACCATCGTCGCCTCGGCGACACGAGAAATCATCATCGGCTTCGACCAGCCTTTCTGCGTGATTGGCGAACGCATCAACCCGACCGGCCGCAAGAAGCTCGCCGCCGAGATGGTGGTCGGCAATTTCGAGACTGTCATCAAGGACGCGCTGGAGCAGGCCGCCTGCGGCGCCACCATGCTCGACGTCAATGCCGGCGTCACCTCGGTCAACCCGAACGAAACCGAACCTGGCCTTCTGGTGCAGACGCTGGAGATCGTCCAGGGCCTGGTCGATCTGCCGCTGTCGATCGACAGTTCCGTCACCGCCGCGATCGAGGCCGCGCTGAAAGTCGCCAAGGGCCGGCCGTTGGTCAATTCCGTAACCGGCGAGGAGGAAAAGCTCGAGGCCATCCTGCCGCTGATCAAGAAATACAATGTGCCGGTCGTCGCCATCTCCAACGACGAGACCGGCATTTCGATGGATCCGGACGTGCGCTTTGCCGTCGCCAAGAAGATCGTGCAGCGCTGCGCCGATTTCGGCATCCCGGCGCATGACGTCGTCGTCGATCCGCTGGTGATGCCTATCGGCGCGCTGGGCGATGCCGGCCGCCAGGTGTTCGCTCTGCTGCGTCGGCTCCGCGAAGAGCTCAAGGTCAACACCACCTGCGGCCTGTCCAACATCTCCTTCGGCCTGCCGCACCGCCACGGCATCAACGCCGCCTTCATCCCGATGGTGATCGGCGCCGGCATGACCTCGGCGATCATGAACCCGGTGCGGCCGCAGGAAATGGAAGCCGTGCGCGGCGCCAACGTGCTGAACGGCACCGACGAGAACTGCACCAAATGGATCAAGACCTACAAGGACTACAAGCCGGCCGAAGGCGGCCACGCGGTGGCGGCGCCGACAGCGGTCAATGCGCCGGGCGAAGGCGGCGGCAATGGCGGCCGCCGACGCGGTGGCCGTGAAGCCCGGATGGGTCGGGGATAAGCGCGCAATCGTGAACTCGCCTGCAAACATAATCGATCCGCTCGTGCTGTTCATGCCGTCAGGCAAGCGCGGGCGGTTCCCTGTCGGCACGCCCGTGCTCGACGCCGCGCGCCAGCTCGGCGTCTATGTCGAGAGCGTGTGCGGCGGACGCGCCACTTGCGGGCGCTGCCAGATCGAGGTGCAGGAAGGCAATTTCGCCAAGCACAAGATCACCTCCTCCAACGATCATATTTCGCCCAAGGGCCCTAAGGAAGAGCGCTATGAACGCGTACGCGGCCTGCCCGAACGGCGCCGCCTGTCCTGCTCCGCCCAGATCCTCGGCGATCTCGTCATCGACGTGCCGCAGGACACGGTCATCAACGCCCAGACCATCCGCAAGGATGCCGACACCAGGGTCATCGCCCGCGATTCCGCGATCCGCATGTGCTACGTCGAGATCGAAGAACCAGACATGCACAAGCCGCTTGGCGATCTCGACCGCCTGAAGATCGCCCTGATGAAGGACTGGAACCTCAAAAGCCTGGACTTCGATTTTTATCTGCTGCCGCAGGTGCAAGGTATTTTGCGCAAGGGCAACTGGACGGCGACCGCCGCCATCTACAAGGATACGGACACCGAGACAGCGCGCGTCATCGCGCTGTGGCCGGGCCTCAAGAACGAGGCCTATGGCCTGGCTTGCGATATCGGCTCGACCACCATCGCCATGCATCTGGTGTCGCTGCTGTCGGGCCGCGTCGCCGCCTCGTCCGGAACGTCGAACCCGCAGATCCGCTTCGGCGAGGATCTGATGAGCCGCGTCTCCTATGTGATGATGAACCCGGATGGCCGCGAAGGCATGACGGTTGCTGTCCGCGAGGCAATCTCCGGCCTCGTCGACAAGGTTTGCGCGGAAGGCAATGTCCAGCGCAACGACATCCTGGATTCCGTCTTCGTCGGCAATCCGATCATGCATCACCTGTTCCTCGGCATCGATCCGACCGAACTCGGCGGCGCGCCCTTCGCGCTTGCCGTCTCGGGCGCCGTTCGCATCAAGGCATCCGACATCGGGCTGAAGCTCAACCAGGGCGCACGGCTCTATATGTTGCCTTGCATCGCCGGCCATGTTGGCGCCGACGCGGCGGCCGTGACCCTGTCCGAAGGTCCGCACCGCCAGGACGAGATGATGCTGATCGTGGACGTCGGCACCAATGCCGAGATCGTACTCGGAAACCGTACACGGGTCGTCGCTGCCTCCTCGCCGACCGGTCCGGCCTTCGAAGGCGCCGAAATCTCCGGTGGCCAGCGGGCCGCGCCCGGCGCCATCGAGCGCGTGCGCATCGATCCAGACACGCTGGAGCCGAAATACCGTGTCATCGGCTCGGAACTGTGGTCCGATGAGCCCAACTTCCTCGACAGCGTGCAGGCTACCGGCGTCACCGGCATTTGCGGCTCCGGCATCATCGAGATCGTCGCCGAAATGTATCTCACCGGCATCATCTCCGAGGATGGCGTCGTCGACGGATCGCTTGCCGCGCGCTCGCCGCGCGTCGTCCCCAACGGCCGCACCTTCTCCTACGTGCTGAAGGAAGGCGAACCCAAGATCACTATCACCCAGACCGACGTGCGTGCCATTCAGTTGGCCAAGGCGGCGCTCTATGCCGGCACCAAGCTGTTGATGGAAAAACAGAACACCGAGCATGTCGACCGTATCCACTTCGCCGGTGCCTTCGGCTCCTTCATCGACCCGAAATACGCCATGGTGTTAGGTCTCATCCCCGATTGCGACCTCGACAAGGTCTCGGCCGTGGGCAACGCCGCCGGCGCGGGTGCTCGCATGGCGCTGCTCAATCGCGGCTATCGCCGCGAAATCGAGGAGACGGTGAGCCAGATCGAAAAGATCGAGACGGCGCTCGAGCCGAAATTCCAGGAGCACTTCGTCTACGCCATGGCGCTGCCCAACAAGGTCGATCCGTTCCCGAAACTGTCGGCGGCGGTGAAGCTGCCGCCGCGCAAGACGGTGAGCGAGGATGGCATCGCCGGAGATGCAGCACCGCGCCGACGCTCCCGCGAAGGCCATGCTGCTCGGCGCGGCCGCGAATAGACGCGCCGGCCACTCCCTTGATTTATTCGTATGCAAATGTTTCCGGATCGTCCGATCCGGAAACCGAAATGCTGTTTTCGCGAAATCCAGCAGATACATGCACAGCGCATTTACCCGCACATCGAACGGCGGCCAAGGACAGTCCTTTGGCCATCGCCGTTCTTCAGGGGAGATGAAAATGTCGATGTTCGAAAATTTCGGCCGCTTGGGTGTGACTATCAGGCAAGCCCACGCCAGGAAGAAATCAATCCGAGCGCTGAACAGCTTGCCGGCCCATGTCCAGAAGGACATCGGCTGGCCGGCATCGCCGCCGAACGATCCGCAGGCCACACTCGCCTCGCTGCTGCTAGGCTCCACGCGGTGACGACGTTCGCAGACAAATACAAATTGCTCGGCGTCCACCGGGGATCCCACACATCCCCGATGGCCACCAGCAACCGATTGCCCGCGGCACTTTTGCCGCGTCGGGAACGACGCGCGGATCACACCAGCGTGTGGGCACAGCGTAAATCTTGACATTCTCGGCCAAGGCACGATCTCGTTACAAGGGGAGTTCTCTTAGTCGGCTGCAGCCGAAGTTCGTGTATCCGCATGCCAAGTTTGAAAAGCCACGTTGTGTCCTTCGTGCTCAGGCACAGCCGCAAGCAAGCCTTTTCCAGCCCGGAAAACCTGCAGCGCTGGATCGTCGCCGCGCGCAAGACGGAGGATCACCATCCGCCGGCCGCGCTGCATCAGCGTTTCGAAATCCAGACGCGCAGCGTGGGCGGTTTTCCGGTCTACGAAATCGCCCCCAGGGCCGGAGAGCACAAGCGGATACTCTACCTGCATGGCGGCGCTTATGTCTTTGAGATCACGCCCTATCACTGGTATCTGATCGCCGACATGGCCGACCGGCTGGGCTACGGCATCACCGTGCCGATCTACCCTATCGCCCCGGAACACGATTTCCACGCCATGTTCGGCATGGTTGGCGCTGTCTACCGCCAGATGCTCGATGAGACAGAGGCGCAAGATATCGTCTTCATGGGCGATTCCGCGGGCGGCAACATGGCCGTGGTGCTGACCATGATGGCGGCGGAAGAGGGTTTGCCGGTGCCGTCGCGCCATGTGCTGATTTCACCCGGCCTCGACGTCTCGCTCGCAAACCCCGAAGTGTTCGAGGCGGAGCGGAAGGATCCATGGTTGGGCATCGCCGGCGGGCGCGAGGCAATCCGGCTCTATAGTGCCGGTATGGATCCGACAGACTGGCGCATCAGCCCGGTCTATGGCGATCTGTCGGTGCTGCCGAAGACACTGCTCCTGACGGGCTCCCGCGATCTTCTCACGCCCGACAATCTGATTTTTGCACAAAAAGCCAGCGCCGCCGGTGTCGAGGTGGAGTTGGTCTACGAGGAAGGCATGTTCCACGTCTGGCCGCTGATCGACATGCCGGAAGCGCGGCGGGCGCGCCAACACATCGTCG
Organism: Mesorhizobium sp. P160927; assembly: GCF_057766385.1. NCBI lineage: Bacteria > Pseudomonadati > Pseudomonadota > Alphaproteobacteria > Hyphomicrobiales > Phyllobacteriaceae > Mesorhizobium > Mesorhizobium sp. P160927. The sequence continues at coordinate 4,567,647 of NZ_JBYMDW010000001.1, forward strand.
CGTTTCTCACGGACGACGCCTCCACTCGGGCTGAAAGGGAAACGGCCAAGTCGTCGACCAAAACTTCATCCCAGCACACCAACCATTTCGGCCAGACGATCAATCGGCTCGGCGAACGTGACGAGATCGCCGAGCGCTGAAACTCGGCTCCACGACATCAGAACTTGCCGGTTTCCCTAAACACTTCGAAGGTCGCGCGGATGTGGTCGGCGACGGCCTTGACCGGCGCGCTGGCGTCCGGCGCCACCACCATGGCAAGATTGTAAGTGCCGATATCGGGCATTCCGTCCTTAGGACAGAGTTCAACCATGTCGTTGCCGAGGAACGATCTAGGCAGCGGCGCGACCGCGAGGTCGGCCATGATCGCGGCACGCTGGCCTGCGGTATGGGCACTCATATAAGCGACGCGATAGTTGCGGCCCTCGCGGCCCAATGCCTCGAGCGCGCCGGCCCGCCAGGCGCAGCCTTCTTCCCAAAGCGAAACCGGCAGCGGTTCGCGCAGATGCGCGCAGCCGCCCTTGGCGCCGGCCCACACGATCGGCTCGGTCAACAGCACCTCGGCGCCGAGCGCGCTGGTCTTGTACGAATTGGTCAACAGCGTGATGTCGAGCGCCCGGTCATCCATGCGCCGGCGAAGATTGCTGCTCTGGTCGATGGTGACGTCGACGGCGATCGAGGGATGCGACTGCGCGAAACGCTTCAACACATGCGGCAGCACGCGCTCGCCATAGTCGTCAGGTGAGCCGAGCCGCACCACGCCGACAATATCGGGGATGATGAATTTCGACACCACCTCACGGTTGATCGACAAAAGCCGCCGGGCATAGCCGAGCAGCATTTCGCCGTCCGTGGTCAGCGTCACCGAACGCGCGTCGCGCGCGAACACCGAGCGGCCGAGAATATCCTCCAGCTTCTTGATCTGCATGGAGACGGCCGACGGCGTCCGGAACACCGCATTGGCGGCGGTGGTGAAGCTGCCGGTCTCGGCAATCGCCACGAAGGTGCGCAAAACATCGAGATCGAGCAGCGGCAGCGGGTGATTGAGTGGGGCGTTCATGACGATCGACCTTCAATTTTTCTGATACAAAACATCATTCCATTTCGTTTGATTGAACATCAGATCAGGAGCATAGTCAACTCCATCGAAGCAGCATGCTGCCAAAAGCGGCCATGAAACGACCCCGGCTCAGACCTGCATTCGACGTGAAATGAAGCTGAAACCGACCTGACGTAACGCATTGCCGGCGCATGCCGCGCCGCAGCAAAGGAGATCGAAATGTCTATCCTATCGTCCCTCGGCCGCATCGCGACCGAATTCAACGCGGCCCGCGCCCGCTACCAGACCGAACGCGCCATCCGTTCGCTGCCGATCGAGCTGCAGAAGGATATCGGCTGGCCGGAAGCTTCCGACGCCAAGACCGGCATTCGCAGCGGCGTCGGATCCTGGGCTGGAGCAAAGTAAATCGTGTGTACCCCGTGCTGAAGGCCTGCCGCGCAACCCGCCCGGCAGGCCTTCTCTATTTATTTGTATTCAAACGAATTCACGAGCCATGTCGCCGCTGCATGGCGCATATGAGCAAGCCGCATAGCAGCTCGATTTTCAGGCTAAATCGCTGTAGATATTCATGAATCCTAGGCGTCTTGCTCATCGCTTGCCAAAATATGTCGCATCCGGTGTCGCTTTTCATATCAAGCGCTTCGCTTTTGCGATTTAGTTCCTGCTCACACAAGCCTATATCACCGTCAGCAAACGAGCTGCCCCACTCCATCAAGCGAAGGCGACCCGTTTAGAGCGACGTGCGTCCAATTGGACGCACAAAATGCGCTCTAACACTTTGAGTCTGCGCATCGTGCTTTCCGAAAATCAATTCGATTTTCGGGCTGATGCGCGAGCAACCGATTGGAGATGATCATGAAGCTTTTTGCCCGCCTCTTCGCCCGCCGCGAAATGAACCTGACCACCGCTCTCGAGCGTCAGCGTCTTGCCAACACCATGCCCGGCCAGACCGGCGCCATGGCCGCGGCGCGTCTCGGCTTCGTCGCCTGAACAAGCGCGGTTCCAGGAAAACCGTATTTTCCCGGCCGGAACTGCGTAGAAATCGAAAATACAAGACACCTCCTGAGCCGCGCCCCTGCCGCGGCTTCAGGGTTGACTGCCGCCGCCTCGGTCCGCCGAGGCGGCGTTTATTTGTTGCGCTTCCATCGCTCTCACAAGCCGACGGGGGCCTAGTTCGAGTAGGCACCGCGCGGCGATTGCCCATTTGCGACCCATGTCGCAAATTTAATCTTGCCAAAGCCGACTAGCCAATTGACAGGAATGGTTTTTCCTGATGACGCTATGCTATTCGCGACATCCTGTTCGCGTCATGGCCAGATGAGGTTCCCCGTGAACGCCGTCAAGCATCCGATCAAGCGATCGTTTGTGTTCTTCCTTGTTCCCGATTTCACCATGATCGCTTTTGCGACCGCGCTGGACCCGCTGCGCTCCGCCAATCGGATGCTCGGCTACGAGGCCTATCGCTGGCGCCTCGCCAGCATCGACGGCAAGCCGGTGCGCGCCTCGAACGGCGTCGAGTGTGCGGTCAACACCTCGCTGGAGGAGGAACGCAAGAAGATGGCAGGGCCGGATCGCCCCAACATGGCCATCCTCTGCAGCGGCACCAATGTCGAGCGCTACCAGAACAAGTCGGCCTTTGCCTGGCTGCGCGAGGAATACAATCGCGGCGTCGCGGTCGGCGGCCTGTGCACCGGTGCGCATATCCTCGCCGCAGCCGGGCTCCTGTCCAACAAGCGCTGTGCCATCCATTGGGAAAACCTGCCCGGTTTTTCCGAAGCGTTTCCGAAGGCCAATGTCTTTGCCGACCTGTTCGAGATCGACCAGAACATCTACACCTGCGCCGGCGGCACCGCCGCGCTCGACATGATGCTGAAGCTGATCGGCGACGATTTCGACGAGAACCTCGTCAACCGCGTGTGCGAGCAGGTACTAACCGATCGTGTGCGCAGTCCGACCGACCGCCAGCGCCTGCCGCTGCGCGCCCGCCTCGGCGTGCAGAACTCGAAAGTACTGACCATCATCGAGCTGATGGAGGCCAATCTGTCCGAGCCGCTGTCGCTGATCGAGATCGCCGACCATGTCGACCTGTCGCGCCGCCAGATCGAGCGCCTGTTCCGCACCGAGATGGGACGGTCGCCCGCCCGCTACTACCTCGAAATCCGCCTCGACCGCGCCCGGCATCTCTTGATCCAGTCGTCGCTGCCGGTGGTCGAGGTGGCGGTCGCCTGCGGCTTCGTCTCGGCCTCGCATTTCTCGAAATGTTACCGCGAGCTCTACGCCCGCTCGCCGCAGCAGGAACGCGTCGACCGCAAGCAATTGCTGGCGGCCTGATCCCGCATCAGGTCTCGGCCGACCGCACTTGCGCCGTTCGCATCGCCTCGACGCGGATGTCCTCGGTCAGTCGCGCCTTCAACGCCGAGAATTCGGGACTGGTCTTCAGCGTGTAGTGCCTGGGATGCGGCAGGTCGATGGCGACATCCGACTTGATGCGGCCGGGCCGCGCCGTCATCACGATTACGCGCGAGGCCATGAAGATCGCCTCCTCGATGTCGTGGGTGACGAACAGCACCGTCTTCTTGCGCCGTTCCCATATGCCGAGCAGCAATTCCTGCATCAGCCCGCGTGTCTGGTTATCCAGCGCCCCGAACGGCTCGTCCAGCAACAGGATTTCGGGATCGTTGGCCAGCGCCCGGGCGATCGCCGTGCGCTGCTGCATGCCACCGGACAGCTGCTTCGGCCAATGGTTCTCGAACCCCCTCAGCCCGACGAGATCGACATAGGAAGCGACGATGTCGTCCCGCTCCTTTTCGGCCGTGCGGCGTTCGCGCAGGCCGAAGCCGATGTTTTCGGCGACCGTCAGCCATGGAAACAGCGTGTAGGACTGGAAGACCATGCCGCGGTCCGGCCCGGGCCGTGTCACCGTCCTGCCGTCTAGCAGAACACGGCCTTCGCTCGGCGCCTCCAAGCCGGCGACGATCCTCAACAGTGTCGACTTTCCGCAACCGGACGGTCCCAAAACGGTGATGAAGTCGTTGGCCGCCACCGCCAGAACGATTGGTAAAAGCGCCTTGACGGGTTCCCCACCCCGCACGCCGGCAAAGGTTCGCGAGACACCCTCGATAAGAAGCTTGCTCACGCCAGGCTCCATGGAAAGAGCCAGCGGTTGAACGCCTTGAACGCGAAATCGGACAACAGCCCGATCAGGCCGATGATGATGATGCCGAAGATGATCTGCCCGGTCGCCAGCCGCGACTGGCTGTTGATGATCATGTACCCGATGCCCGACGATGAGCCGATCAATTCGGCCACGATGACATAGGTCCAGGCCCAGCCGAGCACCAGCCGTAGCGTCTCGGCGATCTCGGGCGCATTGGCCGGCATGATGACCCGCCTGACGATGCCGTTGTTGGTCGAGCCCAGCGTATAGGCGGCCTCGACCAGGTCGCGCCGCGTGGCCCCAACCTTGACGGCAATGATCAGGATGATCTGGAACACCGAGCCGACGAAGATGACAAGCAGTTTTTCCAGCTCGCCAATGCCGGCCCAAAGGATGAGCAGCGGAATGAAGGCCGACGCCGGCAGGTAGCGGGCGAAGGAGACGAAGGGTTCCAGAAACGCTTCCACCGGCTTCCAGGCGCCCATGGCGATGCCGAGCGGCACCGCGACGACCGAGGCCAGTACAAAGCCGCCGAATACCCGCCAGATGGTGATCAGTATGTCGAGCCAGAAACGATCCTCGACCAGCAGCCGCCAGCCGTCCCGCAGCATCGACAGCGGATCGGCGAGGAAGATGCGGTTGACGTGGCCGCCAAACGTGATCCAAGCCCAGAAGGCCACGAACAGCACGAAGAAAGAGATACCGAGCACGCTTCGCAGGCTCGGAGAGACAGGATGCAAGGGGCGCATCTTCGTCCTTTGTCAGCGGCAAGGCGGCGGCGCTCTGCGCCACCGCACGGTGCCCAGGGGTTGAACCGTTAATTCGCCACGGCGCTGGTGTCGGCCAGTGTGGCGACGTCGGGTGCCTCCTTGATCAGCCCCATCTGCAGCAGCAGATCGCCGGCGGTCTTGGAAAAGTCCTGGAATTCCTTGGTGAAGAACTGCTTGTTCTCGGCCTTGTCGGCCCATTTCAGGTACTTTGCCGAATCCTCGAATTCCTTGGCCGACTGTTTCACGTCGGCGCCCATGATCTCGTAGGATTTCTGCGGCTCCTTCTTGATCATGTCGAGGGCGTCGAAATAGCTGTCGGCAAGCGCCTTGGCGGCGTCGGGATTGGCCTTCAGGAATTCGGGCGTACAGCCGACCGTGTCGAGAACCATCGGATAGTCGAGCGTGGTCGCCAGGATATGGCCCTGGTCGGCCTTGTCGCGCACGGCCGAGATGAAGGGCTCATAGGTGACGGCCGCATCGTTCTGGCCGGCGAGGAAGGCCTGCGCCGCCGCGTCGGGTTCGAGATTGACGACCGTGACATCCTTGGTCGACATGCCGTTCTTGTTCAGCACCCAGGCCAGCAGGAAGTAGGGAGACGTTCCAGGCGCCGAGGAAGCGACGGTCTTGCCCTTGAGATCGGCGACTGTCTTGATGTCGTTGCGCACCACGATGCCATCGGCGCCATAGGATTTGTCGAGCTGGAAAATCTGCTTGGTGGTCACCCCGCTGGCGTTCCAGACCAGCCAGGTCTCGACCGTGGTGGCGGCGCATTGCAGGTCGCCGCTGGCGATGGCGAGCGGACGGCTGGCCTGCGGCACCTTCTTCAAGGTCACGTCGAGCCCATGCTTCTCGAACAGCCCTGCCTGCTTGGCAAGTGTCAGCGGCGCGAATCCGGTCCATCCACTGATGCCGATGGTGAGCGATGTGGCGGCCTTCGCCGGCGCGGACAAGCCCGCGGCAAGCGTCAATGTCGCGGCAAGGACGGTTATTCTGTTCATATCGGTTCCCCTTTTGTTTTTCTGCGGGAAATTGTTCACAGAGCCGATGGGCTTGTCAATCAACAGGACCGTGTTCGCGCGGAAAGCAGCCGGCAACCGGTTTGGTATTGCGCTATCTGGTGTCGGGCATCCAGTTGCGGTTGCGCCACATTTTCTCGCCGACCTGGCAGTCGGCGGCGGGTTTGTCCCGCGCCAGCACCACTGGCGGATGATCCGCCTCCGCCGCCGCCCATTGCCGTGACGCCGGGCCGGCGAGCTCCAGCACCAGCTTGCGGCGGATGGCTTCGGGAAATTGCGTCCAGTCGTTGACCGGGATCATGAAGGCGCCGGGACCGCCGATGACGCAGTCGCTGTAGTAGCGATCGAGATCGTTGACGTCATAGACGCCGGAAAAGCCGCCTCGGGTCATCAGCGGCAGGCCGTTGATGACTATGCCTTGCCTGACCACCCCGTCGCGGGCGAGATTGACCGGCGCGCCCTGGTTGTTTGGCCCGTCGCCCGAAATGTCGATGACGCGCTTGGTTCCCTGGTAGCCGCTTTCGGCGAAAAGGTCGCTGCCGAACTCCAGCGCGCCGGAGATCGAGGTGCGCCGCGCGCTGTTGGGCGGCTGAGCCGACAATTGCGCCACCACCCGCTCCGCGTCGGCCCGGGTCGCGATCGCTGTCCACGGCACGATGACGCGTTGCCAGTTGGTGCCGGCCCATTCGACATAGGTGACGGCGATCTTGCCATAGGCGCCATCGGCAATCGCCTGCAGCACATTGTCGTGCGTCAGCGCCGCCGCGTAGCCATGACGCTGGATCTCGAGCTCGTCGGCCGACATTGACAGCGACACGTCCACCGCCAGCACCAACTCGACATCGACCGGCTCGTCGGCGCGGGACATTGGCGCCAGCCAGAACGTAACCGCCAGGGCAACGGCGCTCGAAAGCAGATGTCTTGCAGTGCCAAAACCAGACATGCCGCTAGGGTAAGCCAGAATCGACAGCTGAAAAAGAGAAAAGCCCGACCTGGGCCGGGCTCATCCAAATGCGCGCGAAATTCTTGGCGAAGGCTCAGCTCCGCGGCTTGAGATTCTCAGGGTCGTAAAGCGGCTTGTAGCCGACACTGGCGACTTCAACCGGATAGGTCTCGCCGAAATACTCGACCTTGAGCTTGCGGCCCTCCTGGGCATAGGCCCAGGGCAGATAGGCGAGCGCGATGTTCTTGCCGATCGTCGGGCCATAGGCGGCCGATGTCGTGAAGGAGCGGCGGCCGAGTTCGTCGACCAGCGTTTCCCCGCTCTCGGGGTCCATCACCGGCATGATGCCGACGGGATAACGGGCGACACCCCTGGAATCCTTGTTCTCGGTCATCACCAACGTGCATAGCATCGCCGGCTGGTGCGCGCGCTCACGATACTCCAAATGCTTGGCCTTGCCGCAGAAATCGTTCTCCTTGACCTTCGGGCGGGCGAGATCGGCTTCCAGCAGATTATACTCGGTCAAGAGGTCGGCATTCTGCAGCCGCAGGCTCTTCTCCATGCGGCGCGTATTGGCGTAGGTCTCGACGCCGAATGGCATGACACCGGTCGAGCGCAGCGCGTCCCAGACGGCGAGACCATCCTCGTAGCGCATATGCAGTTCCCAGCCCTGCTCGCCGACATAGGAGATACGGAACGCCGTAACGTCCTTGCCGCCGATCCGGACCGGCTTGATCGCCGCGAACGGAAAATTCTCCGGCGAAAGCCCATCCGGGCTCTCGACCACCTTTTGCAACGTCGTGCGGGCATTCGGCCCCCAGATGCCGATGGTGACGTACTTCTCGGTCACGTCGGTGATGGTGACGTCGAACCCTTTGTCCTGAGCCGTGCGGCGCATGTACTGGAAGTCGCGCGGGCCGGCGTCGGCGCCGTCGATCAGCCGGCAGCGGTCGGCCATGCGGATCACCGTGAAGTCGGCGCGCACCATGCCTTCCTCATCGAGGAAGTGGGTATAGATGCCCTTGCCGATGTTGTTGTCGCCGCCGATCTTGGCCGCGCACAGCCATTCCAGCAGCGCGACATGGTCGGGCCCTTCGATGTCATACATCGAGAAATGCGAGAGGTTCACGATGCCGCAATCCTCGCTCATCGCCAGATGCTCGGCGTTGGAGACACGCCAGAAATGGCGGTTGTCCCATTCGTTCTCGCGCACCGGCACGCGGTTGCCATACTTCTCAAGCAGATGCTCGTTGGCGGCATAGCCATGCGCACGCTCCCATCCGCCCAGCTCCATGAAATAACCGCCGAGTTCCTTTTCACGCTCCCAGAACGGCGAGCGCCTGATGTTGCGGGCCTTGGAGAAGGGTTCACGCGGATGCACCGCCGGGTTGTAAACCTTCATCGCCGTCTCGGTGCAGCGATCCCAGATGAATTGTTCCTCGGTCTGGTGTGGATAGAAGCGCGCATAGTCGATGGCGTGGTGGTCGATCGCGGTGCGGCCGTCCGTCATCCAGTCGGCGATCAGCTTGCCCATGCCAGGGCCGTCCTTGACCCAGATGGCGACAGCGTACCACAGGCCCCTCACCTTCTGGCTCTCGCCCATGGAAGGGCCGCCATCGGCCGTCACCTGCAGCAGGCCGTTGAAGGAATGGCTTTCATTATAGCCGAGTTCGCCCAGGATCGGCGTCAGTTCCATGGCGCGCTCGAGCGGCGCCAGGATCTGCTCCATATCGAGATCACGCTGCGACGGCGACAGCCGTGCCTGGTCCTTCTCCAGCAGGTCGCGCGGATGGCAGAGGCGCGGATTGGTCTCTTCGTAGTAACCCCATTCGATCTGGCCCCCCTCGGCGGTCTTGGGATCGCCGGTGTCGCGCATATAGGCCGAGTTGCCTTGGTCGCGCAGCAGAGGCCAACCGATCTCCTTGCCGGTGCCGGCGAACTCGGTATATGGGCCGAAGAAGGTCAGCGGATGGTCGATCGGCATGACCGGCAGGTCCTCGCCGACCATCTCGGCGATCAGCCGGCCCCAGATGCCGGCGCAGACGATGACATAGTCGGCCTCGATCGTGCCGCGGTCGGTCACCACGGCACTGATGCGGCCGTCCTTGACCACGAGCGACTTCGCCGGCGTGTTGGCGAAGGATTTGAGCTTGCCGGACGCTTCCGCCTGGTCGACCAGCTTGCCGGCAACGGTCTGCGAGCGCGGAATAACGAGGCCGGCATCCGGATCCCATAGGCCGCCCTGCACCAGATCCTGTTCGATGAGCGGGAATTTATCCTTGATCTCGGCGGGATCGATCAAACGGGCGCGTGTGCCGAACGCCTTGGCCGAGGCGATCTTGCGTTTGATCTCGTCCATGCGTCCGTCGTCGCCGACACGGGCGACCTCGAGGCCACCGACGCGCGCGTAATGACCCATCTTCTCGTAGAAATCGATGGAATAGAGCGTCGTCCAGCACGACAGAAAATCGTGGCTGGTGGTGTAGCAGAAATCGGAAGCGTGCGCGGTCGAGCCGATATCAGTGGGGATGCCCGACTTGTCGATGCCGACAATGTCGTCCCAGCCGCGCTCGATCAGGTGATGGGCGATCGATGCGCCGACAATGCCGCCGAGGCCAATGATGACGACCTTCGCCTTTTTTGGAAACTCTGCCATTGCCCGCGACTCCAGAATGCTGTTGCGGGCGGCGTCGGCGCCCGTCTGATCGGGGCACAATATGCAAGCGACGGGGACGGCGCTACCGCCTGTTTGCGACACGCCTCGGATGCGGCGCGACCCCTCCGCAAATCAGGAAAAACATCTACTCGTCAGGCGAAAGCCCAGACGTCCTCGGCCTGGAAGCCGACCTGGTAGCCCGCTGTCTTCAGCTTGACCACCACCTGTCCGATCTCCGGCGCGGGCAGCGCACCAACCTCGACCTTGATCATGCCGGGACGATAGCGCTTGAGGTCGAGTTGCTCGAACACGATCCAGTCGGCGCCTTCGCAATCGACGAGGAAGGCGTCGATATGGGTGATGCCGTTGCGGTCGAGCAATGTCTGCAAGGTCTCCGACGGCACCTCAATGTCTTTCAGATGCGGCGCGAACTTGTTGAAGTTGGCGTCGGCCTCGCCCCAGGCATTCTTGCCCGACATCAAATTGGTGTCGGTCACCGACGAGCAGCCGATGAACTCGATCGGCAGCGTGCCGGCTTCCAGTGCGGCAGCGTCAAAGGTGTGGACGGTGATCGTGCCTTTTGTTCGCGTCACCGCGACGGGTTCGATGACGAAGCGGTCCGTGTCAGGGTAATTGGCGCGCAGCCGTTTCTGGTTGTACGGGATCGGCTCGACCAGCATGGCGCGGGCCCTTGGAATGCGGTGCAGCCACGGCGTCACGTCATCGAACAGTGCGCCATCGCAGGCGCCGACATTGACCATCTGGAATGGCCGGCCGGTATCACCGAAGCGTGCCTTCAGCGCCGCCTTGGCCAAAAACTTGGTGCCGCGCAGCGAAGGCCCGCGATCGAGCAGGCCGGCGGGAAGGCCGAGCGACAGGGCAATGCGCGCCAGGTTGGAAACTGAACTCATGATTTGTCTCCTGGTATGATGTGCAGGGCGGCGCGGTGCTGGACGCCGGCGACCTCCGCCCACAACGCCATGAAAGGCGGTGCCAGCAGCAGGAATGGCGGGATCAGATGCGGGAAATAGATGCGCGTGTCGTGAATCGGGAAGACGCTGAATTTGGCCAGCGCACCGAGCACCAGCGCGGCAAACAGAATGCCCGCGCGGCGACCGAGCCTGAAGCCGGCGCGGTGGGCCGCGAACCACCCGGCCAGCGCCAGAACCGAGACTCCGACCCAGCTGTTAAGGTTGATGGCGCGCAGCAGCGAGGCGGCAAACGCCCGGAGATAGGCAGTGGCGGAAAAAGCCGGCTCGAACCCGTCCATATTGTAGTGTTGCCCGATACTGGAAAACCACAGATGCGGCCACCAGCCGGGATGATGGGCCCAGTGCGAAATGGCGAAATACGCGGCGAGCGAAGCGGCAAACCCGACCAGCGCGCCCCAGGCCCTCTGCCGGAACAGGACCAGCAGCACAGCGAAAACGGCGAGAAAAACTATGTTGTCCGGCCGCACCATGAAGGCGAGGAAGAGCAGGATCGCCGTCGCCGCCTCGCGGCCTCGGACATAAGCGAAGAGACCGCCGAGCAACAGCGCCGAGGTAAGCAGGTCCGGTGTCGAAGCGCGCGCGGCGTCGCCGAAATCGGCCATGATCAGCACCGCGCCGACCACCGGTGCCAACGCCAATGCCTTTTCCCCGCGCAGCCAAAGCAGCGTGATCGCGCCGAACAGCAGGACCGAAAACACCTGCACCAGTCGCATCGCTTCGACTGGCGACATTACGGAACTCAGCGTCGACAGGATTTCGGCATAGAGGAACTTGATCCGGTACATGCCGAGCAACGAATGGAAGTCGGCGGCGTTCTGCGCCATGTGGCTGCGGAAACCGCCGCCATCGTCGGTCAGCGCCTTGTAGTCGCCCGCCGAGACACCCGATTTGACGGTGTTGTAGGCATAGTCATGCAGCGCCTGCGCATCCGGGTAGGTGCCCTCCTCCGATATTGCGAGATAGGGCAGCATGTCCCAGTTGGCGTCGGGCATCACCCAGGCCGTGAACGCCGTCAAAAGCATATAGAGGGCGAAGGCAGCCGCACCGATCGGAGCCGCCAGCCGCGCATAGGTCCCCTCGCCCCACGCCAGACCGGCCTCGGCGAGCCGGTCGAGTGGATTTTGCGGAGCGGGCGACTTGGTCAGCATGTCTTCTCAGCGACGTTCGTTTCAGCGGACTTGGCTTTTGACGAAATCCTTCACGATCGCCACGATGCCGCGCGACAAGAGACCGTCGAAGGCATCGACGAAGCGGTCGACATGCTCGCGCCGGCAGATCAGCGGCGGCTCGAGCCGGATGACATTGCGGTTGTATTCGGTGAAGGCGACGAGCACGTCGTAGTCGCGCAGCAGCAGCGCGCCGACGAAACCGGACAGCGAACCCTTCAGCTTGTCGTCGAGCACGCTGACGATGGGGCGCAGCACCATCGGCAAGGTCTGCGAGAAGTCGTGGAACTCCAGCCCCACCATGAAACCCTTGCCGCGCACGTCCTTGATGACCTTCGGGTATTTTTCCCTTAGTGTCTGCAGCCGCTGCAGCAGGTACTCGCCGGTGACGGCGGCGTTGTCGATCAGCCCCTCGTCGTAAAGCACGTTGATGCCCTCGATCGCAGTGGCACACGCCTCGCCCATGCCGCCGAAAGTGGCCATGGCGTGGATCATCGCCGTCTTCGGCGTGCCGTAGGCCTTCATGTAGATTTCGCGGCGCGCAATCATCGCGCCGACAGCAGCCTTGCCGGCGCCCAGCGATTTGGCCAGTGCCGTCACATCGGGCACGACACCATGATGCTCGAAGGCATAGAAGCGGCCCGAGCGGCCATAGCCGCACTGCACTTCGTCGGCGACCCACAGCACATGATGCTGGTCGCACAGCGCCCGCAGCTTCTGCCAGTATTCAGTCGGCGCCTGGATGATGCCACCGCCGCCCTGGATGGTTTCCAGCACGATGACGCCGATCTCCGGATCGGAGCGGAACAGGCGCTCTACGGCCTCGATATCGGCAAAGGGAATGCGGACGGTGTTGTCGGCCATCCTGAAGTCGGCGCGATAGAGCTGGCCGTCGGTGATGCCCAGTACACCCTTGGTCTTGCCGTGGAATGAATTTTCGGCATAGACGATTTTCGGTCGCTTCGGGCCGGCGGCACGCTCGGCAAGCTTCACCGCCGCTTCCATCGCTTCCGAGCCGGACGAGCCCAAAAACACCATGTCGAGATCGCCAGGCGAACATTTGGCGATGTTGTGCGCCAACGCGGCCGCATATTGCGACATGAAGGCGATGGCGATTTCCTGCCGCTTTTCCTCCTGGAATTTTTTGCGTACTTCCAGAATGCGCGGATGGTTGTGGCCAAAGGCCAGCGACCCGAAGCCGCCGAAGAAATCGAGGATCTTGCGGCCCTTCTGGTCGATGTAGAACATGCCCTCTGCACGTTCGATCTTGATCTTGTGGAAGCCGAGCAGCTTCATGAAATGCAGCTGGCCGGGGTTGAGATGCGCCTTGAACAGGTCGGTCATCCCTGCGATATCCATCGACTTGGCCTGCTCGACGCTGATCAGATCGGGCTTGGCGGTGGTGGCGGGCGACAGTGTCGGGGCGCTGACCAGGGTGCGCGTATTCGTCTGTTCCGGCTTGGCCATGACGGTCATTTCAATCTCCTGTTCGCGCCCGAGACTGGCGTCGTGCGCAATAAACTGTTCGGCGCGCCCCTATTCGGCGGGCACATGTTTGGTGGCGACGGCGGGCCCGGCCTTCTTGGCGCGGTATTCGCTGTAGGCGGCGATCAGCATGTCTTCGTCGCGGTACCGCGGCACCCAGCCGAGCTGCCGCTCGGCCTTGGACACGTCGAGCACGCAGTCCTCGTCGGCGATGAGATATTGCTCCGGATCCATGATCGGCATGTTTAAGAGGTCGAGCAGGTCGAGCGTGCGCTTGACCGCCCAGCCGGGTGTAGGCAGCAGGATCGACTTCGATCCGGCATGCCGGATCAGGTCGCCAAGCAATTTCTTTACCGCCGGCGGATTGAGCGACCCGAGATTATAGGCCTCGTTGGGCACACCGGCCTTCCACGCGGCGCGCGCCGCCTCGGCGCAGTCGAACACCGAGATGAACTGATAGGGGTTGCGGCCCGAACCGATCATCGGCACGGGAAAGTTCCAGTCGATCAGCTTGAACAGCTTTTCGAGGATGCCGAGCCGGCCGGGGCCGATGATAAGGCGCGGGCGAAACAGCGAGATCGACATGCCGCGCTTGCGCCATTCGGCGGCCAGTTCCTCGGTCTTCTGCTTCGACCAGCCATACTCGCCGAGCGGCGCGACCGGGTGCTCCTCGGTCATCGGCTGGGTAACGGTGTGACCATAGATCATGTCGGTCGTATAGTGGACGAGCCTGGGGGCACCAGCCTTGTCCATGGCCTGCAGGATGTGCTCGGTGCCGTGGAAATTGACCGGAAAGAAGAAGTCGTGTCGCTTCGCCCGCACCTGGATCGGCGACAGCATCTTGGCCGATAAATTGTAGACCATGTCGTCGGCCTTCAGCCCGACCCCGGCAACCGAGCCTTGGTCGGTGACGTCGCACTTGATGAAGCGGACAGTGCGGTAATGCGCAAGGTCGCTCCTGGCGATGTCGGCGACGACAACCTCTTCACCGTCGGCCACAAGCTTCGGCGCCAGGTGACGGCCAACAAAGCCGTCACCCCCGAAAATCACATGTCTCATCGAACGATCTCGTTTGCTTGTATCTTGTCGGGCGTAATGGAAGCGCTCTGGTCTTCATGCCCTCGCCCACTTTGCGCGATCAGCACCGTGCCTACGCAGATCAAGGCAATGCCGGCGATGCGCCAACCATTCAGGTCCTCCCGGAAGACGAAATAGGCAAAGATCGCGACCGCGACGTAAGCCAGGCTCAGAAACGGATAGGCGAAGGAAAGCTCGACCTTGGAAAGCACGTAGAGGTGCGAGGCCATCGAAATGACGAAGGTGCACAGGCCAAGGAAGACCCAGGGGCTGAAGACGATCTGCAACAGCTTGATCAGCGGATTGGCGCCCTCGAATGAAATCGGTCCGAGCGACATCATGCCTTGCTTCAGCATCAGCTGCGCAGCAGCATTTGTCATGACCGTAAACAAAATGAAGACGATATATTTCATGTAGTCCGCCGCCCCTGTGATATTAGGTAATACAAATCTGAAAAGATTTCGTGAACCCGAAGACATTTTTTGGGTAAATGTTGATGTTAAGCGTTCGTAAACCACAATTCATTCTAAGTTTATCTATTCGGCCGCCTCTGCATCGCGCCGCCGCAGGTCGATACTCCCGGCCGTGCGCGCCCAGAAGCCGGACATGAAGGCGGGATCGCGCAGCGCTTCCAGCCTCGGCCACTCCGGGAACGAAGCGACGAAGGTTGCGGCACTCATGCGCGCATCCTTGTAAGGATTGACCGCCCCACCAGCCGCGATCGTCATGCGGTCGAGTTCGCCGAGCAGGGCAAGCGTCGCCGCTCCCCTGTTGGGGAAGTCCAGCGTCAGCGTGTAACCCGGACGAGGGAACGACAGCAGTGCCGGCGAGCGGACCCCGCCGAAGCGCTTCAAAACGGTGAGGAACGACCCCTGCCCAGCCTGCCTGGCCGCCGTGAGCAGTGCCGGCACGATTGCGCGCGCGGCCTCTTCCGGGACCACGCTCTGATGCTGGAACAGACCTTTCGGGCCATAGAGCCTGTTCCAGTCGCGCACACCGTCGAGCGGGAAGAAGAAGCCCTGGTATCCGACCCGGCGCGGCGCCTTGGACTGCCCCTTTTTCCACCTGTAGGCTGCGTTGAAAGCTGTCAGGAACGGTCGGCTGAGCACGTTGAATGGCGGCTGGAGCGGAACGGAGAATTTCGCGCTCGCACGCGCGGCCGCGTGCGAGCCGTGCTCGGCGTGGTTGCCGGTAAACAGCAGCCCCCGTCCGCTGTTGCGGCCACCGACGAGCTGGTCGATCCAGGCGACGGCATATTCATTGGCCTGGTCCGCCGCGTCGGCAAGATCGAAATATTCGCGGAGGTCGCGAAACCGCATCGTCTTTTCCATGATATCGAGCGACGGAACCCGCATCAGCCGGATCGAAGCCGACAGGATCAGGCCGGTGAGGCCCATGCCGCCGATGGTCGCCCGAAACAGGCACGGATTGTCGGTCGCAGAGCAGCGATAGCTGTGTCCATCCGACCGAAGCAGCGTGAAGCTTTCCACATGGCAACCGAACGTGCCGCGCCGGTGATGGTTCTTGCCATGGACATCGTTGGCAATGGCGCCGCCGAGCGTGACGAATTGTGTGCCGGGCACCACCGACGGGAAGAAGCCATGAGGCGCGGCATGTGCAATGACATCCGCGAGCAGCACCCCGGCATCCGCTTCGAGCAGACCGCTCTCGGCGTTGAAGCCGCGAATGCGGTTCAGGGGCCGCATGTCGATGACAGTGCCGAGCTGGTTCTGGCAGGAATCGCCGTAGGATCGGCCGTTGCCATAGGCAAGCAGCGACGCTTGCCTGGCCTGGCCGCCCTTCAGCAGCGCAATGGCGTCATCGGCGTGGATCGCCCTTGCCGCCGGCGGCGTGGCAAGGCCAAAGCTCTGGAGGCGTTCCGCCATGCCTACCAGCCCCCGATGACCAGCAGCACCGCGCCGATCGCCACCACGATCTGGCTGCGCCAGTCGCGAATGATGAAGACGACCGGATCGTCGTGCATTTCGTCGCGGCGCGCCAGGATCCAGACACGCATGGTGAGATAAAGCACGATCGGCGCCAGCGGCCAGATCAGCCAGGGATGCGGATAGAGTTCGCGCACCGCGACGCTGTCCATGTAGAGCGCCAGCACCAGCGCCGAGGAGAACGCCGAAGCCATGCCGGCCTGGGCGACAATCTCCTGGTCTTCGGTGCGATAGCCGCGGCCGGCAATGCGTTCGCCGGGCGGAATGGCTGTGGTGCGCAATTCGACAAAGCGCTTCACCAGTGCCAGCGACAGGAAGAAGAAGATCGAGAAGGCGAGCAGCCAGAACGAGACGTCGACGCCTGTGGCGGCCGCGCCGGCGAGCACACGAATGGTGTAGAGGCCGGCAAGCGTCAGCACGTCGACCAGAAGCATGCGCTTGAACGATAGCGAATAGGCCGTGGTAACGACCATGTAGCCACCGAGCACAGCCAGGAATTCAAGCGACAGGAACAGCCCGGTGCCGACGCCGATCGCCAGCAGCACCGCGATTGCGCCAAGGCCGAACGGAATAGACAGCGCACCGCTGGCGAACGGCCTGTTGCGCTTGGTCAGATGCTTGCGGTCGAGCGCAAGGTCGAAGAAATCATTGAGGATATAGATCGCCGACGCCACCGCGCTGAACGAGATGACCGCCAGCAGGCATTCCCAGATCATGTTTGAATTGAAATATTCGTGCGACAGCATCATCGGCACGGCGATCAGCGAATTCTTCAGCCACTGGTGGACGCGCAGCATCTTGACGATGGTCCGCAATGTCGGCTTGGGCGCCGGCATCGTTTCGGCACCATGCGCCGCCTGCCAGCGCGCGGCATGACGGTCCGGCGCCACCACGATCGCGCTGCGCGCCGCGTCGAAGACCTGGAGGTCATGGCGGCTGTTGCCGGCATAGTCGAAACCGGCATCGCCATAGGCCGCAAGGAGCGAGGCTCGCTTCTTTCCCGAAGTGAGATTGTCGAGGCCCTCGGTGGCCAGTACCCGGTCGAAAATGCCGAGATGGACAGCAATGGCGTCGGCGAACTTGCGCGGCGTGCCGGTGGCCAGTACGAGCTTGCGGCCTTCGGCGTGCTCGGTGCGGAGCCGGTCGAGCAGTGGCGCCCGATAGGGCAGCGTGGCGGGGTCGATGTCGATGCGTTGGGCGATCGCCTGCTTCAGCCGCGCCGGTCCGCCGGCAACCCAGAAAGGCACCAGGAAGAAATAGAGCGGGTTCTTCTTGAGGAGGATGAACAATCCTTCCCATAAAAGGTCCGTCGCGATCAGCGTGCCGTCGAGATCGACCGCAAGCGGTATTGCGTTCCTGTCCGACCGCGCGTCCATGCCCGTCCTGCCCTGCCAGCGTCTGATCCGGAAACCGGAACCCGTTGAGCGCCGTGTTTTGGCGTCTTGATGCTGGTATAGCGGGGGATCGCCTAGCGAACATTAAAACGCACGGTTGCAAAGGGCTGCCGCTGCCGTATTTCCATCGTCATTGTTAAACAACAGCTACCGGAAACGATAAAAGGCCGAGCAAACGCCCGGCCTTTCCAATCATGCGACCGAGATTACTTGATGCGGGCGACGCCGCCTGAAATCTCCACGGTTTCCGAACCGGTCAGCGCTTCAAGGTCGCCATTGGGCAAGGTGACAAAACAGCCACTCTGGCAGAACTCGACGGTTTCACCGCCAGCCAGCGCAAGCTCGGTCTTGCTGCCGCCCTCGGTCACGACCAGCGTGCGTGTCTCGGCGTCCTTGTTGACCGCGCTAGCGGCATGGGCCGAGCCGCTCACGGCGAGCAAGGCCACGGCAGCGACGAGAGACTTCCACATTTGCAATATCGGTGTTCCCACCGCCTCTGTTGCATTTCCACAAGGCATTCTCGCCTTTGCATGGGAACTTATATGAGATGGAAGCTGAACCGCAACTGAATGCCGCATTCATGCCGCAATTGGCTTTGGCTTTCGCACATACCCCCGCCAACCTGGCCGCGCGGCAATGCGGTGTTGTCGGCAATGGCAGCCCGGCAGGAGGATCCAGAGCCTAATCCGGATCGGGTTTCTTCGACTTGCGCTGCTTCGGCAGCTTTTTCGCTTCGGCCTCGGCTTGCGCCTTGGCCTCTTCCCGTTCGGCGAAATCGGCCTCGATCTTGTCGTCGTCGGTCGGCCATGCCACGTGCTTCTTGGCCTCGACGACCGCGCGCGGCGTGGACGGGATTTCGATGTGCTGGTCGTCGAATCTTTCCAGCACGGTGAAGCGGACGTCGTTCTGCACGATGTTGCCGTTCATCACATCGGCCAGGAACACGCGGATCTCGAATTCGAGTGCGGCGGGTCCAAAATTGGAAAACAAGACGAAAGGCTCGGGGTTCTTCAGCACCAGCGGATGGCTGCGCGCGATATCCAGCAGCACCGCGTGGACCTGCTTGACGTCGCTGCCATAGGCGACGCCCACCTTGATGTCGATGCGACCGAGCTTGTTGCGGTGCGTCCAGTTGCCGACGGCGTTGTTGATCAGGTTCGAATTGGGCAGGATCACCGACTGCCGCTGGAAAGTCTCGATCTCCGTGGCACGCACGCTGATCTTCTTGACCGTGCCGCTGACGTCGCCGGCCACGATCCAGTCGCCGACCTTGAACGGCCGCTCGGCCAAAAGGATCAGGCCGGAGACGAAATTCGACACCACATTCTGCAGGCCAAAGCCGATACCGAGGGAAAGAGCACCCGCGACCAGCGCCAGGCTGGAAAGGTCGATGCCGGCCGCCGAGATGCCGACCAGCGCGGCGAGTGCCACGCCGGCATAGCCGACCGCCAGCCGGATCGAGTTGCGCACACCGGCGTCGACCTTGCCGCGCGCCATGACCGAGCCGTCAAGCCAGCCCTGGAACCAGCGCGTCAGGAAATAGCCGATGACGAAGACGACGATGCCCGACAGGATGCCGGTGACCGAAATGGTCACCGAACCGATATTGATTCCGGTGGCGAGCTTGTACGCCCACGCCTCGATATCGCCGGGCTGGAAGCCCCACATCAAAAGGATCAGCGGCAGAAACACCAGCACTATCATCACGTTGATGGCAATGCTGACGACAAGGCCGAGCTGGTCGAGTGCGGTATCTTCATAGCTGGAATTGGCCGACAGCCAACGCCCGACCGAGGTGTTGGCGAAAGCACCCTCCTCGCCGATCGCCTGCGCCGACAGGAAGCCGATATAGGCCGTTATCAACGCGGTGCCTGTGACCACGACTTGTAGCGAGACGAACAGAGCAAGGCCGATATACCCGAGCAGCGCCGCGATGATGGTGAAAAGCCCCAGCCCGAGCGAGGTGTAGCGCAGCCAGGCCGGCCATGGGCGCCAGCTTCCGTCACGCGCCCTGAACGGCCTCAGCATCGCCATCAGGATCAGGATAACGCCGACGATGATGGTGGCGACGAAACTGCGCGCGATGGTCAGCGACAGCGGCGACCCCATCTTGTCGTTCACGACCGACAGGAAGGTGTTGAAGCTGATCACCACGGCCATGGCGGTGGTCAGGCGGACCAGCCAGCGCGCCGGCCCGGTTTCGACGGGGATGAGCCGCCAGTTGGGCAAACGCGGTTCGAGTGCCGCGTTGGTCAGCCGATTGACACAGAACACCACGCCGATGACGGTGGCCAACGCATTGAGGAAGAGGCCAATATCGCCGCGCAACACGTTGTAGTAATTGAAGAAGAAGATCGTCGAGCCGAGAAAGGCGGCCACCGCCAGCGTCGGCAGCAAGGTCGACCAGAAGGCCACCGACAGGCGGCTGAGATAGGATGGGTCCTCATTGGTCGGATCGGCCTCGAACACCCGCCCGAACAGGCGCCTCCCGCCGACCAGCAGCACCAGCGCCAGGCCGAGCGCCACGAAAGTCGCCGCCAGGATAGCCTGGAACTTGAACTTGATGGCGAAGCTCAGCCAGGACGACACCGCCTTGTAGAAATTGCCGAACTCGTCGCGCGCGTCGGAAAACACCTGCGGGCTCAACGCGTCCGAGAGCACGTAGCGCTTGGTCAAAAGATTGCGGAACAGCGCGCTGCGCATGTTGCCGATCTTGTCGATCAGCCCGCTGATGCGGATCGACAAGGATTGAGCTTGCGCGATGACCGCGTTGATCTCGGCCTTTTCGGATGTCAGCCCCTCGCGTTCGGCGCTGACGATGCCGGGTTCAGCCGGTTGGCCGGAGGGGGGCGGCGGCCCGAGCTGTTCGAGCCTGCTGTTGATTTCGCCCAGCCGTGTGCGGAACGCCAGCGCGCTGGTCAGCGATTGCCGTGACAATTCCTCGAGCTGCAGGCGGATGTCGACGAGGTTGCTGTCGTCCTCGCCATCCTGCTGTATCTGCTTCTCGAAATTGTCGGCCTTTGTCGCCAGGCCCTGAATGATCTTTTGCTGGTCGGCGACCAGTCCAGCGGGCGCCTGGCCAACGCCTTGCGCCGCCGCCTCGAACGACAGCGGCGCCGAAACGACAAGCGCCAGGACCAGGATGAGGCGAAGCAATCGAAAAAACATGATGAATAGGCGACTCGCGGGCGGCAAAGGCATCAAAAAGCCTGTCCTTGATAAAGACGGCCATATCATGGGGCAAGTCACCGCGACGATCGCGCTGCTCAAGCGTCGGCCAGTCGAAAGGCGATGGCGCAATATTGGCTTTGCATCAGCCCCCTGCTCTATAGTCTGCCGCATCGCCCGCAACGGACATCATACACATGGCAGAGTACTCGGCCCTTTCGCTGCTCGCGAACGCGCTCAAGGGAAACAAGGACTGGAAGCCGGCCTGGCGCAAGCCGGATCCGAAGGCCTCCTACGACGTCATCATCATCGGCGGCGGCGGGCATGGGCTGGCGACCGCCTACTATCTAGCCAAGGAACACGGCATCACCAATGTCGCGGTGCTGGAGAAAGGCTGGCTGGGGTCCGGCAATGTCGGCCGCAACACCACGGCCGTTCGCTCGAATTACCTGCTGCCCGCCAACACCCGCTTCTACGAACATTCTATGAAGCTGTGGGAAAACCTGTCGCACGAGCTCAATTACAATGTCATGTTCTCGCAGCGCGGCTGCCTGAATCTGGCGCACACGCCGGCTCAGTTCGACGACTACGCAAGACGCGGCAACGCGATGCGCCATCTCGGCGTCGATGCGGAATTGATGACACCAGCCGAGATCAAGCGCCTGATCCCGGCGCTCGACATCTCCGATGAGGCACGCTTTCCCGTGGTCGGCGGCCTGATGCAGCGGCGGGCCGGCACCGCCCGGCACGATGCCGTCGCCTGGGGCTATGCGCGCGGCGCAGACCGGCGCGGCGTCGACATCATCGAGAATTGCGAGGTCACCGGTTTCCTGCGCGACGGCGACCGGGTTACCGGCGTTGCCACCTCGCGCGGCGATATCAGGGCCAAGAAGGTAGCGGTCGCGGTGGCTGGCAGCACCGGACGGGTCATGCAACTCGCCGGCGTCGAGACGATGCCGATCGAAAGCCATGTGCTGCAGGCCTTCGTCACCGAATCGCTGAAACCCTTCATCGACACGGTCGTGACCTTCGGCATGGGCCATTTCTACATGTCGCAGTCCGACAAGGGCGGCCTTGTCTATGGCGGCGACATCGACGGCTACAACAGCTACGCTCAGCGCGGCAACCTGCCCATCGTTGACGAGGTGATGAGCGAGATGCTGGCCCTTTTCCCGGGCCTTGCGCGTGTGCGCATGCTGCGCTCCTGGGGCGGCGTCTGCGACATGTCGATGGACGGCTCGCCGATCATCACCATGGGGCCCCTGCCCGGCATGTATCTCAATTGCGGCTGGTGCTATGGCGGCTTCAAGGCAACGCCCGCTTCCGGCTGGTGCTTTGCCTGGACCATCGCCAAGGATCAACCGCACGATTTCAACGCCCCGTTCACGCTGGACCGCTTTCATCGGGGGCTGGTGATCGACGACAAGGGCCAGGGTGCAAACCCGAGGCTTCACTAGACAAGGCTTCATTAGGAACATTCCGTGCTGATCACTTGCCCCTATTGCGGCCCGCGCGATGTCATCGAGTTCACCTATCAGGGTGACGGCAACCGCGAACGTCCCGACCCCGCTTCGCAGAATTTCGAGGCCTGGAATGCCTATGTCTACGACCGGCTGAACCCGGCCGGCGACCACAATGAAATCTGGCAACATTCCGGTGGCTGCCGGGCTCACCTGAGGGTCGTGCGCAACACGCTGACGCACGAGATTTCCAGTGTCGCCTTCGCGCGTGGCGATCACAGCTCGGCCGCTCGCCGCAAGGCGGAGGACAAGCCATGAGCCCGCGCCGCACCGACACCGGCGGCCGCATAGACCGGCTGAAGACGATCCGCTTCACCTTCGACGGCGTTGCCTATACCGGGCATGGCGGCGACACGCTGGCGTCCGCGCTGCTGGCCAATGGCGTCACCCTGTTAGGACGTTCTTTCAAATACCATCGGCCGCGCGGCCTGCTGAGCGCGGGCGTCGAGGAGCCCAACGCGCTGGTGACGGTGCTGAAGGGCGAGGTGCGCGAACCCAACATTCCGGCGACAATGGTCGAGATCCATGACGGGCTGGTCGCCGTCAGCCAGAACCGTTTCCCCTCGCTTGCCTTCGACATCCATGCCGTCAACCAGCTCGGCGGCAAACTGCTGTCGGCCGGGTTCTACTATAAGACCTTCATGGGACCGGTTGTCGGCCCGTTGAAAGGCACGCGCTTCTGGATGTTCTGCGAACAGTTCATCCGCCGCGCCGCCGGCCTCGGCAGCGCCGGATCGGCGAAGGACCCGGCCCGCTACGAGCGCATGAACGCCTTTTGCGATGTGCTTGTGGTCGGCTCCGGCCCGGCCGGGCTAATGGCCGCCAAGGCAGCCGCCGATCAGGGCGCCCGTGTGATCCTGACCGATCTCGAGCCGCGCTTCGGCGGATCGGCCAACTGGTCCGGCGAAACCATCGATGGCGCCCCCGCCGCTGATTGGGTGCGGCGTACCGTGGCCCAGCTTGAAGCGCGAGACAATGTCCGGCTTCTGCCGCGCACCACCGTCTGGGGCTACTACGACAACAATACGCTTGCCGCGCTCGAGCGGGTCAGCGACCACAAGGCGCAGCCCGCCAAGGGTGAGCCGCGCCATCGATACTGGGCGATCCGCGCCGGATCCGTGGTGCTGGCCACCGGCGCCTTCGAAAGGCCGCTGGTGTTTCCGGGCAATGACCGGCCCGGCGTGATGCTGGCGCATGCGGCGGCGCGCTACGCCAACGAATTCGGCGTGCTGCCGGGGCAGCGGATCGTGCTGTTTACCAACAATGACAGCGCCTACCGTTCGGCGCTGGCGCTGAAGCAGGCAGGAGCGGCGATCGTTGCCATCGTCGACGTGCGCGCGCAACCATCCGCCGAGATGGGCGCCCTGGCCGGCGAAGCCGAGGCGGAACTGCTTTCCGGCCATGCGGTGGTCGGCACGGAAGGCGGCAAGGCCTTGTCCGGCCTCAAGGTTCAGCGCTTCGACATGGTCGCGGGTGCGCTGAGCGGCGATGCGCGCAGCATCCACGCCGATTGCGTGCTGATGTCCGGCGGCTGGTCGCCGACCATCCATCTGGCCAGCCAGGCCGGCGCCAAGGCTGAATGGAACGCGGCCCGGCAGGCCTTCCTGCCGCCCAAGCCGACGCAAAGCTGGATCGGCGCCGGCGCCTTCACCGGCAGCTTTTCGACGGTAGAGGCGATGGCCGAAGGGCGCGCCGCGGGCCTTGCCGCGAGTGGCGGGACCCCAACGCCGGCGGCGCTGCCCACTGTCGAGGCACCTCCCGGAGATCCAAATCCCGCGCCGGTGTTCGAAATCAAGGGCAGCGGCAAGAGCTTTGTCGACTTTCAGCACGACGTCACGGCGGAGGATGTCCGCCTGGCGCATCGCGAAGGCTTCGTCTCTGTCGAGCACCTGAAGCGCTACACCACACTCGGCATGGCCACCGACCAGGGCAAGAGCTCCAACGTCCCCGGCCTTGCCATCATGGCGGAAGCACTCGGCAAACCCATCCCAGAAGTCGGCACCACCCGTTTCCGGCCACCCTTCGCGCCGGTTTCGATCGGCTCGCTGGTAGCTGAGCGCTTCGGCGACCTCAAGCCCGAGCGGCTGACGCCGATGCATGATTGGCATGTCGACAATGGCGCGACCATGTACTCCGCCGGCCTCTGGTATCGCCCGATGATCTACGGGCTTTCGGGCGAAACTGTCGAACAGGCCTATGTGCGCGAAGCCAAGGCGACGCGCGAAAGCGCGGGCATCGTCGATGTCTCGACGCTGGGCAAGATCGCCGTGCAGGGTCCCGACGCCGCCGCGTTCCTCGACCGTGTCTACACCAACATGTTCTCGACGCTCGCCGTCGGCAAGGCGCGCTATGGGCTGATGCTGCGCGAGGACGGCTTTGCCTTCGACGACGGCACCACCTGGCGGCTGGGCGAACAGGATTTCCTGATGACCACCACCACGGCCAATGCCGGCAAGGTGATGCAGCATCTGGAATATTTCCTCGACGTGATCTGGCCGGAACTCAAGGTCCACGTCACCTCGGTGACCGACCAATGGGCGGGAGCCGCGATCGGCGGCCCGAAAGCGCGGCAGATTTTGGCAGCCTGCGTCACCGGCACTGCCGTGGACAACGCCACCTTGCCCTTCATGGGCATCGTGCACGGCGAGATCGCAGGCGTTCCGGTGATGATTTGCCGGCTTTCCTTCTCCGGCGAAATGGCCTTCGAGGTCTATTCCGGCGCCGGCCATGGCACCCATGTCTGGGAAGCGCTGGTCGAGGCCGGCAAGCCGTTCGGGCTGGTCACCTACGGCCTCGAGGCGCTGGGCACGATGCGCATCGAGAAAGGCCATGTCACCGGCGCCGAGATCGATGGCCGCACCACCGCGCGCGACCTGCATCTCGACTGGATGCTGTCGAAGAAAAAGCCGTTCATCGGCTCCGCGATGATGGATCGGGAAGGTCTCGTCGCGTCCGAGCGGCTGGATCTGGTCGGCCTGATCGCGCTCGACAACCGGCCGCTCAATGGCGGCGCGCACATTGTCGAGGACGTCGACGAAGCCAATCCGCACGGCTCGATCGGGCACATCACCGCTTGCTGCTATTCGCCGGCGCTCGGCAAGCATATCGCGCTGGCGCTGGTCAAGGGCGGCAAGGCCAGGCACGGCACGCGTGCGCATGTCTCCGATCCCTTGCGCAACCGCTTCGGACCCGTGGAGATCGTGTCCAACCACTTCTACGATCCGGAAGGTACCCGCATGCATGGCTGAGCGTCAATCGCCCCTCGAGCCGGAGTTCCATGTCGGCTCGCACGGCAATTTCGAACGTGGCGTCGAGATCCTGCTCACCGAAACCAGGCCGGGCTCGATCGTGCAACTCGCGGCATGGCCCGGCGAGGAAAAGAAACTGATGGAGGCCATCCGCACCGTGACCGGGCTTGCTCTGCCCGATGGCGCCGGCGGCGGCTCGAGCGACGGCGTGAAAGCGGTATTCGGTTCCGCGCCGGGAAAATTCACGGTGACCGATGAAGCCGAAGGACTGGCCGTAGCATTGACCAAGGCGGTGACGCCGGCCATCGGCACGGTGACGGACCTGTCGCATGGCCGCACCGCGATCCGCATTGCCGGGCCGAAAGCCGAATGGGTGCTGTCGAAATTCTTCGCCATCGACTTCGCCCTGCCTGCCTTTCCGGTCGGCGCCGGCCGCTCGACAATGCATCACGATGTCTTCGCCCAGATCCAGCGCACCGGCACCGACCAGTTCGACATCTATGTCTTTCGCTCCTTCGCCCGCTCGTTCTGGAAGGCGCTGTGCCACGCAAGCGAGGAAGTCGGCTACGAGGTGCAGTAGGCATGCGGCCTTAGAGCCGCGGCCTCTGGCCTCAATGCCGGCTGGTTCTGCCGCTAGAGAATCCTGCCGAGCGCGCCCATGATAGAAAAGGTGGCCGCCCAACCGGTCCAAAGGGGTATGAAAATCCCCTCTCAGAGTCGGCATATTTGGTTCGAACATCCCCATGACCGCTGAACTATCCGCCGGCGCTACCGATCGCGCCGATGTGCCGGCCAGAGCCTTGCTCCTGTTGCCACTGACAGTCGCCTGCGGCGTGTTCATGACCAGCCTCGACCAGAACGTCGTGGTGACGGCGCTGCCGGGCATCGGCCAAAGCCTTGGCCGTCCGCCTAGCCAGCTCGGCCTGCTGATCACCGTCTACGTCGCCAGCCTGATCATCTCGATGCCGCTCGGCGGCTGGGCGGCCGACCGTTTCGGGCTGCGCAACGTCTATTGCTTTGCCTTGCTGGTGTTTGCCGCTGCTTCGGCCATGTGCGGGCTCTCGAACGACCTCTGGATGCTGGTCGGCGCCCGCGCGCTGCAGGGCTTCGGCGGCGCGCTGATGGGAACGCTTGGCCAGGTCGTAATCCTGTCGACCTTCCCGCGCAGCCGGACCTTGAAGATCAACATGTACATATCGCTGGCCGGCCAGTCCGGACCGCTGGTCGGTCCGCTCGTCGGCGGCGCGCTGACTACCTACATCTCCTGGCGCTGGATCTTCTTCATCAACGTGCCGTTCGCGCTCGCGGCCGCGATCCTTGCCGCCTCGCTGTTCCCGACGATGACCAAGCCGGTGCGCACGCGGTTCGATTTTCAAGGCTTTGCGCTGGTCGGCAGCGGCATGCTGCTGCTGGTCTTCGGCATGGACTCGCTGGCGTCGAAAGACGCCGCCGGCGGCATGATCGCGGCCGAGCTTGCGCTGGCGCTCATCATCCTGACGGCAGCCTCCTTCTACTGCCTGCGCGTGCGCAATCCGCTGCTCGATCTCAAGCTCCTGCGCATCCGCACCTTCCGCATCTCGTTTCTTACCGGCGGCGGCCTGGACACGATCGGCCTCAGCTCCGTCGTCTTCCTGCTGCCGCTGATGTTCCAGCTCGGCTTCGGCATGAGCGCGGTGCAGGCGGGATCGCTGACCTTCGTGGCGGCGGTCGGTTCGGTGGGTATGCGTGTCTTCATGCCACGCCTCCTCAACCGTTTCGGTTTTCGCCGCGTGCTGGTCTTCAACACGCCCGTGGTTGCCGCCATGGTCACGGGCTTCGCCTTGGTGCAGGCAACAACCCCGGTCTGGATCACGCTCACCTACATCTTCGTCTTCGGCGTCTTCCGCTCGGTGCAATGGGCCTCAACCGGCAACCTCGCCTATTCCGACATCGCGCCGGAACAGCTCGCCCGTTTCAGCGCGCTCTACTATATCCTGTGGCAACTGGCGGTCGCCATCAGCGTCGGCCTGGCGGCTGCGATGCTGTCGTTTCTCGCCGGCGGCGGGCCTGCCGTCGCCAGCGACTTCCGGATCCTGTTCGTGATCGAAGGCGTCATCACGCTCTGCGCGCTATCAGCCTATCTCAAGCTGACGCCGCAGGACGGCGCCCATGTGAGTGGCCACGGCGCGCACATGAATACGGAATAGCGGGCTTGCGGCGGACGCAGCCTATTCGCTGAACCTCACCCATTCCTCGAGCGGCTCACGTTCGGTGCGGAAGGCGTTCTCAGGCTTGGATGTGTCTTCATACCCGAGCGCCATGCCGCAGACGACGATCTCCTCGTCGGGAATGCCGAGCACCGGCCGGATCTGGCGGTGATAGGGCGCGAAGGCCGCTTGCGGACAGGTATGCAGACCCCTGCCCCGCGCCGCGACCATGATGTTTTGCAGGAACATGCCGTAGTCGATCCACGAACCCTGGTTGAGCCGGCGGTCGATGGTGAAGATCATGCCGACCGGCGCGTCGAAGAAGACGAAGTTGCGGTCGTGCTGGGCACGCATCTTGTCGACTTCCCTACGTCCTATGCCGAGCGCGCCATAGAGGCCGAACCCGTTGGCACGGCGGCGGGTGAGGTAAGGCTCGAAGAACTGGGTCGGATAATAGCGATATTCGTCCCAGTCGGCTTTTTCGGCACGGATGCCGGAATTCATGATGGCATCCGTGATCCGCTGCTTGGTCCCGCCCTTGGTAACGTAGACCCGCCAAGGCTGCATGTTGGTGCCGGAAGGAGCGCGCGCCGCAACAGTCAGTATGTCACGGATCGTCTCGTCGTCGATCATGTCGGGCAGAAATGCGCGCACCGAACGGCGCGACATGATCGCATCGTCGACGATTTCGGCGTCAACCGCGATTCGAGCCTTCTTTTCCAGCATGGGCCGTCCCTTAGCCATTCGCGATCGGACGTCCCCACTCGCCGCTCGCGGCGGAGGCTTTGCATGAACCGTCAAAATCCTGCAAGCAAATCTTGAGCATTGGTGAAAATCTACTTGATTTTTTCATGAGCTTCATTTCTCATGAAATTCGCCTGAAAATTTTCATGAAGTGAGCGATTTGGCCTCCCCTACCGCACGAACATTGCAGGGACCTGACGAGCGAGTGCTGGCCGGCGACATCAGGGCGTTGCGCCGGGTGCGCGGGCTTACGCTGGCCGAGATCGCGCTGAAGCTCGGCCGTTCGGTCGGCTGGGTCAGCCAGGTCGAACGCGGGCTGTCGACGCCGTCGCTCAGCGATCTCAGGGCCTTCGCGGAGTTGTTCGGCGTGCCGATCAGCCTCTTCTTCAGCCATGACGTGCCCGTGGAAAGCGAGCGCGGCGTCGTGGTACGCGCCGGCAAGCGCCGCACGCTTGGCACCAGCGAATCCGGCCTCGTGGAGGAGCTTCTGTCACCGGACCTCGGTGGTACCTTCGAGATGGTGCGGTCTGTCTTCGCGCCGGGCGCGGAGTTGAAGAACGAGGCCCGCCGGCCGACCGAGGAGGCCGGATACATCGCGTCGGGGCAGTTCGACATCGAGATTGCGGGCGTCTGGCACCGGCTTGGCGAGGGCGACTCCTTCCGCTTCGAAGGCAAGCCTTACCGCTGGCGCAATCCGGGCAGCGAACCGGCGGTTGTCATCTGGGTGGTTTCGCCGCCGGTCTATTGAGCGCATATCGCCCAAACTGAGCAGCGGTTTGGGATAACGACAGGCATCAAACAAAAATAACGGCGCAGCGCGCTTGAGATTGGGAGAAGAAGATGGCGGGTTTGCCGAGCACGGCGCGCGTGGTGATCATCGGAGGCGGCGTTGTGGGCACCTCGTCGCTCTATCATCTGGCTAAAGCCGGCTGGACGGACTGCGTGCTCCTGGAAAAGAATGAGCTGACCTCCGGCTCGACCTGGCATGCGGCCGGCAATGTGCCTACCTTCTCCTCCTCCTGGTCGCTGATGAACATGCAGCGCTATTCGACCGAGCTCTATCGCGGCCTCGCCGACGCCGTCGACTATCCCATGAATTACCATGTCACCGGCTCGCTCAGGCTCGCCCACACGAAGGAGCGCATCCAGGAATTCCAGCGCGCCAAGGGCATGGGCCGTTACCAAGGCATGGACATGGACGTGATCGGGCTCGACGAAATCAAGCGCCGCTACCCCTTCCTCGAAACACATGAGTTGAAGGGCGCGCTGTACGATCCGAGCGACGGCGACATCGACCCGGCACAGCTGACGCAGGCGCTGGCCAAGGGCGCGCGCGACATGGGTGCGAAAATCATCCGGTTCTGCTCCGTGACAGGTGTGCGCCGCGAAAAGGACGAGTGGGTGGTCGAGACGCCGCAAGGCGAGATCCGCTGCGAGATGGTCGTCAATGCTGCCGGCTACCGTGCCGCCGAAGTCGGCAGGATGTTCGGCCGCGAAGTGCCGATGATGGTGATGAGCCACCAGTACATTTTGTTCGAGGAAATCCCCGAACTCGCCGCCTGGTCGAAGGAGCAGGGCAAGAAGCTGCCGCTGCTGCGCGACGTGGATACCTCCTATTATCTGCGCCAGGAAAAGGCTGGCATGAATCTCGGCCCCTATGAGCGCAATTGCCGCGCGCACTGGGCCACCCACAACGATCCCATGCCGGACGATTTTTCCTTCCAGCTCTTCCCCGACGACCTCGACCGGCTGGAACATTACCTGGCCGACGCCGTCGCCCGTGTGCCGATCCTCGGCACCGCCGGCCTGTCGAAGGTCATCAACGGTCCGATCCCTTATGCGCCGGACGGCAATCCGCTGATCGGGCCGATGCCCGGCGTTCCCAACGCCTTCGAGGCTTGCGTCTTCACCTTCGGCATCGCCCAGGGCGGCGGTGCCGGCAAGGTGCTGGCCGAATGGGTGACGCAAGGCCAGACCGAATGGGACATGTGGTCGTGCGATCCGCGCCGCTTCACCTCCTTTGCTTCCGCGCCGGACTATTGCGTGGCCAAGGGCATGGAGATCTACGGCAACGAATACGCCATCCAGTTCCCGCGCCATGCCTGGCCGGAAGGACGTGACAGGAAACTGTCGCCGATCCACGATCGGATCAAGGCGCTGGGTGCCCGTTTCGACGCCTATAATGGCTGGGAACGCGCCACCTGGTACGCGCAGGACGGCGACGACGTCTCCGAGGAAGCCACGCTGACCTTCCGTCGCGACGGTCCCTGGCAGCAGCGCGTGCGCGAAGAGTGCCTGGCTGTCCGCGACACCGCCGGCATCCTCGACCTGCCCGGCTTCTCGCGCTTCAATCTCGAGGGCCCTGGTGCCGCCGAATGGCTGAGCCGGCAGGTGACCGGCCTGGTGCCGAAACCCGGCCGCATCGGCCTTGTCTATTTCTCCGATGACAAGGGCCGCATCGTCACCGAAATGTCGGTGGTGCGTCATGGCGAGGAGTCCATGACGCTGATCACCGCGGCGGTGGCACAGTGGCATGACTTCGAATGGCTGAAATCGCACATGCCCGGGGATGCGGCGTTCAAGCTGATCGACCGGACGGAAGAATTCTCCACGCAGATCCTGGCCGGTCCCAACTCGCGAAAAATCCTTGCCGACGTCTGTGACGCCGACCTGATCTTGCCTTGGCTGACGCATCAGGAGACCAGGATTGCCGGGCGATGGGCCAAGCTGGTCCGCGTCTCCTTCGCCGGCGAGCTAGGCTGGGAAATCCACACCAGGGTCGACGACACTGCCGCGATCTTCGATGCGATCTGCGCTGCCGGGCAGAATCATGGGCTGAAGCCATTTGGCATGTACGCGCTGGATTCGCTGCGGCTCGAAAAAGGCTACCGGACCTGGAAGGGTGATCTGTCTACCGACTATTCGATCCTGCAGGGCGGGCTAGAGCGCTTTGTCAAATGGGAAAAGCCCGATTTCCGTGGCAAGGTGGCCCTCCAGAACGAAAAACAGCAAGGCGTGAAGAAACGCTTCGTCACGCTGGTCGTCGAAGATCCCGGCGACTGCGACGCACCTTACATGTCGACGCTCTGGCATGACGGCCAGATCGTCGGCGAGACGACATCGGCGGGCTGGGGCCATCGCATCGACAAGGCGATCGCGCTCGGCATGCTGCGCGCCGACCTGACCGAACCCGGCACATCAGTTGAGGTCGAGATCTTCGGCGATCGCTTCAAGGCGATCGTGCAACAGGACGAGCCCTTGTGGGATCCCAGGAACGAAAGACTGCGCGCATGAAGAACGTTATCCTCACTGATGGCGGCATGGGCCAGGAGTTGGTGCGGCGCAGCCGGTCCGAGCCGACGCCGCTGTGGTCGGCCAGGGTGCTGATCGACGAACCGGACCTTGTGCGAGGCCTGCATGCCGAATTCATCCGTGCCGGCGCCCGCGTCATCACCATCAACACCTATTCTGCGACCCCCGAACGCCTGGCGCGCGAAGGCGCGGAAGACCTGTTCAAGCCATTGCAGAAGCTTGGCATCGAGCTCGCCAGGCAAGCGCGCGACGAGGCCGGCGATGCGGCGATCGCCGGCTGCCTGTCGCCGCTCTTCGGCAGCTACGCACCGGCGCTGACGATCTCCTACCAGGATACGCTCGACATCTACCGCCGCATCGTCGCCGAGCAGGCGGACGGTGTCGACCTGTTCCTTTGCGAGACCATGGCGTCGTCGGAGGAAGCGCGCGCGGCGGTCACCGCCGCATCGGAAAGCGGCAAGCCTGCCTGGGTGTCATGGACGCTGGCCGATCACGGCACGCCGCGCTTGCGCAGCGGCGAGACGATTGCGTCGGCGGCCAATGCGCTCGGGAATCTGCCGGTGGCGGCGCGGCTGCTCAACTGCTGCCGCCCCGAAGCGATCGCGGCGGCCTTGCCTGAACTGATCGAGCTCGGCGGCCCGGTCGGTGCCTATGCCAATGGCTTCACTTCCACCGAAGCGCTCAAGCATGGCGGCACGGTGGATGTACTGCATGCCCGCCACGACCTCGGTCCGGATGCCTACGCCGACCAGGCTGTCGGCTGGGTGAAAGCGGGTGCGGACATCGTCGGCGGTTGCTGCGAGGTCGGTCCTGCCCATATCGCCGCCTTGCGCGACCGGCTGCAACAGGGCGGCTACGCGATCTCGGGAGTCTCACATGCCTAAACCATCATCGCGCATCACCGGCATCGTGCCATCGGGCAAGGACGGCTGGGAAGTTCATTTCGCCGCCTGGGCTCGCAAGGAAGCCGGCGAGGACATTATCATGCTGTCGGTCGGCGACCACGATTTCGACACGCCGTCGGAGACGATCGAAGCCTGCGTTGCGGCGGTTCGCGGCAGCAACCATCACTACACGCCGCTGCCCGGTCTGCCGCGCCTGCGCAAGGCGATGGCGGCGGCCTCCAGCGCCTGCACCCGTGTCGAGACGACGCCGGAAGAAGTCATCGCCACGCCCGGCGGCCAAGCAGCACTTTACGCGGCCGTGCAGGCCGTTCTCGACCCGGGCGACCACGCCATCGTGGTTGCCCCCTACTATGCTACCTATCCCAACACCTTCAGTGCCGCCGGTGCCAGTTTCACCGTCGTCGAAACACCGGCCGAGGATGGGTTCCAACCGCGCGCGGACATGATCCGTGCGGCAATCAAGCCCAACACGCGCGCCATACTGATCAACACACCGAACAACCCGACCGGTGCCGTCTATTCGCGCGAGCCGCTGGAACAGCTGGCCGAAATCTGCCGCGAGCACGATCTCTGGCTGCTGTCCGATGAGGTCTATTGGACGCTGGGCGGCGGCGAGCATGTCTCGCCGCGCTCGCTGCCCGGTATGGCCGAGCGCACGCTGGTGATCAATTCGATGTCCAAGAGCCACGGCATGACCGGCTGGCGCATGGGCTGGCTGACCGGTCCGGAAAAAATGATCACGCTGCTGATCAATCTCAACCTGGTGACGACCTATGGCCTGCCGGCCTTCATCTCGATCGCTTGCACCGAGGCGCTGGAGCAGCACTATGGCGTCAAGGACATCGCCGAACGCTACGCGGCACGCCGCACCGTCCTGCTCGATGCGGTACGCGGCATGAACGATGTCACCGTGCGCGGTTCCGAAGGCGGCATGTATGTCATGCTCGACATATCTGATGTCGAACCCGACGACGAGAAGTTCGCCTTCGCCTTCCTCGACAAGGAGAAGGTTGGCGTCATGCCGGGCTCGAGCTTCGGCGAAGCCGCCGCCGGCCATATCAGAGTCAGCCTGTGCCAGCCCGAACCCGTGCTCAGGGAAGCAGCCGCCCGGCTGCGCCGTTTCGTTTCCAGCTACCGTCGTGAGGCCGCATGACCGCCAGGAGCCTTCCCACGAAAGCCATTCCCACCAAGGCAAGGGCCGTCATCATCGGCGGCGGCGTCTCCGGCTGCTCGGTGGCCTACCACCTGGCCAAGCTTGGCTGGACCGACATCGTGCTTCTGGAGCGCAAGCAGCTGACCTCGGGCACGACATGGCACGCCGCAGGGCTGATCGGACAGTTGCGCGGCTCGCAGAACATGACCCGGCTGGCGAAATATTCGGCCGATCTCTACGTCAAGCTGGAAGCCGAGACCGAGGTCGGCACCGGCATGCGCCAGGTCGGCTCGATCACCGTGGCGCTGACGGAAGAGCGCAAGCACGAGATCTACCGGCAGGCATCGCTCGCTCGCGCCTTCGACGTCGATGTGCGCGAGATTTCTCCCAGTGAAGTCAAGGAGATGTACCCGCATCTCAACGTCTCGGACGTGGTCGGCGCCGTGCATCTGCCGCTCGACGGCCAGTGCGACCCGGCCAACATCGCCATGGCGCTGGCCAAGGGTGCCCGCCAACGCGGCGCCACCATCGCCGAGAATGTGAAGGTCACCAAGGTCCATACTAAAAACGGCCGCGTCTCCGGCGTGTCCTGGGCGCAAGGCGAAGGCCAGGGCACGATCGAGACCGACATCGTCATCAACTGCGCCGGCATGTGGGCGCGCGACCTCGGCGCCCAGAACGGCGTGAACATCCCGCTGCACGCCTGCGAGCACTTTTATTTGGTCACCGAGCCGATCCCCGGCCTTGGCCGCCTGCCTGTGCTGCGCGTGCCGGACGAGTGCGCCTACTACAAGGAAGACGCCGGCAAGATGATGCTCGGCGCTTTCGAGCCAGTAGCCAAGCCATGGGGCATGGGCGGCATCCGCGAGGATTTCTGCTTCGACCAGTTGCCGGAGGACATGGACCATTTCGAACCGATCCTCGAAATGGGCGTTAGCCGCATGCCGATGCTGGCGACGGCCGGCATCCACACTTTCTTCAACGGCCCTGAAAGTTTCACCCCTGACGATCGCTACTATCTCGGCGAAGCGCCGGAGTTGCGCGGCTATTGGATGGCGACCGGTTACAATTCGATCGGCATCGTCTCGTCGGGCGGCGCCGGCATGGCGCTGGCGCAGTGGATCAACGATGGCGAAGCCCCGTTCGACC
This sequence comes from Mesorhizobium sp. P160927, assembly GCF_057766385.1. Taxonomy (NCBI): domain Bacteria; kingdom Pseudomonadati; phylum Pseudomonadota; class Alphaproteobacteria; order Hyphomicrobiales; family Phyllobacteriaceae; genus Mesorhizobium; species Mesorhizobium sp. P160927. The sequence continues at coordinate 4,602,691 of NZ_JBYMDW010000001.1, forward strand.
TGTGGGAAGTCGACATCCGCCGCACTCAGCCGTTCCAGAAGAACCGCCGCTATCTCAAGGAACGCGTCTCCGAAACGCTCGGCCTGCTTTATGCCGACCATTTCCCCTATCGCCAGATGGCAACCTCGCGTGGCGTCCGCCGCTCGCCCCTGCACGAGCATCTGAAGGCGCGCGGCGCAGTGTTCGGCGAAGTCGCCGGCTGGGAGCGTGCCAACTGGTTCGCCCGCGAAGGCCAGGAGCGCGAATATCGCTATTCCTGGAAGCGGCAGAACTGGTTCGACAACCAGCGCGAGGAGCATCTGGCGGTCCGCAACAAGGTCGGTCTGTTCGACATGACGTCGTTCGGCAAGATCCGCGTCGAGGGGCGCGACGCCTGTACCTTCCTGCAAAGGCTCTGCGCCAACGACATGGATGTCGCGCCGGGCAAGATCGTCTACACGCAGATGCTCAACCAGCGCGGCGGCATCGAGAGCGACCTCACCGTGTCGCGGCTTTCGGATACGGCTTATTTCCTCGTCGTGCCGGGCGCCACGCTGCAGCGCGACCTCGCTTGGCTGCGCCGGCACGTCGGCGACCAGTTCGTCGTCATCACGGACGTAACCGCCGCTGAAAGCGTGCTCTGCGTGATGGGCCCGGATGCGCGAAAACTGATCCAGAAGGTCAGCCCCAACGACTTCTCCAACGAGAACAATCCCTTCGGCACGTTCCAGGAGATCGAAATCGGCATGGGCCTCGCCCGGGCGCATCGCGTCACCTATGTCGGCGAACTCGGCTGGGAGCTTTACATCTCGACCGAACAGGCCGCCCGCGTCTTCGAGGCGATCGACGAGGCCGGCGCCGATGTCGGCCTCAAACTCTGCGGACTGCACACGCTGGATTCCTGCCGCATCGAAAAGGCTTTCCGCCATTTCGGCCACGACATCACCGACGAGGACAATGTGCTGGAGGCGGGCCTCGGCTTCGCGGTGAAGACGGCCAAGGGCGATTTCATCGGCCGAGATGCCGTGCTGAAGAAGAAGGAGGCCGGATTGAACCGCCGCCTGGTCCAGTTCCGCCTCAAGGACCCGCAGCCCCTGCTCTTCCACAACGAGGCGATCCTGCGCGATGGCAAGATCATCGGTCCGATCACTTCGGGCAATTACGGCCACCATCTCGGCGGAGCGATCGGGCTGGGCTATGTGCCGTGCCAAGGGCAGAGCGAGGCGGATGTGCTCGCCTCGACTTATGAAATCGAGATCGCCGGCGAACGGTTTGCGGCTGAGGCATCGGTGAAACCGATGTACGATCCGAGGTCGGAACGGACGAAGATGTAGCGCGGCGCCTCTTCCTTCTCCCCGTTCACGGGCAGAAGGTGGCCCGAAGGGCCGGATGAGGGGCGGCGCGAACGTCTCGAACTGAGGCAAACGCTGACGCTGCCCCTCATCTGCCTGCCCGCATCTTCTCCCCGTAAACGGACAAGGGCGCTAATTGCTCAAAACCGCTCCAGCTTCGCCCGCACCTTGACCAGAAACGCCGCTCGCGTCCGCGGCGTCGAGGCGTCCATCAAGTAATGCGCCAGGAAGAACGTCTTGCAGCGCCTGGCGCACAGGGCCCGCATGCCGCGCAACAAGGTCTTTCGCCCGGGCTGGCCGACGACGACGCTCCACCAGGTCGGTGCACCGCAAGTGGTGATGACGCCGACCTTGGTGACATGCGTCATCAGCGACTTGATCCCTCCCTTGCCCGCCGGCAGCTTGAAGGCGACGTCGGTCGCCCACACCCGGTCGAGCCAGCCCTTCAGCATCGCCGGCAGCCCGTACCACCAGGTCGGGTAGACGAACAGGATCGCTTCGGCCCAGTTGAGCAGTTCGAAATGCGGTTTCAGCGCCGGATCCTGCGGCGCCTGACTATTGTAGGTACGCCGCTCCTCGCAACTCATCACCGGATCGAACTTTTCGGCATAGAGATCGAGCAGCCGCACGTCCCAGCCTCGCCGCGTCAGCACATCCACGGCGGTGTCGCGAATGGCAGCGCAGAAGCTCTCCGGCACCGGATGGCAATAGACGACAAGCGCACGCATCAGAATGCATCCATGCTGGCCGCGACCTTCGCCGTGAAGGACTTCCGGGTTTCATCGGTCGACAGGTTCATTGAATAATGCGCGAGGTAGGTCACCGGTGCGCCCGGCTTGACCGTGGCGCGCAGCATGCGTTTGATCAGTTTTCGCGGCGGATCGCCCATCAGAAAGGCGCGGAACCGGCTGCCGCCATAGGTGGTGACCGCCGCGACCTTTCTTATGTTGTGCAGCGACGGCTGCACCTTGCCGTCGACCAGCTTGAATGACACGTCCGGCAGGAAGACGCGATCAAAGAACCCTTTCAGGATTGCGGGAAAGCCGTAATTCCAGACCGGATAGGAAAGCACCAGCGCATCGGCCCGCAACATGCGCTCGACATAGGGTGCCGCAGGGTCGGCGGAGCCGCGCGGATTGTGATAGTCCAGCCGTTCCTGGCGGGTGAGCCGCGGTTCGAAATCCTCGGCGTAGAGATCGCAGTCATCGACCGAATGGCCAGCCATCGTGAGCCGCTCGACGATCATCCGGTGCAGGCCGGCATTGAAGCTGGTCTCGACCGGATGGGCATAGAGGACGAGGATGTTCATTACCCTGCCTTTTGCAGTCCCTTGAACAGGAACGTCCGGCCCGAACGGTAGTCATAGTCCGGGTTTTCCCAGGCGATCATCTTGCCGGGGTTTAGCAGGCCTTGCGGGTCGGTCTCGCGCTTGAAGGCGAGTTGCACCGCGTCGGTCTGCTTCATGCCGCCCTCTTCCAGCGTATAGCGGTGCGGGTTGAAGATCGGGCAGCCATTTTCCTCATGCAGGCGGATGATCTCGTTAAGCCGCGCCTCGGTGGTGAACTTGACCAGCGGCAGGCCGAAGCAGGTGATGTTGCCATCCAGCCGCACGAATTCGAGATGCGAGAACACTTCGCCGGGAAACATCCCATCCATTTTCTCGACCAGCGCCAGCTGGTTGGGAAAGGGATAGAGCGACTGCAGGTAGGTGATGGCGGGGTCGACGCGCAGCGCCCGGAGCGTCGTGTGGTTCCAGGCCAGTTCATAGGTTGGCGGCAGGCCCTTTTTCTCCTCCGGCGTCGCCGTGGTGGCGTTGTAGATCACCTCACCCCCGGCGCGGCGCGTAAAGGCCAGAAAAGCATCTAGCCCATGTTGCGCCACCATGACGACGCAGATGCTTTGACCTTCCCTGAAGAATTTCTGGTGCCGCTTGAAATAAAGCTGAGGCACGGGTGCTGATATCGGCGTGATCAGCTTGGTCAGGATGCCGTCCTGGCAGGCCAGCGCATTGCCATAGTGCGCCGCATCCATGAATTGGTCGAAGCCGACGATGACGTCGATCCAGTCATAGGCCGCCGTCAGCGGCATCTCGACCTCGGAGATGATGCCATTGGTGCCATACGCATGGGTCACCTTGTGCAGGTCCTCGCCGGTGAGTTCGAGCACCCTCGGCTCGGCCTCCATCGTCACCACGCGCAGGCGCAGCACATTGCCGAAATCACGCAATCCGCCGAAATTGATCGAGCCGACGCCGCCTGAGCCGCCAGCGATGAAACCGCCGATCGAGGCGGTGTTGTAGGTGGAGGGCGATAGCCGCAGCTCCTGCCCGGAATGCGCGCGCGTCGCCTTGTCGATGTCGGCCAGGACCGCGCCCGGCCCGGTCACCACGCGCCCCGGCGCGATCGACTTGATCTCGTTCATCTCGGCGAGATTAAGGACCACACCGCCCGAAAGCGGCATTGCCTGGCCATAATTGCCGGTGCCGCTGCCGCGCGGCGTCACCGGCACGCCATGGCGATGACAGGCGGCAAGCACGCGGATCAGTTCGGCCTCGTTCCTGGGCGTCACGATGAGGTCGCCGGTGACATGGTCGAGCTGTTGTTTCAGCATCGGACTGTACCAGTAGAAGTCGCGGCTCTTCTGCTGGACGATGGCTGGATTGTCGTCGAGTTTGATCCCGTCGAGATCACGTTTGAGCGCCGAAACATCCATCATTCCACCATCAGTCCGTCGAGTTCGGCATAGTCGGGCAATTGCCGATCTATCGCTCGCCCCGCACGCACGACGATGCGATCCGATTCGGGGCGCGACAGCAATTCCGTCCAGCTTCTACCTTTGAACAGCACGAAATCGGCATCGCCTCCGGCGGCGAGCGTGCCGAAGCCATCGAGCCGCATCACCTGGGCCGGCGTCGCGGTGACCGCCTGCGGCCAGTCGCCGACCGGATGATCGAAATGCAGGGTGCGCGTTGCCATGCGGTAGACCTCCAGCATGTCGAGATCGCCATAGGCATAGAAGGGATCGCGCGTGTTGTCCGAAGCGACGGCCACGGGAACGCCCCTCGCCTTCATCTCATGCAGCAGCGTCACGCCACGCCAGCGCGGTGTGGTTTGGTCAGCGCGACGGTCCTGCAAATAGAGATTACACATCGGCAGCGACACGATTGCCAGCCCGGCCTTCGCCACCTTGTCCAGCGTGTCCAGCACCTCGAGATCGGGCTGACGCGCCAGCGAGCAGCAATGGCCGACTAGGATGTTGCCCTCGAAGCCGTTCCACAGCGCCGCCTCGGCGATTTTCTTCAGCGAAATTGCGGCGATGTCGTCGGTCTCGTCGGCGTGAAAATCGAGGTCGAGCCCGTGCTTGATCGCTTGCGCGAAGACATGATCGAGCAGCTCTTCCAGGTCCGGCACCATGTAGGTGACGACGCCAAGCACGCCCTTGGCGGCGGCCACGCGTTTGGCCAGCCCGTCGAACCATTTCGTGTCGCGCACGCCCTCGATGCCGAGCAGGCAGGCACCCTGCAATTCGATGCGGCCACGCCATGCGTCGCGCATCATCTCGAACACAGGCCAGGAGATTTCCTCCTGCGGCGCGACGCTATCGATATGAGTTCTAAGCGCCCTGGTGCCATGCGCGTAGGCCGAGCGCAGCGAGAAATCCATGCGGCGCGCCACATCCTCGGCGGTCCAGCGGGCCACGCGGTCGGCGCCGGCGGCATTGAGCGCGCCCATGAAGGTGCCATCAGGATTGGGCTTTCGCGGCCAGATATGCCCTTTGTCGATATGCGTGTGGCAATCGAGGAAGCAGGGCAGCACGATACGGCCGGCGAGATCGACGGCACCGCTGGATATGGCTGCACGATCGTGCGCTGCGATGGCGGAAATCCTGCCATCTGCGACAGCGATATCGGCGAGCGCAAAGCCGTCGCTGTCATAGGTCGCGGCGAGCCCTGGTGTCAGGGACGCGTGAAGCCGGGCGTTGGCGAGCCGGTATGAACCTGCGTTGGGAATCAAAGGCCTAACGCTCCTGCTTCAGCGCGCTCTCGTGCCAGCGCCGCAAAATGAGATGCGAAATCAGCGACAGCACGAGGAAGATCAGGATGCCGGTGAGCGAGATCAGGAACAGCGCCGCGAACAGCCTTGGCGCGTTGAGCCGGTAACCCGCTTCGATGATGCGCGAGGCAAGCCCGGACGACTGGCCAGTGGCGCCGGCGACAAACTCGGCCACCACGGCGCCGATCAGCGACAGGCCGCCAGCGATCTTCAGCCCGCCGAGGAAATACGGCATAGCGGCCGGCATTCTGAGATAGCGCAACTGCTGCCAGCGCGTCGCGCCGTTGAGCTTGAACAGGTCGCGCAAATTGCGGTCGACCGAGTTCAGGCCAAGCGTGGTGTTGGACAGGATCGGGAAGAAGGCGACGATCCAGGCGCAGAGCAGGAGCTTGGTCGTCTGATTGTCGACATAGATGTTGATCAGCGGAAAGATCGCCACGATCGGAGTAACCTGCAGCACGATGGCGAAGGGGAAGAACGACATCTCCACCCACTTCGACTGGGCGAACAAGACCGCCAGGCCGACGCCACCGACAACCGCCAGCAGCAGGCTGAGGAAGGTGATGCGCAAGGTGACCAGCAGTGCGGAAAACAGCAGGCCGGCATCGTTGTAGAGCGTCCTCAGCACGACGCCGGGGCGCGGCAGGATGTATTGCGGGATCTCGTTCCACACGCAGATGCGGTCCCACAGCCAGATCGCCAGGATCATGATCGCCAGCGGCAGAACCCAGCGGCCGATCCGCTCAAACCGCTCCTGTCGCACGCGGCGCGCTTCCTCGGGGTCGAGTTTCAACGTGCCGTCAATGGCTGTCATGATGCGAGCCCACTGTTGAATTGATGGCATTGACCAACACATCCGAGGCTTGCCGGCAAAGGGCCGCATAGTCAGGCGAGGTGCGAAACGCCTCATCGCGCGGATAGGAGGCCTCGATCGCGAGTTCGTCGAACACCCTGCCCGGCCGAGCCGCCATGACCACGACGCGGTTGGAGAGAAACACGCTTTCGAACACACTGTGAGTGACGAAGACGACGGTGAAGCGTTCGTCTTGCCACAGTTCCAGCAGGTCGTTGTTGAGTTTGAAGCGGGTGATCTCGTCGAGTGCCGCGAACGGCTCGTCCATCAACAGCACGCGTGGCTTGGTCACCATGGCGCGCGCGATCGAGACGCGCATCTTCATGCCGCCGGAGAGTTCGCGCGGCACGGCGTCCTCGAAGCCGGTGAGGTGCACCCGCGCCAGCATCTCCGTTATCGCCGGGGCGGCTTTGGCGCGGGAGATGCCTTTCAGCCTGAGCGGCAGCCAGACATTGTCGAAGACGCTGGCCCAGGGCAGCAGCGTCGGCTCCTGGAAGACGAAGCCGATATTGGCGCGGTCGAGCGAACCGCCGCCGCGCCAGTCGAGCACGCCGGATGTCGGCGTGGACAGGCCGGCAATCAGCCGCAGCGCCGTCGACTTGCCGCAGCCCGACGGTCCGAGCAGGCTGAGGAAATCACCTTCCCGGATCGTCAGGTCGACATCGCTAAGCGCCGTCACGCCATTGGAAAAGACCTTGCCGACGCCACGCAGCGCCAGCAAGCTCGGAGCCATGCCCGAGGCTGGCGCTTGCGCCACCTGTTCGCGCATCATGCCGGGCCGGCCTATTTCTTCAGCTCGAGCCCGACACCCTTGTTGATGAAGGCCAGCGTGTAGGCTTTCGTGATGTCGATGCCTTCTGGCGTGACCTTGGCCTTGACCATCTTGTCGTAGAAGCTCTTGATACGTTCTTCCTTCATGGCGCCGATGCCGAGCTTCTCGGTGTCGCCGGAATCGGCCAGGCCGAACTTCTTCATCTGCTCGATCGAGAAGGCGATCTGCTCGTCGCTCATGTCAGGATTGTCTTTCTTGATCATGTCGTTAGCGGCCTTGTTGTCACCGTAGAGGTATTTGTACCAGCCCTTGGCCGAGCCATCGACGAAGCACTGGACCACCTCAGGCTTCTTGTCGATCGTCTCCTGCATCACCTCGATCGTGGTCGAATAGGTGTCCCAGCCATAGTCGGCGAGCAGGAACTGGTTCGGCACGAAGCCGCCTTCCTTCTTGACCGCGAACGGCTCCGAGGTGACGTAGCCCTGCTGGATCGACTTCTTGTTGGCGAGGAAAGGCGCGGTGTTGTAGGTGTAGGGCACGCGCTTTGAAGCGTCGAAACCGAGCTCTATGACCATCCACTGGAAGAAGGTCTGCACACCTTCGTCGCCCAGTATGTATTGCTCGGCGTTCTTCAGGTCTTCCCATTTGTCGAGCCCCTCGCCAGGGTGGGACATGATGACCTGCGGGTCCTTCTGGAAGTCGGCTGCCACCACACGCATCGGAATGCCTTGCTGGACGGCGTCGAAGGCCGACAGCAAATTGCCGCCCATGTAGAAATCTATCTTGCCGGCGAGCAGCATCGGCCGGCCGCTGACCTGCGGGCCGCCCTGCATGATGGTGACGTCGAGACCGCAGGCGGCGTAGGTGCCATCGGCCACGGCCTGGTAATAGCCGCCATGTTCCGGCTCGGCGAGCCAGTTGGTGCCGAAAGTGACTTTTTCATTCGCCGCCGCGCCCAGCGTGCTGGCCGCAAGCAGTGCCACCACCGCGGCCGAAATCTTCTGTTTCACGTACATTGACCACCGCCCTTTATTTGCACCGGCGCGTTGCGCGCCGTGCTTGACACCAAAGATTCAAGAAGCAAGACACATGCCACCAGCGTCACGCGCCGGGACCCGCCCGCCTGCACCACAGCCATCTGCGAAAGCCGGAAAGGTCGTGCTGCACCGAAGCGCATCGTGCCTATTTTTTGAACGCCTGTCCACAATCGCACGGGCGACATGCACCACCATCTTGATGGTGCAATGCCTCCGGCCTTAGGCTGGCGATATCCAGGAGATCGCCATGTTCAAGTTCCTCACCCCTAAGTCGATCAAGCCGCCCTTTGCCCGCTACAGCCACGGCGTCGAGGTGCCGGCCGGGAAGCGGCTGGTGCTGTGCTCGGGCCAGGTCGCCATCACGGCGGACGACCAGATACCGGAAGACGCCGGCGCGCAGGCCGAACTCTGCTTCAGGAACATCGCGGCGGTTCTGGGCGAAGCCGGGCTGGGACTTGGCGACATCGTTCGCATCAACGCCTACGTCACCGACCGCAGCCATCTGCGGCCCTACATGGAGGTCCGCGACCGGCTGTTTTCCAGCCCGGCGCCAGCCTCGACGCTGATGATCGTTTCCGGCTTTGCCCGGCCCGAATTCAAGGTCGAGGTCGAGGCCATCGCGGCCGGGTGATCGACAGGCCGGCCGCACCGCGCTAGGTCTGACCTGCTCATTGAAGAGGCGTGACATGACTGCTGGCAAGAAACGCGTATGGTGGGGCGACTACCGGACCACCGAATACGCCTCGATCGATCCCGAGGCGACAATCGCGGTGCTGCCGCTGGCGGCGATCGAGCAGCATGGACCGCATCTGCCCGTCTCGACCGACACTTCGATCATGAACGGCATGCTCGATACGGTGATTTCACGCTTGCCCGACGATCTCGATATCCGCATCCTGCCGGTCCAGGCGGCGGGCAAGTCGAACGAGCATCTGCACGCGCCGGGCACATTGACCCTGCCGGCAACGACGCTGGTCGACGCTTGGACCGAGCTCGGCGTCTCGATCGCGCGCGCCGGCGTGCGCAAGCTCATCGTCGTCAATTCGCATGGCGGCAATGAGGAGATCATGGGCATCGTCACGCGGGAATTGCGCGTGCGCGAAAAGATGCTGGCGGTGAAGACCAGTTGGCAGCGCTTTGGCCGCCCGGCCGGCATGTACACCGAACTCGAGGATCGTCATGGCATTCATGGCGGCGATGTCGAGACGTCGCTGATGCTGCATTTCCGGCCCGATCTCGTCGAGATGGGCAAGGCCGACAATTTCGTTTCCAATGTCGCCAAGGCCGAGCAGGAATTCTCGCTGTTGCGCCAGACAGGCACCCACGCCTTCGCCTGGATCGCCAGCGATCTCAACCCGAACGGCGTGGTCGGCGACGCCAGCATCGCGACAGCCGAGAAAGGCCGGCTGACCTCGGAATATCAGGCTGACGGGTTCATCAACCTGGTGCGCGATGTGCGCAAGGCCAAGCTCGCGGAGTGGCTGAAATAGCTAACCGTCGATCTTGAGCGCGAACGGCGTGCCTTCAAAGGCGTCGGCGCCGCGCCCAATTGATTCGATCGCCTCGATCATGCGGCCATTGCGCTCGAGCAGCGCGTCGGCCACCGCGATCAGCCGCGGATTGGGGGTCGCCGAAGGCGACAGCGCTCGCAGCGTCTGCGCCAGTTCCACCTCGTTGCGTTTCGGCGCCAAAGCCGCGGCGATGATATAGGCCGAGGCGGTCGAACGGCTGATGCCGGCATAGCAGTGCACCAGCATTGGTCTCGCCCGGTCCCAGCGGCGTGCGAAATCGAGCAGGTTACGGACATGCTCCTCGCCCGGCATGGTCATGCCGTCCTGCGCCACGGCGATGTCGTGCATGACCAGGTGCAGATGGTTTTCCCGAGCGATCGAGGCCGGTCGGATTACGTCCGTTCCGGCGGCGAGCAGCGACAGCATGCGGTCGGCGCCGGTCCTGGCCACCACTTCCTCGATCTTCGCCAGCGAGCAGACATGGATCATTGTTTGAAACCTTTCGACCGATCCTCGCGCCGCGACGCCCAATCGGCAAGGGCGGATTCGAGCCTGCGCCATTCCTCCTCGCTCCCCGGCAGGCCGGCGCGCAGGGCATGGGGCCGTTCGGAGAAATGCCGCAGCAGGATACCGCTCTGGCCAAGCCCGGAAAACAGGCCGCTGGCATCGGGCAGGCTGAGATAGCGGAACAGCGTGGTGCCCCCCGCGACGGGAACGCCGAAACGGCTAAACAGCGCGTCGAGCCGCCCCGTCGCTTCCGCCAGCGAGGCCCGCATCGCATCCTGCCAGTCGAGATCGGCGAGCGCGCGGACGCCGTATTCCAGGGCCGGTCCTGCGACAGCCCACGGCCCGAACTGCATGTCCAGCCGTTCAGCGGTCGGCGCGTCGGCAAGCGCGAACCCGAGCCGCAGGCCTGCCAGACCAAAGAACTTGCCGAAGGAACGTAGCACGACGATGCCGCCCTGGCCGACATCGCCGGCGAGGCTGTGCTCGCGTGGGCCCACATCCATGAACGCCTCGTCCACGACCAGCAGCCCGCCCTTGGCGCGAAGTCCGGCGGCCAGCACCAGCAACCGGTCGCGCTCGATGATGCGCCCATCCGGATTGTTCGGATTGACGATGATGGCGAGGTCCGCTTCCGCCAACGTCGCGAAATCGCTGGCCTCGACCACGTCGTGCCCGGCAATCGCCGCCGCCCGGGCGTGTTCGGCATAGGTCGGCCCAAGCACCATTGCCTTGCCGGGCCTCACCAGCGAGGCGACGCGCGGCAACAGGATCTGCGTACCAGGGGCCGCCACCACGCTTGCTGGGGAAGGCGCGCCATAGATGTTGGCCGCAATCTCTATCAATTCGCGCCCACGCGCGGCCTCTGGCAATCGCCACAGCGAGGTGGCGGGCAGGTCGAAAAGCGGGTAGGAGTGCGGATTGATACCGGTCGAGAGGTCGACGAAAGGCAGCACGGCATTGGGGAAAAGCGCCCTTGCCCGGCCAAGACTTCCACCATGGTCCACCGCTCCTTCAAGAAGCTTCATGTCAGTCCTGATCGCTTTCCTGTCATTAATTGTCGAATTCGCCCTTGGTTATCCCGACTGGCTGTTTCGCGCCATCGGCCATCCGGTGACATGGTTCGGCAGGCTGATATCCTTTCTTGACTTGCGGCTCAATCGCGCCACTGATCCCGACGCGCTGCGTCGTCAACGTGGTGTCCAGGCGCTTCTGTTCATCGTACTGGTGCCGGCGATAGCAGGCCTTTGCGTGCAGCTTGTTCTGCTCTGGTTTGTCCCCCTGGGGTGGATCATTGCCGTCTTTCTGGCGACATCGCTCCTGTCGCAGAAAAGCCTTTACGAACATGTCGAAGCCGTCGCCGACGCGCTCGACAGCGGAGGCCTCGACATGGGCCGGGCCGCCGTTTCGCGGATCGTCGGCCGTGATCCCGAGACGCTCGACCGCGCCGGCGTCTGCCGCGCGGCGATCGAGAGCCTAGCGGAAAATTTTTCCGACGGCATCGTCGCCCCCGCCTTCTGGACCGGGGTCGGAGGGCTCGCCGGCGGCGCTGCCTACAAGGCGGCCAACACCGCCGATTCGATGATCGGCCACCGGACTCCGCGCCATGAGGCCTTCGGCTGGGCGGCGGCGCGCTTCGACGACTGGATCAACCTGCCGGCATCGCGGCTGACGGCGCTGCTGATCGTGCTCGCTTCCCTCCTGGTCGAGGGCGCCGACCCCCGCGGTGCCTGGCAGACGGTGCGGCGTGACGCGAAAAAACACCGCTCGCCCAATGCTGGCTGGCCGGAAGCGGGCATGGCCGGTGCGCTTGGGCTGGCGCTCGCCGGACCACGCAGCTATGGCGGTATCATGGTCGACGACATCTTCATGGGCGAAGGCGGCCGCCGCGATGTCGACAGCGGCGACATCAGGCGGGCGCTCAAGCTTTACCGGGTCGCGGACTACCTGCTGATCGGCTTGTTCGGCCTAGTCGCGCTGATCGCTGTTCTGGTTTTTTAGAACTCGATGCCTTGCTGCGCCTTCACGCCCGCCGAGAAATGATGCTTGGTCACGCCCATCTCGGTGACCAGATCGGCAGCCTCTACCAGCCCCGGCTTGGCGTTGCGGCCGGTGACGACGACATGCAGACCCTCGCGCCGGCCCTTGAGCGCCGCAACTACCTTGTCGAGAGCGAGATAATCGTAGCGTAACGCGATGTTGAGCTCGTCGAGCACGACAAGGCTGATCGAGGGATCGTCGATCAATTCCAGGGCCTTGGCCCAGGCGGCCTCGGCGGCCGCGATGTCGCGCTTCAGGTCCTGGGTCTCCCAGGTGAAACCCTCGCCCATTGCATGCCAGACGACGCGGTCGCCAAAGGCGGCAAAGGCGTCCTTCTCGCCGGTGTGCCATTTGCCCTTGATGAACTGAACGACGCCGACGCGCTTGCCGTAGCCGAGCATGCGCAGCGCGAGACCGAAGGCGGCCGTGGTCTTGCCCTTGCCGGGACCGGTGTTGACGATCAGCAATCCCTTCTCGATCGTCTTGCCCGCAACCTCGGCGTCCTGCACCGCCTTGCGCTTGGCCATCTTGGCGCGATGGCGTTCTTCATCCTTGTCGTCGGTCATTTCACTTCACCTTGAGCGGGAGCCCCGCCACCATGAGCAGCACCGTGTCGGCCACTGCCGCGACCCGCTGGTTAAGTCGGCCGGCTTCATCGCGAAACCGGCGCGCCAACGCGTTGTCGGGCACGATGCCCTGCCCGACCTCGTTCGTCACCACGAACCACGGTCCGCGCGGCCGAGACAGCACGCCCGCCAGCCGTCGGCACGCGGCATCGACGTCGTGATCGGCCAGCATGTGATTGGTCAGCCACAGCGTCAGACAGTCGACAAGCACCGGCTGACCGTCCGGCGACGCCTCCAGCGCTTCGGCGAGGTCGAGTGGCGCATCGATGGTCGACCAGCCCTCACCGCGCCGCCAGCGGTGCAGCGCGATGCGCTCGCGCATCTCGTTGTCATAAGCTTGCGCCGTGGCGATATAGGCCCATGGCGAGGCCAATGCCGTCACCAGGGTTTCGGCGTGCGCGCTCTTGCCGGAGCGCGCACCACCGATGATGAAGGTCAGCCTGCCGCGATCAGGCAAAACTGTCGCGCATGCTGGTCGCCGTGCCGGTGAAGCGCCGGCGCACCACGCCCACGATCGCGCCCAGCACCAGCCAGAAGACCAGATTGGTCACCGTCACCGCCACCACGAACTGATGGTGCAGGCCTTCCGGGATCGGCGTCTCGAAACTGTCGGGCTGCGGCGCGCCGACGACATGCGGCGCGACGATCAGCAAGACGGCGAGGATGGTCAATGGCAACGATCTGCGAAACACGATCAGGCCTAGGCCGATCGCGGTCGCGGCCGCCGTTGCCGTCCACCAGATCTGGCGCGGCAGAAGATCGGCCGCCGGCATTGCCGGCAGTTCCGGCTGCAGTCCGAGGCCCGGTGCCAGTGTGAACACGGCAAAGCCGGCCAAGCCCCAGAACACGCCCTGGCGCCAGTTGCCGACGCCACCGAAGAACTCGGAAACCGCGACCAGGACCAGCGCGAAGCCGATGCCGGTGACGATATTGGCAACCACGCTAAAGGCGAAACGCTCGAAACCGTCGGCCGGCGCCCAGCCTTCGTCTTCCTCCGCCGGTGCCATGGCATCGGTGCCCGCGGGCGCGGCAGAGCTCGTGGCATTCCCAGCGGGCGCCACCGTGCTCATCGCGTCATTGGTCGCCGCTGGTGCGGCCGTGTGATCATGGTGGTGGCCGCCGCCGGCCTTTTCGTAGACTTCGGCCTTGAGGATCAGCGGCACGGTGGCATAGGCCTGCATGCAGGCGAGAACGACACCGGCCACAAGCCCCGCGATCGCCGCGACGAACACGACGTTGCGAAACAGATTCATGATGTCGGATCCTCGTTAGTGGCAGGGAAACGCCATCGAGTGGCGATAGTCGTGGGCAGCATTGTGGACCGCATCGATATGCGAGAAGCCGACAAAGCCGACGACGAAGATGCCGAGCAGCGCCGCGAGCGCGAGCTGCATGAAACGCGACTGCGAGGAGACGGAGGCGCCGAGGGAGACGGAAGCGGTAGTCATGTCTTGTCCTTTCGCCCTCCACCCGAGGGCATCGAAGTCAGTTTCCTGTCGCCGGCAGGTCTCCTGGCTCGCGGATAAGCGCCCTTCCCCACCTTCCCGAAGAAAAATCTTCAGTGGCATATGGAGAGGACTACCGCACACAGTTGCGGGGGCAGCCACGGCATTGGGCAGGAATTCCTCCCCGCACCGCATTCCCTCTTGGCTCCAAAAAGGAACCGACGACATCGGCGACTATAGGGAAATTCGCCGCGCCCGGCAAACCAAATTCCGACAACCGCCAGCGCAGGAGCGTCGTATCGGCGAAGCTGCCCTCACCCCGTCCCGATTGACAAACTTCATGGCCGGGTGTCGGCTGGCACCCTCACGGGAAGCCAGCCATGCAGCCCAATGCCAGCGAGCGCGAGCCCTATAACGGCCTGACTCGAACCGAGCCGACGCTGCCCTCATCGGCCTATTGGGACCAGGACAACTATAAGCGCGATCTCGACGCCATCTGGTACAGGGACTGGCTGCTCGTCTGCCGCGAGGCCGATCTTGCCCAGCCTTTGGCATTCCGCACCTTCCGCGTCGGTACGCAGGAAATCCTCGTGCTGCGCGACGACACCGGCGAGTTGCGTGCCTTCCACAACACGTGCCGGCATCGCGGCTCGCAGCTTTGCCAGGAAAGCGAGGGCCGGCTGAAGGCGCGGCTGATCACCTGCCCGTATCATGCCTGGTCCTATTCGCTGCGTGGCGATCTGGTGCGCGTGCCGTCGAAATCGCTGCCTGACGGCTTCGACAAGGCCGATCATCCGCTTTATCGCGTCGCGCTCTCGGTGTGGCGGGGCTTCGTCTTCGTCAATCTGGCGGAAGATGCCGCCGGCTCGGCGCAATCCTCCTTCGACCCAGCCTCCGGCGATCTCGGCAACTGGCCGCTGGAAACGCTGGTATCGGGCCATGTGCTGCACAAGGTGATGAACTGTAACTGGAAGATTTTTTGGGAAAACTTCAACGAGTGCCTGCACTGCCCGGGCGTCCACAAGGACCTGTCGCGGCTGGTGCCGATCTATGGCCGCGGCCTGATGAGCCGGCATGACGATCCCGAATGGCTCCGCCACGCCGACAATGACGCGCCGGAATTTTCAGGCGGCCTGCGCGCCGGGGCTGAGACATGGTCGCGTGATGGGCAGACGCACGGGCCGGTCTTCCCGAGCTTGACGCCGGCGGAGCGCAGCGCTGGTCAGACCTATGCCACCAGCCTGCCGTCGATGTTCATCGTCGGCCATGTCGACTATGTCAGGACCGTGCGGCTTACGCCGCTCGGTCCCGAACAGACCGAATTGACCGCAGAATGGCTGTTCGCGCCCGAGGCGCTCGCCGAGACCGACATCGACAACATCGTCGCCTTCGGCACACAGGTGCTGGAGGAGGACGCGGCGATCTGCGAGGTCAACCAGAAGGGGCTGCGCTCGATGCGTCATACAGCTGGCGTGCTGATGCCCGAGGAGTACGACCTGCACCGCTTCCACGATTGGGTGCGCGAGCGCCATGCCGCGGTGACATGAGGTCTGTCGACATTCAGGTCAGGCCAAGCCGAGAAGGGCGGAGGTCGAGAATCGGAACGGAACGTACTTTCGGGGACGTGATTACCGGAAGCGCGGAAACCTGCCGTTCGCAGGCCGGCATCACCTGAATATCGACATACCTACAGCGACTTCGGCAGATATCGCCAGGTCACGAAGCCGCAAAACGCGGCCAGTAGTGCGAGCGTGACGAACACCGATCCCAGACCGAAAAAGGCCAGCACCACCGAATAGACCAGCGGCGGCGTCAGTTCGGAGAAATCGAGATAGGTGCGGTAGACCGCGGCCATCTGCGCGCGCTCATAAGAGCGCACCGAGCGCATGAAGGCGGTCGAACCCAGCGCGTCGAGCGCGATCGTGAAGAAGGCGCCGCACAGCAGGAAGGCGCCGGTGAGCAGCGGCACGGTTACGCCCACGGCACCGGCCGCCAGCAACGTCGCCGACATGGCGAAATAGGCAAATGTCATGGTCCTGCGGCCGCCGAAGCGCTTTCCCGCCTTGCCCCAGAAGATCGCCATGAACAGCAGCGCGTTGCCGGCCGAGACCAGCAGGCCGCCAGCCAATTCGCCCTCGCCGGTGATGACCATGAACAGCGGTCCATAGACGAAGAAGGTCGTCCAGAAGCAGGAGCGGCCGAAGGCGATCAGCCAGGCCAGCCTGAGCCTCGGCTGCGCGACGAAGCGGCCGATATTGGCGAGCGGATTGGCCGGTCGTGTCTTGCCCGGGCGGATCGACTGGTTGTCGCTCAGCCGATAGGTCCAGAATAGCGCCAGCAAGGCCATGGCGAACACCGCCACCGCGCCATGCGCGGCATAAATGCCGAAGCGCGTATAGAGAAAAATGCCGAGCGTCGGTCCACCCGTCCAGGCAACCATCGACCACGCCATGCGCAGCGATTCGGCCTGCATGAAATCGGTCTTGCGGATGTGATCCATGATGTAGAGGTTGAGCGTGATCGACAGCGCGCTGGCGCCCATCACCCGGCACAGCATCCCGGCCAGTTGCCCGGCGAGCGTGTGGGTGACGAAGAACAGCGAGCCGATGGCGAGCAGGCAGGCGCCCGCCGTGTAGACCCAGCGCCGCGCGAAGCGGCGGATCAGCATAGGCATGAACAAGGTCACCGACAGGCCGAGCAGGGACACGGCGGTGTAGAGTATCGAGACGATCTGCTCGTTGTGGAGAATCTCGTAGGCCTGGATCGGTATGACGCTCGACACCATGGCGCGGGCGAAGGATTCGACCGCGTAAAGCGAAGCGAAGGTGCGCGCATCCGCGGCCTTGAGGGCCGGAAGCCAGATCGGATGGCGAACATGGGTGGACATTGCTTCCCCAAAGCAGAATCGCGGCGTCAAATCTGCCGTGGACATTTCAGGCCCATTAAGAGGAAACCGACGCACATCAGGCAAAAAGCGAAGCCGGTCAAAGGCTTTTCCGCGCTGGCCCAACCCGGCGCCAGGCGCGGATCCGGCCGCGCGGTGCAGGCCAAGGCGACCGGTCTTCTTCTATCCGGTGCAACCGTGATAGTCGTCCTGGAAGGGGCTGAATCAGATCGCGAGACCATGAGCATCCACACGCCGACCGTACCCGTCCCGCAGCCATCGAAGCGCATCGTCGCCATCGATATCTTGCGCGGCATCGCGCTGATCGCGATGGCAAGCTATCACTTCACCTGGGACCTGGAATTCTTCGGCTACACCGATCCCGGCCTGACCGCCTTCGGCTGGTGGAAATTCTACGCCCGCTGCATCGCATCGACCTTCCTGTTCCTGGTCGGCGTCAGCCTCTATCTCGCCCATGGCCGACAGATCCGCTGGAACGGCTTCTGGAAGCGGTTCGCCATGGTCGCGGGCGCGGCGGTCGCCATTTCGGTCGTCACCCGCATCGCCACGCCCGACGGGTTCATCTTCTTCGGCATCCTGCACGAGATCGCGCTCGCCAGCCTGCTCGGCCTCGCCTTCCTGCGCCTGCCGGCGCTGCTGACGCTTGCCGTCGCCGCGCTCGTCATCGCGGCGCCGGTCTACCTGCGCTTCGAGGCCCTCGATCATCCCTGGCTCTGGTGGATCGGCCTGTCGGCGATCAATCCGCGCTCCAACGACTACGTTCCGCTGTTCCCCTGGTTCGGCGCCGTGCTTACGGGAATTGCAGTGGCGAAAATCGCTTCCACTTCCGGCATGAGGGCACGCCTGGCGAATCTGGCGCCCGGAGGCTGGTCCAACCCGCTGGTCTTCATCGGCCGCCACAGCCTGGCTTTCTACCTGATCCACCAGCCGCTGCTGATCGGCTGCGTCTGGCTGTTCTCGCAAGTGATGCCGGCGCAGGTCGAAACCCCGCAGGTCAATTTCCTCAAAACCTGCCAGCGCTCGTGCGAGCAGATGCGCAAGGCAACCTTCTGTTCGAGCTATTGCGGCTGCATGCTCGAAACGCTCGAAGGTGAAGCCGCTCTTGATCGGCTCTTCAACAACGACCAGACTGCGGACTTCAGGGCGCATCTGTCCGATCTTGCAGCAACGTGCACTGCCAAGACCGACGACAAGATGACGGAGGGAGGGACACAATGATCGGGCCAAAGCCTGGGATCAAACCGAAGCCTGGGACCGAGCCGAAGCCTGGGCTGATACCGTGGCCCCCGGTGATCTACGCCGCCGCCATCCTCATCAGTGTCGTGCTCGGCCTCTACATCCCGCTGCCCTGGATCGGCGATCTCCTTGGCGACATCCTGTTTGCCGCCGGCTGGGTGGCGTTGTTCGCCGTCGCCGTACTCTGGTTCACGGCGATCCGCACCATGATACGGGCCAGGACCACGCTCAATCCCAACGCCGTGCCCGATCATCTCGTCACGACCGGTCCCTTCGGCGTCAGCCGCAATCCGATGTACCTGGCCAACACGCTGCTGTTGATCGGCGTCGCCTTCGTCTCGGGCATCGCCTGGTTCTTCCTGCTTGCCTTCGTCGCCGCCTTCCTCACCCAGAAGGTCGCGATCGAAGGCGAGGAGAAGATATTGGCGGCGAAATTCGGCAAGAAATACCGCGACTATGCAAAAAGGGTCCGGCGCTGGATTTGAGCAGGGCTACGTGTTGACGCCGAGCTCCACCAGCCGCTCGACGCAAGACTCCTCGGCCTGATCGAGTTCGGCCAGTGTCTCCTCGAGGTCGCGACGTTTCTGCCTGAGATCTTCGCGCTTTTCCTCGATGCGCTTGATCATCAGCTTGAGCTGCCCAACCTCGCCCGGCGGCTCCTTGTACATCTGGATGATCTCGCGGATTTCGTTGATCGAGAAGCCGAGGCGTTTTCCGCGCATGATCTGCCGGATGAGGTGGCGGTCGGAAGGGCGAAACAGCCGGGTGCGGCCGCGCCGCACCGGCTGCACCAGTCCCTCGTCTTCATAGAAACGCAGCGTCCGCGTCGACACGTCGAATTCGCGGGTCAGTTCGGTGATCGAATAATATTCCCGCATTGTCACTCCCTGCCGGAATTCCAGGCGACCGCCATGCGGCGTCGCCCTTCTGTCCCGAACCAAACCCTTGCCCGCCGGAATCGACGCGGCACCCCGCATGAGCCTCGCACGGCATTTACGTAAAAGTCAATTGAGACACTTACCGGACGCCGAACCACCAACTCGCGAGGCCGAGAAAGGCAAAGAACCCAACGACATCGGTGACCGTGGTGACGAAAACGGCCGAAGCGACCGCGGGATCCACCTTGAACCTGTCGAGCAGCAGCGGGATCAGGATGCCGGCAAGAGCCGCCACGAACATGTTGATGATCATAGCCGCCGCGATGATGCCGCCGAGATTGGGGTCGTGGAACCAACTTGCCGCGACGATGGCGATCAGCACGGCGAAGACGATGCCGTTGATGAAGCCGACGCCCATCTCGCGGCGGATGATGCGGCCGGCGTTGTAGATGTCGAGATCCCTGGTCGCCAGCGCCCGCACGGTGACGGTCATGGTCTGCGAACCGGCATTGCCGCCCATGCCGGCCACGATCGGCATCAGCACGGCGAGTGCCACGATCCGCTCGATCGTGTGGTCGAACAGGCTGATCACCGATGCCGCCAGAAATGCCGTCAGCAGATTGACGAGCAGCCAGGGAACGCGCGAGCGCGAGGTCGCCAGAATGCTGTCGGAGAGCTCTTCGTCACCGACGCCGCCCATGCGCAGCAGGTCTTCCTCCGCTTCCTGCTGGATGACGTCGACGACGTCGTCGATGGTCAGCACGCCGACCAGCCGTTCGTTTTCGTCGACAACCGCGGCCGACAAAAGGTCGTATTGTTCGAATTCCCGCGCCGCCTCTTCCTGGTCCATGGTGGCGGGAATGGCGTGCCGCGTCTCATGCATGACCTCCCCCACCTTGACCGCGCGCTTGGCGCGCAGGATCTGGTCGAGATCGATGGCCCCCAACAACTTGAAGGTCGGATCGATGACGAAGATCTGGCTGAAGCGGTCCGGAAGGTTCTTGTCCTCTCGCATGTAGTCGATGGTCTGGCCGATGGTCCAGAAAGGCGGCACCGCGACGAACTCGGTCTGCATGCGCCGCCCGGCGGTCTCTTCCGGGTAGTCGAGCGAGCGCCGCAGCCTGATCCGCTCGGTGAACGGCAGCTGCGACAGGATCTCGTCCTGGTCTTCCGGCTCGAGGTCTTCAAGAATGTAGACCGCGTCGTCGGAATCGAGTGCCTGCACGGCCTGCGCGATCCGCGCATTGGGCAGATTGTCGACGATATCCATGCGGATCGCCTCGTCGACTTCGGTCAGCGCGGAAAAATCGAAGTCGGCGCCCAGCAGCTCGACCAACGCGCGCCGCTGCTCGGGATGCAGCGCCTCGATGAGGTCGCCAAGTTCCGACTGGTGCAGGTCGTCGACTTCGCGCTTGAGGGTCAGCGTATCGCGGTCGGCGATCGCCGCACCGATCTGGGCAAGGAAGGACGAAAGGACCGCGCCGTCCTCGCCATAAATGTCGGCGTGGGCGTCGTCAGCCGCCTTGGCGGAGGTCGTCTGCTTGTCCTGGCCTTCCACCAGCGTCTCCAGCCATCAGAATCCCGGAAAGGTGCCAATCAGGTCTAGACCATGATTCCGAAAAGTGGAAATCGGTTTTGGGTCCGACCACAAACAAGAAATTAGGAGCGGCGGAGTGATTCGATTTCGCAGCCTGTCGCTCCAACGCACGGGAATTGCAGCCGAAAAGTCCCGCTTGCGCAACGGCGTCGTTTTCGGCCGCCGCCACACTGTCCGGCGTGCGCGACCTGGTCGATTACGTCAAAAGCGGGTGCGCTTGTGGCCCGGTGGCGCGACAGCCGATGTCGCTGGGGAAAGAGCACCCGTGCGCCATTGGGGCAGAATTGTCATGACGCGGGTCCAGGCATCGGCTGGCCCCCAAGCCGCAACAAAAAAGCCGGAAGCCCTTGAAGATCAGGTCGCGGACAGAAGACAAGGCAATCGACGAGCGGCGTGTTCGCGTGGTCGTGGCCGAACGCAATCCGCTCGTCATATCGGCTCTGCGCGAAATGCTGGACTGCGACGGGCGCTTCGAGCTTTTGGCCTCCGTACAAAGCGGCAGGCATTTCCTGGAGCTTGCAGCGGTCCAGGAGTTCGATGTCGCCGTGATCGGCTGGAAGCTCTCCGACATGGACGGCGCTGATATCCTGGCCGAGGTCCAGGCCCGCAAGCTCGACGTGCGCATCACCGTCTTTTCCAACGACCACGACATCGGCATTCTGAAACAGTGCGTGCGCCTGGGGGCCCAGGGCTACTGCTTCCAGTTCGACGATCCCGCCATCATCTTCGATACGATCCTGGCTGTCGCGCACGGCCGCATCTGCATTCCCTATATCGACATCAACAAGGTCAACGACACGCCTCTATCCCGGCTTACCGTACGCGAGCGTGAACTGCTGGCGGTACTGTCCGACGGCTGGACCAATTTGCAGATTGCGACCCGGACCGGCATCTCCGAAAACACCGTGAAGTACCATCTCAAGAATCTCTACGACAAGCTCGACGTCCGCAACCGGGCGATGGCCGTCGCGCTCTATTCCCGAGAGAGGCGCACCCAGAAGCAGCCTTTCGGGTAGGCCTACCGGGTAGGCCCGCCCCACCCGCGCGCGGCGAGATATTACCCGCCAAGGTGTTGTTGGATTTGGCCGTCGAAACGAAACTCCCCTCACCGCTTTGCTGGATCAGGAGGAGTTCGCATCATGGCCGGTTTCACCCATCTCTTCATTCCCGGGCCGACCAACATCCCCGAGCAGGTACGCCAAGCGATGAACCTGCCGATGGAGGACATGCGCGCGGCCACCTTCCCCGACCTCACACTACCGCTGTTCGAGGACATCAAACGGGTCTTCAAGAACGAGACCGGCCGCGTCTTCATCTACCCGTGCTCGGGCACCGGAGCCTGGGAAGCGGCGATGACCAATGTGCTCAGCCCCGGCGACCGCGTGCTGATGTCGCGCTTCGGCCAGTTCTCGCATCTGTGGGTCGACATGGCAGAACGGCTCGGTTTCGAGGTCGAAATCATCGACTGCGAATGGGGAACCGGCGTGCCGCTGGAACTCTATGCGGAGCGGCTGAAGGCGGACAAGACGCACCGCATCAAGGCGATCTTCTGCACCCAGAACGAGACGGCGACAGGCGTCACCAGCGACGTCGCCGGCTGCCGCGCCGCGCTCGACGATGCGAACCACCCTGCCCTTCTTTTCGTCGACGGCGTCTCGTCGATCGGCTCGATCGACTTTCGCCAGGAAGAATGGGGCGTCGACTGCGCCGTCAGCGGCTCGCAGAAAGGTTTCATGCTGCCGGCCGGCCTCGGCTTCCTGTCGGTGAGCAAGAAGGCGCTCGTCGCTTCGAGAACCGCCACCCACCGGCGCTGCTTCTTCTCCTTCGAGGACATGATCCGCGCCAACGATGCCGGCTATTTCCCCTACACGCCGGCCACACAATTGCTGCGCGGCCTGCGCGCCTCGCTCGACCTGATCGCCGAGGAAGGGCTTGAGAACATCTTCGCCCGGCACCATCGCCTTGCCGAAGGCGTGCGCAAGGCGGTCGACGCGTGGGGCCTGAAGCTCTGCGCCAAGGCGCCGAAATGGCACTCGGACACGGTCAGCGCCATTCTCGTGCCGGATGGCATGGACAGCGGCGACGTCGTCAAGCGCGCCTACCAGGCGTACCAGACATCGCTGGGCGGCGGCCTCAACAAGGTGTTCGGCAAGGTTTTCCGCATTGGCCATCTCGGCTGGCTGAACGAGGTGATGGTGCTGGCCTCGCTTTCGGCGGCGGAAATGGCGCTGCTCGATTGTGGCGTCCGGCTGGCGCCGGGCTCCGGCGTCGGCGCCGCCATCCAGCATTTCCGCGCCTCGGCCGCGGTGCCGGTCGCCAAAGCCGCCTGAGGGAGTTGAAACGATGAGCCACACCATCAACCACCTCAAACAACTCAGGCTGCAGCGCAGCGAGCTGGCGGTCCCAGGCTCCAGCCCGGAGATGATTGACAAGGCGGCCAACAGCGCCGCCGACTTCGTCTTCCTCGACATTGAGGACGCCGTCGCGCCGCCCGACAAGGAACGCGCACGCAAGAACATCATCCAGGCCCTGAACGACATCGACTGGCGCGCCAAGGGCAAGACCGTTTCGGTACGCATCAACGGACTGGACACCCACTACATGTATCGCGACGTGGTCGACGTGATGGAACAGGCCGGCGGCCGGCTGGACACCATCCTGGTGCCGAAGGTCGGCGTTCCGGCCGATCTCTACATGGTCGAGGCCATGGTCAACCAGATCGAGATGGCCAAGGGCTTCAAGACCCGCGTCGGCCTGGAAGCGCTGATCGAGACCGCGCTCGGCATGGCCAATGTCGAGGCTATCGCCGCCGCCCCTGGACGGCTGGAAGCCATGCATTTCGGCGTTGCCGACTATGCGGCAAGCTGCAAGGCGCGGACGGTCAATATTGGCGGCCTCAACCCCGACTATCCCGGCGACCAGTGGCATTTCGCGCTGTCGCGGATGACCGTCGCCTGCCGCGCCTACGGTCTGCGCGCCATCGACGGACCGTTCGGCGATTTTTCGGATCCGGAAGGCTACAAGGCGGCCGCCAGGCGCGCCGCCGCGCTCGGCATCGAAGGCAAGTGGGCGATCCATCCCTCGCAGATTGCCTTGGCCAACGACGTCTTCTCGCCGCCGGAGAAGGAAGTCACGCGAGCTCGCCGCATCCTCGAAGTGCTGAAAGAGGCGGAGGCGCAGGGCAAGGGTGCCGCCGCGCTCGACGGCAAGATGATCGACGCCGCGTCGGAGCGCATGGCCAGGAATGTTCTGGTGGTCAACGACGCCATCGAACGCGCCGGCCAACAGCACGTCGCGGCACTTTGACGATTTGGGGAGGAGAAAAGAATGGACATTCACGAATACCAAGCCAAGGAACTGCTCGCCCGGCATGGGATCCATGTGCCGCGTGGCGGCCTTGCCTACAGCCCCGAACAGGCGACCTACCGGGCGCGCGAGATCGGCGGCGGCAAATGGGTGCTGAAGGCGCAGGTTCATTCCGGCGCGCGCGGCAAGGCCGGCGGCATCAAGCTCTGCGCCAATGACGAGGAAATTTCCAGCGCCGCCGAAGCCATGCTCGGGCGCAAGCTGGTGACGCACCAGACCGGCCCGCGCGGCAAGCTGATCTCGCGCCTCTATCTGGAGGAGGCCGTCGACATCGCGCAGGAGCTCTATCTTGGCTTCGTGCTCGACCGCAAGGAAGAGCGCGTCATGATCGTGGCCTCGGCCGCCGGCGGCATGGAAATCGAGGAGATCGCCGAGAAGGCACCCGATTCGATCATCCGCGCCACCGTCGATCCCGGCGTCGGCATGCAGCGCTTCCAGGCGCGCGAGATCGCCTTCGGGCTTGGGCTGGAGGATAGCCTGATCGGCAAGGCGACAGAGACCATCTTCAGCTGCTACCAGGTGTTCCGCGACTACGACGCCTCGATGCTGGAGATCAATCCGCTGGTGGTGACCCGCGACGGCAGCCTAGTGGCGCTTGACGCCAAGATGTCGTTCGACGAGAACGCGCTGTTCCGGCGACCCGAAATTTCCGAATTACGCGACAAAAGCCAGGAAGACCCGCGCGAAACCTTCGCCAGCGACCGCGGCCTCTCTTATGTCGGCCTCGACGGCAATATCGGCTGCATCATCAATGGCGCCGGGCTCGCCATGGCGACGATGGACATGATCAAGATCGCCGGCGGCGAGCCGGCGAACTTCCTCGACATCGGCGGCGGCGCTTCGCCCGAGCGGGTGGCGAAATCGTTTCGCGCCGTGCTCGGCGACAAGAATGTCGAGACCATCCTGGTCAACATCTTCGCCGGCATCAACCGTTGCGACTGGGTCGCCGAGGGCGTCATCAAGGCGATCCGCGAAGTCGGCGTCAACGTGCCGCTGGTGGTGCGGCTGTCCGGCACCCGGGCCGAGGAAGGACGCAAGATCCTGGCCGATTCCGGCGAGGCGGTGATCGTCGCCGATACGCTCGCCGAAGCCGCCGAAAAAGCCGTAGCCGCCTGGCGCGCGGTCACCAACAAAAAAGCAGCCTGAGGGAGGACGGAAAATGGCAATCCTGCTTAACCGCAGCACGCGCGTCATCGTGCAAGGTTTCACCGGCAAGATCGGCAGCTTCCATGCCGAGGACATGAAGCGCTACGGCACCAAGCTCGTCGGTGGCGTCACGCCCGGCAAGGGCGGCCAGACGCATCTCGGCCTGCCCGTCTTCAACACGGTCAAGGGCGCGGTGCGCGAGACCCGTGCCGAAGCCAGCATCGTCTTCGTGCCGCCGCCCTTTGCAGCCGATTCGATCATGGAAGCGGCGGATGCCGGGATAAAGCTCTGCGTCTGCATCACCGACGGCATCCCCTCGCAGGACATGATGCAGGTCAAGCGCTACATGCGCCGCTACCGCTTCGAGGATCGGATGCGGCTGGTCGGGCCGAATTGCGCCGGCATTATCACGCCGGGACAGGCGCTGATGGGCATCATGCCCGGCTCGATCTACCTGCCCGGCCGCATCGGCATTGTCGGCCGCTCGGGAACGCTGGGCTATGAAGCCGCCTCGCAGATGAAGGCGCTCGGCCTCGGCGTGTCGACCAGCGTCGGCATCGGCGGCGATCCGATCAACGGCTCCTCCTTCAAGGACGTTCTGAAGCTGTTCGAGCAGGACGACGAAACCGACGCCGTGGTGATGATCGGCGAGATCGGCGGACCGCAGGAAGCCGAAGCCGCGATCTGGGCGCGCGACAATATGAGGAAGCCGCTGATCGCCTACATCGCCGGCCTGTCCGCCCCCAAAGGCCGCCGCATGGGCCATGCCGGCGCCATCATCTCGGCCTTCGGCGAGTCCGCGCAGGAGAAGGTCGAGATCCTAAAAGAAGCTGGCGTCATCATCGTGCCGACCCCGTCCTCCTTCGGCGAGGTGGTGGCCGATACGCTGGCGCGGAGGAAGCAGGCGGCGTAGCCGCAGGATCGGGCGAAAGCCGCGGCGACGCAGTCTCCAAGACGCGCCGCCGCCCTCGTTTCCGGGCGCGCAAAGCGATTGATCCGTTATAGCCATTCCCAGCGATTAAATACTCGTGGCGCACTTGTTTCGCTGGAAACGATTTGCTACACGCCGCGAGCCGGTCGGTTCCGGCTCTACCACGTGCGGTCGTGGCGGAATTGGTAGACGCGCAGCGTTGAGGTCGCTGTGGGGCAACCCGTGGAAGTTCGAGTCTTCTCGACCGCACCAAATCATCCTGACGACACAGCTGCGACCTGCACCAGCAAGCACTCATTGTCTTGCCGGCGCGTCGGACGCTCGGCGCCCCGCGCGCGGCGAACTGGACGTTTCCGCCTGATATCGCCATATGGAAGGCGACAAGAGAGACGCCATGCCAGAACGCAGCCAGATCGCCACGTCGTTCCTGCCCTTGCCCGGTTCGGCCCCGGTCGAATGGCTGGTCGAGCCCGGCCTTACCGCCTATCCCGATGCGCTTGCCTTCATGGAGGCACGCGCCGAAGCGATCCGCGGCGGGGCTGCCGGCGAAATGGTCTGGCTGGTCGAACATCCGCCGCTCTACACCGCCGGCACCAGCGCCCGTATCGAGGACCTGATCGAACCTGACCGCTTTCCGGTCTTCGCGGCCGGACGCGGCGGCGAATACACTTATCACGGGCCTGGCCAGCGGGTCGCCTATGTCATGCTCGACCTGAAGCGCCGGCGCGAGGACGTGCGCGCCTTCGTCGCGGCGCTCGAACAGTGGATCATCGGCACGCTTGCCGCCTTCAACGTGCGCGGCGAACGACGAGAGGACCGGGTCGGCGTCTGGGTGGTACGGCCTGATCGCCCTGCTTTGCCCGACGGCTCGCCTGCCGAGGACAAGATCGCGGCAATCGGCATAAGGCTGCGGCGCTGGGTGAGCTTCCATGGCATCGCCATCAATGTCGAGCCGGACCTCTCCCATTTCGGCGGCATCGTGCCCTGCGGCGTCCAGGACCACGGCGTCACCAGCCTTGTCGATCTCGGCCTTCCCCTTGGCATGGCTGATCTTGATCTCGCGCTGAAATCCTCTTTCGAGGATGTGTTCGGCGCAGCTGCGGCCCTGGCCATCGAATCGGCCCGCAAGGCCGGCTGATCCGGCTTCAGAGAAGTTGCCCTGACGCCCACAGCACGCCGCAGCCATGGATGGCGAACACCGCCAGCAAGGCCCCGGCGATGACCAAACGGTCGACAGTACCGATCGGCTCCAGTTCGTGGCGTGGCTTCACCCCGCTGCCGACGGTGAGCAGGCTGAGGATCGAAAAGACCGCACCGGCCGCGAGCAGGAAGCCCAGGGAAAAACCGGCCCGCCAGCCAAGCGCCAGAAAGGCCGAAAGGAGCGAGAAGGACGCCAGCGCCAGGACGACCGGCCCCGGGCAGATCTGGCGCAGCACCTGGCCGCCGTCGAACTTCCACACCGGCACCAGATTGGCGATGTTGAACAGCGCGGCGCAGCCTGCGAGCGCGGCGAGCAGCGCGGCAGCCGCCTTGTGACCCTCGCCGCCGGCAAGCACGCTGGCGGCGATGACGATCGGCACCAGGAAGGCGGAGAACCCCGCCCCCATCAACGCCACGAAGGCCACTTCGAAACGGCTGTTATAGGGCCGGCCGCCAATGGCGATGCCGCCAAGCAGCGGGATGAAGATCATCCGCGCCCTGCGATGGCCCGTCAGCCGGAACGCCGCCATGTGGCCGAGTTCGTGCAGCGCCACCACCGATGTCAGGATCGCGGCCAGCGCCAGCCCGCCGAGGTGAAGGCCGAAGAACGGCCACAGCATCAATGCCGACAGTACGGCAAAGCCGACCTGGCTCAGCGGATGCTCGAACCAGCCACCCTTGCGATACTGCCCGGTTCTTGCCCAACGCTGCAGCTTGGAGAGCTCGCGGCGCATGGCGAAATAGCGAAACACCAGGAAAGCCACGCCACGGTACCGGTCGGTCCGGCTGAGCGTCACGCGCGTGCCGCTGCCCTCCGAAACCAGTTCGGCGGTCTCGCCATAGTCCTTCCAGAACGAGCCATCGAGCGCGGTGTCCTCGATCACCCGCATCGAGAAGCGGCTGCCCTCGACGACATCTTCAAACCGTGCCCTGCGCTCTATCGGCTTGCCATCGCGGCCTTCCCAAGACAGCGTGATACGGGCGACGCCCTCTTCGTCCAGCGGCTGCGCCGACAGGATATCGCCGGACCAGCCAGCATCGCTGCCGAGCGGCCACAGCGCCTGCCACAGGCGCTGCCGGTCCATCGCCACGATGCGGCTCGACCGGACTGTGCGCAAACCAAGCGGCACGGTCATCAGGATAAAGATCAGCCCTAGATTGCTGGCCACGAGAATGGCCGTGACGATGGGCGACACCTGGACGTTGCTCCCTGCCTTGGAGCCGCACCCTAACGTCGCGGCGGCAAGAAAAGCTTAACGGCGGGGTGGCATTGGCCATCGAGAAACAGCGAGGGCCGACGCCGCCAGATCACATGGCTCCGATCCAGATCGCCATGGAGACAAGAAACGCGCTCATGCAAACCAGCGAGATGACATCCTGAACCAGATCGGTCATAACTCTCTCCTGTTGTGGATATGTTTCTAATTTGTTCTAATTTTGTTCCATTGTCAACAAACAGAGGGGTATGGAGATAAGTCGGGAAATTAGCACGGTTAGTGAAGGGTTAACTGGCGGCGCAGCCCTCAGCGAGGACAAAACCTCGCCGTTCTCGGTCGGGCTGCGGTTTCGGCCGGCGACAAGGTCAAGATCGTCACCGACAAGTAGGTCGATGCCGGCGTTCAGGCGGCTGCGGAATGATGGGTTCGACGCTACCTGTCCTGACGGTGCGACCATGGCGTCGCAGTCGCCATCAGCCACTGTTGTCACTGTTGCCACTGTTGCCACTGTTGCCACTGTTGGTGTCGTGGTCGCCGCCAGTGCCACGCCAGGGCGATGGTCCGGTTTCCCCTGGCACCATCGGGACCTTTGGCGTAACGATCTTCGGCGGCGGCACTTTTGGCGCAGGTGTACGGATCACCTTTATCTTCGTGATGACTTTCGTCACCACCTTGGGCGTGCACACCGCGACCGCCAGCGTGCTTCGTTTGGGCAAAAGACCGAGTATGCCCATCGAATAAGCCTCTTGCCGCTCGATGCCGGCCTTGAGGAAAGCCAAGGCACGAACCGGATCGGCGGGCACGCCATTGCGACCTTCCTTGAAGATCATCGCAAGATCATTCATGGCGTTGATATACCCCATCGCTGCTGCCTTGAGCATGAGGTCAAGCCCCTTGCCGGTATCGCGCTGGACGCCGACGCCATTGAACAGGGCGCGGCCCCACGCGCTCATGGCGTAGGGATCGCCCCTGTCGGACGCTTGCGAATAGAAACCATTCGCTTGCGTGGCCTCCACGGGCATCCCTACTCCCGAGGAGGCGAGGTAGCCGAGTTCGTAGACGGCGCGGACGTGTCCCTTGTCGGACGCTTCCTGGATGGCCTTCCTGGCCTCCTCGATGTTGCCGCCGACGAGCAGCGCCCGCCCGAGTTCGTAACGGAAGCGGGCGACATCGGGATAGGCTTTCACCGCAGCCTCGCAGGCCTCGACCGCGCCGTCTGCGATCTCGTTAGGTAACCGGCCGGGGGCGACGCCTTGCAGGTCGAGCGGCTCGCCGGCAGCCTGGTCGCAGAGGTCGACGCTCGGCGACAGCTTCATCGTCGCCCGTTTCGACGCGTTGCCGGCGCGGATCTGAAAGTCAATCTCGACGGGAGCCGCCGAGCCGATCTGCGGCTCGTAGCGCAATTGGTCGACTTCAGCGGCCATCAGACTCGACTGCGGCGACAGGACGCGATCCGGCAGGGACAGCGTTCCAACTGCCGGATAGCCGGCGAGTTTGATCGAAACATCCTTGGCAGGAAAATCCAGCTTCAGCGCAACCGGACCGACGCCGACCGGGACGCTGATGTCGCGATTTTCGATAGCTTCGGTGGCAGTGGCGACCAGGGTTCCGCGCTCCGCCACCTGCTGGTTCTGCTGGGCGTCGGGCGCCGGCTGCACCGGTTGCCCCGCCGCGCGCATCAGCACGACATCGTCGATCAGCGAGGAGTTCTCCCACGGAACCTGCCTGCCATTGGTCGCCTTCACCACGTCGCGGCGCACGGCGGCCATGACGGCACCGATTTCCTGGTTCGGCGCCAGCGCACGGCGGGAAAAGGCGGATGAGAAGGGGCTGAGATCGCCGGACCCGTCATAAGCGACAGCGCCGGGCTCGGTGGCAAACGCAATCAGCGCATTCTGCGAGCCTGTTACCTGCGCGAGCCCGGTGCCGTCGGAGACGATCAATTGGGAGCGCAGCCAGTAGTCCTTGCGCGGGAACGGATTGTTGCGGCAAGCATCGAGGATGATCACCTGAATCTCCGACTTCGTGCGCAATTGTTGCAGCACGTCGTTAAGCCTTATTGTCTGCACCTCCATGTCGGCCGCAACCTTCAACGACGCATCGACCGGGATCAGGAAATTCTCGCCCCCGATCTGAAAGCCGTGGCCGGAATAATAAACGACGGCGAGATCAGCGCCGTCGGCGGCGGCCAGATAGTTGCGGAACTTCTCTTCGAATTGGAGCTTGGTCACGTCCTTGGCGACGAACACGTCGAAGCCGGCCTGCCGGAACGTGTTCGAAACGTCCTCAGCGTCCTTGTCCGGATTCTTGAGCGCCGGGATTTCCTGGTATTGCGAATTGCCGATCACGAGCGCAACCCTTCGGTCGGCGCGAGCGTCGAACGCCGAGAGGCTCATGAGGATCAAGGCAGCAAGGAACGCGTAGCGTTTCAGCATGGCAAAACCCATCCTCGTTATGGTCTGGTTGCCTAAACCGACATCAACCGGATGACCGGCTCTTCGGGGCAAGATTGAGGCCAGGAACGGGCATTGGCAAGCCCGAACCTTGGCCTGCTGCTGGTTTCGTGGACACCGAGATAAGGTGTTTAACGGAACTGGAGAGTTGGGATGCAGAGAAGGAAATTCAGCCGCGAGTTCAAGCTTGAGGCGGTGAGATTGATCAGGGATTTGCCGGAGGGGGCAATGCTTCTCGCCGACAAGGGTTATGATGCCAACGCATTGCGCACCGTGATCACCGAGCGAAAGGCATGGGCCAACATCTCGCCCAAGGCCAACCGCAAGGACCCGATCTGCTTCAGTCCTTTCCTCTACAAGGCGCGCAACTTCGTCGAGCGCTTCTTCAATAAAGCCAAGCAGTTCCGCCGCATCGCAACCCGCTACGACAAGCTAGCCGAGAACTATCTCGCCGCCCTCAAGCTCGTTGCAATCCGCATCTGGCTACGCGGTAATGAGTCTACGTCCTAGCCGACAGAGCTAAATCGATCTCCGTGTTCCTCCGATATGAGAAGTAGTGATTTGCGCCCGCGACGCGCCCGTTCGGGTAACAAAAAAGCCCCGCCGAAGCGGGGCCACGAAAGAGGCACAGTCCGAAAATCAGAACTTGTAGCTGAGTCCAACGCGAACATCGTTGGTTTTCAGATCAAGCCCGACAGGCTGTGTCGGGAAAGAGAACGGCGGAGATACCGATCCGCGGCTATAATCGGAATAGCGGTATTCGACGCGCCCAATCAAATTGTCAGTCACGGCATATTCAAGTCCAGCGCCGAGCGTCCAGCCAACCCTGGTGTCGCTGATCTCGCTTGACCCACCCAGAAAATTGGTTGCGCCGGAGTATTTAGCGAATGCGACACCGCCAGTTACATATGGCAAGAAACGATCGAATGCGTAGCCGGCGCGCAGGCGTGTCGATCCGAACCATTGCAAATCACTGCTTGCGAAGGCACCAGGGAACGCAGGAAACGCATTATCGTCCGACTTGGAGTCGGCGAAATTGATGTCCGCTTCAACACCGACGACATAATTACCATCGAACTTTAAAGCCGGCGAATGCACCGCCAAAGCCGCCTTTAGGATCGCCGGAGGTGCTGATGTAGGGTTGGTCAGCGGGAGACCCCGCACCCTCGTAAGTTGAACTTCCCCAAACGTACCCGGCCTGCGCGCCCACGTAGACACCGGTCCAATTATAAGCCGCAGACTGGATCGGTTGGGGGGAAAGAACCGCCGCCAATGCGGGGGTGGCAATCGCAAGCGAAACCAGAAAGGCAAACTTAAGTGGGCATCGGGCTATTCCTTTGGCCTGCGGTGGAGAAGCGAATTCCACGTGTCATTTTTAGATGGTCCCGTAGAAAGCGATCTAACTTTTCTGCCACAAACTGAAAATCTATTTGATCGCCACCCAAAGGCGAGAACGTCCGAGTTCGACCTGAGTTCGTGGGGTTACGGCTCCAGTACCAAACGTCAGACTTTGACCACTAGCCGGCTGGCACCTGGTATTCAGACGCGCCCGGCCGCCGCATGTCGGAATTCAAAGTCCCTTCGGAATGTCTCAGGTAGGGGATTGCTGCCATGCTTTTCGTTGCGAGTGATCTGAGGAGGGCCCGGGAGCCGGTTAACCCTTCGCTAACCGTGCTAATTTCCCGAGCTATCTCCATACCCCTTGTCAACGAACAGAATTCGACCGCATCCAGAATTTCGGGGCGATCAGATTGGCAGGGTTAAGAAAAGGTTGACTGGCCTACGCCTATCAATAGGTAGGGAAGACTACAGCTCCGGGCACTCGCGAAACAACCGCATGTGTTGAGCTTCATGCAGGTCCGCAATGCCTGACGCACAGCCTAAAGCGGCACCACCTTGCCGTCGGCCAACGTGACGCGCCGGTCCATGCGCGATGCCAGCTCGTGATTGTGGGTGGCGATCAGTGCCGCGAGGCCCGATTGCCGCACCAGCGCCTCCAGCGCCTCGAACACGTAGGAGGCTGTGACCGGGTCGAGGTTGCCGGTCGGCTCGTCGGCCAAAAGCACCAGCGGCGCATTGGCGACCGCACGCGCGATGGCGACGCGCTGCTGCTCGCCGCCGGACAGCTCGGACGGCCGATGCGATGCACGCTTGCCGATCTGCATGTAGTCGAGCAGTTGCGCCGCGCGCTCGGACGCCTCCTTGCGCGGCAGGCCCTTGATGAGCTGCGGCATCATGATGTTTTCCAGCGCGGAAAACTCCGGCAGCAAATGATGGAACTGATAGACGAAGCCGACATCGTTACGGCGGATCGAGGTGCGCTCGTCGTCGGACAACCGGCCACAGGCGCGACCGGACAGGATCACGTCGCCGGCATCCGGCCGCTCCAGCAGCCCGGCCGTATGCAGCAGCGTCGATTTGCCGGTGCCCGACGGGGCCACCAGCGCCACCATTTCACCGCGCCGCAGCGCGAAATCGGCGCCGTTCAGGATGGTGAGCTTGCGCGGCCCCTGAACGTAGTGCCGTTCGACGCTCTTCAGTTCGATAATGACCTCGGCCACTACTCGTACCTCAAGGCTTCGACCGGATCGAGGCGGGCCGCCCGCCATGCCGGAAACACCGTGGCCAGGAAGGACAGCGCAAGCGCCATGATGATGACATAGGTCGTCTCGCGCGGATCCATCTTGGCCGGCAACTGGCTGAGGAAATAGAGCTCCGGGTTGAACAGCACCTTGCCTGTCATCCAGGAGAAGAACTGGCGTATCGATTCGATGTTGGTGCAGATCACGACGCCGAGCAGCACGCCGGCGAGCGTCCCCGTCACGCCGATCGCCGCCCCCGTCATCAGGAAGATGCGCAGGATGGCGCCGCGCGAGGCGCCCATGGTGCGCAGGATGGCGATGTCATGCCCCTTGTCCTTCACCAGCATGATCAGTCCGGAAATGATGTTGAGTGCCGCCACCAGCACGATCAGCGTCAGGATCATGAACATGACGTTGCGTTCGACCTGCAGAGCCGAAAAGAAGGTCTCGTTGCGCTGGCGCCAGTCGATCATGTCGATCGGCCGCTGCGCCGCCGCTTCCACCTTGGGTTTCAGCGCGTCGACATCATCGGGATTGTCGACATAGATCTCGATCGTCTGCGCGCGACCGTCCATGTTGAAGTAGAGCTGCGCTTCGGAGAACGGCATGTAGACGATCGACGTGTCATATTCAGACATGCCGACCTCGAAGATCGCCGCGATCTTGTAGCCCTTCATGCGCGGCGTGGTGCCGAGCGGCGTCACATCCCCGTCCGGCGAGATCAAGGTAATGGTGTCGCCGAGCGTCAGGCCGAGATTCTCGGCCATGCGCTTGCCGATGGCGACGCCCTCGCCGGTATCGAAATCGGCGAGCGTGCCTTGCTTGATGTTGCTGGCCACGATGGCGATCTTGCCGAGATCTTCACCCCGGATGCCGCGCACCAGCGCGCCAGTGCCGCCGCCGACATTGCCTTGCGCCAGCACCTGGCCGTCGATCAGCGGGATGGCGTATTTGACCCCGGGTACGCCGTTGATGCGGCTGGCGACCTGGGCATAGTCCTCAAGCGGCGAATCGAGCGGCTGCACGATCAGATGGCCGTTGACGCCGAGGATGCGCGTCAAAAGCTCGGCGCGGAATCCGTTCATCACCGCCATGACCACGATCAGCGTGGCAACGCCCAGCATGATGCCAAGAAAAGAAATCGAGGCGATCACCGAGATCACCGTCTCCTTGCGCCGCGAACGCAAATAGCGCCAGGCGACCGTGCGCTCGAAGATGGAAAAAGGGCCGGCGCCGGCCGACCTCGCTGCCGCTGCCTCGCTCATGCGGCGGCACCGAAGCGCTTTGCCGCGTCGGCGATCGGCAGCGTCACGCGCTCGCCGGTCTTGCGATTCTTGATCTCGACCTCGCCGGCGGCGACGCCGCGCGGCCCGACGATCACTTGCCAGGGCAGGCCGATCAGGTCGGCGGTGGCGAATTTGCCGCCCGGCCGCTGGTCGGTGTCGTCATAGAGCACATCCTTGCCGGCGGCGGTGAAGGCGGCGTTGAGTTCGTCGCAGACGCGATCGCAGTCGGCATCGCCCGCCTTCATGTTGATCAGGCCGATATCGAACGGCGCCACCGCTTCCGGCCAGATGATGCCGTTCTCGTCATGGCTGGCCTCGATGATCGCCGCGACCAGCCGCGACGGGCCGATGCCGTAGGAGCCGCCCGAGGCGAAATGATCCTTGCCGTCGGGCCCCGTCACCTTGGCGCCCATCGGCTTCGAATATTTCTCGCCGAAGTGGAAGATATGGCCGACTTCGATGCCGCGCGCCGAGACCCGGTCGCCTGTCGGAACCTTCTCCCAGGCCGCCTCGTCATGCATCTCGTCGGTGGCGGCGTAAGGCGTCGTCCAGGTCTTGACGATATCTGATATCTCGCCGTCATTGGCGAAGTCCGTGTTCGCGCCGGGCACGGCAAGCGACAGGTAATCGCGGTGGCAGAAGACCTGGCTTTCACCAGTGTCGGCCAGGATGATGAATTCGTGGCTAAGATCTCCGCCGATCGGGCCGGTGTCGGCCCGCATCGGAATGGCCTGCAGGCCCATGCGCGTGAAGGTCCTGAGATAGGACACGAACATCCTGTTGTAGGCGGCTCTCGCGCCTTCGAAGTCGAGATCGAAGGAATAGGCGTCCTTCATCAGGAATTCGCGCGAGCGCATGACGCCAAAGCGCGGTCGCACCTCGTCACGGAACTTCCACTGTATATGGTAGAGATTGAGCGGCAGGTCCTTGTAGGATTTGACGTAGGCGCGAAATATCTCGGTGACCATTTCCTCGTTGGTCGGACCGTAGAGCATGTCGCGATCCTGCCGGTCCTTGATGCGCAGCATCTCCTTGCCGTAGTCGTTGTAACGGCCGCTCTCGCGCCACAGATCGGCCGACTGGATGGTCGGCATCAGGATCTCAAGCGCACCGGCGCGGTTCTGCTCCTCGCGGATGATCTTGCAGACCTTGTCCAGCACCCGTTTGCCCAGCGGCAGCCAGGAAAAACTGCCTTGCCCCTGCTGGCGGATCATGCCGGCGCGCAGCATCAGCCGATGCGAGACGATTTCGGCCTCGCGCGGGTTCTCTTTGAGGATAGGCAGGAAATAGCGCGACAAACGCATGAACAGGTCCGTGAATGAGAATGGCCACGCCAGAATCGGCGCGGCGCAGGCTTGCTTGCCCCGGCTTCATAGCGATTTCATGACCGAATGGAAACCCGGCGATCCAACCACGCCAGCCCCTTCAGGGCCGGAATCCCTCGCTTCCGGATCGACCCGCGCCGACAATGGAACGCACCGAACCTCTTCGGGTTTGGCCGTCAATTCTTTGCGCGCGTCAATTGCGAACATGCCGCAAAGGCTCTGTCGACCCTGACTGGACGTTTCAAAAGCAAAGCCTGCCGCACTATTGTGCAGTGCAGCACGAGAATGCCCGATTCAAGGCAAAATTCTTCGTGACATTTTCATTTCCGTTGGGCTAATGTGCCCCGATAACCGAGAGGGCAGAAAAAAATCTGCTCTCCTACGCGGTCAAAGTCTTGGGAGGATGCGATCTAGGCGCGGTTACTCGCTGCCGCCGGATACCGGAAACAGATCGGACGCGTTTAATTGCAAGGCCTTGTGCCTTGCATTTTTTTTGTGCAATCATCTGGTTAGCGCCGCAGATTGGCAGGCTACATGACGTTGCGTCATCAGCCAGCGGCCGGCAGACAGGGCGGCATCTTAATTCCGTCCGCGGCACTCCGATCTTATCGGAGCACCCTTGCCGCGACGTCTATTTCCCTGGGGTCGGACTGAAATCCGGCACGATGTGCGGGATGTCGTTGAGGCTATATCCCAGCCCGTGCGTCAGGCCGTAGAAAATGCCCATCAGGACCGCCGTTGCGATGGTGGTGCGGATCACGGCACGCAGCATATGCGGGCCGCGCGGCGCGCTCGGCACCGTGCCCAGCGTCACGTCGTGATCGTCGTCCTGCGTTCTGACACTGAACGGCAGAACGGCAAACAGCACCACCCACCAGGTCGCGAAAAACAGCGCGGTGAACGAGACCCAGTTCATGATTGCTCCAGTTCGATCAGCGTGCCGAAGAAATCCTTCGGATGTAGGAACAACACCGGCTTGCCGTGCGCGCCTGGCTTGGGATTGCCGTCGCCAAGCACCCGGGCACCGGCGGCCCTGAGATGGTCGCGCGCGGCCAGGATGTCGTCGACCTCGTAGCAGAGATGATGCATGCCGCCGGACGGGTTCTTCTCGAGGAATGCCGCGATTGGCGAGCCCTCGCCAAGCGGCTCCAGCAACTCGATCTTGGTGTTGCCGACATCGACGAACACCACGGTGACGCCATGCTCCGGCAACGCCTGCGGCTCGGTCACTTCGGCGCCGAGCGTGTTGCGGTAAGCTGCAACGGCGGCGGTCAAATCCGGCACCGCAAGCGCGACATGGTTCAGCCGTCCGAGCATGTCCGAGCTTTTTCTCCCAGGTCCAACGACTGGCGTCATACGTCAAATCAGCCGAGATCAACAGCCTTTCGCGAGGAGCGCACTGTCGCACCTGTCGCGACCGGCAGCCACAAAGGACAAAGGCCAATGTCCGGAACCAGCCCACCCGCCCCCGCGTTTTCACCTTCGATCTCGGGTCGTTCAAAATTGCCGCTCTGCTCGATGCCGTCGATGTCAGAGACGGGCTTGCATCGGTATTCGCGGCCGGACAGCCGCCGGCGGCCGTGCTCGAACTCGCGGTCTCGAACTTCATCGACCAGGATCGCTACGAGCATTGCTTCATCCCGATGCTGATCGATACCGGTTCGAAAGCGACGGACAGCAATTGCTGATCTGGTCGGACGCTTTCCTGCATTATGTCGTGTCGATCCAGCGTCCTCGGTGGCATGCCGATTTCGACGACGACAAGGAAAAGGCAATCGAGGCCCGCAAAAGCGGCTGCTCAGCATGGCTGCCGAACGGCACCTGCTCGTCGCCGGCCACCGCATGCCGTTTCCGGGCCTGGGCTTATGTCGAGCGGACAGACCATTCCTTTCGCTGGATTCCGGTCAGCTATCAGCTGGACATCCGAGCCCCCGCCTCCGTCACCGGGTGACGAAAACCGTCACCAGCGGTTTCTTGCCCCAGGCTTCATTAGCCGCGCCGCGCACCGCGCGCCGCACCGCCTCCTGCACCAGGTCGAGGTCCTTGCGGCGCTGGCGGGGGATCGAATCGACCGCACCGACGGCCGCATCGATCATCAGGTCCTCGAGCGTCTCGCCACGGGCATCGGTTTCGGCGACGCCAATGGCGACCAGATCGGGATCGCCGGCCAGTTCGTACTTGTCATCAAGCACGACATTGACCGCGACATGACCGGCAAACGACAGCTTGCGCCTGTCGCGAATACCCATCGCCTGATCGCTGCCGATCAGATTGCCGTCCTTGTAGACGCGGCCGAACGGCACCTGGTCGATGATCGTGGCGGGACCAGGAGCGAGCCGCAGCATGTCGCCGTCTCGCACTTGCGCCACCTGGCCGATGCCGGAGGTCGACATCAGCGAGCCCTGCGCCACCAGATGCGCGGCCTCGCCATGCACGGGAACGCCGATCCGCGGGCGCACCCATTCATACATCTTGCGCAGTTCACTGCGCCGCGGGTGGCCGGAGACGTGCACCAGAGCATCGCCGTCCTCGATTATCTTGATGCCGAGATCGATGAGGCGGTTCTTGATCTCGAGGATCCCCTTCTCGTTGCCGGGAATGGTGCGCGAGGAAAACACCACCGTGTCGCCCGCCGTCAGCGACACCGATTTCATTTCGTCGCGCGACAGCTTGGCAAGTGCCGCCAACGGCTCGCCCTGGCTGCCGGTGCAGATGATGACCAGGTTCTCGCGTGGGATGAAGCCGAAATCCTCCTCGGCGATGAACTCCGGCAGGCCGTCCATGTAGCCAAGCTCGCCGGCCACATCGATGACGCGCTTCAACGAGCGCCCTAGCACAAGGCACTGGCGGCCGGCATCGCGCGCTGCCCTGGCGATGGAAACGATGCGTCCGACATTGGAGGAGAAGGTGGTGACGGCGACGCGGCCCTTGGCGGCCTGGATCACGCCTTTCAGCCCCTCGCCCACGGCCACTTCCGAAGGCGACTCGCCTTCGCGCAGCGCATTGGTCGAATCGCAGATCAGCGCCAGCACGGCTTTGTCGCCATAGGCGCGGAACCGCGCCTCGTCGGTCTTGGGACCGATTGTCGGCTCCGGATCGATCTTCCAGTCGCCGGTATGGATGACGGTGCCGGCCGGCGAGGTGATCGCCAGCGACATGGGTTCGGGAATGGAGTGTGCCACCGGAATGGCTTCTATCTCGAAGGGACCGACCGTGAACTTTTCGCCCGCCCGGTAGATCGTCAGCGGGATCTTCGGCGCGCCCTGCACGCCCTGACGCTTGGCTTCCAGCAGCCCGGCGCTGAACGGCGTCATCCAGACCGGCGCCTTCAGCTTCGGCCAGATGTCGAGCAGCGCGCCGTAGTGGTCCTCATGCGCGTGGGTGATGATGATGCCGCGCAGATCGGCGAGGTTCTCCTCTATGAAGCGCGTGTCGGGCAGGATCAGGTCGACGCCTGGATGCGCCGCGTCGGGAAAGGTAACGCCGACATCGATGACGATCCATTCGCGCGCGCTCGGCGGGCCGTAGCCGTAGAGGGCGAAGTTCATGCCGATCTCGCCGACGCCGCCGAGCGGCACGAAGACGAGTTCGGCGTTGTCCGCTTTCGCCATGATTTTTTCCTTCCTGACCCTCAGGCCAAGCCGTTAAAGCAATTCCAGCAAGTGCCTACCGGTTTTCCGTCCGGAATCGCTCAAAAACAAATTATATCCGCGCGGACGCCACCGCGCCGAAATGCACATCGCCGGCGGCGACCGTCAGGACAGACCCCTCATCGTCGCGGATCACGAAACGGCAGTCCTCGTCAATGGTCTCGAACACGCCACGCACCACATTACCGTCAATTCTGACAGCAACCTCGCCGCCAAGGCCGGCCGCGCGGGCCAGCCAACGCTTCCTGATGGCGGCAAGGCCACGTCCTTCGTCCCACAGGCGGGCATTCTCGCTCCAGGCATCCGACAGCGCCAGGAACAGCGTTTCGGCATCGCAAGCCGCGCCCAACGCATGAAGCGATGTCGCGGGATAAGGCAAATCCCGCGGGTGCGCCACCACATTGACCCCGATGCCCACCGCCACCGCGAAGCGGCTACCGTCAAGCATCGCCGACTCCAGCAGGATGCCGGCCAGCTTGGCGCCGGAGGCGAGCACATCGTTCGGCCATTTCAGCTCGAAGCGGTTCTGTCCCTGGCTCGCTCCGTCGAGGCCTATCGCGATGCGGCCCTTCGGCACCACCGCGTCGAGCGCGTCGGCCAGCGCGAGCCCCGCGACGAAGCCGAGCGTTGCGGCAAGGCGCAGTTCCCCGCCGGTGATGAGGAGCAGCGTCGCCGCCAGATTGCCTTCTGGCGTTGCCCAGGCACGGCCACGCCGGCCGCGCCCGCTTTCCTGCTTCTTGGAAACGACCCAGAGCTTGCCTGGGTCGCCCGCCCGGGCATGGTCCAGCGCCAACGCGTTGGTGGAGCCGACACTGTCATGCGCCTCGAGCCGGAACCCTTCCGACGCCGAGGTTGGAGCCAGCCGAAATGCCATCCCGTCAGAAAAATGTCTTGGCGGCGGCTTCGGCATAGGTGCCGATCGGCCCGCCGATCAGCACGTAGAACAGCACGAAGGCGCCACTGACGCCGAGCACGACACGCAACTCGCTGGCCATCGGCACGAAGCCGCCGACCGGCTCATCGAACCACATGATCTTGATGATGCGCAGGTAGTAGTAAGCGCCAACCACGGAAGCCAGCACGCCGATGATTGCCAGCGCATAGAGATTGGCGTTGATGGCGGCGAGGAAGACGTACCACTTCCCCCAGAAGCCGGCGAGCGGCGGAATGCCGGCCAGCGAGAACATCAGGATGGTCAGGATCGTCGCCATGACAGGGTTGGTCGACGAGAGGCCGGCGAGATCGCTGATCTGCTCGACATTGCCTTCCTTGCGCCGCATGGCGAGGATGAAGGCAAAGGTGCCTAGCGTCATTACCAGGTAGATCAGCATGTAGATGGCGACGCCGCGCACGCCGGCCTGGCTGTTGGCGGCAAGGCCGACCAGCGCGTAGCCCATATGGCCGATCGAGGAATAGGCCATCAGCCGCTTGATATTGGTCTGACCGATCGCGGCGAAGGAGCCAAGCGCCATCGAGGCGATCGAGATGAAGACGATGATCTGCTGCCAGTCGGAAGCGATCGGCTTGAACGCGCCCATGGTGACGCGCACGATCAGCGCCATCGCCGCCATTTTCGGCGCTGCCGCCAGGAAGGCCGTCACTGGTGTCGGTGCGCCCTCATAGACGTCTGGCGTCCACATGTGGAACGGCACCGCCGAGATCTTGAAGGCAAGCCCGGCCAACACGAAAACCAGGCCGAAGACGAGGCCAAGCTGGCGCTCGCCGCCGCCAAGCGCGGTGGCGATCTCCTGGAAGCCGGTGTTTCCGGTGTAACCATAGACCAGGCTGATGCCGTAGAGCAGCATGCCAGACGACAGCGCCCCGAGGACGAAATATTTCAGACCGGCTTCGGTCGAACGCAGATTGTCGCGATTGATCGCCGCCAGCACATAGATCGCAAGCGACTGCAGTTCGAGGCCGAGATAGAGCCCGATCATGCCGTTGGCCGAGATCATCAGCATCATGCCGAGCGTGCAAAGCAGGATCAGCACCGGATATTCGAACTTGTCGAAACGCTCCGCCTTGGCAAAGCGCATCGACATGATCAGCGTCACCGCCGAGCCGATCAGCGCCAGCACCTTCATGAAGCGGGCGAAGAAATCCTGGATGAAGGCATTGCCATAGGCGCTGCCCTGCCCTGGGTGGAAGATCAGCCAGGCGCCTGCGATCACCAGCACGGCGACGGCAAGGCCGGTCACCGTGTTGGCGGTGTTGGAACGCGAATAGGCCCCGACCATCAGCAGCGCGAGCGCGCCGATGGCAAGGATCAGCTCGGGCGTCGAGAGCGACAGGCTGGAGAGAAGGTCCGGCGTCATGGTTCGCAAAACCCCCTGGGTCAGTTGGCCGCCGCGGTCTGCGCGGCGCCGATGGATGCAGTGACATTGGTGACGAGCGACTTGACCGACTGGGCCGTCGCGTCGAAGACGGGGGCGGGATAGACGCCGAAGAAGATGACCAGCACGACCAGCGGATAGATGATCGCCTTCTCGCGGGTCGACAGGTCGAGCAGCCCCTTCAGGCTGTCCTTGGTCAGCGCGCCGAAGATCACCCTTCGGTAGAGCCAAAGCGCGTAAGCCGCCGACAGGATGACGCCGGTCGCGGCGAAGAACGCCACCCAGGTGTTGACCCGGAACACGCCAAGCATGGTCAGGAACTCGCCGACGAAACCTGACGTGCCCGGCAGGCCGACATTGGCCATGGTGAAGATCAGGAACACGGTGGCGTATTTCGGCATGTTGTTGACGAGCCCGCCATAGGCGGCGATCTCACGCGTATGCATGCGGTCATAGATGACGCCGACGCACAGGAACAGCGCGCCTGACACCAGGCCGTGGCTGAGCATCTGGAAGATGGCGCCCTGCACGCCTTCCTGGTTCATGGCAAAGATACCCATGGTGACGAAGCCCATGTGGGCGACCGACGAATAGGCGATCAGCTTCTTCATATCCTCCTGCATCAGCGCCACCAGCGAGGTGTAGATGATGGCGACGACCGACAGCGTGAACACCAGCGGCGCGAACATTTCCGACGCGAGCGGGAACATCGGCAAGGAGAAGCGCAGGAAGCCGTATCCGCCCATTTTCAGCAGGATGCCGGCCAGGATGACGGAGCCCGCCGTCGGCGCCTCGACGTGCGCGTCGGGCAGCCAGGTGTGCACCGGCCACATCGGCATCTTCACCGCGAAGGAGGCGAAGAAGGCAAGCCACAGCCAGGTCTGCATGTTGGCCGGGAAGCTGTGCGTGAGAAGCGTCGGGATGTCGGTGGTGCCGGACTGGAAGAACATCGCCATGATGGCGAGCAGCATCAGCACCGAGCCGGCCAGCGTATAGAGGAAGAACTTGAACGAGGCGTAGACGCGCCGCTTGCCGCCCCACACGCCGATAATGATGAACATCGGGATCAGGCCGGCTTCGAAGAAGACATAGAACAGCACGATGTCCAGCGCGCAGAACACGCCGATCATCAGCGTTTCCAGAAGCAGGAAGGCGATCATGTAGGCCTTGACGCGCTTCTCGATCGCTTCCCACGACGCCAGGATGCAAAGC
Organism: Mesorhizobium sp. P160927; assembly: GCF_057766385.1. NCBI lineage: Bacteria > Pseudomonadati > Pseudomonadota > Alphaproteobacteria > Hyphomicrobiales > Phyllobacteriaceae > Mesorhizobium > Mesorhizobium sp. P160927. Next base: position 4,646,179 of record NZ_JBYMDW010000001.1, read on the forward strand.
GGCATCAGGAAGGTCGTCAGGATGACGAACAGCATGGAAATGCCGTCGACGCCCATATGGTAGGAAATGCCGGAATCGAGCCAGGCGACTTTTTCGACGAACTGGAATCCGGCCTGCGAATTGTCGAAGCCGGTCCAGATGAACAGCGACACCAGGAAGGTGAATGCCGTGGTTATGAACGCAATGGCCCGAATGTTGCGGCGCGCGTTTTCGCTGTCATCGTTGATGAACAGGATCAGCAGCACACCAACCAGAGGCAGGAAGGTGACCAGCGAGAGGATTGGCCAGGCGGTCATCAGAGCATCATCCAGGTGACGAGTGCGGCAACGCCGATCAGCATGGCGAAGGCGTAGTGGTAGAGATAGCCGGTCTGCAGCTTGACGACGCGGTTGGTGACGTCGACGACGCGCGCCGAAATGCCGTCAGGCCCGAGTCCATCGATGATGGTCCCATCACCGGTCTTCCACAGGAAGTGACCGAGACGCTTGGCCGGGCGAACGAACAGGAAGTCGTAAAGCTCGTCGAAATACCACTTGTTGAGCAGGAAGGCGTAAAGCCCGCGATGCTGGGCGGCTAGATTGACCGGCATCTCCGGCGAGCGGATGTAGAACTTCCAGGCCAGAGCGAAACCGATCAGCATGGCAATGAAGGGCGAGAGCTCCACCCACAGCGGCAGTTCGTGGATCTCGTGCAGGATATGGTTGTCCGGCAGCGTGAACAGCGACGCCTTCCAGAACTCGGCATAGCCTTCGCCGATAAAGGAATTGTGGAAGATGATGCCGGCAAACAGCGCCCCAGCCGCCAGGATGAACAGCGGCACCAGCATCACCGGCGGCGATTCATGGACGTGGTGCATCACCTCGTGGCTTGCCCGCGGCTTGCCATGGAAGGTCATGAAGATCAGCCGCCACGAATAGAAGGAGGTGAAGCAGGCGGCGATGACCAGCAGGATGAAGGCCAGGCCGGCGACCGAATTATGGCCGGCGAAGGAGGCCTCGATGATGGCGTCCTTGGAGAAGAAGCCGGCGGTGCCGATGACGGTCACCGGAATGCCGACGCCGGTTAGCGCCAGCGTGCCGATCACCATCATCCAGTAGGTGGTCGGGATCAGCTTCCTCAAGCCGCCCATCTTGCGCATGTCCTGCTCGTCGGAGACGGCGTGGATGACCGAGCCGGAGCCGAGGAACAGCAGCGCCTTGAAGAAGGCGTGCGTGAACAAATGGAAGATCGCCGCGCCATAGGCGCCGACGCCGAGCGCCACGAACATGTAGCCGAGCTGCGAGCAGGTCGAATAGGCGATGACGCGCTTGATGTCGTTCTGGACCAGGCCGACGGTCGCCGCGAAGAAGGCGGTGAAGGCGCCGATGAAGGTGACCACCGTCAGCGCCGAGTGCGACAATTCGAATAGCGGCGAAAGCCGCGCCAGCATGAACACGCCGGCCGTCACCATGGTGGCGGCATGGATCAGCGCCGACACCGGGGTCGGGCCTTCCATGGCGTCCGGCAGCCAGGTGTGCAGCGGCACCTGCGCCGACTTGCCCATGGCACCCATGAACAGCAGCAGGCAGACGACGGTCATTGCCGCCTGCTTGTCGAGCGCATGGCCGAGGAAGGTGAGCACGGCGGCACCCTGCGGCGCGCCTTCGGCCGGGATGAACGTCGCCGCATTGGCGAAGATGGTGCCGAGATTGACCGAGCCGAACAGCACGAAGACGCCGAAAATGCCGAGCGCGAAGCCGAAATCGCCGACTCGGTTGACGACGAAGGCCTTGATTGCCGCGGCATTGGCCGACGGCTTCTTGTACCAGAACCCGATCAGCAGGTAGGACGCCAGGCCCACCCCTTCCCAGCCGAAGAACATCTGCACGAGGTTGTCGGCCGTCACCAACATCAGCATGGCGAAGGTGAACAGCGACAGATACGCGAAGAAGCGCGGCCGGTTCGGATCGTGGTGCATGTAGCCGATCGAATAGACGTGAACCAGCGCCGACACCGTGTTGACCACCACCAGCATCACCACTGTCAGCGTGTCGATCCTAAGTGCCCAGGAGACGTCCAGCCCGCCGGACTGGATCCAGTGCAGCACCGGCACCGTGAACACCTCGCCATGGCCGAAGCCGACGGAAAAGAAGGCGACCCATGACAGCACGGCCGCGATCACCAGGAAGCCGGAGGTGATGTATTCGGATGCCTTGGCACCGAGCGCATTGCCGAACAGGCCGACGATCAGGAAGCCGAGCAGCGGAAGGAAGACGATCGCTTGATACATAGTCGCCCCGTCAACCCTTCATCATGTTCACGTCTTCGACCGCGATCGAGCCCCGGTTGCGGAAGAAGACGACGAGAATGGCAAGCCCGATGGCGGCTTCAGCCGCCGCGACCGTCAGCACGAACAGCGCGAACACCTGGCCGACCAGATCGCCGAGCGCCGCCGAAAAGGCGACGAAATTGATGTTGACCGCCAGAAGGATCAGTTCGACCGACATCAGGATGACGATGATGTTGCGGCGGTTGAGAAAGATGCCGAACACGCCGAGCGTGAACAGGATCGCCGATACGGTCAGATAGTGTGCGATGCCGACGACCATCTCAAACTCCTTCGCCCGACTTGACCTTGCGGATTTCCATGCCGGTCGCCGCGGTGCGGCCGACCTGGGCTGCGATCGACTGCCGCTTGACCCCTTCCTTGTGGCGCAGCGTCAAGACGATGGCGCCGATCATGGCGACCAGCAGGATGAGGCCCGAAATCTGGAAGTAGTAGAGGTAGTCGGTATAGAGGATGTCGCCGAGCGCCGCCGTGTTCGAGCGCGCGGCGAGATCCGGGATGGGCTTTGCGACCGTCGAGGCGAGCTTCGGCGCGAAGGTGTAGCCGCCCAGCACCACGATCAGCTCCGCCGCCAGGATCAGCCCGACCAGCGCGCCGATCGGCGCGTATTGCAGGGCGCCGCTCTTCAGTTCGGCAAAATCGACGTCAAGCATCATGACGACGAACAGGAACAGCACCATGACCGCGCCGACATAGACGACGAGCAGGATCATCGCCAGGAACTCGGCGCCGGTCAGCATGAACAGGCCGGCGGCGTTGAAGAAGGTCAGGATCAGGAACAGCACCGAATGCACGGGGTTGCGCGACGAAATGACCATGAACGCCGACGCCACGGCGACAAAGGCGAAGAGGTAGAAGAAAGCCGCCTCTAGTCCACTCAGCATTGGGGATCCCCCGGGTTCCTGTCCAAACAGGACGCTCGTCCTGTTTGATTTTTGCGACCGCCTCCGGTCGGCAAGTTTCGTTGTGTCCTATCGCATGTTCCGATCGGGTTGAAATACCCGATCGAAAGAAACATGCGACACTTTTGTCTGCCGGAGGATGATCTTGTCCGAAAACTCCGCAACTTTTCGGGATCCATCCTCTGGACGAGGCCCTCGCCCCCGTCCATGCGTCGAATGTCAGCGATAGGGCGAGTCCAGCAAGATGTTGCGCGCCAGTTCGCGCTCCCACCGGTCGCCATTCGCCAGCAGCCTGTCCTTGTCGTAGTAGAGTTCCTCGCGCGTTTCGGTCGCGAACTCGAAATTCGGCCCCTCGACGATGGCGTCGACCGGGCAGGCTTCCTGGCAGAAGCCGCAATAGATGCACTTCACCATGTCGATATCGTAACGCACCGTGCGGCGCGTGCCGTCATTGCGGCGCGGGCCGGCCTCGATGGTGATCGCCTGCGCCGGGCAGATCGCCTCGCACAATTTGCAGGCGATGCAGCGTTCCTCGCCGTTGGGATAGCGGCGCAACGCATGCTCGCCGCGAAAGCGCGGGCTGATCGGCCCCTTCTCGTGCGGGTAGTTGATCGTCTCCTTCGGCGCGAAGAACTGGCGCATCGAGAGGAAAAAGGCGCTGACGAAATCCTGCAGCAGCAGCGATTTTGCGGCCTGGGACAAAGCGGACATCACGCAAACCCCGTGATCTTGAGGAAGGCCGCGGTGGCGACGACCATGAACAGCGAGATTGGCAGGAACACTTTCCAGCCCAGCCGCATCAGCTGGTCGTAGCGGTAGCGCGGCACGAAGGCCTTCACCATCGAGATGCCGAAGAACACGAAACAGACCTTCAGCACGAACCAGATGACGCCGGGCACCCAGGTGAAGGGCGCGAAGTCGAAGGGAGGCAGCCAGCCGCCGAGGAACAGGATGGTGGCCAGCGCGCACATCAGCACAATCGCGACATACTCGCCGAGGAAGAACAAGAGGAACGGCGTCGACGAATATTCGACCATGTGGCCGGCGACCAGCTCCGATTCGGCTTCGACCAGATCGAAGGGCGGACGGTTGGTCTCCGCCAGCGCCGAGATGAAGAAGATGACGAACATCGGGAATAGCGCCAGCCAGTTCCAGTCGAGGAAGGTGTTGGGCAGGCCGAGCCGCGTTCCAAGCCCACCCTGCTGCGACAGCACGATATCGCTGAGGTTGAGCGAGCCGGCGGTGAGCAGCACGGTGACGATGACGAAGCCGATCGAAACTTCGTAGGACACCATCTGCGCCGCCGAACGCAAAGCGCCGAGGAACGGATATTTCGAGTTGGATGCCCAGCCGCCCATGATCACGCCATAGACCTCGAGCGAGGAGATGGCGAAGACATAGAGGATGCCGACATTGACGTTGGCGATCGCCCAACCCTGGCTGACCGGTATGACCGCCCAGGCCGAGATCGCCAGCACGGCGGAGACAAGTGGCGCCAGCAGGAAGACGCCCTTGTTGGCGCCCGACGGGATGACCGGTTCCTTGAAGACGAATTTCAGCAGATCGGCGAAGGCCTGCAGCGTGCCCCAGGGGCCGACGACGTTCGGGCCACGGCGAAGCTGCACGGCCGCCCAGATCTTGCGGTCGGCATATAGGATGTAGGCGACGAAGATCAGCAGCAGCACGATCAGCACGACTGACTTCAAGAGGATCAGCAGCGCAGGCAGCACGTAGAAGGAGAAGAAGGTGTCCATGCTTATTCCGCCGCCTGCTTGAAGCCGCTCTTGGCCAGTGCCGAACATTCCGCCATCACGGCCGATGCGCGCGCGATCGGGTTGGTCAGGTAGAAATCCTTGACCGGCGAGGTGAAGGTTCCCTTGTTCAACCGCCCGCCGAGCTTCGCCACGCCGGCGATATCCTCGGCATTGCCGGCCGCGACCTGGTCGATACGGGCCAGATGCGGGTATTCGCCATAGAGCTTTGCGCGCAGTTGCGTCAGCGAATCGAACGGCAGTTTCTTGCCCAGTACGTCGGACAGCGCCCGCAGGATGGCCCAATCCTCGCGCGCATCGCCCGGCGCGAAGCCGGCGCGGTTGGTCTGCTGGACGCGCCCTTCGGTGTTGACGTAGGTGCCGGACTTTTCGGTATAGGCCGCCGCCGGCAGGATGACATTGGCGCGATGCGCGCCGGCGTCGCCGTGCGTGCCGACATAGACGACGAAGGCGCCGCCGGTCTTGCTCATGTCGATCTCGTCGGCGCCGAGCAGGAACAGGACATCCGTCTCGCCCAGCATGCCGGCGACGTTCTTGCCGCCCTCGCCCGGCACGAAGCCGAGGTCCAGGCCGCCGACGCGCGCCGCTGCGGTGTGCAGCACGGCAAAGCCATTCCAGTCGGCGCATGCGGCATTCACGGCGGCGGCGAGCCTGGCCGCCTGGCCGAGCACAGCCGCGCCATCGGCACGCGCCAGGGCGCCCTGACCGACGATAACAAGGGGATGCGTCGCCTTCTTCAGCGTCTGGAAGAACTTGCCGTTGCCGTCCGCCAGATCCTTCAGCGAATCCGGCCCGGCACCCAGCTGTTCGTAGTCATAGCGCGTGTCGCCGACATCGCCGATGACGCCGACCGGCAGATTGCCGAGGCGCCAGCGCTTGCGGATGCGGGCGTTGAGCACCGAGGCCTCGAAGCGCGGATTGGCCCCGATGATCAGCACCGCGTCGGCCTGCTCGATGCCTTCTATGGTCGGGTTGAAGATATAGCTGGCGCGTCCGAGCGCCGGATCGAGCGCCGCGCCATCCTGGCGGCAGTCGGTGTTCTTCGAGCCGAGCAAGGCCATCAAGAGCTTCAGCGCATAGATCTCCTCGACCGCGGCGAGATCGCCCGCGATGGCGCCGATCTTGTCGGGGGCCGCCGCCGAAACCGCGCCCTTGATCGCCGCGAACGCTTCGGCCCAGCTCGCTGGAACCAGCCTGCCGTCCTTGCGCACATAGGGGCGGTCGAGGCGCTGCGTGCGCAGGCCGTCCCAGATGAAGCGGGTCTTGTCGGAAATCCATTCCTCGTTCACGGCTTCGTTGACGCGCGGCAGGATGCGCATCACTTCGCGCCCACGGCTATCGACGCGGATCGCCGAACCGACGGCATCCATCACGTCGATGGATTCGGTCTTGGTCAGCTCCCACGGCCGCGCCTGGAAGGCGAAGGGCTTGGAGGTCAGCGCGCCGACCGGGCAGAGATCGATCACATTGCCCTGTAACTCCGAGGTCATTGCCTGTTCGAGATAGGTGGTGATCTCGGCATCCTCGCCGCGGCCGATCAGGCCGAGTTCGGAAATGCCGGCAACTTCGGTGGTGAAGCGGACGCAGCGCGTGCAGTGGATGCAGCGGTTCATCACTGTCTTGACGAGCGGGCCGATATACTTGTCTTCCACCGCGCGCTTGTTCTCGTGGTAGCGCGAGGAATCGACGCCGAAAGCCATCGCCTGGTCCTGCAGGTCGCACTCGCCGCCCTGGTCGCAGATCGGGCAGTCCAGCGGATGGTTGATCAGCAGGAATTCCATCACGCCTTCCCGGGCCTTCTTGACCATCGGCGTGTTGGTAAAGATTTCCGGCGGCTCGCCGTTCGGGCCGGGGCGCAGGTCGCGCACGCCCATGGCGCAGGAGGCCTGCGGCTTGGGCGGCCCGCCCTTCACCTCGATCAGGCACATGCGGCAATTGCCGGCAATCGACAGCCGCTCATGGAAGCAGAAGCGCGGCACTTCCGCGCCCGCGTCCTCGGCCGCCTGCAGCAGCGTGTAGTGGTCGGGTACAGTGATTTCTTTCCCGTCGACCTTGAGCTTTGCCATTCGCCTCAAACCCCTGCGGATTTCCCGCAATCTCATTTTCCGGGCGCGACAGACGCAGCGCCCGACATTTCATTCACTTCTTCGCGGCCAGCACCGCCGCCTGGGCGGTCCAGTCGTCCCGGCCGATGCGGCCCTTGAACGACAGATAGTCGTCGACCCAGGCGATCTCTTGCGGCGACCATGCGGCGATCTGGGCAAACGTCCAGATACCGAGGCCGTTCAGCACCTTTTCCAGCTTCGGGCCGATGCCCGATATCGCCTTGAGGTCGGAGGGCCTCGTCGGCTTCTCAATGGCCTTGGGCTGCTTGAAATCTTCCGGCAGCAGCACATCCGCCGCCTCGCTTGTTGCCGGAGCGGCATTGGCGGCCGGCGCGATGGTGGCGGCTTCCCTGGCTGCGATATCGGTGACTTCCTGGGCGAAGGACTGCGCCTCGGCAATCATCGTCTTCGCGGTCGCCCGCGCCTTGATGGACGAGGGGTTCGCGTCGTCGAATTGTTCGACGCGTGCCTCGAAATCCTCGATCAGCGGTTGCATGAGACGGTGCGATGCCTCGGCGGCCCCCGAAAGCGCACCCATCCAGACGCCGAACGCATGATTGGCGAGCCCCATGCCAAGCGCCGACATCGCCACCGCACCCACGACAGGGTGCACGAAAAGGTGGACGGCGCTGGCCATCTCCTTCGGCATCATCCTGGTCAGGTCCTGATTCATCTTCTCGATCTGGTCCAAATTGGGCATCAATGGGTAGGGTGTCGAATACGGCGCCATAGAGTTCTCCTGGTCGTTTCTTCGTTCGCCCCGCCCCGTTTCTTCCCGCGTTCAAAAGTTTCTTGTTATTCCGCCGCCACCATGACCGGTTCGGCCCGGTGCGCGTTGCGCGAAAACTCGTCGATCCGCCGCTCCACCTCGCCGCGGAAATGCCGCATCAGGCCCTGGATCGGCCATGCCGCCGCATCGCCCAGCGCGCAGATCGTGTGGCCTTCGACCTGCTTGGTGACGTCGAGCAGCATGTCGATCTCGCGCTTCTGAGCCTCGCCGCGCACCAGCCGCTCCATCACCCGCCACATCCAGCCGGTGCCCTCGCGGCACGGCGTGCACTGGCCGCAGCTCTCATGCTTGTAGAAGTAGGAAAGCCGCGCGATCGCCTTCACGACATCGGTTGACTTGTCCATGACGATGACGGCGGCCGTGCCGAGGCCGGACTTGAGATCGCGCAGCGCGTCGAAATCCATCGGCGTGTCGATAATCTGCTCCGCCGGCACCAGCGGCACCGAGGCGCCGCCCGGAATGACGGCGAGCAGATTGTCCCAGCCGCCGCGGATGCCGCCGCAATGGGTTTCGATAAGCTCGCGGAACGGGATCGACATCGCCTCTTCGACGGTGCACGGATTGTTGACGTGGCCGGAAACGCAGAACAGCTTGGTGCCCACATTGTTGGGCCGGCCGAAGGACGAGAACCAGGCAGCCCCCCGGCGCAGGATGGTCGGCGCCACCGCGATCGATTCGACATTGTTGACAGTGGTCGGGCAGCCATAGAGGCCGACATTGGCCGGGAATGGCGGCTTCAGCCGGGGCTGGCCCTTCTTGCCTTCGAGGCTTTCCAGCAGCGCGGTTTCCTCGCCGCAGATATAGGCGCCGGCGCCGTGGTGCATGTAGATTTCAAAATCGTAGCCCGACGTGTTGTTCTTGCCGATCAGCTTGGCTTCGTAGGCCTCCTCGATCGCCCGCTGCAGCGCCTCGCGCTCGCGGATGAACTCGCCGCGCACATAGATGTAGGCGGCAATCGCGCCCATGGCGAAGCCGGCCAGGAACGCGCCCTCGACCAGCGTGTGCGGATCGTTGCGCAGGATGTCGCGGTCCTTGCAGGTGCCGGGCTCGGATTCATCGGCGTTGATGACGAGATAGCTCGGCCGGCCGTCGCTCTGCTTGGGCATGAACGACCATTTCAGCCCGGTCGGGAAGCCGGCGCCGCCGCGTCCGCGCAGGCCCGACGCCTTCATCTCGTTGACGATCCACTCGCGCCCCTTGGCGACGATGCCGGGCGTGTTGTCCCAGGCGCCGCGAGCCATTGCGCCGGCCAGCGACTTGTCGAAGAGGCCGTATATATTGGTGAAGATGCGGTCTTTGTCCTGAAGCATTTTTCGTCCCTCAGACCGGCTTCTTGGTCGGCTTGGCGGCAGGCTGCTTGGTCTCCGGCGCCTTGAAGGCGCTGCCCGGTTCGGCCCGGTTCTTCGGCCCATTGCGTTGTTTTGGAGTCGCCTCGACTTCAGGAGCGGCCTTGTTGGCGTTGGCGGCCGAGTGGAGGGGTGCCGCAACGCTGGCCGCGTTCTCGGTGACCGGCGCGACCTTGGCCGGCGACGGCGTCTTCAACGTCGGGTTGGTCTCTGGCGCGGCGGTCTTCGGCCTGCTGGATTTCGACGGAGCAACCGGACCAGACGCAGCTGGGGCGGCTGGGGCAGCCGGTGCCGGCACCGGCGCGGCGATGATGGCGTCGGGCGCTGCCTTCGCGGCCTTGGCTGCTTCCCGAGTTTCGCGGTCGCGGGTCGACTTGAGGATCGCCTTTTCGCTCTTCAGCGTGGTCAGGCCGGAGGCCGGCTCCGAGCCGGTGCGGCCGTTCTGCGGTCCCGGGGTCACCGAGGCGCCCTTGCCGGCGTCGTAGAGATCGATGATTTCGGCCAGACGCTCGGGCGTCAGATCCTCGAACGTGTCCTTGAACACCATGACCATCGGCGCGTTGACGCAGGCGCCGAGGCATTCGACCTCCTCCCACGACAAGGTGCCCTTGTCGTTGGTGTGGAATTGGTCGTGATGGATCTTCGAGCGGCACACGTCCATCAGCGCTTCCGAGCCGCGCAGCATGCAGGGCGTGGTGCCGCAAACCTGGATGTGCGCACGAGTGCCGACGGGGTTCAACTGGTACTGCGTATAGAAGGTCGCGACCTCGAGGCCGCGGATACGCGGCATGCCGAGCATGTCGGAAATGGTCTCGATCGCCGCCTTGGTGACCCAGCCTTCCTGCTCCTGCGCTATCATCAGCAGGGGAATGATCGCCGACTGCTCGCGGCCCTTGGGATACTTCTTGATCCATTGCTTCGCCGCTGCCGCATTCGCCCGGTTGAAGGCGAAGGAGGCTGGCTGGACGCTGGCTTCTGCGAGACGGCGGACTGACATTTAGCGATCGACCTCACCAAACACGATGTCGAGGGAGCCGAGGACGGCTGTGACGTCGGCCAGCATGTGACCGCGGCAGAGGAAATCCATGGCTTGCAGATGCGCGAAACCGGGGGCGCGCAGCTTGCAGCGATACGGCTTGTTGGTGCCGTCGGAGACCAGGTAGACGCCGAACTCGCCCTTTGGCGCCTCGACCGCCGCATAGACCTCGCCGGCCGGGACGCGGTAGCCCTCGGTATAGAGCTTGAAGTGATGGATGAGCGCTTCCATCGAACGCTTCATCGCCTGGCGCTTGGGCGGCACCACCTTGCCGTCGAGGTTCGACACCGGCCCGGTGCTTTCCTTGCCGAGCAAGAGATCGATGCACTGGCGCATGATCCGTGCCGACTGGCGCATCTCTTCCATGCGCACGAGGTAACGGTCGAAACAGTCGCCATTCTTGCCGATAGGGATGTCGAAATCCATTTCCGAATAGCATTCATAGGGCTGCGACTTGCGCAGGTCCCACGGCGAGCCCGAACCACGGACCATGACGCCCGAAAAGCCCCAGGCCCAGGCGTCGGCCAGCGAGACGATGCCGATGTCGACATTGCGCTGCTTGAAGATGCGGTTGCCGGTGAGCAGCCTGTCGAGATCGTCGAGCGATTTCAGGAAAGGGTCGATCCACTTGCCGATGTCCTCGACCAGCTGCCGCGGCAGGTCCTGGTGGACGCCGCCGGGCCGGAAATAGGCCGCATGCATGCGCGAGCCGGAGGCGCGCTCATAGAACACCATCAGCTTTTCGCGCTCGACGAAGCCCCACAGCGGCGGCGTCAGCGCGCCGACATCCATGGCTTGCGTCGTCACATTGAGGATGTGCGACATGATGCGGCCGATTTCGCAATAGAGCACGCGGATCAGTTGGCCGCGCCTCGGCACCTCGATGCCGAGCAGGCGCTCGGCGGCGAGCGCGAAGGCGTGCTCCTGGTTCATCGGCGCGCAATAGTCGAGCCGGTCGAGATAAGGCACCGCCTGCAGATAGGTCTTATGCTCGATCAGCTTCTCCGTACCGCGATGCAAGAGCCCGATATGCGGATCGACGCGATCGACCACTTCGCCGTCCAACTCCAGAACCAACCTCAAAACACCATGCGCGGCAGGGTGCTGAGGTCCGAAGTTGATGTTAAAGTTGCGGACGGAGGTTTCAGCCATTACTGCTTTGCCTTCTCATCCCCTGGCAGCACGTAATCCGTGCCTTCCCATGGGGACAGAAAATCGAAATTGCGGAATTCCTGCTTCAGTTCCACAGGCTCGTAGATGACGCGCTTGGCTTCGTCGTCGTAACGCACTTCGACGAAACCGGTGAGCGGGAAATCCTTGCGCAGCGGATGGCCTTCGAAACCGTAGTCGGTCAGCAGGCGGCGCAGGTCCGGATGGCCCGAAAACAGCACGCCATAGAGATCGTAGGTTTCGCGCTCGAACCAATCGGCGCCGGGATAGACGCCGGTGATCGAAGGCACCATCGTCTCCTCGTCGGCCTGCACCTTGATGCGAATGCGCACATTCTGCTTTGGCGATAGCAGGTGATAGACGACGTCGAAGCGCTTGGCCCGCGACGGATAGTCGGCGCCGCAGACATCGATGATCGAGATGAACTGGCAGCGCGCATCGTCGCGCAGGAAGGTCATCACCTCGATCAAGTTCTGAGGCTCGACGTGAACGGTGAGCTCGCCATAGGCGAATACCGCATCGCCGAAGCGGCCAGGCAGCTTCTCGCCGAGATAGGTCGACAGTTCGCTTAAGGAGGCGGCCATGGATTTACCGTTCGATCGTGCCGGTGCGGCGGATCTTCTTCTGCAGCAGAAGAATGCCGTAGAGCAGGGCTTCGGCGCTCGGCGGGCAGCCGGGCACGTAGATGTCCACCGGCACGACCCGGTCGCAGCCGCGCACCACCGAATAGGAATAGTGATAGTAGCCGCCGCCATTAGCGCACGAACCCATCGAGATGACGTAGCGCGGCTCCGGCATCTGGTCGTAGACCTTGCGCAGCGCCGGCGCCATCTTGTTGGTCAGCGTGCCGGCCACGATCATGATGTCGGACTGGCGCGGAGACGCGCGCGGCGCGACACCGAACCGCTCCGAATCGTAACGCGGCATCGAGGTGTGGATCATCTCGACCGCGCAGCACGCCAGACCGAAGGTCATGAACATGAGCGAGCCGCTGCGCGCCCAGGTGATCAGCGCCTCGGTCGAGGTGACCAGAAAACCCTTGTCGGCAAGCTCATTGTTGATTTCGAGGAAGAAGGGATCGTCCTCCCCCACCGGCCTGCCGGTGTTGGGATCGATAATACCTTTGGGCTTCGGCGCGACGAGGGTGCCTGAACTGTCGTTCAATCCCATTCCAGCGCTCCTTTTTTCCATTCATAGGCAAAGCCGATGGTCAGCACTGCCAAAAACACCATCATTGACCAGAAACCGAGCATGCCGATCTTCGAGAAGGACACTGCCCAGGGGAAGAGGAAGGCTACTTCCAGGTCGAATATAATGAACAGGATCGACACCAGGTAGAAGCGGATGTCGAATTTCATGCGGGCGTCGTCGAACGAGTTGAAACCGCACTCGTAGGCGGAAAGTTTTTCAGGATCGGGGTTGCGATACGCCACCAGGAACGGGGCCGCCAGTAGCGCCAGGCCGACGACCAGTGCCACGCCGATAAACAGGACGATGGGCAGGTACGAACTGAGAAGTGCGTTCATGCAGCGGCTTTCCGTTGGCGCCAATCCACTTTGACTACAGCACCGAACCTTAATGCGGAAGCGTGACAGATTAACCGCTGAACCGTTTTAAGGGGCCTATGCTGCAACGCGGCGAGGGTTAGCGCAGCACTTCCAGCGAAGCAAGTCAAACCTTGTTCAAAACTCCGCTCTGGACGGCATTCCGGGAGAAACTGGTCCCATCCGCTCCTGTTTGATTTCCTTCGCTTTAAACTCCACTTTTCTCTCCTGACGCGGTTGCCGCCAAAACCCTGCTAGCATGGATGGGAATCACGCCCAGCAATGTGCCAGACAGGTCCATCAGAGACGCATCCGCATGAAGGAAAAGATCTCGCTTGCCGCCGCCCGGCGCATCGCGCTCGCCGCCCAGGGATTTCTCGATCCCCGCCCCGCCGGCACGCCGGACCGTCGCCATTTCGCCCGCGTTCTGTCCCGCACCGGCCTGTTGCAGATCGATTCCGTCAGTGCCGTGGTGCGCGCTCATTACATGCCGCTCTATTCGCGTCTCGGCCCCTATCCCCTCGCTTTGCTCGACAACGCCGCCGTGACGCGCAAGCGCACCGTCTTCGAATATTGGGCGCATGAAGCCTCGTTCCTGCCGGTCGAGACCTACCCGCTGATGCGCTGGCGCATGCAGCGCGCCGAGCAAGGCGATGAAATGTATCCGGGACTGGCCAAATGGGGCCGCGAGCACGCCGCCTATATAGAAGAGATCTACCGCGAGGTCGTCGCGCGCGGGCCGATCGCCGCTTCGGCGCTCGAAGGCCAGAAAGGCTCCGGCGGCTGGTGGGGTTGGAGCCACGCCAAGCACGCCTTCGAGTGGCTGTTCTGGGCCGGGCGCATTACCACCGCGCACCGACGCGGCTTCGAGCGCTTCTACGACCTCCCGGAGCGCGTGCTGCCGCAGCCGATCCTCGATCTGCCGGTACCGACGCCTGAGGACGCGCATCGCGAATTGCTGCGCATTTCCGCCCGTGCCCATGGCGTGGCGACTTCAGGCGACCTGCGCGACTATTTTCGACTCTCGCCGGCCGACATGAAAGGCCGGCTGGAGGAACTGGTCGAACTCGGCGACTTGCTGCCGGTCCGTGTCGAGGGCTGGGAAAAGCCGGCTTACCTTCACAAGGACGCCCGTATGCCGCGCAAGATCGAGGCCCGCGCCCTGCTGGCGCCGTTCGATCCGGTCGTCTTCGAGCGCTCGCGCTCAGAGCGGCTGTTCGACTTCCATTACCGCATCGAAATCTACACGCCGGCCGACAAGCGGCAATATGGCTACTATGTCCTGCCTTTCCTGCTCGGCGACAGGATTGTGGCGCGCATCGACCTCAAGGCCGACCGGCCGGCCAGTGTCCTGCGCGTCCATGCCGCCTACCCCGAGCCCGACGCACCGCCCGAAACCGCCGCCCAGCTCTTCGAGGAATTGAAGCAGATGCAGGGCTGGCTTGGCCTTGAGCGCATGGAAATAACCCCTGTCGGCGATCTCGGCCCGGCGCTGTCCGACATCGCGGTGTCGTAAGCTCGCGTTGACACCGCTGCCTGCAAGAGCCTAAATCCCATCCAGACGGTCTCCTCTCGGCAAAGGGAGGAGCCAAGAGGGAATGCGGTGCGGGATTGAAAATCCCAAATCCGCGGCTGTCCCCGCAACTGTGAGCGAAGAGCCAAGGCCGAAAGCCACTGGGATTGTCCCGGGAAGGCGGCTACCAAGGCGATGACCCGCGAGCCAGGAGACCTGCCGTCTGGAATGCAATAATCCGATCGCCTGGCGGGTTTTCCGGGCAAGGAGCCTGATTTGGATCGCGACAGCAGCTTTTCGGCTGAAACAACCGACATTTCGTCCGGCGGGGATGATTCCCTGGCCGGCATCACGGTCATTGTCTGCGCTTCCTGTCGCGACGAGACCGGCTCCGACGCCCGTCCCCGGGCCGGCGAACTTTTGGCTGAAGATACGCGCCAAGCCGCCTTGGCCGAGAAGATTCGCGTCCGCACGGTCGAATGCCTCGGCAATTGCAAGCGCCGGCTCAGCGCCGCGATCCTGCGCGACGGCTGCTGGAGCTATGTGTTCGGCGATCTGACCACGACCAGCGGCGCCGATCTCGTCACCGGCGCGAAACTCTTCGCCACCTCGAGCGACGGCCTCATTCCCTGGCGGGGCAGGCCCGATAGCCTCAAGCGCGGCCTCGTTGCCCGCATTCCACCCCTCGACATGCTGAAAGACTGATCATGACAACATCTCTGTCTCGCGTTCCCTGCACCGTCGTCACCGGCTTCCTCGGCGCCGGCAAGACGACGCTGGTCCGCCATCTCCTGGAAAACGCGGGCGGCAAGCGGATTGCCATCATCGTCAACGAGTTCGGCGACATCGGCATCGACGGCGAGATCCTCAAGGGCTGCGGCATCGACACCTGCCCAGAGGAAAACATCGTCGAACTGGCCAATGGCTGCATCTGCTGCACCGTGGCCGACGATTTCGTGCCGGCCCTCGACAAGATCCTGTCGCTGACGCCGAAGGTCGACCATATCCTGATCGAAACCTCGGGCCTCGCTCTGCCCAAGCCTCTGGTCCAAGCCTTCCAGTGGCCGACGGTGAAGAGCCGCGTGACCGTCGATGGCGTCATCGCCGTGGTCGACGGCCCCGCACTGGCGGAAGGCCGCGTCGCCAACGACATGGACGCCCTGCAGGCGCAGCGCGCGCAGGACGAGAGCCTCGACCATGACGATCCGGTCGAGGAAGTGTTCGAGGATCAGATCGCCTGCGCCGACCTGATCATCCTGTCGAAGAGCGACCTGATGGACGCCGCCGGCTCGGCTCGCGCCAAGGCCATCGTCAACGAACACTCCGCCCGCGCCGTGAAGATCGTGCCGACGTCCCATGGCAAGGTCGATCCCTCGGTGCTGCTCGGGCTCGGTCTCGCCGTCGAGGACGACATCGAGAACCGCAAGTCCCACCATGACGGCGCATTCGATCACGAGCATGACGACTTCGACACGTTCATCGTCGACATTCCCTCGATCGCCAATCCCGACGAGTTGGCAAAGCGCGTCGCCGCCGCCGCCGAACAGGAAAACGTGCTGCGCGTGAAAGGCTTCGTCGAGGTCGGCGGCAAGCCGATGCGGCTCCTGCTGCAGGCCGTCGGCCCGCGGGTCAATCATTACTACGACCGTGCCTGGACCGCCGGGGACGACCGCCGATCGCGCCTCGTCGTCATCGGCCCCAAGGGGCTGAACCGTCCTGCGATCGAACGTATCCTC
Source organism: Mesorhizobium sp. P160927 (assembly GCF_057766385.1). Taxonomy (NCBI): domain Bacteria; kingdom Pseudomonadati; phylum Pseudomonadota; class Alphaproteobacteria; order Hyphomicrobiales; family Phyllobacteriaceae; genus Mesorhizobium; species Mesorhizobium sp. P160927. The sequence goes on from NZ_JBYMDW010000001.1 coordinate 4,662,419, forward strand.
GCCGGCTGATTTCCAGGCCGGGCCGCGATGCACATCCTCACGACGACCTCCGCCTCGCTCGACGACCTCGCCGAGCCTGTCGATCTCAGGCAGGCGCCGGCGGACATCGTGGCCCTATCCTTCACCGACAGCGATCTCGCCGGACTGGCTGCGGCGTGGAAGGCGGATGCCGGTCGCCTGCCCTCGATGCGGCTGGCCGCACTGCGCGACCTGCGCCATCCCATGTCCGTCGACCTCTGGATCGACACCGTCGCCCGCCACGCCAAAATCATCCTGGTGCGCATCCTCGGCGGCTACGAGTGGTGGCGCTATGGCTGCGACCAACTGGCGGTGATTGCCCGCGAACGCGGCATCAAACTGGCGCTGCTTCCCGGCGAAAGCCACGACGAGGATCTCAGGCTGGTCGAAGCCTCGACGCTGCCGCGTGCCGAACTGGACGGCCTGCTCGGCTATTTCCGCGAGGGCGGCCCGGCCAATATGAGCGCGCTGGTGCACAAGCTGGCAGGCCTGGCCGGACAGGATACGCCCGTCGCCAACCCGGTCAGCGTGCCGAAGGCCGGGTACTATCAGGCTGGATTGGGGGTCGCGGAGGAGCCGGCCGGTTCCAATAGCGACACTCCCATTATCCCGATTCTCTTCTACCGATCGATGCTGCTTGCCGCCGATGTCGTCCCGATCGACGCGCTGGCCGAGGCTTTGCGCTCCAGGGGATTGGCACCGGTCCCGATCTTCGTTTCCAGTCTGAAGGATCCGGCGTCGCTGGCATTCGTCGAAAATGCCATCGCATCGCTGAAACCCGCCGCGATCGTCACCGCGACCGCTTTCGCATCCGGCGCGGAACCCGGCGTCGAAACCCTGTTCGACCGCGCCGGCGTGCCCGTCTTCCAGGTCATCGTCGCCACCACGCGCCGCGACGTCTGGGAAAACAACCAGCGCGGCCTGGCGCCAGCCGACCTTGCCATGCATGTCGTGCTGCCCGAACTCGACGGCCGCATCCTCGCCGGCGCCATTTCCTTCAAGGCCGAGAGCGATATCGATCCGGCGCTTGGCCATCGCGCGTTGGCGAACCGGCCGGAACTGGATCGGGTAGAGCAAGTGGCGGGTCGAGTCTCGGCTTTCATCCGGCTGCGGGAGACGAAGCGGGACGAGCGCAAGCTCGCGATCCTCATCCCCGACTATCCCAGTGCACCTGGCCGCACAGGCTATGCGGTCGGGCTGGATGTGCCATCCAGCGTGCTGGCCATGCTGCACGACTTGAGCGAACATGGCTATGCCGTTGAGGGGATTCCGCAAACGCCGCGTGAATTGTTGCAGATGCTGGAGCGGGGCAGTGATGGGCTGGGGTTGAATGACTATCTCGACTTCTCGAAAGAGTTGCCGACATCGGCGATTGCCGCGGTAAAGGCTGCGTGGGGCAGAGCGGAAAATGAGACCTCGCACACACCTTCGCTATCAGGCAAACACCACTTCCCCGTCCGCGCCGCGCATTTCGGCAATGTCACCGTGGCACTCGCCCCCGACCGGGGCCGCTCGGCCGATCGTCGCGCCGACTACCACGATCCGACCCTCCCCCCGCGCCATGCCTTGATCGCCTTTGGCCTGTGGCTGCGCAAATCGCTCGGCACCCACGCTCTCATCCATGTCGGCGCCCACGGCACGCTGGAATGGCTGCCCGGCAAGACCGTCGCGCTGTCGCAAACCTGCTTTCCCGAGATCGTCACCGGCGCATTACCAGTCATTTATCCTTTCATCGTTTCCAACCCCGGCGAAGCCGCGCAGGCCAAACGGCGCATTGCCGCCGTCACCCTAGGCCATTTGCCGCCGCCGCTGGCAGACGCCGGGCTGGACGAGGACCAGCACGAGCTCGAACGGCTGGTCGACGAATATGCCCAGGCCGACGGGCTCGACCGCCGTCGCCGGGACCGGCTCGCCAGGCTGATTGTCGAAACCGCGCAAAAGACCGGCCTTGCCTCCGAAGCCGGCGTCGCCAAGACCGACGCGCCCGACGAAGCGCTGCGCCGCATCGACGCCTGGCTCTGCGACCTCAAGGATTTCGCCATCAAGGACGGGCTGCACATCTACGGCCGCGTCCCAAACGACGAACCAGACTCCATGCGCCGGCAAAGCGCGGGCACCGAGAAGGCCTCCCTGCTCGCCGCGCTCGATGGGCGTCACGTCAAGGCGGGTCCGGCCGGCGCACCCGCGCGCGGCCGCGGTGACGTGCTTCCAACCGGCCGCAACCTGTTCACCTCGGATCCGCGAACCATGCCGACACCGATCGCATATGATCTTGGCAAAGCGGCGGCCGAAGAAGTGGTGCGCGGCTACATGCAGTCGCATGGCGACTGGCCGCGTTCGCTGGTGATCGATCTCTGGGGCTCGGCATCGCTGCGCACCGGCGGCGAGGAGATCGCGCAGGGCCTGGCCTTGATCGGCTGCCGACCGCAATGGGACACTGCCACCGGCCGCATCACCGGCATCGAGGTGCTGCCCCCGGCTGCGCTCGGCCGCCCGCGTGTCGACGTCACCTGGCGCATATCAGGTCTGTTCCGCGACATGTTCCCGACCCAGATCGCGCTGATCGACGCCGCCGCCAGCGCCGTTGCCGCGCGCGACGAGGACGATTCGGAGAACCCGCTCGCCGCCAAAACCCGCGCCGACGGCAAGGTCAGCCCACGGATCTTCGGCACTTCGCCCGGCACGTACGGCGCCGGCGTCGAGGACATGCTGTCGAGCGGCGACTGGACGGCGCGGGAAGAGATCGGCCGCGCCTATCTCGACGCGACCTCGCATGCTTATGGCGGTGCCGGCGGCGAAGGCGTCTCGGCACCTGGAGCGTTTGAAGGCCGCATCGCCCAGGCCGATCTTCTCGTCCACACCGGCGACGACCCCGGCCGCGACATTCTCGAAGGCTCCGCCGACGTCGCCTTCATCGGCGGCTTCTCGGCCGCCTTGGCCGCACTTGGCAGGAACGCCGACGTCATCGTGCTCGACACCACGGATCCGCGCAGGCCGAAACCGCGATCGGTCGGCGAGGCGGTGTCGCGCGTGGTACGCGCCCGTGCCCTCAATTCACGTTTCATATCGGGCCAGATGCGGCACGGCCCGCGCGGCGCCTCCGAATTCGCCGAAACCGTCGACCGGCTGGTCGGCTTCGCCGAGACCACCCATGCCATTTCAGGCGCGCTGATCGAGGCTGTGCACGATGCCTATCTTGGCGACGCGGACGTCCGCGCCTTCATCCTGCGCGAAAATCCCGCAGCCGCCAAAGTCATTGCCGAGCGCTTCCTGTCGGCGCGCCGGCGCGGCCTCTGGCATCCCTTGCGCAATTCCATCGACGACGATCTCGCCGCGCTGATCGCCGAGGCCAACGCGCTCGGGGTCGCGGCATGAACGCCTTCTCGCGCCGCGGCGCCTGCCCTGCCTTGTCGGCGCCGATGCAGACAGGCGACGGCCTGCTGGTGCGGCTCAATCCGATCGCCGGAGGCACATCTTCCGGAGGCACATCTTCCGGAGGCTCGTCTTCCCGAGGGTTGTCGCCGAAGCTGTTGATCGCCCTTGCTGAGTCCGCCTCGCGGCACGGCAACGGCATCATGGAAGTGACGGCGCGCGGCAGCCTGCAGATCCGTGGCTTGACGACGGAAAGTGCCGCGTTGCTGGCAACGGAGGTCGATGCGCTGGGCATCGCGGTGCGCACCGGCGTACCGGTCGAGACCGGCCCGCTGGCGGGTATCGACCCACACGAGATCGCGGATCCCCGGCCAATGGCTGAGCGGATCACGGCGGCGATCGAAGGTGCAGGACTGGCGCCAAGGCTTGGGCCGAAGGTTTCGGTGGTCGTCGACGGCGGCGGGCAACTCACGCTGGATGCGGTGACGGCCGATGTCAGGTTGAAGGCGGTTGGGGTCAGCGCTGGCACTCTTTGGGCCATATCAGTTGCCGGTGACAGCCAAAGTGAGAAGCGACTTGCGACGGCTGACGAAGATGCGGCGCGCGACATTGCTGTCGCGGCGCTTCGGATGGTCGCCGAGAAAGGTCGGGACGCACACACACGGGATTTGTCGGAGCGGCAGTTGGCCTCTCTCGCAGGTTGGCACTCCACGGCGCCCCCCTCTGTCCTGCCGGAGATCGGCGGGACAGAGGGGGGCGCCGTGGAGCATAGTTGCCTGCCGGTTGGCCTCTTTGACTTGAACAACGGCCACGCCTTCGGCATCGGCCTCCCCTATGGCAGCATGCCGGCGGACAAGATCATCGGCCTCGCGCAAAGCTCCCTCGCCCTCGGCACGTCAGAAATCCGCCTCGCCCCCGGCCGCGCCTTGCTTTTCCTCGGTCAGCCGGCGAATGCGAATCAATCCCTTCACCACACCGCCGCCACCCTCGGCTTCGTCACCTCTCCCACCGACCCGCGCACGCGCATCGCGGCTTGCCCCGGCGCCCCGGCCTGCGCTTCCGGCCGGATCGCGACGCGCGACGTCGCCGAGGCGATCGCCACCGAAAACGCCGACATCCTTGACTTCACGCTGCACGTCTCCGGCTGCGCCAAGGGCTGCGCCAATCCCGGCCCGGCAGCGCTCACAATAGTCGGCGGCGAAAATGGAGCCGGACTTGTCGTGAACGCGACGGCAAAGGCTCTTCCTGCCGGCTACAGGCCGGGCTATGACGCCGCGCGCGGCTTCAGCCGCGTCGCGGCGATGATCCGCGGTGCACGATATCAGGGCGAAACCGCCGCCGCTTGCCTGACAAGGCTTGGGACGGCTGGTCTTGCCCAGACGTATTTACAGGAATGAGCATGGCCGCCTACGACTATATTCACGACGGCACGGCGATCTACGAGCGCTCCTTCGCCATCATCCGCACCGAGGCCGATCTCTCTCGCTTTTCCGAGGCCGAGGCCGATGTCGCCATCCGCATGATCCACGCCTGCGGCCAGGTCGAGGCGGCAAATCATTTCGTTTTCTCCCCCGACTTCGTCAGCGCCGCGCGCAAAGCCCTGGCGGCCGGCGCGCCGATCTTCTGCGACGCCGAAATGGTCTCGCATGGCGTCACGCGCGCCCGGCTGCCGGCCGGGAATGAGGTGATCTGCACGCTGCGCGACCCGCGCACGCACGACATCGCCAGGGAGATCGGCAACACCCGCTCGGCGGCCGCCATCGACCTGTGGGGCGAGCGCATGGCCGGTTCGGTGGTCGCCATCGGCAACGCGCCGACCGCGCTCTTTTATCTCCTGGAGAAGCTGTGCGACGGCGCGCCCAGGCCGGCCGCCATCATAGGCATGCCGGTCGGCTTCGTCGGCGCTGCCGAATCCAAGGACGCACTGGCCGAGAATTCCTATGGCGTGCCCTATGCCATTGTGCGCGGCAGGCTCGGCGGCAGCGCCATGACCGCCGCCGCACTCAATTCACTGGCGAGGCCGGGCTTGTGAACGCGCTCCCCAAAGGCCGTCTCGTCGGCGTCGGCACCGGTCCCGGCGACCCAGAATTGTTGACGCTGAAGGCCGCGCGGGTGCTGGCCGAGGCCGATGTCGTGGCGTATTTCGCCAAGCGCGGCAACAACAGCAATGCACGCGCCATCGTCGAGGCGCGCTTCCGGCCTGACATGCTGGAACTGCCGCTGCTCTATCCCGTGACCACCGAGATCGACAAGGATCACGACGACTACCGGTCGCAGATCACCGGCTTCTACGAGGAGTCGGCGGAACAGGTCGCCGAGCACCTCGACGCCGGCAGGTTGGTTGCCGTGCTGTCCGAGGGTGATCCGCTGTTCTACGGCTCCTACATGCACCTGCATGTCCGCCTTGCCCATCGTTTCCCCACCGAGGTCATCCCGGGCATCACCGCAATGTCCGGCTGCTGGTCGCAGACCGGTGTGCCGATCGTCCAAGGCGACGACGTGCTGACCGTGCTGCCCGGCACGATGAGCGAGTTCGAGCTGACGCGCCGCCTCGCCGACACCGATGCCGCCGTCATCATGAAGGTCGGCCGCAACCTGCCCAAGATCAGGCGCGCGCTTGAGGCGACCGGCAAGCTGACGCGCGCCGTCTATGTCGAGCGCGGCACCATGGCCGGCAGCGTCTCGATGAAACTCGCCGACAAGCCGGACGACAAGGCGCCCTACTTCGCCATCGTGCTGGTTGCCGGCTGGTCCGGTCGGCCAAGCGCGGCTGGAGCCCAGATATGAGCGGCCGTCTCACCGTCATCGGCCTCGGGCCCGGCAATGCCGACCAGGTCACGCCGCAAGCCAGCCACGCTATCGCCGAGGCAAAATTCTTCTATGGCTACAAGCCTTACCTCGACCGGCTCGAGCTGCGCCCGGACCAGACCCGCGTCGCTTCCGACAACCGCGAGGAACTCGCCCGCTCCAAGGATGCCCTGACCAAGGCTGCCGAGGGCCACGACGTTGCCGTGGTGTCCGGCGGCGACCCCGGCGTCTTTGCCATGGCCGCAGCGGTCTGCGAGGCCATCGAGGCCGGCCCGGCCGAATGGCGCACGGTCGACGTCGCCGTCGTGCCTGGCGTCACCGCCATGCTCGCGGTCGCCGCCCGCATCGGCGCGCCGCTTGGCCACGACTTCTGCGCCATTTCGCTGTCCGACAATCTGAAGCCTTGGGATCTGATCGAACTGCGCCTCCTGGCGGCAGCCGGCGCCGGCTTCGTCATCGCGCTCTACAATCCGATCAGCATGGCGCGCCCCTGGCAGCTTGGCCGCGCCTTCGAATGCCTGGCCGCCATCCTGCCCGGAACGACGCCGGTGATCTTCGGCCGCGCCGCCGGCCGGCCGGATGAACGCATCGAGGTCTATCTGCTGGCCGATGTCGACGCCGAAAAGGCCGACATGGCGACCTGCATCATCATCGGTTCGCCGGAGACCCGGATCATCAAGCGCGGCGAAAAGCCGGCGCTGGTCTACACGCCGCGCTCGGCCTCGGGCTCGACCAAATGACGCACCATCCCGGCCAGCGCTTCGACGGTTTCAGCCGAAGGCACATCCGGCAGGACGGGCCTGCGAACCATCATCACCTCGATGCCGAGCCCCCTGGCAGCGGCAATCTTCCCGTATGTCGCCGCGCCGCCGCTGTTCTTCGACACCACGACATCGATACGATGCTTTTCGAGCAACACGCGCTCGTCGGTCTCGCCAAACGGCCCGCGCGCCAGCAGATAGTCGGCATCGGGCACAACCAGCTTCGGCTCGACCGGATCGACGCTGCGGATGAGGTAGTGGTGCTGGGGTGCGGCCTCGAAGACGGCGACCTCCTGCCGGCCAAGCGCCAGAAACACGCGGCGCGGCACATCGCCAAGCGCCCGCGCCGCCCCGGCAACGCTGTCGATCTCAAGCCAGCGGTCACCCTGGGCAGCTTCCCAGCCTGGACGCCGCAAGGCAAGGATCGGCACGCCGGTGGCGCGGGCTGCTTGCGCGGCATTGGCGGAGATACGCGCCGCGTAGGGATGCGTGGCGTCGATCAGCAGACCAGTGCCTGCCTCCCTGAGATAAGCGGCCAAACCGTCGGCACCGCCGAACCCACCACTTCGCACGGGCACGCCTTGCGCGACGGGGTTTCCCGTACGGCCGGCCAGCGACAGCGTGACCGAGCAATCGGCGCGCGCCGCCAGTTTTCCGGCCAGTTGCCGGGCTTCGGTGGTGCCGCCGAGGATCAGAATACGGTGGGTCATCATGCCTGCTGAGGGTCCCCGCGCCGCCAAGCCCAACCCGAGATGGCTCACAATCATCGGCATCGGCGAGGACGGTTTAGCGGGTCTCGGCGACGAGGCCAAGCGGCGGATCGCCGAGGCGGAGTTCATCTTCGGCGGCAAGCGGCACCTGGCGCTCGTCGCTTCCTTCGCCAAGGGCAAGCCGCGTCCCTGGCCGGTTCCTTTCGATGCAGGGATGACCGATGTCCTGGCGCTTGCCGGCAGGAACGTCTGCGTGCTCGCCTCCGGTGACCCGTTCTTCCACGGGGTCGGCGCCACCCTCGCCCGCAAGGTCAAGCCGCGCGAGATGAATGTCATATCAGCGCCGTCGGCGATGTCGCTGGCCGCGGCGCGGCTTGGCTGGGCCCTGCAGGATATCGAGACCATCTCACTGCACGGCCACCCGATCGACCTCATCCGCCCGCTGCTGCAGCCCAACGCCCGCATCCTGGCGCTGACATCCGATGGCTTTGCTCCGGCGGCAATTGCCCGGCTGCTCGCCGAGCTCGACTTCGGGGCTTCGCGCCTGACGGTGCTGGAGGCATTGGGCGGGCCGAAGGAGACATTGCGCTCGGCTCGCGCCGATGCCTTCGACCTCCAAAACATCAATCCGCTCAATGTCCTGGCCATCGAAATTGATTCGGCCACGCAGGCGCGTGTGCTGCCGCTCACATCCGGCCTCGCCGACCATCTGTTCGAGCATGACGGCCAGATCACCAAGCGCGAAATCCGCGCTATCACCCTGTCGGCGCTGGCGCCGAGGCGCGGCGAATTGCTGTGGGATGTCGGCGCCGGCTCGGGCTCGATCGGCATCGAATGGATGCTCGCCCACCCTTCGCTGCGCGCCATCGCCATCGAGGCCGACCCGGCTCGCGCCGCCCGCATCGCCCATAACGCCGTCGCCTGCGGCGTTCCCGGCCTCGTCATTGTGGAAGGCAGCGCGCCCAAGGTCCTGGCCAGACTGGAGACACCTGATGCCATCTTCATCGGCGGCGGCGGCAGCGACGCCGGCGTCTTGAATGCCGCCATCAGAGCCTTGCGCGCAGGCGGCCGTCTTGTCGCCAACGCGGTGACGTTGGAAATGGAAGCCCTGCTCCTCGCCCAGCACACAAAGCGCGGCGGCGACCTCACCCGCATCGGCATCTCCCGCGCTTCGCCGGTCGGCTCCATGCAGGCATGGCGGCCGGCCATGCCCGTCACGCAATGGAGTTGGGTGAAGCCATGATGGTCGCGGGCATCGGCAGCCGAAGGGGCGTCACCGTCGAGGACGTGCTCGCGGCGATAGAAACAGCGCTCGAAGCGCATGGCCTGCCGATGTCGGCTCTTTCGGCACTGGCCACCGCGGCGCTCAAGAAGGATGAGGAAGCCATAGCCGCCGCAGGTCGCAAGCTGAACCTTCCCGTCATCATCGTTGATGACGCAGCCCTACAGGCCGCCTCGCCGGGGACGCTCACCAGCTCCAGCCTCTCGCGGGAGCTGGCGGGCGCACCATCCGTCTCGGAAGCCTCGGCCCTTGCCGTCGCCGGCAAAGGCGCGACGCTGCTCGGTCCCCGCACCGTGCTCGGTCCGGTCACCTGCGCCATCGCCATCAGCGGAGACGCGCCATGACCGTCCATTTCATCGGCGCCGGGCCAGGTGCGGCCGACCTCATCACGCTGCGTGGCGCAAGGCTCTTGGCGCGTTGCCCGGTCTGTCTCCACGCCGGCTCCATCGTCGCGCCGGAATTGCTGCAGCATTGCGCGCCGGGAACGAAGCTGATCGATACCGCGCCGATGTCGCTCGACGAAATCGAGGCTGAATATGTGGCCGCCGACATGGCCGGCCATGATGTTGCCCGCCTGCATTCCGGCGACCTGTCGGTGTGGAGTGCCGTCGCCGAGCAGATCCGCCGGCTGGAAAAGCATGGCATCCCCTACACGCTGACGCCGGGCGTCCCTTCCTTCGCGGCCGCCGCCGCCGCACTTCGCCGCGAGCTGACCATCCCCGAAGTCGCGCAAAGCCTGGTGCTGACCCGCGTGTCAGGACGTGCGTCGAAAATGCCGCCCGGCGAAACGCTGGCCGGTTTCGGCCGCACCGGCGCCACGCTGGCCATCCACCTTGCCATCCATGCCATCGACCGCGTCGTCGCCGAGCTGACGCCGCACTATGGTAGCGATTGCCCGGTGGCGATCGTCTTCCGCGCCTCCTGGCCGGACGAGCGCGTGCTGACCGGCACGCTGGAAACGATCGAGGCGCTACTGGCCGCCGATCCAATGGAGCGCACAGCGCTCATATTCGTCGGCCGTTCGCTGGCGGCACAAGATTTCGGCGAGAGTTCATTGTACGACGCCCATTACCAGCGGCGTTTTCGCGGACGGGACGGATTGTGAGCGCCAGCACTGGAAATAACGGCGAAAACGCCACGCTCGAACAGGCGCTGGCACGGCTGAACTTCAAGCCGCGTCCGCTGGAGCCGGGCCATGTCTGGCTGGCCGGCGCCGGTCCCGGCGATCCCGGCTGCCTGACGCTGGAGGTGCTGGCGGCACTGGCCGAGGCGGATGCGCTGGTCTACGACGCGCTGGTTTCGCCCGATGTGGTTGCTGTTGCCGGAAGCGCCGAGCTTTGCTTCGCGGGAAAACGCGGCGGCCAGCCATCGATGAAGCAGGACGACATCACCGCTCTGCTGGTGCGGCTGGCGCGCGAAGGCCGCCGCGTCGTCAGGCTGAAAGGCGGCGATCCCTATATTTTTGGCCGTGGCGGCGAAGAGGCGCTGGCGCTGGCGCGTCAAAACATCCCTTTCCGGGTGCTGCCCGGCCTGACCTCAGGTCTCAGCGCGCTCGCCGCCACCGGCATTCCAGCCACCATGCGCGGCATCAACAAGGCTGTCATTCTGGCGACCGGCCACGCCGCCGGCACCGATGACGATCTCGACTGGGCGGCGATCGCCCGCACCGGCCAGCCGATCGTCGTCTATATGGGCATGGCAAATCTGCCTCTCATAGCAGCCGCCCTGCTCGACGGCGGACTGGCGCCATCGACACCGGCGGCCGTAATCGTCGCCGCGACGACGCCGCGGGAAAGGACCGTCATAGCCACGCTCGCCACCATTGCCGGGGCAGCGGCGGCGGCCGGGCTCGCCTCGCCGGCATTGATCGTCGTCGGCGGCATCGTCGCCATGCGCGCTGCACTGGCGGGCGGAGCATGACGGCCCGGGCGATCATCATCGGCGCGCCGCGCTCCGGTTCGGGCAAGACCAGCGTCACCATCGGCATCCTGCGCGCACTCACCCGGCGCGGCCTGAAAGTGCGCGGCGCCAAATCCGGCCCTGACTATATCGATCCAGGCTTCCACACCGCCGCCACCGGCCTGTCCGGCGTCAATCTCGACAGCTGGGCGATGTCGCCGTCGCTGCTCAATGCGCTGGCCGCACAAGCAGCCGACGACACCGATTTCGTCATCCTCGAAAGCGCCATGGGCCTGTTCGACGGCATCCCGGCCTCGCCTGGCCGCACCGGTTCGGCTGCCGATCTGGCCCGGCTTTACGGCCTGCCGGTGCTGCTGGTGCTCGACGTCTCCGGCCAGTCGACGACGGCTGCGGCCGTCGCCAAAGGTTTCGCCACTTACGACCCTGATGTGCGCATGGCCGGGGTCGTGCTCAACCGGCTGGGCAGCGAGCGCCATCGCAAGCTGTCCGGCGACGCCATCGAGGCGATCGGCCTGCCTGTCGTCGGCGCCATTTTACGCGACCCCTCGCTTAATTTGCCCGAACGCCATCTCGGTCTCGTCCAGGCCGGCGAATATGAAGACCTGATGGCGCACCTCGACCGGCTCGCCGACATGGCGGAAAAGTCGCTCGACCTCGACGCGGTGATGGCGCTGGCAACACCTCTCGTCCCGGCGGTCGGCGATTTCGCCGACGCGCTGCGGCCGCCTGGCCAACGCATCGCGCTTGCCGAGGATGCCGCCTTCACCTTCCTCTACCCGCACGTCGCCGCCTATTGGCGCAAGGCCGGCGCGGAAATCGTCCCGTTCTCGCCGCTCGCCGACGAAGCGCCGGACGGGGATTGCGACGTCTGCTGGCTGCCCGGCGGCTATCCCGAGCTTCATGCCGGCAAACTCACCGCCGCCGTGAATTTCCATGCGGGGATGGCACGTTTCGCCACGACAAAGCCGATCCATGGCGAATGCGGTGGCTTCATGGTGCTTGGTGAAGCGCTGGAGGATGCATCAGGCGAAACGCATCCCATGCTCGGCCTGCTCGGCCATTCCACCAGCTTCGCCAGGCGCAAGATGAACCTTGGCTACCGCGAGGCACGGCTGCGCGCCGACTGTCCGCTGGGTTCGCAGGGCGCGCTGATCCGAGGTCACGAATTCCACTATGCGCAGATGACGGCCACCGGCAATGACGAGCCTTTGGCCGATCTCGCCGATGGCCAGGGCAATCCGCTCGGCGCCTCCGGCTACCGGCGCGGCCATGTCAGCGGCACCTTTTTTCATGCCATTGCGAGGAGCTAGGGCCATGAAGCTCCCGAAAATCACCCTGTCGCCCCGGCAAGTCCTCGACGACATCGCGCTCTGCCTGGTTTTTTTCACCCGCCTGCCGCTGCCCGTGTTCGATTTTCGTGGCCGGGGCCTCGCCGCCGCGATCTGGGCCGCCCCCATTGCCGGCCTTGTCGTCGGCTTGATCGGCGCCATCGTCTTTGCCACGGCGGAACGGTTTGGCCTTGCCATTGGGCCGTCGGCCGCCCTTGCCCTTGTTGCAACCGTGGCTACCACGGGCTGCCTGCATGAGGATGGATTGTCGGACGTTGCCGACGGCTTCGGCGGCGGCAAGTCGCGCGGGCGCAAGCTCGAGATCATGCGCGACAGCCGCATCGGCGCTTATGGCGCCGTGGCGCTGGCGCTATCGCTGCTGATCCGCTGGAGCGCGCTGTCGCAAGTGGTCGAACCCACACAGGCCCTGTTTGCTCTCGTCGCGGCGCACGCAGCCTCGCGTGGCGTGCTCGGTGCCTTCATGCATCTTTTGCCGCCGGCGCGGTCCGACGGCCTGTCGGCTGGCGCCGGCACCGTTTCGCTCGAAACGGCAATAGCCGGAGCCGTGCTCGGCGCGATTCCGCTGCTCCTCCTCGGGCTTGGCGGCGCCATTGCCGCGCTCATCCTGCTCGGCCTGTTCTTTGCCGCCTTCCACGCCCTTTGCCTCAACCAGATCGAGGGCCAGACCGGCGACGCGGTTGGCGCCTTGCAACAGTTGAGCGAAATCGCGGTGCTGCTCGTCGCTTCCGTCGCGCTCTCTTGATCGCCTTGGCCTGATTCCCCTTGATTCCTTTCCGGAGACCTTCCCCCCATGCCCTTCAAATCCCTCGATGAATTGCGCGCCGCCTGCCTCGATCTGCCCGCCGGCAGCGATACCGCTGCAAAGGCCGTTGCAAACCGCCAGGACACGCTGACCAAACCGCAAGGCAGCCTCGGCAAGCTCGAAACGATCGCCGCCTGGCTGGCGCGCTGGCAAGGCCGCGACATGCCCAGGCTCGACCGGGTGAAAGTGTTCGTCTTCGCCGGCAACCACGGCGTCACCGCGCAGGGCGTGTCGGCCTACCCCTCCGAAGTCACCGTGCAGATGGTGGCGAATTTTGCCGGCGGCGGTGCCGCCATCAACCAGCTCGCCCGCATCGCCGGCGCCGAACTCGACGTCATCCCGCTCGATCTCGATCATCCAAGCGGCGATTTCACGCAAGTGGCGGCAATGGATGAGAAGGCCTTCCTCGCCGCTGTCTCGGCGGGCTATGACGCCATAACGAAAGACCTCGACCTGGTCTGCTTTGGCGAAATGGGCATCGGCAACACCACGCCGGCGGCCGCTATTTCGGCGGCGCTATTCGGCGGTGGGGCGGAAAAATGGACGGGGCGCGGCACCGGCGTCGACGATGCCGGCCTGAAGCGCAAGGTGGTCGCCATCGAAGCCGGCCTGAAGCGCCATGCCGCTGCCCTTGCCGACCCGTTGGGGATCGCTGCCAGCCTCGGCGGACGCGAACTCGCCGCCATCTTCGGCGCCACGCTCGCCGCCCGTCACCTCGGCATACCCGTGCTGCTCGACGGCTTCGTCTGCACCGCCGCCGCCGCGCCGCTGGCGAAGCTGCACCCAACTGGCCTCGCCCACACGATTGCTGCTCACGTCTCAGCCGAATCGGGCCACCGCGGCCTGCTCGAAGCGCTGGCCCTGCCGCCGCTGCTCGATCTCGGCATGCGGCTAGGCGAAGGTTCCGGTGCATGCCTCGCCGTCAACATCGTCCGCTCGGCGCTGGAGTGCCACGCTCGCATGGCGAGCTTTGCCGAGGCGGGCGTGTCTGAGAAATAGTCACCAGCGTCAACCGTGGATAAAAGCTTTTCCGGGCGGCGATCTTCCTTTTCTTGCAGTTATTCAGTCACTCTGGTGGATGAAAAACTTGATCCCCTCGCTGCTGCCGCCACTATCGCCGTGCTGCTTGCCGGTATAATTTGGCGTAGCGGGTTTTCGGGTGACGGACCCGGAGACATCCTCCTTGTCCTCTTCCTCATATTGGTCCGGTGGCTCATCAGGGACTTTTCACGAGGAAAGGCCAGCGTTGATGCTGGTCGTCAGAACGCGGACAACGGCATTGGTTTCCGTTTCGGCAAGTTTCTGAATCGCGTTTTTCGGTCGCGGCAATCGCGGTCTTTGACCAACTCGGCTGCCCAACTCGGCTGCCCCAACTCGGCTGCAAAGTCCGACGGCTCGCCCCACAGGCGGCCCGGCTGCGAAGGCAGCCGAATAGTGACGAAACGAGCGCGGCGATTGAACCGGCTTATTCCAAGGTCTTTCCACCAAATCCAAGGATTTTTGGTGGGTGCGCACAGGATTGAACTGTGGACCCGCTGATTAAGAGTCAGCTGCTCTACCAACTGAGCTACGCACCCACTCGACCGGCAAAAACCGGCGTTGGCGGGCATATAGCCGCCGATACCGGTCCTGTCCAGCCCTGCTGGAATCATTTCCCGACAAATCGAGCGGGGCTCTCTCCAATCAGACGAAAAGCTTGCCTTCCGCCACCTTGATCGCATGCCCGCCAATGCGCGCGGACGCCAGTTTTCCGCCTTGCACTGTCAGTTCGAGGCGGATACGCGACGGCCGGCCCATCTCCAGTCCCTGTTCGATCCATAGCTGCGAAACCCCGTCCGTTAGGCCGTCGAAATGCATGATGGCGCCGGCGAAGGCCGCCGCCGCCGAACCGGTCGCCGGGTCCTCGTAGGAAGGCGTGCCGGGAACGATCATGCGGACATGGAAAGCGCTTTCGTGGTTCACCGTTTCGCGGCAATAGACGTACGGGCTGGCGAAGGCCCATTCGCTCTTGCGCGGCGCCAGTTCGGACCACGCCTGGTTGTCCAGCCGGATCCGGCCCGCCGCTTCGAGGTTGGCGACCGGAATGGTCACATAGGGCACGCCGGCCGACCAGAAGGCGACGCGGTGATTCTCGAAGCCGATCTCGTGCGGCGCCAGGCCAAGGGCAGCGCCGATCGCCTCCGGATCGGCCTCCAGCTTCAGCGGCTCCGGCAATTTCGCCAGGTCGAACTCGGCGAATGTGGCGTCATCGTGCGTGCTGACCGCGCAACGCACCGGGCCGATGTTCTCTTCAAGCACGAAGATGCCGGCGCCGCCCTCGCCCGCCAGTTCGGCTAGCGCGATGGCCGAGCCCACCGTCGGATGGCCGGCGAACGGCATTTCATAGTCGGGCGTGAAGATGCGGATGCGGTTGCGGTGCTTGGGATTGTCCGGCGGCAACACGAAAACCGATTCGGACAGGTTGAACTCGCGCGCGATGGCCTGCATCGCGGCCGTGTCCAGACCCTTGCAATCCAACACCACCGCCAGCGGGTTGCCGGCCAGTCGCTCGGTCGTAAACACATCGTAAAGCAAGTAATTCCGGGTTTGCATCCTTGCCTCAATCCCAACATGGGCGAAATTTAATTTGATATTCGAACCGGTAAGCCTGATCTGTGCACAGACAGGGACATACGCATCATAGGGGTCCGACGTGGACCAGATTGTCAATCTGCCAAAGGCGGAATCGGATTCCGCCATCGAGACGGCGCTTGGGCTAGACCAGACCGGTCGACGCAGGACGCGCCGGCGTGGCTGGCTCTATGCGTTGCTGACCCTTATCGTGCTTGCCGCCGGCCTTGGCCTCTATCTATGGTATGCGGGCACGCCGACCAGGACTGACTATACCACGGTGCCGGCCGCCAAGGCCGACCTCACCGTCCAGGTGTCGGCGACAGGCACGCTGCAGCCGCTCACCCAGGTCGACATATCAAGCCAGCTCTCAGGCATCATACGCTCGGTCGCCGTCAACGAGAACCAGCAGGTCAAGAAGGGCGACGTGCTTGCGGCCCTCGACACCGCCAAGCTGCAGGTCCAGATCGAACGCGCCGAAGCGTCCGCGAAGGGGGCGGCCGCCAATGTGGAGGACGCCAGGGTGACGCTCGCCGAGAACGAGAGTGCGCTTGTCCGCGCCGCGGCCCTGACCAAGCGCGGCATGGCAACCGACCAGTCGCTCGAGGCAGCGACCGCGGCGCGCGACCGTTCCAAGGCGGCGCTCGAAAGCGCCGAGGCCAATCTCGCCATCGCCAATGCCGATTTCAAGTCGCAGCAGACCGACCTTGCCAACAGCACCATCTACGCGCCGATCGACGGCATCGTGCTGACGCGTTCGGTCGACCCCGGCCAAACGGTCGCCTCCTCGCTGCAGGCGCCGGTCCTGTTCATCATCGCCGCCGATTTGAGGAACATGGAACTGGTAGCGGCGGTCGACGAAGCCGATATCGGCGCGGTCAAGTCGGGCCAGCATGCCCGCTTCACCGTCGACGCCTTCCCGGAGCGGCCGTTCGATGCCGAAATCCGCGACATCTCCTATGCCTCGGTCACCACGGACGGCGTCGTCACCTACAATGCGCGGCTCGAGGTCGACAACAATGAGCTTCTGCTGCGTCCCGGCATGACCGCCACCGTTTCTGTGGTCACGCGGGAAGCCAAGGGCGTGCTCACCGTGCCCTCGTCCGCTTTCCGCTATCGCCCGGCGCAGCAAGCGCCGCGCGGCTGGAGCCTAAGCGACCTGTTCACCGGCCGCATGGGCCGCGGCAATCGCCAGCGCCAGGCGGCGAAGGCCCCGACCGATGGGTCCCGTACGCTCTATGTGCTGGAGAACGGCCGCCCGCGCCCGGTCAACGTCAAGATCGGTTCGACCGATGGCGAACTGACCGAGATCACCTCCGGCCTGGAGGAAGGCGCGCAGATCATCACCGCTTCGCAGTCGCGGAGCTGAGCCAGTGGCCGCGGGCGCCCCCCTCATCACCTTCGACAAGGTTTGGAAAAGCTACGGCCAGGGCGAAGCCAAGGTGCATGCGCTGGCCGGAGTCGACCTTGCCATCCAGCGCGGTGAATTCGTCGCCATCATGGGACCATCGGGCTCCGGCAAGTCGACGGCGATGAACATCATCGGTTGCCTCGACACGCCGACGGCCGGGACCTATTCCTTCATGGGCGTCGATGCCGGCCGGCTCGACCGCAACCGCCGTGCCATGCTGCGCAACCTCTATGTCGGCTTCGTCTTCCAGGGCTACAATCTGCTGGCGCGCACCACCGCGGCCGAAAATGTCGAGCTGCCGCTGATCTATCGCGGCGTCGCCGCCCGCGAGCGCCGCGACCTTGCCATGCAGGCGCTGGCCGAGGTCGGCCTTGTCGGCCGGGAGCATCATACGCCGGCCGAATTGTCGGGCGGCCAACAGCAGCGCGTGGCGATCGCACGCGCCATCGTCACTAGGCCGACGCTGCTCGTCGCCGACGAGCCGACCGGCAATCTCGACACCGCACGCACGCACGAGATCATGGAGTTGCTGACGCGGCTCAACAAAGAGCTTGGCCTGACCGTCACCATGGTCACCCACGAAGCCGATGTCGCCGAATATGCCGAGCGCACCATCCGCTTCCTCGACGGCCATGTCGCCTCCGACACCATGAATATGGAGATGGCATGATCTGGGAAACCGTCCGCCTCTCGATGCGCTCGATCCGCCGCAACGTGCTGCGCTCGTTCCTGACCTTGCTCGGCATCGTCATCGGCGTCGCCGCCGTGATTGCCATGCTGACCATCGGCTCCGGCACCACGCAAAAGGTTAAGTCCGACATTTCCAAGCTCGGCAGCAATCTGCTGGTCGTCCGAGCCGGGCGCCCGGCCGGCCCCGGCGGTCCGGGCGGGCTCGACCAGGCGGTGCGGCCGCTGGCGGAAAAGGATCTGGCGGCGCTGGTTGCGCATCTCACCGGCGCCCGCGCCATCTCGCCGGCCGCGCAAAAGCAGGTGCGCGTCATCTTCGGCACCGAGAGCCTGACCTCTGGCGTCACCGGCACCGACAGCGCCTATCTCGACGCACGCGACTGGAAACTGGTGTCCGGCCGCCCCTTCAGCGATTCCGAAACCCGCTCGGGAACCGGCGTCTGCCTGATCGGCGAGACGGTGCGCCAGCAGTTCTTCGGCGCCGGCGATCCCGAGGGTGAGATCATCCGCGTCAACCGCACCTCCTGCAGGATCATCGGCCTGCTCGAGCCGAAAGGCTACACCGGCTTCGGCCAGGACCAGGACAATGTCGTGTTGATGCCGCTCGCCGCCTATCAGCGCCGCATCGCCGGCAATCGCGACATCGACAACATCTACATCGCCGCCGACGACCGCACGCCGACCAGCGAGTTGCAGCCGCGCGTCGAGGATATCCTGCGCGATGCGCGCCGTATCACGCCCGACCGCGAGAGCGATTTCGGCATCCGCGACATGACCCAGATCGCCGACGCCATGGCCAGCGCCACCACCACCATGACCGGCATGCTGGGCGCGGTCGCCGGCGTCAGCCTGCTGGTCGGCGGCATCGGCATCATGAACATCATGCTGGTGTCGGTCACCGAGCGCACGCGCGAGATCGGCATCCGGCTCGCCATCGGCGCGCACGAAAAGCACATCCTCATCCAGTTCCTGGTCGAGGCGACGGTGCTGTCGCTGCTTGGCGGCATCATCGGCATCCTGATTGGGCTGGCGCTGGCCGGCCTTGCCTCGGTGACGCTCACGATACCTTTCGCGCCAAGCCCGGCCGTCATTCTGCTTGCCGTCGGCTTCTCGGCGCTGATCGGCATGGTGTTCGGCTTCTTCCCGGCGCTGCGCGGCGCCAGGCTCGATCCTATCGACGCCTTGCGGCACGAATAGCGGCCGAGCCACTCCGCCGCGATCAACAGCTTTCCCCAAGCTTGCACGCTTGCCTGCACCGGCACCGACAGCACTGTCGCGCGCCGGTCGACGATGCTAAGGCAAGACATTTCCAGTCGAGGGACATGTATGAGCAAGAAGGCACGTCTAACCCTGGTGATGGTGATCATCGAGGCCGCCCTTGCAGGCATATGGTGGTACCTCGCCCGCTACGGCATGGCCAATCCCGATCGGGTCACATCGGATTTCCAGGCGGTCGTCGGCCAGACGATGGGCATGGCGATGGGTGGGCTACTGGGCATCGGTTTCATCTTGTTTTTCGTCGCCGCCCGCAACGACAGCAAGGCAGCGCAAGACAAGATGCGTTAGCCCTCGCGCGCGAAATGCCACTCGATCAGCGGCTTCATGTGCGGCGACAGGCCGTCCGGCAGGTCGCCGGCATGGCGGATGATCACCGGCCCCTCGATCTCCGGGTTGGCTTCGGTGGCGACGAAGGCCGAGATTCGTCGCGCGATCTCATCGGCGGGCGCGTCGACATGATAGCGGCGGAAGATGACGGTGCCGCTTGCCGTCGACAGGGCGTGCCAGCGCACACCACGCCTGGCGTTCGACAGGTTTAGGCCGGTCTCCTCGCGCACCTCCCGCATCATGTTGAAATCGACATCGACGAGACCGTCGCGGAAATCGATCGGCTCGAAGGAACCGGCGGCGAAATAGACCCGGCCGGGATTGACGGTTCGCGGTCCCATGCGGATCGCCACCAGCGCGTTGTCGCCGGCCACCAGCACGGCATGGGCATAGGCGTGTTCGGCGCCGGAATTCTCGCGCCGCTTCCGCCATAGCATGAAGGTCGAGTAGTTGACCGCATGGCAGCGGCCGATGAGGCTGCGGTCGCGATAGGCAAGTTCGGAAAGCAGCACCACAGTGCCGTCGAACAGCGCCGGATTGGCCTCGATCTCACTCTGCCAGTTCTCGGCAATCGCCGCCAGATTGTCGACAGCGAATGGATGCGGTGCGGCATCGAGACGGACGTCGATGGCGTCGACAGGCAGGATGACATTGCGCGGAAGATCGAAGCTCATGCGGATCAGGCCCCGATCCTGCCCATCAGGCCCATGCTCCTCATCAGGCCCATACTCGTCATCAGGCCCACACTCATCATCAAGCGATGTCCAGAGTGATCGCCACCGGGCAGTGATCCGAAGCCTTGGGCCGATCCCAGCCGGCGCGCGGGAAGCGCTCGACCTCCTGCCCCGCGGGAAAGATCGTGCGCCAGGGCTGGCCGTTGCGGATGATGTCGGGAACGGCGGTGGCGTTCTTCGCCGCCAGCCCCTTTGACAGCAGGATATAGTCGAGCTGGCACAGATGCCGCTCTTGCGGCCCGCGTGTGTGATAGAAGGTCCAGCGGTTCATTTCCGGCCGCCGCTCGACCACATTTTCACAGAAGCCGCCCGCCGTCAGCACATTGACGCAGGACAGGTTCTCGTCGACCACCTCGAAACGGTAGCCGTCGACCTCATCGCCGGCGACCTTCACCCGCTGGCGGTAATCGTTCATGTCGCCGCAGATCGCCCAGCGCTTGTCGGCCGCGTGCTCCGCCCCGAAACGCTCCTCGATGATGCGCCGCACGGCCTTCGCCTCCGCGACGCGGACCGGCATCGTCGCCTCGCGTCCGTCGAGCCCGTTGCGGGGCGAGCCCATGGACTTGAAATGCACGAGATAGAGCGTCAACGGCACGCCGCCCACCGTGATGTCGACCTCCAGGCAGTCGCGCCGGAAGATGCGTTCATTGGGCTGGTTGCCGAGGGCCGCCAGCTCCGGCGTATGCAACCCGAACTGCTCGTAGGTGACATAGGCGTGGCTGGTCATGCGCACGAATTCGATCGGCTGTCCCTGCGCGGTCTCGTTGCGCATCATCACCGCGACATCGATGCCGCGCGAATCATTGCCCGACGTGGTGTATTTCTGGCGGTAGCCCTGCCCCACCATCTTGAACAGATAGCCGTACTCGAAGGCCTTCAAGGCCTCGATGTTGTCGACCTCCTGCATGCAGATGATGTCGGCACGGGCGGCGGCAATCGCCAACGCCGTCAGCTGCCGCGTGTCGTCGGATTGCGCGATGGCGCGCGCCTGTTCCAGCATCTTGTACTCGGCCTCGCTCTGGATATCGAAGAGCGCCAGCGTGCGATCCTCGTTGAGCTGGTTGCGAAAGCCGGAAAAATCGAACCTGTTCATCAGGTTCTCGACATTGAAGGTGGCAAGGCGCAGCGACATGCGCTGACCTTTGCCTGCAAGAGCGGCGGAAGACAAGATCGCGCGGGACCACAAGCAGGGATCCCTTGGTCCTGATGGCCTTCGCGCTGTGGCTGACGGAACCTTTCCGTTCATCCGCCGTTCAGACGCAAAGGTCCACGGTAAGCCCATTCCCAGGGTAGGCGTGGGGCCTGTTCTCTTGGAGAAGTGCAATGAACGCGCTCTTTTCTTCCACTGTCAAATCCGGGCTGATAGCGCTCGGTATTGTCTCCGGCATCACGGCGCCATCCGCTGCCGGGCCGATTCTGCAGCCGGATGTGTCGATCCCGGCCAGCACCTCCGCGCCGACGGTCACCCCGGTCCGCGAGGGCTGGGCTGGCGGCAACAACGGCGGCGATTGGAGATGGCGCCGGTCAGGCAATTGGAACGGCCGCCACTGGAATGGCGCAGATAACTGGAGCGGCCGCCACTGGAACGGTGGTGGCAACTGGAACGGCGGCGACAACTGGCGCTGGCGCCATGGCCGCCATCATTATCGTGGCGGGCGCTACTATGATGATGGCGCTGCCGCGGTCCTCGGTCTCGGCCTGGGGCTCGGCCTCGGCAGCATGTACAACAACTACAACAACTACGATTACTATGCGCCGGCGCCGCGCCGCTATTATCGCGCCGGCCGGCTGTCGAACGCCCATGTGCAATGGTGCTACAACCGCTACCGCTCGTATCGCGCCTACGACAACACGTTCCAACCCTATAACGGCCCGCGCCAGCAGTGCTGGTCGCCCTATAGCTGAGCTGCCTGCGGCTGATACCAGAAATGAAAACGGCGCCACGTGGCGCCGTTTTCATTATTGATCGCGAAGCGCGAATCCTCAGTTCTTGGCCTTGTCGACCAACTTGTTCTTGGAAATCCACGGCATCATGGCGCGCAGCTTGGCGCCGACTTCCTCGATCTGGTGGCTGTCGTTGTTGCGGCGGATGCCCTTGAAGCGCGACATGCCGGCGCGGTATTCCTGCATCCATTCCGAGGTGAACTTTCCCGTCTGGATGTCCTTCAGCACGCGCTTCATCTCGGCTTTGGTCTCGGCGGTGATGATGCGCGGACCCGACACATATTCGCCCCACTCGGCGGTGTTCGAGATCGAGTAGTTCATGTTGGCGATGCCGCCTTCATAGATCAGGTCGACGATCAGCTTGACCTCGTGCAGGCACTCGAAATAGGCCATTTCGGGCGCGTAGCCCGCTTCCACCAGCGTCTCGAAGCCGGCGCGGATCAGTTCGACCAGGCCGCCGCACAGCACGACCTGTTCGCCGAACAGGTCGGTCTCGCATTCCTCGCGGAAATTGGTCTCGATGATCCCCGAACGGCCGCCGCCGACGCCGCAGGCATAGGACAGCGCGAGATCGAGCGCGTTGCCTGAGGCGTCCTGATTGACGGCGACCAGGCACGGCACGCCGCCGCCCTTCTGGTATTCGCCGCGCACCGTGTGGCCCGGGCCCTTCGGCGCGATCATGACGACATCGACGGTCGACTTCGGCTCGATGAGGCCGAAATGCACGTTGAGGCCATGCGCGAAGGCGATCGCGGCGCCGTCGCGGATGTTCGGCGCGATCTCGTTCTTGTAGATGTCGGCCTGCAATTCGTCGGGCGTCGCCATCATCATCAGGTCGGCCCATTTGGCGGCGTCGGCGACGCTCATCACCTTGAGCCCGTCGGCCTCGACCTTCTTGGCGGTCGCCGAGCCGGCCTTGAGACCGATTGCGATCTCCTTGGCGCCGGAATCCTTGAGGTTGAGCGCATGCGCCCTGCCCTGGCTGCCATAGCCGATGATGGCAACCTTCTTGCCCTTGATCAGGTTGAGATCGGCATCACGATCGTAATAGACACGCATTTTACTTCCTTCCCGTTTTGAAGATCAAAAGCCTTGAGGCCCGTTTTTTGCTCCGAAAAGAGCGAGAAACTGATGCGTCGCGCGGATGGCATCGCCGCCGATCGCCGCCTCAGTCAATTCCAGCCGGTCGCCGAGCAGCAGGCGGATCTGCACATCCCGGCCAACCAGCCCGAAAAAGGTACGGAAGGCCGTCTCGGCATCCGCAAATTCAAGCAGCCCGGCCTGCCGGCCGGCTTCCAGCACTGGCTTCAGCCGCTTGGCCAGTGCAAAGCGCCCATTCTCCAGCACGACGGCGCCGAGATTGTCCTTCCCCGAACCGGCATGGCCGACCGCCACCCTATTGAGCGCGATCGACGTATCGCTGGAGATCACCTTCAACCAGTCGGAGGCAAAGCGCTCCAGGCCCGCCGTGAGCGAGGCAAGGTCAAGCCCCTTGCCGTCGACCGAAGCCACCCGCACTTTCGAGGCCTGCCACTGCACGGTCGCCGTCAAGAGCCCGTCGCGGTCGCCGAACCATTTGTAGAGCGTTTCCTTGGAACAGCTCGCGCGGCGCGCCACGGCGGTCATGGTCAGATGATCGCCCTCCTCGACCAGCAGCCGCAAAGCCGCATCCAGAACGGCCTGCTGCCGCTCCGTCAGCGCCTCGCTGTTGTCGATGTCGGGCACGTCTTGCAACACGCTCTTCCCTCGGCAGGACAAAGCAGGGCGTGAATTCGACCTGCCGTACCGTACGTTACGGTTCGGCATATTGCGCAATCCGGTGAGCAGCGCAAGGGCAAAGAAGCAAAATCCGCCGATGTTCCGCGCAGCCGCGCAATCCGGATGCTCAGTCCGTAGTAGGCGGATGACGCAGGCGGCCCAGCAGTGCCGAGATCATGCTCAGTTCATCCGGCGAGAGTTTGGCACCAACCAGTTCCTCGATCGACCTGCCGTAGATCGCCCACATGCGGCGGCGCGTCTCACGTCCCTTGGCCGAGACGCGGATGGTCTGGCCGCGGCCATCGTCGGCCACCGGCAGTTTCTCGACCAGCCCGTCGGCCTCGAGCCGGGCCAATAGCCGCGAGATGTTGTACTGCGCGAACAGGGTGCGTTCAATCAATTGAAACGGCCGCAAGCCGCCCTCTCCGGCCTCCGCAAGCTCATGCAGCACGTCGTACCAGGCGAGCGGCGGCAGGCCGCCCTCCTTCAGCGCGTCTTCGGCCCGTTCCATTAGTTGGCGCGAAACCCGCATCAGGCGGGCCCAGGCCTTGATGGTTTCAGGCGAAGGCTTGGCTTTTTCCGTCATGGCTTACCATAGGCGATAGATGCAGATGCATCAAGCTTGACGTTCAATGCACATGCATCTATATAAATGCAATTGCATCGACCTCGAAAGGCACATTCCTATGGAACCCGCCGACACCCTCGTTCTCATCAGCCATTTGCTCTGCCCCTATGTCCAGCGCGCCGCGATCTCGCTGGCCGAGAAAGGTGTGCCCTTCGAGCGGATCGACATCGACCTTGCCGACAAACCGGACTGGTTCAAGGCGATCTCGCCGCTCGGCAAGGTGCCATTGCTGCGCGTACGGCAAAATGGCGACGAGACGATAATCTTCGAATCCGCGGTCATCCTCGAATTCCTCGAGGAAACGCAGGCCAATCCCCTCCACCCCGCCGACCCCTATGCACGCGCCCGGCACCGTGCCTGGATCGAGTATGGCTCAGCCATCCTCAACGCCATCGGCCGGTTCTATTCAGCGCCGAACGAGGCCGGCTTCCTCGCCGAATCCAGCGCGCTGTCGGCGATGTTCGACCGTATTGAGGCTGAACTGCCGGGCGGCTTGCCGAGTGGGCCATGGTTCGCTGGCAGGCGCTTTTCCCTCGTCGATGCCGTTTACGGTCCGGTCTTCCGCTACCTCGAAGCCTTCGATCGGATCGGCGATTTCGGCATTCTTGACGGCAAGCCGCTTGTCCAGGCCTGGCGCGGAGCGTTGAGTGACCGCCCGTCGATCAGGCAGGCCGTGGCGCCGGACTATCCGCAGCGCCTGCATGCCTTCCTGCGGGCGAAGCCATCCTTTCTATCGAGCCTCATTCGGCAATGCGATCCGGCCATCGCGCTTCGGCAAGCCCAGCCGGCGTGAACGGATCGATCACCGTGCCGGCGACCATCGCGGCCAGCAACCGCGGCGCCGGCGGGATCTTGGCGATCGTCGCCACCAGCCTGTCGCGGATGAAGGGCAGCGCCACCGAATCCGACTGGTAGAAGGGCGTGAACGCCAGCGATAGCGCCTGAAAGACCCGCACATGCCGGCGCCGGGCTCGCGCATAAGCTTCCAGCGCTGTCTCCAAGCCGTCCGCTCGCGCCAGCGCATAGTTAAGTGCCGCGGCGTCGAGCAGCGCCATGTTGGCGCCCTGGCCAAGCTGCGGACTGGCCGAATGGGCGGCGTCGCCAATAACGGCCAGCCGCCGGCCAACCGGAAACTTCATCGTGTGATGGCCGTAGCGGGCCAGCGAGAGCTGGTCGAAACTGTCGATCTGACTTGTGAACGCCTCGGCCTGCGGCCACAGCCGCACCACCCTCTCCTTCCAGGTGTCGAGACCGCCGGCGCGCACCGCGTCGGCATCGGCCGGCTTCAGGCTCCAGAAGAACGCCGCCGTCTTCTCGGCGCCCGGCTCGGGCCGCCCGATCGGCAGCACGCCGATCATCACGCTGGCCTTGTCGTAGCGCTGCAGAAGCGCGTGCTCGTCAAAGCCCTCGCCGCGCCAGCCGAGCGATGCCCAGAACGCGCCATAGGTGAGTGGCCTTGGCTCGTCTTGATTGCCGATGCTCTGCCGCAGCTTGGAGCGCGCGCCGCTGGCGTCGACAATCAGATCGAACGGCCCTGCCTTTCGTCCATGACCTTTGATCAGGGTGACCCGCTCGCCGGTCTCCAGGGTCTCGATTTCGACGCCGGTCTCGATGGGGATCGCCTCGCGCCGGGCAGCGCGAAAGAGTACGCCGAACAGGGCGGCCCTGTGCACCGCCAGGCCGAAACGGTTGCCGCGCTGGGCATCGTAGCGGACATCGAGGACGGTGCGGCCGCTCGAAGCGTCGACGCCGTGCAACCGATCGATCCTGCTGCCCAGCGCCATGATGTCGTCGAGCAGGCCGAGTTCGGCGAGCACCGTCAGCCCAGTCGGCTGCAGGATCAGCCCGGAGCCTACCGGCATCGGTTCCTCGAAGCGCTCGAAGATGGTGACGCGGTGGCCGGCGCGCTTGACATAGAGCGCCGCGGCGAGCCCGGCCGGACCGGCGCCGGCGATTGCGATATCGTAGGAAATGCCGCTGCCCCCAAGCCGAACTGGCCGGGACAATCCTTCAGCCGCCGGATGAAATCAAGTCGCGACGCCGAGCGCTACCCGGCTGGTAAAGCCTGCGTCGAATCGAAGGCAGTGCGCGCGCCGCGCACAGCATCATGGTTGATTTCGGCCCACTGCAGCAGATACTGCAAAGCGTCGAACATCGATCGCCCAAGGTCGGTGAGGCTGTATTCGACACTGGGCGGCTTGGTCGCAAACACCTCGCGGCGCACATAGCCGTCGCGCTGCAGATCGTGGAGCGTCTGGGTCAACATGCGCTGTGAGATATCGGGAACCAGCCGCCGCAGCTCGCCGAAGCGATAAGGCTGCTCGGCCAGCGCTGCCGTCAGCAGCGAACTCCATTTGCCGTTGAGTCCCTGGATGACATCGCGGACCGGGCAATCGGCAATGTTTCCGCCGTCGGTCATCGCTTTGTAGACTTCGAGTTTGGATTTCAGATTGACGGTCCGGCTGTCCATGGCTGGTTCCCTGCGTGTGCCTACCTCCCCAAAAACTGCCTTCTTTACGGCAGTGGGTCAATTCCTATTTTAGTGCTGGTCTCTTTTTGAGACCACCACCCGAACCGCCCTTCCGGCGCAATGTCAGGATCCCCAATGACCGCAACTCTTCTCGTCACCGGCGCGTCCGGCCAGCTCGGCCGCAGCGTCATCAACCATCTGCTGGACACGTTCGAGGTGCCGGCGGCCCGGATCATCGCCACGACCCGCACGCCCGCCACCCTTGCCGACCTGTCGGCGCGCGGCGTCACTGTTCGCGAGGCAAATTTCGACGATCGGGCCTCGCTTGCCAAAGCCTTCGCGGGCGCCGACCGGGCGCTCATCATCTCGACCAACGAACTCGCGATCCAGGGAAAGCGTCGCGAGCAGCAGCTTGCCGCCGTCGCGGCGGCCCGGCAGGCTGGTGTCGGCCACCTGCTTTACACCTCGTTGCCCAACACCGAACCTGGTTCCGCCGTGCTCTTTGCTCCCGACCACTACGACACCGAACAGGCGATCAAGGCCAGCGGCATTCCCTACACCATCTTCCGCAATGGCTGGTACGACGAGAACCTGTTCATGGCGATGCCCCAAATCCTCGCATCGGGCCAATGGTATACGTCGGCGGCCGACGGCGCTATTTCCTATGGCGCCCGTGACGACCTCGCCGCGGCCATAGCCGCGGGGCTGGCTTCGGATAACACCGAAAGCACGACTTACACGCTGACTGGCCCCAAGGCCTATACATCAGCCGAAGTTGCCGTGCTCGTCACCGAAGTCACAGGCAAGCCGATCCAGGTCGTCCAGCTCTCCGATGAAGCGCTGACCGAGGGCATGAAGGCAGCCGGACTTCCCGAGCCGATTGCCAGGCTCCTGGTGTCCTTCGACGCCGCCACGCGCGCCGGCGACCTTGGCATGGTAACGGACTCGGTAGAGACACTTTCCGGTCGGAAATCGGTACCGCTGAAGCAGTTCCTCGAGGCCAACAAGGCCGCACTGGCGGGTTGATATCAGCGCGGCGGGAAGTCTTTCTCCCGCCGCGCTATTTCAGGGTCTTGACCAGCCCGAGCCGGACCAGGCTTTCTGCGGTGGCGGCCAGCGCGTCTTCGCGCGAGCGCGGCGCCCAGCCGAGCATGCGCACGGCCTTGGCGTTGGTGGCGTTCTTGACCTTGCCGAGTTCCGTCACGAGTTGCGCGGCTTCCGCGTTGAACAGCCCCACTACCCGCACCAACCAATCGGGAAGCTCCCGCGTCGTGACCCGCGAGGCGGCCGCGCCGAGCCGCGTTTTCACCGTCTGGGCGATCTCCCTCACGGTCATGAAATCGCCGGCAACGGCCAGGAAGCGCTCGCCACTGGCGGCGGGATTGGTCATTGCGCGCACATGCAGGTCCGCCACGTCGCGCGCGTCGACCACGCCGAAGGACAGGCGTGGCAACCCGGGCATCGCACCGTTCATCATGCGCTGAACAAATTCGGTGGAGGTAGAATGGTCGGCCCCGAGCACGGGCCCGAAAATGCCGACCGGATTGACGACGGCCAACTCCAACCTGCCACCCTCGGCGGCGATGAAATCCCAGGCCGCGCGCTCGGCAAGCGTCTTCGATTTCACATAGGCGCTGACCTTGGCCGTCGGATCTGTCCAGCTCTCCTCGTTGAAAGGCCGGTCGCCGGGCGGCATCTTGCCATAGCCTATGGCGGCGAAGGACGAGGTCAGCACAAGGCGTTTGACGCCAGCGTCTCGCGCCGCCCTGAGTACGCGCAACGCGCCTTCGCGAGCCGGGATGATCAGGTCGTCCTCATGCTTCGGCACGCCGGGCGGAAATGGTGACGCGACATGCAGGACATAGTCGCAGCCGGCGACAGCGTCGGGCCAGCCCGCATCGCTCATGAGGTCGGCGATGGCAAAGGAAAGCCTGTCGCCCGGCTCGCCGCCGCCGGCCTTGAGCATGGCGATAACGTCGGCTTCACGCTTGGCGAAGCGCACCGTCGTGCGCACGCGATAGCCCGCCTTCAACAGGGCAAGAATACAGTGCGCCCCGAGGAAACCCGATCCGCCGGTGACAAGCACCAATTCGCCGCCCATGGCCGCCTCCCCGTTCAGGCGATCCAACTCGTCAGATCGCCACCTGCGTGCCGATTTCTACCACACGTCCGGTCGGGATCTGGAAATACTCCGTCGCATCGGCCGCCGAGCGCGCCAAGCCGATGAACAGCCTGTCCTGCCACACCGGCATGCCTGAATTGGGCGATGCCTTGAGCGACCGCCGCGAAAGGAAGAAGGACGTCGTCATGATGTCGAACTTCCAGCCTTGCTTGCGGCAGATCGCCAGCGCGCGTGGAATGTTGGGCTGTTCCATGTAGCCGAAGGTCAGCGTCACCCGCATGAACAACTCGTTGACCGTCTCCATCTTGACGCGTTCGCTGTCGGGCACGACGGGCTGCGGCGCGGTCACCACCGAAAGGATGACGTTCTGCTCGTGCAGCACCTTGTAGTGCTTGAGGCTGTGCATCAGCGCGGTTGGCGCGCTGAGCGGATCGCTGGTCAGGAACACCGCGGTGCCGGACACCAGCTGCGGCTTCTTCTTCAACAGATTGCCGGCGAGGAAATCGAGCGGGATTTCGTTGCGCCGGGTCTTGTCGAAGAGATAGCGGCTGCCACGCACCCAGGTCCACATGCCCAACACGATGGTGAAGGCCACCACCAGCGACGCCCAGCCGCCTTCGAACACCTTGACGATGTTGGAGGCGAAGAAGCCGACGTCGATGAAAGCGAACAGTACGGTCAGCGGGACCGCGACCGACAGCTTCCATTTCCAGATACGGGTCATGACCACATAGAGCAGGACCGTCGTCACCAGCATGTTGCCGGTCACCGAGATGCCGTAGGCGGAGGCCAGCTTGCTGGACTCGCCGAAGCCGACCACCAGCATCATCACCACCAGAGCCAGCAGCAGGTTGACGCGCGGCATGTAGATCTGGCCGGACTGTTTTTCCGACGTGTGCAGGATTTCGAGCCTTGGCAGCATGTTGAGCTGCACGGCCTGTCGGGTCAGCGAAAAAGCCCCTGAAATGACCGCTTGGCTGGCAATGACCGTCGCCGCCGTCGCCAGCACCACCATCGGGATCAGCGCCCAACCCTCGTTCATTTCGAAGAACGGATGGCCGACCACGCCGTTCTTCGCCAGCACGAACGCGCCCTGCCCGGCATAATTCAACAGCAGGCAGGGGAACACGATCCATAGCCAGGCGAGCACGATGGGTTTGCGTCCGAAATGGCCGAGATCGGCGTAAAGCGCCTCGGCGCCGGTGACGGCAAGGAAGATGGCGCCGATGGTGACGAAAGCCACATCGGGCGAATGGATCAGGAAGGCGACGATATAGTGCGGGCTGACCGCCCACAGGATCTCCGGATCCGCGATGATGTGCTTGAGACCGGAAAGGCCGATGGCCAGGAACCATATCGCGGTCACCGGGCCGAAGACCAGCCCGACGCCACCGGTGCCGAAACGCTGAACCGCGAACACCATGGCGAGGATGACCAGCGTCAATGGCACCACATAGGGCTGGAAGGTGGGGGTGACGACATTCATGCCCTCGACCGCCGACAGCACCGAAATCGCCGGCGTGATGACGGCGTCGCCGAAAAACAGCGAGGCGCCGACGATGCCGATGCCGAGCATCAGCGCCGAGCGTTTCGGAAAACTGCCGCGCGCCAGCGCCATCAGCGACAGCACGCCGCCCTCGCCGCGATTGTCGGCACGCAGCACGAACATGATGTATTTGATGGTGACGATGATCGTCAGTGACCAGATGATCAGCGACAAAACGCCAAGAATGTCGCCACGGTCGGCAACTTGCCCGCCGGAAGACGCGACCAGCGCCTCGCGGAACGCATAGATCGGGCTGGTGCCGATATCGCCATAGACCACGCCGAGCGCGCCCAGCATCAACACCTTGGCGCTGTGCTGTTCGATTTCGGGATGGCTCGATTGGTCGACGGGTTCTGCCTCACTACCAGCACTGGCAAGGGCCATGTACGACACTCCGATAAACGCGCGGTGCTCTACGCTTGCTGCAATGCAATATCAAGTGCCGTAACGTTATGGCACTCATGTCTGCAGCGCGCGGCTTCTTGTGGGCGACGTCGAGCGAATGCCGGTCGATGCGACATTCGCGGGCTCATGTCCGGATCCATGGCAAAACCTGCGGGCCGGCGAGCACGTGTCTGTTAAATGGCGACCTGCGTGCCGATTTCAACGACGCGGCCGGTCGGGATCTGGAAATACTCCGTCGCATCGGCCGCCGAGCGCGCCAAGCCGATGAACAGCCTGTCCTGCCACACCGGCATGCCTGAATTGGGCGATGCCTTGAGCGACCGCCGCGAAAGGAAGAAGGACGTCGTCATGATGTCGAACTTCCAGCCTTGCTTGCGGCAGATCGCCAGCGCGCGTGGAATGTTGGGCTGTTCCATGTAGCCGAAGGTCAGCGTCACCCGCATGAACAACTCGTTGACCGTCTCCATCTTGACGCGTTCGCTGTCGGGCACGACGGGCTGCGGCGCGGTCACCACCGAAAGGATGACGTTCTGCTCGTGCAGCACCTTGTAGTGCTTGAGGCTGTGCATCAGCGCGGTTGGCGCGCTGAGCGGATCGCTGGTCAGGAACACCGCAGTGCCGGACACCAGCTGCGGCTTCTTCTTCAACAGATTGCCGGCGAGGAAGTCGAGCGGGATTTCATTGCGCCGGGTCTTGTCGAAGAGATAGCGGCTGCCGCGTATCCACGTCCACATGATCAGCCCCATTAGGCAGGCAACGGTGATCGAGACCCAGCCGCCTTCCACGATCTTCACGACATTGGCCAGGAAGAAGCCGCTGTCGATGATGCCGAACAGCAAGGTCAGCGCCAGGGCGAGCGCCAGCTTCCATTTCCACATCTTGCGCATCACCACGAACAGCAGGATCGTCGTCATCAGCATTTCGCCGGTCACCGAGATGCCGTAGGCGGACGCCAGCGAACTCGAACTGCCGAAACCGACCACCAGCAGCATCACGCCCATCGCGATGAGTAGGTTGACGCGCGGCATGTAGATCTGCCCGGACTGCATCTCCGACGTATGCTGCACCTCGATGCGCGGCAGAAGATTAAGCTGCACCGCCTGTCCGGTCAGCGAAAAAGCCCCTGAAATGACCGCTTGGCTGGCAATGACCGTCGCCGCCGTTGCAAGCCCCACCATCGGCATCAGCGCCCAGTCAGGCAGCATCTGGAAGAACGGGTTGGTCGGTTTTCCGTCATTGGCGAGCACAAAGGCGCCCTGCCCGAAATAGTTGAGCAGCAGGCAGGGGAAAACCACGGAAAACCATGCCAGCACGATCGGCTTGCGTCCGAAATGGCCGAGATCGACATAAAGCGCCTCGGCCCCGGTTACCGCCAGGAACACGGCGCCGACGGTGACAAAGGCGGCGGTCGGTGTGCTGGCCAGATAAGCGACCGCGTAATAGGGATTGATGGCAAGCAGGATCGATGGATCGTCCAGCAAGTGATAGATGCCGGCAACGCCGATGGCCAGGAACCACAGCGCCGTCACCGGCCCGAACACCGCCGCCACCTTTCCCGTGCCGAAGCGTTGCACGGAGAACAGGATGGCAAGGATGACCAGGGTGATCGGCACGACATAGGCGTCCAGCGTTGGGGTCACCACCGTGAGGCCTTCGACCGCCGACAGCACCGAGATGGCCGGCGTTATGATCGAATCGCCGAAAAACAGCGCCGCGCCGCAAAGACCGATCACCAGAATCAGTCGAGCGCCTTTGGGATAGGCGCTGCGTGCCAACGACATCAGTGACAGTGTGCCGCCTTCGCCCTTGTTGTCGGCACGAAGCACGAAGGCAACGTATTTGACGGTCACGATGATCGTCAGCGCCCAGACGATCAGCGACAGCACGCCAAGCACGTGAACGCGCGTATCGATGCCGGGCGAAGCGTGAAGCGCCTCGCGAAAGGCGTAGATCGGACTTGTGCCTATGTCGCCATAGACAACGCCGAGCGCGCCCAGCATGAGAACCTTGGTGCTGTGCTGCTCGACCCCGGCATGGCCCGATTGCTCGACGGTTTCAGCCTCGCTCCCGCTATTGGCAAGGGCCATCGACCACTCTCCGACAAGCGCGCGGTGCTTTATGCATGCTGCGATACGATATCAAATGCACGCGATGGCTGCCATACCAATACGAAGTATTACCACCCCTACCAGCCGCATGCCCTGAGGAACCGGCCCACTGTGCTGGCCATGCCATACTCCAACGCGTCGGCTGTCAACCCATGTCCGATCGACACTTCGGCCAATGCCGGAACACGCCTTGCCAGCGCGGGCAGATTGACCACCGTCAGATCGTGCCCGGCATTGACCTGGAGACCGGCGGCAAATGCCGCGTCAGCCGTTTTCCCCAATCGTTCCAATTCTTTGGCCGCCTTACCGGAATCGGAATGATAGCTGCCATAAGGACCGGTATAGAGTTCGATACGATCGGCGCCAGTGTCGCGCGCGGCCGCCATGCCGGCGGGATCGGCATCGGAAAACAGCGAGACCCTGAAACCGCCCTTCTTCAGACGTCTGACGATCGGCGTCAGAAACGCCGCATCGGCGATGAAGTTCCAGCCATGGTCGGAGGTCGCCTGGGAGGGATCGTCGGGCACAAGCGTCACCTGTTCGGGCTGATGTTTCTCCACCAGCGCCAGGAAATCCTCGCTTGGGTAGCCCTCGATGTTGAATTCCGCCCGTGGGAACTCGTCGTCGATCAGCGCCCTGATCTCGGGCAGGTCGGAATGCCTTGTATGACGTTCGTCGGGGCGCGGATGCACCGTCAGCCCATGCGCTCCGGCGGCAAGCGCGAGGCGGCCGACACCGATCACATCGGGCCACGGCAGGTCGCGCCGGTTGCGCAGCATGGCGATGGCGTTGAGGTTGACGGAAAGCTTGGCGGGCATGGTTTGGCGTCCGTGAAACAGGCGATCGAGGCGCGCCGCGCTCATTCGTTCCGGCACGGCGCATTTGAGACGGCGCATCTATAGCGTCTTTGACGGGAACAGATAGGGCCTTTCCGGTGTTCCAGAAGACCAACATACTCCACGAAAGGGAGGCACCACCTTGAATTTCCTCCAATCCGTGCCGGCGATCCGCCGCATCGAGACCAGCCGCGACGACCTCTTTGCCATCGACGTGGTCGGCCATGTCTCGGCCGCCGATGCCGAAAACCTGTTCGGTCTGCTGGAGGCGGCCTATTTGCTCCATCAGAAGATCGACGTGGCCGTGCGCATAGTCGATCACGAGGGCGTCGACTGGGCCGACATCTCGGACGAGACCATCAAGAAGGGTGCCATCCATGCATTGGAACATGTTGGCCGTTGCGCGGCGATCGGCGCCCCTGACTGGACGCCGAACGCACGATACGCCTTGCCCGCTTCCTCGCCCGTCGAATTCAGGCATTTCAAGATCGAGGACGAGGCAGCTGCCTGGGAATGGCTCGGCGCGCGGCCGACGAGTGAGGAGGCGACCGCCGCTCCAGAAAGAGGATGAAAAGGTTCTCCCGGCCACCCGCCGAGTCTTCTACCTGACGATGGTCAGGCGTTCGGCGGCCCGGGTGATGGCTGTGTAAAGCCAGCGCTGGCGCGTTTCCTTGAAGGCCCAGCTCTCGTCGAACAGCACGATCTCGTTCCACTGCGAGCCCTGTGCCTTGTGCACCGTCAGCGCATAGCCATAGTCGAAATCGTCGAAGCGCTTCTTCTGCTGCCAAGGGATTTCGGCGTCCGGATCCTCGAACGCCGCCTTCAGCAACTTGATCTTGGCGACGCCGCGATCCGGATCGTCCTCCTCGGGCGAAACCAGAAGATTGATGCCGGGCTTGACCGTCTCGCGCGACGAGGTCATCACCTTCCACAGCGATCCGTTGAGCAGGCCCTTGGCTGGGTCGTTGCGCAGGCACACCAGCTTGTCGCCGGCTTGTGGGTAATCGGCATTGAAGCCCTTGAGCTCGCGCAGGCGCTGGTTGTAGCGCCGCCGCGTGCGGTTGGTGCCGACCAGCACTTGGTCCGCCCTCAGCACCAGTTCCTGATTGACGTCTTCCTTGCCGATCACCTTCGCGGTGCCATAGTCGCCGCGCATGAATTCGCGGCCCTCGCGCACATCGAGCGCCAGCCGCAGGATCGGATTGTCGCGCGCCTGCCGGTGGATTTCGGTCAGCAAGAAGTCCGGCTCATGATCGGTGAAGAAGCCGCCACCCGAGATCGGCGGCAACTGGCCGGGGTCGCCCAGCACCAGGATCGGCGTGCCGAAACTCATCAGGTCGCGGCCGAGCTGCTCGTCGACCATCGAGCACTCGTCGATGACGACCAGTTTCGCGCGCGAGATCGGGCTCTGCCGGTTGAGTGAGAAGGTTGGCGACATCGAGGTCTTGCCGGTGACCTCGTCGGCCACCGATTCCTCGCCCTTGGGCCTGTAGATCAGCGAATGGATGGTGCGGGCGTTGACCGCGCCCTTGGAGCGCAGCACCTGGGCGGCCTTGCCGGTGAAGGCTGCGAACTGCACCTGGCCGTCGACATGTTCGGCGAAATAGCGCGCCAGCGTCGTCTTGCCGGTGCCGGCATAGCCGAACAGCCGGAACAGCTGCGGCTTGCCGGTCTTCAGCCAGCGGGCGACCGCTTGCAGCGCCTCATCCTGTTGGGGTGAAAATTCCATCTGATCGTGTGACCGGATTCGCGAGGCAAACACAAGATCGCCGCCACCACATCGACACTGCCGGTGGCGAACTCCCCTGCAGTTCAGGCTATCAGCCGCAAGCAGGAACGTAAAGGGAACGAAATTCAGCTGGTAGCCGCGGATCGTTCTCCAGTAGGATCGGCTTGCCATGCGGCGTGGCGTACGCGGCGCGCTCCCAGGCCCGCGCCATCGCGTCGACATCGGGTTTGGCGGCCAGCCCCTTGGAGGCGAGCAGCCCTTCCAGCGCCGCCAGCCAATGCTCGTAATAATCGTGGCCGTCCGCCGCGGCATCTGGCTTCTTCACCTCGGCTGACAAGGCATCCGCCCATTCGTTCCACGAAAACAGGCCCTTACGGTGCAGCGCCATAGTCATGGCGAAGGCTTCGGCCTGCCATGGCTCGGCGAACACAGGTGCGTCGAAGCCGGCGGGCAAACTGGCGGCGGACCCCTTCGCTTCAGGCCGGCTCAAGATAACTCTCCCAGGCATCGATCGAGACGACAAGCGTCGGGTCGGCGCCCTCGCCCCAGATTTCCGTGCCGTCGAGAACCACGGTGTAGACCCATTGCGGATTCTCGCCCTGCCCATGCGCGTTGCTGTCGGGAAAGACGAAGCCGTCGCGCACCGCCTCGATGGTGCCCTGCTTGTCGCGCGCATAGCGCGGCAGCCTGGTGTGGCCGGTCGGGTTGAAGTTTTTCGTCCGCACAGAATCCCCGGCCTTGAAGCGCGGCGCTGTCTCCACCGGCCGATCGCAAGGACCGCCCTTGGCCAGCACAGCGGGAACGTTTTCCGCCTTCAGCACTCTTTTGGGCTTCGCCGCCGGATCGATCGCCTCGCCCGCCCCGAGGTCGCGCTCGCTGACGAAACCATGCCGCTTGAGCAAGATCTCAAGCGCCTTGATCCAGATCTGATAGTAGCTGGAGCCATAATAATCGGCCGGATGCAGCGATTCCCGCGCGTGCCGGCTCTCGTCGATGTTCCAGGCGCCCATGCCGCCGGCGCAGAGCGTCACGCCGAGCGCCCGCCTCTCCCATTCGGCATGGAAATACGGCTCATCCCGTTCGGGCGCGACCGGCCCGAAACCCATCTGTCCGCCGAGATCCTGCGGCCCGTTCATGCGGGGTGACTTGCCAGAGCCGTGCCGATCATGGCATCGCGGCTCACCAGCTCGGACAGCCGCTCCTCGCTCCAGCCTTCGGTGCCCTCCGGTCGCATCGGCACGACGAGATAGCGCAGTTCCGCTGTCGAATCCCAGACGCGTATCTTCG
Organism: Mesorhizobium sp. P160927; assembly: GCF_057766385.1. Taxonomy (NCBI): domain Bacteria; kingdom Pseudomonadati; phylum Pseudomonadota; class Alphaproteobacteria; order Hyphomicrobiales; family Phyllobacteriaceae; genus Mesorhizobium; species Mesorhizobium sp. P160927. The sequence continues at coordinate 4,699,321 of NZ_JBYMDW010000001.1, forward strand.
TCCCCGCCGGCAGCACCAGCCCGAACTCCTCGAGCACGCCGCGCGGATCGATCACCGCGCGCGACCTGTAGGGCGGCGCCTTGTACCACACCGGCGGTAGGCCAAGCACGGACCACGGATAACAGGAGCACAATGTGCAGACGACGAGGTTGTGGGTATCCCCGGTATTGAACACCGCCTGCATATGCTCGCCTTGCCGGCCGGTATAGCTCAGCGATTCGATCGCCGCCGTCGCGTCGCGCTTCAGCCACGCGGCAAAAGCGGGATCGCTCCAGGCCTTGGCCACTACCCGGGCGCCGTTGCGCGGACCGATCTTCTTCTCGTAGGTATCGACGATGACGTCGATCGCGGCCGGATCGATCAGCCCCTTGCGGGTCAGGATGGTTTCCAGCGCGCGCACCCGCGCGGCAAACGGATCGAGTTCGTTGTCGTGGTCATGATCGTGGGACATGATGGCAAACTAAAGTTCCGATCCACCTGCCGCAAGTATTACGGCTTGGGCCAGCGGAACTCGGCGCGTGCCTGCCTGCTACTCGGCGGCAGTCTTCTGCGGCTCACCGGGGATGTCGTCATTTGTGCCGAACAGCGAGGGCTGGTCGCCCTCTTCGACTAGGTGCAACTCGGCCTTGCGCTTCGGCATGAGTCCGACCAGCCAGCCCGAGAAATTCTCCATGTAGACGTAGATTACCGGTGTCACGAACAGGGTCAGCGCCTGCGAGGCGAGCAGGCCGCCGACGACGGCAACGCCCAGCGGCTGGCGCAGTTCCGCGCTGGCGCCGGTGCCGAGCGCGATCGGGAACGTGCCCATCAGTGCTGCCAGCGTCGTCATCATGATCGGCCTGAACCGCATCAGGCAGGCTTTGTGGATGGAATCGGTGGCCGACATGCCCTCTCGTCGCAGTTCAAGCGCGACGTCGACCATCATGATGCCGTTCTTCTTCACGATGCCGATCAGCATCAGGATGCCGATCACCGCGATGACGGACAGATCCATGCCGGCGAAGCGCAAGGCGACAACCGCCCCGAGCACGGCCGACGGCAGGCCGGTCAGAATGGTGAGTGGGTGGATGAAGCTCTCATACAGAATGCCGAGCACGATATAGATGGTCAGGATGGCGCCGCCGACCAGCAGGCCCTGGTTGGCAAGCGAATCCTGGAAGGTCTTGGCGGTGCCGGCGAAGGTCGTCGAGATCGCCGTCGGCATGCCGATCTGCTCTTTCAGCGCATCGATGCGTTTCACGCTGTCGCCCAGCGCCACGCCCTGCGGAAGGTTATAGGAGATGGTCACCGCCGGAAGCTGACCGAGCTGGTTGACCGTCAAGGCGCCGGCCGTGCGGTCGACCCGGGCGAAGGCGCCGAGCGGCACCAGGCTGCCACTCGCCGTCCGCATCTGGATGGCAAGCATCCGCTCCGGCGACCATTCGATCTTGGGATCGAGTTCGGCGATGACTTCGTAACTGTCGGCCGAGCCGAAGATCGTTGAAACCTGGTCGGTGCCGAACCCGCCATAAAGCGCCGAGCGCAGCGTGTCGGTGTCGATGCCGAGTTGGGCGGCCTTGTCGCGGTCCACCACCAGCGTCGCCTGCAAGGCGTTGTTCTGCAGGTCGCTGGTGACGTCGGTGAAGGTCGTGTGGTCGGCCGCCATCGCGTCATTCAGTTTCTGCGCCCACTGATCTGTCAGGCCGGTGTCGAGGCCCTGAACCACGAGCTGGTAGGCACTGGCCGACGAGCGTGAGCCGAGCCGCAGATTCTGCACCGGCTGCATGTAGGTCTCGATGCCCGCCACGCCGGCCAGTTGCTTGCGCAGATCCGAAAGCACCTTCTCGATATCGGGACGCTGGTCCTTGCCCTTGAGCTGGACGAAGAGCTGTCCCTGGTTCAGCGCATTGTTACCGCTGCCCGCCGACCAGGCCACATGGTCGACATAGGGCGACTTCGAGAACACGCTCGCCACCTGCCCCTGCAGCTTGGCCATGGCGTCGAACGAAATGTCCTGGCGCGCGATGGTGGTCACTGAAATCTGGCCGATATCTTCTTGCGGGAAGAAACCCTTCGGCGAAACCTCGATCAGCCACACCGAGGCTGCCGCGGTGCCGACGAAGACGAGGAACACCAGGAAGGTGTGCCGCAGGCAGAAGCTCAGAATCCGGTCGTAGCCGCGCGTGATGAAATCGCGCTTGTGGCCGGCACCATGTGCCTCGCGGTCGGCCTTGCTGACTGACAGCAGCCGCGAGCACAGCATCGGCGTCAGTGTCAGCGACACGAACATGGAGGCCAGGATGGCGACGGTGACCACGACAGCGAACTCGTTGAAGATGCGCCCGATCACGCCGCCCATCAGAAGCACCGGGATGAACACCGCCACCAGCGAGATCGAGATCGAGATGATGGTGAAACCGATTTCGCGCGCGCCCTTCAGCGACGCGTCGAAGGCTGAAAGCCCATCCTCCTCCATGTGGCGGAAGATGTTTTCGAGCATCACAATGGCATCGTCGACGACGAGGCCGACGGCGAGCGTCAGGCCCATCAGCGATATGTTGTCGATGGAAAAGCCGAACAGGAACATCGCGCCGAGCGTGGCGATCAGCGAGATCGGCACCGCCACGGCCGGGATGATCGTCGCCGTCACGCGACGCAGGAACACGAAGATCACCATCACCACCAGCGCGATGGTCAAGAGCAGCGTGAACTGTACGTCGTCGACCGCCTGGCGGATCGAGCTTGAGCGGTCGTTGAGCAGCTTGATCTGGGCTGCGGCCGGCATCTGGTCCTGGAAGGACGGCAGCATCGCCTTGACCTTGTCGACGACGTCGACCGTGTTGGCGTCCGGCTGGCGCTGCACCGCCATGATGATCGCGCGGGTACCGTCATACCAGCTTGCGGTCGTGGTGGTCTGCACCGAATCGACGACACGGGTCACCTCGCCCAGCCGCACCGGGTGGCCGTTCTTGGTGGCGATGATGAGGTTTGAGAAACCGGCCGCGTCGGTAAGCTGCGTGTTGGCGGTGATGGTGAGCTGCTGCTTGTTGTTCTGCAGCACGCCGAGCGGCGTGTTGCTGTTGGCGGATGCGACCGCTGCCTGCAGCTGATCGATCGAGATGCCGCGCGCGGCAAGCGCGGTCGGATCGATCTGAATGCGCACCGCGTATTTCTGCTGGCCGAAGATCGAGACCTGCGCGACGCCGTCGATGGTCGACAGCGATGGCGAGATCACGTTTTCGGCGAAGGCATCGAGGTCGGTCAGCGGAACCGTGTCGCTGACCAGCGACATTAGCAGGATCGGCGCATCGGCCGGATTGACCTTGCGATAGCTCGGCGGCGCCGTCATCTGCGGCGGCAGCGATTTCTGCGTGCGCGCGATGGCCGCCTGGACGTCCGCGGCGGCCGCGTCGATGTCGCGGTTGAGCACGAACTGGATGGCGATCGAGGTCTGGCCGAGCGAATTGGTGGTCGAAATGGAATCAATGCCGGCGATGGTCGCGAACTGCTTGATCAGCGGCGTCGCCACCGACGTGGCCATGGTTTCCGGCGAGGCGCCAGGCAGCGAGGCCGAGACGTTGACGACAGGGAATTCGGCGCTGGGCAGTGCCGCCACCGGCAGGAATTTATAGGCAAACAGTCCGCCCAGCACGAGGGCGAACGACATCAGAAGGGTGGCGACTGGCCGGCGGATGCAGAATTCGGAGATCATTGGGCCGCCTCGCCGGCGCTGGTCGCCTCGGCCACCTTGGGCGCGGCCGCCTTGCCTTCATGCACCGCGGCGCCGTCCTTCAGCCTTGTCTGGCCCTCGGTGACAACCTTCTCGCCGCTTTTCAGCCCCTGGCTGATGGCGCTGTTTGCGCCTTCGGTCAGCGCCACCTGCACCGGCCGCATCTCCACGGTGTTGTCTGGCTTGACCACATAGACGAACGGCCCCTTCTGGCTGGGCTGCACCGCCACGGTCGGAACGGAGGTCATCCGCGGCATGATGCCGGCGTCGAGCACGACATTCACATACTGGCCAGGCCAAAGGGAAAGATCGGCATTGGGAATGCTTGCCCGCGTTGCGATCGTGCCCGATGCGGTGTCGACGCTGGAATCTACGAAATCGAGCGTGCCCTTGCCAATCGGCGTCGGGTCGCCGTTCTGGGTCAATGTCACGGCGTTCTGCCGTGGATTGGCAAGCGCCTTGTGAAGCAGTGCAAGGTTGCTTTCCGGCAGATTGAAGTTGACCTGCAGCGGGTCCATCTGGGTGATGGTCACCAGTGGCGTCGCCGTGCTGCTGTTCCCGTTGCTGACGGTGACGAGGTCGCCTACGGCGACATTCACGGCGCCCAGCCTGCCGTCGATCGGCGCGGTGATGCTGGCAAAGCCAAGCTGGACGTTGTCGGCGTCGATCGTCGCCTTGTCGGCCTCGACCGTCGCCGCCGCCGCCTTCTGCGCGGCAACGGCCTGATCGTAGGTCTGCTGCGTACCGGCCTGCTTGGCGACAAGGTCCTTGGCGCGCTGAAGATCGGAGTTCGAGCTGGCGAGCAGCGCCTGGTCCTTGGCAAGCGCCGCCTGGTCCTTGGCGAGTTGCGCCTTCAGCGCCCGGTCGTCAAGCGAGAACAGGAGGTCGCCAGCCTTCACCATCTGCCCGTCCTTGACGTCGATCGACACGATCTGGCTGGAGACGCGCGCGTTGATGTTGACCACGGCCGGAGAGGAAACGAACCCGATGGCATAGCGGCGGATCGGGAAATCCGCGGTTGTAGCCGTCGCCGAAACGATCGAGGTCGAACGGGCACCGTTGCCGCTACCCGCCGCCTTGTCCCCCGCCGGCTTGTCGGCCGCTGGCTTGTCGGCCGCCGGCTTGCCCGTCGCGGCGACCTGTTTCGCCCCGAGGAACTGCTGAGCCTTATTCAGCGCGTCCGGCGACAGATAAAGCCAGGCCGCGCCGACACAGGCGACCGCCAGCAATGAAAGAACGACTTTTCCACGCATCGACAAAAGACCTCTCCGTCCGACACGCCGTAGCCAGGTGGTCGTATTCTAGCGCAATTCCGGCTCGTTGCCGCGATTTCGCCGAATAGATAGGACGCGGGTTTGTCGGAAAAGGGCCAAAACACGGCATTACGAAGATTTAATGTGCACTGCACAATAGCTGTGCAGCCGGCTATCGTTAGAAACCGGAGGTAGGGTGGGCTCCGAAAATGGCTTCGAGGGGGCAGATGGAGGCTTATGATCTAGCGCAGCATCGGCCAAAGCGTCGCCGCCAGCAGCACGCCCATGGCGATGTTGAACCATTTCAACCGCACCGGATCGGACAGGAAGCCGCGTAGCGCTGTGCCGAATCCGGCCCAGACCGAGACACTGGGGAGATTGACCACCGTGAAAGCCACGCCGATCAGAATGACGGACAAGAAAGGTCGTTCGGAATTGGTGTAGACGGCCATCGCGGTGATCGCCATCACCCAGGCCTTGGGGTTGACCCACTGGAAGGCCGCGGCATCGATAAAGCGCATCGGCCGCGCATCCGTGTCGCCCTTGCCGCTGAGCGAGCGCGACATGGCAATCTTCCAGGCGAGGTAGAGCAGATAGACGGCGCCGGCAATCTTAAGCCCGGTGTGCAGCGCGGGGAAGGCGGTTAGCACCGCCCCAAGCCCGAAGCCTACGGCAAGCAAGAGGACGAGAAAGCCGAAGCTGATCCCCAGCATGTGTGGCACAGTCCTGCCGATGCCGAAATTCACGCCGGAGGCCAGCAGCATGAGGTTGTTCGGCCCCGGCGTGATCGAGGTCACGAAGGCATAGACGAGCAGTGCGAGGAACGCGTCGAGTGACATGATATCCTCCCAGATACGTCAGCACTATTGTCTTTTCCGATGGTGCACAAAGGCCAGTGCCGACCGTTGGTCACGCCAGTCCCTACACTCATGGAAATTCAGACAGGTCGGCCTACATGCCCTGCGGGCCGCGGTTCATGGCGGCCACGCCGGTGCGGCAGATCTCGACCAGGCCGAGCGGCTTCATGATGGCGATGAACTGGTCGAGCTTGGACCCCTTGCCGGTGATTTCGAAGATGAAATGTTCGGTGTTGGCGTCGATGACGCTGGCGCGGAAAGCGTCCGCCAGGCGCAACGCCTCGACTCGAGCCTCGCCGGTGCCGGCAACCTTGACCAGCGCCAGTTCCCGCTCCAGCGGCCGCTCCTGTCCGAACTCGTGCGAACGAACGGTGAGATCGACCACGCGATGCACCGGCACGATGCGCTCGAGCTGATGCTTGATCTGCTCCAGCACATGCGGTGTGCCGCGCGTCACGATGGTGATGCGCGACAGGTGCTTCTCATGCTCCGTCTCCGAGACGGTCAAGCTCTCGATATTGTAGCCGCGGCCGGAAAACAGGCCGATGACCCGGGCAAGCACGCCCGGTTCGTTGTCGACCAGCACGGATAGCGTGTGGTTTTCCGGCCTCTCCGTCTCCTTGGCGATGAAGTAGGCGGAACCGGTGGGTTGAAGGTGCTGTGCGTTCATGACATGAATCTCAAATTCTTGATCTAATTACCTGTTTTCGCACGGCTTCTTTTGACAAGCCCTGCCCCGGCTCGTCGTCTACACCAGTTCCCTGCCCTTGGCGTCGATTGCATTGGCCACGACCTCGTCGGTGGCCTCGTCCGGCAAGAGCATCTCGTTATGCGCCTTGCCTGACGGGATCATCGGGAAGCAGTTGGCGAGCGTCGCGACGCGGCAGTCGAACAGCACCGGCTTCCTGACCGAGATCATCTCCTTGATCGCGTCGTCCAGTTCGTCTGGCTTGTCGCAACGAATGCCGTGGCCGCCATAGGCCTCGGCCAGCTTGACGAAATCGGGCATCGCTTCGGTGTAGGAATGCGACAACCGGTTGCCGTGCAGCAGCTGCTGCCACTGGCGCACCATGCCCATATACTGATTGTTGAGGATGAAGATCTTGATCGGCGCGTCGTGCTGCACGGCGGCGCTCATCTCCTGCATGGTCATCTGCACCGAAGCATCGCCGGCAATGTCGACGACCAGCGCGTCGGGATGCGCGATCTGCACGCCGAGCGCGGCAGGCAGGCCGTAGCCCATCGTGCCCAGCCCACCCGAGGTCATCCAGCGGTTCGGCTTCTCGAAATGATAATGCTGCGCCGCCCACATCTGGTGCTGGCCGACCTCGGTGGTGATGTAGGTGTCCATGTCCTTGGTCAGCTCGTAGAGCCGCTGGATGGCGTATTGCGGCATGATCACGTCGTTGTTCATCTTGAAGGCGAGTGAATCGCGCCCGCGCCATTTGGCGATCTGCTCCCACCAGGGATAGAGCGCCTTCTTGTCGTGCTTGGCGGTTGCCCGCCACAGCCGCAGCATGTCTTCCAGCACGCGCCCGACATCCCCGATGATGGGCACTTCGGTGTGGACGTTCTTGTTGATCGAGGACGGATCGATATCGATGTGGATTTTGCGCGAGTTCGGTGAGAACGCATTCAGCCTGCCGGTGATACGGTCGTCGAAACGCGCGCCGATGCAGAGCATCACGTCGCAATCATGCATGGCCATGTTGGCTTCGTAGGTGCCGTGCATGCCGAGCATGCCCAGCCAGTTCTTGCCCGACGCCGGATAGGCGCCGAGCCCCATCAGCGTCGAGGTGATCGGGAAACCGGTGAGATCGACCAGTTCGCGCAAGAGATGGCTCGCTTCCGGGCCGGAATTGATGACACCGCCACCAGAATAGATCACTGGTTTCCTGGCGCCGGCCATCAGTTCGACCGCCGCCTTGATCTTATCCAGGTCGCCCTGGACCTTGGGCTGGTAACTGGTGCGCGGCGCGATCTGCGGCGGCACATAAAAGCCCTTGGCGAACTGCACGTCCTTCGGGATATCGACCACGACCGGACCGGGACGGCCGGTCGTCGCGACATGGAAGGCCTCGTGGATGGTCGCGGCGAGTTCGTTGACGTCCTTGACCAGCCAGTTGTGCTTGGTGCAGGGCCGCGTAATGCCGACCGTGTCGCATTCCTGGAACGCGTCGGAGCCGATGAGCGAGGTCGGCACCTGCCCGGTCAGGCAGACCAGCGGGATCGAATCCATCAGCGCATCCTGCAGCGGCGTCACCGCATTGGTGGCGCCGGGACCCGATGTCACCAGCATGACGCCTGCCTTGCCGGTCGACCGCGCATACCCCTCTGCCGCATGGCCGGCGCCCTGCTCGTGCCGCACGAGGATGTGCTCGACCTCGTCCTGCTGGAAGATCTCGTCATAGATCGGGAGAACGGCGCCGCCGGGATAACCGAAGACATGCTTGACGCCATTGTCCTTCAGCGCCTGCACCACCATTTCGGCGCCGGTCATTTCCCTACCTGCCATCTCGCGCCGCTCGTTCTGTCCATTGCTCATCGGTCTGGTCCCGTACTGTCCGCCATTGGGCGTTGCTGGTCGTTTAGTCGTGTTTCAGGCAATAAAAAAGGCCCCCGAGGGAGCCTGTGTCTGCGCATGGGGGGTTTTCGCCCGGCGGTTACACCGCCTTGCCCACGCGCCTTCCTACGAGAATGAGTGCCGTTTTCATGGTGGCGGACCATAAAGGCGAAGTCGCGGGGTCGTCAATGGGGTACCGCACGAATTCACTCGCCTGTGAGATCGGCTCCGCCGCGCGCTACCATAGTACAGTTGAGCCCATCCCATCGACGCACCACTATGCCGGGCTGACGACGTGCCTGGGAGGAGACGCGTTGCCGGCGAATGGGAGTCCCATCCCCAGGGCAGGGAGGTCCTGGCCGGCCGCTTGCTGTTCCAGTGGAAGCCTGAACAGGCGTTCTTGGAAAACGACAACCGGAGGAGAAACCATGCTCGAGAGAACACCCACCACGAAGGCGCAGGCACTGCTCGACAAGCTTGGCAAGGCGCTGGAGACCGGCGACATCGACGCGGCGGTCAACTGTTTCCAGGCGGATTGCTACTGGCGCGACCTCGTCACCTTCACCTGGAATCTCAGGACGATGGAGGGCCAGGAGCAGATCCGCGACATGCTGAAAGCAACCCTGGCTGGAACCCTGCCGAGCGACTGGAAGGTGGCCGAAGGCGAGGAGGCGACCGAGGCGGACGGCGTCACCACCGCCTGGATCACCTTCGAGACCGAGGTGGCGCGCGGCTTCGGCCTGGTGCGGTTCAAGGGCGACCTGATCTGGACCTTGCTCACCAGCATGGCCGAGCTCAAGGGCCATGAGGAGAAGGCCGGTTTCAATCGGCCGCTCGGCGCCAAGCACGGTCACGGCAAGGACAGGAAATCCTGGCGCGAGGAGCGTGATGACGAGATCGCCGAACTCGGCCGCGGCAAGCAGCCTTATGTCGTGATCATCGGCGGTGGCCAGGGCGGCATTGCGCTCGGCGCGCGCCTGCGCCAACTCGGCGTATCGGCCATCATCATCGAGAAGAACGAGCGTCCCGGCGATTCCTGGCGCAAGCGCTACAAGTCGCTCTGCCTGCACGATCCGGTCTGGTACGACCATCTGCCCTATATCGACTTCCCCAAGAATTGGCCGGTCTTCGCCCCGAAGGACAAGATCGGCGACTGGCTCGAGATGTACACGAAGGTGATGGAGCTGAACTACTGGTCCTCCACCTCGGCTAAATCCGCGAAATACGACGACGAGGCCAAGGAATGGACCGTCGTGGTCGAGCGTGACGGCGAAGAGATCGTTCTCAAGCCCAAGCAGTTGGTGTTGGCGACCGGCATGTCCGGCAAGGCGAACTGGCCGAAATACAAGGGCCAGGACATCTTCAAGGGCGAGCAGCAGCATTCCTCGACCCATCCCGGCCCCGATAAATATCGCGGCAAGAAGGTCGTGGTCATCGGCTCCAACAACTCCGCCCACGACATCTGCGCGGCTCTCTGGGAGGGAGGCGCGGACGTCACCATGGTGCAGCGCTCCTCCACCCATATTGTCAAGTCCGACACGTTGATGGATATCGGGCTCAGCGCACTCTATTCCGAGCAGGCGGTGGAGAACGGCATGACGACGCGCAAGGCCGACCTGATCTTTGCCTCGCTGCCCTATCGCATCCTGCACGAGTTCCAGATCCCGCTTTACCAGCAGATGAAGGAACGCGACGCGAAGTTCTACGAGGACCTGGAAAAAGCGGGCTTCCTGCTCGACTGGGGCGATGACGGCTCAGGCCTGTTCATGAAGTATCTGCGCCGGGGTTCGGGCTACTACATCGATGTCGGCGCCTGCGACTTGGTCATAGACGGCTCGATCAAGCTCAAGAGCGGACCAGGTGCGGCGGTGCGGGAATTGACCCAAACCGGCGTCAAATTCGCCGATGGCACCGAATTGCCGGCCGATCTCGTGATCTACGCCACAGGCTACGGCTCGATGAACGGATGGGCGGCGGACCTCATCTCGCAGGAGGTGGCCGACAAGGTCGGCAAGGTCTGGGGCCTTGGCTCCAACACCGCCAAGGATCCCGGCCCCTGGGAAGGCGAGCAGCGCAACATGTGGAAGCCGACCCAGCAGGAAGCGCTGTGGTTCCATGGCGGCAACCTCCACCAGTCGCGCCACTATTCGCAATATCTGGCGCTGCAGCTGAAAGCCCGGCAAGTCGGCTTGCCGACGCCGGTCTACGGGCTGCAACAGGTCTATCACAAGGGATAGTTCGCTTCTCCCGCATCGACACGGTGAACCTGTCTCGCCTCGGCGACATCGAACAAGGCGGCAGCGGCGAGTTCGCCGCCGGGGCTGGTCGGCGATGGCGTGAAAACGCCCTCGTCAGCCAAACGATCGCGGCAGGTCTCCGGCCGGTATGCCGCCACCGCGCTTTCGCCGTCGAAGCAGAAGCACATTGGCTGTCTCCTCCCGGTGATCGGTTTGCATCAGGGCCGATTGGCGAAGTCGTGCACGACGCGCTGCAGCAACGGCACATAATCGCGAAACGCCCGCGTCCGCATATTGGCGACCTTGCCGCCCTCGTCCCAGATGCGAACTCGCACCGCTTCTTCATGGAACGGGTTCTCGCGGAACGCAGCCACCTCGTCGGCACTCATCGGTCCGCCCTGCAGCGACAAGGTATGAACCGAAGCCGGCGACAGCCTGGAGAAATAGGTCGGGTCGGTGGCGCAGAGATAGCGCTTGGCGGCAACGTGCAGCCGGACGCAGTCGACAACAACAGGCGGGAAGAACGGCGCCAGCACCTCGCCGCCGGCCTCGTCATGGTGCTTGTCCTCGACATCCTCGGGCGAATAGGTGCCGAACTCGCTGGTGTAGTGGCCGATGTCGTGCAGCAGCGCGGCGGCCACCAGCACGTCTGGGGCTCCATCCTGTTCCGCCAACCAAGCCCCTTGCAGCATATGCTCGGACATCGTCACCGGCTCGCCAAGATAGGATTCGGCGCCGCGGCGCTCAAAAATGTCGGCGATGAATTCGACGATGGTGTCCGCGTTCAGATCCTGGCCGATCATTCCGCTGCCTCCTTGAAGCCGTGTTCGATCGCCGCGAGCGTCGACAACAGGCCGTCCTTGTCGGCGTAGCATCCCTGCAGCCAGCGCTTGCCGGTGCCGGAGAACGCCTTGCGGGCATGCATGACGCGGGTGTTGTCGACGATAAAGGCTTGGCCGGGCTCAAGCTTGAAGGTGACTTCGAAGGATGGATCCTCGATCAGCTCGGCGAAGCGGCGGTAGGCGGCATAATAAGCGCCCATCTCGGCGAACGGCACATCGACGGTCGGCGCCAGCGAACGGTTGTTGAAGCGGATGCAGATCAGTTCGCCGTCGGGTCCAAGCTCGATCATCGGTCGCTTCGCCTGCAGCCGCACGCCGGACGACCCAGCATATTCGAACCGCGCCGCATGGGAGCTCAGCAGCCGAAAACCTTCGGGATTTTCCGCTTGAAGGGCGGCCGCGACGGCAAAGCCATCAACGACGCTGGATTCACCGCCCTCCACCGTGTTCTCGATGCAGGACAGGATCTGCAGCGTCGGCACCGGATCGCGATAGGGGTTGTCGGTATGCGCCTGCAGGCCGAGATTGGTGTAGGCGAGATTGTTCGGGTTGACCTCGGCGCGCACTTCGAACCAGCGCCCGTAATTGGTCTCCCTGATATAGCCGAACAAGTCGGACACCTTGCACAGCCCCCCGGATTCGGCCGGCAGCCCGTCCATCACCGCAAAACCGTAAGTCCTCACCGCCGAAAGCCATTCGCGCAGGACGCCGCGGCCCTGCAAGGCCGCCGGATAGCTGGCGCGCGGCACCGAGTTCTGCATCGTCGCCCTGGTCCAGCGCTGGACAACATCGCCTGTCCAACCAAGCTGCCGTGTCTCGTCGCTATCATAGGCGTTCGCACGCAGCCATTGAGCGGGAAAGCTGACCGTTTTTCCCTCCGGTTCGAAGCTGATCTCCAGCGCTCCGGCCTTGACGGCGGCAGCGCCAATTCTCGTTTTCACCGGAATGTCGAGGATGGTGATCAGGCGCTGGCCGTTGCCGGCGCTGCGCGTCTTGTCGTCAAGCGCGTTGTCGCGCAGCCAGATGGCGTGAAAGCGGGTACGTTTGCCGTCTGTCCAACCAAGTTCGATTGTTCTGCCTTCATCGCCAACCAGCGCGTGGGTGAGCATGGAAATCCGTCCTGTCGCCTTGTTGCCCACGGTTCGTGCCGTGGTTTGGATTGCATGTTGACCTCCCAAGAGGCATAATTCCAATTATCATTTTTTGGTCTATGGTACCGGTCTACTAATGGCTCGGCGAACCATCCCTACCCTCCCTCCGCTCGACTGGCTGCGCAGTTTCGAGGCTGCGGCACGGCTGTCGAACTTCACCGCGGCGGCAGCCGAACTCGGCCTGACCCAGGCGGCCGTCAGCCAGCACATCCGGCTGCTCGAGGAAAGGCTGAAGACGCGTCTGTTTTCGCGGCTGGCGCGTGGGGTCGCGCTGGCGCCGGCAGGTGCCGCCTACCTGCCCCACATCCAGTCGGCCTTCGCCACCATTGGCAGCAGCACCACGGAACTGTTCGAACCGCGTGCCGTCCAGACCGTCTCGATCCGGGTGCCGATCTCGTTTGCGCTGCTGGCGCTGGTTCCGGCGCTGCCCGATCTCGCCGAGGCGTTGCCACGCATCCAGCTCGATCTGGTGACGATCCATCGCCCGACCGACTATGATTTGCCGGGCTCGGCGCTCGACATCCGGTTCGGCAACGGATCCTTTCCCGGACGCGAGGCCGAGAGGCTGACCGCCGAGCGGCTTGTGCCAGTGGCAAACCCGGCCTTGGCCAGTGCCGCCGACTGGACGTCGCTGCCGCTGCTTCTGGTGGCCGGGGCGCGCGAGATGTGGGCGGAATGGTTCTCGGCGGCCGGATTGGCCGGCCATCCCCAGCGCTCGCACCGCTTCGACAGTTTCGTCGCCGCCATGCAGGCGGCGAGCGCCGGTGCCGGTGTGCTTCTGGGGTCAAGACCCCTAATCGACGCGGCGCTCTACAGCGGAGCGTTGGTCCGGCTTTCCGATTTTGAGCTCCCCAGCACGTCAGGGCATTTTCTGACCAGGCGTTCGACCGCGCACCTGACAAGCGCCGAGCAGGATTTCCGCCAATGGCTGCTGAAGCGCCTCGCCGGGAAGGCATGAGGTGACTGGCGTTACCGCGACGCTGTGCCGATGCGCTTCCAATAGATCAGCGTGCCCGTCAGCCCGCCATGCGGCTTCAGCGCATAGTCCGGCACTTCGCCTGCCAAGGTAAAGCCGAGCTTCTCATAAAGCGCCGAAGCACCCTCCTCGGTCGCCGTATCCAGAACCAGCAGCGTGCGTCCCTTCTCCGCCGCGAGGCGTTCGGCGGCTAGCATCAGGCGCGTCCCGATACCCCTGCCCCGCTGCCCGACCGATGTCATCAACTTGGCGATCTCGGCCCGATGCGGCTGATTGGGCGGACAGTCGAGCAGCAAGGTAACGGTGCCGACCAGAGCGCCGCCGTCCCATGCCCCAATCACCGTTCGTTGCCCTCGTGCCGCCGCGGCCAGCGACGTCTCCCAGAACGCGCTGGCCGCATCCGACGCCAGCGGATGCATAAAGCTGACCGATCCGCCGGCGGCAACCGTTTCGACCAGCAGATCGGTCAGCTGTGCGAGTGTTTCCCGGCTTGCGGTCAACGGCCCGATTTCTACAATGTTCATACCTGGTCCTCTGGAAACGATTGATGGTCGACAGCGCCGGCGTCAGTCGAGATGGCGCACACGCCGCCGTTTGCGCGCGGCCTTGATGGCGCCGATGCGTTCGGTGTCTTCTTCCTTGAGGTGCCGACCGCGCTCCAGGATCTCGAGCGTGTATTCCTCATAGGTCAGGCCCAGCCGTTCAGCCTTGTCCATCCGCATCAGCATGACTTCGCGGCTCGGCGCCTTCCATGCCTTGGCGTGCGCGGCCTGCCAGGCCAGGAAGATGTAAGGATCGCCCTTGCCCCATGGCGGCCCCTTGTAGTCGTCAAGAGGCGGCCCCCCATTGTGGGAGCGCTTTGGCCGTCTTGCCATGACGTCAGCTCCTGACCAGGGCGACGAGATAATCGGCGCCCGGCTCCAGAGCATGAAAGGTGCAATCCGACGGCGCTCCGAGCGCCAGGCAGTCGCCCGGTTCGAGCCTGTGCACATGGTCACCCTCGGTGAATTCGAGTTTTCCCGAGATCAGCCAGATCTGCTGCTTGATGAAGGCGTAGGAAGCCGCCGGCAAGCTGACCTTCGCGCCCGCCGGCAGATGGACCTTGATCAGTTCGAGCGGCATGTCGCAGGCCGGCGACAAATGCCGCCTGACATAGCCTGTGTCGGGGTCGCGCCACACCGGCTGGCCGGCCGCGCGCAGCAGCCCGCCGCCCTGCAATTCCGCCCGTGCGATGAGGGTCGAGAGCGTCATGCCGAAGGCCGCGGCTATGCGCACCAGAAGTGCCGCCGTCGGGCTGGTCATGCCGCGCTCCATCGTGCTCAGCATTGCCTTGGAGACACCGGACTGTTCGGCGAGCTCCGCCAGCGACCAGTCCCGCATGGTCCTTTCGGTACGGATACGTCTGCCGATGGTTAGGGAAATGTCGTTCGTTATATCATCCATTCGTTCATTATAACGAAACCATGAGGGCGCGAATAGCTATCTCAAAGCAATTTTCACCAGGCCCTTAATCCTCTCTACACCATCCGACCTCATCCGACCTTAACCCCGTTCCTGTAGGGTTCGCCTCAAGGGAAATGGGGATTGGCCTGTCCATGTATGTCGAACGCGAAGCTTCAGTCGGAGAACCGACATCGCAGGAGCGCCGCACAGCCGACCAGAACGACAAGCGCATCCTGGGCAATGTCGTGCAATGCGACGGTGCGCGCGCCACCATCAGCGCCTATGCCGACGATGTCGACGGCGCGGTCACCGGCCTGTGGACGGTCGGCAAGATGATCTCGATCAACCTTGGCACGACGCGAACCGTCGGCCTGGTCTACGCGATCGGCAAGTCGGATCTGGCCTGGAACAATGACGGCCAGAACGCCATCGAGGTCAGCATCGAGTTGATAGGAGAAGTCCGTGACGGCGCCGAACCCGAGGCCAAACCGATCTTCGACCGCGGCATCACCGTATATCCGCATATCGGCGCCGTCGCGCACCGCATCCGCACCCGCGACCTGCAGGCAGTCTATGACCTGGCCGGCCGCCATTCCATCACCATCGGCTCGCTGGCGCAGGACGAGGCGATCGCCGCCAACATCGCCATCGATGACACGCTGGCGCGCCACTTCGCCATTGTCGGCACGACCGGCGTCGGTAAGTCGACAGCGGTTTCGCTGCTGCTGCGCAAGTCGATCGCGGCGCGACCGGACCTGCGCATCCTGATCCTCGATCCGCACAACGAGTTCGCGGCCTCGCTGCCGGAATATTGCGTCAGGGTCGATTCCAAGACGCTCGACCTGCCGTTCTGGATGTTCACGCTGGAGGAATTCGCCGAAGTGCTGTTTCGCGGACGCGAAACGGTGCCGGAAGAGATCGATGCCCTTCGCGACCTCATTCCGCTCGCCAAGAATCTCTATCGCAACCCCGGTTCAGGGGCCTACCTCAGGCGCGGCAGCGATGCGCTGACCGCCGATACGCCGGTGCCCTACCGCATCGCCGACCTGCTCAAGCAGATCGACGAGCGCATGGGCATGCTCGAAAGCAAGACCGATCGTCCGACCCTCAAATCGCTGAAGACACGCATCGAATCGGCGGCGGCCGATCCGCGCTACCGCTTCATGTTCAATTCGCGCCTGATCGAGGACACCATCCACGAAACGATCGGCAACATCTTCCGCGTGCCGCATCATGGCCGTCCGGTGACCTGCTTCGAGATGGCCGGCATGCCGTCGGAAGTGGTCAATTCCGTCTGCTCGGTGCTGGCGCGTCTGGCCTTCGACCTCGCTCTGTGGAGCGAAGGCAAGCTGCAGCTGCTGTTCCTATGCGAGGAAGCACACCGCTACATGCCCGCCGATGCGCGTCTCGGCTTCGCGCCGACCCGGCACGCGTTGTCGCGCATCGCCAAGGAAGGCCGCAAATATGGCTGCTATCTCGGCGTCGTCACCCAACGCCCCGGCGAGCTGGACCCGACCATTCTCTCGCAGTGCTCGACCTTCTTCGCCATGCGGCTCGCCAACGAGCAGGACCAGGCGATCATCCGCTCGGCGATCGCCGACTCTTCGGCCTCCACGCTCGCGTTCCTGTCCTCCATGGGCCAGCGCGAAGCGATCGCCTTCGGCGAAGGCGTGGCGACGACCATGCGGCTGAAATTCGAAAGACTGCCCGCTCACCTGCTTCCGGGCACGGCCAAGCGCGAGGAAGACGTGACGTCCAAGGCCGGCGAGGTCGACCTGGTGGCGATCGTGGAGCGGCTGCGCAACGTACCAAAGCCACAGAGCCAGGCGATGGCCTTCGCCGAGGTGGTCGATTCCGGCCGGCAAGCCGGCGACCCCGACTACCGCAAAGCGCCGGCGGCGCGCGTGCAGTCGGACGAAGATTTCGACACACGCTACGGCCTCAAACCCGCCACCTTCGGCCTGCGCCCGCAGAACGATTGAGCTGAGCGTCACACCTCTGCGAAAAGTCCTGAGAACCCGCGCAAGCGGCCTATCCCATGTTCGTCGGAAAGCTTGGGTAATCCCGTCGGGGAATTCGTCAGGCTGGGCCGATTGGTGTCGGCTTCGAAAACCGAAGCCGAGCGACTCTAGGTTCATGAGCACCGGCCTTCGCCGGCCGCAGCCTTAAAGGCCACAACGTCTCATAGGTGCTTCGGCCGGCGAACGCCGGAAGCACGGAAGTCGGCGGCAGACGGCCAGCCTCACGAATTCAGTGATGGGATTTTAGGCGCAGACGCGGTTGCGGCCTTGCCTTTTGGCTTCGTAGAGCTGGCGGTCGGCGCGGCGATAGAATTCCTCCGCCGTTTCCTTGCGATCCCAGACGGCAAGGCCCACGCTGGTGGTGATCTTGAGCCGGACATTGTTACCGGACAGGATCGACATGTTGGCGACCGCCTTGCGGATGCGCTCGGCGAATTTGGCCAGAAGGTCCGCCTCCATGTTGGGCGTGACCACGGCGAACTCCTCGCCACCCAGGCGCGCCACCACATCGTGGAAACGTGTCATGTCCCTGAGGCATCTTGCGACAGCCTTAAGCACCTCGTCGCCGACATCGTGGCCGTGCGTGTCGTTGACCTGCTTGAAATGGTCGAGATCGAGGATCATCAGCCCGACCGGTTTTTCGATGCGCCGGAACTCCTCGAGATATTCCTTCAGCGCGTCGTCGAAATAGCGCCGGTTCTGCATGCCGGTCAGGCCGTCGGTCAGGGCGGCATGCTCGAGCGTTTCGGAGCGGGCGCTGAGCGACACCGTCATGGCGCGCAGCTTGCCCTCTTCGGTCGCCTGTTTGCGGATCAGCGGATAGATGAAGAAGATGCCGAAAAACAGCGCGGTGGCGAGCAGTACGCCGGTCGCGAACAGGAGCTTGTTGAGGTATATGACCTTGTCCAGGCCGGAGGCCGTATGGAGTTCCGTCGCGAAGGATTGCAGTTGCCCATAGGCGTGCAGTGTCACCAGGCCAGCGGCCAGGATCACGAAGATAAAGACGAAAAAAGCGGATTCCGCTTTGTGGAAACGCATCTGCTCCCCGATAGAAAAGTACCCCATGACCTTATGGCATCGACCGACTTACGGAGCGTTAAACTCCGACAACTTCGGCGAGAACCCTTCCCTCAGGGGCAACTTTTTACGTTGCATTAGCAACAAGTGTTTGGATCGTGGTTTCGAGATCGTCACCGGGGCGAAGTCTCTGCCATTCCGGCCCCAGCTGATGGCGGAACCAGGTAGCCTGGCGTTTGGCATATTGCCTTGTCGCGATCTTGGCGCGCTCGATCGCCTCGGGAAAGCTCGACTGCCCTGAGATCGCGGCCTGGAGCTCACGAACCCCGATCGCCTTCATCGCCGGCAGGTCTGGATCCAGACGAAGGGCCGCAAGCTGCTTGACTTCCTCCAGCGCGCCCTTGTCCAGCATCTGGTCGAAACGCCTTTCGATGCGGTCAACCAATGCTGCCCGATCCGGCTCGACGACCAAGAAATGCGCGCTCGGCCTGTCGATGAGCGGCGGGCCACGCTCTGCCTGCCAGTCCAGGATCGAGCGGCCGGAGACGTCGAGCACCTCGAGCGCCCGCACGATGCGCTGGCTGTCGGTTGGTTTCAACTGCATGGCGACGCTCGAATCCTCGCGCAGCAGCAACGCATGCAGCTTGACCGCGCCTTGCTCCTTCAATTCGTAGCGCCAGCGGTCGCGTATCCGTTGCGGAATATCAGGCATTTCCGAGATGCCTTCCGCCAGCGCACGAAAGTACAGGCCGGTGCCACCGACGAAGATTGGCCGCCGCGAGAGCGTCCCGTCATCAATGAGTTTCATGACGTCGCGCAGCCAGGCGCCGGTCGAGTAGGCGGTGCCGGGATGGACATGCCCATAGAGAAAATGCGGCGCTCGTGCGAGCTCGGCCGCCTGCGGCCGAGCCGTCAGCACGTCGAGAACCGCATAGCCCTGCATGGAATCGGTGTTGACGATGACGCCGCCTGTGTGTTCGGCAAGTTCAAGCGCCAGCGCCGACTTGCCGCTGGCGGTCGGCCCGGCTATCAGGATCGCGTTCTTCACGCGGCCTTCGCCCGCATCCGTGCCGGAATTCTCGATGCCGCTCATTGCCACGCTTGTTTCCCGTCCCGCCGATCGCGCTCTGTCGCCATCGCTTGCGAATATGGCCTCACGGTCGGTGGGCGCAAGCGCTGTCGTGTGGCTGGCCGAAGGCATTGCCTGTGATCTTGCCCTGCCGCCAGCTGCGCAGGCTGATGAAACGACCGCGAGCCTTCGTGCCGCACTGGCGGCTGAACCCCTCGACGTGATCGTCCAGCAGGCTGAAACACGCCGCAAGAAAATCCTTCTCGCCGACATGGATTCGACCATGATCGACCAGGAGTGCATCGACGAGCTGGCCGACGAGATCGGCGTCAAGAATCATGTCGCGGCGATCACCGCACGGTCGATGAACGGCGAGATCGCCTTCGAGCCGGCGCTGCGCGAGCGCGTGGCACTGCTCAAGGGGCTCGATGCCGCCGTCGTCGACCATATCGTCGCCAATCGGCTGACCTTGGCCTCGGGCGGCCGCGCGCTGGTCCAGACCATGCGCGCCAACGGCGCCTGGACGGCGCTCGTCTCGGGCGGTTTCGAGGTCTTCACCACGCGCATCGCTGCGATGCTTGGTTTTCAGGAAAACCGCGCCAACCGCCTTCTCGACCAGGACGGACGCTTCACCGGGCTGGTCGGCGAGCCGATTCTTGGCCGCGCCGCCAAGGCCGAGGCGCTGCTCGAAATCTGTGCGCGCCTTGGCCTGGCGCCGGCCGATGCCATCGCCGTCGGCGACGGCGCCAACGATCTCGACATGATCCGCCTGGCCGGAACCGGTGTCGCGCTGCATGCCAAGCCGACGGTGGCAGCGCAGGCCAAAGTCCGGATCGACCATGGCGACCTGACGGCGCTGCTTTATCTGCAGGGCTATCGGCAGGAAGAATTCGTCCAATGAAGCCGATCCGTACCGAACGCCTGATCCTGCGCAATTGGGAGGATCGCGACCGCGAATTGTTCCATCGCATCAATTCCGATGATCGCGTGATGGAGTTCTTCCCGTTTCGCCGCGACCGTGCGGCCGCCGACGCCAAGATGGATGAGTTCCGCGCCTGGGTCGATGAGGACGGCTACGGCTTCGCGGCGGCCGAGATTGCCGCGACAGGCGAATGCATCGGTTTCGTCGGCCTCCTCGCGACCGATGATGTGCCATCGCTGCCGGCCGACACAATCGAGATCGGCTGGCGGTTGGCTCCCGAATACTGGGGCAAGGGCTATGTCACCGAGGCCTCGGAGGCATGGCTGGCCTACGGCTTCGAGACATTGGCCGTCGACGAGATCGTTTCCTTCGCCGTGGCGGAAAACCACCGCTCGACCGCCGTTATGAAACGCCTCGGCATGACAGCCGACCCATTGAGCGATTTCGACCACCCCAGCATTCCAGACAGCCATCCCGCGCTCAAGCGGCATGTGCTCTACCGGCTGTCGCGCGAGGACTGGCAGGCAAGAAAAAAGGCGGCCGTTTAGCCGCCTTTTTCAAATCGCCGTATTGAAATCTCAATCCATTCGGATCGTCACGAACCTGAGCTCACCGGTCTTCGACGCCAGCATCAAGAGCGCGTTCTTGCGGCCCTGCTCCTTCAGCGCACCGATCCGGTCCATGACGTCCTTGGGCGTGGCGACCGACTCCTGTGCGATCTCGGTGATCACCTCGCCCGGCTGGATACCGCGTTCGGCGGCGGCGGAGTCCTTGGCCACGTCGGTGATGACGACGCCGGAGACATCGCCGGCGATGCTGAACTTCTTGCGAGTCTCGTCGTTGAGTTCGCCGACCGTCATGCCAAGCACCGAGGCGGTCGAGACGGCCGGAGCCTTGTCAGCGCCCTTGTTCTGATCGGTATTGCCGTTCTCGCCGCTGGCCAGCTTCTCGCCATCCTCGAGCCGGCCGAGCGTCACCTTCACCGTCTGCTCGACACCCTTGCGCACGATCAGCACGTCGACTGCCTTGCCCACCGGGCTTTCGGCGACGACACGCGGCAGGTCGCGCATTTCATGGATGTCCTTGCCGTCGAACTTGATGATGACGTCGCCGGCCTGGATGGTGCCGTTGTCGACTGGTCCGCCCTTGATGACGCCGGCCACCAGCGCGCCCTTGGCGGTCGCCATGCCGAGGCTTTCCGCGATGTCGTCCGTCACCGGCTGGATGCGCACGCCGAGCCAGCCGCGCCGCGTCTCGCCATATTGGCGCAACTGCTCGACGACGCCCGACGCGAGCTGCGAGGGAATGGAGAAGCCGATGCCGATCGAGCCGCCGGACGGCGAAATGATCGCGGTGTTCATGCCGATGACCTCGCCGGCGCTGTTGAACAGCGGTCCGCCCGAATTGCCGCGGTTGATCGCCGCGTCGGTCTGGATGAAGTCGTCATAGGGGCCTGAATTGATGTCGCGGTTGCGCGCCGAGACGATGCCGACCGTAACCGTGCCGCCGAGGCCGAACGGATTGCCGACCGCCATCACCCAGTCGCCGACGCGCATCTTGGTGGAATCGCCGAATTTCACCGCTGTCAGCTTGTGGCCTTTCGGATCGACCTTCAGCACCGCGACGTCGGTCTTGGTGTCGGTGCCGACCAGCGTCGCCTTCAAGGTCACGCCATCGGAGAAATTGACCTCGATGTCGTCGGCATCGGCGATGACATGGTTGTTGGTGACGACGATGCCTTGTTCGGCGTCGATGACGAAACCCGAACCGAGCGACTGCACCTTCTGCGAGCCGCCATCCTTTTCGCCACCGCGGTTCTTGAAGAAATCGTCGAAGAAATCCTGGAACGGCGAGCCTTCGGGCAGTTGCGGCATCGGCACCGCGCCCGGCCCTTCCGTCCCCTTCACCGTCTGCGAGGTGGAGATGTTGACCACCGCGCCAAGCACGCCTTGCGCCAGGTCGGCGACCGAGGCTGGTCCGTCGGCGGCGAATGTCGGGGTCATCAAGGACGGAACGGCGACGGCGCTCAGCACCAGCGCGGCCGCGCCGGCCATCAACGTCCGTCGAGCGGCGGCCAAAAGGGTGTTGGATGTCATCGAGAAGCCTCCCGGCATTTCTAAAAGAGAAAAGCGCTTCGACGAAAACGCCGTGTCGCGCCATGATGGCAAGAAATACGGCACGTTTGCGGCTATGACTATCGGCGGAGTGTAAATCGAGCGTTATTCCGCAAACCGCCGCCTCTACACGCCCCGCACCAGCCAGACGACGCCGACACCAATGGCGATCGCCGCCAGCCCGCCGATCCGCAAAGCATTCTCCGGCATCGACAGCACTTCGCCCGCGAGCTTCTTCGCAAGGCGGGGGAAGCCGCCATAGACCAAGCCCTCTATGACAAGGACCAGGCCTATCGCCGCCAAGAAATCCTGCACCGGCCGTTACTGGCCGGTGCTGGGTTGTGTCGTCGGCGCGGCAGGTGCCGCGGCCGGCGCCGGCGACGTCGGTTTCGCCGGTCCTTCCTTGCCGTCGGGATCGCGGAAGTAGCGGAAGAACTCCGAACTCGGCGACAGCACCATGGTCGTCCCGGTGTTGTCCAGCGCGGTGCCATAGGCATTCATCGACCGGTAGAAGTCGAAGAAGGCGGGATCGCGCTTGTAGGCGTCGGCGAAGGTGGCACTGCGCTGCGCTTCGCCCTCACCGCGCAGGATCTCCGACTCCTTCTGCGCTTCGGCAACGATCTCGACCACTTCACGATCGGCGCGCGCGGTGATGCGCTGTGCCGCTTCGTTGCCGCGTGCCCTCAGCCGCGCAGCCTCCGCCAGGCGTTCCGCCTTCATGCGATCGTAGGTCTGCTGTGAAACTTCGGCCGTCAGGTCGGTACGGCGGATCCGGACATCCTCGATCTGCAAGCCGAGAGACGTGGCGTCGGGCCTGAGCTGATCGCGCACTTCGCGCATCATCACGGCACGCTCTTCGGAAAGCGCGGCCTCGAAATCGCGCAAACCGTAGACGCGGCGCAGGGCAGCGTCGAGACGCGTCCTGAGCCGCGCTTCGGCCAGTTCGATCTGGCCGGACACGGCCGCCCGGAAGACGCGCGGATCCGAGATGCGATAGGCGATGAAGGCATCGACCTCATAGAACTTGCCGCCCGAGACCTGGACGCGGATGTTGTCGAGGTCGAAGCGCAGCACCCTGTTTTCGATCAGTTGCACCGTATCTGCGTCGAAGAACGAGAACGGCGCCTTGAAGTAGATGCCGGGCTCGCTCTTGACGTCGACGATCTCACCGAAGCGGAGCACCAGCGCCTGCTGGCGCGCATTGACCACGAAGACCGAGGAATAGATCAGGAAGAGGATGACCGCCGCCACGACGCCGAAGATGGGAAGACGGTTGGCCATCACTTGGTACCTCCCGTGTTCGCGGCGGGCGCGGCCGGTGCCGGCGGCTTCGGCTGCAATGCGGGCAGCGGCAGATAAGGCAAGACACCTTGTCCGTTGCCCTGCTCGACGATGACCTTGCTCGAGTCCTTCAGAACCCTCTCCATGGTTTCCAGATAAAGGCGTTTGCGCGTGACATCGGGGGCTTTGGCATATTCGTCGTAGACCGAGATGAAGCGCTGGGCCTCACCTGCGGCTTCCTGCACCACACGGTTTTTGTAGGCGGCCGCGTCTTCGCGGACCTGGGCCGCCTCGCCGCGTGCCTGGCCGAGCTTCTGGTTGGAATACTGATTGGCCTGCTCGACGAACTTGTCCTCGTCCTGCTCGGCGCGCTGCACCTCGTCGAACGCATCAGCCACCTCGCGTGGCGGCGCCGCATCCTCGATGGAGACGGCGTTGACGTTGAGACCGGCCTTGTAGCCGTCCAGCGTCGTCTGGATGATCTCGCGCACCGAGGCCGCAATGCCCTGGCGATCGTCGCGGAAAATGTCCTGCGCCGGCCGGCGGCCGACGGCTTCGCGCATGGCGCTCTCGGCAACCTGCCGCAGCATGCCATCCGGGTCGGAGACGTCGAACAGGTAAGCGCGGGGATCGGAGACCTGGTAGGCCACCGAAAACTGCACATTGACGATGTTCTGGTCGCCCGAGAGCATCAGCCCGTTGCCGCTGGTGTTGCCGCCGCCAATGTCGACGAGCTGCTCAGAAATCTTCGCCGTCTCGACGGTCTCGAGAGGCCACCAGTGGAAATGCAGACCTGGCTGGGAAAGTTCGGCCTTCGGCTTGCCGAAGCGCAGTTCGACCGCGACCTCGTCGGGCTGCACGGTATAGACCGCCTGGAAGGCCCACAGAACGACCAGCACCGCGGCGATCAGGCCGAACACCGCCGGACTGGCGCCGCCGCCGCCGGGCAGCGCACGCCGCAACCGATCCTGGCCACGGCGAATGATGTCTTCGAGGTCGGGAGGCGACCCCTGCGGGCCGCTCGGCCCCTTCGGTCCCTGCCCCCAGGGCCCCTGATTGTTACCGCCGCCACCCCACGGGCCGCCGCCGCCGCCACCTTTGTCGTTCCAGGGCATGAATGTCCTTTCGCTTGGAATTCCCTCAAGCGCCGCGGTTACGGCGCAAATCCAGTGTCGTTCTTCTATAGGGACGCCACGGCACGCTTTCAACGCGATGCGCCGCCGACTTCATCCGTTTTGAACCGGTAGCGACCCTTTGTCGTCCTTTATCTTCAAACTATCTGGCGGTGGCGCTCATAAACCGTATAGCGCGTCGCATGGCTGTCCTTTTCTCCTGACGCAATCTCCTGCGAACTGACCACTTGCCATGTATTAAGGTCGATCGGCGGGAAATGCGCGTCGCCATCGACGGCGGCCAGCACATGGGTCACGTGCAGACGGTCGGCCAGTGGCAGCGCCTGGGCATAGATTTGGCCGCCGCCGATGATGCAGACCTCGTCGACGCCCGTCATGCGGCGTCCACGCACGGTCGCCAGTTGGATCGCGGCTTCCAGCGTATGCGCCACCTCCACGCCCTCGGCGCGCCAGGCCTCATCGCGCGTGACGACGATGTTCAGCCTGCCCGGCAGCGGCCGGCCGATGCCTTCATAGGTCTTGCGGCCCATGATGATAGGCTTGCCCATCGTGTCGGCCTTGAACCGCTTGAGGTCGGTGGAGAGCCGCCACGGCAACCCGCCATCCCGCCCGATCACGCCGTTCTCGGCAATGGCGACATAGATCGCGACGTGCATCAGTTTGCGTCCCCGCCATTGCTGTCCGACGGTACGAGCAGGAGGATGTCGATGTCGTGCTCGGGATAGAAATCGTTCGCCTTCATCTCGAAACGCGTCGGCCCGACCTTTTTGACGTTGTCGCCGCAGAACGAGACCAGGGCTTTCGGATTGCCCTTGTCGACGGTCAGCTTGAACTTGCCGATGGTGCCCGCCGCCCAGTTGCCCCCGGTGGTCAGGATATAGGCGATGCGGCTTTCGTAGAATTTGGGATAGCCGTCCGGATTGTCCTTCGCCGCCTTGCGCACCGCATTCTCGAATGTGTCGTCCATGCAGTAGCGGCTCTTGTAGGCGGCGTATGAGTTCTGGAACTGGCCTTCATTGAAGAAACTGACCGAGGATGTGCCGCCCACGCTGGGCTTGTAGCTGTGCGAGACGTGAACGTCCTTGTTGGCCGGAAAGGTCGCGCGCCACCAATAGGTCGAGCGCAATTGCCAGAACGGCGAATAGACCGGTTTTTGGCCACTGTCGGCTGCCGAATCCTCGATGATGATGCCGCGGTTGACCCAGTCGTCAGCCACCGCTTGCGGCAGCTTCGCCAGCGCCGCCCTGGCCGCGTCGCCGAACGGATTGAAGGGCACGTTTTGCGCCTTGAGGTCGGCGCCGATGTCGATGCCGAGCGCGAGCACCTTCTGCTCGAGTTGGGGCTTGGCCGCGACGCCGTCGATCGTCACCTCGAAGCCGAGGAAATTGTCGCTCTGGTTTTCCGGGATCGCCGGCATCTCTTCGGGATCGCCCGAAATGTCGGGCATCGGGAAGGCGACGATCGCCTCGACATCCTTGTCGATGTTGTTGTGGAAGACGTAGTCCACCGTCACCTTTTCGGGGGAGATGAAAAGATCCTCGCTTTGCATCGCCACGGCATCGCTGCGCGACAGGATCACGCCGCCGGTGCCAAGCTCGGCAACCGAATCATTGGCCATCGCGGGCGCGGCTGAAAGCGCCAACGCTAAAGCCAGAACAGATCGCAACATCGAAGCCCCCTCGGCTGGAATGCCTGGATGACCCTAGCCGTTTCAATGCGGCGTTTCAAAGCCCTTCCGCTTGCTGGGCGTGCGTGACTGGTTTGGACAGGCAGGCGGTCTGGACACGCACGCGGTCTGCACACGCAAGCGCAAGCGGTCTGGACACGCAAGCGGTCTGGACACGCAGGCGGTCTGGACTAACAGGTTCCGATGGGGCAGGAGTTCGCGCCATGCGCAAGCTTCTCGTCATCGGCATAGGCGCCGGCAATCCCGACCACATGACCGTCCAGGCCATAGCAAGCCTGAACAGGGCGGACGTCCTGTTTATTCCCGACAAGGGGACCGACAAGACCGACCTTGCCGACCTGCGGCGCGGGATCTGCGACCGCTTCGTCACCAACCCGGCCTCACGCCGGGTCGAGTTCGACGTGCCCGTGCGCGCCGAACCAACCTCTTCCTATCGCTCGACCGTCGACGACTGGCACGAAGCCATCGCCGCCATCTACGAGGGACTGATCCGCGACGAGATCTCCGGGGGCGGCTGCGGCGCCTTCCTGATCTGGGGCGATCCTTCGCTCTATGACAGCGCCCTGCGCATCCTCGAGCGCGTGCGCCTGAGGGGCAATGTTGCGTTCGACCTGGAAGTCATTCCCGGCATAACGGCTATCCAGGCGCTGGCAGCCAGCCACAAAACGGCGCTGAACCGCATCGGCGATCCCGTGCTGATCACCACCGGCCGCCGCCTGACCGAGGAAGGCATGCCGGACAATGCAGGCAGCGCCGTCGTCATGCTCGACGGCAAATGCGCCTTCAACACGCTGGCCGACCAGGACCTTTTCATCCAATGGGGCGCCTATCTCGGCACGCCCGACGAGATCATCATCTCCGGCCGCCTTGGCAATGTCGGCGCCGAAATCGAAAAGCGCCGCGACGAAGCCCGCCGGAAGAAAGGCTGGATCATGGATACGTATTTGCTGCGAAAGCCGGAGTAGTCAGTAGGGATTAGGCTGCCTTCACTGCTCATACTCACTACTCCCCTATCCCGCCTCAATCTCCGCCTGCAACGCATCCATATGCGTTGACGCGGCCGCACTCGCCGCGCGTTCGATGGCGCGAAAACGGCTGACCACGGCCAGGCCGACGGTCGTCAGTTGCGCGCCGCCGCCTTTGCGGCCGCCGGTCTGCGCGGCCACCAGCGGCTTTCCGAACACCCGGTTCATGTCCTCGACCAAGTCCCATGCGTGCTTGTAGGACATCTCCATGCCGCGCGCGGCGGCCGAGATCGAACCGAAGGTGGCGATGTGCTCCAGAAGCTCGATCTTGCCAGGACCGATCCGTCCGTCCGGATCGAGATTTATCCGCAAGCTCAGCGACGGCATTTTTGCTCCTCCGCGATCGCTTCAGCTTCGGCGACCGTTATTCCAAAACAATATAGCGCCGATCGCCGCCGCTGTCAGCCATCGACCTCGAGCGGCAGGCCGGCGCCGGTATTTCCCCGGTCGAAGCTCACGGTCTTGACCACCGCGAAGACCTTGCCGCCGAGCCGCAGCTCCAGCGCCTGCCGTGACTGTTCGGTGATGCGGGCGAGCACCGTTGCGCCATTGCAGTCGATGCCGATTTCGACCGTCGGCCCCTCGCCCGGACTGATCGCGACGATCGTGCCGGGCAGGATATTGAGGGCACTGAGGCCCGTCGGTTTCTCCGCGGCGATCATCACATCGCGAGCACGAATGCGGATACGCACGGGAGCCCCGGCCTTCATCGCAAGGCGCGGCACGCGGATCTCGCCGGCGGCCGAGCCGAGCACGGTCATCCCAAAAGCCTCGTCGTGACGCAGCACCTTCGTGTCCAGCACGGCACCACCCTCGCCGCGCTCTTCCACCGGCAACAGGTCGAGCCTTTGCATGACAGCGTCGGTCGGACCGCTGGCCGTGACCTTGCCCTGCGCCAACATCACCACGTCGCTCGCCAGCCGCGCCACCTCGGCGACCGAATGGCTGACATAGACGATGGGGATCTTCGTTTCGTCGCGCAGCCGCTCGATATAGGGCAGGATCTCGGCCTTGCGCGCTTCGTCGAGCGAGGCCAGCGGCTCGTCCATGAGCAGCAGTCTGGGGCTGGCCAGCAGCGCCCTGCCGATCGCCACGCGCTGTTTCTCGCCGCCCGAGAGTTTTGCCGGCCGTCGGCCAAGCAGCGGGCCGATGCCCAGCAAGTCCACAACGGCGTCCATATCCGCGTAGCGTTCCGCCGCCGGCGTGAACCAGCGGCCGTAGCGCAGATTGCTGATCACGCTCATATGCGGAAACAGGCGCGCATCCTGGAACACCATGCCGATGCGGCGTTTGTGCCTTGGCAGGAAAATGCCTGCACCAGTGTCGACCAGCACGCGGCCATCGACCTCAATGCGCCCCTTGTCCGGCCGGATCAGCCCGGCAATCATGTTGATCAGCGTCGTCTTGCCGGAACCGGACGGCCCAAACAGCGCCGTCAGCCGTCCGGCGCTCTCAAAGCGGGCCTCGACGGCGAAATCGCCAAGCCGGTGGCCGATGTCGACAAGGACGCTCATTCGATGTCCATCCGCCGCCCGACCCGCCGCGCCAGCACTTCCGATGCGACCAATGCCGCCATCGAGATGACGATCGAAATCAGCGTCAGCCGCAGGGCCCCTTCGTCGCCGCCCGGCACCTGGGTAAAAGTGTAGATCGCCGACGGCAGCGTCTGCGTCTCGCCAGGAATGTTGGAGACGAAAGTGATGGTCGCGCCGAACTCGCCCATCGCCTTGGCAAAGGACAGGATGGCGCCGGCGATCAGCCCGGGCAGGATCAGCGGCAGCGTGATGGTGCCGAACACCCACAGCGGGTTGGCGCCGAGCGTTCCCGCCGCCGCCTCCATCTTGCGATCCACCGCCTCGATCGACAGCCGGATCGCCCGCACCATCAGGGGGAAGCCCATGACACCGCAGGCCAGGGCGGCACCCGTCCAGCGAAACGAGAAGACGATACCGAAATGTTCGGCGAGAAAGGCACCGGCCGGGCCGCGTTTGCCGAACGTCAAAAGCAGGAGATAGCCGGTTACCACGGGTGGCAGGATCAGCGGCAGGTGCACCACCCCGTTGAGCAGCGTCTTGCCCCAGAATTGCCCCCGGGCAAGCAGCAGCGCGATCGCTATGCCCGGCGGCAGGCTGGCGAGCATCGCCACCGTCGCCACCTTGATGGACAGCCGGACCGCATTCCATTCGTCGGGAGTGAGGTCCAGCAGCCAGCTCATAGTACGGTATCGGGCCTTTTCGAACTCAGGTGCTTGCCGACTCAGTTGCTCGGCGTGAGCACGGTAAAACCCTGTTCCCTAAAGAGCGCGCCGGCCTTGGCGGACTGCAGGCACTTCAGGAAGGCCGGGGTATCCTTGTCCTTCGAATCGGCTGTCTGGGCAACCGGATAGATGATCGGCGGATGTGTGTCCTCCGGGAAGGTGCCGACCACCTTGACCCCCTTTTCGGCGTGCGCGTCGGTGGCATAGACGATGCCGAGCGCGGCCTCACCAGTCGAAACCAGCTTCAGCGCCGCACGGACATTCTCGGCCTGCGCCACCTTGCCCTCGACCGAGGACCAGACGCCGAGCGATTCCAATGCCGCCTTGCCGTATTTGCCGGCCGGCACAGCCTTGAAGTCGCCCATGGCAAGCTTGCCGTCGCCGACCAGCTTGGCGAGGTCAAAGCCTTTCTCGATCTTGGTTTCGACCGTCGAATCCTTCGGCGCCACCAGCACGATCTCGTTGCCCAGCAACTTCACTTCTGTGTCGGGCTTGGTCAGCTTCTTGTCGGAGAGATATTTCATCCAGTCGAGATCGGCGGAGATGAAGATGTCGGCCGGCGCCCCGCCCTCGATCTGCTTGGCCAATGCCGAACTGGCGGCATAGGAAACGGTGGCGGCTTCGCCGACATCGGTCTCGCAGGCCTTGTTCACCGCATCGAGCGCATCCTTGAGACTGGCTGCCGCGAACACCACGAGCTTGTCTTCCGCGTGCGCTGCCGGCGTTGCCGCCATCAGCGCCGCCGCAAGACCGCCAACGGCGATTGCACTCAACCCGAAACCTTTGCGCGCCATCGAAAACTCTCCTGGGTTCTAAAATCCGATCGGCTCGAAGCCTGCACACCGATATATCCGCATGGATATAACAAGGAAAGGGCCTGCCTACCGAAACTCCGTCTGGCGCTGCATGATTGCTCTGATAAGACCGCCGCCGCGAAAGGAACTCCAATGAAGATCAGCGCCCGCAATGTCCTCGAGGGAATGATCACCGAGATCCTCAAGGGAGCCACCACCTCGCATGTCCGCATCGACATCGGCGGCGGCGCCATCGTCACCGCCTCGATCACCAACGAAGCCGTCGCCGACCTCAAGCCCGAAGAGGGCAAGCAGGCCTATGCCGTGGCCAAGGCCGCGGACGCGATGGTGGCATCGACCGGAAGGCCGCAGCTCAGACCGCGATGGGCGCCTTGATCGACGCGTCGGCGACGTAGTTTTCCAGCCGGAAATCCTCGAAGCGAAAGGCGAAAAGGTCCTTCACCTCAGGATTGATCCACATCGTCGGCAGGGTCCTCGGCGTGCGCCGCAACTGTTCGCGCGCCTGCTCGAAATGGTTCGAGTAGAGATGCGCGTCGCCAAGCGTGTGGACGAAATCGCCCGGCTTAAGCCCAGTCACCTGCGCCACCATCAGCGTCAGCAGTGCGTAGGACGCGATGTTGAAGGGCACGCCGAGGAAGATGTCGGCGGAACGCTGGTAGAGCTGGCAGGAAAGCCGGCCCTCGGACACGTAGAACTGGAACAGGCAGTGGCAAGGCGGCAGCGCCATGGCTTCCACCTCGGCGGGATTCCAGGCCGAGACGATCAGCCGCCGTGATTGAGGATTGCGGCGGATCTCCTTGAGAAGATTGGCGATCTGGTCGATCGAGCCGCCATGGCCGTCTGGCCAGGACCGCCACTGCCTGCCGTAGACGGGGCCGAGATCGCCATTCTCGTCGGCCCACTCATCCCAGATGGAAACGCCGTGGTCGGTCAGGTACTTGATGTTGGTGTCGCCGGCGAGGAACCATAGGAGTTCATGGATGATCGACTTCAGATGCAGCTTCTTGGTGGTGGTGACCGGAAAGCCGCGCGCCAAATCGAAGCGCATCTGGTAGCCGAAGACGGAGCGCGTGCCGGTGCCGGTGCGGTCGCCGCGATCGGCGCCGTTGTCCAGCACATGCTGCAGGAGGTCGAGATACTGGCGCATCGGTTCGGGGCTCGATTCGGGATCTCGTCGATCATAGCGCATATAGGCGCTGACGCCACGCTTGTCTGAGATCGTCCCCATTCAGCAGGGAACGAAGCCTGCCCAGAATCCTCCCCGGCGAACCGGAAGCGCGGAAATCGCCAGCCGGCCGCCAGAATGAATAACCAAAGGTCTCAGAGAGAGCCGAGCTTGCCCAGGTCCTTGGCCACCAGATAGTAGAAGGTCACGCGGTTCTTGGTATTGTCGGCGTGCATCGCCTTGCAGGTCTTCTCGATTGCCGCGTCGGCCTTCGCCCCGTCGCTGACGCCGAGCTTCTTGGCCACCCAGCTCTCCTTGACCCGGGCCAATTCCTTCGGATCCGTGCAGGACACCAGCGAGGAATCGCGGTTCCTCAGCGCAATGCCCAGGTGCTTGACGATTTTTTCGACCGCATCGGCACTTGCCGCGGCGTCATATTTCTTCACATCCGCAAGATAGTCGGCCATCAGAATTCCCCTCGTCGGCGCCACGGATCCGATCGATGAGGGCTGTGGCGCGCTTCGCAACTTGTGCGCTAGGTTGGCAAGTCCTCACCGCCCGCGAAGCTTCGGTTGAGACCGCGCCCAAGTCAACCCTTGGCGTCGCGATTTGACACGGGGACAAAGCACCATTGCGGCCTTTCATTTCCGCGCGAGCCCCCCTATATTCGTTTTGTCGGCTTGACCGACTATGGCGATAAATGGGCGATGAAATAAGCCGTTCGGACCCGGGGGCGGTACCCGGCGCCTCCACCAAAAGCCGCTGTTGAGGACAGAGCGGTTTTTGCTGGGGGCGAAATAGGATCGACGAAGGTGTAAAGATCGTACTTTTGCCCGGCATTGTACCACCGTCATCGGGCTAAACTTATAGTTGCCAACGACAACTATGCGGAAGCACGTCTCGCTGCTTAATGCAGTGCGATAGCTTCAAATCAAGCCCTAGGGGTTCGCACTTCTAGGCGGGGTTCGGAGGTACCTGGCAACAGAAACCTCCACTTCTTTCTCTTCACCATCGTCACGCAACGGCAGGCTCGGCTCTGGCCGATTTCGCGTGGCCGCTTAGCCGCGAAACAGTCGCGCATCCCTTCATCAATGGACAAAAAAGTCTGACGGGTCCGGCCTTTCCTGTGCGTTGTTGGACCAGGCGATACCTTGTAAACTGAAACGCCCTTGGAGATCGAAAACATGGCGCTCAAGCGGATGGACAATGTAGGAATCGTCGTCGAAGACCTCGGAGGGGCGATCGATTTCTTTCGCGAACTCGGCCTCGAGCTCGAAGGGCGGGCCACGGTCGAAGGAGAATGGGCCGGGCGCGTCACCGGACTGGGCGACCAGCATGTCGAGATTGCCATGATGCGCACGCCGGACGGCCACAGCCGGCTGGAGCTGTCCCGCTTCCTCGCGCCGCCTGTCGTCGCGGATCACCGGACCGCCCCGGTCAACGCTCTGGGCTATCTCCGCGTCATGTTCACCGTGGACGACATCGACGACACGCTTGCAAGGCTCCGCACGCGCGGCGCGCAACTCGTAGGCGAAGTTGTCGAGTACAAGGACGTGTATCGGCTCTGCTACATCCGTGGGCCTGAAGGGCTTCTCATCGGCCTCGCCCAGGAACTCAACTGAGCGTCAGCAACCAGAGCGCGGTCGTCAACGCGGAGGCAAACGCCGGCTTCGACACAAAGAGGGCCGGGATCGACCCGGCCGCTCCTGGTTCATTGAGGATTTTCCTATTCCGCCGGCGCTTCGACCGCTTCGCGCGAACGGCCAAGCGTGACTTTCGCCAGGGCGAACGAGATCACCGCGCAGAGCGTGATGCCGGCGACCATCGGCAGCGGCGTGCCGTCGAAGAACACACCGGCGACGCCCATGGCGAGCGCGCCGATGGCGAAGTGCAGCGTGCCCATCAGCGCCGACGCCGTGCCGGCGATCTCGCCATGCTCTTCCATGGCCAGCACCGATGTGGTCGGGATGACCAAGCCGAGGAAGCCGTAGCCGACGAACAGCAGGGCCGCCATCACGTCCAGCCGGTCGACGCCCGTCGCCATGATCGCGAACAGCACAACCATCGTCGTCGCGTAGCCGGTCACCGCCACCCACACCACACGCTTCAGTCCGAACCGTTCGGAAAGCAGGCCCGTCAACTGCGACATGCCGATAAAGGCAACCGCGTTGATCGAGAAGAACACGCTGTAGACCGAAGGCGACAGCCCGTAATGGTCGATCAGGATGAAGGAGGAGCTCGACAGATAGACGAAGAAGCTCGCAATGCCGAAGCCGGCGATCGCCACCAAGCCGAGGAAATTACGGTCGCCCATCAGGAAGCGGTAGCCGGCAAGGGCTGTACCGAAGGAGGACCCGACGCGTTCTTCCACCGGCCGTGTCTCCTTGAGCGAGGTCGCGAGCAGGATGGTGGCAAGCACCGCCGCGCCGGTCACCGTCCAGAATACGGCGCGCCAGCCGAAATTCTCGATGATCTGGCTGCCGGTCAGCGGCGCCAGGATCGGCGACACCGAAAACACCAGCATCAGCAGCGACATCAGTTTGGCGGCCTCATTGCCGGTGTGCAGGTCGCGCACGATGGCGCGCGGAATGGCCATTCCGGCACTCGCGCCAAGCCCCTGCAGGAAGCGGAAGGCGATCAGCCACTCGATGGTCGGCGCCATTGCCGAGCCGATGCCGCCGGCCATGAACAGCGCCAGGCCGCCATAGAGCGGAAGCTTGCGGCCGACCATATCGGAGATCGGCCCGACGACGATCTGGCCGAAGCCCATCGACAGGAAGAAGATCAAAAGGCTCATCTGCACGGCGGCGGTGCCGGCATGCAGATCGGTGCCGATCGACGGCAAAGCGGGCAGATACATGTCGATGGCGAACGGACCGATGGCGGACAACAGGCCGAGCACGACCGCGATGCGGAGGAATTTGGGATTCATGATAATGGCTTCTTTCGAATCTGGTTGCCGCCGCCAGGCGACGTCTGACCCTAGGACGTTCCATCCCGTGGGTTTCCTACTCCTGGAGCAAATTTATTCGCCTCCGGAGCGAAATCCCCTTATATCGTGTCCACAAATTTAGACAGTCTTGTCTAAATGGTCAATCACCTCTATATGGATTTTCATGAGATCGGGCGTTTCTCCTGACACTTTCCCGCCACGCGGCCACGAGGCCAAGCGCCTGTCGATCGTCGACGCCGCTGCCGGCGTGTTCTGCCGCGAAGGTTTCGCCGGCGCCAATATCGACCTGATAGCGGTTGAGGCCGGCGTGTCGCGCCAGACGGTCTACAACCACCATGGCGACAAGGAAAAGCTGTTCATCGCGGTCGTGCGCGACCTGACCGAGCGCTGCAACGCCGGCATTTTCGCCACCATCGCCACCTTTCCCGATCAGCCTGGGGATCTCGAGGCCGACCTGATCGGTTTTGCCGTGCGCCTGAACCAGAACTGCATCTGCAACCGCGACGGAAAATTCCTGCGCAAGCTGATCCAGACCGAGGGCGAGCGCTATCCCGAGCTCTTTGCCGAATGGCGCGAACAGGGACCCGGAAGGACATGGCCGGCGATCGCCGCCCGCTTCGCCCGCCTCGCCTATGGCGGCTATCTCGCGATCCACGATCCCGATGTCGCGGCGCGCCAGTTCCTCGGCCTCGTCAATGCCGAACTGCAGACCACCTTCATGCTCGGCGGCACGCCGAGCGAGGATGAGGTGGTGCAATCGGCGACAAACGGAGTGCGCACCTTCCTGCGCGCTTTCGGCAAGCGCCCTTCCCCGACCAGCGTCAAAAGACACGCTGCGCTGGCTAACGCATAACATTTGGCGTTGCCGCCAAACCGCCTTGCCGATCAAATCATTCGCAATAGTCCTCGCTTCGGCGCGGCGGCGGTCTATATCAGGTTTACGCCGCGCCCAAGCTTGATTACAGCTATGCGGACGATTCAACGGAACCCGACCACCTCATGGCCGACGACCATATCCGCTACGACATTCTGGCCCAGGAGGCGTTGCGCGGCGTCATGCGCAAGGTCCTGGCAGAGGTCGCGCGCACCGGCCTCCCCGGCAACCATCATTTCTTCATCACCTTCCTGACCGGCGCGCCGGGCGTGCGCGTCTCGTCGCGGCTGCGCGAGCGCTATCCCGAGCAGATGACCATCGTCATCCAGTTCCAGTATTGGGACCTGAAGGTGACCGACACCGGTTTCGAGGTCGGTCTCTCCTTCTCCGACGTGCCGGAGAAACTGGAAATCCCGTTCTCGGCCGTGCGCGGCTTCTACGACCCCTCGGTCAATTTCGAGCTCGAATTCGACGTCAAGACCGATGCGCAGCCCGACGAAGAACCGGCAGCACCGGCGCCGGAGCCGCTGACCATCGTCTCCGAGAAGAAGCCGAAGGCCGAGAAGAAGGCCGCCGCCGAAGCGGAGAAGAAGGCAACCGCGGCGGATGCCGGCACCAAGGGCGCCGAAGTGGTCTCGCTCGACGCCTTCCGCAAGAAATAGCTCGCGGTCCGTGGCCGACATCGTCAATCTCCGCCAGGCTCGCAAGCAGAAGGCGCGGGACGACAAGGCACAAACGGCCAGCCGGAATCGCGCCTTGCACGGTCGCACCAAGGCCGAAAAGGAACGCGACCGCCTGATCGCCGACAAGAGCGAAAGGTTTGTCGCGGGCCATCACCGCGAAAAGCCCACCCAGCCTGACGATCAATGAGCGCCGTCGAAAAGCGCTCGGTGACCATTCGCGGCCATCGCACCAGCTATTCCCTCGAAAAGCCCTTCTATGACGATCTCGTCGCCATCGCGGCGAACAGGAAGCTGACACTCGCCGCCCTCGTCGCCGAAATCGACGAGACCCGGCCCCGTGACACCAACCTGTCCTCGGCGCTCAGGCTGCATGTCCTGGAATGGGCGAAGCGCGCGACGAGCGCCTGAACTTACGCACCCTCGGCCGCGTCCGCCTTTTTCCCGCGTCCGAAGCCGAGCAAGGTGGAGCGCTCTCGCTCCTCGGCCTGCTTGCGCGAGCGCACGCGCATCAGATCCTTCCAGCCGATATAGCCGACCAACCTTCCATCCTCACGCTCCACGACCGGCAGATGCGAGACATTGGCTGTCACCAGCTTGTCCGACAGGCCTTCCAGATATTCGTCGGGATGGGCCAGCGTCACCTTGCTTCCGGCCAGCAGCTCGCCAAGCGTAGCCGTCCGGTGCTTTCCGGCACGGCGCCAGCGCAGGATCGCCGGCGGATCGATGAGGCCGAGCACCTGCCTATTTTCATCGATAACCGGAAAACTCGGATGGCGGGTTTCCGGCGCGGTCAGGAAGGCGGCCGCACCATGCAGCGTCATCGTCGCCGGCACGCTCTCGACCTCTGACGTCATCACCTCGCGCACCCTGGTCAGCGCGAAGGGGTCGACGCGATATTCGCGAACCAGATGGTGCCCCCGCCTGGCGATCTTCTCGGTCAGGATCGAACGCTTCATCAGCAGGACGGTGACCCCGTGCGCGGCGGCACAAGCCGCGATCAGCGGCACCAGCACATGAGTGTTGCCGGTCAGCTCGACGGCGAAGAAAGTGGCTGTCAGCGGCGCCCGCATCGTGCCGCCCATGGTGGCGGCCATTGCCAGCAGTGCCCAGAAGCCCGGGTCCGCCGCCGGCAGGATGCCTGCAAGCACCGCCCCCATCGCGCCACCCATGATCAACAGCGGCGCCAGCACGCCGCCCGAGGTTCCCGAGCCGAGCGCCACCGACCATATGATGGCCTTGACCGCCAGCAGCAGCAGCGCCGCCGTCGCGATCGTGCGGCCGTCCAGCATGTCGGCGATGTTGTCATAGCCGACGCCTAGCGCCCGTGGGTCGATCAAGCCGCCTATGCCGACCACCAGGCCGCCGAGCATTGGCCACCACATCCAGTGGATCGGCAGCTTCTGGAAGCCGTCCTCGCAGGCATAGACCATCTGGGTCAGCAGCCCGGACAACAGGCCGGCGCATATGCCGACCAGCACCCAGCCGCCAAGGCCGAGGAAGGAGATGGCCATGTTGCCCGCGAACGGAAAGATCGGCCCCGGCATGTGCAGCATGGTGCGCTCCACCTCGGCCACGATGGCCGCCACCGCCACGGGGATGAAGCTGCGTGGCGTCCATTCGAACAGCAGCAATTCGACCGCCAGCATGATGGCCGCGATCGGCGTGCCGAACACGGTGGTCATGCCGGCCGCCGCTCCCGCAACCAGCAATGTCTTGCGCTCGTTGTCCGAGACCGGCAGCATCTGCGCGATCAACGAGCCGATGGCGCCGCCGGTCATGATGATCGGACCCTCGGCGCCGAACGGCCCGCCGGAGCCGATCGAGATCGCCGACGACAGCGGCTTCAGGATCGCCACCTTGGCGTCCAGCCTGGAGCGTCCGAGCAGGATCGCCTCGATGGCCTCGGGAATGCCGTGGCCGCGGATCTTTTCGCTGCCATAGCGCGCCATCAGGCCGATGATCAGCGCGCCGATGACCGGAACGATGACGGCGGCAAGCCCGAGCGGCGTATCCTGCAGCTTCAGCTCGGCAAGCGAGAACTGGCCGAAATAGGCGATGTTGGTGGCGAACCTGATCAGCTTCAGAAGCGCCACGCCGGCAAACAGCCCGGCGGTCGCCACCACCACCGCTATCGCGGCGACGAGCAGCACTCGGGCATCCGTGGTGAAATCCCGGAGGTGATCGGGATTGGAGTTATGGGTGTTCATGGTGGCTTTGCTTCCTGGCGGCGGCCGTGTCTCGGGTTCTGCGGCACGGTCGAAGTGGCCAGCCGGTTGTTGGCCGGATATGTATCGTAACACGATATATCTGTTCAAGCGGCTTTCGCTCGAAATTTCGTTTGAGCTTTCACCGGAAAACGAAGACATCTCCGATATGACGCAGCCCAAGACACCACGCCCCGCCATCAGGCAATCCGACTACCAGCGGTTGTCCGAGTTCCGCTACCTGATCCGCCGCTTCCTCGAATTCAGCCAGGTGCAGGCCGAGGACGCCGGTCTGACCCCGCGCCAGCACCAAGCGCTGCTGGCGATCAAGGGATATCCCGGCGGCGGGCCGGTGACGGTCGGCGACCTGGCGGAACGCCTGCGCATCCGTCACCACAGCGCCGTCGAACTGGTCAACCGTCTCGGCGAGGCAGGACTGGTCGCTCGCGACCAGGACAAGGACGACCACCGCCGCGTGCTGCTGCGGCTGACCGAGCG
This sequence comes from Mesorhizobium sp. P160927, assembly GCF_057766385.1. Classification (NCBI taxonomy): domain Bacteria; kingdom Pseudomonadati; phylum Pseudomonadota; class Alphaproteobacteria; order Hyphomicrobiales; family Phyllobacteriaceae; genus Mesorhizobium; species Mesorhizobium sp. P160927. The sequence goes on from NZ_JBYMDW010000001.1 coordinate 4,738,070, forward strand.
CGCCGACGGTTGCCTGGCCGAACTGTCGGCCGCGCATCTCGACGAGCTCTCGCGCATCGAACCCATGCTGCGGCGCCTGCTCGATCGGAGCCAGGACTGACGTCCAGCATCCGTGCGGGCCGATACGGGACTTTTTTCCGGAATCCGAATCCTTTGGCCTGGCCGCCGCGTCTTGGACACGCGACAGCCAAGGGAGCCGATGCGATGAAACACCATTTGATACGCTACAAGACGAAACCGGAGCGGGCCGACGAGAACGAGCGCCTGGTCAAGGCAGTGTTCGAGGAACTGCGCGGCAAATCGCCGGAAGGCGTTCGCTACATGACCTGGCGCTCCGGCGACGGCACTTTCGTCCATCTCGTCGAGACCGAAACCGACGGGCATGCCGACCTCATCACAGGACTTGCCGCCTTCCAGGCCTTCCAAAGTGGCATCATGGATCGCTGCATCGACCCTCCGCAGCGTGACGTGATGACAGTGGTGGGCCACTATCGGATGCTGGACGAATAGAACCGTTTCGAGAATGGCCGGTGCATGAACAATCCAGGCGAAATCCCAGAGCCTTTCGACCGCTTGTTCGGCGAATTGCGCCCCAAACTGCATCGCTACTGCGCCCGGATGACGGGCTCGGTCGTCGATGGCGAGGACGTCGTGCAGGAGGCGCTGGCCAAGGCATTCGAGGCTCTGGCCGGCACCGCCCCGATCGCCAATCCCGAAGGCTGGCTGTTTCGCATTGCCCACAATGCGGCGCTCGACTTTTTGCGCCGCCGCGCCCGTGAGAGGACTTTCTCCGAGGAGGAGCCGGACATGATCGCCGACGCTGCGAATTCCATCGCCGACCGGCAGGCCGCGGCAGCCGGATTGCACAGTTTCATGCGCCTTCCCGTCGCGCAGCGAAGCAGCGTTATCATGATGGATGTCCTGGGCTATTCGCTGCGGGAGATCAGCACCATGCTCGACACCAGCATCCCCGCGATCAAGGCAGCGCTGCATCGTGGCCGTGGCCGGCTGCGTGAGCTCGCCGACGAACAGGACGATCGTCCTGTTCCCAGGCTGAGTGCATCGGAGCGCCTGTTGCTCGACGCCTATGTCGATCGCTTCAACGCCCGCGATTTCGATGCCGTGCGAGACATGCTGGCCGACGAAGTGCGGCTGGAACTGGTGGCCAGGGCAAGGCTCAGCGGCCGCAAGGAGGTGGCCACCTATTTCGGCAATTATTCCAGGGTGCGGGATTGGCATTTGCAGTCTGGTTTCGTCGAGGACCGTCCGGCAATCCTCGTGCGCGATCCCAAGGACCCGACGGCAGCACCGGCATACTTCATCCTGCTGAGTTGGCAGGGCGGCAAGCTTGCCGCCATCCGCGACTTCCGCCACGCCAGATACGTCGCCGACGGCGCCGAAACGTTCGTCCTTGAGACGATTGCCTGGCGGTGAGCAACCGGAAAGCCTAGCCCTGCTGCCTACTGCAGTGACTTCAGCAGATTGTCGACCGTGAACGGATTGGCCTTCGGCTTGGCCGGAGGCGGATTGTCGTTGGCGGGCACCTGCTCGGCCTTGGGCGCCTGTTGCGCCGCCTTGCGCTCGGCTTCGAGCCTGGCTTTTTCCTGGGAGGCAATGCGCATCGCCTCCTCCGCCTTCTGGCGCTCCTGCTCGGCCTGCGCCTTGGCCGCTTCGTCCGCTGCCTGCTGTTCCGCCGCCGCCTTGGCCTCCGCATCGGCCTTGGCTTTTGCATCCGCGTCGGCCTTCGCCTTGGCATCCGCTTCGGCCTGGGCCTGAGCTTCGGCCTGGGCCTGAGCGTCGGCCTCCGCTTTCGCCTTGGCGTCGGCCTCGGCCTTCAGGCGCGCCGCTTCCTCTTGTTGGCGCAGCTCCTCCGCGGCCTTGTCGCGGGCGTCCTGAAGGGCCGCGTAATAGCGCACTTCGCGTCGCAGCCGCTGTTTCTCCAGCAGCGCGGCCTGCATGGCCTCGACGCGCTGCTGTTCTTTTTCCAGCGCACGCTGGGTCAGGAATTGCGCCAGGGGCTCGCTGTCGAACTGCCGTTTCACGGCGCCGAACGGCCCCTCGGCGGTGAAATTCACGGCCGGCTCGGAGCCGACCAGCGCTTCGTCGCCGGGCCGATAGGTGACCGCGCCCTTGGCGGAAACCGTGCTGGCATTGAGATCCGCCGCGATGTCGGCCGACAAGGTCGCCGCCGGGTTTTCAAGGCTGATCGGCGGCGCCCTGAGCGTGCCGCCGGCTATCGTGAAGGCGACCTCGGCGTTCCCGGCGGCAAAACTTCCGTCGGCGGCGATGTCAGGCGCGAAGCCAGCCGTCTTGGCGGCGTCGATATCGCGTCCGATCGCATCCGCCTTGGCCAGGAATGCGCCGAACGCGTCAGGATTGACGCCAGCGATCCGCAAGTCCTTCAGCGTCGCCGTGCCGGATCCCGATAGAGCGGCGATCATAGCGTCGACGGATTTGCCGCTGGTCGACAGCGTCGTCGAGAAATCGCCGACGCCGCCGATGCCCGCATCCGGCAAGACGTTCGCCAGATCGGCACCCGCCAGTTTCATCTGTCCGGTGAAAAGCCCGGTACCGTCATTGTTCTTCAGATCGAACAGGCCGGAGAGCGCCCCGCCGAGGAATTTGGCCTTGAGATCGGTGACCCGAATGCCTTCCGGGTCGAGCTTGAGCGAGAGTGCCGCGTCATAGGCGGTGGCGAGCGGGCCGACGGTCAGCGAAGCCGTGGTCAGGTCGAGATCGGCCGTGAACGGCAGGCTGGACTTCTGGCTGAACGGCGCCGACGGCCACGCGCCGGATTTGTCATTCTTGTCGGCATTGTCACTCTTGTCAGCATTGTCACTCTTGCCGGCATTGTCACTCTTGCCGGCATTGTCACTCTTGCCGGACCCGTTCTTGTCCACGAGAAAAGCGGAATCGCCAAACAGCGCCACCGCCATCGGATCGAGGTCGAGTTCGTCGAGCGCCAGCGCTCCTGCCAGATGCGGCACGCCGTCCTTGCCGTCGACCCCCTGCTTGACATCGAGGTTGATGTCGCCCGACACCGCCGCCTCGTTGATGGCGCCGCTGAGCCCGGAGAGCACCAGCAGGCCGTTGCCGTAGTCGGCCTGCGCGGCCAGCGATGTCGACATGCCGGCGCCCATGCCGGGCAGGCCGATGCCTGTCGTCATCAGCCATGGCTCGATGTCGGAGGCGTCGAGATTGATCTTGCCCTTGGCCGTCGGGCCTTGCGGCGTGTCGGCGACCATCCCCTGGAAGCCGGCCTTGAAATCATTGCCGGCAAGGCTGAAGCTCGTCGCCAGACCGCCGGAAAGCGTGCCCTTGGCCTGAATATCGGTGCTTGCTTCACCCAGCATGCCGAGCGGCAGCGCCGGCAGGCCATAGAGCGCGAGCAAGGCGGTTGCGTCCGGGTTCCGGGCATTGAAAGTCAGTGTCACTGGCGCGTCGGCAAGCCTGTCCACCGCGCCCTTCCCCGACAGCGACGCCGAAAAGGACGAGCCGCCGGCCTTGCCTTGCCCGCTCACCGCCAGGCCCGTGGTGCCGTCGCCATTGTCGGCGGCACTGGCCACGAGGTCGACGCGCGCGTCCTGGAACAAGTCGGGATAAGCCGCGGCGCGGTCTGCGAGCCCCTTCAGCACGGCATTGTCCGGATAGTGCCGTGCCGCGACATCGATCAGTGGTTTGAGGTCGACCGCGACCACTGAGGCGTCGAGCTTGCCGGTCGGGCTCGCCGGAAAATCCTTGATGCGGCCGGTGGCGCTGATCGAGGAACCGGCCAGCCCGCCGACAGACAGCCGGTCGATTTCGAGCAGTCCGCCGCGCAGCCTGAGCGCGGTATCGACCGTGTCGGCGGTCAAGCCGCCGGCGCTGACAGGGCCGGCCTTGATCTGGAAATCGAGGTCGCTGTCGGCAAAACGATTGGCGCCCTTGTCGCTGACGAAGATCGAGGCGAAGGCCGCCAGCCCATCGACATCGAGATCGCCGCCCTCGAGCCGCATCAGCACCGACGGCTTTGCGTCTTCAGGCTGGCTGGAATCGATGCGGCCGGAAAACTTCGCCTTGCCGAGTATCAGTTCGAGATCGCTGAAGGATTGATGATTTTCCGAGAGATCGACCTTGGCCTTGAAACCGGCGGCAGGCAGACGGCGGATCGCCTCGTCGACATCCTTCGACAGCCAGGCGGCAAAACCTGAAGGTTGCGCCACGGCCAGCAGCAACGAGCCGGTAAAACCGAAATGGCCCTGCACGTTGAGCATGACCATGCCGTCGGCTTCCAGTCTGGTGCGGCCGGGCAAGGTCGCGGCCAGCGATTTCACCGACCACCCGTCACCGACCGGTTCGGCCGAAAGATGAACATCGCGCACCGTGGTGTCGCCGGCCACCACCGCCGGCAGCTTGACCTCGACCGTGCCGGGAATGGTCGGCTTCGGCAGATCGAGCAGCGCCTGCTCAAGCCCGGCGATGCGCTGATCCAGTGTCAGGCCTGTACCCGCCTGGGCACCCACCGCCTCGTCGAACTGAACCTGCGCGCCATTGGCCTCGATGGCGAAGCTCGGTTTCTGGCCGAGATCGACCGAGGCCTTGCCATCGGCGGTATAGGGATTGTCGAGCGGACCGGTCTCGAAACGGAATTCGTCGACGCCAAGCTTCTGATGGTCGAGCGAGAACTTGCCGTTCAGCCGGAAGCCCGGATCGGACTTGCCGGTGCTGACCTTCACCGTCTCGCCATCCGTGCCGCGCAACTCGGCTGAATTCTTGCCCGCACTATTCTTGTCCGCGCCCGAAATCTTGAACTGGCCGGAATAGACGGCGGCACCCTTGACGATGCCGGCATTGCCGTCGGTCTCGATGACCAGCGGATAGGCGTCGGGATCCGCCTTCACCCGTAACCGCATCTGCCCGGAGGGTTCGGCCTTGCCGGTCGACGCCGCGACAGTGGTCCGCAACCCGTCCAGCCGCAACGTGCCGTCCATGCGCCAGGGACCGGCCAGCGACTTGGCCGAAATGGTCGAGTTGATCTCCGAAAAGATGTGGCTGCGGCCGCCGGCGGCATGGCGCAGTTCGATCTGCCCTTCCGTCACCGTCAGTTTCTCGATCGTGACCTGGCCGGGGTCGAAGGGCGAAGACGGGCGCATCGCCCAATCGACGGTTCCGTCGGCGGCGATGTCGATGGTCGCCTTCGGCCGCACCAGCCGCATGTCGAAGATCAGCACCTCGCCGCGCAGGAAGGGTGCGAGTTCCGCGTCCATCGAAAACGTCTCGACGGTCATGGCCGGCCGGCCGTCGGGACCACCGGCAACGGCGACGTTGGAAAAGGTCACCGAGGGAAACGGCAGCAGCCTTGCCGTGGCGTCGCCCTGCACGGTCACCTTGCGGCCGAGGATTGCGCTTGCTTCGCGCTCGAACTCGGCGCGGTAGCCGGTCCAGTCGATAAAGTGCGGCACCACCAGCGCCGCAAGCAGCACCAGCACGAACAGGCCACCGAAGATCACGAACAGGCGTGCGAGCATCAGCTCCGAACAGGTTGATTGCAATTCTGCCGCACTCTACCCGCATCCGCGTGTCGATAAAGAGGCAATTCATCCCGTTGCGTCATGTCGGACGATCTGAAACAAGTCCGCTAAAAGCGGAGATTCTCGGATGTCGGGCAAGAACTGGGATCGCGTGCCGATCGATGCGCAGAGTGTCGATGCCCCGCTATCGCAGTCGGCGATTTTCCTTGTCGGCACCGTCGCCGGCGATCAGCCGGCTCTGGCCAGGGTTTGTTCCGTGCTCGGCGAACTCGACGATCTGGTCAAGACTGTCGGATTCCGCGATCTCGGCGGGCGCCTGTCCTGCATCGCCGGCATCGGGCGCGATCTCTGGGACCGGCTCAGCCCCGGCCGGCGGCCGCTGGAACTGAAGCCGTTCGCGCCGATCAAGGGCGCGGTCCATTCGGCGCCAGCGACACCGGGCGACCTGCTCTTTCACATCCGCGCCGAGCGGCCCGACATGTGCTTCGAATTCGAGCGTATCCTGCTTGACAGGCTTGGTCCCGGCGTCAGCGTCGTCGACGAAGTGATCGGCTTTCGCTATTTCGACGCCCGCGACCTGCTCGGCTTCGTCGACGGCACCGCCAACCCGGCCGGCCTCGATTTGCCCGCCTCGGCGCTGGTCGGTGACGAGGACGCCGATTTCGCCGGTGGCAGCTATGTCGTGGTCCAGAAATATCTGCACGACATGCGGGCCTGGGCGCGCATTCCCACGCCCGAGCAGGAGGCAATCATCGGCCGCACCAAGATCGACAACATCGAAATCGACGATGACGACGCGCCGCGCAAATCGCACAAGTCGCTGGCAACCGTAGTCGATGCCGATGGCAACGAACACGACATATTGCGCGACAACATGCCGTTCGGCAGGCCCGGGCGGAACGAATTCGGCACCTACTTCATCGGCTACAGCAGATATCTTTGGGTCACGGAGAAAATGCTGCAGCGCATGTATGTCGGCGACCCGCCCGGCGCCTACGACCGGCTGCTCGATGTCTCCACGCCGCACACCGGCACGACATTCTTCGCCCCGACCCGTCCCATGCTGCAGACGCTTGCGCAGGAGGTCCAGGAGCAGCTTCCCACTGCAGGGTAGAGCGGCGGTTGGCGGGCTCTAACCGCCCCCCTTAGCGTGCGTCGCGCTTCGCCTGCACGACCTTGCCGCCTTGCGCGGTCAAGGCGCGCTCGTCGCGGTGCCCTTAGCCCGCGTCAGGCAGGATCTTGCCCGGATTCATGATGTTTTGCGGATCGAGCGCCTGCTTGATCGTGCGCATGATGTCGACGCCGTGACCGAGTTCGCTTCGCAGGAAGCCGATCTTGCCCTGCCCGATGCCGTGCTCGCCGGTGCAGGTGCCCTCCATGGCGATCGCCCGCATGTTGAGCCGCGCGACGAATTTTTCCGACAGCGCGATTTCCTTGGGATCGTTGACATCCATCAGCACCAGCACGTGGAAATTGCCGTCTCCGGCATGGCCGACGATGGGCGCGATAAGTCCCATTTCGGCAATGTCGGCCTCGGTCTCCATGACGCATTCGGCAAAGCGCGAGATCGGTACGCAGACATCGGTCGACAGGCCCTTGGCGCCCGGCCGCAAGGTCAGTGACGCCCAGTACGCGTCGTGCCTGGCCTTCCACAATTTGGTTCGTTCCTCGGCAACGCTGGTCCACAGGAACGGCCCGCCACCATTGTCTTGCGCGATCATTCCGAAGGTCTCGGCCTGCTCGGCAACGCCTGCGTCGCTGCCATGAAACTCGACGAACAGGCACGGGCTCTCGGGATAATCGAGCTTGGAGTAGGTCTTCATCGCCCGCATCTGCAGCGCGTTGACCAATTCGATGCGCGCCACCGGAATGCCCATCTGGATCGTCGCGATGACGGCGTTGCAAGCCGCTTCGACGCTCGGGAACGGGCAGACGCCGCCCGAGATCGCCTGCGGAATACCTTGCAGCTTTAGGGTCAGCGCGGTGATGATACCGAGCGTGCCCTCGGAGCCGACTAGCAGCCGGGTCAAATCATAACCCGCCGAACTTTTCTTCGCCCGCTTGCCGGTCGTCACCGTCTCGCCGTCGGCCATGACGGCGGTCAGCGACAGCACGTTCTCGCGCATCGTGCCGTAGCGAACCGCATTGGTGCCGGAAGCCCGCGTCGCCGCCATGCCGCCGAGCGAGGCATTGGCACCCGGATCGATCGGAAAGAACAGGCCGGTGTCGCGCAGATGCCGGTTCAAATCCTCGCGCGTGACGCCGGGTTCCACCGTGCAGTCGAGATCCTGCGGATTGACCGAAAGAATGCGGTTCATGCGCGATGTGTCGACCGAGATGCCGCCGCCCGGCGCATTTGTGTGGCCTTCCAGGGAAGAACCGACGCCGAAGGCGATCACCGGCACGCGATGCGCCGCGCAGGCACGCACGATTTCCTGCACCTCGGCCGTCGTCTCCGGGAAAGCGACGCCGTCGGGCGCCTGCGTCGGAATATAGGTGGTCGTGTGCGCGTGCTGCGAGCGGATGGCCTGTCCGGTCTGGAAGCGCTCGCCCAGCCGCTGCTTGAGGATGCCGAGCACCGCCGCGATGCCTTCCTCGTTGCGTTCGACCGGATTGAGGTCGCTCAGAGCCATGAATTCCTCCGCGAATGGACCAGCGTCCACCCTTGTTATGCGAGTATGGATGCCTAAAGCAATTTCAGGAAAAGTGTGAAGCGGTTTTCCATCCGAAATTGCGTCAGAATGTAAAGACACTCACCGGCCACGCTCTGTCCAGCACCAGAACAAGGAAGTTTCGATGTCCATTCCCGCCCCCTTCGTCTCCAAGCCCATGGACATCGAGAAGGACTGGATCGACTATAACGGCCATCTCAACATGGCCTATTACAACGTGCTGTTCGACCGCTGCTCGGACGAGGCCTTCGAGGCGATGGGCATGGGTCTGGACTATGTGAAAGAGCGGCGGCTCACCATCTACACCGCCGAGGTCCATGTCTGCTACGTCAGGGAACTGCATCTGGACCATAAGGTCATGGTCTCCTTCCAGCTCATCGACCATGACGAGAAGCGGCTGCGGGCCTATCAGGAAATCCGCCATGTCGACGGCTGGCTCGCCGCTACGTCCGAAACCCTGTCGCTGCATGTCGACATGTCGGGGCCGAAGGTGGCGCCCTTCCCGGCCGACGTGCTGGCCAGGATCGAAGCCATGCGCGCCGCCCACTCCGTGCTCCCGATGCCCGAGCGCGCCGGCCGTTCGATCGGGATCAAGCGCAAATAGGGCGAAGCCCAAGGCGACCGGGTCTGGCCTCAAAGCCACACCCGCGATTCAAAATCGGCGGGTTCCTGAAATCGGCCGGGACGCGTGCTTGAAGCCACCTCGCACCCGCATTAACCTTACCGAGGATTTAACGGGAACAAGCCATTTGAGCCGTTGAACGACTCAGCGGAGCGGTCGAAAACGTCCGCACAAGGGTTGTTTAGCGGGCGGCGCGGCGAAGCCGGTTCGAGGAACGTGCATGAAAACCGACATCAAGGTCGAAGTGGATAGGCTGGCGGCTGATCCGCGCATATCGGACTACGATTTCTGGCGTTCGCTCAAGAATGTCGACAACGAGATCTTTCACATCGCCAACAACAACGAACCGATCCCGTTCGACATGATCCGCTGGCGCAGCATCCTTAAGCGCGCCCGCCTGAAGCGCGGCCACGCTTAGTGCCGTTGCCTGATCGCCGCCAGCGGCGAGCGCGCGATCACCGGCGACGACTGGATGATCGCCGTGTTGGTCATCGCATAGGGGATGATGCGGTCGATCACCCGTTCGAGCTCGGCGACCGAGCCGACATGCGCCAGCGCGATGAAACAATCCTCACCGGTCACTCGGTCGCATTGTGCGATCTCCGGCAACTCACGGATGATCTCGGCCACGACTGACAATTGCCCAGGCACCGGCCGGATGCGCAGCCACGCCGACAGGTTCAGACCGAGCGCCGCGGGGTTGATCCTGACGCAATAGGCTTCGATCACGCCGTTCTCCTGCAGCCGCTTGATGCGCTCCGCCACGCTTGGCGCCGACAGGCCGACCGAACGGGCCAGTTCCGCGGTGCTGATGCGCGCGTCCTCTTCCAGCAGGCGCAGGATCTTCATGTCGGCCGCGTCGAGATCGATATTTTCGTTTCGAAGGCGTTTCATGAAAAAATCCTTGCTTAGGTGAAACGAATGATTGGGAAATCTAGTCATCGTCCATATGAATAGGGAGAATTGGCTACGATACTGATCCCGTGGATGACCAGAGGCAAGCCCCGCATTCCAGCCCTGCCGCTGCCAGCCAGGCCCTAGCCGGGCTTGCGACAAGATTGCCGCCTCATATCTGGTTCGCCGTCAGCGCTGTCTTCCACTATCTCGGCCCGGCCTTCGCCGTGCTGCTTTTTGCGCATGTCGGCGTGCTCGGCATGGCGTGGCTGCGCATAGCCACCGCGGCCCTGGTCTTCGCGCCATTGACCCGCCCATGGCGAACCTTCGCCAGCGCCGATCCTCCGACGCGGCTCCTGCTCGTTGCCTTCGGTGCTTGCCTGGCGGTGATGAACTGTTCGTTCTACCTGGCGCTCGACCGCCTGCCGATCTCGCTGGTGGCCGCGATCGAATTCGTCGGCACCATCGGCGTCGCGCTCGCCGGCCTCAGAAGCACCCGCAATCTCACCGCTCTTGCCGTCGCCGTCACCGGCACCTTGCTGCTGATCGACGTCAAATGGTCAAGCGACCCGGTCGGGCTGGTCTGGGCGTTCCTCAACGGCGCGCTCTTTGTCGGCTACATCGTGCTTGGCCACCGTGTCGCCCGCGCGGGCACCGGCGACGGCATCGCTGGCCTAGGTGCGGCCATGGCGGTCGCTTTCGTCGTCGTGCTGCCCGTTGGCTTCACCCAGGCTCGGCCCGCCTTTTTGTCCCCGCCGCTGCTCGTCGCGGCCATCGGCGTCGGCATCTGCTCGTCGGTCATCCCGTATGTCTGCGACCAGCTCGCCATGGCGCGGTTGCCGCGCGCGAGTTTCGCGCTGATGCTGTCGCTGCTGCCGGTCACCGCAACGCTGATCGGCGTCGTCGTGCTGCGCCAGATACCCGGTCCGTCCGATTGCCTCGCCATCGCGCTGGTCGTGACCGGCGTCGCGCTTCACAGGCCGGCCTCGGCTGGCTAGCCGAAAAACGCCCTCCTCGCGGTCGGTTGCGGAAAGCCTCTATCGGTTCCCTGCCTGCGACGAACTGCGACAGACGCCCGTAATTGAAACCAAATTCGGCTTTGAGCCGTTGTCTCCCGCGAAAAATGGCTTGGAGTGACGCTATGGAACGGAAACGGACCAGGGAGCCGGCGGACGCATGGCACATGACCGACGACCTTCATGTCGAGCACGGCAAGGGCGACCCCTTCGCGGCGGCCATCCGCGCCACGCGCATGTCGATGATCATTACCGATCCGCGCCGGCAGGACAATCCGATCGTCTTTGCAAACGAAGCCTTCCTGCGCCTGACGGGTTATGAGCGCGACGAGGTTCTCGGCAAGAACTGCCGCTTCCTGCAGGGGCCGCAGAGCGACAAGGAAGCTATCGCTCAGATACGCGCCGCGATAGCCGATGAAACCGACATCAGCGTCGATATCCTGAATTACCGCAAGGACGGGTCGACCTTCTGGAACGCGCTCTACATAAGCCCGGTCTCCAACGACAAAGGCGAACTGCAGTTCTTCTTCGCCTCGCAACTCGATGTTTCGGACCGGAAGCTCTGGGAAAATCGTATCACCGCGGACAAGGAACGTTTTGAAAAGGCTGTCAAGGAACGCACGGCTGAGCTCGAAGCGGCGCTTGAGGCGCAGACCACGCTGCTGCATGAAGTCGATCATCGCGTGAAGAACAATCTGCAGATGATTTCCTCGCTTATCCTCATGCAGAGCCGCACCGTCTCCGACGCGAACCTCAAGCGCTCGCTTGGCACGATGTTGGAGCGCATAGAAGCGCTCAGTACCGTGCACCGCCGGCTCTACCAGTCCAAGGATGTCAGCAAGTTCGATGTTTCCGACTTCGCCAAGGATCTCATCTCCGACCTGCTCACGGCTTCGGGACGTTCGGAAATCAATCCGACACTCGATCTCGAACCCGTCGTCGTCCCGGCCGAGAAGGCGACGCCGGTGGCACTGATGGTCAACGAACTCGTCACCAACGCGCTCAAGCATGCCTTCAAGGAAAGGCCCGACGGCACGAGATCGGGCAGCATCGGCATCAAGATGAGCCAGCCGGACGGCCATTTGAACATCGAGGTCTCGGATGATGGCGTCGGCATGGCGGGCGCCAATGGCGACGCCTCCTTCGGCATGCGGCTGATCAAGTCGCTTGCCCGCCAATTGCGTGCCGACATCGAGTGGCGCGATGCCGGTCCCGGCACTCGCGTTGTCATCTCGATGCCCAACGGACCACAGCACAAAGGGAACCTGTCATGATTGAACCACTCAAGGTCCTGATCGTCGAGGACGAGGCGCTGCTGGCCATGGAGTTGGAGAGCCTGGTCGAGGACGCCGGGCACAGCGTCGTCGGCTGGGCAACATCGCTCGCCGAAGCAAAGGACATGGTCGATACCACGCAGGCCGATATCGCCTTTGTCGACATCCATCTCACCGACGGCCCGACCGGCATCGACGTGGCCGAATATATTGGCGACAGGAAAAACTCGATGGTCATTTTCATGACCGCCAACCCGAAGCGCATCCCCGACCACTTTGCCGGCGCGATCGGCGTCATCGCCAAGCCCTACACGATGAACGGGCTGACCTCGGCCCTGCGCTATTTGCAGGAAGGCGTGCGGCGCCCGCCGCCGAAATCGGAGCGCCCGGCGGGCTTCACCCTGTCGCCTGCCTTCGAGACGATCTGGGCGCCGGCCGCCTGAAGGCGATGGTCATGCCAGCTTCTGCCTCAGGAAGGCGATCGTCCTGCCCCAGGCGAGGTCGGCCGCCTTCTTGTCGTAGCGCGCCGCCGAGGTGTCGTTGTTGAAGGCATGGTTGGCGCCTTCATAGACATAGACCGTGTATTCGACATGCGCGGCGTCGAGTTCCTTCTTGAAGGCATCGATGCCGGCATTGGTGCGCTCGTCGAGACCGGCATAGTGCAGCAGCGACGCGGCCTTGATCTTCGAGACGTCGGCGGCCTTCGGCTGCATGCCGTAATAGGCGACGCTCGCGGCAAGGTCGGGCGCGTTGACGGCCAGCATGTTGGCCGTGCCGCCGCCCCAGCAGAAGCCGATGGCGCCGACCTTGCCGTTGCCTTCCTTGTCGCCCTTGAGGAAGGCGACCGTCGCCACGCCATTGGCCACGGTCTGCGCCGGATCGAGTTTCCCGACCATGTCGCGCGCCTTGTCCTCGTCAGTGGGCGAGCCGCCGAGCGGCGACAGGAAATCCGGCGCGAGCGCCACGAACCCTTCCAGGGCCACGCGCCGGGCGACGTCGCGGATATGCGGGTTGAGCCCCCTGTTTTCATGGATGACGATGACCGTTCCGAGCTTGCCGGCCTGGTTCGCGGGTTTGACCAGATAGCCCTTCATCTCGCCGCCGCTGCCGGGATAGGTGATGTCCTTGCCCTTTACGCGGGCATCGGTCTCGGCCACGATCGCCGCCTGGGCCGAGTTCGCCGCCAGCATCGGCGCGATGGCGGCCGCCGCCGCGCCCGATCCGGCAAGCCTGGTCAGTTGCTCCATGAAGCGGCGGCGATCCAGTGTCAGATGCGTGTATTCGTCATAGGCATCGATCATTGCCTGGGTGATGACGGGTTTGGTGGTGACGTCGGCCATGGGCTTCCTCGATCTCGTCTCGACTGCGGTGTCCTGCCGGTCGCAAGCTAGGGGCGAGCCTCTCATCGTCCAGTCACCGGACCGTGACATCTCGCTGCCTTCGCGGCCGCCGGTCAGCCGGCTGAAGATCATCACGTTTTTGTCATCGGTGACAAATCTTGATGGCGCTGCCACAATAGTGGGGGAAACTGGCTAGCCGGCCGGCCCTTTGGCGGTCACGGTCCTATAGGCCCGATCTGAAAGGAACAATGCCGATGACCATGCCCTCGCCGATCCTGGCAACCGCCTTCGTGGCAGCAGTGGCGGCCGTTCTGGCGATGCGCGCGGCTGTTGTCGCGGCAAGCCGCAAGTCGATGGTCAGGGTCCGCAGCCGCAAGCGCCAGCCCGCGAACACGAAAACCCGAGGTTGAGGTGAAGTCATGGACGTCCAGGACATCGTGAACACCGTCTCGCAGAAGGCCGGTCTCGACCAGGCCACGACCGAAAAGGTCGTCGGCACCATTTTCTCGGTGCTCGAGCACGAGGCCGAGGGCACCAGCGCCTCCTCCTTCTTCGCCAAGATTCCGGGCGCCGATGCGCTGGCGCAGAAATATGACGTCATGGCCGCCGCCCCGGCCGGCGGTGGTGGCGGCTTCATGTCGTCGCTGCAGGGCGCGCTTGGCGGCGTTCTCGGCGAGAAGGCCGGCGCTCTGGTCAACGGCCTCGCCGCGCTCAAGGCCTCCGGCCTCGACTTGGCGCAGATCCAGAAGGCTGGCGAGACGCTTGTCCAGCAGGCCGAGGCGGCCGCCGGCCCCGATTTGACCAACCAAATGCTTGGCTCGGTGCCGAGCCTAAAGAGCCATCTGGGGCTCGGCTGATCGTCAGCTCGCCGAGCCCGGTAACGCCTGCCTACTTCGGCAGCGCGTAGGCCATCACATAGTCGCCCGGCTTGGTGCCCACCGAGCCGTGGCCGCCGGCGACGATGACCACGAACTGGCGTCCGTCCGCGACCGTGTAGGTCATCGGCGTCGATTGCCCTCCGGCCGGCAACCGCGCCTGCCAGAGCTGCTTGCCCGACGTCAGGTCGTAGGCGCGCAAATAGTCGTCGACCGCGGCACCCAGGAAGGCGACACCGCCGGCGGTGATCATCGGCCCGCCAATGCCGGGCACCCCGACCTTAAACGGCAACGGCAGCGGCGTCATGTCGTAGACGGTGCCGTTGCGGTGCTTGTAGGCAATGGTGCCGGTGCGAAGATCGACGCCCGCGACATAGCCCCAGGGCGGCGCCTGGCACGGAATGCCGAGTGGCGACAGGAACGGTCCCATCACCACCGCATAGGGCGCGCCGTCATTGCGGTTCAACCCCTGCTCGCTGCCCTTGGTGTCGCCCGGCGGCGGCACGTCGGCGCGCGGCACCAGCCGCGACGTGAAGGCAAGATAGGTCGGCATCCCGAACATCACTTGCCGCACCGGATCGACCGCCACGCCACCCCAGTTGAACGTCCCGAAATTGCCGGGATAAACCAGCGATCCCTGCAGCGAGGGCGGCGTGTAGCGACCTTCATAGCGCAATTTGTGAAGCGCGATGCGGCACGCCAGCTGGTCGAACATGGTAATGCCCCACATATCGTGCTCGGTCAGTGGCGGCGGGTTGAAGGAAAGGTCGGACGCGGGCTGCGTCGGCGATGTGTGGTCACCCTCGATGGCGCCGCCGGGCGCCGGCACTTCCTTGACCGCAATGACCGGCTCGCCGGTGCGGCGGTCGAGCACATAGAGGTCTCCCTGCTTGGTCGGGCCGACCAGCGCGGGCACCACGGAGCCGTCGGCCTTGGTGATGTCGACCAGGCTCGGCTGCGCAGGCACGTCCATGTCCCATAGGTCATGGTGCACGGTCTGACGCACCCATTTCAACTGCCCGGTGTTGAGGTCCAGCGCGGTGATCGAGGAAGAGAATTTCTCGACATTGGCGCTGCGGCCCATGCCGAGCTGGTCCGGCGTCTGGTTGCCGAGCGGCACGTAGAGCAGGCCGAGCTTCTCGTCGGCGCTCGGTGTCGACCACATGTTGGGCGAGTTGGCGGTGTAGGTCTGGCCGGCCGCCAGCGGCGTCGTCTGGTCCGGATTGCCGGAATCCCAGTTCCACAGCAATTTGCCGCTGCTCGCATCATAGGCGCGGATGACGCCGGACGGCTCCTGCGTCGAATAATTGTCGTTGACAGCGCCGCCGACGATGATCTTGCCGCCGGCGATCAGCGGCGCCGAGGTCGAATAGTAGTAGCCCGACTTCGGATACGGCATGCCGGTCAACAAATTGAGCGTGCCGCCCTCGGCGAAGGCTGGGCAAACCTGCCCGTTGGCGGCATCGAGCGCGATCAGCCGCGCATCCGAGGTCGGCAGGTAGACGCGCGCCGCGCAGGGCTGGCCGGCGGCGCCCGCCGCATCGGCATAATAGGAGACGCCCCGGCAGGTCTGGTGCTGGCGGTCCTTGTCGAGCTTGATCTTGGGATCGTAGCGCCACTTCTCCTTGCCGGTCGCCGCATCGACGGCGATGGCGAAGTTGTGCGGCGTGCAGATATAGAGCGTGTCGCCCACTTTGAGCGGTGTCACCTGATAGGTGGTCTCGCCGACATCGTCGGGGCCCTTCACGTCGCCGGTGCGATAGGTCCAGGCCGGCTTCAGGTTGGCGACATTATCCGGCGTGATCTGGTCGAGCGGCGAATAGCGCTGGCCGAATGGCGTGCGCCCGTAATAATGCCATTCGCCCGCCGGCACATCGCCGCCGAGATTGGCGTTGGGGATCACCTTGTCGGTGTCGAGCACACCGCCGATATCCTTCGGGTCCGTGGTCATCGAATAGCCGGCCACCGCCAGCGATGCCAGCACGGCAAGGATCAAAGGCGCTCGCCCGTCCGGACCGGCAAGGCCGCGCCGCGCCCACGGCGTCAGCAGCCACAGCGCCACCAGCACGATGATGCCGCCGCGCGGGCCGAGCTCCCACCAGTCGAAGCCGGTTTCCCAGACCGCCCAGGCCAGCGTGCCGAGCACGATCGCCGCATAGAGCCAGAGCGCCGTGGAACGGCGCCGGTAGAGCAGCCAGGCGGCGACCAGGAAGGCGAGACCGACGACGATGTAATACCAACTGCCGCCCAGCGAAGCCAACCAGATGCCGCCGGCGCCAAGCGCCAGACCTATGAGGAAGACAATGATGGAGGTGATAGTGACAGCCAAGATGATACTCCTTCGACTGTTGCGCGCATGAGGCGGCCTGGGCCAACCCGGCATTGCGTGTTGCCCGTGCAACTTTCTCCCGACCGCGGCGCCTGTCAAGCGTAGGTCGTGGCCCGCGGGCAGCATCCTCGCTCCGCCTGGGATTGTTCCACAGCGGCGGTTCCCGTATCGGTGAAGCGGCCGTATCAGGCACTTTGCCGGAACAAAACGTAGACAGTTCTGGTCTTTCGCTCCCGAATCACTACATTCGGGGGAGATGTCCGGCTTTTCCGAAGACATGCCCTTTTTCGATGAACCCAATGCGCGGCCCACGGCCCCGTCGGGCATTGCCGCGCGCGCCATGGCTGCCCGCGGCGGCCAAAACAATGCGCCCGACTATCTCAGGGGCTTGAATCCCGAGCAGCGGCTGGCCGTGGAGACCACTGAAGGCCCGGTTCTGGTGCTGGCCGGCGCCGGCACCGGCAAGACCCGTGTGCTGACCACCCGCATCGCCCACATCCTTGCCACCGGCAGGGCCTTCCCCTCGCAGATCCTGGCCGTCACTTTCACCAACAAGGCCGCGCGCGAGATGAAGCAGCGCATCGGCATCCTGATCGGCGAAGGCAATGTCGAGGGCATGCCCTGGCTCGGCACCTTCCACTCGATCGGCGTGAAGCTGCTGCGCCGCCACGCCGAGCTTGCCGGCCTGAGGTCCGACTTCACCATCCTCGACACCGACGACGTCGTGCGCTTGATCAAGCAGCTGATCCAGGCCGAGGGCCTGGACGACAAGCGCTGGCCCGCGAAGCAGTTCGCCCAGATGATCGACGGCTGGAAGAACAAGGGCCAGGGTCCGGCCGATATCGCCGAGGGCGATGCGCGCAGCTTCGCCAACGGCAAGGGCCGCGAGCTCTACAAGGCCTATCAGGAGCGGCTGCAGACGCTGAACGCCTGCGATTTCGGCGATCTGCTCTGCCACCCGATCCGCATCTTCCGCGCCAATCCCGATGTGCTGAAGGACTATCACCGGCGGTTCAAATACATCCTCGTCGACGAGTACCAGGACACCAACACCGCCCAATACATGTGGCTGCGCCTTTTGGCACAGCGGCCGGATGCAGGACGTAACAACTCGACGCCGACAGATGTGCCTACGGCCGAAGGCCGCAAGCCCGACCGGGCGTCCGAGCCGTTGCGAGGCCCCTCCCGCGACGCCGAAGGCGCGCAAAAAAGATGGGGCGGAGGGCCCGCGCCGGCAGGCGCGGAACAGCCCGTGAGCGAAAACAAAGTCAACATCTGCTGCGTCGGCGATGACGACCAGTCGATCTATGGCTGGCGCGGCGCCGAGGTCGACAACATCCTGCGCTTCGACAAGGATTTTCCGGGCGCCACCATCATCCGGCTGGAGCGCAACTACCGCTCGACCGCGCACATACTGGGCGCCGCCTCCCATCTCATCGCCTACAATGAGGGCCGTTTCGGCAAGACGCTGTTCACCGACCGCAACGATCCCGAGGACGGCAAGGTCAACGTCCACGCCGCCTGGGATTCGGAGGAGGAGGCTCGCGCCATCGGCGAGACCATCGAGGCCTACCAGCGCCAGAAGCATAATTTGAACGACATGGCGATCCTGGTCCGCGCGTCGTTCCAGATGCGCGCCTTCGAGGACCGCTTCATCACGCTCGGCCTTAACTACCGCGTCATCGGCGGTCCGCGTTTTTACGAGCGCATGGAAATCCGCGACGCGCTGGCCTTCTTCCGCGTCGTCGCCAACAGCACCGACGACCTCGCCTTCGAGCGCATCGTCAATGTGCCCAAGCGTGGCTTGGGCGAAGCGACCATCCGCCAGATCCACGACACGGCGCGCGGCTTGCGCATCCCGATGCTGGAGGCGGCGGGTACACTCGCGGAAAGCGACGAGTTGAAGCCGAAACCGCGCGCCGCGCTGCGCGAGGTCGCGTCCAATTTCGAACGCTGGCAAAAGGCACTGGAAGCCACGCCGCACACCGAACTCGCCGAGACCATTCTCGAGGAGAGCGGCTACACCGACATGTGGAAGAACGACCGCTCGGCGGAAGCCCCCGGGCGGCTGGAGAACCTGAAGGAACTGATCCGTTCGATGGAGGAGTACGAGTCGCTGCGCTCCTTCCTCGAACATGTCGCGCTGGTCATGGATGCCGAGCAGAATGCCGGGCTCGATGCCGTCTCCATCATGACGCTGCACTCGGCCAAGGGCCTCGAATTCGAGACCGTCTTCCTGCCCGGCTGGGAGGAAGGTCTCTTTCCCCATCAGCGCGCGCTGGACGAAGGCGGCCGTTCGGGGCTGGAGGAGGAGCGGCGGCTCGCTTATGTCGGCCTGACGCGGGCGAAGAAGAACCTGCATATCTGGTTCGTCTCCAACCGCCTCATCCACGGGCTCTGGCAATCGACCATCCCGTCGCGCTTCCTCGAGGAACTGCCGGAAGCCCATGTCGAGGTCGCCGAAGCCGGCAACTCCTATGGCGGCTACGGCAATCCGTATGGCGGCGGCTCGTTCGCATCCGGCCGTGGCGGCGGCCAGGCGGCAGGAAGACAGAACCCGTATGGCGCCTCGCGCTTCGACAATATTGGCGGCAATTCGGGCGGCGGGGAAAAATCCGGCGCCTTCTCCAACACCTATTCGACGCCCGGCTGGCAGCGCGCGCAGGCCAACCGCACCGAGGCGACCGACCGCAACTGGGGCACGCGCTCGGGCCATCAGGTCGAACGCATCGGCTATGGTGAAACAGACTCCGGCTATGGCGCCGGCCGCACCAGCGTCAAGGGCCGCACCATCGACGGCGAGCTGGTCGCCAAATCCGTCTCCGACACGCCGTCCGCCTTCAGCGTGGGCGACCGCGTCTTCCACCAGAAATTCGGTAACGGCAACATTTCAGCCATCGAGGGCAACAAGCTGACCATCGACTTCGACAAGGCCGGCCAGAAGCGCGTGCTGGACGGGTTCGTGCTGCCAGTGTGAGGCTGCCAGCCTCGAAGGCTGACGTCCCGCCTCAATCCACCTTCTTCTCGCCCCGCTCCCCGGCCTTCACGATATCCCCTGTCGTAAACAGGATTTCCTTCAGTTCCACGCGCCAATCCGTTTTCTGGCGCAGCAGGAATTCTAGGTCCATGCCGAAATGCTTGAACTCCTCGCTCTGCGCGTTCTTCATGATCGCCTTGGCCTGCGGGTTCTTCTCGACCGACATGCGCTGTTCGTACCAGCTGATCGCTTCCGCCTCCTCGATCAGCGAGGTGATCATGCGGGCAAAGGTCCGCACTGCCTGCGACAGTTCTTCCGGCGGTTCGTGGTACTGGTCGAAACCCATGTCGTCCTCCCTCAACGGCTCGCGGATGGAGCCAGGCATTGGCCCGCATCCATGAATGCGCGGGACGCGCCGCGGGTTCCTGGATCACGGCCGCAATTCGGGATGATGGATCTGCAACTATCTCACGACACTGGCGCCGCGCCGCCCTCTTCCGTGCGCCGCGCGATGAACGCGTCGAGCACGCCTGACGTGGCGGCGGCCGCAGCCGGCGGCGTGAAATCGGCAAGGGTGCGCTTCCAGATGCCGGTGGCGCGTTCGGTCGCGGTCTTCGACCCGCTTTGCGTCCAGTTGCCGAAATTCGACCAGTCGGCCACCAGCGGCTCGTAGAAGGCGGTGCGGTAGCGCGCCATGGTGTGGCCGGCCGAGAAGAAGTGGCCTCCCGGCTGCACTTCGGCGATCGCCTCGAAGCCAATCGCGTCGTCGTCGCCAGGGGTCGCCGCACAAAGTTCCGCGACCGTCTGCAGCGCCTCGATGTCGGTGACCAGCTTTTCCAGGGAAACGCTCAAGCCCCCTTCCAGCCAGCCGGCCGCGTGGATGCAGACGGTGGCGCCCGCCAGCACCGAGCCCCACAGGGCGAACTGCGTCTCGTGCGCGGCCTGCGCATCCGAAACGTTGGCCGCGCTGCCGCCGCCCGAGCGCCAGGGCAGACCGGTGAAGCGCGCCAATTGGCCCGCACCCAATGTCGCCTTCACATGCTCCGGCGTGCCGAAGGCCGGTGCGCCCGATTTCATGTCGACATTGGAGGAGAAGGAACCGTAGACCACCGGCGCGCCCGGCCGCACGATCTGCGCCAGCGTCAGCCCGGCCAGCGCTTCGGCATGCTGCAAGGTCAGCGCGCCGGCCACGGTGATCGGCGCCATCGCGCCCGCTAGGCAGAACGGCGTGATGATCAGGACCTGGCCCGCCTTGGCGAAATCGATGATGCCTTGCGCCATCGGAATGTCGAGCTGGCGCGGCGAGTTGGTGTTGATGACGGTGTAGCAATGCGCGCCCGAGCGGAACTCGTCCTCGGACAGCCCCCGGGCCAGCCTGATCATCTCGAAACTGTCATCGACCTGCGGCGTGCCGCGCGCGAAAACGAACGGGAATTTGTCCGACAGGGTCAGCTGCGCCCGGTTGACTGCATAGTGGCGGAAACGATTGTCGATGTCCTGCGGTTCGATGCACGGCCCCAGCATGTGCAAGACGTCGAAATGCTGCACCAGCTTGATCAACTCCTCGAAGGCGACCAGCGTTCCGGGCCGCCGGCCGCGCTCGAGATCGGTGACATTGGGCGCGCCGGAACCAGCCAGGAACGTCATCGAGCCCAGTTCAAGCGACAGGTCGCGAGCGCGCGCGCCGGCATAAGCGTGGATCGATCGCGGCGCCGAGGCTAAGACTGCCGCCACCATGTCGCGGCCGATGCGCACCATGTCGGTGTCGGGGTCGACCAGGGCGCCGGCGCGGGCGAGCACCTCGCGCGCCTCGGGCAGCAGCACCTTGATGCCCAGTTCCTCCAGCACGCGCAGCGCCGTGTCGTGGATCGACGCTACCTGGTCGTCGGAAAAGATCGGCTGCGGCAGGAATGGATTCTTCAGCGACCGGTAATTGGGCTTGCGGCTTGATTCGCTGCCTGCCTCGCCCATGCGCCCGCGCCGGCGTTCGCGCCTCGTATCCTGTGCAGCGTCATCGACCATCAGAAAAACTCCTCCTTATTGCCGCACCGCCCCGCGTCGGGGATCGTAGACCGAGGCCGCGATGACCCGCGCCGTCCGTTCGACGCCGACAATGTGCACGCAAAGCGCCATCCCCTCCCCGGCGAAACCGTCGTCCACCAACGCCAGCGCGACGCTCTTGCCGATCGTGTAGGCAAATCCGCCCGAGGCGCCGACAACGCCACCCCCGATGACCACTGCGCGATAGCGCGGCTTCAAGGCTTCCCCTCCCGGTCCGGTCGAAGCCGGCACCATATTCGTACTAGACATAAGTGTCTAATAGGGCAGGCACGCTCCATGGGAGGTCACTAATCCCGCTCTCCAGCTTTTTTTATCCGCACATGGAGATACCGGCGGACCCGTATCGCGCACTGTCACGCAAGCATCATGTTGACGCCTTAGATCGCTTTCGGGGAGGCACGCGCCGCATCATCGATGCGGCACCTCTTTTGATTTTCCTTCGGCCGCTCCGGCGTGCTTCGTCATAAAGAGGATTGTCCATGAAACCCCTGCACCGAACCGCCTCGCTTGGCGTCGCGCTGGCCTTGTTCACCGCCCTCACCCCGGCGCTTGCCGATGGCGTGGCCTATATCAACAAGGGCCTCGTCGGCGTCGGCCGCATCCCGGCCGACCAGCGCGACAAGTTCGGCGAGACCTTCGGCTCGGGCTCGGGCATGGCGATCGACATGTCGGGCTGGACGCATGATGCCGGCATCTACAAGGGATCGCTCTGGCTCCTGCCCGACCGTGGCTACAATGTCGCCGGCACCACCGACTACCGGCCGCGCCTCAACACCATCGCCATCGAATTCACGCCTGCCGCGCCGGGCGCTGCTTCCGCGGCCGGCCAGGAGCAGACGGGCGTCAAGGCGACGCTTGCCGACAGCATGCTTCTGACCGACGACAAGGGCGCCGATGCCACCGGCCTCGATCCGCTGTCGGACGTACGCGCCGCGGCCGGCGACATGCCGATGCTGCCCGTCGCCACCAATGGCAAGCTTGCGCTCGACAATGAAGCCATCGTGC
The DNA here is from genome assembly GCF_057766385.1 of Mesorhizobium sp. P160927. NCBI lineage: Bacteria > Pseudomonadati > Pseudomonadota > Alphaproteobacteria > Hyphomicrobiales > Phyllobacteriaceae > Mesorhizobium > Mesorhizobium sp. P160927. The sequence continues at coordinate 4,760,645 of NZ_JBYMDW010000001.1, forward strand.
GGCTGCCGGACGGCTCGATGTTCATCTCCGACGAGTACGGCCCCAACATCTACAGGTTCTCCGCGCAAGGCCGCCTGATGTCGGCGACCCAGCCGCCCGCGGCCCTCGTGCCGATGCGCAAGGGAGCGCCGAACTTCTCCTCCGACAACCCCGGCCCGGGCGCCGCCGACCCTGATCCGAAGGATCCCGAAACCGGGCGCCAGAACAACCAGGGCCTCGAAGGCATGGCGATGACGCCGGACGGCAAGTTCCTGATCGCCGTGCTGCAGTCGGCGCCGAGGCAGGACGGCGGCGATTCACCCTCGACACGGCAGAACACGCGGGCGCTGGTCTACGATGCTTCCGACCTCGCCCATCTGAAGCTCGCGCATGAATATGTCGTGCCGCTGCCGGTGTTCAAGGATGCCAAGGGCAAGACCAAAATCGCCGCGCAGAGCGAGATCGTGGCGCTTTCGGACACATCCTTCCTGATGCTGGCGCGCGACAGCGGCAACGGCCAGGGCCTGAAGAAGGGTGACGCTTCGCTCTACCGCCAGATCAACATCGTCGACGTCTCCGGCGCGACCGACATCGCGGGCGGCGCCTTCGACGCGGCCGACAAGCCGGTCGCACCCAAGGGCGTGCTTGATCCCTCGGTGACGCCGGCCAAGCTGACGCCGTTCATCGACATCAACGACGCCACCGCGCTTGGCCACTTCGGCCTGCACAATGGCGGCGGGAAGGACCACAATGAGCTTTCGGAGAAGTGGGAAGCGATGTCGTTGGCCAGCGTTCTCGATCCGAAGCTGCCCGACGACTATTTCCTGTTCGTCGGCAACGACAATGACTTCCTCGCCCAGGACGGCTTCCAGGTCGGCGCCGCCTACAAGGCCGATGACGGCGCCGATGTCGACACCATGTTCCTGGTCTATCAGGTCACGCTGCCGGGTCTCGGCAAGAAGTAACGATCACTGCTCAAGCGGGCGCGCCTGGCGCGTCCGCTTGAGCACACCCCCGGTTATGCATAGGGTCTCGGGGAATGCGGCGCCAGTTTCAGGACCAATATCCCATTCCGCAAGACTTGAGAATGAGTGGATCAGAGCAAGCGGACTGCCGCCTTCAGCGCGCCGCCAGCGATCAAGCCTGGCCCGATCGAACGGTCACTGCTCCTCGGCGCAGGGTGCATCTCGGTCCGGCCTGAGATATCCTCGCGGGCCAGAGTCACACTTCCCAGGTTGCCCGCCATGGACGAAAAAAAGCCCGCACGCCGGCGTACCGGCGACCTGACCAGCGGCCCGATCCCACGCACGCTGCTGCTCTTCGCCTTGCCGGTGCTCGGCTCCAACGTGCTGCAATCGCTGAACGGCTCGGTCAATGCCGTCTGGGTGGGCCGCTTCCTCGGCGAGTCGGCGCTGACCGCGACGTCCAACGCCAACCTCGTCCTGTTCCTGATCCTCGGCACGGTGTTCGGCATCGGCATGGCGGCCACCATCCTGGTGGCGCAGGCGGTCGGCGCTCGCGACCTGGCCGAGGCGCGCCGCATCGTCGGCACCAGCGCCACCTTCTTCTTCCTCGTTTCGGTGGTGTTCGCGGTCTGCGGCTGGATCTGGGTCGACGCCATCCTGGGCGCGCTCGGCACGCCGGCCGACGCCTTGCCGCTCGCACGCTCCTACCTGCGCATTATTTTTGTCGCCGTGCCGATGATGAACCTTCTGTCCTTCGTCATGACCGTGCTGCGCGGAGCGGGCGATTCACGCACCCCCTTCATCTTCATGGCGCTGGCGGTCGTGCTCGACATCGTGCTCAATCCCCTGCTCATCCGTGGCATCGGCCCGTTTCCTGAACTCGGGATCGCCGGTTCCGCCACCTCGACGCTGATCGGCCAGACCGTGAGCGTCGTCGCCATCCTCGTCGTGCTCTATGCGCGCAAGCATCCGTTGCGGCTGGCCGGCGCCAATCTCATCCTGCTGCGCCCGGATCCGGCGCTGTTGCGCATCGTCGTCTTCAAGGGCGTGCCGATGGGCCTGCAGATGATCGTCATCTCGGCGGCTGCCCTGACGGTAATGGGCATTGTCAATTCCTACGGTTCGCAGGTCGCCGCCGCCTACGGCATCGCCGCGCAGCTCTGGACCTACATCCAGATGCCGGCGCTCGCCATCGGCGCCGCGGTCTCGTCCATGGCGGCGCAGAATGTCGGCGCAGGCCGGTGGGACCGGATCGGCCGCATCGCCGCCTCTGGCGTCGGTTTCAACCTTGTCCTGACCGGAGCCCTCGTCGCGCTGCTATGGGTCTTCGACCGTTCGATCCTGAGCCTGTTCCTGAGCAGCGACAGCGCGGCGATCGATATCGCCGCCCATATCAACACGGTCGCTTCCTGGTCGTTCATCCTGTTCGGCATCACCATCGTGCTGTTCGCCACGGTGCGCGCCACGGGTGCCGTGATGCCGCCGCTGATCATCCTGGTGATCTCGGTGCTCGTCGTGCGCACCGGCTTTGCCTATTACATGCGCGGCGTGATCGGCGAGGAAGCGCTGTGGTGGAGTTTTCCGGCCGGTTCGATCACGTCTCTGATCCTGGCAGCGATCTATTACCGCTTCGGCGGCTGGCGCGGCTTGCACATGATCGAGAACAGGCCGGCTGCCGGCGAACCGCCCGACACCGGGCTTGGCGTGCCGCGCCAGCGGGCGAACATGGCGCCTGAAACCCCGAACGGCTGATGCGGTCTGCCTTGCCGGGCTGGCGCGGCGGTCTCAGCGCCTCTGTCTGAGCCCGAAGGCGAGCGCCACCAGCGCGAACGCGATGATCATGGCCGCGAAGGCCAGGCTCGCGGCGACAGCACTGGCATAAGTCGACACGATGCCAATGCCGATGACAGGCAAGGCGTTGCCGACAAAGCAGCAGATGAAGAAACTGGACACGACCTCGGCGCGGCGATCCCGCGGCGCGATCTCGTTCATCACTTGCAGGCCGCCGCGATAGCCGAGCGCTGCCACCACGCCGCAGCAGGCGGTCGCCGCGATCATCAGCGCCATCGAGGCCAGCATCTGTGCCGCCACCACAAGCACGGCGCTTGGGATCATCAAGGCCAGCGCGGCCAGCATCGCCTTGCTGCTCCCCATCCGCGCCAGCGCCACGATGCTGAGCGCCGCGACCATCGCCAGCTCGAAGAACAATGCACCGGCCACGGCGTGGTTGGCCTCATGCAGTTGCTGCGCCAGGATGCTCGGCGCCACCGCCGCATAGAAGCCGACCAGCGCCATCGCGCCAAACCCGGTCACCGCCGGCGCCACGAAGCGCGAGCGGATCTGCGCCGGCACGGAAAGCCGCGGCCGCATGGAGACCTTGCCAAGGCCGCCTGGCTTCGTCACCGTTTCGCGCGTGCGCCAGACCAGGATCGTCACCACCGCGAGCGCCGCCAGGTAGACAATGAAGACCAGACGCAATGGCCACGGCTCAAATTGGGCAAGCAGCCCCGAAACAAGCGCCCCGAAACCCAGGCCGATAAAGTTGGTGCTGGTGGCGATGACGCTGGCGCGCGACTTGCCGGCCTCTGGAAGAAGCTCGGCGATCCACGCGGTTCCCGTCCCGGCGCCCACGCCGATGCCAAGCCCGCTCAGGATCCGCGCAACATCGAGCGACGCGACATTGCCGGCAAACAGGAACACAACCGCGCTGATGACGGCGACGATCATGGCTGCAAGCGCCGCCGGCCGGCGCCCGATGACATCCGAAACGCTGCCGAACACCAGCAGGGCGCCGAGATTGCCGACGACATAGACCGCGTAGATCAGCGTCAAGGTGATCTGCGAAAAGCCGAATTGCTGCTTGTAGACGATATAGAGGGGGTCAGCACCGTGCTGCCGGCAAACAGCACCGCGATCATCGCCGCGACAGTCGGGATCGCGAGGACGTCGCTGCCGGCTTCGTTGTGAGTTTGCGCCAGATCGCGAAAGGCCATGGCCAACCTCGTCATCAGTTTCTGGGGTCGCGACGTTAACGCGTCCTCACCGCCGACGTTCCGGTCGACGACCATGCTCCTGACACCACGGTGGGCGTTGCCCGGCCAGGCAAGCCGATGATCGCAAAAGCGTATCCCGCGTTGGTCCCGGTACGTACGTTGAGGCTAGTCTTGGTGTGGGCGCCGTAGGCGAAGGCCGCGGCGGGATGTCCCGAAGGCGGCGGTCAGAATGGTCGCTACTGCAAGCAGAAATCGAATCTCATCAGTCCCTCCATTCGAGCGCCGGCGGTTCGACTGCTTCGGTCAGGACTGCATCGCAACGGAGAGGCCGGGCCGAGAAAAGTCAACAAGTTGGCAAGGCCGATCACCACGTTCACTGGTTCCGGCGTGGAAGTTTCCCCTGATATAGCTGAGCAATTTTGTGTACGCCGTTTATCGGCGTGCCAACATCCGCTAACGATTTACTTTCTTTCGGCAATTCGTCGTGGACGGGTGGTGATCATGGGCAAGGGCAGGGTCGAGGCATTCACCGATGGCGTGGTGGCGATCATCATCACCATCATGGTGCTGGACCTGAAGGTACCGGAAGGCGAGGATTTTTCGGCGCTGCTGCCTCAGTGGCCGGTCTTCCTGTGCTACGTGCTTTCATTCATCAATGTCGGCATCTACTGGAACAATTTGCACAACATGTTCCATACCGTGCAGCGTGTCGACGGCCGCGTGCTTTGGGCGAACCTGCATCTGCTGTTCTGGCTGTCCCTGATGCCGGTGACGACCGCCTTCATGGGGGAGAACCATTTCGCCGCGGTTCCGGTCGCGGTCTATGGTTTTGACCTTGTAATGTGTGCGACCGCCTACAGCATCCTGGTCATTGCGCTGCATCGGCAGCATGGCCGGACACCGCATTCGCCAAGGCAATCGGCCGCGATCGCAAGGGAAGGATTTCGCTCGCCGTCTACATAGCGGCCGTTGGGCTAACCTTCCTCGACCGGTGGATCGGAGTGGCGCTCTATGTCGCCGTCGCCCTGATCTGGCTGGTGCCGGACACGCGCTTTGCGCGGGTGATCGAAAAATAGCCATCTGCCTGTCGCGATCCCGGAGGGCAAACCGCTTCACACTTCGTGGAATTGCTTAACCGCGCATCGCCTTCAGCTTTTCCGCCACGGAAGCGGCCAGATCGGCATAGCGCTCTTCCAGCCGCTCCGCCGCCTTGATGATCGAGAAATCATGGCCGAATTTTTCCAGCGCCATGCGCAGTTTCTCGACGAACTCGGCCTGTTTTTCGAGCGCCGAAAACAGAGTCTTCACCTGGGCTTCGCTGATATCGGGGTTTGCCAGCATCTGCGGCACCTCGCGCCCCATCTGGTCGCCGGTGGCGGTCTGCTCCTTCAGAATTGCAACCCAATCCGTCAATCGGAAATCTCCTTTTTGGCATCGCAGCATGCGCAGCCGCGACCGGACTGGTCAACCCGACACGCCCCGACGCAGGCTTGCGCAAGCCCATTCCGGCGCTAAGTTCGGCGCCATCAAAAAAGGAAACCATCGCCGATGATCGCCGACACCGAGATTCAGATCGCCCTTCCGGCCCTTGGCCGAGGCAACACCGCCGTCATCACCGGCGCCGCCAGCGGCATCGGCCTTGCCGCGGCCAAACGGCTGGCGCTGATGGGCATGAAGATCGTGCTGGCCGACATTGGCGGGCCGCGCCTCGACGATGCCTCGCGGGCCGTCTCCGCGATAGCCGGCGACGACGCCGTGCTTGCCGTCGCATCGGACGTTTCGAAGGCCGGTGAGGTCGACCGTCTCGCCGACCGGGCGTTCGGGGCTTTCGGCGAGGTCTCGCTGCTGATGAACAATGCCGGCGTCGGCGATAACCCGGGAAAGCCCTGGGAAAACCGCGACGGCTGGAAACGGCTGCTCGACATCAATTTCTGGGGCATCGTGCATGGCGTCGAAGCCTTCGCGCCGCGCATGCTGGCGTCGGCCAGGCCGGGCCTGATCGTCAACACCGGTTCCAAGCAAGGCATCACCACACCGCCCGGCAACCTCGCCTACAACGTTTCCAAGGCCGGCGTGAAGACCTTTACCGAAGGCTTGGCGCATGCGCTGCGCAATGAGCCCGCCGCCCGCCTGTCGGCGCATCTACTCATCCCCGGCTTCACCTATACCGGCCTGACCGAAGGCGCGACGGAAAAGCCGGCGGGAGCGTGGACCGGAGAGCAGGTGATCGATTTCATGCTGGAATCGCTGGTCAGGGGCGACTTCTACATCCTGTGTCCCGACAATGAGGCGGCGCGGCCCATGGACGAAAAGCGCATGGCCTGGGCCATCGGCGACATCATCGAAAATCGGCCTGCCCTGTCGCGCTGGCATCCCGACCACAAGGATGCATTCGCGGCGTTCATGAAGCGATGAGCATGCCCGGAACATTGGCTGCTGTGCGGATCACATAACTCGAACACCGGCGGAACTGTCGGAGATTGACCGCGGGTTCAGCCGCCGGCGCTTCGTGCCACCTCTTTTTTCGGTTTGCGTTTTGCCGCCACGACCTTCTTTGCGGCCATGGTCGCGACTTTGTCGTCATGCCGCCTCGCCGCGACCTCGCATTTGGCGCGGATCTCCTGGACCTCGGCTTCAGTCAGGTGCTCGATGCCGATGAAGGTGTTTTTGGCCTCGCTGACACGTATCAACTCGTCGAGCTTGGCCTGGATCGCGGCGCCGTCCCGATTCTGGGTGTTCTGGATGAGAAACACCATCAGGAAGGTGATGATCGTGGTTCCGGTGTTGATCACCAACTGCCAGGTGTCGGAAAAATTGAAGAACGGCCCGCTCACCGCCCAGACGATGACGATGAGGCAACACACCGCAAACGTCAGCGGTAGTCCGGTGAGATGGGCGATCTGGTTGGAGAATTTGGTGAAAAGCTTCTCGATCATGTGGTCCCTCAAAACAGCGCCGCGCCATGCGGTCCGCCGGAAGAAACAACCAGCAGCCATTTCGGGTTCCCGCCGGTAAAAAATACGACCCACGCAATTGAGTGCACGCAAAGCGCGCATCTGGTGCAAAACACACCTTATCGGTTTAAGATCATTGTAACCGGGCAGGTACAGCGCCTGCTCCTTCCGCTTCACGGCGGTTTACCTCCAGCCCCTTCCGTTGCGCCACCCCCGCATGGCGGAAGGGGTTTCATTCCGGAGAGCGCGGGGCATGGTTTCTCGCCGGCCAGCGCGGTTGCTCCACTTTCCCGCAGCTCATTGATTACAGCCAAGGCTTCTTGCCCGAATGGAATGCGCGGCCGTTGGAACAACGGGAAGCGAGCGGGACAGGCGTGGATGCCGGCCTAACCGGCGTCGTTTTCCCACCGATCGAGGAAGGCCTCGATCGGCATGGACTGGATGTCGGGAACCGCCCTGGCGAGTTTGTCGACCGGCCAGTCCCACCAGGCGAGAGCGTCGATCCGCGCCGCTGTGTCAGGCGCAAAGCGCGGCCTGAGCGGCTTCGCCGGCACGCCGGCGACGATCGTGTAGGATGGCACGTCCTGCGTCACCACCGCATTGGCGCCGATGACCGCGCCATTGCCGATGGCGATGCCGGGCATGACCACCGCGCCGTGGCCGATCCAGACGTCATGGCCGATGGTCACAGTTTTTGCCCGCCGCCGCTCGCGGAACGCCGCATCGACACCCAACCAGCGGAAATACTCGTTCGGCCGATAGCTGACCTTGTGCTGGGTCAATCGCTCAATCGGATGCTCCAGCGCGTTGATGCGGCTGTTGGCGGCGATCGAGCAGAATTTGCCGATGCTCGTATAGATCGCCTCGGCATGACGCTCGAAATAGGAGAAGTCGCCGACGCTCACCTCGCGCAGCACCACCCGCTCGCCGATCGAAGCGTAGCGGCCGAGCTTGCACGCCTTCAGCTCCGCGGTCGGATGGATGCGCGGCTCGGAATCCTTCAGGACGAGGTTTTCGGAACGGTCCATGCGGGCGGCTTTACGCCGGGATGATTGGTACCGCAAGCCGGGTACCCGACCAGTCACTACTCCCGTTACAGCAGCTCAATTTATAGCACCCAGCCGCTCAGTTGCGAGGCTGACGCACTCGTCGCAAATAAACGAGATCTTTTCAGCCATAAATCGCCTCTTTCCATCATTCTGGAAATCACACACCGAGCACACGATAGCCATTAGACCCGCTTTTGATTTCCAAAGGGCGTCCTTGAATGCAGGAGCAATGCATTTCTCGCAGGTGTATCTAGAAAGACCGGCAACGAATTTCCTGTCGTCGTCATTTTTCGCGCCGCAGAAGTCACATGAAATTGGCCGAGATCGGCTCCAGGGCGGCGGGGACATCACCAAATCTCCTCATGCATTTCGTGTAAAGAGCAGGCTTCTGTCTGCAACTCAATGGTGCCCTATCGGGACCAATCGCCCGCCTATTTCGGCTGGCCCTTGCTCCACACCACGTTCTGGCCGTAGAGCGGCACTGTCGTGACCGACATTTTCGCCGAGCCGTTCTGCACCTGGCGCGAATGCGAGAGATAGATCAACGTCTCGTTGGTCTTGTCGTAGATGCGGTTCACCACCTGCTTCTTCCAGATCAGGCTGATGCCTTGCTTGAAAACCTCCTCGCCGCCTTCGCTCGTATCAATATCCCCGATGGTGATCGGACCGGTCTGACGGCAGGAGATCGAGGAATCGCTCGGATCCTCGAACCAGTTGCCCTTGTGCAGGCGGTCGATGACGCTGCGATCGAAATAGGAAACGTGGCAGGTGACGCCCTCCACTTTCGGATCCTTGATCGCCTCGACGATGATGTCGTTGCCGATCCAGTCGACGCCGACCTTGCCGACTTCCTCGGCAATGGCGCTACCGGCGGCAAGCACGACACACGCGGCCAAAGCACCGCCGATCAGCTTTCGTCCGATCAAGCCTCGCCCGATCAATCCTGGCTCAGTCAATCCCGGCAAAGAATCCTCCTGCGGTTTGAGTTGCCGGGGTCTCAGGTGGGGCCAAGGCCGACACATTGCAAGGCGCAAGATCCGGGCGAACCGCAGGCATCCGCCACAGGCGGTTGCGTCAACGCGGCATCTTTGCGTGTACCCCGTCGAACCGCTAAGACTGTGGCCGGACAACGGGCGCATGGTTCTGGCCGGCGCACCGTGACATTACGGACGGACTTTTCTGATGATGCGTTCTATCCTGGTCGGCATTCTCGTTCTGATGGCGGCCGGCATCGGCTGGCTGACCTTCGACTGGTATCGCGGCCATTATGGCGGCGAACCGTTCGGCGCGGCGTTCACCCTGGTCGACCAGAAAGGCGCACCGATCACCGAGGCCGCCTTCCGGGGCCAGCCCAGCGTCGTCTTCTTCGGCTTCACCCACTGCCCCGAGGTCTGCCCGACCACGCTGTTCGAACTCTCCGGCTGGCTGAAGACGCTCGGCGACGACGGCAAGAACCTGCATGCCTATTTCGTCTCGGTCGATCCGGAGCGCGATACGCCGCCGGTGATGAACGCCTATGTCAGCAATTTCTCCGACCGCATCACCGGGATTACCGGCGACCCGGACAAGGTACATGCCATGGCCAAGGCGTTCGGCATCTATTGGAAGAAGGTCGATACCGGCGACGGCGATTACACCATGGACCACACCGCCTCGGTGCTGCTGCTCAACGCCAAGGGCGACTTCGCGGGCACGATCGCCTATGGCGAAAATGCCAGCACCGCCGTGGAGAAGCTGAAGCGCCTCGCCGCGAAGGGCTGACAAGAATTCACATGACCCAGACGCGGCTCCATTTCACCACCGGAAAGATCGAGGCCGAGCGTATCTTCGCGGCGCTCGAAACGGCCTTCGAGGATGAGGGCCTGCCGATCGCGGTGCTGGAGGTCGACGAAGACGCCGACATCCATGAGGTCTCGCTCTACGCCGATGGCGACGTCGAGGCGGTCGAGGCGCGGCTGAAGGATGTTCTCGCCGGCCTCGCTTTGTCGAGACCGGTCGAGCGCGAGGCGCTGCCCGACATCGACTGGGTGGCACGTTCCCTGGAAGGGTTGAAGCCGGTCCGCGCCGGCCGTTTCTTCGTCCACGGCGCGCATGACAGCAGGAAGCGCCACAGCGGCGAGCTCGCTATCGAGATCGAGGCCGGCCTTGCCTTCGGCACCGGCCACCACGGCACCACCGCGGGCTGCCTCGAAATGCTGGAGAAAGTCGTGCGGCGCGAGCATCCGCGTAACGCACTCGACCTCGGTACCGGCAGCGCGGTGCTGGCGATCGCCGTCGCCAAACTGGCCCATATTCCGGTGCTGGCCACCGACATCGATCCGGTTGCGGTCAAGGTTGCCGCGGCCAATGCCCGGCTGAACCACGTCAAAGGCCTTATCGAGACAGTGACCGCGCCTGGCTTTCACCACCCGATCTTTGCCAGGCGCGCGCCCTTCGACCTCATCGTCGCCAACATATTGGCCCGGCCGCTGATGCGGCTGGCGCCGCAAATGGCCGGGCATATCGCACTTGGCGGCTCGATCGTGTTGTCAGGCATCCTCGACCGCCAGCGCGACGCGGTGATCTCGGCCTATGTCGGCCAGAATTTCCGCCACGTCAGTACCTTGCACCGCGATGGCTGGGTGACGATCCATCTCAAGCATTAAGGCCGGCAAGGCGGTTGCCGGCCCTCAACGGTCCCAATTGCTGGGACTCCGATGCGTGTCGCCAGGGCGGCATAGCCAAGAGAATGCCGGCGCGGTCCCCTTTCGTGCCATGGCTGGACCAGCCTCATTTGGTTGTCAGCCAGGCGATGCTGTTGCAATTTGCGCCTCCGGAAAATCGATTCCGCTTTCCAGGCCCATAGGCTACGGTCGCGCGGATACCAAGGAGGCCCATCATGTTCCAGACCTTCGATTCCGCGGGCGATCCGGCGGTCGGCAAGCCGCGCGTGGCGCTGCTGCGCCAGTGGCTGGCCGCGAACGGCCTCGACGGCTTCATCGTTCCGCGCGCCGACGAGCACCAGGGCGAATACGTCGCCAACCGGTCGGCACGTCTGAAATGGCTGACCGGCTTCAGCGGCTCGGCCGGCGTCGCCATCGTGCTGCGCGACCGCGCCTTCGTCTTTGTCGACGGGCGCTACACCCTGCAGGTGCGAGGTGAAGTCGATCTCGGCATCTTTTCGATCGAAAGCCTGGTCGACAATCCGCCCGCTGTCTGGCTCAAGGACAACATCGGCAAGGGGGCGCGGCTGGGGTTCGATCCCTGGCTGCACACGATCGGCGAAGTCAAGGCGCTGCAGGCCTCCGCCGACAAGACCGGCGCGGTGCTGGTGCCGCTCGAACGGAACCCCATCGACATCATCTGGAAGGATCAGCCCGCGGCACCCGTGACCCCGGTAGAGCTGCACCCGATCGGCTTTGCCGGCGAACTCGCCAAGGACAAGCTGGCGCGGCTGGCGACGTCGATCGGCAAGGACGGCGCCACCCATGCGGTGCTGACCGACCCATCGTCCATCGCCTGGGCCTTCAACATTCGTGGCGGTGACGTGCCGCACACGCCGCTGGCGCTCGGCTTCGCCATCCTCGCCGCCGACGGGTCGCACCAGCTTTTCATGGATCGGCGCAAGTTCTCGCGCCAGGTGGCGGCCTACCTCAGCCAACTTGCCGATCCGCAGGAGCCCGGCGAATTCGAAGGCGCGATCGGGGCACTTGCGAAAAGCGGCGCGAAAATCGCGCTCGATCCGGTGCTGGCCGCCGACCGGTTGCGCATGCTGGTCGAGGACAATGGTGGCACGGTGATTGCCGCGCCCGACCCTGCCCGCATTCCGCGCGCCACCAAGAACCAGGCCGAGATCAACGGCTCGCGCGCCGCGCATCGCCGCGACGGCGCGGCGGTGGCCAAGCTGTTGTGCTGGCTGGAGCGCCAGAAACCCGGCTCGCTCGACGAAATCGCGGTTGTCACCAGGCTCGAAGAAACCCGTCGGCAGACCGGCGAGGAAACGCAGATGCCGCTGCGCGACGTCTCTTTCGACACCATTTCGGGCGCTGGCCCGAACGGTGCCATCATGCATTACCGCGTCTCGCGCGCCACCAGCCGCAAGCTGCAGGCTGGTGAGCTGTTCCTGCTCGATTCCGGCGCGCAATACCAGGACGGCACGACAGACATCACCCGCACCGTGCCGATCGGCCAGCCGACCGAAGAGATGCGCGAGCGCTTCACGTTGGTGCTGAAAGGGATGATCGGCATTTCCACGCTGCGCTTCCCCGCCGGCACGCGCGGCTCGGAGATCGACGCCGTCGCCCGCATGGCGCTGTGGAGGCATGGCTGCGACTTCGCCCATGGCACCGGCCACGGTGTCGGCTCATACCTGGCCGTGCATGAGGGTCCGCAGCGCATCGCCCGCACCGGCACCGAAAAGCTGCTCGAAGGCATGATGCTGTCGAACGAGCCCGGCTACTACAAGGAGGGCGCCTACGGCATTCGCATCGAAAACCTCATCCTGGTGACGCCGGCCGAACAGATCGAGGGCGGCGACATCGCCATGCACGGTTTCGAGACGCTGACGCTCGCCCCGATCGACGTGAGGCTGGTGCGATCGGATCTGCTGACCCGAGACGAATTGCACTGGCTCGACGCCTACCATGCCCGCGTGCTGGCCGAGATCGGTCCGATGCTCGACGGCGAAACGCTGGCCTGGCTGGAAAAGGCGACGGCACCGCTGCCGCACGACGCGAAGATTTGATTTCTGAAGCGCTGAAGGGCGTGTCGAGGTTCAGGCCGGGCCGAGCCGAAAAAACGGTTGATGCCGAGAACCGGATTGGAGCACCGAAGCGCGGGTATCAGCCGTCTGCAGGCCGGAATCACCTGGATATCGATGCGCCCTACCCGACGAACTGGCGCGCTACGATCAACACCGCCGCGCCCGCCAGAAACATCGCCATCAGCCCGCCACGCAGCGCCACCAGCGCGGAGACGACCAGCGCTGCCCACTCCGCCGGGCCCGCGCCGAGCGCGGCCGGCGCCACAAGCGTCGTCAGCACCGCCGCAGGCACGGCGTTGAGCCCGGCCTCGACACGCGGATGGATGTGGTCGAAGCGCGAGATGACCAGATGCCCGCCAATACGGGTGAGATAGGTGGCGATGGCGCCGGCGATGATGATCCAGAAGGTCGTGCTCATGGCCTTGTCTCCACACCGCTGTGATGCGGCGGCAGGACGACGGCGAGCAACACGCCGGCGACGGCGCCGATCGAAACGTGCCAGGGCGAACCCACTGTCTTGTAGGCGATGATCGAGGCGAAGGCGCTGGCGATGACCACCGGCAGCCACAGCGGCCGCTTGCGGAAGCCCATCACCAGGCCAAGGAAATAGATCGGCAGCAGGAAATCGATCCCCAGCGCATGGGGATCGGGAATAAGCTTTCCAAACAGCGCACCGAGCGCGCTTTCGATGGTCCAGAATACATACACCGGCAGCCCAAGTCCCAGATACCAGGCAAAGCCGACGGTCTGGCCTGACTGGGCCCTGGCCTCGGCGACGGCGAATTGCGGATCGGTGAGGATGAAGAAGCCGAGCGCCTGCTGCACCCCGGACCAGTGCGCGATGCGCCGGCCAATGCCGGCGGAATAGAGCACGTGGCGGAAATTGACGGCGAAGATCGATAGCACGATCAGCCACGGCGCGACATGCTGGCCGAACAGTTCTATGCCGACCATCTGGCTGGCGCCGCCGAAGATCAGCGCGCTCATCAGGAAGGCTTCGAAAACGGAAAAGCCGTTGTCGACGGCAATCGCGCCGAACAGCAGCCCGAAGGGCGCCGCCGCCACCACGACCGGCACGGAGAGCCGTACGCCTTGCCAGAAGTCGCTTTTCGCGCCGGTCTCGGAAATTGCTTGCGCCGACATGTCTCTCCCCGGTCAGAGGGCTGATTTAGGAAGCACTGCCCTGGTTGTCACACGAATTCGCTTGAGCCAAACGATCAGCGGAAATGATCGTCGCGACCGTCGCGTGGGAACTCAGTCCCTCGCTCCCGTGCCCTCGACCGCCCTGCCCCAGTCGAGCAGCGGCTTGGCGCGCATGGTGAAGTCGAGGAGTTCCTCGACCAATTCCGGCCCGTGGATACCAGCTGGATCGATCGGGTGACGGACGGCGAAATGCCGGTTGCGAATGGCGCCGGCGAGGTCTTTGTCAGAGACGTGTTCGAAGCCGCGCGGCGTGCGTTTCATGCCGCCTTCGGCATCGAGTTCGAGGCCATTTTTGTTCAACGCCTTCACCATGGCGCGAAACCGCTCGGGCCATGTCTCGATGGCCCGACGCATCGACAACAGGAGCGCGGCCTCCGGCTGCCACCAGGCGACGCCGGCGTAGCATCCCTCCAGCCCGATATGGACATAGAAGACACCCTGCACCGCCTTGCTGCCGTCCGGCGACAGGATCGCCGAGACATGCCTGTTGTAAGGCCGCTTGTCCTTGGCGAAGCGCACGTCGCGATTGATGCGAAACAACGACTTCTTGCGATCGCCGCGCAGGCCGAGGCCGGCTTCCGCAAATCGCCGCGCAAGCGTCTCGACGAGATCGCCCAGTGGATCGCGCAATTCCTTTTCGAACAGCTCGCGGTTCTCCAGGAACCACTCGCGGCTCTGGTGGAAATCGAGCGCTTTCAGGAACGGAATGGCCTTGGGGCCGAACCCTTTGAACGCTTCGCCCATCACGACTTGCCGACCCGCTGCAGCCAGGTGTCCTCGTCGATGACCTCGACGCCGAGTTCGCTGGCAAGCTTGAGCTTGGAGCCCGCACCCGGTCCCGCGACCAGCAGATCGGTCTTGGCCGAAACCGAGCCGGCCACCTTGGCGCCGAGACGTTCGGCCATCGCCTTGGCTTCGGAACGGGTCATCTTTTCCAGCGAACCGGTGAAGACGATCGTCTTGCCGGCGACCTCGCTGTCGGCCGAAACGGTGACGATATAGGGCTTCGGCTTGACCTGCTCCAACAACTTCTCGAGCACCTCGTCATTGCGCTCATTGCCGAAGAAATCGCGCAGCGCATCGATCACCGTATCGCCAATGCCATTGATCGATGGGAAGACGGCATGCGGATTCTCCGCCGCGGCCGTCTCCTTGGCGACTTGGATCAGCTCCTCGATGGTCGAGAATGTTCGCGCAAGCACGGCTGCCGTCGTCTCGCCTATATGGCGGATGCCGAGCGCGAAGATGAAGCGGTCGAGCTCCGGCTCGCGGCGCGAATCGATGGCCGCGAACAATTTGTCGAGGCCTTCGTAATTGCGGTCCTCGACGCTGCGCACATTCTTGCGGGTCTTGCCGGATGCGGCCTCGCGCTGCCTAGCCTGCTCCTCGCGCCGCTCGGCCAGCGCCTTGGTCACGGCCGGGCGGCGCTCCCTGAGCGTGAAGATGTCGGCGGCTGTCTTGATCAAACCCGCATTGAAAAACAGGTCGATGTTCTCCGCGCCCAGGCCTTCGATATCCAGGGCGCCGCGCGACACGAAGTGGCGCAGCCCCTCCACGGCCTGCGCCGGGCAGATCAGTTCGCCGGTGCAGCGGCGGCGCGAATCCTCCTTGCCGGTCTTCTCGTTGATCTCGCGCGTCGCCGGCGAGCCGCAGATCGGGCAAGAGTGCGGGAATTCGTACGGCACGGCATCGGGCGGACGCTTGTCGATAACGACGCTGACGATCTGCGGGATGACATCGCCTGCCCGCTGGATCACCACCGTGTCGCCGATGCGCACGTCGATGCCGTCGCGGATCGGCTGCCCTGTACTGTCCAGGCCCTTGATATAATCTTCATTGTGCAGCGTGACGTTCTCCACCACCACGCCGCCGACCGTCACCGGGGCGAGCCGCGCGACCGGCGCCAGCGTGCCCGTCCGGCCGACCTGGATGTCGATCCTGTGCACGGTCGTCATCGCCTGTTCGGCCGGGAATTTGTGGGCAATGGCCCAGCGTGGTTCACCGGTGACGAAACCCCAGCGGCGCTGCAGCTCCAACTGGTCGACCTTGTAGACGACGCCGTCTATGTCATAGCCGAGCGACGAGCGCTGCTCCTCGATCAGGTGATAATGCGCGACCAATTCCTCGACCGATTTCGCCCGCACCAGCAGCGGACTGATCTTGAAGCCCCAATCGGCGAATTTCTGCACTGATTCGTATTGCGTTGGTGCCGGATCCGCTGTCGTGTAACCCCAGGCATAGGCAAAGAATTTGAGGTTGCGGCTGGCGGTTACGGATGGATCCTTCTGGCGCAGCGACCCGGCCGCCGTGTTGCGCGGATTGACGTAATCCTGGCCGCCGACAGCCGCCGAGCGCGCCTTGAGCGCCTCGAATTCGGCATAGGTCATATAGACCTCGCCACGGATCTCGATGGTCTCGGGCCAGCCTGAGCCCTTCAGCTTAGCGGGAATGTCGGCGATGGTCCTGAGGTTGGCGGTGATGTCCTCGCCGACAGCGCCGTCGCCGCGCGTCGCGCCTTGCACGAACACGCCCTTTTCGTAACGCAGCGAAGCCGACAGCCCGTCGATCTTCGGCTCGGCGGTGAAGGCAATGTCGAGGTCTTTGTCGCGGTCGAAGAAGCGCCGGCCGCGCTCGATGAAATCGGTGACGTCGGCGTCGGTATAGGCCTTGGCGAGGCTGAGCATCGGCACGGCATGGCGCACCTTGGTGAAGCCTTCCGCCGGGGCGGCACCCACCCTGAGCGAGGGCGAATCCTCGCGCACCAGCCCGGGAAAGCGCTCCTCGATAGCAAGATTGCGCCGCCGCAGCGCGTCATACTCCGCGTCCGTGATCGTGGGCGCGTCCTCGGCATGGTAGCGCCGGTCATGACCGGCGATCTCCTCGGCAAGGCGCTGGAGTTCCGCTTCAGCCTCGCTTTCGCTGAGCGAATCGACAGGTTTTTCAGCCATGCTTTTTGTCCCTGAACGGTGGCGCGTCACAATAGAGCATGATCTTGAAAGGTGGGAACCGGTTTTCGGAAAAGATCATTCCTGAACAGCAGGATGGAGCCATATCCTGACTCGCCCCATGACACCTGATCGTCTCATGACACCGGATCGTCTCACGCCGCGTTTGTATTCTCGCGCAACAACCGCTCGGCGGCGGCGCGCGCCTCGTCGGTGATCGTGGCGCCGGCCAGCATGCGGGCGATCTCCTCCTGCCGCGCAGTCCTGTCCATCTCGGCAATTCCGGTCGCGACACGGTCGGTGCTGCCCGATTTGGAGATCAGGAAATGTGTTGCCGCGCGCGCCGCCACTTGCGGCGCATGGGTGACGGAAAGCACCTGGACGCGCTTCGACAGCCGCGCCAGCCGCTGGCCGATGGCGTCGGCCACGGCGCCGCCCACCCCGGTGTCGATTTCGTCGAAAACCAGAGTCGGCGCCGAACCACGGTCGGCCAGCGCAACCTTTAACGCCAGGAGAAAGCGCGAAAGCTCACCGCCGGAGGCAACCTTCATCATCGGCCCGGGCCGCGTGCCAGGATTGGTGCGCACCCAGAACTCGATCTGGTCGATGCCCTCTTCCATGCGCGCCTCGGCCTCGCTCTTCATCTCGACGATGAAGGCCGCGCGTTCGAGCTTCAGCGCCGGCAGTTCGGCCATGACCGCCTTGGTCAGACCGACCGCCGCGGCATGGCGAAGTGAGGATAGCTGTGCGGCGGCGATATCATAGGCTTCGCGCGCGGCGGCTGCCTGCTTTTCCAAGCCGTGCAGGCGTTCTTCGCCGGCATCGAGATCTGCGAGATCGGCAACCATCGTGTCGCGCAGCTGCGCCAGGTCGTCGACGGCGACGCTGTGCTTGCGTGACGCCGCCCGCAGTGAAAACAGTCGTTCCTCGGCTTTCTCCAGCCGCTGTGGATCATACTCCGTGGCACGAAGCGCGGCCTCGACGCCCGACTGCGCCGCGTCGAGCGACAGCATGGCTTCGTCCAGCGACTTCACCACGTCCTCGAGCAGGCCGGGCGCTTCCGACGCCTTGCGCTGCAGCCGTCTCAGCAGGCTGGCCAGTTGCGGCAAGGGCGAGGACGGGCCGGATAGCACATCCTGGGCGTCGTGAATTTCGGAAGCGATCTTCTCGGCGCGCATCATGTGGGCACGCAGCTCGGCAAGTTCGGTTTCCTCGCCCGGCTGCGGATCGAGCTTGGTCAGTTCGGCAACCGCGGCGCGCAGATAGTCCGCCTCGCGCGCGGCGGCTTCCACCTTGGCGCGATGGCGCGTCAGCTCCTGCTGGGCGGCGCGCCAGTGCCGCCATGCCTCGCCGGTCGAGCGGACGGCGCCGAGATGGCCGCCGAAAGCATCGAGCACATCGCGATGCGCCCCGGGATCGACCAAGGCGCGTTCGTCATGCTGGCCGTGGATCTCGACCAGCGCGCGGCCCACATCGCGCATCAACGTCACGCTGGACGGCTGGTCGTTGACGAACACACGGGTCCGGCCGTCCGCCGTTTGCACGCGCCGCAGGATGACGTCGCCATCGTCCTCGATCGCGTTTTCGGCAAGCAGCGCGCGCACCGGATGGTTGCGCGGAACATCGAACACGGCAATGACCTGGCCCTGGGACGCGCCGTGACGCACCAGCGAGGCATCGCCACGCGCCCCGAGCGCCAGCGACAGGGCATCGAGCAGGATGGACTTGCCGGCGCCGGTTTCGCCGGTCAGCACGGAAAGACCCGGCTGGAAGTCGATGTCCAGCTTTTCGATCAGGACGATATCGCGGATCGACAGTCTGGAAAGCATGAGAAACCGGACCTATTGCATGCCGCCCAAAAGTGGACCCGCTCCGGGATAACGACAGGCACGAAAACAAAAAGATAAAGGCGGCACCCGACAGTTGGAGTCGCAGCGCCGCACTATCTTTTTGTTTGAGCTTCGGATCAATCCGAAAAAGCGCGCTGTGCGCGCTTCGCTCGGAGGCTCTGCGGTCAGGCGCCGGTGATCAGCTTCCCGGCCTTGGATATCCACGACCCGGCATTTTCGCGCGGCGCCAGCCCGTTGCTCTGCAGCAGCTTGTAGGAATCCTTGTACCACGAACTGTCGGGATAGTTGGTACCGAGCACCGCGGCCGCCGTCTGGGCCTCCGAGGTCAAGCCCAACGCGTAATAGCTTTCGGTGAGGCGCGCGAGCGCTTCCTCTACGTGGCGGGTGTTGGAATAGCTTTCGACCACGGTGCGGAAGCGTTTGACGGCGGCGATGTACTCGCGGCGCTCCAGATAATAGCGGCCGATCTGCATTTCCTTGCCGGCGAGCTGGTCGTTGGCGAAGCGGATCTTTTCCTTGGCATCGTCGACATACTCCGACGTCGGCCAGCGTGTCACCAGGTCCTGCATCGTCTGCAGGGTCTGGCGTGCTTCCTTCTGGTCCTGCGTCACATCCTTGATCTGGCGATAGTAGCTGAGACCAATGATGTACTGGGCATAGGCCGCGTCATCCGTTGACGGATAGAGAGCCAAGTACCGCTTCGCCGACTGGATCGCATCGTCGTAGCTGCCCTTTCGATAGTCGGCGAACGCGCCCATCACCATCGATTTGCGGGCCCATTCCGAATAGGGGTGCTGGCGGTCGACCGCGTCGAATTTCTTGCTTGCCTCGTCCAGGCGGCCGGCATTCAGATTGGCCAGGCCCTGATTGTAGAGAACGTCGGCCGGTTCGGTCTGATCGACATAGGTCGACAGATCGATGTCTTTTTCCGACGACATGCAAGCCGCCAGAAAGAGCGATGGAACAACCACCGAAAGCGCCAGGAAGACAGACCGCTGCGGCGCTTTCGATTGACCGAATCGCTTGAAGAACATGATTGGATTGCGCCCTTTCGGCGTTATTTTAATGCTCGTTGCATGCAGTTGTCCCAAAACTGGTCCCCACTTTTGAGCGACATGCACTAATCAACGGCAGCAGCCATAAACCATAACCGCCTTGCCCGGCAACGCTATGTCCAGCCAATCGCGCATTTTTGTGGCGGCGGACCGCGGCTTGAAAATCTACGCAATTTCGCCGGTGGATGATGCATTCATGCAACACCCACATCCATAAAATCCAAAAAAATTAAGAAATCAGATCATCCAGGGCGCATAGAGAGGCGCATTGACGGCGTTCATCTCGGCGGCCCGGCCACGCTCGCGGCGTGTCGTCTCGACGATCTCGAAGGCGGTGCGGTCCGAAAGCAGGCGCCGCAGCGCCGCGGCGTTCAGCCGATGGCCGCCGCGATAGGAGCGGAAACATCCGATGAATCGCGCGCCGGCCAGCGCCAGGTCGCCCATCGCGTCGAGCGTCTTGTGGCGCACGAATTCGTTGGGATAGCGCAGGCCGCCCATGTTGATGACGCGGTTGTCGTCACCGATCACCAGGGAATTTTCCAGCGAGGATCCCAGAGCATAGCCGGCGGCCCACAGCCGCTCGACGTCCTTCATGAAGCCGAAGGTGCGGGCCCGCGCGATGTCGCGGCGGAAAATATCGGCATTGATATCGGATGCGAAGAACTGACGGCCGATCGCCGGGCTTTCGAAATCGATTTCGACCTCGAAACGGGTACCGTCATAGGGCCTGAACTCGGCCCAGGAGGCGCCGTTCTCGATGCGGACCGGCTTGACCACCCTGATATAGCGCCGCTTGACGGCCAGCGTCTCGATGCCGGCCTGGTCGATGGCTTCGACGAACGCCATGGCGCTGCCGTCGAGGATTGGGACCTCTTGGCCGTCGATCTCGATGATGACGTTGTCTATGCCGAGTCCTAACAGGGCGGCCATGATGTGCTCGACCGTGGCGATATGCTCGCCCGAAGGATCGCCAAGCATGGTGCAAAGGTCGGTGGCGCCGATCTCGGAAAACAGGGCGCGGAACTCACGGCCCCGCCCTACTCCTTTCAGGAGCTGGAACGCGATGCCGGTATCGGCATCCGCGGGTAGGAAACTGATGGAAACTTCTTTGCCGCTGTGGACGCCGGTGCCTGTAAGCGACGCGCGCGTCTTCACTGTCGTCTGATGGTCGTGCAAGACAATCCCCATGAGCCCGTAATGCCTAGGTCCGCTTCTCCAGCCCGAGGGCGCGGCTCTTGTTAAATCGGCAAGCAGGGCGACTTCCCCCGAAATCCTGGCAAACCGACTATCGTAGGCAGCGAAGATAATGTCCCGGCAGGGAGACTCCAAATCACGGTTTCTTACTCTTTGTAACCGCGAACTGGAACACGTACGACGTCATAATGCATTGATTATACGCTATTTTTAAACGTTAACAGGCACGCAATTTCTTGCTTGCCTGTTAACGTTTGTTACAGTCCGTTAACCGCTCAGTTGGCCTGGCGGCGCAGGAACGCTGGAATCTCGAGCTGGTCGTCGTCCTGAGTCGCCCTGGTCTGCGGCGTCAGGCGGCCCTGATCGTCCAGCTGGCCGCGCCGCGGCGCGTAAAGCTGGGCGTCCTGGCTGGCGAGGCGGCGCACTTCCGGTGCGGCTTGGCGCAGCTTGGGCTCGCGCGGCTGCGCCGGCTGCAGCCGTGCAGGCTCCTCCTCGCGGCGGGTCAGGCCGTTGGTCAGGCGCTTCAGGAGGCCCATCGGGCCGCTGTTTTCGTGGTCGGCCGGACGGCTCTTGGCGTCGACCTCGGCCTTGACGACGGGCGGAAAGTCCTCGACGCGCGGCATGCGCTGCGGTGCCATCGCCACCGGCTGCTGGACCTCACGCAGCATTTCGCGCGGCTGCGGAGCCGGCTGCATCATCTGTTGGACGACCGGCTGCACCATCGGCTGCGGCTGTGCGGGCGGTGCCTGGAAGATCTTGCTCTGCGGGCGGAAATCGTCCGCATGGGCGACCGGAGCCGGACGAGCCTGAGCCATGGCCGCGGCATTGGCTTCGGCCAACTGGATGGCTTCGGCAACCGGATCGGCGGCGCGTGGCTCATACACCGTCTGCTGGACCGGCGCCGGGCGGCTTTCCACCGGGGCGACGGCCGGCCGGGCAGCCTGCTTCGGCGGCGCGGTACGGATCGAGATCGGCGCGGCGGCTATTTCGGCCGCCGACTTGTCGATGCCGGTGGCGACCACCGAGACCCGGATGACGCCTTCGAGCTCCTCGTCGAAAGTGGCGCCCAGGATGATGTTGGCGTCCTGGTCGACTTCCTCGCGGATGCGGGTCGCCGCTTCGTCGACTTCGAACAGGGTCAGGTCGCGGCCGCCGGTGATCGAGATCAGCAGGCCCTTGGCGCCCTTCATCGAGGTCTCATCGAGCAGCGGGTTGGCGATCGCGGCTTCCGCCGCCGCCATCGCGCGGCCCTCGCCCGAAGCCTCGCCGGTGCCCATCATCGCCTTGCCCATTTCGCGCATCACCGAACGGACGTCGGCGAAGTCGAGGTTGATCAGGCCTTCCTTGACCATCAGGTCGGTGATGCAGGCCACACCGGAGTAGAGCACCTGGTCGGCCATCGCGAAGGCGTCGGCGAAGGTGGTCTTGTCATTGGCCAGCCGGAACAGGTTCTGGTTGGGGATGACGATCAAGGTGTCGACGCATTTCTGCAGCTCCTCGATGCCGAAATCGGCCGTCTTCATGCGGCGCTGGCCTTCGAAGTGGAACGGCTTGGTGACGACGCCGACGGTGAGAATGCCCTTCTCGCGCGCTGCACGGGCAACAACCGGAGCAGCACCCGTGCCGGTGCCGCCGCCCATGCCGGCGGTGACGAAGCACATATGGGTGTTGGTGAGATGGTCGAGGATCTCGTCGATGCACTCTTCCGCCGCCGCGCGGCCGACTTCCGGCTGCGATCCGGCACCGAGCCCCTCGGTGACATGCGCGCCAAGCTGAATCAGCCGAGAGGCCTTCGACATGGTCAGCGCCTGCGCGTCGGTGTTGGCCACGACGAACTCGACACCGCGCAGTCCGGCGGTGATCATGTTGTTCACGGCATTGCCGCCGCCGCCGCCCACACCGAACACGGTGATGCGCGGCTTAAGCTCGGTGATGTCCGGCTTCTGCAGATTGATGGTCATTGTCTCCGTCCTTTGCCTTTCACGCCGCTTCGCCGCCGCGGCCGCCTATGGGGCTGTCCCCGTCAATTAGAAACTGTCTCTCAACCACTGACTCATGCGATGCAGTTTTCCACCCGTTCCGGTCATTCTGAGACCGGAAATGCCTTTCGCCGGATGGCTCTCGAAGCTCGCCATCTGCGGATAGATCAGAAGCCCGACCGCGGCCGAGAAGGCAGGGCCTTTCGCCGCTTCGGGCAGGCCCGCCACGCCGAGCGGGCGACCGATGCGTACATTGCGACCCAGGATGCGGCGCGCCGCTTCCGGCAGGCCGGCCAGCTGGCTGGCGCCGCCGGTGAGCACGACGCGCTTGCCGACCGCATTGCCGTAGCCGGACTTGTTCAACCGGTCGCGCAGGAGTTCGAGCGTCTCGTCGATCCGGGCGCGCACGATGCGCGTCATCACCGAACGCGGGATCTGCAGCGGCACGTCGCCATCGTCGCCGATCGGCTGGATCGAGACCAGGTCGCGGTCGTCGGCGCTGCCTGGCAACGCCGAGCCGTGCATCACCTTCAGCCGCTCGGCGGCATCGAGCGAGGTCGAAAGTCCCTTGGCCATGTCGAGCGTGACATGGTTGCCGCCGATTGCGATGGCGTCGCCATGGACGAACTTGCCTTCCGAAAACACCGAGATCGTCGTCGTGCCGCCGCCCATGTCGATGCAGGCGGCTCCGAGTTCCAGCTCGTCGTCGACCAGTGCCGCCAGCCCGCTGGCATAGGGCGTCGCCACCATGCGCTCGACCGACAAATGCGAGCGGTTGATGGAGAGCTCCAGATTGCGCATCGGCGCCGCATCGCCTGTCAACACATGCATGTCGACGCCAAGCGTGTCGCCCACCATGCCACGCGGATCGCGCACGCCACGCTCGGCATCGAGCGAGAAGCCGACGGGCAGCGAATGGACCACCTCGCGCTCGGCCTTGAGCGCCTGCTTGGCACCGGCGCCGAGCACGCGCTTGACGTCGGCTTCGTCCGCCTCGTGGCCGCCAAGATTGATGGTCGCCGAGAAGCTTTCGCTCTTCAGCCGGCCGGCGGTCATGTTGACGATCAGCGAATCGACCGTCAGCCCGGCCATCCGTTCGGCGGCGTCGACGGAGAGGCGAATGGCATGCTCGGCACGGTCGAGATCGACGATGACGCCGGACTTCACGCCTTGCGATTTCTGGTGGCCGATGCCGATGACCTGGATGCGATGCGAGCGGCCGCGCAGGAGCTTGCCGTCATCGTTCGGCTTGAGCTTGGCCACCATGCAGCAGACCTTGTTCGAGCCGACGTCCAGCACCGTCAGGGTGCCCGACCGGCGCGACGAGGCATCGCCAGAACCGCCAAGCCAGCTCATATCTTCGTCTCCGGCTTGCGCTTGAGGGTTTTCGGCTTCTCGTTGAGCGCGGCTTCGCGCTGCGTCGCCGCCTGCGGCGTCAGCTCCACGACCAGCCGGTCTGTCAGGCGCATGTCGACGGCGGCGATGTCGCGCGACAACAGCCCCTTGTCATGGTCCATCTTGACGAGTTCGGCGAGCGCCTGATCCTCGTCATCCTCGGGCAACTTGATCGTGATGCCGTTATCCAGCTTCAGGTCCCAGCGCCGTTCGCCAACGCGGACATAGCCTTTGATGCGGGCGGCGAGGTCGGGATAGTGTTCGATCCTGGCCAGGAAATCAGGCGCCTTGGCGGGCGCACCGGTGCCGATCAACAGCGGCAGGAGCACCTGCCTGCCGCCTGAGAACGGCACGATGACGGCGCCATCCTTCTCGATGACGGAGAGGTCGTTGCCCTGCTGCCAGAGCGCGAAAGCCGCACGCTCCTCGACTCGCACTTCCAGCGTGTGCGGATAGACCTTGCGCACCGCGGCAACTTGGATCCACGGCAGGGTCGCGATACGCTCCCGCGCGGCCTCGGCATCGAAGCCGATAAGCGACGTCCAGCCATCGAGTTCCAGCCTATCGAGAATGTCGATCTCCGAAGTCTGGCGGTTGCCGACCACCTTGACCTGGTCGACCGCGAAGCCGGTGCGGGCGGTGATGCTTTGAATGATGCCGTCGGCATGACCGCCGAGGTAGGCGCCATAGGCGCCACTCGAGGCCAGCAGCACCGATGACATGATCGCGGCGGAGAAGCGCGGCGCCTGGAATTCACCATCGCCCAGGCGCGTCATGATGCGGACCGGGCGGCGAAGCACGCGCGGCAGAACGAAATGGTCCAACGACAATGGCAGGCCGAACAGCGACGGCCCGGCCGCGCCCCTCACCTTACCCTGTCCCCATTTCAACGCAGACACGAAGCGTCCTCCACCATCCAACTCAACAATTCACCAAACGAATGCCCGGCATGGGCGGCAATTTCAGGCACCAGAGACGTCGGCGTCATGCCCGGCTGAGTGTTGACCTCGAGCCATACAACCTCGCCATTTTCGGAGTGACGATCGTCATAACGGAAGTCCGACCGGGAAACGCCCCGACAGCCGACAGCTTGGTGAGCCTTGAGCGCCAGTGTCTGTATTTTTTGGTAAATATTCGGTGAAACTTTTGCGGGGCATTCGTGTTTTGATCCGCCCGCGACATATTTTGAATCATAGTCGTAGAAGGAATGGCCCGTCGGGATGATCTCGCAGACGCCAAGCGCCACATCGCCCATGACGGCGCAGGTCAGCTCGCGCCCATGGATGTAGCGCTCGACCATGACGGTATCGCCATATTTCCAGTCGGACGACCCGATCACCTGCGGCGGGTGCGATTGCCCCTCCGACACGATGACGACGCCAAAGCTCGACCCCTCGCTGACCGGCTTGACCACATAGGGCGGCTTCATCGGATGCTTGTTCTGGATGGAGAACCGGTTGGCGACCTTCGATTCGGCAACGGGGACGCCGACCGACTTGACGATCTTCTTCGCCTGTTCCTTGTTCATGGCAAGCGCCGAGGCCAGCACGCCGGAATGGCTGTAGGGAATGCCGAGATATTCGAGGATGCCCTGGATGGTACCGTCCTCGCCAAAAGGCCCGTGCAACGCATTGAAGGCGACGTCAGGCTTGAGCTCGGCAAGCACCGAGCCGACATCGCGCCCGACATCGACGCGGGTGACCTGGTAACCCTCCTGCTCCAGCGCATCGGCACAGGCCTTTCCGGAAGAAAGGGACACGGGCCGCTCGGACGAGAAACCTCCCAGCAATACGGCCACATGCTTGCTTTTCATTCCCCGTCATCCCCTCTCACCGCGGACCAAAAACCCAAGATTTCCGCTACATTGAGTCCGAGTCTCCCGGCAGGTTGCCCCCCCAGACGGAAAACGCTGAAAACGCGTCGAACGACTCAAATCAGGAAACGCTTTAGGGCAGAGAATCAGAGAGTTGATTCACTGGCAAGCACTTATGATTCCGAGAGATTCACTTTCTGAGAAAATGGATCCGAAAGCCGTGTCGCTGAGTCTTTGCAGCAACTATTTCACGGCATTTCGATCCGGTTGAAGTTCACGCATCACGTGAACTTCAAGAGGCGCTAGAGAAGCTGGCCGAGGAACTCCTGGACGGCGTATCCGGAACGGAAATTGCCGATGCGCTTGATCTCCCACTGCAACCGGATGCCGGAATGCTCGAGCACCCGCGCACGCACCGTCTCGCCGAGGTATTCGAGGTCGTAGCCGGTCGCGGTTCCGGTGTTGATCATGAAGTTGCAATGCATCGGCGACATCTGCGCACCTCCGATCATCAGCCCGCGGCAACCCGCCTTGTCGATCTCCTTCCAGGCCGAAGTGCCTTCCGGATTCTTGAAGGTCGAGCCGCCCGTCTTCTCGCGGATCGGCTGCACGGTCTCGCGATGGTTCTGCACCGCTTCCATCGCCGCCTTGATCACCGCCCTGTCCTCGGCAAAGCCTTCGAAAACGGCCGAAGTGAAGATCAGCCCGGCGGGCGCCGCCGAATGGCGGTAGGCATAGCCCATCTCAGCATTGCTCAGCGTTTGGGCGTTGCCCGCGCGGTCGAGCGCCCGGACCTCGACGACGCGCTCGCGCGTCTCGACCCCGTTGGCGCCGGCATTCATCCTGAGCGCGCCGCCGATAGCGCCTGGAATGCCGTGATAGAAATGAAAGCCGCCAATGCCGGCCTCGAGCGCCACCGCCGCCATGCGCTTGTCTGGCGTGGCGGCACCTGCTTTGATCCTGATCGGGGAAACGATCTCGGCCTCGCCAAAGCCCTTGGCCGAAAGCCTGATGACGAAACCCGGAATGCCGCCGTCGCGGACCAGAAGGTTCGAGCCTACACCAACGATGGTCAAGGGTATCTCTTCTGGAACGGCTCTGAGGAAGGCCGACAGATCCTCCTCGTCCGCCGGCTGGAACAGCGCCTCGGCAAGGCCGCCAGCCCGGAACCAGGTGATCTTGTCCATCTCGGCATTCGGCGTGATGCGGCCGCGCAGGCCGGCCAGGCGGTCGCCAAGTCTGTCGATCAGGGCCTGGCCGTTCATCATGGGGCGGCAAGCTCCTTCGGCAGCGCATAGGCCCACTGAGTGATATTGCCGGCGCCGAGAAAGACGACGAAGTCGCCGGGCTTGGCGATGTCGCGGATGACGGGCGCGATGTCGGCCGGCCCCTCGATGTAGCGGGCGTCGCGATGGCCGCCGGCGCGGATACGTGACACCAGCGCGTCCGATGTCACGCCGTCCATCGGCTCTTCGCCGGCGGCGTAGACCGGGGCGACCATCACCGTGTCGGCATCGTTGAAGCAGGCGGAGAACTCGTTGAACAGATCATGCAACCGGGTGAAGCGGTGCGGTTGGGCAATGGCGATGACACGCCCGTTGGTGGCGCTGCGCGCCGCCTTCAGCACCGCCGAGATTTCGACCGGGTGGTGGCCGTAATCGTCGAACACGTCGACACCGTTCCAAGAACCGGTGTGGGTGAAGCGGCGCTTGACGCCGGCGAAGGACGACAGGCCCTTCTTGATCGCCTCGGCCGACAGGCCGAGTTCGTGCGCGACCGCGATCGCGGCGGTCGCGTTGGAGACATTGTGGCGGCCGGGCATCGGCAAGCGCAGGCCCGATATCGCCGTCTGGCCGCGCCCCTTGCGGTCGCGGATGATCACGTCGAACTCCGAGGTCGCCCCCGCCATGCGATGGTTGGTGAAGCGCACATCGGCCTGCGCGTTCTCGCCATAGGTGATGACGCGCCGGTCCTCGATGCGCCCGACCAGCGCCTGCACTTCCGGATGATCGGTGCACATCACTCCGAAGCCATAGAAAGGCACGTTCTCGACGAACTGGCGGAACGCTTCGCGCACATTGTCGAAATTGCCATAATGATCGAGATGCTCGGGATCGATGTTGGTGACGACGGCGATGTCGGCCGGCAGCTTGAGGAAGGTGCCGTCGCTCTCGTCGGCTTCGACCACCATCCACTCGCCATCGCCCATGCGGGCGTTGGTGCCGTAGGCATTGATGATGCCGCCATTGATGACGGTCGGGTCGAGCCCGCCGGCCTCGAGCAGCGTCGCCACCATCGAGGTCGTCGTCGTCTTGCCGTGCGTGCCGCCGATCGCCACCGCCTGGCGGAAACGCATCAGTTCGGCCAGCATCTCCGCGCGGCGCACGATCGGCAACAGCTTTTCACGCGCCGCCTTCAGCTCCGGATTCGACTTCTTGATCGCCGTCGAGACGACGATGACCTCGGCTTCACCGAGATTCTCCGCCTTGTGGCCGACGAAGCATTCGATGCCCTTGTCGCGCAGCCGCTGTACATTGGCGCTTTCGGCCTGGTCGGACCCTTGCACCTTGTAGCCGAGATTGTGCAGTACCTCGGCGATGCCGCTCATGCCGATGCCGCCAATGCCGATGAAATGCACGAGGCCGATGGTCTGCGGCATCTTCATGGGTGCGTCCCCTTCCTGAAATCCGATACTGTTTTGCGGGACGCAATAGCCTCTGTGAGGTCGGCGAGCAACCGCGCCGCGTCGGGCCTGCCCACCGACTTGGCCGCGGCAGCCATCGTCGCCAGCCGCTCCGGTTGGTCTATCAGGGCGCCGAGCAGTGCCGCGATGCGCTCGGGCGAAAGCGAGGATTGCACATGCACTTCGCCACCGCCAGCGGCCGCAAGCGCGGCTGCATTGGCCGCCTGGTCGTGGTCGAGCGCGAAGGGGTAGGGCACCAGCAACGCCGGCCGGCCGATGACGGCTATTTCCGACACGGTCGAGGCGCCGGAACGCGAGATTACAAGATGCGCGGCCGCTATGCGCGCCGCCATGTCGGTGAAGAACGGCGAGACCTCGACGGCGACTCCGAGCGCGGCATAGGCCGCCTTCACCCGAGCCACGTCGTCCGCGCGAGCTTGTTGGGTCATGACAAGGCGCTTGCGCTGTGCATCGGAAAGCAGCGCGATTGCCCCCGGCATGGCATCGGAAAAGAATTGTGCGCCCTGGCTGCCGCCGAACACCAGCAGGCGGAAGGGCTCATCCCCGGTTGAAGCAGCGTAAGGCGTCCTGGCCGCTTCGAGCACAGCCGGGCGGACCGGATTGCCGGTCGTCACCGTCTTGGCGCCGGCCGCGCTTTCATCCTGCGGCAGGAAGCCGCCGGCGATCGCGTCGACACGGCCGGCCAGCGCCCGGTTGGCGCGCCCCATCACCGCGTTCTGCTCGTGGATCAGCGTCGGCACCTTGCGCCGCGTCGCCGCGTAGAGCGGCGGCAAGGTCGGATAGCCGCCAAAGCCGACCACGGCCTCCGGCTTGATCCTGCCGACGACGGCGGAGGCCTGACGCACGCCGCTCCAGATTTTCCAGAAGGCGCCGAGCAGGGCAAAGGGATTTTTCGAGCCTAACGTCGCCGACTGGATCGGATGGACGGCGGCCGCCGGAAAATGGGCGGCAAACCGTTCGGCCCGGGTGTCGGTCGCCAGATGCACCGCCCAGCCGCGCTCGAGGAGTTCATGCGCCAGGGCTTCGGCTGGAAACAGATGTCCGCCGGTTCCGCCCGCGGCGAGAAGGATAACGCCTCTGGCCATGTCACTCCGCCGGCATCGCGCGCTGCGGCAGGGTAAAGCCCATCTGCTTGCGCTTTTCCGGCCGCTTGCGCGTCAGCGCCAGCACCATCCCCATTGAGATGGCGATGGCGATCTGCGAGGAGCCGCCATAGGAGATGAAGGGCAGCGTCATGCCCTTTGCCGGCACCAGTTGCAGGTTGACGCACATGTTGATCACGGCCTGCAGGCCGAACACGGTGACGAGACCGCCGACCGCATAACGGGTGAAGTCGTCATGCTCCTTGAGCGCCGTGTTGAGACCGCGCAGCACGATGAAGGCGAAGATCGACATGATGAAGAAGCACATGATCAGCCCGAACTCCTCGCCCGCGACCGAGAAGACGAAGTCGGCATGGCTGTCGGGGATGACACGCTTGACCGTGCCCTCGCCCGGCCCGACACCGAACCAGCCGCCATTGATCAGCGCATCGCGGCCCATGTCGACCTGGAACGTGTCGCCCTCGCCGGTGAGAAACTTGTCGATGCGCAGCGCGACGTGCGGAAACACCGTATAGGCGGCGAAGACACCGCCGACGCCGGCGGCGCCCAGCACGATGATCCAAAGCCATGGCAGCCCCGCCATGAAGAACATGATGCCCCAGGTGCCGGTGGTCAGCATGGTCTGTCCGAGGTCCGGCTGCGCCACCAGCAGCGACACGACCAGCACTAGGAGCAGCATGGCGAACAGATTGCCCGGAATGTCGGGCTGGCGCTTGTGTTCGGCGAACAGCCACGCGCACATGATGACGAAGGCCGGCTTCAGGAACTCGGACGGCTGGATGGACAGGCCGGCGAGCGACACCCAGCGGCGCGCGCCCTTCACCTCGACGCCGACATAGAGCACCGCCACCATGAGCACCAGCATCAGACACAGCATGATCAGCGACATGCGCCGGATCTGCCTGGAATCGAGGAAGGAGACCGCCAGCATCACGCCGAGCGCAGGCACGGTGAAGATGATCTGCCGGGTGGCGAAATGGAAACTGTCGAGGCCGATGCGTTCGGCCACCGCGGGACTTGCCGCGAAGGACAACACGATGCCGAGCCCCATCAGCGACAGAAACGCCGCCAGAAACCAGCGATCTATGGTCCACCACCAGGTTGCGACCGGACTTTTGTCGAGACGGCTCTGCATTATCGTGCCCCTCCGATGGGTTTGACGCCATCCATAGCGCTCGCAGCTTGCCTGAAGGCTTCGCCACGGACCTCGAAATTCTTGAACTGGTCGAAACTGGCGCAGGCCGGCGACAACAGCACCACCGCCTCGCCACTGTCGTCCTTGGCCGCGTCATGCGCGGCATGCTCGACCGCCGCCGCCAGCGTGCCCGAGATCTCGTAGGGCACGGCCTCGCCGAGCGTCGCCGAAAAGGCGGGCGCCGCCTCGCCGATCAGATAGGCCTTGGCGATGCGCGGGAAGAAACCGCGTAGCGGCTCGATGCCGCCTTCCTTGGGCAGGCCGCCGGCGATCCAATAGATGCGATTGAAGCTGGAAAGCGCGGGTGCGGCGGCATCGGCATTGGTCGCCTTGGAATCGTTGACGAACAGCACATGGTCCTTGCGGCCAACCTGCTCCATGCGGTGCGCCAGACCCGGGAAGCTTTCCAGCCCAGACTGGATCTCGCCAAGGTTGAGCCCGACCTTGAGGCAAGCCGCGACGGCGGCCAGCGCGTTTTGCGCATTGTGCTGACCACGCAGCGAGCCAATGCCTTCGAGGAAGGCAACCCGGCTGTAGCGGCCGTGCACGGCTTCCATCAGATTGGTGCCGTCGGCGAAATAGCCGTCGGTCAGCGGCAGGCGCTTGGAAATGCGGACGACCTGCCGCCCTGCCCGCTCCAGCCGATCGGCGATCTGCGCGCACCAGGAATCGTCGATGCCGATGATCGCCGTCTCGCTGCCCGCCACCAGCCGCTCCTTGATGGAAGCGTAGTGCTGCATGGTGCCGTGGCGGTCGAGATGGTCGGGCGTCAGATTGAGCAGGATGCCGGCCGTCGGATTGATCGAGGGCGCAAGGTCGATCTGGTAGGACGAGCATTCGACTACATACTGCCGGCCGGGCTTCGGCGGATCGAGCGTCATCACGGCACGACCGATATTGCCACCCATCTGCGTGTCGCGCCCGGAGGCTTGAAGAATATGCGCCGTCAGCGCCGTCGTCGTCGACTTGCCGTTGGTGCCGGTGATGGCGATGAAGGGAGCATCCGGCGCACGCTGCATCCGTTCCCTGCAGAACAGCTCGATATCGCCGATGATCTCAACGCCAGCCCCGCGCGCCAATTCCACGCTCCAGTGCGGCTTGGGATGGGTCAGCGGCACGCCGGGCGACAGCACGAAGGCGGAAAAACCGGCCCAGTCGGCGCTACGCAAATCGCCGGTGGCGATGCCGGTCGCGGCTGCCTTGGCGACGCTGCCGGGATTGTCGTCCCAGGCCAGCACCTCGGCTCCGCCCTCGATCAGCGCGCGCGCCGTGGCGATCCCCGAGCCGCCGAGCCCGAAGAGCGATACACGCTTGCCTGCGAAGGATGCTGCGGGGATCAAGTAGCGGCCTATCTGAGCTTGAGGGTGGAAAGGCCGACCAGCGCCAGGATGACGGCGATGATCCAGAAGCGGATCACCACCTGGCTTTCGGTCCAGCCGAGCTTTTCGAAATGATGGTGGATCGGCGCCATCAGGAACACGCGCTTGCCGGTCATCTTGAAGTAGCCGACCTGGATGATGACCGAGAGAATCTCGACCACGAACAGGCCGCCGACGATGACGAGCACGATCTCGTGCTTGGTGGCGACGGCGACCGTGCCGATCAGGCCGCCCATGGCCAGCGATCCGGTGTCGCCCATGAAGATCGCCGCGGGCGGCGCGTTGAACCAGAGGAAGCCGAGGCCGGCGCCGATGACCGCGCCAAGCACGACCGCCAGTTCACCTGTGCCGGGCACGAAATGGATCTGCAGATATTCGGCGAAAACCGCGTTGCCCGAGAGATAGGCGATAACGCCAAAGGACGCCGCCGCGATCATGATCGGCACGATCGCCAGGCCGTCGAGGCCATCGGTCAGGTTCACCGCATTGCCGGCGCCGACGATGACGAAGCAGGAGAACGGAACGAAGAACCAGCCCAGGTTGATGATGAATTCCTTGGCGAAGGGGAATGTCAGCGACGACGAGAATGGCGCCTGGCCATTGTGCATGATCGCCCAGGCGGCGATGCCGGCGATAGCGAATTCCAACGCAAGCCGCGCCTTGCCGGAGAAGCCGAGATGCGACTGCTTCGT
Source organism: Mesorhizobium sp. P160927 (assembly GCF_057766385.1). Lineage (NCBI taxonomy): Bacteria > Pseudomonadati > Pseudomonadota > Alphaproteobacteria > Hyphomicrobiales > Phyllobacteriaceae > Mesorhizobium > Mesorhizobium sp. P160927. The sequence goes on from NZ_JBYMDW010000001.1 coordinate 4,793,833, forward strand.
CACTTTCAGATAGTCGTCATAAAAGCCGATCGAGCCGAAGCCGAGCGTCACCAAAAGCACCACCCAGACATAGATGCTGGACAGGTTCGCCCACAATAGCGACGAGCCGATGATGCCGGACAGGATCATCAGTCCACCCATGGTCGGCGTGCCTGCCTTCTTGAAATGGGTCTGCGGCCCGTCGGCCCGGATCGGTTGGCCCTTGCCTTGCCTGAGCCGCAGCGAATTGATGATGGTCGGCCCGAAGATGAAGACGATCAGCGCGGAGGTGATCAGCGCCCCGCCGGTGCGGAACGTGATGTAGCGGAAGACATTGAAGACAGAGACCTTGTCCGCGAAATCGACCAGCAGTGTGAACATGCGCTTTCGTCCCCCGACTAGGTCTGGTTGCTTGTTGTCGTTTCAGCCGGGAATTTGCCCAGCAGCGCATCGACCAGTTTTGCAAAACCGATGCCCTTCGACGATTTGATCATCACCACGTCGCCCGGCTTCAGCGCGGCGAGCAGCACCGGCTTCAACTCCTCGACACCGGAGCGGTATTCCGTCCTGATATCCTCCGGCAGCGCTTCCGCCAGCGACCGCATTTCCGGGCCGCCGAGAAAGACTGTCCGCGTGCCCGTGCCGACGATGAGATCGGCAAGCGCGGCATGCAGCTTGGCTGAATGATCGCCGAGTTCGAGCATGTCGCCAAGCACGGCGATGCGCCTGCCCTCGCCCGTCACCGGCGTCGCGTTGAGCAGCGCCATCGCGGCCGCCATCGAGGCCGGATTGGCGTTGTAGCTCTCGTCGATCAGCGTGATCGAACCACCGGCCTGGCCCGAAATCGGGCTCCCGGGATGCCTTAGCACGTGGCGCTTGCCGCGCCCGCGCTCGGCCGAAAGATCGGCCAGCGCCAATGCAACCTTGTCGAGATCGGCGCCAACCAGATGCGCGGCGCCGAGCACCGCCAGCACGTTCTGCACCATGTGCCGGCCGGGCGCGCCGATACGGGCGATCATATCGTGGCCGCTGATCCTGGCGGCGATGTCGGAATGGTCGGCATGCAACTCACACTTGACCAGCTTGAAGGTCGAGCGCGCATTCTCGCCGAAGCCAAGGATATGCTCGACGCCGGCAGCCCGTGCCATCCTGTCCAGCAGCTTGAAACGCGCGTCGTCACGGTTGAGGACGGCAGCACCATCGGGCTCAAGGCCCTCGAAAATCTCGGCCTTGGCCTGGGCGATCTCGTCCAGGTTGCGGAAGAAGCCAAGATGCGCGGCCGCGATCATGGTGACGATGGCGACATGCGGCCGCACCATCTTCACCAGCGGCCGGATCTCGTTGGGGTGGTTCATGCCGATCTCGAACACGGCATAATCGCAATCGGCGGGCATGCGCGCCAAGGTCAGCGGGACACCCCAATGATTGTTGAAGGACTGCGCCGAGGCATGCACCTTGCCGACGGCCGAAAGCACGTGGCGCAGCGCCTCCTTGGTCGTGGTCTTGCCCGCCGAGCCGGTCACCGCGACGATCTTGGCTTGCGAGCGGCCGCGTGCCGCGACGCCTAGCTTTTCCAGCGCGACCAGGACGTCGTCGACGACAATGATCGGCGCGGTCAACCGACCAAGTGAGGGCAGCTTGCCTTCTGCCACCACCAGCACGCCGGCGCCGGCCTTGATGGCCGCGGTGACGAAGTCATGGCCGTCCATCGCCTCGCCCTTGATGGCAAAGAAAGCGTCGCCCGGCTGCAGGCTGCGGCTATCGATCGAAATGCCCGATATGCCTTCGGGCATGGGGCCGAGCGGCCGCCCGTCCGTGGCGGCAACCAGCGCTTCCGACGTCCACAGCAAGCTCATGCGGCATGCTCCCGGAGCGCGGTGCGCACTTCCTCGTGGTCGGAGAAATGCAGGGTTTCCGAGCCGATCGTCTGGCCTTCCTCATGGCCCTTGCCGGCCACGATCAGTGTGTCGCCGGCATGCAGCATGGCGACAGCCTCGTGGATAGCCTTGCGCCGGTCGCCGATCTCCATGGCGCCGGGCGCGGCCTCAAGAATGGCGGCGCGGATGGTTTCGGGCACTTCCGAGCGCGGATTGTCGTCGGTGACGATGACGACATCGGCAAGCCGTGTCGCGATCTCGCCCATGATAGGTCGTTTGCCACGATCGCGGTCGCCGCCGCAGCCGAAGACGACCATGACACGGCCGGTGGTGAACGGACGCACCGAGGCTAGCACGTTTTCGAGCGCGTCGGGCTTGTGTGCGTAATCGACATAGACCGGCGCGCCGCTCGCCGTGGTGCCGACGAGATCGAGCCGGCCCGGCGCGCCTTTCAATTTCTGCAATGCCGCCAAGGCTTTGGTGACAGGCATTCCAGTGGAAATGGCAAGCCCCGCCGAAACCAGCGCATTCGCAATCTGGAAATCGCCAGCGAGCGGCAGGTCGATCTCGTGGATCACACCGTCGGCCTCGACCTCGGCACGCTGGCGATGACGCTCATGCTCGACCCGCTTCAGCCTTAGGAAATCGCCATGGCGGCCGACCGTCAGCACGTCGAGCCCGGCGGCCCGCGCTGCCTTTATCGTCGGTTCGGACCACGGATCGTCGGCGAAGACGATGGCGGGGGCGCCCTTCGGCAGCAGCGTATCGAACAGGCGCAATTTGGCGCGATGATAATCCTCGATCGTCGGATGGTAATCCATGTGGTCGCGGCCGAGATTGGTGAAGCCCCCGGCCGAGAGCTTCACCCCATCGAGGCGGCGCTGGTCGAGCCCGTGGCTGGAGGCCTCCATGGAGGCGTGGGTAACGCCGGCATCGGCCAATTCCCTGAGCAACCGGTGCAGGGCGACCGGATCGGGTGTCGTCAGCGAACCATATTCGTTGCGGCCGGGCGCGACCACGCCAGTGGTCCCGATCGAGGCGGCGGCGTATCCCGCCTGTTCCCAAATCTGCCTGGTGAAGGCGGCGACCGAGGTTTTGCCGCTGGTGCCGGTAACCGCGACCATGGTTTGCGGCTGTTTGCCGAAGTAGCGGGCGGCACTCAACGCCAGCGCTAGGCGCGGATCATCGACCGCCAGCACCGGAACCGGCAAATCGGCAAGGGCGCTGCCTTTGCCGACCACGATCATGGCGGCGCCACGCCGGGCCGCGTCGGCGGCGTAGCTCGCGCCATCGGCCTTGGTCCCGGCAAGCGCGAAAAAGACGACGCCCGGTTTTACCTGGCGGGAATCGGACGAGATGCCGGTAACCTCCAGATCGGCGGAAGCTGTTCCTTCGACTGGCAGGATACCGGCTAGATCTTTGAGCTTCATCGAGTCCCGTTCACCGCAACAAAATAGCGCGCAGTTGCCGGCGCGCCCTAAGAATCACTGATAGGAAACCAGCGTTGCACCATTTTCATGGCTGAAATCTGGCTTCACGCCAAGCATGGCCGCTGAACGCCTGATAATATTGCCGGCCATAACCCCGGCATTGTTGGCGGCGACGTCGGTCATCCCAGGCTTTTCCGGATGCGGGGCGTCGGCGATCGTGAACACCAGATATTGCGGATCGTCCATCGGAAAGGCGGCGACAAAGGTGTTGAAATTCAACTCCTTCGAGTAACGGCCGTTGATGACCTTCTCGGCCGTGCCGGTCTTGCCGCCGACGCGGTAGCCGGGAACGCGGGCGTTTCTGGCCGAACCCTTCTCGGCGTTGAGCGAATAGAGGTAGCGCATGCCCTCGACAGTCTTTTCGGCAACCACTTTCTTGGCCGCCGCCATCGCGTCCTCTTGGCTGCGGACCAGGAATGTCGGCTGCATAAGGAAGCCGCCATTGACCAGCGCCGCGCAGCCGACAGCCGCTTGCAGCGGCGTCGTCGACACGCCATGGCCAAAGGCGATGGTGAACGAATTGACCTGCTTCCAGACTTTCGGTTCGGTCGGGCGGGCGACTTCAGGCAGTTCGGTCTGCATCTTCTCCAGGATGCCGAGGCGATGCAGGAATTCGCGGTGCGCCTCGATGCCGACCAGCTCTGCTTCCCTGGCCGATCCGATGTTGGACGAATAGAGGAACACCTCCGGCAACGACAGCACACGGTTCTTGCCGTGGAAATCGTGGATGGCCTGGTGGCCGACGCGGATTGGATGCGAAGCGTCGAAGCGGCTCGACATCGTCGCCTTGCCGGAATCGAGCGCCATGGCCGAGGTGAAGCTCTTGAATGTCGAGCCCATTTCATAGAGCCCAGCCGACATCCGGTTGAGCCGGTCCTTGTCCTGCGCATTGTAGGGGTTGTTCGGATCGAAATCCGGCACCGAGGCCATGGCCACCACTTCGCCGGTCTTGACGTTGAGCACGACAGCGCCCGCGCCCATGGCGCGATAGCGTTCCAGGCCGGCGGCGATCTCGTCGCGCACCACATGCTGGATGCGCAGGTCGATCGAAAGCTTCACCGGCCTGAGATCCTTCGCCACCGCCAGGCCCGACGCCTGCAGGTCGCTCAGGCCCTGCTCATCGATATATTTCTCCATGCCGGAGATGCCCTGGTTGTCGATGTTGGTCAGGCCGACAACGTAGGACGAGGTTTCGCCGCTTGGATAGAAACGGCGCTTTTCGGTGCGGAAGCCAAAACCGGGAATGCCGAGCTGCATGATGTCGGCCTGCTGCTTGGGCGTCAGCTGCCGCTGCAGCCAGACGAAGCCGGCGCCGCTCTTCAGCTTGTGATAGGTCTGCTCGTAGTCGATTTCGGGCAGCACCGTCGACAGCTTCTCGATCGCCTCGTCGGCATCGACGATGCGGCGCGGCTCGGCGAACAGCGACGCCGTCTTGATGTCGGTGGCCAGCACTTCGCCGTTGCGGTCGACAATGTCAGGCCGCGAGGCGGTCACCCGGCTCTGCGGGCCGCCCGACAGGTCGGGTGTCTGGAAACCGAGATAGACCAGCCGCCCCGATATGGTCGAGAAGATGCCGAAGAACACCGCCATCGTCATCACGATGCGCGCCTTGCCCTTGCCGCCAGTCGCCTTGCGGGCGCCTTCGACCACGATCGATCTTTCCTCGCCCGTCCTGGCGCGGCTTACCGACGCGAAGCGCTTCAGCAGTTTGCCGATCATTGGGCAATATCTCCGGTCACGACGGGATCCTTGTCGCCTGAAGGCGCCTTGTCGGAATTGTCGGCCATGGCGCCCTGGCGCCCGTTCAGGATGTCCTGGATATCGAGGGCCTTGGCCGGCAGGTCGCCCAGGCCCACGATCTGGCGGGCACTGACCGGCTCCAGCGCGAGCTGCGCTTTATAGAGTTCGGCCAGCTTCTGCAGGCGCGACGGCTGGGTGAGCAGGCTCCAGTCGGCTTTGAGCAGGTCGATCGTGTCCTCCTCGTAACGTATCTCAGCGTGGATCTTCTGCACGGCCGCCAACTGGTCCTCGGCCTCGCGCTTGGCCTTGTAGGTCAGGGCGGCCGCCGAAACCATGACGGCGATCAGGACTATGTCGCTGGTACGAAACACGTGCTTACCTCTCCCCCGGCCGGTCGATGCCGGGAAGCTTTGGAAGGCCGAAAATCGAAAAATCGTCGCCCCGCGCCGGAGCCTCGGTGCGGATCGCGGCACGCAGCCTGGCCGAGCGGGCGCGTGGGTTGGCCGCAACCTCGGCGTCGCCTGCGGTCACCCCGCCACCAGCCTTGCGGAATGTCGCGGTGCGCGCCTGCGCCTCCGGCATGTGGCGCGAGCCGGTCATGGCCTCGGCGCGGTCGGCGATGAAGCGCTTGACGATACGGTCTTCCAGTGAATGGAACGTCACCACGGCGAGCCGTCCACCAGGCTTCAGCACGCGTTCGGCCGCGAACAGCGCCCTGGCCAGTTCGCCGAGCTCGTCATTGACGAAGATGCGTAGCGCCTGGAAGACGCGGGTCGCCGGATGAATCTTGTCCTTCGGCGCGCGTCCGATATGGGTTTCGATCGCATCAGCGAGTTCCAGCGTGCGCTCGAATGGCCGTTTTTCCCGGCGCGCCTCGATCATGCGGGCGATGCGGCCGGCGTGACGCTCTTCGCCGAGGAAGCCGAAGATGCGGGCAAGGTCGCCCGGCTTGAAACTGTTGACGACATCGGCAGCACTCAGGCCCGCCTGCGCCATGCGCATGTCGAGCGGTCCGTCGCTGCGGAAGGAAAAGCCACGCTCGGCCTGGTCGAGTTGCATGGAGGAAACGCCGATGTCGAGCACGACGCCATCGGCGCTTTCTACCTTGTCGTCGAGCGTCGAGAACGGCGCCTGCACCAGCTTCAGCCGGCCGCCGGATTGCGCCTCGAGGTCGCGCCCGGCCGCGATCGCATCTGGATCGCGGTCGATGGCAATCACGGACGCGCCCGTCGCCAGGATGGCCTTGGTGTAGCCGCCGGCGCCGAACGTGCCGTCGATGACGATGTCGCCCTCCGCCGGCGCCAGCGCTTCCAGCACTTCGCCAAGCAGGACCGGAATGTGGCGGACCGATCCGCCAACGGCGTTGACATCATCGCCGTGGTCCACCGTCATTCCGGTCGCTCCCCAGCCTTGGCCTCGTGAGCCTTCGTCCCCTGCCGAAGCTGCAAAAGCCTGGCACGCGCCTGCGCCCCATAGGTCGCTAGCCGTCCCGGCTCCCAGATCTGAAAGAAATTGCCGCGCCCGACAAAGGCCACCTCCGCGGAGATGCCGGTATGTTCGCGAATGAAATCGGTCATGGTGATGCGGCCGTCCTGGTCGAGTTTCAGGAACGCTCCGTCGCCATGGCAGAAGAACGACATGTCGTCCGCGGTCCGCAGGAACGGGTCTTCCTGCGCGATGCGTTGCTCGTAGCGGTCGAGCAGATCGAGCCCGCCGACATCCATCGCAGGCAGGTCCAGGCAACGCAACGCGTAAAGTTCCGAATAGCCGCGCTTCTGCACCACGGCACGGAAATGCGCCGGCACGGACACCCGCCCCTTCACATCGATCCTGCTCACCGTGTTCGACAGAAACCGGTCCATCACACGTTGCGGCCGCCTGCGCAGCCGCACCCCTCTTCATCGTGTCGTACGCGCCACCGCAGCGCTGCGTCTGCCCCGCACCAACCCCGTCCACACGGGCGAAAATCCGCAAACGCGCAGCCGCCGCGGCTGCCCGATTGGCGTACGCTTTACCCTGACGCGGAACGAAGGCTTTGATGTCGAAATGGGATACCATGGGGCACTATGGGCGTCAACGGGAATAGGGCTTCGCAACCATGCGCATCACGCCCGTGAGAAAGGCTATGACGGCACGTTTCGTCTTTATGGTCTATTAAGCCTAACGAACCGTTTAGAGCCTCGCTGGTCCAACTGGAGATGCCTTGCCGCGAGCCGCGGCCGGGCATAGCGTCTCCCCCATCTCACCGATCGCCAAGGGATTTGAAACTCGATGTCTGAAACTGCCAGATCGCGCGCCGCGGCCCTTCCCCATTTGCGTCGCAGCGGGTTTGCCATGGGCGATTCCATTCCCCTGCCACTGACCATGGCCGCCATCTTTCATGCACCGGGCGATGCCACCGGCTTCAATCAGTACGGCCGTTTCAGCAACCCGACATGGGATGCCGTCGAACACATGTTGTCCCATTTGGAAGACGCGCCCTGCGTCGGTTTTCCCTCGGGAATGGCAGCGATCTCGGCGGCATTCTTTGCCGTGCTCAAGGCTGGCGACCATGTCCTGCTGCCTTCGGACGGCTATCACACCACCAGGGCGCTGGCTGATCGCTTCCTGAAACCGCTCGGCGTCTCCTACGATGTGCGGCCGACATCGACTTTCCTCGACGGCGGTTTTGCGGGCTACCGCCTCGCCTTCGTCGAAACGCCGGCCAATCCGGGGCTGGACATCTGCGATATCGCCGCTGTCGCCGATGCCGTCCACAAGGCCGGCGCGCTGCTGGTGGTCGACAACACGACGATGACGCCGTTCGGCCAGCGTCCTCTCGATCACGGTGCCGATATCGTTGTCGCCGCCGACACCAAGGCACCCAATGGCCATTCCGACGTGCTGTTCGGACATGTTGCCAGCCGCAATGCGGATATCATCGCAGCCGTGACCGGCTGGCGCGAGGTCTCGGGCAGCATCCCCGGGCCGTTCGAAGCCTGGCTGGTGCATCGCGGCCTGGAAACATTGGATGTGCGCTTCGACCGCATGTGTTCGTCGGCGGAAGTGATCGCGCGGCGCCTGCAAGGCCATCGGGCGATCAACGGCTTGCGCTATCCCGGCCTGGAAGGCGATCCCTCGCACAATCTTGCCCGCGCCCAGATGGAGCGCTTCGGCTTCCTCATCTCCTTCGAACTTGCTTCGGAGCAGAAAGCCGAGGACTTCATCAACAATTGCGACCTGATGCAGGCCGCAACCTCCTTCGGCGGCGTCCACAGCTCGGCCGAACGGCGCTTGAAGCGAGGTGACGCGGTTCCGGCTGGCTTCGTTCGCCTGTCGGTCGGTTGTGAGCCGGTGGAAGAACTCTGGAAGGCGATCGAGGCCTCGCTGGACAGGATCAGCGACTGAACGGGCTGATCACGACCCGAGGTCGTCGGCTTCGATGTTGCGATGGCCGTGCAGCACGCGAAGTATTCGATCACATCACCGCGGGCCCGATCCAAGGTGAGATATTCGCCGACAATCAGATGGCGTATGCCGGGCGCTATGGCGCAACCTTCCGGTCCCAAAGGCTTAATCCCAGATGTCGTGGAGAGAAACTGCCAGCTGGCCTGTAAGCCGGGTTTTGTATGGCCCTCGCCCCTTGCGACGCGAGAACGTGGCGGCCATTCATCTTGGGCGCATGTTGCCATGCGCCTCACGCAACCTACCCGGACGGTGGGCCGGAAACAGCCCTCGAGGGTTTCCCCTCGCACCGCCCCTATTCGGTCTTGCTCCCGGTGGGGTTTACCGTGCCGCTCCTGTTGCCAGTCGCGCGGTGGGCTCTTACCCCACCCTTTCACCCTTACCCCGACAAAGTCGTGGCGGTTTGCTTTCTGTGGCACTTTCCCTGGGGTCGCCCCCGCCGGCCATTAACCGGCACCGTGTTTCCATGGAGCCCGGACTTTCCTCACCCGCGGCCTTTCGGCGTTTGCGGGTGCGGCCGCCCGGCCAGCTGGCAGGGCGTATAAAGGGGTTAACACCGCAAAACGCAACCGAAAAAGCCAGCCGTGGTCGGTTCTTATCAAGCCGGTGCCCCGACAGCCGCCAACTGAACCTTGACCTTACTGCAATAGGCCGCCGAAACCGGGTTCATGCGGGTGGCGCCATGGCCGGCATTGTATTTCAGGATGGTGCCGCAGGTCGTGCCGCCGCCGAGGTCGCGCGCCATGGCGAGATACTTCATGCCGTATTTGATGTTGGTGTCGGGATCGAACAGGCCCTTGGCCGACCCGCTGTAACCCATCATGCGCGCGGTTGCCGGCTTGATCTGCATCAGTCCGATCTCGCCGGCGCCGCCGACCATGTTCGGCCGGTAGTTGCTCTCGATCTTGATCACGGCCTGGGCCAGCGACGCCGGAACCCCGTAGGTCGCCGCGTATCGGCCGACAATCGCGGAATACTGGCCGCCGCTCGTCACCGCCTCGGTCGCCGCAGCGACGTTGCCGAGACCGATCGATGCCGTCGTCGTCATGTCCACGGTTTTGCGGCCGCGCTTTGCCTGCCTCTGGACGGAGGATTTCCCTGCTTTGGTCCAACTAGCCTTGGTCCCACTTGCCTTGGTCCCACTTGCCTTGGCCCAGCTTGCCTTTTCCACTTTCGCGGAAGCCTGCTTCGTCGTCGCCTTCGCACTCTTGCTGCTTTTGGCCGAAATGGCCTTGCCTTTGGCGGATGCCGCGACGAGACCCTGGTCGGCCCGTGGACTTAACGGCGCGGCGTCTGCCGCACTGAAGGCAAAACTCATTACCCCGGCAGCAAGAGCTGCCGTTAAACCGGTCAATTTCTGCATGTGATCCTGTTCTGTTGGGGCCACGCGAAGATGTTCGCGTGGCATCGCTTGATCAATATCGGAACACCCGGGGGATGGATGTCCGACAAACTGTACGAAACGCCCTTTGAAGCCCGATTTGGCGTCAATGAAGGCGAGGCAAGTCACTTTCAGTGACAGTTTGTAACTTTATGACCGGGAAGGATTACTTGGACCGGCTCTTGACCTGAGGTCAATTCCTCACGGAAGCAAGCAGTTTCTGCAGCGTGCGCATCGTCGAGCCGTCGGCGATTCCATCGATCCGGCGCGGTCGAAAATGCCGTTGAAAGGCCTCGACGACAATTCGTGTCCGCTCGTCGAAAACGCCCGATATCTCGACGCCATAGCCATAAAGCGACAGCATCGACTGCAGCGTCTCCACATCGGCACCGCGGTCACCGGGCTTCAGCGCGGCTCCGCGCCTGACGGGAGCGGCCGGCACCAGATGGCCGACGCCAGCCTCGAACAGTGCCGCCCAGGGGAACTTCTCGCCGGGATCGATCTTGCGCCCCGGCGCCACGTCGGAGTGCGCCAGCACCCGCTCGGCGGCGATCGCGTGCCGCGCGGCAATCCCCTTGCACAGCTCGATGACCACCGCGATCTGACGTTTCGGAAAGCCGGGATAGCCGAGTGAATGGCCGGGATTGACGATTTCGATGCCGACCGAGCAGGAATTGATGTCGGTGCGTCCGAACCAGGAACTCTGGCCGGCGTGCCACGCGCGATCGCTTTCCCGGACCATCTGCACGATGTGACCATTCTCGTGGACGAGATAATGCGACGAGACTTCACTCGCCGGGTCGCACAGCCAGGCTTCGGCCCCAGCCCCGGTTGCCATGCCCGTGTAGTGCAGCACAATCATGTCGGGCTTCTGCGCATCGCGCCTTGGCCCGAAATTCGGCGATACCCTGACCTCGGCGTTCGGCTCATCGGGCAGGAAGCCGCTCATGCGTGCCGCAGGCCCCGCTCGATCATCTCGTAGGCGGCGTTGATCGCCGCGACCCTGGTCGTCGCGATCTTGATGAATTCCTGCGGCAGCCCGCGCGCGATCAGCCTATCCGGGTGGTTGTCCGACACCAGCTTGCGATAGCGTTTCCTGACCTCCTCGAACGGCTTGCCCCGCTCGATGCCGAGGACGAGATAGGGGTCGCCGGCACCAAGATTGACGTGCCGCGCCATGATCGATTCGTAGTGCGTCTCGTCGATACGGAAGATCTCGGCGATACGGTGCAGGAAGATGCCTTCGCGCTCATGCACCAGCCCATCGGCCTTGGCGATGTGGAACAGGCCGTCGAGTATGTCTTCCAGCATCACGCAATTGGAGTGCCCGGAGCCGCAGAGCTGCGCCATGCGCTCGGCATAGGTTTCGAAACCGGCGACGTCCCGCTGGGCCAGATCGAACAGCCGCGCGACGTTGCGCGTCTCCTTCGGCGGCACTTCGAAGATTTCCTGGAAGGCGCGCACCTCATCCTGGGTGACGATGCCATCTGCCTTGGCCATCTTGGCCGACAGCGCGATCATCGCCACAGAGAAGGCAATGCGGCGGCGCAGGTCTGCATCGCCGGAGAAAACCGTGCGCACAGCTTCGACCACGTCGGCGACGCCTGATGTGGTTGACGACGAAACCCGCGTGATGAAGTCGCCGAGGCGATCCCAAATCGACATGGCCAGCTTCATAGAGCCAACCGGTCCCCGCTATCAAGCCATTAACGGCCTCTCTTTTTCGGGCCCCTGACCAGAGACGATCGACGGTCCCGAGCGCGGTCTCCACGAGAAAAGGCCGGCATGAAGCCGGCCTTCCTCCCAAGACACTTACTGCTTACAAACTACTGCGCGGGCGCAGGAGCGGGCGTTGCCGGAGCCGGCTCGGCAGGCTTGGTCGAATTATCGGCCGGGGCCGCAGGCTTCATCGGCTGCTCGGCAACCGGCGGATTGGTGCTCTGCGTTGTGGTGTTGTCAGTGCCTTTGCCGCTGTCGCTGCAGGCCGCGACACCCAGCAGGGCAAGGGCGGACACCGAAGCAAGAATGAGCTTTTTCATTACGTCTCTCCTTCAACACACGTTCACGTTGCGGTGAACGGTCGAAGGAGAAATGCTCTGGACGGCCACGGGTTTCATAACGTTCCGTTTCCGCCTGTAACATCAATGGCATGCAGGCGACATTGCTGCCGGCGCTTCGGCGCTTTAACAACGACTCCGGAAACGAAATACCGGAGACAGCCGCATGACCGCGAAATGGGATTTCTGGATCGATCGCGGCGGCACCTTCACCGATATTATCGGCCGCGACCCGCAAGGCGGGCTGCATCCGCGCAAGTTGCTATCGGAGAATCCTGAAGCGTATGCCGATGCGGCCATTCAGGGCATCCGCGACCTGCTCGACCTTGAAGCGGCCGCCGCGATCCCGTCCAGCCTGATCGGCGACATCAAGATGGGCACGACGGTGGCGACCAACGCCCTCCTGGAGCGCAAGGGCGACCGCGTGTTGTTGCTCATCACCAAGGGGTTTCGCGATGCGCTAGGGATTGCGTACCAGGCGCGACCGGACATTTTCGCCAAGGAGATCATCCTTCCCGAACAGCTTTATGAGCGCGTCATCGAGGTCGACGAGCGCGTGCTCGCCGACGGCTGCGTCGAACGGCTGCTCGACATATCAGCCTGCCGGCCGGCCATGGAACAAGCGAAAGCGGATGGCATCGACGCGGTGGCGATCGTCTTCATGCATGCCTGGAAATACCCCGATCACGAGAAGGCGGTGGCCAAGGTCTGCCGCAAGCTTGGTTTCGGCCAGGTCTCGGTCAGCCACGAGGTCTCGCCGTTGACCAAGCTGGTCGGCCGCGGCGACACCGCGGTGGTCGACGCCTATCTGTCACCAATCCTCTCCCGCTATGTGCAAAGGGTGGCGGGAGAGCTGGGTGCGGCGGGAGAAAACAACGGATTCCCCCGCCTGATGTTCATGATGTCTTCTGGCGGGCTCACCGCCGCCGACATGTTCCAGGGCAAGGACGCACTGCTGTCGGGCCCGGCCGGCGGCGTGGTCGGCATGGTCGAGACGGCGAAGCTCGCCGGTTTCGACAAGGTCATCGGCTTCGACATGGGCGGCACGTCCACCGACGTCGCCCACTATGACGGCGAGTATGAACGGGCCTTCGACACCGAAGTGGCTGGTGTGCGCGTCCGCGCGCCGATGATGCGCATCCACACGGTCGCCGCCGGCGGCGGCTCGATCCTGCACTACGAGGCCGGCCGTTTCCGCGTCGGACCGGACTCCGCGGGCGCCAATCCCGGCCCCGCCGCCTACCGGCGAGGCGGCCCGCTGGCGGTGACCGATGCCAACGTGATGCTCGGCAAGCTGCAGCCCGACTTCTTCCCGTCGATCTTCGGTTCCCGCCAGGACGCACCGCTCGACGCGGAAACCGTGCGTGCGAAATTCGCGGCACTTGCCGCCGAGATCGGCGATGGCCGGCCGCCCGAATCGGTCGCCGAGGGCTTCGTCACCATCGCGGTCGAGAACATGGCCAATGCGATCAAGAAGATTTCCGTGCAGCGCGGTTACGACATCACCGAATATCTCCTGAACTGCTTCGGCGGCGCCGGCGGACAGCACGCGTGCCTGGTCGCGGACGCGCTTGGCATGGAGGCCGTGCTGATCCATCCCTTCTCCGGCCTGCTTTCGGCCTATGGCATCGGGCTGGCCTCGGTGTTCGCCTCGCGCCAGCAGGCGCTGCTCAAGCCGCTCGCCGAAGAGTCCATAACGG